>OZ245855.1:2997500-5308229 GCA_965229095.1 Edaphocola sp. | reverse complement strand
AAGCCCTGCACCAGTTGTCCGGCTATGGCATTCAACTGGTCGCTGAGGAAACGGCTGGCCGTCTGGCGGGCCGCATACTCCATGCCGCCACCCACGCCCGATGAAAAAGGATCGTCTGTAATAAAACGGCCCAGGATCAATGCTGCGAACACTTGCTTGTTGAGCATGGAAGGATCGTTGCGTATCTCTATAAGCTTACGCTGCACTTGTTCGCCCACAGAGGTGGAAACTATGTTCTGCTTACCTTCCGGCAACACGATATCGAAGCTGATATCCGGCTTCATTACTTTGCCTTTCAGTTTCAGCAACACCTCGAAAGGTAGCCGCTGTTTGTAATAATTCAGATCGCTCTGGTCCACCTGTTTTTCCACCAGCTCGTAAGGTGCGATATTGGCATCGTAGGCAGCGGTGATATCCACTTCCGCATCGAGGGGGTCGCCTGATAAAGTAATGGTACTACCTTCCTGTATCTTGAACTTTTTCCGGACAGGGTTGTACTTCAATTCGTAATAACCATCTGTCAGTTGATAGGTGCCGGTAAGTCCTACTGCACCATCAGGGCCGATGAAGGTGTTCAGGTTAGCTTCACCTTTTACCTGTAAGTTATCGCCCGAAACAGGGTCAATCACTACATTGAACAATGCATTTTCTTCTATACTTACATTCACATTCATCTGGGCGCTCCGCGAAAGACGCATATTGCGCCCCGTAACGATTTGCGTAGAATCCACCCAGGTGCTGTCTCTGCTATCAATAAAGCGAACGATACCGTCCGTTTCCTGTACGCCGGGACCATAGTCGATCATGGCATACGTAAGCTTGGTACTATCGTGTACGGTCAACTCCCCATCAATCCTGGGGGCTGTCGCCTGTCCTTTTATGGTAAGATCGGTACTCATAATGAGTTTACCGTAGAACAGTTCGTTGTCTTTTTTGGTAGAATTCACCGCTTCCCACCTGTCGGCCTTTACATTAAGGTTAAGGCCGTAACGGGTAAAATCCCTGGTCCTTACCCTGCCGGTTATTGTTGCATTCCTGCCGTTCCTGTCTTTAATGGTAAAATTATCGAAGAGCATGCCTTCCTTAGCAAACGTGATGGTTTCCTGCGGCATGGTAAAAGGCTCATTCAGCATAGTTACTGTTGTCGTCAGTTTATCCGTATGCAATTCACCCAGCAATTTTGGCCTGGCAGTAGTACCGGCAATATTTACTTTTCCCCTTATAAAGCCGGAACTATTCTTGATCGCCCCAAAAGCAAGCCCTTGCACGCTTTTCAGGCTTAGGGCATTCACATTCAGGTCAAACTTAAACTCGTTGCTGTCTACCGGTTGCAGGAAATAGTTACCACTTACCGACAGGTCATTATCATTACCTGTCAGTTGCAATGAGGCTTCATAAACATTGGCCGTTTCATTTTTTGCTTTTGCTTCCAGGGTCCCGATAGGCTGGTTATAGGCAATCAGTTGATTGACCGAAGCCTGCGCATCGATCCGGGGAAACGAATCCCGGAGGTCTATATTGGCCGTAGCATTCAGGTAACCGTCGGCAATAAGGGTATCACGGCTGATCATCCGGGTAACATTCGACAGCAGGAAATTCTTTATGCTCAGGGTAAAAGGAGCATTGTACTCGGGCCGTTCGCTATTGGCCTCGATAGACTGGTTGTCTTTCCTCATGGCAAAATCCCGGATATAGAATCCCGAATTGCCCGGACCAAGCACGATACGGTTCCCGGGATTTACTTCCCAACGGTCGTAGTCCAGCAGGACCCCCTTAAACATCCTGATATACGTAACAGCGGAATCGCTGTTGATGTCATGATAAATGGCTGCGCCTAAAGCAAACTGGTCTTTACGTAGGGAATCGGCCAGGCGTACCCGCGCGTAAATGCTGTCCTTTCTCAAACTTCCGCTTACGGAAGGGTACCATAAGGCAAACTGATCCTGGTTGAAGCGCTTTACGGAAGCCGCATAGCGTAAGGTATCTCCTGCTTCGTACACTTTCACCACGGCACTGTCTATCCTGGTTTTGCCATTAATCAGCCTGGGCATATAGCCATCTACCGTAAAAGCGGTAGGCGTCAGCACGGAACGCAGCTTCACCGAATCGAATGGCTTCAGGCCGGGAAGCCAGGTTTTCAGGATCGGCCGGTACACGACATTCGCATTTAAGGCCATATCGTATTGCTGCGGCGCTTTAATCGCGGTATCGCTGATACGGTAATGGTTGTTGATATGACTGAGTGCTGCATTCCCGATCTGCGTCAGTGGGATATGACCGTCGAGGCTGGCATGCAGAACATCGGAAACATTCAGGAAAATATGCTGTATGCTATCGGCATCGGGGCGGGAACGGAATATGACGCTGTCCAGGTGCAGGTCGTAACCGGGCATATGAATATCAGGCGCTGCATAAGTCAATACACCGCTGGGATAATCGGGATTGAGGCTTTCAAAGTCGGCTTTGATATTTCCTTTGACCTGTAAAGTGTCGTTGTAAAAGCCCAGTGCCTGCGGGTCGAAATTACCAATGCTGAGGTCGGCCTTTAAGGCAGGATACTTGTTGCTGAGGTCGGCTAATGCGGTAAGGTTAAAATCAAGATTGGGATCGGTGGAGCTTCCTTTAATGTCGGCTACCTTGTTGGCAATGGAGCCACCTAGGTGTATAGCATGATAATCGTACTTCATGGCCCATGCCGAAATAATATCGGCATCGAAGGAAGTATTCATTTTGTTGACATCAAAGCTGGTGCCCCGGGCTTTTGCATTCACCGTAATTTTACCGAAAAGGGTATCCATCCTCAGGATACGGCCCAGATTCAGCGCATTAGTAGTCAGGGCCAGGTCGTAATTTTCTTTTCCTTCCCCGGGCGACATCAACAGGAGACCTTTAACCGTAGCATCGCCGTCCGACGTCCTGATAGCTACATCAGGCCTGTAATCCTTGGTTGTTCCGGCAAGGTGCCCCGAAAGGAAGAACCAGTCCGGTATCCGTAACTGACGCTTTAGGCTGTCGGGCAGGAAAGGCGCTATATCTTCGTAAGTGCTTCTTAACTTGGTTATGTTCAGATCGTAGTTCAGCTTATCGGCATCCGGCAGGCCGTTCAATTTTCCTTTAAGGGCGATCTCGATTCCTTTGAGACCGGCAACACTGAAATCCTGGATCTGCAGGGCGCCCAGCAACCCTTTCATATTGGCCGTCAACTGGAATTGCTGACCGGCATAGGGCTGCAGCATCTTGCGTTGCTCCGGTTGCAGGAAAAGCATTACATCCTTCATACTGACCTTGCTTTTTTGCAAGGCAATATTGAGCTGCATTTTGCTCATCTCTTTCTCCAAAGCAGCAAGGGATGGATAACGTACTTCAAGTTGATCCTGCAATACCGTACCAGGTGTAAGCAAGTATAGTTCTTTGAGCTGGGCACCCTGGTTGCAATACAGGAAGCGGGTGCGGAATTCTATAATGTTCAGGCCGCTTTGTTCGGTAAGGGCAAGGTGCTTCAGATTGCCGGAGATGGTATCGGGACTATACTTTATTTTTTCACCATTAAAGGACAGGTGCTGGAAGTTAAGATGCGCATAGTCCATGCCTGCTTTTTGGCGTACCTGGGCATTATTGTCCAGCACAAAGCCAACCTCTTTCAACATCAGGTTATTGGCCACCACGCTCCAGTTGTTATTAGTCGCAGTATCCATTGCAGCCGGCATTGCCCCTTTCGTGCCTTTGACGGCCTTAGGCGGTTTGCCCATCACCACAGCAGATTGTACCCGTTCCAGTTGGAATTTATCGATGTCGACGAATTGATCCAGCAGGCCGAAACGGTTTATTTTGGCATCGAGCAGGCCGACCTGGATACCAAAGTACATGGAATCTTCTTTTCCCAGGTACGCAAATTTAACATCATCAAAATGTACCTTATCCGCGATAAGTCCGAAATCGGATGCCGGGGTAGTATCTTTTAGTGGTGGCGGCAGATGGGAAGTATCCATCGCAAAATAGGATTGCAACTGGCCTATGGTAAATTCTTTTACCTCGAACTTCATGTGCTCCAGGTCGATCTTCCGGGGTCTCAGCAGCAGATTGCCCAGGTTCATGGAAAAGTAGGTTCCTCCTGTCGCATCATCGTAGCGGAGCCGTATATTTTTGAGCTGTACCTTGGCCACGTCGATCTTCATCGGTTTCGATGCCGCAGTGTCCTTAGGTTTCGGCGCTTGTGCAGCCGTATCGTTTCCGGCAAAGGCTTCGATAATAAAATTATAATTGAATACCGTATCGGGTAAGGGCCGGTAGACATGTGCATTAACGCCTTCCAGTGTAAGATTATTGACCGACAGTTTCCCCCTGATCAAGGCAAACATATCCATATTTATATCCAGGCGCTGTACCTGTAATAAGGTATCTTGTTTGCGATCCTTGACCAGCACGCCTTCCAGCAGGAATTTATCGGGAATGGAATAATCCAGCTTAGCGATGACGATCTCCGTTTTCAGCTTGTTCTTCAGGTACTTTACGGCTTGCTGGCGCACAAAGTTCTTCCCCCACTGTGTCTGTAAAAACACAATGACAAGAATAAGCAGTACCAGGATACTGCCTATAATGTATAATATCACCCTAAAAAACCGGCGCATGAGCTACAGACAAAAATCGCAATGAAATTCTACATTTTAAAACATTTATAAAAAAAATAAAACAAAAGCCGGACACCTCCGGCCTTAAAGGGTACCTGCTTGTAAGAAAATAAATCAGGGCATGGGATGATCTCCGCCCCCTTCAGCCACTGCTAATGGTAATTTTACAAAGAAAGAAGAACCTTCGTTCAATACGGTATCAAACCACACCATGCCATTGGAATGCTCGACCATGCTTCTTGTCATGGATAGCCCCAGGCCTGTACCCGACGATTTAGTAGTAAAGTAAGGAACGAAAAGTTTTTCCTGTAATTCTTCAGGAAAGCCACTGCCGTTGTCCCTCACTTCAATAACAACATCCTCTTCCGTTTGTTCATAGCTTACCACGACCAGGCCTTCCTTACCGGCATCGATAGATTGCACTGCATTCTGAATAAGATTCGTAAATACCCTTATGAAGTAGCTTTTATCCATATTGACATAAAGCCCGGGGTCGCCGTACACCAGGGTAACCCGGGTATTGCCGTTCTTCTGGAACAGGACAACCAGGGAATGCAGCGATTCTGCCACGTTCAGCAGTTCCGGGTTGGCCTCCGGCATTTTGGCAAAATTGGAAAACTCGGAAGCAATAAGGTTAAGGTTTTCTATTTGTTCGATCAGGGAATCCGAAACCCTTAATGCCAGGGCATTGATATCGGGCCGCCCGGTATGGATCGCCTGCTGCAGGTATTGTATATTCAACTTCATAGGCGTAAGCGGGTTTTTGATCTCGTGCGCTACCTGCCTGGCTATTTCCCGCCAGGCCGCTTCCCTTTCGGTCCGGGCCAGCTTAAAAGCCATTGCCTCCACCTTACGCATCATGGTATTGTATTCCTTTACCAATATCCCGATCTCGTCTTTGTAAGGCCATTCGATAAACTCGTTATGCCGCAACCTGATGTTGCGGAACTGGTCGATGAGTAACCGGAACGATTTAATGATGCTGTTGGAAATGAGGATGGCACATATTCCGGAGAGGAAGAAGATAAGGGCATATACATTGATCAGCGAGACCAGCACATTGGATATTTCATCGTTCAGCTCTGTCTGGGAAGCATAATAAGGCAGGTTTACAAATGCCAGTATCCTGTCGTTCTTATCCCGCAAAGGCGCATAGATACTTTGATAAGCCAGGTCGCCTATCTGTTCTTCCACCAACAATTCCGACTGGTCGCCGCTGCGCAATGCCTGGAATACACTGGATTGCATATGCCTTGACAGCAGCCTCCTCTTCGACAATTCCAGTTGGGAAGTGGCGATAAGCTTGCCGGAGGCATTGTACAGGTTGATGTCGGCGCCTTGCTCTTCGGCCAGTATATTTAATTGGTAACTGAGGTCGGAGTAGCCGGAAAAAACTTTGCTGACATTCTGGGTAAAATCGATATGATGTTCTTCCGAAAAATGGATGATATTCTGGGTATAATACAGCAAAAGGTTCTGGAGGTTCTTACGCTGGTTTTCTTTGTATTTGTTACTCAGGAAAGATAAAGTAATAATACCCACTACCAGCAAGGAGGCGAATACCGTGGTCAGTATCGTCAGGTTAATCTTGGAGCGGATGGTAAAATTGAAATTTTTCAGAAAGAACCGGGCCTGCGTAGGATAGAAGAAGAACTGTCTTATCAGAAAGGTAATACCCGTAAGCACCAGCAATACAGCCAATACATAACTGAACAGCGAGATGATATTGATAAGCAGGTTACGGTCGTAAGATACCCGGATCAGCTCGTCGGGGGAGGGATGGTAAAAAAGCTCCGAAGTATTCCAGGACTCCACGAAACGGAACTCTGATGTATCGCCCCCGTTCCTGTTTATATGGGGGAATACATGCGTGCCGCCCTGGGTCCATAAAACATCGTCACGGTAAATACCATAAGCATATTTATCAAAGTAGAGCTGATCGGTAGGGTTATACTTTTTTTCGAGGAAAGAACGCCGGTTTATTATTTTGGGTGTTTTATCCACCGACACATCAATACCCACATAACCCAGCGTATCGGTTCCCGTGGTATCGGGTATAGGACAAAGCAACCAGAACAAATGGCTGTTACGGGTAGCGTCCTCTATGTTCTGAGCACCATAAACAAACCGGCTCCCGCTTAAGCTGTCGGCCAGGTACATCAGCCGGGCATCGGCCGTATCTTTATTGTTTAGCGGCCTGCGCCGGGCATCGTAGCAATAAACAACGATGCTGTACCTACGGGCATAGTCTGTAAGGAAGTTGTAAAAAATGTACTTGTTGATCGCCGCGCGGGCAGCCGCATCAGGTTTGCTGCGGAAGAAGGCCCGGACCATGGTATCCTGCTGCAAGGTAACCGCCTGGTCCATAAAAGTATATTCCAGATAGGCATCGTCTTTCTGTTGCTGTTTCTGCGCAAATACCATGCGCAATTCCTTTTCCTTGGTATAGTTGAGATAAAATATTTCGAGGGTGATCCAGGAACAGAGAATGGCAAACCACAAATAAGAGGTGGGTGCAATAGAAAGATCGTAAAGCCGGGGGCGCTTCTGCAAGGGCAAGCCGAAAGCATCGATCAGCAACAGCCCCGCGATCGACATTACCAGGATCGCACTGTTAAATACGCCAATGTGCATACCCGACATCAGGTAAATGATGCCGAAGCTTATGGCTATAACAAGAGCGTATTTCAAAACCAGTTGCTTGACCAACCGGCTTAAAAGTGCATTGACAATACCCAGGATAACCAGGAAATTGATGGTAATTACGGAAAGGGTGAATATCCCGATAAAGGTGTACCGCGTGAGACTGGGAAACTCGCTTACTTCAAAAGATATCTTGCTGTCAATCACCAGGGTGATCATATCGGCGGCCAGTTGCTTATACAAGATCAGCACCAGCACTATAACCAGGCAAAGCCTGACCAGCTTATCGGCCATCTTATTATTCACCATGCGCTGCGATGCAAAAGGAATATAGATCATCAGGTAGAGAAACAACCACAGATCCAGGATAGCGCCGATGATAAAATCGCCCAATGACCTTACTCCCTCTCCCGACGACAGCAACTCGGGAGAGCACATTTTCGAATTGAGAAAACCGGAAGGATAAGGCAGTTCATTAGCCAGGTAATAGATGAGGGACAAGATCAAAGCCAGTACCAGCCAGCCTACGAAAGGCCGCCCTGTACGCTGGCCTATACCGTGACAAAATTCATGTATCCAGAAAGCCAGGCTTAAAAAAGCAATCAGGGTCAATACCCATATCCAGGGGCCCACCTCGTAGGTGCTCTCGGGGTTCCCCATGAATTTAAGATAAAAGGCAGACTTACCGGATGCATCCTTAACTACATAATTGCTTTTCCCGGGTCCGGCAAATACTTCGGTAGACACGGGCACGCGTTGATCGGCAACAAAGCGTGCCTGGAAATACTGGTTTTCTATATCGTAAGTATAGACTACAGGGATCAGGGAAAAAGCATAAACACGGCTGCTGTCGGGAACACGGGACACAGTATTTACCGGCCAGGAACGGACATAGTAATAGCCTGTAGTCAGCTTTTCCAGCTTCCCTCCTGCATAAGCTTCGGGGGAATGCTTGATATCCGCGGGCAGATCGACCATATTTGTATTCCAATACACGGTCGCACCTTCCCGGATGAGAAACAGGAAATAATGGTCGGGTAGCGGACCGCCTTGTTCCCGGCGCAATAAAGTATCGAAGCGTCCCGAGCCGGCATCTTTCCCTATAGCGCTTTCTTTGCGGCTAAAGTCTTCCTGGACATACGACAGCAGCCGGCCGGTACTGTATTTTCCTTTTTCCCAATGGTACAGGAAAATACAAGCCAGAAGCGAAAGGCCAAAAATTGTAAGCCAGCCCAGGTAAGGGGCTTTTTTAAACCACTTATTCAACCCTATAATAATATTTGGTAAATTAGGGAACGGTATTGTTATTAGTAAGCGTTGCGCTTTACCTCATTCCAGAGTGCATCCATTTCCTGCAGGTCCATTTGCTGCAATTGTTTACCGGATGCAGCAGCCAGCAGCTCCATTTGCTCAAACCTGGATTTGAATTTCTTATTCGTTTTTTCCAGCGCATTTTCGGGGTCTACCTTTATAAAGCGGGCATAATTGACCAGGGAAAACAAAAGGTCGCCGAATTCCTCTTCCACATCTTCCTGGCTTTTCAGGGCTATAGCCTCTTTAAGTTCTGCCAGTTCTTCCTCTACCTTTTCATATACCTGCTCTTTATTGTCCCATTCAAAACCCACCTGCTTCGCTTTATCCTGCAGCCGCAGCGCTTTTACTATTGCCGGCAGGGAAGCCGGTACGCCGCTCAGCACGGATTTGCGTCCTTCTTTCAATTTCAATTGTTCCCAGTTCTGCTTTACTTCTTCCTCATTCTCTACCTGCACTTTGGCATAAATATGCGGATGCCTGGCCACCAGTTTATTGCATACCGAAGCTATTACCTCGCCTATGGTAAACCGGCCCTGTTCGGTCCCTATCCTGCTGTAAAAAACAATATGCAGCAACAAGTCGCCCAACTCCTCCTTGATCCCCTGCCAGTTCTCTTCCGTTATCGCATCGGTAAGTTCATACAGCTCTTCTATAGTTTGTATTCTCAGCGACTGGATCGTTTGTTTTTTATCCCAGGGACATTTTTCCCGCAGCTCGGCCAGGATATGCTGTAAGCGTTCAAATGATTCCGCGTAATTCATAATAAGGTTCCTTTTTTGTAATCGGCTTAATATTATTCTGTCACCAGTCCGGGGCCTTTTGTTCGCCCTATGGCCCCTGTTTTCCGCACTCTTCCCTACAAATGAACAAAAAAAAATCGGTTCCCGGCCTATTATTCATCAGGACCGGGAACCGAAAAAAGATAAGGCACGCTTTCGGGCTATTGCAGCCTCCTGAAGTAGAACAACAGCAGGAAACAAAACAATATGTTAACCGGCAAGGGAATAAACAGGATATCGCCTAAAGCACGCTTTAATAAGATGTCGGGGCCAAATAAATAAAAGGCGACATTGATGATCGTCAGTACCAGGAAAGCCAGGCTGGGCTTCTTCCAGCGGAGGCAAGCGCCTGCCCAGGTAACAAAATACAGCAATAATACAAGCGGACGCAGCTTATAAAGCGGGGACACATCGTTTGCCCCCATATAATTCCAGGCTTCGAAAGCCGCCAGGCCCAGGAGGAATAAGCCCACCAGGGGAAATACAACCGGCATTGCTTTAAAATACCTTGCTACGATACTCCCCGGCGCTGCCGCTTCGGGCACCATTTCTTTTTCCGTTCCCATAGCTTATTTTGGCAAAAGCATTCTGTAGTCCACCTTCACTTTTCCTTTGGAAATATCTTCCAGCTTCTTTTTCAGCAGGCGCTTTTTCAACGGCGGCAGGTAATCGATAAACAGTTTACCGTCGATATGGTCGTATTCGTGCATGATCACACGGGCTGTAATGCCGGAAAAAACTTCCTCATGCTCCACGAATTGCTCATCCATATACCGCAGCTTGATATGCTCGTCGCGTTTAATATCTTCTCTTACTTTGGGAATGCTCAGGCAACCTTCGTTATAGGCCCAGGGTTCTCCGTAAGTCTCTACGGTATGGGCATTGATAAATACCTTCTTTACCGGCTGCTCATTGGGATACCGTTTTTTGTCCTCTTCATCAAAGCCATCTACTATCTGTACGGTATCTATTACAAAAATGCGGATCGGTTTATTGATCTGCGGAGCAGCAAGGCCCACCCCATTGGTATAATACATGGTTTCCCACATATCGGCAATCAATTTTGTCAGTTCGGGATAATCCTTGCTGATATCTTCACATTCCTTGCGTAACACGGGATGGCCGTAGGCTACAATAGGTAAAATCATTGTTTGGTCACTGTTTTCTGTATAAAAAGAGGGCAAAGGTAAGCATTATCGCTCTTTTCAAGCAGCAAATTGCCCTCGATACAGGTATAAGCCCCATAATCTTTTAAAAAATCCCGAACTTCGCAGCCGAACATCAGCACACATGCAATTTATTATATTCGACGGCAACGCCCGGTACCGCTTTCTTCCCTTTACCCATACCCGCCCTGTAGCCGATATCCGTTGTGGTATCATGACCATGCGCGAACGCTGGGAATTCCTGCTCCGGGAAAGTACGGCTACCCTTACCACAAGCTATTTGCAACCGGCTTTCCCTTTCAAAAGCGAGGCTGACAATATCTATATCAATGCCGCGGTATTTGCCGATCAGCATATCGTGACCGAAGTAAAAAACCTTCAACCGGAAGAGGCCTTGCTGCAGGACAATACGCTGATCGCTTACCGCACGGCGCAGGTCCTGGAACATGGCAAGGAGCTGGAAACAGCACTACGATCAGCCAAAGTTGCCGCCTATACCAGCTTTTTTCATCAACTGCAGCAGGTATGGGAGATATTCAAGCTGAACGAGCAGGCCATTAAAGAAGATTTTGCCCTGCTTAGCGCGGGAAGGCTCTCCCAGGAGCTGCCTCATTATGTAACCGCGCTCAACAAGAGCAATATCTTTATCGAACCGGGAGCCCGGGTATATCCCTGCATCATTAATGCCGATGCGGGTCCCGTGTATATCGGCAAAGATGCCGAGATCATGGATGGCTGCATCATCCGGGGGCCGCTTGCGCTGGGTGAACATGTCGTGCTCAAAATGGGCGCCAAAGTATATGGCGGCACTACCATAGGCCCTGGCTGCAAGGTCGGCGGAGAGATCAGCAATGCCGTCTTTTTTGCCAACAGCAACAAAGGGCACGATGGTTTCCTGGGCAATGCCGTCATAGGTGAATGGTGCAACCTGGGCGCCGATACCAATTGCTCCAACCTGAAAAACAATTACGATGAAGTGAAGATATGGGACGAATATGAGCACAAATCGGTCAAAACAGGCTTGCAATTTTGCGGCCTTATCATGGGCGATCATTCCAAATGCGGGATCAATACCATGTTTAATACCGGTACCGTGGCCGGCGTGAGCTGTAATATATATGGTGGCGGTTTCCCCGAAAAATTCATTCCCTCCTTCAGTTGGGGTGGCAGCGAAGGCATGGTTACCTACAGCCTGGACAAAGCCATGGATACTGCCAACAGGATGATGGTAAGACGCAACAAGCAATTGACGCAGGCCGAACAGGCTATCCTGCAGCATGTGTTCCGCCAGACCGAAAAGCAACGGGACCTGATGAACGTAACCGAGCGTTAAGAACAACAATCTCTCTGTACACAAACAATCTCATACTATATACAAATCTCTTAGTTTTACATGTCAAGAAAAAAGATCGTAGCCGGTAACTGGAAAATGAACCAGAACCTTTTTGAAGGCAAACAACTCGTAACCGATATACTGAAAAGGACTTCGGCACTTGAATTGCCCGGGAATGTGGAAGTAGTGATTGCCCCACCCTTTACCCAACTGGAGCTTGCAGCCACCCAAATTAAAGAGGCATCCGGCCATTTCCTGGCAGCACAGAACTGCCACCAGGAAAAATCGGGCGCTTATACCGGTGAAATATCGGCCGGTATGCTGAAAAGCGTAGACGTAACTTATGTGATCCTCGGACACAGCGAACGCCGCCAGTATTTCGGCGAAGATGAAGCCCTGCTGGCCCAAAAGACAGATGCTGCATTGGAACAGGATCTTAACGTTATCTTTTGCGTAGGCGAATCCCTGGAAGTACGGGATGCCAATACCCAGAACGACCTGGTACGTCGCCAGATCGAAGGTGGTCTGTTTCACCTGGACGCTGCCCGTTTCGCGAAAATCGTGATTGCCTACGAACCCGTATGGGCCATCGGTACTGGCCGTACAGCCACCGCGGTACAGGCACAGGATATGCATGCCTTTATCCGCAGCGTGCTTGCCGATAAATATGGCGCTGATGTTGCGGAAGCAACAACGATCCTGTATGGCGGCAGCTGTAAACCGTCCAACGCCCCCGAACTGTTTGCCTGCCCCGATGTAGATGGCGGCCTTATTGGCGGCGCCTCGCTTAATGCCGATGATTTTGAAGGGATTATCAAAGCGGCGTTGTAAGCGCAAGACCTTTGCGACAAGGGCCTTTTCGGGGCCTGTCCCCTGTTACAAACGACTGTTCCGCACCAGGAAACCTTTCAAAAAAATGTGCTAACTTCGCCTATTAATATTTATAAATACAGCTAATATGAGTCTAGAAGTAACCGGCAGATTGCATGCCAAATTCCCTACGCAACAAATCAAAGACAACTTTTCAAAAAGAGAATTCGTACTGGAGCTTACAGACGAAAGCCCTACCGGGATGGTGTTTACCAATTATGCATCGTTTCAGTTGGTAAACCAAAGCTGTGCCGTTATCGATCAGTTCCAGGAAGGTGAAATGGTGAAAGTAAATTTTAATATAAGGGGTAATCGCTGGGAACGCGACGGCCAGGTTAAATACATTACCAATCTGAATGCATGGAGAGTGGAAAGAGCTGCCGCAGCACCTGTTGCCGGCGCACCGCAACCACAACAGCAATACCAGCAACAGCCACAACAATTCCAACAGCAACAGCCTAATAACTTTGGCAATAGCGGCGGTCAGCCCGACGATCTGCCTTTCTAAATCGCAGCCCCGCCTACCGTACTTAAAATAAGCCTTGTTATATGACAAGGCTTATTTAATTTTGCCAGTTAAAACTTTATCCATGCTAAAAGCACTCCGTTTTTTCCCTATTGCCTGCTGCCTCCTGCTGTTACTGGCCGGTTGCGGTAAAACAAATAAAAGTCTCCGTTACATCTCCAAAGATGCCAGTGGCATCATCAGTATCAATACCGGCCAACTCCTTCAGAAAGCGGGATTGAGCATGCTTTCGGGCAGCCCTATGTTCAAGGAAATATTCAGCAATGCCAGTGGCGACAGCGCTTCGTTCAATATCGAAGAAATGGGCGTCGAATTATTCACCGGTATTGTTTATGCTTATGCCCAACCCGATCAGCGCCTGAGCAGCAAATCCAGGTTTATGGTAGTGGTCCCGCTTAAGGATGCGGATAAATTTGGTGCTTTTATCAAAAAACAATTCAAAGAAGCCAAAATAGAAACGAAAGACAAGTTGTCTTTGGCGACCCTGGATAAAAATCTTTGCGTGGGCTGGGACAAAAATACGGCCATCATTGCGGCCACTACGCCCGCACCGGCATGGTCCGACAATGGTCAACTCGCTTCAGATGCTAATAATGCCGTTATCCTGGCCGAAGAAATACAGAAGACCTTTAGCATGCCCGAAGAGCAAAGTATCGCTAGCAATAAGAAGTTTGCCGACCTGGTAAAAGCAAGCAACGACATCAGCTTCTGGCTCAACTACGAATCCCTGATGAACAGCCTGCCCCAGGATCAATTGGGCACTGCCGGCGCCGTAATGGGCTCGCAGAAGAAATTGCTGAAAGACGCCTTTATCGCCGGTGGTGTGAATTTTGAAAAAGGAAAGATCACCGGTGATGCTACTTATTATTTCAATCCTTCGGTTAAAGCCGTTGCAGAAGCGCTGGAAGCCAAGTCGACCAACGACGACTTGCTCAAAAAAGTGCAAGGCAACCAGCTCAACCTGATGATGAGCTACCACATCAACCCGATGGGTGTAAAAATCATGCTGGATACTATGGGCGTACTGCCCCTGGCCGGGCTGGGCCTGAAAGAATACGGCCTTACCCTCGACGACGTTCTGAATGCGTTCAGCGGCGACTTTCTGCTGGCCATCACCGATTTTTCCGTAACTACCGAAAGCCAGTCTTATACCTTGGCCGGCTCTTCCGTGAATTATGCCAAACCGGTATCTTCGTATAAAGCAGTATTTTCTTTCAAATTAAAAGATAAAGCCGCCTTTGACAAGCTGTTGCAGGTAGCGATAAGCAACCAGATGCTGGCCAGCACAGCGCCCAACACCTATTCGGCCGGCTTTGTACACCTGGTTACCAACGGCGATTATGTAGCCATATCGACCGAACCTGCCGTGGCCGGCGCCTACCTGCAATCGCCGGGCAATGCAGCCTTCAAGGTACCTGTCGAAGTGAAGAACAGCCCTTACGGTTTCTTCCTCGACATCAGGAATTCTATACAAACAGCGCCATTGGACCTGCTGTATGGCAAACAGGATACTGCCCTCTTCAAAGAAGGTAAAAACCTGCTGGATGCGGTTTCGGCACATGGCGGCAAAGTAAAAGGCGACCATACCGACTTCCATTTTGAAGCCACTTTCGTGAACAAGGACGAGAACAGCCTGTTGCAGATCATGCGTTTTTACAAAAAAGTAAGGGAAGCTGAAAGTCAGGACAGCGACGATATAGACGATGTGGTACCCGGCGACGATACCACCGAAGCCGCAGTGGATACCGCAGCGGCAGCCGAAGCTATTTAAGCGACTATACCAAAACCGGCCTGTTACATGCGAAGCCCGTACCCTGTGTACGGGCTTCGCATATAACACCTGCCCGGTTCCGTAGTTCACGGCCTTTAACAGGCCATTTACCTATCTTTCGCCGAAAGCGCAAATCAAAAGCGCCTTATTGGCAATAAGTTGCTATTTTTGACGCTAATAGGTATTATCCGCAAGAAGAGTTAGCGGAGAACACTATTTTATCCGATATTTTTATCAACACCTTACACTGTATATGCGTTTAGCTTTCTGGAAAAAGAAAAAAGAGCAGGATCCTAACAAGAAAAAGAAACCGGTCTGGAGAGAATGGCTGGATGCGGCTTTATTTGCGATTGTAGCAGCGACCCTTATCCGCACCTTTTTTATCGAAGCCTATACCATTCCTTCGGGATCGATGGAAGGTACCATGTTGGTCAACGATTACCTGTTTGTAAGCAAGGTCGCTTATGGTCCGCGTATGCCCATGACGCCGCTGGCCGTGCCTTTGGTACACAATACCATGCCTATATTCGGCGGCAAGTCCTATAGCGACGCCGTACAATGGAAATACCGCAGGCTGCCTGGCTTCGGCAAGATCAAACGTTACGATGTGGTCGTATTCAACTTCCCCAACAACGATACCGTGATGACCGACGATCCGGCCAGGGACTATTACGAAGATGTAAGGACCAAAGGCAGGGCAAGCGTATGGGCACGTACCGAGATCATTACCCGTCCTGTAGATAAAAAAGAAAACTATATCAAACGTTGCGTAGGGATACCCGGCGATAAAATTGAAGTAATAGACGGTATCCTGTATGTGAACGGCCAGAAAGCAGAGATATTTCCGCACCAGCGTATAGATTACCAATTGCAGGTTACCCCGCAGTTCCATCCTGATGTAGATTTCATGGAAGAAAACCATATCCTGTTCAAAGGCATCAATAATGCTACCGGCGGCCCCGTAATGGAAATGGAATACGAGACCATGACCACGGTCAGCAAATTGCCCGGCGTAACCAGTATTGCACCTTATGTTGAACCCAAAGGTTTTGTGAACGGTAGCGGTCAAAGCACCTACCCGCAACAACCGGCTCTGTTCCCCTGGAACCAGGACAACTACGGTCCCATCCTTATTCCCAAAAAGGATATGACCATAGACCTGACCCCTGCCAATATAGCTATGTACCGGAGAGCGATCGAGATATACGAAAAGAACAAGTTCGCCGAGAAAGACGGCAAATACTATATCAACGACCAGGAAGCTGCCAAATACACCTTTAAAATGGATTACTTCTGGCTAATGGGAGACAACAGGCATAACTCTGCCGACTCCCGCTTCTGGGGCTTCGTACCCGAAGACCATGTGGTGGGCAAAGCATCCTTCGTTTGGCTGAGCTATGGCAGCACACCACCCGATGGCCAGCCCGATGCCTACTCGCAGAAAGGAATCCGCTGGGGACGTCTGCTCCGCGGTGTAGGAACGCTACAGAAATAAAAGATACATTATATAACAGGCGAGAGCAGAATTCCCACAACGGAGTTCTGCTCTCTGAATTTCAGCAGGATGTTACCGCAACCAGGAATATTAAAATACAACAACAACGAAATACATTGCCTGCGTATGGGCAAAGGCAGCAAATTACTGATAGCCTTTCACGGCTTTGGTAACGATGCCGCTATCTTCGCCCCTATCGCACAGCTCTTGGAAGAAGAATATACTATCATCGCTATAGACCTGCCGGGGCATGGCCTCAGCCGCTGGACAGATGCCTATTTCCGGAAGAAAGACCTGATGGCGATCGTGCAAGGTATCAGGAACGATTTTGGCGTTGAAAAATTCTCCCTGCTCGGGTACAGCCTGGGCGGCAGGGTATGCCTTAATATCGCGGAACAGCAACCTAACTGGATCGAGAACCTGGTATTGCTGGCCGCCGATGGCCTCGAAAAAAATTACTGGTACCAGATCGCAACCCGCAACCCTATAGGCAAAGTCATCTTTAAAAGTATGATGCAACGGCCGGAGCAATGGCTCAACCGCGTCGATTTCCTGAGAAAGTACAAGATCATCGACGAATCCCGGTTTAAGTTTGCAAAGATCAACCTTACCGATGAAAAAGTAAGACACCAGCTTTCCTATGTATGGCCCGTAACCAGCAAGCTGGTAGTAAATATAGCGGCTATCAAATGGAACCTCAACAAGTACAAGATCGAAACCCATGTATTTATGGGTAAGCACGACCGTATATTCCCGCCGGTTCAGGGCGAGCGTTTTGTAAAAAACCTCAAAACTGCCCACCTCCATATCATGGATAGCGGCCATAACCTGTTGGAAGCGGCCTTGCTACCCGAAATACAAAAAGCACTGATTTAAAAATTCCCGGACCATGCGCATATTCCTGACCGGCATGCCCGGTAGCGGCAAATCTTACTGGATGCAACAGTTGGCCGAACGATTCCACTACCAGAGCGTAGATATGGACCACTTTATAGAAGCCAGGGAACAAACAAGCATTCCTCTGCTCTTCCGTAAAGGAGAGGAATACTTCCGTGAAAGAGAACACGCAGCAGTCCGGGCGATCATACAGCAATACCCCGACAAGGTAATAATAGCTACCGGCGGCGGTGCTCCCTGCTATAAAGACAATCTTCAATTGATGAAGGAGAACGGTTGCGTGCTTTACCTGGAAACCAGCCTGGAAGCCTTGCTGGCCAATATTACCGGGCAGCACATCGAACGGCCTTTGCTCAGCAATGGCGACAGGGAAGAGCTGGCAGGAAAGCTATCGGAGCTGTACAGGAAAAGAAAAGAAATATACGAGCAGGCACATCTCAAAATAGATACAGATAAAGCCAGCCTCAGTACCTTTGCCCAAGCAATCGAACAATATCTTTCAGACCATAATCTTTCGCTCTGATGTATAAGCCAGCATTGACAGCCGCTATTCTTTTTGCCCTTATAGGCGTGATCGTGGGCGCTATGGGTGCACATGCCCTGCGTCCCATACTGACACCCGATCTCAGGGACTCGTACGAGACAGCCGTTAAATACCAGTTTTACCACAGCTTTGCGTTAGCCATTGCCGGTATCCTGCATCTGGCCTTTCCTTCCGCCTGGATACGCAGGGCTACCCTGGCCTTTATAGCAGGCATTATCCTGTTTTCCGGTTCTATCTATTTGCTGGTATACCTTAAGACAACAGCCTCCCTGGGCCTGGCCGGCCTGGGCATATTGACCCCGATAGGCGGCCTGTTCTTTATCCTGGGCTGGCTGTGCTTACTCGCGGGCATTAACGTAAAGAAAAAATAACACAACGCTTTGATAACAACAAAGGCCAACCTGCACTGCGGGCTGGCCTTTGTTTTGTACCGAACCTGTTTTATAGGGTCTCAAAGGTTCTATAGTGCAGATATAAGTGAGAAGACTTAACAGATAGGTTTAACAGCGCAGAAAGTGTATCTTGTAGCTACCAAACAACGCCACAAACAAGATACTATGAAACCCATCGATGAGCACACCTTTGAAGCGGAAAGCTGGACCGACCTGCAAACAGACCTGTTCAATATTTATGAACATGACAAAGACCGGTTCCGGTCGCAATATGCCTACAGGGGTGTTTCGGATAAAAATTACGGCCTCGAAACCAGCCTGCAGCGTATAGGGCGCAAACCTTCTGAAGTGGAATACCACCTGATCCGCAACTTCCAGAAATATTCCCCCATCAATACCCTTATCGACAACTACAACAATATCTGGAACTGGATCTCCCTGGGCCAGCACCACGGCTTACCCACCCGGCTGCTCGACTGGACCTTCTCGCCCAATGTGGCCCTGCATTTTATGACCGACGACATCTCTACCTTTTCCAAGGACGGCATTGTATGGGTGGTGGATTTTGTAGCGATCAAGAACCAGTTTCCGCAAGTGCTGAAAGATAAATTGCTGCGACAAAAAACATTGTCTTTTACCTCGAACGAGTTAAAAAGATATATCGGCGATTCTATTGAGGAGATCGAACAATTTGAAAAGACCAATGGCAATGCCATTCTCTTTTTTGAACCACCCTCTATGGACGACCGGATCGTGAACCAGTTTGCCTTATTCTCTTTTATGCTGAACCCCGATACGGACAAATATAAATGGTTGCAACAATTCCCTGGGCTTTATAAAAAGATCATTATCCCGGCAGGGCTTAAATGGGAAATACGGGATAAGCTGGATCAGGCCAATATTACCGAGCGCATCATCTATCCTGGCCTGGACGGCATATCCAAATGGCTGGCCCGCTGGTACCGCGAAAAGAACGCAACAAAGCTGTGGAAGATATAAAGGAATATAGCTTGTATATAGACCACCAATACACCTACCGGCCATCCTATAACACACACGATCATCCCGAATGAAGCTTGCGCAGCTTGTGAAATGAGGGATCTCGGGTACGTACGCTTGAGCCATAGCGCCCAAAATCCTTCGGTTGCGTTGCAGACCTCAGGATGACCCGGCTTGGCGTTGACCGGCAAACAAGTCTTTTCTCGCTGCCGTTGCGACATGGCGAGAAACAATTAAACAAGGATAGTCTGCTAGAATCTTCAATTATACTGCCACAGCTTCCTGCCCTTCCCCAGTTTTCATTTTAGGTTTACGCAGCAACAGGTAAGTCTCTCCGGCAAGACAAAGCAGGGCGATCACCAAACATATTTTCCAGATGGGGAACGGGGACTGTACCGTGTTCCAGCCATACTGCTTTACCGCTTTATCGTCCAGCCAGGTTATTTTGTCCGGCTGCAAGAGGCTTCCCACCTTTTCCCGGCTCACATAATCCAGTACAGATTCTTTGCGGTCCGCATTCAGGCCTACCAGTACACTGTCTTTGGAAGCTTCGCTGTACAAGTTGTAAAACCCGGCTTCTTTAACCGCATTGTTGAGGTAAAGCTCGACACCGATACCCGAAGGACGCTGTGCAGGAATGGCATCGAAGCCATTGCGGGACAAGTGCCACACTTTGCGATCATCAGAGCCGGCAACAGGAAGCCACATCGGCGTATTACTTCCGATCGACATCGCATACATATTGCCGCCACCGCTTTGCACCGCCATCTTATACAGGATAGGCACAAAGAAATAGCTCAGGGCAAAATTGGAGCTGCGATCATCCAGCCCCGAAGCACAGAGGTATAATTTTCCCTGCATCAGCGAATACTGCGCCAGGAAAGGCTTTCCGTCGCGGAAGCTCATCAGCGACTGCTGGTTGGCAGCCAGCGAAGCATCGATAGGATAACGCTTTATAGTAACGGGCAGTTGGATATTATCGGGTATCTTTTCAAAGATATCGTGCAGCAAGGGATGTGCCTGTTGCAGCGATACCACCTGTTGTTTTGAAGTATCTTCCTTACCCAGCGTAATGTCGCCCCATGCCTTCAACGATTGGTTAAAGCTTTCCGGATTGGGGATACTGCCGGGGAATACCAGGATATTCTGTCCGCGCTGCAGCGCTTCCTTTACAGCCTCCTGCAGGGCCGGCGTAATAATACTCAGGTTTTGCAGAATGATGAGGCTGTATTGCGGCCATTGCGCCTTATTGATCGCGTTGCTGTTTTCCAGTTGTACCTTAAAGCCCTGGTACGTACGGAAGGCCGCTTGCAGGTAAGGATTGATCGTATTGTCGCCGAGCACCAGCACGGAAAGGCCGGGGGCAGTACGCGCCGCAATCCTGAAGGTATCGTCAAAACTCAGTGGATGATCTTCCAGCGTAAGGCTGATATCCTGCCAGCCGGTACCATTCAATTGTAAAGAAAGCGTATCGGTAAGCACAGCATTTTCCTGCATATCTATCGTACTTACCGCACGTACCTGTCCCCCTACACTCACTTTCAGGTTGCTGGTACGCTCCCTGCCCGCACCACTTTGCTTTACACTTACCACTAGCGGATTAGGCTGACGCGTATCCAGGTTGGGCGAAAGGAAATAAGCAGTATCGATATAAAGGTTGCTTGCCTTCCCGGCCCGGAGCGGGTAAGCATATATCGTGGCATTAGCGGGTTGTGTTACCTTGCCGCCGACATCGGGAAAAGCACTCTGCTGCAGATCGCTGAACAGGTAAATATTCCATTTCTCTTTCCGCTCATTGGTTTGTGCAGCCGCGATGCTGTTCATTACCTGCTTCAGCGTAGCAATACGGGCAACGGGTTTTACCGCAGCGAGCGCCTGTAATGCTTCACTGCGCAACATAGGTCTTGTAGCCGAAAGCTTATCGTTACTGAGCAGGATATAACGCGCACGTTCATCGGAGGCAGCGATCAATTGGCGGGCTTTGTTTTTGGCCTGCTGCAACAGGCTTTCCTGCCCGTCGCCAATGGTCATACTGTACGAGTTGTCGATATAGATCGCCGCTATGGTAGCTTTGTTTTCTATAGCCTTATTACCACCGGTATACGGTTGCGCAAAAGCCAGGATAAGGGCTGCCAGGAACAACAGACGCATGGCCAGCAACCGCCAGTTGCGTATTTTGGATTGTCTTTTGGTCGACAATTGTATGTTCCTCAGAAAACGGGTATCCGGAAAGTTGACGCGTTTATAGCGTCTCAGGTTGAACAGGTGGATCAGTACAGGGATAGCCAAGGCTACACCTGCCAGTAAAAACAAAGGGAATAAGAAGCCCATAGCTTCAAAAATAGCGAGTTAAAAGGAAATAAACATAAAAAATATAAGGCTATGCAAGTCTTGATTTTCCCTTCCGGGCTTTGGATTTTTACCTACTTTTGAGCCCATGCGCAAATACCTGCACTGGAAATCATATCTCGTTGTTTTTGCACTGGCTATCGTTGGCTTTGCTTTGTACTATTTTAACCGGGTAGCCAAAGACATGGCAGTAGAAGAGCAGAAAAAGATAACCATACTGGTAGAAGCGATCCGCAGTGTGGCCCTGGCGCCTCCCGAAGCGCAGACCGACATTACCTTTGCCTCCAAAGTAATTACCGAGAACAACACCATCCCCCTTATTATTACCGATGAAAAAGGAGAGATAGTATGGAACATGAACCTGGATTCGGTCAGGCTGGTTGAGGATACCGGTTATCTGAAACGTAAATATGAAGAGTTCAGAAAGCTGCATGAGCCCATACCTTGTGATTTCGGCTCGGTTGGAAAACCCGGCAAAAACTACCTGGTATATGGCGATTCGATATTACTGGACCGCCTGCGCTACTACCCTTTGCTGATCCTCGCCATCATCGTCTTTTTCCTGCTGATCGTGGTGATCGCCATCTCCAATGCCCAACGCAGCATACAGAACCAGGTATGGGTAGGCATGTCGAAAGAAACAGCGCACCAGTTAGGCACGCCCTTATCCTCGATTGTAGCCTGGATGGAGCTGCTGAAAGACAACGAAAGCAACAGGGAATGGATCACCGAAATGGAAAAAGACGTTTCCCGCCTACAGCTCATCGCCGATCGCTTTTCCAAGATAGGCAGCGTGCCCCAACTGAAAGAAGAGAACCTGGTAGACCGGCTGCAGGGCATGGTCGAATACATGCGCATGCGCAAACCCCAGAAGGTAACCATCGACTTTGAACATGACGAAGATGATGTACAGGTATTGCTGAGTGGTCCGCTGTTTGACTGGGTAATAGAAAACCTGATGCGAAATGCCCTTGACGCCATGGAAGGGCAAGGACAAATATTGATCAAGCTCACCAACCAGCCCAGGATCGTTACCATCGACCTTAGCGATACCGGCAAAGGCATACCCAAGAACAATTTCAAAAAGGTATTTGCTCCCGGCTACTCTACCAAGCAAAGGGGCTGGGGCCTGGGATTGTCGCTGGCCCGACGCATTATACAAAAATACCATAATGGCAGTATCTTTGTAAAATCATCGGAGCCGGGGAAAGGCACCACGTTCCGGATCGTATTCCGCAGGTAGTGTTGTTTCCCTCACTGTAAAACCGGTTGCCTGCTTATGAAAACCATCTTTTCTTCCGTATGCCTGCTGCTCCTGCTGTGCGCCGCACAGCAGTCCAAAGCCCAGGTCGTTTATAGTACCGATTGGAAAAGCGATGCCGATGTACAGGTATATGTTACCACCTACAAAAGCGATGCCGACCTGGTGGTGTATAAAACCAAGTGGAAAAGCGATGCCCAGGACAAGAACGAAGGCATCTGGTATTTTACCGAATGGAAAAGCGATGCCAAGAAGAAGATCTACTTCACGGAATGGAAAAGCGACGCGGACGTTATTGTTTATTTTACCGAATACAAAAGCGATGCCGGCTGGCAAAGCAATAAGAAAAAACATCTCTTTTATTAAGTACTACAGCGAAACATGGATTTAAAGATCAGGCACGCAACCGAAGAAGACTTACAAGCCATCCTGGACATATATAACGATGCCATCCTGAATACCACATCGGTGTACAATTACGAAGCCCATACGCTAGACATGCGCAGGGAATGGCTGGCACAAAAACAAAAAGACAACTTGCCGGTATTAGTGGCCGAGCTGGGGGGTACAGTCGCCGGTTTCAGCACCTATGGCCCCTTCCGGGCATGGGCAGCGTATAAATATACTGCTGAGGTTTCGGTATATATCAGCCCGGAGCACAGAGGCAAAGGCATTGCCAAACTGCTGTACCCGCCTTTGATCGACCTCGCACGCGAACAGCAGTTGCATGTATTGGTAGCCGGTATCGATGCCCGTAACGAAGTTAGTATCCGGCTGCACCGGCACTTCGGCTTTACCGAAGCCGGCCTTTTCAAACAAGTGGGTTATAAGTTCGGCCAATGGCTCGACCTCCTGTTCATGCAACTGATCTTGTCCACACCCGAAAACCCGGTAGAGGGATAGCAAGCTATGTATTTTCTCAACCCGGAACATCTTCCCCAAGCACTGCCCCAACGGATCGTATCTCTGGTGCCTTCACAAACCGAGCTGCTGTACGACCTGGGACTGGAAGCAGAAACCGTGGGTATCACCAAGTTCTGCGTACACCCCGAAGCCTGGTTCCGTAGCAAGGCACGAGTAGGCGGTACCAAGTCGGTACATAAAGACCGGGTAGCCGCTTTGCAGCCCGATCTTATTATTGCCAATAAAGAAGAAAATGTAAAGGAGCAGATTGAAGCCCTTAAAGACATAGCCCCGGTATGGGTCAGCGACATTCATACCCTCAGCGATGCCCTGGTCATGATCGAAACTATAGGCCGCCTAACCGGCAAGCTGGAAAAGGCAAAGGCCATAGTAACGCATATTGAAAGGGACTTCAGCAACCTGGCTGCTGCAAGCATACACCGGACTGCCCTATACCTGATCTGGCGCAAGCCCTGGATGTCGGTGGGCAGGGATACTTTTATCCACGACATGCTGCAACGCATTGGCCTGGAAAATGTGTGCGCTGCCCAGGAGCGCTATCCCGAGCTAAGCGCAACGGACATTACGGCCATGAACCCGGAGCTCGTTCTTTTATCTTCGGAGCCCTACCCTTTTAAAGAGCAGCATATAGCCGAGCTGCAGCAATTGGTACCGGACGCCAAAATAATCCTGGTAGACGGCGAAATGTTCAGTTGGTACGGAAGCCGGCTATTGCAGTCCCCTGGCTATTTCCGGGAGATAATAGCCAGTACCTTTAAGCATCAGAAGTAGCCAAAATAGGTCTTGGAAAAAGTACTGTATTCTATATTGATCTCATCGCCTTCCTCGTACACTGCAAAGTCTTCCTTACTGACTTCGATGCTTAACCTGAAGGTTGATCTTAGAAAGAAATGATAGGTATTATTGCTGTCGACAAACTGCTTGCGGCTGATCTCCGTTTGCTCTACGGTTTTAAGGCCCAGGCGGATATCTTTTTGTAACCGTTTCAAGGTGCGGCTATAGCTGATATAGCCGCCCAGGGCCACGATCAGCAACAATACCAACATACCTACAAAATAATAAAGGTAAACATGCGGATCTTCCTCCTCCCGCAGACGGGCCATGACCTCATTATCCTGGTTGCGCTTAATGCTTTCCATAATAATACCCAGGCAGCAGGGAACAATAATAAAAAGTACGGAAAGCGTCCGGATTGTCCTGAAGAACATAGGCTTTTCCTTTGCCTCCTTTTCTCTGAGAAAGGAAAGTTCGGCCTGGTTCATGGGTTCCTCGTATGTATAAGCTCTTGCAGGCATGCTAAGTTTGCCAGCCTAAAGTAAGTTAAAAAATCTATTTTTGATGCCTATTCCAATTAAAATGTACATCAATAGTTTTTGCAGCATCAGCCCGGCAGGCGTACTGGTACCGGGTTCCTTATCTACCAGTCTACAACAGACGCTATCGCCCAGGGCATCCTGCCTGGAACCTGATTACAAAGACCTGATACCGGCCATGCAATTACGTCGCATGACCAAGCCTGTGCGCACCGGCGTCGCCGCCGCAAAGCTGTGCCTGCAACAGGAAGATGCTGCCATGCCCGATGCCATCCATGTAGGCACGGCTTATGGCATGCTGCAGGATTCCGAAAACTTTTTGCAGAAGATGATCGTACAGGAAGAACAAATGCTGAACCCTACCGCCTTTATCCAGTCTACCCACAATACCGTAGCTGGGCAAATAGCCCTGTCAATGGGTTGCAATGCCCATAACATGACCAATGTACATAAAGCGCATTCTTTTGAAAGCGCCCTGCTCGATGCCGCTCTTATGCTGGAAGATCATCCAGAGTACCAGGTGCTTGCCGGGGCAGTAGATGAATGTACCGATACCAGCTATGCCATCCTGAAACGCTTTGGCGTATACCACGAACAGAACACAGCCGGTGAAGGCGCTACCTTTTTTTCTCTTTCCGCTAAAGCACAAAGCAATTCTATAGCGCGCATCACTGCTTTTGATATGTTTACGGCAAGCGACCCCTCGGAAGTAACGGCGTCGTTTACGAATTTCCTCCGGGACAATACATTGACAGCAGACCCGGGCGACCTTTTACTGGACGGCGTCGCGAACTTTGATGCTTCCGCAATGGCCTTTGCAAAGAACAACATTATCCCCTACAAACAGTATTGCGGCGATTACCCCACGGCCATATCCTTTGCCCTGGCTTTAGCCGCGCTGAAACTGGCTGCCAACGAAGCTGCCCGTTGCTGGATACTGAATGGCTTTGGCAGACACTACAGTATCTGGTGCCTGGACAAAAGCACCATTACCGCTTAGCAAAAAAACAGGGAAAAGCTTTACAGCTTTCCCCTTATGGATAATTGCAACAAACGTAAAAGGTATATTAGCGACCTTGCAGGAACAAGGACTATTTGTTTACATTGACGGTAGGCCATGACGGCTTAAAACTATGCTGCCAATCCTGCCAGGGTGTACTTTTATGATGATCGCCACCCAGGTATTTCAGGATGCTTTCCATTTGAAATATTTCCAGGTAACCCGGCATCGGCTGTGCATTTTCGAACTGTTCATCCATGAATATAGTCGTAGGATAGGACATTTTACCTTGCATGAGCTGTACAGCCAGGTCGTTTACTTTATTCTGTGTGGAATAAGCCCATTTTTTTCCCATAAAACTAACGGGGGTCCGCTGTTCGGCATCAAACTTGATGGCATAGTAATGCTCGTTTACATACCGGATGAGGGAGTCGTTGCTGTACGTTTTCTTGTCCATTACTTTACACCAGCCACACCAGCTCGTGTACACATCTATGAGCACCTTTTTGGGCTTCTCCTTCATTTTGGCCTCCGCCTCTTCGAAACTCATCCAGTGAATTTCGCCGCCCTTGGTATCAGAAGCCTTTGCTACCTGCAACAAGGCAACCATAAAGCTTACTAACAATACTATTCTTTTCATGCATTCTTATTTAGTTCCTGTAATTACTTGTACTCATAGACGTCAAATTTTCACTAAAAGTCAGGCAAACACAGGCTTTTTGATCAAAGAATATGCAATTTACTGATTAGAAGGCTTAGTTTTGTTGCGTTAACAATACATAAAGTAAAGATCATGAAAATAGCGGTGGCGGTTACGGGTGCAAGTGGTTCCATCTATGTACAACAATTGCTGCACAAGCTGGCTGCCTTAACAGAACAGGTAACGGAAGTGAGTATCGTGTGGAGCGATAATGCCAAAACCGTTTGGGAAGAAGAGCTGGGCAATAAAGCATACGACCAGTTCCCTTTTAAGACATGGGCCAAAAACGATTTCTATGCGCCCTTCGCCTCCGGCAGCTCCGACTACCAGGCGCTTATTATTTGCCCTTGTAGTATGGGGACACTGGGAAGAATAGCCGGAGGCATCAGCGACAACCTCATTACCAGGGCTGCCGATGTGATGCTTAAGGAAAGAAGAAAACTGATCTGTATGATCAGGGAAATGCCGTACAGCCTGGTACACATCAATAATATGAAAACCGTTACCGAAGCAGGAGGCATCATTTGTCCCGCCTCCCCTTCTTTTTACCATAAACCTAAATCCCTTGAAGAAGCCACACAAACTGTAGTAGATCGCCTCATCAATCTTACAGGCCTGCAGGCAGGCGGTTTCCGTTGGGGGCAACAATAACAATTATACTTTGTATGGAAATTAAAAATTTAAAAGGCACCTCGCTCAACGATATCGTCCAGGCTATTACCAGCTCTTTTGCCGATTACTTTGTACAACTCTCTTCTGACGTTGCTTATTGGGAAAAACGCTTTGAAGCGGCAAGGGTAGATTACGAACTTTCCTTTGGCATGTTTGACAACGGACAGCTAGTCGGCTTTATCATTAACGGCATCGACGAGCTGAACGGCATAAAGACGGCATTCAATACAGGCACCGGCGTTATGGCCGAATCAAGAGGGCATAAAATTATTGACCGGCTTTACGCACATGCATTGCCTTACCTCAAAGAAAAAGGGATCGGGCAATGTACGCTGGAAGTGATCAGGCAAAACGAAAGAGCTATCCATGTCTATGAAAGGATCGGTTTCCATATCAGCAAGGAGCTGAAATGTTTCAAAGGAACACTTGCCGTAACCGATCCAGGTGCAGCAGTACAAAAGGTTTCCTTTGACCAGTTGCGGGATACGGCCAGGGCTTATGATTCTTTCTATTCCTGGGATAACATTACCGCCGCAGTAGTAGCCAGCGGCGGCAGCTATCAATGCTATACGGTAAGCAAAGATGGCAAGGCAATCGGTTATTTTATCCTTAACCCGGCCACTAACCACCTAATCCAATTTGAAGTAACGGGCGACAATACCCAAGAAGCGATACCGGTATTGCTTTCCGGCATCGCTACTATAGCACCTGAAGTCAAGATCAATAATGTAGACAATACCAGGAAAGAACTGACCGGCGCATTGCTGGCTGCAGGCCTGGACAATTTCATCGACCAGTACGAAATGCAAATGACCCTGAACTAAGGGCTTTACCCCAAATAAAAGACATTAAAAATCCCTTTCAATGGCTAAAGAAAAGAAGAAAGAACAGAAACATATTCCGGTGGTTACCAAGAAATCGCTGGCCTTCCTGGAAAACTATATCAACAATGCCGCCCCTACCGGATTTGAATCCGAAGGACAGAAATTATGGCTGGATTATATCCGCCCTTATATCGACGAACATTACGTAGACAATTATGGCACGGCTGTAGGCATCATCAACCCTAAAGCCAAGTACAGGGTAGTGATCGAAGCGCATGCCGATGAGATCTCCTGGTTTGTGAATTATATTACCAGCGACGGCCTTATCTATGTGATCCGCAACGGCGGATCGGATCACCAGATCGCCCCTTCCAAAAGAGTGAATATCCATACCGACAAAGGCATTGTAAAGGCCGTGTTTGGTTGGCCCGCGATCCATACCCGCAGCGGGGAGAAAGAGGAACCGCCAAGGCTGAAAAACATTTTCCTGGATTGCGGTTGCACCAGTAAAGATGAAGTAGAAGCGCTGGGCATCCACGTAGGTTGCGTGATCACTTATGAAGATGAATTCATGGTATTGAACGACCGCTATTATGTAGGTCGTGCCCTCGACAACCGGGTAGGCGGCTTTATGATCGCCGAAGTAGCCCGGTTGCTGCATGAGAACAAAAAGAAGCTGCCCTTCGGCTTATACATCGTCAACTCGGTGCAAGAAGAGATCGGGCTGCGCGGTGCAGAAATGATCGCCGAATACATCAAACCCAATGTAGCTATTGTAACCGACGTAACCCACGATACTACTACACCCATGATCAGTAAGATCACGGAGGGCGACCTTTCCTGCGGTAAAGGCCCCGTGGTGTCGTATGCACCTGCCGTGCAGAACAACCTGAACCGACTGCTGATAAAAGCTGCCGAAGACAACAAGATCCCCTTCCAGCGCCAGGCGGCATCCCGTTCGACCGGAACCGATACCGATGCCTTTGCCTATTCCAATGCGGGCGTGCCTTCGGCGCTCATATCGCTGCCTTTGCGCTATATGCACACCACTGTGGAAATGGTACACAAAGAGGATGTGGACAATGTGATCCATATGATCTACCACTCCTTACTGAACATCAAGGACGGTCATGATTTCCGGTATATACAATAACCTGATTTAAGTATCAACATAATGAACGAACAAATTTTCTGGCAGTTGATCGACAAAGCCCGGGCTGCCAACAACAGTAATTTCGAGACGCAATGCGTTACCTTAACGGAGCTCTTGGCACCTTACTCTGCCGAGGACATCGTTGCCTTTGAGCACATACTCCGGGAGAAGATCGAAGAGGCCTCTACCTGGCCTATAATGGCCGCCACCTTTGTGGTATGCAGCTTTATTTCGGACGATACCTACGAAGATTTCAGGGCCTGGCTGGTAGGACAGGGAAAAGACAATTTCTACAAGATATTGAAAGATCCCAACGAGATATGCAAAATTCTGACACCCAAAGACGCCCAGGACCTGGGCGGCGAATACATGCTATTCGTAGCTGTGAATGCCTGGCTTGAAAAACTGGGCAAGGATGATGAGGAAGAATTTTACGGACTCATCGAACATCCCGAAGAAAAAACGGTTAACCAGCAATGGCCCGAAACCAAAGAACAATACCGCAAATTGTTCCCGGCGTTATACGATACTTTCTGGAACGAACAACGTATCCAGGAAAGGCTATCTGAGGCCGAAGAAGAAGATTAATTTTTTTGTAACCTTACAAAAGGATTCTTCTTTGCAGGAAGAATCCTTTTTTATTTCCATGACATGGGAAACGATACCAACTATACCATAATACCCTTCACCATTGCGGATAAAGAAGCTTATAAACAAATAAGACTGGAATCCTTGCTGAAAGAACCGGCGGTATTCGGCAGCAACTATGCCCGGGAGGCCGCTTTTGAAGAAGCGGAATGGGGCAATCGCCTCCTTAATCCCGATGCTGCTTCTTTTGGCTTATACCGCGGGAGTACGCTTATCGGCACTACAGGCATCCTGATCATAGAACCGGGAGTAGCCCTGCTTATTGCTTCTTATATCCGGGCAGCATACCGGGGCAAGGGCTTGTCTGCCTTATTGTATGAAGCCAGGATCGCCTGGGCCAAAGCCAAAGGCATTAAAAGCATTATCGTGTCACATAGGAAAAGCAATACTGCTTCCAGGGCGGCCAATCAGCATTTTCATTTCCAATACACGCATGAAGAAATGACTACGTGGCCTGACGGACAACAGGAAGAAAATGTTTTTTACAGGCTTGAGTTGTGATCCTTGCAGCCGGTAAAACGCGCTGGCCGTGCGTTACATATGAAATACGTTGAACTTATGTCCGTCGGGATCGGCAAACACGAAGCCGTAATAGCCTTCACCAAAAGTCTCCGGCCTGGAAACTATAGTTCCCCCGGCTTGCTGTATCTCTTTTTCCCATTGATCAGCTTCCTCTTTGCTGTCGGCCGAAAGGGTAAATATAATTTCATTCCCGGAGGCGGTGTCGCTTATCGGCCCCTTCATCGCGGGTTCCAGTATATCCTTTAGGAAGAAGTGAATGATAAAATTTTCCTCGCCAAAGAAGAAGCTGGTCAGTTGGTCCGAAGCGCCGTTGTGCTTCAACCCGAGTTGCTTATAGAATGCCGTGGTTCGTTCTAAATCCCGGACACCGAAATTGGCCCATATTTTTTTCGCTTTCATAAGGAAGATTTTGGTTAATTATTACTATTCAAAGGTAGTCCATAAGCCTCAGCAACAGGGGGGCTGTTCACGTAATTTTGCGGGGGTATTTCTGCCATAATTGTATCGTGGCACATTTATTGCGTATCTACGGATAGTCCGTTATATTTATATCCGGATTCCTAAATCCCTCTTTGTATATGACACAGTACAATGACCTTGCAGGCAAAAAAATAGGCCGGATCGAAGCATTGAGCGACGGTGTTTTTGCCATTGCCCTTACCTTGCTGGTGCTGGAAATAAAAGTACCCGGTATCGAAGTGCATAGCGAAACTGAGCTTTTTGCCTTGTTCAAAACCATAGCGCCCCATTTCCTCAGCTACTTCCTCAGCTTTATGACTATGGGTATTTTCTGGAACGGGCAATCGGTGCAGCTCAGCTATATGAAGGAGTACGACAGGGATCTTACCTGGAATGCGCTCTTTTTCCTGCTCCTGGTCTCGCTGCTGCCCTTTACCACTGCTTTCCTGGGACAATACATCGCCTTTAAGTTTGCCTTGCTGTTGTATTGGGCCAACATCCTGCTGCTGGGTCTTATGCTTTACCTGCATTGGCATACTGCCTGCAAAAAACAATTTATCAGCCTGGAAGGCGAAGCCTTGGCAACGGTCGATCGGGCGGTACGCAGGCGCATCCTTATAGCCCAGGCGCTTTATCTGCTGGGGGCATTGCTGTGTTTTATCAGCGTTTACTGGAGTATCGGGTTTATCATCCTGGTACAGTTGAATTATGCCTTTGCCTTCTTTTCGGGCAAAGGTTTACCCAAGAAAAAGAAGTAATCCTATGCTGATCCGGGAAGCTGCAGCCATGATCGACTGCCCTGTTTTGAATAGCTCCGAAAAACCTGCTGCCTGGGCCGACCTGGGTTGCGGGGCCGGCACCTTTACACAAGCCCTGGCCGTTCTATTGCCCTTACAAAGCACCATCTATGCGGTAGACAGGGTCGACACCCTTCGTATAGAACAACCGGCCATGGCCGGCATCCATTACCGCTTTCAGCAAGCCGATTTCATAAGCGACGACCTGGCATTGCCATTGCTCGACGGCATTCTTATGGCCAATGCCTTGCATTATGTAAAGGATAAAGATGTATTACTGCGAAAGCTCCTGGCTTACTGCAAACCGGGAGCGGCTTTCCTTATCGTGGAGTACAATACCGACCAACCGGTGCCGCATTGGGTGCCTTATCCTATAAAATTTTCTTTACTTTCGGAACTGTTTTCGGATCATGGCTTTGCTTACTGTACCCGTTTACAGGAAAGGCCTTCCCTTTACCGGAGAGATAACCTGTACAGCGCCCTGATCCAAAAGACAAGATCATAACAGAACCGGATTACATTGTTCAAACAAAACCCTATTTCCATTTATGCATGCAGGACGCCGGTATTCTTTAAAAGAATTTTTGTACTGGACCCGGAGGGATATTTACATCCTGGTCATTTATGCGACCATCCCGACCATCTTGTTTTACTTCTTCCACTGGCAATGGCTGGCCATACCCTGGGTACCCATTGCGCTTGTAGGTACTGCCGCAGCATTCCTGGTAGGCTTCCGCAATACGCAGACCTATAACCGGCTTTGGGAAGCACGCCAGATATATGGCGCTATCGTGAATACCAGCCGTTCCTGGGGCATGCTGGTCCGGGATTTTATCGGAGGAAAGGCCACGAAGGACCAATTAGAGGCCATACACCAGCAAATGATCTACCGTCATATTGCCTGGCTTACGGCCATGCGTTTCCAGCTACGGGAAGACCGGGCCTGGGAAAACATACGCAGCAAAGTCTCCAACCAGGAATACAGCACCTTGTACCAGATCCAGGAATGGTATTCCCAACTGGATGAAGAACTGAAACCCTATCTTTCGGAAGAAGAACGAAGCTATGTGTTGCGCCGCAAGAACAGGGCCACGCACATCATAAGCCTGCAATCGGCCCAACTGAAAACGCTGAAAGAACAGGGCCTGGTCGATACGTTGAATACCATAGAGCTGGAACAGTTGCTGGTAAACCTATACGAGCAGCAAGGCAAATGTGAACGCATCAAAAATTTCCCCTACCCCAGGCAGTTTGCTACCATTAACCAGATGTTTATCCGCTTGTTCGTTTCCCTGATCCCCTTCGGCACCCTGAGCGAGTTCCATAAGCTGGGAGATAAGGTTGGCGATTGGATCATCTGGTTCACGATACCCTTCAGCGTTATCATCGCCTGGGTATTTATGGCTATGGAAAGGATCGGAGAAAGCACGGAGAACCCGTTTGAAGGCGGACCCAACGATGTGCCCATTACCGCCATGAGCCGTACCATAGAAATAGACCTGCGGGAAATGCTCGGGGAAACAGAATTACCTCCCGCCGTAACACCGGTCAATAATATACTGATGTAATGCAAGTAGCTAAGCCCTTCGGACTTGCTACTCTTCGACTGCGCCAGGGCTGACATTCGGTGTAAGGTTTGCCTGAAATTTTTGTCCTGCTGAGCGAAGTCGAAGCACGGCAAAAATTTCCCTTTTCTACCCTTCGACTGCGCTCAAGGTGACCTTAGTTATAAAGTTATCTATCTCTTGCAGCGCCGCAGTAGCGCTGCAAGAGATAGATATGATTTGCAAATTACATTCGGGATGACAGCATGAGTCTTATTATGCCAAAGCAGGAGTCCTACAGGATCAGGCCGCGACCCAGAACATTTTACCAGGTAGTAACCATAAATCGTGGTCATCCTGAGGTCTCCGAAGGAACCGAAGGATCTTGATCGCTTAAATGTCAAAAGCACCCAAGATCCCTCATTTCACATGCTGCGCAAGTTACATTCGGGATGACAGCATGATGTGTACCAGTGGCAAAAATTGTTATTTGTAGAGACGTTGCATGCAACGTCTCTACTCTTTTACCCTTCGACTGCGACCGGGCTGACGTTCGGTATAAGGTTTCTAATCAGGAACAATAGGACAATGTATACTGTTTGCCTGTAAATATTGTGCCTGTAGAGGCGTTGCATGCAACGCCTCTACAGGCACAATGCTACAAATAGGTATATCTAAATTTTTGTCTTGCTTCGACTCCGCTCAGCAAAACAAAAATTTCCGTTTCGCGCTGCAAAACATTGAGCGTTGTCCAATAAGACAAAACGGTCAATGTGAAGCTTATTTACTTCCGGAAAATCACTTACCAAATTTCTTCTTTAACAGGCTCAGCGCATCGTGTATGTTATCGCTGGCAGCTTCTTTCTCTTTAGGCCTGGAGTCGTTGTTGCGTTTACCACGGGGTACCTGTGCCGGCGGATCCTGCGTTTGCTTAATGGATAAAGCAATGCGCTTACGTGCAATATCCACTTCGGTTACCTTCACCATCACCTTATCGTTCAGCTTTAATACCTCGGCCGGATCGGTGATGTATTTATGGGCCACTTCCGATACGTGCACCAGGCCGTCCTGCTTCACGCCTATGTCTACAAAGGCGCCAAAGCGGGTAAGGTTGGTAACGATACCCGGCACGATCATACCGGCATATACATCTTCGATAGCATAGATACCGGCAAACTCGAAGGCCTGCGCTTCGCTGCGCGGGTCCAGCCCGGGCTTCTTCAATTCTTTAAGGATATCCTGCAAGGTATGCAGGCCTACGGTTTCGGTAACATATTGCTGTACCGGGATCTTGCCGATCATCGTATCGTTACCGATCATTTCGGCAATTGGGATGCCGGAATCCTTCGCCATTTGCTCTACTACTTTGTAGGCTTCGGGATGCACGCCGCTGGCGTCCAGCGGCTGTTCTCCGTCCTTGATGCGCAGGAAGCCGGCACATTGTTCAAACGCTTTATTGCCCAGGCGGGGCACTTCCAGCAATTGCTTCCGGTTGGTAAACCGTCCTTTTTCCTTACGGTAGTTGACTATATTCTCTGCAATGGATGGCCCGATACCACTCACATAACTCAACAGGTATTTACCAGCAGTATTCAGGTTCACGCCTACGGCATTCACACAGCTTACCACAGTCTGGTCCAGCTTATCTTTCAACCTGATCTGGTTCACATCGTGCTGGTACTGGCCCACACCTATGCTCTTCGGATCGATCTTTACCAGCTCCGCAAGCGGGTCCATGAGCCTGCGGCCTATGCTTGCCGCACCGCGCACGGTAATATCATATGTCGGGAACTCTTCGCGCGCAATCTCCGAAGCAGAATAGATGGAGGCGCCATCTTCATTCACCAGGAATACCGGCAAGCCGGTGTTCAGCTTCTTGATGAACTGTTCGGTTTCCCTGCCGGCGGTACCATCGCCAATGGCAAAGGCTTCGATATCGAATTGCTTTATATAGTTCCTGATCTTATGTTCGGCATCGGTAAGCTTGAAATTATTTTCGTGTACATAGATCAGGTCGTTGGTTTGCAACTCTCCTTTTTCATCCAGGATCACTACCTTACAACCGGTACGGTACCCCGGATCAATGGCCAATACCCTTTTGCTGCCTAAGGGGGAGGAAAGCAGCAACTGACGCAGATTTTCGGCAAAAACGCTTATCGCCTCCTCATCCGCCTTTGTCTTCAGGGCCATCCGGAACTCGCTTTCCAGACTAGGCTGCAGCAGGCGGCGATAAGCATCTTTAACCGCTTTCTTTACCTGTTCGCCTGCTTCGTTATTGGCCTTTACAAATTGCTTTTCTATTTTCAGCAAAGCCATCTCCTCTTCGGGTGCAATGCTCATGCGCAGGAAGCCTTCCATAAAGCCGCGCATCAGGGCCAGCATACGGTGCGATGGTATCTTGGAAACCGGCTCCGCATAATCAAAGTAATCTTTGTACTTGATCCCTTCTTCTTCTTTTCCACTCAATATTTTGCCTTGTACTGCAGCCTGCTCTTCAAAAAGCCTGCGCATACCGGCACGTACCTCCGCATCCTCGTTCACGATCTCGGCAATAATATCCCTTGCGCCCTGCAAGGCGGCATCGCTGTCGGCAACGTTCTCATTGATAAAGGCAGCAGCACTGTCGGCAGGAATGATATTACCCTGTTCCAATAGTAACATGGCCAAAGGTTCCAGGCCATTTTCCCGGGCCGTCTGGGCCTTAGTCTTACGTTTGGGTTTATAGGGCAGATAAATATCCTCAAGCTCATTCAGCGTAGTTGCGCCGTCAATTTTTCCCTGCAATTGTTCCGTCATTTTTCCCTGCTCTGAGATCGTCTTTTCTATAAAGGCTTTCCGGTCGGCAAATTCCTGCTGAAACTTAGCTTCGTCCTGGATCTGCTGCACCTGGACTTCGTCCAGCGCACCGGTCCTGTCTTTACGGTAACGGGCAATAAAAGGTATAGTAGCACCTTCATTCAGTAATTCCAATACAGCGGCAACCTGTTTTTCAGGAATCGATAATTTACCTGCAACAGGGGTAGCAAATGCGATCATATCTTTGTTCTGTTCAAAAAATTTAAGGAGGGCGAAGGTAAAGAAAATCCGGCTGGTTTAGGGCCTGATGATCGTTATACTGCCATCGGCCAGGATACGCAATATGCGGGAGGCCGGCGCATTGCTTTCGTCTTCCCGCCGGTGGTCCACAACATAATCCACACCTTCCTTTACCCGCGGATCAATGTGTGCAAAAGACAGGGGTGAAGGTTCCCCGCTGATATTGGCCGAAGTAGATACCAATGGTTTCTTTAATCTTTTAATAAGGCTTTTGCAAAAAGGGTCTTTCGTGATCCTGATCGCAATACTTCCGTCTCCGTTAACGAGATTATCCGGCAAGCCGATGGCCTGCTCATAAATCACCGTTGTAGGGCGATCAAAATCGTTGATCATACTCACAATATCGGGGTGCGGGTTGGCTACATATTGAAAAATGTCTTTAGCCTCTGCCAGCAGTATGATGAGGCTTTTGGCGTCGTCACGCTGCTTGAGCGCATATATCCGCCTGATGGCTTCCCCATTGGTAGCGTCGCAGCCGATACCCCATATCGTATCGGTAGGATAAAGCAGCAATCCCCCTGCAAGCAATACTTCCAGTGCCTTATTGATTTCTGTATTCATATAAAAAAGAAACCTGTTAAGTGTAAGGCTCAACAGGTTTATGAGGTCAAAATTAAGAAAACTATTGTAAAGTGATTTGCCGCACGGCTTTCCCACCTTGCCGCTCATCGGTTACTTTAAGATAATAAATACCTCTTGCATAAGCGCCAACAGGTATTGTCGTGGTCTTTTGTACTTTACCGCTCCATATTTTCTGTCCTACTACATTATACAATAACAACGAAAGGGAAGCAGACTGGCCTTTATTGATTACATTGATCTGGTTCACTGCCGGGTTGGGATACACTACCAGGTCGTTTTCCAGTTGCACGTCTGCAATGGAAGATAAAGTCGTATCCAGTAATTTGAAATTGGCGTTGGAAATATCGAAGAAAACATTGCCGGCACCTTTAATTTTTATTCTCGCCCTGGTTGAGAACGTATCGGGCATGGTTACAGTAGCTGCACCATCGTTGGGGATACCTGTTGCCAGGATATAGGGATAAGTATAACCACCGTCGATGGAAAGAAAGACATTCACACTATGGGTATTGATAGGCGCCACATCCGTTTCACCTACCTCCCAGGTAATATTTTTGGGTTGTCCCGAGTAAGCAGTATCGGTACTCAGGTTGGGTGAAAGAACCGCAAAAGGTTCCCCGGTATTGATTACGTTCAGCGAGACCAGCTCATCTGAAAAATCGAATGCACCATAACCGTTAAAGATATTACGGGCAATGGCTTTAAAATTCAGCCAGCGCGCTACGGCAGGCAGGCGTTCTCCCCTGTAAGCGTTTGTATTCCTGACCAGGGAATCGATGCGTGGAAATACCCTTAACCGGCTGGCTACAGGAGTAAAACTGCGAAAGGAAGGACCGGCGGTAAAGGAAGCGCCACCCGATTCATTTTCCTGGAAATTACCCAGGTCCCATTGCTCCCAACCATAACTAAGGGTATCAGAAGAGTCGGCGGTGGCAACAGGCGCCAGCAACTCAAAGGGAGTGTTATAAGGAATAATAAAAGTATCGAGAATAGAAGGCAATACGGGCACCGCATTAGCAGTTGTGGTAGCAGGACAGGTAGCCCCAAAATCATTGGTGATGTATTCCGTAATTTCATCCAGGCTTATAGTGTGGAAATAAGCATCGCTATGGCTTTGGAGGTTGTTTATAGGGCCACAGATACCTGCATAGGCCATAACCGTGCTGCCACTTCCCGGCTCAAAGGCAGTAAATTCGAATTCCGTGCCGCCGCATCGGTTAAAGGTATGTTCGCCGCCAAACTGGTGCCCCATTTCATGGGCTACGTAGTCGATATCATAAGGATCCCCAACCGGATTGGCCGAACCTGTAACGCCCCTGGCTTTGCTATTACCATTACTTTTACACACACAACCAATGCCCGCAATACCACCGCCACCGGTACTGAAAATATGTCCTATATCATAATTGGCAGCGCCGATAACGCTACCGGTATTGGCCTGGTTCTGTCCCAGCAACACATTGCCATTATTGTTAGCGGTAAAAGGATCGGTAGCCGGGTCAAGATAAACCAACAGATCGTTATTAGCGATAAGCGTCATCGTTACAGACAGTTCGCGCTCATATATGCCGTTTACCCGGTTCATGGAAGTGACCATAGCACTCAGCACACTCGCCGTAGTAGGTATAGTACCACCTACTGCCTGCGCATATTCGCCGGTGCAGGCAAGTGCCAGGCGGTATGTTTTACGGGTGTCACCATTCTGTTTCAACCCCACAGGCGGTAAGGTCCCATCTATATTTTCCGGCAAATTACCCTGGCCGTCTGGCAGGTTATCGGCTCCCACACCGCAACTCATCATCTGGCTTAGCGGGCGTTCATAATCTTTTTTGAAATAGACCATATAGTAGCCGTCGGCCACATCGCTGTAAGGATCGATAAAACAGGTATTAGCCCCATCAAAGATCATGGCATGGAAGCCTTTGAGGGTATAATCGATTTTGGCGGTAACACCGGGGTTATCCTTTGCTTTTGCCGTAAAGGTCTGGATACCGGCATAAGCAGAACGCAGGGGTTCTTCCATCATGGGCGTTTTCCAGATATAGAACTCCCTGGATTTGCCATCGGGCATAGGCAAAGTGATCAGTAGTGCTTTTGCAGGGTCGGTATCCAGGTGGGATAGAAATTGCTGCAGGGCAACCTGGTCAGCAGTTTCGATAAGATAAGCGCCGGGCTTTAATACTTGTTTCCCTTCCGAAGGGGCTTGTTTCCCTTCAAAAGAAGTAAAAAAACGGGCCGCTTCCACAGGCAAGGCTGCCAAAAGTGCCAGGCAACCGGTAATAAGTCTGCGTTTAATATTCAGCATAAGTTTAATGGTTCAAAATATTAATAGTATTGTCCTTTGGCAGGAACGCTCCTGGGCATTCCTGAATCTTCCTTCCTGTAAACGAGATAATATGTCTTTGTTCCTTTTTTCCAGGGCGCAATGATATAATAACTGCCTTGCCACAATATTTCCGCGTTCATTTCCTTACCATCATAATCCAGCCTTACCGATGCACTTTTATCTTCTATACCCTGCCCTTTCAGCGAAGCCAGTTGGGGATACTTGGCAGCCAGGCCCGGCGACAGCGTACCGGAAGCAGCCACGTTGAACATAGCGCAACCTATCTCACCAGACAGCGGCAATACTACCGGGGTTTGCTCCATACCTTTATTTTTAACAGTATTAAGAATGGTATACAACTTTCCGGCATCTGTGGTATATACCGTATATCGTTTGGGAAGCTTTGTTTTACCTGCTTTGGAAGGCAGCTTGAGGGCGGGTACATTGGTTACTTTATTCCAATGCATGGTTATGCCGTTCAGGGTCATGCTGCAGGATGCCGCGGGCACCTCATTCCGGGTCTGTGCACCCGCACTAGTAGTAAACAGTAAGTATAAGCCCGTAAGGTTCAGCAATATTTTGCGGTGCAGCGACATGATGCGAATTTATTGAATTAAAGGCAAAAACCATTTAACAGTGGCTCGAATTAACATTATCCGTACTTCAATTTTATAAAGTAACTTTACGCCCTCAAAAAATACAGAATTAGTTATTTATGCAGATTGCCTACAGTTGGTTACTGGACTACTTGCCTCAACCCGTTTCCGTTGAGGAATTAAGCAACATATTAACAGGTATTGGTTTGGAAGTAGAGGCTGTAGAAAAGTCGGAAGCCGTACCCGGTGGCCTGGAGGGCCTCGTTATAGGCCAGGTGTTGACTTGCGTATCCCATCCTAATGCCGATAAATTAAGTATCACTACCGTAGATGTGGGCGGCCCTGTTACATTGCCCATAGTATGCGGTGCCCCCAACGTAGCAGCCGGCCAGAAGGTCGTGGTCGCTACGGTGGGTACAACGGCACACCCGCTTTCCGGCGAGCCTTTTGTCATCAAGAAAGCAAAGATAAGAGGTGAGGCGAGCGAAGGCATGATCTGTGCTGAGGATGAAATAGGCCTGGGAGAAAGCCATGCCGGTATCCTGGTATTACCCGAAACGGCAGTTGTAGGCACTCCTGCCAAAACATACTTCAATATAGGCGATCCGGATTTTACGATACATATAGGCCTTACGCCCAACAGGAGCGATGGCAATAGCCATATAGGCGTGGCAAAGGATGTGTGCGCCTACATGACGCATCACAAAGGGGAAAGCTGGCAGGTTAAATACCCTGCCCTGCCTGCAACTACTACGCTAAGCGGACCAAGCCTGCCGCTGGACATCGAAGTGACTGCTGCCGATGCCTGCCCCAGGTATGCCGGTATCATGATCTCGGGCGTGAGCGTAAAACCTTCTCCCGAATGGCTGGTGCAACGCCTGCAGACGATCGGCATCCGTGCGATCAATAATGTAGTAGACATAACCAATTACGTGCTTCATGAGTACGGCCAGCCGTTACATGCTTTCGACTATGATAAGATAGGCGGGCAAAAGGTATTGGTACGTCATGCAGTAGCAGGCGAAAAATTCGTTACGCTGGATGGCAAAGAGAGAACGCTGCGTGCAGAAGACTTAATGATAGCCGATGCCGGAAAAGGCATGTGCATAGCCGGCGTATTTGGCGGCGCGGGTTCCGGTGTCAGTGAGCAAACCACTAACATTTTCCTGGAAAGCGCTTACTTCAGCCCTCGCGGCATACGCCGTACTTCGTTATACCACGGCTTACGTACCGAAGCGGCCACCCATTTCGAAAAAGGTGTCGACATCGAAATGGTGATCCCGGCTTTACAACGGGCAGCCCGGATGATAGAAGAGATTGCAGGAGGTAAAATCGCATCGGAGCTTACCGATCTTTATCCCCAGCCGCTGCAGGCGCAAGCCATTACCGTACAATACCATTATATCGACCGCCTTTGCGGTAAAAAATATGCCCCCGAAGCGGTAGATACGATCTTGCAGGCATTAGGTTTCCGTATCCTGAACAAAACGGCAGATTTCCTTGAAGTGGAAGTGCCGTCCAACAAACCCGATGTAAAACAGCCCGCCGATATCGTGGAAGAAGTGTTGCGCATCGACGGCCTCGATAATGTAGCAATACCGTCCAGACTCAATATTTCCATGCTGCGCCGGCCGGCACCTGCTGCCCGTAAATGGAAAGAGCAGGTGGCCACCTACCTTACGGCTGCGGGCCTGCAAGAGATCGTAACCAATTCCATTACCAACAGCAAGTACTATAGCGAGGAAATGCCATTGGTAAAAATGATCAACAGCCTTTCCAGCGAGTTGGACATTATGCGTCCCGCGATGCTCGAAAGCGGCCTTGAGGTAGTTGCCTATAATGCCAACCGTAAAGCACAGGACCTTGCCTTATACGAATTCGGTAATATTTACCGGCAGGAAAACGTAGGCCAATACGTACAGGAAGCGAAGCTGGCCATCTGGATCAGCGGCAACAGCCGCGAGCAGCATTGGCAGCACGGCGCGCAAAAAACAGATATTTACTATCTTAAAGGTATCCTTGAAAATATCTTTGCGCTTTGCGGCGTTAAGAAGCTCCAGGAGACAGCAGGCGATACATCGATCGAATGGAAAAGGGGCAAGCAAACACTGGCCAAAGCCTTTGTGGTTCCAGCCGACCGGTTGAAATTGTTTGACATCAGGCAGGATGTTTTCTATGCGGAACTCGATGTAAAAACGCTGGTGGAAGCCGCCGAAGGCATAAAAGTACGTTATGCCGAATTGCCTAAATATCCCTCTATGCGTCGCGACCTGGCTCTGGTACTGGATAAAACAGTACCTTACAGTAAAGTGGCTGCTATAGCACAAGCACAGAAATGGGAAGCATTGAAGGGCTATGATCTTTTTGACGTTTTCGAAAGCGAAAAGCTGGGCGCCGGCAAAAAATCGCTGGCACTGAGTTTCACTTTCCAATTGAACGAACGGACCCTTACGGATGAAGAAGTAGACAGCATGATGAAACAACTGATCACTTCTTACCAAAAAGACCTGCAGGCTTTGGTAAGAGAATAACATCTTATGAAAGAACTGGAATTATTACAGCAAAAGCTGGAACAACTGATTAAACGCTTTGCTGCATTGCATGCAGAAAAAGAACGATTGGAGCAGGCCGGTAACCGGCAGGCTGGAATAATTACAGCGCTACAGAACAAGATAGCGGCCCTGGAATCGGAGCTGCAATTCAAATCTGTAGCCCTTTCGACCTCCGGTGCCCATTCCGACGAAGAAAAACAAAAACTGAAAACACACCTTGACCGGGTGATCCGGGAGATTGAAAAGAATATAGAATTACTCTGAAAATGCTATTAAAACCAGGAAAGGAGATACGATCTTTACTGATCCTTTTATGTGGGTTCTTTGCTTTGGTTTCCTGCGAAACGAAAGGCTCCGATTGTTTTGAACCGGTCTTGGTAACTGCCAGTAATTCTTTTCAGCGTATCGATACACAGCGGGTATTTTATTATATCCCTCCCGATTCCACGCTCACCGATTCTTTACGTTTTGTCGCCAGGGACAGTGTTATGCCCCGCTCCGAAATAAAGGTGCTGGATTTAAGCACGCCCTTTACCGTTACAGGCTCCGAGCCAGGCTCCGCTATTATGCGGGTAGCCTTTAATCCCGCAGCAGACAGCATCAGGTACACTTTCCGTGCCGATACTGCAGACACCAACGCTGTTATGGATACAATCACTTTTTATTATTTACCCAAGGTGCATTTTATTTCCAACAATTGCGGTTATAACTATTACTATACGATCAATAATGTAGTGGCCACCAAAAAACAGTTCGACTCTTTGCGAATACTCAATAACAATGTTACCAATGATGTCAGTGTCAGGAATGTGCAGTTTTATTTCAAAAGAAAACCATAGATGAGATTTACTGCGCTGCTGTTTCTGTGTTTATGCTTTCCCTTGGGCGTCCTCAGGGCACAATCTGTACCGGTTACGGATAGTACTGCTGTGTCAAAGACTACCGGTAAGCGCTCTGCCGCCGATTCCTCCGCCGCAAAGCAGCAAAAGCCCAAAGAGCCCTCTATCCATCAACTCCGCTTTGGCATCGACCTTTACCGCATTGCCGCCAACTTCATGTACCCCAGCAGACAAGGATATGAAATACAGGTAGACTACCTGTTCCGGAAAAAGCTGTACCTGGTAGCCGAAACAGGCTTTGGCAAGGGGAAAGTGGATTACGACAATCTCCAGTACGACAATAACGGGTATTTTTTCAGGGTCGGTCTCGATCAGCAGTTCCTGGATATCGTAAGCGTACGGGATTTTGATATAGGCTTTATCGGCGCCCGCTATGGTATTGGTTTTGGCAACAGGAGCGAAGCCCGTTACCTGGTACCTTCCCCTTTTGGCCCGCCTGCCGAAGGCAATACACCTTCCCAGCAATTCATAGTGCACTGGGGCGAGATCACCGGCGGTATCAAGGTCGAGTTATGGAAAGGCTTATTTGCAGGATGGAATGTCCGTGGAAAATTTATGTTGAACGGCGGCATCTTTAAGGAGCTGGCCCCCAATTACATTCCGGGATATGGCAAAGGCGACAAAACGACTTCTTTTGATTTCAGCTTCTACATCAGCTATGCTTTAAGGTGGAAAGGGAAATAGCCCCTTCCACCTTACGCTTTAGCCCTACTTCTTTTTCTTTGTTTCTTTCTTCTCTTCTACGGTCACCCACTCTGCCAGTGTTACGGTAAAAGGCATCTGGCCTATACGCACCGTGGCTTTCTTTCCTTTGATCTCGGTCAGCCGCCCTACCTGGTGGTTTTGGGTATGCCTTACCAGGTCGCCTTCGCGGGGTTCCCTGCCCGACAACCGGAACTTCTTATCTGCCTTTCTTGCGGCAGCTTCGTTTTGTTGTATCTGTTTTTTGCGGAACAGGATCTTCTCTGCCGAGTCGATCACTTCCGTCTTATTCTCCGACCTTTTCCAGTCATGGATAATTTGCTTGAACTTACGTTCCGTATCCCTGAGATAATCCAGTTCCTCTTTCTTGATCTTGTTCTGCAATTTCAACGTTTCATAATGTTGGCGCAGACGTTCCTTGTCGATCAGATCTTCATACTTTTCTTTCAGGGCCTCGTTTTCATCGATCAGCTTCGACAGATACTTTTCTTTGTCGCCCAGCCTTACCGACTGCTGTTCTGTCTGGAGCAACATTTTATCCAGTTTAAAATGCCCGCGCTCCGTCAGTTGCCTGGCACGGTCAATCACTTTTGGGGAAAGCTCGCTGCGCTGGGCTATAGCAAAAGTATATGAGCTGCCCGGCTTGCCGATCGTAAGCTGGTACAAGGGTTCCAGCTTCTCTTCGTCAAAGGCCATGGCGCCGTTGTATATACCTTTCACCTTACCCGCCATTACTTTCAGGTTGAGATAGTGCGTCGTAATAATGCCCAATGCTTTTTTATTGGCCAGCTCTTCCACTATAGCCTCGGCAAAAGCGCCACCCAGATTGGGATCGGAGCCGCTACCCAGCTCATCGATAAAGAACAGGGTTTTGCCATTGGCAAAATCCAGGAAATACTTCATATCCCGCAAGTGGGCACTGTAAGTACTTAGTTCGTTTTCGATTGATTGTGTGTCCCCGATATGGATGAATATCTGCTTGAAGATCCCCATCTCCGATTGCTCATCCACTGGAACCAGCAAACCGGCCTGCAGCATTACCTGCAGCAGACCTACCGTCTTCATCGAAACCGTTTTTCCTCCCGCGTTCGGACCGCTGATCATCAGGATCCGTTGTTCCCGGTCCAGCGATATATTCAGCGGGACCGTAGGCTTACCGGTCTTGATATTGTGCAGGTAAAGCAAGGGGTGCACTGCTTTGATCAATTGTACCGAAGGATGCGGGCTTAGCCGGGGCATATTGGCATTCAGATCGGCGGCCAGCAAAGCTTTGGCCCTTATAAAATCGTAGAGGCCGCTCAGGTGATAATAACTGTCCAACTGCGGCTGGTAAGCCGAAAGCTGGGCCGTTGTTTGCGCCAGGATGCGTTGTATCTCTTTATGTTCGGCACGCTCCAGCGCCGACACTTCATTGTTCAGTTCGATCGTTTCCTCAGGTTCGATAAATACCGTTCTGGCCGTATCGCTCTCCCCGTGCAGTATACCCTTTACGATACGTTTATGCTCTGCAAACACGGCCACCGTACGTCGTCCGCTAAGAAAGCTTTCTGAAATATCGGCGAGATAGCCTTGCTTATTCAGCTTGCGCAAAATACCGTCAAAGGTCTTGCGTAATTGCTGCCGCGCTTTATCCAGGTCCATCCTTATATCCATCAGGGCCCTGGAAGCATTGTCCTTTACCTGTCCGCTGTCGTCGATCACGGCAGTGATGATCTGTACAATTTCCTTTTCGTAGGTAATTTTCTCAGCAAGCGCTCTCAACTGTGGATAAAGCTGGTCGTGGTTCTTAAACCATTGCAGGATGTCTTTGATGTTGAGGGCCAGGTTGCGGAAGGCCAGCAGCTCTTCGCCTTTGAGTATAGCACCGGCAATAGCCAGGTATTTCAATTCCCTTTCTACATTCCGGGTAAAATCGTTGGGGAAATGGTCGTGGCTTTCCAGTGTGGATTTGTATTCCAGGGTCTGCTGCAAGGCCATGGCTATGTAATCGTGCCTGCTGTGAAATTTCAGGGCTTCCACCCGTTTCCGGGCAGCATCGGTACGGCATTTCTGTGATAAAAGCTGCCTTATTTTATTAAATTCTAATTGATCCTGGGCTTGTGCCGGATAGGTCAGTAACATTTAATCGATATTATAAAAGGAACGGCGCTGCAGCGCTTGTTTCCATAGGTCCGTATTGTCCCTGGTCCATTATCGTTTGCAACCAGGGGTTTTATAAAAAAAGCGACGTTCCTAAAAACGTCGCTAAAGAAATAGTAAAAAGTTCCGGTACTACTGTATCGTGCGTTCTTTACAAACACAGACAGACCAATTATTCCGGCACCAAAGATCTTACAAAGCTTTTATGGCTTCGTTCAGGTCATTGTCTACCAGGATACGTCCGCAATGTTCACAAACGATGATCTTTTTACGCTGGTGAATTTCAGCCTGACGCTGCGGTGGTATAATGTTAAAACATCCGCCGCAGGAGTCGCGCAGTACCGGCACTACAGCAAGGCCATTGCGGTAGCTGGCACGGATACGTTCGTAAGCAGTCAGTAAACGCTCTTCAACTTTTTCTTTAGCTTTATCAGAATTCTTCGTTAATTCATTTTCTTCCTTTTCAGTTTCTTTGATAATCTTGTCCAGCTCGCTTTTCTTAGCCTCCAATGCCTCTTTTTTCCCTTCAAGCAAGGCCTGTGACTGTGTTTTGGTCACCTGCGCTTCCTGCAAACGGATACCAGCATCTTTAATATGCTTATCGCACAGTTTCATTTCCAGCTCCTGCATTTCCATCTCTTTAGTGATGGCTTCAAACTCACGGCTGTTCTTTACATTATCTTGTTGTTTTTCGTATTTCTTTACCAGGGCCTCGGCTTCTTTCTTGGCTGTTTTACGGCTCTCAATGTATTCATTGATGCTGTTGATTTCCGAATCGATATTGTTCGCACGGGTCTGCAAGCCTTCTACTTCATCTTCCAGGTCGTTCACCTCCATAGGCAGTTCTCCTTTCAGCGTTTTGATCTCGTCCCTTTTGGAATCGATCTTTTGCAGGGTCAGAACGGCGGTAAGTTTTTCTTCAATTGAAAAATCTTTTGCTACAGTAGCCATATATTAAAAATAATAATTTACAGGATTTGTATTCGTCTTCGTAAAAAGAAGCGCAAAATTAGGAAATTTTTCCTTTAATATTTCAGAAAAAATTTCTATGGTAAATTGCTCGCTTTCGTAATGCCCGATGTCGGCAATGATGATCCTGTTTTCGGCATCGAAGAACTGGTGGTATTTGTAATCTCCGGTTATAAAAATATCGGCCCCGGCAGTTATGGCATTTTTCAGCAGGAAGCTACCAGCGCCGCCGCAAACCGCCACCGTACCAATCTCTTCTTTGTGCAAAGCGGTATGCCTGATACAGGCAGTTTGCATACGTTCTTTCAGGTAGCGGAGAAAATCTCCTGCCGGCATTGGCCTTTCCAGTGTACCGATCATACCCGCGCCTATAGTCTGGTTCTCATTTTCGAGGGCAATCAGCTCATAAGCCACCTCCTCATAGGGATGGTTTTCTTTCAGGGTTTTAATGGCTTTTGCTTTGAGGTGTTCCGGCACTATGAATTCCAGTTTCAACTCCTGCACCTCCTCCCTGTTTCCACCGGCGATACCGATGACCGGGTTGCTGTGCTCCGATGGCCGGAAAGTACCGGTACCACCGGTTTCAAAACTGCATTCGCTGTATTCCCCGATCGTCCCTATACCGGAGGCAAAAAGAGCGGCTTTCAATTGCCCCGCCCCCGTAGCAGGGATATACGTATAAAGCTTGTACAGGCTCTTTTTAACCGGCGCCAATATTTTTGCATTTTTCAGGCCCAGCTTTTCGGCGATCTTCCGGTTCACACCGCTTTGCACATTGTCCAGATTGGTATGCGCCGCATAAATAACGATATCGTGCCTGATCGCTTTCAGGATAACCCTTTCCACGTAATTGCGGCCGGTAATGCTTTTTAATCCTGAAAATATAAGGGGGTGATGGGCGATAACCAGGTTGCAATTGCGGGCAATGGCTTCCTCCAGCACTGCTTCCGTAACATCGAGGCTAAAGAGCACACCGGTGGCGTTCATGGTTATATCACCAACCTGTACACCACAGTTGTCATAACTTTCCTGGTAAGGCAAGGGGGCAAAGCGTTCGATTTCGAAAAGGATATCTTTAATTTGCATCAGCAGCATTTATACGGCTGGACAGCCGGCGTTTGTACAAAAATAAAGCAATTAGCTTTGCCATTATCATTAAGCATATTATAATACATGAAGGTCCGGATCAAAGAGCAAAGCTGGCTGGCCCGGCTGGCCGCATGGAAGCTGGGCACCCGCACTTTGGCGCTTACCCTGGGCAAGACGATCCACCTGCACAATACGCTGCGCGCCGATTTTCTGCAAAACAGGGCCTGGGTTTGTCATGAACTGGTCCATGTGCGGCAATTTGAACACTATGGCATGCTCTCCTTCCTGTTGCGCTATTCCTGGGAAAGCCTGCGCAAAGGGTACCACAACAACCGCTGGGAGGTGGAGGCCCGTGGACTTGAATCAGAAACCGCGTTACTGGAAGGGGTGGATTTCTGCTAAAGCAGCACCTTATCTTCCAATACGGCAATAGCTTCGCCTACGATAAAAAAGCTGCCTGTAACCAGGATTATATCCTCCGGGCCGGCCTCTTCCCGAGCTGCCGCCAAAGCATCTTTCACCCTGGGATAAGCAGCACCCTTCAGCATTTTGCTATGCCCCGTCTGCCACAGCTCCTCATAGGGCATAGCCCTGGGAATATCGGCCTGCGTAAAATAATAAATAGCATTGGGCGGCAGGAGTTCAAGTGCCTTACTCACATCTTTGTCTCTTACAAAGCCGCAGACGATACGCAGCACATAAGACGCCGTATCCGGCCTGCTTTCCTGTAAAGCCGCAAGGTTATCGGCCAGGTACTGCATGCCGTCGGGGTTGTGGGCCACGTCCAGTATAATATCCGGAGCCTGCTGCACCCTTTCCCAGCGGCCACGAAGGCCAGTATTGGCTTTCACCTGCTCCAGACTTTCGATTACGCCTGCCCGGGGCAGGCGCCAGCCCGATTGTTCCAGCACTTCACAGGCGGTCAGCACCGTTTTGATATTATGTGCCTGGAAGCTGCCGAGCAGGTCGGTCTTCAGGCTATAGATCTTTTGTTCTCCTTTATGGATCGCCTTGTAATACTGGAAACCGGCATCCTGTTTTACCCGCACCATTTCCCATATGCTATCGGCATATAAAATGGAAGTTTGCCTGCTGTGCGCCTGCAGAAAAAACACTTGTTCCGTTTCCGCTTGTGTTTCACCTACCACTACAGGTACTTTTTCTTTAATGATCCCCGCCTTTTCCCGGGCAATCAGCTCCAGCGTATCGCCCAGTATCTGGGTATGATCCAGGCCTATATTCGTAATAACCGATAACAGGGGATGAATGATATTGGTACTGTCGAGGCGGCCGCCGAGGCCTGTTTCGATTACCGCTATATCTACCTTCGCTTCGGCGAAAGCAGCAAAGGCCATGGCCACATTCAGTTCAAAATAGGAAGGCTCTATTTCATCCCATAAAGGCCTGGTCCTTTCTGTGAAACGGATCACAAAATCTTCGGTAACGGGGACACCGTTAATACGTATCCGTTCGCGAAGATCTACCAGATGAGGAGAAGTATATAAACCGGTACGATATCCGGCATGTTGCAACGCTCCGGCGATCATATGACTCGTACTGCCTTTGCCATTGGTGCCGGCAATATGGATCGAGGGAAATGTTAACTGTGGGTTATCCAGGCGCTCACATAGCCTGGTTATATTGTCTAAACCCTTTTTCATGGCCTCCTGCCCCAGCCTGGAAAACATAGGCAATCGCTCCGTAAGCAAGGCGATAGTATCCTGATATGAAAGCATTAATCTGAATTTTAAGATCCGGTTCGGCTGCGAAAATATTGCAATTCCTGCTGTAACCACTAGCAATTTTTCCTACATATTTAACGCCCCTACCTCTTCATGTAGGAGAATTATTTTTTTGATAATATAGGAAATACCCCTAATTTCAGGGTCTGAACTCCATTTCAAGTCAAAAATTAAATTTCTAAAAAACAGAAACATGAAGAAAACATTACTCCTGGGCGGAATGCTTGCGGCATTTCTTTCCGCGAATGCGCAACAGCGTATGGTGCTGTATGAAGAGTTTTCTGGTGAGAATTGCGGACCCTGTGCTGCAACCAACCCAGGATTGTGGACGCTGTTGAGCGGTGGTACTAACCCTAGCAAAGTTATGCTGATCAAGTATCAGACACCCATTCCTTCTGCGGGACCAATTTACTATCAGAATACCGGTGATGTAAACGCAAGACAAACTTATTATTCCGTGCCTTTTGCGCCTTACGCCAGAATGGATGGCGCCGTATCTCCCGGCGCGCCGGCGGGTTCGGGTAATGACGGGCATCCAGGCTACCTGACGCAGACGCACTTAGATGCTGCCACTGCTATTGCATCGCCATTCAACATGACCCTTACCTATACCGTTACAGGCAATACCATTACAGGTAACGTAAATATTACTGCTGTGTCTGCTTATACCGGTACTGCAGTTAAAGTTCGCGTGGCACTGGTAGAAACCCTGATCTACACCAGCCCTCCCGGCACCAATGGTGAAACAGAATTCCACCACGTAGTTCGTAAAATGTATCCCGGACCAGATGGTTCTGCTATCGCCAATACATTTACTGCAGGACAAACTGCTACTGTACCCATCTCCGGAACAATCCCTACTTATGTAGACAGGACTCACGAACTGTTCCTGGTAGCTTGGATCCAGAATGACGGCGACAAAAAAGTGGCACAAACTGTGAAATCAACCAACCTTCCTCCTGTACCTCTGGATGGAGCTATAGCAAGTGCTACTCCTTCAGTAGTATGCGGTTCTTCTACTGTTGATCACAAAATCAAAATCAAAAACACAGGTACTACTACATTGACTCAAGCTACCTTGTTCTACAAAATAGGTAGTGGTGCTTATGTAGCCGGCCCTAACTGGACTGGTAGCCTGGCCGCTGGTCAGACTTCCGCTGATGTCAGCATCGGTTCACTGACTTTACCTGGCGGTGGTGGCACTATCACTGACTCTATCGGTACATTGAATGGTGGCACTGCAGATAACAACCCTGCCAACAATGCTTTTACATCAAATGCATTGGCAATAGCTACTGCGGGTGCACTGCCTCAGTCTACAGGTTTTGAAGGAGCAGGTATTCCTACCGGATACATCGTACTGGATAAGAATGGCCAATATGTACCTAGCCCTGCTTTCAATGCGGAAACATGGTTTACACATACAGAAGCAGGTATCAAAGGACAGGCAAACTCTTCTTACACTTGTATCGCGCCTTGCCAGAACATGGAAACTGGTAAAACCACAATAATTACCTTCCCTTACACCAGTGCTCCTGCCGGTGCTAAAGCAGTAGATTTCTACTACTCCTATGCACAAAGAGGTACTGTTACCGGTGATAAACTGGAACTGGTTTACTCAACTGATTGCGGTCAAAACTGGACTTCTGTATGGAACAAAGCTGATGCTGACCTAGCTGGTGGCAACCCTGCAACTGCAGCAAGTTCATTGTTCCTGCCTACTGCTGAATCTAACTGGAAATATGCAAGCGTAGACGTTACTGCAATTAACGGTAATGCTCTGGTAGGCTTCAGGGCTACTTCCGGTGGCGGTAACCTGATGTATATCGACAACGTTAAATTCCGTACCGGTGGCGCAAGTACTGGTATCGACGAACTGATCAGCGGTGGCAATGCCTCTGTGTACCCTAATCCGGTTAACGATCAGGTAAACGTTGAGCTGAACATGGTTAAATCCGCTAAAGTTACTTTCAACATCGTGAATGTTGTTGGTCAGCAAATCGGACAACCACTGGTTAAAAGCCTGTCTGCAGGTCAGAATGTTACCAAAATTTCTACTAACGACCTGGCTCCTGGAATTTACTTCCTGAACATCGTTACAGAAAACGGTAGCCTGCAACAGAAATTTGTAAAAAAATAATGCTGTCACAGCGATAAGAAAAGCCCCCGAAAATTCGGGGGCTTTTTAACAAACAAAATATTGGCGGGCTGCGGGATTCTGCATAAATTTGTCTGAGATATTATTTTCTGATTACATCAATAAAAAACGAGAAATGGTAAAGAAATTACTAGGAGCCTTTAGCTTAGGTCTATTGTTAAGTGCAAGTGCATCCGCACAGGTTTTCACGATCTCCCCCAACGATACCATTGAGGTAACGACAACGGGTCAGGGCGTACAAACGGCCGAAGGGTTCACCAATACCTTGAACATAGAAGGGCATGTGAATAATGTATCCAATGCATCAGTTGTGTTCAACTGGAAATTGCTTTCTGATTCAACAGAACACCCCGCAGGATGGATCGTAACCGGTATATGTGATAATGTGGTTTGCCGTATTCCTTACTCTCCTTTTTATTACCATGTAGAACAAACAACATTGCCTGTAGCTCCCGGAAGTAACAGTCTGATGGAAACAAGGCTTTATTGCCCTCCCCCTACGGGTAACGGTACCGGTGTTATCCGTATCCAGATACGCACACTGGATGCAGCAGATCCCAATGTGGTTACACAGCAAGATACCTTGGTGCTTATCGTACATAAAAATCCCGTTGGTATCGACAAGATCACGGCAGATGATAAAAGGGTTTCCTTATACCCAAATCCGGCCACTAATTACCTCCAGGTGTATGCCGACAAAAGCCTGAATCCTGCCCAGATCACTATTACGAATATCGCAGGTGCACAACAGGCGGTAAACAATGTAGCAAAAGGTAAAGAGGTGACTAGCGTGGATATCAACGCCCTCTCTGCCGGTTTGTATATGATTAAAGTAACCGATATCAATGGAGCGGTTATTACTACAAGAAAATTTGCAAAGCAATAAGAAACTTAATTTTTACTGAAAAGCGCCGTAAACTAACGGCGCTTTTTTTTATATTTTTGCCAGGTAAAATTTTAGCGGTAATATTGAACCGGAACAGCACCGGACAATACCTGTCTCCAGCTACATGCGTCAATTCATCAGAATATCCGTTACCAGTTTTAAAATGGCACTTCAGGAACTGAAGGTGAACAAGCTTCGCACCTTCCTTTCCCTGCTGGGCGTAACGATAGGTATCTTTTGTATCGTTGCAGTATCTACAGTATTGGATAGTCTTGAGAAAAACATAAGGACGAGCGTAGCTTCGCTGGGAAATGATGTAATCTATATCAGCAAATGGCCCTGGACCGACGAAGGAGGCGAATACAAATGGTGGGAGTACTGGCGCCGCCCCGTACTTAAATACAGGGACCTTAAAGCGGTAGAGCAGCAGGGGCAAACAGTACGCTATGCCACATTATGCTACTCCGAAGGCAACATTACCGCCAAGCAGAATCAATATGAGTTAGGAGGTATAACCGGTTATGCCGTTACCGACCATTTTGAAAAAATGCAGAATTTTGAACTTGATGAAGGCAGGTATTTCAATGCAGCAGAACTGGTAGGTGGCAATAATATGGTGGTATTGGGCCATGAAGTGACACAAGAGCTTTTTCCCGGTATCAACAATCCTTCGGGAAGGTCTGTGACCTTTCTGGGTAGAAAATTCAACGTAATAGGCACTTTAAAAAAAGCCGGGGACAACATAGCCGGCTTCAATTTTGACCGGGGGCTTATATTCCCTTATTTCGCGGCAGCAGCCGTTAAAGACGTTACCGACCTCGATGCCGACATTACCATGATGGTAAAAGCAAAAAAAGGTATGACCAGCGATGAATTGAGCTACGAAACGGAAGGTATCCTGAGGGCCAATAGGAAAATCCAACCAGGCGCAAAAAATAATTTCTCCATCAATAAGCTAAGCCAGATTTCGGAACAACTGGATTCCTTATTCGGGACCATCAACGTGGTAGGCACCTTTATTGCATTCTTTTCCCTGCTGGTCGGTGGCTTTGGTATTGCCAATATCATGTTTGTTTCGGTTAAAGAAAGAACCAAGATCATAGGTTTGAAAAAAGCTATAGGAGCAAGACGTTCCGCCATTCTTACCGAATTTCTGATTGAAGCCATAGTATTATGCCTTATCGGCGGCCTTATCGGAATCCTTATCGTGATGCTGCTATCCCTGATACTTACCTATGGCATGAACTTCCCGGTAACTTTATCAGCGGGCAACTTTATCTGGGGGATTTCCATCTCGACATTTGTAGGCGTACTCTCCGGCTACATCCCGGCACGTGCCGCCTCCAGGCTTGATCCTGTGGTTGCTATAAGATCGACATAACATTACAGATACATAACTTTAACCTGCGTGACAATGACTAAAATTTCTATCCTTACTGCAGCACAGATTGAGCAAAAGCTGAAACGGATGGCCTTTGAGATATGGGAAAAGAACAGTGATGAAGAGGAAATATCTATCATTGGCATTGAAGAAGTAGGTGCTGCAGTAGCGTCTAAAATACACGATTTCCTCAAAGAGATCAGCCCGCTCAGGATAAATCTCTACAGTATAAAAATAGACAAAAAGAACCCGCTGGAAAAAGACATTACGTTATCTGCAGGCTCTTTAAGTGGCAAAACAGTGATTCTGATCGATGATGTTGCCAATTCAGGCAAAACATTATTGTATGCTATCAAACCGCTGCTGGCCTTCGAACCTAAAAAAATCCAGGTAGCCGTGCTGGTAGACCGGAAACATAAAAACTTCCCGGTAACTCCGGATATTATCGGGCATTCGGTATCTACTACACTCCAGGAACATATAATTGTTAACTTTGAAAAAGGGAAATTAACAGGAGCTCACCTGGAATAGTAGCTAACTTTGGTTAAACCATTACCAGCAATCATTGTCCAATAATAAAATTTGAAATAAGATGAAAAAAGTACTTTTCGTAGCGGGCGTTGCCCTTATCGGGTTTTCTGCAGCATTCGCCCAGGACATACAACAAAGCCCCCAGGCCCAGGTAAAACAGGGCGAAGCCAAGCAATCAAGAGCTGCTGCTGACAATACAGCCAACGTGAACCGCCTGGAACCCGAAACAATAGCACAAAGGAAAACAGAAAGGTTGAATAAAGAATTATCTTTTACAGAGGATCAGAAACAAAAAGTACATGCTATTTTTCTGAAAGAAGCCCAGGAAAACAAAGGTCGTGGTGTACTAAGACAAGAAACAGACAGTCAGCTTAAAGCAATCTTCACTGCAGAGCAGAATCAAAAATATGAAGCGCTTAAGGAAAGAAGGAAACAGGCTCTATCCGAAGGATATGTACCTTCAAGAGCCGCAGATGTGAAAGCAGCACCTGCCGCAGTAAAATAAACTCTGATATAACGAATACAACAATAAGCGCCGGAATAATTTCCGGCGCTTATTGTTGCTGCTTATCTTTGCTGCTTTCCTGGTTATTCAACAAGCGCAAGATTGGAAACACTATCCACAACATTGATCCTGGTTGCCGGCGGTAAGGGGCTGAGAATGGGATCGGCCTTACCCAAACAATTTTTGCCGTTAATGGGCAAGCCCATACTATACTATGCGGCTAAAACGTTTATAGATACATTTCCCGGCATAAAGATCATATTAGTGCTTCCCGAAGAACATATCAGCTACAGCAATATGCTACTGCAAGCATTCGAGGAAAGAATCGACCTTATCGTGGTAAAAGGTGGCGACACCAGGTTTCATAGTGTGCAAAACGGCCTGAGCGCCATAGAGGAAGAAGGCATTGTATTTATTCATGATGCAGTAAGGCCCTTAATAGATCCGGCATTGCTGCTGCGCTGTTACGAAGGAGCCGTAAACAACGGCAGCGCTATACCCTGTATTCCACTAACCGACAGTATCCGCCAATGGAATGGCACAGATTTTGCAGCCATAAACAGGGAGGAGCTTCGGATAATACAAACCCCTCAAACCTTTAGGTCGGCGCTGATCAGAAAAGCTTTTGAACAGGAATACCAGCAGGCCTTTACCGACGAAGCAACAGTAATGGAAAACAGTAATATGCCTGTACATCTCGTAGAAGGATCAAAAAGAAACATAAAGATTACCACACCTGAAGACATTCTGGTAGCCGAGGCGTTCATGCAGCAACTTAGTTCTGAATAGTTTGTTATTTCTGTAGAGCCTTTAACCACCATGTAACTCCGCCATGCTTTCCCTGTATAAAAAAATATTGTTCCGTCTTGCTTTTCCATTGGTAATACTAACCATCTGTTATTTCCCGGCCAAATCCCAGGTACTTGATACCAATTCCTATTTTGCTCCTATCCTGATTGACGAAGTAATTATTAATGCTTCATCCAAAGGCTTCGATATTAAAGAATTTATCGAACGGGTCAAGAACGATACCACTTTCTATAAAGCTTTCAGAACAATGCACCTGGTAACCTACAATGCGGAGAATGACATCAGGATATTTGAGAAAAAGGGGAATAAAATAAAAGCTTCGTTAAACAGTGAGACAAAACAGATAGCCCGCAATGGCTGCCGTACAATGAATGTGCTGGACGAAAAAGTAACGGGTGACTTTTACAACAGGAAAAAGGAATACAACTATTACACTGCGGAGATGTATGCCTCTCTTTTCTTCACAACAGGTAAAGTGTGTGGCGAAAACAATATTGTCAAAGGACAATTGGAGAAATCAGCAAATGAGAAAGGCGGTTTGGAAAAAAACAAAGCCAAGCTGAAACAATTAATGTTCAATCCGGGCAGCCGCATATCGGGCATACCGTTTATGGGCAACAAATCTGCCATTTTTGATCCCGATATCGCTAAAATGTACGACTTCCGCCTTGCGATAGAAGATAAGAACGGAGTACCTTGTTATATGTTTGAAGCAACGCCCAAGAAAGAGTTTGCCCGTGATGTCGTGTACAAACAATTCAAAACCTGGTTCCGCCAGTCAGACTATTCTATCGTTTCAAGGGACTATGCATTATCCTACAATACTGTAGCCTACGATTTTGATGTAGTGATTCACGTAGACCTGCAACAGATAGGAGAACATCTGCTACCCAATTATATCAGCTACAGGGGCAACTGGTATGCTTTTACCAAGGGCAGGGAAAAAGTAAGCTTCTCCGCCAAATTCGATTATTGATTTTATCCATGCTCCATATTATACCGGCCTTTTATCTTTGCAAAAACATTAACCATTGTCTTACCAATCTATTATTATCACTATAGGCGACGAATTGCTTATAGGCCAGACCATCGATACCAATTCTGCCTGGATAGCCCAGAAGTTGAACCAGGTGGGAATCAATGTAAAAAGACGTATTGCAGTAGGTGATGAACGCAACGCCATTACTGAAGCTTTGAATGAATCGATACCATATGCAGATGTTATCTTTCTTACCGGTGGCTTGGGACCTACGGCCGATGACATTACCAAACCCATGCTCGCCGACTATTTCGGAGCAAAGCTTGTGGTCAATGAAACAGTATTGGAGCACGTAAAGCAAATATTTTCCAAACGTAACCGTCCATTCCTGGAACGCAACTTAAAACAAGCCGAAGTACCCGACAATTGCAAAGTCCTTTTCAACCGCCTGGGTACCGCACCAGGCATGTGGTTTGAGCAGGAAGATTGTATCATTATCTCCCTACCTGGTGTACCGTTTGAGATGCAAACGATCGTAAGCGAGGAAGTAATGCCCAGGCTTATGGAAAGATTTACCGGGCAGCACATCATTCATAAAACACTAATCGCAGTAGGCGTAGGAGAAAGCTTTATTGCCGACAAGATCGAGGATATAGAAACAGCCCTTCCGCCACACATTCACCTGGCTTATCTACCCACACCGGGATTTGTAAAGCTGAGACTGACAACAGAAGGGGCAGACAAAGAAACTTTGCAAGCTGAAGTAAACATCAGGGCAGAGCTTATCCAACGACGATTAGGCAATATCATTGCCGCTTCGGAAGACATACCGCTTGAAGAAGTCGTAACACGTACGCTGACGGAACACCGTCTTACCCTGGGCCTGGCAGAAAGCTGTACGGGAGGTTATGTAGCCAACAGGATCACTAATGTTCCGGGCAGCTCTGCTTTTTTCAAGGGTTCCATTGTAAGCTATGCAAATGATGTTAAGGAACGACTACTGAAAGTTCCCGGGCAGGTATTGGAAACTGATGGGGCAGTAAGTGAAGCCACTGTAAGGCAAATGGCACAGGAGGCCCGAATAGCGCTTCAATCGGATATTGCACTTTCCATATCTGGTATATTGGGGCCTGGTGGCGCGACAGCAGAAAAACCCGTTGGGCTAGTGTGGATGGCAATAGCTGATAAAAACAAGGTTCTTGTTCGCAAGTTTAATTTCTTTTACGACAGACTACGCAATAAAGAACTCGCCGCCAATGCAGCCCTGGATATGATCCGTTTATTTGTACAAGAACAATAAAAAAGCACGTAATTCTCAATTAAAATACTGCCACTGATTGTAATCTCATGGTAACAGACCATTATCCGCAAAACTGAAATATTTATTGTCGGCAATAATGAGGTGATCCATTAGATTGAACCCTAATACCTTTGTCCCGTTATATATTTTTTCTGTGACCGCTTTATCGGATGCGCTGGGTTTTAAATTACCCGAAGGATGATTATGAGCGATGATCAATTTTGTGGCAAGACACAAAATTGCTGCTTTGAAAATTATTTTAGGATCGACTATAGTACTGGTAAGCCCTCCTGAGCTTACAAATTCGTAATGAATAAGCTTATTACTGGCACTTAAACACAGCAAGCAGAATTTCTCCTGGGGCAAGTCACTCATAAGAGGTATAAGTATCTCTGCAGCAGTTTTGCTATTCCGCACTTCTTTCAGCTCAAGACTTTCACTAAGCTGACGTCTGCGTCCTAGTTCCAATGCAGCAGCTAAAGTAATAGCACGAGCCTCGCCAATACCTTTCACCTTTTGAAAATCGGCTATTGCCAATTTACCCAGATACGCGAGATTGTGATTGCCAAGTTGCAGCACTTCCCGGGCCAAATCAACAGCCGATTTCTCCTTATTCCCGCTCTGGATCAATATTGCGATAAGTTCAGAATCGGATAAAGCTTCAGAGCCCTTATGGGACATCTTTTCCCTTGGCCGGTCTTCCTCTGCCCAGTTTTTAATAGCCCGTTCACTTTTGGGCTTAGAATTCCTCATGTTTAATATTTAATACTAAATCAAGCAGTAACGCTTTCCAGGCACAGAACGTACCAAGCCATTCAACTCAAGACCCAATAACAAAGATGATAGCTGAACGGCATCAATACCAGTTTTCAAACAAAGTACATCAATATGTACTCCCTCCGAGCCATCAAGCACATTAACTATATTCGTTTCTATATCTGTTAAATTAGGGAATAGGCGGGCCTGCATCACCTTTGGCTTCACATCACGCTCCCAGTTCATCATCTCAATCAAATCTTCAGGTCCGGTTATCAATTGTGCCATTTGTGTACGCAAAAGATAATTGCAACCATCCGACTTCCGGTCGGTAGTTCGGCCCGGATAGGCCATAACATCTTTATTATATCCGGCGGCCAACTTTGCCGTTATCATGGCTCCTCCCCTCTTTTCAGTTTCTACCACTACAGTCACATCGCACATACCCGCTACAATACGGTTACGCATAGGGAAATTAAACCTGTCAGGATCTGTTCCTGATGGATACTCCGTAAGTAACCCGCCATTTCTCACCATTTCTTTAGTAATATGCTTATGCTGAGATGGATACACCATATCCATACCATGTGCCATTACTCCTATCGTCGACATTCCGAGTTGTACTGCTTTTCGATGAGCAATTACATCAATACCGAAAGCAAGACCGCTAACGATAACAGCATCTTGTTCACGCAACCCTTCTATCAATTCTTCCGTAGCTCGTAATCCATAATCTGTATTGTTACGGGTTCCTACCACAGCCACCAACTTTCTTTCATTAAGATCAATATTACCTTTGTAATAGAGAAGTACTGGTGCATCTGGACAGGCTTTTAATTGCTTGGGATACCTTTCATCAGTAATAAACAAAGGCTGAATATTATGCTTACCTATGAATGCCAGCTCTTTTCTGATCTTTGCTTCATCAATTACAGTACGTAATGCTTGTACTTTCTTTCCGCCAAAGCCACCGGCAGCTATAAGTCTTTTAGGGGGCGCATAAAATATCTCCTTAGCGGTTTCAAAATGTTGCAAAAGTTGCCTTGCACTCCGATCGCCGATGTGTTCTACTTGTGTAAGGGCTATTCTGTAAAGAAGTTCGTCTTCTTTTTCTTTTACCATACCCAAATTTACATATTTTATTCTTAATTCATAATAAATGCTCATTTTTTACAATCACCCTTAAATTCACCCCATATATTTATGCGATCATGATTATTTTTGGCACATGAACAAATGTTTATTATTTCTGCTATTCAGTACAATAAGTGGTACCGCTTTTGCTCAAAAGAGGCATTTTACGATGCAAGAAGCTACCTTGGGCATGAAGACAACCCTTGCCCCTAAAAATTTGAAACAGCTTAACTGGATCCCTGGCGAGCATGAGTACACCTTCCTCGTCGATGCCTCGGAACATAGCGCGCTAGTGAAAACGATTATACCACAAATGAAGGTGGATACCCTGGTAAGATTAAAAGAAATCAATGTCCAACTATTCCCAAAGAAAGCATTAAAGACCTTTCCCGAAGTACACTGGATCGATAAAAATCAGTTTTATTTCGCTGTAGAAAACAAATATTACAAGGCACAAAAGCAAAATGGCAACTGGTTATTCAATAGTTGGCAAAGCTTGCCCGACAATGCAGAAAATGTAAACATAGATAACAAAACACAGCAAATCGCCTATACGGTAGACAACAACCTCTATCTGAAAGACAGCCGTGGCGCTACTCAAAATATCACTAACGATGCCGACAAGAATATCATTAACGGACAGGCAGTACACCGCAACGAATTTGGCATAGAAAAAGGTATTTTTTTCTCCCCTAAAGGCAACCTACTGGCATTTTACCGCATGGACCAGCGTATGGTCAATGATTACCCTATAATCGATTGGGGAGAAACACCCGCTAAAAATAACGACATTAAATACCCTATGGCCGGCGGCACCTCTCACCAGGTCACATTGGGTATCTATAATCCGATAACGCGGCAAACAGTATACATAAAAACAGGAGAACCCAAAGACCAATACCTTACTTGCGTTACCTGGAGCCCCGATGAGCAATATATCTTTATTGCCTTATTGAACCGGGCACAAAACCATCTTTCGTTAAACCAATACAATGCCCAGACAGGAGCTTTCGTTAAAACGCTATTGGAAGAAAGAGACCCTAAATATGTAGAGCCGCAGCATGCACTCACCTTCCTGCCAGGTAGTAATACAGAATTTATTTGGTGGAGTCAGCGAGACGGCTACATGCACCTCTATCGTTACAATACCGAAGGCCGGTTATTAAACCAGGTCACCCAAGGGGCCTGGCTGGTCAACGACATTGCAGGCATAGATGCAGCACACAAAGAGCTGATCATTACGGCCACCAAAGAATCAGCACTGGAAAAACACATCTATACCGTCAACTGGCAATCAGGAAAAATATCTAGACTGGACAATGCTCCGGGCCTGCACCTTGCAGATGTTAGTACAGACGGCGCCTATATTATCGACCGTTATCAGAATAAAGACATTGCCCGCATTGCTGACGTAAAAGCGACAAACAAAAATTGGAGCCGGAATATTTTAACGGCAGCCAATCCTTTAGCCAATTATGAAAGGCCCAAAATTGAATCTGTAACCCTTAAAGCCGATGACGGAACACCGCTTTACGGAAAGCTCATATACCCTACCGGCTTTGATCCGTCTCAAAAATATCCGGTAATCGTTTACCTCTACAATGGCCCCCATGTGCAATTGATCACCAACAGCTTCCCCGAAAGCGGTAACCTTTGGTACGAATACATGGCACAACACGGGTACATCGTATTTACAATGGATGGAAGAGGCAGCGGCAACAGGGGGTTAAAATTTGAACAGGTGACCTTCCGGCAATTGGGAACAGTAGAAATGAACGATCAGTTGAAAGGCGTCGACTACCTGAAATCCCTGCCTTTTGTTGATGCAGAACGTATGGGCGTACATGGCTGGAGCTTTGGCGGCTTCATGACCACATCGCTGATGCTCCGTCATCCCGGTGTATTCAAATGCGCCGTAGCAGGCGGTCCGGTTATCGATTGGAGCCTGTACGAAGTTATGTACACCGAACGGTACATGGACACCCCTCAGGAAAATGCCAAAGGTTATGAAGACAATAACTTGCTGACCAAAACCAAAAATTTGCAAGGCAAATTGCTCATGATACACGGAGCACAAGATAACGTAGTCGTATGGCAACACTCCATGCGATTTATTAAGGCCTGCGTCGACAATGGTGTTCAGTTGGATTATTTCGTATATCCCGGCCATGAGCACAATGTCCTCGGTAAAGACAGGGTACACCTGATGCAAAAAATAACAGACTACTTCGACAACTTCCTTAAGAAATAAGCCTCGAAACGCGCAGCAAGCTGCGCGTTTCGCATTAAAAGCCCTGAAGATCGTATTTTACGGATAACCATATCATTTTTATCCATAAATTTAAACACCCGCATATCCTGCCATTATACTTACCTTTGCACCGCAAAATCTGAAAACTTTAAACACTTATATGAATACTAAAAAGATTCTGTCTGATTTAGGTATTGAAAAAATGAATTCCGGCGCTTCAACCGGTGTAAAATGGATGAAAGGCGGTGGCAAGCAACTGGATTCCTATTCTCCCGTGGATGGCAAGCTTATCGCATCCACCGATGAAGCTACAGAGAAGACATTCCAGAAAGTGATGGACAAGGCAGAAGCTGCCTTCAAAGAATGGCGCAGCTGGCCTGCTCCAAAACGCGGCGAAGTGGTACGCCAGATAGGCGAAGAATTACGCAAAAAGAAAAACTCCCTGGGCGCCCTCGTTTCTTATGAAATGGGAAAAAGCCTGCAGGAAGGTCTTGGAGAAGTACAGGAAATGATCGACATCTGCGATTTTGCAGTAGGTCTTTCCCGCCAGCTATACGGCCTTACCATGCATAGCGAACGTCCACAACACCGCATGTACGAGCAATGGCATCCATTGGGTATTGTTGGTATTATCAGTGCCTTTAACTTCCCTGTGGCCGTATGGAGCTGGAATGCAGCAATAGCCTGGGTTTGTGGTGATGTTTGTATCTGGAAACCCAGCTCCAAAACACCGCTTTGCGCCATTGCCTGCCAAAACATTATAGCCGACGTCCTGAAAAGGAATAATGTACCGGAAGGCGTAAGCTGCCTGGTAATCGGCAATGCATCCGGCGACCTCATCAATAACGATAAACGCATCCCATTGGTATCCTTCACAGGCTCTACCCGTATTGGCCGTCACGTATCCCAGGTAGTAGCCGGTCGTTTCGGCAATACCATCCTGGAGCTGGGCGGAAACAATGCAGTAATTGTATCAGAGCACTCGGACCTGAACATGGTATTAATGGGTACTGTATTTGGCGCTGTAGGTACCGCAGGGCAACGTTGTACTTCTACCCGTCGTCTCATTGTACACGAAAGTGTTTATGATAAAACGATCAGCGTACTGAAGAAAGCATATGGCCAGCTTAAGATCGGCAATCCATTGGATGCAGCCAATCACGTAGGACCATTGATCGATAAAAAAGCTACTGAAGACTACCTGAATGCCATAGAAAAGGCCAAACAGGAAGGCGGAAAGGTAATTGTACCTGGTGGTGTATTGAGCGGTAAAGGCTACGAAAGCGGCTGCTACGTAAAACCATGCATCATAGAAGCCAAAAATGAATTTGAAATTGTGCAGGAAGAAACTTTTGCACCTATCCTGTACGTTTTGAAATACAGCACCATCCAGGAAGCCATCGACATGCAGAATGGCGTACCTCAGGGTCTTTCCTCTTCCATCTTCACCAATAACCTGCGCGAAGCGGAATTGTTCCTCTCTGCTGCCGGTAGCGATTGCGGCATTGCCAATGTCAATATTGGTACATCCGGCGCCGAGATCGGCGGTGCCTTCGGAGGTGAAAAAGAAACCGGTGGTGGCCGCGAAAGTGGTTCCGACGCCTGGAAAGCTTACATGCGCCGTCAAACGAACACCATCAATTACGGCTCCCAACTGCCATTGGCACAGGGTATCAAATTTGACGTATAATTCCTTTGCTCATATAGCATTTATAAAAAAGACACAAGCGAAATACCTTGTGTCTTTTTTATAAATTATTTTTGCAGCTAATCTCCATTTCATGTTAAGCAGAATTACAATATTTACCATTGCAGCCATATTGATCCTGGCGGGTTGCAAACCAACCAGGGAACAATACAGAAGGGATTTTGTAAAAGGTTGCGTCAACCGGTATGCCAAAGACTCTACTGTAGCCAATACCGAGGGCCGCAAAATGGTCGAAGATTATTGCAATTGTATGGGAGATAAGCTAAATGCAAAAATGGATGCTGATCAGTGGCGCACATTTAATAAAAGTAACGATACTACCCTCTCCCGGTTCAGAGAATCGCTGCAGCCCTGCATCGAGGATTTTCAGAAAAATTTATCGACCCTGAAACCCGCGGACGCCAAGAATTGACGTACCGGATTTCGTAACTTTAAGACCTCTGAGCCATAACCGTTCAGAGGTCTTTCCATTACAACCCCACCCTGTTCAGTTGATAAAAGGTCGATACCCTTATCCAGCCTGAACAGTGCTACAATAAAGGAACGTGCAGCATGATCATCCAGCACAGCCACGATGAATTTACCAAAGGAAGAGGTGCGCAGTTCAACCCCAAGAACCGCTTCCTGAAAGGAGAATACGTACAGGAACACAGCGAGGCCATAGATGACTGGGAGCAGGAAGAACGGAAAACAGAATACATCCTCGACGAAAGTAAAACGATCGTCAATGAAGTAAAAAGCCCCGATGTGGGTATGGCCTTCTCTCTGAATCCTTACCAGGGCTGCGAACATGGCTGTATCTATTGCTATGCCCGCAACTCCCACGAATATTGGGGTTATAGCGCCGGTGTCGATTTTGAAAGCCGGATCGTGGTCAAACACAATGCTCCTAAGCTGCTACGCAAATTTTTCGAAAACAAAAACTGGCAACCGGCACCGATATCCCTTTCCGGCAATACCGATTGCTACCAGCCCATAGAACGCAAAATGAAGCTTACCAGGCAGCTCCTGGAGATCTGCCTGGAATTCAGGAACCCCGTAGGTATTATTACTAAAAATGCACTTATCCTGCGGGATACAGATATACTGGAAGAGCTCGCAGCCAGGAAACTCGTTTGCGTGTACACCTCTATTACCTCCATGGACGAAAAGCTGAGGGCCTACCTCGAACCACGTACTGCTACCTATAAAGGCAGATTAAATGTATTGCAGGCACTCAGCAAAAAAGGCATCCCGACCGGTATTATGAATGCCCCCCTGATTCCCGGTCTCAACGACATGCACATGCACGACACCCTTAAAGCGGCCTCCGAAGCCGGGGCGTTATGGGCCGGGTATACTATTGTCCGTCTTAACGGTGCTATTGGCGATATCTTTAAGGACTGGCTTTACAAAGCATTCCCCGACCGGGCAGAGAAAGTATGGCACCAGATAGAAGCTTGTCATGGCGGGCAAGTCAACGACAGCAGGTTCAGTACCCGTATGAGAGGAGAAGGGCAATTTGCCGAAATGATCAGGCAGCAATTCAAGCTGTACTGCCGCAAATTCCACCTGAACGAAACTAAATTCGAATACGACCTCACTGCATTCCGCAGGATCAAAGGCGGACAAATGGAACTGTTTTAAAGACCAATTCACTTCCGGCACCATTTTTATTGTCTACCTTTGCAGGCAAATTACTGTCCATGTTTTCATCCCGGATAACCAGGTTTCTTTTTATCGTTCTATGCAGCGCCACAGCAGCCATTGGCCATGCCCAGGTGCCTAAAGGCTTCACTGCTTTGACCAATACCACTGCCTTGCAGTCAGTCCTGGCGGTAACAGCCAAAAATACGCAAACCATAGCCAGCGATTTCAACCAGGTGAAGCACATGAAGATGATGAACGATAAAGTAAACTCGAAAGGTAAATTCTATTTCAAAAAAGAAGACAAGATCCGCATCGAATATACCAGCCCTTTCCAGTACCTGCTGATCATGAATGGTAGCCGTATTATGGTAAAGGACGAAAACAACAAAAGCAATAAGATCAGTACCCGCAACAGCCAGACCATGCAATCGGTCAATAAAATAATGATGGACTGTATGCGTGGCACCGTATTCAATAATAAAGATTTTGCAGTAAAGGCATTTGAAACCAAAGGGCAGTACTTATTGCAGCTTAGTCCTGTGAACAGTGCCATGAAAGGGCTTTTCGCACAAATTGAAGTGTACATCGACAAAATAGACAATAGCATCAGCAAACTGGTCATGAACGAAAATGGTGGGGATCATACAGACATGAATTTCAGCAATAAAAAAATAAATACCAGCCTGGCTGATGCGCTATTTTCTATACATTAGCCTCCTGCTGCTTACCTTATCTTGTAATAAGAAAATATACAAGGATAAACAGGAGATATCCTTCTCTTCTGCAATTTCCGCGGCCGATCTCAAGCCGCGCTTCAACCAGGAATTATATCGTTGTGTGGTAGACGGCAAATTTGCGTTGAAAAAATTTCACCTGAGCGGCCTGCTCTATTTTAAAAATTTTTCCGACACCGCTACCCGTGTCCTGTTCCAAAGCGAGATGGGCGCCACCTTTTTTGATTTTGGATGGGACCAGAAAGATTCTTTCAAAGTGTACAGCATCATAGACCAGATGAACAAGCCGGCGTTGATCAAAACATTGAAAAAGGACTTTGAATTGTTATTGGTAAAAAACCTGGGCAATGCACCATCGGGCATATTCAATTTCAATCATGACCCTTCAAAAAGCTTCGTGCGTTTTGAACTGGAAAAAGGATTTGTTTATTACATCATCGACAAAGAACGCAAGCTGCAAGGGATAGAAAATGCCGACGAGCAACGCAAAGTAGTGGTCATGGATATAAGCCCTGCGGAAACAGCTCAGGGTCTGCCCGCATCTTTATCGATAAAACACCTGCGTGCAGGCTTTACCATTGACCTAAAAAAAATAAACAGGGATGATACTACTGAATAGTTTTTATACCATCACTGAGTACAATAACGAAAACAATAAACTGAATGCGGTTATCGGGATAAATCCCGGCCACGAAATATTCCAGGGGCATTTTCCCGGGCAACCTGTAGTACCTGGTGTGTGCATGGTACAGATCGTTAAGGAACTGATGGAGCAGCAGACCGGTAAGCAATTATTGTTCAGCAAAGGCCATCAACTGAAATTCCTGCAATTGATGGTACCCACAAAGGAAGAGGCCATCCAGGTCAACATTTCCTGGAACCAGGAAGGCCTGCAATACCATACCAGCGCCGATTTCAAAAAGAACAACGAAGCCACCTTTAAGCTCAACGGCATCTTCCTCGAACAGCAATAAGACAAGAGCATTAATGCTGCCAGCCCACTTGTATGCTGCATAAAAAGTAGCGGCGCGGCATAGGTCGTGCATTCACCACCTCGTAATCCGTATTCCAGATATTCTGCACCTGAGCCGATACCCGGAAGCTATATACCCTTTTCAAGAAAGTGTACATCGCCTGCAGGTTACCCGTCTGGTAAGGCTCCAGGTATTGTGATTCATCTACGGTAGTAAAACGGTACCCGGTATAAGTGTGGTTGTAATTGAAGAAAAGTCCCTTAAATGCAAAGCCCAGGTTCGCCTGCCCGTTGTAGCGAGGCGCATAAGGAATCTGCTTGCCGATACTGCCATCATTAGGCAGATAAGAAGTTATCGTTGTCGATAGCACATAAGCGTACTTCATACCCACATGCAGTTTCCATTGCCCCAACTGGCAATTCAGGGTATTGTCCGTTTCCAGGCCCCGGCTGTGCACTTCGGCTATGTTGTAGGGCGTCCATATCGCGCCGCCAAGCCAATAGATCCAGTCGTGGATATTGCGGTTAAAAGCATGTACCTGGTGATCCAACTGGAACAAGGGCAAATCGCTGCCGGCAGCATCCTTATACTGGTAGGCCAGTACATAACCGGCATCCGTATTCCAGCCTTGTTCCGGCTTCAGGTTGCGATTGCCGCCCGGGAAGTAATACAGTTCATTCAGCGTAGGGATGCGATAAGTACGCTGCACATTGGCTTGCAGCCGCAATTTTACGCCCGACCTCTTTTTGCCCAAAGTCAGCAAAGCCAGATCAGCACCGGCGCCGGGTAGCAATGGCGCAGCACTGCCATTAACCCATTCCTGGCGTAAAGCAGCATTGGCTTTAAGCCGGCCATGCCAGGCCGAATAGCTGTAAGCAGCTACAAATGCGGGCCGGAACTGACTTTCCTTGTTACTGATATTTTCTCCCCTGGCTTCCGCATACTGTAAGGGAGCATACAGCAAGAAGTAATGTTCATGCGGACTTTCTTTATCCACGGCATCCAGGCGGTACTTCCAGCCCAGCTCCTGGTAGTATTGATACACATTGTTCTTATTGTCCGGCAGCACCACTCCGTCCTTATAGCGAAGATCTTCCCGGTTAAAAGAGCCTTTTGCATAATAATGGCTGCGTAAAGTTTGCTTACGCCAATGCAATAAGCTGCGGTAAGAAACATCCTTCTGTTGCTTCACCGAGCTTTGCTCAAACAAGGCCGGCGGTATCTCCCGGAAATATTGCTGGTACCACAACTGAAGGGAAAGTACATGCTCTTTAGCACCTGCTTTTTTACTAAGGTTATAGTCGGCAGAAAGTAATGCACCGCCGGCTTCGAGCTTTGCATTATCCAGTCTTCGCTCCTGCTGCTGTTCATCCAGGTAGCTGAAATTATTGAGGGCACGCTGGTAAAAAGCCCGTATACCTACGCGCCAGCGCTGCTCCTGGTATTGCGCCTTGAAGGTAATATCACCCCGGCCAAAGCTACCACCTCCAAAAGTCGCCCTGACCTGTTTATTCGGCACAAAGGAAGGATCGTTCTGCTCGAGCAGCAAAGCGCCGCCCACATTGCCGCTGCCATACAGTGCGGATGAGCTACCGTACAACAAGCTGATATTATCGAAAAGCCCTGTGCTTAAAATAGAAACATCGGCAACACCCAACGCCGGGTTTAGGATCGGTACGCCATTCCACAATACGGAAGATTGGGCCGAGGAAGCCCCCCGAATGGACAAAGTAGCCATACCATTGATCCCATAAGATTTAATGAAAACAGGGGTTTGCTGCGCCAGCAAGGTAGCCAGGTTTTGATTCTGGTAAAGTTCCCGGTAGTTTTTCTCTATGGATTGTACCTGCTGTCCTGCAGCGAAGGACTTGCGCATATCGGTAGTGCTGTCCTTACCCGGTGCATGGATCTGCACCTCTTTCAAAGTGTCCTCCCGGCTTTGCCCCCATGCTGGTACAGGCAACAGAGAGATAGTAAGGATACGCAGCAGTAAGACAATGCCCGGTTTTGTGTTCACGCGGCAAAAGTAAGCGAATTATCCCTGCTATCCCTGCCCTAGAAAGGAATCAATGTCCATATTTCCAATGCCTGGGCTTACCATCCGTCATCCATTCAATCGCCTGTGCCACGCGTTTATCACGGGTCTCCGTCCTCTTGGCTTCCATGATCCATTCGAGATATTCCTTACGGTGCGAAGGCGCAAAATTCTCGAATACCGCCAATGCTTTTTTATTCTTCTTTAAGGCGGCCAGGAAATAATCGGGTACTTCCTGAGCGGGTGTTTCGGCCTTTTTAACCTGCCGGGGTACTTTTACACCGTCGGCTACCAGTTGCATCGATTGCTTCACATACTGTGCAAAGATGCTATCGGCCGGCAGGTCGGCCAGCGAAGTGATCCGGCCCAGGGAACCCATCGCCGCCTTATCTTCCGTCTCCAGCAATCCATAAGGATCGTTCATCACAGCGGCCAGGGAAAAGCCGAAAGCACAGTGCTGCTTAAAAGCGGCCATGCTGAATACATTCCGGTCCTTATATACAAAATGCGGGCAGCCCCACTTTATCTTTTCCTCGATATCGGGACAATGAACATGAATAAGATTCCGGAGATGGCTGAGAATAGGTTGCGCAAAAGCCGCAGCTTTTTCGATATAAGTATCGATATGTGCATCGTAGCCAGACATAATATTTGAATTTAAATGCGAACTTACAATATCTCCGGAAAACAAAAATGCCCCGAAAATTGTTTCCGGGGCATTCCATTTATACCGTTGTCATTTCATCCGGCTCATTTATTTTTTGCTCCGGGTGTTTCTTTTTTCCAAAGAACATTTTAAACAGTACCGGGCCGGTAGTAACCAGCACCAGGCCTATAATGATCAGCTCCAGGTTCTTTTCCACCCAGGCGTTTTCCCCGAGCACAAAACCCAGGGATACCAGGCTGGCGATCCACAAAATAGCACCGACAACATTATACAAGGCAAATTTTTTGGCATCCATTTTTACCACACCGGCAACAATAGGCGCAAATGTGCGGACAATGGGCAGGAATCGGGCAAATATAACGGCAATCGCACCTTTCTTCTCATAAAAATCATGTGCCTGCTGGATGTGTTTTTTCTTGATCAGCCAGGTATCTTTTCGCTCGAAGAGCAGGGGGCCCGTTTTCTTACCAAACCAATACCCCACAAAATTACCTATCACGGCCGCTACGGTGAGCAATATGATCCAGAATCCAAGGTTGACACCGTGGCTTTCAAAAGGAACGGGGGTATTCTTGCTACCGGCAATCACGATACCAGTAATGAAGAGCAGGGAATCGCCGGGCAAAAAGAAACCTACCAACAGGCCGGTTTCCGCAAAAATGATAAAAGCTACCAGATACAATCCTCCGTGAGCCATAATCCAGTCGGGATTCATCAATGTCGTCTTGATGGGATCATACAGTTGATGAAAAAAAGCAATAATGGAATCCATACGATAAACTTTAAGGTCTGCAAGATACTTTAAAAAATGTTAAGCACCTTAACACTACTAACATAAAAAACCTTTTTGTGTTTACCTTTGCAATCCCTTCCGGCATCTCTTTCTACCATTCAAAAGAGTCAAATATGAATTCTAAGCTACTTACGCTTATCACTAAATTGAATCAATGGCGTAAGCAGCGAATTTCAAAGAGCAATTTCCTGCTCCTGGCAGCAGCCGTAGTCGGCGTTCTGGGAGGTATAGCTGCTTCGCTGCTCAAACAATTGACCCATCTTATCGAGGATTCCCTGCAAAACGACCTGCACTGGAAGTATAAGTATTATTTATACCTTTTTTTCCCGCTGATCGGCATTTTTCTTACGGTATTATACATCCGTACCTTTATACGTAAAAACAAATTTCATCATGGATTAACACCTATCCTGTATGATATTTCCAGGAACTCGAGCAAGATCAGCTTTCATAATATTTACTCGCAGATATTTACCAGCGCGCTTACTGCGGGTTTCGGCGGCTCGGTGGGCCTGGAAGCCCCCATTGTGTACAGCGGTTCGGCCATAGGCTCCAATATAGCCCGGTTTTTCGGACTTAATTACCGGGAAGTGACTTTACTCCTGGCCTGCGGTGCAGGAGCGGGCATTGCCGGCGCTTTCAACAGCCCTATAGCTGGTATGGTATTTGCCATAGAAATACTGCTGCCTACTTTTTCCATCCCTGCCTTTATCCCCCTGTTGCTATCCGTAGCTACGGCCTCCGTCGTATCCAGGATATTTTACAGCCGGCCTTTATTTGTACTGGTAACAGAAGGCTGGGCCATGCACGCCCTGTTTTTCTATGTACTGATGGCCATTGCTATCGGGTTTTTCTCTGTCTATTTTTTCAAGCTTAACTTTTTCCTGAAAAGGAAGTTTGAACGCATCAAAAAGCCCTACCATAAAGTATGGATCGGCGGGCTTATTCTCGGGCTCTTTATCGCTATTTTCCCGGCCTTGTATGGCGAAGGGTATATAACCATCCAGGCCTTGCTGAACGGCAAATACACTTCCCTGCTGGCCAATTCGTTTTTTTCCGACTACCAGAACAACCCCTGGCTGCTTATTCTTTTTGCCGTATTAACCCTTTTCGGCAAATCCTTCGCCTCCCTTTTTACCATATACAGTGGTGGCAACGGTGGTACTTTTGGCCCCAGTCTGGTCATGGGCGGCTTTATTGGTTTTATTTTTGCTTACACCATCAACCAGACCGGCTGGATACAGCTCAACACCACCAATTTTATCGTGGTCGGTATGGCGGCAGCGCTCAGCGGCATTATGCATGCCCCGCTCACCGGCATTTTCCTTATTGCTGAGATTACCGGTGGTTACGAGCTTATGGTGCCTTTGATGATCGTATCGGCCATTACTTATTTCATCAATAAGGCCAATACCGGGCACTCCATTTATACCAAATCGCTCGTAGAAAAAGGGGACCTAGCTTCCCACGAATTCAGGGATGGCAATATCCTGCGCCGCATGAAGCTGAAATACCTGGTGGAAAAGGATTTCGTGGTGCTGCAACCCGGCGATACGCCTAAGGGACGCAGCCACGACATTATCCATACCGATAAGAATATTTTTCCTGTGGTAGACAAGGAAGGCCTGCTGGTAGGCATTATCCGCAGCGAAACGCTGCTGGAGCTATTGGTCAGCAAGGCTCCGGGCGACTCCGCCATACCAATAAACGATATTATGCAGCCCCCGGCCGACAGCATGAACATCAATACCGACATGCTGGAAGTAATGAATGAGATCGATACCCGCGATCTGCAATTGTTTCCCGTGGTATCCGACGATTTTACCTACCTCGGCTTTGTATCCCGGTCGGGCATCCTCAATAAGTACAGGTCTTTGTTGAAAAGGGATAACGACTTTATGCAATAGAAGGGCATCAGCCCTTTACCATTTCCCTGATCCCTTCGGCGTAAGAGACCGGCTTATACGAAAAACGTTTTTCAAACTTGCTGCTGTCGAAAACATAGTCTCGGTCGTATTGATATGCCATCTCTTTCAGCTCTTTCAGGATGGGCACAAACAGGCCGAGCAGGCTCATCATCAAGCGGGAGAAGATATAATAGCGCGGCGCAACCTGCATTTCGGCGGCCACCATTTCAATGAATTCTCTTCCTGTGAATTTTTCGGAAGAGGTAGGCAAATGCCATACCTTGTTATAGGCATCGGGCGTATTGCCCAGCATAGCCGTTGCTTTCGCAGCATCGGGCGTATAGGTGAAAGCATGCAATTTATGGGCATCCACCTGCCAGAAAGCCTTTTTCTTTTTCCGGTATTCGTCCAGCACCATAATGCCTAAAGGACTATTCTTAACCGAAGGGCCATAGAAATCGGCACTACGGGCAATCAGCATCTTCAGCCCCCTGTCCTTTGCAGCGATGTTCAGCATCTCCACCAGCCCTGCCCGCACTTTACCTTTTTCACTGGGTGGCGCTATCGCAGATGTTTCTTTCATATGCGGTATTTCACCGGCGGCATACATATACACATTATCCAGGAACACCAGGCGGGCATTGTGTTTCAGGCAGGCATTGATCACATGGCTCATCACCATGGGCCAATCCCTGCGCCATACTTTCATGCTATATTCCAGGCCTACGGTAAGATACACCACTTCGGAACCCGCCACGGCAAGGTCCACAGCTTCCCTGTTGGTCAGATCGGCAGGGAACAGTTCATCGTCCCCGTTTACCTGTACCGGTTTACGCGCTACCAGGCGTATGTGTTGGGTATAGGCTTTTAACTCTTTGGCTAATGGGCTGCCGATAGCGCCGCCGGCTCCTAGTATCGTTTGCATTGTCGGTTTGTTTGCAACAAAGGTAGCGTTGGCAGGAGGCGGAAAACAATGATCCGGGTTAAGATTTTGCGCTGGCCATCATCCTTTTCTTGATGCGACTCAGGCTTTCCGGAGCAATGCCCAGGTATTGCGCAATATAGCGCTGGGGAACCCTTTGGAAGATTTCGGGCTGTTCTTCGATCAGCTCCGCAAATTGTTTTTCGGGCGAGAAGGACAGCAGGGACTTGGTCCGCTTAATGCTTTTGGAAGCAATACGTTCGACCAGTATCCTGAAAAATTCGGACATAGCGGGCGATGCCTTGAGCAAGGCCACCAGGTCCACACAACGGATGGAAAGATAAGTAGTTTCGGTAAGCGTCTTAATAGAGGAAGGCGACTTTGTTTGCTGGGAAAAGCTTTCCAGGTCGGTCACGAAATCGTTTTCAAAAGTAAAATTACAAGTACGTTCATTGCCTGCCTCGTCGATATAAAATTGGTGTAAAGCGCCTTTCAGCACAAAGAACACTTCATGCGCTACTTCGCCCGAGCGCAGCAGGAGCATATTGCGCTTGCTCTTGCGGGCTTTGAAGTAAGCGCCGATCAATGCTGCTTCGGCGGCATCGACGGGCACCTCTTTCTCTACCGTACGAATCAGTTCAGAGATCATACTTGTATTGGTTTTTATAGATCACTTCAAATGCTTCTATAGCCTGGTTCAGGTGCCTTTCCTCATGCGCGATCATAATCTCGAAAGCCTTTTCCAGCGTGTACACGATATTACGGTTTGCAGGCGAGGAGATAATCGTTTTCTGTTGCAGTGATGTTTCGGCAGCAGCAATCGCTTTTTTAAGCTCAGCCTGGTGCTTTGCAAAGTCGGCAACAATATCGCCATGAACCGTAGCCGCTACCGGTTCCCACATCGGGAAAGTCCTCATCTTTTTCCGCCGGTCGGGCGCCACGCTCTTCAGGATCGTGTTGCCCATAAAGTTGACAAAGAAAGAAAACCGTGCCATAAAAGAAGCTTTATATTTCCCTGCCTTTAACTGCTCCAGGATGGGAAAATAACTTTCGTTGACTGCGATAAGGTGCTGCATATTTTCAGCGATCGACCAGGTTTGTGCATTGGGCTTGCGGCTTAGTTCATCGGCGGGCAGGTCGGCAAAGCGTTCCCGGAATTCAGCAGTCAGCTCATCGATCTTTTGTTGCCATTGTACTATTTGTTCCGACATTATTGTATGTTTATATGAAATTAGTAATTCTATTGCTGAAAATACCGGAAATGCGCCAGCTTATATCCTTCCTGATCCTTTTCATTCCCACCTTCATCTTCTTGGTACTCTTCGGTCAGGCATTTGAGCTTTATCTCGATTATTTCAGCCAGGTCAGCATCAACTTCTACAATACGCCAAACGGAAAACCGCCTACGAAACTGGCTATCTTGTTTTCCGGCTTCTTGTATTGCAGCAATGTGATGATCTGCATTCTGAATGCCTTGCCGGTAAACCTCCTCAGCCTGGCCTTTGTCCGCAAAAGGGCCGTCAGGAATACTTTCCTGCACACTCTTCTGATGACACTCCTACTGGTCATACTCTACTATATACTTCACCTGTTTCCCTCTCCATTTTACGATAGCAAGGAAGCATACGAGCTCAAATTAATTTCCCTGGGCATCGGCAGCTTCCTGTTGCTCCTTTGCTTATTGCTCCTGGTCAAAAGACGTTATCGCCTTATAGAAAAGCGGCCTATGCAACCCTAGTGCTTCGGCTTAAAAATATGCTCCTCTATCGTCATGCCCGGCTCCAGGTAGATCGTCTGTATCCCCAAAGTTTTGGCGCTTTCGATATGTTGCGGGCTATCATCCACGAATAAGGTCTTTTCCGGGTTAAGGCTATTCTGATCCAGGATCATTTGGAAAATGGCCGGATCGGGTTTGCGTAATCCTACCCTATGCGAAAAGTACACTTTATCGAAGAATACACCCATGGAATTAAAGCCGGACTGGCTCTTCAGGGTCTTGTTGAAGGCCTCTTCATGTATTTCGTTGGTATTGCTCAGCAAGAAAAGGTCGAAATGCAATTGCAGCTGTTGCAGGATCTGCAAGCGGCGCAAAGGCAGGTCCAGCAGCATGGCATTCCAGGCGGCAATGATCTGCTCGTCGGCGATATCGCGGCCGGCGATATTCTTTAGCGCGGCCACAAACTCCGCACTGCCGATCTTGCCAGTTTCCAGCTGGTCAAAAATATCGGTCTGCTGTAATTGGGAATACCTTTCGGCAAAATCGGTAATACCCAGACCGATAAAGGCCTGCTCTGTTTTTTTGTAATCAATATTGAGAATAACACCTCCGAAATCAAGAATAATGTGCCGGATATTGTTGAAGCTTGCTTGCATATGGAGGGCAAAATTAGGGAAACATAGCACCACAAAAAATCGACGCTGATTATATTTATATATCCTGCTCCCCAAGCGGCATTCTTTTTTCTATCTTGTCTCCGGATTTACCCCATCTACCACCTATAAACCTGGTACCATGGCAAACAAAAAACTACACCTGGTGCTGAGCAGCGGCGGCGTACTCTGCTTCAGCTATATCGGCGCTTACCGCAAACTTAAAGAACAAGGCTATGAAATAGCCAGCGTTTCGGCCTGCTCTATGGGCACCATACTCGGCGTGCTTCTTTGCTCGGGCAAAAGCCCTGAAGAAATTGAAAAGGTTGTGCTGGATTTTGATTTTTCCCTGCTTCGGACCAAAAAACGTTTTGCACTATTGCAGCAGCTCCGTTATCCCCATGCCTCGCACCATATCCCCGACTTCCCGGCGATTATTACACGGCTTATAGGTGGCGACCTTACGCTGAAAGAGCTACCCATCCCGCTTTCCATCGCGGCCCTGGACATCCGTCAAAACCAATTCCTGGTTTATGCTACCGATAGCCATCCCGACATGCGCATATCCGAAGTGGTACGTATTGCTACAGCGATACCGCTTATGTATGAACCCTTCAAGCTCGATGGTCGCTTGCTGGTAGATGCCGCAGTAGCCTGCGAAAGCCCGGTATGGATGGCCGCCGGCAAGCCCGACAGCTATCCTATCGTGATCCTTAAACCGGAAAAGCCCAAAAGCTTTACCACAAAGAAAAGCCTGCCGGCCTTTATCGGCCGCCTGTTCAGCGCCGCTACCGGCAGCCACGACCAGTACGCCTTAACGCAGACACCCCGGACGGTCGAGGTCAATATCAATTGCGGTACCCTGTCTTACGACAACTTCAACATCACCCAGGAAGAGATAGAAGGCCTGGTACAGGAAGGCTATGCAGAAATGACCCGTAAGCTGAAAGACTACAATTACAATTTCAACAGGGTAATGGAAGTGGAGCTGATCAGGAGCAAAGGCCCCGGTGATGCCGCGATGGATAAGGTAGCCAATGCCAATAGTGCCGCATCGCTCGCGCAAAAAATGATGACCGATTCCCAGAATGCCGGCCTGCAGCGCAACCAGGTATTCATCAGCTATTGCCACGAGGATAAAGAATGGCTCGAAGATCTCCAGGTACATTTGAGCGCTTTTCAGCGGTTTACCGGCCTTAAGGTATGGGACGACACCAATATCAAACCGGGCGACGAATGGAATACCGAGATCAGGAAGGCCCTTATCGCCACCAAAGTCGCCGTTTTCCTGGTCACACCCGAATTCCTGGCATCAGAATTCATCCAGGAGCAGGAAATGAAGTATTTTCTTGACATAAGTAAAGCAGAACGGGTGCCGATACTCTGGGTAGCGGTAAAACCGAGCGCCTACCGGGACACGCCGCTCAACACGATCCAATGCGCCAACGATCCCGGCATGCCACTCAGCAAGTTGCAGGAAGAGGGCAGCGACCTCGACGGCAAATGGGTAAGCATATGCGAAGCCATTTCGACCGCAATGAAGTCCTGACAAGGGTTTCAGCGTATAAAAGTCACCGGAAAAATGTCGCAATACGACCTGTTGCGCTAATTTTGATTTTCACTAGCCGAAAATTCTCTGTACCTTTGCCTGACCGATAGATTTTACTGGGATTACAATCTATATCCACCGGTCGCAAACAGGAAACATTATGACTAAGTACATTTTTGTAACCGGCGGGGTTACATCTTCATTGGGCAAAGGTATCATTGCCGCTTCTCTTGCAAAACTTTTACAGGCCCGTGGTTACAGCGCCACGATCCAGAAATTCGACCCTTACATTAACGTGGATCCGGGTACGCTCAACCCTTACGAGCATGGCGAATGCTATGTTACGGACGATGGTGCGGAAACCGACCTTGACCTGGGCCACTACGAGCGTTTCCTGAATACGCCTACCTCCCAGGCCAACAACGTGACTACCGGCCGTGTGTATCAATATGTGATCAATAAAGAGCGCGAAGGCGCTTTCCTGGGTAAGACCGTGCAGGTGATCCCGCACATTACCGATGAGATCAAACGTCGTATCCGCCTGCTGGGCAACGATAATAAATACGATGTCGTGATCACCGAATTAGGTGGTACCGTAGGCGATATCGAATCCCTGCCTTACATTGAGGCAGTACGTCAGTTGAAATGGGAATTAGGCAACGAAAACTGTCTGGTGGTACACCTTACCCTGATCCCTTACCTGAAAGCAGCAAAAGAATTAAAAACAAAGCCAACACAACACTCCGTAAAGATGCTGAGTGAAAATGGCGTTCACCCCGATATTATCGTTTGCCGTACGGAAGAACCGCTGTACAACGACCTGAAAAAGAAAATAGCCCTGTTTTGTAACGTACGCCCAGAGGCCGTGATCGAGGCCCGTGACGCCGATACCATCTATGGCGTGCCCATCGAAATGATGGTAGAAAAGCTGGATGTGATCGCCTTGAAGTTGTTGGAACTGCCCCTTGGCCAAGAGCCCGAGCTGCTTAAATGGAAGGAGTTCCTTACCAAGCTGCGTTATCCCAAAACAAAAGTGACCATAGGCCTTATCGGCAAATACGTGGAGCTGCAGGATGCTTATAAATCCATCCTGGAATCGCTTATCCATGCGGGTGCTATGAACGAGTGCAAAGTAGAAGTACGAAATATCCACTCCGAATACCTGACTCCCGAGAATGCAGCGGAAAAGCTGCAAAACCTGGATGCCGTGCTGGTAGCCCCCGGTTTCGGAAGCCGCGGTATCGAAGGTAAGATCGACGCGATCCGCTATGCCCGCGAAGAGAATATACCTTTCTTCGGTATTTGCCTGGGTATGCAGATGGCTGCCGTGGAATTTGCCCGGAACGTGCTGGGTCATAAGGATGCCCACTCCACCGAAATGAATGCCGACACCAGCAACCCGGTGATCCACCTGATGGATGAGCAAAAAGACATCCAGCACAAAGGCGGCACCATGCGCCTGGGCTCTTACGAGTGCGAACTATCGCCCAGTTCCAATATGGCTGGCATTTACGGTAAAACCACCATCCAGGAGCGCCACCGCCACCGTTACGAATTCAATAATGATTACGTAGCTGCTTTTGAAAAAGCAGGGATGATCCCCGTAGGGAAAAACCCGGATACCGGTTTGGTGGAAGTGATTGAGCTCAGCAACCATCCTTTCTTTATCGGTACCCAGTTCCACCCCGAGTATAAGAGTACTGTGGAAAATCCCCATCCGCTGTTCATGGCTTTTGTAAAGGCCGCAAAGCAGCGCCAGGAGGCCAAGAAGGAAGAAGCCGCTTATGCCAAAAACCTCTCCCACAGCTAAGTCATTGTAACAAGAATCCTATCTTATCCTGCCAGGCGCTTTTGAACCAAGCCCTGGCAGTTTTTTTCCCGGAAATCACGGTCACTCGGTAGCAAAAGAATAGCTAATTTTGCCCCTCATAAAAAGCGTAATGTTTACACCATTTTCACGGATCATACTATTATTGTTGTGCGCGGCCTTATCTGTGGTAGCGGCTGTTTTCAACATTTATTCCCTGCTTATCATTACCAGTATTGCTTCTATGATCCTGCTCTGGGGTTATTTCCGTAAAGGCTCGGTAAGGCTGGCCCTTAACCGGCTGCGCAACGAAGAGTACAAGCAGGCCGAAGATATCCTGGCACAAACTACCAGGCCCGAAAGGCTGGATAAAAAGGACAAAGCCTATTACCTGTTTATAAAAGGTTTTATCGCCCGGGAAAAAGACCAGTACGAAGAAGCAAAGATCTTGCTGGAAGAATCGCTGAACGAAGGCATCGGCAACCAGAACGATATTGCGATGGCCCTGCTCGCCCTTACCGATATGGAAATGGTAAAGAAGAACAAGCATAAGGCGAAAGAATATTTCTCGCAAATGAAAGGCCTTAAAGTAAAGCCTGCTATGGTGCCCAGCATCCGCAAAATGCAGGAATGGCTGGGCTGGCAGCCGGAACAGGCTTAAAACCGGCTCTGGGCGAAAAAATTCCATTACTTTTATCGGGAACAGACAGGCTTTGCCTTAGCCGTTCCGCAAAATAAAAAAAACGACATGATCTCATTTGAACGGTTTACCCTGGCCAACGGACTGCGCGTGGTAGTGCACGAAGACCTTTCCACCCCGATGGTGGCTTTTAATATCCTGTACGATGTAGGCGCAAGGGATGAAGACCCTAACCGTACGGGCTTCGCACACCTGTTCGAGCACCTGATGTTTGGCGGATCGGTCAACATTCCCGAATACGACGAGCCTTTGCAGATGGCAGGCGGGGAAAACAATGCTTATACCACCAACGACATTACCAATTACTATATCCAGTTGCCCAGGGAAAACATGGAAACAGCCTTCTGGCTGGAAAGCGACCGTATGCTGTCGCTGGCTTTCAGCGAAAAGAGTCTGGATGTGCAACGCAAAGTAGTCAGCGAAGAATTCAAAGAACACTATATCAACAAGCCTTATGGTGATGCCTGGAAACACCTGCGCCAACTGGCTTACAAGAAGCATCCCTACCAATGGATGACCATAGGCAAGGAACTGAAGCATATCGAAGAAGCGCAATTGCAGGATGTCAAGAATTTTTTCTTTAAACATTACCGTCCGCAGAATGCAGTATTGTGTGTAGCGGGCAATACCAATGTGGCAGAGGTAAAAGCGCTGGCCGAGAAATGGTTTGGCGATATCCCCAAGGGCGAGGAACAATACAACCGTAACCTGCCCAGGGAAGATAAGCAGACGGAAGCCAGGGAAGTGACCATAGAAGCCGATGTGCCTTACGATGCCCTGTTCAAAGCCTGGCATATGGAAGGCCGTACCCATCCGCAATATTATGCCGCCGACATCATTACCGAGATACTGGGCAGCGGGCAATCGTCGCGGCTGTACCAAAGGCTGGTAAAGGAATTACAGCTTTTCAGCAATATCTCCTGCTATCATACCGGCAGTACCGATCCCGGCTTGCTGGTGATCGAAGGCAAAGTGATCAAAGGCATATCGATCGAGGCTGCCGATGCAGCCATTACTGCCGAGCTGGAGCTATTAAAGCAGGAAGGCGTTAAAGAGGAAGAAATGACCAAGGCCAAAAATAAAATAGAGGCCATGATCACCTTTGAGGATATGAACCTGCTGGCCCGCGCCAATAACTTTGCCTTCTACGAATTACTGGGCGATGCCGGCATGATGAATACCGAGCTGGACAAATACCTTTCGGTAACCGGTGAAGAGCTGCAGGAAGCGATCAACACTATTTTTGCAACCACCAACAGCAATACCCTGAAGTATATTGCCAGGCAGGCATAATTGCAGGGCATATTATTTCTCGCAGCGCCGTAGAGTCGCAGCGCTCAAGATAACCTTATAACTAAGGTCACCCTGAGCGCAGTCGAAGGGTAAAAGAGCAGAGACGTTGCATGCAACATCTCTGCTGAAAACAATAGTAGTTTTATTGCTCGCAGCATCGCAAGGTTGCAACAAGCAATAAAACTACACGATAAAAGAAACGCGGCGATCTCAAATGGATCGCCGCGTTTCTTTACTCACCCGTATCGGAATCTTTCAACCGTACCGGCTCGGTTTTCTTGCGTAGTTTCATATTGAGCAGCTCTACCAGGAAAGAGAAAGCCATAGCGAAGTAAGCATAATTTTTCAGGTGCAGGTCATGTGCCTTTTCACTGTCCCAGCCTTCTACCAGCAGGATAAAGCCTATCATCACCAGGAAAGACAGCGCCAGCATTTTGATGGTAGGATGCTTCGAGATAAAGGAGGCGATATTGGCGCTGAACAGGAACATCACGATCATGGCGATCACTACCGCAGCAATCATGATCTCGATATGCTTGGCCGTTCCGCCTGCGGTAATAATACTATCGAAGCTGAACACCATATCGATAAGGATGATCTGCATGACTGCTTTGCCTAGTGTAAGCTGTGCCCCTTTGCCTTTGGTATGTTCCTCTTCTCCTTCCAGCTTGTGGTGTATTTCCATTACTGTTTTATAGATCAGGAAAATACCGCCGCCCAGCATCACCAGACTGGCCAGGTCAAAGCCTTTGCCGGCCACCGTAAGCACCGGCTTCCCTTTTTGTTCCAGCAGCCATTGAAGGCCCAGCAGGAGGATGCTCCGCACTCCGATACCGGTAAACATCCAGATAAAGCGCCCTTTCTTCCTTAAGGCTTCGGGCAGGCGGTTCAGGATAATGCTGACAAAAATCACGTTGTCGATCCCGAGTACGATCTCCAGCACCACCAGTACGATAAAGCTGATAATATTGTCGGCAGTAAATAAATGCTCCATGGCTGATGTGGGTAATGCTTATTACGGTCAATAATGTTTAAGAGAGGCCTGCGCAAATGTTTTTCACGATGGCGGGACCTTCGTAGATGAAGCCGGTATAGACTTGTACCAGGCTGGCGCCGGCAGCCAGCTTTTCGCGGGCATCGGCAGCCGTGAAGATACCCCCGGCAGCGATGATGGGTATAGCCCCCTTGCTGCGCTGGTGTATATAGCGGATCACGTCGGTAGCCTTTTCCCGTACAGGCAGGCCACTTACGCCGCCCGCGCCCATGGCTTCCACTTCTTTATCGGAAGTAGCCAGGCCAGCACGGCTTATGGTCGTATTGGTAGCAACGATGCCTTGTATGCCGGTAGTGTTCACAATATCGATAATATCGTCCAGTTGTTCCCGGGTAAGGTCGGGTGCTATCTTCAGTAATATGGGCCGCGATTTGCCCAGCTCCGAGTTGATGATCTGCAAGCGGCCCAACAAGCGCTGTAAGGGCTCTTTTTCCTGCAGCTCCCTTAAATTAGGTGTATTGGGGCTACTTACATTTACTGCAAAATAATCCACAACATCATACAGCTCGCGAAAGCAGATCTCGTAATCCTTTGCGGCCTCTTCATTGGCCGTTACTTTGTTCTTGCCAATATTACCACCGATAATAATGTTCGATTGACGATGGCGCAGCCTTTCTGCTGCCGCCTTTACACCACCGTTATTAAAACCCATCCTGTTGATCAATGCCTTATCCTGGGGCAGGCGGAACAGCCTGGGCTTATCGTTGCCATCCTGGGCTACTGGGGTAAGCGTACCGATCTCGATAAAGCCGAAACCCAGCGCTGCCAGCTCATCGGTGTATTTGGCATCTTTGTCGAAGCCTGCGGCAAGGCCTACGGGATTCTTAAAGGTAAGGCCCCAGAGCTTGCGCTCCAGCTCCGGCTTTTCAAGCGTAAAGTTCTTTTTCAGAAAGCTTTTTACAATGGGATTGTTATGCCATTTTTTCAACTGGTTCATCACCCAGTAGTGGATCACCTCCGGATCTTTGCGGAAGAGGAAGAATTTAATTAAGGAATACATTACGGCAAAGATAATGGGGCGCAGCAAATTTCAGAAGATGAATTTGCGCGCCCCATTAAAAAAGGTTGAAATATAGATCAGATGCTTTGCTTCAGCGACTGCTCTTTTAGTTGCCTGATCTCGCTTTTCAGCTCATCGACATAAGTTTCCAGGGATTTGATCCTGCTTTCATAAAGCTGCTTCAATTCCGGGCTGATCTGGAACTGGTACACTTCCTTATTGGCGTTTTCCCTTCTTTCGTTCACGATGTCGTAGATCTTCTCAACATCAAACTGAACGATGAATTCGGTACTGTAACCCAGGAGTCCGGAAATTTTTTGTAACCTTTCTTCCGAAAGATGAATTTCCTCGTTTTCGATACGGGCATAGTTGCCTTGCGTCATTTCAAGCTTTTCAGCCATATACTGTTGCGTAAAATTGCGCAGTTCCCGTAGTTTACGGATGTTTTGTCCTATCTTTTTCATTGTGCATTTTTGGTTAGTAATTTGGTTGTTTGGTTGATGCAAGTCGATGCAAAGCTACATTAAATATGAACCTATAGTTCATTTAACGGATTAAAATTTACATCTACAAGGCTAAATTAAGCAAAGTATCTGACTTTCAAAATTTTATTAAAAAACTTTATTACCCGCATGCCTGATAAATATAACGGATAACTTGTCGACTTACAAGGTGTATCTATTTTACTCCTATTTCTAACTACTTATTTATAATAATAGAGAAGTTACTTTTGTAATATTTTAACATTACTTTTTTCTCCATTTATTTGCTTTTATGCTTTGGAACTCATATTTCATCCTTACCCGTAACAATAAATAATATTAACGGATCAGGCGCTGTGTTACTTTATTTTTAATCTTCAACTTTGTATCTTTGCACGCTTTTCTTTTCTGAAATATAAAATATCCTTACAACAACAATGCCTCAGGACACAACCAGCCTCCCCGCTTTTTTATTACTTGAAGACGGAACCCTTTTTAAAGGAAAATCATTTGGAAAAACAGGGACTACGGGCGGAGAGTTATGCTTTACTACCGGAATGACGGGATACCAGGAAATTTTTACGGATCCGAGCTATACCGGGCAAATGCTGATCATGAGTACTTGTTACGTGGGAAATTATGGTGTGAATACGGCGGATGTAGAATCTGACGGCGTTACCATCAACGGCCTGATCTGTAAAAACATTGCCAGCCGCTATTCCCGGATGATCGCCAGCGGATCGCTGGAAGACTACCTGGTGGCCCATAATATTGTAGGGATACAGGATGTAGACACCCGCGCATTGGTACAGCACGTAAGGACAAAAGGCGCTATGAACTGTATCATATCTTCGGAAACTTCCGATATAGAGGAGCTGCAGCAAAAACTTAAAGCGGTGCCTTCCATGAAGGGCCTGGAAATATCCTCTAACATTACTACTAAAGAAACTTACACTGCCGGCGACGAGGATGCTGCTATCAGAATTGCGGTGCTGGACTTCGGCATCAAAAAACATATCCTCAACAACTTTGCCCAACGCGGCGTTTACCTCAAAGTATTTCCTGCAAAAACATCGTTTGAAACCCTCAACCAGTTTGAGCCGCATGGCTTCTTTATATCCAATGGCCCCGGCGATCCTGCCTCTATGGATTATGCGGTCAATACGGTGAAAGACATCCTCAACTCGGGCAAACCTTTGTTCGGTATTTGTCTCGGGCACCAGCTACTGGCCCTGGCCAATGGTATTCCGACCTTTAAGATGCACCATGGACACAGGGGATTGAACCACCCGGTAAAGAACCTGGTCACTGGTAAATGCGAGATCACAACCCAGAATCATGGCTTTGGCATAGATCCCGAAGCGGCGCAAAAATCCGATGCGATCGAAGTAACGCATATCAACCTCAACGATGGTTCGATAGAGGGTATCCGCATGAAAAACAAACCTGCTTTCTCGGTACAATACCACCCCGAAAGCACTCCAGGCCCTTACGATTCCCGCTACTTGTTTGACCAGTTCGTAGACCTGGTGTACGAACATGCCAACATAAAGTAAGTGCTTAATGATTACCTTAGTGCCTGTTTTGGCTGAAAGGTTGCTACTCTTCAGCTTTTGATCTAACCCAAATTTCTGAATACAATTTCCCCGCAAGGGATACGGCAATGCTTATGGATAAAATTCTGATTATTGGCGCCGGCGGGCAAATAGGTGTAGAACTCACCCTTGCCCTGCGCAATATATATGGTCGCAACAATGTGATCGCTACCGACATCAGGGAAGAACATCCCCTGCTGAAAGAAGACAATGGCCCTTTTATGCACCTGGATGTAATGGATGTAAAGGAAGTGGCCAAAGTAATTGCACAGGAAAATATTACACAAGTGTACCTGCTGGCCGCGATCCTTTCGGCCACGGGAGAGTCCAAACCCATATGGGCCTGGGACATCAATATGCAGAGCTTGCTGAACTTACTGGAAATATGCAGGGAAAATAAAGTGAAGAAGTTCTACTGGCCCAGCTCTATCGCTGCATTTGGCCCCAATACACCTAAACAGCAAACGCCGCAGCATACCATCATCGAACCGGTAACGGTTTATGGTATCAGTAAATATGCCGGCGAATTATGGTGCCAGTATTACCACCAACGCTACGGCCTCGACATACGCAGCCTGCGCTATCCGGGACTGATCAGTTGGAAATCGGCGCCAGGCGGCGGCACTACCGATTATGCCATCGACATCTATATCGAAGCCTTGAAGAAAAAACACTTCACCTGCTTCCTGGCCGAGGATACTTACCTGCCCATGATGTATATGAACGATGCGATAAGGGGCACGATCGAATTGATGGAAGCGCCTGCCGACCAGATCAAAAACCGCACGGCCTATAACCTTTCTGCGATGAGCTTTTCGCCAAAAGAGATCGCCGCTTCGATCAGGAAACATATCCCCGGATTCATGATCGACTATGCTCCCGACTACAGGCAACAGATCGCTGCCAGTTGGCCGCAGAGTATCGACGACAGCGAGGCGCGCGCCGACTGGGGCTGGAAACATGAGTTCGACATGGATAAAATGACCGTGGATATGCTCGACAACCTGAAAAAGAAACTGGAATTATAACGACGGCAAATGCCCGGTCCGTATATAGAAAATGGGTTCAGCAAATACTGAACCCATTTTCATGTTTAGAAGGTATTATCTTATCGTACTGCGAATTTTCCTTTTTCGCTTTTATTGCTTTTGGTATTGATCAGCGTATAGAAATAGCTTCCTCTGGCCCATCCGCTTACTTGTTTCGGGTTGATCTGTTGCTTCAATTGCTCCTGCAATACTACCCTTCCGGCAACGTCGGTAACTGTAAGTGTGTAATCAGTGGCACGTTCTGCAGCATTCAGGTTAAAGTAAACCAGGTCTTTGGCCGGGTTGGGATACACTACAGCTATATCTTCACGGAATACCGGCTCCTGGATAGAAACAGGGCTGGTACCATCGCTCGTGGTCATGCTTACATCATCTACTTTCAAAGTATTACCATCTGTCGTAGGCGTAGTGGAACTAATAACCGCAGAGCTGGAAAACACAACAATAAGCGTATCGGTAGCAGTATTGTTAGCATTGAGGTAATTCATGTTTACCGTGATCTCCTCGTAAGCATTGGCCGCGTTGGGACTAATCAACCGGGTACCGCTCCCGATCAGGATCATGGTATCGGCATTGCTAGCTGTTTTTCCTTTCTTCATAGCATTGATGATCACCGACGATTGGTCCTGCTGATCGCCGGTAAGCTTTACCCAGGCTTTTACGTTATCTACTTTTTTACCCAACAGAGGCGTACCGCCGGTGTACGTTACGTAATTAAGAAAGTTGGAAAAGTCGGGATTGGCCAGGATCGCCATCAGGTCAAAGCTAAGCTTGGCATTGATCAGCAAGCCAGGCACATTGCCTACGGTATCGCCCAGGAATGCTGTCTTTAGCTCAGCAGCATAGGTTCCGGAATGGCTGTCCGTAGTTTTGAACAATTGTTTTTCGGGAGTAACGCCGACGGTAGCCAGGAGAAAAGCCAGATCGGACAATGTCTTATCCGAGCCATACCAGGAATTGGGACTTTCCAGTTGCAAAGCTCCTGTAGGTCCTTGCCAGGTTTCAAAACCGGCATTAGTCATGGTCTGCGCCTGGCTTACCGTAATCGTTGTTGCCATAGCCGCAGCAAAAAATAGGATTTTTTTCATTTCGATTGTATTATTGGTTATCAGGAGTTTAAAATTGGGATAAAGATAAACAGGAGTTTTTACAAAAGCGAATGACACCGCCCTTACCCTGCCTGTTAATTCAGGTTGCCCAGGGCCTGCCGCACTGCTTCCAGGTCTGGTATTTTACCCGCATCTTCCAGCACTTCTGCATACTGCACCACGCCTTCTTTATCGATCACAAAAGCGGAACGTTTAGAAACACCTTTCATGCCAAAGCCGAATTTCTCGTAAAGCGAGCCATAAGCGCCGGAAACTTCTTTGTTGAAATCGCTGAGCAGGGGAAAATTAAGGTTTTGCTCTGTCCTGAATTTATCGAGCGTAAACAGGGAATCTACCGAAACGGCCAGCACCTGCGCATCCAGACCGTTATAGGCCGCTATATTGTCCCTCATGGAGCATAGCTCTGCGGTACATACGCTGGTAAAGGCCAGGGGAAAGAATAACAGAACTACATTCTTTCCTTTATAATCACTGAGGTTTACTTCCTGCTTGCTGCTGTCGTACAGGGAAAATGCCGGGGCTTGCTGCCCTACTTGTATTGCCATAATCTTTCTTTTTGAACGACAAATGTAATATTAATCGGGGTAAACACCTTTACCGGTTGGGGAAGTAACACATCTTTACCTATCTTTTTACAGGTACCCTATGCTATCCTTCCTGCCCGGCGACGAAACCATTTATGTTATATGACGCCGTATTGCCGGGCGACATTGGTATCGAAACATTTTATTTTGCAGCGCTATTGTTGCATTCGTAATAACCGTACGCTTTCTAACTCGACTTTTTTTTCGGAACTTCACGCCTTACACCAAAACTATTGTTGATGAGAAACCTGCTTCCATTTCTATTGCTGCTCCTGCAACAGGTAGCCTGGGCTCAGACCGGCACCCGGCAGATCAGCCTGAATGATGCGCTGGCCGACTCAGCGATCCTCTTCAATAAATACGACAACCTGGTAGTGATCACCGGCTGGCAGGAAGGGATGCATATTTCTTTTGACCGGTGTACGGTACAACAAGTCAACGGTGATACTTTTAACGTCAGAGCCAACTTTACCGGGACAGATGCTCTTGTTGTCAAAAAAGGGGATCGTGCCGTTTATACCAAATCATACAAGGTACTTTCACTTTCCTATGCTTCGGCATCGGTGAGCATCAGTATGCTTCCCGGCGTCGAAGCCACCACAGCGCAAATACTGGAAAGCCTTACGCCTGCTCACAAAAGCGCAGGCGACAAACAGTCCCGTATTATTTTTATGCCTAAAAAAGGAGACCCGACAGTAATTGAGATCGTGGGGAAAGGAAAGAATAATCCAGATGTAAGGGCGATGTGCGACCGGATGCAAAAGGGCGACAAGGTCATTATCGAATTTCCTAAATATCCGGCTGCCGCAAAAACATTGACGCTCAAATAATATAAAACGTTTCTATCCATCAAACATTACATAACCAATGAAGAGACTTATCCTCTCCGCTGCCGCCGCAGCAATCCTGTTTAGTCCCACCTTCCTGCATGCCCAGGCCAAGCTGGTAGAAAAAGTAGCCCAGAAAGGCAAAGAGCCGGTAATCCCGTACGAGAAGTATGTGTTGCCCAATGGTCTTACCTTGCTGATCCACGAAGACCATAGCGATCCTATCGTGCATGTGGACGTTACTTACCATGTGGGTTCGGCCAGGGAAGAGATCAGCAAATCGGGATTCGCCCACTTCTTTGAACATATGATGTTCCAGGGATCGGATAACGTGGCAGACGAGCAGCACTTCAAGGTGATCACCGAAGCCGGCGGTACGCTCAATGGCACCACCAACAGGGACCGCACCAATTATTTTGAAACTGTACCGGCCAACCAACTGGAAAAAATGTTGTGGCTGGAAGCCGACCGTATGGGCTTCCTGCTCGATGCCGTTACCCAGCAAAAGTTCGAAGTACAACGGGCAACGGTTAAGAATGAAAGGGGCCAGCGGTACGACAACCAACCTTACGGATTGGTAGGCGAGGTAGCGGCACGTAACCTTTATCCCTACGGCCATCCCTATTCCTGGCTTACCATCGGTTATATCGAAGACCTGAACCGTGTAAACGCACAGGACCTTAAGAACTTTTTCCTGCGCTGGTACGGCCCCAACAATGCGGTGCTTACCGTAGGGGGCGATGTAAACCCTAAACAAGTGATTGCCTGGGTGGAAAAATATTTTGGCTCTATACCCAAAGGTCCTGAAGTAAAACCGGCGGTGTATCCGATGCCCGTATTGAGCCAGGACCGTTATATTTCTATGACCGATAATTATGCCAAGCTGCCTATGCTCCGCATCATTTATCCTACCTCACCTTTCTTCAGCAAGGATGAGCCTGCATTGGACTGCCTGGCCGAGATACTGGGACAAGGCAAAACCTCCCTGCTATACAAGAACCTGGTTAAAGCCAACAAAGCTGTTAATGCCACTACTTACAATGCTACGGCAGAGCTTGCAGGCGAGTTCACCATCAATGTAACGCCTTACCCCGGTCAAAAGCTGGCAGATATGGAACAGGCGGTAAGGCAGTCGCTGGAAGAGTTTGAAAAAAGAGGCGCGACCGATGAAGAAATCTCCCGGTTCAGGAATAAAGCCGAAGCGCAGATCGTATATGGCCTGGAAAGCGTTTCGGGCAAGGTGTCCCAACTGGCATCCTTCTATACGTTTACCGGCGATGCCAATTACCTGGGCAAGCAGCTTAAAGCCAACACTTCCGTAACCAAGGAAGATGTAATGCGTGTGTATAACCAATACATCAAAGGAAAGCATGCTACTATTGTAAGTGTACTGACCAAAGGCAACGAAGACAATAAAGCGGGACAGGACAACTATACCATCTCCGAGGCCGGTTATAAATCGCCCAACTATGGCTATAACGGCCTCGTGTATAAAAAAGCCAAGGATAATTTTGACCGTAAGCAAATGCCGAAGGCAGGCAATGCCGTCGTAGTAAAGGCGCCCGTTTTCTGGCAAAACACGATCGACAACAACATTAAAGTGATCGGCGCGCAAACCCAGGAAATCCCTGTAGTCAATATCCTGCTGAGCTTCAAAGGAGGCAAATTAACAGACCTCCCCAACAAAAGCGGTACATCCGGCCTATTCGCGGCCATGATGAACGAAGACACCAAGAATTATACAGCCGAAAATTTCAATAATGCATTGGAACAATTGGGCAGCAGCATCAGCGTATCGGCTGGCGATGATGAAATAACGGTACAGGTACGTACTTTATCCAAAAACCTGGATAAGACTATAGCTTTGCTGGAAGAAAGGATCATGAGACCGGTGTTTAACGAAGACGATTTTGCCCGCAACAAAAAGCGCACTACGGAAGGCGTAAAGAATGCCTTGAACCAACCGGCTTATGTAGCCAGTGTAGTGTATAACACGCTGCTCCTGGGCGCCGATAATCCATTGGGCAGGACAACGAGCGGTACTGAAGCTACGATAGCCAATATCCAACTGGAAGATATACAGAACTATTACCAGAATAAATTCTCGAAGATCGGCGCCGAAGTAGTAGTGGTAGGCGATGTAGCCGAGAAAAATATACTGAACAAGCTGGCCTTCCTCAACCAGATGTCCAACATCGAAAGCATGCCGATGGTATTGCCCGATGCGCCCAAAGTAGAAAAGACCAAAGTCTATTTTGTGGATGTACCCGGCGCTGCACAAACAGAATTCCGCGTGGGTTATGTCAGCGGTATCAGGTATGATGCTACCGGCGATTTTTATCGTTCTTCTGTAATGAACTATCCGTTGGGCAGCGCTTTCAACAGCAGGCTTAACCTTTACCTGCGCGAAGACAAAGGCTGGACGTATGGCGCCCGCTCCAACTTCAACGGCGATAAATATGGCGGTGATTATACCTTCAACGCAGGCATTAAAGCTGCCGCCACCGACAGCGCCCTGACCGATGTTTTACGGATTGTGTCCGAATATAAAGCCAAAGGCGCTACAGCTGAGGAGCTAGCCTTTACCCAAAGCAGTATAACCCAAAGCGAAGCCCGTAAATATGAAACCGGGTTCCAGAAGGCGGGCTTCCTGAGCAATATCCTTAAGTACAACCTGCCCGCAGATTATACCGAGCAGCAGAACAGTATACTGAAAGCGCTTACCGTAAAAGATGTAGGCGCGCTGGCTGCCAAATTCCTGCCGGCGCAGGACAGGCTTGTGATCCTGCTGGTAGGCGATAAAGCTTCCCTGGCCGACAAAATAAAAGCCAAAGGATTCGAGTTCGTGGAACTGAATAAAGAAGGCAAGATCGTCAGCCAGTAAGCAGCAACGATCTCAACAGTTACAACACTATTTGCAGAGGCCGGCCTATTGGGACCGGCCTCTATTCTTTTAAGATCGCACGACCAACCAGTACGGCGGTATTTTTTTGCACGCTATGCAAACAAATGATCAAATTTGTTTAACTTGCTACCTAAACCAAATTTCTTAATTATGAAAAATTTACTATGTTTTCTAAGCATTATGCTTGCTGCTACTATGCTCAAAGCCCAGACCTGTGAACTGCGGAACACTTCTACAAAAAACGTTTCGGTAAGAATCATGGCTTATCGCGGATCGACAACTTACGTAACCAATGTCATTTCATTACCGGCGCTCACCACCATAGGCCCCTCTGCCATATCCAGCACTTCCTGGCCCTGGAGTGGAGCCACACCACCGGCTGGCGCTTACATTATTGGCTTTCATGTTGAAGTTCCCGCATGTAACGAGACCTTTGATCTCGACAACGCAAATAATAATCATATTTCCTGCCCTGGCCCTTCTCAGATAGAGTCATCATTTGAAGACCTTGGTGGACTTAATGTAATGTTACGGGTTAATTAAAATACCTGGCGGAAGCCGGATATTGGAATAGTTACCTTTACGCCTGATTAACGGCGTAGCGGTAACTATTCTTCATTACAGTAGCTGCGTAATGGTATAGATCAACAAGCCTACCAATCCTCCCACAAGCGTTCCATTAATACGAATGAACTGCAGGTCCTTGCCCACCTCCAATTCCAGCTTCTGGCTTAGCTCACGGCCCTGCCAATTGCCTACCGTATTGCTGATCAATGTGCCCACATTATCTGTATTGCGTAAGATATATTTATAGGCGGTAAGCCTTATCCAGCCATCGATACGCTGCCGCAAAGCTTCATCCTGCTTCAGGTTAGCGACCAGCTCATCCACTGTTTTGCTGAAATAACGGATCATGACCGAGTTCTCATCTGCCAGCTCCTGCGACAATGTTTGTTTCAGGGATTGCCAGATGTCGGCGGCATAGCGGTTTATATTTTCCCCGGAAAGCAATCCGCTCTTCAGTTCGTCGAAAGCGGCTATCCATTTACCTTCGGTACGCAGCTCCTGCGCAAACTGTTCCAGTTGCTGCGTGATCTCGCCTCGTATCTTATGGTGCTCATCGTTTTCGATCTCCTCAAAATAGCGCGCCAGGCCACCCGATATTTTAGCCGCCAACTTATTTTCAATAAATTTAGGTACGAAAAAGTAACTTTCTTCCTTCACCTTTTCCTGCACCATCGCCTCATTTTCACTGATAAATTTCTTGATCCTGCCGGCTAAAGTAGTGACCAGTTTTTCCTGCTCTTTCTTTTCCAGTAAATAATGCAAGGCCTGCGCTACGATCTTGTTCAACTCTATCGTACCTACCAGCTCAGAGCCTTTACGGGCAATGAATCCGGCCACTACGGTATCGTCTATCTTCGCAATAATGTCCTTCAATACCTTTACCAGTTCCGCTATCAGCAGGTCTTTGTTCTTTTTACCCGACAACCATTCGGCGGCATAGGCCGACAAGCTTAATTGCTGGATATACGGTCTTATATTTTGCGGCGTAAGAAAATTATCCACTACAAAATTCCCCAGGTTATCGCCGATCGACTTTTTGCTCTTCTCGATCAGGTTGGTATGCGGTATCGGCAATCCCAACGGATGATGGAACAGAGCCGTAACGGCAAACCAATCGGCAAGAGCGCCTACCATAGCCGCTTCCGAAAAGGCTTTGATATACCCGATCCAATGTGCAGGGTTGGAGCGGGAAAGATAAGTCATGAGGCTATACACAGCAACCATAAGCAGGAAGAGGCCAGTGGCCAACCGCTTATGGTTCCGTAATTGTTGTGCTTTAGTGCTAGTGTTCTGCGGTGCATTCATAGCTTAAAGGTAATAAGCTACCAACAATGTACCCACATTTTTGTTGCGGCCTTATTCGTCTATCTTCCTGAAATTCAGGCGCAGGGAATTCAGCACAAGGATCACGTCGCTGAAAGCCATGACGATGGCCGCCCATATGGGAGAAAGGTAACCCATAGCTGCCAGCGGTATGGCCAGCACATTATAGAAGAAGGCCCAGAAAAGATTCTGCTTTATAGTCTGATAAGTGTACTTGCCCAGCTTAATGGCCTTGGGCAAGCTGCTCAACTGGTTATTGGACAGGATCACATTGGCCGATTGCATGGCTACTTTTGTGGCATCGCTTAACGATATACCTATAGCCGCTTTGGCCAGGGCAGGCGCATCATTGATACCGTCTCCTACCATTGCCGTAGGCGCTACCAGCAGCAATTGGTCCAACTGTTCCATCTTTTGGGCCGGGCTTTGCTCGGCGATCACTTTATCGATGCCTGTTGCTTTACCCATGGCCGCTACCTTTTCCTCGCGGTCGCCACTCAGCAATATCGTGCTGAATTGTTCGCGGTGCAATGCTTCGATGGTCTTTACCGCATCGGGCCTTAGCTCGTCTTCTATATTCAGGCCACCCACCCAGGCGCCGTTTTTCAGCAGGTGTATATCAAAGGCCTCTGATGGCCCTCCTGTCTTCAGTATTTTAAAAGAACCCAATTGCCAGGTATTGCCTTCACTGTCTTTACCCTGTATGCCCTGCCCTTTGGTTTCGGTTACTTCCAGCATTGGCATACGTTGCGTATCCTTTTCCCATTCCCGCAGGATGGAACGGGCGATCGGGTGCGAGGAATAATGTTCCAGACCGGTTACCGCCGCCTTGAAAGCTTCCTCTGTAATACCATCGACCTTGAAGTTGCGGATATGGAGCGCTCCGGTTGTCAGCGTACCTGTTTTATCGAATACGATTTGTTTGATGTCTTTGAATTTCTCGAGTGTGTCTCCCCCTTTTACCAGAATACCATTGCGGGCCGCACGACCCAGGCCCACGGCCACTGCAGCAGGCGTAGCCAGGCCCATAGCACAGGGGCAGGCAATGACCAATACCGCAATGCTCCGCATCATGCTGGCCGCAAAAGGAATACCCACTGCAAAATAATTGACCAGGAAAGTCAGTATCGCGATGCCCAGAACCGTAGGTACAAAAATGGCGCTGATCTTATCGGCCAGCTTCTGCATAGGCGGTTTAGCGCCCTGCGCTTTTTGCACAAGCCTTATAATTTCGGCCAGGGCAGTGCTTTCGCCCACGGCTGTTGTTTTTATTCTTAAGTTACCTGCCGTAAGCACCGAACCACCGGTTACCGTCATGCCCATTTCCTTTTGCACGGGAAGGCTTTCTCCGGTGATCATACTTTCGTTTACTGTGGCTACACCGCTGATCACCTGGCCATCGGAAGGAATACTGTCGCCATCGTTTACCAGCACTACATCATCGAGCTTCAGCAATTTGCTTTCTACTTCCATAATCGTCTCTTTACCTACACTATCGGTCATCACCACCTTGGCTACAGAAGGCTGCAAAGCGGCAAGGGCCTTGATGGAAGACGTCGTGGAGGTTACGGTACGCTCTTCTATCCAGTTACCCACCAGTACGAAAGTGATGATGGTGGCTGCCGTTTCGAAAAAAAGATAGTGGTGCGCTTCCCCACGGTAAAGCAGCACCCCGGTAAGTGAATAGAAGAAGGCAGCAGAAGCGCCCAGAATAATAAGCACATCCATATTAGGAATACCGCTCCTTAAAGACCGGAAAGCACTGCCGCCGAAATGCCATACGCCTATGCCGTACACGGGCAGGCACAGGATGAGCTGTAACCAGGGATTGTTGAGCAAGCTACCCTGTCCTACAAACATGTGCAACAATAAAGGCGCGGTAAATATGGCGCAGATCAGCAACAGCCGACCCAAACCGGAATGGTTGTGCTCATGTTCATGATCATGCTCTTCGGCATCGGGCCGTATTACTTTATAACCAAGCTGGTCGATACCTTTATAGACACGATCGACATCAATAGCGTCCTGTGTGGTAAAGTTAAGTTCGCCCGATGCGGCATTGGCCACAACATCCTTGACGCCCTGTTTTTCCAGGAACCTTGAGATCGTAAGGGCACAATTGCCGCATGTCATCCCTTCTACTTTAACATGAAATGTCTGTTCCATTCTTAATATTTAACAGGACAAAATTACAATACAAAGCCTGCAACCCGATTGCAATGGTTGCTGTCGATGGCCGGGGTATATTAAGTAATCATTATTTCGGCTTCATTTCCCCAAATACCGCTTCTTTTTGCTTGCTTTCCATGAAATTTGCAAAAAAATATATTTTAAATGAGGTTTAGTTTTAATAAATTATTGCCCCTGGTGCTTTTCTCCTTTGCAGGAGCTTCTTCCTTTGCACAGAAAAAAGATTACCAGATCAGTGCCGTGGCCTTCTACAACCTGGAAAACCTGTTTGATACGGAAGACGACCCCAAAAAGTTTGATGAAGAGTTTACGCCTACAGGCGCCAATCATTACACCGAAGAAATATACCAAAAAAAGCTGCACAATATGGCTACCGTGTTGTCCCAACTGGCAACGGAAAAAGTACCGGATGGCCCGGCTTTGATAGGCGTAGCTGAAATTGAAAACGACAAAGTATTAAAGGACCTGGTTGCTCAACCGGAATTAAAAAGCCGCAACTGGCGGATCGTTCATTTCGAATCACCCGATGTAAGGGGTATAGATGTAGGCTTGCTGTACAACCCCAAATATTTTAAAGTAATAGCAGCAAAAGCACTTCCTGTAAACATTGTAGAAAACGGCAAACCGGAATACACCCGCGATGTACTGCATGTAACCGGTAAGCTGGGCGACGATACGCTTCATGTTTTCGTCAATCACTGGCCTTCGCGCCGTGGCGGTGAAGCCGCTACCGTATGGAAAAGGGCAAAAGCGGCACAGGTAAGCAAAGATGTGATCAAAGAAATCGTAAAAACCAATCCTGATGCCAAGTTCATTGTTATGGGCGATCTTAACGATGACCCTATCGATCCGAGCGTAACCAAGACATTGGGCGCCGTAGGCGATAAGGACAAGGTAAAGCCCGGCGGATTGTTCAATCCCTGGATGGACTATTACAAAAACGGGATCGGTACCCTGGGCTATAACGATAGCTGGAACCTTTTCGACCAGATCATTATTTCCTATGGTTTCATCAAACCGCAGGCCAGCAACTGGAAATATTATAAGGCAGAGATCTTTAACCGTAAATTTCTCAAAAGCCAGTTCGGACAATATAAAGGTTACCCCCACCGCTCTTTCTCCGGAACCACCTGGATCGATGGTTACAGCGATCACTTCCCGACTATAGTGTACCTCGTAAAGGAGATCAAGACTACGGAAGCAGCTGCAAAGTAGTTTGTAAAAAAGGAGCTAACACCTTCGCTATCTTATGAGAAGCTACCAAAGGCTTTACCGGCGATAACCTTGCCTGTAAAGCCTTTGGTATTTCCAGGGCTAACTGCAGGTTTTCCTGCGTGGTGCCGCTGAAGTATTTTTTCTCCCGGAGATACTGCCCCAGGTATTCCTGCTCAGTCTGGCCGGGTGTAGGAATCAGCAAAGCTTTTTTATCCAGTACAGCCAGGTCCATAACTGTAGAATAACCGCTGCGACACAGTACCAGGGCCGCACGGCCGATCAAGGGTGCCAATGCTGCTGCGCCCAGGTATGTATGATACGTAATATGCTCCGGCAAATCGCACGGCACGGCGCCCGATGGATTTCCGGCCACTATTTCAAAAGTATATTGAGGCAAGGATCGTATCTGCGCCAGCAACAACTTTTCCAATTGCCCCCGCATAGGTTCGGGTCCCGATAGCAATACCAGGATATGGTTTTCGGCAACGGGTGTTGCCTTCGCAGCAATATCGAATTGGGAAAGGATACCGATATATTGTGCGCGGGGCGGCAATACCGCCGGATGCGCCAGCTCGCCCGAAAGCCCGTCGGGAGCAGGTTCGTCCACGATCCAGCAGGCAGTAAAACGGTTGAGTAAGCGATAATGCAAGCGGCGCAGGATATCGTCGGCCCATTTTCCCTGTCCGCTTTTGATCTGCAACTGATGCGTAAGGATACAGCAAGGCACTGCATGAAGATGTAGCCCATAACGGTTATCGGAGATCACCAGGTCGAAATGATACCGGCTTTGCATTTGCGACAGCCACTTCTTTTCGCGCCGTATGGCCGCCAATATTTTGGGCACCTGGGCAAGAATCCGAAAAGTAAAAAGGCGCCTGTTCCTGCTGTAGCGGATACGGTACCCTTCAAGTGGCAGTAAAGGGATACCGGGAAAATTTTCGCTCAGCAGACGTGCCGATGCTCCTTCGGCAGCCACCATCACTTCGTGGCCTTCCTGCAGCAGGTAACGGATAATGGGAATACAACGCGTAGTGTGTCCCAGCCCCCAATCCAACGGCGCAATCAATATTTTCAATGGTACAGCCAATGATATTTTTAATTAACTTTACAAAAGTAAGGTTATAAAATTACCTCCAATATTTATGAAGCGCATTTCAAAAACCGGTTTTATTTTAGTTGCATTATTAGGAATAGGATTACTGCTTGAAAGTTGTGCTTCTTCCCGCAGCAATTGTGATTGTAATGATCTGACCAGGCATTACAAAACTCCGAAAAGCTATAAAAGAAATGTTTATTAAGGCCTGGGATATGTTATAGCATTCCCTTGTAAAAAGGTGAACCGATGTTCGGACGCAGGGAACAAATATGGAAAAGATACCCGCAGCAGATCACTGCGGTCAGCAATAAAGAAGCAGTGTACCTGCTCCATTACCTTTCTTATGTTCGGATCACCAGGTGTCACCTGGCATTGATAGAGGTCGTTGACCTGCAACGCTACCGCCTTATCCGCAAAAAACACCAGATCAGCAGATTGCTTTCCAGGCCAGAAAAAGAGCGCCTGTTCCTGTTCCCGTTGTATAAGAACTAAGCCAGCAAGCAGCCGTCCTTATGGGAGATTTCCACAATAAAAGTCGTTTTTTTTCGTTTTCTTTGGCATCAGATATGCTTTGGAAAAAAACATTACTCCTGCTCCTGTGCTGCGTTGGCAGTGCTTCTTTTGCCCTGGCGCAAAAAGCTACCCTCACCGGCAAAATCACGGACGAAGATAATATTCCCCTGATCCAGATACCGGTTGAAGAAATCGGCACTACCAATGTAGCCTTCACCGACAGCAGCGGCAATTATACACTCGCTATTCCTTCCGATAAAAGAACAGGTATCCGCATTGCTTATTTAGGTTTTGAGCCGGAAGCTTTCTCCGTAAAAGTAACATCGGGCGGCAGCATTACACGCGATATCGTGATGAAACGATATTACAACAATATGCTTGGCGAAGTAGAGATCACCGAAAACAAATCCAGGCAGGAAGCCGGTAATGTGATCGTCAATCTTGAAAATGTGGACCTCAATCCCGGCCCTGTCAATGGCGTCGAAGGGTTACTAAAAACGTTGCTGGGTTCTCATAACGAACTTACTTCTCAATACACGGTACGTGGCGGCAACTTTGACGAGAACCTGGTGTATGTAAACGACTTTGAGATCTATCGCCCTTTCCTCGTCCGCAGCGGGCAACAGGAAGGCCTTAGCTTCGTGAACTCCGATCTTACCGCCGGGGTTAACTTTTCCGTAGGTGGCTTTCAATCCAAATACGGCGATAAGATGTCTTCCGTATTGGACGTAACCTATAAGCGTCCCAAGAAATTTGCCGGCTCCGTTGTACTGAGCTTACTGGGTCTGCAGGCACATGTGGAAGGTGCAACACGTAATAAGAAGCTTACCTACTTGTTGGGTGCAAGGCAAAAATCCAACCAGTACCTGCTGCAATCCCAACCCACCAAAGGACAATACAACCCTTCCTTTACCGACATCCAGGCTTTGATCAATTATCGCTTCAACGAGAAATGGGAATTGGAAGCTATAGGCAACTATGCCCGTAACCGCTTCAACTTCCAGCCCGAAGAAAGCGTTGCCGCCTTCGGCTTTGTGAATGAGGCATACAAACTGCGTACCCTGTTCCAGGGCAACGAACACGACCAGTTCGACACCCGCTTTGCAGGCCTTTCGCTGTCCTATCGTCCGACGAAGAAAACAAAGATCAAATTGCTGGCCTCCGGTTTTCAGACCAACGAGTATGAAACCTATGATATCTATGGCGAGTATGGATTCTATGCCCTGGAAGCCGACCTGGGCAAGCCCGATTTCGGCCAGGAGAAGTACAACCTGGGTACCGGCGCCATCCACGACTTTGCGCGCAATTACCTTACTGCTAATGTAGGTACGGTGGCCCTACGTGGTTCGCACGACTTGGATAAGCATTTCCTGCAATGGGGTCTGGATGCTACTTATGTGAATGTAGACGATAAATTGCTTGAATGGCAACGCCGCGATTCTGCAGGCTTTTCGCAACCCTTCGATACCAGTGAGATCAGGATGGCCAAAACCTACAAAGCCAATAACCAGCTCGACTATACCCGCCTTTCCGCATTTATCCAGGACAATATTTTGCTGAGCAATATTATGACCTTGAACATAGGAGTAAGGGTCAACTATACGTTCCTCAATAAAGAGCTGATCATAAGCCCAAGGGTGCAGTATTCCGTAAAACCGAAATGGGACAAGGATGTTGTTTTCAGGGTTTCGACAGGGCTTTATGCACAACCGCCTTTCTACCGGGAAATGCGCGATATGGAAGGCAACCTGAATACCGACCTCAAAGCGCAGAAATCGTATCATGCCGCCGCCGGCCTCGACTATAATTTTAAGATGTGGGGCGACCGGCCTTTTAAAGTAACTGCCGAAATCTATTACAAACAACTGTGGGATCTCGTACCTTACGAATACGACAATGTGCGGATACGTTACTTTGCCAACAACAATGGCAAGGGTTATGCCTATGGTGGCGAGGTAAGGCTGTTTGGCGACCTGGTTAAAGATGCGGAATCCTGGGTGAGCCTCGGTTATCTTAAAACAGAAAATAAGATCCTGAATACCGCTACCGGCATATACTCCGATTACCTGCCCCGCCCTACCGATCAAAGGGTGAGCTTTGGTATGTTCTTCTCCGACTACCTGCCGCGCAACAAGAACTTCAAGATGTTCCTGAACCTGATGTATGCTACGGGCCTTCCTTTCAGCCCTCCCGGCAAAGGACTGGATCCTGCTTATCAATTGCGCATCCCCGATTATAAAAGAGTAGACATCGGCTTCTCCGCATTGCTGATCGACGGCAACAAAAAGAACCGCCCTTCCTATAGTTTCTTCAGCGCCTTCAAGTCGGTATGGCTGAGCGCCGAAGTATTCAACCTGCTGGGCATACAAAATACTTTATCTTATCAATGGATACAGGACTATACCAGCAACCGGCTGTATGCTGTACCCAATCGTCTTACCGCACGCCTGATCAATGTAAAGCTGGCCGCGAAGTTTTAGATGTGAGATGTTAGATGTTAGCTATTGGTATTAAGTGGCAGATGTGAGCTATAGGATGTGCGTCTTGTATTTTGGTTCTTATATCGTGCATCTTACTCCTTCTAAACCGGAACAGCACGATGTGGGATGCGTTTCCTGCTCTTACATCTTGACTCTTGCATTTTGAAACATGAAGTCTTTTATCTTGCCTTCGCACGTTCTGTTGATCACACAGGATGTATTTTTTCTTATTCCCTGCCAACAGCTAAAAATGCAAGAACATAAGAGGCAATCTTCAATCCTGTTTTCTTCGTATTACATCTTGAATCAAATAAAAAAAACCGCCCCGGCGAAGAAGTCCGGAGCGGCAGAGCTTTACTTACTAACCCATCGTAAGTAAGGCAAATTTCAAAAAAAAGAACGGGAAAATGAAATGTTTTTTTTCTAATAACATCCAAATCTGCCCCCAATTCAGGTATCATGCCTATTATGCATTCCAAAAATATATTAAAATGACCTTTTGTCACTAAAAATAAAATCAATACGCCATTTTGTCTTATTTTTAACTCTGGAATAAGGTTTGTTCTACAGCTATCAGAAGCAATTAAAAGCAAAATCTTAATTCAAAACTTAAAATCTAAATGAAAATGGTAAAGACAAATCATTTCCTGCCCCGTACCTTCAGTGGTTTAGTAGAAGACATTTTTAACGGTAATACAGCCCGTTTTTTCCGCGACGATGCCAGCCATGACGAATGGGTGCGCAACGCCTACCAGGTACCTGTAAACGTGAAAGAAAACGAATCAGGCTATGCACTGGAAGTTATTGCCCCTGGTGTTGCCAAAGAGGATTTCAAACTCCAGGTAAACGATAAAGTGCTGACGATCTCTTTTGAACAGAAAGAGGCCGAGCAGAAAGAAGAAGGCAAATGGTTACGTAAAGAATTTAAAGCACGTTCTTTCAAACGCACCTTCACACTGGGCGAACAAGTAGATGTAGATAAGATAGCCGCCAGCTACGACAACGGCATCCTCCACCTTACTTTACCCAAAAAAGAAGCAGCCATTGCTACCAATAAGGTAATCGATATCCAATAAAATTGGAACAGGAATAAAAAAAGCACACCTCGGGTGTGCTTTTTTTATTCCTGTAATTTCAAGAGAACTTAGGCCGCCTTAAAAATTAATTGGAATATATTTGCAAAAAACACATTTTTCTATGAAAAGACTCTTACTGTTATCCGCAACCCTGATCAGTTTTTCTGCTTTGGCACAAACAGCAGAAGAAAAAGCCTGGATGGCCTTTATGACGCCGGGCGAACAACACGCTATGATGGCTAAAGAAGATGGCAAATGGAATGAAGATATTACTTTCTACATGGCTCCGGGCGGCCCGCCTACCTCGGCCAAGGCATCCTGTACCAATGAGATGATCCTCGGCGGGCGTTACCAGCGCAGCGTGCATACTGGCGACATGATGGGTATGCCTTTCGAAGGGATCAGCACTACAGGCTACGACAACGGCCGCAAAATTTACTTCAGCACCTGGATCGACAATATGGGCACCGGCATCATGTATTGCGAGGGCAAATACAACGAAGCCAAGAAAATGCTGGAGCTGAAAGGAACCACTACCGATCCGGCGACAGGTAAAGCAATGCCGATAAGGCAAACCATGAAGTGGGTCGATGCCGATACACAGGAAATGGAAATGTTCAATACCGCTAATGGTAAGGAATACAAATCGATGGTCATTAAATTTACCCGCGCCAAATAACACAGCCTTGTCGCTGATCACTATTGATCACAAAAAGGACCTCCGGATTAGATTCGGAGGTCCTTTTTCTATAACGCTTACTTTCTTTTATCCTATAAAGTAAAAGCTTAAAATTTCACAGGGGACTCCAAGGGATGCCGCTACACCCTTTCTCCTCTTATGATCCGCAGCAATACGGCAATAATAGCGATCACCAGCAAGATGTGGATGAGCCCACCACCTACGTGGAAGACAAAAAAACCAAATACCCAGCCGATGACTAAAATAACGGCGACTAAATACAATAGACCAGACATAGTATGCGAGTTTTGTTTATACCCTTACTAACACCCAGGCAGTTATTTGGTTTTATTTCAATTCATAAAGAAATGCCAACAAGGCTAATCCTTCATCTTTATGGTTTCGCCGCTCAGCTCAAAATCCGAAGGGTAATCGTTATAGCTCCATTTGCCCAGCACCGTTCCGCTCTTGATCAGCATCAACCCGGGATTGCTACGCATGGCTGTTTTACATACGGTAGCATCGATGGCGAAATAGTAAATATTGAGCTTATTGTCTTTAATGAATTTCTCGGTCTCTGCTTTGGAATTGGCAGAGAGCAGGTAAAAACCGACATTGTTCTTTTCACATTTGGCAAACAGGCTGCGTAGTTTTTCTATATTCCTGGTAGATGCTTTGCTTACATCTTTTACAAAGAAGATAAAATTATAGCCTGGCTCTTTCAGCAGGGTTTCTGTATAGTCGTTCCCGTCGTAATCGCTTACGTTGAAATCTTTGATCTCCGGTGTATTGTTCCCTTTTTTGATCAGCTTTTCTACCGGGTCTCCTTCTGTTTTCCAGGTAAGCGAATCCTTCCAGATATCGGAGTTGGTATATTCATCCAGGGTCATTTCCTTGGTTTCGCCGGTCTTCATGTTTTTCATCGTGTACCGGTATTCCATGATGTCCGGAGTTGAACCCGGAGGCGGCTGCATTTTCTGCCATATATTATTCCCTACTTTATAGGGCAAGCAATCTACATAAGGAAGATGCTCCAGGGCATACCATTGTACCCATAGCGAACCAAACAGGGCCAGGATCATCAGCGAAGTATTGACCGACCGACGGAACAATGCCGGTATATGCTTACGCGCAACAAACAGAATAATGACCAACACCAGCAACACGATGTCCTTCATAAAGCTTTGCATCGCCGTTAAGGGGATACAGTCGCCAAAACAACCGCACTTCAGTTCCCGGTGGTTGGCATGCTCGTACCAGATCGCATAGCCGGTAAGGAAGGTAAAAAAGATCATCAGCAGCAACAGGAGAAAGGAGAATTGCTTAAAAGCATATCCCAGCAGCAGCCCGATACCAGCTATAATCTCAAAGGCAATAATGGCAATAGAGAAAGCAAGGGCATAAGGCGAAAAGAAGGTAACATGCCAGAGCTCGAAGAACTCTTCCATTTTATAAGCCAGCCCCGAAGGATCATTGGCTTTGATCAATCCTGAGAATATAAATAAAACGCCTACCAGAATACGGATAACCTGTAAAATATAGAAACCGGCGTTGTGCCTGGCCGGGTTATGATGTCCTGTAGATCCGGATCCGTTAAATTGATTCATGCGTGACCATAGTTTAGTGAAGGGTAAAAATAAGGAATGCCCCTTAATAAGGAAGTGAATAAGATGTTACTATATGTTGCCGCTTAATTACCTATTGTTTATTACATATTGCAACTTATTTTTGCTTCCTTAACGGATACCCGGATGAACTGGCATTACCGATCTTTCGACAAGCTAAGCACTACCGAACTGTATGCTTTGCTGCAGTTGCGCAACAAGGTTTTTATCGTTGAACAAAATTGCCCTTACCAGGACCTCGATGATAAAGACCAGGTGGCGACACATGTATGGTGCACCGGCGATAACGGCGCCGTACTGGCTTACTGCCGTCTGCTTCCGGCTGGTGTCTCTTATACTGAACCATCCATAGGACGCGTAGTTTCCGACCCGGAAGCAAGAGGCCGCAATCTCGGAAGACAATTAATGGAACACGCGATACAGTATATGCAGCAGCAATGGAACAATCCCGATATACGCATCAGCGCGCAACTATACCTGCAATGTTTTTACGAATCCCTTTCTTTTAAACGCATAAGCGATGTATATGCCGAAGATAATATCCCGCATATCGAAATGTTGCTCACTTCTTAACCTTGTAAGAATTTAAAACCCTTATAGATTAAGAGGTAAAAGGCCGGGAAACATTTTGCTTCCCGGCCTTTTTATAACTGCCATAATTTAATAACGGATCTTGATGAGGGCGAAGACTGCGTAGTTGACGATATCGCTGAAATTGGCATCTACACCTTCCGATATAATGGTCTTGCCATCGTTGGCCAATATCTGGCGGATACGCAGGAGCTTGTTGAGGATAAGGTCCGTAAACGACTCCTGGCTCATGTCGCGCCATGCTTCACCGTAGTCATGGTTCTTTTCCAGCATCAGGGCTTCTACCTGCCCGGCCTGCTGTTCATAAAGCGATGCTGCCTCCTCCGGGGAGAGATCGCCTTTGATATCCTCTTCCAGCGACAACTGTATTAAAGCGATAAGGCCGTAGTTCACGATGCCCATAAATTCGCTTTCGATACTGTCGGCTATTTTTTGGATCACGCCTTCCTGTATTTGGCGTATTCTCCAGGCTTTGATATAGATCTGGTCGGCGATGGAAATCGTACGGTACACCCGCCAGGAGGTACCGTAGTCCTTTGCCTTTTTCAGGTAAACTTCTTTACAGGAATCTATTACTTCCCGGTATTGCGTTAAAGTATCCAAGAATGCTTTTGTTTAAATGGGTAAAATGCCGCGAGCTATCAGATCATATACACAACCAGCCCGTCCCTTGTTTTAGGCTCGAACCAGGTACTTTTGGGCGGCATCACATTGCCGCTGTCTGCCACCTGGAACAATTGCTGGATACTTACCGGATAGCAGGCAAAAGCTGCCGCCATCTCCCCACTATCTACCTTTTTTTCCAATTCACGCAGGCCACGGATACCGCCTACAAATTCCACACGCTTATCGGTACGCGGGTCATTAATGTTGAGCAGCTTGCTCAATACGTTTTGCTGCAGGATGCTTACATCCAGTACACCGATAGGATCGGTGCTGAAGGTGCCTTCCTTCGCTACCAGCTGGTACCATTCACCGGCAATGTACAAACCGAACTCATGCGGCTGCTGCGGTTTAAAACTTTCCTTTCCTTTCTTAGTGATCGTAAAATCGCCTTCCAGTGCTTTAAGGAAATCCCCGGCGCTTTTATGGTTAAGGTCCTTCACTACCCTGTTGTAATCCAGTATCTGCAACTGGTCGGCCGGAAAGATACAGGTAAGAAAATAGTTGAAGGATTCGTCGCCGGTAATACGCAGGCCCTGGTCGGTTAGTTCCTGTGCTACCTTCGCGGCTGAAGCAGCACGATGGTGGCCATCGGCTATATACGTAGCCGGTACCTTATCGGCAAAAATACCGGTGATCATACTTACTTTGCTGTAATCCGACACTACCCATACAGTATGCTGAATGCCATCTTCAGCTACAAAATCATAAGCAGGAGCATGGTCCCGTTTCCAGTCGGTGATAAAGCGGTCCATCTCGGCCACATTGTTATAAGCCAGGAACACGATACCGGTTTGGGCGCGTGTTGTCTTTATGTGATTGATACGGTCCAGCTCCTTTTCCGGCCTGGTGTATTCGTGTTTCTTGATAATGCCTTTATTGTAATCGTCGATAGAAGAACCGCAAACCAGGCCGGTTTGCTCCCGGCCATTCATCACCAGCTTGTAGATGTAATAGCAAGGTTCTTTATCTTGTACCAGGATACCTTTTTCGATCATATCGTTCAGGTTCTCGGCTGCACGTTCATACACTTCGGGGCTATGTACATCAACTGTATTGCTGAGGTCGATCTCCGAGCGGGTTACATGATAAAAATGATAAGGGTTGTCTTTGAACTGACGGGCTTCTTCCACGCTGCAAACATCATAGGGTAAAGTAGCAACCTGGGAAGCAAGCTCCTGGGGCGGGCGCAAGCCCTTAAAGGGAATAATTTTTGCCATGTAAATGGTTTAACAACGTTTTTAGAGTGGGGCAAAAATAGCAAAAAAATAAGGCATTTCAGGAATGCCTTATTGTTCAAATTTTATTTGCTGGAGTAAGTAGCTCCGCTCTTTTTGCTTCAGGAAAATATAGACCTTGAAGAGCCCGTTGGCCGTTTTCAGGTCGCCGATCAGAAATATGGAATTATCCCGGGCTACAGGTCCCCGCTGCCGGATCGAAAAAGATTGGGTGGTATTCTTCAGTAAAAAATTCTTCACCACCATTTCTGCCTGGGATTTGCTGTATGTCGATACATCATTGTTAATCGTCACATCCACTACTTTATCGAAGTACTTGGCTACGTTGGCAATCTCACCCTTATTCAGAGAATTAGATATATCATCCACCTGAGGCTGTGCAAAAACACTTCCAAACATAAATATTATTGCAAAAATTAAAGCCGTATATTTTTTCATGCTCGCTGTGGATCTCTTACATAACAATTGATTGATCTTGAGGATTTTTACTATCACATGATCAATAATTATGCCACAAATTCAGAATTTTGCTTTTTTTTAAAAGGCGGCCGGGGTTAATTTATGGGTTTGGTTTTGGCGACCCGCAAAAATCATTAAAAATCAGATTAGACCCAAATAAGCAAAACCGGCCGGACACATGCTTTATGCGTTAAATCGTTTATTACCTTTGCGCCCATGAATAATAAACGTGCTATTCTGATTATCATGGACGGCTGGGGACATGGTAAAATACCGCAATCCGATGCCATAGCCCAGGCCCGTACTCCTTTCGTATCCTCCCTGTACCGGCAGTACCCGCATACCGAACTGATTACCTGCGGCGAAGCAGTAGGCCTTCCCGAAGGGCAAATGGGCAATTCGGAAGTAGGGCACCTCAATATAGGCGCCGGCCGTATCGTATACCAGGAGCTGCAACGCATCAATATTGCGGTAAGAGACGGGAGCCTGCAACAGAACCAGGTACTCCAGGATAGTTTCCGTTATTGCAAAGAGCGGGGCAAAACCCTGCATTTGATAGGATTGGTAAGCGACGGGGGTGTGCATTCCCATATCCGGCACCTGGAAGCCCTTTGCGCTTATGCACAGGAAGCTGGTGTACCGCAGTTTGCCGTCCATGCCTTTACCGATGGCAGGGATACCGACCCTAAAAGCGGCCTGGGTTTTCTCGAAGAACTGCAGGAAAAGCTGCAAGGCAGCAATGGTTTGCTGGCTTCCGTTACCGGACGTTACTATGCCATGGACCGCGATAAACGCTGGGAAAGGGTTAAATTGGCCTACGAAGCTCTTACCCTGGGCACGGGCGACCGCAGACAGGATGTGCTGGATGCCGTACGTGCCTCCTACGAAGCCGGTGTTACCGATGAATTTTTAAAACCCATTATTGCCGCCGACCAGGCGGGCAATCCCCTGGCAACGATCAAAGAAGGCGATGCCGTAATTTGCTTTAATTTCAGGACCGACCGTTGCCGCGAGATTACCGAAGTACTGACCCAGCAGGCTTTCCCGGAGTATGGGATGCATCCGCTCCACCTGCGTTATGTTACCATGACGGAGTACGACCATAGCTTTAAAGGAGTCGGTGTCATTTTCCATAACGATAACCTGAACAATACTTTAGGGGAAACCCTGGCCAAAGACGGCCTCAAGCAGATCAGGATCGCCGAAACAGAAAAATACCCGCACGTTACCTTCTTCTTTTCCGGCGGACGGGAAGAACCTTTTGAAGGAGAAAGGCGTATTATGCTGCCTTCGCCCAAAGATGTACCTACTTATGACCTGAAGCCGGAAATGAGCGCCAACGAGATCACAGACGCCATTCTGCCCGAAATAGCGCAACAGAGTGCCGACTTTATCTGCCTCAATTTTGCCAATACCGATATGGTGGGGCATACGGGGGTATGGGAGGCCGCCATCAAAGCAGCCGAAACGGTAGATCATTGTGTATCCCGGATCGTGCCCCTGGCACTGGAAAAGGGCTATGCCGTATTCCTGACAGCCGATCATGGCAATTCCGATTATATCGTCAACGAAGATGGCAGCCCCAATACCGCGCATACGCTTAACCCGGTGCCTTTCTTCCTGGTCTCTACCGATTATAAGGGACCACTGAACCCCGGTAAGCTGGGAGATCTCGCCCCTACTATCTTGCATTATATGGGATTGCCCATCCCCAAAGAAATGACGGGTACTATATTGACCGCCTGAGTTTGTGTTTAATTACATAAGATAACCTGCATGGAAAGTTTTGCTTTTTTTATGCAGGTTATCTTATTTTTTAACACTTAATTTACAATACTATAATAGTACTCAGGATAATTTTTGTAGCACCTGCAACACTTTATTCACAGGCAGGCCCATTACATTGTAGAAATCCCCGTCAATTTTCCGTATGCCGACCAGTCCTATCCATTCCTGGATGGCATAGGCCCCGGCTTTGTCCATAGGTTGATACCGGCTTATATAGTGGCTTATCTGCTCCTCGGTCAAAGGATGAAAATGCACTTCTGTTATTTCCGTGATCTCTTCCCTGCCTGCGGCAGTAAGCATAACTACACCGGTAATCACCTGATGCACCCTGCCCGACAGGTCGCGCAGGATAGCTTTGGCATCCTCTTCGTCTTCCGGCTTGCCAATGATCCTGTTATCCAGCACCACCACCGTATCGGCAGCGATAACCAGGGCCTGGCTACGCTCTTCCTCTGTTAAAGTATCCAGCACTGCTTGGGCCTTGCTGTCCGCAATAAACAAAGGGATCGCCGCTGCTGCCAGGTCTTCCGGGAAATCTTCGTTCGTATGGGCCGTTTTAATGGTAAAAGAAAGCTCTGCCTGTTCCAGCAATTGTTTGCGACGCGGCGACTGGGATGCAAGAATAATTTTTTTCATATCGGGAAATAAAAGCTACAGGTAATACTGCAGCCAGAAATACAACAATAAAGAAACGATACCGGCCAGCATAATGATCTTCAGCCAGCGGCTGGCTTCGCCATAATGCTTTGCCGTGGCTTTACGGGGCAAAAAGAACAACCAGCATACCAGCGGCACGATGAGCGCGGCAAAGATATAGATGCCCAGCACCGACCAACTGCCGGAAAATAGCTTTAAGGCCGCCGCCATAAGCGGAAGAATGGCCAGGATGCCAAAGAAAATAACAAAGCGGGTAGATCGTTGCAAGCCTATTTTTATGGGCATGGTCACACAACCGTCCTCGGCGTCGCCTTTAAAGTCTTCCATATCTTTTACGATCTCCCGCATCCAGGTAAGCATAAAGGCGAAATAGGTATACACCGCGATCACGCCGAAAGGATTGACCAATACCCTGCCGGCCTCTGTAAGGAAGTAGCGGAAATTGATATGCGGGTATAAGGCAGGTTCGTATACAGCCAGTATCATTACCGTAAGCCCTGTAAGCAAGGCTACCACAACATTACCCGTAACAAACTGTCTTTTGAAAGTGGTAGAGTAAAACCAGAGCAATAAGGTACAGACCAGTTGAATGCTGACCACCACGTAGTTCCCCATCTTCCGGGCCAGGAACAATGCCAGCAGGAAACCCGCTACATTAAACAGGCTATGCCATAAGATAGCGGCCCTGCGGCTGATCACTTTATCGATGATCACCTTCTGCGGCCGGTTGATCACATCGATACGCACATCGAAATAATCGTTGATGATATAGCCCGCTGCAGCAATAAATATGGTGGATAATGTAAGCAGCAGGAAATGAAAAGCACTGAGAAAGACAGGTACTGCGCTCCAGGCAACCATGGGGTGAATCACGCATTGCCAGATGAACCATTGCGTGAGCAGCACAATGAGCAGGTTGCGCCAGCGGATCAGTTGAAAAAAAGCAGTTACCGGTTTCATGTCAGGCCACAAAATTGCAACAAAGAAAGTAAAATTGGGTTAACTTGCCTTATTATTAATTCAACAGGAAAAACGATGCGCTTCTTATTTGTCCTGCTGCTTACGGCCGTTGCCTCCTATTTTGCTCTTATGATCATGCCCTGGTGGATACCCATGCTCATCGGCTTTTGCATTATCCTGGCAGTACCTATGAAGCGAAGAGGGTACTCTTTCCTGGCCACAGGCCTGGGTGCAGCGCTATGCTATACCTTCATTGCTGTATGGACCGACGAGGCCAATGCGCATATCCTGAGCCGCAAAATGGCTGTTTTATTTCACTTGCCCTCTTATTGGCTGATGATCGTGATAACGGCGCTGATCGGTTTCCTCACCGCGGGTTTCGGCGGCTGGACTGCCGCCGCTTTGCGCCGTCTTTTCCAGCAAGCAAAAATTAAGGAGGCAGAATTAGTTAAGGAGCCAGGCAGTTCCTAACTTTGTTGTTCACACATCATTTATTTCATGGCCGCTCCCGTTCGTCTCCAGCGCAACATTGCCTTCCTGGCCATAGCCCTGTTTATTATTAAGATCGTTGCCTGGTGGTGGACCAGGTCGGTATCTGTATTTACCGATGCCATGGAAAGCACGGTGAATGTGGCTACAGGCCTTATAGGCTGGTACAGCATATGGCTGGCCGGGAAGCCCCGGGACAGGAACCACCCTTACGGTCATGGCAAAGCCGAGTTTATTTCTTCCGCGGTCGAAGGTACGCTCATCATTATTGCAGGCTTGGCCATCATTTACGAAGCCATCGAAAATTTAATACACCCCCAGGTGATCAAGCAACTGGATTGGGGCCTGGCCTTACTGGCCTTTACCGCTATCGTAAATTACGGTGCGGGTACCTATGCGATCAAAAAAGGCATTAAGGTAAAATCGGCAGCCCTGCAGGCCGGCGGCAAACACCTGCGCACCGATACATACTCCACCATCGGCATTATCATAGGCTTATTGCTGCTCAAAGTTACGGGCTGGCAATGGCTGGATGCTGCCATTGCCATGCTCTTCGCCATCATCATCCTGGTTACCGGCTACAGGGTAATGCGCCAATCGCTGGCCGGCATTATGGATGAAGCCGACCTTACCTTACTGGATGAACTGATCGCCTACCTGCAGGAACACCGGCGGCCGCAATGGATCGATCTCCATAACCTGCGCATGATCCAATACGGCAACGTGCTCCACCTCGACGGACACCTTACCCTACCCTGGTACTACAATGTACGGGAAGCCCATGCCGAGATCGATGCGCTGGACCAGATGATCCGCAAGAAATTTGGCGACGCCATCGAGCTTTTTGTCCATGTCGACGGCTGCGAAACGTTCTCCTGCCATATCTGTGCGCTCGAAGGCTGCACGGTAAGGCAGCACGCCCTGGAGCAGCTTATTCCCTGGGAGGCGGAAAATGTATTGCAGAACAGGAAACACGGCAGCCCCGACCCTTCCTGATCCCTGTTACCTACCGGCACCGCATCTCACCCCCAAAGGGGTAGCGCAATTCTTCTTATATTATTTATTTTTAACCTTGCAAGCATAAGGATCAAGCCCTTGGGGTTATCCCTGCTTCCAACAATAAATACTATCTTCCTTTGTATAAAGTAAAGACCAACAGAATGACAAAACCTATACTACTCCTGCTTTGCAGCGCCCTGTACCTTTGTTCCTGCACCAATCCTGCGCAAACGCCACCGGCAGGCAACAATAAAGACCTGGCCGCTCTCTTCGATCAATACTACGAGGAAAGGTTGACCTTTTTCCCGATGGAAGCTACGGCCAATGGCGACAATCGTTACAACGACAAGCTCTATGCCGACTTCACGGACAGCTACCGGGCCAGGACCAAAGCTTTCTTCGAAAAATATGATAAAGCGATCAAGGCTTTCGACCGGGAAACGCTGAACGATAAGGACAAGATCAATTACGATTGCTTTGTTTACGGGGTGAAAAGCGACCTGGCGGGTTATGCTTTTCACAACAATTATATGCCCCTGGAACAGATCGGCGGCTTCCATCTTACGTTCGCCCAACTGGGCAGCGGTTCTCTCATACAACCTTTTGCCACGGTAAAGGATTATGACAACTGGCTGCAACGGGTTCAGGCCTTTGGCCCTTATACCGATAGTGTTATTGCCTATTTCAAAAAAGGGATGGCCGCACATTATGTACTACCCAAAGCACTGGTGGTAAAAATGATCCCCCAGATGAAGGGCATGATCACTGCCGATGTAAAACAATCTATTTTTTACCAGCCGGTAGCAAAGCTGCCTTCCAGCTTTAGCCCGGCAGATAAAGAAAGGCTGACTGCTGCTTATACCAATGCAATCAGCACCATCATCAACCCGGCGTATCAAAGACTGGGCGATTTCCTGGAAAAAGAATACCTGCCGGTAACCCGCAATACATCGGGCATATGGGACCTGCCCGACGGCAAAGCCTATTATGATTATTCCGTGCACAAAGGCACCTCGACCGGCATGACAGCCGAGGAAGTGTACAACCTGGGTCTTTCGGAAGTGAAGCGCATCAGGGGCGAGATGGAGGGTATTAAAACCAGCACCGGCTTTACGGGCGATCTCAAAGCCTTCTTTGCTTACCTGGCGAGCGATCCGAAATTTATGCCTTTCCATGATGCACCGGAAATACTGGCTGCTTATGAAAAAATCCATACCCACATGAAGCCGCAACTGAAGAAGCTATTCCTGCACGAACCCAAGACACCTTTCGAGATCAGGCAGGTAGAGGCTTTCCGGGCCAAGAGCAGCTCTTCGCAATATTTCCAGGGCAGCGCCGATGGTAAGCGCCCCGGAATCTTTTATGTGCTGATCCTAGATCCTAAAAAATACAATGCGGTAGAAGAACAGATGGAAAGCCTGTTCCTGCATGAGGCGATCCCCGGTCACCACTACCAGATCTCCTTGCAGCAGGAAGACACCAGCCTGCCCGCCTTCCGCAGGTTCTCGACTGGCGACAATGCTTATATCGAAGGCTGGGCGCTGTATTGCGAAAGCCTGGGCAAAGAGCTGGGCCTGTACACCGACCCTTACCAGCACTTCGGCGCCCTGGGGGCCGAGATGCATAGAGCTATACGCCTGGTGGTAGATGCCGGTATGCACGCCCGTAAAATGACCCGCGAGGAAGCGATCAAGTATATGACGGACAATGAGCAGATATCGGAAGAAGCGGCGACTATAGAAATAGAGCGCTATATGGCCTGGCCCGGACAGGCATTGGGTTACAAGGTAGGCTCTATCACCATAAGAAGATTAAGAGAAGAATGCGCCAAACAACTTGGCGCCAAATTCAACATAGGCGCTTTCCATGATGAGGTATTGAAATACGGCAGTATGCCCCTGGATATACTGGAAAAGCACATGAAAGAGTGGGTTGTGAAAACGAAATAATGCAAAGAACAAAACAGGTCAAAAAAACAAAACGCGCCATCTGAGATAGCGCGTTTTGTTATATCCGGATAAAATATTTAGTTCACTTTCGTTACTTTCAGCATATTGGTAGGCAGGTGCTCGCTTACCGGCATGCTTCCGGTGTTGATCACCACATCGCCGGCTTTAAGCAATCCCTTTTCTTTCAGGATAGCGATCTGGTCGGAGATGATGCTGTCCACATCTTCTTCTTTGTCATAAAAGAAAGCCTGTACGCCCCAGCTCAGGCTCAACTGGTTGATCAGCGTTTGCGTTTTGGTAAAGACAAACAGGGAAGAGTACGGGCGGAAGCTGGATAGCATAAAACCGGTATATCCGCTTTGTGTCATCCCGATTAAGGCATCGGCATGTACATCTTCCGCTATTTTGCAGGCATTATAGCAAAGCGCATCGCTCAGGAAAGAGGGGGAATGCGGTTGGGGCACCAGGTTCCGGTTGTACACTGTTTTTTCCTTTTCTACTTCGCGTACTATATTGACCATGGTTTGCACCACCAATGCAGGATGTGCGCCCATAGCCGTTTCACCGCTTAGCATTACCGCATCGGCGCCTTCCATTACGGCATTGGCCACATCGGTGATCTCGCTGCGGTTGGGGCGGGTACGGTCGATCATGCTTTCCATCATTTGCGTAGCAATGATTACCGGCTTGGCGCGGTGGATGCACTTCCGCACAATTTCCTTTTGCAGCATCGGGATCTTTTCAACCGGCATCTCCACACCCAGGTCGCCACGGGCCACCATGACCGCATCGGAAGCCAGGATGATCTCCCGGAGATGCTGTATCGCTTCCGGCTTTTCGATCTTGGCGATGATCTTGGCGGGGCTGTTCTTTTCTTTCAGCCGGAGCTTAAGGTCAAGAATATCGTTAGGCTTACGCACAAAGGAAAGCCCGATCCAGTCTATCTTTTGCGCTATGATGAAATCCAGGTCGCGCAGGTCCTTCTCGGTGAGCGAGGGAATGGATATCTGCGTATCGGGCAGGTTCACGCCTTTGCGGGGCAGCAATACGCCGCCGTTGATTACGCGGGCACGTACCAATCCGTCGGCAGTGATCTCTACCACCTTCGTTTCTATTTTACCATCATCGAGCAGGATGCTTTCTCCTACCTGGGCATCATTATGGAAGTTGGGATAAGAAATATAGATCGCGTCCTTAGTACCCACACATGGCGTGTTGGTAAACGTGACGATATCGTCCTGGAGCAGGATCAGCGAGTTGTTTTCGATCTCGCCTACCCGGAGCTTGGGCCCTTGAAGATCGGCCAGGATAGCGATATTGAAAGGATACTCCTCGTTGATCTTCCTGATATTGCTGATCACTTCAGCATGTTTTTCATGAGAACCATGAGAAAAATTAAGGCGAAAAACATTGACACCTGCGTTTACAAGCTCCAACAGTTTTTCGAAGGTATCGCAGGCCGGTCCTACGGTCGCGATTATTTTGGTTTTATGCAGCATATTTAATTGTAGTAAAAGCAATTCCCTCTCCAGGGTTGTTACCGTACAAAAATGGCCCTGAAAACTACACTACGGCAGCGGTTTCAAAACTAACCAATTCGGAAAACTGCTGTATGCGCCGGGCAATATCATTATGTGAAATCTCTTTCATTCTTTCCGGTCCGAATTTTTCTACGCAGAAGGAAGCCATGGCAGAACCTACGATGATAGCGGTTTTCATGTTCTCAAAAGAGATATCACCGGTGCGGGCCAGGTGGCCGATAAAGCCTCCGGCAAAAGTATCGCCGGCGCCGGTAGGATCAAACACTACTTCCAGAGGCAGAGCCGGAGCAGAGAATATCTTATCTTCATGGAACAGCAAAGCGCCGTGCTCTCCTTTCTTCACCACCAGGAATTTAGGTCCCATGGCCATGATCTTTTTAGCCGCTTTCACGATGGAATATTCTTCCGACAATTGACGTGCCTCGGCATCGTTCACCACCAGCACATCTACCATCTTCAGGGTCTCTTTAAGATCTGCAAGCGCTATATCCATCCAGAAATTCATGGTATCCATCACGATCAGCTTGGGACGGTTGCGCAATTGCCTGATCACGCTCTGTTGTACCGCAGGCACCAGGTTGCCCAGCATCAGGTATTCGCAATCCTGGTAGCTCTCGGGCAGTTGCGGGTTGAACTGTTCCAGCACGTTAAGGTCTGTAACCAGGGTATCGCGGGTATTCATGTCCATATGGTACCTGCCGCTCCAGAAAAACGATTTGCCGTCTTTAACTACTTCCACACCTTCAAAAGTTACCCCGCGGGCGGCCAGCTGGTCAAACTCTTCCTGTGGAAAATCGCCACCAACGATAGAGACTTGCCTGATGGGCTGGTAAAAATTGGATGCAGCCCAGGCTACATAAGTTGCCGAACCGCCTATGATGCGATCTACTTTTCCAAAGGGAGTTTCCAGGGCGTCAAACGCCATAGTGCCTACAGTAATTAAAGACATTGTTGTTTTAAGATTAGAAATTCGAAATTTATAGTTTGATCTTTTGTATTCGTTGCTTTATGCATGCAGCCGCAATATCTCATCGAGCAGCTTTTGTTTCCCGACAGGAACCACACCTACTTCTTCGCACACAAGCCCCCCTGCTATATTGGACCAGGAAGCCATCTTTTCCGCATCGCGGGTGAGGGCATACACCATAGCTGCCACGGCAATTACGGTATCGCCTGCGCCACTTACATCGGCGATATTGCGCAGGTGCGAAGGTACTATCTTTCCGCCGCTTTCGTCGTGGTAGTACACGCCTTTTTCCGAAAGGGTAATAAAGGAGATACGGTGCTGCAAGCGGGCCTGCAGTGCCTGGTGTACCTCATCCATATGCTTCTCCGTGATTTCGGTAAGCGGTATATGCAGCCCTTCCCTTACTTCTTTAAGATTGGGCTTAAAGATATCGGCCTGGCGGTAGCTGAAGAAGTTATGCCATTTAGGATCGACGGCTATCAGGATGCCCAGGGCTTTGCAGTGACCGGTGATCTTTTGGATCACATTCTCTTTAAGCACACCTTTATTGTAATCTTCAAAGATGAGGATATCGGGTTTCTGTATCTGCAGGTAGCGCAGCGTGGCATCGATAAAGGCATGTTCGTCGCGGGTATTCAGCTCCTCTTTCATTTCCGAATCCAGGCGTACCATTTGCTGGTTGCGGCTCAGGATACGGGTTTTGGTGGTAGTCGTACGGGCATCGCTTTGCTGCACCAATGCCGTTTCGATATCATGCTCACTTAGTTTTTGTATCAACGCGCGGCCGTCTTCATCGGCGCCGATCACGCTCGCTACAGTTACCTTAGCCCCCAGGGCCTTACAATTCAAGGCTACATTGGCAGCCCCGCCCAGGCGGCTTTCCGATTTGCGGATCGTAACTATGGGCACGGGCGCTTCGGGCGAAATGCGCTCTACATCGCCCCAGCGGTAGTTGTCCAGCATCACATCACCAACAACGACTACATGCAATTTTGAAAAATCATTAAATATATCCTGTGGCATCGATTGTTTCTTTTTTGTTCCCGGCAGGTACCTATCCCGGAACCGTATCATTATCTTTTTGTTTTTGGGGACGGTTCGTCTTCGATAAGGCGAAAGGAAATGGGCTGGGAGTAGTACACCTTTACAGATCTTCCGTTTTGCTTCGCAGGTTTCCATTTCGGCATATTCCGGATCACCCTTAAGGCTTCTTCGTCACAACCGCCGCCAATCCCCTTCATCACTTTCGCATCGGAGAGGCGGCCCTCATTATCTACAATAAATCTTACAATTACTTTTCCCTGTATACCGGCTTCCTGCGCTTTTACAGGGTACACCAGGTTACGGGAGAGATAAGCGGTCAAAGCGGGAATACCACCAGGAAATTCCGGCTGCTCCTGCGTCACCGTATAAATCCCATCTGCGGGTGCTTCGGTGGGAAACGGCGCCAGGGTCGGTTCCTCAGCACTATTGCTATCGATAACAACCGGCTGTACCAATCGTTCTTTCGGGACGGGAATAGGTTTCTGCTTCTGTTTTCGCTTTTGCGCTACAGCAGGTAATGCTGTAAGGGCAAGCAACAATATCAGGAAGAAATGACGCATCTTATCGGGTCTATTCATTTTTTGTTGTTTATAATAAAGCCGGGAACGTATTAATGTGCCCGTTGCTGCAGTGCTGTCCATCTCAATACATCATCACCGGGGCAGCATGCAAAAGTATCGCTTGTTTTCTGTAATCCGGCCATCAACACTACTCACCACGGAAACAAACCTGTAAGGGCACCGTGTATTTATAAGGCACCGCTCTTCCCCGGAGCATGGCCGGCTTCCAATCGGGCATTGCCTTAATCAATCGTACAAAGTCTTTTTCCATCCTGGAGCCAAAGGCCCGTACCAGCTTTACATCCCTGATCTTTCCTTTCTCCGTAATAATAAAAGTGGCCACCATTCTTCCGGTCAAACCTTCATCGAGGTCCTCACGGTATGTTTTTATCGTTCTCAGATACCCCAACAATCCGTCCATACCTCCCGGAAACTCAGGAGCTTTATCTACAGCAGTATAATACAAAGAATCTTTTTGTTGCGCTATGCTGCATAACGGCAACATCATAACCAGCACAAGACCTAAAAAGTGTTTATACATACCTGTTCTTTTATAGTGTGCTAGTGTAAACGAAAGCTCACTGGCAATACATAATATGCGGCCACGAAAGCACCGTTCTGCCTGCCGGGATGCCATCTCGGCATTTTACCGATCACCCTTAATGTTTCTTTATCGCAATCGGGATCGAGGCTATTGATGATCTCGGGATCGCTGATGCTGCCATCGGGCTCTACGATAAACCGCACGACCACTTTGCCTTCAATATCTTTCTGGTAAGCGCTTTTGGGATAACGGATCTTTTTGGCCAGGTATTGTTTTAAAGCATCGTTGCCGCCGGGGAACTCAGGCGCTTGTTCTACCGTGGTAAAAATCTGCCTGGGAATCTTGATAGTTGCTTCCTGGGCAAAAGAAATTCCTGCACCAAAGAGCAGGAACAACAGGCAGATAATATATTTTCTCATAAACACATTAACGATGCGGCTGGTCAGCAGACAGCGGCAATTCAAAAACGACAGGAAGCTTGTAGGCCACTTCTATATTTCGTCCTTTGATACGGGCAGGTCGCCACCGGGGCATACCTTTTACCACCCTCATAGCCTCTTCGTCGCAGCCATAGCCTATTCCTTTTATTATTTTAATATCTACAATGCTTCCTTCCATATTGATGATAAAGCTGATCAATACCTCACCTTCAATTTTTTCCTCCAATGCCAGGGTAGGATAACGCAGGTTTAGGGATAGGTATTTCTTTAATTCTGGGTCGCCTCCCGGATATTTGGGTTTTTCTTTTTCGGAAAGGGCAAAATCAGTCTTACTCTTGTCGGCCTGTGCATAGCTACCCTGCGACAAAAATGCCAACAACACAATCGTAATCAGGTACTTCATAAACCGTCTGCTGGTTAAATACAAAACAAAAATAAAGAATATTTACCAGCAACCTATATCCAGCCCCCTTATTTGCCATCAAATAACACATCGGCAAACATGAATGTACCTACATCAAACAAGCCCTGGTCGGTCATTTTCAGGAAAGGGATCACAGGCAGGGCCATAAAAGAAAGGGTCATAAAAGGAGCAGCCAGCGGGCTACCCAGCTTACGGGCGGCAAAGCTTAAGGTCTCGTATTGGGCCGCAGCAGTTATGGCATCTTTATCCGACATAAGGCCGGCAATGGGCAAGGGCATTACTTCCGTATGGTTACCATTGTCGAGGCTGATACCGCCCTGGTGACGGATCACCTCGTTCACAGCCCGGCATATACTGTCGTCGTCCACACCTACAAACACGATATTATGGCTATCGTGGGCTACACTGGAGGCCAGGGCGCCTTGCTTCAGGCCGAAGTTGCGGATAAAGCCCTGGACTACCGGCGCTTCGTGGTAACGGTTCACCACGCCTATCTTTAAAACATCCTGCGTTATGTCGGTTGTTACCTCACCATGATTTACAGGCAGCATAGCTTCCGAAGCCCTGGTAATCAGTTGCCCGTCCAACGCTTCTATTACCCGGCAACGCACCTGCGCTGCTTCCGGATCGGGGCTGGCGAACCTGAAATCTTCCGGGGTTTTAAGGCCGGTAGCAAAGTTATTGATCGGCGGCACGACACTTGTAGTGATCAGGCTACGGCCCCGGTCGGCAACCAGGTTACCGTCGATATAGGTCTGCAAAACGCGGAACTGCTCCAGGTTATCTACAAGGATAAAGTCGGCCGGATCACCTTCCCTGAGCAAGCCTGTTTGCAGTTGATAATGTTGCACAGGCAATATACAAGCAGCATACAGCACATCAAAAACATCATACCCTTCCGCCACGGCCCTTGCCACCAACTGGCCGATATGTCCTTTCAACAGCTCGTCCGGGTGTTTGTCGTCGCTGCAGAACATTACCTTTTGCGGATGGCTGCGCAACAAAGGCGCCAATGCTTCATAATTCCGGGCAGCGCTGCCTTCCCTGATGAGGATATACATACCCGCTTCGATCTTATCCAGGGCCTCGTCCAGGCTTACACATTCGTGATCGGTGCTCATGCCTGCTGCTGCATATTGCCGGGCTTCTTCGCCCCGCAAACCGGGAGCATGTCCGTCGATGGGCTTGTTGACTGCTTTTGCCGCAGCGATCTTGGCCATCACTTCTTCGTCCTGGTGCAATACACCGGGAAAGTTCATCATTTCGGCCAGGTAGCGGATCTCATCGCGCTGCAACAGACCGGCAATAGCTTTGGCATCGATAATGGCTCCTGCCGTTTCAAATGCTGTAGCCGGCACACAACTGGGTGCACCGAAATTGAATTTCAATGGCGATTGGGCTGCATTAGCGATCATATAATCCACACCGGCCACACCGCACACATTGGCTATCTCGTGCGGATCGCTTACTGTAGCCACTGTACCATGCACGACCGCAATCTTTGCAAATTCCGCAGGTACCAGCATCGAGCTTTCGATATGAATATGCGCATCTACGAAACCAGGCAACAGGTATTGCGCCGGGGCCTCATCCTGTCTTTGTACCTGCTTGATGCGACCGGCTTCAATAGTAACTGTTGCCGGGAAGATAACCCGGTTCAGGATATCGACATACTTCCCACTTATGATGGTCTGGCTCATTCAAATAGATTTATGATTGGGGAACAAAGAGTGAATAGCGGTGCGCACTATTTATGGTTGGCATATTTGGTTTTGAAGAAACGCTGCAATTCCAGGAACTGGGCCTTGTTCTCATCGCGGTGCGCGATCAGGTATTTCCAGAAAGCTTCTACAAAAACCAGCATCAGCTCCGTTTCCTTATCGGGATGTTCGTAGCCAAGCTCTTTAAAAGCCTTTACCAGCATGGCATGCAAGGGTTGCATAAAGCGTTCGTGCTGCTTCATCGATATTTCCTGGTCGAGCAGGCGGTATTGCAATTCCCAGAACTTAGGCTCTTCCCACACCAATTTGTAGGGTAGTTCTATTACCGTATAAATAAAATCCAGGGGCTTTTTATCCTGGAACGTGCCGCGGTTATGCTCTACGATCCGTTTATACCCTTCTTTGATCACGAAGGCCAGTAGCTTTTCCTTGTTGCCGAAATGTTTGAAAATAAGTGCTTCCGATACCCCTGCCTCTTTTGCGATCAATTGCGTGGAAGTATTTTCATACCCCCTGCCGGCAAATAAGGTCAGGGCACTATCCGCAATACTCTGTTTTCTGTTCATGGGCAATAAAGAATCTCTGTTAAGGTTAGATGAAGGGATAAGGCAAATCGCTGTACGCGGTCACAAAAATAAAAGGAATAGAAAAGGATTACAAATTAATTAGTGGTTGCTTACACACCTTTGTAGTGCAAGCAAAACGCCAGGTACCGCTTGTAACCGGTACCTGGCGCATAATACCCGATGATGCCCGGGATCTTTTGCTTATTGCTTCTCCAATATTGTTTTAAGATTGCTGAGCCCTGTCGCAAAATCGCCGCCTACCTTTTCATCCATATTCATCACCAGCCCCATCAGGTTCCAGGGATAAGAATAAGTTCCTTTAAATCCCCATTTCACTTTCGTCTGATTGTCGCCTACAGCTTCGGTGACCAGGTAAGCATCGCTTTCCGATTTAAAAGGCTTTTTGAATCGCAGCCGGGAGTCGATGCGCTCCCCTTCGGTTACTTTCAGTATCTCCTGCTCACCTGTACCTACTTCCTTATTCTGGCTTTCCCAGGCGGCAATAAAACCAGGCGTGCCATCTGTTCCGGTGTAGGTCCTTTTCATGTTAGGATCTTTAGCAGCCCATACTGTATAGTTGTCCTGGTTCTTTAGCATTTTGACATAGTCAAATACCACTTGCTTCGGTTTGTTGATGGTTATCTCCCGCTCTACGGCATAGTCCTTTTTGACGAACAAAGCAGCTATAAGGGCAATGATAACCAAGCTTATGATCAGGAAAATAATTCGTTTAAGAATACGCATAAGTGTGTATGTTTTTGGTTAGTGAGGCAAAACTAATATAATTACATTATTTACACAATATAAATAACTGTAAAACAAAAACTGGAATATACACACAAAACATATTGGTTTACCGATCCCTTACAAGGTGATTTTCTATCATTTATTCCGCACGACGTTACCGGGGTAAGGTAACATCCCTATTTTTTTAAGCAAACTTTTGCATTTGCCAGCCCTGCCTACTCATCTTATTTAAATTCCTACAAATCAATAATAATCAAACACTTGCACTATATGGCAAAAAAAATCCCCAGGCAATAATTGTTTTAAAGGTAACCGGTTGCCTTTTGGGGCCTTTATGCCAATGAGCCAAAAAGGAAATTAATTGTAATAACCATAACCAATCCAAACCAAACTATATGAAAAGAATGCTACTCCTTGCGGGCACCGCCTGCCTTTTCACGCTCCATCCTTATGCACAGGGTATTATTGTCAATGAAATTTCCCAGGGTCCTGCCGGAGCACAGGAGTTTATCGAATTGCTCGTAGTTGGCAGCGCCACCCAGGCTACCAGTACGGTCGACTTGCGCGACTGGATCATCGACGATAACAACGGCGATTTCCAACTGGCCGACAACTCTGCGCCGGGTATTGCCACAGGTCATTTCCGGTTGGCCCCCAACGATACTTTTGCCGCCGTCCCTATAGGTGCATTGATCGTGATCTATAACGCAAACGATCCGAATCCTGCATGGACCTTCAGGCAGTTCGACGGCAGCAGCCAGGACATTGCCCATATCGAAGACGGGGGATTTACCTATTATATCCCTGGAACCAGCACTCTGCTCAGGGCCTGCAGCGGTACCCCCAGCAATACTTCCACATCTTATGTTTATACATCAAGTACGATACCTCCCCTTCCAGCCAACTGGGTAGGGCAAATAGGCCTGGCCAATAACGGCGATGCCATACAAGTACGTAAGCCGGATGGCACTTTCTATCATGGTTTTGGCTTCAGTACACCTACTATCGCCAATAGCTTTACTACCTTTTCTACTTTCAGCGAAGTAGGCTTGCCTTCGTTCAATGGCTATACCGGTATAGCGACCAATGTGGTTACCTATTTCGATTGCGGAAGCTATTATTTCAGCAACAATTTCCTGAGCGGCGCTTCCGCTAACGAAACGCCGGGAGCCGCCAATACTGCCAACAACAATTTATTGATCAATAACATCAGGGCCGGCTTTTTCCAATACAACCAGCTGGGCGCCAATGTGCTTTGTTCCCAGGTATTGCCGGTGCAATTACTGTATTTTACCGGTGCGTTATCGGGGAAAAAAGTATACCTGCAATGGGCTACAGCCTCCGAACACAACAATGCCCGTTTCCTGATCGAGCGCAGCGCCGACCAGAAGCATTGGCACACCATAGGTATGCTGCCGGGAAGCCAGCAAAGCAACGATAGAAAGGAGTATCAATTCTGGGACGAAACACCGCTTCAAAACATTTCTTTTTACCGGTTGGCCCAGGAAGACGCGGACGGCAGCAGGAGCTATTCTTCCATAGTAGTTGTCCGTAATAGCCAGGGCGGAACTTACCTCTATCCCAATCCCGTAACGGGAAGTGAATGTACTGTTCAGACAACAGAGACCATCCAGCATTACGAGCTTTATGATATGCTGGGGCGTAAAATAAGTAAGCTGCCCCTCCTGGCAAAAAACGCCTATAACATAAGCCTAGACATGAGCCAGGTACCCAAGGGCATGTATTACCTGAGGGTATATTTCGATCGCACCATGCTGACTTTGCCTTTGACCAGGAATTAACAAGTATACCTCTTTATAATATACCACGCTAAAGGGCGCTCTGAACGAGCGCCCTTTATGGTAATTTATTCCCGGCAAAATAAACCGGGGGATGAGCAGTATTTATTTCCTGGAAACGGTTTTGAGCTCTGCTCCGGCCACGCCTTGTTTCTTATCGGCCGATGCCGGAGGTGTAGCTATCTTATCTTGCTGCTTCATTGCTGCTTCTTGCTTTTCCTTCGGACGGGTAAGGGCATCTATGCTCTTGCTTTCCGGTTGTCCCCACTCTGCTGCATGCAGATAGCGGCCTTTAAACTCAGGCTCTTTTTCCACTTCAGGAACAACGCGGTGTGCATTGGCATATTTATCCTGGCGGATGCCGGTTACCTGCCAGCTTACTTTTACATTCGGCTGGTTGGTTTGCACCACAAACTGGCCGTTGCTTACTTCCTGCGATACGATGGCTTGCGCAAAAGTTCCGATAACAGTAAGCTGGTAGCGGTAATCTTTGTTAAGGGCATCGAAATAGCTCGGCAATTTTACGGTGGCATAACCATTGGCATCGGTAGTAATATTGCCGTTATAGATATTCATCATATCGGGACTTTCCACAAAGCTATGGTAGAGGTATTTGTTTTCCGGATCATTGGGGTGATCGATCTTGAAAGTACCGCTTCCTTTGGCTATAGAGCCGGTGATCTGTACATTGCCCGAAAAGTAACCGGCATAATTGGTGGTAGCTCCGGAAGCAAAACCATAAACGCCATAGCGAACGTTAGGTACGGTAGCGCCACCCACCGTCTGGGCATTGCCGTATACGCCATAAGTATTACCGATACCGGTAGTAGCCGCAAAAGAAGCATTCTTATTATAGCCTACCACGCCTATACCGCCTACAGAAGCGCCCATTACACCTGCTGTATTGGCCGAACCATATACACCCAGATCCTGGTTACCTACGCCAAAAATAGTATTGGCATCGGTGTTGTTAACGCCATTGTAGCCTGTACCCTGCACACCTACACCATAATTATTGACATTGTAATTGCCAAATACACCGGCTTTCAAACAACCTTGTGCGGTGTAAGAATAACCTGTAATAGCAGAAAAAGTATCTATCGCAGGTACCGGCGTAGCAGGTTGTGTTACATACAGCCTTCCGGTAGGCGTACTCGTACCAAAACCCGAAGATCCCGTAGATACGATAATACCACGGCCGGTAACACCGCCATCGAAGAAGCCGGCTACACCGGCGCCTGTGGCCACACCCCAGATACCATTACCCGTACCGGTAGACACGCCCACAGTACCGCCAAGGGTCCCCGTAGATAAACCATAAACACCATTCTGCGTGCCGCTCACACCAATTACACCGATACCGGTAGTAGACTCGCCATAAACGGAGCCTGCGGTCGCAATACTGGTAGCGGGCGTACCCACAAGCGTACTTCTTATCGCATTGCCGATAGAACCGGCGTTTACCTGGAATTTAATATTAGGGCTTAAAGCACCGGTACTCACGCCCACACTGGTACCATCATCGGTAAGCTGCGAATTGCCACCGGTAGTAGCGCCGGTAAACTTGATCAGGGTATTGGTGGCTCCGCTGATATTGGCAGCACCGGCAGGACCTACAGGACCTTGCGGACCAGCAGCACCAGTAGCACCGGCAGGGCCTACTGGACCTACTGCTCCAGTAGCACCCACAGGACCGGCAGGCCCCTGGGGACCGGTTGCACCGGTAAGACCAATGGGACCTTGAGGGCCCACAGCACCCGTAGCGCCGGTAGGACCAACGGGGCCGGCAACACCCTGGGGACCGGTAGCACCGGTAAGACCGATCGGACCCTGAGGGCCTGCAGCACCGGTAGCACCAGTAAGACCTACAGGACCGGCAGGACCTTGAGGACCCGTTGCACCGGCCGGGCCTACAGGACCAACAGGGCCGGCAACACCTGCAGGACCTTCGGGGCCTACAGGACCGGGAGTACCGCTGGTCGCATACATAGCATAAGGCACGCTCAGCAACTGACTGGTGCCTAAATCGACATAAGCGGTTCCGCCGGCAGGATCCAATTGTACCCTGATGTATTTTTCACCACCTGCCCAGTCGATGCCTTCAATAGTACCGGTTTCAACAGTACCGGCGCCTATCACTACATTGTACAGGCCATAGGCATTGGTGGTGGTACTTTGTGTTTCGCTGTACACGATGGTACTTGTGGCAGTATCTATTATCGAAATACGCATCGAAATAGCTTGCGCTGCAAGCGGCACGCCTGTACCCGAGCGGGCTATACCCTGGTAGTTGAATTTCGCCGGCGATTGCGCTTGTGCCATTAGGCAGGAAAAGGCGAACAGTATAATAAAACTCAGCTTTTTCATAAATTGGTTTTTGTATTGTGATAGTGGTTTTCTTTAATTGATTTTTTGCACTTTATAGGTGCTCCTATAGGTTTTGCCCGCTTGCAGCCAGTGTACCGTCAGGTTGTACTGTCCCATGGTATAAGGCGACATATCGATCTCCTGTTTTTCATTGCCTTTTTCCAGGGCTATTTTTTGGGTGGCTATAGTCCGGCCCAGTACATCGGTAATCACATATTCGAGCGTCCCCTTCTTTCCAAAATGAGGTTGTAGGTATAAGGTATACGCTGCAGGATTAGGGAATACGGTGAGATCGGAGCCGGTAATTTCCGGAGTGCCGATACCCGTTGCAGGTTGCACCGGCTGCAATACGCCCGGCGTTACAACCAGGTTGGCAGAGGTATATGCATTGCCCACCAAGCCACCTATAGCATATTCATAGGTATTACCGCTTAGGGTGGCGCTTTTGCCGGTTGCATTTAAAGCGGCAGGTCCCAGGCTTTGCGCCGATGTCAACAGGGGTAGCGGACTTAATAGAATAATAAAGAATAGTTTCATCATGCTTTTTTTAAATGAACAAAAGGGAGTGTTGGCCGGCTCTCCCTTTCAAGGCGGTGAAGATGAAAAAGAGTATTGCATACAGTGATGATTTAAAGGGTTAAACAGGTTATGGTAATGCCAGGCATATTAAAGCAAAAGTAAATACAACCCTAAAGCCCACCTATACGTGGATTAACGTAAAAATCACACTACAAGCCATTATTATAGTTTTAAAATTTATATTTATTTAAATTTCATCGATTTATAAAATAAAATAATTTACCTGTAAAATGGAAAATACGTCTTAATACTTAGAGGACTACCCGAAATTTTGGTCCTGCTGAGCGAAGTCGAAGCATGGCAAAAATTTCCGTTCACCCTTCGACTGCGCTCAGACTGCCTTATTTATAAGGTATTCATTTCTCGCAGCGATACGGCGTCGCTGCGAGAAATGAAAAAAGGATGTGCCTATAACAAAACAAGCTACCCGATGGGGTAGCTTGTTTTGTTATAGGCAGGAAGGTTAGCGGATAATAACGATAGCCATCAGTTCTTTCTCCCTTTGCTTAAGGCTCTGATGGGCCCGCATAAGGGTCATTATTTTCTGTATATCCTTTTCATGCTGCATTTGCTTCATATTCTCCGTTAACAGGCGGCGCAGCAGTTTCAACTCAAAATAGGCGAAGGTGCTTTCGATTTCCGCTTCGTATATCTGCTCGCCATGCAATACCTCTATCTTATGTTTCTGTTGCCAGTTAAGGCTCGGGACGTAATGGGTATGCAGCAGATCGGCCGCTTTCTGGCTTATCGTGCGGTCTACATGGCTGGTAAAATATTTATGATCCGGCAGTAAATGATTATTGGCCCAGTACTCATGGTATTCGTTCACCATTCTTTTAGCCAGGGCATTTTCCAGCAGCTCGATGTCTATGGTATCAAAGAAAAGCTGGGCTACGGTACCTTCATCTTTGTAAGGCTTGTCTCCATATTCCAGGAGGATACGCAGCAATTGCCATTCTTCATGGTACTCTTTCTGGACAACATCGATAACGATGGACTCACCCGTTTCTTCATCTACATACGCAAAAGCTTCATCAGGCGGCGGTCCCTGCGACTGTTTCCGCTCGTGCTGGCGTTGTTCCTGCTGCAGACGGTCCCGGAGGAATTTATTGACCAGGTTGATGAGGCCCTGTTCGTCGATCTGCAATTGAGTCGCACTTTCCCTGATATAATGCTGCTGCAGGGTAAAGTCTTCCGTCTTGTTGATCTTCGATATGGTTTCGGCAATCTCATTCACCAGCTGCGATTTCTTCATCGGGTCGTTGCCCGCTTCTTTCATGCCTACTTCGAGCCTGAAGCCGATCACATCGCGTTTGTGCTCTCCTACGTATTGCTTAAAAGCGTCTTCTCCTGATTTTTGTACAAAGCTGTCCGGGTCTTCCCCATCGGGCAGTAATACCAGCTTTACATTAAAACTTTCGGCCAGCGCCATATCCAGGCCGCGCATCGCAGCTTTGATACCGGCAGCATCGCCATCATACAGGATCGTCAGGTTCTTGGTCAGGTTTCCGATCAGCTTCAACTGGCCTTCGGTAAGCGATGTACCACTGGATGAAACCACATTGGTTATCCCGCCCTGGTGCAGCGAGATCACATCGGTATACCCTTCTACCAGGAAACATTCGTCCAGCTTGCTGATACTCTGCCGCGACTGGTACAAGCCGTAGAGTACTTTATTTTTGACATACAGCTCATTCTCGGGCGAGTTGACATATTTGGGCGCATGGTCCGTTTTCCTGAGGATACGGGCGCCAAAACCCAGTATCCTGCCGGTGGCGCTGAAGATCGGGAAGATTACACGGCCTTTGTAGTTATCATAGGGCCTGCCATCCCTTACCTTGATCAGGCCGGCCTTTTCCAGCAGCTCCTGGCTATATCCTTTGGCCAGGGCCTCCGTCACAAACCCGTCCCATTTGTCCAGGCAATAGCCCAGGCGGAACTGCTCTATGATGTTTTGCCGGAAACCTCTTTCCTTAAAATAACTGCCGCCTATCAGTTGTCCTTCTTCGTTTTGCTCCAGTATATCCTGGAAGTACTTTGCGGCAAATTCGTTAATGATGCGCAGGCTTTCTTCTACCTGCTGCTGGTGCTTGTATTCCTCGGGAGCTTCTGTTTCATTCAGCTCGATCTGGTAAAAATTGGCCAGCCAGCGGATCGCTTCCACGAAGGAAAACTTTTCATATTCCTCCACGAAAGCCACCACATCCCCTCCTTTACCGCAACCAAAACATTTATAAATTCCCTTGGCGGGATTTACATTAAAAGAAGGCGATTTTTCGTTATGAAAAGGGCAATTGGCAATATAATTGGTGCCGCGCTTCCTTAATTTCAGGAATTGCCCGATCACTTCTACTATGTCGCTTCGGTTAATAACCTGCTGTATGGATTCCGGTGCTATCATCTCTTTGCGAAGGTAACCCATACTGTTAAATAATCGCTCCGGTACTGAGGCTTTAAGTTGTTTTTTCGGTATTTTTGGTTATTCGAATTTGCATCAACATCCAGGAAAAGCTTAATGTTACAACAGACCCTAAGGTATTTTATTTTTTCCCTATATCTCATTTTGGTTTACACGGCGCAGGCTTACGCACAGTTTCCCCCGGTAAACCATCCCCGCAATCAGCAGAAAAGGTATGAGATCGATGCCAAAAGGATGGGGACCGATTTCAACAGCAATGATGCGCTTCCCCGCTCGAGAGAGTTTATCAGGACGGACAGTACTTATTATGTGGGCTGGATGTACGAAGGCATGTATAAGGTAAACCATGCTGCCGATTTCCTGGGCTATAAGAACGCGGCAATCCCCCTTAAAAAAGCGCTGTACCAATTGGAAAGGGATTATGCCCGGCTGTTGCGCATACGCACCGCCGATCTTATGACCTATTACCCGGCTTACCGCTTCCACCTGGATTATTCGGTAATTGCCTATAACCTGATGGATTGCTACAACAATACGGAGCAACCACAGGAAGCTTACGACGTGATCCGCAGGGCGCTGAAATGGAATTTCCAGAACGAAGGTTTTATGCAGTCCTACAATTACCTGGCCTGGACCGTACACCGCAACCGTTTTTATACCAGCGCCAAATATCCTTTCCTGAAAAACAGCATCGCTGCCAATGAGAAGCTGGCCAATGCCTACCTGGATTCCGCTTTCCGGAAAATAAGGATCGATAAGCAACTGAACGCGGCTTTTTTCCCGGGTTATGAAAATGCCGCGCGCCAGGGTGTATATCATTACAAGGCTATCCTGTACAGCTATGCGCTCAATATAGATTCTGCGGCTTATTATTACAACCAGATGCGGGAAACACCTATTTTTTCGCACAACAACTATGCTACCTTCCTGTCGATCTGTGGCAATTTCCGGCAAGCGGAAAAAGAGTATGAAGCAGCCAGCACGCAGGATGCGGGTGACAAGCGCCTGCAGGAATGGGCTTATTATTCGTCGATCCTCAACATTTACAAAGGCAATCCCAAGAAGGGGATACAGGACATGAAGGATATGATCAAAGCAGTAGGCTCCACGCCCGGCTTTGGCTGGTACAATATAGCCCTGGCCCGCTGCTGCGCTTATTACGGGGATGTGCAGGAAAGCGAACGGTACATTAAAAAGGCGGAAGCTTTTAAAGAGGTACATATAGGCACCACCCTGGGCCAGAGCCATTATGATTTCAGCATCAACCTGGTAAAACTCACTAATAATATCCAAAGGCTACAGCAGATCAAGTTTGAAAATAAAGGCTGGTGGTATACGCCTTCGTCCCTCACGAAAATAGCGGAAGAATCGGGCAGCAAGTACTTATTGCAATACCTTATTGTAAACCAGTTTGCCATGAATCCCGAAAGAGATCTGGTTATCTACCGTTTGTTTTCTACGGAGAGTACGGTTACCTGGGATGAGATCTGGTACCTGATGAAAGATTTCAGCACCAATTTCTTTGTACAACGTTTTCAATCGGAGCTTAAAGACGATCAACGCAAGCTGATCAAGAAATACTTTAAGCTGTACATCGCGCGCCTGCAGATGAAGAAAGGGAATTACCAGGAAGCTCAGCAGGTATTGTACGATATATTGAACAACGAGCGGACGGATATAGAATATGAGAAATTATTTGTAGCCAGGACTTATGAGGCCCTGGCCGAATGCGCCAAGGCCAGGAAGAACGACAGTGAATACAATGAAAGCATGTATTCTTTCTACACCCACTTCCCGCAACTACTGCCCTACTCCGAGCTGAAACCCAATCTGAGACTGAATATTATCGGTACGCCCGACCAGAAGGTCATAGACCGGCTGAAAAGCTGCAACATCAATTGGATAACCGATGGCAAGACACTGGCTCCTGATGTAACCCTGAAGTTTGCGACATCGGGCAATAAAAAAACAGTGACTTACTACGTGCTGGATCGTTATGGTAAAGAGGTCGTAGCCCGCGACAACTATACCTATACCAAGCCTGACGAAGCGGGTGTGTTGCTGGCCTACCGGTTGTTTAATATCAACAACAAGACCACTACGGAGATCAATAAATAGAGCATTGTTTTAAGTATTTGTTCGTGATTTATTTTTTGTGTGGGTTACTTTATTCATGCTCGCAATGACTCTGTGAAGATTATACTTTTCTTTGTACCTGTGCAACTGAATATAAGCATTACTATCTTAGCGTCGTTGTGCCTTGGTGTGCAATAATTAATACCTTCTTTTAGGAATCAAATACCGTTGCGCCTTCGCGCCGTTGCGAGCCAATAACAGATCATTGGCACGGCTTCGTTCTTCATGGTTCGACTCTGCTCACCATGATCCTACGTTATAAGGTATTTTATTCCCATTGCATAGCAACCACCTTAAACCCTGTCGTTCCGAGGCCTGCACAACAACCGAGGAATCCTGATCGCTATGGAATAGCAATAGTACCCAGGATACTTCATTCCGCATGCTGCGCAAGCTGCATTCAGTAGGACAAAAGCAAGTGCTGCAGAATGTGCTACTCCATACTCGCAAGGGAGCTATGGCACAATGAAAGTTATATTTTCCTTTGTGACTTAATCTGTCTGCAAGAAAACATAAGTATTATTATCCTGGTGCCTTGGTGTGCAAAACAAGAATCTTTAATTAGTACGATAAAAGCAAGTGCTGCAAGATCAAGTCGCGAACCGGAACGCTTTGCATATAAATGACCTTAAACCGTGTCATTCCGAGGTCTGCGCAGCAACCGAGGAATCCTGATCGCTATGGAATATCAATAGGACCCAGGATACTTCATTCCGCATGCTGCGCAAGCTACATTCAGTAGGACAAAAGCGAGTGCTGCAGAATGTGCTATTCTATGCACACAGCGATAGGCTCATTTACCTCGACGACCTGTTGTCGTCATTTTCCACCTTTTTCACTTTTTTACCGCCTTCGCTCATCTGGCCAAATTTCCAGTTAAAGCTTAGCCGGAAAGAAGGGCGGGCGTAATCGATATAGGCATCCATCCGGTAGCTGGGCATCTGCTCTTCATAACGCACCCGCAGCTTTTGTTCAAAAGGATTGGCCATATTAAAAGTGACCGAGGCTTTCTTATCCCAGAATTCCTTTTTGATGGCAATCATGTAATAATGCCAGCCATAATTCCGCCCCTGGTACCATATCCAGCCGCTGCTGTAACCACCCGTCGCTTGTACCGAGAAATCTTTGGGCAGGCGGTACGTAGTGTTGGCATTGATCCTGGTAACCCACCCGGAGTTGACCTTATCCAATCCGCTGAACTTTACATAATCCAATCCGTAATCGATATTCGCCGACCATTGTTTGGTAATATCCTTGGCAGCAGACTCCGACCATCCTATACGGATAAGGCTTCCTATATTTTCGTTGCGCGAATAAGCGATACCATCGGCCTGCACGGCGGTTACCCTTTCAATAGAATTGTTAAGTCTGTGCATATACAGGCTGCTGTTGATGTTCAGCCCATTTTTACCGGAAAGGTTATGCGACAGCTCCAGTACATGAATCCGTTCCGGCTGCAATTGGGGATTACCCGTCGATATATTCCGGGGATCGCTGGCATCGATATAAGGGTTCAGGTCCCATACCCTGGGGCGGGCTATACGCTGGGTGTAGCTTAGCTTAAGCGTATTGTCCTCTCCTATTTTCCGCGACAGGGTAACGTTGGGAACAATGCTGGTATAGTCGATCTTAAACACCGAGGTATTGTTCTGAAAATTACCCTTTATAAAGGTTTGCTCCAGGCGGCCTCCTACAGAAAAAAACCAGCCATGATCAAAATTCAGCTTCAGCATAGCGTAGGCCGATAATACCTGTTGCGTATAATCAAATACATTGGAGCGGGCCGGGTTGCTGATCATCGTTTCGGGATCGTTATAAGCCGAATTTTCAACCGTATAGTTGCTGTTGGCATTCCGGATGATGGCTTTGGCGCCGGTTTCAAATGTTTTTTTACCGGCACTATCGAGCGGGTGCGCATAATCGGCCTGTACAGTCAGCTCCCGGTTATTGCTCTTATTGATGCTTTTCTCCCGGTAGATAAGCGACCCGTTATCCACATTACGCTGATCGGTGGTATAAGGATAGTTATCGATCACGTAACTGTATTGGGTCAGCACAGAAAATTCCTGCCCGGGGCGCCTTGTTTTACGGTTATAGCTGAGGTTGAGTTCCACGTTATAGTAAGGATTCTTAAAATCGATATGCTGCCGGTAGTATTGCAACCGGTTGCCCAGGCTATCGGTGGAGGAAGCCAGCAGGGAGCGGTTTGCCGGCCATTCCCCGCCCCAGATATTGGCCGAGAAGCCGATCGTATTCAGGGTATCCAGTTCGTAATTCGCCGTAGCTTCCACGAAGCCCGAGCTGCTGGTATTATCGCGTTCATCTTGCTGGTAAGTATTGCCTGCAGGCATGCCGTTCTGCAAATTGGTACGGGTATTTTCCCCTACGCTTTTCTCCCTATCCCTTTTTACATCCCAGGATAAGCCTAGCTCCAGCTTGTCTTTCTTCAGACCCAGGTTACCCCCGGTCGATTGGGTGTAATTCCCTACGGTGCCATTCAGGGCGCCGGTAAACCCTTTCAGGTTCTTCTTGGTAATAATATTGATCACGCCGCCTATCCCTTCGGCATCATATTTTGCGGAAGGCGTAGTCATTACCTCCACCGAACGAATAGAGGAAGCCGGGATCATCTTCAGGGCATCGCTAAGGCTGCGGGCCATAATGCCAGAGGCTTTTCCGTTGATCAGCACTTTAAGGTTGGAGCTTCCTCTCAGTTGTACATTGCCCGAAGGATCAACGGATACCCCGGGCACTTTCTGCAGCAGGTCGGCTGCAGTCCCTCCCGTATTGGTCATATCGTTCTCCGCATTATAGACCAGCTTATCACCTTTGTCCTGGAACAATGCTTTGCGATCGGTTATGGTAACGCCTTTGAGGCTTTCGCCGGATGGTTTCACACTGATATTTCCCAGGTCGAGGTAAGCCGTATCCAGCTTGATCCCATCAAGGATACGCGTTTCGTACCCGATAAAGGATATGCTGAGCTTATACCGGCCTGCAGCAGTTGCCTGCAGCCGGAAACGGCCCGTAGAATCTGCTGTTACGGCATCAACCTGTTGTTCGTTCTGTCCATAAAGGACGACCGTGGCAAACCCCAGGGCTTCATTCGCCACGCTGTCGGTCAGCAGGCCGCCCAGGGTATAAGCATTGGCTGTATTGGCGGCAGGCTGTTGCGCACCGGACTGTACCGGGAAAGCAAGCCATAATAAAAAGGATATATAGACCGGAAATAGACGGCCATAAGAAGGCAGCAAGGTTGCATGGAGACAACGCACTGCGACGGTGAATAGCTGTGTCATGATATGGCTGTGCTCCTGTAATAAACGTTTACAGGCAGGATTAAATGGCTGAAGAAATGGTTTATCTACAGTTAATCGGGCATACGGCTGTAAAGGTTACAAGGGCCGGAGGAAATAAACAGAATTAAATAAGCGGTATATAAAAGCCGGCTATGGTCGCCGGCTTTAGATCACAAAATATACTCAATCAACCTGAACATCATCTTCTGTTGCTTGTTTCCTTTCTGCTTTCGCCTTTTTCATTTCTGCTTTGTAACTGTCTTTGATTTCTTTCATCGCTTTCTTCATTTCCACACTTGCCTTTTTCATTTCTTCTTTGGCCTGAGCCATGGATTTATCAATCTCGACCCAGTCCACGTTTTTCATTTCTGCCTGGGCCTTTGCCATTTCTTCTTTGGTTGCTGCCATTTCTTTATTGATCTCCTGCCAGTCTACGTCTTTCATAGAAGCTTTTGCTTCTTCCATGGCTTGGTTTACGCTGTTGTGTATTTCATCCCAGTCAACGCTCTTCATGGCATCTTTCACCGTAGCATTGATCTCATCCCAGTCCACCTGCTTCATAGCCGTATTGGCCTGGGCCATAGCCATATCAACAGATTTATTCACCAGGGACCAGTCTACGTCCTTTATGGCCTCCCCGGCCAGCTTCATGGCTTCCGGAACGTTCTTCATAGCTTCTTCTATAACGGCCGGGTCCACATTTTCATCTTTATACACTTTTGTATTGCCCTTATCGTCGGTGATGGTCACTACCCTGTTGGTATAGGACTTGGTTATTGTTTTGGGCTCTTCTTTCTTTTCCTGCCCAAAGGCGGTAGCGAAGCAAACTGTGGCGGCAAGCAGTACCAATACGGTTACTGTTGCCAGCATTTTCTGTGTGTTCCTTTTATCTTGTTTCATTACGGTTATTCGTTTAATACGGTTTAATAATGTGTTTTTCTTATTGCCGGAAAGGGCCATTGTTGCCGTGTAACGGGCTATGCGGTATTCTTCCAGCGCCAGCAGGGCATGGGCATACGGCAGCGAGCTCTGGGTATTGCGCAGCACATAATCATCGCAGCAATGTTCTCTTTCATCCCTGATGAGGGCCGATAGCCACCAGGCTACGGGATTGAAGAAGAGCAAGGTTTCCATAACCATTTGCAGGATGTTCCAGAAATAATCATGTCTTTTTATATGTGCCAGCTCATGCAGCAGGACAGCTTCTACCTGTTGTGTATCCAGCCGGCTTACTAAGGCAAGGGGCAAGAGGATCACCGGTTTCAGATGGCCCAGCATCATGGGTACCTGTACCTTGGCAGACAGGCGCAGCAATACATTCCTGCGGATACCGGTTTGTTCTTTAAGGGTAATAAATTGTTGTTCTAAAAATGCTTCGGGCAACATCACCTCGCGGCGCAGGTACTTTACCTGCAGCATTTCCCGCAGCATTTTAAAACACAGCAGGATCAAACCTGCAGTGTACAGCAAGGCCAGAACGGGAGTGTACTTGCGAAAGGCATTGGCATAGCTGATAAAAAGGTTATCTTGCCAGGAAGCAGATATTACGGCAGTTACCGGTTGCGGCGTTGCGGCAGTAAGCCCGGAACTTTTCCAGACTGCGACGGAATGCTGCCACTCGGCAAAAAAAGAATAACAAAACAATCCTGTTAAAATCGTCAGTGCGCCATAGAGGATCCTGTAACGGGGCACCGAACGACGCTCGGGGATAAAAGAAAGTATCATTTTGAGTATACAGAACAATAGGATGCCCTGCCATACCGAATGCAATACAGCCAATCCCAGGGCTTGCATCAACGGATGATTGGTTATGCCATTCATGACTTAACTTATAGATGAGGTTATGAATTTTCAGGTTCAGACCAGGAGTAATACCACGTTATTCCAGTGTTTTCAGGTAATTCCTTATTTCTTCCAGCTCTTCGGGGCTGGATTTGTGATGACCTAAAGCCTGCATGACCAATTGCGAGGCCGAGCCGCTGAATACATTATCGATCATACGCTGCAGCATCTGACCCTGTGCTTCTTCCCGTTTGATCACCGCCTTGTACACATGCGATTTCCCGGTTGCTTCACGTTCAAGCAAACCTTTTTCAAACATGATCTGCATCAGTTTTAATGTAGTGGTGTAGCCCGACTGCTTCTGGGCCTCCAGCACGTCGTGCACTTCACGTACTGTGGCCTGACCTTTGTCCCAGATCACATTCAGTATCTCCATTTCGCTCTCGGTAGGCTTTATGTTTTTCATCACAATTTCAATTACGAATATATTCGTAGCAAATGTACGACACTTTTCGTAATGGCAAAATTTTTTTGAACTTTTTTAAAAAAATAAGGGAAAAGGCTTTCAGCACATCGATTGCGGCAGGTTTTTGACCTAGGCGCACAAAGGAGAATAGCCTTGATAGAATGATATGTGTCAGAGAAGCCCGCACAATAACGTTGTACCTTGCCTCGTAGGCAAATTAGGTTTAAGTCCCCAAGAGAGAAACCTGAACGCTACTGTTTATCGCAGATCATCCGGCAGTTTGCGGGTAAGAAAAAGATAAGGCTCGAACATGTGGTGCACAAAAATGTCCTGATCGCTGTCCTTATAATGCTGGTAGTAATCGGCATCGGCATACAGTACGATCGTATTTCCCGTTCTTACATAATCGCTGCTGGCATAATAAGCTGGCGGCTGAAAGTCCTTAAGATGTTTGACGACTTGCTTGGATACCATTCCACCCAGGTATTTTTCATAACGTCGTTGCAGGCGCTTCGACGGATTGTTGAGCCTGTTGTACGCATAGCGTATCCCCCATCGCATCGGCCATTTCTGCTTTTTGATCAGGCCCGGGGTAATGGCAAAAAGGTTGGTCTTATTAAAATCTTTGAGCGTCTGCACCGAAAGCGGTGTCTCCGGTACCCAATCGGCCGAATTCACTACGTTACAGGCCCAGCCTCCTTGCGTCATGGCTTCGTAATCGTAGGCAAAGAAAAGATTGCCCGGCTTGGGCGCCGCGCTGCAATAGGTTTTGAAGCGGATATCGGCAGGTAACTGATGATGTTTTTGCAACTGGTACAGGTAAGCCGTGAGCAGGTAAGCGATAGCGCCTCCCTGGCTATGTCCCATCACGATCACTTCCCGCACGCCCGCTTTGTACAGGGAATCCAGCTTAGGTAAAATGTCTTTGGAAAGGTAAGCAGTCGCGACCAGCCAGCCTATATGCACGGCCGCCCTGGGATTGTCGGCAAGGTTGTAACGGAATTTTTCGGTACTGGTCAATTGAAGTTCTCCGTTAGCCGGTACCATAGCGGCATACAGATTAGCCAGCCAGCTTACCATACTTGAAGTGGTCCCCCGGATACTGAGAATGACCACATGATCATCCCTCATCCAAAGGTCCCAACGGTTTTCCAGTCCCATAACCGGCGAGCGGTAGACAAAGGAAGCATGTTCTGGCTTAGGAATTTTTTTTACATAATTCGAATCGCCATGACGGGCGCATAGCTTCAGGAGGTCCAGGTATTCGGCTTTATCAAAGCCCGGCTTTAAATGCTGTCCATAACTTTTGGCAAACAAGAAAAGACTTAACAACAGGGGGAAAACACTTCTCATGTGTAATACTTGTTGGTTTAAGACAGACAAGATAATACAATCCGGGAAACATCTGGTTCAAGGCTGTTGCAAAAAAACGGGCAAAGGGCAAATTATTCCTCTTTAGGGCTGCCGCTTTCTTCCCACTCCATATTGACATGCTCGCTGGTATTCTTTACGATACCATAAATGGATTTAGCGTGGCCATATATCTTGCTGTTGTATTTATTACCCAGCACAATGATGGTAAAATTATCCTTGACAAAACGGTAGAACACGGTATTGTTGCCATGCCACCACCCGTTATGGTATATGATCTTATAACCGTCGGGAAAATTGAGCATGCGCCATCCGTAACCATAGTTCTTAATGCCTGCCCTTTCGTTGGAATAGCCAGTGTAAGCCATTTGCAGCATCTTTTCGTTCAGCAGGGTATGGTTGTAGAACGACTGGTCCCAGCGGTACATATCTTCGACCGTGCTGTAAATACCTTTATCGCCGTACACACCATCTTCATTGGTTTCTTTATACACCGACCAGTTGTACTGGTAGCTTTGGGTAATGAGATCGTTGTACTTGCTGCGGTCGGCCGGATCATAAACAAAGGTGTGCTTCATACCCAGGGGTTCAAAAATAAACTCCTTCATAAATTGCTTGTAAGGCATCTTGGCCACTTCCTCAATGATGCGGGCCAGCATGGCAAAATTCGTGTTGCTGTACTCAAAACGGGTATTGGGCCTGGAGTTCAGGCTGGGCTTATATTGTGCAAATATCTTCAGCAGGTCTTCGTTATACATCGGCTCACTGCTTTTCCAATAGCGGTTACCCATTTTCGTATAGTCAGGCAAACCGCTGCGCTGGCACAAAAGCATGGCTACAGTAATATCCGGGTAGGGAAAATCTTTTAGGTATTTCTGCACCGGCTGGTCGATATTCAGGTATTTGTTTTGGTGTAGCCAGAGTACCGCCGTAGCCGTAAAAGGCTTGGAAGTAGAGGCCAGCTGGCTGGGATTTTGTGCGCAAAGCACCGTACCGTTGGCTTTATTACAATAACCAAAATAGCGTTCATAGAGGATCTTACCCTTATAACCTACCAGCACGCTTCCGTTGAAGCCCGCACCTGTTTCCCGCTTGTAAAAAGAATCCAGTTTCCTGATCAGGTCCTGCCCTTCGGCCGAAGAGGTATCGGCAAAGCCGAGCTTAACGGTAGAAAAGGTATGATCGGGAGGACTGAGCAGTGGGCTCGCTTGCGCATTCTGTTCCGAAACAGTCTGACAGGCAACGAAGAAAAAGCAAAAGGAAAAAAGAAAGAAAGGTAACTTATAAAAAGATCTTATCATGACTGTTACTGACAAAAAATAACTTGTAAAAATATCGCCGTTGCGGCAAAGTTAAGCGCTATCGGTCCGGGAATATTTGGTTTAACTCATTTTTGACATATGAAGCGATATCATCCATAAAGTCAAAATAGTACTGGTTAAGCTCATAATAGTGGCCTACCAGTATTTCGTAAGCCTTATCGCTGCTGTCGATATACTTAGCCCGGTGCACCAATCCCCGGAAAGAGTTCTGCATACCTCTCAGGGTACGGTAATTGTACAGCCAATTATCCTTTATCATATGAGGCAACATACGCTGGAATGGTTCAGGAAACTGGTCTTTGAACTGTTGAAGCGTAGTATATACTCCGGCAGCAAAATCAAACAGGTCTTTTTCTTTCGGGAAATAGTGCGGATCGTTGGCCAGGAAATGATCGTAAAGGCTATCGACAAAGGCGCCGGCATACAAGCGGTAATCGGCCCGGAACAGGTTTTTGGCCCGGAGCGTTGCCGGATGTACATCAGCAAAAGCATCGATCTTACGGTGCAGCAGGAGCCCCTGTTGTATTCCTACTGGAAACGCTTCCAACTGTTTCATGCCCTTCACATAATCGCCGATCATATTACCGGCCAGTATTTCGGGTTTTCCAAAAGATAACAATGCGTGTCCGAGGTAATTCAAGATCAGGAGTTATAAGATGAGACAATACCGGGTTAAGGTCAACCCTTGTTCTGGGTAAGGTAGTTATAATCTTTCAGTAAGGTTTGCAGGAAAAACAACGGTTCCCCGTTCATTTTGATCTGCAGCACTTCTTCGATACGATAGGCCACGCGGTACATATAGTTTTCGGAATCCTTATTCATTTTCCCGGTCAGCAGGTTGCGGATACCATTAATATCACGGTCGGTAAGCTTGAGCACCTGCGGATATAACGGGGTATAGCCGGAAGCTTCTACTTCCATATAAATAGTTTCCTGTATATCCATACGGTAACGGGTATCCACAACCACTGTACCTGCCGCCAGGTCTCCCAGCCTTTGCGACTTGGCCGATACGGCAATGCTGATGATATCGGGCAGGGCAGCTATACCCAAAACCATGGCTATGCCCAACAAAAAGGCAGGGTTATAGGCCCAGACAATAACGATCAGGAAGTAGTTGGGAATACAGAGTATCCAGCGCAGCATTAACTGGGAAAGGCTTGCCGAAGCACCTTCCTTGTTCATAACTTTAATACCCATAAACATTTTACCAGGGCTCCGGCCACCTGTCAGCACTTCGAAGATCAAATGATACAGCATTACCGGTATGGCTACGGTAAACAAGGTCAGGATCGTGGAGAGCTTATCCTCTGCTTGTTGCCGGAGATCGAACCCATCGATCACATTGCTGTATATAAAGAACAGCATCACGTAACAATAGATGAAGATCACCAGCAGATCGATAAGCCAGGCAAACATACGCTTATGAAAAGCGGCCAGGGAGAATTCCAGGTCGATATTAAAAGGCGTCGTAACTGTAAATAAAGGCATAGCGCTACAAGGGAATAATAGTATTGCAGGATACCGGGGCAAACCGGTATCCTGCTGCAAAAACTATTGGGAACATTTTACCTGCGCATCCATCACGGCCATAGCCACCATACTGCATATCTGCCGCACGCTGCTGCCCAGTTGAAGAATATGCACCGGCTTTTTGAGCCCCAGCAATACAGGGCCTATTACTTCAAAGCCGCCTACTTCCATCAGCAGGTTATAGGCAATATTACCTGCCGAAAGGTTGGGGAAGATCAGGGTATTGACTTCGCCGTCGATCAGCGGTGAAAAAGGATAACTGTCTTTCAGCACTTCTTTATTAAAGGCCATAGAAGCTTGTATCTCGCCGTCCACGATCAGGTCCGGGTCTTTCCCTTTTACGATCTGCAAAGCATCTCTTACCATAACAGCTTCGGGCGTATGGCTGCTGCCAAAGTTGGAATAGGATAACATGGCGATACGCGGCTCGAGGTTGAACTGCCGTACTTCCTTGGCCGTAAGCATGGTAATATCGGCAAGCTCTTCGGCGGTAGGATTCAGGTTCACCGTGGTATCGGCCAGGAACAGCGGCCCTTGCGGGCGCAGGATGATGTACATCCCGGCTACTTTCTTCACGCCTTCCTCCATACCGATGATCTCCAGTGCAGGCCGTATGGTATCGGGATAATTACGAGTGAGACCGCTGATGAGTGCATCGGCCTCGCCGGTTTCCACCATCATGCAACCGAAATAATTCCGTTCGCGCATGATCTTTTTAGCTTCATAGATATTGAAGCCCCGGCGCTGTCTTTTTTCAAAGAACAACTCTCCGAAACGGTTCCGCTTTTCCATCATCTCATCGCTGCGCGGATCGATAACCGGTACGTCTTTCAGGTCTATATTGTTTTCCAGCAACAATTGCTGGATGCGTTTTTCATTACCCAGCAGGATAGGATGTGCTATACCTTCGTCTTTTACGATCTGCGCCGCCTTCAGCACTTTTACATTGTCAGCTTCGGCAAACACCACGCGACGCGGGTCTTTACGGGCTTTATTGTTCAGTACGCGTATGATGTAATTGTCCAGTCCCAGGCGGGCCGACAGCTCCTGCTCGTACTTATCCCAGTCCTCGATAGGATGGCGGGCCACACCGCTTTCCATAGCTGCTTTTGCTACCGCAGGTGCTACCCGGGTAAGCAGGCGGGGATCAAGCGGTTTGGGAATAATGTATTGCGGACCGAAAGAGAGGTTCTTTTCACCATAAGCCATGTTCACCATATCGGGCACAGGTTCGCGGGTAAGATCGGCCAGGGCCCTTACGGCTGCCAGCTTCATCGCTTCGTTGATCTGCCTTGATCTTACATCCAGCGCGCCCCTGAAGATAAAAGGAAAGCCCAGTACATTATTCACCTGGTTGGGATAATCGGAACGACCTGTGGCCATGATCACATCGGGTCGTGCCCCTACGGCATCATCCCAGGTAATTTCGGGATCGGGATTGGCCATGGCAAAGACGATAGGCTGCGTTGCCATCGAACGTACCATGTCCTGGGTCAGCACTCCGGCTTTACTCAGCCCGATAAACACATCGGCGCCATGCATCGCATCTTCCAGCGTGTCAAGGGTTGTTTCCCTTACGAACTCCATCTTCATTTCATCTAAACCGGTGCGGGTGGTATTCAATACCCCTTTGCTGTCCAGCATCAATATATTCTCCTTCCTTGCACCCAACTCGATATACAGCTTGGCACAGGCAATGGCTGCGGCGCCGGCGCCATTCACCACAAATTTTACCTCTTCTATTTTTTTGCCGACCAGTTCCAATGCATTCAGCAAAGCAGCCGCCGAGATGATGGCCGTACCATGTTGGTCGTCGTGCATCACGGGAATGTTCAGCTCTTCTTTAAGCCGCCTTTCGATCTCGAAACATTCGGGCGCTTTAATATCTTCAAGGTTGATACCGCCAAAAGTAGGCTCCAGGGCCTTCACCACGCTGATGAACTCCTCCACCCCTTTGGCATTAAGCTCAATATCGAATACATCGATGTCGGCAAATATTTTGAAGAGTACGCCTTTACCTTCCATCACAGGCTTACCGGCTTCGGGGCCTATATCTCCCAGGCCCAGTACGGCGGTGCCATTACTGATCACGGCTACCAGGTTGCCCTTGGCCGTATATTTATACACATCTTCCGGATTTTCTTTAATAGCGAGGCAAGGCTCCGCCACACCCGGCGAATATGCTAAAGAAAGATCTCTTTGTGTCTTGGTATTTTTGGTGGGAACTACTTTTATTTTGCCCGGACGCCCCTGGCTGTGATAATCCAGGGCATCCTGTGGATTGATTTTCCGATTATTCATAAGAAGCAAATTTAATTATTTCAGGGACATTTCGGTGGTTGCGGGTAAAGGCTGCTCGGGGTGCAGCGTAGCGGTAAAAATGTAGCAAGTGATCACAAGGGTGCGTCTCAATGCAAACAGGGAACAATTAAAAACGATTAACACATTTACCGTTTATTTACAATAACATAAAGAACAAAATTACCATAACATGTTCGGCAGTCAGTAATAAGCATATGGGGTGCGACAGCGAAAATATTTTTTTATTCAAGAAAATTGACTTTAACTTCGACAGAGATTTTATGAAGCGTTAATAAGGAAAATGGCAGACCCCGGCCCTGCTTCACCTTACGGCAACTATCTTTTTGCCGTACAGACCTATAGCTTTATTTCCTTTAAAACTTAATATAGTCTTAACCAAACATCAAAACGGATATGAAAAAAGCACCCGGTTCTCAGCAACCTTTCTTCGCCAAATTCCTCGAAAATCAAATCAAAAAAGCAGCAGAAACCAATGTACAGGGTGGCGCTACGCTGAAATACCCTTCCGACCTGGAAGAAGCGGAAACCACCAAATATCCTTCCGACCAGGAAGACGACAGGACAAAACCTGCCGCCGATGTACTGCATACGGATAAGTACCCGTCCGATAATGATGAGGACAGCAAAATCTAAATAAGTATTTCTCTTTTCTCTTTTTCTGACACCATAAACCACCAAACAGAATGAAAAAGAAAACTACAGGTTTGGCAAAACCTTTCTTTGCCGCATTCCTGGAAAACCAGGCACAGCAGGCCATACAGGCCGGCGGTGACCCATCGCCTACCAGCGTGATCGCCGATATGCCGCATACCAATAAATATCCTTCTGACCAGGAAGACAACCCTACGGGTGTTATAAAAGATACGGTACATACCATGAAGGCGCCTTCCGACAGCGACGAATGGGTTTAATGATTTCTTTTTTTAACCAAACAATAAAACCAATTATGAAAAAGAGCGCATCTGGCTTACAAAAGCCATTTTTTGCCGGTTTCCTCGAGGGTCAGCTCGCCAAGGAAGCTACGGGCAACATCCAGGGCGGCGGCGACCCTTCGACCACCAGCGTAATTCCCGACCAGGCACAAACCATGAAGTACCCTTCTGACCAGGAAGACAATCCTACAGACAAAGAAAAGGATGTCGATCTTTCCAAGAAATATCCTTCCGACCAGGAAGATGCTTAAGCAATGAGTCTCCTCCATGATCGCCCTGTAGCAAGGGTGGTCATGGAGGGATTTTTACATACACCAAACCCTTTAAACAGTTCTTTTATGAAAAAACAGCATCTCAAGAAGCCCTTCTTCTCCAATTTCCTGGAGAACCAACTGGACAAGAAATCGGAAAACAATGTACAGGGTGGCACCGACGATCCGCCGATCCACACCATGAGCCTGGCCGATTCGCCTCAGACCAAAAAATATCCCTCAGACAACGACGAGGCCACAAAGCCACTCTACGATATGGCGCAAACACAGAAATATCCTTCAGATGGCGATGATGATCCCATCCCCGTAGATATGTAAATGTTGCCTTCCTGTGATCAAAAGGAGGTTGTCTCCATAATCAAATCATTTTGTCTTGCAGAGCCGAAGTCGAAGCACAGCAAAATGGTACACCTCAAGCCTGTCTGCATTCCAGCTTTGCTCAATGGGACAGGCTTGAGGCCTTTTGATGCACCTCTTTTATGTTTCCCCTTAATACCACATGCTTGACCTATGATATTGTGCCTCTCTCATACACAGGATTATTATACGATAGATATAGTACAAAAAACGCTGGAAGAATTAGGGCAGGATGTCTACCGGCTGAATACGGATGAGTTTTCCCATGAGCTGACCTTCGATTATGCCACAGACGCCCGGCAACCGCTTTCGTTCCGGGTACAAACCCGGGAGCGGCGCTTCAGCAGTAAAGATATTACGGCCGTATGGTACCGTAAATTATGGTCCCTGAAATATCCGCCCGAGCTTGATCCGCAATTCCAATCTATCTTTTACCAGGAATATACCACGATGCGCGATCTCTTTTTCGACTCGCTGCGCCAGGTGCCCTGGATGAATCCTATGCTGCAGGACCATTGGATCGGGGGCAACAAGGCCATGCAACTGGAACTGGCGCAGCAAAGCGGGCTCGATATACCGCCAAGCCTGTTTACCAATGACCCGGAACAAGTGGCTGTTTTTTTTAAAGATACCTGCAAAGGGCAAATGATAGGCAAGCTGCATGGCACGCTTTCTCGGAGTATGGCAGGCAACACCCCGTTTTTCCCTACTACGAAAATAGAAGCGGAAGACCTGGAGCGCCTTGATACCCTGCCCTATTGCCCGATGATCTTCCAGGAACTTATTCCCAAAGCCTATGAGCTCCGGATCGCTTATATAGACGGCACTTTCTTTGCCGGGAAAATAGATGCCGGGGATTCGCACAAAGGCAAGACCGACTGGCGTATAGCTACCGATATACCCCTGGCCTGGCAACCTTATGAGCTGCCTGATGACCTGTGCCAGTCGCTCGACCTGATGATGCGAAAAATGGGTTTGCTTTTTGGCGCTATAGATATGATCAGGCATACCGACGGCCGCTATATTTTCCTGGAGGTAAACCCCCAGGGAGAATGGGGCATGTTGCAGCGTGATCTTGATTATCCCATAGGCCAGACCATAGCACAGAAACTGGTAGCCCGTACTTAAAGTGCCTCTCTTTATTTTTAAATTCACCATTCCTACCGGAATACTAGCCGAAAAACATTGAGCAATGAAAAAAGTCCTTATCATTACCCATACACGCGACAACGAATGCATTGAAATTGTATCCAAAAATCTCCGCGATATGGGGGCGGCGGTAATACGCTTCAACGTAGACCTCTATCCCCTGGAATACAGCCTGAGTACTTGTTACGAAAATTCCGAATGGCAGATCTTCCTGGACCGGGACGGGAAGCGCGAAACCCTGCACGACGTTACGGCGGTATGGTACCGCCGCAGCCACAACCTGGCCGATGGCCTCAACAAGATACTGGAACCCGAATACCTGGGCAGTGTGCATGGCGAGATCAGGCAGACGCTATTCGGTATGCTGGAAGGCCTGCATTGCTTCCAGATAGGCAGGTTCAGCCAGTACCGCAGGCTCGACAGCAAGGAGGAACAGATGAAAATTGCTTCGGGCCTGGGCCTTAAGGTACCCGACACTTGTATCACCAATAGCCCCGAAGAAGCGAAACGCTTTGTGCTGGGACACCCGAAAGGCGCTATCGTAAAGATGCAAAGCTCTTTTGCGATCTACCGCGAAGGCGTGGAAAATGTCGTGTTCACCAATGTGATTACCGAAGATAACCTGGATACGATAGAAACCCTGCAATACTGCCCCATGCAGTTCCAGGAGAAGATCGAAAAGGCAAGAGAGCTGCGCATCACCATCGTAGGCGATGCCGTTTATTGCTTTGCCGTAGATTCCCAGAAGCTGGACAATGCCAAGGTAGACTGGCGCCGCGAAGGACTTGAGCTGCTGGACCAATGGGACCCTTACGAGCTGCCCGAAGACATTAAAGAGAAATTACTGCGCCTGATGGATGTGTACCAGATCAATTACGGTGCTATCGATATTATCGTGAACCCTGAAGGCGAATATTATTTCCTGGAGATCAACTCTGCGGGCGAATACTTCTGGCTCGACAGGCTGAACAACGGGCTGATATCGGAGCATATTGCCAAAGTATTGCTGGGCAGTGCTTTCAGGAGATACCAGCCTATCGCTTTGCAGGAAAGCATCAGCTTGGATTAAATAATTAATGCCGTATACGGAGACAGCGAACCTTATAACGTTCCCCGCCAACCAAGGGCTGCGTTATAAGGTTCGTGCTATATAAGGTTGAATGCCGATGCAAAGCGGCTCAATTCGTAAGTAGTCGTGATGCCCAGTTTTTTGCGGAGATTTTTGCGGTGTGTTTCGACAGTATGGACCGAGATCACCAGCATCGATGCTATTTCTGCTGCCGGGTGGGATAGCGCCAGTAATTTCAGGATTTCCCTTTCGCGATCGGTAAGGCTTTCAAACAATTGCTGGTGCGCTCTCGAAAAATTGTTTTCGTCCAGCAGGCGGCTGACCTTGGGCGTAACATGCTGTAAGGGATCTACCGGCATAGCGGTAGTGATGGTCAGCAACGGTGTGCCATCGTCGTGCTGCAGGAATATTTTGGTGGTGCTGAAATACCAGCTCCAGGGATCGCCCGGGAAGCGCCTTACTTGCTGAAAAAAAGAAACCAGCTCATCCGGGTTGTTTTTTTCGATCATGGACACCACCTTCGGAATATAATCGGCGGCGTCTTCTTCGTTAAAATACCGGGAATAGTATTCCATACCCATAGCCTGCAAGGCTTCACAAGTCGTATTAAGGTTCTTAAGCCCCCTTTCCGACATATACTCGACCCTTAAGCCCGGGATAGAATGTATAATGATCACCCCGGGTATTTCATGCGCGGTCCGGTGCAATGCTTCAATCTTCTGATCTATTTTCTGCTGTATGGCAAGGGGTATATGTTGCGTCATAGGGTTGGAAGGCCGGGTCGGTATTATCTTTCGTTAACACAAATATACCCGAAAACGGGTACTTGGAAGTTAAAATGTTCGGATTACTTTTACCGTTAAGCCCCCTCGATAACCTTTTCACTATTGGTTACTCCTAAAACTATTACCATCTATCCACCTAACGCCGGTAAGCCAATGTGCTGCCGGCGTTCTCCTATGTGTACGATACAGGACCCGCAATAAGCGCATTACCGGCCGGTATATTACTACAACAAAACGATAGTCTGTTAGCTGAAACTAGTAAAAATACTAGGCATTTTTAAGTATAAGTATCTCCCTTTTCAGGAATGGCATGATTTTTGGTAGTACATGATCAACCGATAAAAAACACCCTTGACTTCTATGCTTCCGTCAAAAACAGGAAGATAGCTAAAAAAAAATCATATGAGAAAAGCACTTTTTCTGGCGGTCATTTCCCTCGCAACCCTTGTGGGTACTTCCTGCAGCAGGACCAAAAAACTCGCCAAGCAACACAATGATCTTAAAGATACTTACGAAACCCTGAAACAGGATATGGCGGAAGCCCAGGTAAGCATGGAAGGCGAAAAAGTAAAAGTAGTATTGCCCGAAGCTATATTGTTTACCATCAATTCGGCCGAACTGAACAAGAATTACCTGCCCATAATGACTAAAATGGCTACGGTACTGAATAAATACCCCAAAACGAGCATCCTGGTTACCGGTTATACCGATGCTACGGGCTCGAACGATTACAACCTGGAACTGTCCAAAAAAAGAGCGGAAAGCGCCAAAGCCATCCTGATTGAAAACAAAGTAAGCGAAAGCAGGATCCTGACCTGGGGGCTGGGGGCTAAAAACCCGGTAGGCGATAACAATACTATAGAAGGCAGAAAACAGAACCGCCGCGTAGAGTACGTAATTATGTACGACTACAAAGCAGAAAAGAAATAACAACCTGGAAACAAAACCCCCAAGCCTCTGTCCTTTGGACAGGGGCTTTTTGTTAACGTTACGACAGCTAAAATTTACCCGCGTTTATGATAAAGTACTGTACATTTGCAATCGCATTAAACAGATCCAAATCTATATTCATTCTTTTGCAGCGTAAATGAACAATACCTATAGCGGCCTGGTAGACCAGACCTTTCATTTTCCCCAGGAGGGATTTAACGTGGAGAACAATTATCTCCAGTTTAACGGGGTAGACATCAAAAAGCTTATTGATAAATACGGCACGCCCTTCAAGCTGACTTATCTGCCCAAAATAGGTCAGCAGGTCGCTAAAGCAAAGAAGATGTTTAACGATGCCATTAAAAAGCACCGTTATGACGGCAATTACTTTTATTGTTATTGCACCAAAAGCTCCCACTTCTCTTTTATCGTAGAAGAGACATTGAAGCAGAATGTCCACCTGGAAACGTCTTTTGCTTATGACATCGAGATCATCAAGCAATTGTACAAGCGCCGGAAAATCACGAAAGATACTTTTATCATCTGCAACGGGTTTAAGACTAAACCTTATACCCGCAATATTGCCCGCCTTATTAACGACGGTTTCAAGAACGTGATTCCCATCCTGGACAATAAGAACGAATTTGACGATTACAAAAAACTCATCCGTGCCAAAGATCCGGTAAAAATCGGTATCCGTATCGCTACGGAAGAGGAACCTACCTTCGATTTCTACACCTCGCGCCTGGGCATCAGGAGCCGCGATATACTTGAGTTTTATGTAGACAAGATCAAAGGCAACAGCAAGTTCCAGCTTAAGATGCTGCATTTCTTTATGAATAAAGGCATCAAGGACGATGTGTACTACTGGAGCGAGCTTAATAAGGTGATCAACCTGTATTGCCAGCTCAAAAAGATATGCCCCGAGCTGGACAGCGTGAACATCGGCGGCGGTTTCCCCATCAAACACTCCCTGGGCTTCGAATACGATTACCAGTACATGGCCAACGAGATTGTTTCTACCATTAAGAAGGTCTGCAAGCAGCATAAGGTTCCCGTTCCGGATATCTATACCGAGTTCGGTTCTTTTACCGTGGGTGAATCCGGCGCTGTAGTCTATAGCGTGCTGGACGAAAAGATGCAGAACGACAGGGAGATCTGGTATATGATCGACAGCTCTTTTATCACTACCCTGCCCGATACCTGGGGCATCGGGGAAAAATTCCTGATGCTGCCCATTAACAGGTGGGAGGAAGAATACCAGGAAGTACACCTGGGCGGCCTTACCTGTGACAGCCACGATTTCTATACTTCTGAAGAGCATATCAATGCCGTATTCCTTCCCAAAACCAGCAAAGAGAAGAACGAAGAGCCTTTGTATATCGGCTTCTTCCATACCGGCGCCTACCAGGACCAACTGGCCGGCTATGGCGGCATCAAGCATTGCATGATCCCTTCGCCCAAACATGTGGTCGTAGAGTACAACAAGGAAGGAGAGCTGGAAGACTGGCTGTATGCCAAAGAGCAATCGCCGCAGAGCATGCTTAAAATACTCGGTTATATCCGCTAAAACAAAAGATACAGGGAACGCTGCAACATTGCAGCGTTCCGTTTTTTTAAGGACAGGCCGGGGATTGTAAAATCCGTTTCTCCTTTTTATATTTATCCCATGAAAAAATTTTACCTCGCCGCAAGCCTGTGCCTGGCAGCAGCCCATGTCCAGGCACAGAAAACAGAACCTTTGTACGAAGCTTACTTTTCCCATCCCGACGATATGGTCCAGGATGAGGGTGGCGGTTATCATTTCAAGGCAGGTTCGCTAATGGTATCTATGAGCGACGACGGCTATTACAAGCTGATGAATGCGGAAGGCGCTGTACTGGAAGAGGGAGATACCGACGAGGGAGACAACAGCTTTACGCGCCATGGCAAATGGATAGAGTATTATGCCAATGGTAAGATGAAAGCCAGCGGTAACTATTATCATAACCAACCTTATGGACACTGGCAGTTTTTTAACGAGAAAGGCAATATAACAGCCGAGTCCGATATCCTGGTGATCATTGGCGATGATGGGAATGCCTCCTATTGCAAAGCAGGCACCGAGCTGGTCTATTACGACAACGGCAAGCCAAAGGAAGAACGTTTTTACAAAGCCGAACCCTATATGGGCGAAGACAGGGTATTGGTTGAAAATCCCGAAACGGAAAAGAAAGTATGGAAGAAGGTACCTGTAAAAGCCTTCCGACCAAAGCCTTTCGGCACCTGGGTATATTACAATCCCGATGGTACTGTCGAAAAAAGAGAAGACAGGAAAGACTAGACGCTACAGTAAGTATATCTTTATACGTGCAGAAGAGGGTCCGGGTATGCCGGACCCTCTTCTGTTTGCAGTCGGGCTACACAGTATTCCTTTATTGTGCTGCCAGCTCCACTACTACGATTTCATTCCCGTAAAGGTCCAGGCAATGCAGGAAATGATACCCTGGTGTTTTTACCGGCGGCACCTTGACCCTTACTCCATTTTCCTGTAGCTGTTGATAAAGCTCGTCCAGCGAGGAAGTGTAGATCACCATTAACGGATGTCCGCCGGTCTGGTTGCCGATCAGGGCTTTCTGCTGCTTGCTATCCGGCTTCAGGAACCAGATACCCAGAGCTTCGGGCGATGCCGTGCCGATATGCAGGAACCGTTGTCCCACATCCGTGGTCGTATCATACAATCGCTGAAAGCCAAAATTCTTTTCATAAAATTCCGAGGCTTGCTCATAATCCTCGACAAGAAGGATCATTCTTCCGATGTAGTTTTTCATTATGTTGATTTGTGAAGTGATAAAAAGCGTACTTATTTTTGCGATTGGTAGATCGCAGTTGCCTGTGCATGCAGTAGTGTCCAGGCGGTCTTATCGGAGGGCTGCACCCAATTATAGCCTATGCGTTTCCAGTAAGCTTCATAAGCACCGAGGCCTATATGGTCGATGTATTCTTTGCCACAGACCACAAAGTCTTTCCAAAAAGCGAGTAAGTATCCCTGGTGCCGGTCCTGGTATTGCTTCGCAGCCTCGTAATCCCTGAACCATGCATGAATATAGGCTACACCCGATGACCGGTACAGGCAATCGTTGTCGACCACTGTCCGCTTGAGGTCCGGCCAGTTGGCATAACCATGTTCTATCGCAACAGCAGTATAGGCATGTTTGCGTTGTACCTGGGAAGCATGGGCCATAAGCCATTCCGCAGATCTTTGTTTAAAGTCCGGTACCTGGCACAGTCTTTCGGCCGCAATGATGCCACGGCCGGCATTGTTCTTAAAATCTTTAAAGAGAAGGCTTGCAGCGGTTTTCAGGCTATGGAGCCGAACCGGTTTTAAAATATCCATATAATTCCCCTGATTAGCCAACGTCCCACATCTGGCGGAAATTAAACAAATACATTAAAGGATTGGAGTAAGGGTGAATTCATCTTTTGTGGGAACAGGCTGCCCTTACAGCCTCTCACAAAGATAAAATAATTTTCCATAAAAGATACACCTGCAGCATTGGAAGATGCCCTTTCTTTTCGGGCTATACCCGGCGCCGGTATTTTCCGACATAAAATAAAGGCAATGGATGTACCCATTGCCCTTCCCTTACTCATTAACTGTATCCCTTAGCGGATCAGGGTTACATTGCCTTCATAATGTTCCGACCTCCCGTTTTTGAGGGTTACTTGTATTTGATAAACATAAACGCCCACGGGCTGCTCTTTCTCATTGAAACGGCCATCCCATCCGCGTCCGTTGGCTGCTTCCGTTTTAAACATTACTTGTCCCCAGCGGTTGAATACCGTCATAGAGAACTGGCTTACTCCCGATGAAAGAAGCTGCCTCGGGTAAAAGTAGTCGTTGATACCGTCGCCGTTAGGGCTAAAGGAATTGGGGATATCCGTATAGCAATCTTTAAGGATAACCACTTCATCCGTTGTCGCGCAATCATGTTCGTTGCTTACGGTAAGGCTATAATTTCCGTGGTGTGTCACCTTGAGCAGGGTGCTTGTATCGCCGGTATTCCAAAGGTAACGGGAACCCGGCTCCGTAGTCCGGAGGTTCTTCAGGTAAATAGGATTGCTGTTGAGGCATATGGTGGTATCTGGACCCAGGTACACCTCGGGGAAATCATGAACCACTACGGAGTCATGCAGTGCCAAATCTTTACAGACCCTGTAATCCACGTTAAGTCTTACCGGGTAGAGACCGGCCTTTTCGTAAGCATGTGTTACCGGGTTCAGGTCTGTAGCATAGGTACCATCGCCGAGGTTCCAGGTATAACCCTTCAGCCCCTGCTGCGTGTATGCCGCACGGAACACTACTGCTTCCCCGGCACACAGGCTATGCCTGTCCAACTGCATTTTAAGATCAGGTATGCTATCAACGGTTACCGTATGATAAGCTGTATCCCGGCAGGATATGCTGTCGGATGCCACCAGGCGGATCTGGTACGTTCCCGGCTCGGTATACCGGTGTACCTGCATGCAATTGGCGGCAGTAGTTCCATCTCCGAAATTCCAGGCACAGCTTCCTGGTTGCAGGAACACGGTCGAGGTACTCGCAACACTAAACGTATCGCCCTGGCAAATGGTATCGCGGCTTACGGTAAAAGCAGCATGCAGCGGATGCGTGGTATTGATCGTTTTCAAAGTACTGTCGGCACAATGATTATTGGCTGTGGCCAGAACCACCGTATAATATCCCTGCGTGTCATAAAAGTGTGCCGGGTGTTGTACCGTACTCATATGCCCATCGTCGAAGTTCCAGCTCCACTGATCGCTGCCCGGCGTATTATTATGAAAGATCACACTATCCCCGTCACAACCATAAACAATGCGGTAAGAGAAATCGGAGACTACGGTCTTGTTTACAATAGGTACGAAAACGGAATCCTTCATCTGGCAATTACCATGGTCGGCGTCTGTGGTCAGGGTCAGGCGGTACATGGTGCTGGCTGCAGGCGCTATCACCGGGTCCAGCGTGGCACCACCCGAAACAACGCCGGCAACAGGTGTCCAACTGTATTGATAGGTAACCCAGGACTGCCCGTTGCTGAGGACAGCATGGAGGGTATCCTGGTAGCTGCCGCAACCAAACAAGGTATCGCTGGTACCCGCATCGATAGCCGGGGGCGGTACTAAAAGAAAAGTATCGTTGGTAATGGGGCCGCTGCCGCAACCTGTCGAGGTAGACTGCAACACAACGGTGGCCAGTCCCGAAGGCAATACCGTATAGTTAGGGCCGGTACCGGTGATGGTGGCATTCCCGCTAAGCACCGAAGCCGAATAAGGCGCCGATCCGGTAGCGGTAACGGTAAAGGATTGCGTTGCATTACACTGGTAAAGCGTGTCTACAACCGGCGGACTGAACATAAAAGGACAACCGCCAAAGTCGATAGCTGCCGGGATATTGCCCAGGGCCGTGAGGGATATCGAAGTGGCGGTGGGATCTACCACACCGGCATAAACCGGCGTGCTTCCCACCAACAATTGGTTGCCCGACAGGGAAAAACAAATGGCCGTTGTCGGCCCGCCTGTTACCGTCCATTCATAAAGGAAGGTCCCGCTGGGGCTGTATTTTCTCAAGACAGCGGTGGTTCCGAGGTCCAGCACATAAAAGTTGCCTTCGCAATCGGCCGCAATATCCCATACATTGACTGCAGAAGGTAGGGTCGCAACAAGGGTGGCGTTCGCAGTACCATCGTAACGGTAAATATTGGCGCCCGTCTTGCCATAGATATAGCCGCCACCGGCGCCGATATCTACTGAACCCGAACTATGGCCGGTATTCACCCATGTAGTTCCGTCGTAGTATATATAATTACCGGCATTGTCGACGCCGTAAAAAGTACGGGAAGGGCCTGTAGTCGAATTAAGGTTTTCGCTCACGGCCAGGGAAATACCCCCTGGTGGTGGAAAAGTATTCAGTACAGGGTTGGTGCTCGAAATAGGTAACAGGGTATTCAGATTGTACACTGCCCCGTTGGAGATGAAATAAACCATACTATCACAAACCGGGAATTGCGCATGAGCAGTATTACCAAAGTATCCCAGCAAGGTGCAAGATAAAATGACGGGTAAAACCAGGGAGGAAAGAATATTTTTTCTATTCATTTATCTTATTTAATTTTTCAAATTTTCTACCATTACCAGACCGGAAAATAAATACAGATGTTGGGTCGTTTTAAAAATAGAGTTTTGTGGTAAAACATACTCAAAATATCATAAATAAATTTTTTCTTCATTTTACTTGTAAATGGGTAACAATACCGGCAATTATAAAAACAAGAAAGCCGCAGAAAATGATCTGCGGCTTTACTATTTTCCAAACAAGTTGCTTTAATCTTCTACGGCTTCGCCTACTACCAACTTTTTCAGGTATTCGGTGGTTACCGATTTCGGACGCTCCAAAGGCAAGCCCAGAGCCCTGTCCCAGCAAAGACTGGCCAGTACACCCAATGCACGGCTTACACCGAACAGTACGGTATAGAAATCTTCTTCTACCAATCCGTAGTGTTTCAGTAAGGCGCCGCTATGGGCATCCACGTTAGGCCATGGATTTTTGATTTTACCGGTGCTTTCCAGGATGGGCGGTGCCACTTCGTACACGTTCCATACGGTTTGTACCAATGGATCGTCAGGGCAGTGGGTTTTACCGAATTCCATCTGGGCGGTAAAGCGGGGATCTGTTTTACGCAGTACGGCATGTCCGTAGCCAGGTACCACTTTGCCTTCGCTCAGGGTTTTCTTAATGTAATCGGCAATCTGCTCTTTGCTTGGCGATTGCGTATCCAGCGCCTGCTGCATCTCTTCGATCCAGCGGATCACTTCCTGGTTGGCCAGACCGTGCAAAGGTCCTGCCAGGCCATTGAGACCTGCTGCGAAGGACAGGTAAGGATCGCTTAAAGCAGAACCTACCAGGTGCGTCGTGTGTGCAGAAACGTTACCACCTTCATGGTCGGCGTGGATGGTCATGTATAAGCGCATCAGTGCCCAGAAGCCTTTGTCTTCAAAGCCCAGCATGTGTGCAAAGTTACCGGCCCAGTCCAGCATACCGTTCGGCTGGATATGATCCCCGTCCCTGTATTTGCGGCGGTAGATGTAAGCAGCAACACGCGGCAGGCGGGCAATCAGGTTCATGGTATCCTCGTACACGTAGTTCCAATGCTCTTTTTTGCTGATACCTTTTTCATATTCCTTGGCAAAGATAGACTCACGCTGCAACGCCATAACGCCAATGCTGAATTGGGTCATGGGATGCGTATTTACAGGAAGGGATTCTATAACATCAAAAACATAATTGGGTACATGGGAACGGCGTGCCCATACAGCAGAAAGATGATCTACATCTTCTTTATTGGGCAATTCTCCGATCAGCATCAGGTGGAACAAACCTTCGGGCAAAGGCTCGGTACCGCCTTCGGCTTTAGGCAGGTGCTCCCGCAATTCTGGGATAGAGTAACCCCGGAAACGGATACCTTCGTTCGAATCCAGTAAAGAGGTTTCAGTAATCAGCCCTGTCATGCCGCGCATACCCTGATACACCTGGGCGATGGTAATTTCTCCTATTTTGTAATCGCCATGCTCAGCAATCATCTTCTTGATGTCGTTGTTGAGCGCATCGGCTTTCTCCTTAAATAGGTCTTTAATATAACCCATAATATTAAACGGAAATTTTGAGTAAGAAAAAAAATGAACGAGCACAAAGATAACAATTTGGGCCGAACCCCGGAAAAACAGGATTTATTAATTTGCTTTATTTTCCCATTAATTATTGATAATTGTCATCAATAATTAAAATATTTTTGCAGGAACGGCTTTCGCTCTCCTTTGGTTTTTAAATTTGTTTATGACCCCGCAAACCGACCTCCCGTTTCCCGATTATACTTTTGAAGGCTATCTCTATTCCTGCGACAAAACCCGGCTGCAGCCTGCGGTGATCTACAAATACCTGGACAAAGAAAGCTACTGGGCGCAGGGCATACCTTTTGAAACGGTAGAAAGATCTATCGAGTTTTCGCTATGCATCGGCGTGTATACAGAAGACGGCAACCAGATCGGTTTTGGCCGCTTGATCACCGACCGCGCCACTTTTGCCTACCTCTGCGATGTCTTTATCCTGGAAGCGCACCGGGGCAAAGGGCTTTCCAAAGAATTGACGCAGGCCTTTTGCCGCATGGCCGATAACTTCAGCTTACGGCGGTTCCTGCTGACCACCCAAACGGCCCATGGCCTTTACCGGCAATCCGGCTTCGATATGTTCCCTTATCCCGAAAGGGTGATGAGCAGAGCAGGCGTTGTATATACCCCCAGACAAAAATAACCGACATATGTCCCAGCAACACCACTATACAGCCACTATCGAATGGACCGGCAACAAAGGTTCCGGCACCTCGGCGTATACGGCTTACGAAAGAAGCCATACCATCCATATCGAAAACAAGACAGACATAAACGCCTCTTCGGATAAGCCTTTCAGGGGCGATGGCAGCAAGCATAATCCCGAGGATCTTTTCCTGTCGGCACTAGCCTCTTGTCATATGCTCTGGTACCTGCATCTCTGCGCCGACAATAAGATCATCGTGGAAAGCTATGTAGACGGCGCTTCGGGCACTATGGAAATTGAGACCAACGGCAAAGGCAAGTTTACCGAAGTCGTGCTTGCCCCCGTTATCACGATAAGTACAGCCGACAAAACAGACCTGGCTTACCAATTGCACCACAAGGCGCATGAAATGTGTTTCCTGGCCAATTCGGTCAACTTCGAAGTCATTGTCCAACCTAAAATCAAAGCCCTGTAAAGATGAACGCTGCAGCCAATTTCCAGTCCATCAGCCAAAAGATGTTCGGGTACTACAAAGGCCTGGCCGATAAAGCCATGGCGGCACTAACGGAAGAGGAAGTCCATTTTGTGCCCAATGAAGAAAGCAACAGCATCGCGATACTCGTACGTCATATGTCCGGCAATATGCTGTCGCGCTTTACCGATTTCCTGACCTCCGATGGTGAAAAGCCATGGCGCAACCGCGATACGGAGTTTGAAGACCATTATACATCCAAGGAAGCCATGTTGCAGGATTGGGAAAAAGGATGGAACTGTCTTTTTGCCGCATTGGGCAGCTTATCGGAAGAAGCCATGACGGACATCGTGTATATCCGCAACGAGGGGCATACCGTACTCGAAGCCATCACCCGCCAGGTAGCTCATTACGCCTATCATACCGGGCAGATCGTGTACCTGGCCAAGCTGATCCGCAATAAAGAATGGGAAACTTTATCGATCGCAAGGGGCAACTCACTAGGTTATAACAAGGATAAATTTGACCAGGATAAATCCCGCCGCTTTTTCACCGACGATAAGCCAGGCGCTTAACTCCCCGGCTTGCCTTTCCCCGCACTGTTTATTTTCAGGAACAGGAAACCTCCTATGCCCGAGACCAGGGAAGCCAGGATCACGGCAAGTTTGGCCGTGATTTGCGTACCCGCATCGTTAAAGGCCAGCATGGCAATAAAGATAGACATAGTAAAGCCAATACCCGCCAGGATGCCCATGCCCAGGATATGCCGCCAGCGCAGGCCCTGGGGCAGACCGGCTATACCCATCTTTACGGCTATATAGCTGAGCAGTACGATGCCCAGCGGCTTACCGATAATTAATCCGGCCAATACGCCATAGCTGACCGGCGAAGTCAGCAGTTGGCTTATATCCGGCGGGAACACGATCGCCGTATTGGCCAGGGCAAATAAAGGTAGCACGATAAAGCTCACCGGATCGTGCAGCTTATGCTCCAGCGTGGCAATCTTTTTCAACGGAAGGCAGAAGGCCAGCAACACGCCTGCCAGCGTAGCATGTACGCCTGAATTGAACAAACAGTACCAAAGCACGATACCCAGGATAAAATACAAGGGCAATACTTTTACTTTCATCAGGTTCATCAACAGGAGTATGGCAAAGATGATCCCGGCCATGCCCAGGTAGAACAGGTCAATGTGATCGGTATAAAAAAGAGCGATGGCCAGCACGGCGCCCAGGTCGTCGATAATAGCCAGGGCAGTCAATAGTATTTTCAAAGCCAGGGGCGCTCTCTTTCCCAAAAGCGAGAGGATGCCCAGCGAGAAAGCAATGTCTGTAGCCATAGGTACGCCCCAGCCATGGGCATTGGGCGTGCCTTTATTGCACAGGATATACAACAAGGCCGGGAACAACATACCGCCCAGGGCGGCAACCACAGGCAGAGCAGCTTTTTTAAGCCCCGACAGCTCCCCTTCCAACACTTCCCTTTTGATCTCCATGCCCACTAGCAAGAAAAACAAAGCCATCAACCCGTCGTTGATAAAATGAAGCACCGTATGCGGCAGGTGCAGGGCCTCTATGGGAAAATGAAGCTCCTTTTCCCAGAAAGCAACAAAGGTAATACCCCAAGCGGTATTGCTGATCCCCAGCGAGATCAGGGTACAGATCATTAAGGTAATGCCTACAGCCCGGCTGTCCTGGATAAATTCCCGGATCGGGGAAAACAGGCGGTTGCTTATGGTTCGTGTCAATTTGCTCATCGGGGCAGGAAGATTTCGGCTGAACTACGAATGTCGCAAATTAAAAACAAATGGTCTTCACGACCCTCTCATTTGTGCTTGTTGCACTGTTGCAGCGCAGCGGGAAAAACAGGTTCTACCAGTTAATATCCGGGCAAAAAGACAATGCCTGGTCGTATGTATAGGTTTGTTTGTAGCGTCGTTTTGCCAGCCGGAAATAAGGAGAAATATATTCCTTCTGCCTGCGGTAATACGCTTCCCGGTTCAGTTGGGCCCCATGAACAGCTTTATCGCAAACGCCCAGCATGAACAAAATAGCTGCTTTCCGTTCTTCATTATGCGTCAGCGACAATGCTTTTTTATAATTCCGTATCGCTTCGCTGCATTCGTAATAATCCTTGCGGTACCGTTTATTGTTGGGATAAAAGGTAAACCAGGCAAAGTCGCCTTCGCTCTCGATCCCTTCATAGGACGATTGTCCATAGCTGATCATCATCCAGGCCTTGCCGTAATAGGTGAGGCTGTATTGCGCATTACCCATGCGGGTATAAAGTTCGGCCAGGCGTTCGCTGTTCGTTTCCGTGTCTATCCTATCCAGCAAGGCTACGATATCGGCAGCGATCAATTGCTTGCTATTGGTCACATAACGGGTAGCCCTTGTCGTATCCCAGGGGGTAAAAGTACCCAGATGCCGGATATCCCTTGCCGGGAGATAATATTTATAGACATAATGTTCCTGCCAGAAGTCTGGCGCCATGCTGCTGAACACTTCCAGCGCCTCCCGGTACTTCTTTTGCCGCATCAGCAAGGTACCTTTCAGATCAAGATAATGATCGTCCAGCGACCAGCGGAACGGTGTAATGAGCCTTTCAAAATCCGTACGGGGCCCTCTCTTTTTAAATGCCAGCAAACGGTCTATATCCTGCGGTACCGCTTCCCGGTCGTAGTAGGCGATGTATTTATAACCGGCATCCGCAGCCTGGCCATCGCTGTAATCGTAACTCAGGAAATCGCCATCATAGTTATTGGTGGTAATATTGGCTTTGTTGTACAGCAGCCCGGCCGTAACCCTATCGCCTTTTTCTTTGTACCGCATGCTCAGCATCAACATCAATTCCGCCAGGTCATCTTTTTGTTCGGCATCTGTACTGGTACCAAAGGCATCGTATTCTTCACCAAAGTCTTTCCAGGTAGTGTCATTCTGTTTCAGGAATACCGGGTTGAGCTGTTGCAGGTTCTGGATGTAAACAGCCAGGCGTTGCTTGGTAGCAGCTTGCAGCACATCCTGCGTATATGCCGTAGCCAATGCAAGGTCCAGCAGCCTTTGTGTTTCCATAGCTTTATCGGGTAAGACATTCATCGCCTGCAGCCGTTGCACTGCCGCCTGGTAATTCCTGCCTACATTGTCCAGGTGGGCCACAGACAGGCTGTAGAAATCACGATTCCGGCCTTTCCCGATACCCATCAGGAATGCTTTTACCGTAGCCAGGTAAGCCTCGTCCTTTTGCAGGTTTTTAGCCGCATAGCTGTCATAATCATTCCCCCAGCGATACAGGCTGGGGTGCAGGCTGTAGAATGTATTTTGCCGGGTTACGGAATAGAAATCCAGCACTTCGGGCGACCATATCCAATCCTCGATCTTGTTGATCTCCCGGCTTACGAGAAAGGGCAGATAAGGAGAAGAAGGTTCCAGCTGGTATACTTTACGAATAACAGGCAAAGCATGGCCCGGCATACGCATGGCCCGCATGGTATAGATTAGCATGAGGGTATGCTTGTCCCGGGTTGCCCATTCGAGGGTATCCAGGTCCTTAAGCGAAATATGATGATAGCAGAATACTTTCTTCTCTTCCGAATGATCGAAAGACTGCAGCAGGTAATACGTGCGCTGCTTCCCCACCAACGTCATGCCGTAATACAATTCGGTCCAGCCTTTGAGCACCGATCTGCTGCCGGCAAAATACTGCTTGTAAAGGGTGGCAACGGAGTCTTCATGACCGCCTAAATAGTACAAAGACTTGAGCAGTTGAAAGGCATACCGTTCCCGGAGAAAAGGATCGGGGATGCTCCAGCATTTTACAGCAGCAGTCGCTGCCACTTGTTCCGTAAGCCCGAAAGCTTTGCCGGCAGGGGTTCCGTAATCTTTGGGTGTCCAGGGATCGCCGTCGTTAAACTGGGCATACTCCGATTGCTTAGCCAGGCTCATATAGTCCAATGCCGCTTTGTTCTTCTTTTGCCGCAGCCACTGTACGAATGTGTTATCTTCAAACCCTTGCCAGTCGCCGGTTTTACAGGCAAGGGCAAAGTTATCGGGACTGGTGCGGTATTGTATCTCGTAAATATCCTTAAGGTTTACCTGAGGGCCGGTGAAGGTTTGCCATTCCTTACAATTGCGTTTATAATCAAGCCCTGCAGGATCGGGCGATTGCGAATTGAGGAATCGTTCCGAATAGTAAAAGGGTTCCAGGCCGCTCATGTCGTCTATTCCCGGGCGGAACAAGGCCAGGCGGCTCTCGTCGAAATAAAGGGAAGGGCCGCAGGCCGAAGCAATGCAGCCACAACATAAAAGGACGAGCCATAAACTAAAACAGCGCATATATCTTCTTGACGGAGGTTTCATATTGCGTTTCGGATCCCGGGTTCCAGTGAAAAAAGGTAATGCGACGAGCATCGGGGAAATGGTCTTTTAGTAATTGTGCTGCGGCTTCCAGGGCAGCAGGATCGGGAAACTCTTCCCGGAGCAAATCGCCTTCTCTTAACAAGCGATCGCCGATGGTATAATCTTCCTGCAATTGGTAACGGTGCGGAGCTACGGCCGTAAAGAACTTTTTCAAAGCGTTATCGGGAAGCTCGGCCCGGTAAAGGATACCTTTCAGCTTTTCGCCGCGAAACCAGGCATACCAGCCAAATACGGGCAAAGCTATATCCAGCGGCAGTTTATATTTATTGCCCTTGCCTATATATTGCTTCAGCTCTTCCAGGCTGAAGACCGAATTATCGGTTTGCAGCCGGTTGATATTGCCCATATTGTAGCACATCAGCATACCACGGTCCACGGGAGGCACGCCCATCTTGTCCGGGTATTTATAAGGATACAGGCGTATTGTTGCCGAAAGGCTTTGTCGGGGAAAAATACGTTTCATGCTGCGCAGGAAGCGGAAATATTTTTCTTTGGAACGGGCCGTCCAGTCGCAATCGATCTGTATTTCTGCCAAAGGATGGGTTAAGGAATCAGTGATCTTACTGCGCAGGGTATCGTTGGCTGTATTGTAGGAATAGCCGGGAATGGTCGCCGCAATTTTATAATACACATGATCGATGTACTGCTGGTCCATCTGCTTTTTGAGCGCCTCTATATTTTTTTGCAGCTTCAGCGCCAGCAGACTATCGCACCAGGCAGTATCCATTTGCTCTACGGTCCGGCCCGTAATAAAAATAACCGGCGTAAAGTGGCGTACAGCAGGAATGGAAACCCGGAAATCCAGATCCGGCACACTGGCAGGCACGGGCATGTTCAATTGCTCGCTCCAATCCACATCCATAAACCGCACATAAAAATGCTGAATGCCCATGGCATCCACCAGCGAATCGTCGTACCTGCTGCCATAATAAGGATTGGCATTGTTTTTCCAGAAGTAAAAGGAATGTTCTGCCGGCTGACGTTGGGTGCAGGCATACAGCAAAACAGGCAATAACAACAGCAGGTAATAATTGCGGGAAGGCACGGCGTGGGTAGGTTTATACCAAATGTAAGATTTTGCTTACACAAAATAAAAAGGGCCGGAACAATTATTCCGGCCCAGGTCTTTATCATTTCAATATCTAGTTATACCAGCATCGTTACCGGGTTTTCCAGGTAAGCTTTCAGGGTTTGCATGAAGGACGCGCCCACAGCACCGTCTACCACGCGGTGGTCGCAGCTTAAGGTAAGTTTCAGCAGGTTACGAATCACTACCTGGCCATTCTCTACCACTGGTGCAGCTTCTATTTTACCGATAGCCAGGATACAGCTGTCCGGTGGGTTAATGATCGCCGTAAACTCATCCATATCCATCATGCCCAGGTTGGATACAGTAAAGGTATTACCGGTAAATTCCTGGGGCTGTAATTTCTTGTTGCGTGCTTTTTTGATCAGCTCGGATGCCTCGGCCGCGATCTGGGACAAGGATTTCTGATCGGCAAATTTGATTACCGGCACAATCAGACCATCTTCGATCGCTACGGCGGTACCTACACTGATGTGGTGGTTTTCGCGGATAAAATCGCCCATCCAACTGCTGTTTACGGCAGGATGCTTGCGCAGGGCCATGGCACAGGCCTTAATGATATAATCGTTGAAAGAGATCTTCACCGGCGACACTTCGTTCATGGCGGCGCGGGCTTCCATAGCTTTGTCCATCTTGATGGTCATACGCAGGTAGAAGTGCGGTGCGCTGAATTTGCTCTCACTCAGGCGGCGGGCCACCACAGCGCGCATTTGCGACAATGGTTTATCGGTATGGCTTTCCTGCCCGGGAGTAAAGGAAGCAACACCGGTCGTTGCAGGCGTAGCAGCAGGCTGTGCTGCCGGTTTGGGTTTATAATTATCGATGTCCCTTTTGATAATACGGCCACCTTCGCCACTGCCATCCAGATCGGTTAAGCTGATTCCTTTTTCCTTAGCCATTTTACGGGCCAGGGGAGATATTTTCAGTCTTTCATCATCCGAAGAAGCTGCAGCAGGTGGTTGTGCTTGTTCTGGAGCGGTAGCTGCGGCAGCTTTCGGCGCTTCTTCCTGTGCCTGCGCTTCTGTTGCAGGCGCATCACCTTCGTCTTCCAGGTAAGGTTCGATATCCGTACCTTCTTTACCTACGATAGCAATAATGCCATTTACCTGCGCCGCCTGGCCTGCTTCCACACCGATGTACAGCAAAGTACCGTCGGCATAACCCATCACTTCCATGGTCGCCTTATCGGTTTCCACTTCGGCCAGTACATCATCCGCTTTTACTTTATCGCCTACATTTTTGAGCCAGCTCACGATCTTTCCTTCTTTCATGGTATCGCTCAGCAAAGGCATCCGTATCACGGTAGCATCGCCCGATTTGGGTTTTGCTTTTTTAGCTTCTGCTTTCGGAGCCGGGGCCGCTTCTTTTGCCGGCTCTGCTTGGGGAGCGCTTTTCTCTTCCTTAGACGCATCACCGCCACCTTTACCTTCTGCTTCCAGCAAGGCTTTATAATCTTCCCCTTCTTTACCCACAATGGCAATAACACCGTTCACGGGGGCTGCTTTTCCTTTTTCCACACCAATATACAGTAAGGTGCCCTCTACATAGGGCATTACTTCCATAGTAGCTTTATCTGTTTCAACTTCGGCAATTACATCATCAGACTTTACTTTGTCTCCCACTTTCTTATGCCACTCCGCTATCACGCCCTCTTTCATCGTGTCGCTAAGCAGCGGCATACGTATTACTTCAGCCATAGTTTCTTTATTATCAGGTTTTTTTTGAACGCTCAAAAATAGTTATTTTGATTCGAAAAAAAGCAGGTACCCGAAAATGATGATCAATATTAACGCAATCTGCAGCCAGATGTTGGCGCCGGTCCCAATGCCCGTACGGCAGGCAGAAAGCAATGGCCCTCAGCTCCTGTTACCCTCTCCATTCGGGGAAAATATCCCTGATCATTAAGGGCATAACAACCGGTACAAACACCGACATACGCTACCCGGTATTTATTCGTTAATATTAAAGCCTGAATACCGGGCTTTAAATTACAGGCTTCATGAAAAAATCACTTTTATTTCTTTCCATTGCTTTATATAGTAGCCTGCAAACGCTTGCGCAGGGGCAAAGTCCCGTATCCCTAAGTGTCGAGGGCGCTTTGGGTCCTATTGGCAGCCGGTCTACCGGGCATTCCCTGGGGCTTACGGCAGCCTACCACCTCGGCAGGTTCAGCATAGGTACGGGGCTTACTTATTTCACAGCGGGCCGCGAACAGGAGAACAGGGTCCTGTTTCCCTTCAACACTTATCCCCATGCCGATTACGAAGAATATGTTTTCCGGCATTTAATGTTGCCTTTAACCTTGAGCTATCACGCGCCTATGGGCCGTAAAGTCGAATTTATTCCTTCAGCCGGCTTAGGCATCAGCTACAATACCGGCGCTAAGTATCGCACACAAAGCTCGGATTCCAGCTTCTACAAGCGGGATTTCAGCAGCACCGAGTTCGACCGCTATTTCAGGAAGGTAAGTGTATGGGGCCTGGCGGCAGTCCGTTTTTCCTATAAATTAAGCGAGCCCCTTGCTTTGCTGGCCGGCGTGGAAGCCCGGGGAATGCTCACCGGCATCTACAAACCGGAGGCCGGCTTACCGCAGGAACACACTATGACCTTATTCTTCAGCCTTGGCGCCCGGTACCGGTTCTAAATCCGGATCTAAATCGTAACATAAAGAAGCGTTGCTTCCAATAGACATCTGTCGCATTCCGGTTTCACCTGGAAGCGAACAGGATAGATGCACCTGTTGTAGAGACAACAGGTAAATAAGGAACCCCACAGCCCTGGCAGTGATGAGACTGAGACACAACAAAAAAGCCGCACTTTTTGTGCGGCTTTAATCTTATATTCTTTATGGAGGTTACACCCTGAAGTGAGCGAATGCTTTGTTCGCATCGGCCATACGGTGTGTATCTTCTTTCTTTTTGAAAGCGCCACCTTCACCTTTACTTGCTGCAACGATTTCGTTAGCCAGTTTGTCGGCCATTGTTTTACCGTTACGCTCGCGGCTGAAACGGATCAGCCATTTCATGCTCAGGGAAATTTTGCGGTCGGCACGTACTTCGGAAGGGATCTGGAAGGTAGCACCACCGATACGGCGGCTACGTACTTCTACAGACGGTGTAACGTTCTGCAAAGCTTTTTTCCAGATTTCGTAACCATCTTCTGAAGTTATCTGGCTTACTTTATCAACTGCATCGTAAAAAATGTTGAAAGCAGTGGTTTTTTTACCAGCCCACATCATCGTATTTACGAAACGGGTAACTTGCTTATCATTAAACTTTGGATCTGGCGCCAAAGGGTGTTTCTTAGCTTGCGCTTTTCTCATCGATTTTAATTTTTAAAAACTTACGGCTGAATTTCTTCAAGAATTAAAACTTTACTCAGCCTATTGTCATTGTAATATTGAATAGTTCTCGTCTGTCAGAATAGACTATTTCTTAGCCTTTTCTTTCTTGGTACCGTACTTAGAACGGCTTTGTTTACGGTCTTTAACACCGGCAGTATCCAAAGCACCACGTACGATGTGGTAACGCACACCTGGCAAGTCTTTCACACGACCACCGCGGATCAGTACGATGGAGTGTTCCTGCAGGTTGTGACCTTCACCAGGAATATAGGCGATAACTTCAATTTTGTTGGTCAGACGTACTTTCGCCACCTTACGCAGAGCCGAGTTCGGCTTCTTTGGAGTTGTAGTGTACACACGGGTACATACGCCGCGACGCTGAGGGCAATCATCCAGAGCTGGAGATTTTGATTTGGCTTTAATCTGAGTACGTCCTTTACGAACTAATTGTTGTATAGTAGGCATTCCTGTTACTTTAATATTTTTTTGGACTGCAAAGGTAAGTCCTTTTATTATTTATCCAAAATTTTTTTACTTTTATTTTGGGTTGCGCCGCAAAGGTAATACATTACCGGCTGCCATCCCTTCTTTTTTGCCGTTCGGCCCTGATCTTAAGGGCAAAATCCTGTTCGGCATTCTGCAATTCCAGCAATTCGGAAGGGCTCAGCACTTTCAAAAACTCCGTTTTGTATTTCTGTTTCAGATTCAGCATTTTTTGAGCATTTTCCAGACGGGCATCCATTAATCTCGCTGCCTCCTCATCGGTCATTATGCTGTCCTTTTGGCGCCACGGCTTTGCCCCACCCCTGAAAATTTCCTTTTTCTCCGCCTCATAAGCTTCGTATACCGGCAATAGCTTATTGGCCCTGGATTCGTCCAGGTGCAGCCGGTAAACGATAAAGGACCATTTGGCCTCTTTTACCTTTGCCATCATCTCCTGTCGCATCTGGCCTCTTCTGCCTTGGGCCATTACGCCCTCATGTGCCGCAAACAGCAGGACCAGCAATAAAATATACTTTCTCATAGTGTGTTTAGTTTTCAGTGTATTCGACCGGTTCCTGGATTTCATTTTCATTGAGCTGGTGTATCCAGTTCAGCTCCTGCTCATTCAGGCTGCCGATGGTTTTATCCAGGTATTGTTCGGGATTTTCGCCCCTGGCTATACCCATATCCACTTCTTTGCCCGGATTATGCTGCGTAAAGGTATAGACGGACAAGAGCAGCAGCAAACTTGCCGCAGCGCCGATGGCTATCTTAAACACCGGCTTCTTTTTTACAGGGACCAAAGGCACGACCTGCTCCTGCAGCACTTTGGACTTAAGCCGCTGTTGCATAGCTTCCCATTGGGCCTCTTCCATCTCGTAAGGCATATGGTTCTTCAGGTAGTCTTCCTGCTCCTCTATATTATAACTCATGACTCAACTGGTTTTTAATTTTCTCAAAAGCATAGTGGTAATTGGTTTTCAGGCTGGAAACCGATGATTGCGTAATCGTGCTGATCTCTTCGTAGCTCAACTCATCAAAATAGCGCATGTTGAATACCAGTCTTTGTTTTTCGGGCAGCGTCAGGATCGCTTCATGGAATTTAAGCAAAATGGTTTCCGCCTTCGGGCTGTTCTCTGCGTACAAGGTATTGGCCAGCCACTGCCCGCTTTCGTCAAAACCTTTCAGCACCAGCTTCTTCTGTTTATAAAACTTCAAACATTCCCTGGTGGCAATCGTGTACAGCCAGGTATAGAGCTTGCTGTCGTGTTTAAAGCTCCCTATAAACCGGAAGGTATTGATCAGGGTTTCCTGCAGGATGTCTTCGGCATCGTGCTCCCCCACTACCAACCGCCTGATATGCATGTACAACCTTCTGCCGTAAGTCTTCATCAACAGATCGAATCCTTTATCCCTACTTTCCTCCCTGCAGCACAAGCTTATTATTTGTTCATCGATATTGATTATCGTCATGTTATCCTTCTGGAAAAACTTCTTTACCCTGCGGGATCAGGAAGTATGATAAAACGAATATACTACAGCCGGCATCCTTATTTTACGCAACCACCCGGAATTCCTATATAAGAGTACTTAAAGCTCCAAAGGTTAAAAATGAAAAAAAAATCCAGAGCGTTTAACCTTTATGCTTTGCGCTGCTCTCATATTTCTGAAACAAATTTATTAACTCCCAATTTAAAAAGTATATGAAACCACTAACCCGATCTGTATTGGTAGCCGGCTTGCTGAGCCTGTCCCTGGCCGCCTGCAACAAAAAGGAGGCTACAGACAGCAACAGCACTGCCGATGCCCAGCAAAACATCCAGTATGTAACCTATTCCGACCAGGTAGGCGTAGATATGGAAACGGCCTTTGACGAAGGGATCCAGAATGCGAACAACGGCGTAATGGTGCCTATGAACGGGGTGGTTTTAGGACCTTGTGTTACGATCACCCTTACCCAGAATGGGAATTTAAAGACCCTGACCATCGATTTCGGCAGCCAGGGCTGCCTCTGCAACGACGGCAAAACCAGGAAAGGAAAGCTGATCGCCACAGCTGCCAATTTCAATACACTCAATGTATTGCGTACGCTGACCACAGAAAATTACTACGTAAATGATTACCATATCGAGGGCACCATTACCCGGAATATTACCCGCGACATCAGCGATCACAGCCGCGAGGCCCAGATCGTGGAAAACCTGACGATCACCAACCCCGGCAATACGGTTGTGTATACCCGCAGCGGCACCCTTACCCGGATATATGATTACAATACGCCAGGCACCCCGCTCGACAACACCCTCACTACCTGGGGCCAGGTTAATATTACCAGGCCCAACGGCAACCAGATTACCCGTGTAGTAGACCAGGCTACGCCTTTATTCTACAAAAATTCCTGCCATCAGTTCGTAAGCGGCATTGCCCATATCACCACCAACAACCATAACTATACCATCGATTTCGGTAATGGTACTTGCGATGATGTGGCTACCGTAAGCAACGGCACCACTACCTGGACCATCAATCTTTGAGCCCCTTTCTTCGTCCAACGGAAAAGCTTTCCTGTAACAGGGAGGGCTTTTTTGTTTTCGGGGAAACATACTAAATAAGATAAAAGCAGAAAGCCTTCCTTTTAACGGGAAGGCTTTCTGCTTTATTAGAAAAACTTATTTCAGAATGGTCCTGCTGATAACGATCTTTTGTACTTCGCTGGTACCTTCATAGATCTGGGTAATCTTGGCGTCACGCATCAGGCGCTCAACGTGGAATTCTTTTACATAACCGTAGCCGCCGTGGATCTGCACCGCTTCGTTGGTTACACTTTGGGCGATCTCGGAAGCATACAGTTTGGCCATAGAGCCTGCCAGGGTATAATCTTTGCCCTGATCTTTGAGCCAGGCTGCTTTCAGGCACAGCAAACGCGCTGTTTCTACCTGGGTAGCCATATCGGCCAGTTTAAAGGCGATAGCCTGGTGGTTCATGATCTCGGTACCAAAAGCTTTACGCTCTTTGGAATATTTAAGCGCCAGCTCCAAAGCACCGCTGGCAATACCCAGAGCCTGAGAAGCAATACCGATACGGCCACCGCCCAGGGTTTTCATAGCAAAATTAAAACCGAAGCCGTCTTCACCGATACGGTTTTCTTTAGGAACGATCACATCCTGGAAAGAAATGCTGTGCGTATCGCTGCCGCGGATACCCAATTTGTTTTCTTTGGCGCCTACGGTAACACCGGGCGTATTTTTATCTACGATAAAGGCATTGATCCCTTTATGTTTTTTTGCAATATCCGTTTGTGCAATCACCAGGTAGGTAGAAGCCGAATTACCATTGGTGATCCAGTTCTTGATACCATTCAATACATAATGGTCGCCTTTATCTTCGGCGGTAGTCCTTTGGGAGGTAGCGTCGGAACCTGCTTCCGGCTCGCTCAGCAGGAAAGCGCCTATTACCTGGCCCGATGCCAGGGGAACAAGGTATTTTTGTTTTTGCTCTTCGGTACCGTAGGTCTCCAGCCCCCAGCATACCAGGGAATTGTTTACGCTCATCACCACCGAAGCCGATGCATCTACTTTGGAGATCTCTTCCATAGCCAGCACATAGGAAACGGCATCCATACCGGAACCACCATATTTAGGATCAACCATCATACCCAAGAACCCCAGTTCACCCAGCATTTTTATTTGTTCGGCGGGGAATTTCTGATGCTCATCACGTTCGATAACCCCTGGTAATAATTCGTTCTGGGCAAAATCACGGGCGGCCTTCTGTACTGCCAGTTGTTCTTCGGAAAGTTGGAAATTCATAAATAGGTAAAGATTTTTAAAAATGACTTTAAACGTCGCGGCTGCAAAAATAATTTTTTACGCGTTATCTGCAAACTGTCTTTTGGGCCTGTTTGTCTAAAAATAAGGTATTGTGTATGGAATCGGGAGCAAAAAGGCATCCCTATAAGGACACCGACTCAAAAAAACGGTACCTGAACGATGAAAATCCAGCCCTTATTACTACAAACGATCGGCATTGCCCTGGTTGCTGCCGCCTGTAATCCAGCGCAACAACCTGCACAGGAACCCCTTTCTGTCGCCCGGCAGCAACATCAAATAGATACCCCTCAGCAACGATTATTACCCTCGGACACAGCTATAGATAGCACCAGCAGCCGGGCAATAACACCGGATTACTGCCCTCCCTGCGGCCGGGGATAAAAAATATTCTCTTTTTCTAAGATTCGGTCTTTCCACCACGTCTTTTATAATAAGGACATTACTCAAAAGCAAAACGATAAGGCCATGAAAATCTCAAAAGCATTACTAGGCGCCATATTGGTGGGCGTTGCCGTACAGGTTACTGCATCTTCCTGTACCAAAGAAACAAAAATCAAACCCCAGGCGGAGGCCCAGCAACCAACGGACGGCAATACACCGGCCAGTCATCCGCCCAATAACGAACCTTGCCCTGCTTGCGGTATGGGATAATCCAGATATTTAATAAGAGCAGCCCAGGACTAACAGACCGGACATGAATCTAATCAGATCAGCAATAGCATGTAACCTTGATGCCGACATCTTGTCGGCATCTTTGCCTTTATTGGAAGAAGAACGAGTGGCAGCGATCGAATGGTCGTTTGATACACTCTTTAAGGTGAAGGAAGTGCCGGAATGGTTCGATGCCCTGCTCGATGCCTATAGTCAGGAGGGAAGGCTGATCGGGCATGGCGTTTTCTTTTCCCTGTTCTCCGGCAAATGGCAGCCGGAACAGCAGCAGTGGCTGGATCACCTGCGCCAGCTGTGCAGGCGCTTTCATTTCGACCATATTACCGAACATTTCGGGTTTATGACCGGCGCCGATTTTCACCATGGCGCGCCGCTCAGCATCCCCTATACGGCCCAAACCCTTGCTATTGGCCGCGATCGCCTGGCGCGTATTGCCGATGCCTGCTCCTGCCCGGTAGGTCTTGAAAACCTCGCCTTTTCTTATTCCCTGGAAGAAGTGAAAAGGCATGGCGACTTCCTGGAAGCGCTCATCAGTCCCCTGAATGGCTTTATTATCCTGGACCTGCACAATTTGTATTGCCAACTGCATAATTTCTCCCTGGATTTTGAAGCATTGATCGGGCTGTACCCCCTGGAACGGGTAAGGGAGATCCACATATCCGGGGGAAGCTGGGAAACCACGGCCCTGGACCCGGGTCGCAGGGTACGCAGGGATACCCACGACGACAGGGTGCAGGAGGAGGTATTTGCCCTGCTGCAAAAAACTATCCCTCTTTGCCCGCAATTGAAATATGTGGTCATGGAGCAATTGGGCACGGGCCTGCAAAGCCCCGAAAGCCGACAGGGCTTTTACCAGGATTTTATAAAAATGGAAACGATCGTGGTGCAATCCACGCATCATTATCCCGGCAATACCTTCCTGCCCTCTTCGCCTGTTTCTTTGGGCCCCATGGTGGAAGACCTGGAGCTGTATGGGCAGCAACTGGAGCTTTCCGGCATCCTGGAAACGGCATTGCATTATGAGGATGCCCTTCACCGCCTGCAGCATTCTTCGCTGGCAGGCACTGCCTGGAACATAGCCGACTGGCAACCTTATATGATCGAAACGGCCATGAACATTGCACAGAAATGGCGCAGGAAAGAAAGTTAGAAGAAGCGCTCCGCCACCAGGCCATAGGTCAGCATCGTATTCTCCCTTTGGGTACGGCTTACATTGTTATAGGTGAGGGCCGTGGTAAAGCTGAGCCATTTCCATACCTTGATGCCGAGGCTTACATTGGCGGTAATGATAAAGTCGCCGCCGTAGTTCAAAGAAGGCTGGTAAAAGCCCACACTGTTCAGCGTGACGATCTCCTTATACTTCATCCGGTATTGCAGGCGTAAAGAGTTACGGAAGGTCTGGTAGCTCAGGGCCGAGCCATCTTCCTGGTTGATATTGCTGCGTTCGAACAAGATACCATTGCTGATGCTGAACATCATCTCCTTCTTGTCGATGAGCCGGTAAGCAGCGCCCAGTCCGCTTTGTACCTGCTCCCTGATGCCCAGGGAATAGCTGGAAGTAAAATTGACCAGGCCCCAATAGTAGAAATCCGGGATAGTTTTATAGAGATTAAAATCAAGCGAAGTATTGAAGTCATTATTGGTCAGCTTCTGGGGTGTATTGCCGTAGATCCAGGTGCTGGTCGAATTCATCACGAGGTCTTTTTTCCGCATGCTGTATTTGATGCCATTGTTCAACAGGTAGGTCAGGCCATCGGTAGTGCGGTTGAACGTTCCCGATGAAGAAACATTGACCATATGGTGCACGGAATCGCTGAACTGTGCAGAGACATTAAAGGAGAGAACAGACAACAGGAACAGGAAGAGTATTGATCGCTTCATTCAAAAAAGACAACCACAAAGGGCAATGGTTCAACAAATAAATGAGCGCAAAGATAAGCAGACAACAATAAAGGGGCCTGGGCTTATTATCGTTTTAACAGATGCAGGGCCTGAGTATAGTAGCTTGTAGCAGCAGTATCAAGATTTGTCTTTTGGTAAAAATCCAGCAAAGCGCTTATAGGCTTCAACGGCGCTACCTGCCTGTTCCAGCATATTTTGGCCTGGCATTCCCAGCAAAGCCACAAAGGTTGGCCATCGCTTTCGACCAACGAGTTACTGCCATTCATGCAACATTCATTTTGCACACAATGGGTAATACCAAACATATGCCCTGTTTCGTGTGCCGACACCTGCAACATCCGTTTCAGGCACTGCCGGTATAAGGCCGCATTGGCTTTATAATCGCCCAGGCGGGCCAGGCTCCACACCCCTACCCGTCTTTCCAGGCTCGCCTGACCAAACACAAAATTCCAGTCCTCATCGGGATAAAGATCGTAACGAGAAAAAGCGATAAGGGCAAAGGCACTATCCGGCAGCAGGGCAGGTAATAAACTATCCAGTAAAACAGCAGTTTTGATTTGCGGACCGTGGGTGTTGCTGCGCCAGTATTGCCTTGCAATGATGGCGCTATCGACAGGATCAAGCCCGGCTACCGGCATCTGGAAAAAGGCCTGCAGGTAGGCCTTGGTCTGTTCAAGGATCGCGATCGCAGCCGGATCGAAAGCACCCAGTTGTACCACGTACAGTTTTCTCCTCTGGGCGGTGGCCGCCGTAGGCTTACGGGCACAATAGGCTGCAAACGGCTCCGGGGCTTCTTTATAAGCAGACCGCCATTCACCCGGCTGCACGGCGTGTTTGGCCCTGGTAATCGCTTTGAGCTTGTAGCACTCGTTAACTATAACATTGGTACCTGGGTTATGATCTGCACATGAGGCAAAAAGCACGAGAAGCAGGAGCAGGTATTTCATAAGGACAGGTTTACCATAAGACAGCATCCGGGTAAATTTACATATCGCTGCCGAACTGTCTTATATTTTAGCAACAAAAACCAGGACCCGACATGCTGTTACTTTCTCCGGAAAGGCCTTATGATGCGGTACCAGAAAGAAGCGTTTTTGGTTTCGACCAGGAGCACGCCATTCCTGCCTGCCACTCCATACAAGGCCGTGGCCCGAGCATCCTTCAATAGCTTAATGGCTTTTATCTGCTGCGGATCTATTTCTGTAATATTGCCTTTAAACTGCTTGCCATTTAAAACGATTAAGGGCGCCTTATATTGACGGTCAGGCATCCGGACACTGGGAACCAGTTGCCGCCCTCCGGTCCAGATGGGCTGACCATCCGGCACGGCTCCTGACGTCGCTTTAACGACATCGGTAACCGGCTGCTTAATGATAGCGCTACCGGCGCTGACATGTCCTTTCCGCAGTACGGGTCCCGAAACAAATACAGGCTCCGGCAGTTCGCCTGGCACCCCGGCAAGCCTTACCTGGAGCGGCAGTCCGGGGTTTTCGATTTTCAATAGACGGGTTTCCGAACCGAAACTCCTGAACTCCAATGTATCCAGGCCATCGTGCAGCTGTATCGCAAAGCGACCATCCATATCGGTAGTGGTACCTTCCCCACTTCCCCGGAGCAGTACGGAGCCACCGGGCAATGTCGCTCCTTTTTCATCCTGCAGGATACCAGTAACCGTTACGGGATACATGGCGGATGCCGCCTGTTGTTCGGTTATCGCAGCTTGTCGCTGGCCGGAAGCTGACCCTTCCGGCAAAGCCATAGGCAACAGGCTCAGGGCTGCATACTGTAGCGTTTTGTATAATGATTTAGTACCTGGCCTTTTTGCCTGCGCTATATCCAGCCAGGGAATTTCCAGGTTAAGCTGATCCTGTGTAAAGCGCCCGCAGGTATTTCCCTCATTTTCCCGGAAATAGGCAATAAAGGCTTCATCGGAGAAGGTGGTAAAATCGACTACTGTCTTTTCACAAGCGGCGCAAAAGCGGCCGCAGCCCAAAGGTTTCATGCCTTCCCAATCTTCGGAGCAAGGCTTCGGCACGGCTATCCGGTAAGTTATCTTCATCATCTTATGGATGCTTGTAATAGCGAAAAGGTTGGAATGGAAAATGCCGTCCTTAAAAGAACGGCATTTTTCATTTGTTATTTCGGTGGATCCCGGATGGATAATCTCCAGACAGGACCTGCTTTATTACAAGTGTATCGCTTCACCCAGGGCAACTTCGATAGCATCTTTCACCGCTTCGCTCATGGTCGGGTGCGGGAAGATCGTATCCAGTTGTTCGTGCCAGGTGGTTTCCAGCTTACGGGCAGTTACGGTTTCGGAGATGATCTCCGTAACGTTGGCACCGATCATATGGGTGCCCAGCCATTCGCCGTATTTGGCATCGAAGATCACTTTTACGAAACCTTCACCGGCACCTGCAGCAGTAGCTTTACCACTGGCAGAGAACGGGAACTTGCCTACTTTTATTTCATAACCGGCTTCTTTGGCTTGCTTTTCGGTCATACCTACAGAAGCGATCTCAGGCGTACAATAGGTACATCCCGGTACATTGCCATAATCCAGTGGTTCCGGCTGATGATCGAATTTACCTTCGCTCTTGGCAATGGCTTCGATACAGATCACGGCTTCTTTCATGGCTACGTGGGCCAGCGCCTGGCCGGGAACGATATCACCGATCGCGTAGATTCCTTCTACATTGGTTTTGTAGTAAGGGTCAACGGTCACGCGGCCTTTATCGGTAGCGATGTTCAGCGTTTCCAGGCCAATATTTTCCAGGTTGGTGCTCACACCTACCGCGCTCAGCAGTACATCCGCTTCCAGGGTAATATCGCCTGTAGCTGTTTTCACTGTGGCTTTTACACCGGCGCCCGAAATATCTACTTTTTCAACAGAAGCATTGGTCATCACCTCGATACCTTTCTTCTTGAACGATTTTTCCAGCTCTTTAGAGATATCATCGTCTTCTACCGGAACAATGCGTGGCATAAATTCAACGATGGTCACTTTGGTACCAATGCTGTGGTAGAAATAACCAAACTCAACACCTATGGCACCGCTACCTACTACGATCATGGATTTAGGTTGTTCGGGCAATACCATAGCTTCACGGTAGCCGATCACTTTTTTACCATCGATAGGCAGGTTAGGCAATTCGCGGCTGCGTCCGCCGGTAGCCAATACTATGTGTTTTGCCTGATGCGTAGTTACATTACCATCGGCGCCGGTTACTTCCACTTCTTTTTTAGCATTCAGTTTACCATGACCGGCAAGCACGTCGATCTTGTTCTTCTTCATGAGGAACTGGATACCTTTACTCATTTTATCCGCAACACCGCGACTGCGTTTGATCACTTTTTCAAAGTCAACTTTAGCACCTTCTACCAGCAGACCATAGTCCTGAGCATGGGAAATATATTCAAACACCTGAGCCGATTTCAGCAGTGCTTTTGTAGGGATACAACCCCAGTTAAGACAGATACCCCCCAGGCTTTCTTTTTCAACGATTGCTGTTTTGAAGCCTAACTGGGAAGCACGGATAGCGGCAACATACCCGCCGGGACCACTGCCTATTACGATCACATCGTATGCCATAAGAGTAGAAATTGATTTGTTTTTCAAATTTATAAAACAGGGCAAATGTAGGCAATTAAACGCAAAGTACTCCTGTACTTCAGTGGGCTTTATCCCCGCTTTTTTGACAAAAATCAACAGGATCAAAAATAGCAGGCAAAAAGCCGGAGCCTGCAAATAATATAGTTTAATTACTATACATAGTTAACTATTCTAAAATAGTTTTTGCATTTATGATTTACCGGAGGTATTTTTGCCCCCCAAAAGAAATCCACATGAAAAAACAGCTATTTACCGCTGCCTTCACGGCAGCCGCAGGCTTGGCCTTGGCCCAGCCCACTATCCAGGCCAATCAGTTCAATTTTTTATCGGCCCCTGCTTTTACGTACAAATACCAAACCGGGTCAACTGCAATAACCCCGGGCGCTGCAGGTGCCAATGTAACCTGGAATTTCACTTCCCTCGAACAAGGCACCGACCTTAATTACACCACTACAGCCTGCCCCGGCGATGCTGATTGCGGTACTTTTCCCGGCGCCAACCAGGTAGTGAAAATAAGTACACTTGCTAAGCTGTATTTTGAAAAAACGACTTCGGGCCTGGAACAGATAGGTGAAAAAGCGAGCGGCACTTTCGTGTATTCCAACCCCATGAAGTACATGCAATTCCCCATGACCTTCAACCAGACATACAATGATACTTATGCCTCCTCCAACGGTACCGACACCAAGAACGGTACGGTGACCAGTACGATCGATGGCTATGGTACCCTGCAAACGCCTACCGGAACTTACACTAATGTATTGCGCCAGAAAATCGTGGAAAATGCAACCGTGACTACCGGCGGACAAACGCTGAACATGACTTTCACCCATTATTACTGGATGAAAGCCGATATGCATCATTATGTGATGAGCCTTATCTCCACAGAAGTTACCAGTGCACCCGTTCCTGTGCCCGCAACATATACCGTAATCTATACCACTGCCACGCCAGGCGGTACAGGGATCGATCAGAAAGAAGTTTTGGCTAACGAGATCGATATGTTCCCCAACCCGGCAAACAACGAGCTTACGATCAATACCCGCAGCCTGCCCCTGGAACAAGTTGCTGTATTCAACCTGCTGGGACAACAAGTGCTGCGCCGGGATATAGGCAATAGCAGAAGCTATTCCCTGGCTTTGAAAGACTTGAACCTGGCTTCGGGCAGCTATTTCGTGCAGATCGCCGCTGGCGGTTCCCGCGTAACCAAGCCACTCGTTATTCGTTAATTTTCTTTGATACCTAAACATACGGCGGGCAGCAATGACATTGCTGCCCGCTTTCATTTTACACAAAAATTTCCCCTGTTCAAAACCAGGGGTTATGATCTTTCCCGGCTGCACAAAACGGAACGGCATTGCAATTAAGATTAATAGATGCGCTGCCTCCGGGATCTTCTCCCCGCCAGCATGCGAACGTAACCGATGAAGGCCAGTAGCAGAATAAAGCAGAAAAAGATACAGATAACCAGCGCCCATACAGGCATGTCCGGTTTGTCACCCCGGAAATATTCGATCGCTGCATAACCCAGCCCGGCTGCAAAGGCCAGCATGGCCAGGGGAATAAATACATAAAGCAACAACCCGGTACCCAGGGAGATCATGTGCTGCATGCGGCCGCCCAGGCCATAACGGATCCCGGCAACGGAAACATAACCCAGCAACAGCAGCATTACGGTCGCACCTCCCATAAGCAGGTATTTGCCCGCCGAAAACGCTTCGGCAACCGGCATACCAGGTTTATAGCCCACAGTGATTACCGAGCCTAATGGCGACCGTGACGAGGAAGCAACGTCCGATTTCAGCTTTATTTCCTGGCCGGTATTGTCTTTAAAAACCACGATGGGCTGGTACATGGTAGTACGCCGGGTAAAGCCCTTGTCCCGGCTTTCGCTCACATAGGAATAATGGTCGACAACCGTTGCCTTATAGCGGGGAAGACTGAAAGCATGATACACAAAGCTGCCCAGCATCCCGGAAAGCATGGTCGTGATACTGAAAACGATAAAAAGGATCAGGGATATATACCCCAGGCTGACGCAGCCCGGTTTACCGCTTCCGCTCCGCTTTAAAATCCTCAGCGCCAGTACAACGGACATCAGGATGAGGGCAATGGCGCCCCAGCCATAGTAAGTAACAGAAAGTAGTATCGGTATCCGGGTCATAAGCAGCCTTGATCGGGGAGCAAGATACGCCAGTAGTATAAGGTGTGGCGGATTGATTTTTATTCGTACACATAATAAACAAAAGCGGGCAGGCTGCCCGCTTTTGAGAAAGATCACAAGATCCGGGATGGCGTCCTCGTCTATCGTTTCACAAACCTGAGCTTGTTTTCCTCAGTATTGCCGGCACCATCTATTCTGACAAAATAAGTACCACCAGCCAATTGCTGCACATTGACCGTTGTTTTGCCATTGCCCACAGTGCCTTCCAGTACTTTTTTTCCAAAAAGATCAAAAACCCCATAGCTGTACTTCATGTCTGCTTTTGGAACGCTTATGTTCAGGAAGTCTATGGCAGGATTAGGGTATAAGGCAAAGCCTCCGGAAGCCGGCATCACCGCCTGATCGTCCGGGTTGGCGGGACGCCAGTGATCCAATCCTGTGTTGAGGAGCACCCATACCAGCTTCAGGCTGGGCTGCGGGCTTGCCATATCCATCAGCTCATAAGCCGCGCTTTTCCCCCAAAGCGTGTACCTTCCCGAAATGGCTATAGCGGAAACAGGATTATACTTCGGGCTCGGGCAAATATCCTGGTATTGCGTAGGCGTAGTGGGCATAAAGCTGCCATCCTGTATATCCAATCCCACGAAAGTATTGGTTTGTGCGCTGGGCGGTCCGGGCAAATAGGCGGTGTGCCATCCCACAGCAATAATATCATTGACATACGAAAGGGCCGGAAGGCGGTTTACATAAGCAGCAATCGGGGGTGGAAATCCGGCCGCGCCGGTGTTCAGTGTCCTGGAGGCGGTAGCCGTGGTCCCGGTATAAGCATCAAACAAAATTCTGTAGATGGAAGAACCTGGGTCATTTTGCATTAAGGTAAGCGCAAAGCGCTCGGTATTATTCAGCGGCGAGGCGATCCTGGGATTATTGAGGCTGTAAGCCGGGTACGGCGGGGAGGCGACGCCAGGGCCCAGAATGCCGGTGAAGGTCCTCATGGCGACCTTATAGCCGGAGCGGTTGGCACGTAGTCCCACCACCTTCACTTTCATATTGGGGACCACATTGCTGTGCTGCAAGGTAACGTCGGGCTGTATATGATCGTTGTAAAGGGTTGCCGCACCGGGTACGGTAGGTACGGGTGTTGTCCCGGCAGGTAGCGTGCCTGTTTTACAATACGACTGGTTGTTGAACTGGTAGGCAATGGCATAGTTACCATCATTGTCGGCATCAATGTTGATACAAATAAGGCTGTCGTTAGGCGGGTTATAAGGCTCGATCAGCATGGGCACAGACAACGGCTCAAAATAGGTGGTCGTGGAACCGCCGGAGGTGGTGTAGAAAAAGCGGCTCCAGGACATGCAGTAACCGCCGTTGGCCTGGCTGTAATAAACGATCAGGGCGCATATGCGGGTATCGTTCTCGATCAGCACCACATCGGGATCATAAGCGTCTGCCGGCAGCGCCAGGCTGCCGAAGGTAGAGAGCGTGTGCGATCCGTTCCAATAGAACCGGGGTGCACTGCCCGATGGGTGATCTGTAACCGTAACGTTGAGGTAATTGGCAAACCAAACGCTTGTGGAGCCGTAAGGCCCCGTAAACTCGGCCCGGGTATCGGTGCCCACGTTCCATACTTTGGTTGCAGAGTTAAGACCCGAGTAGGTTTTCTCCGGGGCGCTGGGCAGGGTGTACTGCGCTTGCGCCGAATAGGCAATGGCTGCCGCCAGGCCCATAGTAATGAGTGACTTCATAGGTTTGTGTTTTGGTGTTATTGAAATAAAAGGTATCTCTTTTAATTAAATATACCTTCCATACAAATATACTAATATATAGCATATTTTCCCATCTTTATCCTTTCCGGGTTAAATAAGCGTAAGCAGGTTACAAGACAAGATAATCCGCGCAAAATTGGTTAATTTCGCACCTCATTTTAAAACAGCCTCTGCGCCTGCAGAGAGGAGTTCCTATGTTATTAGCATTAAATAATGTTTCTTTTTCCTTCGGTGCACGTCCGATGCTCACCGAGGCCAACTGGCAGATCGGTGAGAACGAACGTATAGGCCTGATCGGCCCCAATGGCGCCGGCAAATCTACCTTGCTGCGCCTCATTATGGGGGAATATACTATAGATAGCGGCAATATCCAGCGTGCCAACGATACATCCATCGGGTTCTTTAACCAGGACCTGCTGAGCTTTTCCACCGATAATTCCATTCTTTCCGTAGGTATGACTGCCTTTGAAAAAGCAGTAGCGATCGAGAAAGATATGGAAAGCATTATGAAGGACCTGGAAACGAATGGCGATGATGAGGACTTGTTGTTACAATACAGCGAAGCCCTGCACGATTTTGAGATGGCCGGCGGCTATGAGATGGAACACCGCACCGCCGAAGTGCTGGAGGGGTTGGGCTTTTCCACCAAAGACCTGCAACGCCCATACAACGAATTCAGCGGGGGCTGGCGGATGCGTGTATTGCTGGCTAAATTAATGCTGCAGCAGCCCGACATCCTGATGCTCGATGAACCGACCAACCACCTTGACCTGCCCTCGATCGAATGGCTGGAACGTTACCTGCAAAGCTATCCCGGTACTGTCATCATCGTATCGCACGACCGTTATTTCCTCGATAGGATGGTAACCCGTATCATAGAACTGTTCCAGCAGCAACTGATCAGCTATAGCGGCAACTATTCCTTCTTCGAGGTGGAAAAGGCCACCCGTATGGAATTCCTGGAACGTGAATTTGAAAACCAGCAAAAATACATCGACCAGCAGGAACGTTTCATCGAACGCTTTAAAGCCAAGGCCAGTAAAGCCAAGCAAGCGCAGAGCCTGATGAAAAAGCTGGATAAAATAGAAAGGATCGAGATGCCCGGCGGCAGCGGCCCCAAGATGAATATCAGCTTTGACGTAGAGAAGCAGCCTGGTAAGATCATCTGCGACCTCAAAAATGCCTCCAAAAGCTATGGCGATGTACATATCCTGAATAAGACCAATGCGGAAATCAACCGCGGCGATAAGATAGCCCTGGTGGGCGCCAATGGTAAGGGTAAATCGACCCTGATGCGTATCGTAGCGGGCATGGAACCTTTCCAGGGCGAACGGAGCGGATGGCATAATGTAAAGGCCAGCTTCTATGCCCAGCACCAGCTGGAATCGCTGCACCTGGAGCATACGATACTGGAAGAGATGAAGAATTGCGGCAGCGGCAAAACAGAACTGGAGCTACGCCAGCTATTGGGCTGCTTCCTGTTTGCCGGCGACGATGTGTTCAAAAAGATCAAAGTATTGTCGGGCGGGGAAAAAGCCCGTGTGGCCCTGGCCAAGGTAATTGCCGGGAAAGCCAATTTCCTGCTTTTGGATGAACCTACCAACCACCTGGACATCCAATCGGTGGAGCTACTTATCGAGGCCTTAAATAAATACGAAGGCACTTATATCCTCATTTCCCACGACCGTTATTTTGTAAGCCAGACGGCCAATAAGTACTGGGAGATCGAAGACGGCAAGGTTAATGACTTCCCGGGAACCTACGACGAATGGGCTACCTGGAAACAAGAACGTGCAGAAAGACTGAAAAAGGAAGCCCAGCAAACACCGGAACCCAGGAAACAACCGGAAGTAAAGAAAGAAGTAAAACCGGTAGATACCAAAGAGCAGAACGATCGGAAAAGGGAGCTGCAAAAGCAACAAAAGGAATTCCAGAAGATAGAAGAACAGCTCAACAAAGCGGAAACCGAGAAGGCCAGGCTCGAAGAGGATATGGCCAACAAGGATATATATGCCAACAAGGATAAATTCAGGGAGGTGGAGCAACAATACAAATCCTGCCTGATGAAAACCGAGCAGTTGCGCAAAGATTACGATACTATATTTGAAAAGATCATGGAATTGGAGGGCTAAAAAAACCTCCACCCGCTAAATCCTGCTGATTATGAAACGCGCTTTTGCCCAGATACACCTTGCCGTACTGCTATGGGGGTTTACGGGTATTTTGGGTAAAGCCATCTCGCTTACGGCCCCGGTGCTGGTTTGGTACCGTATGATCATCACGGCAGCCATTATCGCGCTCATCGTCACCAAACGTAAGGAATGGGTAGCCTTTACCCGCAGGGATTTTGTAAAGATAACCGGTATCGGTATGATGTATGCCGTGCATTGGGTTGCCTTTTACGCATCCATTAAATATGCCAATGCTTCGATAGCGATGGTATGCCTGGCAACGGCAAGCGTGTTTACCGCCCTGCTGGATCCGTTGCTCAACAAAGGTAAATTCAATGCCATCGAGATCCTGCTCAGCTTTATGGCGGTAGCCGGGGTGTATTGCATTTATGCCTTGCAGCCCCACGATAAAGATGTAGCCAACCCTATGGTCGATTTTGAGCTGGGCGTAGTGCTGGGCGTGGTGGCCTCGGTGATCAGCGCTATTTTTACGGTACTCAACAAGCCCCTGGCCGAAAAATACCCTCCCCGGACACTTGTCTTTTATGAAATGAGCAGCGGCCTGCTCTTTCTTTGCCTGCTGGCCCCCTTTTACCTGATGCAGCACCCGGCGGAAGTATTATTGCCCCAGGGCTGGGATTACCTCTGGATATTCCTGCTGAGCTATTGCTGTACCGTATGGGGGCAGTCGCTGGCCATGAGCGCGCTGAAAAATCTTTCCCCCTTTACCATTACTTTATCCGTCAACCTGGAACCGGTTTATGGCATCATCCTGGCATTTATCGTATTCCAGGAAAACAACCAGTTGGGTACAGGGTTTTACCTGGGCATGGGGCTCATCTTTGCTTCGCTGATGTGCCAGGTCGCCCTCATTTTGCGTAAAAACAGGAAGGCAAAGGCGGTTGCCACCGTCTAACCACATCTTAAAGAAGAGGCTTTTTCCCGGCCGTTATTGTTAGGCCGCAAACAACAAATATTAATATACACTATTTTTCACGGCAAAAGTCCCGTTAATCGTATAAAAGAAAAGAGTCTACCTGGTGAGGGGTAGACTCTTGCATTCAACCGAAATAAACCTTTGAGGGGTGTAACCAATCTTCGTTTTCATGGCTAGATGGTTGTCTTATGCCGGAAGATAGGGAGGTAGGGCGATCTCCCCGGGCGATAAGTTTTATAGGGGCTTAATACGGTTTGAGGACATTTCGGTGCAATTGATGGGTTCGAGGTGATTTGATAATGCAAAGATAGGACGGCCCTTTACCGGGAACAAAGGATAACCCCGGATTTTGAGGGGGGAAATTTCCCCTTTTTATTTGGGGTAAAATTCCTCCGAGGGAACTCCGGATGAAAAGTTTAATTTTGGCATTTCGTTAACCAATAAATATACTTATATGTCGCTCACCTCCTCTCAGGCGGCCCAGGTAATGTCCGCACTCGCAGGCAAAGTGGATAAAAACACCTTGCAGATCGTCAAGAATCTTCTGGACCTGAACATACTAAACAATGACATTCCGGAAGGAGAATCCTACAACAACATAAAGGTGTATTGCCAGCGCTTGCGCGACAAACTGGTAGCATCGGGCAGAGGTATTGTTACGGATGATCCCGAACAGGAGATGCTGATGGTGTATATGGACCGCGACAAAGTACAACGATTGTTTACAGCGGTACCCGAAGGCGGCTACCTGGCTGCGATGCCCGGTATCCATACCGCTGCCACCGGCGAAGATCAGTTGACGATCTCGTTACTGGCTGCCGACCGGAATTTCAACATCCTGGAAGCACACATCCAGGGCGACACACATGGTGAACAATCCTGGGGCAACAGGAACATGATGTGCAACCTGGAGAATGTATTCCTTTAACTATTACAAGCACCGCCAACACACCCTATAAATGCTGTGGTACATTTACATTGCGCTTATTTGCCTTAATTTACTGGCGGCAATCAGCCGCTGGAAATACCTTAGTCCCCCCATGAAGGTCATATCCGGCCTTCTGGGCTGGGGACTTTTGATCGAAATATGCCGGGAACAGGCAAACAGGCAAACGGCAGGTATATTGACGCACCTCAATCTATCGGTAGAGCTGCTGTTCCAGTTCCTTTATTATTACCTGCTTCTGCAAAAAGGCAAACGGCTTTTTGTGTACGCAGGCCTCACTTTTTATGCCGTGGCCCTGTTCGTCACCTGGAATGTAAATCCTGAATTTTTCAGGGAACGCTATTACCTCGACGGTGTGTTCATGGGCGTATGCCTCACTTTATGGTGTGGCCTTTTCTTTTATGAGCTGATGCAAAAACCCTTGCAATACAGCCTTAAATCAGACGGCCATTTCTGGATCAACTGCGGCAATATTCTTTTTTATCCCGGCACCTTATTGCTTTTCGGGCTGGGCAATTATATGGAGCATATCAATCCTGAATTGTGGCAAAGTTTGAAATCAATAAACTATGCTTTAAATTTGGCTTTGTATGCCTTATATCTTGTTGCTTTTTGCAGGGACAAGAAGCAACAGGTACAGGTCAATCACAAAGTATTCATGGGAGCCTGAACCAGTCGATTTCCATAGCTACTTAAACAGCGCTCATTTTGTCACAACAAGCCAGTGATATCTTAATAACTATTCTGGGTGGATCGGCTATCCTGCTCTTCCTCGGCTTTACCCTTATTTTCCTGATCATCGTTTACCGTAAAAAGCAAAAGGAATATTTCCGACAGAAAGAACTGCTGGAAGAAAACTTCCGTAAGGAACTGTTGCAGGCACAACTGGAAACACAGGAACAAACCTTCCATAGCCTTTCCCAGGAACTGCACGATAATATCGGACAGGTACTCAGCCTCGCCAAGCTGAACATGTCGGTAATAGAGCTTAACAGCAAGGGACAATCGGACGAAAGCATTTCCCAGACCAAAAACCTGCTGAATACGGCCATCAATGACCTCCGGGATATTTCCAAAACACTGAATACCGATTATGTAAAGCAGAAAGACCTGGCAGAATCTATAGAAAGAGACCTGGGTATGCTGCGCCGTACCAGGAAATTCGGCGCCTTACTAGAGGTAAAAGGCACTCCTTTTGTTATCGGGTCCGAACGAAGGCTGATCCTTTACCGCATGGTGCAGGAAAGCCTGAATAATATCGTAAAGCATGCTGGCGCAACCCAGATCAGCGTCACGCTGGACTATGCTCCCGATACCTTAACCATCGAAATTACGGACAACGGCAACGGCTTTGATATGGCCAATACCCCCAAAGGTGTGGGCCTGATGAATATCAATCACCGTTCGGCCATGATCAACAGTACCGTTGCCATAAACAGCACACCTGCCCGGGGCACATCTGTATCGATAAAAGTAACCCGGCAGGAAGAAAACCATAAAACCCCCTAATCCATGATCTCAGTAGCGCTGGTAGATGACCATAAATTGTTGCGGAGCGGCTTGAGCAATTTCATCAAGACCAATTCCGAATTCAAGGTAGTATTTGAAGCGGACAATGGTCTTGAGCTCCAGGAAAAGATCAAAGGCCAGGAACAGCCTGACGTGATCCTGATGGATATCAATATGCCGCTGATGGATGGCTATGATGCCACACGCTGGCTGCATACCCATCATCCCCAGGTCAAAGTGATCGCACTGTCGATGTACGACGGCGAAGAATGCATTATACGGATGCTGCGCTGCGGCGCCAGGGGCTACCTGCTTAAAGATACGGAGCCGGCCGAGCTGACCCGCGCCATAGAGGAAACCTACCGGAACGGCTTCTACTATACCCCCATGGTATCGAAGCATATTGCCCACCTGATCAACGACACGGAAGGCGATAAGAAGGCGGTGCCTACCCTTACCGACCGCGAGATAGAGTTGCTGCAGTTCATGGCCAGCGAGATGACCTACAAAGAGATCGCCGACCAGATGTTTCTAAGCCATAAAACCATCGAAGGACACCGGGAAAGGATCTGCGAAAAGCTGCAGATCAAAACCCGCGTAGGCCTGGTAATGTATGCGATCAAAAACGGGATCGTAAAAGTATAATAACTTAAACGGCAGTATTATTAGGTTCCCCTGAGCACTTCATTCAAAAGAGATCAGGGAAACTTTTATGGATTAACAGCGACACGTCCGAACTTGCGTCCTCCGATCCGGATGGAATAGTCTCCGTTTTCCAACGGACCGGCCTTTACACTATATTGCTTTTTTTCAATCATATCGCGGCTTACTGTTGTTTTGGCAATTAACTGTTCCTCCTGATTAAATACCTCCAGTAAGCTGCCTTCATTTATTTCTTTGGCAGTGACTATAACTAACATACCTGTATTGGGGTTGACACTAAAGCTGTTGCCTTGGACAACCGTTTGGTAAGGAGCCATCTGATCCTGATGTGTTTTAGCGACAGCCTGTTCCTTATTCCCGAAAAGGAAGCTATACAATACCTGGTCGTTATGAAGAACAGCAATGGTATAGTCACCGGCACTAAGGCTATTAATGGGCATCGTGTATTTCCCGGACCGTAACAATACATCGTTAACGGTTACCGATTTTACTTCAACATTTTTATCGTTCCTTATGGATATTTTATCATGGAGCGCAGCATTGGGGGGTAGATAAAAACCGAAAGTTCCGGTGGTAAAATCCCAGAGGAAATTATCTGGTGCTTTCCCCATTGTCTTATTTTGGGCAGACGCCCATACGGAACCCAAAAGCATCATTCCCGCAATAAAAAAAATCTTCTTCATAGTGTTCTTTTTAGGTGGTTATTATGTGATAACGGGATGTTCGATTTTATTATTGTATATCGGGACGATGTTCATACAGCTCGGTGGTCTTGCTTGTGCTCCTTATTCCGCGGCATCTTTTACAAAAGATATTGCAGGAAAGCGAAAAACTGCCGACAAACATTGACGAAAGAACACATAGATAAAGCTATTTATATTATTTTCGCTACCCAATTAAAAAATCACCATGAATAGAATTTTATGTATTCTTTTGGGAATACTTTTTTTTGTACCCCTCTCTTCTATTGCTCAGCGGCCAACAGACTCTGTAATGACAGCACAAAGAGATACCCTTCGAAAAACTTTCTGCCCAGCCCTGGTAATTACATATCCCAGACCCTGGCTCCAGGACCTGCCTGTATCTGTTTTTACCCGTTGCCTGGACGGTGCCATTCCCGGCCTGCAAAGCACCAATGGCGGCGGCCAGCCAGGCTCCTCTCCTGAATTGCTGATAAGAGGAATTGGTTCCTATAATACGGACAACGCACCGCTTTTGCTGCTGAATGGAGCTGCCTACTCCGGCAATATTGCTTATCTAAATGTACAGGACATCGACCACATAACAGTTTTAAAGGACGCCGCCGCAACCGTAATTTATGGCAACAGGGCGGCCAATGGCGTATTAGACGTTGTGACAAAAGGGAGTGTATCTTACCGTAACCGGTTGAACATTGATGTTAAATCGGGAATAGTAACAAGAGGCATCAGGGATTATGACAAACTGCAGGCAAAAGATTATTACGAAACGATATACAACGCGCTTGCCGGCACACCCGATGCAACATTACGGCTCTTAGGCGGATATAACGCCTATAATGTCCCCGACAACCAATTGTTTACTCCCGAAGGCAAGATCAATCCCAATGCCAGCCTGAAGTACGAGGACGATTGGGTAAAAGAAACGCAACGTATCGGGTTCCGGCAGGATTACAACATAGCAACATCCGGTGCCGGCGCAAGAGGAAGTTATTATTTCGCTACAGGTTACCTGAATGAAAAAGGCTATATCAAAAGCACCGGTTTTGAACGCTGGAATGCAACTTTCCACGGCTCCATAAAGGTATTTTCCTGGCTCAAGGCAGGCATATTCGCTACTACCGCTGTAGGCAGCCAGCACTTTATTGATCCCGGCAACACCATGAACAACCCTTTTTATGTTGCCCGCTTTATGCCGCCGGTATTTCCGGTGTATTACAGGAATGCCGATGGGGCAAGGGAAGTGGACCCGGTAACGGGAAAGGACAAATATGACTGGGGTAATACGGATCTTTTTCCCTCCAGTAGTATGGGCAATCGTCTTTTTGCCTCAGGAGTCAATTCAGCAGGCAGCTTGGCAATGGATAACAGGCAAAATAAATTCAATGCATTCCTGGTAAACCCTTATCTCGAAATAAAGTTCCTGAAACAATTCACATATAAAGCGGGCTTCCACTACAATTACAACAACAATAAACAGTTGGTAGAATACAATCCTTATTATGGCGATGGTGTCAGTACCGGTGGCAGGCTGAGCACTTTGCTGACCAAGGATAAAATCTATACGCTGAACGAGTCGCTTACCTGGAAACCAGCTTATACGGATCATCACCCCGAAGTGGTAGCGGGCCATGAAGCCTATGAAGCAAACAACAATTTTACTTCCCAAACCACCTATGGGCCGGGAAGAACCTCCACAAGCGGGGCCGGCACATATTATTACAATGTAGAAGGTTTTTACCTGAACGGGATGTATAATTTCAAGGAAAAGTATTACCTCTCGGCAGGCATACGCAGGGATCAGACCTCGCAATTAGGGCCTCAATTACGATGGGGTAATTACTGGGCCATTGGAGCAGCCTACGACTTGAGCAATGAAAATTTCATGAAGTACCACGATTGGATCAATACGCTCAAAATGAGAGCAAGTTATGGCATACAAGGCAATAGTGGCTTTGCCTTGTATAAAGCTCCGGCGGCTGAGAAGATCAGGCAACTGAACCTGGGTATAGATTTTTATGCTTTCAATAACAGGCTGAACATAAACCTCGATGTTTACCATAAGAACAACCCATCCAGCATTTTGACCATGCCACCCAGCCATCCGGCAGGGTTCCCTTATTTTGCCGACATGCAGATCAAGAACCAGGGATTAGAATTAGCCATAGCTACCGACATCGTACGGGAGTACAATAAGATCTGGAGCATCAGGTTAAATGCTACCCACAATAAAAATAGTATTACACCCAATCCCGGCACTACCCCTTCGCCAGTCACATCCATCTACGATCTTTATCTGCCCGGATACGCGGGTCCCGACCCTGCCAGCGGGCAAGCTACTTATTACATCAATACATCCCGTGGCCGCTTTACTACGACAGATTATGGTTTACTGACTGCTCAAGACTGGCAGAATATAGGTACGGCCCAACCCTGGCTGTATGGCTCCCTGAAAAATAGTTTCTCGTACAAACAATTTGATTTCTCTTTCCAATTGAACTATAGCCTGGGAGGTAAATATTATGACCAGATATATGCCGACTTAATGGGCAACGGCCTTTTTAACGGCAACTGGTCACCGGATATATTGAATCGCTGGACAACGCAAAATACCGCAACGGATATTCCCAGGATAAGTATCGCAGACCAATACACCAATGCTACAAGCGACCGTTTTGTAAAGGATGCTTCCTACCTGAACATCAAGAATGTGTACCTGGGTTATAATCTTGCCGTAGGACGGCTAAAAAAGGCTAAACTAAAAGCACTGACCATTTACCTTACGGCAGAAAACCTATGGTTGTTTACGGCATCGAAAGGCATGGACCCCCAGGCCAGCTTCGACGGCATGGGACGCTATGGTTATCTGCCGGCACGTACGATTATGTTAGGTGTTAACGTGGGTATCTGAGCCTATATCCTGTAAAGGCTTTATTCCCTTATAGGGTATAAAAAGACAAGGGTCTTGCAATTGACTTTGCAAGACCCTTGTCTTTTACAATGTTGCTTTATTTCTTTTTCGCAGCTTCCTTTTTAGGTGTTGCCTTTTTAGCAGCAGCTTTCTTGGTTGCCGTTTTCTTTAACGGTGCGGTTGCTTTCTTGGCAGTGCTTTTCTTTGCAGCAGCTTTCTTTGTTTTCTTATCAAAGGCAGTAGGATCGATCTCTGTGATCATCTTCTTCACCTCTTCGAGGGAAATGCCGGTCAGGTCTTCTGCAGTATATTTTTCTCCGTCTACTTTACGTCCCAGTTTCAGCATCAGCTTGCCAAAGCGGATGAAAGGACCCCAGCGACCATTCTCGATAGCGATTTTTTCTTCCGGCCATTGCTGGATATAGCGATTGGCTTCCTTATCCAGCTTCTTGCTTACCAGCTCGTCGATATCACTTTGTTTCAGGTTGTCGAAATCATATGCTTTCGGCACATTGATGAACAGGTCTTCCCATTTGATGAAAGGCCCGAACCTGCCTTTGCCTTTGCTTACCGGTTTCCCTTCGTAATAGCCTATAGGCGCATCGGCTTCCTGCTTTTCACGGATCAGGGCTATAGCTCTTTCCATATCCACAGTAAGCGGGTCTTCGGTACGGGGAATCGAGATAAACTGCTCGCCCCATTTTACATAAGGACCAAAACGGCCCGCGCCTACGCTTACTTCTTTACCTTCATAATCATCCAAAGTAAAGGGCAGCTTAAACAAGTCCAACGCTTCTTCCAGCGTAATAGTCTCGATGCTCTGGTTCGATTTTACAGTAGCAAATTTCGGCTTTTCCTCATCTTCCACGCTGCCGATCTGCACCATAGGGCCAAACCTGCCCAGGCGCGCCACTACAGGCTTTCCGCTGGCAGGGTCTGTACCCAATATGCGTTCGCCTTTGGCACGCTCCGCATGCTCCATGGTATCTTCCACCGTCTTGTGAAAAGGGCCATAGAAGCTGCCGATCATTTTATTCCACAACTGTTTACCCGCAGCGATCTGGTCAAATTCATTTTCGATATTGGCTGTAAAGCCATAATCCATTACCTGGGTGAAATGCTCGTTGAGGAAGTCCGTAACCACCATACCCAAATCGGTAGGGAACAGCTTGCTTTTCTCTGCACCGGTATTTTCCTGCGCGGTCTGTTCGGTAATCGTATTGTCTTTGAGGCGCAGCACGCGGTAATCCCGGCTTACGCCCTCTTTATCCCGCTTTTCCACATAGCCCCGTTGCTGTACCGTACTGATGGTAGGTGCATAAGTAGACGGTCGGCCTATACCCAGCTCTTCCAACTTTTTTACGAGGGAAGCCTCTGTGTACCTGGGCGCCGGGCGGCTGAAGCGTTCCGTACTTTTCAATTCTACCAGGGGCAGTTGCTGACCTACCGTTAATGGCGGCAACATGCTGTCGTTCTCTTCTTCCTCATCATCATCTTTCCCTTCGATATATACTTTAAGGAAACCATCGAATTTCAATACTTCACCTGTAGCGGTCAGTTGATCCGCAACAGTGGATATCCCTATTTTTGCTGTTGTTTTTTCCAGGCGGGCATCGGCCATTTGCGAGGCCAGGGTGCGCTTCCAGATAAGATCGTACAAGCGTTGCCCATCGGCATCCCCGATATGGCTCATCCCCATTTCCGTAGGCCGTATGGCTTCATGGGCCTCCTGCGCCGACTGGTTCTTGGTCTGGTACTGGCGGCGTTGATGATATTCATTACCATACTGGTTCCGGATTACGGTCTCTGCATTTTCAAGCGCGGTTTCCGAAAGGTTTACGGAGTCGGTACGCATATAAGTGATATGCCCGTTCTCGTACAGTTGCTGTGCCAGTCTCATGGTACGCGATACCGAATACCCCAGCTTACGGCTGGCTTCCTGTTGTAAAGTAGATGTTGTGAACGGCGCTGCCGGAGAGCGTTTGCCGGGACGCACCTGCACATCTTCTACTTTAAAAGTAGCATTGATGCATTTATCCAGGAAGGCCCTGGCGCTTTGGCTCGTTTCGAACCTTTTGCCTTCGGCCTTAAAGTGTACATTGCGGTTATTGATATCTTTCGCTTCAAAGATACCTTCTGTTTTATAGCTGCTCTCCGATTTAAAATTATTGATTTCCCGCTCACGTTCGGTAATCAGCTTTACGGCTACCGATTGCACCCTGCCTGCCGAAAGGCCGCGGCCACTCAGCTTGCGCCAGAGCACCGGTGATATTTCAAAGCCTACAAGCCTGTCCAGTACACGGCGCGCTTGCTGGGCATTCACCAGGTTCATATCTACCAGGCGGGGCTGCTCTACTGCTTTTTTAATAGCAGGTTTGGTGATCTCATGAAAAACGATACGTTTTGTATTGGCCGGGTTAAGTCCCAGGACTTCACACAGGTGCCAACTGATCGATTCTCCTTCACGGTCCTCATCCGTTGCGAGCCATACTTCATCCGCATTTTTTGCCTTCGCCCGCAGTTCCGCCACCACTTTCTTTTTATCATCGGACACTATATAGTTAGGCAGGAATCCGTTATCGATATCGATACCCATGCCCTCTTTTTCCAGATCACGTATATGACCGAAGCTCGACTTCACTTCAAAATCTTTGCCCAGTATCTTTTCGATAGTCTTCGCTTTCGCGGGAGACTCTACAATTAAAAGGTTTTTAGCCATGCTTACTACCTCGGGCCACGTATTCCGGACCCCCAATTTTTATCTTTTAAAAAAACGTAAATAATGCCGGAGAAACCCTACAGTTTCTTTTTCAAGCGCTGCAAGATTACGTTATATTTTGGAAAAATGCTTTATTGCAGAAAAATATCATCTGTTTTTGAGCATTTCCGTAATCTTCCGGAAAGGCACGAACCCACAAAGCAACATGCTGATACCCGCACCACAGGCTATAAGCAGCAGGCGTACCGCTACCGAAACCGGCAACAGCATCATCCCCTTTGCCAATACCAGAATCAATACTATAAATAGGACATACTGCAATACCCAACGCAGGTCGGTCCGGAGCCGGATGATCTTCTGTGCCAGGAAAATATTGACCACCGCTACAAAATACAGGGTAACGCAAGCCGTAATGGCAGCACCCAAGGCGCCATAATAAGGCATGAGGATAAAATTAAGGCCCAGGTTGATCACAACGGCGCCGGCCGCTACCTTGATCAGTTGGTTCAGGCTTCCCTCGGCCGTGATCAGGGTCATGTAGATATAATTGATACAAAAGGCCGGGAAGGCGATCATCAATACAGAAAAAACTTTTCCGTCGTAAGCACCGGCCATCCCTTTGAGCTGCAGCGTCATAATCTCGTTGCCCATAAAGCACGCCGTAATCACTGCTGTGATTGATACTGGCACTATAAGATTGACCGTAAGCCTTAACAGGGGTTGCACCGGCTCTTTTTTGGCCAGCATGCTCCCGAACATAGGCAACAGCATACCGGCAAACAACACGCCGGTCACATTATTGGCTACATCCAACAGGCGGTAAGCCGCAGCATAAACGCCTGCTTCGTAACGGCCATTCTTCAGCAAGCGTTCCATAAGCGACACATCGGAACGCAGGTAAATAGCCATCAGGAACACCAGTACAGCATAGGGCACGCTGTTACGGCATATCACCCATACTTTGCGCAATTCATAGTGTTTCCAATCGATACGGGCAAAGCGGGTACAAATAAGGAAAGCCGTGAGCGAGGTAATGACATAAGAAATGATCTGCGCATACAGGAACCATTCTATCTTAAAGTATTGGGAAAAAGTATCTTTAAAAAGCAATACCGAGCAGATCAGGATCATGACCAGGCGGTCGAGCACCGACAACAGGCCATCAGTCTTGAAATGATGCATGGCCGATACATTGCTGCGCAGGTACAATACCAGGGAGTTGAGCACCTGCACCATGCCCAGGATCAGCAGCAGGAAAAAGGCGTGCCCCCTATAGCCCAGGAGCAGCCCCAACACAGTAATAAGCAACAGGTATATCACAGATAATACACCTTTGGCTACAAGGATATTGGGAAATAAGGTTCTGAGGGTGTGCGGCGCCTGGGCCACGGCGCGGTTGTTGTAGCTCTGCAGGCCAAAGTCGAGCAATACCTGGAAGATGATGCTGAAATTGAGCAAGGCCTGGTATTGCCCGTATACCTCATGCCCTACCGCCAGTTGCACATTACGGTCGATACCGAAAATCCACAAAGGCTTCACGATAAGGTTGACCAGGATAAGAAAGAAAATATTTTGAACGAAAAAACGGCGCAAGAAGTTCAGATTTCGGGTAAAGCCAAAGATACAATATTAAAGAACCGCGCAGTATGTGCGCGGTTCCGTTATTTATTATTTCTTCAGGGCCAGTATCGAAAAATCGGTGTCTACCTTTTTAATCGTATTGCTCAGTTTGCCCATACCCTCGATCTCCATTTCCACTACATCGCCTGGCTGCAGCCATTGCTCGGGATAAGCAGGGTCGTTCAGCTTGCCGGTGCCGTTCAGTTCCAGGAAGCAGCCGGTACCTACTGTCCCGCTGCCGATAACATCGCCGGGAAGTATGTCGGCGCCGTAAGCGCAGCGCTCGATGATCTCGGCAAAGGTCCAGTCCATATCACCCATATTGCCTTCGCTTACCTGGATACCGTTTACTTTGCAGGTCATCTTCAGGTTGAAGCTGGCGCCGGTATGGTTGTCTTTGGCCGGTACCCTGAAGGCGTCCAGCTCATCGGGGGTTACCATCCAGGGTCCGATTACGGTAGAGAAATCTTTGCCTTTGGCCGGCCCCAGGTTCAGCAGCATTTCTTCCATCTGCAGGCGGCGGGCACTCATATCGTTCATGATGCAATAGCCGGCGATATAGCTGTCGGCCTCGGCTGCCTTAATGTTGCGTCCTTTTTTACCGATGATCACTGCGGCTTCCAGCTCAAAATCCAGCTTTTCAAAATGATCGGGCATACAGTCGATATTGCCCGGCCCTTGTATGGCATTGTGATTGGTAAAGTAAAAAATGGGATATTGGTCAAACTCGGGGATCATATCCACTTTCCGGTTACGGCGGGCGGCGGCTACGTGCTGGCGGAAGGCATAACCATCGCGGCAAGAGGTAGGACTGGGCAATGGCGCCAGTACTTCCACGCTGCCGAATTCCCTGGAATTAAGGCTCAGCGCGCCGCTCTTGATATTAGCTTCTACTTCTCTGGCAATGGCCGAAAGCCTTTCCCAATCTTCCAGGAGGAGCGCCATGGTTACCGGAAGGCGGCTATCCGCTTCGTTAAGGTTATAAAGATCGCCGTTGATATAGAAAGCGACCTGTTCCCTGTTGTTGTGTTTGTACGTTACGAGTTTCATATTAAGATCAGGTATGCCTTTTGGGGGTAAACATTATTGTTGGGTGGCCTGCAGCGATTGCAGGTAAGCTTTGGATTTATACTGGGGGTTGTTTTTCCCGGTAGGGATATTGATACCCAGGCTCAGGATCAGCTCATAGGTGCCAAAAGACTGACGGGCCGTACCTTCGTACACTTTAAGATTGCTGTACCGGGCATAATCCACCTTCTGGGCAAATTCCAGGTAAGCATACTTCATGGCCGTAACCCTTACCGCGGTTTCGATACCGGTATTCCAGCCTCCCAATTGAAAGCCGGGGTCGTTGTCTTTACCAAAAAAGGAATTCTCCACATGCGGGATCACAGGACCGATCCCCGCTTTGGCCAGCACGTCGATCTTGAACTTCTTGTCGTCGGTATGGTACACCTGGAATCGTTTTACCAGGTTAAACAACAAGAAATTGGCTCCGTTGTTCAGGTAATAGTAAAACCCGTTCTGTTTCGAGTACTCGATCTGCTTATCCACGTTTTCACCACCCACCTTGCCTTTCAGGTGCGCGCTCTGCCCTTCGGTAATGATATACTTGGTATGGTCGAAATTGATCTCGATGGCAAAATCCTGTTTCTCATTAAAGAAATAACCCAGGCGGTAGTTGTATTGCGGTACCGTGAGCGCCGTGTTGAAAAAATCTTCGTCCCAGCCCCTGTGATCGTGGGCTTTCACGCCCTGGAGCCGATAGTCGTTGTTGAGTGAAGGCTGGCTTATATGTACCGTAGAACGGGTGTACCATTCCGTATTGTAGCCCCAGCTAAAGTACAGGCTTCCGTTGCCAACAAAACCCAGGTAGCTTTTTTTGCGCTCCTGTGCCTGGGCCTGTATCGCCAGGATGCCCAGGAGCATCAATAAGAAGGAATGCTTTTTTATAGAGATATGCATAGCATTAATGATTAAAACGCCGCAAAGTTAGGGTAATATCTCCTTCGCCGGATAAGGGATATAAAAAGACCCGGCAACAACGCCGGGCCTTATATTTTATTGCAGGACAGCGGTAGCTATTTCCGCGTTATCCATTTGCCCACTTCTTTAAGGCTTATTTTTTTACCATACATCAGGATACCCGTGCGGTAGATCTTGCCGGCCATCCAGGTAGTGGCCAGGAAGCCCAGCACCAGGCATAGCATGGACGTGATCAGTTGCCAGGGATTGTTTTCCGCGATATGGAAAGGCAGGCGGGCCATCATCACAATGGGGGAAGTAAGCGGAAATATGCTTCCGAATACGGCCATACCACCGTTGGGGTTGGTGATCGCAGAAGTCATCATTACAAAGCCCAGGATAATGGGTATGGTAATGGGCAAAGTGTATTGACCCGACTCCTGGGGATCTTCGTTTACCAGGCTGCCCACCGCAGCAAACAGGGCTGCATACAGGAAATAGCCACCCAGGAAATAGAACAGGAAGCATGCCGCAAGCAGCAACCAGTTGGTCGAATGCAAGATAACCTGCGCCTTATCCCATACATTAGGATCTGCTGCGTGTTTGGCCATCTGGTCCATAGCGGCCGGGTCCATACCTTGCATGGCCATGCCGCCGGTCATCATGGGAATACCGATGGCAGCGAAAATGCCGATCAATACGATCCATATCAATACCTGGGTCAGACCTACCAGCGCTACACCCACGATCTTGCCCAGCATCAGTTGGAAGGGCTTTACCGAGCTTACGATGATCTCCGCGATACGGTTGGTCTTCTCTTCCATCACACTGCGCATCACGCTCATACCATAAAACAGCATAAACATATACAACAGGAAGCCACAACCATAACCGATAGCCATAGCGACCGCATTGCTGGATTCAGAGCCGTCCTTGATGTTTTTGCTTTGCAGATGTACGCTTTCTTCCTGGAGCATCTTCAACTGATCATTGCTGATCCCGGCTTTCTTCATCCTTTCATCGGTAACGATAGCATTCAGGTCATTACTGATAGCCCCTTCCGTTTTGATACCAATCTGCTCGTTGTAGAACAACTGAAAATCGATCCTCTTCTGGCTCTGGTCAAAAACAGGGATGTACAAAAGAGCATCATATTTTTCCTTGTCCAGGTTTTGTTTCAGTGATGGCAAATCACCCTGCACAAAGCTGTAATGTACCTGGTCCGAATTTTTCAGCTTGTTTTCGAAAACTTTGCTCTGATCCAGCACCGCAATTTTCTTATCACCGGAGACACCGCTCACGGCAATAAATCCCGCCAAAGCCGCCAGCCCGATAAAAAGAAAAGGAATCAATAAAGTAAGTATGATAAAAGAGCGTTTTTTTACCCTGGTCAGGTATTCTCTTTTGATAATGATCAATGTTTTTTTCATTTGTTGTGTATCTGTTTAGGGGGATAATGTGTTGTTGCTTCTTTCAGCTATTCAGCCATCCGGCTCACAAGCAGCACATTCGTAAGTAAAAGATATTTTATCGCTATAACAGTATTAAGCCGTAACAAAAGCACGGGCCGCGGAAGTACCTTGTACCAGCCTTATAAAAATATCGTTGAGCGATGGCAATATCTCTTCAAAAGCAAGAACGGTATTGTTCTGGTTGATGAAATGCTGCAGCACGCTATTGGCACTTTGGTTTTCGTGCAGGTGAAACAATATTTTGCCTTCTTCTCTTTTCAGCAGCTCGATACCCCCGGGCAACGGTGCATCCATCTGCCCCAGGCTGATGCTGAATATGTTCTCTTTAAATTCCTGCTTGATCTCTTTCACGCTGCCGTCCAATATCTTCTTACCCTGGTTTACCAGTACGATATGATCACATATCTCTTCTACCTGCTCCATACGGTGCGTGCTGAAGATGATCGTAGTACCTTCCTTGGCCAGCCTGAATATCTCGTCTTTCAGCACATTGGCATTTACAGGATCGAGCCCGCTGAAGGGTTCGTCCAGAATCAGCAATTTGGGGTTGTGGATTACCGTAGTTACAAATTGCAGCTTCTGGCTCATCCCCTTACTCAGGTCTTCTACTTTCTTATTCCACCAGGTTTCCATATCCAGGCGCTTGAACCATTCCCTGCTCCTGCTTTCCGCCTCCGCTTTGCTGAGGCCGCGCAATTGGGCCAGGTATACCGCCTGTTCGCCGATCTTCATTTTTTTGTACAAACCGCGCTCTTCGGGCATATAGCCCATTTCGCCGATGTGTCGCGACATGTCGAATTTTTCACCATTAAAGAGAATTTCGCCGGAGTCGGGATAAAAAATACCGGTGATCATCCGCAGCAGCGTACTCTTACCGGCGCCGTTTGGCCCCAGCAGCCCGAAGATGCTCCCCCGTTCGATATCGAAACTGATATCGTCCACAGCTTTTTGCGTAGCGTAGTATTTTTTTAAATTTTTAATAGAAAGCAGCATAGAGATTATTCCAGGTTAAATACTATAAATAAATGAAAGGCCTGAGCCTCGTTTCTGTGTAAAAATACAATCCTGTCCAGGAAGGCAAAGGTTCTTTTTCGACCAAACCCTGTTTTTTTAAGACCAATGAAGGCGGATTTTCGTCCTTAATCAATGCGCCTTGAGCCGCAGGATACGGGAATCATCTTCTCCTGCTTCGAAATCGACTTCCAGGTAATGCGTCGGCAACAGCCCCGGGGCCCGTTCGGCCCATTCGATAATGCAATAAGCTTCTTTTTGCAGCAGCATATCTTCGATCCCTGCCTGTATGGCTTCCTCTTCATCACGGATACGGTACCAATCGGAATGATAGATCACCCGCTCCACGCCTTCCTTATCCCTAAAATGATATTCGTTGATCAGGGAAAAAGTAGGACTGCTCACCACATCGTCCACCGCCAACATGGTGCATAGCGCCCGGGTAAAGGTAGTTTTACCGGCGCCAAGGCCGCCGTTAAAGGTAATAACCCGGAACTGATGCGCATATTGCCAGAATTGATGGGCCGCGTCTTGAATATCGGATAAAGTGTAGGAAATTTGCATAACAGCCATAAAAGAACAAAAATACAATGCTCCTTACAGACCTGGAAAATAAATTAAGCACCAAGAAGATAAGCCCTACAGCAATGCGGCTGCGGGTGCTGGAATATTTGCTGGAGCAAAAAGCCGCAGTAAGCCTTGCCGATGTGGAACGTGGCCTCGAACATACCGACAGGGTTACGGTGTACCGCACCCTGAAAACATTTGAAGAGCACAGCCTCGTGCACAGTATCGAAGACGGAACCGGCGCCACAAAGTATGCTTTGTGCGAAGAGCATTGCGAACCGGGCGGTGCGCACCACGATCTTCATATCCACTTTTATTGCCGGAAATGCGGCGCCACTTCCTGCCTGCCCAAAACCGCCATACCTGCCCTGCAATTACCGGCAGGCTACCAGATGGAAGAAATGAACCTGACTGCAAAAGGCATTTGCCAACAGTGCAGTACCGGCCGCTAATAGCCCGCTAGTCCCCAAAAAACACGCCGGAATAAACCTGGCATCGGCCCTCATCCCTAAATTAAGGGATAAACAACCATACCCATCACAGCCCTACGCTTCTAACCAATTGGTTATCAATATCAAAAGAAAATAACAAATAAAAGCAATCTATATTATAAAGAGAAACATTATATTTGTTTCTCTTGTTCATGCGCATTACAAGGAAATGGAGGAAACTGAAAATCCACAATAGAGTAAGAACAACTTAAACCGACCAAAATTATTTCCGATGAAAAAAAAACACCTGCAATTAAAGCAACTGAAACTGACTAAAGAAACTGTACTGAACCTGTCTGAAGTTAAAGGCGGCGCCGTAGGTACCGGAGGAAGCGTTGTTGTATTAACAACTGATTGTGCCAAAACCCAACAAGTGGGTTGTACCGATACCCAGGGTACCGTAATGCCTTGTTGTCCCGGCTGCCGCTCCGGCGCCAACAATACCGTGGTAAAACAATATTGCACTGTTATTACTACTGCATTGGACTGTGCCTTTGAACCGGCTAATCCTTTAGGATAATAAAATTCTTTTTACGAGGGAGCCTGATTATCCCCTAACTATCAGGCTCCCTTTCACTTTTTGTAGTTTAACTCCCTGGAATTAGGGATATAACATATTTCAATAATACAAAATTCTGTTTTACATTTGTTAATCTTGTTGTAACGCATCAACAAGAGCGGAGTAACCGAAAATCCGCAAAAGAGAGTAGGACTAAATTCAAACCCCCAAAATTATTGTTATGAAAAAGAAGCACTTGCAACTCAAACAACTGAAACTCAACAAAGAAACAGTATTGAACATGTCGGCTGTTAAAGGCGGCGCTCCCGCTCCGGGAACCGCTGATTGCGCAGTGATCAGTGTAGCTGCCAAATGCGTGCAAACCCAACAGGCCGATTGTATGGATACCCAGGGTACTGTAATGCCTTGTTGTCCCGGCTGCCGCTCAGGTGCCAACAACACCGTAGTAAAAGAATTTTGTGATGTTATCATCAAAACCATGGATTGTCCTTTCATTCCCGCCGATCCGATAGGATAATTTAATCCCGCACTTACTATACCTAGGCCTGGTCGCATACGACCAGGCCCTTTTTATATTTAAAATGGACTAACTCCCTGGAATTAGGGATATAGCATATTTCCATAATACAAAGTTCCGCTTTACATTTGTTAATCTTGTTAACAATACACCAACAAGACCGGAGCAACCGAAAATCCGTAAAAGAGTAGGGCTAAACGCAAACCCCCAAAATTATTTTTATGAAAAAGAAACATCTGGAACTCAAACAATTGAAACTCTCTAAAGAAACTGTGCTGAACATGTCGGCCGTTAAGGGCGGCGCTGCACCCGCTCCCGGCACCAGCGATTGTGTTGTGATCAGCGGAGCAGCCAAGTGTGTTCAAACACAGCAGGTTGCCTGTATGGATACCCAGGGTACTGTAATGCCTTGCTGTCCGGCCTGCCTCTCCGGCGCCAACAATACGCTGGTAAAACAATATTGCGGTGTTATCGTGCAATCGGTAGATGTCGCTTGCACCATCAACAACGGTTAAGCTATAAGGAGTACGGGAGCCTGGCTGTGCAGCACACCAGGCTCCTTTTTATTGGGAACAGATTGCCGGTACAGGTTACAATTATGCTTGTTTTTAGTATCTTAGTTCCTTAGTCCCTTTTTCCTACTAAAACCAAAACTATGCAAACACCTACAGGAATAGGATTGATCTATAATATTGCCCTGGACCCCTATTTCGATCTTTACCCGGGGTCTATAGATTATATCGAACTTACACCCGATATCCTGATCCAGGATAAAGGACCAGGACAGCCGGAAAGATTTATCCATGTGCCCAAAGAATGGGAAACCATACGTCGACTGGCACAACTTTATCCTATGGTAGCCCATCATATCGGCTTCTCGCTCGGCACTGCCGATTATTTCGACAACGAATACCTGGATAATGTGCTGCGCATGCATGAAGAGTTTCAGTTTCACTGGCACAGCGACCACCTTTCTTATGCCAAGCTGATCCAGGGTGGCACACCGGAGTACAATACCTGCCTGGCACTGCCGGTACCTTACGACAACGAATCGCTCGAAATGGTAGCCGCCAAAGTAAAAATGATCCGGGAACAGATCGGTACCCCCTTCTTTATCGAGAACAATGTTTATTTCACGGAAATACCGGACGAAGAGCTGACAGAACCTGTATTCCTCAAAAACCTGTGCGAAAAAGCCGGTTGCGGCTTCCTGTTGGATTTGCACAACGTATATGTCAACAGCCGCAATTTCAATTTCGACCCGAAAACCTTTATCGATGCCCTGGACCTGACTACGGTACAGGAGATCCATATAGCCGGGGGCAACGAAGCCGGGGGCGCTTACCTCGACTCCCATTCCGGGCCTTGCCCTGATGAGGTATGGGAGCTGCTCGACTATGTATTGCCCCGCTGTACGCAGATCAGGGGCGTAACATTTGAAGTAGATGAATCCTACATCCCGGAAATAGGCTTCGAAAGCGTGGCCAACCAATTGTTCCATGCCAGAACCCTTTGGGATAAACATAAAACACCACAACATGTCGCTTAGATCATTCCAGGAAGCACTCGCCGAAATTATAACCAGCCCGCAGATAGGCCGGGCTTATAACGATAACCCTGCCCTGCTCGACCAGAAATATACGCTCTCGGAAAAAGAACGGAACCGGCTGATAGGCATGATACAGCAAAAAGGCATGCGGGTCAATTACATGCTGTACCAGATGAACCGCCTCACGCCCTTGTCGATGTTCATGGCTTACACCCTTAAGATTCTGCATCCGCAACTGATGCCTGTGCTGCACCGGTTCTGGGCCGCCTATCCCAAAACCTCGTTCCAGTTCAAGGATGAAGTGGGCACTTTCACCTCCTTCCTGCAGGAGCAGATCGCCGAAGGTACGCTCCAGTTGCCTTACCTGGAAGATGTGCTTAAGGTGGATGATGCGATCAACCATATCCGGTTTGAGGCTGACGGGGTCAGTTATGCTAACGATGAATTTTACACGCTTCATCCCCAGGCCAGGATCGTGTACCTGGGGTACGATGCCCAGTCACTGATAGAAGCCATGGTTGTGTACGATGCTGCTGAACCGCCTGTATTGCCCGAAGCCCCGGGATATTATGTGCTCTATTTTAACGGAAGACTTAAAGGATACCCGATCGATGATGCGGCTGCCGCTGCGCTCCTAGACAGGCAGCCCGTGGAAGATGTGCCTGACGAACTGGTAGAAATAGGAGTATTGATCTGACCCGGCAAACCAAAGCCCCATTGATATTTACCCTTTGAGACAACCATTTGCCCGTTAATCATTATGAAGAAATACTGCCCCTGCCTTGTTTTATGCTTTGCTATGCTAAGTTGCGTTAAAGAAGACAGGCAAAACCAGAGACAGAACCAGATCAGTGGCAGTTACAGTGGCATTGCACATTATGTGCACACCTGGGTAACAGGCCAAAGTAGCTATGGAACTGTATTAGACACCATTTATCCTGCTCTTTTCAACATAGAGCAATCTTCGGCCAATATAGCCAGAGTTCAATTTCCTGCCTACAATGGTGTCATCACCAGAGACGAGCTTTATCTCGAACGGTCTGACAGCACCACTTTGTTCTTCCTGGCTCCTGCCCCTGCCGGTAACAGGAGGAGCGAGCTTATGTTTAATGAAGCCAACGGCACTTTCCGGTACACCAGCGCTACCTGGAATAATCCTTCGGGTGGCGGCAGCACTACGAGCTACACGATCGAAAGCCGCTGATATATCCCTGTCTCCCCTGCCTCCGGGCGGTCCCGGAGGCGGTCATACATCTATTACACAATTTAGTTACCTTTGCAGCCTTCAAAAAGTATCATAGCACATGTTTGATAATCTCAGTGAACGGCTCGACTCCGCCTTTAAGCTTTTAAAAGGCGAAGGACGCATATCCGAAATCAATGTAGCCACCACCGTTAAAGAAATTCGCCGCGCATTGGTAGATGCCGACGTAAACTATAAAATTGCCAAGGAATTTACCGACAAGGTAAAAGATAAAGCGTTGGGAGAAAAAGTGCTGACCGCCGTTTCCCCCGGCCAATTAATGGTTAAGATCGTAAAAGACGAGCTGGCCGAGTTGATGGGCGGTACCGAAGTGGAGCTGGACCTTTCCGAAAAACCGACGATCATCCTGATCGCGGGCCTGCAGGGTTCCGGTAAAACCACGTTCTCAGGAAAGCTGGCCAATTACCTCAACAGCAAAAAGAACAGGAAACCCTTGCTGGTAGCGGGCGACGTGTATCGTCCTGCGGCAATCAACCAGCTGCATGTACTGGGCGAACAGATCAAAGTACCCGTGTACAGCGAACCTGAGAATAAAGACGTGGTACAGATAGCCTTGAATGCCATTGCCAAGGCCAAACAGGATGGCAATGGCGTGATCATCATCGATACGGCAGGCCGTTTGGCTGTAGACGAAGCGATGATGACCGAGGTAGCCAATCTTAAAGCCGCCGTTCAGCCCAAAGAAATTCTATTCGTAGTAGATTCCATGACCGGCCAGGATGCCGTGAATACAGCCAAGGCTTTCAACGACCGTCTGGACTTTACCGGCGTGGTACTTACCAAACTGGATGGCGATACCCGTGGCGGTGCTGCTTTATCCATCAAATACACGGTAGATAAGCCCATCAAATTTGTGAGCATGGGTGAAAAGCTGGATACGCTCGATGTGTTCTACCCTGAGCGTATGGCACAGCGTATCCTGGGCATGGGCGATATCATTTCCCTTGTAGAACGGGCACAGGACCAGTTTGACGAAGAGGAAGCTAAAAAAATTGAAAAGAAGATCCGCGCCAATAAATTTGATTTCGAAGATTTCAAAACGCAACTGGGCCAGATCAAAAAAATGGGCAATATCAAGGACCTGCTGGGTATGATCCCGGGCATCGGCAAAGCCATCAAGGATATCGACATCAGCGACGATGCCTTCAAAGGTATCGAAGCCATGATCGACTCCATGACCCCCGCCGAACGCCGCAACCCCGACATCATCACGCCTGCACGCCGTAAACGCATTGCCGCCGGCGCCGGTAAAGACCTTAACGAGATGAATGCCTTCATGAAACAATTTGAACAGATGCGTGGCATGATGAAGCAAATGAATAAATTCAAAGGAATGGGCATGGGTATGCCGGGAATGGGCATGCCAGGCATGTTTGGCAAGAAATAAAATTACAGACGTGTACTTCTAGCTGCACTCAAAGCAAAAAGCCCTCCATCGCGGAGGGCTTTTTCCATAATGATTTTATCAATACAAGCATTCTGTCATTTCATGAATGACAGTTCATTAAAATGCCTACATTTGTTCCGTTTTTTAAAAAATTTAAATAGATGAAAGAAGTAGTTATCGTTTCCGCCGTCCGTACGCCTATAGGCAGTTGGGGTGGTTCATTAAAAGATTTTTCGGCTACACAACTGGGCGCATTCGCGATCAAAGGAGCAATAGAACGGGCCAAACTGGATGTTAAAGAGGTGAACGATGTATTAATGGGATCTGTAATGCAGGCCAACCTGGGACAAGCACCTGCCCGCCAGGCAGCCAAGTTTGCAGGTTTGCCCGATGAAGTAAACTGTACTACTGTCAATAAAGTATGCGCCAGCGGTATGAAAGCCATTATGCAAGGCGCGCAATCTATTATGCTGGGCGATGCCGAAGTGGTAGTAGCCGGTGGTATGGAAAGCATGAGCAATGTACCTTTCTACAGCCCTAACCTGCGCTGGGGCAACAAATACGGCGATGTAAAGCTGGTAGACGGCTTGGCTAAAGATGGCCTTACCGATGTGTACCACAACTATGCTATGGGTAATGCGGCTGAGAATACCGCTGCAGAAATGAAGATCAGCCGCGAAAGCCAGGATGCCTTTGCTATCCAGAGCTACCAACGCAGCCAGGCTTCTGTAAACGGCGGCAAATTTGATGCGGAGATCGTACCGGTGGAAATTCCGCAACGTAAAGGCGATCCCATCGTTTTTGCCAAAGACGAAGAACCTTTCAATGTAAAATTCGATAAGATACCTTCCCTGAACTCCGCTTTTGTAAAAGGTGGTTCCGTAACTGCGGCTAATGCTTCTACCATGAACGATGGCGCCGCAGCGGTAGTACTCATGAGCCGTGAAAAAGCAGAAGCCCTGGGCATTAAGCCCCTGGCCGTGATCCGCGGTTATGCCGATGCCGAGCAGGCTCCCGAATGGTTTACTACTTCTCCTGCCAAAGCGGTTCCCAAGGCAGTAGCCAAAGCCGGTCTTAAAATGGAAGACGTGGAATATTTTGAGCTGAATGAAGCCTTCAGCGTGGTAGGCCTGGCCAACTGCGAGCTGATGCAGCTGAAGCCCGAACAAGTGAACGTAAACGGCGGTGCGGTATCCCTGGGCCATCCCCTGGGTGCGAGCGGTGCCCGTATCATCGTTACCCTGCTGCATGTACTCGAACAAAACAATGCAAAGATCGGCGCAGCCGGTATCTGCAATGGCGGCGGCGGCGCCAGCGCTATCGTGATCGAAAGACTGTAATTTTTCTCCTTGGGAAATAATATACAGGGGCTGACCAATACTTTTTGGTCAGCCCTTATTTGTGTGGGTACCGAATGGAGGCCTATAGTCGTTTAAGCAATGCTCAAAGCCTTCATTTTACTTTTTAGCCAACGCCGGCGCAGATTATTTTCCGCCATCATTGCTGCTTTCCGCCATCGTTGGTGTTTTGCACCAACGATAAAGACCTCTGTTGTGCAAAACACCAACAGCGGCGCATAAAATACCCAAAGCTGCCTCTGCACAAGACAGCTTTTTTTGTTGCCTGCTATAACGGCCTAAGGTTATTACTTAATCTGATTATCCCGATATAGGAAACCTTAGCACTATTTACCTCTTCCACGGTTGCTGAGCTTGTCGAAGCACCATTTTAACGACGTCCTTTCGACAGGCTCAAGGACCGGAAGGGGTTTGTTTCCTATATCGGGATAATCAGCTTACTTAAAACAAGATCCGGCATTGCATAATCCTGTCAAACTGTTTACTTTTGCCGGACGAATTCAGGCCGGATAAAGCCTTGACCATAAACCACCTAAACCCTATCTTATCATGCAGCGTTTTTTTACTGTATTGACCCTTTGTACGCTTACCACACTTCAGTCTGCCTCCGCCCAGGAATATTCTCCTAACCGCTGGAAAGAAACCACACGGTATAATCCCTTCGATCAGGAAGTGGATTATACCGATACCGTATTCCTCAATACTTTTGACCGTCAAACCATCGACCTTGTGATCGGCGGCTATGCCTACCGCGGAACGGTGGAAGGCGATTCCCTGGATGTAAAAAAACGCACTTTTGAAGTAGTGAAAAATGATCCCGAAGAGATCAGGTTAAAGTTCAGAAAGCTGACCCATATTTTCACCAGGGAGCCGAAAGGCACGGCCGGAGCCGATGCGGAAGCCTTTGCCGCACAAAACAAGGTACCCGATGTGCCGGTAAAAAAGATCAATTCCAAACACCTGTACGGTACCTGGCTGGTGTATAAAAAGACCTTGCGCGAAGGAGTGACCGCCGATGTGCACAAGATCCAATACCTCAAAAAACTGGAAATATTCAGAAAGGCGCATAAAGGCGCCAAAGGCAGGCTCACCAGCGCTTCCAACCTCGAAATGCCCCTGAAAGGATGGAAAGGCGGAGCGCTGAAATTCCTGACTACATTGCAACAACCCCGAAGCCTCTCCGTACTGAAGCAAAGCCCGGCGGAATTGTTGCTGGAAGACGAAAACAAGGTGGTTTATTTTCTCAAAAAACGATAATACTTACATCGCCCTTGTAGAGACGTAGCATGCTGCATCTCATGTACGTCTCTATCCCGACAACCCCGCAATCACATTGATGGTAAGCGCTACTATAATGGTGTTGAAGGCGAAGGCCATAAGACTGTGCAGCAAAGCCAGCCGGCGTATTTTGCGGGAAGATATAGCCACGTCCGACACCTGGAAGGTCATACCGATGATAAAAGAGAAATAAGCAAAGTCGATGAAATCGGGATGCCCTTCGTCCGGGAATTCGAGGCCGCCGGCATGTTTATCCTTATCCGATTGATGATCGGCATAAAACATATGAGCATACCGCAAAGCGAATACGGTATGCACCAAAGCCCAAGACAGCATCATACCGCCAAAGCCCACGACCAGCGAAAAAGAAATCTCCCGGTAACCTTCTTTTCTGTTTACCAGCAGGAGTATAACCGCCAGTAAGGCCGACAAGGTGGCAACAAGAGCAATGATAAATACTGCTACCCTGCCTCCGTCCTGCGTACGGGATTCTGCCCTGATTTGCCTGGGTTTAATGGTAAAAAAAGTGATCCAGTTCAGGATCAGAAAAACGATACAGAAACCATCCCAGGCGAGCAGGAAACGCAGGATACCCTTTCCCTGCCCTGTTATTAAAAAATAGATAATTAATGCAGCCACAAAACTCAGTAGCAGCTTTCGGAAGGCATTGAGCCGGTTAACGGTAGACATGCGTTGGATATTGCGGTTCTAAGTTAATGATTTTGAGCAACACGAGGAATTCCTGAAATTGTTTCTTATATTTGCCGTTTCCATCAACGACTTAACAGTAAATGAATATTATATTCCTATTAACGCTTGCATATTTAATCGGATCTATTCCTACGGCAGTTTGGGTGAGTAAAAGGATTTATGGATTAGACATCAGAGATCATGGAAGCGGTAATGCCGGAGCGACCAATACCTTCAGGGTACTGGGCAAAAAAGCAGGTATCGGCGTCATGATCGTGGATATGCTTAAAGGCTTCGCAGCAGTAAAATTGTGTTTCCTTTCCCAACTTACCGGTTCCGAACAAATGACCAACCTGCAGGTAGGGCTTGGACTTTGTGCGGTATTGGGCCATATCTTCCCTATCTGGGCTGGTTTCAGGGGTGGTAAAGGCATTGCTACTTTATTCGGCATGATCCTGGCTATACACCCTATTGTTGCGGTGAGCCTTGTTGCCGTATTCCTGTTCATGCTGTTCCTTACCCGCTATGTATCGTTAAGCTCTATGGCTGCGAGCATAGCCTTCCCCGTGCTTATCCTGTTTATCTTTAAAGAGCAGGCGCCCGAAATGTCTTACAAGATATTTGCCATAGCTACGGCCTGTATGGTAGTGCTTACGCATCACAAGAACATCAGCAGGCTACTTGCCGGTAACGAGAGCAAAGTAAAGCTGATCAAGCGCCGCAAATAAAATTTTATTATACCATCTGTACAGGGTCTTTCATCAATGATGAAAGACCCTGTTTTATTATTGTAACATATTGGCATAATTTGTTTATTTTGGCATTATTGTTGCTTTGTAGTTTTGAACGGAGTCCCATTTAAATTGTTATAACCAACGGAAAAAAATCAAAATGAGCAGTAGAACAATATTATCCATGGCTGCATTGGCCGGTATCCTGGCCGTCCCCACCCTGCAAAGCTGTTATAAGAACCCCGTAACCGGGCGTTCTTCCCTTAACCTGGTAGACGACGGCACCATCAATAGCCTTTCTAACCAGCAATACACCACCTTCCTGACCCAAAACAAGCCTATAGCAGGTGCAGATGCGGAAATGGTAAAGAGGGTCGGGAACAAGCTCGCAACGGCCATTAATGCCTATTTCTCTTCCAAAGGACAAAGCAAGGTGCTGGCAGGCTACCAATGGCAATTTAACCTCGTCAATTCCAAAGAGGTGAATGCCTGGTGCATGCCGGGAGGTAAGGTCGTAGTTTACTCAGGCATCCTGCCGGTTACCAAAACAGAAGCCGGCCTTGCCGTGGTCATGGGTCACGAGATAGCCCATGCTATAGCCAAACATGGCGCCGAACGCATGAGCCAGGGATTGATACAGCAACTGGGCGGCGTGGCTGTCTCCGTAGCCGTAGCGAATAAGCCGGCCGAAACACAGGCCTTATACGGCTCTGCCTACGGCGTGGTATCGAACGTAGGAGGCGTTTTGCCTTTTTCCCGCAAACACGAAAGCGAGGCCGATGAGATGGGGCTGATCTTTATGGCGATGGCGGGTTACGATCCTAATGAGGCCGTGAGCTTCTGGCAAAGGATGGCGGCACAGGGCGGCAGCAAACCACCCGAAATACTGAGCACCCACCCCAGCGACCAGACCAGGATCAACAGCATCCGGAGCCAGATACCCAAAGCCATGCAGTACTATAAAAAACCATAACCATTAAATGGTACACCATTTCTTCAAGGTATCCCCACTGAAAAAGGTACTAAGCTACCTGGTACCGGTAACCATAGCCAGCAGCTCAGGCAGCCAGAACCAATTCCTGGAATTCATCCTGTACCGGAACCAATGGCAACTGGCTACCGAAGAAGCTTTATACTCCGATGGCAACCGGTACCAGCCCTTCCGGATCGCTTTTAAAAATGTTCCCAAACAAAAGCTGCAGGCCGCATCCGATTGCCTGATACTGGGTACGGGTCTGGGAAGCATTGTACAGATACTTTGGGAGAAATACCATTGCAATCCTAAATTTTCGCTGGTAGAATACGACGAGCAGATCCTGAAATGGGCCCTGGAAAACCTCTCGGCTATGGGGATCAAAAACCTGCAGCCTTATTGCGAAAACGCGGCCGAGTTTGTGAAGCACGACGCAGGCCGGTACGATCTTGTATGCGTCGACCTGTTCAAAGGCCGCGAAGTGCCTTCCTTATTTACGGAAAAGGAATTCCTGAACGACAGTAAGCAACTATTGAAGCCAGGCGGCACCTGGATTATGAATTACATCATCAACAATGAAGCGGAAATGCTGCAGTTCGTCAGCAATGTAAGAAGTGTATTTTCCCATGTGGACATCATAGAGAAAGAGCAGAATAGGATATTGATCGCCTCCTGACAGGTGGGCAATATGGCTTATACAGAAAGCGCTCCGGGAGATCCGGAGCGCTTTTAATTTCTTGTGTTGTTTTGTTTGTTGTCTTACACTTAACCCAGGTACGATTTCAATAGCTTGCACCTGTTGGTAGTACGTAATTTGGTAATGGCTTTGTCCTTGATCTGGCGTACCCTTTCGCGGGTCAGGCCAAAACGTTCGCCGATGTCTTCAAGAGAAACGGGATTCTCTACACCAATACCGAAGTAAAGGGTCAACACATCGCGTTGACGATCGGTAAGGGTGCTGAGGGAGCGGGCTACTTCCATACGCAACGAATCGCTGTGCTCGATCTGGCGGTCGGCTTTAAGTGCATTGGAGTTTTCCAGCACATCCAGCAACGTATTGTCTTCGCCATCGATAAAAGGAGCATCCATGCTTACATGGCGGGCAGCTACACCCAGTGTGGTTTCTACTTCTTCCAGTCCGATCTCCAGTAAGGTAGCCAGCTCTTCGGATGAAGGCTCGCGCTCGAATTCCTGCTCCAGCATGGAATAAGCTTTACTGATCTTATTGGTAAGTCCTACTTTGTTGAGGGGTAAACGTACAATACGGCTTTGCTCGGCCAATGCCTGCAGTATCGACTGGCGGATCCACCATACTGCGTAAGAGATAAACTTGAATCCGCGTGTTTCATCGAAACGTTGTGCGGCTTTAATCAATCCGAGATTTCCTTCATTAATCAGGTCACTTAAAGACAGGCCTTGGTTCTGATACTGTTTTGCAACAGACACTACGAAACGTAGATTGGCATTCGTTAATTTTTCCAATGCTTTCTGATCACCTTGCTTTATTTTAATCGCCAGTTGTACCTCTTCTTCCGGGGTAATGAGGTCAACCTTACCAATTTCCTGGAGATACTTTTCCAACGACTGACTCTCTCTATTGGTAATAGATTTTGTGATTTTCAATTGACGCATGGACATGAGTGTGTGTAGATTTTTAGTTACAAATGAGATGATTTTATTCAATTAACAAATAGGCAACATGTAGACAAAGCTAAGGATTCAGCATTACGAATCCAAAAAAAATTAAACAATTCTTAACATGCTGTACATAAGGGTTTCAAGGGTATTTCTACTAAAAATAAAATAAAAGAAAGAAAAAGCTTTGATTATTCGGGGCTTTTTCTATTATTGCAACGTAATGAAGACAATAGTAATCCAAAGACACGTTTAAATATGAAGAGTAAAAAATCAATGTTTACGGTAGAGTTTCCTGTGAGATGCTCCCCGGCTATACTGTATGAATTTCTTTCGACCCCGAATGGTTTACAGGAATGGTTTGCAGATAAAGTGGATCAAAGAGAAGACACCTTTTATTTTAGCTGGAACAATGCTACAGATGAGGCGGACAGGGTTGGCTTTGAAGAGAACGAATTTGTGCGCTACCGTTGGGAGTACTATGATGATGAAGAGTTCTTTGAATTCAGGATCGCGCAGAGTCCCGTAACTAATGAAACCATTTTACAGATCACCGATTTTGCCGATAAAGGCGAGATCAAAGACCAGCAGCAGCTTTGGAATACCCAGGTCAACGACCTGAAACACCGGATAGGCAGCTAAGCCATTGCATGCATACCCTGCCCGGGGCAATAAAACAGTCTGTTCTACGTTAAAAAAACAAAGCGTATCTGCCGGATACGCTTTATTTTTGCACTGGCCGGAACAAATCATTCCGGCGGTATTTTTTATCCATGAATTTACGCCTCAAAAAACTGGACTTCCTGATATTGCGCAGCTTTATGGGCCCATTCGTAGTTACGTTTTTTATCGTACTATTCACGTTGGCCATGCAATTTTACTGGTTGTACATGGATGAACTGATCGGCAAAGGTTTTGGGGTACTGGTCACCATGCAACTGATGCTGTACATGTCGGCAACCTTGTTCCCTATTGCATTACCCCTGGGTATATTGCTGGCTTCTATCATGACCTTCGGCTCGCTGGGCGAGAACTTCGAATTGGTAGCCATCAAATCTTCCGGTATTTCTTTATACCGCTTTATGCGACCGCTCATTATTTTTATCGCCATCATTTCCGTACTGGCTTTCTTCTTCAACAACTATATCATCCCGGTTACCAATCTTAAATCGTACTCGTTGCTGTACGATATGCGAAACCAGAAACCGGCTATGAATATCAGGGAAGGCTTCTTCAATAAGGATATCGATGGCTTTGCCATAAGGGTAGGCAAAAAATATAAGGACGGACAAACGATCAAGGATATTACCATCTACGACCATACCTCGGGTCGCGGCAACGATAGATCCATCTATGCCAAAGACGGCAGGATGTACCCTTCAAAAGATAAGCGCGCCCTTATTTTCGAATTGAACAACGGCTGGCGCTACGAAGAGGACAATTCCTTAAACAACCATAAACAGACCCGTATGCACTTCGGCAAATGGTACAAGGTTTTTGACCTTTCCAAGTTTGCCTTTACACGTACCAGGGAGGAGCTGTTTAAGAACAACAACGAGATGATGAATGTAGGGCAGTTGAACAGCAATATCGACAGCCTGAAAATGAAGCTCAAATTATCGATAAAGGATATCGACCGTTATGTAGATCCCTATTTTTCGCTGTACCAGAAGAGCAGGCAGGACTCCCTGCTTTCGCAACGGGTATCAAGGCGGGAAGGCAAGCTGATCACGTATAAAAAATCGTTCTTCGATATCGTACCCGACTCTTCGCGCCGCCGGGTAATACAAACTACCGAATCCAACCTCAGGAATATACAACGGCTTATTGCCATCGTATCGACCGATACCAAACTGAGAAGGGAGAACATGAACCAATTCGAGATTGCCTGGCATAAGAAGTACACCTTGTCTTTTGCCTGTATGCTGCTCTTCCTCATCGGGGCGCCATTGGGTGCTATCATCAGGAAAGGCGGGCTGGGCATGCCGGTTATTATCGCTATCGGGTTCTTTATCGTGTACTTTATTATTTCCAGTACCGGTGAAAAGCTGGCCCAGCAAGGAGCCGTACAACCCTGGTATGGCATGTGGCTGGCTACCGGCGTATTGCTCCCTATCGCCTTTATCATTATGGCAGCGGCAAGAAATGACTCAGGGCTCTTCAACAAGGAATGGTACCAAAGAATGTGGATGCGGCTGAGTACCTCCCTGCGTGGCAAAACTAAAAGGCAGGAGGCCGGTCAGCCGGAGTAAACAGTACAACAATCCAAACTAATAACAAATGGCAATACCGAACACCCTATATCAATCCCGTTATTACGCTCCATTGGATGGCGCCCGCTTCTTTATCCTGCCCTTCCTGGTATGGCTTATCGCAGGTGGTGTCCTTTTGTGCTGGGAACAGGAACGCTGGGTATATCTTGCCATCAACAAACAACATACGCCTCTGGGTGATGCTTTATTCCCTTACATCACCCATATAGGCGAAGGGACTATTATCGTAACCTGCCTGCTGCTTTTATTGCTGATCCCACGTTTCCGCACAGCCCGTTTTGCCCTGGCCCTGGTCGTTTGCAACCTCAGCCCCTTCCTGCTTACCCAGGCCATCAAAGGGCTGGTCAATGCACCCAGGCCCCTGAAGTATTTTGCCGAAGCCTCCTGGATCAACCGGGTTGCCGGGCAGCCTTCCAATTACGATTTCAGCTTTCCATCAGGACATAGCGAAGGTTCCTTTGCCTTTCTCTGTTTCCTCTCCTTATTGCTGCCTGCGCGTTTCCGGTTCCTGGGCGCCGTCTTCTTTCTGTTGGCACTTTCAGTAGGCTACTCCCGCATCTACCTGTCCCAGCATTTTTATGCCGATGTGTATACCGGCAGCATGATTGGCACTTTATGTTGCCTTATCAGCTTTGCCCTCATCAATCCTTTTAAGCAAAAAGAGACCATCAGTAAAAGGCATCTTCAAAATGAAGTAACTCCTTAACCACAGTGCCTTTCATTAAAATACTGATGACATCGAAACGAAGTTGTTCATACTGCGGATGCTGCAGGCAATAATATTCGGCTGCCTGTTTAAGCAAAAGCTGTTTCTGCACATGCACCGCTTCCTCGGGATAGCCTAAAGCATAATGGCTCCTGGTCTTGATCTCGGTAAATACCAATATGGTTCCGCACAAAGAAACAATATCGATCTCTTTGTGTTCAAAACGGTAATTGCATTCCAGCACACGGTGCCCTTTCTTTTCGAGAAAAAGCCGGGCTGCCTGTTCGCCTGCCTTGCCTAATTCCTGGCTCCTGCTCAATGCGTTTCTTTTTAAGAGAACCACAACAAACATTATGCCATAAAAAGCATAGCTCCGCCTTAGAAGAAGATGAATGTTACCTGGAAGGAGATAATACGCTCCATATGGACTCAAGCCCCTAAAGGATGTCTAGATTATATTTTTGCCTTGCCGGTAAATACGTATTGGATAATATTGGCGCCCATCTGCAAAGCCTGCTGCCGTTTTTCGGCGCTGTCGTTATGCACTTCGGGATCTTCCCAGCCATCGCCTATATCGCAGTCAAAGCTGTAGAAGCACACCAGGCGGCCTTTGTAGATGAGCCCGTAACCATGAGGCTGTTTGCCATCATGCTCATGTATTTTGGGCAAGCCATTGGGAAAATTAAACTTCTGGTGGTAGATAGGGTGAGCGAAAGGCAATTCGACGAAATCGAGTTCGGGGAATACTTTTTTCATTTCGGGGCGCACATAAGGATCGATACCAAAATTATCGTCGATATGCAGGAACCCGCCGCTTTCAAGGTACAGCCGCAGGTTGGCCGCCTCTGCATCGCTGAAGGCGATACGGCCATGCCCGGTAGCATGAATGAAGGGATAATTAAAAATATCGGAACTACCCGCTTCTACCTGTGCCTCTTCGGTAGAGAAAGCGGTATTGATATTGCGGTTGCAGAATTGCGCCAGGTTTTTAAGCGCAGTAGGGTTGGCGTACCAGTCCCCGCCCCCGCCGTACACCAGCAAGCCCAGCTTCATTTGCTGCGCTGTGGCCGTTACCGACAGCAAACATAAAAAAATCCAAAGTAGTCTACGCATAAGTAAGAGCATTAAATACAGTACAGGCATACAATCCCGCCGTTTCGGTGCGCAACCTGTTCTGTCCCAGCGATACCGGTTCAAACCCATTGCCGAGGCATAAAGTTACCTCATCTTTGGTAAAATCTCCTTCCGGACCTACCAATACCAATGTGCTTCCCGGCATTGCCAGCTTCTCGGGCAAAGTGCTTTTGTCTTCCCCCTCGATGCAATGCGCGATAAGCCGGTGTTTGTATTCCGGCAACAAAGAGACGATCTTCTTAATCGGCAGCGGCTCGTGGAGTATGGGCAGGAAGCATTGTTGCGATTGCAGCATGGCAGCTACCAGGATGCCCTGCATACGGTCCGCATTAAATTTTTCCTTTTCGCTCCGGGCGCACAACAACGGATAAATATGCTCGATACCCATTTCCGTCGCTTTTTCCAGCAGCCATTCATTACGGCTGCCGTTCTTGGTAAAAGCAATGCCCAGGGCAAAGGCATAAGGCCGTTCCGGCAATAGCTCGGCTTCCGTTACCCGCACACTGCAGCGTTTACGGTCGGCAGCAACTATTTCTGCTGTAGCCCTTAAACCCTTGCCATTGGTCAGCAGCATGGCTTCCCCTTCCTGCATCCTTAATACCTGGATACAATGCTTGGAAGTAGGCTCATCCAGTGTAAACAGCTTTTGTTGCTGATCGAGCGGCGGGTGATAAAAGTAAGGAAGCATAGAAACTAATATTGAAAACGGTATTGCACAGTGGTATTTTTCCCGGTTCTGCCTTCCGTCTTTTCAAAGGTCTGTACCTGGAAAAGGCGATCGGACATGTATTGGAGCTTCTGGCTTACATTATGTCCATGTTCTTCACGGCGGGTCTCTATATAAATGGCTTTTACTTTCCGGGTAAACATATCGGCCGATATATCCATATTGCGCATAAAAAGATCTGATGCCATAGCTTCGTAGCGCAAGTGCAATGTCTCCGTAGTTTCGTCGGTGAACATATCATATTTGTACCAGCCCAGGAACTTCTTATTGCTTATATCGGCTGCGTCAAAAGGAGCGCGCAACTGTTTCCACAGCACACTATCCAGGGGTATGAAAGCGCTATCCCGCTTCCCCTGGGATTCGGTTATTTTTAAAAGCGTATAAGGATCTTCGCTACGGGACTTCCATTGATCGTCGAAATAATCTGAAATAGAGAAATAGGTGGAGGAAGAATCTTCTACTTTAACAGGCGGCGCACCCGTGGTCGTAGTAGGCTGGGTTGTTTTTTCTTCAGCAGAAGAAGATTTTTGCTTTTCTTTGCAGGCAAATAAAGACAGGCAGGGCAACAACAGAAGCAATAATCTTGATCGCATAGCATTTGCTTTAGAAACGCAAATGTAATAAACCGGGTCTTTATTTCTTAACATCTGCATAGATCAAAATAAATAAACATGAGTGAAGAACGTACGGAGATAGCCACACTCGGGGAGTTTGGCCTGATAGACCACCTTACCCGCAACAATGAAACACGTCAGGCCAGCACTATATTGAGTATTGGCGATGATGCTGCCGTGATCGACCAGTTTGGTAAGCAGACGGTGATCTCCAGCGATATGTTGGTAGAAGGGGTGCATTTCGACCTGATGTACACGCCCCTGAAACACCTCGGCTATAAATCAGTAGTAGTGAACCTTTCCGATATATGCGCCATGAATGCGGTGCCTACTCATATCACACTGAATATCGGTATCAGCAACCGCTTCTCGGTAGAGGCGCTCGACGAATTTTACGAAGGGGTGTATGCCGCCTGCGAACATTATAACGTAGACCTGATCGGCGGCGATACCGTAAGCTCCCAAAAGGGTCTGCTCATCAGCATTACCGCCATCGGCGAAGTTACTCCCGATCAGTTTGTGACCAGGAACGGCGCCAGGAACGGCGATCTGCTCTGCGTAAGCGGCGACCTGGGGGCAGCTTACCTGGGATTGCAATTGCTCGAAAGGGAAAAGAAGATCTTTATGGAAAACCCCGGTGTAAAGCCCGACCTGGAAGGCCGGGCTTATGTAACCGGAAGGCTGCTGAAGCCGGAGGCAAGGCTGGACATCGTCGAATGGCTGGCACAGCAGGAGATCAGGCCTACGGCCATGATGGATGTAAGCGACGGGCTCAGCTCCGAAATATTCCATATCTGCAAACAAAGCCAGACCGGCTGCGTATTGTACGAAGATAAGATCCCCTTCCACGAAGAAACGAAGGAAGTAGCCTATAAGTTCGACATCGACCCTACGGCCTGCGCCCTGAGCGGAGGAGAAGATTATGAGCTGCTGTTTACCATAAAGCAGGAAGACTACGATAAGCTGAGGATGCAGGAGAAGATAAGCGTGATCGGCTATATGACCGACCCCGGCGAAGGAATGCATCTTATTACCCGCAAAGGCAATAAGCACAAGCTTACCGCTCAGGGGTGGGTGGCCTTCCAGAAATAAACGGGACAGATTTGTGTTATAACTTCCCTGGTTCGTGTCCACACAAACCTGATCATTTGTGGTTCTTGGGGACAAGAACCACGGCAAGGGTTTCAACTTTTGTCTTGTTTCCCAGATTCGTGTCCTCACGAACCTGTTTATCTTGTGGTTCTGAAAACAACAAAACTATAAATAGCAATAGCCGTATCCCTGGATACGGCTATTGCTATTTATATCAAAACTGGTTTAGCGGTTTTTCTGTTCCTTTACCTTGGATACTGTTACTTCAGTACCTGTCTTTACCTGCATAATGCCGGTGACAAGCACAGTATCGCCGGCTTGCAGGCCCTGCGTGATCTCCACATCTTCTTTCAGGCGCAACCCTGTTACCACCGTTACCAGCTCGGCCTTACCGTTACGCACCACAGCTACTTTTTTATCACGGGTAGTAGGAATAATACTTTGAGAAGGTACCATAATAGCATTGCTATTGCGGCCCAGGCTAAGGAATACGTTGGCAAAGGCGCCGGGGGACAGCTTGCGGCCGGGATTGGCTACCAGTGCCCGCATCATGATCGTGCGCGTGGTGGCATCGGCGCCGGGCTGTATGGCCGTGATCTGCCCGCTCATTGTATCGGTGCTTCCGGTTACCGTAAAGCGTACCGGGTCGCCGGTTGTAAATGCCCCTTTATATTGCTCGGGTACAGGAAAATCCAGCTTTAAAGGTTGTACCTGCTGTATTACCGTCACCAGGGTTGCAGGGGCAACGATAGCACCTACGCTTACGTTCCGCAAGCCTATAATGCCTTCAAAAGGAGCTCTTATCTGCAGCCGGCGCAACAGGGCTTCGTTGTATTCGACATCGGCGTCTATAGATGCAATCTGTGCTACAGTATTATCATATTCCTGCTTGCTGATACCGTTTATCGCCAGCAATTCATCCTGCCTTTCCTTGGTAATGACCTGTAACCTGCGTTGCACTTTCAATTTCTGGATCTGCGCCTTGATATCATTATCGAACAATTGTACCAGCAAATCACCTTTGCGTACCGCCGTTCCTTCTTTGAAATAAATAGCAGTGATACGGCCGGCCACCTCCGGATACACATTCACTGCTTCGTTGGCCAGCAGGTTACCGCTGCTCTGGTACACGGAATTTAATGAAGCAGGCTGCACCACTATCGCCTCGGCCTTCAACCCTTGCGGGCCTTTATCCTGCTTCTTTTGTTCTGTTTTGGAATGGCAGGCTGCCATGGACAGCAAAAGAAGAAAAGGCGCAGCAGCCTTTAAACAGGAAGACAACCTTGTATTGTTGAAAAAAGGATAACCCGGACCTGGTTTGCAGCGCATAAAATGATTTGATCGGTAGTACACAATAATCAGCGGATTAGGACAAAAAAATTACAACCGGGTTTAATACAGCGTAAAATATTTTTTGCTGTTTACCGGTTTCCAAACAGGAGGCTGCCGATCCTTACATGCGTGCTGCCTTCGGCTATGGCCAGCTCATAATCGCCGCTCATACCCATGGACAAAATGCGGAAATGATCTTCGCCCAGGAAATAGCCTTGCCTGATCACATGGCTTATTGCCTTCAGGTTGCGGAACTCGGCGCTTATCTTGCTTTTATCTTCAGTAAAAGAAGCCATACCCATTACTCCGTCAATACGTATATGCGCTAGCGCTTGTCGTTGGGCGGTATAATATTCCAGCAGCTCGATCGCTTCTTTCTCATCCAGCCCGAATTTGGTTTCTTCGGTGGCAATATATAATTGCAACAGGCAAGGAATAACCCTGCCCAGCCTCGCGCCCTGTTTATTGATCTCGGTAAGCAATTTAAAGCTATCAACACCATGAATAAGGTGTACAAAAGGCGCTATGTATTTTACTTTATTGGACTGCAGGTGCCCTATGAAATGCCAGCGTATATCTCCCGGAAGCTGCGCCTGTTTCTCCACGAGCTCCTGTACGTAGTTTTCGCCAAAATCCCTTTGCCCCAAGGCATACAAAGCCTTAATATCGTCAACAGATTTGAGCTTGGAGACTGCAATCAGCGAAGTATGGGTTCTTTCCAACCGGGCAACAAGCTCATGGAAAGCTTCGGTGTTTATCATTTTTACTATTGGTTTTATTTCTTACCGGTTTCGATCACCAGCAGATTGGCCGCTATTTTATCGGAGAGCATTACAGGTGGCGCTTTGTCGATGCTTACCATCACGCTATGGTCAAATGGCAGAAACTCGTCGACTACCATGCTTACGCCTATGTACAGGCCAAAACGTTCCAGGTGCTGCAGAAAGGCCGTAGAGGTATCTTTCACGGCAACCAGCTTTAGTTTTTTACCAGCTTCCGTTTGCGACAAGCTAGTATTGGAAGCAGGCTTTACCTCTCCGGCAGCATTGGGAATAGGATCGCCATGGGGATCAAAACGGGGAAATTCCAGGAACTCGTCCAGGCGCTCGATCAGCTTTGCCGAACGGATATGCTCCAGCTCTTCTGCCACTTCATGCACCTCGTCCCAGGAAAAGTGAAGCTTGGTATGCAGGAAGACCTCCCATAGCCGGTGCTTTCTTACAATCTGTAAAGCTACTGCTATGCCGGTCTTGCTCAGTTGTGTCTTTTTGTATTTTTCGTAATGGATCAGCTTTTTATCCGAAAGCTTACGCAGCATATCGGTTACGGTAGCCGGCCGGGTATTCATTTTTTCAGCAATATCATTTACCGATACATCCTTGCTGGGACTATCCTGTTGCAGATAGTATATGGCTTTAAGGTAATTTTCCTCAGTAAAGCTGAATTCAGGCATGGGGCGAAAATAGCAAGAATCGCAGGCATAACCAAAAGCGAAGCGTACCTGGCTTTTCCGGCAGGAACATAACGCTAAAAAAATTGCAAAAAAAATGCCCTTTTTCCAGTTTTAATTAGATTTGCAGTTCACCCCGGTAAGTTCTGTTATCGTTTTCAAAGCTTAACGAAAACAGAAATACCGCATATCTCTGCTTTTAATTTGTCTATGAAGAAATTTTTTCAGATTTTTTCCCTGGTTATAGCTTGTAGTATTACGGCTTCAACCCCCATCCATGCCCAGTTCTGGAAGAAAGTGTTCAAGAAGGAACAAAAGAAACCCGTTAAGAAAACCAATACCGATAAGAGCAAAAGCATCAGCAAAAAAGAAGAAGTAAAACCTAAGAAAAGAACGGAGCCGCAATATCCTGCCAGCATCAAAAAGGAGGTGTATCGTATAGATGTACTGTTGCCCCTCAACCTGAATTCGCTGGTGCAAAACGGTAAGGCCGTGTATAAAAAAACGCCGGAACATATGATGGCCGCGGTCAATTTCTATGAAGGTATGGCGATAGCTGCACAAGCTTTGCAGGGCAAAAACATGAAGCTGGAACTCTATGTCCACGACATTACTGATCCAGCCGATAACATTGCCCAACTGACTACCGGAAAAAAAATGGATAGCACCGATCTTATTATCGGGTTCCTGCAATCCAATGATATACCTGCCGTAGCCAGCTATGCCAAGAAACATAAAGTCAACTTCGTGTCTGCCTTATCGCCCGCCGATGCCAACACGAAAGATAATCCCTATTTCATTTTACTGCAGCCCACACTGAAAACACATATTAACCAGCTGATCAGCTATGCCGATAAAAAGTACGGTAAAAATCCGAAGTATATTTTCCACAACAATAAAACAAGCGGAGAGAAAGAAGCCTACACCCAATTGCGGGAAGCATTGATCGAAGAAAAGAGCCTGAGCATTATCGACTGCTCCAAGTTCAAATTAAATGTGGATACCCTTTCCAGGATCTTTGACAGCGACAAGGTGAATGTCGTTTTTGTAAGCTCGCTGGATATAGGCAATACAGAACAGATACTGAATACCCTGGCAGCTATGCCCCGCGCCTACCAATTCCAGATATTCGGGATGCCTTCCTGGAAATCGCTGAGAGGACTTACACAAGGCGCTTACATGACCTCAAGCATTCATTATACTTCGCCTTTCTTTTATGATCCTACTACCGGCGCCGGTAAGTACATTACCACGCAATACAATACTACCTATGGCGGTACGCCCTCCGAAATGGTGTATCGTGGCTACGAGGCGCTGTATTGGTTCAGCAACCTGCTGGAACAACACGGTACTGTTTTCAACAAAGATATAAACGATGTGAGCGCAGCGCCTTTTACCCGTTACGAGATCGAACCGGCATGGTCCAAAGACAATGATTTCCTTTACCTGGAAAACAACAAGCTCTACATCATGCACTACCAGAATGGTGGCTACGTGGTTGAACAACAATAACCTTAATACATAAAAAATAAACAAAGGCCGGTTCCCTTAGCATGGACCGGCCTTGTTTATTTACGGCACTATTACGGAAATACTGCGCCGCAAGACTACTTGAGCTCATGCAGCGCTTTTATTTCCCCAATGGCTGTCCTGTCTCCGGAGAAGCTTACTTTTACATAAATTATCAATTATCTTGTCCTTAATTATACAAAACAGGCTTTTAAAAGAAGCCCTCACACCAAAATCTTAAGGATATGATCGTAAGGAAATCGGTTACGCTCACAGGGATCATGCGGTTTGCAGGTCATCACCTGGTATGGCTCACGCTTTGGGCCCTTTTAGTGGCTACCCTGTATTACTATACCGCTTTAAGGGCATTTGCCATCCCCTGGCTGCCGCTGTCGGTGATCGGTACCGCGCTTTTTATGTAGGCTTCAAGAACAACCAGGCCTACGACCGGCTTTGGGAAGGCCGGAAGATATGGGGTGGTATTGTAAACAACAGCAGGGTATGGTCCACGATGATCAAGCATTTTGTATCCAACCTGTCGGCCGAACAACCGCTGTCGCAGGAAGCGCTATACCAGATCAGGGAAAGACTGATCTACCGGCATATTGCCTGGATCTATACGCTCCGGAGCCAGCTGCTGGTCAGTACCTCCTGGGAACATGTTAACCTCAGGGGTAGCTTCGGAGATTTTGGAAGAAGACAGAAAGACAAGTTTGGGGTCGGCTTGTTCCAGGATGAGCTCACTGGGACCAACCTCAATAAATACATCGAGAAAGCAGCTATAAAGCACCTGTTCGATTTTGAAAATACGGCGACACAGATCATCGACAGACAATCGGAAGAGCTGGCCTCGCTCAGGGCCTTGAACATCATCGACGACTTCAGGCATATGGAATTGCAGAAAGTACTGAATGATTTTTATGGCTTCCAGGGACAAGCCGAACGTATCAAGAAGTTTCCTTTGCCCAGGCAGTATGGCAATATGAGCTTTACGTTTGTTTGCCTTTTTATTTTCATGCTGCCCTTCGGCATGATGTCCGAGTTCAGCAAGCTGGGCAACTGGGGCATCTGGCTTTCGGTTCCTTTTGTGGTGATCGTAAGCTGGATCTATGTCTGCATGGAATTGGTAGGCGATTATTCAGAGAATCCGTTTGAAGGCCTGCCTAATGACGTGCCCATGCTTTCCTTATGCCGTACCATAGAGATCGACCTGTTGCAAATGCTGGGGCAACAACATATCCCCAAAGCCGTGCAACCGAAAAACGGTATACTGATGTAACCTGTTCAAGCCTGAAAACGAAGTCCCGGCGAATGGCCGGGACTTCGTTTTTTAGTTATGCTATAAGCTTATGCTTTCTGTTCTTTCAGTTTCATTTTCTCACTTTCGGCAATTGCTTTCTTTTGCGCCAGGTAAGGATAGTGGTATTGCTCCAGGAATTGTTTTTTGGAATCACGGTAGGTTTCCACACCGCCTATCATATGCAACACTTTCACGTACACATAAGCAAGGTCCAGTTGATAGGAAAGAAACCCGGAACGGGCGCTGGCCGGGTACAGATGATGATTGTTGTGCCATTCGCCGGCTACATAACCAGGCCATACCTGGTTAATCGACATGTCTTTGCGGTTATGATCGATACCTTCTACACGTTTGTCCTTTCCTTTGCCATGACCTTCGTAGTTGAAGGTACGTACGCCGGCAGTCCATACAAAAGCAGAACCGAATATAGCGCAGGCAAAGCCTATGCCTTGTCCGCCCATCAGGTATTGTCCTATCAGGTAGAAAGCGCCGAACCAGAAGCCCCAGTTCAGGAACCAGCTCAACAATACGCGGCCCGGGCTATCGATACTGCCCCATTTTTTATATTGTTCGTAAGTATTGGGTTTTACACCGGTATGGCGCATCAGGTGCACTACACGCTGGTAATCTTCTTCGGAAAGGTTGCGGTTGATCGGCTGATGGTTGGCATCGGCCAGGAAGCAATAAAGGAAGCCCGCACTGGCATTATAAGGATCGCCAGGCTCATCGGATTTGGCATGGTGCACATGGTGAGATACGGCATAGATCTCTTCAAACACTGTCTTGATCACCAGATGCTGGGTCACAAAACGCCAGAATTTATTTTTGAAAGTATAAGCGCCGTGGGTGCAATAGCGATGATACCATATCGTACCGTGGGTACCCATCAGGATCATGCTGTACAGGAAACCTGCCGCTATAAACCACCAGTTAAATTCATAAAAGAAGAAAACGAAGAGAAAAGGCAGCAGGCAGAACAGTTGTACCCAACTGGTAAAAGTCATCCAGTTTTTCTTATTTTTAAAAATATTCAGCCTTGAGAAAAATTCTTTAAAAATCTGTTTGGGCGTGGGCTTCACCAGGTTGCCCTGCTCGTCTTGCCACCCATACGAAGGCGACTCCAGCACATAATCAAATAAGGCCATTTAAAAATTTTAAAAAAAGAGTAATGAATAAATTTAAAACAGATGAATAAGCGAACGCGGTAAAGATACTTATAAAATGATGATACTGTCAATTAATTTCTCGTTTCCTGACAGTACTATGACAAGCCAAAACCATACATCCCCTATAGTTTAGGAAAAAAAATATACTTCACCGCCGATAGCGATCCTTATATTATTTACTGGAGATGATCGCCTGAAAATGCGAAAGGCAGAAGATCGGCTACCTGGTTGGCTATAATACCATTACCTGCCGGGCTGCTCATGATCAACCGGAAATCGGCTTCCTGCTGGTGCGTTTTTTCCAGGAGGCTCTGACGGCAAATACCACAAGGAGATAAAACAAGATCGTTTTGTCCTGTTGCTGCTTTATTGTGATAAGCAATGGCAACAGCGGTTACAGCTACACCAGGATATAAGGACGAAGCAGTAGCAAGGGCGGCCCTTTCAGCACAGATACCTGCAGGATAAGAAGCATTTTCCTGGTTGCCTCCTTTGACGATACTGCCATTGGCCAATTGCAAAGCCGCACCTACCAGGAATCCGGAATAAGGAGCATAGGCCAGGGCAATGGCATCACCCGCAGCTTGCAATAAGGCTGCATCGGCCCCGGTAAGTTCCTCAGGACCATGGAAGGTTTGATAAGAAAAGGAAAAAGATTGGTTCATAACGTTGTTAAATAATGCAAATTAAGATAAGCGTTGCGTAAACCACCTTATAAGGGTGAAAAATATATGGCCCATAGTTCTATCTTTGCCCAAAATGCACCTGCAAGATGAAACAGTTTTTTAAGTTCTTTTTTGCCTCCTTACTGGCCCTGACCGTAGCAGGCATCTTATTTTTTGTGGCGTTCTTCGTCATCATCGGTTCCATATCGAGATCTGTATCCGGAGCCGCCGCCAAAGAAGAGCAATCCCTTGTAAAAGATAATTCCATACTGTATATCAACCTTACCGATAACTTTCATGAATTGGGCGAAAGCAATACCCTGGCCTTGTTTACCGGCGGCTCTTCGCAAAGCTGCGGCCTGCTCGACCTGCTGAAAAGCATTGCTTATGCCAAAACCGACAGCAAAATTAAAGGTATCTACCTGAAAACCGGTGGCTCGCCTAACGGACAAGCTACGGCGCAACAGATCAGGGAAGCGCTGAAGGATTTTAAGAAAAGCGGCAAATTCATTTATGCTTATGGCGACTTTATTCCACAGGCCGATTATTTTATCGCTTCCGTTGCCGACAACATTTATATCAACCCATTGGGGTCGGTAGAGCTGAAAGGCCTTGCCTCCAACCTTGTGTTCTTTAAAGGAGCTTTGGATAAACTGAATGTACAACCGGAGATATTCTACTGCGGCCAGTTCAAAAGCGCTACCGAGCCTTTCCGTATGGACAAGATGAGCGATCCTAACCGCAAACAGATCGCCGCTCTCCAAAGCGATATCTGGCAGGAAATGTTGCTGGCCGTCAGCGAGCACACGAAAGCAGATACTGCAACCATTAACTCCTGGGCCAAAACCGGTGCGGTACAAACAGCTTCCGATGCCCTGAAGTATAAGCTGGCCGATGGTACCAAGTATAAAGATGAGATCGAGGATATACTGAAGCAGAAAACAGGTAAAACCGAAAAAGACAAGATCAACTTTGTTACCATCAACGATTATATCGGCACTGTAAATACTCCCAGCAACGACAACCAGATCGCAATACTGGTGGCCGAAGGTGAAATTGTGGATGGAGAAAAACAGGGATCATCTTACCAGATCGCTTCCGAAACCTTTATCAAGGACATCAGGAAAGTAAGGGACAACGAAAAGATCAAAGCGGTAGTGATGCGCGTCAACTCGCCAGGCGGCAGCGCCCTGGCTTCCGAAGTGATCCTGCGCGAGCTGCAATTGCTGCAAAAGAAAAAGCCTCTTGTCGTTTCTATGGGCGACCTGGCCGCTAGCGGTGGTTATTACATTTCCTGCCAGGCAGATAGCATCTTTGCCATGCCCAATACCATTACCGGCAGTATCGGTGTTTTTGGTATGATGTTCAACACCCAGGCTTTCTTCAACCAGAAGCTGGGCGTTACTTTCGACGGGGAAAAGAATGCCCCTTACGCTGACTTCCCCAATATGAACCGTCCTATGACCGAACAGGAAAAGAAATTTATCCAGAACGGCGTAGATACCATTTACATGACCTTTAAAAGCCGCGTAGCTACTGGCAGAAAGCGTGACATTGCTTATATCGACAGCATAGGGCAAGGCAGGGTATGGACCGGTACGGCAGGACTTAAAAACGGCCTGGTAGATGCCCTGGGCAACCTGGACAGAGCCGTAAAGAGCGCTGCGGTTATTGCCAAACTTAAAGATTACCGCACGGTTACTTACCCTGCTGTAGAAGATAAGATGGACAGGATCATGCGTATGTTCACCCAAAGCGGCGCCAGCGAAAAAGTACTGGCAGAGCAGCTCCTGGAAAGAGAGCTGGGCAAAGAATACCGCTGGTTCCGGATGCTGCGCACGATGCAGGAACAAAAGAACCATATCTGGATGATGATGCCTTATATTCCGGAGATAAAATAAAACGTGCAATTTTCAGTATAAAGGAAAGCGCATGGACTTAATGAGTCCATGCGCTTTCGTTTATAATCGATCCGGGCTTTCCGGATCATCAGTAATCAGGCAAAAAATTTAACCAGCAACAAAGGCAAGCCGTAAGCTACGCCAATACCATACAGCAGGTCCAGCCAGAAGAAAGAACCCAGGGCGCCCAGGTAAATAAACCCGACAATAGGCGCTACTACAATCTTCGTAAGCCAGGAGCTACGCTCATTTTCCATTACCGAAGACCATAAGGCGGAAGCATCGCCGGTGCTGGGAAAAGCATGCATGGCTACAGATACGCCAAGATAAAGCAACAGCAGGTCCAGGGGATTGGTACTGTCCAACCGGAATTGCAGTGCAGCAGGTAAGGCTATCAAAAAGCCCAGGATAGTATTGATGATAAAAGGCCCTATCGAAATAAAAACCTGCTGGTAGGTTTTGGTCGCCTTTTCGTGAATCACATAACCGGCAGGATTACCCACTCTGAAATAACATACTTCAAATACGGGTACTTTGAACCAACGGCAAAAAAGCTGGTGGGCCAGTTCATGAACGATAACGCCCGGAAAAGTAATAATAGTAATCGCGATACCTGGTATAAAAAACATAATTAGGATTTATCTGAATTTTTCTTTGCCTTCTATTAATTTATTGAGCCGTACGCTTATGGTCGAGTCGCCATCCACATATTGTTCCACTTTCTTTATTTTCTGCAGCATGGCGATACTCTTTTGCTTTTGCCCGGCATAGAAATCAACCATAGCCTGGGCTTCCATAGCAGCCGTATTGGAGCTTTCAAGCGTCATCGCTTTCTGTGCCAGATCAGCCGCTTGCTTATCCCTTCCACGTTTCAACGCGATCCGGCACATCTGGGCAAAGACCTGCACATCCTCATGGTTCAGTTCCAGCATCTTTTCCGAGAGGGTCATAGCTTCATCGAAGTAGCCGGTATTTCGCTTCAGGGCCACTAATAAGCCCATTGCGCCGTAATTATCCGGTTGTTCATCCAGTATCTTTTTCAGCAGGGGTTCGCATAGGGCATAGGCCTTATAATCAAACAAAGCATTGGCAACAACCAGGTATGCCGCAGCCTTGTGCTCAAACGTATTGTTGGTATCTACTTCGGCAGCAAGGCGGGTCATACCGGCTACAGAGTCCCGCACCGCCAGTTCATATTGAGCATAGAATGCACTATCTACATTCACTACCTGTGCTACATACCTCATGGCCTCTTCCATACGTGCCAGTAGGGCGGCATCTTTCATGTCCCTGCCTTCCACTTGCTTATAGGCCGCCTGCATCCGCAATAAATCATGGTTGTAGGCACTGGCGATCAGCATATAACCATTGGCCTCCAGCCTGTCGGGAGATTTTGCCAATACCTTATCCAGAGCCCTTATCGCCGTCACATAGTTCCGCTGGTCCATAGCTTTCTCGGCCCTGGCCATTTCCGAAACCTGCGTATAAAAAGAAGGCATCCTGATAAATCCTACTACCATTAGCACTAAAACCCCAGCTGCAAAGGCCCATATCCATTTGGGAATAGGGTATTTAATTAAAGCTTGCCGGCAGGCAGCACACAAGGGTGTGAGGGAGGAACCCTCGGGCGGATGTTGTCCGCAATGCACACATAATTGTACTTCCGGCTGCGCCGTTGCTTCATGCTCCGGATTTGAGATTCCCTGATTCATTTATATTCTCTTTAACAAAACTATCCGGCAATAATATAAAAAAGTTGTGATATTGAAAAAATACCGACAATTATTTGTTCCCTGTTTGGAGGCGACAGCCTGCGGAAAAAACCCGGCCCTGGGATATCGGGAAATTCGCAGTCCCATGCAGAAATAAAAATATCAAACTTTTACTTGAGAAGAGAGGGTAAAATATTGTTGGGTTGTCTTATACTTGTCGACAATTATTTTTAACTATTTTTTTACCCTATTAACACAATAACCGGTTAAACACTTTGGCATGGCTTTTGTCTATGTACAAGAGTTATTCATTTTTCTTTCAGGATGCCTGTTATGAATATAGATTATCTCTATGGCGTTTTTTTATAATTTTTCCGGAAAAAATTATGGAAATATCAAGTTCTATATTATATTTGCATCTAAGATTGATTTTTTGATTGCCTTAAAACTGTCTTAACCCTAACATTTACAATAGTTGTAACTATGAAACTTATATACAAACTGTCTTTCTTGTTAACCCTGGTTTCCTTTGTGGGACTGAGTGCTACCAAAGCATCTGCTCAGGGAAATGAGAAAACTTTAATCACCAACCAGGACAGGAATATCACTGTTTACCCTTTACCAGCAAGCACCAGCGTTAATATACGCCTTTCCGCTTCCCTCAAAAATGATGTGGACAAAGTGGAGATCGTAAACCTGATCGGCCGTAAGCTTACCGAACAAACCATTATCGATAAGAGTACTACCGACATCACTTTCAACAACCTCAGCGAAATGCCACAAGGTATTTACATGGTAGTAGCCAGGGACAAAGGCGGTAAAATTATCCAATCTGCTAAAATGGTTATCAACAGGTAGTAATCAGGCGTAACGCTTCGACTACCGGGAAATAATAATAACGTTATTGAAAACGGAAGCCTTCATGGTTTCCGTTTTTATTTGTATATTAGATTATTGAACATTGCTTATGAGTACACCGCTTTTATATACCAGGTCTATAGATGAAGAACAGGAAAAGAAACTGATCCTGAGAGAATACCGTGCCTTACTGCGTGCCCTGAAACAAAGACTAAAAAAAGGAGATAAAAAGATCGTAAGAAGGGCTTTCGAACTGGCCGCCGATGCCCACAAGGAAATGCGCCGTAAATCGGGCGAACCTTATATCCTGCACCCGCTGGCCGTAGCCCGTATCGTAGTGGAAGAAATAGGCCTTGGCGTCACTTCGGCCTGTTGCGCCCTGATGCACGACGTCGTGGAAGATACGGAGATCACCCTGGAAGATATCGCCAGCGAGTTCGGTACCAATTTTTCAAGAATCATCGACGGGCTTACCAAAATAGCCAATGTGGTGGATATCAAGGCCACCGCTTCGATGCAGGCCGAAAATTTCAGGAAGATACTGCTGACCCTGGCCGAAGATCCCCGCGTGATCCTCATCAAGCTGGCCGACCGCTTGCACAATATGCGTACGCTGACCAGCATGAGCCGGGAAAAGCAACTGAAAATAGCCTCCGAAACCACGTATATCTTTACCCCGCTGGCACACCGCCTGGGTCTTTACGAGATCAAAACGGAACTGGAAGACCTGGCCCTCAAATTCACACAGCCCGATGTGTACCTGGATATCGTACGCAAGCTGAAAGAAACCAAAAGGGACCGTACCCGTTATATCAACGAGTTTATCAAACCAGTAAAAGAGGAGCTGGCCAAACAGGATATCGAATTCGATATTTACGGCCGGCCCAAATCCATACATTCTATCTGGAACAAAATGCGCACCAAGCATGTCACCTTCAACGAGGTGTACGATCTTTTTGCGATCAGGGTTATTCTTAATTCCCCCAGGGAAAGGGAAAAGGAAGACTGCTGGAAGGTGTATTCGATTATTACCAATTACTATCAGCCCAGCCCCGAAAGGCTGCGCGACTGGCTGAGCATGCCCAAAGGCAATGGCTACGAAGCCCTGCATACTACCGTAATGGGGCCCGGTGGCCGCTGGGTGGAAGTACAAATACGTACCCAGCGCATGAACGAGATTGCTGAAAAAGGACTGGCCGCCCACTGGAAGTATAAAGAAGGCGCTCACAACGAAAGCAAGCTGGACGCCTGGCTCAAGCATATAGGCGAAGTATTGAACAACCCCGATACCGATACCCTTGACTTTGTACAGGATTTCAAGCTCGACCTGTTTACCGAAGAAATCTATGTGTACACCCCGAAGGGAGATATGCGTGTACTGCCCAAAGGCGCTACAGCACTTGACCTGGCCTTCGATATCCACTCCGAGTTGGGCGCGCGCTGTATCGGCGCTAAGATCAATTACAGACTTACCCCCATCAGCCAGGAGCTCAAAAGCGGCGATCAGGTAGAGATCATCACCTCATCCAAGCAAAGACCATCGGAAGACTGGCTGAATTTTGTGGTCACAGCAAAAGCAAAGTCGAGGATCAAGTATTATTTAAGGGAAGAAAAAAGAAAGATCGCAGAAGACGGCAAGGATATCCTTTACCGTAAGCTCGACCACCTGGGGTTGCATCCTTCGATCCAGAACCTGAACGAGATCTGCGCTTACTATAAGCTCCCCTCCCCCCTCGACCTGTATTACGGTATTGCCGTTGGTTCCATAGACCTTAAGCCGTTGAAGTCGTTCAACATCGTGGGCGACCGCCTGTTCCAGCCGCAAAAAGAAAGCAAACCCGAGACCAAGCCGGCAACGCATGTAACGCACGAACACGAAAAGGATATTACCGCCAAAGGGGCCGAACTGATCATCTTTGGAGAAAGCTCGGACAAGATCCTGTATAAGCTGGCCCAATGCTGCCAACCTATTCCCGGCGACGACGTATTCGGCTTCATTACTTCGGGCGAGGGACTCAAGGTACACCGTACCGACTGCCCCAATGCCGCGCAGCTTATGGCCAATTACGCCCACCGCATCGTAAAAACAAAATGGGCCAAGAATAAAGAAATATCTTTCCTTACCGGCGTGAAGCTTACCGGGCTGGATGATGTAGGCATTATCCAGGGTATTACCAATGTAATTACCGGCGAACTGCACATGAACATGCGTTCCATCAGTATCGACTCGAAAGATGGTGTGTTCGAAGGCACTATCATGGTCTTTGTACACGACAGGGAAGAGCTGGACGAATTGTGCCGCAGGCTGGGCAATATCAAAGGCATCACTAAAGTAGAAAGGATCGAAGCAGGCGACGAATAATAATATTTGTAGCACCGCCCCGCCATTATTCAACAAGGACACATTTCATGATTACTTCTTCTATACCTTTTCCACCGGTAACCTGGTGGCAGTACGCCTGTAAGGCAAAGCAAGTTACATTTGACCTGGCCGAGCACTACCAGAAAATGAGCTACCGCAACCGCTATTACCTGGCCTCGCCCGAAGGAAAAACATTAATGAGCATACCGCTTGAAAAAGGCCGGAACCAAAGAGTACCTGTAAGCACGGTGCAGGTTGCAAACAATACGGCATGGCAGGCCAATCACTGGAAAACGATCGAATCGCTTTACGGCCGCTCCCCATTCTTCGAGTATTTTGCCTACCGGCTACAGCCCTTATTTGAAAACCAATATACTTACCTGCACGACTTCAATAAAGAAGGCATCTTGCTGCTGAACCAATTGCTCCAGCTACAATTGGATTTTGCCGAAACCACCCATTTTGAAAAAAATTACCCCGAAGCAGTAATTGATCTGAGATCGGCGCTTATGCCGCAAAAACCGGCAGCGATAAGCATCCCGGAATATTACCAGGTATTTTCGGAACGTACCGGTTTCCTGCCCGGCTGCTCCATCCTCGATTTGTTGTTTTGCGAAGGCATGTATGCCGCAGAATTATTAAAAGCAGCTTATTGATACACTAAGGATAAGCTGCTTCAAAGCAAGACCGGCGCTCCTGGAGGAGCGCCGGTCTTTATTATGGGATGATCGATGATCGATAACCTTACATTTTCCATTGTTTGCTGGCAAAACGCTCGCTTACTACCAGCTCTTTGCTGCCCGGAGTGTATTTATAGAAACCTTCTCCGCTTTTAGCACCCAGGAAGCCTGCTTGTACCATATTGCAAAGCAACGTAGCAGGTGCATATTTCTGGTTGCCGAAGCCCATATGCAATACATTCATGATAGAATAGCAGGTATCCAGGCCAATAAAGTCAGCCAGTTGCAATGGTCCCATCGGATGAGCCATACCCAGCTTCATAATGGTATCGATCTCTTCTACACCGGCTACGCCTTCCTGCAGGGCAAGGATCGCTTCGTTGATCAGCGGCATCAGGATACGGTTGGAGATAAAGCCCGGGTAGTCGTTCACTACGCAAGGCACTTTGTTCAGTACTTTGGTAAGATCAAAAACAGTTTGGGTCACTTCTTTATCTGTAGCATAACCATTGATGATCTCTACCAGGCGCATTACCGGTACCGGGTTCATAAAGTGCATACCGATCACTTTGCCCGGGCGCTTGGTGTAAGAACCGATGCGTGTAATAGAGATGGAAGAAGTATTGGAAGCCAGGATTGTTTTTTCGGGACAAAGACGGTCCAGTTCCTGGAAGATTTTAATTTTAAGGTCAATATTCTCGGAAGCAGCTTCCACAACAAGATCAGCATCGCTTACCGCTTCGGCCATGTCGGTAAAAATAGAAATATGGGCCAGGGCTTTATCTTTATCTTCCGTGGTTAGCAGGTTTTTAGCTACCTGACGATCCATATTGGTACCTATCTTTGCCACCGCTTTCTCCAACGCCTCTCTTGAAATATCTACCATATGTACATTGCAACCGTATTGTGCAAACACATGTGTGATCCCATTGCCCATTGTTCCGGCACCGATCACAGCCACCGTTTTTATCTGCGCAAGGCGTTCTTTGGCCGCTGCGTCTAAACCTAATGATTCTACGTTCACTGTTGTTGTTTTTTCTTTAACTTCAGACATGATTATTTTTTTTAAAAACGCCTAAAGGTAACTATTTTTTAATAACGGGGAGCATAGTAAATACGAGTAATATATAGACTGATAAGTACCTTTCTATAGAGCTGACGTTTTGTTGACACAAAAGAAAGACAAAAAAATTACGATTTATTATTGAAATCTATAACTTTGCGCCCATGACACGAAAAAACCTCCTATTTGTTGCAGGCTGTGGCCTGTTTTTTTTGGCAGCATGCCAATCGCCTAAAGACCAGCTTGCACGCAAATGGCAAGTTGACACCGTCGAAGATCCATTTACGGATTCTATGATGAAAATCCAGGAAAAATCTATAGACACGATAAGCGTTGTCGACAGCAATATGGCTATGTATGCCGGTACTTTTAACCTGGACAGCTTCAAGATGATCATCAAAAAACAAATGAACGATCAGAAAGAAGAAAAGGAAAAAATGGCTAAACAGATCTCTATGAACTTCCTGAAAGATGGTATCATGATCCAGGAAGGCGGCGGAAGATCCGATTCTTTAAAATATAGCCTTACCGACGACAATAAAGCAGTAGTGCTGAAGGCTAAAACACCGCCTCCCGGTATGCCCGACAGGTCAGATACCCTGCACGTCGACAAATTGAGCGCTTCCGAACTTCGTTTCAAGGTAAGTCAGGGTCCAAGATCCCTGTTCATCAACCTGAAACCTGCCAGCGAGAAAAAAGCAGAAGAGAAAAAAGAAGAGAAGAAATAATTATATATTGCATTTAACGGAAACTACGCCTTTATAAACTATTGGCGTAGTTTTCTTTTTCAGGAGAATAGTTTACTTTTACCCCCTCTTAAAATAAGATATCAATTTATGGCAGAAATAGCTTTTCGTCAGGCGCTGCGCGAGGCGCTCAGTGAAGAAATGCGTCGTGATGAACGTGTATTTTTAATGGGTGAAGAAGTAGCACAATACAATGGTGCTTATAAAGTAAGTCAGGGTATGCTCGATGAGTTTGGCCCCCGCCGTGTGATCGATACCCCGATCGCGGAGCTGGGTTTTACCGCCATCGCAGTAGGCGCCGCGTCTAACGGCCTGCGTCCCGTTGTCGAATTCATGACCTGGAACTTTGCAGTACTGGCGCTGGACCAGATCATGAACCATGCTTCCAAAATGCTTTCTATGAGTGCCGGCCAGTTTGGCTGCCCGATCGTGTTCAGGGGTCCTAATGGTTCAGCGGGCCAGTTGGGTGCACAACACTCTTCTGCTTTTGAAAGCTGGTATGCCAATATACCAGGCCTGAAAGTAGTATCGGTATCCAATCCATACGATGCGAAAGGCTTATTGAAATCAGCTATCCGCGACGATGATCCCGTAGTTTTTCTCGAATCCGAGGTGATGTATGGCGACCTGGGCGAAGTACCCGAAGGCGAATACCTGATCCCGATAGGTAAAGCCGCTGTAAGAAGAGAAGGTACCGATGTGACCATCGTTTCTTTCAACAAAATGATGAAAGTGGCCCTGGGCGCAGCCGAGGAGCTGGCCAAAGAAGGCATCAGCGCCGAGGTGATCGACCTGCGTACGATCCGTCCGCTGGATAATGAGACCATTATCAATTCCGTGAAGAAAACCAACCGCCTGGTGATTGTTGAAGAACAATGGCCATTTGCTTCCGTATCATCCGAGATCAGCTATAGGGTACAAAAAGATGCTTTTGATTACCTGGACGCCCCCATTCACCGTATCTGCTCGGCCGATACCAATATGCACTATGCCCCCAATCTCGTGGCTGCTTATCTGCCCGATGTACCACGCGTAGTAAAGCTGGTGAAAGAGGTGATGTACATTAAGAAATAATTTTCAACTGTTTATACAAAATTTGACAAACCCTGTGTTTGTCAAATTTTGTTTTAGGGTTTATTGCTCCTACAATAAAATAGCTTATTTTAGCGTTTATCCCCAACGAACCGCAGCAAAAGAAGTATGTTATTATACCTGAAGAAAGCTTTCTTATTTACCTTGCTGGTAACCGGCACAGCCCGGGTTACAGCCCAGCAGTTCTTCGAATCAACGGAATACGGGTTCCTGCTTGGCGCTTCTACTTACTTCGGCGATCTCAATCCCAATTATGGCATGAAATACATCAGGCCGGCGGGAGGAGCCTTTGTGCGGTACCATCTCAATCCTTATATAGCTGTGCGCGGGGCGCTTAACTATACCAAAGTAGGCTACGACGATAAATTCAGCTCTAATCCTTACCAGCAGCAACGCAACCTCAGCTTCAGGTCCGATATACTGGAAGCCAATGTAATGGCAGAGTTCAATTTCTTCTGGTTTGCGACCGGAGATCCGCATCACCGTTTCACACCTTACCTTACCGGTGGTGTAGGCGCTTTTTATTACGAGCCTTATACTACCTATAACAGCCACCGTTACAACCTGCGGCCCCTGGGTACCGAAGGTCAGAATACCGAAGAATTCAAAGACCGTAAATACAAACCTTACAGTGTCTCCTTCCCGGTAGGCGCCGGTATTAAATACTGGATCGGCCCGGGTGTCAATTTCAGCTTTGAGATCGTCAACCGCTTTACCCTTACCGATTATATCGACGATGTAAGCAATACTTATGTAGGCGCCGATAAGTTCCTTTCCAACCCAATGAACCCCAGCGTAGCTTCGGTGCTGCAGGACCGCTCCGTATCCCTCGACGGCCAGAAACTGGGCAGGGCAGGAAAGCAACGGGGCGACAATGCCAGCAAAGACCAGTTCCTGATGGTGCAGTTCTCCCTTTCCTTCCAGTTAAAGACCTATAAATGCCCTTCTCATATGGAAGGCCTTTGGCAGCCGGAATAAGCTTACCTTCGCGCTGCATTTTAAAGCGCGTCATTTTCAGATTTATTTTTCATGGCTGCAATTTTCGACATGGACGGTCTGTTGCTCGATACAGAACCGCTATGGGGTGTCAGTATGCTTAAAGTAGCTACGCACTATCAGGTACCTATTGGTCCCGACTTTTTCAAACACACGACCGGTTTACGGATATACGAGGTAACGGATTACTGGAAGGAAAAATTCGGCTGGCCCGGGATCGCCACGGCAAAGCAATTGGCCGAAGATATCCTGGACGATATTATAGCCCTCTCCAAGGCCGAAGGCGGCGTTATGCCGGGCGCTAAAGCCTGCCTGCAATGGTTACAGGCCAATGGTATAAAGACGGGCCTGGCTACCTCTTCTCCTACCCGCATGCTCAACGACCTGATCGATCATTTCCAATTGCGGCCCTACTTCCAGGTGCTTACTTCTGCCGATACGGCGCTGTTTGGCAAACCGCATCCCGAAGTGTACCTGCAATGCGCCCATGCCCTCAACGAAGCAGCCTGGAACTGCGTTGCACTGGAAGATTCGGTAAATGGTATGGTATCGGCAAAGGCGGCCAGGATGAAGGTGATCGTAGTACCCGAAGAAGCCCGCTACGAAGACCCCAGGTTCGGCCTGGCCGATGTAAAGCTCCATTCCCTGAAGGAGTTTACAGGAGCTATCTGGCAATCTCTTCAATAAGGGAAGGCATTTTACGGTCGGGACGCGAAGCGACCTGAACGTAAAATGCCCGGAAATAATCCAGGCCGGCATCGCTACAACATATCGCTGGTACCGGCCTGGTAAAAGGTATATATAAGAAATGTTAACCTTGCTTTTTCTTCGGTTTGGGCTTCACCAGGTTGTACGAAGCATCAATCAGCGCTTTCACCTGCTTATCGGTTAAAGTGCCATCTACAATTACGGTATTCCAATGCTTCTTGTTCATATGATAGCCGGGAATGATACAGGCGTGTTGTTCCCGCAACAGTAAGGCTTCGTCAGGGTCGCATTTGGCATTGAACCGTAAAGGCACCTCGTCGAGGCCCATCAGGAGAAATACTTTGCCATTCACTTTAAACACCAGCGTCCCTTCGCCGAAAGGAAATCCCTCTTCCGCATTTTCCTTGGCAAGACAATACTCCCTTATGGTTTCTACATTCATAGCTTATGCTTTGTTTATCTTTTCCAGTAAATAATCCAGCCCCAGCAATTCGCCGCAAGCCGCTACAGCATTGATGCTTACTCCCAGTACGCCGTGTATGCCTATATTCTGCCCGGTAAACATAAGGTTCGGTATTTTGGTGCGTATAGGAATGCGGGTGCCTGCTTCGTTATTCACATCGGCCATAACTCCGTAAATGCTGCCATCGGGAGAGCCCATATAATCGCGGAAGGTAAGCGGGGAAGCGACCTGGTAGGCCTGGATATTTTCTTTCAGCTCGGGATAACGTTCGGCGACCTTATCGATCAATACCGCCGCCTTCTCTTCTTTGAAAGCATGATAGGAAGCCTCTCTTGCCGAAGGTTGCGCTGCAATATTATGAGTATGGTTCCATTGCTCCAGCTCCGAAGCATGCATATAAGTCAGTACGGCTACGGTATCAGCATAGCCTTTGTTTTGGGCATCTTCACCAAAATACAAAGCATAGTTTGCCGGCCAGTGCTGCGCTTCGTAATTCACGGCATCAAAAGTATCCGCACTCCGGTTCCAATAGATATTATGATTGCGCCAGGGCACTGCTCCCGGCTTTAGTACGATATTGACCATAAAGGCCGAAATAGAATTTTCGGCAGTGGCGATCCGTTTCCGGTACATGGGCTTTACCAGGCCGCAATCGATCCATTCCAGGGCCATAGCCGGATGCACATTCACCAGGAAGTTTTTACCTTCGTACACGTTACCCGAAGCCGTTCTGGCCTTTGTGATCAGGCCGTTCTTTTCTTCCAGGCCGGTTACTTTCTCCTTCCGGAAAATAGTCCCGCCATGTTCCTGCAACCTGCGCCAGAGCAATTTGGATATCTGCGAGCTGCCACCCGAGATCTTGTATGCGCTGTCGATATAACTTTTGCCTACCAGGGCATGTATATAAAAAGGCGTTTTGTCCCTCGAACCGGCATAAAGCAGGTTGTTTCCCATCAGCACATGCCGAAGCTTTTCATCAGAAATCCGGTGCATCACTTTGTGCATATCCCACCGGCTCACCTCTTCTTTTTCAGCAGCCTGCCCGTTGCGTAAATTATACAGAGGAAAGCGTTCCCCTACGGTATGTAAAGTACGCACATAGTCTTTCAGCTCTTTTTCCGAGCCTTCAAAATATGGCGTCAGCACTTCGGCAAAATGCTCCAGCCCCTGGGCATGCGGATATACCGTAGGTTCATCACCAAATATGATCCGGTCGAAACCGTCCTCATCCAGTTTTTTAAGCTCCAGTTCGCCGGTAATGCCTGCATAACCGAATATTTTGTGCTGGCTCTGACCCTCGTCGAGCGCACCTATGTAATGAACACAACTGTCGAAAACTTTTTTTTCGAAAGCAAAGGTTTGCAGACAACCGCCTACCTGTTTATTTTGTTCTATTACAGCAACCTTCATACCCTCTTTTGCAAGGAGCACTGCGCTGAGCAAACCGCCCAGCCCGGAGCCGATAATTACAAGGTCATATTGTGCCACAATAACCCGGGATAAAATAAACAGAAAGCATAATCGTTGCGAAGATTCAATTATTTTTCCACATATCAAGCGACAGAAGTTGATAACCTTTGCTAACACTAAAATAATACTATCAGGAAGCGAATTAATCCATAACTTTAAGTAAACGCCGGCGTACCATCCCGGCTCCATGATTAAACAGTTCTCCATTACGTACATTAAATCGACAGACCTTGACAGAAATCATCATCAATCTCGAGACCGTTAACCCTATTGAATTCTTTGGTGTAAACAACAGTAAATTCGATATACTGAAGAAAAAATTCCCACTCTTAAAAATATTATCACGTGGTACACAGCTAAAACTTGCGGGGAAACCGGAAGAAGTAGAAACCGCGCGCGAAAAAATTGACCTTATTGTCAGATACCTGGAAAGGAATGGTAATCTATCCGAAAATTACTTTGCACAGATACTGGGCGATGCCGAAGACGACGGCGATGGTACCAGCGACAATGCTAATATTATAGACGGGAACGACATACTTGTATTCGGCCCTAACGGTAAAGTGATACGCGCCAAAACACAGAACCAGAAAAAGATGGCTGCCGTATCCGAAAAGAACGACATCATCTTTGCCATAGGACCTGCGGGAACGGGTAAAACTTATACTGCCGTAGCCCTTGCCGTACGCGCCTTAAAGAACAAGGCGGTAAAAAAGATCATCCTCACCCGGCCGGCGGTGGAAGCGGGCGAAAGCCTGGGGTTCCTGCCTGGCGACCTTAAAGAAAAGATCGATCCCTACCTGAGACCTTTGTACGATGCGTTGGACGATATGATCCCTACCGATAAGCTAAGCTACTTTATGGCCAACCGTGTGATCGAGATCGCACCCCTCGCCTATATGCGCGGTCGCACCCTCGACAATGCCTTTATTATCCTGGATGAAGCACAGAATGCGACGGACCTGCAGATGAAAATGTTCCTGACCCGTATCGGGCCTTCGGCCAAAGCCATCATTACAGGTGATCTGTCGCAAGTCGATCTGCCCAAAAACCAGAAGTCGGGCCTTGGCAAAGCGGTAAGGATATTGCAAAACGTCCACGGTATAGCCCATATCGAACTCAGCGGTAGCGATGTAGTCCGTCATCGGCTCGTAAGGGCAGTAATTGCCGCATACGATAAAGAAGCCGCCAGGGAAGAAGAGCTGGAAGAAATGCGCAAAGAGCGCAGAGCCAACCTGAAGGCAGAATCCTGATAAAAATGTTGCTCATTAAAAGAACCGGCCGGCGATATCGCCGGCCGGTTCTTTTAATGCTTTCTATTATCGATCTCCCTCAGACCACTTTCCCCTTCCATCTTTTGGAAAGCAGGTAGCTGCCTGCAGTCAGCAACAAGGCACCCCAGTAAATAAGCTCCGAAGCCCAGGCTATATGCAACGGCGCCCGCAGCCGCTCCACCACGATAGTGATGTATATAATGTACACACATACGCAAAAGACCTCTATGCACAGGTTGATCAGGGTATTGCCTGTACCGATCACCGCATTGAAGCAGATGGTCGCCATACACATAATGAGCGAGGACAGCGCCAATACGCGGAGGCTGCTGACACCCATTGCAATCACAGAAGTATCGCTGGTATAAGCACTCAGGAATACTGTGGGAAAACAGAAGAGGAACAAGGCAATACAAATCGTATAGGTAAAGCTGATACCAATGATCTTTTTCACCAGGGGAATCACCTGTTCCGACTGCCCCTGGCCTATGATATTGCTCACCATAGTGTTGCAGGTGGAGGCTAGTGCCCAGGTGCCTATACTCACGATGCCCAGCACACTACGTAAGATATGAGAGGTAGCCAATTGCGTAACTCCCAGGTGCTCTACATAAATATAAAAGATTTGCCAGCCGCCGATACTGAACACATACTGCACGATAAGCGGCGCCGCCACTTTCAGAGTCTGAACCGAAATTTTGGTATCGAATTGCAGGTAACGGGCGATAGGGTATTTGCGGTGCAGGCCTTTTATAAAAAAGAGACTGTACATCACCAGGCAGTACATTACTTCGGCAGCAATAGAGGCTACTGCAGCTCCTTTCAGGCCCATTTGCGGGAAACCGGCCTTCCCGAAGATCAGGAAGTAATCCAGCAATACATTCACCACATTGGCCATTAAGGCGCCATAGATCAGGAGGCGGGAACGGTTGGTAGCAATGTAAAAGGCATTGACCAGTTGGGTCAGCATGAGGAAGGGCAACCCCCAGATGCGCAGGTAAAGGAAATCAATGGTGCTGAAGAAGATATTTTCGTCCCTGAGGCTATAGCCGAAAAGCAACGGCGACAACCAGAAGGAAAGCATCATGAGGAACAAAGAGCTTATCGCCGACAGGAAAAGACCATTGGTAAAAGTACGGCTCATGCCCTGCATATCGTTCTCTCCCGCCCTGCGGCTCAGTAATACCATAATACCGTTGCTCAACCCGAAACCGATATAGGTAAGCAGCAGGTAATAAATGCTGGTAAGCCCGTTGACTACCAGTTCCAATTGCCCCAATTGCCCCAAAAACACCGCATTGGCCATAAAACTGATCTGCGGAATAAGCAGGGACAAGGATATGGGGGCAGCCAGCTTGAGGATTTGTCGTTTCGTGGCAGTATATTGCATGAAGGGCTTTAAGGCCGATTATTTGACCACGGACAAAATTATTCTATTAATTTTGCGCTGCACGTTTTTAATCTGAAAATATTTCAATAAATATTCTTCCCGGCCGATGTCTTTAATCAAACACGAAATTTTACAACCTGTCAGGCATTTCAATATGCATGATGATCCGTTAACCAATATCGAGACATTACATCTTGTTTTATGGGACAACGGTATTTGTATAGCGGGATACGGCCTGGAAGGCAATGTACTTACCGCCAAGGTCTATAATTATTTGCACTGGAATATCGCTGCTATCGAATCCGTGTTTATGAATGAGCCTCTCGTGGCAGGCCCGCAACCCGTAACCCATATCTGGATCGCCGATGAGCGGAGCATGGTTATTCCCCGGCACCTGTACGAGCAACAGGCAGCAGAAGAATGGCTGCGCAGGTTTCACTTTATTGAGCAAGGAGAACAAATAAAGGCCACAGAGGTAGGCCAGGGTCTTGCTGCGGTTGTTAACTATCCCGTACCGGAAAAACTACTGTTGCTTGTACATAAATATTTTGCGGAAGCTAAAGTAGAAGCGCTTTCGGGCATGGTGTTGTGCCAGGATCTTGCGACAGAGAAGGACTGCGCCGATCTCATTTTCCTGGGAGAAAAGGCCATACTGACCATATATAAGCAGGGCAGCCTGCAATTGCACCAGGTTACGGAAGCCGGGCATATCAATAACCTGTTGTACAAAATGGCTGCGATATGCCAGGAACTGGCGTTGCAGCAGGAAGAGCTTACCGTACGGGTATCGGGCCTTTGCATTGCCGAAGAAACCCTTACCGAATTAAAGAGCTTTTTCCCGAAAACGGCTATCCCCGGATCGGAACAATTTTCTTCTTTTACTTTATTAAGCAAACTGATTACATGCGTATCATAGGGGGAACCCATAGCGGCAGGAAGATACACCCGCCTACCAATATGCCGTACACCCGGCCCACAACCGATATTGCCAAGGAAGGCCTGTTCAATATCCTGCAAAACATGATCGATTTTGAAGGGATCGATTCTCTCGATATTTTCGGCGGTACCGGCAGCATCAGCTACGAGCTCGCTTCGCGGGGCGCGGCTAATCTTACTATTATCGAACGGGATAAAAATATGGCTGCCTTTATCCGCAAAACGGCTGCGGAGTTCCAGTTCAGCAATATAAAATTGTTACAGGTAGAAGTATTCAAGTTCCTCAAATCCTGTGTCGATCGCTACGACTTTATCTTCGCAGGTCCGCCTTATGCCCTGGTAGAAATAGACAGTATCCCCGATATTATTTTCGAAAGAGATCTATTAAAACAAGAGGGTATCTTTATCCTGGAACATACGCCCAGGAACAATTACGAGGACCATCCCCGTTTCCTGAAAGTAAAGAATTACGGCACTACTTTGTTTTCGTTTTTCGGGTTTGAGGAGGAAGAAAAATAATTTTTGCCGACTATCTGTGTAGGTACCAAACACTCCTGCAGGGCAAAGTCGTTTCTCGCCGCGCCGCTGCGGCGAGAAACCAAATAAACATCAAACATGATAGCCCCGAACTTTACACCTTTCCCTATCCTGACCACGGACCGTTTGGTTTTAAGGCAACTTGAAATGACAGACGATAAGGCTATTTTTATCCATCGTTCCGACGATACCGTCAATACCTATCTTGAAGATTTCCGGCATGCTTCCATAGAACAAACGCAGACATTCATTGCCAGGGTACAAAAAGAAATAGCCAACGGCCAAACCATACTCTGGGTAATCTCCCGGAAAGAGAACCCTGCATTCATGGGAACCATTTGTTTCTGGAATATTTCGCCGGCGGAAGATAAAGCCGAAACGGGTTATACCCTCTGCTCCGCTTTTCATGGGATGGGCTATATGCAGGAAGCCCTGGTAAAGATCATCGACTTCGGGTTTCATCAAATGAAGCTGGGTACTATCGAAGCTTATACGCACGAGCACAACAGTCCTTCTATCCGGCTCCTGCTCAGAAACAAATTTGTACAGGGACTTCCTAAAAAGCCGGTTGGACGCGACAGGATATTTTTTTCGCTGACAAGAGAACCGGCCTAAGGTCAATACCAGGCTTTAGTTTAAAGGGGGAATGGGAACACGCCCATACTGTTATTCCAGCATTTCCACATCGCCTTCATCCAGCAGGTTCAGGTTCACCGAATCGGCGCCGGCGATACCTTCTACCGAGCCGCGGATGTGGGCTGCGTTCAGCAATACTTTTTCCAATTGCTTTTCGCGGGCTTTCCACAGGCGCTCCATAGCATCACGCTCTTTCTGGATGCTGAGCTTCATGCTCATAAAGCCTTCCCGTATGGCTTTCCATTGCTCGCCAAATTCGTGCCCGGTAAGATAATCGTAAAGCATCACCATTTTATCACCCTTATTCTCCCCGCTTTTGCGCACATCGGCTACTTTCAGCAGGCCATTGCGCAACAACAGGGCCACGCTTCTTACCTCTGCAAAGGAACAGATATACACCCCGTCCTTTTCACCAAAACGGTCCATATCTTTAGGGAAAGCCTGGGTAACGATCACGGCTACATCGGCGCCGAGCTGGCGCATATCCGCTTTCAGCTTCTCGATCCAGTCTATGGCAAAATCCTTAGTACGCTTGCTTTCATAAATGATCTTGCCCGCTTCGTTGCCAAAGCTATTGCGCACAGTCTGGATACAGTCCGCCCCCCGCACCCCTTTACCTACTTCACTTACCAGGTCGAAAGGAAAGGTGGCCTGCAGCATTTCTTCCAGCAGCAATTCCTGTACCTCGCCCTGCATCTGCATACTTCCCTGCTCTGCTTTGCGCTTCATTTCGTCTACCAGCTTTTTCTGGTCCTCTATCTGTTTTTCCAGCTCCCGGGTACGCAACTGATGTTCCTGTTCTTTTACCTGCAATCGTTCGGCCTGTTCGGTGGCCAATTGTTCTTTTAGCTTCTCCCGTTCGTTGATCAGTTGCCTTTGCAACTGCAGCTCCATTTCTTCTTCTTTCTCCTTCAACGCCTTTTCTTTACTTAAATATTCCAGCTCCTTCCTGCGGGCTTCCCGCAGTTTTTCTTCCTGCTCTGCCGCCGACTGTTCCAATAGCTTCACTTTATTCTCAAAATCGGCGCTCAATTTCTTTCTTAAAACAATTTCCTGCTGCTCCTGCTGTTGCTTCAGCTCCTGTTCCATTTTTTGCTGAAACGCCTGCTCCTGTTGTTGTGTCTGCTTCGCAAATGCCAGTTCTTTCTTCTTGAAATCTTCTTCCTTCTTACGTGTATACTCCTGCATCTGTCTCCGGTATTCCTGCTTCTCCTTCTCCATGTTCTCCTTCATCTCGTCCTGCAAGGCATCTTCCAATGGATATTCCGAACCACAACTCGGGCACTTGATCATTATAGTAGCCATTACCTCTTAATTTATGGCCCAATATTACAAAAGGAAATCGACATGGGCGGCCGTGTGCCTGTAGTGCTGTAGCCTAAGGCCATGGACTAGGGTATTCCGAGGATTAGGGTAGGTATATGGATTATCAAATGAATCCTTACCTTGCAGTCCTTAATCCTACCTGTATTAATATGCAACGCATTTGTTTATTTCCCGGTTCTTTCGATCCTGTTACCAAAGGCCATGTTGATATCATTCACCGTTCTGTTGCTTTATTCGACAAACTGGTTATCGGCGTGGGGATCAACTCCAACAAACAGCCTATGTTTACTGCCGAGCAAAGGGTAAGCTGGATCAAAGAAATATTCCGGTCCGACAGCCGTATAGAAGTGGCTTCTTATGAAGGATTAACCGTGAATTTCTGCAAAAAAATAGGAGCGCAATTTATCCTGCGCGGCGTGCGCTATGTAAGCGATTTTGAATACGAAAAAGCCATCGCCGACATGAACAGGATGCTGGAACCCGGCCTGGAAACGGTTTTCCTGACCAGCTCGCCTGAATACTCTACTGTATCTTCTACTTTGGTACGCGATGTGATCCGTAATAATGGCCGGGTAGATATGTTTATACCCGAAGAAGTAAAATGGTAACCGGTAGCTATAACCAGTAAAGCTGCTCTCTATAAAAACAATAGCCTTTCCTATGTCGGGAAAGGCTATTGCTATGATCCGGTACAGGGTTATATCCATTTTTTCCCCGATTCCAGCAAGATCTCTTTAATGGCTTCATAAGACTGGTGTACATAGTTACCCAACTTTTTTTCCGCTACCCAACGGGCTTCCAGTATGTTCTCTTCTTTCTGCGGGTAAAGCTCAAATGCCTTTGCCGTTTTCATATGGTACCAATGGGTCGTTTTCAGCAGTTCGGTACCGCCTTGCGCGTATACGTGGTACGTCTCACATATTTTATCCCCTATGTTCAATTCCGGCAGGCCGGTTTCTTCTATTACTTCGCGTACTGCACATTCCTCTATGGCTTCTCCATCATCCCTTTTCCCTTTGGGCAAATCCCATTTGCCCCTGCGGTAGATCATCAGCACACCACCCTCGGGATTGCTCACTACGCCACCCGCAGCTTCTATGGGTTCATAAGTCTCGTTAAGACCTTTGATCAACGCTTCTACCGATATATCTTCAATAATCACACCCAGGCTGTGCAGGCCCGCAAGGTGCTTCTTGGCCAGGCGAAAGTTGCGCTGGAAAGCGCCTGTAAGTTGCAAGTATCCTACTGCGACAGGGTGGGTTTCCAGGTATTGCGCCGCAGAGTTGGTCAGGATCAGCGGGCGGTTGTTGATGTATATTTTCCGAACAAAATGCATGCGTTACAATGAGTATTTGAAGCTGTCAGGGAGACGCGCGGGTTATACTTGCGAAGGTAGCAAATGAAGTGCCTAAAAAAAATTATAAATAAATACGTTTCCCTATTCAGAATAACTGGCGTAAGTTTGCCGCCACATGAGTACAGCATCTATTTTCGCCGAAAAACTGCTTCATATAAAAGCATTGAAAGTAAACCCGGAACAGCCTTTTACCTGGGCCTCGGGTTGGAAATCGCCGGTTTATTGCGACAACCGGAAAATACTGAGCTATCCGCACGTAAGGGATTATGTAAAAAGTGAGCTGGCCAATACCATCATGGAACACTTCCCTGATGCAGAATCGCTGGCAGGTGTAGCTACAGCGGGTATCCCCCATGGTGCGCTTGCAGCCGACCTGTTGCGTCTTCCTTTTATTTACGTACGCAGCAAACCCAAAGGACATGGATTAAGCAACCAGATCGAGGGTGTGCTGACCGAAGGCCAGAAAGTAGTCGTGATTGAAGACCTGGTATCTACCGGTATGAGCAGCCTGGAAGCCGTAGAAGCCTTACGTGCCGCCGGCGCCGATGTTATCGGTATGTGTGCCTTGTTTACTTATGGCTTTCCCCAGGCCGAAGAAGCCTTTGCCAAAGCCAATGTGAAGCTGATCACGCTCAGCAATTACAACGCCCTGATGGAAGTAGCCGAAACACAAAGCCTGGTAAAGGCCGAAGACGCGGCCAAACTCCAGCAATGGCGCTTAAGCCCGGCCACCTGGCAGGGTTAATAAATAGCCTCTGATTTTTCATTATAAAGGGTCGCCGTTTGTAGCAAACGGCGACCCTTGTTATTTTATCCCGCCTTATTCCGACCGGGTAAAGGTAGTCGTCAGCCGGTAAGCCCCGCTCGCCAGTTGCAGGGTATATATGCCCTGGGACAGGCTTTGCACAGGCAACCGGTTTTTACTACCGTTCATCTTTTGCCGTAATACCACATTCCCCTTGACATCATAGATAGTGAAGACGCCTGTCCTATATTCCGGGGCTACTTCCACGAATAGTTCCTTAGCGGCAGGGTTGGGGAATACTTTAAATGCTGCAGCTTTCGATATGGACGCAATGCTCGCTGTACTCTGCCCACTGATGGTCACTTTCATCGAATCGGAGATCGCAGGGTTGCCGACTGAAGTAGCCTTAGCCCACACTTCACCGTTACCCAGCGCCGTAATCATACCGGTTGCCGATATAGTAGCCAGTGCTCCGGGCGCGATGCTCCAGGTTACATTTTGATTGCTCATAACAGGATATACCTTGGCTTCCATTTGCAGGTTGCCTCCGTTTACTGTAATCTCGGGTGGCAGGTTATTGAGCACATTTACACGTACACGGTCTACATCAATATTACTTGCATACCTGGCGACATAGCGTCCATAAATGTCATTCGAAAAATTACCTGCTGCATAAATGCGATTTTGGGCATCGGTACAGAGGGCCAGGATAGCAGCATTGGCGTTGAGGGCATAGGTACCGGCACCCAGTTCTGACCATGTGGTACCATTCCATTTGGCTACGTAAAACGCTCCTGCAGTACTGGTAAACAATCCGGCAGCATAAATATTACCGGCAGCATCGCCGGTGATGGCTTTAATGATATTGTTGGCATTTAAAGCATTGGTTCCCGTACCTAATTCGGACCAGGTAGTGCCGTTCCACTTGGCCACATAACGCTGCCCTCCCGCATTGGTAAAACGGCCTGCGGCATATACATTACCGGCAGCATCCACATATACCTTTTCGATATTGTCGTTGGCCGCCAGGGCATTGGCCCCGCCCAGCTCCGACCAAGCGCTGCCATTCCATTGCGCCACATAATATTTCCCCGAAGCATTGGTAAAATATCCGCCTGCATACAAGTTACCAGCGGCATTTACAGCAATGGATTGTATAGCGCCTCCTGCGCCAAGGGCACCTGTGCCACCCAGCTCCGACCAGGTACTACCATTCCATTTGGCTACATAATATTTTGCATTTGCGCCTACACCATTTTTGAAGTTGCCTGCAGCATAGATATTATTGGCAGCATCGGAACACAGGCTATAGATAAAGCCATTGGCCGATAACGATGCCGTACCGCCAAGCTCCGCCCAGTTGTTGCCGTCCCATTTCATCACATCGAATCCCGGGGCATTTTTATCAACGGCGCCGGCGGCATAGATGTTGTTCAGACCATCGGCGCATAGTGTCCACAGCAAACCGCTGGAGTTGAGACCGGTAGCGTTTGTACCCAGCATATAGCCGGTTCCATTAAAGGCATAGACATTATTGTTACCGGCACTGGTCGTTTCGCTAAGGTTTCCGGCTTCGTATAGGGTACCATCGTGGTAAATCAGGCTGTTGAAGGTGGCCACGAGGTTGGGAAAATCGCCCGGAGCGCCATCGATCATAGAAGACCAATAGCCCTGCCCCTGAGCTTGGGCAAACAGGCAAAGGCCCGTTGCAAGGAGTACTATTTTTTTCATGCTTACTCATTTTAGATTAAGGATTTCTGATACGAGTAAACAAGATACAAAAAAAGTGAGTTGCGGTGCAACTCACTTTTCCAATCGGGTAATATCAGATTAACCTTCTTGTGTTGTTTCTTCTGGAGCAGCAGCGTCATTGTTTTCAGCAGGTGCTTCTTCAGGTTGTGCGGCGGCAGCGACAGCAGCAGCTTTAGAAGCTTGCTTTTCCTCTACGCGACGTACTGATTCCTGGGCAACGCTGTGACGTTTGTCTTGTTTGTGCTTACGGTGTGTTTCTTCACGTTTAGCGACCAGTTGCTCGTGTTCCGCATTCCACTGCTCAAATTTTTCATTGGCAGTTTTCTCATCGAACAAACCAAGAGAAACACCGCGCATAAGGTGTTTCATGTACAATACACCTTTGAAAGAAAGGATACGGCGCACTGTGTTTGTAGGTTGTGCACCTTTTTGCAGCCAATCCAGTGCCCTGTCGTTGTTGATACGGATAGTAGCAGGAACAGTCAAAGGATTGTAAGTACCTAACTTCTCGATGAATTTACCATCGCGTGGTGATGTGCTGTTTGCAGCTACGATGAAGTAAAACGGGCGTTTCTTAGACCCGTGGCGTTGCATTCTGATTTTAACCGCCATAGAAATGGAAATTGTTTTTGGGTAAATAAATAAATTTGGACTGCGAAGTTAAATGTATTTTTTTAAAAATGGGTTGCTGATATGGAAATAATTTCCATTCCCTTAACATTTATCATCACATTTCGTTCTATAATTCTAAGTTGTCAATCAATCGAATATCACCGATATAAGCTGCGATCAGGGCTATCATGTTCCGGGAAAGGTCATAATCCGGTAACTGCTCCAGCGTATCGGCATCCAACAGCTCGATGTATTCCGGCCTGAATCCTTTGCGGGTAAGAATATCCAGGCATTCTTTTTGAACAATAGGGAAAGCCTGCATTCCCTTTTTGGTTTGGATAGAGACCAGGCACTGATAGATCAAACCGGCAATATTGCGCTGCGGTTCGGTAAGGCGGCGGTTCCGGGAGCTCATGGCCAGGCCGTCGGCCTCTCTCATTGTAGGCACCACTTCCAGCTGTGTGGACGGATGCTTAGCAGCGATCAGTTTTTTCAAAACAGCACATTGCTGAAAATCCTTTTGCCCCAGGTACAGTTTATCGGGTTTTACAATCTCCAGTAAACGGTCCACCACTTGTGCCACCCCCTGAAAATGCCCAGGGCGGTAAGCGCCTTCCAGCACCGTATCCAATTGCCCCAGGTCGTAAGGTTCCCTAAGCGTTTTCCCTTCGGGATATATCTCTTTTTCTTCAGGCAGGAACAGGGCATCGCAACCTGCTCCGGTAAGCATTTCTATATCCTGCTCAATGGTCCGGGGATATTTTTCCAGATCGGTCGGATTATTGAATTGCGTGGGATTGACGAAAATGCTGCAAACAGTAAACATCTTTTCCTGCTGCGCAGCCCGGATAAGGGAAAGATGCCCCTGGTGCAATGCCCCCATTGTAGGGATAAACCCGATGGCTCCTCCTGCTTCTCCATGTTTCCGTAGATAACCAGCTACATCTTCTACTGTTTTGAAAATAAACATAATACAATTAATAAAGGATTGACCGCAAGCAACAATTATTCTGCCGCGGGATACAGAGATTCTGTATTTTATAATAATTACGTACCTTTGCCGCCAAACCTACGGGAAAATGACGAAATTTTCCGGATTCTCCGGAAAGAATTTCAGGAAAATGTGAAGGTTTTTCCGGTAACGCGCGCAGAAAATTTTAATATTAAGCAGAGAGTATAATCCGCTTAACGGGTTATGGATTTTTACAATCAAACTTTTCTTTAGGAAACAATAAACTTGTTCATGTCAGTACAAAGTAAGAAGCGCATACTCATTATCACCAACGAGCTATCCCCTTATCTTGAAATTACAGATTTTGCCACTATTCTCAATAAACTTTCGGTTAAAACCTTTGATTCCGGTATGGAAATCCGGGTTATTATGCCCCGCTTCGGTATCATCAACGAACGCAGGCACCGGCTCCACGAAGTAGTACGGCTTTCCGGCATCAACGTGGTGGTAGATAAGGACGATCACCCTTTGCTGATTAAAGTGGCCTCCTTACCCAATGCCCGCCTGCAGGTTTATTTTATGGACAATGAGGATTTCTTCAAACGAAAGGCCGTATTCCGGGACGAACAGGAGCATTTCTTTGACGATAACACGGAACGGCTTATTTTCTTTTGCAAAAGTGCCCTGGAAATTGTTAAAAAATTTGGCTGGCCTCCCGATGTGATCCATTGCCATGGCTGGATGACTTCGCTCATTCCTATGTTCCTGAAGACAGCTTATAAGAAAGAGCCTGTTTTTGTACATTCCAAGTCCCTGTACACTGCCCAGAAGAAACAGTTCCCCGAATCGCTGGGACCCGATTTTCTAAAAATGGTAATGAATAGCGCCGCTTTAAAAGACAAAGACGTAGAGCCTTATAATAAAAGCGACAATGACGCGTTAATCTACGGGGCCTGTAAATACGCCGATGTGATTATTCACGGCGAAGAAGGGCTGGACAAAGATATTGTCTCTGAATTCAAATCCGGCAAAGGCAAAAAGGTTGTTCCTTACAACCCCGACTGGATGGAAAACATAGATCCGCTGTTTGAGCTATACCAGAATCTATCCCAAGACTAATAACAAGATTGATCACATTAGAAATAGAAATCGTTGAAGACTACATTCTATAGGAATTTAAAAGCCTTTACGCTATGTGCAGGCTTTTTTTCGTTGGCTGCCTGTAAAGAAAAAAGCGCAGTTAAACCTGACCTTATTCCCGGTGTGGACAATATCCATACTTTCGAAGTGGCGAATTTTGAGATGGGTATAAAAAACACGTATTACGACTCCATCTGGACAAGTGATTACAATTACCAGATCGTCACCATCGGGGGTATTACCAATGATCCTTTCTTTGGCAAAACCATGGCCGGTCTCTACTTTCAGATAGTACCGCCGGCGGCCAACTTCACCTTTCCTGCCGGTGTGATCATCGATTCATCGGTATTGTCGGTTCCTTATATGAACTTTGCCTACGGTGATACCAGTTATACAGATCTTTCCCATGCGCTGCACCTGAAAGCTTACCAGATCACGGATCCCTTTTCCATATCCGATAACAGGAAGTACTATGCTTTTGATAAAGTAGCTTACAACAGCACACCTATCGGCAGCGCAGTTATTCCGCTCAAAGCATTGAGGGATACCGTAACCCTGGGCAACGGCGACTCCATAGGCCGTATGCTCCGTATCAAAATGAACGAGAACCTGAACACGCAGTTTGTCACCATGGATCCAGCAAATCTGGCATCAGGAACGGCTTTTATGAATTTCTTCCAGGGAATATACCTTGGCCCGGATACTACAGCAACGCAAAATACTTTAGGCTCCTTTGTACTGAGTGCCGGCAGCCTGATAGCCAACTACGCATCGGCACAACTGGAATTCTATTACCGCTCGACAACGGATACCACTAAAAAACGGGCGTTTTTCCGTTTCGACCCCACCATCTGTAATTTTTACAACAATATCTACAGGAATTACAATGGCGTACCCGTGGCACAATACAAAAACAATCAGACTGCCAACAGGGATTCTATTGTGCTGCAAGGCTACCCGGGGTTCCGCTCCGATATTACGATCAAGATCGACTCTACTACCCTCCCCGCTGCTGTAATCAACAAAGCGGAGCTTAGAATTACCGTACTGAAAACCGGTGACGATAACCGCTTTATCCCGCCGCCACAACTTATTGTAAGAGGTTTCAAGGCCGACGGTACAGAGCGCCAGGTGGCCGATATCCTGAATGGTGACGATTCCACCATCAATTCTTCCGGCGCCGCATTTGTGGGTGGTACTGCTACTACGGTACAAATAGGTTCTATACAATACGTTCAATACAAATTGAACATACCAAGAGAGCTGCAAAGGGTGATGTCGGCAGGACAATCTGAGCTTAAGCTGCGGTTATCGATTCCTACAGCTTACCAGGGTGTATTCCGTATGGTAGCAGCCGGCCCCAATAACAGTAATCCCGATACGAAGCTTCGTTTCGATGTCATTTACACTAAACTCAATTAAAAGAAATACCATATGTGCGGTATCGTCGCTTATGTAGGCCCCAGAGAAGCTTACCCCATTCTGATCAAAGGATTACAAAGACTCGAATATAGAGGTTACGACAGTGCAGGTGTAATCATGTTGCAATCCGGCAATTTTAATCTGTATAAAAAAGCAGGAAAAGTAAATAACCTTCAGCAGTATGCCGAAGAAAAAGACATCACCGGTAACATAGGTATCGGGCATACCCGTTGGGCGACACACGGTGTACCCAACGACGTAAATGCCCACCCCCACCTGTCCAATTCAGGCCGCTTTGCAGTAATCCACAACGGGATTATTGAGAATTACGCTTCCCTTAAAGAGCAATTGAAGAAGCGGGGTTATGTATTCCATTCCGATACGGACACCGAGGTGCTGATCAACCTTATCGAGGAAATCCAGAAACAGGAGCAAGTAGCGCTGGAAGACGCCGTCCGCATTGCCCTCAACGAAGTGATAGGCGCTTATGCCATAGTGGTACTGGACAAAGAAGACAACGATACGCTGATTGCAGCCCGTAAAGGGAGCCCGTTGGTAGTAGGCGTGGGCCAGAATGAGTTTTTCGTGGCTTCCGATGCTTCCCCTATTATCGAATACACCAAAAATGTGGTATACCTGGATGATCAGGAGTATGTAGTGGTGACCAGGCAAGGCAAAATGCAGATCAAGACACTGGGTAATATTGAAAAAACACCTTTTATCGAAGAACTGGAAATGGATCTTGAGGCCATCGAGAAAGGCGGGTTCGACCATTTCATGCTGAAAGAGATTTACGAGCAGCCTAAAGTAATTGCCGATGCCGTTAGAGGCCGTATGAGTGCAGAGGAAGGCTGGATTAAGCTGGGCGGAGTTTCGGAATACATTAACAGGATCAACCAGGCCAAACGTTTTATCATCACAGCCTGTGGTACCTCTTACCATGCAGGGTTGCTAGGCGAATACCTGATCGAAGAACTGGCACGCGTACCGGTTGAAGTAGAATATGCCTCGGAGTTCCGCTACAGGAACCCCATCATCACCGAAAATGACGTGGTGCTGGCTATCTCTCAATCGGGCGAAACGGCCGATACCCTGGCAGCCATTGAAATTGCCAAAGAACGCCAGGCGCTTATATACGGTATCTGTAACGTTATTAGCTCTTCGATAGCCCGTGCTACCCATGCCGGTTCTTATACCCATGCCGGACCCGAGATCGGAGTAGCTTCTACCAAGGCATTTTCTACCCAGGTAGTTATCCTTACATTATTGTCGCTCCAGATTGCACAGCATAAAGGGACTATTTCCACTTCTTACCTGAGACAGGTATTGTACGAATTGAAAAATATCCCTGAAAAGATCAAGCAAACCCTGAAACTGGACGAGCAGATCCAGGAAATTGCAGCAAAATTCAAAGACGCAACGAACTTCCTGTACCTGGGACGCGGGGTTAACTTCCCGGTAGCCCTCGAAGGCGCCCTTAAGCTGAAAGAAATTTCCTACATACATGCCGAAGGGTACCCGGCTGCAGAAATGAAGCATGGCCCTATTGCCCTTATCGACGACCAGATGCCTGTAGTGGTACTGGCCACCAATGTAAGCGCTCACGATAAGATCGTTTCCAATATCCAGGAGGTAAAAGCCAGGAACGGTAAAGTAATTGCTGTAGTGAACGAAGGAGATAAGGAAATTGCGGCACTGGCAGATTATACCATTGAAATACCGGTAACAGAAGAAATATTGAGCCCCTTGCTGACGGTGGTACCTTTGCAGTTACTGTCCTACCACATTGCCCTGATGAGGGGAACCAATGTGGACCAGCCCCGCAACCTGGCCAAATCGGTGACTGTGGAGTAAATAATTGGTACATTAATACCGCTAGAAACCGGGTATCCTGAAGGGGTATCCGGTTTTTAATGACCGGACATGGACCATAGGCATTAAAAGCACGATAAAATTATTCTTCAAATATTTTTCAATTTTTCATTTTTCGATTTATTTTTTAATTACCTTTGCACTCCCAAATTAAATAACATGCCAAAAGTAAAAACACACTCAAGGGCTAAAAAAACTTTTAAAGTTACAGGTAGCGGAAAGATCACTCGTCGTAAAGCGTTCAGAAAGCACCTTTTGACTAAAAAATCTGCTAAACGCAGACGTAGCCTTGATGGTTCTGTGTTTATTCACAGTGCCAACCTGAAACTGGTTAAAAGAATGTTGAACATGAGATAAGCCATTGGCTTCGCTCATCAGGAAAATTGTCATTAATTAAAAACTAAAATAATATGCCACGTTCAGTAAACGCTGTAGCATCGCGTGCAAGGAGAAAAAAAATACTTAAGCAAGCGAAAGGTTTCTATGGCAAACGCAAAAACGTCTATACGGTTGCCAAAAACGTATTAGAAAAAGGCCTTGGTTACAAATACGTAGGCCGTAAATTAAAGAAACGCGAATACCGCACTTTGTGGATTGCCCGTATTAACGCCGCAGTACGTGAAGAAGGCCTGAGCTATTCTGTATTTATGAACAAGCTGAACCAGAAAGGTATCGAGCTTAATCGTAAAGTATTGGCTGACCTGGCTTTAAACCAGCCCGAAAGCTTTAAAAAACTGGTTGCTGAAGTAAAATAGTTCAGGAACACAATCCTGCCTCTTGCAGGGATTTATTAAATAGAAAAAATTATTCCCGATGGAAGCCATTGCGTTTGTACACGAGCAATTCAACACCAAAAAAGAAATCCCGGCATTCAAAGCCGGTGACAATATCACCGTAAACTACAAAATTGTAGAAGGTGCTAAAGAGCGTATCCAGTCTTTTAAAGGTGATGTAATTAAACGCCAGGGACAAGGTGCTACCCAAACTTTCACAGTTCGTAAGATCTCTGATGGCGTTGGTGTAGAGCGTCTGTTCCCGCTTTATTCTCCTAATATTGAGTCTATCGTTGTGAATAAGCGTGGCCGTGTACGTCGTGCCAAGCTGTATTACCAACGTGAACGCTTCGGTAAATCTTCCCGTATTAAGGAGAAGAAACAAGCTACAGTAGCGAAATAAAAGCCGAATTGCTATAGTATTCAAAAGTCCCGCATAAAATGATGCGGGACTTTTACACTTTGTCTAAAGCCAGGTAGGAACGCTCCTGCATTTATGTATCTCTAAAGGAAAAGAAGTGCCCTTGATCGGCATTGTAGCTTGTTTTAAGGCGTGTACGCTAAGCGTGCTGCAGCGTACTACAGGGCCAGTATCGAACACAAGTCCACCTATTTCCCGTTTTCTCTACCCTTCGTGAGAAAGATGTAATAACGGCTGCCTGCCCCCTGTTTCCTTCCAGGATCCGCCACCTCTGGCATCCATTCTTTGCCGGGGGGTACGAGGATTATGCCTTTTGCCCTTTTAACTGGTGCTGGATACGTCAGTGGTTCGCTATATCACTTCTACCATCACGTTACAGGCCAAAACGAACAGCAACCCTCTTTGCGGAGGGTTGCTATAGGTAAAATATCTTGCTTCACGCAGCGATTAAGCCAGCGTACTTACTTTTTTAGCCAACTGGGATTTCAAATTGTTCGCTTTGTTTTTGTGAATAACATTGCGTTTAGCCAATTTATCAATCATAGAAATTACAGTAGGGAGTTGCTCCAGAGCCGCGCCTTTCTCGGTAATTTTCAACATTTCACGGATTGCGTTACGGGTAGTTTTACCGTAGTAACGGTTACGGTCGCGGCGCTTTAAACTTTGACGGGCATCCTTTTTGGTAGCTTTATGATTTGCCATTTTACTTAATTATCTTTTTGTTCTTTTTATTAAGGATTGCAAAGGTATGAAAAGATTCTTAATTCTAAAACTTTTTTTTAGAACTGCATTTTCGAAGAAGCTTTTTCCAGGGAACCCAGCTTTTCCAGGAAAACATCCAGTTTATCTTTGGGAATACGGAAATTATAGAGATTACCTGCTTTATAGGTTTCCAGAAAATCAAAATAGTCATAGTTCCAGCGCCCTAATTGGCGGCGGTCGATGTTCAACATCGTCGATACTACTTCCAGGTCAAGAGGTGTTTTTATCCTCACGATCGCCATACTCTTCACTTCTCCTTCGGTAAACTTCGACAACAATGGATTGGCAGGCTTCTTACCTTTGGCCATAGTCGCATTGCTTACGTTAAGGGAGGTCCAGTCGAAATTGCTGGGGACGCCAGGCAGCAGAAAATGATTGAGCCGCTCCATAATGGTAGCAGTGGCCACGAACGCCAACACATGATTCTGCGTCTCTTTGGGAAGGTAAGATTTAATGGACCAGAAATCGTCTTTACCGGTACGTTTCATGGCATTGATCACCGGCCTGGGACCACTGTTATAAGCGGCTACCACCAGCAGCCAATCGTCCAGTTGATCGTACAGGTAGCTCAGATACTTGGCTGCAGCGTGGGTAGACTTGGACAGATCGGTACGTTCATCTCTGCGGCCATTCACGGTAAGTCCCATCAGCTTGGCTGTAGACTCCATAAACTGCCAATACCCTACGGCACCCACCGGCGACCTTGCATTTTTGTTCAATGCCGACTCGATTACCGCGAGGTATTTTAATTCTTTAGGAATAGAATGGGATTTCAGTACGCGGTCAATGGTCTGGAAGGTAGTAATACCCCGATCGCTTACATTACTAAGACGGTCGCCGAAATTGGTCATGTATTTTTTTACATAATCGACCACATAGGTATTCATATTACCGTAGTAATCTGTTTCCCCGGCCAGCGGCACATTTTTGAATTTATCATTGACCTCCATTACCCTGTCGAGCGGACGCGCTGCAGCGGTATTGGCATTGGCAGGTACAAGAGCAGCAAGCTTTGGCGATTTGCCGGGCTCGGCAGCCTTGGCAATTTCCCGGGAAGTCTTAGACTTTGCGTCCTGGTTATTCATATTGATAACCTTGCTGCCATTACCACCCATAGAAAAGGGCATGGCTTTAGGAACTATGCTGTCAAAGGCAGGCGATTTTGAAAGAGCATCGGCACCAACGCTTTCCCTCGTTTCTCTCATCGCGATCTTCTTACCATCCGAATCAGGAACCCTGGGCCCCTGGGCTATCACACTTAACGGCGACACGATCAATACTGCACAGAAAAATGATTTCCATTGCATGGGCTAAATACTTGTTTTTAGCGGTTACACATGCAACCGGATTTAAAGAAAACCGGCTGTTTAATTTCGGTTGCCGGAAAAAATTCCGGCAGAGCGGCTTCACAAAATAATAAAAAAATCATTTTGCTATAGCTAAACAGAAAAAAATTTAAGCGGATGCGCTTAGGCGTTGGTTTGGGTTTGGGATTGCTGACCAGAAGTAACGTTAGCGTTGGTGGTGGCAGAAGGAGTTTCTTTCATGCCGGTCTCAATTTCTTTTTTAATGCCATCTTTTGCATCGTTAAACTCACGGATGCCTTTACCAATACCCTTAGCCAATTCCGGAATCTTCTTACCGCCAAACAATATGATCACCACCAGTACAATCCACAACCACTCCATACCGCTAGGCATAGACAACAACATCAGGGGGTTAATTGATAAAATAGTCATTAAAAAAATGTTTATTGATGAAGCAATGGAACAAAGGTAACCTTTCCAGGGGAAATTTCCCCTCCTTATGTTTCCCTTTAACGCTTCATTGTGGAAAAAAATCCCCTTACTACCTCTATACCGTTGGGTATGAATACTTAAAGATTTGCTATTTTTTATAAACAAAATCTCCGACACCGGGGATTATATTTTTCCGCCTTCTATCCGGAAAAGACAACCTCAATATCGTATTATTAAACAAAACTTCCTGATTTCCTTATGGAAAAACCCTGCGGCTACGTCTTCAGCATTAAAGGAGGTTATATGCAGGGTTTTCTTTTGTTGTTTATCCCGTTTCTTTTTTCTTGTGCCGGACCTGCCCAGCAGGACAGATCAACAGCGCAAACAGAACAACCACCAGCCCCGCTACCAGGCAAAGTAGGCATGATCCCTTTGCCCGAAGGCTATACCAGGATCGATGCAGGCACGGGAGATTATGCAAAGTTCCTGCGTAATATCCCGCTCAAAAAAGACAAGACCGTTTACCTCTACAATGGCGCTAAAAAGAGGAACCAACAGGCACAATATGCCGTACTGGCGATAGATGCAGGTAATAAGGTCCTGCAACAATGTGCCGATGCCGTAATGCGGATAAGGGCAGAATACCTCTTTGCCCGGAAACAATTTTCGGATATTAGCTTTCGCTTTACCAATGGCTTCCATTGCGATTACGAACATTATGCGCAAGGCTACAGGCTGGTTACCCGGGGCAACACTTGCAATTGGGTCAAACAAAAGAATGAAGACTATACCTATCCGATCTTCCGGCAATACCTGGACCAGGTCTATGCATACGCCGGCACCAAATCGCTCCACGCCCAATTAAGACCTGTCTCCTTCCAAGATATAGCGCCGGGAATGGTACTGATACAAACCGGCAATCCTTATGGCCATGCCGTAACGGTTATGGATATGGCCCGGAACCCGAAGACGGGCGACACCATCTTCCTGCTCTCCCAGAGCTATATGCCTGCGCAGGACATCCATATATTGCGCAACCCGATGAACAGTAGTTTATCTCCCTGGTACTCGGTACGTGGTAACGATGTTATCGCAACACCGGAATGGACTTTTACGAAAGAAGATCTGCGTTCTTTTTAACGCTGGAGACAGATAAAATAACGATGAGGCATAGTCACGTAAGGGTAATAATTCCGGCCGTTCAATAGAACAGAAAAACTGTTATATCTCATTTCGGACGCCCCCGGACTGCAGGGACTGCGTTGGGTCCAGGTTTTTGAAGCGTCACCCCGCTTCAGGCTTATCGTGTATTCCTTATTTGCGTTCGGGATATCTACCTTGTAGTCCACACTGTCTCTAAGGGAAAAGAAACCCCGGTAAGAAAAGTTATCGACAGACAGGTAAGCAGTATCTCCCCTGAATACGGCACCCGAAGCATCCAGCGTATCTGTCCCGATCAATACCGAATAATTACTGCCCACCTTAAATTTTTGCAGAATGACTTTGCTCAATTCCGTTGGCGAATACCCTTTAAAAGCAATCGCCTCATTTTCGTAAGAAATGCTGTAGGAACAAGTATATTCCGATGGAACAATTGGCTCCAGTTCTTTACTGCAGCTCCCCAGCACCCATACCGGGAGCACTGCGGCGATAAGGACTTTTCTGAACCCATGTGGCATAAACAATGATTTTTAGAGTACCTATACTACATCTATCAGGGGAGCACCAGACTCCCACTTAACGACGCAAGCAAATAAAAAAGTTATTCGGGTAAGGAGCGTAAGCCTGGTACTCTGCGCCGTTTACGGTAGTAAAATAAGGAACAGGCCTGGAATTTGAGGCACCTGGACTGCAATGTTCCTGCTGCGTCCAGCTTTCCCCATCCTTCCCGCTTTTGAGCACGATCGAATAATCTTTATTCGCCTGGAGCACACTCACTTTATAATCGATTCCCTCCCTGACCGAAAAGAAACCCCTGTATGAAGGCGTATTGACAGCGAGGTAAGCAGTATCTCCCTTAAATACGGCACCGGAGGCATCCATTGTATCTGTACTCTTGAGCTCCGAAAAACTGCTTCCGGCTTTGTATTGCTGAAAAACAACCTGGCTTAATTCACCCGGCGTATACCCGGCAAAAGCAATTTGTTCCGGCATATAAACATAACTGTACGAACAAACGTATTGTTTGGTACAACTACCCAGGCAGAGTAACATCAATACGACTGCAGCATATTTCTTTAATTGATACAACATAAGATACGGCTTTAAAAATGTGCGCTATCTTTATAGACGAGAAAAGCCGTTTACCCCAGGGGTAAACGGCTTTCTTTATTAATTGCTTTTGTAATTTATACCAGTTCGTAGATAATAGCAGCGCCCTGCCCTACCCCGATACACATAGTGGCCAGGCCGTAACGGACATTACGTCTTTTCATCTCGTGCAGCAAGGTAGCGGAAATACGCGCGCCGCTGCAACCCAAAGGATGCCCCAGGGCGATAGCGCCGCCGTTGACATTCACAATCTCAGGATTGATCTTCAGGTCGCGCATCACAGCCAGCGATTGGGAAGCGAATGCTTCGTTCAATTCGGCAAGGCCTATATCATCGATCGTAAGACCGGCGCGCTGCAATGCCTTTTCGGTGGCAGGCACAGGCCCTATACCCATTATGGAAGGATCGACCCCGGCAATAGCACGACTTACGATCCGGGCCATGGGTTTCAGGTTGTATTTTTTTACCGCATCTTCCGAAGCCAGCAATAAAGCCGCAGCCCCATCATTGATTCCACTGCTGTTGCCGGCCGTTACCGAACCATCCTTTTGAAATGCAGGCTTGAGCTCCGCCAGCTTTTCCATAGGTGACAGACGGGGATGCTCATCCTTTTCAAACAAAGCCGTTTTGCCTTTACCCAGCTCTATCGTTACCGGCACGATCTCATCGTTGAACTTCCCGGCTTCCTGCGCTTTCTGGTATTTCTCCTGGCTGCTATAGGCAAATTGGTCCTGCTCTTCCCGGCTGAGGTTCCATTGCTTCGCCACGTTCTCGGCCGTTTCCCCCATCGTATATGGATGATACATTGCCGACAACCTGGGGTTGATAAAACGCCAGCCCATGGTCGTATCAAACATTTGCTGGTTACGGCCAAAAGCCGTTTCCGGTTTGCCCATCACGAAAGGCGCGCGGGTCATGCTTTCTACGCCGCCGGCGATAAACAGCTCACCTTCGTCGCACTGGATCGCACGGCTGGCATCCATAATGGCCTGCAGGCCCGAAGCGCAAAGACGGTTAACCGTATTGCCCCCTACAGAAATAGGCAAACCTGCCAGCAGGGCCGACATACGGGCTACGTCACGGTTATCTTCACCGGCCTGGTTGGCCGCACCCGCAATTACATCTTCAATAGCGTTTACATCTACGGAAGGATTACGGGTTATTAAAGCTTTGATCACATGCGCCAGCATATCGTCCGGGCGCACCGTGCTTAGCGTGCCGCCATACTTGCCTATCGGCGTACGCACAGCATCGATTATATATACGTTATTAGACATCAGATGTCAGATATTAGACGTTAGGTATTAGATATTAGATATGAGGCATTAGATAAGATGCAAGATACAGGATAGCTGAAAGCTGGTTAACGGAGTACTATTTAACCGTGAATAGTCAACAGTCCTTTTTCCCTTGCTACTTGATCACGCCCAGTTCTTTACCTACCTTGGTAAAGGCCGCAATAGCTGTATCCAGGTGGTGCCTTTCGTGACCGGCAGATATCTGCACCCGGATACGGGCAAGACCTTTGGGCACTACCGGGAAGAAGAAGCCGATCACATAAACGCCTTCTTCCAGCAAACGGGCTGCCATTTTCTGCGCCAGCACTGCATCGTAGAGCATTAAGGGGCAAATAGGATGGGTACCAGGCTTAATGTCAAAACCGGCTGCCGTCATTTGCTCCCGGAAATAGGCCGTATTGCTTTCCAGCTTATCCCGCAGCTCTGTTGTTTCGCTGATCATGTCCAGTACGGCAATCGAGGCGCCTACTACCGATGGCGCCACGGTATTGCTGAACAGGTAGGGACGGCTGCGTTGACGCAGCATCTCGATCACTTCTTTTTTACCGCTGGTAAAGCCACCCGATGCACCACCCAGGGCTTTACCCAGGGTACCGGTAATGATATCTACGCGACCCATTACGCCGCACAGCTCATGCACACCACGACCGGTTTTACCCATAAAGCCGGAAGAATGACTTTCGTCGATCATCACGATAGCATCATACTTATCGGCCAGGTCGCAGATCTTATCCAGCTCGGCCAGGGTACCATCCATAGAGAATACAGAATCGGTTACGATAAAGCGGGTACGGGCATCTTTATGATCGATAAGGCACTGTTCCAGTTCGGCCATGTCCCGGTTCTTGTACCTGGCCCTTTTGGCCTTGCAAAGACGTACACCGTCGATAATGGAAGCATGATTCAGCTCATCCGAAATAATCACATCTTCTTCGCCCAGCAGCGGTTCGAATACGCCGCCATTGGCATCGAAGCAAGCCACATACAGGATCGTGTCTTCGGTACCCAGGAAAGCAGAAAGCTTTTGTTCCAATTGCTTGTGGATATCCTGCGTACCACAGATAAAGCGCACAGAGCTCATGCCATAGCCCCTTTCGTCAATGGTTTTCTTAGCCGCTTCCAGTACTTTGGGATGCGAAGAAAGTCCCAGGTAGTTGTTGGCACAGAAGTTCAATACCTTCTTGCCATTCACCATAATTTCAGCGCCTTGCTCCGAATCGATACGGCGTTCGCTTTTGAACAAGCCGGCTTCTTTTATTGATTCGATTTCCCCTTCAATACGGGTGTAGAATGAATTGCTGGACATATTTTCCGATTATAGATTTCCGTAACTTTTTAGTAAAAAACAGTTGCAAAGCTAATAAATTACATCCGAGATAGACGTTTTCCCACCCGGGCAATTATCTGTTATCGTAATTCATTCCTATACTATACAAGGCTAGTCCTCCGTTTTTTGTAATTTTAGCCCCTCAAAAATCACATGCTGTCTTAAATGCACAAAAAAATTTCCTTGTTTGTTTATCTTCTCTTTTCTTTTTCCATGGTTTTTGGCCAGGAAGAGCTGAGCGAAGGCATTTTAGTGTACGATATTACCATTACCGGGAAAGTACCTACCCCTGCCAATGAGCCCGCCATTACCGAAACCAAATCCGGCACCCTGACCATTTACCTGAAAGATGATAACGTGCGCCAGGACATTACCCTGGAAGACGGCTATAAATATTCCCGGATCAGCAATTATACTACTGACAAAGACATGATCCTGCAAACAGTCAATACGATAAAATATGCTATCGAAGTGAGTATGCGGGAAGAACGTAAAAAGAACGCCGCCTACCTGAACGCCGCCCTGGAAAAAGGCAAAGGGCAAAAAAAGATAGGCAGCTTTGATGCGAAAGAAGGCATGCTCAGGTATAAAGACGGCTCTGCCTTTACCCTTTATTACCTCGATCAATACGAACTGAAGCACCCCGAGGTATTTGAGCACAGCCCGGAACTTAAAGGCATCCCGGCACAGTTCGACATCCCGATGAGCAATGGCTTTACCACCCATTTTTCCCTGAAAACGATAAGTCAGGAACCTGTGGCCAATACCGCCTTCCGTATCCCGGAAGGTTACCGGGTCATTAGCAGGAAGGAGTATGAGAAATTAATCCGCTAGTATTGTACATTTGCCAGAGCAGAAATACAATTCCCTTGTAACCCCTTTTAAAAATGATATCTTATGCGCTGGAGAGGTGAACGCGAAAGCGATAATGTTGAAGACCGCCGGGGCCTGGGTGGCGGCGGCAAAGTAGCTATCGGTGGCGGCCTGGGCGCCATCATTATCCTTGTTATCGGCCTACTTACCGGCAAGGATTTTTCCAGCCTGCTGTCTACACAGGAAAGCACCAATATCGAGCAAACCAATACGGGCCGGCCCCACGCTCCCCGCGCCGATGATTCCACGGCACAGTTTGTAAGCGTGGTACTGGCCAGCACCGAAGATGTATGGTCTTCTATTTTCAAGGACAACAACCAACAGTATAAAGTCCCTAAACTGGTCATGTTTGATAATGCCGTGGAAAGTGCCTGTGGCGGCGCCAGCGCGGCTATGGGGCCTTTTTACTGTCCTGCCGATTATAAAGTATATATCGACCTTTCCTTCTGCAACGAGCTCAGGGACCGGTTTAACGCACCGGGTAATTTTGCCGTGGCCTATGTGGTTGCACATGAAGTGGGTCATCATATCCAGAACCTGATGGGCATCTCGGAGCAAGTGCAAAGACAACGGAGCCGGCTAAGCGAGGCTGAATACAATAAGCTGTCTGTAAAGCTGGAGCTGCAGGCCGATTTTCTGGCAGGCCTCTGGGCCTACCATGCCAACAGGATGCGCCGTATCCTGGAACCCGGCGACCTTGAATCAGCGCTGACAGCGGCAAACGCCATCGGGGACGATAAGCTGCAAAAGCAGGCCCAGGGCTATGTAGTACCCGATGCCTTTACCCACGGTACTTCGCAACAAAGGATGTACTGGTTCAAAAAAGGCTTCGAGACCGGCGACCTGAACCAGGGCCGTTTCCAGGATATCCGCTAAATTATTTTATCCTAACAGAAAACACGAGCGGTGCCAAATGGCCGCCTGTTCAAAGCAATAAAGATGTCCATTAAAGTAGCGCATTTAACGAAGATATTCGGGGAGCAAAAAGCAGTAAACGATATTTCCTTTGAAATAAGCAGCAGCACGATCGTCGGTTTCCTGGGGCCTAATGGCGCAGGCAAGTCGACCACTATGAAAATGCTGAGCACTTATATAACGCCTACATCGGGCCAGGCAATAGTGTGCGGCTACGATGTGGCAGAACAATCGATGGAGGTGAGGAAACAAGTAGGCTACCTGCCGGAAAGCAATCCTTTGTATTACGATATGTATGTGCGGGAGTACCTGGAATTTGCCGCAGGCGTGCACCAGCTGGGCGCTGCAAAAAAAGCGCGCATCGATGAAATGATCAGCCGTACCGGCCTGCAAAAAGAAGTAAAGAAAAAGATCGGTGCCTTATCGAAGGGCTACAAACAAAGGGTAGGCCTGGCACAGGCCATGATCCATGACCCGAAAGTACTGATCCTCGACGAACCGACCAGCGGCCTCGATCCCAACCAGTTGGTAGATATCCGGGACCTGATCATCAGCCTCGGCAAAGAAAAGACCGTATTGCTGTCCACCCACATCATGCAGGAAGTGCAGGCCATGTGCGGCCGGGTGATCATCATCAATAACGGCAGTATCGTAGCCGATGATGCGATAGGCAATATCCAATCACAGGAGAAAGTTCAGGCGGGCCTGGTGGTGGAGCTGGACCAGGATGTGCCCGAAGCAGCATTGCTGCAATTGGGCCAGGCAAAAGGCATCAAATCGCTGGAACAACGTCGCTGGCTTCTCGAAACTGCGCAACCCGAGCTGCTGCGTAAAGAGCTAATGGCCTGGTCCCTGAAAAATGACATCGGCATCCTTTCCCTTCAAAACAGCAGCCAGTCGCTGGAGGATGCTTTCCGCGATCTTACCCGGGGGAAATAATAATTGCTTACAGGCAACAAACGGATTTTATTGCTCGCAGTGCCGCAGCGCCACAAAGATATTACCTTAAAAGAAGATACTATTTCTCTTTTCTCCGTGCCTTTGTGAGAGAATAATAGCCGCGTTCTACAATGGCATGTTATTTACTTTCCTGCTGCACCACGGCGAGCGCTGCGATATTCGTTTTTTGAAAGAAGGTTTAATTATTGCTCACCAAGGCACGGAGGCACAAAGAAGAATAGCACATCCTGCAGCACTCATGTTGTCATCCCGAATGTAGCTTGCGCAGCTTGTGGAGTGAGGGATCTTGGGCGCTTTTATCGCTTAGCCATTAAGGTTTCTGGGCTCCTTTAGCGTCTTCAGGCTGACCTGGCCTGGCGTTATCTTCATTGCTCGCTGCAACGCGGAAGTGCTGCGATATTCATTTTTTGAAGGAAGGTTTAATTATTGCTCACCAAGGCACGGAGGCACAAAGAAGAATAGCACATCCTGCAGCACTCATGTTGTCATCCCGAATGTAGCTTGCGCAGCTTGTGGAGTGAGGGATCTTGGGCGCTTTTATCGCTTAGCCATTAAGGTTTCTGGGCTCCTTTAGCGTCTTCAGGCTTGACCTGGCCTGGCTTATCTTTATTGCTCGCTACGACGCGGAAGCGCTGCGAGAAACACATTAACCGGACTCGACTAACTATTAAAAAGACCGGCGTCTCCTGAAAAGGAACGCCGGTCTTTCATTATTTTCAATTGTAATCTTAGTTCAAACCGGAAGTCGCCGATTCGCGATGAATTTTCTTTACCAGGCCCTGCAGCACATTACCGGGGCCGCATTCCGTAAATTCCGTAGCACCGTCGGCAACCATATGCTCTACCGTTTGCGTCCAGCGTACTGGCGCCGTCAATTGGTTGATCAGGTTGGCCTTGATCTCGGCAGGATTAGTATAAGGACGGGCATCCACGTTCTGGTACACAGGACATACCGGCTGATTGAAATGCGTATTTTCTATAGCCTGCTGCAGCTCTTTGCGGGCAGGCTCCATCAGGGGCGAGTGGAACGCGCCGCCTACCTGTAATACCAATGCCCTTTTGGCGCCTGCAGCCTTCATCGCTTCACAGGCTTTATCGATACCGGCAATGCTGCCACTGATCACCAGTTGGCCCGGGCAATTGTAATTCGCAGGCACCACCACCTCATCGGTAATACCGGCGCATATTTCTTCTACTTTGGCATCTTCCAGGCCCAGGATCGCCGCCATGGTGGAGGGGTTCAGCTCACAAGCCTTCTGCATGGCCGACGCACGTTGCGCAACCAGATTCAGGCCGTCCTCGAAGCTCAGTGCGCCCGCAGCTACCAGGGCCGAAAATTCGCCCAGGGAATGCCCCGCAGTCATATCCGGCTTCAAATCGGGATGTACCATAAAAGTGATCACGGAATGCAGGAATACGGCGGGTTGGGTTACTTTGGTTTGCTTCAGCTCTTCTTCCGTACCGGAAAACATAATGTCGGAAATACGGAAGCCCAGTATGGTATTGGCCTGTTCAAAAAGATCCTTTGCCTTGGCATTGGTTTCGTAAAGGTTCTTACCCATACCCGGAAATTGTGCTCCCTGTCCGGGAAAAATGTAGGCGTGCTTCATAGAATTAAAAAATTAACCCGAACAAATTATCAATTATTACAATAACAAAGAACGGGACTGCAATGTTACATGTTCAGTACTGTTTTACAAAAGATTTGCCCGGATTTACCATTTGAAAACCTGTAATTTATCCACAATCAACCCAAAATTCATTCTTTGAACGTATTTTTGTAGCTATTATCGGCTTGAATCTGCCACAAACCCCAGACAAAACTCCCGGATAGCAATATGAAATTTACGTTTTATGGTCATGCCTGCTTTGCAGTCGAAGTATCTGGCAAAAAATTACTGTTCGACCCTTTCATTACGGGCAACCCATTAGCAAAGGATATAGATATCAATTCGATAGCAGCAGATTACATTCTCGTATCCCACGGTCATGGCGATCATGTGGGCGATTTGCTGGCCATTGCCAAAAACACAGGAGCTACCGTTATTTCCAACGCGGAGATCACCGATTGGGTGGCAAGGCAAGGGCATGACAAAGTGCATCCGATGAATTTCGGACCCAGGGATTTCGAGTTTGGCAAGGTGCATTATGTACCTGCCATACACAGCAGCGGACTGCCCGACGGCAGCTACGGCGGCAACCCCGGCGGTTTTGTGGTGAGGACCGAAGAGATTAATTTTTACTTCGCCGGCGATACCTGCCTCACTATGGACATGCAGTTGATCCCTCGTTATACGAAGCTGGATGTGGCCATTATGCCCGTGGGTGGGAATTTCACTATGGATGCTGCAGAAGCCGCCATAGCTGCGGAGTTCGTGCAATGCGACAAAGTAGTTGGCATTCACTTCGATACTTTTGGTTATATTGTGATCGATCACGATAAGGCAAAAGAGGCTTTTGCCAAAGTGGATAAACAACTGATTTTGCCGGAGATAGGGAAGACGATCGACCTGTAACAACAAACAGCTATCCTGTTTCCCAACAGGAAGCATTAACTGATTTAACAAAACGGCTCTCCAGGGAGCAACAGTACCATGGCAAAGATAATAGCAATAGCCAATCAGAAAGGCGGTGTAGGCAAAACGACAACAGCGATCAACCTCGCTGCCAGCCTGGCTGTGCTGGAATACAAGACCCTGCTCATCGATGCCGATCCGCAGGCCAACAGCACTACGGGAAATGGCTTCGACCTTAAAAACATACAGGTAAGCCTTTACGATTGCATCGTGAACGAAATTCCTATTTCGCAGGCTATGCTGGAAACAGAAACGCCTAACCTTTACCTGCTGCCCTCACACCTGGACCTGGTAGGCGCCGAAATCGAGCTGATCAATCACCCCAACCGGGAACATGTGATGCGCCTGGCATTGGAGAAAGAAAGCAAGGAGTTCGACTTCATCATCATCGACTGCTCTCCTTCCCTGGGTCTCATTACGGTAAATGCGCTTACAGCCGCCAATTCGGTGGTGATCCCGGTACAATGCGAATATTTCGCCCTGGAAGGCTTGGGTAAATTGCTCAATACGATCAAAATCGTGCAGACCCGCATCAATACGGAGCTGCAGATAGAAGGCATCCTGATGACGATGTATGATGGCCGCCTGCGCCTGAGCAACCAGGTAGTAGAGGAGATCAAAAACCATTTCGAAGAGCTGGTGTTCAACACCATTATCCATAGAAATACCAAGCTGGGTGAAGCGCCAAGCTTCGGAAAGCCGGCGCTCCTGTACGATATGGACAGTACCGGCGCAGTGAATTACCTGAACCTGGCCAAAGAGATATTACAAAAGAACAACCTGACCAAAATAAAGAACGAAGACAAAATATTCGAAGCGGACGAGCATGGAACAAACAACTAATACTGTTGACAAGGGGAAAGAAAACGCGAACATGACAAATTCCAACAATAAAAAGAAAGCATTGGGCCTGGGCATCAAAGCACTGCTCAACAATATAGACGAGGAGCTGAAAGCCACAGCCGAAGCCATCCCCAGCGCTTCGGGCAAACCCGCGGCAGGATCGGCAGCCGTAGGCGGCCGTATCCCGGTAGATCAGATCGAGGTGAATCCCAAGCAGCCCCGTCACGACTTTGACGAAAAGGCGTTGAAAGAGCTTTCAGAAAGCATTTTATTACACGATATCATACAGCCGGTTACCGTGGCCAAAATGGCGAATGGCAAATACCGGCTCATATCAGGGGAACGCCGTTTCCGGGCTTCCAAAATGGCCGGATTAAAGGATATACCAGCTTATGTACGCACTGCCAACGATCAGGAACTGCTGGAAATGGCTTTGCTGGAAAACCTCCAAAGGGAAAACCTGAATGCCATAGAGATCTCCCTGAGCTACAAAAGGCTGATGGACGAGTGTTCCCTGACGCAAGAGCAGGTAGCCGAGCGGATGAAAAAGGAGCGCAGCACCGTAGCCAATTACCTCCGGCTGCTGAAATTGCCGCCCGATATCCAAAAGGCGGTGCGTGATGGTGTACTGAGCATGGGACATGCCCGCGCCATCATAGGCCTGGAGAATGTGGAAGAACAACTGTACGTGTACCGCGAAGCCACCCAGAAAGGCCTTTCCGTAAGGCAGATAGAGCAGTTGGTCAAGAATATGCTACAGGAGAAAAAGCCCCTGGAAAAGGCAGATACAACGGCGCAGAAATTACCGCCTGCCTACAAACGGATCGAAGACAATATGGCTTCTCACTTTGCCACCAAGGTTTCCTTATCCCGCAAAAAGAATGGCAAAGGTTCCATCCTTATCGATTTCTACAGTGATGAAGACCTGGAACGCATCATGGATGCCATGAAGATCTGATCACATACTGTTTGATATAGTACGAGCGGCATTCCAGGAGGAATGCCGCTCGTTATTTTCGTTATCTCTGACTACCTCTATAAAAGATCATTCTGTTTTAAACTTAGGCAGACTCAGCTTGTACTTCACCGCCAGGATCCGGATCACGAGGATCAGCAAGCCCGATATCAGAAAGCTGAGATTACGGTCAAGGCCTATCCTGTCCAGCAAGAGATAAAGGAAAGCGCCGGCAAGGCAAGCTGTGGCATAGATCTCTTTATGAAAAAGCACCGGTGTCTGGTTGGTGAGCACATCGCGGATCACACCGCCCATGATCGCCGAGAACATACCCATAATGGCCGCCACCAGGGGATGCACGCCTATCAGCAGGGCTTTCTCCGTGCCCAGAATGGTAAAGAGGGCAATACCGAAGGTATCAAAAATGAAAAGGGTCTTCCGCAGCTTTTGCAACTGCGTATAAAAAAGACTGGCCAGTACTACCCCGGTCAATATCGCATACAGGAACTGCACGTTCCCGATCCAGGCCAGGGGATAGCTGCCCAGCAGCATATCCCGGATACTACCGCCGCCTATAGCCGTAATAAAACCGATAAAGGTAACGCCAAACCAATCGGGGTCCGATTGCTTATTGGCCGCCAATGCTCCCGAAACCGCGAAAAAGCAGGTACCCACCAGCTCAAAAATATATTGGATATTCATGATTGTATTTTACATCCCGTATCAGCGGGCCGAAGCATACATCAGCTCAATGATCCGGATCACCTCCCTGCCCTCTTCGGCTGCCGTCATTACCGCATGGTTATGGTTCAGCACATCGGCCACGTTCTGGATCACTTTATCATGGTTGCTCATCGAGCCTTTGTACAGGCCATAATCGTTTTCCTTGGCTACGATATTGATCTGCGGCAGCTCTTCCCCCTGTATGCATTGGTATTCCAGGGTATTCAGGTATTGTCCCCCTATCTTCAGCGTGCCATTCTGTGCCAGTATCGTAATCGAGCCTTCCATATTTTTCTCATAGGCGCAGGTAGAAAAATTGAAGTTGATGATGGCCCCGTTGGCGGCTTTGAGGGTGAAGCTACCGCTGTCTTCAAATTCGGTATTATCCTGGTGGGCAAAATTGGTAAGGATACCCGAAGCCTCTTCGATATTCCCATTGAGGTAATACAGGATATCGATAAAATGGCTGAACTGCGTGAAGAGGCAGCCCCCGTCTTTCGCTTTCTTACCCCGCCATTCGCTTTGGGCATAATACTGGTCGCTCCTGTTCCAGAAGCAATTGACCTGCATCATGAATATCTTCCCCAGTCTGCCGGAAGCGATCAGCTCCTTAACGGCTGCTACCGGCGGGTTATAGCGGTTCTGTTTTACCGCAAAAATAATTTTATGGTTCCGGTCGGCGGCAGCGATCATTTCATCGCATTCCGCCACGCTCATGGCCATAGGTTTTTCTACCACCACATGCTTGCCCGCTTCCAAAGCTGCTACGGCCTGCGTACAATGCAGGTAATTGGGCGTACAGATACAGATCACATCTGCCGTAGTAGCCGACAACAGGTCTTCGATTTTAGGATAGAAAGAAATTTCCTTGTTGGGCAATTGGTCTACTATATCTGTATCTATATCGCATATGGCCACCAGCCTGCATTCCTTATTGTTCAGGATATGTTCCGCATGCCGCTTTCCTATATGTCCATACCCGATTATCGCAAAATTTATCATGTACTGTATTAGTATTCTTCTTAAAAAAATGGTTCTTCTGCCACCGGTATATCATCGATGGAAGTAAACACCGGCAAGCCTTTGGCGAGTACAAGGTCCCGCTCTTTATTGGCGCCGGGGCTTTCGGCCAGCAGCAGCAAGGCTTCACATTGATCGATCACCGCCAGGGATATAGCCATGATGGCTTGATAACGATCATGCTCATGCTTTGCTTTATCCACTACCGGCAAGGCCGCGTTCATCCCGATCAAGGGAATATGGCCTTTGGCCAGCAGCAAGGCCGCCGCTTCGTTCATGCGGTCCAGGTTCTGTTGTTGCCGTTCTTCCGTAGGCGCCGAATACGGCCCCGCTACTCCGATGATCATTAACGCCCGGTTTAAAGTTAAAGTATTAAGTGGCAAAGATAATTCCTGTAGGATAAACACGGCACAAACTTTCGTCGTGCAGCAGGCGTACATATTCGACGATGCTGGCCTGCGCTGTTTCGGGGAAATGAGCCGACAGCTCCTGTACCGAGATCTGCTGCTTTTCCCGGATCAGCTCCAGTATTTGTTTCCGCACATCCTTAGTGGTGTTTTCCTGCAGCGCTTTCTTTTTGCAGACATCGCAACCACTGCAAGGTGCTCCTTCGGGTTCACCAAAATAGCGGGACAACAGGATATTCCGGCAGGTATCTTCTGCCTGTATATAAGCTGTCATGGCTTGCACACGCTCTTCATGCGCCTTCCGTAATTGGTTGATATGAGTCATATCCAGCCGGAGCTGTCCCGGAGAAAACCGGTGATGCAGCCAATACAAAGTGCCACCTGCAACCGCAGGTTGGTAGGCCACCACACCCAGGGCATCCAGTCGTTGCAAAGCCCTGTCCAACTGGGGCTTTTCGATACGGAGCAATTTGCTCACCTCAAACTCCCTGATCACTGTCGGGAAATGAAAGATGCTGCCATACAAGCGCAGCAGGCCTGTCGCCACGTAGGAAAGCGCCGGTTCACTTTTTTCGAGGTAATTAAGCGTTTTCCTATCGGTCGTGAACTGTACAAAAGTTTGGGTGTTGGCATTTTCGTTCCATTGCCAAAACCCTTCCCGGTCCAGCAGCCGTATGGCGCTTAGTGTTTTCAGGGTTTCCAACTGGAACTTATGGGCCATGGCAACGGCATCGAAAGCCTGCAGCTCTTCAAAGCCCTTACCTACCGGCATGCCCAGGTAATCGCCCACCAACTGGTATACTTGCCTGATATAATCTTCAGGCGGATAATTGATCTCCGTTGATTCCTGCAGGCGCAGCAGGTCTTTATCATCGTAAAACAGGACGGCATGCGCCTTTGCGCCATCCCGGCCGGCACGGCCCGCCTCCTGGTAATAGGCTTCTATATGTTCCGGGGCATCGTAATGCACTACAGAACGCACATCAGGCTTATTGATCCCCATACCAAAGGCCGTGGTCGCACACATCACTTTGCTGTGGCTGGCCATCCATACCGTTTGTGCATGTTCCCGTTCTTCCTTTGGCATCCCGGCATGATAAACGGTAGCATCGATATTCTCCTGCTTTAATTGCAAAGCCGTTTCCACACAACGTTTACGGCTACGGCAATAAAGAATACCGCTTCCCTTCACCGATCCGAAAAGCGTTGCCGTATCGGCAGGCTTATTTTCAGTGTACCGTATATGATAGAACAGATTGTCCCTTACAATACTTTGCTTAAACACGGCTGGTGTTTTCAGCCGCAACTGCTGTATAATATCCAACTGCACTTTTTCTGTAGCAGAGGCCGTAAGCGCCAGTACCGGCACCTCAGGGAATATGTCTCTCACCTTATCGATCTTGCGGTAAGCAGGGCGAAAATCGTGTCCCCATTGCGAGATGCAATGTGCTTCGTCTACAGCAATAAGGTTCAGTTGAAAATCGGATACATAATCGAGAAAAGCTTCGGATTGCAGGCGTTCCGGGGCCACATACAACAGCTTGTAAGTACCCGTGGTGGCTTTGTACAAAATATCGTTCACCTGCCTGGCCTGCATCCCCGAATGGATAAATACCGCTTCAATACCTTTTGCGTTCAGTTGTGTTACCTGGTCCTGCATCAAAGCGATCAGCGGGCTTATCACCAGGCAAAAGCCGTCCTGCGCTATGGCCGGCAACTGGTAACATACCGATTTACCGCCGCCCGTAGGCAACAAGGCAAAGGTATCCTTCCTTTCCATCACGGCAGTAATGATCTCTTCCTGCAAAGGACGGAAAGCACTGTGGTTCCAGTATTGTTGTAAAAGGCGTTGTAACAAGAAAAATGATTTTGTCGCCCTTAAAGATAAGACAACGCAGGCTAACAACCCGGCATACTACGGGCAGGGCATCTCTGCACCGTTGATCGCATGTACATACAGCACCAGGCTTATAGTACCAGCTCCAGTATCGTGAATATGGCGAACACGATGCTGGCGATACCGTTGGTATTGGCAAAGGCCATATTTACTTTGCTCAGGTCATTGGGCTTTACCAGCAAATGCTGGTAGATAAGCAGGCCGCAAAAGACTGCCGCACCGATCCAGTAAAGAATACCGAAGGGCGCTATTATACCTGCGGCGATCACAAATAAGGCAGAACAAAAATGCAATGCATTGGAAACCCATAGCGCTTTCTTCTTGCCCAATGCGGCTGGTATGGAATGCAGCTTTTGCCCCCGGTCAAACTCTTCGTCCTGTAGCGCGTATATAATATCAAAACCCGACACCCAGGTAAATACGGTAAAGGAAAAGAAGAGCGGCAGAAAATGGAAGTATCCCGTCACAGCCAGGTAAGCGCCAATGGGCGCCAGGGCCAATCCTGCTCCCAGCACCAGGTGGCATAGCGCCGTAAACCGCTTGGTATAGCTGTAAAATAAGATCACGAATAAAGCTATAGGAGACAGGTAGAAGCAGATCGTATTGATAAAGTAAGTGGTGATCACAAACAACAGGCAGTTCACTATAGTAAAGATCAGGGCATGTTGCGGCTGGATAACACCTGCCGGGATCTCCCTTTGCGCGGTACGCGGGTTCATCGCATCAAAACGGCGATCAAGGTAACGGTTAAAGGCCATAGCTGCGCTACGGGCGAATACCATACACAGGAGCATACATACCAGCAGGTACCAGTGGAAGGTTTGCTGCTCATAAGCCACAGCCAGCGTAAACCCGATGAGGGCAAAGGGTAAGGCAAAGACGGTATGACTGAATTTTACCAGGGAAAGATATTTACCGACAACATTACCCTGTTTCGGTATGGCTTGTGTACTACTCATGATACGCTATTATAAAAAATTAATCAACCACTTCGGCGTCAAAAGATATGGAAACCCGCTCCCGGTCTGCATTGGAGACTACGATCACCGATTTATGCGCATTTCCTTTACGCCCCTGCGTATTGAACTCCACGACGATCTCCCCTTCGGCCCCGGGCAATACCGGCGCATTGGAGAAAGAAGGAACCGTACAGCCGCAGGAAGCGATGGCATCGGCGATCATCAGGGGATTTTCTCCTGTATTTTTGAATTTGAAAGCATGCTTCACTTTTTCGCCTTCCTTTACTTTACCGAAATTGAATTTATCTTCCAGGAAAAAAATAGAGGTCCTGGGCATCTTCTTTACTTTTTCTTCCCGCTCGTTGCGCTCCTGCAGATCTGTAGCATGCGGGGGAGGCGCTCCTATACCGTATTTATTAAACAGGGCCCTTGAGCTGACACCGGTAAGCTCCACCAATGCAATTGTGAACAGGGATAATGTAAGGATGGTCAGTAATATAGTCTTAACCTGGGCGTTCATTCAAATGTTTTTAGAATAGAAAAAAACTGTACAAAGGTAACAGGAAACATTTATAAAAAGATTTGTTCCAGGGCTTTTGCCTTCAGGCGTACTTCTTCCCATTCCGCTGCCGCATCGCTGCCATACGTGATGGCCCCGCCGGTCTGGTACGACAGGTAGCCGCTGGTATGGTTATACAATAAACTCCGGATCACTACATTGAAATCGAAGTCACCTTCGGGCGTACAATAGCCTACGGTACCGGCATACAAGCCTCTGCGTGAACGCTCGTATTGTTCGATCAACTCCATCACCATCACTTTAGGCGCCCCGGTCATACTACCCATGGGAAAAGCATGTTCTATGATTTCCAGGTTGCCGATACCCGGCTTTAACGTACCAGATACGGTGGAGATGAGCTGATGCACCTGCGGAAAGGTATATACGCCAAACAATTCCGGTACGGCAATCGTGCCGGTACGGCAACTGCGGGCCAGATCGTTGCGTACGAGATCCACGATCATTACATTTTCAGCTCTTTCCTTTGCATTGTTGTACAGCACTGCTTTCAGGTGTTCGTCGGCTTCTGCATCGGTACCTCTCCGGGAAGTACCTTTAATGGGTTGTGATAGTATTTCGTCCTTTTCTTTGTGCAGGAAACGCTCGGGGCTCGCACACATGAGCCAGGCATCGTTGTAGCGGTACAGCGCGGCAAAGGGGGCAGGATTTACAGTATTCAGGCGGTCAAAGACCGCAAAGGGATCAATAAAGGTATCGGGCGCATAAGCTTCCGTACAAAAATTAAGCTCATAGCAATCCCCCTCTTCTATATGCTGCCTTATACGGGCAATGCTATCGATATATGCTTCCCGGGTAAAGCGGTATTGCCAATCTATATTGCGTTTTTCCGGCAGGGTATCGGCTACTTGCGAAGGCAATGCCAGTATTTGCTGCAACACAATTTCCGGGTCCTCATGCAGGGAGCAAACATGCAATTCACAGCTCCCTGCCGGGATATATATTACAGTATCGGGGCGAAAGAAGAACGAGTCCGGGAAGCCGATCTGTTCTTCATTCCTGCTCGATAATTTAGGTTCTATTTTATTTTTATAATCATAAGCCAGGTGACCGAAAAGCCAGTCCCCGTCGCCTGCTGCTGCGTGTTCAAAAAAGGCGGCAGCGCTGGCGCCGGCCAGCAATTCAAAACGCCGCGGCCCGTGCTGGTATTCATTATTGTCCAGATAAACAAAAATGCTGAAAGGCCGGAGCCAATTCAGCATTTTTCTTTTTATCGTCTGTAGCTCTTCTTCCGGGAAGGAAAAAGAAACGGAAGTTCGTGCAGACATTATAAACGATACAGGTTATTAAAAATCATCATCATCATCGTCGTCGAAACCACCGCCACCGCCGCCAAGATCATCAAATCCAAGGTCGCTGAAGTCATCATCAAAATCATCGCCGCCTTTCTTCTTACCAGCGCCACCAGAACTGCCTTTCTTGGACTTGGGAATATCAAACTCTTCAAAATCCGGGTCCTCATCGGCAAATTCATCTTTGTTAAAATCATCATCATCATCATCATCATCTAAATCATCATCATCGTCCCCATCGTCGTCATCATCATCATCGTCATCATTCTTCGATTTCTTAGGAGCAGCTTTTGCTGATTTCACGCCTTTCTTTTTGGGCGCTTCATCATCAAACAACTCGTCCTCATCCTCATCTACCTCATCTTCTTCTGATTTGGCCTTTGCACTTTTCTTAGGTGCTGCTTCTTTTTTCGCAGGAGCGGCCTTCTTTACCGCTGTTTTTTTTTCTGAGTTAGATTTCATAGCACACGAACTATTAACTGGTTCTATAATTTGTGATGTAAATTTTTATTAGTTTTTTGGTTTAACAAAATTTTCCTGAAAAATTTATTCGATGATAATACAAAACAGGATTGTTAAAACAACGCCAGTAACTGATCCCTGCCTGTACCGTTAGAAATAAATTGTATCCTCGTTTGCAGAAAGTCTGCTACAAATCTACAATAGTTTTTAAAAGTTTCAGGCAGTTCTTCCGCTGACGTACATTCGCTGATACTGGTATCCCAGCCCTTAAATGTTTCGTACACCGGAACGATGTCGCTGTCACAAATATCGAACGGGAATTCAACAGTTTCTGTTCCGTTCAGGTTATACGCAGTAGCCACTTTAATTTCGCTAAAGTCATCCAGCACATCGGCTTTCGTCACGATCAATCTGGTTACACCACTCAGCATGCACACATAACGCAAAGCGACCAGGTCCATCCAGCCGCAACGGCGCGGACGTTTGGTTACAGCACCGAACTCATGTCCTGCAGCACGCAGCCTTTCTCCTGTTTCGTCATTCAGTTCCGTAGGGAAAGGACCGCTGCCTACACGGGTACAATAAGCTTTAGTGATACCATACACCTCCCCGATCTTTGCAGGAGCAACACCTAAGCCCGTACATACGCCGGCTACTATGGTATTGGAAGAAGTAACGAAAGGATAAGTTCCGTAGTCCACATCCAGCATACTGCCCTGCGCGCCTTCTGCCAGCACTTTCTTGCCTTGCTGCAGGTGGTCGTTCAGCCAGTATTCTCCATTAACGATATTCAAAGAGCGCAGGTAAGCTACTGCGGTAAAGAAATCAGCTTCCCAGGATTCCCAGTCAGGTACTTCATCGTACATGCGCAGCATTTCCACATGCTTGCTCCTGAGACGGGCATAACGCTCTTCCCAGTTGGGTGCCAGCACATCGCCCACACGCAGGCCATTCCTGCCGGTTTTATCCATATAAGCCGGACCTATACCTTTGAGCGTGGAACCAATTTTTTCTTTGCCTTTCGCATGCTCCGATGCTGCATCCAAAGCACGGTGCGAAGGCAGGATAAGATGTGCTTTATGAGAAATGAACAGGTTAGCACCCAGGTCCACACCCAGCGTTTTCAATCCCTCGATCTCTTCTTTCAAAGTAACCGGATCAATAACAACGCCGTTGCCGATAAGGTTTAACGTACGCTCGTGGAACACGCCCGAAGGTATCGTACGCAATACCACTTTCTGACCGTTTACATACAAGGTATGCCCTGCATTGGGACCACCCTGGAACCGGGCGATAATATCATAATTTGCAGCAAGATAATCTACTATTTTACCTTTGCCTTCGTCACCCCACTGCAAACCAATTAGTACGTCAACCATGTTGAATTTTTAATGCGAAAGGGCAAAAATAAAGAAAGGTAACGGGTTAAAAACAAGAAATTCCAGTTTTTTTTATTTCGCTTTTTTGCTTATTGCCAGGGGCCGACCGGGCTTATTTTCGGCCGCTGAATATTTTTACACCACAATTGTATTACCTTGCATATCCCTTGGAACAGAAAAGGTTCGGGGTATCTTTTTTAACCAAAAAGCAAGACCACAATCCGGTTTATACCTAATGAAAAAAATCTTCCTCAGCATTTGCTCCATAGGCCTTGTGATGGCTTATGGCTGCCAGTCGGGCACAACAGAACAAGCACAGGAAACGGCAACAACTACCGAGAATACCACACCGGCAATAAAGGTACCGGCCTTCAATGCCGACTCGGCCTATTCTTATATTGCGCAACAGGTAGCTATGGGTCCAAGGGTACCCGGAAGCGCAGCCCAGCTTAAGTGCGCCAACTGGATGGAAGTCCAGTTGAAAATGTATTGCGACAGTGTGTACCGGCAGGAAACACAGTTGCTGGCCGGCGATAAAAAAACAAAGCTGCGCTGCATCAACCTGATAGGCGCCATAAGGCCACAGGCCAAACGGAGGATATTGCTGCTGGCACACTGGGACAGCCGCCCCTGGGCCGACCAGGATGTAACGGATAAGGATAAACCGATCGATGCCGCCGACGATGGCGCCAGTGGTGTGGGTGTATTGATAGAACTGGCCAACGCCTTGAAAAATACGCCGCTGAATAATCCCGACCTGGGCGTGGATATTTTACTAACTGATGTTGAAGACTATGGCAAAACAGAATGGAAAGACGATTCCTATGCCCTGGGTACCCAATACTGGGCCAAGAACCCGCACGTGCCCGGTTACCGCGCCGAAGGTGGCATCCTGCTGGATATGGTAGGTGGCAAAAATGCCCGCTTCCCGCTGGAAGGCAACTCCCAGCAATATGCAGCCAACCTACAGAAATCGGTATGGGCTGCTGCTAACCAGGCCGGCTATTCCTCTTACTTCGTGTACGAAAACGGCGGTACCATTACCGACGATCATGTGCCGGTAAACCAGATCATCAAAATACCGACCATCGACATCATTCACCTGCCCGCAGGCTCCAATACCGGCTTCCCGTCGCATTGGCATACCCACAACGACAACATGAGCGTAATTGATCGCTCCACGTTAAAGGCCGTAGGACAAACCCTGCTTCAATTCCTTTACCAGCAATAAGCTATATAATAATGCAAAGAACAAATCCTCACAAGCGATGCGCTTGTGAGGATTTGTTCTTTTATCACTACCGGCTAGGAATATGCTTTACGGGCTGCGGGTACTTTACCTTTATTAAAAATAACATAGCTTAACCCGGCCAGTATCCATATGCCTGTAGCGCCATAGAGCATTACCCAGCGAAAACCCTGCATCAGTGCCGCATGTACGATCTCATCGGATAATGACGGTATGCTTTGCCTGAAGGATGCTTTATCCCCGGTTACCACCAGCTCGGCCAGGCGGTGCAACTGCAATGCATCGGTACCCGGCAATGCCTGTTCGAGATAAGCACCTACACCCAGCAGCAACAGGTAACCCATAAGCGCAATATTAATGGCCAACGTAATGAGCCGGGCGCTCATATCGATACCCGAAGCCATACCGGCCCGTGCTACTGGCACTGCGCCTGTGGTGGCATTGGTAACAGGAGTATTGGTAAATCCCAGGCCGATGCCTGCCAGCAAAGAACCCGGCAGCATGGTAAGCCAGCTGGCCTGTACCGTATCGCTGCCATACCACATGAAGAAGAAGCCCAGCCCTATCAGGAACATACCCAAGGGAATAACGATGCCCGAACGATACCGCAATGCCAGCCATTCGGCCAGGGGAGGCACTACCAGGGTAGGTAAGGTATAGGCCAGCAGGGATAAGCCGGCCAATATGGTATCATACCCCAAGGCCGTCTGGAAGTAGACCGGCAGATAGATCATGAAGGGCCAAAAGCTGAAGTTCATACCTGCAGAGCCCAGCAGTGCTCCTGAAAATTCGCGGATGCGGAATATGGAGAAGTCGAACATGGGATGAGCGCTCTTCCTTTCGGCATAGATAAAAAGCAGGAAGCTGATTACCGTAACGGCAAGGATAAGGCAGGCAAGCGGGCTCAGGAAGCCGATATCGGCGCCCTGCGTGATATAATAAGTCAACCCGAAAACCGCAAGCGACAGCGTTATCATGCCGGCCACATCCAACTTGCGCGCCTGGGGATCGCGGGACTCCAGCACACCGGCAAAAACGAGTACCAGGGTTACGGCGGCAATCAATACATGCACCAGGAACACCCATTGCCAGTTGGACAAGGCTACGATACCACCTCCGATCAAAGGGCCGAAGCCCAGCCCTATCCCGAAGATAACACCCCAGGCGGCAAAGGCTTTAGCACGCTCTTTTCCCTCTCGGAACTGGTGCGACAATACGGCTACCTGGCAGATGAGCATAGCGCCGCCGCTTATGCCCTGCAGTAACCGGCCGGCGATCAGCAAAGGCATAGTACGCGCCAGACCGCAAACCAGGGAAGTGATACCGAATAAAACAATACTGATGATAAAAATGAGCCTGCGGCCATACCTGTCGGCCAGGGTACCGGTAGCCATCAGCACTGTGGTACAGGCAATGGTATAGGCATTCATGATCCATTGCATGTCTTTAAAATTACCCTGCAGCAATTGTTCCAGGGTAGGTAATATTACAGGAACACTCGAAATCTCAAGGCCGAACATAAGCGAGGCCAGGCATACAGCCGCCAGGGCAATCCTATTTTTACGGGGATAAGTGGAAAGGGACATTAGTTTTTTTAAGACAAAAATAAACCGGCAAAAAGCCATATACCGGTACATTTTCATGACAAAGGAGTACTTTTGCCAGATGGGGAAAGAAAATATACATCGCCCGGTGGAGGTGATCCACGAGCGCATTGAGGCCTGCCCAAGAAGCAACCTGCAGCTAAGCTTTTTCCAGATCGCCTATGTGATATCGGGCTCGGGCTTTTTCAACATCAACAGTAACCGTTTGCTGTACCGGGCAGGTAATCTTATGCTGCTTACGCCCAACGATCAGTATCATTTTACGGTGGATAAGGCTTCTGAATTTCTTTTTGTAAAATTCAACGGGAGCTATGTGAAGGAATACCGCTGGAAGAACATCAACCATATGGAATGCCTGCTTTACTATGCGAGCCATCTATCGGGTTGTATCTTAAAGAACAAGCCCGATGAATTCCTGGTAAGATCGATCGTAGATTCCCTGCTGCACAGCATGCAGCACAACGATGTGTATCACGAAGACCTTACCATGCACTTCGTCAACGCCCTGATCGTGATCGCAGCCAGGAATATCGCCAAAATAAAGCCGGTCGAGGTAAAAGAAAATGCGGACAAACGGGTGCTTGCTATCATCGACTACATCCAGGCTAATATTTATTGTCCGCCGAAGCTTACGGCTGTGGCCATTGCCCAAGCTTTCGGACTGTCGGATACTTACCTGGGCAGCTATTTCAAGAACCATTGCGGCGAAACCCTGCAGCATTATATTACCCAATATAAGCTAAGGCTGATCGAGCATCGCCTGAAGTTCAGCGACAGGAGGATTAATGAGATCGTGGATGAGTTTGGCTTTACAGATGAAAGCCACCTCAACAAATTTTTCAAAAAACACCGGCAGACCAGCTTAACCGCTTACCGGAAGGAGCAGGCGGTACGATAGCAAGGAAATTCACCTTCCCGTAATTCGAGTCTTCATTCTTATGCTATGGCTGGCACTCACCTCGCGTGTGCCTATCCCCTGAGGTTTACGCCCTCACAAATCACGGAATAACGGTTTCGTGTCCCTACGAAACCGGGAAGGGAGTACCAGCACCGGCATCAGGCTCCTGCAACAAGATACCTCCGGCGCATTTATCCAGTATTTCCACTCAGCCCTATAGCCAGATAACCCGGCTGTCAATTGCTGCTTTCCCGCAACAGGAAAAGACCTTTTCTTGCAGTATAATAATGACCATATATCACGAGCAGCAAAGCGTGTAAAAGATCGCGTGATGATGCTTCACTAACTTACGCGCTGAGCAACCACCCCAGGGCGCGACTAAGACAGGGGAGGGTTTATTTAAAATCAGTTTTTATGAAAAAGAAAAAGATTGAACTAGGCCGGAAACTATTCATGACGAAAGAAACGATCAGCAGCCTGACCCTTCAGGAATCCGCTAACATCGCTGGTGGAGATATAGCGCCAAGCGCGTCCTGCCCAGGCACGGTATGCCCTCCTAAGACAGACGAAGTAAGCGTCTGCAAGTGTATTATGACCGGCAATATGAATACCTGTCTGCGTCCTGGTTATATCTGTTAACAGTAGTCTCTGATCCGTATTAAAAAATAGACGTGCCTGGGAAAATCGGGCACGTCTATTTTTTACCTGTAAAAAGTACACGCGAAGCACCTGCCAACCAGGGAGCCAGGAGGTCAAAGATTGCGGGTCAAGCCCGCAATGACAAGAATGCTCTCCCGTGGTTCGTGTCCTCACGAACCACCAATAGCAGATTCGTGAGGACACGAACCTGGGAGTCAATAACGGTTTCGTGTGGACATGAAACCAGGCAAGAGACATTATTTACATTTAAGGTATGTATTTCCGGAGGGAATCGAGCGGCGTATCGCCATAGAAGATCTTTACCAGCCTTCTTTTTTTATCATAAATATTGATCTGGGGCAACATCTTGTAATTGTACAAACGGTCTACGGTACCGGCGCTATCGATACCAACCGTTACCTCGGGATGCTTGCCCAGGTTGCTGGTCTGGTAAAAATTGGCCAGGTAAGGCATCATCGCCGGTCCCGCCAGGAAGAGCACTTTATTTTTCCGGAATTCTTTTATATGATCACCTACAAGCTTCCCCATCTGGATACAATGTCCGCAGGTGGGATTGAACAGAAACATAAAAAAATGGTTCTTATTGCTGAAGTCCTTTTCGGTATATTCATGGTTTAAGGTATCGATTACCCGCATAGGCGGTAGTATAGACGTTATTTCACGATAAGACAGCTTTACTTCTTCCTGCTGCTGGGCTTCTGCAGCAAAGGAAAGCAACAACAGCACGGCAGATAATATTTTTTTCATCAAAGCAACAATTATTTTAGCAGAGGTATCGAACTTTACAGATTCAAATGTACAGTAAAACAGGTTATTTTCATGGCTCCTTCCCACAACAATAACATCCCGTTAGCCGAGCGGCTACGCCCCAGGACATTGCAGGACTTTATAGGCCAGCAACACCTGGTAGGCGAAGGCAAAGTTTTGCGCAACATGATCGAAGGCCGCCAGCTGCAATCTATTATCTTCTGGGGACCTCCCGGCGTGGGTAAAACCACCCTGGCTCAGATCATTGCTTCGCAAATGGAGCTTCCCTTTTTCCAGCTAAGCGCCATAGAAAGCGGTGTAAAAGAAGTGAGGGGTGTCATCGATCTTTCGCGGAAAGCCGGCAAGGCTATTTTGTTTATCGATGAGATACACCGTTTCAACAAAGCCCAGCAGGATAGCTTGCTGGGGGCCGTGGAAAAGGGGATCATCACCCTTATCGGCGCCACTACCGAAAACCCTTCTTTTGAAGTCATCAGCGCTTTGCTGAGCCGCTGCCAGGTCTATATACTGGAAGCCTTTACCGAAGAAGAGCTGAAGCAGATCATCAACCAGGCCCTGGAAAAAGATGCCTGGCTTCAGGCACAGCAGGTAACCGTAGCCGAATGGGAAGCCTTGATCCAACTGAGCGGCGGCGATGGCCGGAGGATACTGAACTTGCTGGAACTGGTAGTACAAGGCCTTCCCGAAGGACAAAAGACAATCACCAACGAAAAGGTGCAACAGATCGTCCAGCAGAAAATGGCTTTGTATGATAAGAGCGGGGAACAACATTATGATATCATATCGGCATTTATCAAATCGATACGGGGCAGCGATCCCAATGCTGCCGTATATTACCTGGCCCGGATGATTGAAGGTGGCGAAGATCCCAAATTCATTGCACGGCGCCTGCTGATCCTGGCCAGCGAGGACATCGGCAATGCCAACCCCAATGCCTTGTTGCTGGCTACATCCTGTTTCCAGGCTGTAGAAATGATCGGCTATCCCGAATGCAGGATTATTCTTTCCCAAACAGTAACTTACCTGGCTTCTTCCGTAAAAAGTAATGCGGCTTATATGGCCATCAACAATGCGCAGGCTTTGGTAAAACAAACGGGCGATCTTTCGGTGCCGCTTACCATACGAAATGCGCCTACCAAATTGATGAAAGATATCGGCTATGGCAAAAGCTACCAGTATGCCCATGATTTCCCGGGCAACTTCGTGGAGCAGGAATTCCTGCCCGAGCAAATTGCCGGCACTACCTTATACGAACCGGGCAACAATGCTTCCGAACAGCGCATGCGGGAATACCTGCGCCATTGCTGGAAAAAAAAATACGGGTACTGATCGTTAACCCGGCCCGTTGAGGAATAGATTTTATCAATGCATCCCCTATCCCGCCCATGCAGGGAAACCCTTTAATTTTGGTTGCTTTTAATAACCATCAGATACAAAGCATTCCCAATGACAACAGCGACTATCGCACACAGGCTGATCGAACTCTGCACGGCAGGGAAATTCCTGGAAGCACAGGAAGAATTATACGATAACGACATTGTAAGTATAGAAACGGATGGCACCCAAACCCAGGGCGCCGCCAATATGCATACAAAGGAAGAAACCTTTCTAGCCAGGGTAGCCCGGATGAACAGCATTCAATATTCCGAAATACAGGTTGCGGGCAGCTATTTCAGCGTAGTGCTCAGTATGGAAATGGAATTAAAGGAGATAGGTCCCCTCTCTTTAAAGGAAGTATGTGTGTACCGGGTCAAAGAAGGAAAGATCGTTTTTGAACAGTTCTTCCGCGATTAAATACAGCCCGGGCTATTTCTGGTAGTACCGGTTTTCGGCAATACACTCCGCTACCTCATCGGGTACCAGGTAGCGTATCGACCTGCCCTCTTTGATCTGGGTACGGATATGGGTAGAAGATATTTCAAGCAAAGGGGCTTTGAGCACCGAAACATTGGGATGCATATCACTTCGGTCCACGTCGAAACCGGGTCTTTCAAAAATCACGATCTTGTAGTACTCCAGTATCTTGGTATAGTTTTTCCAGCGGGGCAGGTTCTGGTAACTATCGCTGCCCATGATCACCGTAAATTTTTCCAGGGGGAATTTTTCGCTGAGGTAAGTAAGGGTATCGATCGTGTAGGAAGGCTTGGGCAAATGAAATTCTACGTTACTGACCCTGAATTTGGCATTATTTTTAATGGCCAGTTCGGCCAGGTGCAGGCGGTCGTATTCGTTCAGCAGGGTATGCGATTCTTTAAGGGGATTATGGGGCGATACCACAAACCATATCTTATCCAGGTCGCTATGTTCCAGCACATGATTGGCAATAATTAAATGACCGGTATGTATAGGGTTAAAACTTCCGAAGTATAAGCCGATGTTCATGGACAGGAACAGGTGATTGAAAAGAATAAAGAAAGGCGTTTCCCGGGGTTATGCATCAGGCAATTTCGACCCAGATGTGCCGGGCTTCATTTTTCCGTAAGCTCAAACAATAACCGGAAACCTGGATCGCAATAGGATCGCCCAGGGGCGCAATGGCTTCTATAGAAATGGCTTCGCCGGGAATACAGCCCATTTCCATAAGCTTTACCTTGGCCTCGTTATCGTCGAATTGCTGGATAACGCCGCTGGTACCTGATTTAAGATCTGACAGACGATACAACATAATATAAAATTGCCGCAAATTTACTCTGCTTGAACGGGTATGCCAAATTAAAAGTATCGATACCACAATACCAGAGCCGGTATCGCTGCATGGAATTGTTGCATACCGCATCGTTACATAACAATGCAGGGAAGCAAAGACGGCAAGACCCGGATGCCTAAAAGTGCAAAACCCACAGTGCGGCGCCAGGTGCAGGAACGGGGTATACAATGCGCTTCACTGCGGTTCCAAAAAATCTTGTTACTTTTGCCGCCAGAATTCTAATATTAGGTAATGAGCATTCACAACAATTATGTTGCCATTCTGGCAGGAGGCATTGGCAGCCGGTTTTGGCCGGAGAGTCGCCAGAAGTTACCTAAACAATTCCTTGACTTACTGGGCACCGGGCAAAGCCTTTTACAGAATACTTATAACCGCTTCAAAGATATATGCCCCAGGGAAAACATTTATGTAATCACCTTTGAGCCTTATATCGAATATGTAAAGCAACATTTGCCGGAGCTTCCCGTTGAGAACATTGTTGCAGAACCTTCGCGCAAAAATACAGCACCCAGCGCGGCCTATATTTCCCATAAAATATTTGCCCTTAACCCCCAGGCCAATCTTATCCTGAGCCCGGCCGACCACCTGATCACCGACGAGCGTACTTTTGAACGCCAGGTGTTTGAAGTACTCGATTTTGTTTCCAAACATAATGCTATCGCTTCCATCGGCATAAAGCCTACCCGGCCCGATACCGGTTATGGCTATATTCAGTTTGAACCGGGCGATGGAGAAGAAGAGCTGCACAAAGTCAAAACATTTATCGAAAAGCCCAACCTGGATATCGCAAGGACCTTTTTGCGTTCCGGTGATTTTCTGTGGAATTCGGGTATTTTCTCCTGGAATATCAAAACTTTTATCAAAGTATTGGGTACCTACTTACCCGAGCTCAACGATGTATTTGTACAGGCAAAGGATGTGCTGAATACGCCCAGAGAAGCCAAGGCTATGGAAATGCTGTATGCGCAATGCACCAATATTTCTATCGACTATGCGATCATGGAAAAGATGCGTTCCGTATATGTACTGGCATCCCGTTTCGGCTGGAGCGACCTGGGTACCTGGGAATCGGCCTATGAACATTCCGAAAAAGATTACCTGGGCAATGCCGTTTATGGAAAAAATGTAATGATCATCGATGCCGCGGGCAGCATGGTAAGGGCGCCGGATCACAAACTGGTCATTCTCCAGGGACTGGAACAGTATATCGTGATCGATACGCCGGAAGTATTGCTCATTTGCGAACGCAACAAAGAGCACCAGATCAAAGAATACCTTGCAGAAGTAAAACGCAACAAAGACGACAAATTTTTATAACAGGAACTATTTTTATTTACATATCCAGTTTATCTTTCCAACATGTTACCAAAGTATAACAGAATATTACTTAAGCTTTCAGGAGAATCTTTAATGGGCGACCGCAGCTTCGGACTCGATCCGCAAATGCTGGCCCAGTATGCCGAAGACATTAAGGCGGTCAGCGACCTTGGCGTACAGGTAGCGGTAGTAATAGGTGGTGGTAACATTTACCGGGGTATGAATGAAGCGGAGACCGGTATCGAAAGGGCGCAAGGCGATTATATGGGTATGCTGGCCACCGTGATCAACGGTATGGCTTTACAGGCATCACTGGAAAAAGTAGGCGTAAAGACCAGGTTGCAAAGTGCGATCAAAATGGAACAGATCGCCGAACCCTATATCCGCAGAAGGGCTATACGCCACCTGGAAAAAGGCCGCGTGGTTATCTTTGGCGCTGGTACGGGCAATCCTTATTTCACTACCGATACGGCAGGCTCCCTGCGCGCTATCGAGATCAATGCCGATGTGATCCTTAAAGGCACCCGTGTAGATGGCATTTACACTGCCGACCCTGAAAAGGACCCTGCAGCTACCCGTTACGAAACCATCAGCTTCAACGAAGTGATCAGCAAAGAGCTGAAAGTAATGGATATGACTGCCTTTACCCTTTGCCAGGAAAACAACCTACCCATTATCGTGTTTGATATGAACCGGGTCGGTAACCTCTCCGATGTGGTAAGCGGCAAAAATGTAGGTACCCTGGTACGATAAGCAGGGCCTTATTTTTATAAAAGATTCCATTGCAGGTATATGACCAGGAAAGAGCGCTACCAGTTTGTGATTGATTATTTCCAGGAATATGCACCGGAAGCTGAAACGGAATTGTTGTACGACAACCCGTTTCAGCTCCTGGTAGCAGTGATCCTATCGGCGCAATGTACCGACAAAAGGGTGAACCTGACCACACCCGCCATATTTGCACGATACCCCGATGCCGAAAGCCTTTCACAAGCCACTTTTGATGAGCTGTTTCCCCTGATCAGGAGTATCAGCTACCCCAACAACAAGACCAAACACCTGATCGGCATGGCCAATATGCTGGTCCATGATTTTAACGCCGAAGTGCCGCTTACCGTAGAAGAACTGGTAAAATTACCAGGCGTAGGCCGTAAAACCGCTAATGTGATCACTTCGGTAATCGATCAGCAACCCAATATGGCAGTCGATACACATGTTTTCCGGGTTTCGGCACGTATAGGGCTTACATTAAATGCAAAAACGCCCTTGCAGGCCGAGCAACAACTGATCAAATATTTCCCCAAGGAATTGATTCACAAGGCCCACCACTGGCTTATACTACACGGCAGATATATATGTGTCGCCCGTAATCCCAAATGCGATAGCTGCGGCTTGCAGCGCGCCTGCAAATATTATCAGGCAACATTGAAAAACTAGTTGCATCTTTGCAGACCAAAAAATAATACAGGCATAACTTTGTTTTTGCCCAGGACCGAATATTTGTGTGTAGCAATGTTGTCGTTTATAAAAGGAAATAGAACAGAAGCCCTGACCTGGAAAACGGCTGTAAAAAGAGACCGTTTCAAGATAAGACTGATTATTATCACGCTCCTGTTTGCCGCCATTCTTATTATCTTCCCTTTCTTCTTCCAGCATATCGAACAACGGGAAGGTAAAGTACTGACCGATCTTATCGTTGACCAGATCAAGCCCGTAGATGTATCGATACCCATTTTTATCTGCATCTGGGGCATTACCCTGCTTATGGTGGTCCGTTGCTTCAAGAACCCTATGATGCTGCTCATCGGCTTATACAGCTTCATCGTGCTTACGCTGCTGCGGATGATCTGCATTACCCTGGTACCGCTTAACCCGCCTCCCGGACTTATTCCCCTGGTGGACCCCCTGTCCAATTTCTTTTACGGCAAAGCACAATTTGTAACCAAAGACCTGTTTTTTTCAGGCCATACTTCTTCCCAGTTCTTGTTCTTCCTGTGCCTGCAAAAACGAAGCGATAAACTACTGGCCTTCTTTTCCACCTGTATCGTAGGTACACTGGTGCTGATACAACATGTACACTATACCATCGATGTGCTGGCCGCTATCCCGCTCACTTATCTCTGCTTCCTCCTGGGCCGCAGGCTGGCAACCGGACGGTTTAACAAATAAACAGCACGGCTACCTCCTTCGGCGCCATATCCAACCATTTTTTTCAACGCGAAGAGAACAGTTATCATCTTACCTGGATTCCGTCTGCAGGTATCATCCACCTGAACAGAGGCCGGCAGGGTCTGTCACGTAGAAAAGACATAGGCTTACCGGGCAACATGCCAACAAGATTTCTTTGATGTTTGTCAACAAACCTCCCGTTTCTCTTATTTTTTTGGAATACTACTTAAAGAAATACTAATTTCGCCGCGGAAATATTTTTATTTCCTTCTTAAAATTGTTCCTCGTACCTCCGTGATCAACGGAATAGAGCAACCTCGGGGTGCCTTACTAATCAGGCTGAGATTATACCCGTAGAACCTGGACCGGATAATGCCGGTTAGGAAAGGTAAGCAATTGGTTTTCCAACTTACCTTCTTGTAAACAGAATCTTGTGTTGCAGCAATGCAATAGGATTCGCAATTATTCCCGGCTATGTATGTGGCCGGGCAGAAGCTGAAAATCAATTTGCAATATGATAAAAGTTCAACTTAAAACTTTAGGCATACTGGGCAGCCTTGGCGCCGCCTTCGGAACTTATGCGCAAGAAACGGATACTACTTCGAAACTGACCCAGTTGCAGGAACTGATCCCGGTGGAAGTACGTGCAGTAAGGGTAAACGACAAAGCTCCTTTTGCCGTTGCCAACCTTAAAGAAAAAGATATACGGATCGCCAACCTGGGGCAGGATATTCCTTATATCCTTAACCAGACACCTTCGGTAGTGATCAGTTCCAATGCCGGTGCAGGCATAGGATATACAGGCATGCGCATCAGGGGTACGGACGATTCCCGTATCAATTTTACCATTAATGGCATCCCGGTAAATGACGCCGAATCGCAGGCAGCCGTCTTTGTCGATTTCCCCGATCTGCTCTCTTCTACCAATTCCATACAAGTGCAAAGAGGAGTGGGCTCTTCCACCAATGGCGCCGGGGCTTTCGGGGCTTCGGTAAACCTGAGCAACCTGCAGCAGGACAAGAAGGCTTTTGCTGAAGTCAACAACTCTTTCGGTTCTTTCAATACCTGGAAACACACAGTACGTGCGGGTTCCGGCTTGCTGAAAGGTGGCTTTCAATTTGACGTAAGGGCATCCAAAATATCTTCTGATGGTTATGTAGACCGCTCGGCCTCCGATCTTAAATCGATGCAGTTCATTGCCGGCTGGACTTCCAAAGACGAGCGCACTTCATTACGCTTCAATCTTTTTACCGGTACAGAACGTACCCAACAGGCCTGGAACGGTATTCCCCAGGATTCGCTAAAGACCAACAGGAAGTTCAACGGGCTCGGCCTCAAAGCCGATGGTTCTTACTACGACGACCAGACGGATAACTACCAGCAGGATTATTACCAGCTGTTCTTCGATCATCAGTTCGATGAGCATTGGAGCGTTCATGCCGGCTTGTTCCTTACCCGCGGCAAAGGCTTTTACAATGAATACCGCCTGGGCGATGCTTTCAGCGATTACAACCTGCCTGCCTATACCACGCCCAAAGGCGATACGGCCACTACCACCAACCTCACCCGCAGGCTCTGGCTCGACAACTACTATTATGGCGGCATCTACTCGCTTACTTACCAGAAAAACAAAACACAGCTGATACTCGGCGGCGCTTATACCCGCTACGACGGCAAGCACTACGGCTTTGTAACCTGGGCCGATTATGGCGTACCAGTTAATTACCGCTGGTACAACCTCACTTCGTTCAAAGGAGATTTCAATATCTATGCCAAGCTGCAACAGCAGATTGGGGAACATCTTTATGTGTTTGGCGACCTGCAATACCGTACGGTACAATATGACATCAACGGCTTCCGCAAAAATCCTACGCTGATGCCCCGCAATACGTTTAATTTCTTCAACCCTAAAGTAGGCGCCAGCTATATCGTATCTCATGCCCATAATGCCGAGAGCAAAGTATATGCTTCTTTTGCAGTTGCCAACAAAGAGCCTAACCGGGACGACTTCGAAGCATCGCCTGCCCAGGCTCCTAAAGCCGAAAAGCTGTACGACGGCGAACTGGGCTACCAATACCGCAGCGCCCTGTGGGAAGCAGGAATCAATGGGTACTACATGAACTACAAAGACCAACTGGTACCTGCCGGCAAGATCAATGATGTAGGCACCGAAACCAGGATCAATGTACCCAACAGCTACCGCGCCGGCATCGAGCTTACGGCTGCAGTAAGGCCAGCCGCCTGGTTGCAGGTACAAGCCAACGCTACCTTCTCCCGCAACAAGATCAAAAACTTCGAAGAGTACATCTTTGACTATGACCTGGGGCAGCAATACAAGAATGTGTACAAAGAAACCAATATTGCCTTTGCACCTTCGGTAATAGCCGGCGGAACAGCTACCCTGGAACCTTTCCGGAAAATGCTGAAAGGCCAGCAATTCTATATCGATGTGCTGGGCAAATATGTAGGCCGTCAATACCTGGACAATACTACTAACAAGGACAGGAGTATCAACCCTTACGGGCTATGCGACATGCGCCTGCGCTACACCGTGCAAACTTCCTTTGTAAAAGAGCTGGGCATTTCCCTGGCGCTGAACAACGTATTGAACAAGAAGTACGAAGCCGGCGGTTATACCTTCAGCTATAAATCGGACGGAACTCTGACTACATCGAATTACTATTTCCCGCAGGCAGGATTTAATTTCCTCCTGGGCGTCAATATCCGGTTTTAATATCACCGTTCCACAACCTAAAAGAAACAGCTTATGACCATAAATCATCCGGGCACACTTCTCGACCGGCATATAACGGAACAGATCAGGCAATATACCTTTGAGACGGAAGCAGCCGGCAGTTTGGATCCCGCTGTATTGGCCATTATCTACCAGCAACGTTGGTTTCATTTATTGGTCCCTGCTGTCTTTGGCGGCGCGGAGCTCAACCTGCCGGACACCGTAAAGTTGTTTGAAGCGCTGGCCTGGGCCGATGCCAATACGGGTTGGTGCGTGAACCTGGGGGCCGGGGCCAATATGTTTGCCGGTTACCTGGATGCGGCAATGGCCGGGGCAATATTCAACAGTCCGCAAACCTGCTGTGCCGGTAGTGGCGCCATATCGGGCAAAGCCCGGCAAACGGCAGGCGGTTATATTCTTTCGGGCAGGTGGAAGTATGCCAGCGGCGCCAACCATGCTACTCATTTTACCGCCAATGCTGCCATTCTGGATGAAGACGGTATCCCGGTTATGATGGAAGGACAACCGCTGTTCCGTTCTTTTATCGTACCGGCGCAGCAGATCATCAATCACAAAAACTGGAATGCCATCGGCCTTAAAGCTACTTCCAGCAACGATTTCGAAGCACGGGAAATATTTGTACCCGAAGCCTGCACATTTACGCTGTTGAAACCCTCGGCCTTTGCCGGCGGACCGCTCTACAAGTTTCCCTTCGGCCAGCTGGCTATCGTAAATATGACCTGCATGATTACAGGTATTGCTTTTCATTTTATGGATTTGTACCAGGAGCTGGCGATGCATAAAAAGCCTTTGCACAGCGACAAGCTGTTACAGGATAATACGATTGCTCATCGTATTTATGATATGGCCAGCCGCCGCTTCCTGGAAGCCAGGACAGAGATGTACGAAGAGCTGCAATCGGTATGGGATATTTATGAGCAGGGTCTGCAGGCCCATGAGCAAGCCTTGCAGCAGTTAAGCAATGCCTGCAGAAATGCAGCGGAAGCTTCCCGCGCATTGATCAACGAGCTATTCCCCTTATGCGGCATGAACATACTGGATCCGGCTACGGAGCTGAATAAAGTATGGCGCGATGCTATGACCGCCGGGCAGCATTATTTGCTCTCCCCCTTGCAGCAACAAGAGTAATTTGCTTTTAGTGCCGTGAAAAAGGTTGCCCTTATCCAACAGGGCAACCTTTTTTATTAACAAAACAACCCATACATTTACTTTAGGGCACCCAATACAACAGGCCATAACCACGTCTCTTATTGTATCCGAAAAACCATGTTCTATGAACCGTCCCCTTTACTGTAGCTCTTTCGCTTTGGCAGTTGTCCTGTTGGCTTCCTGCCAGCAGAGGCTTTATTTTCCCGACAGGGCCAATACACCCGGGCTTACGCATGCCCTGGAAGGCAAGGCTATCATAAGCCTTAAACCGCAAGCTAATGAACGTGATTCTACCAAAACCGACAATACGTCTTTTGGCACCAGCATCGATCTCGCCTTTTCACCCGTTAATCATCTAGGCCTCATTGCCTCTTACCGGTGGATCAATGACCGGAGGATCGATGAGAACCTGGAGGCCGGTATTTTTAAGGAAGTGGAATCTATAGGCGGCGTATTCAACGGGAAACGCTGGGAGATAGGAGCCGGCTATTATGATACTATAGGCGAAAGGGCCAAGGTAGAACTGTATGGCGGCTATGGCAACGGATCGCTTCAACGCCGGGGCATAGCCTTGCCGGAGTACAATTACGACACCCGCTATCACCGCTTCTTTCTGCAACCTGCCGCAGGCTTCGGTTTGGGCAAGTTCTTTTCGTTCACCGGGGGTATCCGTTTCGCCTTTATGAAATTCTATGATTTCCAATCGGCCGACCCCGATCTCAAATATCATATCGGCAAGGGCAGACAGGACGTAACGTCGGTCACCTTTACATTTATAGAGCCTTTTGTCAATTTCGAAGGCGGCTATAAATTCCTTAAAGGCAATATACAAATAGGTGCCAGCAAACAGTTGCTCCATACCAATATCGCGGGCAACCTGCCTATGTATATGAGCCTGGGCCTGGTACTCCATTTCGACGAGGCATTTTTCAGGTAAGCGTCGCTCTATTGCCTGCGCTCCAGCTTCCATCGAGAATAAATAAATAAATACGGCCGGATAAAAATCCGGCCGCTTTTCAAGGTGAAAGCATTGCACTTACTATCACTTATCTTATTTGCTTCATGGGTAAATTATCTTGCCACGCTCATTTTAATCGTGGTACTTTCTTCCTGGCTTTCGAAACGCAGCAGGTACATACCATTGCTCAACCCCGAAGTATGGATAGTGAATTCATGCCGTCCTTCGGTATAGCTCTTTTCCTTAGCCAGGCATTCGATAACCCTTCCGTTCATATCGAGTAGCGTAAGCGTAACCTTTCCTTTATTTTTCAGTGTAAAGGCCAATTGGGTAGCCTCTTTGGCCGGGTTGGGGTAAAGATCGAAACCGGCGTTATTGTTCAGGTTGATTTTCTTGCTTATTGGCTGTCCGAAAACCGGATCGGTACCAGCACCACCACCCTCTTCGCTATTGTCTTTGCCATTTACCGATACCAGGAAATGACACTCGCTGCCATCATATACCAGGTCTTCGTTGATCCGCAATCTTTGTGATACGGAGAACACATAATTGTCCGCTACGTCGGTCTCGTTGTTCAGGAAGAATTCAAAGGTCAGGCCACCGTACTTGCCTGGCGCTACAGGAATATCGGTAAGCACAGCGGTACTCAGGTTCCCGATCATGATTTCATGATGATCGGCATTCACAATTTCCACGCCTTCGCTGTGATGGCCATTGGCATACCAGCTTGTCCAAAGATCTTCGTCCATGGTCAGGATAATGTTGCCCAACGTGTTAAAAGGTGTAGTACCGCCATTCAGGCCATTAAACCGGATCTCCATGGTCGCTTCCTGCTCCAGGTAGTTGTGTGTGAGTATCGATGTCCGGGTACCGTTATCCCTTCCTGGCTTGCTGCCGGCAAGCGGCACCAGGGAAGTATTTCGCGTAACGATATTGTTGTTGTACCCGACATTGTGGGAGATGCGCCCGGGCAGTTCGCTGTACATCGGGTCGTAAGGCGATACAATCCTTCCCAGGAGGCAAATCATAGGATTGCCATCCTTGTAAGTACTTAATGACTGGCAACCATAATCGTCTGGATCAACCGGGTCCCAGGGCAGGGTCACAATGGTTTCCTGGCGGGGCAGCAGGGCCGGCACGGCCACACCCTGTATCATAGAGCTCGGATCGCTCAGCTCACCGCCGGCGGCGATACCGCAAAGCGTACCATTGGTACCGGTACCAGTCCAACTGTCGGGCCAGGTTTCCCCGGTACTGCCTAAAGTCCAGTACATGTGCACCACAGCAGGACGGGAGGTATAGCAACCTATATTTTTGACCCTTACCCGCATGTAGTTATTACCGGTGGTAGGACTTAGGTAGCCGGGGTTCTGATGACTGCTGCAATTTCCCTGGTTAGTACGGCAGTTAAAGATATCGGGGCTTTCCCATATATCGGCAGATTGTACATTTTGTTCCGCGCCTATGTCCAGGTTATCATCCCTGGATATGAGGTTATCCAGGTCATGGCTCGCTCCCGAAAAGTAGGAGTAATCTTCACCACTGATCTGGTTGGGTAAATGATACTCCGTACAGGCAAAAGAAGAAGTGCTGCTCATGGCAATACCCGTTGCGCCCGAATTCGCCGGCGTTGCCAGGTCTTTATACTCGAGCTGGTTAGTGCTGCTATTCGCTACATAAAGCAGGCCGCTGTAACCCAATTCCAGGTTGGAAGTTGCATACTGGCTTCCTGAAAATACCGTAGAGAAGGTGCTACCGCTTGCAGCGCCTACAGATACAGACTGGATACCGTTGCTGTTGGTAATGTAAATATTGTCGGATGAAGCATCGAATTCTATACCACCGGTAGCCAGGCTATTGCTGAATTTCTTAGCGCTGGAGAATCCGTAATTATTCAGGTTGATCATATACACTGTCTTATTACCACTTGCCGCATAAGGGCTCCAGGCCAGGTGGTTTTGATCGGGGGAAAGCTCCATATCTCCTGCATAGAAATCGGCGTCATTGGCAAAAATCCCACCGGGGGTGCTTGCATTGGCAATAACGGTTTTGTTGACAATGCCGGTAGCCGTGATCTCAAAACGGAGACATTCTCTTGCACCCGTTGAAAACAGGTAACGGTTACCGCTGCTCGTGTTGAACACTTTGGAAGCAACCATCTGTACAGAATTACAACTATAAGCATAATCGCTGAGCAGGGTGGCATTCACCTTGGTACCACACATAGGAAAGTACTGGTTGACGGTAGCACCCAGAACAGGTGCACCACTGGAAACATCGACAGTGACATATACCAGCGAATTGCTGCCCATAGCACCCGGCATCAGAGAATAGATGATGTAGTACTTCTTACAGGCTTTGGGCACAGGAACAATCACGAGGCCCTTGTTCAGTGTTTCCCGTCTTTTAAAAGCATCCATACTTTCCATGCAATTGCCAGTAGGGTCCCAATAATTGGGCAGGCTGAATGCCTGCGTGCCAGCACTGTTGTAGACGCCTTTACCGGCTATATAAAACAACAGGCTGCCGTTCTCATCAAACACGGCGTCGGTAAGCGGCACGGTGGTAGTGGGCGCTGGCGACAAAGTTGTAGAAGGATAAGAAGGATGGGACTTCATATCCACTATGGTATTCTGGAGCAGCCATTTATGCATCTGTGCATAACCAGGTAAGCCGCACAAGCCCATTGCCAATAAGGCGAGTGTTATTTTTCTCATAGTTTTGTTTGATTAAATAGGGATTGTAATGATTAGTTGCGAACAACGAGCTTATACACTTCCTGTTGTTCTCCTGCTGTGATCTTAAGCATATAAATACCATCCACGAGGTTTTTCCAGGAAACCAGGAGCTCAAAGTCACCCGACGATTGTACGGTAACGGATTGCTTTCTGCCGCTGATATCATATACTTCAACCTGCGACGGCTTCAGCTTTTCAGTTGCTTTTACCGACACTTGATTACGGGCCGGGTTGGGGCTTATGGTAAAACCGGCAGTGCTTTTGGTACTAAAACCAGGAATAGTGTAGCGAACAGGAACATTCCCGCCGCAACCATCCAATGCCTGGGCAATAAAGACGCCTTTGTCACTGGGGGCCGATAAAAGATATTCACTGTTAGAGGAGGGTGCAAATTCGATATAACCATTATCCGGGTTAGCATCCAGCTTTACAGTAGCCCCGCTGGCGATCACTGTTTGTGCCGTAGATACAATCCAGTTGCTGGATTCGGTAAGTGGCATGTTATAATTACCGGATATAATTACATTGGAAGCGCATCCGGGATACACCCTGTACACCTCGTTCAGATAACCTTTTTCTACATTCTGATAGCTGATCCACAAATAGCCATTATCGCCACCACCGGTGCCCCATTGGTTTTGGGCCTTGAACATCTTCTTCGTGTCATCATAACCTATGATACAAACACAGTGGCCGCCTACAAAATTGCCGGAATTATCACCATCCCAGATACCATCCTCGTTCCACATAGTATAGAACGACTCGTACACGCCAAACGCCACTACTACCGGGTAGCCGGCGCATATAGTTTGTTTTATCTGCGCTACATCAGTTGTGGGGTAAATAGCCGACCAGGAACCGGCCTTGTTTTGCGCAGCGTTGGCTATTTGCGTACTGTTGGGTTGCGTGGAGCAAGTACTCTGGTTGTAAGGCATCAGGCTCATAGAGCAGCTTCCCTGGTTTAAGATCAGGTTAAGCCCATCAACTACATAAGCGCCATCGTTGCAATTATTCGAAATCTTAATCTGGTTGTATACATAACTGGGACTTCTTTCCGAGTTGGTATTCCATACATTGTATTGGGGGTATACCAGCATGCTTAGCGCAGTATAGCCTACACCCCAACCCACACAGGAGCCTTGTGCGCCCTGGTCGCCGATAGGTGGATTGTTGAGCATAACCACGGAAGGACAGTTCATGGCGACGGCTGCGGCGCCTTTCAACAGGGGTGGGTGCGGCAAGGCCTCATAGGCACTTTTATCCATTAAAATAGTACCTAATCCATGTTCCTGACCAAAAGCACCCAGCGCACTCATGATAAGTGCAAAAAGGAAATTCAGCTTTTTATTCATGATCGTTTTTTTAAAGCCGCATTACGTGCAGGCGTACTGTTACCTGCCGCAATACCAGGCATGATGATGGTAAAGTATATCCTGTACAGGGGATATACCAGTTGATAATCGGTTGCTCGTATAACAGGCAACACCCAGCGCGCAGCACCGGGGTGACCATGCTATTTTCCAGCAGCCTTACGGAGCTCTTTGTTTTCTTTCTTTAATTGCTCCACCTCTTTCTTCATATCGATCATGTATAAGGTAAGCTCCTCGATCTTTTCCATTTGCTTGGCAAACATTTCGTTCATATCAATACCGCCATCTTTTGCCAATGCCTCTCCTGAAGGAACGCCGGGCAGGTGCTTATTGGCTTTAATAAAGCTTTCAACTTCTGTAAGGGACTTTAATTTATAGTCAGGCGCAAAAACGTAGTCGGCCCAGTTGCCGCTGGAGCTCAGGGCTACTTTTACTTTTTCGGTGAGTATACCTTGGGGTACATATAAAGAATAGCCTTCGGGAGTAGAAGGTACGGACCCGATGATCACCTTTCCGTCGTTCATTACCCTAAGCCGGGGAATAAAATTGCCTTCTTTAGTATCGTAATTTTCAATAGAAGTACCCAATCCGCTGGAGCCATAGGAAATGATCCGGATGGCGCCGGCATATTGATGCTCTTCCGCATCTTTACCGTACATCAGGTAGCTGGGTCCGTTCCAGTGGTTGGTATTTTCCACTATGGAAAAAGCAGCCTTGGGGGCGCGGGCAGAGATATAACGGGCCGTACCATCTTCGTTGACCATAGAAAGGTGGCCGAAAATGGTTAGCCGGTCATTCTCGCTGTTTATCTGTGCATTTCCAAGCGTTACGTTTCCGAACCGGTTCATCTGCAAATAGGGAGAGGAAGGAAGTGTTCCGTTGTTCCATACTTCCATAATATTAGGCTGTGGCAGGTTAAAGCCTGAAGGATTATAAAAGTTGCCTTCAATTTTCAGCTTCGGTCCATCCAGGTCGGGGTTCTCCGCTATATGCAAATAAGCAGAGGGGTTATCGGTACCTATCCCGACATTTGTCTGGGTGGTAGTTGTATTAACACTGGAACCATTCCATTGTGCCTGGGCCTGTAGCATACCGAGCGTGCACACAGCACAGCAAAAAATAAGTTTCTTGTTCATCGTTTTGAATATTTAGTTCAAATCGAAAATAACACAAGGCACACATATTCAAACGAACAACTATATAACATTGCATTTTATTGTACAACCCTGTAGTTTGACCCTGTAACTGTGTTGGCAATTCTTTAAGGTTATGCTCATTCTACCTGTCAGAATACTCGTTTACTTAAAATAGCTAACAGCCAACAGGAAACCAGGCCGGTTCTTTATTGCAACAAGTGGTGTGGAGTATGTATACGAAACATCCCTGCCGTAAAGCCAGGCGGGGATGTTCAAAATGTCAGTATTATCCGTTCCCGGTTTACCCGAGCCACTTCAGGAAATCGTCCTTTCTTGCTGAAGAAACAGGAAGTGCATTATCGTCCTGCAATATGAGGTAACCACCGCGGCCTTTATGGTATTTCTTGACGTATTGAAGGTTGACAACATAGGAATGATGGATACGAAAAAAAAGATCTTTCGGCAGACTTTCTTCTATCTCTTTCAGTTTCCTGGAAGCGGTAATTTTTGTTCCGTTCTTCAACCAGATATCGGTATAGTTTCCTTTTGCTTCCCCATAAATAATGTCTGGGATCGATACAAATTCTATACCCTCAAGCGTAGGAATACCCAGCTTCGCTTTTTGCACAGCAGGCTGCTGCAATTGCTCTAGCAATTTACCTACCTGGCCATTACGGCTATCGCCATTGACCCTTTGCATACAGCGCCCCATAGCTTCAACCACATGAGATTCGTTTAAGGGCTTCAGCAGGTAGTCGATCGCATGATGCCGGAAAGCATCTACGGCAAAGGTGTTGAAAGCAGTTGTAAATACAACTTCGAAGGACTGTCCTTTCATTTGTTCCAATACATCGAAACCGGTGCCCATCTTTATTTCCACATCCATAAATACGATATCCGGCTGGTGCTTTTTGATCTGTATCACGGCATCCGGTACATTGTCAGCTATAGCCACAATATCCAGGCCCGGGTAATGCAGCAGCAGGATATTTTTCAGATAAGCCTGGGATGCCAGCTCATCTTCTACTATAATTATTTTCATTTTTAAGTATTTGGTTTATGTCCATAGGGTAAGCAATATAGACTCTGGTGCCACAGGCTACTTCCTTTTCGTACAGATCAGTTGTTTGCATAATAATCTTTCCTTCCAGTAAGCGGTTCAGCAGGTCCACCCTCTTTTTATTGACTATAGTGCTGGTAAGGGATTTAAGGAAAGCGTAACCTTTCATTGCGTTGCTCTTCTCCCGGCCTATGCCATTGTCCTCTATGCTGATCTCGACTTTATCGTCAGACTGGCGGACCGAAATTTGTATGATCCCGTTTCCGTCGGGCAAATGGCGTACACCATGCCGCACCGCATTTTCGGCTATGGGTTGCAGCAGCATGGCCGGCACCAGTATTTCGGCTTCGGAACGGGCGGTGCTTCTGGTAATATGGTATTGGAACGAATCATTAAACCGGGCTTTTTCCACGTTCAGGTATTGGGCCAGATAGCTCAGCTCTTTATCCAGCGACACAAAAGTTTCCGTGCCCAGTTCAAAAGTCTGCCGTATCAGCAGGGAGAAAGAATCCACAAAATTATCCGCCTTTTCCGTATCGCCCGAACTGTAATACTGTTTAATCGCAGCAATACAGTTAAAGATAAAATGAGGATTCATTTGTCCCTGTAACGCCATTTGCTCCAGCAGCAATAAGTTTTGCTGAACTCCCAGTTTATCTCTATCTTTTTTACGCGCTCTGCGGATAAAGAAAAACACTGCAATCACCGCTACCAGGACTACCAGGACCAGGATCGCCAGTACAAAGCCCCAACCGTGGTAAAAGGGCGCCGGGTTATGGAATTTCTGCCGGAACAAAGCACCCGAAGTCCAGTTGGGAGAAAAAGCCCTTATGGTAAGGGTAAAATCCCCGTAAGGAAGCGTAGGAAAATAAAGATGATTATTTTCCAGTGTCACCCATTCTGCCGCATCTCCTAATTTATATTCAAATACAGGCCTTGTACCTCCCGAATAGTCCACCACATCGAAATCTATAGTCAAGGACTCGTTCAGCAATTCCTGGGTATCGTTGGAAGGTTCAAGCATAGTACCCCCGTTCCTGATACTATTGACGATAATTTCGGTGCTGTTCCTAGTTTTCAGAACATCATCTTCATCAAAATAGTTAATTCCTCTAATGGTGCCTACCCAAACCCGCTCCCGGCATATATCAAGACAGTTGATCTGGTTACTGTTAAGCCCTGTGGCATAGGTAAGGTGTCTTACGATATTATAGGGTGGTACTTTCATGATAGCAAACAACCCGTTATCCGTACCGATCCATATCCACTTCGAGGAAGCCTTTACGCAGGAAATACGGTTACATTGTAATCCTTTCTTCAGATCGACCTGGACAAATACCTTATTGTTGCGCAGGCCGATCAGCTCGGCATTATTGTTGGCTACCCACAATGCCCCGCTGCTGTCGGTACACATTGCCATTATATGCCGCCGCAAAGACGGGTTATTGCAAGCCATCTGCTTGCTGCTTTTATCGGGATAGATGGCAAAAAAACCATTTAAGGTGCCGGCATATATGGTATCTTTTATTTTAGCCACGCAAGTAGTCCGCGTATCATGCATAAAAGTGTCCCGTATCCGGAACCGCTCCTTATCCAGCCGGTAAACCCCAGCATGGGTAGCAATTAATAAATGTCCCGGAGGCTCTTCGCATACTGCCTTGGCAACCGGGATCGGCAGAACTCTCATCACTTTCCCTCCGACTTCCCGTTTCAGTCTGGTGCCACTCTCACAGATAATCCAGTCTTTATTTTTGTTCTGCTCCGCATAGACAGTGATATTCCGGGGTTCCAGTTTGTTCACGATAAGATGCCGTTCTTTGTAGGTAATAATACCTTTGCTGTTGGAAGCTGCTTCTACAAAAACAGACTTGTCGCTGATGCCATATACCCCATTGGCACTTCCCTTCAGGTAGAGTATAGAAGGCTGTTCTCCATTATACCCAAGCGATTTTACTTTTGTATCCAACAAACGGAAAATTCCGTTACCAACGGTAACAAACCATAGGGCACCATCATTCGCTCTGATGAGATCCCCTACTTTGTGGCCCATCAGGAGACTATCTTTCACCTTGCCCCTTTTAGTATCGAATACATAAACGCCATGATCCGAGGCAACAAACAATTCGCTGGCAGAAAGTTGTTTCAGCGCAAAACAGAACCGTACACCGGGAACCTTCCCTTCCAGGGAAAAGTTGACACTGCTATCGGTTTCTGCATAGTGGTAAACATTCCCTGTATGATAATCATAAATAAAAGCAGTGTCCAAAGCCGAGCCTAAATCGATCTCCTTCGGAAACACGCCTATTTTAACGAATGCAGTATCTTCCCGGCGGTAAATATTTCTGCTATCCTGATCGACCAGCAATAACTTGCCCTTCGCGTTTAGCCAAATGGTGCAATAACCAATCGGTTTATCCCTGGTTATGTGCGTCAGCTCTTCTATACTTCCATCCTTCCGGATCATAGCCAACCCGTCTTCCTGAGGTAACCAGATAATACCTTTTTTATCAAAAAGAAGACAGGCTTGAAGACGATTCAGTTTCAGGCGCTTCAGTACAGGAGAATTGCTGGCTGTGAATATTTTTCCGTGCTGTATATAGCTCAATGTATGGGCAAAAGGGACCAGCCATAATCGTCCTTCCAGATCTTCTTTTGCACCGAATATCTCGTTGTCGGGCAGGCCGTCACGGGTAGTATATATTTTGAATTCCCTCCCGTTAAACCGCATCAGACCGTTTTCCGTACCGACCCATATATAACCCTTGCTATCCTGACAAATACCATAACCCGTAGTAGCGGTAAAGCCTTGTTCCCATCGATAGTTGATGGTACTGTATGATTGTGCGGCAACCTTGCCCCGGGACAGGCAACAGAATAACATGAATAAGGGTAACCATTTTGTATATGCTCCCGGCAGCCTCCGGACGTCATTCCTGCTCATGGATAAAGAGTTAATACAGCATTTACACCAGGTCCGTTAAGATAAAGAAATTTAAAAGGATAAAGTATTCGTAAAGCTTTCTGCAACCGTACCGATCAGGAAGCCCGAAAGGAACTTCCTGTACTTTCCTTAACGCAAGTATCGGCATTTTATTGGGGCAGCATATGCGGAAAACACAATTAGTGACTCCACTTGTTTCTTCTCTTTGTTTCAGGAATAAAATGATCAGGACAGATCATCGATACGGATCCAATGAACAGTAATATACGTTCGCAGGAAGCCGGCATAAAGGCTTAACCCGAAAGCGGTGAAAAGGATCGCCGTCAACCAGTATATGAACTGTAGTATGGATGGATAATGTAACCTTCAGGGTCTTTTACCATGATCACGACATGCCCTACGACAGCGTTTCGCTCCACGCTTTTAATGAGCTGTATTGTTCATCGATAAGGTGATGTGGATCGGCAAACTTCGGTTGCGTAGTATAAAGGAAAATTGTTTTCATATGCATGGTCTTGCCGAATTGCATATCGCTGAGATTATTGCCCACCATCACGCTTTTTTCAAATTCGATCCCGGGAAAATCCTTATGGGCATCAAGGGCCATACCGGTATTCGGTTTACGATGAGAATGATCGCTTTCCACAAAAGGGGCAAAATAAATACGGTCGATCCTTCCGCCGGCACGCACTACTTCTTCGGTAAGATAGTCGTGAATTTCCAGCAGCGCCGCTTCCGTCATATAGCCCCGCCCTACCCCACGCTGGTTGGTAACAATAAATACGTAATCAAATTTCCGGGAGAGGCTAACCAGCGCATCTACAGCGCCTTCGTAAAAAACGAACTCTCCTTTGTGAAAGATATAACTGCCTTCTTTTTCTTCGTTGATAACCCCATCCCGGTCCAGGAACAATGCCGATGCCATAGTATGCTTTTAGTTTAGTTCGTTTTGCTGAAGTCCTCCTGCGCTTTGTAGTAATCTTCGGGTATCCCGATATCGATAAAGTAAGTATCGCTTACAAAACCCTGCAGGGAATCGTTACCGGCCTCCGGCTCCAGGAAGTCTTTTTCAAAGGAAAACTTCTCGGGGAAGGTATCCAGGTTTTCTTTCTCTTTATTCAGGAGGTAAACACCGCCATTGATCAGCCCCTCTGCCCTGAACTGTTTTTCTTCAAAGGCCGTAATACTGCCTGCCGTATTCACTTGTACCGAGCCGTAACGTTCAAAATCCTTCATTGGCTTCAGGGCCAGCATAGCTTTATAACGGGGATTAAATGCCTGCTGCATGGCGCGCAGGTCTACGGCAAACATGGTATCGCCATTCAGAACAAAAGTCTGCTTTGCCCTTGATTTCAGCAAAGCACGTCTTATCCCCCCTCCGGTACCCAAAGGTTCTGGTTCCAGCACCCAGCTTGTTTTAAACGTAAAGGCCTTTTGGCGCAGGTAATCAATAACCACTTCCGATTTATAACCCAGCGAGAGAATCACATGATCGGCCATCTGCCGCTCCAGGTATTGCAATATATGCGCCAGGAAAGGAACACCCGCTACCGGGGCCATACATTTAGGCACATCGCTCACCACACCACTCAAACGCGTACCAAGCCCGCCGGCCAATATGATGCACTCCATCGTTCAGGTTCGAAAAGATAAGGACAAGTTTTCCTGCTTTTAGGAAAGGCTCTGGGGAAATAGTTTTTCTTCGGTAAGCTGGCAAATGATATGCCCTATCGTGATATGGCTTTCCTGTATCCTGGGCGTATCGTTGCTGGGCACGTTAACCCAGTAATCAGACAATGCTTTCATCTGGCCGCCACCGGCGCCGGTAAACCCTACCGTAGTAATCCCCATCTCACGGGCCAGCTCAAAGGCCTTGATGATATTACCGGAATTACCCGAAGTACTCAGGCCCACCAGTACATCGCCGGCTTTTCCCATACCCTTCAGCAAACGGCTATATACCAGTTCGTAGCCATAATCGTTGGCTACAGCAGTAAGATAAGAAGTATTGCAATGCAAAGCCTCGGAAGGCAATGGATTCCTGTCGGTATAAAAACGTCCGGAAAATTCGGCGGCCAGGTGCTGCGCATCTGCTGCACTGCCGCCATTGCCGCAAAACAATACCTTATTGCCCGCTGTAAAAGCAGCAATGATTTTTTCCGTAACCTCCCTTATGGTCTGTATAAGCTTCTCGTCGGCGATAACCTGTTCTTTAACAGCGACAGATGCCTTGACGATATCGATAATCTTCTGATTCATTTATAAATCCAGTTTATCTGTCAAAAATAGCAATTAATCAGAAACCCGGTCAATCTTTAGTACTTTTGCGCCGTTATTAAAAAAAATCGAATCAGATGAATCCGGATTTTGAGACCGTAGCCCGAATTATCAGGGACAGACGTACTACCAAGGCGGCAGCCATGAATGGAAATACCATCCCCGACAGCACTATACAGCAATTATTGCAACTGGCCGATTATGCCCCTACCCACGGCCGGACAGAGCCCTGGCGTTTCTTTGTGTACCAGGGAGCCGCTTTAACCGGCTTTTGTAAAGATCACGCACAGCTATATTGGGATAACACTTCCGAAGAAAGCCGCAAAGAGCAGACTTTTGAAAACCTGGCCCATGCCGGCGATATGGCATCGCATCTTATCATTGCCGTAATGCGCCGTACGCCCGAGACCAAAATACCAGTAATGGAAGAGTATGCGGCAACAGCTGCTGCCGTGCAAAACATATTGCTGGGCGCCGAGGCTATGGGTATTGCCGCCATATGGAACACCGGCGGCATGGCGCTGAAACCAGCCATGAAAGATTATCTTAAGCTGAAAGAAGAAGATTACGTGGTAGGCTTCCTGTACCTGGGCTTTAGCGACCAGCCCCGCAAAGAAGCGGTCCGTAATATCCCCATAGCTGAAAAAATTGTCTGGGCTTAAAATAAACAGTTCCTTTTTTACAAACAGCGCATCGTGTACCTAAAACAAATACTGACCCTGATCCGGAAGGATCTCTTACTGGAGTGGCGCCAGAAACATACCTTGTTTGGCGTTATGCTCTATGTGGGCTGTACCGTATTTGTTTTATATATGATGGCGGGCCAGCCGGAAAGCCGCATCTGGAATGCGCTTTTCTGGGTGGCTCAGTTGTTTGTAACCGTCAATACCGTTGCCAAAAGCTTTTTGCAGGAAGGCGAAGCCCGCATGCGATATTACTTTACCCTGGTAGCGCCGGTACAATATATCCTGGCCAAAATGGTGTACAGTCTGGCTATGATGCTGGTTATGATGAGCATCTCCCTGCTGCTGTTCAACCTGATGCTGGGCAGCCCCGTGATCCATATGGGTACCTTTATCGGTGTATGCTGCCTGGGCGCTTCCAGTCTCTCGCTCCTGTTTACCTTTCTCTCCGCTATCGCGGCGCAGGCCCGGCAAAATGCCGCCCTGATGGCCATTCTTGGCTTTCCTATTGCCATCCCCCTGCTGATGGTGCTCAGCAACCTGGCCCTTGGCGCAGTAGCCTCCGTATTACAGGAAGGATGGTGGGGTATGGTATGGGTCATGCTGGGCATGAACGCCCTCATCATAGCATTGGCAGTTATCCTCTTCCCGTTCCTCTGGAAAGAGTAAATTACGGTTGGCGTATGGAAGGCGATCTGCTGCCGGCCGGATCCCCTCCCATCCTTTTATCTTTTCTATCACATCTTTTCCCGAACAAACAACCAGGTATCACGTTATCCATAAATGCAAGCAAGGGGCACGAAGGGGCATTGCTTTTAAAGATATGAGTATGGATACAGCAATATTGCAAAGGGAGATATGCAAGGCAATTACGGATATCGGCGGCTACGTAAAGTGGAAGAAGGAATTGGGTCTGCCGGCAAAGCTTTATTATTTTTTCTCCGGCAAAGAGCCAGTGATCAATATCGAAGCCTTATTCCTCGGCGAACGTTTTGCTGTAGTGATCGGAGAAAACAAAGGCCGCAAAAACACCAATATGTTTAATGCCAGCGGTTATCGTATTATGGTGTGTAATGCGCTGAACGATTTCCGGAGGCAGTTCGAGGCTTTTAAAGAAGAAAAATTAAACAACCGGCAATAGCGATATTAGTATCCAGCCAGCACTAAAACGCCCAGTCGTTCCCGGAAGGGGATGACTGTTTTTGTAATATAAATACTATCTATTCCTTCATCTCCCATATACATCCATTGGATCCAAACATATTTAAGCATAAGGTTACATTTTAGTTATGGTTTTGTACATTTGCAGCGCCGTCTTCGTAGCTCAGTTGGTAGAGCAGCTGACTCTTAATCAGCGGGTCTAGGGTTCGAGTCCCTACGAGGACACATTGAAAATCAAACGATTATGCTTGAATAAGCATAATCGTTTTTTAGTTTCGCACCACATTCGCACCACAGATTTCAAACCAAAACACCCGCTAAAAAGCGGGTGTTAACATCTGCACTCAAAAACAAGATAGGTATGCATCTTTTGCAAAGGTGGTGAAGGAGTACGCCAGTACAAGGCGTATTAAAGGATGCATGACATATTTGTGCTCCCATATCCAGATTATTAACCATTAACGAAGCCGGGTCGCTCCCATTTACTGTAACAATAAAAGACAAGGAGCGTGTTTCGGTCAACAGGTATGACACGGAGTACGCTTTCGTGAACACATCTAATGGCTGGGAAAAAGACATACAATGTGGTAGTACCACACTTTCACACTCTTATTACACGATTAACAGGCTTGAGTGCCTGGTATTGTGGTGCAGGGCTGTGTTGCAGGACATATACATACAGACGGATCAAAAAGTGTCTGCTCGCAGCCTACAGGCCCACAAGTCTGGGCGCAACGTGACTGCGGACCAGTTGCTCCTCCGATGACTTGATTGCTCCCATCAATAGATAATGGAGTAATAACTTTCTTCTTCAATGATAATTTCGCACTTACGATTTTCTTTTTCATAATAATTGGTGTTTGATTAGATGAACTGATCTAACAAAATTGAACTCTGTTTTTCAAATTAAAAAGCCACTCAATAGGTTTTTAGCACATTGCTGTAATAAGTGACCAATAAAAAAGCCACCGGTTAGGGTGGCTAAGCAATCTCTTGTGATAAAAATTATTCCAATGCCTTTTTAGCATCATTTCGCTTCTGCTTCTTTGCCTTTTCAGTTGCAGTAAGACACTCGCATCATCAGTAAATGTGCCGCCATCCTGCAGAATAAGGGATCTCCTGTTCGTTACCTGCCAGAGCTGCGTATTATTGACAAATAGGTTCAACGCTGTGTTACCGGTACGCATGTTTACCGAATTGTCGGTGTAGCATCAGTACTCATAATTTGTTTGTCGAAAGTATTAGCGCCCGCGAATGTCGGGTTGCACTGAGCGATGCGGAGCCTGTGCCGGCACCATGATCTGCCAACCGGTGTTGCCAGTACCGGTTTTCTTCACGTACATGGTAACGCCAGTACCACCATTGATGTTTAGGTAAAGGCTTCCCGGTGCAGCAGTAATAACACCTTCCGGCGAACCGGCACCAGAAACAATAATGCATTCCTCCTCTGTCTTAGCCGTCCTCTTGCCGACACCGTAAATGTTGTGGAACACTTTGAACTCTCGTGTAAAGGTACCAGTACTGAAAACATATTCCCCCGAAGACATCTTTGAGAAGTCATTCCCCGAGAACTCGGTATTTTTCCAACCAGCCGGCTGATCGATCCGGATCCCATACTGTCCGGAAAGGAATTCATTACCTGCTATCTCAAGGTTATTAGAGGTATCGTACGTGCGCAGGCGGATACAAGCCTGTGAAGCATCGGCATAAATTTTGTTATCCTCAATCTTTACCTGGCTCACAAGCCCTGCCGTGCCATAAAACCCAACAGAGATAGTTGCGCTGTTACCGGTGCTGCCGCGGTTATCGATCAGGTTACCCGACACCGTAACATTGCTCACCCGGGACATGGTATCATTCCGTACGAATCCGCTCAGGTAAATAGCGCTGGCATTGGTAGCGCTCGTTTTAATGATATTGTTGCTGATGATGCAGTTTCTCCCGTTAGGCCGCACCTCTGCTACCGGGTTAACTTCATCGGCGGTAAAGACGATAGCGCCATTTTCTATGTAGTTGCCGGATACCACCAGGTCATTCCCGATCAGCTCGTAACCGGTCCTCTGGGTTCCTACTCCTCGAATATGTTTATTCCCGCTGAAAGTAGTATTCCGGAAATATCCTGATATCCCTGCTGCCGGCAGGCTGTTACCGTCAAAGGTATTGCTGGTTACGCTGCTGTTCTGCACATAGGCTCCGGCCGATTCAATGGCAAACTGTCCTCCAACGGAGTTGATAAAGAAATTGCCGATAATATTGATGCCGTCGTTGATCACGGATTGTAGACCAAAGGCGGGTGCTGCGGTTGTGGTCAATCCCCAGGCCGTGACCGTGTTGTTCCGGAAAGTAAAGTTCTTACACCCGCGCAGCTCTACCGCCTGGACACCGGCATTTGTAAAAACGCAATTTTCGATGGTGGTATTCTCGATGCGATAGCCACGAAACCAGATTAAGGCCCTGTCCTTTGAATTGCGAAAAGTAATCCCCGTAAATTTCAGGTCCGATATCTTGTGGGCTGCTGTACTGTCAGTATTGATCACCTTCAGGCACACTACATTAGTCCCCGTCTGCGCTGCCCGGTTGGCATCAATAATGAAGTTGGCCAGTGTTACATTACTTACACCTGCATTGATCAAAAACACCTGCTTGTCGGTCTCATTACCACCCGGCAACTGCAGTACCGTATTCAAAGATTGCCCGGAGACATTGGCATTGGAGGGGAGCGTCAGGTTCTTTACTATATACGTACCTGGGCCAAGCACCAGCACCCTATTCCTGGAACTGGCGTAGTTAATGGCCGCCTGCATGTTTATACTGACATCGGTACCGGTATTAGCCTTTACTCCGAACATCTCGGGCGTAATGTAGTTTGTCGACTCGTAGTCATTGCCCTTTGGCGGGTTTGTGATGCGAATTAAGGAGTCCGCACTTTTAACATACAAGCCAAATTTGCCACCAGGATACCCATTGGTGGAATCGTGGAGCGGAAGTATAACCCGACTGTTTAATTTGATGCTATCCGCGCTCACCTGAAGTTGGCGAGGATCTCCTGGTTTGTTACTGTAGGACTGGGCGCCTGCAAAAACCGGAAGCAACAGGATAAACAAGAGCAGATTTTTCATTTCTAATTTCTATGAAAGTGTAATCAGGTATTTGTCCCCTGGTATTAATTGATTTTGGTTAATCATCGGGATGATTTTAGAATTATCCTTCTCATCCCGGCGCCACCACCTTTTCAAACGATTCTCCGAGGACAAAAGTACTTCCCGAACCTTCTACTTTGGCCACCAAAGAATGCTTTAATAGAGTAATTAACATAATGGTCACTATCAGGTACCCTAATACAAATGGGCTGCCCCTGCTTGGAACAGCCCGGTATATCTTTAATTACAGCTTTCACTATAAGGTTCCACCACCACAGGGTTGGGTTCCGCAAGGTTGGGTTACAGGTGCAAGTGTAGGCGGGCAAGTGAAAGAAACACATTCCTGGCAAACATTCCTTTGGGTATAAGGGCAGGAGTTACCGGCCGTTACACAACCGTTGGTCCCTCCGCCGACAACAATATGCTTTTGCGTGCTGCCAAGTTCAGCAATGGTTTCTTTGCTTAAAGTCAGCTTCTTAAGATTCAGGCTTTTCTTTTTCATAAAATTACATTTTTTGTATTCTTCAAAACTATTAACTGCCCCTGCACAAAACGTGCAGTAGCAGTTAATAGTTTACAAGCGGTACCCAATGGCATATAAAAGGTATTGTATAACGCATTAGTAAAGAATTTAAATACCGTACGCATCTCCAATCCAGTCTTTTCAAACAAAAAACCACCCGAGGGTGGTTTTGATTTTATCTCCGACTACATGAAACAGTTGGAGCGTGTAGGCTTTCACTCCGAAGATCAGGCACAACCGCTTGTGGGGCAATGGAGCGGTCCTGTAGGGCAACCGCCGCATACTGTTTGCGGATTTTTGGTAACACAGGGGCCGCAAGCTGCAGCGGAATCAGGATTGCCCATTGTCGCTCCGCCCAATACCTTCCCACTTTGGGTAGCTTCTAAAGAAGTGATGGTTTTCTTTGTCAAAAGCAGTTTGGCATTTACGATTTTCTTTTTCATAATAGTGGTGTTTTTGTGGTAAAAAAATGATCCCACAAAAATCCCTGCAATTCTTCACTCAGGGAAACCGCTTAATAGGTTTTCAGCACATTGCCGCAAAAAGCGGTCAATAAAAAAAGCCACCGGTTAGTGTGGCATAAGATCCCGATCACGGGGCTTTGCAGTTCAAGCGAAGCCTGGAGAGAGCCTGCACTTTTTATTGCTGGTTCACAATCTTCAGGTATGCCGACCAGGGGCCAACGGCTTCTTTATATTGTTTGGCGATCACACGGGCTATTTGTGCAATATGGTCCATATCATGTGTTACCCATGTTGCCAGCAGCTGCGATAAGGTTACTTCACCAAATGCAGGATGAATACCTTTGCGCTGGTAATCTTCCGGGGTAATTTTTTTGGATAAAAGCAAGGCAATGTTATGTTCCCTCGCTGCTTTGAATTCTGCCAGCAACTGGTCCATAGATTTCCCTTTGCTTGCTTCAAACTGGGCAAAGCGGTCGAAGGGTTGAAACTGCTTATCCTCCTGTTCGAGAATGATCTCCACGCGCCCCATCCAATCCGTCTGCTCTCCATGGACCAGGTGTCCCAACACATCGAATACGCTCCAGGTTTCGCCTCCTTCATTGGCAAATAACCATTCTTCGTCCAGGCCACGGGTCATTTCAGCCAGCACAACAGGTGTGTTGCGAAGGATAGGCAACGATTTTTCCAGCGTAAACTCCATTATTTTTTTGGATAAAGATAAACAATAACCTGCTGGTATTTATCCCTACCTACTATACATGAGGCAGTCTACCGGCAAACCAGTATTTTTCCGACAAAGCCTTCCGGCCTCTAATAAAGCAAAAAGATCGCCCGTCTTTCCTACAAAATCTTCCAGATGAAAAGACTATTACTATTGCTCTTTGTAGCAACGGCCGGCAGTATCAGCAGCAGGGCGCAGATCGTATTTCATGACATTATACCGGACAGCAGTGTGTCCGGAAGTTCCTCCGGCTTATATAGCATTAAGCCTGCGTCCGGAGATCCGGAGATCGTGATCCGGTATTTTCCTTCACCGGTATCAGTTACAGCAGAACAGCACGGCACACTTGAGTTGCTGTTCCAGGACGGCTTCCCGGCCAAGCTGAACCTGAACGACAACATCAGCGCTACCTCCACTTCCTGGATCCAAGCGGGAGTGGCCCTGAACAGCGGCGGCAGCGGCAACTGGCAATCAGAGTCAACCGATAAACACCTTGCTTTCCGTTTCAAGATCGCAGGGACCTGGCGTTATGGCTGGCTGAAAATGACTGTCGCCCCGGGAGGCGCTGGTTTTACGGTAAAAGAATGGGCCTACCAGGCGCAGGCCGGACAATCCATCCTGGCGGGACAAAAGAGTACCACCAACATCGACAATATTTCCGGGGACAAGGAAATAGGGTTATTGATGACCGGTAAGAATATAGGCTTCAGCAACCTGCAGCAGGGCAGGCAATACCTCATTATCATTACAGGCACAGATGGCCGCAGCCTGCTCCGGAGCATCATAGCCGCCACGGATATAACCGACGTAACCGGCTTGCCTACCGGCATGTATGCAGTACAGCTTTTTGACCGGGAACGACAGTACCGTTTCAAGCTGTTCCTTACCCGATGAACGGTACAAAATGAAGACTGCCTCCGATTGAGGCAGTCTTTTTTGATGCAACAGGAATTCTCTATCGTATTTACTGAACAGCAATAGAACCTTTAAATTCTTCTTCAGCAGTTTTCAGGGTATAATAGTAAACACCAGGCACCAGGCCTTCTGTGGCTACCTTTGTTTCGTTAGGACCGGCGGCTTGTGGCAGTGCCTTACGCAATACTACCCTGCCCATCACATCAACAAGGACAAAAGAAGCCTCGGCCGGTACAGGAGACAAAGAACAGCCCCGCCCGATGCATACCCTTTCCCGCTTTATTTGCTGATTTTTATTTGCTGTTAGCTGCACAGGGGCTATTAACCGGGGTCGTCACCAGTCCTACTTTTTTTATACCATGATTTATAATACCTTTGCGCAGGTTTAAAGAACACTTCATAACTAATTTTACAACTATATAATATGACAGCTACACTGCTTAATGTTTATGATACCGGAAATGCTATTGGTGAAGTAGTTACTTATGGTATTGTCGGCCTCATGGTCATCGTTTGGATATGGGTTATGTTCAAATACCTGAATACAAAAGACCTGAATGACTAATATCTCCGAACATATTTCAGGGATACGTGCTGATTACCGTATGGCCTCATTGGACGAAACAGAAGTAGGGACAGATCCGCTTCTGTTTTTTCAAAAATGGTTTAGGCAAGCCGAAGAGGCCGGTATTACGGAAGTCAATGCCATGACCCTGGCAACCGCCAATGTATGGGGACTGCCTTCCGCCCGTATAGTCCTGCTGAAAGGGCTGGATGAGGAAGGCTTTATTTTTTATACCAATTACGAAAGCGAAAAAGGCCGCCAGATCGCCGACGAGCAATCCGTTGCCCTATTGTTCTTCTGGAAAGAACTGGAAAGACAAGTACGTATCGAAGGTATTGCCCAGAAAATGCCGGCAGAGGCTTCCGACGCTTATTTCCATTCCCGCCCCAAAGGCAGCCAGATCAGCGCAGCGGCATCGCCGCAAAGCCAGGTGATCGAAAGCCGCGAGGTGCTGGAGCAAAAGGTAAAAGAGCTGGAGCTGCAATATGCCGATAGCGAGATACCCCGCCCGGCACATTGGGGAGGCTATAAAGTAATACCGGAAAAGATCGAATTCTGGCAGGGAAGAGCCAGCAGGCTGCACGACAGGATCGTATTTTTCAGGGAACCGGAAACCGATAACGGCGAAGATGCTTTACCTGGCTATGGCGACTGGGAAAAATTCAGAATAGCACCGTAGATCAGGGACTCTTTTCAAATCAAAAACATGAAATCTCTCTTTAACCAGCAACAGTTACAGATCACTATAGAGCGTCTGGCACACCAGTTGCTGGAAAATCACCTTGACTTTTCCGATACCGTTCTTATTGGGATGCAGCCCCGTGGCATCTTCCTGTCCGACAGGATACATGCCAAGCTGAAAGCGCTGTTGCCCTCGGCCCATATTCCTTACGGCAAACTCGACATTACTTTTTACCGCGACGATTTCAATACGTCGTCCGAACTGCATATAGCCCAGGAAACTGACATCGATTTCTCCCTGGAAAACAAAAAAGTGATCCTCGTGGATGATGTATTGTACACCGGCCGTACGATACGGGCTGGTCTTGATGCACTGCTCGATTTCGGAAGGCCCGAATCGGTAGAGCTGCTGGTACTGATCGACAGGAGGTTCAGCCGTGAGCTACCTATACAGCCCGATTATATTGGCATGACCGTAGATTCCGTGGCGGCGCAGAAAGTAAAAGTATTGTGGAAAGAAAAAGATAAAAAAGACGAAGTGGTGATGCTGGACTAAAAAGGTACCGGAACATCAAATTCATCATAATTAAAACAGCATTAGTATAGTGTCACTATCCGTTAAACATTTACTGGGCATAAAAGACCTGAAGCCCGCAGATATAGACCTGATACTCCGTACGGCAGACAACTTCAAGGACGTATTGCAACGACCGATCAAGAAAGTTCCTACCCTCCGTGACACTACCATAGTTAATTTATTTTACGAAAACTCGACCCGTACCCGCATTTCCTTTGAACTCGCGGAGAAAAGGCTGAGCGCCGATACCATCAATTTTACGGCATCGGGAAGCTCCGTTTCCAAAGGAGAAACCCTGATCGACACGGTGAACAATATCCTCTCGATGAAAGTGGATATGGTAGTGATGCGGCATTCGGCTAGCGGCGCGCCGCATTTCCTGGCACAGCACATCAATGCCAGTATCGTAAATGCAGGCGATGGCATCAACGAACATCCCACCCAGGCCCTGCTCGACGCCTTTTCCATCAGGGAAAAACTAGGCGGCCTGAAAGGCAAGAAGGTAGCGCTGCTGGGCGACATTATGCACAGCAGGGTAGCCCTGAGCAATATTTACCTGCTCACCAAAATGGGCGCCGAAGTTACCGTATGTGGCCCGCCTACCCTTATCCCCAAGCATATCGAAAGGCTGGGCGTAAACGTATCCTATAATGTAAAGGAAACGCTGCAGTGGTGCGATGTAGCCAATGTGCTGCGGATACAATTGGAACGCCAGAACAAGCCTTTGTTCTCCACACTCCGGGAATACTCCCTGTATTATGGCGTCAACAAGGCCTTGCTCGATTCGCTGAAAAAAGAGATCGTGATCATGCACCCCGGCCCCATTAACCGTGGCGTGGAGCTGAACAGCGATGTGGCCGATAGTAAAAATTCCATTATCCTCGACCAGGTGCAAAATGGCGTAGCCGTGCGAATGGCCGTACTCTACCTGCTTGCGGGCAAAAAAGAAGAATTAAAATAACAACGACATCTCTCTATATCAGTAAAAAAGAAAAGCGGGGCTATACCCGCTTTTATACTATTCCGGAAAGTTCCCCGTTTAATTCCAGGATCAGAAAATACAAGTATTACAAACTAATTGCTAACATCTCACAATTTTAATACCTCAATATGGAAGCTTTACAAATGGTTGACCTGAAACGTCAATATCAGAAAATAAAACCGCAAATTGACGAAGCCATAGCTGAAGTAATTGACAGCACCGCATTCATCAATGGCAAAGATGTAAAACTGTTTGCCACCGAGCTGGAGCAATACCTCGGCGTAAAACACGTAATCCCCTGCGCCAATGGTACCGATGCCTTACAAATAGCGCTCATGGCCCTGGACCTGAAACCGGGCGATGAGGTGATCACTCCTTCCTTTACCTTTATCGCTACGGTAGAAGTAGTAGCCTTGCTGGGCCTGAAACCGGTATTTGCAGAGGTAGATCCCCGCACTTTTACCTTAGACCCGGAATCGGTAAGGGCAGCCATTACGCCGCGTACCAAAGCCATTATCCCCGTACACCTGTACGGCCAGAGTGCTGCCATGAAAGAGATCATGGACATTGCCGCCGAATATAAAATACCGGTGATCGAAGACAACGCACAGGCCATAGGCGGTCATTATACTTTCCCCGACGGGCTGCGCAAAGCTAACGGTACGATGGGCGATATAGCCACCACCTCCTTTTTCCCGTCCAAAAACCTGGGATGCTATGGCGACGGCGGCGCTATCTTTACCAATGATACTGCTTTATATGAAAAAATGCAGATGATCGCCAACCACGGCCAGAAAGTAAGGTACTACCACGAGTTGGTGGGCTGCAACAGCCGCCTGGATACCATACAGGCCGCCGTATTGCGTGTCAAGCTGAAGGAACTGGACAACTACTGCAATGCCCGCCGTGCCGTTGCCGACTACTACGACCGTGTTTTTGCCGGTCATGAACTCATTACAACGCCCTACAGGGCCGACTACAGCCACCACGTATTCCATCAATACACGATCCAGCTCGACAGAGTAGACCGGGACACGGTACAGCAGCGCCTGGCCGACCGCGGTATTCCTTCTATGATCTATTATCCCGTACCCAGCCACAAACAACAGATGTTTGCCGACCTTGGGGGCGCCGATTATAACCTCGAGATCACCGACTACCTGAACAAAAGAGTACTTTCCCTGCCCATCCATACGGAACTGAGCGATGATGAGCTGCATTACATTACCAGCAATGTACTGGAAGTGGTGAACGAGCTGGCCGGCTAATCCCAAAAACAGACGCCATGAAAAAAGCCTTATTTATCATTGGTATAACCACAGCTATATTGCTGGGGCTGGCATTCCTGTTTAAAACTTCGGGGATATTGCGATGGCACAATTGCCCCGGCGCCGCCAATGAACCAGGAATTAAGACGGGATCGTACTTCTGGGTCAGCTCGCTCAAAAAACCGGGACGCTTCGACTTCATTACTTTCGAAAGGACCGGCTACGCAGACTATCCGGAGGCCAACGGCCTTACCGTATACCGGCTATGTGGGCTTCCCGGCGATACCCTGCTCCTTAAAGACGGCATCCTTTTTATCAACGGGAAGAATGCCGACAAGGATTTAAACCTGTTTAACGAATATAAGGTCAGCCTGTCGGGAGAGATCGCGAAGGTGAATCATAAAATACAAAGTATAGACCCGGGCGACGGCATGCCTGGCCCAGGTTTTGCCGTTCTTGCCATAAGAGACGATTACATAATAGCCAACCTTACCACTGAATTTGTCCAAACCAACAAACTCACCTGCATGCTTTGCAGCAACGATATGCCCGATGTAACCGACCGTATCGGGCGGCAGTGGGGCCGGCCCTGGAGTATAGATAATTTCGGACCGCTAGTAATACCCCAAGACAGCTTCTTCGTCCTGGGCGACAACCGGCACAATGCCCTAGACTCAAGATTTACCGGGTTTGTAGCACGTTCGGCCATCAAAGGGACGGTGCTTCGCCGGGAAAGCGGCACGCCCGACGTAAAGAAATAATGTGCCGTATTTATGCCAGGCAAAATGTATTTCCATTTCCTATTCTTCTTTTCTTAACCTACTTTTGCATTTCCAAAAATGCGATACTGAGCTGTCGTAATTTCTTAAATCGCAATCCGTAATTTCCATAATGGAAGCAACACTCGAACAAGCCAGGCAACTGGGACTGCAGGAAGCAGAATTTGAAGAAATCAAGAAAATCCTGGGCCGTACGCCCAATTTCAATGAAACTGCGATGTACTCCGTTATGTGGAGCGAGCACTGCAGCTACAAGAACTCCATCACTTACCTCAAAAAGCTGCCCCGCGACGGTAGCCGCCTGCTGGTAAAAGCCGGGGAAGAGAATGCCGGCCTGGTTGATATCGGTGATGGTCTTGCGGTTGTTTTTAAAATAGAATCCCATAACCACCCTTCGGCTATCGAACCCTTCCAGGGCGCGGCGACGGGTGTAGGCGGTATCCACCGCGATATTTTTACCATGGGCGCACGCCCTATCGCTTCCCTGAACTCGCTGCGTTTCGGGAACCTCAAAAATCCTAAGACACAACACCTGCTCAAAGGCATCGTAAAAGGCATCAGCCATTACGGCAACTGCTTTGGCGTACCTACCGTAGGCGGTGAAGTGTATTTTGAAGATTGCTACCAGACTAATCCACTGGTCAATGCCATGAGCGTGGGTATTGTGAACGTAGGGCAGACCTTTTCGGCCACATCATATGGCGAAGGCAACCCTGTGTTTATCGTAGGTGCGGCTACCGGTAAAGATGGTATTGGCGGCGCTTCCTTTGCCTCTGCCGATATTACCGAAGACAGTGCGGAACAATTGCCTGCTGTACAGGTGGGTGATCCTTTCGAAGAAAAGAAACTGCTGGAAGCCTGTATGGAGCTGGTAGGCAAAAACCTCGTGATCGGTATGCAGGATATGGGTGCGGCCGGTATCAGTTGCTCTACTTCCGAAATGAGCGCCAAAGGCGAACACGGCATGAAGATCGACCTGAGCAAAGTACCTACCCGCCAGGAAAACATGAAAGCCTGGGAAATGTTGCTGAGTGAAAGCCAGGAGCGTATGCTGATCGTGATCGAAAAAGGTAAGGAAGCCGAAGTGCAGGCGATCTTCGACAAATGGGATATCCACTGCGAACAGATTGGCGAAGTAACCAAAGAACAACGTCTTAAATATTACCTGGACGGTGAATTGATGGCCGATGTACCGGGCGAAAGTCTCGTGCTGGGCGGCGGCGCTCCCGTTTACCAAAGGGAATACAAAGAGCCGGCTTATTTTGCCCAGGTCAATGCATTTAACCAGGACAGCATTCCGGAAGCTACCGACCTCAAAGCTACAGCCCAACAAATAATCCAATTGCCCAATATTGCGTCCAAACGTTGGGTATATGAGCAATACGACTCTATGGTAGGTACGGCTAATGCCTCTACCAATGCTCCTTCCGATGCCGCTATCGTACGGATACATGGCACCGATAAGGCCCTGGCCGTAACGGTAGATTGCAACAGCCGTTATGTATTCCTGAACCCTTATGTGGGCGGTATGATCGCCGTAAGCGAAGCAGCCCGTAACATCGTGTGCAGCGGCGGCCAGCCCGTAGGCGTTACCAACTGCCTTAACTTTGGCAATCCTTACAATCCCGAAGTGTATTACCAGTTTGTACATGCGCTTAGGGGCATGAGCGATGGCTGTATCCAGTTCGATGCCCCCGTTACCGGCGGTAACGTAAGCTTCTACAACCAATCGGAAGATGGCCCGGTTTACCCCACCCCCACCATAGGTATGGTAGGTGTGCTCGACCATATCGACAATGCCATGACCCTCGACTTCAAAAATGAAGGCGACCGCATCTATCTTGTAGGCCAGAGTCGTAACGACATCAACGGTTCCGAATACCTGTTCAAGCTCCATAACGTAAGCTATAGCCAGGCGCCTCATTTCGATCTGCAGGAAGAAGCTGCTTTGCAAAACAAGATCGCTGAGCTGATTAAAGGCAAGCTGATCCTGTCGGCGCACGATATTACCGAAGGCGGCTTATTCACTACCTTGTTGGAAAGCGCTGCCGCTAATAATAAAGGCTTCGATATTGCCCTGAGGACAGATATGCGCCAGGATGCTTTCCTGTTCGGCGAGGCCCAAAGCAGGGTGATCGTAAGCGTAAGCGCCTCGGCTACGGCCGCTTTTGAGGCAGCCATGGGCAGCCATCCTTTCGAAAACCTGGGTACTGTAACCAACGGCACTATTGTTGTAGGCGGTGCCGATTGGGGTTCCATCACAACATGGAAAGAGCAATATGATACGGCTATCGAAAAGGAATTGCAATAAATCAATCGAAAATTCAGGTAAATACCTGCGTTAACGATAAAAAAACACAGCTACTGCTTTTAAAATTCAAATCTAAATAGTACTATTACGCCGTGATTACGTTCTGATTACGGCGTAATCCATTTTTACTCACTCAACCACATTTATGAAGAAAATTATTCTATCTGCCTTACTGATAGGAGGCGCAACAGCAGCAGTACAGGCCCAGGCCAACAGTATTCTTGTTTTCGGTGATTTGGGCATCCACACTAACAAAAATTCAGCGGATGATAAAAGCTTCAACTTCAACATCCGTCCAGGCGTAGGTTATCAGTTCAATGATAACTGGACAGTAGGTGTAACCGGCTCTTTCGGAACCAGCAGGACTAAACCCAAGGGTGCACGTGACTGGAATTACAACAACTCGTACAGCGCCGGTGCTTTCCTCCGTCATACTATGCCTGTTGGCAAGATATTTGCCTTCTACAGTCAATTGGAAGCCGGATATATCGGTTCTTCTGCCGGCACTACAGGAACCGGTGTTAACCCGCCTAGCGTTAATGGTTTCCAGGCCAGCTTAACCCCTGCTGTAGCCATTATGGTACACGATGGTTTTGCACTGAACTTCGGTATCGGTGGTATCGACTTTACTACTACTAAAGTATCAGGAGCCAGCGGTTCCAACAATAGCTTCAACTTTACCTGGGGCTCTCAGTTCCACATCGGCGTTTCCAAAAACTTCTCTTGTGGCCGCAAGCACCGTAAAGGACATATGAAAATGAACCACGGCAGCAAAGTAGAGAAAGAAGATATGGAAGATGAAAAAGAAGAAAAAAGCGACAATTAATATCTTTTAAATAGTAAAAACGCAGGCACTCATAGCCTGCGTTTTTTATTTATACTAATGCCCCCGTTCCTGAAAAGAAGCGGGGGCCTTCACAATCAAAACACTAACAGTATCTTTTAAAACACATCACAAACAACTCTACTTTGGTAGATACTGTCAGTAAAATTTTGACAATAACACAATCTCCTCGTGATCTGCTATAATAACAAGGAAGGGATAAAGTTGTTGGTTAAAGATCTGGTAATAGTTTTCCCTTCCCGGTCACGACAACAGATATTTGAACTTTAACCGGACACAAAGCGGCATTTTACTTATTTTAGCGCCAAATTTTTACTATGGGCATATCAGATATTTTAGCAGCAAAAAACCAGGAGAAAGCAGAAGCTAACCTGCAGGCAGGAATCGCATTCCTGGAAGAAAATAAAACCAAAGAAGGCGTAATAAGCCTCGATAGCGGATTGCAGTACCTCGTACTCAAAGAAGGCGAAGGTGCCAAACCTACGGCCAGCAACAGGGTAACCTGTCATTATCATGGTACCCTTATCGATGGAAGGATATTCGACAGTTCGGTACAGCGCGGCCAACCGGCTACGTTCCCGCTCAACCAGGTAATAGCCGGTTGGACAGAAGGTGTGCAACTGATGAGCCTGGGTAGCAAATACCGCTTCTTTATCCCTTCCCAACTGGGTTATGGCAATCGCCAGGTAGGTAGTGATATCGGTCCTAACAGCGTACTTATTTTTGACGTAGAGCTGCTGGGTATCAACTAATCCTTTCGTACTTGGACACAAACATAAAGAAACCGGAAGAGCTGGCTCTTCCGGTTTCTTTATGTCTCTTCGAGACTAGAAATAAGCCGTGTACCCGAAATGGATCTTGGCTTGCTTGAATTGAAAATTTTCCCCGCTGTGCTTGCCCAGGCCAAGCGCTATATTAAACACGCCTGCTTTGTTTTCCAGGGTAAGCCCACCGCCAAAACTTACCGGGTAATCTTCCCGGTTGACGGCGTTATAGCGGGCAATGATATAGGCATTGTCGCTGAACAGGTAGAAATAAGAAGTGCGGCTCAGGAGCAGGCGTAGCTCCAGGGTGCCTACATGGTACTGGCTGGCGTAGATACTTTGCTCATCAAAACCACGCAGCAATTTGAAACCGCCCAACTGGTACAGTTCGTTCAGAAACAGATTATGCCCGCTGATATACCCGCCGTTGTATCCTGCTTTTAGTACCATATTCCGGAACAAGGCAACATAATAACCGGCAGCGCCTGTAACCCGGTATTGGTATTTATCTGTGTTGGCCGTATCGTACAAGCCCGCATAGTTAAAGCCCGATCCGTCGTTGATGCCCGTTATGGCATCGTTGGGGATCACCGTGCGTACCAATCCCGAGCCCGAGACTTTGGCCTGCCAGCCCTTACGCGGATTGAGCCTGAAATCGGTACGGTCCATATAGAACTCCACCACGGCCCCTTTGGAGCTTACATCCAGGTTTCCGGGAAGCCGCCGGTTGAATTTGACATAATTCGTATCCGCTGTAATAAGCCTGTTGCTGAAAGCCTGATAAGCGACCTTTATATAATCCGTGGCGTTGAGCTGGTAACGGATACCCGCATCAAAAGAGGTACGCCGGAAAGTAGTATCGCGTTTGAACAGGTCAAAACTACCTTCCAGGCCAAAAGGGGTTCCCAGGATATAAGGCACCGTTACATCGGCATGAAAGCGGGGCGATTTGTATTGGAGGTTCTGGTACGTGGCGGCAATACTTTCGCCATAGCCCAAAACATTTTTTAAAGCCAGCAGGATGTCGGCAGTCAACATAAACTTGCCTGTTTCTACCGTATTAGGCTGCAAGCCTATCAGGCCATTCAGTTGATTAGCCTTTCGTTCTTTAAGATACAGGTGGAGCTTGTTCCCCGCCAGGGTAAATTCGACCTGCCAGGGCTTTGCCTCCTGCAGGAAGGGCAGCTCGTTCAACCGTTTACTGACCAGGCGTAGCTGGCTTTCGTTATACAGATCACCTTGCCTGATCCCTAAATAGTTTTGTAAAAATTCACGGGAAACATCTATATCCGTTTCGATAACCAGGGAATCGTACCTTACGAGCCGGCCCCGTTCCAATACCATATCGGCATATAACCCCTCCTCCTTTCGCGTAATGTTTTCCAGGCTGGTATAGGCAAAGGGATAACCATTGTCTTCACAGTATTTCAACATACGCTCGCTGAGGGCAGCCATACTGCCTGGACCTATATTGCGCTGTTCCCAGTCCCGGGCTTTAATATTCATATCATTCAAAAGCGCCGCAGGTATCTTCTCAAAGGACAGCCGGGCCCAACGGTAAACCGGCCCCCGGTAGATCCAGGCATATAAAGCAGTATCCGTCATCACAACGCTGTCTGCAGCAGCAGCCAGGTATCCCTGTTCGCGCAGATCGGGTATCAGTTTCCGTAAATAAGCATAAGCTTCGGGCTGGTTATCGAATTGCTGCACCAGAGGCAAAGGTTTCTTATTAAGGTAAAGCACCGACCCTGCAGCACTTCCGGTATCGGCTACCCGTATCACCAACTTGCCCGGCTGGGCATAAGCGCCCGCAGCCAACAGGTAAATACAGGTAAACAATATGGAAGCAAGATAACGGGTCATGAACAGCGCTACTGTTAAACAGCCAAAAGTAATTTTATTTGGTTAAAACGGAATTTCCTAAATTGTATTATTAAACAACCTTCAACATGAAAAAAGCAAGGCTCTTGTTCTGTGTCCTCGGCATTGTAGCCTTATGTACTACTATCGCCGCACAACGCCGGCAGCAGGCATGGACGAATCTGGTGGAAAGGATAGAACGAAATAAGGCCGAAAAAGAAAAGCTGAGTGCTTTACTGGCAACAGGACAGTACGATTCCGTGATCAGCTATTGCCAGGTTGTCCGCGCCAGGGAATATCACGACTACGATGATATAGAAATGGCGCTGGCCACTACCTACTGGCTTAAAGGCGATAAAACAACGGCCTATCAGTATGTACAAACTGACGCCGACTATTCCCTGAAACTGAACGGCGGTGGCGGCAGCCCTTTCCAGATGTTGTATAACTACGATTATGGCACGTCCCTGGCAACGGATACTTTTCTGGAACAAATGATCGTGGGCAAGGTTTCGGACTATTACCTTGCTATGACGTACTATCCTGACCGCCGTACCGGCCTCCGGCTGATGTTGCTGGATTACAACGAACAAAAGCTCACCAACAAATACTGGTATGACCGGGACCATGCCACCACCGAGGCCGAACGCAAAAACCTGAAAGCGCAATATGACCAGGAAAAAGAAATAATCGACAACCGGCTGGTCGATCTTTTAAAGGAAAATAAAAAGATATTTAACCGTCACGATGTAGGACCTGCGGATGAAAAGCAATTCCGGTTGATCGAAAGTTTTCATAAACAGGAGCAGTTTGCAGCCTGCCTCCCCATGCTATATCAGGCGATGATGGATAAGGAGATCGATCCCGATATGTATGTAAGCGCTCTCGTGGCACGTGAAAGATTAAAAGACAACACCAAAAACCAGGCAGTACTGCAGGATTCCCTTTGCCGGATATATAAATGCAACCGCAGCATTATTGATTCCATGGGCCGTATGTTCTCTTATGTTACCGGCGATACCATCTATCTACACAGGGATACCACTTATATCCAGGATGCCAAAGGAGAACCCATGAAGGGTGTACGGAAAATAATAACCGACAGCCTGAACTCCACATATAAGCAGCACAAGCGGTAAACAGGGCAAAACCCTACCCGAATTGGCACAAAGGGGGCTTAGCTATGACCTTATAGCAAAACAATCATGGAACTAAGGGAAAAATTTCCGAAATTTGCCGCCATTCATTTTCAGTTAATTAGCATTCATGAGTTCAGCACTGGTATTACCTAAGTTTCCCGGCACTAAAAATTCTCTGCACAGCGAGCTAAAAAACAGGGTTCAGCAATATTTTACGGAGAACAACATTAAGCAAACCGGGAATTTTGCGCTTTGGCACAAAGCCATCGTGTTGATCTTAGGTTTTGCCGCCATATATCTCCATTTGCTTATTGTGCAGCCAGCCTGGTACTGGGGCATACTGGAATGTTCCTTATTGGGTTGTATCATTGCCTCCATTGGCTTCAATGTAATGCACGATGGCGGTCACGGAAGCTTTAGCGAAAGTAAAACTGTCAACAAGATCGCTTCCTGGTCCAGCAGCATGCTGGGCGCCAGCCAGTTTATGTGGAACATGAAGCACAATATGATCCACCATACGTATACCAATATCGACGGGGTAGACGATGATATCGAAATCGGCGCCCTGATGCGTATGGCACCTACCCAAAAGCATTACAAACTGCACAAATTCCAGCATATCTATTTTGTAGGCCTTTACATGATGATGTATATCTTCTGGGTATTTTTCAGCGATTACAATAAATATTTCTCCCAGAAGATAGGCGATATGCCTTTGAAAAAAATGTCGGCGGCCGACCATATCCGCTTCTGGGCGGTAAAGCTTTGGCATGCAGCCGTATTCGTGGTTATTCCTATCATCGTATTGGGCTGGTTGGAATGGCTGATCGGTTTCCTCACCCTTAGCCTGGTGGGTGGTTTTATACTCAGTATTGTTTTCCAACTGGCACATACTGTTGAAGATGCGCATTTTCCCATTGCCGACGAAGAAACCCGTAAGCTGCCCGATGAATTTGCGGCGCACCAGATCAAAACTACCGCCAATTTTGCGACCAAAGACAAAGTGATCAATTGGTTTGTAGGCGGTCTTAACTTCCAGATCGAGCACCATCTTTTTCCGAAAATATCGCATATCCACTACCCTGCTATCAGCAAAATAGTAAAGAAGGTATGCCAGGAATACCAACTGGAGTATATCGAATATCCTACTATGCGCAGGGCCGTTCTGGCCCACGTCAATTTCCTGAAAGACATGGGCAGGGGATAAAAAAGGTTCTTTATACAATCAAAACAGCCGGGCTTCAACAAGTCCGGCTGTTTGATTGTAGCTCCTTTTATCCTTTGGATATTTGATTACTTCCCGGTCAAAAGGGCCATCCCTGCAAATATTTTTTATCTTTGCCTTTAGACTGAAACCGGCTTTTTCCCGTTATTCCCCTGTATCATTAAAAACTGCTTTATACTGCATATGCGCTTGTCGGGACTTTCTCTTTGTTTATCTGTTTTGTATTTACCGGTTATGGCCCAGGAATATGGCCAGTTGCCACAGCAATGCGACCGCCGGTTTTATGGCCTCAACGGCGCGGTGATCAGGGTCGAAGAAAAGCAATGGCAGCCCCCGCTGGCTGCTCTTTTATATAGTACGACCACCGCTTTCACCCCCGACAGCAGTTACCGGCTCAGCAGCAGCAGGGAAATGGTATTTGACACTGCAGGCAGGGTGCTCAGCCTGCATCTTACAGAACAGGATGAAAAGAAGAAGAACACGTTGCAGGAAAGCAATAGCTATTTTTATTACAGGAAAGTGCAACTAGCGGCTTTCAGCAGGAAAGAAAAAGACAAAATGGATTCAGTAGCCTTTCATTACCGGAAGAACGGCCAAATGGATTACTATTCCGTATTTAAGGATAAGGGTGAGCTGCAGTACAAAATGACTTATGTGTACAAAAGAGGCAAGGTAGCTACGCTGAGAAAAAATGACAAAGGCAATATGCCGGTAGCGATGACCAAGTACAAATACACTGGCGACCAGTTGCTGGAAACACAGCATTTCGACGATCAGTACCGGCTGGCAGAAACAAGGCGTTACAGCGCCAAGCAAACAAAGGAAGGACTGTTGAATGAAAGTTATTCCGTTACCGGCCCCGATGGAAAAATGAAAAGCGGGGCATCTGTGGTAAAAGATAAACAAGGAATGATATTGGAGCAAAACACAATCAATGCCAACCGGGAGGTAACGGAATACCAAAGCTTTGCCTATAACGACCAAAGCCAGCCGGTTACGGAAAAGGTATTTTCGGCGCTCGAGGAAGCTACGATCACCAACCGTTATCAATACGACGACAAAGGTAACTGGATAAAGAAAGAAGTGTTTTACAACGGGGCGCTGCGCTCCGTATTCCTGCGGCAATTGCAGTACCGCTAACTGTAGTAGTCCTGCACGGTGATCAGATGGTGTGGCGGTGTACCTTCGTACTCCCTTTCATCGTTGGAAGCAATAATCACCAGCCGGCCGTCGCTGTATTGTTCCAGCCATTGCCGGTACATAGCCACCCCTTGCAGGTCAAGGTTGCTGCAGGGTTCATCCAGCAATAATACAGGGCTGTCGCAGAAAAACGCCTGGGCCAGCTTTACCCTTTGCTTCATACCCGAAGAGCATTCATGGATAAATTTAGAGGCGGAAGCCTGCATCCCCATCAATGCAATCACCGAAGCCACGGTAAAGGAAGGCCTTATTTTCTTGAAGGTAAAATGAAAGTGCAGGAATTCTTCGATGCTCATCTCCTCGATCAGGTCCATGCCCGGCGCACAATAGCTGATCTGGTGAAATACCTTGTCGGCCGCTATCTTTTGAGCACCGGCAGTATATTCCAGGCTACCCTTGCTGGCATGCTGCATGCCGCCGATGATACGGAGCAAAGTGGATTTACCCGAGCCATTGGCGCCCAGTAAGGCATACTGCTTACCCGGTTCAAAAGTATAATCTACACCTTTAAACACCCAATGGCTCTGGTAGCGTTTACCAACCTGGTTAAGTGAGATCGTCATTGCCGTTTCTGCGGGTATAGCCGCGCATGATACCGCGTCCCGATTCCCGGATAAAAGAAAGTATTTCGTCGCGCTCATCCGAAACCGGGATCTCCGCTTCGATAATACGCATGGCTTTGGCTACATTATATCCTCTTACATACAGTATCCTGAAGATGTCGAGGATACCGTTCACTTTTTCGGTGCTGTAACCTCTACGCTTAAGGCCTACGGAGTTTACCCCCACATAAGACAATGGCTCACGGGCCGCTTTTACATAAGGGGGAACATCTTTACGAACCAGGGAGCCGCCTGTTACGTAGGCGTGCGAACCGATGCGTACAAATTGCTGTACGGCCACCAGCCCGGCCAGGGTTACGTAGTCGCCAATAACAATATGTCCGGCAAGCGTGGTATCGTTGGAGAAAATGCAATTGTTACCTACAATACAATCGTGGGCAATGTGCGAGTAAGCCATGATCAAACAGTTGTTGCCGATCCTGGTTACTTCTTTATCGCTGGTCCCCCGGTTGATGGTAACACACTCCCTGATAGTACAATTATCGCCAATGATCACTTTGGTATTTTCACCTTTGTATTTCAGATCCTGCGGTATCGCAGCTACAACAGCGCCGGGAAATATCCGGCAGTTTTTGCCGATGCGCGCGCCTTCCATAATAGTAACATGGGAGGCAATATAGGAACCTTCGCCTATTTCTACATCTTTGTGTATTACCGCGAAGGCGTCAATCTGTACATTATCCGCTATTTTAGCTTCAGGATGAACGTAGGTTAATGGATGGATCATTGAGCTGTATTAGATGCTAATATTAAACGTCCTGTACTCCTGTTATCATAAGGCAGGGTCATAATTCCTGTCCTTAAGTGCATTTGACAACAACAGTTACAAAACACCTTTTTATTTCTGTTTAGGTAAAATCTGGGCCACCAGTTCTGCTTCCGTGGCGATCTTATTGCCTACATAAGCAGTTCCGCGCATTTCACATATGCCTCTCCTGATCGGGTTGATCAGCTCCAGCTTCAGGATCAGCGTATCTCCGGGCACTACTCTCTGCTTAAACCGTACTTTATCTATTTTCAGGAAATAGGTATCGTAGTTTTCGGGGTCGGTATAATTGTTCAAGGCTAGCAACCCGCCTACCTGCGCCATAGCCTCTATCTGCAACACACCAGGCATAACGGGGTTCCCGGGGAAGTGCCCCTGGAAGAAATGCTCGTTGAAGGTTACGTTTTTTATACCTACAACTTCCTTATCGGTCATATCAATGATCTTATCGACCAGGAGGAAGGGGTATTTGTGCGGGAGGGATTTCTCGATATGTACGATATCGTACACCGGCGGCCTGTTGGGGTCGTAGGTAGGTATATCGGAAAGGTGTTTGTTCTTTTTGATGTATTGTTTCAGCCTGCGGGCAAATTCCACGTTAGTAGCATGTCCCGGGCGGTTGGCGATGATATGTGCTTTAATGTTGTAACCGGTAAGGGCCAGGTCGCCCACTATATCCAGCAATTTATGCCTGGCCGGCTCGTTGGGGTGGTGCAGTTGCAGATTGTTCAATATCCCTTCGCTCTTTACTTCTACCTTGGGCTGATTAAATACCTTCGCCAACTTTTCCAGTTCCGAATCGCTCACAATCTTATCTACAACTACTATGGCATTGTTCAACTGGCCTCCCTTGATCAGGTTATTTTCGAGCAGAAATTCTAGTTCGTGCAGGAAACAGAAAGTACGGCTGCTGGATATTTCGTGTTTAAAATCGCTCAGTTGTTTCAGGGCTGCATGTTGCGTACCCAGTACCGGCGAATTAAAGTCGATCATGGTGGTGATCTGGTATTCGTTGGCCGGGATAGCCAGCATATCTACATTTTTTACAGGATCGTAAAAATGAATATTCTGGTCTATGGCATAATAGATCTTTTTGGCATCCTGCTCCAGTATTCCTATGCTCTCTATCGCCTCTATAAATTCGCGGGCACTACCATCCATGATAGGCACTTCGGGAGCGTTTAATTCCAGGAGCACGTTGTCTACATTCATCCCTACGAGCGCAGCCAGCACATGTTCTATGGTATTCACGCGGGCGCCGTTATGCTCCAGGGTAGTTCCTCTCGAAGTATCCACAACATAGTCCACGTCGGCTTTTACCACAGGCTGGTCGGGCAGGTCTATACGCTGAAAGCGGATGCCGAATCCCGGGTTGGCCGGTTTCATGGTCAAAGTAACTTCTTTACCGGTATGTAGCCCAACCCCGCTGATCGATACTTCCCCCTTCAATGTCTGTTGGTATTCTTTCATCATTACCTTTTGTTCGGATTTCGTTTTTTCGGATTTACCCTTTGCTATTATCTCCATCACTGTTTATTTGAGCGACAGGGCACAACAAATTATTATCTGGTTAATGCCTTGTCCATGAATGTATCTGCAAAATGGTCTGGCCGTTTTACAGGTCGGCAAAGATAAACCAAATGATAATATTATTATAGTATTAACCTTCTTTAACCAAAGTTGCAGGCAATCTATCTTCCAATTGCTGGATCCTTTGCACCCATTCGGGCAAATTTCTGAAAATTGCCTGACTTTTCAAGGAACTTTTATAATCGAAAGCTGGTGAACCGGTGATGGTAGTACCTGGCGCAGTAATCGATTTGGACAGGCCACTTTGGGCATTAATGCGCGTATTATCAGCAATTTGTATATGCCCTACAATACCTACTTGTCCGCCAATCAGGCATTGTTTTCCTATTTTGGTGCTACCCGATATGCCCGTTTGCGCGGCAATCACGGTATTTTCCCCTATTTCCACATTATGGGCTATCTGTATCAGGTTGTCCAGCTTCACGCCTTTTTTGATCAGGGTGGCCCCCATAGTGGCCCTGTCGATGGTGGTATTGGCGCCTATTTCCACATCGTCTTCAATCACGACATTACCGAGCTGGGGTATTTTTTTATACGTTCCATCGGCCAGGGGAGCAAAGCCAAAACCATCGGCGCCGACAATACTACCGGCATGAATGATCGCCCGCTGACCGATAACGCAGTTATGGTATACTTTAACACCGGCATTGATCACCGAATCATCCCCGATCACTACCTGGTCACCGATGTAAGCTCCTGGAAAGATCTTAACCCTGTCGCCAATCCGGGCCTTATTGCCGATATAGGCAAAAGCACCCACATAAATATCAGCGCCTAATGTCGCCGATTCACTAATATAAGAGGGTTGCTCGATCCCTTTTTTGGCAGCATCAGCCGAAACAAGCTCATTGTATTTTGCCAGGAGGGCAGCAAAAGCAGCATAAGCATCATCTACACGCAACAAAGTGGCCTTTACCGGCTTTTCCAATTGCAGCGATTCGTTCACGATCACGATCGAAGCCCCGGTTTCGTAGAGATAATGTTCGTATTTAGGGTTGGCGACAAAACTAAGGGCGCCTTCCCGGCCTTCTTCTATTTTGGCGATATCGGATATAGCGACTTCGGGATCTCCTTCCACCCTGGCCCCGATCAAAGAAGCTATTTGTGCTGCGGTAAATTTCATGTACTGTTTATTTTAGAGGATTGTGGTTTTCTTTACTGTTATGGGCGAGCCTTCTGCAAGGAATACCGATGAAGGCTGTTCTTCTTTCAGAAACGCGAATCCGGGTCCGTAAATTTTCCCGAAATCCACATCAATCGTATATTTTTTTACCGGGTACACCTCCCAACGTGGATGAGCCACCTCATATTGCGCTGTTTTCCTGCTTGTAACCTTGGTATATCCCCAGTAATGTTCTGTAATAATGCTTCCTTGCTTCCTTCTTTTACCGGCTCAGGGTCCTTACCTGCTGTTACCTTCAGCGCATTACCCAGGCCTTTGCCCCATTTATAGGTAATATCCCAGTGCTCATCCTGCGATTGCCATAAGTGTCTCACCGGCATGATTTCGTATTTTTCTTTGTATAAAACATTGACTACCAAGCTAAGTGCTCTTCTGGGAACAATTTCCTTAACAAAGACAACTCCCCGCTTCCATACCCCCTGTTCTGCATATTTTACATAGAACCGCAAGTTTATTTCTCCGAAATTGACATGGAAGGGGATACGCAGCCCCCTTATCCTGGTATCGAGAAACATAAAGCCTACCAAGCTCACATAGCAGGTGCCATTCCAATAATCCAGTTCTGTTCTATAAGGCAGGTAAGCTTCCAGCACACCGGGATCTATCGCATAATTGGCCATAGCCAGTTTTCGCCATTCCGCTTTAAGAAAAGTTGCCGACATATAGGCTATAATCCGATTAAGCTATTTTTTGTTTTTCCGGTATACGTACCCTGCACTGGCCAGGGCGGCAAGTCCTGTACACCCATCCAGGATGTTCAACAGGTCGAATTCTGCTGCCAGCAGCATTCTTATATATAATGAGGACGCCTACACCGAAAGTGATCCGTTCAACACCCTGTTCTTTTGCACAATATTGACGACAGTCAGCACAAGCACGAGGAGAAACAGGGCAAACCATAGCAGCAGCGTTTTTCCCAGCCTGGTTACCTGTGCTGCACCTACGCCCATAGCATACTGGTTAACAACACAGTACATAGCATCAGTACCTAAATGTGGCCGAGCTTGTTTTTCAATCCTTGTTTATGCGATCCTGCAAATATAGAATTTCTCCACGGGTACCGTAAGTTCGGAACCGATCAGCGCATTATCCACCCTCGAAATATTGACGACTTCCCCGGTTTTCATCAGGATATTGATGCGTTCGTCATGCTGGTTGTAGGTATTGTTGCTGGTACTGCCGTGGAAAAGATAAAAAGGGAGTTCTTCTTCCATCATTTTACCGGTACCCAATACGGTTTGCTTCATTTTTTCGAATTCCTGCTCCAGCGGTTGGGTGCTCAACCTTACTTTGTACAACCTGCGATCCAGCATCATCGTACACAGGCGGGAAAGAACAGGATCTTTATGGTTGATCCACACCTTTATAGAAGTCATGATATCCGAATCGTCCAGCAGGCAAAACCTTTCCAGGATAGCAGGTTCCGACACAAAATCGTCACCGGTTATTTTTTCGTACAGAAAAAAATGTAAAGCCGGTGTGGCAAACAGCTCGGCGCCCCGCTGGGCCAGTTGCTTGGCCCGCTGCAGGATATTAATAATCAGATGTTCAGCGCCCAGTACTGTTTTATGAAGATATACCTGCCAATACATCAGCCGCCGGGCAATAATGAATTTCTCTACGGAATGCACCCCTTTTTCTTCTACCACCAGGCCACCGTCTTTTACCGTAAGCATCTGGAGGATACGGTCGTACCCGATTACCCCTTCTGAAACACCGGTATAAAAACTATCCCTGTTGAGGTAGTCCATACGATCCATATCCAGTTGGCTCGACACCAGTTGATGCAGGAAGGTTTTGGGATGTGTATTTTCAAAAATGGAGATAGCTTCGGTTAACGTACCGCCAAAGGCCTCGTTCAGCCGTTGCATAATTAGCTTGGAGATGCTTTCGTGCGAGATACCATGTACGATGGTATGCTCCAGCCCGTGCGAGAAGGGCCCGTGGCCGATGTCGTGCATCAGGATAGCCAGCCTCGCGGCAACACATTCCTCCCTGCAGATTTCTATATCTTTGCTTTTCAGCTCATTAAGCGCCGTACCCATTAAGTGGGTCGCCCCCAGGGAGTGATGAAAGCGGGTATGCACCGCACCAGGATATACCAGGTGTGCCATTCCCATCTGCTTGATCCGTCTCAGCCGCTGAAACCAGGGATGTTCGATCACCTGCATCAGCTCCCTTTCAGGAAAACGGATAAAACCGTACACGGGATCGTTGATTATTTTGCCACGCATAAGGCTGCAAAAGTAGGTGTTTTGCCAACTTCCGGAAAGTTATTTCCCCATTGCGCCATAACATGATTTTCCCCGGTTTCTTAAATAGTATAGTAAGGTTAACTGATTATCAGGATACAGGCCATAAGGGGCCGAACATTTCCAATGAATCCCTATAATTGAATATATTTGGTCCCCATTATTAACCAAACATAAAAAAACAAAAACCATGAAAAAGAACCTGGCCCTGTGGGCCTGCGCAAGCCTGCTGTTGACCGCCTGTAAAAAGGACCACGTAATCACACCTTCAAGCGATGCCCCCAAAGAAAAGGCCCAAAACCTGACCACTTCCGGAAGCCAATGGGATATATTCGACGCAACCTATACCCAGTATCAGCGCAACGGCCTGGCAAAGGTTACTTTCGGCGTCACGGTATCGGCGGCTATAGGCAGCAATACCGGCGCTGTATTCATCGCAACGGCAGACAATGCCAACCAGATCACCAGCGGCTGGTCGGGGCCTTATACCTACAACAACTTCGAGGCCTCGTTTTACCCCGGATCCATGTATGTTAACGGTCTGCATGTGGCGATCCTCTGCGTTCCCAGTACCAACCCTCCGACACCTACATCGCAGATAGGCTATACAATCAATTCGACGGCCAATGATCATATGGACGTGGCTATTGTGCAAACCTTACCGTAACCGGGAAACCTTCCGGAAAGTTTTCCCGGTAAAAGAGGAACAAAGGTAACCTCGCGCTACAGGAGTTATCGTTTACCGGCCGAGGGAACTTTCCGGAAGTTGAACGATTTGCATATGTTAGCCACATTTCGGAACTTTGCGCCTTCATTTTAAAAAAACCGCAATAATTCCGATGTCGCAAAAGCAAATCAAATCGGCGCTGATCTCCGTATTTTACAAAGAGGGACTGGAGCCCATTGTCAAAGAACTGGACCGCCTGGGCGTAACCATTTATTCTACCGGCGGTACCCAGAAATTTATTGAAGACCTGGGTATTTCCTGTGTGCCTGTTGAAGAAGTGACTACCTACCCATCGATCCTGGGCGGCCGTGTAAAGACACTCCACCCTTCCGTTTTCGGCGGGATACTGGGACGCAGGGAGCTGGAGCAGGATATTGCGGAGATGCAACAATACAAGATCCCGGAAATCGACCTAGTGATTGTAGACCTGTACCCTTTTGAAGAGACGGTGAAGAACACTTCGGAAGAGCAATTGATCATTGAGAAAATAGACATCGGTGGTCCTTCCATGATCCGCGCTGCTGCCAAAAACCACAAAGACCTGACCGTAATCGCGGCTAAAGAAGATTATGCTGCATTGGAAAACCTGCTCAAGACCCAGGAAGGTACTACCAGCCTGGAACAACGCAGGGCATTTGCTGCCAAAGCATTTTATGTGGTGATGAATTACGACATTGCCATCAACAATTATTTCAACGGCACTATTGTACCGCCTTTCCAGGGCAAGCAAGTATTGCGCTATGGTGAAAACCCGCACCAGCAAGGCGTATTCTATGGCAACCTGGAAGATACTTTTGACAAGCTGCATGGTAAAGAGCTATCGTACAACAACCTGGTAGATGTGGATGCAGCCGCACAGCTCATCGCAGAGTTTGACCAGGATGCCGATCCTGTTTTTGCGATCATCAAACATACCAATGTATGCGGCGTAGCCCAGAAAGCTACCCTGGGAGCAGCATGGGAAGCGGCCCTGGCCGGCGACCCCGAAAGCGCTTTCGGCGGCGTGCTGGCAACCAATAAAACAATAGATAAGGCTACTGCAGAAAAGATCAATGAGCTGTTCTTCGAAATATTGCTGGCCCCCGGGTTCGACACAGAAGCCCTGGAAATCCTACAAACCAAAAAGAACCGTATCCTGCTGGCACAAAAACAGGCATTGCAAACCAAGACCGTATTCAAGAATGTATTGGGCGGCATCCTGACCCAGGGCGCCGACGAAGGTAACTATGCCCAATGGAAGGAAGAAGGCGCCCAGCCCGCAACCGAAACCCAGAAGAAAGACCTGGTATTTGCCAACCTGGTATGCAAGCATCTTAAATCCAATGCGATTGCCCTGGTAAAAGACCAGCAGTTGCTGGGTAAAGGCTGCGGCCAGACCAGCCGGGTGGATGCCTTACGTCATTCGCTCGAAAAAGCGAAGAGCTTTGGTTTCGACCTGCAGGGCGCTGTACTGGCTTCCGATGCTTTTTTCCCATTTGATGATTGTGTAAAGATGGCCCATGAGGCAGGCATTACTGCGGTAATACAGCCCGGCGGCTCAATCCGGGACAAAGACACGGTTGCTTATTGCCAACAGAACGGCATGGCCCTGGTGATTACCGGGATGCGTCATTTCAGACACTAATTATCCGATACTTACTTCATAAAAAGGGCCGGCTTCTCTTACAGAAGCCGGCCCTTTTTTCATGCCCTGGCAACCTTAAAAAAATGCAAAAAGACACAAAATACACAGAAACCGGTATAGGCCACACAAGGCGCCCCCAGTAGTTTTGACAAAATTTCAAGACTACTTAAAAGCGACAAGAATGACCGGAAAACAATTGAAGCATTCGATCTGTGTAGCCCTGCTGGGACTATCTTTATTAACTATGGGAAGCTGCAACAAAAGTGACAGCCCTACCCCGGAAAACCCGGCTGCCAGCACCTTTACGGCTGCCGATTTCCAGCTTACCATCAATGAGATTTATGAGCCTAACGAAGATTTCCCCGGCGAAGATTACATCCGGATCGATTATGCTATTAAAAACGTCTCCAACAAGACACTCGAGAGAGGTATCACCTTACACTGGAAGGTAAAGGCTGCGGATGGCGCCTATTACGAAACTACCGATAAAGACATTGTTTACAATAATCCTTTAAATCCCGGCGCTTCTGTAACTGCGGCTTCCGTTATCAGCCTAGGTAAACCTCAGAATAACCCTGACCGGTCTACACTCGTGTACACCTTAACACCCTGATCTTTTTCGCACGATAAATACCCGTCCTCCCTATGACAACAGGCCGGGCTTCTGGAGAAGCCCGGCCTGTTGTTGTATGCCTTAAAGCTGGCTGCTTTACCGGCTACCGCAGTTTGCCACCACCGGCAAAATGATCTTCCCAATACGCATCGTTCAGGTTGCTGATCATCACCCCATTGCCCGTGCTGGCATGTACAAAGTAATCGTTTATCAGATAAACGCCCACATGGGTTATTTTCCGCCCGCCTTCGTTGAAGAATACCAGATCGCCTTCCTTCAGCTTCTTTCTTTTCACTTTTTTGCTGGCATCGTATTGCTGCTGCGCAGTACGTACTATCGGCATGTTGTAGACACTGGCATATAGTTTCGTAGAAAAGCCGGAGCAATCGACCCCGCTCTTGCCGTTACCGCCATACCGGTAAGGCACGCCATACCATTCGTCGACAAAACGATACAAGGGTATATTGTCGATATCCCCTGCCGAGGCAGCTACCCTTCCGGCATACTTCTGCCGCAGTTCCCGCTCGGTAAGGGAAGCAGGCGGCTTATGCCCCGTGCCCGCCACTTTGCGGGAGGAGGAACAGCCGGTGCCTATGATCGCTGCAACAGCAATACATAAAAGCAGGAATGGGCTATGCAACAAGCGCTTGAGCATAAGAAATCTTTTTTATTGGGCTATCCGCTTATCATGAACGTCAGCATCATTCCGGCAGGAGACGTTCAGGTCGCTGCGCGTCCCGACCGTCTCCTGCCGGCAACAGTACCACAAATTCAATCGCCGGAACATAAGCCCCGGCGATTATTATAAAGTTGAAGATTACTTGCTGCTATCCGCTGCCGGCTTAGCGCCATCTTCTGTATTCATGCCTTTGATCACTTCTGCCGTGATGTCCAGGGCTTTGTTGGCAAACAGGATATTACCGCCCTTTACATAGGAGAGGATAAAATCGTAGCCTTTATCTGCGTTGTATTTTACCAGGTAATCGTCGAGGCGTTTTTGTAGCTCTTTATTGAAAGTCTCCTGTTCTTTCATCAGCTGGGCCTGCAGGGTCTGCCTGCGACTTTCGATATTCTGCTGCATCTGACCCAGTTTTTTCTGAGCTGCTTCCCCTTCGGCCTGTGTCAGGGTACCGGCCTGCGCTTTTTTCTGGAAAGCCGCATATTCATTCTGGAAAGATTGGGCCAGCCTTTCTACTTCGGCTTCCATGCCGGCTGTCTTCTTTTCAAATTCCGCTTTTCTTGATTTAAAGTATTCGTATTTCACTTCCAGGGTATCCAGGTTCACATAAGCGATCTTGCCGGTAGGCGTGGTTGCCGGTGCTTCGGTTGCCTTGTCGGCGGGCTTGGTGGCGGCAGTATTTTTCTTATCGCCGCAGGAGGCCAGGAATAAAACAGCGACTGCACTTAATGCAACGTACTTATTGATCAATCGGGATGGTTGAAACATATGATTATGGTATATAAAATTTCGGGCAAATTTACAGGAATTTTCGGCCGGAGCAAAAGAAAAACCGCTCCGGAGGGGAGCGGTTTTTCTTTTATCTGCGTAACTATTACTCTTGCAGTTTGAAGGAAACAGGCAAGGTGTAATACACCCTAACCGGCTGCCCGTTTTGCTTGCCGGGTTTCCATTTCGGCATGCTGCGTACGACACGTTCGGCTTCTTTACCACAACCGCCACCGATATCCCTTTGGATAACGATATTGGTTACGCTGCCGTCTTTATCTACTACGAACTGTAACACTACCCTACCCTGGATACCGTCTTCTTTGGCGGCTGCAGGATAACGGATGTTTTGCGCCAGGTATTTGTTTACATCAAACGGAGGCTGGGGCATTTGTTCAACGGAAGTAAAGATCTTATCGGGTGGCGGAGCAGCCTCAACGGCTTTACCGGTACCTGTCCCGGGGTTGGAAAGACCCGGATCGATTGCGTTAGGATCACCGGAACCTTCCGCACTCTTCGGACCTACAACCACTTTTTCATCTTTGGGTGGTTCTTCGATCCTTTCTTCTTCTTTTACCTCTTCATTTTTCTTAATAATAGGAGGTGTAAATTTAACGGTAGGCTTTACCGGGGGTGGCGGCTCTACCGGCGGCGGCGGCGGCGGCTTCTTCGGATCTACCGGAGGCGGCTCGGTAAGGGCTATATCCTTGATTACCGGCGGCGCTTCAACGATCTTTTCTTTAGCCTTGTACATAGTACCGGCAAATGATCCACCTATAACCAGAACAGAGATCATGCCTGCTATGGCTGCGCGGACCCGGTATTTTTTGCGCAATTCATAGCCGCCATACTTCTTGTTCCGCCCTTCGAAAAGGATGTCGAGGTAATCGGCGTTTAAAATTTTATTGATGTCCATAATGTTTTTACTTTAATGTGAGATGCAGGATCTTCAACATTTGCATAAAGGATAGTCCTTACCGGCTTTATCCTCCCGGCAAATTATTGTTGATTAACTGCTTCTGTTGCTGTAATAAATTCCTTGTCTACAGGCGTAATGTCCACTACTGCATATACAGGGATGGCATTGATCGTCATTTCATCAAGGATATTGATCAGGTCATCGGTAGTACTGTTGACATCAGGTTTAATGAGTACCACCACTTTATCTTTAGCGGCCAGCACACCCTGGCTGATCAGGCTTTGTACCGTCTTCTTTTTGTTGATCAGTACATCGCGGATACCGTCTTTATCCCTGAAATAAGTCACTTCCACTTTAGGCGGCTTGGTAGGATCGTCGCCGATACCGTAATAATAGTATATCCTGTGATCTTTGCTCAGCAATAAGGTAAGGGCTTCATCATTTTTGATCTTGCTCTGATCCTTTTCCTCCAGCTTATCATCTTTAAAAGGCATCTGAATTTCCATTGCTTTCGGCTTCGACATGGTTGTTGTAAACATGAAGAAAGTGATGAGCAGGAATCCCAAATCCACCATTGGTGTAAGGTCAATGCGGGGGGTACCTTTCTTCCCACCTTTTACCTCTATTTCTGCCATGGTTGTATTTGTTTAATTTTGTTAATATTGAATTGTACCTAGCTTCCGGTAAGGAATGCTATTCCTCGGACTTGCCCGACGCTCTTTCCGCTGCAAGTGCAGTGCCTTGCGGTACGCCTTTCAGATCGGTGAGGAAGCTGAAACGGAACACCTTTTGTTTGCCCAAGGTACCGATCACTTTTGCGATGGCGGGATATTCCGCTTTGCCATCGGCTTTGATCACGATACGGCCTTTACCATTGTCCACGATATAGCGGGATTTCAACACCCAGTAAGCCAGCTCATTGGTATCGAAATTGGCAGTGGTATCGGTTGGGATGCCGGGAGCCTGTTCTTTATCAAACTTTTTGCGCTGATCGGGGGGCATGGCCAGGTAGCTTTTCAGCTGCGTAAAAGGCACGCCTATCTCTCCGCCGGTAATAAAGGCTTCTTTCTCTGCCGCGTTCAGGTTCAGGTTCTTTTCGGTGCTGATCTGATCGATGATTGCTCTTTTATCGTTCAGGTTATCTACCGTAAAGAACACTCGTCCTTTGGCATCCAGGGTGATCTGCAAAAAACCTTCTTTAATCTGCTTGGTGGAAGTAGACGCAGGCTTATCCACCACAACAGTTTCTTCAGGTTTGAATTTTGTAGCCAACATAAAGAAAGTAAGCAGCAGGAACGCGACGTCACACATGGCCGTCATGTCAATATGCGTACTCTTACGAGGCAATTTTATTTTTGGCATCTTCTTGTAATTTAATGTTAGACGAAGAAATGATTCATTTCCACAAAATATTGCTGCACTTATTTATAAGTAGCAGCAAAGCTTTGTGTTAAAGTAAATCCGCTTTCGTCTATGCTGTAGTTGATACCATCGATCAAAGTAGTGTAGAAGTTGTAAGCCAACATCGCGAAGAAGGATGTACCGATACCCAGAGCGGTATTGTACAGGGCCTCGGAGATACCGGCAGCCAGTTTGTTAGGATCGGGAGCACCTGCAGCAGACATTGCAGAGAAGGCACGGATCATACCCACAACCGTACCCAACAGACCCAACAGGGTTGCAGCGGAAGTAATGGTAGACAAGAAGATCAGGTTTTTCTCCAGCATAGGCAGTTCCAGTGCTGTAGCTTCTTCGATCTCGTTCTGGATGCTCAATACTTTCTGATCAGTGGTCAGCTCGGTATTGTTGATCATCTCTTTGTATTTGTGCAGGCCTGCTTTCATTACATTACCTACAGAACCGCTTTGTTTATCACACTCAGCCAATGCAGCATCCAGGTTTTTGTTGGCCAGGTGGTATTGTACTTTACGTACGAACTCACCGCCGTTTACTTTACCTTTTGCTTTCAATACAGTAATCGCTCTTTCGATAACGAAAGCAAGCATAACCAGGAACATGGCAATCAGGAAGGGAACGATAGGACCACCTTCGTACATGTTAGCTTTCCAGTTGAGCGGGCCTTCTTTTGTAGCTGGGTTACTGAAGTTGGCAGGATCACCTAATACAAAATAACGGATCAATTGTCCTACTACCACACAAACGACTACGATGAGCAAATTGATCCAGAAGTTGTTTGAATTTTTGGGTTTACCTGCTGCACGTGGAGCACCTGAAGGTCTTGCTGCTGTGGCTGTTTTTACGTCTGCCATAATTCTGTTTTTTTACGAAATTAATTGTTTAAAAAATTGATACTTAAAATAGTCGCGGCAAATTTATGTTTTTGAGTAAAAAAAACAAATGCCTACCTGAAAATTTACCAGTAAGTTAATTTATGCCCCAAATGTAAGTTTATTCACTTATTTACCAAAATTGAAAAAACCTGCTTTTCACAACAAATTTTCCAGGCTTTTCCCTGGTAATACGGTAAAAACCTTAGCTCCGTCGGGGGCGTATTGCGGCTGCGCACAAGCGAATAGCTCATCGATAAGCGCTTGTGCCGCCTGCGCCGACAGCAAAGATGGCTGGGCCATCCGCTTGCTCACCGTGCGCAGCAGCTTTTCCTGTTGCTGATCCTTCAATGCGGCCGATTCATGCTTCATCTGCTCCAGTATTTCTTCCAGGAGCGCCTGTTCCCTTCCAGCCGGCACATCGGGGGGCGCCCCCTGCACGGCATAGGTATGACTCCCAAAGGGCGAAATGTCATAACCTAATTTTCTGAGGAAAGGCAACAGGTCTTCCAGCAAGGCGGCATCCGAAGGGCTCAGTTGCAAAGTAGCGGGAAATAACAATTGCTGGGTGACCGTATGTTCGTGGTTGATCCTTTCCAATAGCCGTTCATATTGAATCCGTTCCAGGGCCCTTTTCTGATGCATGATCAGCAATCCGGATTTCATGGTGCTGATCAGGTAATCGCGCCATTGCAATACCGGCTGCTGGTGATTGCTGCCCTCTTCAAATGACAACTCAGCCTGCGCTTCCCCTGCCCCGGCCTGAAGATCAGGGACATTTTCCCGGAAAACAGGTAAAGAAGGCAATGTGGGGAATAAATGTTCCCGCTGCTCTTTCCATTGCTGGCGGTCGTTGCTCTTTTCCAGGAAATGGGCTTTACCGCCTTCGCTGAAGGACTGGTACAGGTATCCTTTCTGCGTTGTCTCCTTTTGTTCCCGGCTCTGGGGTAGCCGCAAGGCTTCCAGGTTCTGTATTTCGGTATTTAAAGTAAAATCAAGAGAAGGAGCAATATTAAATTTGGCCAGGGCATGCTTTACCGTAGATTGCAGGTAGGCATACAATAGGCGGTCGTCGTCGAATTTTACTTCCTGCTTGGTGGGATGCACGTTCACATCCACCCTTTGGGGGTCCAGCTCCAGGAACAATACATAAAAAGGGAAAGCCTCTTTATCGATAAGGCCTTCAAAAGCCGTGGCCACCGCATGATGCAGATAGGCGTTGCGGATGAAGCGCTGGTTGATAAAGAAAAACTGGTTGCCCCGGGTACGGGTAGCCGATTCGGGCTTACCAATAAAACCATGTATGCGCAGCAGCTCCGTATCTTCTTCTACAGGCACCAGGGTCTTTTCTACTTTATTGCCCAGCAATTCTACAATACGGGTCTTCAAATTGCCTGCCGACAGGTGAAACTGTTCGGTATTGTTGTGGAACAGGCGGAAAGCGATCTGGGGATAAGCCATTGCTACCCGGGTAAATTCATCTATAATATGTTTGTATTCCGAAGTATTGGACTTCAGGAATTTCCGGCGGGCAGGTACATTATAAAAAAGGTTCCTGATAGAGAAGCTGGTGCCGGGATTACTGGCCACAGGCTCTTGTTTCAGGATTACGGAAGCCTCGATGGCCAGATGCGTGCCCAGCTCCTCGTGGTGCTGCCTGGTCTTCATATCTACCTGGGCCACGGCCGCGATCGAAGCCAGCGCCTCACCCCTGAAGCCCATGGTTTTGATCGAGAACAGGTCGTCGATATGCCTGATCTTGGATGTAGCATGCCGTTCAAAGCTCATGCGGGCATCCATGGGGCTCATGCCCTTGCCGTTGTCCACGACCTGGATCAGCTCTTTCCCGGCATCCTTAATGATCAGTTGAATTTCGGTAGCATCCGCATCTATGGCATTTTCCAGCAGTTCTTTTACGGCAGAGGCCGGACGCTGGATCACCTCACCGGCAGCAATCTGGTTGGCAAGATGATCGGGCAATAATTGAATAATATCGGGCACTTATGGTAATTTTATAATAGAAAAAATCGGGGAAACAGGCCGTTTCCCCGCGGAAGCGAAGTTACGGAACCTCCTACTCATTTTGGGTATCGTTATTGATCCGTACCTCGTTTACCGTACCGGTCTGCACGATTTCCTGCTGTATGACCGTAACGCCACCCTCATCGCTATCATCGGGCCGGGAAGAGAACTCCAGGCGGTACACTTTGATCAGCAGGATAAAATAAGCCAGCAGCAAAGGCCCGAAGATAAGCCCCATGATCCCGAACAATTGCAGGCCCACGATAACCCCGAATACCGTAATAAGTGGATGTACATCGCCTATCCTTTTCAGCAGGGTAAAGCGGAGCACGTTATCTATATTGGACACCACGATGGCACAATAGAGCGCCAACCCGATCCCCATACCCACCTTCCCACTCGCGATCACGATAATACAGATCGGCACCCATACAATCATAGTGCCCACCATAGGCACTATGGAAGCCACACCGGTAAGGATGCCCCAGATCAGGGGTTGCTTTACCCCGAAGATCCAGTAACCGATCACCGCAATAATACATTGGCAAAGCATGAGCAAGGGTATCCCGATGGCATTCGAGATCACCATATTGCGGGTTTCGGACCAAAGAGAATTGATATTGGCATCTTTCAGGGGCAATAGCCGCACCAGTTTTTTTTCCATATCACGACCGCTAAGCAACATAAAATACAATATAAAAAGAGCGGTAAGCACATTGATCATAACACTGGTAGTGGCATTAAGGGTTGCAGAAAGGAAGGTGGGGATCACCATCACTGCCTTTTGTATGCCCTGCTGTATCTGCTGTTCATCGATCCTAAGCCGCGGCAGGTATTCCTTCACCAGTTCCATAAAGTGATTGCCCTGCGTTACCAATTCGCCCGAATGCTGGAAAGCATAGGTCAGTTGCGGCATCAACAGCTCCACCAGCAGCCAGATAGGTAGTACAAAAACGATGACGCAGGTAAGAATAAGGGTAATGGCCGCTACCCATTTTTTCCAGCGCCTCCTGATGGTTAGGTTGAAATAATACTGCCGCAACAGGATATATAAGGTAATGGCCCCGAGAAACCCGGGAATAAAATATTGCAGTTGCCATATGAGCACGATGCCTATAAAGGCAATCAGCAGGAGTAAAATAATTTGCTTTAATCCATTCGTTCTTAAAATATCCATAAGCAGTCGCGTAACAGGTTATAAAAGCTATAACTTTTTTGAGGCCCAAAAGTTGCAGGCAGGCATTGGTCCTAAGTTAAAGAAGAATACCGTATTGAGGGAAATATTCTTATCTTTACGGGGAAAGAACTTTTGTAAGCACTTGCCAATAAACCAATTATAAGCAACTTATAAATGATAAGGTTTTATTAAAAGACAAGCTTTTCCGAACAATCTTATAGGGAAGATTGTAGTTTTGTCTGTACATTCATTTAAATAATTCACAATTAAAATCAGTCAGTTATGGCAAACAATGCAGGAAAAACAGTAGCCACATTATTAATCGGAGCAGCAGTAGGCGCTGCAGTGGGTTATGTGCTGGGTACCGATAAAGACAAACGCCAGGAGCAGGTAGACCGTTTGAAAAACAGCATCGACAGGCTAAAAGCCAAGTTGGGCAAGAAAGCATCTGATATTGAAGACGAAATTTTCAGCGCTTAAGATACCCTTAAATTATAGAGCATTTGAAAAATCCTATCAGTTCGCTTAAGGAAAAAATAACCCAATACATACAGTTGAGGTTCGAGCTTATCCGTTTGGAGGTTATCGAGCGTCTGGTGAATGTAATGGGTTATTTTGCCTTTATGATCATCGCCATTTTCCTTGTCTTCCTGATCATATTTTTTGTTTTCCTTGCTTTGGCCGCCTTACTCAATCATCTCTTCCACAGTGAGGTGCTGGGATATTTCTGCACGGCATTAATCATCCTTGTTTGCTCTGTTTTTGTATTTCTTTCCAGCAAGAAGATCATCCGTTTTTTTGCCGGCAAAATGGCTTGGCTCCTGACCCGGCAAAAGGAAGACAAGACAGCAGATCAAGAGCATGAAGCATAAGGAGCAACTCCTTTGCGGATATTCCTGCATGCAAAAATGAACGACTATGGCAAAAAAATATACGCGCAAACAGGTAAGCAGTCTTGCCGAATTGGACCTGGAACAGGAACGGATCAAATACAAAACAAGACGAATAGAAAACGATGTGCTGGACATGTTCGACCCCCAGCAGCTTGCAATAACGCTCATCGGTAAATTACTATCCCGTAAAGCGACGTCTAAAACCCGTAAAACCCTGCAACAGTTTACGGCAACACGTGATAAGAAAACGGGTAACACCTCAACAGTAAAAAATGCCGTTGCAGGATTTGCAGCCCGACCTGCCGTGAAAAGTGTAGCCAAAAAGCTGGGCATTTCCTTTCTAAAATGGCAGGCCTTCAACCTGGCTTTATTTGCAGGCAAAAAGATTATTCAAAAAGTAAAGGAGCGGCGTCACAGCAAAAAGCTGCTGCGCCATATGCCTTCTTAAAAGGCAACAGCAATATGGAAAATGCTCCTTTGTATCCATAAAAATATCCTCCGGTCTTATCGTCCGGAGGATATTTATCTTATAAGCCGGTGGTCACTGGCTTTTTATTAATTGCTATAGGGAAACAAAACCAAACAAGCGCTTTCCTTTTTGGCGGCTTAGCGTACATGCTGTTTGATAAAGTCGCGGATTTTACGGGTATAATCGAAATAGCCGGCTTCCATCCTCAACCAGAAGATGATGAAGATAAGCAATCCTACACCGATCATGGATAAAGAAGGCCAGTAGCTTTCCGATGGATTCATCAGGTAAAAAGCGCTGGCGCCCAATATGCAGAACAGACAAAAGATGATGATCAGATAAGGACCTCCGACATCAATTTTCCGGGGCTTGGAAGTAACAATAACTTTAGTACCGGAAGTACCCATACCCTGCATTTCTACATGAGTGATAGGCAATGTTTTTATGCCGTTGGCATCCTCGGCATGAGGTATGATCTTGAGCATTTGCTCCTTTTCAAGAATTTCAAAATCCAAATGATGAACCAGTATATGCTTACCTAAAAGACGTTGCCTGATATCTTCGGCAGACAACGGTGTGTTGTAACGATAAGTACGTTGAAAGAGCATAGTTTCATTTGTTTAAGAGTGAGTAAATGTGTTCTTCATATTTTGTAAAATTATAGAACAAGATAAAGTTTAATATTTACAAAAACAAAGAATACTTGTTGTTTTTTTGCGAATTGTTCTGCTTACTATCCTCCACCTATAAAGACCCGTCTTTCAAGGTATAGGTTGGGAAAAGAATAGTTAATAACATTAACGTAGGAATATGTATATTTATTTCCTGAAAGCACCTACAGTACAGGCTTTAACAAAGAACTTATGAGAAAAATATTTACCCTTGGTTCACTTTTATTGTTCTCTTTTACTATAGCACGGGCACAGCAAAAGCCGGCAGCTTTTATACAGCTATCCGGTCGTGAAGCAAGCCTGCAGGCAAATACCGGTTTTTTAATTCAGGCTATAGAGAAAGACCTTACAGGTAATAACCTGGCACAGGTATACCTGCACTTCAACAAGGCCCCCGACAAGGCCTTACTCAGGGCATCGGGTATTACCCTTGAGGGCAATATACAGCCCAATGTTTACCTCGCGGTAATCAGCACAAAACCTACGGCGGTTTTGTTGCAACAGGCAGGCATAGATAGCTGGTCTGTTGTAATGGCCAAAGACAAGATCAATCCCTTGTTATTGGATGCAACCCTTAACCAGGAAGAGATCCGGACCGTACTGGTATCTGTAGCCAAGGGTATGAGCAGGGAAACGGTGCAGGAAAAGCTGGATAGTTATGAAGCGCGATTGTCCCTTACCCAAAACTGGAAAGACCAGGACGTATGGGAAGTGATGATCACCGGCAAAAAAATAACCGCCCTAGCAGCAGCACCTTTCGTACGATTTATCAATCCGCTGTTCACCCCGCAAACACTCAACAACCAGGCCATCGCGTTTACCAATACACAAGGGGCGCACCAGCCGCTAAGCCTTGGCGGGCATAATCTTCACGGCGAAGGAATAACCGTGGGCATCGGCGACGAATCGGATCCCGTCCATATCGACTATATAGACCGTGTACGGAGCTTCAACCCCATACTGGTGAGCACCCATGCTTTTCATACTACAGGTACTATGGCCGGCAATGGCATTAAGGACGAACGCTACAAAGGTTTTGCACCGGCTGCTTCGATAGTTACCGATTACTTCAGCCAGATCATTTCCAATGGCGCTACTTATTACCATGACTTTGACATGGTAACCTCCAACAACTCTTATGGCAATATATTAGGCGATTGCAACTATGCAGGCACTTACGACATTTATACACAGTACTGCGACCAGCAGATGCTGGACATACCGGATCTGCTGACCATTTTTGCCGCAGGCAATGACGGTAAGAAAACCTGCAGCCCTTACCCGCTGGGGTATGCCACGGTTGCCGGTTCGTACCAGACGGCCAAGAACGTGTTGACTGTGGGGGATATCGGCAAACCTCCGGCAATCGATCACCCTACTTCGGCAAGGGGACCGGTAAAAGACGGCCGCTTAAAACCCGAGATCACAGCCATTGGCGCCAGGGTGGTTTCCTGCATCGACAACAACAATTACGACCTTAATTCCGGCACCAGTATTGCCTGTCCCAATGTAACCGGTGCTTCCGCTTTGCTGTACCAACGCTACCGGCAATTGCACGGTGGGCAGAACCCTCGCGGGGCATTGATCAAAACTTTATTGATGAACGGCGCGACGGATATCGATATACCGGGCCCTGATTTCCGTTATGGTTTTGGATTAATGAATATGGGCCACTCCCTGGCCATGATGGATAACGTGCAATATTTTTCGGGCACCATCAATACCGCACAGGAGCAGACTTTCACACTCAATATTCCGGCCAATACGGCTAAAGCCAAGGTGATGCTTTATTGGAACGATGCCGCTTCGGCCCCATTAACTACCCATGCCCTGATCAACGACCTTGACCTAACCGTAGTAACGCCATCTTCCACAGTATTGCTCCCCCTCATACTGGATACCCTGCCTTCGCAGGTAGCCACGCCCGCAACAGCAGGCATAGACCGCTTGAACAATGTAGAGCAGGTCACCTTGAACAACCCTGTGGCAGGCGCTTATACCATCAAAGTAAAAGGATTCAATGTACCGGAGATCAACCAGGAATATTTTGTAGCTTATGATTTTATTCCCGACGCTGTAAGCCTGCAATATCCTTTCGGCGGCGAATCACTGAGCCTCAGCGATTCCATGATCCTTTTCTGGGAAGCCTCTCCGGGAACCAATACATTTACCATATCTTACTCCACCGACAATGGCAGCAGCTGGAATACGATCAACAATAATGTAGGCGCCAACGAAAGATTCTACATTTGGTTCCCTCCTGTTACCATCGCTTCCAATCAATGCCTGGTAAGGATACAGCGCAACAACACCAGCCAGCAATCGCAAAGCCAGCCTTTTACCTTACTGGGCAGGCCGGTTGTCAACCTTAATCCTGTAGCCGAACAATGCCCGGGCGGGATCAAGATCAACTGGAATGCCATACCTGGCGCAAGCAGTTACCGTATCTATAAAAAGTCGGGACCGGAAATGGTACCGCTGACCACGATCACCGGAACCAGCTATACCTTTACCGGCCTCAGTTCGGATAGCACTTATTGGGTATCGGTTGCACCGGCAATCAATGGCAGCCTGGGCATGCGTGCCATAGCTGTGAACCGCCTCCCTGTAGACGGTAGTTGCACCGGCACCACCGCCCATGGCGATCTCAGGCTGAACCGCATCGTAGCACCGGTCACCGGCAGGCAATTTACCAGCACTTCGCTGGGAGCAACGCAACCTTTAACCGTGTTGATCAACAACCTCGACGATCAGGCTGCCAATAACTACAGGGTGTCCTACAAAGTAAACAGCGGTCCATGGATAAGCCAGAACTATACCGACCTTATCAGTGCAGCAGGCAACAGGCAGATCATCCTGGGCAACCTTAATTTGGCCGCGCCCGGCAATTACCAGGTCACTGTTGCCGTAACCAACCAGGCGCTTGCCGATCCCGTAACGGTCAACGATACCGTGGTGATGACGATCAAACAACTGGCCAACCCCGTAATGAACCTCAGCGGAGGCTATACCGAAGGCTTTGAGGCAACCGGCATGCTGGACGCTGTAGGCAGAAGTATTACAGGCATCGATGGCGCCGACAGATGGGACTTTACCCAAAGCCAGCCCAAAGGACGCCTGCGCAGCTATGTCAACAGCGCCATCACGATTGCCGGCACCAGGTCGGCCAGTATGGATAATGCCGGCAACCAAAGAGACAATATCCCCGGCAGCAGTTACAATACCCTCACCAGTACCTTTAACCTGAGTAATTATAATGTCACCAATTGGGAAGTAAGGTGTGAGTTCGATTACCTGATGCACGGCATCCCCAAATTCGATACCGGCAATATGGTCTGGGTACGCGGCAGCGATAGCGATCCCTGGCTGCCGCTATTGCAATACCATATCGATACCGCTAACCTGGGCGTGATCTACAATTCCGGCTCCTTGTCGCTTACCGATATACTGGCTGCCGGCGGACAGACCTTCTCTTCCAGTACCCAGGTCAGGTTTACCCAGTACGATACTTCCCTCATTTCCGCAACCTATTTCGGCAACGGCCTTACTATGGATAATTTCAAGCTGTACCTGGTTACGGACGATGTACAGTTGCTGTCTATAGATTCGGTGTATCATTACAACTGCGGGCTAAGCGCCAATGTCCCTATGAGGATAAAAGTGCGGAACGGAGTCAACAATACGGTACACAATATAGCGGTTCATTATCAACTCGACGGGCAACCCGTTGTATCCGGGATCATCGACTCCATCCCCGGGAAGGATACAGCCGAGTACACCTTCAGTCAACCCATGGACCTGTCGGCCAATACCACTTATAATCTCTCGGCCTGGATTTATGTACCCACAGATACCTACAGGCTGAACGACAGCATCATGAACTTCAGCATCAAGAACCAGCCGGTGATCGCTGCATTTCCTTACCTGCAGAATTTCGAAACCAACGACGGCTACTTCTATGCCGATGGCAATAATAGCTCCTGGGAATACGGCACACCCAACTCACCCAAAATAAACCATGCCGCTAGTGGCAGCAAGGCATGGAAAACCAAACTGCAAGGCAATTACAACAAACTGGAATACTCCTTTCTTTACTCCCCCTGCTTCGACGTCAGTACGATGAGCAAGCCCATGCTGAGCTTTAATCTTGCTACGGACATTGAAGACCCGGGCACTTCGGTATTCGACCAGGCCTATGTGGAATACAGCCACGACGGTCATAACTGGCAAAGATTAGGACAGGCAGGCATGGGCACCAATTGGTACAATAATGATTCGGCACAGGCATGGACCAAAACAGGGGAGGATTACTGGCACGTTGCTACTTACGCATTGCCCAATGATGAGCCAATAGTCTCCTTCCGTTTCGTGCTGAAATCGGACCAGGGCGCCGAATACGAAGGCATTGCTGTCGACGACATACATATATATGACCTGGTGCATCCTATTTTTAATCAAAGTCAATTTTCTGCCGTAAGTACACAGAACATAGCCGCAGGGCAAACGGCAGATTTTATCGAGGCTAACGACATTGGGCTGACCTTGTTGAACAGTAACACTGCATTGGGCCTTACTGCGGTCCAGGACTACAAGCATACACAATTCATCAACGAGGATAGCACGCAATACTATCTTCCCAAAAACTTCACCATACAAACCGCCAATGCACCGGGCGACAGCGTTACCCTGCGTTTTTATATTCCCGATGAAGCCATGCGGATCGTAAGAGAAGACAAGGAATGCTATTCCTGTAGTAAAGTGCGGGAAGTACAGGGCCTGGGCATCACCAAGTACGACGATCCGGACAAGGCCATTGAGAACAACACCCTGGCCGACAATAAAAACGGCAACTACACTTTTATTCCTAAAGGAAGGATAACCTGGGTACCTTACGATATCGGTTATTATGCGGAAACCAAGGTGAGGTCCTTCTCCGAATTCTGGTTTAATGATGGCGGCCCCACCAAAGACCAATCTTTGGCGGCCAATCTCTTCGACTTTAGCGCCGTGCATTATGGCGCCCGTCATGCCTTGCTCAACTGGGTTTCCAACATAGATGTCAGCACCATTAAGTATGAAGTGCAAAGAGCAGACGCCAACATGAATTTTGTAACTGTTGCAACGATAAACGCCATAGGACAAAACGGCCGGGGCTATAGCTATATCGATACCCCCGTGCTGGTCAACGGCCCCACCATGTACTACAGGATCAGGTACACCGTACAAGGCGGCGGCCAATACCTGAGCCTGATCCGCAGTGTGAGCTGGGCAGGAGCAGAAGGTTCGGTTATGGTATATCCTAACCCTGTGCGCAACGGCGTATTGAACCTGGAATGGTTCAAAGGTACCAACGATGGCCTGCAATGGTCGATCTATACCATTACAGGACAACGGGTGATCTCCGGGTTTACCGAAACAAACAGTTATAATGGGAAACATACTTTCGACCTTTCCCGTATGGGGCTGTCTTCCGGTCTCTATGTGCTTAAGGTAGTAAGCGCTAAAGACAAATGGGAATTTAAGATCGTGTACCAGTAAAGGAATAGTTTATGCTGGCTACCCGTATTTAGATAACAATCACTCCTACTGGTCATGCTGAACGAAATTTGCGTAGCATATGGAGTGAAGCATCCCGGGTATTCCTGATATCCGTAACGACAGTAAATTAATTTATCTTTCAAAAAATACCCCGGCACCATCGCCGGGGTATTTTGTTTTCAGGATACAATATGGACAGCTCTTGCCGCGTTTATTCATTTATAAAATTATTCCTATGAAAAAATTAACTCCTCTGTTCATCGCAACGGCCTGCCTGGCAGTTGCATGCAAGGATAAAGGCACACCAGAACCGGAACCGGAGCATTACGACAATTACACCCAGCTTAAAGTGGGCAATTACTGGGTCTACCAGATCTTTGATGTGGATAGCCTGGGACAAGGCCCGCCCCTGAATGAATACGATAGTTGCTCGATTACCAAAGACACCGTGATTAACGGCAACCGTTATTATTACCTCAGTAGTCTCATACCTTTAAACGACAAAATACACAACCACTGGTTAAGGGATTCGCTGCATTATCTTGTAGATGATGCAGGCAGCATCCGTTTCTCTTCAAAAGATTTTACCACTGCTTTTTCTACGGTAGTGACCGCCATGGGCACTCCACCGGATACTATGGCTGTGGCTAAGGAACAGATGGAGAGCGGCGCCACCTATTATAACACACCCGCCGGCCCCTATACTACCTTAAACTTCAAGACAACCTATGAAATGTACCCGGGATACCAGATATATGGCAAACATCGCTACCTGCATCAGCGTCATGCGAAAGACATCGGTATTGTTTCCGCGACCATTCCATTTTTTGCAGGCCAGGCACGATACAGGGAACGGAGACTCATACGCTATCATTTGAATTAATAAAACATAAAGCAGACCGGTAAAAAGAGGAAGTGTTTTCTTCCTCTTTTTACCTTACAGGTCCATTTCAAAAACCTTGCTTTCCTTCGTTTCCTTAAACCCCGCCTTCCGGTAAAATTGATGCGCCCGGGTCCGGACCACGTTACTCCTTACCTTCAGCCTGGAGCAACCCTGGGCCATGCACCATACTTTAGCTGTTTCCACCAGCAGCTCACCCGCTCCCTTCCCCCTCTGCTGCTCGTCCACAACAAGCGCCGCGATCTCGGCAAATACACCCGATTCCAGCCACATCGTTTTATAAACATGCATCCAGCCTATAACCACAGCCCCTTCAGTAGCCACCAGCAGATGATCTTTTTCGTTCTGCAGCATATGGTTTATCCGGGTAATGGTTTCGGCTACAGGATGGGGGTAGCCCAATTGTGCCGAAAGCAGGTTGACAGCAGCGGCATCACCCGGTTGCATAGCTCTTATCGCAATACTCATAATAGCAGGTAGCGTTATTATTTTTTAAAGTGATGCAAACGGTCGAGCGCCTGGGCTCTTACTTTATTTTTAAGGAAAGAAGTCCAACCCAGCAACTTGCCGGGAGTACCCAGGGCTTGCCCGGCCCAGTTCCAGAAGTCGAAACGGTCGTTATGCTTACTGATCCTGCCGTTCTTAAATTCAAAGGAAGCATCTATTTTGTTCAACACCTTCCGGCCTGTCTTGCTGAAGGTGTATTCCGCCTCCCAATGCGCACCTCCTTTATCGCCTTCGGCCCAAACATTGCTGAACTTCAGCTTCAGACCCGGGTTCACCAGCATGCGCCACATGTTCCGGGCATCATCTCCATGCAAGGGCCCGAAGGCAGGATCTTCAAAAGCGATATCATCGGCATAGCAAGCCACCATGCCTTCCGCGTCGGCCCTGGCAAAGCAAGTATAAAAGTGTTCAATAAGTTCTTTATGGGTCATAATAAGGGGCTTTGGTGTTGTATACAAATATACGCGCTATCCTTCAGCCCTTCCGCTTTTGCGACAACCTTTTCCACAATTATGACCGGTACTACAGCTCAACCGGCCAGGCCTCCCGGTCAAAATTTTCGCACTTTCGCCTGAACCGACGGAATAGGCTTTTATTTATTTTTGTAGCGTTAAACGCCCCATTCCCATGAACCATATCAAGGTGCTCCATGTCTTTACCTGCCTGCTGTTGGCAGGTTGTTTTGTTTTAAATCATCCCGCGCAAAGCCAGACGATCAGGCAGGACAGCCTTAACCTTTTTGATGCTTCCAGACAGCGCAACATACCTGTTGCCTTGTACCTGCCGGTAAAATCCGTAGCCCACCCCAGAGTAGTAATCGTGAGCCATGGCTACCAGGCCAATAAAAGCGGCAGCAATAAAAACCACAGCTACCTGTGTACCAGGCTGGCGGCCGCAGGCTATTATGTGGCCAGTATCCAGCACGAATTGCCTACCGACAGTCTCATTCCATCGGCGGGCATACCCCAGGTCGTACGCCGCCCCCATTGGGAACGCGGGGCAGCCAATATACTCTTCGTCCTCAACGAACTGAAAAGAACAAAACCGGAGCTCGATTACAAGCATGTAACCCTGATCGGACATTCCAACGGGGGCGACATGAGCATGCTCTTTGCCCAAAAATATCCCGGCCTTATCGACAAAGTAATTTCGCTGGACAACAGGCGAATGCCTTTTCCCAGGACCAGGCACCCCAAGCTGTATTCTCTCCGTTCAAGCGACCAGCCGGCCGACGAAGGAGTGCTACCCACTGCCGAAGAACAAAAGACGCTCGGCATTACGATCGTTAAGCTACCGCATACGATCCACAACGATATGGACGATCGTGGCACCCAAGCGCAGCGGGACGAGATCAACCGTTACATCCTGCGCTTCCTGAAAGATTGAGAGCATATAGGTGCCCGCATCATGGGACAATATCTATTCCTTTGTTCCATCCTTATTAATGCCCCGAGAAGGTAATATTCCAGGATCGACAATGTTTACCGGGTTACCATTGATAAAGGCCATCACATTTTCAAACGCCTTACCAAAGTAAAGCTCGTAACTGCTGTAGGCTACATAACCCAGATGCGGCGTACAGGTAACATTGGCCATCCGGAGCAACTCATTATCCTTATTATAAACCGGTTCGTCCTCGTATACATCCACACCTGCAAAACCGGGTCTTCCCCGCCGGAGGCATCGTACCAAGGCGCCCTCTTCTATCAGCTCTGCCCTCGCCGTATTGATCAGCACAGCAGTAGGCTGCATCTGTTCCAGATCACGCTCTTTTACGATACCCCTGGTCGTTTCCGTAAGCCGGAGATGCAGTGTAACGACATCTGCTTTTTGGAAAAAATTTCCCTGAGTCACCGCATCTTCATAGCCATCGGCTACAGCCTGCTCCCTTGAGGTGGCGCTGCCCCATACAATGACTTTAGCGCCAAAAGCTGCCGCATACCCGGCTATCCTTTTACCGATCTTACCATAGCCCCAGATGCCTATCATTTTCCCATAAACGGTCGAACCGATATTGGTTTGCCATAAGCCTTTGCTCATATCGTTTATAGCTTCGGGTATCTTACGCAGCACATTCATCAGCAGTATCCAGGTAAGTTCGGCGGGTGCGATGGGTGAACCAACACCTTCGGCCACCGCTACGTTATACTTTGAGCAGGCATTCATATCTATATGCCCGGCTATTTTCCCGGTCTGGCTAATCAGTTTCAGGTTCGGCAAACGGGACAACAGCGCTTCCGTTATAGCAGTCCGCTCCCTGATAAGCACGATAACCTCCGCATCTTTTATTTGCCGGGCAAGCAATTCCGGGTCTTTTTCCGTTTTATCCAGGATCAGTATACTTTGCCCCGCTATTATTTTAAAACAATCAAGCGTTTCGATGATATGTTGGTAATCGTCCAGGATGGCTATGGTCATAATGTGGATTTAAGGTAAGAAAAACAAACGCTATCCTGCTGGTACAGGAAGCCTGGCGGTCCTCAAAGTTAAGCTATACGGTAAAAAGGCGAAGCGATGCTCCTGCTTCGCAGCCGGCAAGGCCGGGAAAGGCGATAGCGAAATCATGGAAAACGCAGATTAAAATCGTAATTTTGCATCCCAAGTAATTCCTATATTTTTTACAGCAATATTTTATGTCATATACTCCGAAGAATAAGATCCGCATTGTTACTGCCGCTTCTCTTTTCGATGGCCACGATGCGGCCATTAATATCATGCGCCGCATTATGCAGGCCAATGGCGCCGAGGTGATCCACCTGGGCCACGACCGCAGTGTCCAGGAAGTAGTAGACTGTGCCATACAGGAAGACGCCAATGCCATAGCCATGACCAGCTACCAGGGAGGGCACGTGGAATATTTGAAGTATATGTACGACCTTTTGAAAGAAAGAGGCTGCAGCCATATCCGGATATTTGCCGGCGGCGGCGGTGTCATATTGCCTACGGAAATAGAGGAGCTGCATCAATATGGCATTACCAAAATATATTCTCCCGACGATGGCCGTGCCATGGGTCTCGAAGGCATGATCATCGATCTTCTGGAAAAAAGCGACTACCCTACCGGCAACCAATTGAACGGAGAAGTGGGACATATCATCAATAAAAATGCAAGGGATATTGGCAAGCTGATCTCTGCAGCCGAAAACTTTTCGGAATTACCGGAAACACAGGCGATGCTGAAAAAGGTTTCGGAGCAAGCCAAAGAAAGTAAGACGCCCATCCTGGGGATTACGGGTACCGGCGGTTCCGGGAAAAGCTCCCTGGTAGACGAGATCGTGCGCCGCTACCTGCTCGACTTTAAAGATAAGACTATAGGTATTATTTCTGTCGATCCCTCCAAGCGGAAGACCGGTGGTGCTTTGCTGGGCGACCGTATCCGGATGAACGCCATCCGCAACGACAGGGTATATATGCGTTCCATGGCTACCCGCCAAAGCAATCTTGCCGTATCGAAATACATACACGATGCCGTCAACATTTTAAAGGCAGCGCAATACGACCTGATCATCCTGGAAACCTCCGGTATTGGCCAGAGCGATACACAGATCACCGACTACTGCGACCTGAGCATGTATGTAATGACGCCCGAATATGGCGCCGCTACCCAACTGGAAAAGATCGACATGCTGGACTTTGCCGATATCGTATCGGTGAATAAATTTGACAAGCGCGGCGCTATGGATGCCTTGCGTGATGTCAAAAAACAATACCAGCGCAACCATAAATTGTTTGACCGCGATGCGGAAAGCATGCCGGTATATGGTTCCATTGCTTCCCAGTTCAACGATCCTGGAACCAACACCCTGTACCGCGCTTTGATGGATATAGTAGTGGCCAAAACAGGCGCCGACCTTAAGTCCGACTTCCACCCCAGCGAAGAGCTGAGCGAGAAGATATTCATCATACCTCCGGCCAGGACCCGCTACCTGAGCGAGATTGCGGAAAACAACCGTAACTACGACAAGCGTTCGCAGGAGCAGGCCGATATAGCCCAGAAACTTTTCGGTATCCGCAAAACCATCGAAACGCTACAGGCATCCGGGGTAGAAGATAAAGACAGGCTGATCAAACAGTTGGAAGAACTGTACCAGAAGATCACCCTGGAAATAGATCCCAAAAACCTGTTGCTGCTGCAAAACTGGGAAGCCAAGAAACGGCACTACCAGGATGAATACTATGTGTTCAAGGTAAGGGATAAAGAGCTTAAAATTAAAACCCATACCGAATCGCTTTCCCACAGCCAGATCCCTAAAGTAGCTGTCCCCAAGTTTGAAGCATGGGGTGAGATATTGAAATGGGCGCTAACAGAGAACTTCCCCGGCGAATTTCCTTACGCAGCAGGTATCTATCCTTTCAAAAGGGAAGGAGAAGACCCTACCCGTATGTTTGCGGGCGAAGGTGGCCCGGAAAGGACCAACAAACGCTTCCACTACGTAAGCAAAGGATTGCCTGCCGCCCGCCTCAGCACCGCATTTGACAGCGTAACCCTTTACGGACAGGACCCGGATCATCGCCCGGATATCTATGGTAAGATCGGCAATTCGGGTGTAAGTGTACCTACCCTGGATGATGCGAAGAAGTTGTACAGCGGCTTTAACCTCGCCGATCCAAAGACTTCCGTATCTATGACCATTAACGGCCCGGCCCCTACGATCACTGCTTTCTTTATGAATACGGCTATCGACCAGCAATGCGAATTGTACATCAAGGCCAATGGACTGGAAGAAGAAGTACAAGCAAAGATCGACGCTATCTATAAGGAGAAAGGCATAGCCCGTCCTTATTACAGCGCCAATGTAGGACAAGGTAAGGAAGCTGAAGGCAAAGCAGGCGTGCTGCCCGAAGGCAACAACGGCCTGGGCCTGATGTTGCTGGGTGTAACCGGCGACCAGGTACTACCGGCCGATGTATATGCCAAGATCAAGGCCGATACCCTGAAAGCAGTACGCGGTACCGTACAGGCCGATATCCTGAAAGAAGACCAGGCACAGAATACCTGCATTTTCTCTACGGAATTCTCTCTCCGGGTAATGGGCGATGTGCAGCAATATTTCATCAACCAGGGTGTGCGCAACTTTTACTCCGTGTCCATATCTGGTTACCATATCGCGGAAGCAGGCGCCAACCCTATTTCGCAGTTGGCCTTTACCATTTCCAACGGCTTCACCTTTGTGGAATACTACCTGAGCCGCGGCATGCATATCGATGATTTTGCACCTAATCTCTCGTTCTTCTTCAGCAACGGTATCGATCCGGAGTACAGCGTTATCGGCAGGGTAGCCCGCCGTATCTGGTCCAAGGCCATGAAGCTGAAATATGGCGGCAACGAACGTTCGCAGATGTTGAAATACCATATCCAGACCTCCGGCCGTTCCCTGCATGCCCAGGAGATCGACTTTAACGACATCCGTACCACACTCCAGGCACTGTATGCGATTTACGATAATTGTAATTCGCTGCATACAAATGCTTACGATGAAGCCATTACTACGCCTACAGAAGAAAGTGTACGCAGGGCTATGGCTATACAGCTTATCATCAACAAAGAGCTGGGGCTGGCCAAAAACGAGAACCCTTTACAAGGCTCTTTCATTATCGAGGAACTGACCGACCTGGTAGAAGAAGCCGTGTACACAGAGTTTGACCGTATTACAGAACGCGGTGGTGTATTGGGCGCTATGGAAACGATGTACCAGCGCGGCAAAATACAGGAAGAAAGCCTTTACTACGAAACCCTGAAACATACCGGTGAATTCCCCATTATAGGTGTTAATACTTTCCTTAGCTCCAAAGGCTCGCCTACTGTGATTCCTTCGGAAGTAATCCGTTCTACTACCGAGGAAAAGGAATTCCAGATACAGAGCGTACAAAACCTTGCTGCGCGCAGCGGCGAACAAGGCGCCGAGATGCTGCGCCGCCTGCAGCAAAAAGCGATTCACAACGAGAATATATTTGACGAATTGATGGAAACCGTGAAGTACTGTTCTCTTGGACAGATCACCAGAGCCTTGTTCGAGGTCGGCGGTCAATACAGGAGAAATATGTAACCTGCATTTGCTACATCATGAGACAGCCGGGCTTTTGAAGTCCGGCTGTCGTTTTTTACCTTCTCCTCACACAACCTTATAACGGCCCGTCAGCCCGAGTGTACAAATGTCGAAAGAACCGGAGTACCTTGATCCCTTAGATGTCAAGAACACCTAAGATCCCTCATTCCACAAGCTGCGCAAGCTACATTCGGGATGACAATCAGGAGCAGATGCTTATTCCCTATGTTTTACCAGTTTCATTCCATAAGACGAGGTGATGGCTGCGAGCCGGAGCATTTTACCTATTGACATCTTAAAATCGGGTCATCCTGAGGTCTCCGAAGGAACCGAAGGATCTTGATCACTAAGGATGTCAAGAATACCCAGTATCCCTCATTACACGTGCTGCGCAAGTTAGAGACGTTGCATGCAACGTCTTAGCAGGGAATAATAGTATTCCTCTCTCGCAGCGACGCCGTGTCTCCGCGAGAGATAGATAACCTTATAACTAAGCGTAGTCGAAGGGTGGGAAAGGCGCCTTTTCTGTGCTGCAACTATGCTTCGCTTATCATGGTTCGACTTCACTTACCATGACCCTGCGACATAAAGTATGCTTACTTCAGTTTCATCATCCCCACAGCAAAAAAGCAAGATTTCTCAAAAAAATATTACTGCGGGCATCTGCACGTTAAAGAGATTACACTATCTTTGCCGCCCTTTTTTCAAAAATCAATTCCCCCTTACCTATCATGAAACCCCAGAACAATAAGGCTATGGCCTTTATTTTCACGACTTTGCTTATTGATGTGATTGGCATGAGCATCATTGTTCCGGTAATGCCTAAACTGATCGAACAACTGATCCGGGGTGATATCAGCATGGCCTCCCGGTACAATGGCTGGCTTGTGTTTACCTACGCACTCATGCAATTTGTGTGCTCTCCCATCCTGGGCGGCCTCAGCGATCGTTACGGAAGACGGCCGGTATTGCTTATTTCCCTGTTCGGACTGGGAACCGATTACATTTTCCTGGCCCTGGCCCCAACTATCGGGTGGCTGTTTGTAGGCAGGGCTATTGCCGGTATTTGCGGCGGAAGCATTACCACAGCAGCAGCTTATATTGCCGATGTGAGCACACCGGAGAAACGGGCACAGAATTTCGGACTTATAGGCGTAGCCTTCGGACTGGGCTTTATCATAGGTCCTGTGATAGGCGGTATCAGCAGCCAGTTTGGCGCCAGGGCGCCCTTCTGGATAGCAGCAGCATGCTCGCTGATCAACTTCCTGTATGGTTATTTTATCCTGCCCGAATCGCTGAACCTGCGCAACCGTCGCCGGTTCGACTGGCGGCGCGCTAATCCCGTAGGTTCCCTGCTCCGTTTGCGGAAATACCCGGTTATTTCCGGGCTGGTGCTTTCATTGATCTTGTTGTACCTGGCCGCACATGCCGTGCAATCGACCTGGTCTTTTTACACTATGTTTAAATTCCACTGGGACGGGACTATGGTTGGCTATTCGCTGGGCGCCCTTGGCCTGATGATTGCATTAGTACAGGGTTTGGTAATCCGCATTGTAATACCCAAGCTGGGAAAAGCCCGTTCCGTGATGCTGGGACTTACTTTTTACATGACCGGGATGCTTTTGTTTGCCTTCGCCACACAGGGCTGGATGATGTTCTGTATTGTTGCGGTGTATTGCATGGGCGGCATTGCAGGACCGGCTTTACAGGGGATCATTTCAACGCAGGTACCCAGGAACGAGCAGGGTGAACTACAGGGCAGCCTTACGAGCCTGATGAGCGCCACTGCCGTATTCGGTCCTTTGCTGATGAACAACTTGTTTGCCTGGTTTTCCGGGAAACAAGCGCCGGTGTATTTTCCCGGGGCGCCTTTTGTAGCCGCTGCCATTCTTTTGCTCATTAGTATCCTGCTGGCTATCCCTTTCCTTAAGGAAAATAAAACCCCGGCACCGATCAAAGAAGCTATTTAAAGATTACCGGCAATAACGAAGCGGCAGGAGTTGATCTCCTGCCGCTTCGTTACTTTACGCAACCAAAGGGTCGTGCTATAACGAGAGCCACCAGATAAGGTTAGCCCCATACTTGCCCCAGTCCTTAGTCGATTTCTGTACTTCCGTAACCATATCCGCAGTAGTCGTCTTCTTGCTTTTTTTCGCCGGCTTGAATGCCGCAACTTCAGGCGTTGTCAATTGCACATTAGTCGCAAACCAGGTAGTGAACAGCCTGGGCACTGCCAGGCCCAGGATCATCCCGGGCAAACCATTAAACCCTTCCGGGCCTCCGCTCACCATGATCTGGTCGGTATAGAAAGCGACTACGACCACACTGTCGCAAATATGGGTAATGGCTTTGCGGCAGGGATAACCGGCGATCATGCGTATATCGCTCCCTATTTTCCATTTCAGGTTGGCCAGTTCTCCTTCTACCAGGTAATTGTTCTCGTACACCTGCTTCTGGCTTTGTACTTTCCGGGTGTTGAAATTGACGTACACTTTATTTTCCCTGCATGGTTTTGGCCCCCACCAGGAAAACGTTTCGCCTTTTACTTCCTGCTCCTTTACAAATTCATATTCCGATTCGTTTTTATTAAAGGACATTGTGAAATCAGAGATGGTATATTGCGCTACCTTCTTGATCATGGATTTCATCCACTCGCCATCCTCTTCGGTTTGCATCTGGAGCTTAAGGTTAGTCTTGCGCTCGTAATCTATCTTTCCCGCCGTACTGAACTGCGCGGTAGCCGGGATGATTATGGATAAGAAAAGAGCAGTGAATCCTATAATTTTCATATTGAAATAGCTTTTATTTAAGAAGGCCATATTGTGGTAAAATTTACTCTTCACCTCCTATGATAAATTCCGAAGCGGGTTCTTTAACCCCGGTCTTGGTAAAATTCCAGGTAAGACTGAACAGGAAATACCGGCGGATAGTATTGTAAGTGCTTTCTGAAATATAATCGGCGTTATTGATCCTGTTGTAACCCACATTCTGGTCCAGAATATCGTTGACATAGAATTTAGCCACCAGCGATTTATCTTTAAGGAATGCTTTGCTCACATAGGCATTCCAGCGGAATACATTATTGTTCTTTTCCTGCTCGCTCAGGCGTTGACGGATATTCCAATCGATAGTAGTGCCTATCCTGATCTTAAAGGGCAGGTTAATACCGCCATCCAGCCTTTGTCCGTAAGTCCAGTACTGCGTCTTCATATCTTGTCTTACAGAAGAGGCATTGAGGTTATAAGAAGGATAAAACTGGTAGCTGAAGTCGAGCGTGGTATCCAGGTCGTACCTGATGTAAAGATTAGGAGAAACGGATAGCTGGTTATTGACATTGCTCAGGCTGTTGACAAAATTATTGTTGTGGGTATAATCGATGCTGCTCCCCAGGCTGGTATAAGCTCCGAGTATTTTTTTGCCATAGCTGATATACCCCCTTGCCGTATAGTTACCGTTTACATTCACATACTGGTAAGTACGTCGTCCGGTGATGTCCACATTTTGCCGCTGGCTGATCGCATCCTGTACCATCGATAGATTGATGCTCCCATAAATGCTGCGGCTCGTCAATACTTTATAGTTGTTATAGCTGAAGTTCACGTTGTGGCTGAATTCCTGCTTCAGATCAGGATTACCGATGGCTACGTTCAAAGGATCGGTATTATCTCTTAAAGGCTGTAGCTGGCCAATGCTGGGCTGCCTGGTCCTTCCGTTGTATCGCAATGAAAAACTCGTCGCCTGCGATTTGTTGAAGGTAAAGGAAGCTTTCGGGAAAAAATTGAGATAGGAATAGCTGTAAGTAGTGTCGTTCAACCGGTCTTCCTGTTTAAAACGGGTATCGGAAACCGAACCGCCAAAGGAAAGATTCACCTTTTTGAACTTGAAACGCAGGTTGGCGCCACCCTGGTTCTGCATGGTATTAAATACATAATGGCTGCTGTAAATCGGGTTAAAGACCTCGCCGTCCTCCCCTGTTCCGGAACCTGCTTTCCTGTCGTATGAACTATTATCGGCATCGTTGTTGTTAATATTGAGGCCATAGTTGATTTCCAGGTTCGTTACTTTGGAAAGGGGTTCGGTGTACGACAGCTTAAGGCCGCCCGTAAGCGTATTGCTATTATTTGTCTTTCGTTGATTAATAGCGTAGGCACTGTCTATGGCAAACAGGTTATAATTTGAATTCAATGTCCCATTGCTCATCCGCTCCGACCAGCTACCGGTAAAATTAGCCGACAGGGAACGTCCTTTCTTGGCAAATCTTTTGCGATACAGCAGGTCCACGTTAGCCGATTTGCTTTCCGTATGCGTTTGCTGCCGGTTATTCTGATCATTGATCAGACCGCCGTTAAGCGATGTCGAATTGGTGTAGCTGTTGTTCAGGTTATCGCTCAGGCTGGATCTTCCACTCAATGTCAGCTTAAGCGAAGAACTAGTATCCAGCAGGTATTCGGTAGTAAGGTTCAGGCTATGATTCTGACCCACACTGGTATTGGTCGTCTTATTGGTACTCAGGTATTGGGTATCGGGCAGGATGTATTGGGTCGTGGAATTATTAAAGCCCTCGGAAGCAGCCTTGCCATACTTATAGCTTATAGCCAGGCTTAACGTATCGCCCATCCATTTGTTGCTGTAGTGCGCACCGCCGGTCCAGGTCTTGGGCAGGCCCTGCCCGCCATATTGACCATCCCAGCTACTGAAATCATTATCGCTGCCGTAGCTCATCCAACCAGAATCCTCGTCGTAGCTGAAGCTGTTACTGCTGCCGCCATACTTGCTCCTGTCGTCCCAGCCCAGCCCGTTAGTATTGGTATTGGACATAATGCCAAAGGCCGATATTTTCCTTTTCTTTTTAAAAGCATTGATCATGGCCTGGTTCTCCCAATAGTCGGGCGCACCGGCGCCGGCGCTTATCTTACCGAAATATCCCTTCTTCGCGTCTTCTTTAAGAGTAAGGTTAATGGTTTTCTTCAGCTCACCATCATCTACTCCTGTAAAAGCAGCCTGGTCGCTTTTTTTATCAAACACCTGTACCTTATCTACGGCGCTTGCCCGTAGCGTTTGGGCTACCACAGCAGGATCATCGCTAAAAAATTCCTCGCCATCGACGGTCATTCGCTCTACGTCCTTGCCATAGGCTTTGATCTTGCCGTTACGGTCTACTTCTATTCCAGGCAGCTTTTTCAGCAGCTCGTCTACATTGGCGAAGGCACGGGTTTTAAAGCTATCTGCAGTATATTCGGTAGTATCACCCCTGATCACGATTGCCCTGGCATCGGTGATCACCACTTCGTCCAGCATTTGTTTCCTGGAGGTCATGATCACCGTTCCCATTTCCGTTTTGGGGCCTGTCACATTCAATTCATCAATAAGCGTAGCAAAGGAAGGGTGCGAGATAATCACCAGGTACTTACCCGGCGTGTCTACCTTTAATGCAAAATTTCCTTCTTCATCGGCGCGGGTAAAAGTTTGCAATATAGAATCCGCCGATCGGACCAGGGAGATGGAAGTATATCCCGTAGGCATCAGGTTAACGGTGTCCTTGAGCGATCCTGAAATAGCAAATCCGGCTGTGGGTTGCGGAACGACTTGCGTAGTTTGTGCGTTGACGCCATACGACAACAAGGCCCATACTGCCGTACAAAAAATGATCAGGTTACGCATGTGGTGAAACAGGGGTAATTTAGGTGATTATAAAAAAGTGGAAACAATAATAGGAAATATTAACGAATACGATAAAAAAAAATTGTGTATTGAAAATACATATATTTCAATACACAAGCACAGCTATACAAGGATAACTGACTACCCGCAAGAAAGGAACAAGGATGATGTTATATCCTATACTTTTTTGTATGACCAAAGCAAACTTGGGATTTGAAGATTCCCTGCTGCGATACAATACTAAGAGTACGTACCATTAAGGAGATTATGATTTCCCGGCCACCTGAGTAAATGTTCTTCTAAGGGTATCCTGCCCATCCTCTTTCTTCATGCTCTGTTGCTTTTGCTGTTTCAGCATTTGCTCTCTTTCCTTTCTCATTTTTTCTTCGCTACGGAAAAGGTCAAGCAGGCCATTGAAAGATTTGCGATAGCTAAGGCCTACGCCCTGGCGCCCTATGACCTGGGAAAACAGGGCATCGTAATTACTGGTCCGGAATACATTGAAGCGGATGCGGCCATCTTCGGAAAGCAGGTATTGCACCCTGAAATCGCCGGCGAAGTTGGTGGTAAAATCACTTTGGGCATTATTACGACCCCAATCGTACACACCGCCTGCCTCCAGGATAAGCCTGTTGTTGAAAAAGCTTTTTCTCAGGTTTACCCCCGCCTCATTACGGTTAAGGTAATTGATCCCGTTCAAAGGCTGACTGTTATCGGCCAGGTTATAGTTCTTATACCTCAAGCCTATATACAAGTCTTCCATGCCCAGTATTTTATTGGCAAAATTGGTGATCTGCGAAGAAGCGGCCGACGAGATCAGCTCGCTCATGTTATTGATCGTACCGCTGGTTACCGCGTTGGAATTACTGATCCCTTCAGGCGGTACAAATTGTTCCAGCAGCAATAAAGAAGCCACCTGGTTCAGCAGCTCTTTGTCATCGGAGTTGATGCGCTGCAATTTCTGATAAGCATAGGTGCCTACGGAACGGTTCTCGGCCAGGTCCAGCTTAAAGCCGAACTGCGGCTCTTTCAGCGAACCCCGCATATTCATCTGCACGTTCACCATCTGCATGATCTGCGCATCCCTGATCTCCGACTGCGACAGCCCCGCCCGGTCTACCTCGTTAATGATGAGATCGTATAAGCGGGCCTTGATCTGGGCATACGCGGTTACATCCAGGTCGGCATCGGCAACGTCGCCGTTCCATTTGATCACGCTATTGGAATTGATAGTGAATTGACGTTTGTAATTCAGTACCTGTAATTGCTTAAATGAAAAATTGTATTTCCCTTCATCGATGATATAATTCCCGTTCATCTTCATCTCGCCTGCCGGCGGTATTTCCAGGATAATGTTACCGCTGCCTTTTGCCCATATCTGATCGCCGGTAGCCGGGTCCAGGATAATGGTCGCCTCGAGATCGGGCGTAGCAATAGCATCGATACGTATGTTAAGCTTATTCTTACTGACCTCTTTCACCTCTTTTACTTCGCCGTATTGCTTGAAACGGATATAGTCATAATCGCTGATGTCGCTTCCGTACCCGATAGGAATATACAAGTGGGAGTTTTTCTGAGGAGTGGCAAAAATATTCAGGTTCAGGTTGTTGACAGGCCCTGAAAGCCTGAGCTGTACCGAAGCTTTTACATCGCCATGAAAATTGGGGTTCTGATAATCTTTCAGGTCCAGCACTTTTATATTGTCGCTGCGCATGTTGAGCCTGAAATTGATCTTGCTGAGCCTTTCGTGCTGGATATTGCCGCCGACTACGCCTTCGCGGCCATCATCATCGGTAACTGTAATCGCGCCCAGGTCAAACTTCGTATCGCTTACACTTATATTAGCCTCTTTGATCGTGTAATGCGCCCCGGTAATGTCCGGCGTAAACCCGACATTATCGAGCTGGATAGAACCCGTGGTCAACGGATCGGACGCACTGCCTTTAATGGATATCTTCCCGCTTACATGCCCCGTAAGATTGTGTACGTAACCGGCAAGGAAAGGCTGCGCCCAGTTAACATTCGCTTGCTCAAGGGTTATCGCCCCGTCGATATTTTCCTTCGATTGCGGATCGAAGCTATAAGTCCCGGTAAGCGATGCTCTCGAATCTTTATAGCTAAGCCCGCTTTCTTCTTTTAAGGTGATCAGCGATTTGGCCACATTGTAAGAACCCGCTGCTCTTGCATCGCCCAGCGTATCCGTATTGATGCGCAGGCCATTGGCAGCCATATCGAAATCGATCATCTGGTCTTGCAGCAGGGAGCTCACCTGCACTTTGCCGTTAATGCGCCCATCCAGGTTAAGCCCCTCGATACCGATAAAGGAATTAAGGGCTGCTATATCAAAATTCTTTACCAGCACCGTCGCATCGCCGGGACGTTCGTTACCTTCCGTATTGATCTGGATCTTCTGTAACCCCGCCTGTATATTCAGGTTTTTCAAGGCCAGGTAATTTTTGGCAAACACGATCTCGTTGCCACCCGGTATTTCCCAGCGGGTCTGGTTAAGATAAAATCCCGAAGGAAGTACATGCAGGTAAAAACTATCATGAGCCGCATAAGCCATGCCATTCAGCTCGGCACTGCCAATACTGGTAGGTGTAGTGCTGAGCAGTTGGAACCTGGCCGAATCCTGGAAAATGCGGGTTTGAAACTGCACCGTGGACGCAATGTCTGTTTCACCGGCTTTAATGCCGTTGGCCATTGCCTCCAGGCTAAAGCCGGAGTAATTGCCTTTGCTGTTGATCTGGACACTATTAAACCTCAGGCTTCCATAGTTAAACGAGGGCAGCGTACCATTAAAGAGCAATTGCTGATGCGACATATCCATCGAGCCTGTAAGCCGCAGCCCCGCACCCACCCGTATATCTTTGGTAAAAAGCGATAAAATATCGTTGGTATTGCCGGCGGTTACTTCGAAGCGGAGGTTTTGATTTTCGTTGACCTGCGCAGGCCGTGACACGTACTGGGGCAGGTAATAAGACAAGAACATCTTACCCGATCCTGGCAGGTCCATTACCGAAAACTGCCCGCTTACAGTTGCCGAAAGCTCATTGGTTTTCAGCGTAAGTTGCTTGAAACCTTTACTGAGGGTAGAAATAAGCTGCAGGGAATCTATATCCAGCCGGGTGCTGTCGCGCCGGATATTCATATTGTAGATAAAAGCAGAACCGATAAAATTATCGATATTGCTGCCGCTGAAATCCAGTTTCATTTCCGCATCAGCAATAATACTGTCCTTCGTCAACTGCAGCGCTTTTGTGTTGACATGACTTACTTTGGCATAGACATTGAACATAGGTTCGATGCCGGAAAAATCGATCTTCCCGTCGAAGTCAAGTACCAGGTTCGGGTCTTTGGCCGACAATTTGCCATCAAATTTTTTGGCTTGCAGGTTACCATCTACTTGTATGTCCTGGTAGTTATAGCCGTTCAATTGTACTGCTTTAACCATACCATCTACATCTATGGAAGCCGTAGCAGCGTCAAAACCACGTCCTTTAACAGAGCCATCGAGCGACACATTGCCTATAAAATCGAGGTTCAGCAAACGGCCGATATTAAAATTGTCCGTCGCCAGGGAACCGGAATACAAGGGCTGCGCCCTGGCCGGGAATTTCAGGTTGATATTTGCTTTGGCATTGCCCAGATTGGAGTTGAGTGTACCGTAAGCCACGAAATCAGAAATAAAACCGGTAAAGCTGCCCGTGAAAACCACATTGCTCAAGGCCTGCAGATCGATCACTTTTTGCTTGCGCAGTTCGGGCACATAGAGAAAAGCGGCAGCGCCATTGGTTCGTATCTCTCCTCTCTGGAAGTCGATAAAAGTGCTTTCTATTTCCGGGAGGCCATTCATGTACAGGTCACCCTTTAGCTGGCTCAGGCCGTCGTCCAAGGCCAGGTCGGTCACTTTCAGCTTTTCAACAGTGCCCTTTCCTTTACCGCTTATCCTTACCGATATATTCTTAAACCGTTCCAGGTCGGGAGCGAAGTAAACAATATCCTGCATCCCCACTTCCGATTGCTGCAGGTTACCCACCATCACTACTTTGGTGAGGTAATCCGTAAAGTCGGGGAAACGCTCATAATGCATGGCATAATAATTCGTCAGTAAGCTGTTACTGGTCTGCAATACCAGCTCCTTACATTCGGCTATCTTCGGCGACACCTTCACCCTGGCCTTCATATTTTTTATTTCCAGGCCGCAGCGTTCCTTCCCCTTTAGCGACTTCAGATCGGCGATCAAGGTATCGCCTGTGATCACCGCATTACGTGCTTCCAGTTCGATACCTGTGATGTCCATATGTGTTTCATCGAAATGGCCATTGTTATTAGCTTTCGTATCGGGATCATCCAGGAAAAAATGGCTATCTTCTAACCGGAGCAAGCCCAGCGTTATCTTCCATAAGCCGGGGTTAAACGGTGTGGTATCGATAACCGGAGCGGCAGTACTCCTGGGTTTCGGCGGCCGGCCGCCTTTATAATCGCGCAGACCGAAAAGCACCTGGTTACCGGTAATGGATCTTACATCGATAATCTTTTTCTTGAAATCGATCTGGCGGGCATTGATCTCGAAGTCGCGCAACTCACCGATCATATCACTGCCTCCCCATTCGTCGATCATGTGAAAGCGGACCTCATGCAGCACCACATCGCGCAGGTCCATGTTCAACGTTCCTTCTTTTTTTGCCGAAGGCTTATTGTCCTTGGAAGCAAAGGCATCGATGACGAACTGGTAATTCCATTGATCGGTATTACGCTTCCGGTAAAGATTGGCATAAGCATTACGCAGTTCTACATAGCTGATCACCGGCTTATCCTTCAGGAAAAACCAATCGGTAATCTTGACCCTGGCTTCGCCGGCATAAAGGAGCGTATCATGCTGCTTGTCTTCGATGTAAAGCCCTTCCAGCGTGGCCGCATTCAACAGGTCGATGCGTATGCTTTTCAGGCTGACTTTAGTACCCAGCTTGCCGGAAAGATAGTGGACCGCTTTCTGTGCAATGAAGTTCTGCACAGGCGTAAAATTGACCAATATTACCAGGATAATGATAATACCAATCAATGTCAGGAAAGAATTACGCAGTATTTTTAGAAAACGCTTCAGCGGTCACGTCGGTTATAACTGCAAAGATAGCCTATTGCCCGGTTTACAAATGCTAAAATTTTGAAAGATGAGAAGGATAACAAGGATTTTACCCCGCATTTATTCCGTCTCATCATCATAATAACGGAGCGGCTCCAATTGCCGTTCTTCTTCTTCGCTGAAAATCCGGGACTGTATTATAAAACGTAGCCCCAAAGGGATCTCCAGGGAAAAGCTGGAACCCCTGCCTTTGGTAATGTCCACCGTAAGCTGGGTATGCTGCCAATAGGCGAACTGGTCTTTGCTCATCCAGAAGTCGCAACCGGCAATAATACCCAGGCATACATCGCTGCCACCTACCTTAAAGTCCCCTTTTTCGAAACACATAGGCGAAGAGCCATCGCAGCAACCGCCGCTCTGGTGAAACATCAGTTCGCCATAGCTTTCTTTTAAGCGGGCCACTACTATTGCAGCTTCTTCCGTAATCAATACTCGTGGAATCATATTCTGTGATTGAAAATGGAAACAGGCAGGCAATGTGCCTGCCTGTTTCAGCATTAAAAAAAGCCCAGTTTCTGCTTGCTGTAGGAGATCAGCATATTCTTGGTCTGGCGATAATGCTCCAGCATCATCTTGTGGTTTTCCCGGCCAAAGCCCGACTTCTTGTATCCGCCGAAAGGCGCATGTGCCGGGTAAGCATGGTAATTATTGACCCACACCCTTCCGGCCTTGATGGCACGCGGCACCTGGTACAGCTCATGCGCATCGCGGGTCCATACCCCGGCGCCAAGACCGTACAAAGTATCGTTGGCAATACCGATAGCCTCCTCGGTAGTTTTAAACGTAGTGACACATACCACGGGACCAAAGATCTCTTCCTGGAAAACACGCATCTTATTGGTCCCTTTAAAGATCGTAGGCTGGATATAATAGCCTCCTTCCAATTCCCCGCCCAACTGGTTTACTTCGCCGCCTACCAATACTTCGGCGCCTTCTTCCTTGCCTATTTTCAAGTAAGAACGGATCTTCTCATATTGATCGCTGGAAGCCTGCGCGCCCATCATTACCGTGCCATCGAGCGGATGCCCTGTTTTAATGGCTTTGGTGCGTTCGACCACCCTATCCATAAATTTATCATAGATACTTTCGTGTACCAGGATACGGGAGGGGCAGGTACATACTTCGCCCTGATTCAGTGCAAACAGCACGGCGCCTTCAACGGCTTTATCGAAAAACTCGTCGTCGGCATCGGCCACGGAAGGGAAGAATATATTGGGCGACTTGCCGCCCAGCTCCATCGTAGCCGGGATAATATTTTCGGAAGCATACTGCAGAATCAGTCTGCCTGTAGTCGTTTCGCCGGTAAAGGATACTTTGGCGATCCTCGGCGAGGTAGCCAGCGGCTTACCCGCTTCGGGACCAAAGCCCGTAACGACGTTCAACACACCCGGGGGTAGGATATCGCCGATCAGCTCCAGCAGCACCATAATAGAAGTAGGTGTTTGTTCGGCAGGCTTTACGATGGTACAACAGCCGGCAGCCAGCGCCGGCGCTATTTTCCAGGTAGCCATCAGCAATGGGAAATTCCAGGGAATGATCTGGCCCACTACGCCCAAAGGTTCGTGCAATACAATGCTCACCGTGTTTTCGTCGTGCTCTGCAATGGCTCCTTCTTCACCCCGGATCACCCCGGCAAAATAACGGAAGTGATCAACACAAAGCGGAAGATCGGCGGCCCGGGTTTCCCTTATGGCCTTGCCATTATCGATAGCTTCCACCGTGGCGAGGTACTCCAGGTTATCTTCTATCACTTGTGCGATCTTCAACAACAGGTTACTGCGTACCGTCGCCGACGTTTTGCTCCAGCTTTCAAAAGCGGCATGGGCCGCATCGAGGGCAGCCTCAATATCTTCTTTGGTACCCCGGGCAGCCTGGGTAAATACCTTTCCGTCAATAGGGGAAACATTATCGAAATACTCACCTTTGGCAGGAGGTACAAACCGGCCTCCGATATAATGATCATAACGTGATTTAAAAGCAGGCCGCTGGGCCAGGTTGGAGACTACTATTTTAGCTTCCGGGCTTTCTGCTATTGTCGACATAATTTTGATTTTTGAAGATGAACCGATAAATAAATGCTTTACGAAGTAAGTCATTACTTTTTCCAATCTGTAGCACTATTGTTTCAATCCATAGCACGATCCTTTCAATTTTCCCTTTCTCGTTTTTTTGCGCCGATTATGCTTAACTTAGTACTCACTTATTTTCTTCCTTAACGCTTAAAACCTGTAACCGATGGCCGGTCATTATGCACTGCAACAAGTGTCCCTTACTGCAGAGAAAGACCTAAAAACCCTGGTTGAAAACAGGAAGGCCTATACGCTGGAGAATTGCGAACTGAACATTTTTGAAACCTACGAACATTCTGCATTGGTGCCGCTTACCTTTAACGATCTCGTGGTAACGAGCATGCTGCGCGGCAAAAAAGTGATGCACTTGTACGATGCGCCCGGCTTCGATTATCTCCCCGGCGAAACGGTGATCGTCCCGGCCAAGGAGACCATGCGGATCGATTTTCCCGAAGCCGATCAGGGCAACCCAACCCAATGCATAGCCCTGGCCATAGATGCCGTTAAAATAAGCCATACCCTTACAGTACTGAATGAGCGGTATCCCAAAGAAGGACGCAACGATTACTGGCAGTTGGGCTACCAGGATTATCATTTCCGGAACGACGCAGCACTTTCGGCTCACATCGGCAAGTTGATCCATATTTGCTCGGAAGATAATAAAGACAAGGACGTGCTGGCCGACCTGGCCTTGCAGGAGCTGGTGATCCGGATCGTGCAGCAGCAAAACCTGAATACCATCAGCCGGGACAGCCGGCCGGCCTTGTCGGGCGCATTAACGGCGCTCGCCGCTTACGTTAAAGAAAATATTGCGGAAAAGATCAGCATCGACCAGCTGTGCAAAATAGCCTGCATGAGCAAGGTTACCCTGTACCGGCTTTTCAAACGGGAATTCGGTATAAGTCCCGTTGAGTATATCCTGCACGAGCGCGTACGTAAGGCCAAACAATTATTGTCACAGCAGGGAATGAGCATCAGCGACGTATGCTATCACCTCGGCTTTATGGATCTTAATTATTTTCACCGCCTGTTCAAAAAGGTCGAAGGCATTACCCCTGGCCAGTTCCGGCTGCTTACGATTGCGGAGTGATCCTGCCGTTTGCATATTGTACATACCCTGCCGGAATGAGCTACTCTGGCGCAGTAAATATCCTCCGAGGACTCATCTCAGATTAGCCACGCCCAACCTTAGCATCATTAAAATTCCACCAAATGGGACATCTTGGATTTCGCAATCCTGATCTCACCATTTGCGGAATTAAATATTCAAATAGAGCTGCAGGATCATAGACTTCCCTAAAATTTCTAGGGAATGGCAAATCCTCAAAATCTTTAGCGAGCAGAGATTTGTCAGACACCCAAAAACTAATATAATCGCTTTGGTTGGCTGGCATCCAGATTTGGAATTTTGTGATTGATTCAATTTGATAAAATTCATTAAAGCTGCTATTACTACCAAAAGGAGAATGGTAAAGTTTAGTTCCGACAAAGCGTTCTACTTCTCCTCCACATAGCTGATCTATTGTAGCACCAATGGTAACCAGAATAGACTTGGCAAAGTAGCCAACCGAGGAAATCAAATTATAAAAACTGAAATTCTCACATTGACTTAATATCCTCACGATGCCTTCAGTAAGCAATTCTTCATAATCATCAATCTGCTTCAATGTTTCTTTAAAATAATGCGTTGCTTTATGATCCCTCTTACTTTTAAAATCATCGAACACCTGATAAGCAGCCATCTTAAAATCGGCATATTCTTTATCATGTATTATAAGCAGTTGTTCTTTACTTATCCCATTATGAACAACACTATCATTTATTCTTGTAAAAAGCCTGATTAAAGAATGGGTATCAACATGAATAATATTATTTATTCTTATTGGGATCAAGGGTTTTTCGGGAACAGGAGTGTCTTCTGTTTTAGCCTTTAATAACTTGACCAATTGATTTGTACTTAAGGTAAATGAAGCTGAAAAATTCAGATAAACCCGGCCTTCTATTTCTTCAGGTAAAATACAGGGCCTTAATTTTACTAGCAACAAGAATTTTCTTCCTATCTCCAGCTCTTTTTCAATAGCCTTCTCCAATTCTTTTTTCACCCATTTAGATTCAAGAGATTCCGGAGATAAAAAGATCACCACAAAATCGCTATCGTTAATTCCAGTTAAGATTTTCTGCGTAATAAAATCACCGTTCTCCATCTCCCATTTATCCAGCCAAACATTTATCCCCTCATTTACCAGTTCAAAGGCTATTTCTTCAACTAAAGGTTTATCTGTGCCGGAGTGACTTAAAAAGATCATGTTACAATTTAACTTTTATTGATTAACACTAAGAATCAAATATACAAATTCCCCCTATAACACATTTCATTACTACAAGCCGTTTGTTTCAGAATGATAAAGTATATAAACCCAACGCTTCATTGCGCCGTTGCGCCGCCGCGAGAAAAGGCCCGGTAAATATTCTGCCGACTCCACTCAGACAGACAAATTTTTGTCCCATTCCAAATTTTCTTTGTGCCTTAGTGCCTCTGTGTACCCATTAACAACAACATACTTTAATGCTCTGTAAGCAATATTCACAAAACAGTTCCGCTGCACCGCCGCGCCGCTGCGAGAAAAGACCAGGCAACTATTTTTCCGTCTCCGACTCCGCTCAGACCGACAAAATTCCTGTCCCATTCCAAAATTTCTTTGTGCCTTAGTGCCTCTGTATGCCCATTAACAACAACATACTTTAATACCCTGTAAGCAATATTCACAAAACAGTTCCGCTGCGCCGCTGCGAAAAAATATAAGTCTATTATCCAAGCTTCCGTGAGCTAACTAAAAGCCGCACCGCTGCGAGAAATTAACCAAACGAATATTTCAAAACAGACATAAAATGCCCTTTGCGCCTTTGCGTGAAAACGGAATCCCCTTCAAAAAACACCAGCAAAAGCAAATTCCCCCGAAATTGTATATTTGCGCCTGTATCCAAAAAATAACATGAACACGGCACAAACGATTCTCGAAATACTGAAATACACGATACCGGCTATTATAGTCCTGGTTGCTGCAACCCTTATTGTTAAGCGCTTTCTGGTAAACGAAACCGAACGGCGGCGCCTGGCCATTTTCCGGGAAGGTATGGATACTACCTTGCGGCTGCGCCTGCAGGCATACGAACGCCTGGCCTTGTACATGGAACGCATCCATCCCCGCGTACTGATACCCCGCATTTATGTTACGGGCATGACTAGCCGCGACCTGCAAACAGAGTTACTGATGGCTATCAGACAGGAATACGAACACAACCTTTCCCAGCAGATATACGTATCAGCACAGGTATGGAAAACCGTGCAGAGTGTAAAAGAGCAGGAGATGGCCATGATCAACCAGGTAGCCGGCATGCTGCCCCCGGAAAGCTCGGCTAAAGAGCTGCACCAGAAGATGATCGATTTCATTATATCCAACGAAAACGATTTGCCGGTAGAAGTAGCATTGGAAGTGATCAACAACGAAGCCAAGCTGGTACTTTCCCACCAGGGATAATATAAGGTTGCTTACCGCAACGATAAAAGCTTCCCCGCGGGGAAGCTTTTATTATTTACAGGTGCATTACTTAGAAAGGATAGCCGATGGCAATGTTCAGATTGAGGTTCTTTTGCCGCCAGTCGGGATCGCCAAGATCGATCTCTTTGATAACCCAACCATAGTTATCGTTGACATAAGGCTTCTTAATGGGGAAGGCCCAATCGAACCTTACGACCAGAAAGCCGCCCAGGTCGAGCCGTACACCGGCCCCCGAGCTTATCGCGATATCCTGGTACAGGTTCTTGAATTCGAAATCGGCGCCGGGCAAGGTAGCGTCTTTACGGGCCAGCCATATATTGCCCATATCAGTAAATACAGCGCCATTGAGGCTTATGGCTCCCGAAAAAAGTTTGATCATGGCAAAACGGTATTCGGCGTTAAACTCCAGCTTGATATCGCCTGCCTGGTCTATAAACAAATTGTCGGTTGAGTTTTGCCGCGCAGAGTCGTAAAAGCTGCCCGGGCCCAATACACGCGGGCGCCAACCCCTGATGCTATAGGCGCCGCCCACAAAATACTGTTTGATATAAGGCAGGATCGTAGAGCCACCGTATGGAATACCGACACCACCGTAGAAACGGAAGGCTAAAGAGGAGTTGCGGCGCAGCAGGTATTGCCGTGCATCAAAATCAAGCCTGAAATAACGGGCATGGTTAAAGCTGAACGGGCTGTTGAAGGCATCGCCAAGACCTTTGATACCGCTGAGCAAGGCCCCTGCTTCTTCTCCGCCCAGCTTCAGATAGGCATAACGCCAACGCCTGCGCCCTTCGGTATTGATCACGAACTCGACACTCTCCCCTTCCACAAAGGTCTCCTGGTAACTGTTCTTGATAGCAGGAATACTGTCGATACGGGCCTGGAAAGTATCGGAGATATTGCTCAGGTGCAGGGTATTGACAAATATGGGTTTTACATTCCAGGTCTTGGTCGCTGTTTCTTTCCAGACATAGCCATAACCTGCATTAACGCTGACCAGGTTGAAATACTGATAGCGGTCAAGAGAATTGACACCGGCCGTCAACACCGTACGGGGCAATGTGCTCTGACTGAATTTACTCTGGCTCACCGGCAGGATAAACTTGGGAAAGGTAAGCCTGAAATTGACGCCCAGGTTTTGGGAAAACAAATAAAACTGGCGCGGATAAGACACATTCGCATTCTTGTTCTGTCCCAGCTCGATACCATAAGAAACTGTGGTCGTCAGCTCGTTGGCCCCTTTCAGGAAATTCTTATCCGTCACCGAAACATTAGCTGCCGTGCCAATGGCATAAAGATCGCCGCCCGAGACTTCCACATTGGTACCAAAATCGTACTTCTTGTTTTTGTTCATCATGATATAACAGTTCAGCGTACGGTTAAGACTGTCCTGCCTGTTGGCATAAATGAACATGCGCACATACTGGAAGATCCCCAGGTCGTTAAGCTGGCGCAAAGTCTGGTTATAATCATCCTGGGAATAAAGCCTGCCGGGCCTTATAAATATCTTCTTTTCCAGGATACCGGTATGTACATATTGCTCACGGTAACGGAACACGAGGCCGTTTACTTCCTTTTCGGTAAGTGTACTGTTGCGGAGATCCGTAGTATCCGTATAATCAGGGATCACGATCACATTCTTGAAAGTGTATTGCCTGAATTCGAGGCTATCGTCGGTGGGATGTATGATCACTTTTACATTGAGCGTCGGTTTCTTTTTCTGCCGCTTCAGCGTAATAAAATTGATGGCGCTCTCAAAAGGATTCTCCAGGTTCTTGAAATAAGATTTATCCAGCGTATCCAGCTCGAAATCGATGTTGTCGGCACTAAAGCGGTAATAGCCGTAATTGCGGATAATATTCGTCAGCCTGTTCCTTTCGGTTCCGGCCAATGTATTGCTGTAAGGCTTGCTTTTGGTAAGCAAGCTCTCCTGTTTCAGTTTGCTTACCAGTTGAGCGACACCCGGATCGGCGATATCATAATTCACTTCATCGATCAGGTATTCGATGCCGGTATTTACCTTGTAGGTGACGTAGGCTTTTTTCCCTTTGATCTTTACCGTATCGGCTACTTGTGCATAGAAATAGCCCGAATTGCGGAGAAAGTCTTTCATATTCTTCCTCGCCCTGAAGATCATGGTTGTATCCAGCAAAGAGGGCTTTTCCACTACTTTCGAGGTCAACTGGAAATTGGCGGTATCCTGCTGGTATTTCTTATACCTTACATTGTACAGCCACAGTTTTACCGGGAACATGCCAAAGAGATAAGAATTGGGTTGTTGCGGCATAAGGCCATATAGCTGGTCGCTTAGCGCCCCTTTTTCGGCCATAGTACGATCCGTGCTCAGCTTGATATTGACGTTACGCAAAAGATACTGATCTTCCTTCAGGTACTTGGTACTGGAGCAACCCGATAACAATGCAATACCTGCAAGCATAAAAAGGGAAAAGAAAAATTTCGTGGATAGCTGCATGTATTGCGATATAGAGTGGCAATTTATCAAAATGACGACAAGTTTGGTTAGATTTGCCTGTTTTTAAATTTACCAGATGACCAAAGCCCAGATCAGGTTATTCCAATCATTAAGCCGGCAAAAATACAGAAAAGAGTACAACGCGTACCTGGTAGAGGGTGATAAAAATGCTAAAGAATGGTTGCAATCCGATAAAAAGATACGTTCCATTGCCTTGTCGGAGGCCTGGTTGCGGGCAAATGAAGCCTTAGTGGAAAACCATCCCGAGGCCGAGCTGATCTTATGCCAGGATTTTGAGCTGGAAAAGATCACCAGTATGCAACATGCGCAGGAAGTGGTACTGATCGCAGAACAACCTGCCCCCCCTGTTTATACCCCCTCAACCCTTAATTGGTGCCTGTACCTGGAAAAGATCCAGGATCCCGGCAATATGGGTACCATTATCCGTACCACCGACTGGTTTGGCATTAACCAGGTTATTTGTTCTCCTGATTGCGTGGAGGTATATAACCCTAAAGTGGTACAGGCTTCTATGGGCAGCTTGCTCCGTACCGACATTATCGTTATGCCGCCGGAGGATTTTATTGCCCAGAATACGCTTCCCTTATATGTTACTTCTTTATCGGGGAAAAATATAAAACAGTTGGGCGCCGCTCCCTGCGGCATCATCGCTATGGGCAACGAATCCAGGGGTGTGTCTTCCCTTATGGCGCAGGCCGCCACCTTGCAGATCCTGATCCCGGGAATTGGCGCCGCCGAATCCCTTAATGTTGCTGTAGCTACAGGAATCATTTGCGCCGAACTTATTTTAAAGTAACCGCCCCACCCCGCGTTTTTAACAAAATTCCTTATTTCCGGGGATTGCTGCCCTAAAGGGTATCGGTTACCTTTGAGCGTAGCTAAATACCCAAAACGATGAAGAAGAAAACACCCCAACTCAAAAAGCTGTCCCTGCAAAAAACAGCTATTACCATTTTAAATGCGAAAGCCAACATGCAGGTATTAGGCGGAGCAAGCGGCCCCGACTGCGTAGCTATAAGTCTTCCCAACGGAGCCTTAAGCTGTATCGGCCATACCTGCGAATCCTGGAATTCGGAAAGGCCCAGTTGCTGGGAACAATGTACTGAAGCATAAAAGCAAAGAGGCTGTTTCTCCCGGAAACAGCCTCTTTGATAATTAAGCCACAATCCTGCTTTACAGGACGGATAGCTTCTGTACATATCCTTTTACGCCCGTATTGTAACGGATCATGTAAATACCTTTGGCCAGGGTAGAAATATCTACAGGATTAAGCCCTTTACTTACTTTGACATTCATTACCGGTACACCTACCACATTAATGATCTGCGCATCGATATTTTTGTCGATAGCAGAAGATATGGTTACCCTGCTGGTAGCCGGGTTAGGGTACAATTGCAGGTCGTTTTCTTTAACGGCAATTTCATTAATGGCTGTCGCACTATCTTGCTCTCCTACACCAACGGCAAACCATGCTGCTTTTACGGCAACATATTCCGGAGCAGTGGTGCTGCCAAATAGGTCTTCGGCCGCCTGCAGGGAACCGTGATAGGCATCCATATAATCCGATTGTGGTGTTAAGTACGTAATCAGGTTGCGGTAAGTGATATTTTGCGCTTTTTCGATACCGATACCAGTAACGTTATAGGCATCTCCTTTATCATTAGTACCGGTACCACCTTCGGTAAGCAGGTAGAACCATTTATTCTGTACACCACTGTTGGTATGTACGCCACCATTATCGTTCTGCGTATTATTAGGGTTTACCCAGTATTGCCCTCCGTAAGTATCGGGATTCTGCGCCAGCTTGGGAGCCGACATAGAACGGAAGAAGCCGGGATTGTTCAGGATAATGCCTTCACCCATCGTCCAGTTGGCATCGGCGCCTTTGGTGAAAAATTCGATACAAGTACCAAATATATCGGAAAACGATTCGTTCAAGGCTCCGGATTCGCCCTGGTAATCCAGGCCGCCGTTACCATTACTTTCTGTAACCATGTGCGTAAACTCGTGTCCCATTACATCCAGGCCTACTACAGGATCCATATTAACGCCGTCGCCCAGGCCATAAACCATGCTGAAATAAGGCGCTGGAAGTGCTGCCGCATTATTCTGCGTAAAGGCAGTGGGCCAGATGCCGTTAATAAAGTTCTTCACTACGCTGCCGTTACCATCATAGCTATTGCGGTTAAATACCTGACTATAGTAATCGTGTGTCATTTCCATACCCCAATGCGCATCCAAAGCCGGGTTTTTCTTTTGTGCGATCTCGTATGTACCCGCATTGCCCTGTGCATCGGTCCAGGGATAAGTACCGGGCACAATACTGGTAAGGCCAAAAAATGCAGAGTCGGTGAGTTCCTGGGTAGTAAACAAGTCGATCTTGGCAAAGCCTCCGCTGTAGTTTATATCGGTTGGGAATACGTATATATTTCGGGAGTGGATAGGCAGCGTTGCCGTGCTGTTGGGCGCCAGTTTTATATCCGGCCAGGTAACCATTTCATTGTTGACCATATCTCCCTTAACTACGATAGAAGTAACGAACTTGCCGGTTTGAAAGCCAAGACCGGTAAGCATATTATTGGTAACATTGGTCAGGGACATTTTCATCAGCGCCGGTTGCTCATTCCAATCTGTGGTCGTATTGAAATAATCCCTGGGGCTATCGAAAAACACGGTACCATTGTCTAATACATCTTTACCACCTACATCATAAGTTTCGATCTTCCTGCCGTTATCCCGGAGCCTGTAGCCTGTAGCGGTGCTGTCGGTTACAATGGTACGGGTGCCGCTATAGATAGTATGTGCCGTACCGTTTACATCGGTATGTGCGATAAGCTCTGTTTTACTGAGTACCTTGCCGGTAGATGCGTCTACAAAAACATTGTTCATGACAATATTGCCTTCTGCACTGCGGCCGTCGATACGCACTTTAAACACCAGGGCATATTCTTTCCCTTTTGCAGTACCGGCTACAGGAGCGACCACCAGTTGCACGGGATATTGGTTTAAAAGTTTAGTAACCCCCAGGCTGCTTTTCGCATAGGTAATGGCTTCTTCTTTGCTGATCGAAGCATATGTTACCATGGTACCTATCTGGGCAATTTTGCCATTAATGTTATTGGCGATCCCTTTTTTGAAATGAACAAGTACTTTGCTCCCATCGATCGGCACACCCTGGTAATACTGCTGGTAACCAATATGCGTAAAGCCAAGTTTATCGGTTGTCTCTGTTACCTGGACAAAAGTATGTTTGTCCGAAAGGCCCAATAAGGCCGGCAGCCGGGCTGCCAATCCTGTCTGGGACAGTTCTTTTCCCTGCAGGCTCATGGCCACACTACCGTTCTTTACAGGAATAGAAAAAGCCGCGGCCGATACCGGCTGGGCTTTCTGGGCATACGCTCCCGAAGTCATAGCAACAATCCCCGTTGCCATCAGCACTGATTTAAAAATCTTCTTATTCATTTATCGGATAATTTTAACTATATAGCAACAAATATAGGTTATTCTATGTGGGCTATATGCAGAAGACGCAAAAATCCCCCTTTATGCGGGGGATCGACAGAGCTGGTTAACAATTATTAACACTAATTAACCATGGAGCATCGTTTTACATAATTGCAGCTGCAGTTGTGCCATAAGAAAGGAGCTGCTGTAACAGCAGCTCCTTTCTTATGGCACTTTCCTTTTCTATTTCTTTTTGATGCTCATACGCTGGTAGGAATCAGGAATGGAGAAGTTAGTTTCTACTGGTACATCCAATTCCGCTTTGCTAAACTCCATGTTCAGCTTCACTTCCTCACCTTTGTTACTAATTACCACGTAACGGTTAAAAGCAAAGGGCTGCCGGCCTGTAATAGGCCCGTATTTTTCGTACCGGATATTGCATTTAAAGTCCCGCCGATCCGAGTTTAATTGCAGTTCCTGCAATGTGCTTGTCTTTTTGTTGTAAGTAAGCACTTCTGTAAAATCGTCCTTAACCACGGTAATCGTGATAAGGCTGTCCTGGTTTATTGCGCTTTTTACCGGGACATTGTTGATCAGGGGATCGCCGACGAAAAGGTTTTGCAATACCGGGAATTCCACTTGTGCCTGTATCAGCTCCAGGCCCTCCTGGTAGGATAATGCATAGGCTTTTTTCCCTATCCTTATCATGGCACGCAAACTATCGGGAGTAATGGAGGCCCTGGCCACTTCTGCAATCCCCAAGGCGATCACCGAAGCCCATATATCTTTGCCTTTATGCATCCTGAGGTTCCCGGTAAAGTCCTGGTTCTGATCCTTGTTTTCGAAATGCATATCGGCTTTACCGCTAAAGCTGCTCCAGGCAATGGTTTGGGCCAGGTAGTCTTCCGGCTTTTTTTCCTGATTTTCCGGCTTTACAGGCTCTGTTACCGTGGTTACTTTCTTGGTACTGCTACAAGCTTGTCCCAGCGTAAGCATTATCACGGATGCGATCCCGATACCAATATGACGCAGTGTACTGCTCTTCCTGTTAAGGCTAAAGAATAGGTTATTTCTAGTCATGCAATTTCTTTTCGTTTATTTTTTGTTTCAGGCTATCCGATGCTTCCCCTTTAGACTCGGCTTTTTTCCAATGTTCCACTGCTTCTTCCTTATTGCCCAGCTTGTATTCTATATCTCCCAGGTGTTCCCATAAAGCAGGGTCTGCTTCGGCTCCGGATTCAATGGCTTTAAGAATATACGTTTTGGCTTCTTTGTATTTGCCCTGCCGGTATAATACCCAGCCATAGGTATCCATAAAGGTAGCTTCATCGGGGCGCAATTTCAGTGATTTTGCTGACATTCGCTCTGCTTCCTCCAGATTTTCGCCGCGCAACGACAAATGATAGCTGTAATTATTTAAAGCGGTTACATTATTGGGCTGTAAAGTCAATGCCGCCTTGTAACAGCTATCGGAGGCGCTGTAGCGGTTTGCCGTATTATAAGCATCCCCCAGCGAAACCAGCATCTCCGACAATATATTACTGCTGCCATTGGTTTGGTACCGAACCGCCCTGCTGAGGAAATCGATTGCTTTATCGTTTTTCTTCAGCTGCATATAACCGATACCTCCCAGGTAGTAAATCATAGGTTCCTCAGGAAAAAGACGTGCTGCTCTTTCACTGTAAGCCACCAGGGTATCGTTCTGTCCCTGTACGGAGCAATAATAAAGCACCTGCTGCCAGTAGGCAAATTTTGAAGAATCGATCCGAAGCACTTTTTTATATTGCTCCAAAGCCTCGGCAGGCTTTGCTTCTGCTATCAGCAGATCGCCGTATAAAGAAACCGCTTCTACTTGTGAAGGTTCCTGCTCTACGAGCTTATGCGAAAGGTCAAATGCCATACTGCGGGAAACAGAATCGGCACTGCGGTATTGCAATTGCAGCAGACCGATGCGATCCTCGATATCTACGCTACGGTTCAGCACGGCTCTTTCCATGTAGTGCCTTACCTTATCATAGTCTTTGTTCTTCATATAATATTGTACCATGGCAAACTGCACCTGGGCTTCGGCAGGAAACAGGGCTTCGGCTTTTCTATAGGCTTCCGCCGCTTTGGCATCCATATTGTTGTTGTCGTATACTTCTGCCAGCAACAACGCATACCGGAACTCCCTGGGATAATAGGCCATCAGTTTCCTTACTTCCCCGGCAGCGGCCTCCACATTATTCATGCTGAGATAGAGCTGCTGCCGTTGCAGGATCACAGTCTCGTCGTCGGCCCCGGCAAACTGCGCCAGCTTATCCAGTACCACCAGGGCATCCTTGTACCTTCCGGCTTTCTGATACAACATTGCCTCCCAGCTTAAGAACTCTTCCGGTGCCCGTTCCCGCGATGCTATTTTTCCATAAATGGTGGCCGCCGCTACATATTGCTCATCGAAAGACAACAGGTCGGCATACTGTTTCAACATCCATTTATTGAGAGAATCATGCTGCAATGCCATGCGGATCTCACCCAACGCTCTGGGCATATTATTCCGTTCCACCCACAACCGCGAAAGCTCGTAATGTGCTGTTGCATTGCCGGGATTTACAGCGGCATACAAAGAATATTTCCGGAAAGCTTCTTCTTTATCGCCCAGTATCTTTGCTTTTACAGCGTCCATAAAAACATTGTCTGCGGTATCCTTACGGACCGATGCCGCCTGCAATACATAAGCATCGCGCCCTGGTAAAGGCGCTGCACTTTCCACTACCTTTTTCCCCGAAGTACAGGCAGCGAAGATAACCACCGCCGTTAAAATTAAAAACCTGACAGGTTGTTGCAACCTGCCAGGCTTCCCTGAATCTATAATGGAATTCAAAATTAAATCGCTCATAAAACCACCGAAAAATCTCCAAGGCTAAGTTCATCCGCCTTACTGCTGTAAGTTACGTTTTTTCCTAACATAGAGTTTGCGATGTTGGCATTTTTAACAATCGTTTGTTCTTGTATAATACTATTGCTAATCAACGAGTTTTCGACTACTACACCTGCTTCCAGCGATACGTGCGGTCCTATAACCGCATTGCGTACCACTACATGTTCACCTATAAAGCAAGGCGTGATAATGGTTGCCTGCTCCAGCCTGGCCGAAGCCGCCACCAACTGCTCTTTATCCTTCTTGATTTCCAGTACACGTTGATTGGTATATACTGTTGCATCTTTATTGCCACAGTCCAGCCATTCCTCAACCTGGTCGCTATAGAAGGCCAGCCCGTTGTTTTTCATATTCTCCATGGCTGTGGTAAGCTGGTATTCTCCTTTCTCGGTAATGTTATTATCGAGCAGGTACTGCATTTCCCGGCGTAGGTTTTCGCCGTCTTTAAAGTAATACACCCCAATAATGGCCAGGTCGGATACAAAAGTCTTTGGTTTTTCCACGAACTCGGTAATGCGCCCATCGACATCCAGCTTCACAACGCCAAAAGCAGAAGGATCATCTACTTTCTGGGTCCAGATAATAGCATCCTTTGCCGTATCGATCTTAAAATCGGCTTTGAATAAGGTATCCGCAAAAGCGATGAAGACATTACCTTTAAGGCTATCGGCGGCACAAAGGATAGCGTGTGCCGTACCTAAAGCTTGTTCCTGGTAGCATATCCTGCCCTCGGCGCCCAGGTTGCGGGCTACCGCCAGCAACATATCTTCTACTGCTTTCCCGAAGTGAGGCGCTATAATAAAGGCAATCTCTTCTACCTTTTCATTGGCTGTGGCCAGAATATCTTCTACCAGGCGCTGGACCACCGGCTTACCTGCGATGGGGATCAACGGTTTGGCTGTGGTTAAAGTATGCGGGCGCATGCGCTTGCCCATTCCGGCCATAGGTATAATGATATTCATAAGCTTTTTACTAGTCCGTCTTCAGGATCTTTTTTTGACAGGTGTACAATTAATAGCTCCATTTTCAGGTCAAATGGAAAAACCGGCGCGAAGGTATTTCATTTTCCCTTTATAAATATATAGGTTAATTAATCTATAACAAATCGGGCAGACAAGGAAATAATCGCTTATACTTGCAGCCAGATACCAGAAATCACGTTTTATGAAAATCGAAGTTATTGCCGGCAGTCCGCGGAACCCCAGCCTGAATGCCAGGGTAGCCCGTTATGTGCACCAGTACCTCCGTTCCCTCGGAGAGCATGAAGTAGGTTTGATCGAAATGAACCAGCATGTGCTGCCCTTTATTCAAAATGTGTGGACTTCGCCCGAGAAAGCCCCCGAAGAGCACAAGGCGCTTGCCGAACGTATGTTTGCAGCAGATGCCTTCGTTATTTCCTCCCCTGAATACAATGGCGGCTATTCCCCGGCCATGAAGAACCTGTTTGATCATTTTCCCAAACAAAAGGGAAAGGCTTTTGGTATTGTTACCACTTCCGATGGGGCCATGGGAGGCATCCGGGCTTCACAACAGCTTTTACAACTGGTACCGGCGCTCTTTGGCGTGGCCTCGCCTTTTATGCTCATTGTACCCCAGGCCGATAAGAAGTTTGATGAACAGGGCGAACTGATAGCCCCCGAATTTCATAAGAAGGTAGCCGATTTCTGTACAGAGTTTCTTTGGCTTGCCGAAAGAATGAAAGGCTGACCGGTGACGGCTGCCGCTCTCTGCGAAAGTTAAAGCGCCGGCGCCTTCTTGATTTCCTGTTCCTTTTTGTAATTTGCACCGGCAATAAAGCTTCCTGTTGATTATGGGTAAACGTTTATTCTGTTTAGGAGTATCAATATTGATTTCCGGTTTAGCTACCGCGCAGGAAACTTACCTGCAACCTGGATCTGACGAATACCACTTACTGGAGCGGCTGGAGACCCGTTCCGGTATTCTCTCCAATGAATTATTCCTGAACACGCAACCCGTTTCCCGTAAAGATGCCGTCTTTTTTTTGCGGGAGGAAAGGTCGAATACCAATAGCTCGGCATTAAGCAATATCGACTATTACAATATCAACAGGGCCTTATCGATAAGCGGCGAATGGATACCACCCAATGGCGACGGCGCTATTAATTCCAGGAACAACCTGTTCGGCACTATCTACCGCAAGCAACCCGATTTTATCAATATCAACAAGAATGTTTTTTTCCTGGTTGCCAACCCTGTGTTGAGTTTCCAGGGCCTTTATGAAAGGGACCAGCCCCGTAATTTCCTGGTAAATACTACGCAGGGCGCCGAATTCCGGGGCAGGATAAAGGATTGGGTCGGTTTTTATTTTTACCTGGCCAATAACTACGAAGAACCACCAAGCTATGCCAATGACTGGATCAATAAATGGGGCGCTATACCGGGCACAGGTCATTTCAACAGGTCGGGCAACGGGTACCAATACTTACAGGTAAGAGGTTATGTAAATGTACCTTTGATCAGGGACCATATCAGTCTTACATTAGGATACGACCGGCATTTCATAGGCGATGGCTACCGCTCCCTGTTCCTCTCCGACTTTGCGGAAGGCGCCGCTTTCGCCCGTATCAATACCCGGATCTGGAAGCTGAACTACCAGAACTTATACATGGTGTTGAAACCGCAATCATTTGCCGGCGAACCAGCCATGGGCGGCCATAAATATGCTACAGCACATTACCTCAGCCTTAATGTTACCCGCTGGCTCAATGTAGGTCTTTTTGAAACGGTGACTTTTTCAAGAGGAGATCATTTCGAATTCGGCTACTTAAATCCCATTATCCTATATCGTTCAATAGAACGCAGTATGGGCAGCCCCGATAAGGTTTCCCTGGGTTTCAATCTTAAAGCCCTTGTGCTACGGCACCTCAGCCTTTATTCACAAGTGTTGATCAATGAATTTACGTCCAAAGAACTGTTTGCAGGCAAAGGCTATTGGGCCAACAAGTGGGGTATTCAGCTCGGCGCTAAATACTTTGATGCTTTTACGATACGCAATCTCGACCTGCAAGGCGAAGTAAATGTGGTAAGGCCTTATACTTACCAGCATTACAGCAATCTTGATGGCAATACTATTGCCAACAATACCCACTACAATCAGCCTATGGCTCATCCTTTGGGCGCCGGTTTTGCCGAGGTTATCGGCAATATTCGTTACCAGCCTATGCCGGGACTGTCGATTAATGCCAGGGCTATGTATTACCGCCAGGGTATTGATTCCAATGGTAGTAATAACGGCAGCAACATCTTCCTGGATTACACTAAAAGGTCCCGTGATTATGGGGTAAAGCTGATCAATGGACCGCAGGCCGATTGTATATTATTTAGCCTGAATGCTTCTTACGAGTTGCGGCCGCGCCTGTATTTTGACCTTAGCGGAACCTATCGTAAATACAAAGTGGAGAACAACCTCCTGCCGGAACAAAGCACCTTGTTCTTCTCGGCCGGGCTGCGACTGAACCTCGCCAGGAAGGAATATGTACAGTATTAAAGCAAAGGCAAACGCTTAGCTTTTACCGATCCGGAACGATGTCATGGTCAGGGAACCCATTACAGCCTGGTCGTTAAAGAAACGAAGCTCCTCTCCCCTACCTTGCAAAGCCAACGCATACAGCATAGGAAAATAATGATCGGGGGTAGGTATCGCCAGGTCAAAAGCTTTCCCCTGCGCCTTGAAATCAATGAGCGGCTTATGATCGTAAGCGGTGATCCATTTTTTCATTTGCTCATTTGCTTCAATGGCCCAATCATAGCCATAATTCGGTTCATTCATTTTGTTCCAGGCAACCATGCCCAGGTTATGCACCATATTGCCACTGCCGATAATCAAGATCCCTTTTCTTCTTAATGCTGCTAACTGCCGGGACAGATCGTAGTGATACTGCGCAGGCTGATGATAGTCGATACTCATTTGTACCACCGGGACATCGGCATTGGGGTACAAATGTTTGACCACGCTCCAGCAGCCGTGGTCCAGCCCCCATTCTTCATCCAGGCCTACCGCAGCACCCTGTATCAAATTGGCCGTTTCCTGTGCCAGTGAAGGGCTGCCGGGCACCGGGTATTCCACATCAAAAAGCGCTTGCGGAAAACCGCCAAAATCATGAATGGTCCTGGGCTTTTCCATAGCCGTTACAAAAGTGCCCCGGGTAAGCCAATGTGCCGAGATGCAAAGGATCGCATTGGGTTTGGGCATCGACCTGCCGATCTTTTCCCATTCCTGAGAAAACGCATTCAGCTCAATGGCATTCATAGGGCTTCCATGTCCGAAGAAGAAGACGGGCATAGGTTCTGTGCTCTGCAAAGGTGCAGTCAACTGCTCCAGGGTTTTCAAGCTATTGAGACTTCCGGCTAATGGCATCATCGATATGGTTTTAATAAAATCCAGCCTGTTCATATACTACGAAGGATAAGTACAAATTTCGTAAAATACTAGCAGTATGGCATATGGGGAACGGAAGCATAAGGGTATGATGCTATCGACAAATACAATCGGACCACTTGTTTTGTTACTTTTGCAGCTCGGCACAGGTTATCCTGTATGGCCAAAAAAGAAAATCATGGCACAATTACAGTTCAGCAATAAATGGGTATTGGTTACCGGCGCTTCTTCGGGCCTGGGTTATGAAATGGCGATGCAACTGGCCACATTACATAAGGCCAACCTGATCGTAGTGGCACGAAGAGCCGATAAGCTGGAAGCCTTGAAAAAAGAGATCGAAACAAAGGCTGCCGTACAGGTAAAGACTGTAGTCGCCGACCTTTCCCTACTGGAAGATATAGATCGTGTAGTAGCAGTAGCTCTCGAAGAAGACAATCTTTATGCCGCTATCTTAAATGCCGGCATTACCTATTTTGGCCAACACCTGGAGCTGGAATGGCCTGCCTTTGAGAAGATGCTGCAGACTAATGTCAGCGGGATGGTACGTATGACACAGCAATTGGCTGCTTATTTTGAACGTACAGGAAAAGAAGGTGGTCTTATGGTAGTGTCCAGCATGGCTGCCGTGCTGCCTACACCTTACCAGGCCGCCTATTCGGGCACAAAAGGGTTTATGCTGAATTTCATCACCGCCCTGTCCCATGAATTGCAGAATAAAAAATTTTCCATGACGGTCTACCTGCCCGGTGGCATGGCTACGGAAATGACCGACAACGAAAAATTCTCTCCTTTAAAAAGCTGGCTGATGCCCGTGGCCGAAGCCGCCAGACAAGGCCTTGCCGCTTTACGCAAAAGAAAAGCCACTCATGTTCCCGGCGCTACCAATCGCCTGGGCGCTTACCTGTCGGGCATTATCCCCAAGAGGATCATTATACGGGGCATGGCCAAGACCTACGGTAAGGCATTGAAAGGGTAAATTGACAACGACATTTTGCGGCCATAATGCCGTAGAGACATAGCATGCTACGTCTCTACGGAGTAAAAAATTTATCCTCCTTCCAGCTACGCGGATTATTAATGATATAATTGGAGATAGACACGAATTCATCGTCGTCCCGGATGATGTGATCATGAAACCTGCTTTGCCAGGCAAATTGCAATTCCCGCTCACCAGCCCATTTGGTTACTGCTGATTTATAGGAGCGGATAATTGCAGACAAAGAAGTGGACCAGGGGGCAATGTCTGTCATAAATGCATTCTTCAATGTCCCGTCTTCTTTTACGCTATTTCTTCCCGTTGGTAATTGTACGCTGTCTTGCCGGAGTATAACAATCCCATGTAAATGATTTGGCATTACCATAAATTCACCCAGGGTCACTTCTTTCGTATGATCTGGTATGAGGCCCCAATATTCATAGGCAATTTTCCCAAGATCAGTTAATGCTATTACTCCATTTTTAATGGAGCCGAAATATTGTTCCTTGTTCCGGGTACAAATGGTGACAAAATATCCTCCGGAATTTCGGTAATCCCATCCACGCAACCGCGCCGTATCGATACGATATTTATTTTTATAGAGCCTGGACATAAGCAACTATGATAAAAATAAAAAAACATAATCACATAATACGTTTATTTATGTAGAGACGTTGCATGCAACGTCTCTACATGCTACGTTTCTATAAGCCGACAATGCCATCGACTTACCCTATTTTTTCGCTACTGGTTTGGCTCGTTCGTATTGGGGCAGGTAGGCCGGTTCTTCATCCAGCTTGTAGGCTGCATGTAAAGGAAAATAGGGATCACGCAACAGTTCTCTTGCCATGAAGATCACATCGGCCCTTCCCTCCGTCAAAATATCCTCGGCCTGTTGTGCGCTGGTGATTAAGCCAACGGCACCGGTCAGCATACCAGTTTCCTTCTTGATTTGCTCAGCAAAGGGCACCTGATAGCCGGGTTCAACAGGTATTCTTACACCAGTCACCAGGGCGCCTGTCGATACATCCATCAGGTCCACACCTTTGCTTTGCAATATGGCCGACAATTGTACCGATTGTTCTATATCCCAGCCACCTTCAGCCCAATCGGTAGCAGAGATGCGTACAAACAAAGGCATATGGACTTTCATCTGGGATTGCACTGCAGCTACCACTTCAAGTAATAAGCGTATCCTGTTGTCGAAGCTGCCGCCATATTCATCTTCCCGGTGATTGCTTAGCGGGGAGAGGAACTGGTGCAACAGGTAACCATGTGCGGCATGCAGCTCAATCACATCGTAACCGGCTGTCACGGCCCTCCGGGCTGCGGTCGTAAAATCAGCTATTACCTTTTGGATACCTTGTTTGTCGAGCGCCAACGGCAACTCTTCCGTTTCGCGATAGGCAATAGCAGAAGGGGCTACCGTCTGCCAGCCGCCATCGGCCACTTTTATCTGCGCCATGCCTTTCCAGGGCGCTAAGGTGCTGGCTTTCCGGCCTGCATGCGCCAGCTGGATACCAGCATAGGCATGTTGCTGGTGGATAAACTTCGTGATCTGTTGCAGCTTCTCCATATGTTCTTCTTTCCAGATACCCTGATCATCGGGAGAAATACGGCCTTCGGGCGATACCGCTGTAGCTTCCGACATTACCAGCGCAGCACCGCCCACAGCGCGGCTTCCCAGGTGTACCAGGTGCCAGTCCGTAGCAAAACCATCCTCGGATGAATACTGGCACATCGGGGATACGACGATCCGGTTCTTTAAAACAATTCCTTTAATACTCAGTGGTGTAAACAACAAAGACATACGTTCAGTTTTAGATGGCTTTAGCAGCCGTTGGCAACCCAATACTACAAAAATTTATGGTATGGGGAAGGCCGGATAGTGTCCTGGCATCATAACATAACACTATTATAAGCCGAAACCCTTACCTGGAAATCCTTTTACGGTTTCAGCTTCGGGCGCTTTACCTCGGAGCTATCCCTTATTTCCTCACTGGCATGTTGTACCAGCACATCATTCAATGCCAGGGTTCCGAATATCTCCGTTTGATCTTCGGTAGACCGGCCGGCTGTTACCGGCACCCATACCGCTTTGTTGTTCGCTACTTTGATCACATAAACCCCTTTGGTAGAACGGAGCACAGCAGAAGCGGGCACTACAAAAGCCTGGTTGTTGCCGCTCATCGGTATCGACACTTCGGCAACCATCCCGGGCAGCAATCGCTTATCGGGATTCAACACATCCATCTCCGTACGCTGCGCGCGCAAGCGGTTGTCCAATGCACCTGCCAGCCTGGAAACCGTTGCCGTGAACTGGTGATTGGCTACGGAGCGTACCGTAAAGCTTACTTCGCTTTTGCTATCCAGGTAGCTGGTATACGCTTCCGGCACACTCACTACCAGCCTCAGCTTCTTTTGTTCCTGCAGTGTAAACATAGGCATATCGGAACCTTTACCTGCCGGCCCTACATAAGCACCTGCGCTTACGTTACGCGCGCTGATCACACCGCTGAACGGCGCCTTGATCTCCAGGTAGCTCCTGGTGTCCGTAATTTCTCTTTGTGCTGCCCTGGCGGCATCCAATTGTGCCAGGTCAGACTTTTGTTTGGCATAAGCCAGGTCCAGGTCGTTCTGGGAAACTGTTCCCGGTGTCCTGCTGGTTTCCAGTAAGCGGTCGTAAGTAGCTTTGCTAGCCAGGTAGAGCGCCTCCTGCGATTTTAATCTTGATTGTGCCCCGGACAGCTGCGCATTCAATTCCGGCGCTTCCATAGTAGCCAGCAATTGTCCCGCGCTTACTTCGGCGCCAACATCTACATATAACTTCCGGACAAAGCTGCTGACCTTGGCATAAAGATCCACTTGCTGAAAGGCGACCAATTCGCCCGGTATTTTCATAGAAGTGGATAGTTGTCCTTGTTGCAGTTTAAAAGTTTCCAATTCGGGCTCTGCAACGCTAACTACGCTTTTGCTGTGTTCATCGCTGGCCGACGATGTGCCGCAGCCGGAGAGCATCCCGGTGGCGCCGGTGATCAGTAAGCCAAGGAAAATATTCAGGACTGGTTTCATCATCTTATGGTTTTGCAGTTATGGCATTAACTATGGTAAAGGGATATAAAATTTACTTTCTTCATCTTCCGGGTCGAGAGAGACGCTTTGCGTTGTTGTTTTTCCCTGTCCCCAGGCAAATAGCAAAGGCAGGATAAACAAAGCGGCAAACGTGGAAGCGATCAATCCGCCGATCACCGCTCGGCCCAATGGTGAAGACTGATCACCGGCTTCTCCCAGGCCGCTGGCCATAGGGATCATACCGGCAACCATCGCCAGGGCCGTCATCAGAATAGGCCTTAAACGCAAGGCAGCTGCTTCTTTGGCCGACAGCATTGCATCACCATTGTGCTTGCGCAACTGTTCGGCATTCGTGATCAGCAATACCGCGTTAGAGATCGAAACCCCTACCGACATGATCATGCCCATATAAGACTGCAGGTTCAGGGTTGAGCCGCACAGCATCAATAAGGCGATGGAACCAAACAACACGGCCGGAACAGTAGCCAGTACAATAGCCGACACTTTGAACGATTGAAAGTTGGCAGCCAGCATCAGGAAGATCACCACGATGGCTACTATCAGGCCGCTTTGCAGGCTGTCCAGGGTATCGGTAAGTGTACTGCTCAAGCCGATCAGCTCCACATTTACACCACGGGGCAATTCTCCCAACGATTTAATCGCCTGCTGCACTTCAGCCGATGCCTTGCCCAAGTCTACCTTGTTAAGGTTGGCGGTTACCGTCAATACAGGCATAGCCCCCAGGTTATCGTTTTCGCCATAAGTAGTACCGGGTGTGATCGTGGCCACATCACCCAATACAGGGCGTGGTGCATTTTTCTGTAAGGGAATTTCGCCTATATCGCTGGTGCTGGCCATCTGGCTTTCCGGCACCTGTACTTGTACACTATAGCTCAGGCCTGCCTTCTGGTCTACCCATATATTTTTTTCGGTAAGCCTCGAAGAAGAGGTAGAAGCAATCAGGGAGCGGGTTACATCGTTCATATCTACACCCAGTTGTGCCGCCCGCTGACGGTCGATGTTCACATTAAGAGCAGGGTATTTTGTGGATTGTCCCAACTGCACGTCTCTCAGGTAGCTGATCTTCTTCAGCTTTTCGATCATGATCTGTGCATACTTTTCGTTCAGCTTTTTATTTCTTCCCGAAAACCGTACCTCTATTGGCGTTGGCGAACCTTGGCTTAATATTTTGTCGGTAAGCTCAATGGGCTCAAACGAAAGCAACATATGGCTGTCGATCTGTTTGGCTTTTTCCCTGATCTTATCTTTAAGGGCATCCAGGTCCGTTTTGTAATCCTCTTTCAAAGCCACCTGCAGCACAGCTTCATGCGGCCCTGCCATCCATAGAAAGATAGGCGCGGTGGAAAACAGCTGCGGGTGCATGCCGATAAAGGCCGAAGTGATCGAAACATTTTCTTTACCCACAATATCGTTTACGGCATTGATCAGCTTAATAGTCTGCAATTCGGTTTGTTCGATCCGGGTGCCTTCCGGTTCCCGGACCCTTACCTGGAACTGGCTGCCGTTTACCTTGGGCAGCACATCCCTGCCGATACTGCCGATCATCAATACCGCCAATCCGCATACTACAACCAGGTACAGGCTTACGATCAGCTTACGGTAGGGCATCATACGGTCGATAAAGCGCAGGTAACGGTTACGCAGCTTTTCAAACCTGCTTATTTTACCATCCCGGTTGCTGTCCTGCCTTTCTACCAATACTGCTTTTTGCTCCCAGGTATCTTTTTCACTACCTGCTGCCAGGCCCGCCTGCTGAAACTCTTCCGCATCGGTCATTTCCGTGCCATCCGGTTTCTTATGATGTTTCACTTTCATCAGCCAGTTGGCCATTACCGGCACAAAAGTCTGCGCCAGGAAATAAGAAACCACCATACTGAATCCAATAGCCAGGGCCAATGGCAGGAACAAAGATCCGGGTATGCCGCCCATGGTGAAAGCAGGGGCAAATACCGCCAGGATACAGAACAGGATCAGCAGTTTGGGGAAGGCGATTTCCTTACAGGCATCCCATATGGCCAGGGCTTTGGGCTTACCCATATCCAGGTGCTGGTGTATATTCTCGATCGTCACCGTACTCTCATCTACCAGGATGCCGATAGCCAGCGCCAGGCCGCTAAGCGTCATGATATTGATCGTTTGCCCGAAGAGGTTCAGGAAAAGAACGGAAGAGATCAGTGAAGTAGGAATGGTAAGGATCACGATCAATGCCCCTCTCACATCACCCAGGAACAACAATACCATAAGCCCGGTAAGAATAGCGCCGATAGCGCCTTCCGACAACAAGCTCTTTACCGAGTTGATCACATAGGTCGACTGGTCGAATTCATAGCTGAGCTTTACGTCTTCTGGCAGTTGGGCCTGCATCTTAGGCATTGCCTTCTTCAGGTTCTGTACTACTTCCCAGGTAGATGCATCGGCACTTTTGGCAATGCTGATGTACACGGAGCGTTTGCCATTGATCAAGGCATAACTTGTGGTTACATCGGCGCCGTCTTCTACCGTGGCTACATCGCGCAGGTAAAGGTTCTGAACACCGTTCTTAAACAAAGGTATATTCTCAAAATCCTTGATCTGCTCGATCGTCGTGTTGACAGGCGTGATGTAATTTTTATCACCGATACGCACATTGCCCGAAGGCGCTACCTGGTTATTGAGTCGCATCGCTTCTACCAATTGGTCGGGGGTCATATTATGCGACCGTAGCAACTCGGGATCAGCCTTGATGACCACAGTACGGATGTTGCCGCCAAAAGGCGTAGAGCCTACCAGCCCTGGTATCGAAGTAAAGGAAGAACGGACATATACATTCGCCATATCCAGCAGCTCATTATTGCTCCTGGTTTTACTGCTCAATACCAACTGGCCTACCGGTAAGGTTGAAGCATCGAAGCGAATGATGAAAGGCGGGTTGGAGCCTGGCGGGAATATGGCTTGTATCCTGTTGGAAAAGGCGCTTACTTCCGCAGCAGCCTGGGCCATATTGGTACCCGGGTAAAAATTGATCTTGAGCAAAGACAGGCCGGAAATATTTTTGGTCTCAATACTTTTCACACCGTTCACGAACAGCAGGATATTGATATATTGCTTCCCAAAAAAGGCTTCCATTTGCGTGGAAGTATACCCGCCAAAAGGATGCGAGATATAGATAACCGGCATATCCAGCTTGGGAAAAATGTCGACCTTGATCGTGCTTACCGCCTTAACCCCGAAGAAGAACAGGCCGGCGACCAGCACCAGGATGGTAATAGGTTTACGTAAAGCGAATCGGATTAAATTCATATCGGGTATTGCTTGGGATCAAATGGATAGAAGTTACAATTGGTTTTCAAAGAGGCTGAAATCACCGGATGCCGCTGCTTTCAGCAACAAAGCCTGCCATACGTTACTATAGGCAATATCCCTGTCGGTCTCGGCACGTACCAAAGCATACAATGCCTGCGTAACATCGACCAGGTTGGTCAGCCCGTTCTTGTACAATACCGCTTTGCGGATATAGGCACTGGATGCAGCCTTTACTTGCTCCGGAGCTTCATTATAAATATCCAGTGCATTTTTGATCCTGGTATCGGAGAGCTTCAATTGTGCATTCACCTGCTGACCAGCCAGGATGTATTCGTCTTCCAGGCCTTTGCTGATCAGCTTTTGCGATCTTACCTGTTTGGAGATACGCAAGGGCTGGGTTATGTTCCAGGTCACACCTATGCCCAACAGGTAATTGGTACGGGTAGGATGGATACCATCCCAGTACCCCTGGCTGAAGTCGCTTTGGTTGGCCGTATAGCCCGAACCAAAACCCGAACCTCTTGTTTGCAAAACACCTACCAGGGTGAAAGCCGGGTAATATAGGGTCTTCAGGTATTTAGCCTGTTCGTCGCTGGCGAGGATACGGCTCTTATACCATTGCAAGAGGGGGTGGTTATCGGTACTGATACTATCCTGTGGCATGGCCGGTACTCGGGCAATAAAGAAGGTATCTAAAACAAAATCAGCAACGGGAACACCCATAAGCTGTGCCAGGAGGTTGCTTTGCTCCTGCTCGGCATCCCTGGCCCTGGACAGGCTGATTTTAGCACTCGACAGCTCGGCATTGGCTTGCGAGGAGTCTACCCCTGCAATAAGACCGTTCAATGCCCGGGCGATTACGACCTGCCTGAAGGTATCGGCGCGCACCAGGTTCTTCTCATAGGAGCGGGTCAGCTGCCGTGCAGCAATCAGGTTAAGATAGGTGGCTGCCACTTTTACTTCATGCTTAAATAACTCTTGTTGCCAGTCTTTTGTTTCTCTTGTGGCAGCCGCCTGTGCCGTACGGATCTTTTCTTTGGCACGGCCAAAGGCAAAGAAATCCCAGTTCATATTGGTAAGGTATAAAGCGCCGAAAGCAGCATTCCAGTTTTGATGATCCAGCGGTATGCCCGAAGAAGCAACACTTAATCCGCCAAAACCATAAAGAGGGCCGTTTTGCCCGTTGATCGTGCCGTAATCCTGTTGCGCTGCCAGGTTCAGATTAGGGAGATAATCCCTTTTTGCCTGGCCGACTTGCTCCCTGGCTGCTGCGGCATAATTGGCCTTGGCCTTTAGCGTACCATAGTTTTCAATGGCTATGCTTACGGCCCTTTTCAGAGATAAGGTATCCTGGGCGCGAACAACAGGAGTCAAGCCCAGCAAGGAACATAGAATAATAAAAAGGGTCCTGGTTAACATGTAGCGTATCGGTTTTACAACGGAAACGGGAGGAGCATCGTTTCCGGATGCAAAGTGACGCCTGCATTTTGAAGCAATCTTGAAGAAAGGGCAAGCTTTGGCTATTCCAGGATAAAAAAAATGTATGCAAGATGTTAAACAGGTACTTGCGCTGCAGCAAAAGGTATATCAGCAACAGCAGGACGGTTGTTCTTATTGAAGTACACGGACAAGGTGTGCCATCCTTCCTCATAAGCGTAGGTGACGGCAAAGTGGCTCACTTCGCATATTTGCTTTACGATGGCCAGGCCCAGGCCTATGCTATCGGCGCATTGGTTGCTTTTCTTGAACCGCTGAAACAGCTCCTCTGTGGGTATTTCAGGAGGCAGGCCGGTATTGCTGATCCGGAGCATCTTATTCGTCAGCTCAATATGAATATTGCCGCCTTCTATATTGTGCCGTATAGCATTGCTGAGCAGATTGTTCATCAGCATCTCAGCAAGCGTAGGATGAAGATTAAGGGGTATGTTGCGGTCCAGGTTAGTGACCAGGTCGATCTGCTTCATACTGATCCGTTCTTCACAGGAAGCAATCACTTGCTTGGCTACAGTGCAGAATTTGATTTGTTGTGCCGTGTCGAATTCCTGGTTTTCCAGCTTTGTCAATAAAGTAAGTGACCGGTTGATGCGGGATAGCTTTTCGATGGCATTCTGCATGTCTTCGATCAGGGCAGCTTGTCCTTCATCGATATCTGTCTCTGCCATCAGCTCCAGCTTGCTACGGATCACGGCCAGCGGGGTTTGCAGCTCATGCGAAGCGTTCTCACTAAATTCTTTTACGGATGCATAGTCCTCGATGGCTTTGTCCGTCATTTTTTTCAGGAACAGGTTCAGCTCCTGGAACTCTTTGGTGCTGGTGGCAGGTAAGGTGATCTTCTCCTTTTGCTGCAACCGGAATCCTTTGATCGTGTTCATCGTTTGACGGAAGGGAGAAAGCACATAGCGCGAAACGACCCTTGCCGTAACGATAACACCGATAAGCAGCAAGACTACTTTCCATACCACGGCACCGATCATGCCTTTGAAGATCAGCTTCGACTTGCTTACGTAGTTATAGGAGGAGATGCGGTAGTATTCTCCTTTAATATCATAAAAGGAGGTTACAGTGAGCAGGCATTCGGGACGGTCCAGGTCTTTGCTGTATTGCTGTTTTTCTACAACCTGCACCCTTTGTTCCGGCAAAGGTGCATTGACCTTTGTAATGTCGATGGGACGCCCCTGGGTGTATTCGCTGTAAGTATGACCGGCCCTGAGCTTACTGGCCGTAATATCATTTACTTCTTTAAGCCGCTCGGTTTCGGCCCGGTCAAGTTGTTTCTTAATGTTGAAATAAGAAATGTACATGGTGACCGGTGTCAGCAGCAACACGATGGCAATAAAGGACATGGTAAATTTATTGACCAGCTTCATGTCTTCGACGAATTAAACTTGTAGCCCAGGCCGTAAACGGTTTCGATATAGTCGGCGCCATGAGCGGCGCTTATTTTTTTTCGCAGGTTTTTTACATGCTGGTACACAAAATCAAAGTTAGCCAAATTGTCGGTATAATCGCCCCAAAGGTGGGCAGCTATGGATTGGCGGGAGAGTACCCTGTTCTTATTGACCAGGAAATAAAGCAACAATTCAAATTCTTTCCGGGTAATATCCAGCAATGTATTATTGAGCCTGGCTTCCAAGGTATCGGTGTCCAGTACAATTTCGTTGAAAGCTACCAGGTTGCTTCCTTCCAGCTTCTTGCGGCGGTAGATCGCCCTCAGCCTCGCGTGCAGTTCAGGCAGGTGAAAGGGCTTGGTAATATAGTCATCGGCGCCACCTTCCAGACCATTCACTTTATCATCCAGGGCATTTTTGGCCGAGATGATCAGTATCCCGCTGTTGATGTTTTCCTTCTTGATCAGTTGCAGCAGTTCCAGCCCGTTACCATCGGGCAACATAATGTCCAGCAGGATGCTGTCGTAGCTAAACAGCATCAGCTTTTCCCTGGCTTCATCAAAATTGTAAGCCAGTTCACAGATATACCCTTCCCGGGCCAGGTAGTCGTGGATACTACTGGCCAGCTCCTTATTATCTTCTACTGCCAATACCTTCATATTGCAAAATTAAAGCAGGATTTTGTAGTAATCTTGAAGTTCCTTATAAGGATGGAATAACCCCACAGGCAAAAGCCTGCGGGGTTCGCAAAAAAACAAGGTGTTGTTGTTTACACCAGTTCAAACAGTTCCTCTTTACTTCTCCTTACTTTTTTCAAGGGAGCCAGCCAGTCTTGTTCGGCATCACGATAGCCCAAAGTAAGTATCGATGCGCTTTTCAGTCCTTGTTCCTTTAATCCCAATGCCTCGTCCATAGCGGCGTTATCAAAGCCTTCCATGGGCGTGGCATCTACCTCTTCGTAGGCTGCGGCTACCAATGCAGTACCCAGGGCGATATAAGCCTGGCGGGCGGCCCAGTTAAAGTTTTGTTCCGCGGTTTGCGCTACCAATCCTCCCAGGTTAGCCCTGAACTGTGCCAGCGATTCGGGCGCTATATTTCTTTCGGTTGCGATCTGGGAGATATAGTTATCCACTTTTTCATCGGTTACTTTATCCCAGGCAGCAAAGACCAGCAGGTGCGAGGCTTCGGTAATCTGCGGTTGGTTGTTGGCTACCGGTTTCAGCTTTTCCCTGGTGGCCTGATCTTCTATCACGATCACTTTGTAAGGCTGCAAACCCGCCGCCGAAGCGGAGAGCCTTATGGCTTCGAGGATATTGTCCAGCTTTTCCTGGGGTACTTTTTTACCGTTCATTCTTTTGGCAGCATAGCGCCAGTTCAATTTTTGGAGGAGTTCCATTTTTCTTAGATGTTAGATATTAGACTTTAGATATTAGATGTTGACTATATTCAATGCGACATATTAATAGGCTGCCGTAAACCGCTGCCGGATGTGTTTTGCGGTTTCTGCTTCATCCAGCAAGGCAACAGCAAGGTCTTCCACGGAAAGGACGCTCCTGTTGTTGGCATCGAATACGGGATTATCCAGCCCTGTACGGTATTGACCCGTACGGCCGGTAGTGATGCCGTGGTGCATTTCTATTGCCGGGCTGAAGAAGGTCCAGTCCAGGTCCTTATCTTCTTTAAGTATATTTAAATAGTCCCTGGCTGCCGTTGCCCCTGCTTTAAAGGCTTCGGGAAATTCGGGGGTGTCCACCAATTGCAGGTCCGGGACAATATACAAGCTACCTGCGCCACCCACCACGATCAGTCTCCTGATACCGGCTTTCTTTACGCCTGCTTCGATGGCTTTCGACCCGGCAATAAAATCATCGTAAAGATTAGGGTTACTCCATCCCGCATTATAGGCGCTGATCACTATCTCGTTGCCTTGTAATGCAGCCACCAGGGAGGGCTCGTCGGCAACATCGGTCTTTTCCAGGCGAAGCTTGTCACTGCTTTCTTTTATGTTATCCGTATTACGGGCAATGGCCGTTACGGTGTGGCCGCGTTGCAAGGCTTCTTTTACCAAGGCTGTGCCTACAAATCCGCTGGCTCCGATGATTGCAATGTTCATATAGGTATTGTTTTGTTTAAATTGTAATATTTATTGTTACAGTTTTTAAGATTATTGTAACATTATTTGTTACAGTTTTGGGTAAAAAAAACGTCAGGTTAATTGCTTGCTGAATTTTTCGATGGAAATGCTGCCTAGCTTTTTCAACAACGCCATTTCTGCTTCCTCGTTCACTTCATCCATGATCTTGCCGATATGCACGCCCATGGGGCATTGCGGGTTGGGCTTGTTTTTGGAATGATTGAACAGGGGTTTCTCATAAGTGGCCTTGTAGACATCGGCCAGGGTAATTTTCCTAGGCGAACAGGCCAGGAAGCTCCCGCCGTTCTTACCTTCCTTGGTTTCGATCAGGTTGGCCTTGCGCAAACGGCTTAATTCTTTGCGCACCAGCACAGGATTGATATTGATGCTGGAAGCGATGTACTCCGACGACACACCCTCTTCCATGCTGAGCAGGGTAAGGATGTGAATGGCAATAGCAAAGCGTCCGTTGATCATATCTGTAATATTAATTATTACAGTACAAAGGTAAGGTCATTTTCCCGGAAGGAACAAATTTACCGGCATCTGAAAACAAAATACCGCTATCAGTCAAAATGATGCTGGTGAAAAAGCTCACCGGTTAAGGGTTCCCAGGCGCTTGGCCAATAATGTAGTACCCAGGCCCAGCACTGCGATAAAGGCGAAGGAGATACGCAGGTTGGAGGCTTCTGCAATAAAGCCGATTACAGGCGGTCCCAATAAGAAACCCAGAAAGCCGATCGAGGAAACGGAGGCCAGGGCAATGCCCGCCGGGATCTTCTTCGACCTCCCTGCCAGGCTATACACCAGGGGCACCACCGAAGAGGTACCAATACCTACCAGCAGGAAGCCGGCAGTAGCAAAAACAATATCCGGCAGGAACACGGCCAGCAGCATACCGGCTACGATAATGATACCACTCGCTTGTAGTATGCGCTTTACCCCGTAATGGGTCACAAAGGCATCGGAAATAAAGCGTCCTCCGGCCATAGCGCTCATAAAGGCGATATAGCCCATGCGGGTAAGGGCTTTGGGCGCATGTACTACTTTTTCAAAATAGATGCCGGTCCAGTCGAACATGGTGCCTTCGCAGATCATGCAGGCAAAAGCAATAAGGCCGAGGGTAATAATAAAAGCATCCGGCTTTACCATACGTTTCTTTTGCTCCGGTGCCTGTGCAGGCCGGGCATCGCGAGGCACCACATACCTGCGGGCAACAAGAATTACCGGCAGGGTAACGATATAGACAGCCAGAAAATGCTGGAACGGGGCTACATTGGCTGCTACCATAAAAGCAGCAGCAACACCTGCTGCAAAGCCCGCCAGGCTCCATAACCCATGAAAGGAAGCCATAATGCTCCTGCGGTATAGGCGCTCCACTCCTACCCCCTGCGTATTCACAGAGATATTGCTCAGGTTACCGCAGATACCGAAAAGAAATAAGGCAGCACATAGTTGCCATAAATCGCCTACCGCCCCCAGCAGCAACAGGGCAGCCGGGTACAGGAAGGCGCCCAAGGTAAGCGTTGTTTTGCTCCCGAAGCGGTTTACCAGGTACCCGGAAAGCATCATGGCCGTAAGCTGACCAACAGGCATGGCAAACAGCACGCCGCCCAATGCGCCTTCGCTCAGGTGCAGCATGGCCTGTATATCGGGAATGCGGCTGGCCCAGGTAGCGAATATAACTCCCTGGATAAAATAAAAGGTGCTGACGGCGATCCGGTAATAACGTTGTGTGGGGAAAGATAAAGCAAAGCTCATGGCGCAGCAAAAATACAGTTATAGCACAAAGCAGGAAAATGAAAAAAGCAGCAAAGTAAGTACCCTGCTGCTTTCTCCTGTATTATAAGCTGATTATCTTTTCAACAATGCTTTATCGAGCACTTCGCCCATTTCGCTTACATAGGTAAATTTCATACCCTTGATAAACTCACGGTTGATATCTTCCACATCCTTACGGTTTTGCTCCGAAAGCAGGATCTCTTTAAGTCCGGCGCGTTTTGCAGCCAGCACTTTTTCTTTGATACCACCCACGGGCAATACTTGTCCGCGCAGGGTGATCTCCCCGGTCATGGCAAGGAAAGGCTTTACTTTCCTTCCCGTAAAGGCAGAGGTAAGGGCAGTAAGCATGGTGATACCAGCACTGGGACCATCTTTGGGCACAGCACCCTCGGGCACGTGGATATGGATATTCTGCTCGTCGAAACGATTGAAATCTATCTTGAGATTGTCGGAATGGGCTTTTAGATAAGAAAGAGCCGTAGAGGCCGATTCCTTCATCACATTACCCAGGTTCCCGGTAAGGGTAAGGCCGCCTTTGCCCCTGCTCAGGCTGGTCTCGATAAATAATATCTCGCCGCCTACATAGGTCCAGGCCAGGCCCACAGCCACTCCCGGAGGATTGGCTTTCTGGTACAGATCGTTAGTGTACTTGGGCTTGCCCAATGCTTTTTCGATCAGCTCGGTATCGATATTAGCCATCTTCTTGTCTTCCATTGCCACCTGCTTCGCTATGGAACGCATCAACCCGGCCAGTTGCCTGTCGAGCTCGCGCACACCCGATTCGCGGGTGTAGCTCTTGATGATGTATTGCAGCACGGTCGGCGTGTATTTGATATTCACGTTGTCCAGGCCATGCGATTTCTTTTGTTTGGGCAAAAGATGGCGTTTAGCTATTTCCACTTTTTCCTCTACGCTATAGCCCGACAACTGGATAATTTCAAGCCTGTCGCGCAAAGCGGGCTGGATGTCGTTGAGGCTATTGGCTGTAGCGATAAACAATACCTTGGAAAGATCGTATTCCATTTCCAGGTAGTTATCATAGAAAGTATGGTTTTGCTCCGGGTCGAGGATCTCCAGCAATGCAGAGCTCGGATCGCCGCGGAAATCTTTACCGATCTTATCGATCTCGTCCAGGATAAACACCGGGTTGGATGTTTTTACCTTGCGCAAAGATTGGATGATACGTCCGGGCATCGCGCCTATATAGGTTTTACGATGGCCGCGCAATTCGCTTTCATCGTGCAGGCCGCCCAGGCTCAGACGTACATATTTACGGTTCACGGCATTGGCTATGCTTTGTCCCAAAGAGGTTTTACCAATACCCGGAGGGCCTACAAAACACAGGATCGGCGATTTGAGGTCGCCTTTAAGCTTAAGTACTGCCAGGTATTCCAGGATACGTTCTTTGATCTTTTCCATGCTGTAATGATCATCGTCGAGCACCTTAAGCGCTTTCTTAAGATCATATTTATCCTCCGTATATTCCCCCCAGGGCAGGTCCAGCAAGAGGTCCAGGTGGTTGTACACTACCGAGTAATTGGGCGAGTTGGGGTGCATTCGCTCCAGCTTGCCGATCCCCTTTTTGAAAGCCTCCTTGGCTGCATCCGTCCATTTTTTGCCTTCGGCGCGCTTTTGCAGGTCTTTTATCTCCCGTTCGTTTCCTTCTCCGCCCAGCTCTTCGTTGATGCTTTTCAATTGCTGTTGCAGGAAATATTCCCTTTGCTGCTTATCTATTTCACCGCGGGTCTTGGTCGTGATCTCATTTTTCAACTCGGCCATTTGCAGATCAGTCTGCAATAATTCGATCAGGCGGTGGGTACGGGCCTTTACATCATTTTGTTCCAGCAGGGCCTGCTTTTCCACCAGTTTGGTTTCCAGGTTGGAAGCAATAAAATGTACCAGGAAAGAATAATTCTCGATATTGCGCAGCATCATGCCTGTTTCCACGGGGATATTGGGCGACAGCGAAATAATACGCTCGGCCATATCCTTTACGGAAGCGATCATGGCTTCAAATTCTTTATCCTCTTTGGGAAAATGATCGTCCAGGTATTTCACCTGGGCTTTGAGGTAAGGTAGCTCCTGCGTATATTTTTCAATTTCGAAGCGCATACGGCCCATGATAAAAATGGTCGTATTGCCATCCGGCATTTTAATTTGCTTCACTATTTTTGCAATAGTTCCTACCCGGTGAATATCGCCTGTCTCCGGATCTTCATTATTCTGATCCTTTTGTGCCAAAACGCCAATAAGTCCGCCATTTTTGGTTCCTTCAGCAATCGCTTTCACCGATTTTTCGCGGGAAACAGTGATTGGAAGCACCACATTCGGGAACAAAACAGTATTTCGCAGGGCAATAACAGGTATATCCGTAGGCAGTTCGCTTTTTTCTTGCTCTTCCATTTCTACCTCCCCCAAAGGAACGATAGGCATGAATTCCATATCGTTCTCATTCATATTATTAAATATAATCTCTCTAAAATTCATGTGTTTATTTAAGACATTTTGTCAACCGGCAACAAATCCTACAAAGGTCCGGTTTTTCCTTTACTATTCAATTAACATGCCAAAGATATAATTCGGAAATAATTGCAGTCAGAAATATCTCTTTGCTTTAATACGATACCTCATTATCCATGTTTTCTTATTCTTCCTTACCTTGCCTTTAAAATCAATCTCCTCCGAAGCATGCAGCCCAAATCTATCCTTAAAGCACTTTCCATCCTGGCAATTGCCCTTTCTACCTTCCTGCCGGCCCGGGCCCAGAAGATGGGTAACCCATCTCAAAAATGCTACCTCAGTACCGGCGCCGAAGGTTATATCCTCAGCACTACCCTACAGCAAAAACAGGGGGAAGGCATTAATCTATCTACACCCCGTTTCACCGGCTTTGTCAATATCGGGCTTAATGTCAATTATGATTTCACCAAACGCCTGGGCCTTTATGCGGGGCTGAGCATTAAAAATATTGGTTTTATCGAGAAGTTCAATAATCCCGATTCTACTGTAAAACGCAGGGTATATACTTTTGGTATCCCTGTAGCGCTTAAGTTGGGCGATGTCAAATACGGCAGCTACCTGCTTATCGGGGGCGGTGTTGACTTTCCTTTTAACTACCGGGAAAAAGGCTTTGTCAAGCGCAGCGACAAGGTTAAATTCAACGAATGGTTCAGCGACCGTACACCCCGGGTAATGCCTTATGTGTTTATAGGCGTGCATTTAAGGCCTCTGCTGGCCATCAAACTGCAGTATTACCCGCTTAATTTTATGAATCCGAACTATGCTTATGTTGATGGCGCAGGTTTCCATGCCCCTTACAGTAACTATGATGTAAAGCTCCTGATGCTGACCGCCGGCTTCGACATCAGTTACCGGCCCAAGAATTGACAGGCTGAGTGATACGCTTCTTTTAACAAGCATTAAAAATGGCCAATTGAATGTTCTTCAATTGGCCATCGTATTTTAAAATTAAGGACAGGCTTATTTTTTCACCAGACGAAGCACAGTGCCATCCGCTAACCGCAGCGAATATACACCAGCCGCCCATGGGGCCATATCTATTTTCTGCTCGCCTTCTTTCACGCTGAATGTGGCTACCACAGCGCCTTGCAGGTTATATACGCTTGCAATAGTGCCATTAAGAGCCGCCACATTGTTTTCCAGGATGCAGAAGCTTCCGGCCGGAACAGGATACAGCGCAAGCCTGCTTTTGATCCCGCTGCTGCGTTGTACCACCGCTACCTTGCTGTAAGCATACGCTCCATTTGCTTCGGCCATTTTAAGACGATAATAAGCTATGCCTAAAGGAGCATACTGGTCATCATAGGAATAAGCACTATTGCTACCCGTAGCTATGCGTGTATCCAAAGCCACGAAGTCCCTTCCATTTACACTCCGTTCAATACCATATTGCATTCCTTTTGTTTCTGTAGCCACTTTCCAACTGAGCCTGTTGTACGTATTTATCGCCGCGGCTGAAAAATCGACCAGGGTTACCGGCAATGGCGTACCGTTGAAAGACATTACCGTAGCCTTGTAACTGTTGCCCCCATCGGTGTACACGACATAAGGAACACCGCTGCCATCGATCGCGATCTTAGTAGCCCCTGCAGCTCCGGCAGAAAAATCGGCGGCACCTACGGTTACCCAGGAAGTACCGTTATACTTCTTCACATTGGCTTTATAATTAGGAGCCAGCTTGTACACGACGTAAGGCATATTGCTCCCGTCGATGGCTATGTTGATGTCGCTGGCATTAGACCCGGAAAAGGCCGCAGTACCTACATTGGTCCAGGTAGCGCCATTGAGCTTCATTACCGTGGCCCCATAATTGTTAAAGCCGTCCTGGAAGGTTACAAAAGGTGTGCCATTGCTGCCCACTGCAATACGGGGAGCATAGGATGCCATATTGGAAAAGTTAGCATTGCCCACCGTTACCCATGAAGAGCCATTGTACTTCTTTACATTCGGAAAAGACATGGGTGCTTCTGAGTAAACGACATACAGCGTGCCTGAAGCGTCAATAGCCATATCCGGCTCCATAGCTTGTGCGGCAGAGAAACCCGCAGTACCCACGATAGTCCAGGCAGTGCCGTTATAGGTCAGCACCGATGCTTTGTTGCTATTGGCATCATCGCTGTACACTACATAGGGCGTACCATTGTATATCTTTATCTGGGGCGGCGCCGATGCTGCGGTAGCGTTGATATTGCCTACCGTAGCCCAGGTGGCGCCATCATACTTCATCACGGTAATCTTGTTATTATTGGTACCGTCGGCGTATGCCACATAAGGAGTATTGCCGTCAAGGGCAATGTCCATCATGGTTACGGGACCGGCTGAGAAGCCCTCGTTGCCGACAACAGTCCAGGCACCGCCGCTGAATTTCGACACTGTAGCTTTGTTGTTTTGGCTGCCATCCTGGTAGGCTACATAAGGTGTACCGTTGCTGCTGAGCACCATATCGGTATTGCCCCCTATTCCGGTTGAAAACCCTGCACTGCCCACAGGCGTCCATGATTGAGCCATTACGCCGGACGACGTTCCCAGGTAGCAAGCTGCAAACAGCGCTACACTGCTAAAAAAATGTTTCATAAAGTAGTGGATTGGTTAAATTCCGGGCGCAAATGTAAAGCAAAAGAAGGCGATTTCTATGTATTAACTTTTTATTTCTGTTTGATTTACAGTGCATTACATTATAATCAAACTAAATAACACGGACATGTGCATTGCGGGAGAAGGTCATGATCGATACTAAAAAAATTACGGTATTGACCGATGAACAGGCAACCACATTTCCGGAAGCTTTCCGGCCAAAAACAAGGAAGCCGAAGAAATAAAGTCTCCGGCTTCCTGTTAGAAATCATGCCTTGTACTGCCCTATCCCAGGGGAGAACCGGGCCTGTGGCATTGTTTATTCTACCGCCCGGTTCAGGAAGTCGATAAAAGGCTTCATCGTCTTCATAGAATGCAGGGTTTGCTTTACAAATGCTTTATCGGTAATTTCTTTATCGCTCACGGGATGCCCTACTGTAAAGCTTTTGAAGCGCAGGTATTCGATAGCCGGGTTTTCCGGATCATAGCCCTGCGGCGCTTTTTTCAATTGTTCTCCGTCTATTTTAGGATATAGCTTCCGGAACTCTTTCTGGTTAATTATCTTTTCAAAAGCGGCAAGGTCGTAATCTATCTCCTGCCTGATCTTTTTAAGCATATCGGCAGGAGGCATCCAGGCGCCGCCGCCAATAAAGGCCGATCCCGGTTCCAGGTGGAAGTAATAACCGGCATGCGGCGATTTCTTGCCTCCTATGGTAAAGTGGGCGCCAAAATTGGTTTTATAGGGCGACTTATCTTCCGAGAAGCGGATATCCCTGTTGATCCGGAACATGCATTGTTTGGGCGGGATATCCCCAAACAAGGGCTCAAAGCCGCTCAGCCCTTCCAATACAGCCGTTACATACATTTCAAAATCCTTCTTGGCGGCTTCGTATTCCTTACGATGGGCATCCATCCATTCTTTATTGTTGTTTTGTTTCAGTTGTTTTAAAAACTGGATCGTTGGTTGGGATATCATAATATTGACAGGTTATTAATAAGTAGTGCCCTTCAAAAGTAATATTTTTGTGGCTTTCTGAAAAAGCGGGACTATGCCGGCAAGGCTGCTCTTTGCTGCTAAAAAACCAAAGCTTGAAAAAATTATTTTACCACAGCTATTCCCCCCGGGCTTTTAATATAGCAATGCTTATCCTGAGGCTGGCTGCAGGCTTGCTTATGTTGCCTCACGGCTGGGATAAGCTTTCCCATTTTGCCATGCGTAAGCACAGCTTTGTGCATTTCATGGGCCTGAGCTCCCCACTTTCCCTGGGGTTGGCTACCTTTGCCGAGTTCTTTTGTTCCCTGCTGCTGTTGCTGGGGCTTATGACCAGGCTGGCCACGATTCCGTTGCTGGTATGCATCCTGGTAATTATGGATACCGGCCATTGGGCCTTTCCCGGCAAGAACGAGGTGGTGCCGGCATTGCTTGCCGCTTATCTTGTGCTGCTGCTGCTGGGACCAGGCAAATACAGCCTGGACGCAAGGATCAGTAAAAAATAGGCAGCTATTGCCTTCATTAAAAAAAACAAAAAATTACAGTTGACCACGATGATCATTTATAACGTTACCGTAAAAGTAGAACCGGGTATAGCCGACAAATGGATAAAATGGATGCATGAAGAACACCTGAGCGACATGATGAGTACCGGGCTTTTCAGCGATTACCGGCTGTGCCGGCTTATGGAGCAGGACGAAAGCGAGGGGGTTACCTTCGTGATACAATACCACAGCGACAGCATCGAGAATTACCAGAGCTATGTGAACGAGCACGCACCGCATATGCGAAAAAAGAGCCTCGATAAGTTCGGCAATAAATTTGCGGCGTTCCGCACTGTAATGGAAGTGATTAATTAGCAGAAGACCAATCCGTATTGAGCAGCCATGAGCACTTACAAACATTTATTCTTCGACCTGGACCATACCTTATGGGATTTCGAAAGCAATTCAGGCATTACCCTGCAAAAGCTATATGTTGAATTCGGCCTTGAAGCCAGGGGCATCGCCGATTTCGAAGCCTTCCGCAGCACCTATGAAATGCACAACGAACGTTTCTGGGAGCGTTTCCGTAAAGGATTTATCCACCGCGACGACCTACGCTGGAAACGCATGTGGCATACTTTACTTGATTTTAAAATTGCGGACAATGCTTTATCGCTTAAGATGAGCGAGCAATACCTAGAAATGCTGCCGCAGCAAGGTAAGCTGATGCCGTATGCCATCGAAGTGCTGGATTTTTGCCGGGAAAAGAATTACCAACTGCACATGATCACCAATGGCTTTGAAGTAACCCAATGGCAAAAAATGCGCACTTCCGGCATCGATCATTATTTCGGGCAGGTGATTACCTCCGAAAGCAGTAATAGCATGAAACCTATGCCAGCTATCTTTGCCTATGCCCTGCAGGCTACGGGCGCAAGCGTACAGGAAAGCCTGATGATCGGAGATGCCCTGGAAGCCGATATAAAAGGTGCAAAGGACTATGGCATGGACCAGGTGTATTTTAACCCGGGTAGGATTCCCCACCAGGAAAGCCCTACTTACGAGATCGATTGTCTGAGCAGGTTGAAACAATTACTGTAAGCAATAGTATTCCGGATCGCTTTATTCGTCTTTATAAAATCCACAAATCACGCTTATTTGAAAATTATTGTTATCGGGACTGCATTTCCCTTCAAAGGAGGATTGGCTTCTTTCAACGAGCGCCTGGCTTATGTATTACAGGAGCAGGGCCACGAGGTAGAGCTTATTACCTTTACGTTACAGTATCCCGGCTTCCTGTTCCCCGGCAAAACCCAGTATTCGGAAGAGCCTGCACCCGAAGGATTAAAGATTACCCAAAGGATCAATTCCGTAAATCCCATTAACTGGCTACGCCTGGGTGCACAGTTGAAACGGAAAAAGGCCGATCTTGTCCTGATCAAATTCTGGCTGCCTTTTATGGGGCCCGCCTTCGGCACTATTTTAAGAGGGATCAGGAAAAACAGGCATACCAAGGTAATTAGCATCCTGGACAATGTGATCCCGCACGAGAAACGCCCGGGCGATATACCATTTATCCGTTACTTCCTGAAACCGGTCGATGCTTTTCTCAGTATGAGCCATGAGGTGCTCAAAGACCTGCGCCGGTTTGAACCACATAAGCCGGCCTTGTTTTCCCCGCACCCGGTATATGATGTTTATGGAACTGCTATTTCGAAAATGGAAGCCCGCAACCTATTGCACTTGCCGACAACAGGCAAGTATATCCTGTTTTTTGGTTTTATCCGTAAATACAAAGGGCTGGACATATTGCTGGAAGCCATGGCCGATGAGCGCATCGCTGCCGAAGGCATCCAATTGATCGTAGCCGGTGAATATTATGGCGATAAGGAGGCTTATGAATCTCAGATCGACAAGCTGCAGATCAGGGACAGGCTGCACTTGTTTACCGATTTTATTCCCAACAGCGAAGTGCGCTCTTATTTTTCTGCCGCCGACTGTGTAGTGCAGCCCTACCGCACGGCTACCCAAAGTGGCATTTCACAGATTGCTTATCATTTTGAAAAGCCGATGATCGTGACTAATGTAGGCGGCCTTCCCGAAATAGTTCCGGACAATAAGGTCGGATTTATAACTCCACCCGATGCCGGTGCCATTGCCGATGCCATACTCCGCTTTTACCGGGAAAACAAGGAAGAAGACTTTGCCAAGAACCTGCAGGAGGAGAAGAAAAAGTACAGTTGGGAGCATTTCAGGGATAATATCATGAAGCTTTTCGGGCAGATATAGCCTTCGGTAAACGCCAAAGCGGGCTTAAGGGACTTAATAACAGGTTAAGAAGCCCCGTTTACCGAATATTTGCCCCCCTTTATCGAAACAACATTTTGATTTTTCTACAGTACGTCTACTTTTGCTGTATATTAATTTAACAGAACAATGGAAAACGCAGCGACAAAACCCCAAAAACGTGTTCGGCCGGAACACAACAACAGATGGGGCGGATTGGTTTTAATTATTATTGGTGTGCTCTTCCTTTTGAGTAAAATACCGTCTACGGCAGGCATGTTCCCAGGCTGGTTCTTTACCTGGCCTGTACTCCTGATCGGTATCGGTATTTTCAGCGGTCTTAAAAACGGATTCCGGAATATAGCCTGGCTGGTATTGGTGGTGATAGGGGGCTACTTCCTGATGTATGAAAATGACCTGATTACGCTTAACCTCCGACCTTACGCTTTCCCCATAGGTATCATTCTGCTTGGTGTTTTTGTAATTCTTAAAAGAAACCGCCTCAGCAGGGACTGCAGGCCACGACATGGCAGGCACTGGCACCAACATGGCAAACACTGGCATCAGACAACGGAATTCGGCGATACCACAGAATCAGACGTTTCCGATGATATTGTGAATGTAAGCGCCACATTCGGCAGTGTAGAACGCAATATTTTCTCCAAGAATTTCAGGGGTGGCAATATATCCAGCTCCTTCGGCGGGGCGCAAGTCAACTTTGCCCAGGCCGATTTCCAGGGAACGGCTATCCTCGATGTATCGGTTATGTTTGGCGGTGTCGATATTATTATTCCTTCCAACTGGAACCTGAAAAACGAAATATCCGTAATTTTCGGGGGCATCGAAGACAGGCGTACCGTGGCCCCCAATGTGCAGGAATCGGGCAAAACCCTGGTGCTTAAAGGCAATATCATGTTTGGCGGTATAGAAATCAAGAGTTATTGATCGGGTATTAACGACAGCATCAATCCAACTATTCTTCTTTGTATCCTTAAAACCAAATCCAGGGAGTGGCTTCGCATTTCAAGACCTTAAATGTAAAACTCAGCGCAGCGATACTGCTGCTCACGATAGCCACAGCTCAGTTTTACTGGCTTTGCGCCTTTAAGGAGTTCCCTGTCGATATTGCATTGGCCGACGCCCTGGGCAGCAACCTCCTGCTTTACGGCATCTTCCTCTTTCTCGAATACGGCTTCAGTCATTATGTACCGCCCATTGCCCGTTACGGGATCATTGCGGCCCAGAGTTTTGGCTTTGCGACAGCATGGCTGTTCCTGAGCCAGTGGACTTTAAAAAACTCTTTTGACAATAAGGATTATGCCGCTTTCTGGAACGATACTTTTTTCATCAGGGGACTGATAGGCTGGATTCTTTTATGCGATTATAACCTGATCAATTATTTTGTAAAACACCTGTCCAACCAGGAGTCGCTTACCGAGCAGGAACAGCACAGCCTGCAGTTACGCAAGGAAGCAGAATTGTTTAAGCTGCGCCAGCAATTGCACCCGCACTTCCTGTTCAACAGCCTTAACTCGATCAATGCGCTTATCGGCAAAGAACCCAAACATGCGCGTATTATGGTGCAACAGCTTTCCGAATTCCTGCGGCATACCTTAAAGAAAGAAGACAACGACCAGATCACGATCAAGGAAGAGCTGGAAGATTTGCGGATCTACCTCAGCATCGAGCAGGTGCGGTTTGGGCATAGGCTTACTATCGAAGAGCATATCCACGCCGATTGTATGGATGCTAAAATACCGCCTTTCCTGCTGCAGCCCCTTGTTGAAAACGCCATTAAATATGGCCTCTATGGTACTATAGGTCCGGTTACGATCTATATCAAAGGTGTTTTAACCAAGGACCAGTTTATTTTCAGCATTATTAACCCTTACGATCCCGATGCGGTAACGACCAAAGGCACTGGTTTCGGATTGGAATCGGTACGACGAAGGCTGTACCTCTTGTTTGCTCGCAACGACCTGTTAACGGTAACCAGCGATAGCCTTTCCCCCGAAAAGGAAACAGAACAAGGGCATAATTACTTTACGGCGGTGATCAATATACCGGTCACCTTACCCGAACCAGACAACAAGGCATAACACATTCTCCATACCGAAAGCATTTACTATATGAAAACGATACTGATTGATGATGAACCGCTGGCAAGATCCTTACTGGCCGAGCTGCTGGAAGAAGAAAAAGACGTCGAGATCGTAGCGTCCTGCAACGACGGCTTCGAAGGCATGAAAGCGATCCAGGAGCACCAACCCGACCTTATCTTCCTCGATATACAGATGCCCAAGATTACGGGATTTGAGTTGCTCGAACTGCTCGACAACCCGCCCAAAGTGATCTTCACTACGGCATACGATGAATACGCATTGAAGGCATTCGAAGTAAATGCGCTGGATTACCTGTTAAAGCCGATAAGCCAGGACAGGCTTCATAAAGCGCTGGAAAAAGTGCGGTCGCAGATCAAACACCCGGAGATAGAACCACCCAAAGATATGAGCGGCCTGCAATTGCCGGAGCAATCCCAACGGATCGTGGTAAAGGACGGCGGGCATATCAAGATCATCCCGTTGCCCGAAGTATTGTATATAGAAGCTGCCGATGATTATGTAAAGGTGACCACTGCCGACAAATATTTCCTGAAACACCAGCGCATGGCGCATTTCGAAGCACAGCTTCCCGTACACCAGTTTGTAAGGGTACATCGCTCCTATATCGTGAACGTACAGCATATCCACAAAGTAGAGCTTTACGAGAAGGAAAATTATTGTGTGATCCTGCGCAACAATGCCAAGATACCCGTAAGCCGCAGCGGCTATTCCAAGCTGAAAGCCGTATTAGGCATTTAAGCCTCGGACATTATAAAAAAGGGAGCGGGAAGAAAATTTTCCTCCCGCTCCCTTTTTTATAAAACAAAAATATAAGTTACAAAAGCATTTTACGGTTATAGGGGAACCATTCGTTGTCTTCAAGATCGACCAGCAGCATTCCTGCATTATTCTCTGCTACCCTTTGGCTGATCAGGCTTGCCGCCCTGGCTGCGTTCTCGTTATCCAGGTGGCTAAAGGGCTCATCCAGCAGCAGCCATGTAAAGGGCTGCAATAAGCTCCGGATAATAGCTACCCGCTGGCGTTCGCCATAGGAGAGCGTTTCGGCTTTTTGTTCCCATTTGCCGCCAAGCCCCAGCAATTGCAGCCATTGCTGCACCTGCTCCATGCTCACGCTATTCGTCAGGCTTTGCTTGATGCTTATATTCTCTTCTACCGTAAGGTCGCCAAACAGACGCAGGTCCTGGAATACGATGCTGATATCCTTGCTGCGCAAAGCGGCCCATTGGTCGTCGTCCTGCCGGCGCACATCCCTGCCATCCCAGGAGGCTGTACCTTCATAGTCCGTTCTCAGGCCGTAAAGGATATGCATGAAGGTAGACTTGCCCTTTCCCGAAGGGGCCTGGAAAAATATCTTTTCTCCCGGCTGTATAGTTTGCACCTGATTCCAAACATCGGAATGCTGTGCGCCCAGGCGGCTTTTCAATGGTTCGGGCACAATATGATGAAGCTGTAGTTGCATCTTTTCGTTATTGAAGACGGGTTAAAACCGGGAGCCATTCGCCCAGCACTTTTTCTTTTACCATATAGCCACCCAATTGTACCGTTTCCACTTTCCGTTTACTGTTGATAAAATATTTCGTGGGGAAACCCAGGAACAACTGGTTGTCGTAGAACCAGCTATATGGCCTTGCAATAATATACAGGTTGGGCTTGCCGGCCTGAGCGCCGAATTTTTCCAATACGGCAACACTATCTTCCTGTGTCGTAAAATAAACAAAGTCGACATCTTTGCGTTCGTCGCAGGCTTCGAGATACAAAGGCAGCTCAAACTTGCAGGGCAGGCAGGATTCGGAGCTGATATATACGAAAGCCGGCCGTTTGCTGTTGGCAAAATCGTAGACCTTTCCGTTGAGCGTTGCAAAGGATTCCTGTACCGGGAAGGCTTTCCCCGATTTATCGATGATGAACTGATCGTTCCAGGAAAGCTTCTTTTGCTGCTGTGCCTGTGTGGCAGTTGCACAGGCAATAAGGCAAGTCAGGAAACAGTAACGCAAAAAGTATCTCATATAGCTGCTGGTTATTTTCTTTCTTTCCCGCCCAGCATCGGTACGAAGCTGAAATTGTCCAGCAGCTCTTCCCGGTAACCGGTCTCTGTTTTGGTGATCCGTTTCATTTGCTGTACCGATCCTTCCTCATCTGCATCCACGGGTATGATCATGATGCCGCCCATTTTCATCTGGTCCAGCAATTTGGGCGGTATAAAGGGCGCTGCAGCCGTAATGATCACTTTATCAAAAGGCGCAAAAGAAGGCAGCCCTTCAAAGCCGTCGCCGTAAAAGCGTTTCAGTTGCGGGTATCTTTTCAGGTAAAAAAAATTGTTGTTGTGCTCAAACAACTGCCTTTGTCTTTCTATAGTATACACCCATGCTCCCATCTCGGCCAGCACGCAGGCCTGATAAGCGCTGCCGGTACCGATCTCCAGCACTTTATCAAACTTCTTTATTTCCAGGAACTGGCTTTGATAGGCAACGGTATAAGGTTGTGAGATCGTTTGCCCGGCCAGTATCGGGAAAGCACGATCTTCGTAAGCAATGCGCTCGAATGCAGGGTCCAGGAAATAATGACGGGGAATGCGGTTCATGGCCTCCAATACATTTTCGTCCTTTATCCCCTTCTCGCGTAATTCTTCTATAAGCTGTTTGCGCAGCCCCTTATGCATAAAACTTTCTTCCTTCTCCATTCTTTGTAACATACTGCAAAGATAAAATACACAAACGACTAGAACGATGATGTGTAAAAGTTTTGCCACAACGCACTTTCCAGACATTCTGTCCTTCTTCACAAAATAGTTTTAAATTTTCGATATTTACGGAAGAATCTTTTAGCTTACCTAAATTAAGCTTTGCATGAGAATTATTTACACGATATTCCTACTGTCCCTTGCCTCGCAAGTGTGGGCGCAGGACAAAATACTCCCGGTATCCCTCAGTGTTTTTAACAACGGCACTTCCCTGCCCGGCCAGGGCTACGCAGGCGTGTTCAGCAAAATCATACACCCGGGTATTACGCTGGGCACTGCCCATTTATATAAAAAGAACCCCAGGTCGGAATGGTTCCAGACCTTTAAGCTGGGCTATTTTTACCACAGGTATAACCAGCATGCCATTCAATTGTATTCGGAGCTGGGTTACCGTTACCTTAGCCCCAGTGGCTTTTACGGCGAAGGTTTGCTGGGAGCAGGCTATCTCCATTCTTTTGCCGATGTGGCGCAATTTAAATGGGAAGAAGATCATTATGTAAAGAAAACAAACCTGGGCAGGCCACAACTGATGGCCACCGCATCGCTGGCAGCAGGCTACGACTTGCAAGCCAAAACCAAAGTGCCTTTGCGGCTCTTCCTGCAATACCAGTTCTGGTTACAGATGCCTTTTGTGAAGAAGTATGTTCCTTTATTGCCCAATACCGCTTTGCATATCGGCGTTATTTATCCCCTTACCCGGCATCGCGCCCCTACCCTTAAATGATCATGAAACCATTATATGCTATAGCCTTTCTGCTGGTGGCTTCCAGCCTCTTTTCCTGCAGCAAGAAAACAATCGAAGCCACGCAAACCTGCACCGGTCCTTCGTTGCCGGCGCATCCTAAAGCAGCCAGCTTCCAGGCCGTGATCGATAAATACACGCAACAAGGCCTGCCCGGCATTACACTGCTGGTAAGGGATACACAAGGTACCTGGGCCGGCGCCTCAGGCATGGCCGATATTGAAAAAGGAATCCTGATGCAGCCTTGCCATATTGCCAAAGTAGCCAGCATTACCAAAATATTCATGGCCACACTGGCTTTCAAGTTATCGGAGCAAGGCAAGCTGAACCTGGATGCGCCTGTAAGCGCTTACCTGGATGCAACCCAGCTGAAGAACATTACCAATGCAGACCAGGTAACGGTACGGCAGCTGATGAACCATACCACGGGTATTTATGATGTGATCAAGGATAATGCTTTTTACCTCGATGTATTAAACAACCCACCCAAGCACAGGAACCAGGAAGACATTTTGAAATTTGTCAGAGGAAAAAAGGCTGCCTTTCCCCCAGGCGAAGGTCCTGGTTACTCCAATACCAATACCCTGTTGCTCAGCATGATCATCGATAAGATCGGCGGGAAACCGCACCAGCAACTGCTGCATGAATTGGTTATCGATCCCTTACAATTGCCCAACACATATTACTATTACCACGACCCGCTACCCGAAGCCAAAGTAGCGCAGGGTTATTACGACTTGTACAACAATGGGCAAATAGAAAATCTTTCCAGCTACAATACCGGCAGCGGCAACGGTTACACTGGATTGTACAGCAATGTATTCGACCTGCTTACCTTTATCGATCGTTTATTGGTCCAGAAAAACCTGGTTACGGAGAGCTCATTGAACCAGATGCTGACCTTCAACAGCAAAGAAGAAGAAGGCAGCGACCGCCTGCTGGGTCCCGGGGTGATGAAGGATTTTATTCACCGGGATAATGACGAATATGCCCTTGGCCACCGTGGCCGTGATCTGGCCTATAGCGCCGATCTTTTTTACTTCCCGGTACAGAAACAGGTGATGGTCCTTATCGTCAACTATGGCACAGATGGTGACAGCAAGCTCAGACCTGTATTCTACGACCTGAGAAAAGCCGTGGTGGATGCGATGATGCAACCCTGAAAGAAATGCCCAATCTCTTCACTTGTTCGCTGCTGACGTACTTCGCGTATATCTACTTACACAGTCTTGTATAGGCGACAAACACTCCTGCCTTTCATGCTGAGGGATTATACATTATGCTGCAATCATGGCTTAGTGATACTGTCCGTGAGCCGAAGGAGCTTAATAGCTAAGCGATAAGCGTATCCAAGATCCCTCATTACATAAGCTGCGCAAGCTACATTCGGGATGACCATATGCGTGCTGCAGGATGCGCTATTCTTTTTTGTTCAAGCATTGCGCAGCAATAATATACGCGATCTGTTCCTTTGCCAAGCAATACCTTATATCGCGTCATCCAGAACGAAGCTTTAGCGGAGTGAAGGATCCTGATCACTAAGAACAACAAGAGGAACTATACATTTTGATACAATCATAGCTCAGTAACATTTTGAACCTGGAGGAAGAAAACTGCGACAGTAGTAACTCTTAGCGTTTGAAGTACCGGTATTGTTGCCTATAGAGCCGTAGCATATGCTACGGCTCTACAAACCAAAACTTATACTTATCATTGGCAATAAAGCTTGCGGAGCACATACGTAAGGCAGCATCCTGGGTATTCCTGAAATGCCTGATCCACGCCACAGTATACAGTGCAACATGGTTTTCTTCTTGCGAATAATTGAGCCTACTCTTCACCCGTTCCGAAATAAGCGATGGCCCTGAATACACGGAAGAACCGGCCGAACCGCTGACCAAAGGGAATCACTTTTTGCACATCCCGGATAAAGGCAGGCAAGAAGTTGCCGACCGTTTCTGTTTCCGTCGCATTCAATTCCTGGCCGGCATATTTCAGTTTAAGATAAGGCAATATAAAAGCAGCATAGCGGGTCTGCAATTGCTGATCGACGGCCTGGGCGTGCTGCAAAGCCGTCATACCACCTTTGAAATACCCCAGCTGGTGCAGGTAGAATCCCGCCGAACGATAGGCCCAGTATGCCTTTTGCCCCTTGCTACCCGCCGAAGCATAGCGTATCCTGTAGTAAGCATAGATCAGTCTGGGCAACAGGAGGAATACCAGCAGTATAAAGCCGATACTGATCAGGGAGCCTATTCCTATCGCCTTCCAGTTGGTTGGCTTTTCCTGTTCCTCTTTCAGCAGATCCTGTTCTTTCTTGGCCTTTACGTTCAGCTTTACATGCAGCTCGTCGATAGGCTCCGGTACCGGGAAGCGGCGAATGAGCTCCGTACCTTCTTCGTTGCCGGCAGGCTTCAGGTTTTTAAACGCTTCGGCATAAGATACGGCCGTAGCACTATCGCCTATACGTACACTGCTTAATGGAATGTCGATACTATCCTTCGTAACGGAAGCAATACTCATATCCAGCTCTACCTTTACCGGCTGTACCAGCTTATACTCTCTATCGTGGTACACCATCCGCGACAGGTTCAGGCTTATTCTTTTCTGTACGGTATCTACGGCAGCGATGGTGCCATCGCCTGCCAGGTAAGCCTTGGGCGGCTGCATGGGCGGCGTTCCATCAGGCGCCGGGCTTTGCTGCGCATCTTCATTACCTACCGTAGTATCAAAATCGAGCCAGCCATAGCCGGGGAAATAGAGTTGCACCCAGGCATGGGCCTGGTCGGCATAATACCAGTACCAGCCCTTGTTTTTATTGCTCCGATCAACCGTCATGAAGCCTACCGTGATGCGCGACGGGATACCCAGCGAACGCAACATAAACAAGGTAGCCCCGGCATAGTAGGCGCAGTAACCTTTCCGGTTCTCAAACAGAAAGTATTGCAGCTTGGAAGCATCGGGAATATCAGGCACACCCGGGTTATCGGTATAAGAAAACAAAGGCGTCCCATTTTCATCTTTCGACAGGAAATAATCCCTTATCGCCAGCATCTTGTCTACCGGCGTGGTCTTGCCTTTCGTCACCTCCGCTGCCAAGTTGCGGATACGGTTAAATTTCGCATCTGCCGGCATATAGGTGTAATACTTCATCAGCTTTGCATCTACGCCATCATAGCCTGTCACTTTTCGCAGCACTTCAAATCGTTGTTCCTGGAAACGCTTTATCTGCGGATCGTCGGCATTATACACGAAGTAAGCGCTGTTCAGTTCCGAGATATAGCTTTTGGCACGGTATGCCGACTTGAATTCGCTTTGAAAATCCTTTTCTATGGTGATTGGCTGCACAAAAAAGGAAGTGCTGGGCGCGATATAAGTCTTGGGCGAAAGCTGTTTTTTATACACTTCGATATCGACCGTCCGGCGCAGCTTTTCAGTAAGGGCATAAGCCAGCACTGAAGAATCGTATTTAGGGAAGAAGAGCGGCAGCTTGGAAGGATCGGGTTCAAACAGGTCGCTGGCGGGGATCAGGGAGTCCTGCTCAAAGGTTTCGGTAAGGGTATCGAAACGGGAATAGTAAAAGGCTGTTAAGTAAAGCGGATTGGGTATTTCCGAATTAGGAAAGAAGTTATCGATATGGGCTGCAAAGAGTAATTCGTTGCTGCGGCCCAGGCTGCCCCTGAGCTGGGTATAGCGCTGCAGGTCGAAGGTATTGTCCTTGTTCTTTTTCAGCATACTGCTCTTACCACTTTCACCACCACCGCCATATTCAGCGATCGTAGCTTTGATCTCTCCACGGTTGAACCAGATAACACCTGCCAGCAAGAGCACGGCCAGCCCGGCAAACAGTACCAGCCTCCGGCTGATGTACCACCAGAATTTCTGACTCTTATCTTTATAGTTCCGGATCAGCTCTGCCGTAAAGATGATATAAACGGCATAAATAATCACCGGCCCTATGATCAACCCGTACTGCCACAGCACATCGTTACCGCCTTCTGTAAAAAACAATTCGCTTCTTTTGGCAATAAGCAAGATACAGGAGCTCAGGAATACGGAAGCAATGAAAATAGAAAAGAAACGCAGACGAACAAAGCCCCAACCCATGATCCAGCCCACCAGGAAGGTGATCGAGAACACGCGGAAACGGATAGAAAGGAAAAAGGTATCGAACTCGCCTATAGCCGTGGCATCGATCCCCTTATAAACAGCATACAATACAATAGCCAGTATAAGAAAGGAAGGAAGAAAGCGGAAACGGAAGGCATACAGCAAAGCCGAAGCGCCCATACCTAGAGCTACATAAAGGGTCTGTTGCCAGGTCTGGTTGTTCAATATGGTGTAATACTGGTTGGCATTCCACAAGAGGAAATAACAAACCAGTAAGGTAGGTAACAATAAAAAAAGGACCTTGGCAAGCAGTTCATTGACCGGCGTAGCTCTCTGGATGCGCATAATAAGTCAAATATAAGAAGTTCCGCCTTCGCAAAAAAGTTATAATCCTGCGGCGGTCACGGACTAAGCCAGCATTTCATAGACTGCCATCAAGGCCGCTGCCTGGTCCAGCAGGTCGGTGAGCGCTGCCAGCTCGTGGTAGCTCAGGCACAGCATGAGGGAATGGTTGACCGGGATCGAAATGCATTTCTGATCGGGATCGGCCGGTATGGTTTGCCGGTATTGCGATTCCAGGTCGGCATATTCCTTAAGCCGGTGAAACTGGTGGGGCTTCAGCGTTACGGCTGCTACGCCAAAAGCCAGTTGTATCCTGTTACATTCCGCACAACGGATGATGTATCCTTCAAAAGACCGGGCCAGTGTTTGTGTATTGCACATAATCGGGACGACAAATAATTCAGGTTCCGGCAAAAGTATTTAAAGCAAGGTTCCCGGCCTTTCAAATTCAGGAAAAGCCTTATAAAATGACGCTTCGCTGACAATCGGCTTTGTTGATAGCGCTATTGCAAAGGCATTGCTAATACCAACCTTTATACTGATCTGCTGTTGTATCTTTACCTGGTCATTTCTAAATTTAATCGTCCGATGAGCAACACCCTGATTTCCATAAACCCCTTTACCAGCAAAGAAATAACACACTACAAAACAGATACTTCCACCATTGTAAAACATAAACTGGAACAAGCGCACAAGGCTTTTGAGAAGTGGAGTAAAGTATCGGTACGGCAACGGGCCGCCTATCTTAAAGCCCTGGCCGACTACCTCCAGAAAAATAAAAAGAGCATGGCGGAAACGGCCACGCTGGAAATGGGCAAGCCTTATGTGCAAAGCATTACGGAAATTGAAAAAAGTGCCACTACTTTAACTTATTATTCCGACAAAGGTCCCTTATTCCTGGAACAGGAGCCTGTAGAAACAGAGGCGCAAAAAAGCTATGTAAGCTTCCAGCCTATAGGTACTGTGCTGGCCATTATGCCCTGGAACTTCCCGTACTGGCAGGTATTCCGTGCTATGGGGCCTATCCTGATGGCAGGCAACAGCATGTTGTTGAAACATGCTTCCAATGTAACCGGCTGCGCCCTCAATATCGAAAAAGCGTTGCAGGAAGCAGGTCTGCCCGAGTACCTCTTCCAGACCCTTATCTTACCTTCTTCCGAGATGGAACCGGTGATCGCGCATCGTTATGTCAATGCAGTCACCTTTACCGGCAGCACCACAGGCGGCAGTAAAGTAGCGGAGCTGGCGGGAAAACATTTAAAAAAACAGGTACTGGAGCTGGGTGGCAGCGATGCGTATGTGGTATTGGAAGATGCCGACCTGAAAAGGGCGGTTGAAGTATGTGTCGCTTCCAGGCTTAACAATACCGGCCAGAGCTGCATTTCGGCCAAAAGGTTCGTAGTCGACAGTAAAGTGCTACCTACCTTTCAAAACCAGATGGTGGAGCTGATGCAACAAAAAAAATATGGCGATCCCATGCATGCTTCCGCGCAGCTAGGACCTATGGCCCGGCACGACCTTCGCGACCAGTTGCATAAGCAGGTAGAAGAAAGTGTGGCCCGGGGCGCCAGGATCCTTTGTGGCGGCTTTATACCGGAAGGAGAGGGCGCCTTTTATCCACCTACGGTGCTTACCGGTGTTAAGAAAGGGATGCCTGCTTACGATGAAGAACTATTCGGACCTGTAGCCGCCATTATCGAAGCCAAAGACGAAGCGGATGCCATCAGGATCGCCAACGATTCCATTTTCGGGCTTGGCGGTGCGGTGTTTTCCAGGGATATTAAACGGGCCGAGCAGATTGCCGAAGAACAATTACAGGCCGGCAGCGTATTCATCAACGATTTTGTACGTTCCGACGCCCGGCTGCCTTTCGGAGGTATCAAGCAAAGCGGCTACGGAAGGGAGCTCGGTTATTACGGGTTAAGGGAATTTACCAATATCAAAACGATATTTATCCGGTAAACCTGTCGTATTCCTCAGTACATTTGTAATCCTTAATATCTTAATCCCAACTACGCTATATATGCTGACCTACCTCGCCCTTGGCGATTCTTATACGATAGGAGAACAAGTACAGCCTGCCGACAATTTCCCGGCCCAAACGGTAGCGCTGCTGCGAAAAAATTATTTTTTGCAGGTAGCCGAACCGAAGATCATCGCCGTAACGGGCTGGACTACGGATGAGCTGAGCAACGCCATACGGGAGGAGCATATACAGGACACTTTTGATTTTGTAACCTTGCTGATAGGGGTCAACAACCAATACCGGGGCAGGGATGTAGAGGAATATAAAAAGGAATTTGCCCAGTTGCTGAACAAAGCCATACTCTTTGCCAACGGGCATACCAGCAGGGTATTCGTGCTGTCTATACCCGATTGGGGGGTGACGCCTTTTGCCGAAGGCCGTGATCGTAAGGAAATAGCCCAAAAGATCAATGAATTCAATGTAGTCAACAAGGCTATTACGTTAGCCTATCGCTGCCACTACCTCGACATCACTGCATCTACAAGGGCCCATGGCACCGACGATCAGTACCTCACGCCGGACAAGCTGCACTATGCCGCGAAGGAATACCAGGTATGGGCATCAGCCTTAAGTCCCCAGATAGCGGCAGTACTGAAACATTAGGCATAGGCATACCGTCTCTTTCTGTTTTCAACGAATACCCTTTAACCAGTCCTCCGGACGTACAAAAATGTTTATAAGCAAAGAGGCTGTCGGAAAGACAGCCTCTTTGCATTTTTGTTTCTAGTAAAGCCCATCATCGTAGCAATTAAGCCAGGTAGGATAACCGCAAATGTAATAGTAAGACAAGCAATTCACCTGGGTGATGGGACCGGTATTCTCTACAGGTCTTGTTTTACTTGGCATACATGGAGTAAGATTAGAAGCGCCTCCGTTCAGGGCATCTTTATCTTCCCTGTTCAAAGCAGTGATCGTCCTTTTCTTGAGACTAAGTTTCGGTTGTACTTTAATCTTTTTCATTAGCAAAAATTATTAACCGTAAAGCAAAGCGCTAAGTTAATAAAAAACTAATGAATTCTTTTTTTACCAAGCATTCTCCGGGTTAAATTTTTATGATCCGGGGCATTTTCCTCGCTCTATTTGATATCCACCAGCTCAACATCAAAGATGAGAATGGCATTGGCCGGGATTTTTGGTCCCCTGCTCTGAGCGCCATAAGCCAGGCCCGAAGGAATATACAAAGTAGCCGTAGCGCCTTTATTCATCAGGGCAATACCTTCGTCCCAGCCGGCAATCACGTTACGCTGGCCCAGCGGGAATTCGATGGGGGTTACGTGGTTGAAGGCGGAATCCACATTGGAGTCGAATTTTTCGCCGCTCATATTAACACCGGTATAGTTTACAGATACCTTTTGTCCGGCAGCAGCCTTAGGTCCTGTTCCTTGCTTATGCAGCACATAATAAAGACCGGAAGCTGTTTTTTGGGCATTGGTTACGCCTTTTTGCTTCAGGTATTCCTGGATCAGCTTATCGTCGGTTACTGCTTGCTCTTTGGCTTTGCCGGCAGCTTCGGCCTGCATTTTGGCTTGCTCGGCCATGATCACTTCCTTGGATTTTATTTTATCCAGCTTTACTTCCCAGATAACATAAGCATTGGCTCCAGCCCATTCCGGCTTAGGCTGACTGGCCCTGTGCGCCAGAGAGTCCAGCCTGATACGGAAAATAGTGCTGTCGCCTTCTTTCATCAATCCCAGGCCGCCCATCAGGTCGCCCTTGATCATAGACTGCTGCATGGATACGTCGATGGGTTTGCCCATATTCTGCGCATCGGTATTCATCATTAAACTATCGTCGATCTTTTGTTTGATATGAAGCTGTAACATATCTCCCATTTTGGGTGTTACCAGTCCTTTACCGTGCTTCACCACTTTGTATTCCAGGTTATCGGCTCCGGTGATAAAACCGCCGGTAGTTGCTTTGATAGCCGGTTTAGTGTGTGTAGCCGGCTTTTTGGCTACAGGCTTCTTTTTAACCTGGGCATTGCCGGCTGTTGCCAGCAACAGGGCGCAACCGGTAAGTACTAATGATGCGTATTTCATTCTGTGTTTCGTTTTATTTTTCGGGATTGTTTTTCTCTTGGGTTAATGTCCTTCAAGACAGTAAAGTAAAGGCTTACGTTGGAAAAGCTTTCTTCCTATTTAAAGCTTAACAACTCAATATCAAAGATCAATACCGCATTCGGTGGTATCTTTTCTCCGGCGCCCTGGCTGCCGTAACCCAGGCTGGAAGGGAAATAGAAAGTAGCTTTCATCCCTTTTTTCATTATGGCCACACCTTCGTCCCAACCTTTGATCACGCTGCGTTTGCCCAGGTCAAAACTAAAGGGTTCCACATGGCTGAAAGCAGGATCTACGTTGGAATCGAACTTTTCTCCCTGCATGTTCTGCCCGGTATAGTTTACCGTTACTTTCTGGCCGCTTTTCGGGCTCAGGCCTGTTCCGGGCTTTTGCACTACATAATAGAATCCGGAGGGTGCTTTTTTAGCATTTTTAATTCCTTTGGCTTTAAAATAAGCCTGGATCAGCTTATCATCGGTAGCATTCTGAGCGCCTTCTTTGGCTTTCGTCTCTGCTTCGGCCTGTTCTTTTGTTTTCACGCTCACCATCTTCACTTCCCATACCGCATAATCGCCCGGCTTAACCCAGGCCGGCTTAGGCTGATGCGCTCTTGCCGACAACGTATCCATCAACATCCGGAACACGGTGCTGTCACCGGCTTTCATACGCATCAGGCCTTCCATAAGGTCTCCCTTCATCGTAGGTTTCTGGAACTGCTGCGGTACCGGCTGTCCGTGATTCATTTCAAAGGTGTTGATCATTACCGTATCGCCGATCCGGAAGCGGACATGCATTTCGCCCATATCTCCCGGTTTTGGCGTAATGGTCCCGGTTCCTTTGGTAACCAGCTTATAATCCAGACCATCGGGGCCTTTGATAAAATCTTTATCATCCTGCACCGGGTTGCCTGCTTTGGCCTCCTGCGCACCGCCCTGTTGCGCAGGCGTGTCCGATTTCGATTCCGATTTATTGGCACTGCAACTGGACGATATGATCAGAGCGCCTGCAATAATTAAAGATGTGTACTTCATTTTCTTGTTAAGAACTTTAGAGGATCAGTATTTTGTTATAATCGATTAAAGAATGTTCAATAATGTTTTCAGTTTTTTCAGGGTCTCTTCCAGCGAAAGGGGAGAACGTCCCCCGGCAGCGTTAAAATGCCCGCCTCCGTTAAAATGTTGCGCAGCAAATGTACTGACATCTATATTGCCCTTGCTCCGGAACGACATGCGCACCTCATCTTTCTTTTCGGTAAGCAATACCGATATGTTCACATTGTCGATGCTCAGGGGATAATTCACAATGCCCTCGGTATCGCCGGTAGCCACTTTGAATTTTTGCTGATCTTCCTGGCTAAGGGTAATAATACCGGCCTGCTGGGCCGGGTAGATCTCCATTTTCTGATACAGCACGTAACCCAGGAAACGCATGCGCTCTTCGCTCCAGCTATCGTAAATGTACTGATGTATAATGGAATGCTCCAGTCCCCTGTGTTTCAATTCGGCCAGCATTTCGTGTACCGAAGCACTGGTGATGGGAAAACGGAAAGAACCGGTATCCGTCATCACACCGGTGTACAGACATTGCGCCACTTCGTTACTGATATACGCATCATCCCCGGCAAGCTTGATAAAATCATACACCATTTCACAGGTAGAGCTCTTTTGCGGCTCGCTCATGCCGTAGGCAAAAGCATCGGTATCGGGATTCAGGTGGTGGTCGATCAGGATCCGGGGCTGTGCTGCCTGGCGCAGTGGCTCTTCCATCATACGGATACGGTCCAGGCGGCTGAAATCAAGACAGAAGATAAGATCGCATTCCCGCAATACCTTTAAGCATTGTTTGGGTTCCGATTCAAAATTCAGTACCGTTTCGATACCCGGCATCCAGGTCAGGAAATCGGGTACTTCCGAAGGGGAAATCACAACAGGCTGATGACCTTTCTGAACCAGGTAATGGTATAAACCCAGGGTAGAACCCAAGGCATCGCCGTCGGGTTTATGATGGGTGGTAATGAATATTTTCTTTGGTTCGGTTAATAAAGGTAAAACTTCTGTAATGCTGTTCATATCCGGATTTAGACCTGTAAAAGCGCAAAATACGCGCAAATGTAATATAAAAACCCGCATAAATGCGGGTTGTAAAAGGGAATATCCTGATTTCAGACCGTTAATTCATGGTCAGATTAGCCTCTTTATCTGTAACTATGGATAAATTCGCCTTGATACCTTTAATATCAAAGGTATATTTCGTCATCTCCGCTATGCCGTTCTTTTTATCCGACAGCTCCCGCTCCGGCTTTCCAAAATGCGTGTCTGCAAAAGTCTGCAACTCGCGGCATCCTTCAGGACCCCGTACTGTGAAGTAGATTCCTTTTATCTTTCCCCCTTCGCATACAACGGAATATAAACAGTTTTTCATATTCCCGACAGTAGCGTTGCCGAAATTGAAGGTCGCAAAACGCTCGGCGGCATAAGAAGAATAAACAGCCAGCGGTTGAGCGGAGGCGCCCGTTATCATGAGTTCCTTAAACGTTACGGGATCATTAATGTTAACCGTAATGTTTTGGGCTATAGCAGCCGATGTAATCCAAAGGGCGGCTAGCAGAGAAAGCATCCTTTTCATATAGAGTGGTTTTTAAATATAAAACGTATGGGAGCTCATTTTATTTTAACGGGCTATCGGCAGGGAAGAAACAAGGATATATTATGCTGTATGCTTGTATCATGTTTTGCGCCGCCAGGAAGCCGTTTGTTTACAATCAGTTCCTGTATACCGGCATGTATAAGCAAGTGCCAATTCAGCTAAAACACATATAGGCAGTTGTTCTGCGAAGACTATTTTTTTACAAACATTATCCCTATGAAACGAATAGTATTGCTGTCCGCAACAATAGTGGCGTTCGGCCATGCAGCCAATATGGGAAATACGCTAGGCGTCTTACACCCAAGGCTCCGATTATAATATTCGACGTTCCTTTACGGTATTATGCTACTGGGCCACATTTCACCTGGCAATACATTAAGCAACGAATTTGATACCTATAACAGGCGCCCGTATTATGCGCTCATGCAGTATGCTGGCAGCGGTACTTCGACCACACGCTCGGCAGTATTCCGGTATGCGAATTATACCAACCCCTCCATAAAGTATGTGCATGGCCTTTTAGCCCAAAAAACAATAAGAAGAATTGCATTCAAAAAGGACATTGCCCAGCGTCCTTTTTTGTAATCCAGCATTAGACAACAATCTATTGCCGGATTACTATTTTGAATCCCTCAATAATTTTTCTTGACCTTCAACCCTATACCTAAAAGTAAATATACCTGTGATAAGAACTACATTTATATTGTACTTTGTGATTTTGCCTATGCATATAGATATACACAATAGCAAAGGCTTTGTAGTATCCATCATTTGGATAATGTTGCAATTGCCTTATTCTTTTTCTTGTGAAGCTCAGACCTTGGCTTATAAAACATTATCGATGGAGAATGGACTACCGAGTAATGTAGTTCATTATATACTGCAAGACTCCAAAGGGTACGTATGGTTTGGCACCCAAAACGGAGTTTGCCGTTGGGACAGTAAAGACTTTCAATATTTTACCATTGAAAGTGGTTTGCCCAATAATGAGGTGCTATATATATACGAAGATGATGAAGGAAGGATCTGGTTTTCTTGTTTCAGCAAAGAACTTTGCTACTATTACAAGGGGCATATTTACAACAAAAAGAACACCCCTTTCTTAAATAAACTTGAAATATATCCCGGCACCAAATTAATGGAGGCGAACAATGAATTATACTTTTTTTCATCCAAAAACAAGTTCAGTAAATATAGTTACGCCCACGACACGGTTCATTCAGGAGTGCATGATGCTTCCCCCTTTTTTTATTTGATGAAGCATCACAATAGGGTGTTTACAATTGATTATAGAAAGAGGAACCAGAGTAAATTCAGTTCGATAGAAGAGGATACTTTTTCTTTGAATGGCTTTTTCCAACCCAATTACCCTCATATCAACAGAATTACAAGAGTGGATTACACCAAAAAAAAGTATTATTTCCAAAACGGGTTGGATAGCCCGTTTTATAGCGCTTCCTACCTGTCAAATGATTTTCAATGGTCCTTATTTAATGACGGAAACATATTGGAAATTTATAAGAGATGGATACTTTTTAAGGGGACGCATTACAGAATAAATGTGAGTTACAGCGGCTTCCCATCGTTGTTCTTAATAAAAAAAATGTTCTTCTTTGCAACAACCAACAGCATAATTTATTGTAATCAGATACCTGTTCTTGCTTACAATAATGCAACAGAAACGATCGGTAATTCAAGGTTTCTATTTAAATACAAAAACAATATATTTTCGATTAACTACAAACTGGAAATAGTCGATGTTAGAACAGGCAAAGCCATTAATAAGTTTGACAATCAAATCCTGAATGCCTATAGTTTCAATACCTATAATAGTAAATACTATCTTACGACGACGAGTAAAATCTATCATTTCAGTAACCCTTATTTAAGCATATCTGGCTTGAAAAGAACAGATGCAAATAATTTCAAAGATATCACTAAAAGCAAGCAAGCAGACGTCTACTTTTCTGCGAACGGCTATAATGGTGCTTTTGTAAATGATTTTAAAAAGGGCAATGCTAAGCGGATAGACAATAGTAATAATAACATCTATTCTATTTTCGAAGATCACAATAATCGGCTTTGGTATGCTTCTTTAAATAAAGTGTATTATTCAGATAGATATAGTGACAAAATACAGTCATATAAAGAGTTTATTCTTGACGAAAAAGTACCATTGTATTGTCGCCATTTCGCAGAAGATAAATGGGGAAATATTTTTTTTGTAACTAATGGAGGCATTTTCATCTATGATGGATACCAAAAGTATAAGATTGACAAAACTAATTTCCTGACTGATAATGAATGTAACAAGATACTGATCGACTCAGTCAGTAACAGTTTCTGGGTAGCGACAAAAAAAGGATTGAATCACATTAGCTACAAAAAGGGAAATGGTACCCTCTGTTTCGAGGTGATCAATAAATTCCTCCAATCAGATGGTTTGTATTCAAACGCCATTAATGATATTTTGCTGGATAGTAACAAACTTTACATCGCGACGGAGAATGGTGTGAATGTATTGATGGATCTTGCCTACAAACCTGCGGTACAGACAATTCCAGTATACCTCCGGTTAAGCCAACTTAATGGTGTGGATTATTCAAAAAACGAAACGTTGCAAGACTTGCAATTGAAGTACAATCAGAATAATCTGACATTAAGTTTTTCTGCGCTTTATTTCACACGAAGAGACAGGTTGAAAGTAATCTCCTATCTTTCTCGGGATAATCAATTGGTGTCTAAAACTGAAATAACGGGTAACAAAATAGCTTACGCTTCTCTTAATGACGGGAATTACAGATTGGAGTTGCATGTTTATGATCAGGATTACCCATATATCCAAGGGCGTTCGCTGATGTATCGTTTTAATATTCATCCGCCATATTACAAAACTTGGTGGTTCATTCTGGGCGCCGGCCTTTTTATAGCTATTCTCAGTACAAGCATAATCTGGTGGAGTGTAAGCCGCCGGAGACAGCAAGCATTGTATCAAGCTGAGTTAAAAGCAAAGCTCAATGAATCCAATCTGAAATCGCTTCAGAGTCAGATGAATCCACATTTTGTATTTAATTCTTTAAATACTTTACAGTATTTTATTACCAGTAAAAACGAAGAAGGTGCACTTGATTACCTTGCTGACTTTAGCGCTTTGATTCGCGAAATTTTGGAGCAATCGGTCAATACAATGATAAGCCTTGAAAGTGAAATTCTTTTTTTGAAGAAATATATCCAACTCGAGATCTTACGCTTTAGAAATTCATTCAAAGTTTTATGGGATGTCATGATTGATGAAGAGGATATGACCGATATTTATATTCCTACTATGCTCATACAGCCGGTTCTGGAAAATGCAGTAAAGCATGGCATCTCCAATCTGTCAGATTATCAAGGCGAGATTTATATTTCCTTTACACTAAAACATCATAATCTGTTACACGTCATTGTAAAGAACGCCATTAACCCGCAGGTCAACAAAATAAACAGAGGCAGTGCTATTGCTGTGAAAACTATTAATGATCGATTGAGTATTTATTCAAAAAGCGGGGCCAAAGGGGAATATCATTTATCGGTAAAAAATACTGAAGCCATTGCTACTATAACCATCCCAATTTAATTACTATGAAAGCATTGTTAGTTGATGATGAAATTCAAAGCTTGGAAAGTCTGGCTACTTTGATAAGAAATTACTGCACCGGAGTGGAAATATTGACGCTATGTACCACCATCGAAAGTGCTTACGATCAGATAAATCTATTGCATCCGGATATTGTTTTTCTTGATGTGGATATGCCGCCCTATACAGGTTTCGACTTACTCCGCAGATATCAGGAACTACCTTTCGAGGTTATTTTCGTAACAGCATTTGATCATTATTCTATTGATGCCATTAAATTTTCAGCCTTATATTATCTGCTTAAACCTGTTAAAATAGACGACCTGAGAAGTGCCGTAAATAAGGCTCTCACCAAAATTCAGCGAAACCAGGATGCAAAATACAACACTCAGTATGCTCAATCTATTATTCAAAACCCTCACGACATAAAGCGCTTGGTGATCAACAACACCAACAGTAGGGATTTAGTAGAGCTTGAGCATATCATTTATATTGAAGCCAATAATTCTTATTCCATTTTTCATTTAACAAATGGCAGGCAAATTACCAGTACCAAAAACATCAAAGAATATGAGCAGATGTTAATGTCTAAAGGATTCTTTAGAAACCACAAATCATATATCGTGAATATTAGTTTTATTCTAACCATTGATAAAAAAGAGGGGGACATTATCATACTCAAAAACAAGGAACGTTTACCACTTGCTGTGAGAAGGAAAGAAGCGTTATTGAGATACATTCAATGAACGTTCCTGGGCATTGAGGCTACTTTTTCAAGAAATCTGTCTACGTTCTCAAAACGGACCAATTGCTTTTGAATGTTGCTTATACCTTTAGCGTATTATCTAACATTTTTAAACACAACAAAATCCAATGAAAAAGAAAAGCTTAAACCTTAACAGGAAATTGTTCTTAAACAAAAGCGCAATTGTTGAATTAACAGCCAGCCAAAAACAGTTCCATTTGGGCGGGGATGGTCCGGTTCTTAATAGCAATACAGACAGCTGTACTAGCATAATACCTCCAGGTCAGACTGCAGCAGGTTCTATGTGTAATCCTCAATTTACCAATCAATGCCAGACAAGGGCAGGGCAATTGGGGTGCTTGACAGCAAACCCTGCAGTTTGTGTATAAAGAGGGGGGGGCCAAAAAATGGAAACAAAAGAAAAAATCCAGTAAATAGGGTACCCGGAAGATTAAACGAATTTAAGATTAGATTTGTAATGAGCGCGATATCATATCGGGCTCATTCCTTTTAAATTTAGTTAGATTTTTCGTTGTTATAATAGTTGATGTACAAAGACGTTGCAAGACTCTTGCAATGCAGAGAATAGAAAATCCGATAGCCTTGCCCCCATTTAGCCGGCCGATAATCTACCGCCTAAATAGGGCCATTAAGAACGGCATTTCCCTCTAAATCGCGATCGAAGCTGCTGGCAAAATACTTAAGTACTGTTTTCTGCATACAAAGTTCGTTGCTAATACTGCCCAACTGATGTGACTCCCAATCTCACAACAAAGTACTTTCAGGCGTCTATCGTCTATATAAAAGTATTACTTGAACCAATCTTTTAATCATCACGATGAAGTTACTATTGACAACATTTACAGTCTTGCTCTTGTTGGGTTGCGACAGATCACCCAAAGATGCCAAAAGGGTTTATATGATGAATCATTCGGCTCAAAGAGTTGTATATCTTTCCTCAAATAGTTACCCGGACACTATCAATTTTGAATTTAATGGTTGCCCGACCACGGACATAGAAATTATGGTATTAATATACAATTGTAACCCCATCTCAGGGTTTAATATACTCGCAATCGTCTATAAAAATTGATCCCATTATCATGCCTCTGCACTTGCCTACAAAAGTAGCTCTCTGCCCTTTTTTAAGGTTAATTAAGCTACTCGCATTCACAACATCACAATGAATAGAATTGAACATAGTGCCTGTTGCGAGGGTGACATAAGGCTTATCTAAAAAATCTTTAGCTATGCTAGTTACCTTACCTACTACAGCTACTTTCTTGCCTCTATAGAAATTGTCTGCTGCAATTTCATTCTCATGATAATAGTAATAAAGATCCCGTGCATCGGTCGTAATTATTGATATTGGTTCTTCCTTTGGGGATTCTGCTGTTATACTGGTTATGTTCTCTGTTGTAGCAGTCGGGCTATCGCCTGATGAACTTACACAGGCCCTAACAACAAAGAACACAAACACAGCTAAAATAATTATCGTTAAAGACTTCCTACTACTCTGGACATCTCCTTTCCTAAACAAATGAAACATTTACTCTGGCGATTTAGTATGGTTAGAAAATAAAAAAGCGTAACTGAAATTCTTACGCCCCATACAAGGCTCGCCAGAGCCCTTCTAAGCAATAAGACACAGCTACGCCATATCAGGCGTACTATATCCACTGCGTTGCTTAGAAGTTAATTAGAACTGGCGATTCTGTATTTGGGGCAACACTATGTTTACAGTACAACTATCGTTGTATAATCCTGCAAATTTAGAACTTAGTCTTCTTTCTTACAATCTTTTTCATCTTCCGCTACTTTCTTCTTTTTCACCATTTTATCTAATGCCTTTCCGAATGACATTGTAGATGTATAGGTTTTCGGTTTCTCTTCTTTCTTTTTGGGGGGATTTTCCCCCTCTTGGTCTTCTTCCTTTTCTTTAGGAAGTTTTTTATCTTGATCACTCATAATATTGTGAATTACTTAATTTAATACTGTGTGCAATGCATAAAAATTGGACTAAACCAGAGCCTTACGAATTACTAGACAAAGCGTTAAAACATTTCGACAGCAGTGAAGGAGATCGACTAACAAAACTTAGTTTAGATAATTTACTAACTTACAAAGATAACCACCGCTTATTTAGCATTGATGAAGTTATTTATCATTTGAAATCTGATCGCTTTATTAGAGAAATAGAATACGATGAAAATACAGATACTCCTGAAAACTATATTCCTAATGAATTTCGATTAACCCTTACCGGCGTTTTATTTGTTAAAGATGGGGGGTATGAAAGGAAGTTTAAGGGTGAAAAACGCAAAAATTTATATCAAAAAGCTGAGCGAATGATTACTATAGCTATAAGCTTGGCTGCAATTATCATTAGCATCTTCGTCAAAAATTAAAATTAGGATTTTAACTTACATATGATGACACATATTAAGGTTAGCACTGCTGCTATTAACCTAATATGTACCCATATACCTTCTGAATCCGATGTATTATTTTTCATCTCTTTTGTATTAACTCGTTATAAAATAGTTTTCCATGATTTCCACTAAGCATAAAACTTAACCTCATTCCCTGTTTTTCATTCCTGGTGTTGTATCTGAATGTAGCCTCAAAAGCATACAATTGTAAGTGCTTTCTTGATACTGAATGATAAACACCCATAATAGCCCGTTTAATCCACGTCCAAAAGCCTTCAATGGTATTACTGTGTATTTCGCCTATGGCATATTGCCCTCTTCCATGATCGACTACAAAATGCTCGTAGTACCTATTTAGTCCATTATAACCCATCCATTCATCCGAAACTAATACACTGCCAGTTTGAATCCTGTCTAGTATTATCGGCTGTATGCTTTCGCCTTTAGTGTTTGGAACAACAGCACAACGTACTCTGCTAGGTTTTACAATTTGCTTTTCGATTACTGTTTTACCTGATATCACCTTATGCGGTCGCTCTTTGTATTCTACTTCCTGCCTTTCCATTAACCCTAATACCGGTGTTTTGTCTTTGAATGATCTGCCCTGTGATTTTTCAACTTTCTTATCTTTATGCCTGTTTTTGTTCTTGCCCCCTACGAATGTTTCATCTGCTTCTACAATGCCTTCTAATGGTTCGGTATCTTCTATTATGCCTAACTGGAATCGTATTCGCTGAAGCATAAACCAAGCTGTTTTTTGTGTTACTTTAATGTCTCTCGCCAGTTGATGAGAACTAATGCCTTTCTTATGCGAAGTCACCAGGTAAATAGCAATGAACCATTTTCTTAAAGGGAGGTTGCTATCTTCAAATATAGTACCGGTCCTTACAGTAAATATCTTCCGGCAACAAGCACATTTAAATCGTTTTCCATCTGAGAATTTATATACCTTTTCGTTTTCGCAATGTGGACAAATAATTTGCTCTGACCATCTTCGATTATGAAAATACGCTCTACATTTTTCCTCTGTATCGAAGTAATCTAAGAGTTCAATTAAACTGTCAAAATCTTCTGGCTGCTTTAAAGCTTTATTGGCTTTCATTGTAAGGCGCTTTTGGATTTATGAAATTTACTCTTTGATTAAGCCGTAACTTGGCCGTTATGGGTTAGAAAAATATATTGTTACCGAAATTATAACACAGCCCGGGGAATTAAAGGAACTAAGGCTATGGGGTTATTGGGAACATGCACTTGAAGAGATACCATCAAAAACACTAATGTACTTTGCTTACAATGCCGACAGCGCAGGGAAAATTGCTTCGGGTGTAGAAGGTTGCGATTCCTTAAAAAGACGCCCTGACTTAATTTTAAAAAGGTTTGATGTTACATTGGATTATCTCAATAAGCATGATTGGCAATTAGTGTATCCGTAAATCTGTTACCATCTTGCTCAATTCATTCATTTGCGCAATGTATGGAACTAGCAAAACCAATGAAGGAATTTAATGTCATCAATATGAATACAGAAGTAGGCCACTCCGGAAAATTAACCATTATGGATATCGATACTAAAGAATATTGGCAGTCTGATCCTTTACCTGGGCTATATCCTTAGAATTTTAGGGATTAATATGTTCTTACTTTCTGGTCCTTTATCTAAAAGCCTCCGGGACCACTAAACAAATATTTCAATAAGCAACTCAGTCAGGCAACGAATATTTGCGTAGGTATCGACATTGGATTATCACAGGTTTATCAACGAAGGCTTGAATGCCAGATTAGGCAGACTAAACGCTGCCGAACGATATGAGGCAATATGACTCGTACATCGCCTGAAGTTATAAAAGAAATTGTGCGGGGCATTTAAAGCAATGGTTTATATTTTTTATTGATAAGCTGTTGATGCTTTTGTGGTGGGTGTTTTGGTGAATTTTGCTTTCTTCCAACCTTGGGCGGTTAGTATTGTTGTAGACCACGGCTATACCAGAGATGATACTTGACCGATAAGCTCCGGGAGACAACACAGATAAAATAACGGCCCTAACAAAGAGGGCCGTTCGGATTTAACAGATCAAGACAGAATGGTAGTAAGTGGGTGCTAATATTAGATCAATGATTTTTCAGCTTACCCATTACAATTTCATCACTTTTTGTGACACGACCTCGCCGTTGCCGGATATAATGATAACGTGGTAGGTTCCATTGGATAGTCCATTCAGGTTAACCCTAACAGTGTTCATAACAGCTTTTGCTTCGCGTACCAGCTTCCCGGTTCCATTATAAACTTTTATCCTCTCATTATCCGAAAGTCCGTCTATGATAATGTAATCGCTGGCCGGGTTAGGACTGATGGCCACTTTGTTCTGGCCAAATGCGATTTGCCTTACCATGCTGTACACATATTTACCATCAAGGTCCGTCTGTTTCAACCGGTAAAAGTTGTTGTTCAACGGCTTTACATCTGTAAAGCTGTATTCAATAGGTTGAGCGCTATTGCCACCCGTGGCCAGACTTCCGACAAATCCAATATTTATCCAGCCAGTACCATCTTTGCTCCGCTCGATTGTAAATCCACGATTGTTAACTTCTGACGCAGTTACCCAGCTAAGCAACACATTATTGTTTTGCGCCCTGGCCTGGAAGCTGAGCAAAGCTACCGGGAGCGGGGTTCCGTAGTGGATGCTGATCTGTGCAATATTGCTGACTACTCCGGTTGCGCTGGTCACGCTGTACTGGATAGGTGTCGGATCACCGGAGAAGGTAGCTTCGGGAGTAAACGTTACGGAACCATTCGCATTAAGTTCCCACGCGCCTTCTCCTGGTACTGTAATCTCTGTAATATCTCCCTGGGCATCAGTAGCTGAGGCATGGGTGCCGGACGGCATACTACCAGGTATGACGAGCGTAATACTATCAGCAACCAGTATGTTTCCTGCAGGGTCTATGTCGTTACCGAGGATATTGGGAACGGTAGCAGGTGTACCCTGCACCTGACCGGTGAGGTTATCATTGTTCGCAACGGGAGCAAGAAGGCGGATACCAAAATTTACAGGATTTGTAGTAGTACCGCCTGTCACAGTACTCAGGTTACCGATAATCAATTTACCGGTATGGTTGGTGTTGTCTACCCCCGTAGTACCGCCACGGTTTACACCCGTGTAACCATAACCATTGGCAGGTGTATCGGCTACGGATAAAGGCGTGCCCACTACTTTCGCGGCGTTGGTAACCACTATTGAATAATTGCCGTTAGCAGCCAGGTAAGAAGTTCCTACCTGGAAGGTATAAGTACCATCAGCGTTTACCCTGGCAGAAGCGATAACGCTGCCATTAGGGCCTACGAGGTTAACCCAAAGTCCATTGGCAATTCCGTTTTCTCCACCCACGATAGCGTCTCCATTGATGTCGTTCCAGACTGTGCCGGGTATGGTTACTTTGCTGCCACAGTTTTCTACGGCAAATACCTTAACCACAGTGACAGTCCCACAGGCGCTTCCGTCGCTTACCGTATAATTTACCCGGAGTGTACCAGCAGTGTTGAAGGTAAGGTTGGTTCCCGCAAGCGTGGCCGTTGCTGTGCCGGCAGGATCAATAGCATAGGTACCTCCTGAAGGCGCTCCGATTAACTGCAAAGTATTACCCATACAATAAGGTCCATTTACCGAAGCATCCAATGTAGCAGTTAAGGTTGGACTACCGCATACCTGTACTGCATTGGTGTTAAAATGATAAACAGGATCATAAGCATCGACTGTAGAGTTGTCACCCATGCTTCCCTCTGTTCTATGACCTACATAGCCAAAAGTACTGGTGCACTCCCGTAAGAGCATAGTGGTATGCCCGCCACTTTCTATGGCAATAACATTAGCATTAGTGTAGCCTGTCTGGAAATTACCGGGCTGGCCGGGATTCACTATGCTTGGGCCAGAGTTGTTAGAACCTCGTCCGATCATATTACCGCTTTCACATCCCCAGTTATAGATTACTTTACCACTGGTCAATACATTGATGGCCGCATAGCCCCGGTCGTGCTCGTTGGGCGATATCCATTTAATATCGTTCATTACAGGACCGGAGGCCGAAGTATATCGGGGCTGTATCCAGGTATTCTGGTTGACTGTATTCCAGTTGCCTAATTGGCCATAGTCATTATTGCCCAGGGTATACAGAGCACCGCTCGTGTATAAAACATAATAGCTGGGTAGAAAGGTATAGGCAGAATAGCTAGCTCCGATCATCTTAATTGCTCCACTGGCGCCAGAAGGGGTAGCAAGAGCAACAGCTTTGTTACGGGTGGTGGCTGCTGTTGTTCCGTTCCAACTTTCGCCCCATACCCAAAGATTACCGGAGGCATCCAACGCAATAGCGCTCTCTGTACATCCCCTGGCAGCTACGATACCAGTCAGAAAGCCGCCCGTTTGTTTTTCTACATGTGACCAGGCAGCAGCTGAGCCACCTCCACCACGCATAGCACTTTGGGGTGATAATACATAAACATCGCCGCCACAGGTTGTTAATATGATTGCTTCATTGGTACCAAAAAACATTTTTACATTGCTGGCGGTTACCCCTGCTGGTAAACCTATGCTTAATTGCTGAAAAGCAGTGCTGGATGTGAGTGTATCATCTATCAAAAAACCCTCTTTACCCCATGCCCAAAGCTTATTGTCGGATGTAAGCAACACAAACTGCGCCTGGGTAACACCGGAACTGCCGATAGCCACTTTTAGTGGAGCACCTGTGAGCCCCGGATAGTTACCTGCATTAATGGACGTGGGCACCAGCCAACTATTGTTACCATCAGCTTTGGTGCGCTCCCCCCATATTTTTAAGGAGCCGTCAATATCTCTCACCACTGTTTGGTGAAAGGCCGATACATAGTTGTCATACTCCAGATTACTGGCTGAATCGGAGCTATAGCCAAAGTTGCTGTAATCCTGGCATCCACTGCTGCTGTAGCAGGTCTGGGCCGCAGCATTAAAGGTCATACTGGCGTTGAACAGCACAGCTAGCACAAAAACTTTGCTTTTAGTGTAGATTTCTTTCATTAATAGAAATTTAAACGGTTAAGGGAGGGGTCTTTATTATAGAGCTTTATTATAACAGAACAGTGCCAAATTTATACCAGCATTTAGTTATATCATATAATTCAGTATAAGTTCTACGAATCATCCGTACAATTTCAATAAAGCGGCTATTGGTTTTGACGAACAATAAAATTCAATCTTATTATACCTTTTCTGACTATCCCGATATAGGAAACCTTAGCACTATTTACCTCTTCCACAGTTGCTGAGCTTGTCGAAGCACCATTTTAACGACGTCCTTTCGACAGGCTCAAGGACCGGATAGGGTTTGTTTCCTATATCGGGATAGTCAGTATACCTTTTATAGAATAACTGTTATCGCAGTGGAATTCATTTATCTGCGGATACCTTTTTTCTTAAGAGAGGATTCAGATTTAGGATTGCCTTTTCTGAAACTTGAATATGGCAATAGGTAATATCCCTGGCAGGTCACCCAAAGAAATTATTGACGAACGTGTTATGTTGGATGGGAAGCGCCTTCTAATTTATACCAGACTTAGCGTAAAAGAGATCGGCTACAGTCCTCGATTTGCTGAGCCTACCAATTTCATTAAATATTTTCTTAAACGTACTAGAAGGACTCCCGTAGAATTCAGGCAAGAGTTTGCAATGCAAGAAGGCGCAAAAGTATCATTCTTTGGGGCAAAATGACCTTCTAGACAACAGATAAGTAGGCGACCTTTACATTATTGTTTCTAAACTTTCAGTATCTCTTCTTGCTATTCAATTTATTCAACTTAGACACTCAAGTGATGCTATGGTTGTCGGAATGCATCGTTCCGAACACTATTTTTACCGCCGTATTTATAAAAAAAATGTGCAATAAAAACGCATGATCGTATTATGCATTGAGCATGCTTTTTAAATTCAAAGCAAAAAAAATGAAAAGTCAAAGATTACTACTCCTCCCAGCATTCTTACTTCCTGCGTTGACGGCTAGCATCAGCAGCAATGCACAGACCCCCTTTTCCACGATTACAGGTAATGTATGGAAGGAAAATAAAATTGCCCAATCCGTTGACGGCATAATGAATGCAGGGGAAAGAGGCATTCCCGGTGTACTGGTCACCTTATTCAATGAAACAACCGATACCGTAGTATCGTCGTCGATCTCGGATAATAATGGACAATATGTATTGAAAAATTTTAAAGGCCCTGGTAACTATGTTATCGCTTTTAATTACCCTGAATTTGGATACACAGTTACTGATCTACGTGTAGGAACAGATAATAACATTAACAGTTCAGCTACAGATTATGGTGTAGGGGATTTGAAGGCAACCAACGTTTTTGCCATTAACGCAGCAGATGAAGGAACCAATCTCTCCATCTATAATCTTGGGCTAATAGAACAGGCTAATAAGCGGGTATATTCAGCCTACAAAGCCTATAGCAGCACCATATGGAACGACACCATGAAATTACCTAAATCAGCACCAACGATAGGTACTCTTAGCCGAGCGAAGCTATTTGTTACAGATGCTGCTTTCCATCCTTCAATCGGGATTGAAAATACAAGTGTTAGTTCCCCGAGTACAGGTACTGTGTCGTTAGGTGGAAAGATATCGGTGCGCTTACCAAACAATAATTCTACCAACCTGGCAGCATCCACGGAAGTTGTAAGGTCGGGAGCGTTTCCCATATATGATGGGATAACAGACTATGCAGGAGCTTCAGGCCAATCATGGAATAACGTGTTTGGGGCAGCTTATGATGATTATACATATCCGGCATTTAGTCTCAGCCAATTCGAGGGGACAGATTCTGTTGCATTACCGGTCAACGCCGTCAGTACCTTAACTATTTTGGGTGGTGGTAACCTCACTGGTAGTGTAACCACCAATGTTGCAGCGGGCGTTTTTGTGGTGTACGAATATGACGGAGGCGTATTACCTGTAACCCTTGAGTCCTTCGAAGCCAAAATTTCCGGTACAACAAGCGACCTAAGATGGGCGACCGTTAAAGAAGAAAATAATATAGGGTTTGATATTGAGCGTAGCCAGAATGGAGCAACATTCAAATCGGTAGGGTTTGTGCCGAGTAAGGCGGAAAAAGGGAATAGCTCGGATAAATTACTATATACTTATATTGATAACAATCCTTTGAGCGGTAATAACTTTTACAGATTGAAACAAACAGATCTGGATGGCAAAACCAGTTATAGCAGTGTAAAAGTCCTAAACTTTGCGAAGTCCGGCGCTATCGGTTTTTATCCTAACCCGGCACACAACACAGTGACTGTTTATGGCAACGATGATATAACAAACATTATACTCTCCAATCTTACTGGACAAACGATTCAGGCACCTGTAGCTTATTCAAGTACTTCGGCTGTTATCAATGTAAATTCGCTGAATCCAGGGATATACTTTGCTAAAGTTATTTTAGCAAATGGTAATAATATCTCTTTAAGGTTTACTGTGAACTGATAAATATTCAGTCCTCAGAAAATTGATTATTTGAAATAATCGATTGCTCATGATTGGTTACAGGTATGTATCATATACACACTATTTCAGCACAAGGGGAAAGTGGTTTCAAAAAAGAGTGAAGATTATCGGATTGTAAAAATCGGTTTATTGGTTAAATGACGGCCTACCGGAGTGATACCGGTGGCCGTTTTTTTTTGTCCCTGATTTGGGCATAGAGGAGGCAGAAGGGAGCCGGATCTCTATCCGTAACAGCCGAGCCAAGATATCCCTGGGGGATACCTATAAAACCTCGTTCTGGGAACAGGTGAAGAAGCGGACTGTAGGATAGCGGTTATTTAGGCACATTCCTGGCATGGTTGAATCTACATTTGCGCCTGATTGAGTTACCTATTAGACTATTTATTTAGTGGCCCCAGAGGCTTTTGCGGACTGGACGGGGGAGAAGTTGTCAAAGTTCGAACCTCTTGTTAGATGATCTGTCTGATATTCAATTATTCGTATAGCTAGAATGAATGCCATGTACGAAAAAGCCCGATAACTTTGATGAGGACAGAATAAGTGAACGTATTCGATAGCATGAGTGTGGGATTGAACATCAGGAGCTATCTGCCCAAATTATAGCCAACGTATTGCAATACTCTTTTATACCTATTAGGCAAAAAGTTCCCCCAATACTAATTGCGGTTTTTTTGCAATTTTAGTGTAGAGCGAAGTCTGAGTTTTGCAGCAACAAAAATTTAGACATACAATGAAAAAAATTGCTCTTTTACTGACGGCTGTATTCGCTATAGCCGCTCAATCACAAGCTACTATTAGAAGGGTGAATAACACGGCGGGTATCAGTTCCGTTTACAGCTCCCTAAGTACTGCCATTGATGCCGCCAATCCTGGTGACACCCTTCATATTGAAGGTACTAACACTTTCTATGGCAGCCCTTACATCACCAAAAGACTCATCATTATCGGGCCTGGCTTTTTTCATGCCGATACTGCTGCCAATCCTAATACCCAGGCCAACAAGCTTGCAGCTTATGCCGAACTTAACTTCGGGCCTGGCAGCAAGGGGTCGGTAGTGCAAGGCATGGGATTAGGTGGGATTACTGTTTCGGATAGCTTTATCACCTTGCAGCGCAACCTGATATCAGGCACCGTTAACTTAGGCAACGCCGGTCATAGCTATGGCGATACGATACGGAATAACTTCTTTGATGGCGGGGCTATAAACAATACTTCGGGCACTTACCAGGTAAAGAGTTTGTTTATTTACAACAACCTTATCGTAAAGGAGAGCGGTACTTTTATGAATGTAACCGTACTGCCCAATACCAGCGGTTACTTTGTGAATAATACTATCATAGCCGTGTTATCGACCAATGCCACTACTCTGTCTGTGCAAAACTTCACCTTCCAGAACAACATCTTTGGCAGGGTGAATTTTGGTACCACTTCTAGCCCCAATAGCTATCAAGGCGCCAATATCTTTCTCAATAATATTGCTAAAGCCGGCCTTCCTACCGGCAACAACAACATGTTGAACATTGACCCCGTAGATATTTATGTTGGCTGGGGCAGCCCAGGCACCGGCACCTATTCTACCGATGCACGCTATAAGCTCAAAGCCAACTCGCCTGCGCTTAATGCAGGAGTGCTGAACGGCACAGCCGTAGACTGCGGCGCATTTGGCGGCCCGGCTCCCTACACCCTTTCCGGTATGCCTCCTGTTCCCAGCATCTACCAGCTCAGCATGCCTACCCAGGTTAACTCCGGTACACCTTCTATCAGCGTTAGTGTAGGCGCAGCTTCTCACTAACAGTATATTTCATCTTCTTCATCATAAATTATTGTTTCATGATACAACATCCAGCTTTTCGTTGGTATGGTGTGGCGGTATTACTGGCCGGTGCTTTAAGCACGGGAGCACAAACCCCGAATGTGATCATTCCATCCGGTGCTGCAATACAGCCTGTAACGGCAGCGGAATATTTTTTTGATACCGATCCGGGCTTCGGCAATGCCAGCCCCTTACCGGTAACTGCCGGAACCACCGTTTCTACAACACAGACGATAAACACGACGGGGTTAAATGCAGGTGTACACCGTTATTACGTAAGAGCAAAAGATCAGGGTGGCAATTGGGGCTTAACCAGCATTTCGCTGCTTTACGTGATGAACCCAGGCCTCACGCTCCCGGCCGGCAATGCGCTTGCTGCTATCAATAAAGCGGAGTATTTTTTCGATACCGATCCGGGCTTCGGCAACGGTCAGAATATACCGTTAACGAGTGGTACAACGATTACCCTTCCCAACCTGGCTTTAGATATAACCGGCCTTTCCATGGGAACACATAGATTGTTCGTAAGGGTAAAAGATCAGCAGGGCAACTGGAGCCTTACCAGCCCCGGCTCCCTGAATATCATCGCCAATATAAGCCTGCCTCCTAATGCTGCTCCCGGCACCATAACCGGTATGGAATATTTTTTCGATACCGATCCCGGTTTCGGCAATGCTAGCAGTCTGGCTATCACACCCGGCATTGATGTGACCAGCTCCGGCCTCACCGACATCAGCGCTTTACCCGTAGGCACGCACCGGTATTTTGTAAGGGCTAAAGACCAGAACGGTAACTGGAGCCTGAGCCAGGAGCGTACGGTCTCCATTGTGGCCGCCACGATCAGCCTGCCGCCCAACCCGGTAGCCGCTCCCTTTACAGCGCTGGAATATTTCGTAGATACCGATCCCGGATTTGGCAATGGTATCATAGTGCCGGTAACGGCTACCACCAACCTCAGCAACTATACCCTCACGGCAGCGATCCCGGGGCTTGCAGATGGAACACACCGTTTATATGTAAGGACATTGAGTCCTTCATCGCATACTATGGTAAGCAGCTTTTATGTAGGCATTCCCCTTCCGCTTGATTTTATGCACTTCAGCGTGGCGAAGGAAAACAGCAATGCCCTGGTACGCTGGACAACGGCCGAAAGCTACAAGACCGGCCATTTCGAAGTGGAACGCAGCACCGATGGCAAGCACTTCTCTTCGCTGGGAACCGTTGCCTGGAACAGCGATGCTACACAATACGAATGGATAGACAAAGAGTTGACTGCAGTGCAGGTTCCGGTTGTTTACTACCGTATTAAATCGGTGGAGCCTGGTGGCGCTACCCGGTATACCAGCGTACTGAACCTGAAGCTCGCTGGTAATACTGATCCTTTTGCCTATGTGTTCCCTAACCCGGTAAAAGATGTGCTTAAAGTGCACTTCAATACCAAAGGAAAGCAGGAGCTGCATATGCTGCTGGTTGATAATAACGGCAGAGTGGTAGTGCAGCAGGTACAACAGGCCGGCGCAGCAGAACAGGAGGTGATGATCGATCTTTCAGGCTATGCTCCCGGAATCTATAGCCTGAGCCTTAAAGCAGGCGATTGGCAAAAGAGTCTAAAGGTGGTAAAACAATAAACCAATTATAGAGTTGGCATTGTTATTGATAAAAAGATGAAGGAATAGAGAGATAGAAAGGATTGGAAAAATAGTGCATTTTCTGTTTTTTTGTTAATGAGCGCGGCGCACTCCGCGCTCATTTTTTTGATGCCGAGGCAAACACGACAAAGCCACCTGGATAGGTGGCTTTGTCGTGTTTTTTGCTTTTTAAAGAAAGGCCAATTTATTGATACAGTGGGGTATAAAGAAAAAGGTGAAAAAGTGTTTAAAAAAACGACACTTTTTCACCTTTTGCGGACTGGACGGGACTCGAACCCGCGACCTCCGCCGTGACAGGGCGGCATTCTAACCAACTGAACTACCAATCCAGTAATTTCGGGTCGCAAAAATAAGAAAACAACGCAAACTACCAAACTCCTTGTGCATTTTTCTTTTCTGCTACAGTATCTTTTTTCAGGAAAATAGCCCATTTTGCGGTCGTGCTACCGAATACAGCAACAAACCATGCAGCGGTTATCTTCCGCAAGACACGCCTGGCGCCTACGCCCAGCGGCTACCTGCACCTGGGCAATGTGCTTTCTTTCGCGCTTACAGCCGCCCTGGCAGCACAATACGGCGCCAGCATCCTGCTACGCATCGACGACATGGACCGGGAACGGTATGATGTCAAATATGTGCAGGACATCTTCGACACGCTTCGTTTCCTCGAAATACCCTGGCATGAAGGCCCCCACAATGTGCTGTCTTTCGAAAGGGAATATTCGCAGGTACATCGCATGCCGCTGTACCGGGAAATGCTGGCATCACTGGAAGCGCGACAAGCGGTCTTCGCCTGCGACTGTTCGCGGTCGCACCTGCTTAAGCAACACAAAGAAGGCTACTACCAAGGCACTTGCGCGATGAAGGGCCTGGCCCTCGCAGGCAAAGGGATAAGCTGGCGGCAGCATACCGACGATCGACTTGTTACGGTAAATACCTTACAGGGAACCGTGCAGAAAGCGTTGCCGCAGGCTGTGCAGTATTTCGTTGTACAAAAGAAAGACGGCTATCCGGCTTACCAGTTAACTTCCCTGGCAGATGATCTGCACTTCGGCGTGGATCTCATTGTAAGAGGTGAGGATCTGTGGCCTTCTACACTGGCACAGCATTACCTGGCTGCACAACTGGATAAAACAACATTTTTGCAAAGCACTTTCCATCATCATCCGTTGATCAAAGACCCGGAAGGTATAAAGCTTTCCAAATCGGCGGGCGCCACTTCGGTGCGTTATCTCCGCAAAGAAGGCAAGAAAGCTTCCGATGTGTTTACGCTGATCGGGAATATGCTGGGGCTTAAAGAACCAGTATCCGGCTGGCACATGCTGGTGCAACAGCTTGGGGTTATTCCCTGAGAAGAAAGCTGCAGGTTAACCCGCTCTATTTTGTTTCCAGCAAACGTTCCATAACATAGAATACTGCCGGGCAGGAAAGGGAGTTTTTCAGGGTGAGGTTGGGTTGCTTGAGCAGCACGTCTTCATCGGTATAAGGATAGCGAACACAATCCCTGGGCCGGTCTTCGTAGATGCTGCAATAGTTGTCGTCGCCCAGGAAAGGGCAGGGATGGCTGGTCACCACATAATCGCCGTCCTCGTCCATACGCAGGTAGGCTGCGATAAAGGCCGACTCTTTCATCTTTAAGCGTTTGGCGATACGCTTAATGTCCGGCATCTTAAAACGGGGAGAATAATTTTTGCAGCAATTGGCGCATTCGAGGCAATCGATCTTGCTAAAGGCCTCCCGGTGCAGATCGGGTAGCTGCGACAATACTTTATTTTTAGGAGCACGCTTCAGAAAATCCTTATAGGCTTTCGCATGTTCCTGTGCCGTTTTCCCATATTGTTCCAGATTGATATTTCCCATATAAGCTCCTTTTACTGCTGCACTTGTTCCTTTCTTTTAAAGGGAGTGACATGGATATATATTGCGGTGTCTTACGATTAGGATACAGAAGCCGTATTGATCTCTTCGAAATAGCCGGTCTTTTTATTCTTCCTTACATTATCCCAGGGATAATACCGGCCGTTCATGGCTACATACACACCGTGGGGAAGGGTTTGGAGGAAAGCCATAGCAGCGCCCAGGTTAAAAAAGCCGTCGGAGCTGCCGAACTTATAAGGGATCATGGCTCCGGTGATCACGATCGTTTTATCAAGACCGGCCTTGGCCAGGAATTCGGCAGTTACCTGCATGGTATCGGTACCATGCGTAATGAGGATACGTTCTTCGGGCGATGATTTACAACTGTGCAGGATCAACTCCCGGTCATTATCGGTCATTTCCAGGCTGTCTACCATCATCAGCGTCCTGATCTCGACCCCTACGGTACAACGGCCCAGTTTCAGCATTTCGGGAACATGCGTTTCCTCGAAATCAAGCTTGCCGTTGATCATATCGTACTCCTTGTCGAAGGTACCGCCGGTAATTAATATGCGAATAGTCATTTGAGGTAGGTAATGATGGCGTCAGGAAAAAAGATGCAGGGACCAGGCTATGACACAGGCCAGGTCCCTGTCTCTTATCTCTTATTTAAGGTTGTTCACGATCTCCGTGATCTTTTGCTGCAGCTCTTCTTCTGTGATCGGCTGTTTGGTAAATTCTTTACCGGTAATGTGGCGGTATAATTCTATGTAACGGTCGGTAACGCTGTTGATGAATTCGTCGGTCATCTCAGGGATCTGCTGTCCTTCTTTACCCTGGAAGCCACCAGCCATCAGCCATTCCCGTACAAATTCTTTGGACAATTGCTTCTGGTCTTCACCATTGGCCTGGCGCTCTTCAAAACCTTCTTTGTAGAAATAACGGGAAGAATCGGGCGTATGGATCTCGTCGATCAGGTAAATGGTATCGCCTATTTTGCCGAACTCATATTTGGTATCTACCAGGATCAAACCACGCTCGTTGGCCATCTGGCGGCCACGCTCAAATAAAGCACGGGTGTAGTTTTCCAGTTGGATATAGTCCTGCTCCGAAACCAGGCCCTGCCTGATGATCTCTTCACGGGAAATATCTTCGTCGTGACCTTCGTGCGCCTTGGTTGTAGGCGTCAGGATAGGCTCGGCGAAATAATCGTTTTCTTTCATGCCTTCTGGCAAAGGAACGCCGCAAAGTTCACGGGCGCCGCTTTTGTACGTACGCCAGGCATGGCCAGTCAGGTTGCCACGGATCACCATCTCCACGGGGAAAGTTTCGCATTTCAGACCCACAGTAGCGTTAGGAAGGCTGGTGCCATCCAGTACCCAGTTCGGCACTATATCTTTGGTAGCATCCAGAAAATAAGCTGCGATCTGATTCAACACCTGGCCTTTAAAAGGAATAGGACGGGGCAATACCACATCAAAGGCGGAGATACGATCGCTCACCACCATAGCCAGGTGACGGTCTCCGATAGTGTACACATCGCGTACTTTTCCTTTGTAAAATGCAGTCTGATTAGGCAACTGTAACATAATATAGAAGATGGTTTTTTATTTTGGACTGCAAAAGTAAAACAAAAATAATATACCGGTTAGCGGGATGCCAAAGCAAGCGCCAGCAGCACCAGGCCGATAACCAGGCCGGTTATGGCACCAAACAATTGAAAAAGCCGCTTTTCCCGGCCAAGGTGTTGTTGCAGCAAGGCTTCCAGCTTTCCTTCGGGTAGTTCTTTAAGCTTCGCCACCAGCATTTTTTCCACATCCAGCTTATCGCCCAGGCCGCTCACATATTTTCCCAGCAGATTGGGCAACAGCAAATCGATTTCATCCATGAGGCTGTTTTTCATCATGTCGATCGTTTTTTCCCCGATGAACATGGCGATGGCCGGCATTTTCTCTTTCAGCTTTTCTTTCAGGAAAACATCGATATGGCTTTCGATCATGGGCCGCAGCGCCTCCAGCTTTTGTGGATCGGTAAGCGTAGCAGCCAGCCTGTCCACGTTCAATACTTTATCCGAAACATATTTCCCCGCAAGACCAGCCATAGCAGGCGCTTTGGAAGGGATAACCTTCCGGAAAAGATAATTAACGAAGATAAGGTTAGCGATCCAGCCGATAAGGGCAGCGATAACAGGAAAGAAATACAGGAACATGCGGCAAATGTAATGATGGTTGGGGGATTATCCATAGTCAAAGGCAATCTTTCGGCAGAAGCTCCCGGGCATGCCGGTTTTCCTGTTCCCACGGAAAATTTTTACCCGATATTTTTTTAATGTATCGTTAAAAGGGTGCTTGGCACAGGCGTCAAAAATATAGTACCTTTGCGCTTCTTTAAAAATTCAATTTTTAACCCAATGATACACATTACCCTACCCGATGGCTCCGTACGCGATTACGAAGCCGGCGTATCGGCACTCGATGTGGCCAAATCCATCAGCGAAGGATTGGCGCGCAAGGTGCTCGCTGCCGAAGTAAACGGCGAAGTGGTGGATGCATTCCGCCCTATTGATCACGACGCGTCGCTTAAACTGCTGACGTGGGATGACAAAGGCGGCAAATCAACGTTCTGGCACAGCTCTGCCCACCTGATGGCTGAAGCGATCGAAGATATTTTCCCCGGTACTAAATTTGGTATCGGTCCGGCTATCGAAACGGGTTTTTATTACGACATCGACCTGGGCGACCGCAAGATCGAAGAAGAAGACTTGCTGAAGATCGAAAAGAAGTTCAAAGAGCTGGCCTCCAAAAAAGAGCAATACAAACGCAGTGAAGTATCCAAAGCAGATGCACTGAAATACTTCACCGAAAAAGGCGATCAATATAAGTTGGAGCTGATCGACGGCCTGGAAGACGGCAAGATCAGCTTTTACCAGCAGGGCAACTTTACCGATCTCTGCCGCGGGCCGCATATCCCCAATACCGGTTTTATCAAGGCCATAAAGCTGACCAATATCGCCGGCGCTTACTGGAGAGGCAACGAGAAGAATAAAATGCTGACCCGTATTTATGGTGTTACTTTCCCGGCACAAAAGGAGCTGGAAGAATACCTGGCCCTGGTAGAAGAAGCCAAAAAGCGCGACCACCGCAAGCTGGGTAAAGAGCTGGAACTTTTTGCTTTTTCCGAAAAAGTGGGAAGCGGTTTGCCTTTATGGCTGCCCAAAGGAGCCATGCTGCGCCAGCGCCTGCAGGACTTTTTACAAGCTGCACAACTGGAAACCGGTTACCTGCCGGTGATCACGCCGCATATCGGCAATATTAACCTGTACAAGACATCGGGACACTACGAAAAATACGGGGCCGATAGTTTTCAATCGATCAAGACCCCGCATGAAGGCGAAGAGTTCTTCCTGAAACCGATGAACTGCCCGCACCATTGCGAGATCTACAAAACATCACCCAAATCGTACAAGGACCTGCCGGTACGCTTTGCCGAATTCGGTACGGTTTACCGTTACGAGCAGGCCGGCGAGCTGCATGGCCTTACCCGTGTGCGTGGCTTTACCCAGGATGATGCCCATCTGTTCTGCCGTCCCGACCAGGTAAAAGAAGAATTCAAAAAAGTGATCGACCTTGTACTCTATACCTTCAATTCTTTAGGTTTTACCGAATACACCGCACAGGTGTCGCTGCGCGATAAAAATAATAAGACCAAGTACATCGGCTCCGATGAGAACTGGGATATTGCCGAGAATTCGATACGTGAAGCGGCAGCCGAAAAAGGCCTGGTTACCGTTGAAGAGGAAGGAGAAGCAGCGTTCTATGGTCCTAAGCTGGACTTCATGGTGCGCGATGCCCTGGGCCGTAAATGGCAATTGGGTACCATCCAGGTGGATTACAACCTGCCCGAACGCTTCGAGCTGGAATACGTGGACAGCGACAACAGCCGCAAACGCCCGGTAATGATCCACCGTGCACCATTCGGCTCGCTGGAACGATTTATCGCAGTACTGCTGGAGCACTGCGGCGGCAACCTGCCTCTGTGGCTGGCTCCTACCCAGGTAAAAGTATTGCCGATCTCCGAGAAGTTCCAGCCTTATGCACATGAGGTAGCGCAGGAGCTGAAAGCCAAAAACATCCGTGCCGAAGTAGATGAACGCAATGAGAAAATAGGCAAGCTGATCCGCGATACCGAGCTGGAAAAAGTTCCGTATATGCTGATCATCGGTGAGAAGGAAATGAACGACCGTACCGTGGCCGTCCGCCGTCATGGCAAAGGCGATATCGGTACCCAGCCCATTGCCGAATTTGCTGCTGTGGTGAAAGAAGAAGTCGACAGCCGGATAACGAAATAAGGTTACCTTTTATAACGGGACCTAACAGGACAAAACCTGTTAGGTCTTATTTTTTGTACATTTGAACCAATACCCAACGATTACCTTACACCTAATTAATCAACGTAAAGTGAACCTTTTTCTTTTCAAAACACCCCTCTATACTTTTCTTTTGCTTCTTATGGCAACAGGCGTTTATGCCCAGAATAGCAGTAAGATAGGCAGTACGGCTTTCGAGGATATGCTTTATAACCACGAAATATATGTAAAGAAGGGCATTTCCTTATCTGATTACAAAAAGGATACACTAACCCAGTTTTTCGATTTCAATTGGCGAAAAAGCGAAAAAATGGGTTCCGACTTCTATACAGTTGCTTATCGTACTGCTGAGGGATGGGTAGCCGAGGATTACGATGTGATCAGTAAAAAAATAGCCAACTATATTGTTTATGCCAACCCGGAACTGACTATCTTGGATGGTGTATTTTTCAGCTTCTATCCTAACGGTAACACAAGACTTTCGGGACAATACCGGAGGAACAATAAAGAAGGCTTGTGGCAATTTTATTCTGACAAAGAACAACTGCAGGACTCCACTTACTACCTGCATAATGTACCAGTTGGCAAGAGCTATTCCTTTTATCCCTCAGGCCAAACAAGACAAATAAGTATTTATGATACGCTTGGCAAAGGCATGGGAACGTACACCGGCTACAAGGAGGATGGAACCCTGGAACAAACAGGGTTTTACAGCAGCGGCTTATTAAAGGATAGTACATGGGCTTACTATTTCCCTGATGGAAAGGTTTCGTTTATAGAAGAATTTCGTCAAGGTATTTCCGTAGGTATCAGATGTTTTAATGAGGATGGCAGTCCCAAAGACACTTGTGCACTCAACACAATGCCTGAATTTCCGGGAGGTATCGAGGCTTTGATGAAATACCTCCATAAAAATATTATCTGGCCCGGCGGATTATCTGCCGAAGAGGTAACTGCAGCCCGGGTAATAGCTCAATTTATCGTTAGTAAAGACGGAACTATAAAGGATGTAATTATTCAAAGGTCCTTTTCTAAGTCATTCGATAATGAAGTTATAAACTGTCTTAAAAATATGCCTAAATGGAGGCCTGGTAAAAGATACAATCAAGTTGCCGACATCTATTTTACATTGCCAGTGAGCTTCAGTCGGCGAAATTAATTATTAATAATAGTTTCAACGAAAACCATCAATTCATTTCGCGCTGATCTATACCCTTCTCATATCCGTTTTTATAATCGCTACAGTTATTCAACTGTGCTTCTTGCTCCTATTTAAAGTACCCTCAAAGCCCGCAGCCGTAGACCTGGCCAACACACCCGTATCGCTCATCATCTGTGCCAAAAACGAAGCGCATCACCTGGCACAATTTCTGCCACTGGTATTGCAGCAGGAATACCCAGGGGATCTTTTTGAAGTAATCGTAGTGAACGACGGCTCCACCGATGCCAGCGCGGAAGTGCTCAACGATCTCGCTTTACAGTACCCCCATTTGCGTACGATCACCATCGATCCGGCAACGGTAAAGGATATTCCCGGGAAGAAGTTCGCTTTGGCCAAAGGCATTGCTGCCGCCAGGTTTGACCGGCTGCTCCTTACCGACGCCGATTGCAGGCCTGCTTCTCCCCTATGGCTACAGCACATGGTTGCTTCCGGCAAAGGTGTAGTCCTGGGCTATGGCGCTTACGAATACCAGCCTGGCCTACTCAACCGCTTTATCCGCTGGGAAACCGTCAACACCTGTATGCAATATGCCGGCTATGCTGCTGCAGGCCTCCCTTACATGGGCGTAGGGCGAAATTTAAGCTATTCTAAATCTCTATTGGCCCCTCTTGACCAGGATAAAGCATTCCAGGAAATATACCGGCATACTCCTTCGGGCGACGACGATCTCCTGATCGGGAAGATAGCCCGCAAAGACAATACCGTTGTTTGCCTGGACCAGGAAGCCCATACCATCTCCACGGCACAAAAGACCTGGAAAGCCTGGTGGCGGCAGAAAACAAGACATGCCAGCACTGGTAAGTATTATGCACCGAAGATAAAAGCCTTGCTGGGCCTGTACGGCTTAAGCCACAGCCTGTACTGGTTCCTGGGCCTTCCGCTCCTGCTCTTTTCCCTGGCACACAGGACACATCCCGCCTCCGGGCTTATAATCGTATTGTTCCTGCTGCGCCTTTTCCTCTATTGGTTTCAGGCATCGAACTGGTACCGAAAGCTGGGCGAAAAAAAATTATGCCTGTTTTATCCCCTCGGCGACTTGGGATGGGCGATGTATAATGTATTTTTGTCGCCGTATATCTTATGGAAAAACAAACAGGCCTGGAAGTAATCCTCCGGTACTTCGACGATTTTACAGAAAAACAAATAGCACAACTGTCACAACTGCAGGAATTGTACACTCACTGGAACCAACAGATCAACGTGATTTCCAGGAAAGATATCGATGAGCTGTACATCCGGCATGTGCTGCATTCCCTCAGCATTGCCGCAGTATGCCCTTTTAACGAAGGCATGCGGATCGTGGATATTGGTACGGGCGGCGGTTTCCCGGGCATTCCTCTTGCTATTTTTTATCCCGGCGTGGATTTTCTATTGGTGGATTCGATCGGTAAAAAGCTGAAAGTGGTCCAAGGTGTAGCGGAAGGCATCGGCCTCGAAAATGTAAAGGTGCTCCATTCCCGTATGGAAAATATCCCCCAGCAGGAATTCGATTTTGCCGTATCCCGCGCAGTAGCCCCATTGAAGGATTTATGGACCTGGGCCAGGCCTTATATCAAAAAACGCAAGTCAACCACGCTGGCCAACGGCCTTATCTGCCTCAAAGGCGGCGACCTGGCGCAGGAAATCAGCGAATCGGGGTTAAGGCCCAGCCTATGGCCTGTAAAACAGCTCTTCCCCGAACCCCATTTCGAAGATAAGTACGTAGTGTGGGCCGGCAAATAAAACAGGAAGCCCCCATCTCTCCTTTAAAAAGCTTACTATAACCGGTACCAAAGGATGCGCAACATAGAACGGCTATGTTGCGCATCCTTTTTAGATTAGGGAACAGCTTTATAAACCTTTACGCCGGAGACGGAAAAAGCAACAGCACGACAACAAGCCGTTATTCACAATAATTCACACAAATAAATATTTTTAACACTAGTACCACATCTATTTCCCAGTGTCTAGTAGCATATTTATTTATTTCATCTAAAGCGTTTTTGTACATGAAGCGGTTACTTGCACCGATCCCTGCTCTTATTTTATTATTCCTGTTGGTTTCGGGCAAAAGCTTTGCCCAGGCGGGGAGCGATACCGCTCATCCCAGCGATGTACACATCCTGGCTACCGACATTTTTATTCCCAATGCCTTCAGCCCTAACGGCGACGGGCTGAACGACCGCTTTGCACCTGTGTTTACGGGTCAAAAACGTTATTCTATAGCCAGCTTTAAAATTTTCAACAGAACAGGGCAAGAAGTCTATAACGCAGGCACGCTCACTTCCGGATGGGATGGCACTTATGCGGGCAATCCGGCATCCTCGGCCACATACACTTATTACCTCCAGCTTTTTGACGACAAAGGCCAGCCCAAAGTGATTAGTGGCAATGTGGTGCTGATCCGTTGAGGCAATATGGATTAAGGCTACAAGCTTCCAGGTTTAAAGATAGTTAGCCCGTTTTATGACCATAATGGCTTTCAAAGCAGCCCTCCGGGCTGCTTTTCCTGTCCCGTTTAAACGGAACCTGTATCCTGTTGGTTAAAATTTGCTATTTTTGAACCCTAAAATTGCGGAAGCCGGAATACTATGCCCGCTTCCTTTTTTATGACCGGAAGCGCTGAGCATACCGGTTATCCAATTTGTAACATGCCTTATTCCATCCAGATAGAAGCGTTGCGCAAGCATTACCCCGGTGCCGAGAATGTGGCCTTACAGGGATTGAGCCTTAATTTCAAAAAAGGTATTATAGCCGGCTTGCTAGGACCTAACGGCGCTGGCAAAACCACGACGATCTCCATCATCTGCGGGCTGGTACACCAGGACAGCGGTACTGCCAGGGTGCTGAACCTGGATTGCCGCCACGATATTGTGGCCATCAAAAGAAAAATAGGAGTAGTACCCCAGCAGATCGCGCTTTATCCGCAACTTTCAGCCCAGGAAAACCTGGAATATATAGGCCGCCTGTATCGCATCCCTTCCCGGATGCTGAAGGAAAAGATTGCCTTCATGTTGGAGCGTTTCGGTCTCGACAGCCATTCGCACAAACGCATCCATCAATACAGCGGCGGTATGAAACGCCGTACCAATATTATCGCAGGGCTGCTGCACGAGCCCGAAATACTGATCCTGGACGAACCTACCGCCGGCGTGGATGTGCAATCCCGGAATATGATCCTCGATTTCCTGAAACATTATAATGAAGAGGGTAAAACGATTATCTATACCTCGCATTTGCTGGAAGAGGCCGAACGCATTTGCCACGAGGTAGCAATCATCGACTCCGGTAAGCTGATCGCCCAGGATACGCCGAAGCAGCTTATTGCCCAGGCGGAGGGCTGCAACAACCTGGAAGATGTATTTTTGTATTATACAGGAAGAACCGTAAGAGAATAAGCGGCGATAGCCTTAATCCATCAAACTGTTGGCAACTACCAGGAAATTTTTAAAAAAAGCGCATGTCTCCGCATTTTCGGGGTTGAGAAAAGTACGTATTCCCGGCGCCCACGGCGCTTCGGTATACGATATTGGTTCCGCCTTTTTCAAAAACATGAAGGAGATACGGCTTACCGAGCGGGCCGCAGCTATTTCCTTCAACTTCCTGATGGCGATACCGCCTTCGCTTATCTTCCTGGTGTCCCTTATCCCTTTCCTGCCACTGGATGCCGCGCAGGAAACTATTTTAAACTCCCTGCGGCTGCTCTCGCCCAATCCCAGGCTTTTTGCCACGGTAGAAAGTATCATTACCGACTTCATGAGCAATAAGCGCAGGGAGTTGCTGTCTTTTGGTTTCCTGTTTACCATATTTGTTTCTTCCAACGGCGTGACAGGGATTCTGCGCAGCTTCGACCGGGATTCGCCGGGGCATATCAAACGCAGCGGTATGGCCAGGCGCTGGAAAGCCATCCGCATCACCCTGGGCCTCATGTTTTGCTTCCTGATCTCCATCGGGCTTATCATTATACAAACCAATCTTCTGGACCGGTACCTGGTCGACCTTATCGGCAGCACCACCATCATCAAGCTCATCAGTTGGATTACCTTAGTAAGCATTATTTACATTACCATCTGTATTTTGTACAAATACGGTCCTTCGCTGCAGCACCGGTTCCGCTTTTTCTCTACCGGCGCTTTTATTGCTACTATCCTGTTCCTTATTGTATCCTATGGTTTTTTCTTTATCGCCAATCACTTCATCAATTACAACAAAGTGTATGGCTCCATAGGTACGCTGCTGATGTTCATGGCCTGGATGTTCATTACGGGCCTGGTGATCCTTATCGGGTACGAGATCAACCTGGCTATCCTGGTCTATTCGGGAAAAATAGATCAGCCTGGTTCAGAAAAGCCGGCAGCCTAAAATAAGCAAGTACAATAAAGCCGCCGGGAGGCAACCAACCCATTTTCTTTTTTGATTGTCTATAATTGTGTAATTTACCCTCTGAATTTCTTAAATCAGCACACAATTCATATGAAAAAACTATTAGGATTACTTTTAGGCACCGTATTAATGGGATCTGTATATGCCCAATCCGGATCACTGGCTCTTGGCAGCGGGTTCCCCGACCAGGCTTACCATATCTCCGATGTTTTTTCGGGCAGCACCCCGCTGCTCCGGGATATGAACACGGGAAAAGGCATACTGGTGATCTTTACCTGCAATACCTGTCCTTTCGTGATTAAAAATATTGCCCGTACCAGAGAAATACTCGCTTATGCCAAAACCAAAGGCGTTGCAGTAGTCATGGTGAATGCCAACGAAGCGCAGAGAGCCGATGCCGATGCACCCGAAAAGATGGTAGAATTCGGTAAGAAACAGGGCTATCCTAATTATTTCGTAGATAAAAATTCGGAGCTGGCCAATAGTTTCGGTGCCTCTCATACGCCCGAAGTTTTCCTGTTTGACGGCAAAACAGAAAAGCTGGTATACAAAGGAGCTATGGACGACAATCCTTCCGATCCTGCTGCGGCAAAAGTAATGTACCTTAAAAATGCGATCAACAATATGGTAGCAGGGAAAGCCATCAGCCCGGCAGAAACCAAATCGGTAGGCTGCAGCATTAAAAGGGTAAAAAATTAATACAAGTTCTTATCATTAAAATAGAGTCCCGTAACACCTACGGGACTTTTCTTTTCTGTATTTTTGACGCATATTTGCGCCTCCATTGACTACAGCAGCCGAGATAGAACAATTATTTAAAGAACATTACGAGCAATTGCATCGTTATGCCTTTACCGTATTGAAGAACGAAGACGCCGCCAAGGATGCGGTCCAGGCTGTTTTTCTTACCCTTTGGGAAAAACGGGAGACCTTGCACATCAATACGTCCCCGAAAGCATACCTATTCCGCAGCGTGTACCACGAAAGCCTGAACTACCTCCGAAAACAGGAAGTGTTACAGAAACATCATAATGCAGCGGCAACAGTACAGGAAGCCACTATTCAAAGGCCCTTTGCCGCTGAGGACGACATGCAGGTAAAAGAGCAAATAGACCAGGTACTGCGCGAACTGCCGCCGCAATGCCGCGAAGTATTTGTAAAAAGCAGGGCAGAACAAAAAAAATATACTGAAATTGCACAAGAAATGGGCATTGCCGTAAAAACGGTAGAGGCCCATATGAGCAAGGCACTGAAATTAATCAGGCAAATACTAAGGGTTTTTATCGGGTTGCTTTGTCTTTATAATAGTTTGCCATGATAGATTTTGATCTCATTATAAAATATTTTGCAGGAAAGGCTGATCCTGAGGAAGCGATGCTCGCAGAAGAGTGGGCAGCGGCTTCGGAAGAGAATCATGCCCTGTTCCAATCGCTGCACCAATCATGGCTGGAAGCGGGCGACGAAATATACCATATTCCCGACGTACAAAAAGAATGGGCATCCTTCAGCAACAAGCATACCATACCCCAGGCACAGCCGCAAGCGCCGCGAAGGATATGGCTGAGCCGGATTGCCGCTGCCGCCTCCATCATAGCTGTGGCCTTTGCAGGCTTCTACCTGTTTAACAGCAAAAACCAGAATGAGCCTACCCTGATCGCCGTCGCCAAGGATAAAATAGAAGAAGTACGCTTACTCGATGGCAGCTTTATAACCGTAGAGCCGGAGGGTGAACTCGTTTACCCGGTTAAGTTTAAAAAAGACAGCAGGGAGGTAACCCTGGTAGGTAGCGGTTCCTTCGACATTACCCATCTTCCCGAACAACCCTTTATCGTACACCTGGGCGACCTTCATGTAAAAGTATTGGGTACTTCTTTCCATATTAACAGAGCAAGGAAAGAAATAAGCGTACAGGTAAACAGGGGCAGGGTTGCGTTTTACAACAAAAAAGATACACTTTATATAGCTGTAGGGGAAACCGGGAAGTACATCAAATCCGATAAAAAATTCGTGCTCGTAGGTGCAACACCGGTTACCGGCTCTTTTCATTTTGAAGCTACCCCCCTCGACCAGGTAGCGGCAACGCTCAGTGCCCATTTCAAAATGGATATAAGACTGGTAAATCCCGGCTTAAAAAATTGTAAATTGAGCGCTGGATTTGAGCAACAATCCCTGAACGATATTCTCCGCGATATCGTCCAGACTTTAAATCTGAGCTATAAAATTGAGGACTCCCATATTAATATTGATGGCCCTGCCTGTAAATAAGCGCTTACAACTTCTTATTTATTGCTTCCTGATGGTGTTATCTTCCGCATCAGCCCAGCAGGTGAGCCCTATGTTCTTTAAAGAGATACAGCTATCCCACAAACCTTATACACTCCATACCCTCACGAGGGAAATACAGCGCCAGAGCGGCATTACCTTTTCCTATGATGCTGTAAAGATAGACCCCAACAAAAGGGTAAAGCTGAAAAGGAGCATAGACCGGCTTACCGTAAAAGAATTGCTGGCGGTACTGCGCAAAAAAACCGGCATCGGCTATAAAATTGTCAGCAGCAGCCATATTATTTATACCCCGCCCGGCGGCAAGATAAGAAAAAGCACCGCTGCCTTTAAGCCTAAAGCGCTGCGCAAAAAGGCATCGTATGTGGCCCCGGCCGAGGAAGTGGAAGAAGAGGAGGTTTATATTCCGGCACTGCGCGAGGATAGTACCTTCCAACACCAGATCGTGGTGGTGGGCGATTCTTCGCTGGCAGTAGCTTATTATCTATCAGGCGGCGGCAGTGGCGGCGGGGCTTATAACGGCAACGGCACCCAAAGGTACCCGGTAACCGCAGATCAGTTGGAGGATAATGATGAAAATACGCCCAGTAGCCGTGCTGCCCGCGACCGCGATTACAATATCCCACTGGGACAAACGGCGACGGTTGCCTTCATCAAACAAAGCGGCTTCATGGCCGCCGGCCTTACCGCCGACGAAACTTATTACCTTAATCCTACGCTAACGGCCGGTTTTTCTTTTTTATACGGTATTGTGAGCTATAGCCTGGGCAATTTTCCACATTGGCGTTACGGTCTGGGTGTATCGGCAAAGATCAACAGCCGCTGGTCGGGGCATTTTGAATACAGTACGGGCAACATTGTACAGCAGCGCTACAGTATCCAGTCCTTCGATACTTTCCAGCCACCACCCGACGACAGCATCATTTTGCCGCCCATTATTACCGTGAAGAACACTCCACTGCAGGTGCAATCAAGGCTCAACCGCTTTACCCTGGCCGCCGAATGGAATATAGCAAAGAATATTTACCTCGGGGGCGGCCTCACCCTCAACATACTTAAAACTACTTATTATAGCAATGGTAATCAAGTAACATTAAGCGACATACTCCCCGTGGGTTACGATGCCGACCAGAAGTACAGGACCATCAATCCGCCTTATGTACTCAGCAATAGCTATAGCGGCAACAGTAGTTCCAATACCAAAATATGGATCGGCGTACAATTAAGGCTTACCTACAGGCTGAATTTCTTCAAGCCGTAAAGGTTGCCGAGCGTTTACGATAGTCAGCTTACAAATACTGGTCCGCCAGCCATACCAGGGCTGTCATTGTGAAGGCGCCCAGCTTTAATTCCCGGTGGTTTACCGATTCGAATACATCGTTGTGGCTATGGTGTACATCGAAATAGCGTTGTGAGTCGGGCAAAAGGCCTGCCAGGGGTACTCCCTGTTTTTTTAAAGGGCCAATATCCACACCACCTTCCTCCTGGCCAAAATCGTAAACGCCATAAGGTGCGAACAGCGGCGCCCAGCCTTGTATTTTTTCCTTTAATGCAGCCGGCATTTCCAGGCCTATACCACGGGGTACAAATCCTCCGGCATCGCTTTCCATGGCCAGGATATGTTTCTCTTTAGCGGCCAGCGCCGAATCGGCATAAGCCGTTCCACCCTTTACGCCGTTTTCTTCATTCATAAAAAGTACCGCCCTCACGGTATGCTTCGGTTGCTTACCCGAGGCCTTGAGAGCACGGATTACTTCGATCGACTGCACGCAGCCCGCACCATCGTCATGCGCGCCTTCACCCACATCCCAGGAATCCAGGTGTCCCCCTACGACGATCAACTCATCCGGTTTTTCGGAACCTTTAAGCTCCCCGATCACATTATAGGAACGACGGGTACCCTGCATTTTGCACTCCGAAGTCAATTGTGCTTTGATAACAGACCAGGAACAAGCCGCGGCCAGTTTATCGGCGGAGAAATTGCCTATGGCAACCGCAGGAATATGTTTAACGCCTTCGTTGTAGCGGCTGGAACCCGTATGGGGCGCATCATCGGCGCCGGTGCTTACCGATCTGATGATCACCGCAGCGGCTTGCTTTTCTGCAGCCTTGTTGACCGCCATCCAGCGGTATTTTACAGCATCGCCATAACCTTCAAAAGTATTGATGATGTCCTGGCGGAACTTATAATTAAAGAAGATGATCTTGTCCTTCACTTTCTCTACTGGCAACAGCTCGAAAGCAGCCAGGTCGGGCACACAAAGCACTTCTTTCTCCAGGATCTTCCCCCCTGTACCATCGGTATTGCCCAAAGACAACATCGGTATCTGCAGGAAGTCCTTACCTTCCAATTGCACCTTTAAAGTCTCCTTTCCCCTCACCCATAAAGGCACCTCTACCGGCTGCAGCCATACCCTGTCGGCACCGGCGGCTTCCAATGCCTTTTTACCCCATTGCACTGCTTGTTCTGCCTGGGGCGAACCACTCAGGCGGTGCCCGATACTTTTGGTGAGTACCCGAAGGTTCTCATAACAGGTCCCCCGCCACATGATGTCATCCGACAAACGGCGCAGGCGCAGCGAATCCTGATTCTGGGCAAATGATGTTGTAATTGTAGTTAAAAGAAATAGCAGTGAGGAGATTTTTTTCATGGGGTAAAAATAAGATAAAGATGTAGTAATCCGGCAGAGACAAGGGGCCGGAGCCAAGACCATTTAAGCTTATTTCGTAAGTTTGACCTTTACTTCGCTTACTGATGCCGGAACAAACGCCATACGAACAACTTGTCATTGAAAAAATAATTACGGAGACCCCCGACGCCAAAACATTTGTTTTAAGACAGCTTAGCGGCATACCTTATGCTTATAAACCCGGGCAGTTCCTGACCCTGGTATTTCCCAAGGCAACCGGCGAACAAAGACGTTCCTATTCCTTGTCGTCCACGCCAGCCGGCAACGAGCCTTTGTCTATTACCATAAAGCGCGTGGAGAACGGGGAATACTCCCGTTATTTTATCGACCATGCACAGGAAGGAGATAGGCTACTCTCCACCAGTCCCGGCGGGCTTTTCGTATTGCCGGACGATACTAGGGCTTACAAGCAGGTTTTCTTTATTGCAGCGGGAAGCGGCATCACGCCTGTATTTTCCCTGATCAAAACCATATTGCTGCAGCACCCGCACTTATCGGTTGTACTGATCTACAGTAACCGCAGCGCCCGGGATACGATCTTTTACGATGCGCTGATCGAACTGGCGCAACACAGCCAGGGCCGGCTGATCATCGATTTCCTGTTCAGCTCTTCCAACAACATTCTCAAATCCAGGTTGAACAACAGCCTGCTGGCTTCCCTGCTCAACGACTATGGGAAAGCCTGCCGGGAAGAGATACTCTGTTATATCTGCGGCCCTGTCGACTATATGGATACGGTCAGCATTACCTTGCTTACCGAGGGCATCCCCAGGGACAATATCCGCAAGGAAAACTTTGTGAGCTATGTGCCCGACCTCACGGAATTACCGTCAGATACCGATCCGCACCAGGTGAGCATCAAGCTTAAGGACAGGGTAGTAACGCTGCAGGTACAATTCCCAGTATCTATCCTGCACCAGGCACAAAAGGAAGGCATTGCCCTCCCCTATAGCTGCGAGTCGGGCCAATGCGGCAGTTGTGCCGCACGTTGCACCCAAGGCAGGGTATGGATCGCCTACAACGAGGTACTTACCGACAGGGAATTGAACCAGGGATTGATCCTGACCTGCCAGGGCTTTCCTGTAGGCGGGGATGTACACCTGGAATATGATTAACCGTTTAGCCGCTTAATAGGAAATCCTATGTCGTTCAGGTCGTTCGTTCCTCACGTCCCGACCGACAAGTCCGGACTACATTCCGTTTCCAATAAGGGGATAATCCCATACGCTTAATAAGGCAGGAATGGCAGTAACAACAATTACGCCATTAGTAAAAAGATAACCGGGCGTTTATGTAGCTCCGGGGCATTTTTACTCCACTCTCCGATGGTCCTGGTACGGATAAATTCCTGTGCTCCCGTAATATCGGCCGCAATGCAAAGCTTTGTAGTATGCTTGCACTGGCGGGTCACTTCCTGGAACAACTGGTTATTGCGGTAAGGCGTTTCGATGAAGATCTGGGTTTCTTTTCGTTGGGCCGAAAGCAGCTCCAGCTCTTTAATAGCTTTGCTCCGCATCGGTTCTTTTACCGGCAGGTAACCTGCGAAGCGGAAGCCTTGTCCGTTAAAGCCCGAGGCCATAAGAGCGAGCAATACCGAGCTGGGGCCGGTAAGGGGAACTACCAGGGCGCCCATTTCCTGGGCTATGGCAGCCAAAGCGCTTCCGGGGTCCGCCATACCGGGACAACCGGCCTCGCTCATCATACCCACCTCATATCCTGCACGCAGCCATTCCTTTAATAAACCCAGGTCAGGCTCCGCCTGGTTATTGATCTCGGCAAATTGTATGCTATCGATATCGACCGATTTATCGATACTCTTGAGGTAGCGCCTGGCCGTTCTTATGTTTTCCACAAAAAAATACTTCAGCCTGCAGCTCAGTTCCTTTACGCTTTCCGGTATCGTGTGCAGCGCTTCTTCGGCAAGCGGTACGGGAATAAAGTATAATTTCCCAAGTACCCCGTTTGCATGTGTTTGTTGTGCCATCGGGTAAAGGTAAGCACGAAAAAAGGCCGTACAAAATAGTACGGCCTTTTTGAGGTATATCGCAAAAGATGTTTTAAGCGTACATCTTCTCTTTTGATTTCTTTATTTGTGATACCAACGAATCATAGGCCTGATCAAAGGACTCTTCAAATATCTTGGATTCGTGTTTGGCAAACAATGACCGTTTAGGAACCGATACTTTAATTTCCGCGACCTTATCCTTTACTTTCTGGGAAAGGTTTTCCAACCGCAAGTACACTTCCACACCCGTTATTTTATCATGGAAAGTTTTAAGTTTATCTAATCTTTTTTGTACGTGTTCCAGCAGTTTTTCATCTGCGTCAAAGTGAACAGTCTGAATTTGTACATTCATAGTTCGTCATTTAAAAGTTAACAATAAATATTCTCTTGTAATGTTCAGATCATATAGGAAAGGTATAAAAAATATAATGACAAATTAACTTTTAGGGTGTGCTTTTCTGTAAACTTCTTTTAGGCGGTCAATATTATTATGGGTATATATCTGCGTGGCGGCAAGACTACTGTGCCCCAGCAATTCCTTTATGGCATTAAGCTCAGCGCCCTTGTTGGATAATTGTGTCGCAAAAGTATGTCTCAATACATGGGGACTTTTCTTGTTCAATGTAGTGATGTCTTTAAGATATTTTTGTACAACACGGTACACATATTGCGGGTACACCGGCTTACCACTCTGTACACATAACAAAAAGGAGGACGGCTGGTTGAAAACTTTTCTTTTCTCATCCATATACTGCCGCAGATCAATCAACAATTCTTTTCCTACCGGTATCAGGCGTTCCTTATTCCGCTTACCCAATACCCTAATCTGCTGGCGCGAAAATTCGACATCCGATTCCTTCAGGCCTACCAGTTCGGCACGGCGCATACCGGTTTGATACAACAGTTCAATAATAAGCCTTTCCGTGCCTCCCTCAAAGCCATCCGGGTAAGCGGTGCTGCTCATTTGCTCCGTTTGTTGCTCTTCCAGGAAAACAGGCAGGCGTTTCGGCGCTTTGGGCACACTTACCTCCCGCGTAGGATTCTGGGATACTACTCCCAAACGCAAGAGGTATTTGAACAGCGATTTTACAGCGGAAATTTTGCGTTGCAGCGTACGCTCACTCATCTCTGCTTCCTTGAGTGCGGCCAGCCAGGAACGGATATGAATATGCCTTACCGGTACCACATGGTCCAGTTCAAAACTATCGAGCAGGAATTGCTGAAATTGGGTCAGATCGCGGCCGTAGGCAATAGAAGTATGTTCTGACATGCGCTTCTCAAAGCGTATATAGCGAAGGAATTCAGGTATTGCGGAAGCGATCAGCAAAGTCGGATCATTTAAAAAGTCCAGCCTTTCTTTGCAAAAAGAAGAGGGACTGTAAATATACGAATTTACAGTCCCTGAAAAAAATTATTATCGAAGCACAACGGCCGGGAAGCCAGCTGTGCCCAATCCAATAATGGTTAGTTGAAAGCGATTGCTTTACAGTTCTACTTTACCAGCAAGAATCTGCTGACGGTAAGCAGCTTTCAGGATTTCCTTACGACGCTGAACGGAAGGCTTAGTGAAGGCCTGACGAGCACGTAACTGGTTCAAAGTGCGGGACTTCTCAAATTTCTTTTTGTATTTTTTGAGCGCCTTATCTATGTTTTCGCAATCTTTAGCATCTAAAATAAGCATAATAGTATACCCCCTTTTTTTCCTTTGGGAGAGCAAAGGTAAATATATTTTTTAAATTCAACAAATTGATGTGTGGATTTCTTATATTTTTGCAGACCTCTTATGCAAAGTACAGAATCCGTAATACTGGCCATTGAATCCTCTTGCGACGAAACTGCCGCCGCCGTGGTGGTTAATGGCAAAGTTACCAGTAATATTATTGCCACACAGAAAGTACACGAACAATATGGCGGTGTAGTGCCGGAACTGGCCTCCAGGGCGCATTTGCAACAAATCGTACCGGTGGTGGATGCCGCCCTGAACAAAGCCGGCATCGCCAAAAAAGACATTACCGCCATAGGCTTTACCCAGGCTCCGGGCCTTATCGGCTCCCTGCTGGTAGGCGCTTGTTTTGCCAAAGGCTTTGCCCAGGCTTTACAGGTCCCCCTTATTGCCGTTCACCACATGCAGGCGCATGTGCTGGCGCACTTTATCGAGGATCCCAAGCCTTCCTTCCCCTTTCTTTGCCTCACGGTATCGGGAGGACATACCCAGATTGTGCTTTGTCATTCGGAACTGAAGATGGAAATACTGGGTGAAACACTGGACGATGCGGCGGGGGAAGCTTTTGACAAGGTGGCTAAAATGCTGCAATTGCCCTATCCCGGCGGTCCGCTGGTCGACAAGCAGGCACAAATGGGTGATCCGGAGCGTTTTTCTTTCCCTATACCAGAGATCAAGGGTTTTGATTACAGCTTTAGCGGTATCAAGACGGCAGTGCTTTATTTTTTACAGAAACAACAGAAAACCGATCCTGATTTTGTAGCCAGCAACCTGGCCGATATTTGCGCATCGGTACAGCATACTATTGTAAAAGCATTGCTGCAAAAGCTGGAAAAGGCGGCGAAGCAATATGGCATTAAAGAAATTGGCATTGCGGGCGGCGTATCGGCCAACAGCGGCTTGCGCCAGGCCCTGGAAAGCTATGGCCACAAAAATGGGTGGAACGTATACCTCCCCAAGTTTGAATATTGCACCGACAATGCCGCAATGATAGGTATTACGGCTTATTATAAGTTGCAGCAACAACAATTCACCGACCTCCGTGCTGTCCCTTCGGCACGCATGCCCTGGACCTAAATGCCTAACGACTGGTTTCAATTCAAGCAATTTACCGTACGGCAAGATCGCTGCGCCATGAAGGTATCAACCGATGCCTGTATCCAGGGTGCATGGGCTGCCTTACAGGTACAACAGCTAGCCGGCAAGCAGAAGGCCAACACGCACATACTGGACATTGGCACCGGCACGGGCTTATTGACCCTGATGCTGGCACAGCTTGCTCCCGAAGCCTGCTACGAAGCGATCGAGCTGAACCCGGAGGCCTGGGAGCAGGCTAAGGCCAATTTTGAAACCAGCCCCTGGCCGCAACAGCTCAAAGCCCTGCTCCGGCCACTCTCCGGTTTGCTGCAGGATCATCAAGCGCTTTCCCGCAAATATAATTTCATCATCTGCAATCCGCCCTTTTTTCATAACCAGTTACAGGCGCCTTCAAAGGCCAGGAACGAAGCCAGGCATAGTATTACCCTTACTAAAGATGAACTTGCCCGGGCCGGGGCTTTACTGCTGGAAGCTAAAGGGCAGTTTTGTGTTATGTACCCGGCAAGCGAATGGGAGGATTGGCTGCAAGCGGCCCATAAAGAAGGGCTTTATCCTATGCATATCCTGGAAGTGCAGCCCAGGGCCGATCTTGCCGTGAACAGGGTTATCGGCATTTTCTGCAAAGAGCCGGTACCGGTTGTGAAAGAAATACTCCTGATCTACCAGGCGGACAAGCGCTATACAGAGGCATTTCAACAATTACTTCAACCGTACTACTTATTCCTGTAAAACATTGCCATTAATTGCATCATAAAAAAAGAGCCTTCTTTTGCAAAGAAGGCTCCCGGAATGCTGTTATAACTCAAGTATTAATTATTCTCTACCGCTTTCATTACTACGCCGTATCCTTTACGGAAACCGCTGCCGCCGCTGCCACCTACTTTAGGCTGGAATACCCAATAGATACGCTCCCGGTAAACCATGCCTACATTGTAAGCATAACGCTCCTGGGAATAATTACGGTAAGCATAAGCCGTAGAATCCACATCGGGATTGTTCAAGGCATCGTCAATCTCGTTCACCGTTACCGTATGCAGATACAGGTTGTTGCCCGGATCAAATTCCGTGTCGAAATTGGCGTAGGTATATTTCCATTTATCGTTATCGTATTCTGCATAGTCGTTATCGCCCAGCGGGATCATGGCATTGCCGTTCCAGCTTTTGCCATTGCTTACGGGGAATACCATCTTAATAAAGGTCAGGTTCTTTTGCTTGTATTCTATACGATCCTCGGTAGGCGTAACATAGATCACATCATCAGGACGGTAGGGATCGGTATCGTTTGCCCTTACCTGTACATTGATCACGTAAGAAAGCCTTCCTGCATTATCCCGGAAAGTATCGGCAACATAGTAACGAAATTGCCCCCTGTAGTGAAGGTCTTTTCCCAATTGATCGTTCCAGTAAGTGGAATCGTAATCGTAAACGATATATTTACCAATCTCGGTAGGGAAGAATTTGTTCCCTTTGGCGATCTCCGAAATATCTTCCGTTTCCTTCTTGCAGGAAACCAAACCCACCGAAATAAGGAGAAATGGTAATAGAATTTTACGCATAGCTGAGTTCTGAATTAAAATGGCTTGCTGTTAATGGGCAATAAAAGTAAAACGGACGTAAGATAAAAAATATTTTTTCATTTAAAAACATTTTTTAGCGGAACGTCCGTCTCTTAACTATTGTAACTTAAAGCTTACTGGAACTCGTTGCGGTAACCGGCGCGAATGATACCGCCGGCAATCACATCGTCGCCTTCGTAAAATACGGCCGACTGTCCGGGGGCAATCCCTTTAACATGCTCGTAGAACTGAACATTGATTTTATCGCCATCGTTCTGCAAATGACTTAAAGAACCAGGATCTTTATAGCGTATTTTGGTGATGGCTTCCATACCATCGGGAATGCTGTCGTATTTCACCATATTCAACCCGCCTACTGTCATTATATTCTGATCCAGCTCGTGCGCATCGCCCAGCACCACGGTATTGGTTTCGGGTATGATACGGGTTACAAACACCGGGCGGCCCAGAGCTATATCCAGTCCTTTACGCTGCCCTATGGTATAAAAAGGATATCCTTTGTGCTTGCCTACAATGCTGCCATCTGCCAATACGAAATTGCCGCCATCCACTCTTTCTTCAAGTCCTTCCACATTTCTTTTCAGGAAACCGCGGTAATCGTTGTCGGGCACAAAACAGATCTCATAGCTCTCCGCTTTCTTCGACAGTTCGGGATAGCCCATCTCCAGGGCGATCTGGCGCACCTCAGTCTTGAGGTAGTCGCCCAGCGGGTATATGCTGCGGCCCAGGCAATCCTGGCCCAGGCCCCAAAGCACATAGCTCTGGTCTTTAGTAAGGTCTTTGGCCTTGGAAAGTACAAAGCGGCTTTGCTCTTCGCGTACTTTTACATAGTGCCCGGTGGCGATAAAATCGCAGCCCAGGGCATCAGCCCTTTTAAGCAAGGCCGACCATTTGATATGCGTATTGCACAGCACACAGGGATTGGGCGTGCGGCCGGCAATATATTCGTCTATAAAATTTTCGATAACGGCGCCGCCAAATTCTTCCCTTATATCCAGCACATAATGCGGGAAACCATGCTGTACGGCAGCCTGGCGGGCATCGTTGAAGGAGTCGAGGTTACAACAACCGGTTTCTTTGCGGCCGCCACCGGCTGAGGCATAATCCCAGGTCTTCATCGTAATCCCGATCACTTCGTATCCTTGCTGGTGCAGCATAAGCGCAGTAACGGTACTATCGATACCACCACTCATCGCTACCAAAACTTTACCGTTGCGGCTCATAATTTGCTTTTTAAATAAGAAAACAGGGATGCAAAGGTACGTAATTGACCGGAGGAGGGGTCTATGTACCTATTTAAAATAATTATCCGGGATGATTTAACGGAAATCGGCAGGATCGAGGGCGGAAAATTTCTTCTTCCCTTTCATAAAATACTGGACGATAATACTCTTACGGTAAACGCCGCTTTGGTTGCGGCCGGTAGCCAATGCCTGCACGGCCTGTCGCTTGCGGTACCATTTGCCTACGGAGAAAAAGAAGCTCCAATGCGCTCTTACGATGGCCAGGATGTTTTTAAATTGACCGCTTGCCAGGAATTGCATAGCGGCCAGGCCGTCCAGCAGCAGCCTTAAAGGGAGCAGCCATAGTAGTTTACTACCTTTCTCATTTTTCAACAGCAAGACCAGGCTGTTCCTGAAGTTGTAAAAAGTCTTTTGTGGGCTGCCGTAAGTGATCACGCTGCCGCCTACGTGGTACACAGTGCTTCCCGGCACGTAGCCTATACTGTACCCTGCGTTTTTCATCCGCCAGCATACATCCACTTCTTCCATATGGGCAAATAGGTCGGGATCAAGACCGCCAAGGTGATGGTACACTTCGGCCCGTACTACGAAACAACCGCCAGAGGCCCAGAACAGGGCAGCCGGGCTATCGTATTGTCCTTCATCCTTTTCGAGAGTAGAAAAGATGCGGCCCCGGCAAAAGAGATAGCCCCATTTATCCATAAAGCCACCTGCCGCTCCTGCATATTCAAAATATTCCTTTTCCCGGTAATAGCGGATCTTAGGCTGACAGGCAGCCATATTTCCGTCGGCTTCCATAGCCTGGTGTATCGGCTGGAACCAATTATCGGTCACTTCAAAATCGGAACTGAGCAGGATATAGTACTTGGCCTGTATTTGTTTCAGGGCCTCGGCGTAACCCCATGCAAAACCATGGTTTTCGCTGAGCCGTATAAGCTGTACATAAGGAAAGTGATGGCTGACATAATCAGCAGTATCGTCGGGAGAGGCGTGATCAACCACAAATACATCGTAGCCCTGCCTGGCCTGTTCCACTATTTTGGGTAGGAACAGTTCGTGCCATTTTCGGCTGTTATAGCTTAAAATGACAACGGCGGTGTCCTGCAGGGCAACGATCATGATATCCTCGAGGAGTCTTTATTGAGCTTGATATTCAGGATTGTACAGCGAACTTTTGTTCACAGGTACATCATCGGCAGGCTTAAAGGAATGTGTCCAGAGACTGTAGCAGCCTGCCCATGCAAAGATGAAGAACCCGAAAAAGCCTAAAAGAAAGAAAAATCTGGAGGTAGATGGTTTAGACGTTCTGATATCCAGTTCATCCTCAATAAATTGGTCGTGTTGATTTTCCATTTAAAAACAGCGTTGCTAATGAGGTCACAAAAGTAATAGAATTTGGCAAAAAGTCTAAATATTTTTTCGCTAATCATCAACAATATCCGGCCCCGGATGTCGTTAAAGCAGCAACAGAGCGGCTTTTAATAAAAAAAACGGGGATCGTGTTTTTTTACGTATCTTTGCACACTTTTTTCCTCACAAATTAAAACGAAACATATCCTGTAAGATATGAAATTATCCCAATTCAAGTTTGACCTCCCGATTAACCTGATTGCCCAGCACCCTTCCAAACAACGCGATGAGAGCCGCTTAATGGTGGTTCACAAGGATACCGGAAAAATTGAACACAAGGTCTTCAAAGATGTCATGAACTACTTTGACGACAAGGATGTGATTATCGTAAATAACACCAAAGTATTTCCCGCGCGCCTGTACGGACGCAAAGAAAAAACCGGCGCCCGCATCGAAGTGTTTTTGCTGCGCGAGCTGAGCAAACCTAACCGTTTATGGGATGTGATCGTAGATCCTGCCCGTAAAATAAGGGTGGGCAATAAGCTTTACTTTGGCGATAACGATGAGCTGGTAGCAGAAGTGATCGACAACACTACATCCAGGGGCCGTACGATACGTTTCCTTTTCGATGGCAACGAACAGGAGTTCAAAACGGTATTGGACAGCATGGGTGAAACTCCGCTTCCGAAATACATCAAACGCAAACCCGACGAGGAAGACCGCGAGCGGTACCAGACGGTATATGCCAAGTACGAAGGTGCTGTGGCGGCGCCTACTGCCGGTCTCCACTTCAGCCGCGAGTTGATCAAGCGTATGGAGATCAAAGGCGTGAAGTTTGCCGAGGTAACCTTACATACCGGCCTGGGCACTTTCCGTCCTATAGAGGTGGAAGACCTGAGCAAGCATAAGATGGATGCCGAGTATTTCAACGTAGATGAATATGCCTGCGAGATCGTGAACAAGGGTATCCAGGAAAAAAGGCGCATTTGCTCTGTAGGTACTACTACCTTAAGGGCACTGGAAAGTTCAGTTACTGCCCGTGGCTTGCTGAAGCCGGAAGCTGGCTGGACCAATTTATTTATCCATCCGCCTTTCAACTTTTCTATTGCCAACTCCCTGATCACGAACCTGCACCTGCCCAAAACCAGCTTGCTGATCATGGTGGCTGCTTTTGCAGGGTATGACCTGGCTATGGAAGCTTACCAGACTGCGATAAAAGAAAAATACAACTTCTTCAGCTATGGCGATGCCATGCTGGTGCTGTAATACTTAAGATTTCATACAAAAGGCCGGTGCATTTGGATTGCACCGGCCTTTTGTTTTTGTATGCCCCACTCTTTCTTTTTTATTCTTTAAAATGCCTGCGATCCGGAAACACAGTCCCATCCTGGAGAAGACCGGCTATACAGCCGTTTCTACTCCCATTTAAATACCCTGGAGGCCGCAAAATAGCCCAGCACGCCCCAGAGCAGCAGGATACCGATATCCATCTTTACATCCCATAACGAGGCGCCTTCAAAAGCAATTTCACGCAAGGCATCATTGAGATAAGTGAGCGGCAAGGCCCTGGAAACAGGTTGCATCCATTTGGGAAAGGCTTCAATGGAAAAGAAAGTACCTGCCAGCAAAAACTGCGGCAGGGTGATCATATTGGATAAAGGTGGTATCGTGGCCTCGCTGCGGGCCAGACCACTGATGATAAAACCGAAGCTCATAAATACCAATAAGCCCAATGCGCAGATCACCAGCATATTGATTACTGTAAGCACGCCATTGACCAGGGTATAGCCAAAGGCAAAATGGCCTACCATAATGATGAGCAAAGCGCCGATCAACTGGAAAATCATCCTGGCGGCACCTTCGGCCAGGATGATGAACTCCCGCCGGATGGGCGTGGCAAAAAAACGTTTCAGCACCAATGCCTGCCTCAGGTTAAAAAACACAAAGGCGGTGCCGAATACACTTGCTGCCAGCAGGGAAAAGCCCAACTGGCCAGGCAATATAAAATCTATAGTACTGAATTTCCGGCTTTGCACTATTGTCTGCTGTACACTGATCATGCTTGCCAGCCTGGCGGCGGTAGCCGGATCTTGCGACAAGGCAATCTTTTCCAAAACGGATTGCAACTGCCTGGCTTTATCCTGGTCGGCCGCATTCACTTCCATATGTATTTTATACCGTGGCGTATCTTTCGATTCGCTGATATGGATCAGCACACTGATATTGCCTTTCCGCAGCTCTTCCTGCAGCTTTTGCCCTTCCCTGACCGGGCTGAGCCTGACCATATCTATATGCTTCAATCCCTGGTATACCCGGTTCAATGTATCGGCGTCGGGCGCTATGCCCGCATTGATACTATAGCTGCCCCCGCTCCCGAGAAATCCGAACACCAGGATAAACACCAGGGGAAAGGCTATGGTAAATACAACAGAAGAAGGGCTTTTGGCGATGGAACGCAAAGCAGCTTTGGTAACTGCCGCAAAAGCGGTAAACTGAGAGTAAGACTGGGTCATAATGTACAATAAAGTACTGCAAAGGTACTGCCTGGCAGGATAGAAACATAGAAAGAGCCGGGTAGACCGGCTCTTTCTATGTTTAAAGCGATTGATAACAAATCTATTTCTTTACAAATTTGCTACGCAACAGCTCACCGCTTTCGTCTCTTATAACTACATAATACATACCGGGGGCGTATTTAGAAACGTCGATTGACATTCTCGAATTATTACCCTCGCTACATTTATCTGTATATATGGTTTTCCCATTCAAGTCGATTATTTTAACCTCAAGCCCTTTGCGAGGCAGTCCCATATCAATGTTTAGCTTATCTCCTGCCGGGTTAGGGAATAATGCAATGCTATGATTATTCGTAGCGTCGCTTCCTGCTGCTTCGGTAAGTTCTCCAAGGAGGCCAAGGTCGTGGTCATCTTCGAAAGGGTTTGCAGGCCGTTGAAGATCATAAGGCTGCAAGACTCCATTGACCAACTTATACCCATAATTAATCCATTCCGATTCGCCGCAAGCGTTGGTGGAATAAGTCCAATAAGAAAACACATCGCCATTAAGCATTAAGAATGTCCTGCTTGCGGCATTTGTCCCATCGTACAATGCTCCACCTGTAGAAGAAACATGCCAGGTATAAGTTGATCCGGCAGGGGGTGCTGCAAAAGTTATCGTTATTGATTTCTTGGCAGGATTAGAAGTAGCGCTTACATTAATAACTGCCGATGGCGGTGTCGGTTTTCCTACGGTTATCTGCAACTGGGAGGGGGCACAACTAGGGGGTGATCCTTGTACATTAGCAACAATCCAGGCGGGATTATTAGCAATACCCTTTACTGTAATATAAGGCTGCCCCTGGATGGAAATCCCGGTACTTAGAACCTGCACATTACTACTCACCGTCCAATTGTTGAAAGTACCTTCTCCCACCGAAGCATAATAGGTCGTAGGCACATTAAGACAAATGTTGCTGGGACCACTAACAGAGGAACACAGGTCTTTCAGATTCGGCTGCGGCGTCCTTTGGTACACCCGTACATAATCAATTTCAAAAACCCTTGTGGGTTCTCCGGCTGCCCATTCCAACTCGGAGCGGTAGTCAAGAGAGCATATTAAAGATAAGTATTCGTCAGGAAAAGGGAATGTTGCAGTCGCCATCGGGTCCTTATAATAAGTAACGCCTTCAGTAGGCACGCAACTGGCTGTTTCAAAATATCCTCCCAAGCCATTGGCCTGTTTGTATCTGGTCCTGGTTAATTGTAACACACCATCAACGTATAAGCGTACAAAATTTTCGTCCCACTCACAACTATAGATATGCCAGCTATCTATATTATTTACGTTAAAAGTGGCATGATCAGCAGTTGAATTGGGAGAAACGGGCCAACCCGGCCCTCTGTTCCAGCCATGCAAGGTAAAAGTATTGGTATTAAGCTCGTTGGTACTGCCAGGCATATATTCAAACATGTCTATTTCACTTCCGCCAGGTCCTTCTGCAGAAACGCCACCTACCCAAAGCCAAAAGGTTGCCCATACATTTTTCACCTTAGGCAGTTTTGCTTTGATTTCGAATTTTCCTTTGTTAAAGTACTGAAGATGATTTAAGCCGTTCTCAATAAGTCTGGCTTTAATATAGCCGGAAGAAAAATTTTGGTAAGAGCCTAAAATATTGTTGGGTTCATATTTAGCTGAAAGCTTACAGCTTCCATTACTCACCGTCACATTAGCATCTAAATAATTAACCATATTTCCCCTTCTTCCTTCAACATTAATCGGGGGTACATAAATTGTACCTTGAGGCGACCAATTGTTATCGTCAGAGAAGGTGTACCACTTATTATTATCTAATGAAGTTCCATCAAATTCATCGTGCCATACCAGCTTCCAGGGTGTGCTTTCGCAAAGGTTTGTTCCTGCCGGAAAAGTAACCTGGGCTTGAACTACACATCCAAGCGACAGGAATGCCGAAAGAAATATTATTTTTTTCTTCATAGCTATCAATAAAATGTGAACAAAAACGAATAATAAAAAATAAATAAAACTAAAAAGCCGGCAACTATAGTTACCGGCTTTCAATCCCATTAATTATTGCTTTTTAAACGTCCTTAAAGCATTATTAGATGTCAGGTTATATATCTTATAGCTATAAGTCGTATCTCCTGGAGCTAGGTGCAATCCTACATCATCGGTTTGCAACGTACCCAGATCGGTGGGCTGATCGGGCATAGCGATAGTCGAATCATTTATATGTACGAAGTAAGCATTTACATAGGCGCCTCCCGGCGTACCGAGAGGGGTACCAAACAGGTTATCTGTTTGGTAAAGCCCATTAGCAACTTTGGTAAGATTGACTACGGCATTATTACCGGCACGCTTGTAAACACCGGAGAGGTCGGCACTGGCAGGCACATCAGTCACAGCGACATACGCAGCAGCCGTAGACCGGAATCCTTTACTATTCTTGGCAATAAATTCCTGAAAATACAGACCCGGCGTAGTGTTATCGATAACACTTTCGCCTACAGTAACCTGACAAACCTCATTGTAGAAGGAATCGTAAGCGGTAACAGCAATAGGTGGCACAGTACCGCCAACAGGAATACTTACAAATTTACTTCCGGTAAAGGTAATAACGGGATGGCTCTCGACTACAAGCTGGGAGACATTGTAAGAATCCCTCTTCTTACAACCTGTAAACACCAAGCCCCCCAATGCGATTGATAATATGAGTATCTTTTTCATAAAATTTTGTTTTGTTTTTTGAGGCTCCTGATTAATTCACATCCCACCATACCCTGGATGTCATGGCCGGTTGCCCTGATTTGGGAAAGTTGAGGTTATTGGATATTTCCGAAGCGGGATAAGGTAACCTTACCGGGAAATTACCGGCACCTATAACCGAGTTAGGCGAGTGTACGAAGAAGGTAGGATAACCGGTCCTTCGCCATTCTGTCCAGGCCTCTATTCCCTCGTTACCGCACATGCAGAACCATTTCTGGGTAATGATGTATTTCAGCTTTTCTGCCGGTGTTCCAGTTGCCGGATAGGTACCCCAGAAAGATGCCGGAGTAACGGAAACCGGATCTCCGTCCAGGTAATAGTCGCCATTCAATACATCTGCATCACCATGCAGGTAAGTATTGGCGGCATAACTTGGGGTAAATGGAATTTCCTGCCTAACGCCGGTGCTGTCGGAAGTAGCCAGGGAATCGGCCACCAGCGGTCCGAATACGGATCCGATAGCACCACTGATTGCACTGCCGTAAGCCGTAAAGTTGGCCACGACTGCACGTTCAAACAGGCTTTTATCGTCACCGGTACCCCAACCTCTTACCGCTGCTTCAGCTTGCAAAAACAAACTTTCATAGTCGGAAATGAATATAACGGGCGCTACTGCCGATTGGTCTATTGCCGCAGTTCTTACGTCTCCGCCTACAGCAGCGCTGGGCGTAGAATAAGTAGCAGCGGCACTCAGGTAGTTGCCCTGGCTCAAGCCTTTGAAAGCGCCGTTAGGATAATAGAACGCAGCTACCCTGGCATCGTTATTGGCCAGGAAGCTATCCATAGCCGTAGCGCTGGCAATAATATTCAACTGGCGTCCGATAACCGCATTATTGATCTCGGAGTAGAAAGGATTGTAGTTACCAGGCTCGCTGGAATAGTCGATTTTGGCAGTCTCCCCTTCTTCAATAAAGCCAATGCCATTGGTATACAACGCAGCAATACCGGCTTGCGCTTTTGAAGGAGCCTTTTCGGACAAACGCATATAGACCCGGAGCAATAAGGTATTCCCGAATTTTTTCCAGGCGGTAAGATCGCCGCCATAGATCAGGTCATCTTTTGCAGGGTGCGCTGCAGCATCATCCAGTTCGCTCATGCCTTCTTCAATCAGGGCAATGATACCGTTGTAAACAGTTTCCTGGCTGTCGTAATGCGGGCTGGTAATGCCGTCAGTTTCTCCCTTCAAGGCCTCGGTAAAAGGAATATCACCGAACTGGTCGGTCAGTAGCTGGTACGTATACCCTTTCATGATCTTGGCAATAGCAATATAATTTTTCGCAGTACCGCCAATCTTAATGATTTGTTCGAAATCGGCCAGGGCGCCGGAATAAAGCCCCAGCCACTGGTTGTTGAACTCGGATGCGTCGAGCTGGTATTGCTCAAATGCTCTGTACTGGGAAGCGCTGGGATCTTGTGTCCAGTACTGCGACCAGATGCCACCAGTGATCTGGAATTTGCCGCCCAGTGTTTGCGCCACTTCGGCTTGTGCCGAAGGCAATAATAATTGAACGGTTACTGATTCCGGGTTATTGGGATTCTTGTTTACATCCCTGAACTTTTTACATCCTGCAAAGGCCAGCATAGAAACTGCCGATACTCCCAGGGCTAACTTATATAACGATTTCATAAATAGTAGTATTTTATTGTTTAGAACGTAAACCTGAGGTTGAAACCATAGTTTCTCAGAGAAGGTGAAGCACTGAATTCAAAACCTTGCGCATTAAGGGCGCCGTTTGAGCTCAGCTCAGGATCTGAGAACTGGTTGGCCGAAGGAGTCCAGATCAATAAGTTGTTTCCGAATACGCTTACGGTAGCACTTCCGAATGGTGTTTTGCTCACCCACTTCTGAGGTAGAGAATAGGACAAACGAACTTCTCTTAGTTTTACATAAGAAGCATCCAGTAGCATAAATTCATTAGGACGGTTGGCTTGTGTGGTATAGAAAAGATAAGGATCGAATTTAGTGGTGTTGGTATGATAACCACCATCAGAACCCTGGTACACTGAATTTTCCCATACATACGGATCACGTTTTTCTGTTTCTTTGGAGGTACCTACGAAAGCCAGCAGGTCTTTGGTCCTGGAGAAAAACTGTCCGCCATGTTTCATATCGAACAATATGTAAAGAGAGAAACCTTTATAGCTAACGGAAGTACCCCATGAGGCCTGGAATTTAGGCTGGTAAGAACCAAAGTACAGGTTACCGCTCTGATCAATCTTGGGGCGACCGCTAGCAGAATCCACTACGATGTTACCATTGGGATCGCGAAGGTAGCCAGTAGTATAAAACGTACCATAGGGCTTGCCTACGGCTGCCACTATGGTCATACCGTTGATACCATTACCTACATTGATCTGATCGGTACCAGGGAAAATTTCTTTCACTAAGCTGGTATTCTTGGTAAAAGTACCAAACACATCCCACCTGACACTACGGGTCAGCACCGGGGTCACTTTCAGCGACAGCTCGATACCTTTATTGGTCAACAAACCGGCATTGATAAATTTGGCCAGGAATCCGGAAGAGGGCGCAAGGCTCACTGGGATGATCTGGTCTTTAGAACTCTTATTGTAGTAAGAGAAGTCTAAAGTGATACGGTTTTCCAAAAAGGATTGTTCGGTACCGATCTCAAATTCCCTGGAAAACTCCGGCGTAATGTTCGGGTTACCGATCAGATCGTTGGGGCTGTTGCCACCATAAGTGAAGCCCGGAACACCTTTGAAAGGAAATACGTTGCTGCCGTAATCGGCAGAAGTTACTTTGGAAGCGTATACCGTGTTGTACACATAGGCCTGGGCATCGTTACCCACAGCGCCGTAAGATATACGCAGTTTACCATAGTTCCAGTATTTCTTCAAAGATTCGTTGAACAGTTCTGTAAAGACGAAGGAAGCATTGCCACCATAGTAGAAATAAGATTTGGGCACTGTAGAAGACCAGTCGTTACGGGCGGTAACACCTACAAACAACATGTTCTTGTATCCCAGGGCAGCATCGCCATAAAGGCCTACGCGCCTAACCAGGGTCAGGGTATTCTGGGCCAGTATTTTACCATTTGAGTTGGACAGGTTGTAGTAATCCGGTACTACCAAACCACCGTCTTCATTGGTGCTGGAGTAAAGATTGTTCAACCTTTGCTGGGTAACGTTATGGCCTACCAGTACATTCAGGTTAAGGTCCTTTGCCAGGTCTTTGTTGAACGTAACCATAAGGTCATTATAGATATTGCTCAGGTTGTAGATGTCTTGTGAGTAGCGTCCCACATTGCTCTGGGGCCTGGTATACAAACCAGTCTCATCGGCAGGTTCGGAATTAAACAGCGGCGCGCTCTGGTAACGGCGATCGCTGTACATATCGGTACCAAGGCGGTTCTCAATTTTCAGCCAGGGAAATGGTTTGTACCCGATAGTAAAGTTACCCAGGATACGGTCCACCCTGTTTTCGTTCTTGAATTTCTCCAGTGTATAGTAGGGGTTCAACGCATAGGCGCCATAATAGCCATAGCGATGTACGCCATTTGCATCCACAAAGTCCATGGAATTGTACTTGTCATTCAGGTCGCGCAGGTCACGGATCGGAATGTCGCGCGGCATCTGGTACAGGTTGTCCAGCAGGGAAGAAGCACCCTGGCCATTACCTACCAGGTCGCCAATAGATTTGGAATAGTTGAAAGAGATGCTGGCATAAAATTTATTGGTAAGATTAGCATTACCATTAAAAGTAACATTGTACTTATCGTAGCCTTTACCCGGAAAAACCGAAGTACTGTTCAGGGTATTAAAACCCAAACGGAAAGCGGCATCTTCGTTACCCGAGTTTACGGCAACGCTGTTGGTGTATATTTTTCCCAGGTTGAAAAAGTCCCTTACGTTATTAGGCAAGGCAGAATAAGGCTTTACTTTTGATTTGCCATCGATTACCTGGCCCCAGGGACGAAGCTGGTTGTCGAAAGGCAGGCCCCATGAAAAATTTTCGCGACGATCATCAAAAACACCGTGCAAGTCGCCCTGGCCATAAGTATTCTGGAAATCGGGGTATTTCAGGATGCTGGAAAAGCTAACGCCGGTATTTACTTCCACCTCGGTTTTCTTGGCGCCATCGGGCCTTCTTCTACCTTTTTTGGTGGTGATCATCAAGGCGCCGTTAGAAGCAGCAGAACCATAAATTACAGTTGCAGCCGGTCCTTTCAGTACGGTTACCGATTCGATATCGTCGGGATTAATATCATTACCCCTGTTACCGAAATCGACCTGGTTGCTCAGGTTACCGATATTACCGCCGGTACCGAAGTTACCATTGCTGATCGGCACACCATCCACTACGATCAGCGCCTGGTTATTACCCAATATGGAAGAACCGCCACGCAATACGATACGTGACGAAGAGCCCGGAGAGTTGGATGTAGTCGTGATATTGGCACCGGCCACTTTACCTACCAGTGCATTCAACGGGCTTACACTTCCTCCCTTATCCAGCTCATCGGTACCGATAGTGGTGGAGGAATAACCCAAGCTTCTTTTTTCTCTTTTGATGGCGTTACCCGTAACTACCGTTTCGGTAAGCTGGGTACTGGTTGCCGATAAGCGGATGCTGAGGGCCTGGTCGCCATCGCCCGCTTTCACTTCCTGCTCTGCGAAACCCACGGCGTTAATCACCAGCGTGTTTTGATCGTCGGGTACTTCCAGTTGAAAATAACCGTCCAGATCTGTAATCGTTCCCGTGGTCGTTCCTTTAATCTGGACGCTTACCCCGGGAATACCTTCTCCTTTGTCATCTAAGACCTGACCTTTGACAGGCCGCCCTTGTGCCATGGCTAGCTGCAGTCCAGACCATAGAAAGACCGCAAGCATGAGTAGTAGTTTTTTCATACATGAGTAAATTTTGTTTCTCAAATATACTCGCCAGTTATCATAAATCAAAGCTCCCGACCATCACCCGGTAATAATTCATTAACATTAGAATAATATAGTATTTTGTGTAATATTTAAAAATATAAAAAACAATTATTTGACCACAAAAAAGCAAACATATTTTTAATTACAGAAAATTATGTTAATGAATAATAGCCTGTTATACACAACAAAAAACCCTTGTGTGAGACAAGGGTTAATACATAAGCAATAATTCAGGGGTAATTAATCGTCGGATTGTGTCTGATACTGGTACAGACGGGCGTATTGGCCATCCCGCTTCATCAACTCTTCGTGGTTTCCTTCTTCCACAATACGGCCATCTTCCAGCACGATGATCTTATCAAAGTTCCAGCCTTTGAAGATACGGTGGGTAATAACGATCGCCGTCTTTTTGTCAAGATATTGGTTCAGGTTATGCTGGATTGTTTGTTCGGTGCGAGTATCCACCGCCGACAGGCTTTCATCCAGGATCAATACGGCAGGATCTTTGATCAATGCCCTGGCCAGGGAGATACGCTGTTTCTGTCCGCCCGAAAGCATCACGCCCCGTTCACCGGTAATCGTCTCGTAGCCTTCAGCAAGCTGTTGTATTTCGTTATCTACGGAAGCCATTACCGCAGCCTTCCTGATCGCCTCCATGTCTTTCTCTTCCTGGCCCAGGCCTATGTTGTTGGCTACTGTATCCGAAAAAAGAAATACATCCTGTGGCACATAGCTGATCTGGCTGCGCAGGCTTTCCAGCTTAAAAGTCCTGATGGGCACATCATCTACCAGGATAGCACCTTCCGTGGTATCGTACATACGCAACAACAAGTGTACAAGGGTTGATTTACCCGAACCGGTCTTGCCAATCACCGCCACCTTCTGACCGGGAGCAATATGAAGGGAAAAGTTATCCAGCGCCCTGATCCCGGTATGGGGATATACAAAAGACACATTCCGGAATTCGATCTTACCGGTTATGGTCTTCACTACCGGATCGGCCACATTCACGATATCGGGTTCCGACAAAAGAAACTCGTTGATCCGCCTTTGCGACACCGCCGCACGCTGTATCATATTGGCCGTCCAGCCAATAGCGGAGATAGGGAACATGAGCAGGTTGATATAGATCACAAACTCGGCTATATTCCCCGGCGTAATTTTACCTTCAAAAGCGAGATAACCGCCAACCAACACCGTGATCAGCATACTGAGGCCGATGAACAGGTTCATGGCAGGAAAATAGATAGACTCGGTAAGCGACAGGTTGATGGTGCTTTTGCGATAGGCTTTGGATATCCTGGAAAAGAGCTGCATGGCGCTTTGCTCCTGTACAAAAGACTTGATTACCCTGATGCCTGAATAAGACTCCTGGGCCTGTGAGGTAAGCCCCGAAAGTTCGGCCTGGATACGTTCGCTCTTCCGGTTCACGATCTTGTTTACATAGAAAATAGTCAATGCCAGTAAGGGCAACGGCGCTATTACATACAGGGTAAGCAAAGGGCTCTCCCCGATCATTTTCCACAAACAAAGACCTATCAATACCACCAGGTTGATCACATACATAATGGCCGGCCCGGTGTACATCCGCACCCGGGACACATCTTCGGAGATACGGCTCATCATATCGCCCGTAGCGTTGCTCTTGTAAAATGCAGTGCTCAGTTTCTGGTAATGATCAAACACCTCGTTTTTCTGATCGTACTCGATATGCCGCGACATAACGATAATGGTTTGCCGCATGAAAAACATAAATATGCCCCGCAATAAGGCATAAGCCAGCAGCCACATGCCTGCAACCATTACCAGGTGCATTACTTCGGAACGTAAAGCAACCGCTTCTGGTGTCTTGCCCAGCAAGTGATATTTGCCGATATTCTGATACACCTGGTCGATGGTATCCTTCACGATCCCGGGCGAAAGCACAGCAAATACATTGGAAATGGCTACAAAGAGGATGCCGGAGAGCAGCCGCCATTTGTAACGCAGGAAATATTTACGGAGAACAGCTAAAGAGCCCAATGGTTATAAAATTTTGAATGGTGCCGGCGATACAAACGCTGTAGCCGTTTTCTTTATTATAAAATCCGGCACAAAGGTAAGGCAATGCTGCGGGCATTTCGTAACTTTGCAGCCTTCTACCTATTTATGAAGGTATCTGCAAAAAATATAATTATCCTCACCGCACTCGTCCCGGCCCTTAGTTCCTGTGGCAAAGAAGAACAACAACTTAGCCCTGCCCAGATCAGCGCCAAGGCCGACAGTATTGTTCAAAGCCGGATGGAGAAATTGCGCCGGCAAGCCAAAGAGGATCTCGACAAACGCCTACCCATCGAGCTGAAGCCGAAGATAGATTCCCTGAGACAAACCGGCAACGCAATCGACCAGGTACCTGTATTTCCTGATGAGCCTAATGCTACCGATACCGGCGACGATGATGCCACAGACAATGCCTTGCCTTTAAAGGCAAGGGATACACTCAAAAAATAAAGGCGCCACAGTTTTTGCGGCGCCTTATTCATAGCATTTTCTTCTTAATATCCTCTGCCTGCTTTATTTTCCATATAATTCATAAAAGCACGGTTAGCTACTTTGTTGCCACCCGATGTGGGATAATTGCCGGTAAAATACCAGTCGCCCTTATTGTCGGGGCAAGCCTCGTGCAGGCCTTCGATAGATTGGTATATAATTTCCACCTCAGCGTTTACCTCTTCGGGACGCAGCAACTCTGCAATCTTCGCACTAATCTCTTCGGTAGTGAACGGCGCATATATTTCTTTTACAAAATTCTCTTCGTGCAGCTTGTTGTGCTCCTTTGCCGTATTGCATTTAATATAAGTTTCGGTAAGCACATGGTTCATGTCCCGATCCTTCAGCAGCTCCACGGCAGCCTGGAAAGCAATAAAATCAGCCATCCGGCTCATGTCGATACCATAACAATCGGGATAGCGGATCTGCGGCGCCGATGAGACCACGATGATCTTTTTGGGCTTCAGACGATCCAGCATCTTGATAATACTCTGCCGTAAAGTAGTCCCCCTTACAATACTATCGTCGATCACCACCAGGGTATCCTCATTGGGTTTTACAGTGCCATAAGTAATATCGTACACGTGTTGCACCATCTCGTCACGGGTCGAATCCGAAGTAATAAACGTACGAAGCTTCACATCCTTGATCGCGATCTTTTCGATGCGCACCCTGCGGTGGATCAGTTCCCGGATCTCTGCATCGGTCATCGTATCCTTATTCCGGATGATCCGCTGTATTTTCAGCTCCTTCAGGTAATCCTCCAATCCTTTGATAAGGCCGTAAAAGGCGATCTCAGCGGTGTTGGGGATAAAAGAAACAATAGTATTTTTAAGATCGTTGTTGAGGCTGGCCAATACTTTAGGCGCCAGGTTATTACCCAGGTTGATCCGCTCGCGGTAGATATCCGCATCGCTGCCCCTGCTGAAATAGATGCGCTCAAAGCTGCAGGCTTTTTTCTCACCGGGTTCCAGTATCTGCGGTACGCTGATGCTCCCGTCTGCTTTCACGATAACAGCGCAACCCGGTGGCAGTTCTTTAATATCCTGTTGGGGTACATTAAAGCTGGTCTGTATCGCGGGACGCTCCGAAGCTACGATCACGATCTCCTCATCATGATAATAATAAGCAGGGCGAATGCCGTGCTTGTCGCGCATCACGAAGCTATCGCCATTGCCTACAAGGCCGCCGCATACATAACCACCGTCGAAACGGCTGGTAGCTTTACGCAGCACCTCTTCTATGTTGGGATTTTCGGGCGACTTGCCTTCTTCTTCACACAGGAAATGGTGTACGGTATCGATCATGGCGCCAAGATCGCTGGCTCGCATGGTCTCATCCGGGTTTTCCTTGAGCATGCCAAACAGCTCATCGGTATTCACCAGGTTGAAATTGCCCGCCATGGTAAGGTTACGCGCCGGGTTGATATCCGACTTCACAAAAGGATGGCAGAACTTTACGCTGTTCTTCCCTTGCGTTCCGTAACGCAGGTGCCCCAGCATAGCCTCTCCCATAAAACGGAGATAGCCTTTCATGAGGCCCGGATACTCCCGCAGGTTGGGATACATTCTTTCCAGCTCGGTAACCTCGTCCTGTACGGAGGCAAATATTTCCTTGATCGCACCGGGCCCTGCTATACGCAAACGGTGCATAAACTGGTAGCCGGGTTCCACATTAAGCTTAAGGGTAGCAATACCGGCACCATCCTGGCCCCGGTTGTGCTGTTTCTCCATCAGGAGGTAAAGCTTGTTTAATGCGTAGAAGGAAGTTCCGTATTTACGGTGGTAGTAAGAAATGGGTTTGAGCAGCCGGATGTAGGCAAGCCCGCACTCGTGTTTTAATGCGTCTGACATGAGGGCGCAAAGTTAAGCTGAAATTTAGAAAAATGCGAAAATGTCGGCATAGAATATGGCTATACTATAAAACGTTCCGGGTTATAAAGATCCCGGAACGTTTTATACCGCAGCATTACCTGTGGGGTAACGGCGGATGAGGAGGCAAAGGCGGGCGTGGCGGTAAGGGCGGGCGGGCATGTGGCCTTGGTGGTAATGGCGGTGCATGGCGTACATACCTTCTGTGCCCTGGCCGGTACCGGTGGTCGTGCCTGTGGTGGTATTGCTTATAAGCCTTCTTGCTCTTTTTGTGCACATAATGCGGATGCGGCGGTCTTGGAGGCCTTCTCTGGGCGTTGGCCTCCGGCAGGGTCATAAAGCCCAGGAACAGCAGGAATACGCCCATCAACAGGTATTTTCTCATAGGGAATACGTTTTTGTGTATGTGGTACAATAAATGTGATGCTAACATCAGAAAGTCCTGACTTTTCAGGACTTTCTCTATTTATTTCAGTTTAAGGATGCGGTGGTAAAGGCGGGTGTGGCGGTAGGGGAATATTTATCGATACGCCACCCCTCGCGTAAGGACGCGGGGCATAATAGCCATGGTGGCGGTAAGGCCTGTAGTAGCCACGGCGGTAGTGCGGCCTGCCGTAATAGGCATAATAGCGTGGATGCCTTCTGTCGTAACGGTACGCTTGCCTTGCGCCCTGATGATAGCCATGCCTGTATGCTTTTTCAATTCTTCGCTGTTCCTTGCGCTCGTGCTTGTACCGTCCCCAGCCCTGGGCATTGGCATCAACACTCAGGAACAGGCCCAGGAAAACGATAACGGCGGCAATCAAAAGATGCTTTTTCATACAATTTGTTTTTATCTGTTAGTAGTAATACCGGTTTCAACACCAAAATGCGGAAAGCGGTAAATCGCTGTGCTCTTATCAAGATCCGATTCCCTAATAAGACCCCATACCGTTCAAAAGGTTTAGTGCTGTATGCACCGCCAACCTGCAAAAATGTGTTAACATAAATCGGTATTTTTGAAGCCTACCTACTATACACATAGACAATGTTTCAATTTAAAGCCTTGCCGCTGTCCGGCGCCTTTCTTATTACCCTGCCGTTCTTTGACGATCATCGGGGTAATTTTACCAAAACCTTTCAAAGCCATTTTTTTGAACAGGAAAACATCGGTTTTGAGCTCCGGGAAAGTTATTTTTCCTGCTCTCATAAAGATGTGATCCGGGGTATGCATTTCCAGTTACCGCCGCACGATCATGCCAAAGTGGTATTCTGCCCGCAGGGAAGTATTGTAGATGTGATCCTGGACCTGAGAAAGGAAAGCAGCACCTATGGCCAGTATTACGCCACGGAATTATCGGCCGCCAACCACCATGCCTATTATATACCCAAAGGATTTGCCCATGGCTTCAAAGCGCTCTCGGAACAGGCCATGACTTTTTACCTGGTTTCTTCGGAGTACAGCAAAGAGCACGATACCGGCATACGGTACGATAGTTTTGGCTACGACTGGGCTTGTCCTGCGCCGGTACTTTCCGAAAGGGATCTTTCTTTTGCCGGTTTGCCCGGTTTCAACAGTCCTTTCTGAATACCTTCACAAAGGCATAACAATTGCATTAAAGCATAACAGGATTTATTACTGGACATTTACAGGGTAAAAACTAAAAAGATCATGTCAAAAACAGCATTAATTACCGGTAGTACCAGCGGTATTGGCCTTGCCACCGCAAAAGCCTTCGCTGCAAAAGGATACAATATTGTCTTCAACGGGCTGGAACCCGATGGCGCCGAAATAGCTGCAGGGGTAGCCAAGGAATATGGTATCGGTTACTTGTTCTCTGCTGCCAATATGCTTCATCCCGAAGAGATCAGGGGGCTGGCTAAAGAAGCGCTTGACCAGTTCGGTACTATTGAGGTATTGATCAACAATGCCGGTATCCAGTTTGTATCGCCGATCGAAGATTTTCCCGAGGAAAAATGGGATGCTATTATTGCCATTAACCTCACAGCCGCTTTTCATCTTACCAAGGCGGTGCTACCCAGCATGAAAGCTAATAAATACGGCCGTGTAGTCAATATTTCTTCGGCACACGGACTTATTGCTTCCCCGTTCAAAAGCGCTTACGTAGCCGCCAAACACGGCATCATCGGCTTCACCAAAGTGCTGGCCCTCGAAGGTGGTGAATTCGGCATTACGGCCAACGCCATATGCCCCGGGTACGTACACACACCCATCGTGGACAAGCAGATCCCCGACCAGATGAAAGCCCATAACATGACCCGCGAAGAGGTGATCGAAAAGGTATTCCTGGCCGAGCATGCGATCAAGGAATTTATCAGCGTCGATACTATTGCGCAAACCATTTTGTATCTTGCCGATAGCGAGGCCGCTGCCACCATTACGGGCATAGCTATGCCGCTGGATGCAGGCTGGACGGCACACTAGTACGCTTTCACGTTTACCTAAAACCGTTTCCTTTGACAGATTACTATATCAGTACCAATAACATCGACCTGCATTATGTCGAGCACCATTCCAAAGGATCGCCTACGCTGATCCTGATGCACGGACTTACGGCCAATGCACATGCCTTCGATGGCCTCGTCGCCCATGGCCTGGCTAAGCATTTCCGGTTTATATCGCCCGACCTGCGCGGCAGGGGCCTGAGCAGCAAGCCGGCTTTTCATTACAGCCTGGAAGATCATGCAAAGGATATACTCGGCCTGCTGGATCACCTGGGTATAGCCAAAGCCTTGCTGGGCGGCCATTCCTATGGCGCCTTGCTGAGCGTGTATATGGCGGCCAATTACCCGGAAAGGGTGGAAAAGCTCATTATCCTGGATGCCGCTGCCGAGATGAACCCCAATGCTCCGGTCATGCTGGGACCTACCTTAAGCAGGCTGGATAAGACTTTCCCTTCGTATGCTTCCTTTCTCGCCGAGATGAAGGCCGCTCCGCAAAATACCTTCTGGGATAAGGATATGGAAAGCTATTACAAAGCCGATGCCCATATCAGGGAAGATGGTACGGTAAACCCCTACCCTAATCTTTCCAATATTATAGAAGTGGCTACCGGCGTGGCACAGCAGCCCTGGATACAGACCTTTGAACAGGTAGCACAACCTGCTTTGCTGATCAATGGCCTGGACAATTATACCATGGACGAGCCTTTGCTTCCCGATTTCAAGGCAAAAGAAACCGTAGCGCTCATGCAGCATTGTACCTATGTGGCTGTAGACGGCAACCACCAGACCATGCTGTATGGTGACAATGCCGCCCGGATAGTACAAGCCATTGAATTGTTCCTGAAATAATTGCCGGGATCACCCTGTACCGAACGCCTGTTTTATTTTCGTATTATTGCCGGAAATTGAACAGGCGTTTCCATGGAAGCCGGTGTCGCATGAGCCATAAAGAACAGTACTTATCCCATCCTTCGCTCCGGTTGTTGCCGGTATTTTTCCAGCCCTGGTGGCTGGATATCGTCAGCAATAACTGGAACGTTGCCCTGCTGGAAGCGGAAGGTAAGTTACAGGCTGTATGGCCTTATGCTGTCGATAAGCGGCTTGGCTTTAAGATCATCCGGAATCCGCTACTTACCCCTTACCTGGGGCCTTTCTTCCTTTACCCGGATACGGTTCCCGATGCTGCAAAGCGCGAATGGGAGCAAACGGCATTTGAACGGCTCTGGCAACAGTTGCCCCGCTGGGACAGCTTTGACCTGGAAGCGACCACCCTTTTCGACCATCCTGCCCTGTTCACCCAAAAAGCATTTACCTGCCAGGAAAAGGTCACTTATGAAACGGACCTTAACCAAACGGATGAGCAGTTGCTAAAGGCCGTCCACAGCAATCACCGCAACCTCATCAGACAAGCAGAGCAATGCCATGAAATAGTAACGGGTCCCGAATACCTTCCCGGCTTGCTGCAATTGCATAAGGCCACGTTTGAACGCAAGAAGAAACCCTACCCTTTCCAGGCGGCAATGATAGAAAGGCTGATACACGAAAGCGGGCAAAGGCAGGCGGGCCGCATCTTTGCAGCCAAAGACGACAAGGGGAACATTACAGCCAATATTTTTACCGTATGGGACGACCGGACAATGTACCTCCTGCTCAGTACGGTGGATGCAGAGCAGGCGCATCCCGGCGCCGTGCGCCTGCTGATCAGTCATGCCATAAAAACAGCGAAATTGCAGGGACAACATACCTTTGATTTCGAAGGCAGCATGGACCCGGGCATTGCGGCTTTCTTCCGCAGGTTTGGCGGAACGAGAAAGACTTACCTTTGCTTTACGAGGCACCGGTCGCTGTTGTGGAAATGGAAAAGGGCCTTGCTGGGTTAAGCAACACATCGAATCATGACAAAGAAAAAAATAAATTCCTTCAGCGGATTGGTCTTCTCCACCAACCCCGACCTGATGAAGGAAGAGGAAGAAATAGAACAGAACACACCTGCTCCCGCGGCGCAGAACTTAAAAGTGCGCCTGGACAAAAAACAAAGGGCCGGCAAAACTGTAACCCTGGTGGAAGGCTTCGTGGGCAACGACGATGATCTTATGGAACTGGGTAAAAAATTAAAGACCAAATGCGGCGCCGGCGGCAGCGCCAAAGACGGCGAGATATTGATCCAGGGCGATTACAAAGAAAAAGTCGTTACCTGGCTCAAAGAATGGGGTTATACCCGTACCAAAGGCATGGGCTAAGGCTTCCGGACAATGAGTTCTACCCGCCGGTTGGCAAGCCGGTTTTCCTCCGAATCATTAGGCACCAGGGGATTGGCATCGGCCCAGCCCTGGCTGTGTATCTTATCTTCATTGATCCCATAGCTCCTGAGCCACTCCGAAATGGTACGGGCACGGGCATTCGACAGGTCTTCATTGATCACTGGCGTACCGGTATCATCCGTATAGCCATTCACAAAGAACTCGGCCAAAGGCTGATCCAGATAAGGCGCTACCATGGCTTTTAATTGTACCTGGTCGCTATCGCTGAGCAATATATTATTTCGTACAAAGTGAAACCTTCCCAGTAAAGTATCGTACAAAGGAGGGCTATAGTTAAAGCTCAGCAGCGGGAAGTTCAATGTATCCGGCACCAGGATATGCGATGCCGAAAAACTGACCGTATCGTCATAATCGGCATAACCCGCGCGGTACACATGCAAGGCATATTTCCGGTTCAGGGGCACGGAAGCCATATAGGTGGCATCGCCCCGGTTACTTTGGTAATGGAACAATTTCTCACCGGTTTCGGCATCGCTCCATTCGATCTGCGCATAAGTCAGCCGCTTTTTATCCAGGCTATCGTAAGAGATGCCAAAAACATAAGTGTAAGCTTCGGGCCGGGCCTGTTCGGGTATCTCCACTTCGTACAGGTCCATATTGCCCATGCCGCTATCCCGGTCTGAGGCCAGGTAGGCTTTTTTACCATCGGGGCTGATGCAGGCGCTCACTTCATCAAACGCCGTATTGAACGGATAACCCATGTTCTCGGGTCTTTGCCAGTGGCCATTTACTCTTTTGCTGTAAAAAATATCGTTGCCACCCATACCCGGATGCCCGTCCGAAGTAAAGTAGAGCGTTTTGTTATCGGAGGCAATAAAGGGCGCCGTTTCGTCAAAAGGCGTATTTACTTCCGGGCCCAGGTTCTCCGGGATCTGCCACAAACCATCCTGGAACCGCGACACCCATATATCCTTACCGCCCATGCCTCCCTCCCGGTCGCTTACAAAAAACAGCTCCCGGTTGTCGCTCGATAAAGAAGGCATACCTTCATATCCCGGCGTATTGATGGTGGCCCCGAAAGGCACCGGTTGCGACCAACCCTCTTTTTCGGTATAAGAAAAATAAAGATCGCAGCCGCCCGCATCCCAACCATTAACGCTCCGGTTGCCGCAACGCATGAAGAAGAGGTAATGTCCATCGGCCGATAACATCTGGGCGCCTTCCTGCTGCGACGAATTGGGCGGGCTACCCAGGTCCCTCGCGATCAGCCAGCCACCGCAGGAATCCCTTTCGGCACGATAAAAATCTTCATCCACGCCGCCTGTCCTGCGGGTAAATACAATAACGCTGTCGTCGTGGCCGATGGAAGGAAAATATTCGTCGTATTTGGAATTGATCCTTGGGCCCATATTTTCCGGCTGTTTGGTATGTGCCGCATTGAGGGCATATTTGCCAAACTGGACATTCCTGTTGAGCCGTTCGTACTCCTGTTTCAACTGCGGATTCATATTGGCGGGCCTTTGCCAGGAATAAAGCACTGCCGCCGCCTGTTCGTACTGCTGCGCGCGGCATAGCACTTTGGCCAGCGGCAAGGCGAAGGCATGGGTGCAGGAAGGACAGGATTGGGAGGCCTGCTTAAATACATCGGCCGCTTTTGCATATTGTCTTTTGTCGCAATACAGCATCCCGAGCGTTATATAGGCATCGGCAAAGCCAGGCGCTTGCTTGATACACTTTTCGAGGCTGGCAATGGCCTCGTCCGGGCGGTGCTTCTTCACGTATTCCTGTGCTTTATTAAGAAGCCGCTGCCCTCTTCCGGAAATTACGCCTTGTGCATGAGCCCTATGCACACAGCAAAAAACAACGACAAACAAAACCAGGTTACGCATGAAACATTCAGGTAATTTTTTGAAGCGATGCAATAAACGGATTTTTTTCTAAAAATTAAAAGCCTATCCCTATTTTGCACAGGATTATACTGATCATATGAAGAAAATAAAGGATTTTATGATCCAAAAAGCCGACAGCCTGCCCTGGCTGTTCCTGGCTTTCTGGTGTTGTGTGGTTGTGTTGTACCTCCCCGCTTACCAGGGTGGTTTCTACGAAGATTTCATCGGGACATTGGAAGCTTACGACAAACGTTCTTTCTACGGTTTTCTCCGCCTGACCACTTATAGTCTTTATTTCGGTGCCAATTTTTTTATTTACTGCTTTATCACCCTTTTTCATACCCGGCCACTACCCTGGTTCCTGCTGTTTACAGGACTGCATGCGTTAAATGCCGTGTTCCAGATCCGGTTCTTCAAAGGCTTGTTCCGGCTGTGGCAGGTACCCTATTCCAACCAGCTCCTTGTTGCGGGCGCTTTCGTATGGCTCTTAACGCCTTTAGCCGCCGAGATCATTAACTGGAGGGCCTGCAGCCAATATATGCTCAGCATGCTATTGCTCTTCATGATCCTGAAATGGCTTACCGATTACCTGGAGAAGCCGGGCCGGGCCTTATGGGCAAAAATTATTTTTACCTATATCCTGTCTACCGTTTTCCTGGAATATTTCTACCTCACGCCGGTGCTGGCTTTTATGATCATCACCACCCTGGCCTATGCTAAAAAGCCTACCGGTAAGCCTTGGCTGAAAAATGTGCTCAGCATTGTTGTACCTATGGTGATAGTCTGGTGCTGTTACTATATCCTGTTACACCAGATCAGCGGCAGGGTGATCCCGCATGCCGACCTTACACCGGCCCAGATACCGGAAACCAAGTCGCTTCCTGCAAGAGCGGTAGGCAAGCTCAACAAATTTATCGTCCACACTTACCTGATGGAATATTTCCTGCCCATCAACGCCAAAAAAGTCCTCTATCAACTACTGGCCTCCGGGCCTGCGGTATTATTCAGTGCCGTGTTCCTGCCCATTCTTGCAGCCTTCAGCGCCTTGAGACTACGCAAAGCCAAACCCCGGGAACAGATCATCACCGTATTGTTGCTGCTTTTCCTTTCCAACTTCCTGCTCACCATACCTACTTATTTTTTCGAGAACTTCAGCTACCAGGGCAGCCGTTATTTTTACCTGTCCAATGTTTTCGGCTATATGCTAGGTGGCTGTATCCTGTTCCGCATCGTCTCGTCGCATAAGGCCCGGCTGGCGGTTACGGCGCTTTACCTATGCTGCTGTATTGCCGGTACAATTTACCTCGTCAACAACATCAGGCATGCCACCAGGATCATGAATAAGATCGTGTACGATTTCCATTGGGATAAGGGAGGCGATGTACTGCTGCTTAACCTGCCCACCTTATACCGCGGCATCGGGATAGCCGGCGCCGGCGACCCTTCCAATTTTGCCTATCACCTGGAAGTATTGCTACACCGGAAAGTCAACAGCCGCTTTTATGATGTATCTTCCTTTAATATGGCAGGGCCTGGCGATGGCGCACACGTGCAGGTAATCGACAGCATGCAGCTTAAGGTAACCCTTAACCAGGAAGGCACCTGGTGGTGGTTTGGCGGGTTCAAGGCGCTCGATTATGAGAATGAGCTGTACAAGGTGCGTTTTACCGATAACGGCGCCAGTTACCTGTTACAGTTCAAAAAGGTGCCCGCCCCCTCCATGGTGATTTTGTACCAGAAAGCAGGGGATTGGAAAGTACTGGACTGGAGCAAAAAAGAAGAACAATGGTAAATGCTTGTGCCCGGCCAGGGCCAAACACATAACCCTAAAATGAATTCGTGTTTTAAATAGTTTTTATAGGTTATTTTCGCAGCTATCAAATCAAATCAGATATGCGTATTCCAATCATAATGGCTTTTGTTGCTTCTGCCTTTGCCTTCAATACTTATGCCCAACAACAACAGAATGTAGCGGAATGTTCCGACAGGGCCATGCATTCCGAGATGGTGTCTACCAACAAGGCACTGGAGCAAAGAGGATTTAAGCTGGAGCAGTTTAAAATGATGAGCATGCCTTCGGGTTCTTATGTTCCGGTAACCGTAACGATGAAAGAAGGGGAAATGTACCAGATCAATTTCCTGGCGAGTAAAAATTTCCAGCAATACCACTTTACCATTATCGACAAAGACCGTAAAAAGCTCAGCGATAAGAAGATTAAACAAAAAGAAGGAACCGACCATCTGCTGTCCGAGAGCTTTGCAGCTCCTTATACGGGCAACTACATTATTGTATTGTCACAAAAAGTAAAGGGCCAGGCAGAAGCTTGTGGCGGCCTTTCTATTCTGAAAGCCGCAGGTATGTCGAAGAAATAAGGAGTCCCTTTTAAGGTTACCATGACGATGAATGATACTTTACTTGAACTGCTGGTGCATCCTTTATCCGGGAAAGCGTTACAGTATGACCCGGCAGTACAAAGCCTGAGCGATGGTACCGACGTGTTCCCGGTGATAAAGGGAGTACCGGTACTGTTGCCCCGCCAGGCAGATAATGAGCAGGAATCTTTTAACTACCGGGATCATTATGAAAAAGATGCTGTAGCATTTGACTACTTTGCCGACTGGCACCCGGTACATAAAGAGGAGAACAGGCGGCTGCACCAGCAAATACTCCGGCAAATACCAGCCGACGCCCGGTTGATCCTGGACGTGGGCTGCGGCGGCGCCTGGCTGGCCTCCGCGTTGGTTCCACAGGGAAAACAGGTTATTTCCATGGACATCTCTACCGTTAACCCCCTCAGGGCGGTAGAAGTAGTACAAGCCCCCGGGCATTACGGCCTGGTGGCGGATGTATATAGCCTGCCCCTGAAGCAAGGCGCCGTGGACTGCATCGTTGCCTCCGAGATCATCGAGCACGTTAAAGACCCGGAGCTATTCCTGGCTTGCCTTTTCAATGTGCTCAAACCCGGTGGCACCCTCATTGTCACCACGCCGTTCAACGAAACAATCCAGCAATCCCTTTGCATCCATTGCAACCAACTTACACCGCATAACGCGCATATCCATTCCTTTACCCGAGAAAAAATAAAATCGCTGGCGCCCAAAATGGCCTCAGCGCTCAGAACCAGGACATTTAACAGCAAAGTTTTGGTTAACTTGCAATTGCATTTACTGGTAAAGTTCCTGCCCTTCCCGCTCTGGTCCTTCATTGATGGCACCTTTAACCGGTTGTTTGGCAAGAGAGCGATGCGGCTGATGCTGATTGTTAAGAAATAAGTCCACCTACTTTTTGAGCCAGCCCCAAGAACATAGATCGCTGTTTGGTCATTCTTTCCGGATATTCCTGATCCGGTTTTCCGGCACCTTCGCGAGTCTTGTGGTGATGATAGGCTTCTCCCATATGTTGCCACCCGCAGCTTATGGCCTTTACCAGAGTTTCTGGGTACAGCTTACCCTTTTGTCTTCAATTGCCGGCCTGGGGCTGGGCTTGCTTATTTTCACTTACCCCCCCGATGTATTAAAACAGCTCCTGCGGCAACTGAGACCGGTACATTATTTTCTCTACGGCCTCCTGCTGGTGATTGCAGGGCTTGCCTTTACCCTTTTACGCTACCAGCAACTTGGCGATTGGATAAGCAAAGGTTATCTCAGCTTCCTGTTTTTCATCTTTTATACTATTTCCATATTGCTGGAAGCCTTCGTGATCGTGATCCGGAAATACAGGCTGCTTATCGGGACCGGCGTATGCTATGCCCTTGCCTTTATCACCACCGGCTGGTGGATACAGCAGCAGGGCTTTACCATGGAAAAGTTCCTGACCTGCCTGCTCCCTTTCAGCTTCCTGCGGATGCTCTTGCTATTCCGGCCTTTTCTTGCTTTTGTCAATGATAAAACAGAAAGCAAGCCGCAACCTTTCCGCACCAAAGAAGTACTTTATTTATGGATGCACCTGGGCTTTTACGATCTGCTGAGCGTAACCATTCTCTGGCTGGATAAGTTCGTGGTATCGGTTGTAGCCACGGCAGGCACGGCAGCTATTTATTTCAACGGTGCCTATGATATTCCTTTTATTCCTGTAGCGCTGAGCGCCGTAAGCAATGCCACCCTGATGCAGTTAAACTATGCCAAACAGCACAAGGATAAGGCGCGGCTAATGCAGCAGGCGGGCAAGATGCTCTCCTGCGTGGTGTACCCGATATTCTTTTTACTGCTCATTTACAGCCACGAATTTATCACCGTCGTTTTTTCGGATAAATACAGCACTTCCGTACCTATTTTTATGTGCGCCATACTTATCCTTCCTATAAGAGCGTACAGCAATACCACTATATTACAGAACCTGCACCGGGGCAGGCTGATCAATATAGGCGTATTGCTCGATTTCGTAGTGGCGCTCACCCTGGTAGTTCCATTATATTACCTTATGGATCTTCCGGGGATAGCCCTCAGTTTTGTGATCAGCACTTATGTACAGGTAACCTTCTATCTCTATTATTCTGCCAAGCTGCTCAAAGTGCCCATGCTATCCATGATCCCATTAAAGAACTGGTTATTTAAAGCTTCTTTTTTTGCGGTGCTGGTACTGGTGCTGCATTTCTGTCTTTCTGGCCTCAAACCCTTTCTTAGCCTGGCTATTGCCGCCGGCGTTACCGGTATCGCTGCTTTGCTTGTTCTGAAAAGGGAGATGAAGGCTTCGGCATAATATAGGGCCTTACCCATCCCATACGCTTCGCGATATTTAGTCATTTCTTGCTGTGGCGCAATGGCCCTGCATGCCCATAAAAATATACATCAATTTTCCACCCTTCGACTGCACTCAGGCTGACGGTTAGTTATAAGGTTATCAAAGTAAACATACCTTACAACGCAGGGTCATGGTGAGGTCTTATACATTTCATACAATCATAGATTAATGACAGGAGAAAGCTTGCAAAGAAAAACGCCGTCGTAACATTATGCAGCACGCGCTATAATGGCCCTTAGAAAAACAGGCCTTGATTTTTTGGTTCTTTTTGATCAAGCAAAAAGAACGTAGAAAACAATGTGTCATTTGGCAGCGGAGTCGAACCAGGATAAGCGCAGCATAGCCATAACATGAAAATGCCCCTTTCCACCCTTCGACTGCACTCAAGCTGACCTTAGTCATAAGGTTCTTTTTCATCCTTCGATCGCTCAGCACGGCAAAATCCCTGTTCATTCTTAATGGCTACAATGCCGAAAAACCGGGTTCCGACTATACCGGTATAGCCATCCGCATGTATTTTTCTCTTAAACCGATTTTCATCGGTATCTTTGCCGGCTTGAATTGAATACATGATCGACAATAAAAACATTATCTCCAATGAAGAGCGGGCGATCCTCGTAGGCCTGGTGCAGAAGGATGTAAAAGAAGCACAGGTAATGGAGTACCTGGATGAGCTGGCTTTCCTGGCCGAAACAGCCGGGGCAACCACCATTAAAAGCTTCTTCCAGAAATTACCCCATCCCGACAGCCGCACCTTTGTAGGCAAGGGCAAGCTGGACGAAATCAAACAATATGCACTCCGGCACAATGCCACCCTGGTTATCTTTGACGACGAGCTTACCGGTTCGCAGATCAGCAATATTCAAAAAGAACTGGGTATAAAGACGATCGACCGTTCCGATCTTATCCTGGACATATTTGCCCGCAGGGCCAAAACAGCACAGGCTAAAATACAGGTAGAGCTGGCGCAATACCAATATATCCTGCCAAGGTTGAGGGGTATGTGGAGCCACCTGGAACGCCAGGGAGGCGGTATCGGTTCCCGAGGTCCCGGTGAAACGGAAATAGAAACCGACCGCCGTATCGTAAAAGATAAGATATCCCTGCTGCGCAAACGCCTGAGCGAGATCGACAAGCAATCTTCCACACAACGCAAGGAGCGGGGTACGTTTATACGCGTGGCCCTGGTGGGCTATACCAATGTGGGCAAAAGTACCTTAATGCAGGTGCTGAGCAAATCGGATGTTTTTGCAGAAAACAAGCTGTTTGCCACCCTGGAAACGACTACCCGTAAAGTCGTTTTTGAGCGCACTCCTTTCCTGCTGAGCGATACCGTAGGTTTTATTCGTAAGCTACCGCACCACCTGATAGAAAGCTTTAAATCTACCCTGGACGAAGTACGCGAAGCCGACATTTTATTGCATGTGATCGATGTTTCGCATCCGCAATACGAAGACCAGATCGGGGTTGTAAACGGCACGCTGCAGGACATAGGCGCTTTCGACAAGCCCATACTGATGATCTTTAACAAAATGGACCAGTACGAGCAGCGCACTTTCGACGAATGGCTGGAAGAAGATGTAAAAAAAGACCTGCTGAAGCAATTGCACCGTCGCTGGGACAACGAAACCCACGGCAATGCGATCTTTGTTTCGGCCACCGAACGTTCCAATATAGACCTGCTGCGCGAAACGATACTGGAACGGGTAAAACGGCTCTACGAAGAGCGCTACCCTTACCTCAATAGTTTTTACTAAAAAGACTCAAGACCCTATAGGATAAAAAGGCGAACCTGGAGGTTCGCCTTTTTATTGGTAAAAGTAACCCATGAGAATAATGACAATTGCGTGACAATTGTATCCCAATCTCCCGTAACAGAGCGCCGTCTATTTGGATAAGCACAATCCATATCCTCATGAAAAAAATCTCTATCCTTTCGGCATTGCTGCTGTCCGGCATCCTATCGCAGGCGCAACAGTATGTTGCCTTCCCTACCGCCGACGTGCAATGGACCACTGTTTACTACTTCAACAACTGTGAAGAAGGCCCTATTGATACGGCTGTCTACAACTACCAGTTAACCGGCGACACAACTTTAGCAGGCATTAGCTACAAGAAACTCGAAGTAACCGCCTTGCATGCCAGTGCTGCGCCCCAGTTTCTCGGAGGCATCAGGGAAGACAACCAAAGGGTCTATTACAGGCGTACCGCTAATAGTCACAACGTAGGGCCTCTTTTCTCCAATGAAAAAGAATTTCTACTGTACGATTTTAATGCAGCCGTTGGTGAGACGGTAATACACGATACAGCCAATAGTATTTCGGGCTCTGTAGTACAGGCAATCGACTCCGTATTGATTGACGGCAGTTACCGCAAGCGGATCAGGGTATCGCGCATTTATCAGGACTACTGGGTGGCAGGAGTAGGCAGTACAGGATTGGGACTGCTGTCCAACCTCACACCGATCCCCACGTGTGGAACACATATCTTAAAAAGTGTTTGTTTCACAAAAAATGGGAATACGGTTTTCCAAAACCCTGCCTTCCGCGATTGTGACGCCAGCTTACCCCTCACTTCCATAGCAGAAAAGACATTGGGGGCTGCCATCAAAATATTCCCCAACCCGGCAGTAAACAGGGAAATCAGGATCAACAATATAATGCCCGATATCACATTAAGAATAACGGACTATACCGGACGTATACTGCTCACCAAAGCGCTGAAGCAAAAAGACAACGTGGTCCAGCTTCCGCAAGCAGCATGCTACATGCTGATTTTAAGCGACAAACAGGGACAAATAGTGCGGGTGGAGAAAATAACAGGCGGTTAAAATTGCAATTGTTCAGGAGAAAGAACGAGATACTAGAATTAAGAATAAATCCCCCGAGTAAACCACTAAGATAACAGTCAGGAATATCTTCTGATTGTAAAACCTAATCCCTTTTCTTTATGAAAAAAATACTATCCCTTACTGCATTGCTGCTCACCGGCACTTTATCCCAAGCACAACAATATGTACCTTTTCCAACAGGAAATGTTGAATGGTCTGTGCTTCATTATCATCACATGTGTGAAGAGCCGATGGATACTACACTCTATAAGTACCAGCTGTACGGAGACACCGTTTTATCCGGTGAGACTTATAAGAAACTGGGCGTTATCGACTTTAATTCCGGCGCAACTACGCCTACTATCATTGGCGGCATACGGGAAGAAGGTGAAAAGGTCTATTATATGAGCATACCGGGCAATCACCCGATGAGGCCTACTTATACTGTATCGTACGAAAAAGAATTACTATATGACTTTAGTGCACAGATAGGCGATATTGTAGTGCATGATTCGGCTGGCTCTTTTACGTCAACAGTACAGCAAATAGATTCTGTGCTGATGGGCAGTGTTTACCGAAAAAGACTTAAAGTAAGACCTAATGTGATGGGGCCAGACGATTATTGGGTAGCAGGTATCGGCAGCACAGGCTTAGGTTTAATATCAAGAAATCTCATTGCAATCGAATGTGTTGCGAGTATTAAGACCGGTGTTTGTTTTACAGAAAACGGGAATACCATTTATCGAAACTCCGCTTTCCAGGATTGTAATGCCAACATACAGCCCAATTCTATCGTAGAAAAGGCCTTGGGGGCCGCTATCAAAATATTTCCCAACCCGGCAACAAACAAGGAAATCCGGATCAACAATATAATGCCAGGTATCACGTTAAAAGTAACGGACTATACCGGACGCGTACTGCTCACCAAAGCGCTGAAGCAAAAGGACAATGTGGTTCAGCTTCCGCAAGCAGCATTCTACATACTGATTTTAAGCGACAAACAGGGACAAATAGTGAGGGTGGAGAAAGTAACAGGCGGTTAAATTGCAATTGTTCAGAAAAAGCCATTCAAATAATGTTTGAATGGCTTTTTTGTTTGCAATATTACCGCAAATGCAGTTCTTGAAGATAACCTTCGGGGTAATTGACTGCTTCCAGGTAAAGACCATGTCCGGCTACGCTAAAATCGGCCAGAGTACAATCCTGCGCTTCGATTGCCTGCCGGAAACCGGCGAGGGTATTGCGTTTTCGCGCTACCTGCAACTGCGTGCCCACCAGGCCGCGTACCATGCCCCGCAAAAAACGGTTGGCTTCTACCACATAGTGCAGCTCTTCGCCCACCGTTTCCCAATACGACTGGAAGATGGTGCACAGAAAGGTATGCGACTGGGTATTGCGTTTCGAAAAAGTCTCAAAATTCTTATACTCCTTTAATGCCGCAGCCGTATCGTCCAGCACTGCCTTATCGATAGCATAAGGGTAGTACAAAGCCCGCTGGTGCAGGAAAGGGTTCTTTTTGCCATAGATACGGTAACGGTAACACCTGCTGGTGGCATCGAAGCGGGCATTGGCATCGGCCTTAGTGCTGGTATAAATATGATGCACCGCTACCGGGAAAGGCAGGATCGCATTCAGCTTATAATGGAACTGCGGGTGCAGCTCATTTTCTTCGTCGAAATGATAAAAGTTACTGAGGGCATGTACACCTTCATCGGTACGACTGGCGCCGAAAGTCTCTACAGGCCGGCGCAGCAAAGTACTCAGGGCCTTGTTTAGGGTACCTTGTACCGTAAGGATATCACCCTGCACCTGCGACCCGTGAAAGGCGGTGCCGTCATAGCTTACTTCCAGGAAATAACGCATCAGGAAATCATTATGCTTTAAGGAGATCAGGCAACTGCAGCTTTTGTAGCCGCTTCCTTTTTCAATCTTTTTTCTACAATAAAAGGCGCAAAAGGCAAAAGGGAGGCAAAGAACACCAGGGCAGCCCTGCCAAAGCTCCATTTGTACCTGACCCAGCAGGCAACAAGAAAGGTACCATACAACACAAACAACAGGCCGTGCGCCCAGCCTGCATACAGGCTGAAATCAACTGCCCAGGGCAGCTTGAGCGCATATTTCAGCGGCATACCGATACCCAGCAATACCAGGTAAGAGATCCCTTCCAGCAAGGCGATAAGGCAAAAACGGTTCAGCAGTCGGTTGTCCATAAGCTTAAAAATTGCCGCAAAGGTACTACCCATTTGCCTTATCAGGGCTATTTTGAAGGGAATAATCTTCAATTTGCCCCTAAACAAACCCTATTTCACCATATCTTCTTTTAGTCAATGATATATACTATTTCGAAGTCAATAAACGCTTCTTTATCGGATTTTATAGCCACTTGACCGGCTGCTGTTATTCCCTATGCAGCCAATTCTTATCTTTGGCCCATCCATAAAACAAGGCAATTATGAATTCCGTTTTAGAACAACTGGCTTCCGTTTCGGGCAAACGGGAACAAGACCTGAATATACAACTGGCGCAAAAGATCGCCGCCGACAAAGACAAAAAGGCGGTGCAGGAACTGGTAGCAGGCCTCGGGCACAAAACCAAGGCGATCCGCCACGATTGCATCAAAGCGTTGTATGAAACCGCAGCACTGGCGCCCGGCTTACTTAAGCCTCATGCAGATATTTTTATAAGCTTGCTGGAAGACAAAGACAACCGGATGCAATGGGGCGCCATGACCGCCTTATCGGCTATGGTACAGGAAATCCCGGAGCAGTTATCTGCGGCTTTGGCCCAATTGGTCGCCGTTGCCGACAAAGGTTCCGTGATCACCAGGGACCACTTGGTACGCATCCTGGCCGGCTTATCCCAACACAAAAAGTATACCGGTACTACGCTGCCCTTATTGCTCGAGCAGCTATTGCAGGCGCCGGTAAACCAGGTGCCTTCCTATGCCGAACAAGCCTTGCCTGTAACCAGTCCCGAGTTTAAAGAGCGGCTGGTACAGGTACTTCAAACCCGCCTGCAGGATGTAGAGCAGGAAAGCAAAAGAAAACGTATCGAGAAGGTGTTGAAAAAGCTACAATAAGGTACCGCTTAAAAAAAGCACGGCACAAACGAAATAGATCAGCAATCCCGTCACATCTACGAGCGTAGCCACAAAGGGCGCCGATGATGTGGCGGGGTCAGCACCCAGCTTTTTCAATAAGATCGGCAGCATGGAGCCGCTCAGCGAGCCCCAAAGCACTACGAAAATAAGAGATACACTAATGGTGCCGGCAATCAGCAACCAGTGATCGCCATAGATATTGGGGGCAATCAGGTGCCAGATAAAGATACGCAGGAAACCTACCAGGGCAAGACAAACGCCCAGCAGGAAACCGGAAATGATCTCCCGGCGCATAACCCGCCACCAATCCCTTATCGTTACTTCGCCCAGCGCCATAGCCTGGATAATAAGGGTGGAGGCCTGCGAACCGCTGTTACCGCCGCAGGAGATAATAAGGGGTATAAACAAGGCCAGTACAGTGGCTTTATGGATCTGGTCCTCAAAAAAACCCATCGCCGTGGCGGTCAACATCTCACCTACCATCAGGATGGCCAGCCAGCCTACCCTTTTCTTTACCAGTTGAAAGATGGACGTATCCAGATAAGGTTCATCCAGGGCCTCGGTACCCCCGATCTTCTGGATATCCTCGGTATATTCTTCCTTGGCCAGCCAGAGGATATCATCGACGGTAACAATACCCAGGAGGATATTATCGTGATCCACCACAGGCAGGGCTACGCGGTTATTCATACGGAATACCTCGATGGCTTCTTCCTGGGGATCATAGGCATTAAGGGCGATCAGGCGATCGTCGGTAAGGTCGCTTACCATAGCATCGGGCGAAGCCAGCAGCACTTTGCGGATACGAAGGTCATCAAGCAGCACGCCTTTATCATCGATCACATAGATCACATCGATAGTTTCGGAATTTACCCCGTAACGGCGTATATGCTCCAGCACCCTGGCCACATTCCAGTGCTTTTTTACCGCAACATAATCAGGGGTCATCAAACGGCCTACACTATCTTCTTTATAGCCCAGCAAGGCCAGAGCCTCTTTGCGGTCTTCGGCTGGCAACAGGATGATCAGTTTTTTAACCACATCGCCATGCAGCTCGCTAAAGAAAGAAGTACGGTCATCGGGTGGCAGCTCGTTGATCAGCTCCGTGATCTTAACGCCCGACAACTTCTTGATGATACGTTCCTGCACCGGAAAATCCAATATACGAAACACATGGACCGATCTGCTTAGCGAAAGCATCTCAATAAATTTCGGACCATACTCGGGAAGCTCATCTATCAGGTCTTTTACTTCCGATATGTTCAGCTCTTCCAGCAGGTCGTTTAACCCCTGATCGTCGTTACGCTCGATCAGCAGTTCGGTTTCTTCTATGATTGTTTCGATATCTCTTTCCATAATAGAGGAGCAGTCTGTATTTGCCGGTGGAATTAATTTTTGCGCAAAAGTCGGGTATTTTTTTTGCGGAAAGAAATTAAGTTCTTTTAAAATGTGGTTATCTCTAAGAAAACCAAAAAGGGCAACGTCTGATAGTGAGGAAGGCCTTCCTATCAGTTAATCCTTAAATTTCGAACATGCGTTATTGCAAACTATATTCAGCATTTTTATGCCTTCCTTTTATGGCGCTTTGCAGCCAAAGCAGCGCCCAGACAACCCTGCCCTATTTCACCGGTTTCGATTCCGATGCCCAAAAAACAGGCTGGCAGCAATTCAAAAAAGGCGCCGTCACTCAAGGTTACGACTGGCAATATGTTACTATGAGCCCCTTTACCGCTCCCAATTGCCTGCAGCACAACTATCCTGTAGGCGGCGCAACAGCTACCCAAAACTGGTTTGTTTCTCCTGCTTTTAATTTCAGTCCGGGGGCTAAGATAGATTCCCTGCGCTATGCCTTTTCCGGCTTTGGCGTGCCGGCAGCCGGCGATACGGTTGCGGTCTATCTACTCAAAGGCAATGCAGATCCGGCTTTGGCCACCTCCCGTACTTTGCTGTACGACTTCCGGGGCAACAATTATGCCAGCGATAATGTATGGCGCAACTTGACCGGTATCAATATACCTGCCACCACGGGTTCCTGTTATATTGCTATCTATTACAGGACAGTCAACAACTGGCTGGACGTACGGTTCGACAATCTCAAGGTTAGGAGCCTGGGCAGCACCAGCATCGGCCAAACAACACAACCCCAAGAAGAAGTGGTATTGTACCCCAACCCGGCAACAGACCTGCTTCATATAAAGACGCAAAAGCGATTCACGCAAACCTATATTTATGATCTTAGCGGCAAAGTGGTATACCAGGGTGCTTTCGGGACACCCCTTTCCGTAGCAAAGCTTCCCCCGGGCAATTATATCCTGGAATGTACTACCAGTGCGGGCGTACAATGGAAAAGCAGCTTTGCAAAACAGTAAAGAAGTGCCACGATTCTGTAGTTAGAGGATGGGGGCGGGAACAAGGCTCACGCTTTGCTTCCTGCCCTTTTTGCATCCCCGGCACAATACGCCCGCATTTTCCCGTTCATTTTGTAACTTGCCCCGTTTTTTACCTAAAACAACACAATGGATAAGCTGCATATATTAAAGGAAAAAATGGATCAGGCCATCCTGGGTGGCGGACAGAAGCGCATCGACAGCCAGCACAGCAAAGGCAAACTGACCGCAAGGGAAAGGATCCAGCTATTGATGGACGAAGGTTCGTTTGAAGAGATCGGCATGCTGGTAACGCACCGCAGCCGCGACTTCGGCATGGAAAAAGAGCAATACCCCGGCGATGGCGTGGTAACGGGTTACGGCACGGTGCATGGTCGCCTGGTGTATGTATTCTCCCAGGACTTTACCGTTTTCGGAGGCAGCCTTTCGGAAACTCATGCAGAGAAGATATGTAAGATCATGGACCTGGCCATGCAGAACGGGGCACCGGTTATAGGCCTCAACGACAGTGGCGGCGCCCGTATCCAGGAAGGTGTGGTTTCTTTAGGCGGCTATGCCGATATTTTTTACCGCAATGTGCAGGCCAGCGGCGTTATCCCGCAGCTCAGCGCCATTATGGGGCCTTGCGCCGGCGGTGCAGTATATTCACCTGCCATCACCGATTTTATCCTGATGGTGGAAAATACGTCCTACATGTTCGTTACCGGGCCTAACGTAGTGAAGACGGTTACACACGAAACCGTGACCAGCGAAGAGCTGGGCGGGGCACATACCCACGCGCAGAAATCAGGCGTCACTCATTTTGCCTGCGAGAATGAAGTGGCCTGTATCGAGCATATCAAACAATTGCTCAGCTATATGCCGCAGAACTGTGAAGAAGAAGCGCCGGTATATCCTTACGAAACAGGCAATGAAAGCCGTCCTGGGCTGAACAACATTATCCCCGAAAATCCCAACCAGCCTTACGATATTAAAGAGGTGATCGAAGAAGTGGCCGATAGCGGCAGCTTCCTCGAGGTGCATAAGGATTATGCCGAAAATATTGTGGTAGGCTTTGCCCGCATCGCCGGCCGCAGCATCGGTATTGTAGCCAATCAGCCCGCCAGCATGGCCGGTGTGCTCGACATCAATTCGTCCAAGAAAGGCGCACGTTTCGTACGCTTCTGCGATGCCTTCAATATCCCGCTGCTGGTACTCGTCGATGTTCCGGGATTCCTGCCCGGCACCGACCAGGAATGGAACGGCATCATTACCAACGGGGCCAAGCTGTTGTTTGCCCTGAGCGAAGCAACCGTTCCCAAAGTAACCGTGATTACCCGTAAAGCTTATGGTGGTGCTTACGATGTAATGAATTCCAAACATATTGGCGCCGACCTGAACTATGCCTGGCCTACAGCCGAGATCGCGGTAATGGGTGCCAAAGGTGCCGCCGAGATCATCTTTAAAAAAGAGATCGCCGAAGCGGAAGACCACGATGCCAAATGGAAAGAAAAGGAGATGGAGTACACCGAGAAATTTGCCAATCCTTATGGCGCAGCTGCCAGGGGTTTTATCGACGAAGTGATCGTTCCCGAGACTACCCGGGAGAAGCTTATCCGCGGCTTTAAGATGCTGGAAAACAAAGTAGCGAAAATGCCCCGTAAAAAGCATGACAATATCCCGTTGTAAGCACAACACAACCCTAAAAAACGAGCGTCGCAGTTGTAACTGCGACGCTCGTTTTTTATACAATAGCCTGCTTTAGTAGATCGTGACGTAACCTTTATCAAACTCCTGTTTATTTTTCAACAGTTTGAACTTGAACAGGCCCGTGGTCTGGAAATTCCGTTTGTCCAGGATCACCACTTTATCATTGACGCGCGGCACGGTCAGCACTACCTTGTCTTGCTGGTCGTAAAAAATCAGGGAATAATTTTCCTTAAAGGCATCCTGTATCTCGATATTGATATTGCCCGTAAAGGGGTTGGTAAATACGTATTGCGACTTGGGATACGATACGGTATTCAGGTTGTTCAAAGCGGTAGCATTACCGGCCTGGCTAATCAGCTTCTGCAGGGAATCACTGGGAGGCAATGGCTTACGGTTAGCAATCGAAGCGCTGTCCAGCACTACTTTGCCCAGGTTACTTTTCCACTCCATATCCGAAGTAAACAAGATGATAAGGCGGTAAAAATTCCGGCCCGGCATAGGATGTGCGTCCACGAAACTCTGCACACCTTTTTTGAGACTGCCTACATAACCCAGGGTAGCAAAGTTGTAATTACTATCGGCCGAACGCTGCACTGCTATGGACTTTAAACCGCTTTCGTAGGGGTTGTTCCAGCTAAGCACGCTAATTCCCCCTTGTGTAACAACAGATATTGCGGGGAGGTCCGGCTGGGCAAAGCCCGATTGATGGATCCCGGCTAAAAGAAATACTACAGCAACAATGCTCTTCATAAAATTCATGCTCCAAACTTACGTTAATAATGTGAAAATGAAGGAGAGGTAACTTGTGAAATTTTAGCCATGGAGCATTAGGAGTATGATAACAAATGACCGACAGACCGGTTTCCCTGCAAGCCCCCGGTATGAACAGCGACAATATGACTACCTGCTGGTATTTCCTTGCTCCTGATCTTATCCCAAATGCCATAGATCATTTTACCCGTGTATACAAAATCCAACGGAATATGATGCTCCTGGTAAAAAGCATTCATAAAGGCAAGCAAGGCATCCGTATAACGGGCAAAACCACCAAAATGGTATTGATCGCTCAGCGTCCAGTTATCCTGGCACATTGGAATATGCTTTTCTATTTCCTGCTGCAGATAGCTGCCGCCTTTCATTACCGGAAAACCCAGCATCGCTACCTTATTATCCAATACTGCCCTGATACCGGCAAAAGTAGTCCCTGTGCCCATCGCTAATGTTACCAGGCTGGTATCTGCCGGCAGGTAGGCGGCTATCGCGCCGGCTCCTTGCTGGCCTGCTTCGTTATTCCCGCCTTCGGGTATAATAAAAGCGTTGGGATATTTTTGCTGTAAAGCTTCGATATACCCGGCATCGTCTTTCTGCCGGTATTCTTCCCTGCTTACATAAACCAATTGCATACCCAACTGGTTGCATTCCTCCAAGGTTACAGAAGGATTGTCACGGGCATGCAACCCTCTCACCACACCGATAGCGGAAAGGCCATGAGCCTGGGCGGCCCCGGCAGTAGCCAGCAAGTGATTGGAAAAAGCGCCGCCAAAGCTGAGCAAAGTATTTGCCCCTGCGGCTTTCGCCCTCCTGATATTCTCTTTTAGCTTAAACCATTTGTTGCCCGAAACCAAGGCATGTATTTCATCGAGGCGCAGTATGCCGAGTCGGATACCTGCGGCCTGCAGCATTTCGTCCCGAATATAATCGATGCGGATGTGCTCCCGCAACTCAATAGCCATACTCTTTGAGGTAGTTATCGTTTTCCCGCCATTTGGGTCGTACTTTGATAAAAAGTTCCAGGTACACTTTCTTATCCAGGAATTTCTCGATGCTTTCCCTGGCTTGCATGCCCAGCTTTTTGATCATAGAACCACCTTGTCCCAGCAGGATCATTTTTTGTGTTTCGCGGGTAGCGATAATGTCGGCACGTATTTTGGTGACATGGGGCAGCTCTTCGAAAGTCTGCACCAATACGGCGGTATGATAAGGTATTTCCTGCTCGTATAAAGAATAGATCTTCTCACGGATCATTTCCGACACGAAGAAACGCATGGGCCTGTCCGAGATATCTTCATCGGGATAAAAAGGCGGCGCTTCGGGTAAGAACTTCAGGATAGCCGGTATGATCTTCTTGGTATTGATCTTTTTCAATGCAGAGATGACCATGGTCTTTTCCGGCTTGATCTTGTCTTCAAAAGCCTTAACCAATGCCGCCTGCCGTTCTTTATCTTCAATAAGATCGATCTTATTGATCAGCAGTATTTTCTTGGTCTTTAATTTCAGGGAGTCGATCATGGCCGCATACTCCTCTACGTTATCCGTGGCATCGGTCATCAGTAAAGCCACATCGGCATCCTCTACGGCGCTGCGTACCTGCTGCATCATCTTGTTATGCAGTTTGTATTGCGGGTCGATGATGCCCGGCGTATCGGAGAAGATAATCTGGTAATTTTCCTCGGTCATGATCCCCAGGATACGGTGCCTTGTCGTTTGCACTTTCGGCGACACAATCGCCAGGCGTTCCCCCAGCAAGGCATTCATCAGGGTCGATTTACCTGCATTGGGAGGGCCGAATATATTGACAAAACCGGCTTTGTGCGCTGTTTCCATAAGCTGCAAAGTTAAGCGCAAAGCAGCATTATTAAATTTTTAAGAAAATAATTTTGTCAATTCAACTCAACGCATTACCTTTGCACCCTCATCGCGAGGTAGAGCAGCGGTAGCTCGTCGGGCTCATAACCCGAAGGTCTCAGGTTCGATCCCTGACCTCGCTACAGGCGATAGACCGGGAACATTGCTGTTCCCGGTTTTTTTATGCCAAATTATTCTGTGAAAGTCCCGCCCACCAACCATTTGCAGCAATTGCATTGTCTTGCATAGCAAAAGAACCGATCGATGAAAATAGAGAACCCTGCCTTTAATTACGATAAACTTGGACAGCAGTATTCGGGTTATCGACAGACAGACCCCAGAATCGCCGCTTATGTATCGGAAGCATTGACAGGTGCGAAGACCGTTTTGAATGTTGGTGCAGGCGGCGGCTCTTATGAACCCGCAGACCGGTATGTGATTGCCGTGGAACCTTCGATCGTGATGCGTTCACAACGCCTGGCAAACAATAAAGTGCCGGCAATCAATGCCAAAGCAGATAACCTGCCTTTCGACGATAATTCATTTGACGCTTCCATGGCCATGATAACCGTACACCACTGGCCCGATATCGATAAAGGGCTTAAAGAATTGCGGAGGGTTACCAGGGAGCAGGTGGTAATCATGACTTTCGATCCCGATGCCCTCGATAATTTTTGGAATGCACAATACTTCCCGGAACTTATCGCCGTTGAAAAAGCCCGCTACCCATCAATCGATCTGATCCAAAAATCATTGGGCGGCAATTCCAGGGTAGTTACTGTTCCCGTTCCGTTAGATTGCGTTGATGGCTTCCAGGAAGCGTTCTATGGCAGGCCCGAAGCATTTTTGCAAAAAGAAGTAAGACAATCGCAATCGGCATGGGGATTTTTAGAAGAAGGCATGGAAGATATTTTAGTAGCAAGACTTGCCAATGATCTGAGCACAGGTGAATGGGATAGAAAATATGGCCATTACCGTACCGAGCCTGCTTTTACCTGCGCCTTGCGCCTGGTTATCGCCACACCATAATATACGACAAGAGGCAACCTAGTCCGTTCCTTCTTTTATCAAAACACAAACAGGCGCCCTTCCGGGCGCCTGTTTTCATTGTTTGGGTTATCGGCTTGGTAGGTAGGTTTATTTCTTGATCACTTTTTCGGTGCTGGTGCCCGAGTCGGTAATTACTTTCAGGGTGTACACACCCGATGCCAGCGATTTCATGTCGATAGTTACTTCAGCAGCATTGAAGAGATAAGTATGTACCAGTTGTCCGGCATTGCTGTATACGCTTACGCTCCTGATAATACTTGGAGCAGCCGATACCGATACTTTTCCATCTGTAGGGTTGGGGAATACTTTCACGGCTCCGGTACCCTGAGCCGGCAAAGTAAACGGCTTCTTGATGCTGGAAGTCACACCATCGCAACAGGAAGGATTCAGGCTCACCAGCGAAACCACCTCTGATAAAGCCAGCGCACGGTTATAGATAATGATATCATCCAGGTCGCCGGTATAATCCACACCCAGCATCATAGCTGCCACGTTGGCTGTACCCGGACCGCAAGGCCCACTAGTGGTGGAAGAGAGGACACCATCGCGGTACAGGTTGTAATTGGTACCATCGTACACGAAGGCCAGGTGATGCCAGCTATTCGAGATAAAGGACATAAAGGCGCTGCAGCCCATAGTGCTTGTTTCCCAATGGCTGTAATAATCAAAGCCCATCACTGCTTTCCGGCAATCGTAAAGGCCCAGCGACCATTCACCCCAGGTATCGGGACAATGTAATCCCGTGTTGCCCCTGCCGATCAGCAATTCATAATTACCCACCGGCCGTATGCCCAGAGGCTGGTACCAGAGTGAAATGGAGAAAGGTGCAGTGGTAATGTTGTCCAGGAAGGTAGAGCTGCCTACAGGCGTCAGGAAGTCGGTACCGTTAAAGCGATAAGCACAATTGGCCGAACCGCCCCTATCGACGGTAGGTACGGCTGCTGTAGGATTCTGCAGGTCGTAACCATTGCCGGAAAGATCGCTAAGTGAGCCGTACCCGAAAGGATAGAATGCCACGACACCGCTCAGCAAAGAACCGCTGAGGGTATTGCAGGGAAGTATGCAATTGGTGCTGCAGTAAACCCTTTCCTTCGGACTAACGGTAGCCAGGTTAGCAGCAGCCGGGGAATTGCTGTAAGTAGTAGGATTGGTGGGTGTGGGCCAGGCCTGCTGTGTATTGTTGTAGCCGCTCATCAGCACCCTGGCCGGTTTGATATAGGGGCAGTTGGCATCCGAGTTACCCAGTTGATCCAGCTTCAGGAAAAGGATAGGATTGGCGACGCCATAACTTTGCGAAAGCGCCGTAAGGTACAGGTAGCCATTATTCTCCACACCCGATATAACGGAGTTGATGCCGCTGATACCATAACGGTTAGCCCATTGCAGCTTGCCATTCTTATCCGTTTTTACCACGAAGAAGTAATCGACAATGCTACTGGCAGGATTGTACGAATCGATCAGTAAATAATAACCGGTTGCTGTATTGATTATTTTTTTAGCATTAAGCTGTTTGTAACCCGGGATAGTGATATGATTGGTCCACATCAGGTTGCCCACGAAATCTGTTTTTAATATCCAGGCATCTGTTGGACCGGTCTGGTAGGTATTAAAAGAAACCGGGTCGCCTGAACTCAGCTGCACCAGCCTTGCATTATCCGCAACAGGTGCTACCGGATAGATACGGCAGGTATTTCCTGGTGTGTTCTCCACGTATGAGTTGATCCAGGAGTTAGCCCCGGTGCTTGCATCGTACCGAAATAAAGAGGGACTGAACAAGGAGCCGTTATAATAACGGCAGGCGCCGAAGACGCCATTGTTGGCGGGGTCGTAGGTCGAGAAGAACTCGCCCGTAACGCCTGAATTCTGGAACAGCGTCATCGCGCCGGTAAGGCGATCGACATTGAAAATGGTAACCGCCCCGGTCAGTATTTCACCAGTAACCACATAGTTATTGGTTCCTGTCTGGTGAATATTCTGAAAGAGATAGTTACTGGGATATTTTTCGATCCAGTTAAAGGCCATCGCATTGTAATCGTACTTGAATATGTAATTGGCATTGACGCCCTTTACTACAGCGGCAAGCGTACCATCGATAAAGTCAACGATCATATCAGTGATCGTACCATTATCGCCAGGAAAGTTGATGGTGTGTGTCCACAGGAAGTTACCGGAAGCATTGACTCCGGAGATAAACGTTGTGTTGTTGCCGTTAGAGGTCAGGAAGTAGTTGCCCCCTGCCGCAGGATCCTTAAATATGCGTGGTTCCTGGTTCCCGATATTGATCACCTGCTTGACAAAGGTGTTGTTACAAGGTACAGGAGCGGGGGCCGGGGCAGCGCTTTGCGCCCTGATGCCCGTACTTGCTGCCAGCAGCAGCATTACGCCTAAAAGTTTTTTCATAAAAATGGTATTTGGTTGTGAAGAAAATCCTGGTTACAGGAAAATTATCCGGACAAAAATGCGGCGTTGCAAAGACAAAAAAATCCCTAATTGTAGGGATATAAATACGACAAAAGCCGGACAGGCATGCCTTTCCCGAAGAACAGCAACGATAGATTTCAGCAGAGCACTACTAAAGGACATATATCAAGCGGGAGCACCGGGATACTTCTATGCCCCATTGACAAGACCTGCGCAGACAAGATATGCCATCCTCATATAAAGGGATTGGCATAAAATAAAATCCGGCTCCGGCATGCCTGCTTATCTTATTTATTACACTAATCAATATTTTTATGACCTTCATAGGCAAACCGGAAAAACATTGCTTAAATAAAAATTGATGCGGCACCTGAGCTTATACTTGTTGTTTCTGCTTACTGTTTGCTGTGCTCTTTGGACCCAAGCACAGCAACAGTATTTCAGCTACTCAATGAAAAGGCTTTCCCAGGACGATGGTTTATCTCAGGGATCGAACTACTTCCGTTACGAAGACCGCAGGGGCTTTATGTGGATCACGGGCAACGACGCACTCAATCGTTACGATGGCTCGTTAATCAAAGTGTACAACCTCAACCGCTATTTCAAGGATTGCCCGCCTCTGCAACAAGGCTATGGCTTTACCGAAGACGACGAAAGTAATATATACATCGGCAGTGTGAATGGCCTTTATACTTATCACCGCAAAACAGATAAATTCAGGCTGCAGAAAATATATACCGGCAGCCACGACAACCTGGCCATGCCTTTCGCATTTAAGGACCAAAAGGTATGGTGCTTCAACAAAAGATACGAGATCGCCACCTATGATGTCGCAAGCGGAAAGATCAATAATGTTATCCGGATACCCTTGCCTGCGATCAACTCCGTTCATGTCTATGATATGCTGGATCTGGATGGCCTCAGCCTTTATTACCGCTTCCCTTTTTTCGATAACAATAATAATGTCTGGGTGTTTGGTGTGCGGGACATTTATAAATACCATAAAAACAAAAAAACGCTCGAACGCATTGAAATCAAAACATTGAAGACAAACAACGCGATCACGCTCTGCACTTACTTCGATCAGCGGCACAATGAATTGCTTATTGGTACGGATAAAGGCTTGGTATCGTATGATATGAAGACCGGGGCAGAACAGATAGTGCGCAGTGTGGGCAACTTGAGCCTGGGAGAAGTGAATTCCATTGCCTGCAAAAATGATGTGATCGCCCTGCGGTGCTCTTCGGGATCTTTACTTGCCGACCGGACGTTTAAAAATTATTATTGGGCCAATTATCCGTCCAGGCTATTCAGCAGAAGGGTTTACGATTTTGGCTTCGACAAGGCAGGCAGGCTATGGATGTGCGACGATGGGCTTGGCCAGGCCATCTATAGCTTTTCGCAACCTTTATTACCCAAAATACCAGGAACCAATAATGACTTTGCCAAATTGAAGGAAAAAGGTGTAGGCTGTTTTGCCGAGTTACCCAATGGCGACATTTTTTTTGAAAGCGATTTTTTACTGGAGCATGGCAGCCCACGATTGAAGGCAATGCGTTACCGGGGTTCATCCTTGGGGTTCAAAAGAGGCTTCAAGGCAGAATCGGATTTATTACGAAAAGGAATGTGGCTCTATGGCATGGACGACGACCTGCGGCACTTGAAGTTGTATTTTATAGGCCAGAACGGACTTCCGGTCTTAACCCACCTTATCTCTGTTGCCGGTAGCCTGGGCGCCTGCAATACTTTAAAAATACTGAGCGACGGCAGGATGCTGATCTCTTTTTCCAACGGACTCTATTGGATCAAAGATCGGAAGCTGATACGGATAGAAACTATACCCAACAAAAGCTTTTTTACCATAAGCCCCCTCAGCGATAACTACTATGCCGTCAGTTACCTCAACAAGGATATGTGGCTCGTACGGTTGGACGGCAGCGACGATATTAAATTTGTACAAACCATTTTGCCTGGAGTACAGTCTTTCTATGCACAGGAAGACACGCTACGCCACCACTACTGGATAGGCACCAATAAAGGCATCTACCTGCTGGATAAACATTTTAAAACAATTGAACATTTCGACGCCAATAACGGGTTGGCGGGCACGTATATTTACGGTCTGTTGCTCGACAATGAAGGAAATGCCTGGTGCAGCCACCAGCACGGGTTAAGCAGTATCGATGCCAATACCTTCCAGATGACGAATTATGACAAAGAGGATGGTATCCAGGATTGGGATTTCAACAACCGTGCTTTTTATAAAGCTACGGACGGCACTTTGTATTTCGGGGGTGTCGGCGGCTTTAATTATTTCAAGCCACCCTTAAAGCCAGTTTCTTATTACGACCCGGAAGTGTATGTGGATGAGATCCTGGTCAACAATAAAACATTTACGCCCGATAGCAATGCAAATGAAATAAGAGAGCTGCACCTGCCGCACCGCGACAATAATATCGTGGTAAAGGCTATAGTAAAGGACCTGGACAACAACAGTGAGCTGGTGTATAGACTGCGGGAGTCCGATGTGCAATGGAAACACTTGACCGGCAAAAGCCTGCTTACATTCAACAGCCTGGCTCCCGGCAACTACCTGTTGGAACTGGGTGTGTATGACAAATACGGGCATCGGAATCTTTCCCAGAAAGTGATCCGCATCTTTATCGAAGCGCCTTTTTATCTCAGGCCCTGGTTTTGGGTGCTTGTTGCCATACTGGTTACTGCCGTGATTGCCTGGCGATACCATCGTGTGAAACTGCTGAAGCAGAAGACCAATTTCAGACAGCAGCTCGCCCTCGAAAAGCAACGCAATAAGATTACAGCCGACCTGCACGACGACATCGGGGCATCGTTGAGCAGTCTGCAGGTAAACAGCATAGTGGCACATGAGCTGCTGTTGCAGCAACCCGACCGGGCACAAAAGGTATTGGAAAAGATAGCCTCTCAGTCCAAAAATCTTTCGGAAAGGATAGGTGATATTATATGGAGCATGAAACCAGGCAAAGATGAATTCATGACGATGAGCAATCGGATCAGGGGCTTTGCCAACGATATCATGGGCGATACAGATATACAGTACCATATCCATATCGATCCCGAAGCCAACACAAGGATCACCGATATCACCATGCGCAAAAACATCGTTTTTATCACGAAAGAAGCCATCAACAATACCGTGAAGTACAGCAAGGCATCGACGCTTTCGATCAACCTGAACCTGGAAGCCAACATAGCCACGCTCACCATTTGTGATGATGGCATAGGCTTTGAATACAAGCCCGACAAAGGCAATGGCATTGCCAACATGAAGCGCAGGACAGAAGAAATAGCGGGAAAGTGGTTGTTCGAAACCGCGCCCATGAAAGGCACCAGGATAAGCATAAGCATACCTTTGCAGCAGCAAAGCAATACCTGATATTATAACCACCGTAAACAGCAATATTATGGGCATACGTGTTTTTATTTACGACGACCACCACGACAGGAGAGATAGCCTTAAAGCCTTGATAAGCCTTAATGATGAGCTTGTATTTGTGGGTGATGCTGCCAATTGCAGCGAGGTATTAAAAGATATGGAGCAGTTTTATCCTGATGTAGTACTGATGGACATTAATATGCCCGAGGTAGATGGCCTGGAGGGGCTGCGCCTGATCAAAACCAGGTATCCCGAAATCCAGGTATTGATGCAAACGGCCTTCGACGACAGCAATAAGATCTTTACCAGTATCAAGAACGGGGCGAGCGGCTATATCCTTAAAAGCGATAAGCCGCAAAGGATACTACAGGCGATAGAAGAAGTGCACCAGGGTGGCGCCGTGATGAACCCTGCCATTGCACAAAAGGTGCTGGAGTACTTTAAACCGCAAAAAATGGAATCACCCTTAAGCCCAAAAGAGCATGAAGTATTGGCACTTCTATCCGAAGGCTTAAGCTATAAAATGATTGCCGAAAAGCTGGGCGTAAGCTATACTACCGTCAATACGCACACCAAGCATATCTACGAAAAGCTCCACATCTCTTCCCTGGGCGAAGCGATCGCTTACTACTATAAAAATATAAAAAGCTAAAGCCGGGAACAGCACGTTCCCGGCTCTTCAGCACACGTTGATACAGATCTTCCCGTTAGAGCTTATCCAGACGGATCAGTTTAATCCTGCTCAAATCAGTATGTCCCTGGTTGCTGATCTTAATATGGAAGAACTTATTGGCATTGTAGTTTCCGTTTGGATCATCTGGCAAAATGTCGTTGTTAGTCGCATTCCAATAAACGGTTACCGTGTAGTTACCGGCAAAAAAAGTACCCGGGGAACCTATTTCGTTTGAGATCGGGTATAGTCTTAATGCCTGCTGAACAATCCCTCCCAGGTACGTTCCATTAGACCTGAGTATCGCTGTATAATTGCCACTATAATGCCCGGATCCTACATTGGGATTCCCTGAATACGTTAACAGTAAAGTATCTCTGAAATCCGCATACTCAAACTTATAAATAATATTTCCCGGACTGGAAATTGTATCGACACTTATAGGTTCAAGACTAGTGGTATTACGGGTGGACGGCCACATAGACTCATCGTTCCTGATAAGCGGGTATAAGGGAAGCGGAACATAGCTGCTATGGTCGAATAGAATGCCACCTGCATTATTAGCAACTTCTACATAACTATGCGGCATGATCGCAGCCCCGGAATTAACAAACACATCTTCAATGTTTCCTGTATGACCAGGTTTATAATACAGTTCGTAAGAAAAATCAATCAGTCTACAGTCGATAAGGCCAACATTATTCCTAATTACAGTGCCGTTGGGTATTTTATCAATATAACGAACAATAGCAGGGTGAATGATCCTGGGAGTTACATTGTAATCATTGCCATAGGTGGCATAACATTGAGAATCCTTAACAGAAATGGCTGTAGCATCATTCCCGGAAATGGGCGGCACAGACCCGGCATAATTGTTAATCAATGTGTAACCAGATAATGTTTCATTAGCACTGGGATCTCCTCCCTGGCGCACATTTGAAGCTTTCACAGTTTGGTAGTTATTGATCCAGGCTGGCTCTACAGTTCCTTCGACCGGGCTTTCTGGTACAAGCAAATTAGATTCGAATTCCAATACGGCATGATTTTCAATCTGGGCCGGGCGATAGACCACAACACCATTATTTCTGATGTTCTCCATAGGCCCAGCTGTAATCCAGTTGTCCTTCATGATCACTTTGTCGCCACCCAGGATATTAACGGCCAATTTATTTCTGTAAAACTTACATTTTTCTATGTTTACAACTGATGCAGGCGCGTATATAGCAAGGGCTTCTTTATTGTTCTGGAAAGCGCAGGACTCAACTATGCATTGGCAAGAGTCCAGATGTACAGGCGATTCATTATTACCCAGGTACATTGCTTTTTTAAAATTGATAAAATTGAGACCTTCTATTTTCACATCATAACATCTCGAGTGGTAAAAGCCATAGTCTTCTAAGAGATGGTCCGAAATAATGATTGCATTATCACCCAATATGTGCAATGCAGAATGGTGGTCGCCAAAGGAGATTTTTTTTGTAATCAAATATTTACCGGGAGGGAAATACAATGTAGGAAGGGTAGACAAGAAAACGCCTCCTGTTATACTGCCATTTGTTTCCGGGTTATAAAATGCAACCAGTGCGGCTACAGCAGCAATAATGGCATCCGAATCATCGTTGACACCATCGCCTACTGCATTGTAAGGCGATTGGGTTACATCAATCACATTAATTGGGGTAAGTGGCATACTATTTGTTTTTAAGATTAAGGATTTCCTTCCGGCTCAGGACAAGCCGGTCAGGTGATATACAGGAAGAAAATAAAAAACTGCCTAAAGTGTGGCCACACTTATTCCCGGTAGGTACTTGTTGCTAAAACGAAAGGCGTCATAGTTCATGGTGTTAGTGCCTTTTATCAGTTGCGGTTTTGCCAACAATGAGTACCGGTGGCAGTTGGTATATATTGAAATGAGCGCTATTGTTTCATAAAGGTAGGAAGCGGTTACGCCAATATAAGGCGGAGGCCAGGGTATATTTTCTCTCCTCTAAAGATTTTTTTGTTGAAAAGCCGGGAACTGTAGATTCCCGGCTTTTAAGAACACGGTAGCATTGACTCTCCAGTTAGAGTTTATCCAGGCGAATCAGCTTAATCCTGCTAAATTCGGTCAGCGAAGGTTCATGATTGCTGATCTTCACATAAAAGAACCTGTTCGTATTATATTCCCCGGCAGCATTATCGGGCAGAAGCTCGGGATGCGATGTATCTGGCGCAGCATCCCAATAAACAGAAACGGTATAAGTACCGGCAAAGAAAGTACCCGTTGATCCGATCTTGTTGCTGAGCTCGGTAAGCTGCAAAGCCAATTGCACTTTATTGTCGATATAAGTACCATTGGCCCTTATAATCCCGACATAACTGCCACGGTAATGCCCCGAACCGGGAACGGGATCGCCGGAATATCGCAACAACAAAGTATCGTCCGGATCAGTATATTCAAATTTGTAAATAATGGAACCCGGAACCGAAGTGATATCAGGATTTCCCGGAGCGAGCACAGGCTGCAGTGAAGTAGGCGCCGGCGAAGAGGGCCATGTAGATTCCGAATCCCTGATAAAAGGATATAACTCCAAAGGCACGTAACTATTGTGGCTGTACTTGAGCCCACCAATATTATTGACCACTTCAACAAAACTATATGCAGGAGATGCAGCTCCCGAAGCGGCAAATAAGCTTGCTATAGTTTGCTGATAGGTTGGATTATAATACCTGTCATAAGAAAAATCGATCAGACGACAATCGACCAGCCCTATATTGTTCCTGATAATTGTACTGTTCGGCATTTTAGTAACATAACGTACTATAGCCGGATGTATTATCCCATTTCCGTGATCATTCCCATACACGGCATAACATTCGGAATCTTTAACAGAAACGGTGAAAGGAATAGCGCCTTCCGGTGTAGAAATCGGCGCTACCGAACCTGCAAAATTATTAATCAAGGTAAAGCTGCCAGGCTCTCCACCTTGCCTTACATTACTGGCTCTTACTGTCTGGTAATTATTGATCCAGGCCGGCTCCATAAGACCCTCGGGTGTTTCAGGAACCAAAAGATTGGCATCGAAGGTCAGTACACTATGATTAATGATCTGGGCAGGATGATCCACGTTCAGCATTTCCCCCGACTGTATCCAGCAATCCCGCACGGTTACCTTATCGGCATTCAAGTACATAGCTACCTTATTCCAGTGGAATTTACATTTAGAGATAATGGCAATTGTAGATGTGGCGTTTAACCTGAGGGCCTCGGTATTATTGAGGAAAATACATTCTTCTACTGCAACCTGTCCGGAATTGATGTTCTCATTGCTGTTGATATACAGCCCTTTGGCGAAACCATCAAAATGCATCCCTTTTATTTTGAAGTTGTAGCAATAATCAGTTTGGAAAGCATAATTATTCACATTGAAATTATTACCAGGGATAATGATTGCATCATCTCCGATAATAGATAGGGAAATCTGGGCTATCCTAAAGTTGATCGTGTTGCTGATCTTGTATTTACCCGGAGGAAAATAGAGTCGCGGTGATGTATAATCTGCAATACTGGATTGATACGCTTGAGATATAGCATCATCCACTGCAGCCTGTATTTTCGATGTACAATCTGCAATGCTATCGCCTACTGCATCGTAAGGCGATTGGGTTACATCAATCACATTAATTGGGGTAAGTGGCATACTATTTTGTTTTTAAAGATTAAGGGCTTCCTTCCGGCTCAGGACAAACCGGTCAGATGACATGCAAGAAGAAAATAAAAAACTGCCTAAAGTGTGGCCACACTTATTCCCGGTAGGTACTTGTTACGAAAACGAAAGGCGTCATAGTTCATGGTGTTGGAGCCTTTTATCAGTTGCGGTTTTGCTAACAATTAGTACCGGCGGCAGTTGGTATATGTAGAAATGAGCTGCATTGTTTTACAAAAGTAGCATGCCACTACGCCAGTACAGGGCGCAGGCAAACAATGCTCTAAAAAAATCCAAAAATAATTTCAATCAAAAAGCCGGAACAATTTGCCCCGGCTTTTAAATTCTTTTATAAAAAGCTTATTTACCTGACGCGCAGAAAACACATACGGAATCCAGGGGCCGCTGCGTAAATGTCGGCGTGCAAAAAACACAGAAAGAATCCTCCGGGCGCTGCGTATAATCCGGTGTGCAGAAAACACACCTCGAATCCTGGGCGACCTCCGTATAGTTACCGGCTATTACCTTGAATTGCTGATCGGGGTTCAGCACGCCCATTGTTTCCTTATTCAGGCTTAATTTCTTGAGGTTAAGGTTCTTTTTTTTTCATGTTTTGTATTTTTATTTGGTTGATACAAAGATAAATAGCGACACTGCATCAAATCTGCAGTACCGCCATTTATTTTCATATAACTATCATAGCTTTACATGACATACACTTTGAACACCGACCACATGTCACCCACCCGTTAAATATTAGAAGCCGGAACAATATAGCTCCGGCTTCTAATGTTTATTGCCTATCGCCCCTGTTTCCTATATCCCGATCGTCAATTAACATTACACGTACGGCCAATGTCTTTTAGCAAACGGTGTTGCCGGGCTGCATAGCAGTAGGTGTACAGAAAACGCATACGGAATCCAGGGGTTGCTGGGTAAATGTCGGTGTACAAAAAACACAGACCGAATCCTGGGGAACTGCGGTTTTGCCACCGACTACGTTGCGTTGCTGATCAGTAGTCAGGCTGCCCAGCGTCTCCTTATTCAGGTTCAATTTTCGGAGATTGAGGCTCTCTTTTTTTCATGCTTGGCTTTTTATTTAGTTGATACGAAGATAGCGATCACCACTGCATCCGATCTGCAGCGGCATTTTTATTTTCATCAGTGTATCATAGCTTCACCTGCCTGATCACCCTTTTCAGGTTCAACTCCAGGATATCGGCCATATTACGACATTCAAGATAGTGTTTATCTTTATAATGCTCGGCAAGCCCTGTACGCAATTCCGCTACCTTTTCAGAGGGTGCGATATGGTCGGCCTGCAACACATCACGCAGGTGGGCAATGCGATGCCGTTCGCTCCGCAACCGGTGTACGATGGAAGAGGCTTCTTCCTGCTGGTATTGGATAAAGGTCTTTTCGGTAAGGTAATGGATCCCCAACTGCACATAAGGATAATTCTCCTTGAAGAACTGGGGCAAGTACACCTTCTTATTTCCTTCGTAAAACTGCTGGTCAAAATCGATGCAGCGGATACGGAACTGGAAATCGTCAAAGTCGGGTGTAATCTGCATTACAAAATTATAGGCCCGCATATCGCCCAGGAGCGTGATAAAACAACGTTCGTTGAATTTCACAAATTCCTTTGCTATACGCTTGGGATTGTATGCTTCATTGTTCAGGTAGTTCCGAGTAAACACATCGCCGGGAATACCGGGAATATGTTCTTCGACGAGCGTATTGTTGTCGACCAGGTAGTTCAATTGATTGGGAGAGAGCAAATGCTCCACTTCCATGCCATAGATCCGGGAGGCATCGGCAATCTTAATATAAAAATAATCATACACATCATTCAGCCGGTTCACGATACGTACCCGGAAAGGATGGGTATTGCCAAAGGTGCAGTAATCGATACGATCTATGTATTTATGCTCGACAATACGCAGGTTGCCGGAGGCTTTCAGCATCGCATATATCTTCTTTAACCCACTGTGCAGGTGTTCTATCTCATGCGGCGGATAGATGGGACATTCCCAAAGGGTATCCTTGCCATTCCGGTCCATTAGGGGGACAGCCTCCCTGAAATTGCGCAGGTCGCTGTAGGCAATCGGAAGCCTGGCCTCCCGCTGATAGTGTTTCAGGTACCGGAATAAAGGTCCCGATATAGGGTAAACCGGTTTTTTGCGCGATATAGTAACATCATCAGCCATATGCCTGGGATCGATTTATATGAAAATACGAAAAGGAGGATGGTTATCCTCCTTTTCGTATTGAAAAATATCGTGCAGGCTTGCCTGTTTACAGGTCCTGGTTGTACAGGCTTTCGTCGGTGCTGCGTTTGATGCCGTAGAATTGTAACGTTTTGCGGCGGTATCCTTTTTTATAGTAAGCATCGGTATCCCCTTCTTCAGGAATAGTAACCCAATCCCTGGTTTTAGGAATATACCAGCGATATACCGCTACGCGGTTGTCGCCGCGGCGGATAGGCGCATAAAACTGGATGTGTTTTTCTTTATAGCCCATTTTCAGCAGGGCATCATCTGTATATTCATCTTCTGCTACGCTGATGATATCTTTAGTAGTAGGATTGAACCAGCGATACACGGCGATGCGGTTGGGTCCTGGTTCACGGAATGCGTAAAATATCAGGGTCTTATTGTTATATTTCCAATTGAGCAGTTGGCCTTCCTGGTATTCCCCTTCGGCCACAGTCACGTAATTTCTATCAACTTGGCTGAACCAGCGATAAACGGGAACCATTTCATCGCTTTCTTGTGCCTGTGCTGTGGTATTGTTTCCCAGGAACATGCCCGCTACAATCGCAGACACAAATAATAATTTTTTGTTCATAGTTAAATTCTATTTTTACGAAATCGCTTCCAAAATACATAAAAATTTTCCGGACTTGCAATAGTTTGCAGATATTTTTTTTTATTTTTTTGGAGTGTTGTTGGTTGCACGCCCGGACCCTTTCCTGTATGGGCTTCTTTTTTATCTTCGCATATACTATTTTAGCCAAAAATCAGTTATTCATTGTAATATCGTGCCTAAAGGAAAGGAAATTTTGAAAAGGGTTATTAATTTTTTATCAGGGTTATTTGTATTAGTAATATTATTGGTAAGTAATGCGCCGGCCCATGCTCAAAAAAATGCCGGCAGCCGGAATAATGCCGCAACCCAGGCAAGCGACAGCCTCAAAAAGGCCCGCAGACAGCTCAGCGACAGCCTTAATTTCATACGCAACTACAAACTAAGCAAACGCTACAAAGACAGCGTCGAAGCAGCCCGCATCAAAAGGGTCGAAGACCAGAAAGCAGGCCAGAAGGCTGCTGCCGAAGCACTTACCACTCAAAGAAAAAAAACGGCCGACAGTATCATGAACTACCGTCGCCATTACAGCGACAGCATCAGGCTCAACAACGACAGCATACGCCAGGCGCAACAACGGGAACTGGAGCGTGTAAAAAAGGAACGAAAAAGGGTAAGCGACAGCCTTGCGGCCTTAAGGGCCTATAAAGAAAGTAAACGCTATAAAGACAGTGTGATTACCGACAGGGAAACACGCAAGGCCAACCTGGCCAAGGCCCGGAAACATACTTCCGACAGCATCAAAGCCATCCAGAAAAACAGGACTGACAGTACACTGGCTGTAAGGAAAGCCTACAACGACAGCCTGAAAACCTCCATGGCAGCAGCAAAGGCTATCCGAACGCAGCAACTGGACAGCTTGAAATCGATAAGAGCGGCCAGGGCCGACAGCCTGGGGAAAGTAAGGGAAGCGAGGGCCGCCCTGCGCAAACAGAAGGCGGAAGAGAAAGAAAAGGCAAAAGCAGAAAAACTAAAGCTTTCCCTGGAGATAAAGATCAAGAAAAAGCAGGATAAGTACTCCAACGAAGATATGCGCAAAAAGAAATGGACATTGCCCCGAAAGGTAATCCAGAACACCTTTACGCGCTATAATTACTATTTCAACGCCGACAAGAAAATGGAAGAGGCTATAGGGAATATGGTCCGGTCCAATGTCGACAATTACGATAGCCTCATCGCCCTGTTCCCCTTTAATCCCGACCGGGATTCGACGAAACTGCTTTCCGATATGGACACCATCATTCACAAAGCTTCGGTGGGCATCCAGATACACGACCCCAGGGCCAAGTGGCAGGACGATCTCTATCTGCTGGTAGGACAGGCCTATTACTACAAAGGCGACTACAAAAATGCAGGCGCAGCCTTCAAGCAAATAGTAGCCCAGGCCGAACAGGCTAAAAAAGACGAGGCGAAGAAAAAGGGTACTACAAAAGAAGACAAGAACAAACCGTCGACCTATAGCGAGCCAGAAAAAACCGGTATTGCAGGTATGCTGGAACATAAATCTTCCAAAAACGAAGCCATGCTCTGGTTGTCCCGCGTGTTGACGCAGACCAAAAAGGAAGGGCAGGCACAAACGCTGCTGGATATGCTCCGCAACGATGCGCTGTTCCCCGAAAGGCTGAACGGGCGCCTGGCGCTGGAGCAAGCCTTTATCGAGCTCAGCCGCAGGGACGACAACAAGGCAGTACAGTCCCTGGGTATTGTTTCCAACGACAAACAATTGCCAAAGTGGCTGCGGCTGCGGGCCAACTACCTTAACGGGCAACTGATGCAGCAACAGTTGCACTATATAGAATCCGACCAGTATTTCAGGGAAGTATTGAGCCTGAATCCCAACCTGGAAATGGAATTTTATGCCCGCAAAAACATTGTGTCCAACAGCATCAACTATGGCAGCAATACCATGAATGCAGCCGACATGCTGGATAAAATGGCTGCCGATGGCAAATTCAGGCCCTATTACGACCAAATTTACTTTGCAATGGGTAAGGCCGCGTTGAAAAACAGGCAAGGCGACAAGGCCCTGGAAAGCTTTAAAAAGAGCGTAAGCCTTAGCCAGAGCAACAGGAAACAAAAAGGCTTGTCCTTTGCAGCTATGGGCGACGAGTACTACTCCAGGAGCGATTATAACAATGCAAAGCGCGCCTACGACAGTGCCTCCATGATGCTTACCGTAGCCCAGGACCCGGTGTACAGCATTGCCCGGCAAAGAGCACAGGCACTGGATAGGGTGGCCATCCCCGGCAACGAAGTGAAAGAGCAGGACAGCTTGTTAAGGCTGGCCTCCTTAAGCGAAAAGCAACAAAGGGAAGCCATCCGCGATTACCTCCGCGACCTGGAACGCAAAATGCGCGATAGCGCTTACAGGGCACAGGTTGCCCCTCCTGTAAATAACGCCGGGAATAATACCGGCGGCCAAAGCAGCCAATCCTGGTATTTTGCCAATCCCAACCTGATCAAACAAGGAGAAAACGAGTTTAAACAACGCTGGGGCAACCGTACGCTCAAGGACAACTGGCGCAGGAGCAGCAGCAGTTCCAGCGATTTCGCCTCCGGCAACAACGACAACAGCAGTACAGAAAGCGACCAGAGCAACCTTCCCGATGAAGACAGTTTGTATGCCGCTATCCCACATACGCCCGAACAATTGCAAAAGGCCAACGACCGGCTGAAAGAAGGCTTATTTAGCCTGGGCAAGGCTTATTATACTTTCCTCGAAGATTACGGCAAAGCATCGGCTACTTTCGACACGCTCGACCGGCGCTACCCCACCCATAATCACCAGGCCGAAGTGTTGTACACCCGGTACCTGATGAACATGCGCCAGAACCAACCGGCTGCGGCAGCACAGTACAATACCATGCTGCAAAGCAAATACCCGGATTCTGAATGGGCCAGGCTGCTGAAAGGCGCTGCCGCTGTACCGGCCGATATAGATCCGTTTGCCAATGTAAGCAATGTGCCTAAAGAAACCGTATCCAACTTCTACGATGAGACCTATGGCTTATTGATCCAAAGACAGTATAACGATGTATTGAAAAGGGTAAATGAAGCAGACGAGATTTATAAAAACCAGGGCGATTTCCGTAAGAAGTTCAACCTGATGAAAGCTATAGCCATAGCCGGCAACGGCAATTATCCCGAAGCAGATACCATGCTCCAGCAGTTCATTTCGGCCAACCCGGGCGATAGCCTTACCCATTGGGCCAATACGGTATTGGAATACATCCGCAAGCACCCACAAACCCCGGGTGTGAACGGGCTGCAACCTACGACCAGTGCCAATAACCAGAAGCTGGATACCGCTGCTTTATCGGGAGGATTGCAATATGATTACAAACCGGCTACAGCACATTATGTGATCTTTTCGGCACAGCAGGATGCGAAGTTTTCCGGCTTCCGCTCCGGCCTTTCCGATTACAACCTGATGAAGCAAGGCAATGAGAACATTTCGGTGACTATGTCTACCCTTGATGCCGGAAGAAGCCTGGTAGTCTGCAAAGAATTTCCTAATGCAGCCGCAGCGAAGAAATACATGAACGAGATACGCGGCGTCAACCTGCTCTTCAGGGAATATAAAGCAGGGGAATACGACCTGCTGCTGATCTCAGCGGATAACTTCCCCAAGCTTTTTGTAAAGAAAGACTACGCTGCTTACAAAGCTTTTTATACTAAAAATTACAAGTAGTATCCCTAGAGGATATGCACACCGGTAAGGACGGGGTAGCGCAAGGCTATCCCGTCCTGTGTTTTTAAATTGCACCTGCTTTTCGCAGAATACAGTATTTTGCACATAAGAAGCCCGATCCGGAAACTATGGTCCCCGGACCGGGATAATAACATCCGAACTTTATTTATAATACTCTTTTACATTGATATACCTTTTCGCATAAACACATGGAAACACAACGCTACCTGCAGCTAAAAGAAAAATACCAGGCCGCCGAAACAGAGAAAGAGCGTATCGACCTGCTCGTGGACATGACCCTGGAAGTACGCAACGATGATCCCGAGAGAGCGATGGTAATGGCGGAAGACATTATCGAACGTTCCGAAGCGATCCACTATGCTACAGGCATAGGTAACGGTCTCAATCATAAAGGCGCCTGCTACTGGCTCATGGGCGAATACGAAGATGGCCTTGACGAACTTACAGAAGCCTACATCATAGCCCAGGACACCAAAGACAAAACGCTGGAAGCAAAAGTGCTGAATAACTTTGGCCGTATTTATCGCAACCTGGGCGACCTCGACAGTGCCTTAAGGGATTTTGAAGCGGCGTTGGACATCAACGAGCGACTGGGCAATGAATTGAACCTTACGATCAACCTTACCAATATTTCCAACCTGTATTACGATCTTGGCGATTATGATACGGCCCTCGAATATGCCCTGAAATGCCAGCCCATTTTTGAGAAATACAACGAGAACAGCCGCCTGGTAAGCATTTACAATACGCTCGGCGATATTTATTTTAAAAAGGAATATTTTTCCGAAGCCCTCAAATACTTCCAGAAATGCCAGGAGCTGACCGAAGAAGAAACCCAGGGGCGCTCCCTGGCCGATAGCGGCGTAGGCAAGGTGTACTACCGGCTCAACGATTTCGACAATGCCAAGAAATACCTGGACCGGGCCCTGGTACAAGCCAAAGAGCTCAATAACCCGGAAGCCGAAATCGTAGCGGAGTTTTACAAAGGCAGACTATACCTGCACCAAGGCAATCTGAGAAAAGCACTGGAATTCCTGGAGCATGCTTACGACCTGGCCAAAGATTCCCTGCGCCGGCATGACCTGATGAGCATTCATGAGTTTCTCTCCGACCTGTATGATAAGATGGGGAATATTCCCAAAGCTTTTTACCACCTGAAAGCCTACGAAAAGCTAAAGGAAGAAATCTTCCAACAGGCAACATTAAACAAGCTGCGTAACCTGCAGATCAAAAACCAGATCGAGGTAGCCAAAAAGGAGAAAGAAGTAGCCGAACGTACGGCCGAATTGAAGCAGCAGTTCATGGCCAATATGAGCCATGAGATCCGCACGCCCATGAATGCGATCGTGGGCATTACCAGGCTCCTGCTGGAAAAAGACCCCAGGGAAGAACAGCTTAAATACCTCAACGTGATCCGCCAGTCGGCCGATAATCTGCTGGTTATTATCAACGATATTCTCGACCTTTCTAAAATTGAAGCCGGCAAGATCGTGATCGAGAAAATCGATTTTTCGCTGCGGGATATGATCCAGAGCATACAGGAAATCATGCAGTTGAAAGCCGAGCAAAAACACCTTGACCTGAGGATAGAAGTCAACTCCGATATTCCCGACAGGCTTATAGGCGACCCTACCCGGCTCAACCAGATCCTGATCAACCTTATCGGGAATGCCGTGAAGTTTACCGACAAAGGTTATATAGGCCTTCAATGCCTGCCCCAGAAACTTTCAGACGACCGCGTCATGCTCCAGTTCAAAGTGCAGGATACTGGTATCGGCATTTCCAAGGAATATGTGGGCAAGATATTTGAAAGCTTTACCCAGGCAGGTACCGATACTGCCCGCCGGTTTGGTGGCACTGGCCTCGGACTTACCATATCCAAACAGCTTGTAGAGCTGATGAACGGCACCATAGAAGTGGAGAGCGAAGAGGGTAAAGGCACATTGTTTACGGTTACCATCCCGCTGCAGATCGCCGAAGAGCAAACAGCTTACATCAGACCCAGCCAGATCACGGAAGATATATTCAACAGCCTGGAACACCTGTCTATACTATTGGTAGAAGACAATGAATTTAACCGCCTGGTAGCCGAGGATACCCTGAAAGAGCTGCTGCCTGATATCCGCATTGCCGTCGCCGAGAATGGCGCTATCGCTGTGGAAAAGATCCGCAAACACGACTACGATCTGGTATTGATGGATATCCAGATGCCGGTGATGAACGGTGTCGATGCCACCCGGATGATCCGGAGCACTTTGCCTGAAGGCAAAAAGGACGTAAGCATCATCGCCATGACTGCCAATGTGCTGCAGGAAGATGTCCAGCGTTACCTGGATGCAGGTATGAATGCCTATATCAGCAAGCCTTTTCAAACGGACGACCTGCTGCTGAAAATGTCGGCAGTACTGGAAAACAAAGCCCATAATACCAACCATGATACAGCAGAAGTACAACACAACTCGGGCGTAGGCAACCTTCAGGCACTTCCTGCCGAAGTCACCGATATGAATTTCCTCAACCAGTTTACAGGAGGCAATCCCGAAAAAAAGAAAAAATACGTGGGCATGTTCCTGGATAACGGCCCTAAATTGCTGGAGAAAATAAAGATTGCTTTGCAACAGCAGGATTATGAAAGCTTAAAGGTGGCGGCGCATTCCATGAAGCCGCAGCTTTCCTATATGGGTGTAAAGGAAGAAGTGAGCAATATTTTCCTGATCGAGCAATCGGCAGGACAAACAGCCCACCGGGAAAACCTACCGCAACTGGTAGCGCACCTGGAGCGCCTTTGCATAAAGGCTTTTGAAGAACTAAGGTCGGTAATTGTATAGGCCTTGCTTTGACAAATCAAAAACAATTATTATCTTTCGCTCTTCTTAAAATAAACTAATTTTTCCCTATGGCAAATGCTACCAAACGTTATCTGTTTCTTGTTGATGATGAGCCCATTCAGAATGAAATGTTGAAAGATTACCTCAACGAGCGTTTCCTGTATGAAGTAAAGATCTTCGATAATGGAGAGGAAGCGTTGCAGAACATGCATCTGAACCCGGAAATTGTGGTATTGGACTATCACCTGAGCGCCCATAATCCTGAGGCTAAAAACGGCGTAGAGATATTGAAAGCGATGAAGGATCAGTATCCTGCTACCCAGGTCATTGTACTTTCCGGGCAGGATAAAATAGATGTGGCTATTGATACTATGAAATATGGCGCCTATGATTATGTTGTAAAGGGGGAAAGTGCATTTTCCCGTATCGAGAATGTGATCAACAATGCCAGCGAACTACACAAAATGCGTGCGATCAATAAAGGCTATCGCAATACAATTACTATGCTGGGCGTGGTGATCGGTCTAATTATCCTGGGAGCGATCTATTTCCTGGTAGTGAAACCGAGGATGTAAACTTTCAATCGTCATAGAATTGCTATATTACATGAAGAGCTGCAAAAAATGCAGCTCTTCCGCATTTAAAGCATATCTTAAGTTTTATTACCTTCAAGCCCAACTACAAGATTCGAAGCTCGTTTATGCAACAAGACGAAATAGTGATCGCGTTCCTCGACAACGACTACAAGGAACTTTGGAAGATGATAGCCGAAAAAAATATTGATGCCCTGCTAGAACAAGTGGCACCTAAAAAAACGCATCAATCTTTACTGTCAAAGCTTTTTGACCGCAAGAAAGAAAAGGTTGGCATCAATGAGCTGCATCAGATCATGTATGAACTATTTTCATTTGGCGAAAGTGAAATGCTCATGGAGCAGGAGTTTAAAATAATGAATACTAAAAGTGACGAGCTGTTTCACAACTTGACGAGGCTATTGTTTACAGTTGACATCAATGAGAGCTATCCGGAAATCGAAGATACTTTAAGCGCCACGCTATGCAATGCTACGTCCAAAATAGTGACAGAGATTCGAGAAAAAGCCAATAGCTACCCTTTGAATCCCATCAATGGGCAGGTATGGGCTGGCGGTTCAGGCATGAGAAACGCATTTTATTATCTGGCTTATTACTACCAAAAGAAAGGTTTGCTTCAATTGCAATTATGGGTAGTGAAAATGCGGACATCTATTACGTTGAGCATTATGTCGCACTACAAGGAAATGGTCGGACCAGATATGATAGAGATAGCCGAGCTGGAAGAAAAATTGGGCTTGCACGAAGATGCCCTTGGAAAATACAAGGCTGTAATAGCAGATTTCGAGAACGAAATGGATTATTTTAAAGAGGATACCGATATACCGGATGAAAGCGAGTATGCAATACTTTCTTCTTTATTGCGCTCTTATCAAAGCGTTGACCGGATTGCAAATACAGCTAATTATACCACAGCGGCGCAGCTTCTGAAGCAGATACTTAACCGAGGGTACCCGAATGGGGGAACACAGTGATAGCCTGATTTTAAATAGACGGAGCCTTTTCGTAGTTTATGATTTTTTTGAATAACATAGGAAAGCAGATGTCCACAAAACTGAAGTGTACATAAACTTCTCCAGCGATTGGTATCTTTTAACAAATCCATTAAACGGACCTTCGACATACTCATAAAAAGTATAAAGCCCGCTCTTAGAGCGGGCTTTATACTTTAAGTAGTCCTACCAAGATTCGAACTTAGACTAACTGAACCAAAATCAGTTGTGCTACCATTACACCATAGGACTAGCTCCCTGCGGGGTGCAAAAGTAAATAATAATTTTTAACTGCAAAAAAAACTACAGGAAAAAATCAAAAAAAATTTATTGCCATACAAACTTGTACAATATAATCATGACGCCAATCAACACCATACTGATCAGGATACCCCTTACCGTCAGGTATTGTTTCCGGTTCAGAAAAAAGTAAAAGGGTATCAGGTTGGCGATCATAGACAAGGACAAGGCTTTGGCGGCTGTACCCATCAGGATCGGGCTGTTGAATGCCGTAAAGGTCTTCAGGTAATCCGGAAAGCTGGTATCGCGTGCCCAGATGAAAAAAAGCACCAGCAGACCCAGGGCCGGGAACAAAAGCCCCATTAGCAGCCCGAAAGCAGCCGCATCCGGGCCTACTTTCTTTTTATAGGGCCTGGAACCGGGATAAGAATTAGGGGAAGGTGTATTACCCGACATGTGTATTTATAGATTTTGAAGTGTGGAATTTAAAAGACACAGATCAGCGTTTCATGGCCGCTTCGATCTCTTCCACCGTGATCGGAATTCCTTTAAACAGGTCTTTATTACCGGTCTTCGTCAGCCAGTAGTTGTTCTCGATGCGCACACCCACCTGCTCTTCTTCGACATAGATACCGGGTTCGATGGTAAACAGCATCCCTTCTTTAACCGGTTGGTTGCGGGTACCGATATCATGCACATCCAGCCCCAGGTGGTGGCCTATGCCATGATAGAAGTATTTGCGGAAAGCAGGGTTGGCCGGGTCCTGGTTCTTCAGGTCGCTTTTGGAGATCAGGCCGATACCCACCAGTTGTTTTTCCATTTCTTTATTCACCAGATCAATATAGCTGGCATAATTCATGCCGGGCTTCAGGATGCCCTTGCAGTAGTTGTGTACATTCAGGCAGGCGTTGTATATCTCTTTCTGCCTCTTGGTAAACTTGCCATTCACCGGGATGGTACGGGTAAGATCGGCATTGTAATTGCCGTATTCGGCTCCGAAATCCATCAGCAGCAGTTCGCCGCTTTTACATTCCTGATTGTTGTCCACATAATGCAAAGTACGCGCCCTGTCGCCGCTGGCTACGATAGCGCCATAAGCATGGCGGGTAGCCCTGTTACGCAGGAATTCGTGCGTGATCTCGGCTTCGATCTCGTATTCCATCACGCCGGGTTCCACAAAGCGGCATACCCTCAGAAAAGCTTTATGGGTAATATCTATAGCCACCTGAGTTACGTCCACCTCTTCTTTGGTCTTGATGGCACGTACCTCTTTCAGTATCTTTGCTGCCCGTTCGTAATGGTGCAGCGGGAATTGCTGCATAAAATCATGCACAAACAAAAGATCGGTGCGCAATACACTGCCCCTGCGGTCATTCTCATTGGTATCCAGGTACACATTATCGGCATGATGCATCCAAAGCTGGATCTGTGCATCAATGCTATCCACAAATTGCACATTGGCAATACCGCTGATCGCCGTTGCTTCCTCTTTGCGCAGCAAATGGCCGTTCCACTTCTCCATCAGCTCATCGGGACGCTGGATCACCAATACTTCACGGGCATTCCCGTCGGCGTTATCCGGGTAAAGAATGACCATTGTTTTTTCCTGCGTTACACCCGAAAGCCATACCACATCGGAATTGGCTTTATACAGGTAAACGGCATCCGCATTTTCGGCAACCACAGGATTGGCCTGGAAAATAGCGATGGAATTAGGTTTCATCTGCTTTACAAAACGTTCGCGGTTCTGCTTGTATAACTTGGGATTGATCTGCGTATATTTCATATTTATCTGCTGAATAGAGGTAGCAAAGTAAAGAAAAAATACAGGAATTCGGCTCGTTCACGAAGGAATTGTGTTTGCCTTGACCCGGCAGCGCTTTCGTGCTCCTTACAACAGGCCCGGGAATAAAACAACGGCCGAGTGCCGCCGATGAAATAACTTTGCCTGATGGCCGGTATTTACCTTCATATTCCTTTCTGCAAACAGGCTTGCAACTATTGCAATTTTCATTTTTCTACTTCCCTTAGATTAAAGGAAGACATGATCGCTGCCCTGATGCGCGAAATGGCGTTGCAAAAGAACTACCTCGAAGGCCGCACCGTTGAAACGGTATATTTCGGTGGAGGCACACCCTCCTTGCTCAGCGCAGCAGAGCTCATGCAGCTATGGGATGCACTGGAAAAGCATTTCCCCGGCCAGGCACTGCAGGAGATTACCCTGGAAGCCAACCCCGACAATCTTACGCCGCCTTACATCAAGGCACTGAAGAACACCCCCATCAACCGGCTCAGTATCGGCATACAATCGTTCCACGATAAAGACCTTCGGTACATGAACCGGGCGCATAACGCTGCCGAGGCCGATTATGCCGTAAAGCTGGCCCAGGACAGCGGGCTGGACAATATCAGCATCGACCTCATCTATGGTACACCTACGATGAATGACCGCGAATGGCTGGAAAATATCCATACCGCAATAAGCCTCGACGTCCCGCATATTTCCAGCTATGCTTTAACCGTAGAGCCTAAAACGGCATTGGCGCACGCTATCGAAAAAGGGAAGACCCGGGAACCCGACAACAGCCAGACGGCAGCACAGTTCGAACAATTGATGGAAAGCCTTGGCCAGGCCGGTTACGATCACTACGAGATCTCCAATTTTGCCCTGCCGGGAAAATATGCCGTACATAATACCAATTACTGGAAAGGCAAGCACTACCTGGGCCTGGGGCCATCGGCACATTCTTTCGATACGCAAAGCCGCCAATGGAATATTGCCCATAACCCCGCCTATATCAAAAGCATCCTGAGAGAAGGGAAAGTACCTTTTGAACGGGAGATACTTTCTTTTGAAGACCGCTTCAACGAATACCTGATGACTTCGCTACGCACCATGTGGGGCACCGACCTGGATCACATCGCCCGCACCTTCGGGGAAGATGTAGTAGCACAGCTTCAAGCAAGCAGCGAAGAATACCTGGACAAAGATTGGATGACGATAGAAGAGCATAGCATGCGGCTAACCCGGAAAGGGAAATTATTTGCCGACAGGATAGCTTCCGAATTATTCCTGTAACCAGCAGCGTATAAAACGACAGGGGCCGGATAACCGGCCCCTGTCGTTTTATTATATCAGGTAACGATCAAAACAGATCGCAATCTTCTACGGTGTGGATACCGCCATTATCATAAGTCTTGGAACTGGAACGGCAGGCATTCTGAGCATTCTTCTTGGTATCGGTAATAGAGTATTCCCTTACTTGTCCTTCCGGCAGACCGGGTGCCCCGGTATAAGTCATTTTGCACTGGCACACATACTCACGCGTACAGGAAGTAGCCATCAATACAACGAAAGCAGCAAAAGCAAATAAAAGAGAAGTATAGTTTTTTTTCATTTCTTTAGGTTTTCAAGAGAATCTTCAAAGATATATAACGTAAACTACATTTCCAATGCCCCGGGAGGCGGTTTCCCGCTTATTTTTTGATTTCGATCACAGCGTCCATCTTTACATGCTCGTACAGCTCGTCCACTTCGGCATTATCCAGCGCTATACAACCATTGGTCCAATCGCGCCAGCGATGCAGCTTGCCGATATAACCACGACCATTTTTAAGGCCGTGGATCTTGATATCGCCACCAGTAGGTTTACCCAGTTGTCTTGCCCGTAGCCGATCCTGTTCATTGGGATAGGAAATACCCAAGTTCTTATGATAACCGCTGTAGGGATTGCGACTGTTGATCGTATAGATTCCTTCCGGCGTCTTAAGATCCCCTTCAAACTCTTTGGCCCCTGCCGCATGTTTCCCAATAGCTATCGTATAAGTAGCCACAAGCCGCCCTTCAGAAAATGCCTGTAGCCGGTGCTGCGATTTATGAACAACAATATGATCGACTACAACACCCGCAGGAATTTTGGTAACAGGCAGGAAGTAATAGCAAATAACAATGGCCACTAATGCTACAAAAGGTGCTAAACACAGTAGAACGCGCCGGCGTCGCCGCTTATGATCATGCCTCATTCACCAATTGTTTTTTCCGCCACTTTTCGGCAGCGCGACCGATCCACCAGAAAGAAAAGGCAAGGATAATAAAGAATAGCCCTTTATTGGTCTTATCCCAGAAGTATTCGAAATAGCGGGAGTAGATATTGACCAGGAAAAACACCAGGCAGATATCGCGGAGAAAAGTATCCTTCTTTTTAAAAGCGTACACGATAAGCACAAGCAATAGTAAAGAGAAGCCCAAGGCCCAGAACCAGAGCTTCCCTTGCCTTACCTGCAGCCATGCCTCGAAATTGCTGCTGTTGCCGAGGATCGAAAGGCTCCAGGTGGCCGTAAGAAAAAATACCCAGCCCATAATCCTGGTGATCCTTGCAAAAACCGAAAGCGACCGAACACCGGCGCTCAGCCATTGCAACAATAAAACCAGCAACCCGAACACCGACATCCGGAGGGCATAGTTCATATGCAGGAAATAATCGCCGCCCTTGCTCCAGTAAAAGGTTTGCGCGCCCCACCAGCCGGCCAGGGTAAGCAACATCGTTATCCAGAGCAACTGCGACCGGAGCAGCACACCGGTACTGCCATAGAGTAAAGCGGCAAGCAGTAGTACCGGTGCATAATTCCCGTTCTGGTAACCGATGCTGCGGCCGATATAGGCAATAGCTACCGCAAGGCTCAGTACAATAGTAATATTGAAAGCTTCGTTGGTAGCCTGTGCCGCAGGGGTCTTTTTGTTCCGGCGATAGCTCAGGTACACGAAGAACGCGCTCAGTAAAACAAAACACAGCCCTACGGTCACCTCGGAAAAATCGAACTTCCGGCGGATCAGTTCGATCCATTTCTCATCCATCACCAGGGCGCCAAAAGCCAGCAAGCCGCAGGATACAGAGGCTACCAGGGCATAAGTAGACAGCACATTGTTATTGCTGTCCTCAACAGTATAGCTGGCTTTCATCTTTTCCGAAGTAGCATCATCCACGATACCCTCCTCTTTCCATTGCAGGATCATCTTGTCCATTAGTTCGGCTTCTTTCTTTTCCATCTGCATGAACACAAAGTTAAGCGATACGGTTAATGCCCCCGGCCCGCTGGTTAAAAATCTTCCACACGCCTGTTTTACCCCATTGTGCCGAAAATTGTATTTTTACTGCCTCTTAAAAAAATGACATGAGCACAATTATTGCCCGAATAGAAAATAACGTAGCCTACCTTACCTTAAACCGGCCCGATAAATTCAATAGCTTTAACCGCGAAATGGCCCTGGCCCTGCAGGAGGAACTGGATAAATGCGCAGCCGACGATAGCATACGCGCCATCTACCTCACGGGCGAAGGCAAAGCCTTTTGTGCCGGCCAGGACCTGGGTGAGGCTGTAGATCCCGAAGGACCCGAATTGCGTTCTATCGTTCACAATCATTACAACCCTATTATCGAAAGGATCAGGAAGATAGAAAAGCCCGTGGTGGCTGCCGTCAATGGGGTAGCTGCCGGAGCAGGCGCCAATATTGCCCTGGCCTGTGATATAGTAGTAGCCCGCGAAAGTGCCTCCTTTATACAAGCCTTCAGCAAAATAGGTCTTATTCCCGATAGCGGCGGCACCTGGTTCCTGCCCCGGCTGATCGGTTTCCAGAAAGCATCGGCCTTAATGATGCTGGGCGACAAAGTATCGGCTGCACAAGCCGAAAAGCTGGGTATGATCTATGCTTTCTATACCGATGACACCTTTGAAGCCGAAAGCAAAAAGATAGCCCGCAACCTGGCCCAGATGCCTACAAAAGCCCTCGCTTATACCAAGCTGGCGCTGAACACAACATTCAACAACAGGCTTACTGCGCAACTGCAGGTGGAAGAGGATTACCAGGCTATGAGCGGCGAGACAGCCGATTTCAACGAAGGTATTGCCGCCTTCCTGGAAAAGCGCGTTCCCGTTTTCAGCGGTAAATAGTACAAGCTTTAAATGACAAAAGCCGATCGGTGGCGTGTATATTTCTCGCAGTGTCGCTGCGGCACTGCGAGATTTTCCCTTGTAGATAAGGCATTGCTGAGGAATAATACCTTTTGGTATCTAAGCGATCGAGATCCTTCACTCCGCTAAGGCTTCGTTCTGGATGACGCGATAAAGGTATCACGAAGCTAAGGGAACGAAGCGCGTATGTTATTGCGGCACAATACTGGAACAAAAAAGAATAGCACATCCAGCAGCACTTATGCCGTCGTCCCGAATGTAGCTTGCACAGCTTGTGCAATGAGGGATATTGGATGTTCTTATCGCTTAGCTATTAGCCCCTTCGATTTCCTGACCAGCCAAGCCAGCAGTGACAATGTCACTGAGCTATGATTGCAGGACAAACAGGAGTGTTTGTTACTTATATTGTGATAGGCAGTAAATCTTATCGCACCTTACTGCGTTTTATAATAACCCTTCGTTTGCTTCAGCCGGATATCGCCACCTTCGGCATTGATCTCATACAGTTCATGGAACTGGCCGTCGCCGGTATCAAACCCCAGGAAGCAGTGATAAGGACTCTTTCCCCCGGTCAGCACAGGCTTTAGTACTACACCCTGATTCCATTCCGGCAATTGTATATCTGTTTCGTTGATATTGAACCCATATTCCAGCTTCAACTGGTATTTCCCTTCGCTGCTACTTTCTGTTGCGGTCACCGTAACCTTGAAATACTTTTCGTTCAGCTTATCTTCCGTTACCCTTTCTTTGTAGGTAGCTACTATGACACCGGGGGCCGGAGGTTGCCACTGCTTTACAGTACCGGTTCCGGACGGCCCGTTTCCACCAGGTGAATTGCCCTGGTGACAGGCAGCCAATAGAAGCAGGAGGAAGAACGGGACAATTTGTTTATGCATAGCTAAGGGTAGAATTATTGTACAAAAGAAAATTATTTTTGCCGTTTCAAAAAGTATTACCTTTTCCTTTATGAAAAACGGGATCATTCCTCCTTACCTGCAACCCGGCGATACCATCGGCATTACCTGCCCTTCCGGTTACCTTCCCGCCGAACGTATCATTTTTGCAAAAAAAACACTGGAGGCCTGGGGCTATACAGTAATCACGGGAAGCACAGTAGGCAGCAGCCATTATTACTTTTCCGACAACGACGAAAGAAGGCTCTTCGACCTCCAGACCATGCTGGACAACCCCGAAGTAAAGGCGATCCTGATGGGCAGGGGTGGTTATGGCCTCAGCCGGATTATCGATCAAATCGATTTCACGCAATTCCAGGCCCGGCCCAAATGGATATGCGGCTTTAGCGACATTACGCTTTTGCACAGCCATATACACGCACAGTTCGGCATCGCCACTTTACATAGCCCTATGTGCGGCGCCTTCCAGGAAGACAATACCGATAGCCCCTGGATCGGTTCTGTACAACAGGCCTGGACAGGCCTGTCTTTTGACTACCCTATCCTGCCCAACCAGCACAACCGTAGCGGCACAGGTAGCGGTATAGTGATAGGCGGCAACCTGGCTATGCTCGCCCATGTATCCGGTTCCGTTTCCCAGATGGACACCCATGATAAAATTCTTTTTATTGAAGACATAGGGGAGTATCTTTACAATATAGACCGCATGCTCATCAACCTGAAACGGTCCGGTTTGCTGAAAGGACTTAAAGGCCTTATCTGCGGCGGATTTACAGACATGAAGGATACAGAAAGGCCATTCGGACAGGATATTTACGAGATCGTCAAAGAAAAAGTAAGCGAATACGATTACCCGGTATGTTTTGATTTCCCGGCGGGCCACCAGGAGCCGAATTATGCGCTGAGCCTTGGCATGGCCTACGAGCTGTCGGTTTCGGAGCAGGAAGTACGCCTCGTCAGGCTGGAGGCATATCATACAACATCATAAAGAAAAGATAAATTGATTTTCATTATAAATACATCACACATCTGATCATTGTATCTACAATTATTTATTAATTTTGTCCATTCAATCAAAGCAACATCACAAATGAGAAAATTAACTTTGACTGCAGCAGCCGCTGCCCTGTTATTCGCAGCATCATGCAATAGCTCATCATCAGACACCGCGAAAACGGATACTGCGAAAACAGCAGCCGTAGCAACCGGTAAAGAATTGAACGCGGACGTTGCCGCCAGCGTTATCAAATGGCGCGGAACCCACAAAGGCGGTATGGCACCCCGTTTCGGCACCATGAACATCAGCAGCGGTACTATTTCCGTAGCCGATGGTAAAGTTACCGGAGGTTCTTTCGTAGTAGATATGAACAGCCTGAAAGTAGATTCTGCTTCTGTTACTGAGAAAGGCAAGAAAGCTGCCGACCTGGAAGCGCACTTAAAAACTGCCGACTTCTTCGACGTAGCCAAGCACCCTACTGCTAAATTTGAAATTACCAATGTAGCACCATTCGATGCCGCTAAAGATAAAAGTATGCTGGAAGGCGCCACCAACATCGTGAGCGGTAACCTTACCATTAAAGACAGCATAGTTAATATTACTTTCCCTGCAAAAATCACTGTAACAGAAACAGGCGCTGATGTACAGGCCAAATTCAATGTAGACAGGACTTCCTGGGGATTAAACTTAGGTGCTGAAGGCGATCCGGCCAACTGGATGATCAGCAAAGAGTTCGAACTGGAGATCAATCTCAAAGCAGTTCAAAAATAGCTTTTTCATGGCTGTAAGTTTTAGAGGATAGCCCGCTGGTCTCAGCGGGCTTTATTTTTGATCAAATGCAGTGCCGGCAATGTTTTTTTTCGCTGTTCATAGGAAAAAACTATGTTCCCCGTTCCTGCTTTAGCCCAAACAGGCGTACATTTGCCCACGGTTTTATACCCTGCCGGTCGGGCACCGGCACTAGCTAAAAAAATACGATATGACGTCAACTCCCAGTTTCCCGGAAAGTATCCTGGCCTCAGTAGCCAACGATGCGGCATTAAAACAGATAGCAGAGAAAGTGATCCGCAAGGAGCGCATTACCGAAGCCGAAGGCCTGATCCTGTTTGAACGCGGAGAGCTGAATTTCCTGGGCGCCCTGGCCAATTTTGTGCGGGAACGCCTGCACGGCCATAAAACCTATTTCAACCGTAATTTCCATATCGAGCCTACCAATGTATGCATCTTTACCTGCGGTTTCTGTTCTTACTCCCGTACCTATAAGCATAAGGAAGATGGCTGGGAACTGAGCCTGGAGCAAATGATGGACATTGTAAGAAAATATGACGGCGAACCGGTAACCGAAGTGCATATCGTAGGCGGCGTGCATCCCAAGATGAACCTGCAATTCTTTTGCGACCTGCTGGAACGCATTAAAGAACACCGTCCCGAGCTGCACCGCAAAGGCTTTACGGCGGTAGAGCTGGATTACATGATCCGCAAGGCTAAGCTAAGCATCGAAGAAGGCATGGCCAAGCTTAAAGAAGCCGGCCTGCAATCCTTGCCCGGCGGCGGCGCCGAGATCTTTGCCCAGGAAGTAAGGGACGTGATCTGCGCCGATAAAGTAGATGGCGCCGGATGGTTGCATATACACGAAACAGCCCACAACCTGGGCATGCACAGCAATGCCACTATGTTGTACGGCCATATCGAAACCTATGCCCAGCGCATCGACCATATGAACCGCTTGCGCGAACTCCAGGACAGGACCGGCGGCTTCAATTGCTTTATCCCGCTTAAATTCAGGAATAAAGACAATGACATGGCGCACCTGGCAGAATCTACCATTGTCGAAGACCTGAAGTTGTATGCCGTAGCCAGGATATTTATGGACAATATCGCCAACCTGAAAGCTTATTGGCCTATGCTGGGCCGCCAAACCGCCCAGTTGACGCTGGATTACGGTGTAAACGACCTGGACGGCACTATCGACGATACCACCAAGATCTATTCTATGGCCGGCAGCGAAGAGCAAGTACCTGCCATGAGCACCGAGCAGCTATGCGAGTTGATCCGTTCGGTAAAACGCCTGCCGGTAGAACGGGATACCTTGTATAACGAAATACACGTGTATACTGAAGAAATAGCCTAACCCCGGATAAAGGGTTTCTACGAGGAAACGCGTATTTTAAGATTTGTTTATCTCTTTTGATCATAATTATCATTATTTTTGAAATATCTACAAATCCCTTTAAACACGCTCTCTTTATGGAAAACTTCAATCCCGTACCACAAAATGCCGCTACAGAATCAGAAGGCAAAACAGTCGGCATCATCAGCTATATGACCATAATCGGTTGGCTTGTTGCTTATTTTGCCATGCATAAAGACAAAAAAACCGAGATCGGGAGTTACCAGCTAAGGCAAACACTCCTGCTGCACATTGTATATATAATACTTGGCTGGGGCGGAAATATTGTGTTTGGAGCATTGGCTTTCTCCACCGGGATATTTGCCATTGCTTACCTTAGTTGGATCATTTTTTTAGCCATGTTTATCTTCTGGATCATCGGCCTGATCGGCGCTATTAACGGCGAGAAAAAACCGATCCCACTTATCGGCGACAAGGCACAAACCATGTTCCCCAATATCTAAGAAAAACGATGGCATAGCCCGGAAGTATACAATACAAAAAGAACGTCCTGCGCATGCAGGACGTTCTTCGTTTATATCTCTCTTTAGTGTAGCTTAGAATCTTAAAGTAATACCCAGGTTTACATCGCTCATTTTATCGTAGCCACCTTCGGCATATACGCCAAACATTCTGGTGAAATACCAGCGGGCGCCTACTTTAAACAAAGGCATGGCCGTAAAGGAAGTGCGGTCGTCGCTGGTATCGCCGGGAAAATTATCATCATAGCTATAGGTTAGTTGCCTCACACCTACACCTGCTCCTGCATATACATCCAGCTTGCGTACGGGTATCAGCTTATTGAAATGATAAAAGCCCATGATACCAAGGCTTCCGGCAAAAATATGGTCGGTGTACCTTCTGTTGGGTCCATACTTATAACGGGAAGCGGCGGCAGCCACATACCCTCCCAAACCTATCTCATCGGTAAGGCCATGTTCGTATTTGACATAGCCGGGGCCTATACCCAGGCGCCTGTCGTCATCGTTCCAATAATCCAACCCGGTGCCCGAACGATTGGGGAAACCGATACCAAAGCTCAGCAAACTGGCTTTGCGGCTGAAAGATCCACTGTTACGGCTTTTGTAAGGCGTTTTGTAAAAAGCCCTGCCGCTTTGAGCATGAACATCTGCAAATAAAAGTGTCATGCCCAGTAATAAGGCGAATGTCAAGATGCTCTTTTTCATAAACTTATCATTTTTGGTATCACCAACGGTAATTGCCGGCAAAGGTTCAAAAGCAACTTCAAATAAAATGCTAAAACTAAACAAGTCCGGCTGTAGCCGGACTTGTTACATACATTGTTTACATGGCGGTAGCCTTTTGTTTAAGGGGCTTTGGTCAGGTTATATACCAGGGCTTAAGCAGTTACAATCCGCTCAGGATATCGTTTATTTTAAAAGCACTCAGGTCGAAGTATTTCTCATCTGCCGACCGCTTAAATTCCAGGAGATCCCGCTGGTTCTCCGGCTTACCTTTTTTATTGTACAGGATGGACCGTACCATAAAACCATTGATCATGTCTTTGTATTCCGTATTCTGGGGAAACTTGTATGTATTCAACCGGGCGCCCAGCATGTAGTTATCGCCCAGGTCCAGCCGTACCTCTGTCGACACCCAGGCATCCATGGTAGAGAAACGTGGGTTATCGGGATAGGTATAAATGAATTTACGGCAATTGTAGCCATTGATCTTTTCGCGCTCTTCAGTGGCCTGCCAGGAAGCTTTCTCACCATTATCCATGCGCTCAGCTTCCTTTTGCGCACCCTTCTCGATCATTTTCTTCATATTGATCAGGGGCATCTTCATCGCTGTTTTATCCCTGACGTTCACCATATAGTTGGCCTTGTCAGCATAGTTGAAAATCATCCACATTTCATCTTTTTCTCCTTCCCTCATGACCATACATTCCCCGGTTTTCCCAAAAATGATTTTACTCAGCATCGTGCTTTTCACTTCGCCTTTCTTATTAAAATCCTTGTCTTCAAAAGCGATAGTGGCCTGTACTTTATTATTGGGGTCCTGGTAGCGTTTGTCATTTTCATAAGTCACTTTAGCGATCTCTTCCTTCCCTTTTTTGCGTTGCGGATCTGCATATTTTTTTTCGATGCTCCGCTCAATGCCTCTTTTTACGGAAGAGGGCTGCCCGTAAGGAGTAAAAGGCGTCAACAGCAATACAGCAGCGCAAAGCACTGTACTGATACAGGTAATCGGTTTCATAGGGATAAAAGAGATTAAAGGGTTTGTAGCATCCGTTAGTTCAATCCCAGGTGCTGGATATTTTCTACCGCAAAACGTACCAATACAGCCGTATTACGCGCTCCCAGCTTGGCCAGCATATTCTGGCGGTGTGTATCCACAGTACGGCAGCTTACAAATAACAATCCGGCAATTTCACTGTTGGTGTAACCATTGATGATAAGTCCTAAAATCTCTCTTTCGCGGCGGGAAAGGATACCCGCGGCCTTTTCAGCCCCGATGCAGGGCATGAAGGATGATTGCATGTTCATTGGTCAAAAGTTAAGGGTTCTTGAATAGGGTTTACAAGGCTATTAACTCATTCCCGCAAGGCAGGAATAGCAAAGGAAAGAAGGCAGGTATGGAAATGTAAAGGAAGAGGAGTTTGGTGATAGCGATCCTGTTCTCTTTCATAATCCGCCATGATCAATTTCTTTCACGACCCAAAGATGCAGCTATCCTGCCGTCCTGCCAAAAAAAATCGACGAACGTCATTCAAAAATCGACGAAGGGAAAAGAAAGAATTTTACATTTGGGCCGGCGAATAAAGGGCAATTATCATGGATTTACGGCAGGCATTGCTGGAAGAGCATTCTAAAAACCAGGTAGCTATGATCGTGACCTGGATCGGCAGCGACACTACCCGTATCGCCCGCCTGATACACATTTTCATGCATGATGAATACCGGGTAGTACAACGGGCTGCCTGGGTGGTGAGTAGTGTGGCGGCACAATATCCCCACCTCGTAGTACCGCATATGCCTGCTCTTGTAAAAAGGCTCCAGGATAAGGGCATACACGATGCCGTAAAAAGAAATGTGCTCCGGCTTTTCCAGTTCACAGAACTCCCCGAGGCTATCCATGGCGCCCTGATGAACTGCTGCTTCGATGCCCTTACCGACGCCAAAGAAGCCCTGGCCATAAGGGCCTTTGCCATGACGGTGCTCGCACGCCTGACAGCCTGGTACCCGGAGTTAAACAACGAGCTCGTACTGATATTGGAAGACGCTTTACAACAGCAGCAATCACCCAGCTTCAAAAGCAGGGCAAAAAAAATATTGCAGCAGGCCAAAAAAGCGATCTCTTAAGCGTTTTATAAAAAGTACAACACCCTTGTACCAGGAGAGTTAGCTTAATTCAATACCTTTATCGCCGAAATATCGTGTATGAACGCCCTGGATCAAAACAAAGAAACCTTCCTGGCCAAGAGTGAAGTAAAGGCACATGACCTCGACCACAAACGGAAAATCAATTTCAATATTGATAAATACAACGTTGCCGTAGCCAGAGGCAAAGGCCAGTTTACCATGCTGGATGCAGCCAGAAAACAGGCAAAGAATATTAAATGGCGGGCCATCGAACACCTGGACAAATACCTGGAATTGTTTGAGAAAAATTTTACAGAACATGGCGGTAAGGTGATCTGGGCCGAGGATAAAGATGATGCCCTGAACGCGATCCTGGCCATTTGCCGGGAAAAGAATGCACATACAGTGGTGAAATCGAAATCGATGGTGACGGAAGAACTGCTGCTCAACGATTTCCTGGCGGAGCATGAAATAGAATCGATCGAAACCGACCTGGGCGAATACATTCAGCAACTGGACGGTGAGCCGCCTTACCATATCGTAACACCGGCCATGCATAAGAGCAAGGAAGATATTGCCGAGCTTTTTCATGATAAGCTGGGCGTGCCTCCGGGCCTGAGCCCCGCCGAGCTGACCCTCGTAGCCCGTGAAAAGCTAAGAAAGAAATATACGGAAGCTGAAATAGGTATCACAGGAGGCAATTTCCTGATAGCCGATACAGGTGCGGTGTGTGTAACAGAGAATGAAGGTAACGGCCGCTTGTCCACAGCCTTCCCCAATACCCATATTGCTATTGTAGGTATCGAAAAAGTGTTGCCCTCCCTGCAGGACCTGGCATTGTTCTGGCCTTTACTGGCCACCTACGGTACCGGCCAGACGCTTACGGTGTATAACTCCCTCTTCAGCGGACCGAGGCAGGCAGGCGAAACAGACGGTCCCAGGGAGATGTATGTGATCCTGCTCGACAACGGCCGCACCAATCTCCTGCGCAGGGAAGTAAGGGAATCAATGTACTGTATCCGCTGCGGCTCTTGTCTTAATGCCTGCCCGGTATATAAAAATATAGGCGGGCATGCCTATGGCAGCACCTACAGCGGCCCTATCGGTTCGGTGATCACGCCACATATGAGCGGCATGGCGGAATACGGCCACCTGAGCTATGCATCTAGCCTTTGCGGCAATTGTACGGAGGTATGCCCCGTAAAGATCAATATCCACGAGATGTTGCTGGAAAACCGGCATATTTATACCGAAGAGAAATATGGAGGCATAGCCGAAAAGTTTGCCTGGCGTATTTTCAAAAGAGGGGTATTGCACCGCAGCCTCATGAACAGCGCCAGCGGCAAAATGAAGAACTTTGTTTTTGAAAAAGCCCTGCGCAGCGCCTGGGGCAACAGGAGGGAGAAGATCACCTTTGCCCCCAAATCGTTTAACCAGCTATGGAAAGAACGCGCTAAAAAGGATTAAGCGGCATTCGTTCAAAATAATATATTTTTGCCCGGAGGCAACCAAAAACTTACAGGATCAATGAATTTACGCCCGACCATGCGCGAGAAGAATGAAGCGCATCCTTCAGCTTTAAATGACATATTGTTCATCTTAATGTTCTTTTTTCTTATCGTGGCTACGATCGCCAATCCCAATGTGATCAAGCTGGCGGTACCCAAAGCCAATAACGATACCAAGACCAAACAAACGGTCGTGGTTTCTATAGATGCGAAGCACCAGTTCTTTATCGGGACCAAACCCGTAGCCCCCGACGCCCTGCAACCGGCCATAGCCGATATGCTGGCCAAATCGCAGGATGCAGAAAAAACCGTGGTGATCAATGTCGACAGCAATGCTACTGCCGGCAACATCGCTACGGTATTGCGCGTAGCCCAGGCCCTTAAAGTAAAAGCGGTAATGGCCGTGGATAAAAAATAGAGCAAAAATGTTTGCCTAAGATAACAACAGCGCGGTTCGGGGAACCGCGCTGTTGTTATCTTAGGCTGCACCGCTGTTGGTGTTTTGCACCAACAGCAAAAGGGTTTTTATCGTTGGTGCAAAACACCAACGATGGCGGGCAATAATCTCCTGGCTTACTGATGTTCCCCGCAGCTCAGGCAGTCCATATGCGCCGCAATTGCTTTTCACTCTCCAGCCCTACCCTATGGGCGATCTGTGCATAGCTCAGGTCCTTATGCTGCAGGAGCTTCCCTATGATCTCTTTACGAATGACATTGATATAAGTGGTCACCGTTACCCCGGTCTCCTTTTTAAAAGTCCGGGTAAAATTCCGTTCGCTCATATTCGCTATTTCAGCCAGTGCAACAAGTGCATGTTTCTTCTGGATATGCTCCACGATAAAATCCTGCGCCCTGTGGATCCCCGAATGAATGTGGTTCCGGAACTGCATAAAAGCGCTTAACTGCTCGTGGTTGCCATCGCGGCGGCTATAGATCACCAGTTCCCTGGCCACTTTATGGGCAAAATAGCTGCCTTTCAGCTTTTCGACGATATGCAGCATGAGGTCGATGCCCGAAGCGATACCGGCGCTGGTATAAATATTGTTTTCTTCCACAAAAAGGGTATTCTCTTGCACCAGTGCTTTAGGATACCACTCCTGCAGGTTACGCGTCTGCTTGAAATGCGTGGTACAACGAAGGCCGTCCAGCAAACCGCATTGTGCCAGCACAAAAGCGCCTGCGCAAATGCTGATCAGGCGCACGTCCCTGCCATGGCACTCCCTTATCCATTCCAACAGGGCCTTGTTACGGGTAAAGGCATCGGAAAGCAGGTAGCGCAGACGGGAACCGGGAATAATCAGGTAGTCGCCTGCGTCCAACACTACTTTGGAAAAATGTTTTGGCCTTTGAATACTTAAACCGGCGCTACTGGTAATCTCCGTATCGATGCCGCAATATTCAATTTCAAAATCGGCGCCATAGTCCATCGCTTCATGTATCGTCTGGTCGGGGCCGGCCAGGTCCATTAAATGAAGCTCCGGCAATAAAAGGAAAACGAATTTTACAGGCATTCTCCAAAAATTAAAGAGTAGTGCTTTCCTGCAATAAGGGATAATATCGTTCTTCTAAGATCTCGATATGCCAGCGTTGATGTCCTGCCATACAAAAACCGATAGCAGCGGCAGCATACTGACCTTTAAAGGCCCTGCCTACGCGTGCCAGGGCTTCGGGGGTAAAGGAAGCGAACATTTTCAGGAAAGATACGTGTACGCCGCGCAACTCGTCAACCAGGTCTTCCAGGGAGCGATTGCCGGCCGCAGCCAGTTCAGCAAACACATTTTCATCATAAGAAGGCAATACCGCCGTTTCTCCCCTTGCAAAGGCCAGGGCACGGTAAGTAAATACCCTTTCCGTATCGATAAGGTGTTGCAGTATATCTTTCACGGTCCATTTGCCGGGGGCATATACACTATCCCCCAAGGCTTTCCATTTGTCCATCGGGAAACGGTCCAGCTCGTCGATACTGGTTTGAATAGCTTCCAATACGGTTACATCATCGCATTTATTAATATACCGGTCAAAGTATTCCGGCATAGGGTTTAACTGGGAACGTTTCATATGTTGCTGTTTTAAGGTTAAATATTTTTTACTTTTCACAGGCCTCGTGTTTTCAATAAATAAGGTGTGGTCCCACTATCCTTCTCCTCCGATGCCAGGAATTGCAAACAAAAGTAGCACAGTAACCGCTACCGGCAAGGGCAGAACAAGGACATATCCGGCCAGGGGCTAAACAGCAACCCGAAACAACCTGGCCCCGGCCGGAGCAGCAGTACTGCCGGTAGCCCTTTAAGGAAAGGCTTTGTTATTGGGCTTTGTGCTTTCATCTATTTTGTTATTTTTGTCGCGCTTAAAAAAATGTTCCTTGCTCATGAATTTCAGGAAACTCAACAACATTACCGGCTGGCTGGTTTTTGCTATTGCCTACATAACCTACCTGCTTACCATGGAAGCTACTGCCAGTCTCTGGGATTGCGGCGAGTTTCTGTCGACTGCTTACCGGCTGGAAGTAGGGCACTCTCCGGGCGCCCCGTTGTTCATGATGCTTGGCCGTCTTTTTGGCATCCTGGCGCCAAGCCCCGACAAGGTAGCCATATTCATCAACTCGATGAGTGCGCTGATGAGTGCTTTTACCATTCTTTTCCTGTTCTGGACGATTACCCACTTTGCCCGCAAACTGGTAGTCAAACAAGACAGCGACCTCAATACCGGTAACCTGATCGCTATTATGGGTGCAGGCATTGTAGGCGCCCTGGCTTATACCTTTTCCGACACTTTCTGGTTTTCGGCTGTGGAAGGCGAGGTGTACGCCACCTCCTCTTTCTTTACGGCTATCGTATTCTGGGCTGTACTGAAATGGGAACATGTTGCCGACGAGCCTCATGCCGACCGCTGGCTGATCCTGATCTTTTACCTCATGGGTCTTTCTATCGGCGTCCACTTGCTCAACCTCCTTACGATACCGGCCATTGTAATGGTGTACTACTTCAAACGGTACAAAGTAACCTTGACCGGCGGTATCGTAGCCTTCCTGGTAGGCTGCCTGGTGCTGGGTATCGTTCAATTCGGCATTATCCAGTACCTCCCCATTTTTGCCTCGCAATTCGAGCTGTTGTTTGTCAATACTATGGGTATGCCTTTCAATTCGGGAGCGATCTTCTTTATTATTCTGCTGGCTATTATGTTTGGCATTGGCCTCATCAGGGACAAGAAGCAATGGCACCATATCCTGCTCAGGGTATTGTTCATCGTTATCGTACTGATCGGTACCGGCTCTTCCATATTGGCCAAAGTAGTGCTTGTAGGCCTTATTCTGGCCCAATATTTCTTCTTCAAAACACCGGAAAAAGGCAAACAGATAGCCCAATTGGCTACATTAAGCATGCTGTTTACCATCATCGGTTATTCCAGCTACGTCAGCATCATCATCAGGTCAAAAGCCGACGTACCTATCGATATGGGCAACCCGGATAATATAATGACCCTGATCCCTTACCTGCAAAGGGATCAGTATGGGGAACAACCGCTTGTTTTCGGTCCCGATTTCGATTCCCGTGTTACCAGCATCGAGGATGGCAGGCCCATTTACGCACCGGTGGTAAAAGATGGCAAAAGCATTTACGAACTGGTAGACCACAAACCGAAATACGAGTACGATAAAGTACGTTTTTTCCCCAGGATACACGATTTCAACGACCAGACCCATGTCAGCTTTTACCGTTCTTACCTGGGCCTTGATCAAACCGATGAGCCTACCGCCATGGACAACCAGACCTTTTTCTGGGGTTACCAGATGAACTGGATGTGGTGGCGTTACGTGATGTGGAACTACTCGGGCCGCCAGAACGACATGGAGGGCCAGGGAGAAGCGCATAACGGCAACTGGATCTCCGGTATCAAATTTATTGACAAACTGGCCGGCAAGGGCAATATCGACCTCATGCCGGAAGCCTACAAGAACAATAAGGCCCGCAACCAGATGTACCTGCTGCCGTTGATCCTGGGCTTTATCGGGCTGTTTTACCAGTTTAAAAGGGACAAGAACGACGGCATTATCGTAGGCCTGCTCTTCTTCTTTACCGGTATTGCAATCGTTCTATACCTCAACAATACCCCCATGCAGCCGAGGGAAAGGGACTACGCTTACGCCGGCTCCACGTATGCTTTCGCCATCTGGATCGGACTGGGTGTACTCCTGGTTACCGACTGGTTCCGTAAATTCATGAAAGGCGCCGCTACCGGCCCGGCAGTGCTGGCTACAGCGGTATGTATCGTGGCCGTACCCGTATTGATGGCTGCCGAAGAATGGGACGACCACGACCGCTCGCAAAAGACCATTGCCCGCGACCATGCCTACAACATGCTGATGAGCTGCGATAAAAACGCCATCCTGATCACTTATGGCGACAACGATACCTACCCGCTCTGGTACCTGCAGGAAATCGAAGGTATCCGCACCGATATACGTATCATTAACTATAACCTGTTGGGTACCGACTGGCAAAATGAGCAATTGACCTTCAAGATCAATGATGCCGATTCACTTCCCGTGATCTGGCAACCCGAGGATTACCGTGGCGGTAAGCTGAATTACATTCCTTATACCCAGGACCCGAGGATACCCGCCGACCGTTATTTTGACCTGGAGGAGATCATCAACTTCGTTTCTTCCGGCAAAAACATGTTGCCCAGCAACCCGGATGTAAGCTATTTGCCCACCAAAAACATGTCTATCAAGGTAGACAGGGCGGCAGTATTGAAAAGCGGTTTAGTAAAAATAGCCGACTCGGCCAGTGTTCCTTCCGAAATACGTTTTACCTATAACGAAAATGCAGCCAGGAGATCTAACCTGGCCCTGATGAACATTATTGCCGGGCAAGCCAAAACAGGCTGGACAAGACCTATCTATATGACCGACGGTACCCCCAACCTGGGACTGGATGCCTATTTCCAATCGGAAGGCCCCCTGCGTAAGCTGATCCCTGCGGTAAAACAAAGTCCGGTACAAGGCATCCCCGCCTTTACCGACCTCGATAAAAACATCAAGCTGCAGACCCAAGTATTCACTATGGGAGGCGCCAGCAAGAACAACATTTACTACGACGAGAAGAACCGCCTGCTGTTCCTGCTCTACAGGCAGAATGCCGCAGAACTGGCCTTCTCCCTTATTGCATCCGACAGGAAGGCCGATGCCATTAAAGTGCTGGATCATTTTATGACTATGATCTCAGAAAGCTCCCTTTCGTACGATGTATTGCTGTACGACCGCAGCATCATCCTGCTGGTAGATGCCTATTACCGCGCCGGAGCAAAGGATAAAGCCAAAAAGATTGCTGATAAGATGGTAAAAAATATTAATGATGAAGTGAAGTACTTCCATTCATTGAACGAATACAAACAAAACGGCGGCATGGACCTCTACCTGGTACAGCAAAACCTGAATGCGCTGGGGTACCTCGCCAGCTCGGCCAGCCAGTTCGGCGATCCCGAATCGGCAAAAAAATGGCAGCAAAACCTGCAGGCCATCAGCCAGGGCATCCCGGCGCCGCAACGGTAAATTCATCCTACATATGATCAAAAAATAAAGCTATCCCTGCCGGGATAGCTTTATTTTTTGACGCTTTTCAAATTCCTGATGTATTTACTTTACCAATAATCCTTATTTTTGTGCAGATTATAGATAAAGCAGCGAAAAAAATAGCCTCGCTGCTTTATCTGCTGAAAGCCGGCTATGTATTTGTAGTCATCAGGCCGGTATTTCCTGACTAATTTATTCCACAATGGACACAGAACCCGTCTCGATATTAAAAATATTCTTCACCTTATTCCTAGTTCTTTTAAACGGTTTTTTTGTTGCGGCTGAATTTGCAATAGTAAAAGTCCGCTCTTCACAGATCGAAGTACGTACCGGGCTCAACAAGAGCCTTTCGGCAGCCGCTAAATCGATAGTGAGCAACCTGGATGCTTACCTGGCAGCCACCCAGTTGGGGATCACCCTGGCGAGCCTTGGCCTGGGTTGGGTAGGCGAAGAGGTCATGACCCATATGATCAGGAGGTCCTTTACCTTTTTCAATCTTGCCATTTCCGAAAAAGCAGCCCAGAATATTTCCATACCCGTAGCCTTTGGTATCATCACCATCCTGCACATTGTTTTCGGGGAACTGGCACCCAAATCCCTGGCGATCCGCTACCCTACCAAAACCACATTTACGGTTGCCTTGCCGCTCAAAGTATTTTACTTCGTATTCAGACCCTTTATCTGGACCTTAAATGGGCTTGCCAACTTTATTTTACGCATCATTGGCATCCAGCCGCTGCATGGCTCGGAGATACATTCGGAAGAAGAGCTTAAAGTGATCATCTCGGAAAGCCACGAGGGTGGCGCTATCGAAGAGACCGAAAGGGCATTGATCCAGAATGTATTTGAATTTGACGATCGCAGGGTAAGCAATATCCAGACGCTCCGGAAAAACATTTCGGCCATAGAGATCACTATGAGCATGAAAGAGGCCATCGATTTTGCGATCCAGGAAGGCTATAGCCGCTACCCGGTATACGACGACTCGCTCGACAATATCAAAGGGGTGTTGTACACCAAGGATATGATCAAGCACCTGTTCAACAAGCCAGAAGATAAGAGTATAGAGCCTTTGCTGCGGAAAGCGAATTTCATTTCGGAAAGCGCCAAGATCAAAAATGTGCTGAAGGAATTCCAGCAGAAGCATATCCAGATGGCCATCGTGACCAACGAGATAGGCGAACTAACCGGTATTGTTTCCATGGAAGATATCCTGGAAGAGCTGGTAGGTGAAATACAGGATGAGTACGACAACGAAAAGCCGATCGTGGAAAAGACCGGGGAGCATACTTACCTGATCAATGCGCACTACACCCTTTCCGACATCAATAAATATATCCCTTTCCGCCTGGAAGAAGGCGAACATTTCGAAACCCTGGCCGGTCTTATCTCCGAAGTAAACGAGGACAAAGAGCTGCAGGAAGGCGAAAGGATCGATATAGACAAGTACGAGGCGATCATCGTAAAGATGTACCGCAACTCGGTAGAAACGGTGCAACTGAAAGTAAAAGAAGAATTTATTGAAAATAAAAACTGGCCCTAAAGCCTATAAAAAGTACTAGTATATAGTGGCATACAGAACCAACGAAGAAATCGAAATTCACAGGCACAGCGCGCTTATGGTAAGTGCTACGCTGACCGAAGTAGCTAAAATACTTAAACCGGGTATCAAGACCATCGACATCGATAAAATGGCGGAAACATTTATCCGCGACCATGGTGGCGTACCCTCTTTCAAAAATTACGGCGATCCATCCAATCCCTTCCCTTACTCCCTTTGCATTTCGGTGAACGAGGTAGTAGTACACGGTTTCCCCAGTGAATACGAATTAAAGGACGGCGATATTATTTCGGTGGATTGCGGCTTTTACAAAAACGGGTTTCATGGCGACCATGCTTATACCTTTGCCATAGGCGAAGTAAAGCAAGAGCTGCTGGACCTGATCCGGGTTACCAAAGAATCGCTGTACCTGGGCATCGAGCAAGCCATTACCGGCAACAGAACAGGCGACATCGCCTTCGCGATCGAAAACCATACCAACAAAAAGCATGGTTATGGCGTGGTGCGCGAACTGGTAGGACATGGTGTAGGCCGCGAGATGCACGAAGACCCCCAGGTGCCTAATTACGGTAAACGCGGATCGGGCAAACGGCTGCAGGAAAACCAGGTGCTGGCGATCGAGCCTATGATCAACCTCGGCACCAGGCATATTTATACGGCAGACGATGGCTGGACCATTGTAACCGAAGACGGCCTCCCTTCGGTACATTTTGAGCACGATGTATGTGTACGCAAAGGCAAACCGGATATTCTATCGGATTATGCCCCGATCGAAAAAGCCGAAAAGGCCAACCCCAACCTGAATTCGAGTTATTATACTTTATAGTGCCAAGAGCAGCATGTTTTTCCCTCACCGGATTCGCTCCTGCGCCACCCGATCTTTGTTTCATCAGACGCCAATATTTTGTTGGCGTTTTTTTTACCCTTATTTTTAAAACTCTTTACCGGCAAATAACCATACAACAATGAGTGCATTTGAAATACGCGGAGGAAAGCACCTTCATGGTACGATACAACCCCAGGGCGCCAAAAACGAAGCGCTGCAGATCCTTTGCGCCGTACTGCTCACAGAGGACAAGGTAACGATCACCAATATCCCCGATATACTCGATGTCAATATGCTGATCGAGCTGCTGGGCGATCTCGGAGTGTCGGTCGAAAGGCCCTCGCGCGACACCTGTATCCTGCAGGCCAAAAGTGTCAATATCGACTTCCTGCAATCGGAAGTATATAAGAAAAAATCGGGCAAACTACGGGGCGCCGTTATGCTGGCAGGCCCTTTGCTGGCCCGCTTTGGCCGTACCTACCTGCCCCAGCCCGGCGGCGACAAGATAGGCAGGCGCCGCCTGGATACCCATATCAGGGGCTTTGAAAAAATGGGCGTGGTATTCGCTTACGATGATACCCATAAAGAGTTTATCCTTACGGCGGAAAAGCTGCAAGGCACTTATCTCCTGATGGAAGAGCCTTCTGTAACCGGCACTGCCAATATCGTGATGGCCGCAGTACTGGCCCAGGGCACTACGACTATTTATAACGCCGCCTGTGAACCTTATGTGCAGCAGCTTTGCAAAATGCTCAACAACATGGGCGCCAGGATCAGCGGTATCGGCTCCAACCTGCTGGTGATCGAAGGCGTAACTTCGTTGCATGGCTGCGAACATCGTCTGCTGGCCGATATGATCGAAACCGGTTCTTTTATTGCCCTGGCCGCCATGACCCGAAGCGAGCTGACCATTAAAGATGCCGACGTGAACGACCTGGGCCTGATGCCCGAAACCTTTAGCCGCTTTGGTATCCAACTGGAAATAAAGGGTAATGACATTTATATACCGGCCCAGGAGCATTATCGTATCCATACCTTTATCGATGGCTCTATACTTACCGTTTACGATCATCCCTGGCCAGGGGTTTCGCCCGACCTGCTGAGTGTGATCCTGGTAATGGCCACACAAGCAAAGGGCAATGTACTTATTCATCAGAAGATGTTTGAAAGCCGCCTGTTCTTTGTCGATAAGCTGATCGAGATGGGCGCCCAGATCGTGCTTTGCGATCCGCACAGGGCCGTGGTGATGGGCCTCAACAGGCAGGCCTCTTTACGCGGCATCCGCATGTCGTCGCCCGATATACGCGCGGGTGTGGCGCTGCTGATCGCCGCGCTTTCGGCCGAAGGCAAAAGCATTATCGAAAATATTGACCAGATCGACCGGGGCTACCAGAACATCGATGGCCGGTTGAATGCCCTGGGGGCAGATATCAGGAGGATCTAAGGCATAATTTATCTGTTACGGGGTTTGTAGAGACGTTGCATGCAACGTCTCTACACTTTGGTGTACAATAGCCTACATTCCTTGCATTTCCCTATCTTTACTTTATGACAACGTTACCCCAACAATCGGTAATAGAGAACCTGGAGCTGATAGCCCGGCAAGTAGTTGAAGGTTTTATTATTGGGCTGCACAAAAGCCCTTTCCACGGCTTTTCGGTGGAGTTTGCCGAACACCGGCTTTATAATCCGGGCGACAACCTGAAATACGTAGACTGGAAAGTATATGGCCGGAACGATAAAATGTTTGTCAAGAAGTTTGAGGAAGAAACCAACCTGCGATGCTGTATTGCCATCGATACTTCGGCTTCCATGTTTTTCCCCGAAGAAGGCACCAATAAGCTGCAATATTCCTGTGTAGCCGCCGCCTGCCTGCTGTACCTGTTCAAGAAACAGCTGGATGCCGGGGCATTGGCCTTGTTCAACGAAGAGTTATACACCCTTACCCATGCCCGTTCGGGCACAAGGCATTACCGCATGCTGATGACTGAGCTGGAGCGCCTGTTGCAGCAACCGAACGACAACCGGAAAACCAACGCGCCCGGTGCACTACACCAGATTGCCGAACGGCTGCACCAACGATCCCTGGTTATCGTCTTCAGCGACATGCCCGATTCGCCGGAAAAAGGGGAAGAATTACTCTCGGCCCTGCAGCATCTTCGTTACAACAAACACGAGGTTATTCTTTTCCATGTGGTCGATGGTAAGCAGGAGCTAGAATTCGATTACGATAATCGCCCCTATGAGTTTGTGGACATGGAAACAAAAGAAACACTGAAAATCAACCCTTCAGATATAAAGGAAGAATATCTATCCAGGATGAGCGCTTATCGCAAAAACCTGGAAAGCCACTGTCTCCAGTACCGGATCGACCTCGTAACCTGCGATATGAGGGAACCCGTAGAAGAAGTGCTGAACCGCTATTTACTCAAGCGAAATAAAATGATGTAATTTTAATAAAATCGCTTACCTTTGCAGCCCGAATTTAATATTTTGGCGATAGCTTTATACAGAAAGGCATTACCTGAAGTTAAAGACGGCCATAAACGCCTTTTGAAATGAAGCATCATCGTGAATTTGAGATTCCCTGGTTTGGGTTGAAAGAAGGCATTCATGAATACCGCTTCCAGGTTACGGATAAAGTGATCGAGGAGCTGGGGCATGAGCATCCCGATTTTGACAACCTGGATACCTCGGTGCTGTTAAAGCTGGACAAGCATAATGGCTTTTTGCAGCTTCATTTTGATATAGACGGCCATGCCGATGTGGCATGCGACCGTTGCGGAGATACCTTTACCATGCGCCTTTGGGACGAATTTGACCTTATCGTTAAATTCACCGGAGAAAGCGAAGAGGAGCAGAACGAAGAGGAAGAAGAGGCGGATATAGTATTTGTGCCCAGGAGTGAAACCATACTGGATGTTTCCGATTGGGTGTTTGAGTTTATCATGTTGAGTATGCCTTTACAGCATATTCATCCCGATAAAGAAGACGGGACGCCGGGATGTAATCCCGAAGCCCTGAAGTTGCTGGACAAAATGAGCGGTGCAGACGAGACGAGGAAGAACCTGTGGTCGGGACTGGATAAGTTCAAGGACCTGGATTCGCCGGAAGGTAAGAACTAAGCCCGTACAGCAACAGCAAGAAAAGAAGTTTTTATTTTTTTATTCATAATTCATAATTTTTAAATTATGCCTAATCCTAAACGCCGCCATTCGGCGCAAAGAGGCGCTAAACGTCGTACGCACTACAAAGCAGTAGCTGCTACTATCAGCACAGACGCAGTAACCGGAGAAGCTCACTTACGTCACCGTGCGCATTGGAGCGAAGGAAAATTAGTGTACAAGGGTAAAGTTGTTATCGACAATACTCCTGCAACAGAACCTGGAACAGCAGAATAATGTAAACTTAATAGCCGGTAATTTGTATTTTAATATAACTTGCCGGCAATTTCCTTTTCCACATCCTTAACCGGAGAGCGTAATTTTATAAATGAAAATAGGGATTGATATCATGGGTGGCGATTTCGCCCCCGAAGAAGCAATCAAAGGTGTTATTTCTTATCTGAAGTCAAACTCAGACACTGGGGCTGATGTACATTTTGTGCTGATAGGCAACCCTGACATTGCAGCACCTTATCTTTCCCTGTTGGATTCCTGGCAAAGCCATTATACGCTTGTGCCCTCAGCTACCGTTATCGGTATGCACGAGCACCCTACCAAGGCGCTCAGGGAAAAGCAGGATTCCAGTATTGCTATCGGTTTCGGATTGTTACAGGCAGGCAAGATCGACGCCTTTTTCAGCGCAGGTAATACCGGCGCTATGCTTGTTGCCGCCATGTACACCATCAAAGCGATACCTGGCGTATTAAGGCCCACGATCGCTTCCCCTATACCCAAGCTCGACGGCCAATACAACTTCCTTCTGGATGTGGGCGCCAATGCCGATTGCAAACCCGAGCACCTGGTACAATTTGCTTTAATGGGTTCCCTGTATGCCAAGCATATCCTGGGCCTGGACAATCCCCGTGTTGGCCTGCTGAACCTGGGCGAAGAAGAAGGCAAAGGCAATATCCTGGCACAAGCCACCTACCCGCTCCTGAAACAACATTCCGGCATTAAATTTGTCGGCAATGTAGAAGGCCGCGACCTCTTCCTCAACAATTGCGACGTGATCGTCTGCGAAGGCTTTACCGGCAATGTAGCCCTGAAGATGGCAGAGTCCATTTATAACATTTTTACAGAGACCCGTAAAATACAGGACGACTTCCTGGATCAGTTCAACTACGAGATATACGGTGGTACGCCTATCCTGGGTGTAAATGCACCGGTGCTGATCGGCCATGGCATTTCCAATGCACGCGCATTCTGTTCCATGATCGAAAACGTGATTAAGCTGGTAGCCTCCAACTTCACCGAGATACTGCGCGATTCTTTTGCAGAAACTACGGAAATATCTCCTGTCGAAAAATAACAAGCATACCCTTTCCTGGTGGCGATCTATAGCCCTTCTGACATAGAGTACCTGCAGGATTATGCTTCCCGCAGGCTGAGTTCCATCACATAATCATTCATCAGGTACCCTTTGCCGATATCAATATCTTCCTCGGCAATAACTTCAAATCCATAATTACGGTAAAACTGCAGCGCTTTATTGTAGCGGTTTACGTTGAGCAGTAAACGTTCCTGGCCTGCCTCCTTTGCTTTCTCTACAACAGCATGCAGCAGCATTTTGCCAAAGCCTTTCCCCTGTGTTTCCGGCAAAAGATAGATCTTGTGCAGCTTACAGGTGCCTGCTTCCTGGTGGTAGTTGCATTCGTAACCCGCAAAACCCACCGGCGTCTCATCTTCGCGCAGGATAAGGAATACATGACCTGCTGCCATTTGCGCCTGTAAAGTACCGGCATCGTACATCATTTCCAGCATATAATCCATCTGTTCTTCCGATAGTATTTCCCGGTAAGTGGGCTTCCATATCTTCTGGATAAGAGAACGGATCAGTTCGAGCTCAAGCGGGCTCGCTTCTTTTATCGATGGTATCATGGCGCAAATATAGGATCAAAATAAATCGTCCCTTCTGTAGGGAAAGCATATAATTAAGCACAATTTCTGAGTAATAAGGGACCTGTTGAAGAAACATTTTTCCCCTAACCAACGTTATTCCTCAAATATTATATACTTTAAACCTCAAAACCAAAATTATGACAGCAAGCGGGAAAGAGCATATCCTGTCCAGGGGCCGGGCCAGATATAAAAAGCTGCCCAGGTGGGGCAAAGGGATACTGATCGCTTTTCTGTCTTTACTGGTCCTGCTCGTGATCGGCTGGTTTGTAATGGCCTGGTATATCAATAGCCATAAGCAGGAGTTGCTGGCCCGCATTACCGCCGAAGTCAGCGATAACATGGACGGCAACTTTCATATCCAGGATATGGAACCGGCCTTGCTGAAAGGCTTTCCCAATATCTCGGTGCGTCTTAAAGGTGTAACCCTGAGCGACAGCTTGTACAAAGACCATAAAAAGAACCTCCTGGAGCTGCAATCGGTGTATGTTAAGATCAACGTGCTTTCCCTCTTCACCAAACATCCGCAGGTAATGAAAGTAACCATTGCGGATGGTGCTGTGTACTTGTTTACCGATAAGAGCGGCTATACCAATACCTATCTTTTCAAGAGAAAAAAACCAAAACAGGAAGGGAAAAAGGGAAAAGAAGTAGAGATCAGCCAGTTCGGCATCGAGAACGTGCTCTTCACTTTCGATCATTTTGAAAGGAACAAACAGTTCAAGGTAGCTATTAAGGATATGAACGGGAAGATCCGCAACGAAGGCGACATCATGGATATCTTGGCCGATACCAAAGCCCACTTCCACCAGCTGGGCTTTAACCTGGACAAAGGCGGCTTTGTCACAGACAAAGACCTCGATGCCAACCTGCATATCCTGTTTAACAGAAAAACAAAAGACCTGCAACTGCCCAAGCAGGAGATCGAAGTAGAAGGCACCGACATCAATTTTGGCTGTGTGTTCCACTTCGGCAACAAGCCGGCCAATTACACCATCGATATCGACGCGCCTTCGATCGGGTTCAGGGAGGCCACATCTTACCTCTCCCGGCATATTGCCTCCAAGCTGGATAGCTTTAACCTGGAAAAGAACCTGGCGGTACAAGTATTGATCAATGGTTCTTTCCAGTATCCCGACACGCCCCTGGTACATGCCCGCTGGCAGGCATCCGGTAATGTCCTTACCTCTACCTTCGGCAGGATGGAACGCACCAGCCTTAAGGGGGAATTTTACAACAACTATGTTGCCGGACGGGGACGGGGCGATGATAATTCGGCGGTAACCATTACGCAGCTTGAAGCCACTTTTGCCGAGATACCCTTCAAAGCCGATTCGATAGTAGTATATGGCCTCATCAACCCTTTAATGAAGCTGAAGCTGGATTCCCGCTTCCCCGTAGAGCGGCTTAATGCCGTAATAGGCAGCACCTTTAATTTCGGCAGTGGCAATGCCGACATCAACCTCAACTATACCGGGCCGGTGTTGTCGAAGGATACTTTCCGGCACAGTATGTACGGGCATATACGTATCAAGGACGCCGCGCTTACCTATGTTCCCCGCTCGCTGTCCTTTAACAAATGCAATGTCAATATTGAATTCCTGGGCAACGACCTTGAATTACGCAACACCGTTTTATCTTCGGCCAAAAGCAATGTGCAGATCAATGGTGTCGCCCGCAATTTCATGAGTGTCTATTTCCTCGACCCGGGCAAGGTTATCTTTGACTGGAACATCGTCAGCAGCATGATAGACCTCAATGAATACAAAAGCTTCCTGGCGCCGAGAAAAAGGAAGGGCACCCCATCGGGCAAAAGACAGAATTACAAACTGGCCAAAATCGCCAGCCGGCTGGACCTGCTCCTGGCCAAAAGCAATATGTACCTTCATGTAAAGGTGAACAAGCTGCGATACAATCATTTTGAAGCACAAAATATCAATACCGACATCGACCTTACCAATGCGGCCATCGACCTGCGTAATGTGAGGCTGCAGCATGCCGGCGGCGGGCTGACAGCCAATGTACACCTCAACACCTCCGGCACCAATACCCCTTTCGATATCAATGCTAAAATCGGCAATGTAAAAATTGACCGGTTGTTTTATGCCTTCGATAATTTCGGACAGACAACACTTAACCACAATCACCTTCAGGGCACGCTTTCGGCCGACATCAATTTGCGCGGCACCATGCGGGAATCGGGCGACATTATACGAAGCACGATGAATGGCCGGGTCGCCTTCCTGCTCGACAATGGGGAGTTAAATAATTTCCCGCCCTTTGAATCGATCCGGAAATTTGTATTCAAAAAAAGGAACTTATCGCATATTACGTTCAATGCTTTGAAGAACGACCTGGACATTACCAATGGCAAGATCACTATCAACCCTATGAGTATAGAATCCAGCGCACTCACCATTAAGGTCGCAGGCGTCTATTCTTTTGATAAGGGTACCGATATCAGCATTGCTATTCCTTTGCGCAATCCGCAAAAAGACAGAGATCTCATTGCCCAGGGCAAAAAGCCGAAAAAGGATAAAGGGATCGTCATTTACCTGCGGGCGCAGGATGGCGACGATGGCAAGGTGAACATTTCATGGGACCCTTTGAAAAAGGGGGTTAAGGATACCAGCGGCATAGACCCCGATGCAGATGTCAAACAGGAATAAATCCGGCGTAAGTATTGCTAATTGAAATTGTCCTGGTAGGCTCTTCGTCGCGTCAGCTTCAGGTCCTGCAGCACCGCCGATTTTACTTGTAAGGTAAAATTAAAGCTCCTGTAGTACCCGAAAGGTATCAGGCCGAGGCTCATCTGCCAGCAATGCAGATCCCTCGATATATTGATCTCAGAAGCCGGCGACAGCCCTATTTTTTTCAATCCGTCAAACTGCAAGCCGCTGCGCACCGCTACTTTCCAGCGTTCCGTAAGATTAAAATCACCATTGAAACTAAAGTTGGGTGTAAAAATCATCGTATCGGCGTTATTGGCCCTGTGCTGGTTCCGGATATCCATGCCGGCACTGATGGACAAGTTCCAGGGTATATTAAAATCGTAATAATCATTGATGCCGCCATTCTGCAGCAACCGTTTCACATCGCCATTATTTTTCTCGGCGTCTTTCTGCTCCTTCTCATTTTTCTTGGCACCCCTGAACGACATACTCAACCCGAATTGGGCCGTACTGAGCTTGGCCAGTCCGCCGCCGGTATTGATCAGGTATTTAGGTGTTATGAATCCATTTTCGTAACGGTAGGGATCAAAAACAGCACCGGCACTTATATTGAATATCTGGAGAATGGAGGTACGGAAATTCATGATTATGGGGGACAACCGGAAGGAATCCGCAAAAAGGTTATAATTGGCGCTGACATTCAACCCGTCTATCAGGTTAATGATCTTGGTGCCTGCTGTACCCGTAGAATCATGATTCCTCACTTTCATCTGCAAGGTGTTGCCCAGGCTGAAATTAACGGAACCCTGGTTCTGTGGGTTGCCGGGGCCGCTTATAGGAGAATTGGTATAGGGAGACAAATACTGTTTTGTCCCTTGCTGATTTATCGTTTCATAATAATACCCGAAAGGGGAATGCGCAAAACCCGGCTGGTACGTAAAACCAATGGAGGGCGTGATCACATGGCGGATACCCGCGATCTTCCCTTTCTTGAACAGCTTCATCCCGTATATCCTCGTACTGATCCCGGAAGTAACGCTGAAATCGCGGGAAGCAAAGAAGCCCGTAGGCATTGTAGAATCGACACCACCGGTAACGGGATTATAGCGGGTAAAGAGTTGTTTTGTATTCCAGTACTCGTTATAAGGCACGGAAATGTTCCAGTTGAAATAGCGGAAGATATTGTAATTGGTCTGTATCGAAGCCGTATGCTTGATCCCGTTGTCCATATCCCTAAAGGCAATCGTACCCAGGCTGAAAAGGGAATCGTAAGTATTCAGGCGGTTCACGGCATTTACCGAATAGCTTACCGTGATCTTCTCGTACCAGCGGGGCGAACCGTTCATGACCTTCCGCTGAAAAGGGGAAAACTGTCCGAGGTTAAAGTTGATCTCGGGGAGGGAAATGGACAAGCTCCCGCTTTGTGTATTCTGGCTATGCCTTGCAGATATCGTCAGGGAATAGGGCTTGCCCACCCAGGTCTTACCATAAGAAATGGAAGAGTTATACTGGTTGTTTAAGTTATTGGCAATATTTAACGTATTCGTATTCTGGTTAAAAGTCCTGGTCGCAAAATTCACGAAAGCGCTGAAAGTAGTACCCGGATGCGCTTTGGGATCTACCTGGTGCGACCAGGTGAGTTTAAAATCCTTGGCCGTGCTTCCATTGAGCTCGTAGATCTCCCCTTGCTTGGTATAAGTATATTCCAGGGCCAGCGATCCGCTATAACGGTAACGTTGGGCATATTGTGCCGTAGCATAAGCGCCCCAGCTTCCTTTCGAATAAATATCAAACTGGCTGATGATCCCCAGGTGATCGCTCACGGCAAAATAGTAGCCGCCCTTCAGCAAACCAAGGCCTTTGTTGGCTTCCAGCGTATAGGTAGGCAGGATAAAGCCGGAGCGTTGCCCTTGCTTAATGGGGAACAAACCGAAAGGCAGGAACAGAGGCGTAGGAATATCCATGATCTCCAGGTTGGCCGGCCCCGATGCAATAACCCGGCCCGGGATCACCTTGATCTTCTTGGCACGGATACCAAAGTGCGGATGATCCAGGTTACAGGTAGTATAAATACTCCGGAGGCCGTAGATGCTTTCATCGGGGTTACGTTTCACCTGTTCGCTGATCACGAAGCCATCCCCGTATTTGGAATGTGCATTCCGTACAATAGCCCTTTTGCTTTTGAAATTATATTTCAAAGTATCATAAGTAAAGGTCTCCTCCCCTTGCTTGAATTCCTGTACCGATATTTTTTTCCCGGCAGTATCCAGTAGAGGCAATGCGGAAAGGATATTTGTTTTCTGGTTAAAGATCAGAGTACCCGATTGGATATTCGTCTCTTCGTACTTGGCCTTGGCATCGCCGTACAAATAGAACAGGCTGTGCTTCATGTCCAATACCGCCGAGTCTTTGGCCGTAGTGGTCACCGCCGCAGGTAATGCATCTTTGGATATCTTAATGCCCAGCTCTTCTTCTTTGTTCTTTGCTTTGGTGCTGTCGCTCAGGCTACTATCGGCTGCTATGGCCAAACTGTCTTTCCCTGGCCTGGACAACAGGCTATCCGTGGCCGCTGTTTCATGAATTACGGTATCCCGTTTCAGGCTATCGGTAGCTCCTGTTTGTCCCAGTGCGCTTAAAGCCGGGAACAATACAAAAACAGCTACCACGATTAAGCGGCAGCTTCCGGAAATAGCTGAGTAACATTTTCTGAGCAGGGGATGCATTTATGGCTGCAAAAATAAGCTATAGTTTTTTGACTATCTGCGCTATTTTTCAGGTTAATTTTGATAAAAATTTTATTTTGCACTCTTTCCTAAATAAACTGATAACCGGATAATTTATTTCACAGGTTTCGGTTATTATTTTATCTGTTTCTATAATCAACTCGACGAAAAGATGACAAGCTACGTTAGCGCTTATAAAAAACTTTATTTTTTTCTTAGTTGCCTCCTCATCCTCAGTACCTGTTTTCTTCTTCCGGCTTTCGCACAATCGGGAAAATCATTTAAAACAATCGTCCTGGACGCCGGCCACGGCGGTAAAGACCCCGGAGCAAGGGGACAGTTCTCCAACGAAAAAGACATTACCCTGGCAGTGGTCCTGAAACTAGGCAAGATTCTAAGGGACAGCCTTCCGCAATTAAAAGTAGTGTACACCCGCAATACCGATGTCTTTATCGACCTCAAAGAACGAGGCCCCATCGGCAACAGGGCCTCCGGCGATTTTTTCCTGTCGGTACACGTCAATTCCACAGCAGGCAGGAGGGAACGTATCCAGACCGGTACCCATACCGTAGGTAAAGGCAGGAGAAAAAGGAAAGTACCGGTATACAAAACCATCATACACCGCGAAACAGCGACCAGCGGCACCGAAACTTATGTACTGGGACTTACCCGCACCGATGAAAAGGAAAGGGCCATAGGCGAGTATGGTGAAAATGTAGAAGAAGAACCGGGCCTGCTCGACAAAAACGATCCCATGACGGCAGTACTGATCGCCCAGTATTCACAAGCCTTCCTGGGCAGGAGCGTGAACTTTGCCGGGAAAGTACAAGGCAACTATGCCCATATAGGACGCAACGACCTTGGCGTAAAGCAAAAAAGCCTCCAGGTACTGGCCAACAGTACCATGCCCGGCGTATTGACCGAGATCGGCTTTATCAACAACCCCGAAGAGGAAAGCTTCCTGAACACCGAAGCAGGGCAGCAACAGATCGCTATGTGCCTGTTCAAAGCCGTAAAAGCTTATAAAGCCGATATAGAAAAAGGTAAATCCAAATAATAACGATAGTATTCGATTGCAAAAGAAGCGGCCTCAATAATTTGAGGCCGCTTCTTTGCATGTATTGCAACAATAGGTCGCTATCGTATTATTTCCGGGTAGCTTTAAAATCAAAGGTGATATTGCCAAATTGCTCGGCAGGCGCCGTAGCCGATTTATTAAACCGTACGCTCTGGAGCTTCTTCAATGCTAATGCCCTGATCGTTGCATTCGCGGCAGATACGACACGGGAATCGGTAATCGCACCATCCCGGTCTACAGTAACCCTTATCACTACTTTGCCCCCTTCCCTGAATTCCGCTTTGGGATCGGGACGGCTTACCATATTACGGCCGGAGATAGAGTGTCCTATAGAAGTACCGCCACCGCCCGGGACGCCGCTGTAGTTGCCGGCGCCGGGTGTACCGCCAGGGACGCCCATATCGCCGTCACCCTGCCCTATGCCTTCATTGCTGCCGGGCCTGTTGCCCTGAGCACTGTTGCCACCTTTCCCGGTAGCGCCGGGGTACACATACCTGGGCGATTGCGCCGGTTTGTTCGCAGCAGTAGTGCTGGAAGAGGGATTATTATTGTTGCGGTTGGCCGTATGCGTAACCGGCTGCGGGTTACGTTTTTTGTTATTGTTATTGCGATTGATGTTTACTGCAGGGGCATCATGCTCTTCCGAGGTTTCTACTTCCCGCTCCGTGTTGCTGTTGGAAGAAGCGGCGCTGGTAGCCACCGTGGAGACCGCGGCCGCCGGATCTTCCGGTATTTCAGGCTGATCGTTGCCAAAACCATTTTCCGAAGTACCCAGGTTCACTTCCATACCCATATCCTCTACTGCAGGAGCTGCCGGCAAAGTATACCTGAAAAGCAGGAACACCAATAACAGGATAAGATGAATGCCTGCTGTCCAGAGGAGCGCTTTCGTATTTTTTTGCTGTTCAAATGTCATGAATACCTTTTTATGCCTGATGTCGCCAACCGCCAGATTCCATAAAGGGCCGGCGGATTTGTGTTCAAAAATAATCAATAATGCAACAAAAACGTTCCCAAAGTTGCGCAGGGGCAAGGTAAAGCCGGCGCCCGGCACTAAAGAAGCTACGGTAACAAGTACACCGAAACGCCCAACCGGGGCGCGAACCGCTGCCTGCGACTGCAAATACCCTTATCTTTGCCCATTATTTCAAGAAACATGGAAGTTCAAGAATTTATACGCCTCGCGCTGGAAGAAGATGTGGCAACAGGAGACTATTCCACACTGGCCAGCATTCCGCCGGAAGCAACAGGCAGAGCCACCTTAAAGATAAAAGAAGAAGGCATCCTGGCCGGCATGGCGCTGGCAGAGGAAATATTCCGGTACCTGGAACCGGAAGTAAAATTCGTACCATCAAAGAAAGACGGCGATGCCATTCGCAATGGGGAAATCGCCTTTGAGGTGGCTGCGAAGGTCCATACCATACTTAAGGCTGAGCGCCTGGTCCTCAACTGCATGCAACGCATGAGTGGCATTGCGACCCTTACCCGTACTTACGTGGACAAGATCAGCAATTACCCTTCCCGGATACTTGATACCCGCAAAACCACCCCGCTTTTCCGCCGCTTCGAAAAAGAAGCCGTACGTATTGGGGGTGGGTACAATCATCGCATGGGGCTTTACGATATGGTCATGCTGAAAGACAATCACATCGACTACTGCGGCGGCATTGAAGCAGCCATCCTCAAGACCAACGAATACCTGAAAAATAATCACCTGGACCTGAAGATAGAAATTGAAACGCGCAACCTGGAAGATGTACGCAAGGTATTGCAGTCCGGCCAGGTACACCGCATCATGCTGGACAATTACGCCCCGGAGCAGATCGTAGAGGCGGTGCAATTGATCGGAGGCCGGTACGAGACCGAGGCTTCCGGCGGTATCCACATCGGGAATATCGAACAATATGCAGCAACCGGCGTGGATTTCATTTCTATAGGCGCTTTGACGCACCATGCCGTCAGCCTTGACCTCAGCCTGAAAGCGGCTATCTAAACCAAGTGGTTTTTGACAATGAAGAAAATCTTATTTATCATTAATCCCAAATCGGGGGTAGACCGGGTGAAAGCGTTGCAGGGATTGATCGAAAAACACCTGGACAAAGAACAGTTTGCACCCGAGATCGCTTATACACAATATGCCAAACACGGCACCGAGCTTGCCAGGGATGCCGTAAAGAACGGCTTTAAGATTATCGTCGCAGTAGGTGGCGATGGTTCGGTAAACGATATTATTGCCGGCATTTATGGTACGGAAGCCACCCTGGCCATTATTCCCAAGGGATCGGGCAATGGCCTGGCCCGCAGTCTCCGCATTCCGCTGGACCCTGCCAAAGCCATAGCACTCATCAATAAAGGACAGACCCATACTATTGATCTTGGGAAAGCCGATGGCAGGATATTTGTGAGCAATGCCGGCGTAGGTTTTGATGCCCTGGTGGCCCGTAAGTTTGCCAAAAGCAAAAGAAGGGGAATGGCTATGTACAGCTGGATCGTAACCAAATACCTCTGGATGTACAAAGAATGGAAATGGGAGATAGAGGTGGATGGCAAGCTGATCCACGAGCGGGCCTTTATCCTTACCGTAGCCAATGCCGAGCAGTTTGGCTATAATTTCAGGATCGCACCCATAGCCGACCTCCAGGACGGCCTTTTCGACATCGTGATCATCAGGAAATATCCGAAGATATTGGGCGCTGCCATCGCCGTCAGGGCCTTTACCGGCAGTATCCTCAAAAGCAAGTACGTGCGGCACCTCAAAGGCCGTAAAATCACGATAAGGCATCCGCAGCTCAGCCTGCTGCAGATGGATGGCGACGTACATCCCTGCGGCAACGAGGTACAGGTCGAAATGATCAAAGCTGCCTTACACATCATTACACCATAATAATAGAAAAGAAGCATCCCCCTGGGATGCTTCTTTTCTATTAAAGGGCTTTTATAAAGGTTGTTATTTATTCGCTTCGTTCTGGGCCAGGTCTACGTTGCCAGAGGCCAGCTTATTAGCCAGTACACGTTCCAGCTCGTTACCCCTCAGGTTCGATGCGATCACCTTGCCTGCCGGATCGATAAGGAAGTTTGCCGGTATGGATTGTACTCCGTAAAGCGCGGCTACCGGCGATTCCCAGCCCTGCAGATCGCTCACGTGGTTCCAGCTCAGCTTATCCTTGGTTACCGCTTCCCTCCATTTATCTTTATCCTTATCGAGCGACACGCCCAGGATCGTAAAATTCTTGTCTTTGAACTTTTCATAAGCCGCTACCACATTCGGATTCTCCGCACGGCAGGGCGGGCACCAGGAAGCCCAGAAGTCGATCAGCACGTACTTGCCGCGGAAAGAGCTGAGGGCAACAGACTTGCCATCCAGCGAAGCCAAGGTAAAGTCAGGCGCCGGGGTACCCAGCTTAGGTCCTGTTGTTTTTTCCTGCGAAGCCATCCGTTCTTTTACTTTATCCTTGAAATCGGATAAAAGCTGGTTGTCGGCAAAGCGTTTGGGCAAGCCCGCCGCGAAAGTGCTGATAAATTCAGCTTCGGAATTATCGTTCAGCAGCTTGCTGGCGGCAAAAAGGGCCACGGGAAGGCTTTTTGTTGTATCCGAAACCTGTTTGATATATTTTTTGAAGTCCTGCGCTTTGCGCTCCAGATCGCTCTGTACCAGCGCCACTACGCTATCGGGGGCCGAGGCCGTGTTCAGGCTGTCGGCAGCCATTTCCAGCGCCAGCATTTCCTTGCTGGAACTGATATACCTTTTCATGAAAGCGGCCAGGGTATTGGAACCGGAAGAACCTTCCGCTGTATAATTGGTCACATCGTCCCAGGAAGAGTTGATCTTTATTTTTTGCCCGTCGATAACCACCAGCATGATCTGGTCGCCCATCCGCAAACGGTACAAAGCGGGTTCCAGGTAAATACCCTTAAGCTCAAATTTACCCTCTTTATCCGACTGCGTGGAATCGATCAATTTGGTCTCATTAAAGCCTAATTCTTCAAGAACAACACTGCGCTGCGACATCCCTTTTACCGACCCTTCCAGACTGAAAAACTTATCGTCATTTTTACAGGAACCAAGGCTCAGCAATGCGAATAAACCAATGATATAGTGGTAATTATTTTTCATGCAAAAGGAAAAAAGTTAAATGCAAAACTACTATTATTTTATGCCTTCAAATATAAATGAATGCTAAAATAAAGCAGAGATTGGTTAATCTGTGGTTAAGAAAATTGAAAGAAAATTACAGGCCGGTTTGGGATTGGTTTTTGGTTGGTGTATCTACAATAATCGAACAAATCTAGGCCAATTGCTTTGGGCAGAAAATACCCGTCGACGGGTATTTTTATTTTCAAAATTTTGCCGTAATATATCCAGGTTTAGGACGGCTCTTGATAAAGTGCTTAATTTGCAGCCATGAAGGAAATAACGTTCTCCCTGGAACAATTGTACGATTTTACGTTCCGGGTATTTACGGTAATGGGTTGCCCAGCGACCGATGCCCGCACCGCTGCCGATGTGCTCCTGGCGGCAGACCTCAGGGGTATAGACAGTCACGGCATTGCCCGGCTTACCGGCTACGTCAGGCTGTGGGAAGCGGGCAGGATCAATGCTGTGCCCCAGGTACACAAGACACACGAAACGCCTTCGACCGCGGTAATAGACGGGGATGCCGGCCTGGGCCTTGTAGTGGCTCCCTTTGCCATGAAAGCTGCTATGGAAAAAGCCAGGGCCGTAGGTACCGGCTGGGTAAGCGTGGGCAACAGCAATCATTTCGGCATTGCAGGATACCATGCCATGCTGGCGCTGGAGGAAGATATGATCGGCATTGCCATGACGAATGCCAGCGCCCTCGTGGCGCCCACGTTTTCGACAGAACGCATGCTGGGCACCAATCCCCTGGCCGTCGCCATCCCTGCAGGCAAGCAACCGCCGTTTGTAGCCGATATGGCCACCACTACGGCCGCCAACGGAAAGCTGGAAATACTGCAACGCAAACAAGAAAACACACCCGAAGGCTGGGTGCAGGACAAGCAGGGGCAGCCCTCGGTAAATGCCAACGAACTTAAGCAGGGCGGCAGCCTGCTCCCCCTGGGCAGCGACCGGGAACACGGCAGCCACAAAGGCTATGCGCTGGGCAGCATCGTCGATATCTTCTCTGCCGTGCTCAGCGGCGCCTCCTATGGCCCCTGGGCGCCTCCATTCCCCGCCTATGTGCCCATGCCCGAAAATATGCCGGGCAAAGGCCTGGGGCATTTTTTCGGCGCTATGCGCATCGATGCTTTCCGCAAAGCGGCAGAATTCAAGTTGCATATGGACAATTGGATCACCCGTTTCCGGGAGGCCCGGCCGGCCGCAGACCACCAGGAAGTACTGATCCCCGGCGATCCGGAACGGATTACCGAAGCCATACGCAGAACCGAAGGCATTCCCCTGGTACCCTCCGTGGTAGCGGAATTAACCGCCCTGGCGCAAAAACTAAACCTAACTCATCCTTTTTAAACCAGATGCTGAATCTCAATTGCAACGGCAGGCTGCTGCTTACCGATCAACCGGTGGTGATGGGCATCTTGAATGCCACCCCCGATTCCTTTTATACCCGAGGCAAGCACAACAGCCCGGAAGGCTTGCTGGATCAGGCCGGGACGATGCTGGAACAGGGGGCACAACTGCTGGATATTGGCGGTATGAGCACGCGTCCACGCGCTGAGGTCATTACCGAAAGAGAAGAGCAGGACAGGGTACTGCCTGTAATAGAACAAATAAAAAAACATTTCCCCGAAGCCTTCATGTCCGTAGATACCTACAGGGCATCGGTGGCCAAAGCAGCGGTACAGGCCGGCGCAGCTATAGTGAATGATGTAAGCGCAGGCAATATGGATCCGGCAATGATCCCAACGGTAGCAGCGTTGGGCGTGCCTTATATCCTGATGCACATGCAGGGCACACCGGCCAATATGCAGGAAAACCCGGTTTACAGGGCCGTAACCGAAGAGGTGCTGGATTTTTTTATTGCCAAAATAACCCTTTGTCGCGAAGCGGGCATTAAGGACATTATCCTGGACCCCGGTTTTGGTTTTGGCAAAACCCAGGCCCATAATTATCAATTGCTGAAAGGCATGCACAATTTCCGGATAACGGGCCTGCCCGTATTGGCCGGCCTTTCCAGGAAATCTATGGTGTACCGTATGCTGGGTACCGATGCCTCCCAGGCGCTTAACGGCACTACTGCCTTACATATGCTGGCCCTGCAGCAGGGAGCCGCGGTGCTCCGGGTACACGATGTAAAAGAAGCGGCAGAATGCATCACCTTGTACAAGTATTACCAAACTATTTAGAATTTTTAACTGTCTAAGCAATTGACGCTTTAATCATTTTTTTAACTTCGATGAAAATTCATCCGCAAAACGAACAATAATCATGAATTTAAAAATCGCTTTGGCCACTGCAGTATTACTTACAGGAGGCACTTACGCAGCAAATGCACAACACAAAACAGCCGTTCCTCAGGTTACTGCTGCGGCTAAATCTTTTGACTCAAAAGTTAAAGAATACCAGAATGCAGATGCTACCAAATCGGCAGCCCTGCTGGCCGAACTGAGACAAATGATGGGTGATCAGATGGGAACCCTGAAAACCGAGATGGCTACCGCCGATGCAGCCACCCGTGAAAAACTGATGAAAAAGAACGAATCCCGCATGAATGCCATGAACGAAGCCACCAGGCTGATGGATGCTGGCGGCGATAAAAAAGTGATCGTAGCAGCGCTGAAAAAATACGCCCAGACGTTGTAATCATAAAGCTAAGTAATAAAAATGTGATCCCCGCAGCCCTTGCCTGCGGGGATTTTTGCTATTTGCCGATCATTGAATAAGGCATACCTATTAGTTTTCCTGCGGCTTTCGGGTTATTTTTGAAGCTAAGGGAAATACATTAACTGACTATCCCGATATAGGAAACAAGCCCCTTCCGGTCCTTGAGCTTGTCGAAAGGACGTCGTTACAATGGTGCTTCGACAAGCTCAGCAACCGTGGAGCGGGTAGTCAGAATACATTAAATCAAACTGATCATGAACAAGATACTACTGGTAGTCGCCCATCCGGCGCTGGAAAAATCAAGGAATAATATCAGGTTGATGAAAGTTGCGGAAAAATTGGATAATGTAGTGATCCGCGATCTTTACGAGCTATACCCGCGTTTTTCCATTAATACCGCCAAAGAGCAGGCCCACCTGGAAAAAAGCGATATCATCATTTTACAACATCCTTTTTACTGGTATGGAGTTCCTGCGTTGATGAAGCAATACCTGGATATGGTATTCACCCATGGCTGGGCTTATGGCAAAGAGGGCAATAAGCTGGAAGGCAAGATCCTGTTCAACGCCCTCACCACCAGCGGCAGCAGGGAAAGCTATAGCGAGGACGAGCACAACCGCTTTCCTTTGTCTTCTTACCTCATTCCCTACAATCAACTGGCGCATGTATGCCAAATGCATTTCCTGCCCCCCTTCGTGATGCACCAGTCGGGCAAAGCCGACGCTTCGGCAGCAGCCAGGCATGCCAAACAATTCAAGCAGTTGCTGCAGCTACTCTCCTTAGAGAAGGTAGGGCCGGAACAGTTCAGCGACATTGCCTACCTGAACGACTACGTAACAGGCCAGGAGCTCAGCGCACTGCCGGGCTAGGAATCTTCATTACTGACTATCTGCTTGTTGGTCAGATCGCCCGTGCCTCGTATTCCGGCGGCAATGCCGATCAACCAGCCGTTTTCAGGAATGACTTTATCTTTTTCGTATTACCGGCCAGCCACAGCACATCACCTGCCTGCAGTAGTTCGCCCGAATTCGGATTAAGCAGGCGACCGCTGATCCGCTCTATCCCGATCACCAGGCCTCTCGTCGCCTCCCTTATCCCCGATTCCCGTATGGTTTTGCCTACCAGCTCATGACGGGCAGGGAGTATCATTTTTTGCACAGTGATATCATCATCAGCATCACCATTGGTTGCTTCGGGCACATCCAGCACAGGCTTCATCTGCTCCAACTGCTCGTCGGTACCGATCATGAACAGCTTGTCGCCGGGGAAGACCTGGTCGTGGCGACTGGGGGCATATATTGTTTTTTCGCCTCTCTCGATCAGGGCTACGTTAATGCCGAACCGCTCTCTCCAGGCCAATGCTTCCAGGCTCAGCCCAAGGAAATCGGCCAGTGGGCTTACTTCAAATTCCGCTACGTGCACATCCCAGGGTACCGTTACCAGCTCGGCCGAGGCAATACCCGAGGCCTTCTGGTTTTGCTCCCGCTCGTTCAGGTTGGACAGAAAGCGATTCTCAATGCGGCTGTACAGGCGCTGGAAGCGGTTCCGGAACAGGAACAACACCAGGGTCACTGCGGTAAGCGTGCATAGAAGAGAGACCCAGCCCGAAAATATCTGGTCGAGCAGGAAACCGAAGAGCAGGAAGACGATCAGTACCCGCAGCACATTGAGGACTACTACAGGCGCCCAGCTGAAGCGCTTGTTCTGCTTGATGACCTCGTACCGCGAAGCGGCAGCAGGCTTTTTGATCACCAGCGCCCATATGAAGGGCAGCAGCACCAGTATCGTCAGCATAAGGGTCACCAGCTTGGCAACCACACTGTATTGAAACCAGGACATTACCAGCGGCAGCAGGTATTGTGTCGAAAGGATAATAACCGCCAGCATAATGATGCTGTTGACGATCACGATCTGCAGATAGGCCTTCACCAGCTTTTGCCAGGCGCTGGTCCCGTGCACCGACTGGTTGTACGAGGAATAGTTATTGATGATGCTCAGCACCCGCCCGGGCAGGATTCTTTCCAGCAGCACATACATATTATCCGAATACTTGATCATGTACGGCGTGGTAAAGGTAGTAATGACCGCCACGCCTACAGCTACGGGGAAGAGAAAATCGCTGGTAACCCCCAACGACAATCCCAGCGTTGCGATAATGAAGGCGAACTCCCCGATCTGGGCCATGCTCATGCCGACCTTCACCGAATGCTTCAGGGTTTGTCCCGAAAGCAAAGCGCCGAAAGCAGTGGATAAAAATTTACCCACGACCGTGAGCAGGGTAATGATCAGGATGGGACCAATATACTGCCACATGGCCTGCAGGTTGATCATCATACCGATGGAAACGAAGAAGATCGCGCCGAAGAGGTCCTTGATCGGGGTCAGCACATGCTCGATCTTCTCCGCCTTGGTGGTTTCGGCAAAGATCGAGCCCATAATGAACGCGCCCAGCTCGGCCGAGAAGCCTACCTTAGTGGCGAATACGACCATTCCGAAACATAGGCCGATCGCGATTATCAGCAGGGTTTCGTCATTGATCAGCTTGCGGGCGCGCTTCAATAGGGATGGGACCAGGAAAATGCCGGCCAGGAACCAGATAAACAGGAAAAACAAGAGTTTCAGCACTGTAAAGAAGAGCTCCTTTCCCTGGAATTGCTGGCTGATCGCGATCGTAGGCAATAATACCAGGATCAGGATAACAACGATGTCCTCAACGATCAATACCCCGAATACGGTTTTCGCGAATTGCTGCGTTTTCACCTTCAGCTCATCGAAAGCCCGGATGATGATGGTGGTCGAGGAACTGGCCAGCATACCGCCGAGGAAAATACAGTCTATCTGTTTCCAGCCCATAAGCCTGCCGGTAAAGTAACCGGCGACCACGATCACAAGTATTTCGGTAAAGGCCGTAATGGAGGCCGTCCCTCCGACCTTGACCAGCTTCTTGAAGCTGAATTCCAGGCCAAGGCTGAACAGCAGGAAGATCACACCGATTTCCGCCCAGGTCTCTATACTCTCCCGGTCGACAACAGTGGGGATAATATCTACCTGCGGGCCTACAAGCAGACCGGCAATGATATAGCCCAGTACCAGGGGCTGCTTCAGCTTCCTGAAAATGAGTGTGGTGATGGCTGCGGCGCCGAGTATAAGGGAAAGGTCCTGGATGATGTGGGGTAATTGGTGTGCGGCCATAGGCTGATATGATAGTTATAGATTAAAGGCAGGGTTAATATTCAGGGATGGTGCAGGCATTGTACCGGCATACAAACAGGTACAAGGCTTTAAAGATAACGAAAATAAACGGTACCATGGAGCGGTAGCACTGGCCTCCGACCCGCAATGAGGTGTATCCTAATGCATTGAATGTTAATATTCAATGCCATTCCGAATTGGCGAAATAACATTAAATTTGCTTTCGGAAAGCCGGCCGGAACGCTTGCGAAAGTATTTTTACGCAGATCGGCTTCCCGAGCTTTTACCCCGGACGCAATAGAAACCGGGATGCCTACACTTCATCAAATCCCGCAATATGTCGTACCCGTTATTGATCCAGGCCCTTATTTACCTCGCTTCTGCCGTATTGATGGTCCCGCTTTCCAAAAAGCTGGGATTAGGATCTGTGCTGGGCTACCTGATCGCAGGCATATTGATCGGTCCCTCCGTGCTGGGCTGGCTGGGCAGCGACGGGGAAGACATCATGCACTTTGCCGAATTCGGGGTAGTGATGATGCTTTTTCTGATCGGGCTAGAGGTAGAACCGCAGTTGCTCTGGCGCTGGCGTACCTCCATTCTCGGGCTCGGCGGACTGCAGGTGCTCCTTACGACGCTGATCATAGGGTTTATCGCCCATATCCTGGTGGGACTTACCTTTAATCAGTCGCTGGCTATAGGACTTATTTTCGCCATGTCTTCCACGGCCATCGTGCTGCAGACCATGACGGAAAACAATTGGATGCAAACCATTGCGGGCCGCAACGCTTTTGCTGTGCTGCTGTTCCAGGATATAGCCGTCATCCCGATATTGGCCTTGCTGCCCCTGCTCAGTCCCGACGGCAGCCCGGCCGCTACGACACATGCGCACACCACGATCACCGAAAACCTGGAACCCTGGGCCCGCACGCTCATCGTGCTGGGAGCGGTAGGCGCTATTGTCGTAGGAGGCAGGTACCTCACCCGGCCTATATTCCAGATGGTGGCTGCTACCAATCTCCGGGAGTTGTTCAGCGCCACTGCCCTGCTCCTGGTAGTCGCAATTACCGTACTGATGACCCTCGTAGGTCTTAGCCCGGCCTTGGGCGCCTTCCTTGCCGGCGTGGTGCTGGCCAACAGCGAATACCGGCACGAGCTCGAAAGCGATATCGAGCCTTTCAAAGGCCTGCTTCTGGGCTTGTTCTTTATCGCAGTAGGCGCTTCCATCGATTTCGGGCTTATTGCGCAAAAGCCCTGGCTGGTGCTGAGCCTGGTGCTGGGCGTTATGCTGATCAAGCTGGGCATCCTGGCTTTCCTCAGCCGCATGTTCAAAATGCGGGTAGACCAATTCCTGCTCTTTGCCTTCGCCCTGTCCCAGGTGGGAGAATTCGCATTCGTGCTTTTTTCCTTTGCCCGCGACCAGCATATCTTTTCTACTGAACTTTTCAACCTGCTGATGGTTGTAGTAGCGGCCAGCATGGCCATGTCGCCTATATTCATGCTGATCATGGAAAAACTGCTGATGCCTATGGTCGTTAAAAAAATACCGCACCGCAGCCGCGAAGCTGATGCCATTGAAGAAAGCAACCCGGTGATTATTGCAGGCTATGGACGTTTCGGAAGCGTTACCGGGCGTTTTTTAAAAGCCAACGGCATCAATGCCACGGTATTGGATGCCAACAGCGACAGGGTAGAATCATTACGTAAGATCGGAATCAAAGTATATTACGGCGATGCCTTACGTATAGATCTGCTTAAAGCTGCGGGGGCCGACCGGGCTAAACTCATCATCATAGCCCTGGACGACAGCGCCCAGGTATTGCAGCTCGTCAATACGATCAAAAAACATTTCCCGAACATGCACATCATCGCCCGGGCGCATGGCCTGGAGGATACTTATGAGCTGATGGATGCGGGTGTATTGCATGTGTACCGCGAAACTATCGACACATCGCTGCGGGCCGGCACTGATGCCCTTAAAATCATGGGGGTGAGGGCTTATACCGCCCAGCGTGCCTACGACCTGTTTCTGCAGCACGACGAAAAATCGCTGAAGAAAATGGCGGCGGCCAGACATGACAAAAAGAAATACATCAATGTGCTGCGCAGCCGTATCGAAGAGCTGGAAACCCTGATCCAGAACGATATTCACGAGCGGTCGATCCATACGCATACGGGCAAGGACATGAGCGAGGTGCGTAAAGAAGATGAAGAAACGATAGAAGAAGAATAACCCTAAAAAGCATATACAATGGCAAATAAAAAAACATTGCTCATCGGGGCCTCCGAAGACCCTTCGCGTTATAGCAATATGGCGATCCGCTCCCTCCGCAAGCATGGCCATGACGTAGCTGCCATAGGCAACAGGCCTGGAACAGTACTGGATGTCGGTTTTGATAAAGACAAATTGCCGCTGCAGGATATCGATACGGTAACGCTGTATATCAATCCCACAAGGCAACCCGATTACTACGATTACATTTTATCGCTGCACCCCAAACGGATCATCTTTAACCCCGGCACGGAAAACCCCGAACTCGAACAGATGGCGGAGGCTAAAGGGATCAAAGCAATGGAAGCCTGTACCCTGGTGCTGCTCAGCACCGGGCAGTTCTGATAAAGTATCCCTGGCAGTAAAGCCCGCTATTCGGCATACAGCAAGTACTTTTTCCGGATAGCCCTGAATTTTTCCAACCCTGGCTCCCAGCTTTTGCGGATCTCTGCTTCCGTAAGTCCTTGCTCTATTTGCTTGCGCAGGGTATTGGTACCACTGAGTTTTTCAAAAAAGGGAATAAAGAATTTTGCAGGCTCCGGGTAGTTGCGATAGCCTTCCAGCAGCCATTGTATCTGCAGCTTATTGTCGATAAGCTTTAAGGCCTTGGCCGCATCGTCGGCTACCAGCTTACCATAGCATTTCTGGTTTTTCAAAGGCGGATCGGTAGCGCCGGGCATGCTCACCGGGGTAAAGGAATACGTATACCCTTTAAGCGCCGGGTGGCCAAATTGCTGGAAGGGCATTGCCGTGCCCCTACCCAGGCTTAAGGCAGTACCTTCAAAAAAACAAAGCGAAGGATAAAGATAGATCGCCGCCATATTTTTCAGGTTGGGCGAAGGGGATACCGGCAGCGCATACAAGCTTTTGTGCGTATAATGCGCGCAGGGGATCACGGTAAGGGCGGGAGCAGGGCCTTTCAGCCATTTTTCACCGATCAGCATTTTGGCATATTCGCCGGCCGTCATGCCATACACCACCGGAATGGGCTGCATACCGATAAAAGAGCTGTTGCCCGGTTCCAGTACAGGGCCATCGACGATAAACCCGAGCGGGTTGGGCCGGTCCAGCACCATCAGTTGTTTCTTTTGTTCTCCGCAGGCCTCCATAGCATACTGGAGCGTGGAGATATACGTATAAAAGCGCGCGCCCACATCCTGCAGATCGTACACCAGCACATCTATATCCTTCAGCTGTTCTGCAGAAGGCTTCTTGTTGTTGCCATAGAGCGAGATCACGGGCAGGCCCGTGCGGGCATCGACGCCGTTCTTCACATGGGCGCCGGCATCGGCATTGCCGCGGAAGCCGTGTTCCGGCGAAAATATTTTCACCACGGTTACCCCCAGCTTCAATAAAGTGTCGGGCAACAATACGCCGTTGATCTCCGAGGTCTGGTTGACCAATAAAGCTACCTTTTTACCTTTGAGCTGGGGCAGGTAAACCGGGATACGGTCGGCGCCGGTAAGAATTTCCGTTTTTTTTGTCCTTCCCTCATCATTGTCTGCATATTTACCCTGTTGCCCATAATTCAGTTGATGAAAAAAGAGCGTCGAAAGGGCTAAAGCCAATTTTAATATTTTCATAAGTTACAGCTTCTATATAAGTACCGGAGCCCGGACCTGCAATAATTAATTCAGTTTTCCAAGTAGTTCATCTACCTCTTCACCATACAAGGCCGCAAAACCCAAGCTTTTTGCTGTATTCAGGTCTTCCATAGCTTTTTCTTTTTCCTGTTTTGCTAACCACACCAAAGCCCTGTTTTTATAAGCATACGAGTTAGCAGGATTGATAGATAAAGAATGATTGATCAATGCCATTGCTTCGTCCAGGTTTTCTTCTCTATAGCAAACATAGCCTAGATTATTATAGACATAGGCGTCTTCGGGATTCAGCAGTAATGCAATATCAAGATTTCTTTTTGCCAGATCACACTCACCCATTTTACTGTATGTAAACCCTAAACTGGCACATGCGTCAAAGTTATCCGGATATTTTTGCGTCAGTGGTACAAGATCATTCAGGGCTTCTTTATATTTTTCTTTCCCGGTATAGATATTACCGCGCAAATTCAATGTCCATCGATCATCCGGTACCATCTCCAGCAGCGCATTGCATACAGCCAAAGCTTCATCGTGTTTTCTAAGCCGTTCCTTTGCAAAAGCCAAATGTTTAAGATAGCTTATACAAACATCATTAACCTGCAACGCTTTTTCAAAATAGGTTTCGGCTTTAGCATAATCCTGCATTTTGATGGCTATGTCACCCAGATCGGCATAAGCCACATGATTTTCCGGATCCAGCAAAACGGATTGTTCCAGGTCAGCCGATGCATTTGCAATGTCCAGGACACGATAATAAGCCAGGCCACGGAGTTCATAAGTTTCCGTATCGCCGGGGTTCAAATCAATTGAACGCGATAGAAAATCGATAGCCTGACGATAAAATGCCAAATCAAGGAATCCGGAACCAATTCTTTTCAGTTGGGCTGCATCGCTAAACATAAATTTTCTTTTAGGTATAGAAATAATTTTATCTACGCCACATTCTGGCGTACCCCCATTATACCTTTGCTTTGTGATCAGGGAAAAGGCAGGAGAATGGGCTACAGCGAAAATAAGTGTTTATAGGTTCATTAATTAATATCGGGCCGGGTGCATGACAGATTTCGTAACTTTGACCTCCGAAACTTTTGATGGAGCATGTCGATAAACGAGATCCAGGACCAGATCATTGAAGATTTTTCTTATTACGATGACTGGATGGAAAAATACGAACACATTATTCAATTGGGCAAAGAACTGCCCCTGATCGAAGAACAATACAAAAAAGAAGAAAACCTGATCAAAGGCTGCCAGTCGAGGGTATGGCTGCACGCCGGGTTAGAGGATGGAAAAGTGGTTTTTACGGCCGATAGTGACGCCATTATTACCAAAGGGCTGGTGGGCCTTATGATCAGTGTACTGTCGGGACAGCCGGCCAAAGAGATCGCGGAGGCGGACATTTATTTTATAGATAAGATAGGCCTGAAAAGCCACCTCTCCCCTACCCGCAGCAATGGACTGCTGGCTATGTTGAAACAGATGAAGTTATACGCAGTGGCTTTTAACACAGCCTATCCGTCCTGAGTTTTTTGTATTGGTCTTAACAAGAAAGAAATTATGAATTTGTATGATGAAGTAGTGGCGGCCCTGCACACCGTTCACGACCCCGAAATACCGGTAAATATATACGAACTGGGCCTGGTGTACGAGATCAGGATCGAAGAGGGCAAGGTAAATGTGGTAATGACCCTTACCGCGCCTGCCTGCCCCGCAGCCGGCGATATTATTTTTGATGTGCAATCGAAATTAGAAGCGATCGAAGGGGTAAAAGATGTGCATGTACAGCTTACTTTTGATCCCCCCTGGAGCAGGGATATGATGAGCGAAGAGGCAAAACTGGAACTGGGTTTTCTCTAAAAATACCATAATCGGCAAGGATTCTCTATTTTTGTCGGCCCTATTGCCGAATTGTTATTATAAATTAGCATTATAAATACCATTGGTAGTGCTGGTTTTCAAACTTTCAAATTTAAAGGAATGTCATCAACCTGGTTCAGACGTATAAAAAAGGGTATTTCAACCGAAACCAAGGAGAAAAAAGAAGCTCCGGACGGTCTCTGGCACAAATGCCCCGAATGCAGGACTACCGTTACCCAAACGGCATTAAAGGAAAATCTTTACCTCTGCCCCAATTGTAATTATCACAACAGGATCAATGCCGAAGAGTATTTCGAGATCCTTTTTGACAAAGGGGAGTTCAAAGAGCTATTTGACAATATCGCGCCCAAAGACGAATTGCATTTCGTGGATGTAAAGCCATATGCAGCACGCCTTAAAAGCGCACAGAAACAAACCGGCCTGCTCGATGCCATGACGGTAGGCGTGGGTGAAGTAGAAGGCAAAAAGCTGGTGATCGCCTGTATGAACTTCAACTTTATCGGAGGTTCCATGGGTTCGGTTGTGGGTGAAAAGATTGCCCGTGGCATCGATTACAGCATCAAGCACAAGCTGCCGTTCATGATCATCTCCAAATCGGGTGGCGCCCGTATGATGGAAAGCGCCTTTTCCCTGATGCAGATGGCCAAAACATCGGCCAAGCTAACGCAACTGGCCAATGCAAAGCTGCCTTATATCTCTTTAATGACCGATCCTACTACAGGTGGCGTTACCGCTTCTTTCGCGATGCTGGGCGACATCAATATTGCCGAGCCCAAGGCGCTGATCGGTTTTGCAGGACCGCGTATCATTAAAGAAACCATAAAGAAAGACCTGCCCGCAGGCTTCCAACGCAGCGAATTCCTGGTCGAAAAAGGCTTCCTGGATTTCGTAGTGAACCGGAAAGACCTGAAACGTAAGTTGGGCGATGTTATGGATTGGTTTGGCAAATAAAAAGGAAAAAACAATTCTCTATATTCAAATCGTATAAACATGTCGGATGAAAAACTGAAAGCGCTCAAGATGACGCTTGACAAGATAGATAAAGACTTTGGTAAAGGCTCTGTAATGAAACTGGGCGACAAGCAACAGTCGGAAATTGAGGTGACTTCAACAGGTTCCCTGGGATTGGATGTGGCTTTGGGCGTTGGCGGTTTTCCAAAAGGCAGGATCATCGAGATCTACGGCCCGGAATCATCCGGTAAAACAACGATCGCTATCCATACGATTGCCGAAGCACAGAAAAAAGGCGGCATTTGCGCTATCGTGGATGCGGAACATGCTTTTGATTCTTCTTATGCCCGCAAGCTGGGTGTAGATGTCGACAATCTCCTGATCTCACAACCCGACTATGGCGAGCAGGCGCTGGAAATTGCCGAACGCCTGATCCTTTCCGGAGCTTTGGATATCGTGGTAATCGACTCCGTAGCTGCCCTGGTACCTAAGAGCGAGCTGGAAGGAGAAATGGGTGACAGCAAAATGGGCTTGCAGGCCCGCCTGATGAGCCAGGCCATGCGTAAGCTCACGGCTACTATCGCCCGTACCAATTGCACCTGTATCTTCATCAACCAGTTGCGCGAAAAGATCGGTGTAATGTTTGGCAACCCTGAAACAACTACCGGTGGTAACGCCCTTAAATTTTACGCTTCCATCCGCCTGGATATCCGCCGTATCTCGCAGATCAAAGACGGCGATGTAGCCACAGGTAACCGTACCCGTGTAAAAGTGGTGAAGAATAAAGTAGCGCCGCCTTTCCGCCAGGTAGAATTCGATATCGTATTTGGTGAAGGCATCAGCAAAATAGGTGAGATCATCGATATGGGTGTTGACATGGGCATCCTCAACAAGAGCGGTTCCTGGTTCAGCTATGGTGAAAATAAGATCGGGCAGGGCCGTGATGCGGTAAAAAATTTCCTGATCGACAACCCCGAATTTGCAGCAGAGATCGAACAAAAAATACGCGAAGGCTTAAAAGTAAAAGAGGCTGTAGCCTAAGCATTATATTCCCGGACAGATACCCGATAGTTAAAAGGCAACCTGATATCGTTCAGGTTGCCTTTTTCAGCAATATAACTTCTTATTAAAAGCGCGCACAAACGGCTGATAACCTGTGCAGACAAGCCTTTCCGGAGCTAAAAAGACATAGCGGGCATCTATTGCTGTTAAACCTACTCCTGCAGTAAGCGTCAAAGAAGCACTACTAAAAATTACAGCAACAATGAAAAAGAGAAACTGGCTGTCCCTTACTGCACTGGCTTTGATCATCTCACTCGGACTGAGTTCATGCTATTATGGTGCTTACGGACCGCCGCGCCCGCCACGCCCGCACTATCACCATCACCACTATCACGGTTATTATTACAGGTAATTAAAAAGGGATCCGGTTGCTTCGCAACCGGATCCCTTTACTACTACTTACAAGCATCGCCTGATTTTAGCGGATAAGGTTGATATCCCCTTTCCGGAAAATATTTTCGCCCGATTCACAAGTGCCTTCCATCGAAAATATAAATGTACCCGGCCCCAGTATTGCCCCCTGGTAAGTGCCGTCCCATCCGTAAGCAGGATCATTGGCCGGGATATTACTTCTGCTGTACACCAGCTCGCCCCAACGGTTGAAGACCCGGAAGCTTTTTACTATTTTCAGCGAGAGCCCCATAGGATAAAAGCGATCGTTGTTCCCGTCTCCGTTAGGCGTAAATGAATTGGGGAAAAATACCTTACCACATTGCAAATAAACCCCTACCGTATCGGAAGCTTTACAACCGTTTTCATCTGTAACCGTTACTGTGTACACCGTTGACTGCCCGGGATTGGCTTCCGGCCTCGGACAATCGGTACAGCTTAATCCTTGTGGCAGATCCCAATGGTAAGAAAGCCCGGTACCTTTTGCATCTGCACGGAGATAAACCATGCCCGCTTCTACCTCCCGGGATGCCCTCACCTCAGGATTGGGATGCACCTTTACCTCAATGGCTGCCCTGGCGCTTTCACAACCGGCTATCGTCTGGCTCACATAATAAATGGTGGTCCCTGTAACCGCAGTAGCAGGTACCGGCGGCGCTGCCGTTCCCACACCGCCCGCTGCTGTAGTGTACCAGGTCAGGTTATTGCCATCCGCAGCAAGCGCCGCAGCAATATCTTTTTCACAATAAGCAACCGAAGCAGTAACAGCAGGCAGCGCAACCGGTTCCTTCACCATAAGCTGGAGCGTGGTCACCGAGTCGCAACCCGATGCCGCAGTAGCCGTATAATTGTAATTGCCGCTGGCCGTATAAGTCGTACCATGAAAGGTATAGCTTTCGCCATAGCATATCGCTACCGGTACATTCACCCGTATCCTATCTTTCGCCAATAGGTTCAAGGTAACCACAGAATCACAGCCATCCGGGGTAGTATAGCTATGTGTATAAATGCCGGTCGCAGTAAGCTCCTGGCCACCGAAGGTATAGGAATTACCGGAGCATATTCCGGCAGCTATAGCGTGCGTCTTAACAGGATTGACCGTTAAATGCAATGTCGTAGTAGAATCGCAGCCCGTAACAGATGCAGCAGTATAGTTATAGTTGCCGCTTGTGGTATAAGTTGTGCCGTTGAAAGTATAGCCCTGTCCCTGGCATATGGCTGCCGATTGGTTGACCTGCACGGCATTGTTTACCGTGAGGTTTAAGGTAACTATGGAATCGCAACCTGTAGCTGCAGCAAAAGTGTGACTGTAAGCACCCGCAGTGCCAAGGTTCTGCCCGCCGAAGGTATAAGTGTTGCCCGAACAGATATGGGCAGATATAGCATTGGTAACCGTTGTATTCACGATTACAGGAAGTGCAGCCCTGGGACTTTCGGCACCGGCAACGGTCTGGCTTACATAATAAGTAGTTGTACCCGCTGTAGCGGTTGAAGGCACCGGCGCTGCAGCACTTCCGGCGCCTCCCGCAGGCACGGTGTACCATAACAGATTACTCCCGGTAGCCGTCAATGGCGCCGCCGTTGCATTTTGACAATAGGTAACCGTATCGGTGACAGGTGGCGGTATATCCTGAGTAACTACAAGACACTGGTTGCTCACACCATTGGCCAGGTTAGGTGTCGTGTTGACAATATTAAAAAAGCCATTGGTAAAAGCAGCGGGATGGGCAGCGCAGGAAGGGTTGTATTGACCGGGCACATTGGTTACCGCAACCGTCATCGTTGCCGTTTGCCCCGCATTTAAAGAAAGACCGGATAAGCTGACTGTATTGCCACCGGCTACGGCCGTTACCACACCACCGGTACCCCCGCTGATCGTAGCCGCAGCAGGTGTAGCTATTTTTAAGCCGGGAGGCAGATTGTCCGTAAAACCAATATTCGACTGGGAGACAGCACCGGCCTGGTTATTGGCTATAGTGAAGGTATAGGTGGCGATGCCTCCCGACACAATACTGGCGGGGGCTATCGACTTGGTCAGCACAGCGGCGGCTATGTCTACCGCGATCGCATAAGTGCCGCTCCCCAGGGCATCCTGCCCGCCCGAAGTCTGGGTAAACTTCACGCTAATGGGTGTAGCGCTGTTGGGCAGTATCCCGGAAGCATTAAGGATATCGGCATCATAAAAATAGCTGGACCAGTTCGTAATATTCGCGTTATTGGGACTGGTGTACACGTAAGGATTCCTGCCGGTAAAATTACCCGATATAGCAGGGCCGCCATCGGCGCTTACATTATTGTTGGCCGCAAAAGCAATACTGCTGTTGAGGATATCGTCGAGCACACCGGTATAAGGATCTCTCAGCGCGGTACCTGTGCCCGTAGCCAGGCCAAAGGTAGCGCCATCGGGAAGTCCTACATCGCCATAAGAGCCCGTAATGCCCACAACGGCATTAACAGGTCCTGTGGCCGGTACGGCAACATTGTTTACCGTTACGGTCACCGGGGGCAGGAACAGACCGAAGGCGGCATTATTATCTGCAATAGTAATATGCCGGTACTTGGCATTGGGGTTGGTGTACACCACCACCAGCGACCAGCCGTAGCCGTAATTGGCCCCGGTAGGACCGGCATCGGCAACAGCATAACGCCCGCTGCCGCCGGGATCGCCACCCGGCACCACGGTGCTCACATAGCCGTTTGCCGGGACCACATTGGTCACATCCAGCATAAATTGCTGGTAGTCGTTGCCCGGGTTACCCAGGAAGCCCGGCGAAAGGGCATTATAAGACACATAGTTTCCTCCCGGAACTTTGAATTGCAGCCCATACAGCTTTATGGTACTGTAACCCTCTACATACAAATAGGCTTTAATAATCGTAGAATTCGGCGGCAGCACCAGATCGGCCGAAGAAGAAGAGAGAGTACCTCCCGCCGTGTTGAGAAAAGAGGTGGTGGTGTTGGCCAGCAGCCCGTTGCCGGTTATAGCAAAGCCACCCCTTACCTTATTTTGGAACCTTATGTTCTGCCCCTCCCCCTGGTAAAAAGCAAACAAAAGCAGGCACGCGATCAATAGAGAACGAAGCATGGATCATTATTTAAACAGGAATAAATTGTATTGAGGGTGCCTGGTACCGCAATAAAAAAACTGCCGGCAAAAGTGGAATGCTTTTTGCCTGTAGTTACTTTCGGTTGCGGTAAGGAAATTCCTTTTGGCTGCTTGGTACCGGTTTACAGATCTGGCCCTGGTCTACTTTTTTCCGATAAGAACTATCGGGTTTGGTAGGTGCGGTTGTTTGAAAAAGTTTCCAAAGCCTCCGGTATGGCAAACAATACGTCAAGAAATATGCCAGAATATTATAAAAACATATACTATGAGGGTATTTTGTTGGTCCAACATCGATCCTGGTCATTAAAATTATCATTAACAACCCTATATTCAACTATCAAACCATCATAATAGTAATTTATTATGGGTACACCTGCTAATTCATGTACCTGTTTTGCTTTTATCCATGCAATAATTACCTGAAATTGCGACACACAATCCTTATATTTAAGCAAATAATAGGTATCCCTGATGCAAATCCTTCCCTTTTCGTATTTTTGGCACCCTTAAAAAAACAACTTTGCGTTTAAAATCCCTGGAAATAAAAGGATTCAAATCCTTCGCCGACAAAACACAGATTTTGCTCGACAATCCGATTACCGGCATTGTGGGCCCCAATGGTTGTGGCAAGTCCAATATTATCGATGCGATACGCTGGGTAATCGGTGAGCATAAAATAAAATCTTTACGCTCCGACAACCTGGAAGACCTTGTATTTAACGGTTCCCGTAGCCGTTCGGCATCGGGTATGGCGGAAGTATCACTTACATTCGAGAATACAAGGAACCTTTTGCCTACCGAGTTTACAACGGTTACCATTACCCGTAAGTTTTACAAAAGCGGCGAAAGCGAATACAGGCTCAACGATGTTACCTGCCGGCTGAAGGATATCCATAACCTCTTTCTCGATACCGGCGTCAGCAACGACTCCTACGCCATTATCGAGCTGGGCATGGTCGACGATATCATTAAAGATAAGGAAGGCAGCCGCCGCCGTATGCTGGAGCAGGCCGCCGGTATTTCCATATACAAAACCCGCAAAAAGGAAGCGAAACTAAAGCTGGATGCTACGTTACAGGATATTTCCCGTATCGACGATCTGCTTTTTGAAATAGGCAATAACCTGCGTACACTGGAAAGCCAGGCCCGTAAGGCAGAACGTTATTTCCAGATCAAGAATGAATATAAAGAGGTCAGCATAGAGCTGGCCAAAGCCTCGCTGGAAGAGTTTAACGGCAAATACCAGGACCTGAATACCCAGCACGACATAGAGCATGATAAGAAGCTGAAGATCGAAACGGAGATCGCCGGTGATGAGGCCGAGATCGAATCCAACAAAGTAAAGCTGGTGCAAAAGGAACAGGAGCTGAACGGCCTTCAAAAGCAGTTTAACGAGCTGGTAAACCGTATCCGTTCCCTGGAAAGCGAAAAGAAGCTGGCCGCCCAAAGGCTGGACCATTTACAGGACCGCGAAAAAAGCCTGAACCTGTTCCTTGAGAATGCAGACCTGCAGCTCAAACAGCTCAACGAATCCATCGCCTTTGCCCAGCAGCAAAGCATTACCGAACAGGAAGCCATAGCCGAACTGAAGGGCCAGATGGAAACGATAGAAGGTACCTTATCGGAAAAGAAAGAGCATTTTGACCAAAAGAAACGGACGCTTGAAGAACAAAGGAACCACCTGCAACAATTCCAGCGCCGGCAGTTCGATGCGGAGAAAAAAGTAGCCGTTGCCGATACTTCGGTAATGAACCTGCAACGCTCCATACACCAGGTACAGGAAGAGAAGACCCAAAGAGCGGCACAGATAGCACAGCTTGGCAGGGAGAAACAAGATACCGAAGAACAAACGCAGCAAAAGCAGGACGAGCTCCAAGCCCTGCTTACCCGTCACGAAGAAATAAAGAACAAAATATTACAGGGACAGGAACAACTGGAAACCCTGAGGGCCCAATCGGTAGAACAAAACCGCAAGCTGGATGCCCGCCGCAACGAGCACGACCTCCTGAAATCCCTTGTCGACAGCCTTGAAGGCTATCCCGACAGCATCAAATTCCTCAAGAAAAACAAAGACTGGAACAGCAATGCCCCTTTGCTTTCGGATGTATTCGTAGTAAAAGACGAATACCGCACGGCATTGGAGAATGTGCTGGACAGCTACCTCAACTATTATGTAGTAGAAAATGTGAATGAGGCCGCGAAGGCTGTTCACCTGCTCGACAATAATAAAAAGGGGAAGGCCAATTTCTTCCTCCTCGACCAGTTCAGGGGCAAGGACAAAGCCACTGCAGACAAGCCGCAGGACGGTCTTACTCCTGCGTTGAGCGTTGTAGAGGTGGAGCCGCAATATATGGCCCTGGCCGAACACCTGCTGGGCCATGTGTACATCGCAGCGCAGATGGAGACCTTGACCGACACCCAGGTGCATGACGGCAATGTGCTGGTCGAAAAAAGCGGGAAGAGCCTGAGGGGTAAATATACTTTGGGCGGCGGCAGTATCGGTTTGTTTGAAGGCAACAAGATAGGCCGCGCCAAAAACCTGGAACGCCTGGCTACCGAAATACAGGAGCTGACACAATCTACCGCTGCGCTGAAGCAACAGATCAGCGAAACCCAGGTGATGATCACGGGCTTCAACCAGGAACTGAACGACAAAGCGATCGAGCAAAGCCGTAATGAGATCAACAAGCTCAACAACCAGGTGATTAATCTCGGACACCGCATCGAGAACTTTGAACACCTGAACCTTACCGGCGACAAACGCCTGCAGGACCTGGAAGAGCAACTGGCCGATACCCAGGACAACATCAGCGGTACGCGTGGCGAGCTGGATGAGATCACGGAACAGTTGCAGACCTTACAAGAGGCAATCCAGAAGGCTTCGGAAGCCTTTGCTATGGCCGAACAGGATTTTAATATGGCGCAACAGCAGTACAACAACCAGAACCTGCAATATACCCGCCAGCAAAGCAAGGTAGAAAACCTGAAACAGGAACTGAATTTCAGAACCAACCAGTTGAGTGATCTCGGACAACAAATTACCAGCAATAAGGAACAGTTGAAAGAAACGGCTTTGCAGATCAGCGAAACCAACGGCAAATTGCACTTTGGCGATAATGAGCTCTATGAATTGCTGCAAAAGAAAGAAACGGATGAAAAAGCACTAAGCGAAAAAGACCGCGCTTATTACGAATTACGGAATGCGATCAGCGAACACGAAAGCAAGATCAGCAGGCAACGCAGGGAAAAAGAACAGGCGGAAGCTTTGCTGAACGGCATTAAGGAAAAGCTCAGCGAAATGAAGCTGCAGGTAGCCGGCATGAAGGAAAGACTGAGCGTCGAATTCAAAGTAGACCTTGAAGCCATACTGGAAGAAGCCCGCAAGAACGATATGACCGTAGAAGAGCTGAATGCAGAAGCAGAGCGCATGAAGAAGCGCCTGGAAAACATGGGTGAAGTAAACCCTACGGCTATCGAAGCTTATGGCGAAATAAAAGTAAGGCACGACTTTATCGTAGACCAGAAGGCCGACCTGATGGAAGCACATGATACTTTGCTGGCTACTATCGAAGAAGTGGAGAATACGGCCAATACCAAATTCCGCGAGACCTTCGATGCAGTAAGGACCAATTTCCAGCAGGTGTTTAAAGCCCTGTTTACGGAAGAAGATACGGCCGACCTGAAACTGACAGACCCCGATAATATCGCCGACAGCGGCATCGAGATTTATGCCCAGCCTAAAGGCAAACGCCCGAGTACCCTTACCCAGTTATCGGGAGGAGAAAAAACCCTGACTTCTACGGCATTCCTTTTTGCCATTTACCTTATCAAGCCCGCGCCTTTCTGTATCCTGGATGAGGTGGACGCCCCGCTTGATGATGCGAACGTGGGCAAATTTACCCAGATGATCCGCAGATTCAGCGACAACTCCCAGTTTATCATCGTAACCCACAACAAACAGACTATGGCTGCCGTAGATGTGATATACGGAGTTACAATGCAGGAGGCAGGTGTAAGCAAGCTCGTCCCTGTAGATTTCAGAAGTTTGAATTAAAAAAACTTGAATTAAAAATTATATAGTATTTTTATCGAACGGGAACACCTGGCTGCAACCACCGGGTCTTCCCGTTCGTTTGCGTTAGCCACTATCATGCAGCAGCATGGCAATTATCAACGGAACAGGAAACGCAACGAGATCGTCCAGTGTCGTTAGTATTTACCATGAACCAGCTTAACCATGAAAAACCGCATCCTTCTCTTCGTATTCCTGTCTTTGCTTCATAGTAGCCTGCTATTGGCCCAGGAAGAAAATAATATCTGGTGTTTCGGCAGGCAGATGGGTCTCAATTTCAACGGCGCCAGTCCTGTATTATTCAGCTCCAAAGTCAATGTTGTCGAATCCTCGGCAAGCGTTTCGGATCCTTCGGGCAATTTGCTTTTCTATATGGGAAAAGATACCGTATGGGACAGGAACCACAACATGCTGCAGAATGGCGACGGGATGCTGGGCAATGGGAATACGGGTTCCAGCTACCATGGTGTCGCTATAGCACAATCGATTTCCAATACGCAACAATACTTCCTGTTTGCTACCAATGCAATAGAACAAGGACTACATAAGCTTTACTATTCCGTGATCGACATGAGCCTTAATAGTGGCTTGGGAGGTGTTGTACCCGGACAAAAGAACATAGTACTGGATACCGGCATTGCCGAACCCATCAATATTATCGCCCGGCCCGGATGTGATGGCTACTGGCTGCTGATGCACCGTCGTATAGGGACCAATTACCTTGCTTATCGTATAGATGCTTCCGGCATCGCTGCCAGCCCTGTAGTATCATCCGGGCTGGTATCGCTACCTATCGGCGCTACTAATCCCTGCCTGATGCTGACCAACAATTCAGGTACCCGGACTGTGATGGCCTATTTCGAAAATAGCGAATTCGCGACCTTCAATAAGAGCACGGGTGTCTACAGCGATTTCCTGCTGCTCGATACGATCACGCCCAATCATTATATTTTCTCACCCGACGATACCAAACTATATATTTCCAATAATGAGGGCTTCTACCAGGGCAATTTTTCACTGATGCCCAACCTTACCGCTTTTAAAAATTCTCTCGTTCTCCTGGATACCGGCCGTTACTGGAATGCCAGGCTAGGCCCCGACAACAAAATATACGTCGTGCGAGGACTACCTTCGCTAACGGCTACCAGGACGATAGGCCGTATCGAAGGCCCCGACAATGCAGGCACGGCCTGTAACCTTATTCCCGGATACCTGCCCTTGCCTTCGCTCCCGATGTTCACCGACCTGGGCACGCCTGTCCCTACGTTCTTATTGGCCGATACGGTGTACAGCGCAATGGATACAGTGATATGTGCGGCGCCATCCGTTGTTATAAAAGGCAATACGGACTATCAATCCTTTTTATGGAGCACGGGCAGTACATTGCCCCGGGAATCCTTTTCCCAATCGGGAACGTACTGGTTATCGGGCCGGCAGGGTTGTACCGTTCATTCCGACAGCTTTCACATCAGCTTCCGCGATGTGCCCGAAATAAACCTGGGACCCGATACCAGTATCTGCACAGGCGACACCTTACTGTTGCAGGTACAGGTACCGGATGCCACTTATCTATGGCAGGATGGCAGCAGCAATGCCTCCATGGAAGTAACCGGAAAAGGCACTTATGTGGTACAGATAACACAAGCCCCCTGCAGTTATTCCGACACGATCGCTGTAGATGTGATCATCCCTACGCTCGATATCCGGCAACCCGACACTACCCTTTGTTCCGGCACAAAACTCACCATACGCGCCGAAGCCTGGCCCGAAAGCCAGATGCAATGGAACACAGGCGCTACAGGTGATCAGGTGGAAATAAACGAGGCCGGGACTTACCGGGTAACCGCCATCAATACCTGCGGCACTTATTACGATTCGGTAACCATCGCCACGGAATTATGCCTTTGTAATGCTTTTGTCCCCAATGCCTTTTCACCCAACCAGGACGGACGCAACGACGTGCTGGAAATAAAATTCAATTGCCCGGGAAGCAAAGAATATGTATTCGCCGTGTACAACCGCTACGGCCAGCGCATTTTCAGAAGCGATACGCCCGACCGTCATTGGGATGGCACCTTCAACGGGAGCCCTGCCGACATAGGCACCTACTATTACTACATCCAGTATAAAGATATGGCGGGGAAGATCATCAGGAAAAAAGGCGACATCATCCTGCTCCGGTAACAAGGCACAGGAAACGGTTCTATGTTCCGGGCAGTGCTTTGCATGGAGTAATTACAGCATCTGCCAACCAATGTTAAAAGAAAGCAGTCTATACCTGTTAATAAACAGACTCCCCCTTTCTTTTAACCATTTGCTATGCCCCGTTATCTTGTCCTTTGCCTCGTCCTTTTTATTACGGCTATAACCCCGGCTGCCGGCCAGGGAGAAAACAATATGTGGACTTTCGGCCATAACAATGGCCTTAATTTCAACAACAATCCGCCTACTTTTTTCCAGAGCAGCAATATCAGTCTCGAAGGCTGCGCTTCCATATGCAATGCAGCAGGCAATCTTTTATTTTATTCCAACGGCAACGATGTATGGAATGCAGCCGGCACCGTAATGCCCAATGGCAGCGGTATCCTGGGCAATGGCACGGCCGGCTTCGCACCTTGCTCCAGCGCACAGGGGGTAGCCATCGTAAAATCCCTGGGTAACAGTAACCAGTATTACCTTTTCACCCTGGATGCCTCCGAGCAGATCAACTCGTTCAATTACCCGGGATACCTGCGTTATTCTGTAGTGGATATGAGCCTTAACGGCGGCACAGGAGATGTGGTTGCCGGGCAGAAAAACCTTATGCTCGACACCGCCATGACCGAGCAAATGACCGTAGTTAAAGGCGCAGGATGCTATTACTGGCTGCTGAGCCACCGCAACAATTCCACGCAATACCGGGCCTTTAAAATAGATGCGACCGGCATTCACCCGGCCGTGGCTTCCAATGGTGTTGCCATGGGCAGTATCGGGTCGGGCCAACTGAAAGTATCGCCAGACGGCACCAAAGTAGCCAATGGCAATTCCTTTTCCAGCTCCTGTATAGAGCTGGGCACATTCAACAATGCGACAGGTATGGTAAGTGCGACCTTTCTCATCGATTCCATGGCCTTCCAGATAAGGCTGGGCACTTGCTTTTCGCCCGATAATACGAAACTGTACATCGCTTCCAATTTCAGCAATATCGCCCAATACGACCTTGCTGCATTTCCCAATGCCGCTGCGATTACAGCATCCAAAGTAATGCTCTCTACAGGTTACCAGTTTTCCAACCTCCGCAACGGACCCGATGGCAAGATATATGCAGCCATATACCAGAATACACCTTCGATAAGTGTGATCAACAATCCCAACAATGCGGGAACAGCCTGTAATTTTACGCTGAATGGTCTTTCGCAGCCTGCCTGGGCCACCTTTGCCACTGCAGGCAATCCCTACGGCCATGGCCTTGGCAATGATGTAGTAGTGGGTGTAAGCGCCGATACTATGGTCAATGCACCACTGGATACGTTGCTTTGTTCTGTAGACACTTTTAAGGTATCGGCCCCGGCGGGATACAGCGATTACCATTGGAACGACGGGACTACCGGCCCCGCAAGGCCACTGCACGAAGACGGCACTTACTGGGTGTACAGCTTCGAAAACTGCAGCGTATTTATCGACACCTTCAAAGTGAAATTCATAAACCTGAAAGCCAACCTGGGACCGGATACGGCTATATGCAACAACAGCCAGTTGCTGCTCGACGCTACTACGCCCGGCGCCGCCTACCTGTGGCAGGACGGCAGTACTAATGCAACCTTCCTGGCTACAACTAAAGGCAGCTATAACGTAAAGCTCACCAAGGGCAACTGCACTGCACGGGATACCATCAACATCAGCACCTTCGAACCTTTCCTGGCTATTAAAGAAGACGATACCTTAATCTGCCAGAACACGGCCTTAACCCTCCACGCCACAAGCAATCCTTTAAGCGATTATCTATGGAACAATGGCGGCACTACACCCGAAATTACGGTAACCGAAGCCGGAAGCTATGCCGTAACCGCGACCAATGCCTGTGGCACTTTTAACGATACGGTGACGATAACCATGCAGAATTGCGATTGCAATTCTTTTGTCCCTAATGCCTTTTCGCCTAATGGCGACCAGGTCAACGATGTGTTTAAAATACGAACCAACTGCACTGCTACCGATTTTACGATGAGCATTTATAACCGCTATGGCCAGCGTGTTTTCACAACCCGGTCACCCGATGCCGGTTGGGACGGCACTTTCAACGGCACGCCTATGGACGTAGGCACTTACTTTTATTACATCAGGTTCAAAGGTCCGAGGAAAGACAGCTTTGAAAGAAAGGGGGATATCGTGCTTTTAAGATAGCGTTACCGTTATTATCAATCAGGAATTATCCTTATCCATACTAAAAAAAACACCTACATGAAAATTGGTCTGTTCCTGATAACCTTATTATCCTATTGCAGTTGCCCGGTCTTGTTATGGGCGCAAAACGAGAACAATGTTTGGTGTTTTGGCCACAGGACAGGCCTTGATTTTAATGGCAGCAACCCTGCCTTCTTTGAGCACAATATGGTAGTCAGAGAAGGCTGCTCCAGTGTATCAGATGATGCCGGCAACCTGCTCTTCTATACCTCCGGAGCCATAGTATGGGACCGTAGCGGCAACCTGATGCCGAACGGAACAGCATTGGCCGGCACTACACGTTCCGGCATGAACAGCGTCGCCATAGTACCGTCGGTAAGCAATCCGGATCAATACTACATTCTCGCAACAGATGAAATTGAGAGTGGCCTGGCCAATGCTTATTATTCTGTAGTAGATATGAGCCTGAACGGTGGGCTTGGGGACGTAATACCGGCCCAGAGCAGCGTATTGATAGCAAACAATATTGCAGAAGGCGTTGTTGTTACATCGATACCTGATTGTGATGGATATTGGGCTCTTTTTCACCATAAATTCAACAACAATTTCCTTGCCTACAAGATCGATGCCACAGGCTTTGTCAATAGCCCCGTTGTATCTGCAGGGATTAATTTTACAGGTACTTTTGATTTTCGATACCTGAGCTTTAACAATAAAGGGGACAGGATGGTGCGTTTACGCGGAGACGAGATCGAAACGGCTGCCTTTAATCGAATAACCGGCGTATTATCTGATTTTGCGCTTATTGATATCGATTCATCGCAGGCCCTTCATTGCACTTTTTCTCCCGACGACCATAAATTATATATTTCCAGCCAACGCTTCACCGCACCTACTGCCGTACTGTATCAAATAGACCTGTCCTTGCTGCCGAATATCACCGCAGTAGAAAATTCCCTCAATATTATAGCACCTATACCGTGTACTGGTATGCGAATGGGACCTGACAATAAGATCTATATTATCAGCAGCAAAGGTGGCGCAGACTATCTTGCCTGCGTCAATAATCCTAATGCTTCAGGTGCCGCATGTAACCTCGACTCTGTATTCATGACTTTTCCAACCTACTCTTATTCTGCGGTTACTTTACCTTTCCTTGCATTGCCATTCTTAGAATTGGGAAATCCTGTACCTATTGCCAGGCTCGATAAGCAGATCCGGACAAAAGATACTACTTTCTGCTTCGCAGATAAGGCAACACTCGATGCAGTTCCCGGTTATTCCCTTTATGAATGGAATACGGGCAGCACCAACCCCTCCGAAACAGTTCAGGAAGACGGAACCTATTGGGTAAAGTCTCGCCTTGGCTGCACACTCAGGATCGACAGCTTCCGGGTACGCTTTAACCGGTTCCCGGTAGACCTGGGACCGGATACCTTCCTTTGCGAAGGCCAGGCCAGAACGCTGGATGTAACAACAGCCGGCGCTACTTACCTGTGGCAGGACGGCAGCACCAGCGCTACCTATACCCTGAACCAGGCAGGCACATACAGTGTAGCCGTAAGCCGGGAACAATGCACCGCTTACGATACAGTACGGATCGCACAGGTAACACCCAGGATAAGCATCGCCATACCGGATACGACCATTTGCGAAGGTACTTCCATCGAGCTGCAGGTAGTGGCGACACCCGCCAGCCAGTTTCTATGGAATACAGGAAGCACAACCGATCGTATCGTTGTAAACAAAGCCGGCACATACACAGTAACCGGGACGAGTGTTTGCGGCGCCTTAAGCGATGAAGTCACCATAACACAGATTACCTGCAATTGCAGCAACGCTTTTGTCCCCAATGCGTTTTCGCCCAATGGCGATGGCAAAAACGAAATTCTCCAGGTAAGGTTGAACTGTCCCGGTTTTACGGCCTTTCGCTTTTCTATATACAACCGCTACGGGCAACGCGTATTTGAAAGCACCGACCCGGATAGGGGCTGGGACGGGCTGCAGCAGGGCAACAAGGCCGACGTAGGCACTTATTTTTACCTGCTTCGCTACAAGACAAACGAAGGGAAGGACATCCAAAAGAAAGGCGACGTTATCCTGCTCCGTTAAGCGCTTTCCATTCTTCCGTAAGCGCTTCCAGCTCGGACAGGATCATGGCTGTAGCACCCCAGATAAACGGACCATCATCGATCATATAAGCGATGGTATGAATAATAAGGCTGAGACCGGAGGCCTGTACGTGCACCATCTCTTTACGGGAAAACAGCGTGGATAAAGGCAGCCGGAGGATGTGTGCCACTTCGGCTTCCGAAGGAATAAGCCTGGGTTCCTCTTCGGCAAACGCGACAACAGGGTTTACTTCAAAGTTGCTCACGGGTATATACAAAGAAGACAGCCTGCCGATCACGGCTACCATATTGGCGTTGAGGGCTACCTCTTCGGCTGCTTCCCTTAATGCCGTATCGATGATCGTAGCATCCGTATCTTCTTTTTTCCCGCCGGGCAAAGCTACCTGACCGCTGTGCACGCCACCATCGGCGCTGCGTTCGATCAAGACGATTTTTATATCTGCCCCATCGGGGTAGAGCAACAGCAACACGCCGCTAAGCCGCGCATTGGGCGGGGTTTCGCGGGTATCGGGCCGGTTGATGTTCATCATGCGCCTTTGCGCTTCATAACCGGGTAACGTTTGCTGCAGCCTGTCTTTGAGCCAGGGAATAAAGGTGAGCCATTGATCCATAGCACACGAAGATAAAGGCTATACGCTAAAGATGTATCATGCTTCTTCTATCCCTGACCGCCAGCAACGTACACAAAAAAATCCCTGGTCCTATAACCAGGGATTGTACAATTTGTCTATTTATCTCGATGTGACGTACAAACGTCTTCTTTATCTAGTTCCCGTATTCGCTCAGGAATTTAATGCGCATCAGTTGCAATTGCTCAATGCTCACATCCCTGTCTTTAAATTCTTCAAAGGCTACTTCCAGATCGTCGTCCGTTGAGCTGCGGAAGAAGTCGAAGATGTCTTCCTGCTCGTATTCGTCCAACTCTTCGTCCAGGCAATAACCCAGGTTAAGCTTGGTACCGCTGGCCACGATGCCTTCCATAGCTACCAACAGGTCAGAAACGGAGATATCCTTATTCTTGGCAATAGCTTCCAGGGGGATCTTCTTATCGATGTTCTGGATGATGTACACTTTAAGAGCGCCTTTATTGGCCACCGTTTTCATCACAAAATCATCCGGCTTTTCTATATCGTTCTCGGCAACATATTTCCCGATCAGGTCCACGAATTTCCGGCCGAATTTGATTGCTTTGCCCTTGCTTACGCCTTGTATTTTTTCCAGCTCTTCCATCGTGGTAGGATAGCTCAGGGCCATATCTTCCAGGGAGTTTTCCAGGAAGATAACAAAGGGAGGCAGGTTCTTTTCTTTCGCAACCTGTTTGCGCAGGTCCACGAGCATTTCCAGCAGCACGGTATCTACTGCGGCCGTACCACCGCCTGCATTTTCTTCATCGTCTTCGCCGGTATCCAGGTCTCTGTACTGGTGGTTCAGGGCTACTTTGATCGAGAATGGTTTTTTCAGGAATTTACGACCGTTATCGGTGATCTTCAGCAAGCCGTATTCTTCGATATCCTTGCGGATAAAATCTTCCAGCATCATTTGCCGGATAAGGGACTGCCAGAAGGTATCGTCCATCTCCATGATCAAACCGGCACCGAAGGACTTCAGTTTATCGTGCTTAAAGGTCTTGATCTGCGGGTTGTTTTTGCCCAGCACCAGGTCTACCACGTAGTTGATGCCAAAGCGCTCGTCCAGCTCGTCCACCGCGTCCAGCACGATCTTAACACTGTCCTTCACATCCAGCTTTTCTTTAGGATGGCAGCAGTTATCACAATGCCCGCAATTTTCGATACGGTCTATTTCGCCGAAATAGTGCAGTAGCAGGCGACGGCGGCAAGCGCCGCTTTCTACATAAGCTACCGTTTCTGTAATGAGCTGTGCGCCCATCTCACGTTCACTCAGCGGCTTGTCACGCATCAGGTGTTCCAGCTTCTGTACATCTTTATAAGAATAATACAGGATACATTTACTGTTACCGCCATCACGACCGGCCCTACCCGTTTCCTGGTAATAATTCTCCAGCGATTTAGGGATATTGTAGTGCATTACAAAACGCACATCGGGCTTGTCGATACCCATGCCAAAAGCGATGGTAGCCACAATCACTTCCACATCATCTTTCAGGAACTGGTCCTGGCGCATAGCCCTGGTAGCGGCATCCAGACCGGCATGGTACGCTACAGCCCTGATACCGTTGGCGCCCAGCATACTGGCCAGCTCTTCCGTGGTTTTGCGGTTAAGGGTATAAATAATACCGCTTTTGCCTTTTACCTGAGAGATATACCGTACCATATGCTTCAGCACCTGGGCTTTGGAAGTCTTGGGTACTACTTCGTAATAAAGGTTGGGACGGTTAAAGGAAGCGATAAACGTAACCGGGTCTTTCAGCTCCAGGTTTTTTACAATATCATCCTGCACTTTGGGCGTAGCCGTGGCGGTAAGCGCAATGATGGGCAGCTTGGGGTTGATCTCGGAGATCATATCCCGCAGCTTGCGGTATTCCGGGCGGAAGTCGTGTCCCCATTCGGAGATACAGTGCGCTTCATCTACGGCTACAAAAGAAATATTTATATCGGAAAAGAAATCTATGTTCTCCTTCTTGGTCAGCGTTTCCGGCGCTACATACAGCATTTTGGTCTTGCCTTCGGTAAGGTCGGCTTTTACTTTGCGCTGCTGCACACGGCTAAGGCTGGAATTGAGAAAATGGGCAACATTATCATCATCGCTGTAGCCACGGATCAGGTCCACCTGGTTCTTCATTAAAGCGATAAGGGGAGAAACAATAAGCGCTACGCCTTCGCTGATCAGGGCGGGCAACTGGTAGCAAAGCGATTTGCCACCGCCCGTAGGCATGATGACAAAGGTGTCTTTGCCATCCAGAATACTTTTAATGATCTGCTCCTGTTCTCCTTTAAAACCGTCAAAGCCAAAATACTTTTGCAATTCTTTCTTAAGATTCGGGCCTCCCTTGGTCTTTGTTTTTGCTACGGTTGTTTCCATAAATGGATCATTGTTTCGATATAAATCAAAGAAAATTCACATTGCACCTGCTGTTACAGAGGGGCATTTTTCAAAATGGATGCGAATTTACGAAGGTTAAGGTAAATAAAGTGACCGAAATATGCAAGTTTTTATAATTATTCTTTTTACAGGTATAAGACCTAGACTTATATCAACGAAAAGACGGTTTCCGGAGTATATCCCGAAACCGTCTTTTCTTAATATTCTAAAATACCCCCTTAAAAATCACCCTTGCCCGTTCAGGTCGCTCGTATCTCGCGTCCCGACCGGGGGTCATACATGGCTTATTTCAGGAAAGGCATTTTTACCACAACTGCTTTCAGGGCTTTGTCCCTTACAGCCACAAACACTTCTGAACCTTCGGCAGCCAATGCTTTATCGACATAAGCCATAGCGATAGCTTTGCCCAGGCTTGGCGACTGTGTGCCGGAAGTTACATAACCGATCTCGTTGCCTTCGGCATCCTTGATCTTATAATCATGGCGCGGAATGCCCTTATCGACCATTTCGATACCTACCAGTTTACGTTGTACTCCTTCCGTCTTTTGCTTTTCCAGTATTTCGCGTGCCGTAAAATCTTTAGTGAACTTGGTGATCCAACCCAAGCCTGCTTCCAACGGAGAAGTCCTGTCGTCGATATCGTTACCATAAAGGCAAAAGCCCTTTTCGAGGCGCAGGGTATCCCTTGCCCCCAGGCCTATAGGCTTCAGTCCCTTGGGGCCGCCGATCCTGAAGATCTCGTCCCATATTTTTGCGGCAGCGCCGTCTTTTTCTTCAAAATAGATTTCGATACCGCCGCTTCCGGTATAGCCCGTAGCGCTGATCACCACGTTGTCCACACCGGCAAAAGTGCCTTTAGCGAAAGTGTAGTACTTCAGGTTTACCAGGTCAACGTCGGTAAGCTCCTGCATATACTCTACGGCTTTAGGCCCCTGGATCGCCAGCAAGGCTGTCTCCTCCGAAATATCGTGCATCTCTACCCCTTCGGTATTTTTGCTGCTGATCCAATTCCAGTCTTTCTCCGTATTGGAGGCATTCACCACCAGCATATAGCTCGCATTTTCTTCCAGGCAATACACGATCAGGTCGTCCACGATACCGCCGGTTTCGTTGGGCATACAGGAGTATTGCGCTTTGCCCACGGTCAGCTTGGAAGCATCGTTGCTGGTCACCCTTTGGATCAGGTCCAGGGCTTTGGGCCCTTTAAGGATAAACTCACCCATATGACTTACGTCAAATACGCCTGCATTGTTGCGCACAGTGGCATGTTCGTCGTTGATCCCGGAATAGGATATAGGCATGTTATAACCGGCAAATTCTGCCATCTTTGCGCCCAGCGCAATGTGTTGCTGTGTAAATGGAGTGTTCTTCATTAGTATTTTTCAGGTATTTCCTATGATTTGAGCAAAAAGCGCCCAAAAATAGGATTAAGTAAGCACATAACTGACGCTGTTAAAAAAATCCACAATAACTTTTTGTTCAAATTCGTTTATTTGCATAGTGTTATTTTTGCCAGACCATCATTTTAACTGGCTCCGATTGGAGCCTGAGTACCTGATATGTTCCGTTTCCAGCACATTGAATATTTGTGGGCCTTGTTGTTGATCCCACTCGTCATCATTCTTTACATCACTTACCTGCGCTGGCGCCGTGCCAAGCTCAGGAAACTAGGTGATCCAGCACTTATCCGGCACCTGCTTTCAGGCAGGATCAACGGGCGCAGCACCACCAAATTCGTATTGGTTACCCTGGCTTTGTTTTTTGCCATAATGGGGCTGGCCAACCTGCAGCAGGGCGCGCAGACCGAGAAAGCACAACGGAAAGGTGTAGATGTATTCTTTGCCCTCGACGTGAGTAAAAGCATGCTGGCCAAAGACGTGCAGCCCGACCGCCTTACCCGTGCCAAGCAGCTTATAGGCCGGATGATGGATAAAATGACCAATGACCGTGTAGGACTGGTTGTATTTGCCGGCAAATCGTACCTGCAAGTACCCCTTACCATCGATTACAGTGCGGCAAGGATGTTACTGGAAACAGTAAACCCTGACATGATCCCCACGCAAGGCACCGTATTATCGGATGCGATAAAGCTTGCCGATGAATCCTTCAGCCAGAAAGAAAAGAAGTACAAAACGATCGTGCTCATTTCCGACGGAGAAGATCATGATGAAAAAGCCCTGAGCGTGGCCAGGCAGGCGGCCGACCAGGGCGCCGTTATTCATACCATAGGGATCGGCTCCCCGCAGGGATCAACTATATTTGACCCGGCTACAGGCGAACAAAAATTAGACGAGAACGGGCAACCGGTAATTACCAAGCTGAACGAAGAGGAGCTAAAATCGCTGGCAAAGGCTACAGGAGGCACTTACACGCTGCTGACCAATACCAATAAGACTGCCGATGCCCTGGTAGATGTGATCGACGAAATGGAAGGCAAAAGCTATGGCTCCGTCTTGTTTACCGATTACATCAGCTATTTCCAGTATTTTATTGCGGCCGCGTTGCTGCTGCTGATCGCCGAATGGTTACTCCCTGCGGCTTCGAGCCTTAAAAAACAGTTTTCACAAGAGATAAGATGAGTATCATGAAACCAGGAATGCCCCTTTTGCTGTTTATCCTGCTGACGCTTTGTATCGCCTCGCCCGCCTTTGCACAGGAACAGGCGAGGAAACAGAACGTGAGGCCGGAGCTGCGCAAAGGAAATGAGTTGTACAAACAAAAGAAATACAAAGAAGCCCAAAGTGCCTATGCAGCCGCCTTGCAGAAAGACCCGTCTTCTTATACCGGCATGTTTAACATAGGCGATGCCCTATATAACGACAAGCAATATGAGAACGCACGCCAGGCTTTGAGCGCCAGCGCCAAAGCTACCAAAGACAAAAAGGAACAAGCCAGGGCTTTTCATAATGTTGGCAATACTTTTATGGCGGAGCAAAAATGGGAAGAGGCTATTAATGCCTACAAGCAATCCTTACGACTCGACCCTACCGATGCCGATACGAAGTACAACCTGGCTTATGCCAATGCCATGCTGAAAAAGGACGGCGGCAAAGATAAAAATAAAGACAAGGACAAAAAGGACCAGAACAAAGACAATAAGGATAACAAGGACCAGAAAGACAAGGATAAGAAGGATCAGGATAAAAAAGACCAGGACAAAAAAGATGGCGATAAGAAGGATCAGGATAAAAAGGATGGAGATAAGGACGACAAGCAGGACCAGGGCGATAAAGACAAAAAAGAAGAACAACGACCACAAGGGCAGCCCAGCAAATTAAGCCAGCAACAAGCCGACAACCTGCTCAATGCATTGCGCCAGGAAGAGAAGAAGCTGCAGGATAAAAAGGAAAAAAGCAAAGGCGTACCGGTCAAAATGGAAAAGGACTGGTAAGACAGATAATACAAAACAAAGCCGGCAAGGATCTTGCCGGCTTTGTTCTTTAAGCCTTGGCTGGCGCATGCGGCAATTTTTGTCGTGCTTCGACTCCGTTGCCAATGACACTCGGTATTGGCACTGATTAATAGAAGATAATATTTGTTGCCCATTTTGATCAAAAAATGCTAATATCACTAAGCTATAGTTATATCAAAAGGTATAATTCCCCTTAATGTTCTTAGCGATCAAGATCCTTCACTCCGCTAAAGCTTCGTTCTGGATGACGCGATATAACGTGTTACCAGGCAAAGAGAACAGATCGCGTATATTATTGCTGCACAGCACTACAGCAAAAAGAATAGCATATCCTACAGCACTCATGCTGTCATCCCGAATGCAACTTGCGCAGCTTGTGGCATGAGGGATCTTGTATGTTCTTATCGCTTAACTATTAAGGTGCTTCGATTCCTCCAGAGACCAGCCAATGACATATTAGGTTTCTGCATTGATGAACAGGGGAGACGTTCGCTAGCCATTTTGTTCAAGAATGCTAATGTCACTAAGCTATGATTGAATCGATTTATAATTCTTCAGAATGACAAAATTATACCTCAAGTCTGTTACATGTCGCACCGCATCTGTAACAGGCTTGAGGCTTTTTAAGACCTTTCTTTTCCGGACAACCCGAACTTATCCTACCAAGCTGCGCAGGGGGCGCGAATCACGAACGATGTAAGCCTATCGTTATTGACATGATTTTAGCATAGCAGTACCTGTACGACAAAGCATACACAGACTGTCTTCTCCCAAAATCATTTGTTGCTCTAAACACAGTTTTATGAAAAAAAACCGCCCCTCCTTCTTGCTGCTGCTTGCCCTCTGCACAACGACCACCCTTCCCGCCCAGGACTATATCTTCAGTATAGCGCCATCGGTACGACTACCCAGGGACACTAACGACCGAAGCCTGCTGCTTACTTCTTTAAACGGCTTCCTGCAGGAGAAAGAACAGCCCAACCGGAACAACAGCTATGCCTGGAAACCGGAGCTGCCGGCGACTTCAGCCTTGCTCGACGAGATGAAAGGCATTGGCTATGATGATAGCCTTAAAGACAAAGATTTCTTCAAAGCACAGCTCACCAACAGCACCCTGCTCAAAGACAGCACTTATCTGCTGCAGCTTTCCTACAATGGTATCCTTAACGGCGTGCCGGTACACCGGGCGGCCTTCCGCTTACTGGCCAGGAAACAGGAAGGACATTTCTATTTTTACGCTCCGCTCAAGCGCAATACTACCGGATGGAAAAGCAGTAAGGAAGGCAATGTGACCTTTCATTACAAGGACAGCCTTAATGTACCCGAAGCCCGGAAATATGCGCAGTACAACGACCTTTATCTTAAAAAGCTGAACCAGTCCGGCCAGCAGACACAGTTCTATTGCTGCGACGATTTCCAGGAGGCCCTGCAGTTGAGCGGCGTGGATTTCAAATCGGCTTACAATGGCATGAGGGCCAATTCGCTTTCCTCCTTTGAAAACAATACGGCCATCGTGATCAATGGCCACTTTACCGCTGCCTTCCGGAACTTCGACCCTCATGATATGTGGCATGAAAAGCTGCGTACCGTTATGCCCGGGGAACAGATCAACCGGGCGGTAGATGAAGGCTGCGCTTACCTGTATGGCGGCAGTTGGGGCCTGAGCTGGGAAGAGGTAAAGATGCAGTTCAAAACATATATGAAAGCGCATCCGGAAGCAGACTGGGCGCAGCTTTACCTTAATGGCACCGACTTCAAAGAGGGACAGGAACCTTTAAAGATCGCTTATTTCATCAACGCCTTGCTGGTACAGCAACTGGAAAAGGAAAAAGGATTCCCGGCAGTAATGACCTTATTGGGTTGTGGCAAAAAAGAGCAAGGTGATGCCAATTATTTTGCCACGTTAGACAAGGTGGCCGGTATTACCAAAGCTAATTTCAATACACATGTCCAGAAACTATTGCTGAACCTATAACCTGGTTTCACCTGATGGAAAGAGGCCCTGCAATAAATGCGAGGCCTCTTTCCATCAGACTCCTTAACTATTGTCTCAATTCGTCCTGCTTTTTTCTTCTTCGTTGCCAGTATTCCTTTGCCTGGCGCCGATGTCCTTATTGCCCAGCCTGTAGCTTATCGCAATCCTGAAGCCCCGTGTATCGCCATAGCTTTTGACCGTGTTCTTAATCCCGTTGGAATAACTGGTGATCACCGGCCGCTGTGCATTTAGCAAGTCTTCTCCGGTAACGGTGATGGAGAGTTTTTTCTGATAAAGCAGAAACTTCATCGAGAGGTCCAGGATATGGATGGCTGAAATATGGAAAACCTGGTACTGCCCCGGCAATTGCAGTCCATAATTGAGCCCCGCAAACACCGACCTTTCCCTATTCAGTGTAAACTCGTTGTTGCTGTAACAATAGGCATTGTATCCATCTACAGACTTGATAAAATCAGCTTTCGATTGTACGTTCTGATAGTTGACGTTGAACCCCGTAACACTATTCCACCAGGACAGCCTATTAAAGTTATAATAAGTGGACAAGCCCAACTGGTAAGCATTGGCATAATTTACGGGTATGCTCCTCGTAATATTGGTACGGGCATCTATTATAGGAAGCTCCTGCCCGAAATCGGACACCATGGCATAATACACCGAGCTTACCCAGTTCTGGCTGCGGATATATGAAAGCTCCAGGTTATCGGTAAAGGAAGGCTTCAGGTAAGGATTACCTTCGTAGTAATCATACGGGCTGGTACGAATCACGAAAGGATTCAGGTAATCGAAACCTGGCCGGCGGATCCTCCGGCTGTAGGCAAGCGAAAAAGAGTTGCTATCATTGGCGGTATAAGTCAGATAAGCCGTAGGGAACAATTGGATATAGCTGTTCTTATGGGCCTGGTCCAGGGTTTGGGAATAGCCCACAGTCTGCGTCGCTTCCATCCTTAGCCCGGCCTGCGCTTCCCATTGCTTACCCAGCTTCCTGCTGGCCGCGCAATACAATGCCTCGTTGTATTCTTTGTAATGAAACATATTGGATTGATCATTATCCAGGATCGGCATACCGCTCCGGTTATCATACACCGCCAGGTCGTTGCCGGTACGTGTATACGAAACCTTGGCACCGAAGCTAAGCTCCGCCCATTTGTAAGGCATAGAAAAATCGACCTTGCCCGAGTAGTTCCGTACCGTATTGCGATTGCTGTTCGTGGAGGCAAAGAAGGTGTTCGGAATTACATCCCCGTAATTATCCCGTTCATTGCCTGAAAAGAAACGGCGATCCTCCTTGCTGTAGCCAAAGTAATCCAGGTCGACGGTTACCTTTTCCCCCGAGGAGTCCAGCGCAATAGCATGATACCAGTTAATGCCGTTCATAACGGGCCTGCTGCGGGCATCCACATCGGATGTTATGTAAGCATGCGCTGCTTCCGTTACCTGGTTGAACCTGGTAGTAAAGGGATGGCTCAGGGAAGTACGGTCGGTAAAGCTGCCCAGGTATTTGATACCTGTGGTCCATCTCTCCGTCAGTTGGTAATCCAATCCTAATCCCAGGCTCCACAGGTCACGTGTAACCTTGTTGTCGGCCTCCTGCTGCCAGCAGGTACCGGGATAAAAAATACGGCTGTCCGAAGTGGTCAGCAGCTTTTCCGCTCCCTTGCTCACCGATGCCTGCAGGGCAAGCTTGTTGTGGTTATAGTTAAACATCCCTTGTATACCCCCGCTGGCATAGGTCCTTTGCATGTAAGATGCGCCCACATTGGCATTCCAGGCATTTCGCTTCGCTGTTTTCAGCTTGATATTGATCAGGCCGGTATTTCCTTCAGCATCGTAGCGGGCAGGCGGCGTAGTGATCACTTCTATGCTTTTGATGTTATCTGCCGGGATAGATTTAAGCAGGCTGACCAGGTCCTCCTGGCTCATTCTTTGCAGGCGCTCGTCGATCATCACCAGCACTTCTCCTTTACCGGCAATGGAAATAGCTTCGTGCTGCACCCTTACGGTCGGCGTGGCCTTCAATGCATCAAGCGCCGTACCTCCTGTAGCCATAGTCGTATTTTCTACATGGAACACCAGGCGGTCCGCCTTTTGCTCTATCTGTTTTTTACCGGCAGTAATCGTTACCCCTTGCAGCTCCGTTGCTTCGTTAATGCTGAGGTCACCCAGATCCATATTCGAATCCAATGCTATCCCACGCTTCAGGTATACCTTTCCGAATTGTTCCAGCACCAGCAGGTACTCGCCCCCGGACACTTGTAAAGAGAAACAGCCGATACTGTCGGTTGCTGTTTGCAGCACCATTACCGAATCATGATGCAGCAGGCTTGCATACAGGAATACCGGCTCGTTGGCCTGGTTCTTTACTTTACCCTTCAGCTCATGTTGCTGCCCCAGGGCATTGGCTGTAATAAACAGGAAAAGAATACATGAAAGGAGCTTCTTACAAAACATAGTATTTAATTTAAGCGGAACAATACAGCAACTGTTTATATTGCTTTACGAAGGCAAAAGTTGAAAAAACACCTGCCCCGCTCAAATATGATCGACAAACCCCGCCGGATTATCTACGAACCCCATCGATCGTTCGTACTATAATTTCTAATTTTACACAAATAATCGTCCGGATGTACAAAAGCTCGTTATCGGTAAAGAGGGAAATATGGATTCATCTTGTTTTTTGGCTGATATGGAGCTATTATAGTTTCTTTGTAGTAGATGAGAAAGGATTGCAGGTGGGCTATGTATCCTTGTTCTATGGTACGGGCATCGCAGTTTATATCATTACCTTTTATTGCAATTACCTGCTCCTGCTGCCCCGTGTCTTCAGGCCTTTCCGCTGGAAGAAGGCCCTGATCGGGTTTCTCGCTATTTTCTTACTATATGCCGGTTTGCGATACCTGATCGAAGAAGTTGCCGTATCCGGTCTTTGGGGCGTCCATAATTACGCGCCGGATACTTCTATCGCCTACTATTTGTACGACAACCTGCTCTACAGCTCCAAGCCTGTTATCCTGAGCACTGTTCTATGGTCGATCATTTTCCTGGTCCGGACGCTGGAGTACAATACTTATATCCTGCAGGAAAACAAAAACACTGAGATCAAATTCCTTAAAGCCCAGATCAACCCGCATTTTATTTTCAATACGCTGAACAATATTTACTCGATGGTTTATTTCCAGTCGGAAAAATCCCTGCCGGCTATCGAGAAGCTAAGCGGGATCATGCGGTTTACGACATACGAATCCCAGAAAGAAAAGATATTGCTATCGGATGAGATCGATTATATCAAAGCTTATATCGAACTGGAACAATTGCGGCATGAGGACCACGCTTTTGTGCAACTGGACATCAACATGGAAGCAGGAAGCATCGAGATCCCGCCTTATATTTTATCGCCTTTGGTAGAAAACGCCTTAAAGCATGGCCTCGCTTCCAATGCCGCACCTACAGTCATATCACTCAAGGCGCACAACCGGCAACTCACCTTTACCGTGATCAATGAAATAGGAACTCAGAAGAAAGACAAATTAGGCGGAATAGGCCTGGACAACCTGAAGAGACGCCTGGAAATACATTATCCTAACACCCACAGGCTTCAGCTCGGCCAGGAGAACAACCGCTTTACCGCCCAACTTGAAATTGATTTAGCATGAAGAAAAAAATAAACTGCATCATACTGGATGATGAGCCATTTGCCGTAAAGCTGATCGCAGATTACGCATCGAAGATGGCACAGCTTAACGTATTGTATGCCGGTAGCGACGTATTCAGGGCCATTGATGTGTTGAACAGCGAAACGGTCGACCTGGTGTTCCTGGATATCCAGATGCCGCAGCTTACGGGCATCGAGCTGATGCAGATGTTCAACCAGAAGCATAACTTCATCGTTACCTCTGCTTATCCCGAATATGCCCTGGATGCATTCCAGTTTCATGTTATCGATTTTTTACTCAAGCCGGCTACCTTCAACCGTTTTTACCAGGGCGTAGAAAAATTCAACCGTTGGCAGGAGACGTTCCACAACCAGGAGACCGATGATTTCCTCTTTGTAAAAGCGGACAGGAAGCATTACAAAATCGCGACGGACACGATCCTTTATATCGAAGGGCTGAAAGATTATATCCGTATCCATACCTCTACGGAGAAAATTATGGTGCTGGAAAACATGAAAGATATCCTGACCCGGCTTCCGCAAAGCCAGTTTGTGCGGATACATCGCTCGTACATCATTCCGCAAAACAAAATAAAGGTAATCGAAGGCAACCAGATCCAAATGATCAACGGAGCTTATCTTCCCGTGGGAGAGACTTACAGGAAGCTGGTAAACGAGTGGATTACAGACAAGGGAAAGTCTTCTTAAAACAGGTAGTGGCGCCATACCTTCTGTGACTACATAACGAGAGCGGCCCCATATATAGGAGGCCGCTCTCGTCATAGATGCTTCCGGGCATTATGCCATTTCCAGCTCGTGATGGAAGGTCACGGCACCGGTAGCAATATCGTACATGGCCGGGATGATCCTTATTTTTCCCTGCTCTACATGCTCCCTGATGATGGGGCTTTGTTCCAGCATCTGGTTGATCGAATGATGCACATTCAGATGCGCAATTTTATTGACAAAGGCCTTATTCTGGCTGCTGCGGTCGCCGGTCTCTGTGGTTTCCAGGGGCAGACAGGCTTTTACCTCTTCAAGCAGGCCGGTAAGGTTGCCCATCTTCACATCGTCGCAAGCACCGCCTACTGCACCACAGCCGGTATGACCCATAACCATGATCAGTTTGGAGCCGGCTACGGCTACCGCATATTCCAATGAACCCAATACATAGGGGGATACCACGTTCCCGGCAATACGGATGTTGAAGATATCACCAATACCCTGGTCGAACAGCAGCTCGGCAGGGGCGCGGGAATCCATACAGCTTAGAATAGCGGCAAAAGGTTTTTGTTTATCCTTGGTCTCCTGTACTTTTTGCAACAGGTCGCGGTTGGCGCTAAGGCCGTTTATAAATCGTTCGTTTCCGCTTTTCAGTAACTGGAAAGCGATATCTGGAGTCATTTCGGTAGCATCAAATTTAAGATCAGTCATTTGGATGAATTAGTTTGAATAAGTTTTTAAAATAAAATACGTCACCGGGGCGCCGGGGATCAGGAAGACAGTTGCTTCAACAACTTCTTGTATCCTCCTGCCGTGCGCTTGATCGGCGTTTCGCCACTGGCGTGGCGTTCATGATCAATAGTAGCGTCGTGTGGCAAATTATAAGCGTTCTTAAAGCCTACAAGCGACATTTTAATGTCTTTATCGGGCGCTTTGGTCAACTGGAATTCTTTGATCACTTCCAGCACATCGTAGTCGATATACTCTGTCTCGGCTGCATCCAGAACCACGGTACTACCATCCGGCAGGCTTTCCAGGGTTTTCTTGATACTGGCTTTATTGAGGAAAGATACTTCCTGCGCCAGCTTGAGGCAGATCACTTCACTGGATTGATACACCGTGCGGTGGTAGTAGAACGGGATGCGAAGGTTGTTGCGCAGTATGTAAAAAATACTGATGATCATACCAATGCCTACTCCTTTCAGTAAGCCCAGGAAAGGTAATGCCACACATACCGCTGTTACCACGAAGGGGATAAACTGCCCCAGGCCAGCATGCCACATGTGCTTGAATACGGCAGGACGACAAAGGCGATAACCGGTAAAGATAAGGATCGCCGCCAGCGTGGCCTTAGGAATAAGGTTAAGGATGAACGGGATTGCTGCTACGCAAACGAGGAGCAATACCCCATGGGTAATCGTAGAGAGCTTGGACCTTGCACCGGCATTAATATTGGCCGATGAGCGCACGATTACTGACGTAATGGGCAAACCACCGATCAGGCCGCTCAGCATATTACCGATACCCTGCGCTCTCAACTCCGCATCGCCGGAAGTATAACGCTTCATAGGGTCGAGCTTATCGGTAGCTTCGATACACAACAAGGTTTCGATCGAGGCTACAATCGCTATCGTTGCTCCTGTTTGCCATACCAGCGGGTTACTGAAACCGCTGAAGTTGGGCAGCTTGAACTGGGTAAAGAAATCGGCAGCGCTCTTAGGCACCGGCAGGCTTACCAGGTGGGTACCGCTTACATACAGGGCCGGCGCCACGTTTTTAAACAATTCGTTGAGCAATGTACCCAACACCACCACCAAAAGACCTGCCGGTATCATTTTAAACCGGCTCATAGCCTTGGTAGACCAGAGTATCAGTATGGCGATGCCGACCAGGGCAATTACAATAGCACCCGGCTCTATATGCTGGATGAGGCTGCGGATGGGATCCAGGGCAACACCTTCTTCTCCGTCTTCGATACCGGCACTGTGGGTGGCTGTTTTTACGAAGCCAAAAGCATCGGGCAACTGTTTGAAGATAATCGTGAGACCAATACCGGCCAGCATTCCTTCGATCACACTGGTCGGAAAATAGTTGGCAATGCTTCCTGCACGTACGAAGCCAAGCACCAATTGCAGGGCACCGGCAATAATTACGGCACAAAGGAAAATCTCGAAAGCACCCAACTTTTCGATGGCTACGATCACGATGGCTACCAGGCCCGCAGCCGGGCCGCTTACACTCAAATTCGATTTACTAAAGAAACCAATAACGATGCCGCCTACAATACCGGCTACAATACCGGAAAACAAAGGGGCATGAGAGGCCTGGGCGATGCCAAGACACAGGGGCAAGGCGATCAGGAACACGATAAGGCCTGCCGTCAAGTCGTTTTTCGCATTAGCGAAAAAGGATTTTTCCCGGGACATAAAATTCAGGGTTAAGCAATAAATAATAGGGATACCGATACCACACCGGTGTATTACTAAAGAAATAGTAACACAGGTGCAATGTCAACAACTACGATTTATGCTCTATTGGGAGGCTGGAGCGGAACGTCCAGGTGGAGGCACTTGATCAGGGCCTCGTCGCGGAAGGCGTGCTTAAAACAAATCTCGATCTCATTCTCGGCCTTGGGTGCCGTCATGAAATCGAGATACCAGAATTTATTGTGATCGTTGTTCATTTTCTTGCTGCAACCATGCTCGTGCACTTCTTCTGTCATCTGGTTGCTGCACAATAATTTCCCTATCGCTCTTACAGGTAAGATCTGAAAAGTGAAAATAGCGAGGAATATTATGGCCAGAAATTTCTTCATGAACCCGACAAAGATAATGTAAATCAGTCAAAAAGAGATTTAAGGCCAGGTTAAACTACAATGAATTTGAATTTAAATTAATGATGCAAGCATATATAAACATTATAGTCAAGGACATACTAAATGGCCCTTCGGGGTTCATATTCCCACGAACACATCATTTGTGATTCGTGAGGACACGAACCACGGAGAGCATTACTACCTAACCGGAAGTCACTTAAAGATCTCAAGCCTGTCCCATTTCGACGATGCTCGATGGAACAGGCTTGAGACAGGAAATGGTCCTTTTATTTTACGGTTACGCAGATGCCCCCGTTGTGGTTGCTGAATCCGGTTTCCGGGGTTCATGTCCTCACGCCCCCCGGAGAAGACAATCCTTATTATTTTACGGTCACTCTTATACCTTCGCTATGGCTGCTGAACTCAGGGGCATACATACATTGAATGGTCGAAATGCCGTTGCTAAAATTACCTTTGGCTGTTACAAATACCGGGTACTCGAACACGTAGGTTCCTTTACGCAGGTAATCGAAGAAGAAGTTAGTCGATACATCCTTCGTACTTTCATAATAGCCCAAACCACCCTGGTATTTGTACCCGCTTAATACATTGACCGGCTCCATGCAGGCGGCACGCATGTCTTTCAGGTGTACATATTCCATATCGCGATCGGCACGCAGCTCGATCCTTACTTTTACTTTGTCACCTACCTTCAATTCGTTGCCTTCTTTTATCTCGGTCAATACCGGACCGCGGTCTGTGTTTCGTTCGATAAACAATTGTTTTTTCAGGCTCAGCGGCGTAGCGGCAGCAGTGATCTTATCCAGGTCCTCGAAGTATTGCCAGTACACCGCGCCCCAACTTACGCCTTCGTTTTTACCGGTCGTATTTTCCACTTTCACTTTGATGGTGCCCATATCATTTTTCACCTGCCGGCCTTCGTATTTCTTCTTGAAATAACCAGTACCGACCTCTGTTTTTATTTCGGTCGAACGGATCACTTCATTGCCCAGGTTTATGGTCACCACCGGCTCATTCGCCAGCCAGTCGCTGCCTTGCAACAACAATGCGTAACAGGCATCGGCCGTGGCTTTGGTCGTTTTCCAGTTTTGTGTTTGCTTTTGTTTCAGCAACCATACTTTCATTGCATCGGTTGCCGCATCGTCTTTCGCCACCTCGGCAAAGGCCTCGATCAATACGGATTGGGCTTCTACCGGCGCTTCGTACCACCAGTAACCCGATGGCATATTGCCCCAGTACATACCCATCTCTTCCTTGTTCGTTGCCGTTTCTCTCAGGGAAGCCATTACCTGTTTAGGTGTAGTGGCATCGCCCATCCTGTTCAGGGCTAAAGCGATCTGACCTTTGAGATAAGGATTAAATTTGCTCCAGTATTTTGCCGCCTGCTGCTTATAGTAAGCAAAAGCTTTCTGGCTGGCGGCTGGCACAGGCCGGGCTGTATAGAAGCTGCGCATATACAGGTATTGCACCTGGGTATAACCGATCTGTTGTTCATCCAGCTTAGCTTTTGCTTTTACCAGGTCATCATAGTCTTCCTGCAGCTTGCGATCCAGGTAAGGCAATGCTTTTTCCGTGATGGCTACCGCATCTTTATTGGAAGCCGTATTTACTTTCAAATGCTGTAAACGGGTCAATCCTGTAATAATGTATTGAGTAATATAACGGTCGCTCTGCATGCCTTTGAACCAGGGAAAGCCGCCTTCGCCCAATTGCATCTGTTTCAGCTTACCCAGATTCTTATCCAGTTCCCTGGCCAGCTTATGCGTAGCAAACAAAGAAGCGATCCTGCGCTTTTGCTCGCTTTCATTTTTGGCTTCCAGCACCCAGGGCGTTTCTTCCAGCAAGGCCGACTTCAGCTCTTCGTTCTTTTGCAGGTTAGACAGCAAAGCTGCGGTATCCTTATCCTGCCATTGTTTGAATATCTGTTCTACTTTGGGAGACTGCGCCACGATATGACCAGCCAGCGCATTGGCATAATAACGGTTAAAGGTTTGCTCCGCACATTCGTAAGGATACTCCATCAGGTAGGGCAATGCCTGAACGGCATACCAGGCGGGGTTACCGGTAAACTCAACTGTAAGCCCGTGATTGGAAAGGGTATTGCTGTTCTGGTGCAGCAATTTGTCGAGGGTAAAGTTTTTTTCCTGGTTGCCCCTTACCGGCATAGGCAAGGTTTCGGTTACCAGGATACGATTAGTGATCACAGGAAGGGTATTCTCTTCCCCATCGCTGAAGTTGCCGGCCTTGGCCACAATACGTATGATCACAGGCTCGTAACGGCTTTCGGGCACATGCACCGACCAGGTAGCCGTAGTACTTTGCCCTTTAGCCACAGTGAAAGGCTGCTTGTTGTCCTTAAGGCGGAAGGGCAGTTCCAAAGGTTGCATCGTAAGGGCATCCAGCAGTTCCAGGCGGGCCTCACCATTCAATGGGGCATTGCTCAGGTTGCTGATCTTGGTGCTGATCACGATATCGTCGTTCTGACGCAGGAAACGGGGCAGGTTGGGCACTACCATCAGATCTTTTTGTGTTTTCACTTTGCCTTCCAGGTAACCGGTCTTCCAGTCTTTGGTATGGGCAAAGGCCATCAGCTTCCATTCGGTCAATGCTTCGGGCATGGTGAATTTTACCCGTACATTGCCTTCGGCATCGGTAGCTAGCTGCGGGAAGAAGAAAGCGGTTTCCTGCAGATTTTTGCGTACCTGCACTTTCGCATCTGCATCCGGGAAGTCCTTGGTAGGTACAGGTTCGGGCAATTGCATGTGCCTGGCATCTTCATCTTTTTCGGTTGCAGCTCCTTTCTTCATAACCAACCGGGAATTAGGTTCCATTGGTGCGCTGGATTGCATTTCTGCCGCAACACCTACACTTCTATCTGCAAATGCAGGCGCTGCATAAGTCATTCTGCGTCTTCCGCCCAGGTTGCTATAAACATCGCCATCCATATCCCCGATGATCAGGTCATCATAGCTCTTCTCGTAATTTCCGTACTCGTCCCGTTCTATGTATTTCAGGGTCTGGTTCTCGGCTATGCCAAAACCATAGCTACCGCTCCAGTTGTTCCTTTCGTAGACCACCGGGAACAGCTTGTTCCAATCCCAATTATGCGCCCTGAAAGCATCGAGAGAGGCATCGTACATACCCGCCAGCAATTCGGCGGCCACTTTTTCCTTCTTGTTGCCTTTGATCGTCAGGGTCCATTCGTCGGCGGCACCCGGCTGTAATTTATCGCGATGGGTAGCCCATTCCAGCTGCAGGTCTTTATTGCTCCAGGGGATATTGATGGTGCGGTATGCCGTATAGACACGATTATCCGACACATATAACCAGGAAAATGTCATACCGCCCCGGTCTTCTTCCGTAAGCTTTAAGGTGAGCGGATTTTTTGCCACGTCCACATTCATATCGCCTCCCGTCTTTCCGGCCTGCAGCAACAGGTAAGGGTTATCTACACCCGTAGCCCGCCACAGTTCCAGGGTCTCGCCCGGCTCATAGCTGTCTTTATCCGTATAAATTACGAGATCCTTCTGGGTAGGTTCTTTCTTACCGGGCGCCCATACATGGGTATATTTCTTTTCCAATATTTCATTGCCCTGGGCATCTTTACCGCTGATTTCGATCACATACCAGCCGTTCTGATACCAGGTAGCTTCGGGAATGGCTATTTTACCTCCGGCCGTTGTCGTTACGGTTTGCTCGTGCAATACCTTTCCTTTTTCCCAATTCAGGTAATTGCTTTCTTCTTTGTATTCGTCGATAGGAAATGCGGTATGGAATTCCTGTTCTGTCATTACATACTGGTCCGGAGCTTCCCATAAACGTTTGCGGAGGAAGCCGGGGAATTTAAGCGGTGCAATGGCAATTTTGAGCGTTGCCGGCACAAAGACGCCATTAAGGTTGGTCGTGCTTACCGTTATCATTTTCAGATCGGCGGGCTTGCTTTCTTCTGCTACAGCAGCATTGATCTGCAGCGAACGGTAACCCGCGCTCAGACTGGTGCTGCCGCTCCTGGTTTCACCATTGATATCGGTAATATCGGCAAGCACTTCGTAACTGAAGACAGGCAGTGTTTGAGGATCAACGCTTTTATCCGGTATGGTTTGGAAGCTTACTTCAAACGAACCGTCTGCCGAAGTAGTTGCGGTACCATTGGTGATCTCCATTTGAGGAGAGGAAGGCATACCCCAATAGTAATAGCACCAGTAATAAGGGAAGCGTGCCCTGCGCACCACGCGGTATTTTACCGTTGCGCCATCGATATTGTTACCGGCATAAGCTTTGGCAAAGCCTTTCACTTTTACTTCCTGGTTCAGGGCATAGCTTCCTTTCAGGGTATCGAAGGCTACATAGAATTTAGGACGTTTGTATTCTTCTACTGAAAAATATATGGTTCCATAACCATCGCTGATCCGCATCTGCCCGGTAAGGCCGGTCTCCGGCGCCGTGAATTTGCCCGTGAAAGAGCCATATTCGTTGGTGGTGAGTTCCAGGCTCTGTACCTTCTGGCTGTTGGCATCGTATAACTCTACCGTAGTACGCTTGCCTGCCAGCACTTCATTTTTACGGCCTTCGTTGCGGCTTTCCAGCATAATGCCTTTGAAATAGATGGTTTGCCCTGGACGATAGATAGAACGGTCGGTAAAGAAAAAGGTTTTAGGCACATCGCTTTTGCTCCGGTCGTAGTTATAAGTATTAAAATAGCCACCCAACTGTAAGGTATCTTGCCCAGAAACGAAGGTGATGGCCGATAAGCGGTTTTCGTAATTATTGTCTTTAAATACGGGCAATTGCAGCCCGCCCCCGGCAGAAGAGGCACCTGAACTTAGCTGACGCGGCTCGTAGCGGTTTGTTTTATTGTTGTATTGCTGCGACCAGAACGTGGCTTTTACCCCAGACAGGGGAACACCTGTTTTCCGGTGCAGCAGGTAGCCTTTTTTATTGTCCCCGTTATCCATAATAAAGCTTAAAGCCGATACCTGGAAATGGGTAGCAGAGACAATGCTTTGCGCCTCATTAAGCGAATTTCCCGTAGCAGCTACCAGCACATAAGCGCCTAAAGGCAATGCATCCAGTTTGATCTCCACCTTATGCTCTTCCATATCAGCAGCGCCAGGCAAAGCCTGCTCCCAGCTCCTGACAGGAGTCCCGCTGTTGAGCTGTTTTAATAGTGCTTCATTATTGTTGTAATCGCCATCCGTTTTTACCCTATTGGGGAAACGGTACAATTTCAGGTAGGCTTTATCTTTATTTCTATAGGTCAGCAATGCCTTTATATTTTCGGAAGGCAGGTTTACTTCTTCCGTCTTCAGTTCCAGGGCAACGGTTTCCAGCGACAAGACCAGGTTAGCGGCATTGGCAGCGCCTTCGGTATCGGGGTATTTGACAATAATGTCCTTTAGCCGGGCCTTGATACCAGGCAGGTCGCGGTTTTTAGCCATGGGTTTAGTACCCGGCACTTTCCGGCCGTAAGGCCTTGCCGGCTCTTGCCCCATTTGCTCTGCCAGTACCAGGTAACTCACCTGCGCCACTGCCGGTTGCCCGGCATATTGCTGTTCCAGGTGCTTAAGGGCTTTTAGGTATTGTTCCTGCTTATCGGGCGCCACGCTGTTGTGGTACACAAATGCCAATCGCTGCAGATCGGCATCGATCAGGGCATCGGGCTTAGGATCGTTCAGGTGGGCGGCTATTACCTCCTGATACAGCTTCAAGGCCTGAAAATGCAGGGACGAGGCATTTTTTACTTTTACTTTAAGCTGACTAAATGCGGCTGCATCATCAAACCACATGGCTCCTTCTATCGTAAACTGGTCGGCCGGGTTGATCACCTCTTTTTCGTCGTTCTGGAAAAAAGTAATGGCACGAAATACCAGGAGATCATATAAAGAAGGCCTCAGCTTTCTCGTGTTTGTACCTTCGGCGATAATGGGCAGGTATTTTTCTACCGGCACTCCTTTCAATGCTGTTCTTTCGGCAATGGAAGCCTGGTATAATGCCGCTATTTTGGTAAAGAAAGCAGGAGCATCCCAGGTAGCTATATCATCCGATTTTGTTTCGGCCAAGGTGGTACGCTGGTACATACGCCAGCGGTTCTGCTGGAAATAGTTCCAGTACATTTGTGCGGTAATGCTTTGCCAGATGGCTTTTTCGACACCTGTAGCCGCTGCGGTATAGCTTTCGGCTTCCTTTATCTGGCTGGGACCTGTATTTTCCTCATTATTACTGTCCGAACCGAACAGGAACAACCTGGCCCTGATCACATTCGGATTATCTTTCCGGGCTTCGGCATCTTTCAATATCTTCCGGGCCAGCTCCGAAGCGGATTTAGGGAGCCCCCGTTCCAATAAAGAATCGGCCTTGGCCCATTCCTTCTTATAAGTGTTGTTCATAGTACGTTCTTGAGCAAATGAAGGAGACTTAAGGCATCCTATAAAAAGGAGCAGGACAAAAAAACGTTGCAGCGTCATTCTGGTAGTTGTTTGTTTGAATACAAAGTAAGACAAAATAGAGATGCCTTTCCCTTGGCGATTACACAATACGTGCTTATATTTATTTATCTTTAACCCCTGGAGAAAGCTCTTTTCCCCGGTATAACCATGAACCAGCCCGCAATGAAGCCTTCTTTCGTTTGAAAGAAAAGTATTATCGACTAATTTTTTTCCGATGAAATACGCTTCTTTGTCTTATGCCTTATCCGGGCTTAGCCGGTTATTTTATCCTTCTTTATGCGCCTGCTGCGATACCGAGCTTGCCGGGACGGAAAAGGTTTTATGCCTGGGCTGTACGCTGCAATTGCCCCGTACGGCTTACCATCATATTATGGAAAACAGGTCTTTTCAAAATTTTATGGGGAGGATACCCATTATCCGGGCTACTTCTTTCGTCTACTTCAGCAAACAGGGAATGGTGCAGCATTTATTGCACCGTTTCAAGTATAAAGGCAGGAAGGAGATCGGAAATTACCTGGGCCGGTTACTGGCTGAAGAACTAAAAAAAAGCAATTGGCTGGATACTATAGATTATATTATTCCCGTTCCCTTACACAGAACGAAAATGTATAAACGAGGTTTTAACCAGGCCCAGTCTTTTGCAGAAGGAATTGCAGCCGTTTCCGGCATACCGGTACTGACCCAGGCAATAACCCGGAACCGGCCTACGGAAACGCAAACGCGCAAAACACGTGCAGCGCGGATCGAAAACGTGAGGAATATATTTTCTCTGAAACAACCCGATAAAGTCGGGAACAAACATATATTGCTGGTGGATGATATATTGACTACCGGCGCTACGCTTGAATCCTGCGCACTGGCTTTACAGCAAGCGACCCGGGTAAGAATCAGCATAGCAACACTGGCACTGGCTATTGACTAACGATATAATTAAGGAACCTAAGCCCATGAAGAAAAAATCAACGAATACCGCAACCCTTTACCTGGCTTTGCGATAGCTACAAACGTCCTGACGCGGGACAGCATGTTATCAATAAATTACAATTAACTGCTCCTAAATACGACCGGCATTCAGCGCGGTCCTGATTTTATTATATAGCCCAAAAGCCATCATTACCTTAAAACAACCTGCATGAAAAAAACACTATTACTGGCAACCTTTGCCTCCTTAAGCCTGTCACAAGCCAAGGCACAACAAATACCCGATCTTTTATTCCCCAACAGAGCCGGACATAAGCATACCAAGGTAACACAGAATCTGCTCAGGCTCCAATCGACCGGGAACATAGCACAGAAACCCACAGGCTTAAAACAAAGGGTGATTGCACAAGCCTTGAATACTCCTTTCTTTTCCGATTCGACACGTTTCACCTATATCGGCACCAATGGGTCTGTATATGATTTCAACAATCCCGATTATAATTATGCCGATAATTTTACGTATGAGTACGCGCCTATGTTTATAGCGCCTTTCCAGGCAAGCAGCTCGCGTATTATAGCCGACAGCATTATTAAATACGATGGCAATGACCTGGCTAAATGGTCCAAAGCTTTCTACCGGGCAGACAAAAAAATAGATTCCGTATGGAATTATTTCTTCGACGGCACTATGTTTACCAACTCCAGGGCTATTAATGTTTATAATGCTCAAGGGTATCTTACAACCACTTATGGCATACAGCAAAATCCGCCGCCTGTATGGGATACCTTTTCCTACCAGCGCTTCTATTACAATAGTACTTTTACCCGGATGGACAGGGATAGTAGCTGGTTCGGGATCTCTGCCGCTCCCAGCCTGCGCCAATCCGACGTTTATTACTATGGCGCCAGCGGCAAACTGGATTCTTTCGTAACCTGGGACCTGCAAGGTGCAGCACCCTTTCGTTCCCAATCCTATGTTATGACCTATACCAGCACCGGCAAGCTCCAGACAGTAAAAAACTATGACCTGGAATCCGGAACGCCTTCCCTGATTGGACTGGATTCTATTGGTTATACCAATGGTGTTGATTATTACACTTATCATGAATCGAATCAATATGAGAACGATACACTTTACGATGGTACCCGTGAAATTAAATTTGTCGGTGCCGGAGGCCTGGTAGATTCCGTACAAGGCTATGGCAGGGAAGGCGAATCCAGCCCCTGGACTTTCCAGGGAAGCTTTAAATATACTTACAACAGCTACAGCAATCCCGAAAAGCTGACGGCAACGCTGGTGGGGCTCCCGGGCAGTCTGGATGTTTATAAGTTCTACTACGAGACCTATGACGACGGTCTTTCGATCAAACCTGTTACGGCAAGCAAAGATTTCAGTATTTACCCCAATCCTTTCCATAATACCCTGGCTATCGACTGGAAGGGCAAGCAGCCCGGCGCCGTATCTTTGCGACTGGTCAATATCCTGGGACAGGAAGTATACAGCCAATCATTAAAGCTGAGCAACGGCAAGAACACGCTCAACCTGCCTGCATTGAGCACCGGCGACTATATCCTGTTTATCACAGATGCCGAAGGCAAATCATGGAGCAGCAAAGTGGTGAAACAATAATCACTCCTTTATACCTTTTACTACAGCTATTGCATACGTTTGGCTGTGGCACACACTACGGACATACGTCTTATATATTTTACGGAATCACAACAACACATTAAAAACAACCACATGAAGAAAACATTTTTACTGGCAGCCACATTAGGCTGTTTGGTTCAGGCACAGGCACAGGTCGTTAAAGGAAGCAACGAGGATAAAAAGATCAAAGCTAACCGTATGATGGTCCAAAAGCTGCTTCAGAAACAGTTTGCCGCAGGCACAGCGCAAAAACCGACAGGCACAAAAAACAGGGTAATCGCACAGGCGATGCAGGAATTAGGTGGTACTGTGGATTCCACGACTTACAAATATTCCGGCACCAAAGGTTCCCGCTACAACTACGATAACCCCGATCTTACTTATGCCACAGAATTTCAAAGTACCTATGCACCAAGGCCAATACTGTCTTATATGAATAATCCCCTGGATTTGCTGGCCGACAGCATCCATATTTATTCCGATGGTACGCTCGAGCAGATCGAAACTGCGGCTTACCGTACCGATAGTAAGATCAACAACAGTATTTCTATTTCGGGCAATTACTATACCAAGACAGCTAATGTGTACAACAGCCAGGGACATATAGTCACCTCCTATACCCTGGAAAGCTCGAACAGTGGTGCAACTTATGATACCACCAACAAAGTAATCTCAACTTACAATGCAGCTTTCACCCAATCGGTTGCCGACAGCGTTTTCAACAAAACAGCTTCGGGTTACGAACTGACCAATTTAGCGAAGTATTATTATGGCTCAACCGGCAGGATCGATTCCGTAGTTGTAGCAGATGGAGCGCTTAGTCTCCTCGAAAAGGTAACTTTCAAATACAACAGCGGCGGTAAGCTGAGCCAGCTTCTCACCGAAAGCCAGGGATTCAATAGTGTCGATTCCTTCGGTTATACAACAGGCATTAATTACACCACCCTTTGGGATTCCAAGATTACCCTTGATTTTGGTTCGGGTCCTATGACTTTTGGCAACAGGAATATTAAATACCCCGGCGCCAGTGGCTTGCCCGATTCTGCGAAATCGTTTAACTATGACGAAGCAACCAATTCCTGGGAACCCTCTACAACCATTGTTTATGCTTATACAAGCTTTAACGAGCCGCAGCAACTTACCGTAAAGGAAAATGGTGATATCCTGGGTCATATCAGGTTCTATTACGAAACTTATGAAGACGGACAGACTTCTATCAAGCCTGTAACCGAGAATAAAGATTTCAGCGTTTACCCCAATCCATTCCGGAACAATGTTTCCATCGACTGGAAAGGCAAACAGCAAAGCACTGTGGCCATTCGCCTGGTAAATATTTTAGGACAGGAAGTATATAGCAAATCCGTTAAGCTCAACAACGGCAAGAACACTCTTGATCTGCCGGCATTGAACAGCGGCAACTATATCCTGATGATCGTGGATGCAGAAGGCAAATCCTGGAGCAGCAAAGTGGTAAAACAGTAAATACATTACCAGATTATAAAAACGGCCTGTAAGATCATTACAGGCCGTTTTTATTAGAATGCTTAAATGTTACCCAATACCTCCCACGACCTTATCGTCAAATTAAAAGAGTACCTCCATTCACTTTATTATCTATCTCTATGAAAAAATCTTTACTCTGCATCTTAATGCTGTTGCCTTATGCTCCTGTCATAGCCCAGCATCTTTTCGAGGCCTTCCCCGACAATAAAGAAAAAAGTGTACGCCGTTTTAATGCCCTGCGTAGCTTTCTGTGGGAGCCCGATGCAGGAACAGCACTAAAACCTACAGGTACGGCACAACGGCTTGTAGGTAAAAACTGGAGCTATACAAGCGAACCAGTTAATTTTGTTGACACCACGGGCATACGTTACTCCGGTACCAGGGGCTCTAAATTTAACCGCAATACGCTCGATTTCAATACAGACATGAGCAGCCTGCCCATGCCTATGCCCATTGCCGAAGGTATGGGTATCTATCCGCAGACAGCAGACGAAGTACTTGCAGACAGTATTTTTACACACAATGATAACGGCCAGGAAAGCTATTACAGGGCATCCTATAATCCGCAAAATAAAAAGACTGCACTTTCCTTTGGCTACAATACAACCGGCACAATGCATGTACGCTACCAGTACGACAGTGAAGGCTATATCACCCGTATCGATTACCCGCAGGGTGCAGACACCACGCGGCGGTGGATACAATATGGCCCCGGGCACCAAAAGATTACCGGCGATACTACCCGTCAGCAGGTTAACCCGATTGCCCCGGAGTACACAATATGGAAATACAGTTACAATACTGCCAACCAACTGGATAGCGTTGCACTCTATATGAGCGACGACCTGCTGAGCAGCCAGATCACGGAACGTTACTCCTTTACCTATGACAATAACAACCGGATACGCACCCTGATGTATGAAACCTGGTTCGATCCTTTCGGCCACCAGGTCGAATACCTGGATTCGTTCGTCTATCTGCCAAACGGTACGATATCGGTATGGTATAATTTCCGTTACGATGAAATGGGCAACAGGGGGATAAGCACCCGCTGGACCAGGCATATGGGCAGCAATGGCCTTCCCGATACGGTTTACAACCATATGATCGACCCGAGCGGCACCTTCCCTGGCAGCCTGATAGGATATGATATACTTAGCTATAACAATTACAACAACCCGGTAAAGATCCGAAGGTTTGAAAATATGAATCCCGAGCCATTCGAGGTATTCTCATACTATTATGAATTGTATGATGACGGATTATCCGTAGGCAAAGTATCCCAAGAAGACAATACCCTCAGCGTTTACCCCAATCCCTTCCGCAATAATGTTTCCATCGACTGGAAAGGCAAACAGCAAAGCGCAGTTGCCATTCGCCTGGTAAATATTTTAGGACAGGAAGTGTACAGCAAATTCGTTAAGCTCAGCAGTGGCAAGAACACCCTTGATCTACCGCCATTGAACAGCGGTAACTATATCCTGATGATCGTGGATGCCGAAGGCAAATCCTGGAGCAGCAAAGTGGTAAAGCAATAAAAACAGCTTAAAACGGGAACGGTCCGCAGCATAGGCTGCGGACCGTTTGTATGTAGTCCCCAAAGGCCTATTGCTTTACCAGCAGGCGGCTCACTTCTGTTGTTTTGCCACAGCTTGCCTTTAGCCAGTACAGGCCGCCGGGCAGGGCATTCAGGGTAATAACGACCGGATTACCGGTATAGTTTTGTTGCGTATAAGCTACATTTTGCCCCAGTACATTGGAGATCGAGATCGTAGCCTCACCCATGCTCTTTCCCAGGTCCAATACGACAAAACCCGCTGCCGGATTGGGATACAGTTTAAAGGAAGCCCCCGTTTTACTTTCCTTTATGGATGTTGGCGGACTTTTTTTTAAACAGCGCAGGGACATGCCAATGCCCCGGTAATTATAATCGGCCAGGTTGCTGGTATACAGGTTAATGTACATAGCCTGCGGCGCCGAGCTTGCTTCACGGGTACTGCTCCAGTATATACCGATCACCCCTTCATCGCTCAGGGTTCCCAGCAGTTCGTTACGCGACCCGGCGGCAGTTAATTTCAGGTTACTGGCATAGCCATTGGTAAGATTGGTTACGCCTTCCAGTCCCAGAACCGTTTGCCAGTCGCTTAAAGAAGGCAATTGCCAGCCAGCCCCAAACATTTGTTTACAGGGATCACAGCCATTAGTAGCTGTAGCAGCCGAAGGTGTGGCAGCCGCCCAGGTATCATTCACTGTACCATCATTATACCAAGTAATACCACCACCTTTGTAAAAAGGGTTGTCGCCATTCAGGTTAAGGCCCGAAGGATTGTTAGGCGTAGGCATACCGTCCATCACATGCTCCGGGCTGCGTTGCTGGTGCCCGTCGTCCCATCTTCCCCATTGGAAAAGATCGCCGTAAGCAGCGGCATCGGTCGAAGAGCCGGCTACCCGCGTGCTGCCCAGGTTCTGTTGCAGCCATACCCAGCCGTCTTTGGCCCTTACCGTAGTATAAGTAACTGCCGCGCCCCGGTAAGTACCACTCACCGCACCGGTCGATCCGGCTGCTGCACCGGGGTCCTGGGCCCATAACGAGGTACCCATGCCCAGCATCATTAATGATGACATCAAAAAATACTTTTGTCGCATTGTGTTTCATTTAAAGGTTTATGAAATGGGTCTGGGTACAAAGGTAGCCCAGCCTATGCGGTAGTATTATTATTTTACCGAATATCTATGTAAATTCAGTGAAATCACGTAGGAAAGAGGGCTGTTCAGAAATTATCATTTTTAGTGTACTTTTGCAGGCCGTACAGATAATTCTGTTATCTGATTATATACATACTACATTTTTACCGCACAAATGCCATTAGATACTTCCATCAAATCCGTTTTGATTATAGGTTCAGGCCCTATCGTTATAGGCCAGGCCTGTGAATTCGATTACTCCGGCTCCCAGGCTGCACGCAGCCTGCGCGAGGAAGGGATAAAGGTCACCCTGATCAATTCCAACCCGGCGACCATCATGACCGACCCGATCGTGGCGGACAAGGTGTACCTGTTACCCCTTACGGCCGAGAGTATTGAAAAGATACTGGAGGAAAATGATATCGATGCCGTATTGCCGACTATGGGCGGACAGACGGCGCTTAATCTTGCCAAAGAAGTAGAAGAGCTGGGGTTGTGGGAAAAATTCAACATACGGCTTATTGGCGTGGACATAAAAGCGATAGACAAGGCAGAGGACCGGGACTTGTTCCGTAACTGGATGCTGGAAATGGATATTCCCGTAGCACCTGCAAGGGTAGCCAACTCCATGCTGGAAGGCAAGGAATATGCGCAGGAAATCGGCATTCCCCTGGTAATACGCCCTTCCTTTACCCTGGGTGGTAGCGGTGGCGGCTTCGTAAAAAGCAAAGACGAGCTGGAAGCCGCACTGGATGCAGGTTTGAAAGCTTCCCCCATTCACGAGGTGTTAGTTGAAAAAGCGGTATTGGGCTGGAAAGAGTTCGAGCTTGAGCTCCTGCGGGATATGAACGACAATGTTGTTATTATCTGTACGGTCGAGAATTTTGACCCTATGGGTATTCATACCGGCGACAGCATAACCGTAGCACCGGCCATGACCCTGAGCGATACAGCTTTTCAATTGATGCGTAATACGGCGATCGACATGATGCGCAATCTCGGGAATTTTGCCGGAGGCTGTAACGTACAGTTTGCCCTTAACCCCGAAACGGAGGAAATTATTGCCATCGAAATCAACCCCAGGGTAAGCCGCTCTTCGGCCCTGGCCTCCAAAGCAACCGGTTACCCCATCGCCAAGATAGCGGCCAAACTTGCAGTAGGTTATAGCCTGGACGAACTGAAAAACCAGATCACACAAACCACTTCCGCTTACTTCGAACCGGCGCTGGATTATGTGATCGTTAAAATGCCCCGTTGGAATTTTGACAAATTCAAAGGAGCTGACGATACTTTAGGTTTACAAATGAAATCGGTAGGCGAGGTAATGGCTATTGGCCGCACCTTCCCCGAAGCCCTGCAAAAGGCTTGTCAGAGCCTGGAAAATAATGCTATCGGTCTGTCCTCTATCAGCCGCAGCCAAATGCGCCCCGAAGAGTTGATGGATTACCTGAAGCGCCCTACCTGGGACAGGATATTCCGTATCAAAGAAGCCATGGAAGCTGGTATCTCGATCAAAACGATAAGAGAGCTAACCCAGATCGACCGTTGGTTCCTGTACCAGATTCAGGATATAGTAACCCTGGAACACAAGATCAAAACATACCAGCACCTGGATAAACTGCCTGTCGAGCTGCTGAAAGAAGCGAAGCAAATGGGCTTTAGCGATGAACAGATCGCCGACCTCGTAAAAGATTGCACTGCCGAAGAAGTTTATGAAAAACGTAAAGCGGCCGGCATTACCAGGGTCTTTAAAATGGTAGATACCTGCAGCGCCGAGTTTGAGGCCAAGACACCCTATTTTTACAGCACATTTGAAACACCGGCTGTAAAAGGCTAAATAAGTTTCCCAAAACAAAAACCCTGACACCCACAAAGTGTCAGGGTTTTTGTTTTTGCCTGAGTAAACCACAGCATTCAGTATTGTTAAAAAAAGCCAGAAAAGTACTAAGGGTTTTTACTACCCTAGACTATCCTATAGGAAACAACAATCTGACTTTTTTACGGAATGGCTAATACTATCAATACTTCATCAAAGCTCAGCAAAGCGTTGGCGGCCGTTATGGTTGGCTGCATCACAGCGCTATGCTTACTTTTTTTCACCAGGATAGGGTACAACAAAATATGGTTTGAGAAAGTCCGGTATTACTGGGATGATTTTGTAATACAAAAGGAAGGCGATAGCAGCTTGGAACAGATCAAAGAAGAACGGCTGGGCACAACCTATAAAATCGTCAAACAGGTCTCAAAATATTTTGAAGACAGGCACGTCAAAAACCCGGTCGTACTATTTGAGCCCAACGCCTACCTCCAGAAAACGATGGGGTTCACCATGCCGGAACCTGTTATTATCTATTACTATACGGGTATGAAGTCGGTATGGATAGACAGTAAAACGGTAAAGAGCGCAACACATATCGTCCGTATTAAGAACGGCAATATATCTATTGATCCGATCAAATCTCCGCAAGAGCTTCAGCAAATTCTTACTTTCTACAAACCTTACCCTACTACATGAATCTCCTGATTATTCTTATCGGCCTGGCTCTATTCCATTTTATAACAGGCCTTGGTATATTGAATCTGTTTGGGATCAGGCAAAGGCTCCTTCCCCGCATTGCTCTATCTGTTATACTCGGCATTCTCGTGGCCTCCGTTGTCCCTTTCCTGCTACAGCTTTTTTATATCCCGGTTTCTTCCGGTAATATATTCCTTACCTGGGCCATCTTTGCCCTTTTATTGAATATAAAAACGCTGATCAACCTAAAAAAAAATCCGCCTAAATGGACCCGCTTTACATTCGGGCTCAAGCTTCATGAGCTGCCTGCCATACTCCTGATAGGGTTTATGTTGTTTGTGAGCGCCTGGCGTTGCTATTACTACCCACAGTACACCAGGGACGGCAACTCCGGACCGGAGCCTATCGCCGCCTATGCCCTCAAGGAGCATACCCTCATCAATTCCGTATTCAGTGTCGACCTGGGCACCACCAACAACCAATACAAATCACCCTTCCTTACCGACCTGCAGCTCATTTATAAATACGCGGGCTTTCCTTTCGGATCGATGTGGCTGCCGCTGTTGGTCCTGAGTTTCTTTATCTTCCTGTATTATGTTTTATCAGAAAAAGTGCACCCGGTAATTGCCGGCATCCTGCTGGTATTCTTTCTCTTTACACCCGAAGCCTACGCCTATACCTTTGTGTGTCTCTATGACTATAGTAATATGGTGCTTTTGTTCCTGGGCTTCTATTACTTATTTTCCTATTTCAAGAGCAGGCAACGGAACCAGTTTTACCTTTCCGCCTTGCTTATGTTCTTTGCGGTGTATGTACGCTCCGAAACACTGGTCCTTGTTTTTATGGCCATGCCCCTTGTGCTGTATTCCGCTTACAAAGCAAAAGAAAACCTCCCCAAAGCATTGGGGCATATAGTGATCTTCATGGTCATCTGCGGCCTGGGCTATCTTATCCCAACGGAAATATACAATAACCACTATTTACCCCAGACTTACCAGGTGGATAGTCTGATGAACAAGGACCTGTCGAATATACAACCCTTCTTCAACCGTCTCTCCTACATGACCCTAGAACTGATGCTGGGTAACAGGGGCAGAATGCTGTGGGCCTATTTTATGGATATCTTTGTCCTTATTTTTCTTATTGAGCTAATCTTTAAGAGAAAATTCACCAAAGAGGCGGGCAACTGGCTGCTGGCCGTACTAGTTATCTACATCGGGCTACCTTTTCTCGGTTACCTTTTCCCGCTTATGGACCTGGACAATTCCACCAAAAGAGGGTTGTTCAAAATATTACCGCTGATGCTGCTTTATATGGGTAACAACCAGGTATTGACCAGGCTTTCGGACCGGATAAAGAAATGGGAGCAAGCATAAACATTTACCTGAGCTAACATAAAAAAACCTGCACCAAAAACGGATGCAGGTTTTTTTATTAAAAGAAATATCAACAGCGATTATGCCGTAGGCACTGCCGTCCAGCTTTCCACCAGGGCCTTAAGAATAGCCCTGCCATCTGTATTATTCAGGGTTTCGCTGCAGGCACGTTCGGGATGCGGCATCATGCCATATACGTTACGGCCTTCGTTGCAGATACCGGCGATATCGTTGATAGCGCCGTTGGGGTTGAAGGCCTTATCCACAGTACCTTCTTCATTGCAATATTGAAATACGATCTGGTTATTGCTTTCCAGCCTGGCCAGTGTCTCTTCATCGGCAAAATAGCGGCCTTCGCCATGCGCTACCGGTATCTTCAACGCTTTGTCGGCAACTGCTTTACCAATCAGGTTCTCTTCGCTGGTCTTGCGGATGTACACATTCTTACAAATGAATTTCTGGCTGTCGTTCTGCAACAGCACACCGGGCAACAGACCAGCTTCGCAAAGGATCTGGAATCCATTGCATACCCCCAGTACCTTTCCACCACGGTTGGCGAAGTCGATTACTTGTTCCATCATAGGGCTGAAGCGGGCCAGGGCGCCGCAACGAAGGTAATCGCCATAAGAAAAGCCGCCGGGCAATACGATACAATCGTCCGTACTGAACATGCTCAGGTCTTTATCTTTATGCCAGAGCATCACCACTTCCTGTTGCAGGTCGTCCTGAAGCGCATGCTGCATATCTCTGTCGCAATTGGAACCGGGGAAAACAACTATTCCGAATTTCATATTCTATCTATTAGGTATTTTTTAAAGTATTCATTACCGGGGCCTATCGTGGCAACCTTGTGCTTGCCTGCGGCCGGAGCCGGGGTATTATCCCTTGCTGTACCCGGGTACCATTGTGCAAAAATAACAACTGCTACAAACAAATAAAAGAAAATGGTGGTAATCCACCTTTTCCGCTCCCCGAACCAGGTATTGGCAATAATAAAAGAAGCGGGTATCAGCAAGGCCATCCATTGGTTATAACCCTGGGCTACGGTAAACATGCCCGCTACAATGCTGATGAGGAAAGCCGCGATCACCACCCACCACCATTTTTTGTTCTGGAACAGCATCCGGCTCATGAAGTAATTGAGGTACAGGATACCGATCACCAGGAAAACCAGGACCAGGCTCAATACGGTGAGCACCACTTCGGGATTCGCTATGTGGCGGGGCAGCGAAAAGCCTATCGAAACCATACGTTTCAACAGGGCCATATTATCGGTAAGGTATAAAATGCCCGTCAGGAAATAAAAAGGAGTGATGATTCCCAGCAGACCTACCGTCCATTCCGCTATTTTGAAAGGGCGCAGGATACCCAGGGCCAGCAGCAGCAGCAGCACAAATACAATATTGGGGAACACCAGCATCGCCGTAAGCGAAATGAAACAACCGATATTAAAGATCTGCTTCCGGGCGTCTGCGGCCGCATACAGTTGCAGCATGGCAGAAAGCATAGCCAGCAAAAGCCAGTTGCTGACCAGGGCTGCCGACAGGTAATTCCAGTCCTTGAACAGTGAAGTAATCAGGATATAAGTCAGTGCAGGCAGGTAAGTGGCCTTGGGAAACAGGTGGTGCCGGTTGGCGATCCTGTTCAGGAAAATAGCCTGGCCAAATACATTGACGATCGCAAAAAAGGTAATGAGAAAAGAAGAACCACCCAATAAGGTAGCCAGGAAAGCCGAGAGCTTGAGCCATATGATCTGGCTTTCGCCAATAGCATAAGGCATTTCAGGATGAATCAAGATGGCCAGTTTCAGGAAAATGGCCACGAGAAACAACGCAATAACCGAATAGGGATTATAACTCCTGAATAAATTGAGCACCTGGGAAAAATCAATTAGGGGTTTGCGGGCAATCGTAAAACAAGCCGCGAAGTTCGCAAAAAGATTTGGTTATACCATATAAGAAATACCAGTTTCGCTTTATCCGGCAACTGCGCCTTCCTACAGGCCTACACGGATCGTCCTGCGTCATGCAGCATTATAGTAGCCCGCCGGGATGCGAAAATAGGTTCAGAAAACCAACAAACTCACACTCAATGCATTACACTATCTTTTCCTGAAACTCAAACCATAATAAAAGCCATACAAAGCCGGGAATAAGGCTTGCCGGCACCGCACCGCGCCCAATAGGCAATCTTCCTTACCTTTGCAGCCCTTATTACCTTTTGAATTTTTAAGATTATGATCGTAACCCCCGGCGAAATCAGCACACAACAATTGCATGCCTACCTTTTAGGCAGCGTAGCGCCGCGTCCCATATGCTTTGCCAGCACCATCGACCAGGAAGGGAATCCCAACCTGTCGCCTTTCAGTTTTTTTAACGTATTCGGCAGCAAGCCGCCCATAGCCATATTCTCCCCTGCCCGCCGCGTAAGGGACAATACCATTAAGCATACACTGGAAAATATTTACGAAACCAAAGAAGTAGTGATCAATGTGGTGACTTACGATATGGTGCAGCAAATGAATCTTTCCAGTTGCGAATACCCCAAAGGTGTCAATGAATTCCTGAAATCCGGCTTTACACCAGTGGCCTCCGAGCTGGTAAAGCCTTTCAGGGTAAAGGAATCGCCGGTAAACCTGGAATGCAAACTGTTGCAGGTGATCGAAACCGGGCAGGAAGGGGGAGCCGCCAACCTGATCATTTGTGAGATCGTGAAAATGCATATCGACGAAAGGATACTGGACGAGCAAATGCAGATAAACCCGCACAAAATAGACCTGGTAGCCCGCATGGGGAAAGATTATTATTGCCGGGCTTCGGGTGATGCCGTATTTGAAGTGCCTAAACCCAACCTGCAGCTAGGTATCGGGGTAGATGCCCTTCCCGAGCGTATCCGGAACAGCAAATTGCTTTCGGGCAACGACCTGGGTATCCTGGCCAACAGCACCGAAATCCCCGTAGTAGCCGTCATCAACGACAATGAAAGGTTAAGACAGATCTTACAGGATTACAGCCACGATGCCCAATTGCTACAGAATGCGCTGCACCAGTATGCCAAGGAGCTGCTGTCCCGCCATGAAGTAGACCTGGCCTGGCAGGTATTGCTGGCAGAGGTATAATATTGAAGATATAAAAATGATAGCGCCGTCCCGATTGATCGGGGCGGCGCTATCATTTTTATCTACGGCGTTTATTCTTTTACATAGAATGCGAAAGCGGTCTGCTCGAAGGGCGCTATATCCCAGGGCTCCCGCACATAGGGATCGGCTGCCTGCTGCAACAGGTACACATTACTGGGCGCATTTTTTCTCAGGATGTTCAGGGTTACGGCTTCATAATTGCAGGCCGTGATCCGCTGGGGCGGAGATTGCCCCGATAAATTGCCCAGGTCGATATCCGTATCCGGCAAAAAAGCAAAGGTACCCGAACGCTTCAGTACAAAACCGGCTTTCCAACGATAATAGCCATTGGATAAAGCATACCTGAAATAAAAGTAATTGCCCAAGCGGTCGGCGGTATATAATCCCGATTCCGGGCTCACCATATCGTAAGCCGTAGTAGGCAGGCAGGGATTGGTTTGCAGGTCCAGGATCACACCGCTCATCCTGAAATCGAACTGGTCGAGCGTATATGTTTTGCCATTATGCTTGTTCAGCATCTGGTTCGAGAACACGCTTTCGAGCCATATCGTATCGCCTATACGGAAGGTGTCTTTTGCCGGCGCAATACTGTAGGGAATATCAAATTCAAAACCGAGTACGGCTTCTCCTTCACATTTCTTCCGTTCGCGCTTTTCCATAAGATCGCAGGAACACCAGCAACCGCACAACAACAATAAGATGCCCACCGTGTATTTCATCTTCCATGGATTTTTAAAAAACCATTGCTATTGCAGGCCTGCAATAGCAATGGTAAAATTACGATAACCCGGCCTTAATAACCATAGCTGGTCTTCAGGTTGGTATAACCGGCGGCCGTATTACCCGCAGGTAGCATACCGCCCAGGGTATTAATCAGTTGCGATGCAGTAGTAGTACCGCTGCCCATCTGGTTGTATATGGTAGCGTTGCTGAAGTTGGAAATAGCATCATTAACAAGACCGTTTTCAGACAGGCCAAAAGCACTGTTGTAGCCGTTATTGTCCCTTATATCCTGCAGGAAGCCTCCTGGAATGTGGCTCCATACCAAACGCTGGCTTTCGTTGGTAAAATACCAGCTGTTGCTGAATACAGGGCTGCTGGACAAGCTGTGCCTGTTAGGACCATACCTTCTGTGCGCATATTCAGGTCCCAGGTAATAGCCCCACATTTCGATCAGGTCGGTGCGTGTAGAACCGGGATTGCTTGCGCTACCATAAGGGTTGCTTCCCAGACCGTAATGGGCGATATAGTTGATGTTGTTCTCCCATAAATTGTTGCCTGCTTTGCGGTAATGGATCACGTGCGCATACTCATGGTAGGCTGTTTCCTTCAGCCTGTCGGTCGTGAAGTTCTGCATGGTAGGCGTGTATTTATAACCTAAGGTCACATCGGGAGGGAAGGCCACAATAACGCCGCCGATACCGGTAGCACCCACTACAGGGATAGCGCCTACTGATGCGGCCACAAAAGCGGCAATAGTGAGGGCAGGGATGCTACCGCTGGACAGCAATTTGTGGAACATAGGCGCCGAACCGGCATCCCCGTATTTATGCACCATTACTTTCAGGTTGCTCATGGTGCCCTGGATGCCATCCTGTGCAGCATAGCCGTCAAAATCGTAGATCGCGTTGTTGGCTGTAGCCCCGGTATAGTATTTGGTCTCGTTATGATCGGTATTCCAGTCGCGCAGGTAGGTAATGTTCACATGGTTCAGTCCGCCGCCCTGTACGCTCCAGATGCAATGCGTCATAGGTGCCGCGTATTCCATGATATTGACATGGTTCAACCCTTTGATCGTTTTCTTGGCGCTTACAAAAATAGCGCTCATGATTACCGGCAGCTTGATGGTACCGCCAAATGGACGCCATACTTTATAGCGCATAATGCGGTTGTCCTTATAGCATCCGTATTGGTTGGTCATGGGCGACAAACGCTGGAAGAACGGCCCAATGAAATCGGCCATGATATCATTCACCCCTTCGAAGCGAACGTTGCCGTCCCACCACTGGGTTTCTTCCACTTTAATACAACCGCTTGGCTTACGGTCGTCGTTGTTCAGGTCGCAATTGCAGGAATTGGTTACCGTGATGGGAGCCGAGTTGATATTGGTAGCAGGGCCGTTAGGCATCAGCATTTCGGCAGGGCCAGGAATAACATCGGTGGTGAGCCTGTGACTCCAGTCCAGCGATGTATTGGCATGTACGACAAGGCCGGCATTGGTAGTGGTGAACACATCGGGCACCACTTCTCCTTCTTCGGGGCCGGGATAGTTTTCGGCTTCACCTGCCAGCTCAAAAGCCTTGCGGGCTACTACGGAACGCATATCCAGCAGGTACAATTGGCTCAGCACCTCGTGCGGCACTTCCGGGATCGGCTGTCCGGCAGGGATACAAGTATATAAAGGGGGAATGCCGTTGGGTTCTGCTGCGGGGTCCTGCATATAGTCTCCGGCTTCAACGATCTCATAATCCAATGGGAAAGTATAGGTAGCCAGGTCGGCATCCATAAGGGTTTTCAACTGATCGATGTTCTGTGCATCGAACCTGATGTAAAGGTGCGTGGGCTGAATGTCTATAGCCTCTCCGCTAAGCTCCTGCCAGGCGTTCCTTACATTTTCCACGTTGAAAACAGGGCCGTACTGCCTGCCGAGCACGGTGTAGCGATAGCCTTCAGTAGCATTTTCCGGACCAAATACATAATCGTTCGTAGCTTCTCCTTCGGTCATTTTTTTCTGGAAGCCGGAAGGCGCATTATTGGTTTGGGTCTCCTGGAATTTCTTTTTACAGGAGGGCAGCAGCAGGATCATCGACGCGGTTGCTGCATAGAGTACGCGTCTCAGTGCGGTTGGTGCTTGGTAACGGAATTTCATAAATTTCGAAAAATGTAGTTTGTTAAAAAAACCATATCGTCTCAAAGATATATTCTTGTTTTAACAAAAGTGTGCCGTTATGTTAATAAAAAGTAAATACCCAAACATCGAAGGTTATTACCTGAAATTATATATAACAAAACCCTGGTTTTTGGCTACCATGGCTGTTTCCCCTGCCTGGCAGGATATACCCGGACTGTAAAGGGCATAAAAAAGCCGGTGTTTCCCCCTACGGAACACCGGCTCTTTTTTATTGCGTTATTATCATTTTATCCCCTGCCGCCGCACCAGCCTTTGCCGTCGGTGCTTACGCAGAAAGGACCGTCGCCGCTGCCGATAGTCGGCATATCGCAGCCCTTGCCCCTGGTACAAGCCAGCACAGTAAGTACTACGATAGGTGGTGTAAGTACAATAGAGATCGAATTTTCCGCACCACCGGTTACATTTTGTGCCTGCAGGTCAAGAATCACATGTTTCTTGAGCGCTAAGCCTGATACTTTTTTCTTTTTCATAAATTTTAAAAAGTGTTTGGTTAAGTAATAAATGCAATAATAGTTAAAGAAAAGTAATAATTCACCTTTGATTAACAGAAAAAATAAAGCACGCACATTTTCATGTGGGCATTACCGGTAAATGCTACCTGGATTTTCAACCGGGATGTGTTTTATTTTAATATTTATTTGAAAATAATATTTACTTTTTTAGAAAAAAAGTTTCAAATTTGCAGTCGAAAGTAAAAAATAGTAAAGTTTATTATTTTTTTAAATACGAAATCAATTGCAGTCTCACCCTAATTTTTAACTTCTATGTCTTCTTTCCGTTTCGAATCTATCGAAAATGTTGCTGCGCACAGCAAGATGCAGATCAACAGCTACAATGGCAAAAAAGTAACGGCCATTTTTGGTTCTAATGTATTTACAGGCGCTGCTTTACGACAATACCTCACCGACGAGGCTTACAAAAGCCTGACCAAGTCGATCCAAAGCGGTACCAAGATCGAACGCAAAGTAGCCGACCAGATTGCGGCAGGCATGAAGACCTGGGCCGAAGAACGCGGCGCTACCCACTTTTCGCACTGGTTCCAGCCCCTTACCGGTACTACTGCCGAAAAACATGATTCGTTCTTTACCCTGAAAGCAGATGGTACGGCTATCGAGATCTTCGAAGGCGACGCCCTCATTCAGCAGGAGCCCGATGCTTCCAGCTTTCCTAACGGCGGTATCCGCGCTACTTTTGAAGCCCGCGGCTATACAGCTTGGGACCCCGCATCTCCTGCCTTTATCATCGAAACGGCTCAAGGCAAAACCTTGTGTATCCCTACTATTTTTATTGCTTACAACGGTGAGTCCCTGGATTACAAAGCACCGCTGCTGAAATCGATCGAAGTGCTGGATAAAGCGGCCGTGGATGTCTGCAATTATTTTGACAAAAATGTATCCAAAGTAACCGCTACTCTAGGCTGGGAGCAGGAATATTTCGTGATCGACGAGTCGATCGCCAATGCACGCCCCGACCTCGTGATGTGCGGCCGTACCCTCATCGGTCATACGCCTGCAAAAGGACAGCAGTTGGAAGACCACTATTTCGGTTCTATCCCCGAGCGCGTATTTGCCTTTATGCAGGATTACGAGCAGGAGGCTTATAAGTTAGGTATCCCGCTGCGTACCCGCCACAACGAGGTAGCGCCTGCGCAGTTTGAGTGCGCCCCTATATTTGAAGAAGTGAACATCGCAGTAGACCACAATACGCTGCTGATGGATGTGATGAATAAAGTGGCCAAACGCCATAAGCTGAAAGTGCTGTTCCATGAAAAGCCTTTTGCCGGTGTTAACGGAAGCGGCAAGCACAACAACTGGAGCCTGGCAACCGATACCGGCATCAACCTGCTGGGACCTGGCAAGACACCACGTACCAACCTGTTGTTCCTCACCTTCTTTGTCAATGCCATTAAAGCCGTACACGACCATGCCGACCTGCTGAGGGCTGCTATCGCCTCGGCCAGCAACGACCACCGCCTGGGTGCCAACGAAGCTCCTCCCGCGATCATGTCGGTATTCATAGGCACTTACCTTACCAGCGTATTGGACGAGATCGAAGAACGAGTGAACGGTAAATTCTCCGAACAGGACGAGGTAATCCTGAAGCTGGATATCCACAAGCATATCCCCGAGCTGATGATGGACAATACAGACCGTAACCGTACCAGTCCTTTTGCCTTTACCGGTAACAAATTCGAGTTCCGTGCCGTAGGCTCTTCGGCCAACTGCGCCTCTTCCATGTCCACCCTGAACACCATTATGGCCGCTACCCTGAAGCAATTCAAGGCAGAAGTGGATGCCAAGATCGAGAAGGGTGAGAAGAAAGAAATAGCGATCCTGCAAATCCTGCGCGATTACATCAAAGCATCCCGTAATATCCTGTTTGAAGGCGACAACTACAGCGATGCCTGGGCACAGGAAGCAGAAAAAAGAGGCCTGAGCAATTTCAAGACCACACCGGAAGCGCTGGATGTACTGATCAAGAAAGACACGCTGGAACTGTTTACCGGCCTGGGTATCTACAGCGAGCGCGAACTGCATGCCCGATACGAGATCGTGATGGAAGAATACGTAAAGAAGGTACAGATCGAAGCCCGTATCCTGGGTTACCTCTGTTCCAACCACGTATTGCCTGTAGCGATCCAATACCAGAATACCCTGATCGAAAACGTACGCGGCCTCAAAGAAGTTGGTCTCAAACCATCGGCTTACAAAGCCCAGCTCAACCTATTGGAAGTGGTCTCCAAGCATATACAGGAGATCAACGATAACGTGGAACTAATGATCGAAGAGCGCAAAAAAGCCAATAAGATAGAGCATGCCCGCGAACGCGCCTTCGCTTATTGCAATAATGTAAAAGTATTATTTGACAAGATCCGTTACCATGCCGACAAGCTGGAGCTGATTATCGACGATAAGCTGTGGCCTATGCCTAAATACAGGGAATTGCTGTTCCTGAGATAAGCAGGCGACATTCAAAAAAAGATAAGGTGCGGGGCCAATACTCCGCACCTTATCTTTTTTGCTTAACAGGTTGGCCCCGTTGTAATGCAGAACAGCCCCGTACAAGGCCCGGTCACCGTATCGGGACATTGCACTTCGTAAGAATAGCGGAATTCCTCGATCGTGGTGTTGCACCTGCGGTAATCGATAGAAGTAGTAGGCCTGGGCGCTTCTACCAGGCCCCCGCCATTGACCTGTTGCTGCGTTTGGGCATTCAGGTTGCCGATCGTTACCTTAGTCAGGCACAGCTTCCTTTCCAGGGAGAGATGTTTCTTCTTCATAATTTTGTGTTTGTTTGCTAAAAATAAGAAATATAGCGCAGTCCTATTGCCGGGGCCTTGCATATCCCATCTGCTGCATGCCCTTATCTTATGCGGTATAGCGCCATCGGCTCAGCTGCCGGAGCTGTACTGCTTTCTTTCCCGGCACCAACGGAGCAGGGCAAAAACGTCGTCTTTCCTGTTATGAAGCCATGGAACAATTGTATCATAATTATCCTGTTGCTTATCAGTGCCGCTACGGGATATGCACAAGGACCGGATGTATGGGTCTTTGGCAGGAAGGGCGGCCTCAACTTCGCATCGGGACAAACCATAGCGGCAAGCTATGACATAGAAAGCTGTTATTCCCCCACTTCCAGCCAATGCGACAAAAACGGCAACCTGCTGTTCTATAGCGACGGCCGGAATATCAGGGACAAAAACGGCCAGGCAATGCCGGGATCAGGCAATGCTGTGTGGCCCGCGCCGGTACCCATCACCACCATGATCCTTTCCAATATAGTCCCGGTGCTTAGCGATACCAACAGGTATTATATTTTCACGCTTACTCCTTCCACAGGAACAGCCCCTTTCGGCACCTACTATTCGGGCGCGCTTACTTATTCCATTGTGGACATGCGCCTGAACAATGGCCTGGGTGGTATTGATCCTGCCGTCAATAACGTTTTACTGAACACAGACCTGGACCGGGAAATGATCGTGGTCCCCGGCAGGGACTGCGATTACTGGCTGGTCGTGTACCGGAAAGAAGGGCAACAAGGCAGCTTCCTGACCTATCGCATATCGGAACAAGGTATAGCAGGACCTGTATACTCCCCTATGAATGCCCCCGGCGTTACTTATCCCTACAGCAATATAAAATTGGTATATGCCTACCAGTACCATAAGTTCCTGGTAAGAATGGGCCCTATGGCCATCAACACACACGATTTTGACCCGCTTACCGGTACCATAAGCACCGGCAACCTGCTCCTGGAACTGACTGAGTTCCGAAACCAGGGAGGCGGAACCACCAATCCCGCGCTGTGCCTGTCCTCTGGGGAAAAAATGCTGTACTTGCTCGGCTATCCTCGTGCCGGTACCGGCCCCAATGGCCCTATGGTCAAGCTACAGCAATACCCGGTCGATCTGGCACCCGCGGTTCCTGTCGCTGGTACACCGGCAATTATCTTTCAAACAAACGACGCGCTCTACCAGGCTCCGGCCACACAACTGCCTTTGGCCGCGCAGGACTGCGATATACGCAGAGGCCCTGACGGGAAAGTATACCTGTTCTACAATACCGGCATGTCCTTCCTGGGCCTCATTAACCAGCCCGACAATGCAGGCCCTGCCTGTAATTTTGCCCCGCAAGGCATACAACTGCTCCCCAATACTTTCGGAAGCTATTATTTTCCTTCTATTGAAAACAAAAGACAGGACATAACCGTCAATTACGTAACGCATGATACCCTGCTTTGCTTTACCGAACCCATTACCCTGGGCACGGGCCGCAACAGCACGGCCTATACCTTTACCTGGAACGACGGCAGTACCGGCCCCGGCCTCAAAGTCGACAAAGCGGGCACCTATTGGGTAAGGTCTATGGGGACATGTACCGAGCCACAGCAAATAGATACTTTCATCGTCAGGTTTGAAGGCGCCGAAAAATGCAATTGCAATATATTTATCCCCAATGCCTTTAGTCCCAACAAAGATAACCTGAACGAGGTATTCAAACCCAGCTTGCCCGCTACTTGTATCAGCGGAGGCTATCATTTGGCGGTCTATAACCGCTGGGGCGCCGCTGTCTTCCACAGCTACGATATGTTTAAAGGCTGGGATGGCACTGTAGGCGCACAAGCCGCAGACCTTGGCGTGTATCATTATACCATAAGCTACAGGGACAACCGGAACAATACCGTAAACCGGAAAGGCAGTTTTACCCTGCTGCGGTAGACAGACGACGAGCTACCGGGTATTTTCACCGTATCCCCTATATTTTTACCGTTCCGCGAGGCCTCATTTGCAGGCTAAGACGTAACTTTGCAGGCATTTACCACAACAGTATTCCTGTGCCCGATATCAAGCTAAGTCCCTACGAAGAACAATTGTTTCAGAAGCTGTCCCTGGCAGCGCAAAAACTGGATGTACCCGCTTATGCTATAGGCGGTTTTGTAAGGGACAAAATACTGGGACGGCCCATCAAGGATATCGATGTGGTGTGCGTGGGCGATGGCATAGCCCTGGCACATGAAGTGGCTGCGGCTTTTCAGCCCCGGCCCAGGGTCAATTTCTTCAAGAATTATGGCACGGCACAGATCAAGCTGCCGGATATAGAGCTGGAGTTTGTGGGCGCCCGTAAAGAATCTTATGAAAGAGGCTCCCGCAACCCGGAAGTAAGTACCGGCACACTCGAAGATGATCAGAATCGCCGCGACTTCACCATCAATGCCATGGCGATAAGCCTCAACAAAGAGGATTTCGGCACCCTGATCGACCCTTTTGAAGGCATGCTGGACATAGCCGATAAAATAATCCGTACACCGCTGGCGCCGGCCCAGACCTTCAGCGATGATCCCCTGCGCATGATGCGCGCCATCCGCTTTGCCGCGCAATTGCAATTCCATATCGAAATGCATTGCTTCGAGAGTATCCGGGAGCAGGCCAACAGGATCCATATTATATCCAAAGAACGTATTGCCGATGAGCTCAACAAGATCATGATGAGCGAAAAGCCTTCGGTGGGACTGGACCTGCTGTTCCGCAGCGGCTTGCTGGCCAAGATCATACCGCAGCTTACGGCGCTGGCCGGAACCGAGTATGTGGACAATAAAGGCCACAAGGACAACTTCTACCATACGATACAGGTGGTCGACAATATAGCACAGCATACCGACAATCTCTGGCTGCGCTGGGCGGCATTGCTGCACGACATAGGAAAGGCGCCCACCAAAAAATTTGAGCAGGGCCACGGCTGGACCTTTCATGGCCACGAGATCGTAAGCGGCAGGCTGGTACCCAAGATATTTACCCACCTGCGCCTGCCGATGAACGAGAAGATGCAGTATGTAAAAAAGCTGATCGAGCTGCACCACCGCCCGGTATCGCTTACCAAGGAAAACATTACCGACTCGGCTATACGCCGACTGCTGTTCGATGCCGGCGACGACATCGACGACCTGATGACCTTATGCGAAGCCGACATTACTTCCAAAAACAGGGAAAAGGTAGTACGTTACCTGGAAAACTTTGAGCTGGTGCGGGAACGGCTGAAGGAAGTAGAGGAAAAGGATAAGATCAGGAACTGGCAACCGCCGGTTACCGGGGAAGAGATCATGGAGACATTCGGCCTCACCCCCTCCAAGGAAGTAGGTATCATCAAAACAGCCATACGGGAAGCCATTCTCGATGGCGTGATCCCCAATGAGCATACAGCAGCCCGGCAGTACATGCTGGACTTTGCCGCCACCAAAGGGATAGTACCGGCATAAAAGGCCAATCACAACGAAATATAGGGGTCCGCCATCATCGCATTTGCGGGGATAAAAATGATCCGGCAAGTGTAAGGATACCTATTGCAAAAGGTAAGGATTCATTTTTCAGGATATAAGAAAGGAAACCTTATTTTTGCAGCCCCTGCAAACGGGGATTTTTAATACAAAAAAACAATGAGAACAAAGATCAAAGCAATTTTGCTGAACGAACAGACAGATTATGAAGTAACCATTAAAGGCTGGGTGCGCTCTTTCCGCAACAACCAGTTTATCGCAATGAATGATGGCTCTACGATCAATAATCTGCAGGTCGTTATTGATTTTGAACATACGGAAGAATCTTTGCTGAAAAACATTACCACCGGCGCTGCCCTGGAAATAAAAGGAACCGTAGTGGCCTCCCAGGGCAAAGGACAAAGGGTAGAGGTAAAAGCCAAAACCATAAACATCCTGGGCGAGTGCAATGGTGAAGAATACCCCCTGCAGTTGAAGAACAGGCCATCGCTGGAATACCTGCGCGAGATCGCCCACCTGCGTTTCCGTACCAATACTTTCAGCGCCATTTTCCGCATACGCCATACCCTGGCCTTTGCTGTACACCAGTTTTATCACGAAAAAGGTTTTGTGTACCTGCACACCCCTATCATTACCGCTTCCGATGCCGAAGGCGCCGGTGAGATGTTCCGGGTAAGTACGTTGCCTTTCGACAACCCACCCAGGACCGAGGGCGGGCAAATAGATTTTAAGGAAGACTTCTTCGGAAGAGCTACCAACCTTACGGTGAGCGGCCAGCTGGAAGCCGAACTGGGTGCAATGGCCCTGGGCGAGGTGTACACCTTCGGCCCTACCTTCCGTGCCGAAAATTCCAACACCGCCAGACACCTGGCCGAGTTCTGGATGATCGAACCGGAAGTAGCCTTCAACGACCTGAACGACAACATGAACTTAGCCGAAGAGTTTATCCAGTACATTATCCGCTACACCCTGGATCATAACCGCGACGACCTCGAATTCCTGGCACAACGCCTGCTGGAAGAAGAGAAGTCGAAACCCCAGGCAGAGCGCAGCGAAATGGGCCTGATCGAAAAGCTGGAGTTTGTACTGAACAATAAATTCGAACGCATCACGTACACTGAGGCCATCGATATCCTCCTGCAATCCAAGCCGTATAAAAAGAAGCAATTCCAGTACGATATCCAATGGGGCAGCGACTTGCAGAGCGAGCACGAACGTTACCTGGTGGAAAAGCACTTTAAGAAACCGGTTATCGTTACCGACTATCCCAAGGACATCAAGTCGTTCTACATGCGCCTCAACGATGACGGCAAAACCGTAGCGGCTATGGATATCCTGGCGCCAGGTATCGGGGAGATCGTGGGTGGTTCCCAAAGGGAAGAGAGGCTGAATAAGCTACTGCAGCGCATGGAAGAGATGCATATCCCCCAGGAAGAAATGTACTGGTACCTCGACAGCCGCCGCTTCGGCACGGCGCCCCATGCGGGTTTTGGCCTGGGCTTCGAGCGTATGGTATTGTTCGTTACCGGCATGGGCAATATCCGCGACGTGATCCCATTCCCGCGTACCCCTAAGAACGCAGATTTTTAAAGATCGATAATTTATTTCCCAAGTAACGAGTTAAAAGTCCTCTGCACATTTTGCTGCCGGAGGACTTTTTGTTGTTCCTCCTTTTGCAGTGCTGCTTCCTGCTCCTTAACGTCCAGCAGGATATTCTGAAGCCGGAAGTCGACAAGCGAACGATATACACTACTATCCACCTGCCGGTACCGCCAGAGATAGCTGAGGGTATAACCAGCCTTGCTCTTTCCCCTGTAAACAGGAAAAAAAAGATTGTCGGCGATGCTTCTCCACAAAAGCACGTATTTATAATCCGTCCCGGCCACAGGTGCAAAGGAAGCCACCATCTGGTAGTATGGTATTTCTTGCTGCTGTGCCCTGGCCACCCAGTCGTTGAGCTCGTTCCTGCTTGTTATATCAAAGAATGCGGCTTGCTCCTCATTGTTGAAGGCAATGGATATATCCCGGTAATTAACCAGTACATGTTTACTCCTGTCGATACGGAAGTTGAGCAGGGAAACATAAGATCTGTTTGCCGCGGGATTTTTGGAAGAACCATAGCCTTTGCGCAATGATTCCATATTGTAGCGGATATAGCTCGGCTTTTTCGTGATCAGTACAATATCGTAAAAGTCGCGCCCGCCTTCGTTGAAAACGGAGACATACACTTTGTAACGGGCAGGCTTGTATCGTATATGCCGGAAAGCAGTCAAGGGCTGGGCCGATGAAGCCAACACCTTCCAGTCGGCAAAATAATCTTCGATCCAGTTATTATTCAGTTTATTTTTTCGGAAACGGATCGTATCGTTAGCATCACAAAAAGGATCATACCCCATTTGCTCCTGCCCGCTGCGCAGCACCAGGGGGATGTACAGGTCTGCTATAGTATCCGTTTGCCGGCAGAGCACCGCACTAAAGTCATATTCCAGCGATGTTTCCGCCGGTACATAGTAGTTGGGAATATGCTTTACAAACTTTTGAATAATGTCGTTTACATCGATGCCTTTGTCTTTCACCTCGGCTTCGGCCAGGGTATTGTAATTACGGCGGAGGTACAGGATACCCTGCTGTTTTAATTGTATGCCCGTAATTGTTTGTTCAAAATAACCCAGCAAACTACAGGTAATCCTATCTGCCCCTGTAGCCTGCTCCAACCGGAACACGCCGTCTTTACCTGAAGATACCTGTTCGGTATTGGTACGAACCATGGCCCCTTCGATAGGCAAACCGGTGCCCTCTTCCAGTACCTGGCCGCTTACCTGCGCCCTGGAATCGGCAAACCCCAGCAGTATGCAGGCAGCCAGGAGCAATAAGGATTTAATAACGGTGCAACAATTCACAAAAGTAAATGTACCCCTTTTTCATAAAATAAGAAATGATACATTTAATCAAATTGCCACACGAAAGATCAGCTACATAAGCCTGAAACCTTTACCCTGTAATATGGAAAGATTGAGCTCCAGCATAACGCCATGCCTTCCGTAGCCGGGGAAAAGGATTTTATCCTGTGGCAAAACCTGGTACAGGTAGTAAAGACGCAGCAAGCCGGAAGCCAGGGAAAAACCGGCTTTAGGCGCCAGCATCAGGGCCGTATGTTTAAAGTCGGTGAGGAGGCCCGCATCAAGGCCCAGGTTGAAACAGAGCAGATCGTCGGGATCCAGGGGAAAAAGCGCCGCCTGTAGGTCCAGCTTGGGCATCAGCATACTGTGTTTCCCGATAAAAAACCGGACACCGATGTTGGCATCATAATACCGGGCTTTCCGTTTATCGGGCACAATACTGTATCCTATCAGCCCCAGGTCCAGGAGCAGGTTGCGAGACATGCCCAAACCGAATTTGGGAAGAACCTGGAAGCCCATGCTGCTTTCTTTGGCCCGGTGTTCGGGCGGCATCAATGGCGGCGCCGTAGTATCGGCTACACCCTGTGCCCGGCAAGTACCTGTGCAAAGGGTCAGGCATAATAGTATCCTCGTGAAAAAAGGCATAGGTATTTACAATTACCTGTACTGACAAATGATCTGTAAAAAAGTTGGCAATGTGTTAGCGCTATCAATGGATATATTTGCATCTTAACCGTATCGCCATGCCCCTGCTCAACTACAATGATGTTATCTGCACTAACGACGATTTGCTGTATGCCGCCGGCAACAGGGCCTTCCGTTCGGGGGAAGGGCTTATTGAAACCATGCTTTGGCAAAAGAAGGCAATAAGACTCTATGAACGGCATGTACAACGATTGGCCCACAGCCTTTCCGTTTTGGGTTTTGCGCCTTTTTCAGATACACAGTTACAAGCAGCCGTTGCAAAAGTTATCCTGGCCAACCAGGAGCCAGAAACCGGTATGGTAAGGGCACAGTTTTTCAGGAACAGCGAAAAGTCACAACTTGACTATATGATCGAATTCCTGCCATTAGCCGCACCATCTGGCAACTGGCCGGAGCGAGGCCTGACAACAGGCACCTGCAGCACGATCGTCAAAAGTGCCGACAGCATCGCTTCTCTCAAAACGACTTCCCGCCTGCCTTATATCGTTGCCGCACAAGAGGCGCAGGATAAAGGCTGGGACGATACCCTGCTCTGCAACCAGCACGGGCGAATAGCGGAAAGCACTATCTGCAATGTTTTTATGATCAGGGAAGGCAGAATATATACGCCTCCTTTAAGCGAAGGCTGCATTGCCGGCATCATGCGGGGTTATTTGCTGGATCAGAGTACCGTAGCCGGGCTGGAAATAAAGGAAGTGCCTGTTACCGAAAACGACCTGGATACGGCCGATGAAATTTTCCTGACGAATGCCATAAGAGGCCTGCAACCGGTAGCGGTATATAATGGCAAAAGCTACGATAGCAGCCGCAGCCGGGAAATATTTGACTTTATCAGCACCCTGTAACATGAAGATAGCGCTATTCTGGTTTCGACGCGATCTCAGGCTGGAAGACAATGCCGGCCTGTACCACGCGCTCAAAGGCCCCCACCCTGTATTGCCCCTGTTTATTTTCGACACGAATATACTGGAAGAGCTGGAGGATAAAGCGGATCGTCGTGTAGCTTTCATACACCGGCAGGTGAGCGCTATACAGGATCAGTTGCAACAATGGGGCAGCACTCTCGAAGTATTGCACGACACACCGGCCGGGGCATTCGAAAAGCTTACAGAAAGCTACGAAATAGCTTGTGTATATACCAATAGAGATTACGAACCTTATGCCCTGCAAAGAGACAAGGATATCGAAAAACTGCTGAAAGACCGCGGCATTGCATTCCTGACGTACAAAGACCAGGTTATTTTTGAACAGGCAGAAGTGGTAAAGGACAACGGAACGCCTTATACCGTGTTTACACCTTACAGTAAAAAATGGAAATCGCTGCTCTTGCCTTTTCATCTGAAACCCTACCCGACGCTTAAATACAAGAAGAATTTCCTGCCGCTAAAAGTGAAGCCTGTACCTGCTTTGACCGACCTGGGCTTTAAAAAGACAACAGAACCTTTTCCTGCTTTGCAGATAGACGAAGCCCTCATCCGCAATTACGATCAGACGCGGGACAATCCTTCCATCACAGGCACCAGCCACCTGGGCCTGCACCTGCGCTTCGGCACGATCAGCATCAGGAAGCTGGCTGAAGCAGCACAGGCCTTAAATGAAACCTACCTGAACGAGCTTATCTGGCGCGAATTTTTCATGATGATCCTCTGGCATTTTCCCAGGGTGGTCGACACCTCGTTCCGGGAAGAGTACGATAAGATCAGGTGGCGCAACAACGAGCAGGAATTCGAACGCTGGTGCGAGGGGCAAACAGGCTATCCTATTGTAGATGCGGGTATGCGTCAACTGAACGCCACCGGCTTTATGCACAACAGGGTACGCATGATCACTGCCAGCTTTTTAACCAAACACCTGCTTATCGACTGGCGCCTGGGAGAGGCCTACTTTGCCACCAAGCTATTGGATTACGACCTGGCAGCCAATAACGGCAACTGGCAATGGGCTGCAGGCTGCGGTTGCGATGCTGCGCCCTATTTTCGTATCTTCAGCCCCCAAAGGCAGACCGAAAAATTTGACCCTCATGGCGAGTATATCAAAAAGTGGGTGCCCGAGCTCGACACCTTCGATTACCCGGCCCCCATTATTGATCATGCTGTAGCCCGTGAGCGCTGCCTGGCAACCTATAAAAAAGCTTTACAGCAATAAACAACCCGCATTCATGAACCACCTGATCCTGTTACATGGCGCTTTAGGCCATACCCAACATTTTGCCCCTTACCTGCCCTGGCTGCAGCAACACTTTACGGTACATCAATTCCTGTTTGAAGGACATGGCGAAACACCTATTCCCGGCACCGGCATCCGCATGCAACAGTATGTCGACCAGTTGCAGCAATATGTTAGAGCCAATGACCTGCAACAGTTCGATGTATTTGGTTACAGCATGGGCGGCTATGTAGCGCTCTGCTATGCATTGCAGCATCCCGGCAAGATCGGCTCCCTGCTTACACTGGCCACTAAGCTGCATTGGACGGCAGAAGGCGCAGCGAAGGAAAGCAAGATGCTGAACCCGGATGTAATTGCAGAGAAGGTTCCCAAATACGCGGCACAGCTTGCCGCACAGCATGGCACAACGCAATGGAAAGCATTGCTGCCTGCCATTGCCGGCATGATGACAGACCTGGGCAACAATCCCTTGCTGGGCCTGACTGCATATGCAAACATCCAATCCCGCGTCCAGTTGATGGTGGGCGACAAAGATGCTATGGTAAGCTTTGAAGAAACGCTGGAAGCCGCCAGAACCATACCGGAAGCCCGTTTTGCAGTATTGCCGCAAACCAAGCATCCGCTGGAACAGGTACGGCCACAGCTATTGATGGACCTGATGAAAGATTTCTGGAACCTTTAAGCCAATATAAGATTGTCTATCTGTACGGCTGGCCTGCAATCCAGCCTACAATAGATTTCCGGCTGCCCGAAGTAACCGGCAGTACCCTGTGCATGGCATAAGAAGGGAAAACGATGGCAGTGCCTTTGGTCTTGGGCGCGCTCACAGCTTTATGATTGATCATAAACTGAAGATCGCCGCCTTCGTATTCTTCGGGATCGGAAAGCTGTACGGTAATACTCAGCTTCCTGTTGGAGATATCACCGGCGCCATAATCCATGTGCCATTCAAAAAAATCGCCTTCTGTATAATTAGCAAGCTGCAACTGGGTTTGGAAGCCGGTAATATCAAATTTAAAGCGGTTGGTATTGATCTGTAAACAAGCCTGGCTAAGTTTATCGTAGATCCAGTCTTTTTCCTTTTGTGTATCGATAAACATGACCTTCGATTTCCGCAGGTCCTCGTCTTTATGATCTGTCCCGGCTTTATTCACGCCGGCATCTATGATCAACTCATCGTCCCAAAGCGCCCTGACCCGCGCTACTTCCTCTTCCGTAAAATAATTGGTCAGCCATACATAGTCTACCAGGTCATAATTGAGGTCTTTTCTTTTTATATTCTGCACTTGCCTGAAAGGCTTGATTACTGCCATTACTTACGGTTTTAAATAGTTTTTTTAGAGTATATCACAACGTAGCTATACGTCGCACCACTAAAGTACTAAAACTACTTCAAAAAAAGACCGCCCCTTGAGGCAGTCTTAAAATCGTTTATAGCAGAAAAGAGGAACAAGGCTTTTTAGAACAACGCTACAGGAAAGCTTACCGGAGCAAGGTCACATTACCTTGATAGGCTTCCGTGGCGCCATTTTTAAAGCCCACTTTAATCAGGTACACATAAACGCCGTCGGGCTGATCTTTACCGTTAAAGCGGCCGTCCCACCCTCTTCCGTCTGTTTTCGTTGTTTCAAAAATCATTTGTCCCCAGCGGTTGAGCACCTGCATCTGGAAAAAGGTAACGGAGGAAGACATCAGTTGTCTCGGGAAAAAGTAATCGTTGGAACCGTCCCCATTAGGCGTAAAGGCATTGGGAATATCGATATAGCAATCCTTATCGATATGGATCATATCCGTATTGCTGCAATAATCGGTACGGATCGTAAGGCTGATATCGCCATGATGCCTGGCCCTTATCTCGGGCGTAGTTTCGCCGGTGCTCCAGGTGTAAGTGGCGCCTTCCGGCACTTCAAACCTGTTCTTCAGCACAATGGGAGCGCCATGCAGGCAAAGGGTGGTATCGGGACCAAGGTCCACATTGGGCATGGGATGCACGATTACGGAATCCCTCCATTCTTTTAAGCCGCAACCGGGCGTATAGGCGCTGGTAACGAGGTAATATTTTCCCGCCTTGTCGTAAGCATGCTGTACATGCATATCGGTAAGCACATTCCTTGCCGCAACGTTATTCCTGTCGTCCAGCACCTGCGTAAGATTGCCATCCCCGAAATCCCAGGTCAGCCAGCTAAAGCCCTGCAGGTATTCCAGACTGAAATTAACGAAGTCGCCGGTACACAATTGCGGGGCATCCATGGTCACTTTAACTTCGGGCAAAGGAGAAACCCATAAGGACACCGAAGAGGTATCGGTACAACCATCGCTGTTGGTTACGGCCAACTCAATATTGTAAATACCCGGCCGTGCATATTTATGAGTCTGGTTCAGGCTGAAATAGCTAAAGCCATCGCCGAAGTCCCAGTGGTTCAGGTAATCGTTGCCGGTTGAGGTATTGCGGGTCACTACCGAATCCCGGATACACAGCGTATCCACATGTAAAGCAAAGCTGGATTGAATGGCACTTACCCTCACATTGACCGGGCTGCGTACACTCTCACAGCCGTTCACCGTTTGCGTGGCGTACCACACTACCGAAATGCCTGCATTGGTAGGTATTACCGGGGCATTGCTCAGGCCGGTTCCGCCTACAGGTACATTATACCATAAGATATTTTGCCCCTGCGCACTTAACGTAAGCGGCGGCGTACCCTGGCATACGACCAGGGAAAGCGGCACTACCGGTGGCGGTGGCTTGGGTATGGTATGTACCTTAATACTATCCCGGCTGCTTTCGCATCCGCTTACTGTTTGCGATACGTAATAAGTCTGCGTACCTGGTACTCCGGTCGGCGGCACAGGCGCTGTACTGCTGCCCGGGCCGCCAGTAGGCGTGTTATACCAGCGCAGGTTAGTACCGGTAGCGGTCAGGGCCGGGGCTATTGCATCCTGGCAATAATTAAGCGGGCTCACGACCACTGGTGCGGACGGAATAGGGTTGACCGTCAGGTTCAGGGTTACAATAGAATCGCAACCGGCGACCGATGTAAATATCCGGGTATGAAACCCGGTAGCGTTATAATAAGTATCTACAAAGAGGATGCTGTCGCCCTGGCAAAGCTGCGCCACGATGGTATCGTTGGAGGATACGCCGCCGCCTACCCCGTTCAGCATGCCATTGATCCATGTGGCATTGGCAGGAGTATTGGGCAGCCCCGGTGTTTCGTTTGCCGGCACATTGCCTCCTATCCAGGCCGCTGATGTGTTGTATTGGTCGTTGCTCAGGTAATATACCTTTTGCGAGCCGGAAGTAGCAATATGTACCGGTGCCACTACCCCGCTTCCGTAGCTCACGGCATGGTAGGCTACGGTAAGGTTGGCAGGATTGATTACCTGCACAGCATCATTGGTATTGTTAAGGGCCATATTGGTCCAGGTAGTGGATGGCCCCCAGCCGGTAGCAGGATAGTTCATCGATGTGCCGGAAGGCAGGGTATTGTGCATCTCCAGGTGGGTAGAAGCTATGGGCAATACATAAACATGGTCATTATTGGCATCGGTAGGATCGTCGGGAGGCAGGCTGGCATTTACATCTCCGCTGTTGTAAATAACGATAATAGAACCATAAGGAACGCAGGACCAATTCGCCTCGTTTTTAAAACGGTAACAGCCCGGTGATATAGCCGTTGTTCCGTACCAGCCATTGTTATCATCGAAGATCCATCCCCTTATGTCGGCGCAACTATCATTACAGGTACGGGTACCTTTTACGACTAATTCTATATACTCTTTGTTGCCCGAGGCTCCTTGCGAAAATTCATTGACCACAGGCTGTGCCACGGCCTTAAAACATAAGGCAAGACATAAGCAGATCAATAACGGGAAGGTACATTTAGCTGGCATTGGTAAAACGTTAAAACAATAACTTGTATGTTGATAAAAATGGCTTCTGTCGTAAAAACGTCAGGGCAATATTCCGTACGGAAAAGAGCCGGCAAATAATCATTCCCGGAAGCCGCTATTGCTTCTAGGCACTGCAGGTCGATTGATAAAAGAAACTCACATCGGCCGCGGCAAGCAGCAAGAGTTGCCTGGTAATGCGAGTTCCTTTTTTTGACTACTTATGGTACCTAAATTCGTAACAACATTGTATTGCAGCTCCTGCCCGGCACCTATGCCCTGTCTTCTTTTCATATGCGTTCTGAATGATGACTTAGCAGGCTTGTTTTATACCCCTCCGGCACATTCAGGATGGCCCTGTTTTTTCACGCCGCGAAAATAGATAGACCGGCAATGACTACCTATAATGCAATCGTTATGCAAAAATTAACTCAATATATTTTTAACTAACAATAAAACGATTACAAAAAACTAGGGGTAAATTGGTAACATTTTAATAATGGCTTTTTGTACCCAAAATATCGTTGCCCGATCCATACTGCATACCGGGGTCATTTATCCTGTTAATGCACCAGCAATACATCTCCCCTGGTGCTCTGCTGCTCTCCCCGCGGGTCTTCGGCTACCAGCAAATAATAATAGGTACCTGTTTCACAAGGCTCCCCGTTAAAGCGTCCGTCCCATCCGTCGCCCAGATTTGCGGTTTCATTGACGGTATATACCCGTTGCCCCCACCTGTTGAAGATGGAAAAGTTCTTGATGTAATAGTCCCTGGTAAAAACAGGCTTGAAATAATCATTAAGGCCATCGCCATTGGGCGAAAAAGCAGTGGGCAGGAAAGTATTCGGAGCAGGCAATACGTCCATATAAATACGGGCGGTATCGATACAGTTATTTTCGTTTTTCCCTACAACCGTAACATACATGGATTTCTGCGCTACCATGCTTTGGGACTTATCCAGCGTGCTTCCAAAAATGCCGGAAGGTAGCCAGGCAAGCACGGTATAGTCCATATTGGCCGAAGAGTTCAGGGTGACCTGGCTACCTCTTTCCGCAGGGCGGGGCGTATAATCAAGGTCCATCTTAAAATCTTCGATACGCACGACGGCATGCATCAATGCTACACAGTTCAGCTCATTGGCGGCCAGGGCGGTATAGGTGGTAGTAACCTGTGGGCTTACGGTTATTGAAGCACCCAGGGGATAGCCCTGCCATTGCACCGGGTAAGTGCTGAAAGCCGTCAGTGTAACAGAATTACCTTTACATACCGTGGTGTCGGCCGGTGTTACAGTAATGACAGGATTCGCTATTATTTTCAAATAAACCTTCCGGTACATACTGTCGCAGCCGGTCAGTGTTTTAACGGTATCGTTTACTTCCTGGCTTGTAGTATAAGGCACTCCTTTGTACACTATAGACTGGCATCCGCTTACCGTATCCCGATGTAAAACCGGCACCAGGTTCTGGATATTGATCGTCGTTTGCACGTGTACGCTATCGCAGCCCTGTGCGGAAGTAATGGTTTCATTGACTACCGTAGAGGTGGTATAGGTAATCCCGTTGTACGTAACAGAATTGCATCCGGTATAGGCATTGTATACGGACTGCGGCGTAATTAAGGTAAGGGTAAGGTGTACGATGCTATCGCAACTGCTTGTGGTGCTGAAGGTATCCAGGTAAAGGCCTCCGGCGCTGAGCAGGGTTCCATTAAAGTTATAAGTGCCTCCCGGGTTAATACATGCCGACTGGTAAGTATTTACAGCACCTGTGGTGTTGGTGAGCATACTGGTGATCCAGGCCGCATTGGCTGTACTGTTGGGCGTACCCGGCGTCTCATCCAGCGGCGCGTCTCCCACTACATAGCTGGATGCTACGGTATATTGGCCATCGATAAGGGAATACACCTTTGCCGCACCCGACTGGCTTTTGTATATGGTCGCCGTGCCGGTCGATACACTGCCATAAGCAATGGAATGATGGGCCACGCCCAGGTTGGCAGGCGAGGTAATGATCACCGCATCGCCGCCATTGGCCAGGCCCACGGTGCTCCAGCTTCCGCCGGCGGTATAGGCGACCGTTGGGTAAACATAGGTCAGGGAAGAAGGAGATACGGGTGTTGCCGTGGTATTTTCCAGGAAAGTAGAACTGGAAGGTACTACATATACATGGTCGTTGTTGGCATCGGTAGGATCGGGCGCCAGGGTAATGGACGGGTTAACGTCGCCGCTGTTGTACACCAGGATGATGGAGCCAAAAGGTACGCAGGCCCAGTTGGGATCGTTGGTAAACCGCATATGTCCCGTGGCAATGCCCTGTCCCGCACCGGCGCCGCACCAGCCGTTGTTATCGTCGATAATCCAGCCCCGGATGTCCAGGCAGGAATCCCCCGCACAGGTACGGGTACCGGCAACTACCAGCTCCATATACTCCCGGGCGCCGGCATCACCTTGCGAAAATTCATTAATGATCAAATGCTGGGCACTTGCAAGAGGCAAAGTTGCCCCCCAAAGCATACACAAAGCAATAAGCCTTATCCAGTATCTCGCTACCGTTTCAAATTTAATTTTCATAGGACCTTTGTTTAAGAATCGGGGCTCTTTTTATATGGCTTAGTTGTGTACAAATCTGATTACCGTAACCTGGTCGCCGGAGCTTACGCGCAACAGGTAAATACCCTGGGCCATATCTCCGGATATGTTTACGCGGTGGTTCAATTTACCGCCTGGGGTACTGGCATCGCTTTGGTACACAACCCGCCCGATCTTATCTACGATATCCACATGAGCTTTATTTTCCGGCACTGTTCCCAGCACATTAAAGATGCCGTTGTTGGGGTTGGGATAAAGCGTAAGGCCATCCCCTGTATTTTTCGGATCAACAATACCTGTAGGGTTCAATATGGTAATGGTTATTTTTATCCAGGGCGAATAAATGCCGTTGGGACAACGGGTCCTTATATGGAAGTAATGTACACCCGGCACCAATGCCGATGCATGGTAAACCGTATCGGTAGTAAACAACCCTGTTGTAGGATCACTGGCCAGCATATCCAACACTACTTCGTAGCCGGATGCGCCGGCAACGCGGGACCATTTGAATACCGCGGAGGTCAGTTGTATATCGGTTGATACCAGGGTAACCGGAACCAGACATGGCGGTGGCGGTGTAACCACCGACATTTTTATTTCATTGCTTACCGCGGTAACAGGGAAGGCACAAGGAGCATTGCTCAACAGGGTACAGGTAACGGCATCGGCCGAATCGATACTAAAATCGGTGTACGCCGCGCTATTGGTACCCACATTGATCCCGTTCTTCTTCCATTGCAATACCGGTGCCGGGCCGCCGTTGGTAATGGTTGCCGTAAAGGTTACCGGCGTTCCCGGAGCTACTACAGTACCAGGGGTTACGGTAATGCTGATCGCAGGTACGATAGTTGCATTTACAGTAAGGCTAAGCGTGGTCACGCTATCGCAGCCTGCCGCGTTGGGTGTTGTAAAGGAAGCCGCATTGGGGCCGCCGGCCGTTACGGTAATACTATTCCATATATAAGGAAGCTCGCTGGCGCAAATGGTATCGTGGAAGGTATAGGCCGAAGTATTTTTTACGGTTAGGTTAAGGGTAATAACGCTGTCGCAGCCTGCTGCATTAGGCATGGTAAAAGTCGCTGCCGCAGGACCACCTGTAGTCACATTGATACCGTGCCACAGGAAAGGCATCTGGTTGCTGCACCGGGACATCATTTCCGTAAAGGCAGATGTGTTCTTAATCGTAAGATTGAGTCTTACTACGCTATCACAGCCCACAGCATTAGGCGTTATAAAGACTGCAGCATTGGGGCCGCCCGTAGTTACATTAATGCCATTCCATACAAAGGGCATCTGGTTGCTGCACCGGGTCATGTTCACAGTAGTAGCCGAAGTATCGCGGATAATAAGGTTCAGCTTAACCACACTATCGCAGTTCCACATATTATTGGTATTGTAAGTAGCATAAGCCGGATTGCTATTGGCTGTAATGGGTATGGTAATACCATTCCATACCGCAGGCAGTTGGTTCCGGCAATAGATCCGCGTATCTGTCGTTGCCGAGGTATCGCGGATGATGAGGTTCAGCTTCACCACACTATCGCAGCCCACAGCATTATTGGTGGTGTAGGTAGCATAGGCGGGGTTGCTATTGGCTGTAATGGGTATGGTAATACCATTCCATACCGCAGGCAATTGGTTCCGGCAATAGGTTTTGGTTTGAACAGTGGCCGATGTATCCCTCACATAAAGATACACGGTCACAATACTATCGCAACCATTAGCAGCCGTAGTGGTATAGGTGGCCGTAGCGGTATTGCCCACAGGAGCGGTAGCTATGGTAACCGGACCGGTAGTATGCGGGAACTGATTACGGCAGGTGGTATCGTAGATCGCTCTGGTAGCAACAGGTTTAACGATAAGGGTAAGATGCAACACGCTATCACAGCCACCGGCATTGGTCAAAGTATCCTTCGCTACGTTAACACCGCCGGCAAGCACGGTATGGCCCATCCAGGAGTAAGGCAATTGGTTGCTGCATATGGTTTGGGTAACCACTACGGAATCTTTGATACAGGCCGGGATATCGCTTATCTTGGCCAGGAAAGCATCCTCTGCTGTGCCCGTCAATGTAGTTTTAAAAGCGCCTGGAGTAGCGATGCCGGATGGCGATTGCGTTTTTCCAAGGATGAATAAGTCGGTACCGGAAGTAACGCTGGCCGTAATCTGATCGGCATTGGGACCGCCGAAGTAACTGGCCCATTGCAGGGAACCTGCACCGTTGAATTTGCAGATATAACCTTCCGCGCCGCCGGCATTGGCATTCTGAAAACCTCCGCTGAGTGTGGGAAAGGAATAAGTACCTGCTGTGAGGTACACACTGCCTGCAGCATTCGTCGAAACAGCTCCCGGGAATTCGTAACCCGACCAGCCCTGAAAGGTTGCCCATTGCAGGGCGCCAGCACTGCTGAACTTGGCCAGGAAGTTGTCCCCACCACCGGCATTGGTCGTTTGATACGCCCCCGGTGTAGCCAGGCCGGTAGCCGAATAAGTATCGCCGGTAAGGTATATATTACCCGTAGCATCTGCTGCAATATTAGTTCCGGTAAAACCCTCCATATCATCGCCTCCGAAATAGGTGCTCCAGATACGGCTGCCGGCAGGGCTGAATTTGGCCAGAAAGGCATCCGTAGAACCATTGAGCGTTGGCTGCTGGGCGCCTGGGCTGGCAATACCCGATGTAGATTCCGTATTGCTGGTCACGATTACATTGCCGGCATTGTCGAGTACACAGTTGTGAAAGACAGCAGTGGCATAGGCTCCCTGACCTTCACCACCGGCACCACCCATATAAGTACCCCATTGTAAAGCACCGGCCGTGTTGAATTTGGCCAGGAAAAAATCGCTGGTACCACCACCATAAGTAACCTGGTGTGCACCAGGTGTTGCGATACCCGATGAAGAAACCGTCGCACCGCTGATATATACGTTACCTGCTGCATCACTGACACAACCATAACTGTATTCGTTGCCACTACCTCCGAAATAGGTAGCCCATTGCCTCACGCCGGAAGCATTGAATTTTACGAGGTAGGCATCGCTGCCGCCACCTGGCGTTGTCTGGTAAGCGCCTGCCGTACTCATATCTACCGTAAGCGGCGCTTTAGGCGTTGTCGCATAAAAATAAACATTCCCGAGGTTATCGGTACTCATGACCCCGCCAAACTCTGCATTACCACCCGGAGATGGAGCATAGGCACTACCATAGTAGGTAGCCCAGATGGGGGTGCCGGCAGCACTGAATTTTACCAGGAAGTTATCAAGTGTAGCGACCATGGTTGTCTGGTAACCACCAGGCATAGCGATACCAGTAGCAGAGGTGGTAGTCCCTGCTATATATAAATTACCCGTAGCGTCGAGATGAAGCCCTTCGGACAGTTCCTGGCCCGAGCCTCCATAATAAGTAGCCCAGGTTACAGAAGGATCTATCACCAGGGTAGCGCCTGGCATGGCGACAACATCAAAGCCTATAGTACCGTCGTTATTGCGTTTAAATTTGCTCGGTACTTCTTTTCCCTCAATAAAACTAAGGGGGGCTTTTTCCTTTATCTCACCAAGGCTGGTTGTCATTAATAACTCACCGGCTTGGGTAATCGTTACTTTATCCGCATGTTCGATGTTTAATTTGATCAGCGAAGGGTCGCCACCCGGATGTACTACAAAATCATATTTCAATTTTTCACCCTTACTGTAGAGCACCCAATCGATATGGGGATATACGTTTTCATATACGATCTTCTCGTAAGTAGCTACATTTGTAATACCACCTTCCGGCACCCGTTCTGTATAAAAATTCTGGGTAAAAAGATTTTTCTTTTCCCTGCGGATAACGGGATTGGGATTAGCCCCCTGTAGTGTTAGCGAAAAAAGGTGTGTTTGCGTTTTCACTTGTTGGGCCAGCGCTTCCTGTTTGGCCTTATCCATATCCCGGTATCCTTCGGGATAGACCACTCTTGCAAACTGATATTGGATACCGGTTGCCGTCAGGAACATCTGCGTGTTATCACCGTTGGCCGTAAACAAAATATCGGGGCGCGGCTTACCGTCCTTATCGATTACTTGTCCTTTGTTCTCGGCAAAAAGCAGGGGTAAGGATTGTCTCCTTGTCATCACTGTTGCCGGAGCGCCCGGTTTCCAGGCCTGTACCTGGGTTACTAAAAGGAGAAATACCGGTAAGCAAAGCAGTAGTTTTTTCATCATTAGTGGGTCTGTTGTATCCGGGAAATGACCGGGCTCATTTCCTTAAATCGGGTGAAATTGGATTTTGAAAGACAAAGCTATTTTAAGCCCCAGTCACCGCCTATAATCCCATTGTTATGTATAATATAATGCAATGCTTAAAAAATTAAAAAACAGTCATTTGAATTTAAATTTTAGACATTAATAACATTAAGATAATGTATATAACACCAGGCAAAAACCTGGTATTCATTTTTCAAAAATGGTTCTGCTACGGACAATAAAAGGAGGCTGCCTTACGGGGCAGCCTCCAGATGATACCGAAAAAGCCAAAGGCTTATTCCAGCTTATTTTTTGATGAACTTCTCAGCTTTCAACAGCGCGTTGTTTTCGCCATATACCTGGATCAGGTACATACCGCTAACCAGACTGCTTACGTCGATGCGTTTAGCATCTTTCTGCTCGATCAGTTTTTTACCTTCGATGCTGAAGATAGTAACGTTTACTTTTTCAGCAGCAGTTACGTTCAACACGTTAGTAGCAGGATTAGGGAACAATTGGATATTGTTATTAGCAGTAGCAGAAACGATACCACCGTTGATCAGTTGTGTACCGTTACCGATTACGCTGATAGAGTTGGCCTGGAAACCTAAAGCTGCAGTACCATTGTAAGCAATTACGCCGAATTCAACACCAGCGCCAGTTACAGGAACTGTAGGAGACAAAGCGAATACTACTTCGTTATGACTGTAACCGCAATCATCAGTTTCAACATCTACAGGAGCAGAGAATGTCCAGGTGCTACCAGAAACTGGTTTGTAAGCCAGGTAAGCTTTGTAAGCACCGGAATTTGTTTTCCTCAGAGTAGCACGGATAGTATCAGCAGTGAAAGCACCAGTTACAACAGTAGTCAGACGACCGTTTGTAGCAGGATCTTGAGTAGTAGTTGCATTGGTCAGGCCAGAGATACCACCGTTACCGCAAGGAGTAGTTGTACCGAAGTTAGTAGTAGTCAGGTTAGCAGCAGTTACACCAGCAGCAGCATAAAGATTAACGCTGTTACCATATTTACCTACATACAAAGCTTTAGTCCTAGGATAGTAAGAAACAACTGTATCTCTTGAGATACCAGTGCAACCACCTACAGAAGTACGGTAAGTGATAACGGCATCACCAGGGATGTGTGGTGTAGCAACACCAGTACCAGAAACGATAGAGATAGCGCTAGTATCGTTGCTAGACCAAGTACCACCAGCTACAGTGCTAGACAATGTATAGTTAGTACCGATCAGCATGTGCCTGTAAGGGATCAGACCACCAGTAAGACCACCAGAGATAGTACCGGCATTAGCTGGAGTAGCATGAACAGTTACGATATTGGCAGCGGAGTAAGCAACATCACTTGTAGCGTCGCAAGTGATCTGCATACGATACATTACAGTATCCGGATCAACACCAGCGTGCAATACAGGAGTTTGGTAAACGATACCTTCAGCAAATGGAATATCAAACCAGCTAGCACCTTTATTGTCAGAACGCTGCCATTGGTACAGAATGTTCAGACCAGTGATACCACCAAAACCTACGTTGTAGTTCAGGAACCTTGAACCGCTATCACATACATTAACTACTCTTGGCAATACAGAGTCAGCGTTAGTAACGATAGAAGTACCGCTACAGTTAGCGTTAGTAGTTACGATACCATATACTTCAAGATCATTCAACTGGAAAGTACCAGTGTTTGCACCTGGTTTGAAAGGGAACACAGCTACTTCAAGGCTATCAATACCGTTGAAAGTTGGGTTAGGGTTAGCAGCAATACCAGTGTTGTAATCCCATGAATTAGCGCTGGCACCGCAGTTACCGCTCACCAGGTTAACATCAGCAGCTTCGGCTTGCCAAGGGAAGGCAAGACCACCTTGCCAGTAGCGATAAGCGATACGGGCTTTGGTTGGACCAGTACCAGATACGCGGGCACGGGCATGGATACGGAACATGTTCAGTACATTACCAGTAGTGGCAGCAACTTTGTAACCTACATAAGGACCAGACAGGCTGAAAACAGAATCGTTAACATTTACAGTCAGACCGCTCAAACCACCAGAATTACAAGGAGTAGCGCCACCGAAACCTGTAGCGGACAAAGCAGAAGTTACATCGCCAGGAACGTTGATAACAGAAGTGCTTGTACCGTTAACACCAGCATACAGAGCCAGGGTGTTAGGCCATACTACATTCAGGTTAATGCTTGAAGTACCGATACAACCGGTAACACCATCAGTTACAGAATAAGTGATAGTAGAAGTACCGCCGAATACGCCGGTAACAGCACCGGAGATCAGATCGATAGAGGCAACAGAAGCATCGCTGCTTGACCAGGTACCACCGCCGGTAACATTAGCCAGGGTTTGTGTAGCACCTACATTCATTGGGTTAGTATAACCGGCAGTGATAGGGGCAACAGATACGGTGTTTACAGAAACAGTAGCAGAAGTACTGTTAGTAGCGTTGGCACCGCAAGATACTATAACACGGTATTGCGTAGCAGCAGTCAAACCTGGAGTAGTGTAAGACAGACCAGTAGCGCCTGAAATAGCTGTCCAGGTAGTACCATTAGGAGAAGACTGCCATTGGTAAGTGATACCAGCACCGCCGGTAGCACCAGTCAAAGTAAGAGTTGTACCAGAACCGGCGCAAACAGAAGCGTTAGCAGCAGAAACAGTACCACCTTGAGCAGGCGTACCAGTGCAACCTGAAGAAGCAGCATCAAATACGTTGCTTGAATCAGCACGGAAAGTACCGGCAGCGTTAGTTGGCAACGGAGTTACGGCTTTAAGTCTAACTTTAAGATCAGCAACGCCAGCACAAGCTGCAGGCAAAGTAGCTGTTTTATTAACGCAAGAAGTAGTTACGGTAAAAGTACCGCCATCAGCAGCAGGAACCAGTTGTTCCGGACCGTTGTTGATGCTGTACCAGATTTGGAAATTCTGGGGACCAGTGCTGGATCTCGTCGTTTTGAAATCCATAGTGATAGCGCCCGTGTAGCCTGTGGTGCTCAGTTGGTACTGGAAGTATTTGCCTGCAGTAGTCCAGCTATCAGCGAGATAACCGATAACACAGGTACCAGTTGGCGTTAATGTTCCGGCAGTGCTTGTAACACTTGTGATTGGGATGTTTACTGCGTTAGCATTAACAGCAAACAGGGAAGACAGCAACATCATGCCGCGAAACGCCCATAATTTAGTTTGGTTCATAAAATTAGATTTGTAATTTTAAGTTTTTCGCATTTGCTGAAACGTGCTGCTGTAGCAGATCTCCAGCTCTTGCTTAAAAGGTACCGTTTGGTCGGACACTGTGTATAGGGGTCGGATACGGTGTAAAATTAGGGAGAGAGCTAGCGAGGAACCTAATTATCAAATTATGATTGGCGTGTTACCAAAAAGGAAAAAAAGGGTGCATTTATCAACAAAAAAACATCGTTACAATAGCGGTTTGTAAACCTGTGATTTGATCTTTTTAAGACCTGCTGTGTTTGTTTTCTGTTTTTGGAAGAGTATGTTGCAAAGAAGAAGCAACATTGTTGTAAGCATCGCAGCACTGTGCTTAACTATTTAAAAACATGAGTTACCTTATCCCTTAATTAAAAACAAATATTGTTAAGGTGAGTTCCTGTAGTTGGTTTAAAAGCAAACTAGACATGGAATAAGGTTGGTTTTAACTGGGAATAAGAGTAACTCATCGTATCCGACCAAGATACGGCGTAAAGGTAGCAGGACCTTTTTCCATCGTCGCAATACGTTAGTTATGTATTGAAGTATGTTATCCATAACTTGTTTATTTTAAATTAATTAAAAATCTAAATTAACAATTTCACAACACAGCCTCCTGCCTTTCCATACGACAATATCAAACAATAGCAGGTCCATACACTAAAAAGCATCTCCCCTGGAACCCTCTCCAGGAAGAGGTTTCAGACCTGCATTACCATCGCCATTCGGCAACTGCGATGCCGAAAAACGATTAAAGTGCCTTGCGTCGTTGTACTCTGTAAGGCAACCAGGTTCTTGGGGCATCGTTTATAGACAAAAGAGAAACACTTGCCTTAAAGACAAGTGTTTCTCCAGTAAATATCGATGATTGGTACTGCCTATTTTTTGACGAACCTTATGGTCTCGGTCTTTTGCTCTGTAGTAAGCCTGAGGAAATAAATACCTTGTGGTAAACCGGCAATAGGGATCGCTGTTGCTGTACCGGCAGCAGTTATAGAAGAAGCCATTACTTCCCTGCCTGTGGCATCGGTAATCGCATAGCTGGCTTTAGTATCCACACCTTCGAGGAATAAAGTATTTTCGGCAGGATTAGGATATACACGCACATTACCGGCCACAACGCCATTACGCATTGCCACAACATCAGAATAATCAGCGCTGCCATCGGCATCTACCATTTTCAAGCGGTAATAAGCCACAGCACTGGCATTAGCGTCCTTGTAGTTGTATGAGTTGGTAGCAGTACTGTTGTTGCCCATCGATTTGATCTCCGCTATTTTGGTAAAGCGCTGACCATCTGTTCCACGCTCCAGTTCAAAATGGGAAACATTTTTCTCCTGTGCGGTAACCCAGTCCAAGCGGTTCACATTATTCTCCTGCTTACCGTTAAAGCTCAGCAGCTTTAAGGGAAGCGGGATGGAAGCGGTGGAGCCATTGAAGATCAGGCTCAGGTTGTTGGGGCCTGCATTAAAATACCAGGTACCGTTATCGGCAGTAGCCCCCCACATGACTACCCTGAAATATACTTTACTGGTGTAAGGTACATTTTGCAAAGCAACAATACTACTTAAATCGATAGCCCCTACTGCATTGCCGGAAGCACTCGTAAGACCCAATGTAATAGTCGAGCCGATATTGGTGTAGTTAACACTGTCGAGGCTATACTGCCATTGCGTAGCGCCCGGACCTGTACTTGATCTCCGGAGATTGCAGGCAGCGATCTGCGCAAGCGACACTTTGAAACCTGGCTTGGCCTGGATAGTGTACGTGATATAATTTTTGTATGCAATTGCCGAATCAATACTTTGGTTGGTTACGTTATCAAAAAAACCGTTACCGCCCCAGGCATTACCTGCAGCAGTCTGTACCGTTGTAATGCCACTACCGCGTGTTAAGCCAACGATGGTTACATTGGCATTACTGTCGGAAGGCTGGAATGGACTAGCTCCCCAGTCGCCGGTTGCATTGGTAAAATTCCACCGGGCCAGCATTACAGTTTGGCCCCATGTGAGTTGTACCGTAGTACACAACAAGGCAAGAATACAAAGTAAGGGTATGCGTTTCATCATCGCTTTTTTTTAAAAGTTAGAATTGGTTTTATTGTTTGAGCACTTACTTGAAATAAAATTGTAGCTTAAGATGGAACCGGGTCAAGGCTTCGGGGAGCATGCCCGGAGTAGTTCCAGTGATTATTTTTTATGAACGATGCAAAAGTACTTCAGGCCGGAGCAGGTCTCTATCATCCAAACATTATGTATATATTGGTGTAATTCGTAGAAAGATAGATACCAGTCTTAAGCGTAGGAGAAAACCGAAGGAATTAACACTAAAGTAATGGAGGATCAGATCAGCTACCAGGCCGCTCCTTACTTCACAACAAGAGAGGAACAACCTGGATCAACATGAGCAAAACAGCAAATTTTATGCATGGCTAAATAAGGCAAAGCGCCGGCAGTAGGTACTGCCGGCGCTTTGCCTTATTTATTTCCTCGTTGCTATTTCAGGATCATCAATTTGGCATAAGCCAGCATAATTTTCTTATCGCCGCCACCTGCAGGAAAATGGATCGTAGCGATACGGTTATGCACGCCGCCTTCCAGTCTTTTGATCGTCCCTACACCAAACTTCTGGTGTTCTACCCGCATGCCTTCTTCCATTTCCTCGGGATCGCTGGGTGTAAAATTAGCAGAGGGAATATGCGTGGTTGGCTGCGCCTGCACTTTATTCAGGGCTGCCACACGCGCCACATCGCTATTGCTGGTATGTGCACCGGCCACATTACGGGCCGTTTGCTGCGCTGTTTTTTCTTTAGGGGTAAAGGTCCTTTGCTGCGCATTGGTATTACGGACCGCAGCACCGGTACGTGCCCCGGCAAGTCCGGCAAAGCTCCGGTCTATATACTCCTGGGGTACTTCATCGATAAAGCGGCTGGGTTCGTTCTGCACCAGGGAGCCGAAGCGGTAACGGCTGTTGGCAAAGCTGATCCAGAGCTTATCTTTGGCCCGCGTGATCACTACGTAAAACAAACGACGCTCCTCTTCCAGGTCTTCGCGGTCATACATACTCATGGCCGATGGGAAAATATTTTCTTCCAATCCAACCGCAAACACACAGGAAAACTCTAGCCCCTTGGCCGCATGGATCGTCATCAGCTTGACCACATCCTGGTCTTCATCGTCGTTCTTATCGGCATCCGTAAGCAGGGTGATATTCTGCAGATAGGTACCCAGGCTCTTGTCGGTCAGTTCGCCTTCCTCGTCCGGCGTTTCGGTGTACTCCTTAATCGCGTTCAACAATTCCTGTACGTTCTCGTAACGAGCCAGACCTTCTACCGATTTATCGTTGTACAATTCCTTAACGAGATTGGTATGCTTACCTACTGCAAAAGCAACCTCATAAGCATCATGCTTGCCCAGCATAGCCTGGAAGCTTCTGATCATAGTCACAAACTGTTCGATCGCTGCCACCGCCGCGCCCTTCAGCCCGGTCATATGAGGTTGCTGCAATACCTCCCAGAATGTTTGGTTATGTTCATTGGCCGCAATCAGCACCCTTTCGATACTGGTTTTGCCAATGCCTCGTACCGGGTAATTGATGATCCTTTTCAAAGCTTCCTCGTCCTGGGGATTGACCACGATACGCAGGTAAGCAATAAAATCCTTGATCTCTTTACGTTGGTAAAAAGAAAGCCCTCCGAAGATCCGGTAAGGGATATTAAGCCTCCGCAGGCTTTCCTCGAAAGAACGGCTTTGCGCATTGGTCCGGTACAGGATCGCAAAATCCTTGTTGTGGTAATGGTTGCGCAGCTTTTGCTCTGCAATGGCATCGGCCACAAAACGACCTTCATCGTTGTCGGTAAGGGTACGCACCAGCTTGAGCTTATCCCCTTCTCCATTATCGGTCCAAAGGTTTTTAGGTATCTGGTTTTTATTCAGGCCGATCACCTTATTGGCCACATTGAGGATATTCTGCGTACTGCGGTAATTCTGTTCCAGCTTCACCACTTTCGCGCCTTCATAATCTTTCTGGAACTTCAGGATATTTTCAATCGTAGCACCGCGGAAGGAATAAATACTCTGGGCATCATCGCCCACCACGCAAAGGTTTTCGTGTACAGCACCCAACATCTTAATAATCTGGTACTGGGCAATATTGGTATCCTGGTACTCATCGATCAGGATGTATTTGAACTTGTGTTGGTATTTAGCAAGCACATCGGGATGCTTCACAATCAGCTCATACATTTTGAACAGGAGATCGTCAAAATCCATCGCCCCGTTCTTGAAGCAGCGGGCGGCATACTGCGCATACAACTGTCCCATTAAAGGGCGGCCGCTACGGGCATCTTCCTGCTGTATAAAATGATCCTGCATGTATTCGATAGGCCCCATCAGGTTGTTCTTGGCTGCCGAGATGCGGCCATAAACATACTGTGGTTTATACATCTTGTCGTCCAGGTTGTTTTCGTTGATCACACTTTTCAGCAAACTCTTGGCATCATCCGAATCGTAGATCGTAAAGCTGTTGGGATACCCTATTTTATGCGCTTCAGCACGCAGGATGCGGGCAAATACAGAGTGAAAGGTACCGATATACAAATTACGGGCTTCGTTGTTGCCCAGTATCTTCTCGATACGCTCCTTCATTTCGGCGGCAGCCTTATTGGTAAAAGTCAGCGCCAGTATATTAAAAGCATCCACACCCAGTTTCATGAGGTGGGCAATACGGGTGGTCAGCACCTTGGTTTTACCACTACCCGCACCCGCTACGATCATCAGTGGCCCGTCCAGGTGCTCCACCGCTTCCCGTTGCTTTACATTTAACTCCTTTAAATAATTATGCATGGGCGCGAAGTTACGGAGTAAATTCGGCATGCGGGGAGGCTGTTTATCCCCGTATCGAGGGAAAATATGAAGCCAGGAATGGCCGACAAATTCTAATACAAACTCGTCCATTCCCTTCCTATAAATCAACCACTTACTCCTCTTCCTCCGTCTCCTTTCTTTCCTTTTCCGCTTTTAGTTTTTCAACAAAAGCAATCACCCGGTCTTCCCAGGGAAATTTTTCCTCCTTAGTAGGATCGTAAGGAGGGAGGTCGGGTCTTTCCACTCCTAAGCGTTCTAGCAATTCATTGGCTTTATTCAATTCATAACGATGCACATAAGGTTCTCCATCCGCCCAGGCTTTCTTATAGGCTTGAAGCGCATGCTTTTGGGCTTCTTCCATATTACCAATGGCAAACCATAGCTCTGACAACACACGGTGATCGGGCTTTTTAAAGCGAGCCAGACGTTCAGCTTCATCTGATGGACTTACCAATTGGTTAAGCTTAAATTTAACCAGTGCTAAATTGGTTTCGGCATTGGTGTCGGGATGTCCAATAGCCCGGGCCATATTTACAGCCCGGTTAAAACAGGACATAGCCAAATTCCATTCTCCTTGTTCAAAAAGCCACATCCCTCTCTGCCAATACAAATCACGAATAACACTCCGGTTCTTGCCTTCGATTGCCAATCGTTCCGCAACGGCCAGATGTTCCTCATTTAATTCTCCCTTCATAAATTGAAATCTGACATAATTAAATTCAGCATCACCAGGCCTATAAGAGGCCCGGGACCAATCTCTACCCATAGAATCCAGCAGGCTCCACATATTTCCGGCCTCCTCCCATAGGCCTATATCTACATAAGTTGTAAACATAAAAAACCGATCTGCAAAAAGCTCTCCTATATCATCGCTGAAAGATCCGATAAGCAATGATAGTTCTAGCACTCTTTGGGATGCGACTAATTCATTCTGTTTATCCAAACACACACAAATGCTCCGGAGTGTATTCCTTAGATCAGCCAAGCTCACATTCTCTATATTAAGAGCAACACATTGTTCATAAATTAGCAATGCTTCTTCTGTTTCACCAATATTGCTTAAGGCGAGAGCCGCGTCATTGGTTAAATAAGGAATATCCTGACTTTGTATAAATACAGGAGAGGTGTTCCAACCATTGGGAAAAAAAGGTTTTATCAAAGCCAACACTTCCGAGTAAGCTTCCAGGTTAAAGAAAAGTGCATTGGATAGTTCGCCTCGATATGCATCGATAGCCTCCTGATAATGCTCCATTTTTAGCAAAACTTGAACGATATTAATGCCAGCCTGAATATCCATCTGACTTTCCGCCTGCTCATATGGATTCTGCGCTTGTGCAGAGAAAAAATCAACCACTATCTGACCGTACCGTTCCTTCTCCACCATCTGCAAACCACCTGCCGCTATGCCCCGGGTTACCGGGTGCAGGTCGTAACGTCGGGTATTACGGTCATACTGCAACAAGCCCCGCTCTTCCAGGTCATGGATCGTCTGTTCTAACTTTCGGGGAGCCTGTTTGTATTCCTCCGATTGGCGCCAATCCTGCAACTCCTTCTGGTATTCCTCCCAAGCATGTATCTGTTGTTCATATAGCTTCCTCCTGACTACTTTTTGCTCTTCTGAAATCCAGGGCACCTCCTTAGGTTTTACCGGTTCGGGGATCGCCACTGGTTCCGGGGGTAAATGCGGATTGAGCGCCAGGAGTACCCGATAATCAACCGCTTCAGACAAAAGGGCCATTGTCGAAAGTAGTTCCAGGCTCTTCTCCGGTAAAGCATACAAAGCTGCCTTCAGGATGTGATTCCTTTTTTGCACCAGATTGAGCTCCGCCAGATTCAATTGCCCACCTCCAGCTGGATCTGCCAACCAGGCATCAAAATTGCCTTTATCGGGCAAATAATCATTAACCAGGCCCGCCAGCACGCCTATGGTCAAAGGATGACAATCACAATTAGCAACCAGATAATTCTGTATGGCTTCAGCATTACCACTTATACGACAGGAACGGAATAGTGCTTCGGCATCGCCAGGGCGCAAACCCGCCAACGGCACCCGAAATACGCCGGGAATAGGTTGATTAGCGGCATTAAGCAGGGCCTTGGGTACTAACCGCGAGCTTACTAATAACTTGGAGGGTGCAACAGCGCTTAATGCCCTTAATAATTCATCATCTTCTTCGTTGATACAGAAACAAGGGTCACGGTTGACAATCTTATCTTCAGGGTTGTCGAGCTCTTCGTCGCGTATAGAAGCAGCATCGATACGATGATAGGCTACCAATACCCGCTCCAGGCCATCCAGGATAAACAACCATGGCTTTTCTTGCAACAGAGGCAGCAAAAGTTCTTTTAATTCCGGCACTTTCTTTTTCGAAAATTCCTCCAAAGGCCGGCCCGTCATGTAGCATAACGCCCGACAGCAGAAGTCGGCCATGATCGCCCCTTTCTCATAAAAGGAATACCAGAAAATACCGGCCCAGTCCCCTCTGGCTTTAGTGGCATGCTTGGTAGTCCATTCCCAGGTCAGCATACTTTTGCCATTACCGCCAATGGCTTCAAACAACAGGATCGTATGCGGATCGGCAGGCTGGGCCCAATCATCGAGCACATCCAATTGTGCTTTACGGCCAACAAATCGATGAGAGCCGAGATACGGCGGTTCCGCATATAAAGCAGGAGGCAGGGGAATAGCATTGATGATGGTTACAGGCTCAGCTAAGGGGGTATTGATTACCGGGCTATGTGCTTTCAAATGATCGGATATCTCCAAAATCGACTTGCCGATCTGTTCTTTGAAATGATCTAGGCTATTAAACGTAGCATATACCCGGTGCACCGGTGAATCCTCGTTCATGCCCTTGGCCCGTTCCCTGAAAGCTTCCAATTTTTTTCTCTTTTCCGGGTCTATTTCTACATCCTTTACTAATACGGGATGGCCTTCGCCTATAACAAACAACAATATAGGACGTTTCAGCCGCAGGGCCTCGTTAAACTCAAGCTCCGTTATAGAGAGATTATCCGGGTTTCGCTTCGGACACTCAGGCACCTGTCCATATTTATGGCTGATCACACCTATATAAGCAGCACCTTGCCGTACCATTTCCAGGGAAGAGTCGATAACATCCATCAATTTAGCGCCATCATTTTCCATAGCAATCGCTTTCAGCTTCTGGCTGTCGATCAAATGGATCAGGGCATCTCTATGCTCTTTCAGGTCGGAAAATGTACTCGATACGGTAACACCCGGAAAAGAATGCGGTGCATGTTTAGGGTTATTCATGATCAAATAATTATAGGGTCTATAGTATTACTGATTGTTTATAGGGGATCACAATATGAGGATTTTCCTCCTCTAATACAACCCCCACAATCGTCCCCCTTACATTACCCGTCCAATAACCTGTTCATGGAAATGATTTACTTTTGAACATTCCCCGCAAACCATAAGCACAAAAAACCATGCAATTCGACCATTACCACATCAGGCTCCTGGAACAGGACGATGCCGCCGCCTATTTCGAGCTGATCGACACCAACAGACCCCGGCTGGAAGATTTTTTTGCAGGCCTGGTATCCCAGGCAAAGAGCCTGCAGGAGGCCACCATCTTTCTCTCCGGGGCCACGGAAAGGATCAAAGCAAAAACTTATTTCCCCTTTGTGGTTATCGATAATACCAGCGGCCGCCTGATCGGCTTTATCGATGTAAAAAATATAGACTGGCATATACCCAAAGCGGAGCTCGGCTGCTTTATGGATACACAGCATGCCGGTAAAGGCATTGCAAAAAAAGCCCTCCTGCTCGTGATCGAACATTTATTCAGTACATTTGATTTCCTGAAGCTGCTGATCCGAACCCACGAAAGCAACAGCGCCGCCAGAACATTGGCCACACAATGCGGCTTCGGGATCGAAGGACATATCCGCAGAGATTACCGGACAACCAAAGGCGAGCTTGTAGACCTGCTCTATTACGGGCTTTTAAAAAAATAACAACACCATCCATTTGCATTACATGAAGAAAGCGACACTATTTCTTACCCTCCTTTTCCTGCTCGGCATTAGCACTACGGCACAACAGCACAGCAATACCCCTTTTAGCATAGGCGTCATCGACTCTTTCCGCTCAGACCTGCTGAACGAAACCAGGACGATCAATGTCTATTTGCCCCAGCGCTACAATATCGACACGGCGCTTACTTATCCTGTGATCTATGTCCTGGACGGCGCGGCCGACGAGGACTTCGTGCATATTGCCGGACTGGTGCAGTATTTCAATTTTCCCTGGATCAATCAATTTCCCGAATCCATTGTTGTAGGTATCGTGAATACCAACCGGAGAAGGGATTTTACCTTCCCGGTAAAAAGCCTGGACTTCCTGGCGCCTATGGGTTTCAGCGCCGACAATTTCCCGGCTTATGGCGGCTCTGCCGCTTATATCTCCTTTATCGAAAAAGAATTACAACCCTATGTAGCGCAGCATTATCGTACCAGCAAAGGCAAAACAGTGATAGGACAGTCGCTGGGCGGCTTGCTCGCAACCGAAGTATTGCTTAAACACACTCAGCTCTTCGACACCTATATCCTCATCAGCCCTAGCTTATGGTGGGGCAAAGAGGCTTTATTAAAAGAAGCCGGCGCCTTCCGAAAACTAAAGAACAAGCCCAAAGTGTACCTGGGCGTGGGCAATGAAGGCAACACTATGGTGGGCGATGCCAAAAAGCTGGATGCCTTGCTGCGCCTGGGAGGCAACAGTAAAGTGCGCTTCGATTACCTCGGCAAAGAAGACCATGCCACCATAGGGCACCAGGCGGTGTACAATGCTTTTAAATTATTGTACCCGGCAACCAAGAAGTAAAGCGGCGCCACAGGGCAACGACCGGGTAATACAACAGGATTAAGGTGCGCAAAGTCTTCTGACGATAATTTCATTGCTAGTTAAAACGAGATGTCCCGATCAGCCCCTATTTTGTCGCGTTCTCCCCTACTCCCGGAAGCAAGCCATACCTATTTTTGTGTGATCTAATCTTTCTAAACTTTAAAACAGCCACAATGAGCAGCAATCACAAAATCACGCCTTTCCTTTGGTTCGACAACAATGCCGAAGAAGCCATGAACTTCTATACCTCCGTTTTTAAAAATGCCAGCGTAGGCAATATAAGCCGCTATGGCAAAGGTGGCCCCGGCCCCGAAGGCATGATGATGACCGCGACCTTCAACCTGGAAGGGCAGGAATTTATGGTATTGAATGCAGGCCCTCATTTTAAGTTCAACGAGGCCGTTTCTTTTTTTATCAAATGCGCTACACAGGAAGAAGTAGACTATTACTGGGATCGCCTTACCGCCGATGGTGGCCAGGAAGCGCCCTGCGGCTGGCTTAAAGATAAATTCGGCTTGTCATGGCAGGTAGTACCCGATGCCCTGGGCAGGTTGCTGGGCCACCCCGACAGGGAAAAGGCAGGCAAAGTAATGCAGGCCATGATGCAGATGAAAAAGATCGACATTGCCAAGCTTGAAGAGGCTGCAGCATAGACATCATTACACGGAGCGACATCAATAAATAACAATTCACCTGTATGATCCAGGTGAATTGTTGTTATTTTTGAACCCCATGAAGCACATACTCCTTATCCTAACACTACTATATTCCCTGCCAGCGCATAGCCAGGTATTACCGCCCAGCGAGCAGCCTCTGCCGCAGCTTAAAGGCGTAAAGATGGTTGTTGTCCGCGATATCCACCTGGAATCTTCAACACTATATAAACCCGTTGCCGGCAGCGATACCAGCGCCATTTACCTTATCGGGAACGATGGACTGGCGTATACGAAGTACAGCTATTCTTTGGGCACCTGCAACAGCAAGCAGGTGTATGTCTATGCAGGGAATAACCTGGTGAAAAGAATGACTTTTGAAAATAAAGGCCGGGCCACATCATCGAAGGCAGACAGCATGGTGCTGAAAAGCAGAACGGAGCTGGTGTACAAAGACAACCGGATTGCGACAAAGCGCTATTATTGCTGCAAGGATAATCCCGGACTTACGGAGGAAACTTTTTTCGCCTATGATCGGCAAGGAAGGGTCGGCGCCAAAGTAACGAAACGCCATACGATCCCGGGCGGGTTGTACTGGGGCAGCCAGAAAAGTGATTCGGTCCTTTATCGATATGCCAACGATTCGGTATATGTTACCCGTTTTGAAGGCGATACCGATACCGCTATGCCTGTTTCCCGGTTTTACCAGAAAATGGACAGCAAAGCGCGCCTGCTGGATTACTACGATCAAACTGCCGATGGCCAGCATTATGAAGGTGTAACCAATACTTATGATGCGAAGGGGCGCTTGCTGGAGCAACGTTATCAAAGCGACGCCCCATCGGTACAACCGGATGGCATTGCCTTACGCGCCGACAAAATAGTATACCGCTACGATGCCAAAGGCAGGCTGCAAGAGGAAGTGTATAGCGCCGAAGGGAAAGACAGGTGGAAATCCTTGTATATTTACATTGAATAAAGGCACATTATTATCTTCACATTCTAAAAAATAGAAAAATGGGTATTCTCTCCTGGATCATTTTTGGCCTGCTGGCCGGTTTTATTGCCAAAGCCATTATGCCTGGTAAAAACCCTCAGGGTTGCCTTATTACCATTATCCTGGGTGTATTGGGCGCTATGGTAGGTGGCTTTATCGGTACCCGGATCGGCTGGGGCACTGTAAGGGGTTTCGATCTCCGCAGCTTTGGCCTGGCCATAGGCGGGGCTTTGCTGCTGCTCTTCGTATACCAGGGGTTCAAGGGCAAATAGCCTCCGGCCCTGCGTTCCTAAAAGGGAGTCCCTTTTTGCGCAAAAAAACTTAATTTTGCATCCATAATTGTAACTGATGAAAGAAAACAACAATTTCCGCATTATTCTTCTTTGTGCTGCACTGGTACTGGTAGCAACTCTTTCCCGTATCGTGAATGCAGAAACACATTGGTATAACTTCGGTCCGATGGTTGCCATCAGCCTGTTCAGCGGGGCCATCCTGAACAACAAGGCTTACGCCTATATACTGCCCCTGGCATCTTACCTGCTTTCTGACATTTACCTGCAGGTGGTACACCACAACGGCTTTTATGGCATCAGCCAGTTCTTTGTTTATGGCGGCATGGCCCTGGTAGTACTCCTGGGTACTTTCATGAGAAAGACAAACGCCCTTAAAGTATTGGGATTTTCCATCGGCGGTTCCCTTTTGTTCTGGCTTATCTCCAATTTTGGCGTGTTTGTAAGCGGCTATTATGGCCTTAACCTGAATGGACTGGCCACTACTTACCTGGCAGCGCTTCCTTTTTACAAACAGGATGGCGTGAGCACAGGACTTTTCTTTAATGCTATCATCGGCGACCTGGTGTTCAGCGGTATTTTGTTTGGCGCCTATGCCCTGCTCAAAAACAGGGTAACAGCAACCAAAGCAATCGCAAGCTAATTCGTAAAACTTTATCTTATTTTATCAGCAACGCAGATTATTCAGGGAAATAATCTGCGTTATGCTTAAAAGGCCGGCCTTGAAACCTCCGGCGATGTGAACAAGTAATCGTGAAATCAGTAGCATTCCATACCTTAGGCTGTAAGCTTAACTTTTCCGAGACCTCGACGCTCAGCAGAACGTTAGAGGCGGAAGGTTTTTTGAAAAAAGATTTTGAAGAGGAGGCCGACGTCTATGTGATCAACACCTGCTCTGTTACCGAAAATGCAGACAAGGAGTGCCGGCAATTGGTACGCCGTATCCAGCGCCGAACACCCGAAGCGCTGGTGGTGATCACCGGCTGCTATGCCCAGCTCAAACCCAAAGAGATCGCCGAGATAGAAGGCGTAGACCTCGTGCTGGGCGCTGCCGAAAAATTCAATATCGCCGAACATTTAAGGGAACTGTCCAAAGGCGACAGCGCCAAAATATGCAGTTGTGAGATAGAAGATGTGGAAGGTTTTCATGCTTCGTATTCGCTCAACGACCGTACCCGTACCTTTCTTAAGGTGCAGGATGGCTGCGATTACAACTGCAGCTTCTGCACCATACCGCTTGCCCGCGGCCATAGCCGCAGCGATAGTATCGAAGGGGTATTACAGAATGTGGCCGAACTGTCGCAAACAGGCACCCGTGAGATTGTGCTTACCGGCATTAATCTCGGTGACTTCGGCAAAGGCACGAATGGCGGCAAGAAGAGGGAAGAATCCTTTTTTGAACTGGTGCAGCAACTGGATATTACAGAGGGCATAGACCGTTACCGTATTTCTTCCATAGAGCCTAACCTGCTCAGCAACGAGATCATCGAATTTGTAGCCCAAAGCCGGCGCTTTATGCCGCATTTCCATATTCCGCTGCAAAGCGGCAGCAACGAGGTACTTGGGGGGATGCGCCGCCGCTACCGCAAGGAGCTGTACGCCGACCGTATTGCCCGGATCAAGGAACTAATGCCGCATTGCTGTATCGGCGTAGATGTGATTGTAGGCTTCCCGGGCGAAACAGAGGAGCTGTTCCAGGAAACATTTGCATTCCTGCACCAACTGGACGTTTCCTATTTCCACGTGTTTACTTATTCGGAAAGAGCCAACACCCTGGCCATAGACATGCCGGATGCTGTGCCCATGCATATTCGGCACGAACGAAACAAGATATTGCGCAACCTGTCTTATCAGAAGATGCAGTACTTCACCCAGCAGCAAACAGGGGCCAAACGTAAAGTCTTGTTTGAAAGCGCCCAAAAGAACGGCATGATGGAAGGCTTTACCGATAATTACATCAAGATCAAAACGCCCTACCGTGAGGAATGGGTAAACGAAATAGTAGAATGGACAGTTGCTTAACCGTCCTTTTTTTTGCAGCAACAGAGCCTTTCAAGCGCTGCAGGATCAGACTGCGAATTGAAACGTACCTGATGGCAACCTTAAATCGTGGTCATACTGAGGTCTCCGAAGGAACCGAAGGATCTTGATCGCTATAGGATGTTAATAGAAAATTCATTTCATCAATTGGTATACCAACAAGGCGGCCAGATAGGCCAGGCCCGTCATGTAAGCCAACTGGACCAGCGGCCACTTCCAACCGCGGGTTTCTCTTTTTACAATAGCGATGGTACTCATGCACTGCATGGCAAAAGCATAAAAGATCATAAGCGAAACACCTGTGGCCAAAGTATAAACCGGGCTACCATCCGACCTCCGGGCATTGGCCATCTTCTGGCGCAAGGGCACGCTCGTTTCATCGGCTCCGCCTACGCTATACAAAGTCGCCATAGTACCTACAAATACTTCCCTGGCCGCAAAGGAGGAGATAAGCGCAATGCCCATTTTCCAATCGTAACCCAATGGCTTTATTAAGGGCTCAATTGTTTTGCCCAGGATACCGGCATAAGATTGCTCCAGTTTGTCAGTAGCCTGTTGCTCTCTTTGTTCCGGGCTAAGCGTTCCGCCCTGCACCAGGCTTATTGCCTCATACTTCTTACTGACGGCCTGCATCTTTCCAGTAGGGCCATAAGTGGCCAAAGCCCATAACACCAATGCAATAACCAGGATTACCTTACCGGCATCAATAACAAATATCTTTGCTTTCTGGTACATGGTGATTAAAGCATTTTTCCACCTGGGAGCACGGTAAACGGGCAGTTCCATCAGGAAGATGCTGTGCTCTTTGCTTTTCATGACCCAGCTCATCACCTTAGCTACTACCAGCGCCATAAAAAAGCCCAGCAGGTAAAGGCCCATCATTACCAAGGCCTGCAATTTGAATATGCCCCAAAGCGAGTAATCCGGGATCACCAGGGCAATCAGGATCACGTAAATGGGCAGCCTAGCCGAGCAGCTCATCAGGGGCGTTACCAGTATCGTGATCAGGCGCTCTTTCCTGTTTTCAATCGTACGTGCGGCCATTACCGCAGGAATAGCACAGGCCATACCGCTAATCAGGGGCATCACCGACCGGCCGTTCAAGCCGGCAGAGCGCATGAGCCTGTCGGTAAGAAAGCTGATCCGTGCCATATAGCCGCTGTCTTCTAATATGGTGATGATCCCGAACAACAAGGCGATCTGTGGCACAAATACCGCGATACCACCTATTCCGGCAATCAGCCCGTTTACCAGGAGGTCGCTCCACCAGGCCGCAGGCAAGGCATCGGAAAGGCTGCCCTGCAAACCGGCAAAGCCCGCTTCGATCCAGCCCATAGGGAATGCCGCCAGCCAGAAGACACATTGGAACATGAGGAACAGCACAACCAGCAGGATAATATTACCCCATACCCGGTGCAACAGCACCTTGTCGAGCCTTTCTGTAAATAATTGTTTCTTCAGAGGACTGTCTTCTACTACGGAGCGCTGCATGATGCGGGCTATTCGTTCATAGCGCAGCATTACCTCCTCGGCCTGTATCTTACTTTTATGAAAATCGTTCTCGCTTAAGGCAGCCTGGATCTGCTGCTGCTTCGCCCGGGAAAGAAACTCGATCCTTTCTACGCCCGAGGCAATATGGATAGCGCCGTAGTCGCTTTCCACGCCCGACAATTGTTTTACAGCCTTTATCGCATCCGATGCCAGGCTGGCTACCGGTACAAAATCGTTCAGTGGCTGAAAAGCAGTTTGCTGTATTTGTGCAATGGCTTTTTTCAGTTGCCCCAGCCCTTTATTTTTTCGGGGGTTTACCACTACGACAGGCACACCCATTTCCCGTTCCAGGCCTTTTACATCGATTGCTATACCTTTTTGCCGGGCAATATCCATCATCGTCAGCACAATGATTACCGGGATCTTAAGGTCGATGATCTGGGAGCAAAAAAGCAGGTTACGTTTAAGGTTGGAAGCATCTGCGATAACCAGGGTAAGATCGGGCCTGTCTTTGCCTTCCGGGTTCAGCAATACCTCATAGGCCACGTACTCATCGGCACTTTTGGGATAAAGGCTGTACGTGCCCGGCAGGTCTATGATCTTTGCCTGCAATTCGGGAGCAATGGTAGCGCGCCCTGTTTTTTTATCTACAGTAACACCGGGAAAATTACCCACCTTCTGGTTAAGGCCCGTCAGGGCATTGAAAAGAGAACTCTTCCCGCTGTTTGGATTTCCGGCTAATGCTATCTTATATGTTCCTGTCATGAATGGCGGGCAAAGGTACTAAATACATCAAGTGGGAACAGATTGTCAGTACAGAAATGACAATCCCTTACCGGCATTTTTTCTATAATACAACAAGTAGAGCAACTACAGGGTTACCGACCAGGCAAAATCGGCCTCGATACCGCCGCAAAGATCCAGGGTAACAGCAGGCAATTCCCGGCTGAATTCCATTTTGAGGGCCGCTTCCCCATTCCTGACCTGCATTTCCCGGATGGGCATATGCCGTATAAAATCAACCGCTCCCAGGCCGTAACGCTTAAACGCTGCTTCCTTGGCAGCCCAGGCCAGGGTTATTTTTCCCGTTTGCTGTTCGCAAAGGGCCTGCTCTTCGGGTGAAAGAAATTTATATTGCAACCGGTGTATCTTATCCTGCAGGGTTTGCACATCGATGCCTACCTCTTTTACCGCATTTACCACCACGCCTACGAAAGGGAAAGAATGAGAAATGGAAAAATGAAGGCTGCCGTCTTTCAAAAAAGGTTTTCCCAGCGGGCTTATCGCGATCTGGTCCTGGGACAGGCCCGGCACCGCCTCCTGCAGCAGGAACCGGCCTGTAAGGTGTTCCAGCCGGCGTATCTCGCCCTTCTTATCTGATTGCAACCCCGTACGGTCGCTAAAAAAAGCTTCGGGCTCCTCGATCTTCCAGATGGCTATCCGGGCATCCGCCTTATCATATTGCTTAAATATAGGCATGGCGCAAAGGTAAGGGCATTTTTTAGTGATGAATGCCCTTGTGAGTACCGGTTACAGACAATGCTTATTCCGCGTCGTAGATCACCACTTTTTCAAACAGGACCCGGAACTGCTCCAGGAAGGCTTTGTGCAGCGGATCCACCTGGTAAAGGTCATGCGCGGCCACATCGTCAAAAATCAGCAGTAAAGAAAAGGTGTAGCTGCCGTCGACCACGTTTCGGGTTATGGACGAAGGGCTTCCGATATAAAATTGCTTTACGGTGCTTACCTGCTCCAGGGTTTGCAAGCCTTCGCGAAAAGCGGCTTTTTGTTCATCGGTAGTATCCGGTTTAAGCCAGAATAAGACGTGGTGTACCAACATATTACATTGTTTTACGGCAAAAATAGGCGGAAAACCCCGTTTTATCACAGCCAATACCCTCATTGATTTCCTCTTTGTCCCTATTCATTTTTGTTTTGCTTTAGTGAAAATTGTATTCCGTACCTTCGCAACATTAAATACTAAGATTATGTTGAAAACCGGAAGCACTATTGTAAGCATATACACGGAGATGACTCCTAACCCGGAGACGATGAAATTTGTAGCCAACAAATTACTGTATCCCGGTAAAAGCATCGATTTCCCTGAAGAGAAAGATGCCACGCCTTCTCCGCTGGCACAGGAGCTGTTTGGATTCCCCTTTGTGCGCGGCGTATTTATAGCCAGCAATTTTGTTACCCTTACCAAAACGCCCGAAACGCTTTGGGAAGAAGTGATCCCTTCTATCCGCCAGTTCCTGAAGAACTACCTGGAAGAAGGCAAAGCCGTAATTAATGAAGAGCTGGTGCCCGCAAAAGAACCGGACTATGTGATCAATGCCGACGACAGGGATGTAGTGGAACGCATTAAAGAAATGCTGGAGAACTATGTAAAACCTGCCGTAGAAATGGACGGTGGCGCTATCAGTTTCCGCGGTTACGACGATGGCGTAGTAAAGCTGATGTTGCAAGGCAGTTGCTCCGGTTGCCCCTCTTCCATGATCACCCTTAAATCGGGTATCGAAGGCATGATGAAACGCATGATCCCCGAAGTAAAAGAGGTAGTGGCAGAAGCAGAATAATTTTCCTAAAAAACTAATAATAGCAAACGAGCCAGGCTTTAAAAGCCTGGCTCGTTTGCTATCCATAACCCTTATAGGGTCTAAAACCCTATAAGGGTTAAAGGGTGTGGATTAAATAGATGCTATTTCCACCATCGCGGCCCACATCTGGTCAAATACCTTCTGCTTCAGGCCGGCAATATCGTTCGGCTCAAAACCGGCCACCGGCACCTCCGGCAGAAAGATAGCCCTATTGGGTCCTGGCGACCATTTCCAGAAGCTGCTGTAATGCCAGCGCTTTATCGTATCGGGAAAGATAACCGGGAGAATAGGAGTACCTGTTCTTAAGGCTAGCCGGAAAGCCCCGTCATAAAAGAACTTGAGCGGCTCGCCTGTTTCGTTAAAGGTCCCTTCGGGAAAAATAAAGATGCTCCCTTCCCTTTGCAGCGTACGCCGCAGCATATGGATGCTTTTGTATTTGCTGGCATTATCGCTCCGATCTACCAATACTGCCATCTGCTTGTACAAAAAGCCGAACAGGGGAATGGCTGCCAGCTCTTTTTTGGCCAAAGGCCTTACAAAAAAAGGAATGGTACGGAAGATAAGCGGCGTATCGATATACGAAATGTGATTGGCCACTACGATATAATTCCTCCCCTTCACCGGCTTTTGCCGGTACACCCGGCGCGCCTGCATGCCGATCAGAAAAAACCATACATAGCTCCAGCCACGGATCAATTGCCAGATCGCCTTCCTGCCCCATGCCCTGAAAAAACTGAGCAGGATAAAGAAAGGGAACAGGACCAGGAAAAAAATAACAAAAGTGGTGACCGACCAGATAACGTACAGATAGCGCATTACTGGTTCTTTTTCAACACCCGGGCTTTTACAAAGCTGTTGACAAAAATAATCAGGGCTATCAGGTTACTGAGGATACACACCAGGAACACGTATTTCTTTTCGTTCCAGTCTGCAATTTTCACAAAGCGCATCATGCACATAATGATCAGGATCAGCGCCAGTACCGGTGCCACATGCGCAGCGATCTTGGGTTTGCTTTTCCAGATAAGGCCAAGCAGCAGGAATATGATCCCTGCAAAAGCCGGGATAAGGGCCGTAACAGATTGCTTTTCGCCCGGTCCTAAAGGCAATAGAAAATAGCCGTACAATCCTGCGGCGATCAGGATAAGCGCATTGAGCAAATTAGCAGTAATCGGTTTCATCAGGAGCAATAGTTTTTAAAAGAATGAATAATGAAGATATGTCCGGATCAAGGGCAATAGCCGTACTATAACCTGGTTACGGGACAGCCATTTACAAAATCAGCATAAAAAGGATGTAGGTTACATGCTTTTTATGCTGAAAAAGAAAAGAAATAAAATATTAACCTACTAAGGCTTCGTATGCTTTGGCATCCAGCAGGCCATCAACGTCTGCAGGATTATTTACTTTCATTTTGATCATCCAACCCTCACCGTAAGGATCAGTGTTTACCGACTCGGGGGTATTGCCCAGCTCGGCATTTACTTCGGTAATAGTACCGCTTACCGGCAGGTAAAGATCCGATACTGTTTTCACAGCTTCCACAGAACCAAAAACCGCCTCTGCTTCCAGGGATTGTCCTACTGTTTCAATTTCAACATAAACGATATCGCCCAGTTCGCGTTGTGCAAATTCAGTGATGCCTACTGTAGCAGTATCGCCTTCCAACAAAACCCATTCGTGGTCTTTGGTGTATTTCAGATTTTCAGGAAAATTCATTTTTGTCCGATTTTATGGGGCGAAAATAAGCGAAAAAAATTACAAAGCCGCACATTGGTCTTGGCAAAAACTTTAAACGCCGGACACTGCAGCTTCCGGCCTTCTTGATATGTATTCGCAGGTACCGCAACATTACCTACAATACCCACAATTGCCCATTAAAAATACCCCGAATAGGGTGTTCTCTCCCAAGAACGGGAATCATTATTTTTGTTTCCATGAACGAAACAACGCCCCTGCCGGCTATAGAGATCATCAACGTATCCAAGCGCTACGATAAACCAGTACTTCATAACATTAACCTCAGTATCCCACAAGGACAGGTTATCGGTTATATAGGCGCCAATGGCGCCGGTAAATCCACTACCGTAAAAATATTGACGGGCCTTATTACGGAATATGAAGGCCAGGTCAATATTATGGGCAGGGATTTCAGGGAACATACGCAGGAGCTTAAAGCCCTGATCGGCTATATCCCCGAAAATGCAGCGCTTTACGAAATGCTCACGCCATTGGAATACCTGCAGTTCATAGGCGGCCTCTACGGCATGGACCAGCAGGTGATCGATGAACGCAGCCGCAGGATGCTGGCCTTGTTCGGACTGGAAAATGCCCTGAACCAAAGAATGGACGGCTTCTCCAAAGGCATGAAGCAAAAGGTATTGGTGACTTCGGCGCTGATCCACGATCCGCAGATCGTATTGATGGACGAACCATTGTCGGGCCTCGATGCCAATGCGGTGATCCTGCTGAAAGAGGTGATTACCGGCCTGAAAAAGGCAGGCAAAACGATCCTCTACTGTTCACACATTATGGATGTGGTGGAAAAGGTATCCGACAGGATCGTGCTGATCCGCGACGGCCGTATCATGGCCGACGGCACCTTGAACGAGCTACGTGAACAGGCGGGAAGCGAAAGCCTGGAAGATATTTTTGCCACGCTCACCGGCCGCGACCGCAGCCAGGACCATGCCGGCGATTTCATATCTATTTTCAACAAAGACGGGGAGGCGCGCTAAAATGAACAAGCTCTTTTTATACCTCGTCAGACTGCTCAGCCCTTTATGGTCGATGCTGGGCGCCGACAGCCGGCAACTGGTGCTTATCCTTAAGCTGAAGATCGAGTTGTCGAACCGGCAACCGCTTGCTGTCCGTTCGGGAAGCGGCAAAAAGGAATACAACCTGCCACCCTGGCTCAGGGCCTTCTTCCGGGTGCTGCTCCCTTCGTTGCTGGGGCTTACTTATATCCCTGTGCTGTTGTTTGTCCCCGATAAAGAACTGGGTCTGCTGTTCGTCACCTTCGCCTATTTCCTGTTCTCCATCCTGCTCCTGGTGATGAACTTCTCCAGCCAGCTTACCGATACCAGCGATAATATTATCCTGTTGCCACGTCCCGTACACAGCCGTACCATGGTATTGTACCGGTTGCTGTTTACCGGTTACAGCTTTATCACCGCCGCCGTTCCTTTGTCTTTTGCCATCGTGATCACCCTCATGGTACGGGATGGCTGGGCGAGCGGACTTTATTACTTCCTGCTTACCTTACCGGGCCTGGCGCTTGTTTTTGCTTTCGTACAAATGCTGCTCATCCTTTTGCTGCGTTTTGTTTCGGGGCAAAAATTCAAAAAGCTGGTGTACTGGTTGCAGGCCCTGCTTATTGGCTGGGTGTATTTGTCCATGCAAAGCTCTTTTTACAACAAGCTCAAACAAACCAATTTTTCCTTTACCCTGGAATATTCCGGGATGCTGTCCTGGATGCCGCAATACTGGATTGTAAAGGCATGGACGCATACTGCCCCTTTGTGGATGTACGTTGCATTATCGGGTATGCCTCTGCTTTGTATCTTCCTGATCGTCCGCTTCCTTGCCCCTAAGTTTTCGGCCCGCCTTACCGAGATCGGCAGCGGGTTTGAAGCTGCCGCGAAGACCGCCGCAAAAGAAAAGACCAGGCCTTTCCGCCCCAAACGTTTCCTCCTGCTGCAGCATCCCGCCGCCCGGTCCGGCTATTTATTTACCCGCAAGTTCACGAGCCGGGTTACGGAATATAAAATGACCGTACTTCCTTCTTTTTTCTATATCGTTTTTACCGCAGTTCCGGTCCTCACCGACCTGTGGAAAGTAATATCTACCGGTTCCGGCAGCATTAAGCAAAAGAATTGGCTGCTGCCGGTGTATATGCTGATGTATCCTATTACGGCAGCCCTGATGAACCTGAAGTCATCGCCGCAATATAAAGCGGCCTGGGTGTACGAAACGGCGCCTTACCAGATCAAAGGGCAGGTAAGGCTGGGCGCCGGCTGGGCTATATTTGTAGGTTATTACCTCCCGGCTTTTCTCATATGGGGGTGCCTGGCCCTGATCGTCACCAAAGGCGCCCTTTGGGGCAACCTCTTACTGGCCGGTATCAATGCCGCTGTACTCTTCTTGTTTCAGGTACTGCTGCTATCTAAAGAGATGCCTGCCTCCATTGCTCCCGAAGACCAGAAAGCGCAAAAGCAGCAGGGCTTTTTCAGGACTATATTAATCATGCTGTTAAGTGTAGCGATAGGCGCGGTACATATTTTCCTGCTGGCCTCGTTTTTCTGGTGGGCGCTCTTGTTGCTGGCCGGTATCGGCCTGGCGCTTTGCTGGCTGCTATGGGGTAAAATTGCCACGACGGCATAACTGCAAAAACGGCATCCGCATTTATCAAATAAAAAACACCTGCAAATGCCAGAACTTACAAATCAACACATTCAAAACTTCCACATGGAATATAGACACCGACAATAGTTTTATAGGGGACGTGTAAATTCCATGTTATTTATTCTTTGTAGCTTTGCGGCGCAAAACTTAGTATGCCTTATGCAAATCCAGGTAATGAAATCGAAGCTGCACCGTGTGGTGGTAACGGAAGCTGATCTGAACTATATCGGTAGTGTTACGATAGACGAGGATCTGATGGATGCAGCTAATTTTATTGAACACGAAAAAGTACAGATCGTGAACCTCAATAATGGAGAGCGGCTGGAAACTTATATTATCAAAGGAGTACGGGGAAGCGGAAAGATTTGCCTTAATGGCCCGGCCGCCCGTAAAGTAAGCCCGGGCGACCTGGTGATCATTATTTCCTACGCTTTAATGGATTTTGAAGAAGCAAAATCGTTCAAGCCTACCGTTATTTTCCCCAAAGAAGGAAATAAACTATAAAATGTTTTTTATCGCGACGGAGATCAGAGATTGAAATTTACTTTTGATTTTTGATTTCCGTTTTTATTAAACTTGCTTACCTTATCCAACCTTAACCCATCCTATTTCAACAATCCTGATGTCCAAGAAAACCGTTTCTACCATTCTGCAATTGATTATTTTCCTTGGGCTGGGTTTTGGTTTGATCGCATGGCGGTATAATGCCATGGGACCCTCTGAGAAAGAAGAAATGTTTGCCGCATTCCGGCACGTACGCTGGTGGTATGCCCTGCCTATTTTCACCATTGGTTTCCTTTCCCATTATTTCAGGGCGTTGCGCTGGAAGCTGATCCTGGAACCTTTACAAATTTATCCCACTACGGCCAATACCATGTTTTCGGTAATGATCGGCTACCTCGCCAATACCCTGGTACCCCGGCTGGGCGAAGTGGCCAAATGTACTGTACTGGCCAAGTACGAAAAAGTGCCGGCTGACAAGCTCGTAGGTACTATTATCGCAGAACGGGCCTTTGACATGGTATGCCTTATCCTGATCGTGTTCATCACCCTGGGCCTGCAGTACGATGTGATCTATCCTTTTGCCCGTGATCTTTATATCAAGATCTTTACCGATGCCAATGGCCAATTTATCTGGATGCGGATCATCGTTGCATTGGGTATTATACTGGCAGGTATCGTTGCCGTCATCATCCTGTACCGCAAGATTCGGAATTCCAAGGTGGGCCATATCATCAAAGGAATAGGCGAAGGCTTGAAGGCGATTGCCCTGGTCAAAAAGAAAGGATTATTCCTGTTACATACCATCCTCATCTGGTCGGCTTATACCGCAGCCGTTGTGGTTGGGTTCCATGCATTGCCCGAAACAGAATCCGTACCGGTCCTCGCCGGCCTGGCCGTTATTTCCTTCGGCAGCATAGGCATGATCGCCACACCCGGCGGCATAGGCGCTTACCCCGTTATTGTAGCACAGGTGCTCTTACTTTACGGACTGAGCGAAGGCATTGGACTGGCTTATGGCTGGGTAAGCTGGGCGGCGCAAACGGCCATCATCCTGGTATTGGGCCTAGCATCCCTTGTTTTATTACCTTTATACAACCGCAATAAAGATGAAGCGATCCAAGAAAGAAACCGTACAAGATAAGATCATGAGCCGCGAGGCGCTGGCGCATCTCTGCGCCGGCTGGCGGGTAAAGGGATATAAGGTCGTTTTTACCAATGGCTGTTTCGACATCCTGCATCAGGGCCATATAGCGCTCCTGCTGGCAGCCGCAGAAGCAGGCCATAAGCTGGTGCTGGGTCTCAATACCGATGCTTCTGTAAAAAAGCTGAAAGGGGAAAGCCGTCCCGTTAACGATGAACAGTCAAGGGCGCTCCTCCTGGCAGCACAGTTGTATGTAGATGCGGTTACTTTGTTCAATGAAGATACCCCGCTGGAGCTGATCCAGGCGATCCGTCCCGATGTGATCGTAAAAGGCGGCGACTATACGCCGGAAACCGTGGTAGGCCATGACTTCGTGAGCAGCTACGGCGGCCAGACGGTTATCGTACCTACGGTTGAAGGTTTTTCCACGACCAATACCATCAACAAGATGAAAGCATAAGCAGATTGCTTATTTCGATAAAAGATTCCCCTTGATATCGGTAAATTTGTATCCATGACGGAGCCGCAACTATCCATACCGCAAGTCTACCAATGGTTATCCGAGATCTCGGACCCGGAGATACCTGCCGTATCTATCCTGGACCTGGGTATCGTGCGCGATGTGATCCTGATAGATGATGGCCGCGAGGTTTCCGTAACCATCACCCCTACCTATAGCGGCTGTCCGGCTATGGACATTATCAGCATGCAGATCAGGATGGCCCTGATGGGCAGGGGGATCAGGAAAGTAGGTATAGAAATGCAACTGGCCCCGGCCTGGACCACCGATTGGATCACGGAAGAGGGCAAGGCCAAAATGAAGGCTTATGGCATTGCACCACCTGTGCGCAAAGCCAAAGATCCCCTGGCCCTCTTCGAAGAAGATGAAATCGTTTGCCCACATTGCCATTCCGGCCATACCGAAATGATCAGCCAGTTTGGCGCCACCAGTTGCAAATCCATGTACCGCTGCCTGGATTGCAAAGAGCCCTTCGAACATTTCAAATGCCATTAAACAAAAAATACTGCTACATACAAAGAAATAGCCACGCTGCAGCGTGGCTATTTCTTTGTACCGATGATAATGGACTTATTATTGTTTCACGACTTTAAATACCTGGCCTGCCGGTTTGCCCTGCACAACAGACAGCAGGTAAGTTCCGGATGCCAGGGTATTCCCCAGTTGATTCAATTGGGCATTTACGGACTCGAGGTCACCCTGATAGCTACCCAGTTGGCGGCCAAAGAGGTCACTTACACTTACTTTGGTTTGCCCGTTATCCTTTGATTCGATCCGGAAGCTATTCCGGAAAGGATTCGGATACACGCTGATGCCCTCGGCCGCCTGCTGCGCAGTGGCTATGCCCTTTCCACGCCAGGCTGTGCTGCTTGCCCAGGGATGGTTTTTGTGTTCCAGTATCACGTCAGGATTAGGATATTCACAAAATGAGGTGTAGAGATCGCCCATAGTATTGGCATGTCTGCTTAACGCAACCAAAGGTACGGGGGAAGCCTCCGTATTTGGGTTAGCAGGCACCAGCAGGTAATCCGGAGCTGAAACCAGGGCACCACCGTTGTTGAGCTCCATGGCTACATAGGATTGCGTGGAAGCAAAGCTGGAAGAGGTTGCCGTCGTACCCCAGGAGACAAAGAAATTGTTCCCCATCTGATCATAAGCAAGACATGGGTTTACATTCTTGTAGGCATTGATAGGCGTAACCAGGCCACCTCCGGTAAGGTTGATATTGGGACCGCCGGCACCCAGGCGTACCATTATATCCCTGTCATTCTCGGTATAAGTGTACGCCCACCTGTTAGGCCCCACATCGGGGCAATCCAGTCGTGGGATAACCAGACCAGTACCGGTCGCAGCCACCACGGGGTTATTGTCCACAGGACCGGCATAGGTATAACCGCTCAACGTCGACGTAAACAAGGTCATAAAGGGTATTTCGATCTCGCGGATAAAAGATACCGGGAAATTATTGACGAAAAAGGCATAATGCAGCACCTCCGTACCGGAAAAAGGATCGAAACGGAAGGCCACATCTGCCGCTGCATGGCTTCCGGCAAAAGGAACGCTTATCATGATAGCCGGAGAAGTAGGCGGAAGTCCGGGCGAGAATTGCAGGCCGCCGCCGGCCAGCATACCTACAGCCGTAAAGAGCGCATTATTAGTACACCAGGTAATAGCCACTTTACTGGCATTATAGCTGATGTCCATATTGCAGCGGTAATCAATCGTACCGGAGTACAGGAAATAGGTTATAGGCGCACCCAGTACATTGGGCGCCAGCCAGGGGTACAACCGGCAATAATAGCTCATAGTAGCGATATCGAAATAAGCCACTACAATATAAGCGCCATCACTCTCCAGGTAACCCACCCTTACATCAACGGCATTGGGTATTACTTCCACACCCTGTCCGGCATATGGGGTTCCCGAAGAGGCCAGGCCGTACGAAAAGCCGCCACCGCCACCGGCGCCATAACTCCTGGACCAGCCGGCAATCTCGACATATTGGCCAAACCGGTTGGAATTATAAGCGTAATTGGAGATATGGGCTACATTGTTGTCCAGGTTAAAGGTGCTGGGCGGCGGACCAAAGAGCGATGGATAAGCGACTTCCGTAGAAGTTGCTGCATTCCAGGTTTGGGCCTCTGCCGGGGGCGCTGTGCTAAAGAGCAAGCTGCAACATAACATCCCGCCCATGACAGCAGTATTCCATCTGTTGCATTTTAAGGCTAGCGTTTTTTTCATTTGACAATAGTTTTGGAGTTAAATAATACCACGCTGCTTTTTAAAAGCGGCGGCGTTAACGTTTGGTTTTACCAGGTCTTGGCTTTTGCCTACTGCAGTACGAAAAAGCCGGGCAATATGTATACTCCTGGTACCTGGAGTATAACAGCCCTTTTGACCTCAATCAAAATAACGCAATAGCTTTTGAGGGGGCAAGGGCAATTGAGCAAGTGTAGCTAAAACACAATAAGTGTAGCTAAAGCATGGTAATTTAAAAAATGGGTACCCGGAATTGAGCTTTAAATGTTAATGGATAAATAATCCCGGGTCCGGGATACTTTGCCAATGGTGCAGTACGTTTGTAGTTGCAAAATCAGGCTTCATGTACCGTTCTTTACTTACGGCGATTCTTTTTCTTTTCTCTTCTCTAATATTTGCCCAGAACCAGACTTCTGTTTATATAGTGGCCCATCCCGACGATTGGCAATTGTTTATGGGCAACGATGCTTACAACGACATCCAGGATACCAGCAATAAGGTCATCTTTATCATTACCACTTCTGGAGATGCTTCCTATAACGACCCCAAGCCCAATCTCCGCTTTGCACGCTCGCGGGAACGGGGTGTATTGAATTCCGTCCGCTTTTGTGCCGATATGAAAACGGTAGTGGATTCCGGCTGCCGTACCAAACGGGTGACCATCAACCATCACCAGCTTTTATGTTATCCCTACAAGCATGTAAAAACCTATTTCATGCGACTGCCCGACGGCTGTTACAGCGCAGGCTATCTGGGACAAAGCCTGGAATACCTACACGATGAGAAGATAAGCCGGATCACCTCTATCGACAGCGCCGAAACGTATGAGGGCTGGCAGGATGTAGTACAGACCATAAGGGCGATCATCACAACGGAAACCAAGGACCAGAACAATGTTTCGGTCAATTACCAGGACCACGACCGGGATTACAATACCGGCGACCATCCCGACCACCTGTTTACCGGACTGGCTGCAAGCCAGGCTGCCGCAGCCATCCCTATGATCAAGCACAGGGGCTATATGGATTACCGGCTCGCCAAACAACCCATTAACCTCAGTTCCGAAGAAATTGCCATAAAGGCGGGCATCTTTGCTCTCGCCGATTTCGGGATTACCGAGGAAGGCGACCGCACTTCTTTCAACAAGTCGCACCTGGCCTTTGTAACCCGCACCTATAGCCGTAGATTACCTTCTGTCGATTCGGCCGGCAATCCTTTCTTCCCTCCCGATATCAAAGTATTTCCCAATCCTGCCAGCGGCGCTGCTGTAATGGTTTCATTTTCGGTGAACACAACGGAGCAGGCCGGCTTATGGCTCAGGGATCTCCAGGGCAATACGATCTGGAAGGATACAGCTATCCCTACGGTAAAAGGAGACAACCTCTATACGATACCTTTAACGGGCATTGTACCCGGTATCTACCTCATCACTTTAAAAACTTCCCTGGGCAACGACCAGGTGAAGCTGGTCCGGCTATAGATACAGTGATTAACTTAACTTTCTGATTTGCGGTTTCCTGGTTTCCGGCTTTTTCAACAACTTTGGTTTATTGTTTTTTTATAACCAAAAAATTCTCAACATGAAGAAGCCAATGCTACTGTTAACCGCTTGCATATGGGGACTATTGCTGTCCTCTTGCCACCGGGACCAGGAAACAGCACCACAACCAGCTACCAACACTAAACCTCATGCACAGTCACTCGTAAGTATGGGAAGCGAAGCCTGGGACCCTATGACCCGGCATTGCGACCGTATAGGCAGGGGCTGCAAGGAAGATGTGATCCTGTGCCTGACACCCAACTTCTCTTCTATGCTTTTTGCCGCGCTCGACGACGGTACCCCTCAGGGTATAAAGGCCTTTTTCAACGAACCGGCTAACGCAGAATGCCTGCCTTCCCAGTTGACCGGCGATCCTGAATTCATGGAAATGGTCAACAGTGAAAAAATGTATTCCCGCTTTTATATGGATGATATTAATCCTAAAAGACGCATTTACCTTTTCGGTGATCGTGCCGACCTGACCATTACCGACAACCTGCTGATCGTTCCTTTTGTTTACGAATAAGGGCTTACCGGATATAAAGGCTTGCTGTACCCGGCAAGCCTTTATGCTTTCCGGGATAATGCCGTTATCAAAACCAAACCCATGAAATACCTGCTATACACTGGTGTACTGGCTTTACTTATATGCTGTTGCTATTCCTGTAATGCCAAAGGGCACCGGCCTGGAAAAACAAAGAACAGGGAAATAAAAGTGCTGCTGAAAGATTCCGTGACCAACAATTTCCCTTATGACCAGGAACGTAACTACACGGCCATATACCCTATCCAGTACAAAGGCAGCAACTGGATATTACAGGGCAACACCCGCTCGGGCTATACAGCACTTACCGGTATTGACAAGGCCAACAAGAACCAATACCTGGTTCTCGACACGTTTAAAAGGATCAAGAGGGTGTACAAGATCCAATGTTTCGAATATACCAATGCCGATAGCATCTGGGCGGTATCTCCCGAAAAAGGCCAGATCTATTTGTTCTCCATGGAGGGAAGACTGAGGAAAACCATACCGCTCAATCTGGCCTTTGACCATAAGCCCGTAGACCTTATAGCCCGTATGCGGGGATGGCCATTTGCCTACAGCAGCGTACAGCAGCAATTCTATTACCCCATCCTTTCCCTGTACGGAGAAGACAGCCAGTATTTCAGGCAGCCCAAATTTGCAACGATACAATTGCAAAAAGACAGCGCGGCTATCACCAATGTCTTTGGTGCTTTTCCCAACGCTTATACCAACCAATTCCTGGGCTACACCAATATTCCCAGCATCTACACCTTCGCCGGTAAAACCCTGGTGAATTATTACCTCTCCGATTCTTTGTACGCTTATACGGATGGAAAACCGGCACAGGCCTACGATGCCCATTCTGCAGTTGTGGACGAACCGGAGCGCCTATTTGACCCCGCCCAAAGCAACAATAAAGATTACATCAACGAGTTTGCCTTTTCCTATACCGCCTACAATGACCTGGTGACCAATCATGCTTCCCCCTATCTTTTCAGAACGGTAGAGCATAAGTCCTCTTTCTACAATGCCGACAGCACGATCAATGATCCCGTAGATAAACCCTGGAGCATCGTGGTATTGAATGCCTCCCTGCAAATCGTGGGAGAGATCAACATAGGGCCGGCCCTCATCAACCGTATCGAGTATATGCCTTACGCAAAGGGCTTCTGGGGGCGTTCGCTGCAAACCAACCAATATTACTATTATGAAATGCAACTGGACGAGCTTTAGCCTGGTCATACTATGCCTGCTCCTGTGGAGCTTCCAGGTAAAGGATGCCAGTTACCTTGGCTTTGAAAAACTGGTGACCGGCACACCACAGACATACCCGGCGGCCGACACGGCTTATTACATCGTGGTAGAGCCCAGGATGTGCGCTTCCTGCAATACGCAGGCCCTGCGCGTGCTCTCCGCTTATACCCGGCACAAACCGCTGTATGTCTTTTGCGACAGCAGCAAACAAAAAGAGCTGGCCGGCTATATCAGCAACAAAAAAACAAAATACATTACCCGCTTCGATTATAAATGGGTCAGCAAACAAATCTTTATGCGGAGCGGCCTGGCCTTTGCTATGGGCAGCCGCAACAAGCTGCAATACGTCGAGGTGATTAATGGCAGTAATTTGAAAAAGTACCAGTAAAGCGCTTTTATCGGGCATGGAGGGAATAATAGACATGAAGACACCAAGCCAACCGACCTGAAGAGCAGGGCATACGCCGGCTTGTAAAGTTGTAAAAGTGACGACCAACCTTTATATTGCAGAAAACCAAACATAGTGGACCCTACACAAGTGATTTTAATGCTCCTACTCATGACTGCGGTCACGAGTCTTGTTGTTGCAACCCGTTTCGTTCGTAAAAAGGCAAACAATCCGGGCAATGTGGATATCGTCTATCAATTAATTATCCGCTATTCGGAAGACAAGATGAAGCAGGCATTAATAACCATGGGAAAGTCCAGGAACGAATACGATAAAAGCTACGGGGGGTCCTTTATAGACTTTTGGCATCAGGCATCGACACAAGAGGAAGAGTGGGCATTGCAAGTGGAAGAGGCGCGCCATACGATTAAGTATTACTACAGGGATATCGCAATGCTGCACCAAACAAAATGCCTGGATTATGAAACAGTCAAGCTTTTATGCCAGGCAGGTGGGGTCTACCTTTTTGTCGACTGCGTAATACCGATGGAAAGGAAGAAGAACCCTTACGCTTATGCAGGCGAATATTACCCTATACCACAAATAGTGGAAGAACTGCGGGCAACTATAAAACCAATGAATAACATTAGCTGACTTTTGATTCAATCATGTTTTTCAGGTAAAAATTGTGCCCGTCGTCTGTAAAAAAATAGGATTTTGCTCCCGAACTCGTTTTGGAAAAATTCACCAGCTTATAAGTCAGCAGTTGTTCATACCTGCCATTCTCCGTCATTCCGACCAAAACTCCTTTTGACAGCTTCGGCCCTACATCGATAAAAAACTCATATACGGATTGATCGGTCCTGGGTATTTTTTCTCTTTGTAGTAACTCCTTCATTTGTGCATAGGATAACCCCGAGTACAAAGCTGAAATATTACTTTCCCAGGTGTTCAGCTTGTCCCTTAGGTCGGCATTCTCCTTTGTCAATCTTGCTATTTCTTCTGCAAGAATGTTCATGTTTACATTATTGTCCCCCCTGATCCAGCCGGTCAATTTTTTAACATAGCTGAACTCGGACAAGGTTTCATGAATGGCAAGTTTGATATCCTTTTTATCGTCCCAGAATTTCACAAGATTGGATAAGACGATAGACTTAAATTCTTTAAATTCTTTTACATTATCCAATTCTAATACTGTCCTGCTGAATAACCTTACTTTTTCGTCCAGTGATTTTTCGGAAATAACGACTGCAAACAGGGGCTTCTTTTGCTTTACGGCATATTCGTATTCTAAATGCGTATAGCTCTTACCTGTTTTAGGCTCTATACTCCCGTATCTTCCACCGAGGATCAGCAGATATACATCAGACTCGTCGATCCACCGTTCGATAACAGTCATTTGAGATTCATCACCGGCAGAAAACAATTCCATCCCGGCAGGAATATGCCCCGCCGAGAGTATGGCTTCCACAGCAGCCTGCCGCTCTTCGATTAAATCGGCATAAGTTGAAGAAACGAAAACCTGTAGCTTTTTGTCTTTCATGGTGGGTAATATCTACAATTCTATACAAACATTTTTGGGCTCGGTAAAGAAGCGCAAGGCTTCCCAGCCGCCTTCGCGGCCTACACCGCTGTTCTTAAAGCCGCCAAAGGGCGTACGCAGATCACGCAACAACCAGCAGTTCACCCAGATGATACCGCTGTGCACCTGCGCAGCTATGCGATGGGCCCGGGTTACATTTTCGGTCCATATCGTCGCGGCCAGGCCATAGTCGCTGGTATTGGCCAGGCGCAGGGCTTCTTCTTCGGTTTTGAAAGATTGCAGGCTTACTACCGGGCCAAAGATTTCTTCCATATTGGTACGGCTATCGGGGCCAAGGCCTTCGATGATCGTAGGCTCGATAAAGTAACCATTGGCGCAACGGCCTTCCAGCTTTACGGGATTACCGCCCAGCAATATTTTCCCGCCTTCCTCTTTAGACAGCTCGATACAGCTCAGCACTTTTTCATAATGCACCTGGCTCACCACCGCGCCCTGCTTCGATTGCGGATCGAGCGGGTCGCCCGGCCGGAGTTGTTTTACTTTTTCGATAAACTCTGCCTTGAATTTCTCATAAATGCTTTCTTCCACCAGGATACGGCTGCCGCAAAGACAGATCTGTCCCTGGTTGGCAAAAGAAGATTGCAATGTGGTGCGCATCATTTTGTCCCAGTCACAATCGGCAAAAATGATATTGGGATTTTTACCGCCCAATTCCAGCGATAGCTTTTTAAACATGGGTGCTGCGGTGGCGGCTATGTCTTTACCGGCACGGGTACTTCCCGTGAAGGATATAGCCTTGATCTCAGGGTGGGCGACGATAGCCGATCCGCAACCGGGGCCGGTACCATGTACTATATTCAGCACACCTGCAGGCAATCCTGCTTCCTGCGCGATCTCGCAAAGCAGGTAACCGGTCATAGGCGTTACTTCGGAAGGTTTTGCCACCACGCAATTACCCGCAGCCAGCGCCGGGGCTATCTTCCAGGTAAATAAATACAGGGGCAGGTTCCAGGGGGAAATACAACCCACCACGCCGATAGGATTGCGCAAGGTATAATTAATCGCCTTGCCTTGCATGCTATGGCTTTCGGAAGCAAAGTGCATGAGGCCGGTAGCAAAGAAGCGGAAATTGTCGGAAGCCCGGGGTATATCTACCTTTTTACTGAGCCAGAGCGGCTTGCCGTTATCATTACTTTCGGCCAGGGCAAGCGCATCCAGGTTATCTTCTATGAGTTCGGCAATACGGTTCAGTATTTTGAAGCGAAATTCGGGTGTAGAAGTACTCCAGGCGGGAAACGCTTTTTTAGCGGCATCTACGGCCATCTGCACATCCTCCCCATCGCTGTCCGGCGTTTGGCTGTACACTTCGCCGGTAGCCGGGTTAATGTTATCCATAAATTTCCCGTTTTCGGGATCGGCAAACTGGCCATCTATATAATTCAGGATTTGCTTTGGAGCTGCTACATTCATCGCACAAAGATAAAATACAAAAGGGATGAAAGTTCATCCCTCTTGTATTTTGTACTCCGGGGCTAAGGGCTAAGGGGCTGCTTTATTGGGGTAAAAATGAGATAAGACGACCATGCCTGCCGCCACATAAGTGATTGCAGCAGCGGAGGAAACTTTAAGGAACGACTTTGATAGCCCATAAAGGGCTGGTGGCATGTTTGGGAGATGGAAAACCTGTTGAGCAGGCGGCACGCTATATATAGAATCGAATTATTCCGGTAGCAATTGTATACTTGTGCAGTTAAGCCTAAGGACGAGGAAGAAAAAACAGCAAGTGAGGGCCCGGCCATCGCCGTACACTGTAGAAGACAGGGCTTAATGCAGGGTACCGGTTACGGCAAGTGCGATGACGTACGGCAGCCTACAAAAATTTTTAATCTACAGCAGGTTTCGGGAAGAAACGGGGACGATATCACCGGTTTGCCAGTAAAGGGCCTAACCAAGAGAGCATCACCGGGTGAATCTGGGGCCGGAACCATCACCTGTACTGCCTTTCATGGTGAACAATATACCAGGGTCAGCATTTTTATCTGGGGTAGTTTATAGGTTTCAACTTGGCACTACAAAAGTGAAAAAAATGCAAACGCAATGCAATAGGGAATGCTAAGGAAATCCATAGGTATATATACCTATTGCCGACATACACACAGGAACCGAAAGAAGATATTTCCGGGTTCATCCTACCTGGAACAATACTATTCGATACCGTTTTTTATGGCATACTTTACCAGCCCGATAGTAGAGCGGCACCGGGTCTTTTCCAGGATATGGGCACGATGATTGTCTACCGTTTTTTTACTGATAAACAGCTTATCTGCTATTTCTTCGCTAGTATGTTCCTTTACGATGAGCACCAATATTTCTTTTTCCCTTTGAGACAGGTTAGCGAGTTGTTCTTCCTGCTTTTTCTCTTTTTGGTACTGGTTGTAAATAATGGGAAGAATATCCTGTGTGAAATAGGTGCCCCCGTCCGAGATACGGTATAAGGCCGTAAGGAATTCTGCCTTGCCTGTATTTTTCAGGATATAGCCATCCGCTTCCGCGGCGATGGCTTCCTTCACCACCGATACATTGTTGTACATGGAGAGGATCAGCACTTTGATCTCGGGATATTTATGCTTTACCAGCTTACACAGCTCCACGCCGGTAAGCAGCGGCATGCTGATGTCTGTAACCAATAGCTGGTATTGTCCTGCTGTACTACTACTGATCATATCCCAGGCCTGCTGCCCGTCGTTGGCTTCCGCAACCACCTTATATTGCGGCTCGGAGGCCAGCATACTTTTAATGCCGTCGACTACCAACTGATGATCGTCGGCAATGAGGATATTGATGGTTTCGTGCTCCATGCTCATATGGGTATCGTAATTTCTATTTGTGTGCCTTTCACCTTTTCCGATTGCACGCTCATCCTGCCATTCAGTAACTGCACTCTTCCCGACACATTCTTCCAGCCCAGCCCCTGCGACTCTTTGATCGTACCGGTATCGAACCCTTTGCCATTATCGCTTACCGAAAGCAGTATATTGTTTTCGTTCTGCGCCAGGGTGATGCTTATTGTACTAGCTTCGGCATGTTTCAGCATATTGGAAAGCAGTTCCTGTATAATGCGGTAGATCGAAAGTTCGAATTGCTTATCGAACTTCCGGGCCGGCCAATCGTCGGCAATGGCCAACTGCACCCGGGTAGTACCCGCTTCATTGATCTTACGGCCCATTTCCTCCAGGGCATTCACCAGGCCAAAGCTCAGTTCTTCGGGGATAAGGTTATGTGAAATATGCCGCAGCTCCTGGATCGTTTGGTCCACGATAGCGAGCGTATTGCCCGCCTGCCGCTTTTCCTCGCCCTCTGCCTGGTAATGGATATTGGAAACATTCATCTTGACTACCGAGAGCATTTGCCCGATACTATCATGCAGATCGCGGGCGATCCTGATACGTTCCTTTTGCTCCGCCTCCAATATAGCGCCAAATACTTTCCTTTGTTGTGCCGCGCGGTTGCGCTGCAGATATACTACGCCTCCCGCACCAATAAGCAGTATGATGCCGGAAAGACTGAACAGCATTACCTTCCGGGAATCCTGCTCATGTTGTATCACCAGCTTTTGCCTTGCAATTTCCTTTTCCTTTTTTTCCGTGTCGTAACGGGCTTCTTTTTCGGCCAGCTCTTCGGCCAGGGCTTTACGGTAAACGGAATCTTTTACAGCAAGGTGCTCTTCATATACGTCTGCCAAACGCCTGTAATCTTTGCGCCTGGCATAGTTCGTTTCGAATGAAGTGTACACCATAGGCAGCTTGGCCAGGATATTATATTTACGGGCTATGCTCATCGCCTCTTCGGCAGCCAGGAGGCCCCGATCGGTATCGCCGGTACTGGCATAGATATTGGAGAGAATACAGAGATCGGAGAGTATATAATAAGGGTCGTTCAATGTTTTCCGGAGTGCAATAGTCTGCTTCAGCAAAGTGATGGCTTCTGCAGGACGGCCTTCGGAGAGCACTATATTGGCTTTGATCACAAGCGAATTGGCTTCGGATGTAAAATCTTCGTAAGCCCTGGAATAACCTATGGCCTGCTCTATGTAATAATGGGCAGAATCATAAATGCCTAGCGCGCCGTAACAGGAAGCCAGATTACTATATACCGGGCAAAAATTATTCTCGGGCCGTTCGCGTCCGGGCACATCCAATGCCTTCCTGAGCCATTTGATCGCTTCCCTGTATTGCGGCATTTCCATATACACCCAACCGATGCCGTTAAGCGCCCTGATCTGAAGATTGGCATTCCTGCTTCTTTCGGCAAGATTAAGCGCAGTAAAATACTTGTCCAGGGCCTCCTTATGATTATTTTTCCGCAGCAGCACACTGCCGTGCAGGATCTCGTGAAGGCTCAGCAGGTCCGTCTCCGATTTACTTTTATAAAGTGTCTTCAGGTTTCGTTCAATGATCATCAGGCTGGAGTCCGTTCTCCCGGCTCGCATGTAATAGTACACCCTTCCTATATCAATCTGGAATACTTCTTTTGCGGTAAAGGGCTTGCATAAAGAAACCTGCCGGATGTAAGCATCTAATGTATCCAGGTTGATAGAGCGTTGCAGATCCAGCGCCCGGATCAGGCCTTCCTTTTTTACAGAAGGGACCGAACTATGGTAGATCATATACCGCATGTTGTCGATAGCCCTCGTTTGCCCTCTGCCCGCAAGGGCAAAACAAAGCAAAATCGCTATAAACATCAATCCCCTCATACTTCCGGATCTGTACTATTTAAGAGTTACCCCATAAAAATAGATAATTGAGCCTTATTTCAAATACCCCGAAACGGTTATTTTAAGCAATAAAAAAAGCCGGTGAGAACACCGGCTGCGACAGAAAGCTTGCTATGATAGGCTCTTTGTCTAAAACTACTACCCTCTTTAGGAATTGCCGCTAGCGGCCCTGCTCTTTTCTTCTTCGGCGCCTCCGCCACGTTTTCGTATCGGGGCTACCGTGTTTTTACCAAAACGGTAGATAAAGGAAATATTCGCCACCCTGGTTTCCCGCTCTGCGATAAAATCTTCGCGGTAACCGGTATATATGGAATTTGCTTTGGGATAACCGGTAAAGAATATATCCTGTATATTCAGCTTCAGGGTTGCCCTTTTTTGAAGTATATGCTTTTGTATACCGGCGTTCAGCATCCATACGGGCTGTACATCCATATAGCCATAGATCTGCCGGGCCTGGTAGAATAATCCCAGCTCTGCCGAAAAGTCGCCGGGCAGCAGGAACGTGTTGTTTGTATTGATATCGAAAGTAGGACTGCCGTTGCGCAGGGGGGTGTTGGCTATATTCCCGATATACAAGGCATAGTATATATTAACATTAGTTACATTGCTCCACCATTGGGTAATCTGGAAAGGATAAGCACCGCTAAGGCCTACAAAAGTCATTTGCTTCAGGTTCTTGCTGGTTTGCACGGTGATGGAATCTTCGGTATCGCTGGGCTGGATCACTTCCGTAATGATCCCCCTGTTGATACCATAAGTAAACGTGGTGACGAAGCGCTGGTTAAAAGTGTGCGACAGCTCCACCGAATAAAAAGACGCCGGTTGCAGGTAAGGATAGCCCTCGCGGTAAGTGGTCTTATCGATAAAGAATTTAAAAGGATTCAACTGCTGGTAATTGGGCCGTTCGATACGCCTGCTGAGCGTAATGCCCAGATCGTGCTTATCCGTAAGGTGGTACAGAAAAGCCAGGCTGGGGAACAATTGCGTATAGCTGGTATCGTATTGCTGCCCGGTAGTCTTTTGCTCCCAACTGGCATTCGTATTTTCTAACCTTGCCCCCAACTGCATGCTCCATTTTGCCCATTCTTTATTCAGGTTCACATAACCGGCATTGATGTTCTCGTTATAGATAAAATGATTGCTTCTTTTCGTATCCAGGGTATAAGCGCCATTCAGCATTTCGTAGAACAACGGCTCATTGTCTGCTTTTGCAAAGCTGGTTTTCAGCCCGGCCTCCAGACGCATGCCAGCAGGCAAAGGATGTACATAATCCGCTTTGAGCGATTGTATCTGCGTTATACCATCCAGGTTGCTTTTCAGGTAGTAATCTGGCTGATACGTACTTCCGTCCGGGGTACGGTAAGTGGTAACGAAGTTCTGCTTGCTTCGATTTCCGAAAGCCGCGTAATCCGCGTCCAGGCTCAATTCCCGGCCGCTACTATCGAAAGAATGCCGCAGGTTAATATTGGCCGCATAGTTATAGTAAAAGTTATCGTGCCTGCCGGTGGTATTGAAATTATACAGTAAGTTATCGTCGCTGCCTAATGCCTGCGATGCGTTATCTGCCTTGGGTGCAAAATTATTGGTCGTTCCACTCACCGATACCCCGACAGTGGTATGGGAAGACAAGCTGTAATCGACGCCCACATTGGCAATATGATTGCTGAAGTTGAATAAGGCATAGTTATCCTGGTTGTACCGGAACAATTGTTTGCCTTCGCCGGTTGTGTCCAGGAATTTCCGGTCGAGCATCAGATGATTGAACCAATAGCGGTAGGCATAATTGTAATTGGCATACACATTGAATTTCTTATTGCGGTAATTCAGGTTAATACCGGCGCCGTACTTGGGATATTTGCCCTGTCCGTACGTCAGGGTAGCGGTACCATTAAGCCCGAGGCGTTTGTCTTTCTTCGTTTTTATATTAATGATCCCCCCGCTACCGGCAGCATCGAAACGCGCACCGGGGTTGGCTATGATCTCTATCTTATCTATAGCAGCAGAAGGCATGCTGCGCAAAACCGTTGCCAGGTCGGCGCCTTGCATGGGGCTGGGCTTACCATCGATCCAGATCGCCACACCCGGTTTTCCTTTAAGCGAGATATTATCGTTGTTATCTACCGTTACGCCCGGAGCGCGCTGTAATACTTCCATCGCCGAGGAGCCGGCACTCACGATACTGTTTTCTACATTCACCACGATCTTATCGGCTTTCACTTCTATAAAAGGCTTCTGTCCCTGGATCGTTACTTCTTGTAATTGCCCGCTTTTTTCTTTCAATATAATACCGGGCAATACGGTGTTATCCGTTAGCCGGATGGTATCGGAGACATAGTTTTCAAAACCCACCTGTGAGCTCCTGACCAAGTAGTCGCCCGCCGGTAATGCTTCTAAAGAGAAGCGACCATCCAGATCGGAAACAGCCGTCCGCACTAAAGCAGTATCCTTAGACAGCATCAGGTAGGCCCCGGGCAAAGGTTGTTTTTGTGTATCCAGGATAGTACCGGAGAGGGTATAAAGATGCTGCCCGAAAGAAAGAACAGCTCCCAAAAGCAAGAAGCAGGTTGCGAGTATTTTTTGTTTCATGGGAGCGGCGATTTATGCGATAAAGGTAAGCGCAAACCAGTAGCAGAATTATAACCCCACATGGGGGAAATGCTTTACAGCAGGGCATTTCAGCATCACCCTAAAAGGGGGATTTTCAACCGTACCGCTCACAATCATCACATACCATAAAAAAATCCCGGCCTCAGGGCCGGGATTTTTCTCTTACCAAATATCTTATTAAATAGCGACTTCTTTAACCTGGTCGGAAATGGTCAGGCGGCCGGCGGTTTTGGATTTGATCTCTTCGATAGTAACACCGGGCGCATATTCCGTACACAGGAAACCTTCGGGCGTTATTTCGAATACACCCAGGTCGGTTACGATCTTCTTCACACACTTCAAACCGGTAATGGGCAAGCTGCATTCGGATAATAGTTTTGAATTACCGGCTTTATCGGTATGCTGCATGGCTACGATGATGTTCTTGGCAGAAGCAACCAGGTCCATAGCGCCACCCATGCCTTTTACCATTTTACCGGGCACTTTCCAGTTGGCAATATCGCCATTATCGGCTACTTCCATAGCGCCCAATACCGTAATATCCACTTTACCGGCCCTTATCATACCAAAGCTTAAAGCGCTGTCAAAAAAGCTACCGCCCGTACGCAGGGTCACGGTTTGCTTACCGGCATTGATCAGGTCGGCATCTACGTGCTCTTCAGTAGGGAAAGGGCCGATACCCAGCATACCATTCTCGCTCTGCAGCTCTATTTCAATATCATCCGGTACGAAGTTGGCCACCAGCGTAGGAATACCGATGCCCAGGTTCACATACATACCGTCTTTTAATTCCTTTGAAATACGTTTTGCAATCTGATTTTTATCTAAAGCCATATCAATAAATTGTAGTCATATTTTTTATGCCGCACAAAGTACGGGAATTTCCCTCAATTCAATCTTATCACAACTTGATTTAATATTACCGAAAAGATAAGCAGTCAAAAAAATTTGTTATCCCTCTTCAAATGCTTATATTGTGTTTCTAATTCTTCATCGACTAAACACCAGTACTTCATGTTGATAATAGGTGTATTGAAAGAACCCGGATACGAAACACGCGTATCATTAGTACCCGATATAGCCGCTGCCTTTGTAAAAAACAATATCACCGTCCTGGTAGAACAGGATGCCGGAGCGAAAGCCTTTCATGCAGACCGGCAATATGAAGCCGCAGGCGCCAAAGTAGTTTCCCGGGCCGAAGTGCTGGCACAATCCCATCTTATTCTTGCGATCAATGCACCTGACAACAGTGAAATAGATACCTTATCCTCAGGCAAAGTGCTTATAGGGGTTTACCAGCCTTTGTTCCATGCCGTAAAGATGCAGGAATGGGCAGCTAAAGGCTTAACCGTATTCAGCATGGATACCCTGCCCCGCACTACCCGGGCGCAGGCGATGGATGTATTAAGCTCTCAGGCCAATATCGCCGGTTATAAGGCCGTGCTGCTGGCCGCTAATGTGTACCCCAGGTATTTCCCCATGTTCATGACCGCTGCTGGCAGCATCCCGCCCGCCAAAGTACTGATCCTGGGCGCAGGCGTAGCAGGGCTGCAGGCCATTGCTACCGCGCGCAGGCTGGGTTGTGTAGTGGAAGTGTTCGATACCCGGCCGGCTGTAAAAGAAGAGGTCATGAGTCTTGGTGCCAAATTTGTAGAGGTAGAAGGAGCTGCCGATGCCAGTAAAGCCGGAGGCTATGCCGTAGAACAGTCGGAAGATTTCCAGCAGAAACAAAAAGCGAAGATCGCCGAGCATACGGCCAAGGCCGATATTATTATCACCACGGCACAGATACCCGGTAAACGGGCGCCGGTGCTGATCACGAAGGAAATGATCGGCACCATGAAAGCGGGCTCAGTGATCATAGACCTTGCAGCCGTAACCGGAGGTAATACGGAGTACACCAGGAACGACGAAACGGTCATCCAGAACGGGGTAACCATTATCGGTCATTCTGCACTGTATGCCACTGCACCTGCCGATGCCAGCAAGCTGTACAGCAAGAATATCCAGAACTTCATGAAGCTGATCCTGAATAACGAAGGCGGCTTAAACCTGAACTTCGACGACGACCTGGTAAAAGGCTGCTGTATCGTGCACAGCGGGCAGGTGGTAAATGACCGTATATCACAATTACTGGATAACAACTTAAGATAACAAACATGGACCAGATCATTGACTTTTTCACCCAGCACTACGACAAGATCACCATCGTGATCCTTTCTGTTTTCCTCGGTATAGAAATTATAGGCCGGGTACCCTCCGTATTGCATACGCCTTTGATGAGCGGCGCCAATGCGATACACGGCGTAGTGGTTATCGGGGCCATCATCATTATGGGTGAGGCCGAGCATGACAATTACCTGGCGCTTACTCTGGGCTTCCTGGCCGTAGTATTAGGCACCTTAAATGTGGTAGGCGGCTTCGTCGTTACGGACCGGATGCTGGAGATGTTTAAAAAGAAGAGACCGAAGTAAGTGGCAGCAGATGTCACCTGTTGTTTTATATAAAATTATCCCGGACGCGCCGGCCTCATGTTAAAATAGTATCCGGCGTTTTTAAAATTGGAATTTCAAGAACATGAATGCTATACTCTTACTTTCTTACCTTATAGGTTCGGTTACTTTTATTATAGGGTTAAAAATGCTGTCGCATCCGGATAGTGCCCGTAAAGGCAACCTGGTTGCGGCATTTGGCATGACCATCGCCATTATTGCTACCATCTTCCTTTACCGCAACGGCGAAGGAGCAAGGCTGCACAATTACGGCTGGATATTCGGTGGGCTTGCTATCGGCACCATCATAGGGACTATCGCCGCTAAAAAAGTAAAAATGACGGCTATGCCCGAGATGGTAAGTCTCTTTAACGGTATGGGCGGCGCCTGCGCCATGCTGATCTCCATTGTAGAATTCAACCACCTGCTGCACAACACCGACTCCCTGTCCGGTTTGCCTAAAGGCATTCTGCTCATCATCCTCTTGGGATTGATCATCGGTACCGTGTCCTTTGCCGGCAGTATGATCGCCTGGGGTAAGCTGAACGGCAGTATCAAGGACCGTAATATTCCCGGCGGGCAAGTGCTGAACTTCATCCTGCTGGGCGGCATCGTTGTGCTACTGGTACTCCTGATGATGGGCACTGTTGCCAACCCTCATGTATTATTTTATGGTATGCTGGCATTGGCCGCCTTGTACGGTATTCTTTTCGTGATGCCGATCGGGGGCGCCGATATGCCGGTAGTGATCTCTCTGCTCAACTCTTTTACCGGTGTAGCCGCAGCATGCGGCGGTTTCCTCTACGACAACCCTGTTATGCTTACCGGCGGCATTCTCGTGGGCTCTGCGGGTACCATCCTTACCATTATGATGTGCAAGGCCATGAACCGCTCCCTGAAGAATGTGCTCATCGGTGCTATGGGCGGTAATAAAGCAGTAGCATCCGGCGGTAGTAAGGAACAAGGCAGCTATAAGGAAATCTCACTCAACGACTCTGCCGTGCTTATGGCTTATGCCAGAAGAGTGTACATCATCCCCGGCTATGGTCTTGCCGTAGCGCAGGCCCAGCATGCTTGTCATGAGCTGGAAAAACTACTCGAAGAAAAAGGCGTTGAAGTCAAATACGGTATCCACCCTGTTGCCGGCAGGATGCCGGGACATATGAATGTATTGCTGGCCGAAGCCGATGTACCTTACGAAAAGCTGATGGAGATGGAAGACGCCAACCAGGAGTTTGCTACCACCAATGTAGTGCTGATCCTGGGCGCCAACGATGTAGTGAACCCGGCAGCCAAGGAAGACCCGGCAAGCCCGATATATGGCATGCCTATCTTGGAAGTAGAGCAGGCCGAACATATTATCGTGAATAAACGCAGTATGAAACCCGGGTATGCAGGTATCGAGAATGACCTCTTCTTCAAACCCAAAACATCGATGCTTTTCGGGGATGCCAAAAAGGTATTGCAGGATCTTATTAGTGAGCTAAAAAATCTCTAGTGGCGATCAGTTCCGGACAATCGGGCTGGCAGCTATTGATCATAATCTTCGATCAGTTTAAAGCCGAAGCCGCGGATATTGACGATCGAAAGCCCGGCGTCATACTTCAGGTATTTGCGCAGGCGGCCGATGTATACATCCATGGTGCGGGAGTGAAAGAAACTATCGTCGCCCCAAAGCTGTATCAGTATTTCCTTACGGGGCATCAGGGTATTTTTATACAGGATCAAAGCCTTCAGCAGCTCCGATTCTTTAAAAGATAGCTTTACCGATTCTTCCTCCGACTTGAGCAACTGCGTTACCGGGCTGAACTGGTACTTCCCGATCTGGTAGTATTCCGCCTGGGGCTGAACAACAGGATTTACCTGTTCCTTTCTCCGTAAAAGCTCCTTGATTCGGAGCACCAGCTCTTCCAGGCTGAAAGGCTTTTTGAGGTAATCGTTCCCTCCCGATTCGAATCCTTTAATCACATCATCCGTTTCGGAACGCGCGGTAAGGAAAAGCAAAGGCACATCCCGGGACAAGGAGCGGATCATGCCCGCCAGCACAAAGCCATTGATAGCAGGCATCATTACATCCAGGATACATATATCGGGACGATGCCGGCAATACAAGTCATAAGCCTCTTGTCCGTCCTTCGCCCAGAAAACTTCAAACGATTTGCGTTCCAGCGCTTCCTTTACCAGCCGGCCCAGCACAATTTCATCTTCTGCTAATAATATAGTTGTCATAGGCTAACCATTCTTCGGGATTATTATGGTAAATGTTGTTCCTTCTTTTACAGCACTGGTTACCTTTATCTCTCCTTTATGCAGCCGCACGATCTCCTTCACATAGCTTAATCCCAATCCATAACCTTTGGTTTCATGCTCATCGCCGGTAGGTACCCGAAAAAATTTATCAAAGATCCGGGACAGGTACTGCTCTTCTATCCCGATGCCGTTATCCGCTATTTTCAGATAAAACCAGTCGCCGTCTTCGCCGGCTTCTATGCCGATCAGCGGAGCCGGTTTATTCTTATCCGCATACCGGATTGCATTCTCCAACAGATTTTGCAGAATACTGTTCATTTGATCTCTATCGGCAAAATACCGGAGTGTAACCGGCGTTACTACCACATCAACGTTTGCGTTACCCGCTTCGGTAAGTGGCCTTATAGCATGAAGTACTTCCTCTATCCAATCGCTTACAGTAAACCATTCCTTATTGATCTTTACCTGCATTTTTTCAAAAGCCGCCATACGCAACACTTTATCCACAAGTTGGGTCAACCGGTTAAGTTCGTTGCCGGCAATCTGGAAATATTCCTGCCTTACATGCTCATCTACCGTTACCGAATTGTCCTGCAGCAATTGCAAAGCCACCGATACCGAGCTTATAGGCGTTTTAAGCTCATGGGTCATGTTGTTCATAAAATCGTTCCGGACCTCTGCTATCTTTTTCTGTTTATAAAACAAAGCCACCATGTAGGAAAAAGAAATGCCACAAATAGTGATCAGGCAAAGCGACAACAAGAGGATAACCCACATTCCTCGTAACAAATAAAAGCCGCCTCCCGGAAAAGCCAACTGTGCCTTACCGGATAGTCTGGGGCCAAGCGTTACAGGAAGGCTGAAAAGTATGTCGCTTTTCATTCCCGTTTGTTGAAACGAAGCGGTATCTGTAGTACAAGATAAGATGGCACCATTCGGATCGACCAGGGCCAGTTCAAAAGGAATCGTTACATTTTTGGCCTGCAACGACTGTTCAATCTTTGCCTTGTATTCTTTTATAGTGTAGTTTCTATGGCGGGATGAATCAATCCCCACCATCTTCAGCAATTCGGAAGCCAGTTCATCCTTATGCTGTACAGGCAGTGTTTCTGGCTGTATATCGATTGTGTAGTGTTTGGGAACGACAATCAGAACGGTATCCTTCACTTTGTCCCTGGTCTTAAGTTGCTCCTGGATCATATCCTCGGCAAGTGACTGCACCGAAGTATTGAGGCTGGCATTAACACCGGTAAATATCTGTGTTTCCATCATAGAAGTGCCCACTACTGCAAACAGCTTCTCTTTTTGCTCCTCATAAGACTTGAACAGCCAGAACACCTGGAGTGCGACGATGCCCAGCAATGCAATACAGGTAATCCATACCAGCCTTGTTAGTTTGAGCCGCATTTTATTAATTTCTTTACTACACAAAGGTATCTGAATGCCACTTGTTTAAAAGAGGCTTTGCACTAATTAACAATCATTAGTAGTCTTTAACGCACACTGCTGACCGTTTTGCGCTTCTTTTGTGAAAAAGATCAGCCAATGAACAGAATAATTTTAGGCATGGCGCTATTGGCTCTTGCAGGAACCAAAGCCGGAGCCCAGATAGGAACAGGAGGCTTACCCCTGAGTATGCAGGCAGGCAGGCCTTCGGACAATGTACCGGTTACTTCCGGAATACTTCCGGATTGGGACAACGGGATGAAGAAATGGGAATCTCAGTCTTCGGCAAAGCCTTACCTGGTAGCCCTGACTACCCCTATCGAAGTAGCTTTCCCTAATTCCGGCATCATGTACACCGCTGAGAACGGCGCCAGGGTATGGCGCAGCAAGATTAATGTGGATGGAGCAAAGGCATTGGGGCTTTATTACGACAACTTCCAACTCCCCGAAGGCGTGAAGCTATACCTGAGCAATGCCAACGGCAAACAAATCCTAGGCGCATATACCGCTTTAAACAATGACCCTTCTTCTTTCAAATTTGCAACCGAAGCCGTCCAGGGAGGTGTCATCAACCTGGAGCTGGACATCGAACCCGCTGTAGATATTTCCGGCATTAAGCTTCATATCGACAAGGCCGCAGTATACAACAGGGGAATTGAATACCTGCAAACGTATACCGGAAGCGACCTGCAGACTATAGATGCCGTAGATACAGCACTTACCGGCCGTTCCTCAGTTTGCATGATCAATGCCATATGCCCCGAGGGCAACAACTATGCCGTTCAGCGCAATGCAGCCTTCCAATGGCTGATACAAGTAGGCCAGGGCGTGGGCGCCTGCTCGGCTACTATGATCAATTCCCTGGGCAATACCACAAGCAATTGCAAACAATATTTCCTGATCGCATCCCATTGTGATGGCAGCAATGCAACCACCAATTCGGCCTTCAACCAGGTGTTATTGCGTTATAATTTCCAGCATGCTACCTGCACTCCCACAGGCGGGAATATACCCAATACTACCCGCACCCTTACCGGGGCCAACTTTATAGCCCGCTCCGTAATCCCTTCCAATCCACAGGATATAAAAGGTGATTTCCTACTGATGGAAGCCCGGTCGGCGATACCCGAAAGCTGGAACGTCAATCTGGCCGGCTGGAATAATGCAGCCAACATTCCGCTTACACAAACATCACCCAAAAAATTCATTGGCTTCCACCATCCGGGCGGCGACGCTAAAAAAGTGTCCAGCTCCCAACAAATACAAACTTACAGCTTAGGAGCAGCAAGCACCCATTGGGCTACTGTTTTAGCGGCCGGCCTGGCAGCCGAAGGCTCATCGGGAAGTGCATTATTTGATGGTGACGGACGTATTATAGGTGTTGCCAGCGTAGCTGCCGTAGGGCAAGGTGTTTCTGCATCCTGCGGCGTGGATGCCCTGGGAAACAATGTTGCAGGCACTACCTCCAACACTGTTTTGTACAGTAAGCTGGCTTACGATTGGGATTATAACGTAGATGGCAGCGCCAGCAACAGGAAGCTCAAACCCTGGCTTGACCCTGCCAATACCGGCGCCACAACCATAGACGCCGTTAAATCCACCTGTGCACCGCTCAGCGGCGGCGGCACCGCAATTACCAACGAGAACAAACTTGATGAAGGTATCGCCGTTTTCCCCAACCCTTCCGGGACCGGTCATGTAACCTTAAAATTAAACCTGGGAGCAGCAAGCGATATTTATATGGACCTATTTGACATTTCCGGCAAAAAGATCAATAGCTATAGCCTTAAAAAAGTAAGCTCCGGTTCATTTGCATTAGACCTGTCCTCATACGCAAATGGAATGTATCTGCTGCAACTGACAGATGGCTACCATACCACCAGCAAAAAAATCATGTTAGCCAGATAAGTTAATCTACATGTAGTTTGTATCCAACCCAAGGGAGCCAATTTGCTGTGGCTCCCTTTTTCTGCCCCCTCGAGGAGGGTAACAATTCGTTTACCTACCGGGCCAAAAAGTACCATAAAGAGTTGATAAAGCACCTGCTCCGTTAACAAAATATGACAATTTTCTACGTTAGATTTGCCAAAACTTGAATTCCAGATGAGAAAAATGTACATGAGCCTGGCTTTATTAACCATGATAGGATGGAATGCCCGGGCTCAAATAAGTGAAAGAGGATTGCCCTTGAGCATGCAATCAAAAACAGCAGACCAATATGTCCCGGTCAGTAATTTTTCTTTACCCGATTGGGAAACAGCAAGACAAAAAGCCGAAAAAGAGGAACTTGCCGGTATCACCAAACCTTACCTGGTAGCACTTCCTGTAGCAGCCGACATCAGCTTCCCCGCTTCGGGTACCCTGGTACAGCAGGAAAACGGACAACAGATATGGAAAGCTCAGGTACATATTGCCAACGCTCCCGCCCTCGCTTTCAACTACGACCATTTTAAATTACCGGAAGGTGTTAAGCTTTATTTGTCCAACGCCAACGGCCAGCATATTATAGGCGGCTATACCGCGCAAAACAACTCTACCGACGGGCACTTTGCCAATGAACCGGTACAAGGCGAGATAGTGAACCTGGAAATGAATATTGACCGGGGTGTCAACATCCAGGACATTCAACTGCACATCTACAAAATCTTTGTTTATTTCAGGTCCTATGAGTACCTGAACCAGTATGCCAGCGATAATACGACACAGGCCAAGCCTACGGGCGACCCCGATCCTTTTAACCTGGAAGGCAGTTCTTCTACCTGCGGCATTAATGCCATATGTCCTTTGGGTGCCAATTATCCCAAACAAAGAAAATCCATCGTACAGATTTTATCGAACGGTGGTGCCTGCAGTGCTACCATGATTAACAATACCGGCAATACGGAGGCAGATTGCAAACAGTATTTATTGACCGCAACGCATTGCGATCCCCCCAATGATACGGCCAACGGCCACTTCACGGAATTCCTGATCCGTTTCAATTTTGAAAAAACGCAGTGTACCGGCGGGCCGGCCGCTACTGTCAACACATTGCAGGGAGCCAATTTCAAGGCGAGGGCCAACTACGTGGAAACACCTTTCCCCCAGATCAATGGTGATTTCTTATTGCTCCAGGTAAGACAACATATCCCTACCGACTGGGATATTTATTTTGCCGGATGGAACAGGGCTACCAGCATGCCCAGCCCCATAGTTTATCCCAAAAGGTATATAGGCTTCCATCACCCAGCCGGCGATGTTAAGAAGGTATCTATGAGTAATGATATTGATCCCAACGGTGAAGCCGGCGGTTCTCTCGGACCAGGCACCCACTGGCAGATATACCCCATTGATTCCGGCGGTATTGAAGGGGGTTCTTCCGGCAGCGGCTTGTTTGACGGCGATGGCAAGCTGATCGGTATCGCTTCCGTAGCCGGCGAGCCCCGGCCCAGTTGCAATGTAAGCGGAAAAGGACAACCATCAAGTTTCTTCCGTTATGTTGCCTATAGCAAATTAAGCCTGGATTGGGATTACGCACAGGATGGCACTGCCAACTACAGGAGACTGCAACCCTGGCTCGACCCTACCAATTCCGGCGTAATGACCATGGATGCGGTTAAATCGAATTGTACCGGAGGTGTAGGTATCAGCAATACGGCCCGGAACGATTTCAGCAATTCCATCAGCGTTTACCCCAACCCCGTTACCAATGGTATTGTAACGGCAAAGGTGAATTTTAAACAGAACACCGATCTCACCGTTGAGATCTACAACGTGGCAGGCTCCAGGCAGGCTGTTTACAACCTGGCCAATACCCAAAGCGGTTCTTATACTTTTAACCTGAACGCCTTGGCCAATGGCATGTACTTGCTGAAGTTCAGCAATGGCGACACTTTCACTACCAAAAAAGTAATGCTGCAACGATAAGCATACTTTTATCATATAAAAGCGGCTTCTCCGGCAGGGGAAGCCGCTTTCCTGTAAACAGGAGTAGCTGAGACACAGCAAACATATTATTTCCACAAATACAAACACATTTTTATCCTATTAAACAAAACAACCATTGTTCTGTTATAGAAACATGAGAAGTATTTGCATACTGTTACTGCTCCTTTTCTCTGCTGCCCCATGGTGCCGCGGCCAGCAAAAGCAACAGGTTATTCTTACCGCAGAAGACTCGGTGCGTAACATCATAGAGGCCTTGCCGGAAGTAAAAGAAAAAGATCATGTATATGATTCTTTGACCAACAGGGTACAGAATATTATTATAAAAATAACGCCTCCCGATTCCGTGGTCCAGATGTACCATGTAGAAGCTGGCTACCAGGGCAATAACCGCTTTCAGCCTCATTTTTACTTCTACGTCGACCTCATTAATAATATGATCTATATCGAAGACCTGGACAAGGGCGACCGTACCACACTGGAGGAATGGCGTGCCAGGCGCCGTTCTCCGAAAACGCAAAAATAGTTTTCCACGTTATACACATCCTGTGTAAATCTTCGGCCTTCTTTTACAATTTTCAGAACCATCTTTGTAAGGCATTAGGTTGATTTGTTTTCAACATTTTCATTGAAAGCGTCTCATTAAAAGGGAAGTCCGGTGTAATACCGGCGCTGTCCCCGCAGCTGTAAGTAGCTCCTGAATGGGATGATCGTTTTGCAAAAGCCACTGGCGATTTTAGCACGGGAAGGCGCAAACGGATACAACTACAAGCCAGAAGACCTGCCTTAATGCACCTGACACATTTTAGCTTTCGGAGGAAAAGCGGTAAATGGTTCGAATTCCTGTCTTGATACATTTAAAACAGGAATATTTTGCCGACCCCGCTATTCTCTGCAACAGCCCGATTAGAAAAAAATAAGCGTGCATATGCAAACAGAACCTATACTAGAAGACAATAAAGACCGGTTTGTCATTTTCCCGATCAAACATGATGACATCTGGCAGTTTTACAAAAAGGCCGAGGCCAGCTTCTGGACTGCCGAAGAGGTGGATCTTTCTCCCGACATCAACGACTGGAACAATAAGCTGAACAATGATGAGCGCTATTTCATCTCCCATATCCTGGCTTTCTTTGCAGCCAGCGATGGTATCGTGAACGAGAACCTGGCCATCAATTTCCTCCAGGAAGTACAATACCCCGAAGCCCGCTGCTTTTACGGCTTCCAGATCATGATCGAAAACATCCATTCGGAGATGTACTCCCTCCTGATCGATACTTACATAAAAGATAACACAGAAAAAGACCGCCTTTTGCGCGCCGTGGATACCATACCCTGCGTGCAAAAGAAAGCGGAATGGGCTTTGCGCTGGATCAACAAAGGTTCCTTCGCCGAAAGGTTGATCGCCTTTGCCGCCGTAGAAGGCATTTTCTTCTCCGGCAGCTTCTGCTCTATCTTCTGGCTGAAGAAACGCGGCATGATGCCGGGCCTTACCTTCTCCAACGAGCTGATCAGCCGCGACGAGGGCCTGCACTGCGACTTCGCCTGCCTGCTCTACCAGCAGCATATCGTTAACCCGTTGCCGGAAGAAACGGTTAAAGAGATTATCCGCCACGCCGTTGATATCGAGAAAGAATTCGTAAGCGACGCCCTTCCCGTAAGGCTGATAGGCATGAACGCGGAGCTCATGTGCCAGTATATCGAATTTGTGGCGGACCGTTTGTTGCTCGCATTAGGATGCTCCAAAATATGGAATGCGACCAATCCTTTCGACTTTATGGAATTGATCTCCCTACAGGGCAAAACCAATTTCTTTGAAAGGCGTGTGGGCGAATACCAGAAAAGCGGCGTAGCCAACAAAGACAAAGGCGCCAGTACCTTTTCACTGGAAGAAGACTTCTAAACCCGAAGCCACCACCCTATTACCATATACCCGAAAGCAATCATTATACTTCTAAATACCTCCCAATATGTTCGTAATTAAACGCAGCGGCAAACCGGAAGCCGTACACTTCGACAAGATCACTTCCCGCATCATGAAGCTGAGCTATGGCCTGCAGGTCACCTCAGATGACATTATAGAAATAGCGAAGAAAGTGATCCAGGGTATTTACAACAATGTAACTACTACCGAGCTGGATAACCTGGCAGCGGAAACTTCGGCATCGTTCACCACGCAGCATCCCGATTTTGCTGTGCTGGCAGCACGTATTGCCGTAAGTAACCTGCACAAAAACACCAGGAAGTCGTTCTCGGAAGTAGCAGAGATACTTTATAATTATGTGGACCCCAAAACTAACGAGAAAGCGCCGCTATATGCTGATGAGGTATATGAGATCGTAAGGGAAAATGCTGACAGGATTGATTCTGCCATTATCTACGAAAGAGATTATCATTTCGATTACTTCGGCTTTAAAACGCTGGAGCGCTCTTACCTGCTGCGCACCGATGGCAAGATCACGGAGCGTCCGCAACATATGTTCATGCGTGTGGCCATAGGCATTCATAAAACGGATATCGACGCCGCTATTGAGACCTATAACCTGATGAGTGAAAAATGGTTTGTGCATGCAACACCTACTTTATTTAATGCCGGTACCCCAAAAGCGCAAATGTCTTCCTGCTTCCTCTTAAGCATGAAAGAAGACAGCATCGACGGTATCTTCGAAACACTGAAACGTTGTGCTGTTATCTCCCAAAGTGCAGGTGGTATAGGCCTCAACATCCATAACATCCGTGCTACAGGAAGCTATATTAAAGGTACCAATGGCGTAAGCAATGGCATTATCCCTATGCTGCGCGTATTTAACGATACAGCACGCTACGTAGACCAGGGCGGCGGAAAGCGTAAAGGCGCATTTGCCATTTACCTGGAAACATGGCATGCCGATATCTTCGATTTCCTCGACCTGCGCAAGAACCACGGTAAAGAAGAAATGAGGGCAAGGGATTTGTTCCCCGCACTCTGGGTATCCGACCTGTTCATGAAACGCGTTGAAGAGAACGGACAGTGGTCGCTGTTTTGCCCGCACGAAGCCAAAGGCCTGGAAGAGATGTACGGTGCCGCCTTCGAAGAAAAATACATCCAATACGAGCAGGAAGGCAAAGCAAGAAAAACAATGCCTGCCCGCGAATTGTGGAATGCTATACTCGAAGCTCAAATTGAGACCGGCACGCCTTATATCCTGTATAAAGATGCCGCCAATGAGAAATCCAACCAAAAGAACCTGGGTACCATCAAATGCTCTAACCTGTGCACTGAGATCATTGAGTACACCGCGCCCGATGAAGTAGCCGTATGTAACCTGGCTTCGATTTCCCTGCCCCGCTTTGTAGACGGCAAGAAATTCGATTTCCAGAAATTATACGAAATATCCAAGATCGTAACCCGCAACCTCAACAAAGTAATCGACGGCAACTACTATCCTTTGCCCGAAGCAGAAAACTCCAACAAGCGTCACCGCCCTGTGGGTATAGGCGTTCAGGGTCTTGCCGATGCCTTTATGTTGCTGCGCCTGCCTTTCGAAAGCGAGGAAGCTGCTTTGCTGAACCGTGATATTTTCGAGACCATTTACTTCGGCGCCATGGAAGCCTCTATGGAACTGGCCAAAGAACATGGCGCTTACGAAACCTTCAAAGGATCTCCGCTGAGCGAAGGCAAATTCCAGTTCGACCTCTGGAACACCGCACCTACCGATCGCTGGAACTGGGAAAACCTGCGCAAAGAGGTAATGCAATACGGCGTACGCAACTCTTTGCTGCTGGCGCCGATGCCTACCGCATCTACCTCGCAGATCCTGGGCAACAACGAATGCTTTGAGCCTTATACCAGCAATATCTACAACCGTCGCGTATTATCAGGAGAATTTGCAGTGGTGAACAAACACCTGCTGAAAGACCTGGTAGGACTGGGCTTGTGGAACGACAGCATGAAGAACAGGCTGATCGCCGAAAACGGTTCGGTACAAAATATCCAGGAAATACCGCAGGAGCTGAAAGATATCTACAAAACAGTATGGGAGATCAAACAACGCAGCATTATCGATATGGCTGCCGACAGGGGCGCTTATATCTGCCAGTCGCAATCGCTCAACCTGTTTGTGGACCAGCCTAACTTTGCCAAGCTGACTTCTATGCACTTCCACGCATGGCGTAAAGGATTGAAGACCGGTATGTACTACCTCCGCACCAAAGCGGCTGCCGATGCGATCAAATTTACCGTAGACGTAGCAGCGCTTAACCGTCCGCAGATGGAAGAACAGCAACAAAGTGAAATCGCCTGCTCTCTCGACAACCGCGATGAGTGCCTGGCTTGTGGCAGCTAATTTTTTTTGAACAGTTATAGTAAATAAAAACGTTCCGGGTAACTCCGGAACGTTTTTGCTTTATCAGGTCAACGATAACATAACAGGAGAAGGGAATCTCCTTCTCAACATCATGCAGCACTCGCTATAGTGGCCCTTAGAAAAATGGCGTTAAGAAAATGGCTTGATGGGCGGTTAAAAAATTTTTACTGTTTGAGTCCCAAGACGAGTTTAAAAATTTTCAGCCCGGCAAGCCATTTTTAGCCTGTTTTCTACAGGCCTTGATTTTTTGGTTCTTTTTGATCAAGCAAAAAGAACATTGAAAATGAATATATCATTGGCAATGTAGCTTGCGGAGTGAAGCATCTTGAATATTATTGACATTTATAGCGATTAAGATGCTTTGGTTCCATCGGAGCCCACAGAATGACCGCGATGTAAGGCCATTACCAGATAAAGAGCTCTGGTTCGCGACCTGATCCTGCAGTACTCGTTTTTATCCTATTAAATGGAATCAAAAACGTTACAAGGTTACGGTATAACATGTCCTTCTTTTTCCTGCTTACGGAAAGTCACTTTATTTATTGCGGGAAATGATAAGGCCTTTGCCCTGAGGCTGCTTAAGGGGGCGGCCGCCATTCAAGGCGATGGACAGCCGGATAAGCGCCATAAGCTGATCCAGCTTTTGACGGGGAGCGAGGCTTTGATAGGCTTCGGCCCGCTCCTGGACAATGAGGTCGCGGGGAATGGAAGTATCGTATAGTTTTAATTTCCCCATAACCCAAAGTTACGATTCTTCATACAGCTATCCAATTTCTCCGCCCGGCGGCATTCCGGAATGATTTCCCGTTTCCTGTACCGATTCTTCCTATATTTGTGCCGTTGTTGCCCGCAACAACAAGTTCTTTATCATTATTATTCCCATAGCAAGGTGTGCTCCGGAAATTGGTCCCGGAGCAACTTAAAAAGGAACCGTGTGTAATTCACGGACTGTCGCGCAACTGTAATCCCGTCCGGTACGGGGAAGTCAGATACTTGCCCTGCTATGATGGTACATGCTTTCGCGATCTGAAGTAATGGTAACCGACGAATAAGTTTACAGCAAACCCATGCCCGGGATTGTTCTCCCTAAGCTTATCCTTCCCTTATTACACTTTCTTTTGGCGTAAGCGTATCGCAAACCTGTTTATTCATTTTTAAAAGCGATAACGCATGTTACTCAACAACCTTGGCTACCCGCGGATTGGTGCCGGACGTGAACTAAAAAAAGCCTGCGAGCAATACTGGACAGGCAAAACAACCAAAGACGAGCTGTACCATACAGCACGTACCCTCAGCAAAGAACACTGGCTGGCACAAGCCGGGGCCGGAATCGACCTGGTACCCTGCAACGATTTCAGCTTTTACGACCAGGTACTGGATATGTCGTTGCTGTTAGGCGCTATACCGGAACGGTATGTACCCGTGCTCACTGATGTCAAAGGCAGCACCGAACTAGACCTGTATTTTGCCATGGCAAGAGGCTACCAGAAAAACGGGCTGGACATTACGGCTATGGAAATGACCAAATGGTTCGATACCAATTATCATTACATCGTCCCTGAATTTATGGCCAAACAAGAGTTCAAGCCCTTCTCCGGTAAGCTATTCGAAGAATTCAACGGGGCAAAGCAGATACTCGGCCGCAATCCCAAACCCGTGCTCCTGGGGCCCGTATCTTACTTACTGCTGGGCAAAGAAAAAGAAGCAGGCTTCGACCGCATACAATTGCTCCCCAAACTACTCCCGGCATACATTACCATATTAAACAAGCTGGCCGACTATGGCGCCGAATGGATACAGTTGGACGAACCGATGCTGGCTATGGACCTGCGGGAAGAAGACAAGAAAGCTTATGCAACAGCCTATAACCAGATCAGGAAGGAATGCCCGCAATTAAAGATCATGCTGGCTACCTATTTTGAAGGGCTTGGGGAAAATACGCCGCTAGCCCTTAACCTTCCGGTATGTGCCTTACACCTGGACCTGGTGCGGGCGCCCCAACAATTAGACGAAGTATTGGCGAACATACCCGATAAGTTAAGTCTCTCACTGGGCATTGTTGACGGCCGCAATATCTGGAAGAATAACTACGACCAATCCTTAACGCTTATCCGGAAAGCGCTGGCGCATATAGGCACCGATCGCATTATGCTTGCCCCTTCCTGTTCTTTATTACATACGCCGTTCGATCTCGAGCTGGAAACGGAGCTAAACCCGGAACTAAAGAACTGGATGGCTTTTGCCCGGCAAAAACTGGCCGAGCTCAAAGAGCTTAAAGACATTATCGACGGAGATACACTATTGCTTGACCGTAACCGTACGGCCATGCAAAGCCGTACAGCCTCGTCCCTGATCCACAACGCTGCGGTAAAGCAACGGACAGCGGCCATCACGGAAGAACAGGCACAGCGCCACAGTCCTTTCCCATCCAGGCAACAAGTACAGCAGCAAAAATTCAACCTGCCCCTATTCCCTACTACCACCATAGGTTCCTTCCCACAAACGCCCGAAGTGCGTCAATGGCGCGCCCAATGGAAGAAAGGCAGCATCAGCCCTGAGCAGTACGAAAGCCTGCTTGAAGAGGAGACCAAACGTACCGTGGCCCTGCAGGAAGCCATTGGCCTGGACGTGCTGGTACACGGAGAATTTGAACGTAACGACATGGTAGAATACTTTGGGGAGCAGCTCGACGGCTTTGCCTTTACCCGCAACGGATGGGTACAGAGCTATGGCAGCCGCTGCGTCAAGCCGCCCGTGATCTATGGCGATGTAAGCAGGCCGCAGGATATGACCGTACGCTGGAGCCGGTATGCCCAATCGCTCACGAAGCATATTATGAAAGGTATGCTCACAGGGCCGGTAACCATCCTGCAGTGGTCCTTCGTACGGGACGACCAGCCCAGGAGCATTACCGCCGATCAGATAGCGCTGGCTATCCGCGACGAAGTAATAGCCCTGGAAGCAGCAGGCATACAAATGATCCAGATCGACGAGCCTGCTATACGCGAAGGCTTACCCTTGCGCCGCCAGGATTGGGACAGCTACCTGCAATGGGCAGTGAAAGCCTTCCGTATTGCGGCCTCCGGGGTGAAAGACGAAACCCAGATACACACGCATATGTGCTACTCCGAGTTTAACGATATTATTGAACACATCGCAGCCATGGATGCCGATGTGATTACGATCGAGACCTCCCGTTCGCAAATGGAATTGCTGGAAGCCTTCGCTGCATTCAAATACCCCAATGAGATAGGGCCAGGGGTTTATGACATTCACTCGCCCCGCATACCGGCAACCAAAGAAATGACCACCTTGCTGGAGCTTGCGGCAAGGCTGTTACCCGCGAGAAACTTGTGGGTAAATCCCGATTGCGGCCTCAAAACCCGCGGCTGGCCCGAAACAGAAGCAGCGCTGCGGCATATGGTAGCAGCCGCCAGAACAGCAAGAAATGCTGTAGTTACCTCTTAATTAAGATCTCCCCTGCCTTTGTAAATACAGGCAGGGGAGATTTACCCGCTTGCAAACTGTAGTTATCAATTACCTTTGCCTTATTGCAACCGTCGCGCTATGCCTTGTCATGAAACCAAATATTGTCCCAGGTGCAATGCCGCTTTTGAATGTAAAGTAGGCAATGTAACAGAATGCCAATGCAACGGGATCACGTTCAATGATGCCGAAAAAGATTATGTGGCCCGCAACTACGCCGATTGCCTGTGCCGGAAATGCCTGCTGGAAATTCGGCACGAAATGAGACTGAAAACCTTCAACGAAAAAGTAACCCAGATTATACTGCCCACGATAAAAAAATGACTTTAGAACAAAAAATAAAAGACTCCGAGACACGCATCTTCAAAGCTGTTTTTCCTAACAATACGAACCACTACGACACCCTATTCGGCGGTACCGCCATGCAGTTGATGGACGAAGTGGCCTTTATTGCAGCGACCAGGTTTACTCGCAAAAAAGTGGTTACCGTTTCTTCCGACAAGATCGACTTCAAAAAACCCATTCCCGGGGGCACCATCATCGAGCTTATAGGCAAGGTAACCTATATAGGCACCACCAGCCTTAAAGTAAAGGTGGACATCTTTATAGAAGAAATGTATTCCGAGGTACGCGATAAAGCGATCACGGGTACCTTCACCTTTGTAGCGATCGACGAAAATAAAAAGCCGGTAAGCATTGCCTGAGCACAGAGCAATGGCATCATTGAGCGTTATACAGAAGGTACAGGAGGGCATGATCCCTCCAATCGGGCAAAACTAATTAAACGTTTGTTTAATTAGTTTTTGTCAGTACCTTTGCCCGTCAAAAACGGATAGCTCCAGGATGAAAAGAAAAAGACGTGTTATTTACTATCTGGTAGACGGTGCCCATATCGATGTGATATCCGAACTGATCGGGAAAGGCGAATTGCCCAACCTGCAGGGCATCATCGACGAAGGTACTTTCCGGAAAGCGACTACTTGTTTTCCATCCACTACGGGTCCGGCTTATCTTCCTTTCCTTACCGGCCATTTTCCCGGCACAATGGATATTACCGGCATCCGCTGGTTCGATAAAAAAGAATTTAAACGCAAACGTTGGTTCAATACCGATTCTATGCGTTCCTATTGCGGCCCCGAAGCGGGTTTGTTCAATACCGACATGCATGCCGATAAGCCCACTTTGCTGGAAGCGTTGGGCCGGTCCTACAACCTGTACAATATGATTACCCGGGGTGTCCCCGATGCGTTTGATATAGGCAAGAAGGGAAAAGGGCTGATGTATATGAGGGCGCATTTCTTTATGCGCAACCACCCTGTCGATATCGAAGGCCATGCCAGGATCATGGAAACCCTGAAAAAGGACCCTGATTTCGATTTTATTTTTGCCGTATTCCCCAGCGTAGATTGGGATTCCCACTATTACGATATCAGGGACGAGCGTACTGTGGAGGCTTATAAAATAGCAGACCGCAGTATAGGCGAGGTAAAGGCGTACCTGGAAAAGCAGGGTATATGGGAAGATACTTTGTTCCTGATGACCTCCGACCACGGCCTCACCGCTACCAAACATCACTTTGACCTCAGCGACTGGCTTACGGCCCAGGATATGAAAGCCGTGAGCTACCCCGTTATCTGGAGAAGAAATCCCAAAACTTCGGTTTCTATCTCGGGCAATTCCTTCGGCAGTATTCACCTGCTCAACCACGAGGGCGACCACGCCCTGGGCGCCGGGGAGATCCATACCCATATGGGCAACGAAAGGATGCAAGGCCTCATCGGGCAGGAAGCGGTCGACTTTATCGCTTACCGCGCCGATGAAAGCAATAGCTTTTATATAGAGAACAAGCAAGGCAAGGCATTGATCAGGAAAGAGGGTAAGCAATACAGCTACCGCCCCGAAAGTGCCGACCCTTTTAACCTGGGCAATATTACCGCAGCGAACCACAGGGAAGCGCTGGAGGCTACCTTCGAATCGGAATATCCCGATGCCTTATTACAGATCGAACAGTTGTTCCGGAGCCACCGGGCGGGAGATATTGTGGTAAGCGCCAATAAAGGGCATGACCTCCGGGATTTTTGGGAAATACCGGAACATATAGGATCACATGGTTCCCTGCAAAGGGAGCATATGATGGTACCGCTGATCTACAATCAAAAGAACTGGGCCGCTCATCCTGCCCGTACTGCCGATCTGTTCAGCACCATTTTGAAATGGATGGGGAAAGGCCCTTATCCATCCGAGGGAGATGCCCTTATATAAAAGGCTTGTGCCTGTATATTTATTCTAACAAGGTCTTAAACGACAATATATGCCGGAAGAGGTAGGGCTGGAGCCCGGGACGGAGGTAAAGAAAGAAAACGATTTTCAGTCCACCTTCAAGAAGAAAGTAATTATCAAAGGAACACTTTGGTTCGCCCTGATCACGGTGGCCACTATTGCGTTCATCTTTTTTTACAACAATACCGGCAATACGCTCAATGCCTTAAAGAGTATCCAGCCCAAGTATATTATCTTGTGCATCGGCATGCTGTTCGTAGACCTGATGCTGGGCGGCTGGCGCAACCATATCTTTGCCCGCAAGTTGAAGCCGGGGCTATCCCAATGGGTAAGCTTTAAAGCCAATGTAGCCAATATGTTCATGGGCGCCGTAACCCCGGCCCACAGCGGCGCCGGGCCTGCCCAGATCTATATTTACATGAGCAACGGCCTCACGTTCCTCGATGCCTTTGCCATTGCCCTCATCAATATGGGCGCTACCCTCATCTTTATGCCTATCTCGGCTTTACTGGCCATCTTTATGATCGATAGCCAGCTGGATAGCGGCATTATACCTAATTTACTTAAGTATGGATTCAGCTTCTTCTTCCTGTTCCTCCTGGGCTTCCTGCTGGCCTTCTGGAAACCCATATGGGTAGGTACCGGGATCAAAAATCTGGCCGCTTTTTTGGGCAACCTGATCCCCAAGCGCAGAGAGCGTTTTGCCCGCTGGGGACAAAAGACCTTCGACAATATAGCCCAGTACCAGAAGATATGCAGCGTACTTTTAAAGCAACACCCTTTCCTGTTCCCCCTCAGTATCCTGATCACCATACTGCTTTATTTCAATAAGTACTGCATGCAGTATGTTATCTTGCTGGGATTGGGCTTGCATCCCGATATTTTGCAGGTGATCAGCATCCAGATATTGATCCAGTTCATGATCTACTTTGCGCCAAGCCCCGGTGGCAGCGGCTTTGCGGAGGTAAGTATTTCCGTGCTGTTCTCCAAGATAGTACCAGTAGCCATAGTGCCCATATTCACCTTGCTGCAACGCTCCTTCCTTTTGTTTTTCCCCGCAATTATCGGCGCCATCGTGGTGATCAACAGGCTGCGGAAACATGCCCAGGAGTAAGCATGCAGCCTAAAAAAGTTTTGGAATAATAAGAGTATCGGGAGATAAGTATAGGAACAAAGAAGCCTTGATACTAAAGCTTAGCTGATCTTGCTCCATTGTTGCGCCTGCTTGTTCCGGCTTTTGTGGATATCCTGCCTGAGTTGCAGGTGTTGCGGCTGCTCCAGATAAGGATCGGCAGCCAGTATGTCCAGTGCCGCCGCCTTGGTTTCTTCCATAATATCTACGTCGTGGATAATATCGGCGATCTTGAAGTCCAGCGCACCGCTTTGGCGTGTACCATATATATCGCCCGGACCGCGCATTTTAAGGTCTTCCTCCGCAATCACAAAACCATCGCTGGTCTGGGTCATGATGTGCATACGTTGACGGCTTTCCTTGGAGAGCTCGTGCCCAGTAAGCAGGATACAATAGCTTTTTTCGCTCCCGCGGCCCACACGCCCTCGCAACTGATGCAGTTGCGACAGCCCGAAACGCTCCGCACTCTCGATCACCATTACCGAAGCATTGGGCACATTCACACCTACTTCGATTACCGTAGTAGCCACCAGGATATGGGCATCGCCGCCCACGAAACGTTCCATGTTACGGCCCCGCTCGTCAAGCGCCTGCCGCCCATGTACCATAGCCACCCTGTATTGCGGATCGGGAAACCAGGCCCTTACCTGTTCGTACCCCGCCTTCAGGCTTTCATAATCCAGCTTTTCCGATTCTTCGATCAGCGGATATACGATATAGATCTGGCGGCCCTTTTCAATTTCATGTTTCAGGAACTGCATGACCTTGGGTCTGAAATTTTCGCTGCGGTGGATCGTCTCTATCGGCTTCCTGCCCGGAGGCAATTCATCGATCACCGAAGCATCGAGATCGCCGTAGACCGTCATGGCAAGGGTACGGGGAATGGGTGTGGCCGTCATCACCAATACATGCGGCGGACGCTCATTCTTGGTCCACAGCTTGGCACGCTGCGTTACCCCGAAGCGGTGCTGCTCGTCGATTACCGCCAGGCCCAGGTTCTGGAATTTAACCGTGTCTTCGACCAGGGCATGCGTGCCGATCACGATAGGGATAATACCCTTGGCCAGACCTTCAAGTATCTGCTTGCGTTCTTTCCCCTTTACCGAACCGGTAAGCAGGGCCACGGGTATCTGCAAAGGTTCCAGCAGTTCTTTAATACCCTGATAGTGTTGCTGGGCCAGGATCTCCGTGGGCGCCATCAGGCTGGCCTGGAAGCCGTTGTCCATAGCCAGCAGCATGGCCATCAGGGCCACGATCGTTTTACCACTGCCCACATCGCCTTGCACCAGGCGGTTCATTTGCTTACCGGAGTAGGTGTCTTGCCTTATCTCCCGCAATACCCGCTTCTGGGCATTTGTTAGAGAGAATGGTAAATGATGTTCAAAGAAAGTATTGAAATATTGTCCTACAGCAGGGAATACAAAGCCCGCCTGCTGGTGGTGATTCAATTTTAAACGAAGGATGCGAAGCTGGCTCACCAGCAGCTCTTCCCATTTCAGCCTTCGTTCGGCCTGGCGCTTGTAGTTTTCGTTTAACGGAAAATGGATCTGCTTATAAGCCTCGAAACGGCCCATAAGCCGATATTGTTGCAGCAACGGGCCGGGAAGTATTTCGGGCAGGTCTTTGGGGTTTATCTTTTCCCATAAGGCTTGCAATACTTTGGCAAAAGCGCGGTTGTTGAGGCCTTTGGCCTTTAGTTTTTCGGTAGTGGAATATACCGGCTGCATGCCGGAAGTCTGTACCGCCGAAGCATTGTACAATTCTATTTCGGGGTGGGTAATGGTAGGCAGGCCGTTGAAATAAGTAAGCTTTCCGAATACGGTATAGGTAGCATTGGGCTGCAGGCTTTTACTGATGTAACTGATGCCCTGGAACCAGATCAGCTCTACCCTACCGGTCTTGTCGTAAAGCGTAGCCGTCAGCCTTTTTTTGAACGATTGCCCTTCTTCGCTCAGGTTCACAATCGTACCCTGCAACTGGACATATTCCTGCTCCGGCGTCAGCGAACCGATATGCGACACCTGGGTGCTGTCGATATAACGCAAGGGAAAATGTTGCAACAGGTCGCCAAAGCTGAAAATGCCCAGCTCTTTGCGCAGCAATTCCCTCCTGAGCGGGCCTACGCCTTTCAGGAATTCTACAGGAGTATCTAATATGTGATCTGGTTGCAGCTTTGTTAGATGTTAGACGTTAGATATGAGATGTTAGATTTAGATATTAGACGTTAGATATCTAATATCTTTTCTTACAACAAACCTTCTCTTACCAGGTCGTGCAGGTGCACCATACCGGCATAGCTGCCGTTGTGCGTTACGATAAGTTGGGTAATGTCGTGCTGGCGCATCAGTTCGAGCGCTTGTATGGCCAGCTCGCTGTCTTCGATGCTTTTGGGGTCGGGGCTGCAGATATCCTTCGCCTTGAGGCCTGTAAAGTCCGTATTTTTTTCGAGCATACGACGCAGATCGCCATCAGTGATCACACCAATAAGCTTCCCTGCTTCCATTACGGCAGTTGCGCCCAGGAATTTACCCGAGATTTCGATAATGATCTCCCTTAAAGAAGCTTCGGCATCCACCTCCGGCCTGGCATTGCGGCTGCTCAGCTCCTGTACGGTAAGGTACAACCGCTTGCCCAGGGCGCCACCCGGGTGAAAACGGGCAAAATCGCGGTCGCTGAAACCCTTTAATTGCAGCAGGCATACGGCGAGCGCATCGCCCATAACCATTTGCGCGGTTGTGCTGGTAGTAGGGGCAAGGTTGTGCGGACAGGCTTCGGCATCGATGGTCGTGTTGATCCAATAGTCGGCATGCTGTGCAAGATAGCCGTTTGCGTTACCGCAAATAGCGATCACCTTATTCCCGAAATTTTTCACAAAAGGCAACAGGGCCTTGATCTCCGGGCTTTCCCCGCTTTTGGAAATAATAAGCACCACATCGTCCGGCTGTATCATGCCGAGGTCGCCGTGTATCGCATCGGCGGCATGCATGAACAGGGCCGGCGTACCTGTAGAGTTCATCGTAGCTACGATCTTTTGCGCTATAATAGCGCTCTTGCCGATACCCGTAATCACCATACGGCCTTTAGCTTGTTGCATCAGGCTTACCGCCTGTATAAAATCATCGTTTACAAAATCGGTCATACGTTGCAAAGCAGCAACTTCATTTTCTATAGTGGCAACGGCGTATTGCCGTATTTTATCCGGAGTAGGTAGCATGGGCGCAAAGGTATTGCAGATTGGCAATACTTGGAAAGGACAGCTTTAAAAACGATAGCTGAACCCTATAGCCGCGATACCTTTATACCCATAGCCCAACTCCATATAGCCTCCCAATCTCTGGCCGGCTCTTATGCCAAAAGGTGTTACCTGGTAAGCGAAACGAGCTTCTGTGAACTCGTCTTTAAGATAGCTGAAGTCATTCCGGGATTCTTTTCTGTCGGCGAGGCAGACGCCCAGGTCCAGAGCGCTGTACAGGCTTATCCATTTACTCCTTACCCAGGCATACTTTTGGCTGGCCAGCAGCGACAGGTAACGTTCTTTGTAAATATGGTGCCGGTCTTCAGTATAGGGGTAGTCGGCGGTTTTGTCATGTTTCTGCTGCTCGTACAGCAAAGCTGCGCCGATGGAATAGCCTTTTGCCAGGTGAAAATAGTAATTGAGCTGGAATGTTCCGGAGTAACTATAGTGGTCCGGCCCTTTTCCTATTACCTTGCTGAAAGGAGCGCATTCTTTAATAAATGGTTTGGATAAAGTGCCTGCACCTATGGTCAGCTCATGTCGCTGCGCATAGGCCTGGTTCATAAGACCTACTACAACAGCAATGGTGATAAATATTTTATTTTTCATGCGATTATATTTTAATATATAGACGTATAAATATGTTACCTCGTTGGGTCTTGAAACGGATAGTGAAAAAATTAAACCTCTCCTAACATTGCTCTGCCAACAAAAGCATAGATTTATAGTTCTTTATTGAACAAAAGCGATCAGCTATGCAAAAGATAACTCCGAACTTATGGTTCAACCGTAATGCTGCAGCAGCCGTGGAACTGTACACCGCCATATTTCCTGATAGCAGGATAAACAAAACGACGTATTATGGCAAAGAAGGCTATGAAATACACCAGATGCCCGAAGGTACTGTGCTGACCATAGAGTTTGAATTATACAGCGAGTCTTTCGTAGCCCTCAACGGCGGGCCCATGTTCCAGCTCAACCCTTCGGTTTCCTTCATGGTAATGTGCGATACAGGAGAAGAGCTGGATAAGCTATGGGAAAAACTGAGCGAAGGAGGTACTGTGCTGATGGCGCTGGACAAATACGACTGGAGCCCGCGCTACGGCTGGTGCAACGACCGCTTTGGCGTATCCTGGCAGTTGTACCTCAACGATGATGAATATGTAGGACAGAAGATCGTGCCCACATTGATGTTTACCCATGAGCAATGCGGAAAGGCGGAAGAAGCCGTACATTTTTACACCTCCGTTTTTGAAGATTCCCGGATTGACGGCATTATGAAATACGAACCCGGCGACCAGGATACCGAAGGCCTGGTAAAGCACGCCCAGTTCGTTATCCGCGATTATATGCTGACGGTAATGGACAGTTCCTTGCAGCATGGCTTCGGCTTTACGGAAGCCATGTCCTTTATCGTGCCCTGCAATACACAGGAAGAGGTAGACCACTATTGGAATGCCCTGATCGCCGGTAATGGCGATGAAGGTCAATGCGGCTGGCTTAAGGATAAATACGGCCTGAGCTGGCAGATCGTTCCCCTCCGGTTCTTCGAATTAATAGAACAAAAAGACAAGGCAAAAGCAGCCAAGGTAATGAACGCGATGCTGCAAATGAAAAAGCTGGTCATTGCCGACCTGGAAGCAGCGTCGGTATAGTGACATACTTGTACCTCGTAACGATAACACAACGAAAGCCTGTTCCGCAGTTCCCCTGCCGGACAGGCTTTTTTACAAGTAATGGGTATTTTAAAGAATGACAGGACAGACAACCTATCTTTCGATCAGGAATACAGGAGGGTCGGCAGTCAATTCGGGACGGATAGTCGTATCTTCCAGGGCCTTTTTGCCACGATAAACAACGCTGCGGATCGGATTAAGGCACTTGCAGCGCTCTTTCTCCGCCTGGTCTTTGCTTACTTTATCCATAGAAATTTGCAAAGTGTCTTTGCCTCCATCAGGATAAAGAAGGTAGAATTCGTTGATGTCGTACTTGTTGATCACCTCCAGTACAGTAGAAGAGCTTAAAAGTCCCGGTATAAGTTTTACCGCAAAATTGTTAACCCGGTGCATGAGGTACTGTTTTTCAAGCAGGATATCATAGGCGCCTCCCGGGTCGCGATTGGGCGCTATTTCATTAAGGCCGTTGTCGTAATAGGCCAGCTTAACCTGTTCCAGCACACTGTCGGCCAGGTACTTGCCATTTTGTTTGATCGATATATATAATTTGCTTTGCTTTGGGGGGATAGGGGCAGGTTCTTTTCCTTTGCACCCCCAAAGGAGCAGGATAGCTGCAAGTCCGGATAATATCAATTCTTTTCTCATAGGATCAATGCTAGTCTGATAGGTATGCTGACGCTAATATACGAATATTTATGGTATTGTTAGCATAAATACTTCCTGCTTTTGCTCTCAACTATTTTCACTACCTTTGCGCACTTTTTAGAAACTATATCAGGAAAAGGTAAAAACATCTTAACATCGGGACTGCCCTGGTTGCTTTTCTCTGTTTTATTTTGCACTTATGAACATTCGTAACATTGCCATCATCGCCCACGTTGACCACGGCAAAACATCTTTGGTGGATAAAATTATCCATGCTACGCAGGTATTCCGCGATAACCAGGAGACCGGCGAACTGATCATGGATAATAATGACCTGGAGCGGGAGCGCGGCATTACCATCCTCAGCAAAAATATCTCTGTAACCTACAAAGGTGTGAAAATCAATGTAATCGACACCCCTGGTCACGCCGACTTCGGCGGAGAGGTGGAGCGTGTATTGAAAATGGCGGATGGCGTATTGCTGCTGGTCGATGCCTTCGAAGGACCTATGCCACAAACCCGCTTCGTGCTGCAAAAAGCACTGGGACTGGGACTGCGCCCTATTGTAGTGATCAATAAAGTAGATAAGCCGAATTGCCGCCCCGATGAGGTGCACGATAAAGTATTCGACCTGTTTTTCCAGTTGGATGCTACCGAAGCGCAGTTGGATTTCCCAACCCTGTACGGTTCTGCCAAGCAAGGCTGGTACAATACCTCCCTCACGCCTACCGATAACATCAACGCCGTACTGGACGCTGTATTGGAAAAAGTACCGGAGCCTGTAGTAACAGAAGGTACCCTGCAAATGCAGATCACTTCCCTGGATTACTCTTCCTTCCTGGGCCGTATTGCCGTAGGCCGTGTAGCCCGTGGCACCATTAAAGAAGGACAAAACATACAACTGTGCAAGCTTGATGGCAGCATGGTACGTAATAAAGTAAAAGAGGTCTATACTTTCGAAGGTATGGGCAAGAAAAAAGTATCTGAAGTATCGGCAGGTGATATTTGCGCGGTAGTAGGTATCGAGGATTTCCAGATCGGAGAAACCATCGCCGATTTCGATGCTCCCGAAGCCTTGCCGGTAATCCACATCGACGAGCCTACGATGAACATGCAGTTCAGCATCAACAACTCTCCTTTCTTCGGACGGGAAGGTAAATTTGTAACCAGCCGTAACCTCCGTGACCGCCTGACCAAGGAACTGGAAAAGAACCTGGCCCTGCGTGTAAAAGATACAGATGATGCGGATAAATTCCTGGTCTATGGCCGTGGTATCCTGCACTTGTCGGTATTGGTAGAAACCATGCGCCGCGAGGGTTACGAACTGACTGTAGGACAACCGCAGGTAATTACCAAAGAGATCGACGGACAGAAATGCGAGCCATTTGAAACACTCGTAGTAGATGTTCCGGAAGAATATGCTAGTAAAGTAATTAACCTCGTTACCATCCGTAAGGGTGAAATGCTGATCATGGAATCGAAAGGCGAAATGCAGCATCTTGAGTTCGATATGCCTTCCCGCGGCCTTATCGGTCTGCGCTCGCAAATGCTGACCGCTACTGCAGGCGAAGCGGTAATGGCGCACAACTTTGCTTCTTACAAGCCCTGGAAAGGTGCTATCCCCGGCCGTAACAACGGTGTGTTGATTGCCAAGCAAGGCGGTAGTTCTACCGGTTACTCCCTGGATAAATTGCAGGATCGCGGTTCTTTCTTTATCGATCCGGGTGATGAAGTATATGCCGGCCAGGTAGTAGCAGAGCACATTAAACCAGGCGATCTGGTAGTGAACGTAGTGGAAGGTAAAAAACTGACCAATATGCGTGCCAGCGGTACAGATGGCGCTGCCAACATCGCTCCTAAAATTCAAATGAGCCTGGAAGAATGTATGGAATACATTCAACAGGATGAATGTATAGAGGTAACGCCTCAAAGCATCCGGTTGCGTAAAATCCTTCTGGACGAGAATGAGCGTAACAAATATGCCAAAACAATGAAAGCATAACAATAATTTAATACTATTGGTTTTCAATTGATTATATGAAGAGGCGGTAATCGTTCAGACTTACCTGTAAGGGAAAATAAGACGCAAAAGCTACCCCGGAGGTAGCTTTTACCTTTATATAGAGGGGCTTATGATTGACTTTTCAAAGGAAATATCGTTCCAGACTGCCAGAAGCGGCGGGAAAGGCGGCCAGAACGTGAACAAGGTGGAAACCATGGCGGAGGCTTACTGGCTGGTCGGAAATTCGGCATTTTTTGATGAAGAGCAGAAGAAAAGGATAAAGGAAGTATTGGCCAACAGGATCAATAATGAGGGCTGGTTGATCATAAAATCAAGTGAAACCCGGACTCAGTTGTCTAATAAGAAGAAAGCCCTCGAAAAAATGCTTATATTGGTGAACCAAAGTATCCGGAGACCCAAGAAACGGCTGGCTTCAAAGCCTTCCAAAGCTGTGATAGAGAAGCGGCTGGAATCCAAAAAGATGTTGTCGGACAAGAAAATGCGCAGAAGAAAGGATTGGTAACCGGCAATAATTTATGTACTACAGGTGTTATAATAAAGGAGAACGACTTTTGTCATTAATTTTTATTCATTAACTTCCCTTTAGTAAATTATTAATGTGCTTTTTTGCGTTTAAACAAGTGTTTAATTTATTTTTGTACTTATTTTTTTAATCAGATTGTTGCAGATAGAGCGGCCCCTTGTGCAGAAAATGGGGAAAAATGAATGGCAGCGCATATCTCACAAAAACAAAAAGGTAGCACTAAATTAAATTTATATTAATTTAGCACCTTCAATTGGCCTTACATGCAGAAACGGTTACAACAGAAAGCAGCAAAGTATACCGCACCGGCGCAAGCCCGTGAACAAGGTATCTACCCTTATTTCAGACCAATATCCTCAGGACAGGACACAGAAGTTTATATTAACGGCAAAAGGGTTCTAATGTTCGGCTCCAATTCTTATTTGGGCCTGACCAATCATCCTAAAATTACAGAAGCAGCTATCGCCGCTACCCGGAAATATGGTACAGGTTGTGCCGGCTCCCGTTTCCTGAACGGAACATTAGACATTCATGAAGAACTTGAAGCACGCCTTGCCGCTTATGTAGGCAAGGAAGCTGCTGTTATATTCAGTACAGGCTTCCAGGTCAACCTGGGCGCTTTATCCTGCCTTACCGGACGCAACGATTACCTGATCCTGGACGAATACGACCATGCCTCTATCATTGACGGCAGCCGTCTTTCCTTTTCCAAAGTGATCAAGTATGCGCATAACGATATGGCCGATCTCCGTAAGAAGCTGAGCCAACTTCCGGAAGATGCGGTAAAGCTGATTGTAGTGGATGGCATTTTCAGCATGGAAGGCGATATCGTAAAACTGCCCGAAATGGTGGACATTGCCGATGAATTCGGCGCCAGCATTATGCTGGACGATGCCCATAGCTTTGGCGTGATCGGAGAAAAAGGCGCTGGTACCGCTTCCCACTTCGGACTTACCGACAGGGTAGACATTATTTCCGGTACCTTCAGTAAATCCCTGGCTTCATTGGGTGGCTTCCTGGCTGCCGATAAAGCGGTGATCGAATTCCTGAAACACCATGCCCGCTCCCTCATCTTCAGCGCCAGCATGACGCCCGCCTCCGCGGCAAGCGTACTGGCTGCCCTGGACATTATCGAATCGGAACCAGAGCGTATCGAACAGTTGTGGGCCAATACCCGCTATGCTACTAAACTGCTGCTGGACGAAGGCTTTGATCTGGGCCCGACCGAAACCCCCATCATTCCTATTTATGTAAGGGACAACATTAAAACGTTCAACCTCACTTGCGGCTTGCAGGAACAAGGCGTGTTCGTCAACCCGGTAGTATCGCCTGCGGTGCCGCCGGACAGCACCCTGATCCGCTTCTCCCTGATGGCTACCCATACCTTCTCACAGATCGATGAAGCCATAGGCAAACTTACCAAGCTCGCGAAGGAGCTAAACATAGCTACCGTAAAAGAAAGAGTATAATTGCTTTATGCTATAAATTAGTAAAACAGAACGCTGATCATTATCGATAATCGGCGTTCTGTTTTTTTAGGCCAGGATCACATTGTATTTATTCATGCATTTTTTATATCCAAGCAATGATTAAAGTAACTCCCATTCCCGCGAAAGGCAAAGCCCTTAAGGCCTTCATCGATTTTCCCCACGACCTGTACCGGGACGATGCCTATTACGTACCGGAATTGTTTATGGCCCAGCGCGACCTGCTTAATGCCGATAAGCATCCTTTTTATAAACATGGCAAAGCGCAATTGTTCCTGGCTTACAAAGACAACCGTATCGCAGGCCGTGTAGCAGCTATATTTAACGGTAACCATAACGATTTCAATAAGACCAACGACGGCTTTTTCGGTTTCTTTGACTGCATCGACGACCAGGAAGTAGCCAATGCCCTGTTGAGCGCCGCCGAGCAATGGCTCAAAGGTCTTGGCTTATCTACCATGGTAGGACCGGTAAACCCGTCGACCAACGAACCCTGCGGCCTGCTGGTCGACGGCTACGACAGTTCCCCCATGATCCTGATGCCTTACAACAGGCCTTACTACAAAACATTGCTGGAACAGTATGGCTTGCACAAACAGGTGGATCTGGTAGCTTATGCCCTGTACGATACCGACCTAGGCGAAAAGCCGGTACGCCTGCAGGAAGCGCTGACCGAAAGGCTGGCCGCCAAAGGCGTTACGATACGCCCTTTTGACCTGAAGCATAATTTCAAACGGGAACTGGAGCAGTTTGGCAAGGTGTACAATGCCGCCTGGGATAAGAATATGGGCTTTGTGCCAATGACCAAGGAGGAATTTGATTTTATGGGCAAGGATATGAAAATGATCGCCGACACCGATTTTTGCCTGGCCGCAGAGCACAATGGCGAGGTGGTGGGCATCGCCCTTTGTCTTCCCGATATAAACCAGGTGTTGAAGACCGTGAAAAGGGGCCGTTTATTCCCTACCGGTGTTTTTAAATTGCTGTTTGGCCGTAAAAAGATCAATGCCCTGCGTATCCTGGCATTAGGCGTACTGGAGCCTTACCGTAAAATGGGTATCGAAGCCTGCTTTTATGCCACGATCATGAAAAACGGCAGGAAAAAGGGCTTTAAAATGGCTGAGGCTTCCTGGATGCTCGAGCATAATGACCTTATGAACCGCGCCATCGAGCACATGAACGGCAAAAGGTACAAGACCTACCGCATTTTAGAAAAGAAGATATAGCACACAATATAAAGAGCCTGTTCCCGGCAGCCGGGAACAGGCAAAGATTCATTTCCTGCAAGCTCCACGGCGATTTAAAGGCTTCAAGATACAGGCAGCGCATTTCCTCCTATCCCCTTTTACCCGGTTACGTCAACATAAGCAGCCGTTGAAAAGGCCCGGCAGTACTGTTTTTATTTAGTTGGCAACCGCAACAAATTGAAATAAGCCAATTGAAAAAATTAATTAAACGTTTGTTTAAATTACTGAATTGTTATTATCTTTGCACCATACAAGTCCAAAGTCCCGTTAAGCATTTTATTAAATTACAAAACAGAATATAATGGAATATCAAATCGAAGCAGCAAAAGGTAAGCTGGGCATACTGGTACCCGGTATGGGTGCCGTGGCTACTACCTTTATTGCAGGTGTAGAGGCTACCAAAAAAGGATTAGCAAAACCAATCGGATCGCTGACACAACTGGGCAATATACGCCTGGGTAAACGTACAGAGAACCGCTATCCCAAAATAAAGGATTTCGTTCCCCTGGCCACATTGGAGGACATTGTTTTCGGCGGTTGGGATGTGTACAGTGATAATGTATATGAAGCTGCTTCGAATGCCAAAGTATTACAGCAACACCAACTGGATGCGATCAAATCCGAGCTGGAAAAGATCACACCGATGAAGGCCGTATTCGACCACGAATATGTAAAAAACCTGGATGGTACCCATATCAAAGCCAAAGACACCAAGTATAACTGGGCGCTGGCCTTGATGGAAGACATCCGCAACTTTAAAGAAAAGAACAATTGCGACAGGTTGGTAATGGTATGGTGCGCTTCTACCGAGAAGTACATCGAAACAGCCGATATCCACGAGAGCATCGAAGCATTTGAGCAGGCCATGAAGAACGATGACCCGCGCATTGCTCCCAGCATGATCTATGCTTACGCCGCGATCAAAATGGGTGTTCCTTTTGCCAACGGCGCGCCTAACCTTTCCTGCGATATACCTGCACTGGTAGATCTGGCTAAGGAGTTGAACGTGGCTATTGCCGGTAAAGATTTCAAAACTGGTCAGACCCTGATGAAAACGATCGTTGCTCCCGGTCTGGCTGCCCGTGCATTGGGCGTTAACGGCTGGTTCTCCAGCAATATCCTGGGTAACCGCGACGGCCTGGTATTGGACGATCCCGACAACTTCAAAACAAAAGAGGTTTCCAAGCTCAGCGTACTGGAAGAGATCTTCCAGCCCGAAAATAATCCCGAGCTGTATGGTGAATTGTACCACAAAGTTCGCATCAACTATTACCCGCCACACGGCGACAACAAAGAAAGCTGGGACAATATCGACATCTTTGGCTGGATGGGCTACCCTATGCAGATCAAGATCAATTTCCTCTGCCGCGACTCTATCCTGGCAGCGCCTATCGTGCTCGACCTCGCTTTGTTCCTCGACCTGGCGCAAAGGGCCAATATGGGCGGCATCCAGGAATGGTTGTCCTTCTATTTCAAATCTCCGCAGACCGCCGAAGGCCTGAAGCCGGAACATGATATTTTCAAACAACTGATCAAGTTGCAGAATACTTTACGCCATATTATGGGTGAAGACCTGATCACCCACCTGGGTCTTGATTACTACCAGGACCTGGTAGAAGCCCTGTAAATAAATTAGCACGTAGCTAAAAAGCAAAGAGCTGATTCATGAAATTGATCGCTTCTATTTTTGGAATAGGATATATACGCAAAGGCGGTGGTACGGTTGCTGCCGCCTTTGCCGTACTTGTATGGTGGCTTTTGTTCCGCCATATGGAAACACAATACTTGTTGCAGGTCCTGGTCACGGTCCTGGTTACGGCCCTGGGCATATGGGCCGGTAATATAGTAGAAAAAGATTGGGGTAAAGACAGCTACAGGGTTGTCATAGATGAGGTAGCAGGCATGTTCATCAGTGTTTTGTTCGTGCCTATGGATTGGAAATGGTTGCTGGCCGGCTTTGTCTTGTTCCGTTTTTTTGATATCGCCAAGCCGCTGTACATAAGAAAAATGGAAGCGCTGAAAGGCGGCTGGGGGGTTATGCTGGACGATGTATTGGCCGGAATTTATGCAAACATAATATTGCAGGCTATTATACTCATCTTTAATAAATAGTATTGCGCCGGAAATAAACCCGGTTGCATTTTATCCGATAATGAACACATTTATCAAAGCACAGGCATCTTCACTGATATCTACGGGTGTGGATTTTTCGATAACCTATGTCTTGAAACAATTGTTCGGCACCTGGTTCGTATCGGCCAGCGTGATCGGGAATATTTGTGGCGGAATTACCAATTTTTTGCTGGGCAGAAACTGGGTTTTTTCGTCAAAGGAAAGAGGAGCAGGAGGCCAGGCATTGAAGTATATCCTGGTTTGGCTGGGCAACCTGGCCCTGAACGCGGGAGGCGTCTACCTGTTTACCGAGATAATTAAATTAGAAGACTGGATATCCAAAGCAATGGTTTCCGTCATCGTAAGCATAGGCTATAATTATGTATTTCAAAAATTCTTCGTTTTCAGGAAGCAGCAGCCCCAGGCGTAAAACCATCTGGCTGCCTGTCTTTTTGTTATTACTGATGTCAGGACCATTACAGGCCCTGGCACAAACTATCATTAAAGGAACCGTGACCGATGCTGTTTCCGGCGATCCTATGCCTTTCGTAAGCGTATCGATCAAAGGTACTACTTCGGGCACCACTACCGACGTAAAGGGCTATTACGAGCTGCAGACTACAGAAAATGTAGATAAGGTACAATTCACCTTCCTCGGCTACCTTACCGAGATCAGGACTTTTGTCGCAGGGCAAACGCAGGTGATCGACGTTTCCATGAAAGAAAACAATAAAACCCTGGACGAGGTAGTAATTAAACCCAAAAAAGAAAGATACAGGAACAAAAACAACCCGGCGGTAGAATTGATCCGCCAGGTGATCGCGCATAAATCGCAGAACCGGATGGAGCATTATGATTATGTTTCGTACCAGGAATATGAAAAAATGCAACTGGCTATAAGCAGCCTGCCCGGGGCGATCAAAAAGAACAAGCTGTTCAAAAGATACCAGTTTGTGCTGGATAATGTGGATACTACCCGCTTTGCAGGCAAAGCATTGCTGCCGCTCTACCTGGAAGAGAACCTCTCACAGAAATACCTGAGAAAGGACCCGGAAAAGAAGAAGACATATGTTACGGCATCCAAGCATGTGAACTTTGACGAACGTTATGTCAACAACGAAAACATTTCGACTTACCTGAAGCATTTGTACCAGGATGTAGACCTGTACGAAAATAACGTGTACGTGGTCACGAATTCTTTCCTGAGTCCTATCGCCGACATGTCGCCCACTTTCTACAAGTTCTATATTACCGATACCGTATCTGCCGATGGCATTAAGCTGGTGGAGCTTTCCTTTTTCCCGCGCAACAAGAACGACCTGCTCTTCCAGGGCAAGCTGTATGTAACCCTCGACGGCAATTATGGCGTACAAAAGGCCGACCTGGGCGTAAGCAAGGACATTAACCTGAACTGGGTAACCAGCCTCAACCTTACCCTCGACTATCAGCGCAGCCCCGATGGCCGGTACCATCCCTCGCGGAGCAACCTGCTGGTGAACTTTGGTATTTTCCAGGGGAAAAAGGGCTTATTTGGCGAACGCACCGTAAGGATCGACAGCTTCAATATAGCACCCAAAATCGCAGACAGCGTTTTCAGGGGGCCGGAGGTGGTAAAGCTGGCAAGCGCCCTGAACCAGTCGGATAGTTTCTGGAAGGAAAGGCGCCCGGAATCGCTTACCCAAACGGAGGCCAATACCTACCGGAATATGGACAGCCTCAACAATATGAAGTCGTTCAAAACACTGATGTGGATCGCAACGACCTTTATTGCGGGTTATAATGTGAACGGGCCGGTAGAGTTCGGGCCTTTGAGTACTTTCTACAGCTTTAACCCGGTTGAAGGCTTTAAGCTGCGTTTTGGCGGCCGTACCACGCCGCAGTTCAGCAAGCGGTTCTATACCGAGGCTTATCTCTCTTATGGCTTTAAAGATGAACGCTGGAAATTTTTCCTGGGCGGCACTTATTCCATCAATAATAAAAGTATTTACACCTATCCTCTGAATTACATCAAGGGTAGCTTCCAGCGGGAAACCGGTATACCGGGCCAGGAGCTCAAATATACCCAGGAAGATAACGTGCTGTTGTCGTTTAAGAGAGGCGTGAACGATAAATGGACCTATAACGACATCTACCGTCTCGAATATGTGTACGAATTTGGCGACCATATGGGGGTTAAGGTACAGTTCAAAAACTGGAAGCAGGAAGCAGCCGGTGGTCTCGACTTTATACATACTGATGGCCTGGGCGCTGTCATGGATACCGTTCCTACCATCACTACTTCCGAATTCGGCTTTGAATGGCGCTGGGCGCCCCATGAGCAGTTTTTCCAGCGGAAGCTGTTCCGTATACCGATACCCAATGCCTATCCCATCTTTACGGTAAGGTTCAATGCAGGCGTAAAAGGCTTATTCAAGGGCCAATACAATTACCAGGTCCTGAATGCCAATATTTATAAGCGTTTCTACTTGTCGCAATTGGGGCTTGCCGATGTAAGCCTCGCCGGTACTTATCTTTTCGGATCGGTACCCTACCCCCTGCTCAACATCCCTTATGCCAACCAGACCTACGCGTATCGCTTGTATGCTTACAACCTTATGAACTTCCTGGAATTTGTAAGCGATAAGACGGTAGAGCTTAATATAGACTACCATATGTACGGCTTCATCTTCAACAAGGTGCCCCTGTTCAAAAAACTGAAGCTACGTGAAGTAGCAGGCTTTAAGCTGATCTATGGCGGATTGCGCGAATCGAACCGCCCCGAAAATAATCCCAATTTATTTCGTTTCCCTACCGATCAGTATGGCCGCCCCTCAACCTACTCACTGGATAAAGAGCCATATATGGAGGCTAGTGTGGGTGTGGAAAATATTTTCAACCTGCTTCGTGTCGATCTCATCAGGCGCTTGTCGTACCTGGATCACCCTAATGTTACCGAATGGGGTATAAGGGGCAGAATCAATTTCGATTTCTAAAGAATACATCATTTTATTGCTGCGGCCTGTGTCTTTCACAGGCCGTTTTTTTATGACATATTACAGATTTCTTACGCACTTTTGGCAATGACCTAAAATGCCATTTTAAACCCATCTACAAAAAGCCCTGCAAGAATTTTCGTATTTTTAGGAGTTGTGTGCTATTATAACAGACGATATAACCACGAGTATTTTATATGGAAACACCGATAGAAATTCAAAAAGGTTTTTTTCACCCAATATGCAATCAGGAAGAGATTGAGCGGATTTTCGACGTAAAAAATGCCAAAGATTATCTGTTGAAATTACGCGCCGAGACCATTGTAGACCATATGCGTTTATTTAGGGTTTATCGAAACAAAGCTTTGGTAAAAGGGGACAACTGGTCGCTGGAAAACTCCTTTGTTAACCTGCATTACAATAATGCGAAACACCATCTTCCAAGAGAATTAAAGTTGAGATGCGATAGTGTCACCTACGGAAATATTTTTTCAAACGAACCCAATGGACTAATATTCAAAACCGAATACGGGATCATCTCTACTATAAGCGATTCACTAAAACATTTCATTGAATTCATGAATCTGGGGCTTTTAAATTTCAATAAAGAGGTTCCGATAAAAGTACAACTCAACAGCATTCGGATTGCACTAAGAATAATGCTGGAAACGGAGTCATTGGATTTTTTAATGGACCCCAGAGGTATTATTCCCCGTACGATAGAAAAGAAAATATCCAGTTCAGTACCCTTTATCATGCAATTTATTGCGGGACATGAGTATGCACATTTAATCTTAGGTCACCTTGATGATAAAAACACAAGCCCTAAACATATGCTCAAAGCTGTTTTTAAATCTCAAAACGACTATAAACTTCTTGATGTCTATAATACCTCTCAGCAAAACGAGTTTGATGCAGATGTGGCATCCATAAACCTACCCAATTATAGTCAAAAGGAAAAAATGCTTGTATTTGAAGGGGCATTAATGTGGTATGCTTTCCTGGATATCTACGAAGGTGTTGAACACTCGATATTTCCACCAATAGGCTATCAATCTCATCCGACCGCAAGGGAAAGATATTTCAATCTTTTAAATAAAATTGAAACCCATTCAGGATTTGAATACAAATATTGGGACAAGGATTTACCTGGGACCATCGAAGAATACAGAAATTTCTTCATAGACGAAGTTGGGTTTAATATCGACTTCTATGAAACGTATGGTTCAGCATACCTGGACGAACCAAATACAGCATGGAGGGGGCGCGCCTTAGTAGACAGGGTTGATTATTATTAACAGCGTACAATATCTGTTTTGTGTCAGTAAATCGCATCATGCCAAGAACACCTTCAGTTCCGCTGTATGAAATAATCATTGTAGCGCAGAGGAAAGTATATGCAACGCAATAAAACAAGCATTGTAGCCAAGCCTGGCGAAAATTTCACTCTGCCACCACGCTCAGGTCAGGATGAGCTACAGCGTACTCCTACATGGCTTAACGGATCAGGGTTACATTACCCTCATAGCGCTCTGGTACATGCCCGTCCAGTTCCATAGCGATCTGATAAACATAAACGCCCTGGGGTTGGTCTTTGCTGTTATATTTCCCGTCCCATCCCCTGCCACCGGTTTTATCCGTGCTAAAAATGACCTGGCCCCATCGGTTGAAGATCTGCATACTGAATTTACTTATTTTCTTAGACAGCAATTGCCGCGGAAAGAAATAATCGTTGATCCCATCGCCGTTGGGCGTAAAGACATTGGGAATATCGGTATAACAATCTTTGTGCACAACTATATTTTCGGTAGTGCTGCAGCCCAGCGGCTCCGCACGCACCGTCAGGTTAAAGGTACCTGGGTGTACAACCCTGATACTGGAAGAGGTATCGCCTGTACTCCAGAGATGGTCATATTTACCGGCAGGCGCAGGTTGCAGATTCTGCAGCGTAATGAAAGCCCCGTTCAGGCATAATCCCGAATCCGGGCCCAGGTTAACCAGGGGCAAGGGAAATACATACACAGGTTTGCTGAAAGTGGTGTCGGGACAGGCCCGGAAATGAGTCCTGAGCTGAACCGTTAAGGTACCCTCTTGATCGTAGGCATGCTGGCTGGGCGCATTGGGCGTGTTTCGAGAGGTACCGTCTCCCAGTTGCCAATGCAAGGAGGTAATGGTACTGTCGGTCACCGGGGTAAAGACGATGTTCTGCCCGGTACAGATACTATCCCTATCGGTAAGGAAATTACCGGGCAATGCGGCATCTACTGTAATGGTTTTATAAATGGTGTCGTAACAAGGGTAAGCAGATCCGGCTATAAACCGGACAGTGTATACCCCCTCCCGGGAATATAAATGCTCCGGATGTTCCAGCAAGGAATTAAGCCCATCGCCAAAATCCCAATGAAATGTAGTAAAGCCTCCCTGGGACATGTTTAGAAACGAAACTTCATTTCCCATACAGATAATACTGTCCGACATAGAGAATGAGGCCTCGTAATCGGGATCAGGGACTACGATACTTAAAGTGGTATCGCAATTATTTCCTGCTATAATCTGTAAAGTATACGTCCCCGAAGTGATCCCTTGAAGTGTGTCGCCCTGATTAGTAAATAAAGGGCCTTTGATCACCTGGTTATTGTAACGCCAGGTATAACTATGGGTAACGGTATCTCCCGGAAACACCGATGCTGTAATGATAGCGTTACTGGCTCCTTTACAACCGGCAAATGCTGTCAACTGCGGTAAAACATAATCGACAGAGACCTGAAAAGTATCGCTATGAAAGATACATGGAGCTGTATGATAGTTCACCCAATAGGTTCCGGGCTGCTGTACTGTTGTCTCAGGACTTGCAGTACCATTGCTCCATACATAACCCCAGCCTGAGTTGTCATTAGCTTGAAGCAAGTGATTATAGCCATAACAAGGAGCTTTCTTCTGCCGGACCGTATACATCGTATCTGGTTTGACTAGCGATATTACATTGGGAAACCCCCTGCCGGCTGCTAATGTACCAGGTACCAGCGTAATGGCACTGGAATTGAACATACAGGCAGCACCATATAGGTCAGGCGCATCTATTCTGCCGATACCCGGCTCACTGGTATAGTATATTTTCCCATCCGGCCCCAGCTTAATATCAATAAGCGGTCTATTAGGATCCAGAATATATTTCGAAGCAATAATGCCGGCGGCCGTACCAGAGCTGAGATCGTACTGAGCAAGGCTGCTAAAACCAGCATTGACATACAATTTTGAATTATCCGGAGAAAAACATATACCATAACTACCCTCAGATGCATCCAGGATCATTGGGTTGGAAACGGCGCCTGTAGCCGGATTGAAGTCATATAATTCCAGAGCAAACTCCCGGCCAATCGATAGTTTTTTACGATTCGGGGAAATACACATCCTTCCTACGCCAACAACAGAAGAGCTTCCATAATTGGAGATTACAGGCGTATTGCTGAGCCCCGCGCTATTAATTTCGAAAGACTTAAATGCCGGCGACTGTAAGGAGGCTACAACAAGCCATATATTACAGTCATCGCCCACAACGCTCCTCATGTGTTCGGTGAGCAGGGTATCGAGCAGGATACCTTTTTGTGCCGGTTCCACATCACCCATGCCCCCATTGCTGTTCATATCGACTACACTGTAATAAAGCCTGCCTCTGTATTGAAACAGGTCTTCGGGTGTCAATGAAAAAACATAATATTTTTGCGGATTACCCGGCATAGGAACAATAAGCGCTCCCTGGCTGGTGCTACCCATTATATTGGGTGGTAGCGGAATATCGGTGATTAAACCATTACCATTAGGCATGATATTATAATTGCGGTCCAGCACGGTATAACCATCTGTAATAAAAAGCAACTGCCCGTTCGCGTCACAAACATTGGCACAACCTTCATCTAATTCTATGGGCATACTTACAGCGATGGGCAATGGGCTACCGTTATTAAAATCAAGGCCGGCTCCATTTCCAAAAATCCAGATATTTTCCTGTTGCGCATGCAAACATAATCCCCAGAAAAGCAAACAACATGTCATAATAAGTTTCCCCATAAAAGATGCTATTTATTCCATACTATGATTAATTCACAGGATCGTGTTTTTTAAGACGCTCTTCTATTTTTTAAAGTTGGCTATAAACTAACATATTGCTTAACAACACTCTACATGTGCTTTCCCAGCACCCTCAAGGTGCTTATTTATCCCTAAAAGGAGAATCACTGTGCTCCGTAATAAATCGAAACAAGACAAAATCCTGACACCCGAAAGATCAAAATGATCTGAATCCGGATACCAGACCGGCATGATCATGGTCTGTGCAAGGCGTTACTAATTCATTTCGCCTTTAACTCCTGCGCTAAACCGGATTCCGCTAAATAACCGACTCTATGCTGTTCTGATTAATGACTAACTATCGCGATAAAGGCAACAAGAGACCCATTCGCTACAACCGTGATTGCCAATTTTGCCGGACATGGTTGCTGAGCTTGCCGAAGCACCTTATAACCATCCTTTCAGCAAGCTTAAACACCAGAGCGTATTTGTCTTCTTAATCAGGATAGCCGGACAATGATAAATGCGTTCAAAATAGCAGGAGCAGTGGACTGATGCTATTCCCAATGCGACGATCATAAAAAAATTCCTCCCGGATGTTTGTTTCTTAAAAAAAGAAATATTTACTTTGTAATTCAAAGTGCTTTTATGGAACCAGAACAAAAAGATACTTCTTTAGAGACCCTGCAACAGATCCGCAGCATTATGGAACGTTCGGCACGCTTCCTGTCGTTAAGCGGCTGGAGCGGTATATGGGCAGGCATGGTAGCGCTGGGCGGCGCTGGTGTTGCCTATATGCAATTGAACAAGTATTACCTCAATTATAACACAAGGGGCAGTTTTAACGGCGATAGTTTCGAAACATTAAGAAACCAGTTATTGGTGCTGGCCGCCGGCATCTTCACATTGGCCCTTATAGGTGGCTTTTACTTCACGTACCGGAAAAACCAGCAAGCAGGGGTAAAGATGTGGAATGCCGCTTCGCGCAAAATGATTATCAACCTTTTTATACCTTTGGCGGCCGGTGCAGTCATTACGCTGGCTTTTGTACTGCGGGGCGACTGGATTTATGTATCGCCCGCCTGCCTTATTTTTTACGGGCTGGCGCTGATCAACGGCAGCAAATACACGGTATCCGACATTAAATACCTGGGACTTACCGAAGTAATACTGGGATGTATCGGCTTATTTATCGAACCAGGCTATGGCCTGTACCTTTGGGCACTGGGATTTGGCGTATTGCATATCGTGTATGGCATTATTATGTGGCGGAAATATGATCAATAATGAGAAAAGAACTGGAACAACTCAACAAGATTTTCGACAGCAGGATCAGGATCGGCATCATGAGTGCGCTTATCGTTAACGAGGATATCAACTTCAACGACCTTAAAGCCCTGATCGATGCAACGGACGGCAACCTGGCTACGCACCTGAAAACCCTGGAAGAGCATAAATACATTAAAGTAGAAAAAGGGTTCATCGGTCGTAAGACCAATACGGTGTACTCTATTACGCGTGCCGGTGAAAAGGCTTTCCGCAGCCACCTGGATGCCCTCGAAAAAATCATCAAAAGCGTTACTTAAATTTTTTTTGCCCAATTACTTTGTAAAACAAAGTACTTTTAAATAATAAAAAATGAAACTTGCCTCCCGGATATGGTTCCGCGCCATCGTTATTTATTTCTGCTGTATGCTGCCTACCCTGCTTTGCCCTATCATCTTCTTTATGTCGATGGGGCTTGCCCTTATGTTCGGCATACCGGCATTGCTCCTGTTCCTGCCGGTTCCCGGCCTGCTCCGCAAATCAGGCTTATCCGATCCGGTGCCCGCTTTTATACTTATCGTGAACATCGGCATGTTGCTTTGCTTCGCGGCCACCTATGGCGCTTGTGCATTCATGGCCGATAATGGGCAAACACCTTTAAAGGCCATGCAGGCCTGGCTTGCCTTCCCTCTGATCGCCTGGGCAGCCGCCTTATGCAGCTTGCTCAGCCACTATACCACCGTAAAAAACTATTTCGGCATTTTCAAAGAGACCAGCCCATGCGCGTAGCCTTCAAAATATGGCTATTGGCCATTATCTACCACACTATTATTTTTTCCCTGCTCTATGGGGGCCTGGGCGATGGCATGATCTTTCTTTTTGTGCCGGCCGAATTGATAGCCGGGTTGCCCGCGCTCTTTATCTACAGCGCTATCCTCTTCCATGTGCATATAGGCAACTATCCATTGAAGCGGAAATGGCTGATTACTGTCATTGGCATTATTCTCTCCACCATGATCGCCACGATGCTTACGGTTATGTTTTTTGAAATAAAACCTTCCGATCTACTGGAAAATTATTTAAGGCTATGCAGTACGGTATTGCTGGCATCCTTACTGGCTTTATGCTCTTTTGCTTTATCTGTAAATAAATACCTCGATGAAAACACGGCTAAAAAAAATCCGTAAGCAGTTCCTCGTTTATCTCGCACACGAAGTAGCGCTGCCTTACCTCAAGCTGGTACGTAAAAGTTACCAATTTCCCTATTCTTTGAAATCGCTGCAGCATATGCCCGAAGGAACGGTAGGCAGGGAGCTGTACACCTTTTTCTTCAACAACGACCTGGAGCTGATGCCTTACTATGAGAAGCACGACATCAAGCACGTGGTACTCGGCTACCCACCAACAGAAGAAGGAGAAGTAAGCCTGCAATGCTTTATGCTGGCCAACAGGCATTATACTGTGCCTACCTTGTTTAGTGTGGCGGTAGGCATCATCATTATGCCGGAAAAATGGCGCACTTTCCGGGAAGCCTGGATCAGGGGGCGCCGCACATCTTCGCTCAACCATATCAACTGGTTCGAGCTGATCCCCCAACCTATGCAAGAAGTACGTGCACAAATTTTTCAATCCTAAAAACAACATAAACATGGAAACATCGTCCGAAAATCCCAACTCCTGGCAACAACCTGCCGTTACCAGCCCTGCCGGCACCAAAGAACCCGGTTTCTGGGAAGTAAACCGCGTATTGATCAAAGGCATACTCATCGGTACTTTGATCCTTGTCATGCTTATACCTTCGGCGCTGATCAGCAACCTGGTCCAGGAACGGGCCATCCGTCAGCAGGAAGTGATCCAAGAAGTGAGCAGCAAGTGGGCGGGGCCACAAACCGTTACCGGCCCTATACTCATGATACCTTATAACGAATCCACCACCCTAAGCGATGGCAAGACGCAGATACATAAAAGGAAAGCCTATTTCTTGCCCGACCAGTTACGCATCAATGGCAAGCTGCCAACGCAAACCCGCCACAGAAGCATCTATGACGTCACTTTATACCGGGCCGACGTAAACCTCAGCGGCAGCTTCGATCCTTTGAACCTGGCTTCTTTACAGATAGCTCCCGACCATGTGTTGTGGAACGAAGCCCGTCTGATCATGGGCCTTAGCGACGCCCGCGGGCTGGAAGACGAAGTATCGTTGCAGTGGAACGATGCCGCCCTTAAGCTGGAGGCCGGGGTGCCCGAAAACGATTTGATGACTTCGGGCTTAAATACACCGGTACCTTGCAGCGCCACACAAGCAGTACACTTCGACATCAGGCTTAAAGTAAAAGGTTCGGAATACTTTTACCTTACGCCGGTAGGCAAAACCACGACGGTAGCCCTGCAATCGCCCTGGAAGAATCCCGCATTTGACGGGAAATATATACCCATCGGCGATACTGCGGAAAAAAGCAAGGAAGGTTTTAGCGCCAGTTGGAAAATAGTGCAGGCTTCGCGTCCCTATCCACAATCCTGGGTCAACAGTAACCAGAAGATCGCGGAATCGGCCTTTGGCGTACGCCTGATACAGCCTACCAATTCCTATACCAAGACCGAACGTTCCGTAAAGTACGCCCTGCTGTTTATCGGCCTTACTTTTGCCGTCTTCTTCTTTATTGAGCTGCTGCAAAAAAAACAGATACATCCCCTGCAGTACCTGCTGGTAGGCATCGCGCTTTCCGTGTTTTATACCTTACTGCTTTCCTTCTCCGAATATGCTGGATTCAATGTGGCCTATGTGATTGCTGCCGGGGCTACCATATCGCTCATTGGCTTATACGTATGGAGCATGTTCAAAAAAGGCAGGATAGCCTTTGGCTTTACCCTGGCTTTATCGAGCCTCTATGCCTATATCTTCTTCCTCATCCAGCTCCAGGACTATGCTCTGCTCTTCGGCAGCGTAGGCTTGTTCCTTGTAGTAGCCCTGGCCATGTACAGCTCCCGCAAAGTGGACTGGTACAATGTAGGTAAAAAAGCGGCTTTACCTTCCTGATACAGCCCCTGTACCCTATCACCTTTGCCCTGCGGTAAATAACCGCAGGGCAATTACAGGTTGCTTAATTTTAGGTATTCAAACTGTGCTTTATGAAAAAACGGATCCGCTACCAGCTCAAAAGCTTCGGCTATGCTTTCACCGGCTTAAAGACCTTAATCCTGGGCGAACGCAATATGCGGATCCATGTACTGGCGACGTTTGCCGTTGTTGCCTTGGGTTGCTGGCGCAGCCTGGATACTACGCGATGGTGCTTTATCGTGATCGCCATTGCCTTGGTATGGATCTCTGAAGCCTTCAATACCGCTATAGAACGATTATGTAATGCGGTCAGTAAAGAATATCACCCGCTTATTAAACAGGTAAAAGACATCAGTGCTGCGGCTGTGCTCATCGCCGCTGTCATCGCCATCATTACCGGGATCCTGGTTTTTCTTTGCTGATACTCCTATACGACAACGCCACCAACTGCAACTAGCACTTGGTGGCGTTGTCTTTATCTGAAACTGCTTCTTGTAACCTATTCGATAAAGTGCTCTGTCCTTTCACGATTACTTGCTAAGACAGGGTAACACACTGTGATTAAATAACCTGACTGTAATAGCTGTTCAGGAACCGCTTGAAAGCCGGGATACGCAGCAGCACGCTGCGGAACAGGAAAATGCCCAGGGTAGCGCAAAGGATACCCACCAGTACATCGATCACATAATGGTGATTGGTGTATAAGGCCGCGAACCAGGTACCCAGGCAGACGATGGTGAGGAATATTTTCCAGCCTATAGCCACATTCTTCTTAAACCCGTAATACACCGAAACCAGGGCATAAGCAGCATGCAGGGAAGGCATAGCGGCAAATACATTGGAACTTTTGGCATAAAGCCCGTGAAAGAGCTGTATTCCAAAGAAATTGTCGAAACCGGCGAGGCCGGCTACATTGCCCGGTGTCGTAGGATCAAACACAAGGCCGTGATAATGCACGTACCACGGCGGCGCTGCCGGGTAACCGTAATAACCTATAAAGCCTACGAAATTAGTCAGCAGGAAGGTAAGGCAAAACTCCAGTGCCCCTCTCCTGTTCTTAAAGAAAAGGTAAGCGGCAAAAGAAATGGGTACCGGCATCCAGCACAGGTAAAAGAACCCGTTGATCACATCAAGGAAGACGGTACGGTGCGTGCCCCAGAATTCGTTGAGGGTAAGTACCGCTCCTTCATAAGTAATACCGAAATATTGCTTTTCCAGCTCGTACAGGTCGCCTATATGTACCGTGTTGAACTTATAGTTCGGAACGGCTTTCATATAGTCGAAGATTACCCAGAATACGATAAACGGCAACAGGGTAAGCAGGAAGTTACGGGTACCCTTCGATGCAGTGTACAACACGAAAAACAAACCGGAGATAAAGATCTGTTCCGGCCGGAACCCAATAACAAAGTACGACAGGACCATGTATCCCAAACTGATCCCCGCGGCAATTAAAATCCTTATGTAAGCGGGCATCTGCGCACTCCTCGAAAGTCTTCTGTTTACTGTAGTTAAATTCATCTAACTTTTCTTCTTCGGAAAACCGGAATTAAGCACCCGGTCCCATAGCTCCGAGCTGACGCCAAAACCTTTGGTCGGATCGGAATAATGATGCAACATGTGATGCTTCTTTATTTTTTTCCAGAATTCTCCTTTAAAATTGAAATGATGCAATGCATAATGTACGGTATCGTAAAAAACGTAACCCAGCACAAATGCAGAAAAGAAGGGATAGAGGTATATAGGAGACATAAAGGCGCGTAAAGCAAAATACACACCGAATGCCAGGGGAATACTTACCGATAAGGGCATTACCAGGCGCTTCACATCGTTGGGGTAATCATGGTGTACCCCGTGGAAGATGAAATGCAGGCGCAGGGCCCATTTGGCCTTAGGCACATAATGGAAGATCCAGCGGTGCAGTACATATTCGAAGATAGACCAGGATACCAGGCCGGCAAGGAACATGCCGATAAACAACCACAATGAGGTATGGGCAACAAACAAAGCCAGGTAAGCAAAGACCAATACCACAGGCAGGTAAGCGATCATGGGGATAGTCCAATGCACTTTCGAAAAGGATTCGAGAAAGTCGCTTTTAAACATCCGGACTGATTCTGTGGAATTGGAAACGTAATTCTTTTTCATTGATTTGTGTTTTTTCAAATAACCTTACATAGCAGACAACGCTACTGCTTGGGCGGCTTCCATTTCGGGTTGATCCGCTTTACGACCTCTTTCCCCGAAGGCACTTCGGTACCTTTGAACTCCACATATTTCACATTAGGCGACCAGAAGGTACCGCCCGGATCGATACGGATATACAGCCTTTTCAATACTACCATTTTACCATCCAGCTCCACATAGGTGTGGTAGATGCCGGCGGTAGATTTCATAAGATAGAAGGGTATTTTGTCGTAAGCGGCGAAAAGGAGTTTAAATTTTTCTTCAGCAAGCTTGGTCACTTTTACGCCGTAGGCAAATTTACGCTGAATATACGATAATTCCTGTGTTTTGCCGTCTTCCGCATACCTGATCCAGTAAACATGTATGGGGTTATCATCGTTCAGTTCCCCGTTTTTCAGGTTCAACTCATACATAATGGTATTGGTATTGGGCGTACGCTGTACATAGAACTGGGTCTTGCTGTTGAACTTGGGAACAGGGAACGTATCTACTGCTTCGGTAAAAGTAGGCTTGCCATCGTCCAGATTTTTCCGGGCCTCGGCTTTGGCAGTGTACAATACGGAAACAAGCATCAGCACAGCTGCCACGTTGGAAGAAGATATCCCTCCCTTGGCTTTCTGCTCCGCATCGATCTTATCAAGGGCTTTCTTGGCATCGGCAAGTCGCTTAAATGCCGTGATATTGGTTAAAATGGCCATTATTGCTATTGGAATTGTAAAAATACTCATTAACTCAAATACGTGAAATCGGATACCTGGTATAAACACCTTGCCATCTCCTTCCACAAAAGCAGCGGCTACACCGGTAGCTATGGCCGATACGGCGATCAGGATCACACGCTCGGGCCTTTGCATCAGGCCGCCCTTATTCTGGATACCGAGCCCTTCGCTGCGGGCACGGGTATAGCTCACCATCATCGAACCGATCATGGCAATAAAAGCAAAAAGCGAACTCAGGAAATAGTGGTGGGATATCAGGTAATAACAGATACCCAGGAACAATACCAGCTCGCTGTAACGGTCCAGTACGGAATCGTACAAGGCGCCAAAGGTCGAAGACATTTTACCCAGGCGGGCCACCTGGCCATCCAGCATGTCGAATAAACCTGCAAAAAGGATAAGCCCTCCTGCCCATCCCACATAACCCAGCTCGCCCCTGTTACCTTTCTCGGCCCCGATAATAAAAATAACCGCAACACCGATGTTCAGCAACAAACCTATTGTTGTTACCGCATTGGGCGTAAGCCCAAGCTTTATCAGAAAGCGGACAAAAGGATTAATAACCTTATAAATACCTTTTTGCGCTTTATCCCTGAAAGAAACATCACTCATACTCCTTAAAATTGTGCCCTGTTTGGCTGCAAAATTAGCCAATTCCAGAAATTAAACAAACGTTTAATTGATTTGTTTTCCCTATAGCGGATTAATTATTCTGATCGTTCCGTTTTCCCTTAAAAACAGTCGGCGAAGTTCGTAATGTTTTGCGTAAACCGGAGCAAAAAATATTATTGAAATTATTTATACCTTTTAAAAAGGAGTTTTTTTGAATATTGCTTTGATTAACAGGTATAAAACGGATGCGGTATTTGGGAAATTATTGACAGGCGGGAGCAAAGGCGATATTTAATTAATCCGTAACTTTCCCGCTCCTTATGAAGTGGAAAAATCTCCGGAACCGGTTACGCTATTATCTTCAGTACTTTCCTCTGACGCCCAATGCTTTTGTTACAGCGATAGCGTTATGGCTGTGTTTCCGGGTCATTAAGCCCGACGCAGCGGTAAAAGGGGAAGAATTGTCCTCTTTCCGGCCATTGATCCTGCTGATGGGCAGCACGGCATTGTGGTTTGTCGTAGCCCTCATCGCCTTCTCGGTACTTACCACCTTTGTATGCTGGCTCTACTATATATGGCTGCAGGCTGGCCCTAATCATTACCAATTGGAGTTCGACTTCAAACCGGCCGATAAGCGCAAGGGCCTCTGGATGGAGACTTTACTGAAGAAAGCCAGGCGTCCTTTCCTGGGTTTTATCAAAGGAAGGCTGTTTTATGATGATTATAAAATGACCGATAAGTTTACCCTGGCTTCCAACCGCCGCAAGGCGCAACAGTTCTGGCGGGAAGGCGTATCGGGAAAAAGCATGCTGCAGCTTCCCGACATCAAGGAATATGCCGTAAAAGGCGGCGTTATTTATTTTGAAGATATGCTCCAGTTGTTTTCCCTTCCCGTAGGCCAGGGTATCAAGGGGCATTTTTACCAGGCGCCCGGCCAGGTAGACATAGACAACCGGGATGCCCTGCCCCGTAAAACGGAGCAAACCGATACCCGCATCGACCAGTTGCGGAAAGTAGAGGGAGAATACCTTAACTATAAAGGCTTTGAAAGTGGCGACGACGTACGCCGTATTGTATGGAAAGTATATGCCAAAAGCAGGGAACTGGTCGTGCGTGTCCCGGAAATATTTGATCCTTATGCATCGCATGTCTATTTCTACGCCAGTTTTTATACCGACCTGAAGCCGGCTAGAAAAGGCAACGATTTTGCGGCCGAAATGCTGAACTATTATAAGGAAAGGGTATGGACCGTGTATGAAACCCTGGCCGATAAGGAATGGGAAGTAAAATTTATTCCCGATCAGCAATTACAGGTTCCGGAACAGTTTAACGGGAAAGCTTTTGTACAGCGCGTGATCAGTAACAGCGCCTGGCAGGGCGACCGGGAACTTACCGGTTATTTTGAACCCCGTTATGGCTCCGTGCTTTGCATTTCTTCGCTTAACGAACCCGGCGAGGTAAAAACCCTGCTCGAACAATGCAGCGGCGATACTGTGGTGTATTATGTAAAGCTGTCGGATACGTTCCGTACCTTCCTCCCCTGGAATTGGCTGAAACGTATTTTTGTCCTGACGCCGGAAGACCGCCTCAAGCGTATCAGGACCCGCTGGCTGCTGACCCCGCTCCGACTGCAGCTAGGTAAACGCGAAAAAGAAATAGAACAGGCCCTGCAGAACAGCCAGGTAACGGTCGCGCGTTTATAATCGACGAAAAATATGTGTAGTTAACAGGCAAGCCGGTCTCCGGCTTGCCTGTTAACTAACTATTGGACATCCCCGTTTTTTTTCTATTTTTACATGAACATGTAGTGTAATCTTTAACCAGTTCATTTAAAAATCCATTGTCTCAATGAAAATAAACTTACACCGTTCTATTTTTTCCTTGTTGCTCTGCCTGCCCTTATCCGGGTTGCTTACACCCGGCAAAGTCCTGGCACAATTCCTCCGACGGTCCTTACCAAGAAAGACAGTAGCCGTTGCGGCGCGGGAACGGTAGTACTGGAGGGCACAGCTTCAGCAGGTGGCGTACTGAAATGGTATGCTGCTGCAACAGGCGGTGCGGCCCTGGCCACCGGCAATACCTTTACAACGCCTTCTATCAGCAGCACGACTACCTATTATGTATCGGCAGCGGCTACGGGTAGCGGCCCTTCGGGCAATGTAGGCCTGGCCGCCCCCACTACAGGTTATACTTCGGGCTTTGGTACCGGCGCCAACTTTAGTCTCAGCTTCAATGCCATAAGCGCCTTTACCCTGAACTCCGTAGATATCTATCCCAATGCTACCACCAGTACTGCGGGTACCGTTACCATAGGATTGCTCAACTCGGCCAATACCGTATTGCAGCAAAGCACCTTCAATGTAACCGGCACCAACCAGACCACTACCTTGACCCCTTACACCGCGAACCTCAACTTTGCCGTGCCGATAGGTACCGGCTACAAACTGGCTATCATAAGCTATACCGGCTTTTCATCGGTGATCTTTAATGGCTTTAACGGTTCTCCCTATATCCCGTATGCTTATCCCTTCACCCTGCCCGGCGTGGTATCCATTACCAATGCCAACTGGCCTTCGGGTGTAACCTCCGACCTGTACTATTATTTCTTCAACTGGGTTATTGGTACCACTTGCGAAAGCACCCGCCAGGCAGTAGTAGCTACAGTTAAAACCGCGCCTACCGTCAATATCGGTAACGATACTACTATATGTCCCGGCATTTCCTATACCTTTAATGCAGGCAATCCGGGCGCCACTTATGCCTGGAACACCGGCGCCACTACCCAAAGCATTACCACCGGCAACGCCGGTACGTATTCGGTATTGGTTACGGCGGCCAATGGCTGTACCGCCTCCGACGCTATTAATATAGCTCCCGGTATAGCCCCTGTAAACAACCTGCCGGCTACTACTGATCTGTGTGCTGGACAAACCGCTTCGCTGAATGCAGGCAATACAGGCAGTACTTTTCTTTGGACGCCCGGCAATGCCGCTACACAGTTTATTAATGTAACTACAGCCGGTACTTACTCGGTAAGAATAAAAAGCGTTAACGGTTGTATTATCAACAGCAGCACCAATGTAGTGATCAGGCCTTTGCCCGTAGCGGCATTGGGTAATGATACCAGTATCTGCGAAGGCGACCAGATTGTACTGAATGCGGGCAATCCCGGCTATAGCTATCTCTGGAATACCAATGCCACTACGCAAACCATCGCCATTACCGATTCCGGTACCTATACCGTAACCGTAACCACTCCTTATAATTGTGTGCACACAGAAGACCAGCATGTGGCCTACCTGCCTTCGCCGCGGGTAGAGGGCTTCAATTTCATTCCTTTGTTTTATGAAAACCTGGGCAAGGTACAATTCTCGCCGCTCAACCCTACCCATGTCAATTCCTACGAATGGAACTTCGGCGACGGCAGCCCTGTCAGCACCCAGATCAACCCGATGCACGTTTATACCGCAGGCGGCCATTACGAAGTCAGCCTGAAGGTGTATAACGGTTGTGGTAACTTTACCATCAGTCTCCCCATCAATGTGGATATCGTTACCGGTATCGTTAAGCTGGACAAAGACGTAGCCGATGTCGCTTTATATCCCAATCCTTCCAGGGAATATATTACTATCGACAACAAAAGCGATAAGATCAGGATGGAAGAGGTAATGGTATTCAATATGCTGGGCGCTGTGGTCTATAACCAACAGGCCAGCAGTGCCAACAAACACCAGATATCGGTTGCGCGCCTGGCTGCCGGCATGTACACGGTGAGAATACTGACCAATCAAGGGTTTGTGATCCGGAAATTTGAAGTGGTTAAATAAAAGACAAACCTCTTCTCATCCTGTTTTCAGGCATCAAAAAGAAAGCTACCCTCGGGTAGCTTTCTTTTTGATGCCTAATTTGTTAAGAAATTAAAATATAAAAATTCTTTTGTTATTTTTACATGAACATGTAGGACCAATTGTAACCAAATACTTTGTTAACCCAATTCATCTTTTTACTATGAAGGTATTTTTACGAAATGCACTTTTTACATTCCCGTTTTTGCTCCTGTTAGGAGATATGCTTGCCCCGGGTAGGGCCATAGCACAGTGTACCCCCCCAGTAATTTTATCCAAGAAGGACAGCAACAGGTGCGGACCCGGCCCTGTAGAGTTGAAAGCTACGGCATCCGGTGGGGTGATTAACTGGTATGCCAACAGTACCGGTGGCAGCCCATTAGGTACCGGCGGTACTTTTACCACACCTTCCATCAGCGCTACTACCAATTACTATGTTGCCGCTGCAACTACCGGCAGTACCATTACCAACGCCAGCATTGCGACGCTGACCGGTGGTGGCAATGGCTGCTCCGGCGGCGTTATGTTCAACATTACACCTACCGTAAATATTACCGTCGACAGCTTCCTTAATCTTTCCAACTCCAGCCAGACCACTACCGTTACCGTCTATTATAAGACCGGTACCTATGCCGGTTTCGAAACCAATGCATCGGCCTGGACCACGCTGGGTTCCACAACGATAACCACCACCAGTGGCTCTATGGCCAAAATAAACGTGGGTACGGGGCTTGCCATGACAGCCGGTACACTGTATGCGGTCTATATAGCCAATATGTCTAACGGCTATACCGATGGCAACAGCACCAACCTGACTTATACCAATGCCGACCTGACCCTGAATTGCGGCTCCGGCCTTTGCGGTGTTTTTACCGGTAACAACAATCCCCGGGTATTTAATGGCACCGTATATTACCATAAAGGCTCCGGCTGCGAAAGCGCCAGGCAAACCGTGGTGGCTACGGTTAAGCCATTACCCTCAGTGAATTTAGGCAACGATACGACCATATGCCCCGGCATTACGTATACTTTTAATGCCGGCAATCCTGGCGCTACCTATGCCTGGAATACCGGCGCCACTACGCAAAGTATCAATGTAAGCGCAGCAGGCACCTATTCCGTACTGGTGACCGCCGCCAATGGCTGCGCCAATTCCGATGCCGTAAATATTACTGCAGGTGTGGTGCCGGTCAACAACCTGCCTGCCACCACCAACCTCTGTGCGGGCTCGACAGCCTCCCTGAATGCAGGCAATACAGGCAGCACCTTTCACTGGACGCCCGGCAATGCCACCACACAGTTTATCAATGTAACCAATGCCGGCACATATACTGCGCAAGTAAAAAGCGTTAACGGCTGTATTATCAACAGCAGCACCAATGTAGTCATAAGACCCTTACCTGTAGCGGCATTGGGCAACGACACCAGTATCTGTAACGGCGCCCAGATCGTACTGAATGCAGGTAATCCCGGTTATAGCTACCTCTGGAATACCAACGACACTACACAAACTATAGCAGTAAGCGATTCCGGCACCTATACCGTTACCGTCACTACACCTTACAATTGCGTCAATACAGAAGATAAGCACATCGCTTACCTGCCTTCACCCAGGGTAGAAGGTTTCAATTTTATCCCCTTATTCTACGAAAACCTGGGCAAAGTGCAGTTCTCGCCGCTCAATCCTACTCATGTCAATTCCTATGAATGGGATTTTGGCGACGGCAGCCCATTAAGTACACAGGTCAACCCGATGCATATCTATACCGCAGGCGGCCATTACGAAGTCAGCCTGAAGGTGTATAACGGTTGTGGTAACTTTACCATCAGTCTCCCCATCAATGTAGACCTGGTTACCGGTATTGTTACCTTAAATAAAGACGCCGCAGATGTCGCTCTATACCCCAATCCATCCAGGGATTACATTACTATAGACAACAAAAGCAAAAACCTGAAAATGGAGCAGGTAATGGTATTCAGTACCTTGGGTACCCTGGTGTATCAACAGAAAGCCGACAACGCCGTCAAGCATCACTTTACGGTATCGCACCTGGCCTCCGGCATTTATACCGTAAGGATACTGACCGATAAAGGCTTCGTGATCCGCAAACTTGAAATCCTTAAATAGTATTTCGATACAATGGCCCCATAGCCCTCCCGTGCCGAGCAACTTGCCGGGCCCCGAAAAGCCCGGCAAGTTTAAGGAGAACAAGGCGCTTGACGATATACCCAGGCGTCTTAATGCCAACGATCCTAAAGAAACGCTGACACTGGATATTCCCGATCTTTTGAAAGCAGAACAGGCCACCTACCGGTGGCCTGTTCTGCTTATTTATTTTCTGTTTTGTATTACAATTCAAGTAAGGCTTGTACCGGATCTTTGCCGATCAGGAGCAGCTCGGGGTGTTCCAGCAGCTCTTTTACCCTCACGAGGAAGCCTACAGACTCACGGCCGTCGATAATACGGTGATCGTAGCTCAGGGCCAGGTACATCATTGGCCTGATCTCTACTTTACCGTTGATCGCCATCGGGCGGTCCTGGATCTTATGCATACCCAGTATAGCCGATTGCGGTATATTGATAATAGGCGTACTCATCAGCGAACCAAACACACCGCCATTGGTAATGGTAAAGGTGCCACCCGTCATTTCTTCCACAGTCAGCTTATTATCGCGGGCTTTGCCGGCCAGCTCCATTACCTTCTGTTCGATCTCGAACATGGCCATGCTTTCCGCGTTGCGGATAACCGGCACTACCAGACCTTTAGGCGCCGATACCGCAATGGAAATATCGCAGTATTCGTGGTAGATGATCGACTCACCGTCGATATAGGCATTCACCGCAGGCCATTCCTGTAAAGCGATACAGCAGGCTTTGGTAAAGAAGGACATAAAGCCCAAGTTGACGCCGTGCTGCTCTTTAAATTTATCCTTGTACGTTTTACGTATATCCATGATACGCGTCATGTCCACTTCGTTGAACGTAGTGAGCATGGCTGTCGTATTCTTGGCTTCCACCAGGCGGCGGGAAATGGTTTTACGCAGGTTGCTCATTTTTTCAGGGCGATTTTCCCTGCTGAACAGCGCTTTACCTGGCGTACGTCCCGGGTTTTCCAGAGCAGCCAGTACATCGCCTTTCATGATACGGCCATGTGAGCCGGTACCTTTCACAGTATCAGGCTTTACATTTTTATCGGCCATGATCGCATTGGCAACAGGAGAAGCCTTCACCGACGGATCTGCAGCAGGTTTGGCCGCAGCAGCTTCCGGCTTAGGCGCTTCCGCTTTTTTCTCTTCCGCCTTGGGAGCCTCTGCTTTGGGAGCAGCAGACGCGGGCCTTTCGGCAGTCTCATCAATTTTACAGGCTATATCACCGATATTCAAAGTATCGCCCTCTTTGGCAACAGTTTGTAAAATACCGGCCTGCTCCGCATTCAGTTCAAATGTGGCCTTTTCGGATTCCAGCTCGCAGATGATTTCATCACGGTCTACCCAGTCGCCGTCATTTTTGATCCATTTTACCAGTGTTACTTCGCTGATGGACTCGCCAACGGGGGGTACTTTTATTTCAATCATGGAATGAAAAATATGATTAGCTAATTGTTGTATCTGAAGGTTTTTCCTATTGGGCTGCTAAATTAGGAAACACCATTCACTTCGCAAAGGTAAATCGCAAAATAGATGATTATAACCCCTTTCCGTTGAGATTTGTCATCACTCCTAGAACAGACAATCCGGCACTCCTTAATTTTTCCCTGAAAAATTTTGTTCAAAATCAAAAGGTTCCTTATCTTTGCGAACCAATTGCAAAAGTCAAAAGGATTTCTTTTGGCTTTTTGTTTTGAGTTCTTTTTTATACACGGGCATGGTGCAACGGTAGCATACGGGTCTCCAAAACCTTTGATCTGGGTTCGAATCCTAGTGCCCGTGCTGATTTTTTTAATGCAAAAATTGATTTTAATTTATAAATTTGATTTTTGCATTTTTAATTTACAATATTCTATATGAGCAAATTCGGAACGTACATCCAGGAATCGTATGATGAGCTGATACACAAAGTTAGCTGGCCTTCCTGGAACGAGTTACAACAAACAACCCTGATCGTTTTGGTTTCCCTCGCTATCATTACCCTTATGGTATTGGGTATGGATGCAGCTTCAAAATTTGTGTTGAAGGATGTGATCTATAATATGGCCGGTAAGTAACCTGAACAGGTTCAAACCTTTTGAACTAAAGAAATTAATACAAAAATGAGTGAAAACATTACGCAACCTACTGCTGAGCAGGAAACCAAATGGTACGTGCTTCGCATTGTGAGCGGAAAAGAAAGAAAAGTAAAAGAACACCTGGACAAAGAGGTAAAGATCAACGGCTGGGGAAATGCCATCCTTCAGATCCTTTGCCCCGTAGAAAAGGTGTTTAAAGTGTTGAATGGTAAAAAGGTGCTGCGTGAAAAAACCCTGTTTCCTGGCTATATCATGCTGGAAGCAGTAGAAGGTAAACTGAACGATACCATGATCCAGGGCATTACCGGTGTAACCAGTGTAATTCACTTCCTGGGTAAAGAACACCCGATAGCCCTGCGTAAAAGCGAAGTGAACAAAATGTTCGGTAAGCTGGACGAAGTATCGGAACAAGGTATCGGTTATGCAGAACCTTATATCGTTGGCGAAACCATTAAGATCATCGATGGACCGTTCAACGACTTCAATGGCAGCATCGAAGAAGTAAACGAAGAGAAGAAAAAACTGAAGATCGTTGTAAAGATCTTTGGCCGTGCAACCCCGGTAGAGCTGAATTACTCCCAGGTAGAAAAAATAGCTTAATCAAAACATCTTCAATAAAGGAAAGACGCTGTAGATACAGCGTCTTTCTTTGTTATACCGCTTTTTGAAAGCGATATACCCACACACCCCTAAGATTTATAATAATCCTTTTTGGCCTGCATCAGGTCCAGGTTGCGATCCCTCTTCAATGCTCTTATCTCTGCTCTTTTTTCCGGTCCGTTAAGGCTGTTGTCCAGCTTTACGGAACTGATCTTATTGGCATAATTGTTCTTGATCTGCGCTACCTGTATATCCAACTGTGAGGGAGGGGCCGCCGGGTTGCTATACGTATAGAAGGGATAGTTTTAGTAAAATCCGTAGGGTGCATACCAGGGGCTGTAAAATCCGCCCCTTACAACGACTGCGGGCCTGTGACCCAGGCCACGATCAAAGCCTCTGCGAAAATGTCCTCTGGCTGAGGCGCTCGAAACGATTGCTATCAAAAGCAATACTAACACTGACCTTTTCATAAAACATCATTTTAAAAAGTAATTATTAGACTCCCCAAAGGGATAAAAATTACATAAAAAAGGATGTTTTACAATGGTATAACATTAGGGCGGCAATATTGCCGCCCTAATGCTTACTTGAGCTTATACCGGAACCCTACATACACACTGCGACCCATCCCCGGCCCCCAGATCAGGGAACCGTCGAAGTTGTGGCCGAAGGGATTTTCGGTACCGGTAATCAGGTCATGCTGCATATAATTGGTCAGGTTTTCGCCGCCAAGATATACTTCAATATCGCCCTCTTTCCAGCTCTTGCTGATCTGTGCATTCATTTGCACAAATGAAGGAGAATCTCCTTCGGGCAAGGTAACATGATGGTCGGAGAAACGGGAAGGCAGGCGCTTGGGTCCTATCCATTGCACGGTATAATCCAGCTTCCAGTTGTTCCCTGTTTCATAACCGATATTGGCAAAGGCACGATGTGCGGCTACCAGGGGTTTCAGCTTCTGTTCGCCATCGTAAGTATTTTGTACATTATAATAGCGGTAGGCCAGCCTTACATCCAGCTTGCGTACAGGCTCATAATCCAATTGCGCCTGAAAACTATGCGCAAAGGACTTTCCGTTCAGGTTATAAAAACTTACGGCGCCGGGCTTTTCGATATCCACCACCACCTGGTTGGTAAAATCAGTATAGTAATAGTCCGCACTAAAGGCGCCGTCCCGGTAGTTCAGCATAAATTTTTGTGTAAAATTCAGTCCCATATTCCAGGCTATTTCGGGGCTAAGGCCATAAGGCTTATCCTTTTCCGTACCCTGCACCTGGTAAATGCGGCTGCTGGCCAGGTAGCCCAGGTTTTCGGCAAAGATATCCGCCGTACGCTGCGCCCGGCCTACCGAAGCACGGAACACGCTATTGTCGGCAACAGCATACCGTACATGCAAACGGGGTGTAACGAAAGCGCCGAACAGGTTATGATAATCGGCCCTTAAACCGGCCACAAAGCTAAAACGCGTAAGATAGGTATAACTGTACTCCACGAAAGCTCCGGGTACATATTCGGTACGCTTGTAAGGCATGCCCGAAAAGGTTTCGTCATAATGATCGGCCATAAAGCTGGCGCCGCCCTTTATGATATGGTTCGTGTTGTCGATGATCGTCTGGTAAATATAATTGGCATAAAAGCTCTGCTGCCGGGCATCGTAACCACGGCTGCCATAGCGGCTTTCCTGGTCGTGGTACACACCGGACAACTGCAGCCCCATGCTCTTCCAGGATTTTTCCCGGAACACCTTCCCGATCTTGGCCCAGCCCTCGATACGCCTCACCTGTTGCTGATAGCCCCAGGGATTGCCGGCTACCTGCTCCGTACCTTCCTTATAGCTTTTCTGGCCACCGGTATTATCCAGGTACACACCTTTGACACCGCCCTGTATTTCGAATCCCGACTTATCGAAGTAGAACCAACGGTTGGAGCCTACGAAAGTCTGGCCCAGCGGCTGATCCAGGAAACCATCGCCGTTCTGGTCCACCTTGGCCCAGTCGCTGCGGCCATGCAGCAGCAGGTTGGTGCTCAGGCTTTCGCTCAGCCGGTGACCCCATACGAGGTTGCCTTCACTACGGCCCTGCGAGTTCTGATAGCCATTCAGGTAAAGCTTAGGCTCATTCTCGGCAAAAGGCTTACGCCATTCCACGTTGATCTGCCCGGCGGTACCTTCATAGCCATTCACTACGCTGCCCGCGCCTTTACTCAATTGCATGCTCTCCACCCAGGCGCCCGGTGTAAAGGTAAGACCGGAAATAGCCGCCAGACCTCTTATGTCCGGCACATTCTCCCGGGTAAAAGAAGTATAACTACCGGCCAGCCCCAGCATCTGGATCTGCTTATAGCCGCTTACGGCATCCGTGAAACCTACATCCACCGATGGTGTAGTCTCAAAGCTTTCGCTGAGGTTGCAGCAAGCAGCTTTCATGAGTTCCCGGGTACCTATTTTTTCAAATTTGACCGAGCCCAGCATATTGATCTCCGTGCTTTTTTTGCGGCTTTCCACCGTCACCTCGTTCAGTTCCCTCGCAGGTCTGAGCTGTATCGTGCCTTTGGCCACGACATCGCTTACGGCAAGCGTATCGTTCTCAAAACCCACATAGCTTAATACCAATTGGCTTACACTATCGGGTAGCTCCAGGCTGAACTGGCCATCGGCATCGGCTACCGTACCATGAGCGGTATGCAGCGAGCGGACGGAGGCGCCCGGTAAAGGTTCTTTCTGATCGTCGTAAATCGTTCCCGTTACTTGTCTGAGTGGGGCATCCTGCGCCGATGCCCCTTGCGTTACAAACAGGGTAGCAGGGATAAGATAAACGAATGCGCGGCATAACACCGTATGCCTTACATAATGATTGTTTCTTTTTCCCATATGCTACTAGTGCTCGGCAGCCCCTTCTTCTTTATAAGCGCAGCATTCCGGTAATTTTTTGTAATCTTCTTCGGGCGCTTTCACATCGCCGGCATCGTGGCCGGCATGGGCGATATGCTCCTCGATTTTTTGCAGGGAAGTTTTGGAAGGACGGTAAGTAACCGTAAGTATTTTGGTAGATTTGTCCCATTCGGCGCGTTTTACGCCATCGATATAAGCTGCATTCTCAATGCGTTTTTTACATTGATTACAGTTACCGCTCACTTTTACTTTTTCGGTGGCGATATCTTTTTTATCCTGGGCAAAAGCAAAGCCTATGGAGCAGAGGAGGAGGGCAATAATGCCGGTAATACGTTTCATTTTATAGTTTTTATTATGATTAAAAAAGGGAATTTCAAATCCTGATCCCGGCAGCAGGAGCCGCAGGGGATCAACAATTCATGATATGCATTTGACGTGCAAATGCATATCGCATTTAACCATAATAAGTGAAACGCGAGTGTAATTTATACAGGGGAATACCTTGCCACAGACCGGGTGGTGCATTGGCCCGGTAGGCAGGCTCTTTTGCCGTGGCAGGTATGGCCACACTGGTCAGCATGGTATAAGTGGGTAAAGCCGCTACATGCAGGGATGCAAACTGCAGCCAGATACCGTGGGCCGTATTCTGGTCCTGGTCTATCTTAAGGGTAATGACTTTATCGCTGCAGCAATTGTCTTCGCATAAACTTGTCTTGCCTTTGGCCGTTAATGGCGCAGCAGCAGTACCACAGCAGCAGGAAGCCTTTTGCTCATTTACTTTCCAGGAAGAGAGTTTGCTGCCGCAAAAATGGAGCTGCACCATCGTGCCGGATACGGCTACGAGATACAGGACCAATAAGGGTATAGCAATAAATTTCTTCATAGATCGGGACAAAGGTAGGGATTATCTTTTGATTGCATGTTAATATCCGGCAAAAGGAAGATCGGGGGTAACTGCATGAAATAGCAGAGCATACCCTCTGGCAACCTTCGATAATGTTTTCTAAATTTGTGAGATGCAAACCAATAAATATACCCTTACTCTTCTTGCGGCGCTCAGCCTCGGCACTGGCACTACCCTGGCGCAAACATTCAACAAAGCCAAAATGGACAGCCTCTTCCAGGCCCTGGACCAGAACCACAAAGCCATGGGCAGCATCTGTATCCACAAAGACGGCAAAGAAGTTTATAGCCGCAGCATCGGTTACAGTGTCCTGGACCAGCAACAGGCAGATGCCGGCACCAAATACAGGATAGGCTCCATCACCAAGATGTTTACCGCTACCATCATTTTCCAGATGGTGGAAGAAAAAAAGCTATCGCTTAACGCTACACTGGATCAGTTTTACCCGCAACTGCCCAATGCCCAAAAGATCACGATCGGGCATTTGCTGAGCCACCGCAGCGGCCTGCACAATTTTACCGACGATGATAGCTATACCAGCTATATGGAGCAAGCCCGGTCGCAAAAGGAAATGCTGGATATTATAGCAAAAGGCGGTTCCGATTTCGAACCCGGCAGCAAAGCAGCTTACAGCAATTCCAACTTTGTACTACTGGGGTATATCGCAGAGAAAATAGCGAAGAAATCCTATGCGGCCCTCTTACAGGAAAGGATCGTGGCTAAAGCCGGTCTGAAAAACACCTACTACGGCAGCAAGGCTGATGCTGCTAAAAAAGAAAGCCGCTCCTATAGCTACCTGAATGGCTGGCAGCTGATGCCCGAGACGGATATGAGCATTCCGCATGGAGCAGGAGCGATAGTATCCACTCCTTCCGATCTGGATAAATTTATCGATGCCCTGTTTGCAGGCAAGCTTATCTCCCAAGCCAGCCTGGAGCACATGAAAACCATACAGGACGGCTATGGCATGGGTATGTTTGAAATTCCCTTTTATGAAAAAAAGGCTTATGGGCATAACGGCGGTATCGATGGCTTTAGTTCCATGCTGGGCTATTTTCCCAACGACAAGCTCGCCGTCGCTTATTGCTCCAATGGCCAGAACTATCCCGTCAACGATATTATGATTGGGGTATTGAGCATATACTACAATAAAGATTATGCTATTCCCTCGTTTACCACCCTGGCCCTTACTGCGGCGCAACTGGACCAATACACCGGAGTATATGCCAGCAAACAAATGCCTTTGAAAATAACCATCAGCAAGGATAACACCACCCTAATGGCGCAAGCCACCGGCCAGGGCGCTTTCCCTCTGGAGGCCGTAGCAACGGACCAGTTTAAGTTTGATGCAGCAGGGATTGAGATGGAATTCCGTCCACAGCAAAAGGAATTCACCTTAAAGCAAGGAGGGGCCAGCTATATTTTCAGTAAGGAGTAATTTGTCGAAAAGGTATAAAAGAAGCAGGCCGGGTTTTGAAAACCCGGCCTGCTTCTTTTTATTGACCCTCACGGATCGCTTTCCCCGTCATTTTGAGGAAACGTATGGAAAGGAACACGGCCGATAAAGTTAAACCGGTGATGAATCCGAGCCAGATACCAGTGGCCCCCATATCAAAGGTAAAGGCCAGCAGGCAGCCCACGGGCAGCCCTACCACCCAATAAGCGATCGCGATCAGCACAGTAGGCGTTTTTACATCTTTAATACCCCTCAGCAGCCCGGCCGCAATAGCCTGGGTACTATCGGATATCTGGAAGATAGCGGCAAACAGCAACAGGTGCGCCGCCATAACCACTACCCTTACATCCTCGTTAAAGCCTTTGGGCAGTATATCCCGCAGCAGCACGAAGCCAATGGCACAACAAATGCCATAGATCAGGGCTACGATCAAAGTGCTCTTGCCGATGTCGGAAATATTGGTCCAGTTTTTACGGCCAAAAGCATTGCTGGCACGGATAGAACCGCCCTGGGCCAGCCCCATGGAGGCCATAAAGGTAAAGGAGGCGCAGATCAGCGCAATCTGGTGCGCTGCCTGCGATACCGGGTTGATAGTTCCGATCAGGATACCGGATACGGCAAAAGCGCCGGCTTCCATACCGATCTGCAAACTGCTGGGAATACCGATATGCAGCAGCTCCCGGATGGTCTTCAGCTTTATTTTCCATTGACTGCTCCGTACCGCTACATAGCGCCGGAATGTCTTATGCGTATAAATAACCACACCCATCGCCAGGAAAATAAGTGTACGTGTGATCAGCGTACCCCAACCGGCCCCAACCAGCTCCAGGCGCGGCGCGCCCCAGTTGCCGAAGATCAGTAGCCAGTTGATGAATACGTTCACCGGCAAGGCCACCACCGACAACACCATAGCCGTGCGGGTAAATTCCAGGCCATCGGCAAATTGCTTTAAGGCCATGAACAGGATCATCGGTATCACCGACCAGCCCATCAGTTGCATAAAGGGCACGGCAAGCGTAGCCACCTCATGGTCTTGCCCCAGGTGGAACAATATGCCTTTTCCCAGCTCCAGTCCCAGGGATATGATAAACGCAGAAACAGCGCAAAGCCAGAAGCCATTGAACAGGTAATGCGATACCTGCTGACCGTCCCTGCGGCCATGCGCCATCGATACCATCTGGGATACGGCAATAGTAATGCCTATTCCCACTACGAAGGGGATGTTCAGCACGCTCATTACCAGGGCTGCCGCCGCCAGTTGTTTATAGCCTACAGCACCTACCATGGCACTGTCAATAATGTGCAAAGCCATTTGCGCCAGCTCACCAAATATAATAGGCAAAGCCAGCCTGATCGTTTTACCAGCTTCTACGCGTAACATAAAAATTCTGCTTATTTATAAAGACAACAAAAAGGTTCCGGTGGTGTTATCCCCGGGTCAGGTCTGCAAACCAGGTTTTCGGTCGAAGGCCGCGAAGATAACGAACATTAACCGCAGTACCTTTAAAGGACCTATAAGTATTCCTGATCGCCGCTTATCTTGTTTATCAATACCAGGATACCCCTTCAGGTAACCTTATACCTTCGGTTCTTTGCAAATGAATAACGTAACTTAACCGCAATTATATATAGTTACCATTTAAACTAACGGATATTTGCAAAGTCAAAAAAAGTTCTTCTTAAAAACAGATCATGCACCGTTACCAACGACTACTTCTCTTCTTTTTTTCCGTTATGACCACAGGGCTTACCTATGCCCAGAACGGCTTTACCATTTCTGGGCTCGTAAAGGATAATGTCAACGAAACACTGATCGGGGCTTCCGTCACGTTAAAGAACAGCGCAGATTCGGTAATAGCCGGAACCTCGGTCGAACTGGATGGCCATTTTACCTTAAGCGACATTGCTCCTGGGCCTTACAAACTCAACATCTCTTACCTGGGCTACGACGATTACAATAAGAATGTAAACGTGATCGATGCTGAGGTGAACCTGGGCATTATTAAAATGTCGGCCACCAAATCCACGACCCTGGGGGAAGTTAAAATTGTGGAAAAGGCGCCCCCCGTACAACAAAAAGAAGATACCGTACAATACAATGCCAACTCTTATAAGGTAAATCCCGATGCCAGCGCCGAAGACCTGGTACGCAAAATGCCCGGCATAGACCTGAGCAGTGGTACACCACAAGCCCAGGGCGAGCAGGTGGCCAAAGTGCTGGTAGATGGGAAGCCTTTCTTTGGCACAGATGCCTCTTCATCGCTGAAAAACCTGCCGGCCGAAGTGATAGACAAGATCCAGGTGTACGATGAGAAAAGCGACCAATCGCAGTTTACCGGCTTCGACGACGGCAATACATCCAAAACCATCAACATTGTTACCAAACCGGGCAAACGCCAGGGTATCTTTGGCAAGCTGTATGCCGGCATGGGCGCCGACAGCGCCCAGTTGAACAATGGCAGCGATGGCTACAAATACAATGTAGGCGGCAACATCAACTTTTTCCAGGGCGACAGGAGGATCAGCCTTATCGGGCAATCCAACAATATCAATATCCAAAACTTCTCTTCCCAGGATCTGCTGGGCATTTCGGGAGGTAGCGGCGGTCGCGGCTTTGGTGGCCGTGGCGGCGGTGGAGGTGGTGGCGGCGCTTTTGGCGGTGGCGGCAGCGGCGGCAACTTTACCCTTGCTCCCCAAAACGGAATTTCCAAAACCAATGCCGTGGGCCTCAACTATTCCGACAAATGGGGTAAGAAGATAGAAGTGACGGCAAGCTACTTTTTCAACAACAGCAATAATGTGACCAGCCAGCTCACACAAAGGAATTACGTATTGCCACAGCAGGCAGGGCAAACCTACAACGAGAACAGCACGGCCACAACCGAGAATTACAACCACCGCTTCAACATGAGGCTCAATTATACCATAGACTCGTCCAACTCCATTCTCTTTATTCCCACTATATCTACGCAAACCAATAATAGCAGCTCCAACCTGTTTGGACAAACCCTGCAGAACGGCACGGATGTGCTGAACCAGACCACGAACAGTTACACAAGCGACCTTTCGGGCTATAACCTGAACGGCATGCTCCTGTACCGTCATAAGTTCAAAAAGAAAGGCAGGACGTTATCGTTATTTGCCAACGGCGGCTACAACAAAAACGATGGCCATACGCAATTGTATGCACCGGTAACCAGTACCGATACTTCCTATACCTTAAACCAGAAGTCCAACTTCCTGAAAACGGGCTGGAACATCAATTCCAACGTTAACTATACGGAACCGCTTTCCAGGAAAAGCTTCCTCCAGGTACAATACGGGCTTAATTACCAGCAAAGCGAATCGGACAAAAGAACGTATAATTTTTCGGCGGCAAACAACGATTACACCAACCTGGACTCTTTGCTCAGCAATACGTTCAGCACCGATTACATTACCAACAGGGGAGGCCTGACCTACAGGTTCATGGACTCGGCTTACAGCTTTAATATCGGGGTAGATTTCCAGAATGCTAATCTGGACAACGAACGGATCCTGCCGTACAATAATACCTTGCAACGCAGCTTCAACAATGTGCTGCCTTCGGCCCGGTTCCAATACAATTTCGATAAAAAGAAAGTCCTGCGTCTCTTTTACCGGACCTCTACCAGCGCTCCATCGGTGGACCAACTGCAGGATGTCGTGAACAATAGCAACCCATTGCAGCAATCCTCCGGTAACCCCAACCTCGTTCAATCGTACCAGCACAATCTTGCCATACGCTACAATGCGACCAATACCAATTCGGGCAGTACTTTCTTTGCCCTCCTTTCGGGTTCGGCAACACAGGATTATATCGGTAACAATACTACCATTGCCACTACCGATATGACGATAGACAAGATCCAACTGAAAAAAGGTGCACAGTTCAGCCGTCCCGAAAATATGGATGGCTATTACAACCTGCGCAGCTTCGCCACCTATGGCGTGCCGGTAACAGCGCTGAAATCCAATTTCAATGTGAACGGCTCGGTAGGTTATGTACGTACCCCTGGTATCATCAACGATCAGAAGAACTATGCCAACAGCACCTCACTGGGTCTGGGTATCGTGCTCAGCAGCAATATCAGCGAGAAGATCGACTTCACCCTTTCGTCCAATTCCAATTACAATATTGTACGCAATACCCTTGTACCCAGCTCCAACAGCGAATTTTTCTACCAGACCAGCCGCCTGATGCTGAATTATATTTTCTGGAAAGGCATCGTTTTCAATTCCGACATAACCCACCAGTTCTATACGGGACTTTCGGCAGGCTACAACCAGAGCTACCTGCTCTGGAATATGAGCATTGCCAAAAAGCTGTTAAAAAAACAGCAGGGCGAGATCAAGCTTTCGGTATATGACTTACTGAAACAAAATGCCAGCATTGTGCCTACCGTTACCGACGCTTATATCCAATATGCGCAAACCAATGTGCTGCGCCAGTACTTCATGCTCACCTTTACCTACAACCTGCGCTTCTTTAAAGGCGGCGCTTCGATGAAGGACGTAGAAAACAGTAACGGCGGTGGGCGCAGAGGCGAGCGCGGCGACTTCCAGGGTCCCGGCCCCGGCGGTCCGGGCATGATGGACGGAGGTATGCCTCCTCCCGGCATGCCCCCTCCCGGCGGCGGACATTAACCAAAACACATTTTCACAAAGGCTTCTTTCCCGTAAAGAAGCCTTTTATGTTTCCTGCAAAACAGGGCAGTCAAAATCAAATCGGTAAAAAGTACCACAAAACATGGATCAATCACCATTTTAATCGGGGGTGCCGGCCTACCTTTGTACCATGAAAAAAGGCAACATACCCGTCTACGATCTTTGTTCGCTGCAACAGCAGGAACAGCGGCAGCAGGACGATATTATTGTTGAACCTTTTGCCGCTTATCTCCAAAGGCATCCCAATCTTTTTATCCCGCACAGGCATACCTTTTACCACCTGGTGCTGTTTACGGCCGGCAGTGGTTCCCATACCATCGACTTTGAACAGTTTACCCTTGTCCAGGGACAGATTTATTTCATGATACCGGGACAGGTACATAGCTGGCAGTTTGGCGATGACGTGGACGGCTATGTGGTCAATTTCTCCGAAACCTTTATCAGCGCCTTCCTGCGTCGCGACCATTACCTCGAACAATTCCCGTTCCTCGAAGGTATTGCTGCACATTCCGTGATCGACCTGGCCCCCGAAGCGGCTGCAACAGCGACACAACTGCTGAAAGAAATGCTGGAAGAAAGCCTGGATAAGGAGCACTGGTACGAAGATCGTATGCGGCTGTATTTGCTGGAGCTTTTTATCCTGGCACACAGGAACAGCACCAAGCAATTGCCCTCCGGGAACCAGAACAACGACCTGGTGCTGCGCAATTTCCGCAAGCTGGTAGAACAACATTATACCACTTTGCATATGCCCAAAGATTATGCAGCCTTGCTGTACATCACACCCAATCATTTGAATGCCTTATGCAAAGACCTCCTGGGCAAGCCTGCAGGCGAAGTGATCCGGGACAGGATATTGCTGGAAGCCAAAAGGCTGCTCGTCAATGCAGCCCTCAACATCAGCGAGATTGCCTGGCAACTCAATTTTGCCGACAACTCCTATTTCACCAAATTCTTTAAGAAACAAACCGGGACCACGCCCGAAGCCTTCCGCAAGGCGGTGACTGCACCGGTGCAAAACAGGTAATATTATGTGTGCTCAACATTCAGAACGCAAGCCCAACCTTATCTTAAGCGTACTGGGCAACAAATGTCCACGTTGCCGCAAAGGCAACCTGTTCCTCGACCGCAATCCCTATCATTTGAAAAGGGTGACCAAGATGCCGGAAAACTGTGCCGTATGCGGCCAGCCTACCGAAGTGGAGATCGGCTTCTATTATGGTACGGGCTTCGTAAGCTATGCTTTATCCGTATTATTCAGCGCGCTTAGCTTTATCGCCTGGATTTGTACTATAGGCATTTCCCTGCAGGACAATAGGATATTCTGGTGGCTGGGGATCAATATTATAGCGACCATCATCATACAACCCTTGCTGATGCGGCTTTCCAGGTCTATATGGATCGCTTTCTTTGTCAAGTACGAAGGCAGCAGACCCCGGCAGAAAAAAGAATTACAGGTAGTATAAATAAGGAAGCAAGGACGACCCCTTGCTTCCTTATTTGCATCCTGCTGTATCTAAGCATCGCAGCTTCTTTCGGGCAGGCCGCCGACAGGCTTAAAAGCTGTGCCAGGCTTACTTATCATTGGTTTGCCAATTTAAATCCTATGGGTAGGCTGTAATATACTTTCACGCTATGACCGTTCTGCCGGCCGGGCTTCCACCTGGGCATCGCATTGATCACGCGTAAAGCTTCTTTATCACAACCGCCGCCAATGGCACGGGTTACCTTAGCATCTTCGATAGCACCTTGTGCATTTACCACGAAAGAGATGATCACCTTGCCTTCGATACCATCTTCTTTGGCTGCTGCCGGGTAACGCAGGTTCTGCCTTACATATTCGGCAAGCGCTTTCATACCACCGGGGAACTCGGGCATTTCCTCCACACTGATATAAGGTTTATCGCTCAGCTCAGGGCCACCTCCTGTTTTCGCTTTATCATTATTGATCACCCCATCGCCGAAAGGTCCTTTGTGCAGGTCTTTGCTCAGTGCTATGGCCTCGCCTTCTTCGCCGGGGCTGGTTACCGGGCCCGATAATTTATGTTCGAGCTCTTTGGTTTCCGGCGGCTTGTCATCATCGGGTACATCGTTGGTGGCTACGATTTTGGGCGGGAGGTTCTTTATGGTCTCCCCTGTTCTGGCACGGGCTGTCGACCCGTCGTCAACAGGCGGTTTGATCTTAGGTGGCGGTGGCAATATAGGATCTGTAATATGAACGGGAGTAACATGATCTACCATAGCGTTGGCCACCGGTTCCTTTGCATTCAATTGGTTCATCAGTTGAGGGCCGCCGATGCCCAGCAGGATAACAGCACAAGTAATGCTGAGGGCCTTCAGGGCACGCTTGTTGTAATGCTTGCGCAGTTCATAACCGCCATATTTTTTGTTGCGGTTGTCGAAGATAAGGTCGAGATAATCTGACTGGAGAATTTTGCCGCTTTCCATAACAATGAGTTTATTATACAGAAACGGGTTCCTAAATTTTCCATAAAAAAATCCGGCCGGAAAATGCTCCGGCCGGATTTATATCGGGTACGATCTTCGTTTTGTTACATGTATTTTGCCTGTTCCAGGTAGTACTTCAGGTAGTCTTCCATACCTTTTTCCAGGCTGTAGAATTCTTTATCATAACCGGCTGTGCGCAATTTGTGCATATCGGCTTCGGTGTAATACTGGTAATTTTCCCTGATGTCTTCGGGAGTATCGATATAGTCGATCTTGCCGGGCAGGTGCAAGGCAGCGAACAAGGCATGGGCCAGATCGTTGAACGTACGGGCTTTCCCGGTACCCAGGTTATAGATACCGCTCGCAGGTCGTTGCTCCATCAGCCATATCATTACCGACAATAAGTCTTTTACGTAAATAAAATCCCGCAACTGCTCTCCATCTTTATAAGCAGGATTGTGGGAACGGAACAAGCGGATATAACCACGTTCTTTTACCTGCTGGTAGGCATGAAAAACAACAGAAGCCATACGGCCTTTATGATATTCATTGGGACCGTAGACATTGAAGAACTTGAGACCGGCCCAGAATGGCGGTTGCCGTTTCTGTTCCAGCGCCCATATGTCAAATTCATTTTTGGAAATGCCGTAAGCATTCAGGGGCTTCAGTTCGGGAATCTTATCCTCCTCCTCTTTGTAGCCCAGCTCGCCTTTACCATAGGTGGCCGCAGAAGAGGCATAGACTAAGGGAATATGATGCTCGACGCAATATTCCCATACATCTTTGGAATACTCCAGGTTCAGCTTTCTGAAAACTTCGTAATCGGGATCAGTGGTATCGGTACGGGCGCCCAGGTGATATACCAGGTGAATCGTATCAGGATGATTTTTCAACCATTCTGTGAATTGCTCCCGGTGTACTTTATGCAGGTATTTCTTTCCTTTAAGGTTGAATACCTTTTTGCCGTCGGAGAAATCATCGACCAGGACTAATTGCTCATAGCCCAGGCTATTGAGCTGCGCCACCAGGCAACTGCCAATAAAGCCGGCTGCGCCGGTTACGACAATTACTTCGTCTTTTCCCATATTTTTAAATGGATATAATTAGTGATGCGCTTCTTCCGTTGCGTGATGTTCTGCGGCAGGAGCCTCATGCCCTTCGTGGGCGGCACTGTCGTGGGAAGCAGCGGCAGGCGTCGCAGCATGTTCCTCACTATGTCCGGGTTGAGCAGCTTCATGTCCTTCGGTGGCATGTCCTTCGCCGTGGGCAGCGCCACCATGTTGTTCTGTGGCAGCACCATGTCCATGACCTTCGCCTTTGCTTTCTGCTTGTACAAAATTAATGGCGGCAACAATAAGGCCAACAAATATCAATACAGACCATAAAGCGGCCGAGCTTGAAACATTCGGTTTTTCTGTTTGTACTGCGTGCGACATATTCTTTTCTATCTTTTGTAAAATGAGGTAGCAAAAGTAATTTTTTTTGCGAAAACTATTACCCGCCTGTGCTTATTATTTTATTTGCCTGCGGAAAAGATACAGCGCCACTACCCCGAAGATGAGGTTGGGTATCCATACGGCAATCAGCGGGTTTAAGCCGGCATTGGTAGAAAAGGTCTGGGAAAACTGGAGAAACAACATGTACAAGGCGCTCATTACGACACCCATAGCCAGATGAAACCCGCTACCACCGCGCACCTTACGCGAGGCCAGGCAGGCGCCGATAATCGTAAGGATAAAACCGGCAAAGGGCTGCGCCGTCCTTTTATGCAATTCTATCAGATAAAAATTGACGCTTTCCCGGCCCCGCTGCCGCTCCCTTTCGGTGTACCGGATCAATTCGGGCGTGGTCAATGCTTCTTTATTGCGGTCGTCATCATCCAGGTCTTCGGGTGTAAAGGCAAATTTCCGTTTCAACTCAGGGTAAACGGTCAATGTTTCCTTCAGACCGTTATTCGTCCGGATAACTGCATTCGTCAGCCGCCATTCCTTTTTGGTCGTATCGTAATAGGCCCGGTCGGCCATTATCTTTTGTTTCAGTAAAGTCCCTTCCACGGTCTCTATCGATAACCGGCGTCCAAAACCATCGTTGAAATTATAGCCTTCGATATAGACATAGGTAGTGGGGCTTAGCCTCAGGTGTACATTGTTGTCGGTAGATACTTTTTTGGGCCAGATGTAATTGATATGAAACTCCGTAATGTTCTTATTGGCTTCGGGCACGATCCAGTGATTGGCCAGCAGGGATAGGATGCCCAGTATAATGCTCCCCATCACGTATGGCCTCAGGAAACGCTGAAAGGATACGCCTGCCGCCAGCGTCGCAATGATCTCCGTTTTATAAGCCATTTTCGAGGTAAAGAAAATGGTAGAGATAAAGATAAAGAGCGGGAACAGCAATGCCGTAATATGCGGCACGAAGTTCAGGAAGTAAAATGCAATAGCGCCGCTCGGTGCTTTGTTCTCTACAAAATAATCCACCTTTTGCGAATAGTCGATCACGCAGGCGATCACGGCCAGGATCATGATGGCAAAGAAGAAAGTCGAAAGGAATTTCTTCAGGATAAAAAGGTCGAGTATTTTAAAGTATCTTTTGAGCAAGGGGCAATACTACAGGTTTCGGGACAAACTTATTTTGACCGGGACAGGTTTGGGTTTACAATCTTCTTTTTACCACTTCCAGCATATGCTTTTTCCATTTGCCATAATCGCCGTCAATAATATGCTGACGGGCTTCTTTGACCAATTGCAGGTAAAAACTGAGGTTTTGCAGGCTGGCCAACTGTAAGCCCAGTATTTCACTGGCAGCAAACAAGTGCCGCAAATACGCCTTGGTATATGCATTGCTGGGCCCGCCATCCAGTCCCGCATCCACAGGCGAAAAATCGTCGGCCCAGCGTTTATTTTTAATATTAACCACGCCTTCCGTGGTAAACAGCATCCCGTTACGCCCGTTGCGGGTAGGCATGACGCAGTCAAACATATCCACGCCCAGGCCAATACATTCCAGTATATTCCAGGGAGTACCTACGCCCATAAGATAACGTGGTTTGTCCTTTGGCAGTATGTTGCATACCAATTCGCACATTTCGTACATATCCTGTTCCGGCTCGCCTACCGACAAACCGCCTATCGCATTTCCATCGGCGCCCATGCCGGCTGCAAACTCGGCCGATTGCTGCCTCAGGTCTTTATATGTGCTGCCCTGTACAATAGGGAACAGGCTTTGGTCGTAGCCATATTTAGGCTCCGTTTCGTTAAACCGTTTGAAGCAACGCGCCAGCCAGCGATGGGTAAGCTCCATCGATTTCTGGGCATAGCCATAATCGCAGGGATAAGGGGTACATTCGTCAAAGGCCATAACGATATCGGCGCCGATGCTACGCTGTATATCCATAACATTTTCCGGGGTAAACAGATGCCGGGAGCCATCAATATGCGATTGAAACAGCGCTCCTTCTTCTTTCAGCTTACGGTTGGCCGACAGGGAAAAGACCTGGTAACCACCGCTATCGGTCAGGATGGGTTTGTCCCAGCCATTGAAGCGATGCAGGCCGCCCGCTTTTTCCAACACCTCGGTACCTGGCCGAAGGTACAGGTGATAGGTATTTCCCAGGATGATCTGGGCCTTTACATCCTGCACCAATTGTTCCTGCATCACCGCCTTTACGCTGCCTACAGTGCCTACAGGCATAAAAATAGGCGTTTCTATAGTGCCGTGGCCGGTATGCAGAAGTCCGGCACGCGCTCCGGTTTCCGGATCGGTAGCTAATAATTCAAATTCCATGCGGCTGCGAAATTAAGAATAATCCTCAAGACCTTCCGGTACTTAATAGGCATAACCCTACTTCCCGCGGGAAAGGCTTTACCTCCCTGCCCCACCGGGCAAAAGGAGCTTATTTTCCCACAAAGCCTTTACATCTTGCCAACATCCTATAAATAATTTAAACTTATCTTTGCCAGATTCGTAAAGAGCGGCATTGTGGCCCTGTATTGTTGAAAGTATTAAACCGTTTAATGAAAGATCAGCTTCAGAAAATAAAACTGCGTGATTGGACAGAGCCACAGGCGCATTCCAGTTGGCAGATTTTCAAAATAATGGCCGAGTTTGTGGAAGGGTTCGAACACCTGGCAAAAATAGGCCCCTGTATTTCCATCTTTGGTTCGGCCCGTACCCAACCGGGACATAAATATTACGAGCTTACCGTAGACCTGGCCCAGAAATTATCCAAGGAGGGCTTCGGGATCATCAGCGGTGGCGGCCCGGGTATTATGGAAGCGGCCAATAAAGGCGCCAACCTCGCCGGCGGCAAATCCGTAGGTTTGAATATCGACCTGCCCTTCGAGCAGCATTTCAACCCTTATATCGACAGCGACAAGAACCTGAATTTCGATTACTTCTTTGTGCGCAAGGTCATGTTTACCAAATATGCCCAGGGCTTTGTTATGATGCCCGGGGGCTGGGGTACTATGGACGAGTTTTTCGAAGTAGCTACCCTGATCCAGACGCGGAAGTTTACCCAGACACCCCTGGTATGCATGGGTACCAGCTATTGGGGCGGTTTGTTCGACTGGATGAAAAAGATCATGCTGGAAGAGGAAAGCAATATCAGCCCAGGCGACCTGGACCTGATCAAGGTATTTGACACCACGGATGAAGTGGTGAATTATATCGGTGAATTTTATACCCACAATAAACTGAAGCCAAATTTCTAAGCAGGTTTATTGCGGGTTTATGCTATTATCCCGGATATCCGAAAATCATCTTTAACACATCGGCTATGCAACACATCATCACCCCCGACCCGATCAATTTTTACGCAGAACAATACACTACACCGGAAGATACCGTGCAGGCTTCCCTTAACCGGGAAACGCATGCCCATGTCCGTGGTTCCCAGATGATCTCGGGGCACCTGCAAGGCGTAGTACTGCAAATGCTAAGCCAGATGATAGCCCCGGCGCAGATCCTGGAACTGGGTACCTATACCGGTTATTCCGCCATCTCGCTGGCCAGGGGCCTTAAAGCAGGCGGCAAATTGCATACCATAGACATAGACCCTTACCTGCAGGACATGCGGGATAAATACTGGCAGGAAGCACAGGTGCAGGACCGTATCGTGCAGCATATCGGGGAAGCGGCTACCGTTATTGCCAAGATCAAAGGAGACTTTGACCTTGTCTTTATCGATGCGGACAAAAAGAATTACGGCCTTTATTTCGATATGCTTATCGACCGCATCCCTTCGGGGGGCTTTATGATTGCAGACAATGTGCTGTTCCACGGCGAAGTGATACTGCCTGCCGACCAGCAAAGCAGCACCGCCGCCTATATTCATGAATTCAATAAAAAGATAGCAGCAGACAACCGCGTAGAGCAGGTAATTATGCCGGTCCGCGATGGTCTGATGCTGATCCGGAAAAAATAATCTTTACCTCACACAAAACCGGCAACGGTTTTTAAAAGCGCCTCATGGCCATTTTTCAAAAAAAGAAAAATTTATGATCCGCAAGTATCTTTTTTTATTGCTCATCAGCGCCTGCGCCTTCCAGGGCTTTGCCCAGAAATCGTACAACGAGCAGGTACTGGACTACATCGCCCAGTTTAAAGACCTGGCCATACAGGAGCAGCAGCGAACGGGCATCCCCGCTTCTATCACCCTGGCCCAGGGTATTTTCGAAACCGCGGCAGGCAGCAGCGAGTTGTGTACCAATGCCAGCAACCACTTCGGCATCAAATGCAAAAATACCTGGACCGGCGACACCTATGCCTATACCGATGATGCCAAGGATGAATGTTTCCGCAAATACCTCTCCGCAAAACATTCCTATATCGACCATTCCAATTTCCTGAAAGAGAATAAACGCTACAGCGCCCTTTTTGTATTGTCCCCTACCGATTATGCTGCCTGGGCCTATGGCCTTAAGCGTTGCGGCTATGCTACCAACCCGCAGTATGCCAAAAAGCTGATCAAGACCATCGAGGATTTCAAGCTGCAGGAGTACACTTATGCCGCCCTGGGCAACAATCCCGATGAGGTGATCCTGGCATCGGCAAAGGATGTCGCTATTCCCCGCGGTAAAGCAAGCGCTGCCGTAATACCGGGCGAACGTATCCCGGTTAATGACGGCTATATAGCTCAGACCAAGACAAGGGAGGCCGCGCCTGCAAAGGTTACCGACGAATTGTATGTAGAAAAGGCCATACCGCAGGATGCGCCTGCAAAAGGCCATGTTACCGAGTATTACCGCAGCACTACTAAAAATAACCTGAAAGGCTTTTATGCCCGCAAAGGGGATATGCTGCTGGAGTACGCAATCAAGAATAAGATCCGCTATGCCAAGCTCCTCGAGCTGAACGACCTTCCCGACGCTCCCCTGGAAGCCGATATGTTTGTTTACCTGGAGCGCAAAGCCAAAACAGGAAAAACAGCTACCCATACTGTCGAGGATGGAGAATCCCTGATCCAGATCAGCCAGGACGAAGGTATCCAATTACAGCAGTTGCGTCTGTTCAATCACCTGGATAAGGGGGAAGAACCTGTAGCCGGCACGGTATTGAACCTGCAAAATACGGCCGATACCAAACCTGAGCTTTATGCCGCCAATGCCGTACGCAAAAGCAATAACGGAAGAACACCCCGCCTGAGCAACGATGCAGGCTTTGTACCTGCCGGAAAAAAGAACGATGCACCACCACCTCCGGCCGTAGTCGATATTACAGATGAGCAACCGGAAGCGACAACAACACCCGCAAAAGCAAATAACAAAAGAGTAAATATAGCCGACGAAAAACCGGTAGAAGAAGAGATCGCGGAAACACGGAAGCAGCAAGTGCAAACAACACAAACGCCTAAGAAAGACGAAAGCAAAATGACTGCTCTCGAAAAGCTGAAAGCGCATATGGATAAAACGGTTTATGCCGATCGGGACTTTACGCCAAAAGCATCGGGGCATTACGACAACAGTACTACCGATGCCGGCAGCGATGATGAAGAAGTAACAACCACCCCGGCACGAAGGAATAATACTGTAGCCAAAACCAAACCGGTAACGGAAAAGAAGACAAAAGAAAGCCTCAAACCAAAAGCCAAAGCCAAGGTAAAGAGCCATACGGTAAGAAGAGGCGAAACACTTTTTGAAATAGCAGAGCGATATGACCTTACTGTAGCCCAATTGCAGAAGATCAACAAGCTGGGCAAGAAGAAGACGATACAACCCGGCATGAAGCTGAAAGTAACGAAATAACCGGGTACGATTTCATACACAAAGGGCAATGGTTTGGAACCATTACCCTTTGTATTTTTATGTATAAGCTGAAGATCCGGGAAAGCCCGCAGCACTGTGAACAGGAGCAAAAGAAAGAATACTTGACTTTAAAACTCAATAATCAACCGCGCTTACATTTGCGCAGCGACCAGTGCAATGCCGACCAATAGCAAGATACCAGCACGTATCGCTATTGTCTTGTAAGTAGGATGAGGTTGCAGTAAATGTTTGCCCAGGCTTAAAGCACCTACAGGCACCAGGAAAAACATACCCAGGCACCAGAAAAAGAAAGCACCCTCCCAATAGTTGAGCACATACAGGATCCCCAACAAGGCAAGGCAAAAGACAAGCCCCGAAGCCCCAGCCCAAAAACGTTGAAAGCCACCGATACCGGCTGCCTCGTAGGTAGCTTTGCGGAAAGCCCCGGAGAAGGGCACCCGATTGAAATAAGGCACGGACAGCAGCAGATAGAACAAGGCCAGCAATAGAAATGCCAGCGCCGACAGCATAACGCCACCAGGCACCGAAGAGACACGCAACACCAAACCGGCAATAGTTAATACAACCAGGGCAAGCTCCGTTTTTTTCATAAAAGATTTTTAACTGATACTGCTACAAGCAACAGCAAGGGGTCTCAACACCGGCTACCTAAAGTCTACGACACAATGCCTCTTCCAGCTCTTTCTTTTAGGGCACTATCGTGACATCGCCTTTGACCATCTCTTTGGTACCGTCTACAAATTCCACGCGGATATAGTAGAAATAGGTCCCGGGCTCGGCCCGTTTATCTTTGTTGTAATAGTAGCCGTTCCAACTGGCCTTGCGGGTACCTTCGGCCGTGTACACCAGTTGTCCCCATCGGTTATATATCTTGAACGACTTCACGATATAGCCGCTTTTATTTACAAATTTAGGTTCGAATACATCGTTCAGACCATCTCCATTGGGCGAGAAGGCATTGGGCATAACGAATACAGGAACTAAAGTATCGGCCTTGATATAGAGCATGGCCGTATCCACACAGCCGAGCGCGCTGGTGCCCACCACCTTTACTGTATCCGAATTGCGGATGATGATACTGTTTTCTTTATCAAACTGGCGGGCAAAGACAGAGCGGGGCAACCAGGTATTGATGTTATACTCGGGTACATTGGCTGTAGTCGTAAATGTTACATAATCTCCGATAACGGGTTCGGGAGGGTCTGCAGTAACTGTTATTTTAAAATGCTCCACATAGATATCGTAGATGTGCAGAAAGCTGTCGCAGCCCTGTACCGAACGAAAGGTATCGATAACCGTTGCATTCTGCAAATAGGTGATGCCCCGGAATACTACGGTATCGCAATTGCCTACCTGCTCGGTAAAGCGCTCAGGCTCCCGGTATACACGGATATTGGTAACATTATAAATACTGTCGCAGCCATTCTGGTTACGGACCGTATCCCGTAATACAGTACTCTCGTTGTAAACGGTACCCTTGTAGGATACGGAACTGCAGCCGCTGGTATCTATGGTATGGGTAACCGTGACATTGGGATACACGTTAAAGATCACGGAATCGGGGAGCTGTAAGGCATTGTCACAGAGGTCGAGCAGGGTGTTTCCGTCTGTACCCGTCTTTGCTTTAATGACATAAGTACCGGGAGGCAGCGCAGGACTGAAGCTAAGGTTGATCTTATCGGTATAGCCCTGACCGCTGGCATTACAATTGATACCGGCGGCGGCAACGATCGTACCTGAAGGCGAGACCATAAAGTCGCTTCCATTAGCCGCAATCGAGCTGCATTTTATTTGTTCGGATATTTGTATGGTTGTTTCACTAGCGCCAAAACAGGCCTTTTGAGGTGTATGCACCAACTTGGGAGGTACTTGGTCAGCAAATACTGCCGTAGAGCCTGCAAAGCTGATGGTAAAGCCCGAGGTAGGCACCCCGCCCACCCCGAAGTTATTGATCATGATAAAGTAGGTTTCCCCCGCCAGTGCATCGATCTTGGAAACAAATTCCTGCCCTATTGTATTGGCGGCAACCGACGTAGGCAGCCCCGGGGCTGTGCTTAAGCCAACGATACCGTTATTGGTAACAGGGTTATTCGTATTAAAATTGCATCGTACCACATCGCTATATGACAAGTTGGAGCAGCTTTTACCGGTACCGTTAATCACTGCAAAATCGTAATCGTCGGTAACCAGTTGCGGGGTAATGGTAAATACAAGGATACCCGGGCTGGTGATGGTCAGCCTGAGCCACATTACATTGCCTTCGCCTCCGTTGCAGGGCGTAGTAGGCATATCCGGCACCATACCGATACCTTGGTAACTGTATGGGGAGAAAAATCCATTACCACAAATCGTCAGGGCGCCACAGGCATCCTGTTCCGGCCGGTACGGGGGCAGCAGTTGCGCTTGTGCAGGGATAGCAGCCCAGGACAATAGCAAGGTCAGGATAAAGAGGGGGTATAGTTTTCTCATAGCAATACACAGTCTTTTGTAACGGGCAAAGCTCCGGCCATAGTATGCAACACACAATAAAATAAGATATGTACGGCTACACAAGTGCAAGCAAATGCCGGGCAACCACTTTGTCAATAGGCAGGCTGATCAATGCCGGCAACGCATCCGTAACCCGAACAAAATAAAAATGTTCCTGCCCGTTGTTAAAAGGCAAAATTAAGGGTTTCAGCGGTTGTACCCTATAATAGACACTAATGACCTGCGAATCGTCCCATGCAGAGGGTTGAAAAAAATCGGTGGTATAAAAATGAGGCCCTACCTCTATATCCAGGCCCATTTCTTCCTGCCATTCCCTTTTCAAACCGTCTATAGTGCCTTCGCCCCATTCCAGGCCGCCGCCGGGAAACTTAACCACTGATTGTCCTTTGATCTGTTCTTCACTTACCAGTACATGATCATTATCCAGCCATAATCCGTATATGCGTACGTTAAAACGTTTCATAACCCTTTTTTTGATCTAATATAGCTATTGGTATAAAAAAGCCCCTCTTGCAGGAGGGGCTTTTTTACTATCCAGTTATTTATTTTTTGCGTTTGCGTTTACCGAAGTGGTTTCCACCAGGATCGTTGTTGAAGCCAGGGCTGCCCAGGCGATCCATTACACAACGGAAACCAACTTTGGCGCTGCTGTGGTTGGCCTGCATGAAGCGGCGGGTACCAGGCGACAGCCAGTAAGCACGGTCATTCCAGGAAGCACCTTTAATCACACGGCTATCGTTATTCACCAATGATGTTTTACCATAGTCGTAAGTGAAGCCGGAAAGAGAATCTCCATCGCCGATGGCTCGGGCATCATACCCGGTATAGTTGCGATCGTAGCGACCGGCAAGATCATTGGAATCAATGGCTATTTTCGTCATACCACCGAGGCTGTCTTTTTCAGCAAGCGTACCATCGGTTTCATAAACACTTTTGTAGAATTCGTTACCACGGAAAGGATTCATATCGGCAACATCCTGGTGGGAGGTAGCGCGATAAACGTCCATAACCCATTCGCTCACATTACCGGCCATATTGTACAGACCGTAAGCATTGGCTACATAAGAATATACAGGTGCAGGTCTGTCGGCATCATCGTTCAAACCACCGGCTACACCCATCGCATCACCACCGGAACGTTTGTAGTTGGCCAGGTATTCACCGCGATAGCTGCCACGGCTCTGATAACGTGTGCTGCGCACATCGCCCCATGGATAAATCTTGCGGTCGGTTACAGCTTCCTCACCGCGACGACGTTTAGTACGTGGAGCAGGGTTATTTTCAACAAGACCCAGTGCAGCATATTCCCACTCAGCTTCAGTAGGCAGGCGGTAGTTAGGCAGCAGGTAACCATCGGAGTAACTAGTATTCCTTCTTCCGGCGCCATTAGGATCTAAATCGCGACGTTGGTTTTTACCGGGAGTACCCAGGTATTGACCGTTGGTATAAGTTTCAGAGTTGAACACATCTTCGTTCACCTGATTCTGGTTCTTTTTCAGCATACCGTTCTTGATCAGGATCATTTCGTTTACCCTATCCGTACGCCATTTGCAATAAGCATTGGCCTGGTACCAGTTAACACCGACCACAGGATAGAAGTTATAGGCGGCATGGCGGAAATAATTGGTCACCATAGGCTCGTTGTAAGAAAGGGCATCGCGCCAGGCGGTAGAATCCGGCAAGGCTTTACTCACTTCTTCAGGATAATCCGCGCCGTAAGAACGTCCTAACCAATAAACATACTCACGATAATGCACATTAGCCACCTCAGTCTCATCCATATAGAAAGAAGAAACGGTAACATTACGAGGAATATTATTACGCTCATAAGTAATGTCCTCTTCGGTCTGGCCCATTGTAAAACGTCCACCTTCAACAGGTTTCAAACCAGGTCCCGTCTGTTGGCCAGGATAGTTGGCTACATCGAACCCACCCAGGCGGGAGTCGTTGTAGTTCCATCCGGTCTTGTCCGAAACACCCTTGGTTTTAGATGAACAGGCCGAAAAGATGGTCGCTGTTCCGACGCATAACAAACTCAAGCCTAATAGTGTTCTTTTCATAATAAAAAAACAGTGTGTTTTGCTGTAAAAAACAATTGCAATGTAGAAATTTCCTGCAATGATAATATTATTTGATCCTAAAATGAGTTACAATGATAGAATATTCTTTTTGAAAAGCAAAGCCATTTCAAAAATTTCTTTCTTTTTTTTTTTAACAAATAAGGAAAGCGCCCCGACAGGCGCTTTCCGTTATACAATCAAGAACTCAAAAGCGTTATCTTCCTCTTGGTGAAGGTTCTGCAGCTCTTTGCTGAGGCGCACTATTGCTGCGTTCTACCCTCTGGGGCTGCGCCCTTTCCACGTTCCGCTGCTGCTGCATCTGTTGTTGTTGCATGCGCTGTTGCTGCATTTGCTGATCCCGTTGCTGCTGTTGCTGCATCCGTTGCTGTTGCTGTATAGCCTGCTGTTGCTGCTGTTGTACCCGCTGTTGCTGCATTTGCTGGTCCCGCTGCTGGCGCTGTTGTTGCTGTATAGCTTGCTGCTGTTGTTGTTGTACCCGCTGTTGCTGCATTTGCTGGTCCCGCTGCAGGCGCTGTTGTTGCTGTATAGCTTGTTGCTGTTGTTGTTGTACCCGTTGCTGTTGCTGCATTTGCTGGTCCCGCTGCAGGCGTTGCTGCTGTTGCACTTGTTGTGCCTGTTGCTCGCGCAGCATCCGCTGCTGATCAGAAGATTCCCGCTGCACCCTTTCCTGCTGTTGCTGCACGCTGCGTTGCTGCTGGCCTTGTGCTTCCCGTACGGCATTCTGCTGCTGCACAGCCCTTTGCTGCTGATCCCTTTGTCCGCGCTGTTGCAGCAGTTGGTTGCTCCTGGAATTGTTATCCGGCTGCACCTGGCGATCATTGTTGCTTACCCTTTCCAGGGGGGAGCGGGAAGGAGCCCTGCCACCGCCGGTATTAGTTACCACCGAACGTTCCATTGTTTTCACCTGTCTTGGCGCAGGAACAGACTGGTTCCGGGTATTTATCTCGCGGATGCTGGGTCTGTACACATTTACGCTGCGGCCGCTTACATCCACTGCCCCGGCACGGCTTCTGTTGCTTACATTATACACTGTTACCCGCTGACGGGTAGCTGTTTCCACATCGCTGCGACGGGGGCCGGTTATATAAGTGTTTCTGGTGCCATGATCCACATAAGTGTTGTTAATGATCGTGGTATTGTTGATAATATTCACAGTCTGACGGGGAGAATAATAGCGGGCATAAGAACGGGAGTAGATATTACCGCAGGGGATAAATGTCCACCAGGCGGTAGGCACGTTATAGCCCGAGCCAAAGGAGAAATTGATGCTGATGCCGGGACCCATAGGCGACCAGCCATAGTAACCGCCACCCTGGCGCCAGTTTACCCAGGCCGGACCCCAGGTGCGTCCGGGAATCCATATCCAGCCATAGTAGGCACTTTGCGCCCAACGACCGTAGTGGAAAGGCGCCCATCCCCAGGAGTAATCGGACACCCACATATTACCATAGTCGGTCATCACCCAACGTCCGTTGGTATAGTAAGGGCGGAAATCGCGTCCCGCGTTAGGGGTCCATACGTAGCCATATTGTGGATCATTAAACCATTGACCGTAGGGCGACAGGTCGTCGTAGAACTCCTGGTAATCCCCATAATTATTGTTGGAATAACCATCATCGTAGTTATTATAGCCATTATTATAATTGTTGTAGTCCTGGGCGTTAACATTTCCGACAGAAAAACCAATCATCACCAGCAGAACAGCAAAGATAAAAGCAGGTATTCCGCCTGTCCGGTTGCTGAGCATTTTCATAATTATATATTTTTAAGATAAGAACAAATTGTTGTTCCAGTTTATAGACCTTATCTACTACCAATCGTTTAGTAAAGGACGGTAAAATTTACTCAAAAATTTGTTATTGTTGCCGGATCGCTTTAAATAAGGCATTGATCCAATGCCTGTAATAAAATAGCACAGGCTTGTTTTATTTCGGAACCGGAAATAACCAGGGGCGGAACCAGGCGGATGCATTGCGGTGCAAACAGGAACCAGTCGGTAAATACGCCTGCAACCGTTTTGTCATCATGCTCCCAGGTTTTGCTTCCGGCCGTACAAAAGGCAATCACCTTTTTCACCAGGTCAAAATCTTCCAGTTCTATGGCCAATATCAGGCCCTTACTGCGCACTGTTTTGATGAGGCGATGCTGCAAAAGCTCCCGAAATAGCTGTTCTTTGGCTACAACGGTCTCCATCATCCCTTCTTCCAGCAAGGCCTCCATTGCCGCTTTACCGGCTGCACAACTTACTGGATGCCCCCCGAAGGTGGTAATATGTCCCAATATGGGCTTATCGGCCAGAGCCTGCATCTTTTCCCGCGAGGCAATAAAGGCTCCCAACGGCATACCGCCACCCAATGCCTTACCTAATAACAATATATCGGGTATAATATTGTATGCTTCAAAAGCCCAAAGAGTACCGGTGCGGCCAAAACCTACCTGGATCTCATCCAGCACCAGTAAAGTGCCGGTCTGGTCGCATTTTTGCCGCAGGGCCTGCATCCAGGCTTCCGAAGGGGCCAGTACGCCCGCTTCGGCCTGCACCGTTTCCAGGATAATGCAGGCAGTATCCGCTGTAATGTGGACCAGGGAGTCAAAATCGTTGTGCCGGATATGCCGGATGCCGGGCAATAAAGGCCGGTAGGCGCTTCGCCAGTATTCATCGCCCAAAATGCTCAAGGCGCCCTGGGTCGAACCATGGTAACTATGTATACAAGCAATGATCTCTCCCCTTCCGGTAAGGCGCTTGGCCAGCTTCATCGCGCCTTCAACGGCTTCGGCCCCCGAGTTGGTGAAATATACGCAATCCAGGCTGGCCGGCAAATGGGTGGCCAGCAAGGTAGCATATTGCACCTGGGGGCTTTGCAATGCTTCCCCGTAAACCATCACGTGCAGGTATTGTGCAGCCTGTTTTTGAACAGCGGCCACTACTTTAGGATGGCAATGGCCTACGTTACATACGCTAATGCCTCCGATAAGGTCGATAAAAGCTTTACCGGTATCATCGAACAACATGGCCCCCTCGGCCCTGCTTATAGGAAAAGCCATAGGCTCCGTTGAAGTGGGTGCCAGGTGCTGTTGAAACAATTGTCTTTCGGTCATAAAATAAACGGTGCTACGTTAAAAAAGGATATGGGCAAATAAGGCTTCTGCTTTACTGATACTATCGGCCTTGCCTACGTCCAGAAGGAGGTCGCCGGTATGATCCCAGCCCCGGATACGGTTACCGGTGCACAGGTCAAGATACACATCTACCAAAGAGAACTTACCTTCTTGCCCGATCTGATCAAAAATGGCGCTGCTCATCATGTGAATGCCGCTAAAAGCATAAGGTTCCCAGGCCATATCCCTGTTGTCCCCGGGTATTTTTGCCTCGCCGGTCTGTACATTTTCCCAGCCTTTCAACACCAGGTTATCGTCAAAAAGGAAGTAACGCGAAGAAGAGCGCTTCTGCAGGGCAAGCGTAGCCAAGGCATTGCCCGAACGATGACAGGCCACCATTTTCCCGATATCCGCATCCGTCAGTATATCTACATTCATTACCAGGAAATCGGGCTCGTCCTGCAGGAACGGAGCTGCTTTCTTAAGGCCGCCACCGGTTTCCAGCACCTTATCGCTTTCATCGGATATCTCTATGCTGCTGCCGAATCCCTTTTCCCGCTCCAGCAGGTCGATGATCTGGCCGGCAAAATGATGGACATTAACAACGATCTCCCAAATGCCAAAGCGCTGCAGGTTGCGTATATTCCATTCCAGCAGGCTGCGCCCGTTTACCGGCGCCAGGGCTTTGGGATGATGGTCGGTAAAAGGTTTCAGCCTTGTGCCCAGGCCGGCCGACAGGAGTAAAGCTTTCATAAATGCTGTTACAAAAAGCTGCAAATTAAGCAATGATTCCCCTACAGGCAATTATGTTATGGGCAACAACATTTTTTCTCTTCCCCTGTTGTTACGCTGATTTCCTTAATTTTGATTCCTTACAGCGCTATTACCTTGCTGTTTAAAAAATCTATACTTTCTATGAGTGAATATCGTCCTGGCGGGTTCCAGATCCTACCTCCTGTGATCAAAAACCTGATCATTATTAATGTGCTTATGTTTGCCACTACCTATGTGCTGCAAAAGGCGGGCATAATTGACTTAGACTATTACCTGGCTTTATTTCATTGGCAGTCGCCCTTGTTCAAACCCTGGCAGGTAATTACCCATCTGTTTATGCATGGCAACCTTACGCATCTCTTCTTTAATATGTTTGCCCTGTGGATGTTTGGAAATATAATCGAGAATACTTTAGGGCCTAAACGTTTCCTCATATTCTATTTTGTGTGTGGCCTGGGCGCAGCCTTGTGCCACATGCTGGTTTTTAGCTGGGAAAATGCAGCCGATATAAGCTGGTACTCCCACTTAAGCGCAATAGACCAGCAAACTGTATTTAACCAAGCTGCCAGTACCGGCTTCAACTATGGAGACAGGAGGATCACCCCGATGATTAGCCCTATGCTGGGAGCATCGGGAGCTATATATGGCGTACTCTTTGCTTTCGGTTATTTGTTTCCGAATCTCATGGTCTATATCTATTTCTTATTCCCGATAAAAGCAAAATACGTTGTAGCCATTTATGCCGTTATAGAGTTATTTTCCGGATTCCAGAACAGCCCGGCAGATAACGTAGCCCACTTTGCCCACCTTGGCGGTATGCTTTTTGCCTTTTTCCTGTTGAAAGCCTGGAAAAAATCGGGCAGGAATACTTATTACTGATATTATAAAAACCGATCGTTAAATAGGGATAAGACACAACTGTTTTAGCCGAATTATTGTTAATTTGCTGTAGAATTGTTCAGGTGGATATGAAAACAGAGTTTACAAGGCAGCGGAGAAATCTGATCGCCAATTACGGGCATAACGCACTCATACAGCTTATTGCGGCGAGTGCAGTTGGCTTTATACTGGCTTATGCTATGTATGTGATTATCCTGGTTATAAGTCCCAACCAGGAAATAGTGATCAACCAGATAAAGCAAAAGGTCACTTTCCATAATGTGATCAGCCCTTATATAGGATTACAATCGTTCCGCGATTTTCTGCACCGCCCCTGGATACTGCTTACTTATGCCTGGGCCCATAGCGGCTTTTTCAACCTGTTGAGCAATATGCTGTGGCTGTATTGCTTTGGTTCGGTAATTCAATCGTTGGTAGGCTATAAAGAAATTATCCCATTGTTCTTTTTTTCCTATATCCTGGGTGGCTGCGTGTATCTCGGCGCTTCGGCCATATGGCCGGAACTGGGCACTACAGCGCCTATGCTGGGCGCCACTCCGGGCATTATGGGTTTTGCGATCGCCTCGATCACACTGGCGCCCCGGTTCAAGTTTTACCTGGGCGACCGTTTCTCTATTCCGCTCTGGGCCGTACTTTGCCTCTTTCTCATCCTGAACGTGCTCAGTTACGTTTCGGGCAATTATGCCATGATGATCCTATGCCTCGCCAGCGGCCTGGTAGGTTTCAGCTATATTCGCCTGCTGCGTTCGGGAAGCAAACCCGGCGCCTGGCTATACCAATCAGGCAATAAGATGCAGAACTGGTTCGGTCCCGACGATCTTGAAGCAGAGCGCCAACAGAAAAAAAGGGCCGAAGCATTTAAACAGGCACAACCCAAATCCAGGACTACAGAAGAATCTATAGATATGCTGCTCGATAAGATTAACCAGAAAGGATATGACTCGCTTACTGCCGAAGAAAAAGAATTACTGATGAAAGCCAGCAAAGAGAGTTAACCCTGGCCGCAACATGGTATATTCCATTACCTATTCCTAACGATTCACCGCACGACTGTTTTGAAAAAAACTTCCGTTCTGTCCAGGATATTCCGGAGCATTTTTCTTTTGCTTAATATCGGAGCTGTTTTATGGCTGCTGCTGTGTAAGTGGGCCGCTTATTACGATCCGTCCGACAAGCCCACCCTCTTAAGCCTTATCAGCTTTACCTGTTTCTTTGCCGCGCTCAGCAATGTTTTTTTTGTACTCTTCTGGCTGTTTTCCAAAAAGAAGCTCAGGAGCCTGGCTTCCCTCATCGTCCTAGTCCTTTGCTGGAATATTACCCGGCCCTTGTTCGGCTTTAATTATGTCGGCAACAATACGATTGCTTCCAACGACGAAAGCAGCCTGAAGATCATGACCTGGAATGTGCACCTGTTTGACCTGGGCGAATGGACCAAGGACAAAACCTCAAAGGCCAAGATCCTGAAGCTGATCAAGGAGGAAAACCCCGACATACTATGCCTACAGGAATTCTATTGGGATGCGAAAGAAGATTCGGAGCCTTATACCGCTATCTTGCAGCAGTCGGGATACCCCTTTGTCGCTTTTTCGGTAGAGAACGACCTGAAAAAAAACTACATTACCAGCGATGCCTCCAAAGATGACCTGATCTACACGGGCCATGCTATTTTTTCCAAGTACCCGATCCGTAATGAAAAACGGTATCCTTTGTTCCCTAGGACATACAATATGCTGAGCGTGGAAGTAGTGATCGACAGCAGTCATATTTTCAGCCTGAACGTGGTCCACCTCACCTCTGTGGGTTTTGGCCGGCAGGAAATGAAGTACATTTCAGAAGTAAAATCGAAAGGAGTAGATGCCCAGGATGAAGACCGCTCGAAGTCTTTGTTAAAGAAGCTGCGCAATGCATCGTCGAACCGCGCCGGCCTGGCCAATAAGATCGATTCCCTGAAACGCGAAATGGATTACCCCCAGATCATCTGCGGTGATTTTAATGATGTACCCGGCTCCTATGTTTACAATAAAGTAAAGGGTAAGCTTTCCGATGCCTTTACCGGTAAGGGCGCCGGCCTGGGCCGCACTTACCGCCATATCTTCCCTACCCTGCGGATCGACTATATCCTGTACGATGCCGACGCTCTTACTATAAGGGGCTACAAGAGGCCCGACGTGGACCTTTCGGACCATTACCCGGTCATTGCTAATTTTTCCCTGAAAGAAAAGGAAATAAAATAGAATGCTAAGCTACTAGCTGCCAATACCATTTCGATTTAGGGAAATATATATTTATAGCGCACCCAACGGCACCATATAACTCTTCGTCTATATTATTAACAAAAGGAAAAACTAAAATTTAAAACAGGGCCCCTGGCCTTTCTTTTGTGGAAATTATTATATTTGCCACCCCTTAATTATCGCTTATAGGCTCATACTCTACACTTTTAATTTTAATCAATTCGCAAGCGTCACACACGCAGTTATTGTTTAAATCTTTGTAGAACTCATTATATGACAAACAGCCTGAAGCAGCATTCAGACCAGGACCTGGTACATTTATTCCGTAGCGGAAGCGAAACAGCAATAACAGAGTTGGTTTACAGGTATCAAAGCAATGTATATACCTCTATTTACCTCATGGTAAAAGATAAATATATTGCAGAAGACCTTTTTCAGGATACCTTCCTGAAGATCGTGAACAACATCCGCAACAATAAGTATTCGGAGCAAGGAAAGTTCCTGCCCTGGGCTTTGCGCATAGCCCACAACCTTTGCATCGATCATTTCAGAAGGGTGAAGCAGCAGGTAAAGATCACTTTATCCGACGGTTCCGATTTCTTCGCCCTGCTGCCCCTGAAAGAGGAGCATGTGGAAGAACGGATCATACGACGCCAGTCGGAATGCAGCGTACAGCAGATCATCGACCGCCTGCCCGAAGAACAAAGGGAAGTAGTGGTGATGCGGGTGTACGGAGAAATGAGCTTTAAAGAAATATCCGATATAACAGGCGTAAGCATCAATACGGCATTGGGCCGCATGCGCTATGCCCTGATCAATCTGCGTAAGATGATCAACGACTATAAAATGGTGCTTCGTTAACAACAGGAAGGACTTAAAGCGATTGCCCTGCATCAGCGCAGGGCAATCGCTTTTGGCAACAATAAGTGCCCAATAGCCCGAGCGGCCGCAGGATAGTTCCTGCGGCCGCTCGGGCTAAACAAAAATATCTTCTGAACAAGGCAGAATGGTAATAATATTTATTTTACTTCTTCGTAATCGATATAATCGCCTTCTACACGCTTGGGCTGGTGGTCATTAGGCTGCTTACCTTGCATTTCCTCCATTTTCTTACGCATATCATTCATGTGATGATGCGTCATACGGGTCATTTTCATGATGGGCATCAGGAAACGCATGACGAAACGGATAGCCAGGAATAAAAGTACCAGGAAAAGAACGAATCTGAAAATCATAACCCAAAGATAAGGCAATAGGCAAGGCAAACCCGAAAAAAAGAAGGGTTTTAACATAAACCTTATAGGAAACTATAGGCCGCCCTGATGCCAAAAGTGCAAAGGGCCAGACGCACACGCTCCCGGGTAATGACCTCGTAAGCATAATTCTTATACTCCAGCGACGAATAGCCCGCCGTAGTGGTAGAAACGGGGAACGTAGCCTGGATGCCCAGGGAAAAATGGTTAAGGAATTCATTATAGGTTTTTTGCCAGCGCAAACCCACATATACGTTGCCGGTAACCGTGCCCCATACGTTGGGACCGCCATACGTCGCGCTTTCCGAGTTATGGTAATTGTAGGTGTAGCGGTTTTTAGGGTCGCTAACATTGCCCGAGCCCAGCGATATGGAATCGTTGGACTGTGCCAGGTAGGCATGAAAACCAATTCCTGCACGCAATTCGATAAGGTATATTTTTTTGAATGGGCCAAACAGATAGCCAAAATCGATCTGGGGCATTACAAAACCCGAGCCATGCTTTACTTTGGTGTATTTGTCAAACTTGCTGGAGAGTACCGGCGTGAAGTTATCTGTAAGGCTATCGAATGTTTTGGCATATTTATAAGCATAGGAAGCATAGCCCAGTGTAATTGACCCGCGAATGGAAAACCTTTCCCCCATACCGGTCTGGATATAAGCCCCAAAAGCCGGCACCGTGCTCAGGGCGCCTTTGGCCGTATGCGAGTATCCCTCTCCCCGCTCGATAAATGGTGCCGAGGTATTTACGGAAAGGGAGGCAAAAACACCGGCCGAAAGCCCGTTTACGGCCCGGGCATCATAGCCGAAGATGTTTTGTGCCACAGCAGGCGATATCGCTGTAATACATACTAAAAAAAACAGAACAGTTTTTTTCATCAAGTTCATTTGCATGATTTCAATTATATGATTTCCACTATAAGACCAGTGAAGATATAAAAAGTACCTACCTGAATCGCATATTTAAATAAATCATACAAATACTCCACCCAACTTAGGCTATTTGCTGTTCTGCTGCTATAGCCGTTGTATACATTTTGTAGTACACGCCTTTCTCTTCCAGCAAGGCTTCGTGGTCGCCTTTTTCAATGATCTGTCCTTTGTCCAGGACAATGATCTGGTCGGCTTTACGTATCGTGGACAAACGGTGCGCGATCACAATGGCTGTGCGGCCCGAGATCAGCTTCTCAATGGCCCGCTGGATCAGGATCTCCGATTCGGTATCCACGGAAGCGGTGGCCTCGTCCAGGATCAGGATGGAAGGATTGTACAACAGCGCCCTGGCAAAAGACAGCAACTGCCGTTGTCCCTGCGACAGCATATTACCTCTTTCCCGTACATTGAAATGATAATTATCCGGCAGGCGCATGATAAAGTCGTGGATCCCGAGCAACATACAGGTTTCTTTTACCCTTTCCAGGGATATAGCCTCGTTGCGCATGGTTATGTTTTCGTAAATGGTGCCCGAGAACAGGAAGACATCCTGCAGCACGATCCCGATATGGCTGCGCAAAGCCTCGATCTCGTAACCCTTGAGATCCCGGTCGTCGATCAATATCCTGCCCGATTTGATTTCGTACAAGCGGTTAAGGATACTGATGATCGATGTTTTACCCGCGCCGGTATGACCTACAAGGGCAATGGTTTCGCCTGGTATGGTTTCGAAAGAGATACCCCGGAGTACCGGTACCTCTTTTTTGTATTCGAAATGCACGTTTTCGAAGGTCACTTTGCCCGCTATAGCTTCAGGAACATAGGTCCCGTTATCCTGCAAGTATTCTTCGCTGTCCAGCACTGCCAATACGCGTTCGCCTGCAACCATGCCCATTTGCAGTGTATTGAATTTGTCGGCCAGCATCCGCAGGGGACGGAACAGCAGGTTGAGGTACATGATAAAAGCGATGATCACGCCCTGGGTTACATGGTAATCCAGCATACGGGAAGCGCCCGACCATACCAGCATCCCCATCGAAATAGCGAGGATGATCTCTACTACTGGAAAAAAAACGGAATAGGAAAAGATAGCCTTGATATTGGCGTCGCGGTGGTCTTTGTTGATCTCCCGGAACTTGCGCTCCTCACGCTCTTCCGCTGCAAATACCTGCACCACGTACATACCGGTAATATGCTCCTGTACAAAAGCATTCAACCGGGCCACGGCGTTTCTTACCTGATGAAAAGATTTGTTGACGCTTTCCTTAAAAAAGTAGGTAGCTACTATAAGCAGCGGGAACACGGCCAGGCTCACCAGGGTCAGCTTCCAGTCAGTATAGAACATAACCGTAATAATGGCTATGATCGTGAGCACATCGGCAATGATCGAAATGAGACCTTCGGAGAAGATATCGTTGATGGCCTCGATATCGTTTACTGTACGTGTGGTCAAAGTACCGATAGGCGTATTGTCGAAATAGGAGAGGTTCTGGCGGATGATCTTTTTGAAAACATGCTGGCGCATGTCGTTCACCACAGTCTGCCCCAGCCAGTTGGTGACATACATAAAGACGAAGCGCAGCAGAGTTTCAGCCAGCAAAATGCCTATCTGGACTGTTGTGATAAAAACAAGCCCTTTCAGCAGATGCTTCATGATGTAATTATCGACAGAGTATTGGATGAGCCAGGGCCGTACGGGCGCCAGTACGGCCAGGATAATAGCTAGGGTAATACTGGTGACCAGCCGGCTTTTGTAGGGCCTGGTGAAGGAGAAAATCCGCTTTAAAGTATTTAAGCCGCCGCTCTTCTTAGAATCCAAGATTATTTTTTTAAATTGCTGTAGATAATCGCTAAACGTTTGCCAATATTAAATCAGTATGTTTACATCAAATACCCATTCAATATATTCGCAAAATACCGGGCAAAGGTAAGGGGATTTCCGGCACGGAAGGGGCCTGCAATAGGCAGATTAATTCAATCTATATTCAAAGGAATTAGCGTTAATTTTGCCCCTGTTCCCCTGGCTTTATTCAATTTTTTCGGGGAATCATCATAAAAAAATGGCAGTTACAAAAACAAAAAAATCTACTACTTCAACTTCAAAAAAAACGGCGGCAGCAGGTAAGAGTGCCCAGGCAACGGCGGCACAAAAGAGAAACGTGCGGTTGGCGACCGGTTTTGCCTTTTTACTCGTCGGTTGTTTTTTCACCCTTTCGATCATCAGCTACTGCTTTACCTGGCAACAGGACCAAAACCACCTGATATCGGCTCAGGGCATCTTCAACTTTTTATTCCACGACAAATCACCGGTGGAGAACTGGTGCGGCCGTCTTGGCGCTGCCGCCGCTCATCTGCTCGTGTACCGGGGCGTGGGTATTGCGGCTTTGTTGTTTACCATATGGCTAAGCGCCTGGGGTATTAACCTGGTGTATGGACGTAAAGTGATCCATACCATGAAGTGGGTGCGCTGGATGGCATTGGGCTTTCTTTTCCTTTGCCCCCTGCTCTCCTTCTCCTTCCCCGGCAGCACCTTTCCTTTGGGCGGCGCTCTGGGCAATGGCCTGGTGGATTGGAGCAATGGCTTCCTGGGCAAAGCCGGCAGCCTGTTTATGCTTATCACCGTTTTCTGCTTCTTTGCCTTTATCGTTTTCCAATGGGATATCAAACCATTGCTGCGTCGTGCCAAAAGCCTGATCCCCGCCCGGAGGATAGATGTGGAAGATGTTCCTTTAGGGGAAGCAGCCAATCAAAACGGTGCCGATGCTTTCAAAGGATACCGTAACCCTCAGCCTGAACCCGACTTTATGGAAAGAGAAGAGGAAGAGCAGGAGATCACCACGATGACGGGCAGCAGCAACCGGTTGAAAGAAGATTGGCACAGCGTGGAAGAGCCGGAAGAAGAATTGGAGGATGCCGAGCTGGAAATGACGATCATCGAAAAGCCGGAAGCCCAACAAAAACCGGCAGACAGCAACCAGGGCGGCATCCATCTCGAACTGCCCCAGGAAGCTTTATTTCTCCAGGAACCTGACATAGAAGAAACACTGGAAGAATATGAAGAGGAAGAGGCAACAGAAGAAGAGGGCACAGAAGAGGAAGGCGGCGATATGGATTTTGAGATCAGGACAGTAGAGGAAGCGATTGCGATACCCGCCAACGGCGCTCATATCACGGTCCAAAGCGGCGAGCCTTATGACCCTGCGCTCGACCTGCCTCATTTCAAATTCCCCACACTCGATCTGCTCGAAGACATTGAGCAGGGCGCCATTTCGCTCGACCGCGAAGAGCTGGAAAAAAACAAGAACCAGATCATTAATACCCTGCGCAGCTTCGGTATAGAGATACAACGCATCACCGCTACGGTAGGCCCAACTGTTACCCTCTACGAAATTGTACCGGCCGAAGGGGTCCGTATTTCCAAGATCAGGAACCTGGAAGATGATATCGCCCTCAACCTGGCAGCCCTGGGCATCCGTATCATAGCGCCTATCCCGGGCAAAGGAACCATAGGTATAGAGGTACCCAATACGAACAAGCAGATCGTATCGATGCGCACTTTGCTGTCGAGCGAAAAGTTTGTGAACAACAAAATGAGCCTGCCTATCGCTTTAGGTAAAAAGATCGATAACGAAAACTATATCGTGGACCTGGCTACCATGCCGCACTTGCTGATGGCTGGGGCCACCGGCCAGGGTAAATCGGTAGGGATCAACGCCATCCTGGTATCGCTGCTGTACAAGAAGCACCCGTCACAGTTGAAGTTCGTGATGGTCGACCCTAAAAAGGTGGAGCTATCGATCTACCGCCTTATCGAAAAGCATTACCTGGCCATGCTTCCCAACGAAGAAGAGCCTATTATTACCGATACCAAAAAGGTGATCAATACGGTAAATGCCTTGTGCATCGAGATGGACAACCGTTATGAATTGCTGAAGGATGCAGGCGCCCGTAACATCAAAGAGTACAACGACAAGTTTATCAAACGCAGGCTGAATCCCAATAACGGTCATAAATACCTGCCCTTTATCGTACTGGTGATCGATGAATTTGCCGATTTGATTATGACCGCAGGCAAGGAAGTGGAAATGCCTATTGCCCGCCTGGCCCAATTGGCCCGTGCCGTAGGTATCCATATCATCATTGCCACGCAGCGACCTTCGGTGAATGTAATTACCGGTATCATCAAAGCCAACTTCCCGGCGCGTATCGCCTTTAAAGTATCGGCCAAGGTGGATAGCCGTACCATCCTCGATGCCGGCGGCGCCGAACAGTTGATCGGGCGCGGAGACATGCTGGTATCGCACGGCAGCGAACTGCTGCGTTTGCAATGCGCCTTCGTGGATACCCCCGAGGTAGAAAGAATCGTAGAGTTCATCGGCAACCAGGCGGGTTACCCCTCTGCCTTCGAACTGCCCGAGTATGAAGGCGCCGAAGATGAACGCCTGGAAAAAGAATCCGTCGATCTGTCCAAGAGAGATAAGATGTTCGAGGAATGCGCCCGTTTGGTAGTCAACTCTCAAAGCGGCTCTACCTCGATGCTGCAACGTAAGTTCAACCTGGGCTATAACCGTGCCGGTCGTATTATGGACCAATTGGAAGCAGCAGGTATCGTAGGCGGCGCTTCGGGAAGCAAACCCAGGGATGTGCTGATCACTACGGAGTATGAGCTGGAAAAGCATTTGGAAGAGTTGTTTTAGTGCAATATGGAAAAGAAGACAGCTCAAGCAAGGCCACGCAGGACAACCCGGATATTACTGTTGCTGTTCCTGGCTTCACCCCTGCTCCTGCTTTTTTGTCTTTACCTCAAGCAGCAGGAACTTATTACCGAGCGTTCCCATGTACCGAGGATCATACTTACAGGCTTGACTGTTTTCATGCAGATAGTAACCGCCGTTTTGTTATGGGTCCCGGTAGTTGAAAAGGCATTGCATTATTTCAAACTGCAATACGATTATTCCCGTAAGCTGTCGTCCGGCAATATACTGTTTGGCATAGGTGCTATGCTGTTTTGTATTCCCCTCATCATCACACTGAAATTATACACGGACAAAAGCGACAACATGGAAACGGAAGCGTTGGTCAAACAGGGTGTGATCGCCAGAAAACGCATCACAGCATATGAATATACAGGAGGGAGTAAGAGACCTCATAGAGATCCATATAGGTACTCCTTCGAAGTGCGTTCTTTACGTAATCGCACCTATATACTTTCCGTATACCGTCCGCATTATACGCTTAAACCCGGCGATTCGATAGATGTGATCTACCTTCCCGCAGATCCCGATATTTTTCATGAAATAGTGTATCGATCCGGCAAGTCTCACATGATCAAGTATCCTTGAGGCCCCATTGCTTTATTGATCATACCATCCGTATCTGATCTATATAAACACAAAAATCTCTATCTTGCGGTAACACCAAATATCCTATGTTGCTTTTCGGGCCTATGTACCGGAATGTCATCGGGATTTTTATAAATGAAGCTTTTCATAGTCTCTTTTGCGTTAAGCATTACCTTTTCTTTTACGGCCAATGCCCAGGCCAATTACCCGCAGGACTATTTCCGCAACCCGCTGGATATACCCATCCTGCTGGCCGGCAACTTTGGCGAATGCAGACCCAATCATTTTCATACCGGCCTTGACCTGAAGACGAACGAAAAGGAAAATATGAAAGTATATGCGGCTGCGGAAGGCTATATCTCCCGTATTTCCATTTCCCATTCGGGCTATGGCAATGCGCTTTATGTAAGCCACCCCAATGGCTATACTACCTTATATGGCCATCTCAACGATTTTTATCCTGAATTGCAACAATACCTCGTACAGCAACAATATGCCAAAGAAAGCTGGAACCTGGATATAGACCTGAAACCGGGACAGTTCCCGGTAAAGAAGGGCCAGTTCATTGCCTTTTCGGGCACTACCGGAGGTAGTACCGGGCCGCACCTGCATTTTGAGATCAGGGACTCCAAAACGGAACATGTACTGAATGCCGCCTTGTTCGGCCTGCCGATAATCGACAATATGCCTCCCGTAGCCAAAGGCATTGCCATCTACGGAGAAGGCAGTGTGTATGAACAACAACCCGCCCTCTATCCTTTAAAGAAAACCAACGATAGCTATACTACAACACAAGCCATTACTACAACATCGAAAACAGTACGTATAGCGGTGCTGGCCGACGACTATATGAACGGCAGCCCCAATCTCCTGGGGGTATATGCCATGAAGCTGTACCTGGACGATGTGCTGCAGGCATCATGGGCATTGGATGATATTAATTTCGATGAAAACAGGTATGTGAATGCCTTTGCCGACTACCGGATCAAAGAGGAGAAAAGCCAGTGGTACCAAACTTTGTACCGGACACCGGGCAATCATATTGCCAACTATACATTCCTGAACAAAAACAACGGTGCCTTCGATATCAGCGATGGACAAAGTCATAATATCCATATCGAGCTCAGCGATGCCGCAGGCAATGTATCTCATATAAGAACTTCCATTGCGGCTACCGCTGGTACTGCCCCTGCTATTGCTCCCGCCTGCGATGCCTGGAAAGCAGGAAAGCCTTATGAGGTAAAGAATGCCCTGTTTAGCTTTACCGCAGGTGCGGGCAGCCTTTACGACGATATTTGTTTCCGCTACAATACTTTGCTTTCTCCAAAAAACTATTCTGCCTTCGTCCAGCTCCAGGATACAAAGATACCTTTGCACACTTATACCACATTGCGCATCAAGCTCAACAAGCTGTTGCCTTTCGCACTGAGGGAAAAGCTCGTGTTTGTGCATCATATCAAGGCTGCCGCTTTGCCCGGCAACAATCCGCAGGATGCGGCTGCGGCCGTATTTGACGATGGCTGGGCCAAAGCGGATGTGCGTACTTTTGGCAATTACTATGTTGCCCTGGATACTACCGCACCTGTTGTTAAACCCCTGCAGAAGATGACTAACCTGGCCAAGTCCAAAAAGATCAGTTTTCGCGTAAGCGACAACCTGACTTCGGTACAGCAGTTCAGGGCCGAGCTGGACGGTCAATGGCTTCGTTTTGTACGTGCCGGAAATGTATATACTTATACTTTCGACGCACATTGCCCCAAAGGCAAACACCAACTGGCGATTACTGCCGTTGACGAAAACAACAATTCCCGGAAATATACTTTTACTTTTACACGCTAGGCCCCGTATCAATGGGGATATAAGACAAAATCAGGTTTGTGCAACAAAACAAAATCATTCTTAAACTCTTAAGGCCGGGCCGCCAGAAAAGCCGCATGTACGGCTCCTGGATAGCCCTTTGCATCGGATTATTGCTGTTGTTCACGGCAGCATTAGCCTGGTTCGATTTCCGGGAGATCCTTTCGGGAAAAGGCAAGGAAGATACCATGGCGGCTTATGTGGTTATCGGCAAAAAGGTGACCAACGAAAGCATGGCCCGCAACCCGGAAGACAATCTTTTTTCCCCACCGGAGATAGCCGGTCTGCAACAGGTAAAAGGCGTGACCGAAGTAGGGCCGCTGATCTCCAATAACTACCCCGTATCGGCCAGCATGGGCGGCAACCTGCATTTTTATACCGAGATGTTCCTGGGAGCAGTAGAAGACAAATACCTCGACGTGCTGCCCGAAGACTGGACCTGGCAACCAGGCCAGCAGTCCCTGCCCATCATTATGTCCAACGATTTCCTCAACCTCTACAATTATGGGTTTGCACTAAGCCAGGGCCTGCCCCAGCTATCGCAAACATCGATCAAAGCATTGCCCTTCGAGATCAGCATAGCCCGGGGACAGGAGAAGTACCGTGCCCAGATCGTAGGCTTTACCGACAGGATAAGCTCGGTACTGGTGCCCCGCAATTTCATGGATGAAATGAACCGGAAATACGCTGCAGGCACCGCCGGAAAGCCTTCCAGGCTGGTGGTTAAGGTACAGGACCCTTCCGATCCATCTTTTGTAGACTTCCTGAAAGCCAAAAGCTATACGACCAACGAGGAGCAATTGCGCTGGAACCGCATCCGGACGGTGGTACAGGCGATCGTAACATCCGTAGGCGGCCTGGCCCTTATCGTGGTAGGTATGGCTGTATTGTCTTTTATCCTGTTTATCGAAATAACCGTACAACGCGCTGCAGGCCATATCAGCCTGATGAAACAGCTGGGCTATGCGCCCAGGACCTTGCGTAAGATCCTTAACCGTTTCTTTTTGCCTTGGATCAGCTCAGCTGTGATCGCCGCTTCCCTGTTGGCTTTCGGCATCCATTTTTTCATGGTACAATGGCTCCGTACCATGGAACTGCAATTGAAGCTGGGCGATGCCTGGATTATTGCCGTGCTCACCGTGGTCATGCTGCTGCTGCTGCTGCTGCTGCTGCGCCGTTCGGCCAGCAATATTCTACGAAAAATATAGCCGCACAAGCACGTTGCAACTAGCCAATTAGATAGTTTTATTTTTCACAATATTTAATCAGGAAAATAAAACTACCCGTAGATGTTACGCTATTGGTAAAACACGACTCCTAGCCTAACGTTTATCCTGTGTTCGTCTGTCTTTTTTAGCGTAATTTTGATAGCCCCAGATCAAATACTACAAAGGCAATGTTTTACGTTATATAGAACCCGGGATCAGGGCGGTATTCTAAAATTTTCAGAATGAAGAAATTTTTCTTGTGTGCTTGGCTTATTGGCGCTGCACCTTTTTACCTGGCAGCGCAGCAAAAAGTTACTGTTTCTCACCATGTCGTAAACGCCTACAGTATGGGTGACAATGGCTTGCTGAGCGAAAAAATCCACCTGCAATACGATGCAACGCCACAGGTAAGGCTGGTCAATATCAGGACAGAACAGGTAGACCGCCTGCCAGATAATGCCAAAAAAGGCAATAGTTTCGAACCCGATATCATACGGGGTATGGAGCGTAAGCAGCCGGTGGCATTTGTAGTAATACCGCCTTACCGGGTTTCCGGCGGCAAAATAGAAAAACTGGTTGCTTACGACCTGGAGCTTACGGAATACGACGACGGTTCGGGCGGGCCAACAGCACAAAGACCAACCGGCGCCGATCATTCCGTACTGGCCACTGGCGCCTGGTACAAGATAGCGGTACCGTCGAGAGGCATTTACAAAATAGACTATGCTTTTTTACAAAGCCTGGGCGTGAATCCGGCGGGCGTGAACCCGGCCAATATAAGAGTATATGGCAATGGGGGCACGGTATTGCCCGAAAAAGTGTCCAACAAGCAACCCGACGACCTGATCGAAAATGCCGTTATGGTCAGCAACAGCGGCACTACTTTCAACCAGGGCGATTATGTTTTGTTCTATGCCAACGGACCCGTGCTCTGGAGCAAAGACTCCCTGAACAAAACATTTAAACATGTCAGCAACTCCTACGAGAATTACAGCTATTACTTTATCAATTTTGACCAGGGTACGGGAAAACGCGTCGGCAGCGAAGCGGCAAACGGCACCGCGGCTTATAATGTAACAGCCCTGGACGACTATTACCTGGTAGAAGGCGACAGCGTGAACCTGGGCGGGATCGGCAAAACCTGGTGGGGCTTTAAAATGAATTCGATCAACACAGCTTCCCTTACCCAGACCATGAATATGAACCTGGGTCCGGTTAGCGGATCGTCGGTACAGATCACCACAAGCGTAGGCAATATCAGCAATGTAGGCGGCAATACCGTAGACATGAGGTTCAATGGCACTTCCGTGCGTTCCTTCTCCCTGGGCCAGGCCCCGCTTAATTACCTGCTTATCGCCTCGGACGGCGGTACTTTTACCGCGCCTGCCCCGTCGGGCAATGGCACCTCTGCTTTGCAGTTCAGGTATTACCCTAACGGCAGCGGTACTGGTGCGGCCTATGTAGATTTTGCACGCATAAACTACCGCAGGCAACCGGTATTCCCTGGAAGCCAGTTCACCTTCCGTGATTGGGAAACAACGGCATTAACCACCGGGCAGAATGCGGCTTATGCCTTGCAGAATGCCAATGCCAACCTGAGGGTATGGGATATTACCAATCCCCTGGAACCGGTAAACCTGCAAGGCAGCTTATCGGGCAGCACTTATACTTTTACCCGTGAAGGGAAAAGCCTGAAGGAATTCGTAGCTTTCGACCCCACTACGCCAATGGGCACGCCCATCGCGCTTGCCGGCAATCCTATAGCCAACCAGGACCTGCACGGCCTGGGGCCGACCGACCTCCTTATCGTTACTCCGGCAATATTCAAAGCTGCCGCCGAAGACCTGGCCCAATTTCACCGCCAGAAAGATGGGATGAATGTAACCGTAGCGCTGACCGACCAGATCTACAACGAATTTTCCTCCGGAGGCCAGGATATAGGCGGAATCAGGAATTTCATAAAGATGTTCTACGACCGGGCCGGCAATGAAACCCAAATGATCAAAAATGTATTGTTCATGGGCGCAGCTTCTTACGACTATAAGAACAGGCTCAGCTTCAATACCAATTTCGTTCCGACTTTTGAAACAGCGGTAAGCACCGTAAGTACCTCGGCTTACGCGTCCGACGATTATTTTTCCCTGCTCGACGAGAATGAAGACATCAACGATGCGACCAGCAGGATAGATGTGGGAACAGGCCGTATTCCCGCCCTGGATGCCACAGAAGCACAGAATGCCGTGAACAAGATTAAAAACTATGTAAGTCCGGCATCTTTTGGACCCTGGAAAAATATAGTAACTTATATAGCCGACGACAAGGATATGCCTGCCTCGGAAGGCGGCACTATGAACCACCTGGAAGATTGCGAAGCGGTCAATCAATACTTTTATGACTCGGCGCAGCTCTACAATGTGTATAAGATTTACTGCGACGCCTACAACCAGGTAAATACACCCAGCGGCGCCCGGTATCCGATGGTCAACAAAGCGATCAATGACCAGATCTATAACGGGACTTTCCTGACCAGCTACAGCGGCCACGGCAGTCCCGACCGTTGGGCACATGAAGCGATCCTGACGGCAGACGATTACGGCTCCTGGAGAAATATCAATAAGCTGCCGGTAATGATCACCGCTACCTGTGATTTCGGAAGGTTTGACGATCCCGAGCATAGGTCGGCAGGCGCAAAATTGAGTATCAATCCCGATGGTGGTTCTATCGCTATGATCACAACGACCCAGGTGGTATATGCTACAGAAAATACGGTATTGAACAGATCTTATACCAATGCGCAGTTTACCAAAAAAGCAGATGGCAACTGGAGAACGCTGGGCGAAGCGCTGGCAGAGAGTAAAAACAAAGCGATTAACGACAACAATCATAAATATGTGATCCTGGGCGACCCTGCCCTCAAGATGGCCATGCCGGTATATACCATTACCACGGAAAAGCTGAAAATGCAGGACAACAACGGCGGCAGCTATGAAACTGATACCATAAAGGCATTGGGAAGATATGTGCTGTCGGGATCGGTCAAAGATAACGGCGGTAATGTGCTGACCAATTTCAACGGGCCGGTTTATGTTACGGTGTACGATAAGATCAGGAAAGTGCAGAATGTAAATCCCGACCCTACGGTAACGCCTTTTTTCTCCCTGCAAACCAATGTAGTGGCCAAAGTGAGGGGAACGGTAAAGAACGGTGCTTTTTCCGTAACCTTTATTGCCCCTAAAGATATCAACTACGACTTCGGCCACGGGAAAATCAGCTATTATGCCAACAGCGACGTGACCGATGCCTCCGGTTTCGACACATCTTATACGGTAGGTGGTTATAACGACAATGCTGGCCAGGACAACGATGCACCTATCGTACAGCCTTATATCGACAACGACAAGTTCAGGAACGGCGGTGTTACCGGCCCCAATCCGTTGCTGTATGTAAAATTATTCGATGAAAGTGGGATCAACATCTCGGGAAACTCCGTGGGGCACGACCTGGTGGCTGTCCTCGACGACGATGTACAAAACCCTTACATCATGAACAACTACTATATAACCGAACAGGACGATTACAGGAAGGGCTATGTCAATTTCCCCCTGTACAACCTGCCCGAAGGCCTGCATACGATAAAGGTAAAAGCCTGGGATGTTTATAACAACTCCGGCGAAGGCGTGGTGGTGTTTGAAGTTAAGAATAAAGACAAGGGTTTTATCAGCGATCTGTACAACTATCCTAACCCGATGAAAGAGATCACTCATTTTGTGTTCCAGCACAACCAGGAGGGCGAAAAAATGGATGTAACCCTCATGATCTATACTTCTACGGGAAGACTAGTAAAAACGATAAAACAAAGCCTGGAAACTACCGGAAACAGGACGGAAATTACCTGGGATGGCTTGGGAGAAGGTGGCGCTCCGCTGTCCAAAGGAGTATATTTTTACCGTCTCAATGCAAAAACTTCCAAAGGAGCAACAGCAACGGCATACCAAAAACTAGTTTTGCTGCGTTAATAGATTGTCCGTAATAATGACCGGGCCTGGAATACTGCCCGGTCATTATTTTTAAATTAATCTCAGATCGTAATTTTTACCTTATCTTTGCGACCTGTTGGCAATCAAAATAAAAAAGCTAACATTACTCAATTCAAAACTACTCCGAAAAGCCTATTGTAGCAGAACCTCTACACCTAACTAATATTTTTTTTAACTAACAAGAAGAAGAATGGCTAAACGCTTTGCAATTGCCGGGTTAACTCTGTTGACCGGTTTCATAGGCTCCCAAACTATTGCACAAACATCGTTGGACGGAAGAACAGGTGCTATCACTACAGCGGTTCCCTTTTTACGGATTTCCCCTGATGCCCGCAGCGGCGCTATGGGAGATGTGGGTATCGCACTGTCTCCGGATGCCAATTCACAATACTGGAACGTAGCCAAACTGGCTACCAGTTCTAAGGATATGGGCATCTCCGTTACCTATACGCCATGGCTAAAGGATCTCGTTCCCGATGTTTTCCTGGGTTACCTTTCTATCTATAAGAAGTTCGGAGAAAACAGCAATCAGGCCATCAGCGGCTCCCTGCGTTACTTCAACCTGGGTAATATCGATTACACTACTATCGACGCCACCCCAGCCGGTAGCGGTAAGCCAAGAGAATTTGCTTTCGACCTGGGATACTCCCGCAGGTTGTCGGCCAATCTTTCTGTTGGGGTAAACCTTCGTTATATCAGCTCCAACATTGCTGCCGGAGCACCTAACGAGAGCGGCGCTTACAGCCCTGGCAAAGCTTTTGCAGCAGACCTTGGCGTATTCTATACCAAAACAAAAGATATCTCTGAAGACAGGAGCGGCACTTTCAGTGCAGGTGCTGTGCTGTCTAATGTAGGTTCTAAGATCAGCTACTCCCAGAACCAAAGGGATTTCATTCCCATCAACCTGGGCTTAGGTGTAGCTTACACGTACAAAATAGATGCCTATAATAAAATTACAGGTGCGCTTGACCTCAACAAAGCATTGGTACCCGCTCCACGTTTCTACAAAGACATGAATGGCGTGGATTCCGGTGGTTATATCCCTAACGACGGTGTAGTGACCGGTATGTTGAATTCCTTCTCCAAAGCGCCTCCCGGCTATGGTACTACCATATCTGTAGGTGGTGAATACTGGTACCAGGATCAATTTGCCGTACGTGCCGGTTATTTCTATGAAAACAAGAACAACGGCGACCGTCAGTACTTCACCTGCGGTCTGGGCGTACGCTACAGCGTATTCGGATTGAATTTTTCTTACCTGGTACCTTCCGGTTCAGGTGTAGCACGCAATCCATTGTCCAACACCTTACGTTTCTCCCTGACGTTTGACTTTGACAAACTGGCTTTCCAGAAAAAAGAAGGCTAAACCGTCAAAAGATCAGATAACGATACTAAGGTGATAGGCTTGGGGCAAAATTCAATTGGCTGTTTTCGTACCGGATAAGCCTATCACCTTACCTAACTCCGCTCTTCAAACGAGATCGCGAAATTTAATAAAAAAGCCACTTTTACGTTTGTATGGTAGAAGGGGCTTTTTTATTTTTGCTTTACCGAATACCATTCAATTTATTAAATGCTATTACCATGCAACTACGTATAGGAAACGGAATCGATTTTCATCGCCTCGAAGAAGGTATCCCCTTCTGGCTGGGTGGCATTCAATTGGATCATCACAAAGGGGCATTGGGCCATTCGGACGCCGATGTATTGCTGCATGCTATTTGTGACGCCATGCTGGGCGCCGTGGGCCTGGGCGATATCGGGACGCATTTCCCCGATACAGATATCAAATACAAAGGGATCGACAGTAAAGTATTGCTGCGCCGCAGTTACAATATGGTAAAAGAAAAAGGGTACTGGCTGGTCAACATCGACTCCACCCTTTGCTTGCAGGAACCTAAGATAAAGCCGCATATCCCTAAAATGATCGAGGCTATCGCCACGACCCTGGGCATACCACGCACCGACATTTCCATTAAGGCCACCACGACCGAAGGACTTGGCTTTGTGGGTCGGGAAGAGGGTGTTATGGCTTATGCAACCGTATTACTGGACAAGCATTAATCCCTCTAAACAATCATAAAGCTAAAGGCCGGTTACCTTCCAAAGTAACCGGCCTTTAGCATAATATGGGATTTATAGTATCAATGCTTATCTGTTGTTTCGTGCGGGTGCTCGTGCGCATGCCCCAGCCCTGCAATACCGCCGCTTACGGCAAATTTCATGGCCTCGGCCGCATTCATACCCTCTACCGGCTTAATGGAAGCTTTATCTACCACGATCACCCAGCCGGAAATGGCATAGGAATGCGGCAGGTAAACGGCAACCTTAGCTTCCAGCCCCAGGTCGGTAAGATCGGGCTGGGTAAGAAAGCCGATACGCCAGATTTCGGGATGCTCGTTGGTACGCACCCATACCGGGCTGTTGAACTTTTTCTTATCACCCACAAAGGAATCCATCACATCCTTAACCGATGAATAAATATGCTTGATACCAGGCGTATGCTCCAGCAGGTAGCTAAAGCCTTCCACGATCCAGCGGCCAAAGAAAAAACGGGTACCCGAATACCCCACCAGGGTAATAAAGGCCACTACGATAACGAAACCGATCCCGGGCGCCCATTCGGATACCCAGGGTACCAGGCCGTCGAGACCCGTAAATACAATCCAGATAGCATAGGCCGTAATGCCTATAGGCCCCAGAATGACCAGCCCCTGTAAGAAAGAACGGAATAAAAAACCGGCTATTCGGCGCATGATGAAATATGTTTAAATACCAGGATAGGAAATTGCTACGCCAGATTTATCAAGTATTTGTTACTTTTGACAATTATTTTTCTAGCAGAACATTGAGATGGCAAAATTAACTTCTTTTCGCTGGTCGGACAACCCCGAACCGCATAAAGCCCGTACCAAAGAAATCATTCAGAAACATCCGGAAATCAGAACTTTAATCGGCCGGAACCCTTATACTTTACTGGTGATCTTACTGTGTGTAGGTATCCAGGTAGCGCTCTCCTATTTCCTGCAGGATGTAGCCTGGTGGGTTATTTTCGTGGTCGCATACCTGGTAGGCGCTTTTGCCTGCCATACCTTGTATGTATGCGTGCATGAATGTTCCCATAATCTTTTGTTCAAAAACCGCAACCTGAACATTATCGCCAGCCTGATCGCCAATTTGCCCCAGGTATTCCCCAGCTCTATTTCCTTTACCAAATACCACCTGAAGCACCATTCCTTCCAGGGAGTAGAGGCTGTAGATGCGGATATGCCTTTCCGCTGGGAAGCCAAGCTTATCAACAATGCCCCTGTGGGCAAAGCCATATGGCTGTTATTATACCCGGTATTCCAAGCCTTGCGCCCCTTGCGTTTAACAAAAGAGATCAAAATATTTGATGCCTGGACCGTAGTCAACTGGATCATCCAGATCGCATTTATGGCCGCTATCGTTTATTTCTTCGGCGCTAAAGCTACCGTGTACCTGGTGGCCAGCTTCTTCTTTTCCATAGGCCTGCATCCCCTGGGCGCCCGCTGGGTACAGGAACACTTTCTTACACACGGCGACCAGGAAACCAAAAGCTATTATGGTCCGCTGAATACGGTAAACCTGAACGTAGGCTACCACAACGAGCACCACGATTTTCCTTCTGTGCCTTGGAATAAGTTGCCTAAGATCAAAGAATTTGCAGGAACCTATTACAATACCCTGGGCTACCATACTTCCTATACCGTATTGCTGTTTCAGTTCCTGTTCAGCAGGGAAATATCGGTATACTCCAGGATGGCCCGCGATAACAGGGGCAAAAAGAAAGTAGAGAAGACCACACAAACCGTGGGAGAAACAGAGGAATAAACACTAAAATAATCTTTCAAAAAGCTGTCTTTGGGCAGCTTTTTTTGTGCCTTGTATTACAGGAGATGTGGGTACCTGACGCGTACTTATGTCCGCATGCGATTGCTTTCTTATTATTTTATATTTCAAAGAAATGTGCCAAAAACTTATCCGGCGGTTTCAAACCCCATTCTTCAGTCTTTAGATTTGCGGAACACTAAACACCTTAAAGTTAAAATTATGCTCAAGAAAACACTTTTCTTCCTGCTGGTAGCCGTTGCAGGCTACAGCAAACTCTTTGCTCAAAATGGCAATCCTGCGATTCATGTCCCCGACCTGAACTGTTCATTAACAATCTGCCTCGATGCAATGGATATCTGCAGGCAGGTATCCTGCTCCGGCGGTCAATGCGTGACCGTTCCGGCACACAGCCCCGGCATTTATTATGCCAATCCGGGTTCAAGCTGCCTGACAGGGGCAGGCAGGAATTGCGCCGCCTGGCAGATCAGGTTCACAGATGGTCCTTGTGAAGGCATTGCGAATGATGCGCCGGATCATTTTGTGGTACAAGCAGGCACCGCCACAGGCTGGACGCTTACCGCAAGCGGTCAGAATTTGTCCTTTATGTGGGACGGCAGCAGTTTTTTTATCCAGAATTAGTCCTGCACAACTCCGTATAGTATTTAAAAACGTTGCAGGGGAGTCACAACTAACCATTGCGACAAGCACTAAAGAAAACGGCAGATGAACGCTATGTTCATCTGCCGTTTCTGTAACAGGTGGTCAACAATTGGTGTTTGGGGTAGGTATAATGTATGCCGGCTTTATCCCAAAGCTGAGGACAATAATACTAGAAGGTATACCTGAGGCCTATCTGCATTCCCCAGGTGCTGGTAGTACCAAAAAGGTCGCGGAAAGGCGTAGTAGGCAGGATCGTTTTGCCGGTTAGGTCGTTCACGGTAATCATATTGAACGACGGCCTACCCTGCGGATCTACCTGGGTCACTTTCAGGAGGCCGTAGTTATAATCGGATCCGCCGTTAAGCTGCTTGTACAGCCCCCAGTCTTTATTGAGCAGGTTGCCTATATTGGTAATATCCAGGCTGAATTGCAAGGTATGCTTACGGTCGTTTTTACCCACCTTTACAAATATATCCTGCAGTAAACGAAAATCGAAACGGTTGATCCAGGGCATCAGGGCATTGTTGCGCTCCACATAGCCGCCCTTGCTATCGGTCAATGCTTTGCTGTTCGCCACAAACTGGTCGTAAGCCTGTCTTTGCTGCGCGGCAGTAAAGGTAGTTTTGCCATCTTTATCTTTGATGTCTACGAAGTTAAGTTCAGCCGAGCTGTTGGGCACATACAACAGATCCAGGCTCACCCCGTCGCCATTGATATCGTTGCTGTACGTATAAGCAAAGCGTCCCTGGTGCGATCCCTGGTAGAACAGGGAGAGGGTTGTGGCCAGGTGGCCGAGATACTCCTTACGGTAAGAAAGGCTGCCCACGATACGATGCGGCACGGCATATTGGGAATAACCCAGCAACTGCTCGTTGGGATCGTTGATCGAATAGTTATTGATCCAGGCGGAGCTGGCTGCCGATCCGGGATTACCCGATACATCTTTTCCGTTGGTATAGGTATAGAACAAAGACCCGTTAAAACCATGCCAGGGGCTAAGCGTAACACCAACCGTAGTCGTTAATGAGTAGCCTTTGCTTGTATTGGCCAATACAGGTATAACGGCATTGGTGGCCGGGTTATAGGTTGCACTTTTAGTCGTGCTCCAGTAATCGCGGTTATCACCCGAGTAGTTGAGCTGTTGTGTTGCCGGTTGGCGGTTGGCATTAAATTGATATACCGCATTAATATCCTTGCTGTAGATCACATCTACAGTAGCTACGAGGGGTACATTGGGTATTTTATAATCTACTCCTACATTGGAACGCCATATCTGCGGCATCTTAAAGCCGGGATCTACAAACGACACGCTGCCCGGAGCTTTGGTACCCGGCTTGTTCGGGAATTTGTTCGGCAATTGTTTTACCCAGTAATTGGGATCTTTTTCAAGATGCGTGATTTGGGATAAAGTAGCGCTATCAACGGGTTCAAAGGTATTTTGCAGCACACCGGCATTGGTAGGCATATTGGTCAGCCATACAAAAGGAATATTGCCGGTAAAAATGCCAGTACCACCGCGAAGCTGTAAGGTCCTGTCGCCCAGCACGTCGAAATTAACACCGACCCTCGGAGAGAACAACGGTTTGGATTTGGGCCAGGATGCTGTCGTATAGTGGGTAGGGTTACCATTTTTATCCAGCAGGGAAAGCGTATCCACTACAGGATTGGATGGCGGCTTATCGAGGTAAACAGGCATATCGGCCCTCAGGCCAACGGTAACGTTAAGTCTTTCGTTCACGGCTATCTTATCCTGTACATAGGCCCCTGCCAATCCGAATTTTACCTTGGCATAACCATCGCTGCCGTCAAAAGGATAGGTTATGGCAAACACAGAGGGCCTGCCCCCGCTAAGGAACGAGGCAACCGAATTGTAACGATAGTAAGATGTTCCCTCACGCACATAGCTATTGGCAAAGCTCATGGTCTGGAAGCTGAGGCCAGCCGTAAACGCATGCCTGCCTGTAGTGTAGGTAAGGTTATCGGTAAAGTTGAAATTATTATTGATCACATCATTGTTGTACGAAAACAGTTCGGTACCGAAACTCATATAGTTCCGGCCTCCTTCCCATATATCGACAAAAGGAAAAATACTGCCCGGAGTTTCGCGGGTATCCTGGATACGGCTGTAAGTAGCCAGCAACTGGTTGGAAAGACGGGAAGAGAAGTTACTGTTCAATTCGGCCGTGAAAGAACGAACTATGTTCTTGAAAGAATAATTGGCATTTTCGAAAGCAATGGACTCGCTGCTGATACGGTTAGCTGTAGAACGTGGTCCGGGACCGGAGTTACCGTTGGTACCCTGGTCGTTGGTGCCCGTCATTTGGTTGTAACGCAAGGTCAGCTTGTGTTTGTCGCTGATATTCCAATCGAGGCGCACCAGCGCTTTTATATTTTTGATCTGGTAGTTATTGGCATAGTTCTCGTAAGCACCGGGATCGTAGCCGTATTGCGATTTCAGGTAGCTGCTCACTGCATCCAGGTCGGCGGCTGTGGTTCTGGCCACATTACCACCCGATAAGCCCGGACGGGCAGCCAGCCAGGTGTTACCTGATGACTGGCGGTTTTCGTATTCGAAATTAGCAAAGTAAAACAGCTTGTCCTTGATGATGGGACCACCTAAACGGGCGCCAACGATCTTGGTAGAGCCTCTTGTATTGTCGGCTAGTGTTTGATCGCCTACATTAAGACCAGTAAAGCTTTTGGGACGAAGATAGCCATAAGCCGAACCAGCAAGCTCATTGGTACCGCTCCTGGTAACGGCATTGATACCGGCGCCGGTAAAGCCTGTCTGACGTACATCATAAGGCGCTATATTCACTTGTATTTCATCGATCGCATCCAGGGATATAGGTTGGTTACTTCCACCGGGCATGGGGTCGGTAGACAAGCCAAAACCATTGTTGAAATTGGCACCGTCGATCTGGATATTGTTGTAACGACCGTCCCTTCCTGCAAAACCATTGGCGCTGGTGCTGGGAATAGCGATACCGCTGGCCTGTGGCACAAGGCGGGTCATATCGCCGATGCTCCTGCTGATGGTAGGCATACGGCTCAAGGTACGGGAATTGATATTGGTTGCCGCCCCTGTGCGATCGCTGTTCAGTATGGCGCTTTTGTTGCTCACTATCTGTACTTCTTTTATTTCCTGTTCTTCACCTGCGACCAAAGCCTGGTTCAGGATATAGTTTTCGCCAAGGGTCAGTTCTATGCCCTCTACTGTTTTGGGCGCCATGCCTATAAAGGTGATCTCCACTTTATAAGGCCCGCCGGGACGCATACCTTGTATCATAAAATTACCATCGGCCTGGGTCATGGTACCATAACTGGTTCCCGAGGGTACGTGGGTTGCTTTAATGGTGGCTCCGGGTAAGCCCTTGTTTTCCCCGTCTTTGATAAAACCCGTAAGACCGGATGTGGTTACTTGTGCCCGCGCCGACCATAAGATCAGCATCAGGAAAAAGGTAAATAAAGCGCGTAAAGTAAGCTGCATAGTACAATGAATTAGTTCAACCGCAAAATTGAACTGTTCATGTTACCGTAGTATTACCTCATGCATTAAGATATTGTTTAAAATATGTAACAGAAATGTGAAATACCGACCCAAAAACAAAAGCCGGATTAAAAAATCCGGCTTACAACAACACAAGTTTGCTACCTGTATTACTATTTCTTATCTTCTCGCCATAACCACCCTGCCAGGATGCAGGAATGGCATAGGTGACACGATCACTGCAGGATGTACCGCCACAAAAGGCGCAACAGCAAAAGCCGCGGGCCGCACATAATACCAGGGGGCGGCAATAATACGCGGGCAGGGTTTTATAACCATCATTCTTCTCGCAGGCTGTCTCAGGACAACGGTTTGTGCTACCGCTGTTTTGGTCAGGAGTACCAGGGCAATTATTGCCGGTATGATTACCTTTTTCATAAAAACCTTTATGTATCGTCAATGGATATGGTTAAAGGATATGGGTTATTCCGTTGCTGCGTTGTTGCGGTCGCGAAGCGCCTTGCGATTTTCCTGCTGCTGTTCTTTGAATTGTTTAAACTGTTCTTCATTCAACACCATTTTGAGCGAAGCCTCCCGTTTTTGCCTCAGTTCGCGCATCTTCGAAAATTGTTCCTGTCTTTCTGCTCCTGAATGTCTCGCTTCGGCAATTCCTTTGGAGAAGTCCAGGTTGATCTGGGCAGCTTTGCTGTATTGCTCGTCAGTAAGGTTCAATTGTGCCTTCATGCGATCTGTCATTGCTTTGGAAGTTGCCTCGGGGCCTGCTTTCTGGGCCAACACCTGAAAACCGGAAAGCATAAAGCAACAGAAGAAAAGCGCCAGGATACTCCTTTTCATTTTTCCCGTAAACATCATTTTTGATTTTGAGTGTGAAACAATCTTTATTCGTGAGAGTGCTGCAACAGCCAGAGGTTAAATGCAAAAAAAGAAAAGCCGGCGCCGGTCGGCAACCCCCAAATGACGCAACCCGGCTATCCGTTTACCGGAGCCGGATTGTATATCCTCAATGCTTCATTGAGAGTGTATCTAAAATAAGCTGTACTGCATTTGCGGCGGCTTTAATGCCGTGCCGCATTTTTCATTCAGTTCTTCGATAAAGTACCGGATCAACCGGGGAGAGTGCAACTCTTCATGCTGATGCATAAAAAAATAACATTTTTCCAGGCCGGCATCCATCCAGAGCCGGATACGATCTACCCATTCGTCTATCCTTTCGTAGTCGGTAGGATGCAGGGAGTTGCCCACAAAACGGATAAAGCATTCGGGCGTGGATAAGTGCATATGAACGCAGTCGCGACGGCCTGCTGCATCTGTGATCACTGTTCCCCTCTTCTTTTCTCTCAGGAATTGATAAAGCCCCTTATCATAACCGGCGGCATCGTTATACCATTCCTCGTGCCGCAGCTCCAGGAACACATCTATGTCCCTGGGCAGGTTATCTATAAAAGCTTCCAGGGTACCCAGGCTTTTCTTATCCATTTGCGGATGCGGCATCAGGAATACCGGGCCCAGGTTTTTCCCGAAGGCAGATATTACATCAAGGTATTCGTCCACTTGTGCTTGCACATCTTTAAGCCGGCGGACGTGGGTGATGTATTGTGTGAATTTCGGGCAGAAAAGAAAGTCCCGGGGAACGGCTTCCTTCCATTTCAACACTTGTTCTTTGCTGTGCAGATTGTAATAAAAGCCATTGAATTCGATACTGTTGAAGACCTTAGCGTAATACTTGAGAAAGTCTTTTTCCCGGGTGCCTTGAGGATACAAGCTCCCGATCCAATCTTTACGCCCCCACTTGGCACAGCCTACTACGAATTTTGTTTTGCCTTTGCCTTTGCCAAGTACCTCTTTATTGTCCTCGGGATCGGGCGGTAAGGCGAAATTGATTTGTTCCAGTTCCTGATCAGCTACTTTTCCAAATTCCATGCTACAATAGTTTTGATTTTGGTTATCAAAAATGTCCTGCCGGGTTCCGGCAATAGCATTCCAAGGAAGCCTACTTCCCGCGTTTTAATCCATCTGAGTTGGTTTATTGTTTTGGTATAACGATAGGATACCTGAAATCGATATAAATTATCCGTTTTTTATTAAATATATTCCAAGCTGTTTACATTCAGACAAAACGCCCGCCTAAGAATACTATTGCGGCGAATAAAATTAAAGACATTGCCTCAAATAAAAAATCCGGCTTTATGCAAGCCGGATAAATTTTATTTAAAATTTCTTGTATTATTTTTTCCACCAGGACCATTTCAGGCCCAAAGTAACCCAACGGCCAGGCATAGGTACAGCTCCGGCTTCGATATACTGCACATCGCCAAGGTTGGTTACATCGGCATAGATGCTGAACCGTTTTTGGGTAAAAGCGACACGGGCGTCCAGCAAGGTATAATCTTTATAGCTCACCCTTTGCTGGTATCGGGCAGCCAGTGTAATGGTGACCATCCTGAAAAACTCCACATTGGCATTGGCACAAAGCTGGTGCCTCAGATTTTCCAGGGCATACCGCGACAACTTGGTTTCGCCTTCATCTGCGGGTGTTTTATCGGTTATCGCAGCATGAAGATAGGTATACGACAAGCCGGTGATCAACGCTATGGAAGCTCCGGCGTCCCCGGTATTGCGCCAGCGGTAATCGGCCGATACCGTAATGCCTTGCGTATTGATCTTATGAAAATTCATAGGCTGCCAAGGTGCAGTAACCGTATCCTTTACCCAGTCGATAAAGCCTTCGGTACGGCGGTTGAAATAACTCAGCGTAGCATTAAGCTGCCTGTCGTTATATTTAATACCGCCTTCGATGTTGTACGAATACTCAGGCTTCAACTGATCGTTACCAATGTTTTGTGGACCCTTATAATACCAGTCGGTATAGGTAGGCAAACGTTGCCCGGCTCCTGCATTGGCAAATATCCGCCAGCCACCGTAGAAGCGGTAACCGGCATCGATACCCGGCAGGACACGCCAGCCAAAATCAGAGTTGTAGTTGGCATAGGCGCCTATATTCACCAGCAGGTTTTTGATCTTATTAAAGCTGTACTCACCAAAGAAGCCATAATTGCTGCGTTGCCAATTACCCAGGTTGCTGCTGTTGATCCTTTCGTTACGCCATTCCAGGCCCAAGCCAAAAACACCGAGATCGGTATCAAAAGTGTTGTTCAGTTCCGCATCGATTACATGTGTTTCGTGGCGGTTGCGATACACTTCGGGCTTCTGCCTGATGTAAATATAATCGTCGTGGTTGTAACGGTAGCTGATACGCGGTTTGATGGTCCAGTAAGGACTGACTTCAACAGCAGTACCCAGACCCAACAAACCGGTCTGTACTTTTTCTTTGGACTCTTTGTCGCCAGGCGCCGAATAGAAGCCATTGGCCCCGAAATCGTTGTTGATATAGCCGCCCAGGAATTGCAGCGAGGCTTTATCCGAAAGGTCCGTATTGTTCTGGTAAAAGACCTTATTGTTGTTGAAAGCCGTATTGTACCGGTAACCGGAGGCTTGCTCGCGGCTTACGGCAAGATAATGCTGCGTATTTTCTCCTACTACGCTGCCCGACAATTGTACGCCGTATCCTCCATACAATTTGTTGTTACTGCTATCGCGGTTAAAACTGCTTCCTGCATATACATTGGCCACAACCCCGGTATGAACAGGCTTCCGCGTAATGATATTGATAGCACCGTTGAGGGCATTGACCCCATAGATACGCGCGGCAGGCCCACGCAGTACCTCGATACGGTCAATAGCGTCAAGAGGTACCGGGATATTCATCATATTATGCCCGGTTTGCGGATCGCTGATCTTCATGCCATTGATCAGCACCAGCGTCTGGTCGAAGGTGCCGCCATCGATACCGATATCGCTTTGCACGCCCCAGGGACCGCGTTGACGCACATCCACGCCTGAGATATAAGTCAGCAGCTCGTTCACCGATTTTACGGGCAAGGTACGGATCAGGTTCTGGTCCAGTATCCTGATATTCCGGTTTTGCTCGGCAAAGGGTATCTGCAACCTGTTTTCCTGTATGGTGATCTCGTTCAGGGGCTGGATATAGAATTTCTTATCGCCGGAAGTATCGGCATGCCCGGTGGAATAGAGTTCGTCGTCTTCCCCCATTACCGGGTTCACGTATTCCGGTTCTTCATCGGTCTTGATCAGGGTCTGTGCCTGTAAAGATGGGCTACAGGCCAGGCTTATGATTAAGGCAGTAGTAAATGTAACTCTCATTTTTCATTCGTTTGGAGCGCAAAGATAACAGGTTTGCTATCCCTGCCAAATGGCTATGGTATTGCATTACAAGGCATTCGGGGCAGGGAGGCGCTGTTTTATTCCGAAAGGGTGCATTTTATTAGTACCACTAACTAAATTTGTCTTCCTGCTTTTAACCGGGAAAAGAAAAAAGACAGGTCAACGCACAATCATTAGTATTACTAACTTTGCAAAGCACAGCTTCCTTTCACCAATCATTAACAAATATAATGACAAAACCAGTATTTGAAACCAGGGACCAAACGGCCCGTATTGTAACCGCCCTGGAGCGTATCGGTCATTATCTGAACGACCTGCTGAAAGCACAAGCTATGGAACATGGCTTAAGCACCTTGCAGGTACGGATTCTGATATTTATCCATTTCTATAAGCGGCAAACCCAACTGAGTTTGTTGGCCGGAGAATTCGGCCTGAGCAAAGCTACCCTGAGCGTAGCCTTAAAATCGATGGAACAGAAAAAGCTGATCTATAAAAAACCGGTTGCCGGCGACCGGCGCGGTGTACTGATCGAGCTCACGGAATGGGGGCGACGTATTGCTCATGTCGCGGGTTTTTATCCGGAGCCTTTGAAGAAGATCGTTGCCCCGATGACAGCAACGGAGAAGGCTACTTTGCTGGAGGTTATCGAAGGGATCGTACACAAGCTGCTGCCGGAAGAGGCCGGGTAAACGGAGCCGGATTACAATCGTTCCTCTATTATTTTCCCAATGAAGGGACAGGAAGTATCTTTTGCCACCTAAATTCTTTTGTGAGATTGAGTAGGAATTACAAAAAGTAAAGCTAAAATCGGCCTATGCGTATTCTTTATTATGACAAAAAAGTTCCTCCGAAAACGGTATTACTTTCGGGCACTGGTATAGTTAAAGGATCCTGGCGACCAGTCAGGAATGCGTTGCTTAAATTTCACACTGAGTTACCCGAAGGAGAAGAGAACCTTGCTTTCGCTTCGGAAATTCAGCTGCTAAGACAGATAGCCTCTGCGTATAGAGGAGGCATTAAGCTTGTAAGATTTAATCTAGGAGAATATTTCAACATCCGTGGGCGATTTAAAGAACAAATGTCGCGGTATTACTCTTTAAAAAAAGAGATTGCCTTTCACCTGCATCAATCAATGGACTCTAACGAGATTAGCTACAGAGAAACGCTTCTGCTTATCGATTCGAAGTGGCTTAAGGACACTGAAAGTAAAGTTGTGATAACAACCAACTGGGATTTGGTGTTAGAAGAATATTTCACAGATACCTTTGTTTATCATTTGCATGGAGACATAACGGATCATACCACATTGTACCTTCCCTCTGAACACAGTTGGGAATCTTATCATCATATTGAGGCAAAAGGAAAGCTTCCCAGGCATTATAAGAGAATCACACATGGGAACTGGCTCATCTCCGGAGTTCAACAATTAATTATCGCTGGGTTAAGCCTGTCACCACTTGATGCAGAGCTAAATTCCTTATTAAGGTCCGCAACAGATAAGGGACCAATAAAGGAAGTTATTATTATTGATCCCTACCCCGAACTTATTTACCAAAGGCTTCTATTTCATACTCGTGGAAAAATTGAAAAAAGTCTATTAATAAGGCCTCATGAGTTATAGGGCTTTATTGTATGAGACTACGATCCCGCAAGATGATACATAAGGCCTACAATGTTATCCGGTTTCCCCCTGTTATTCCATTTGCTTCAAAAAAATGGACCGGCGCTAACTTCCGGTCCATTTCACTCATCCACACGCATACCAGCAAAACCAGCACACTATCTTTACCATATTTTGTTCCTGGAATTTTTAAACTCCTTGGCTTTTATAAGTGTAAACACTCTTGATATATTGAAGCCGAAGTGAATATCCCCTTTTTCCCAGCGACCTGTTGTTTGCCCGATTACACTACGCTCCGTAATACCGGTCGAGTTGGAGAACAACAACTGGAATACGTGTCCGCCAGTTTCGATATCGAAGCCCAGGGTGAGGGAGTTACGGGTACCTCTCATTTTGTCACCGGCTACTACATAATATTCCCCGGTAAAAGATATCCGGTTCGTAAGCTTTATTCTTCCCCCCACCCCTACGGCAAATACATCGTTGGGATCGTCGCGGTACTGTACAAAGTTGTAATGAACATGCGTGGGCATTAGTTGCAGCGACAACCAATTGGCAAACTTACGGGCTATCAGCAATTGATTGACATAAGCTACCCGGTTGCTGAAAGGATAATCGCTTCCTGCCGGCGGTTCCACCAGCTTCACATCCTGTACCGAAAAGGCGCCCATATAGCTTACGCTTACCGGCATTTTATTATTCTGTGTTTGCCGTAGCAATTTTACTTTCAGGAATCCGTCTACATCTTTCAGGTAGGTGCTCCGGCCAATACCGACCATCAGCCAATCTGTAACTCCGTAATCGAAGCCGATACGGGTAGTGGCATTATCCAGGCCAAAGAATTCTTTTACTCCCGCATTGATCTGTCCGAAACGGTGATTTACCCTGAAATCGAGTACTCCTTTCCCTACGTTCTCGATGCTGTGCCCGTTGGCGATACGGGTGGTCTTGAATGTGGATGTGGTATATTCTTTTTTTACCGGGCCGGAATCCTCGGTCAGCATGGCCATAAGATCATCGCCTTCATGCTCCGTGCTGTCGTTCTCCTGCGCCGATGCCGTAAAGGAATGAAGTGTGGTTGCCAGGAGCAGGGAAATAATTGTAGTACTTAATTTCATATGCGCGTTGTTGTTTGTAAGTTTTTTTAAAAAAACCTTTGCCGGCCCTGATAGTCCGACAAAGGTTGGAGCAATACTGTGACCCTGCTTACTTCATTTCCTTTAACACGCTGTCCACAGTAATCTCTATTTTCGACGCTATTTTGGATGCCGTTACTGCCGGCACTTTAATACCGTAATCAGAAGGCGACACCATAAATTTGGACTTAACCGTGGCTACGCCTGCTTTTACGACTATCGTACCGTTGGCGGCCACATCTTTGGTCACGCCATGCATGGTCAATTTTCCGTTAGTCTTTACATTGTAAGTACCGTCTTTACTGAAGTTGACTTCCGAGATATTGCTGATCTTCCCTTTGTATTCTGCTTTCGGGAATTTATCGCTTTCCATATAGTTCTCGTTGAAGTGTTCCTGCATCAGCGCTTTTTCAAACTTAAAGCTCTTAACAGGTACTATGAAAGCGACTTCACCTGTTTTAGCATCTATCACACTGGCTGCTTCATTGTTGAAGGCTTCTATATTTTCTACCGAGGTAGAAGAAAAGAAAGAGACTTTCCCGGTACGGGTCATCCATTTCTGCGCCTGGGCCAGTGAACCGGTGAGGCATAACATTGCTAGAATTACTGCTGCTTTATTCATTGTAAACTGTTTTGTGGTTTTGAATCAGAATTGTTGTGTGGCTTAATTATCGGGAGCGCCGGCATTGACCCATACCCTGATCTTGGCTATAGTACAATCGTCCAGCTTAGGCAGTCCTTTTGGCATAAAAGAAGCTTGTCCATTGTGTGTGATTGCAGCCATTAACTTGCCGGAATTGGCTACAGCCGCCACGCCATGATAATCGGCGAGGCTGATACCGGTAACCGTGGCATTAATATGGCATCCTGCCGTGGCGCACTTTGCATCGAAGATGGGCTTTAATACGCCGGAGTAGGTTACATTAGTGGTATCGCAAGTACCGCCTGTACCCCCTGTACTACTGCCGGGGTACATGTCTTCCGCGTTGTCTTTATAGCAACTCGCAAAGCCGATGAGGATAAGGGATAAAATGGGGATCAGTTTTTTCATACTTGTTGTTTGTCTGTTTAGCGTAAAAAGATCAATTATTGGGGGCGCCGTTGCGTATCCAATTTCTAATCAGTAATATGCGGTCAGCCGACAAGCGCGGATTGGGCGCTTTAGGCATACGGTCTGCTTCATCGTCGTCGGTAATAGCATCGTACAGCTTGGTCCTGTCCGGATCGCCTGCCACGAATTTCTTGGCCGTTATGGTCTCGTAGCTGGTAAATACATATCCATCATTGGCGGTTGTCATATTGTGACAACCCGAACAGTTGGCAATAAATATGGGTAATATATCGTTGACAAAGCTCGGCTTTTCCGGATCGGCCGGCCCTGAGGGCTGGCCCGGGCCGCCGGGGGTAGGATTATTGTTATTAGCCGGCTGGGGTGTAGGTTCGTGGGTACAACCTATCATCAGGGAAACAGCAATAGCTAAGGGTAAAGCGATAAGTGTTCTTTTATTCATGGCTCAGTTTTTTATCGTGCTTATTTAATAATACAGTCCGAAAGCAATACAACGAGGGTATAGCCATTGCAAAAGCCTTTTATCGTCATGGTTTTCCCGACTTCCGCTTTTACGCCATCTTCCCGCATGGTACATTGTATGCCCGACAAGGGGTCGGATACGCTAAGGGTAATTACTGTTTTGCCATCCTGGTTCGTGGTTACTTCGGCCACTGTACCGGTAACGTCCAGCACCTGGTTCAGGTAGGTGGCATTAGCCTTTTGTTCGTTTTGGGTAAATGCCTTTGCCAAGAGCTCTGCCGTAATGGCTGTAGCCTTTTTATTGTCTACGGTCTCCGGTGGTTTATTCCACAGGTAAGCTCCGATACCGGCACCGGCCAATACAACTACGAGCAGGAAAAGAAGTACCTTTTTCATAAGCATTTTAACGAATAATCAAATGTAGCTCATGCGCAATAAGCCCGGAAGAGTAATAATCCGAAACGGGAAATAACCGGTACGAAGCGGGAATGCCTTGTTTCAATCAGATTTCGCCTGCCAGCCATTGTTTGAAATAAGAAGACCTTTCGGAACTCACTACCGGCTGCTCCTGCGCCGGTGGCTTCAGGGTAACGATCACTCTTGCTTTGGAATAGGTTTTCATTTCGGCAATGGCATCGAGGCTGATGAGGTATTGCCTGTTGATACGGAAGAAACGCGCGGGATCCAGCATACCTTCCAGCGTATCCAGGTTATAGTCGACCGGCAGGTTACGGCCATCATGGTTGCGGGCGAAGGTAGCCCTGTTCTCGCTGTAGAAGTAAGCAATCTCCTCTACATTCAGGGTTTTGATGTGTTCGCCAAAACGGATCACAAAACGTTTTTTAAACTCCGGCTTCTCTTCGGGCGATTTCCTGCCGGGCCGTTCGTCCTGGAAGATATGCCGGAACTGTTTTAGCTTCAGGAACGCTTTCTGCAAATCTTCCCGCTTAACAGGCTTCAACAGATAATCGATGCTGGAAACTTTAAAGGCGTTGATCGCATATTCGTCGTACGCCGTGGTGAAAACAATAGGACAATCCAGCTTCATGGATTCCAGCAGGTCAAATGCCGAGCCATCGGCCAGGTGAATATCCATAAAAACCACATCGGGTAGCTGGTGCTCCGCAAACCATTGCCGGGCTGCCTGCACACTATCCAGCTGCGGCAATATGTCTGCTACAGGAACCACTTCCTGGATTAGTTTGCCCAACCTGTTGAAGGCCGGCATTTCATCTTCGATGATCAGCACTTTCATATCCGTAAAACTACATTATTTTGACTCAAAGCAATGGCAATTTCACTACCCAGTAATCGCCTTCTTTTCCGAAATGAACTTTTCTTTTCGTCAACAGGGCATAGCGACTGCTGATATTGGTAAGGCCTATGCCCGACTCCAGCTCCTTCTTGATCTTGGGAACGATCTTGTTACGTACTACCAGTTCCTGTTCGTCGGCGCTTATCTCTATGATCAGGGGCTTAGACATGGCGACAATATTATGCTTGATGGCATTTTCCACGAGTAGCTGCAAAGCCATTGGCGGTATCTTTTTTTGTTCCTTTATTTCCTGCGGGATGTTACCGGTCAATTGCAGCGCGTTGCCAAAACGGCTTTGCTGTATGTAAAGGTAAGCGGACAGCAACGCCCACTCTTCCGACAAGGAGATCAGATCCCGGTTGTGGTAAGTAAGCATATTGCGGTACAGGTCCGACAAGCGTTCCGTATAAGCCACGGCACTCTCCCTGTCTTCTTCGATCAGGTTGGTCAATGTGTTGAGGCTATTGAATAGGAAATGAGGATTGACCTGGCTTTTCAGGTGTTCGTAGTCAAACAAGACACGCTCCTGCTCCAACTGGGCCAGCCGCTGCATTTTCCGGTCCCGGAACTTGATCAGGCCATAAGCGATCATAATGATGGTTACTGCAAGCATAACGAGAAACCAGGGGCGCTGCCATACCGGCCGGGCGATACGGAAGGCGTAGCTTGTTTCGCTTGCATTATCGAAGCCGCCGTTGAGCGATGCCTGTACCCGGAAGGTAAAGGTACCCGGAGGCAGCCTTGGAAAGGTAGCCAAAGGGTCGTTGGTATATTGCCAGTTGTCGCTATAGCCTTCCAGGCGGAAACGGTAGTTCAGCCTTTCGGGATTGGTAAAGCTGATGCCATCAAAATAAAAGCTCAGGTAGTTTTCGCCGGGAGCAAACTCATGCCGGTTCATGTCTATATCCTTCAGGTTATTGCTGATCCTTACAATATTGACATCGGGCCTTATATCGTACACTGTTTCCTGGTTTTTAAATACCAGTATTCCTTTTTCAAAAGGTACATATACATTGCCGGCCGTATCCCGGGCACTGCAGTTCAACACGCGCGAGGTGCTGTCCATCCCCATACCATGACGGCTGTTGAAATGCCTGAAGAAGCGGCTTCCCGGGTACCAGAGATCAATACAACGCTGGTAAACGGCGATTACCTGTCCGGTAGCATTGGCATTCACGGTAGAGAGACTTACGTCTATGTCCTGTACTTCCTTCCGGCGTATGTTTTCCCAGTTGCCGTTGGCATACCGGTACAGGTCCTTGTACAAAGTGCCGGCCCATATATAGCCTTTTGCATCTTCGGTAAGGGTATAAGCCACGGTACTGTTGGGATTGCGAAAAGCATGCCAATGGAAGTATTGCCCTTCTTTGTACAGGCATACGCCTGCGCCATCCGTAGCCATCCATATGTGTGCGCGGCTGTCGGCAAAAAGCTGGTAAATATAATCGCTGCCGATCCCGGTTCCTTTGTTGTGGGTTTTCCGGAGCCGGATACCTTCGGGTGTACATTCAAACTCTTTAACGCCATTAAGTCCCGATATCCATAAACTTTTTCCCGTTGCGGTAATGCTCAGAATATTCTCTTTATCCAGACCGGCCGCGCCTACTTTCTTAAAGCCCTTGCTACCGGCCGGTTTATACCACAAGCCATCACCCGAGGTACCCAGCCACACCGTGCCGTCGGCGCCACTGTACAATGCGCTCACCGGCTCGGCTGCCTGAAAGACCTTGCGCAACATTTTAATGTTATCGTCAAGACCGATACTGTACAAATCATTTTTAAGCGCCAGCAATAAGTTATCGTTCCGGTCACAGCACATCGCCGTAACATTACTCAGCTCATAGGGTGTGGTCAGGGAAAAATAGTTCAGGAATTCGGCGGTGACCATGCTGATTCCTTTATTGGTAGCGCACCAGATATTGCCTGACTTGTCCAGCAACATGGCATTGATCTTCTTATCGGGGTAGGCATAGGAAGTGACGATTGCCGAATCCGTCCCCGCCATCACCACTTCCAGCAGATAGCCGTCGTCCGTGGCCACCCAAGCTTTCTTTTGCGTAACCGGAAGTATATCGTTGATCTGCCCCCATTGCCAACTAGCCGACAATTTTAATTTATGGCAACGCTGCCTTTTACTATCGTAAACGGAAAGCCCTCCCTGTTGCGCTCCTATCCAGTATTGACCGGGGTTTCCTGTGTATTTAATTACCCTTGCGATGTTATCCTGCAGGCCTTGTTCCGAGGTAAAGGTCTTTATCATCGCCTTACCCGTATGCAGGTCAATGTCATCGATACCCTGATCGGTACCGGCAAGCAGTCTTTGCCCGTCGATAAAAACAAGCTGGTACACAAAATCATCCGTTAGCCCGTTGGTCGTATTGTAGGCAGTTACTTTATCCTTGCCGATATGTAAAATACCCTCTTCCGTTCCCAGCCAGAGGCTGCCATCCTTCATCTGCCCTATGGCATTGATGCAAGCTTTGGGTTTATAATGCGGCGATTCAAAAAGGCCCAGGGAGTCGTTGACTACATAGCCCAGCATCCCGTTCTTATGGCCTGCCCATACTTTGCCATTTTGTTCGTACAATGCTGTAACAGGGCTTTTAACCCGGGATTTAACCGGTTTGAATACATTTCCATTGTAACGGTACAATCCCTGTTCCGTACCGACAAGCAGGTAACCCTTACTGTCGAGGAGCAATACATTGGCCTTAAGGGCTGTACGGTTCTCGTTCATCCATACATCTTGCATAAAGGGGTGTTGTGCCTTCATGACAAGGGAAAGGAGGAGCAGAAAAACAGTCAGCAGTGGCCGTAGCATCATTTAGTTTGTGGTTGCAAGGTAGCGTCAAGGGTTACTTTTATTTCGGGCGATAATTTATCGTTGACGACCCTTGGAATTTTGATATTATGATCGGTAAGCAGGACAACAAAATTGCTGCTTGCTGTCAGCTTTCCTTTTTTTATGGTCAGTACTACTTTTATGATACGTTCCTGTTCGACCCCATGAATATTTAATTTCCCTTTTGTCCTGACGTCGTAACTTCCATCCTTACTGAAATCAATATCTTCGATAATCTTTCCTTTATAGGTAGCCGCCGGGTAAATACTGCTTTCCATATAATTCTCGTTGAAATGCCCCCGCTGCAACTGGTTGTTGAATCCCAGGAAGGAGGCTATATCAATCTTGAAGGCAAATGTTTTACGCCGTACATCCAGAAATCCTTTCAGGCTTTTGGAAGAGGCGCTGATCAGCTCCTGGGGCGCTTCGGAAAAGAAATGAATTTCCCCCGATTTGACTTCATATATATCATTTTGTGCAATAGCCACCATTGGCATCAATAATGCCAGAACAAAGAAGATGCGCAACATAGCTGATTTGTTTGTGTACGATTTGTCCCTTAAAAATAAGAAAGCCATCTGACATAGATGGCTTTTCTCCCCTAAACAAACAAATCAACGTACAACTTCTTATCGGACCAAATATTTTCCGTTGTCTATATTCAGATATGTGCCGGCATACCAATCACATCTCATCTGTCCTGGAAACAAGTTTTCTATTCAGAATGGCAACCGGCACTGGGTGCAAGTTATACCCCTCTCTTTCCTGGAAAAAGCGAAAAGGGCCCATACTGGAATAAGGGTTGCTGAAACGGGAATATCGGCAACTGAAATCAACCGGCATAAGAGGCGTCGTTAAACAAAAGCGCCGCATCGATAAGATGCAGCGCTTTTGATAACCTTACTAAAGGCATTATGTTAGTGTAATACTACTTTTTGTGTGGTCCGCGCACCATTGGTTTCATTTACCACCTGGATCAGGTAATTGCCTCTTGCAAAACCGGCAACGCCGATCTCTGTATTACCGTTGATGCGGCCGCTCCATACCTGCTGGCCCAATGCATTGTACATTACCGCTTTCAGGCCATTGGCATATTGTTTTTTGGACAGCACCTGGATACGATCTGTAGCTGGGTTAGGATAAAACGCGAGATCCTCGGCCAGTTGCAGTTCCTTGATACCGTTGGGATTACCGGTCAAGGTAATAGCGCCTTTGTTGATATCGTAGAACACGTTACCGGTACCTTTAATTTTAATCCTGCCGGTTGTGGTGCCCACATTGGGTACAGTTACATTGTAAGAACCGGTATTGGGTGCATTAGCTACCATCAGGAAGGGGAAAGTCTCGCCATCGTCGGTAGACAAATAAATATTTACCCAACCGCAGTTTACAGGTGCCGAATTGGTACCGCCTACAGACCATTCCACGGTTTTTACTTCACCTGGGTTCCAGGTAGTTGCCGTGCTCTGGGAAGTAACCCTGAAGTCGCCGGCACTGGCCGCTACTTTCAGGCGCACCACGCTGTCGATAAACTGGAAAGTACCCCAGCCCTGGTACACGCTCCTGGCAGTGAGCTTAAAGCGAACAGTACGTTGCGTTTTGGGCAACCTTTCACCCGGAGCGGTATAAGAGCCGTCGATAACCCTTGGCGCTGTAGGATAAGAACGCAGCCTGCTGGTGTCGGGCAGGTAAGAGCGTACTAATGGCCCATCAGGAGCATTACCGTTCTGGGCTTCTGTTCCTTCAAAATTGCCCAGGTCGTATTGTTCCCAGCTATAGCGAACCGCTTCCGAGTTTTGTGCTGCGGTAGCGATAGGAGCAGTAAGCTCAAATGGTGTATTTTTCGGAATATCGAAAGAGTCGATCAGCGCGGTAAGATTGATGGGGCTGGAACCAGTATTGATTGTACCACAGGAAGAGCCGCCTGTAGTCAGGAATTTATTGATCTCGTTCAAGCTGCTTACGTGGAAATAGTCGACCCCGGTACCCACGTTGTTGGGAGCACAAAGACCGGCATAGGACATGGTAGAGATACCGGCGCCGGGTTCATAAGCAGTACCGGCATTACCATTACCCATACAGCCACCGGTACCGGCGCTGAACGTGTGGTTGGAACCGTATTGGTGACCCATTTCGTGAAGGATAACATGAAAATCGTCGGGGCCGCCGGAAGTACTGGTACCGCTGGCTTTACCGCCGCCGCATGTCGCTCCTAACTGTGCCAGGCCACCGCCGGCGGTACACAGGATATGACCGATGTCGTAGTTAACGGGTCCGATCACGGAGGTGATGTTCGTTTGCACTTCCCCGATCAGGCAGGCAAGATTGCTGTTACAGTTGTAAGGATCGGCCGCAGGATTGGTATAGATGATGTCGTCATTGTTGTTGATGAGGTTCATGGTTACTGCAACCTCTCTTTCGTAAAAGCCATTAACACGGCTTACAGTGGTAACGATCTTGCTCAATACCTGTGGCTTGGTAGGATTGGCGCCTACAGCATTGATCGCATACTCGCCGGTGCAGGACATGGCCAGGCGATATACGTGGCGTATGCTTCCATTGACACGCGCACCTGTAGCGCCTTCAGAACCAACACTAACAGGTGTGCTGTTATCGGAAGGGGTCAATACATTTTGCAGGCCGCAGGAACCGCTGGCCACATTGGAAGAAGGGGAATAGTTCTTTTGATAAAAAGCCACATAGTAACCATCCGGATCATTGCTATACGGATCGATCATAAAGGTTTTGTCGCCATCGAATACCATACCGGTAAACCCGAATAAGGTGTATTCAATTTTGGCGGTTACGCCATGATCGTCGTCGGCTTCGGCCGTAAAAGTCTGTATTTCGGGATAACGTGCTGCCAGGCCCGGTTCCATCATCGGCGTTTTCCAGATGTGGAAGCTGCGGTACTTACGATCGGGAGTAGGTAACAGAATCTGTTTTGCCTGGCTATAGTCTGTACTCAGGCCAAATAAAAAATTACGCATGGCATTCTGATCCAGCGTAAAGATTTTGTACTCTGAGGGTGTCACCGTCATCGGCAAACGCGAAGGAGCCTTAGTGCCATCAAATTTCCCCCAGTAATTATCGCCGCCATAGCTTTGTGTGCAGGCCAATACCATAAGGCCTGCTGCCAATTTAGTGCATAAATTTCTCATCATTATTTTGCTTATACCACCGTTTTAGCCTGTCAATTGCGGCGGTTTTATCCTACCAAGATAGTATTTTATTTACAAATAGTTGGGTGCCCATATAATTTTTTTAGCTGTCCAGGAAGTCATCGAGGTCCCTTCTCTGAAGTTTGGTGGGCCTGCCCACTTTGCTCAGGCGCTTGCCGGTATAGAAGCTGGAAGGCTGGCTTTTACCGGCCTGGAGATCCTCCTCGGGCGTAAGGTCGATATAGTATTGCTGTGCTTCGGCAAATGCTTTCCGGGTATGCAACAGGTCCTTTACTTCGATTTTCCATTTCCGATCGGGTGTTCTTATATCGTATTGTTCTCCTATATGCACTTGCTTAGAGGCTTTCACGGCGTTGTCGTTCCATTTAACACGGCCGTTGTCGCAGGCATCTGCCGCCTGTGCCCTGGTTTTAAAGATCCGGATCGACCACAGGTATTTATCTATTCTCAGTTTTTCTTTTTCCATAAGATCTGCTTTTGGCATTGGGTAAAACCACTACGGTTCCAATCGCCAGTCAATAGGTTGTTTTCCTTGTTGCTGCAGCAGCTTATTGGTCTGGCTATAGGGCCTTGAACCAAAAAAACCTGCTGTTGCCGAAAAAGGAGAAGGGTGTGCGGCCTTCAGCACAAAATGTTTCGAGGTATCGATCAGGGCTTCTTTTTGCTGCGCAAATTTCCCCCACAACAAAAAGACGATGCCTTCTTTCTTTTCCGATACGGTGCGGATAACCGCATCGGTAAATTGCTCCCAGCCTATTTTGCTATGCGACATCGGCTTGCCGGCTTCTACGGTGAGGGAGGCGTTGAGCATCAGCAAGCCTTGCTTCGCCCATTGCTCCAGGAAGCCATGTCCCGGGGAGTCGATATCCAGGTCGGCCTTCAATTCTTTATACATATTGACGAGGGAAGGTGGAACGGTAACGCCTTTTCTTACCGAGAAACAAAGCCCGTGTGCCTGCCCTGCACCATGATAAGGGTCCTGGCCCAGCAATACCGCCTTTACTTCGTTAAAGGGCGTAAGGCTGAAAGCGCTGAATATTTCGGGGCCGGGCGGGTAAATGATCTTACCTGCCGCTTTTTCTTCTTTTAAAAAATTAACGATACCGGCGAAATAAGGTTTTTCAAATTCCGGAGCCAGCACCTCGGCCCAACTAGGGTCTATTTTGACATTCATGAAGGTATATTTATTGCTGCTTTTTTTAAAACGCTGTCGAAGGCCTGATATCAATCACCTTCATCTGTATGCTTTTGTTCCCGTTCCAATCATTTTCGTCGATCGTATAAATGATATCAAAAGGCTCGCCCGAGGCAATAATCCCGAATTTATCGGCCATGCCAAAGCCTATACCCGAAAGGGTATGGTCGGCGCCCTGGCTGATCACAAAACGGATGTGCATTTCTTTGACAATACGGCTGTAGCCTTTGTAATCGCGCAGCCCCCTGGTAAGAAATACCGGGCGCAGGTTGGTAGGGCCAAAAGGCTCGAACTGCCTTACGATATTGTAGAAGGCGGGCGTAATATCTTTAAGCTGCACTTCCGTATCGATCTCTATTTCCGGTTGCAGGGAGCCGGGCAGTATGGTGTCTCTTACCACCTGCTCGAAGCGCTGGCTGAAGGCCGCCAGGTTCTCGGGGTCCATGGTCATGCCGGCAGCGAAATAGTGCCCGCCGTAATTTTCCAGCAGGTCGCCGCACTGGTGTATGGCCTCGTAGATATTAAAGCCGTTCACTGAGCGTGCCGAACCGGTAACCTTGCCATTCGATTCCGTAAGTACGATAGTAGGCCGGTAGTAATGATCGATAAGGCGCGAGGCCACAATACCGACAACTCCTTTGTGCCAATGTGGCCGGAACAATACCGTAGCTTTGTTGAGCGCCATGGCTTCGTCCTGCTGCAATATGCCCAGGGCTTCGTCGGTCATGCTTTTATCCACTTCCTTCCGGTCAAAGTTATCGGCATGTAATACCTGTGCCAGCTCCTTGGAACGTTCGGGGTCTTCTTCTATAAATAGTTCTATCGCTTTGCGGGCATCGTCCATACGCCCGGCGGCATTGATACGCGGCGCTACGATAAATACCAGGTCCGATATGGTAAAGGAACGGCTCATGCCGGCGATCTCTTTTATGGTACGCAGGGCAAGACAAGGATTGTTGTTGGCCCTGATCATGCCGTAATAAGCCAGTACGCGGTTCTCACCATCCATAGGCACAATATCGGCAGCTATGCTGGTAGCGACCAGGTCCAGGTACCGCTCCGTAGTTTCGTTATCCAGCGATGCCCTTTGGGCCAACGCGCAAATCAGCTTGTAACCGATACCGCATCCGCTCAGCTCTTTAAAGGGGTAAGGGCAATCGGCCTGCTTGGGGTTCAGGATGGCTACTGCCGCGGGAAGATGGTCTTCGTCGGGGGTATGGTGGTCGCATACGATCACTTCGATACCTTTGCCGGCGGCGTAAGCGATCTTATCGGCCGATTTAATACCGCAGTCCAGGGTGATCATCAACTGCACGCCCTGTGCAGCGGCATAATCGATACCTTCCGACGAAATGCCATAGCCTTCCCGGTAACGGTGCGGCACATAAAAGGTTACATCGATGCCCGGGTTGTTTTTCTGAAGGAAAGAATAAACTACGGCTACGGCTGTGGTCCCGTCAACATCATAATCCCCGTACACCATTATTTTTTCGTTCCCTGCTATCGCTTTTTCGATACGGGTTACGGCCTGCTCCATCCCTTTCATCAAAAAAGGGTCGGTGAGATCGGACATTACCGGCCTGAAAAAAGATTTGGCGCTATCATAATCTTTGATCCCCCTTAATGCGAGTAAGGTGCATAAGGCCGGATGAACCCGGAGGTCTTTTTCTATGGTGGCGGCAATAGCTTCATCGACCTGCTTTAATTTCCATATTTTCGTCATAAGTTCCTAGAGTGTACCCTGCCGGGTGCAGGGCCGATGTGCTTTGTTTACATGAGTGGGGCAAAACGGGGAAGATTGTATCATCCGCCATTCATTACGCCATTGATGGGTGCCTGCCCATCCTGGAGCTTTAATACCGGGATGGCATCTTTCACGAAGATATAAGCATCGTTTTCCCAGCGTAAGCCGTCCATTTGTCCGGTGGGTATATAAGTATTTTTCCGGTTAGGGTCGGTTATTTCGGAAGCCAGCCTGTTGAATATGATCATTTTCTTGCCTTCGTCGTAGTTCAGATATATCTGCGCTTCTTTTTTATATTCAAAGATCACCCGGGTCTGTTGTACCAGGCGTTGTCCCTTCAGGTCGGGAACCCTGAATATAGGTGCGCCAAACAAAGGCCCCCGCGCATCAAAGCTGAGCACATCCAGCAGCTTCTTATTGCTGGTTGCCCCATTGGAATTAAACCCGAAAAGCAGGTAGGCCTTTTGTCCCAGTATCATCTGGGGCATTATTTTATAATACTCGCAGCCATACCATTGCTCGTTGCTGAGCGTCTGGGTCTCTGCATTAGCTTCCAATTGACTGGTATAATCTTTTAAAGGATAGTAACGGGGCTCGTCGCCGGCCATCTGGATGGCGCCATAATAGCGGCGCACCGATTCGGATGGGATAACCAGCCAGTTAAAGATACGGAAGCGCTTATCGTCGGGATATAGTATGTGTATTTTGGTCGCCAGCCGGGTAAAGGGATAATTGAAAGAACCCGGCGTTTCAAATGCGGCCCTGAGCTTTTTGGTAAAGCGGACACAAAAATCAATCCTTTCGTCCGGGATCGGTGCGTTCAGCATCGAATCGGCCAGCACTACGAGCGAGTCTTCCAACTGCTTGAGCTCGCCCGCCTCTTCATTGCCTATCGTTGTCTTTTGTGCGTAAGAAGGTACTCTGGCCGCCAGGAGCAAAAAAATTAAAACGTAGAAAAGCTTCCTTTGCTGCATTACTGTCTATTTATTTTCAAGAATGTAAAGAGGGGTAAAGTTAAGGCAAATATCTTATCTTTGTTAGCACTGCTGCCGGCCTGTTTTGAGGTGCCGGCGGTTGTTTTTTTGAATTAAAGCAGTCGTATTCAGCCGACTGCCGGATAAACCAGATTGATGTCCACTACACCGGCCGGGGTTTTCTTCAGGGAACAATTGTTACGATGGCATTTTGAAGAGAACGACAGGGAGCTTCCCTGGAAAAATGAAAAGGATCCCTACAAGATATGGCTTTCGGAGATCATCCTGCAACAGACCAGGGCCGAGCAAGGACGCCCTTATTACGAAAGCTTTACCCGTCAGTATCCCGATGTGCGGCTATTGGCCGCTGCACCCGAAGACGAGGTGTTCCGGCTCTGGCAGGGACTGGGCTATTACAACCGGTGCCGCAACCTGCTTGCCGCCGCACGCACCATAAGCAACGACTACAAGGGCAAATTTCCGGATACTTATGAAGACATACTGAGCCTGAAAGGAGTAGGTCACTATACAGCCGCCGCTATCGCTTCTTTTGCTTTCGGCCTGCCTTATGCGGTGCTGGATGGCAATGTGTACCGGGTGCTGTCCCGTTATTTTGGCGATGCCATTCCCATCGACAGTACCGAAGGGAAGGTGCATTTCCAGGACCTGGCCTCGCTGCTGCTCGACAAGGAACAACCTGCCGCTTATAACCAGGCGATAATGGACTTTGGCGCTTCGGTATGCAGCCCCAAGGCCCCGGCTTGCGCTACTTGTATGCTCGCACCTAAATGTGTTGCTTACAAAAAGGAATTAACAGGCTTATTGCCGGTGAAGGGCAAGAAGCTCAAAGTGAAAGAAAGACACTTGTATTACTTTGTGCTTGAATATGGTGAGAAGGTTTACCTGCAGCAAAGAACAGGTAAAGATATCTGGCAAAATCTTTACGAGTTTTTCCTCATCGAACCGCAACAGGATTACCGGGATACCGATTCATGGACTGCCTTGCAGCCTTATATTTCCGAAGCGGGAGCCAGCGTATTCAGTAACCGGCAAAGACTGACGCACCAGTTGATTATAAGCGACTTCCACCAGGTGAAACTCAAGGCCAAACCACGCCACCTGGGACAGGGAATATGGGTAAATAAGCATGACATAAAAAAATATGCCTTTCCCAAAACAATTCTTTCTTTTTTTAATAGAAAAAAGTATTTTTAGATTCCCATCCTAAACAAAGGGTCATTGATAACAGATAAATTGATTAAACATGAGAGGTGTCAACAAAGTAACATTAGTGGGAAACCTGGGACGTGATCCAGATATTCAGTATATAGAAGGGGAGATACCGGTCGCAAAATTCCCTTTGGCCACTACGGAGATGCGGAAAGAAAGAAATGGGAATGTGGTTTCCGAAACAGAATGGCACACCGTGGTATTGTGGAGGGGATTGGCAGAGCTGGCAGGCAAATACCTGCACAAAGGCAGCCTGGTATATATAGAAGGAAGATTACGGACAAGGACCTGGGAAGACAAGGACAAAAACCGGAGGTTCCAGACCGAAATAGTGGGAGAGAACCTGGTGATGCTGGAAAAGAGAAGGGATGCGGAAGGCGACCATCATGAACCGGTTAAATCGACCACCAGTAATACAGATAATATTGATTTCGGGTTTACAAAAGATGAAAACGATATAGCTGATAACTCTACTTTACCTTTTTAATTTAGTCTCATTTACGGAGACAATCCTATATTTGCCGCCTATTGTTTCAAGCTACTGAACCTATATGCACGAATCCCTTACGGTAACGCTTCTGGATACCGCACCGGTAATATTGCCGGCAACACACGTTACGGCATTTGTCATATTGATATTGATTCTTTTGTTCCTGGCAGCTATCGCAGCAGGGGCGGAGGTGGCTTTTTCGACACTGAATGTAAAAGATATTAATTACCTCAAAACCAAGGAACAACCGGGATCTCGCCAGGCCATTCAGTTGCTGGACAACCCCGAAGTGCTGCTCTCTACCTTAAGAGCGTCCAAATACACACTTGCCGTAGCCATTATCATTGCTGCCAATTACATGACGCATATTTTCCTGCCTCCGCTCGAAAATCCGTATTTGTCTTTTGTGGTCAACCTGGTAGGTATTACCTTCCTGCTGCTGTTGTTTGGGGAAATACTGCCCAAAGTATATGCCCGTCAAAACAACGTAAGACTAGCTTTGTTTTCGGCCCCTATAGTAAAAGTAATGTTCAGCATCTTTAAACCTGCTGCCAGCATGCTTACCGACTCCAACGAGTACAGCGACAAAAAGAAAGCCAGGAAAAAGCTGCTGGATATGGACAGCCGCGAATTCGAAGAAACGGTGGAATTGAGCATGGGCCATACGGCTACCAAGGAAGAGGTTGACATTTTCAGGGGCATCATGAAATTCGGCAGCATTACCGTAAAACAGATCATGCATCCCAGGCTGGATGTAAGCGCTGTAAGGGAAAGCTGGACCTTTCCCAAGGTAAGGGATAAAATGCTGGCTGCAGGCTATTCCCGTATGCCGGTGTATAAGTCCAATATCGATGAGATCGTGGGCATGTTATACACCAAAGATTTTCTTCCTTATACCGAAATCGACGACTTCGACTGGCATTCCCTCATCCGCCCGGCCTATTTTGTACACCAGCAAAAGCTGATCGAGGACCTGTTGCATGAATTTCAGCAAAAAAGGAACCATTTTGCCATCGTGGTGGACGAATTCGGCGGTACTTCCGGCATCGTAACCCTGGAAGATATTATGGAGGAGATTATCGGCGATATCCGGGACGAATTTGACGAGGATGAGATGAACTACCGCAAAATAGATGAGGACAACTATATTTTTGAAGGTAAAATGCTCATCAACGATATGTGCCGGGTTATGGGCCTTGCCTTCGACGCTTTTGACGAAGTAAGGGGCGAAAGCGACTCCCTTGCGGGCCTGGTCCTGGAAATCTCAGGCAAATTCCCATCGGTGAACGAACGTATCAGCTATAAGGAGTTCGACTTTACGATCCTGTCCATAGATAAGCTCCGTATCGGCAGGATTAAGGTAGAGCGCTCCGGCTCCTGACAAAAGAAAATATAATTCCACAAAAAAGCCTCCGGTGTTACTATCCGGAGGCTTTTTTCTTTCTTTAAAATCCTTATTATTTCAATTTACATTCATTTCCCCAGGTGAACCCTTCGCAAGCCAGCTTGGCTTCGGGTTTACGGGAATTATTGATAGAGAACTCATAAGTACCACCGCTGTTGTCTGTACACACACAAGTCCAGTCTTTTTTACAGGAAGGCAGCACGATCGCGGCAACAAATACCACGGCAATAAGGGTAAGGATTTTTTTCATGTTGTATGTTTTGCGCAAAGGTATGCCATAAAAATCATATAGAAGACATATACCAATGCGATTGAGTGTCGTTTTGTTATCTAAAAAGGTGCTTTAGGTTGTTCCCATCTTATTTTTACAGCAGCAAAAGGTTGTTCCATACGCTCTTCCAGCACTTTAAAATCCATTTTCCGGTAAAAGCCCAAAGGGGAGGGGTAGTCGCTGCCATCGGCCTTATGATACCCTGCTTCGGCTATCGCCCAACCATTCAAGACCCTGGTTAAGGTCCCGGCCCTGGCCAGCAAGCGGGAACCATATCCCTGTCCCTGCACTTTTCTGTCGAGGATCATGGCAAACCATGTTTCGGCCTCCCTTTCAAACAGGAACAACCAGCCCGCTATCCGGTCCTGGTCGTCGACCAAAAACAGATGGTATCGTGTATGCAGGTTATCCAGGTACAAATCCAGGTCGGACAGTGAGGCAAGTTGAATTACGGCAGGGTATTCCCGGTTCCAGAGTTTCAGGATGGCTTCCTTTTGCCCCGGGTCGGGTTCCTGTTTTATATCAATACGCATGTTTCGGCTATTATGCTTCCAAACATAAAAATTATCGGTCACAGCAACAAACAAAGCCTCCTTTGCAGGAGGCTTTTACCTTGATTGGTTTAGTGATCAGCAAGTCACAAATGTATCGGGGCAGCCCAATGTTACCGGACAACCGAAGGTAAGCCTGGGGCAGGACAGTGTACCCATAGTAGGATCACAGCCCACGCTCTCGCCACCGCATCTGATAGCGGTGGGAGGATAACCACCCTGTATCTGACGCTTCTGGGTCAGTGTAACAATAGCTTCTTTGTCAAGCTTTAATTTGGGCACCAATAGCCGTTTCTTTTTCATTTGAGTCTAGTTTAACAAGTAAGTCTTCCTGTCTTAACCGCCCTGGAAGCATTTCAGCGCTCCTGTTTGTTTTTCTTTGGGTAAATCACAGGATCAAAACCCGCACTTTTGCGCAAAAGGAACATAGATCTGTATCTGGTCAATAAAAAAATTAAAGCGATCTCCAGGGTAACAGGACAGGGGCCGGTTAACGGATATGGACAAACTTAGCGGTGAGCTGCCGGGAAGCATTTCCCGCTTTGACAATATAGATACCGGTAACCTGGCCGCGGAGATCGATACTCAGGGGCTTGTCGAGCACAACATTTTCCTTCCTGTAAATCACTTTACCCGTAATGTCGGTCAGTTGCAGCGCATATCGCTCTCCCTGACGGCTATCCTCCATCCTGATATCCACCCAATCGCCGGCCGGTACGGGGTAGCATTGGAGCATACTGTGCCAGCTTTGCCTCTCGCCGATACCGGTCACTTGCTTCCCCGTGCTTATTTCGTCGAGAAAAAGACGGCTGCCCACCTGCATGTCGGTATTACCCCCTAGTGAATCAACAAAATTGAAGCGCAAAAAAAGCCGTTCCGGCTGGGTAGCATCCCAATATTGCACCGGCACCTGCACACGGGTATAAGTGTTTACCGTCCCCGGGTAAAAGAAGGTATCGGCAGTACCTATCATCGCGCCGCCGGCATCGTTAAGGATCGCTTCCATCCTTATGCCCTCGCCTGCGTTGGGAAAAAATTTATAATAAAAGGAAAAGAAATCCGGCCGCCCGGCAAAAGGGATCGAGGGCCCATAAGCCGGGATATCGTCTGTAGCAAAAATCCGGCCATAGACCAGTTCTCCGTAGCAGGAGATATTTTGCAGCAACAGGGCCTTTTTCCCGCTGTAAGCATCATTGGTCAGTGTACAAAATGCATCCGTATTGCAGGAATCTTCGGCACCTATTGGTGCAGCGATCATTAACCGGGTTTCCCAGTTGGCTGCTGTTCCATTGGAGCGTGCCGTTTCAAATCCGGCATTCAGTACCTGGCCATTAAGGGTGAGGAGCGGAGCAAAAGCAAAAAGGAGTAATGTGAGCCGTAAATTCGTCTTCTTGTTCATGATAGGAAATTTTAATTCATACAGATAACAGGGGTCTTGCCAACCATCCTGCAGGAGTACAAAAATAGTCCCATCCGGTACTTATTGTCAAATTTAAGGGGTAGACATCAGGTAGACAAGGCGTTAATAACCAGCAGATAAGAGGTAAACATGCCCCTTTATTCCAGGTTCAGGATAAAATCGGTAAGGTTATCTTCCGTATTCAGTTGCAGTTTTTTGCGGAGCCGGTAACGCGCTGTTTTTACGCTATCGGGGGAAATATTCAGGATGCCGGCCATTTCTTTTATGGAGAGGTTGAGTTTGATCAGGGCGCATATCTTAAGATCATTGGGACTGATGCCCGGGAAGTGCTGTTTGAGCCTGGTATAAAAATTCCGGTTGAGGCTTTCGAAGCGGGTATCGAAATCGGCCCACTCCCGGTCCTGGTTCAGGCCCCGGTTCAATATTCTATTCACTTCGTTACCCACGGGCACTGCCGCCGACTGTTCGAGCTTTTCTTTCAGCTCCCGCATCAGCTCATTTTTCTGGTACATCTGTAAGGCCATGGCACTTAGTTGCGCTTCTTTATGTTCCAGGTCATTTTTCAATTGCCGTTCCTTCCATTCCTGCTGCTCTGCTTCTGCTTTTCGCACCTGCTCCCGGGCATGCAGCAACTGCCGGTTCTTTTTATTGATCCGCCGCTGAAACAGGATTATCGTGGACGATACTACCAGCAGGATAAGGATACCGCCCCATAGCAGGTAATTGCTTAAACGGATCACTTGCTTTTCTTTGTGTACCAGGGCCAGTTGCCGGTCTTTTTCCGAAAGCCGGAATTCTGTTTCCAGCCCTTTTACGATACGCTCTTTTTCCAGGTCGTAATAGGTGTTTTTCAATTGCAGCATTTCCTCTTCATGTTCCAGGGCCGATCTGTAATCGCCCGCTTCTTTATAGAGGTTGGTATATTCCTGCAGCACGGCAATAGCGTAGCTTTTATCGGACAGGCCCGCAGCAATCGTTCCGGCTTGTTCCAGGTATTGCATTGCGACAACTCTATTTTTGTGCAACTGCCGGTACCATTTGGCCATAGCCAGTAAAGCAGATACCCTGGCTTGCCTGTTACCCGTACTGTCGGACAGCGACAGCGCCCGTTCAAAATACTGCCGGCTCTCCTGCTGTTGCCCTTTGTCCAGGGCCAGGTAGCCGGCCTTGAGGTAAGCTGTGGGTAGATAAGTCTTATTGTAGGTCCTCTGGTGTTCGGCAAGCGATAAACGATAGTAATAAGCAGCCGAATCGCTTTGCCCCATATGGCTGAAAGCAGTACCCAGGCTATTGTAGATAAGGCCCAGTGTCCCGGTAGTATCCTGCAACGACGGCAAGCCTTCCATAGCTTCCCTGCTCAACAGGGCAGCTTCTTTGTACTTTCCCTGCCGGCTGTACAAGGTGCTGATGAGCTGCAGGCAACGGCTGCGCCCCAAAGCAGCCACATCGGGCCGGTTTTTTTCCAGTTGCCGGTAAACGCCCATAGCCTCTTTGGCATACTTCATGCCATAGGTATAGCTGGAGCCATAGCTGCAGATACCCATATATAATAATGCATCGGCTACGGCCGGTGTATCCCGCGCCTGCCTGGCCTGTTCCAGCGCACGGGCAAAGGTCAGCATAGCCGCCGTATCGTTATCGTTTACCAGTTCGGCCCAGCCTTGCCGCAGGTATTGCCTTGCTTCCTGCTGTGCTGCAGCCGGAAAGAAGTGCAACAACAACAGCAATACAATAATATGCCGGGAACAACGTATCAATGGTTTTCTCTTTACGGTGATCAAATCCTTTTTAAAATAGCCATTAACAGTTAAGACGAGATATGGCACCGCCGTGGTTGCCTGGTCAAAGAAAAAAATTGCCTGGAACCATTGCCTACCCATAAAAAAAGAAGCCGGAACCCTGGTTCCGGCTTCTTTTCAGCTATACGCCGATCAGGAAATGCCATTCTGCTTTTTCTTTTTTGCCTTATCCATCCACAACAATAAGGCGGGTTGCAAGGTAAGGTTAAAGATCATGGCCAGGAATAGGGTAAGCGAAGTAAGGTAGCCTAATGATTTGGTACCGTCGAACTCGGAAACGGCAAATACCGCAAAACCGGCCATCAGGATCAGGGAGGTAAAGATGATGCTGAGCCCCGTATCATGGATGCTGCGACGTACTGTCATTTCAATATCTTCGTTATGGGTGGCCAGCTCCTGCTTGAAATTGACCAGGAAACGGATGGTTACATCTACGGTAATACCCAGGGCTACGCTAAATACCAGTACCGTAGAGGGTTTTAGCGGTACATTAAGCCAGCCCATTACCCCTGCAGTGATGAGTAAGGGTACGATATTGGTCACTACGGCAATGAGTACGATACGCCAGTTGCGGAACAGAACGATCATGCAGACCAGGATCATGGCAAAGGCCCAGATAAGGCTGTCCCGCAGGCTGTTGATGATAAACTTGCTGCCTTCCAGGAAGGTAATGCTGGTACCGGTAAAGGTGAGCTTGTAATGGGCCGTATCGAAAAGCTGTAACGCCTGGGGCCTGATCTCATCCAGCAGCTTGGGCATGGCCACAGAACCTATATCGGCGATGTTGACACTAATACGCACATTCTGTACATTGGTATCCACGAAGGAGTTCAGCATTTTGCTCATGGGGTTCTGGCTTATTTTATCGCGCTTACGCAAGGTACTTACCAGGAAAGGTTTCAGCGCACCGAATTCGATATCGTCGGGCAAGCGGTATTCCTCAGCACCACCGCCAAAAAGACCCTGGCGGGCAAACTTTATCCCTTTGATCAGGGTAAGGCTTCCTCCTATTTCCGGGCGGCTTTCGAGCAGGTTGGTCAGGGAATCCATTTTTTCCCAGGTAGCCAAAGAGCCCAGGGCACCGAATTTCTTTTTGGTATCTACAATGATCTCCAAGGGCATTACACCTTTAAAGTTCTTTTCAAAAAATTTCAGGTCGGTGTAGATCTTATCGGAATGCGGCAGGTCGTCAACGATATGCCCTACGGCCTTCAGGCGCATCATACCGATAACCGAAACCACGCAGATACCGATGGTAACCAGGTAAAGTGTCTTACGGTTGTGGAATACCAGGGTGGTGAGGGAGTCCAGCAGCTTGTTCATCCATTTGCTTTCCAGGTAGCTGGTATGGCGGGTATGCGGCGCCGGCAGGAAGCTATACACAGCAGGTATAAATACCAGGGAGATAAAGAAGAGCCCCAGAATATTGATCCCCGACACCAGGCCGAATTCTTTCAGGATAAGGCTCTTGGTAAAGAAGAACACCCCAAAGCCGATAGCCGCCGTCAGATTGGTGAATAAGGTAACGATCCCCATTTTGCCCACCATATTGCGCAGGGAAGGCACCTTGCTGTTCAATACCGCAAACTCGGTATGGTATTTATTAAGGAAATAGACACAGTTGGGGATACCGATCACCACGACCAGGGGCGGGATTACGCCGGTAAGGATCGTGATCTTGTATCCCAGCAAGGCCAGGGTACCGAAGGACCAGATCACGCCAATGGCTACTACGATCATCGAGGTAAGCACCGCCAGTACCGAACGGAAGAAGATAAGCAGGATCACTGCTGTCAACGCAAAAGACAGCATCAGGAATATCCTGAGCTCATGCTGCACTTTATTGGCCATTTGGGTACGGATATGCGGCAGGCCGGAATAGTGCACCTCCAGGTTGTGCTTTTTACCAAAAGCATCGCCCAGGGCAATGATCTCGTTGATCACACGGGTACGGTCTTTGGAAGCCAACGTTTTCTTATCGATGCCGATCGCCATCACATAGGCTTTCGTTTTATCGTTATAGAGGAGTCCCTTGTAAAAAGGCAGGCTTTCAAATACATTTTTCAGGCTGTCGATATTGGCATTACTGAGGTCGGCAGGAAATATCCGCTGTATGGCCAGTTTTTTGACGCTGTCCTGTACGGCTATAATAGCCACGGGCACGCCCAGCACTTTTTCTTTTTCTACGGACCTTACTTTGGAAATATCATTGGATAAGGCAACATAATCTTTGAACACTTCCGGTTTAAACAGATCGGGGGTCTGCACGCCCAGCATCATGGTACTGCCATCTTCGCCAAACATGGCCCTGAATCTCTGGTAATCCTGGTATTTGGGATTATCCGTAGGAATAGCACTGGTAAAATCGTAGCTCAATTCTACTTTAGAAGCGAAATAGCCCATTACGCCGGTAATGGCAAACAAAAGAACTAATAAGATTATCCTGAAACGAAGTACAAAATCAGCGATACGATGCCACATATGGGAAAGATAATTTTGAAAAACAGCGACTATCTAAGCCTGCAAAATATTGATAGATAAACAATTAACAATTCAGGATAGGACAATCTATGTTAAAAAAAGTTCGATGGGTGCGCAAAAGTACGGAATCAAACGCTTTTTGAAGAGAGTTGATTTGTTAGGAGGTAGGTAAGAAGCCAGGTGCAATATGCTATGTGCCACCAAAATAAAACCGCGGTGAAATGACGGGATGGGAAAAACAGAACAGGTTAAAAATAAAGTTAATTTATTTTTAACCTGCATGATATATTATTACTTAGATGACCTTAAGGGCTTCAGCAAGTACTCAAGGCCATTCAGCTTTATTTCATACATGGTTTGCAGGAGCATACCCAGCTTCCCTTTGGGAAATCCTTTGCCGGCAAACCAGAGGAGGTAATTTTCGGGCAGGTCGGCGATCAGAATGTCTTTGTATTTGCCGAAAGGCATTTTAAAAGTAACCAGCTCAGTCAGTATTTCGGGATTCAAGTAAAATTCGTTTTAATCAGGAAGAATACGGATTACGGTTGCAAAGTAAATCACTGAAGGGCAACGGAGCAAACAGCAAAGCCGACCAGTAGCAGGATAGCAGCGGTTAACAGCATACCTTTACCCACATCGCGTGCATCGGGTATCAGGATGAGAATAATACCGACAAAAAGATAAATTGCCGAAAAGATGAGCGCCACTAATCCTATAAAAGCGCCTGCATCGCCGCCACCTTGCAACAGGAACAAAATGGCTATAATAGCAAAAATAAGACTGCACACCAGGAGACTTGTTTTAGCCGGTTTATTCATATTCCAGGTTTTGTAAGGGTGTGTACAAAAATAATCATAGTGCCGTTATCAGCGTATCTGCATCCGTTCTTCCTGCAGTTGCTTCAGGTAGTTTTCCTTTTCGTCGCGGTAAAACAGGTTCATGGTCTCGAAAGGGATCAGGCGGCCGTCTTTATGCACAATGTGGACACAGCTTTTCTTAATGGCCCGCACATCGAAATCATAGGCATCAATAAAGCGCATGATGATGATACGGAACAGGTTATTGTAGGTAAGTCCCGGCGCCTCTACCAGCGGGAGGCAGCATAGGAGCTGCTTCATGTTCTCCTCTACCCTGTCTACGGATATGCCGGTGCTGAATATGTCGATCATTTTTGCCTTGAGCGCCTCGTCCTGTTCGTAAACTATTGTATTGCGGCTGTTGTCGAGTAATTGGGCCGGATCAATATAGCGGGTTAGCGGGAACACAGCGCCCCCCAGCTTCAGCGCATAACCCATAACCAGGGCATCGGGATTGCAGGGTACCGGCAGCAGGTCGTTGGGCTGGAAGATGGCCGTTTGCTCCAATATTTTGCTGCGTACATCTGTCATGGTGATCCGGTCTGTGGCAGGATCAAAATGCTCCAGCCGGCCGGCCACCTGTGTCGGCTGAAAAGTCACGCCCCGTACACAGGGCTGCTGCAGGGCAAATTCTATGATCTTCCCGATCTCATCGTCATTCAATCCTTTCTGCAAGGTCACTACCAAGGTGGTGCTGAGGTTCAGTTCATTCAGGTGCTCGAGCGCTTTCATCCTCACGTCTGTCAGGTCTTTCCCCCGGAGGGATTCCAATACTTCCGGCTTAAAAGAATCGAACTGCAGGTAAATCTCGAAATCGGGAACATAGCTCGCCAGTTTCTTTGCAAACGCTTTATCTTTCGCAATACGTATCCCGTTGGTGTTTACCATAAGGTGCTTAATGGGCTTTCGCTTCGCTATATCCAGTATGGCAAAGAAATCGGGATGCAGGGTAGGCTCTCCCCCACTGATCTGCACCACATCCGGCTCTCCTTCATTGGCCACTATAATATCCAGCATAGTTTCCACCTCTGCCACCGTGCGGTGGCGCCCGTAATGCGGACTGCTCATGGCATAACAGGTAGGGCAGGTGAGATTGCAGCGGTCGGTTATTTCCACCAGGGTAAGACAGCTATGCTGTTCATGGTCCTGGCACAGGCCGCAGTCGTAGGGACAACCGTAAGTGGTATTGGTATTGAATCGCAATGGGGTTTCCGAAGGCTTATTGTAGTTGCGGATATTCTTGTAGTATTCCACATCGGTGGCAATGAGCACTTTTTCAAAACCATGCTCGCGGCAGGTCTTGAGCATATATACTTTCCCTTCTTCAATCACAATTTTGGCATCTACCCGTCTCAGGCAGGTACTGCAGATACTTTGGGTAAAATCGTAGTAAGTATAGGGTCGTACAGGCATGATAAACAGTTATGAGGCAGCTTCAGGAACCGCTATGAATCTGAACGGGAAGATAAAGCTTTTATAATAATAGACCAAGCCGATCAACGCAGCAACCTGTATAGAGGACAAACCGATAGTCCAGGTATAATGCGGCTTAATAAAATCCAGCAGGAAACGGAAAAGCAGATAGGCAATCATAAAAAGTTGGAACCTGGCACCGGGCACCAGCACATATCTGCGTTCAAGGCCACGCAATGCCACCCACAGCAGCAGGAGAAAAACCATTTCGTACAAAGCAACAGGATGCCGCAGCAAACCATCGCCCAGGTCAAGGCCGGTAAACAATCGCGTGGGAAGTCCGTATGTTTCTTCATATACGCCCATGCTGAAACAGCCGGCCCTGCCTACGATCAGTCCTAGCATCATGGGATAGACGAAAAGATCGCCGCTGCGCTGCTTTTCTCCCAGCAGCCACTTAACCCCTTCTACAGACCACAGACCTCCGAGAAAGCCGCCCAGCACAGTCTTGTTCTGATAGAAATACAGGAGCTTATTGGGTGCTGCAGCGAGCGCAACCGGGTCTTCCAGGCCACCCAACAACCGGGAGCCGGCAACAGCTCCGAATATGGCCGCTATCAGTATCCACAGCCTGTTACCGGAAGAAATGGCGTCGCCTTGCCTTTTTCGCAGATACAGGTAGTAGCGGAAGCCGATAAAAAGCGACAGGTATTCCGTAACCGAATGCAGCAGGACAGGCGCCTGGCCCAGGGTTAATGTAACAGGAAATTGGAGCGGCAAGCTGATGATCGTTTAGGTAAATAAGCACGCCCTTATACAGACGCGGCCTTACAAAGCTAAACAAAACAGGAGAGATGCCGATAAAAAGTAAGGGGCATCTTATAGATGCCCCTTACTTTTTACATACTTATTTTTTTAGAACCAACTGCCGACAAAGGCATCGTTGACATCATCGCGTTTGGCCAGTTTCTTCCTCCTGCGGCTCACATCTTTACGGTGTTTGAGCATAGAATAGATCATCATGAAAATAAAGATGAAGATCAATGGTGGGATACCCATGAAGGAAACCCATTTACCACCAAAATGCCTGCGCATCGGGCGTTTCAAACGCTCATAGATCAGGTACATGCTCGGCACCATGATCAGGGTCATGAAGAAGGCAAAGGCCAGACCGAAGATGATGGTCCAGGACAATGGCTTCCAGAACATCACGTTATCGCCACCGAAGAAGATATGCGGGTTCAGTTCGGAGAACAGGGTAACGAAGTTGATATTGAAACCTACCGCCAGCGGGATCAGGGCCAGGATCGCAGCCAGTGCGGTCAGCATAACCGGGATGATCCTCGTTTTACCGGCCTCGATTACGGCCTCTCTTGTCTTCATACCTCTGGCCCTCAGCTCATCGGCAAACTCGATCACGAGGATACCGTTCTTGATCACGATACCTGCCAGGCCCAGGATACCCACACCGGTCATTACGATGGATACCGTCATACCGGTAAGCGCAAACCCGAGCAATACACCGATCACACTGAAGATGATCTCGGTAAGGATGATCACCGATTTACCCAGGGAGTTGAACTGGATAACCAGGATGAGCAAGATCATCATCAGGGCTATCACCAGGGCTTTTCCAAGGAAGGCGCCTGTTTCGGCCTGCTGTTCTCCTTCACCGGTCTGGGTAATCGTTACGCCTTCCGCTTTTCCTTTAAAGTTCTTGATCTCTTTAGCCAGTTGCACATTCACCGACGTTGCCGTATAACCTTGTGTGGTCAGTACATTGGAACGGAGCGTAATCACACGTTTCTGGTTTTTCCTTTTCACGCTACCCAGGGTGCTGGTATAGTCGACCTTAACCAGGGAGCTGATCGGAATGCTTTTTACCGCACCGCCGGCTGCCATATCCTGGAAGGTCACATTCATATTCAGCAGATCCACGAGGTTCTTGCGTTGCAGCACCTCGTTACGCAACTGAATCTTATATTCGTCCTCTCCTTCTTTCACTTTGGATACCTCTTTACCGAATAAAGCTGTACGTAATTGTGCACCTATCTGTGCCGAGGAAACACCTTCGATCAAAGCCCTTTCCCGGTCTACGGTTATGGATATCTCCGGGTTGCTGAGGTCGATATCCATTTTCAGCTCTTCCACACCGGGTGTTTTAATAGAGTCCAGGTAGTTCTTGAGGGCTACTGCCGTTTTGATCATCTGATCCAGGTCTTCACTGGCTACTTCTATATTTACAGGAGGATCTGTGGGCGGACCATTTTGCTCTTTATCTACAGAAAGCTCGGCGCCCGGGATACCCTTGATCACCTGGCGTATCTTATCCAGGTAAGGTCCTGTTTTACCGCCCTCACGTTTTTCATATTCCACGAAGGAAACCTGTATCCTTCCCAGCTCGGGGCGGGTGCTCCTGTCGCCGCTGGAAGGATCGGAAGCGCCGATGGCCACGTTAGCGATCACACTTTCCACCATAGGGTTCGTCTTATGTTTAGCAGGATCGATACCCAATACACTATTCACCTTGGCTTCCAGCGTATGGGTTACCGAATCGGTATATTCTACGGTGGTACCTACAGGCAGCTTCAGATACACATAGATCTGGTTGGGATCGCCATTGGGGAAGAACACCGGCGATTTACCCAAGGCACCAAATATGACAAAGGACAGGAAGAATAAGGCCACGGCGCCCAACAGCAGCTTTACCGGCCGCCACCCCTGCAGCACCCAGCGCAGCAGGCTTTCATAGTGCCCCATGATCCAGGGCAGTACCCTGTTCTGGAAGGCATGAATGGCACCGTCCAACACATACTTATTCAGAACAACCAACAGGGCAAAGAAGATCATCAGGTTACCGAGGAAGAAGTAGGTGGCATGCTTTGCCGATTCCTTTACTTCACCCAGCCCTTCGGCAAAGACGTTGTGTACCGGCGGCGGTGTAGTCATTTTAACCATGAAACCAATAAGCAGCAGCACCACTCCGGCAATGAAAGGTATCAGGAAGGCTTTCTTTCTGAAGATAGCCGACTTGGGTTCTTTCTTATGTCCTTCCTCCGGATGGTTCATAAAGTCTACCGCAAATACGGGGTTCATGATAAAGGCCACGATCAGGGAAGCTGCCAGCGTAAAGATGAGCATCGTTGGCAGGTACACCATGAACTTACCGATGATACCCGGCCAGAACAACAAGGGGAAGAAAGGCGCCAGGGTAGTAAGCGTACCCGCCAGTACCGGTACAAATACCTCTCCCGCAGCCATCATGGCCGATTTTTCCGCATTTATTTTCCCCTTCCCTTCCGTAAATATCCGGTGCGTATTCTCGATCACCACGATCGCATCGTCCACAATGATCCCCAAACCGAACAGCAGGGCAAACAGTACCATGAAGTTCAACGTTACGTGCGCTCCCACGATGAGGTCGGCGGCCGGCAGGAACAAGAACGCGACGAACATGCTGAGCGGCACAGAAAGCGCCACGAAGAAGGCGTTCGTTATACCCATGAAGAACATGAGGATGAGCAATACCAGCAAGAAGCCGATCACGATGGAGTTCACCAGGTCGTTGAAAGAGGTACGGGTAGATTTACTCTGGTCACCTGTGATCACCACTTTCAGATCCGGAGGAAACTGTGAGGTCTTCATTTCCAACACTGCTTTCTTCACAGCATCAGAGGTTTCGATCAGGTTCTCTCCCGAACGTTTGATGATATTCAGGGTAATAACATTCTTGCCATCCAGGCGCGCAAAGCTTTCGTGTTCTTTGATCGTATCCTTGATCTCAGCTATATCCTTCAGATAGATGGCAGCACCTTTTGTATTTCTTACTACTACTTTCTCCAGGTCGGCGGCCGTTTTCACCTGGCCTTTCAACTGAAGCGTCCGCTTCATGTTGCCTACCTGTAGCAGACCGCCTGTGATATCCATGTTTTCGCGGGCTACGGCACCTTCAATATTATCGAACGTGATCCCTGCAGCGACCATACGCTGGTTATCCACATTGATCTGGAATTCTCTTTCCGGGGCACCTACTATATCTACGCGGTTGATCTGCGAAAGGCTTTCCAGGCGGTCCTGTATATTATCCGCATATTTTTTCAACCGCACCATGTCATAGTCACCGCTTACGTTTACGTACATGATCGGCTGATCGGAGAAGCTCACTTCCTGTACATTGGGTTCCTGGGTAAGGTCGGTAGGCAGATCCTGCTTGGCCTTATCCACCGCATCTTTCACCTTCTGCAAGGCAACGTCCACTTTTACGTTAGCATCGAATTCCACCATGATCGCGGAGAAATCCTGTAATGAGGTACTGGTGGTTTTCGTGATCTTGGCCCCGGTAATACCTTTGATCTGTTTCTCAATAGGCTGGGTCACCAGGTTCTCCATATCCTTGGGAGAGTTACCTACATTGATGGTTTGCACATAAATGGTAGGGATAACGATATCGGGGAACTGCTCCTTGGGCAAGGTCATGAACTGGAACAATCCCATCATGGTGATGATAAGCATCAGCAGATAAATAGAACTTTTGTTCTTAATGGACCAGCTCGTAGGTTTAAACTGCTTGAACTTTCCAGTAAAGTTTTCTAAAGCACTCATAAAATTTTTATGGTTTAGCTATATAACATACCCGCATACAAAGCGGCACTCTTTATATAGTAGTAGAGGAATGAAATATGAATCCTGTCCTTATTGAGCAGCAGTTGCAGTAACACGCTGTCCGTCATACAAGCTCTGGAAGCCCTCTGTAATAAGCTGGTCGCCGTCAGTCAGGCCGCTTTTTATTTCCAGCTTATCCCCGTAGATCTCACCGATCACTACCTGCTTTTTGCGGGCGATCAATTTGCCTTTTTCATTTACAGCCACCAGTACAAATTTGCCTTTATCATCTGTCTGCAGGGTATTCATCGGTATAGTGATGGCGTTGTTGTTGCTGTAGTCCTGAATACGGATCATAGCAAGCTGGTTTGCCCTCAGCTTTTTATCGGATGGTATTTTACCTTCTACATAGAAAGAGCGGGTAATGGGATCGATCACTTTACCAGCAACACTTATCTTGGTGGTAACGGTTTCATCGTTGGACTCAGGCAGCCTGGCTACCAGGGTAGCGCCAAGTTTTACCCTGTCGGCATAATTCTCCGGCACATTCACGATCAGCTTCAGGTCATTGTTGTTCACGATCTGGATCTGCTGGGCGCCATTGAAGAATTCACCTAGCTTAACATTCATGATATTGACGACACCATTGATCTCTGAAACCACATTGGTAGTGTTCAGTTGCTCCTGTGCCATCTTTACATTGGCCTGGGCTGCGTTATACTGGCTTTGCAAAGCATCCAGGTTGGTTTTGGCATTCAGCACCTGTATTTCGGTACCGATATTTTGCTTCCACAGGTTCTGCTGGCGTTCGTAAATGCTTTTGGCCTGTGCCAACTGCGCTTTGACACCACTTACCTGCTGCTCTGCGGCATTCAGGCTCTGGGCAAGCACAGCGCCGTCCAGCCTGATCAGCACCTGGCCTTTTTTTACGGCATCGCCTTGCTTTACAAATACCTCTTTCACAAAACCGCCTTGTCCGCGGGGCGCTACATTAGCTACATTGTAAGCATCTACTTTACCTTGCAGATCGATATAGTGATCGAAGGCTCCGGTACCTATGGGCGTCAGCGTAACCAATTTAGCATTGGTATTGGCTGCATTGGGATCCAGTTTTTCGATCTCATCCTGCAGGACGGCAATCTTATCATTAAGCGCCTTTTGCTCGGTCTTTAATTTTTCGAGCGCTGCTTTCTTATCTCCCAATGGGCTTTTATCCACCTTACCACCGCAGGCTGCCAGTGTCATTGTAAAGGAAAGCAGGAAGGCTATTTTTGTGATGTGTTGCATATGATGTATTTTATTGTCTTGAATCTGTTTTAGGGAGAGAGTTATAATTTACCAATGGCTTTTAAGAAATCGATCTTGGCTACCGCAGCATCGTACAAGGCACTTACATAATTGGTCTGAGCCGTCTTCAAATCGGTTTGTGCAGTATTGATCTCCGTTTGAGAACCTGTACCTACTTCGTACTTCTTCTTAGTCTGGTTGTATACGTTTTCGGCAAGGGCCATATTCTTCTTCTGGTAATCCATAATGGCTATGGCCGTTTTGAAATTGTTCTTAGCTGCCTCCACTTCGTTATCGATCGACATCTTCATATTTTCCAACTGGTTGTTGGACTGTTGTACGGCAAGCTTGGCCTGGTTGATCCTGGCATTGTTGCCGAAACCTTTGAAGATGGGCACCGACAGTCTTAAGGCCACATAAGAAGCCGTAAACCAGTTACCATCGAAACGGAAATTATTTTCCTGCAACTGTTTGTTGTAATTGGCCGCTACACTTAATGTGGGCAATTTGCTGTACTGATAGCGCTTTACATTATAATCGTTCAGCCTGCGGGACAACAGCAAGTATTGAAAATCCCGGCGGTCTTCATAGCTGTAAACCGCGTCCTGCAATACATTCGACCTTATCTGTTCGTCGCTCAGGCTATCGGTAAGTATCAGCTTATCTTTCACCGGCATACCCAACAGCACTTTAAGGCCGTTATACCCATTAGCTACGGAAACCAGTACCTTTTCCTTCTCCGTTTGCAGGTTGGTCAATTGCACATCATTTTTATCTACATCCAGCTTTTCCGCAAAGCCGTTTTCGTACATCACGCCGGCATCGTGCTTCAGCTTTTCAATCAAAGCAATATTGGCATCCAGGAGGGCGATCTGTGTTTTACTTAAAACCAGTTGATAGTATATCTTATACACATTGGCCCTGATCGACTCCTCGGTGATCTCCGCATTTTTCTGCTTCCACAGCAATGAAGTCCTGCGGGCCTTCAAGCCAATAAATACCTGCCCGTCGAAAAGCAACTGGCTGGCATCCAGGCTACCGCTGGTAATATATTTGGTACCGAAAGTAACCGGAACAAAAGTACCGGGCTGCCCTACCAGTTCACCCGGCAACAGCGTGGTTTGCAGTTTCAGGTTATCGGTAAAGCTTCCGCTGGCCGATATAGTAGGCAAGGCTGCAGAAGCGACTTCCCTGTTGACCTCCTGCTGGATCTGGATATCCAGCAATGCGTTTTTAACCTGTACATTATTCTTTGCAGCGTAGTCTACGGCCTGCTTTACCGAGAGTCGGTGTTCTACCGCTTCAGATTGGGCCTTAGCACTAAATCCTGCAAAGCTGCAGCCGATTATCGCTATTAATACTTTAATGGGTTCTTTCATTATTACTGGGTATTTCAAAATAAAAAGCTGAAAATTTTATAAGGTTGATACTTCAACTATACTTTTAGCAGTTCCAGTTTATCGGCTGTTTCCTTTATGGTATTGATCGTGTTCAACTTATCCTGCGATTCAAAGGCGGAAAAAATCTCTTCTTCCACTTTCCTCACGATATCCTTGATCTGCTGGGCTACAAAAGTCCCGGTTTCTGTGGTGCGCAATATGTTCTTACGTTTATCGATCTTATCCTGGTTTACCGAGATCAATCCTTTTTTCTCCAGGGTCACCACGGTACGCTGCACCGACGATTTATCCCGGTGCACAATATCGGCAACCTCCTGCTGGGACACATTACCGCAGTTGTACACACACATAAGGACGGGCAACTGCTCCATTTTTACGGGTACCGAGGCTTCGTGGATCAATCCATTCGCCACCCGGAACATCACACTATGTATCCGGTGCATCTGGAAGATCAGGGTATCGTTCATCTCTGCAAAGAAATTATCCCAGTGCATCGATTCCATGTCACATTTCTTTTTCATTTGCATTACTCCTGCATAAATAGCTTTATAGTAAGGAAATATTTTCATGAGCTTGTAGATAGGACAACTAAGTACGGAATTACCCTTACACTTTCATCTACAAGCTATAAGCTGTTAACTGATTGCAAAGGTAAAAATAAAGTTGACGTATCAACCAATAGGAAATTCAAAAGCAACTTTATTTTAACAACACAAAAGTATAGTTCGCAGGTTCAAGAGGGAAACAGTATTAAGTGAATAGTCAAAAGTCTTCGATGAACGGTCGTTTTTTTTCGGTGAATGACGAAAGAAAAGAAAATACCTTACTTTTTTTCTCTTGCCTTGAGCACCTGGTCATATATACGCGGGTACTCTTTTTCCAACACCTTTATAAATGCGGCGATCAGTTGCAGCCCTTCCGACATCTGGTCTTTTTTCTTCCGCAATTTGTATATATCTTCAAAGATCAGACGGTTCTCCTTATAGCTTTTGATCACCGATGCCGGGACGAAAAACCGTTCAAGGCTGGCCTTGAAATAACGCTTCCTGGCCCCCGATTTGGTCTTTTCCGTAACGATTTCCATAGCCGACAATACCTTCAGCGCATTGGAAACAGCGCTTTTGCTCACCCCGAAATATTGTACAATCTCATCGAATGTCGCCTCCCCTTCGGGATGCAGGAACAGGTAGATCATGATCCTGGAGGCTACAGGCGAAAAACCCTGCTTCTCGTAATAATTTCCGTGTTCCTCTATCTTTGACCTGAACTGCTCCATAAAAAACGGGGGCGAAGGTAATTCACTTTTGGTTCTCAACAAAGAGAACCAAATAATTTCAGCAAGAATTCACAGGAAACCGCCTGGACCTGTCGTATCTGCCCCCTGCGAAATTGTTTTTTGTAAAACAAAATTCCCTTTTTATCTTCGCCGTCCGATATGGAATACAATAAGGTATATAAGAATATGAAGCGTTTTACCACAAAAAGGTAATCCTGGCGTTGTATTATGTACTGAGCAAAATACAGGGAGGCTTACCAGAAACGGTAAGCCTCTTTTTTTTAAAATTGATTAAAAGCATAACCCGATGAGCAAACTCAGCCAACTCGCGGAATCATTAATTGGTTCTGAAATCGTAAAACTCGGCAACGAGATCAACAACAGGATTCGCAATGGCGAAAAAATCTATAACTATACCATCGGTGATTTTGCCCCTGCTATTTTTCCTATCCCGGAGCTCCTGGAAGATGGCATTGTTGATGCCTACCGCGCAGGCTTTACCAATTATCCGCCCGCCGACGGCATCCTCGCTTTACGGGAAGCAGTATCGGCATTCATCGGCCATTATGAAGGCATCCACTACGAACCTAACGAAATACAGATTGCCAGCGGCGGACGGCCGTTGATCTACTCTTTGTTCAGTACCATTGTCGATCCGGGCGATAAAGTGATCTATGCGGTACCCTCCTGGAACAACAACCACTATACCCACCTGAACCACGGTACACCCTGCGAAATAGCCGCTACGCCCGAAAACGATTTTATGCCTACGGCCGAAGAGATAGCGCCACATATTAAAGGCGCAGCCTTACTGTGCCTCTGCACCCCGCAAAACCCTACCGGTACTACCTTGAGCAAAGAGGCGCTGGAAAAAATATGCGACCTGGTACTGGAAGAGAACAAAAGCAGGGGCGCAGACGCAAAGAAGCTCTATGTCCTTTTTGACCAGATGTACTTCACCCTCACTTACGGGGAGACCAGGCATTACCATCCTGTAGCCCTACGCCCCGAAATGAAGGAATATACCATTACTATAGATGGCATCTCCAAAGCCTTTGCGGCAACCGGTGTAAGAGTAGGCTGGGCCCTGGGGCCGGCTGCCGTTATTGCCAAAATGAAAGCGTTGCTTAGCCATATAGGCGCCTGGGCGCCCATAGCCGAGCAAAAGGCTACCGCCGATTTCCTGGGCAATACCGAAGAAGTAGATGATTTTCTCGAAGAATTCAAAGAAGAGCTGGAAACACGGCTCTGGAAAATATACCGGGGCTTCGAAGCCTTAAAGCAAAAAGGGCATCCCGTAGAAGCCATTGCACCACAGGCAGCGATTTACCTCACCGTAAAGATCGATCTGAAAGGCAAACAGGTCGGGGGCCAGGTGCTGAGCAGCCAGGAACAAGTTACCCAATACATTTTAAGCGAAGCCGGCCTTGCCATCGTGCCTTTTCATTGCTTTGGCGCAGACAGGGAGTCGCCCTGGTACCGCATCAGCGTGGGCACTTGCAAGCTCGAAGAGCTGGAAGATGTATTTGGCAAGCTGGAAAAAGCGCTTGACGCCCTGAACTGATCTACCCTGCTTACAACATAAATCCTTGCCATCTTTATGGGTGGCATCGGGCCATCTCATTTATTTTCTAACTGTCTATACAAACAAAAACAATGCAGGTTTACAAATTCGGCGGTGCATCCATAGCAACTCCTGAAAGGATGCAGGCTTTATTACCCATTATCGCTTACGGAGGCTCGCCTCTGGTACTCGTGGTTTCGGCCTACGGCAAAATAACCAATGCCCTGGAAGCCATTGTCAAGGCTGCCCTGGAAGGCAAACGGGAAGAGGCTTTGAAACAGATCGACACTTTGGAAAAGGCGCACAATGCCTATGCCAAGGCTTTACTTTCCGAAAAGGGATATGGGGAAATACTGCACAAGCTGAATGAGTACTATACCGAAATGCATTGGGCTATCGATGATGCCGGCATACAACGTGCCGATTATGTGTACGACCAGATCGTGTGCATAGGAGAAATATTGTCGACCACTATCTTCAGCGCCTACCTGAACGAGCAGGGCTATAGCAATCAATGGATCGACGCCCGCGACCTTATCCGCACCAACGATACGTACCGCGATCCGGTGGTCGACTTCGACTTTACCAAGGCACAGATACAGAAAACAGTGCTCCCGGCTTTCGGGCAAAACAAGATCGTCATCACGCAGGGCTTTATCGGTAGCACCGCGGATAACAATTCCACGACCCTGGGCCGCGAAGGTTCCGATTATACCGCAGCATTGCTTGCCGCCTCGCTCCCGGCCCGTTCCGTAAGTATCTGGAAAGACGTGGAAGGCTTGCTGAATGCCGACCCCAAGCTTTTCCCCAATACCGTAAAGATAGAAGAGATCACTTATCATGAAGTGATCGAAATGGCTTACTATGGCGCACAGGTGATCCACCCCAAAACCATTAAGCCCTTGCAGAATGCCAATATACCGCTGTATGTAAAGTGCTTCCTGGATGCCAACCTTAAGGGCACCGTGATCCAGAACACTACCGATACTTTTGTGTACCCGCCGTTGATCGTTTTGAAGAAGGACCAGGTATTGCTGCAGATCACCAGCCGCGACTTCTCCTTTATTACCGAAGAAAACCTGCGCAACCTGTATGATATTTTCCACGGCCAGCATGTAAAGATCAACCTGATCCAGAATGCGGCCATCAGCCTGGTAGTATGTGTGGACAACAGGGAGGACAAGATCAAATCGCTGGTAGAAGCCCTGGAGAAAGATTACAAGGTATTGAAGAACGAGGATGTACAATTGCTCACCATACGCCACTATACCCTTTCTATTATGGAAGAACTGACCAAAGGCCGCGTTATCCTGCTGGAGCAAAAAACCAGGCATACCGTACAGGTAGTCGTTAAATAACTTTTGGTTAATGACCAGCCGACTCTTTTGCCTGCCGGATTGCCTAACTTAGCTTTATTGTTTCACCTAAATCAAAACAACATGAACGAAGAAGAAAAAAAGGAAGAAGGCTTCTTTGACAAGTTAAAGGAGACCTTAAGCGACCTGAAGGATAAAGCGGGAGAAACCTGGGAGAAAGTGGAAGATAAGGCAGAACAGGTATGGGATAAGGTAGAAGATGTGGCCGGAGATGCCTGGACCGCAACCAAAGAAAAAGCGGGCGATTTGAAAGACAAGATCGAAGATAAAATAGAAGACCTGAAGGGCAACAAGGAAACACCTGGTCAGTCCTGATTGACTACAAGTGGCGAAGCCCCGGCAATTGAATTGACCGGGGCTTCGTTATATAGTGCAATGGCATTCCATTGTTCTTAATTCGCTTTGCAATAGATTGCAGCCGCTTCCCCTACCCTTTCCCCGTCCATAGCCGCGGAAATAATACCGCCGGCATAACCCGCGCCTTCGGCACAAGGGAAAAGCCCCTTGATCTGGGTATGTTCCAGTGTATCCTTATCCCTGGGTATCCTTACGGGGGACGAGGTCCGGGATTCCGTGGCCGTCACAATAGCCTCTTCGGTATAATAGCCTTTCATTTTTTTGCCAAAGGTGACGAAGCCTTTACTCAAAGATGCATAAACTTCTTCCGGTAAAACCTCGTGCAGCAAAGCGCTGGTCACGCCGGGCAGATAGGAGCAATCAGGCAAAGAAGCCGATCGCTTCTTCCCCGCTATATCCGTCATGCGTTGCGCCGGGGCTTTCAACTGGCCGCCACCTGCCGTCCAGGCCTTCTGCTCTACCATTTGCTGGAAATGCATAGCTGCAAGAGGTCCGGTAAAGCCATACTTGGCAAAATCTTTTTCATCCACCGATACCACCATACCCGAATTGGCATAAGGGTTATCCCTTTTGGAAGGCGACCAGCCATTCACCACTAACTCCCCTTCGCTGGTGGAAGCCGGGGCAATAATACCGCCCGGGCACATACAAAAGGAGAACACGCCTCTCCCCATTTCCTGGCTGACCAGGGCATAAGAAGCCGGGCCCACCATATCACCGAATACCGAAGGGTCGCAACGGTACTGTATCGTATTGATCAAAGATTGAGGATGCTCGATACGCACGCCCAGGGCAAAGGCTTTGGATTCGATCTCGATACCCCGCCGGTGCAGTAAGGTAAAAATATCCCTTGCCGAGTGGCCGGTAGCCAGGATCAGGGCTTTGGCTTTTATTTGCTCACCGCCGTTGACCACAGCGCCTTTCAGCGTATCGCCTTCGATAAGGAGATCAGTGAGCTTGGTATCGAACAATACTTGCCCGCCGCAGGCTTCTATAACCTCCCGCATGGCCACGATAATGCCAGGTAATTTATTGGTACCGATATGCGGATGCGCTTCGTACATGATCTTTTCCTCGGCGCCGAAATGCCGGAACCATTGCAGGCTGCGCAATACATTACCCCTTTTGGTAGAGCGGGTATATAATTTACCGTCGCTGTAAGTACCTGCCCCGCCTTCGCCGAAGCAATAATTGGATTCGGGGTTCACGATGCCTTGTTTGTTCATCGCGGCCAGATCCCTGCGGCGGTTGCGCACATCTTTACCCCTTTCGATAATGATGGGACAAAAACCGTTCTCGATCAGGTTGAGGGCGGCATACAGGCCTGCCGGTCCCGCCCCGGCAATAATCACCGGTTCTTTGCCCGCCACGTGCTGTAAACGGGGCGTAAAGGCAAAAGCATCGACGAAGGGCTCTTCGACAAATACATTGATCTGCAATTGCATCATGATCTGGCTGCCACGGGCATCTACCGACCGGCGCAGCACTTGCGTAGCATTGATCCGGGAGGGATTTATATTCAGGGATTGGGCAGCATATTGCCTGATGCGGGTTTCCTGCGCGGCATCGGCAGGACTAAGCCGAAGGGTAACTATTTGAGGCATTCTATTTAGGAATGAAGTCAGTAAAGGACTGCAAAATTACATTTATTTCAGGAGGTATAGATAAGCCATTACAAGAGCGCGGCAATTCTTATCCGCCCATTGCCAACTATCCCTTATTTTTGCGGCTAACAGAGATAGCTATGTCCGAACTGCATTTATACAACTCCTATAGTCGCCAGAAAGAAAAATTCGAACCGATAACCCCCGGCCATGTGGGCCTGTACGTCTGTGGTCCTACCGTGAGCGGCGAGTCACACCTGGGGCATGCCCGCCCCTACATCACCTTCGATGTGGTGAACCGTTACCTGCAGCACCTGGGCTACAAAGTACGCTATGTACGCAACATTACCGATGCGGGGCACTTCGAGGAAGAAGGCCGTGAAGCGGAAGATAAGGTAGCCAAGAAAGCCTTGCTGGAAATGCTGGAACCTATGGAGCTGGTGCATAAATACACCAGCCTGTACCATTGGGGCATGAGGAAGTTCAACAACCTGGAACCGTCTATCGAGCCTACGGCTACCGGCCACATCATCGAGCAGATCAATATGATCGAGGATATTATGTCGAAGGGTTATGCTTACGAAGTAAATGGCTCCGTTTATTTTGATGTAAAAAAATATGCAGCGGAATATCCTTACGGCAAACTTTCTGGTCGCGTGATCGATGACCTGCTGGAAACAACCCGCGAACTGGAAGGACAGGAAGAGAAAAGGGACAGGGCCGATTTTGCCCTTTGGAAAAAAGCGCCTATCGAGCACATCATGCGCTGGAAAAGCCCCTGGGGCGAAGGTTTCCCCGGCTGGCATATCGAGTGCTCTGCCATGAGCAGCAAATACCTGGGCCAGCGCTTCGATATCCACGGGGGTGGCATGGACCTGCAATTCCCGCACCACGAAAGCGAGATTGCCCAAAGCACCATCGCACATGGCTGCGCACCGGTAAATTACTGGCTACACAACAATATGATCACGATCGACGGCCGCAAGATGGGCAAGAGCTATAATAATGTCATCAAGCTTACCGAATTGTTCAGCGGCGATCACCCGATGCTGGAGCAGGCTTATCACCCGATGGTGATCCGCTTTTACATCTTACAAACACATTACCGCAGCACGCTTGATTTTTCCAATGAAGCGTTGCAGGCTTCCGAAAAGGCTTTGCGCCGCTTGTGGGAAGCTTATGAAGTACTGCAAAAATTACCTTTGCCTACCAACGAAGTAGCCGCGGATACGGAACTGGATAAAAAAGTGCAGGATTTCTGCCATGCCTGCGCCGATGACATGAACGATGATTTCAACACGGCCAAAGTGCTGGCCAACCTGTTTGAGCTGGCCCCTATCGTGAATGGCATTAAAGGCGGACAGATCAAAGCCGATGCATTAAGCGCCGGCACCCACCAGTTGATGCTGGATACTTTCCACGTGTACCTGGAAAATATCCTGGGCCTGCAGCCTTTGCAGCAGAACAACGACAGCAAGCTGGATTCGGTATTACAACTGGTGATCGAAATGCGCCGGGAAGCCAAAGCCCGCAAGGACTATGCCGCCTCCGACAAGATCAGGGATATGCTGGCAGCAGCCGGTATCCAGCTCAAGGACGAAAAAGGCGGAGCCGTAAGTTATACGATCGAGTAATGATAAATTATTTCCCCGGAATCCTTCCTGCGCCATGCAGGAAGGATTTTTTTTGCAAATAAAAATAAATTTATAACTTAGATGTAATGGAATTGATATTCCTTTATTTTTCACCCTTAATCTGGATTTATGAGAAAAAACCTCTTGCTTGCTGCGTTGTTACTGTCTAGTACGTTCACCTTTGCCCAAAAGACAGAAGAAGACTTTATCGGCACGCATAAGATAACTTTTACAGAGGATAAGACTACTGCTACCAGCTTTGTTATTTTTAGTGAGGATAAGGATGCCTATGTAAAAAACCTTACCGTTTTTTTTGGCAGACCTGTGCAAAACAGTTCCGGCACTCTGGTATGGGAAAATATTGCGGTAGAGGGATTGGGAAAAGTATCCAGGATCAAGGTTTTTGACGGATTGATGACCCATGATACCCAAAACAAGTCGGCTTGTTTTGTACCTTTCACCAACACTGAGGATAAGCAAAAGAAGCTCGCTGCCCTCCAGGATAACCAGGAACGGGAGTTGAGAATAGAATTTACCGATGCTGCAGGCAAGTCTATCGTAAAAACAGGGGAACAGGAAGCATTGTCGAAGCAGTTCCTTGCTGGTTTTATAAAGAAAGGATAACAACCTTCTATATAAGAAAAAGCTGAAGCCTCGCCGGGCTTCAGCTTTTTCTTTAAATTGCCATTTCAATACCCGATAGCATATGTCCTTACTCCGGAATGAAATACAGGTTGCCGGCAGCAACAACAAGCCTATGACTGTTGACATTACCTGCGATACGTTGAGGGAAAAATGTCCTGTGATCCTTTATGCACATGGCTTCAACGGCTTTAAAGACTGGGGCAATTTTGACCTGATCGCACAGCAATTTGCAGCAGCCGGCTTTACTTTCGTCAAATTCAATTTCTCCCATAACGGTACCACACCGGAGCACCAGCAGGATTTCACCGACCTGGAAGCTTTTGGTGAGAACAATTATAGCAAAGAGCTGTATGACCTGGAAAAGATGGTCGATTGGATTACAGATGCAGACAACCCATTTGCGACTTACCTGAACACAGATAAGATCGGGCTTATAGGTCATAGTATGGGCGGCGGCATCAGCATTATTACAACAGCAGAAGATAAGCGAGTAAAGGCATTGGTCACCTGGGCAGCCATCTCCGAATGTAAAACGCCCTGGACCCACTGGCCCGGAGAAAAGCTGCAGGTATGGAAGAGTGATGGCGTAGCCTATTATGCCAACGGCAGGACGAAGCAGCAAATGCCCATGTATTACCAATTGTATGAGGACTTTCAAAACAATAGTAACCGTCTGGACATCTTGAAGGCAGCAGGCAGTATAAAAGTCCCGTTCCTGATCTGCCATGGCACCGGCGATACCAGCGTTACCGTAGAAAGTGCTTATCGTTTACAGCAAGCCAACCCCAATGCTGACTTGCTATTGCTGGATTCGGATCATGTATTTGGTCGGAAACATCCCTGGACTGAGGATAAGCTGCCGGATGCCATGCAAACCGTAGTCGATAAGAATATCGGTTTCTTTAGAATGGCTTTAAACTGATTTATGTTTGTTACCCACAGAAATTACAAGAGTACACTATCAAGGGAAATGATCATAGAGCAAATACGGTCACTAACCCGCCAATGGGACGGCATACAATCGCTTCCCGGGCAACAACCTTTGGAAACCCAAAGTTCTTTTTCATTCCGGATAACGACATCGCAACATACTATTTCTGTAAAAGGGGTTTTAAGCGAAGAGCATAATTATCGCCGGTTAACGATCACTTATAGACCGTTAATTAACCCGCTCTATTGGTATGTGCCACTTTGCATACTGTTCCTTGCGGGCCTTTTGACCTCAAAAAATTTTGTCATCAACAATGAACCTGTAAGCCACACAAAAGGGATGCTGGGTTTCGCCCTGCTGCTCCTCTTGTTCAGCCTGGGGCTAGCCTTATTCATCACATGGTGTATCACCGACGCCAGAGAGAAGGTGGAGGTGGCTTTACAACTGAAACAAACAGGCTAAACATTTACCGCTCCAATACGCCTTTCACAAAAGCCTGTACCAGGTAGCTCAACAGCTTACCCGTAAATACATTGTGCTGACCATCGGCACGTTCTGTAACGCCTTCGGGCAAATGCAGGTAAGCAGCATGGGGCGCATCGCCGCAGCAGTACAGGTATTCCATAGCCTGCCTGGGCGAAATACCAACAGGCGTTGCTGCACTGCTTAACGCATTTTCGATACAATCTATATCCAGCTCTACACCAAAGGTATCTTCGCGTACGAAATCAAGTGCCCTTTGAATGGCAGCAGACCAGTTGCTTTGGCCCCGCAGGAAAATATCTTCCCAGAACAAAGGCAGCAGGTCGGGATTGCCCTTCAGTTCGGCAACAACAGCCGCGCTGTTATAAGCTTCATGCAAACCCAGCATCGCGTATTTTTTCAGGAAGCCCTCCTGGTAGGCATAACGAAAACCATTGCCGCTGTGCCTGCCTTCGGCTACCCTGAAATCCGAATGCGCATCCAGGTTCAGGGCATTCACCGCCTTATTCAAGGCTGTAGAAGTGCCTTTCAGCAAAGGATAAGCATTGTTGTGTCCGCCGCCGATCACGACAGGTATTTTGCCTTGTGCTATAATATCCCGGATCAAAGGATGCACTTCGGCATCGATATGTGCCGTATAGCTTCTTAGTTGTTGCAGGTTGGCATCGGAACAACTTACCATCCAGTCGGTAAAATCGATCTCGCCCAGCAACAGGAAATCAGCGCCTTTGAAATCTTCCGTTTGCTGGATATTCATAAAGCTTTTCAGGAAATTGTGCCAGGCAGTATGGGCGCCGCCGATACCACCGTTGGCCCGCACCCCGACATCTTCGGGCAACCCCAGCAATACAAAACGTGCTGCCGACGCAGCCAGGCCGGCCGCGGGTTCCAGCCCCGGTGGCAACAACGTTATCACTTCCCCTATTTTGGTTTCCCCTTCGCGCGGGGACACAAAAGAAAGACGGTCCTTTTCATGGTAGACATTCAGTTTCGCCATAAAATGCATGGTTTAGACTACAAACTTACTTAAACCCGGCACAAAAATTTTATCCCGCTATAGAAAAACCTGAAGCGTTTAAAGGGTCAAAACGACAGAAATGGATTAATTTTGCAGCAGAATTCATCTTAAAATATATTAATATCATGTATCCATCAGAATTGGTAAACCCCATGAAAGCCCAATTGACCCAAAACGGCTTCCAGGAACTGTTAACCCCCGAGCAAGTAGATAATGTTTTGCCGAAACAAGGAACAACATTGCTTGTTATCAATTCGGTATGCGGTTGCAGCGCCGGTACGGCCCGTCCGGGTGTACTGGAATCGTTACAAGGTGAGGGCAAAAAACCGGATAATGCCGTGACTTCTTTTGCCGGCTTCGACCTGGATGCTGTAAAACAAGCCAGGACTTATCTCCTGCCTTATCCGCCGTCTTCACCTGCTATCGCTTTATTCAAGGACGGACAACTGGTACATATGATCGAGCGCCACATGATCGAAGGCCGTTCGGCAGCTATGATATCGGCCAACCTGAAACAAGCTTACGAGCAATATTGCTAAACATTACAGAACGATAATTGATCGAGCCTTCCCCCGGGAAGGCTTTTTTAATTTTCCTTATGAACTTCAAAGAGAATTAATCGTTAATATTTGCTTTGGCATACATTTTGATAAGTTCCCTTTGTACTTTGGTAGTAGCTTATTTTTCCTCTTACACATCTAAAACGTACCATTATGAATCTGAAACAAACCGCAATTGCCTTTGCCCTGGTTGCAGGTATTACCACAGGCATGACCTCCTGCAAATCCCAGGAGAAGAAAGATGCCGAAACAAAAGCCAAAGTAGAGGCTGCTGTGCCCGGCGTAACTGTTGACGTGAAAAACGGTGTCGCCACCATAAGCGGCGAGATGACTGACGATGCCGCGAAAACGGCCGCAGAAGCAGCAGTAAAGAAAATAGACGGCGTACAATCCGTGGTGAACAATGCTACCGTAACACCACCTCCGCCACCGCCCGCCCCGGTAACCATTAACCCCGACGATGCCCTGACCACCGCCGCTACTGCCGCCCTGAAAGATTATGCCGGCGTTACAGCAGCAGTAAAAGATGGCGTAGTAACATTAAGCGGCGAGATCAAAAAAGCCGATCTCCCCAAGCTGATGCAGGCCATAAACGAAATCAAACCGAAGAAAGTGGAGAACAAACTGGTTATAAAATAATTTCTCTTTTTCTTTTCTCAATCTTTAAAAAATAACAACAATGGCATTGCAAGATAAATATGCAGAGCTGATCAATACAGCCAATGCAAGCGGCGCAACCAACCTGCAGGTGCGCGAACAAGACAACGTTCTTTATATCGACGGTGAAGTAGCTAGCGGCGAGGCAAAAGATAAACTGTGGAATGTTTATGATAAAATTGATCCCGATTTCCGTTCCGGCGACCTGGTGATGAACATCAATGTTTCTCCGGCTGCTGCAGCTACGCAGTTAAAAGTAACTACCGAAAGCTCCAACCTGAATGTACGCAAAGGGCCTGGCACCGATCAACCGATCCTGGGCAAAGCCGCTCACGAATCGGTAGTAACCTTATTGAGCAAATACAACGACGCCTGGTACCTGATCCGTACTGCCGATGGCGTTGAAGGCTATTCATCGGCCGAATACCTTACAGCCCTATAACCCTACAAGGGTTTGAAACCCTTATAAGGTTATAGCGTAGAATACGAAGACGGGCACCTCTTTCCAGGGTGCCCGTCGTTATATCTGCCGGATAAGTTATCAAAAGACAGACCCTTCTTTTTCCTTGGCATCTTTTACCTGCTCCAGGGCATCCGGTATCACATCGCTGATGATGGTAATAAAGGAATCCTTTCTTGCATTGTTGAGGGCAAAATCGATCGCTTCGCTTTCCTTGGGTATCTTGTGTATCGTCACTTCCTGGCTTACATTACGGATACCCTTTTCGATCAACTCGATAATTTCCTTATCGGTCCGCCCCCTCAGGTTTTTATCCTGCCTGATGATGATCTCATCAAACATCCTGGCAGCCTCTTCGCCCAGCTCAATCGTATCTTCATCCCTGCGGTCGCCCACACCGGCTACGATGCCCACCTTATGCGAAGCATTTACCTGCGACACGAACTTACCGATGGCCTGCATACCGTGGGTATTGTGCGCATAGTCGAGCATTACGGTAAAGTTGTTGAACTTGAAAATGTTCATCCTGCCCGGTGTCAATGCAGGCGAAGGCACGAAGGTCTGTAAAGCCAGCCTTATGTTCTCGATAGACACATCGGAAACGTATGCAGCCAGTATAGCGCCCAGGGCATTGGCTATATTGAACTCCGCAGTGCCGGCAAAAGTGATGGGTACATTTCCAACCTTCTCCACCCTGATCTTCCATCCCCCTTTGATAATGGTCAGGAAGCCATCTTCGTACACCGCACCCAGGCCGCCTTTCTTACAATGATCCAGTACCCGGTTGCTTTTTTCATTCAACGAAAACAACGCGATGTTACATTCCAGTTCTTTCCGCATACTATACACCAGATCATCGTCGGCATTCAGGATGGCATAGCCTGATGGGAAAACGGTTTTGGGCACCACGGCTTTTACCCTGGCTAATTTTTCCACCGTATCGATACCCCCCAGGCCCAGGTGGTCGCCGGCTACATTGGTCACCACCGCTACATTGCAGTTATGGAAACCTAAGCCTGCCCTGAGAATGCCGCCACGCGCACATTCCAGCACGGCAACTTCTACCGTGGGATCTTTCAGGATAAACTCGGCCGATACTGGCCCGGTACAATCGCCCGATTGCATCAATTGGTTCTGGATATAAATGCCATCTGTAGTGGTATAGCCTACGGTAGAACCGGTTTGCTTCATGATATGAGCAATAAGCCGGGTGGTGGTGGTTTTACCATTGGTACCGGAGATGGCTATAATAGGCACCCTAGCCGATTTTCCCGGAGGGAACAGCATATCGATCACCGGCTCGGCCACATTACGGGCCAGGCCTTCGGAGGGATCAAGGTGCATCCGGAAACCCGGCGCGGCATTGACTTCAAGCACGGCGCCGCCATTTTCTTTAAGCGGCGTCGTCAGATCGGGCGCCATTACATCCACACCACAGATATCGAGGCCGATGATACGGGCTATGCGTTCAAACAAAATAATATTGCTGGGGTGTACCTGGTCGGTAAGATCGGTGCTCGTACCGCCGGTGCTCAGGTTGGCCGTAGGTTTCAGCCAAAGCACATCTCCCTGCGGCAATACGTTTTCCAGGGTAAGTCCTTTATCTTTCAGTATGTTTTCGGTTTGCGTATCTACCGTAATGTTGGTGAGTACTTTCTCATGACCGAAACCCCTTCGGGGATCGCTATTCACGATATCGATCAGTTGGCTGATCGTGCTCTTACCATCGCCCGTAACGGCAGCCGGGGTACGCAGCGCAGCCGCCACAAACTTATAGTTGATCACCAAAGCTCGATGGTCGAACCCGGTAATGAATTTCTCGCAGATCACGGCCCTGGAATACTTCTGAGCTATCGCCAGGCCTTCTTTCAGCTCTTCCCAATTACGCAGGTTAGTAGTAGCTCCTTTTCCATGATTGCCATTCAGCGGTTTGGTGACCAAAGGGTAGCCGATACGCTTTACTGCGCGTTCCAGGTCTTCTTCATCGTACACGATCAGGCCTTTGGGCACAGGCACTTCTGCCGCTTCCAGCAAGTTCTTGGTATCTTCCTTATCGCAGGCTAGCTCCACCGCAATACTGCTGGTAGTGCTGGCAACCGTAGCCTGGATACGTTGCTGGTTCTTACCATAACCCAACTGTACCAGGGAGTAACGGTTGAGCCTGATCCAGGGGATCTTGCGGCGTACCGCCTCTTCCACGATAGAGCCGGTGCTGGGCCCCAGGCGTTCTTCTTCGCGCAGCTCCCGCAGCTTCTGTATGTCTTTGTCCAGGTCGTACTCCCTGCCTTCGATCAGGGCCTCGGCAATTGCTACAGACGCTTTTGCAGCATAGGTGCCGGCTTTGGCTTCGTAATATGAGAACACAACGTGATACACGCCTTTCTTGTCGCTTTCCCGGGTTCTTCCAAAGCCTACTTCCATACCGGCAAGGGTCTGTATCTCAAGGGCAATGTGCTCGATCACGTGGCCCATCCAGGTGCCTTCTTTTACCCGCATAAAGAACCCGCCTTCCACCCCTTCGCTGCAACGGTGGGTGTACAGGGTCGGGATCAGCTTTTCCAGCCGTTCCAGGAAACCGTCGATCGTATTGGTCGGCCTTTCTTCCAACTCTTCCAGGTCCAGCAGCATGACGATCAGGTGGTGTCTTTTGGTGGACCAGTAGTTAGGCCCCTTCATCACTTTTATGTCCAGAATTTCCATGAATAAGCGTCTATTTTAATGTTACATAATTTAAGAATGACTCAGTTAAAGTATGATTTTATTTTTTCAATTAAAAAATTTTTTTCTTCATAAATACAACTGGCAGGTCCTTATTCCCAGGAGGGTACCAACATTCTCCTGCCGGGGAAAGTTGAATTTTGCGTAAATTTAATACCGGATATACGCCGCCCTGATTGCTCCCATACAGGTCCTTCTCCGCAGCAGATATAAGCTTACTTTTGCCCCTTGAATATAACCCGTAACAAAATACATGATCCGGAACGAAAAGCTGTTTCTTGAACGCTACGATAAGCTGAACAAGCAACAGAAAGAAGCTGTAGATACGATCGAAGGGCCGGTAATGGTGATCGCAGGACCGGGCACCGGTAAAACCGAGATCCTGGCCATGCGTATTGCCAATCTTTTGCGCAGCGATGCCCAGGTTAAGCCTTTCGAGATACTTTGCCTTACTTATACCGAAGAAGGTAGCGTAGCCATGCGCAAAAGGTTGCTGCAGATCATAGGCGAAGACGCGCACAAGGTACATATCTATACCTTCCATGCCTTTTGTAATAACCTGATCCAGAGCAATGCCGAATATTTCGGCATCAGGGACCTGCAGCCGATCAGCGACCTGGAACGTATCGAAGTACTACATGGTCTCCTGGAAGACCTGCCCGAAGGACATTTGCTACGAAGATTGAAAGGCAATATTTATTACGATGCCCGTAACCTGCACGCCTTGTTCGACCTCATGAAATCGGAAGACTGGTCGCCGGAAGAAGTGACTGCCGCGGCCATCGCTTATATCGAAAGCCTGCCCGAACGCGAAGCCTTTATTTATAAAAGGGCCAACGCCAAACAAGGCATCAAGGTGGGCGACCTCAAACAAAAAGATATCGATAAGGAGGTGGCCCGCATGGAGCGAACGATCGCTTCGGCACAGCTCTTCAACCGCTACCAGGAAAGGATGCTGGCCATGGGCCGTTACGACTTCAGCGATATGATCCTTTGGGTACTGCGGGCCTTTAAGGAAAATGAGAACTTCCTGCGCAATTACCAGGAACGTTTCCAGTATGTACTGGTAGATGAATTTCAGGATACCAGCGGGGCGCAAAGCGAATTGCTGACCTTGCTCATGGATTTCTGGAATAGTCCCAATCTCTTTATCGTAGGAGACGACGATCAGAGCATATTTGAATTCCAGGGCGCACGACTGCAGAATATTATCGACTTCTACGACAGGTACCAGCACGACATCAGGGTTATTGTGCTCAAGGAGAATTACCGTTCTACGCAAGCCATCCTGAACAAATCCACGCGGCTGATCAATTACAACAAGGAGCGGCTTATCGTCAAGCTGAAAGACCTGGACCTGGATAAGAATATAGTAGCCGCCAATGCGCGGTTTGCCAAAGAAGAAAAGGTAGAGCCGGTGATCAGGGCTTACCACAACCTGCTGCACGAAGAAGCCGATGTGGTAGACCAGGTGGAACAACTGTGGCTGAGCGGCGTAGACCTGAGCAATGTAGCCATCCTGTATTCTCAGCACAAGCAGGCGAGCAATATCATCGACCTGATGGAGCGCAAGGGAATACCTTATTGGGTGAAACGGCCTGTGAATGTGCTTGACCTGCCTTTGGTCCGGCACCTCATCGGTATACTGCGCTATATCGATACGGAGCAACGCAAACCCTTCAGTGGAGAACAGTTCCTGTTTGAAACCCTGCATATCCCGCAACTGGGCATTTCCTCGGTAGATGTTGCCCACCTGAGTTTGTATAAGCAAGGCAAGGACAGCAAACATAAATACTGGCGCTTGCTGTTACAGGACGCTTTTCTGCTGCATTCCTTAGAACTGGCTACAGCAGCCGACCTCGTAAGAGTAGGCACCGCATTGGAAGCCTGGATACAGCAAAGCAAGAACCTGACGATTGCCATGCTGCTGGAAAAAGTGCTTTACGACACCGGTATCATGGCGCAGGTACTACAAAGCGAGCAACAGGTATGGGAGATGCAGGTGCTGCATACCTTTTTCAATTTTGTAAAAGAGGAATGCGCCCGCCAGCCCCGCATGACCATAACCGGCTTCCTGCAGATCATAGACCAGATGCAGATCGAAGACATCAGCGTACCGGTACAAAAGGTAGTACGGCAGGAGAACGGCGTGCGCTTCTATACGGCTTTCAGCGCCAAGGGGCATGAATTCGAATATGTGTTCCTGATCGGCTGCACCAAGAATTTCTGGGAAAAGAAAAGAGGCAGCAGCAGGGGCTTCAACCTGCCCGATACCCTTACCAAGACCAGCGACAACGAGGAGAACAGCAGTTCGGAAGAGGTCATGCGCCGGGTATTTTTCGTGGCTTTAACCAGGGCAAAAAAATATTTACAGGTTTCCTTTTCGGTAAAAGACAATGCGGGCAAAGACCTGGAAGCCTCGCAGTTTATCGACGAATTGGGCGCAGAAGAAAAGCAGGAAGCAGAGCAGCACTTGTCTTTCCTGAGCAACGAACAGGTGATCGAACATTTACATTGGGCTTTTGTACCTGCGCCGCCGGTGCAGATCGAATTGGTAAAAAAAGAATTGCTGGACAGCAGGCTCGAACATTTTGTATTAAGCGCTTCGACTCTGAACAAATACCTGAAATGCCCTGTTGCGTTTTACTACGAAACCATACTGCAGGTACCCGTAGCCAAAAACGATGCCATGGCCTTTGGTACGGCTATACACTATGCCCTGGAAAAGCTGTTCAAGAAGATGGTAGATAGCCCGGACAAGGCATTTCCCGCGAAAGAGGAAGTGATCTCCGATTTTGAAAAAGCACTCTGGCGCAACGAAGATGCCTTTACCGAAATACAGTACAAGCGCCGCAAGGAACTGGGACACCAGATACTGAACGATTACTATGATCAATATATAAACACGTTCAACAAGATCGTGACTATAGAGATCATGCTGGCCAATATGGAAGTGGCCGGTGTACCGGTAAAGGGAAAGCTCGACAAAATAGAGTTTGAAGGCAACGTATGCACCGTGGTGGATTATAAAACGGGCAACCCCGAATACAGCAAGAAGAAAGAATTGCTGCCCCCTAATGAAGGCAATCCCAATGGCGGCGATTACTGGCGACAGATGGTCTTTTACAAGCTATTGCTCGACAATTATCCTAATGCCAGGGCCAATGGCTGGCGCATGGAAACAGGTATGTTCGACTATGTAGAAAAAAATGATGCCGGCGATTTCGTCCGTTATGTGGTGCCTATTTCCGAATCGGATATGACCACGGTAAAGCAACAGATACAATCGGCTTATGGCAAGATCATGAACCACGAATTTGATAAGGGCTGCGAAAAAGAAGATTGTAGCTGGTGCCAGTTTGTAAAGACCCATAAGCTCATCAAACCAGTGGTGGACGAAGAGGTATTGTAAAGGCCTTCGGTATACATATAATCTCTTTAAAACAATCTAAAAAAGATGGGCTGCGCCTTCGGCGCAGCCCATCTTTTTTGAGCAGCAATACATTGGATTAGCCCTCCCCGTGTAAACGCACTTTCATATTGTTCATTTTATCGTTCAGCTTTAACTGGCAGGCCAGGCGCGAGTTGGGCAGCAGGTCGGGCAAGGTATCCAGCATGGCATATTCATCATCACTCATTTCGGAAAGGTTCTCTTCGCCTTCCAGTACATCTACGCAGCAAGTTGCACATAAAGCCATACCGCCGCAGGTAGCCAGCACATCATATTCGCTGGCCACCAATACTTCCATAAGGCTAAGGCTCATATCGGTAGGCGCTTCCAGGGGATTGACCACACCATTGCGGTCTTCAACAAAAACAGTTATCGTATTCTCCATAAAAATAAAAGGGATTGAAAAAGGTATAACCTTTCGGGAGCAAAGCTATACAATTTTGCGTTTTCTTTTAAGCAGATACGCTAATAGGCCTATAAGCCGGTCCTTATCGTAAGTTATGCAGGATAACTCCGCATTCCCCTTGATTCGATACATTTACACTGTAATCAACGACCATATGAAAAGCATTACCGTATTCTGCGCTTCCAGTACCGGCAACGATCCCATATATCGCGACACAGCTTTTGCCCTGGGGCAATTATTGGCCGAGCGCGATATCACCCTGGTATATGGCGGCGCCAAAGTAGGCCTGATGGGCGCCGTAGCCGATGGGGTATTGAATAAGCAAGGCAAGGCTATTGGCGTATTGCCGCACTTCCTGGGCGGTAAAGAGATAGCTCATGCCGGCCTTACCGAGCTCATCAAAGTAGAGAGTATGCACGAGCGCAAAACAAAGATGAACGAGCTCTGCGACGGCGTAATCGCCCTGCCCGGCGGCTTCGGCACGCTGGAAGAGCTTTTTGAAATGCTGACCTGGGCACAATTGGGGCTGCATCAAAAGCCCATCGGCCTGCTGAATGTGGACGGTTTTTACGACAGCCTGCTGCAATTGCTGCAACAAATGACGGAGAAAGGTTTGCTTAAAGAAGAAAACCGCATCATGCTCTTGATAAGCAATGATGCGGCTGACTTGTTGGAACAGATGAAACAATACGTAGCGCCCCAAGTACCCAAATGGATATCGGAAGCAACTACCTGAGTTTCCGACGTTGCCTTATTCGTTTATAGCTCAGGGTTTACCACGGATAGCAGGCGCATGTAAAGATTGTCTGGTGTAATAGCGGTATCCTGAATGTTATAGAAGATCACATAGGTAATATTCCGGCTGCGGTGGTGCATCATAATGGAAGTATAGCCCGGCAACCCGCCGTTATGGCCCCACATATCTCTACCCGGACTAAACATACCCAAACCATATGTAATGGGAGCGCCTGCTTTACCGATAAAACGTTGCTCCTGCAATAGCGGCGCAACAAACTGGCCGTCGACCAAAGCTTCCACCCATGTTTTCACACTGGCGATATCGGATATCACGCTACCGGCGGCCCATGCCCAGGTCAGATCATACCTTTCGGTAACATCATCGATAAAAGCGGCGCTGTTGCTAAAATTCATATATCCTCGTATCGCACCCGGGGGCATATCGGCCCCGAAGGGAAATATAGTATTGGTCATCGCCAGCTTATTAAAAAACCTTGTTTTCAGATTCTCCCCAAGCGATTTCCCGGTAAGCTGCTCTATGATCATTCCCAACAATATGGTATTGGTGTTGCTGTATTCGAAAGCAGTACCGGGCGTAACAAAGGTCTTGTTCTTTACGAGGCCTACCAGCTCCTGCGGTGTCCATTTTTTCAGCGGTGTTTGCTCCAGTATCCGTTCAAATGCAGTATCCATCGTATAGTTTGGTATTCCGCTTGTCATATTACACAACATCCTGATAGTAATCGTACCCCCGTTTTGAAAACCCGGGAAGAACCTACCCAGTGTATCGTCCAGCGAAAGCTTCTGCTCTTCTACCAGTTGCAGGATATTGGTCACCACAAATGTTTTGGTATTGCTGCCTATCCTGAAGGCGCCCCGCGGGTCCATTTCCTGGCGAGGGTTAAGGTTGCCGAGGCCTCTCCCTTTCAAGTAAGTAAAGTCGTCGGACCATATGCCTACGACCATGCCCGGCAGCGTTGTTGATGATATTACAGAATCACAGATCCTGTCTATTTCTGCGGTAAGTTGCTCTTGGCGGTCTTTCTTTTTGCAAGAAGCCAATACCAAAAAGAAAAAAGCCATCAGGCCCAGCCTGGCAATAAGGTTACGGTTCATGTGTGTACGGTTATAGATCAACAAACAGGAGCAGATATTGAATATCCCGCTCCATCCGGCAAATATAAAAAAATAAAAACACCAAGTATTACATTTTGGCAACCTGCACCATCTGTTCTTTATTTCCCGGGCGCACGAAATACAAAGCCATAAAAAAGCCCGCCTTACCGGCGGGCCCAACTTGCATGCAAAGCAGTATTTAAAATTCGTTGATACCATTTACGGTAGTGTACTTCATCGTATACTTCACACCGGGGTTGATATACTTGTAAGCACTGTGGCTCATCAATGCCGCTTCATGGAAACCGCAAAGGATTAGCTTCAGCTTATTTTTATAAGTATTGATATCACCGATAGCCCAGATACCGGGTATATTGGTGGAATAATCTTCGGTATTCACTTCGATCGCATTCTTATCGATATTCAGGTTCCAGCCTTCGATCGGTCCCAGCTTGGGGCTTAAGCCAAATAGCGGAATCAGGTAATCTGCTTCTACGGTTTTCGCTTCTTTCGTTTTGCTGTCTTCCATGGAAACGCTGTGCAGTCGGCCATTGCCATGTACATGCGTCAGGTTGGTGTTCAGGATCAGGTCTATCTTTCCTTCTTCGGCCAGCTTCATTACTTTGTTCACCGAATCGGGTGCACCGCGGAAGCTTTCGCTGCGGTGTACCAGGGTTACTCTTTTGGCAATATTAGCCAGGTGAATGGTCCAGTCGAGGGCGCTGTCGCCGCCGCCGGCCAGGATCATGTTTTTATCGCGGTAAAATTCCGGCTCCAGGATCATGTAATTGATCCCTTTCCCGTTCTCAAAATCTTCCAGTCCTTCCACGGCAGGCTTGCGGGGTTCGAAGCAACCGAGGCCGCCCGCGATCACCACCGCTTTGGCTTCGATCTGTGTACCCATATTGGTCGTGAGTACAAAATCGGCTTCTCCTCTTTTTTCCAGGCCTTCGATACGCTCTCCCAGCGTATAGCCGGGATGGAAAGGCGCTATTTGCTCTTTGAGGTTATCAATAAGCTCCTGGGCGAGCACAGAAGGATAACCGGGAATATCATAAATAGGCTTTTTAGGATAAATTTCGGACAATTGTCCGCCTATTTGCGGCAGATAGTCGATCAGGTGGCAACGCATCTTCAACAAGCCTGCTTCAAATACCGCGAATAAACCTACCGGTCCGGCGCCAATGATGGCTATATCAGTCTGTATCATTTTTCAAATTTGGCGGCAAAATTAAGCAATCGTTACGACATAGCTGCGATAATGGTATAAGGCTTTTTGATTTAGCGCTTTAAAGCAGGAAATAATTACAAATCCGTGACATTGGAGGGGTAGAATAGCGCCGGGATTGCCTCTGCAAATGAGCGGAACAGAAAGCCGAAAATTAATTCATATTCAAAATATGCACATTGATTCACATCTGGCTTATAATTATAGTTTTTTTAGGAAAACTCTTGGCAAAACCGGTTTATTTTTCGCACTTTTGCATGAATATTGTTCACTAACAATAATTTTCCACCTCTTTCATAATATTTGAGTTCCGACGATAATGGGATTGTTTAATTTTTTAACGCAGGAAATTGCGATAGACCTTGGCACAGCCAATACGTTAATCATTCATAACGACCAGGTTGTAGTAGATGAGCCCTCCATTGTAGCGAAAGACAGGACGACGAATAAGATCGTGGCTGTTGGTAAAAAAGCTATGATGATGCATGAAAAAACACACGATAATTTAAAGACCATTCGGCCGCTGAAAGATGGTGTGATCGCAGACTTTGATGCGGCTGAAGGTATGCTGCGCGAAATGATCAAAATGGTTTATCCCAAAAAGCCTTTGTTCCCGCCAAGCTGGAGAATGGTTATTTGTATCCCCTCCAGTATTACCGAAGTAGAAAAACGTGCCGTGCGCGACAGCGCCGAACAAGCCGGCGCTAAGGAAGTATATATGATCCACGAGCCTATGGCAGCAGCCCTGGGTATCGGTATCGATGTGGAAGAGCCTACCGGGAATATGATCATCGACATCGGTGGTGGTACTACCGGTATCTCCGTGATCTCCCTGGCCGGTATCGTATGCGACCAGAGTATCCGTATCGCAGGCGACGAGTTTACCACCGACATCATGGAAGCCATGCGTCGCTACCACAGTCTTAATATAGGCGAACGTACTGCCGAGCAGATCAAGATCCACGTAGGTTCCGCGCTTAAAGAACTGGATAACGCTCCTGAAGATATTGCGGTTAACGGTCGTGACCTGGTAACCGGTATCCCCAAGCAGATCCAGGTATCTTACCAGGAAGTTGCGGAAGCCCTGGATAAATCCATCTTCAAAATCGAAGAGGCGATCCTGAAGGCATTGGAAAGCACACCGCCCGAGCTGGCTTCCGATATCTACCGTCGCGGCTTATACCTTACCGGTGGCGGCGCCTTATTACGTGGATTGGATAAACGTATTTCCCAGAAGATCAAATTGCCGGTACATGTAGCAGAAGACCCGCTGCGTGCTGTGGTAAGAGGCACGGGTATGTCGCTGAAGAACATTAACCGTTTTACATTCTTAATGAAATAAGTGGATGAGCAAATGCGAAGATTGGAAAATGGGAAAATGACAATTACATTTTCGGCATTTCTAACCTTTCCTGTTTGCTCATTTTTTGTTGATACCCCGGTCTTTGCTAATTTTCCTATTTCCTGATTAGCTAATTATTTCCCTTGCGCAATTTCATCCTTCTCATACGCCGTTTCTGGAACATCATTCTCTTTCTGATCCTGGAAGTGATCAGTTTTTCCATGATTTCTAAAAACCGCAGCACACAGGGCGTCGATATCATCAACTCCTCCAATGCGGTAACTGGCTATGTGTACAAGAAGCAGAACGATGTAGTGTCCTATTTCCAGTTGAAGAAAATGAACGAGGACCTGCTCCAGGAAAATACCCGTTTGCGGAACCTGGTAGCCGAGAAAAGCGGCATCGATTCTTTTACCGATATGACCGCCCGCATCCCGATCACGGTAAGAGATACTACCAAGAAGGATACCAGCGCCGGCATATCGCTCTCACCTGCCGGTAAAGTAAAAGTAATCCGCTATGCCACCTATCGTTATATCCCGGCAAGGGTAATCAATAATTCGATCTCCAACGACCGCATCAATTACATAACGATCAACAGGGGCTCGGACGATGGCATACATAAAGAAATGGCTGTAGTAACCAGCAATGGCATCGTAGGCAGGATAGCGAATGTAACGCCACGCTATGCCCGTGTAGCCTCGGTGCTGAGCGACCGTAAAGTGAGCACCAAGCTGAGCGACGGTACCTCTAACCTGATCACGATCTGGAACCCCGGTTCACCCGAATTTGTGGTAACGGAAAAAGTACCGCTGTACATCAAGGTCAAAAGAGGCGACAGCGTATTTACGACCGGCTATTCCTTCTTCCCCGAAAACGTGCTGATCGGCACAGTAGTCAGGATCGATACGATTAAAGCCACCAATGCCAAGAACCTTAAGATAAAGCTGTCCACCAATTTCAGGAACCTGCAGTATGTATATGTGGTGGAAGATAAAATGAGTGAAGAGCGCAAACAAGTGGAAGCAGAAGAAAAAGTAACCAAGCCAAAGTAATTCCCGGGATATGAGTATTTACCTTCGTAATGTTTTAAGATTTATCCTGCTCGTACTGATCCAGGTTTTATTACTGAACAAGATACCTCTGCGTTGGTGGACCACTCCCGGCGGTCTTCCTCCGTATATCCCCTATATCTATCCCTTGTTTATCCTGTTGTTGCCTTTGTCCACGCCTGTACCCTTCCTGCTAATCATAAGCTTCACGATGGGCATTACGATAGACACCTTCATGGATACCGGCGGCATACATGCTGCGGCCTGCGTATTAATGGCCTTCCTGCGTACCAATGTACTGACCTTACTGTTGCCCAAAAGGCTTTCGGAATACCAGAACATGTCGCCCAATATCAAATCTATGGGCTGGACGCCGTTCCTTACCTATGCCGCTATCCTGCTCGCCCTGCACCATGTAGTCTTTTATGTGATCGAGATATGGAGTTTCCATAGCATAGGCTATATGCTGCTCAAGATCATCGTTTCTTTGCTCACCAGCCTGTTGTTTGTAACGCTGTACTCCTTGTTCTTTTCATCTTCAATCAGTACCGTTTATTACGACAATAAATAACCCGGAAGCGGGCAACGTATCACATAAAATACCGGTTCCGGAAAATCCGGAACAATAAAAAAGCGAAGACAGAATTGCCTTCGCTTTTTTTATTTTCAGTACGATCAGCCCTGCTTAGTACTCGTCTTCATTAAAGAAAAAGTCTTCCTGGGTAGGGTAGTCGGGCCAGATATCTTCCACACCTTCGTACATTTCGCCTTCGTCTTCGAGCTCCTGAAGGTTCTCGACTACTTCCAGCGGCGCACCTGAACGGATAGCATAATCGATCAATTCATCCTTTGTTGCAGGCCATGGTGCATCTTCAAGGTGTGAGGCCAATTCCAGTGTCCAAAACATATTTTAAAAAAATTTATTTAATATTGAATTTGTGCAAATGTAAGGTTTCCGCTTCAATTATGAACACCCGCTTAAATAATAGATAGTTTTATTTTTGTTATTAATTTGAAGTGCTACGCTACATTTAACGTAAGGTAGGATCAAATAATTTTCCCAAAGTTTAAATAAAAGCAAAAAAATATTTCTTTGCTGCTATGAGCCCACTGCTGCCCTTTTTGCCACCTGTACTTTTAAAAGAAACCGTAGTTGCGGAAGCCTGTTTATGAGCACAGACGAGGTATTGCTATCGCGTATTGCTACAGGCGACAAGCAGGCCTTTAACAGCCTTTACCAACGCTATAAACCCAAGGTATTCGGCACGGCCTTTCATTACCTGCAGGATAGTCACGATGCGGAAGAGCTGGCCCAGGATGTTTTTGTAGAACTCTATCATTCGGCATCGAAATATAATGCACGCGCCGCGCCCGGCACCTGGATCTACCGCATTACCGTCAACAAGTGCCTGGATAAGCTGCGCTACCGTAAGGCAAAAAAACGCCTGGCTTTTATAACCCACTTTTTCCAGCCCGGTACGCATGGAGATATAGCTGTCCCGGACAACGCCGATATGCCCGGCCAGGCCGAGGACCTGCGCCTGCTCTACCAATACCTGGACCGGCTGCCGGTAAACCAAAGAACAGCGCTGATCCTGACACAAATACAGGAGTTAAGCATTAAAGAAACGGCGGCCATTATGAACAACAGCCCTAAAGCAGTCGAATCGCTTACACAAAGAGCCAAGGCCAACCTCCGGAAACTATTCGAAAAGATACCCGAAGGAAAATAATAAAACCAACGTCTTAATAGAACAACTTATGCCACCCGGACAAGAGTACAATATTGATGATCTGCTGCGCAAAGCAAGCCGGCATATACAGCATAAAGAAAATGCTGCTGCCTTCGACGATCTGCTGCAAGCCCTGGACCGACACGAAGCCGGGGCTACCGTAAGCTTCCGGCAATTGAGCCGTACCGGTATCTTATTGCTGCTGATCCTTATTGCCAATGTGATCCTGATCAGCAATTATAGAAACAACAACAGCCATACGACACAGCAACCCCGGGCAGCACAGCAGACCGGGTACCTGGAATCCTATAACTTAAATCTCTACGAATGAAGAAAAGTGCGTTTCTCTGGGGAGCCGTTATACTTCTTTTGCTGCTGAACCTGGGGACCTTGTTTTTTGTCCTGATCTCCCGGCAGCAGACGCCGCCTCCACCGGAACATGGCCGCGCGGGATTCGACGATATGGTGATCCGCACCTTGCAATTGTCGCCGGAACAGGTAGACCGGTTCGAGAAATTGAAGCACCAGCACCACGAGGCAATGATGCAACTGGACGACAACACGGCAATGCCCTTCCGGCAATACTTCGGGCTGTTGCAGCAACCGGCCCCAAATAGCCTGCTCAAGGACAGCCTCGAACAGGCGATCCTCCTGCTCTACCGTAACAAGCTCAGGCTTACCTACGATCATTTCCAGCAGTTAAAGGCGATATGTACACCGGAACAGCAAAGCCGGTTTGACCAACTGATACCCTTTTTGATGCAGGTTATGACGCCCGAAAGAAAAAATCCGGGACCGGGGCGAAGGAGAACGGAATAGTTGTCGTATAAACGATAAACAAATCAATACTCCAATTAACCCGTATGAAAAAAAGAACCTTGCTTAAACACCTGCTCAGCTTCGGACTTTGCTCCGGCCTGATGCTTTCTCTGTACAGTTGCAAAAAGGATAATGCCGGCACTGACCCGTCGGGTACTGATACCGACCTGGGCATTTATCAGAAAATATACGGTGCAAGCAGCGTAACGCTTGACGGCGATTATGTGGTGATCAAATGCACGGGCCTGCCCGATCATAAAAGCCCTTATTACCAGGGCACACAATGGGAAGCCGAAAAATATGAAGCCTATAACGGGAGCAATGCCAACTGGAAGCAAAATCCCAATAAGATAGCGCAGGGCAATTATACCTTTCGCATACCCCGCAAACCCGTAGAGGCAGCTACCAAATCGGCAACGCCTTTGGGACCGATAGGCGTATCCATTAACGGCGTCCCTTTCTTTAACCAATACGCCGCCCAGATGGCGCCACTTACCAACGAGATCAATGGCTTTGACCAGTATGGAGGTCATCCGCAGCAGCAGGGCATGTACCATTATCATGTCGAGCCGCTTTACCTTACTGCCCATAAAGGGAAAGACGCCCTGATGGGATTCCTGCTGGACGGGTTCCCGGTGTATGGACCTGTAGAAAACGGCGTACCGGTTACCAACGATATGCTCGACGCTTATCATGGCCATATCCAGGCCACCGCCGACTACCCAGGAGGCATCTATCATTACCACATTACTTCCGCTGATCCTTATATCAATGGCAATGGTTTCTATGGCACACCCGGAACAGTTACGGAATAAGGTTTACAAGACCTGGTTTATCTTTTTATGGCTGCCTGTGCTGGCCTGCAATTTCCGCAGCCCCTGCAATGCCCCGTCATTTGTCAACACGGTGCTCCACAATATAGAGATCAGGAATGGCCTTTATGTGTACGGCAAGCAGCCCTATACGGGTTGTTTGTTTTCCTTACAGAACGAAGGGAAAGACACGCTCTACTCCGCTCATATTAACCAGGGCAGGGAAAACGGCTTGTTTAAGAAATGGTATCCCGGCGGGGAGCTGATGGAAGTAAGGTTGTACCAGGAAGGTAAAAAAACGGGTATTCATAGGGGGTATTGGCCCAATGGCAGGCCCCGATACCGCTACCAGTTCCGGGACGATCTTTATGAAGGCTGCCAATACCAATGGTATGAAGACGGACGATGCCAGGCCAGGAAAAATTACAGGAAAGGCCAGGAAGCGGGCATGCAGCAGGAGTGGAACCAGGAGGGCAAACTAATCATTAATTACCAGGCCTTAAATGGACGACAATATGGAAACATCGGCAAAAAGAACTGTGCTTCGCTATGGCACAATAGCGTTTATCGCAAGCCTGTTCCTTAGCGTTGCCGGCTGCGGCCGGAAACCCGCAATTAAATTACCCTACTATACCGATGCCAGCTTTACACCGCAATGGCAACAACCTGCGGGATCGCAGGACCATCATATAGCGCCCTTTCAATTCAGAGATCAGCAGGGTCGCAGCTTTACCGGCAAAGAAGTATCGGGCCGGGTATTCCTGGCCAATTTCTTTTTTACTTCCTGTAAAGGCATATGCCCCAAAATGCTGGTTAATATGCGGCAGGTGTACCGGCATTTTTACGGCAATCCGGCCGTTCTCTTCCTCTCGCACAGTGTTACGCCCGAGCAGGACAGCGTTCCCAGGCTCAGGCAATATGCTGCGGAAAATGATATTACCGGCACGCAATGGCACCTGCTCACCGGCGATGCAAAAGCCATTTACACCATGGCACGACGAAGCTATTTTGTAGAAGCGACTGAAGGATTAAGCAAAGATGAAACCGAGTTCCTGCATACGGAAAACCTGGTACTGGTGGACCGCAACGGTCGTATACGGGGTATCTATAACGGTACGCTTGCCACGGAAGTACCCCGTATTATCGAAGATATCAACGGCCTGCTGGCGGAAAAGTGAACAGGGAGCGCGCCAATGCCCGGCTTTACGTTTTAATGTGGTACTTTTGGCAATCCCTTTTTTACGTTTCAATGAAAATAAGCGGCTTTACCTACGTTCGTAACGGCTTTAAATACGGCTATCCTTTTATCCCTTCGATACAATCCCTCCTGCCCCTGGTAGACGAGCTGATCGTGGTCGTAGGCGATTCGGAAGACGGCACGCGGGAAGCGATTGTACAATTGAACGATCCGAAGATCAGGATCATAGATACGGTATGGGACGATGCGCTGCGCGAGAACGGAAAAATATTTGCGCAGCAGTCCAACCTGGGCCTGGCGCATATTACCGGCGACTGGGCGATCCACCTGCAGGTAGATGAAGTGTTGCACGAACAGGATTATCCCAGGCTGCGACAAATGATACAGGAAGCCGATAAAGATGCAGCCGTGGATGGCTTGCTGTTTCCCTTTTATCATTTCTGGGGCGATTTCCGGCATATCCGCAATACCCGGAAAACACACCCTTTCGAGATCAGGGCCTTCAAAAACAGGGGCACGATAAAATCGTATAAAGACTCGCAGGGCTTTCGTAAGTATCCCTCGGAACAAGATTATGCCAACGAAGCGGAAGGTACCAAGCTGAAGGTATGGAACAGCGAAGTGCCGGTATATCACTATTCCTATTCCCGCAACCCTGCTTTAATGAAGAAGAAAGCGGAATATTTCAACCGCTTCTGGCACGATGACGCTTGGGTGGAAAAACATGCCAAAGAACAGCCTTTCGACTTCAACGAAGTGGACCGGCTTGAGCTGTTCGACAAGCCGCATCCCCGGTATATGGAAGCCATTATTGCCGCCAAGGACTGGGATTTCCAATATGATTCTTCCCGTTCGAACATGAGCTTTAAAGACAGGATCATGTTCCAGCTCAACCAATGGACAGGCAAGCGCCTGTTTGAATTTCAAAACTATATCCTGATCCGTAAATAAACCGCCCATGCTTAGCGCCCATAATCTTTCCAAAAAATACGGACAGCTTACTGTACTCAGCGATGTATCCTTAGAGATCGGCAAAGGGGAGTTTGTAGCTATAGCCGGGCCATCCGGAGCAGGCAAAAGTACCTTGCTGCACCTGTTGGGCGCCCTTGACTTTCCCGACACTGGCCAGGTGAAGCTGATGGATAGCGAGCTGTTCCGGTTGTCGCGGAAAAAGCAGGCCGCTTTCCGTAACCAGCATATGGGTTTTGTGTTCCAATTCCATCACCTGCTCCCCGAATTCACGGCACTGGAAAATGTATGCATGCCTTTATGGATCGGGGATAAAAATAAAACAGAGGCTGCTAATGCTGCCAAAGCTATGCTTAAAACGGTCGGGCTGGCACACCGTATGGACCACAAGCCCAACGAGCTTTCGGGCGGTGAGCAACAAAGAGTAGCCATTGCCAGGGCTATCGTACACCGGCCATCGGTTATCTTTGCCGACGAACCCACCGGCAACCTGGATACGGCCAACGCCCAGGCTGTACACGAGCTTTTCCTGGAATTACGGTCGCTGTACAACCAGACCTTTGTGATCGTAACCCATAACGAGCAATTGGCCGCCATGGCCGACCGCACGTTGATGATGAAGGACGGCCGCATCGAGTCGGAACGCAGGAAGCCTTAACCGTCCCGGGCTGCTTTTAAAAGCGCACTCCCCTACCCTTTTTTTTTACAAAATACTGTCGAACGGTATAACGAGCATAGGCAGTATGGATAGTCATACCCATACTCCAGAGCAGTTTTTTACTCCCTGGAATAGATTTTTCAGACCCCTGACATAGGGCTGTCAATACCCCCTTTTACTTTTGTTGCAACAAACATTCTTTACAGCCTAAAACAAAAGACATGACTAAGCCACAAACGTTAAGGGGATTTGCCACCGTAAATTACTTTGCCGCCGACCACGAAGCAGCCAAACAATGGTACACCGAATTGCTGGGCGTTGCTCCTTACTTCGAGCGGCCGGGTTATGTCGAATTCCGTATCGGCGATTACCAGCACGAGCTGGGCATTATCGACAGCAAATATGCGCCGCATCCGTTTCCCGGCGCCGGCACTATTATGTATTGGCATGTAGACGATTTGCCGGGCATGTTTGACCGGTTATTGTCCCTGGGCGCCCGCGAGCACGAAGGTATTAAAGAACGCGGCCCCGGCTTTGTTACGGCCTCGGTAACCGATCCCTTCGGCAATGTGCTGGGCATTATGTACAATCGTCATTACCTCGAAATCGTAGCACAACATGGAAACTAAAGACGGCAAGCCGGTTTTTGAAGCCCGCTCCGGCAAGGAGTGGCGGGATTGGCTGAAGAAACACAGCGCAACGGAAAAGTCGGTATGGCTTATTATTCACCATAAGAAGAGCAATATACAAGGTATCAGGATTGACGAGGCCATGGAACAGGCACTCTGTTTCGGCTGGATCGACAGCAAGGCCGTCAAGAGGGACACCACCAGCTTTTACCTCACCTTCACACCCCGCAACCCTAAAAGCAACTGGAGCACGGTGAACCGCGAACGGGTAGCCAGGATGACACAGGAAGGACTGATGACGCCTGCGGGGCAGGCAATGGTAGACCTGGCCCGGGAGAAAGGTACCTGGGAAAAACTCACCGATGCCCAAAACAAGGTTATCCCGGCAGACCTTCAGCAATTACTGAATAAGAATAAAAGGGCCCAGGCCTATTTTGAGGCCTTCTCCCCTTCTTCCAGGCGGGTAATCCTGGAGTGGATCGCCAACGCGAAAAGGCCGGACACCAGGGAACGCAGGATACAGCAAACAGTGACGCTGGCCGCAGAGAGTATAAAAGCCAATCATCCCAGGTAAAGTACGGATAAGGATCAGATTAATTTCCTGTTCCCACAGGTCGACTGCAAAAAAAATGCAGTCGACCCGTTTAACTTTACTATACACTAAAAAAACAAATATGAAAAAGAACAAAATGAGTTTAAAAAAATTGTCTTTGAGCAAAACAACCATTACCCGGTTTGAGACGATGGAAAAAATTGTTGGTGGTGCTACCTTTGAGGGTACTTGTGTCAACTGTCAGACAAATGGCCCGCAAACGTTTTGTGGTTCCTGCCCCCCCTCCCTGGCATGCCCTTCGGCAACACATACCTTAAACCAATCTAACCCTCAGTGCGGCACTTGTTGTTTGTAAAACACCAGATTGCTATTATTAGCTTATACAAAAAGTAGTATCCCCGGCCCAAAGGACCAGGGGCCAGCTATCGAGGGATTTAAAGTATACCTAAATTAAAAGAGATCGCCGTCCTTAGGGGGACAGCGATCTCTTTTAATTTATTACGTAAGACTACAATTCGTTTTGAGCAGCTTCTTCTACCGCTTTCTGGGCCAGAATCTGCTTCTTGCCTTCTACTGCGGAAACCTGCTCTATCTTTACTTTGGTCGTTCCTTTTCCGATAAACCTCAGGTCCTGGGCTGCAACCTCTGCGAGGTCGATCATTCTGCCCTGGTGGCCCATACGGTCGTTGACTTTAACATATACAATCTTGCCATTTGACTGGTTGGTTACTTTTACATAAGCACCCAACTTAAAGTGATTACTGGCAGCAGTATATTTATCATTGTCAAAAACCTCGCCGGTAGCTGTTTTTCTGCCTTCAAACTTGTTGTGGTAGAAACTGGCAACGCCGGTTTTCTGTTCTATCTTTATTTCCTTTTTGTTGTCAACAGGCTGCACTGGCAACTTCTGTTGCTGAATTGGCAAAGCAAATGTAAGCCAAGACCAAAGCACAAAATCAAATCCCATTACACATAAACATTTGGTACGGGGCAAATTTAGTACAATGTGTGCAAAATCCACCCCAAAAAATGTTAATATTTGTTTTGCGGTTTCCTGGCCCGGGTAAATTTCTGGGGCTCGGAACCGTAATCTTTTTTCTCGTAACCACCTTTACGGTAGCTATCCTTGGGCTTTCCATAGCTTCCGCCGCCGCCAAAACCCGGCTTATTATCGGCTTCTTCCACCCTCACTTTCCTATTGTTAAATTTACGTTGCGCCAGGGATTCAGAAATAAATTCCACGGCTTCGGCCGGTACATTAAAGAAGCTGCTCAGCTCCCTCACGGTTACACGGCTCACCATACGAGGCTCCAGATCAGTCATTTCTGTTACAAAATGTACCAGGGAATCTGTATTGGCGCCATCTTTGGTACCGATATTGATAAACAGTCGTACGGAACCGGTACGGCTACCGCCGCCACTTTCCCGCTCAGCGCGCTTGTCTACATAACCGGCATTCAGGTCCGGTGCATTTTCGTAATCCTTAATTGTATCCTTCAATTGCAGCCAAAGCAGGCGATTGATCAACTCATCCTTATCCATGGCTTCAAACTTCTCATGAATACTTTTCTTGTAAATATCACCGAACCCATGCTCTGGCTCTGCCTGCTCGATCTTATCGAGGAAGTGGAACAAACGCTTACGTACTACCTCGGCGCCATCAGGGATATCGCTTTTATGGAAGCGTGTCTTGGCCAAACGCTCTACCTGGCGGATACGGCCTATTTCCCTGGAAGTAACGAGGGACATACAGATACCGGATTTGCCTGCACGACCGGTACGGCCGCTACGGTGGGTATATACTTCGGGATCTTCGGGCAGTTCGTAATTGATAACGTGGGTAATATCGTTCACATCGATGCCACGGGCGGCTACATCCGTAGCGACAATGGCCTGGAACTGGCGGCGCTTAAAGCGCTCCATTACCTTGGTACGCATTTTCTGGTCCATATCGCCGTGCAAGGGACTTACATGATAGCCTTCACGCATCAGTTTCTCACAGATATCCTGTGCATCCTGCTTGGTACGGGTAAAAATGATACCATATATATCGGGAACAAAATCCAGGATACGGCGCAATGCATCAAAACGCTGGTGGGCATTGGTCACAAAATACTGGTGATCGATATTCTCGTTACCGGCATTCTCTTTCGCAACCGCTACTTCCTTGGGATCTTTCATGTAACGCTTGGAAATACGGCGTACATCGTTGTTCATTGTAGCAGAGAACAACCAGGTGCTTTCCCGCACCGGTGTGTTTTTCAGGATGAAATCGATATCATCCCTGAAACCCATGTTCAGCATTTCATCTGCTTCATCCAGTACCAGGATCTTTACCTCTTCCAGGTTGATAGCACCACGTTCCAGCAGGTCGATCAGGCGACCGGGGGTCGCTACTACTACCTGGATATGGCTACGTTTCAGGTCACGGATTTGTGAGCCTATGGGCGTACCCCCATATACGGCCATCGTATTGATGCCACGGGTAAATTTGCTGTATTTTACAAATTCTTCCTGAATCTGCATGCACAGCTCACGCGTTGGACTTAACACCAATGCCTGAACGCCATGTTCTTTGGGATCTATTTTATGCAACAAAGGCAAACCGAAAGCGGCCGTTTTACCGGTACCGGTTTGTGCTAAAGCGATAATATCTGTCGTCTCTCCTACCAATAAAGGTATAGCTTGTTGCTGAATGGGGCTCGGCGTTGTAAACCCTAAAGCCTGCACAGCCTGCACAAGCTCATCTTTCAATCCAAAATCTTGGAATGTTGTCATACTTCTCTAATGTCCTTTTTTAAAACAAGGCGCGAAGGTACGATTATATTATGGTAAATTAAGAATTAACATAGCAGTAATTATTAATTTAACAGTACTAAGCCCCCTTCACAGGGCGAAAATAGCCTTAATGGCTCCGGGAAGGAACCATTAAGGCTAAGGATTAATAATAAGATAAAAGTTCGTTTAGCCACGCACGCTTACCGATACATGCCTGTCCTTTACCCTTTCGGCTTCGGGCGCTTCGGCGGGGAACCGGGCAAACCTGGAACCGTAACCTTCGGCTCCTTCTACCTGCGCCCCTACCCCGGCGGCCTTTAAAGCCTCTTTTACGGCAGCAGCCCGCTCACCCGAAAGTTTTACATTAGCCGGTTCATTGCCTGTTTTGTCTGTATAGCCGCCTATTTTCAGCTTCGCCTTGGGAAATGCCTTCAGGATAGCAGTAAGGTTATTGACCTGAGCCTGGCTTTCGGCTGTTATTTTTGCGCTTCCGGTTTCAAAATTGAGGTTATCAAAATCGAACCAGATGTTTTTCAGCGAATCGGGGCCAAGCGCCTTATAATCTGTCTTCAGGAAGGTGACCAGCAGGTCTTCGATGCCCCCTTTATAGGCATCCAGCTCCGTACCGTCGGGTAATTGTACTTTAACAGACTCCCTTGTCGTAGTAGTGGTGGTGGTGGTCGCCACATTGGTATCCATGTTTATTTTTGTGGTATCCGTAACCGGGACCGTAGTTTCTTTATTGCACCCCTTCTGACCCAGGAAATACCAGAGGGCCAGGCCTATGAGGACCAGTAACAACAGCCACAACCAGCCGCCGCTGCTTTTTTTCCGGCTCGCTCCCGGGTAAGCAGCCGTAGCGCTGTAAGAGGTATTATTGGGTATGGCCGCCGAAGCCATACTACCGAAACCCAACAGGCTCCCCAGGCCAAAGCCAGCAGGAAGCGCTGCCAGTATGTGATCTTTCTGGGTCAACAAATAAGTCCATATCCCCTGCCCTCCGGGATGTTGCCCGGCAGCAGCCTGGTTACCCACAAGTCCCAGCACCGCAGGGGTCGCAGCCCCGAGCAGCACCTCCGCCGATGACTCTTTGATACCGGCGTAATCCGAGACCATCCGGCTCACATTACCGGTTTGCCCTTCGAAAAGGTTATGGAATAGTGCTTTGCCATTGCCGCTCCAGGAATCGCCCTGTACATTGCGGACATTACTTATTGTCCTTGCTACCACATCGCTGAGATTCGTACTATTCCCCGTCAGTTCGCGTACCTGGTCCAGCAACCCGGGCAATGCCGCCCCATTGGTAGCCTGACCTTTAGAGAAGAGCCCTGCCAGCAGCCCGGGCACCAGGGCCTCCACAGCTTTTTTGATACCTCCTTCGGATTCGTTGAGCGAAGTACTTGCTGTAGCAATAACATTGTCAGAAAAGAGACCTTTGGCAAGGTCGATAAGATTAGCTGCCATAAAAGTGTTTGTTTAAGTGAAGAAAAAATTTGAAGCGATTCTCAATCCGAACGAAACTACTTTTAATAGGAAACAATTATTGGTAGCACAATATTAATCTTTTACTTAATAAATGAATCATAATTTCACATTAAATATTTTAAGTAGACAAAAGCAATTCCCACTTTTAATCTGGATGAGAACATCGGGCTGCAAAAACTACCTGAACAGCCGGATTTAACCAGTATATTTGGTCCCTATGCTACCCATAATGCCTATAAGCAGCAAGCAACCCTTGCTGGAATGTGTTCCCAACTTCAGCGAGGGAAATGATCCGTATATTATCGGGGAGATCGCAGCGGCGATCCGTTCCGTACAAGGTCAGCAATTGTTGCATACCGATACCAGCCCATCGGCCAACCGTACCGTTTTCACCTTTGCCGGGGCCCCCGGGGCCGTGATTGAAGCGGCTTTCCGGGCCATAGAAGCAGCTACCCGGCTTATCGATATGCGCCTGCAGCATGGCGCCCATCCCAGGATAGGCAGTACTGATGTATGTCCCCTGGTTCCGCTGGCGGGTATTACCATGCCGGAAACGGTTGCCCTGGCAGAACAATTAGCCCGGAGCATAGGCAATGAACTGCACGTCCCTGTTTACTTGTATGAGCATGCTGCAAAAGCGGCCTACCGCCGTGCTTTACCCGATATCCGCAAAGGGCAATACGAAGGGTTGCAGGCCAAAATGCAATTGGAAGCATGGCAACCGGACTATGGTCCTTCGGGAAGCGATTGGGAACAGGTAGCCCGCTCGGGTGCGGCAGTCATTGGGGCGAGGGATATACTGGTGGCATTCAACATCTCCCTCAATACCCGAGATGCGCAAATAGCGGCGGCTATAGCCCGACAAATGCGGAGCAGCAGCAAAGGCCTGCTTCCGGCTTTACGGGCCATAGGCTGGTACATGGAAGATTTTGATTGTGCACAGGTATCGATGAACCTCCTGGATTACCGTATTACCTCCCCTTTGCAGGCATGGGAAACCTGCCGGTCGTTGGCAGCAGGCTATGGCCTTGAGCTGCTGGGCTGCGAAGTGGTAGGACTGATACCGGAGGCCTGTATCCTGGAAGCAGGGCAGGCAGCATTGGCCAAGGTCTTCACTCCCGAAGAACGGGAAATGTTTATTGCTGCAGGTATCCGCTACCTGAAGCTGGATGGCGTGAAACCTTTTAACCCACAGGAAAAAATACTGGAATATGTGCTGGCCGGCAAAGGGCTGATTTAAAGAGGTCCACTGCTGAGCGTCTGCATCTCATCGGATTCGTAATAATGCACACCACTCAGCTCTTTAAGCGATTGCCGTATCATGGTTTTGGCTACATCCTTAACATCGATGCTCCGGTATTTCCGCAACCTGCCCAGCAAGAGCGGGTTGATGATCTTAAAAACAGCTAACCCTATCTTTTCCATAATACGTTGCTCTTCCCGCTTCCCGGCCAGGAAAGAGGGCCGGTAAATATGTATTGCAGGCAGGGGCAGTGCTGCAATGTCCCGTTCTGTTTCGCCTTTCATTTTCAGGTAAAAATTGGAAGAGGTTGTCGCAGCGCCTACGGCGGAGATTAGGTGGAACTGTTGCATACCGTTGGCCTGCGCCATCCGGGCCATAGCCAACGGGTAATCGTGATCGATCTGGTAATAGCGCTTTTTATCCGGTGTTTTTTTGCGGGTACTGCCCAGGCAGGAGAAAAAAACATCTCCCCTGACCCGGCCTGCTATATTTTCCAAATGATCGAAATCGGTGATTACCTCTTCCACTTTGGGGTGGATAAATCCCGACGGTCTGCGGACCAGTAGGGTGATATGATGATAGCTTTTACTGGCGCAAAGCTGGTGTAGCAATTCAACCCCAACCAAACCCGAGCTACCTGCGATTACGGCTGCTTTTGACATTGTTCCTTTTATGTCTTTCAAAATTAAACATTAAGCCGGCAGGAGCATGTTAAACGTTACGTCATTAACATGGGCTTTAATTAAACGGTCAAAAAGGTACCGGATAGAAAGAAGGGAAGATCAGAACCCTTTACGGGTAAGTCGGCGATAGTGGTTGAAACACTTTTGCGACAGGTAGATACTACTGTGCAGCAAAAACAACAATAAGGCAAATGCCAGAAATTTCATCCTCCTGATTTTTCGCCAAAAGAAAGAATCTCGTGTTACCCCCAGGTTAAATACTGTACTATTTGCACAAAGTTAATAGGCGCTTATTATTGTTTTCATGCTATGATCATCCAAAACTAACAACCGGATCACTTACCGCTCATACTGGCTGCCGATCTTTGTACAGGTCCCTTTTGCATTAACCCTTATCACCATTGAGAAAACATTGCTGCTTCTTTACAGGAGTGGCATTTTTCTTTATCGGGCATGTTTCCACTACCTTCGCCTATTATTTTTTGCACATGAACCCTTTGATGATCCTCATTAACCTGCTCAAACCTTTACTGTACCCGGTTTCCATATTGTACGGAGCTATTATGTGGCTGCGCAATAAACTGTACGATGCCGGTCTTATCTCTTCTATACAGTTCAGCGTGCCCGTAATCTCGGTAGGCAATCTCTCCACGGGAGGCACCGGCAAAACGCCCCATATAGAATACCTGGTACGCCTGCTGGAGTATGAATACAAAGTAGCGACCATGAGCAGGGGCTATAAAAGGAGCACGACCGGCTTTTTCCTGGCCAAAGAAGGTACCGATGCCTGGATGATCGGTGATGAACCCATGCAGTTTCACCGCAAATTTCCAGAGATTGTGGTAAGCGTATGCGAAGACCGTATGACCGGCATTCCAAGGCTGCTCGGGGAAAAACCGGATATAGACGTGGTATTGCTGGATGATGCTTTCCAGCACCGTTCGGTAAAACCGGGACTCAATATATTGATCATCGATTTTGCCAAGCCCTTTTATAGAGACTACATCCTGCCTTTTGGCAGCTTGCGTGAGAGCCGCAAGGCCTATAAACGCGCCGACATTATCATTGTATCGAAATGTCCGCCACAACTGGATCACAACCGGCAACAGGAAATGATCAGCCGGATAAAGCCATTGGCCCACCAGCAGGTTTTTTTCTCCGCCATTGCCTATGCCCCGTTGACAGATTTCTTTACCGGTGAGCCTTTCGTTCCGGCAGCACAGCCGAACATTGTTATGGTAAGTGGCATCGCCAAACCCGAACCCATGCTGCAATACCTCCGGGAAACCGCTCATGACGTGCATTTACTCCGCTATCCCGATCATCATTATTTTACGCAGAACAACCTGGAGGAGATCAGGCAAACATATGAGAACTGGACAGCGGAGCACAAAATAATAGTGACTACAGAGAAGGATGCGGCCCGGCTGGCCATGCACCGGAAAACCCTTGCCGCATGGGGCATACCTATTGCCGTTCTGCCTATTGCGGTTCGCCTGCTGCAAGAGGAAGCGTTGTTCGACCAACTGGTAAAAGCGTATATTATTAAAGAAAAAGAAGAAATGAACTTTGATTAAAATTCATTTTTGAAAAATGAACATACTGTTTATCTTTGCACAGTCTAATTTTTAAACGATTACAACATGCCTAAAAAATTACCTGCAACCGGCAAACAAGTACGCGGTTGGTTTTTGCACCTTTTGGTTTTTGCCATTGCTAATGTAATACTGTGGTATATCTGTTATGCTGGTAAAGTAGGTTGGGTATATCCATGGCCTATCTGGATCACTTCTGCATGGGGATTGCTGGTTATCGGACATGCTTGTATGGTTTGGGCCAATTACGAAGACAAAGGCCTTGATGAGTGGAAGCGCCAGGCTGCCAACGGATAATTAAATTACTTCACTAAGTATCATATAAAAAAACTGCTGCACCAAGGTGCAGCAGTTTTTTTATATGACAGTCCCCTATAAGGATTTTAACCCTTATAGGTTTTTGGTAGGGATTATTTATTGCTGTTGGAATCCAGCTTGGTATAGATGGAATTGTTGCTGATAAATTCCGGCACGATCTCTTTCATCTTCCCTACGGTTTCCATCAGGAAATGTTTCTGGGCCAGGTCTATCAATTCATCTACCTGGGTATACACGGAGGCAAAATCATATTCCCTTACCGTAGCGATCATGATCTTCTCATGATAGGTAGGCATCGTATTTTCTGCGTTGTTCAGCAGTTCTTCATACAATTTTTCGCCCGGGCGCAAACCGCTGTAGCTGATATGAATATCACGGTCGGGCTCTTTACCTGCAAGGCGGATCATTTTCTTGGCCAGGTCTACGATCTTCACGGGACTACCCATATCAAATACAAATATTTCACCGCCTTTACCCATAGCGCCCGCCTCCAATACCAACTGGCAGGCTTCGGGTATGGTCATGAAATAACGGGTAATCTCGGGATGGGTAACCGTGATAGGGCCGCCTTCTTCCAATTGCTTTTTGAACCTTGGAATTACGGAACCGTTAGAACCCAGTACATTACCAAAACGGGTAGTGATGAATTTGGTATTGCGCAGCGGCATATTGCCCGATACCAGGGAAGACTTCCCGGAGCGGGAAATATATTTGTAATAAGACTGTATAAATATCTCGGAGATCCTTTTCGAAGCCCCCATTACATTGGTCGGATTTACCGCCTTATCCGTAGATACCATTACAAATTTCTCAGCGCCATAGCTTACCGACAGTTCCGACAGTATCTTGGTACCCAAAACATTATTCACGATAGCAGCCGAAGGGTGCTCTTCCATAAGCGGCACGTGCTTGTAGGCAGCCGCATGGTACACGATATCGGGCGCATATATCTCGAAAATCTGCTCCATACGCACACGATCACATATATCGCCGATAAAGGTTTTTACTTTGGCGTCTTCGGGCAGGGAGAGGCGCAATTCGTGCAAAGGCGTTTCGGCCATATCGCAGGCGATAATGATGGCCGGGTTATATTGCAGCAATTGCCGTACGATCTCACTGCCAATAGAACCGGCCGCGCCGGTCACCAGGATCTTCCTGCCGCGTATTTCTGTTCCTACTTGTTCGTTTTTAATCTTGATCACATCACGCTCAAGCAGTTGCTCGATATTTACATCCTTCAGTTGATCGGGCTGTAAAGTCTTGTTGATCCATTTTTCGCTGGAATGTACCTGCTGTATCCTGATATTCAATTCCAGGCATAAATCTACTAGGTCATTCAGTCTTTGCTTGCGTATGTAAGGATCGGCAATGATCAGCAATTCCACCCCCTCCCTTTTCAGGCGTTCCAGATTGGCTTTGTTGGCCCTGACTACCGAAGTAGTTTCGATAATTTTACCGATCAGTCTTTCATTGTCTTCCAGGAAAGCCAGGATCTTGATTTCGGAACGCTGGTTATCCGAGATCATTTTTTTGGCGAGCAAACCCTCGTAGCCTGCACTATATAATACAGCCTTGATTGTTTTTTTCCTTACAGAAAATAAATAATGGAATATCCGCTTAACGAAAAGGCGGTAAATAATGAGCAGGAAATTGATGCTCAGGTAATAAATGAATAATACCGAAGTAGGGAACAAGGCCGCCGATGGCGCACCTTCCACTTTGGGGTAGATGTTTTCGATCAACAGGAAAATAAGACACACGATGGTGTTGACCGACAATATGCGCCCGGTATCTTCTACCGATGTATAACGCACAATACCCGCATATGTTTTAAATGCGACTAAGAGACAAGCGTTAACAGCTACAGTAATACTTAATATTTTCAGCAGGGGGTAATGGTCGATCTCTGTCAGATTAAAATTCATTCTGAGCAAAAAGGCGAGCGACATAGCAACGATGCAGCAGCACAAATCAAGCAGAAATATAATCCATCTAGGGGCGAGACGTATTCTTTGAGTGGCCATAAGGAATCTGTCCGGGGGTTTATAGAGGCACGATGCAAAAGTATAAATAAAATCCGAGTTAGAACCTAATAAATTAGGATAATTTAAATTTCTGATTTAGACTTTGTTACCTTCCTCTATTTTAATATTTTTATTTTACACAAAATTTGAAGCGTTGCAGTAGTTTTGCATCACCCGCTACTCGTTCCTTTTTGTTCACAAAGACGCAAAAAAGAACCGGGGGGTTGAATAAGTACACACCAACGAAATGTTAAAAAAACTGCAATCTATGCGTATCCTGATGGTTTGCCTGGGTAATATCTGCCGGTCACCGATAGCCGAAGGGGTGATGCGTAGTATTATTTCCCGGAACAACCTCAATTGGGAAGTGGCTTCTGCCGGCACCGAAAGTTACCATATAGGTGAACCACCGCACAGGTACTCGCAAAAAATATGCCAGAAAAACGGGATTGACATCTCCAAACAAAAAGCCCGCCGATTTGTTGCTTCCGATCTCGATAATTTTGACCTGATCTATGTAATGGCCGAAGATGTGATGGCCGAAGTAAAACATATTGCCGGTGCGGCATTCGATAACCGTAAGGTAATCTTGTTTTTGGAAGAGCGCTATCCCGGAAGCCACCGCTCGGTTCCCGACCCCTGGTATGGCCCCGAAGAAGGTTATGCCGAAGTTTATGATATGATTAGCATTACCTGCGAAGCTATCGTAGCCAAATACAGGACCATACTCGCCTGATCTCCCCATTGTAACGTAATCTTAACCCATTAGCAAAACAGTCCTTATTTCATGAAACCGTCCATACCCCAGGGTACCAGGGATTTTTCTCCCTCAGATGTAAGACGTAGGCAATATATATTACAGACAATAAAAAGCGTTTTCGAAATCTACGGCTATCAGCCCTTAGAAACGCCTTCTATGGAAAATATGAGTACCCTCATGGGGAAATACGGGGAAGAAGGCGACCGGCTCATTTTCAAGATCCTGAACAACGGGTTGAACGATCCCAAAAATTCGGAAAAAGCAAAAGCCGCTTTTGAAAAGGTGCTGGAAGGCAAAAACGACCTTAACCTCACCGAACGGGCGCTGCGCTACGATCTTACCATTCCTTTTGCCCGTTACGTAGTAATGCACCAGAACGAGCTGGCCTTTCCATTTAAACGATACCAGATGCAACCCGTATGGCGTGCCGACCGGCCCCAGAAAGGGCGTTACCGCGAATTTTGGCAATGCGATGCCGATGTGGTAGGCAGCAATTCGCTTATCAACGAAGGAGAGCTGCTAAGTATTTACCGGGAATCGTTCCACCGCCTGCAGGTACCTGGTATCCAGGTAAAGATCAACAGCCGTAAAATATTGGCCGGCTTGGCCGAGTGCTGCGGCGCAGCCGAACTGCTGACCGATATTACTGTGGCCATAGATAAACTGGACAAGATCGGTATCGACGGCGTACAAAAAGAATTGATACAACGCGGCCTGGCCGAAGAAAAGATCGCTTTCATTTTCCAATACCTTAATATAAAAGGAGATACAGAAGCACAACTGGCCCAAATGAGCAACCTGCTCGCCTCCAGCGAAATAGCGCAAAAAGGATTGGAAGAATTGCGGCAGACCCTGGCCTATCACCAATCCCTCGGCAACGAAAGCTGGACCAGCGAGGTGCTTGTCGATTTTACCCTGGCAAGGGGCCTCAATTACTACACTGGTATCATCGTAGAAGTAGGTACCACTGCCGTAAAGATGGGCAGCATCGGCGGTGGCGGTCGTTACGACGACCTTACGGGCCTTTTTGGACTGAAAGGATTATCCGGCGTCGGGATCTCCTTTGGTGTAGACCGTATTTACGATGTGATCGAAGAACTGAGCTTATTCCCCGAACAACTAGCAGCCTCCACAAAAATCATATTCGTGAACATCGAACCGGCCGCAGAAATGATTATTTTTAAATATATCAATCAATTGCGAAATGCCGGTATTCCCGCGGAATTTTATGCTGACCCCGCAAAATTTGACAAACAGATGAAATATGCCGATAAGCGGAATATTCCTTTTGTGGGCATTGTAGGATCAAGCGAGTTGGCCGAAGGTCTTATAAATGTGAAAGATATGAAGACAGGCGAGCAACGGAAGCTAACCATTGAAGCCCTGATCGACAGCTTATAGCGCGCGATGGTTATCCACATATTATACACAAAGAACCGCTTTTAGGCGGTTCTTTGTCCTTTAGAGCATGTCTGTAGCGGGCCGGATTTTATTTATAACATTATTCTTCATACCTTTGCGCCTAATTTTTAGTTTAGGGAGTACTCTACATGGCAGACAAATATCTGGAATCGAAGCAATTAAATATGCCTGCAATCGAGCAGGAATGGCTGAAAAAGTGGAAAGAAGGACGTTTTTTCGAGAAAAGTATCGAGATTAGGGAAGGAAAAACGCCGTTTGTGTTCTACGAAGGACCGCCAAGTGCCAATGGTATGCCCGGCATTCACCACGTAATCTCCCGTACCCTTAAAGACCTGGTTTGCAGGTATAAAACCATGCAAGGCTACCAGGTAAAGCGCAAAGCGGGCTGGGATACGCATGGCTTGCCGGTAGAATTGGGCGTTGAAAAATTATTGGGTATCACTAAAGAAGATATTGGTAAAAAAATATCTGTAGAAGAATACAATGCCGCCTGCCGCCGGGAGGTAATGAAATATAAGGACCGTTGGGACGAGATCACGGAGAAGATGGGCTATTGGGTAGACCTGGGCGATCCTTACATCACCTTCGACAATAAATATATAGAAACCCTTTGGTGGGCACTTAAAGAACTGTATAATAAGGGTTTATTATATAAAAGTGTCAGCATACAGCCTTACTCTCCCGCTGCAGGAACCGGTTTGAGCTCGCATGAGCTGAACCAGCCCGGCACTTATAAAGATGTAAAGGACACCACGGCCGTGGTGATGTTTAAGGTAGTGCCTAATGATGTAGTCCGCCTGGAAGGTTCCGACGAGCTTTTCTTTATGGCCTGGACCACCACACCCTGGACCTTACCATCCAACGCCGGCCTCACCCTGGGACCCAATATCGATTACGTATTGGTAAAGACATTTAACCCTTATTCGGGCAAACCTTGCGCGGTAATACTGGCTAAAGCCTTGCTCCACAAATATTTCCCCGAACACCTGGACGAATGGACAGAGGGAGAGCACAATGGGCTGTTCGACGCCATTACCAACTGGCTTGAACGCGGGAAGGATGAAAACCTGATCGAAAGTAACCCCGAACTGAAATCCGCATTCGACCAACTACTTAAAAAGAAACAGCTTCCGTATAAAGTAATCGCCGAATACAAAGGCAAAGCGCTGGAAGGCATCCGCTACGAACAATTGTTGCCATTTGACAGCAACAAATCGGAATTGAGCGGCGGCGATCCCTTCCGGGTGATCCTGGGCGATTTCGTGACTACCGAAGATGGTACCGGTATCGTGCATACGGCCCCGGCTTTTGGCGCCGATGACTATAAAGTGGGCATGAAGAACAATATCGGCATTTTTACGTTAGTCGACAAGCAAGGTAAATTTATCGAAGGAAGTGGTGAGTTTTCGGGCCGTTATGTCAAAAACTACAAAGATGATCCCAATTATGTGGACGTCGACGTGGATATAGCGGTAAAACTGAAACTGGAAGGCAGGGCCTTCAAAGTGGAAAAATATGAGCACAGCTACCCCCATTGCTGGCGTACCGACAAACCGGTATTGTATTATCCGTTGGATGCCTGGTTCATAAAAACCACTGCCCTTAAAGACAGGATGGTGGAGCTGAATAAGACCATCAATTGGAAACCAAAAGCAACCGGCGAGGGCCGTTTTGGCAATTGGCTGGAGAATATGGTGGACTGGAACCTGAGCCGCAGCCGTTTTTGGGGTACCCCATTGCCGGTTTGGGTTACAGAGAATGGTGAAGAGCGTAAATGCATTGGTTCTATTGCGGAGCTGAGGACAGAATTAAAGAAATCGATCGATGCAGGTATCATGCCGGCCGACAGCGATATCGATAAGCTGACCTCCGACCTGCATAAGCCCTATGTAGACAATATAGTATTGGTATCGGATTCGGGCCAGGCCATGAACCGCGAGCCCGATCTGATCGACGTATGGTTCGACAGCGGGGCAATGCCTTATGCACAATGGCATTTCCCGTTTGAAAACAAAGAAGTATTTGCCCAGAATTACCCCGCCGACTTTATCGCCGAAGGGGTGGATCAGACCCGTGGCTGGTTCTATACCTTACACGCGCTGGGCGCTTTGCTGAAAGAGTCGGTGCAGGAAGAGCTGCAGAAAGCCGGTTTGCCGGTAAGCGAGGAGCAGTATCCCGGTGTGGCCTACAAAACAGTAGTGTCCAACGGACTGGTGCTGGACAAGAATGGCAATAAGATGAGCAAGCGTGTAGGCAATGTGGTCGATCCGTTTGAGACCATAGAAAAATACAGCGCCGATGCCACCCGTTGGTACCTCATTACCAATGCTTCCCCCTGGGACAGCCTCCGGTTCGATATCGAGGGAATCAGGGAAGTGCAGCGTAAGTTCTTTGGCACCCTGTACAACACTTACCAGTTCTTTGCTTTATATGCCAATGTGGATGGCTTTGCCTTCCGGGAAGCTGCAATACCGCTGGAGCAACGGCCCGAGATCGATCGCTGGATATTGTCGTCGCTCAATACCCTGATCGATACCGTAACCCAGGCCCTGAACGATTACGAGCCTACACAGGCCGGTCGCGCTATAGAAGTATTCCTGGACGAGCACCTCAGCAACTGGTATGTACGCCTTTGCCGCCGCCGCTTCTGGAAAGGGGAATACGAACAGGATAAGATCAGCGCTTACCAAACCTTGTTTGAATGCCTGGAAACCTTATCCCTGCTGATAGCGCCTGTAGCCCCGTTCTTTGCCGACTGGCTGTTCAACAACCTGAACAAGGTCAGCGGAAGAATGACCGTGGAATCGGCACACCATGCTTTGTTCCCGGTAAGCAATACAGCAGCCATCGACCGCGACCTGGAAGAACGGATGAAGCTGGCGCAGGATATTTCTTCGCTGGTATTATCGATCCGTAAAAAAGTAAACATCAAGGTGCGTCAGCCCTTGCAAAAGATATTGGTACCTGTACTGGATGAAAGGATCAAACACCAGATCGAAATGGTGGAAGACATCATCTTGTCGGAAGTGAATGTGAAGTCGGTAGAATACCTGTTCGATACCGATGGTTTTATCAAGAAAAAAATAAAACCCGACTTCAAAGCCCTGGGCAAGCGCCTGGGCGGACAGATGAAAGCAGCCGCCCAGGCTATCAATGCCCTGGACCAACACCAGATCGCACAGCTCGAGAAAGATAAAAGCCTCAATCTCGACCTCGATGGCCAGGTAGTGACCGTGAATATCGATGATGTGGAAATCATAGCTGAAGATATCCCCGGCTGGTCGGTTGCCAATAAGGATAACCTTACCGTAGCCCTGGACATCACGATCACACCCGAATTGCAGGACGAAGGTAATGCCCGCGAGCTGATCAACAGGATACAAAAGATAAGAAAGGACAGCGGGCTGGAGCTGACCGACAGGATAGCTGTGAGTATCGAAGAATTTGAGAGCCTTAAGCCTGCGATCCTAAACTTTAATGATTATATTCGTGCAGAGATACTGGCCGACTCGCTTGACCTGGTACCTGCTATAAACGGCAATGGTATTGCAATAGAAGTAAACGAAGTAACTTTAAAAGTATTAATTACTAAAAACTCATAATCATGGCCACAAAAAAAACAACAGCTTCCAAACCAGCAAAAAAGGCCGTACCTGTAAAAAAGGCTGCGCCCTCAAAGAAGACTGTGGCTACGAAAAAAGCGGCACCTGCTCCCGCTAAAAAAGCAGTAGCGAAACCAGCCGCTAAAAAAGCAGCACCGCCCAAGAAAAGCGCCGCCCCCGCTAAACCGGCCAAAAAGGCTGCTCCTGTAAAGAAAGCAGCACCTGCGCCTAAAAAAGCGGTAGCACCACCCAAAAAAGCACCGGCCAAGGTAGCGCCTAAAAAAGCGACACCGGCGAAAGCAACCACACCAGCGAAAAAGGTGGCCGCAAAACCTGCAGCCAAACCTGCTGTAAAAACAGCACCGGCCAAGGCTCCGCAGAAAAAAGCTGCGATACCTGTTAAGGCTGCTACTAAACCTTCTGCCCCAAAAACTGTTGCTAAAGCACCGGTAAAAACAATACCTAAAAGCGAGCCTGTAAAAGAATTGAAGAAAGAAGCAAAACCGGAAAGATCCGTTGAAGTAAAGAAACAACAACAAGAGGTTAAGAAGAAAATAATCTCTAAAACTATAGTTCCCGCTGTACCTTCGGCAAGATCGGAAATCGTTGATGCCGTGCGTCAGTTACCCCGTAAAACTACTGCCAAACCTGGGGTAGTGATTGCTCATCGTAAAATTGAAAAAAAAGTAACACAGGAAGAACCAGGACTAACTATGAAAGAATACAATCCCTCAGTACGATCCTTATTGGACGAGCCGGAACAAAGCTCCGGACCTGTTTATCGCTATAGTGATGAAGAGTTGAATGAATTTAAAGAGCTGATCACTAAAAGATTGGACAATGCACGCAAAGAATTGGCTTACCTGCAGGGGCTGATTACCCGCAAAGACGAAGCCGGTACCGATGATACCGACAACCGCTTCAACCATATGGAAGACGGTAGCGGAGCTATGGAGCGCGAGCAATTGTCGCAATTGGCCGGCCGCCAGATCCAGTTCATTAACCACCTGGAAAAGGCAATGATCCGTATCGAAAACAAAACCTACGGTATCTGCCGTGTTACCGGTAAACTCATCGACAAAGCACGTTTGCGCGCAGTGCCGCATGCTACCCTCAGCATCGAGGCCAAGAAAGTAATGAATAAATAACATCGGCTTTCCGCTATAAAAACGCTTCACCCCGGTGAAGCGTTTTCTGTTAAAAGCATAACAAGCGCCCGAAGAAGATATAAAGGATAAATAGTATTTTTGGGCCTCAGAAACCGAAACCTGTTTTATGAAGATCAACGAGGTACCACAGGACAAAGAAGACTTCAAAGGTAAAAGTGAAGTACATAAGCTCATGTATGCCACCAATGAAGACGGCAGCTATACCAGCATCAATTCCGAAGGCTGGGAAGTAGAGAACCTGGCTACCACACAGGCCTGGGAAGCGGTATTGGAAGACCTGAAGGAAACCGAACAAAAGGTGAAACAAGGCCTGTTGAGCCCTATTCCTTACTTCATGCAGAAAAGCCTTATGGAGCTGCCTGTATTGGCAAAATACATGGGCAAATGGAAATGGCAGATCAAACGACATTTCCAACCTGCAGTATTCCGTAAACTAGACAATAAAACCCTGGAACAGTACTGCAAAGTATTCGATATCAGCCTGGCTGAACTCCGGAATTTTGGCCAGTAACCCCTACGCTTATACCCTATTTAATTGAAAACGCTCTTGGCAACACAATTCCGGCATCGGCAGCACGCGCATTGCGAAAGCGGTGTTACCTCCAACCTGTTACAACATAACGGCATTCACATTTCCGAGCCGATGACCTTCGGTATCGGCGCAGGCATTTTTTTTGGCCACCTGCCCTTTGTAAAAGTGGGCGGCATTCCCGGTACTACTTTCCGGATATGGCCCGGTTACATTTTTAAAAGAGTAACCCAAAGACTGGGCATTAAGATCCATACCGAAAAATTCAGCAGCGAACAGAAAGCAATGGATGCCCTGGACCAGGCTTTGGCGCAAAACATCCCCGTGGGCATGATCGCCGGCGTGTATTACCTGGATTACCTGCCCGAAGCTTTCCGCTTTCATTTCAACGCACATAACCTGGTTGCTTTTGGCAAGGAAGAGGGCAAATACCTGATCAGCGATCCTGTATTGGAAGGCACCTCGCTTATCGGCCCCGAGGCCTTGTCCAGGGCCAGGTTTGCCAAAGGCTTTCCCGAGCCTAAGGGCAAAATGTATTATATCAAAGAAGTGCCCGACCAGATCGATTTTTCCAAAGGCATCAAAGACGGCATCAAACAAACCTGCTTCTTTATGTCGTCGCCACCCGTGCCCTGGTTTGGCGTGAACGCCATTCATTTGCTGGCCAATAAGATCGAAAAATATCCCGGCAAGCTTACACCCCGTCAATGCACCTTGTTCCTGGGCAATATCATCCGTATGCAGGAAGAGATAGGCACCGGCGGCGGCGGCTTCCGTTTCTTGTATGCGGCCTTCCTGCAGGAAGCAGCGCAATACACCAGCAAAAACGAGCTGGGTATTTTATCGGAACGCTATACCAAGATCGGCGACCAGTGGCGCAACTTTGCCTACAGCGCCGCACGTATCTGCAAGGCCCGTAACAGCGACCTGGTTTCCTATACCGAGCTCAGCAAATTGTTGCACGATATCGGCGATAAAGAAAAGCAATTCTTTAAAGACCTGAAGGCGGTGAAGTGGTAGGAGACGGTTTCGAGAGAAGACCGATTACCGGTTCGAGAGAGCACTACATCCTACTTCAAAGCCTTTACCAGTTCGGCAAAGCCCTTTTGATTATCCGCATTAAAGATCGATTGCATCAGGTCGGCCTTTTCGCGGCCGGTAAGGTGGAAGTTGAGCGCGGCCGACCGGTCCTTGCTCTCTGGTATATACTGCAATACGATCTTTTTAAATTTTCCGGGTGGAAAATCCGCAGTCACATAATCTTCCAGGTAAGATTGATGGTAGGTCTGGAATGCACCCCATTTGCGTTGTATCGAAAACAAAGGATCAAGCATCATGCCCGACATCGAGTTCTCGTCATCTCCTTCCGAAGGCTCGTATTCGCGGGTATCCCTTATCTGTAAAAAAATAACTTCACTGGTATTGGCATTGATCCATTCCCGGAAGGTGCAGAGATACCGCATACTGCTTTCCACGCCGAAATTGTCGCGGAGGCCGGCATCCATAATATCCATTTCCGGATCGGAGGGCATCTTTACCACAGGCAATACAATGGGAAAGGTAGCGCTCATTCTCAGGGCCGACATGATCTGTAAGTTAAGCGGGTCCTGGTTTTTAAAGAAACGGGCATAATCCACCGCATCAATGATCGGGTTCTCCTGACCCAGGCTATTGGCCGAACGGGTAAGATAGCCGACCGGCTGCGGGGAAAGCAGCAGCCGGCGTCCGTCGTTGACAATCGTGCCGTTGATCAGCAGCATGGGTGCGATCGCTTTTGCCTCGTAATCTTTATAATCCTTCATCCTGTAATGAAGCAGGCTGTCGGAGTTGGCAGCCAGCTCCTTATCAAAGGCATAACCCCTGTCTTTGCTGTAGCGGCGGCCCGCAACCGTGATCTTGTTAAAGGGAGATATGAGGTCCACGCAAGCCAGGGAAAAGATCACCGCATTCAACAGGTCTTTACCTACCAGGTCCTGGTAGTAAGGATTGTAAGGGGCATTAATATTGCCGAGGACATGCTGCGTCTGTATAGAACGCCAGTAAGCGGCACCGATCATACCACCCGAAGCGCCGCAGGTAAATACGTTGTGCCGGAACAATTGCCCCCCGGTAATACTATCGGCATATTGCAGGCAACGGAAGGTCCAGTATGAAGCCCGGGACCCGCCCCCGCTAACGGTTATAATGACCAGCGGTGGTTTTTTTTCTGCAGTGCTATCTGTAAATCTTAGCTGTTTCCAGCGTTCGAGCCGGGCTATTTCCTGTTGCTTGTCCTGCTGATAGACAGAGTCGTTAAAGATCGTTTTCAGGTTGCTGTAATTATACGGAGGCGGGACCTTGCTGTCGTACTTCATACCGTAAGCAATACTGCGCAGGTCAAACACGCGATGCTTAGCCATAAATCCCGCTATGCTGAAAATACAAAGCCAGCCGATGATCTCCCAGCTCCGGAGGAAATACTTGAAGGCGCCCACGGCCGTCAGCATAATGCTGAAAAGAATAAGAAAGCCGGCTCCTGCAGGGATACGCAGTATAGGCTCGTCCATAAAGATACCCAGTATCAGCAGCAGGACGATGGCAAAGAAAATAGCGAAAATGGCATTGCGGTGGTGCCTGCGCAGGACGGTATTAAGGAAGCGGGTGTTGTATTCATAAGGCGTTTTGATCTTTTCTATCTTGAAGATATGCGTCAGGTAGCTTTCGGCACGTACGAGCTCGTACTCCTCGTCCAGTGAATCGTAAGGGATCAGTTCCCTGATCACGGAAGGATTGGCGATGGTGCTGAGCACCACTTTCAGGATGTTACGATCGGCCCGGAAGAAGTACAGGAAGGAGAGGAAAAGCACAAAGATATACCCGAGGTAGAACCCTGAAAGGAAAAAGATAATGGTCCAGGTATGCGCTCCTTCGTTGATCATCAGGTAGCGTGCCGCTACAATGCCATAAGTAATAAGATAAGAAAGCGGGATGATAGAGTTATTGATGCAGTACTTTAAAAAAGAATGCCGGGTGGCGCCCAGGAAGGGTACCCGCTTGCTGTGGATAATAAAAGTAGTGATGTGCCAGCTCATGGCTAACATGGCCGTGGCCCCGCCCAGCAGCGAAAAGCTGAGCACGCTTATTTTGCCCAGGTACTCCGGCGACAGGAATAGGGACAAGGCTCCGAAATGTGTTGCCAGGTTGCCCGTAACTACGGCAAAGAGCATGATCCAGAAAATAAGGATCATCTGGTATTTACGGAAGTGCAACAGGAAGAGCTGCACGGGCAGAAAACGGAATAACGGTTGCAGGCGCTCCCTCATATATGGCCTTGGCTTTTGTACCATTAAGGTAAGGATATTACAGGACTTATGGTCGGAAATATATAAAAGAGAAGGTTTGTAGGGATAGGGAAGTACATGAGGGAATCTTAATACTTATAAGTAATTTCATACTGTTATCTTTGCTTCGTTGCTAACCATATATTATTATGCCAGGTCATATTTTGATTATAGATGACGAGAGGAGTATCAGGAGTACTCTTTCGGAAATATTGGGATTTGAAGGATATACCATTTCAGAAGCCGTAGACGGACAGGATGCGATAAAGAAGATCAGTGAGGGTGTAACTTACGATTGTATCTTGTGCGATATAAAAATGCCTAAAGCAGATGGCATCGAAGTGTTGGAAAAAGCAAAAGAGCTGATCCCCGACACGCCATTCATCGTTATTTCGGGACATGGCAATATCGACACTGCTGTGGAGGCGGTAAAAAAAGGCGCCTTCGATTACATCTCCAAACCCCCCGATCTTAACCGCTTATTGATTACGATCAGGAATGCCATGGATCGTAAAACGCTGGTGACGGAAACGAAAACCCTGAAAAAGAAAATAGCTAAAGGTTATGAGATCATCGGTGATTCCCCTGCACTGAAGGGTGTACTGGAAATGGTAGACAAGGTGGCGCCTACCGATGCCAGGGTACTGATCACCGGTGGCAACGGTTCCGGTAAGGAGCTGGTGGCCAGACGCATTCATAGCCTGAGCAACCGCAGCCGGGCGGGGATGGTAGAGCTTAATTGTGCGGCTATACCTTCCGAGCTGATCGAAAGCGAATTATTCGGACATGAAAAAGGTTCTTTTACCTCTGCGATCAAGCAGCGCATCGGCAAGTTTGAACAAGCCGACGGCGGTACTTTGTTCCTGGATGAAATAGGAGACATGAGCCTTTCGGCGCAAGCCAAAGTGCTGCGTGCTTTGCAGGAAGGTAAGATTACCCGTGTAGGCGGGGATAAGGAGATCAGTGTGAATGTAAGGGTACTAGCCGCTACGAACAAGGACCTGAAAAAGGAAATCGAAGAAGGCCGCTTCCGGGAAGATCTGTATCATCGCCTGAGCGTGATCCTGATCCATGTGCCCGCTTTGAATGACCGGGTAGAGGATATCAGGATATTGTCCGATCATTTTCTGAAACAGATATGCAACGAGTACGGGATGATCGAAAAGATCATTGACGAATCGGCGATTAAAAAGCTGGAAGGGCATAAATGGACGGGGAACATACGCGAGCTGCGCAATGTTATCGAACGCCTCATTATCTTATCCGACCAGACTATTACCCGCAAAGAAGTGGAAATGTATATTTTCCCCAAATAAGCCGGTAATCATTTTTTGCAGTACAGCATACAATCAAAGCGACACATCCCGATGGAACAACATCCCTCCGCAAAAAAACTGCACCGGGCCTGGAGTATGTACGATTGGGCCAATTCGGCCTATAATCTCGTAATCACTTCTACTATATTCCCGGCTTATTATATAGCCATTACTACTGCCACTGAAGGTAAGGAACAGGACTATGTTTCTTTTTTCGGCTGGAAGGTGATCAATAGCTCCCTGCTGAATTATGGCCTGGCCCTGGCCTACCTCATCATTGCCATCCTCTCGCCTATTCTTTCTTCGGTGGCTGATTACAAAGGCAATAAGAAGCGCTTCATGCAATTGTTCTGCTACCTGGGCTCGGCGGCCTGTTGCGGCCTGTTCTTCTTTGAGAAGGGCCGGGTCGAGCTGGGGATCATTCTTTCTATCGTAGCTGCAGTGGGCTATTGCGGCAGTCTTGTTTTTTACAATGCTTACCTGCCCGAGATCGCAGCGCCCGAGGACCAGGACAGGGTAAGCGCCCAGGGCTTCTCCTATGGTTATATAGGCAGTGTATTGTTGCAGGCCATTTGCCTCGTATTCGTTTTTACCATGCAGGATGGCTCCTTGTCGGCACGTATTTCTTTTCTGCTGGTAGGTATCTGGTGGTTCGGTTTTTCACAGATCACCTTCCGTACCTTGCCCAACCGCGCCGGTGTAGAGAAGCGCCCGGAACATAGCTTATTGTCCAATGGTTTTCACGAGCTGAAAAAAGTAGGACAGCAAATCAAAGGCATGCCTTTGCTCAAAACGTTCCTGGTAGCCTTTTTCTTTTACAGTATGGGTGTGCAGACGGTAATGCTGGCTGCTGCCGAGTTTGGTAAGAAGGAGATCTATAAAATGAAAGATGGAGTCAAAGTGCCTATGGAAACTTCCGATCTTATCGTGACCATACTCCTGATCCAACTGGTGGCTATAGGCGGTGCTATGCTGATGGCCAGGCTCAGTAAGATCATCGGGAATATAAAAGTGCTGATGCTTACCGTACTGTTATGGATATCGATCTGCGTTATTGCTTACTTTACCCGTACCGCGATGCAGTTTTACCTGCTGGCCGTATTGGTAGGCCTCGTGATGGGCGGCATTCAATCTTTAAGCCGTTCCACCTATTCCAAGCTGATGCCCGAAACAAAAGATACTGCCTCCTTCTTCAGCTTTTATGATGTTACGGAAAAGGTCGCTATTGTAATAGGCATGTTCTCCTTTGGTTTTATCGAGCATATCACTGGCAATATGCGCAATTCCATTTTTGCTTTGACTATCTTCTTCCTCTTTGGCTTTGTATTCCTGGTGGTGGCCAATGGGAAAGGAAAGGGGGGTAGCGGCGGTCGAGCCTGTATAAGCCTGGTATAATTTGATTATATATCGATCGTATATGAAAAGAGCCGTGTTGAAGCATATACTCATAATAGCAGGGAGCCTGGCCTTTTTACTGTTGCATACAGGTTGCTATACCCTGTGCAGTCCTAAAAAGGCATACCGGGAAGTAGTAAAACAACAGCAAAGCTTTGATGCGGTGATCGTGCCTGGTGTGCCTTTTGATGGGGATACCTGGAGCAACACCATGCATTGCCGGGTATTGTGGAGCTATCTGTTGTATAAGAACGGCTACGTTAAAAATATCATTTACTCGGGAGCGGCGGTGTACTCGCCTTATTGCGAGGCAAAGATCATGGGGCTGTATGCCCGGCAATTGGGCGTGCCGGCAGCGCATATATTTTATGATACCCTCGCCGAGCACAGTACCGAGAACGTGTATTATTCCTATGAGTTGGCCCGGAGGCAGGGCTTTAAGACCATTGCCCTGGCTACGGAATACGACCAGGCGATACTGCTGAAAAGCTTTGTGCGGAAAAGGTTCCTTACGCCCATAGCCATACTGCCTATCGTGGAAGAAATGGTAGATGGTTACCAGCACCCCGAGCTCCGGATCGATCCGTCCACTGCCTATAAACCCGGTTTTAAATCCATCGTAGAGCGGGAAAGCCTGGGAGAAAGGCTGGGCGGGACCACAGGGAGCAAGGTGCCGATACCCAAAACAAAACCCCGTAAATTTCCGGCCCTTTAGTACCGCGGCTTTGCCGGAATTGAGGGTATTCCTGCATCCTTTGGGCGGGAAAAGTTGTTCATTTTTGAGCATTTGATAGTAACTTTGCGCAACATTTACGATTTTTTCACATTAAATATCTCATTGAACAATGAAAGTAACCGTAGTAGGTGCCGGTGCCGTAGGCGCTACCTGTGCCGATAACATTGCACGCAGGGAGCTGGCCGAAGAGCTGGTATTGCTGGATATTAAGGAAGGATTTGCTGAAGGTAAAGCCCAGGACATGATGCAGACTGCAGCCTTGCTGGGATTCGATACCAAAATTTCCGGTACTACAGCCGACTATACCAAGACTGCCAATTCTGATGTAGTGGTAATTACTTCTGGTTTGCCCCGCAAACCCGGTATGACCCGTGAAGAGCTGATCGGTACCAATGCCCGTATCGTTGAAGATGTAACCAAGAACATATTGCAGCACTCTCCCGATACCATCATCGTGGTGATCTCCAACCCGATGGATACGATGACTTACCTCACGCTGAAAAGCACAGGCCTTCCCAAGAACCGTGTGATCGGTATGGGCGGCGCCCTGGACAGCGCCCGTTTCAAATATCAGTTGTGCCAGCACCTCGGCGCCAGCCCATCTGACCTGAATGCAGTAGTGATCGGTGGCCACGGCGATACCACTATGATCCCCCTGATCAACTATGCTACCTGGAACAGCGTTCCTGTTAAGCATTTCCTGAGCGAAGAACAGCAAAAACAAATCGTTGCCGATACTATGGTAGGCGGTGCTACCCTGACCAAATTGCTGGGTACTTCTGCCTGGTATGCTCCCGGAGCTGCCGGAGCTGCTGTAGTAGAAGCAATCGTGCGTGATCAGAAAAAACTGATCCCTTCCTGCGTTTACCTGGATGGCGAATATGGCCAGTCCGATATCTGCCTGGGTGTGCCTGTAGTTATTGGCCGCAACGGTTGGGAAAAAATACTGGATTACAAGCTGAACGAAGAAGAACAAGCTTTGTTCAACAAATCAGCAGAAGCAGTGCGCAGCATGAACGATGTGCTGAATGCACCTGCAGGCGCTTAATACCATCGATCTTTATCGTACACGGAGCGGCTTTCTTTTACTGGAAGCCGCTCTTTTTTTATTACCGGATCAGGGTAATGTCGCCACTCTGCTTTATCGCTTCTTTATTACCATTGGCCAGCCTGGCATTGATCCGGTAATAATAAACGCCACTTTCCACAGGCTGCCCGTTGTAGGTGCCATCCCAGCTATCGGTCGTCGACAGGGCGGTAAAGAGAAGCCTGCCCCAGCGGTTAAAGATCTGTAATTGGTACTTGTCGATAAGACAGGTTTCCAGTACGCTGAACTGATCGTTCCTGCCATCTCCGTTAGGCGAAAAAGCATTAGGTACAAAAAAGCAATAATTGCATTTCAGGTAGTTGGCCTGCATACGTGCTTCAGCGGTACCGCAGCTATTCGTAGCCTGTAATGTATATATCCCGGACTGCTGGATGGTGAGGCAGCAGGTGGTATCACCGGTATTCCACAAATAGTTTTCGTAGCGTTGCGGTGCCACGCCGATAGCCAGCCGTACATCGTTGCATAAAGTAGTGTCGGAGGGAAGATGTACTTCAGGCAGGGATACTTCGTCTACGGTTATCGTTACATTTTTACCACAACCTTGTGCATCGCGGGCATATACTTTATAAGTTCCCGGCGGAATGCCGCTCAGCATATCGCCTGTACTGCTGTTGTTGGTCGTATGGAGTACATTGCCCTCACTGTCCAGCCACCTGTAGTTATAAGGCATCGTTGTGTTTTCCGGAGTTACCCAGGCTTTGCCGTTGGAAGCAGAAGCGCAGGAGGGCTCGGAACCGCCTTTAAAAGCGAAAGGGTGTGGAATAACGTTTATGGTGTACAATACTGTTTTGCTGGCTACTATAGGGCAGCCATCATCGGTATAGGTAATGTAGAAATAGTGGTTTCCCGGAGGGGCATCGATAGCACTCCAGGAAAAATGGGCCCTGGTATTGCCTGTACCGTTATTGCTAACCGTTATGGAAGCGCCTTGGGGCAGGTTATTGTAAGTAACAGTAGTGTTGTCTCCATTGACATCTGTAGGAATAATGTCAAAAGAGATGCTGTCTGGCTGCCCTTCGCATACGGTGAGCACCAGGTTGTGGGGATCACTGGCAAATATACCGGCGTTCTTTACTTCCGATACGGGGCTGGCAGGTACATCATTGTTGCAGTTATCCAGGATCACAAAAGCCATTTCCCGCATACTGGTGCCGACTACGATGCCGTCCCTCATTTCTTCGACCTGGTAACACACCAGGCAGCCCTTTGCCTGGTTGGGTACAAAGTTGATCTGGCTAGTGGTACTGCTAAAACTGAAATCTCCCGGTGCCGTAGGTAGCGGTGCTTCTGCCGTAAAAGGTGGTATATAAGCAACATTGGTTGTGGCCGTTATCTTGCCGGGAATAAGCCGGAACCGGAGCTCGTCGTTTTCGGTATCGGCTGCGCCTAGGTTATAGCTGGAAGTTTTGTGAGCACAAAAGAAAGGAACGGGTTGACTGGTAAAAGCCGGGGAGCTGTTAGGGCCTTTGGTATTATTCAGGGTGGCTTCCAGGTGAATGTGGGCCCGGCCCGCTTCAAAATCGGGAGGATAGGGTAAAGGGGGAAAAGGAACATTGATGGCTACATTGTTGAACAGAAAACTTCTGCCGGATGAGGTAAGCGGCGCACCGTTGTTGAGCGCACCTTCGAACTCAAAGCGCCAGTTGTCCGATAGCCCTTTCAAGGTGAAATCGTGGGAAAAGGTAAATCGCTTGACTCCGGGGAAGGTATTGTCTATGCTGGAGCACAGGGTATTGCCCCGCTCATCGGGACATACCGGTGTTATTTCGATATTACTCTCGCTGGAATTATAAAAAAGCCATTTGTCCAAAAACAAGTAGTCTCCCTTATAAATCCTGATATGCGGAGTGGCGCCGATCAAACCCTTCGACCCGGCTTCGCAATCAATAAAGAACGTAGCGGTAACCCGGTACACCTGGTTTTCGCCATCGGCAGAAATGAAACGGTAACCTATTTCTCCCCCCAGGATATGGAGGCCACTGGCTTGCTGGCAAATGCATGTCCAGAGACATAGCAACGCGATAAACTTGCTCATAGTCTTAATGTCGTCTGTTGGCCTAAATGAATTTCTGTTGTCGTTTTACCGGATCAGGGTAATGTCTCCTTTAAGTTCTATTTCTCCTTTTGACTTATCGGTAAGCCTGGCATTGATGCGGTAGAAGTACACACCGCCATCCGCCTCGCGACCGTTATAGGTGCCGTCCCAACTGTTTTCGGTAGAAAGTGTGGTGAAGACCACTTCGCCCCATCGGTTAAAGATCTGTAGCTTGTATTTCTCTACAAGACATGTTTCGAGGATGTTGAACCGGTCGTTCTTCCCGTCCCCGTTTGGCGTAAAGGCGTTGGGCACAAAAAAGCAATAGTTGCACTTCACATAGTTGATCTGGATATCGTCCTGGAAGGTGCCGCATTTGTTGGTCGCCTTCAACGTATACAGCCCTTGCTGGCTCACCGTAATACAGCAGGAGGTATCGCCGGTGCTCCACAGATACCCTACGCCGGGTTGTGTGGTTATGGCAATGTCTAAAGGCATGCCGATGCATAAGGTCGTATCGGAAGGCAGCGCAAGTGTCGGCAATGGGATCTCTCCCACCGTTACCAGTATGTTTTTGCCACAGCCTTTATTATTCCGGATATATACTTTGTACACACCGGGAGCGACATTCGAAAGGCTGTCGCCTGTTGTGCTGCTGGCCGTCGTTCGTATCGTATTGCCTGCGCTATCGACCCACCTGTAGCTGTAGGGGATGCCTGTAATGCTATCGGGCAGCGCCCAGGCCTTGCCGCTCGATAGCGAAACGCAGGATGGCTCGGAGCCGCTTTTGAATTTATAGACATGCTCGAAGATGCTGATGGTATAAGCTACCGTTTTGGTAGAAACCAGGGGGCAGCCGTCGTCGGTATAGGTAATGTAAAAAATATAGTTGCCGGGCGCCGCATCTATTGCACTCCAGGAAAAATGGATACGAGGGGTATCGGCACCGTTATTGGTTATATCCAACCTCGCCCCCGGAGGCAGGTTGTTGTAAGTTACCGTAGTATTGTCCCCATTGGGGTCGCTGCTCACAATATCGAAAGTAATGCTGTCCGACTGGCCTTCGCATACATCCAGGAGGAGGTTGCCTGCCGAGTCCAGCGTAACATTGGCATGCCGGATATCCTTTACCGGGCTCAATGGCGCGTCGTTGGTACAATTGTCCAGGATGATGAAGGTCATTTCCCGCATGCTGCTGCCTACTTTTACGCCGTTCCTGAATTCTTCTACCAGGTTGGTGACCATGCAATTCATCACCAGGTCCGGGACAAAGGTCATTTGCCCGTTAGTAGTGTTGAAATTAAAGTTTCCGGGGGCAGTAGGCAAAGGAAATAAACCGGAATAAGGGGGGATGTATGTAATGTCTGTTGTCGCCGATGTTTTGCCGGGAATAAGGCTGAAACTGAGAAAGTCATTTTCGGTATCGGTTGCCCCGAGACTGTATGTCGAGGCTTTGTTTTTACAGAAAAAAGGTGTGGGAAGCGATGTAAAAGTAGTAGAGTTATTAGGCCCTGTAGTATTATTCAACATGGCTTCCAGGTAGATAATAGAAGCTCCGGAAGTGGTGGGGTCGGTGATCTGGGCATTGTTGATAATAAAACTCCTGCCTGCCGAAGTAGCCATTGCGCCGGTAGAGATGGACCCCTCAAAAGCGAAACGCCAGTTGCTGAAAGTGTCCGGCAAGGTGAATTCGCCGGTGTACACAAATTTTTTGATGCCGGGCAACGGGTTGTTGATATTGATGCAGGTGGTCGTATTGGCTTCATCGGGACATACAGGCGTGATCTCTATATTGCTGTGTGCCGCGTCGTAAGTAAGCCTTCTCGAAGCGTAGGCGTTGAAGCCCTGGTACAAAGTAATCTGGGGATTGGCGCCCACCAATGCCTGATATGCGCCGCCAGGTACATTGGAGGAACAATCGGCAAAGAAGGAAAGGGTTACTTTATACACCTGCGCATTGCCGTTTGCAGACACGAAGCTGTAGTTGATTTCGGCACCCAGCAAGTGGTTGGCTTTTGCCTTATAGCAAAACAACAGCAACAGTAAGGGTAGCAACAAAGTAGATAGTCGTCTCATAATTGAAAATCTTCTATAGGGGTAGTGAATCAATCTGCTGGCTCATTTGATAAAGACAGTCGGAGTCAGATTATCGTTTGTTGTACGCTTCACTTTTGCTTGAAGATGCCCTGGCAGCCAAGGCATCTTCTGTTTCGTTATACTTTAAGCAGGGATTTGTAATCCTTGTTGTTGGACAGTAGTATCAGGGCCTTTTGCAGGTCTTTATCGTCTCTTTTTAGTTTATTGATCACCCTGCCTTTCTGGAAATAATAGCGGCTCACGATCTCGTTGGCCAGGATATGCATTACTTCCTGCTTGTTCTTGAGCAGGTCCTGGGTTTTGTCGTGGGAAAGCTTGCTGGACAGTGCATTGAATTCATTCTTTACATTGTCAAAATACTTTTCTTTTTCGGCCGTTTCCTTCAGGTTGGCCAGCACTTGTTCGCTTTCTGTTTTGTACGAATAATCTTTATCGCTAAGCCACTTCTCAAAATCATTGAAGTCGTTGTCGGTAAGCGCAAATTCTGCTGCCGGGGCAATAGTCGGGTGTTTGTAATAATATTGGGTAGCATAATCGAAAATAAAACTCTTGCTGAGCAAGGTAAGTGTGAGCGGGCTCAGGTTTTCATCTTCCAGCTTTACGTCCGGTTCCACACCGCCGCCATCATATACGCTACGTCCTACTCTTGTCTTAAACAATTTCTTCAAAGAGTCGGGAACCGAAGATACGCTGCCGTCTTCGTTGCGGTGCGAATAATCCAGTGCTTGTATACAACGTCCCGAAGGGGTATAGTACTTTGCCGTAGTTACTTTAAGGCGGGTATTGTAACCCAGGGTACGTACATTTTGTACCAGCCCCTTTCCAAAAGAACGGGTGCCGATAATAATACCCCGGTCCAGGTCCTGTGTCGTGCCGGCAACGATCTCCGACGCCGATGCCGAGCCATGATTCACGAGAACCGCCAGCGGGATTTCGAGGTCCCAGGGGCTGCCCGTGGTCCTGAACTGCTTGCTCCATTCTTTGTTTTTGCCTTTGGTGCTTACCACCAATTGCCCTTTTTCGATAAACAGGTTGCACACATTTACAGCCTCGTCGAGCAGACCGCCGGGATTGCCCCTGAGGTCGAGCACCACGCCTTTAAGGGCGGGTTGTGCTTTCTTAAGGCTATCCAATGCATTGCGCACATCCCTGCCGCAATTGGGGGTAAACTGCGATAGGAAAACATAGGCTATATTGTTCTCGGGGCCCAGCAGGCTGGAATAGGGAACACTGGAAAGCTTGATCTCCTCGCGGGTAATGGTTTTGCTTTCTTCTTTTTGTGTAATAGGGTTCCGGACCACCATGGTAAGTGTGGAGCCGGGGGCGCCCCGCATCAGCAGGCCTATATCATCGGAATCTTTGCCCTTTACCTTTTGCCCGTCGATCGATACCACTATGTCGCCGGCTTTGATCCCGGCTTTGGCTACCGGACCGCTTTCGTACAGTTCAGCGATAATAATATCCCCGTCCTTGATCCGGGTAGAAACGCCGATGCCGCTGTACTTGCCCGTTGTTTGCAATTCATAGTCTTCCAGGTCGGCTTCTGTAATCAGGTTGGTATAAGGATCCAGGTCGTTCAGCATAGCATCTACACCCGTTTTGACCATCTTACCCGGTTCGATAGGGTCTACATAATATTGGTTCAGTTCCTTGAAAACATTGGAATAGATCTCCAGGTTTTTGGAGATCTCGAAATACTTGTCTGTCTGGTCGTTTCCCTGTGCGCCGGCATTCATCTGGAATAGGCACAGACCTGCTGCGGTAAGGCATAAACTTCTGAATCTCCCTTTGATATATTGCATGTTGTAATTTTTGCTTGAATTCATTAGCAAATTAGCGATTTTTGCGCAATTACTCTTGAATACATCAGCGTCTTGCAGCAGCCTATTAAAAGAATCGTGGTCATTGGCCCGGAGTCAACCGGTAAAAGTACACTTACAAGACAATTGGCGGCACACTTTAGTACTAGTCATGCCGAAGAATATGCACGTGCCTACCTGGAAGGGCTTAACAGGCCCTATGAGCAGGAAGACCTGGGCCATATAGCCCTGGGGCAAATATCGGGAGAGGAGCTGGCCCTGGCCCAGGCCGTGAATGGCCTGGTGTTCCTGGATACCGACTTATATGTGATTAAGGTGTGGAGTGAAGACCGGTACGGTACCTGTCCGGAAGATACGTTGCGGCAAATCGCCTGCCGTACTTATGATCTGTATTTGCTTACCCATATCGATATGCCCTGGGAGGACGATCCTTTAAGAGAGCATGGTACTCCCGAAGAACGTCATTATTTTTTCAGCATTTACTATGATATTGTCCAGCAATCGGGCGTACCGTTTGCCATAGTCAGCGGTACGGAACAAGAACGACTACAGCAAGCTATTGCTGCCGTACAGCAATTGTGACTTATACCAGCAGCTTTTCCATCTTCCGGTGAGGAATGCCCACTTCGGTAAATTCGGGGCCGGTTACTTCATAACCCAGCTTATGATAAAAAGGTACGGCCACTTCCCGGGCATGTAAAAGCATTTTGTGCTTACCTACCTGTACGGCATATACGTCGGCTGCATTTATCAGCTCGGCGCCGATGCCTTTGCCCTGCATGTCAGGATCCACAGCCATTTGCCGCAGCTTAAATGTTTCGGCATCATAATGCTGCAGCAATACACAGCCCAGTACTTTGCCGGCTTCCTCATAAATGAAAATGAGCTGTTCGGTTTCCGCATCCAGGTCGTCGTTGCGGATATCGAGGCCCAGGGGTGCACGCAATACACGCTGGCGCAGGTCGATCACCTGGGCATACAAAGGATGTGCTGTAGTAATGATATATACGGGTTGCATAAATGTGCCGATGAGAAAGCGAAAGTAGGAAAATAAAATAAGGGTGATCCGGAACAGGATCACCCTTATGCAATAAGAGACGGGCTTAGTAACGGACTATTTTATAAGCACCGTTGAGCGCAGGTGAGCGGAAGTAAAAAATACCACCGGGCAGATCGGATATATCTACAGGCACAACAGTACCGGCAGATGGCTGGTTCAAAAGAACCGTTTTCATTTTCCTGCCGTTGAGATCGTACAGGGACAAGCTCATTGGTTCTGTAAGGTTATAATTCATCTTGAGGAAGAGCTGGTCATGGGCAGGGTTGGGATACACTGTAAGGAAATTGCCAATGGTTTGATCGGCGCCTCGCTGTGCTGCGGCTACGTTAAGTGGCATAGCTATGGAAGTAGGGCTATGCTTCAGTTTTACCACTACCGGGATATGATCGGAGGCGCCATGCAGGGCGGCACAAAGCACAGAGTCGTAAATGGTATAAGGCGGAGTGTTCAACGCCTGGTTGAAGTGCATGCCATCGTTGCCGAAAGCCTTATAAGAGCTGCCGACGATATCGTAGCCGCCGGGTTGTACAATGGCGTTGGAAAAAAGGAACATGTCGAAACGATCGTCCATACCGCCAGTGGCGCCGCCACCAAATGAAGTGGTCCTGGGCGATTGTGTATGGTAAGGCGCATAGGCTGCATTGTTCCAGGTGCCGCTCATGCTCAGGACGTCGTTGAATTTACCGTTGACATTGCTGCCGTTCTGGATCATTGCCTGGTAAGCGCCTTCCGATGATTTGTAGATGTTGAAGTCACCACATACCATAAAATTCTTGCCGGCAGGAAGCGCGTCCGTTACGGTCCGCAGAGTAGCTGCTTCGCTGGCCCTTTGCGACTCGTCAGCAGCGGTATTGCTGGCTTTCAGGTGCACGGAGTAGATGATCAGGGTATCGCCCGAAGAGATTTCTTTCAGTTTGAACTGGTTGATGTTCCGCAAGCTGGTTGCTATAGCAGTATTGCTTATAAACTGGAACAGAGAGGTCTTGTAGAAAATACCGTTGTCTGTATCAGGACCATCAATAAAAGCACCTGCGCTGTAGCCGCTGCTTACGGTATTCAATACATTATTCAGGAAGCTGCTGATACCGCTGGGGCTGGATACTTCTTGCACCACCATGATGTCGGGTTGGGCGGCATTGACGATCGTGCGGTAAAAGGGTTCGCGGATCGTGGGTGTGCTTCCCGGGTAGTTGAGGAGGTTATAGGTCATTACGGTAAACTCGGGATGCGTACCGTTGGTCGATGTGGTAATGCTGTCGATGCTCCAGGCCGAGCGGCTTACCCCGTTGCAGATGCTGCGTACATGGAAATAATAGGGCGTGCCGGGGTTTAAGCCAGATGCGGCATAGGTAGTATCCGTGGTGGTAACGCCGCTTACCGGTGCAGCCGGGCTATTGTCCAATACATACTCATAGGATAAGGCTGCGCCTACTTTGTTCCATACAAAAGCAGCCGTTGTGGTCCCTACGCTGCCGGCATCTGCCACGGGAGCAGTACAGGCGCTGTTGGTAGTGGTGATGGTAGCCGTGGACCAGGCCGAGAAATTGCCGCTGCCGCAATTGCTGCGTACATGGAGGTAATACACGATGCCGGGATTAAGGCCGGTAGCGTTGTAAATAGTGTCTGTAGTATTAGTGCCGCTTACCGGGTCAGCAGGTGTGGTATTGAGCACATACTCATAAGACAGCGCCGTGCTTACCGTGTTCCAGGTAAAGGCTGCCGAAGAATCGGCAACACTGCCGCTGATCACTACGGGATGGGCGCAGGCACTAAGAGAATTGGAGATAGAAATGTCGTCCACTGCGATCTTGTCGCGGGCGCCACTGGTACTGTTGGATTCCCAGTAAACCCAGCGCACTTGTACTACCGGCTGGTTCTCGGCCAGGGTAGGCAGGGTTTCGGTAAAGGTAGGAGAGACATCGCCATTGGCTTTACCTGTACTGGAGTAGGTGGAAGTAGTACCTATATCGGTAAAATTTCCGGTGGTGCCTACTCGATATTGCAAGGCAACACTGTTGTCGCGGGAGGCCTGGTTCAGGATAGTCCTGCATACCCAGGATACATTGATATTAGTGAGGCCGGTGGTGTTGATCGCCACCACTACAGCGCCTGCTGCTATTGATCCTGTGGAGAGCATGCCGATGCCGTCGTTGCCCAGGTAATACCAGCCGGCATTAAAGCCGGAAGGTACATTGCCTGCAGTGGGCAGGTCGCTGTTGGCAGGGCTTACTGTCCTGGTAAGGGGTACTGCGCTGAAGCGATGCACCGCTACGCCTGCAGGTAAAGTCGCTGTGCTTTGGCTGGTCAGGCTAAAGGGAAGCGATACTGCAGTAGGGTTGGTTTGGGCCGTTAAAGGCAATACAATGCCCATTGCCACAGGGGCAAGAAGCAACCATTTTAGATTTTTGCGCATCATTTTGGTTTGGTGAGGTTAAAGAATTTTATCCCTCACAAAAAAGGCGCAGATTGTTATGGTATTATGAATGCCGGATTATGGTATTGTTAATTGTAGTGGCGGTATCAGGAAGCTTCGTTTTGTTCCGATTCCGACTGTTCCGACACCTCGTCGGGATACACGACACCTACCCTTAAAGCACGCAGGCCACTAAGGCCCTGCAGGTCCTCCAGCTCCAGCTCTTCCAGGTTTTCTTCCAGCACATTGGTCTCCTGCAGGTAGTAGATAAAAGGCAGGTAATCCTCTATGTCTCTTTCCTGGAAGTAGATCAGCGCGATCTTATCCGGTTGGGTAAGCCTCTCCTTGGTATTCCGGATATGTACTTTGTCGATCCGCTTTTTGATCATCTGGTAGCGGATATTATAGGCGCCTTCCACATCAAACTTTCTTTCGTCGGCCCGGAAGCTGATGTCGATCGTATGGTTGTGTATAAAGATAAGCTGGGTAGTATGCAACTGCTTGGGCATCTCTTGCAGCAGACCGCGGGTAATACGGGCAACGGCCGTCATCGACGATAGCTGCCAGAGCCGGAGGTTCTTCAGGTGATAAGGATCAAAAGGCCTTGTAGGAGCGATCGATTGCCCTATATAAATATCGTATTCGATGCCATCGGTCCTGAACTTTTCAAAATAACAAGGGTAGGATTGCTGTAGCTCTTCTTTGCCGGATTCAAAATAATTGTTGACGGCATTGTTGATCAATTGCATGGAATATTCCAGCTCCTGCCGGTTACGGTGCACCTCGCCCTGCTCCGGGTCCATAGCCTGCAGGTAAGGTCCTATTACAGCGCCTGTCTTAGGTTCCTGGCGGAACAGGTGCATCAGGTAGTTTTTGGTCTCTTCGTTCAGGAAGGCTGTGAGGTTGTTCTCTTCGGTGCTGCTCAGGTTGCCCCTGCGCAGTACTTGTTGCCATTTGCCGCAACTGAAATGCATCTCCTGCATCAGGGATGATGTATCGGAAGCCTTCAGGGTACTGAGCGTTTGAAGCAGCAATTTTAAATGATGTTCCAGGTCGGCCTTGATTGCGGCATTCCTTTCCGTAGTGGAATTGCGGATATCGATGGCGCCGTAAAGCGGGTAAACGTCGTTGAAATGGATGTTCTCCATAACAGGGGACTGCTGCTTCTTTCGCTGGTGCAGGTAATGCCAGGCGGCATCATTGAACTTCCACTGTACCGAAGGTTGTATGGAAGTAAACTTTTCCTTGATCACATTTTCCAGCTCCATATTGAACTCGTCGATATAGATCTGCAGCAGTTGTGCGATAGGGCCCAGCGCAGGATCGAGCATGGCCAATGTTTTTTCATCGAAACTTTCGTCCTGCCAGGTATGCATGCACAAAACGCCTACCGGTGTTTTATCATAGAATAAGGGAATAAGCGCCAGCGAACGTACATGCAGCCTTCTGAACTTGTCGAGGAAGGCGATCTGTCTTTCGCTTTCCCCATTGAGGTCCGGGGAAAAAAAGGAGATCGGCCTGGCGGCATAGCCTTCGGCCTGCTTGCTGAACTCTTCCGGCGACATGGTATGCTCGCCCCATACGGCAAACAGGATACCGTTGCCTGCTTTCTCGTAACCATATACCGCCCTGCCATTGACCCTTACAAAAGGGAACAGATCGAACTCGATACGGTTGTTCTGTACCAGGGTTTTAAGCGATTGGACTACGCTCTCGTAATTGTCGGCCACATGACCGGGACTGCGGTTGAGGCGCACTTGTCTTATGGTTTCCACCGACATCTCGGCCGTAACATCGGTTACGGTAACTACAGCAAAACCCCTGAACCGGAAAAGGTCGAGCGGTAATGCCTGTTGCAGCAGCATATGGCCGCCCTCTTCACTGAAATGGGCATAAAGCTCTCCGAAATCGACCACCGGTAATTCGCCCTTGGCCGTTACTTCGATGAAGTCGATATTGACATGTACCTGGTAATAGCGAAGCAGGCCCGTATCGGGATGTGTCCAGGCATGGTATTGCTCTATCTTAACGGGTATGCGGAAATTGTAAAGCCGTTGCAGGATCAGCGAATAGATGGCATGCAGCCTTTCCCGCTCAAAATCTTCGGGCTTCTTTTGGATAAAGCACTCTTCGGGATTGCCGGGTTGGGTGGCGAGTATCTCGTAGATCAGGTCCGTGCCATAGAACAGCTTGGGTGTTATGGGAGCGCTGAGCGCCCAGGCCAGGTTTTGCTCCGAGGTCAGGGCTGGAGAAAGGCTGGCATAAATATATTCGCAAAAGTCCCCGTACAGGGCAGTGTCTTCTACGGTTATGGCTTCTTCCGGGACCTGGTGTTCCCGGAAATAATTCAGTATGTTATGGTAAAAGGATGTCTTCAGGCTCTTTTCCTCATCTATACGCTTTCTCAGGTATTGAACAAAAGGCATGAAAGAAATAGCGGCATCTACCTGCATTCCCTGGAGCCTGTTGTCCGAAACATCCAGTATCTGGTTTTTCATATGGTTTAATACTGCTGTGCAATATCCCGTCAAAAGTAAAACATAAACGAGATACCTCGTATGTGTTGCCGGAGGGAATAGGTTAAAAAGTTCAAAAAATAATGCATGTGTCCTGCCCTGTTCCTGACAGGCTTTGGTTGAAGCAAACCGCTCCGTAGCGCTATTGCGTATATAAGGGGAGCGCTATGCGCTTGTGTTTCCTTGCCCAAAAAAGTAAAAGGGAATAAGGATGCCAACCTTAGCCAAGCGTACTGTGTCTGTTATGAAGTAAGTACAACCCAAAAAACTATAGATGCGACTGCTCTTTTATCGTCTGTTGCCATATATGTTGTAACCTTAAGCCCGGTTTCTGTTACCGGTACCTGCCTGTGGAACACCGGGGCAGCCACGGCGCAGATTGCCGTAATAGTGCCGGGCATTTTGAGATACAGCAGTTGCGATTGCAAAAGCAATAGCGAAAGGGGCTCCAGGCTTTATAAAGTAACTTGTGTACTGATGTAATAAGAAAATGCCTTGCCGGGAATGGCAAGGCATTTTTGGGTGTAAGCCTTAAACTTATGTCCAGACTATACCAATTGCATATGCAGCAAGGGAAAGGGTTTGCCCATGTCATCCTTTTCGGAGCGGCCGGTAACCGTAAAGCCGGAATGCAGGTAAAAGCCTACCGCCTGAGTATTTTGCTCGTTCACATCGACGGCATTTGCCTGTTGTTGTTCGATGGCAAAGGTCAATAATCTTTTGCCGATACCATGTCCTCTTAACGCCGGGTCGATAAAAAGCATTTCTATCTTTTGGCCCGCCAGGCCGATAAAGCCGGTTATCTGCCGTTGCCCGTCCCTGATACAATAAAGCGTTACCATCTTCAGAAATTCGTGCAGCACCAGGGGCTTGAAGAACAAAATATCTTCTTCAGTTAGAAAATCATGTGTAGCCCTTACCGATGCTTCCCATAAGGCAGTAAGTTCCGGGTAATCGTTTGCTTGTGGTTGTTCTACCGGCGCATTTATCATCATAGTTGTCGTATAATCGGGCTGCAAAATACGAAAGCTCCAGTGCTTTTTCCTGCTATAAAAATAGGGATGCTTAAAGGGCTTCAGGGTCTGGCCCATGAAACAAAAGGGACAGGTCTAGAATGCCTGTTTTATCACTGCGCGATGCAATTATTACCTCGTTGCTCTGGAAAAGGTAAGTTACTGCTTCACAATTTTCTGAATGCCTTTTTTCTTGTTCTTGTCCATAAGCTCCAGTATATAAGTTCCCTGTGGTAAAAAGGAAACATTGATCGTCGGTTGGAAAGATTGGCTATGAACTTTTCGTCCGGTGATATCATAAATACGGATTGTTTCGAACGGCACTTTACTTTGAATGGATAAGTTATTCGCTACGGGATTGGGAGCGGTTTTAAAATCTTCGCCTGCTTTAAATACAGGGACAAGGCCGGTAGCAGCATTTCCCGATAAACGCATATTGTCCAGGAAAACATTGATACAATTATTGGCTGTCTTATAGCGGAAAGCGATATAGCTCGTGCCAGGGGTTGGGGGAATGGCGATGTTCGTTGTTTTTGCCCAACTGTCTGTTTGGAAATTAGCGCCCCTGAAATCATACAGCAGTATTCTGGAACTAGCCAAACGAGGATCTGTATTTCCTGTGAGCAAGTAAATACCAATGGTGTCTCCGGCAGCCGGCGGATTAGCCCCTGTGATCCAGGTGCGGATAGAATCTATCTTGCCTCCTGCAGCAAAGGAAAATGCTTTTTTGCTTACCGTCCAGTCATTGGCCTGTGGAGTACCTGTGTTGCAGGTATGCATCATGGAGAAGGCCGGGCTGTAAGGATGGTGTACGGTTATATTCCAGGGGAAATCATCCGGATCATTTGTACCTAGTTGGTAAGCCGTCCAACGTGCAGTCGCCAGGGTGTCAAAGTTCTCGTAATAGGGTAAAGGAGTTGTTTGGCCATAGGAGTATTGGTTCGTTAGCCATAAAGAAAAAGCGATCAGTGTCAGAATAAAACGTGTCCCTGTTTTCATGAAATGTATCTTCTTTTTTTAATGTAAATAATAAGATATGCTGTCTTTTGCCTGAATAGGACGAATGGAAAGGCATCACATCTTAGATGTTTCGTCACATTTTATTATGTGTCATTTTATGTTGGAGAAACAACGAAGGTCGCCTGACTGATCTGGAGCAGGGATTGTGCCTTGGGGTACTATTCTGACCTTGCATCATATATCAGCTAATGACAAACCGCTACTGCAGATTGTGGTTAGGTGTAGCCGTGGTTTTGGTTGTTTATTTTGTCGTTTTCAAAAGGTCAATCGAGCCAGAAGGTTGTACAGAAGACAAGTTTCATCTTTTAGATTATAATCGATTTATTGTTATTTGATCAGCGTCACCTACCAGTGATATAAAGAAAACTGCTAAAGTTTTTTTTGTTAATCATATAATAATTTATACGTTTGGTACGTATTACGCGTAGCATCAAATTCGCTAGCCAATATATTTACTGCTTTTTTATTCTTTTGAGCGTACAGTTAGGCGTAACGAGAATCCAATCTAATCAACCAACAGCTACAGTACTTGTGGCAACCCAACTGATGATGAACATTTTACGATAAGGTAATTAGTTGTTTCATTTATACTCCAGTCATTGGGACAGGTCTCCAAAAAACGCAGGTTTTTACCTATGGAAAAGTGTGGAAACCTCTTGATCTTTTGTGTTAAACATATATTTTTTGTATTTCGCGAATACAAACAACAGGAAATGCACCTTCAACCTGGATAAATAGGGTGTGTGCTGAATTAACTGCTTCACAGCGCTGCATTTGCTGCAAAAGAGAGAGGCCATGTTTAACTATAAACTAGATGAAAAAAACATTTGAGAGTTTGCGGTCAGACAAGTTCAGACCGCTCAGCATGAAAATGCTTGGAAAGATTACAGGGGGGCGGGATACAGAAGGCGGAAGCAAAGTAACCATGCAGCAGTCTAATAATGTTTATTATCCAGATGAAGGTGTTTATCGTTGGACCAATCAAAATCTAGTTCGGTCCTGGACCTCTGACTCCATCGGAGATGATGGCACTGTTTGCTATTGGGGTGAGGCTTATGTTTGGGCGAACGCTTAGATTCTTCCTGTTTTATCATTTTTAAAAACATCAAAAATGAAAAAATCCAATGTGGGCTTTGAAAGATTAAGCTCAAAGAATTATTACACGCTAAGCAACACTCAAAAAAACATGGTGCTTGGTGGTGCGTCAACAACCACGCAAGGTGGAAGTAAGCAAGACGGTATTGTCACACGGATAGAGATTGATGGCAAATTGTATAATTGTACCCCCATGCGCTGTTGGAGCTCGGATACTATTGACGCAAATGGTGTGACTTGCTACGCGGATGAAACCGTTACAAATGTATATACGCCATATAATCCGTAGTTTTTATTGTCTGACGGTTCTTTCTTTTTGTTGTTTGTAAAAGGAAAGAACCGTCCTTATGCTGAAGTTGTAGTAACGTCCATCAGGTTGGTTGATGGAAACGTTCATCTCCAAACTGTCCTAATTTCCATTGTATGAAATGCATTCTGATCGTTACATTTTTATCCCTCTTGCTCCATCATGTTTATGGTGCCAACACTATTGACTATATAAAATACAATAATTACATCAATAAAGCTGAGTTAGCTATAGTTGAGGAAAGCTATACTGAGGCCGAGCAGTACTATGATTCAGCCTTTCAGTGGAACCCCAATCCATTTGGCCGCGACATTCAAAATGCGGTTATTGTACTTATGAAAGAGGGGAAAGGAGAACAATCCCTGCATTACGCTCAGCGGTTGGCTGCTTTAGGAGTGGGTAGTAACTTCTTTAGAAAGAAACGGGCATTTGCAACACTGAAATCATCTCTTCAATGGGGCCACCTACTCAGGATGGCTGATTCAACCCAGCAGGATATTAAGCGGAGGAACGCTTCATTGATTAAAGATTTAACTGGATTGGACCAAAGTTGTAAAAGTGCAGAGAAGGAATATTCACTTTCCGATAAGTCATTAAATGCCTCGGTGGTTTTTACCGGACAAATTGATTCCCTTTCAAACGTCCTGTTGCATATTTTCAACACAAATGGCTACCCTTCAGAACATGAGATTGGGCTAAATATAGTAGAAGACACCATAATAGCTGAACCCATTTTTACGCAAATTTTGATGTTAAGCCCATTGCAAAAAGGTGAGGGGTCGCTGGAGGTTGCCTACGATGAGCGCTTTCTTCCTGTATTACGCCAAGCAGCAATTTTAGGAAAGGTCAGTGCGGAATATGTTTATAAAGTAATTTCCTGCGAGTTTAGTAGTCAACTTAACATGCCATCACTCTTTAGATTCGATTGTAAGCTTTATATAGCAAAGAGCTTCTTTGCCAGAGGTGAAACTATAGATAGTAATAGAAGAAAGCTAGGCCTAAGTGACCACACAGAGTTTGAGAAAAAGGCAGCATTCAATTTTCAAAACCCGGATAACCCATTTGCTATTTTGCCCCAAGCCCCAAAGTATAATTCTGTGCTTAGTGGCAGCGAACATCCAATGGACGTAATTGTAAGGTCTACATTGATTGCCAAATTGAATGGTTGCGACCGTTAGCTTTTTCATTCTAGTACACATCTGTTCACGCTTATGATTATTCAAGTAGATGATTCTAGTCCACACCCGCCTTTCCGACCAAACTACTATCGAAGTAATGCAGTGGTTGCTGTATCTTGGCAAGAAAATATTTCGGTTAAATTCTGTTAATGATTTAGAACAACTCCAAGAGATTTTGATCCGTCAGGAAGTTCAAAGCGCGTACTATAATGGGCGTGGCTTTATATATGACAGGATACAGGTGGACGATCATGCTCTTTCACTGCAGATATACAATTATCTCAAAGAAGATATTGGGCTGATCTGTAACTATCTTCTTTCAGCTCCGTCTATCAAACGTGTCTTTGGCGCACTTCCTTATGATCATTCCGTTCCCAATAAATTGCAACAATTGATACTAGCTGCAAACCTCGGATTCTTAATCCCTGATTTTGAAATTGTCACAACCCAAAAACGACTCGTGGCATTGAAAGATAAATGGGGACGCATCATTTGTAAATCCTTTGGTGATGGTATTAATGTTGATACGCCAACACTTGTCATTCATGGACAAAAGACCCAGGAAGTTTCCGAAGGTGACATTGAGAGGCTGAAGGCAACATTTTTTCCAACGTTTATACAGCGGCTTATTGAAAAGCAATTTGAAGTTCGCACATTCTGGTTCAACAAGAAGACCTATTCAATAGCCATGTTTACACAGTCCTATAACGAATCACTCGTTGATGGAAGGACGAATAATTCGGAGTATCCACAACGACAAGTGCCTTTTATCCTGCCATCAGAAATTGAAACTAAACTCGCAGTGCTAATGGCTAGGCTTAATCTAAATTATGGCTCATTCGATTTTATCGTAACGCCTGAAAACGAATTTTACTTTTTAGAGATAAATCCTTATGGTCAATATGGATTTCTATCCCATACCGGTAACTATTACATCGAAAAAGAAATAGCAGAATATTTATGAAAATAGAAGAAGTATTCAAAGGTGATGCTATGGGCTTCCTGCCCCTTACATTTTGGTATTTTAAGCCAATGCCAAGAACCAAGTATGTATTCATAGACAGGTTTATATTCATCAGGAAATATGACAGCTACAGATGCCATGTTATCCCGCCTGTCAAGCCAATCTCAAAAATCTTTTAGCAGATGACCGGTAACGTACCTTTTAAACTTTTTTCGAACTGCCAGCTTGTGAAAGGTGTCAACCGCAGTACTATATGTGACCTGCAGCGTAACCGCGTTCACCTTGTTCCCCTAATATTATATGAAATTCTAACGGACTTTGATGGGAGAACAATTAATGAAGTCAAAGCACATTTCGAGAATGAGCATGATGAAACGATCCAAGAGTATTTTGATTTCCTGGAAGCTGAAGAGATTATTTTCTTTTCCCAGTTTGCTAAATACTTCCCGCAGCTAAATATGCAATGGCATGCCCCAACACTAATCCAGAATTGCATCATAGATATAGACCATGACTCAGACTTTGATTTTGTACCTATCATATCCTCGTTAAACTCATTAGGCTGCCAATACCTGGAAATCAGGAGCTATTTTCCCTTTGAGCCAGACAAATATGAATTGCTGATCCAGCTCTGCGAGGAAACGACTTTATCATCTATATCATTGATTGTTCCGTTCCATCTGCAGGTCACTGAGGAAAGCTGGAGTACGCTTTGCGATAAATATGCTCGAATTACAGGTATTACCATTCATAGTGCAGATTTGCAAAAAAGCATACATTCTCCTAAATTTATTGTGCCAATTGATTTTATTGAAGACAAAATTTCCAGCGAAAAATGCTGCGGTATTATCTCTGAAAATAAATTTCTGGCATCTATAGAAGTCTTTACGGAATCTCAAATCAGGAATACCTGTCTGAATGGTAAAATAAGCATTGATGCAAAGGGCAATATTAAGAACTGTCCAAGTATGAAGCTGAGCCTGGGGAATGTAAAATATAATCTACTGGAAGATATTGCCAATCAGCAGGAGTTTCAAAAGGCATGGAGCATTAGTAAAGACAGGATTGCCGTTTGTAACGAATGTGAGTTCAGGCACGTTTGTACGGATTGCAGAGCTTACTTGGAAAACCCCGACGATCAATTTAGTAAGCCGCTAAAATGTGGCTACAATCCTTACACATGCCAATGGGAAGAATGGAGCAGCCACCCCATGAAGCAAAACGCTATAAGTTCATATGGTCTGAAAGACCTTACCCCACTAATAAAGTAATAAATCGTATGCCAAATATAAAATGGATGTGCTTTCTTTTGTTCTCCTTTATCGCTAAACCGGCAATGGCCGAAAAATTCAATTTTAAGCTCTATCATGCTCTAATCAACAAAGCAGAATTGTCGATTGCTGATGGCCAATACCAACAAGCACTCAAGTATTATGATTCGGCTTTCCTGGGGAAAAAGAAGCCTTTTGCGTTGGATCTGTATAATGCAAGCGTATGTGCCGTTAAAAGTAATCTTTCAAAACAGGCGGTGGTATATTGCCAAAAATTGGCAGATAAAGGTGTGGGTGGAGACTTTTTTAAAAAAAACCAGATATTTACTTCACTTGTCAGCACAAAACAATGGAAGCCGCTTTTAGAAAAGGCGGACCAGGTGCGCATCAAAATACAAACGAAACACCAGGCACTGCTAAAGACGATCGATAGTCTAGTGGAAAAGGATCAGAAGGTCAATCATAACTGGCAGGAATCCGGGATGGCAAGTAAAGAACGCGAGATTATGGAATTAACCTATGACACGATACAAAGCCAGCTAAAGGGCATATTTGATGGTATAGGCTTTCCGTCGGAGGATATGATAGGGGCGCCTTTAACAGAGACCGGCCTTATGGGATATAGACTACCTTTCGACATAATTATCATTCACAACTACCAAACGCGTACTAAAGGCGATACATTATTCCGTCCATTATTGATTAAGGCTTTGAAGGAAGGTTTGATTAAGCCGGAATATTTTGCGCTGATGGAAGACTTGGGGAGCGGAGATAATTCAAGGCCTTACTATGGCAGCTCACATTTTTACGTGCAATATCAATGCTCCATTTACCTTGAGAACTCTAACATGCAGAGGCTGGCCGATATTGAAAAAGCTCGTGCGGACATTGGTTTGTGCAACACACAAGATCAACTCAAAAAGATTCTTTTCAATATCCAGAACCCAGTGAGTGGCTTTAGGATAATGACGGCTCTATCAAAAATAGGGAGCTTTGGGAACAAGGAATCTGAGCAAAGAATGTTGAATAATAGCAAGGCTGTTTTGAATCAAATTCCCGATTGTAAACTTTGAATCGCCCATCTATTTTGTATAGTCTAAAATAACATGTTTCTCTTCATCCAAAAAGTAAGCCGTAAGTTCTGAAATGTAGTCCTGAGTTTGCTGTACTGTAGCATGACGATTATGGCGGCGTAACCATTCCCAATCAATGTTATGCTTGTTATTCTCTACACAGTCCCTGTTAAAGTTCTCTTTATGCCATACATCTGCTTATCTATTATCCTAAGAATCTTTGTCGCAATAGCCCAGAGTTCGGATACATTGTGCGACGTTTTTTATCTCTCCAAGATAATCTGTGGCTAAAAAGAAAATCCTCCTGAGTGAACTGTGTGAGGTTCATTTCTGAGAGTCCAGAATAAAGTGGATCCAATATCTGTCCATAATTTGAAAGACCATTTTAGGATTTGTACCACGGGACATAAACGGTCCTTTTTGATGGGGTTGTTCACCAGCTCCAGCTCCTGGAGGAATTCAATATACTTTTTGATAGTGCCTTTGGGAATCTGAGAAAGATTGATCTTTGATAATAATGGGTATTCCGCTTTGTACTTGTCAATAAACTCAGTAAATCTGGTCACTAATGCCCTGGCCGAGTCTCGTTGGAATTCAGGGTTTGTGACGTCATCTTTAAACTGCCGAAACAATTCAAGAGCCGGTGCATCAGGATAGGGTTTGTCATCAAGGGACATGATAGAATCATCATGATAGATGCCCTGTTCATTCCTGACTTTGACTACTGTCTTTACCTTGTCGCATAGCTCATGAAGGAGGTCTCTTTTTTTAGTCTTGGTGAGTCCTTCTACTCCTAGCCGAATCTTCTCCCTTTTATATTTTCTCGTTTAAGGAAGCTGAATTTTGTCCGGCTTGGCGCCGAAAATGAAGAAACCCCGCTCTGAGAGCGGGGTTTCTGGGTGCCCAGGACTGGATTCGAACCAGCACATCCTTGCGAACGCTGCGACCTGAACACAGTGCGTCTACCAATTTCGCCACCTGGGCATCTTCCCGTTTTTTGGGAATGCAAAAGTAGGTGTTTTTTTGGTATAAACAAGAACTGGGAGAATTATTTTTAAAAAAAGTCTTGCTTACCAACGTATTGTTAAAATAACATGTCTGTAACATTACGTACCCATTCCTTAACTGTATTTGAAAAAACATATATAAGCCATGAAAATATTGTACTTGTTGTGCTTGCTAGGGCTTGCTGCTCCTGGTTTGTTTGCAAAAGATGGGAATATTGACTTTGTCAAAAATAAGAACCAATTCCCGGAACAGGTACGGTACAAGGCTTCTTTGCCCGGAGGTGCAGTATTCCTTACCCAAACCGGGTTTACCTATAACTATTACAAAACAGAAGATCTGGCCCGTATCCATGAGCTAAAACATGAGGGTAAGGACGTGGATAAAGAGCCGGTACATTTTCATGCTTACCGCGTGAGCTTCAGCAATGCCCGCAAAGATGCCGGTATGCTGGAAGAAGGTATATTGCCTTATTATCACAATTATTTTATAGGCAACGATCCTTCCCATTGGGCGGGCGGTGTGCCTTTGTACAAAAAAATAACCTGGCAGGGCCTTTATGAAGGTATTGATGCCTCGGTCTATAGTCGTGAGACGTCCCTGAAGTATGATTTTATCGTAAAGCCAGGTGCCGATGCCGCAAAAATCGTACTGGCCTTCGAGGGGGTGCAGCCACGGTTGCTGGCAGATGGCAGCCTGCAGATCCGCACTGCTGTCAATACCATCACAGAGCAGGCTCCTTATGTGTACCAGGTGATCGATGGCAAAGAAATGGCAGTGAAGGCCCGGTACAAAATATTAAACGGTAATCGAATCACTTTTGATTTTCCCGAAGGCTATAACAAGGCTTATACGCTCATTATCGACCCGGTATTGGTGTTCAGTACTTTTAGCGGCAGCACGGTAAATACTTATGGCTTTAGCGCTACGTACGATGCCAGCGGCAACCTGTATGCCGGAGGGGAGTGTTTTGGGGTAGGCTGGCCGGTAACATTGAATAGTTTTCAAGGGACTTACGGTACGGGTGTGGATGCTGGTATCAACAAATACAGCAGCACAGGGTCTACCCTGGTGTATTCTACTTACTATGGCGGTTCGGGCTCCGACTTGCCCAATAACATGATGGTGAATGCCAACGGGGAGCTGGTGATTTGCGGTACTACCTCTTCGGCCAATCTGCCGCTGTCAGCAGGTTGCTATGACAACAGCTATGGCGGCAATACCGATATTTATATTGCGCGCTTCAATAACAATGGTACTCAGTTGAAAGCCGCTACTTACCTTGGCGGGAATAATACCGACGGGTTGAATGGCGGTTCGCTAAGCCCCAATTATGGCGATGCCAATCGGGGTGAGGTATTGACAGCAGCCAATGGAAACATATACATAGCGAGCAGTTCCCGCTCACCCGACTTCCCGGTTACGGCTACGGCAATGCAGTCTTCTTTGGGTGGCGGGCAGGATGGCGTAGTGTGCCGCCTGGATTCCAATCTCAGCACCTTGTATTACAGCACTTATATCGGTGGCCTGGGGGAAGATGCTGCCTTCTCCCTTGTGCTGAACAGTACCGGCGAAGTAGCCATTTGCGGCGGCACTACCAGCAGTAATTTCCCTACGACCACCGGTGCCCTGCATACCACGAACCAAGGCGGTACCGATGGTTTCGTCAGCATCATTAATATGACTTCGGGGCTTGCACGCTCTACCTATCTCGGCACCAATCTCTACGACCACGCTTTCAAGATACAGATCGACCCCCTGGATGATATTTTTGTCATGGGGCAAACGGTAGGTGCCTATCCTGTTTCGACGGGTGTTTTTTCCGTGCCGAATGGTGATATCTTTATTTCCAAGCTGAACCCTACCTTATCGACAATGATGCTTTCCACCAGGATGGGAAACCCGGTAGTGGGGACTTCTGCTGGCTTTGTACCTACAGCATTTATGCACGATAACTGTGGTAATACTTATTTAAGCGGTTTCGGGGCAGGCACCAATTCGCCGCTATCTCCGAATGCGTACCAGACCGCGCCAGGGAGTTTCTGGCTGGGGGCCTTAGGCCCTGGTTTTACCAACCTGTTATACGGTACTTTTTTTGGACCACAGGGCACACACGTAGACGGTGGTACGAGCCGGTTCGATCCGCAGGGAATTATTTATCACTCGGCTTGTACGGCCAACAGCGCTTTCCCCACCACGCCGGGAGCCGCTTTTCCCGTAAAGCTGAACCAGGCCTGGGACATTGCCAGCTATAAATTCAATATGGAGGTGGGCGAAGTAATGGCTGCCTTTGCACTGGCCAATAATGCCCGTGATACGGGTTGTGCTCCTTACGAAGTCACTTTCGATAACAACTCGGCAGGCGCTACCAATTATCTGTGGGATTTCGGGGATGGCGACAGCAGTACGGCCTTTTCGCCTACACATACCTTTGCTGAAGGAACGTACACCATAACCCTGGTCGCTTCGAGGGCCAATGGGTGCAATCTGGCCGATACGGCCACCATGAATATCTTTGTAAAACATACTGACAAGCCATTGCTGAGCCTCAGCGATACTTTCCTTTGCGATCCTGTACCCATCGATATCCTGGCGAAGGTGAGCAACCTGACTGCCGCTATGAGCTTTCGTTGGGAGCCGGTATCGGCCATTATGACCAATCCCAACCGGGCGGGGGTAACCGTCAATCCTGCATTGAGCACTACTTATACTGTTTTTGTGGGCAATGCTGCTATCGGGGATTGCGTGGATACGGCTGTAGGTACGGTAACTATCTCTTTGTTTGATTACAGCAATATGAAGGCGCTTCCGCTCGACACCACTATATGTCCCAGGGATACGATACTGCTCAGGGCTTATGGCGGTACGAAATATCTTTGGTCTCCCGATGTAACGATTGAGGATATAAGGACCGCTTTTACTACAGTATGGCCCGAGAAGAATACCAATTACAAAGTACTGATCGCAAATGACTCCGGTTGTAAAATTGAACGTACCGTAGCGATTAAGATGCTGCCGCCGGTAGTGATCGATGCCGGCGAAGACCAGGATATAAAACTGGGCGAATCGACCCAGTTGGATGGCCGGGCAGGTGGTACATTTGTATGGACACCGGCTGGTAGCGTATATCCCGATAATATACTCAATCCCGTTGTGGCGCCGGAGAAAACAACGACTTACTATTTTACCGTGATCTCTACCGATGGTTGCCTGGCTACGGATTCGGTAACGATACATGTAACCAATGCCTTCCTGCCGAATGCCTTTAGCCCGAATGGTGATGGTAACAATGACCTGTTTAAACTGGCGATACAGGATGAAAGAGTAAAACTGAAAGATTTCAGTGTGTACAACAGGTACGGTCAGCGGGTATTTTATACCAAAAATGTATTGGAAGGCTGGGATGGTGCCTATAATGGCAATAAGGCCGATATGGGTGTCTACTTCTACCTGGTACGTTACAAGATTGGTGCCAGGGACTATTCGCTCAAGGGCGATGTGACCCTGATCCGCTAAGCTTACAACATGATCTTTATAGCCTGATCCCGCAGTGACGTTTTGTTGCTGCGGGATTGTTGCTGATAAGAGGACGGGTTTATGATGATCGGGCAATCTTTTGTTTTCCCGGTAAACGATCCCCGCTTATCTTTGCTTTATGTATTTCAGGGATGTAACAGGACAAACGTTGGCCAAACAGGGATTATTGAACTTGTGGCATTCGGGCAAGCTGCCCCATGCCCTTATGCTCCTGGGGAAAGAAGGTACCGGCGGGCTTCCGTTGGCGCTGGCCCTGGCACAATATATTTTTTGTACGGAAAAACAGGACGGTGAATCCTGCGGCCAATGTGCTGCTTGCGCTAAAGTAAAAAAGCTCGCCCATCCCGATCTGCATATCAGTTTCCCCTCCGTTCCACCAAAGCCAGGTGTCAAGGCTTCCAGCAAAGCCTATCTTAACGAGTTCCGGGAGTTTGTACAGCAATCGCCCTATGGCACTACTTTTGACTGGCTGCAGTTTATCAATGCAGAAAACAAACAGGGAAATATTACCGCCGACGAATGCCGGGACATTATCGATACCCTGAATCTAACCGCCTTTGAAGGCGGCTATAAGATACAACTGATCTGGCGTCCCGAATACCTGGGCAAAGAAGGTAATATATTGCTGAAGCTGATCGAAGAGCCGCCGCCGCAGACACTGATCCTGATGATAGCCGAAGATGTGGAAGCAGTATTGAAAACAATCCTGTCGCGTACGCAGCAAGTACACTTGCTCCCCCTCACCACTACCGAAATTACGGAGGCATTGGTAGCCCGGAACAATACAGAGTCACGAAAGGCGGCGCAGGTAGCACAATTGGCCGAAGGTAGCTATACCAATGCATTGCAACTGCTGCGCTATACCGGCAGCGATCTGCTGGCGCCTTTAAGAGAATGGTTCAACGGGATATTTACCAATAACGGTATTATGCTGAACAAATGGGTGGAAGATATGGGTAAGACAGGTAGGGAGCAACAAAAAAACTTCCTGATGTTTACCCAGCAGCTTATGGCGCATGTGATGCGTATGACGCTTATGCCGGGTTATGTGCCTGCATTGCCCGAAGATGAAGCTACCTTTGCCGGTAAGCTGGCCCAACGCAATTTTGCTGCTGAGGTATTTGGCAAGATAGACCAGGCAATCAATAAAACGGTCTATCATATCGAACGCAATGCCCATTCCAAAACGCAATTGCTGTACCTTTCTATACAACTGCAATACCTGATACAAGGACAGGAACTGAAGGTGTTTGCCTAAAAGACACCGGTGCTTTACTGGAAATAATATTAACACTGCGGCCCTGTGTTATTGCACCAGGGCCGCAGTAGGAGCGGTTTTCAAATGTTCCGGGCAATGGTTTGTTATAAAGATTCCCGCTCCGCCTTTGCTCAGCAATTACTCTTTCCCTATCAGCGATCTTACCTGTGCAATTACCTCTTGCAACTGGCTTACATCTTGTCCTCCGGCTGTAGCCAGGTTCTTCTGGCCACCACCGCCGCCTTTGATCAGGGGCGCTACCGTATTTTTTATCATCTTGCCGGCATCCAATGCAGTGGCATTAGCTACGGTATCGCTCACACCTATAGCGACATGCGATTTACCGCCTATATTGGCACACAGCACCACTACATGGTCCCGCAGATGATTTTTAAAATCAAAACATAATTTCTTCAGGGCATCGGGGTTGCTTACTTCCACGATATCGCCAATAAAGTTGATCGCAAACTCCTGCCCTGCTGCTGTTTTGATATTGATCATTTCGTCTTTCTGCAGGAGTTCGTTCCGGATACCAACCAACTGGCGGGCTTCCATGCTCTCGATACGCTTTTCCAGCGCAGCTTTATCTTCGATCAGCTTCTCGATCGCTTTCAAAGGATCTTTAGCTTTCAACAATTCAGTGATCTGTTTGCTTTGGGCTACTTTATCGGCAAAATACTGGATAGCCGCAGGCCCGGTAAGTGCTTCGATACGACGTACACCCGCGGCTACTGCGCTTTCGGCCACAATCGAGAATACCCCGATCATACCGGTATGGCCTACATGGGTACCACCACAAAGCTCTATGCTGTATTCAGGATCGATGATCACGGTACGTACGGTATTACCGTATTTCTCCCCGAACAAAGCCATAGCCCCTAGAGCGATAGCTTCTTCCTTCGGCATTTCCTTAATGACCACCGGAATATTTTCCCGTATCTTTTCGTTGACGATCTGTTCTACCTTACGTATTTCCTCATCCGTCATTTTAGCAAAATGAGAGAAGTCGAAGCGTAACACATCGGCCGAAACCAAAGACCCTTTCTGGGCTACGTGTGCACCCAATACCTGGCGCAAGGCGGCATGCATCAGGTGGGTAGCGGTATGGTTATAGCTGGTGAGGATACGGCTTTCCCAATTTACCTTAGCTGTTACGGGAAGCTCGGGCCGCGCCGGGAGCTTATCGGCAAAATGAATAATGAGGTCATTTTCCTTCTTCGTATCGGTTACCGTTATTGTTTCCTCACCGAAGAGCAATACGCCGGTATCGCCCACCTGGCCGCCACTTTCGGCATAGAAAGGTGTTGTTTCCAGCACCAGTTGGTATTGTTCTTTCCCTTTGGCCTTTACTTTACGGTAACGGGCCAGGCGGGTATCTATCAGCAGATCATCGTAACCCACAAAAACAGATTTGGGCACATCGTTCACCACGATCCAATCTTCGGTATCGATGGCGGTAGCAGCACGGCTACGGTCCTTTTGCTGTTTCATCTCAGCTTCAAAACCGGCCTCATCTACTACGGCGTTTACTTCCTGCGCCATAAGGCTGGTAAGGTCCAGCGGGAAACCATAGGTATCGTTCAGCTCGAAAGCAAAGCGGCCGTCGATTACCAGGGGCTGGTTACCTTGTTGCTGTACTTGCGTCATTACATCCTGGGTGGTAGTACCCAATACAGCATCGCCGGTATGAGCCGGTATTGCTGCGATCTTGTTATTGTAGTATTCTTCAAAGCGCTTGATGCCTTTTTCCAATGTCCTCAGGAATGCATCTTCTTCTTCCTTGATCACGCGGGCCACAAAATCCTGCTGTTGCTCCAACTCCGGAAATACTTGCGCAAACTGGGCTGCGATATGCGGCAACAACTGGTGCAGCAAAGGCGTTTTATAATCGAGGTAAGAATAGTAATACCTTACCGCCCTGCGCAGGATACGGCGTATCACATAACCTGCTCCTGTACTGGCGGGCAACTGTCCGTCGGCAATAGTAAAGGCAATGGCCCTGATATGATCGGCCAACACCCGGAAAGCTACCGCCTGCCTGTTGTCGCTGTAATCGTATTGTTTCCCTGTAATTTGTTCGGTAAGCTTAATAGTACCGGTAAACACATCGGTATCATAATTGGAAGTCTTGCCCTGCAATACCCTTACCAGGCGCTCGAAACCCATCCCGGTATCTACGTGGGTGGCAGGCAGGGGTTGCAGGCTGCCGTCCTTCAAACGGTTAAACTGCATGAATACATTGTTCCAGATCTCGATCACCTGGGGATGGTCGGCATTCACCAGGGTAGCGCCATCGATAACGGCACGTTCTTCATCGGGACGACAATCTACGTGTATCTCACTGCAGGGGCCGCAAGGACCAGTATCACCCATCTCCCAGAAATTATCCTTCTTATTGCCTTTCAGGATGCGATCTTCGGAAGTCCATTTTTTCCATTCGTCATACGCTTCCTGGTCAAAGGGCAGGTTTTCTTTGGCATCACCTTCGAATACAGTAACGTACAACCTGCTTTTATCGATCTTAAACACTTCGGTCAGCAGCTCCCAGCTCCATTCAATAGCTTCCTTTTTGAAATAATCGCCAAAGCTCCAGTTACCCAGCATTTCAAACATGGTATGGTGATACGTATCTACGCCCACCTCTTCCAGGTCGTTGTGCTTACCGCTTACCCTGAGGCATTTCTGGGTATCGGCTACCCTACGGGCCTCCGGCGTCCTGTTGCCCAGGAAGTAATCCTTGAACTGGTTCATCCCCGCATTGGTGAACAACAGGGTAGGATCATTTTTGATGACGATAGGAGCAGAAGGAACAATAGTATGTCCTTTGGAACGGAAAAAATCCAAAAATTGCTGACGTATTTCGGAAGCAGTCATTATTAAGATTATTGAATATTAGGATAGCGTTCTCCCGGAAGAAAGAACACTTTGCATTTTCAAACGGAGTGCAAATATCCATATTCCTTTACAAATATTCACAGCCCGTTATTAAACCGGGCAGTATTTTTGCTGATTTAGCCCTTACATTTGCACCTTATTGGCATAGACAGATACATGCGGTACTTTTTTTCCCTGTTATTTCTTCTTTTTCTTGGGCTGTCACCTGCTGACGGGCAAGCCCGGATGCTGTATGGCTATAATATCCCGGAAAGCGCCCTGGCCGTTAAAACGGAAGAAAGCGTAAGCGCCGAATTGAAGAAGCACCCTTTGGTAAGCGATACCGGGAAAGTGTACATCGATGCCCGGTTACGGCTTCATGAGTTTAAGGACCGTTCTTCCGACTTCCTGATGATCATTGCCCTTATCACCTTTATCGGTATCTTCCGGATAGCTAACCCATCTTACCTGCGGAACCTGTTCCGGGCCTTCCGCAACCCTACCCTCAGCACAAGGCAGCTAAAGGAACAGCTCCGGCAGGACAGTCCGGCCAGCCTTACCATGGATCTGATCTTCTGTATTTCCCTGGGCCTATACCTTTATTTCGTCCTGGAGCATATTCATAACAAGAAAATCATATTGGATTACCCTGTAATTGTAATCATACTGGGATTCATCCTTTTGTTTATTCTTATCTATGTAGTGCGCTTTTTGTTTCTCAAATTTACCGGCTGGGTATTCAATATCTCGGAAATAACAGATAATTACACGTTCAACGTATTTCTTATTAATAAAATACTAGGGATAGCATTGATTCCGTTTACTGTTATATTGGCTTTCGGACAGGGGCAATGGGTACAGGCAAGCCTTTTCCTATCTTTCCTGGTGATCGCCATATTATTCCTGAACCGCTATTTGCGGTCGGGTGTCGTATTTGGATATTTTATTAAGTTTAGCAAATTTCATTTTTTTATGTACCTTTGCGCCTCCGAATTATTGCCTCTTGCGGTACTGATGAAGTTGGTGAATCAATGGCTCATTTCTTAAGTATTGTTTTAGGCAGGTAGTGTTGATAATATTTTTTGAATATTTCCTTTAGAGCACAATGGCTAAAGCAGCAAAATCACAGTCGCAGATTATAGAAAAGAAGAGGATTGAGCATATTCTTATTACCCAGCCCAAACCGGAAAGCGACAAATCACCCTATTTTGATCTGGCCAGGAAGTATAACGTACAACTGGAATTTTTCCCGTTTATACGTGTAGAAGGTTTGAACGCCAAGGAATTCAGGAAACAAAAGCTTGACCTGGCTGATTTCACAGCCGTAATACTGGTGAGCCGCAATGCGGTAGATCATTTTTTCCGCCTTTGCGAAGAAATGAAATTCAAAGTATCGCAGGATATGAAATATTTCTGTGTTACCGAAGCAGTAGCCTTATACCTCCAGAAATTCATCCTGTACCGTAAAAGAAAGGTTTTCTTTTCGGCCGACGGCACTTCGGAAGGGCTTATGGATGTGCTCAGCAAATATAAAGACCGGGAAAGATTCATGTTGCCGGTTTCCGAAAATACCAAGAACGATCTTTCTCCACTGCTGATCAATAAATCGTTCAATTTTGCCGAAGCAGTGCTTTACCGCACCGTAAGCAACGAGATAGACAGTATCCTGAAAAAAGATTACGATGTGATCGTATTCTTCAGCCCCTTCAGCGTGGATACCTTGTTTCAGAACGATCCGAAATACAAACAGAACGGTACCCTGATCGGCGCCTTTGGCAATACCACTTCCAAAGCGGTAGAAGACGCAGGCCTTAAGCTTTCCATTAAAGCCCCGGCCCCCAATACACCTTCGATGGTTGCCGCGCTCGAACAATTCCTGGGAGAGACCAATAAAGTTAAATAAGTACACTTGCGCTGCAGGTGACCATATAACCAAGGGCCGTAATGAAAACATTGCTGCCCTTATTTTTTAGCAATAGCTTTTAACCAGCCAAAATCGGGTATCTTGCAATACCAAATTCCCGTCCGGCCCTTTGAATCCAATGACGCTAGCTTACGCCGTATGTTCCGTATCTGTGATGCCCCTGCGGGCAGAGCCTTCCCATCGGTCCGAACAGGTTTCCCAACTCTTGTTCGGCGAAAGAATGGAAGTGCTGGCAGAAGAAAAGAACGGCTGGCTGCAGGTACGTTGCGAGTGGGACGACTATGAAGGCTGGGTAAAGAAAGGACAGGTAGCCGTCATTACTTACAAAGACTACCGCAAGCCACTGCATTATTATACTGCGGGCCTTAATGACACCATACAGGTCGAAAACGGGCATTTCGTACTAAGCCCCGGCAGCAGCCTTTTCCAAATGAAAAAACGGGACCTGAAATGGGGCAATAAGGAATTCGGCTTCAAAGGAAAAAAGATAGCGCTCAAACAGGTGGAGGCCACAGCAGAGGGGGCAAGGGCTTACAGCAAAATGTTTATGGGCAGCCCTTATCAATGGGGCGGACGCTGTCTTATGGGCATCGATTGCTCCGGCCTAACCCAGGTAGTGTACAAGCTCATGAACATCCGTATCCCGAGGGATGCCTCTCAACAGGCGCTTGTGGGCGAAACCGTCGATTTCCTCCAGGAAGGCCGATGCGGCGACCTGGCATTTTTTGATAATGAAGAAGGGCGGATTAACCATGTAGGTATCCTGCTCAACAACCATACCATTATCCATGCGACCGAAACCAGCGGATGCGTGGTCATAGATCCTATCGACAACGGTGGGATCATCAGCAAACAACTGCGGATGCGAACCCACCAGCTACGGCTCATTAAACGGTTCATTTCGCTGGTGTAGTAGAGGCGTAGCATACTACACCAGCAGCATAAAACAGAAATGGTTATTTTAGCAACCTGTACAACTAGTATCCCAAATTTTCCGCTTTGCAAAACAACCCGCTCCATAACAACAATTTCGACTTCCTGCGGTTCCTGTTTGCTTCTTTTGTGATCTGCACCCATACTTACGCTTTACTGGGACATATCGAGCACGAGCCTTTGTTTATCCTTTCGGGGCGTGTTTTTTCCGAGATCGGTGTCTGCGGCTTTTTTGTGATCAGCGGTTACCTCATCCACCAAAGCCTGGAACGCAGCAGCTCCCTTCTTTCTTTTGCCCGCAAAAGGATTAGCCGGATATTCCCGGGACTGATCGTAGCCGTGCTGTTTAGTGCCATGGTTATCGGCAGCCTGGCTACCACGCTGCCGCTTAAGGCTTATTTAAGTCATAAAGCGACCTGGCTGTATATCCTGGACAATACTTTTCTGATCCCCCGGCACCTCACACTGCCCGGCGTGTTTACCCATAACCCCGAAACTGCCGTGAATGGCTCACTCTGGACCTTGCGATACGAATTGCTGCTGTATGGCTTACTGGCCTTGCTTTTTTTCCTGCCCCGCAAAGCCAAAAAATGGATACTCCCCTTACTCTTCCTGCTATGTGTGAGCGGTTACCTCGCAGCACGGTATGGCTTGTTCGCAGCCTTACCGGCAGGGTTGCAGCCATTCCTGTTCTATCTGGGCAGCCTGTTCCACCTGTCCTGCTATTTCTCGGCCGGGGCTGCCCTGTCTTTATTTACCCCTATCCTTCATAAAAGGAAAACGGTACTGTTGCTGGTAAGCGTCACTTTATTTTTCATAGCCTTATTTTCCCCGCAAAAGGAGATGGCCATCATCGGGCATATCATTTCCTTCCCTGTAATGGTGATCACTTTTGGCCTGCATTATACCCGCATCCTACATTTCAGCAAATACACCGGCGATATCTCCTACGGCACCTATATCTATGCCTATCCGCTGCAGCAAGCATTGATCGTATGGCTGCAGCCGCAAAATGCTGCTGTCCTCATGATCCCTTCCTTCCTGCTCTCCTGGCTCATGGGCTACCTTTCCTGGCAACTGGTAGAAAAAAGGTTCCTGAAGAAACGCTGATGCCGGAGCCGGAGTATTTGTTCTACCTTTGTGTCTGCAAAAAAGCTACAGTCCAATATTATTTTTGAATTACCGTTATAGCTGCGGTATAGCAAAAATTTCGATTTCTTAGCGGAACGATAATACATGAAAAACATCCCAAAACTGCTGCGGTATCTCAGCCCATATAAAAGCAAGATCTTTTTATATTTTTTCACCAGCTTACTTTCCGTCGTCTTTGCCCTGTTTTCCTTCGGTATGCTCATACCGGTGTTACAGGTTTTGTTTAACGGCGGCGACAAGCCCCAAACCGCTACGGGAAAAGGCCTTATCGCCGATGTAACCCAGTACATCAACGAGCTGATCCTGAAACAGAACCAGTTGACAGCGCTTACTTATGCCGTCATCATCCTGATCGTGGCAACCATACTCAAGAACTTTTTCATCTATTGTTCGCAGTTGATCCTCAATCCTCTTCGCAATACCGTGATGCGCCGTTTGCGGGACGATCTGTTCAGCAAAACCTTATCGCTGCCCATAGGCTTTTTTACCGAAGAACGTAAAGGCGACCTCATTTCCCGTATGACCAATGATGTGAACGAGGTGGAAGTATCGGTCATGAGCGTGATCGAAACCATTATCCGGGAACCGCTGACCATTCTTATTACGCTGGCTACCATGGTGGCCATAAGCCCCATGCTTACCTTGTTCCTGCTGCTCTTCTTACCCATTGCAGGCTTCGTGATCGGGAAGGTGGGCAAATCGCTGAAACGCCCGTCCAATGAAGCACAGGAGCAACTGGGCGAAATGCTGGGCAACGTGGATGAAACCATTACGGGCATGCGGGTGATCAAAGCATTTAACGCCGAACGCCACCAGCAATTGCGTTTTCGCCACATCAACAATACCCTGCTCCGTATCCGGAATAAAATATCGGCCCGGCGCGATGCCGGCTCGCCCATGTCGGAAACCCTGGGCATTATCGTTGTTTCCATCATCCTGTGGTATGGCGGCTACCTTATTTTTTCGGGACAGACTACCCTTACCGGCCCTTTCTTTATTTTCTTCCTTACACTTTTTTACCAGATCATTAACCCGATCAAGGCCTTATCCACGGCATTCTACAATATGCAGAAAGGCGCTGCCGCACTGGACCGTATCCAGGAATTGATGCAGGTGGAAAATACCATTACCGAACTCCCCGATGCCAAAGCGGTAAAAGCGTTCAGCAACAGCATCGAACTACGCAACGTTAGCTTCTCTTATGGCAACAAAGAGGTGCTGCGCAATATCAACCTGGTGATACAAAAAGGAAAAACGGTAGCCCTGGTAGGTGCTTCGGGGGCAGGTAAAAGTACGCTCGCCGACCTCATCCCCCGTTTTCACGATGTGACTTCGGGTGCCATATTACTGGACGGGATCAATATAAAAGACTATAAGCTCTACGACCTGCGCAAGCTGATCGGCATGGTATCGCAGGAGCCTATCCTGTTCAACGATACTATTTACAACAACATTACATTGGGAACAGGCGGCGCTACCACCGAGCAGGTAGAAGAGGCGGCCAGGGTAGCCAATGCGCATAACTTCATCATAAAAAAGAAAGAAGGCTATCAGACCGTAGCCGGCGACAGGGGTTCAAGGCTCAGCGGCGGCGAACGCCAGCGTGTAACCATAGCCCGTGCAGTACTAAAGAACCCGCCTATCCTCATCCTCGATGAAGCTACTTCTTCTCTCGACACCGAGTCAGAACGTATTGTGCAGGATGCGATCAACCAACTGATGCAAAACCGTACTTGTATCGTGATTGCCCACCGCTTGTCTACGGTGCAGCATGCTGATGAGATTATCGTACTGAACCAGGGGGAAATTATCGAGCGTGGCTCGCATCAACAATTGATGGGACAGGATAGTGCTTACCGTAAGCTGGTAGAGCTGCAACAATTGAAATAAGCCCGGACCTAAACCAAGAAGAGCTTACTTCCGAAAGAACCTGGCCTGCATTTATCGGCAGGCCAGGTTCTTTCGGAACAGGTGGGTTTGTTCAAGTTATTTATTGTCCCGGCAGGACTACCACTTCACAAAACGTCGATAGACCATCTCATTTTTTTCGTTCCACATCTTGAGGATATAAATGCCGGGATAAAGACCGCCTACATGCAGGCTGTTAAACTCGAGCCGGTCCTCCATTACTACCTGTCCCTGCATATCGGTTACGGTGTAGCGCCACTGCTGTCCGTCCATACCACTTTCCAGGAAAGCAATATTCATCAGGTCGATTGCGGGATTAGGATAAACCAACAAGGTATTGTTATCGGTGGGCAGTCCTGAAATACCAGTTGTTGCCGGGTCGTAAAGCTCTATGATCTGGTCCACCCTGGGACCGTTGTCCGAGGCATTCGAGTTGCTGGTAGATATAAAGATCCGGCCATCCGGCGCTACGGCTATATCCCTCAGGCGGCCATAGCTGATACCGGGAAGTTTAAGGACATTGGTAATGGAATCGCCTGCCGCATTCAGTTGGAGCTGATACAGACTATTGTCTTTCAGCGTGGTCATTAATATGGAATTGGCAAGTCCCGGAAACATAGGATGATTGTAATACTCGATGCCGCTAACGGCCAAAGTAGGGGTCCATGCATACAATGGCTCTACGATATTCGAATCGGCACAATACTGCATTTCTCCCGGTTGATCACAAAAGCCCTGTACATTGGGCCAGCCATAATTACGGCCTTTTTTAATGATATTGAGTTCATCGTCATTCGCAGGACCATGTTCAGAGCTGTAAAGGATACCATTATGTTCTGCCAGTCCTTGTGCGTTGCGATGCCCCCAGCTCCATATAGCATTGCCGGGAATAGGATTATCGGCCGGGATACTGCCATCCAGGTTAATGCGTAGTATTTTACCGTTCAGGAAAGCAACATCCTGCGCCAGCGGGGCATTCGAGGCATCACCCGTCGAAATAAAAAGCTTATCGTCTACGATAACCAGGCGGCAGCCATTGTGGATCATTGCTCCCTGTATGCCATCGATAAGGATCTGCGGCATCTGCAATGTGCCGCCGGTAAACCTGTATTTCACCACCCGTTCTTTGTATAAACTCCCTTCATTGTATTCGTAGGCAATAAAAACGTAAGGATCGCTGGCAAAGTTGGGATGCAGCGCCATACCCAGCATACCGCCTTCGCCAATGATTACTGACTGGGCTTCGTGATAGATGGTATCCAACTGGCCGCTTACCGGGTCGAGCCGGCATACGTACCCGTTCTTTTGCGTAAACCACAAATGATCATCAGGGCCGTAAACGAGTTCCCAGGGGATAAACAGGTTGTCTTTTACCACTCTCTGGGAAAAGCTGAGCTGGGCCAGGGCTGCAGAAGAGGGTTGCAGGAACACTGCCAGGAGACAACAATACAGGCTCTTTTTCATCGGATGCTAGTTTTGTGGAATGACTCGTCTATATAGACGGAAAAACTACCTTTATGGTAACAATCGTATAAAAATATTGTTCTATTAAAATGTGGGAACAAATTCTGAAACACTACCCAAGCCTGTCCCTGGCATTTGTTGTGCTGCTTTCCATATTCACGATTGTGCGGATTATTATAGACACTAATAATTCTGCTAAGACTATGGCTTACATCCTGTTGGTATTCCTGATACCGGTAGGTGGCGCCATCATTTATTTTTCCTTTGGCGTCAATTACCGGCGCCGCAAGCTATTCAGCAAGAAAATTATCGCCAACGAAGCTTTGTTTCTCAAAATAGAGGATCAACTGGCTGCCATATCCCTGGAAACATTACAGGAGCAGCATCCCAATATTGCAGGCAAGGACGAACTGATCAGGCTGCTCCTCAAAGACACCAAAGCGCCCTTATCCTATAACAAAGTAAAATTGCTCATCAACGGGGAGCAGAAATTTGAACAGGTTATTGCATCCATTCGGAAAGCAACCTTATTTATCCATATCGAATACTATATTTTTGAAGATGATGATATCGGGAACAAGATCATTACTCTTTTGAAGGAAAAGGCCCGGCAAGGGGTTACGGTCAGGTTTATCTACGATGATTTCGGCAGTCACGGCCTGTCCAATGACACTATAGATGAGATGCGTGAAGCCGGCATAGAAGCTTTCCCTTTTTATGAAGTAAAATTTTACCTCCTGGCCAACCGGCTCAATTACAGGGACCACCGCAAGATCATTATTGTAGACGGGCATACGGGCTTTACCGGCGGCATCAATGTTTCGGATAAATACATTAATGACGGAGACCCCGAAAAGCTGTATTGGCGCGACACGCATATCATGATCGAAGGTCCTGCCGTTAACAGCCTGCAATATCATTTTATCGCCAACTGGAATTTCTGCGCCGACGAAAAACTGGAAATCAACCGGGTGTTTTTCCCGAATCTTTTTGAGCACAGAGAAGGCTATGACGACCTGGTACAAGTGGTTGCCGGCGGCCCCGACTATCCCAGCTCCGGCATCATGCTTAGTTTTTTCACCGCAATCGCTACGGCAAAAGAAAGCATTTATATTACCTCTCCTTACTTTATCCCCAACGAAAGTATTTACGATGCACTGAAAGTGGCGGCGCTTAGCGGCAAGGACGTAAGGCTATTGGTGCCCGGCATTTCCGATTCCCGGATTGTGAATGCTGCCGCCCGTTCTTACTTCAAGGACCTGATGGCATGTGGGGTACGCATATTCCTGTACCAGAAAGGATTTGTACATGCCAAAACCTTGGTCGCCGACGATAACCTGTCGATTATAGGCAGCGCCAATATGGATGGCCGCAGCTTTGAAATGAATTTTGAGATTAACGCCATAGTCTATAGCAAAGAGATCTGCGCTTCTTTAAAGGAGAACTTCCTCAACGATACGGGTTTCAGCGTGGAATTGTCATTGCCCTACTGGGAAAAAAGGCGCTGGTGGCAGGAACTTACCGATGATGTAGCACGGCTCTTATCCCCCTTGCTCTAAACAAACAAGCCCCGGATAATAACCCGGGGCTTGTTCAACATGATTGATACTTATTTTTTATCGCCGAACATACCGCTCAGCTTATCCAGCGGGCTACCGCCGGCATCGTTGCTGCCGCCGCCGCCAAATCCGCCGAACATAGAGCCCAGGTCAAATTTGCCGCCGATCAGGTCCTCCACTTTATCGGAGAGGAAAGGTGGAAGCTTAGACTTTACAAAATTGACAGTGGTCTCCACCGCCTTGGCTGCCGCTTCGGGAGTAAGGTTCGCTTTTTCTACTAATTCATTAATTAATTCCTGCATGTTTTTCGGGGTTATTTAGCTATTAAGGTAAATTGTTTTTCTTGATCTGGATTTATGCAGCCTTCATATATTCCAGCTTGGCTCTTTCCAGTTTTTGCATGGCGTAATCCAGGCTAAGGTGGAACACTTCAGAATGTTCTTCCGACGGCAGTTCAAACATCGCATCGGTAAGGATCATTTCGCAAATGGTACGCAAGCCCCGGCCACCCAGTTTGTAAGTGTACGCTTTATCTACCATATAATCCAGCGCAGCATCGTCGATTTCCAGCTTGATGTTTTCGTATTCAAACAGGCGCTTGTACTGGCGGATCAAGGCATTTTTCGGTTCGGTAAGGATACGCTTCAGGGTATCTTTGTCGAGCGGGTTAAGATAGGTAACCACCGGCAAACGGCCCAGCAGCTCGGGGATGAGGCCGAAAGTACGCAAATCCTGCGGGTTCACATATTGCAGCAGGTTGGTACGGTCCAGCTTATCTTTCTGATCGGTATTTTTAAACCCGATGGTAGAGGATTCCATCCTGCGGGCAATCATTTTATCGATGCCTTCAAAAGCGCCGCCGCAAATAAACAGGATATTTTGTGTATTTACTTTGATCAGCTTTTGTTCGGGATGTTTGCGACCACCCTGTGGGGGCACCAGTACTTCCGAACCTTCCAGCAGTTTCAGCAAGGCTTGTTGTACTCCTTCGCCGCTTACGTCGCGGGTAATGGAGGGATTATCGCTTTTACGGCCTATCTTATCAATCTCATCGATATACACGATCCCTTTTTCGGCAGCGGCCACATCGTAATCGCAGGCCTGGAGCAGGCGGGACAGGATACTTTCCACATCTTCGCCCACATAGCCGGCTTGTGTAAACACCGTAGCATCGGCGATCGCAAAAGGCACTTCCAGGATACGGGCTACCGTTTTGGCCAATAGCGTTTTGCCGGTTCCTGTTTCGCCAACCATAATGATGTTCGATTTTTCGATCTCCACATCATCGCTTACCGGGTGCATCAGGCGTTTGTAGTGGTTGTACATGGCCACCGCCATCACTTTTTTCGCATCATCCTGGCCTATGATATACTGGTCCAGGAAAGATTTGATCTCTTTGGGTTTATAAACCTTGTGTTTTTTAACGTCGTATTTGGAGGAGCTGGTCTTTTGTTTCACATTCGCATCAGAAACCATCAGATGTGCCTGCTCGGCACATTCATCACAAATGTTCCCTTCGATGCCGGTAATCAGTAAAGCCGCCTGGCTTTCGGGCTTACCGCAAAAGGAACATTTCCTCGCATTATTTTGTTTTGCCATTTATCTTCTATTCCTTTTATTTAAGCTGCAAAGGTACGAATTTATAGCCATAAGGACGGATGGACATAAATGATACGCATATATGATTTTGATGCATTAACCTTGTATTTTCGCAGCATGAATTGGGCCACGATCTCAGATTACATCGCCCAGGAATGGCACGCCATCTCCCGGCTGGAGCTGCTTGCCGTTACCTTCGGCGTTACAGAAGTGCTGTTGTCTTATCGCAACAACATCCTGCTTTATCCTGCCGGAATTATTTCCTGTGGCCTGTCCATCTGGCTCATGAGCCATGCCGGTCTTTATGCGGAATCGGTTCTCAGTATGTATTACCTGGTTATGAGCTTTTACGGCTGGTACAAATGGGTGCAGCGCAACAAAAAATCGGAGCATCTCCCCATCACCTCCTGTACCCCCAAAGACTGGCGTATTGTAGCCGGTATTTGTGTCGTGGCTTTTGTAGCTTTGTTCTTTACCTTAAAAACCTTTACCGACTCTACCGTACCCGTCATGGATGCCTTTGTATCGGCTACGGCATGGGCCGGGATGTGGCTGTTGGCCAGGCGTAAAGTGGAGAACTGGGTGCTGCTGAATATATCCAATATAGTGGCTATCCCGCTTTTATTTTACAAGCATCTGCCCTTAATGGCATTGCTTACCGCTTTCCTGTTTACGGTGGCCGTATTTGGTTATTTTCGCTGGAAAAAGATCATGCAGGCCGAACAGTTGCAACGGGAAGCCGAAGAGCAGTTGGCGCTGGCTTCCATTGGCCGGGATACCGATCGATAATTTACAAGGCAGCAATAATCTTTTGCTGTACTTCCTTAAACTCATCCACGCTCAGCTTAAGCTTGGCATGGGCAAAATTCATATCGGCCGCACTGTTGATCGGGATAAGGTGAATGTGGGCATGCGGCACCTCAAGACCTACTACACTGATCCCACAACGATTACAGTCAAAAGCTTTTTCTATGGCCTTTCCTATTTTCTTGGCAAACAGGATGCCTGCAGCCAGGAGTTCATCATCAAGGTCAAAGATCTTGTCTATTTCTGCCTTGGGCACCACCAGGGTATGCCCTTTAACCAATGGTGCGATATCAAGAAAGGCAAAAAAGCGATCGTCTTCTGCAACTTTATAGGAAGGTATTTCGCCGGCAATGATTTTGGAAAATATGGTCATGGGTTTTATTAGATGTTAGATATTAGATATCAGATGTTAGACTTTAGATGTCCGGTTTTAGCAGGCGGCAGGATTACGGCTACCTGTTCTTTTTTTACAAAAATAACGAAGAAAGGGATCTTTTCCGGCGAAATATGAAATTGCCTTATAGAATATCATCGCGCTGCATGCCGATAACAGTACATCATTCTGTTGTATAGAACACGACAATGAATAAGGACGCTGCGCCGGTCCAAGCCTGCAATAGCAAATCATCTACCGGGTTCCGCTTACAGTCCTTTGTATTGGCGCCATTCTTCAAATCGCTTATCCAGAACGGGCCTGAGCAAGTTGTAATTGTCAAACGTATTGTCAACATGATAAATAGACACAGCGTCCCCTGCGCCTTTTTCCGCCCTCCGGTCAAACATGGCTGAATAGTCGCTGGTATAAGAGCCATATACTTTTCCAAAATTGGAATCGTCGTTATAATAGTCTTCGGCAAACCCGTTGCCCAGGTCATTCAGGTCTTCATCCGTAAACTTTTCGTCGCAATTATCGATAAGGAATGCAGCGCCTGTCATTTCCCTCCTTTTCACCTTTTCAATATCACTCCTGCTTTCTTCCTGCTGAAAATCGGAGATCAGGTTATTGTCTATACACCAGGTTAAAAACATACCGATATGCGTTGCCCCGTTTTCTTCCGGCAGGCCTTCAGGAAAGTCACCTTCGTAATGCCAGGAAGCGTCATCATATTTTCCCATACTTTTTTTAAATCAAATGTAATCATTTCACTTAATATAAGTTGGAAAATTACAAGCGGCTTAATCGGGTAATGGTTGCTTTCATCTTTAGGGCTATACAAAACGACACAACAACTCTTGCCCTAACCGGAAGAGGACACAGAACCGGGATTTCTGCTATAAAAAAAGAGGCCTGACGGCCTCTTTTTTTATAGCAGAAAGAAGACCTTAGATGCTGATAGCATCGATTTTGAATTTCATAGTACCGGATGGCGCAATGATCTCGGCTGTTTCGCCTACTGTTTTGCCCAAGAGGCCTTTGGCAATAGGAGAACCCACTGATATTTTGCCCGATTTCAGATCGGCTTCGGTTTCGGAAACGATCTGGTATTCGAAAGATTTTTTGGTTTTGGTATTGGTAATTTTAACCTTGCTCAAAATAGAGACCTTACTGGTGTCAATGTCCTTGATATCGATCACACGGGAATTGATAACGGCTGTTTCCAGTTGGGCGATTTTCGCCTCATGGTACCCTTGTGCCTCTTTTGCAGCATCGTACTCTGCATTTTCTTTAAGATCGCCTTTTTCTCTTGCTTCTGCAATCGCTCTTGCTATTTCTGCCCTGCCTACAGTTTTCAATTGAGTCAGTTCTTCCCTCATTTGATCCAGGGTCTCTTTCGTAACATAGTTTACGTCTGCCATGTCTATAAATATTTTAACGGATAGTAAAAGAAAACATGCAACGCATCCGGCCAGGATGCGTTGCATGTGCCATTCAAAGGTAAGTAATTAGTTTCTATTTTCCAAGGCCCTGTTCTTTATGGTCTTGCTTATCTTCCGGGCCAGGAAATAGCTCATTTTATACAAGGCCTGTACCGTATAACCTGCAATATGCGGGGTTCCGATAAAATTGGACATGGTTATCAATTCATTATACTCTTTCCTCTGCTCTCCTTCCATTTTGGAGACGGGTTCTTTTTCCCATACATCCAAAGCCGCGGCCTTGATCTTTCCGCTCTTGAGCCCTTGATACAGGCTGGTTTGCGATACGATGCTTCCCCGGGATAAATTAAGCAGCACAAATGGTTTTTGCATCTTTTCGAGAAAGGCATCATCGAAATAATGCTGCGTTTCTTCCGCAAGCGGCAGATGAAAGCTGATGATATCAGCTTCTGCATAGATCTGTTCCAGATTGCTGCATTCCTCTATGCCTTCTGTAGCAAATCCTGTCTTATATTTATCCAGCGCCAATACGGTTAAGCCCATCGCTTTAAGCTTATGGGCAAAAGCGCTTCCATTGTTGCCATAACCGATAACGGCTGCGGTAAGTCCTTCCAGCTCAAGCCCCCGGTTTTCCTCCCGGAGCCATATACCTTGCTGCATTTCCCGGTGTGCACTGAAAATACGATGCTGCAAAGCCAGCAACATACCCAGGGCCTGCTCGGCCACAGCATTCGCATTGCCTTCGGGACTGCTGAAGCATTGGATGCCCATCTCCTGTGCATAAGGCAGGTCGATTATCTCCATACCAGATCCCATACGGCCTATCCATTTCAGGGCAGTAGCCCGATCTATAAATTCTTGGTCGATCTGCAAACGGGTAGAGGTTACCACACCTTCGTACTGCGGGATAACCGCTAAAGCCGTAGCTCGGCTTATGTTTTCATCTATATCGTAACTATAGCCCAATGCTTCCAGTTCCTGTAACAAAACATCATGTACCGGCGCTACGATCAATACCTTAGGGCTCATAACTTCTGGTTTAAATAATCACGGTAAAGACCTACGAAATCGGATATAGACAATTGCTCTGCTCTTTTGGTAAAGATATCCTGCTCCAGCATTTCCGGCGGGAAAATCCCTTTCAGGGCATTGCGCAGCATTTTTCGCCTTTGGTTAAAAGCCGCCTTGACAATACGCAAAAAAGTTTTCTTATCCTCAATACCAAAAGGATTATGCGTATTGGTCATTTTCAATATGCCCGACATCACCTTGGGTGGCGGGTTAAAGCAACCTGGCGGCACATCAAACAGGTATTCCGTGGTAAAGAAGGCTTGTATCAATACACTCAATATCCCATAGGTCTTACTGCCTTCTTTGGCAGCTACCCTTTGCGCCACTTCCTTCTGGAACATACCGGTCACCTCGTCCACCTCTGTTTCCCAATCCAGTATTTTAAACAGTATCTGGGTAGAAATATTGTAGGGAAAGTTTCCGATAACGGAAAAATGTCCTTCGAAAGGGATATCCGCCTTCAGGAAGTCCTCATGGATCAATTTACCTTCAATAGCGGGAAAAGCTTTGGGCAGGTACGCCACTTTCTCATCATCGATTTCAATGGCTTTGTACTGTGTATCTTCCCAGGTCAGCAAATACTTGGTAATGGCGCCGCCACCCGGCCCTATTTCCAGCAATTGCAATCCCGGTGTACGGTTTACCTGCGCCACAATGCGTTTACACATATTTTCATCGTGCAGGAAGTGTTGCCCCAGGCTTTTTTTCAGCGTCAGTGCCATTGATTGTTTTTTTCTTTTATCGCCTATTAGATGTTAGACGTTAAATGTCAGACATTAGATGTTAGACGTTAGCTATTGGATGTAAGAGAACAGGTATTGACTATTGAACAATCCAACTGCTGCAATGTTAAAATCCGGCATTCACTGCTAGAGTGCTGCTTTTATCGCCTGCACCATCTTTTCCGCTCTTTCCTGTATTTCGGCATCAGTCCAGGACAGGTTGATCGGTGTACAGATACAACGGTTGATGATCGCATCCGAAACCGGGAATTGCTTTGTTTCATAAACCTTCATAGCCTCTGCAAGCTCCTGTCCGAAACGGCTCAGCGATTTGCTTTGCTTAAAATGCTCCCAGTTGCGGATATAGTGCCAGTTGTTGTCGAAATAGTAGAAGTTCACGATCCCTGCTGCTTTCAAATTGGCCGATGCCTTGCGGGCTATGGCTTCGTCGGGCAGGAAAAAGCCCAGGAAAGTGGCGCTATCCCCATTGGGATCGGGCAACCGTCGGAAGCTTACTTCCGGGATCGTTGCCAGGGCCTCTTTCAATATTTTCTTGGTGCTGCGCTGTATTTCCAGGAAGCGGTCGAGCTTTCTCAGTTGTGCCAGTCCAACGGCCGCATGCAGTTCGGAAATACGGTAATTGTACCCGATATAAGGATGCAAATCGGCGCCGCGGTCTACGCCCATATGGTCGTGGCCATGATCGCTATAGGCATCCGATTTAAGATAAACATCTTTATTGTTGGTCACGATACCGCCACCTTCGGCGCAGGTAACGGTTTTTACGAAGTCAAAAGAGAAGGTACCGGCATCGCCGATAGTACCCAGGGCCTTTCCTTTGTAGCTGCCGCCAAACGATTGACAAGCATCCTCCAGCAGGATCAGGTTGTGCCTGGTGCAAATATCCTTCAGGGCATCCAGATCGGCCATAGCGCCGCACATATGCACCGGCATTACAGCTTTCGTTCTGGGGGTAATAGCCGCTTCCACCGCTTTAGGATCGAGTGTAAGCGTATCGTCGATATCGACCAGCACAGGGATAGCCCCTACCGAGAAAACAGATTCAAAACTGGCTACAAAAGTGAAGGTGGGCATAATCACCTCATCACCGGCCCCAAGGCCCAATGCAGCCATCGCGGTGGACAGTGCCGAAGTACCGCTGGAAGTCAATTGTGCATATTGTACAGACAGCCGCTCGCAAAGGGCTTGTTCCAGCTCTTTTGCCTTCCATTTTCCCTGGCGCTGGGCATCGAAACCATAGCGCATCAAAATTCCTGTATCCAGCACTTCATTCACTTCCTTTCTTTCTTCAACTCCAAAAAATTCAAAACCGGGCATACGTATTTATTGTTTTATTTTTGTGCCAGCAAAAGTACGGAAATATGCTTTGTAGCCTCCGTTCTTATCACTACTTCTTTCGCATAGCGCAACCCCAAACTACATACCCGATGATCAAAGTTGTAAAGTATTTATCCCTGGCCCTCCTGTTTTTCTGCAGCCTTTGCTTCGAACAGATCGTAATTGCCTGCGGTGGTGGCGAAGATCCTTATGATTATTACATTTCCTTTTTCCAGAACAACACCACCGGCAGCAATGCGTATATGCCGTTTTACTTCGTAACCGGCTACCAGTATTACGAAGACTGGGACAACGGCAACAAGACTACTCCCGGCGAAGACCTGAACCTGCAGGAATGGATAGCACTGGGAAAAGGGCAATTCAAGGATAAAGAAGCCGCCGACTTTGTGTATCGTTACAGCTATGCCCAGCTCAGCAACCTGTACTACTACATCGAAAAAGGGAACGCCCTGCAATTGCCCGATTCCGTAAAGCGCAATGGCATGACGCAGTGGTTCCTGAAAGATAAGGACCTCGAAGCGCTGGGCTACCTGATGTATGCCAAAAAATGCGAAGTACACGTAGCACCCGCATCCGAATGGAATGCACCACCTAAGGATGTGAACGGCATGAACAATAGTATTAAAGGCGGCCTGCAACTGTGGAAGGCAGCCAAACAGGATTTTTTCCAATGGCGCTACGCCTACCAGGTAATCCGTATGGCTTTTTACAGCGGCGATTACCAACGTACTTTTGCTTTGTACAAAGAGCTGATTGGGGAGAAGACAGCTGGCAATATCATGTATTACCGCTGCCTGAGCCTGAAAGCAGGGGCTTATTATAAGACCGGCGATTACAATACTGCCGCTTATCTCTATTCGCTGGCGTTTAATGCGACAGACGACAATAAAGCGGGAAATTATGTGAGCTATGACTGGTGCTTCAGCTCACATGGGGAAAATGAAAATGGCCCTCATGCCGATCGGAATGCGGTATTAAAGCTTACGAAAAATAATCCCGAGAAAGCCGTAATCGCGGTTATGGATGCCTTACACCAATATGATAACGGTCTCCCCCTGATGCAGGAAGCTTACCTGCTCGATCCCCGGGTAAAAGGACTGGATGTGGTGATGACCCGTGAGATCAATAAAATGGAAATGAACCTGCTCGACCCTTTACTGAGGAGTAAAAGCGGCTTTAAGAACTCCTATTATACGTACACCAACTATTACTACGATTACCGGCCTGCCGAAACCGAAGAATCCAGGAAACAAAGAGAACAAACCAGGCGCGACCTGCAGGGACTGATCAATTTCGGTACTAAGCTATATAATGAAAATAAGACCGAGACACCTACATTCTGGCCGCTTTCCGTAGCTTATCTTTATTTTATACAACAGGATTGGAAAAACTGTGAAGACTGGATCGCCCGGGCGGCTAAAATGAATCCGGAAGGTAAATTGAAAAACATGCTTGAAGTGGAGCAATTGCTGCTGGCCATCAACAAGAACCAGAAGCTGGATGCCGCAACCGAAGCCAGGATATTGCCCTCTCTCGAATGGCTGGAACAGAAAGCGATCAAAGACAGCCGCTTCGGTATCAGCTACCGCAACCTGATGACCTCTGTATTGCCCAATGTGTATATGCAGCAGAAAGATACGCTTAAAGCTTTGTTGTGCATTGCCAAAGGCACTACCGGTCCGCAGGGGAAAGGGATCTACACGTACTGGTATGGCGGCGAAGGGGAAAACAAACCCGTATATGTAGATCCGGGCTTTTCGGTAGAGCTGGAACAGGTAACTACCGCCAGGATCATCGAGCTGAAGGAGTGGATCAAAAGTGCCCCTAAGACGCCTTATGAAGCTTATCTCGTTAAATACCAGCCTTACCAGCAAGGCGCCCTGGACCTGTATATAGGTACCCGGTATCTACGCCAGCACGACTTTGCCCAGGCCGTAGCCATCTTGAAAAATGTACCGGCTGCCACGATGAACGGCTATTCCTTCCCCGACCCTTTTGCAGAAAGATGGATCGATACACAGGAGCCCAAGGATACGGCTGCGGTTTCTAACAAGTACCTGTTTGCCAAAGATATGCTGCGGCTGCAGGAATTGGCCGACCGGGAAAGTACCGATGCAGCGGAGCTCTATAAGTATGCCAATGGCTTGTATAGCATGACCTATTATGGCTTAAGCTGGAAAGCGGCTATGTATTATAGAAGCGGTTCAGATCCCCTGGCCTATTACAGCGATACTACCAGGAACCGGCTGCTGCCCGAATACAGGAATTATTATACTGCCGAAAAAGCGGCTGCTGTTTACCAAAGGGCTTTTGACAAAGCAAAAGACAAAGAGCTAAAGGCAAAATGCCTGTTCATGCTTTCCAAATGCTGGCAGAAGAATGCCGATATCGCCAACAAAAATATTTACGATCCGCAGGCCAATGACGAGTATTACCAATACACCGCCAAAAGCCCCTATTTTAAACAACTTACAGAAAATTACGCCCAAACGAATATATTTAAATCATTGAACGAAGATTGCAGTTATTTAAGGTTTTATGTGAGGAAGATACATAAACAATAAGTTAAGATAAATTAAAATAATTCTTAAACCAAACCAATAATCGCCTCTTTAACAAAAGTTTGCACCACAAATTTATTGTTTTGGTGTTTATGTATTGTATGTTTGGACTATTAGTAATAATACTACAATTTTTCAACATTTTATTTGCAACAAATTGACCATCCATTTTAACTTGATGACCATAAAAACACATTTTAGTTTATGAGAAAGGCAGACATGGTTGCCCGCATTGCCGATAAAACCGGCATTCCAAAAGTTGACGTCCTGGTCACTTTGGAAACCTTTTTTAAAGAGGTGAAAACTTCACTGACTGATGGGGAAGCGGTGTACGTAAGAGGATTCGGAAGTTTCATCGTAAAGAAGAGAGCGGCTAAGATTGGGCGTAACATTAAAAAGAACGTTGCCGTAGAAATCCCGGAACATTTTATCCCGGCTTTCAAACCGGCAAAAGAGTTTATGCAAACGGTTAAAGAGCATGCAACCGGCGTTACCGATTCATCGGACGAAGATTAAACAATAGTTATTTTCCAAAGATATAAAACTGCAGCCTTGACCATACTGTTGAGGGCCTGCAGTTTTTGCTTGCCTGGGATAAGCAGTGAAATGTATCGGGGAAAGAATTGGGGGGAAGAATTCCCTACCTGGAGGGGGCGCCAGGCAAAACAACCTGAAAAAAGGCAATAATCAATTGATCACCTTATCGGCGCAGCAACTGCTGGCAAAAGCTTCTGGTTTGGCTTTAAAGGCAAATCCCATACCAAGGATATAACCGGTAGCCTCCCGCAATGCCTCATTGCTTTTGAACTGCGGATTGGTATTGATATCCGCATGTACTTCCATATCCACATCGTAAGTGTTGAAAAGGTCGCACAATTCATAAGCGATCTCGATGCTCATGGCTACTTCTGTCAGCATCCGCTCTTTCAGCGAATAAGGATGCATCGAGCGGTCGTTCTGGATAAACATGAACCCACCATGCTTTTCACGCAGGAAAACGATAACGGTAGCGAAATCGGTAGCGGAGCCGTGTACCTGCGAATCGGTACCGATACAAACTTTTAATTTATACCCGGCCTTGGTTTCCCGGATAATGGCCTGTTCTACGGCGGTCTTAATAGGGAGTGTTATAGTATCTCCCTTAAACGTTCTCCATCGCATAAAATCAGTTTTATGTATAAATTTTACTAAAGTTAACCATAATTGCATTAGGTTATTTTTATTCAAATATTAAGATATGGTGAAATGCACATGTTATGAACATTGTATATTTCTATCCGTTTCAGCCTGAAAACAAGAGGGACAACTTGTATTCAGGAATAAAGGGCAATTATAACGCCTCTCAAATTTGTCCACACCTGTGTATTTCTTTTTACAGTAAGATCACAGAGCAATAGTATTTTCGAGGAAGAATTTTATAGATATAGCTATGGAAGTGGAACAATTAATGCCGCATGTAGAAGCCCTTATTTTTGCCAGCGAACGCCCGTTGCCGCAAATGGAGATGATAGAACTCCTGGGCAATGTAATGGAGGAAGCGCTGGAAAGTGAAAAAGTAGCGGTATGCCTTGAAGCAGTAAGAGAAAAGTACGATACGGATTATTATCCTTTTGAACTGAGGGAAACAGGTGGCGGCTACCAGTTTCTCACTAAGAAGACCTATCACCAGACTGTACTCCAGCTCAACGGCGATAAATACGTCAAAAAGCTCTCTTCTTCGGCTATGGAAACTCTGGCTATCATTTCGTACAAACAGCCTATTACCAAGTCTGAGATTGAGTTTATCAGGGGGGTTAGCTCCGACTACTCTATCCAGAAATTACTGGAAAAGGAATTGATCGTGATCGCCGGCCGCAATGAAGATGCGGTGGGCAAGCCACTGATCTATGCCACTACTAAAAACTTTATGGATTACCTGGGCGTGAATGGCCCATCCGATCTGCCACAATTAAAAGAGATAGGCAATACCGATATCGTGCTCCCAACCAATGGAGAAGAAGCGGTACCGGAAGAAAGTGCCAACCGCCAGATGATCGTAGATACGGACGGTACCCTGAAGATGGAAGAGGCTGCGGAAGGCGAAGCAAAAGCGCAGGAAACAGACACACCCGGCCATGAAGAAACGGCGCAGGAAACGGCTTCCGGCCTGGACGAAGAGCAAGGTACCAACGATGATATTACCGGCGGCGACAGCGAAGAGGACAATGACGCTATCCAGGACGACGAGAATCCTATGTAGCAGAAAGGTATAAACATACACGTAAAGAGAAGACAGCCACCGGTAATTCCGGTGGCTGTCTTTTTTGTGATATTAGTAGTTATTTCTCGCAGCATCCGTCGCCAAGCCGCTGCAAGAAATAACATCAAACAATAAGATTCTGTGTTCAATGATGTACCGTCGAATAGGATTACTTAAATCCTACTGGAGATACCTGTTTTCATGTTTTCTTTCTTGCGATAGTTAGCTATACGTATAAGCGTATCGAAACCCATACAAAAGAAAAGCTCCGGAAAGATTCCGGAGCTTTTTATGATTATGCCTGAGGCATATTCTTATTTTTTAGTTCCCAATTGTGGGTGTGGAGGAGGCAGGTTAGATGGACCTTCTTCACCAGGCATTGCAGAACGGAACATTACGCAATTCACATCGCCGGTACCACCTTGATATTGGAAGATGAATTGATCACGGCTGATCTGTTGTGTTTCGCTCAGGTACTCGATAACTGCGTTAACGCGATCCCATGAACGTTGTTGTTGCAGTTTGCTGCTACCAGCGTTACCCATTACAACCACTTTGCAAGTAGGAGCGGCTTTCATTTGTGCAGCCAGGTTAGCCAGTTGGTTTTGTGCTTCGCTGCTCAGTTTAGCTGAGTTTGCTTTGAAGCAGATAGAACCAGCACCCAGGTTACAATCATTAGAAGCTACCCTGTTTTTGCAGCACTCAGGATCTGGGCATTTACCCACACCGTCAGCATCAACTGGTTGACATTCAGTAGGAGTGATCAGTTGTTTGTCTTTGTAGTCAGGAACGCCATCACCATCAGTATCCAGAGGACAACCAGTAGCGTCAACTTTCACGCCAGCAGGAGTATCAGGACATTTGTCAAATTGATCAGTTACGCCATCACCATCAGCATCAGGCAGTACTGGATCAGGAAGTTTCATGTGACGAGGATCGGCCAGTTCGCTGTAGATATGATCCATTGGATTAACCCACCACAAAGGCAATACACTGCGTTTTTTGTTTCCGATGTTGAAAGCCAGACCTACGGAAGCGTAGTTGATGAAATCTTTGTCAGAAGACAGACCACCGGTTGGGCTAGGATCGTGAGCAACACCATCCAGAACGTCCAGACCAGAGAAAGTAATTTTGTCTTCGAAAGTCAGAGAAACACGGTTACCTAATTTGAACTGCATACCCAAACCACCTACCAGAACTGGTGTTACTGTGTTGCTACCGATAGACATACCGCCTTCACCTTGACCAGTGTAATCGGTTTTGTTTACTTGGTAGTTGTAATTGTCTGCATCTTTCAGCCATTGCTTGTACAGATCGTTTGTAGCTTTGGCAGAAGTCTGATTACCCAAAGTAGCGAAATCGTAAGGATTGCCGGAAGCGTTCTTAGTCGATACCATTGTTTTCCAGATCAAAGCACCACCACCGATGAAACCATAAAGGCTTACAACGTTCTTAGCTTTGTGGAATTTGATGTTGTTAATAGCACCTACTAACTGCAAGGTAGCTTCGTGACCAGTAAATTTGTAGTTACTATACACATTACCACTGGTGTAACCACTTCCTGCCATACTCCAGGGAGCTTCGTTAGAGTAAGGACGACCGCGGTAATCATAACCGGTAGCACCCATGTAGTTATACTGCAGACGTACTGAAGTTGCATAACCGATAGCTTTACGGAGCGTAGCACCGAAACCTACAGCATTTAAAAATTTAGGAGCATTCCATGGACCTTTACTGGGAACGTCACCAAAGATGTTAACCAGACCCACGTTAACGCCTAATTCCCACATATTGCGAGGTTTGGCAGGGAATGCATATTGGTGGTTCAGATATTGGCGCTGTTGCTCCATTCTGCTACCAGGGATGTAAGCTGTGTCCAAAGCATCGTAGCTCTGACCGCGGTAAGTCATATCTCTACCGCTCCAGGAAGCCTGGGTTGATTCTTGTGCGAGTGCGGGCTGTAGAGCTAAAGCTGAACATACGCCGGCAAGCAAGATGTACTTTTTGTTGACCATAACGAGAGTTGTTTATTTAAAAAGTTTTACGCGTTTACTTGCAAAGTTCGGGACAAAGGTAAAACACGCTTTTCAAAAAAAAAAAAAAATGTATTATTTGCAAACTTTAAATTCTTGTCAAAATAATCTAAACAATATACAAATACAATGCATTAATAAAAATTATGAGTGTTTTCTTTCAATAATAATGAATGTAATTGCGCTGCGATAAAATTAAGGCATCTCGACACGATTATTTCTTTCAGCAATAATCATGCCAAAGAATATTTTAAGGAACGATTAATTCTTTCAAGGTCTATTCAATTTCCTTCTCTATTTTAGCTGCCCGGTTATTAAGACGAAAATTCCCCGGAAACACGGGGTACAACAGAAAGAATAATTGAGAAACCCTACCCGCTGCAAATACTTTTAATGTGAAAAATGTAAAAAAACCGATAGCCGAAGAGCTGGATCTTTTCGAAAAGAAATTTGCAGAAAATGTACGCAGCCGCAATCCGATGCTGGACCGCATCATGCGTTTCATTATCCGGCGTAAAGGAAAGCAAATGCGGCCCATGTTCATCTTCCTCGCGGCCAAAATCAGCGGGCAGGTAACAGAAGCCACCTATAGGGCCTCCTCACTCATCGAACTGTTGCATACTGCAACTTTGGTGCACGATGATGTGGTGGATGACGCCAATATGCGCAGGAATTTCTTCTCTATTAATGCCTTGTGGAAAAACAAAGTCGCTGTATTGGTGGGTGACTATCTTTTATCCAAAGGCTTATTACTCTCACTGGACAACAACGATTTTCAGATTCTTAAAATAGTATCGACTGCGGTGAAGGAGATGAGCGAAGGGGAATTGCTGCAAATGGAAAAAACCCGTAAACTGGATATTAAAGAAGACGTTTATTTCGAAATCATCAGGAGCAAAACCGCATCTTTATTAGCCTCGGCCTGTGCCGCAGGGGCCTGGTCGGCCACCGAAAACGAAGAAACATCCCGCCTGTTCCACAGTTTCGGGGAAAAAATAGGGATCAGCTTCCAGATCAAGGACGACCTTTTCGACTATGGGCACGATAATATCGGGAAGCCGACAGGGATCGATATTAAAGAAAAAAAAATGACACTGCCCCTCATTTATACCCTGCAACAGGCAGATGATGCCACAAAACGTAGAATAATTTACATAGTCAAGAATCAGAACAAGGACAAGCAAAAGGTAAATGAGGTGATCGAGCTGGTTAAAAAGAGCGGAGGCATAGAGTATGCAAGAGAGAAAATGCTTCAATATCAAAAAGAAGCCATGGAAATCCTGTACCGTTTCCCCGAATCCGAATCGAGGACGGCTATGGAAGAGCTGGTTCATTACGTTACCGAGCGCCGCTACTAGGCCCCTTAAATCTCCCGGAATCGTTTATCACACCCAATATTATGGCATTCTGATATTTTGCTATATTTTTCTTTATCCGACATTTTTTATCTAATTTGATCAAAAATTATAACGCTATGGACAAGAAAAAATATGTAGCCCTGGTAACCGGAGCCACCGGAGGTTTAGGCACCCATATCTGCAAACGACTGTCTGATGATGGTTATATTGTATGCGCCAACTATCGCACCAAAGAAAAAGCAGAAGCCTGGTACCAGAAAATGAAGGAAGAGGGGTATGAATTTCATTTATACCAGGGCGATGTTTCGGATTATGATTCTGTGGGCGCCATGGTAGAAGCCATTCATAAGGATCACGGCACTATAGATGTTCTTGTCAACAATGCCGGCATTACCAAAGACGGGGCCTTCAAAAAAATGAGCCGTGATAACTGGGATGCCGTTATCGGCGCCAATCTTACCAGTGTATTCAACTGCTGCAGGCATGTCATCAACCCCATGCTGGACAAATCTTATGGCCGTATTATCAATATATCTTCCGTAAACGGTCAAAGGGCACAATTTGGCCAGGTCAACTATGCTGCGGCAAAAGCAGGCATGCACGGCATCACCAAAACGCTTGCAATCGAAACAGCATCCAAAGGAATTACCGTTAATACGATATCACCCGGTTACGTGGCTACCGATATGGTAATGGCAGTAGCGCCCGAGGTACGGAACAAGATTATCGAAGGCATTCCCGTGGGCCGTATGGGCGGCACCGAAGAGATTGCCCACCTCGTCTCGTTTCTCGCATCGCCCCACTCTGCCTTTATTACCGGGGCCAATTACGCGATCAATGGCGGACAGCACGTATTTTAAAGGCAGCCTTTGGTTTACCTGCTAATATCAGATCAAAATTTGCACTTCCTCTCAGAAAATCTATTTTTGTAGCATGGAGGTGCTTTTTTGTTTCCCTTAGTTTCGTTTTACTTCCGGTAAAATGAAAATCAAGGCTTTGCAGTCCAGCCTTCCGGACGCCGATCATGCCACACAAGAAGATTTCCATTATCATTGTCAGTTATAACGTACAATACTTTCTCGGGCTATGCCTCGATTCAGTAAGCCGTGCTGTACAAGGGATCGATGCTGAGATCATCGTAGTGGACAATAACTCTGCCGATGAAAGCTGCGACCTGGTAAGGGAAAATTTCGGCAACGTGATCCTGCTGGCCAACAAAGAGAACACCGGCTTCTCCAAAGCCAACAACCAGGGCCTGGCGATAGCCCGGGGGGAATACGTTCATTTCCTGAACCCCGACACTGTAGTACCGGAAGATTTTTACAGCAGTGTGCTGGCCTACCTCGATGCGCATCCACAAACCGGCTGCCTTGGCCCCAGGCTCATCGACGGGCGCGGTACCTATGCGCCCGATTCCAAAAAATCGTTCCCCTCTTTCTGGACCTCTGTGTACAAAGTAGCGGGATTATCCAGGCTGTTTCCCAAATCCAATGTATTCAACCGGTATTATGCTGCCCAGGTGGGAGAAAAAGAGATCGCGCCAGTCGATATACTTTCAGGCTGCTGTCTCTTGGTACGCCGCAGCGCGATGGAACAGGCAGGCGGAGGTTTCGATGAGATCTATTTCATGTATTGCGAAGATGTAGACCTTTGCCATAGGGTAAGGATGGCCGGCTACGACAATATCTATTTCCCCGAAGTAAGTGTGATCCACTATAAAGGCGAAAGCACCCGCAAGCTCAGCTATCGCTATATGAAGGTCTTTTACGAAGCTCATGCCATTTTTGTAAAAAAATATTACCCCAAGAAACTGGGCGCTATCTATAATGCCGCTCTGAAACTGGTGCTGGGCCTGAGGAATGTATTGAACTGGGGAAGACATTTGTTTTCCTTATTTAAAATGTTCCTGCTCGATGCCATCCTGCTTACCCTGGTTACTTTCCTGGTCAAGGACTTCTGGTTCGATACCATTGCCCAGGTACAGCCCAGGGGCAACGACTTCCTGCGTACGATCCCTCTTTTCATTACCATATGGATGCTGAGCCTGTTTCTCAATGGCGGGTACGACAAGCCGTTCAGCCTGTTTAAGGCAGGCAGGGGTATGGTTTTGGGTACTATACTCGTACTGGCCGGTTATGGCCTCTTCCCTTTACAATATCGCTTTTCAAGGGGCATCGTCCTGTTCAGCGGCATGACAGGCACTGTGGTGATCCTGCTGGTAAGATGGCTATTGTCCCTGCTGCATTGGATCAAACTGGTACCCCGGGGCAAGGTCGACTATAAGGCAGCCATTATCGGCAATATGGAAGACTATGCCAGCACTTCGTATATCCTGGAACAAACGCATTATAACCTCGAAGTAATCGGGCGGATAGCCCCCGAACCAGAGGCAACGCAGAGGGTACTGGGCGCCGTAGCCAATCTGCCGCAGATACAAAAGATATACCGTATCAACGAGCTGATCTTTAACAGCGGCTCTATGAGCTATAAAGAGATCATGGCGCAAATGGAAAGATGCGCCCCCGACCCTTTTTATAAGATACATATACCTGGTGGCACAACGCTGCTGGGCAGCAATAATTCCCGGCACCATGCCGAAGAATTTTCCCTGGAAAAGAAATACCGGATCGGCGCTGCTGATGCCAGAAGGAACAAGCGAATCACCGATATTTTCGCTTCCGTGTTGTTGTTGGTTCTTTATCCTTTCTGCATGCTCAAAGTAAGCAACAGGAAAGGCTTCTTCAAAAATATTATCGAGGTATTGAAAGCAAAGAAAACCTGGGTAGGCTATTCCGACGCTATTGCACGTACCGCACAGTTGCCTTTGGTAAAGCCGGCCGTTGTGCCTGCTTATACCCTGCTCGAAAGCTATGCGCCCAACCAGTTCAACGAAGAGCGGCTGGCGGAACAATACGCGATGAATTACGCTGCTCTGGATGACCTCCGCCTTATCTGGATCAACTTCCGGTTCCTGGGTGAAAAATTTTCCGGTTTTTAGGCAAAAAATTCTTTCATTTTTTTGGAAGTTTAAAAAGAATATTTACCTTTGCACTCCCTTCAACAAAGGGACAACACATTCTTCCTTAGCTCAGTTGGTTAGAGCATCTGACTGTTAATCAGAGGGTCGCTGGTTCAAGTCCAGCAGGGAGAGCAAAACAGATAAGGGTTTCAAGCATCACACTTGAAACCCTTTTTTTATTTGCACACCATTTGCACACAGTTCGACCTAAAAATTAGTTTTGCAATTGATAGATATCATTTTCCTTATTCAATGGAAAATAATCTTGCACTTGACACAATATAAACAACAAATCTGTAGCATATCGGCGTGTTGTATCAATTACATCGTCTGCGGTTAATACGTTGATTGAGTTTCGTGACTGTGACAATAATATCCCGTCATTCATTTCACTTATAGATATTTCAACCTTTTGAGACAGGGCCGTAGCTCCAGTCTTGCGATCTACGGCCTCTGCATAAAAAGCAGCAGCATCTCCAGTAACAGTCTGCCTAAATCGCAATTGATAATTAGCACTAAATTGTTGAATTGTCATAGGTGTCTTAGATTTTGATGTAATGTATAAATTTAAAGTAGAGGATTACTAGCGGTAAAACTAAATCCAATTGCGCAAAGTCTCTACAGTTTAAACCCTGTAAAATATTGAGGGTTTTCCCTATTGCTTAGCTTGGGCAACGCAATAGGGATGCGCAGTGTCGCCCGTCAAGGGCGAGTGCGAAGCACGGCAGCGAAGCGGACCATGAAGCAGCCCGGGCCGCAGGCATTGCCACAATAAATCTTGTCATTTTTTTGGACACAAGCAAACGAACGTTTACCTGTGTCTGAAACATACAAAAAGGTGCCTTTTTTGCTGATTTTCCATTTTACAAAGCCTTGCTAATGCAGGGCTTTTTCTTTATGATTTCGCCTATACAGTGTGCAACCAGCCAAATAACGGACAAATATAAACGTTCGTTTGCTTGTGTCTGGTCTGGCACCGAAATGCTCACTTTAAAAAGGTCGGACATGAACAATGCATATGCCTATTATCGGGAATCCACACCCGGACAAGAGAAAAGCGGCTTAGGGCTGGAAGCGCAAAAAGTGCTGATTGAAGATTTTGCAGAGCATGAGGGTTATACCCTCAAAGACAGCTTTACAGAAATCAAATCCGGCAAGCGCCATGATCGCGCCTTGTTGAAAGAGGCGATCAGGGTTTGCAAGCGCAACAAAGCGACATTATTGATTGCTTATGTGGATAGGTTAGCCCGCAGCCTTTGGATGATTATGACGCTGATTGAGGCCAAGGTGAAATTTAAGATAGTTACGCAGCCCCATGCGCCTAAAGTGGTTTTGCAATTGCTTGCCGTTGTCGCAGAAGAACAAGCGGACAATATCAGCGAAAAGACAAAAATCGCCCTGCAAGCGGCCAAAGCGAAGGGCATTGTGTTAGGGCATTTCGGGCATGTGCTGGCAAGATACCACCGGATAAAGGCCAAACGCTTTGCCCGCGAAATGACACCGGTGATAGAGCAATTGCAAGCACAGGGATTTAAAAGCCAATCGGCATTGGCTGACGAGCTTAACCACATGAAAATAGCAACCTATCGCAATGATGGCAGCAAATGGCACAGAACCACGGTGCGGCGCTTAATTATAAGAATACAATTAATGAAGAAAATTTAATCAAAAGGATTTCTAACAACAATACACATTTTAAACACTAAAACCCTCAATTTATGCGAAGCACCGCGCGTTTAATTCCTGCGCTCCTGATCGGAGCGTTTACCTGTATCACTTTTATTGCTTGCGAAAAGAAAAACAACTCCGACCAGCCCTCGGCAAATGCCCTGACCGATGAACGCGTGACAGGCAAATGGGAAGTGGTCGCCTACCACATTACCGATTACCGCGAAGACACGCTGTATAATATCTCCGAATACATCAAAGATATCGGCCAGATTGAAAACGGCGTCCGTGTACAAGGGTGGATACCACAATATCACGTTACTTACCTCACGATGCAAAGTGACCATAGCTTTTTTCACACCGATATGGACGGCAATTTTGACGGCCATATGTTGGCGCAGTTCCTGCCCAATCAAAACGGCAAATGGACATTGAAAAACCAAAGCCAGATAGAATTAACAACGCTATCCTTTGCGGATGGCACACCCAAGCCTATGACATGGAATGCTAACGGATATGACGGCCATTACGTGAACCTACAGGCAGTGGACAGCTATACCGTGTCCGGCGCGAAAGCAACGACATTGGTGCTACTTGAACTGGAACGCCAATAAATACTAACCCATAAAATAAACTACCCTTTATGAAATCGACTACAAAATTATTACTGCTGGCTGGTGTTTTCTACCAACAGCAAAAGAGGTTTTTATCGTTGGTGTTTTTCACCAACGATGGCGGCAATCTTCATCCATTAAGATAGCAGGAAGGAATTTATAAAAAGAAGCTGTTCCGGGGAAGAACAGCTTACCAAAATGCACGGTTGAGGGATCAACCATAACCAATAACCAATTCAAATGTAATATTAATACTACAACCTGACTGTTAATTAGTACAAATCAAAGCCGTCTTAACAGGGGGCTTGGCCCCGTTTTAGGCATACGACAAGACCTGTAAGGTTTTGAAACCTTACAGGTCTTGGTACTTTATAAATGATTCGTGTAGGTTCTTAGTTTTTATACACCTTGATGATCTGACTATGGTTGTTGTCCTGGTATTTTACAAAATAAATACCCTGGGCCAATTGCTTCATCGAAAGTATGGTGGTACCGTTTTCTATAGTAAGCTGCTCCAGGTTGCGCCCTGTGGCATCGGTAAGGTACACCCTTGCATTGGGGCCGGCACCTTTCACCTTTATCGTCATATTGCTGCTTACCGGGTTAGGATAAGCATCTACACCGAAATCACTTTCTTTCACAGTAGCCGAAACGATCTTGGAGTAATTGCGTTTGCTCTCATTCTTATTGATCAAAACAAGCCGGTAGTAATTGATACCGGCAAAGGGATGTTCATCCGGGAAACTATAATCGGAAGGGGCGCTGCCTTTTGCGTTCAGGGTTGCTATTTTTTCAAAATGATGACCATCTGCGCTGCGCTCTATCTCGAACATATCGCCGGGGGCCTCGGTAAGGGTATTCCAATCCAGACGGTTGCTACTGCCGGTATTCACCGCGGCAAAATTGCCCAGCGTGATCTTAAGCGGGGTACCGTTGATATTGGTATGGGCAAAGAAACCGGAAAAGCCCGGAGTAGTAAAGGTAACTTCATAGAAGCCGGATGTATTCAGGAAAATACCGCTGGGAACGATCACCTCCTTGTTGTTGTTATCGTACTGTCCATTGGGTCCAGTGGTACCATCGGAAGGCAATCCGTGGAAAACGGTAATCAGCAGATTAGGATTGCTGGTTACATTGATAGCCGGGTAGTTGCTGTTGCCTAAAGCAGCTACAGCCACATTATAGGCATCGAAATCGGCCTGGGTAAAATACAAAGTAACCGTTGCACTCTGACCGGCATTCTGGCTGGGATGTATTTCATAATAGCGCCCCACAAATGGCTCTCCGTGAAAATTACCGGCGGTGCTGTTTACGGTCACCTTTGCCGTCACCGTACCAAAATCAATAGCAGAGGTAATGGTGCTGACCAGCCCGCAATTGATATTATCGGTGGTGTACTGTGCAGTACTTCCAGGCCCTTGTGTTACTGGGCCTGTGGTAAAGCTTGTAGCGGCAATGGTCGTATTGTTGACCACAACAGTACCGGTAGCAATTTGCGCTTGTGCTGTAGTACCCAGAAGAATGCTGCCGAAGAGGGCGATTACTGTATTTTTATTCAAACACATTGGATATGATGTTGTAATTATTTAGAAAGAATGAAGCCCGCTCAAAGATGGCCATTGATACCGGCTCCGGCCGGGCTTCATTCTGTTTATGCGGTTAAGGCACAAGTCAAAAAACTATGGCTTATGGGTTCACGCAACCATTGGCATCGGTGATGCTGGTCAGGCCATAAGTAGTAGTAGCTGTAGGATTACCCACAGAGATGGTAGCACCATTTACCACTGCATTGTAGGTAGCAGGTGTAGTACCGTCGGTAATTACTACGCTGAACGGGCTGGTACCGGCGGTAGCAGTATAAGTAACCTGGGCTGCAGCACCGGCACATATAGGCGTAATGGGGGTAATGGTAGCGTTAGGCTTCGGATAGGCAGTGATGGTAAAGTTACCGGTTGTACCTGTGCTGGTACAAGTCTGGCCAGCATTGGTGTAAGTAGCAGCAACAGCGATAGTAGCTACTTTATTGACAGTGGTAATGTTGGCGGCAGTAAAGCCGGCAATGCTTGCAGTACCAGTGGTACCGGTAAAACCTACGGCATCACCTGTAGCGGTCCAGTTGTAAACAGTACCGGTTGGGTTATTGGCGCCGGTAAAAGTGATCGTTGGTACGGCAATACCGTTACAAGCAGCGATCGGCGTAGTAGCAGCCACAGTTGGCACTGGCACTACAGAGATCGTGAATGTAACCGGGGTACCTGTACAAGTACCGTTTTTAGGTGTAACAGTTATAGTTTGGGCAATAGTAGCGTTGGTGGTGTTGGTGGCGGTAAACGATGGGATCGAAGTTACGCCTGTCTGGTCCTGAAGACCGATGGCAGTACCTCCGGTAACATCAAAAGTGGCGCCGGCGCTGCCGGTCAAAGCAATAGCCGTAGTAGTAGCACCAGCGCAGTATGTGGCTGCGGTTGGGGCCGTGGCTGTAGGAGCCGATACGGTAATAGTTGCAGTAGAGATCTGAGCTTGTGTAGCAACACTACCCATTATCATCATTGCGGACAAAGCTGCTGCTGCAAAACGGTTAACAATAACTTGCTGGTTCATTTTCGTGTACATTTTTTTGTTTGAATTGTTAGATAATGGATAAAAATTAAAATTTATGGATTGGTACAGTTATTGCTACTCGTGATTTGAAGTAATTGGTAATTCGTATTGCCCAAACCGGGTACTTGTGAAGCATCTACGCTAAAGGCTGTACCGGACACCACCGCAGGATAGCTCACCGTATTGTTGGCCTGTACATTCTTTATCGACAATACAAATGGACCTACACTAGCTGCCGTGGCGTTGAACGTAAGATGGGCGGTAGCTTCCTGGCCAGGGCAAAGCGTAGTGGCCGGAGCAACAAGCGTACCCGAAGGGGAGGCTTTTATCGAAAAGGCGGCTGTAGTATCACTTATAATATTGCTGTTAACTACACGTACCCGATAACCAGTGCCCGGAGTAGTACCCGCCGGTATGGTAACAGAAACGGTGGTAGCTGAAGTACCTGTTCCGATAGTTGCCGCTCCCGCAAAAGATCCGGAAGCATTGCTTAGCTGTGCCGTATAGGTACCTGAGTTTAAAGTGGAAGTATAAGTAAGATTAAATGTAGCACCATTACCGTTGCATACATCGGCAGTACCTGCAATGCCGGTAATGGTGCCTGTAGCGGCGGCGGTAGTAACACACGCCGGCGTACTCAGGCTTGTTTCTATATTATTATTGTTCCGGGCCTTTACCTGTAAGCAATACTGTGTGTTGGCATTGAGCCCTGTTACCACAGATCCCCAGGAAGCATATGGCTGCCATACTGCAGTAGCGCCTAAAGTACCGTTGGCCTGCACCCAGGTGTTGGTTGTATTTTCTTTAATGGCGTATTGCGTTGTGTAACCGGTGGTTCCGTTAGGGTTTCCGTTTTCATCGATCAGAAATTCGACCTGGCTTTCGGCGTTAGTGGAGCTGTTATCGGCGATCAGATCGGGTGCTGCGGCCAAGGTCACGGTATCAAAGTTGGCCCCGTAACCGGTACCTGCCGAGTTAGCGGCATAAGCACGATAGAAGTAATGGGTATTCGGCGATAAGGAAGTAATAACGGTAGTATAAGGACCTGTTCCGCTACCGGAAGTGGTGGTACCGGAAGTCGGGTTCGTAGCAGTTCCCAGGGCTACCCCTTTTTGTGTTAAGGTAGCGCCGCCATTGGAAGTTACGTTACCACCTGCAGTAATGCCGTTTGCTGCAATAGCAGTAGCCCTTGTGCTCGTTACAGTAGGCGCAGTGGCCGCAGCAGCCAGTACCGGTGTGAAGGTTACATCGTCCCAGCCTAAGTTATCGGAGCTGCTACCGCCGGGATGGGTAAACCGGATCAGGATATATTGCCCGGCAGCAATGCTGATACCACTCACCGTTTGGGTCAATGTAGTGCCCGATGTGATATTGGCCGTAGCATCACTAAAGCTCAGGTTGGCCAGCGGATTATCCAAAGCGCCAATAGCCGGATCTGTACTTGTACTTGCAGATTTGTAAGATACTGTAACAACCGGCGAATTGGTTCCCGATCTCCATAACCTGGCAGTAAAGGAAAGCGTGAAACCGGTAATGGTAACACCGGTATTGTTTTGCAAAAACCAGGTACCTGTACCATTGGCTGCAGAGCCCGAACCCAAAAACGACATATTGTTATTGCCATACCAACCTCCCCCGGTCCCCCCGGCCTGGTTGTTACCCCTAAATGCATAGGAAGAACCTGTACCTTGCATACCCCAGTTGGCCGGAACAGTAGTTGTTCCCATGTATCCGGTCAGGTTATCGATTATTGCGCTGCTTCCGGTGATACTTACCTGCGCCTGGCTTACTGCACCCAAACAGCAAAACAGCACCAACAGACCCAGACTTGCGACAAACGACCGAAAAGAAAAAGTAATATTCATAAGGCAATGTATTTTCATTGATTATGCGCAAAAGTAAATCCCGTTTTTTCGCTGCGCTATAGTACAAGCGTTATGTATAAGATAGCCACAAGCGTATGTATTTAACAATGAAGCGTCTAAGAAAAAATCAAAAAGGATTGTTAATGATAGCATAATACAAGCTGATTTACAGCACTCTATATGTTACCAGAATGTTTCCTAACAGAAGGACTCATTGTTGTTCGGGGAGAAATACCAGGTTGCATAAGACTATTCTACTCCCGGATAGAATATCCTTACAAAAAGGAGCCCGTCCGATGCCCTAGTTTTGTGCACTCATAAAAAAGAAAATAACGACTATGGAATACAGACAACTGGGCGGTTCAGGATTAAGAGTGCCCGTACTGAGCTTTGGCACTGCCACCTTTGGCGGCGGCAATGAATTTTTCAAAGCCTGGGGCAGTACCCAGGTGGAAGAAGCGGCCAGCATGGTGCAGCTTTGCCTGGATGCCGGCGTCAACCTTTTCGACACTGCCAATGTGTATTCGACCGGTATGGCCGAAGAGATATTGGGACAGGCGATTAAAGGCCTGAGGAATAAAGTGCTGCTCTCCACTAAATCCACGTTTAAGATGGGAAGCGATACCAATGATTATGGTTCTTCCCGCCTGCACATCATCCGCTCTTGCGAAGAGAGCCTGAAGCGATTGGGCGTAGACCATATCGACATCTATCATATGCACGGTTTCGATGCCAATACCCCTGTAGAAGAAACCTTAAGGGCATTGGATGACCTTGTGAGCAGCGGCAAAGTGCGCTATATAGCCTGCTCCAACTTCTCGGGCTGGAACCTGATGAAATCCCTATCAGTTTCGGAACGCTACGGCTGGTCCAGGTACATTGCCCACCAGGCTTATTATTCTTTGCTCAACCGCGAATTTGAATGGGAGTTGATGCCTTTGGGTATCGACCAGAAGGTAGGTACCATCGTATGGAGCCCGCTTTCAGGCGGACAGTTATCGGGTAAGATCAGGAGAGGGCAGCCCTTACCGGAAGACAGCCGCTACCAGCAACAAGGCAGCCACGGCCCTGCTGCCGATCCCGAAAGGTTGTACACTATCGTAGATGCACTCGATGAAATAGCAGAAGCAACAGGAAAATCGCCGGCACAGGTAGCGCTGAACTGGCTCCTGCAACGGCCTACCGTCTCTAATATCATTATCGGCGCCCGCAACGAAGCCCAACTGAAGCAAAACCTCGAAGCTGTGGGCTGGAACCTGAGCACGGCACAGGTACAACAACTGGATAAGGCCAGCGAGGTAGCGCCCATCTATCCTTACTGGCACCAGAACGGCAACCCGGAATTCCATACGGCAGCTAAGCTTTATTAATATTTTCCCGCATAACCAGCCTGGGTAACAGGCTTCCTATATAAAACGAGCGCTGCAGGAGCTGCGCTCGTTTATTTTAATATCCCGACCCCTTATCTGTATCTCCTGAAATTTATTGTGTAAGACATCCCGCTTTCTCCCAATAGCCTTATTTAAATAAACAATACTGCTGCAATTACAGCTTATTTAACTTTAAGAAAAAAGAAAACGGCAATAATTATGTGGAAGAGCATGAAGCAAAGGATCTATATCATTGCCGCCCTGGCTTTGGTGAATATTACGATTATGAAATACAACGAATCTAAAGGCAAGGATAAAGCAGATACTTTGGCTGTGGCAAAAGAAAGGAGCATAGTAACAGATAGCCTTATAGCAAAGCCTTAATACAATTCAATTACTATCCGGGGCAAAAAAGCCGGGGCAATGCTGCCCCGGCTTTGATTTTTAATATTACTTAGCTACTTAGTTATGTGTTGCTTTAAATTTATTTACCGCTTCGGTCAGTTTAGGTAATATTTCAAATGCATCGCCCACTACGCCGTAATCTGCAGCCTTAAAGAAAGGCGCTTCGGGATCTTTATTGATTACGACAATAGTCTTGGAGCTGTTAACACCTGCCAGGTGCTGGATAGCACCGGAAATACCAACGGCTACATACAGGTTCGGACGGATGGTACCGCCGGTCTGTCCCACGTGCTCGTGGTGCGGGCGCCAGTGTGCATCGGCAACAGGACGGCTGCAAGCCAGTGTAGCGCCAAAGGCCTTACCCAGGTCTTCCAGGATACCCCAGTTTTCAGGGCCTTTAAGACCACGGCCGCCGGATACTACCAGTTCTGCCTCGCTTAATGGTATTTCTCCTTTCACCACATCTTCCGACAGTTTTTTCACGCCGAAATCAGCATCGCTCACAGTAGCCGTTAAAGCTTCTACGGCCACGGTTCCTTCTCCTTTCACTACGGCAAAAGTATTAGGCACCAGGGAGATCACTTTAATATCGGAGTTTACCTTTACGAAAGCGAAAGCTTTACCGGAAAATACAGTTTTCTTTACTACGAAACCATTGTCGGTAACAGGGTAATCGATAGCGCCCGAAACCAGGCCTGCTTTCAGTTGTGCAGCTACCATACCGGCTACCGCTTTACCGCTTACATTATAAGAAACTATCACCACTTTGGCGCCACATTGTTGCGCAGCAGTGGTAATGGCTTTGGCATAAGCCCTGGCGTTGAAATTATCGAAACGGGCATCGTTCAGGTGCAATACTTTCGTAGCACCGTACTGGCCCAGTTGGTTCAGCTCTTCGCTGCTTACCGTACCCAGTACCGCAGCTACTACTTCGCCGCCACCGATACGCTTTGCTGTTTCAGCAGCGTAGTTCACTGTTTCAAAGGATTTCTTTTTGAAAGAACCTTGTGTATGATCAACAAATACTAATACTGACATATTTTATCTGGAATTGGAAAATTTGAAAATTGAAAATTGAATCGGTACCACCTGCGGGTAACACATCAGATCACTTTAGCCTGGCTGTGCAGTGCTTCTACCAGCTCGTCCAGCTGGTCGATGGTAAACAGTTTCACACCGGTTTTGGCAGGAGGCATCTCATAAGAAACGATCTCGGTCAAAGCCGTAACAGCAGCAGGCTCTACCACGTTCAGCGGTTTGGTACGGGCAGCCATAATACCGCGCATATTGGGGATACGGGCTTCGGCCATACCTTTCTGGCAGGACACTACCAGAGGCAATGCCACTGCATCTGTTTCCTCGCCACCTTCAATTTCTCTTTTTACGGTTACATTGCCGCCTTCCACATTAAGGCTGGTAGCAAAACCTACAAAGTTGTAATCCAGGATACCTGCGATAGTAGCGCCTACGGAAGCATTGTTGTAATCGATAGACTCTTTACCGGCCAGGATCAGGTCGTAACCTTTATCCTTTGCAAAAGCCGCGATCTGGTCGGCTACTACAAAAGTATCATGGCTTTCGGTATTGATACGGAAGGCCTGATCGCCGCCCAGTGCCAGGGCCTTGCGCATTACCGCTTCCGCACCTGCATTACCCACAGTTACCAGATGTACTTCTGTTGCCGCACCCGATTCTTTCAGTTCCAGTGCACGTACCAATGCATACCATTCGTCGTAGGGGTTAATAATGTAAGTAACACCTTGTTCGTTGAATTTGGTGTTATTATCGGTAAAAGCAATCTTAGCAGTAGTGTCCGGAGCCTGGGCAATACAAACAAGTATTTTCATTGAGCAATATATTTAAGCAGTAAAAGATAATGATAAAACGTGCGCAAAGATAAATAAGAAAAATTATTGAAAGGTAATTTCCCTGTCAAAAAAATGAACAAACGTTCATTTTTCGAGAAATGGCCCGCAGCCCTTCTGTAAAACTATCCCGGCATTTCCGGAAACAGAAAAGGGACGGAAGATCCGTCCCTTTTCCAATGATATATTGTTGTATTACCGGCGACCGAAAATACGGGGGCAGGTGGTTTGAATGTATTTTTTCACATTTCCGAAGGCATCAAAATAGATCGTTACGGAAAGGCCGGCAGTCCAGTACCAGTCATTACGCTTGTAATCGCCACGCTGGAATTTGTAATTAGGATAGTTGCCATCCCATTTTGTATTGGTATTACCGCGATAAGACATATCTACCGATTTTTGCCCTTTGTAAGCCAACAAGGTATCCATGCTTACATAAGAACGGCTTACATCGTCGAGATAATCGGTTGTGGTATAACGCAACCCTACTTCGGCAGAGATCATCAGTGTATTGCCCACGAAGCATTTGATACCACCACCAAAGGGGAACATAGCATTTACCAGGGGATATACTTTACGATCGGGATATTGGGGCAAGCCCTGGCCTTCTGTGGCCATATTGCGGAGTACAATCTTATTATCGGCATCGTCCTTGGCGTAAGGGCTGCCGTAGAAAGCGCCGATACCTGCAAAAACATAAGGAGTAACGTGGAATTTCTCCATATCGATAGGTAGCAGGTTCAATTCTATACCACCATACATCTCTACGATATTATTGGCAAAGCTCAGGTTGCGCAGCTTATTCGCCGCTACGTCGGAAAGACTGTCGGCAGCAGTTATGCGGATGTAAGAAGCACCGAAGCGGAAACCGACGCTTGGATTGACGAAGTATTTGTAAAGAATACCACCGCTTGGCTTATAAGTCCTGCTGTTTGCCGTTCCGGTAGGGACCCATTTAGTCTGCAGGTCGCCATAGTAATTAGACACGCCACCCCATACGCCAATTTCGTGGTGCTTCTGCGCCGAGGCCAGGAATGGAAGAGCTATAAGGCAAGAAAGTAATAGTCTTTTCAAGGTAACAATTTTAGTATTTAAAATAATACAACAACCAGCCATAAGGCAGGCGTATTTAATCTGCGATTAACAAAAGACGTTACAAATATAATTTTTAGAATCGAAAAACAAAAGGAAGCCTGATATTTTTTTGCCGGAAGGCTTTTCCGCTGCCGAAGCCGCGCCGTATTGCCATTTCCGCGATACAATCCATTGTACTCCACGCCACCATCAGTACTTGACCGGCGCTACCCTTTCCTTAACAGTCAGGTTTCGGGAAGATGCCATGGCCATAAAAACAATAGCGGTAATAAAACCTAGCATGACAAAGCCGATGATCCACATCGCCTTTTCACCGCTTTCGAGATTGGGGTTCCGTGCTATAAAGACGATGCCCAGCACCTTGTACAAAATGCCGGCTACTGTTAATACCAGGCCGGAAATAATTAAAGCAGGTGAAAATATCCTCCGGAACACCTCCACGGGTAATACTGAAGCCTCTTCCCGGCCTGCAAGCTCGATAATGCCGGCCAATGCATGGAAATAGCTAACGATGAAGGCGCCCAGGGCCAGCAATGTCATAATGAAAGAGAGGATAAAAAGGCGATAGAGATTCATAAACGATGTTTTGCGTCTCAATTTACAATAAAGTCGGATCATAGTAGCCGTACAGCCCCGGAAAAAGCCTTATTCCTGTTTCCGGCTCTCTGTTTTTCTGTTACCTTTGCGCCAAATTTTGAAATTTATGCAGTTTTCCCGCAAAGGATTTTCAGACGATTTGCTGACGGAGCTCTATAAGGCGATAGCCAAGCCCAGGATGATCGAAGAAAAAATGCTGATCCTGCTCCGCCAGGGCAGGGTGAGCAAATGGTTCAGCGGTATAGGCCAGGAAGCTATTGCTGTAGGCGCTACCATGGCCCTGGACGAAGATGAGTATGTAATGCCTTTGCACCGCAACCTGGGTGTGTTCACCGTTCGCAAAATGCCTTTCTCCAAATTGTTCCTGCAATGGCAGGGCCGTAAAGAGGGTTTTAGTAAAGGCCGCGAACGTTCTTTTCACTTTGGCAGCAACGAACACCATATCTGCGGTATGATATCCCACCTGGGGCCGCAGTTGGCTATAGCCGATGGTATAGCCCTGGCCCACAAGCTGCGTCAGGAAAATAAAGTATCGCTCGCCTTTTCGGGCGACGGCGGCACCAGCGAAGGCGATTTTCACGAAGCCCTCAACACAGCTGCCGTATGGGGTCTCCCCGTTATCTTCATGATCGAGAACAACGGTTACGGCCTCAGCACGCCGGTCAACGAACAGTTTGTATGCAAGCAACTTGCCGATAAAGCGATAGGATATGGCATGAAAGGTATTACTATCGACGGCAACAACCTGCTCGAAGTGTACCAGACCGTGAAAGAAGCGCGTGAATACTGTATTAAAGAACAAAAGCCGATCCTGATCGAGGCCATGACCTTCCGTATGCGCGGGCATGAGGAAGCCAGCGGCACCAAATATGTACCCAAGGAATTGTTTGAAGAATGGGGTAAAAAAGACCCGGTGAAGAATTATGAAGATTTCCTGCTGAAAGAAAAATTGTTGACTCCGCAAAAGATCGAAGCCATACGCGAAGAGATCCAGCAGGAAATTGAAGCCGGACTGGAAATAGGTTTCGCCGCCCCGCCAGTAACGCCCGATACCGCCGAAGAGCTGGCAGATGTCTACAAACCCTTTACCGCTGCCAATACCGATACTACTGCTTTCGCCAAAAGCGAAAAGAAAATGATCCAGGCCTTGAGCGAAGGCATGCGTCAGGCTATGGAGCGCCACGATAACCTGGTGCTTATGGGCCAAGATATAGCCGAATACGGCGGCGCCTTCAAACTGACAGAAGGCCTAGTAGAGACCTTTGGTAAAGCCAGGGTACGCAATACGCCTTTATGCGAAAGCGCGATCGTAGGTACGGCATTAGGGCTTTCTATTAAAGGATACAAATCCATGATGGAAATGCAATTTGCCGATTTTGTTACCGTAGGCTTTAACCAGATCATCAACAACCTGGCCAAGATCTATTACCGCTGGGGCCAAAATGCCGATGTGGTGGTACGTATGCCTACAGGCGGCGGCGTAGGCGCGGGGCCTTTCCACTCCCAGAGCAACGAAGCCTGGTTTACCCATACACCAGGTCTTAAAGTAGTGTACCCGTCTACACCCGAAGATGCCAAAGGCTTGCTCCTGGCTTCTTTCGAAGACCCTAACCCTGTTATGTTCTTTGAGCACAAGGCCCTTTACCGCAGCGTGAGCGGCATGGTACCCGACGATTATTATACCATCGAAATAGGCAAGGCAAGAGTAGTGCAGGAAGGCGAAGAGCTCACTATCATTACGTATGGCAGCGGTGTACACTGGGCTATGGAATACGCCAAACAGCACCCTGAACTGTCTATATATATACTGGACTTACGCACCTTGCTACCGCTGGACTACGAAGCGATCAGGCAAGCAGTGCTGGCTACCGGGAAAGTACTGCTGCTGCACGAGGATACGTTGATCGGCGGTCTTGGCGGAGAGTTGAGCGCCTGGATTACCGAACATTGCTTCGAACACCTCGATGCTCCTGTACTGCGCTGTGCCAGCCTGGATACACCAGTACCCTTTGCCATAGAGCTGGAACAAAACTTCCTGGCCAAGAAGCGACTGGACGCGGCGATACAAAAACTCATGCAATACTAAAATCGATCGCCGTACTAAGTTTGTACACCCTTCGACTGCGCTCAGGGAGACCTTGCGTTATAAGGTTTAAAGGTAAACGTAACCGGAATACATCTGTTCAGAAAACAGTAAAGAGCATAAAATTTTTGTTTTGCCGAGCAGAGTCGAAGCACGACTAAAATGACACCTCAATTACAAAGCGGCTTTCCCCAGGGGAAAGCCGCTTTCGTTCACATCAATGCGGAAGCAATACCGATCTATAGCTTGACGATCTTCTGCTGGTACATCACCCTGCCTTTCACTTTGATCACCGCCAGATAGATACCGGGATGAAGCTTCCTGATGTCTATCCTGTTAGCGCCTTTAGGCAGGACGGGCTGTGACAACAATATCCGCCCGGAAAGGTCCGTAACCGATATACTACCCTCCTCGCCGGTCCAGTCCAGGAAGAGGTGGTCCTGTGCCGGGTTGGGATACATCCGATCCTCCCTGTTCAGCGCTATTTGTTTGCTTATCATATCCAGCTCCGGCGTTGGCGTTCTGAAGATAGGATCATATTCCCTGCCTTCATGTTCTACCAGCAAGCTGCGGGCTGTAGCCCCGGCATACATGGCATCCTTATCCGCAAAATCATATACCGACTCTTTCAGGTCTGAGGGCATATCGTCCCATTTGTTATGGTTGCTGCGGAGCCAGTCCAGGACACTATACATCCGGGCCAGGTGCTCGATCTGTTCCTGCTCTTCGGGGCTGAGGTTGTAGTTTTCCGGTATCTTGTTCAAGGTTTCCATAGCAAGATCAAATTGCCCGCGGCCGGCGTAAGCTGCGGCAAGCAACAACTGGTAGTTATAGTTCTTCGTCACCAGGCCACATACCAGGATCACGCTATCCGGCTGTCCCGCATCCAGGTAGTAGGCTACTGTGCTGTCGACCAGGGCCGAATGCTGCCCCAGCAGGGATTCCAGTTCCAGGCTATCGGCGCCGTCGGGGTTAGCTTTTCCCTCTATATCACTTATACGGGCCTCCAGGTCCTGTAAGCGGTTTACGAAGTCATTAAAAGGAGGTGGCGGGGGCATCAAAAGAAAGGGGACCGGGTTTTGTGGCGGGCGTACATTTTGCACCGGACAACTGTTGGCATTCGCCGTCTGCACGGTAAAAGGGCTCCGGTAAACCGGGTTCTGCTCCACACCAGCGGTATAATATTTATACAAAAACTGGGAAGGAATATTGGTACCCGGCTCCAGGTAATAGTTTTTGGGCGTGGTGGGGACAGGCGTCAGAAAGGTGGTAAACCGGTTAGCGGCAGATCTGTCGAGGGAAGGAATGATGCCCTGGACATATTGGCTCCTATGGATACCATTATTACCGTTGGGAGTCACATCGTTCATTACAGAGATATCATATTGCCGTACTCCGCCACCAACATTATTGCATAAAAGCTTTAAGCCGGTGAGCCCCGAAGGCGCTTTATTGGTTCCCAAAGACTGTATTGCCAGGTTGACTGTATTCATAGTGTTCCGGTATATCTCGTTATTTGCCGTTCCCGAATTCATCACTACGATACCGGCGTAACCGGTCTGCACCTGGCCGATATCATATTCGACGAAATTACCTTCTACCCTATAGCCAGTGCAATTCCGGAGAAAGATGGAACAAAAATCCATAGCGGGGGTAGTTATGGGACCAAAAGAATTGTTCCCGAGGATCATCGGGTTCTGGCAACCACTTAAATTGATCGCATAACGGCAGTGGAACATCGAATTGCTGATGATCACTTTGGAATAAGGCACCCAGCCAGCGATCAGCAGGGTATTATTGGCTACCACGCCATTTTTCAGCCCGTTGAAAAAACAGCCATCGGTACTGCCGGCGGCCTTCTCTACCCGCAATCCCGAATTGATGGCATTAATGCCAGTGGTACTCTGGAAATTGGGATTCCCTTTGCCTTTAAAAGTACAGGAATTGAATATGGCCAGGGGGCAACTGTTGAGGTACACCATATCTGCCGGATCGTAAGGGAAATCAGGGGTAAGTAAAAAGCTGCTGTTCCGGATAGAGGTACTGAGAAAAACCACAGAATCCGGGGCGTTGCCAAACCACCAGGTATCGCCCCATTTGACATTCAGGGAGCGCAGGTTGTTTTTGAAAGTGGCATTCAGCGCCGTGATACGGCCATTATAGGCATTATCGAGCACCGGGTTGAAATTGGTAAAAGCGCAACGGGCATATTGAATGGTGCTGTTGTTGATCGTAACCCGGGCCGAATTGGCGCCCTGTATTGTAGCCTCGTTGACACATTCGATACCCCGCCATAAGCTGCCGGTAACGGTGGAGGTAAGCGAGGTAAGCACCGAGTTATTGTTGATATAAATCCTGCCCGCATTTATATTGGAACCGAAACTGCCTGTGTATTGCGACAGGATAATCCTTTTATCGTTACCCATTTTCAGGGTAGAATTATTAACGATCAATACGGCCCTTTGCGGTATAGACACATCCTGGTTGAAGGTAACCGTGGTGTTGTTGATCGTGACCGTATCGCCCGAAACGATTTCTACCGAATTCGTATAGGTTTGCGGTGTGGTTATGGTCTGGGTGCTCAGCATGGTTTGCCCCCGCGACGGGAAAGCAGCCCCAAGGCACAGCAGCAGGCCGAAGCCCAATTTAAAGAGTGTCATTTTTCTTTTCATTTTTTTTAATTTAAAAATATTAAATAAATGTATAAAAAACAATAAGAAAATCTCTTTTTAATAAAATGCGGGTACGGGAATATATAGGAACAAATTTCTTTTTGTGATTCTCAAAAATACTGTTACCTTTGCAGTCCTTTTGAAAAATATTGCCGGGGAGGGCAGTGTTTAGAACACGAAACTGCTTAATTAAAGAATATTATGAAACGTACTTATCAACCTTCACGTCGTCGTCGTAAAACAGTTCACGGTTTCCGCAAACGTATGGAAACTGCCAACGGACGTAAAGTATTAGCTGCACGCCGCAAGAAAGGGCGCAAGAAACTGACCGTTTCCGACGAGCTTCGTTTGAAATAAAATCATTTCAAATTCTAATTCCGTTATCATTGAGTACCAACAGTATTCATCAACGGTTTACGCTGCAAGCTATCGAGAGATTAAAGCTGCGTCAACAAATTGAAACGCTTTTCCAGACCGGAGAGGCGTTTTCTGTTTTCCCTTTGCGTATTGTGTTTCGGCTGGCCCCTATAGCTGCCGGGGAAGTCTCGCCGGTACGTATCGGGTTCAGCATTCCTAAAAAAAGGATCAAAAAGGCTGTGGGCCGCAACCGGATCAAAAGATTGCTGCGGGAAGCCTGGCGGCTGCAAAAACATGCCTTGTACCGCAGGGTGCCGGAAGGACAACAACTGCATCTTTTTCTTGTGTTTACCGGCAACGAAAAGCTTAGCTTTGAGGAAGCCGCAACCGTGCTTAAAAAAGTAACGGACAAACTGGGTAACAGGATCAGCCCCGGCCATCCCCAATGAGGAAAGCATTTATATTTATAATAAGGCTTTACCAGAAGTTCCTTTCGCCCATACTGGGGGCGCAGTGTCGCTATACCCCTACCTGCTCGCAATATGCCGTGGAGGCCTTACAGAAATATGGCGCTTTAAAAGGTAGCTGGCTGGCCTTTAAACGTATTCTCTCCTGCAATCCCTGGGGCGGCCACGGGCACGATCCCGTACCCTGAGCGGGATATAATTTCCGTTTTCTGGGCAGCAATCAGTAATTTCGCCCACCATGTCTGTTGATCTGTTTTCTTTAATCACCTTCGTCGGCGCTTTCGCTGCGGGCTTGTTGGGTGCATTGACCGGCCTTGGTGGCGGCATCATTATCATTCCCCTGCTCAGCCTCTTGCTGGGTGTCGACCTTCATTATGCCATCGGCGCATCACTCATTTCCGTTATTGCCACCTCATCGGGTGCGGCTGCAGCTTATGTAAAAGAAGGCATTACCAATATGCGTATCGGCATGTTCCTTGAGATCGCCACCACCCTGGGCGCCGTAGTTGCAGGGGCTTTCCTTACCAATTATGTACCTAAAGATGTGCTGGGTATTATCTTCGGTGGTATTCTCCTGTTCTCCGCCTTTATGTCCATCAAGAAGAAGATAAACCACGAAGAGCATGGAGCCCCGGGCTATTGGTCGGCAACCTTCAAGCTCAACGGCAGCTACCCTACCGCACAGGGGCTTAGCTTCTATACGGTACGCAATGTAATCGGCGGCTGGTTGATGATGCTGTTTGCAGGCATCATGTCGGGCCTGCTGGGTATTGGCTCGGGTGCTTTAAAAGTAGTGGCGATGGACAACATTATGCGGGTACCCTTTAAAGTGTCTACCACCACCAGCAATTTCATGATCGGGGTTACGGCTGCTGCCAGCGCCGTGATCTATTTCCAGAAGGGATATATAATACCTGGCATCGCCGCCCCGGTGATGCTGGGCGTGCTTATAGGCGCCATGCTGGGCGCAAGGATACTGGTAAAAGCACAAACCAAATGGCTGCGCTGGGGATTTGCCATCGTAGTTACCTTCCTGGCTATACAAATGATCTATAAAGGCCTGCACGGCAAGGTTTAAATTTACTTATATTTACAACGATTTCGGCACCCTATCCCGGGTACCGAGACCTTACATTTTATCCCAAAAATATACCGCTATGTTAGCAAAAAGTATTCAAGATGCATTGAACAAACAGGTCGCTATGGAGGCCGAATCGTCGCAGGCTTACCTGGCTATGGCTTCCTGGGCCGAGATACAGCCCGGCCTCGACGGCGTTACCGACTTTTTTTACAAGCAATCCGACGAAGAGCGGATCCACATGCTGAAACTGATCCGGTTTATCAACGAACGTGGCGGGTTTGCAGTGGTACCCGCTCTCCCGCAACCCAATATCACATTCCAATCGTTGAAGAGGGTTTTTGAAGAATTGCTGAAACACGAGCTTAAAGTCTCGGAAAGCATTAACGACATCGTGGACCTGGCTCTTAAGGAAAAAGACTTCGCTACCCACAACTTCCTCCAATGGTATGTTTCGGAACAAATCGAGGAAGAAAGGCTGGCCCGTACCCTGAACGACAAGCTGGAGCTGGTTGGCGACGACAAAGGAGGCATTTACCTGTTCGACAGGGATATCATGCTGTTCCGTACAGCAGCAGCCAAAGAAAAAACACCGGGCGGCGGCGCTTAAGCCGCCTTATTTTACCGGCTTATCTTATACACGCTATTAGCCTGCTGGGTGCAGGTAATGGTAAGATCGTTGATACATACATGCGGAGGAAGTGTAGCGCAGTAATATACTGTATCGGCTATGTCCTCCGCTGTTAATGCCGCAAAGCCGTCATAAGCCTTTCCTGCTTTACCGGCATCTCCTTTAAACCGCACGAGAGAAAATTCTGTTTCGGCCATGCCGGGGTTGATCGCCGTAACCTTGATATTATGCGGCAGCAGATCTATACGCATGGTTTGTGTAAGAGCATCTACCGCAAATTTAGTAGCGCAATACACATTCCCATTCTGGTAAACGACCTTGCCGGCTGTAGAGCCTATATTGATGATGTGTCCCGACTGCTGCTCGCGCATCAGGGGCGCCAGGGCACGGGTTACATAGAGCAAGCCTTTCACATTGGTATCCAGCATAGCGTCCCAGTCATCGGTATCGCCTTCGTCTATCGTACTTAAGCCTAATGCCAGGCCGGCATTATTGACCAGCAGGTCCAGACCGGCCCATTGCGCTGCTACTTCCCGGGCTGTTGCTGCTACCTTTTCCTTATCCCGCACATCCAGTTCACTGGTCCATACTTTTGCTCCTTTTGCTTCCAGCTCCTTTTTGATGGCCGCCAGGCGCTCCCCTCGTCTCCCGGTAAGCCATAATTCATGTTGCTCCGTCGCAAATTTTGCTGCAATGGCTTTTCCAAAACCCGAGGTAGCCCCGGTAATAAATATTTTCATTATCAGATTAAAATAGATGGTAAACGGCCTCCTTGCAGGCAGCAAATCGCGCCAACGCTTACCGGATAAGCGTTATATCCCCTTTCTTCGTGACCTTGGTGCCGTCGGCTGCCGTCACATTGATTACCCAAAAATAGGTTCCGACATCCGCCACTTTGCCGTTATACATACCATTCCAACCGGGATAGTTGTTGTTGGTTGAAGTATACACCTGCTGCCCGTAACGGTTGTAAATGTGGAAATAGTTGATCCTCGAATAGCCTACGATCCGGGGCATCAGCACATCATTGATCCCATCGCCATTGGGCGAGAATGCATTGGGCACAAATACCTGGCCATAGGTTACTACCCATATTTCGATAGTGTCCAGGGCCACGCAGCCTTCTTCATTCGTACCCCTGAGCACATAGGTGTACCTGCCCGTATCGGGAAAAGTTACCTTGGGATTGGCAATATTCGGGTCGCTGAGATAATCGGTGGGTATCCATTGGTAGAACTGGCTTCCCGTACCATTCAGGTTGAAAGCATACCCGAGTACGATAATAGTATCGTTACCTGCGAAAGGATCGAAATAAGGAAGTGGCAGCGTCTTAGTGATCGCATCTTTACAGCCCAGCTTACTTTTAGAGGTAAGGGTTACTTGCTGCGGGCCGCCCGGCTTGGCATATATGTGTATGGGGTTCTGCACATTGGAAGTGCCGCCATCGCCAAAGCTCCAGCTCCAACTGACAACGGGCGGGTATGTGGCCGTTGAAGAATCGGAAAATTGTATAGGCTCGCCCGGGCACATTTTGCCCTGCCAGTCGAAGTTCGCAGCATAATACGGGTAGATCTTTACGATCCTGCTGATGCTGTCGGGGCAGGTACTGCCGGCATTCACTACCAGCTTTACGACATAAACGCCCGTATCGGGATAAGTAAACGTAGGCTCAAATTCGGTGGAGGTAGCGCCCGGCACGCCAAAATCCCATAAATAGCTAAAACCACCGGTACTTTGGTTTACAAAATGCACGGTGTATCCTTTACATTCTATGGTATAAGTATTGGGCTCGTCGGCCAGTTCAGGAATATTGGCCACTACGGCTTTGGAGCAATTGGTAACCACAAACTGAACATCGCGGGAAATCGTATTGATTGCCACCCCGTTTCTCCATTCGGTGACACAAACCGTTACCACAAAGCGGCCGACAGCACTTGGCGTCCCAGTCATCAGACCTGTAACAGGATTGATCTGCAAAGGGGGTATTCCCGACATTGGCATAACCGAACTATAAGGAGACAGGTAGTTAACCGAATCACCGGTAGGGTTGGGATTCATCCCGATACCAAAGGGTTTGGCATCGCTGGTAGAGCCACCGGGACGGGCAGGACAGAATTTATAGCTCAGGGAATCACCATCGGCATCCGTAGCAGAGAAATCGTAGACAAAGGGGTTATTGGAACAGATAATCTGCGGCGGGAAATTTTTAAACACAGCACTGTTATTAGGGCAGGTGCCGCTGGTAAAGGGCGGTATTGTGGCAAAGTAAGTAACGCCCACATTCCCGGGATTAACAATATTGTTGATAGCGGCGTTCCGACAGCACCTTTCGTAGATAATGGTATAACCGGAAGTAGTTGGCGCCAGGTTTACCGTAAACCGGAATACCTGTTTTCTCATACAGGTGTTGGGGTAATTATTGATACAGGCATTGCTGAAGTTAGGATTGACAATTTCCGTGCTGAAGGCCTGGACGCTGTCCGCCCTTACCAGCTCACTGCTTCCCCTCCTGAAGATAGAATAATAAGCCGGGTTATCCTGGGCCAAAGCCCCCGGCTCGCCATAAAGGCAATCCTGGAACAGCGTGATCGTGATTTCGAAATTGTTAGCACCAAGACACCTGTAGGTTACATCGCCACCTACCATGTGGGATGCCTGGGTCAAAAAAGGAAAAAACAGGGCTGCCAGCAGGCCGATGGAACACAACCATCTCTTCAGGTTCTTCTTCATGTATCACAAAAGTTCTTTTCTAAATATTCTAAAAAGCCTCGAAAAAATCATCTATACAAAGGTAAGACACTAACAGTTACAAAAGGAGTTGGTTGAATAAAGATACAAGTTAAATTATAAAACGGGGACACGCAAACGCCGCCAAAGTACTATTGCCGGCAAAAAAATGCAGCGTTTTCCCCCAACCTTTTTCCATTTGCCGGGGTCATTACTTACTCGGCACTTATATCTTTTCTGTTTTCAATGTCGTTAGTTTAGTAACAATTTATTAAATTGCCATTCATCACAACTTTCAAATACAGTGTAATCATGATTAAAAAATTTCTACTCTTTGTTTGTTTACTGGTATCCTGTAATATAGCCCAGGCTCAGTTGACGGTTTCGGCCGGATATAATGCCGCCCAGTTGGCCGAGGCTTTGGTGGGAGCCGGCGTAGTCATGCTCAACCCAACCCTATCTGGACAATGCCCATCGGAAGGCGGTGGTTCCGGAGCCGGAAAGTTCACTTACAACGGTAGTCCGAGTTATATTGGCATCGATAGCGGCATTGTGTTGACCAGCGGCAGCATCGCGACCATACCCAGCGCTGCCCCTGTTTTTGCCAGCGCCCAGTATACAGGAGGCGCAGTAGGCGATCCCGACCTTACCGCACTCATCAATCTTTATACTATGGGTACTACACCCAGCCGCGATGCCTGTGTGCTCTCTTTCGACTTTGTGCCCAAAGGAGATACCGTAAAATTTGATTATGTATTTGCTTCGGAAGAATACAACGGACCTCACGGCAACTTTAACTGTTCCATCAACGACGTATTCGGCTTCTTCATTTCCGGACCCGGCTATACCGCACCTACCAATATCGCTCTCATACCCGGCACCAATGTAATGGTGGGGGTAAGTACCGTTAACGACGGAACCGGCGGTTTCCCCGGTGGTCCTTGCGATGTCAATACTTTTGGCGCAGGCCCTTATACTGGCTTCTACAACCAGAATGCAGCAAGCACCAATTTTGTGTACAGCGGCTTTACCGATGTGTTCACCGCAGTAGCTGCCGTAATACCTTGCGATACTTATCACCTTAAATTAGCTATCGCCGACGCCAGCGACCAATCCTGGGATTCCGGCGTATTCCTGAAAGCAGGAAGCCTTAACTCTACCGGCATTAAGCTGACACCTGAAACTACCGAAGGGGGCAACAATGAAGTAGCACACTGTATCAGGGGATGTAAATCGGGACATATTAAATTTGCCCGTCCTGCCCCCCGCCCTACACCGCTTACTATTAAATACCTGATAGGCGGAACTGCTGTAAATGGCACCGATTACCAAACCATTACCGACAGTATTACGATCCCTGCCAACCAGGTTGCGGTCGAACTGGAGATCAAACCCTTGCTGGTTCAGTATCCATCAGGAACCAAAGATGTAATTATCAGGGCTTTATCTCCCTATTCCTGTTCCAATGGCACGGCCAACATTATCGATTCGGCCATACTGTATATTTATGATTCCCTTTATGTGAACATACCTACGCCCAGCGTTACCGTATGTCCGTTAACAGAGGTTACCATTACAGCCGACATCGACCCTAGTCTGAACTACTCCTGGACACCTGCGGCTTTGATTCCAGACCCACTGCCTTTGGGGCTCACTATCCATCCTAAACCTACGGTACCTACCATTTATACCATAACCGTATCGCAACCGGGAGCGCCGGCTACCTGCCCTTCCGTTAAGCGCAGCTATCTTGCCAATGTAGAACCGATACCTCAGATAAAGCTGACCAAGGACACGACAGTATGCCTTGCCGATTCTATAGATATCAGTGTGTATGCCTTGCCTGTCAATACGAATTACGGCTGGAACTGGTCGCCCTCAAGCAACCTGAGAGATGCCGTTTCTGCACACAATAAGTTTTACGCACCGGTTGGCGATTATAAATATGTGCTGACCGCCACCTCGCCCATTGCCCATTGCAGCAGCAAGGACAGCTTCATGATCCATGTGGTGCCTCCGTTCGAGTTCACATCGGTAAGCCCGGTAGATACCACGATCAATTACGGCGACCAGATCAAGCTCAGCTCCGAAAGCGAAGCGATCTACTGGATATGGGATCCGGTTACCTACCTCAGCGATCCGCTGGCCAGGGAGCCTTATGCCACACCGCTCGAATCGACCCAGTACACCCTTATCGGCCTCAACAAATATGGCTGTAAGGACACTGCCCAGGTAAAAATCAATGTGGAATACGCTTCCAACAGTGGTATGCCGAATGCTTTCAGCCCTAATGGCGATGGCCTTAACGATATATTCAAGGTACAAAACCTGCGTTTCGACAAAATGACCGAATTCAGGATATTCGACCGCTGGGGCAAACAGGTTTTTGAAACCAATATACCCACCAGGGGCTGGGATGGTACCATAAACGGTAAACCCGCCGCTTCGGATGTATATTATTATATTATCAAACTGGTACTGCCTGACGGCAAACAGAAAAATATCAAAGGCGATGTAACGCTGATAAGATAACCGTCAAACATCATCATTATCGAAAAGCCACCGAACACCACGGTGGCTTTTTTTGCGGGAGAAATATTTTTTGTCTCATTAGAAAAATTCTTTACCTTTGCAGGCCAAAATTTCTTATAAAAGGAGGACTTTAACATTGGAAGAAAACCAAATTATTAACAATCTAAACAGTGCTCATGACGATTTCGATTGGAACGTCGATAAGCGCAACGTCGCTACTTACTCTAAAGAAGTACGCGAAGAGCTTGAAAAAAGCTACGAACAAACTTTCAAAAGCATCGAAGAATCAGAACTGATTCAAGGTACTATTGTGGGTTTAACCAAAACTGATGCTATCGTAAACATCGGTTTTAAATCAGACGGCCTGGTATCGCTGAACGAATTCCGCGATATGCCTAACATGAAAATCGGTGATGAAATCGAGGTTCTTGTTCTGGAAAAAGAAGACCGTGAAGGCCAGTTGAGCCTCAGCCGCCGCCAGGCGCGCCAGGTACGCAGCTGGCAAAATGTGGTAGACTACTTCAAATCCGGCGAAGTGGTTACCGGTACCATTACTTCCAAAACCAAAGGCGGCCTTATTGTGGACGTTAATGGTCTGGAAACATTCTTACCCGGCTCTCAGATCGATGTTAAGCCCGTTACGGACTACGATCAGTATGTAGGTAAGACAATGGATTTCAAAGTTGTAAAAATCAACGAACAGATCCGCAACGCCGTTGTATCCCATAAAGCGCTTATCGAAAGCGACCTGGAACAACAACGTGGCGAAATCATGTCTAAACTGGAAAAAGGACAGGTTCTGGAAGGAACCATCAAGAATGTTACCGATTTCGGTGCGTTCGTTGACCTTGGCGGTGTAGATGGTCTGTTGTATATCACCGACATCAGTTGGGGACGTATCTCTCATCCTAACGAAGTACTGAGCAACGGTCAGAAACTGAACGTAGTAGTACTGGATTTCGATGATGAGAAAAAACGCATCAGCCTTGGTCTGAAACAATTGACTCCTCATCCTTGGGATAACCTGCCTGAAGAAATCCAGGAAGGCGCTACCGTAAAAGGAAAAGTAGTTAATATCGAAGATTACGGTGCGTTCCTGGAAGTATTGCCTGGTGTAGAAGGCCTGGTACACGTTTCAGAAATTACCTGGAGCTCCCAGCCTATCAACGCTAAGGAATTCTTCAAAATGGGCGATGAGTACAGTGCAAGGGTAGTGACCCTCGATAAAGAGGAGCGCAAAATGAGCCTGTCCATCAAACAACTGACTGATGATCCATGGGGCGCTATCGAAGAGAAATTCCCTATCGAAAGCCGTCACAAAGGTATCGTTAAGAACATCACTCCTTACGGTGTATTCGTAGAACTGGAAACCGGTATCGGCGGTATGATCCACATCAGCGACCTGAGCTGGACCAAACGCTACAACCACCCCAGTGAATTCACTAAAGTAGGCGACGAAATCGAAGTAAGCATCCTGAGCATCGATAAAGAAAACCGCAAACTGTCCCTGGGACACAAGCAACTGGAAGATGACCCCTGGAACACATTCGAAAGCGTATTCCCAATCGGTTCACAACATGAAGGTACCGTAATCCGTAAAGACGAAAAAGGTGCTGTAGTACAACTGCAATACGGCCTGGAAGCATTTGCTCCTGCCCGTCACCTGCGTAAGGAAGATGAAACTACCGTAAGCGCCGATGAAACACTGCCTTTCGTAATCATCGAATTCGATCGTAACGATAAACGCATCATGGTATCGCACAGCAAAGTTTGGGAACAAACAAGGGCTGACGAAAGAGAAGCAGAGAACAAAGCAGCGCAAGCCGATGCTGAGAACACTAAGAAAGCAGTAAAAAACATCCAGGCTAAAGTAGAAAAAGCTACTCTGGGTGATCTGGGTGCTCTGGCCGATCTGAAAAACAAACTGAAAAACGAAGAAGAAGGAAAATAATTCCCGAAACTGTTTTAAAGTATAAAAGAAATCCCGCTCCGTAACAAGAGCGGGATTTTTTATTGTTCATTAGGTGACCATGTACAAAGAGGAAACAAGAACATGCTATGTCGAATGCTTGTATGGTGTTTTGTCTGCCAGATTCATTATAACATTGCAGAATATTTATTTGTTGCTCGCAGCACCGCAGCAACATACGCGGGCAACAACCTTGTCTTATAAGCAACCTACCCAACCGCGCCATCCTGAACGAAGCCTGAGCGAAGGGAAGGATCCTGATCGCTATTGAACATAAGAATACCCAAGATCCCTCATTACACACGCTACGCAAGTTACATTCGGCATAACAAGCGTGAGTGTTTGTTACCTACATACAGATACTTATTTTCTTTTTGACTAGAGTACAAGAACAAGCGAAAAACACAAACCCGGCAACCTGAACGATTACCGGGAGTGTCTTCATTGTTGATTGGAGTTAAGTGCTTTTACTGATGATTACAGTCCTAAATTAACCGCTCCGTTTACACCAACAATATATAATCGCCGAATGGCAGGCAATAATCGCCGAACAGACCAGGGGCGCATCTTTTTAAGGAATGCGCCCCGCTACCGGGAAGAAATAAATGAGATCAGGAAAAGATGATTTGTGCGCAGGTGGTCTCCTCTTTGCTGTTGACAAAAACAACCCGGACACCTGTCTTTTGGCTCAATTCGGCTACCAAACGAAGCCCCAACCCGGACAAAGAGGTATTATCTTCTTTTTGCTCCTGCACGGCTTCATAATCCTGTTGGGTAAAGCGTCCGCCTTCGTTCGTTATGGAAAGCATATGAGTGCCGCCGCTCATCTCATGACTGATCCATATATTGCCTTGCTCCGGCGAGGCCTTGACCGCATTTTGCAACAGGTTTCTGAAGATCGTCTGCAGGAAATAAGGATCGGCGCTTACTTCAACCTCTTCCGGGATACTATCATGCACCGTTATGTGTTTGGCTTCGATATTCAACCGCAGCAACGACAGGCACTGATCCAATACAGGTTTCAGTACCGTAGGCTGTATTTCTGGCACAAAGGCGTTCATCTGTGTTTTGGACCAGAGCAACAAGTCTTCCATCGTTTCCAGCAAAGAACCTGTAGCTGTTTGTATCTTATTGCTCAACCTGGTTTTCTGTTCTTCCGTCAACCGGCCAGGATCGAGCTGCTGTAATTTAAGGAACTGGTACACCTGGCTTATCGGCGACCGCAAATCGTGACTAATGATGCCAAATAGTTTTGCCTTGGTCCGGTTAGCCTCTTCCAGGTCATCATTCAGTTGTGCCAGCTTTTTATTTTTTTCATCCAGTACATCGGCAGCACGCTTCTTATTACGGTAAATGAGCACCAGGAGCAAGGCTACCAATGCTGCCAAGGAAAGCCCTGCAATCAGCCACAGCCTTTGCCGTGAAGCATAAGCCAATTCCGTTTCCTGGGCCTCTATTTGTTGCTGCTTATTTTTATTCTGGTATTTCGCTTCGGCATTAGCCAGGCTTTGCTTTGCCTTCTCGGCATATATAGAATCCTGAAACAATATTTTCTTTTGAGCGTGATCGTAGGCCTGCTGCCATTGGCCTAAACCAGCATAACATTGCGCCAGGGCACCCTGGACATTGGCACAGAAGTCGAAGCTGACGCTATTGGCTTTTTCTTCCGCATCCTTCAAAAAGGGCAATGCCACGCTGTAAGCCCGGTTACCCATATGCATCTTAGCTTCCGAAAAGGCCAGTTGCGCCATACTGGTAGGATCCTGTGCATACATTGGCGCCAGCTCCCTTGCCCGGCCTATATAACCGGAGGCCTTGTCATTTTCAGATTGATCCAGGTAATGATTGGCCAGCATAAGGTCCAGGGCAAAACGGATATTACAGGCCATGCCCGACCCTTTCAAGCACATTTGCGTAACGCTGTCGTAATGCGGCAGGGCATCGGCAACCTTACCCATCAGCACCAGGGCATCGGCATAGAACTTGTGGTAGAAAACAACGGAGCCTTCATCTTCCGGCAGCACATAAGGCCTCGCCTCGTTGAGATACCCGATGCTCCGTTCGGGTTGGTCCAGGTTGATATAATACAGCTCCGCGATCTTCAGCAGGTCTTCCGCAATATACCCGGACAACCGTTGCCTGTCTTTCCCATCCGCATACTTCTTCTTGTAGAAGGCCAGGTCTTCGAGCAGGCAATCCAGTTGTTTCTGATGCAATCCTTTCGCCCCGTAGTAATTGGCCAGGGTCCCGTTATTATCGATCCTTAATTGTATGTCCTGCGTAGTATCGGCAATGGCTTGCAGCTCCTGTGCTACCCGGTCCCGGTCCTTATCGGCCCCCGCTGCATAATAAGCCAGCAGCAACGCCCGCAGGGGCCTCGATACCATCCGGATATCGTTAAGTTTCCGGGAAGAGGCGACCGACTTTTCCAGGTAGTAAATCGCCGTATCATACTTTGCAGGCAACTCGGTCGATTTGCCGATATAAAAATAAAATGCGGCCAGGTGCTGCCCGTCATTGGCCGGGGTTAGCTTTAAGGCTTCCCGGGCCAATGCATTAAGCTCCTCCAGCTTGCTGCCGCCCATCAGAGATTCGCATTGCTGCGCTAACGCCTTTAATTTATCAGGTCCCGGATCGCGTGCAATAAGGAAAAGCGGGCACAATAAAAGAACGAGGAAAACAGATAATCGCTTCATGCATTACATTATTTGAGTAAAGTACGCAGTTCCTTTCTATAGGTCTTGCTTACAGGGATCTGTATGTCTTTATGGATAATAACTTCACTGGCGCTTGTCTTTTGTATTTTGTCTATGGCTACGGCAAAACTCCGGTGTACCCTCATAAAACGGTTTACCGGCAACTGTTCCAAAAAACGCGACAGGTTGATAAGCGTCATATATTGCTTCCCCTCCAGTACCAGCTTGGTATAATCCTGCATGGCTTCGAGATAAACAATATCACCTATGGGCAACCGTAACTGGTCGTGTCCCAGCTTTATGGTAATACTTTCTTTACCTACAATGATGTCGTAGGCCTGAGCCTTCTGCTTCATCTCCCAATAGGCAGTCACTTTTTTTATAGCCTGGGCAAAACGCTCTTCGCTAAGCGGTTTCAGGATATAATCCAGGGCAGAGAGTTCAAAGCCTTCCAAAGCAAAATCGGGGTAAGAGGTAATGAATATGGCCATAGGCACAATGTCCCGGACCGTTTTCAACAACTCGATACCCGTAGTTCCCGGCATGTCCACATCAAGGAATACCAATTGTGGTCTTGTTGTTTTTATGGCCTCTAATGCTTCGAGCGGATGGGCATAACTGCCGCCAAAGCTTAACGAAGCACAAGAACTGGCAAGTAATTCCAGCATTACGCGGTCTATCTCATTATCATCCACAATGAGATAGCGCACAGAAGTTGTAATCATAGGGTGTAGGATGGTTACGCAATCTGTCCAAAAGTATTCAAATTTTTACCATAAAAAAAATACGAAACAAACCATATAAACGTAATATCTTGCACCCGTTTTCATTTCCCCTGAGCCTTCTTGATGAAACGTTACAAGAACCTGCTATTTTATATCCTTACCGTAGTCGCGGCCGTGGCAGCTATCTGGTTCATTATTGAACAGGGCAATTTGTTGCAATCAGACAAGAACATCAAGTCTATCATTGAAAGCAAACCGGCAACCGGCCAACCCTTTACGGCTATACTGAAAGCCAATATACAAGCACCACTTACCATACTGTTGCTGCAGATTACTACAATCCTCCTGGCAGGCAGACTTATGGGCCTGCTGTTCCGGAAGATGAAACAACCTGCCGTGATCGGCGAAATGGCCGCGGGCATTTTACTCGGCGCTTCCTTCCTGGGACATTATTTCCCCGATGTATCCCACTTTATCTTCCCGCCGCAATCGATCGGCACCCTTAATCTTTTGAGCCAGGTAGGCCTGGTTCTCTTTATGTTCATGGTAGGCCTGGAGCTGGATCCGGGTATGCTCAAAGGGAAAACCAATACCGCTGTGATCATCAGCCATGCCAGCATTGTAGCCCCTTTTACCCTGGGAGTAGGCCTGGCCTATTTTACCTACCGCCACTATGCGCCGCCGGGCATTCAGTTTATTTCCTATGCCCTTTTTGTAGGCATTTCTATGAGCATAACCGCCTTTCCCGTACTTGCGCGCATTATACAGGAGCGGGGGCTCTCGAAGACCAACCTGGGCACCATTGCCATTACCTGCGCTGCAGCCGACGATGTGACGGCCTGGTGTATCCTGGCCCTGGTGATTGCCGTAGTGAAAGCAGGCTCGGTGTGGAGCGCTTTATATACCATATTGCTGGCTATTGCTTATGTGCTGCTGATGCTGAAGGTAGTAAGACCTTTTTTACGCAAACCCAGACAGGTATCCGGCACCCATATCCCGGTATCTGCCCTGGCTACTTACCTCATTGTACTGGTGGCTTCCGCTTACCTTACCGACGCGATAGGCATACATGCCCTGTTTGGCGCGTTTATGGCCGGTATCGTAATGCCCCCCGATGCACGGTTCCGTAATTTTTTTATTGAAAAAATAGAAAGTGTCGCGCTCTTCCTCCTGTTGCCATTATTCTTTGTATCTACGGGCCTGCGCACACAAATAGGCTTACTGAATACCGCCACCCTCTGGCAGCTTTGCGGATTGGTCATTCTCATAGCAGTATTTGCTAAATTCGGCGTCAGCAGCCTGGCAGCAAGGTTTACCGGCCAAAGCTGGAAAGAAAGCCTTCAATTGGGCGCCTTGATGAATACCCGCGGGCTTACCGAACTGGTCGTATTAAATATCGGTTACGACCTGGGTGTAATCACCCCCGAAATATTTACGATCCTCGTGATCATGGCCCTTACCACCACTTTAATGACCGGCCCTTTACTGGACCTGATTCATAAAATTTCCAAAAAAGAAACGATTACACAAGCATAATACGATTGTTTATCTTGTGCAGCGTAACATTATATGCAGGCCCTTTTTACTTCCCTTTACGATTTCCTCAATAAGCGCAAAGCGCTTTACTGGGCATGTTTTATCTCCTTGTTTGCTCTTTGCATTTTTGGCGCCACCCGTATCCGGTTTGTAGACGACATTAATAAAATGATCCCTCATGATCCTTCCATTGAAGCGATGAACGAGGTGCTGAATAAAACCAAAACAGGAGAGCAGGTCATCTTTACATTTTCGTTCCGCGATACAGCTTTAAGCAATCCGGATAGCCTGATACAATTGCAGCAATACTTCCAGGCAGAATTGGACAGCACGGGCAAGGGCTATATCCGCGACATACAGGCCCTCATCAATGATGGCAAAGAACAGCAGTTCTCCGCCCTGGCCCTGCAATACCTCCCGCTGTTTCTCGAAGAGCAGGACTACCGGCAGATCGACTCTCTGATCCAGCCGGAAAGAATAAAAGCCACACTCGACAAAGAGCATAAGCTATTGCTTTCCCCCGCCGGCATGGTAGCTAAGCAATGGATCGCGCAAGACCCTGTAGGCATGGTACCCATTGCCTTTCAGAAGCTGCAGGCCCTGCAGTTCGACCCCGGTTATGAACTGTACAATGGCTATATCTTCAGCAAAGACGGCCAACGACTCACTTTCTTTCTCAATCTCAGTCACCCGGCATCGGAAACGGGGAAAAACGCGATCCTGTTCCAAAAGACAGATGCCCTGCTGGCACAATGGGCAAAAAAATATCCCGGCTTGCACATCAGCTATTTCGGAGGCCCTGCGGTAGCCGCAGGCAATGCCGTCCAGATGCGCAGCGACACCATACTTACCTTAAGCATCACCATTATCCTGCTGCTGGCGCTCACTTTCTATGTATTTAAACGTAAACGTGCACCGTTCCTGCTTATGGTTCCTGTTGTATTCGGGGCCTTATGCGGCATGGCCGTAACGGCATGGGTACAGGGCAGTGTATCGGTAATCGCCCTGGGCGCCGGCGCCATTATCCTGGGTATTGCCATCGACTTCTCCGTACATTTCATGAGCCATGCCCGTACCCATCCCGATATGCGGGAAAATGTACGGACGCTGGTTTTCCCCCTGACCCTGGGCGCCCTCACCACCGTAGGCGCTTTCCTGGCCTTGCGGCTTGCCAATGCGCCCCTGCTGCGTGACCTGGGGCTCTTTGCCTCGGCAAGCCTTACAGGAGCATCGCTCTTTACGCTTATCTTCCTGCCCCATTTACTGAAAGGAAAAAAAGAAGCCACAGAACATACCGTACCCAAGGCTAACCTGATAGACAAAGTAGCCATGCTTCGCCCCGAAGGCAATAAATGGTTGCTGCTGCTGGTGATCCTGGCTACGCCTGTATTGTGGTACTTTGCCCGAAAAGTGCAGTTCGACGGCGATCTTATGCACCTCAACTACATGTCGAAGGAGCTGAAAGCCGCGCAGGATGAGCTGAACAAAAACAATGCTTATGCCCTGAGCTCCGTATTCGTCGTCGCCAAAGAAAGATCGGCAGAGGCTGCCGCTCAAAAGCTGGAAACAGCCAGGCTGAAGATTGATCGTTTAAGCAGGGAAGGCAGGATCAGGAACAGCATTAACCCCGTCGTTATCCTGCCTTCGGAACGGGAGCAGCAACTTCGCCTGCAACGCTGGAAATCATTCTGGACCGCAGACCGTACCAGCCGCACACTCGAGCTGGTACGCAAAGAATCCCTGGCCGTGGGTTTCAGCCCGGGTGCTTTCGATGCTTTCGGCCAGACCCTCCAACAAGCTTATACGCCTTTTGATACGGCAGCCCGCCGTTTCCTGCTGCAGCTATTCCCCAACAGCATCAGCGAGAAAGAAGGCTTTCATTATGCTATCGCTGCCCTCAAAGTAGAGCCGGGCGCCCGGAAGGCCGTACTCCAGGCTTTTGAAACATCCCGAAATGTAACAGCCACCGACAAGCAGGCCGTATCGGAACGGCTGCTTGACCTGTTAAAACAGGACTTCAACAAAATACTCCTGTACTCGGGCTTACTGGTATTCCTGGCTTTGCTGATTGCTTACGGCCGTATTGAGCTGGCCCTTATCTCTTTCCTGCCTATGGCCCTTACCTGGGTATGGATACTGGGCATCATGAGCCTGCTGGGCTTAAAGTTCAACATCGTCAATATCATTATCTCTACCCTCATTTTCGGCCTGGGCGATGATTACAGCATTTTCATGATGGACAGCCTGATGGAAAAGTACCGTACAGGCCAGAGCAAATTATCGGCAGCACGGTCGGCGGTTTACCTATCGGTGCTCACAACGGTCGTGGGTCTGGGCACGCTTATTTTTGCCAAGCACCCGGCATTAAATTCTATTGCCGTCATCGCCGTACTGGGCCTGATAAGCGTCGTATTCGTATCGCAGGTATTACAGCCCTTCCTCTTCAATTTCATGATACAGCGCAGGGCCGATAAAGGCTTTATGCCTTTCACCTTATGGAGCCTGCTCAAATCGGTTTTCTCCTTTACTTATTTCTTTACGGGCTGCCTGCTGGTAACGCTGGCAGGCCTGTTATTGATCGGCTTAAGGCCTTTCGGGAAAGCCCGGAGCAAATACCTGTTCCATTATTTCCTGAGCAAGTACACCGGCAGCGTGATGTACATTATGACCAATGTGCGTAAACGTGTGTTCCGCAATTCGGAAAGCTTTAGCAAGCCTGCCGTTTATATTGCCAACCATTCTTCCTTCCTGGATATTTTAATGACCACTATGCTGCATCCCAGGCTGGTATTGCTCACCAATAAATGGGTATGGCGTTCACCCGTATTCGGAAAGATTGTAAGGATGGCGGAATATTACCCGGTAGCAGATGGTGCAGAAGACAGTATAGAGCCCTTAAGAGACCTGGTACAACGGGGCTACGGCATTATCGTATTTCCCGAAGGCACTCGCTCTTACGATGATACCATCCATCGTTTTCATAAAGGTGCCTTCTATATAGCAGAGCAATTGCAACTGGATATAGTACCCCTGCTGATGCATGGCGTGCATTATACCATGCAGAAAGGAGATTTCCTGCTGAAAGACGGCACCACGACCCTAAAGATAAAAGAACATATCCGGCCGGGCGATACCACTTTCGGCACAGGCTACAGCCAGCGTACCAAAATGATCAGCCGCCACTTCCGGGACTTGTTCCGTGCCGAAAAAGAGCAGAACGAAACGCCACAGTATTTCAGGGAGCAGATCATCAAGGGCAATATATACAAAGGCCCAATACTGGAATGGTACTGCAGGATAAAAACGAAACTGGAAGCCAATTACGAGCCTTTTCATAAGTTGCTGCCCCGCAGCGGGAATTTCTATGACCTGGGTTGCGGCTATGGTTTTATGACCTATATGCTGCACTGGGCTTCAGAAGAACGTTTGTTTACTGGGGTGGATTATGATGAAGAAAAGATCATTACCGCGCAGCATCATTACCTTAGGGAAAAAGAAAGGAAACTGCAATACCGCAAAAATAAAAAAACAAAAGAGCCCTTACCGCCTGCCGATACGGCTATTCCTAAAATTCATTTTGAGCAGGCCGATCTTATCGAGTACGAATTAAAATCCTGCAACGGCATCATCATCAGTGACGTGCTGCATTACCTGCTACCCGAGCAACAAACTGCATTGCTGGATAAATGCTTTGCTGCATTGGAGCCTGGTGGTGTGCTCATTCTTCGCGACGGTGTAAAGGAGCTAACCGAAAGGCATGAAGGGACCAAGCGCACCGAAGTATTATCTACCCGGATCTTCAACTTCAACAAGACACAGAATGCCCTGCATTTCCTCAGCCGGGCCTATATCGAAGGCTGGGCAAAGGATAAAAACATGAGCATAGAGGTGATAGACCTGACCAAGAAGACAAGCAACCTGATCTTTGTACTGAAGAAGCACGGCTAATTTCATGGCGTCAATAGGCTCGCCATGACAGGGAATCCGATACTGATCGCCCCGGCTACGCCTCATCTTTATTATTTCATCCGGAGGCGGGTTATGCCCCTGGTATCCAAAAGCGAACAGGCCACCTTCGCAGTGGCCTGTTTTATTCATTTCGTTGCCGTCGCCTTTACTACCCGTAGCTGTGCGAAGCCATGAGACCGGGCGCCGGTTACTGTAAGTACAGAAAAATGAATCTTTATTGAGTAATAAACTGGGGAAAAATCAGTGAGGGTTGGGATTACTTGTCATTCAAAGCAAAAATACTACACATTTTTAAAAAATAGGATTAAAATTAATTTTAAATTTATGTTATCATCAGGCCCAGCCTGGTTTCATAAAAAAAGAGACGGGCAAGCCCGTCTCTTTTTTTATGAAATTGATTTTTTACTAATGAACAATCATCACTTTACCATTGGGATTAAATTGCTTGCGGAGCGAATCGACGATCCGTGTAGTATCGGCGGCCGAGGTTACCGACATAACCACGTAATAGTTGGCCGAGTCTTTCACATACAGTTCAACGGTATTATTGCCATAAGATTTCAGCTTCGCTACCCTGCTTTCCGCTTTTTCCTTTACGGCATATTGCTGTAAAGCCACTTTATAGGTCGTAGTACCATCGGCATTTACAGTTCCGGCAGCATTAGATGCCGGTGTAGCAATGGTGGTATCTTTTGCTGGTTGCGGCTCAACTGCTGCTGCTTGTGTATCCTTCTCTGGTGCTACCGCTTCTACTGGCTGTGCCTGCTGGTTTTCTTTCCCTTTATTCATATACCAGAATACAAAAATAACGCCGCCGATCACAACCGCCAGTATCGCAATAAGCGCTATGATCTTACCCCAGTTAACGGAAGGAGCTTTGTACTCGATCTCCTCATCGGCCTTGGGCTCACGGATATTGGTACGTTCGATGATATTGCTGATCGCTTCTTCTTTCTTCTGGTCTACCAGGGTACTGTTCTTGAAGAAAGGTATCGCCTTGCCTTCGATCTGCAAGTGCGGATCGGTGCTGAAATGGATCGCTTCATTGGCGCCGGCAGTAAACTTACCGATACCGGGGATCACCACTTCGCGCCCTTCCCGGAGATCGGTGCGGGCACGGGCGCAGAAATCTTTAAGATGATTGGCGGCATGGGCGATACTGATCCTTTCGTTATTGGCAATAAAGTTGGCAAAAGAATCGTCGATCGAACCTCCGGCCTGCCGGTATTTCACCTCGTACACCGGCGGGGTCATTTTCTGCGTGTCCTTATCGTATACAGAAGGACTCTTTTCTATCTGAAGGCTCCCGATCCCCGGCATGAAGCAATATTCATTCTTCAAAAGAAACAATCCTACATATTTAGCTATATCCATTTCAATTGCTGTATTATGTGTATGAGTTAAATGGCAAAATGATGTGCTGCCTGCGGCAGTTAAAACTTAAAGCGCAATCCGCCGATGATATTGAATCCGTAGCTCTGGTACTGATTCCAGCGCTGGTATTGGGTTCCCAGTATATTATTCAATTGTAAAAATACAGATAAGCGCGGAATTATATTGTACTCCGCCCCTGCGCTCAGGTCCAGAAACCCGGGCAGCTTATGGCTCTCGCCGTTCCGTTCCAGCGAATAGATACCATCCCAGAAATCGGCATTGACATTGATGTGCAACTGCTCCAGGGGATGAAAATACAAATTACCACCCAGGCGTAACATGGGTTCGTGGAAGGCTTTATCGTAGGTAGTGGTTTTGTAGAAATTATACCAGGTACCACTGGCGCTCAACCCGAATACATTCCCTACCTGGTAGCGGATAAAGGCGTCCAGGGTCATGGCCTGCACTTTGCTGTCGTACACCACCGCAAACTGTTTGCCATCGGTATTCAGACCGTAGTCGTTCACAAACAAAGCCAGGTCTTTCCATTGACGCCAGCTTAAAGTACCGCCAAAGGAAATGTGCTGTCCCAAAGCGCTTTCAAAACCACCATATACCTGGTCAGCTTTGGTCTGGCGCACATCATAGATATTGTACAGGAATGGGTTCTTTGTACTCAACTGCTGATAGGTATTCTGCATCAGGCTTCCTTTCCAACCGGCCGACAGCGAGAGACCGTTGCCAAAGACATTGGTCCGGATACGTAGGTCCGGCAACAGGTAGCAGGTATTATCCTTACCCCAGGTAGGGCTTATGCCTATATGGATATTGGTCGCATCGAAATGTACATCCAGCGCGGGGTTCACCTGGAAGTAATTGTTCCCGATATCGGATGAATCTGTTTTAAGCTGGGTAAAATTACCTTTAATACCCAGGGAGAACTGCAAGGTAGAATCGATGGCGATACTTGCGGGCACATCAAATGCAAAAGTCCTTTCCTTGGCGTTGAACTTATCGTTGTAAATGCCGAAATCAAGATTGGGCTTATACCATACGTTCCAGCGGTTGGCCTCGGTATTCTCCGCCGCTACATGCACATTGGCGCCGGTATAAGCCTGCTTGATCGCATTGCGGGCATATTCAAAAACATCGTGATCGTAGCCGTAATAGGTATTGCCGTTATGCAATACATCCAACTTGGCCGACAAGGCATGACCGCCGGTATAGTATTTACCGGAGGCGTCGAAATGGGTACGGGAAGACTGCTGATTGGCTATGGGCCCTTTCTGGGACAGGTGTGTAAAATGAAGGGCTGTTTCATACTCCTCCGAACGCAGGCTGCCCACACCGGCATCTACATAGATCGAGGTCAGGTTGCCAAAGCCAGCCTTAAGGTAATTCTGGAAAGGCATGGGCATATCCTGGCGGCCCAGGGCCAGGGGCCTGATGGGTACGGAATGGTAGGTATAGCTTAAGGTCTGTTGTGGCACCTCGTATTGGAAACGGGGTTTTGTGGTATCGATATTAGGCAGCGAAGGCGTGATCACCGGCTTTACCGGCTTGGCGATCTCGGGTTTGTAAGACTGTACGATCTCTATCGTTTGCCCGGCGATCGTGGTATCTGTTCTTTTCTGCTGTGCCAGCAAGGGTGCCTGACAGCACAACAATCCACAGCCGAGTAGAGCAATATATTTTCGGAATAGCTTCATTATGTAAATTTTGAGGATAGATTATTCTTCTGTCAGCTTGGATTTCGTTTTCTCCAACTGTTTTACATTTTCCAGTTTCTTAATCGCCTCTCCTTTTATTTCTTTGTCGTTGTTGTTTTTGATAATGCTTTGCAACGTAGCCTTGGCGTTGAAATAGTCCTTTTGCTCGGTGAGGATATCGGCAATCAGGATATAAGATTTCACGACCCAATAGTCGGAGCCACCTGAGGACTGCGCGGCGTAGCTGGCCTGCGTTTCGGCTTCTTTAAGCTGCTTTTGCGCCAGCAATATTTCGGCCACGCGATAGCGGGCTTCTGCGCTGGCCGCACCGATATTTTTCTTATCGATAACCTGGTACAGCGCTTTAGCCTCATCCAGCTTGTTATTGCGCTGCAGGGCTTTTGCTTTGTATAATTGCGCTTCGTTCAGCAGACCGATGTTCACACCAGGCAGGCTAATGAGCGTATCGGCATAAGCATCGGCTTCGGCATAAGCTTCTTTTTCAAAAGAAGATCGCAACAGGCCGGCATAGGCTTTTTGCAGGCTCGTATTATCCATAGCCGCGCCACGTAAAGCGACATAGTATTTCCGGGCAGCGGTATAATCTTTATTCTGCATGGCTATCTCTGCCGCACGGCCTGCAGCTTCATCCGTAAAATCGCTCCAGCCATTATTGACTACCGCATCATAATCGGCAAGCGCCTTGCTGTAATCCTTTTGTTGGTAGTAAGATTCACCGCGATAGTAATGCGCTTTATTGGCGGCATTTCCATTGGGGAACTGGTTCAGGTATTTGGTAAAACCTTCTGCGGCTTTAGCCCAGTTGCTGTTACCATATTCCGTTTCGGCCGCTGCATAATAGGTCTGCTCGATACCGGCATCGCCTTGCGCAGGCATATTGTTCTCCTTCAGGAAAGCAGCATACGCTTCGGGCTGCCCGGTAGCGATATAGAGGTTACGCAAAGCATCGGTAGCGGCGCCGCGATCCGAAGCCGACGGATATTCTGCAATATATTTTTTGTAGGTCTCGATGGCTTCGTTATTCTTGTTCGATTCCTGGTAGGCAAAAGCCAGCTTGAGCAAGGCTTTGGCTTTCAGGTTCTCGCTCAGGGCGCTATTGCCCGATACGGATTTCAGGAGGGTGATGGCTTCGGCATTACGGTCCAGTTCCAGGTAAGAAACAGCCAGCTCGTACTGCGCATCATTCTTATATTCCGAAACCGGCATTTTGGTAACAATGCTGTTCAGCAAAGTGATCTTTTCTTCCTGCTTGCCCTGCAATCCCATGATCAACGCTTTCTGATAGCGGGCATAATCGGGATTACCGGCATTGACGGTGATGGCCTTATCATACAACTGCGCCGCCTTATCAAAGTCCTTCTGCATGAACATTGCATCGGCCTCCCTGATGAGGGCATCGGATGTCAACTGCTCATTAAAGCCATTGCTTTTGCTGTGCTGTGCCGAAGCAAAAGCTTCCCTCGCATTTCCAAAGTTCTCCGTTTCCATTTCGGCATAGCCGATATTCAGGTTGGCATTTTGCACTGTTGCTTGCGGACTTATCCTGCGGGCGGCCTCTTCCTGGCCTTTAACGCGATCCAGGAAGGTTTTGCTGTATTGCACTGCCAAGGGGTAGCGTTTTTCGCGGTAAGCGATATCGCCTTTCCAGAAATAAGCAATGGCTTCGTAAGCCGGGTTGATCGGTTGCTGCAAGGTCAGGTTAAGCACGCTATCGGCTGCATAATACTGGCTGTTTTGCATCAGTTGCAAAGCACGACCCAGGCCTACCTGCTGGTATACGGCCCAGGTGGGGTTATCTTTTACCGCCATATCGCTCATAATGGCAAAGGCTTCGCTGTAATTGCTGCTCTTGGCCAATAGGCTGGTCAGTAATTTCTGGGCTTCGGTGGTAAAGCCCGAATTGGGATATTTCTTCAGGAAGTCGTAGAACTTGCGGGTAGCAATACTTTCATCGCCCAGCTCATAGGAAAGCTTGGCATACAGGAAGGTTGCCGCTTCTTTCTGCGAGGTATTCAGGTCCATATCGGCGCAAATGCCAAACGCATTGCGGGCGCCTTTCTTATCTCCTGTTTTCAGGTAGCAATCGCCCAGCAGGTACATCGATGTTTGCCCCAGGGAATCCTGCGCGTTGCTTAAGGGTTGAAATTTCTCGATAGCCTGGGGCCATTTCTCCAGGCGGTAATACGTGTACGCCAGCTCATACAGCTCTTCTTTCCTGATCTTCTCCGAGTTGTCGTAGTAGTATTCGAAATAAGGCAGGGCCTCTTTAAATTTCTTTTGTTCAAACAAGGTCTGCCCGGTCAGCAACTGCATTTCTTTATCATAAAACAGCTTGTCTTTTTTACGCAGGTAGCGGTTCGACAAAGTCAGCACATTGTCGTACTTACCCTGGAAGTAATTGATCTCGGCTTCGTAGTAAGGCACGATGTCTTTGTACTCTTCCTGGTTATGCACCCGTTCAAAGCTCCGCAGCGCCTCATCGTAGTTCTTATCGTTATAGGCCAGCAAGCCATAATAATAGTTGCCCGCCGTATAATACTTGTTGTCCGGCAGTTCCTTGATGATTGCAAAGAGAGGCTTGGCCCTTTCAAAATCACGCTCGTTGAAATAGCTGTACGCCAGCTCAAACTTAGCGTCTGCGATCTCCGAATTGCTCAGGTTGTCGATACCGGCCAGCTCATAATTTTCGATTGCGGCGGGCAGGTTGTTTTGCTGAAAATAGTACTGGGCAAGGGCAAAGGCCGCCCGTTGGCGATAAACAGGATTTACCGTTCCGGCAATATATTCCCTGATCTCGTCGACCGAATGCTGTGTATGCGCCTTGAGGTTGCTCAAAGCCAGGATATACTTTGCCTGTTGTACCGCCAGCAAATAAGTTTCGGGGTTCAGGCTCTCGGAAGGTTGTATCTTTTGATCCAGGAAACGGGTGATGGATGCAGCAGCCAGTACATAATGGCCCTGCTGGTATTGTTCCACACCATGTTTCAGGGAGGCATATTCGCTACGGTTACTTACCGGGATCTGGGCGCAGGCATCGGGGGCAAAAGAGGATAAATAAAAAGCCGAAAAAACTCCGGTATATAAAAAAATGCGTTTCAGAGATGCGCTCATTAAAGGTCTTAATTATAACGTAAATCAGTGTATCTTACTGAATATTAGATTCAATCTTTTTTGAAATGCAGCAAAGATAAAGAATTGACATCTGAGTTCCGTGTAATGAAAATATAAAGATTTGTTAGCCGGAAATGCCCCGTAATACAGCAAATTTGTCGTAACAAGACACTTCCGGGCAACATAATCAACGGAGCAATCCTACAAATTATTGAATTCATCCTTATTTTTACAAAACCCAAAAATCAAATGTCGATGCGACTTTTAAAAACAGTGCTGCTCTGTGCTTTACCTTTCCTGCTTTATTCCTGCAAAAGCGGCTTCGAACACAACAAAGCCGGCATGGAAAAGCTGAACAAAGAACTCAAAGAAGAATTCGGCCCCGAAGCCTGGTACACCAGTATCGAACTGGCCAACAGCGGCGGATCCGACGATGTGGTTACCGTAGACCAGACCAAAGATCCCAATTCGCTGAAACAAGAGCAATGGTCGCAATTCCACGGCTTTTGGGATAAAAAAGCAGACATCACTTTATCGATCCAGGGCGCCGAGCCCAAATCTTTTATGTTCCAACTGGACAAGGAAGTGAGTTTGTCGAAGCTGGGCGAATTGATCGAGCTTTCCCAGAAAAAGCTGGCGACAGAACAGGATGCCGGCGACAGCCAGGTAATACTGGCCCAGATCAAGGCCAGCACGCAAATGAACACCAAAGCCGAAGGTATTTACTATTCCATTTCGCTCGAAAGCAAAAAGAAAAAGAAGAGCTACAACTTTGTGTACAACCTGGATGGCTCCTTAAAAGCTTTGAATCAATAAAACACGCATCAGGCAGGCATTACAGGGCATTCCTGTTTGTCTCTTTATCATATTATAAACCGGGCAGGATTGATAATCTTCCCGGTTTATCTGTTTTACAAGGTTTCGTAACGCGCCAGCAAAGCGGCGATCAGCTGTTTCCGGTTGTATTTTTCTTCCATTAAGGCGCGGGCAGCAATGCCGGTCTCCCTGATCTTTGCGGGCGACTGTACCAGCTCCGTTATTTGCTGCGCAAAAGCTTCCGGCGTATCGGCTACAAACACATGCGTGCCGTCGCGGGCTTCTATCCCTTCCATCCCGATAGCCGTAGTAATAATGGTTTTGCCCATAGCCATGCCCTGGAAGATCTTGATCCGCACCCCACCACCCGACAACAACGGCACTACCAGGATGCTTTTATCCCGCTCGAAGGCAAGCGCATCGGGCACTTCACCCAATACTTCCACATTAGGCCATTGGTTGCGGAAATAGTGTTCCGGCATATTGCGCCCCGCGAGGTACAATTTGGTTTCGGGAAGCGCTTGTTGCACCAGAGGCATTACTTTTTCGAGCAGCCAGTTCACGCTTTCCTGATTGGGCAGCCAATCCATCGCGCCTATATGGTACAGGCTCAGCGGCTGGCTGTCGGAGGGACAAAAAGGGATTTGGTCCACATCGATGCCGAAAGGGTGCAGGAACAAGGGTTTCCGGCAGCCCAGGCTACGGTAAAACGCTTCATCTTCCCTGGAAATAGGTAGTATAAGATCATAATCGTTGATATGATCCAGCTCAAACCGCTTCAAGCGCCCGGCCAGCAAATTCAGGTAGGCTTTTTTTAAAGGGTTACCGGCCTGCGCTGCCAGCCGTTCCCATATACGAAATTCGACATTATGTTGCCGTATCGCAATCTTAGCCTTACTGTATTGCCGTATCGTATCGATATAAGGCGCTACATACAGGCCTTCCAGCTGCACGATATCAAAATCTTCCTGCTGCAGCAAACGGATCAACGCCTGCTTGTACTTATCCGAAACAAAGCGATCGATATTGTAGGAAGTGCCTTTAAATAGGTTGATGAAAGCAGCCAAAGGCTTGATCCGATTATCCACTTCGACGGCTTCAAAATGTTGTAATTGCCGGTATAAAGGAGGCAATGTACTGATATCGACCCAGTGTCGGGTGGTATTCATGGCCAGCATACTCAGGGCGACACCAGCTTGCAAAAAGCCTTCGGTATAATAATGAATGCCGATACTCCCTCCGTCGTGCAGGGGATAAGGTATGCGGTTGACCAATTGCAGGATCTTCAAAGCAGGCTTCATTGAAACCCCAAATGAATAGCTTTTTTTGCATTAAAAAAAATGATTCCGGGAATTTTGAAACAGGATGCAGCAGAACACAGGCACAGGATTATCAATCCCGCCAATAAGCGGATAGAAGAGCATCCGGGCATTTTTGAGGCACATCAATCTCCGAATACGTAATTTTGGAGGCAAATTGCAGCAACGCTCCCAATGAATAAGACAACAAAGCCCGATATAGCAAAAATAAGAGCCGACTTCCCGATACTTGATATTGCCGTTTACGGCAAACCGCTGGTGTACCTGGACAACGGCGCGACGACGCAAAAACCGTCGGCGGTAATCGAAGTCCTCGACAAGTATTACGAAGAGTACAATGCCAATGTACACCGCGGTGTACACTTCCTGAGCCAGAAGGCTACCGACGCACAGGAGGCCGCCCGCAGGAAAGTGGCGCAGTTCATCAATGCGCAGCACGAGCACGAGATCATCTTTACCAGAGGTACTACCGAAAGCATTAACCTGGTAGCCCACTCTTTCGGGAAAAGATATATCCAACCCGGCGATGAGCTTATTGTATCGGCCATGGAACACCATTCCAACATCGTACCCTGGCAACTGGCTTGTGAAGATCGCGGTGCTACCCTGAAAGTGATCCCTATGGATGCCAACGGCGACCTGATGCTGAATGAATATGAAAAACTGTTTACGGAGAAAACCCGGATCGTGGCTGTAACCTGGGTATCCAATTCCCTAGGCACCGTGAACCCGGTAAAGCAGATCATCGACATGGCCCATGCGCATAACGTGCCGGTGCTGCTGGATGCGGCGCAGGCCATACAACATACGCATGTAGATGTACAGGACCTGGACGTGGATTTCCTGGCCTTTAGTGGTCATAAGATATATGCCCCTACCGGTATCGGTGTCCTGTATGGCAAAGAGCAATGGCTTAAGGAAATGCCTCCCTACCAGGGCGGCGGCTCTATGATCAAGCAGGTTACTTTTGCCAAAACAACCTGGGCCGATCTTCCTTTTAAATTCGAGGCCGGCACGCCCGATGTTGCCGGTGCCATAGGCCTGGGCGCAGCGCTGGATTATGTAAATGAGATAGGACTGGATAATATTATCGAAATAGAGCATGAGCTGATGCAGTATGCTACAGAACAACTGTCCGCTATCCCAGGTCTCCGGATCATCGGGCAACCTAAGGAAAAAGCAGGCACGATCTCTTTCCTGGTAGCCGACATTCACCCCTTTGACCTGGGTGAGCTGCTCGACAAGCAAAGCATTGCCGTACGCACAGGGCATCATTGCTGCCAGCCCATTATGGACTTTTTCAGCATTCCCGGTACTGTACGAGCCTCTTTCTCTTTTTACAATACCAAAGAGGATATAGACCGGCTGGTAAAAGGAATAGAGAAAGGAGTAATGATGCTGGGATAAGTGTTTGATTTTAGATGTGAGATATTAGATGTTAGACAGTAGGCTTATGCCATTTGCTATCTTATGTCTAACATCTGACAACTCAACCCTCAAAAATTACTTATTATCTCATGTCTTATATCTAACATCTCATATCTGACAGCCCAAAACACACTACCATCTTATGTCTTGTATCTAATGTCTCATATCTAATAGTCAAAAACCTACTTGTTATCTAATATCTAAAGTCTAACATCTAATATCTCCATACGCAACAGCTACTATGTATCAACCCGAAGACGAACAACGCCTTTCCATATGGGCAAAGGAATTGCTGGAACATACCGACCAGGAAACACCCGCCGAGAGAATAGACCGCCTGCGGGCCGTGATCAATTACAACGACTGGAAGTATTATGTGCAGGACAACCCGGTACTGGCCGATGTAGAGTACGATGCCTTGTTCAAACAGTTGAAAGAGATCGAAGCAGCCAACCCCAACCTGGTTACTCCTGATTCGCCCACACAAAGGATCGCCCTGGGCTTAAGCGAGCAATTCACCGCAGTAGCGCACCTGGTGCCTATGCTGAGCCTGGAAAACTCCTATAATGCCGACGATCTGCGGGAATGGGACAAGCGTTGCCGCGAAGGGGCTAAAGAAAACAGCATCGAATACACGGTAGAACCCAAATATGACGGCGCCGGCATTTCGTTGTATTACGAAGACGACCGCCTGGTACGCGGTGCTACCCGTGGCGACGGTATTATGGGCGACGATATCACCACCAATATCAAGCAGATCAAATCCATCCCTTTATCTGCCCCCTTGTCCCGGCAACAGGTGCAATCGCTGGAGATCCGGGGCGAGGTGATCATTCCCAAGGAAACGTTTAAGAAATACAACGAGCAAAGGGTAGCCGAAGGGCTGGCCCCGCTGGCCAATCCGCGCAATGCCGCCTCGGGGACCTTACGAATCCTTGATCCCAGGGAGATATCCAAAAGAGGCCTTAGTGCTATACTGTACAATGTAAGCTATCATACCACAGTAAACAACCAGGCCGACCCCGCTGTGCTGGACACGCACTACGGCACCCTGGAATGGCTGTACAATATAGGTTTCAACTCTCCTGTAAAAAACATGAAGCGCTGTACTACCATTGACGAGGTGATCGATTACTGCCTCGACTTTGAACAGCGCCGCGACGACCTGCCTTTCGAGATCGACGGTATGGTGGTAAAGGTCAACCGCCTGGACATACAGGACCGCCTGGGCATGACCACGCACCATCCACGCTGGGCCATCGCCTATAAATTCAAGGCCCGCCAGGCTACCAGCAAATTGCAAAGGGTAGAATTCCAGGTAGGCCGCACCGGTAATATAACGCCGGTAGCCAAGATAGCGCCGGTACCTATCGGCGGCGTTACGGTAGCCAGCATCTCTTTGTTCAACGAAGATGTGATCAAGGAAAAAGACCTGAAGATCGGCGATACCGTATTGGTAGAACGTGCCGGCGATGTAATCCCCTATATCGTCAAATCCAGCCCCGAGCTTCGTGATGGCAGCGAGCAGGATATTATTTTTCCGAAGGAATGCCCGGTATGCAATGAAGCCTTATTTAAGCCTGAAGGAGAAGCGGCCTGGCGCTGCATCAATGTAAGCTGCCCGGCCCAGGTAGTTGAGCGCATCATTCACTTTGCCTCCAAAGACGCTATGGATATCCGCAGCCTGGGCGATGCCAATATCCGCCGCTTTTATGAGCTGGGACTGCTCCATGATATTGCCGGTGTATACAAGATCGACTTCGATGCCATCAGGCAACTGGATAAGTTCGGCGAAAAGTCGGTGGTGAACCTGCAGCAAGCTATAGAAAAATCGAAGCAACAACCTTTGAACCGCCTTATCTTCGGCATGGGCATCCGCTATGTAGGCGAAACCACAGCCAAGACCCTGGCCAATGCCGTAGACCACCTGCGCGATTTTGCCCACTGGACGGTAGAACAATTGTGCAGCCTGGAAGATATAGGCCCTAAAGTAGCCGGTTCGGTGTACCAGTTTTTCCAGACACCGGAAAACCTGCATCTGCTGGAAGAACTGGAAGGACTGGGCCTTACCCTGGTCAACCAGCATAAGAAATCGGCACAGGACGAGGATGGTGCGCTTAGTGGTAAAACCTTTTTATTTACCGGCACCCTGTCCCATTTCAAACGAAGCGATGCTGAGGCTATGGTGGAAGAAAGGGGCGGCAAATTGTTGAGTGGTGTCAGCAGCAAGTTGAATTACCTGGTCGTAGGCGAAGATGCCGGCTCCAAGCTGGAAAAAGCCAAGAAGCTAGGCACCGTAAAAGTATTGTCGGAACAGGAATTTCTGGAATTGATCAAGGAATAAGCAAGACAAAAGTTTTATCTCTCCCCGTGGTTCGTACCCTCACGAATCACAAGATGACCAGGTTTGCCCTCAGTGGTTCGTGTCCCCACGAATCACAAGACGACCGGGCTTCAAACAGAATAAGCAACAAATACCATACGCTTCAAAGGCCTTTTGTATATGCAAAAGGCCTTTTTTACATTTAAAAAAAAGACTATCTTGTTCTACCATCCAATCCTCCTATGAAAAAAAGTCTACACCTTGCCTGGGTATTGCTTTGCCTGCTTGCCTATGCCAGCCAAGCTCAATACACTCGTCCTGAAAATAAGATATGGGCCATGGATAAAAATACGGGCCTGGATTTCAGGGGAAGCAACCCTGTATTGATCAATACCAATCTCCGTTCCCATTTCAGCCTTGCCCACGAAGCCTGTGCTGCCCTGGCCAATGCAAACGGCTTCGTTTTTTATACCAATGGCACTACGGTATGGGATTCCACAGGAAGCATCATGCCCCACGGGCTTCGGATCAATGGCCCGGGCAACAATTCCGAAAGTGCGACCCAGGGCGCCCTGATCATGCCTTATCTTTCCCAGGATGCCAAATACACCAAATACTATTTATTCTCCCTCAATTCCATTGACCTTCCCGGAAAGCTGTTCTGCAACCTCGTGAACATGGATTTAAATGCCGGCCTGGGCGATGTAGATACCACCTTCAGCCTGTATCATGTTGCTATCGACAGCGCCCTGAGCGAAAAAATGATCGCCGTTCCCGGCTGCAACGGCAGTATCTGGCTATTGGTACATGCCAAGCTCAGCCCGGTGTTCAAGGCCTACGAGGTCAATGCCGCAGGTATCAATCTTACCCCAGTAATATCTACCTGCGGCGCGAATATGAACGCCTCCATTTTCCCCGGCATAGGTGTCATGAAAAGCAGTCCCGACGGTACCCGCCTGATGGCTAGCTACCCCGCAGGACTGGAGGTCTATCATTTCGATAAATACACCGGCATAGTCAGCAATGCCCAACTGCTGGACTCCACGGTCTTTGGTTCCTTCGGTTTTTATGGCGGGGAGTTCTCGCCCGATGGCACCAAGGTATATGCCAAAGAATACGGCGGCAATGGTACGCTCTGGCAGTACGACCTATCGGCCGCCAACCCGCCGGCATCTAAAACGGTTATAGGTGCATCGTTCCCGGCATTAAGCGATATAAAGCTGGCCCCCGACCAAAAGCTCTACTTCCTTTCCAAAACGGGATACCCCACTGCCCGCTATATGGGCAGGATCAATACCCCCGATAATGCCGGAACAGCCTGCGGGTTCCAGGATTCGATCGTATCCCTGGCCTTCGATACCGCCCATGTGGTCAAAGGCAACTTCGGCGGTGTCGTTATGTATCCCGTGTTCAATCTTCCCCTGGCCATTACATTTAACAACAATGTGCTCAGCACTACGAATACCTTCAGCACTTATCAATGGTACAAAGCCGGACAAGCTATTGCAGGTGCTACCGGACAAACCTGCACGGCCACCGGCAGCGGCTGGTACTCGGTAAAGGTGACGAATGCCAATGGCTGCCCCGACTCGGCCGCTTACCAGGTAACCGGAGGAGGAACAGGTATCGCAACGCCGGATATGCTGGCAGACAATATCCATATCTACCCTAACCCGGCCCGGGATAAAGTATATATCCAGGCGGCGGCGACTATACATAGCTCCTTTTCCGATATAGCAGGAAAAAAATTACTGGAAAACCGTACAGGTACGGAGATCGACATACGCCTTATTCCCGAAGGCCTGTACTTCCTGCGCATCAGCGACCGGAACGGTCACCTGCTGAAAGTGGAAAAGCTGCTGATCCGGCACTGATAGGCGGATCAACAAAAAATTAACGGATCGGAGCGGGGCTTATCGTAACTTTACGCTACGATCGGGAACATTATCCATTGCGATGATCCGGCCCCGGTTGCCATCAAGATAATTATCCCAGCACAACAAATGTCAGCAACAGGAGCACCTCCAAAGAAAAAGACCAGAAATACAACAGCAGCGCCGGAGCAGGACGCCATCGTGATACAGGGCGCACGTATGCATAACCTTAAAAACATTACCGTTTCCATTCCCCGCAATAAGCTGGTGGTGGTAACAGGCGTATCGGGATCGGGCAAATCGTCCCTGACCATGGACACGCTTTTTGCCGAAGGCCAGCGCCGCTACGCGGAAAGCCTCAGCGCCTACGCCCGGCAATTCCTGATGCGGATGGATAAGCCCGATGTGGATTTTATCAAAGGCATCTGCCCCGCTATTGCCATCGAGCAAAAGGTGACCACCCGCACACCGCGGTCTACCGTGGGTTCCATGACCGAGCTGCAGGATTACCTGCGCTTGCTGTATGCCCGTGCGGGCCGTACTTATTCTCCTATCTCGGGCAAAGAAGTAAAAAAAGACGATGTAACCGATGTAGTCGAATTCATACGCCAGCTACCGGCAGGCACCAAGGTGCAGATCATGGTCCCTTTCCGTACCTTAAGCGGCCGTAACGCCGCCGAAGAGATGAATATCCTTTTACAGAAAGGCTTCTCCAGGATATACGTACAACAGAAAAAAAATACGCCCGGCGAAGTGATCCGCCTGGAAGAGGTGCTGGAAGACACGGCACTGATGCCCGGTCCTAAAGCGCATATCTATTTGCTGATAGACCGTATCGTTTCCAAAGATGATTTCGACGAAGACGATATACACCGCATTGCCGACAGTGTGCAAACAGCGTTTTATGAAAGCGACGGTGAATGCCTGCTGGAAACGGACGGCTTAAAGATACATACCTTCAACAATCGTTTCGAGGCCGATGGTATGACCTTTGAAGAGCCTACTCCCAATTTCTTTTCCTTCAACAATCCTTATGGCGCCTGTCCCGTATGCGAAGGCTTCGGGCAAGTGCTGGGTATCGACGAGGACCTGGTGATCCCCGACCGGAGCCTGAGCATCTACGAAGATGCCGTGGTTTGCTGGAAAGGAGAAAAGATGTCGGAGTGGAAAGATGCCTTTGTTCGTACCGAAGGGAAAAAAGGTTTCCCTATACACAAACCGGTACAGGAGCTAAATAAAGAACAGGAAACCGTGTTGCAGAAATGGATCGACGATTTCTTTAAAATGGTAGAGCAGAACCTGTACAAGATCCAGTACCGCGTAATGCAGGCGCGCTACCGCGGGCGTACCAAATGCGGCACCTGTCGCGGTACAAGGCTGCGTCCCGATGCGCTATATGTAAAAATAAACGGGGCCAACATCGCCGAATTAAGCGATATGCCCGTAAGCGATCTCAATACCTGGTTTGAAAAAATAAAGCTCACCCCACACGAGCAAACCATCGCATCCCGTATCCTGATTGAGGTCAACCAAAGGCTAAAAACCTTGCTGGACGTAGGTTTGAATTACCCTACCCTGAACCGCCTGGCCAATTCGCTTTCGGGTGGTGAGAGCCAGCGGATACAACTGACCAAGTTCCTGGGCAGCAACCTCACCGACTCCCTGTATATACTGGATGAACCGAGCATAGGCCTGCACCCGAGGGATACGGCACGATTGATCAAAGTATTGAAGCACCTGCGCGACCTCAACAATACCGTAGTGGTGGTGGAACACGATGAGATGATGATGGAAGAGGCCGATCATATTATCGATATGGGTCCTTTGGCTTCCCACCTCGGCGGCGAAGTCATTGCCAGCGGCTCTTACAAAGAGATACTTCATTCACCCCAAAGCCTTACCGGGCAATACTTGTCCGGCGCATTAAAAGTGATCTCGCGCAGGGAAGAATTAAAAATACCCAAAAGAAAGGCGATCAACTATATCAAGCTGGAAGGCTGCCGCCAACATAACCTGAAGAATATAGATGTAGCTTTTCCCCTGAACATGATGTGCGTAGTAACCGGCGTGAGCGGCTCCGGCAAAACAACGCTGGTAAAACAAACGTTGTATCCTGCCCTGATGAAGCATTTCGGGGAAGGCACCGAAAGACCCGGTGCGCACCGCGCACTCACAGGCGACCTTAAGACCCTGGCCGCCGTAGAGATGGTAGACCAGAACCCCATCGGCAAATCGTCACGCAGCAACCCGGTAACCTATATCAAAGCTTATGACGAGATCCGGAACCTGTATGCCAAACAGAAGATAGCCAAGATGCGCGGTTTCCAGCCCAAGCACTTTTCTTTTAACGTGGACGGCGGCCGTTGCGATACCTGTAAAGGCGAAGGCGAAGTAGTGGTAGAGATGCAGTTCCTGGCCGATGTGCACTTGTTGTGTGAAAGTTGCAAAGGCAAGCGCTTTAAAGATGAAGTATTAGAAGTCACCTACAGGGAGAAGAGTATTCATGATGTATTGGAGCTGAGCGTAGATGAAGCCATCGAGTTTTTCAAAGATGAGAAAGCACTGGCGCAAAGGTTGCAGCCGCTAAGTGATGTGGGCTTGGGTTATGTAAAGCTGGGACAGTCGAGCAATACCCTCAGTGGTGGTGAGGCACAGCGTGTAAAGCTGGCTTCCTTCCTGGGACGTGGCGTAACCAAAGAAAAGATTCTGTTCATCTTCGATGAGCCTACTACTGGCCTTCATTTTCATGACATCAATAAACTGCTTCGTTCTTTCAACGAACTGATCGAGCATGGACATTCCATTATCGTGATCGAGCATAATACCGATGTGATCCGCAATGCAGACTGGATCATCGACATCGGGCCGGAAGGCGGCGCCGGTGGCGGTCAGTTACTCTATAGCGGCCTTCCCGAAGGCTTGAAAGCAGTCAAAGAAAGCCATACGGCACAATACATGTAAAGCATAAGAAGACTCAACAACCTCAAGGTTGTCCCCTTTCGACTCCGTTCGATGAGACAACCTTGAGGTCTTATTTTTGTCGTGCTTCGACAACCTTATAACAAACAGACATCCTGAGTAATAATTCCTCTTGATATTCTTAGCGATCGAGATCCTTCACTCCGCTAAAGCTTCGTTCTGGATATTGCCAGACAGAAGAGCAGGAAAGGATAAAGATTGAGCCTTGTCATAGGTAGTTGAGATACCGTTCGGGATGCGAATCTTCTTCTGTACTTATAAAGAGTGTAAATATTTTTTAGCAGGCGCCTTCTGGGAAGATGATGACCCTGAGGACATGACCCGCTTTTTGTCTCGAAAATCGCCTATATATCATTCTCTCCTGCCAAAAAAAATATGACATAGCACATAAAAACCACCGCTCCAGCTCATAGCTGATACTTCTTTACTCATGTTTAAGTAAGGACAGGCGATGGAATAAGCAGTAGCACCCCAACTATTATCATTGCTTACCGGCTCCACCTGGCTTAGCTCATTTTCAAAACGTACGAAAGCCATCTTCATGGAGTCATCCATAACAACAGTTTTAGCAAGGCTATCACTCATATCTTCATATGCCATTACAAACAGGGAAGCAATAAGCTTATCGTGATGGCATTCGATCACGATCTTATTTACAATATCACCCGATACCCCACCGGTATAAGTTACCATCAGCATCAAGCTATCTTTGTCCTTAAACTTTGCCAGTGTATTCTGCGGGTAAGATCGCAAGGAATCCACACAAAAACCGATCGCTGTATCTTTTAGCCCCAGCAATATTTCTTTTTCCAGTTGTTGTCCTACCGGATTTTTGTACCGGGCAACGTACCTACCCGGCTCTAAGAGGCCTTCATCTATCACTTCACCAGTAGTTTCGCTCTGCGAAGATTGAAATACAAGAGTATCTTCAGGCATCCTGAATAAGCTTACTATTACTATAGGGTAAGACGACACCTCTGGTATGCAAAAAGCATTATACACTTTAAGCTTTACCTTTGGAGCGCTCTGCGCCCAAATCACTAAAGGCAAACCGCATAACAGGAAACACAATATTATTCTCATTCAGCATTTATTTATCCGATTAAAGATAATACAAATGTTCAAGGTGATTCCTTAAGATGTTTTTATTGATCTGTTCTATTTTCTTCCTGATCTGCTTCGCATGGTTGTCCAGCTTAGCATCAAACACACGAATGTCATTAATCGTGTTCCCATTCAACATTTCTTTAAATCGTGCTTCATGAGCAGGCAACCCATTATAGATAATATGTTCAAATATTTTCAGATATCTCACCACGACCACTCCCACGGCCGACTTAAGAAAAATGGATCATCAGCAGCAACACCAGCACCGATACCACGATAACCAGGAACAGGTAAGCGGCCCAGGTAAGGCTACCCATCATAACAGTGTACCACCATTTTCTTTTATAAAAATTATGGCAGGCCATCAGGAAATGTACATAAGGAATGGCCACAAAAAACAGGCATACCCAGCCCAGTCCGGAGAGGTTGACAAACGACCCCAATATAAGCTGCAGAGAGACACTAAAGAACAGGAAGATATGCGTATGCAGGCTCATAACGCCGTGATCTACGAAATAGTACCCCTTCCTGCTGAAAAAGGTTCCGTTCAACAGTAAGGCCAGGAGCGGCATCAGGATAAACAGCACTTTGGGCACCAGGTGCAGATATTGCTCCACGATCTCACTCACCGGCTCATCGATGTCCAGCATTTTACGACGATAAGCGTAAGGATACACGAAATAGTTGTAAAAATTGACATAGGCGTCATCAAAGGAAAGAGAGAAAGGCTCTTTTGCGCAGCGCACTTAAGGTATTGCGTTTCTCCAGTTCTTTCATATCCTTTGCTATTATCCGCATCGAATCGCAATTCTCCTCTACGATCCAGCCTTCTTCGTGACGGGCTTCTTGTATCTCTTTAAAATTATAACGCCCGAAAGAGTAATAATACTCGATATTAAAATACCGCCCGTCCTTTCTTATTTCAAATTCTGTCACCTGTTCAAACTTTACGGTAAAGGAAAACAGAATAAAAAAAGCGACGCTTGTGAATATATAAAAGTTCACCGGCGCCACATACCGCATTCTTTGCTTATTATGCCAGGCCAGGGTGAGCTTACCAGGTTTGAAGAGCAAGGTCTTTACCGATATCCAGAATTTGCTGTCGAAATGGAAATAATGGCCTGCAAAGTACAGGATCATATGCCAGAACGTTTCTTTATGCAAATGAGCTTCCTGGGCGCATTGGGCGCAGTAATTACCGTGTACCGGCGTACTACAATTGGGACAAAGACTTGTCTTTTTTTCAGGTGAGGTCATAGGAGGATTTGTTTGCAGCGATTACTGCCGCACAATGTAATAAACAATTTTGCTTTGTTCAAAGGCTATATATATCGTCATGATATCAATTTAAAGATGCCGCGAAGGCAATACCTGGTTACTGTTCTGTTAACCTAAAAAAAAGAGACATCCGATTTATGCAATTCCGGATTTTACCACATCTTATAGGTACAAAACAGAAATAAGATGCAAAACAATATCAGCATTCCAAAGCCTTGCCATGAGAACTGGGAAGCCATGTTACCGGAAGAACAGGGAAGACATTGCCTTAGCTGCTGCAAAACAGTGATCGATTTTTCCACTTGGGATAATGAAAGTATTATTTTTTATCTACAAAACAAAAATGGAGAAAGGGTCTGCGGACGCTTCAATGCCGAACAGGTAACTCCCGGACCGTTACCGGCTCAGCAGGACCTTATACAAGGCGTGCTTCGCTCGGCCATGCCGCTGCTGCGTAAAATTGCCGCTGTGATCGTGCTCTGCTTCGGCCTGGGCTATACGCAGGAAGCGCAGGCACAGAAGCTACAGGGTAAGGTCAAAGTAACGCAGCAACAGCCGACCGAACATCGCCTCCTGGGCGAGCCGGCAATAGTGCCACCGGCCGATACCGCCAAACCACAGCCTGTACCTATTGTCGACACTACAAAGCCTATGATCATGGGCATGATCGCCCCTTACCATCCGCCAAAACAAAAACCGGTGAAACAAACGAAAGTATCTAAGCAAGCAAAGCCTGCGAAAGTGACCAGGACAGAGGAGAACATGCCTGCTAAAAAATAAAGCCGGCTTCATTTACATCTCCCGGCTTCACATCCTTAACGAATCACAAGTATACGAAACAATGTACAGTAACTGGTTTGAGAGGACACACCAGGGAGAAAGACACAAACAAGGGAGTACTTCCTGCCCACTACATCGTTGAGGGCAGGAAGTACCTTATATTAATGTAAGGTCCAGCCCAGCAACAGCCAGCCGAGCACAATAAGCGGAGCGGGGATCTTGGTGAATTGTAACAGACAGAAGGTAATGATCACCACCACCAGGCTCATAAAGTCGAAGCCTGCTTTATTGATCTCCATAAACAAGATAATGCCGGAAGCCCAGATTACACCTACGATCACGGCATTGATGCCTTCCAGCGAACGGTAGATCACCACATGTTGCTTGAGGTTCTGGTAAACAGGAAAGAGAAAGAGCAGGAGCAAAGTGCTGGGCAGGAAGATAGCGATGATGCTGACAAAGCAACCCGCAGCCTGCCACAAGGGACCAAACTTACTCATGGCCATGCCGCCCACGAACGCGCATACGGAAAAAACAGGGCCGGGCATGGCCTGCACCAAGCCAAAGCCGGTCATGAGCTCGCCGGGCGTCATATAAGGCGCTACGCCTCTTTTGGCAGGCAGGGAAACAAACTGGACCAGCATCATCGGGATCAATGCTTGCCCACCACCAAACACGATGCTGCCAAAGCGGTAAAAGTTTTCGAAGAGGTTGGCGATTCGGCGATGTTCCCATTGCTGGTGCCGCGCAATCTCACTGACGATACCGGCTACGATAAATACGAAGGCAAAGAACCAGAGGTTGATCCAGCGCACCGGTTTGGGCTTCTCCGTTTTGCTCACGATCCGTTTATTACTGAAATTGGTAATGATCCCCGCAATAAGCAGCAATACCGGGAATACCCAGGGCGAACGGATCAATACGGTAAGGAGAGCGCCGCCGATCATAATGCCCCAGGTCGCTTTATTGCTGACGCTCCGCTTCATCATCCTTACGGCGGCATAGCCCACAAAGCCCACCGACATGGGTCGTACATACAAAAAGAGATTTTGCTGAATAGAACGGGTATCCAGGTAATAGACCAGGAAGGAGAAGGCCGACATGAGCAAGGTAGCCGGCAATATCCAGATCAGCAGGGTAAGGATAGCCAGGGGAATACCGCCTCTTTTCCAACCGATCAGCATTACCGTTTGGGTAGAAGATGGGCCGGGCAGCATCTGGCAAAAGGCATTGTACTCGATCAGCTCCTCTTCCGTTACATCTTTCCTTTTCTGTACGAAGGTTTTTACCATCATCCCCAAATGCCCCTGCGGCCCGCCAAACGCGGTAAGCGAGTAGGCAAACACTGCCTTAAGAAAAGGGATATGACGAAGGAACATGTAATAGCGTATAAAGCAGCCGGAAGCTGCTGATTACAATTCGGCAAGCTTTATGACTTCATGTGCACGGATACCTTTATCGGTCTTCTGGATGTTGCACATTTCATTTTTGTAATCATGCTCAAAAAACAGCAACCATTCTTTATCCACGGCTTCGGCCAATAGCTTTTTCTTTTCGTTGAGGGTATCGAGCGGGCGCATATCGTAGCCCATGATCCAGGGCAGGGAAATATGGTGCATGCTGGGCAGGAGGTCGGCAGCGTACAGCAAGGTCTTGCCTTTGTAATTGATCTGCGGCAGCATCATGGCTTCGGTATGCCCATTTACATAGCGAACCCTGAAATTGCTGATCCATTCTTCACCATCGGCTACATCAATAAATTTTATTTGGCCGCTTTCTTCCAGGGGCAGTATATTTTCTTTCAGGAAAGAGGCCTTCTCGCGGTCATTGGGATGTACTGCCCAATCCCAATGCGCTTTATTGCTCCAGTAGGTTGCATTCTTAAAAGCAGGCAGCAGTTGCTCCCCTTCTCTTTTTACCGCACCACCCACATGGTCAAAGTGCAGGTGGGTTAGGAACACATCGGTAATATCATCCATCGAGAAGCCTTTAGCCTGGATAGATTTTTCCAGTGAGGCATCGCCGTGCAGATAGTAATGACCAAAGAATTTTTCGTCCTGCTTGGTACCTATACCTGTATCAATAAGGATCAGTCTTCCTTCTTGTTCTACCAGGAGACAACGCATGGCCCAGGAGCACATGTTGTTCTCATCAGCAGGGTTGACCTTATTCCACATACTTTTGGGCACTACGCCATGCATGGCGCCACCGTCGAGTTTAAACAAACCGGTATCGATAGTATATAATTGCATATCAGGAGAAGATTAGCTTTAAGGGGATAAAAGTAATAAATAGATAAGGGTTTGCAAAGTACGGTCCTGGTTTCTCCCGCCTGTTATTGATAAAAAGCAAGGCGCTCCGGAAACGGAACGCCTTTATTAGCCATATAGCGGATCAAGCACTAGTCTGGTTTTTTCCCGTCAAGGAAAGTATTTATGGTACTAATATTACCTTGTTTACCGTCTTTATCGGCGTTAACAGAATACCCGGACAAGAAGTTATCGGAAGAGTTCGGCGTATTGTCCAGATTAGTCTGGCGGCGCACGTAAGCAGGCACATTTTCTACTTCATGAGCATTCTCGCTACCCTGAATATTGAAGCTCATCCTGCGCAGGCGGTCTGCACGCTCTTCCAATGCTCTCTTTTGTTCTTCAAAGCGGCGCTGCTCTTCTATTTCTTCTGCGGTCAGGTAACGATCGCCGCGTTTCATGGGCTCTTCCTGTACTTGCTCATTCTTAATGATCAGCTCCAGCTCCGGCGCTTTGTATTCCTGTTGCGGCTTTTGCTCTACCACCACCTGGGGTTCTGCCATCTTGGGCAATTCCAGGTTAAAGGAAGTCTTTTCCTCCACTACAGGCGCAGGCTCTGGCATTTGTACCTGCGGTAAGGGTTGCGGCTGGTAAGCAGCGGTAACGGGAGCCTCTACCAATACTGGCGCCATGGGATCGGCTACAGGTGCGGGCACTTCCGGCGCTTTTGCTTCTACCAATGCTGCTGCACCTACCTGTCCCAAAGGAACAACGATCTTTTCGGGCGCTGCTTGTTTCCGATCCAGTATTTCAGTATTGATCTCGTGGTGATGGAAACCAGTAGCGATGATGGTTACCGCGATGTTTTCGCCCAGGTTAGGATCATGACCCATACCCAGGATAATATCGCAGGTATTGCCCGCTTGCTGCTGTACATAGCCCTGGATAATTTCCAGCTCATCGAGTGTATGCTCATAGTCACCGGCAGCCGACGTTACGTTCAGCAGAATCCATTGTGCACCTTCGATCTCGCTGTCGTTCAGCAAAGGAGAGCTCAATGCTTCTTCCACTGCCTGGCGCGCACGGCCTTCGCCGGTAGCCATAGCGCTACCCAGGATGGCTACTCCGCCGCTCTTCATTACCGTCTGCACATCGTTAAAGTCGAGGTTTACTTTCCCGTCAACAGTGATCAGGTCAGTGATACATTTTGCAGCAGTAGCCAATACGTTATCGGCTTTGGAAAATGCCTGTGTAAATGGCAGATTGCCGTATTGCTGGCGCAGCTTATCGTTGGAGATGATCAGTATAGTATCAACATGATCCCTCATTGCGGCAATACCGTCTTGTGCCTGTTTCAGGCGTTTACGACCTTCATAAGCAAACGGAGTAGTAACGATACCCACGGTAAGAATACCTAATTCCCGGCATACTTTGGCGATAATAGGCGCACCACCGGTCCCGGTTCCGCCGCCCATACCCGCAGTAATAAAGGCCATACGGGTATTTACCTTCAGTATTTTGGAAATTTCATCTACAGATTCCTCGCCTGCCTGCTTGCCGATCTCGGGATTAGCCCCGGCGCCAAGTCCCTGCGTCAGGTGCGGTCCTAACTGTATCTTGTTGGGCACCGGGCTCTGGGCCAAAGCCTGGGAATCGGTGTTGCAGACAATAAAATCCACACCATCAATTCCTAAATTGTACATGTAATTTACCGCGTTACCGCCGCCGCCGCCCACGCCTATCACTTTGATGATAGATGATTGATTTTTGGGGATTTCAAAGTGTATCATATGCTACTGTTTGTTTAAAAGTTATCTTCATTCCTTACGGCACAAAGATCGATGGGTTAATAATGAATTGGTATTGTAACTCTTGGTTATGCATCACTGCAGTTCAAATCTTCTTCATTTGAATTGCAGGTTATCTTACTCTATTTTCTGATCTTCCGGCTCTTCAAAGAAGCTCATGAAGCCGTTCTTGATCTGGTTGAATACTTTCTTGATCGTTTCCGAACGTTTGTTGTTGCGCTCCTGTTTCTCGTACCGTTGTTCGGGTGTTTCTTCTTCAAAACTATCCTTAGCGGCAACCGGTACTGTTTCTTTAGGCAGTTCCACTTTTACAAAAACGTCCTTGGAAAGTGTCTCCCTGCTTACATTGATCTCTTTATTGCTGCTGTTGAAATTCAGCTTCCCGGTCTCGAAATCGGAATAACCGCGCAGGATCAGGCCGATACAAGTAGCGTACATCGGGTGGTTGAGGGCTTCATGATGCCCGCCCGCCAGGTGTTCGTTGGGCTGCCCGATACGGGCGCCCAGGCCGGTCTTGTATTCGGTCAGCTGGATCAGGTGATTCAACTGACTGCCGCCACCGGTAAGGATAATACCGCCAAAGAGCTTCTTATCCAGGTTCACTTGTTTCAGGTGATACATCACGTAATCCAGGATCTCTTCGGTACGCGCCTGAATGATGTGCGCCAGGTTCTTTACAGAGATCTCCTTGGGCGGCAAACCGCGCAATCCCGGGATCGTAATATAGGCATTGGTCTTGGCTTCATCAGCCAGAGCCATACCAAACTGTACTTTCATCGCTTCGGCCTGGGCACGCAATACACCCAATCCCTGGCGGATATCGTTGGTGATATTGGTCCCTGCATAAGGGATCACCGCGGTATGCTGCAGGATACCGTCATAGAACACCGCCATGTCGGTGGTACCGCCGCCTATGTCTACGATAGCCACACCCGCTTCCAGGTCTTCGTTATTCATTACTGCCGCGGCCGAGGCGAGGGGCTGCAATACCAGGTCATTGGTCTTAAGGCTCGACTTATCCACGCAACGCTTGATGTTCCTGATCGCGTTACGGTCGCCCGTAACGATGTGGAAATTGGCGCCCACCTTGATCCCGCTCATCCCGATAGGGTCCAGTATGTTCGGCGTATTGTCGATCATAAAGTCCTGCGGAATGATGTCGATGATCTGGTCACCGGCGGGTATATATGTTTTGTACTGATCTTTGATCAGCATGTCGATATCTTCTTTCGTGATCTCGTCATCCGTAACCGAACGCACCCTGTCGCCCCGAGTCTGCAGACTTTTGATATGCTGGCCGGCAATGCCTACATATACTTCGTTCAGCTCCAGGTTAGGGTTCGACTGCATGCATTTATCAATGGCCTGCTCGATAGAACGGATACACTGTTCTATGTTGAGCACGACACCATGACTTACACCCGCCGAATCGGCCTTACCGAAACCCAGTATCTCCAGTTTTCCGAATTCATTTTTCCTGCCGGCTATGGCCACTACTTTAGTGGTTCCGATGTCAAGGCCTACGATGATGGGTTGTTCTTTTTTATTCATAACGATTACTTGTATAATTAATGATTGCCGGAATGTTTACCTGGGTAAATGTATTTCGGTGATTGCGTTTTAGGGCCTGGTTTTGCTTCCTTTTTCGTTTCTTTCTTTACGTCCTTTTTATGTGCATCAGCTTTCGCCTTGTGTGCAGCCTGTGGTACCGGTTTAGCCTTTGCCACAGCGACAGTCTGCTTCGCTTTGGCCGGCATTGTCACCTTTGTTGTTGCAGGCTTTACTACCAGCTTTTGCTGTGCCGGGGCCGGAGTTGCCGGTTTTACCGCAGCCACTGCAGGCTTTACGGTTGCCGGTTTTACATCGGCGGCTATTGCTGCACCGGGCGCCGTAGCCGGAACATCGATAGTTATGGATGCGGTATCCGTTACTTTAGGCGGCACCCATCCTATCGAAGGGCTGGCTACTACCTGGTCTTTGAACCGTAAGTCCAGGGTTTCGTATTTATCCCAACCTATTTTGTTGGAAACATTTTTATAGAAGGCCATTAAATGTCCCAGCTTGGTTGTCATAGCCGAAGTATCGCCGGCCAGTATCCTCTGGTTGCCCATTAAAGGTATCAGTACAAAAGTCTGGTCGGGCTGCACTTCCACTTGTGTGATCTGTGCATGCCAGAAACTGTCGTTACCCAGCACGGTGCTCATATGGGCTATCTTACCCAACATGGCTTTGTTGGCACTGTCGTTACGCGATACCGGCACATTGGTAAATACGGGAGCGGCATAGGCATAACCCTGGCTTACCGGCATAGTATGCAAAGTGCTGTCCATATAATAACTGGCGCCATTCATATCAAAGATCCTGGCTACGGGTGTACGCTGTACTATATTTACCTGGAGCACTTGCTTATTGTCCACATAAATATCCGCTTGCGCGACCCAGGCATTGGTCCGGGCAATGTCTTCCATCCTCTTCAGGTCCAGGTTGGCGATCGATGTCTGCGACAGGTTGATATGCCTGTTGTTCAGCAGCAGGTTCTCAATATCTTTCCGTTGCAGGAAGCTGAACTCACGCTCATCATTCAGGTGCACCTCAAGCCCTTTCAGGGTCTTGTTGTTTTGCTGACGCGAAGCCGCGATCAGCGCTACCATGAAAATGGCCACGAGTAAAACGCCTACTGAAAAGCGGAGCACTTTCTTGGTCGATATGTTTCTTTGTTCACTCATTGTATAGACCGGCATACAACAGCACTGGCCGTTTATGTCATTCTTCTGTTATTTCCTGTTTTCGATCGCTTCCTTTATCGGTTCCACCAATTTATCGATATCCCCGGCTCCCGCTGTGATCAGCAATTCAATAGGGGCTGTAGCTGCATACTCGATCAATCCTTCTTTGGATAAAATGGTATGATTGGGGTTGCCCATCTTGTCTGCTATCGTACGGATGGTAATACCTTCCATCGGCTGTTCTCTCGCGGGGTAAATATCCAGCAGCAATACTTCGTCCGCCATATCCAGACTGTGTGCAAAGCCTTCTGCAAAATCGCGGGTACGGCTGAACAAATGCGGCTGAAAAGCTACCACACAACGTTTTTCGGGGAATAAAGTTTTAGCGCTTTTGATCAATGCTGCCAACTCTTCGGGATGGTGTGCATAATCATCGATGTAAACTGTTTTTTCATTTTTGATGATATATTCAAAACGGCGCTTTACCCCTTTAAAATCGGCTACTGCATTTTTGATCAACATATCGTCGATCTCCAGTTGTTTGGCAACGGCTATCGCTACCACGCAATTCTCCACGTTATGCATCCCACCTATATTCAACCTTACCTGCTGCAGCATCCAGCCCGCCCCCACTACATTAAAAGTATAACCGCCGTCCTTGATCCGCACATCGGTTGCATAAGCCGTAGCGCCGCTGTTCTGCAGGCTGTAGGTATATTTATGCTTTGCCTGCAACAAGCTGCCATGCGCCAGACCATGCTTTGCCCAGAGGGAGCCATCCGGCTTTATATTCTTTGTGTATTGCACAAAAGCTTCTTCCAGGGCATTGAGATCACCATAGATATCCAGATGGTCGGCATCCATCGCTGTCAGAACGCCTATATCGGGCCATAATTTCAAAAAGCTCCTGTCGTATTCATCGGCCTCGATTACGGCTACATTGTTATCGCTGCCCCAGTAGTTGGTATTGTAATTAGATGCAATACCACCCAGAAAAGCGTTACAGCCATAACCGGTATCCTTAAAGATATGGGCGATCATCGTACTGATAGTGGTCTTGCCATGTGTACCGGCAACAGTAATGGCAAACATGCTTTCGGTGATCCATTGCAATACATCGGAGCGTTTGAATACGGGATAGTTGTTATCCCGGTACCAGTTCAGTTCCAATTGATCTTTGGGGATCGCCGGTGTGTACACTACCAGTTCGGCTTCCTTAGGTATCAGGCTTACGTTATCTTCATAATGAATATCCATACCTTCTTCGGCCAGCTTCCGGGTCAGCTCCGTTTCTGTACGGTCGTAGCCGCTTACGATAACGCGACGTTCGTTGAAGAAGCGGGCCAGAGCACTCATACCGATGCCCCCGATACCGATGAAGTAAATATTTTTTATGTTGTTGATATTCATTTCCACTATTATTATTGTCCGCCGATCTCAATTACTTTTTGGGCTATTCTTTCGTCAGCATCCCTGATGCCATGCTTCACGATATTCTGCGCCATGATCAGTTGCATATTTTCATCCTGCACCAGCATCTTCAGCTTTTGCACCAATACCGTACGGGCTTCGCTATCTTTAACCATCATAGCCGCGTTGTGTTCTACCAATGCCATCGCATTGCTGGTCTGGTGGTCTTCCGCGGCAAAGGGATAAGGCACAAAGATCACCGGTTTGCCTGCGATACAAAGCTCTGCACTGGCTAAGGCGCCGGCCCTCGACACCACCATATCCGCAGCAGCATAAGCATATTCCATATTGCGGATAAACTCCTGCACTACGATCCCTTTGTCAAATTTTGCAGTTGCTTTCTTTCCTTCTTCCAGAAACAGCTTGCCGGTTTGCCAAATCAATTGTACGCCCCAGCTCATGATCTCGTCTATATGCGTAGCTATCGCCTCGTTGATTGTTTTTGCTCCCAGGCTACCACCTACGACCAGGATCGTTTTTTTCCTGCTATCCAATCCGAAAGCAGCAAGGCCTTCCTCATGGCTGATATTGGCCTGCGCTATAGTAGCCCTTACCGGGTTACCGGTGATCATGATCTTTTCTTTAGGAAAAAAACGCTCCATGCCATCGTAAGCCACACATACCGACTTTGCTTTCTTACCCAGGATCTTATTGCTTTTCCCTGCAAAGGAATTTTGTTCCTGTATCAAGGTCGGGATACCTTTTCCCTGGGCTGCATACAACATCGGAAAACTGGCAAAGCCACCTACGCCTACTACCGCATCGGGTTTAAAATCACTGATGATCTGGTTCGCTTTTTGCCTGCTTTTCCAAAGCTTAAAGGGCAAGGTCAGGTTCTTGAATAAATTGCTCCGGTTGAACCCAGCAATATCGAGCCCTATGATCTTAAACCCTTCCTGCGGCACTTTCTCCATTTCCATTTTACCATTCGCACCTACAAACAAAAGCTCCGTACCGGGTTTTAACCGTTGCAATGCATGGCCAATAGCCACTGCGGGGAAAATATGCCCGCCTGTACCGCCGCCTGCTATTACTATTTTCATCGTTTGCTGTACTAAGGTTGAATGGTTATTATTATTTACTTAATGCTTGTTGTCCTTCCATCTCATCTACATACCGGCTTACACTTAATATTATACCTATAGCCACACTGTTGAACCAGATCGAAGAGCCTCCCATGCTCACCAGGGGCAGCGTCAACCCCGTAACCGGCACCAGGTGTACGTTTACGGCCATATTCATCAGAGCCTGGAATACCAGCGTAAAGCTCAATCCCACGGCCAGGAAGGCACCGAAAGCATAAGGGCATCTCCTGAAGATGAGGATACTCCGCCACAGGAACAGCAGGTATACACCGATCAGGATAGTTGCGCCTATAATGCCGTACTCTTCAATGATGATCGCAAAAATAAAATCCGAATAAGGGTGCGGTAAAAAGTCCCTGGCCCAGCTTTTACCCGGGCCCCTTCCTGTAATACCACCACTGGCAATGGCGATCTTGGCCTGGGTGATCTGGTAATTGCTGTCGCCGTCCTTCTCGTCGGTCCCTTTACCCATATAGTTCTCGATACGTTTCTCCCAGGTGGCGCCACGGCCTATGCCCAGGGTTTTGGATACTGCAAACAATAAGATCACCCCCACGATACCCACACCAGCCAGCAACATAATATGCTTTACATCTACCCTTCCGATGAAGAACAGGATACAACAGGTAAGGCCGAGCAGCAAAGCTGTAGAAAGGTTAGCCGGGGCTATCAATCCGCAGATGATCAATACCGGGATCAGTACCGGCAGAAATCCTTTCTTAAAATCCTTGATCACTTTTTGCTTTACGCTCAATTGCCGTGCCAGGAACATGAAAATAGCCAGGCGGGCCAGGTCGGAGGTCTGGAAGGTCAGGTTGATCAAAGGCAATCTTATCCAGCGCGAACCTTCGTTTAATTTGGTACCAAAGAACAAAGTATAGATCAGCAAAGGGATACAGATGAGGAACAGCAGTACCGAGAACTTGGCAAACTTGGTATAGTTGACCCTGTGCACGATGAAGATAATGCCCAGACCTGCCACCAATACGCCCAGTTGCTTCACCATGTAAAAGCCGGAGCTTTTATCCATACGCCAGGCAAGCGACCCCGTTGCGGAATATACCGCAAGCAGGCTCAGTAGCGATAGTATCAATACTACCGACCAGATCACTTTGTCGCCTTTTATTCTTTGCAATACTTGCTGCATTTGTTAGATGTTAGATATTAGACGTCAGATATCAGTTACTTGATATCGGATGTTGTTACAATTCTCTTACGGCTTGCTTGAATTGGGTACCCCTGTCTTCATAATTTTTAAACAGGTCGAAGCTGGCACAACCTGGCGACAACAGCACCACGTCTCCTTTTTCGGCCAGTGCATAAGCCGCTTTTACGGCGTCTACAGCGCTGTGGGTATCCACGATATTCTTAATTACGTTTTCAAATGCTTTATGAATAGGTGCATTATCCACACCCATACACACGATGGCCCTTACTTTTTCCTGTACCAGGTCCATAATCTCGTTGTAGTCGTTGCCTTTATCTTGCCCACCCAGGATCAATACCACCGGTTGCTTCATGCTCTCCAATGCAAACCATACCGAATTCAGGTTAGTCCCTTTGCTGTCGTTGATAAAATCCACGCCCCGTATTGTAGCGACAAATTCCAGGCGGTGCTCCAGTCCTTCGAATGTGGCAAAGCTTTCTCTTATTTTTTCTTTACGGATACCTGCTGCTCTTGCTGAAATTCCCGCGGCCATTGAATTATATTGGTTGTGCCTGCCCTTTAAGGCCAGGTCGTGTATAGATAGGTTCATATCTTCCCCCTTGTACTTCAGGTGTAATTCTTCATCCTTCATAAAAGCTCCTTCGTCCTGGGTTAAATTTTGTTCGCTCATCGTTATGGGTATTAATTTCGGTTTTATTGTATGCTGGGCTAAGTATGCTTTGATCTCCGGGTCGTCGGTATTCACGATCAGCAGATCATCGGCTTCCTGGTTTTTGGCTATTCTGAATTTTGATGCTATATAATTTTCAAACTTGTAATCGTAACGGTCCAGATGATCGGGCGTAATGTTGAGCAATATGCCTATCTCCGGTCTGAAGTCCTTTATATCGTCCAGCTGAAAACTGCTGATCTCCATCACATACCAGGCCGTGGGCTTCAAGGCTACTTGTTTCGCAAAGCTGATGCCTATATTACCTACCATCGACACATCCAGTTCTGCATTCTTCAACAGGTGATACAATAAGCTTGTCGTGGTGCTTTTCCCGTTACTTCCCGTTATGGCAATGATCTTGCTCTCTCCTTTATACCAATACCCGAACTCTATTTCACTGATGATCTCTTTTCCTGCAGCCCTCAGCTCTTTGATCAGCGGCGCTTTCTCCGGTATGCCCGGGCTTTTGATGATCAGGTCGGCTGCCAGTATTCTTTCTTTGGTGTGTCCACCCTCTTCAAAATCGATCCCCTCCGTTATCAGCTCTTGTTTGTAATGCTCTTTTATTGTCCCGTAATCCGATACAAAAACCGGGATGCCTTTACGTTTTGCCAGTATCGCCGCACCATTACCACTTTCGCCCGCTCCCAATACCACGATGTTGTTATAGCTCCTTTGCATAATTACGGTTATTGAATTTTCAGGGATACGACACTAAACACGACCAGTATGATACCAATGATCCAGAAGCGGGTAACGATCTTACTTTCATGATAGCCCAATTTCTGGTAATGGTGGTGCAGCGGCGACATCTTCAGGATACGCCTGCCTTCCCCGTACTTCTTTTTGGTGTATTTAAAATAGCTTACCTGCAGCATTACGGATAAGTTCTCTACCAGGAATACGCCGCAGATGATCGGGATCAGCAATTCCTTACGCACGATGATCGCCAGCGAAGCAATGATCCCGCCCAGGGCCAGGCTACCTGTATCGCCCATGAAAACCTGCGCCGGGTAAGAGTTGTACCATAAGAACCCGATACAAGCGCCTACAAAAGCGCCTACAAATATGGACAGCTCACCCAGGTTGGGAATATGCATGATGTTGAGGTAACTGGCAAAAATGTAGTTGCCCGACAAGTAGGCGAACACACCGAAAGCCAGGCCTGCAATAGCCGATGTACCGGTTGCCAGGCCATCGATACCATCCGTGATATTAGCCCCGTTGGACACTGCCGTAATGATGATGATCACAAACAAGATATAGATAGTAGGCGTTAACCAGCCTACCGCCCCTTCGCCAAAAATGGAAGCGATCTTCGCATAGCTCAGCTCATGGTTCTTGGAGAACGGCACTGTGGTTACGGTAGCCTGCACTTGTACATAGTTATGCACATTACCTTGCTCATCGAGCCGGGCATAAGGCTTACCGGCTATGGTTTCCGATTTGTTGTACAGTATAGGCTGCCCTTCTTTTATTTCCCGGGTGGTGACCACATGCTGATTGTAGTACATGGTAAACCCGATAATGATACCCAATCCTACCTGGCCCAGTATCTTGAACCTTCCCGCCAAACCCTCTTTATTTTTCTTGAATACTTTGATATAATCATCCAGGAAGCCGATCAAGCCCAGCCATACGGTAGAGAGCAGCATCATTAAGATGTACACATTCTCTATCCGGGCAAAGATCAGGGTAGGAATAATGATCCCCGCGATGATGATAAGGCCACCCATAGTAGGAGTACCACGTTTCGCTTCTTCGCCCTGCAGGCCCAGGTCACGGATGGTCTCGCCTATCTGCTTGCGCTGCAGGAACCGGATCAGTCTTTTACCGAAGATAAGGGTAATCACCAGCGACAACACTACAGCCATACCTGCACGAAAAGTGATGTACTGAAACAACCCCGCGCCGGATAGTCCGAATTCATCTCTTAAGTATTTGAATAAATAGTACAGCATGTATTCCTGTGTTTATTAATTAGTATTACCTGGTTCCTTATTTTTCCAGCAAGGCAAACATTTCCAACAGCACTTCCTTATCGTCAAAATGGTGCCTTACTCCTTTTATTTCCTGGTAGGTCTCGTGTCCCTTGCCTGCGATCAGGATCACATCGTCTTCTCCCGCCAACGTGCAAGCCGTTTTGATCGCTTCCTTACGATCTGTTATCCGCAGTACTTTTCTTTTTTGGGCAAAAGTGAGGCCGCTCTCCATCTCGTTCAGGATCGCTTCGGGATCTTCGCTCCTGGGGTTATCGGCCGTAAGGATCACTTTATCGCTATGCTCGCAGGCCACCTGTGCCATTACCGGGCGCTTGGTTTTATCCCGGTCGCCGCCGCAGCCTACCACCGTAATGATCTGTCGCTGACCGGCAAACTGCTTGATGGTAGCCAGCACATTCAGCAAGGCATCGGGCGTATGGGCATAGTCTACAATGCCCAGCACTCTTTCCTTAGCCGAACGATAGGTTTCAAATCTTCCCGCCGCTCCTTTCATATCGCTTAATATCGACAACACTTCCATTTTGTCTTCGCCCATCAGCGTGGCAGCACCGAACACAGCCAGCAGGTTATAGGCATTGAACAGCCCGCTCAGCCTGAAGTGTACATCGGTCTTGTTCACATTCATCTGCAAGCCGTCCAGGTCGTTCTCCAGCACTTTGCCTTTGAAGTCAGCCGGTACCCGCAGCGAATAAGTCCGTTTATCGGCTTTGGTATTCTGCAGCATTACCATGCCTCGTTTATCGTCGGCATTGGTAAGGGCAAAGGCTTTTTTATTAAGACCGTCAAAGAACATTTTCTTTACCCGGATATACTCGTCGAACGTACCATGATAATCCAGGTGATCGTGGGTAATATTGGTAAAAATGCCTCCGTCGAAATCGATCCCGGCTATGCGGTGCTGGTGTATCGCATGGGAGCTTACTTCCATAAATACATGGCTGCAACCGGCATCGGCCATACTGCGGAACAGGCCTTGCAGGCTTACCGGATCGGGCGTGGTATGGGTTGCAGGCACCACTACATCACCGATATAGTTTTGTACCGTAGACACCAGGCCACAGGTATGACCCAGGGCTTTGAACAATTGGTACAGCAGCGTTGCCACCGTTGTTTTACCATTGGTACCGGTTACACCTACTACCTTCATTCCGGCCGAGGGCTGGTCGTAAAAGGCTGCCGCAACGATACCGACCACGGCCGCTACATCGGCTACCTGCACATAGCATACATTATCCGAAAGTGTCGCGGGCAGGGTTTCGCAGATGATGGCCACAGCTCCGGCTTCGATCACCTGGTCTATAAAGCGGTGACCGTCGGTCAGGGTTCCTTTTTGTGCAAAGAACAAAGTGCCCGGAACAGCTTTACGGGAATCGATAGTAAGGGCATTCACCTGCACAGCACTGTTACCAATGACCTGTAAGGTGCTCACCGCTTTCAATATTTCCTGTAAGCTTTTCATCTGCTGATTGAAGTTCTGTATCGCTTTATTAACCGAGTTGTATATGTATTCTTTGTCCTTTAATGATCTTGTTGCCGGCAGGTACCGATTGGGAAACCACTTTCCCATTCCCGCTGATGCTGACCTGCATGCCTGAATTTTCCAGGATAAACAAAGCGTCCTTCAGACCCATGCCGTTTACATCAGGCACCATATTCTTTACTGTTTCCACTTTACGTAAAGCATACTTACCGCTGGAATCGGTCTGCAGGTTCACGATGCCATTCCAACTGCCTGTGGCCGGAACAGGCAGGCCCAGCACGGCCATTACTTCATCCAGGTTGTTACCGGTGCTCTTCTTGGCAATGACGCTTCTTTGCTTGATCAGTGAATCGGCAGGCGCTTTCCAGCCGCCTATGTGGCTTGCGTACAGCTTATCGGCTATCGTTTTAAATACCGGGGCGCCGACTACTGCGCCATAGTAAGCGCCATGCGGCGTGGACCTTACTACTACCGCAATGGTGTATTCCGGTTTTTCATAAGGAAAATAGCCGACGAAAGAACCTTGTCTTACGCCATCGGCATAAGAGATGCCTTTATCGGCTACCTGCGCGGTACCGGTTTTACCGGCAGCGGTATAATAAGGCGACTTGATCCCTTTGGCTGTACCTTCTTCCACCACAGCACGCATCGCCTGCTGCATCTGACTTATGGTCGATGGCTTGCCGATATTCTCTACCAATACTACAGGCTTGAATTCCTGCACGGGCAATCCGTATTCTTCGATCGCGCTTACCAGGTAAGGCTTCATCAGCTTACCGTTGTTGGCCACCGCGTTATACACCATACAAGTGTGCAATGGCGTGATCAGGCTTTCGTAACCATAACCGATCCAGGGCAAAGAGGTTACTTTGTTCCAGCTTTTGCTCTGCGTCGTTTTGATCATCGGACCACGTTCACCTGTAAGGTCGATACCTGTCTTCTTGTTCAATTGCAGCTTTTGCAGGTGCGCGATGTACTTCATCGGATCGTTGTGGTAATACTGGTTGACCAGTTTGGCAAAGGCCACATTCGATGACATCGCAAAAGCTTTTTTGATCGAGATCACGCCCAGGCCGTGGTGATCGTCGACCACGCGTTGGTTGCCAAAAACGGCAACGCCGCCTTGCGCATTCACATTATCGTTGATGGTCACATAACCGTCTTCCAGCAAGGAATACAGGGACATCAGTTTGAAGGTAGAGCCCGGCTCCGTAGGGATAAGGGCATAGTTGAAGTCTTCCCAATAGCTGCCATCGGCCTGCCTGCCCAAGTTGGCCAGAGCCCTTATCTTACCGGTCTTTACTTCCATCACGATGGCCGTTCCGTACTGGCAGTTGTTCTTGGTGAGCACTTCCATCAAAGCATGCTCGGCGGCATCCTGTATGTTAATATCGATCGTAGTTACGATGTCTTTACCATTGATGGGGTCTACTTCCGAGCCTTCGATCGGCATCCAGGTACCGCCCGTTACTTTACGGATGATCCGGGTGCCTTCTTTGCCACATAACACAGAATCGTATTTCTTTTCCAGGCCTATGTTATCCGCATTCTCGCGCCAGAGGCCTATCGTACGGTAAGCCAGGATACCATAAGGATTTACCCTGCGGGAACGTGGCTCGGCAATAAAGCCGCCTTTATTTTTCCCTTTATTGAACACAGGGAAATTGCGCACGGCCTGGTATTGATAATAGGCAGCATTCTTTTTAATGAGCCAATAACGGTCTTTGTTGTTGAATGCCGTTTTCAGTTGCCTTTTGTAATCATCGGCCGAAGCATCCTGGAACAGCCCGGCCATGCATTGCGACAGGGTATCCACATACTGCTTGAAAGTATCTTTATTAATAGCCTTGAAATCGACCCGAAGATCGAACTGCGGTATCGTGGAAGAAAGCAGGGTACCGTCTTCGGAATAGATATTGCCCCGTTCGGGGAACAGAGTCTCTTTTTTGGTATGCGCTTCTTCGGCCTGGGCCCGCAACTCGTCGCCTTCGCTTACCTGTATCAGCAATGCTTTGACAATGATCGCCACTGCCAGCACTACTATGCCGGTAAAGGAAAGGTATACTCTGAATCGTATGTCGCGTTTTACGTCCATTAATGAAGCGGTACTGAACTTTATTTATTCTTCTGTTTTTACGGGTACTTTTACTTTGATCTCGAAAGCCGGTTTGTCCAGGGGCTTTAAGCCTATGGTGGCGGCCTTGGGAATCAGTTGTGTTTCGGATGTCTGGAACATAAGCCGGGATTGCACATCCAGGTAGCGCCAGTGCAATTCTTTTAATTCTTTGCCCTTATTATTGATGCTCCGGGTAAGGGAAATAGCCCTGTTGTTGTTGGTGATATACAGGATACACAATAAGGTAAGGAACATGAGGTAAGGCATATTGCGCACGATACCCTGGTAAGAGATGCGGTCCACGATGTCTTTCCAGCTTCCCCATTTCGATATGGGCGGGGTTGCAGGCGCCGGTTGCGGACCGGCGGAATCTGCTACAGGCTGGGCCGTCAATACGGGTTCGGCAACAGGAGCTTCCTGCTCTTCTGTTGCCGCCATGGCATTGCCGGTATTTAATTTGTTGCCGCTCACTGTTCTTTTGTTTACTATGCGATAACCTCGTGGCCTTGCGGGCGGGGTTTTATAATTTTTCTGCTATCCTCAATCTCGCGCTCCTCGACCGGTTATTGGCTTTCAGCTCTTCCTCCGAAGGAACCACATCTTTAAGCACTTTAAAGGGGTTTTCAAAAAGGCTTCGGCCAAAAGGATCGGTCTGTTGTTCCGGCTCCAGGGTACCTCTCTTCATAAACTGCTTTACCATACGGTCTTCCAGCGAATGGAAGGTGATAACAGCCAGTCTGCCACCGGGCTTGAGGCATCGCGGGGTTTGTTGTAAAAAATCCTGCAATACCTCCATCTCTTTATTCACTTCTATCCTGAGGGCCTGGAACACCTGTGCCAGGTAGCGGTTCGGGTTGCCTTTGATACAATCGCCGATCAGGTCCTTAAAGCTATCGATCGTATGCACCTTCATTTTCTTCCGGCCTTCGACGATGGTCTTCGCCAGGGTCTTTGCATTCCTTACTTCTCCGTACTGCTCCAGTATGCGGTGCAATTGCTCTTCGCTGTATTCGCGGATCAGGTCGGCTGCGGTAAAATCGGCGCGGTCGTCCATACGCATATCCAGGGGCGCATCGAACCTTATGGAGAATCCACGTTCGGCGGTATCGAATTGGAAAGAGCTTACCCCAAGATCGGCCAATATACCATCGACCTTTGGTACTTTATGCAACTGCAAAAAGCGACGCAGGTACCGGAAGTTTTCCTTCACCAATAAGATGCGCCGGTCGTCGGGCAGGTTTTTCCAGGCATCTTTATCGTGATCGAATGCGATCAGTCTTCCTTTTTTGCCCAGGCGTTTCAATATCTCCCTGCTGTGTCCGCCTCCACCAAAAGTGCCATCCACATATATACCGTCTTCTTTTATGTTCAATGCGTCTACCGACTCATGCAGCAATACGGAAGTATGATAATGGGAAAGTTCACTCATGGATACTGTTATATAAGGTACAGGTCAATTCTTGGGCTTGTTACTATTGGAAAGGATCCATAAAGCTGTTACCAAATACGCTGTTGGCCAGTTCGTTCAGGTTCGCGCTCTGTTGCCTGATGTGCTCGTAATAAGTATCTTTATCCCAAATTTCCACCTTGTTATCTACTGCCAGGAATACCAAATCTTTTTTCAGGCCTGCAAATTCCTGCAGTGATTTCGGAACGAGCAAACGACCCGCCGAATCCAGCTCCACCGGGCTGGCGCCCCCCAGCAATACTCTTTTAAGCGTGCTGGCCTGGGTGTTGAACTCGTTAAGCCTGGACAGCTTTGCCGCAAATTGTTCCCAGCTTTTTTCGGGGTACAACGTCACTATATTGTTCAATCCCCTGCTGATTATGAAGCGCGTATCCTCCCCTTCCGGCAATTGCTTGCGGAAACCCGAGGGTACGAGGAAGCGTCCTTTCGCATCCATCGATACTTCATATTCACCCAAAAGGCTTGTCATTACAGGCTTTCGTTCTAATTTGACACAAAATAACACATTTTCCCACAATTTACCACTTGAAATTATTGAATATTTTTTCCACATATCAAAATGGCCGCAATGCAGGCCTGCATTACCTTTCCGTTAATTCGGCTGTTTTTTGTTTAAATAATTGTGGATAAACACATTTCAAATGTGCATAACCAGAAAAGAGATGTGCGCAAGGAAATGCTAAATCGTGAAAATCGTGCTTTTTATGTGCAATAAAAGCAGCTTTACAGAGCGGATAAAGTGGGTGCAGCCCAGGTTTAGGGGCGATAAGCATGAAGGAAGGAAGATCAAAGCATCAAAGCAGCTACCAATTCTTTATAGCTTCTTCCGATCGGGATGGAATGACCTTGTATATCTATTTCAACTGCAGTGAAGGAATCGATGCGACTTCGGGCAACGATAAAGGAGCGATGCACCCGTAAAAAATGCGCGGGCGACAATAGCTCTTCTACTTTATGCAATTGCATTTTGGTGGTTACCACACCACTTGCCGTAAAGATCTTAATATACTCCCGCTGGCTTTCGACAAACAGGATTTCGTCGCAGTAGATCTTTATTTTCCTTTTATTAACATTAAAGAAAAGGTAGGTTCTTGCTTGCGGGAGCGGCTCTTCGACCGGGCTTCCGCCTGCTTTTTCGCCGGTCGTCAATTTGTTGACCGCAGTGATAAAGCGGCTGAATTCAATAGGTTTCAGCAGGTAGTCGAGCACATTGTATTCGTAGCCAGAGAGCGCATACTCGTGATAGGCCGTAGTGATAATGACCTGCGGGCGGACCTTGAGCGCATTCAGGAATTCAAAGCCTTTGAGCCTGGGCAAATGTAGGTCCAGGAAAATGAGATCGATGTGTTCCCGCTGCAATACTTCCATAGCATAGATCGCATCGCTGCACACGCCTTTGAGTACCAGGAAAGGCACCTGCGCCACGTAATCCCGGATCACTTCGGCAGCCAAAGGCTCATCTTCTACAATAAGGCAGTTATAATGCAGCATAGCTATTCAGGTCTATGGCCAGGTTTATGGCAAAAATATCTTTTTCCCGGGTTATGGTCAGCTTATGCTCCCGGTACAGCAATTGCAATTGCCGGCGCACGCCTTTAAGCCCCATCTTCTCCCTGGTTTCTGCCATCCCCGCTTCGTCTTCGGCGCCGCAGTTATTTTCCACCCGGAACAAAAGCCTGCCTTCCTGCAGCACCAGCGACACGTGGACAAAGCTGTCGAAGCGGGTTTCACCGGCGCCATGCTTAAAGGCATTCTCCACGAAAGGCAGCAGCACCAGCGGGGTTATTTCCATCGAAGCATCATCGACCGTTTTGCTGAAAGCGATCGACAGGCGGTCGCTGTAGCGGATCCGCTCCAGCTCGATATAGTCCTCAATTACTTTGATCTCCCGTTGCAGGGGCAAAAGATCGGCTCCCGATTCGTACAGCATGAACCTCAATAGCTTTGATAAACGCATCACGACATCGGCTGTCTTATCGGAATTTTTGCGGGCCAACGCATAAATATTATTCAGGGTATTGAAAAGGAAATGTGGGTTGGTCTGCGCTTTCAGCAAGCTTAGCTCCGCGCTCAGGGTTTCTTTGATCAATTGTTCTTTATCTGCCTTTAACCGCGATTGCAGGCGGTATTGCTTTACCCCGTTGGCTACGCCCATGATAAAGATGAGGTCCAGCATAGCCGAGATCACGAACGAAAAGTCGGTAACATGCTGCCCACCCGGCTCATGATAAATAAAGGGAAGGATAATGTACACCGTAATGCAACGATGCAGCAGGACGGCCAGGCCCAGGGCGCCTGCCAGCAGGGCAGCGGTCTTCAGGTTTTGGGTACGCCCTTTGCCAAAGCGGCGTATGATCGCGAAGGAGCTGTACACCAGCGTTACTTTGAGCGCCAGGTACATGAGCTCGCATTCCGTTGCGATCACGATACGGTCCCATTTCGTCCTGTCGGCCAGGACCGTGCTCATCCAGCCAAATTCCGCATAGACCTCAAATGCGAAATATAAAAACCAGAAAGTCAGGTGCCGCCATAACCTTTTGCTGCCCACCATAAGCTGCGAATATAATCATGCCGCCGGCAAAAAAGAACCATAAATGAATATCAGCCTACAGATAACCGTTTGCGACATACAAAAGGCATCCGTTTACCATTTGCGTCTCTTCAATACTGCCCGTCTGTCGTCTGCAGCCCAGGCGATTTTTTATCGGCTTTCCGTAGCTAAACTTGCAATAGCAGATAAGGTTAAGACAAGCTATTATTTCCATAAGATGATGCCGAACGATGAAGAAACACCTTTTACAGGCCGCCGGTATTTTAATTATACTCACCGGCCTTACCAGCACTCAGACCCGGCAAAGGGCAGCAAACAGGCTGTACCCCAAAGAAAGGGCGGCTACGGTTACCAGCCATCATCCCGGGTTCCAGACGCCCGGAACGGCCATGCTTATAGAGCAGGCCATGAACATCTCCCCACAAAAGCACAGACGTTCTATCAAAGCTTATAATCCTGCAGCAGAACCACTGCTCCCGGGCGGGGTACTATCCGACCCCGACTAATGCTGTTGTTTGTTTTGTTTATCCGGATCAAGGGAGCGGTCGGCATATGCCGGCTGCTCTTTTTGCTTCAGATCCGTTAATTTTACACCCACCCCATTAAGGTATACAGGATATGACACAGGACATAGGCACCAGGCAGGATATCGAATTACTCGTGAACGATTTTTACGGCAGCGTACAAACCGATGCGCTCATCGGGCCTATCTTCAATACGATCATCGACACGCGCTGGCCGGAACACCTGGCCAAAATGTACAGCTTCTGGGAAACGGTATTGCTGGGCAATTATACCTATTCCGGCGCTCCCTTCCTCCCGCATGCCCGCCTCCCGCTCACTCAGGAACATTTCGACCGCTGGCTTCTATTATTTGATGCTACTGTAGACAGGCATTTCGAAGGCGATGTAGCCGAAGACGCCAAAGCCAGGGCTGCAAAAATGGCCGCTATGTTCTTATCCAAAATAACATACCTCCGGGAAAACGACCAGTTCAAACCTCTGCTATAGTTAACACAAAAAATCTACGACAGCAAGAAGAGCTTATCGGGCTGGACCCACTGCGATAGTAAAAGCTCGCTGATCGGCAGACAGCAGGTTACGTTCTCCTTTATTATTATGCCTTTCTCCTGGGCATGGCAGGAACGCGGCTGGTGGAATACTTATTAAGTGATATATAAAAAAACGGGAAAGCAGCGTTAGGATATAACGCTGCTTTTTTTAACCCTGCAAACGCAGCCTTACATCATGAAAAAGACGATCAGGAAAATATTCCGGGTGCTGGGATTTACCTTGCTAGGCCTTGTTGCCGCCTTATTGCTGTATGCCGCTGCGGCATGGCTATTACCTTATATTGCAGTAAACAGCGATGCCCGCGACCAGGGCCCCGACGAGGTATCGATCTATATCCGTACCAATGGCGTGCATACCGATATTGTAACGCCCGTCTATAATGAAACGATGGACTGGCGCTCCTGGGCCAGGTTTACCGATACCGATTCCAAAGATACCGCCATGCAGTATGCAGCCTTTGGCTGGGGCGACAAAGGCTTTTACCTCGAAACGCCCAACTGGTCAGACCTGAAGTTTAGTGTTGCGTTCAAGGCTATGTTCCACTTAGGCAGTACCGCACTGCATGTTACTTTTTACAAGACGACACCCACCACCGGGGAGCGTTGCAAAGAAATAAAGATCAGCAAAGCGGAATACGGACAACTGGTCACCTATCTTAAAAAGAGCTTTCGCCTCGACAGCCTGGGCCATACCATTAATATCGTTACCCACGACGATGGCTATGGCAGCGACGATGCCTTTTATGAAGCGGCAGGAACGTACGACCTTTTCCATACCTGCAATACCTGGGCCAACAATGCTTTAAAAGCCTGCGGGCAAAAGGCCTGCCTGTGGACGCCATTGGACAAAGGTATTTTTCGTCAGTACCGGGATTAACCTAGCTCAAAAGCAACGGGGGCAAGGCTTTGAAAGCCTTGCCCCCGTTGCTGCATTTTATAAAGATCAGGAATAATAAGGTTGGATCATCCAGTAAACGACCACACCGGTAACGGCGATGTAGAACCACAAAGGCCAGGTATAGCGGGCCAGTTTTTTATGACGGCCATACTCACCAGTCAATGCCCGGTAAGCAGTGTACAGGATAAAGGGCAGGATAACAGCCGCCAGTATGATGTGTGTGATCAGGATAAAGTAATAGAAATAACGGACACCGCCTACAGCCGCTTTCTCTGCTTCGGTAAGCACACCGTCATGATTTATATCTCCGAATTTGCTGTCGCCGGCAAACAGGTGATGGCCAATATAAAATACCAGGAACAGCACCGACAAGATGATGGCCACCTGCATAATGTTCTTATGCAAGGTGTATTTCTTTTGCTTCACGGTCACTAATCCGGCTACCAGCAATACGGCTACTGCCGAGTTGATGATGGAATTGATGAGGGCAAAAACGTGAACGCTGAAATCAAAAGGGAATTTTGGTGGCGGTATCCTGCTCAGCGAGGCCACTACCAGGAATATAACGAGGGAAACGGCAATGATGAGCACATTTGCCTTTTTATCATTCTTCTTTAAGGAAGGAGTTGGTATCATGAAAAATAAACTTGTGAGGATATAATGCGGCTTTCTTATCTGTCTGTCTTTCTTTTTTCTACATTGAGGATATAGATATCGTCGGCTATCTTCTTGGTTTCGCGTTTGTCGAGGCCGTCGAAGTAACCCCTGATATTACGGAAGGTATCGATGAGCACCATTTGCTGGGAATGCACAAAATCGCCCGGCACATCGGCATTGTTCAGCAAAAGGCCAAGCTCGTTTTTAGCATAATTAAAAATGCTGTCCTTATTGCCGGTCAGGAACCACCAGCGGTCATGGTCGGCATTGTACCTGTCGGCATAGGCCCGTAATGCCTGCACCGAATCCCGCTCCGGATCTACCGAAATAGAAATGAACTGCACCAGCTCGGGATTCTTTTTGATATAAGCCTTCTGCAGCTCTTTCATATTGGCGCTTAGCCTGGGACATATCGTAGGGCAGGTAGTGAATATAAAATCGACCACGAGTATCTTTCCCTTCAGGTCCTTGTTCAGGCTTACTTTCTTCCCCAGTTGATTGGTTAGCACGAGGTCGGCTACCTGGTGAAATACGGTATCCTGCACTTCTTTGCCCTTCACGATCGTCTTCGTGATCTTATCGGGCCGGTAAAAACGGGGGATCTTCAGCTTGCCGCTGGGTACTCCTAAAAAAATAAATAGCGGCACAGCTGCCGCTATTGAAATTGCAATGATGTATTTGATGACTTTATTAAGACGCATCTTGGTTCTGTTCTTATTGGCTAAGCGATATTCAGGGTGCGGGATTAATTCACCTCCCGTATTACCACTTCTTCACTTGTTCCACTTTGGTATGGGCCTGGGTATTGTTCATACGCAGCCAGAAATTACCATCGGCAAGGAATGCGATAATAAACCAGATGAACAGGGAAAGCGGTATAATGATCGCCATTACAAAGTTCTTTTTCTCGTCGCCAAGGTGCATGAACACGCGCACGATCAACGCAGCTTTAACTACAGTAAGACCCAGGAAGTAAAAAGCCAGGAACACTTTACTGATACCGCCATAGTGGTGGGCATAAAGACCTACAGCTACTTCAAGTATGGTAATGATTGTCAGCCACAGGGTAATTTTGATGATCCTTTTTACCTGCGCTTTACTTTCAGGTGATTTAATATCCTCGTGATGGCTCATTACACCGGAGTATAACTTGCTCTGATCGCCTTCGTATAAGTGTTGAATGTTGTCGCTGTTGTGATGTGCAGACATGGTATATAATCTTTAATTTTTTAAATAGATAAAATAGCAATCGACGGTGCTGCCTATTACAGCAGGTAGAAGCAGGTAAATACGAATACCCATACCAGATCTACAAAGTGCCAGTACAGACCTACTTTCTCGATCATCTCGTAGTGGCCGCGACGCTCGTAAGTACCGTTAACGGTATTTACCAGGATCATTACATTCAATACCACGCCCGACAATACGTGCATACCGTGGAAACCGGTGATGGTAAAGAAGAAGTTGAAGAAGCTTGTAGTGGCATTAACGCCGTCCTGGATCGACATACCGGCATATACCAAAGGATTGTAGAAGTGCTCCAGGCTTTCTTTAGGTGTAGTAGCAGGATCTACGAAGCTGCCCCACCAGGCGCCTTCGCTATGCAGGTGTACCCACTCCCAGCACTGGCAGCTCAAGAACGCAATACCACCGATGATGGTGAACAGCAGCCATTTGATCACCGCTTTTTTATCTTTATAGTGACCGGCGTGTACGGCCAGTACCATGGTTACCGAACTCAGGATCAGTATAAAGGTCATCAAGCTCACAAACATCAGCGGCAGGTTGGCTTCGCCAAGACCCGGGAAAGATTTAAATACGTGGTTGGAATCGGGCCATACGTTACTGAAGAAACGTTTGGTACCATAGCTGATCAGCAATGCTCCGAAAGTAAGGGCATCCGACAGCAGGAAAAACCACATCATTATCTTACCATAACTCAGGTTGAAAGGAGAACGACCACCATCCCACTTTTTAATCTCCGCTGTAGCTGTAGTAGCTTGTGTCATAAAATTGTAAAATTTTTTTAATAGCTCAAAAGACGCTGCAAGTTAGTATATGTTGTTTATTATTAAAAGCAACCGGCCAATATTTTTTAAAAACGGGTGCCGGATTACCGGATAAAAACCTATCTGTTCATGATAAAAAAGATAAACAGGTATATCCAGAGTATATCTACAAAATGCCAGTAGGTGCTTACGATCTCCAGCCCCGTGGTGCTGTAGGTTTTCACTTTCCGGCTGTAGGTATTCAGGAAAAGGATCAATAAAGCGGCCACACCTCCTATGATATGGATGGCATGCACCAGCACAATCACGATCAGGTACTGGAACGATACGTTATTGGCCCACTTCATCTGGTGGTACAATTCTTTAAACCCAATATACTGTAATATGGTAAAAGCAATGCCCAGGATAAAGGTAAGGGTCACCATATTGCGGTGCAGCGACATACGGCGTTGTTTGAAGCTGCGCAAGGCCAGGTGTAAGGTACCGCTGCTCAGCAGGATAACTGCCGTAGAAATAAAGAAGGCCATAGGCAGCGGGAAAGGCTCCCAGTTGCCTTGCGACTTGCGTACGATATACCCGCTGGTAAGGCCGCCAAACATCATGATGATACTGCCGATAGCGATCCACATGGCAAACTTCTTCGGGTGTATCTTTCTTCTTTGGGTGCTTTTTTCAACCGTCATCATACGCTGCGTATATTGTATTGAGGGTACGACCGCTTGTTTATAGTTTGTCTATAAGCAAGGCCAGCAATACCGTAGGTAAATATATAAATGAAGAATACATCAATCTCTTGGCCGACTTACGGTCGTTCCTGAGGTAGAATATAAAAGAGGAGAAGCAATATAGCAGGCCGCAGGCGATAGATACCCACATGCCCGTGCTGCCGCTAAGGCCCAACTGGTGCGGGAGCATGGCCAGGGGCACCAGGGTAAGGCTGTAGAAAATACATTGCAGACCGGTAAAGGAAGTTTTGCCTTCTTTGGAAGGCAGCATACGGATACCTGCTTTCAGATAGTCTTCGTAACCCACCCAGGCAATGGCCCAGAAGTGCGGGAACTGCCAAAAGAACTGGATCAGGAACAATGCCCAGCCGCCCAGGCCTAAAGAACCTGTAGCCGCTACCCAGCCGATCAATGGAGGTAAAGCACCCGGTATAGCCCCTACGAAAGTAGCTATAGGGTGTATTTTCTTCATGGGAGTATAGGCAAAGCCGTAAAGTAAGAGGGATAAAAGACTGAGCATGGCAGCCGCCACATTGAAGAAGTAAGCCAGCAGACCTACACCGGCTATAGCCGAAAGCACACACAGTATCCAGGCTTCGGTCACGCTCATGCGTTCGTCAGGCAAAGGACGCAGCATGGTCCTTTTCATCAGCCTGTCGCTATAGCGTTCCAGTATCTGGTTGATGATATTGGCGCCGTTGGTCACCAGCATACCGCCCAGGAACAACAACAGTACATTTTTCCAGAGGAATTCCACGCCGGGCACGATAAGATATCCAACCACACTGGAGAATACCACCATGAAGCTCAGGTTGGGTTTCATCAACTGCGCATAGTCACGGATCTTGGCAACTGCAAAGGAGTACTCTTTAACTTTTAATGGCTCTTCCCGAAGCATGAAAACGTATTAATGATTGATGGGGAAAGATGAATCGGAGGGCAAAGGTAGAAGTTTTACCGTTTTTTTACAGAAGAAATTTGAAAAGGCAGAGAAATGGCTGCTATCTTTCGGTAAACAGCCGCTTTATATAGGTGGACTGTGCACATATATTCATATAAAAAGGCGGGAGAAAGATCTCCCGCCCGTATTGCAGTTTAGGCTTTAGTTCCGCTATGGCCAACGTTCATTATAACACCTACACCGCAAAACTCTCTCCGCATGCACAAGTACGACTGGCATTTGGATTTATAAAATGAAAGCCTTTTCCATTCAGGCCTGCTGTAAATTCCAAAGTAGTATCACAAAGATACAAAAAACTTTTGATATCCGTGACCATTTTTATGCCCTTGTCTTCAAACACCTGGTCGCCCTTTTGTGGCTCATTGTCAAAATCCAGTTTGTAGGAAAGACCGGAGCACCCTCCTCCTACCACACTGATGCGCAGGAAATAATCAGCCCCAAGATGCTCTTCCACGTGGATTTGTAATACCCGCTCCTTCGCTTTATCAGTAATGTATATCATAAATGTAAATTTATCCTATGCTTTTTGGCCTATTACATCAGTCTGAATACCGTATCCGGGGCAAAGTTAAAGTTTATTTAAAGTAATTCCCCAAAAAAGTAAGTACTGACTTAAGCCTGCAAAGAAAGGACTATTTTCTTTATCCTTTCAGCAGCCTGGTTGGTTTCCTCATCTGTGGTAAACCGGCCCAGGCTCAGCCTTATGGCTCCCTTGATTCGTTCTTCGTCCAGCCCCATCGCTTCCAGCACATGAGACGGTTCTTTGGAGGCGGAAGTACACGCCGAGCCTACCGAAAAAGCGATCTCACTGTTCAGGGCGGCCACCAGGCGCTCTGCTTTCACCCTGGCAAAAGACAGGTTGCACACATGCCCCATCCGGTATTCCCGGCTTCCATTCACCATCGTTCCTTCCACAGCCAGCAAAGCCTGTTCCAACTTGTCCCTTAATTTTCGCAACCGTTCCTGTTCTTCCGTCATACGCGCACTGCATATAGCGGCAGCTTTTCCCAGGCCCACGATCCCGGGCACATTCAGGGTACCGCTGCGGAACCCTCTTTCATGCCCGCCTCCATCGATCTGAGGCAACAACCGCACCCTGGGGTCCTTGCGCCTGATGTACAGCGCGCCTACCCCTTTAGGCCCGTAAAACTTATGCCCGCTCAGCGCCAGGATATCGATAGGTTCCCGGCCCAGGTCTATGGCTATTTTACCCGCCGCCTGCGTAGCATCTGTAAAAAAAAGAACTTTATGCTTCCGGGCAATAAGGCCTATCGTTTCCACAGGCTGTATTACCCCCGTTTCATTGTTGGCATACATCACGGCGATCAGTATCGTTTCCGGGCGTATCGCCGCTTCCAATGCCGCTGTATCTATAAGACCGTCTTCATTTACCTCCAGGTAAGTAATTACGGCACCTTTTCTTTGCAATTGCCTGCAGGTATCCAATACTGCTTTATGCTCCGTAGCCACGGTAATAATATGATTGCCTTTGGCCGCGTACATTTCAAACACCCCTTTCAAGGCCAGGTTACATCCTTCCGTAGCGCCCGAAGTAAATACGATTTCTTCGGCTTCGGCCCCCAGCATCTGCGCTACCTGTCTTCTTGCCTGCGTTATACCTTCGTCGGCGATCCAGCCATAAGGATGGGTCTTGCTTGCCGCATTGCCAAACTTCTCATAGAAATACGGCAGCATGGTTTCCACTACAGCAGGGTCGCAAGGGGTAGTCGCATTATAATCCAGGTAGATCATATCTTCTTGTAGCACAGTATTGCTTTCCTGCGCCGCCTCAAAGGTAAACAATCAAAGGTCGCTTAGCCTTGGGACATCTTCGCAAAATTAGCTTTATTGTTTTACTTTCGCCCCATTAGAAGCATTACCTGTATTGATTTTTGTATCTATAAAAACTATTGTAAAGTATGATCAGAGTAGAGCATATTGGTATAGCTGTAAACAACCTGGAAACGGCCATTCCCTTATTCGAAAAATTGTTGAACACGCCTTGTTACAAAACAGAAACGGTAGCCAGCGAAGGGGTCAACACGGCTTTTTTCCAGCACAGCGAGACCAAGCTGGAGCTCCTCGAAGCCACCAAAGCAGAAAGTCCTATTGCCAGATTCCTGGATAAAAAAGGCGAAGGCATGCACCACATCGCCTTTGAAGTAGCTGATATTGAAGCCGAAATGAAGCGCCTTGCCGGCGAGGGTTTCGTATTGCTCAACGACAAGCCCAAAGAAGGCGCCGATAATAAGCTGGTTTGCTTCCTGCATCCGAAAGGTACGCATGGTGTACTGATCGAGCTTTGCCAGGAAAGAAAATAAGCGTTTCTTTTTGAAAAACGATAAAAGGCTTTCCCGTACTTTTGCGCTCCCCGAATAAAATTTTACGCAAAAATGCCTCCTCAAACACCTGCAAGAACGGTACCTGTAGCCACTCTCGTGCTTTGCCCGGAAGAAATATTCAACCACAACAGCATATTTAATTCCCTGCATATCCGGTCGGGAAGCAGCGTGCCCTTTGAGATGTTCCCCCTGGACGAAGTACAGATCGAACGTTATTTCAGCACCTATACTGCAGAAGGGAAGAAGATACTGTCCCGCTTCAACGACGATGACATCGCCTTTGAAATAAGCCAGTTGAAAAAGAAGCACGCCAAAGAGAAATCCGGTATCCCGGTCGAAAAGTACCTCGACAAAACCGTGATCCGCTATATCCAGGAAATGCTGCACAGCCTGCTGACGGAAGTCCCGGACCTGCGTACGTATCACCGGGTCAAAAATCCGGCAACGGGCAATTACCTGATTGCCCGCTGCACCATTACGAAAACCACGCCGGAACTGTCTTTCAAGGTAAAGAAGAATAGCGATGGCGGCTTGTATATTGATACCCTGGTGCGTTGCGGGGATACTATATACAGCCTCAGCAACATGAAGCGGTATAAGTTCCTGCTCGAAACGGAAAGCAATTATTACGCCCTGCGGGCCACCGATCACCTCACGCTCGAATGGCTGGAGCTAAGCCAGCCGCAGCAATTCGGCCATAATCCCGTCTTGTTTTCCCAACGTATTGTACAGAAGCTGGAAGAAACACATAAGGTGAACCGCAACGATCTTTTCGAGAAAAAGGAAATCGATACGGCGCCGGTCAATTGTGTGTACCTGAGCGAGATCAGCGATTCGATGCTCATGTTTACACCCAAATGGAAATACGAGGGCATCATTGTAGAAGGCGAGTGGAAAGAAAAGCACGAAACCATCAGAAATGGCGAGGCTTACAGCATTTTGCGCAGCAAGGAGGCCGAGCAGCAGTTTACCGCATACCTCCAATCGCTGCACCCATCTTTTGCGAAGCAAAGCAACAAATTCTTTTACCTCACTTTTGCAGAAGCCAAGAAAAAGCAATGGTTCCTGAAGGCCTATCACGGCCTGCTAGAACAGGATACCGAGCTTATCGGCCTTGAAATGCTGCGGCACTTCCGCTACTCGGCACATCCCCCCGTTACGGAAATGCAGATCCTGAAACAGGAAGAGGAGACCCTGACCCTGAGCCTTAAAATACGGTTTGACAAAGAGCAGATATCCCTGAGCGAGCTGCAGAAGCTGCTCCTGGCAGGGCAAAACTCCATATTGCTCAAAGACAGCACCATAGGCATCTTCAACGATGAGTGGGTAGCGCAGTATGCCCCCATCATCAAGCATGGCAAGCTGTCCAAAAACGAGATCACGATCCCGCAATGGATCATGCTGAGTCTTGAAAAGGGCGAAGCCAAAGAAGTGCTGGAACCCTCGATCAGTAAGGAGTGGCTGCAAAACTGGCTCCTCTGGCAGGATGAAACCAAGACCTTGTACCCGGTACCGGAACAGGTAAAGGCCAGCCTGAGGCCTTACCAGCATAAAGGTTTTGAATGGCTGACATTGCTGGCCGAGATCGGTGCCGGCGCCTGTCTGGCCGATGATATGGGATTGGGAAAAACCTTGCAAACGATCACTTTCCTGTGCCACAGGCAAGCGCTTAACCCCGACGCCCGCCACCTGATCGTATGCCCGGCTTCGCTGATCTACAACTGGAAGCAGGAGCTCGAAAAATTTGCACCGCACCTGAGTTTGTTTGTCTATAACGGGCTGCAGCGCAATATAGAAACCTTCTTCAACCAACGATGCCAGGTAATGATCTGCAGCTATGGCACCCTGCGCAGCGATATCGAACAATTGCACATTACGCCCTGGGATGTGGTGGTGGTAGACGAAAGCCAGAACATCAAGAATGTGCAGGCACAGATCACCAAAGCCACACTGCAGTTGAGTTCCAGGGCAAGGGTAGCCCTGAGCGGCACGCCGGTAATGAATAATACGTTCGACCTGTATGCCCAGCTTAACTTTCTCCTGCCGGGTATGTTTGGCGGACAGGAATTTTTCAGGAAGGAGTATGCCAACCCTATCGACCGCGACGGCGACAAAGATAAGATAAAAGCCTTGCAGCAAATGACAGCGCCTTTTGTGCTGCGCCGTACTAAGGAACAAGTGGCTACCGACTTGCCCGAGAAAACAGAAAGCGTTCTATGGTGTGCTATGGGCGAAGACCAAATGGCGGTGTACCAGAAAGTCAAGAACCAGATCAGGGACAGCATCTTCCTCGACATTAAAGCCGGCGGCCTGGACAAGAATAAGCTGAACATCCTGCAGGGTATCCTGAAATTGCGCCAGGTATGCGGTTCGCCGCAATTGCTTGCCGAAAACAACGATTGCCATGATGCGATCAAGATAGACATGTTGATGGAAGAGCTGCATAACCTGAAGAACAATAAGACCCTGGTATTTTCCCAGTTCAAAGGCATGCTGCACCTGATCGCCGAACAATGCAGGCAGCAAAACATCAGCTATTTCCATTTCGACGGCGATACCCCTATAGCCGAACGCCAGGAAATGGTGAGCCAGTTCCAATCGCCGGCGGATACCACAAGGGTATTCCTCATCAGTCTGAAAAGCGGCAATGCCGGCCTTAACCTTACTGCCGCCGATTATGTGTTCCTCGCCGATCCCTGGTGGAATACGGCTGTACAGCAGCAGGCTATCGACCGTACCCACCGCATAGGACAAACCAAGAATGTATTTGCCTATAAGATGATCTGCAAGGACACGATCGAAGAAAGGATCATTGAGCTGCAGCAGAAGAAAAAATCGCTTTCCGACGAATTGATCAGCGCCGAAGAAGGCTTTGTCAAAAACCTTACAGAAGATGATGTTGCTTATCTCTTCGGTTAGCATACGATCGTCGTCAAAACTAAGAACAATACGAAGGCCGCAGGATGATTCCTGCGGCCTTCGTCTATATTCGTTTATAAAGATAGTCGATTAATGCTGCACAATTATCTTTTTAGTAGCGACACCCTGGTCGGTTACGATGTGCAGGTAATAGATACCATTGGACAGGCTATTTACCGGAACAGTTACCGATTGACTGTTGATACCGGTTAGCGTACTGATCTTTTGTCCCTGCAGGTTATACAATTGCAAGGCATCTACCTTACCCGCAAAGCCTTTGCTATCTATGGTCAGTTTTGTATTGGCAGGATTGGGGAATACGGTAAAAGACTGGTCCAGCCTTACCTGACCAATACCGGTAGCGCCGTTATCCAAAACTGTCAGGTTAATACGGTTGGTAAATCCGGCATCATCAGGTACCGGATTCCAGGTGGTAGCACCTTCGGCACGGTACAGCACGGTAATGAAATATTCCCCTGCACCCAAAGTAGCAATTCCCGGAGTACTGAACACGAAATTGGTATCGGAACCGTTCATCAATACCTGGTTGCTGATATAAGGCATAGTAGAAGCGAGGCTGCTGTCGGAACTTTTGTAAATACGGGTAGTAAAGGTGCCACCGAAGTCCAGGGTACCTCTGTTCCATATGCCTGCAGTGATACTAAAAGCATCGCCTTTATTGATTGTTGTAGCTGAAAGGGTCAATGCCGCGTTCATTACTATATTCATAGTATCTCCTGGCTGTCCCGGCTCAATTTTGATCAGGGCCTGTTGGTTGCTGTTGAAATTACCACCGCCACCGCCGATACCCAGCGCCGAAGGGGCAAGGTTATCTACCGTGAAATAACCATTGCTCATGCCTCCCCAGCCCCAGTTGATGTGGAACAGGCCATTGTTGTCATAACCGTCAAACACGAAGGCGTGACCACCCACAGAACCGTAACCTGCATACAGGATAGGGCGTGCGTTATCCAATTCATTTTTCAGCAAAGCATCCCAGTCGGCATCATTATAATCGCTGCGGTACAAGCCATCGATGGATGTTTTGTAACCAAAGTTATTTTTGAACGCATTTTCGGCACACCTGGAGCTGGCATTCCAGGCAAGTACCTGGGAACCGCTGCCATCAGGAGCGAAGTCCATCCTTACGCTCACAGCGCAATGGTAACCCAGCAGGGAAACAGCTTCTTTAGCCGCCTGTGAAGAGGCTGCACTAAGGCTCGGAGGCATTAAACCCCATTGGTAATTGGTAGCGCCGAAATTAGCCGACTGCGTACCATAGGTGGGATGGTTGTAGCTATAGGAACCGGTTCCTGTAGTAGGAGCATTCCAGTATTTCATGATCTGCGCCATAGCAGTAGCCACGCAGCCTACCGGTGTTTTAGTAGCGCCTGTGCCCGGGGTATAAATATCATAATAAGTTCCCTGGTTCCAATTGGTATTCAACATAGGGCTTACTGCGGTAGGCTTGCTGGCAGTACCTCCCGTATTGGTAGTATAGTAATTCCAATCGGCTGTTGCTTCACGGGTTGCAGTAAGGTTATGCAGTACGGCAAATTCGATCTGGCTATGGTACAACCCCATCCAATACTTTGTTTCGGGAGACAGGCCCTGGCCGGTCTGAAACTCTTCGCTGGTAGAATAAGCGAGAATGGGCTTAACAATATCATCTGCCGATACCACTACAAAACCATGCTTATTATTAAGGTCGAAAACATAGTAGGTATTAAATGCCAAACTACCATTGGCATTGCTGCGACCAACGATCTGCCTCACTTCCAGTTCCTGTTTTTCCGAACCGCTCATTTTAGTAGCGATAAAATTTTTCGCTACTAAAGTAGCTGTTTGCTCATCCACTTGTTTGGCAAACATTGTCCCCCCCATGGTTACACTCAGGAGCAAAAGAGTCGAAATCCGCTTCATATTGCAGTTTATTGATTTTCTTTTTAGAAATTAAGTTGCTGAAATTAAGGTTTTTTAAATGGGTAACCAAAAAAGATCGTGGTACCTACATTAATATGCCTGAACCTGGCCTTGCAGGCACCTGGATTAGGGCCTGGCTATAGCTAAGTCCCTGCCCCACGTTTTCTTTCAGCAACAAAGGACCGTCAATATCGGCATAATCGGCCAGGGGCAGCAGGTGCGCCAGGAGCGTAGCCCCTACATTGGTTTCGCACATCCCGCCCAGCATAATTTTTTTCTTCGCCTTCCGTGCCGCCCTTATCATATTAAGAGCGGGCGTAATACCACCGCATTTGGCCAGTTTGATATTAATACCATCGTACAATTCCAGGCATGGCTCAGCATCTTTTTCTTCCCGGCAGGCTTCATCGGCTATAATAGGGATATGGGTCAATTGTTTCAGCACTTGTACCCCTTCCTTGTCGTCCCTGTGCAGTGGCTGCTCGATCAGCTCTATGCGCAGCCTTTCCAGTTCGGGTAATAGGGCCCTGGCCTCGTCCAGGCTCCATCCTTCATTGGCATCGATACGTATCGTGGCATCTGTTGCCGCCCGGAGCGCTTCCAGGGCTTCGAGGTCGTTGCCGGTACCCACCTTTATTTTATAGATCGGGTATGGCTTTTCCTTTACCCGCTCTTTTATGGCTTCGGGACTATTGATGCCTATGGTATAATCGGTAAGCGGGATATTTTTCCATTGCAACCCGATAAGGGAATATAAAGGCCGCCGGTTGAGCTGCGCCCACAGATCCCAGCCAGCCATGTCCAGGGCTGCGATCAGGAAGTTTTGCCCCGGCAGCAGGTGGTGCAGGAAATGCCAGAACCGCTCGGGCCCGTTGAGGGCATACCGCTCTATCATCTGGCGATTTTTTTCCAGCAACACAATCATTTCTTCGATATGCACGTTATAGTACCCGATCTCGGTAGCTTCGCCATACCCGGTAAGCCCGCCCAGGCTAAGGGAGATGATTAATGTAGGTTGGTGGGTTTTGGTGCCTTTGGACAGTGCGAAAGGGTATTCGAAGGCTAGATCGTATTTCTGGTATTTCAGCAGTAGCATAAAACGGTTATTCCCTGCAAATCTCCTGAGAACGGGACAAAAGAAGAAAAAATATTTAAAAAGCCGCGCAACTATTATCTTTGCGCCTCAATTCACATTGCTCTTATGAAGAAAATCATTGGCATGCTGGCTCTTACGTTAGCTTTTTCTGCAGTTGCACAGGCCCAGGACGGCGCCACCGAAACTAAAGAAACCAAAAAGAAGTCCATAGTAAAACCTTCACGCGATTTCGTGATGTTCCAGATCACGTACGAAAACTGGGCCAATACACCCGACAATGTAAAGATCGGTGGCATAGGCCGTGGCTTTAACGCTTACCTCTGCTACGATTTCCCCATCTCCAAATCCAACTTCAGCTTTGCCGCCGGTATCGGTGTGGCCAACAGCAATATTTATTTCGACAACCAGAAAGCGGTAATGAATACAGCTTCTTCTACCATTGTATTCCAGAACGTGGATACCAATGGTGTAGACAACTACAAAAAGAACAAGCTGAGCATGACTTACCTGGAGGCGCCTTTCGAATTGCGTTTCTTTGGCAATAAAGACAACCGCAATCGCGGCTTCAAAGCGGCTATCGGTATGCGTGTGGGCATCCTCGTAGGGGCGCATAGTAAAGACAAACAGAACCTTACCGGTACTACTATTATCGAAAAAGTAGGCACTAAACGTTATATGGAAACCTGGCGCTTTGCACCTACTGCACGCATCGGCTGGGGTAATTTCTCCCTTTACGGTTCTTACAACCTGAGCCGCCTGTTCAAAAGCGGTGCCGGTCCTGAAGTATATCCTTACTCTATCGGACTTTGCATTACAGGGCTGTAAGCCAGACCAGACCTTTTTTATAAAGAGCGCGGCGATCCGGATGGATTGCCGCGCTCTTTATATGCCATATTGGGTTGCTTGCAGCGCTGCTATGACGCGGAGGGGAAAGTAAATATTTTATAGCATGATCGGTTCCTGGTTTCCTGATGCCTAAGCGATCAGAATCCCTTGGAGACCTCAGAATGACCTCGATTTAAGGACACCGCGTCGCAGCGAGAGATAGACACCTTATAATGTAAGGTCGCCCTGAGCGCATTAAAAGGGTGAAGCGGAAAATTTTTGCCGTGCTTCGACTCCGCTCAGCAGGACAAAAATTTCAGGTATGCCCTTCTGTATATACGTTGCATGCAGTCGCTGTAAGATACTTTACTACCTTGTTCCCAATCATGAAACTTTATAACTAAGGTCACCCTGAGCGCAGCCGAAGGGTAGGAAACGTGATGATGTATGTTTTTTATATGCTCGTCGCGTCGCTTGTGGCACTACGGGAAACGACCTTGTCTATTTCCATTTCCGGAGGAGCAGCGAAGAGTTGGTACCGCCAAAGCCAAAGGAATTGGACAGGAACACGTCGAATTCCCGTTGCAATGTTTCGGGCAATACATTGATCTTGGCCGAGTGCTCGTCGGGATGTTCAAAATTGATATTGGGGGCCATAAAACCATGCTGCATCATCAGCAGCGAGTACACGATCTCGCTGGCACCGGCCATCCAGCATTCGTGTCCCGTCATGGATTTGGTAGAGCTTACGGGAACCTTGCCGCCGAACACTTCGTATATGGCTTCAGCCTCGCTGCCATCGCCGGCGGGAGTAGAGGTTGCATGCGCATTTACGTACTCCACATCTGAGGCCTGCATTCCTGCATCTTTAAGTGTGCGGTGTATGGACCGTACCTGCCCTTCCACACTGGGGTTGGAGATATGTTCGCCATTGGAAGAAAAACCATAGCCCAGCACTTCGGCCAGGATATGAGCGCCGCGGGCCTGCGCCGACTCCAGGCTTTCCATAATTACCGTTGCGGCCCCGCCACCGGGCACCAGCCCGTCGCGGTCCTTGTCAAAGGGGCGGGAAGCTTTTGTGGGTTCTTCTTCACGGGTGGAAAAAGTAGCCAGGGCATCGAAGTTAGGCATCGAATAGTCGTTGATCTCCTGTGCGCCGCCACAGATAACCCTTTCCTGCAAACCATTCTTAATAAAAAGATAGCCCATACCAATGGCATGGGAACCGCTGGCGCAGGCAGCACTGATACTGAAATTGATACCTCTTAATTTAAATATGGTGGCCAGGTTCATGGTCACGGTAGAGTTAAGCACCTGGAATACGGAACCAGAGCCTATCAGCATGGAATCCTTCTTTTCCCGCAATACATCGATACCTTCAATTACCGGCTTGGCGCAACTGTCGTTCCCATAGATAATACCGGTTTCGTTTTTCAGAAAAAAATCAATGTCCAGGCCCGATTGCTGCATGGCCTCGATGGTAGCCATATAAGCAAACTCGGCTTGTTCCGGCATCATAATACGGGCACGGCGATCGAGCAGGTTTTTAAGATTGGGACGGGCTACATAGCCCGTAAGCCCGGAACGATAGCCCATAGCCTTACGCTCGGGCCGGAAAGTAATGCCAGAGCGCCCTTCAAACAGGGATTTCGCCACTTCTTCTTTATGAATACCCAATGAGGAGTATATACCTACGCCTGTAATTACAACTCTGTTCATGCCAAAATCTTTTGCAAGTGCAAATTTCAGTTATTTAAATGAATAAGGGATGAGGGTACCTGCGATAGCTTGCTATTCGTAACGCAAGGCTTCGATCGGGTCCAGCTTGGCCGCTTTGGCCGCGGGATACAGACCGGAAAACAGGCCCACAGCGGTACAGAGCACGATACCGATACTGATCCAAGCCCAGGGCACGATAAAGCCGGTATGGAGCAGGAGGGATACGATATTACCGATCAGGATACCGGTGACCACACCGATAAAGCCTCCGGCCAGGCTGATCATAACCGATTCGGTAAGGAACTGGCGTTTGATAGAACTGCTGCGGGCGCCCAGGGCCTTGCTTACCCCTATTTCCCGGGTACGTTCGGCTACAGATACCAGCATAATATTCATAAGGCCGATAGCTGCGCCCAACAAGGTAATAAAACCGATAAACAGGGCTGCACCGGTAACATAGTTCACATTTTCCATCACCATCGAGGCCAGGTTATCGTTCTTATTGATCCCGAAATTCGAATTGGCGTTCAGCGGTATCTTCCTGATGATGCGGAACAGGCCTTCGGCTTCTTCGGCAGCAATATCGATCATGGCTACCTCGGGTACTTTCACGCTAATCACGAAAGAACGCACACCACCATATACCGCCCGGGCATTTTGCAGGGGTACGAATACGTTGTTATCCACATTGGACACCATACTGCTGCCTTTACTGCCCGCGACACCTATCACCCGGTACTTCACAAAGCCCACCGTGATTACCGCATTAATAGCATTATTTATTTTCCCTTTAAATAGTTTTTTGGCGATACTGTTGCCCAATACGCATACATAGCTTCCCCCGTTGATCTCGTTGGCAGAGAAATTGCGCCCTGCCTCAAGGCTGGTAGAGGAAATCGCCATATAATGATCGTCGATGCCCAGCACATGGATATTCGGGTTGGTCTTTTCGGAAGCATATTTAACGGTGGCAATACCGGTACCGCTCATAGAGATGCCAACGGTAGCCGGGAAAGTAAATCTCTTCTTGAAGTCCATAGCATCGCGGTAGCTGATGTCTCTTTGATCGACAGAAGAAATATTGATACCGCCACCACTCTTTTTCTTTTTCAGGATTTCGTTGGTGATCTGGAAGGTATTGGCCCCCATACCGCTAAAGCTGGAGTAGATACTGGATTTAAGGCCCTCGATGGCGGTGAGGATACCGATAAGCGCCATGATCCCCAAAGCAATAATGCCTACCGTTATGCCGGTACGCAACTTATTGGTGCGCACGGAACGATAGGCAAGCGTGGTATTGAATAAAAAGTTGTTAGCCATCCTGGACGCTGTATGAAACCGTTGTTATGCTGCGAATTTAGACAATTAACGGAGAATATGTCCTTCGTCAGCGGAGGTGGCCCCTTGCATTTATTTCTTGGGGTCGTAACTGTAAAGAATAATAAACTCGACCCTCCTGTTCTTCCTTCTTCCGCTTTCGGTATTATTTTCGGCAATGGGATTGGAAGCGCCCAGGCCCCAGGTGTACATACGGCCCTGGTCTACAGCAAATGTTTTCAACAGGCTTCTGGCCGAGTCGGCCCTGTTCTGGGACAGTTTGCCATTGATTTCTTCACCACCTGTTATATCTGTATACCCGTTGATCAGGATACTGGTTTTGTTATACTGGTTCAGGGCTTTGGCAAAACGCTGCATCAAAGGAGATGTTGCTTCATTGATTTCGGCCGAATTTTTCTGAAAGAGTAAATGTTCGGGAAAAAGCACTTTTACGGTGTCATTCAAAATCGTTACTTCGGCTTCATTTACGGCATCTTTCAGGGCCACATATGCAGACTCCATATAAGTGTGCTTTTTCTTGGCCATCTTTTTTTGCGTGTTGCAGGAGTATAGTATTGCCAGCAAAGGCAACACAAAAAGCAACAGAAACTTCCTGTTCATAGGGTGATTATTGTTTAAAAACAGGCAAATGTATAAAAATTATTCCTGCCTGGAAAGGATCAGCTTGAAGCCTACGCCATGAACAGTTTGCAGGTCTACCCCTTCTGCATCTTTCAGATATTTCCGGATCTTGGTCATGAATACATCCATACTGCGGCCCAGGAAATAATCTTCTTTACCCCAAACATTCATCAGGATATCTTCCCTTTTCACCACTGCGTTGGCATGCAGGCAAAGGTATTGCAGCAGGTCGGCCTCTTTTTGAGTCAACTGTTGTTTATGGGTGCCATCGATCAGCAAAAGGTTGTTATAATCGAATACCAGGTTACCCAGTTCAAATTTTTCGGCGCTTTCGTTGGATTTTTTGCGGGTCCTTTTCAGGAACACTTCAATACGAAGCAACAGCTCCTCCATATTGAAAGGCTTGGTAATATAGTCGTCTCCCCCCGCTTTAAAGCCCGAGATACGGTCCTCATCCATCGATTTGGCCGTAAGGAAGAGGATAGGGATCTTATCGTTCTTTTTCCTGATCTGGGCTGCGAGCGTCATACCGTCCTTCTTGGGCAGCATCACATCCAAAAGGCAAATATCCACGTTATGGCGCATGAACTGCTGCCAGCCATTCTCTCCATCGGAACTAAAAATTACTTCGTACCCGTTTTCTTCCAGATTATCTTTCACTACAAACCCAAGGGAACTGTCATCTTCTACTAAAAGGATTTTTGCTTTAGGTTGCATAAACTAGCTTGTTTATTGTTTAATTTTTTTTGGGTAAAATAAGAGAAAAGGTACTGCCTTTGCCCAATCTACTGTTACAAATTACCTCGCCGCCATGCGCTTTGGCAATGATCCTTACGTAATTCAATCCTAGGCCAAAGCCTTTTACATCATGAACATTGCCCGTAGGAACCCGGTAGAATCGTTTAAACAGCAGCTTTTGATGCACTTTATCAATACCAATACCATTATCGCTAACGTCAACCCTTATTTGTTTATTGTTTTCTTTCAGGTGAATATCTATAACGGGATTTTCTTCGGCGTATTTAAGGGCATTATCGATCAGGTTGCTGATGGCATTTTTCAGATGCAACTTATCGCCCGAAGATTCCACCGGGGCTTCCGGCATATGGAGGTGCAGGGCGGCATTTTTACGCAACAGCATATGTTCAAAACTTTTGGCAGCATCGGCCAGTAACTCCTGCCACACGATAGACTGCGACCGCAACTGGATCTCTCCTTTTTCCGCATGGGCCATCTGCAACACCCTTTCCACCTGTAAAGCCAATTGGGAGGCTTCGTTGTCGATGATGGTAGCATAGTTGAGCAGGCGCTGCGGCTTCTGGACTATATCCGGGTTCTTCAGCACCTCGGCCGAGAGCTGGATCGTGGCCAGGGGTGTTTTGAACTCATGCGTCATGTTGTTCACAAAATCCTTCTGTACTTCGCTCAGCCTTTTTTGCTTCAGGATCACAAATACTACATATCCCAGGAATACCAGCACACACAGCAATACCAGGGAAGAGAGTATCCATATAGACAATTGTGAGGCTACATAGTTTTTGCGATGCGGGAACATAACCCCAAAATAGTAATTTTCCTTACTCAATTTAGGAAAATCCATAATAGCAGTCGGTGTAAACTTTTCGTTGCCTCCGCTCATGTGTACATAATGGTAGTTGAGCAACGTATCGTTCATGCAATCGTACATGCCATACTCAAAATCGGTGATCAGGTTTTTGCGCTCAAATTCTACCGACAGGAAATGCCCCAGCACATCCGCATCCACATGGTCGTTGATCTGGACAATAAAATAATCCGGCTCTACCTGGTCTACCACGTTATAGACCAGGGGCTGGATCTTCTTCAATTCCCATATCTTCAACGCTACATTACGCAGGCTGGTGTTCACATTAAGACTGAACTCTTTTTCTTCCAGGTCATAAGCGCGCTTTACCCAATATACCTGTGTGGCAATAATGCCTACAGCCGATAATAATGCAAGGGTAAAGATCAGTCGTATAGTTGCATTCTTCATTTCCTTAACAAATGTAACGGGAAACGAAGAGCTTAGCAAAATATAGGCCCCTTATTTACATTTGGTTAAAGAATAATAAGAAACCAACTATCCCTACGACAATAAAGCCTGCCAGGACTTACGGGATACCGGGAAAACGGCCGGAACAGCAAAGTATGCTGCAATACGGTCGGGACGCGTAGCGACCTGAACGTATTGCAGTTCCTCATTCGTGACTATTTAAAGTAAGATGGCTATCCCATCCGGGAAAATGGCTGTGGTAAGTGGGCGCCATAAGCATGCAAAACCGGATCAGGCATAGCAGTAGGCCAGGAAGGCCAGCAGGTCGGCATTAAGCGTATCGGGCCTTTCCAGGAAGCTCATATGACCGCAGGAACGATATATGCTTACCGTATTGACCCGCGCCAGGTAGCATTGCTCCAGGGCATCTTTCATAGGTGTGGCGGTATCCTCATCGCCGATGATCCATTGCAGGGGAAAAGCGGCCCGGTCCAGGAGTTCTTTTTTATCGCTGCGATCCATGATCGCCTGGTAAAAAGCGGTAAGGGACTCGGCCGGCAGCTGCATCCCTTTGGCAATAATGCTTTTCACTACTTCGGGATGTGCCTTTGCGTATGCTTCGGCAAACAGGTTCTGGGCCATCCCTTTGAGGAACATTTCTTTTTCGGCCTCCCCTTTCCGGATCAGGGCTATCGCCTTTCTGCGGTTCTCCTTCTTCTCCTCGCTATCGGCAGAGGCCAGGGAATGCAGCATAGTAATACCTTTCACATATCCGGGATACATCGCCGCTAGCTGCAGGGCGGTATAGCCTCCCATCGAATGCCCTATCCATACTGCCTGGGTGATATGCTCCTGGTCCAGCATTTCCTTTAGCGCCGTAGCCATATATTCCAGGCTCAGTGCCGTAGCGGGGAGCTCGCTTTGGCCTGCGCCGGGCAGGTCGGGCAGGAAAACCTTGTAGTGTTGTGCCAATACCGGTGCTACCTGTTCCCAGGCGCTGCTGTCATTGGGAAATCCATGTACCAGGACCAGAGGCTGTCCTTCACCTATGCTTGTGTAATGAATCATTGTCTTTAGTTAGCGCTTGTTGCCGGTGATGCTGTACTAACAGGACTGTCAATATTTTGTTTGTACATATCGATGTAAATATACATCAGGCAAAGCAGCAAAGGCGCCAGCTCGATCAGCGGCATTTGCTGAAAACCGATCAGGTGCACGATAAGGGCCACGATCACCAGGCTGATGCCGGCAAGGGCATAGATACGAAGCCAGAAACGTTTTTTGTGCGCCAGGAAAGCCACCACCAGGTTAAAAGGAACCGCCCATAGGATATTGAAGTTATCGGCGCAGGATTGATGATCTGTAACCAGCCACATAAAGAGCATGAAAACGCCCAGCAAGCCGGTCAGGAAGAGGATTGTAAAACGAAGGAACGCTTTGAGGTAACGGAACGACCTGACCAGGAAGGATAAGGCCGTAAGGATCAGCAGGCCGATCATACACCAGAGCGGACCATTAAAGGTAGTCGGATACACATGCTTATGATCCAGTATCGTCCTGTCCTGCAGCACCACATGCTTACCCTGGTATTTAGCATGCACCAGTCCTTTGTGGATGCAATCCGGCAGGAACATAGAGCCCTCATCGGTCATGATACTGTCTACCTTACTGCCCAGCAGCAGGTTAATACCGAAGCGTTCCCAATGCTTATTGGCCAGGTATTGGTTAAGGATATTCCGGTAGCTGATCTTTTTGCTGTCCAGCACATCGCCGAAATAGAATTCGGTACCCAGCACAGCCGGGAAAATGTCCCGGACGCGGGTAGCACAGTTGTCAAAAAGGAAATCGTATTTGTATGCTCGGTTTTCGGGCTTCAGGTTATTTTCCAGGTAAGCGATCGTCGCTTTTTTCTGCGTAGCGGTAAAGTCAAGCACTTGTTCCTGCACATTCCTTTTTTCCTCTACATAGGTGTACATAAAATCAGCATAGCTGCTTTTATCCAGGTAATAAGGAAGCTTGCCCAGGGTAAATTTGGTATAAAAATCGGGGTCGCTAAAATTGAAAGTACCGTAATTATATACCTCGTCCGTATGCTTCAGGCTATCGATTATCCGCACACCGGTATGGCCAAAAGAAGAGTACAGCTCATCGCCCACCCCGCAAGTCAGGATGCTGATCCGTATAGGGTCCGGCTCTGCCCTGGGTGTTGTTACGGTATCGCTTTGTGCTAAAGACAAAAAAGGAAATAACAGGAGCAGGCAACAATATAAATAGCGCATGAACAAATGCTTGGGTGAAAAAACACGCAAACCTACAAAAGTTATACAGAATTCAACCCTTTCCTTACAGGATCATTGTTTCCTGAAAGGGGAAAATGCACTTTGCTTAAAAAGCCAGCAGGGCTACGATCTGCTCCAGCCAGGCTTTATCCGTTTCGTCAAATTGGGCCAGGGCTTCGCTGTCTACATCCAGCACGGCCACTACCTCGTTGTTCTTTAAGACGGGCACTACGATCTCGGAGCGGGAAAGGCTGCTGCAGGCGATATGGCCCGGAAACTGTTCTACATCGGGAACGATAATCGTTACCCCTTCAGCCCAACTGGTGCCGCATACGCCCCGGCCTTTCCGGATACGGGTGCAGGCGATAGGCCCCTGGAACGGGCCCAGTACCAGCTCGTCTTCTTTAACCAAGTAAAACCCGACCCAAAGCCAGCCGAATTGCGCTTTTAATGCCGCCGTGGTATTGGCCAGGTTGGCCACCAGGTCGGATTCATGTGCCAGCAATGCTGTTAGCTGGGGCAGCAACGTTGCATACTGCTCTTCTTTGCTGCCGGTAACTGTGATCAGTTCTTCTGCCATAATATTTAAAGACCATCCTTTCGGAGATCGCCTGCAAAATTCCCACAAAAAAGGAGATTAACGCTACCTTTGTTATCAAATTTTCCAATAACATGGCTAATAAACCTGATAGGTCTGTTGTTTCCGGTATCCTGGGTATGAAATGCCCCAATTGCCGCAAAGGCAATATGTATGTCAACAAAAGCATTTTCCCTTTAAAAGACATGATGAATATGCCGGAACGCTGCCCCGTATGCGGCCAGAAAATGGAAATCGAAGTCGGGTTTTATTATGGCACCGGCTATGTAAGCTATGCCCTGTCTGTAGCCGTAGCTATTTTTAACGCCGTATGGTTTGCCTTACTGGTCGGTTTTTCCTGGAAAAACAACAGCATCTGGTGGTACCTGGGCATTACCGTATCGATGTTGCTGATCCTGCAACCCTTGCTCATGCGGCTTTCCAGGGTACTGTACTTATATATGTTTGTTAAATACGGCAGCGCTCCCTACCGCGACCAGGAGGGCAAGGAGATAGCCTCCGTATAAAGGCGTATTTTAGGAACATCGGCTTTTATCCTGATAAGAGTTATAGTATCTTTAGATTCCCTAAAACCAGATACTATGATTCCTTTACTACTGCGTCTATCCCTGCTCTTTTCCCTCGCCGGCCTGTTGCTTTCGGCTATGCCGTTACGGGCACAAAGCAGCACACCGGAATTCCCCAAAGGCTTCGTGGGCTACCTCAATTTGCAGCAGGGCGTGGTTTCCGATTTCGGCAATACTCCGGATTATTACCAGGTAGGCTTTACTTTCAACCCGCAATACACCGTAATACCGGCAAGGTTGCGTATAGGCGCACAGCTTGGTGGCCATTATACGCAAGGACGCTGGGGCATACAAGGAGGTCCTACAGTGGCGCTGCGGCTCTTCGATATACGGGCCGGCGTATTCGGCACCGTACTTAACGTACAACTGGCTGCTGGCCACTACTGGGGCTCTTTCGGGCAAAAGCTGGCAGGCGGCGGCATACAGGCCGAGATATTCCAATTGTTCAACCTGGCCTTTACCGGCTACCGTGATTACGGCAACGGCCAATGGTGGCTGCAATCCAGCCTGGGCTTTAACTTGCTGCGTCCCAAGAAAAAATCATCCGATCCTTTTAACCCTTAAACCCCGGTACCTATGTCCACAACTGCATTAGTCATCAGTGGCGGCGGCTCCAAAGGGGCTTTTGCCGTAGGCGCGCTGAAAGCCATCTTCCAGCACAGCCCGCAAATGAAATTCGATATCCTCATCGGCACCAGCACGGGCGCGCTTATCGCTCCCCTGGCCAGTCCCAAGGACATAAAGCTGCTGGAGCAGTTGTACACTACGGTAAAAACCGATGATGTGATTACTACCTACAATGTAGGCAACCGCATTCTTACGGCCGACAGCATCTTTGGTGTAGAACCATTGGCTAAGCTGATGCAACAATACTATACCGATGCTTTTTTCCAGGACCTGGTAGCAAGACCCTACAATGTAATCCTGGCCACAACCTGCCTGCAAACGGAAGAAGCCGTTTACTTTTCCTCGAAGCCTATTTCCATGCCCACGGAACATCATGTGGTCGCGGTAAACAAAGCAGATCATTTCAGACGGGCGGTGATGGCCTCTGCCTGCCAGCCGGTATTTATGACGCCCATTGAAGTAATTCCAGGCGCGCAACCGGTAAGGCAATATGTGGACGGCGGCGTACGCGAGTATGCCGGTGTGCAGTTGGCTATCGAACAAGGCGCCGACGAAATATTCGTGATCCTCCTTTCGGCCGAAGGCAATATACCCGTAGACAAAAGATATACCAGCGTCCCGGATATCCTTATGCGCACCATCGACATCTTTACCGCCGATGTAAGCGAGAACGACCTGATCATCCCGCAACTGTACAACCGGGCCCTCAACTATATGGATGCGGTAAGGGTAAACCTGAAACAATATGGCATACCCGACAACCAGATCGAACAGTTGCTAAATGTACCGGGCAATCCTTTCAGCGGCAAACGCAGCGTGAACCTGCACATTATACGGCCCGACGGCTACCTGGGCGGCGGGCCGGGAGGGCTTACTTTTGACCCGGCCGAGATGAAAGGTATGGTGACCAAAGGCATGAACAGCATGAACCAGTATATTGCCGGCCTGCCACCCGGCAGCAGCGTGCTGGCATAAGGCCCCGGTTGTTTCCTTAGCTGTATATTTGCACAGCAAAAAATCAACTATGCAATTATCATTAGAAGGAAAACATGCGCTGGTGGGCGGCAGCACCCAGGGTATAGGATTGGCCATTGCCCGTGAGCTGGCCCTCCTCGGCGCCACCTGCACGCTTATTGCCCGTAACGAAACGGCTTTGCAAGAGGCAATAGGTACTCTGTCCACCACGGCAGGACAACAGCACGATTACCTGGTAGCCGATTACAGCGACTACGAAAAGGTAAAGACCGTTGTGGCGGCTTATGTACAAGCGAAAACGATACATATCCTGATCAACAATAGCGGCGGCCCCGCCGGCGGTCCCATAACGGAAGCCGCACCGGAGGCTTTCTTCAGCGCATTCCAGCAGCACCTTATCTGCAACCAACTGCTCACGCAACTGGTAATACCGGGCATGAAGACAGCCGGCTACGGCCGGGTGATCAATATCATTTCCACTTCGGTAAAAATCCCGTTGAAAGGACTCGGCGTAAGCAATACCATCCGCGGAGCGGTGGCCTCCTGGGCCAAGACCATGTCGAACGAGCTGGCCGTACATGGCATTACCGTAAACAATATCCTGCCGGGCGCCACGGCTACGGCCCGCCTGGAGACCATCGTCAATGCAAAATCAACTAAAACCGGAACGGCCAAAGAAGCCGTAGAGCACGAAATGCTGGAAGAGATACCGATGAAACGTTTTGGCCAGCCGGAAGAGATTGCAGCAGCAGCGGCTTTCCTCGCCACACCGGCAGCGGCTTATATTACCGGTGTAAGCATACCTGTAGATGGCGGCCGTACCGGCAGCTTGTAATACCTGAATCCGGATTTTATGTACGGCATCATCGGCTATCCTTTACTGCAAACCTTTTCGCCGGGCTATTTCCAGGCCAAATTTGAACAACTGGGCCTGGCCGAAAGCTATCACAAATTCCCGCTGGCTTCCATTACGGAGCTCCGCGCTTTGTTGCAGGCACAGCCCGGCCTGAAGGGGTTGAATGTAACCATTCCCTATAAGGAGGCAGTGCTTCCTTTTCTCGACGCACTGGACGAAACGGCGGCACAGATAGGGGCAGTTAATACGATAAAGATCAGGGACGGACAGCTCACCGGCTTTAATACCGATGTGATTGGCTTCCGGGACTCCCTGCAACCCTTGTTGGGCCCGCAACACCGGCAGGCCCTCATCCTGGGTACCGGCGGCGCCTCCAAGGCCGTGGCCTATGCTTTGCGGCAGCTCAACATCGGCTACCGCTTTGTGTCCCGCAACCCTGCCGAGGGACAGTTGTCTTATGCGATGCTGGATGCCGCAACGATCAACGATCATTTGCTGCTCATCAATACCACGCCCCTGGGCATGTACCCCGATACCGATGCCTCCCCGGAGCTACCTTACGAATACCTGGGCAAAGGGCATTTGCTGTACGACCTTATCTATAATCCCGCGGCGACTTTGTTCCTGCAACAAGGCGAAGCCAGGGGAACGGCGGTAAAGAACGGTTACGAGATGCTGATAGGCCAGGCCGAGGCGGCCTGGAAGATATGGCAGGAAGAGCTTTAATACCTGTACATCCCAACGGTATTATACGACAAGCACATGTATACCTAATTTGGTTATGCATGTGCTTTTTTTTATTTATTTTTGCCGGTATGGAACACGACCGCATCATCAAAGGCAGCCTGGCTACGGTAATCCTGCAATTGCTGCAGCTTAACGGCCGCATGTACGGCTACGAAATCACCAAAGCGGTAAGGGAAGGCAGCAAAGGCAAGATGAAGATCACCGAAGCGGCCTTATACCCTGCATTACACAAGCTGGAGGAAGCTGCCTTACTCGACACAGAGACGGAGATCGTAGAAGGCAGGAGCCGTAAGTATTATAAACTGAACCGCAAAGGCAAAAAGGAAGCCATCATGCGACTGGAAGCCTTACAGGAATCGATAGGCGCTTTGCAGAAGATATTAAAATACCGGTTGAAAACGGGCACGTAGGCCCACAGGCTAATAAGGTCCTCGTTCACCTTACGGTTTCGATACGCATTTGTATTACGATCTATAATCCCGTACTCCAGGAATGATTACTTATTTCATCGGCGGTATCGCCACCGACCAGCGGCTTTTCCAGCACCAGCTACAGCATATACCGCATAGCGTGTACCTGCCTTTCCCGGTACCTACGCCCGGCGATACGATGGAGCAATACGTGCTGAAGTTCCTGCCGGCTATCGATACTACCCGCCCTTTTAATATCGTGGCCAATTCTATGGGCGGCATGATGACCATGGAATTATTGAAACACCTGCATCCCGAAAAGGTGATCCTGATCTCTTCGGTCAAATGCCGGGCCGAAATGCCCTGGCGGCTGCGTCAGCTAAGGTACAGCAACCTGCATCGCCTGCTACCCGGCAAGGCCTTTATTGCCGGGGTACATTACGGGAGCTTTTTGCTCAGGGAGATCAACAATATACCCGGCCTTCGGGAAATGGTGGTAGCCATGGCCAGGAGCAACAGCCCCGCTTTCCTGTCCTGGTGCGTCCATGCCATTGTCAACTGGCCGGGCAGCAGCGATCACAGGAAAGATATCATTCATATACATGGCACCAGGGATCGCATGTTCCCTTATCACAATATTACCCATGCGGTTCCGGTAGCGGGTGGCAGTCATAATATGCTGCTTACCCGCAAGGAAGAGATAACAGATTTGTTGTTGCAACACCTGTAACCAGGCCCCGGGAGCGTCATACCATCTCTTTTTTTTATATAAGCGGCAGTCCCCTCATTTTCTTATTTTTGCAGCCGCATTTAAAATATATTGCCGGACTCAATGACCGAACAGGAATTAGAACATGAAGAACACAGCGCCCCGTCCATTAATAAGATGTACGAAAGCTGGTTTCTCGAATATGCCAGTTATGTGATCCTCGAACGTGCCGTACCTGCGGTGGAAGACGGGCTTAAGCCTGTTCAGCGCCGTATCCTCCATGCCATGAAGGAAATGGACGACGGCCGTTACAATAAGGTGGCCAATATTATTGGTCAAACCATGCAGTACCACCCCCACGGCGACGCTTCCATAGGCGATGCCATTACCAACCTGGGCCAGAAGGACCTGATGATAGACATGCAGGGTAACTGGGGCGATGTGCGTACGGGTGATAGCGCGGCGGCAGCGCGTTATATCGAGGCCAGGCTGTCCAAGTTTGCCCTCGATGTGGCTTTCAACGGCAAAACAACGGAATGGCAACTGAGCTATGACGGCCGGAAGAACGAACCGGTGACCTTGCCCATGAAATTCCCCCTACTGGTAGCCCAGGGCGCCGAAGGTATTGCCGTAGGTCTTTCCACAAAGATATTACCCCATAATTTTTGTGAAATACTGGATGCTGCCATTAAGCACCTTAAAGGCCGCAAATTTGAGCTGTATCCCGACTTCCAGACCGGCGGCATGATCGATGTAAGCAATTACAACGATGGTAACCGTGGCGGCAAGGTAAGGGTAAGGGTGCATATAGAGGAGCTGGACAAAAAAACGCTCCTCATCAAATCGGTGCCTTATGGGGTAACCACCCAGCAATTGATCGACAGCGTGCTCAAAGCCAATGACAGCGGCAAGATCAAGATCAAAAGCATTACCGACAATACCGCCAAGGACGTAGAACTGGCGGTACAGCTAGCTCCGGGTGTTTCCAGCGATCAGACGATCGACGCCTTGTATGCTTTTACCGATTGCGAAATTTCCATTTCTCCCAACGCTTGTATTATCGTTGCGGATAAGCCCAATTTCGTTGGGGTAAGCGACCTGCTGAAGCATTCCGTGGATCATACCAAAGCCTTGCTGAAAGCGGAACTGGAGATCAAGCTGCGCGAACTCGAAGACGACTGGCATTATTCTTCCCTGGAAAAGATCTTTATCGAAAAACGGATCTACCGCGACATCGAAGAGCAAACCACCTGGGAAGGCGTACTGGCAGCCATCGATAAAGGTTTAAAGCCCTACAAGAAGCTGTTCCGCAGGGAAATTACCCAGGAAGATATCGTTAAACTGACCGAGATCAGGATCAAACGTATTTCCAAGTTCGATGCATTTAAGGCCGACGAACATATCAAGGCTACGGAAGATAATATTGCGCAAACCAAGCATCATATCGAGCACCTGACCGACTTTGCCATTGCTTATTATGAGAACCTGCTGAAGAAATACGGCAAAGGGAAAGAGCGCCAGACCGAGATCAAGATATTTGACAATATACAAGCCAACAAAGTAGCCATTGCCAATGCCAAGCTTTATGTAAACCGTAAGGAAGGCTTTATAGGCACCGGCCTGAAGAAAGATGAGTTTGTATGCGATTGTTCCGACATCGATAATATTATCGTATTCCGGAAGGATGGCACGATGATCGTAACCAAGGTCGCCGACAAGACATTTGTGGGCAAAGACATCATCCACCTGGATGTGTTCAAGAAGAACGACGAGCGTACCACCTATAATATGATGTATATGGATGGCAGCAGCGGTGTGGTGTATGCTAAACGGTTTAACGTAACGGGGATTACCCGCGATAAGGAATATGACCTTACCAAAGGTAATAAAGGTAGTAAGGTCATGTATTTTACCGCCAACCCGAACGGGGAAGCGGAGGTGGTATCGATAACCCTTTCGCCGGGCAGTACGGCCAGGGTAAAGGTTTTTGACTTTTACTTTGAAGAGCTCATCATCAAAGGCCGCAGCTCACAGGGCAACCAGGTGACCAAGTACCCCGTAAGGCAGATTAAATTCAAGGAGCAGGGCAAGAGCACGCTTTCGGCGCCTAAAATATGGTACGACGCCCAGGTGGGCCGGTTGAATACCGATGGCTATGGCAAGCTGCTGGGCAGTTTTGAACAGGAAGATCGTATTCTTGTTTTCTACAAGGACGGCCATTACGAGCTCACCGACTTCGACCTCGGCAACCGTTATGAGGTGGCACAGATCGTACGCATCGAGAAGTTCAACCCTACCAAAGTGATTACCGCTATCTATTTTGATGCCGACAAAGCACAATACAGCGTTAAGCGCTTCCATATCGAAACACAGACCCTGAAAAGCAAATTCCTGTTTATTAAGGAAGGGCCTAAAAATAAGCTGGAACTGGTGACTACCGACCAGCACCCTATCGTAACCCTGAAGCTGGGCAAGAAGAAATCGGATGCCCGCGAAGAGGTGGTTGACCTTACCGAAAAGGTAAGTGTCAGCGGCTGGAAAGCGGTAGGTAACAAACTGAGCGAGAAAGACCTCCTGGAAATTATTTTTGAGGAGAAAGAGGAAGAAGTGGAAATGGAGCCGAAAGAAGAAGACAACGAGCGCAAAGAACAGGACAGTTCCGAAGAAGCGCCTACATTGTTTTAGCGGCAGACCGGGGGTTTCGGCCCCTGCGCAGGTAAAAATTTTATAAAATGAATTCAAAGGTTTATTAACTTCACACCTTGCTGTACAGGCCGTTTTTTTATGAAAATGATCCCGGCAGCGACATCATAACAAATGAAAAAAATTGAACTTGAAATAGTAGCCTTGTCCAGCAGCGTAACCCAGACCCATTCCTACGCTGTGGTGCTTGGCGAGATCAACGGATTGCGTCGTTTACCTATTGTTATCGGGGCCTTTGAAGCGCAGGCTATCGTAGTGGCCCTGGAAAGGATAAAGCCCAGCCGTCCCTTAACGCACGATCTCTTCTATAACTTCATGCTATCGTTCAATATCGAATTGCAGGAAGTACTGATCTATAAGCTGGAGGAAGGCATCTTCTTTGCACAGCTCATCTGTTCCAATGGCAAAGAAACCATCGAGATAGATTCCCGCACTTCCGACGCGCTGGCCCTGGCCGTGCGTATCGGTTGCCCCATCTTTACTTACGAAAACATACTGGAAGCCGCCGGCCTGTTCATGGATCAGCCCAGTATCGGCACGGTATCAGAAGAAGGTACCGAAAGCCAGGAAGCAGAGCAAACCGGCACCGCCGAAAGCGGTACCTCCCACGATTTAAAAGCTATGAGCATGGATGAGCTGAATGAGCTGCTGCACCAGGTATTGGAAAGCGAAGATTACATCCAGGCTATTGCCATCCGGGACGAGATCAAGAACAGGGAAAACAAGAAATAGTAATCGCAATAAGCTTAAAAGCATAAGGAGGCCGTATGTACGGCCTCCTTATGCTTTTATTACATTTGGTGTTTATCGTCTATTTCCGGATCTCAAATTTGCGGATGATCGTTCCTTTATCTGTTTCCATTTTTAAAGAGTAGATACCAGAAGCCAGCTCTTTGGTCCCGATAACATGCTTGTCTGTTGCCCCGGGGCTCGCGGTCTTCACTTTTTGCCCCAGGATATTGTACACTTCAATAGATCGAAGCTGCAGGCCTGTTGTAACGGCGACAGTCAGCACATCGCTTGCCGGGTTGGGATAGATCGTAAAGTCACCGTTGGCGGTATAGCTGTTGATACCTGTAGCGCCGCCTGCATCATATACGTCCACAGTTCTCGACCTCGTGGCATTAGTACCGCAATCGCCCAGGAGCGTAAGATGTACCGTGTAGATATTATTGGTGGCATAAGTATGCTGGGTCATAAGTCCCGAAGCCAATGGCGAACCATCGCCGAAATCCCAGGTATAGCCCACCGCAAACTGGGGATCAAGTACATAAAAAGTATAAGTTGCCGGGTTGCCGTGTACGGCATTGATATTGCCCAGCGGCACATCCTTTATCGTAACATTGATCTGGTCGCTGCTGCTGCAGTTGAACTCATTGGTAACCACTACCGAATAAGAGCCTGTCGTATTCACATCACGGGTCTGGTTGGTGGTACTGTTGTCCCAGACATACTTCATACCCGGATTACTGGCATTTAAGGTAAGCGTAACGCCCGGGCAGATAAAGGTATCGTTGCCCAGGTTCACTACCGGCTTGGGGTGGTTCAGTAGCTTGACGGTGTCGCTTCCCTTGCAGCCACCCGGGCCCGTAACCGTTACATAATAAGTACCGGCCACCGTTGCTGTTTTGGTTGGCGTAGTCGCGCCATCGTTCCAGAGATAGGCATTAAAGGTACCGGCATTGAAGGTCGCCGGATCGCCGATACAGACGGTAACATCATTACCCAGGTTCACTACCGGTACAGGGTTCACCGTAGCGGTCACCGCTACCCTGGGACCTTCGCAGGTGGTGCCCGCCGTAGCAGCAGCATAATAAGTAGTACTGCTTGTAAGCGGAGGGGTAGTAAAGGTACCGCCGGTAGCCAATACCGTTGTACTGGAAGGACTGCTGTACCACTTCACCGTAGTACCAGGACTACCCACCGCTTTGATCTGTACATCGCCCGGGCCGCAACGGCTGCTGTCTGTTTTCGACAAAATATAAGCCCCTACACAAGTAGTATTCAAGGTAGGATAAACAACAGGGGTAGAGCCCTGGTTGGAAGAGCGGAAGGTATAAGCCGTCAGCGGCAGGATGTTGCCCGTAGGCTTGATCACCCATTCGTATTCCGTCTTGTTGGCATCCATGGAAAAAGGAGTCGCGGTAGGCACTGCCGATATGATGCGCCCGGCCACGAAGGTACCCGCAGTAACACTACCCATTTGATTGGTAGTAGCGCCCCCATTGGTTACAAAGGTGCTGGAAACATATCTAAAAGCATTGGTAGGCGCATTGGTGATCGGCGTCCAGCTGGTGCCCCCGTTGGAAGAGTACTCCAGGGTTTCATTAATGTCATAAGCACCGCCACCCGAGTTATTGTTGAGCTCGATCCTTACCCGGAGTACCGTGGTCGTATCTCCCACCGTTATAGCGGTATTGACAGGAGCCCTCCAGGTAGCCGTTGCTTCATTACCATCGTCATTACGCCAGCGGTACTGGGTTTGCGTAATAAACGGGGTAATAATGATCGCATAAAGCTTCACTGTAGAGAGCAATAGAAAAAGAAAAGGAAGTAATAGTTTTTTCATTGCGTGTGTTTTGGTTTTTTTGAATAGACATTAATAAAAATGAAGATAAGAACTAATACAGTACAGACATATATAGACAGCAAAGGGAAAGAGGCATAAGCTGTTAAATATTTGTTGCTATAAACCGAAACCGGGGTTACAAAACTATCATCAGCCACAGGAGCGATTTGCGCTTTACCACTTGCGCTCACAAGGCCCGAGGTGCCCATGTTGCAATTGATGGCCATATCCTTGCGTACTTCAACCGCACGCAACCTGGTATTTAAATAATGTTGCCTCACCAAACAGGAAACGTGACTGAACCAGGCATCATTACTCAGGCTAACCAGGAACCGGGCGCCATTACGCACTTGTGCCAAGGTGGCGCCCGGCACGGTACCATCGTTGCAGATCAGGACACCCACTTTGTCATAAGGCGTTGGCAGGGGCAAAGGACTTAGGCCCTCCATCTCCTGAAAACGGGCGGCAGCGCTTCCTCCGAAGGGTAAGGCTAAAAATCCCCATGGCTTCTCGGCGAGACTTACCGGGTAATGCTTATCGTACCTGCCCGATACCTTGCCATCGGGCAACAGACAGTAGGCCGAGTTGTATATAGCCTTATCGTTGCAGGGAGTAGTCATGCCCATAATGTGCGTAATGCCTTGCGGCGCCGTAGTGTTCAGTACCGTTTTGATAAAATCGTCATCGGCACGGTAAGTCCAGGGCACCACAGCCTCGGTCCATAAAGCAATATCAGGTTTGATAGCCGCGGCTTTTGCATTCAGGTCCAGTAACCTTTTTACCAGGAAAGAACCATTTTCATTGTTCCATTTGGTATCGGGAGTAGTATTATCACAAAGGATCGCTATGGTAACGGGTTTGCCCGTGCCGGCATATTGCTGCTCGAAGCGATACAGGATACCATAACCTGCCGCCATATATCCCAGCACAAGCCCCAGGGGTACCGCCATCATTGTCCACTGCCTCCTGATAATATATTGCGCCAGCAGATAATTGACGAACACGATAAAGAAACTCAGCAGGTAGCTGCCGCCCAATGCTGCTGCCTGTATGGCATACAAGTTATCCAGTACAGTATTGCTGATACGGAACAGGCCAAACCAGGGCATACCGGGCAGGGCCGTCGACAACAACCATTCCCCAATAGCCCATACCGAAGCGATCCAGAGCGCATTAATCCAGGGGGAACGGCTGTCGCGGGGAAACCAGGCCATACACCAGGCCAGCAAACCAAAATAAAGCATGGCAATAACGATAGCCGCCGCATACACTACGATGCCTAAGAGTATGGAACCTGTAAAATCGGAGATCAACGAGGGCATCCAGTACAGCAGGATAGCACAAAAACTACTTTCTAACCATAATCCGGAACGCAGCGCTGCCCGACCCCGCTGCCGGTCTGTAGCTGCGAAATAAGGCAGCAGGCAAAACCAGGCAAGATAAAATTGGGCAAACATTACGGCTACAGCAAATAAAACAGCAGATAGCAGGATCAATAATCCCGGCTTGGAACGAAAAAAGGCCATAGCTCAAATGTGATTAATTAGCACGCTCGTAAAAGAGACGGGTGAAAGCACAGAAAGGTAGGTGCTTTATGATTTTTTTAAGGCTTAGGGAAGACGTTGCTTGTAGCGACGATCATTTATTGCTCGCAACGCCGCAGTAGTGCTGCGACAAATAAATGATCGTTATAAAAGGTTACAATACCCCTTCTTTAATCTCTGTCCACAGATCGTGATAACACTGGGCTGCCCGGCCCGAAGGCGCAAAGGCCGTTACCGGCGCCTGGTGCACGCCCATCTTCTCTACTTCGGAGAGATAAGGAATATAATGTTCGAAGAAACGCTGATCGGCACTTAAGGTATGCATCACTTCCATGTGCAGGTTTTTGCGCGAATCCACCATGGTAAAAAAGCACATCAGCTTCTCCAGGGCAAGGCCTTTATCCTCGAAATACTCTTTTACGATATCGTAAGTACGTACCGAAAGCGTAGTGGGTATAGCCGGCATCAGGATAATATCGGCCGCTTCAAAAATATTATCGGCCAGTACCGAAAAGCCGGGAGGGCAATCGATAAATACAAAATCGTAATTGTGCTGCGCCTGCTTCAGCAATTGCCGCACCTGCTTCTTGGAACCCTTCTGTTCGTCGAGCAGGATATCCAGCTTACGGGCCGATTTGTCGGCCGGGATCACATCCAGGTAATCGTATTCGCTAAGCTGTACCAGCTCGTCCAGCGATATTTCTTTTTCCAGCAATTTACGGATACCGCTCTTTGCCTTGGGTTGTGTTTTGTAGTAATAACCCGCGGCGCCCTGCGGATCGAGGTCCCACAGCAAAGTACGATAACCGTCATTGGCCGAAAGGTGGGCTAGATTGACACAAGATGCAGTTTTACCTACACCACCCTTTAAATTGTACAACGCTATAACGAACATAAATGGCTTGTTTGGTTATGGAATACCGCGGCACATTCCAACCCTTACCCTTGCACAACCGCTTATTTTATAAATAAAGTCTTTCGTTGAAACACCTGTCCCGACTCCAGGAAAGCGATCAACTGTCCTAAATGCTCCGGCCGGTTGAAATCGGCACGGGAAGTATCGATCATCAGTATTTTCAAATCTTCCTGGCCGAGATATTGCAGGTAGGCATCCTGTATCTCTTCCAGGTAGGCATCCGCGATATTCATTTCATAAGCCCTTCCCCGCTTATGGATCTGCTGCTGCAGCTTGGCTATCGGAGTATGAAGATAAATTAATAAATCAGGTTTGGGTAATTGCGTCTTAATTATTTCGGCCATGCGCTGAAATAAATCGTACTCATCGGTACTCAGGTTAGCCCTGGCAAACAACTGGCTTTTAATAATTGTGTAATCGGCTATAATCATTTGCTGGAACAGTTCCCGGTTCAGCAAGGTATCCTTTAACTGGCTGTAGCGCTCGGCCAGGAACGAAAGCTCCAATGGGAAAGCATACCGTTCCCTGTCCTCATAGAACTTAGGCAGGAAGGGATTATCGGCAAACTGTTCCAATATGATCCTTGCCTGGTAATGTGCTGCCAGTTGATGTGCCAATGTCGTTTTCCCCGCTCCTATATTCCCTTCTATAGCTATAAAATGGTACTCCATGCGGTAAAGATAAAACAGGAATCGCAATGCAGGTTTCCTTTTCCAGGTTTCAGGCAACCCGGACGCGCCGTTGCATTAAAGGATTACCATACACAGGTTATGGAAGCAAATATTTAAAACAATGTTAATTTATTGAAATAAATGTAAACAAATTTATTTACATAAATTATAACTTTACATTTGCGACATGTAAGGCCTATACATCAGGAATGGCATCGGTAACCTGGATAAATAAGATGCACGCTGAAAGAACATCCTTAGGGCGTTGCTATCAAAGCTAAAGACAAAGGATTAAACGCAAACATTTCAAAACATCTGGCTTATGAAAAAAATATTTGAGCCCCTGAGGACCGAAAAGTTCAGGCCCCTGCCACCCGGGAAACTCCAGCACATACAAGGCGGTACGGCAACGCCGGGATCGTCCGAAATAGTAGGAACGGAGATCAAAAACAGGAAAACCCTGGCCAATGGCGAGATATATTATGAGTACCGTTTCATATACAAGACCTGGAGTTCCGATGATATAACCAATGGCGTTACCTGCCTCTATGGTATAGGAGAGTCTTCAAGCGAATGGAGGCACACATAATTTATAATAATTACCACTTATTAAAACACAAAAGACATGGAATCCATCAAATCGGAAAAATTCACAGCGCTTACCAAGGCGCAGCAGCTCCTGATCAAAGGCGGTATCGAAACACCGGGAGGCACCAAGGTGCTTTACTACAACTTTAAGGTTGTGGATGGTGTCAGGTATCAACAGGCAGTATTGAAAAGCTGGAGCAAAGATGATATAGACGGCAAGGATGAGTGCTATACCAACCTTGAACATTGTACCGGGGAATGGGTGGCGAGTTAAGATACCCCATTCCGGGAGGCTGTCTCAACCGGCCATTTTTGCCTTATCAGGTACAGTCGGGATTATACCCCAAGCCTGATTGTATGCAAGCTTGAGGCCTTTTGGGGCAGCCTCTTCCCTACTTAATGATCCAACACAACCAAACTATGCACAAACTATTTTTTATCCTTGCTTTATTTTTGAGCTGCCCTGCTGTAGCGGGCAAATATAATGCCCACATCAGCAAGGCCGAGCTGGATATTACCAACGGAAATTTCCCGGCGGCGCTGCACCATTACGAACTCGCCTTTGCTACCCGCACGTATCCTTTTGCTATCGATCTTTACCATGCCGGCCTTTGCGCCCTCAAAAGCAACAAAAACGCCCTGGCCATAAAGTATTGCCGCCGGCTCGCGGCCAAAGGCGTAGGAGAGCAATTCTTCCGGCAGTCGGCGTATGCCTCCTTACAACGGGACCCGCATTGGGAAAAGCTGCTGCTCGAAGCCCGGCAACAAAGAGAGGAGCTGTACCGCAGGCAGGGCGGTCTTATATGCCTGCTCGACAGCCTCGTGGCCAAAGACCAGGCCGTAAACCATGCCTGGCGCGCAGCAGGCATGAGCAGCGAAACCCGCAGGATCATGGACCTTACATATGATACCATTGGCCTGCACCTGAAACGATTGACCGACAGTATGGGTTTCCTGAGCGAAGAGCAAACGGGGGCTTATGTGGAAAAGGATACCTGCCTGCAACAGGGCCGGTTCTTCGACATCATCATTATCCACAATTACACGGCACGCATGACCGGCGATACCTTATTCAACGGGACCTTGCGCCGGGCGCTTGCACTGGAACAGATCAAACCGGAACATTATGCCAGCCTGCGCGATTTTACCCATGGAGGCGATTCCCCAGACGACTATTTCGGCACAGCGCAATTATATGTACAGTACCAATGCAACCTTTACCGCGAAAAGCTGGACAGTAGCGCCGTACAACAGATCGAACAAAACAGGAAACGCATAGATCTGGCCCCATTGGCCGACTACGAAAAGAAATTGATGTATAATATAGGACACAGGAAAGGTATCTTCAATATCTACGCACCCATTACTATTTATCGTAGCTTTAAAAACGAATCATCGGAACAATATTTTCTGAACGGGCACCAGCTCATTGCCAGGAATATCCCGGATTGCCAATAGCTTTACATCCTTAAAAAACGAGCTATGTTCTTCTTCCTCTTTTTGTACAGCATGAGCTTCAACACCCCTCAAGCCACTTATTACGAGGGGATCAACAAAGCCGAATTATATATTACCCGGCAGGATTATAAAGACGCTTTGCGTTGGTACGATTCCGCCTTTGCCCGGCAACCAACAGGACTGGGACAGGACTTGTACAATGCTGCGCTATGTGCCCTGGAAACCGGCAACGAAGTCAAAGCCCTGGAACTATGCCGCGGCCTTGCGGCCAAAGGAGTAAGGCCGGATTTCTTTGAACGAAAAGCCTGCTTTGCCCGCCTGAGGAAAAGCAAAACATGGCCGGATTTTATCAAGGCCGTAAAACACTTGAACGAAGACTTCCGTAACCGCAATAAGGATATGCTTGCCTTTATGGATTACCTGGCAGCCCGCGCCGATGATATGCACGCTGCGGTGATCGCCTATAACAACAACGACTCCATACGCAACGAAGCCGCCTGGCGCTACGATTCCCTGTCGCAGGTATTGCTCGGGCATTTGCAGGAGCAGGGCTATCCCTCCGAAGAGCAGATCGGCGTATGGATTACGGGAGATACGGTATTGCGTGGCGGGCCCCGCTTCTTACCCATTATGACCAACCGTCCGCCCCTGGTGAACCTGCGCTTTAATCCTGCATTCCGGCAATTATTCCAGGAAACCGGCGTACAAAAAGGCCTGCTGAAACCGGAACATTGCCTGCAATTAATGATGTCGGGCGACCTGGATGGAAACCGCATTCAGCTTTACTATACCTTGTATGGCTGCGACTTGTATAAGACAACAACCCTGTCCGAAGCCGATGCCAACACCAGGCGCCTGGCACTGGGCATGAGCACGGTGAAGGATTACCTGGAGAAGATACTGTTTGCTTACCGGCATCCGGGCAAGGGTTTCTCCTTCAACTTATTTATCTACCAGCAAAAAGGGCTACCGGAAAGCAAAGAAGAAGCGGAACGTTATGCCAGGGATCATGCGCTTGTAAAAAGTAATCTTACCTCAAATTGTTATTAAGCCATGGTCTTTATCCATACACGGGCCACCGACGAAACCACGCTGGAATTGATCCAATGGCTGCTTTATTATAAGAAAGATTTTTTCCGGCTGAACAATGCTACCGACCTTATAGCCTGGAACAAAGAGCCCAAGACAGGCTCCTGCTATTTTAACGGCAAGGCCAATATGATACCGGATGTACATGCCGAAGACAAGGCGCTCAACCAACAGGTAAGAGAATACCTGCAGAGCCAGGCCGATGCCTTGCTCTGCCACCTGCTTCCCGATGAACGCGAACATGGCTTCGGCCTCTCCCCCTTCAGGCATAAAAGGCTCAACAAACTGGAAGTGCTGCAGCAAGCCGCAGGCATTGGGTTTACGGTACCACCGACAGCCGTAGTGTCTGACCGGGAAATGCTGAGACAGCTTAAACAACGTTGGGGTCGTATCATCACCAAAAGCATGCATGAAGGGATTGCGGTACACACAGAACGGGTATTGATAGACGGGCAGCGGACAGAGGAGATAACGGAGGAAGTGATCGATGCCATGGCTCCGTCTTTTTTCCCGTCAATGGTACAACAGCTTATCGAAAAGCAATTCGAAATCCGGGTTTTCTTTTTCCGGCAGCAGGTACACGCTCTGGCCACATTTACCCAAAACAACAAGCTGTCACAGATAGATGGCAGGGCTATAGATACCACAAGGCCCAACAGGCAGGTACCTTACCTGCTGCACGACGAACTTAAAGAGCAGATCACAACATTGATGCACCAGCTCGGGCTTAACTACGGCTCTCTTGACTTTATCTATACCAGGCAGGGGGAATACTGCTTCCTGGAAGTGAACCCTTATGGTCAATACGGATTTCTTTCCGAAGCAGGCAATTATTACATCGAAAAAGAAGTAGCCCGCTATTTATGAACATGAACACCTTGGTCCGCGAAGAGATCTTAACCAGGCTGCCGCTCAGCTTCCGGTACTTCCGTCCGATCGACAAAACGATGAGCCTGTTTATTAACCGGTACATCAGTATCAGGCGGTACCAGAGCCACAGGTGTGCGGTACAGCCGCCGCTAAAGCCTCTTTCCAAAATGATCTGATGATGAACGAGCATATACCTTATCTTCTGTATGCCAATTGTATTCCCGTAAAAGGAGCGGAAAGAAGCACGATATGCGATCTGCAAAGGAACAGGGTGCATCTTATCCCCAATACCTTATTCGACTTACTGATGCAAACCCAGGGGCAGACACTGGCCGCTATAAAAGCCCGGTACAACCATGCCCACGACGAAGTGCTGGACGATTATTTTTCGTTCCTGAGACAGGAAGAGCTGATCTTCCAAAGCGACACCCCTGAAAGGTTTCCGCCCTTGTCGTCACAATGGCAGCATCCTTCGGCAATTACGAATGCGATCCTCGACCTGGACCGGCATTCGGATTATGATATAGCCGCCGTAGTGCAGCAGTTGGATCATTGCAATTGCAAATACCTCGAGCTAAGAAGCTATTATGCCTGGCCTGCCGGCCACTACGATGCCCTGCTGGAGGCGCTCCGGGAAACCACCATCATTTCGGCAGGCTTACTCTGCGCCTTTGAAAGCAACACAACTACCGAAGCATGGATGCAGCTTTGCGACCGGCACCAAAGGGTTACTTCGCTTGTGCTGCACAGCAGCCCTTATGATAAAGAGCTTACATCCGCCACCTTTGCCGTGCCGGTAACCTATACCACAAAGGTGATCAAAAGCGAACTATGCTGTGGTATCGTCAGCGCTACTTATTTCAGCGCCTATAAAGAAACATTTACCGAAGCCCTGCAGCACAACAGTTGCCTCAACCGCAAGCTTAGCATCGACAGCAAGGGCTATATCAGAAACTGTCCTTCGATGAAAGAAAGCTTTGGCCACATCGGGGATACTACGCTTCTTGAAGCGATAGAAAAGCCCGGCTTTAAAAAACACTGGTATACCACTAAAGACAAGGTAAGCAAATGTAAGGATTGTGAATTCCGGTATGTATGCACCGATTGTCGCGCCTACCTGGAGCAACCGGAAGATCCATACTCCGCCCCTTTAAAATGCGGTTACGACCCTTATACCTGTACCTGGGAAGCATGGAGCAACAACCCTATGAAACAAAAGGCGATCGATCATTATGGCATGCAGGAACCTAGAGGAGGTGTGTAGAGACGTTGCATGCAAGGACTCTACAGGAAAGAATGATATATTCTGTTAGCAGTGATGCAATGGGATCAAAGATAGACACCTTATAACACAGGGTCATCCTGAGCAGAGTCGAAGGGTAAAAAATTAATCTATGTTTCTTATATGCTCGCAGCGACACCGCGTCGCGGCGAGAGATAGACACCTTATAACGCAAGGTCCTGGTGAGGAATAATACATTTTGATGTTCTTGGTGATTGAGATCCTTCACTCCGCTAATGCTTCGTTCTGGATGACGCGATATAACGTGTTACCAGGCAAAGGGAACAGATCGCGTATATTATTACTGCGCAACGCTGCAGCAAAGAAGAATAGCACATCATACAGCATTCACGCTGTCATCCCGAATGTAGCTTGCGCAGCTTGTGAAATGAGGGATCTTGGATACCCTTATCACTTAGCTATTAAGATGCTTTTGTTCCTTCGGGCGACCTGCCAGGACAATGTCAACACACACAACGGCAACGTGCCTTACTCCTGTATATGATAGTCGAGCAGCGAATCGGTGTATTGCTTGGAGAAAAAGGAACTGATGGAGATATCGTAGTCGGCCTTTAAGATGCCGATCCCTTTCTGGAACCACATGCGTACGGTGCCGCAATTGGTATAAGTAGGGAACAGAAGCGGTTTGGCCTTAAGCACATTATTGACTTCTACCACATGGGTATAGGTATGACCGTTGATCGACATAGTACCTTCAACAGCAACAATTTCGCCTTCGGCAAGCAGGTCAAACTTCATGCCTGAATAGGTAATATCGCCGGTATTGGACCAGGAGTCACCTACCTGCGGATTATCCTTCTGTACCACCACATTCATATAATTGCTTTGGTTACCATCCAGATCGACCAGCATCAGGAATTTATCCGAATTCTTGCCAAAGTATTCGGGCGTTACATGCTGCGATACGGTATCGGTTGTTTCGTAATAATTGTACACTCTCCCCAGCATCACCGAATCGATGCCCATGGCCCGGCGACGGGTAATGGTACCGTCATTGGCTCCGTACAACCACCAGGAACCGGCTTTGGTGGACATATAATCGGATACAGGCTCGTTGTTCCCTTCCAGCTTTTCGTTAGCCCCTTTTTTGCAGGAATAAAATATCCCGGATAGGATAACGACAAGCGCCAATACTCCTTTTAAATGCTTCATTCGGAAAGATGTTTTATTATTAATGGGGTTGAAAATACAGGTTTTCGATATAAATATTTAATGCAGGAGCGCAAAATATGGCTACGGCCTGGTTAATAACGTTACGCTCAGGGTATCAAGACTCTCTTTCAGGAGCATTTCGTTTGTTTTATGTAAAACGGGATGCTCGTATCCGGGAGCAATCTCGGCAAGGGGCGCCAGTACAAAATTCCGTTCCTGCATTAAAGGATGCGGTACCGTAAGCTGTGGCAATTGTATGATCCTGTCGGCAAAATAAATGATATCAATGTCTATAGCCCTTATGCCCCAGCGTTCCTGCCGTACACGTCCCAGCCGGGTTTCGATCTGCTGCAGTATATCCAGCAAAACCAGCGGCTCCAACCCGGTTTCCAGCAGGATGGCCTGGTTCAGGTGTGCCGGCAGACCTTCGATCCCCCAGGCTTCTGTTTCGTATACGCCCGAGGTCAGCACTACCTTACCTGCATATCGCTGCAGTTCCTGCAACGCAAGGCTAAGCTGTGCTTCTCTATCGCCCTGATTACTCCCCGTTAACAGATATACCGGATACATATTCTTCTGTTTAAAAAAGAATGCGAAGGTATTAAACTCCCGGGATTGTAAAGAGCTCCCGGGATATAGACTACAAAAAGGCTGCTTTAATTGGGCAAAAGCGGGGAAAAGGCCCTGTAAGCAAAAAGACGCCCTCAGGACGTCTTCAGCATTTCAATCATTTCGGGCGATTTACCTTCGAGGTGCATCATAAACAAAGAGGCACAGGCTCTGGCATCAGATAGTGCGTTGTGGTGCTTTAATTCGATACCATAGGTTTCGCAAAGCAGGGCCAGGTTTCTTTTATAAATCTTAACGGTACAATGGTTCTGGTATTTAGGCTGCGGCAGATTGTAGAACTGCAGGGTTTGTTCCAGGCAGGCGCAGTCAAAAGGCGCATTATGCGCTACCACATGCTGACCTGCGATATAAGGCTCTATCTCGTGCCATATTTCATTAAAGAATTGCGCATGGGCCGTATCTTTTCGGCTGATGCCATGCACCCTCGAATTCCCCCAATGATACTCATTGCCCGGCGGCTGCACCAGTATTTCCAATTCTTTCACAATGGCGCCATTCTCTACACGAACCAGGCCTACCTGGCAAATACTCCACATTTTCCCGTGAGCTGTCTCAAAATCTATTGCGGTAAAATTGGCGAAGGAGCGCAACTCATTCAATTCCATAACTTCTTATTTCTTTTTATACACAGGTACGGTCGAGCAGGGCTCGCCGTACATCAGGCTCTTCACTACTGGTCGCAATGTAGCAGTAATGGCCACATAAGCGCCTTCCGGCATTACTTTGTCGCCACATCCTTTAATCACCACTCTTTTATCGGTATACAACGCCGTGTCTACGGCTGCTATATTTTTCAATATCAGGCTTGTCCTCAACTCGTCTGGCGTCCCGGCAAAAACAGAGGCCGCCACCGGTGCCAAGCTGGAAGCAATAAGCATATAGGCCCACATAGGGATAATAGCGTCGGCCGAACAGGTAACCGCTACCTGCTTGCCCCGGTATTGTTCCCAATCCAGCTCCGGCAAGGCAGCCCTGAAATCCTTTTCACGCAGGATCATTTCGCGGAATAAAAGCGGTTTTATATCAAAAACAGCCAGTTCCCCATCTTCCGGAATAAAACTTTCCAGGCTTAGAGTAATAATCCCGCTTTCGGCCACTTTATTTACCAATGCTTCTTCCATAGTATCTTTTCCTGTTACTTACAATCGGGCACAAAATTACGCAATATCGTTCAGGGAAGAACAGTAAAATCGCACTATTGTCAAAAGCTATTTCTTTTTAATAAGTGCCGTAAGGGGATAACGGAGGTTGCTGTAGCCCATCATATCTACTTTGATGCTGCCTACGAGTATGGGACTGTCGACCCGCAGCGGGATATGGTTATTGTCGTCGCTAACCCATACCACCATTTTCTCGCCTCCTTTGAAAATAGTGCCTTTTATCAGCAAGGGAGTGATCTTGATGGCATTAAAGGTGCCGTACTTGGTTTTTATCTTTTCTTTCCCCACATAACGGATATAGAGGCTGTATACCTCGTCGTCGAGAAACATGCTGAAAGGGATTTTGGTGCCCGGCTGGTACTTGTTGTAGTCTATATTACGGGCATAATAAATGGCCGAAAGCACATCCTGTACGCATTGCGGCATGTCGAAAGTCTTTTTGCCGGAATAAGCTTTCTTTCGCTCCTGGTCAAAGGTTACGTTATTGGTAAACTTGTAGCCGCCCTCATCCACATTGCGCAGAAATTTTTGGGGCAGCAACGTTTCCGTATCGATAAAGGTTTCGTAACGGTCCCTCACCCTGTAGATCCAGTCGTAAGATTTATAGGTCTGACCATCGCCGGTGATGTGGAACACGTTGCGGCCGTTAAGGGTTTCCTTTTGGGTAGTAAAATTAGCTTCGCCGGCAGCCACCCACAATGCACTGAGGTTGTAATATACCCTGAAATTAAGTTTTTCTCCGGCCTGGACACATTTATTGCTGACGCCGCAAAAGTCGTTCTGAGCTTTTGCACCCAGGGAAAAAACGGTCAGCAATACAATCAAAAAAACACGGTACCTGTTCTGCATATCCTCTTTAGACAAATGTAGCTCTGAATGGTTTAGTAGTTATGGTTCAGGACGAAGGCTCTTTACCATCCTTCAGCTTCTGGTACCGAAGCCTGGCAGCCTGGATATAAGTACTTCCCGGATAGCGGGTGATCAGGGTCTCATAGTATTGCAACGCCTTTGTTCTGTCCTTTAATTTTTCGTCGTATAGTAAAGCGAGCCGGTAAGCGGCATCGTCGCCCAACACATCATCGCCGTAGTCTTTCAATATCTTTTCCAGGTAAGTTACGGCATCTGTATTACGGCCCTCTTCCTCGGCAATTTTGGCACGTAACAACAGGATATCGTCCATCAACGCCGTTTGGGGAAAAGCCGTAGCTATACTGTCGAGTAATTTATCGGAGGCCACAGTCTGGTTCTGGAACAGCAGCAGATCGGCAGCAGCAAAGCGCAGCAAGGGCACCAGGTTACTGTCGGCAGGTATGTTTTCTGTAATGAGTACGGACAAGTACAAGGCATCGTTGGCAATCAGCTCGCTGGTCGAAGCTTTCAATACCGACAACTGGCTTTGCGCCCACTTAAAATCGCCGCGGTAGTAAGCCAGGCGGGCATTACGGAAACGGGCTTCTTCTCCCAGCATATCTTCCCGGAAAGCCTTATCGACCTGGGAATAAATAAGGGTAGCATCCCATACGTTGCCTTTCAGCAGGTAATAGTCGCCCAGGTCGAGCTTAGCCATACCTACAAAATCCTTACGGGCATTGGGCGCGTTGATAGCCTGCTGCAACAGGGCTATGGCGGTATCCACACGCAAGGCATAGCGCGCCTCCACTTTGGCATAATCCCTTATAAGCGGGGCCGAAATGTATTGGGGGTATTCAGCCAGGAAAGCGACATACTCCTTTTCCACCAGGGCCAGCAGCTTTTGGTCCACGGGCTTTTTAATCTCCAGTTGCTGTTGCAGCACATGTATTTTGCCATCCCAGGCTTCTTCGTACATAGGCCCCGAAGCACCTTTGTCCATTACATATTTGTAGCCTTCCAGCGCCAGGGCGTATTGTCCTGCTGCGGCGGCTGTTTTGGAAAAGGCCACTACGCGGTCGCCTTCTTCTTTCAGCTTTTTGTCCAATGCGGTAATTTGCTGGTAGGCGCCTTTGTAATCTCCTTTTTGCACATAAAGCCAGGTCAGCAATTCGACCCAATAGGGATTATCGGGTTGCAGCGTGATGCGTTTGGTGATCTGCTTTTGTACGATAGTCTTCTTCTTCTCATCTTCACCTACGATTTGCAGCAATGCGCTTTTTACATCGTCCAGCACATTGGGTTGCACGATCAACTGGTCCATCAGCGCCTTCACCGATTCTTCCGTATTGCCTTCCTTGCTGTACAGCAGGGAGAGCTCCGTAGCATAGAGGTAAGGATTCTGGAGCATAGTGCGGGCCCTTTCGTACACTTTGACTGCGTAATCGTCGCGGTTCATGCGGGAGAAGACATCGGCCAATTGGCGGGTGCGAAAATCCTCGCCGCTCACTTTCGACAATGCCAGTTCAAACTGCTCTTCTGCTTTCTTTCGCTTTCCCGATGCCAGGTACACTTTGCCCAGGTCGAGCAACATCACAGGATCTTCCCGCCTGATTTTGGTCATATATTGCACCAGCCCCTCCGCTTCATCATATTTACCAGCCAACAGCAAGGCTTCCAGGTATTCGTCGTACACATTTTTATCAAAGGGAGCCTGGTCGTACTCTTTTTTGAAGAACGGCAGGGCTTTATCGTACTCCTTATCTTTCAGGTATTGCCTGGCCAGGGCCATGTTTTCGGGCGGACGCTGGGCAAGGGCGGTATAGCTGCCTGTGGCTATTATCGCAAGCAACAACAGTAACCGTACCCGCCTTTTTATATCATTCAATTGTTTCATGTAGTTTACTCCTGTTCCTATACCGGAAGTTCGCCGGTTTATCTTTTGCTAAAGTACGAAAATGCAGGCGCCTTTTCCTGATAAACGAAAAAACCTCCGGAGTAGTATTCCGGAGGTTCCTGTATAAAAAGATGAAACGATTAGTAAACGGTGTTTTCAGCATCCCATGTAGTCCATGTAGCAGTCCAATCGGTAGTACCGTCGAAGGCACCGATGTAAGCTACTTGCTGGAAGAAAGGAGGCAAAGTATTGAAGCTTGCACCAGAAGCAGCAGGAGAGCCGGCAGCTAACAGGAAGTTAGGACGACCTACCTGGGCAGAAAGCGCTGCAGTAAATTTGTAAGGATCTACCAGGCCAACTTGTTGTGTGCTGTCCAGCAGTTGATTGTTCTGACCACCAACCCATGCATCGATATCGAAAGAAGCAGTTGATTTTTTCAGTTTAACAGGGCAACCGGCGATGATGTTGTTTGCAAATTTCAGTGTACCTGCAGTAGCATTCAGGGAAGTAGCTGTTCCTTTAGTATCATCGATGTACAGACCAGCCAAAGGATAGCCCATAATGATCGAGTTGAAGACAGAGATAGAAGAGTTACGACGGATCTGAGCACCGTGCTGGTAGTTAGCATTGATACCACTTGCAGATTTACCCTGGATAGGACCTACAACAGTCATGTTAGAGAAGATAGATTTGGTCTGAGGAGCATTGGTAGAACCGTTAGCATCGTTATCAGATTCGAAACCGTTAGAACCGCTCTGATCCGCAACTGTTTTTACGCGCAGTGATACACCGAACTGAACATTACCGGAGAAACCGTTATCTGTATCGAAATCGTCGTCCCAAGCGTAAGCAGTAACCAGGTGATCGCAGTTTACAGTACCACCGAACCATTCGAAGGCATCGTCACCGGAACGGTAAACCTGTACATAGCTGATCGTAGTACCGTTACCAACACCACCCATTGTAAGACCATTGATCTCGTTATCGGGAGAGTAAGCGATACCGGCAAATTCGATACGTACATATTTCAACACACCTGAGTTATCGGCAGCATCGGTACCACCAAACCAGATATAATCTTTTTCAGCAGCAGTGTTGGTAGGCACCAGACCGCCTTCGATCTTAGCTTCGCCACCGGTTGGGTTGATGGGCGCTTTACCCAGCAGGATCACACCACCCCAGTCACCTTCGCGGCGGGCACCAGCTTCCTGGTTAGAAGTGAATACAATTGGTTTATCAACAGTACCTGTAGCATTGATCTTGCTACCACGGGTAACGGTCAGCGTACCTTTAGAGGCTTTATCGCCTACGATGTGCGTACCAGGCTGGATAGTCAGTGTAGCACCATTGGTAACATACACAAATCCTTTCAGGATATACTTTTTGTCAGCAGTCCATTCTGTGTTGGTAGAGATATCACCGGTTATAGTGATCACGTTGGAAGGATCGGTACCTGGACCTGGGTCCACAGTCTTATCGCTGCTACAAGAAGCAATGAATAAAGATACTGCACTAAAGCCTAGCAATAAAAGCTTTTTCATAAATTTCGTTTTCGTTGTTTTATTTGTTTGCAAAAGTATCAGCACCGTGTAACTGGAATGTTACGCTAACATTAAGCCTGTGTAAACTTTTATCGGATAGCGGAAGAACTGCATATACAAAACGGGCGCATTCAAAAGAATACGCCCGTTGTTCCGCGAAATAATGTTGGATTAGAACTTGTAACTGTACGTCAGGCTGAAAGTACTGCCCGGCTTGTATTGCTGCAGAATCCAGTCTTGATCGGGATTGATCTTGCCATCGGCAAAACCAACGGTTCCGAATTTCTTATCGCTGTCCTGGTCAAAGTAAAAACGAACAGGATTGTTCAAAATATCTTTTATGTTCAAACGGAATTCGCTATGCTTGGTTACCGCATAGCTTACCTGGAAATCGAGCAGGTTACGGGGCGATTCGTACACATTACCCAGACGGCCCTGACCGATCAGGTACAGACGCTGCCCGATCACGTTGTACAGCACGTTCATGCTTAATTTACCATCGGTAGAAGTATAACCCAGGCTCGCATTGATCACATAAGGAGACTGACCGGTCAAAGGACGGCTGTCGATCAGGTTATTTCTTACATAATAAGGAGTGATGTTCACTTTGGAATTGATGTAAGCCAGGTTCATGTAGAAGCTCAGGTTTTTGAACAATTCTTTATCGGCAATGAAGTCCAGCTTTTTACGTACTTCGATTTCAGCGCCGATATTCTGTGCCGACTTGTTGTTTACAGGAGAAATCTCATAAGCGCTTCCGTCGCCGTACACAAAGCTTTCCAGCGTTTTGTTAAAGTGCTTGTAGAATACGGATGCAGAGATAATCTCGCCTGCCCTTGGGTACCACTCGTAACGCAGATCCACGTTATCGATCAGGCTGCGCTCCAGTGCAGATGAACCTTTGATCAAAGCAGAAAGCTCGTAATCGTAATAACCGAGGTTAGCCATTTCCCTTAACTCGGGACGGGCAACGCTCCTGAAGTAAGAAGCCCTCAGGTTGGATTTCGCATTCAAAGAGTAAGTAAGGTTGGCCGAAGGCAAGATGTCGGTCCAGGTTTTGTTTACTTCCTGCTTTAATGGCGTATTCAGATCGATATGGTAAGACTCCAGACGGGCACCCCAAACGATACGGAAGTTTTCGGTAACCTTATTGTCCAGCATTACATAACCACCCGAAGTCGTCGCTTTGGCATTATACTGGTCGCCATCGGTAGAACCATCGGCCAGGGTATAAGCGCCTTTGTTGATAGCGTCTTTGTCAAACAAGGTCTGGATAGGACGTTGCAGGATGCTGTTGATATCGGGAGGAGCGTTAAGTGCTACGACAGCGCCGATATAACGGTTTTCAAATTCACGCTTCCTGTACTGTGCAAAGGCGCCGATCTTCAGGCTGCTTTTGTTCAGGAATTTAAAAGGAATAGAATAGTTCAGACCACCATTCAATACCGTTTCGTTCAGGTTACCGAACAAGCGGTTGTTGGCTTTACCCAGGGTACCCAGGTCGGCAGTGTAAGGCTCGGAAGTACCTTCGTTCTGGAAATAAGAAACTTTACGCTGATCGGGTTGGTTATTAGTAATGTAGTTATAAGATACCAACCAGCTCAGCTTGCTTTGGCCCGCGCCTATTTGGTGCTCTCCGTTCAATGTAGTTTTGAACAATGATTTCTGGATCAGGTCATAAGCGTAGAAACGGGTATTCTTGGAAGAACCGAAATTGATCCCTTCCCTTTCCAGGAAGTTATCGTCAAAAATACGGTTGTAGAAAGTCTTTAAATTGATCTTGCTTTTCCCGGTATAGTAACCCAGGTTCAGCAAGGCGCCCAGGTTGCTGGAATAGTTATATACGTTGTCTTTGTAATCGTAGTTATCGTACTGGCGTACCAGGTCCTGTTTGATGTTTTCGCTGTGGTTGTAGGTAACAGCAGCAGTAACACCAAAGCGGGAATTACCTTTAAAGCGGAATACACGACCCAAAGAAGCCTGGAGGTTTACAGCAGGCAGCGCCGTATGCTCTTTAATCTCAAAATTATTGTTGAGCGACAGCAGGTAAGGTTTGGATTGCTCTACCGTAAGATTTTTAGAAGCAATAGAACTTACGGAAGGGAAATTTTTAGGCAATTGACGATCGCCGTTGTCAAAACCCAGGAAGTCGGTACCGGTACGGTAACCCGATTTGAATTTCTTGCCGGTAGAAGCGGTATTAAAACCTGTTCCTATAGATATGTTGGTAAAATTATCGTCAGGAACTTCTTTGGTAAGGATATTGATTACACCACCTGCGAAATCGCCGGGCAGATCGGGCGTACCGGCTTTGGTGATGATGATATTATCGATCATGCTGGATGGGATAATATCGAAAGAGAATGCTTTCCGGTTAGGCTCGGTGCTGGGCAGCACGGCGTCATCCACCAGGGCTGTGTTGTAACGGTCGCTCAAACCACGTACGATCACGAATTTATTGTCCTGGATGGTAGTACCGCTCACCCTCTTCAGGGCTTCACCGGTACTGCGGTCGGGCGAGCGCCTGATCGCTTCGGCAGAGATACCATCGGAAACAGCCACTGCATTTTTCTGCAGGGTATAAAGAGCATTTACGGTTTCTTTTTTTACGGTTCCCTGGATCACAACTTCATCCAGTTGGGTATTCTTGGGTTCGGACATGGCAATAGATACCTTGGCCGTATTCCCTTCGGTAACATTAATATCGGTGATCCTCTTGGATTGATAACCTACATATTTCACTTCAATTTCATAGTCGCCGGGCGCTACTTCAAAAGAAAAATTACCGTCGATATCGGTAATAGTCCCGGACATGGCTTCCTCAGCACCTTTTTGCATCAGGGAAACGGATACACCAATAAGTGTTTCGGACGAGCTGCCATCGGTGATGGTTCCTACAATTTTTCCTCCTGCAAACACCTGACCGGCAACCAGTAAACAGAGTAACAGTGATAATAAATTACGCATAACTATCAAGTATAAAATTTGCCGCAAAATTGATATTCCAATGTTATCTCCTCGTTAGCACAATGTTACCAGTAGGTAAATTTAATGTTACGCAAACATTAACAAGCACTTACGTTCAAGGTTATCAAATTATTAAGTATTGCTCCTGTCTATTATTTCCAAAGGGCTCTGCCTAATTTTGCGGCCAAAATATCTCAACTAATCTTCTCAAGATCATGGGTCTAAATTCCGTCATCAAAGCGTTCCTGCCTAAGGATAAAGTTTTTTACAGCATTTTTGAACAGGTTGGTGCCAATCTGAAAGAGATGGGTGCAGCTTTCCGCACGGCTATCGAAGAAACCGACGTAACCAAAAGAACACAGTTGCTGCGCGCACTGGAAGATGCTGAGCACAAAAATGACGAGCTGACACATAAAATATTTGTGGAACTGGGGCAGAACTTTATCACGCCATTTGACCGTGAAGACATTCACTACCTGGCTACTTCCCTCGACGATGTTGCCGACTTCATCTACGCATCTTCCAAAAAGATGGTGAATTACCAGGTGAAACAGATCGATTCTTACATGAAGGAAATGGTGATCGTGATCCAGAACGCCATTGTAGCCCTGGATAAAGCCCTGCACGAACTGCGCAATATGAAAAACCTGCGCGCCATTACCGAGGCCTGCGTACAGATCAACAGCCTGGAAAACCAGGCCGACGACCTCCTCGATGATGCCATCATAAAACTGTTTGCTTCCAGCACCGATGCCATAGAACTGGTTAAACTTAAAGATATCTACCAGGATATGGAGATCATCACCGACAAGTGCGAAGACGCAGCCAACGTGATCGAATCCATCATTATTAAATACGCCTAATCCCAACGGCGCACCTGCCTTTACGAAAGAGCGGCAAAGCCTCATTTTCGTGGCCCGGGTACATGCTAATTTTCAAATTAAGAGCATTCTCTTATGACTTTATTAATTATCATCATCATACTGGCGCTTGTATTCGATTACATTAATGGATTCCACGATGCGGCCAATGCCATCGCCACTGTAGTATCGACCAAAGTGCTTACGCCCTTCCAGGCCGTGCTTTGGGCTGCATTGTTCAACTTCGTGGCTTATTTCATTTTTACCGACCACGGTGTTGCCAATACCATTGCCAAAACGGTACATAAAGATTTTATTACCCTCCCGGTAATTCTTGCCGGCCTTGTAGCCGCCATTACCTGGAACCTGATTACCTGGTGGTTCGGTATTCCTTCCAGCTCGTCCCACACCCTTATCGGGGGCTTTGCAGGTGCTGCCATTGCGCATGCCGGCTTTAGCGCAGTAGATGGTCCTACCATTGCCACGATTGCCTGCTTTATCTTCCTGGCGCCGGTGATCGGTATGCTCATGGCTTTTATCATCTCGATATGGTTTCTCAATTCCTTCAGGAAAAGCTTCGGGCCCAAGATCATCTCTTTCCTGGTAATGCTTGGTGTGGTTATTTTCCTTTCCAACATGATGGAAACCAGTTCTACCAAGATGGCGGGTATCAAAGGTTTTGAGCAAACCGACAAAGGCACCTCCATCAAAGGGATCGCGGGCAGCAATACCAATGCCTATAAAATGGGCTTAAGGGATAAAGACGTTGTGCTTAAACTCAACGAAGCTACTGTAACCGGCAAAGGAGATGTAGAAAAAGCCTTCAAAGGCCTTCACGACGGCGACGCCATTACCTTTGAAGTGCTGCATAAAGACGAGGTTAAGAAGATCAGCACCACTTATCAACCCAGGTTCAGTGCTACCATACTTAACGTTATTTTCTACGGCGAAAATTTTAAATGGATCCTAATGTGCTTCATCTTAACTGTGATGAGCATCTTTACCTTATTCCTGAGCAGCCTAAACTACGCACAATCCGAACGCTGGTTTAAACGCATGCAACTCGTATCTTCTGCAGCTTTCAGTATCGGTCATGGCGGTAACGACTCCCAAAAGGTAATGGGTATTATCATGGCTGCCCTTATTGCTTTCGATCCGCTTAAATACCACCTGGACCATATGGAATGGTGGGTACCACTGGCATGTTATACTGTAATTGCCCTGGGTACGATGAGCGGCGGCTGGAAAATCATCAAGACAATGGGAACCCGTATTACCAAGGTTACGCCATTTGAAGGGGTGGCTGCCGAAACAGCCGGCGCCCTTACCTTGTTCATCACCGAAATGCTGAAAATACCGGTAAGTACTACGCATACGATTACCGGTTCTATCATCGGGGTAGGCGCTACCAAAAGGTTATCGGCGGTACGCTGGGGCGTTACCATCAACCTGCTTTGGGCCTGGATCATTACCATCCCTATCAGCGCCTTAATGGCTTGTATCGTTTATTGGATATTCAAGCTTACCGGGGTTGGCAACTAAGTTTTTTCGTACTTTTTGTTTACAGGGAGCGGTTGATTTCAACCGCTCTTTTTTTGTCCGAGATCCACGTCTCCGCCTGACCTGATCAACGAGGATGATAAATATTGGTTTGCATTTGTCATTGTCAGTACCGTCTAAATACAAAAACAAAGGCCTCAAGCTGTTTGCCTGAGGCCTTGCGGAATACCTTCTGTTATTATTGTTTTATCAGGATCACCTGCGCTTCATATCGTGCTCTTCCTGTTCCAGGTGCAGTATAGTAGCTTCAAAACCATATTTATCTCTCAGGTGCTGCACCAGGGCTTCGGCTGCATACACCGAACGGTGCTGGCCGCCGGTACAGCCAAAGGAAACGGTAAGGTGATCGAAGCCGCGGCGCACATAATCATCTACAGAAATATCGACCGTAGCAAATACATGTTCGAGGAATTGCGGCATCAGGGTCTTGGTTTCCAGGAACTCTTTTACCGCAGCATCTTTACCGGTAATGGTCTTGTACTCTTCAAAACGACCGGGATTGAGTATACCCCTGCAATCGAATACAAAGCCGCCGCCATGGCCGGTCACATCGGCAGGTATCCCTTTCTTATAGGAAAAGCTGTAGACATGTACCTTAAGCGGCGCCTCGGCAACCAGCTTTTCATCCAGGCTTTCAAACTGTGATGTGATTTCCGGCTTTACCAGTTGTTCCAGCACATGGCGTAATTCGCTGTAGGCCGGGATATGTCCGTACGTTTCCAAGAAAAATTTCAGTTGCTGCAAGGCAGGCTTGATGCTCTTGATAAAATGCGGCTTGCGTTCCAGCAGGCCACGGAAGCCATAAGCACCCAGGGTTTGCAGGATGCGCAATAATACACATTCCAGATAGCCCTTCCTGAATTCCATCTCGTTGAAGGAAGGGATCTCGGGCAGGGTTTGCAGGGCCTGGAAGTAATAGTTGACCAACTCACTTTTCCACTCGTTAGGCAATTGTGCCCTGGCCTGCCACAGCAGCGACGCCAGGTCGTACTGGGGCAATCCCATCATGCCGCCCTGGTAATCGATAAAATAAACCTGGTCGTTCTGCACCTGTATGTTCCGGCTCTGGAAGTCGCGGTACATGAAGGTTTGCGGGCGTACGGAAGACAAGGCGCGGCTCCATTCTTCCAGCTCTTCCAGCAGTGCAGGCTTGTTGTAATGTATCTTCAGCAGATCGGCAAAGTAATATTTGAAATACAGTAGGTCCGATAATATCTGCTTACGGTCAAAAGCAGAAGCGGAAAAGCACAGCGAGTAATCGATCTCCTTCCCGGCCTCCCAATGAAACCGTACCAGGTTGTCGATTCCTTTTTTGAACAGGCTTTTCACATGGTCCGTATGCCCTTCGGTTTCGAGCAGGTGAAAAAGGGAAGTATCGCCAAGGTCCTGGAGCAAATAATATTGCTTGTCGCGGCTTTTGGCAATAATTTCCGGTACGGGCAATTTATACTTGGCAAATACCTGGCTAAAGTAAAAAAAGGTGTTGTTCTCTTTTTTATCGGGGTTAAAAGCGCCGACTACCGTATGCGTACCATCGCTCATGCGCAGGTACCTTCTGTCGGAACCGGATAAGGGTATTAAAGTAAGTTGTTCTGGGGCATTTCCAAAATGCTTGGTAAAAAGATCAGTCAGTGAGGTCGTAAAATCAGCTTTGGACACGAAAAATCTATTGGTTTTTAGGATAATCAAAAAATAGCAGGGTATGTTTCACCGAAGCATAATCGCTCCAGTGCCCTGCATCGAAAGTAACTGCGACAACGCCGCAGGTAGGTATATTGTCTACATTCAATCCCTCTGTTGTTTCATTGGCAAAATGGGTGATCCCCGGGTTATGAGCAAAAATAAAAACCGTCTTCACGTCGTCGGGTATGTCTTCGGTCAAGAGCACCTCTTCAAATACAGCAGCCGGGCAATGGTATAAACGTTCTATCCAACGGATGGCTTCTGTATCGTAGCCCACGGCCTCCGCAATCAGCTTGGCGGTAGTGGCCGCTCTTTTTGCCGGGCTAGCCAGGATAAGATCCGGTACTACGCCTTTGGCTTTAAGGCGCTGGCCCATAACAGGTGCATCCTTCTTACCCCGGTCGTTCAGGGGACGGGCAAAATCGGGCTGGCCTGCGGTACTCCAATCAGATTTTGCATGGCGTACGAGGACGAGTCTTCTTTCCATAGGTTGCATGTTACAGGTTAACGGATTAAACGGTAAAATATTTCAGCTCCAGCTCCGAGCCATCAAATACGGCATAACTATTATAAGTGATCCAATCGCCCAGGTTCACATACAAACTATTATCCCCGATCCGGTGGGTTACTGCCAGGTGCCGGTGCCCGAAGATGAAATAATCGTAGTGTTTTTCCTTCAACTTGTCTTTACTGTATATAATAAGCCATTCTTTATCTTCTCCCAGAAATTCCTTCTCGGCCTGAACATGCTTAGGCCCTTTACGGCTAAAGTAATTGGCTACGCCAACACCGGTATCAGGATGAAGACGACGATAAAGCCATTGAGCCATGGGATTGCGCAGCACACTTTTCAGAAATTTATAGCCGTGATCGCCCGGCCCTAGGCCGTCGCCATGTGCCACCAGGAATCTTTTTCCATTGGCCTCAAACTCCAGGGGATGATGATGTACTTTAATATTCAACTCTTCTTCAAAATAGCCCCGCATCCAAAGGTCGTGGTTACCGGTAAATGCTTCGATATGCATACCGGCGTCCGTAAGCTCGGCCAGCTTGCCCAGGAAGCGGGTATATCCTTTGGGGATCACATTTTTATATTCAAACCATACATCAAAAATATCGCCTACCAGGAAAAGGCATGCTGCATCGTCACGGATACTGTCGAGCCAGCGGCAAAGTAATTGCTCCCGTTGCCTGCTTGTAGCCCTGTCCGGAATACCGAGGTGAAAGTCGGAAGCAAAGTATATTTTTTTACCTGGCGGCAATTGCATTATGGATGATAAAATATGAAAAATAGTCTGCAAAAATACAGAAGTTAACGGTAACGGCAGTTGTTGTGGAAAAAAGGGTGCTGTTACCTTCCTGAAAAGGTCCTGTGCTTCCGCTGTTGCCCCCACTTCCTTATTGTATATCCCACCAGTTTTTGGTGGCTTTGGAATCTTTGCCAATATGCTGGGCCGCCGCTTCTACATTGGCCGCATTGCTGTTCCTGGTAGCATTGGGATAGTTGAGCCTTTGGGGTACGTCGGCTACCTCCGGATCAAGAGAGCCGGAAAAAGGGGGAATAAATAAAGGTTTGCCATCGGGTCTTTTAAAATCCAGGCGCAGTCTTTCCATCCAGGCCTGCAGCCCCTGCATATATAAAGCGATCCATTTCTGGGTACCGATCACGTTTTTCAATTTGCCTGCGTTATAAGGCACTTTATCCAGGTATGCCGTAACCGTAAAATTATTATCCGAAATATTCCATTGCTGCATCGATGCCCTTATGGCCTCTTCGTACAGCGACCCGGCATCGCCGCCTACATACATACCACGGGCGGCTGCTTCGGCTTTGAGGAACATCACTTCGGCATAGGTGATGATATACCCTTTGTTGCCGGCGCTGTACATAAGCACTCCCGGACGGGATAGGGAATCCAGTATAGGGCTGTTATCGGCCTGGCCGTAAGGCTTGCCCTGGTATTTCTGCGTAGCAGTAGCCACTCGGGCATAGACAAGCAGCCTGGGGTCATTTGTTAGTTTCAAATAATTGATCAAGGTAGTGGTTACGACAAACTCTACCATAGGGCGATCTGCGTCGTTATAGGGGAAACGATTGCTCACGCTATTGCTGTTATAGGGAAAATAAACATCGTCTTTCACGCCTTGTAAAGTGTACCGGGCGGCCTCTTCAATCACGATCCTGGCTTCGGCAGGCTTTACATCGGCCATACGCATAGCAATGCGCATCCTGAGGGCATTGGCAAATCTCACCCAGTATTCCTTATTGCCATTACCCAGGATATCGCCGGTAACCGGGCTTCCCCCCGCGGCATTAAGGGTATTGATATGGCTTTTGAGCGAAGACAAAAGATCCCTATAAACATCCTCAGCGTGGTCAAAAACCGGCTGCGGATAAGTATCTGCCTGCAAGGCCTGGCTGTAAGGAATATCGGTATACACATCGGTAAGCACATGGAAGATCCAGGCTTTCAGGATACCAGCCACAGCCTCTTCCTGCTTGTTGCGTTGTTCCGGATGCCGGTTATAGTAATTGGTTATTTCCTGCAGGTCCATCAGGGGACCGGCATAAAGGGCCGCCCACAGGCCATCGTCGCTAAGCAGGTTACGGCTCTCCCCTGTTTTGTCGGTCCCGGTCCAGTACTGGGCATAATGCATCCCGATACGGCCATTATAGTAGCCATGGTACATCAGGTCTACCGCCCGTTTTTCGGCACTGGCCAGGAGGTAACGCGGCTCCGTCTCTGCCGGGCGGGCAGGGTCTGTATTGATATCATCAAATTTCCGGCAACCGACAAATACCGCCAGCACCGCCACCAGGGAAAGAAGTAGTTTTTTGCTCATAGTCCTTTTTTGATCCAATAACAAGTATAACCCTACCTAAAATGTGATATTAAGATTGATACCATAGCTTCTTACCGCGGGTAATGCACCTCCTTCCAGGCCAGGGGTATTGCCAATAGAATTGTTGATACTGGAAGGGTCGACATTGGGCGCATTGCTGTGGATCAACCAAAGGTTACGCCCTACCAATGCCAGGCGGGCACTTCTCATTTTTGTTTTCTTCAGCCATTTATCCGGCAGATTCCAGCCCAGGCGCAGCTCTCTTAAGTAGATAAAGCCGGCATCATAGAGGTTGGCTTTGCTGATCCGGTTGCCGCCATCGCTGTTGAAATGGTCTTTGGCCGATATCCTTTTATCATTGGGGCCCCCGTCTGCCTTTACCCCTTCATTGATGATCCCGTTTTCACGGATACCATCGGCTGCAGTTTCTTCCAGCAGGCCCGATTTATTGCCATACAAATTGGTGTATGAAAAGAAGTCACCCCCTTTCTGAAAATCAATAAGACCCGAGCAGTATATATTTCCATAAGAAAAGGTATTGGAAAAGCCGCCGATAAAATCGGGGTTCACATCTCCGATGACTACCGAACGGGTGGTTACTTCGTAAAAGCCTGCGGGGGTTACTATCTTGTTACCATTGGCATCATATACATAATCGGTACCGATAATGGTACCCAGGGATTTCCCCTTCATAGCCACTACCGACACACGCTGGGTACGACGCTCAGTACCGATGATAAAAGTTTCCAACCCGCCCATACTGCCGTCGTTGGCATTAAGATCGAGCACTGTATTCCGGTTCTGCGAAAAATTTATACCCATTTCCCAACGGAAGGGCCCTGCGATAACAGGCGTCGCATACAGGCTCAGTTCTATGCCCCGGTTCCTTACTGTGCCGCCGTTCACTACTTTAGAGCTGTATCCCGATTCAGGCGGCAATTGTATATTCCATATCTGGTTCGAGGTAATACGATTGTAATAGGTAAAGCTGATGCTGAGGCGATCGTTCAGGAAACGGAAATCCAAACCACCTTCTACCTCCCGGGACAGCTCGGGCCTCAGCTTATTATTGAAGAGTACATCGGGCGTGGATTGCAGAGAAAAGTTGCCCATCTCGCTGCTGAAGGGGGCACTGAAATCGAAGTAACGGCTCACGGCATAAGGCGAGGTAATATTGCCGGCCTGGGCATACGACAACCTGGCTTTGCCAAAGGTCATCCATTTATTTTCCGGCACCAGACTGGAGAAGACAAAAACACCGCCGACGGAAGGATAAAAGAAAGAATAATTACCCGTCTGCTTTAAGGGCGAGGCCCAATCGTTGCGCCCGGTAAGCGTGAGGTAGAGTCTTTTTTTATAACCCAGCATAGCCGTCGCAAAAAGAGAATTGGTCTGGTAATTGGCATAAGAATTGGCCACCGAAGGCGGCAGTACCGAGTTCTGCAGCACATACACGCCGGGGCTCATCAGGCCGCCGTTGGTATTGCCGGTTTCCGCTTCCGACCGTACCTGTAATATATTACCCCCCACCACGGCCTCCAGGCTTATTTTATCGTGGGCCAAACGCTTATTAAGTGTTAAGGTACCCTGGAAGTTATTTTCTTTATAACTGAGGGCACGTCTGTTATAACCTCCGGTAAAGTAATCTTTCGCCGATTTAAGCTCGTCCATATGATCGAGGAAATCGGAAAATACACGGGCATCGGCCGAGAGCCAACCGCTGATCTTGTATGTAAAGCCGGCATTGCCGAAGTAGCGGTTGTTCCGGTCGGTATTGTAGGATTCGTACAGGTTCCAGTAAGGGTTTTGTGCCGATACCGGCATAGGATTGTTCCAGGCCGCCCGGTTCCAGGTACGCTCGCTGCCATCGGCATACTTGTATTGTTGCAGGTAGGCATTGTCCAACTGCCGTTGGCCATACATGGTGAATTGCAACATGGGATTGAATCCGTAAAAGCCGGTGCCGGGCCTGTTTTTCGACTTGTCCGTAATATAATTGATCCCTGCGCTGAAGGTCAGCCTGTCGGTAAAATGGTATGTTGTATTCAGCCCCAGGAATGCACGGTCCAGGTTGCTGCCCGGGTAAATAAAATCCTGCCGGGTTTGTCCCAACGAAAAGCGGATACTTCCTTTTTCACCTGAGCTGGCTACCGACAAATTGTTGGACAAGGTTACCCCTGTTCTGAAAAAATCTTTTACATTATCAGGCTGCGGCGCCCAGGGCGCCGTTTTCCCGAAATCCGGGTTGTTCTTTCCGGGGTCCCAGGACCAGTAATGCCTTACCTGGCGGCCATCCAGTATCGGTCCCCAGGATTCGTCTACGCTGTATTGCGGCACGAGATCATAGCTTCCTTTACCATCGTGATCGTCGTACGTACCACCACCAGGGCCGAAGCCTTCGGGATGCTCGTTGAAATATAATTTTCCGAAAGTACCGCTATTGCCGCCACCATATTTATTCTGGTATTTGGGCAATAAGGAAACCTGGTCCAGCTGCAGGTTAAGATCATAGTTGACGCTGAACCTGCCGGCGCCTTTACCCGATTTAGTCGTTATATAGATGACGCCATTTTGCCCGCGGCTGCCGTATAAAGCCGTGGCCGAAGCGCCTTTCAGCACCGAAATATTTTCTATATCGTTAGGATTGATCAACTGAGCCGGGTTACCATAGTCCAGGCCACCCCCACCCGCACCCTGTCCTGCAGTATTCAGGTTCATATTGGCCATAGGCACGCCATCGACAATAAACATAGCGTTATTATCACCCGATATCGTTTTGAAACCACGGATCGTTACCTTGGCCGAGCCTCCCATAGCGCCGCTATTGCCAGCGATCTGCACACCCGCAAGCTTGCCCTGCAGACTGTTGATAAAGTTCACCTCCCCGGCTTGCTGTACCTCGCTACCCTCCAATTGCTGCATGGCATAGCCCAGGGAGCGGGTATTGCGCTGTACCCCTAATGCCGTCACTACTATCTCTTCTATCCGGGCGCCCGGGTCCGGCAGCATCCGGACCTTAAGGTCATTTTGCCCTGGTACTATTTTAATCTTTTGTGTAATATACCCAAGCGAAGAGACAGTCAGTACACTACCGTTTTCGGGCCGTTCCAGGCTAAATTTACCCCGGTCATCGGTAACCGTCACCTTCCCGTTTTGACATTGTATCACAACTCCGGGGAAAGGCGTATTCCCGTTATCCTCATACACTACGCCGGTCAATGGTTGGTGTTCTGATCTTGTTGCAGCAGTATCTTTTCCGGGATAGGGTTGGTTTTGTTGTTGTGCCTTAAGCGATAAAGCGGAAAGTAAAAGGCTGGAAACCAGTGGTATAATGCCCTTCTTCATATCTGTACGTTTGGCTGTAATTGGTTTTGGTCTGGTCTTTTGGTGCAACACAACAGGTATATAGCTGTTTTAAGCAACATATATCGCGCTTAAAGATAATTTAATTGATTGCTTTTTCGCAATGAATTAACATAAATACCTGGATCACATAAGATAAATACCTGATTTAAAAAAAGAAAAATAGTTCGGCTTCATTTAAAGATTTTCTTATTCCAATAAAAGTCGTACTTTTGCGTCCCTTCAGACAAGGAGACGTGTCCGAGTGGTTGAAGGAGCACGCCTGGAAAGTGTGTATACGGGAAACTGTATCGCGAGTTCGAATCTCGCCGTCTCCGCAAAAGCCTCAGAGCAATCTGAGGCTTTTTTATTTTAGAGGATTTCTGTGTCCTCGCAGCGAAGCAAAGGCAAAGCGAAAAGTTAGAATGAGGTCTTGGCCAACTCCCAGACCGGAGAAGAGGGAAGCATTTTTGCTTTGGACGCCGTAACATGCTGGCTTGTCGCAGTCCCAAGGCTGTAGGGGAATGAGGTCGAGGTCCTTCCTGTCCGTCAAATAAAAGCCCGCACTGCAGGTTTTATCATTTATACATTCAGTGATTTTTTTCTACTTCATTCGCCATAAGATATTCAAAGACCGCCTTGAAAATTTTATTTTGGCTTCTCCATATTAATCGTAATATTGCAATTAAATAATAAAGTCATGGGTGCTACAAAAACAGATTTATTTACAAAAAAGCAGAATGATCTTGCCAATATGGCAAAGGCGTTGGCACACCCGGCACGCATTGCTATCCTGCAGGAGCTTGTTAAATTGAATGCCTGTGTCTGTGGTGAGCTGGTAACAGAGCTGGGCCTGGCACAACCGACCATTTCCCAACATTTGAAAGAATTGAAAAACGCCGGTCTTATCCAGGGAACAGTCGAAGGAACGAGTATCTGTTACTGCATCAATCCTAAGGTATGGAACGAGTATAGAAGTATACTTTCAGCCTTTTTTGTCGAAGTGAACTTGAAGAAAGATTGTTGCTAATTTTTTTGCCCTAATAAATCGCAATATTGCAATAAACAAATAAACAGTAGGGTTATGAAGAAAATATTATTTGTCTGCATCCACAACTCCGCCCGTAGCCAGATGGCCGAAGCGTTTCTTAACGAAATAGGGGCCGGACACTTTCTGGCAGAGAGTGCGGGCCTTGAAGCTGGCCGGCTTAATCCTCATGTAGTGCAGGTGATGCAGAAAACCGGGATCAACATCAGTGGCAATGCCACCAAAGAGGTATCTGATTTATTGAAAGAAGGGAGAAGTTATGACGCCGTAGTTACAGTATGCGACGCTGCCAGCGCAGAAAGGTGTCCCATTTTCCCAGGAAACACTAAAAGGATAGCATGGTCTTTTGCCGACCCATCGCAATTCAAAGGGACACAGGAAGAAATCCTGGAGCAAACCCGGGAAGTCAGAGACGAAATCAAAAACAAGATAACAGGCTTTGTACAGGAAGCCAGTCAATACCAATATTGGCTATAGTTTACTATTCATTTATAAAAAGGAACGCTATGACTAAAGATCAGCAATTAAAAGAGCTCGTAAAACAGAAATACAGCGAGATCGCTTTACAGGACAAGGACACCAACGCAAGCTCCTGTTGCGGTGCAAGCTGCTGCAGTACTGAAGTCTACAATATCATGAGCGACGATTATACCAAAATGGAAGGCTATAATCCTGATGCCGATTTAGGGCTGGGATGCGGTTTGCCAACGGAATATGCCCGGCTAAAGGAAGGCGATACCGTTATCGACCTTGGCAGCGGCGCAGGTAATGACTGCTTTATTGCCCGCTCGATAGTTGGGGAGAAAGGCCGTGTGATCGGGATCGACTTTACCGAGACCATGATCGATAAGGCGCGGATAAATGTGGAGAAGCTTGGTTATAACAACGTAGAGTTCCGCCAGGGAGATATAGAGCACATGCCGGTGACGGCCAATGTTGCCGACGTAATCGTTAGCAATTGCGTACTGAACCTCGTACCGAACAAGAACAATGTGTTTAAGGAAATCTACCGTGTTTTAAAACCCGGAGGCCATTTCAGTATTTCGGATGTGGTATTGGCCGGTGAATTGCCGGAGCAGCTACAGAATGTTGCCGAAATGTATGCTGGTTGTATTTCCGGTGCGATCCAACGGGAGGAATACCTGAACCTTATTCATAGTAACGGTTTCAGGAATGTCACCGTCCAGAAGCAAAAACCGATCGTAATTCCTGATGATATATTGCACAACCACCTGTCTGCAGCAGAAATCGAAGCATTTCAGCGGAGCAAAACCGCAATTTATAGTATCACCGTGTATGCGATCAAGCCGGAGGCGGCCTGTTGTGAACCGGGTTCCGGATGTTGCTAACCTTTAACATCGACAAGCATTAAAAACATGAGCGCCCATAATTGCAATCCAGCCTGTGAACGTAAAAGGCTGTCCTTCCTTAATCGCTATCTGACCCTCTGGATCTTCCTTGCCATGGGAATCGGTATTGCTATTGGTTATTTTATCCCCTCATCATCCGGGCTAATAAATTCTTTCCAGTCAGGAACGACGAATATCCCCATTGCTGCCGGCTTGATCCTGATGATGTACCCACCGCTGGCTAAGGTAAGATATGAGCAGTTGGGACAAGTATTCAGGAATACCAAAGTGCTTTCTTTATCGCTTGTCATGAACTGGCTTATAGGTCCCGTACTCATGTTTTTGCTTGCGATCATATTCCTGCGCGATAAGCCGGAGTATATGGTCGGCCTTATCATGATTGGCCTCGCGCGTTGCATTGCAATGGTGATCGTATGGAATGAGCTTGCAGAAGGAAACGGGGAATATGCCGCCGGACTTGTGGCATTCAACAGCATTTTCCAGGTGCTTTTCTACAGCCTGTTTGCATGGCTGTTTATCAAGGTGCTCCCGCCGTACTTCGGCCTGAAGGGCTTTGACGTAAATATAAACATCAAACAGATCGCGAAAAGTGTCTTCCTTTACCTGGGCATTCCCTTTATGGCAGGCTTCATAAGCAGGTATGCCCTGATCCGTATAAAAGGCCAGGAATGGTATGAAAATAAATTCATTCCCGGGATCAGCCCCATCACATTAATTGCCTTGTTGCTTACCATTATAGCTATGTTCAGCCTGAAAGGCAGACTGATCGTCTATATCCCTATCGATGTTGTGAGGATCGCCATACCGCTTGTGATTTACTTCGCCATCATGTTCTTGGTTACATTTTTCACGGGTAAATACATAGGTGCGGATTATGCGCAGAATGCGGCATTATCTTTTACCGCAGCAGGGAATAATTTTGAGTTGGCTATTGCTGTCGCCATCGGCATATTCGGTATTAACTCCGGGCAGGCCTTTGCAGGCGTGATCGGACCTCTTGTAGAAGTTCCCGCGTTGATCGCATTAGTCAACGTAGCCTTTTATCTGCGAAAACGGCTTTACCTCAAATCGTAAATCGAGCCAGACCTTCCATCAATAAGCTGGCGGGAGCCGGTGTAAGGCACAAAAAGGCAGCGGACATCAGGGCTTTGACCTTCACTACTTCTTTTGTATTTTGGGCAGGCAACAGCCGGTGTCATTCCGGCATTTACATAACATCTTACCCATAATCCACCTGGTACATCATGAAGCTCAAACTAAGGGAAGAAAATACAGGCGGGGAATTGCTGCTATTTAAAGAAGAGGCTGGGTTTGACCGTCTGTTTTACAGCAGGGACAAGTTCAACAAGTATTTTACCATCGCCTGGAATCCCGGGGAAAGTCAAACGGTTACTATAGACGGAACAGAATATGAGTTCCCGGCCCACTCGCTGCTGACGCTCTTATTTAACCAGTCATTCAGCTTTGAACATGCGGCCGGCATTATTGCCTGGCAATTCAACCGGGAGTTTTATTGCATTATCGACCACGACAGCGAGGTAAGCTGCGTCGGTTTTCTGTTCAGCAGCACGGATCATTTGTTTGTGAAGCTAAGCGAACAGGCACAGCACAAACTACAATTACTATCCGACATCTTTGCAGAAGAGCTGAAGGCTTCGGACCATATCCGGAACGAAGTATTACTGGCACTGCTGAAGCGCCTCATCATCTATGTGACCCAGCTTGCGAAGTCGGGATATGTGCCTGTCAAAAAGCAGCAAGACGAAAGGTTTCATATTATCCGCAAATTCAATTTGCTGGTCGAAGCCCATTTTAAATCCGAGCGCTCCGTTAACTTTTATGCGCGACAGCTTTGCAAATCGCCCAAAACCTTATCCAACCTGTTTGCACTGTTCAACCAGAAAGCGCCTTCCCAGATCATCCAGGAGCGGGTTACCGTGGAGGCTAAGCGGCTTTTATCTTATACCGACAAATCGGTAAAGCATATCACTTTCGAGCTCGGCTTTGAAGATGTATCCTATTTCTCCAATTTCTTCAAGAAAAACACAGGTTTATCACCATCAGACTTCAGGAATACAGCGGGTATTTCCAAAGAAGGGAAATAATTACAACTAACCGGGTAATATGCTCATCGCATTGGCCTCGTGCGCATCTCATCTTTGTATCGTTGATTCAAACAAAAACTTCAACAACCAAAAAGATGAACATGCAGGCCTTTAAAAACACAATGAAAAGCGGCGCCCTAGCCGCAACTGTAGCCCTTACCGCCTTAACCGGCACAGCAATGCAAGCCGGTGCGCAAACCGTAAAAAACGTAGTGCTGGTACATGGCGCCTTTGCCGATGGCTCGGGCTACAAAGGCGTTTACGAGATCCTTACAAAACAGGGTTATCATGTAACCATCGTGCAAAACCCCTTGACCTCCCTGGAAGACGATGCCGCTGCCACAAAGCTGGCGCTGGATGCACAGGACGGCCCCACTATTCTTGCCGGCCACTCCTGGGGCGGCGCAGTGATCACCCAGGCGGGTAACCATCCCAAGGTTGCGGGTCTCGTATATATCGCCGCTTTCCAGCCGGACAATGGTGAATCGGCCCTGACCTGGTTCCAAACTGCCAAGCCCGCCCCCGAAAACGGCGTGCTGCCACCCGATGATAAAGGTATCGTGTACTATGACCAGGCCAAATATCACGCAGGTTTCTGCGGCGACCTGAGCGAACAGGATGCCAGGTTCATGTATGCCTCCCAGGGTGCGTTTTACGGTAAGTGTTTTGTAACCCCTATCACCGAAGCAGCCTGGAGAAACAAACCGGCCTATGGTATCGTAGCGACAGAAGATAAAAGCATTAACCCCGACATCCAACGCAGTATGTACAAACGTTCCAACACCAAGGTTACGGAGATCAAAGGCAGCCACGCCGTTTACGTATCACAACCCCAAAAGGTAGCCGCTGTCATTATGAAAGCCGCCCGGGAAGTATCGGGTAAGTAATTGGTGCAGCGAAAACCAGCCTTAATCTAACCGGCAATCGCAAAACAAAGCGATTACAACAAAGTCAATAGATTCCGGGTATAAAGCGGATCTCCTGATGTAGCAGATTCGCTTTATACCCGGGATAGCTCTTCAAAGAATTTAACCCGGATTAAATTTTGCTGGTCCAACTTTAGCCTAACTTCGTTAAACCAAACCCGGGCCTTATTTTTCCTCTTGATGTTTCCCGGTAGTGCCTGTTACGCGTCATTCAGATTTTATAACCATTTAAACCTAAATTTTATGACAAACAAAGCTAACATCGTACTTGTACATGGAGCTTGGGGCGACGGCTCCCATTGGCACAAAGTAATCCCTATTCTTAAAGAAGCAGGACATAGGGTAGTAGCCACACAAAATCCTTTGACCTCGCTGACAGAAGATTCCGAAACCACGCGGCGGCTTGCCGAATCGCTTGAAGGGCCCACTATCCTGGTGGGACATTCCTATGGAGGGGCCATTATTACAGAAGCCGCTTCTAAATGCCCCAATGTGACCGGGCTGGTGTACATCGCTGCTTTTGCCCCCGATACCGATGAGAACCTGGGCATGTTGCTGGGGCGTACCGATCCACCTCCGGGAGCCGCTGCGCTGCGCCCGGATCAATATGGTTTTTTATGGATTGACAGAGATTTGTTTGCCGATAATTTTTCACAGGACTGCTTCCCCATGGATTCTTTTGTAATGGCTACCGCCCAAAAGCCGACTTCCGGAAAATGTTTCGAAGACAAACCAACGGATGCCGGCTGGAAGAATTTACCTTGCTGGTACCAGGTATCGGAACACGACAGAATGATTCCGCCGGCAACACAGCATTTCTTTGCAGAACGCATGAAAGCTACTACGATTGCACTCCCATCCAGCCATGCTTCCCTGCTTTCCCACTATGCAGAAATAGCTAACCTGATCATAAAAGCTGCCACAGCCTGAGCCGCGCCCTGTCCTGTAATGAGCCAGGCAATCCCAACAGGCCGGAGCCCTACACAACAAACGAGATGCCGTCCATGAAGGAGCGGCATCTCGTTTGTTATTTTTTAAGGGCCTGATATTAGTCCGCCTGTACTTTGGTGGTCGCAGGAGCAGATGCTTTAGGCTTTACAGCCACCGGCTTCGGGGCTTTCTTTACAGCGCCTTTCTTTGCTGCCGCTTTCTTCACTGCTGCCTTCTTTTTTACCTGCGGTGTTACTGCCGGAACAGCAGTTCCCTCTTTAGCTTCGGGAACGCTTTTCTTTTGCGGCGTCTTGGCCTCCTTCTTCATCATCTTCTTGTCGATGCCTTCGGTTAGCAGCTTGACCGCCTTCCTGATACGGCTATTGAATTTCTTTTCACCCAGGAAGTCCTTCAGCTTGCCTAATGAGCTATCCAGCTGATAAGTTATTTCTTTTTGCAGGTTTTTCCTTTCGGAATGGGAATCGGTGTTTTTAGCCATATTTATTTTGGTTTCTTAAAAATTAACACAAAGGTAATATATGACTTACACTTCCAATGTTAAGTTTTGCAGGACCAATTAACAGCCCGTCCCGCTCCCCTTTGCCCGGCTTTACAGGCGGATCGTCTTCCACCCGGCAGGGAACATAATGGTCAGTAGCACGAATATAAGCAGGACATTAAACTCCATGCCATTCCTTCCTCCTCCAACCACAAACCAGCCTTCTTTGAAATGGACCATAAAAATACCCATTACCAGGATCATTATGGTGAGCAGTGAAGCCGGCTTGATCAGCTTGTTGCACAGCAGGCAAATAGCGCAGGCCACATGCGATAGCTTAATGGCCCAGGCCAACGGCACGCCGAGAGGGGCAAAGCCTACCTGGTTCAGGTACAGGTCGCCGAAGTTATTGATCCCGTTATCAAACATACCGGTGATGCTATGTGCCAACAGGGTAATAGCCACAGCCAGGCGAAGCAAAAATGTGTTCATAGAGGGGGCGGTTATGTATCGGTGATATGTTTTTTGTCCAAACAGGCACTGATTGTCCTGTCCCAGTCAAATATAACAGGTTCGCCAGCAATAACAGCTCCCGGGAAACAAGGATTTTCCGAACGACCTACGATCATCCGTTATAAGGTTTTGTAGCTGGGATATAATGCAAGAGCTGTGTATCTCTGCAAGAAAGTCGAAGCAAGACAAAAATTTGTTCCTCCCTTTCATCCTTCGACTGCGCTCAGGAAGACGGCTCGTTATAAGGTCTTATAATTACCTGCGCCACTTACCATACACTTTTTCAAACAGGCGCTGTAGCACACTTTTATCTTCGGTCATGATCTCCCCTATCGCATATAGCTGCGGCTGTGCCGGAATAGTTTTGCCGGCATTGGTCTTCAGACCTTGTTCGAGCTTTATTTCCAGCAGGAAGGTACTGTCCATAGCTACAGCAGAACGGGTTACTACCCTGCCCCGCAACATACCATATTCTTCAAAAGGGTATGCCGTCAGCTTGATCAGCACTTGCTGGCCGGCTTCTATTTTACCGGAGCGATCGATACCGATTTCTCCCCTTGCCACATAATCTTGTGCTGGGGGGGTTACCATCATGACACCTTCTCCCGCCTGCACAAACTGGTTTTCTTTCCAATAACGGAAGAAAGTGACCTTGCCGTCGGTAGGGCTGCGCAGGATATAATTCTGCTCCCATTGCGCATACTGGCCCAGGAAGCGGCTGGCCGCATCCTTTAGTTTTTGCTGCAAGGCATTTTCTTCACTTCTTCGCTGCTGGGTTACATCCGTAATGCTCTTCTGGTATTCGGTCTGCTGCAGGTTATTCTGTATGATATTGCTTTTAACACCCTGTGTGTTCATCTGCTGATCAAGCATACTTTTACGGGACGCTTCATACTCCTGCCGGGAGATCACTTTATTTTTCACCAGGTCGGAGTCGGCCGCAAAGCGGCGGTGTTGCAGTTCTTCCTGCTCTTTCAGCATCCTGTCCTTTATGCTTAGCTCTTTGTTCAACTGGCTGTTGTACACTACCTGTTGCTGCAGATTGTTTACCGTTGCACCATACACATTATGATTCAGAAAGAAACGGTAATCCTGGATGGCCTGGAACAGTTCGGCATAATTAGATTGGAGTTCGCCTAAACGCAGACCCGAAGGAGTATGCAGTTGCATTACCAGGGCAGCCAGGTTGACAGCGGTATCCATATGCCTTATATCCGGCACTATCTGCATCACATCATCATAGCTCGCTGCATTGTTCAGAATACACAATACCTCGTCTTTTTTTACCATCTGGTAATTCTGTACCAATATTTTCTGAATAGGCTGACTTGCCTTGGCTATCATTTTTACTGGAGGATTGCCCGACGATATGACTACCCTTGCCGGTATTATATCGGGATACTTAAAAAAGTAAGCGCCGATAAACAGGCAGAGAATGATAATGCCCACCATAGTAATGCCCCGGCGTACGATCCAGGAAGGCATCCTGCCCATGATCTCCTGAACCTCTTCACTCCTTATATCTTCTTCAGGATGTATTTCTTCCAGTGTGCTGTTGTTATCCGGCATATGCGATTAGATTAGCTGCCCAGTTCGAGTTGATTTTTTACCAGTTCATAATACCTGCCCCTGTTGGCCGTGAGTTCGGCATGCGTGCCTATTTCCACCATCTGTCCTTTTTCGAGCACTACGATCTGGTCTGCATTTTTTACTGTGCTCAGGCGATGCGCGATCACCACTACCGTTTTACCTTCAAAAAAACGGTCCAGGTTTTCCATGATCACTTTTTCATTGTTGGCATCCAGGGCACTCGTCGCTTCATCAAAGAATAAGTATTGCGGGTTTTTATACACTGCCCTCGCAATCTGCATCCGTTGTTTCTGACCCGCACTGATGCCGTTGCCCGAATTACCGATCTTAGTCTGGAAGCCCAGGGGCAGTTCCTCTACAAAATCCTTTATATTAGCTACTTCCACGGCATGCATGATCTTTTTCATATCTACCCTTTCGTCGCTTACCGAGATATTTTTGGCAATCGTATCCGAAAAGATAAAGCCATCCTGCATTACCGTACCACATTCGTTGCGCCACCATTTAGGCGAGATCTGCTTTAGCTCTTTACTGCCGATCATAATACGGCCTTCGGTAGGATCGTAAAATTGCAGCAGCAATTTAAGCAGCGTCGTTTTACCACTACCACTGGAGCCTACAATAGCCGTTACTTTGCCTTCAGGTATTTCCAGGTTGATGTCCTTGAGCACATGAGGCGAATGGCTACCGCCATACTGGAAGGAGACATTCTGCAAATAGATGCTATCCGACTTTTTCTCCATAGGTGTAAGGGTGACCAGACCGTCGTTTTCTTCCTCTTCCCGGTTGTGTATTTCACCCAGGCGGTCCAGGCTTATTTTCGCATCCTGCGCCGCCTGTACAAATCCCAGCAACTGGTCCAGCGGACTGTTCATCTGGCCAATGATATAACTTACCGAAAGCATCATACCCAGGCTCATATTGCCGCTCATTACTTCACGCGCACTGATGTAGGAGATCAGGATATTTTTCAACTGGTTGAAGAATACTGAACCTACCTGCTGGTATTGGCCCAATGCCAGGCCATCCACACTGATCTTGTACAACCTTGCCTGTACTTTTTCCCATTCCCAGCGTTTGGGGGTTTCACAATTGTTTAGCTTGATCTCCTGCATACCGGTAATCAGCTCGAAGAGCACGTTCTCGTTATCGCTCATACGCTGGAAGCGCTTGTAGTCCAGTTCCCTTCTTTTCTTTAAGAAGAAAATGATCCAGCCTATGGAAGCAATGCTGAAAACAGCAAATACCAACAGTATTTTTAAGCTATAGATGGCCAGTACAATGGTAAATACGAACAGGTTCACAAAGGAGAACAACGTGGACAAGGTAGTACCGGTAAGAAAGCTCTGGATACGGCTGTGGTCGCCGATACGCTGATGGATATCGCCGATCATTTTGGTATCGAAGAAACGGATGGGCAATTTCATCAGCTTGATCAGGAAGTCGGAGATGATACTGATATTGATACGGCTGTTCATGTGCAGCATGATCCAGCTCCGGATCATTTCGATAGCCGTGCTTCCAGCGAAAAGCACCAACTGGGAAATAAGCACCAGGTACACGAATCCCAGGTTCTGGTGATTGATACCATAATCCACGAGGCCCTGCGTGAGGAAAGGCGTGATAAGCGACAAAACACTCGCAATAACAATGCTCAGGAAAAGCTGCACTACATATTTCCTATAAGGGCGTAGGTAGCTGAACAGGAACTTGAATCCTTTCTTCTGCTGCTGTTCTTCCTTCTCCTGGTAAAAGGCATCGGTAGGTTCCAGCATCAGTACGATACCTTCCTTACCATCGCCCAGCCAGCTACGCAGAAAAGTTTCGCGGTCGACCTTAACCAGGCCATGTCCCGGATCGGCAACTAATATTTTATCGTTTTTCTTGTTACGGTCATAGTTTTGCGGTGGCAATACCACGAAGTGCTTCTGGTTCCAGTGCAGGATGCAGGGCAGGGTAGCTTCCTCATCAAGCTGGGCAAAGGATATTTTTGCGGCAAGTGTACGAAACCCGATTTTTTCGGCGGCTTCGCTTATGCCCAAAAGGCTTACGCCTTCCCGGGTAATATAGGATTGCTCTCTTAAATACTCCAGGGAATAACTTTTGCCATAGTGTTTTGCTACCATGCGCAGGCAGGTAGGCCCGCAGTCCATAGCATCAAGTTGTCTGTAAACGGTGAATGGCATCAGTTTTTCCTTTTTTTTGTATACTTAGCTGTGATGAATAATATCTTTCCAGGAAATGATATACGACCAGTTCGTACTTACGTTGCTGGGCAACAAACAACCGGTTCATGTACATGTGAATATAGCTGGGCAACAGATCGAAGAACAGTTTGCGGATGTCTTCCTCTTTTGCTTTTTCCCGGATACGCGCGATCACCGCTGCATTTTCCCCCGACCGGATCTCAAACAAGGCAATAGCTTCATCGATCTCGTTCTCCACATCCTTTGCCGGATCCATATGCTGGAAAATACTCTTCTGGTGTTTCCTGTATTTGTCGTTGAGTAATTTTTGCAGGGAGCTGTGTCCGCCAAACTCCCGGAAGAAGTTTGTCTGCAATTGTTTAGCCAGTTCTGTTTTGTCTTCTAGTGTAAAACCAAAGTCGTTGAGCAGGATGTCGATCCCCCTCAAGCCAAACAAGAACCTGTAACGCTCTCCTTCTGCGCCTTCCAGCAAATTTACAAAACGCAAGATAGCAAGACTGTCGTTATGAAACAACAATTCCGCCTCCTCGATCAGGTGTCCCTGGTAGCGCTCCAGCTCCCTTGAATACGTATCCAGCACTACTTTATCGATCATACCATTGTCCATCAACGGCTGCAGGCACAGCATCAATTGCTTCTGCGTTTCGAGCTGCTTGTCGGGATCGGAATTGAAGAAACGGAAGCGAAGGTGGGAAAAGTCGTCGCGGTAGCGGATAAAAAAGAATTTCTCAAACAGCTTATTGTCCAGCCCCTGCTCCACGAACTCCAGCAGGGTTTCCTTCAACACCTTCTCCGCCGTTTTGGTACCGCAGTAGATCTTGAAATAAAGCCATTCACTGAAGGGAGAGAATTTTTTGCGTACGGCAGGACCGGCTGTAGCTACCGTGGCCGGTGCGGGCCTTTCTGCTACTGCCTCCTGCACTTTTTCCGCATCAGCCTTCGTTTCTTCTTTTTGTTTTACCTCCCGGCGCAATGGGATAATGATCTCGTTGGTAAAGGGATTGCCTTCCTTATCCCTGATCACACAGTTTTCCTCGGTAAACAGGAATTCTTCGAGTGTAATGGATTTGTAGCGTTTCAGGTAGTGCAGGAAAAGTTCGATACCGCTTTCTTCTGTAAAGTCGATCAGCAGTTCGTTGTCGCCTTCTTTATATACCACACGATCGGGGATGTTTTCTTTCTTCCGCCATTCGTCGAGGAAGGCTTTATGCCCCGACTCTTCTTTGGGCAGATCCTTAATGTCCTTCTCCTCTACCTTCCAGGTCGCTTTATAAACGATCAGGTTTTTATACACTACGCGTGGCAGGTGTTTCAGCAGGGCAAGATTGCCCCAGTCCCATACCCCACCATAGGCCAGTCCCTGCCCTTGCAGGTCGCACAGGAATTTATATACCGGCAGGCTGCGAAAACCGAAATTGTGCGCCGTCGTCAGCCGGGGTATCACACGTTTGTTATGCTGTTTGCTTCTCAGCACGACTTCATTATTGCGTACACTGACCATAAGATCGTCGACCTGTATCTGCTGTGCCGTATCGATGCCCGACTTCCCGATATAAGGTATCTCATAACCTCTCAATACCGGGCGCAGCAATATATTCCCGATGCGCGCCTGCGGCAGGTGCGCAATTTCGGCATACAGTGCATCTTTATATTCGGTCTCTTCTTCTTTTAATATCTTCCGGGTAAATTCCATCAGCTCTGTGCTGCCATGCGTAAACCGTCCCAGCAGGTTGCCTGCCGATGGACCGCCCATGCCCGAAAGCTCGAACAGAAACTGTGAAGGGTTAAGCTCGCCATCTTTTTTCAGCAGGCTACCCATAATGTGTATGCTGTTGGGGAAGCGGAACGATGTTAGGCGCTCCTTAAATGCCTTAAGCTCTTCTTCTTCCAGCTCGATAAAGGCCTTCTTATGCTTCAGGTAATCGTTGTATTTGGAAAGCGTGTATTGCTGGATATAGTCGAATTCGCTGCCGCCGCCACCGCTGCCGGCAAAACCTATATCGTCGACCATAGGACCGCCACCGGCCGACTCGTCGCGCACACCGGCATAACCCAGCCCCAGGTCGGCATCCAATACGATAGCCAGGGGCACTTCGCCCTCTTCATAGCGGTTATAAAAGTTTTTCTTGAACTCTTCCAACTCGCTATTCTTCATCTGGCGGGCCAGTACGGTCAATGCTTCGGCCTGGCCGGCAATCTTGCCAACCAGGTCTTTGTTGATCGTCGTTTTATCGACCGCCAGGAACAAGTCGGCCTGCAATGTATTTTTAGGCACTTCCAGGGCCAGGCCCAGGTCCATCAATTCCTGTTCTATGCGCTGGTAAAACGCAACACCTTCTTCCGGCTTCTGGATAAAGGCTTGTATCTTTTTGAGCCGGCCCAGCACTTCGTCTATACCCTTAAAGGCTTCCAACTGGTCGATGAGCTGATCCAGGGGCTCTTTGCCCGTTACACAAGGCTCCAGCTCGGAGATCAGCAATTGCGACTGGATCATGCTGAGAATAAAATCCTTAGCCTCTTCCTCCGTTACATCTTCCATCGTAAGCAGCAGGGCAGACAATTCATGGATACTCGCTCCTGTTTTTGCCCGCTCCAGTACCGTTTTGATATAATCCGTTTTTTCGATGGAAGTCAGGTGGTAATTCCGGGTATTGTTTTCTATAGTATACTCTGCATACCGGAAGCCATCAGGCAACTCGTAAAGGCTATTGTTGGTAAAAAACCGGAGCTGCTCCTGCAGGGCAGGCTGTTGTTCGAGCACTTGTATAATGCCCGACATATAATTCATATCGAGCCGCAACCTGCGGGTATGGATATTGTTTTCGCCCAGGCTAAGCCGGGTATCTTCATCCGCAATAGCAGCCATAGCGCTACCGGCAAAGGTGCCGTACGGCGTACAACGGGAACAGCTACGCAACCAGTATTTGGCAAAGCTCAGTTCCAGCTTTTCTTTGTTTTTCCCTGTAAGCTCGGCCCGCTTCTGAAACTCTTTCCAGTATTCGGGCGAAGACAGGTACAAGCCCTCTTCAAAGATAGCGCTGGTGGTAGCAGATGGCCGGTAAGCCAGGTTAAGACTTTGTAGTGGTGTCCGTAGTAGTATGTTTGAAAAATGCTGTAACATAGTAATAGGTTTGTTTATTCGTACTCCGGGTAATTTGGTTGAGGCATCTGCCATAGCACAGGTACTGTTTGCAATATAAGCAGAACCGGTGATGCTTGTGGCGGCTGCTCCCTGCTATGTTGTAAAATTGTATAAAGTTTTATAAATATACTGCCGTTTTCCCGTTATCAGTTCAGCATCAGTACGGGGTCCCAGCAACAGTCACCGGTGAGGTAACTGAGCAGCACCAGGCCTATACCTGCCGATCCTTCCAGGAATCCGTGATCTGTTTCATATTGTTTATTGGCAGGGTTGTATTTCTTAAAGCCCGCGGCATGCGCTCCAGGAGCAGCATAGTTCAGCGTTTCGGCTATCCAGAAATCCATAGCCTCCTTAAAAGAAGCATTACCCGTATAATGCCACATCTTATGGTACATATGGGCTATGCCCGCAGCACCATGACAGAGGCCTGCATCCATCACCATAGTTTGCGCCACGCTCCTGCGCTCTGTCGTTTTTACTACCAGGTCTTCGCCATACTTTGCCACCGCATCATCGCCTATGGCCCTACCTGCCTGGTACAAGGTAAAGCCAATACCCAGGTCGCCATAACACCAGCCCAGGCGCGACACTTCTTCATCCGCTGCGCCGGGCATCAGGTACCCTCCGTAGACGGAAATGGCATCCGATTTGCTGTTGCCTGAGTTCACCAGGAAAACGGCTGTACCACTGATGAGGCGGGCAATATTTTCCTTCGCTATGTCAAGATCACTATTGTATAACGTAACTAATATTTTTAAAATGGCCGGCACGCCGTGTGCCAGGCCCAGGTTGACCCCCAGGCCGCCTTGTTTCCTTATCCGGTAATAATGATCGGGCCAGGCTATGCCCTGGTTCAGGCTTACTGCGCTATGTTCCAGGCTGTGCAGGTATTCTTCAGCCACTTGCCGGGCTCCGGGACCGGGATTATTGCCGGTCAGCAGGTAATGCAGTATGCCTGTAGCCCCGTACAGCAGGTCGAAATTCGGCGTGGCGAGTTCCCGCTTTGCCGACCATATGGCAATGTCCCCAATGGTCGATTCCAGGTCTTCGCTTTCTTCCAGTAAGCCGAGCTGCACCAGGCGCCTGAATACCGTACCGATACTGAGGTAACCTTCCGAAAGGGTTTGGTGCTGTGTTTCCCTGATCTCGTAATCATTGATCAGTGCAATAAAGCTATCGATTTCCACATCTATCGAAGTACCCTTATAAACGGCATATTGGCCCAGGAACAAAAGACTTCCCAGGTTTTTAAGAACAGAATCGTCGTATGAGGCAATATGCTTCACATCCGAGTATATAGCTTCCAGCAGCGCTTCAATTTTATGGTTCAGTCCTTCTTGTTCCAAATCTAATGTATATAGCCGGTTTTAAAATCTGGGGTATTTAGCCGACAATGTTACCTTCCGTTTATAACGGAAGGTAACATGCGGACTATATAGTAGTTATTAGATACCCCGGCACCAGCACCATCCCCAATCGGAGTGGCTTAAGCAGTTGGGGCCGTCATCGTGACCGATGGTGTGCAGATCGCAATTACCTCTTGTTACTCTTGCAGTAGGATTGTCAGGGTTGGTTTCATTGATACCCACAGCGCCACCGCCGCCTGTGTTAACGAGACCTCCGTTAACTTCTTTCATACTTTTGCTGGTAAGAGCAGCAACTTTTTCCTTGTTCAGTTGCAGGCGGCCCGAGTTCAGTTTTACTTTTTTCATTCTTTAAGGTATTTAGTTTGGTTTATCCTGTCGCACCTTGGATAAGAAATTCGGCATGTTGTTGTTTTTGTGCAGGTCAGCAACAGAAGCTCCTTGATTACCGGCCGGGTAATATGCAGCAATCTAAGGATTATAATTTATATAAGAACACGGAATATGCTTTTATTTTGCGAAACGAAGCATATATACTTCTTCCCGGCAAAACCTACAGCAGCATCCGGCCTTTTCCGTGCGCCGGGATGTTCAAAAATAGCTGCCAGGTTGTTACCGGCCTATCCCGTGAATCTGGTATTTTTAGTCCCGGCATAATAGTAGCAGGTACAGAATCTACGCTTCTGTACCTGCCGTTATTCCTTCTATCCCGATGTTCCGGTCCCTGTTGTTGTGTCGTTACAAGGATAAGAAGTGCAGGGAATAATAGTATCGCATACGTCGCAGTAACTAATCTGGGTCAAAAGGCAGGTTCTTCCTCTTTGCGATGGAGGAATTCCGCCTATCACGTTTTCCGTCTTTGCCAGTCCTACAATTTCCTGTTTCTTTAATTGCAGCCGGGCAATGTTCACTTTGCTCTTTTTCATGTTTGGTCTTTTTAAAAATGAGCTCCCTGTCTTAACCGCCCTGGGAGATTTTCGGCGTTTTCTCTTTGTTTAAACCAATAAGAAAAGTAAAAATACGTTTTCTATAATCGAAAACTCCGGAAAGTATCTTCCTGTATAACCTTATTTGAAAAGTGTAAAGGGAAAGGTATCCTGGCAGCGATTTTCATTTCTCCCACAAGCTTTATCCTGTTCCTGGCAAGGTGGTTAACCGTTCATTATGTCCAGGAAAGCTTGCTTCCTGCTGGCGGCCACTTCCACTTGTGTGCCATCCGACAATATGATATAGCCGCTTTTTGCGCGCACATACCTGGAAACAAAGTTGAGATTAACGATATGAGAGTGGTGTATCCTGAAAAAGCTACAGTGGGAAAGTTTCGCTTCGCAGATTTTCAGACGAAGGCTTACGGTGATCTTTGTTTTGTCCTTAAAATGAAAAACAGTGTAACTGCCGGAAGCAGCACAACGGATAATATCGTCCGGGTTTACAAAATAGTAACCGTCAAGCGTGGGCAGGCTGATTTTAGCAGGCTTAAAAGGCATTAAGATTGTTTTATCGTTTGTGCTTGCGGTTGTCATACTGTCCTTTTATGTTGGTCCGGCATTTATGGATAGAAACGGTTGTTCAAATGTAGCCTGAGGGTATAAGGCTACCGGGCCTTTTCCCAAATTCGACCGTAGTTTTCCCAAAAATGAATTAATATGCACCAGCAATAAAGACCCTAGCCCCCAAATCGTATGCGACCATGCTGCGCATTTTAATCATTGACGACGAACCGGCCATCAGCCGGCATATCGAAAGACTGATAGCCAAACATAAAGATTACATCGTGGTAGGCACGACGGGAAAAATAGCCGAAGCAGGCATCCTGATCGAAGCCACACGCCCCGACATCCTCTTGCTCGACATAGAGCTGCAGGATGGCAGCGGGTTCGACCTGCTGCAAACGTTTCCCTTTTATTCTTTCCAGGTTATTTTTATTACTGCCTTCCAGGAGTATGCGATCCGGGCTATTAAATTCGGGGCGCTGGATTACCTGCTGAAACCGGTAACCGAAGAAGACCTGCTTGATGCCCTGGCCCGGGTTTCGGCATCGCCTGCAAACAACTTCCGGGAAACACTGGATATCGTACAAAGTCACTGGCGCAGCCCCGACAGGAATTACAATCGCATTGTGTTGCGGTCGCAGCAATATATGGTTGTGGTCACCTTCGAAGAGATCATTTATTGCGAAGGCAATGCCGGCTATACTACCTTTCACCTTAGTGGCAACCGCAAAGAGCTGGTTACCAAATCCCTTAAGGAATACGAAGAGCTATTGCCGGCCGCCTGGTTTATCCGTACCCACCAATCTTATATGGTGAATCATCATTACATCGGCAAATACCATAAGGACGGCTATGTAGTGATGAAGACAGGGGAAGAGATCCCTGTCGCCATTAGGAAAAGAGATGCTGTTATCAAAATATTATCGGCCTGATTAACCCCACCCATCCATGAACCCTTATCGTAAGGTATGCACGCTTATGCTGATGCTTATCTATATGGCTGCCTGCAAGAACAACCAGGAACCCCATACCCCTATTTTAGATGACCTTATAGATAAACAGGTCTTGCATATTCATGATAGTGTCAGCACAGCAAAAGACCCTGCTATTGTACGGTCCAATCTGATAATGCTCCATCAGCTAGAAAAAGACTATCCTTATAGCAAAGATTCTGCTTCACACGCAGTGATCGCACTGGATATAAGTATTCATTACGGCACCATAGGTCAATTTGACACTTCTATTACTTATGCAAACGATGCCTTACCCTATTTTGAATCTCATCCCGAATTTCAGCTCCCGCTTACAAGATGTTATAATTTGCTAGGCATGGGTATGAAGAATTTATATGGCAATATTTTCACCGCCAATCGTTATAGCAGTAAAGCAGCTATTCTCAGTCAGTTGCCCGCTATAGCTTCACGACTGGGTTATACCCGGAAACTTCAGATGCTGTTTGTAGCGGCAGGCACTAATCTTGAATGTGCGCAGGAGGCCCAGGCTTTAAAGTTTGCAAAAGCGGCTTATCAATTGTTGTTACGCACACCACAAGATTCCATTAATAGCTATATCCATTATAGGGTGGTCGTAGAAGTAGCCCGTGCCTATATACAAATGCAGCAATACGACTCTGCAAAAAAGTACGTAGATCTTACCGAAAACTGGACGATTGAGTCAAAGATGCCAGATGGCCCCAGCAAGATAAACGGGTTGAAAGCAGATTACTACCTAGCCACCCGTCAATACGATACTTGTCTTAGATATCTGTTAGACAAGAATAACTACCATCCTTTTTTTGCTTTGTATTCCAAGTTAAACGTATACACGCTGCTGGGAAATCATGCAAGAGCGACAGAATATTTTACCAAAGCGGAACAAATGGTGCAGGAAGGGTCCAGCGTCGACGATGGAGACAACCAATATTATAAATACAGGACGCAATACCTAATATTATACGGCGACAGGCAACAGGCCTTCCAATCTTTCCTGGCATTTGATTCGCTGAGCAGGGAGCTGTACAGCAAGGAACGCCTGGATATGTATGCTTCTATGGAGCCGGAATATAACCTTGCCGAAAAACAAAAGAGGCTGGACCGCCTGGATAAAGCCAATAAGGTGGCGCAGGACGAGATCAGGCAAAAGAATACACTGCTGCTCGTAGCCATACTAGCCATATTGCTGGTCACCCTGGCCGTAGTCGCTGTGTTGTTGTTTTCCCGGCAACGCAAATTACGTTCCGAAAAGAAAATGCTGGAAACGGAGCGCAACAGGATAGCGCTGGAACAACGGCTGCTGCGCACCCAGATGGAGCCTCATTTTATCTTCAATACTTTATCGGTATTGCAAAGCCAGATCCATAACCAGGAAAATGAAAAAGCGGGAAAATACCTCAATCACTTTGCTCGTCTGCTGCGTACGAGCCTGGAAAACTCAAGGGAAAATTTTGTTCCCCTGCAGGAAGAAATCGAAGCCCTGAACGATTACCTGTCGCTACAGCAAATGCGTTTTGAAAACACCTTTGACTATTCGGTACACCTATATCCTGGTTTTGAAGAGGACGATGTCCAAATCCTGCCCATGCTGTTGCAGCCCTTTGTAGAAAATGCCATACAATATGGCCGCAATGGAAGCGCTCGTTTACAGGTCACCATCGATATAAAGAAAGAGGCCGATACGCTTTATTGTATCATCGAAGATAACGGAGGCGGCAGGTACACTCAAGAAAAGCAGTTGGAGAAAAAATCGCTATCTACGCAGATCATTAAAGAGCGCCTGGCTATTGTAGCCCTGCAATCGGGTAAAGAAACTCTGCTCACAGTAAATCATATCGATACGGCAACTACAACAGGCACACGCGTAACCCTTATGTTTCCCCGCCTTACCGGGGCCATGACGCAGCAATTGGGCCGGACACCGGTGCGGTGATAATAAGCGACAAATCAGGGGAGTGTAGCCAGTTCATCTACGGTACAGCCAAACAAAGCGGCTATTTTGACCTGCATGGTATAAGGTATCTGGAAATGGTCCTGCTGCCGGGTATTGATCCAGCGGTACAAGGTACTGCGGGATGCCGGACTGATGTGGTGGAGTATGTTCCGGATCATTTCTTCATGTTCCTGCCTGTTCAATTGGTCGAGACGCATTCTTATATTGTATTTTAGTTGTCCCATTATTGATACACTTTTACTATTTTCATCTATCTTTAGCATGTGCAAGTGCATACGCATCTTATAAGCATGCTACAAATGTATCAAAATGTAAGTTACATTACAATACAATAGTTTAAATATTTATTTATATATTTTGTTGATGTTTGATATTAAAAAATTTAGAAAGGAGCAACAATTGACCCAGGTGGCATTTGGGAAGATGATCGGCTATACCCATGCTTATATTTCTAATGTCGAAAACGGAAAAGAGCCGATTACAGACAACTTTCTCAACAAATTGCATGAAATATTCAACATAGAAGTAGAAGAATATAAAAGCTATAATCAAAAAGCACAGGTCGACGAGCCGGACGAAGAATACCTTAACAAATGGAAAGAAAAGTATTACGAACTGCTGGAAAAGTATAACCGTTGTCTGGAAGAGAAAGAGGAGATGGGCAAAAGATCCAAAAAGAAAGCCGAATAAGATAATAATCATAAACTGCACAAGCATACCTCCGGGTATGCTTTTTTTAGCGGCATAACAGCCCGTATTATTTTACCTGATGGCGGCGCAGCAATTCGACTGCGGGTTATTACCTTTGCAACCTGTTTAAACATATTTCCTTTAAAAACTGTATATCCTTATTCCGATGAAAGTAACGGAACACATTGCCCAGGCGGCCAAGCCCCTGATCTCTTTCGAGATATTACCACCCGTAAAGGGGAAGAGCATCGATAATATCTTCAACAACCTGGACCCTTTAATGGAGTTCAAGCCTTCGTTTATTAATGTAACCTATCACCGGGCCGAGCAGATATTCAAAAAGCGCAATGACGGCAGCTTTGACCGGGTAGAGATACGCAAGCGCCCGGGAACCGTAGGCATTTGCGCCGCCTTAATGAACCGCTACCGCGTGGATGCGGTGCCCCACCTGATCTGCGGCGGCTTTGCCAAAGAAGAAACGGAAAATGCCCTGATCGACCTTCATTACCTGGGTATCGACAATGTGCTGGCCTTAAGAGGCGACTCCCCCGGCAATGAAAAGTTCTTTACACCCCACCCCCAGGGACACCGTTACGCAGTAGAGCTGGTGGAGCAGGTGATGAGCCTGAACAAAGGCCGCTACCTGGAAGAGGATATTGTAGATGCCGGTAAAACGGATTTCTGTATAGGCGTGGCCGGCTATCCCGAAAAACATTTTGAGGCGGCCAATATGGACCTGGACCTGCATTACCTGCAACAGAAAATAGCAGCGGGCGCCAGCTATATCACCACACAGATGTTTTTTGACAACAGTAAATATTTCGCTTTCACAGAACAGTGCAAGAGCGCCAATATCCATGTACCGATAATCCCCGGCTTAAAGCCCATTACCAATAAAAAACAGTTGAGCGTATTGCCCAGCATTTTCCATGTAGATATCCCCAACGACCTGACTACCGAAATGCTGAAATGCAAGACGGAAGCGGATTGCGAACTGGTAGGCACCGAATGGCTTATAGCCCAGTGCCGGGAACTGATGGCGCAAAAGGTCCCTGTATTGCATTTTTACACTCTGGGCAAACCCAAAGTGGTTTATAATGTGGTGAAAGCTATTTTGTAACCGGCTTGTAGCCCACTGTATATTTCAAACCCTGTTACATTACCCGGAAGGTTGTAACAGGGTTTTCTCATCTAAGCCTAATATAATGGTTTAACGGGAACTGACTACCGTATATAGACTACAAATACGCCTGCTGGTCATGCTGAACGCAGCTTGCGTAGCATGTGAAGAGCAGCATCCCGGACATTCTTAATATCATAGCGACCAGGATGCTCCGGTTCCTTCGGAGACCTGCCAATGACACATTAGTTATCTGTGCTGATTGATAGAAGTTTATGCTTATTGGCCATTTTGATCAAGAATGCTCATGTCGCTAAGCTATGATTACCTCAAATTCTCTAATCCCCCTTGATGTTCTTAGCGATCAAGATCCTTCACTCCGCTAAAGCTTCGTTCTGGATGACGCGACTCAAGGTATTACCAGGCAAAGGGAACAGGTCGCGTATGTTATTGCTGCACAAGGCCGCAACAAAGAAGTAATAGCATGACACCCTCATTTCGCACGCTGTCATCCCGAATCTAGCTTGCGAAATGAGGGATCTTGGGTACTCTTATCGCTTAGCTATTAAGATATTTATTTCATTCTAGCCGGTAGTCAATTAACCGGAAATAAAAAGGGCTACAATGCCTGGTTCCCCATTTTGTCCTAACTTTGCAGTCATGAAAAAGATAGGTTTATTAGCAGCCTTGCTGTTGGGTAGTTTTCATGAGGTGATGGCCCAGGGCTGTACAGTATGTACCCAAACTGCCGCCGGACTTGGCGCCAGCAGCGCCCAAGGCCTGAACAGCGGCATTGTGTACCTTGCTTCCATTCCGTTGCTGTTTATGGGCACTGTAGGTTTTATCTGGTACCGCCGGAACAAAGCTGCTGCCAACGAGCAATAGTGCCTTACTAGCTGGTTACACCATCGTCCAGGTTATCTACCTTCTGGATCAGCGCCGTCATCAGGTCTTGTTGCTGCTCCATGATCTTCTCCAGTATTTTAGCCTGGTAGTACTGGATAAAGGCATGAATGTTGCCACCCCATTCCAGGCCCGTTTCGGTAAAAAAAGTATTTTTCAGCTCCTCGAGATTAAGCGCCATAACATTCTTGTTTATTTTTTTGAATAAGATAACTTACCGCTCCTGCCACACTTTCCCTTCCTTAAGGAATTCGCGTTTAATTCCTGCCAGTAACATTTCCTCCGTAATAGCAGCCGCCTGGACATTCAATGCCTGCAGGCAACAGTACTGGATCACGTTCATAATAGAGGCCCCGGTGATCTCGTATTTCTTGGCAATCGGGTTCAATTGTACTTCTCCTGCAAGCTTCAGGTTAGGGGGGATCGACTTCTGCCATATGCTTAAGCGCTCCTGCGGGGTAGGCATGGGGAAGTGGATCACGCTCTGGAACCGGCGGATAAAGGCTTCGTCGATATTGGTCTTGAAATTGGTGGCCAGTATCACCAGACCATCAAAGGCTTCCACGCGTTGCAGCAGGTAGGATACTTCCTGGTTGGCATATTTATCATGGGCGTCCCTTACATTGGTCCTTTTACCAAACAAGGCATCGGCTTCATCAAAAAAGAGGATCCAGTTCTTGTACTCGGCCCGGTCAAACAGGCGGGAAAGGTTCTTCTCCGTTTCGCCGATATACTTAGAGATGATCATGGACAAATCGATGCGGTACACTTCGCGTCCTGTATATTTGCCCAGCAGCGAAGCCGCCAGTGTTTTACCGGTACCGGGCGGACCGTGGAACAACGCCCGGTAGCCGGGTTTCAGCTTTTTATCCATACCCCAGTCCTTCATCATGACTTCATGATGCTGTACCCATATCTGCAGCTCTTCTATCTGGCGCATGGTACCAGGTGAGAGCACCACATCGCTCCATACCAATTCGGTGCGGATGTATTGTGCCGGGAAATCGATACTCATTTTGGGCGGCGCGATCACCCCATTCACAAACAGCTCGATATAGTCGGATGCTATGGCCAGGCGGCCGCTTAGCGCAGGCTCCCCGGAAGGCACATCCTCCAGCCAGAGTACATTCAGCCTATCGAACAGGATGCTGTCGTGAAAGAGCTTCCGGTACTGGATACGTTGCTCCATGTTATTACCAGCCAGCAGGAACATCATAGTTTCGCCGGTAGGCAAAAAGCCACGATGATTTTTACCTCTTATGCCTCCGAATTGTGGGAAGTCGCCTGTTGTCGGCAAATATTTCTGCAGGATATTATCGAAGAAAACAGGGTCCAGGTGCGGTGCCAGCGACATGAGCAGGAGCAAAATCTCTTCGGTGCTTAGCTTTTGCTGTTTGATAAATGAGGTCAATGCATCGGTTTGCTGCAGGCCCGGCATCTTGATTTTCTGCAAGGCAAAGGTTCCCGTAGCCGTAGAAAAATAATGCTGCAACCGGCCTTCGATGGCCTGATGCAGGTATTGCAGCCATTGCAGCAGCGGGTTTACCGCCGTTGTCTTTTTACTCACCATCTCCTTATTTTTTATTTTTCTTTTTGCTTACACCTGTTTGCTGTATGACATGGGTCAGTTCATGTGCCAGTAATTTCTGACCGGCTTTACTATCGGGTCGGTATTGCCCGGCATTAAAATAGATATCAAAACCATTGGTAAAGGCAAGTGCATTCAGCTCTTTGTTCATGGCTATGGCCTCGCCGTCGGTATGGATCACTACTTCGCTAAAATCGGCGCCCAGCTCCGCTTCCAGGAAGGCCCTTACGCCATCAGGCAGACTTTGCCCTTTGCCTTTGCTCTTCTTAATCCGTTCTTCCAGCGATACCTTATGCGCGCCGGCATGTGCGGGCGCTGCTGCAGGCATTGGCGCTTCTGCCTTCACCACTGTTGCCGGCTCTTCTTTTTCCTGCTTACCGACCTCTTCCTTTTTATGCACCTTAGTCTTATCATCCTCCTTTTTATCGCTGTCGCTCATCTTCTGCACCGCCGGTTCCTTATCCTGCTCCGCTTCCTTGCGGCTGACCTTTTTATGCTCTTCATCTTTTGGTGTGGCTTGCGCGGCAGCCCCTATGCCCGGGTCTTTATCCTTACCCGGTGCCTGCAGGGTATGAGCATTACCGGGCGCTTTATCTTTTTGCGCTGCCGATGCAGGTTGTCCGGCAGCAGCATCGCTTTCCGTGGCAGGGTCTTTACCATGCTTTACATTGCCCCCGGTAGCCTCTTTATGCGCAGGCGTCTCGTCCTTTTGTGCGGCCGGATCGGCGGCACTTTTAGGACCCATTGCCGGCAGGGTCGCAGCAGCATGGCCCGCAGCGCCTTTATCGGCTTCTTTATCCTTGTCTTCTCCTTTTTTCTGCACTTCGGGCTTTTCCTTTTCTTCCGTTTTCTTCTGCACCTTATCGGCAACCGTATCGGCCTCTTTTTCGTGTTTGTCGTTCTTCTCTCCTACAGCCAGCTTGGTCTGGAAGAAGACATCATCTTTCTTCCGGGCATCATCGTTGCCTTTATTAAAGAATGGCCCTTTCATTTCCGGCGAAGCTTGCTGGTGTAACGGGCGGCGGGTATTGGAGGATTTCATAATGTTGAATTTAAAATATTGCTTATTCAGGCAACACTGTAATGATCAACTTACCATCATTAGCTGCAGTCATTACACTGGAACCGCTTTCACTAAACCGGACCTGATTGATACCAGTGTCGTGTATTTTTTCTGAAAAAATTACTTCTTCTTTTTGTAAATCCACAATAGTCAAGAAACCGACTATTGACCCTAATGCGAGCATTGTACCTGATGGATGGAAATCGATTGCAGATGCGGAGCCGTATTTATCATTGATTAATGATTCAGCTACCCGTTCACCCGTATCTACTTTCCACACAAAATCACCTTGTGGATATCTCGAGCTTACAGCGAGGTATTTGTCTCCTTTACTAACTTTAATTTCTCTCGCCTGCAATACTCCGTCATTAATGAGCGTTTTGCTTTTTTTTGTTTTCATATCCAAAGAAAATATCTTTGACTTATTGACACCGGCATAGTAGATCTTATGGTCACTTTTTGCAGAGAAACATGCTGCTGGTGGTTCGGAGACAAAAGAATCAGGCATATTGCTCTTGACAGACCAGCTCAGGCTCCGGGGCAGTTTGCCGGCCTCTACTACCTGGAAAGATTCATAATCATCTAAGCGAAACAAAAGTTCATCCGCCTCTATATTCCATACTTCCAGATAACGTCCGAGGCAAAGCGCCTTATCCGAAGATATTGAAGCAACAATTTCCCTGACCTGAGCTGTTTCTATGGCATCAACACGCTTCATTTTTTGCGTATCGAAAACGTGAACTACATAATCATTATTTGCATAGAGTAAATCGTCATTGGCGGTGAATGCAAGGGCATAAATCGAATTTTCATCATATACCTCAATCACTTCAATAGTTTCGAAAGTAGCCGCATCCAGGATAGATAAAATGGCATCACCGGTTTTAAGTCCATGCTGCGCAACTGCTATCAGCTTACCTTTATTGCTTACGGCAAATGCCCTGACACCACCTTTGCCTTTCAATTTAATCCCTGGCTCTTTCTTCTTCATCATTGTTTAAGCGGTTTATTATTCTTATCGAGGAAGGGTTGCCCCATAATCGTTTTAGACTTAAGCGGAGCGTTCAGTTTAGCACTGCTAAATCCACGGGTTACAAACAGAACATACTTTATCTTTGGTTTAGACAGATTCCATATCTTCTCTACTACATTCAGCGCGGGAGCTTTCAATTGTTTATCTCTGAAGCCATCGTCCTTACCCCTTCCTCCCATATCATTCCACCTTATAGCCAGATCGGGATCGTGATCTACATGATACTCCTGCACAGACGGATCATAGGTATCGGCTGCCCCATCCTTTTTCACCCAGCCTTTTGCCTTGAGTATTTTCCATTCGTCGGCCCGCTGTTTCTTATCTGTTAAGGCCTTTACCCGGTTCACTTCTGCAATGATCACCGGCTCCCCTGCAGTACGCAAAGATTTGCTATGTGCAGTCCAGCCAAAGCCTTCATAGTGATCCCTGATTAATTCACCGTTTATAGAAGGAGGCAATTTTCTTTCCTCTGGAAAAGTACGGTCTTCCAGGTCCTTAAGATCTTGTTCCGTTGCCTTTACATACCGCTTTTCATCGATAAGCCTGACTACATTGTCCATTTTTTTGGTCATTCCCGGCCCTACCTCGCTCTCCATATTCTTAAACTGAACAGAGTCCTTTTCAATCCGGGTAATTTTCCATATAGCACCGTCGCTTGTTTTTACGTGTGTGCCTACAACATAACCATCAGGCAACTTAGACTTATCAGGGGCAGAGCCGATAACCGGACCACCCTTCTCACTTTTTTGAATATAGTTATACTTCCAATGCTCACCTCCATCTTCAACGCTAAGCGACTTAAAGACATCCCCATGAGAACCCTTTATATTGGCTACGACTTTATCAGCCTCTTCTTTCTTCAACTTGCCGTCACCCGCTATTTTCTTGTCTTCATCCTTCAGGGCTTTGATACCTGCATCCAGTTTTGCTTGTTTCTTCGGGTCTTTTGCTTTGTTATCATCTTCTTTCTTACGCTTAACAACGGCCGGTTGTTTACTGCCTTTACCTTTAGCATCCAGCGTGACAGTCCAGGCATCGCTGCCTTTTTCTTTAAAGCTTACGGATACTTTATGTTCCTTTTTAATCTTCTCAACAGCGGCTGCTATTTCTGCACGCCCCAGCGGTTTGCCGCCTCCAAGGGCTTTCACCTTTTTCATAGCGGCATCCATCTGTTTCAGTTCATCGTTCTTATCGGCGTCTTTTCCTTTCTTATCTTTTTTGCCTCCGCCTTTGCCTGGTGCTTTTTTACCACCGCCCTTATCGCCGCCTTTGGTATCGGCAGGCTTGGGCGTAGCGCCACCGGCACCGCCGTCCGAGAACTTACCCGCCTTGCTCTGCGTGCCTTTGCCGCCACCGGAGGGCACCTGCTTATCGACGAGGTCGGTCATGAACTTACTGCCGTCGAAGTCGGCTTTACCAAAACTGATCTCCGGTACTTTGCCCGAACCTAAAACGTATTCCATATCGGCGCCTATGCCAAACTCGCCGGGCAGCGGGTATTCCAGGCTGCCTATAGGCCAGGTCCATTTCTTATCGGGCGCCGGCGACCACCAGGGGCTATCCAGCTCTACAAACAGGTCGCCACTCAGGCCGAGGAAAGGCTGTGCCGCTATTTCCATATGGCCTTTGAAGAAGAATTCGCCGGGATCGCGGTAACCGATCACCGGCCTTGCATCTACATATCCTTTCACCCCGGCATCGGCATTCACACCTACACCCAGTTTAATATCGTGACCCAGGATGGTAAGCCCTACGCCACCTTCGGCCCTGAGGCGCAAACCGGCGTAAGCCGATATATTGAGCGAACCGGCAATGGTAATGCTTTTGGCAATATCGGGGTTGGTAGAATAGGTACCTTCGATCTCTATGTTGTAGATCTTGGCAGGGCCTATCTTGGCCAGGGCTTTCAAGGCTATATTGGCAAATACAAAAACATTACCAACCACCGGGATACCATAAGCCGCACGGGCTTCCAGCTTGAACAGCTCTTTATCAAAATCTTTCTGCGGGAACAGTTCGATCTCCTTGGGCGGCGCGATCTTACCTACTACGGTCACGGCACCGGTACCATCCACGATCACGCCTACCGTACCGGCAAACCACTCCGTAAGATTGAACGTAAGCGTACCCATGCCGGCCATGCCTCTTTCGCCTTTGCCTTTTGCAGCAGGCACTTCGGCGGGCAGGGAGGCTTCGGCGGCATTGCCCGCGCCCACCTGTTGCTTGGCAAAGTTGTCGGCGGTTGCTTTATCGGTTGAGATCAGCGTAAGGGAGCCGCTCAATTTATTACCGCTGTACCCAACGGTACCCATAATGTCGATGTTGCCATCGGGCTTATAGGTGGCGGTAACATTGCCGGAGAAGGAAGCGAAATTGACGCCTATATCCACGGAGCCTACCAGTGGCCCTTTCTCGTTATTAATATTCAGTGTGCCTTCAGCAATGCCTTTGGCTTTTACAGTGGCGGAAAGGTTCACCACCGGCTTTTGCAGGTCCTGGAATCCGGCATTCAAAGTAGCAGTTACATATTCCGCGATCCTGACGCTTACGCCGTTGATGCTCAGGTTAAGCACACCGTTTTCAAATTTATTGGTCAGCCGTCCGGCAAGGGAAGGCACTTTAATACCAAACCAACCCAGCGTTTCCGCATTTTTGCTGATCCAGTTGCCCAGATCGCTGCGACTTTTCGCGGTACCTACTTCGCCCGTAGCGACATTGTTGTTTATCTTGACATGCAGGGTCGGGTTGGCCGCCGACAGGTAAGGTATGCTGATCGGTATTTTGAAGTAATTATTATTCAGGCTGTCGAACTGGTTCTTTTTCCCGGTTACTTTCGTGGTTACCTGGCCACCGCCTATTTTCGATGCGCTGATATTTACATCCAGGCCTTTTCCTTTGGCCTCCTCTATCTCTGTCTTTAGTCTTTCGGAGGGATTAAACTGACCACCGGATATATCCACCACTTCGCTACCGGCTACCGAAGGGCCTGAGGGCGCTGCAGGGGTATTTCCTTTCTTCTGGATCATTGGCTGAACGGCAGGGGCTTCCGTGGTCTCTTCCTTTTCCTTTTTTTGTACAGCGGCACCTTGCTGTATGGTATGTGTCAGCTCGTGCGCGAGCAAATGAGAGCCTGACGAGGAATTGGGATCGTATTTCCCATCGTTAAAATAAATGTCGTTGCCGTGCGTAAAGGCCTGAGCCCCCAGCTCGTTGCTCATTTTCCTGGCATTGCTGTCGTTATGGATGCGTACCCCACTGAAATCGGCGCCGAAAGCGGATTCCATATTCTTACGAGTACCGCCGTCCATAGGCGTACCGCCGCCTTTGCTCGACTTTAATGAAGACTCTACGGAAGCCGGTGCCGCGGCTGCATCGCCATTACCTTTCCGCATCAGGATATTGCCTTCTTTCTTTTGGATCTGAGGCTTTTGATCCTGGGGCTCATCGCTCTCGAATACAGCACGTCTTTGAATTTTCTTATCGGAAGTATCCAGCTCTTCTTTTTCCTTCTGCTGCAACTTATCTTCTTCTTTCCCCGCGTTTGCTTTGGCCTGCAAGGCAGGCTTTGCAGGTGCTTCGGGACGGCTCAGCTTTTGCACTACCTTATCGGCGGTGCGATCGGCCTGCTTCTCAAAAGCATCGTCTTTCTTTCCTACTTCCAGCTTGGGCTGTGCTCCGGTATTAGCAAAGAATGCTTCGGCCCCCGCCTGTTGCCCGCCAAAGAAGTGCTCAGGCCCCGATGTATTAAAAAAGGGCTTGTGCTGGTGACTGTTGGTGGCGCTATGTTTCGGAGTTTCTTTCAATTGTTTCCGGGAGACTACTACTGTTATGAATGATTTGTTTTCAATTGTACTTTATGTCGCCCATTCTACATGGAGCAACCCTTCTTTCCAGGGCAGCTTTACCAGGGATATGTTCCAGGGGATTTGCCCCAGTAAAATATCCAGTGCGTTTTGCTCCATCAACAGGCGATGGTTGGCTTCTTTTATGATCAACTTTCCTTTCCGCTGCAAAAAGCCTTCCTGCAAACCCGCCGCCGAAGTGTTTTTCAGCACCTGCCAATGTTTGATTACCGAAGCCAACAGTGTTCCGGCTTCGGCTTTCATGGCATCGCTCAGTACCACGTAACGATCGGTTATGTGTACGGCTGTTGTCCCGCAGAGGTATTTTTCAAAGACAAGGTCGAAATCGGGCGCTTGCGTCCTCCCGGTGGCCAGGTAATGCAACAGGTGTATAGCTGTATCTTTTGCTTTTTTATCGCGAAATTGTGTTCCCTCCAGCAGCCCCAACTCCAGGAAAAAATACTGAAGAAAGGGATGCAGCAGTATAAGACCGGCATTGGTCATGGGCAAATCGTTTGCGGCGATGGACTCTTCCGTTTCCTTCCCTTCTTTTATTTGTCCCGGCATGCCTTTCGCGCCGTCCTGTCGTTCCAGGTCTTTAGTACCCGTTTCTTTTCCTTCATCTATTTGCCCAGGTATATCTTTTATGGCTTCCCATTGCTTCCGGTCCATAGCTTCCCCCTTTTGTTCCCGGTCCTTTTCTTCCCCTGCGACCTTGTCTTTATCCTTTATTTCCTGCACCATAGATGTAGTCTGACTATGTTCATCCTCCCTGATAATGATACTGGTATGCCGCTGTGCTTTTGCTCCGGGCAGGTTGTCTCCAACCAGGATAGCTATCTCTTCTTGTAGCCTTCTTCGGAATGCTTCGCTGCCGATGGTTGCCAGTGCTGCTACGGGATACAACTGCCAGACTATGAACCAGTATTGTTTCTTGCCCGTATTTTGTTGCTTTACAAAAGCCTCCGGCAAATGCTGCTCTTCGCTCAGCACAAGGGAGAACAGCTCCAATGGCGCGATAAGGCTGTAGCAATAGGTAAGCCAAACGGCGTCGTATTGCAGCAACATCCTTTCCAGTAAGACAGGCTTTTCTTTTACCTGGGCCAGGAACAGGGCAACAAAGCGCTCTTCCTGCTGCGTTATGGCATCAATAAGCCCGGCACTTTCCGATAGCACCTCTGTATCGGCCAGCCACCAAGGAAGGGCACCTGATTCCAGGAAGTAGAAAAAAGCATCTACCACCTGCTGTGCCCCGGTGCTGATCGTCAGGTTATCCTTATTTCCTTTATGTTCTTTGCGTCCGTTATTCCCGGTAACGGTGTCTTGTTCTTCGCTGCGTATGGCCATATCCAATTGCTTTCCTATGGCTATGGCAAGCTGTTGTTTTATCGTTTCTTCCGGCGAATCGCCTGCTACCATATCCAGGTCGATGTCCAGTGTCTTCAGCCGGATATACCGATCTTCGCCTTCGTACTGTTTCAATAGCTCTTCGAGCTTCGGCAGCACATATTGTTGTATCCAGGTACCTGCCTGGGCATAGATATGCCGGGCAAGCCTTTCACCGGGAACCTCTATATCGAGGTTAAGCTTATGGATAATATGTGTGGCTTCCTCGCTCATTAGAAATTATTGCTCAGTGTTTCGATCAACTTTCTCAGCACATCAGGCACCGATGTTCCCGCTTTGAAGTCGGCCAGGAATGCATTGATGAATAGGGTAAGCACATCCCGTTCATCCAGTGTAGTGAAGAACTTCGGCATACTGTTGACAGGCACCTGGGCCATGAACAATTCCATTACTGTGTTGTGCTGCTTTTCAATATCGGTTTCTATTACATCGTCACAACGGATCAGGTTCATGGCTGTCATCATGATAAAACGGAGGATAGTCGTTGCCTGCTTTTGCTCCGCAGGGTCCTGGAGCCGCAAACCGATCAAAGACCTGAACATTTCTATGATCTGGCCATAAATTTCGGTCTGGAAGTCGTGATCGTTCAGCTTACCCGCATTAGCCTCCATCTTATCATAGACACGTTCCAGGTAGGTCTTGTTAATCCCGATCAGGATATCGTTCTTCAACGTGTCCTGTAATTTAAGCAATACCTCTTTCGCTCCCTTGAGATACTCCAATACCTGGTCGTGGCATTTATTTTCCTGCGATTCCGGTATGATCAGGGTTTCTGTAGAGAAGGAACCATCGCAAGGGGAATTTTTGCGGTTGACCCTGAGGGTAACGATAGTTTTCATGCTTAGCCCTTTAATGCTCATGTCCTTTATGGAGATCAGGCCGCTGCTATCGGGTTTCAGGTCTGTAAACACGGCTCCATTAGGGCCTTCCAGCGCATAGAAATCCGCATCGGGTGTTTTGACGATAATATCGAAGCTTATCCTATCACCATTGCGTACGGTTTTATCATTATCGATACTGAACGCAGCATCAGGCTTGGGATATACGGTAATTGTGGCCACCACATCTATATCATTCACGGTAAAGTGCAGGGGTTTATTTTTCAGCGTATCGGGCACTGCAGCCGGGTTAAAGGCATAGGCGCCGCTTTTGACGATGATAGCGCCCGGCACTTCTTTACATTTCACTACGCCATTAGCAGGATCCACGATGAAGCTCACAGGCTGATCGTTATCACAAACCTTATCTTTTGCCGGGCTGAGGCCTACCTTAACCGGGATAGCGGTAATGGGAACTGTTTGATCATAGTTGCTGGCACAACCGCCATTGTTGGCTTTAAGACTTACCTTAAAGGACTTGGCGCTGCCAAAGCCTGACTTGTTATAAGTAATGGTGATGGGGTCTTTGGTGGCTATCTTCAACACGGCACGGCCGTCGCCCAGGGTCCATTCGTAATCGTATTGCTTGGCTGTTACATCATCCGATTCGTTGGCGTATTGTACGACCATGATATCGGAGGTTTCATTTAATATTTTGTAAGAGAATTTGGCAGTAGGATGTTTCACTACTTTAATACTGCAGTCTGTTATTTGCCCGTCAATGGTGAAAGTGATCTCCTTGCCGAAGTCGGCTTCTTTCACCTTGGCAGGATCGAAGAAAGCATTGCCGTCCCTAACAACTATCGTGCTTTCGAAGCCCGGCGAGGCTGCTACCACACCTTCTGCAGGCTCTTTCTGGAACTGCAATGCCGCCTCGTCACTGCAGGCAAGCGCTTTAGGCAAGGCCAGGCTATACTTCTGCTTGGGCATTACAAATACCATAGGCGGACAATCACTGCAACAGATATACGGGATACAGAAATCGGCCACCACCATTTCATTACTTATGGTTTCCTTTTGATCGAGTGCTACCTGCGCAGCAAATACATTGGCCCGGTTGATCAGGTAATTGAATTTCACCTTGCCTTTGAGGGTATCCACGCTGTTGTTTTGTGCTACAAGATAGGCTTTGATGGTTTCGGGGGCATCTACCTTTTCTTTTTGGTTTACGAGCTCCAGCAGGAAAGTATCTTCATCTTCGGTAAAGAAATCGGTGATATCGCGCCGGCTTTTTGAAGTCACAGGGCTCTTGGTATTACCTCCCGAGATCGGCGGGGAAGTATTGCCCCCTGGAGCGGCTATTTTAACGGTAGCGTACAATAGCACGAAGGTGCCTCCCACGCTTACACCGGCCTTATGTTCCAGGCCCGGATGCTGTGCTGCGTAATTGCCAAAGGACAGGGATTGAATGATCTTCTTCTTGCGGCTCTCGATCTCTTCCATCAGAGCTTTGAGCTTATCGGCCGCGCAGCAGTTTTCGGTAAGCTCTACCAGGGCGCTGCGGTATTGCGCTTCGTAACCTCGCTTCGTATAACCGGTATTGGTATCTTTAAAGATCCGGTCTACTGTGCTCAAACTGGCTTCCGACTCGTCGCAAAGGGCATCGATCGCTTTTTTATAATCGGCGAGAACATTGGTATCCAGGTCTTTTATTTCAAAAGGCTTAAAGCGGGTCACTTCATTGATACGGGCAATCAGCTTTACAGGTATGTTGTACACGATTTCCCGCTGATCTGATGTGAGCAACTGCAACTGATGGTTCTGATCGGCAAATTGCAGGAACATTCCGATATAGGCATCGGCCAACATAAAGGTATTGGCCTGGGTAAGCATCTGGTAGGTACTGCCCACGGTATCGGCTTCCAGGAAGAGATTCTTGTTCACAGTGTCGTCTACCTGGTAGGTGTAAGCAGGTTTGGGCAAGGAGTAATTACCAGCTATATCGCCCGTAGTGCCCCTGCCTGCAGTTTCGCTGCTCTTCATGTAAAGCGGTGTTACCGTCTTTGCCGCAGGCATCATATTCAGGGTGCGGATATTCGTATTGGCTTTATTATCCGCTACGAGTTTTATACCGCCCGTTTTTACAGGCAACCTGTTTTTCCCGGTATTATCGAAAGAAGAGAAGAATTTCACGCTCTTGGCATAAAGACAATCCTGCTCTACGATCCAGGCATTCAACACGGCGTTCAGGTCGTCGAACTGACAAGAGAAATCGTCGAGGTTGATCACCATTTGCTGGTTTTCGTCCATGCGTACAGCCACCACATCGAAAGCCAGGCCTTTCTTGGCCCTGATGTCCAGGATCGCTTCCATCGCCTCGCTCATCTTTTTGCCCTGGTGCCCTTCTATGCGGAAGAAATTGTTTTTGTCCAGGTCGTAATCCAGCGGGTTCTTCGTGCTGTTGTTGCCGCCATACTCTGCACCGTGGTAAGACAGTACATTTTTGTCGGTGCCGCGCATGGTGCGGTAATAGCTCCAGTGCTCCCGCAGATCGGCCGCATTTTTATAGTAGAAAGGAATAGCCCGCCACTCCATTTGCTTATCCGGCGCCACCGAAGGCGTAATCCTTACCGCTGTTGGCTGGGCGGGGAGATTAAAGCCGTTGTTCATATCCACCAGCCGGTTGAACATGGATTTGGCTACACTGAGGTAAGACTTATTCTTCGATACAGCAGGCGAGGGATAAAAGTAGTGCCTGTATTTAGGCGGCTTGGGTCCGAGGTCGGCATTGACAATACCGAGCATAATATGTTTGGGAAACGCATATTTATCGGGACAGCATATATAGATCGCATTGTAAATGGTATCCCTGATCTCGTTGTAGCCATCCATAATATCTTTATAGAAATCGTAGAGATATTGTACCTGGAAAGGCTTTACCGACGTGGTGAGTAGGGTATTCAGCCTGTTTTTGATCGTTGTTATCTTAAAGTACCTGGTAGGGTCCAGGATAAACTGGAAGGTGTTATACAGGTCCTCTACGGCATTTACCAGTTCCGCTGCCCCATTGGTTACGATATTGGTATAACCTTTGGTCAAAGCTCCCAGGCTCGCTGTATTCAGGCTGGTCATGGGCAGGCGCTGTGCTTTCAGTTCCGGTAATACAAAGTATTTATCATAGGCTTCGTAATAGCTTTTATAGATATGATCGGCGATGATCTCGGTAGGTTCGCTGTTGATCACTTTATCCATGTCCTGCTGCGAGATGAGCAGAGCCTTTATCTTGGCATTCTGTAGCTGTCCCAGGTGATCGCAGTCGATAGCGGTGCAATCGTCGGGCTCGCTGAGGTAGTATTCCAGGTACAGCAAGGCGACCATATCTTCTACATTGCTCCCGGTTATGGCTTTGAAGCCGGCAAGGCTGTCGGGCTTGTCGCCGGTCTCTACCTTATCCGTTACCATCAGCTCCCAGAGCTTTACCTGCGGTCCGCCCGATGCCGGCGGAAAGAAGGGATCATAGATCGGATCGCCTTTGCCACGGGTAAGGTTGCTGTATGCTTTAAAGAATTTATAATCGGTAGTTTCCATTTTCAACAGGTCGCCATCGGTAGTTACGGCGCAGCCTTGCGAAATGGTCAATACATTATTCTTGTTTTTTGCCGACAGACCACAAACAAGCCCCACACCGATAAGGCAAGTACGGGTAAGCCTGTCCTGATCTTCAAAATACCGGATAAATTTATTGAGCTGTTCATGGGTGAGCAACTGGTTTTCACGAAACAGTTCGTATTCGTAACTCAGTTCTTCCAGCTGAAGGGTTTGACGGGTAGCCATAACGTTAGTTTTTCAATTGAAATTTTTTATTAAGCCTGGGGTCGACCGTTGTTCCCGCCCAGTGTACCCAGGTAGGTGGCCCCCAATACAATAGGGTTAATATCGTCGGTATCATCGTTACAATCGGCAAGGTATCCCTGGTCGTAAATCGTGAACAGGTTTTCCAATACATCAATCAGCTTCGTATTGATCACGTTGTCCATAGGTACATCCAGCCGTTTCGACTTTCGTTTGGCCGTACGCCAGTCTTCATACACGGTTTCAAATTCCAGCATATGCGTCTCGTCCACAAAGCATATCCGTGGCAATATATGCGCCGGTGTTTCCATCCTGATAATCCTTTCGGCATACTGCCTGAAATATTTATTACGCAGGCGTAAAGAGTATCCCGGCAGAATAACGTCGATCCGGAAAGAATAAGGATCGAGCGGGCGGCAATAGTTACCATTGGCATCGATGCATACGGGCATAAACTCGCCGGGGCCGGCATTCATACGATCGGGGCGCAACAGGATATGTTCCACTACATACATACCTTCCAGGCGGAATGTTTCGAGCAGGTAATTGGTCACGATATTTATCTGACCCTGCGTAGCTACAAAAACAGCGATATCCAGAGGCGCGCCTGCAATAGCAAAAGCGGCATTGCTTACCAACAATACCCGCTGGGCAGCGCCCTGGATATAGAAGGTAAATGTTTTGCCATCGTCGCTCACGATATAACGGAAACTGCTTTTTACCGCCGACAGTATTTCTGTTACGGCTTTCAGCGCTTCGGTATAAGTAGCGCTTGCCGCTTCCCCGGGCAATACGGGAAACCAGGCGGGCGATTTGCCCAGTATTGTGCCGTCTACTGTATCCACAAGGGAAAAGGTCACTCTTTTCTTATTGGCCGACAGTTCGAATTGCACATCGGCAATAGTCGCCGCCATTATTTTATTGATCAGGGTATCGGCACGGTTAAATGCTATAGCGGGAATAGCACCTGCAACAAGGGCATCGTCGGTTGCCGATTGCGCGACTATAGTACCGCTGCTGTCCAGGATCACAAAGGCACTCCTGGTGCTGTCGCCATTAACGGTAAAACGATAAGGTATTTGTTCTACTCCTACAACCGAGGCCAGACCCAGCTCTTCATAGGCATCCACATCGCCGTAAGATGTCCCGCTACCGAAAAGTATATCTGTTGCGCCTTTCTGCACCGACCAGGTATATAGCGATTTTGCATCGGCAGGCGCCACTTTGCTTACGTTGTACGGCAGGCCGGCTATCTTCTGCCGTTTGTAATGATTGAATCCCAGGAGCCGTGATATGCGTTTTTCCATACCGGAAACATTCACCAGCTCTTCCTGAACGGTACGGGTATTGGCACAATCGTAGGCGCTTCCCCGCCAGGCACTCACATGGTCATAGTCTTTATAGAAATTGACTTTGTGCCGGATAGCGGCATAATCAAAATCATTGCCATAAAGCCGGTGCAGCAGGAATACATAATCGCCGAACTGCTCGTTGAAACGTGCCAGCAAATGATCTAGGAAGGTATTCTTCCGCTCCGGATAATTGTCTAGGGCAGCCATTTTTATGGTATCTGCCGAAGCTGTTTGCCAGCCGGGAAGGATACTGTCCCTGTCTTTAAGCTGGCTCACCACATTGGAAAAGTAGGTGGCTGCGATGCTGTTATCGGCACTCAGCAAGACTTTGACATGTGCCAGTTGCGAAAAATAGTCTGCCAGCACCTGGTCAAAAAACAGGAGATACCCTTTCAATTGCTTTACCTGCGCTTTTCTTACGATGCCTACAGAATCGGGAAGGCCGGCAGGACCCACACCATATGTTTCCGGCAATTGGTTCTGCATGGTAGCATAGCTTTCGATATTCCGGTAGTTGCCCAGGGGCATGGGAAGATCTTCGATGCTGCTGGTTTCCAGCTTTCTTTTATGCACGGCATTCAGCTCGTCCAGCCGGGCGCGGGCCTCGGTCTCTTTAAGCTGGATGGGTATTATGTCTTTATAAAAATTGAGTACGGTATTGTCCAGGCAAAGCACCGGCTTATGCCCCGGCTTGATGCATAAGGTCCATACATCGCTGTCGAAGAGCTGGGCTACCTTGGAAGGGTCTGTTTCCTCGCAACTGCAAAAGGCAAAGGCCAGGCTGCGGATCACCTTCACGCCTTCGATCTTCCCGATTACGCGGATCATATCGCTGAGGCGGATCTGATTGCGTAGGGTAGAATTTTCCACTTCTTCATTATCGATAAATCCTTTCTTGGTAAAGATGGTATGTGCATCGTTCTGATCGGGCCGTATAGCGCCATAATCAAATACGGGGCCGTCAAATATTTCTTCGCTGCTTTTGCCTATCGCCTGCATCTCCTTCAGCGAATAGAAATTAATATCAGGAGAAAGGTATTGGCTGATGGCAAAGGCGATCTTTGCCCATACCAGTTCTGGATCGGCTTTGGGCTCCAGCTCGATGTCGGCGCACAGGACTACTTCCTGTTCCGGCACTTCCTTAATCGTCACCACATCTTCACACAGGTCCCTGAAATAATGGTACACACTGCGAACATGCTTTAATATCTCTTTCTTCTTATCAGCGATTACAGTTTCGTCTTTTTCTTCAAACTCATCAAACTCAATGAGGATATCGTACAAGCCTTTTAAAGTAAATTTAATTTCCTTACCGGCCAGGGGTGATTCCGATTCTGGATTGGCGTAGCGCATCAAAGGTGGTTGCTGCTGCTTGTAGTTGGCAATCATCGAGGTCTGGTGCTGGAACAGCCAGGCATTCTTCACACCATCTATCCTTACGAATATCTTCCGGTAATCATTGGCCGTTACGGGTGCATTGGGCATGATCTGCAATGCGGAAAGAAACTGGCGGTGCATCTCCGTTTCATTATCCTTTTCCGAGGCCAAGAGGTCCTGTACAGGCATTGCCATACGATAACCCAGGTCCGTAATAGCGTAGCACATCAACTCCAGGAAGGTTATACCCGGATCATGTGTATTATAGTCCGTCCATAGTTTACCGGAAAGCCCTTCGATATAGTGCATACCCTCGCTGCGTAGCCAGGCATAGTCCTTTCCGTACTCGGGGCTTATTTCTTTAGGTATGGTGAGCTGTTCATTCATTGTCGCTTTTGTTTTCAGGCTTGGTGTTCCAAGGTGGCATTAACAGGCCAGGTCTCCTATCATTGCTGTAATATCATGTTGCCTGGCAGTGGTCAGTATGCTTCTCGAGGTGGAAGCTTTGATCTCTTTCTGATCGTTGCCGCCATCAACGGTCATTTTAAACCCGGTAATAAAATCCACATACTCCCGGTCTTCGATAAAACCGATCACTACCGATTTGTATAAGGTGCCGCCGAAGGCTATCTGTTCTGCATTGTCGTAAGCCCAGGGCGCCAGGTATTGCTTCAACTCTTCATTCAATATTTTCACATAAGCATTGGGATCGTATTGTTTGTAAAATTTCACCGTAAAACGGAACAAGACCTCTTCGTAATCGGGATGTGCCGCCGACAGGGCTATATGCATGGAGCAAAGGCCGCGGATGTAGGTTTCCATCTCCCGGAGCTTATTGCTGCTTACTTTGGGCTGCAGGATATTGTACAGGTTCTTGTTGCGGACATCGGGCACCGGGATAAGGGTTATATAACCGGGATCGATCTCGTAGCCGGGGCTGTTGCTGGCTTCGGATGAGGTATGATTAAGACATTTCACTTTGAATACATCGGGAAACTTTGCCAGTATCAGGCGCTCGTAATCCCATATGTTGACCGCCCGGTTCTTATGCCTCAGCCTTTCGCTGATGCGCAGGTAAAAATCGTTATCCGATTCGGCCGGAGCGCCGTCAAAGGAATTGAAAGGTTGTACTACTTTTTTGATGCCCCCGAGCCTACTGCTCAGCTTGGAGATAGTCCCTGCAGGCAATGTGGCATTCAGATGCGACAGCTCATTACCATCGTCCCGGAAAGTGGCAAGGCTTGCCTGTGCTTTTATATCGACAAAGCGGCATACCGAATCGAAATGGGTATTTTCGGGTAACTGGGCCTTGAGCCAAAGCCTGTCAGCCGGCAATACGGTATTGCTACTGTTCATCACCGAGGGCAACAGGAAAGAAATAATCCCCGGCCGCAAAAAGTTATTGGTACTATCCGAAAGAATAAATTCATTGGCCAAAGGCCGCCATTCATTATTGCCCAGACCATACCATTGTATTTTGGTCTGTTCGCTAAAAGAAGGCGCAGCAGGATTTTCGCTTCCTTCAGCCACCTGGAAGAGTAAGGAAACGATGCTCCCGGTCCTGGCTTCCGTTAAACCGATAAGTAAAGCGCCTTCGCTTTCAAATACCGGCATCAGGGCAATACGGGCCGCATCGGCTACACTGTAGGCCTGCTCTCTCAGGAAAACATGCTGTTCGCTTTGACCGAAGGGGTTTTCATGGAAGAGCTGCACCGAACGATTACTATAATTGGATAGCTTACCGGCAGGTGTATTGGCCGTTCCGGTAAAGTTGAAATCGTTTTTTGCCGTTGCCGTATAGGTAGCACTCAGCGAAGCTATAGCAGGCGTATAGGGCTCCTTGGGTATCACCGCTACACCGCCTTCCACACTCATCGCTACAGCATACAGGCGTGCGTAGTACTGGTGCAGGAAATCTTCGACCAGGGCTATCTTCAGGAAGTTGTCTTTTACATTGCCGCTGAACGTACTGTTCTCTGTATTGGCTTTGTAGAAGCCGGGGTTAAAGGCCAGCAAGCTGTAAGGAGCGTAAGTATGCGCATAGTATTGCTGGATAAAGAATTTATTCTGGTTGTAACCCGTCTGGAACAGCACATAAGGCATATAGTAGAAAGTGTTCTGCACCGGTGTGCTGTCCACCACCAGGGGCACTTCTTCAAAGAGCTCTTTATTTTGTGCAGCAGTCCATTTCCCGTTCTTTACATAAGAAACATTTACGGTGAAGTGATCGTCTCCCGTTACTTCGTTGCCATTGTCGTTTTGCAATTGCGGCGCGCCATCCACTGTTTTGTAGACCAGGTTATAGGTTTGCCGGGAAAGCTTTTCGGTCAGGAAGCGGCTTTTATAGGCCATGTAATGCTGCCGAAAATCGTCGGGCCTGTCTTTCCAGGCTATATCAAAAGAGATGGATTTCCAGTCCTTCTGGAAGATCTCGGCACTACCCAGGTAGAAGCCCGAACCCTTTTGCGGGATAGCGCCAAAGGGCAGGAAGGGTTTCGATATATCCAGCACGCCGTTATCGTTCTCGGCAATAAAGCCTTTATAGCCTGCGACTTTCACATCAATAGTTGCCGTATTGATCCGGGCTTTGGACAGTTCGGCATAATCGTCGTAACCATTGTCTTTCCGGGCTTCAAACAATATGCGGACAACAGGCAAATCCGTAGTATAATGTTCCTTGTGTATCGCGGCATTATAGGCCACCACGGCCTCGTCCTTGACTTCCAACTGCAGGCTCAACTTGAAAGTAGCGGTCAGGCCACTTTTCGTAACGGCAGCCGAGGTAATTCCCGCATTGATCCAGCTTTTGGCGCCGGTGATCAGAACGGTGATCCGGTTGCTGAGCCCTATAAATATTGCCGTATTAAAATCGTTAGGCACGCCTAAGGTCAGGGTAATATCAATGTTGCGGGTACCTTCGCTCAGCAACAGCACCTGCGAGGCAAGCGAGAAACCCAGCCTCGCTACCGGCAAGACCGGGTAGTTATCTATGGTATCGTCGTGGCCGAAAGCAAACCAGGCAGGGGCATTGGGATCCAAAGCAGCACCCAGGCCATCCCGGGAATTGGCGATATCGGCATAACGAACAGTACTTCCTTTCTTATGATAGATACTTTTGAATTGTTCGGCTACCGCAGTATTGACCACGATCTCCTGCTCCAACTGGTATTGCAGCGAACGTTTGGTTTTGTCTTTACCGGCATCCAGCAATGTGCCGGCGACTACTCTTTCGTCCAGCACATTTTTTGCCAGCTCGAAAAGCACAAACACTTTATCCGGCGTATAGTCTTTCTTTTTAAGCTGCAGTACTTCTTTATAGTAAAAGTCGAGGTGTCTTTTGGTAATGGCATTCAATTGCTGCTGCGAGGTAGCTATCAGGCGAAGGAAAGCTACAAACAAAGCCAGATGCGGTTCTATGTCCTGCCCGGCTTCATTGGTCTTTTCCAGGAAAGCTTCCAGGTTATCTTCTTCAATAAAAAAGTGCTGCCAGTTGCCATCGGGGAGTATGTCGCTGCCTGTACCGAAAAAATTGACCTGCGCAGCAAACTCATAGGCAAAACGCATCCAGTCTTTCATGGTAAACCCATGAAGCTGCACGCTGCCGGGATTAAGGGCATCGAGCATCCGTTGTCTCTGGCTGGTTCCGTCACGTTGCAGTGGATTCTTCTCTATGCAGTTACCGGTACTCATGTGGAAATATTTGTAGTAAGGTTAGTGCCTTCGTTCAGGTAAAAAGGATACACATAGTTGTAACGCGAGTTGGTGGTCCGTACGTTGTAGTGTATCTCTATCAATAATAAGCCCTCGTTCTGGCTGGTGGTATCTATAATTACTTTATCCAGCTCTATCCGGGGTTCGTGGTACAGTATGGCATTTTCGACCAGGTCTTTCAGGTAAGTCAGCAAGGTAAGGTTCATGGCTTCGAATACGAGGCTGTCCATATTACAGCCATACTCCGGAAGCATTACCCTTTCGCCCAAACGGGTAGAGAGCAGTATGTGCAGGCTACTCTGGATATCTGTCTCTTCTTCCAGCATCAATACGGCTCCGGCCTTACGGTCAAACTCCGGTGGAAAGCTCCATCCTCTTCCTAAAAATGGTCTGGTTAATTCCATAATGAATATCGTGATGCGCGTAAGCGCTATTAACAATCTTTGTTTTCACTTCCGGTTGATTGTTCAGATCGCTTCGCGTCCCGACCAATCGACTACGCTTATCCTCCTATCATTACCGTCATACAGCCCAAAACGATAACACCGCCGTGCGCCGTAGGATCGCCCATTCTTGCCGCAGGTTTTCCACCGATCATCACCGTGGCCGAGCCTTTGATGATAGTATCGGGCGGTCCTGTACAGGTGAGCATATCGCCCAGGGTTGCAGCCGGCAAGCCGCCTATCAATACCGTGGGCGTGCCCGGCGGCAGTATGGGACCACCCACATGGGGCACTACGGCCGTCACCATGGGGCAGGTATGAAAATCGCTTACTCTTGCAGCCGGAGGCATAGGCATCGCTTGGTTTTATGATTAATGCTGCCGTGCAGCAGTGTTTTCTTAGTTGATCTGTACTATGGCTCCTTTGATCACAGTCGAGCCATTGGAGCTGAGCTGAGCGCTGGCACTGCCTTCGGCCTTGTAAGCCACGCTGGCTTTGGCTTCTACATTAAGTCCTTCTATTTTAAAGTCCTGGGTAGCTTTCATCTCTATCTTGCCTTTGCTTTCCATTTTGATCCCATTGCTATCCATCACCAGTTTGTTGCCATTATTATCTTCTATGGAAATTTGGTTGGCATCGTCGTCCAGGATCAGCTTCTTACCGCCGGGCGTTTCCAGGGTATACGATTTCTTGTCATCGTCGAAGAGCATCTTTATGGCGCTCCGGGTTACGAAACCTTTGATATTATTAGCATCGGCGGCCTTGAGCGGTGCAGGTTTGGCGCTGCTGTTGACCATACCCAGCACTACGGCATTGCGGGGATCATCGTTGATAAAGCCCACGATAACTTCGTCTCCTATTTCCGGCAGGAAGAAAGAGCCGCGGTCTTTGCCTGCGTCGAGCGTGGCTACACGCGTCCAGATGCCTTCTTCCCCCTTATGGATAACAGGCAAGTACACCCTGATACGGTTACGGCCGTCGGGATCGCTTTCCAATTGGGTAACTACACCTATTTGCAGACCATTCACCGCGGGCAACAGCCCCGAGGCTTGCTTCGGCGAGATATCATAAAGATCGGCAAACCAATCCGGGTTCATGCCCAACTGGGCTACTGTTTGCCAATCGCCGGAAGTGATCTGGTGCTGAATGCCACTTACAAATATCTTGCCGGTAAAACGCTGGCCAACGCCCTGCAGTTCCAGGATATTGCCTGTTTTTACTTCATGAGTTCCTTTAAAATGCACTTTACCTCTTACTTTAGCCAATTGGTGTTTGGTCCATAAAGAGGTACCCCATGCGTCCAGCTCTTCCTGGGGCAGGTCGCCGCCGTGTTTCAGTTCATAAGCGGAAGGAGAGGCTACGCCGGCAAGGTCGCTTGCGCTTATGTTTCCCGCTACACTGATATTGGGATCATTGACCTGTTGTTCGGTTATGGCCTGGTCGTCGGAACCCCATGCGAAAGAAGTTACCTGGCTGTATTGGTAGCGGGCATCTATTTCGAGGTCCAGCTCCTGGATCGAGCCGCCATACACGAGTGAGAGTACGGGGCTTTGCGACAGATCGGGCTTTTTAATATTGATCTTTCCATTGTCAACGATGCACAGCCGTTCATTTACATCGGCACGGCTCAGCATGAAATCCCAATCGGTACTGTCGTACTGGACCAGTTGCTTCTGGGTTACATCTGTTGCTTCTGCATCAACGCTCAGGCCGGAATAGGTACCTACTATTTCTTCTATAGCTACGCTGTCCTTAACATCGGCAAAGTACTTGTTCTTCCGGCCTATCGTCATTTTAATGGCCTTATCACGGCATTCCAGCATCATTACGGAAGAGCCGTTGCTTCTTACTTTAATGCTGTGCTTTATGATAATACCTTTAAACAATAGCTCATTGGCCGATTGATAACCCGCCTGGATCTCCACCTCTGCACCAGGCACGAATAAGGCATCGTTGCTGGCTTCAAATTTTTCGCCCGAAGCGCTGCCGTCAATGATCACCAGCCTGGCCGAAGGCATACGGTTCACTTCGTTCCGGATCACGATCGCTTCGGCCTGGTATTTCTCGGGCATATCGGTACCATTCACTTTTACGAGTGTGGTCAGTACGGTGGCTGGTCTGTCGGTGGGTATCGCTCTGTCCTGCGGCATATTGTTTTACTTGGCTAAAGGCGGAAATTTAATCTGCATTCCTTCGGTAAGGTTCCTGAAATCGTTTAAACGGTTGAAGCGGGCTACTTCCACATAATACCTGGAATCGCCATAAATACGAAAACACATCAAGGGTAAGGTATCTCCGAATTTCACAGTGCGGATATGTGTGAGGTCGGGCGAAGAGGAATTCTCTTTGTTCAGCCGTTTCTCATCTTCTATGGAACCTACAAAAGACACTTTGACTACTGCTCTCAAAGGCAGACCCTGCGCATTGAACAGCTTGTAGGAGATATCCATGGTCTCCAGGCATCCGTCAAACTTCAAGGTACCCCAGTAGATGCTTACGAATCTCGGGCGGTGGTCGTTGCCTTTATATTCGACTGTCAGCTTCTTCAGGTTGGTGATGTCTTCATCTACACCCAGATCGCCGGGCGTCAATCCGTTGATCACACCGGTACGGTCAAAGAGCAGTTCAAACTCGATCTTATCCGGCTCGATCTTGCTGAACTTAGGCAGCTTGCCCGATGTACCGGGCGCCTGTTTTTCCGAATACTTGATTTCAACCTTCTGGCTATAGCTTTCGGGGTTGAGCAAAGCATCCATAGAGCCCAGTTTATCTTTAGACTTGGGGTTGGCATAGGATACGATCTTCAATTTGGATACATTCTCCGGCATTATCGTTCTTCTTTATGGTGTAAAATATCCATGATCTGTTCCACGCATTCCGCTATCAGGCTGTCTTTATCGGGCATAGGCTGCCCTGCAACCGATACTGTTTGCTCTGTACCTTGCTCCTGCTGGTTCTGGTTTACGCTTACACGTATATTCAGCTCTCTGATTTCGATAGGCATAACATCAGGTTTTCAAGGTGAAGTACTGGTATTGCAATTCGATGCTTTCGATGGCGATGGCACTTTGTTCTGCATTGAGATCGGCCATGCTCCATTTGCGCGGATAAGCTTGTACTATATTCCAGCTCATCAGCGGTTCATGTTTTTCATTGAGCAGGGAAACCATCAGGTCTTTAGGCTGTATCAGGGGCTTGTTCTTATTCGAAGCGTCCACATTGGTATTAAGCGCCGCAAACGTATCGCTGCACCACTTCAACAAGGCAGAACTTACGACTAGGCCCCGTTTCAAAGTGAGCGTGGGGTATTTAGAACGAACCGGCAGTGCATATTCGAAGCGGTTTTCACCACCTTCTTTACGGGCTTCCGTTTCCAATTCCACGCTAAGACCGCCTACGCTCTGAAAACGGCTGTCCATGTCTTCACCGCCGAGATCGGAGATAACGACCCGAAAGTGAAAACTGACCGGGGGATAATATTTGGTATCGTCTGCCATGTGTAACCAATAGCTTTTAAATTAGGTGTTGCCTTTTGGGATTTAAGAACAATTTGCCGGCAAGGCTTCCAGGCAAGGCTTTCATCTTACCGGTGCTGTCGTACCCGGACAATGCTCTTTCAGCCCAGGTTACCCGTTCTGGATCGTAAGGCCTTCGTGCGCGATCTCAATGCTTTCAATAGCGGCTTCGTTGGCATCCGATTTCAGGTCGGGCGATTGTATTTTGATCGGGAAAGCGTTTTTCACTTTCCATACGACTACCGGCTCATGGCTTTCGTTGAGCAGGCTGATGGTCACGTCGCGGCGCTCGATCTTATTCAGGCTTACGGTATTGAACCATTCGTAGTATTGGTTATCGTTTTCAAAGGTGCCCCGCTTCATGGTGATATTACCATATTTGCGCAGGCCCGGCATTTTGATCTTGTTGTATTCGGGGCTGCTGCCATCGCGGTATTCGATCACTTCCGTTTCGAGGTTTAGGCCGGTAACTTCGGTAAAGCCGATACGGGATCCGCCCCATTCAACGCGGAAGTGAAACTTTGGTACGGGATAATTTGCCATGGTTGTATTTTTTAGATGTTAGACTTTAGATATTAGATATTAGATGTTAGACCTGAGTTGTTAGATATCAGATGGTAGATATTTTGGTGGTGGCTGCTGCAATTATTGCTCCATCATTTTATGTGAAAAACGCAGTATGATGAACTCTGCCGGGCGTACTGCAGCCATGCCGATCTCTACGATCATCCTACCTTCCAGGATGTCCACTTCGCTCATGGTAGTGCCCAGGCCAACGTTGACAAAGAAAGCCTGCTCGGGCTTTGCACCTTGTAGGGCCCCGGCCCGCCATTGCAGCGTAAGGAAATTTTCGATCATCACTTTCACTTTGATCCAGGTATTGGCATCGTTGGGCTCGAATACGAAGGGTTCCGAAGCTTTCTTCACCGATTCTTCCACCATAATGAAAAAACGGCGCACGGGTACATACCGCCATTCGTTATCATTGCCGGCCAGGGTACGGGCGCCCCATACCAGGGTACCTTTTCCGGTGAAGGCCCTTATGGCATTGATCGATTTACCGGTATCATGTACGTTAAGATCTTCCTGTTCCTGGTTGTCGATTTTTACCGAAGGGCCTATAACCGAGCTCAGGCTAAGGTTAGCAGGTGCTTTCCATACACCTCTTGTGCGATCGACCATAGCATATACACCGGCTATAGCTCCCGAAGGCGGCAGGGTGCACATGGCTTCTTTTATCTTATCCGATACACCTTTGAAGAAAGCATGCGAAGCAAACAAGTCTTTCTCGGCACTGCTTTCCAGGAAGAAAATGTCTTCGTACACTGCATAAACGGCAGGTAATATTTTGGTTTTAATATCGGCAACGGCAGCCAGGGCGCCGGCTTTGTTGGCCGTATAAGCCGAGGTATCATAAGTGGCGAAGTCTGTAGCGAGATCGATAGCGGCAAAAAGCACATTCTCGGTCCAGACAGGCGCTACCGCCCAGGCAGGCGCTGCATTGGCATACACATCAGCTACTACCCTTGCCGCGGGCGTATTGGCGCCGAGCTGTGTTGTTTTTTCCAGCGCTATCAACAGGTGAACGGCTTTGGTATAAGCCAGGTTCTGGTTGTATGTATTTATTGCAGCTACAGCATCTGTATCTGCCGCGATGCCTGTATCTATGATTGCCTGGGGAAAAGCGGTAACCAACGCCGCTACATAATTGAGCCATGTTCCGAAGGCCGTTTTATAGGCGGCACCCGCGCTGTCTTTCAGGTTTTGCTCCAGCGCCGCCAGTTGCAGATCGAAGAAGGCTGACCGCTGTTGCTCAAAACCGTTTATATCTGCCGGAAGGGTAAACAGCTTCTTGGCAAAGGTGTCGGTGATCAGCTTGCGCATTTTGTACTTGCCCCACAACTGGGTCTGCGTCGTACCGTTGCTGAAACTATCGATATTGGTAATGTCGCTGCCATCGGTATCTTTCACGAAGCTAAGTTGCCGGAAGGATAAGGGAATATCGTAACCGGTAATGATCCAGGGATAGTAGGCTGCGCCGTAGTTCAGGAAGTTGATACCCAGGTTATCGCGAAAATTCTTGATCGGCTTGTTGGTAGGGTCCTCAGCAAGATTACCCTGCATCAGGTCCAGGATCGTAAAGCGGTCTTGCATAGTCGCACATAAAGCCAACGCCTTTTGCTGCAAGCCTGCCAGAGCTGCAAAGTCGGGCTTGTCGCTACCGTCGAGCAAGGCTACGGCATCGGGGAATACGATCAGTGTAGGCTCGTCGTATTTCTTTAACTGGTCTATACCGCCGCCGATAGCTGAAGCCGATATGCTGTCGTCGAAATCGCCTACGGAAATGATGTAGCAATCGCCGCCGCCATTGTCGTAAAACTGGCGCAGGCAGTCGTACAGGAAGAAACGTTTATCAGCCGCAGCTCCTTTGATCTCTTGGGTATTGGTATCGACCGACACATCGTAGTTATCGGGTGTGTAGGCTGTACCGAAATAGGTATTGAATTCAAGCAATGACTTGATGCGTATGGCGCCGGCAAGGGCCTTACCTTCCGTATCCATCGCTTTTTGCGTATAGCCTATAAAAGCCGGGATAGCGGTTGCCACCTGGGCAACGGAAGGCGGGAACAAGGGTATCTCATCCACATATACGCCTGGTGTTTTAATATTCGTGATAACCATGGTATTGATATTTTTAAGGATGAGGATTAGGCTTCAACCATTTTATGGGAGAAGCGGAGTATGATGAATTCGGCAGGACGTACTACTGCCATACCGACCTCCACGATCATACGGCCTTCCAGCACATCCAAAGCAGTCATGGTTTCACCCAGGCCTACATTTACGTAAAAAGACTCTTCGGGCTTGGCGCCTTGCAGGGCACCGGCCCGCCATTGCAGGATCAGGAAGTTTTCGATCATGCCTTTTACCTTGATCCAGGTATTGGCATCGTTGGGTTCGAACACAAAGGGCTCGCTGGCTTTCTTTACCGACTCTTCTACCATGTTGAAGAACCTGCGTACGGAAATATAGCGCCATTCATTATCGTTACCGGCCAGGGTACGCGCACCCCATACCAGTACGCCCTTACCGGAGAAGGCACGGATAGCATTTACCGACTTTCCGGTATCCGTTACGTTCATATCCTTCTGATCCTCGTCGTCGACACGCACCATAGGTTCGATCACCATGCTCAGGCTTACATTCGCAGGTGCTTTCCATACACCGCGATTATTATCTACCTGGCAGTACACCCCGGCAATAGCTGAAGATGGCGCCAGTATGATATTGTTCTTTTCAACCGATTTACGGATATCAAAATAGAGCTTGCTGTTGCTGTGGTATAAGGAAGTAGTGAGGTCGGCAGCATTATCGGGCTTGCGCATCACCGTAGATGCAGGCAAAGTACCGCCCGAAACGGCCTGGGACGCTTCATCCACATATTGCACCAGCGAAGTACGCAGGTAAGGATAGTAAGCTGCGCCATAGCTCAGAAAGTTATTGCCTACACCGTTCCGGAAGATAGTCGCTTTCGAAGCAAAGGTATCGGTACCGGTGGCGCTGTACACATCCACCAATACTACCCTGTCCATCAGCTCTGCCGCTTGTTTCAGGGCTTTCTGGAATACATCGTAAGCGGCGCCGTCGTTGGCCAGCGAAACCGCATCGGGGAATACGAGTATAGTGGGTTCATCTTCTTTACGTATGGCTGCCAGAGCATTGTCGTAGTTACCAGCAGTGCCATATTTATTCAGGCAGTTGATATAGCAGGGGCCTCCGCCGTTGGCAAAATACATTTGCAGGGCATAGTACATCCTGTATTGCAGGGCGCTCACCACTACATCGCCGTTCAGGGTATTATCTGCATTAACGTTGATGGTCAGTACTGCGGGCTTGGCGATACCGAATATCTCTTCATACTCCTTCAGCGATTTGATGCGTGTAGGCTTGTTGACCAGGGGCAAACCGTTGTAAGTGTCTTTTTCTGTGTAACCGATAAAGGCCGGGATAGCGGTTTCTACCTGGGCTACAGAAGGCGGAAGTTTGGAAATTTCTTCCACGTACACGCCGGGAGTTTTATAAGAAGCTGCCATGATAAAAATGGTTTAAAGTTTAGGAGTTAATGTATATTTCTGAAATAAGGTTATAGTGATCGGGAGCAGCTACCGGCCTTTCCGTTTTGATCATATGCACCGATGCATTGGGCGGATCGGTAACCGGAACGGCATTTTCATCATTAATCGTAAGGCTTACGAATCCATGCAAGGCGAGCAGATGCGGACCGCTTTCCGGCTCATTATCAAAGTCGGCGCCCAGGTAACGCCATACGGTAGCCCTGTTTTTAAACCGCAACAGGAAGCTCTTCATCTGGCTCCCTTCCTTGATGGTACCGTTTGCATTTACCAGGTTGAAGGAAGCGTCGTCGCTTTTTACATTGATCTGTATAATCCCGTCGCTGTCGTCCTGTTCTTTCTGCAGGTAGAAAAGTACGTCCTCGGAATAAGCGCTGCCTGCATCTTCTAGGTGTACAGTGTAAAGGCCTTCTTCAAAAGGGCTGAAGTCCACCTGTAACGTGGTATTCGTCTTTTCAAAAATGATGATCTTCGGACTGATCGCCGTACCGGCATTGTTGGTTACGCTTACCGTTACGTCCTCCCTCCTATCCTGCAGGCCGGTATCGACCGACAGCAGGTTACCCGATGTGCGGATAAGATCGTTCCTGTTTACATAAGCCAATGCGTTACCACCTACTTTGGGATCTGTGGTAAAGGTTTGCGAGGGCGTATTTACCGGGCCGGTAATCCTGTCGGCGATCAATACGCTGGCGAGGTCGGCTGTTAGTAATATTTCTCCGGCGCTGTATGTTTTACTGTTATCCCTTACCGGCGCTGCTTTGCTCAATGCAGGATAGGTCCGGACACTGCCTTCTTTTTTATTCTGGAAAAAGAAAATGGAGCTTTTCTCCTGCTGCATCGGCAAGCCGGTATAGTTCAGGAAATCTTTATCAATGGCGCGGTAACGAAAGCGGAAAGCCAGGTCGTCGGCCAGGGGCACGAATGGTTTATACTTGTTCAAAACCGTATCCAATACCACTTTTACGGCCACCATGATCCGGTCGCCCTGCCTGCGGAAGATACAGTGATGCTTTTTCAATAAAGCTGCACAGCCGGGCGTAGGCTCGATCCTGAGGAAGGTTTCTATATCGTACTGCCGCAACATGATGTCCTGCTCTTCGGTTGTTGCCAGGTCGAAAAGAAGATAGTCGCCACCTGCTCCGCCCTTATCAAGATGATAATGGTGCAGCAACCGGATTTCAAAAAGAGGTTTATAGGTAATGACGAAACCCATGACAAAAATCGTTTGTTAGGAAACGTAGTTGAAATGCAATTAAAAATTGGATATCGGTTAAATTCCGGGCTTGTGCTACGGGGTCTTGCTACAGGGTCGGTTGGTCCGCTAGTGAAATTTCGGTAATGAGTCCACGTTTTTCGGTAATGGCATCTTTCTCTATTTCCAGGAGGCGCATTTTGTACAGGGCAAAAGGATATTGTTTTCCCCCGAGGGTACTCCACAGGTAATTGGCCTGCTCAAAAGTGGGAGAATACAGATCCATGATCAGCTTAAAAGCAACGCCTTCGCCAAAAGCAGTGGTCGCACTGTTCTTATGCGTAAATGTATTTTTCGCCTGGAAAAATTTAATCAGGTAAGAGAGGTGCATTAATGCTTTATCGTAAGCACCGTGGATGCAAACAGAGAACAGTATATACAGGTTGAGGTACACAGGAGGGTTTTTGTAAACGGTCGTATCGTTTTCCCTTCTGAAATTAGGTACGTTCTTAAGCGTGGTTTCTTCGGAAATATTCACCAGCGTCACAAAGATGTTGTCTGCTCCTTCGAGATCGGTATCTTTTAGCGCAGCTATATTTTCCAGTTTTACCGGGCTGGAACCAATACTTTCATTTTCCTCATGTAGCTTCCCGAAATATTTGTTCAACTGCCCTTCGAGGAAGAGAAGTGATTCGTATAACATGGTGCCGATGCAGGGTTGCAAGTTCCATTGCTGAAACTCTGGGTTTTGTTTATAGGGTGATGTTTATCAACAAGAGGGGTTAGATCCTGATGATGGCACAATATTAGAAAGTAAAAATTGAAAAAAGAAAGATTTGTAAAATAAAATGGAAAATTAGATCAAAACACTATTAAAATATTTTATTAAATATTGAAAAACAATATTTTAAATAGTTAAGTCAATTGAAAAATCAGTAAAATCACGTAATATTAACAATTACAATATCCATAACTAATATGAAAATCTAGTTGCTTATATAGTAAATCTGCCCGTTGCGCTTAGAAAAAGTACGCAAAGCCAATACCCAAATAAGTAGGTATCTGGTTCAATTTAAGCTTCGTTTGATCGCTGCCTCCACTAAAGGAAATAGTAGCGTCTCCACGATAGGCATCCATCAGCATTTGCTTCAGGAAGAGGTGTATAAAGATGTCGTGTTTTAGATCATACTGCAAGCCAGCGGTGAGAAAAGCAAGACCTTTCCGCCTGGCATCATCTATCTTTTGTTTTGCCTCTGTGTCCACAACACTCCCCTCACTACGCTCCAGTTGCGACAAGTAATACCCATTAAATTCCACGCCAAAGCCGCCGGCTATTTTCACCCTCGGGGAACCGGTGCGAAAGAGGATTTCGGGGTTAAGAAAAAAATTGGCCCTGTCGATAAGAAAGCCTCCGTATATAGGAACTTTATACCGGGTTACATCATAGGCAACACCTGTCTTTAGGGAAAAGGCCAGGTCGTTTTCTTCCGCGCCTTCAACAATGGTAGTGAGGCAAAGACTAACATTGCCCCAAAAGCTGTAAGCCTTTCCTGCAGCCACTATGGGTATTTTAGCTGCTGGGGCCACAGTAAGCCCCCAATGTATTTTAGCCTCCTGGGCATAGCTACTTAAAAAACAGCCTGACAGGGACAACAAAAGAGCATACTTAAAAAACAAAAAAGGCAAAGATCGGATACGTTGCATCATAGCATAGGACTTATTAACGCAGTTGCGACGCGTTATATGTATGGGCCTAAACGCCGGCTTGTCCTACATTATTGCGGAAGCAGGCCAGGTTAACAAAAGAAGGCCTTCCCGTATATGGAAGGCCTTCTTTTGTTATGATTGTACTAAACATTACTTGTTGATGAGTACCCTTGTCGGTATAGGGCCGGCAATGCCATTGGCATCAAAAGCTTTCTTCACCAGTTCCTGCACCCCAAAATAAACATCCCAGTAATCGGCCTGCGTGGTATAGGGACGGATCGCCAGCGAGGTCATACCGTCGCCTACTTTCAATACGCTCACTTCGGGAGCCGGTGTCTGCAATACCTTAGGATGGCTGAGCATTGCAGCCGTAGCGATGCTACGGGCCTTGTCTACATCCATATCCAGGGCTATAGCCATTACAAGGTCCACCCTCAGGTTGCCATGCGTAGTATAGTTGGTAATAACGCCTGTAGATAAAGCGCCGTTAGGCAGGATAACGGTTTTGTTTTCGGGAGAAAGTATAGTGGTGTTGAAGATCCCGATCTCCTGCACGATGCCTATGGAGCCTTGCGCTTCGATCATATCGTGTACTTTGAAGGGTTTAAAGATCATCATCATAACACCGCCTGCAAGGTTGCCCAGCGAGCCATTCAATGCCGCGCCAATAGCGATACCAGCACCCGCAAGTATAGCCGCGAAACCGGTAATGTCCACACCGATCATACCGGCGATAGCCAGGAATAAAAGGATACTCAGGGTTACTTTGATGAGCGACAGCAGGAATTTCTGAAGCGATACGTCGAAATTACGGCCGGCCAGCACTTTCCTGGATAGATTCCCGATACGGCCTATGATCCATTGACCGATAATGTACACCAGGATAGCACCGATCAGCTTGGGCGCATAGTCCATTGCCATAGACTTGATCTTCAGCAGCCATACTTCACCCGAATTAAGGGCCTGGGCGCCGGCTTTGATCGTTTCATCAACTTGTAAAAAGAGCATAGGTAAAGTTTTTTTGCGTTAAGGGGTTTAATTTTTATGAAAACTAGAATAGTATATCAAGGATAATGCCAAACTTTACTGAACCATTCTTTAAATAAAAATAACTGACTATCCCGATATAGGAAACAAACCCCTTTCGGTCCTTGAGCCTGTCGAAAGGACGTCGTTAAAATGGTGCTTCGACAAGCTCAGCAACTGTGGAAGAGGTAAATAGTGCTAAGGTTTCCTTTATCGGGATAGTCAGATAAAAATAAACGGGTATTGCAAGTATGCACTACCCGTTTATAATTAAATACACCCTCGATGATTCATGCAGGCGGAGACAATAGATTATACCGGCGACACTCACAGATGGCCTGGCGCAAGCTTAATTTACGATCTCCTCCATAGCTCTCCTGAAACCGATAACCTGTACCTGCGGCTTGGGTTCCTGCAGCTTCCTGGGATGCGCGATCTCCGCTACCGTCATGGGCTGATCGATAACCCGGTCGATGCCCAGCTTATCGCTCAGGCGTTGTGCCTTAGCCACCGGGAGCTTCCCGAATTCATATTTGGCGATAAGCCTTCCCTTACGCATCAGCGCGCTGTCGATAAGGGTAAGCGCATTATTGAAAGTGCAGATCAGTTGTACATTCAGGAAATCGGCCAGCAGGCCATCTGAGATGTTCAGCAGGTTGGACACTGAAGAGCTGTTGTTGTTTCTGCGGTCCATGATAATATTTTCTGCATCTTCAATAATGATGATCGAATCCGGGTTGTCGATAAGCAATTCTATAAAAGAAGGATCCATAAGGTTGCCTGCTACATCGGGCGACAGGAACAATACTTTCTTTTTTACCGTACCGATAAGGTATCGGAGATAAGTGGTCTTACCTGTCCCAGGCAAACCATGCAAGAGTACGATACCTTTATCTTCTTTTGTGTTCAGCCTTTTGCGGATAAGTTCATCTACCTCTTTAAAATCATCATCATAATAAAGGTCGATGTCGAGCCTGGTCTTCTTGATCTCCATCGGTTTTAAAGCCAGGCTGTCATACTCTTTTATGATGAGGTTTACTTCCGCTTTGGGCTTACGCAATCCTTCACGACAGCGATAGGTGATCGCTGTCAGCTCCCCAAGGAAGCCGGCTTGTGTACCATCGTGCAATATATCCACATAGCTTTCGTTGAATTCCAGCACTACCTTATTGTTCAACACAAGTACCGTGCGATCAAAGCGGTATTTCTTTTTCTTTTGCTCGTACCAGCGGTAGGTATTTGTATTCAGGATCAGTGCCGCGTATTTTTCCGCAACGATCTTGTATGCTTTTTCACCATCGATCTGCCCTATGTAGTTTACGTTAGGCAATGTACCGAACAAAGACAGGTAAAGGGACTTCACTTCTATAAAACGGTTGTCGAATATATTCGCGCCGTCAAAATTTTTATTTAAGAAAAGATTGTTCATCATTTATTTTTTATCAGTAAAGGGTAGCCGCAAAGAGACGGCAAACAAGGGGTCAGGGATTTTTATCCATAAAAAAACCCCGCTTCGGAAAGCGGGGTCAATAAGCTTAGGATATGGAATTTACCCTACAGCAGTTAATGCCCCGCACAGGAAATAGCCCAGTGGACTAAAACCTTTCTTAGCGATATGTTGAAACTGGCGTTGCATTGTTACTTGGGTTTTAAATATTTTCGGATTGCGGTGCAAATGTATTGAGCCGGATGATAGCAGCAAATTATTTTTTTCTATCGGCACATCAGGCCTCGCTTTCCGGGTCTTGTTGCAGGGCAGCCCTGCCTTCGGCCGTATCATCGGTCTCTTCGCGATTCACCACTTGTATGGGTACATGCACCGGCATCTTATCGCCCAGGAGCTTGCCCCAGGGCTTCAACTCCTCGATTCGGTCGCAGATGATCTTAAACACCGCCACAAAAGGAATGGAGAGGAACATACCGCTAAAGCCCCATAAGGTGCCTCCCATCAGCACAACAATGATCGAGATCAGCGCATTGACCGACACCTTGGACGATACCACTCTCGGTACAACTACGTTGTTATCGATGAACTGGATAACGCTATAAGCCACTACGATCAATATAGGTGTGGTAAAACCTTCCTTGGTAACGAAAGATATTAAAACCGGCAGCAGGATAGCGATCACCCCGCCGATATAAGGCACCACGTTAAGTATCGCACCAATCACACCTAGCAGGATAGCATACTTGACACCCAGCAGCAATAAAGCCACCGAATTCAGGACTGCGATAATCACCATTTCTATCATCAGACCCACCACATAGCTTTGCACCGCGTTCTTGGTTTCCTGCAATATTTCGGCCACTTGTTCTTTATTGTCTTCCTGGAACACTTCAAAAATAAAATTCAGGATAAGTGGCTTATAAAACAGCAAGAGAAACACATACAACGGGATCAGCACAAAAAAGCTAAGCATACCGAATACGGTATTCAAAGTGCTGCCGATATAGGCCTTGCTACTGTTCATCGCTTCGTTCAACATATTGACCTGCTTCTCTGCCGAGATGCCAAAGCGGGCCGACAACCAGGCTTGTAGTTCGTGCAACAGGGATAAGGTCTTTTCCTTCAACTGAGGGATCATGTCACCAAATTGTACGATCTGGGAGGAGAGGAAAAGCAATACGGCCAGCAATACCACCACGGCAATAAGAATGGTCAGGAGAATTGCCAGTATCTTATTGAATTTCCATTTCTGAAAACGGTTATAAATGGGATTAAGCAGGATAGCAATAAGGCCTGCAAATGCAAAAGGAACAAGAATGTCCTGCAACAGAAACATAATATAAAATAAGAGGTAGATCCCGATAAGAACCAGCGGCGCTTTGATATAAAAAGGGTAGGTCTGACGGGCATGTACCATTTCAGATTCCGATGCTGCATCGGAACCTTTGTTTCTTCTCCAGTTAAAAAATAATCCCATAAGTATTGCTAAAACAGTCCAAATATAACGCATTCCGGATAGAGGTATCCGTAAAGCAGTTGTGTACAGCACACAAGACAAAAGAATCCGGAAATAGTTGTTGCCGGCAATCCATGTTTACAGATAATTTATTTTCTCCGCCACCGTTTCTGCGCCGTGTACTGGCGTAGTGCGCGACTACCTTTGTTTTAACAAACAGATCGATATCCCGGTCATGGAATCAAGTCAATAACCTTAAACACCTGATTATGGAAACCAAACATCATACCGATGCCAATCATGCCGCAGCTTCCCATCTTGCCGGCCTGGGCTACAGGGAACTGAGCACGGCCAAGCAGTACAAATGTATCAGGAACGGGGAACCGCTGGAACTTACGGTGCATCTGTACCAGCACAACGCTACTGCAACGGTGTTGTATTATACGGAAGCAGTGTACATACCTACAGGCAAATTAAGACATAAATCGTTTTTCCGGTTTAATGCCGACGGCGATCATGAAGCCTTTCATAAATATTGCCTGCATGCGCTTTTTTTTGATGAACGCATGGGCGAATTGTTCGAACAAGAAAACAAATTCAATCCCCCGGCGCACCTGGATACCGAAAAGGCCGATCGGTTCATGAACTGGGTGCGGGTGTATTGGAACAGCAATTATTTCGCTACCCGCTATAAAGAACTGGGTGGACTGGAAAACGAGTCAGCTCTTAGCCCTGACCCGTCACCGTCAACCCCGTAAAAGCCTCTATAAATATCACCTATCACCATTAAGCCGGTGCCTAAGGAGGGGGCGCCGGCTTTAAACTTCTATCCCCGATCGCTAAGCTATACGGCAGAAAAAAGCAAGAAATCCAAACACTACGCCACACTTTGGCCGATATAATTTTTTATATTTGCCTTAGAAACCTTACTACCTTTATGGCACTCTCAGATACCTATTTCCGTCACCAATGTATTATCCGGAAGCTGATGAAAGCCCCGGCAAGCCTCCAGGAACTGAAGGATTACTATGAACTGGAATGTGAAACGCATGATTACAGCTTTATTTTTTCACAACGGACATTCCTGAGGGATAAGGAAGAAATTCTTTCTCTTCACAAAAAAGACATACAATACAATACTTCCACCCGTAAATATTACCTGGAAGACGATCATATACCCGACGATTTCGGCGAAAGGATCGCCGATGCCTACAACACTTACCAGGCCCTCAACCTGGCCGACGGCCTCGCCGACTTTATACACCTGGAAAAGAGAAGGCCCCAGGGTATGGAGAACTTCCATCCCCTGCTGCATGCCTTGCGTTCCAGATTGGTGGTGGCCTTCCAGTACGAGAAATACCTTCATGAAAATATAAGCGACCGCAGGGCCGAACCCCTTGCCCTGAAAGAGTTTCAAAGCCGCTGGTACTTACTGGCCAAGGACCTAAAGGATCATTCACTCAAGACTTTTGCACTCGACCGCATTACGTCACTGGAGATCGGGCGGCAAAAATATAAGGCCGACAAAGGCTTTAATGTCAACGATTATTTCCGGCATTGCTTTGGCATCATCAGGCCATCGGCGCCGGAAAGCAAACCGCAAATCATCGTATTACAATTCGGACCGGGAAAAGGTAAGTACATCAAAAGCCTTCCCCTGCACGAATCGCAGCGCATCATCAAAGATGACGAACACACCTTACAAGTAGAACTGGAACTGTATATTACCCACGACCTGATCATGGAATTGCTCTCTCACGGCGACGACGTAACTGTACTGCAACCGGCTTCATTAAGGAAAACACTGAACGATATCTACAATCGCGCCGAAAAAATATACCAGCACTAGGCTTACCAGAAATTCTAACTTTTCATTAAATAAAAATTTCTACCTTTGCGTCCTCAACTCTTCGAACGATGAAAATCTTTGGGGCCGAGATCCTCGTACGCTAACGAATCCGGCCATTACAAATACTTAAACGCGCACAACTACCGGACATTTCCGATCGTGTTGCCGTATTTCATCTTTTTCAAACAATTTTATGCCTCCAACTATAAATGGCGCTTCTAAAGCGTCCAATTACTTTTCGTTATTGAAGCAAGCCCTGCGCGGCGAAGAAATGGACTATACCAAGGGCAGCATCCGTAAAGCGGTCGTGATGCTGGCAATACCCATGATGCTGGAAATGGCCATGGAGTCGGTTTTTGCCCTTGTGGACCTTTATTTCGTCGGCCATTTGGAAAATAGCCGTGAAGCTATCCAAACCGTTGGTCTTACCGAATCGGTGCTTACCATTATGTACTCTATCGCCATTGGCATGAGCATGGCGGCAACAGCCGTGGTTGCCCGCCGTATAGGCGAAAAGAACCCCGAAGAAGCGGGCCGCAGCGGCGTACAGGCCATTATTATAGCCGGCGCTGTTACCCTGGTACTGAGCCTTACCGGCATTTATTTTGCACCGGATATTTTGCGCCTAATGGGCGCCTCCGCTGCTACTACGGCACAGGGCAGCACTTTTACCCGGATCATGATGGGCAGCAGCATGGTCATTATGCTGTTGTTCCTCATCAATGGTATCTTCCGTGGCGCGGGCAATGCGGCTATTGCGATGAAGAGCCTGTGGATCGCCAATATCTGCAACATTATCCTGTGCCCTGTTTTCATCAATGGCTTTGCTTTCGTGCCGGCATTCGGACTTACCGGAGCGGCCATAGCTACCGCTACAGGCAGGAGCATTGGTGTGTTGTACCAGGCTTATCACCTGTTTTATGGCAAACACCAGATGAAGATCAAGCTCTCGCATTTCCTCCCGGACTTTAAGCTGATCAAGTCCCTGATAGGCATTGCCACACCTGGTATTTTCCAGTTTGTGATTGCCTCCTGTAGTTGGATCTTCCTGGCCGAACTGGTAGCCACAACAGGTGGCGACACTGGTTCTGCCGGTTACCAGACGGCATTGAGGTTAATGATGTTCTTCATGCTTCCTGCCTGGGGTTTAAGTAATGCGGCGGCCACCCTGGTCGGCCAAAATCTGGGTGCACAGGACATTCAGCGGGCCGAAGATTCGGTAATGAAAACCGTCAAATACAATGTGCTCTTCATGCTGGTAGTTAGTATCATTTTCTTCCTTATGGGCGGCTGGCTGGTTTCTTTCTTTACCAATGATGCCGCTATCAGGACCGTAGCCCGTACTGCTTTAATGATCATGAGTACCGGTTTTATCTTCTATGGCATCGGTATGGTAATGATCAATGCTTTTAATGGTTCGGGCGATACCTGGACACCTACCTGGGTCAATCTGTTTGGCTTCTGGCTGTTCCAGATACCCCTGGCTTATTTACTGGCAAAGCATTTCGACTTAGGCCCCCAAGGCGTGTTTGTGGCGATCCCGGTTTCTGAAACAGCCATCACGATCACTGCATTCCTCCTGTTCAAGAAAGGCCGGTGGAAGAAAGTAAAAGTATAATTACGTATTTAAAAGTGACTGTTCTTGCCTGGCTTCGACTTCACTGCTAATAGCGCATTATTTTCTATGTTCTTTTCCCTTGATGGAAAAGAACCAAAAGATCAAGGCCTGTAGAAAAATAGGCTAAAAATGGCTTGACAGGCTGAAAATTTTTAAACTCGTCTTAAAGACTCAAACAGTAAAAATTTTTCAACCGCCCATCAAGCCATTTTCTTAGCGCCATTTTTCTAAGGGCCACTATAGCGAATGATACTTGGTGTTGTGACGACGACCTGTCATTCCAGCATGATTGCATGAAATGCGTAGATCTCAGCAAGATAAAAACGGCAGCCCAGGCCTGTTACATTTCGATTTCGCATTATGCGGCTTCGTTCTATGTGACAGGCTTGCGGCTTTTTAACCATTCCCCCTTCTATAGGGAAATCCTGTGATCGCCTATGATTAATGATAAGAAATCGGAACACAACACTTGGTACTTGCTTAAACGAGGCACTTCTTCCCGGACGAGCGCTTGGGCAGGAGCTTGTTAATGGCATTTTTACCCATCATTTTATCCTAACTTTGCCTGGTCATAAGCAACCGGGGGCAAATGACTCCCGGCTGCTTGATTACCGTAACTGATTCGATCAAAACAATGGATCTTTCCCGATTATACGAACGCGCATTGAAGTTTGAGTTCCTGTCTGCAGAAGAAGGTGTGTTTCTTTTTGAAAATGCTCCGCTTTCGGAACTTTCTTATGTAGCGAATGAACTGCGCAAGATACAGGTACCTTACAACAAGGTAACCTGGATCATTGACCGTAACATGAATACGACCAATGTATGTACGGCCAATTGCAAGTTTTGTAATTTTTACCGCATCCCGGGCCATGCCGAAGGCTATGTGACCGACATCGAGACCTATAAACGCAAGATCGAAGAGACCTTCCGCTATGGCGGCGAACAACTGTTGCTGCAGGGTGGCCACCATCCGGACCTGGGACTGGATTATTATACCGGCTTGTTCCGGGAATTAAAGCAGCTTTATCCCAACCTCAAGCTGCATGCGCTCGGACCACCAGAGGTTGCTCATATTTGTAAGGTAAGCAATGTAAGCCACCGCGAAGCCTTATTGGCGTTGAAAGAAGCGGGTATGTCCAGCATGCCCGGCCCCGGCGCCGAGATATTGGACGACCGTGTACGCCGCCTTATTTCCAAAGGCAAATGCGGCGCCCAGGAATGGCTCGACATTATGGAAGTAGCCCACCAGATAGGATTGACCACCAGCGCTACGATGATGTTCGGCCACGTGGAAACGATCCAGGAACGTTTTGAACACCTGGTAAAGTTGCGTACAGTGCAGGCCAAGAAGCCGGAAGACGCCAAAGGCTTTGTGGCCTTTATTCCCTGGACCTTCCAGGATGTGGATACCTTGCTGAAACGGATCCGCAGGGCCAAGAACGACACCACGCCGGAGGAATATATCCGCATGATCGCGATGAGCCGCATCATGTTGCCCAATGTCAAAAATATACAAGCCAGTTGGCTTACCGTAGGCAAGCAAACGGCACAACTTTGCCTTCATGCCGGCGCCAACGATTTCGGTTCGATCATGATCGAAGAAAATGTAGTAAGTGCAGCAGGTGCGCCACACCGCTTTACAGCCGAAGGCATACAGCAAGCTATACGGGAAGCGGGCTTTGAGCCTCAGCTGCGTAACCAGCAGTACGAGTTCCGCGAAATGCCGGTACTTGAGCAACAGGTGATCAATTACTAAGAGGATATTACCATAAAAGCAGAAGCGTGTCACCAAAGTGACACGCTTCTGCTTGTTAAGCCGGGTACGATGTCGTGCTTCGACTACCTGTAGAGACGTAGCGTGCTACGTCTCTACAAACCAAAAGCTTTAGGAATGGATCCAGAAAGCATACTCCGCAAATTTATCGGGATTAAGCCACCAGGCCGAAGAGGTACCCAGCTTGATATTGCTGGCTCCTGCCTGGCTGATTACCGGCAACACTACATTGCCTGCTGCATCTCTTTTGGCTTTGATATCCGTCTCCGGGGCAATAGCCACAACATGGCCCGAACCTTTATCGGCTACCCTGCGGCCTATAATGATGGCTACTCCACCCAGGTTGGCAGCCTGCTGTAATTTATTGAGATCGCCGGTCTGCCGCCAGCCAAACAGGGCGCCGAAATCCCGCATCCAGCGGAACAGGTTATTGGCCTGTATTTCCACAACGGTATCGTCGTAAGCTGGGGCAACCTGTTGGCCGGCAGCCAGCTTTACCAGTGCGCCTTGTGTCCACCATACCCTGGGAAAGTACACACCGGCCATGCGGCAATAATCATGCACGTAGATATTGCAAAAGGTTTTGCCATCGACAGGCTGGTATCTTTTGTGTTTAGGGTTGGTTACATCCAGCCAATTGATGATCTGCAACAGTGATTGCACCAATCCGGCTGGCATGTCGTTCTTATTTCGTGAAGGCTGACCGGGTTCATTCAGCGACCGGGCATTGGCCGACTCTGTTCTCTTGGTTATTACACCGGCCTTTACAGGCAGGTGAGCCGCCACAATACCAGTAACCGGGTCATCGGCCGATGGGGTCAATACTTCGGGCATCTCCTCTTTTACCGGCGCCAGGTAATCGCTGGAAGCATAGCCTTTGAAATAAGCACCGTTAAGATTGGTTTCGACCAGGTACCAGCCATCCGATTTTTTACCCGAAAGCCAGTTGACCAATTGCCCGGCGGGCAGGCGGGTCAGCACATTAGAAGGGCCACTTGTAGGTATCTTAGGTTCTTTGCGCAGGTTTAAAGCATTATCTCTAACGGTAACCTTGTATATTTTTTTACCATTGCCGGCAGGGGTAGGATCGGGTATAGGTGCGCCGTTGCTTGCCGGGTTAGCTGCCACAGATTGGGCCAGCATCAGGTATTCGAATACGCATTCCCCATAGTATTTTTTCCCATCAAAAAAGCCTTGCTTAAAGCCTTTCTTCAGGTCGGCCTTGCCTTTGTTGTAGGCAATGGCAACATATACCTTCTCCTCGTTGCTCAATGTCGTTTTGCTGCTCCAGCCTTGCCTTGCCTGTGCCTCCTTGAGCTCCCCGATACATTTTGCGAAGCAACGGCCGGTATCGGCCCAGCCTTGCTGCAGGAAGTACTGCGGGTCCGTTTTATAATGCTGCAGATCGTACTGGAAGATACCAAAGCCATGACAGAACTTGTTCTTGTTGCTTACATAGGGTTTGTATTCCGTAATGTACTGCGCCATCTCCTCGAAGCAGGCCCGGGCGATGGCAAACATCTGCTGGCCGTCCGGCGCATTCACGAGCGCTGTTTTATTAGCCGGGAAAGCGCTGCGCTTAGGGGCATCGATGATATCGCCTACACATAGCCTGACGATGTCGTTAAGGGGGAGCTTGCCCACCATGCGGCTCCAGATATGACCTGTTTCCTGGTAAGCGATGGCACACAACAACTCTACGCTGTAGGGAGTGCCTTGTACGGCCTGGTTAAGCTGCACGCTGAAGTTTTGCCTGAACCAGGCAAGGGCGTCTTTGGTGTTCATGAGATTTCTTTTAGGGTTTAGGGATAACCATTATTTGTATTGTACCCGCTTCGCAAAAGGTGAATACAGCTTGTATTGTTTTTAACCGTTCCGTTGCCACAAAACAAATAATCGTTTTACAAATGTATGTTATTTCAGGAAGAAAGCAATGAAGCAACGGCTAAGACAAGGGGAAGTACCTTGAAATCATTTGCAGATGTGATAATTATCTCCTTACTTTGAATTATGGTAAATTACGCATCGGATGTAGAAGCGGTAAAGGCTTTACAACAGAAATACGAAGAATTGCGGCAAGCAGTAGGGCAGGTGATCGTAGGGCAGATGGATGTAGTGGAGAAACTGGTGATCTCTATCCTCTGCAATGGCCATAGCTTACTGGTAGGTGTACCGGGACTGGCTAAAACATTGCTGGTAAAAACAGTAGCGGACGCGCTGGACTTATCTTTTAAACGCATACAATTTACACCCGACCTGATGCCCAGCGATATTACGGGCGCAGAGATACTGGACGAGAACCGTAAGTTCAAATTCCTGAAAGGGCCTGTGTTTGCCAATATCGTACTGGCCGATGAGATCAACCGTACACCGCCCAAAACCCAGGCCGCCTTGCTGGAGGCCATGCAGGAGCGTAATGTAACGGCTGCGGGCGAAGAGTATAAATTGCCGGCGCCTTTCTTTGTGCTGGCTACGCAAAACCCCATTGAACAGGAAGGTACTTACCCCCTGCCGGAAGCGCAGTTGGACCGTTTTATGTTCCAGATCATCGTAAGCTATCCAGCCTTTGCCGAAGAGGTGCAGATCGTAAGACAGACCACCAGCCCGCAAAATATTAACCTGCCAAAGGTATTGCATGCCGAAGAGATCCTTTACTTCCAACAACTGGTACGCAAGGTACCGGTACCGGACAATGTGCTGGAATACGCAGTAAAGCTGGTACAGCGCACCCGTCCCGACAAGAAGGTGAAGGACAGTCTGGCCACACAATACTTGGCCTGGGGCGCAGGACCCCGCGCCTCGCAGAACCTGATACTGGCGGCCAAATGCTATGCCCTGCTGCATGGTAAATTCTCGCCCGATATCGAAGATGTAAAGGCCATGGCCTTGCCGGTGCTGCTGCATCGTGTGGTAGGCAGCTATAAAGCCGAAGCCGAGGGTATGGCCATTAGCGAAGTGATCGAAAAAATGCTATAATCCTTCCAACTCATTACCTTTGCGGATTGGAACAAGAAAGAGACATATGGTAATGGAAGAAAAGAAATCGTTGTTTGAACGTTGGATCATACTGGAAGCCGACCTGGTAGAGCGCTTTGGCAAAAAGCCGAATATGGAAGCGATCCTTTTCCTGATCGGCATGAACGAATACCAGGGCAGGATCCCCAAGATCAAATTTTCGAAAGAGCAGAAGCAGGACCTGATGCATGTGGCTGTTTGCTGCTTGCTAAGCCGCGGCGGCTATTATATGCTGGAAGGCTATGATGAGGAAGGCTGGCCGCATTACCGCGAAGTAAAGAAGGTGGAAACCGACCAGAACACGCTTGCCGCACAGGATATACTGCTTAAAGAATACATCCTGGATTATTTCGGGATCGATTAAAACAACCACTATTGTAAAGGCCGGTGTTCCCGATAAGGAGCACCGGCTTTTTCTTTGCTTGTAATCAGGTTTTCCTTAGTAATTTAGGCACATGATCGCTCCCAAATTTCCACCTACAGGCACTACTATCTTTACCGTAATGAGTACGCTTGCCCTTGAGCACAAGGCTATCAACCTCTCGCAGGGCTTCCCCGATTTCCCGATCGACGAATACCTGGGAAAGCTTGTCTCAGAAGCGATACAGCTAGGCCATAACCAATATGCCCCTATGACGGGTTTGTCCGCATTGCGGCAAGCCATTGCGCATAAGATCGCCCATTTTCAAAAAATCAGTGTTGACCCTGATACCGAGATCACGATCACGCCCGGCGCTACTTATGCTATCTATACCGCCTTTACCACGATACTGCAACCCGGCGACGAGGTGATCGTGCTGGAACCCGCTTACGACAGCTATGTACCCAATATCTATACCAACGGCGCCCTGCCGGTAAGGGTGCCTTTAAACAGCACAGACTTTAGTGTGGAGTGGGAAAAGGTATTTGCGGCGGCCAATAATAAAACAAAAGCGATCATCATCAACAACCCGCATAATCCCTGCGGCAGCACCTGGCAGCAGGAAGACTTTGAACAATTGATCCGGCTGGTACAACAATACAATTTGTATGTGCTCTCCGACGAGGTGTATGAGCATCTTGTATTTGACGGACGCGAACACATTTCGGTATTGCGTTTCCCCGAGTTGAGAGCACGGAGCTTCGTGATCTATTCTTTTGGCAAAGCCTTTCACAGCACGGGCTGGAAGATGGGCTACTGCATTGCAGCGCCAGAGCTGACCACTGCTTTCCGGCAATTGCACCAGTATCTTGCCTTTAGCGTGAACACGCCCATGCAGCAGGCTATCGCCACTTACCTCGGCAATCTCGACCTGCTCACCGATACGACAAAGATGCTGCAACAAAAGCGCGATTTTTTCCTGGAGCAAATGAAAGAAACAAAGTTCCGTTGCATACGGCCCGCAGAGGGCAGCTATTTCCAGGTGATGGACTATGGACAGATCTCCGACCTGCCGGATAAGGAATTTGCCGTATGGCTGACCAGGGAACATGGCGTCGCTACGATCCCGCTCAGTTCCTTTTATGGCCAGCCGCCGCATAGTACATTGGTCCGCTTTTGTTTTGCCAAAAAAGAAGAAACCTTGCTTGCTGCAGCAGCACGGCTAAAACAATTGTAAGGTTCCTTTTTCAAAAAGTTCTTAATACCTTTACAGCCAAACCTTAATAAACCAAAAAAACGTACAAATGAATCGCCGTACCCGCTATGCCCTGGCATCGCTGCTCCTGCTCGCAGGAACTGCATTACCTGCTTTTGCCCAACAACCTGCCAGTAACCCGGCTGCCAGCACCGGGGAAGAAAAACAAGAAAAGCCTAAGCTGCCTCAATGGGCGCTCTCTGTAAATGCCGGTCTTACTTTTTCTTATACCGACGTGAAGCCTTCCAAATCGGCGCCCATCTTTGGTATCGGGGCGGCTTACTTTGCCACGCCTTACCTGCACCTTAACCTCGACCTGCAGAAAGGCTGGCTTAAAGGAGGCGAAAAGGTTGCCGACTTGTCCAAGCTGATGGGTTCCGACAATAGCTTTTTTACAGCTACCCTCACCGCCCGATTCCTGCCCCTGGGTCTTATCGACAACAAAGACCATAACGAAGCCCTGAATATTTTCTCCGGCCTGTATGCCGGCGTAGGCTTCGGATTCATCACCAACAGTGTGAAGTCCAACAATATTATTTCGTCCGACTATGGCGCATTAGGCGACTATAGCGGCGCTTCGGCCATGCTGCCCATCGAAGCAGGTATCGATATACCTGTAGCCAAACTGGCAGGCAACAAAAGATTACTGGTCAACCTGAATTACAGAGTCAATCTTTGCTTCAGCGATAAGATCGACGGTTATGTACCGGTCGTGAGCGCCAACAAAAAGAATGATGCGTTCAACACATTGACTGCAGGGCTTGTCTTCAACTTCTAAAGCCGGAATGTCTTATTGAGCACAACTTAAGCACAACAGAAATTTATACCTCAAGCCTGTTACATGCCGACTTCGGTCCATGGAACAGGCTTGAGGCTTTTTAAGACGGCCTCTTTTGTACCAGCCATAATAATTAGTTTACTTCTAATTAATAATTAAGCAATATATATTTATTCATTTTGCAGGAAGAGTAGGATCATACCAGACCCCGTATTATTTACACCCTCCGCTATGGCAAAAAGAGAAATAGACTTGCTTGTGCTTTCCGATATCCATTTAGGTACTTATGGTTGTCATGCAAAGGAATTGCTGCAATACCTGAAGACGATCAAACCAAAGGCCATTATCCTCAATGGCGACATTATCGACGTATGGCAGTTCAGCAAGCGGTATTGGCCTCCTGCGCACATGATGGTGGTAAAGCATTTCATAGGGCTTATTGCCAAAGGGGTACCGCTGTATTATATCCCCGGCAATCATGATGAAATGCTGCGTAAGTTCAAAGGCTTCCAGTTGGGTTCCCTGAAGATATGCAATAAGCTATCGATAAAGCTGGGTGGAGAGAAAGTATGGATTTTTCATGGCGACGTATTTGATGTAGTCATGCAGCATTCCAAATGGCTGGCCAAGCTGGGCGCCATCGGCTACGATACCCTTATTCTCATCAACCGTTTGGTCAATTTCATATCCCAGAAACTAGGCAGGGGCAAAATTTCTTTTTCCAAAAAAATAAAGAACGGCGTTAAAAGCGCTGTGGCCTTTATCAATAAATTCGAATCCACCGTTTGCGAGATCGCGGCTTCCAACGATTACAAATATGTGATCTGCGGCCATATCCACGAGCCTACCATGAAAACCATGGTTACAGAGAACGGCCCTATACGCTACCTCAATTCCGGCGACTGGATCGAGAATCTTTCGGCCCTGGAATACACCAACAATGACTGGAAGCTATACCGTTATATGGAAGACCCCGTTGCCCAGGGGATACAGCTTAAGAGCAGCCAGATCAGGAAAGAATCTACCAAAGAGCTGTTCGACAACCTGCTTGCAGAAATGAAGCTCGTTCAGAAATAACATTCCCGCAATACTATTATTACACCAAGCTATAGATGAAAATTCTTTTTGCGGTACAAGGTACAGGTAACGGACATTTAAGCCGGGCAAGAGACATTTATCCCGAGTTAAAAAAATACGGGGAGGTCGATATCCTCGTCAGCGGCTACCAGGCCGACCTTACATTACCTTACCCGGTAAAATACCGGCTCAAGGGCTTAAGCTTTATCTTCGGGAAGCATGGCGGCGTATCGCTCTGGCACACGCTGCGCAAGCTGAACCCTTTCCGTTTCTTCAGGGATGTGTATCATTTGCCTGTAGAAGACTATGATCTCGTGGTGAACGATTTCGAACCGGTTTCGGCCTGGGCCTGCAAGCTGCGTAAAGTACCCTGCATTGCTTTAAGCCACCAGTCGGCCGTGGTACATCCGTCGTCTCCCAAACCTCATGCCAAAGGTTGGGCAGGCAGGTTCATCCTGAAATACTATGCCCCATTCAGCGAGTATTACGGTTTTCATTTCGAGAAATACAATGATCGCATCTTTACCCCGGTTATCCGGAAAGAAGTACAGGCACTGGTGCCGGAAATACAACCTCATTATACCATTTACCTTCCTGCTTATGACGATGCAGCCCTGGTAAGGTTTCTGCACCGGTTTAAAGGCGTCAACTGGCAGGTATTTTCCAAGCATAATAAGGAAGCTTTCCGTTTTGAAAATATCATGATCAGCCCTATAGAGAACGAAGCTTTTCTGCAAAGCCTGGCTACCTGTACCGGAGCCTTGCTGGGTGCCGGTTTCGAAGGGCCTGCAGAGGCCTTGTACCTGCACAAGAAGCTAATGGTGGTACCCATGAAACGCCAGTATGAGCAACAATGCAATGCCGAAGCAATACATCGCCTGGGCGTACCGGTGATCCACTCCCTTTCGGCCAAGTCCTTCAGGGCGGTACACCAATGGCTGCAAAGCGACGAAATAGTACAGGTACAATTTCCAAAGGAAACGGCCGCCATCGCGGTCAGTAAAATGATCGAGGATTTTATCCACCGCACGGCGGAGCACATGAACCAGTCCTTATCGAAGTTTTAGATCGACTGCTTTCTTCCATTTGAAGAAAGCAGTAACATATAAAAGCCGGGAAAGAATGCTCTTTCCCGGCTTTGTTTTACTTAAAAAGGTCGTTTATGCATCGGCGCAATCGTTAGGACCGCTGATACAGCCTGCCGCGGTACAGACGATAATGCCGCAGGTGTTCATATCACAGCCGCAGCCGGTTCCGGATACGGGAGGACATACTTTACCAGTAATACCGCCTTTGATGTTGTTTTGCGCCTCATTGTTCAGGCTGGCGATCATTTCTTTGTTCAGGGACAGTTTGCTCAGTTGGAGACTTTTCTTTTTCATGTAATACTAGTTTATTAGATAATCCGCCCCTGTCTTTAGTTTGGGTCAACGCCTTGGGGCAGTTATTCAGCGCCATTATTTGTGTTGGTTTGGGTAATACAAATATAGTATTCTATACCAGCAAAACAATATATGTTTCCCAAAGCTTTTCTAAAAGGCCACAAACAACACAGCCGGACCACGAGGCCCGGCTGCTTGTGTACCGATACAGGATAAGCTCCTATTGTGTTTTTAAACCGAAAGTAATGTTGAGGTCGTCTTCTCCTCCGGCAGCCTGGTAGCCGGTGCTGTTCCAGTCCTGTGCAGCAGCATTACTCTTATCCAGGGCATGGCGCAGGATCACTTTAAGATCGAATGTGCCGGTACCGGTTACGGTAAGCTTGCCATCCAGCCCTATGCCCCTGCCATTCGCATCGGCATCGTTATACACATAATTCAGTAAGCCTGCCTGTGAAGGATTGAAGAAAAAGCGGTGTTCCACACCTTCGTCAATAATTTCCTGATTGATCGATTCGCCCTTGAGTGAGAGCGTGATCAGCATGCGGTAGCTCTTCCCGTTGTTCAGGATGGTTTGCTGTGGCGTAGGCGTTCCTGTTTTGTCAAAATTCACGGTGGTGGTATCCACGGTCTGACTGCCGTCTGCATTCAGTTGGATGAATTGTATCCTTGCATGGTCAAATTCTTCCTGTTCTACTACCGGATCAGGTTTCGGGTCCTTGCTGCAGGAGCTGAGGGTAATGATACCTGCCGCGATGGCCATCAATCCGATACTATAAATTACTTTTTTCATAAGTGTATGTTGTTTTTTGCTTTTTGTTGTTATTAATGTTTTTAGATCCTGTAAGTGAGCCTCAGGATAAAGTTGCGGCCTATGTCGTGAGCATAGTACCGGAAACGGTTCATGTAATCTTTATACAAAGTATTGGTAAGGTTATCTACCGAAAAATTAATACCCAGGTTATGCTTCTTCCAATGTAATTGCGTGCCTGCATTCAGGTTAAGCAACTGATAAGCATCCGGAGGCGGGGCAAAATCGCTGCCCAACTCGTAACGGTTTTGCCTGGCCACGTACACATGCTCCAGTTGCAGGTAAGTTTCCTGCAAACCCCGTATCGGTACAAATTGATACTTCAGGGCATTCACGATCTTATCGGCGGGGATCATGGGCAGAAATTTATCGGCGCTAATGTCCTTTGCCCGCACCATAGACCCTTTGATGGTGTAATCAAAATGTTTTGCAAAATGAATATCCGCACTCAGGTCGGCCCCCAGGAACCGGGCATTGGTATGTTTGGTCACGAATGTGGGGAAAGCTCCGGTAAGCCTTTCTTCGATCTGGCCTGTAGGCGCCAGGTAGATATAGTCTTTAAAATAGTGGGCATACAGATCCAGGTTCAGGTTCAGCCAGGGCAAGGGACTGCCCGCAATGGAGTTGATCCATTTGAGGCTGCGCTCGGGGCCCAGGGTGCTGTCGCCGTACTCGATCGCGGCAGCACCGTGGTGCAAGCCATCGCTGTACAGCTCATTGACCGTAGGCGGACGCCAGGCAGTACCGATATTGGAACGCAGGTTCCAGTCGTGGCTTACGGGATACACCACGCCCAGGCTGGCGCTCAGGTTCTGAAAGGTATGCCTGCCGCCATAAAGCTGGTTATCCCTGTACCCCAGGGCGGTAAGGTATTTGTAATCGTAACGCAGGCCGGCTTCCAGTTGATAGGCATCCTTGATCAGCTTGCCTATGGCGTACATGCCCGCCCCTTCTGTATTGTAATCCGGTATCAACTGCCGCGTCGAGCTTGCTCCATCGTACTTATTCTGCTGGTACAAACCGCTTACGCCAATGGTAGCTTTCCATTGCCTGCCGTTGAAATACTCCAGGTAAGCATCCAGGGTATGCGTATACAGCGTGAGGTTGAGCGATGGGATGCTGCTGCGCCCGCCCCGGCGTATATCGTACTCCTGGCGGTTATCGGTCTGGAAACCGTATTGCACATTAAAATGCAGGTAATCGTTCAGGTGGATATGGCCATTTGCTTTAAGCAGGTTGTGTTTTACCTGCTGCTTGGGTGCATCGATACCGTAATAAAACGAGCCGTTGTCGAAAGGACGGCCATTGGCGATATGCGCTTCCAGGTCTTCGGTGCTGCCTATATGCGATCCTTTAAAGATACCCAGCTCCGTATTGAAATGGCTAAAAAAAAGATCGAAGCCCGCATGCTCTTTGTTATAGCCTACGGCAGCCGAGTAGTTCAGCTCCTTCACGCCGGTATTGTCCAGGAAATAATCGGCCGTTTGCAGGTTGCCGCTGCGTTTGACCGTGCCCTGCACCCTCCAGGACAAAGCAGGCATTTGCTTAAAATTACCGCTCAGCATTCCCGATGCCGTACCCGCCCTTCCGTTGCTTGCTCCTACGAGGTTCAGCTCGGCATGTATCGTGCTGTCCCTGGGCAGGGGTGGCGGTTCCACCAGGATAACGCCGCCTATGGCTTCGGCGCCATAACGGATCGCTTCGGCACCTTTTACGACAGTTATGTTTTGCGCGATAAAAGGATCGATCTCCGGCGCATGTTCCGAGCCCCATTGCTGTCCTTCCTGCCTGATCCCGTTGTTGAGCACCAGCAAGCGGTTGCTGTGCATGCCATTCACTACGGGCTTGCCGATCGTGGCACCCGTCTGCAACATATTGACCCCGGGTACGGTGGTCAGCATAGTGGCCAGGTTGGCTCCTTTCAGGCGATCGAGTTCGGCCTCGTGCAGCGTAGTAACGGAGGTGGTTGTATTCAATGCCTGCTTATGCCCGGTCACCTCCACGGCATCGAGGGTCTGATCGGCCTGGCGGAGCTGCAGCCTCAGCGTATCGTCGGCAGCAAACACCATATCCTTGTCGAGACTAATATAGCCAAGGGCCTGTACATGCACATGTACTTTGCCGGGGCACAGCTTGTCCAGGCTGGCCACGCCATCGACATCCGTTATGGTTTGTTGTTCGCCTATGGCCACGGCGGCGCCGGGTATGGAAGCCTTGCTTTTCTCTTCCGTTACCAATATCGGCACGGGGCTGTTACAATCCTGCTGTGCCTGTACACGCAGCGGCAACAGGCAACATACAGTAATGCATAGCATTGCTGCTTGCTTTACAAAATGCATCAATAAAAGATTACGATAAAAAAGGAATACGCCCGGATGCTTTCCTTAAAGGGGAAAGAGCAGGCAGCACAGGGAAAGCTCAACAGGACGGTGGTCCGCGCAAGGCGGTATGCCTGGCTTCGGGGCTAAGGCCCTTTTGCGTTTGCAGCACAAAAAAGTCATTGTGCTGGTAGGGTACGTAAAAATGAAAACTTAGGGAGGAGGTAATAAATACCGGTGTCTGCAGGTCGAGGAAACTACAGTGATGGTGCTCTTTCTCAAAAGCGGCATAATGCGCTTTATGATCCGCAGCATGCACACAGTCAATCGTATCTTCATGCCCTGTAAACGAGTGCAGAAACTCGTGCGCAGTACCGTTAAGCAGCAACAGCAGGGCTATTGCGACAGATACAACAATATTCAGGACACGTTTCAACATAGCATTAAGGCGACAAAGGTACATAATTCCTCCAAATGCAACTGAGTAGCAAATAATTTAACGTCCGGGAAACAATTACCGGCCTGCCGGTTTGTCTGCACAAGCGCTTTTGCCTAAACTGATTATTGATTACTTTTGTTCCGGAAAAATAAAAAACTATGCCGCTATTCAAGTTCCGGGTTTACTGGGAAGATGATGATAATATTTACCGTGATATTGTTTTAAAAACCGGACAGACCTTTCATGCTTTTCACGAAGCGATTTTAACTGCCTTCGAATTTGACCATAAACATAAAGCTTCTTTTTTTACCAGTAACGATAACTGGCACAGGGGCAGGGAAATTGCCTCGGATGTCCTGGTCAATAAAAAGGACGCCCCGGCTCTGGCCATGATCAAGACACCGGTTTCTGCTTTATTGGAAAAACCGGACGAAAAATTCGTTTACACCTATGATCCGGCAAAAAAATGGACCTTCCTGGTAGAGCTGATCGGGATCGAAAAAGAAGACGACAGCAAGAAGGATTACCCGCTCTGCGTGAAGAAAGAGGGAGTAGCTCCTGCACAAACCGGTATTAAGGGCCTGGCCAATGAGCGGTTGATGGAGATTGAAGAAAAGTATGACCTGAGCAGCGAAGATATGAGCGAAGGTTATGGCAAAGAAGGTGATGATGAGGGTGGTTCTTCGGAAGAGGAAAGCTATGGTACGGAAGCAGAAGGCTCCGGCGACGATTATTAATCAGCATAAGTGCAATTTATACGAACGAGGGTATCCATTTGACAATTTTTATCTTGCCGAGCGGAATCGAAGCACGATAAAAATGGTATCATCTCAAGCCTGTTACATGCCGACTTCGCTCCATGTAACAGGCTTGAGGCCTTTTGAGACTCCCTCGTTCTTTTGCTATCAAAATGGCAATGAAAAAACAGCTTATTATTATTGCAGGGCCTACAGCGGTGGGCAAAACTGATGTAGCGATACAGGTGGCGGAGCATTTCGGCACGGAGATCATTTCGGCCGATTCGAGGCAATGCTACCGGGAAATGAGCATCGGCACTGCAAAGCCCAGCCCGGAAGAGCAGGCCAGGGTTAAGCATTATTTCGTCGATTCCCATTCGATTACGGAAGACCTGAACGCGGCCGATTACGAAAAGCTCGCCCTGGGTTATTGCGCCTCTGTTTTTGAAAAAAAAGACATCGCCGTTGTTTGCGGCGGCACCGGCTTGTACATCAAAGCCCTGTGCGAAGGCATAGATGCAATGCCGCCCACCGACCGGGATACGGAACGTGCTTTGCAACAGGATTATGCCAAAAAAGGAATAGCCTGGCTGCAAGAGCTTGTTGCCACGGAAGACCCGGAGTTCTTTGCCCTTGCCGAACAACAGAACCCTGCAAGGCTGATCCGGGCTTTGGCTTTTAAAAGAACGACCGGGCAATCTATCGTTCACTATAGGAGCGGCAAAGTAAAGGAACGGCCCTTCGACGTGATCAAGATCGCGTTGGATCTGCCCCGGCCCTTACTGTACGAAAGGATCAATAAACGGGTGGAGCTGATGATGGCGGCAGGTTTGTGGGAAGAGGCAAAGAGCTTGTATCCGCAAAAGCGCCTGAAGAACTTGCAAACGGTAGGTTATAACGAGATATTCGACTGCCTGGACGGGAAGATTACTCCAGAAGAAAGCATCGCGCTGATCAAGCAGCACAGCCGCAATTACGCCAAAAGGCAACTGACCTGGTTCCGCAAGGACGAGGCCTATCAATGGTTTGCCCCGCAACCGGCATCCCTTATACTGGATTACCTGGAACAGCGTATCAGTCGGTAGGAAAACGTATGCAACAGGAAAGGGCCGCCCGGTAGTGGGCGGCCCTTTCCTGTTGTTTATCCGGACGGCGTATTAATACGTCCGGCCTTTATAAAATACCTTGAACATATTGGCGCCAAAGCGGTATTGTATTACATCGTAATCGAGCCGCCAATCGGAGACGTCGGCATTGGTTACATCATATATATCTCCTTCGGAGAACAACCGCAGCACATTGGCCCGGTTCACATAGGCTACAGAATTGTAGCCCGCTTTAAAATTAGCGGGATAATAACTCTCCAAAGTGTAGAGCTGCCCTTTGTAAAATACTTTGAAATAACCTGTGGCATCCTGGAAGGCTACTACATTGTCTTTTACCACAAAGTCGGGCTGAAAGTACCCTATATTGTACACCGAATCCTGGTAAAAGATCTTGAAATAATTATCATAGCCGATGAAGGCCACTACATTGTCGCCCGCGGCATAGCTGTAAGGCGGGAAATTATCTATTTGCCTGGTCTGGCCGTCGTGAAAGACTTTAAACTCCCGGTTCGCATCTACATAAGCCACATTGTTCCGGCCCACATCAAAGCTGGTAACCTGGTAATTTTCCTGCTCGATGATCTGTCCCCGGTAGAAAATGCGGAACTGGTTGGCGTAATTGATGTAGGCAGCTATGTTGTCCGAAACTTTGATGCTGGGCAAAGCACCTGAAGCAATATCCATTTCACTGGAAATACGGATCGTGGCTTCATCCGTATTGAAAAGATTGGTAGTATTGGTTGCTGCCAGAAAGCCTTCGATAGGATGTACCTGCCCATCGTAATAGGCCCTGAATTCTTTTTGTACGCCATCGAAAAATACCACGAGACTGTCGCCCAGGTAAAACTGCTCGCAATATTTGGAAAGGTTGGTGACCTTCCCGGCATCCCATACGTTCAATGCCCTGGCGTTCTGGTAGGTGATCAGGTTATCGGATACCTGGAAATTATTGGTAAACCCGTCGTTGATCTTTAACGCGCCGCCATTGTGGTATATTTTGAAGCTGCGGGAATTATCGATATAAGGTATGGCGCTGCGGCCTATTTTAACCTGTAGGGGTACCAGGTATTCGATCTTCCGGATCATACCGTTATCCCATACCATAAACTGGTTCTGAAAACTGGTAAAGGCCGAGAGCTGTGCAAAGCTGCCGGAAGCAAGCCCCGAAAGCAAGAGTGTAAAAAGTAGCGCTTTTATTTTCATGAAATTGTTTTTCTGTATGCTGCCTGTGTATAGTAAAGACGGTTTATTGGCCGCCAAGGATAAATAAAGTCCTAAAAATACAAAATGGCGCTTAAAGCCCTGCATGAAATGGGAACGGTTGCAGCAACTTAACAAAAACAGGAGGGCACTTCGCTAAAAAAGGAAAGCCAGCCCAAGAATGAGCCAGCCCATATAAACCCTATCACCATGAAAACAAAGTGTAAAACTAAGCTAAAATATTAATTTACAAAAAAAATATTTCTAAAAGGCAATGTTAAGGACAATTTTTTCCCCGAACAGCCTTTATTTCTTCTTTTTAGGCGTAAACATCGCCAACATTCTCCGGCCTTCCATCTTGGGCATGGCTTCCAACGCACCCCACTCGGAAAGGCGTTCGGCGAATTTCAGCAACAATAGCTGGCCCCGGTCCTGGAACAGGATCGAACGGCCTTTGAACTGAACAAAACATTTTACTTTATTACCATCCTGCAGGAATTTTTCTGCATGTTTCGCTTTAAAATCGAAATCGTGGTCATCAGTGTTGGGAGTAAAACGGATCTCTTTAACTTCCGTTTGCTTTGCCTTTGCTTTTTGTTCTTTTTCCTTCTTCTTTTTCTCGTAGAGGAATTTATTATAGTCGACCAGCCGGCATACCGGTGGATCTGCATTAGGGGAAATTTCTACAAGGTCAACTTCCAGCTCTTCCGCCATTTTACGGGCTTCCTCCAGGGAATAGACCCCCGGCTCTATATTCTCGCCCACAACGCGAACTTGCGGGGCCTTGATAAATTGGTTGATGCGGTGTTCCGCTTCCTTTCTAATGGGTAATCTTGGCTTTACTCTTTTCTGCATTAAGTCTTTTAGTGTTAAATGGTACGCAAAGATAGGCTTTATAATAAAATCTGCTTAAGAAATTAGCTTTTTTTCTTAAATGAGTGTATAGCGTTATGACTAAATTCGCTCAGCACCAGTTTACCGCTGATTCCTGCACGGCGGGTCAGCAATTCGTCCCAGTCCTCGGTACCTTCCCAGAAGATTTTCTTCAGCTGGGTCATGGCTTCGGGGTTGGAATGCGACAATTTATTGGCCAAAGCCATTACTGCCTCATCTACAAGAGATACATCTGTATGTACTTCGGAGTACAGGCCGTGCTTGCGTGCCCAGTCGGCGCTACGCCATTCTGTAGCATCTATCGCCAATTGAGAGAAGCCCGAAACGCCTACTTTACGTTGTACCGCCGGTCCTACCACAAATGGCCCTATGCCTACGGCCAGCTCGCTTAATTTGATAGAAGCCGTATCTACGGCAATAGCGTAATCTGCAGCAGAAATAATGCCGACACCGCCGCCCACAGCCTTTCCCTGTACACGGGCGATGATGAACTTATGACATTTGCGCATAGCATTAATCACCAGGGCAAAGCCAGTGAAGAATTTCTTTCCTTCGGCTTCGTTGGTAATAGCCAGCAGCTCATCGAAAGAAGCGCCCGCACAAAAAGATCTTTCGCCGCCGCTTTGCAGCACGATCACCTTGGCACGGTCGTCGGTACCCACATCGTTGATGGCATGTGCCAGATCGGTCAGGATTGCGCCTGGCAGCGAGTTACTGGCCGGGTGATAAAATTCAATTTTGCCGATTCCATTCTCAATGGAAGTATGCACATACCCTTCCGGATGCTTATTCATCATGGTAAATCAATTATTTAAGGCCGTAAAAGTAAAACAAGATTTAGAAAAAAAACAAAGTATATACAAAAAGCCTGGTTATGCAGCTATCAGCATTTTCTTATGAACAGGATTCCCGGGTGTTTTCTACCTGAAAACCATGATTTTCCCCTCATGGTTCTAAGAAAATGACCGTAAGGCTACGTCTCTTTTAGGAGCCATGGCAAAAGCCATGCCCATTACCTGCTTCTTATTCCAACAACCATGTTCAGAAAACTATACTTTTTCCCTATAGCGCTCGGCATTTTCCTTTTGTTGCCTGGGATCTTGCTGGCACAAAAGGAAAACAATACCTGGTATGCTCCTTTCGTTTCCCTCGACTTCAATCCCATGCCCGGGCCGGTATTTATCCCCACGCCCGCGGTACCTAGCAACGGGCAGCCTGCTTCCATTTGCGATTCCACGGGAGCGCTTCTTTTTTATACCAATGGCAATATCGTGTACGGCAAAGATCATTTGCCTATGCCCAACGGCGTATTGCTCAATGGCGCCGAAACCCGCTTTAACCTACATCCCTGCAGCGCCCTCATCCTGCATAAAGGCGGCACGCAATACCACCTCTTTTCCTTGCTGCCCGACAGCATTTCGGTCGATCTCCCCGCTACCGCCGCCGATACGATGATACAGCCTTCCTTGTATTACTCCGTTATAGACATGCAGCTGAATGGCGGCAACGGCGATGTGCTGCCGGGCAGCAAAAAAATACTGCTTAAAAGAGAGGTTATGCGCTGTTTCCTGGCGGGCAACCGTGGCCCCGGCTGCGATAGCTCCTGGATTGCCGTTCACTTGCAGGATGCCGCCACATTCCTTGCTTACCCTGTAACTACGGCCGGGGTTGGCTCCCCGGTATCCTCTATGGCTGGCGTCAATTTCCTAGCCGACAATAAGCCCGGCTCGGGATTCCATTATGGCAAATTTTCGCCCGATGGCACTACACTGGCTTTGTTTTCCTGGCGGCATTCTATTGCCTTGCCTTTTGATCCCGGTACTTATGCCTCCTTCGAGCTGATCGGCTTTAATGCACAAACCGGCATTTTTTCCAATGCCAGGAGCTTGTACCAGGATCTTGATTACAGCCCTTTTATGTACGGTTGTTTCCCCATGAGTTTCTCGCCCGACAGCAAAAAGCTATACGCAGTACAGCGCGCCGATTACGATGTAGCGACCTGGAATAAGGTATTGCAATACGACCTTAGCCTGCCTACCATCGCAACAACGGTAGCCGCAGCGCAAGTCATAGGCACGGTACCGCCGGTAGGCCAGGGAAGCAGCCCTTTTATAACCGACATGCGCCTGGGCCCCGACGAACGGATCTATATCGCTTCGGGCGACCTGCAGATGTTCCTGTCTACCGATGTGGTGCCGCTTGCCCGCATCAATACTCCCGATGCATCAGGTGCAGCTTGCGGGTTTGAAAGCGGCCTCGCATCGCCTTTATTGGAAGAAGGCTTTCCCATGCTGTTCCCGGTCGCTGCTTTACAGCCCGGAGGGGCGGCAAGTTCGGCCTTCACTACACAAAGGCTATGCAGCAATATCCCTCTGGTTATCGGGGCCTCCCGGAGGGGCACCTACCTGTGGAACAACGGCAGCAGCGACTCCAGCATTACCGTAACCCAGCAGGGCACTTACTGGGTACGTACTACCGGCCCATGCGCCCGGCATACCGATACCTTTAACATATTACCGCCGCTCAACACGTCGCTGCTGCCGGGCGACACTACGGTATGCAAAGGCACTACATGGACGATCACACTACCAGCCTATCCCGATGTACAGTACACTTGGCAGGACGGCAGCCACGGGAACAGCTACCGGGTAAACCAGGAAGGCACAATCATCGTTATGGCCCAAAGCGCTTGCGGCATTACCCGGGATTCGATGCGGGTAAACTACGAAAATTGCCATTGCAATCACCTGTTCGTACCTACGGCTTTCAGCCCCAATGCCGACGGGATCAATGATATTTTCCTGCCGCGTTATCCTTGTTCGCGCGCTCTGCAATTTTACGAACTGAAGATCTACAACCGCTGGGGCCAGATGGCCTTTAGCTCCAATGCCCAGGACCGCGGATGGGACGGCACTATGGCGGGTCTTAAAGCAGACATAGGGGTTTACTATTATACAGTAAAGGCAAAGCCTGAAGGCGCCGAAGAATTGTTCCAAAAGGGGGCGCTCACCTTGCTGCGATAAGCATCAATAAAGAAGGCGGCTAATAGCCGCCTTCTTTATTGATATTAAGTCAGATTTTACTTGCTCATGTATTTTCCCAGTGCTTTACCCAGGTCGGCATAGGCTTCCTGGATGCGAAAACCGGTATCATAATCGTATCCGCCAAAGCTGCGGCCAAGAGCTTTTTCAAAACTCATCCGCACGACTACGTTGCTTGGATTAGCTGTTTCCACAATCAGGATTTCGCCTTCCAGCTCCGCATTTTTACGGGTGATCGCGATATTAAAGCCGGGCTCGGTCTTTGTGGTCTTTACAATAAGGGTATATTTTTCGCTGGCATATTCACCTACTTTTACACCATCGCTGGCCTTGTTGAACAGCTCGGTGAACTGAGGCTCATAGCGGTCTTTACGGTCGGCGATCCAGTCTTTCTCCCATTTGTCGCCCTTACCGTCTTCTTTCTTGTTGTACTCTCCTTTTTTCTTCTCCACATACTCTGCTTCCGTCTTGAATTTGCCAACGCTCATATTGCTGTAGTCAAAATCGAGGTTCAATTTACTCACCCCTTTAAGCACATCGAGGCTGCCTTCTTTTACTTTGATCTTTTGGGCAAAGGCCGGCTGCAGGGCAAACACAGCGATCAGTGCCAGTACGGTCATTAATTTTGTTTTCATGTTCCAAAGTTTTTAGGCCGCTAAGATAGAATTTCTTTGTAAGAATGCGCAGCTAGTTCCAGTTGCAGAGCAGGTTCAGAATTAGTCCATTATTGTACTGGAACACCGGCTTGCCGCCCACAGGCTGTGGTTGCTGCAGGGTTTGGTTCAGGTAACCGCCTTCCAGGCTGAAACGTTTATTGAGCTTGTAGCCCAGCAGTACGCCAAGCCTGTTCTGGTCGAAGATATTGGCATTGACATTTTTCCCAAAACCTATAAATACCTCGTCAAAGGCAGCCGCATACCAGGTTTTATCCGTCATCGTGACATGATTCAATGGAACCGTAGCCCGTAGCTGGTAACGCAGGCGGTTCAGGTAGTTCCATTTGGTAATCTCCCTGCCATCGTCGGATTGCGGGTTGAGCACGCCCAGGAAACGTTGCTCCAGCCTGCCCCGGTGGTTGAGCTGCACCCTGCCTATGTTATCGTTCCAGATTACTTGTTCGTAGATCCGGTGTTCGGGAAAGGGTTGCGGCGCCGCCGGCGGATAGTCGCCATAGGGAAAGGTTTCGATCCATCCATAGCCGGCCAGCACGCTTACACCATTCTTGAACTTATACTGAATGCCGCCACGAAGCAGGCTTTGCTGCCAGGACTTAATACCTTCGGTACGCCGCCACTGGTATTCGGCCAACACAGCCCAATGGGAATTGATATTGATGGCATGAAAGGTATTGAGCCATACGATCGTATTATCGGTGCGCAGCCGGTTCTGGCTGTAGCTGTTCCCGGCAAGGAGCCAGGCCAGGGAGCAAAGGAGAATAAACCTGTAATAGCAATGCTTCATAAAAAAGTTGTGTTTCAAAGGTGTAAAAATAAGAATACCTGCAGGGTTTGAAAAGCTGCAGGTATTCGTTCTGTAAAATAAGGTACTTACTGCGGGGTATCGCTGAGCTTATCGTTTTCCAGGTGCCGGGTAGCATCCCGTCCTGTTTTCTTATCAAAATTCTTTTGTAGTGCTTCGTTCAGGTCTATGCCGCATTGATTGGCGAGGCAGAGCAGTACCCAGAGTACATCGGCCATCTCGTCGCCCAGGTCCTTGCCTTTATCCGAGGGCTTGAACGATTGCTCGCCGTATTGCCGCACCATAATGCGGGCCAGCTCCCCGGTTTCTTCCATCAGGATACCCAGATTCGTGAGCGGCTCAAAGTAGCGCACGCCAATGGTCCTGATCCATTCGTCCACTTTTTGCTGCGCTTCCTTAAGACTTAGTTCCTGCATGGTTTATTTTTAAGGGAGATCACTATTTCTCGTCTTCGGTTTCCAGCAATTTAATATCATCGATCAGTTGGGCTACCGACTTCTCGTTGGTACCGTCGTAAGCTTCGGGCTTGCCTTCCTTATCTACCCGCATGCGCAACTGCCCTCTTTTGTCGACCAGCACAAATTTCTGGGTATGAATAAAATCCTCGTCAATATTGGGATTGCGCTCGTCAACAGCCGTCATGAGGTAGCTGTAATAAGCCTGGTCGTACAACGCCTGCTTGGTACCGGTAAGGAACATCCAACGTTTAGGATCAGCATCAAAGCGCAGGCTATAGGCTTTCATGGCCTTTACCGAATCCCTTTCCGGATCTACGGTATGCGACAGGATAAGCACATCATCATCGCTGCGGTAGGCCTGGTACACCTTGGACATGTTCTCATTCATTTTGGGGCAAATGCCTTTACAGGTAGTAAAGAAATACTCTACCACAAGCACCTTGCCCTTGATGTTTTTATTGGTAATCGTATCGCCTTCCTGGTTGGCAAAAGCAAAAGGGCGGATCTTTTGTCCGGGCTCTCCCACTACGGCCAGTTCGGGCTGTCTCATTTTTTTACTGAGGGAATAGTAGTAAAAGGCAAAACCTGAAGACAGCAGAATGAAGAAGGTGATCAATATTACGGTAATCCGTTGACGCTTCATAGATGTTGATTCAATGAGGGGGCAAAGGTACAAGCGCCGTCAGGATAAATTTGGTAAGTGAATGTTAAGTGACTTTTGCAGCAAGGCATCCCAACCCCAGCTACTCAAGGCTGGAAAGGATCGTAACGTAACTTTCGAAGCGCTCTATGCTGATCTCACCCTCTTCCACAGCGGCTTTCACGGCACAGCCAGGTTCGTTGATATGAATACAATTATTAAAGCGGCAATCCTGCAAACGGCTTTTCATTTCGGGGAAATAATGGGAAAGTTCTTCCCTGGCCATATCTACGATGCCAAACTCTTTTACACCGGGTGTGTCGATAATGCGTCCGCCAAAAGGGAGGTCAAACATCTCGGCAAAGGTGGTGGTATGTTGCCCTTTGCCACTCCAACCCGATACTTCCTGCACTCTCAGATGTTTATCCGGTATAAAATAATTGATGAGTGTACTTTTCCCTACACCCGAATGCCCGCTGAACAAGGTCGTTTTATCTTTCAACCTGGCGCTCAGCAGGTCCAAGCCATCGCCCTTGATGGCCGTACTGGTAAAGGTTTCGTAGCCTATGGCTTCGTAGATCGTACGGCGATGCTCCCATTCTTCTTTGTATTTCCCTTTCAGCAGGTCTGCCTTATTGAATACGATAATGGCCGGTATATGATAAGCTTCAGCTGTTATCAGGAAACGATCGATAAAGCCATTAGAGGTACGAGGCTCTTTGATGGTGGCTACCAACAGCGCGCTGTCCAGGTTGGCGGCTACAATATGCTTCTGGTGACGGTTGTGGGGCGAGGTGCGCACCATATAGTTCTCCCGGCCTTCGATATTGGTAATGATGGCCGAATGTTCGGCCTCGTCTTCGATCAGCAATACCACCCTGTCGCCCACGGCGATGGGATTGGTTGAGGATATTTCTTCGTCTATCTTTAATCGTCCCCTTACCCGGCAATTCCATTTGGTACCGGTATCGTCGTAGGCCAGGTAAAAGCTCCCCGTGGATTTGTATATAGTTGCGATCAAAGGAATGATATTAAGCAGAAGCAGTTTAAGCCTTTTTCTTATTGAGTATAAAACGGGTGAGGGCCATAAACAAAGTGATCAGGGAGAGAAAGTAAACCACATCGCGGCTGTCAATCACGCCCCTGCTGATGCTGTTGTAATGATCGTCCATGCCTATCATGCCCAGGTAATAATCGGCGCCGCCTCGGAAGGCCGCAACCCGGCTTAATGCCTCGAAGCCACTATAAAGCAGGAAGCAGATAAACAAAGAAAGTAGGAAGCTCACGATCTGGTTATCGGTAAGCGATGAACTGAAAATACCGATGGCCGTAAAGGCTGCCGCCAGGAAGAGCAGACCAATATAAGAACCGGCAATACCCCCCGCATCCAGGGCGGCATCGTCCATCGCCAGGTAATGAATGCTTAAAACATAAAGCAATGTAGGCAATAAAGCCACACACACCAGGGTGAAGGAAGCCAGGAATTTGCCCAGGATGATATGACTTGTTTTCAAAGGTTTGGTAAAAAGCCATTCGATGGTGCCACCTTTGAACTCATCGGCAAAGGAGCGCATGGTAATGGCCGGGATCAGGAACAGCAGCAGCCAGGGCGCCAGGTTGAAGAACTGCTCTAGCGAAGCATAGCCGTAATCGAGCATACTGGTATCGGGCATTACCCACAGGAACAGGCCGCAGGCTACCAGGAAAACGAGCAATACCACATAGCCTACGATCGAGCTGAAAAAGGACCTGAGTTCTTTGAAATAAATACTTAGCATTGAAAATAACCGCCGAGCGGAAATGTTATAAGGTTACAAATGTACTATCTTCTGCGACGAAACAAACGTAAAAGACCCAACAAAATATGGAGTAAAAAGACAGCCTGCGCCAGAATCCAGGAGATGGCTACTACGGATATGACCCGGTTGAGCTGCTCAAATTGCTTAAAAGACGCCCAGGCGCTGTAATCGTAATACCGGCGGGGCTGACCGGCAAAACCTTCGTAGTGCATCGGCAACAGCACCAGGGCACAACCCAGCAGGGTTACCAGGATATGCAACCAGCTCAGCAGGTCTAGGTACAAAAGGTAGCGAAGGATCCTGTATAAAAAAGCAAAAAACAACAGTAAAAGGGCTACGGCCCTGTAGACATGTGCCGTGGCTATTATAAAATAGGTATCATGCAAGTGGATATCGATGGCCCCATCTGGAACAAAAGAAACGATCGACACCAGCAACGCGGCTATTAGCAAAATACCATAAGGCTTGCGCCAGGATCGCAACAGGTTATTCATGGACAACAATGTACAATAAAAGAGACGATCAACAAACCTCGAGCTTTTGTGGTTCGTGAGGACACGAAACCATGGCGTGCTGTGCTTAGGATCATAAATTAAGGGCATTCCCGTTGTGGAGAATGCCCTTAATTTTTTGAATTTTCAAGTATTAAAAACGATAACCCAGGGTCATCGAGAACTGACCGGTAGCCTCGAGGCCGTTATTCACCGTATACCTATTGTAAGGCGGGAATTTATATTCTGTGGTTTCACGATCGAGGTAACGCACGCCCAGCCCCAGCTCCAGGCCCAGGTTGAAAGAAGGCCCGATCTGGAAGTTCACATAGTTATTGACCAGCATACCCAAGCGGAATTTCTCCACATCTACAGTACCATACACCGGGCCGTCGTATCGCAATTCTTCGCCGCGGCCATAACCCAGCATCAGGCTTGGCCCTACGGCATAGGTCACCCGGCGCTGGCCAAAGGGATAGATCTTTAAGCCCGGCGTAAAATAGAAATAAGCACGGGTATTATCATAGGTGCCATTGTTGCCATTGAAAAAAGCATCGCCGTCGTTTTCCAGCAATAGGTGGAAAGGCAGGATAAGGCCGATCATCTGCTGCCGGTCCAGGATCCTTTCATAGCTCAGGCCAAAGCCCACGCCTATATCCATGGCGGTAATGGGGGAAAGACGAAGGATATTGGCGCCATAATCAGTATGTCCTCTTTCGGAACGTTCGGATCTCATTCTCCTTCTTTCTTCTTTTTCTTCCCGGGCAAGGTCTGCTCTTTCTTTTCTGAAATTCCGTTGGGCGAATGCAGCAGTTGCCGCAACGGTAGCAAAAAGCGTAATGATTACAGTCTTTCTAAGCATGGATTCTTTTTTAAATGGTTGCAGGATATAAAACGGGACAATATAATCTTGTGGGATCAAGCCGGGATCAAAACCGGTAGCCGAGCGTGAGGGAAAACTGGCCTGTAATGTCGAAGCCATTATTGACATTACCGTTACCGGCATAGAACTGCGATCCGCTGTAAGAAGTTTTATCCAGGTAACGGATACCTAAGCCGCCGTCGATGCCAAGATTAAATTTCCTGCTGAATTGAAAATTCACATAATTATTCAGCAGCACTCCCAGCCGCCACCGGGTAGTCTGTATCGCATCGAGGTGGATCACACCATAGGCATCGGTACGGGACTGCCATTCGCTGCCGCCGCCATAACCGATCATCAGGTTGGTGCCGATGGCATAGGTTACTTTACGCTGCCCGAAGGGATACAGCTTTACACCCGGGGTAAAATACACATAGGTATTGTAACGGGAAGAGCTGTAAATATTATTAATATCGGGACTGTTTTTATTTTCCAGCAACAGGGATACCGGTACAATGACACCGATACGCTGCTCGGGCCCGAACAGCCGCTCATAACTTACGGCAAAGCCTACGCCTACATCCATGGCTGTTATGGGAGCCAGCCGCAGGATATTAGCCCCATACTCCGATACATCCGGAGGGGTAGCGTGCCCATTGTTTTGCGCCCGTGCCGGGAGTATTGCCGTTAAAGCGATCAGAACTGTTATTGCAAATTTATTCCTCATAATTTCTACATAATAAACTGAATTAATCCCCTGTTTATTGCCATGGCCTGCTATTTTACTTCAAACCATACCAGCTTTGGATCATCCCAGTCGCCATTATAATTGATGGTAAGCTCTTCGCCCTGCAGTACTTTTCTCACGGTCTTAATGGTGACCGTCTCTTTCTCAAAGTCCATAAAGTACTCACAATTAGCAGCATAGCTATGATTATACATGGACACATAGCCCCAGGCCACACAACATTGATCTTCTTCCACACCCCACTCAAATATATAGTCATGGAGTGTCGTCTGATCCAGCAAGGTTCTTGCTGCTGCGTTCATCACCAGTACAGACGAGGTTTCTATCGTTTTCATTGGGGGAATGTCTTCCCGGGTGAAGACGCCACGGCCCTTGCCGGGTGTATCATCGATAAAGAGACAATGTGCTATTTTCAATAACATTCGGATTCGCTTGATTTAGCTTTGCATTCTGGGATCGCGGATACCCCGCCAGGCTTACATTCCGGATGGAACAGGTAACGGATAAGCAAAGCAGCCGGCACCCTGGTAAAGATACAGGTAATTATTACGGTTGCACCATAGGGAATATCCGCTGCTACTGTAAGGCGGAAATATGGCTCGAAAGGAAGCACTACAGGACACTGCAGCGCGAAGCTATGCCGGTTCTACCCAGGCTTCATTTTCCTTGAGCAGGTTGATCAGCTCTTCTACCGCCACTTCGCTGTCGACTCCCTTCTTAACGATGTCTTTTCCTTTATACAGCGTTATTTTACCCACGCCGCTGCCTACATAGCCAAAGTCGGCATCGGCCATTTCGCCGGGACCATTAACGATACAACCCATAATGGCAATTTTAACGCCCTTGAGATGATGGGTCCGGCTGCGGATCATAGCGGTGGTTTCCTGAAGGTCGAACAAGGTACGGCCACAGGAAGGACAACTGATGTATTCTGTTTTGGAAATGCGGGTACGGGTTGCCTGTAATATGGAAAATGCCGTAGCATTAATAAACTGTTCTATACTGGTATTGGTATTATAATTCCTTCCCGATAGAGTTTCTTTATCGGAAAAGGTATCTGCCATCTGCTGGTACGTGGCTGTGCCCATGCCAAAGCAAACGCCGTTACCATAACCATCGAGCAGCAAGCCACCGGCTTCTGTAGCATAGTGGATCAGGTGTTCGTCGGCGGTAGACCAATTGCTGTCAATCGTAATAATGGTAGGATTGCTGATACCTCTCGCTGCCAGTTCCCAATACATGCTACGAATACATTGCAGCGCATTCGTTTCTGTACTGCTCAGGCAAAACACCACGGTCTTATTTTTTGCAAGCGCATCCAAATAAGACAGGTCCTTCGTACCTGGAACAGGGCAATCCAGCATGACGAAATTGATGCCTTCGCTTTTGGCCCCGGCCTGCAGGAATTCTTCCGCAGTAAAAAGCGGGAAATACTTTTCCTTATCGTTTGCCTTTTCCCAGAAAGCAGGCCAGGTAAGCACTTTCAAGGTACCGGGCAGCGCAAAAGGCAATTCTTCTTTCCCGGTGAAAATAAAATCGGCGGCAAGATCGCTGATCGTCCATTTATCGGTAACCGCATCGTACGTATAGCCTACACGCTCCAGCGATTCCGGTTCGATCGTTTCCAACTTGCTCAGGTCTGCTATCACTACCGGTACCTGGCCGCCGCCGATATTGCTTATTGCAAAGGACTTGCCGGCAGCACTTACTTTTACGGCTTCCGTTTGTACAGGTGCTGTCTCATTAGGCTTTTGCGTCGCCAAAGGATACCGTTTTACCAGGTCCCGGCAAACAGGTATCTCGGCTTCGGGCTCTTCGGTAAGGCTTACCCTCACGGTATCGCCTATACCATCTTCCAGCAAAGTACCCATACCTACGGCACTTTTCACACGGCCATCTTCGCCATCACCTGCTTCCGTTACACCAAGATGCAAAGGATAGCATTCGCCGAATTCCTGCAACATTGTGCTGGTCAGTAAACGGTAGGCCTGTACCATTACCTGGGGATTGCTGGCCTTCATGCTCAATACAATATTGTGGTATTGCTCGTCGCGGGCTATACGCAGGAACTCCATCGCACTTTCCACCATGCCGATATGTGTATCGCCATAGCGGCTCATGATCCTATCGCTGAGGGAGCCGTGATTGGTTCCGATACGCATGGCCGTGCCGTACTCCTTACATATTTTCACCAAAGGCGTAAAGCGTTCGCGGATACGGTCGATCTCCTCCAGGTATTCCGCATCGGTATAATCGATCTGCTCAAATTTCTTCTTATCCACATAATTGCCGGGATTCACCCTTACCTTCTCGATAAGGCGCGCGGCTATTTCGGCGGCATTAGGCGTAAAATGTATATCGGCCACCAGGGGTACATGATAGCCCCTGCTGTTGAGCTCTTTCTTGATGTTGTAAAGATTTTCGGCTTCTTTTTTGGAAGGAGCAGTGATCCTTACCAGTTCGGCGCCGGCCTCTATGCACCGGATCGTTTGCGCTACCGTACCTTCCGTATCCATGGTATCGGTCGTGGTCATGGTCTGCAAACGGATCGGGTTATAATTCCCGATCAACAATCCTCCAACATTCACTTCCCTTGTTTTCAGCCTTTTGTACTGCGTAAGCGACGCCGCGTAATCTTGCATTTGTTCTTCGTTTAAATTCCATCCCGGAATAGTGCTGCAAAGTTAGGCAAATGGATAAGATGCCTGGTCATTTTGTTGCCGGCCACAAAAGCAAAGGAGCAAAATGGCAATGGCACTTTCAGACAACAAGTATCCCTGCTGATCATGTTGAGTGCAGCATGCGGCGTGAAGTATCCCGGGCATTTATGATATTCATAGCAATCAAGATGCTTCGGTTCCTTCGGAGACCTCAGCATGACCACGATTTAAGGCTATTGTAAAGGGTCTGGTCACTACCGCATCGTGCAGCGCCAGTTTTGTTCTATTACATGGCGCTTGTGCAACAGGAAATAAGGCACTCTTGCTATTCTACAGCGTTTATGGCACCTATGCATAACACCGTAAAAAATGACAAAGAGTTAACAGGACTTTCCCTTTCCAAAGGCAACTTAATACCCGCTGGTCCGCTTAAACAGGTACATCAGCCTGATCGAAACGGCATTATTGAACTGCTGGTCGCGGCCGCCATAGCGGCTGTTGTTATCCCTTATAGAAATGAGCGAATATTGGAAACGGGGGCTCAGGAAAAAACCATTCCACAAATGCAGGTTCCCGGTAAGCACGAAGTTGAAATCAAATTTTTTGAAAGGATAGCCGTTCTTTTCTACCGTACCATAGCCCAAGTCGATCGTTTCTTCGCTCGAGGCCAGGTAGCTTATGGAAAAACCCGCACCGAACCCGCTTTTACGCGCGCCCCGGTACAGATTCAGCTGGATAGGCACTTCGCCGTATTGCAGCTTGGTATCCTGGTTGAATATTCCCCCTACAGCACCACGGCCTTTAGCCCCTTTCTGGGTAAACAGCACTTCCATGCTCAGGGCTATCGTGGCGTCGGTGATCGGCATTTCCATTTCGCCAAAAGGCAGGAAAAGGACACCGCCGCCGGTAAAGCCTATCTTATCGTAGCCTTTATAGCCATCGCCGTCGATTTGGGTAAAGTTAACGCCGCCTACGAGCCCTCCCGTAAGGTTATGAAATTCGTCGTTGTAGGACTGCGCCTGTACCCTAAATACCACTGTGGATAATAGTAAAACAAGGATTACGGCGATTTTCTTAACTTTAGCCGGCTTTTGGTGAGGATGGAACGGAGAAAAACAGGCTTCGGAACGCGGCATCATAACAAGCAGAAAGAATTTTTAAATTGATTTATCTGAAAGCCGGCAGTAATTTTGCCCGCAGGTTTTCAAACTGATAACGTAGAAATGAGCTTCAAATATACGCCAAACACACTAAAAAAACTGGAACAGCTTTTTGAAGAGGCCCGGTACAGGGTACGGTACGAGAAAGGCAATTTCAATTCCGGCTTTTGTGTTCTGGAAGATAAACGGATCGCTGTGATCAACCGCTTCCTCAATGTGGAAGGCAGGATCAATGCCCTGGTAGAGATTTTACCCACCTTACAGATAAACGAAGAAGAGCTGAGCGGTGAAATGCTGAAATGGTATAAGCAAATCCTGGAAAACCCTGACACAGCAGGCAATAATACCGTTCAAACCCAAATGGATCTATAATCGTGGCCACAATAACTTTTTTAGGTACGGGCACCTCACAAGGGGTTCCTTTTATTGGTTGCACTTGCAAAGTATGCACCTCGAACGACCCCAGGGACAACCGGCTGCGCACTTCCCTTTGGGTAAAAACAGCGACCACCAGCGTGGTCCTGGATACCGGTCCTGATTTCCGTTACCAGATGCTGCGCGCCAGAGTACCGACATTGGACGCGGTCGTTTACACCCATGGGCACAAAGACCACGTTGCCGGCCTCGACGATGTAAGAGCCTATAATTACTGGCAAAACAGCGGCATCAACCTGTTTGCCGATGCCTTTACGGAAGAGATACTGCGCCGGGAATTCCGGTACGCCTTTAACGGCGATCGTTATCCCGGCATACCGGTGCTCGACATTATCCCCATGGAAGGCAATCCCTTTACCATCGGCGATATTCATTTCGAACCGATCCGGGTGATGCACTATAAGTTGCCTATCTATGGCTACCGTATCGGCGACTTCAGCTATATTACCGATGCCAATTATATTGCGCCCGAAGAACTGGAAAAGATCAAGGGCAGCCGTACCCTCGTATTGAATGCCCTGCGGCGCGAACCCCATATCTCCCATTTCAACCTGGACGAAGCCATAAGCCTGGCGCAGCAGATAGGCGCCGAGCAGACCTACCTGATCCATGCCAGCCACCAGTTGGGGCTGCACGCAGAACTGGAAAGAGAGCTTCCCGAAGGTATTGCCATGGCTTATGATGGGCTGATATTGGAAACCCATTAATCGATCGCAGCTAATATCCACACATGATCAACCTGCTGCTGTACCATACCGGCATTTTCTTATATGGCCTGGCCCTGCGCATAGCCTCCCCTTTTCATGCCAAAGCCCAAAAATTCATAAAGGGCAGAAAAGGGTTGCTTGAAAAAATACAGGAACAGCTCGCAGCCGACAAGCGCAGCAAGGTATGGATCCATTGCGCTTCCCTGGGCGAATTTGAGCAGGGCAGACCCGTGATGGAAGCTTTGAAGCAGCAATACCCGGCGCTGAGCATCGTGCTTACCTTCTTCTCCCCCTCTGGCTACGAAGTGAAGAAAAATTTCGAAGGCGCCGATCATATTTTTTACCTGCCGCTTGACAGCAAAAGGAATGCCCGGCGCTTTGTAGATCTGGTGCAACCCTGCTGCGCACTATTCGTCAAATATGAATTCTGGTATCATTATCTTTCGGCCCTGCACCGGCAACATATCCCCACAGTATTGTTCTCTGCTATATTCCAGGAGCGCCATCCTTTTTTCAAATGGTATGGCGGCCTCTACCGGAAAATGCTGGGCTTTTACCAACAGGTATTTGTGCAGGATGAAGCATCGCGGGCCTTGCTGGAAACGATTAATATCAGGAATGTGCAGATTGCCGGCGATACCCGCTTCGACCGCGCCGCCCGGGTACTGGAGCAAAACCGTTCCTTCCCTGCCTTGGACCTGTTCAAAGGTGATCATCAGCTCCTTATAGCCGGCAGCAATTGGCAGGAAGATAATGAGCTCCTGGCAAAAGCCCTGCAGCGCCTGCCTTCCGGCTACAAGCTACTGATCGCGCCGCACGAAACGGACGAAGCGACGATTGCCCGTACCCGTGCCCTTTTTCCCAACGGGAATTGCCTCTGGACTGACGACGAAAACACTTTTGCGGCCAACCGTGTTTGTATTGTGAATGTAATAGGCCAACTAGCCTACTTGTATAAATATGCCGATGCCGTATGGATCGGGGGCGGCTTTACCCGGAGCGGCATTCACAACGTTATCGAGCCGGCAGTATTCGGGAAGCCTGTTTTTTTTGGCCCTACTTATCAACGGTACCTCGAGGCGGTAGAGATGATCGCTGCCCAAGCTGCATTAAGCCTCGATGATCCCGGTACCTTATGCACTATGCTGCAAAATAAAAATGCATTGCTGCAGATGGGCAGCAATGCACAGCAATATGCATACAACCAGTTAGGCGCTACCGGTAAGATCATGCATTACCTCTCCGAGAAATGCCTTTTGACCAGGGTATAAAAACTGGCCACGGTAGCATCATCCTGGTCCCACTTGTGCACCGGCGCTATCTTGGTCCTGATCCAGTCTTCGGCCTGCTCGGCCGTTGAAAAATGGTTCAGCTTATCCAGCGCTTCTTCGTAATTGCTTTTATGGTTGTTGAACAACTCGTTCAGGAAAAGGTATTTGTCGTTGATGCCGATAGCGCTCCTGATGTCCCTGGGCGCCTTCACCGCACTAAAAAGATTGGCAGCCTCTACGGGTTTAGACACCGGCTTCACCGTCATATCTGGCAAGGGTATCGCGGCGGCAGGTGGTACCGGTATCTCTGCTACGGCTTGCTGTACCGCCGGCTCCTCGATCAGCAACTCCTCCTTTAGTTCGCTCCTGGATTCAGGGGCCGAAGGCGGCTCAAAGCTGATACCGGAAATATCCTGTTGCAATGCTTCGATATATTCCTTTTCCGGCTCCGCCTCTACCACAGGCGCCTGGTCAGGTTCCGGCTCTTTAGGCTGCGGATCGTCATGTTGCACAGGCTGGTACGTTTTATCCGCAGGCACCGTAGCTTCCGGCTCTTTTACAGCTACGGCATCTTCAGTTGCCGGTTGCGGTGCGCGCTCTTCGGGCTTTGCAACCACCGTTTCTTCGGGCGCTGTAACTGGCGCAGGCTCTTGCTCTTTTTCAGAGATGACCACATGCTTATTCGGCTCAGCGCTTTCGCTGGTCAACGGTTCTTCTTTAAAACGATGACGCCATTCCAGCAGATCGGCATACATTACCCGGGTATAATCCAGCATCAGGTCGATATCGATCGCCGATTTCGGATGTTTACTATAATACACTTCCTGCAACTTTTGCAGTATATTCTTTACACGTTCCATTAATTAGCCAGTTTATAGCGCTAAGTTATTAATTAAGAGCATGAAACGGGGCACAAGGAAAACTTAAATTCAAAATATAATGCCCCGGTTTATTGCGCTCTTGTAGAAAATCGCTTTCTTTCCCCTTACAGAAAGAACAACCGTAATAAAACAGAGTTCCCTTATTTTTGCCCCTTAAGAAAAACATAATATTACAAAAGCTTCGACTAGCCCAACTGATGATCAGATACTTTGCCTTTCTCTTTGCCCCGGTTCTTTTTTTGGTTTCCTGTGGCGGCGCACTATCACAAAACGATAATCCTGCTTATCACAACCCGATGGTCCAGCCTTTTACCGATTCTATTGAAGCCGAGCCTGGCAATGCCCGTTACTATTTCCAAAGGGCGGAAGCGCTTTCGGACATAGACATGGACAGCCTGGCCCTTGAAGATGTAAAGGCAGCACTGGAAAGGGATAAAGATAACGCGCAATATACCTTTACTTCCGGTTTTCTCCTGCTTAAGCTCAACAGACCCGAAGAGGCGGTCAAAGTCCTGTTGCGCAGCTTACAGCAATCACCCGGCAATGCCAATATACGCCTGCTCCTGGCAAAAGCCTATATCGCCGCCCATAACCCGGCAGCGGCACAGGAACAAACCGGCAAGATACTGGCCGCAGCGCCGCAGCATATTCCGGCACTCATGATGCAGGCTCAGATAAAAGCGGCGCTTAAAGATACCCTGGAAGCCATCCGCATAACCAAAAATGTACTTGCAGCCAGCCCCCGCAACTACGACGCTTCTTTCCAACTGGCCGACTGGTACAAGGCATCGGACAATCCCGCGACCATAACGCAGTACCTGGCCACTTTTGCCCTGGATACCACCAATGCCGATCCTTTATATGAGATCGGTGATTTTTACGAGCACAAAAAACAGTTGGATAAAGCCAAAGAAGCATACCGGGTGTGCATCAGGAAAGATATGGATTATACCGATGCTTACCTGCAACTGGGCAAAATACTCCTGGCCCAGGATTCCGTAGAAAAAGCCTTACGCCATTTTACCCTCGCGATCAATACCAGGCCCAACAGTGCCGAAGGCTACTTCAACAAAGGGTTATGCTTTGAAAAGCTGCATCAGAAGGATAGCGCCATTGTTGCCTATCGCCAGGCTATTGTATTCGACGGTACCTTGCAGGGCGCCAGGGAGGGTCTTCAAAGATTAAAAAAATAAACGCATCCCTCTAACCCTATAAGCGTTTAAAGCCCTTATAGGGTTAGAGGGATCAAGAAGGCAATTTCATTTTATTATCGTAATTTTGCGGCTCATTTTTAACCTCAAAAGAAAGGAAGGTACACCATGCCAGTGTTACACAACCGCATCTCCAACGAGGAACTGAAAGCCCGTATGCTGGCCGAAACCGAGCCACGTACCACAGTTTCCTTCTACAAGTATTTCCACATTGCCGACCCGCAAATCTTCCGTGATGCACTTTACCGCCAACTGGAAGCGCTCAAGGTTTTTGGCCGCATCTATATTGCGGGGGAAGGTATCAATGCCCAGGTAAGCGTACCCCAAAGCCTTTTTGAAACCTTCAGGACTACGTTGTTTGCGTCAGCGCCGGAGTTAGACGGTATCCGGCTTAATATCGCGGTAGAAGACGACGGCAAATCGTTCTGGGTGCTGCGGATGAAAGTACGGAAGCAGATCGTAGCCGATGGTATCGACGACCCTGCCTTCGACCCCTCGCAGGTAGGCCGTTACCTGAAAGCAGAAGAGGTAAACCAGATGATCGATGATCCGGATACCTTGTTTGTAGACATGCGCAACCACTACGAGTATGAAGTGGGTCATTTTCAGAATGCCATAGAAGTCCCTTCCGATACCTTCCGCGATCAGTTGCCTATGGCACTCGACATGCTGCAAGAAAGTAAAGACAAGAATATCGTGATGTATTGCACCGGGGGCATCCGCTGCGAAAAGGCCAGCGCTTACATGCTGCACAATGGCTTTAAGAACGTTTTCCATGTCGAAGGAGGCATTATAGAGTATGCGCGCAAAGCCAAAGAGCAGCAATTGCCCTTGAAGTTCATCGGTAAGAATTTCGTGTTTGACGAACGCCTGGGCGAACGCATCACGGAAGATGTGATCGCGCAATGCCACCAATGCGGCCAGGCCTGCGATACACATACCAATTGTCATAACGATGGCTGCCATTTGCTCTTTATCCAATGCGCCGACTGCGCCGCCAAATACGATGGCTGCTGCAGCGAGGCTTGCGTAAACGAATACCATTTGCCCGAAGAAGAACAACGCGCCCTGCGCGCCGGCAGGGAAAACGGCATCAAGATATTCAACAAATCCAAAGACCATCCCCTGCGTAAACATCGCGCTGCCTGGCAACAGGAACGGGAAGAGCATAACAAAGATTAAATGGACCATATAAAGCTTGAGAAGCTGAACCTATTGACTGCCGGACCTTTCCAGGCATTCTTATACGATTGCGACGGCACGTTGGCCGATAACATGCAAGCCCACAAAGACAGCTTTGTACAAACAGCCTCCGAATTTGGCTTTGCCCTCGACCCGGCGCTGATCGATGAGCTGGCCGGCTTACCCACGGCTGCGGTAGTGGCCGAGATCAGCAAGCGCTACCAGGTAGCCCTGGATGCCGCCCAGTTCAGCGACAGGAAAGGCAGTATTTTCTTTGATGAGTATATAGCACATACACAGCCCGTCCCTTTTGTAGTGGAACACCTGAAGCAGCATGCCGGCCAGGTAAAGATCGGCGTGGTATCGGGCGGAAGGAGAGCTACGGTAGTACATACATTGGCGCTTTTAGGCATAGACCATCTTATAGAAACTATAGTTTGTGCCGGGGAAACGGAACAAGGCAAACCTTTTCCCGACCCTTTCCTTAAAGCGGCACAGGACCTGGGCGTAGCACCGGAACGCTGCATGGTATTTGAAGATGGTGAAGCAGGTGTGCAATCGGCTATTGCAGCAGGCATGCAGTACATCCGTATCGATAAGATATAAGACGGGTTTAATCATAAAAGACAGGATAACATCCGGGAAATCCCGGATGTTATTTTTTTTGTTTTGTGGCAAATTATTTAGATATTTGTCTAAATATCTAAATCATTGAATGCACTCTTTAAAGCGCTTAACGATCCCATCCGGAGGGACATCCTGAAACACCTTCGGGAACGGGACCTTACTGCAGGCGAGATTGCCGATCTGTTTGATATTTCCAAACCCAGCATTTCGCATCATCTCGAGATACTGCGGCATGCCGGTTTGGTAAGCTCCGAAAAGCAAGGCCAGTTCATTACATACAGCATCAATACTACGGTATTGGATGATATCCTGGAATGGATCATCGCATTAAAACGTTAACTATGAAAACAGAAATCCTTTTTAAAGAGCAACAACGGTTCCGGCAATGGTGGCTGTGGACCTTGCTCGGGATCGTTGTCCTGATCGTGGGAACCGTTATCTACATCCTGCTGCGGCATGCTGCGGACAATTGGCTTCCGATAACGCTTATGTCGTTATCCTTGCTGCTGCCGGCTTCCTTCCTGTTTATACGCCTCGATACCGAAATAAGAAGCGATGGCATCTATGTCCGTTTCTTTCCCTTGCAGATGAGGTATAAAAAGTATCGCTGGGAAGACATCGATTATCTTTCTATCCGGCAATACGATCCGGTAAAAGAATATGGCGGCTGGGGCATAAGGGGCGTGGGCAGCAACAGGGCGCTTAATATTTCCGGCGATCAGGGGCTGCAGCTCGTGCTCAAGGAACACAAAAAGAAACTGCTGATCGGCACACACCAAGCCGAAACCCTGGCCCGCCTGCTGCAATCTATACCTGTACCCCAACAATAATCCTAAATCCTGTTTATATGAAAAGCAACCCGGCAAAAGAATTCCTCTATATCCTGCTGATACTGGTGCCTTACTGTTATCTCGCTTTTATCTATTCCGGCCTGCCCGAAAGTGTGCCTACCCACTTTGGCAGCAATGGCGAGATCAATGGCTGGAGCAGCAGGCAAAGCCTTTGGCTGATACCCGCCAGTCTGCCCCTTGGCTTCTACCTCCTCTTTTTCTTATTACCCATTATCGATCCCAAACAGAAATTAAAGAGCGGTTCCGGCAAATTCGAACATATCCGTTTTATCCTTGTTCTGTTTTTAACGGGGCTTGCTTGTTTCACCCTATACATTTCCAAAAACCAGAGTATGCAGCATCTCGATAAATTCATGTTTGCATTTATGGGGCTTTTCCTGGCAGCATTAGGTAACTTTTTCCCTTCGCTCAAAGCCAACTATTTTATTGGCATCCGCTCTCCCTGGACGCTTGAAAACGAAACAGTATGGAAAAAGACCCATCAGTTTGCCGGTAAGCTTTGGGTGGCAGGAGGCTTGCTGCTGGCAGTACTTGCTTTCCTGCCCCGCATTACTTTTATCGGTAAAATAACCGTACCGCTAATACTCATCCTTGCCTTAGCTCCGGTTGTTTATTCCTATATCATATGGCGTAAATTAAAAAAAGAAACAGCCGGACCGGCACAATAAATCATTCCAAAATCAAGATCAATTATGAAAAATTTATTCCTATTGTTTTTCTCAACCTGCCTGTTCCTCTCCTGCCAAAGCAAAGCCCAGACCAATGTCGAGCTTGCAGAAAAATTTGTAAAGGCGATCACGCAGGAAAAATATGAAGAAGCGGCGTCTCTCTTTGACCCAAGCATTAAAGAAGTCAACAAAGAAGTATTGCAAACCACCTGGCAACAGGTATCGGCCATGTTCGGAGGATACAAATCCTATTACCTGCCCGAAGGCATAGACCAGAATGCCGTTTCGGTAATGATCGGCATGCGCTTCAGCAATGGCAACCACGGCTTTTCCTGCAATTTTAACGATCGTCATCAATTGATCGGCTTTATACTGGCGCCGCCACCACCCGATAAAGAGGCCACCGCAAAAGCCCCAGCATCCCGTTTCCCGGAAGAAGAGCGTACCGTGGCCGTAAAAGGCGGCAACCTGAAAGGAACCCTCATGCTTCCGCAAAATGCAACAGACCAAACGCCTGTTGTCCTCATCATAGCAGGCAGTGGGGCTACCGATCGCAATTGTAACAATGGGGCAAACTTAAATACCAATGCCTACAAAATGATTGCCGAAACCCTTGCAGAAAGCGGCATAGCCAGCTTCCGATACGACAAAAGGCTTGTAGGACAGAGCACCGGGTTTAGCCCCGACGAATCCAAACTCAGGTTCGATGATTACGTACAGGATGCGGTTCAACTGATCAGCTACCTGAAGAGCAATGGTTATACCAGGATATTTATTATCGGGCATAGCGAAGGCGCCTTGATTGGGACCCTTGCAGCGCAGCAAACCCAGGTAGCCGGCCTGGTATCGCTTTGCGGCATAGGGGAAAATATCGCCCTTACCCTGAGACGACAATTGAACAGCCCCGAAGCCAATAGTATTATCGACGAGTTAAAAGACGGCCACATGACCAGTAAAGTACCCCAAAGCCTCCAGGTTGTTTTCAGGGAATCGGTACAGCCTTACCTTATTTCCTGGATGAAGTACGAGCCTGCAGCAGAGCTGGCTAAAGTAAAGACACCCATATGGATCGTAGGCGGCACCACCGATCTCCAGATTCCGGCAGCCGATGCGGAAATGCTGCACAAAGCCGTACCCAAAGCAACATTGACGATCATTAACGGCATGAACCATGTCCTGAAAAATGCGCCAGCCAATCCTACGGCCAACCAAGTCACTTATGCTCAGCCCGAACTACCTTTAAACCCCGAACTGGCAGCCGGTCTGGTCCGCTTCCTGAGCCAAAAGTAAAATTAGCATTTCCACATCCCTTTCAATATTTTTGCAGTCATTCGAAAAATAGAAATGGCTGCAACCACACAAGGAAATAAACAAAAAAAACCAGTCGCCGGATTGGTAGCGATCATCGTTCTCGTTATCGCTGCCAATATCGCCGCCTGGTTTTTTCATGGGCAGGTCGACCTTACCAAAGATAAAAGATACACGATCACAGAGGCGACACGCAAAATGCTGAAAGGCCTTGACCAGAAGGTCGAAGTACTTGTATTCCTCGATGGCGACGATCTGTCGGCGCCTTTCAAACGGCTTTCTTACAGCACCGAAGAAACACTTCGTCATTTCAGGGATATCAGCAACAATAAAGTCAGCTACCGGGTTATCGATCCATTAGGCAAAGACACTTCTGCTTTAGCGATCCTGAAGAAATACCATATGGAAGGCATTCCCGTGATCCGCAATGACGGCAAGAAAGGAACGAGCCAGCAAATGGTTTTTCCCTGGGCATTGATCACGATGGTGGATAAACAAGGAGCATCGGTTGCCTACCCGGTGTTTCTCCAGGAATCCAATACCTTTACCCTGGGCCGGCAGATCCTGCTTAAGTCGGAAATGCTGCTGGAATACAACCTGGCCAACGGCATCCACCAGCTAAGCCGGGCCGAAAGACCAGCCATAGCTTACCTCACAGGCAACGGGGAACAATTCGACCCCCATATCGGCGCTGCGCTGTTTACCTTGCAACAGTTCTACCGGATCGATACTTTCGACATCGGCCAACATACGGCTATCCCTTCTTCTTTTAAAGCCATTCTGGTCAACAGGCCTACCCTTGCTTTTGACGAACGCGACAAATTCAAGATCGATCAGTATGTTATGAACGGCGGCAATATATTCTGGAGCCTGAACACCGTAACCGGTACCCTGGACAGCTTGCGCAGCGGTCATTTCAACGCTATGGCAGTCGATCTGAACCTCAACGATCTTCTGTTCAGCTATGGGGTTAGGGTAAATACGAATGTGATTGAAGATGCCGTGGGACATGCTTTTATCCCGATACAGACCAGCGCTGCCAATTCCGCATCCAATATGCTTCCCTGGGTATATTTCCCAGTACTGGCTGCTGGAAGCGACCATCCCCTGGTAAAGCACCTGGACGGTGTGCTGGGACGCTTCGTAAGCAGCATCGATTTCAATACCAATGATCCTGCGATACAAAAAACAGTATTGCTGGCATCCAGCAAATACAGCAGGACCGAAGCCGCGCCATTGCCCATCATCCTGCAATCGGCCATAGAACCGCTTAACCCGGCTGCTTTCCCGAAACAAAACCTGGCCGTAGCGGTATTGCTTGAAGGAAATTTCAGCTCCCCTTATGCCACGCGCCGTCCGATACCTGTTGCCAATATGATAGACTCCTTAAGGCTTACGGTAAAGACGAAGGCAGAGCATCCAGGAAAAATGATCGTAACCGGCGATGCCGATATATTGACCAATGAGTATTCCGAAAGAAAAGGACCGCTGGAGATGGGCGTTTATATGTTCGACCAATCTATGCGCTACGACAACAGGAGCTTCCTGCTCAACTGCATGGAATATATGACCGACGAAGACAACTTGCTGGCGGCAAGAAACAAGAGCTTTGACAACCGCATCCTCGATCCTAAGATCGTAGAAAAGGAAAGAAGCAAATGGCAGTTTATCAATATCGGCGTCCCCGTTATTGCCATCCTCCTGCTGGGTTCCGTCTTCTCTTTTGTAAGAAAAAGAAAATATGCATAAGGCCCCCGGACAGTAAAGGGGATAACACCTACGAATAAATTATAGTTATGGAAAAGAAACAAAGACCTCCGGTGTATTACAGCGAATACTTGCAACTGGACAAAATACTCAACGCCCAGCAACCGGAGAGCGCCAAGGAAGGCATTAAAGCGGATGACGAGATGCTCTTTGTCATTATCCATCAGACTTACGAGCTATGGTTCAAACAGATATTACATGAGCTGGACATCGTACGCAATATATTCCGGCAGTCGAATGTAGCCGATAACTCTCCCGATATATATAACTCGGTGCATCGCCTTAAACGTATCTGCACGATACTGCAGGTATTGGTCGACCAGATAACGGTAATAGAAACCATGACGCCGCTGGATTTCCTCGATTTCAGGGATCTGCTGCGTCCCGCCTCCGGCTTCCAGAGCATCCAGTTCAAAATGATAGAAGCTGCGCTGGGATTGAATTACGAGCATCGCTTCGGGCAGGAGTATTATCTTTCCCAATTGAATGAAACGGACATTAACCGGGTAAAGCAGGCCGAAGCCGAAGAATCTTTGCTGGTATTGCTGAACAGATGGCTGGAACGTATGCCTTTCTGTAAAGAACACAGCTATTGGCATGCAGAGCAGGACAAGGACGAACATCCTTTCTGGTCGAGCTACAGGAAGACTTATGCCGATGGTCTTTCTCCTGTAGAACAGCAAAACCTGGAAACGTTCGACCGCCTTTTCATCAAGGAGAGCGAGTATCCTGCCGACAGGAGGCTGAGCAGCCAGGCCAGCAGGAGCGCTTTTTTCATCATGCTGTACCGCGACTATCCCCTGCTGCAATTCCCATATGAATTACTCAGCACTTTGCTGGAAATAGATGAGCTGCTGTCGCTGTGGCGGCACAGGCATATCCACATGGTGCAACGTACGATCGGGAAACGCGTGGGTACCGGTGGCAGTACCGGCGCAGGTTACCTGAAAGCGGCAGCAGACAGTCATACTATCTTTAAAGAGATCGCCGAGCTGACTTCTTTCTTACTACCCAGGCACCAGGTACCTGACCTCCCGCAGCAATTAAAAGCGGAGTTGGGATATAACCGGTAATCCCTCTTTACTTTATTAACAACACAGCGGGGACAGCGATTCACTGTCCCCGCTTTTATTGCCCATATAAGATCAGGGATGCCTAAGCAAGAGCGGGGCCGCGAATCTTCGATTCGCGGCCCCGCTCTACTTTGAAATCAATATACTAAGGTGCAACTACCGATAAACGGGAAACAACCTGCGCGCTGAAATAACCTAAAGCGCCTCCCGAAAGGTTGGAAACCGGGTTAGACGGCGCTGCGGATTGCGAAGAGCCCGTTGCGCTCTGATCCAGACTGAACCAGTATTTGTACACGTTTGCATCGATACACTGCATTTCCACGGTTACCAGGTCGCCTGGCTTTATCTTGTCTTTATCATCATCGGCAAAGAAATACAAAGTGCTATTGAACAATTTACCATCGCTCAGGTCATCATCCATATTGAAATTTCCTTTCGACTTTTTACCATTGATGAACTGAACCATGCGATAATAATTCTTTACACCGGCTGGATCGTTAAAGATCACATTGGCAAAGGTCTCGTCTTCATCAAAGAACTTCTGCGTTTTGACATAGACACTGTCCAGCACTACTGCTTCCGGCATTACAGAAGTACCGATATAGGTGGTGCCATTAACTGTTACCGAAAGCTGGTAAGACTTACCCGGCGTACCCATTAAAGTTGCGTGCTTATAAACACCTGGAGTGGCTTCGGTAAGGGGGGTAACTGTCCCATCCGGGTTTTTAATGTTGACCACGGCGCCGCTAAGGCCGTTGAACGTATTATCATCGCTGAAGTTCTTGGTCTGCGATACTTTTACTAAGCAACCTCCTTCATGATCCGTAAGAACGGCATCGATAACTACTTTTTTATCCGCATTATCCAGCTTTACATCTATTACCTTTTCACAGGAGGTTAAACCTGATATAACGATAAGCGCTGCGGCAATCGACAATAACTTTTTCATGAACATATTTTTATTGTGGAACATGGATTGTTTAAGGAAAATCAGAATCTGAAATTATAGGAAATAGAAGGGATGAACTTGAACAAAGCTACCTTCACGGCTTCTGTCTTGGTAGGATCATCTTTGTTATCGCGGAAGATAATAGTGTAGGCATTCTCGCGGCCGTAAGCATTGTACAAGCTGAAGGCCAGTTCATGGCTCCACTTCTTCGTCTCCTTCAGTTTGCAGGTAGCACCGAGGTCCAACCTGTGATAAGCCGGCATACGGTAAGCATTACGCTGGGTATAGTAGTAAACGGTTTCTCCGTCTATCTGGTATTTTCCTGCGGGGAAAGTGATCGCATCGCCGGTGTAATACACCCAGTTGGCGCTCAGGTTCCATTTTTTATTCAACTGGTAAGAAGCTACGATAGCAATGTCATGCGTCCTGTCCTGGCGGGCATTATACCAATCGTTGTTGTTGATGCCATTGATCTGCTTTTCCGTTTTGGATAAAGTGTAGCTTACCCATCCGGAAAGACGGCCTACTTTTTTCTTCAGCAATACTTCCAGACCATAGGAGCGGCCTTTACCAAACAACAGCTCCGATTCGATCGCATTGTTGGAAGAGTACACATTGGCCCCGTCGCGATAATCGATCTGGTTTTTCATGTCCTTATAGTACGCCTCTACTGTAAGCTCGTATTTATTACCGGCAAGATTTTTATAATAGCCTACGGAAACCTGGTCGGAGATTTCGGGCTTGATGATATTGGTGCTGGCCAGCCATTTATCGGTAGGGCTGGAAGAGGTCGAATTAGAGATCAGGTGCAGGTTCTGGGTATTCCTTACATAAGAAGCCTTTACCGATGAGCTGCTGTTGAACTGCCAGCTTGCTGAGAGGCGGGGTTCCAGGTTCATATATGTTTTAACTGCTTCACCGCTCTTATAATGCATGGTATCTATTACCGCCCCTGTAGGGTCCAGGTTGTAGTAATCTCCCTTACCCAGGATAGTAAATGCCGACAAACGTACACCGTAAGAAATATTCAGGTTATCGGTAGCCTTCCAGTTATTGGTAGCATAAACAGCATTTTCCCAGGAATAACGCTTTTGCAGCTTTGTCGTAGTCAAGGTGGATTCGTCGCTCGAGGTTACCTCTCCCGGCCTTATGGTGTGGTAGATACTATTGAAACCTACGCGTATCGTATTCCTGTTGTTGACATACCACTGCAACTCTTCTTTCAGGTTAAAGTCCTGTATCTGGGAGAAGATGTTGAAATCATAAGCCCCGGTCTTGATGGAGATCTTGTATTTATAATTACTGAAAATGAAAGAGGTATTGGAAAACAGTTTATTGCTGAAAATATGGTTCCACCTTACAGTCGCCGTAGCGTTTCCCCAATCCATACCAAAGCCTTGCCCTTCGCCAAAGCTTGCGCCCAGCTTGTCTTTACCGAAGTAACCGGAGATATATAACCGGTCTTTTTCGCCTAATATATAATTTACTTTGGCATTAACGTCGTAGAAGTAAAGGGAGTTGTCTTTGTATTTATCCGAAAGCTTCAGGAACATATCGGCGTACGTCCTGCGACCGGTGATCAGGAAAGAGGATTTATCTTTTTGAATAGGGCCTTCTATATTCAGCTTGGCAGAGATAAGACCTACACCGCCGCTTACATCAAAATCCTGGTTGTTACCATCGTTCATTTTAATATCCAGCACCGAAGACAGACGGCCGCCATATTGGGCAGGCATGCCTCCTTTGTACACCGTAATATCTTTTACGGCATCCGAATTAAAAGTAGAGAAGAAACCTAAGAGGTGAGAAGCATTGTACACAGGAGCTTCATCGAGGAGGATCAGGTTCTGATCGGCAGCACCGCCACGAACAAACATACCGCTGTTACCATCACCCGCCGATTTGATACCGGGCAACAACTGGATAGCCTTGAGCACATCTTTCTCCCCAAACAATACCGGGATATTGGCGATCTCTTTCATGGTAAGTCTTTCCACGCTGGTCTGGGCGCTGCTCAGGCTACGTCCGCCTGTGGATTCGGTAATCGTAACCTCCTGCAGGTCCTGGGTCCTGTCGTCGAGCGAAAGGTTTACAGTAGTATCGCCGTTCAGGCTCAAATTGAAATATTGCGGCTGCATACCTAACGAGGTAACCTCCAGGGTGTATTTGCCTGCAGGCACCGTTAAAGAATAAAAGCCGTAATCGTTGGTCATCGTTCCGGCTACGCTATCTGCTTTTACCGAAGCTCCGATAACGGTCTCTCCATTGGACTTGGATTTGATCACGCCACCAATGGTAACTTTTCGTTGTGCAACAGATACAAAAGCGCTGCAGATCAACAGGAGGCAAAGGATGTAGTTTTTCATAAAAAGTTTAAAGATCAGAGTATATTTTGGGTTCTGGAATATAGGACAACCACATAGATGCATACCCCTATCAGGGGAAAGAACTATTCTTTTTTAGGGATAAGAGAGAAGCAGAAAAGACCGTCCGGCTCAAAGAACGGTCTTTAACAAAAAATAGTATGTGCTACAGGATTTGCACTTCCCGTTCGAGCGTAATGCCGAAGCGTGTGGCAACAGAAGCTATTATTTTCCCGGAAAGTGCTGCTATAGCGGCACCGGGGGCCTTGCCATAATTGACCAGTACAAGTGCCTGGTATTGGTGTACACCATAATCATCTTCCCGGAACCCTTTCCAGCCGCACTGTTCGATCATCCAGGCAGCAGGGATCTTGGTATGGCCGCCAGGCAATTTATAGCCGGGCATAGCCGGATATGTTTTTTTTAATGCTTCATAAAAGGCATCGGGCACTTCAGGATTTTTAAAGAAGCTGCCGGCATTGCCTATCTCTTTAGGATCGGGTAATTTAGACCTCCGGATGCGGATTACGGCATCGGAGATATGCTTAATGGATAAGGTGGTAATACCCATCGCATCCAGCTCCTGCTGTATATTGCCATAGCTGGTATTAAATTCAGGTTGTTTTTTCAACCGGAATACGACAGCCGTAAGCACGGCCTTACCTTTAAGCGGTCCTTTAAAAATACTGTCCCTGTAATCAAAACGGCATTGTTCATTGGTAAACGTTTTGAATACACCTTCTTCCAGGTCGAAGAAACGTACCTGATCCAGTACATCTTTCACCTCGACGCCATAAGCGCCGATGTTTTGAATAGGAGCAGCCCCTACAGTTCCGGGTATCAGGGAAAGGTTTTCCACCCCGGCATAGCCATGCGCTACACAGTACAATACAAATTCATGCCAGACTTCACCGGCACCCGCTTCCAGCCATACATGATCATCATCTTCCTTCAGGAGCGTTATGCCTTTGATCTTATTGTGCAACACCCATTGCGGCAGGTCCTGCGTAAGCAGGATATTGCTGCCGCCACCCAGGATAAAGATACCGGCCTTATAGGCCTCAAAAGTTTTAAGCTGTAATAAGTCCTCTTCCTGTGATAATACGGTATAATAAGCAGCATGGACGTCCATGCCAAAAGTATTGAGCGGTAAGAGGGAAACCCCGGGAACAGGCTGAAGCATAATCAGGAAATAGTTGGCGTTGATGCGCAAAGGTAAAACAGTACCGGCGGTTAAGGCTGCGAACTTAGGAAATTAAAAAAGAAAAATCCCCCTGAAAGGGGGACGCGGAAAAATGTTTCCTGCAAGGATATTGCTCCTTGCAGGAAGGGGTACTTCATCTAGGCTGTAAGTGCTATCTGCATTTGCAGGGAAGCATGTCGTGTACGCAGGGAATCCATATACTCCCGGGCTGCTCCTGCGGTATCAATAGTATAATGAAGCTCCATGTTATCCACGCTTTCTTCGGGCTTGTCTATGGTTTGCAGGATACCGATACCGGCAAACTCCCAAAGCAGCGTGTTTTCTGCGGGCATATTTCTTTTGTCCAGTTCATGCGAGGCCATAACCAAAGCCGACTGGTAAGCCTCCCTGGCCGAGTCGGCCTTAATAAGACGCATTTGTTTGTCAAACTGGTGAACTGAAGGACAATTGCGGTCGTGAATACGATAAATCAATTCTGTAAGGAACCAACCGTGTTTCATAAGAAGTATTTATTAGAAAAATATGCCTTGTAAGCCGATTTGCTACCATAACGTCCCGGCTTGTAATATTATTTCAGGGCAAAGCATATCCTTTTTCATTTTAACAATTAAGGTTATTGATTACATGGGTCTCAACTTTCCCGAACCGGAAATACTTACGTCTACAGTAGGGGTGCCTCTGTAATAAACATTTCCGCTGCCGCTGATCCGCACCTTAAGACTATTGGTTACATATACCCTGGCATCGCCGGAACCGCTGATCCGTATATTGCCCACTGTTGCCCGGAGGCCGGAGAGATCCATAGAACCGCTGCCACCTATGTCAACCGATTCGTTGGCTACTGTACCGTCCCATATATTAATCTCGCCGCTACCGCTGATATTGGCATCCAGGCTATTGGCATCCAGCTTGGAAACGGTAATGTTACCGGAACCGCTTACTTTCATATACAAGTCCGAAATATTTAGCGTATTCTGCACCGACATATTGCCTGAGCCACTCACTATCAGACCGGTAATATTGGGCATGGTAACGTAAATGCGGATACGGCTGTCGGGCCTGAGAATGGTATTGCTTTTACCCCTCAGAGTAAGGATGCCGTCATTAAGTACGGTTTCCATAGCATCGATAATGTTCTGCTGCGCTTCGATACGCACGTTATAGGTGCTGCCTTGTGTGATATAAACATCTCCCGAAAAATCGGATTTTACTTCACTGAAGCCGGAAATGTTCCTTGTTTCCGAAACTATTGGCCCGCTGCCGGAAACTTTGCGACAGGATGGCATTACAGCAATCAACAGCAGCCCGAAAACGATTAGAATACTTGACTTTCTCATGTTTGAAATGGTTGTTTTATTATGTAGAATGATTGTTTCCAATATTCCCATCCACTTCTAAGGTACATAGACGAGGAAAGGGGGTAGGTGCCTTGGTTAATGAATTGGTAAAGGGATAGTACTTGCAAAAGCGATGCCTGCTACAGATTGACCTGGATACCGCCCATAGCGCCAAAGTAAAGCCCGTTAACATGGTTTCTGTCTTTATCTTTCCAGAGGTAACGATCGTTGCGGATATCGGCCTGCCCACGCTCATAGCCCAGGTAGTTGAATGTAGGTCCTGCAAATATCTCAATACGGTTGGCAATCTTGAAGGCTGCCAGTAACCTGGCCGTCGATTTCATGTACACATCGTATTGGAGGTCGCTCATGGCGCTGCTTACCACTTCGAGATTGGTCCTGAAGTTTTTGGTAAAGTTAAAATGCGCTCCCATACCGCCTTCCAGCACATACCGGGCATTTTCATCGTTGAAGTTGACACCTGCACCTATGATACCATACAGTATCTTACCGCCGGAACGGAAGTTGACAAGGGTATTGCCTGTTTCATCTACCGATACGCCGATCTGCTTTTCTCCTTTCTTGATGATATTAATTAACCCTATAGGATAGTCGCTTTCCTCTGCAATGTTGATAAGTCCTGCTACCTGTACACCGCTTACTTTCTTAGAGATATTGATAAAACCCGCCACCTGGGTATTGGCATCTTTGGCTACATTAATGAAACCCGCTACCTGTGCTGCATTTGAGCTTTTGGCTATATTGGCAAAGCCAGCTACTTGCGCATCGCTGCTCCGGGCGTTATTGGCAAAGCCTGCAACCTGTGCACCACGGGCATCTTTGCTTATATTGGCGAATCCCGCTACCTGTGCGCCATCTGCGCTACCGGTCACATTGGCAAAGCCCGCGATCTGCGCACCCTGGGCATCGCCCTTTACCTGGTTCAGGATACCGGCTATCTGTACGCCGTAAGCTTTATGACCCACATGATTAGAGATACCGGAGAGCATGAGCCCATGCGTCTCGTGCTTTACCAGGGCACTGATGCCCGAGATGCATAAGGCATTCTCCTGGTAAGAAACGCCCGCAAGGATATGCAGGGAAAAATTATTGGTTTGCTGTGGCGCCTCAACACCATTGGTACTGAGCGGATATATAAAGCCAACATGGGCGGGACGTGGCTTCAGGCCCTGGGCAGATGCAGCGATAACAAAACAAAAGAATACCAGGAAGCTGCAAATGATCCAAAGAAATAGCGCGCTGAAAAAATTACGTGTCATAAAATTGAAGTCTTTGAAATAGGACACCAATTCGTAACGATACCCCTATGAGGTTTTAAAATTTTTGAGCATGCGGCAGGAAGCAGTTAGCAGTCAGGCATTATACAAGCGCAGGGCTTTTGCGACTTCCTGTATAGCCATAAGACCGGAATCAGGATACATCAAAACAAGTCCAGGCCTATGTTCCAGCCAAACCAGCCTTTAACTTCCTTACCAAAGGAGATAGAAGGATAGCCATTAATAAAGTCGGACTTGTAGCCTTCTGGCGTTTCTTTTTGCTTGGCATATAAGATCGAAAAAGCAGGTCCCGCATATATGTAACAGGCCTTACTGATCCTGAATTTCATATTGAGCTGTAAGCGGCTCAGCAGGTTTTGTTGTTCATCATTACCGGCATAAATGTATTGATGTGTCACCTCGGGATTAATGAAGAAACCTTTCCGGCCCAGGCGCATATCGCTGCCCAGCCCATAGCCTATAGAATAAGCTTGTTCCTTATCGTCCAGTTGCGTACCAAAAATGAGGATACTGTATAACCTGCTGTTCCCGGATTTGTAGGCAAAAGTAAGGTGCTGCAATTCGCTTGTGGAGATGGAAAGCTTATGGTATCCTCTCAGTATAAAATTGAAAAAGCCAATGCTGTAACCCTCCGACGTATCGGCAACATTGACCAGGCCTATCTGTACTCCTTTAAGTCTGCTGGCCACATTGACGAAACCCGACAGTTGAACACCGTTGATCTCCTTCGCGCTTACGTTGACGATACCGGCTACCTGCAGGCCTCGGGTCTTCTTTACATTCACATTGGCAATACCTGCCAGTTGGGCGCCATCCATATTCTGGGTGCTGTTGAATATCCCACCTATAGCTACTCCCTTACCGCCTTTTACATTAATGCTGCCGATCCCGGCTATTTGTATGCCTTTAGTATGAAGAGCATGATTATAAAGGCCGGCCACTTGTATCCCTTTCATATCACGTGCTACGATATTGCCCAGGCCTGCTACCTGGATACCACTGGCGCTATCCAGCACAGAGTTGTAAAGTCCAGCCACCTGGATGCCCGAAGCCTTGCCCCCCACAATGTTAAAGAGGCCCGCGATCTCCACATACTTCATATCATGCTTGACGATGTTGAACAGGGTACCCAGCTCAAAGCCACTGACACCGGCAGTATAGCCTCCCAGGATATTCAATGAAAATTTATTGATCACCTGCGCCCCCATTCGGCCATGCGATCCAAGGCCCGGCGTAAGGGAAAACTGGAAAGGCTGCTTGGAGAAAAAGCCATCGAGGTTAAGACTGTTCATGGTTTGCTTGGACGACAGCATAAGTCCTGCGAGCCAGGTTTTTTCTACTCCCGAGATTACTACCGAATCAAGCGTGTAGTGCACCTGCTCTATGCTTACCTTCAACTCCTGCGGTTGATCCGAAGACAGCAGGATAATCGTATCGGCATAAGATACCTTACTGATACTGATCGTGGCATTGGGTTTACGTTCCCGGAGCTGCAACCGGAAATGACCTTTTTCATCGGTCATGGTAGAAATCAGTTGCTGCCGCTCATATACGGTGGCATAGCTTACCGGCTCTCCCGTAGCCTTGTCTACCACCATACCGCTCACATACCAATACTGGTACGACAGCGCCGGTTGGATAATAAGATGGTCACTGCTTTCGATATACTGGTAACGCTTGCCGAACATGGCTTCCAGCAGATCTTCGACAGGTTTGTTTCTAACGGAGACAGAAACAAGGCTGTCGCTTTTTACCATATCACTGCTGTAAGAAAAATAAAACCCGGCTTGCTTCTCCGCCATCTTCAACACTTCGGCTACCGGCTTTCTTTGTGCCTGTACAGTTACCCTCCGGTCCAGCATACCCTGCCCATAAGCCATATTGATCCCGTAAATGCATAGAAAAAAGAACAGTAAAAATCTGCAGGGTTTATTCATGAAAGCAAAGCTATTATTAAATTTTGGTCAAATTGCCGGGGAGTCTCCGTTACAGTTCGGCTATAACAACAAAAGATCAGCACAGCTTACGCTGTGCCAATCGCCCTCTCGCCACATCACCGTAGCTATTTCAGGATAATCTCCCCGTTGCGTTGTTCAATACTCAGGTTAAACTGTTGCGTTATCAGTTTCAATATGTCGTTTAATGGCATCTCCTTAAGAGTTGTGTTCCATCTTAAGTTACGGACACGTTCTTCAGGTATTACAATTTTCACGTTATACGCATTGCCCAAAGCTTCTGTAAGCTGGTACAACGGCGTATTGTTACATACAAATTCTTTGGTGCGATAGTAGTTATACAGATCATCCTGGCTGCGCTGCACATCCAGGGCACGCTCCTTTTTACGTACTACCACCTTTTGCCGGGGCAATACTTTTACCGCCTTATCTACCACCGCCACACTCACAATTCCCGTTTCTACCACCACCTCGGTTTCTTCCGCATCATTCTTTACATTAAAAGAAGTACCCACCACATGTACCTTTACCTCGTCTACTTTAATATCAAATGGCTTTTGCTTATTGGGGGCTACATTAAAAAAGGCTTCCCCCGTAAGTTTTACCTGCCTGGTCTTTTCGTTAAAATCCCGGGCATAGGCCAATGTAGAGTTCTTATTTAAAGTAACGACAGAACCATCGGGTAAAGTATCTATGCGCACCTTATCCGTAGAAGCCAGTATAATTTCGTTGCGGCTGCCGGCTATAAAATAGGTAGCTGTGGCAATAACCAGCAACGCTGCCGCTACGCCCGCAGTCCTGAGCCAGGTCATTTTACGTGCCGGCTTAAAGTCGAGCACAACAGGGGCCGCTGTATTGCTTTCGGCCGCACTGTCCCTTTTCGCTTTAAAACGCTCCCAGGCCTGGTCCGTATTTACAGTGCTGGTAGCAACAAGCAAGCGGCTTTGCTCCCATATCATCTTAAAATGATCAAAGTAGCGCCGATTATCTTCGTGGGCCTTGATCCATGCCAATACCGACTGCTCCTCTGCAGCACTGGCCTCGCCCAAAAGATATTTCACTAAAAGTTCATCCATGTTATTAATAATTATCACCCTTCACTAAAACAGTCTGCTGTACAGATTTTCTCATATCATTGTTATATTAAGCAGCAATACCAGCAATACCGGGAGATATTCGACAAGCTGCATTCGCATAATTTTAAGCGCCTTCCCCATCTGGTTTTCCACCGTCTTTACCGATAAATTCAGCTTATCCGCTATTTCCCGGTATTTCAGTTCCTCGAAGCGGCTCATTTGAAAAATGGTCCGGCACTGCTCCGGCAACTGGTTCAGCGCATCGGCTATCTTCTCTTCCAGCTCTTTGGCAATTACATTCCGGGAAACATTGTCTGCTGCCGTTCCCGAAGTGTAAAGCGTATGAGACTGATGTGCTTTTTTCACTTTTTTATGTTTCAGATAATTGAGGCAATCGTTGTACACCGACCGGTATAGGTAGGCGTTCAGCGATTGTTGTATATTCACTTGCTCTCTTTTTTCCCATAATTTAAAAAATACCTGCTGTACAATCTCTTCCCCCATAGCTTCTTCCTGAAGTATGGTACAGGCGTAAGCATGCAGGGCCTTAAAATGAGATTTAAAAACCTGTTCAAACTCCGCTTCAGAAATTCCGGTGTTGCTGATATCCATGTACATTTGAGCGCTTTGCGCCTCAAAGATAGCCGCTTGCGTTAATGTTTGCATTTATTATAGGACAACTTTATTTATCCTTACCCCTATTCCTGACGAGAAACCAACGTTTTTTTTATTTTAGAGGCATTGTAAGCCCTCCGCAGGCTGTATTTATCCAAATAAATGTGATTATTTCAATATTAAACCCTTTATTTTTGACCTCTAAACGATTCTACTATGGGCTTTTTAAAAGAATTCAAAGAATTTGCCATTAAAGGCAATGTAATTGACCTGGCAGTCGGTGTCATCATTGGCGGCGCCTTTGGAAAGATCATCGACAGCGTAGTCAACGATTTGGTGATGCCGCTCGTGGCCGCCGTTATCGGTAAGCCCGATTTCAGCAATATGTACCTGGCTATGGGAAAGGGGGCAGCCAACATCACGCCGGGCATGGCCCTGGCCGATGCCCGCAAAGTAGCCGATGTCTCCATTTTTGCCTATGGCAGCTTTATTACCGTGGCCATCAATTTCCTGCTGCTGGCCTTTGTCATTTTCCTGATGGTGAAAGGGATCAATGCCATGAAACGCAAAGAAGAAGCCAAAGCAGCCGCTGCTCCGGCGCCTTCCTCAACCGATGTGTTGCTGGCAGAAATACGCGATGAGTTAAAAAAGAAAAACTAAGTTTGCAATATATCTTTCGATATACCCCGGGGGATGTAAAGCCCCGGGGTTAATTCAATTTGTCATTTACCATGCACCCAGGGACTGTTTACCCACAACTGCAACGATTAAAAGCCGAAGGCAAGCATGCCTTTGCCGTGCTCATCGATCCGGATAGTATTACCCCCGACTCTATTAAGCTTACAGCACAAAAATGCAATGAAGCAGGAGTCGATTTTGCTTTCATGGGTGGCAGTATTATGGTTACGGCTCATGTAGACCGTTGTATCCAGCAGTTCAAAGCGGAAAGCAATATCCCTGTAGTGCTATTCCCGGGCAGTCCCTCGCAGGTATCGCCTTGCGCCGATGCCTTATTATATTTGTCCCTGATCTCGGGCCGCAACCCCGACCTGCTTATCGGGCAGCACGTTATTTCGGCGCCCAGCATCAAGGCCAGCGGCCTGGAAGTGATCTCGACAGGCTATATGGTGATCGACGGCGGGGTACCCACCACCGTTTCTTATATGAGCCATTCGGCCCCTATACCGGCCAATAAGCCCGATGTAGCCCTGTGTACAGCATGGGCAGGCGAACTGCAGGGCAAGCATGTAATCTATATGGATGCCGGCAGCGGTGCCCAGTATCCTATCAGCACCGAGATGATACACCGGGTGAGCAGCAATATCGACATTCCCCTCATCATAGGTGGCGGTATCCGCACTGCCGAAAAAGTATATGAAAACTGCCGTGCAGGCGCACAGGTAGTGGTAGTAGGCAATGCCATCGAAAAAGATCCCTCCCTGATTAAAGAAATGAGCCTGGCCGCCAAAGAAGTGAAAATAGGCGCCTGATCCATAGTCATAGAACAGTATATCCATCCGGAAGGCAATCTTAAGAAGATCAGCCTCGGGCTAGCCGTCATTACACTGTCAGATCAGTAAATAATTAGCTAACGCCAGGCCAAGAGACAGGCATACCGATTTGCTTCCGTACCTTCGCGCAAAATTTACTGGTCTTGAAACCCATACATTATATAGCAATTGCAGCAGCACTGGTACTGGCAGGAGTGCTTTATTTCGGAGGCGACACCGTGCCGGCCGCAAAAGAAAATCCGGCAGCGGGCCCCATGGCCGGAGGTGGTACACCGGGCGAACGCCAGGCAGCCGGCCTCGATCTTCCGCAACCGGCCAACTTCGACAGTTTGCTGACCGATGCCAAGAGAAAACTCTCCCCCGCCGCCCAGGCCGAGATCAGCAAGCAGGAAAGTTCCATTACCGGGGGTGTTGCAAAAGAACAGCAAATCCTGGCCTATGAAGCCCTGGGCAAGCTCTGGCAACAAAATAAAAACCGCTCCGTTGCCGCCCATTATTTCGGAAAATCAGGAAAATTGGAAAATTCGCGGAAAAAGCTGAACTTTGCCGCCCATTTGTTTTCAGAGGAGCTGCACGATGAACGTACCCCCCGTGTAAGACAGTGGATGGCCGAAGAAGCGATAGCCTGTTTGCAACAATCTATCGAACTGAACCCGGACAACGATACTACCCGGATCGACCTCGCAGATGTGTATATAAACGGCACCGGCGAAACGATGAAAGGGATAGAGCAGTTGCTAACCATAGTAAGAAAAGATTCTACCAATATCCCCGCCAATATGATCCTGGGAAGGATGGCCGTAGAATCGGGACAATTGGACAAAGCCATACAGAGAGGCAATACCATATTAAGTGTAGATAAAGAGAATGTAGAGGCATATTGGTTCCTGGCCGAAGCTTACCGTCGCAAAAACGATATCCCGAAAGCAAAGGAATTGCTGAATACGGCGAAAAAAATTGTGAATAACCCGGCATTCAGCAAAGAAGTAGACAATTACATGAAAACTTTTTAACCCGGCAAACACGGGAATAAAAGTCTGAAACAGGAAAGACTGACAAAGTACTTTATATAGAAATCATTTTTTTAACAAACAAAATTATTTGAGCTATGCCAAGTGGTAAAAAAAGAAAACGTCATAAGATTGCAACACACAAACGTAAGAAGCGCTTGAGAAAAAATCGCCATAAGAGCAAGAAGAAATAATACGTCCGGTAAACGGTTGTTCCCAAACCTTTTGTGTCAGGGGCAACTGGTTTTACTGTGATCATAAAGAAAATGCTAACCCGGATTTCCAGCTCTTTGAGCCGGTGTCGGGTTTACATTTTTTTAGTAACCTGCAGAACTTCATCTGGTTGTCATACAGTCATTTTCCGGAGGGCCTATTCCCCCATAATGCCTGTTACCGGAAACGCTCTGCCGTGGTTATGTTAGCTTGCGAACAATAAAGCTGCGCCTCCCTGTAGTTATACTCCAGAGCCCGGGCAGCAGCATTTGACAGAACGACAAAAAAGATATCATGAATAAAGAAATGATTATCAATGCGTCGGCTGATGGTGTGGAAATTGCTCTTTTAGAAGACAAAAAACTCGTAGAGCTTCATTACGAACATAATAATTCGGCGTTTGCCGTCGGTGATTTATATCTTGGCAAGGTAAAAAAACTAATGCCCGGCCTCAATGCCGCTTTCGTAGACGTTGGCTACGAAAAAGATGCTTTTCTACATTATACCGACCTGAGTCCCTATATCAAGTCGTTGCTGAAATTTACCCAAACTGCCATCAAGGATACTCATCCCGATGGTTTTGATTTTGGCAAATTCCAGAACGAACAGGAGATATTGAAGACCGGTAAAATAACCGATGTGCTCAATCAGAAACCTGAAATTGTTGTTCAGATCCTGAAAGAGCCTATTTCCTCCAAAGGCCCCCGCCTGAGCTGCGAACTTTCCTTCCCGGGAAGATTTGTGGTACTCACTCCCTTTAACAATTTTGTATCCGTTTCCCGGAAGATCCATTCCGGCGAAGAACGCAAACGACTGCAGAAAATCGTTGAAAGTATTAAACCTAAAAACTTCGGTGTTATTGTAAGAACCGCCGCAGAAGGTAAAAATACGGCCGAACTGCACGCCGACCTGGTAGATCTTGCCAACCAATGGAAGACGATACAGCAAAATCTTAAAGATGCCAAGCCGCCGAAACGCATCATGAGCGAGCAGGCCAAAACAACCTCTATCCTCCGCGATTTGCTGAACGAAAGCTTTCAGCGTATCGTAGTTAACGAAAAGGGAATCTTACAGGAAACCAAAGAATATGTTTCCCGCATTGCCCCCGAAAAAGAAGAAATCGTCAATTTGTATCATAATGGTCAACCTATTTTTGATCATTACGGCATTACCCGCCAGGTAAAAGCCGCATTCGGTAAAACCGTAAACCTGAACAGCGGTGCTTACCTTATTATCGAGCATACCGAAGCCATGCACGTGATCGACGTGAACAGCGGCACCCGCGCCGCCGATGGCAACCAGGAAGAAAGCGCGTTGAAAACCAATATGGAGGCAGCCGAAGAGATTGCCCGCCAATTGCGGCTGCGCGATATAGGCGGCATCATCATCATCGACTTTATCGATATGAAGCTGCCCGACAACAAGCGCAAGCTGTTTGAAGCCATGAGCGAGCTCATGGTGAACGACCGCGCCAGGCATACCATATTGCCCATCTCCAAATTCGGGCTGATGCAGATCACGCGCCAGCGCCTGCGTCCCGAGATCCATATCAGTACGGCAGAAGTATGCCCCAGTTGTAAAGGAACCGGCAAGATCGGTCCATCTATCCTGATTACCGATGAGCTGGAAAAAGATTTCCAGTACCTCATCAACCAGGGACACCGCAAACTGAAACTGAGCGCCCATCCTATGCTGATCGCCTACCTGAAAGAAAAAGGTTTCTGGCGTTCCCTGCAATGGAAATGGTACCGCAAACATGGGGTATGGCTGGACCTGCATGTAGACAACAATTACCAGCTTACCGAATATTACTTCTTCGACAAGAAGACAGACGAAGTAATCAAGCTTTAATCGGAAAAAGAAATTGAAAATGCCCGGGAAATAGGCCCGGGCATTTTTATTATGGAATATTGCCAGCCTTGCTCCTGTTATTGTGCAACCAGGCAAAAAATTAAGTGCCTGCACCCTGTATTAAGAAGACAACATTGTTTCACATAAATTAATTTAGTATATTCACGATACTAAAATCTTGCACTATGAAACATCTTTTATTCTTTCTAGGCTCCTGTCTGATGATCAATACACTTGCTGCACAGGTAAGGCTGAGTAACAGCAGGCCCGACAACTCATTCCGGTACAAGAACAGCATTCAATTTGAAGCAGGAGGTCATGGCATCATCTATTCGATCAATTATGAAAGAAATCTTCTGAATTTCAATCATTTCAAGACTTCGGCGCAATTGGGGTTTAGCTTTTATCCCGCCCCTATCGATCTTCGCAGCCGGCTATGGATACCATTTTCCCTCAACCAGCTCTTTTCCCTCCGGCAACATCACATTGAACTGGGAATGGGCTTCGTATTGACCCAGTTTCAGAACTACCTCGGAACTGACGAAGAATTCCGTTATAACAGTAAATTTGAACTTCATCCTACGTTTAAAGCCGGTTACCGTTATCAGAAACCAGGAGGAAAGATGGTTTATAAAGCACTCTTTACCCCGATGTTATTAAATGATCTCGGCACTTACGAATTTAAACCACTTGGCAGCATTGTTGTTGGTTATAATTTCTGATCCGTTGTGCTCATCTTACTTTTCGGCCATACATGCAAAAGCCCGGGACTTTTCTGTCCTGGGCTTTTTATACCACAGCAGGGATTGTTTACACTCAACACATAATACAAACTGGAGAGCCGGGTTGAAAGGTATTGCAGCTTCCGCCACAGGTATGTGCCTGTGTGATGCAGCGTATGTTCTGGGTTGCCGGTGCTCCTCCGTAAACGTATTGCCCGTTGTGCAACACCGCAAGCGTTTCCTTGTGCAGCAATAGCTTCTTCCGGAGATCGATCCGTTTCTTTTTCATAGTCTTGGGTTTGGTAAAATAATTAAACACACTGCATACCCGGCCTTGGACGGCTCTCACAACCCATCTGCGGGTCATAGGTACAATCAAAGGAGCCGCAGCCGTCCCAAGAGCCGCCTTTGACTGCTTTTTTCTGCCCGGCGGTTAAAGGGCTCATGGTTACTTTGCTCAGGTGGAGCTTTTTCAGATGGATGCTTTTCTTTTTCATAATTTGGTTGTTTGTTTTGAAATAAAAAGGTACTGTTTACAATGGAATGCAATCCTTAGGACAACGGGTTTCCCAGCGCATGCTGGCGCATCCTTCAAATACGGTAAACCCGGCGCCTCCTTCGATCATCTTCTGTTGCCGTTCTGTAATAGCCGTAATCGTTTCTTTGGTCAGGCTAAGCTTCTTAGCCTTCCATACTGCTTTCTTTTTCATATGGATCGTTTTTAAAGATGAACAATACAACGAAGTTAGAAAGGGATGCAGCATCGGAACAATACCGCCAAACAGGCATTTTTATGTCCTTGTATCCGTGGAGATCACTGATAAATAATGCCTCAGCAGCCCGTCCACAATCACATTTCTTTAGCAAATGCTTTCTTTACCTTTAGCTAACTAAAATTAAGATATGAGAACACTTTTCTTCCGCATCCTGGTTCCCCTGTTCCTGGCCTTAGCCATCTTATCCTGGTTTTATCATGGCTTGCTGTGGCTGGCCATTATCGTGGGCATCTTACTGCTCATTGGCATTGCCAACAGCCGGCAGGACCATCATAGTATCCTGCGCAATTTCCCGGTGCTGGGCTATTTCCGGTATTTTTTCGAGTTCATCTCCCCGGAACTGCAGCAATATTTTATTGAACGCAATACCGATGGCAGACCTTTTTCCCGTCAGCAAAGGGCTTTGGCTTACCAACGTGCCAAAAACATTGATGCCACTACGCCTTTCGGTACCCAGTTGGAGGTAAATACCGGAGATTATGAAGGCCTGCGGCACTCCATTTACCCTGCACCGGTGCTCAAAGAGCTACCCAGGATCACAGTTGGAGGTCCGCAATGCAGGCAACCCTATTCCGCATCCCGTTTCAATATCTCGGCGATGAGCTTTGGTTCCCTGAGCGCCAATGCCGTGATGGCCCTCAACAAAGGCGCTATGGCAGGAAACTTCTACCAGAATACCGGCGAGGGAGGCCTTACCGAATACCACTTGCAGGGAGGCGACGTCGTATGGCAGATAGGGACCGGCTATTTTGGCTGCCGCACCAAAGAAGGGAATTTTGACGCCGAAAAATTCAGAGAAAAAGCGCAGACCCCCGAAGTAAAAATGATCGAGCTGAAGATCTCGCAAGGCGCCAAGCCAGGTCATGGGGGTGTACTGCCTGCCGCCAAAAATACCGAGTTTATTGCCAAAATAAGAGGCATCGATCCCCATGTCGATGTGCTCTCGCCTCCCGGGCATACTGCGTTTTCGGATGCGCCCAGCCTGATAGCCTTCATAGGCCGGTTAAGAGAATTGTGCCAGGGAAAACCTGTCGGCTTTAAGTTGTGTATCGGCAAGGCCAGCGAGTTCACCGAGCTATGCGAGGAAATGAACAAGGCAGGCATTTACCCCGATTTCATTACTGTCGATGGCGCCGAAGGAGGCACCGGCGCCGCGCCGCTGGAATTTTCCGATGCCGTAGGTATGCCCCTGGAACCGGCCATCATTTTCGTTAACGAGACATTAAAAAAATACAATATCCGGGACAAAGTACGCCTTATTTGTAGCGGCAAGATCCTGACAGCAGTCTCTTTCCTGCGGGCGCTCGCCCTGGGCGCCGACATGTGCAACAGCGCCAGGGGTTTCATGTTTTCCCTGGGTTGCATCCAGGCCCTGCGTTGTAATACCAATGTATGCCCTACCGGCGTGGCCACCCAGGACAAGATGCTTATCAAAGGGCTGGTGGTAGGAGAAAAGCAACAGCGGGTAACCCACTTTCACCACAATACACTGCATGCTGCCATGGAATTACTTGCAGCCTGCGGCAAAAAAAGCTTCGAGGACATCAGTATGGATATGTTTATGCGGGGCGACGAATTCATCCGGCTTTCGGATTTTTACTTCCCCGACAATTTCCCTGCCGACCCCAACCAGCCCGGCTAAAGACAGCAAAAAGAGCTTACTCCGGTACCGACCGGCAGCGCTGTCAACCAATTCCCACATAGAAAGCTTTTATCATTAGTCTTTCGCATTGCGGCTTTTTGGTTGTACCTTTGCAGACTAAATCAGGGGATACCCTGGTTCGGGGTTAGTAATTATGGAAAACAGTACTGAATTTCTAGAGGAAATTGCCGGTAGGGAGTACGAACATGGATTCGTTACCGACATTGAGATGGATATTTTGCCGCCCGGGCTTAACGAAGATACCATTCATTTTATCTCCAAAAAGAAGAATGAACCTGAATGGCTGCTGGAATGGCGCCTGAAAGCCTTCCGCGCTTTCCAGAAAATGGAACTTCCGGCCTGGCAGAACTTCAAAATGCCGGAAATGGACTTCCAGTCGATCTCGTATTATGCCGCTCCCAAGCAAAAAGTAAAATACGAGAGCCTCGACCAGGTCGATCCTGAGTTGCTGGAAACCTTTAAAAAGCTGGGGATACCGCTTAATGAGCAAAAAACGCTTGCCGGCGTAGCCGTAGATGCCGTGTTCGACAGTGTATCGGTAGCCACTACCTATAAAGAGGAATTAAAGAAACTGGGTATCATTTTCTGCTCTTTCGGTGAAGCCGTACAGGAACACCCGGAACTGGTCAAAAAATACCTGGGCAGTGTGGTTCCCCATTCCGACAACGTATTTGCTGCATTGAACGCCGCCGTGTTTTCGGATGGCTCTTTCGTGTATATACCACCGGGTGTACGCTCTCCTATGGAGCTCAGCACTTATTTCCGGATCAATGCGGCCAATACCGGCCAGTTTGAACGCACGCTGATCATTGCCGACAAGGATGCTTACGTAAGTTACCTGGAAGGCTGTACGGCCCCTATGCGCGACGAGCACCAATTGCATGCCGCCGTAGTTGAGATCGTTGCGCTGGACAATGCTGAGGTTAAATATTCTACCGTACAGAACTGGTATCCCGGCGATAAAGAAGGCAAAGGCGGCGTGTACAATTTTGTAACCAAAAGAGGCGTATGCAAAGGCGCCAATTCGCATATCTCCTGGACCCAGGTAGAGACCGGTTCGGCCATTACCTGGAAATATCCCAGCGTGATCCTCCAGGGTGATAACAGCTACGGCGAGTTTTACAGCGTAGCTGTGGCCAAAGGCAAACAGATAGCCGATACCGGTACCAAAATGTACCACCTGGGCGCCAATACCCGCAGCCGCATCATCTCCAAAGGTATCTCGGCCGGGAACGGGCAGAACAGCTACCGCGGCCTGGTGCAGATCGGCGCTAAAGCCAATGATGCAAGAAACTTTACCCAATGCGACTCGATGCTGATCGGCGACCGTTGCGGTGCACATACTTTTCCCTACATAGAGTCCAAGAACAACACGGCAACGCTGGAACACGAAGCCACCACTTCCAAGATCGGCGAAGACCAGATTTTCTACCTGAATGCCCGTGGTATCGATACCGAAAAGGCGGTAGAGCTGATCGTAAACGGTTTTGCCAAAGAAGTGCTGAACAAGCTGCCGATGGAATTTGCCGTAGAAGCCCAGAAGCTCCTGGCTATTTCGCTGGAAGGCAGTGTGGGATAATGTGGAAATAAGCTGGCAGGCAAATTTTCAAATGATCAAATTGCGTATAATACTGTAAAAACACAATCGGCTGGTTTGTACATTTTCGAATCAGCACATTTTCAAATCAGAATGCTATCAATTAAAAACCTCCATGCCGGAGTAGAAGAAAAGGAAATATTAAAAGGCTTGAACCTTGAAGTAAAACCTGGCGAAGTACATGCCATTATGGGCCCCAACGGTGCAGGTAAAAGCTCGCTTGCTTCCGTACTTTCCGGAAGGCCCAATTACGAGGTTACAGAGGGCAGCGTTACGCTCGACGGGAAAGACCTGCTGGATATGTCGCCCGAAGACCGTGCCCGCGAGGGTGTTTTTCTGGCCTTCCAGTACCCTATCGAAATACCCGGTGTTTCCAATATCAATTTCTTAAAGACCGCGATGAACGAGATCCGCGCCTACAAAGGCCTGGAACCTATGACTGCGAAAGAGTTTCTCGCGCTGTCGAAAGAAAAGCAGAAGCTGGTCGAGTTTGATGCCAAGCTCGTAAACCGTTCCCTGAACGAAGGCTTTTCGGGCGGGGAAAAGAAAAGGAATGAGATCTTCCAACTGGCCATGCTGGAACCTAAGCTGGCGATCCTGGACGAAACCGATTCCGGCCTGGATATCGACGCCCTGCGTATTGTTTCCCGTGGTGTCAACAAGCTGCGCAGCGATAAGAACGCCTTTATCATCATTACCCACTACCAGCGTTTGCTGGATTATATCGTCCCTGATTTCGTACACGTGCTCAGCGATGGTAAAATAGTAAAAACAGGCGATAAGAACCTGGCATTGGAACTGGAAGAAAAAGGCTACGACTGGATCAAAGAAGAAACCGTAAGCTAAACCCGGAGGATAAATGTCCGCAACAACAAGGACATTTTGTGGTACAGAAAAATTTCAATAATGATAATGATTAATCAATTGGAAACGCCCTTATATGAAAGCATGATTGCGAAGTTTGAAATTGCTTCGCTTCAGAGCGGCAACGAGCAATTACGCTCTTTGCGCCAGGATGCTTTCGATATTTTCAAGTCCCTGGGATTTCCTTCCATTAAGAACGAAGAATGGAAGTACACCAATATATTACCCTTCCTTAAAGAAGATTACGAGCTGGATGTGATCCAGCACGATCTTTCCAAAGAAGAGTTTGACCAGACTGCCCGGCTGGTAGCCGCGCACCTGGACGAAGTACAGCATTCTTTGAAAGGAGAACAAAAGGGGGCTTACCGCCTGGTAACCGTTAACGGCAAGATCAACCACGAATTGTCCGTTTTGCCGGATGCCCTCAGCATTCTGCCTTTTGCAGCGGCAGAAAACGAGGCTTCGTTCCGGAAACACTTCGGCAAGATAGCCACCATGAAAGACAATGCCATGGTAGCCCTGAACACGGCCTTGTACAACGACGGCCTGTTTATCGAAGCAGCCAAAGGCACTGTCCTGGATAAGCCTTTGCATATCGTCAATGTATTGCTCTCGGATGCTACGGTATTTGTACAACCGCGGCACCTGTTTATAGTAAATGCCAACGCTTCCCTGGAGATCATCGAAACAACGATCACCGATAACGGGCAAACCCTTTTTGTAAACGGCGTAACCGAAATCGCAGTAGGAGAAAATGCACATTTCCACCACTACGATGTACAGACCGGCCGCAAAGGCATGCGTTTCGTGCAACGCGTGGAAGCAACACAAGAAAAACACAGCAATTACAGCAATTATACCTTTACCCTGCCGGGTACCGACCTGGTGCGCAACAACCTGGTACTGCACCTGAACGATGCTGAGCTGGAAAGCCACCTGTACGGCCTCTATCTCACAGCTGGACAACAACTGGTCGACAACCATACCGAAGTGCATCACAAAATGCCGCATGGTGAAAGCAATCAACTGTACAAAGGCGTTTTGCTGGACCAGTCCAAGGCTGTATTCAACGGTAAGATCTATGTGTACGAAGATGCACAAAAGACCAATGCCTTCCAGCAGAGCAACAATATCCTGTTCAGCAACAAAGCAACGGTGAATGCTAAACCGCAGCTGGAAATATTTGCCGACGATGTAAAATGCAGCCACGGCACTACTATAGGCCAGATCAACAAAGATGCCCTTTTCTATTTACAAAGCCGTGGCATCGGAGAAGCCGCAGCTAAGAATATGATGGTTACCGCTTTTGCATTCGATGTGACCCAAAAGATAAAAATACCCGCACTGCGTACTTATCTCGAAAAGCTGATCGCTACAGAGATGGCTAAGGCGTAAAACGGAATGGATCATAATATTACAAGGCCCGCATTGTTCAGATGCGGGCCTTTACTTTATTGTAGCCGAAAATTACCCCGGTTTATCCCCCTTCTGATTTATCATGGTTTTCTTAATTTCATTTTCTGAAAACAAGATGGCTTATTGCATCTTTATTCTTCAACACTTAATAAACTGCCATGAGATACGTTATCATTGCCGGCGCCGCCGTGCTGCTTATTTCATCTTGCAAAAACACCACTACCATGCATAAAGAGCCGTACCAATGGCCCCATGTCAAACCACCTGTAGCCGAGATCAAAGCCAAGGACGTAGGCCGTTTCGGCGACAAACGTATCGACAATTATTACTGGATGGGCGACTACTTCTTTAAAGGCCCCGACAGCACCAAGGTAGTAGATTACCTGAAAGCCGAGAATGCCTATACCGACACCATGATGGCCAGCACCAAAGCCTTGCAGGAAAAGCTCTACAACGAGATGAAAGGACGCATAAAGGAAAAAGACGAAAGCGTTCCTTACTTAAGCAATGGTTACTATTATTATTCCCGGTACGAAGAAGGCAAACAATATTATATCCTTTGCCGCAAAAAAGGCAGCCTGAATGCCCCGGAGGAAATACTGCTTGATGTCAATAAGATGGCTGAAGGCCATCCCTACTATGCGATAGGCGGCACCAGCGTAAGCCCCGACAATAAGCTGCTGGTATACGGCGTCGATACGGTAAGCCGCAGGCAATACACGCTTCGCATCAAGAACCTGGAAACCGGCGAACAGTATGCCGACGAGATCAGGAATACGGAAGGCTACGGCATATGGGCCAACGACAACAAAACCATATACTATACGGCCAAAAACCCAACAACACTGCTCTCGGAGAAGATCATGAAACATACGGTAGGCAGTACTGCCGCCGATGCATTGATGTATGAAGAGAAAGACAAAAGCAATTACATCAGTGTAAGCAAAACCAAATCAGACAAATATATCCTCATCCATTCCTCGGCAACGCTGTCTTCGGAGATAAGGTATATCGATGCCGATGAAGCCGATCCTCAATTCAAAATATTTACGCCGCGCATGAAAGACGTGATCTACGATATAGATCATCAAGGCAACAGGTTCCTGGTACGGACCAATAAAGAGGCCAAAAATTTCAAACTGATGGAAACGCCCTTAGATAAAACCGGCGTCGACAACTGGAAAGAAGTGATCCCGCATCGTGCCGATGTATTGCTGGAAGATGTCGAACCCTTTGAGCACTTCCTGGTAGTGAGCGAACGGAAAGGCGGCCTGGTACAGCTCAACATCCGCAACCTGAAAGAGGGCAGCAGCCACTATCTCGACTTCGGCGAACCGGCCTATGATGCCTATACCAGTGCCAATCACGATTACAACAGCAACGTGTTGCGTTATGGCTATACCTCCTTAACCACGCCGAACAGCGCTTACGACTATAACATGAACAGCCGGGAAAAGAAATTATTAAAGCAACAGGAAGTGGTTGGCGGTTACGACAAATCGCAATATGTTACTGAACGGCTTATGGCTACGGCCAAGGACGGCACCAAGGTTCCTATTTCGATCGTTTATAAAAAGGGTTTTAAAAAGGATGGCACACAACCCTTGCTTTTGTACGGCTATGGCAGTTATGGCAATAGTATCGATGCTTCTTTCGGCAGCAGCCGCTTAAGTTTGCTGGACAGGGGATTTGCTTTTGCCATAGCCCATATACGCGGCGGGCAGGAAATGGGGCGGCAATGGTACGAAGATGGCAAACTCATGAAGAAGAAGAACACCTTTACCGATTTTATCGATTGCGCCGAGTACCTGATTGCACAAAAGTTTACCAGCAAGGAACATTTGTATGCCAACGGCGGCAGCGCAGGCGGCTTGCTGATGGGCGTTATCGTTAACATGCGCCCCGACCTGTTTAACGGGGTAGTGGCCGATGTACCTTTTGTAGATGTGGTAACCACCATGCTGGACGAAAGCATCCCGCTTACTACGAATGAATTTGACGAATGGGGCAATCCCAAGAACAAGGATGCTTATGACTATATGAAAAGCTATTCGCCTGTCGACAATGTAGTGCCTAAGGTTTACCCCAACCTCCTGGTCACCACAGGGCTGCACGACAGCCAGGTGCAATATTTCGAGCCGGCCAAATGGGTGGCCAAGCTGCGGGTCAACAATACCGGCAACCACATCATTATGCTCAAAACCAATATGGATTTCGGCCATGGCGGCGCAAGCGGTCGCTTCGACTACTTAAAAGATATAGCGCTTCGTTTTGCATTCTATATGGCCCTGGAAGGCATGGTAGAAAAGCAATAGCACCAGCTATAAAAAGTAAGAAGGCTGACCGGAACCGGTCAGCCTTCTTACTTTTTATAGTATCGCCAGCACGGAGATTACCCGTTATAGGCCCATTTGATATAAGTAGAGCCCCAGGTAAAGCCGCCGCCAAAGGCAGCCAGGATCAGGTTGTCTCCTTTTTTCAGTTTACTTTCCCACTCCCATAAACACAATGGAATAGTACCGCTCGTAGTATTGCCAAAACGTTGTATATTCAGCATCACTTTTTCTTCGGGAAGGTTCATTCTGTCGGCAGTGGCGCTGATGATGCGCAGGTTGGCCTGGTGCGGCACCAACCAGGTTACATCTTCGCCGGTAAGACCGTTGCGCTCCATGATCTGTGCCGATACATCGGCCATATTGGTTACGGCAAATTTAAATACTGTTTGTCCTTCCTGGTAGATATAATGTTCTTTGGCCATTACCGTTTCTACCGTTGCAGGCTTTACCGAGCCTCCGGCTTTCTGGTGCAGGTGTATCCAGCCTTTGCCATCGCTTTTCAGGATCGAATCCAGCACTCCGCTACCTTCGTCGTTGGCTTCCAACAGTACAGCACCAGCGCCGTCGCCAAAGATGATGCAGGTGGAACGGTCCTGGTAATCCACGATAGAGCTCATTTTATCGGCGCCTACCACGATCACTCTTTTGTTGCGGCCGCTTTCGATAAACTGCGCACCCGTATTCAGGGCATACAGGAAACCGCTGCAGGCTGCACTTACATCATAGCTGAACGCATTGTTGATGCCGCAATTGGCCGCTACCAGGTTGGCGGTAGCCGGGAACTGCATATCAGGGGTAGTTGTAGCGCAGATCAACAGATCGATGGTAGCCGGATCGATATTCTTTTTCCGCAACAGATCTTCAACCGCCTTTGTAGCCATATAAGATGTACCGAGCCCTTCCCCTTTCAGGATACGGCGCTCTTTGATCCCCGTACGGGCTGTAATCCACTCATCCGTAGTATCCACTATGGTTTCCAGTTCCGCATTGGTTAAAACATAATCCGGTACATAACCACCAACAGCCGTGATCGCTGCATGAATCTTTCCCATTAAATTCTTTTTTGTTTGCGAGGGCAAAGGTACAGCGCCGATTTGATATATGGACAAGGGGACCTGCCCGAACCAAAAATTGTAGCCGGAGCTCGTTCCCTTTTCGCAGCCTGCCTTAAGCCTCCCTAAAAGTCCATAGATAGTAAACAAAACTTCCGGAAATGCCGAAGCGGTTCCTGGTGTATCCGGAACCGCTTCGATGCAAGTTTTTTATTTTTCGGATCAGATGTTCATACCGCCACAGGCGCTGATCACCTGGCCGGTTACATACGCGCTCAGGTCGGAAGCCAGGAACAAAGCCACATCGGCGATCTCTTCGGGCTTGCCAAAACGCTGTAATGGTATTTTTTCGAACCATTGGCTGGCATCGCCTTCTTTCAGGTAATGGGTCATATCCGTTTCCACAAAGCCGGGCGCGATGGCATTGCAACGCACATTGCGGCTGCCCAGCTCCTGCGCAATGGATTTGGTAAACCCGATGATCCCTGCTTTGGACGCGGCATAGCTGCTCTGACCGGCATTACCTTTAACACCAACAATGGAGCTCATATTGATAATGCTCCCACTGCGGGCTTTCATCATGGTACGGATCACCTGTTTGGTCAGGTTAAACACCGACTTCAGGTTGGCATGCATCACTTCGTCCCATTGTTCGGGGCTTACCCTCAGCAACAGGTTATCTCTTGAAATACCGGCATTGTTAACGCAGATATCTATCGTGCCAAACTCTTTAGCCACATCTGCCGCTAAGGCTTCTGCCGCTGCAAAATCGGCTGCATCGCTTTTGTAGGCTTTTGCCTTTACACCCATGCCCTGCAATTTCTCTTCCAATGCTTTTGCCTTATCGTCGGAAGATAGATAAGTAAAAGCAATATTAGCGCCATGCTCGGCGAATTTCAATACAATAGCTTCGCCTATACCGCGACTGCCTCCGGTAACAAGGGCTGTTTTATTCTCTAATAATTTCATTTGCCTGGTTTTGCCTTTGCAAAGGCTTTTTGTCTGTTGTCTGATTCAGGAGCAGCATTGCCCCCGGCTTTGCGCCGCTAAAATAAACCATAAAATTGAAAATCGTACTTTTGACCAGTAACATCAACTATTATTCCCCAAAATGAGCGTAGTTCTACGGGTCTTTCTATTATCATTTTTCTCCTTATCCGCATTCGCTCAATCGTATCATCCTGTAAGGCTGTTCGACTTGGCCACAGGCGCCGACCTGGTTACTTATGGCACCATCTCCAGGGTGGACAGCGCTTATTTCTACCTCGAAGGTTTTAATGAATACAAAAAAAGCAGAACCCTGAAAATTAAAAAGTATATCGGCCGCACGGGTTCCTTTCGTTGGGAAAAATATGCGGCAGGGCAAAAGGTATTCGTCTTCCTAAAAAAAGCAGGGAACGAGTACAGCATCATGAGCCCTGGCGCCGAAGGCGAATTGCCGGTGCTCAAAGATTCGCTGGTGATAGACATGCAATGCTTTTCGCCCCAAACGGTAGCCAGCATAGCTCCCAAAGGCATTACGCCCGAATACCGCAGCCTGCAGACGTTCGACGTAGGCAGGAAAAAAGTTTTTGGCCTGCGGTTTACGCCGCAATACCTTTACCAGTCCGTAATGGCTTTCCGGGATTGCTACCAGGTGATCCTGAAAAGGCCCAATACCCTGGCCAGCTTTACCTGCTTCAACTTTTTCGACCGTAATATGCGGGAAAAAACAGAGTTGATGAAGAAGAAATCGAAGCTGATGAAACTGATGTATACCGATATGGAAGAAGCACAAATAAAAAACTGTAAGTAAATTCGCTGCACATACCTCAATTCCTCACGCACAAAAATGCATATTCTGATGAATAAAAAGTTTATCCCTTTGCTCGCGCTATCTGCCTGCACTGCTTTTGATATGACTGCTCAAACGACCAAGTACCCGGTCACCAGGAAGGTGGACCAGACGGACGATTATTTTTCGCATAAGATCAGCGATCCTTACCGCTGGCTCGAAAACGACACTGCCAGGGATACCGAGGCCTGGGTAAAAGAACAGAATGCCGTTACCAATGCCTACCTGGCCAAAATCCCTTTCCGCCAGAAGATACACGACAGGCTTACCGAGCTCTGGAACTACCAGCGCTCCAGCGCTCCCCAGAAAGAGGGTGATTGGTATGTGTACTACAAGAACGACGGTTTGCAGAACCAGGCTGTTCTTTATGTAAAGAAAGGTCTGAACGGTACGCCCGAAATATTACTTGATCCCAATAAGCTATCTGCCGACGGAACGGTAGCCTTACAGGCCACAGCTTTTTCCAAACACCAGAAATACTTTGCTTATGCGGTATCTGCTTCGGGCAGCGACTGGCAGGAGATTTATGTTATGGACTTTGCCAGCCGTACTTTATTAAAAGAAAAGCTGGAGTATGTGAAATTCACCGGCATTAGCTGGGCCGGGGAAGATGGCTTTTATTACAGCGGCTACGACCGTCCCAAGGACGAAAAGACCAAGTACAGCGCCAAAACCGAATTCCAGAAAGTATTCTATCATAAAATAGGTACCCCGCAAAGCGCCGATCAACTGATCTACGAAGACAAGGAACATCCCCTACGCTATGTAGGCGGTGGCCTTACAGAAGATGAACGTTTCCTGGTGCTGGGTATCTCCGAAGGCACCGATGGCAGCGAGATCAAGATCAAAGATCTTAAAGATAAGAATGGCGGCTTTATCACCATCGTACCTGGCTTTAAAACCAATGCCAACGTGGTTGATAATATAGGCGACAAGATATTGCTGCAGACCAACAGCGGCGCACCACGCTACAAAGTGGTATTGCTCGACCCTAAAACCCCCGGAGAGGCCAACTGGAAAACCATTATAAAAGAACAGGCAGAGCCCCTGGAGGCTGTAGGCACGGGCGGCGGCAAGCTGTTTGCCAGCTATCTTAAAGATGCCAGCACACAGGTAAATCAATATACCTACGAAGGCAAGCTGGAACATAAGATCGAACTGCCCGGCGTGGGAACCGCATCCGGCTTCGGCAGCAAAAAGGAAGAGCACGAATTCTTTTATACATTCACATCCTTTACTTATCCGGCCACGTCGTTCAAATACGATATCAAGACCGGCAAATCGGAGCTGTACCAAAAGCCCGATGTCAAGTTTGACCCTACTGCGTTTGAAACCAAGCAAGTGTTTTATCCCAGCAAGGACGGTACCAAAGTGCCTATGTTCATTACTTATAAGAAAGGCCTGAAGCTGGATAGCAACAACCCTACCTTATTATATGCCTATGGCGGCTTTAATATCAATATCACCCCTTCTTTCTCGGTAGCCAATATGGTATTTATCGAAAACGGCGGTGTATACTGTGTGGCTAACCTGCGCGGCGGTGGCGAATATGGTGAGAACTGGCATAAAGGCGGCATGCTGGATAAGAAGCAGAATGTATTTGACGACTTTATAGCTGCAGGCGAATACCTGATCAAAGAAAAATACACCAATCGCAACAGGCTGGCCATTCGCGGCGGCAGTAACGGCGGCTTACTGGTAGGCGCCTGCCTCACGCAACGCCCCGACTTGTTTAAAGTAGCGATACCACAAGTGGGTGTACTCGATATGCTGCGCTATCACAAATTTACCGTAGGCTGGGGCTGGGCTGTAGAATACGGCAGCAGCGACAATAAAGATCAGTTCAACTACCTGATCAAATATTCCCCGCTGCACAACATTAAAAAAGGCACTTGCTACCCTGCTACGATGATCACTACCGCCGACCATGATGACCGCGTGGTACCGGCACACTCGTTCAAGTTTGCAGCCACTTTGCAGGAAGCACAGGGTTGCGAAAACCCTACCTTGATCCGCATCGAAAGCAAGGCAGGCCATGGCGCAGGCAAACCGACCTCTAAAGTAATCGATGAATCGGCCGATATCTGGAGCTTCCTCTTTTACAATATGGGCGTGCAACTGTAACAGGGAAGCAGTGCTCACCTAGTAAGACTTCCTTAGTTTTATACTCCAGGCAAGACCGGCTTAAAAACCGGTCTTGCCTTTTTTAAAATCTCTTTATCTTTAAAACGGAATATACACCCAATGCTATGAGAAATATCTATGCGCTGCTCCTGGTTTGCCTTTTCGCCGGCAATGCTTTTGGCCAGCCTTATCCCGATAGTGAAAAAGACGGCAAATATGTAACGGTCAACGGCGCCAGGCTTTGGGTAGTTACGGTAGGTAAAGGGCAACCGCTTATCCTTGTTCCCGGCGGCCCTGGCGGCGCCCATACGGGCCTTCGCCGCTTCGACTCCCTGGCCAAAGATAATTTGCTGGTCTATTATGACGGCTTTGGCAGGGGCAAATCAGATACGGCCAAAAAGGTCGAAGAATACTCGCTCGAAAGGGATATAGAAGACCTGGAAGGCTTGCGTAAGGCCCTGAAGCTAGATAAAGTCAATCTACTGGGACATAGTTATGGCGGGTTAGTAGTGCAAGGCTATGCCCTTAAATACCCCGAACATGTAAGCCACCTGGTACTGGCTAATACGTTTCACAGCTTCATCATGTGGCAGGCCAACGACGACAACAGCAATCACGAAATGAAGACGAATTATCCCGAGATGTGGGAGCAACTAATGGCGCTCAGAGAGAAAGGCTATGTATCCAGCGACAAAGAACACCAAGAGATATATGGCATCGTTCCCTATGGCTTTTTATATGCTTACAATCCTGACAATTTTGTGAGCAGGGGCGCCAAACCCTATCCCAATGCGTTCAATACAAAGCTGTACTACCAGATGGTGGGCAAAGACGGCGATTTTATCGTGGGCAGCGATATCGGCAATTTCGATTACCGCAGCAGGCTCAAAAACCTCAAAATGCCGGTGCTGATCTATGGCGGGCGCTACGACCGGGTAGCCGTGCCTGCAATGATGGTGAAATACAAGCAATACTGCCCCCAGGCACAGTTCGTCATGTTTGAACGTTCTGGGCACAACCCACAGGTAGAGGAACCGGGTAAACTGTTCCCCTTGCTGGAAAAATTCCTAAAGCAATAGCCTCGCTTATTCTTCAAGCTGGTAGATCTCGGGGATATTGCGGCCCAGGCCATCGTAATCGAGGCCATAGCCTACCACGAACTTATTGGGAATGGCAAAACCCGCATAATCGGCGTGTACCGGGTATTTCAAGGCATCGGGCTTAGTGAGCAATGCCGCTATTTTAATGGAGGCAGGTCCTTGGTGGTCCAATTGGGGAATAAACTCGTGCAGGGTTTTGCCCGTGTCTATAATATCTTCCAGCAGGATAATATGGCGGTCGTGTAACGATTCTTCCAGGCCTATAGCTGTGATTACATTACCCGAAGAAGTAGTGCCTTTATACGAAGCCAGCTTGATAAAAGAAATCTCGGCCTCGATAGTAAGGTTGCGGAACAGGTCGGCCGCAAACAGGAACGAACCATTGAGCACCGCGATGATCAAAGGACGTTTACCTTCATAATCTTTACTGATGGCTGCGGCCAATTCCTTTACTTTTTCATCGATAACCTGCGCCGATATGTAAGGAATAAACTTCTTATCATGTACCTGGATACTACTCATATCTTTTTTAATTGGGGCTGCAAAGAAACAAAATTCCTGAAAACCCCGATTGTTAAGCTAATATGAAGGGTGTAAAATGGGTGATTGCCTCCTCTGCCCTTGTTGGCGTTTTCCCTTAGCAAAAATAGTTTGCCGTTGGTGGAAAACACCAACGACGGCGAGAATACATTCTTGCGAGCATTTTATCTATTCTGACTATCCCGATATAGGAAACCTTAGCACTATTTACCTGCTCCACGGTTGCTGAGCTTGTCGAAGCACCATTTTAACGCCGTCCTTTCGACAGGCTCAAGGACCGGAAGGGGCTTGTTTCCTATATCGGGATAGTCAGTTTATCTATTTCCGGAGCAAGGCCAGCACTCCTTCATTTTTCAATACCAGGTAGCCGATGCGGTCTTTAGAAACACCTTCCCTTAACTGATACGTAAACTCGTAATTACTATCCTCTGTAATGCGGGTGTAGCAATAGCGGAACCATACATTGGGCTTGTCTTCCAGATTGCCGGCCAGCTCGTTCAGGTGCGTGGATAAGGCCATCAGGTTATCCTCCTGCTGCAGCAATCCCTCAACTACGGCCCGGCTGCATTCATAGGCATCGTGTACATTGGTGCCTTTAAACAGCTCGTCCATCAATACCAGGTGGTAGCGGTTCCGGTTCAGCTTTTGGGCAGTAAGCTTCATGCGTTGCACCTCGGCAAAGAAATAGCTTTCTCCCAGGAAGATATTATCCTCTACCTGCATATTGGTAACGATACCTTCCAGGAAGCTGATCTGCATGGCTTTTGCAGGCACGCCCATGCCTATATGCGCCAACAGAGCGCCTACGCCCATAGCCCTGATGAGGGTACTTTTCCCCGACATATTGGCCCCGGTCAAGAAAAGGAAATTCTTTTCCCGGCTAAAGTTCACATCATAAGCCACCGGCTTTTTCAGCAGGGGGTGATACAGTTGCGTTGCCTCGTAATGCAAGGCAGCAGAAGGCAGCAGTCCGGGCATTACCCAGTTATGTTCTATTGTAGCCGCCGCCATTGACTGCAGGGCATCCAGCCGGGCATAACGTTCGATCATCTGGAATACGATATGCTTGATCTCTCTCCGGGAACGATAGCTGAGCTCCATCATATGCGCCTGCGAGGCATCGGGCGTGGTATGCACCAGGGCCTGGCACAGGGGCAGGGACAAGGTTTCGGCAAAGGCGTCCAGCTCCGTTTTAATGGCAACGGGCGGGTCATATTGCTGCAATTGCAGCAGTTCGTTACAGCCTTTCAGGAAATCGATCAGGTGCGATACCGAAAAGCGCACAAAAGAATAAGCATTGCGGTTAAATACTTTCTGGATCAGGGAATTGAGAAGCAGGGTCAGGTGATTGGACCTGCCGGCCACGCCATCGGCCGATTCATAAAACTTCTCGATCATGACCAAAGTACCATTGGATACCAGTTGGGTCCATTTATCGGCATGGCTGATCCAGAATTTTACAGCATCCTGTTGCTCCTGAAGACGCTCATAGGTGGATGGAGGCGCCTGTACCTGTTTGCGCAAGGCATCGGAGCCCGCCTGTGTGGCACACCTGTTGATGAGGGTAAAGATGGTATGCTCTCCGTTCAGGAAGGAAAGATCCTGAAGCGTTGTTTTATCTAAAATCACAAGATTACTTTAATACTTGAGTCTGCTTTAAGGAATTTCCACAGAACTTAAATTTTTATTTAAACGATTAAGGTATTACTTTTCAGGCAAATTTTGACATTAAGCAGCATGTTTGGCATTATAGGAAACGGAAGCTGGGCCACAGCATTAGCAAAAATGCTCACCGACAATGGGAATACGATTCATTGGTGGATGCGCAACGAGAGTTCGGTAACCCATTTATTGCAAAAGCACCATAACCCGCATTACCTTACCTCTGTCAGCTTTGCCCCCGAGCTTATACTACCTACAACCGACCTGCAGCAAGTAGTCGATGCCTGCGATACGCTGGTGGTCTGCGTTCCCTCCGCTTTTATCCTGGATGTGCTTAAGGAATTGCCCCAAGACTCGTTGCAGGATAAAGTTATTATTTCAGCCATCAAAGGTATCCTTCCGGAACAATATGTTTTATTGAACGATTACCTGGTATCGGCGTTCCAGGTTCCTTTGCAGCAATATGTGGCCATTACCGGCCCTTGTCATGCCGAGGAAGTAGCACAGGAAAGGCTTTCCTATCTTACCTTTTCCGGTCTCAACGATGCCGTTACCCGTAAAGCTGCCGCAGCTTTCTCCACCGATTATATCCGTACCACATCCAACCACGATCTCTGGGGCGCGCAATATGCCGCCGTGCTTAAGAATATATATGCCGTAGGTGCCGGACTGGCCCATGGTATCGGTTATGGCGACAATTTCCTGAGCGTGTACAACACCAATTGCTACCGGGAGATGTACCGCTTCCTGCAACTGCAGTTTGAACAAGTACACCCCTCTACCGAAGTTCCCGATTTTCATACCAGCGCTTACCTCGGCGATCTGCTGGTAACCTGCTATTCCCCACACAGCCGCAACCGTTCTTTCGGCACCCTTATTGGTAAAGGATATTCTATAAAAGCAGCCACTACGGAAATGAGTATGGTGGCCGAAGGGTATTTTGCGGTAAAGGGGATGAAAAAGATCGCTTCGGAGCTCAATATCGACATGCCCATCATGCAGGAGATCCACGATACACTCTGGGAAAACAAGCTTCCTTCCGAAGCGTTCCGGGTTATAGAAGCACTCCTGTCCTGATCCACTACTTTTTTATACGTAACCGTGAAGGCTTAATGCGCTACGCCGAACATCAGGCTGTAGGCAATAATGCAAAGCACCAGGAAGGCAATAAAAGTATAAAGACGGTCTCTTTCCAACCAGAAACCAACCATGGTAAATAATACCCTGGCAATAGGCGTGGCGATAAGGGCAATCACGCCCAGCTCCATGATCGCCTTGCTGTCTCCTGTTTTTAAGGCATTGTAAAAATCGTCCAGCCGGAAGGTGGCATTGGAATCAAAAACGCTGTAATCGGCCGTAGTGCGACCATACTGGAAAAGATACAGTACCAGTCCGGCAATTACAATAACCATGGCAACGATCACACCCCAACGGAGCAGGTTGCCTACAAAAGATTGGAGGTCTTTATCCTGAAAGGATTTCATGGCTGCAAAAATAACAAATCCTTTCCCGAGTATGGAAAAGGATTTGTTGGATGAGGTAAATTTATGATATCGGAACCGGGATTATTTTGCTGCCAGTTCTTTGATCTTGGTAAACAGTATTTCTTCACCCCCGGCTTCGTAACCGCTCTGCATATAAGCGACCTTACCATTCTTATCCACGATAACCGTAAAAGGAACGTTCTGGAAATTCAGGGAACGTTTCAGATCGGCATTGGGATCCTGGTAATAAGGGAAATCCCATCCCTGTGATTTGGCATAGCTTTTTACCTGTGCTGTAGCACGGCTATCATCTTCGGAAATGGTCATGTAATTGAAATCGGCCTGGGTTTTCCACTCTGCCATTTTTTCCCGTACCATTTTGATCTCTTTTTTACAAGGGATGCACCAGGTAGCCCAGAAACTTACGAGGGTTACTTTACCTTTTTCAAAAGTCTGGTTAAAAGCCACAGTACTGCCGTTCATGTCTTTGATCGGTGTATTGGGCAAATCCATCTGGACAGCATTCTGAGCACTTGCACTGAATCCTATAAAAGCCAATGCTGCTACGGCAAATATTTTTTTCATAAAGAAACACAAACTAATTAAAGTGAAAAATAAGGTTGCACCTATACAGCAAAGCCTTTCCAGGCTTTAAAGGATCGGAGCAGTGCAAATATAAGTTTAATCGATTTTTATTTTCCTATTTTATCTGGATTAACACAAGATTCACTACAATTGAGTATATACTTATATTTGTTCCGGGCACTACATAAAGGGAGAGTTTCAATTAAACTTTCCTAAAAAAAACTACCTTAGCGCAATTTTCACATGCATTGATTATAAAAACCACCCATAGTTTAATATAAGATGAAGAAGAATTTTCTACACTTTGCTGCTCTTTCAGCACTCATGTTTACCGGTTTCAGTAAGGCCAATGCACAAGGGGCCGGAACTTTCTCGGGCGACCTGATGATGAACGGGAATTTCTTTCAAAGGGATTCGGCTATCGGAGCTGCCAACAATGATCTTTACGATAAATACCTGAGTGGCGGTGAAGGTTGGCTGAGCCTGCGGTACTCCAACTATGGCTTTACCGGTTATCTGAGGCTGGATGTATTTAACAACTCCAACCTGAAAGATCCGCTGAAAGCCATGAGCGGCTTTGGTATCGGTGCCTGGAGCATCAGTAAGGAAGTGAAGGGCCTTACGATTACGGGTGGCTATATCTACGACCAGATCGGTAGCGGTATCCTGTTCCGCTCTTACGAAGACAGAGGCCTGCTGATCGACAATGCCCTGGAAGGTCTTCACCTCAAATACAAACTTACCGACCAGGTTACCTTCAAAGCCTTTACCGGCCAGCAAAAGAACATCTTCGACCGTTACCAGCCCATTATCAAAGGCTTTAGCGCCGACGGTAATTTCAACCTGGGCAAAGGTGTAAGCATCACGCCCGGTATCGGTATGGTAAACCGTACCCTGGACCAGGCCAGCTATTCTACCATCTTCACTACGGTACAATCTTACCCGGTAGAAGACCGCTTTACGCCTAAATACAATACCTATGCCTTTACCGCCTACAATACCTTATCGGCCGGCGACTTTACCTGGTATGTAGAAGGCGCTTACAAAACGCATGAAACCATCAGCTACCCGACCTTAACCCCTTCTTCTATTTTATTCGACTACAGGGACAAATCGGGCAATATCATCTTCTCTACTTTGGGTTATGCCCGTAAAGGCCTTGCGATAAACGTTACGGCTAAACGCACCGAGAATTTCGTGATGCGTATTGCCCCCAACGAAAACTCACCGAACAATGGTATGGTGAACTGGCAGCCTATCGTAGCGCAGATACGTCCGCAAAGGCTGATGGCCCGCTATACACCTGCTTCCCAGGACATCAGCGAGAAAGCGCTCAACGGTAACGTACTGATCTCTCCTAACGACGATTACGATTTCAACCTGAGCTATACGCACATCGACAGGCTGGACGGCCTTAAGCTGTATCGCGAAGGCTATTTCGAAGCCAATATCCGCAGCGTAAAAGACTTCCTGATCGATGTAGGTGTGCAATACATGCAGTACAACCTGTTCTACCAGGGAAAAATAGGCGATCCGATCGTGAATGCGTTTACGCCTTTTACCGAGATCACTTACCTGATCAACAGCAAAAATTCCCTGAAACTGCAGGCACAGTACATGAACACCAAAGAAGATGACGGAAGCTGGGCTTTTGTAGGGCTGGAATATGCTATTGCTCCTAAATGGTCTTTTGCTTTATCCGACATGTATAATGTATCGCCCAGCGAGACTTCCAAGTTCAAAGACCAGCATTTCTACAATGTATTTATTGCCCGCACCCAGGGTGCGCACCGTATTTCCCTGGCTTATGTGAAACAAGTAGCTGGTATCAACTGCTCCGGCGGTGTATGCCGTTACGAACCGGCTTTCAGCGGTGTAAAATTGTCGATCACATCCAGTTTCTAAACAAAGAACAGGTACCGATAACGTTAAGGAGCCTTCTTTTGAGAGAAGGCTCCTTTGTTTTGATAAACAGACAACAAAACCGAAAACAAGACACCTGACCAAGTCTTGCCAGGGTTAAAGCGACATTAAAATTACAACCGGAGCGCAGCAGGGGCAATCCCCGGAAATGACCGGATTATCCTACCGGCTTTCGGGTACCGATCAATACGGCAATAAACGTTTCAGTATCATTGCTTAAAGACAATAAGACGACAACAGTGCCTTTGTGCGTCTTTAACAATGCTGCGGCTAAAAATTATGCTTTCCCCTTTAACTTTGTATGGATTTACAAGTCTAAGAAACAAATTTCCGCAGATGAAAAGGATATGGATTCTGGTGCTTGCTTTGTTACTGGCAACACCTGCATTACATGCACAAAAAAGCAACAGAAGTACTTTAAGGATCCGGCTCAGCGATGGAAGCCCGTTGCTGGTGACCATCAACGGCAGGGATTTTAAAAAAATAGGGCGCAGCATTACCATTGCCGATATTCCCAGGAAAAGGCAGGACCTGCAGGTGTACCGCTACCGCGCCTATGCCGATGGTAACGGCGGCAAGGCAGAGCTGGTATTCAGCGGTACCATTAAAGTACAAAAAGGCTCCACCTACGATTGTATCGTAGACCCTGGCAGCCGCAAATTCCGGATGAAAGAAGTAGCCTCCCTGCAACCATTGGCTGCACGGCCTGGCTTCGATCCCAACAGGGACCAGCCTTTGCAGGACGACAGCCCGTCGATGGCCCCTAACGATAACAGTAACGAGGAAGTGAACCTGGACATGCCACCAGAGCATATCGTAAGCGCGAGACTGGCGCCGTTAAAAAAAGCCATGGATAAAGAAGACGCCGATAGCAAGAAGCTGGCCGAAGCCCGCAAATTTATCGCTGCCAATGCCGTTACCTCAGCCGAGGTAAAGGATATTGCAGGATGGATCTTCTTTGACGACAACAGGCTTCCTTTCGTGAAAGCAGCTTATGCCAGGGTAAGCGACAAAGATCAGTTCGCCATAGTAGGCGATGTGTTTACCTTACCGGAGAGCAGGAAAGAGTTTGATAATTTTTTAAAGAACAAGTAATCATTTTTGTGGGTTTATAGTTAAGCAAGAGGGCAGCGTAATCGTTGCCCTCTTGCTGTATCATCTTGCTGACACGAGGTTCGTGGGATACAAGTCTCAACGATAGGTGTGGTATTTCGTGAGGACACGAAACACGGCAGTTAGACACGAATCTCGGCGGCAGGCACAACAAGTGCTGTTAAATTTGGTTATTAACTGTACTGTGAAGCACCAATAACGCACGGCATTCGAAATGCTACAAGACTTTCCTTTACATCAATTGCGGCTTGTCGAGTTCCTGGCTTCGGATCAAAGCCCGGCATTCGGACCGCATGCACCCAGTCACCGCATCAATTTTTACGCTATCGTATGGTTCCAGGAGGATGGAGACAAACATTATATCGATTTCGAAGCGTACCCCGTCCGGGAAAACAGCGTTTACCTCATTGGTAAAAACCAGGTCCACTCCATCCCCTCAACGGTTTTGCCAGGGGCCAAAACCATCGTATTCTCAACAGCATTTTTTGATCAGATCGAGGAGCCGTACCTGCGGCAACTATTTTTCCCGTTTCATAGCAAGCGAATCGATATTCCCCAGGATATGTTACAGCCGATGCACCAGCTCTTCGATCTCATGATGCTGGAAAGCAATTCTGCTGCCGATCACCACCTGCTGCTTAAATACACAACAGCAATGTTGATGCACCTGCTCCGGTTCAGCCGGTCCGGCTTTTCGGCCCTGGCTGCGGAAGATACCCGGATGCTCCGGTTGTTTCAATTGCTGAAAGAAAATTATAAAGAGAACCGTTCTGCCTCGTTTTATGCAGAACAGATCGGTCTTACGCCCAAAAGGGTCAACGAAATACTCCGGCTAAAAATGGGTACCACCATTCATGGCCTCCTTACCCGCCTGCTGCTGCTGGAAGCTAAACGGGAGCTGTCGCATCAACAATGCTCCATCAAAGAAATTGCTTATCACCTGGGCTTTTCGGATCAGTCTTATTTTGCCCGCTTTTTCAGGAAAAGTACCGGGCTGGCGCCGGAACAATTCAGGCACAGAAGCGGCTTAAGCATTGCCGGCTGAGTGTCGCAAAAGCCCGCATGTTCAAATAGTGCTGATCAATGTTCTAAAAATGCGCTGTCGTTCCTGTGGTAACCGGCAACTTTGTATTGTAATTTTTTAATCTAAAATTTTGAGATTATGTCCATGCTAAAAGATAAAGTAGCCCTGGTAACCGGGGCCGGTTCCGGAATAGGCAAACAGATTGCCTTGAAATACGCTGCCGAAGGCGCTAAAGTAGTGGTCAGCGATATCGTTGAAACCGGCGGCCATGGAACGGTAGCTGAAATTACGGCGGCTGGCGGTGAAGCCATATTCATCAAAGCAGATACGGGCAAGGCAGAAGAGCACGAGCGCCTGGTACAGCAGACTATCGAAAAATATGGCGCCTTACACATTGCCTGTAACAATGCCGGTATAGGCGGCCCCATTTATCCAACCGGGGAATATCCGCTCGATGGTTGGGAAAAGGTAATCCAGATCAATCTTTCAGGCGTATTTTTTGGCATGCGCTACCAGCTACCGGCCATCCTGAATTCCGGTGGTGGCAATATCGTCAACATAGCATCTATACTGGGCAAGGTCGGCTTTGCCAATTCCGTTGCTTACGTTGCAGCCAAACATGGCGTCATCGGCCTCACAGAAACAGCCGCTGTAGAATACAGTGCCCAGGGCGTACGCGTTAATGCCGTAGGCCCCGGCTTTATCAAAACGCCACTGATAGAAAAATCCATGGACCAGGAGTCAAGAGACGCGTTGGTTGCCCTCCATCCCATAGGCCGCCTGGGAGAACCGGAAGAAGTTGCCGAATTGGTACTGTGGTTAAGCTCCGACAAGGCTTCCTTTGTAACAGGCGCCTACTTTAATGTAGACGGCGGCTACCTGGCAAGGTAATCGTATCGATATAAACGAGATTACATCAAACAACAAAACCCTGTCGCCAGGGTTTTGTTGTTTCAATTTCTTTCTTCTATCAAAACAAGATGTATTACTGGTGGGCCGCTTTGTTGTTGAGCAGCAAGTACCGTGCCGTCTGGTACCAGGCCTCCGTCAATTGGTAGTATTGATCCTGCTCCGTCTTATTTAAAACAGGTGTCTTATTGCCTTTAAGGCTATACACCTGCTCTTTCAGCGCTCCTTCGATACCATAGCTAAAGAAGAAAGAGTCCTTTACAATACCCATCCTCCTTTTATCGGGATTATAAATGAAAGCCGCCTGCAGCGAAGCATTGTTTTGAATGAAAGGACTGAGCAGGTCCCGGCCCAGCGTAGTATTGGTATAAGGAATTTTGCAAAGCCCGGCGGCAGTGGGCAACACATCGCTCTGCGATACGGGGAAGCTGTATTCGCTATGCGGGAACAGGCCCGGCGCATAGAACAACAAAGGCACATGCATACTGGTCAGCTCGCTGGTCCAGGCGCGGGGAAACATATCGCCGGCATCGCCGCCTATACCGTGATCGCCCACAAATACAAAGATCGTGTTGTTGAAATAAGCTTCTTTCTTAGCCGCTTCTATAAACTGCTCGTAGCAAAAATCGGTATAGCGGAAGGCATTGTATTCGTCCACGGTTTCAAAGCCGAAGCGCTTCAGGCTGTCTACAGGCGGGTTCAGTATCTTGAATGCTTTTTTGTCTTCATCGGGAATGGTATAGGGCCTGTGATTATCTGCCGTCTGTACCACCGCGACAAAAGGTTTTTGCTGCTGTGCAAATATCTTATTGGCCGCCAGCAAAAGGTTCTTGTCGCTCACGCCCCATACATCCACTTTGGCCGCATTATAATCGTCCTGCTCATAAATATGCAGGTCCTGGATATTATTGGTAAGGATACCCCTGATATTGGCCCAGCTCAGGCTGCCACCGATGAGGTAGTACTTCTCGTATCCTTTGAAATCGTTCATGATCGTATGCTGGTTCACCGCGTTCGGGTTGCGGCTCGATGTTTTGGAGAGGTCTACATCGGGAGTGCCTGTGATCGTGGTCCATACCCCACGCGCGGTGCCATAGCCGGGCGTAAAGCACCTGTTGAAGAAGATGCCCTGGCTGCACATTTTGGCAAAGTAAGGTGTTGTATTCAACGGGTTGCCAAACATGGAGCTTTTATATGCGCTGAACGATTCACAGATCACCACGACAACGTTCGGCTGCCGGGCCAATACGGTATCGGGCTTTACCACGCGGGTATAATTAAGATTGGCGCTGTCCGGCTTATCGATGCCCAGGTAGGTAACCATAAGCGGATAGGCCTTTTTTACTTTGGCCAGGTTATAAGTGGACTTACGGAATTGCAGGGAACTAAAGAAGGACTGGAAGGGGTTGAGCGCAGCATTGGAAGCATAGTCGTTGCCCAGGATAAAGGCATCGCTCCAGCGCAAAGGGTATTGCCCTATACGGCCAAAGATGAGGAAGGCCAACAGCAGGAAGAAGGCAATGGATGAGATCACTGCCGGCTTTTTCCCCACGACACCTTCTTCTTTGGCTATCTTTTTATACAGCAGTTTAACTACCCGCATCATTACCCATAACACTACGGCCAGCACCAATAGTATCCGTACTACGGGATAGGTCTGCCACATCATCGTTGCCGAAGTACGGGCATCGGATACATAGTTCAGCAAGCCTGCATTAAGCCGTTCGTTCAGGTAAGCATAATTGGCAAAGTCGACAGCATAGAACAAGCCTGCCACCAGGATCAGGAGGAACCAGATACCCAGGGCGATCCGTTTACCGCTTTTGCCCCGGAAGGGGCGGAACAGGAGGCCGGCGACAAACAGCAGCAGCGCTGCCACAGCCACCATCCGGGCATCGTAACGCAGGCCCAGGAACAAAGCGCGGGCATAAGGCACAGCCTGGCTACCCGAAGGCGGTGTGAATACCTGGAAGAAGGCAATCCGCAATAGGGTCATGAGTACCAGGATCAGCAAGCCGGTACAAAAGATCCACTGTATATTTTTAGGGAAGATTAATCGTTTCAAGCCGGTTATTTTTTCATTAAAATAATCCTGCAAAAATAGGCTTTCGGCACACACAATTGTAACTTTGCCGCGCTATGGTATTACTTTCCGCTTCGGCTCCCGGATTCTGGTCCAATATACTGGCAAAGCTCAACGAATGGGACATGTCCCTTTTCCTGAAGGTAAATACAGCCTGGACAGGCGCTTTTGGCGACTTCATTATGCCCATACTGCGCAACCAGCAAACCTGGTATCCTTTATATGCGTTCCTGCTTATTTATGTGCTTTGGAAATTTAAGTGGAAAGCCCTTCCTTTTATCATCATAGCCGGGCTTACGGTGGCCCTCACCGACCAGGTAAGCAGCAGTTTGCTCAAAAATCACTTCGGCAGGCTGAGGCCTTGTACCGAACCCCTGCTCGCGGGCCTCATGAAGCTGAGGATAAACCGTTGCCCTACCAGCGGGAGCTTTACTTCTTCCCATGCCGTCAATCATTTCGGGCTGGCTTCCTTTATCTTTTTTGCCCTGAAGCCTTATTTCAAAAAGTGGGGCGCGCTCTTCTTTCTCTGGGCTGCATCCATCTGCTATGCGCAGGTGTATGTAGGCGTCCATTATCCCGGCGATGTTTTTTGCGGTGCTTTGCTGGGCTGGCTGATGGGCTGGCTTACCTCGCTGGTATTTACCCGCTACTTTAATTTTGGGGTCAAAAAGGAAATAGTACAAAAGAAAGAGGCCGATAAGATCACTCCTTCTTTATAGCTTCTTAAATACCATGACCAGCCGGGGCGAATGTTCCTCGTTAAAAGGGCTGAGGTCGTAATCGCCGAAGTGCTCCTGCAGCTCCAGCCCCTCGGCCTGGAACAAGGCCACGAAATCTTTCAGCTCAAAAGCCGAAACCCGCTCCTGGTAATGGTGTGCTACCCCTTCTTCGTCTACCAGGTCTATCCTCTTTACTATTTTGCCTTTTTCTACCGCCCGTTTGATATGAAAAGCGATACCGCCCTTTTCAATTGTTTCGGCAGGCACCAGGCCACGCTCCACGTATTGCTCGTTAAAGTAATCGACAACCAGGATGCCTCCTTTCTTTAAGGCAGCGGCAAAAGCATGCGCCGCCATATGATTGTCCCTGGCCGTATCAAAATAACCGAAGCTGGTAAAAAAGTTGAATGCGAAGTCGAAATAATTAATATAAAACGGGAAACGCATATCGTGTACATAGAAGTGCAGCTTATCTCCCTCCAGTTCTTTCGCTTTCTCGATACGCTGCTCTGAAAGATCGATACCGACAACCTCATGTCCCAGGCTTTCCAGTTGCATGGCAAAGCGGCCTTCGCCACAGGCAATATCCACGATCTTGCTGCCTGCCGGCGGCTGCAGATGCGCTACCAGGTGTGCCACAAACCGGCTGGCTTCCTCTACGTCCCTGTTGTCGTACAACATAGGGTAAAAGCGGGAATCAAACCAGTTTTCGAACCATTCTTTCTGTTCTTCTATCATACTATACTTTAAAAAAGAGGACAAAGTTATACAAAGAACCCAGTTTTACCGGGCAAGGGCCGGGTTGTTTTTACAAAAAAGCATAAATCAGGTACGCATAGATAATTTAGCGTTAATATGTAACCTAATACTCCGAAATTCAATTAATTTCGCTGCGCATAAAATACAACAATGGCATTAATTAAATCAATATCAGGTATACGTGGTACTATGGGTGGTAATCCGGGACAAGGATTAACCCCTATCGATGTCGTAAAGTTTACAGCAGCCTATGGCGCCCTGATCCTGGAACAGGGCAAAGGCCGAAAAATTGTGATCGGCAGGGACGGCCGTATTTCGGGCGCTATGGTGCGTAACCTGGTAACTGCTACCCTCCAGGGCCTCGGTTGCGAAGTGATTGACCTGGGCCTCAGTACAACACCTACTGTAGAGATGGCCGTCGTTATGGAACAAGCGGCTGGCGGTATTATTTTAACAGCAAGTCATAACCCCAAGGAGTGGAACGCCCTGAAGCTGCTCAACAGCGATGGCGAATTTATCAGCGCCGAATTGGGTGCGCAGGTGCTGGAGCGAGCAGAGCAGGAAGATATTAAATTTGCAGAGATCAATAAGCTGGGAACCGTTACCGAAGACGATTCCTTTATGCAAAAACATATCGATGCGATCCTGGCCCATCCCCTGGTAGATGCCGCTGCGGTAAAAGCTAAAAAATATAAGATCATTGTCGATGCCGTCAATTCTACTGGCGCTACTTTTGTACCCGCATTGCTGAAAGCATTGGGCGTGGAAGAGATCACCGTATTGAATGAAGAGGTGAACGGACATTTTGCCCACAATCCGGAGCCATTGCCCGAAAACCTGCGGGAACTTTGCAACGAGGTGGCTAAAAAGAACGCAGACCTCGGTATTGCAGTAGACCCCGATGTAGACCGGCTTTGCTTTGTATGCGAAGACGGCACGCCCTTCGGAGAAGAGTATACCCTGGTAGCTGTGGCCGATTATATCCTGGGAACCAATAAAGGCAATACCGTATCTAATCTTTCTTCGACCCGTGCCCTGCGTGACGTGACGGAGAAACATGGCGGCCAATACTTCGGTAGTGCCGTGGGCGAAGTGAATGTAGTGAAGAAGATGAAAGAGGTCAATGCAGTTATCGGCGGCGAAGGCAATGGCGGTATCATCGACCCGCAGCTGCACTATGGCCGCGATGCACTGGTAGGGATTGCTTTATTCCTTACCCATCTGGCCAAGTCCGGCAAAGGAATAGGCGCTTTACGCAAGACTTATCCCGATTATTTTATCTCCAAAAATAAGATAGAGCTGGATGGCGATGTGGATGTAAAGGCGATCTTTGAAAAGATACAGCAGAAGTACAGCAAGCAGCCGATCAATACGGAAGACGGGCTTAAGATAGAGTTCGACACCGATTGGGTGCACCTGCGCACTTCCAATACAGAACCGATCATCCGCATTTACTCGGAAAGCAATACCGAAACCACGGCCAACAATATCGCCAAACGCATTATGGCCGACATCCGCGAAACGATGCTGGAATACAGGTAAATCTTTATACTAATCCTAACCATTTTTCCCGGCACCGTTTAGCCGGATTATCCTAATTTTATAGCCTGACCTTACCGGAGCTTCCGGTAAGGTCTTTTCCCCTAAAGGAGTTAAGCCATTTATTCATTGTTCAAAATCCCCATTAATTACCCATTATGAAAGTAGCAGTAGTAGGTGCAACGGGCCTTGTAGGCAGCACTATGTTACGTACCCTTGAAGAAAGAAATTTTCCGGTAACGGAACTGATCCCTGTGGCCTCGGAGCGGTCGAAGGGTAAGAAGATTGCTTTCAAGGGTAAGGAATATGCCGTTGTCACTTTGCAGGAGGCTGTAGCGATGAGGCCCGATATTGCCTTGTTCTCGGCCGGTGGCACTACTTCGCTGGAGTGGGCCGAAGCCTTTGCCGCAACAGGTACTTATGTGATCGACAACTCTTCTGCCTGGCGTATGCATCCCGGCAAGAAGCTGATCGTACCGGAGGTGAATGCTTCTGTTCTTACTAAAGAAGACAGGGTGATCGCCAATCCCAACTGCTCCACGATACAGATGGTCGTAGTGCTGAAACCCCTCCATGATAAATACAGGATCAAAAGGGTAGTGGTAAGCACTTATCAAAGCGTTACCGGGAGTGGGCAAAAAGGAGTGGATCATTTGCTGGCCGAAAGGAATAGTACCGAACCCAGGCCCTTCTACCCGCATCCCATCGACTTAAATGTGCTACCACATATCGACGTGTTCCAGGAAAACGGTTACAGCAAAGAAGAAATGAAGATGATCCTCGAAACGCAGAAGATCATGGGCGACGACAGCATAAAAGTATCGGCCACTACCGTAAGGGTGCCGGTTATGGGCGGGCATAGCGAAAGTGTGAATATAGAATTTGGGACAGACTACGACCTGGAAGAGTTACGGGCTTTGCTGGGTAAGGCTCCCGGCATCGTAGTCATGGACGATCCCGGCAACAATGTGTACCCCACCCCGCTGGAAGCCTTTGGCAAAGATGAAGTATTTGTAGGCCGCCTCCGCCGTGACCCCTCGCAGGACAACACCCTTAACTGCTGGATCGTAGCCGACAACCTGCGCAAAGGCGCTGCTACCAATGCGATACAGATCGCCGAGTATATTGTAGCACAGCAATGGGTATAAAAATAAGATAAAGAAAACCTGCCGGCCACGATCCGGCAGGTTTTTTATGCAACCTTTGTATTAAAACCTGATTATTATGACACCAACATCTATCAACTATATCGAATTTTACTGCAAGGATATTGCAGCGATCAAAGCATTTTACAGCAGCGCTTTCGGTTGGAAGTTCTCCGATTACGGCGACGATTATACCGCCTTTGAAGACGGCGTTCTATCCGGCGGTTTTCACCGGCTTAGCCCTGAAACAACAGGTGGTAATCCATTGGTGATCCTGTACACCGAGGACCTGGAAGGCATAAAGAATAAGGTTGAGGCTTCGGGTGGCCGGATAACGGTAGACATCTTCTCCTTCCCCGGCGGCAGGCGGTTTCATTTCGCCGATCCCGATGGCAATGTGCTGGCTGTATGGAGCGAATAGTACGAACATGACCCGGCACCGAATAAGCCATAAACTTATTAACTTTGTTGCGCGTTAAGCTGGCGCACCTACTTTACAATTCTGAGATACTGTAGAAGTATCTAACTATACAACAACGGCCCGTTAATGAGCACGAATACGATTAAGCCCTTCCTCCGCCTCAGCGGCCTGGAACCCCTGGTAGTAAGGCCAGAAACCAATTTTATCAATGTAGGGGAAAGAACGAATGTAACCGGTTCCAAAAAATTTGCACGCCTCATCCGCGAGGAAAAATACGAAGAAGCCCTTAGTGTGGCGCGACAGCAGGTAGAAAGCGGCGCGCAGGTACTGGACATTAATATGGACGATGCCTTGCTGGACGGCGTTTATGCCATGACCACCTTTGTGAACCTGGTGCAGAGCGAACCCGACATTGCCCGCATTCCTATCATGATCGATTCCTCCAAGTTCGAGATCATCGTGGCGGGGCTTAAATGCATCCAGGGTAAGTGTATCGTGAACTCCATCTCCATGAAAGAAGGAGAAGAGAAATTTATCCGGGAGGCGAGGATATGCAAGGCATTCGGCGCTGCCGTTATCGTGATGGCTTTTGATGAAGTAGGCCAGGCCGATACCAAAGACCGTAAAGTGGAGATCTGCCACAGGGCTTACCAGATATTGACAACCCAGGTAGGGTTCCATCCCCAGGACATCATTTTCGACCCCAATATATTTGCGGTGGCCACAGGCATCGAAGAGCATAATAACTATGCCGTAGATTTTATCGAAGCTACCCGGGAGATCAAAAGGCTGATGCCTTTGACCAAGGTAAGCGGCGGCGTGAGCAATGTGTCCTTTTCTTTCCGGGGCAATGATCACGTAAGGGAGGCGATACACAGCGTATTCCTGTACCATGCCATTAAAGCAGGCATGGATATGGGCATCGTCAATGCCGGGCAGCTGGTGGTGTATGACGAGATAGAGCCTAAGCTGCGGCAGCTTTGCGAAGATGTGCTTCTGAACCGTAACAACGAAAACAATGAAGCGACGGAAGCCCTCATCAACTTTGCCGAAACGGTAAAGGCCAAAGGGAAGGAAACCGTCAAGGACGAAACCTGGCGCAAGGCCACGGTGGAAGAAAGATTAAAGCATTCCCTGGTCAACGGGATAACCGATTATATAGACGAAGATACCGAAGAGGCGCGCCTCAAATATCCTAAGCCCCTGCATGTGATCGAAGGCCCGCTGATGGCCGGGATGAACGTGGTAGGCGACTTGTTTGGCAGTGGAAAAATGTTCTTGCCCCAGGTAGTCAAGAGTGCCAGGGTAATGAAGAAGAGCGTGGCTTACCTGTTCCCTTTTATCGAACAGGAAAAGCTGGACAATCCCCAGGTACAGCAAGGCGGAGCCGCCAAAATACTGATGGCTACGGTAAAAGGCGATGTGCACGACATCGGAAAAAACATCGTGGGCGTGGTGCTGGGTTGTAATGGCTACGATATCGTAGACCTGGGCGTAATGGTACCCGCCGATAAAATACTGGACGAAGCGGAAAAACACAAAGCCGATATCATAGGCCTCAGCGGACTGATCACACCTTCGCTCGACGAGATGGTGCATGTAGCTGCCGAAATGAAGCGCCGGGGCATGCAACAGCCCCTGATGATAGGCGGCGCAACCACCTCCCGGATGCATACTGCCGTAAAGATAGCGCCTGGCTACGATCATGGTGTGATCCATGTGCTCGATGCTTCCCGCAGCGTTACGGTGGCCGGCCAGTTGCTCAACAACGAAACCAAACCCGGCTTCTTGGGCGCGTTGAAGGATGAATATGAAAAGCTGCGCGAAGACTTCAACAGTAAAAGGTCGGTAAAGCAATACATCACCTACGAAGAGGCTGCCGCTAACCGCATGCCGATCGACTGGGAGCGTTTCGAACCGGTAAAGCCACAGTTTACGGGCACTAAGGTATTACGCGATTTTGACCTGAACGAAATAAGAAAATACATCGACTGGACGCCATTCTTTATTTCCTGGGAAATGAAGGGCAAGTTCCCGGCGATCCTGTCGGATGAGTACGCCGGCAAAGAGGCCACCCGCCTGTACAATGATGCCAATGCCATGCTGGATAAGGTGATCGCAGAAAACTGGCTGCAGGCGCATGGCGTTATCGGCTTCTGGCATGCTGCGGCTACGGCTCCCGATACCATCACCTTGTACGATGAGGCCGGGAACGAAATAGAAAAGTTGGAAATGCTGCGCCAGCAGATCAAAAAAGCAGCGGGCCAGCCGAGCTTCTCCCTGGCCGATTTTGTAAAGCCTGCGCAAAAAGCAGAAGACTATATGGGCGCTTTTGCAGTAAGCATTGCCGGTATCGAACCGCATATCAAAAGGTTCAATGAAGCGCTCGACGATTACAACAAGATATTGTTACAGGCCCTGGCCGACAGGCTGGTAGAGGCTTTTGCCGAATGCCTCCACCTGCAGGTACGCCGGGAGCATTGGGGTTATGCCAAAGACGAACAGCTGGCCACCGAAGAGCTGGTCAAAGAAACGTACCAGGGTATACGGCCTGCACCGGGATATCCTGCCTGCCCCGACCATACGGAGAAGAATAAATTGTTTGCATTGATGCAGGTAAAAGAAAATACAGGTATCGAGCTTACCGAGCACCTGGCCATGTATCCCGCAGCTTCGGTATGTGGCTGGTATTTTTCTCACCCCCAAAGTATTTACTTCGGTGTAGGTAAGATCAACGAAGACCAGTTCCAGGATTACCTTTCCCGGAAACAGATGCCGGAAGCGGCTCTGCGGAAATGGCTGCAGCCCAATATGGAATAATGACGGTACACAATTTGTCCTAAACAATAATTCAAGATGTTGCTTGTACGGAAAATAACCTCGGAAGAAGATTTGCAAAAAGCATTTGCCATAAGGGATATTGTTTTTGTACAAGAACAGCATTGCCCTGCCGACCTGGAACATGAGCACGATGATATCGCTACTCATTTTCTCGCCACTGTTGACGGCATTCCCGCCGGCGCCGCGCGTTGGCGCCAGACAGAACTGGGTTATAAGCTGGAACGCTTTGCCGTATTGAACGCCTTCCGGGGCAAGGGTATTGCCACTGCCCTTATCCAGGCCGTACTGGCCGACCTTCCCGAAGACGTCGGTTATGTTTACCTGAACGCACAGGTAGATGCCGTTCCGGTGTATGAGAAGAACGGCTTTAGGATAACCGGCCCGGAGTTTGAAGAAGCAGGCATCCGTCATTTTAAAATGATAAAACGTTAAAGGACTTTACCATGGCGGCGCAGACCGATTAGCGTCAAGGCCTATCTTAATTTAGCCTTTCCTTAATAAATCAGGGATATCTAAGCCTAAATAATTGGTAAATACAGTATTGACGGTAATAAGGGCACTATATTCGCCCTGAACAAAACATACTGTATGAAAAAGTTACTGGTCATTTTACTGAGCGCCACCACTACTTACAGCTACGCACAATCCCCTTTACGTTTCGGGGTAAAAGCAGGGGCCAATATTTCGCGCATGGGTGTTTCCAACAGTATTTTGGGTGATCCTAAAAATTCATTTGGCCCCGGGTTCTATGCCGGCGGTCTTTTGGAAATCTCGGGGCCGGCAGGCTCCAAACTGAAAGGGCAGATAGAAGCTTTATATTCCTTTCACAATGTCAAAAATACCTACACGCTTTCTTCGGTGGCTACCGAAAGAAAAACGAATCTCTCCCAGATATCCGTGCCTTTGATGATCCGGTATTTCCCTATTCCTTCTTTGAGCTTTAATGCAGGCGCATCGGTCAATTTCAATGTTGCCAGCAAGACAACAGTAGGCGATTTGAAGTTTGACAATAAAGACCTCGACGCTTTACAAACGATACAGGTAGGCGCTTTGGTGGGCGCTACTTACTATATCTACAAAGGCTTCTTCGTTGATGCGCGTTACAATTATTATTTCGGAAGCATGTTCAAGAAAGACAAGAGCAGCGATCCTACGTACCGCCTGAGCGCGATACAGGTGGGTCTGGGTTACAAGTTTTAAACGAGGTTATTTCCCGCAGCGCCGCCGTAGCACGCTGCGGAAATAATTGTTTCACATTTTATTTTGCCTTGCGACATCCAACGTACTGCAGCATGTACATTCCTGATCTTATACGATCAAGATCCTTCAGCTCCTTCGGAGGCTTCAGGATGACGCGACTAATAGCTGTTTATATCTCTAGGTTGGATTTCGCGAATACCTTCGGTGTTGTGTGAGCATATGTATTCCCTTTATTTCTCGCAGCGCCACAGCGGCGCTGCGAGAAATAGTCTTTTCACATCCTATATTTCACCCTGCTGTATCCAATCTACCGCAGCATGTGCATTCCTGATCTTGTAACGATCAAGATCCTTCAGCTCCTTCGGAGGCTTCAGGATGACGCGACTAATAGCTGTTTATATCTCTAGGTTGGATTTCGCGAATACCTTCGGCGTTGTGTGAGCATATATATTCCGGTATTTATACTCTTGGTCTCCAGGGAATTTCTTTACCGCCGTTCTTAAATACGATAAAGCGGGCCAATACAAATAAGAAGTCCGACAATCGGTTGAGGTATTTCAGTACTTCTTCGGCTACAAATTCTTCGTTGCTTTGCATGTGTACGCAAAGGCGCTCGGCTCTGCGGCATACACAGCGCGCCACATGGGCATGGCTTGCGGCGATATGTCCTCCCGGCAATATAAACGATTTCATCTGCGGCAGTTGATCGTCCATCAGGTCTATCTTTTGCTCCAGCCATTGAATATCGCTCTCGTGGAGATCGGGCAATTTCATTTTGGGGGATTTTTCGGGATCGGTGGCCAGGGAAGAGCCTACTGTAAAAAGCCGGTCCTGTATTTCCAGTATCCATTCATTGATCTCCGGATCGGCCAGTTGATCGGTAACTACGCCCAGGAAAGAATTCAGCTCATCCACCGTTCCGTAAGCTTCGATACGGATATGATCTTTGGGTACGCGGGTACCGCCGATAAGCCCTGTACTGCCTTTATCGCCTGTTTTAGTATATACTCTGAATGCCATAGTTATTTGCTTAAATTGATTCCGGTAATGGAAGCCGTCGCCCTGTCGTTTTCCACTACGCCATCTTTGATGCGGACAATGCGTTTGGCATGTTCGGCAATATCTTCTTCGTGGGTTACGAGAATAACGGTATTGCCCAGGGCCTGGATGCTGCCAAACAGATCCATGATCTCTACCGATGTTTTGGAATCCAGGTTACCCGTAGGTTCGTCGGCAAGAATAAGGGAAGGATTATTGATCAATGCCCTGGCAATAGCCACACGCTGGCATTGTCCGCCCGAAAGTTCATTGGGTTTGTGGTGCGCTCTTTCGGCCAGCCCTACCTGCTTCAGCATGGCATGTGCGCGGTCCGTTCTTTCTTTTTTGGGAATGCCTGCATAGATAAGCGGCACGGCCACATTTTCCCAGGCAGTGAGCCGGGGTAGCAGGTTGAATTGCTGGAATACGAATCCTATTTCTACGTTGCGGACAGTAGCCAGCTCATCATCTTTCATCTGGCTTACTTCTTTGCCGTTCAGTATATATTGTCCCGATGTAGGCGTATCCAGGCAACCCAGGATATTCATCAATGTCGACTTGCCCGAACCCGAAGGCCCCATTAACGCCACATACTCGTTCTTCTCTATCGTCAGTTCAATACCCTTTAATACGGGCACCGGCTCTTTGCCCAGGTAATAGTTCTTTCTGATGTCCTTTAAGGTGATGATCTGTTGCATGAATCGGCGCAGTATTTGACTGGTATTAGGGTTCAAATTTATCGATAATTTGAAACTAAATCCTAAAAGCTTTTCCTATGGTCGTATTATCCGCTATGAGCTACTATAAGAAGACCAGGCTGTCCTCGATCTTTGCTGTCTAAAAAAACTAAAGTTTGTAATTTGCAGCCCGTAACCAACAGGCTACCTGTTGTTGCTTTATCATTTTAATCCGGCAAGGTTATGCTTCGTTTTCCTAATGCTAAAATAAATATAGGCTTGTTCATCACCGGAAAAAGGGATGATGGCTATCATAACCTGGAAACTATTTTTTACCCGGCACCCATAAAGGACGCCCTGGAACTGGTGGAGCAGGAGGCGGAAGCAACAAGCATCCATATCTCGGGGCTGGAAGTGGCCGGCAACACAGATACCAACCTGGTATGGAAGGCCTGGCAATTACTTCAGAAAGATTTCCCTGCACAGGTAAAACCGCTGCCTGTATTCCTGCATAAGGTAATCCCCATGGGGGCCGGCATGGGCGGCGGCTCTTCCGACGGGGCCTTCATGCTCCGTATGCTGAACGATCATTTCCGGCTGAATTTAAATACAACACAGCTCGAACAATATGCTTTGCAACTGGGCAGCGATTGCCCTTTCTTCATTCGCAACCAACCGGCCTTCGCTTCGGGCAGGGGTGAACTTCTTGAACCGCTCTCGCTTGACCTCTCGGCTTATACCCTGCAGGTTGTTTGTCCCGCGATCCACGTGAGTACGGCTACCGCTTTCAAAGGCGTGCATCCCGCGCCAGCCCCTTTTAATCTTAAAGAACTGCCACAACTCCCCCTTTCCGATTGGAAACGATACATCAGGAACGATTTCGAAAGCAGTGTTTTCCAGGCACAGCCTGCTTTGCAGGAGTTCAAAGAGGCGTTGTACGCACAAGGCGCTTTGTATGCTTCTATGAGCGGCAGTGGTTCCGCTATCTACGGCTTGTTTGCAAAAGGAGAGCAAGCGGTATTGTCAACGACAGTCCCTTTCCGGGAATTTATTTTTTAAATAGGTAGTAAAAACAGAGGCTGCGTTGCTCCGGCATTTTGCATCCCTCTTGTCCCGGCAATACAGCCATCTCCAATTAATTTAATACCATGCAAAAGGGCGGATACTACATCCGCCCTTTTGCATGGTACATTATTTCTAGTTGGTTTACCGTAGCAGTTCCAGCTTCCTGGCCACAGTACCTTTGTCCGTAAATACTTCTACGGTATAGATACCGGAAGCAAAGCCATCGAGCTTAAGTGTATGCTTATCCTTGCTTTCGGATCTGGCGCTGTACACTATTTGCCCCAGCACATTATATACCTGGATCTTTTCCATCTTCAGCCCGCTTTTGTTCAGGATGGTAGCGGTTCCTCTTGACGGGTTAGGATACACGGTCATTTCATCGTTACCGATATTCAACTGGTTGATCCCTACAATATGCGCCGAGGTGGAATCGGATGCATACCCGCAACTACTGGTCATTTTTAATACGACAATGTAGTTGCCCGTGGCAGCATATGTGTGCGTAGGGTTGGGCAGGTCGCTATGCACCGAACCATCGCCAAAGTCCCAATCGAAGGTGAGCACATTTTGCGGCGTTACGGCAGTAAAGGTGAACGTATTCTGACCGTTGTTGTCGATGTTGATACCTTGTATGGTCGGCAATTGGCCTACCATATCTATTACGATAGTATCGGCCTTAATGCAACCCAGGCTGTTGGTTACAAAAACGCTGTAGCTACCGGGGTTGTCGATATCAATGATCTGGGTTGTTTCCCCTGTATTCCAGAAATAACTGATGCCTTGCGTACCTGCATTAAGCGGCAATATCACACCATTACATACCGAAGTATCGGCACCCAGGTTCACCACAGGCTTGTCGCGGAAGATAACTGATATGGTATCCCTGCCCACACATGTGTACTGGTTGGTTACTTTTACATTGTAAATACCATTTGCATATACTGTTCTTATCTGGTCTACACTACCATCGTCCCATAAGAAGACAGCATTGTTGGGTTGTACGCCGGCATCCAATGCAAGCACTTCCTGTCCCGGATCCACGCATATGTTTACATTTTGACCCAGGTCAACTTCGGGTACCGGATAGATATGGGCAATAACAGCTTCCCTCGGGCTTTCGCAAGGTCCTACCATGCCTATCCTGACATTGGGCCTGGTGCTTACATCAAAGGTGAAGCCAGATGGATTGGTACATTGGTCCAGTACATCGGCATTATTGGTAAGGCCCGATCCGCTAAAGCTTACCATAACGTCGGAACTGGCACCGCCTGTGGTATTGTTATGGCATTCTTCCAGGATGATGTTGGAAGTACCGTCCCAATAGAAGAGTGCGTCGAGATTGTGAATGTTTACGGCATCAGCTATGGGCTGGTAAGAAGCGGCGGTAAACACCGTTTGCATACCTGTTTCCAATGGCGGGGTCAATACGCCGAGGGTAGTCAATTTCATACTCAGGCTGAAGTTCTCTACTTCGTCGCCGGCAAATCCTACATCAAAGCCGACAGAGTTGATATAACCTGCACTAAAGCCGGCTGCCTGCAGCTCGGTAGCCTTGATAAGCCACTGCGCTTTATTCCCCATAAAATTCAGGCTATAGGGAACATCGGTCCAGCTACTGGTAAAGGTACCATTACCGATCATAGTAGGCTCGGGCTGCGGTGTACCGGTCGAACCTGCGGCATAATAAGTAGTAGTTGTACCAAGGTAAGGCGTATTCCAGGGGCTTCCCTGACCTACCGGAGTAACCGAAGTAGGATCGGCATACCACCTTACATTGGAATTGCCGCCCGATTGGGCTTCCAGCGTAACCACACCAGGCCCGCAATTAAAGCTGTCCTTCGTACTCAGGATGGAAGGCTGAGCCACCACCAGTTTTTTAACCGGTTCCTCGCAGGTAGCAGCACCGGCCCTGATCAGGGTTTTGTAATAACGGGTATCGGTAAGGGTAGGCGTAGTATAACTTACACCCGAAGCGCCGGTAATATCGGTAAAGTTGATCCCGTCGGTACCATCCTGCCATTGAATGCTTCCGGGGAAGTATCCTGTCGCAGGCGTGAGGGAGATAATAGCAGAACCACTGATACAAATCGTATCGGGAACGGCAGTAGATATTACCGCCGCAGGCTGGTTCCAGATACGCACCGTATCGGCATGGTTACAGTTGGTTGTTGTATTCTCGGAAAAAAGATAATACACATGCTCGCCTGCATCTGCAGTTTTAAAATACAGTGAGGTGGCCGAAGTATTGGCTACATAAGGAGTAGTTGCTGTTGCATCGGTATAAAGGTTGGTTATATCTGTCCATTCGTAAGTGTTGTAAGGTGTGCCCTGCGGCGTTACGGTAATGGGCGCTATCGTATTGTTGCAAATAACATCCGGTGCTGTAACCGTGAGGCCCGGCGAAGGGGTTACTGTTGCCACCACAGGCACTCTCGGCCCCTGGCAGGAAGCAGTATAACCCAGCAACATTTTCGGCCTCCTGTTAAATGAAGACCAGTCGAAGAAAGGCGGGTTGTCGCAAATAACAGAAGCCGGCTGGCTGTCGCCCATCCCTACCTGGGTTGCGGCAAAAGACACATCGTCATATTTCACCTCACTGTTATTGTTGAAGAAGTTGTTGTTGCTCCAGCAGGTTTGTACCAGCAGGTTGTTGCCATCCCATACAAAAGGCGTTGTCGCATTGAAAGTAAAGGTATTGATCCCTACTGTCGTGGTATGATTGGCCGGGAGCCTTACCTGCTGGGCGCCGCTTTCCAGGCTGGTGGTAATAGCCGGGAAAGCATTGGTTGTTGTATTTTTCAGGCTTACGGCAAAGTCGTTATAGGTATTACCTCCGGTAACAACGTCGAATGACAGGGAAGTAAGCGTAGAGCCGGGCGTGATGCCTAAAGCGATAAGCTCGGAAGCGCGGATCAGGAATTGGTGCTGAAAGCCGCCGGTCCATCCCACAAAAGGAGTGATATCATCAAAATTGGTTGTCTGCAGCCCGGCGCCCAGGGTTTGTGTACCCGGAGCATCCGGCGCACCGGCAGTTACGTAAAAGGTTGTAGTAGCCGGCACATAAGGCGTAGTCCAGGGACTGCCTGTACCTATAGGCGCACCACCGGTTGCATTGGCATACCATTTGATCTGGGGACCGGCAGCGGTTCCCGTAGCGCTCAGGCTTAATGTTCCCGGGCCGCAACGGCTTGCACCTGTTCCTGTGGCAGATCCGGGATTGTCGATGATAACCTGTGGCGAAGCGGCAGAAGTCCATACCGGCGTGGTGGTATTACCGTTGCACAGCACATTGCAATGGAAGTACAAAGGAGCCGAAACCGTTACCGTCTGGTTAGGTGTCGTGCTTGCCGTTCCTACATCGGTCCAGGGAGCAAGGCCATTAGGCGAAGATTGCCATTGGTAAGTTAACCCTGTTACGATCGGCATCGCTGTGCTGATACTAAGATTTACATTACCGCTAAGACATACGCTTGCAGGAGAAATACCCGCTGCGGTAACAACCGGCCAGGTAGTTATGGTATTGCAAGGCGGCGGCGGCGTGAAGCGGTAAATCTGCCCGGTTGCCGGCTTACTCAGGATGCTGGTGGTAAAAACCGTAGAAGAAGCCGCAGGCGTAGCGGTGGCGTTATTGATGGTAAGGTATTCCGGTATAAATTGCCCATCGACGATACCTATAGTTGCTCCGTCAGCAAACCCGCTGATAGCGCTTGCTTCCTGCCGGTAACAATATTCTATAATATCGGAACCTTCATACAGCTTTACCTGGAAGGAGATTACAGGAGCTGTAGCGCTCCAGTTCCATCCCCAGTTCTTGAATTCAAAAGTGAATATGCGGTTAGGCGCTGTACCGGTAGTAATATAGCTTGCAGTACCTGGATCTCCGCCCAGATCATCCCATAAAGGGAAAAGTGCCGGTTTCAGGTCATTAAGGTTGAAAGGATCGTTGTATCCGATTGCATAAGGTGGCGCTCCGAAGCTCAAAAAGCCATTGGAACTGGCAATTACATCTGTATAAGTATTCCCACAATAATTGAAATTAAACCCGATGGGTATAGATCCCGAAATGTCTTCGTCTGTTTGTATTACCCCGACTCCTGTTCCGCCCGTTATTTCCGTAAATGTTCCTGATTGTGCACTGAAGCTGTAGCTCGAAGCGGGTATCTGGGCCCGTAATCCCTGAGCGAAGCTTACGAATAGCGTAAAAAACAACGCAATTCTCACACACTGTCCTAATGTAGCTCTCATTTCATTAAACTTTTTGGGTTCTGTAATTGGTTAGACATCTTTATGTAGGTATGCTGCAAAAAAGTAAACGAAACTATTGGATAAATCAATCCGATTTATAAACACATTTAACTATAATGAGATTTAACATTTTTTTATACCTAACGTATGAGAATAAATAACTAAATGGGGCCTTTTTAAAAAATAAAAGGGCTGCTCCCTGCTTCCAGGGAGACAGCCCACAATTATTTTTGATGCTTGGGTTGTCGGGTTATTTAACTACTTCGAGCTTCTTGGTCACCTTGCCTTTGTCGGTAGCAATGATCACATTGTAGATACCGGCCGCCATCGACGATACATCAAGCTCATGCTTGCCCGATTTGATCGCTGACTGGTACACCAACTGGCCCATCAGGTTATATACTGCTACCTCATTGAGCTTCAACGAACCATTGTAGCTGCTCACCGTTACCACTCCCTTGCCCGGGTTAGGGTAAAGACGCAATTCCTTTTGCAGCTCGCTCAGGTTGTCGATACCCGTTGGCGGTGCATCGATCTTTACCAGACGCGTGGTCACGATCTCGTTGCAGTCGTTCGACAACGTCAGCTTCACATTGTATTCGCCTGCCGCTGTAAAATGATGCACCTGCTGCAGCACAGGAAGCCCTGTACCCGTGGCCGGTGCCGTGCCATCGTCAAAGTCCCAGGCCCAGTTGCCGATGTGCTGTGCACCGATGGCATTAAAGGTAAAGGTGTTGCCGCCGTTGTCTATGATCGCTATCGAGTTCACCAATGGGTTAGGATGTACCGATACCGAGATCGTATCCCGGTCGAAGCAGCCCATTGTGTTCTGCACTTTTACCGAATACTGGCCCGGCTGACCTGTAGTGAGCGTCTGGGTAATATTGCCGTTGCTCCAGATATAAATAGGGTTGTTGGGGAAGCTGCCTGCATCCAGTGTAATAGTCGTACCCTGGCAGATGGTCGTATCCCGGGGGCTGATGTGTACGATAACACCGGGAAGGCCTGCGGTGATCGGCTGGGTAACGCTGTCGTTCAGCGGCACTTCATCGGCCAGGCCATTGGGTTGGTAGGTCCAGGCTTTGATCGAGCGGGGGTTACCATCCGGGAAGAAGACATCGCCCAGCGGAACGGTGACCCTGTTATTGGGCGCCGTGGTCACATTGCTGATCGGCGTGGTGTTGTAGGTAACGGGGGTTTGCAATACGCCATCTACCGACCATTGAATGTCGACGGTATTGATCGTAGCCGTACCCATGTTCTTGATCCGCGCCGATATCGTATCGCTGGTAGCACAGGTATATTGGTTGGTTACTTTTACGATATAGGTTCCGCTTGTACTTACGGCACGTACCTGGCTGGTGGAGCCATTGTCCCAAAGGAACTGGGGACTATTGGGCTGCACACCGGCATCCAGCACTTTCACCGCACCGGCATCCACGCATTCATTAATATCCTGACCAAGATCTACTACCGGTTTCGGACGGATATAAGCCGTTACTGTTTGCCTGGCCGAGCGGCAGCCGCCCAACATGGTTAACCGGATATTAGGCCTTGTATTGGTAGAATAGGTACCTGCTGGCGCAGTACAGTTAGTAGGCGCAGCACCAACAGTGCTGGTATAGTAATAGAGACTGGGTCCGTTATTGTATTTCACATTTGTATAGCCATATTGGTTGGTAGGATTGCTGCTGCATTCTTCCAATACAATGCTGGATACACCATCCCAGTAGAAAGCATTCTGAAGCGTATGCACATTAACCGTATTGGCTACCGGATCGTAGTTCGTTGTTGCAAATACTTGCTGCAAGCCCGTATGGAAGGTAGCGCCCAATGTAGAACCCGTAATAGATTTCATGCTATAGGTCAGGTTCGCGATATTGGTAGTACCCGATTTAGTGGTTACGTCAAAGCCGATCTGGGTAATAAGACCTGCAGAGAAGCCTGCTGTCTGCATTTCAGCCGCAGTGATCAGCCATTGTGCTTTGTTGGCGGCATAGTAGCTACCGAAATAAGGCACGTAACCCCACCAGGTAGCTGGTGTACCGTTACCGATGAAAGTAGGTGCAGGTTGTATAGCGCCTGTACCAGACTCTACATAGTAAGTGGTAGTAGTACCCAGGTAAGGTGTAGTCCAGGGGCTGCCCGAACCTACGGGTGTATTGGCTGTAGGGCTGGTATACCACCTTACATTGCCATAACCACCGGCAGTAGCCGTGAGGGTAACAGTACCTGGTCCGCAGTTAAAGCTGTCGGCCCAACTGAGTAAAGTAGGATTGGCCACTACGATCAGTTTTACAGGAGCCTGGCAGTTAGTACCTGTAGTATTGGATTTAATCAGCGCTTTATAATAACGGTTGGCCGTGATCGTCGGTGTGGTATAAGTAACGCCAGTAGCACCGGTGATATCGGTATAGGTGATACCGTCGGTAGATTGCTGCCATTGGATACTGTTGGGCGCATAGTTTGTAGCAGGCACCAGCTTAAGCGTAGTAGAACCGGAAGGTGCACAAAGGGTATCGGGGAAAGCCTGGATGGTAACAGAATCAGGCTGTACCCATATTTTTACCGTATCGGCAAAAGCACAGGCGGCAGGAGTAGCATTGGTGGCATACAGGTAATAAGTATGCTGTCCGGCTACATTGGATTTAAAATATACAGTGGGGGCACTACCTGTAGTATAAGGAGCAGTGGCGCCGGCATCGGTATATAGGTCTGCTGTATTAGGTGTCCAGGAATAAGTCGTGTAATTGGTCATAGGGTTGGAAGCCACACTGATCTGTCCTATGGCATTGTTACATACGATAGCAGGAGCGGTTTTGGTTACGGCAGGAGGCGTGGTTACTGTAGCCAGTACCGCAACCCTGTTGCCCTGGCAGGAACCATCGTAACCGAATTTGAACTGCGGACGGGTATTTTCCGGAGTGCCGTTATAAGTAGGCCCTCCACAGATCGTAGCCGGTGTTTGCAGATCATCATAAGCGTAGTGCGTAGAAGCGTAAGTGGTATTATCGTACCTGACGTTAGAATAAGGATTGGACGTAGTACCGTTACTCCAGCAGGTTTCGATCAGCAGGCTTCCGCCTGTGTACACGTAAGGGCTGGTCAAAGTAAAGGTATTAACCCCTACTGAGGTGGCATAGTTTACGGGTCCGAACACCGGCAGCGCACCGGCTTCGAAAGTGGAGGTCAGCACCGTGCTGGTCGTACTTTTCAGGCGTAAAGAAAATCCGTTATAAGTTCCTGTTCCGTTTGCATTGTCTACGGCAATGCTGGTTATGTTCGATCCCGGCAGGATACCTGCAGCAATCATTTCCGCTTCGCGGATCAGGTACTGGTGCTTATAGCCACCCCAGCCACCGGCAAACATAGTCACATACTGGAAGGAAGGGGTTAAGGCGCCTGCACCTATAGTAGCCGTAGCGGGCGAAGGCGCGGTACCTGCAGATACGTAAAAGTTGGAAGTAGCCGTAATATAAGGCGTGGTAAAACTACCGCCGGTTGCCAGCGGAGCACCTCCCGTAGGAGCATCGTACCAGCGTAAGGTGGTACCGGCAGGTCCTGTTGCCGACAGGCTAACAGTACCTGGGCCACAACGGGTGCCGGGAGTACCGGTAGGCGTACCGGGATTGTTGATCACTACCTGGCTGGTTGCAGAAGAAGTTAATACGGTGGTTGTACCATTACACAACACCACGCACCTGAAGTAAGCACTGGCGGTAATCGGAGTGGTGGTCGTATAAGTAGGTACAGTAGTAACGGCACCGGCGATATCGGTATAAGGTCCGGCAGCAGCTGTAGCAGTCTGCCATTTGTAGGTAATACCGGTTACAGCAGGCATAGTGGTAGCCGGTGTAAAGTTCAAGGTCACGTTACCGCTGAGGCACAGGCTGCCTGGTGTAGCCGAGCAAGTACCGGCTGTAGGCAAAGTGGTAGAAGTATTACAAGGTGGCGGCGGTGTATAAACATAAGTTTGTCCGGTAGTAGGGAACTTGGCAGGCGAGCTGTTGCTAAAACGAAGTGTGCTTGTGGTTGCCGTTCCTGCAAGGCTCGTAGCCCAGGTTTCCGGACCGGTACCCACCGTCCTGTTTTGCCAGTTACCCGCAGTATTGGCGGTACGGATACCAATCACAGGTTGATAGCTTAAAGAAGTTCCTACAGAGGTCACAGAGTAAACATAAGTGATAGTACCGGTAACCGTATTCAGCCTGGCCTGGAAGCTGAAGCGGTCGGTAGAGGAAGGATAACGGGATATATCGTTCCATTGAAAAACGTGCTCGTTACCTACCAGTTCGTAGCGTATATTAGGGGTGGCGCCGCTTGCCGAAGAACCGATCATGTCGGCGTTAAAAGGGCAAAGCAGGATATTGGAGCCGCCGCCGTTGGCAATACCATTGGTCGTGTTGGCTGCCGTAGTGCCTCCAAGGGTAATCAAACCATCTGCAGTTACAAAGGCATTGGTATATACCGTACCGCAAAAGTTAAAACCCGGAGTCAGCGTAATAGATGGGAAAGCCTGGTAATCGGGAATAGTAGCAGATATTAAAGTGCCTCCCGTAATCGGCGTATAGGTGCCGCTACTTTGCGTAAACGTATAACTGCTTACGGGGTATTGCGCTTTTGTGATGAGCGGCAGCATCATCGCAAGCATCGACAGCATTAATCCAAATGAAAATTCCGTTAACTTTCTGGCAGGAATTTTTTTTAAGGTAAATTTTTGTTTCATACACATTTTTTTGAAGAAAACTTTGAACGAGGATACAATCTACAATTTTTTTTTCTAGAATGTGTCATTTTGCCGCAGAATTATTTCACCAAAATCAAAAAAGTACTATACGCCTAAAAATAAAAATGACTTAATAAAAATTGACATATCAATTTCTATTAAGTCATTTAACCCGGGAATGAATCAGGGTAATCTGTATTCAGGTTATTTCAATATTTCCAGCTTCCTGGCAACAGTACCCTTATCGGTGTACACCTGGATGGTGTAGATACCGGAGGCTATGCCGCTCATATGAAGCGTGTGCTTGTCTTTACTGTCTGCTTTAGCACTATATACAACCTGGCCCAGCACATTGTACACTTCTATCTTCTCCATCTTCAGCAGACCCTTGTTCAGGATCGTTGCCGTTTCACGGCTCGGGTTGGGATATACGCTAAGCTCATCGTTGTTCACCGTCAGTTGGTTGATGCCTACGATATGGGCAGAGGTAGAATCGCCATAGAAGCCGCAACTGCTGCTCAGGTTCAGCACTACGATGTAATTGCCCGAATTAGCATAGGTATGCGTAGGTGATGCCTGATAGCTGTGCGCCGATCCATCGCCGAAATCCCAATCGTAACCGATCACGTTCTGTGGATTCACTGCAGTGAAATGGAAGGTGTTCACACCATTGTTACTGATATTGATACCCGCAATGGTAGGCAGCTCGCCGGCCATGTTCACGGTTATGGTATCGGTCTTGATACAACCCAGGTTATTGGTCACAAATACATTGTAGGTACCGGGACTGTTGACATCAATGATCTGTGTGGTCTGACCAGTATTCCAGAAATAGCTGATACCATCGGTACCCGCATTCAGGGCCAGTACTACGCCGTTACATACGCTCGTATCGTTACCCAGTTCCACTATTGGATTCTTACGCAGGTTTACATTGATCGTATCGCTGGTAGCACAGGTATATTGGTTGGTTACTTTTACAATATAGGTTCCGCTCGTACTTACGGCACGTACCTGGCTGGTGGAGCCATTGTCCCAAAGGAACTGGGGACTATTGGGCTGCACACCGGCATCCAGCACTTTCACCGCACCGGCATCCACGCATTCATTAATATCAGGACCAAGGTCCACTACCGGTTTCGGACGGATATAAGCAATCACCTCTTCACGCGCGCTTTCGCACTTGTTGTCGTAGCCAATGATAAACTTGGGCCTTTGCGAGTAGTTGAGGGAAGTGCTTGGGGTTACTACCGCGCACATATCCGAAGCCGCAAGGTTGTCGGTCTGGCCGCGACGGGTAGCCACAAAAGTCGTATTGTCCATACGCACGGTGCTTCCCGTTGCGTTGAAGAAGCCAACACCATTACTCCAGCAGGTTTGAATCAGCAGGTTGGAGAAGCCATCCCATACAAATGGCGCAGGGGCATCAAATGTATAAGTATTGATACCGGCCGCGGTGGTTACGTTGGAAGGCAGCTTTACAGGTACTGTACCCGTCTCGTAGGAAGTAGGAAGGGCCGTAGTCGTTGTGTTCTTCATGCTGATGGCAAAACCTGGATAGGTAACACCGCCGGCAACTACGTCCAGGGCAATAGATTTAAGCGTGGCTCCCGATGGTATGCCGGCTGCTGCCAGCTCCGTAGCCCGGATAAGGTACTGATGCTTGCTGCCCCCCCATCCGGAAGAGAATGGCGTAACGCTTTGCGTAGCGCTCACAAGTGCACCGGCGCCTACCGTTTGCAATCCTGCTGAACCGCCACCGCCAGAGGAAACATAATAAGAAGTGGTTGCGGCCAGGTAAGGAGTTACAAAAGGAGAGCCGGAAGCCAGCGGCAAACCGCCACTAGCATTCTGGTACCATACAGCCGTGCCATTACCACCGGTAACCGCAGTAAGGGTAACGGTACCTGGTCCGCAATTGAAGCTGTCGGGTGCGCTGATGATCGTAGGATTCGCAATCACCACATATTTCACAGGACTCTGGCAGATACTCGTACCTGCTCTTATTAAAGCACGGTAATACCTGTTCTGGCCATATGCAAGGCTCGGTGTAACAAAGGTAGGGTTGGTAGCACCGGTAATATTATTGAAGCTGGTGCTGGTACCGGGAATAGAATCCTGCCACTGGATAGAACCGGGATAATAACCGGCAATGGTATCGAGCGATAAGGTACTGGTACCGCTTACACATATAGTATCGGGCTGACCTTTAATGGTTACATTACCGGGCTGCGACCAGATCCTTACCGTATCGGCAAAAGTACAACCGGTAGGTATGTTCGGATTGCCGGCCATCATATAGTAAGTCTGCTGACCAACATTGGTAGTCTTCATATAGATCGTAGTCGCGCTGCCGCCTGTCGTATAAGGTATGGTCGCCGCCGCATCGGTATACAAATTGGTTGCAGGAGACCATGTATAGTTAGGATATGGTGGCGTAGGCGGTGTGAGCGCGATGGTGGCCACGGCATTGTTGCACACTACAGCAGGAGCATTTTTCGCCACTACAGGACTTGTATTTATCGTAGCCAATACAGGCACTCTCGGTCCTTCGCAACCACTGATCACGGACACGCGCCAATCGTAGGAGAAATAATAAACATTGGGCGTACCGGTACCCCCAAAGCCCTGGGAGCCGGCAGTAATGCTTAATGCAGGACAGGTAAAGGGATAAGCCGATGCGTTAAACCCTTCGTTACGTAAATTGGTAAGACCGGTAAAGGCGGCAATACCCATTACATAGTTACCCGGAGGCAGGTTAAGCGCTCCTACACCGATCATCCTCTTTTCAATACCGGTACCGGTAATGGAAGGAGAAGCAGGCGCCGTATATACCAGGGCATTGGTAGTGGCATTCCAGATAGCCGGGGTAACAGTACCTGTTCCTATCGGGTATACACCTATAGAGTCGATGTTACAAGTGGTGGTTACCGTAAAACGAAGTCCCCAGCCTGGTGTAGCCGTAATAAAAGGATTGTTCTGGATAAAATTAGGAAGCCCTACGTTATAGGTCTGGGTAGCGGCATTAGTAACCGCAGTGGCGTAATAAGTTGTATTCTGGGTCAGGTAAGGCGTGTTGTAAGTATTCGTAGTAGCCAGGGGAATAGTAGCCGTAGTGTTCGGATACCAGCGGATGCTGCCATTGGTAACGGAAGTAGTCGCGGTAAGCGCTACGGTACCGGGACCGCAACGAGCGCCGGGGGTTACAGTAGGCGAACCGGGATCGCTCACGATGACCTGCGGTGTATTGCCCGAAAGCCATACGGTAGCAGTACCGGCGTTACAGAAAACCTTGCAACGGAAATAACGGCTGGTAGTAACACCGGTTGCCGTATAAGCAGGGGCAGTCAGCACGGGACCTATATTGGTCCAGCCTGTAGTACCGTTCAGCGACCATTCCCATTGATAAGTGAGGCCCGTAACTGCCGGCATAGTAGCCGTAATATTCAGGTCCACCAAACCGGAACTGATACAAACCGGGTTAGGGCTTGCTGTGGCAGCCGAAACGGCAGGCCAGGTAGTTACGGTAGTACAAGGCGGCGGCGGGGTAAACTGGTAGATTTGCCCGGTAGCAGGCCTGGTTGTAATAGCAGTATTAAATGTGGTGGAAGAAACCGTGGCCGTAGCCGTAGCATTATTTAAAGTCAGGTAAGTAGGTGTAGCGGCCGCATCGGCAATACCGATGGTACAACCTCCGGAACCCGCAGGGCTTCCCGGATTGGTTTCCTGGCGATACACAAATTCAATTACGTTCGTAGTTTCATACAGTTTAACCTGGTAAGAAATATTGACTGCAGACAGCCAGTTCCACTGCCAGTTCTTGAACTGGAAAGTAAACACCCGGTTGGGAGCTGTACCCGTTACCAGGTACATACCGGCGCCACCGGCGCCATTGTTATCGTCCCAGAGCGGCATCAATAAAGGCTTGATGTTATTCAGGTTCGTTGTGTTGTTCTCCCGCATCGTTACCGCATCGGTAGTACCATTGCCAAAGGTGATCCAGCCATTGGAATTGGCCTTGATGGCCGTATAAACCGTCCCGCAGAAGTTAAAGTTAAAACCGATATTGATTGACGCACTCTGCAAGTCATCCCCCAGTATAGAGGTCACACTCGTGCCGCCCGTTATCTCGGTAAAGGTACCTGAAATGGCTGCATAGCCATACGAAGAGGCAGGGTACTGCGCATACAATCGATGCTGACAGGAAAAAAGGACCATAGACACAGCCACACACTGCAATAGTCTTGTCCATCTTTTAAGAGTAAATATTTTCTTCATAAAAAAGGGTATAAACTTTTTTTTACAATTATAAAATACTATTCCAAAGATCAATTCCGGTCTGTCGTTCTAATATATGTTATCGCCCCCAGGATATAAATATATATCCCGTAATCTTCCATAGACAGCTAACCAGGTGAAATGGTTGGTAAATTTTTTGTTAACGTTAACATTATTTTAGAATATAAAAAAAGGCGCGCATATGGAATACATATGCACACCTGGGAATACAAAAATCAGCGGTGTTCCGCTTATCGGGTTACTTGTAATTTCCGCACAATAATACCTTTATCGGTTTTGATGGCTACCTGGTAAAGACCGGGGCCAAAATGGGCCACACTGAATTGGTGGCGCCGGGCGCTTCCGGCTTCCGCATGATATACTACCTGGCCCAGCACATTGCTTACCGTTACGCTTTCCATCTTCAATGTACTCTTATTCAGTATCGCTACATTTTCTTTGCCCGGGTTAGGATAAAGCGAAACTTCGGCCGGATCAACGGCGATCTTCCCGATACCCACGATATTGGCCGGTTGGATATCGACAGTCGAACCGCAATTGCTGAACAGCTCCAGCCTGACCGTATAAGTACCTTGTGCCGCATAAGTATGCACAGGGGCAGGATCGGTTACCCGGGGACTGCCATCGCCAAAATCCCACAGGTAGGCAACCACATTTACCGGGTCTATTGCCGAAAACACATAGGTAAGCAAACCGTTATTATTAATAGAGATACCATCGTGCGCGGGCAACTGGCCGTTCATGGTTACATTAATAGTATCAAGGGCGGTACAACCTTCTGCGCTGGTCACAATCACGCTGTAGCTTCCTGCATCGTCTATCATAAGCTGCTGTCCTGTAACCCCGGTATTCCAGAAATGATCCATACCCGGGTTACCGGCATCCAATAGCAACTGTATGCCTTCACACACATTGGTATCGTTGCCCAGACGCACGAGCGGCGATGGCAGCAAATTAATCGTAATGGTATCCGACCGACTGCAACCCAAACTATCGGTAACCGTTACATGGAACGTTCCAGAAGTATTGATCACCCGGGTTTGCCCAGTGGCAGCATTATCCCAAGCATAAGCAGCGCCGGGATTCCCGGCATCCAGTATGGCCGTTTGCTCCGGTGCTGCGCATATAGCAGTATCCGGTCCCAGGTTCACCACCGGTCCGGGATACACCTGTGCAACAACCGCCTGGCGCGGGCTTTCGCAGGAAGAGCGCATGCCAAATTGTATATTAGGTCTTGATGCAATCGTAAAACCGGCGCCGGGAGTATCGCAGTTATTGGCGGCATTGCTGTATTGGTAATGGGCGGCATCGAAGTTAAAACCGGCGCTGTACCTTATCGCTGTTGTTCCCGCAGGCGGCGCTGCATTCTGATAGCAGGTTTCTATCACGATATCATCTGTACCGTTCCAGGGGAAAGGCACAGGCAGTATAAACTGGTTAACAGAAAGCGGGGTAATGGTATAAGCAGGCGTGCTGAAGACGGTTGTCATGCCTGTTTCCCAGGCTGTGGTTAATTCGCTTATAGTACCTGCCTTCAGCTTTACGGTAAAGCCGGAAAGCGGGACAATAGTAGTGGTAGCGGCAACGTCGAAGCCCAGCGAGGTAATGAGGCCGGCATTAAAGCCAAGTGCAAGCAGCTCTGAAGCCTTAACCAGGTATTGCGCTTTTTGTCCCTGGTATGATGCATAAAAGGGAGAATAAGATGTGGCTGTAGTGCTAGTACCGGAACCGGCAAAAATAGGCTGGGGCTGTGCTCTGGCAATATCAGCAGCAACAAAATAAGTAGTACTCGCACCGATCAAAGGTGTAGTAAAAGAATTTCCCGTAGCTATCGGCTGGATAGCGCCGGCACTGGCATACCACTTTACCACGGCATTCGCCGAAGCCGTAGCACGCAGGGTCAGTTGCCCCGGCCCGCAGTTGCTGGTATCGGCGACACCGAGTATCTGCGGATCGGCTACTGCTATCTTGGCCACATTCGAATAGCAAATATTAGCGCCGTTGCTGATCTTTACCCGGAACCAGGTATCGCCCCCCAAGCTGGTGCTCCGGTAATGTATCGTATCTGTATTGGCAAGATCGGTCCAGCCGCTGCCATTGCCCGACTGTTGCCACAACAACTGTCCCACACTATAGCCCGTGGCCGGCAGCAATGATAAGGAAGCGTGGGTGCCGGCACATATCGTATCCTGCCGGGCAACGATATCGAAGGCAGCCGGCTGTATCGTTACCACTAAGGTGTCGTTGAGGTTTTCGACATCTGCCGCGTTATTGGGCATATAGGTCCAGGCCTTGATCGTGGCAGGCATACCGGGTGCAAAAGTAGTCAGGCCCAGGGTCAGGGTATCCATATGCTTACCGTTGGGGTTACTTACCGGTACCAGCATGTCGGTTGTGGTTACCGGGGGCTGTGCCACGCCGTTCACCATCCAATGTACTTGCAGGGTATTGATATTATTGGAACCGGCATTGTTCACGATAATGCTTACCGCTTGCTGTCCCGGGCAAAAACTGCCTGAAGGAGTCACCAGCGACACCGTACCCGCATTGTTGATGCCGGCGGCCGGTATTTCAAAGGCACCTGCAGTAGGTGCTATCGGCCGGGCATTACCTTGCAGGTCCGTTGCCACCGTTGCACTCAGGTTTTCTCCTGTTCCAAACAAAGCGTAATTACCGGGCACCAGGTCGCCCGCAGCCGGGTTGATGAATTGCGGATCGGCAGCCGGCACACCGGTTTCCAGGCTGGGATATGCTGCCTGGAAGGCTGCTTGTGTGGTATAGGGCGTAGTATAATAGCCATAGTATTGCACTCCGGGCTGCGTACTGTTGACATAGAAATTGTTATGCCTGGATTCGGCGATGCTCGACGCAACGCCATAATAGAAGCCGTATTTCGAACCGCCCGAACCTGCCGTTATGCTCACAATATTGTTTTTCACCACAACACCGGCATTGGCACCTGCAACATAGATACCACAATTGGCCGAAGTGCCGGGAAGCACTTTATCCATATTTACCGTATTGTGCAATGCCTGTATATAAGAAGTACTGTTTACATAGATCCCGTAGCTTGTACCGCTGGTATTGATGTTGTACAGGGCGTTGTTGTACACCATACAGGGGCTTGCCGCTGTTCCGCCGCCCAAAAGATACAACCCGTTAAAGCCGGCGGCAGCGCTTGAGGCAGGCGACACAGGATCATGCAAGCGATTGCCTGACAGTACGGTTCCCGGGATAGTGCCGGTAGTGTATATCCCATAAAATGTGCTCACATTCATTTTTGTTGCCCGGTTAATATCGTTGCCGGTAACAATTGTACCTGATGCTGCATTGATGTAAAACCCGTAAAAATAAAAGTTCCTGATTTCGTTATGGGCTATGACATTACTATCCGAAGCTCCCACGATCGGGATAGCGTAATAAGGGCCACCCGCACTGTCGGAGCCTTTCAGCAGGTTGTAGCCTATATAGCAATGACTGCCATTGGTACCGGCGCCAATGGGGGAAGTAGCCGACGCAGAAAAGCAAATACCGTTGGAATTGCCCGAACCTGTCGACGTGATGGACGTAAGGTCGAAGGTGCAACGGCTGATGCTGTCCCAGGCAGCGCCTTGCGTAATCAAGGCAGCCCATCCGTAATCCGGCGCCAGGGTTTTAAAAATAAGGCTGTCGATGCTGATGTATTTGGCCCCGGACAAGGTCAGCATTTGCCTGTTCGTACTGGTATTGGCAAACTGGACCGTTGCGCCGTTGCCCTTAAAGCGTATCGTATTTACCGGGCTGGTACCGCTGATATTGCCTATGGTTACCGTTTCTGTGTAGGGAGTACCCGGACTTACATTAAAGACCACCGGCCCGGCAATACCGCAGTTCAATGCCGCAATAGCTTCCGCAAAAGAATTGAAATTAGTACCGCCCGTTGGCAAAGTGTTATTAATCGTATAAGTACCGCCCGGGAAAGCAGGATTCACCAGGACTTGTACCGGCGCAGTATAAACAGGAGCATTACCACTGCAAACAATCTTTGCCCGGTACCAGGAAGTACTGGTCGCAGGGGCGCTGAAATTAGGAACAGCAGCAGGCGCCCCCAGGCTGGTAGGCACAAAAGGCGAGCTTGTGGGCGAGCTTTCCCACTCATAAGTCTGTCCCCCGCCGGTCGAATTGCCGTTCAGACTAAAGGAAAGCGTGTTGCCCATACATAAGCCGGACGAAGGCGTAACAATTGCCGTTCCGGGCAATGGCGGGTTCTGGCACGACGACACAGGCGATACTTCCATGCCGAAATCACCCCAGGACGTGGAAAGCGTACCAGTAGCGGCGGTATTGGAAGATATATTGGACAATCGCTTATTGCCCGTAGCCGTAGTGGTATAGCCACTGATACCGCCCGTTTTCGAAGCATAAGAGATTTCGACAATCAGGGTTTGGCTACCATCGTAAAGGAAAGGCGTGGCCAACGGAATTTCATACCATCCGCCGGCCGTAGCATTACCGGTTACCGTATACGTAGGTGCGGCCAGCGCGGTCACGGCGCCGGGAAGGAAACCCGTACCCGAAAAGGCAGTAAGGTTGTTCTGGATAAAAGCGACTTTGAAATTGGAGTAAGTTCCCGATGCGCCGGCTACGGAATTGCGGAAGTATATTTTCGTGATCAGTCCCGAAGGCGGCTGCGTACCAAAATCTGTAGGAAGGTAAAGCTGCTGGCACAAGGTGGCCGCGCTATTCATAGGAATACTGTTGGAGCTGGTACCCGTACCTTTAAAATAAGCAGGAGTTTGAGCCGTAACTGTGACCAGGCTTATGATCATCAGGTACAAAAAGAGGAGGCACTTTTTCATAAAAGGTTTCAGGAATTTAATATTCGCCGGCAACTGCTTTTGGCGATGGCTATGGTTCCATAACACCCGGCTATCCGGTATTCCGTTCAAGCAGGGCCTATGGAGCGATAAAAGGTCAAAAATAGAGGAATGGAGAGCGTATACGGATAATCCTATGATGATCAATAAATTAAATCTTCATAAACACTCCGCAATTCACTCAGGGCATGGTTGTCCCCGGCAGCCCTGGCCTGTTCCATACCCTGGCTGTAGATCCGAATAGCTTCGTCGGTAGCGCCATTGCGCTCCAGCAGCTTGCCCAGGTGGTAGTAAGTAGCAATGTATTGTGGCGCCCTGTGGAGATTCTGTTCAAAATAGTGTTTTGCCTTTTCTTCGTCTCCCGATTTCAGGTATTCCAGGGCGAGGGCATGCACCAGGAAATTATCGTCGGGGCTATCCTTTAAAAAATCTTGCAATTGGTCAATTCTGTTCATAGGGGCGCAAAATTAAAGAATAATCATTTTATCATTACAGCACAACGACATGAGTTAACGTACAATGATTAAAAAAGCTATTTTTGTCCGCATTAAAATATAAAACTGCGCTATGCAACAACAGGAAGGCTTTAAAAGATTTTTGCCCCATATATGGGTAATTGCCATTTTCATTGCTATGAGCTGTGCTTTTTGTTATCCTTCTTTCCAGGGTAAAATATTGGACCAGCACGATACAAAATCATGGTTATGGAGCTCCAAGGAGACCCGTGACTACCTGGAGCATACCGGCGAAGAGCCCCTTTGGAGCAATAGTGCATTCAGTGGCATGCCACAGCCCACCTCTGCTCACGAGAACTGGTATGGCCAGTTTGGCCAGGCATTGTACGGCGGATTATCCAATCCGGCGCTATATTTCTTTCTCGCGATGATCGGCTTCTACATCCTTATGTGTACCCTCCGGATCAACAAATGGCTTGGGGCACTGGGTGCGCTCGCTTTTGCATTCAGCTCCTACAACCCGATCATCGTTACGGCGGGGCACATTACCAAAATGCTGGATATTTCTTTTATCCCGGCGATCCTGGCAGGCATCATTCTTGCCTACAGGGGACGCTATTTTGCAGGAGCGGCGATTGCCGGCATTTTCCTCACCTTCTTCTTTAATTGCAACCACCTTCAGATCATTTATTATACCATCTTCTTAGTGATTGCGATGGTTGTTGCGGCTTTGATCGGGGCTATCCGGAAGAAGGAGCTGCGTACCTGGGTACTGGGTTCTGTAGCGCTTGCCGTTGCCGCCATTGCTGCGGCCCTTGCCAATGCCTCCGCGCTGCTCCAAACTGAGGAATACAGCGCCTACTCGATCAGGGGCGGAAAAAAAGAACTGGTAACAGGTCAAAAAGAGCAGACCACTGGTCTCGACAAAGATTACGCCTTTTCCTGGAGCAATGGCGCTACCGAAGTATTCAGCATCCTTGTCCCTAATCTTTTCGGCGGTTCTATCGCGGAAAACATAGGGGAAGACTCGCATTATGGCAAGAAATTAAGTGAGCTGGGCGTTCCTCCCGATGGTGTAGACCAGATGACGCGCCGGGCGCCGCTGTACTGGGGACCGCAACCGCTCCTGAGCGGCTCGGTTTACTTTGGCGCAGTGATCTGCCTGCTCTTTGTACTATCTCTCTTTATCATAAAAAGCAAATACAAATGGTGGCTTGCGGGTACGGCCCTTTTCTTCATCTTTGTTTCGATGGGGAAAAACTTTTCTACCCTGAACTACTTCATGTTCGACCATTTTCCCCTGTTCAATAAGTTCCGCTCTCCCAATATGGCATTGAGCATATCTTCCGTAATATTCCCCATGCTGGCGATATGGGCCTTAAAAGATATTATGGAAGAAAAGATAAGCAAAGAAGAACTTTGGAAAAAGGCAAAATATTCCCTGATCATTACCGCCGGCCTTAGTGCCCTGCTCCTGGTAAGTACCCAAACCATGCTGGATTACAAAGGTCAGCGCGACGACCAGATGGCCAAGCAATACGGAGAAGCAGGCCCGCAGATAATAAAAGCCCTGAGAGAAGACCGGTCTTCGGCCGCTACCGGCGATGCCCTGCGCAGCCTGGTTTTTGTATTGCTGGCTGGTGGCACCATATGGGCTTATTCCAAAAATAAGATCAAAAAGATACCGATGCTTGCCGGCCTGGGCGTATTGATCCTGGTCGACCTGTTACCGGTAGCCCATCGTTATCTCAACGAGGACCATTACCTGGACGCAGAAGAGTACCAGGCCGAAAATTTCCAGCCCAGTCCGGCTGACGCTACTATACTCCAGGACAAAGATCCTTATTACCGTGTGTTCGACCTCACCAGTGGTGATCCTTTCGGAGAAGCCAAGCCTTCCTATTTCCACAAATCAGTAGGCGGCTACTCCGCGATAAAAATGCAGATTTACCAGGATCTTATCGAACGCCAGATAGGCCGTTTAAATGGTGCTGTATTGAACATGCTGAATACCAAGTATTTTATTGTGCCCGGGCCCAACAATAAGCCTATGCCACAGCAAAATCCGGGCGCTTTAGGCAATGCCTGGTTTGTATCCGATATCCAATGGGTAAAAACCGCGGAGGAAGAAATGAACGCCCTCAATGCTGCTGCGATCAATAACCCAATGGATAGCACAGCCGGCCACTTTAACCCCGCCCAGACCGCCGTAGTAAGGGAAACCTATAAAAGCCAACTGGGCAACGATCCCATTGGTAAAGATGCTGCAGCATACGTAAAGCTGGTACCCGGCGGCTATAACCTGCGCCGCATGAAATTTGAATCCAGCAATACACAGAATGGTTTAGCCGTGTTTTCCGATATCTATTACCCGCTGGGCTGGAAAGCAACAGTAGATGGTAAAGAAGTACCGATTATACGCACCGATTACGTATTGCGGGCGATCAAGGTACCGGCCGGTAAACATACGATCGAGTTTGTTATCTCTGAAACCCCGGCCCAGCTCAAAGGCGGCAAACTGGCCCTTGTGGGCAGCGTTCTGCTTACCTTGTTGCTGCTCTCAGGCGTATATTTTACTTTCTTCAAAAAAGGAGGCATACAACCCACCTCTGCTACCGACACAGAAATACAAAAATCATCCGGCGGTAAAAAATAACCCTGGTTTATTCACATAAGCGTAAAAAATCCCGGAACTGCAGGAAATGTTCCGGGATTTTTGTTGCAGAAAAAACAAGTGGGAATAGCATGAATAAAGGTTCAGCTATTGAGCCTTAAGCATCTGTTTACCTTATAATTATTTCTTTGTTACCTATAGACAAATGTTGATAACTCCTGGCGCCGGGAATAGGTTTATTAGCTTATATTTGTAAAAACGACGCTTATGTTTAACGACGATTCCTGGGACGATGATGAAGACAGCGGTTCAATTGAAGATTTACTTCGGGATTACGAGCTGATCAAGAATGGAAACAAAAGCCGCTTTCTGGATGAAGAAGATTACGAATACATCATCGAATACTTCTTCCAGAATAATAATGAAGCCGAAGCTGTAACGGCATGTGAAATAGCCCAATCTTACTACCCTTACTCCACTTCCATACTGCTGTCCAAAGCCGAGATCCTTTTCCAGGCACAAAAATACGGCCAGTCGCTGCATGCCCTGGATACCTTGGATACCCTCGACCAGCAAAATGTAGAGGCCGTATTGCTGCGATCCGACATCTACCTGGCACAATACAAATTTGACCAGGCCGCCCGCTTGCTGGAAGAAAAGATCAACCAGTTCGAAGGCCGGGAAAAGCTGGAACTGATGCTGGAGCTTTCGGATGTGTACGACGAGTGCGAAGACTTTGAAGCGGTATTCAACATCCTGAAAAAGATTTTGGAAATCGATTGCCAGAACGAAGAGGCTTTGCACAAGATCAGCTTTTGGGCCGACTTTGCCGATATGCAGGAGCAAAGTGTGGCGCTGCATACAAAAATCATCGACGAAGACCCTTACAATGCCCTGGCCTGGTTTAACCTGGGTGCCGCCCTGCAAGGCCTTAAAAAGCACGAGCAGGCGATAGATGCCTATGAGTACTGCGTGGCCATCGACGAAAAATTCGAATTCGCCTATCGCAATATGGCCGATGCTTATATGCGGCTGCACTGGTACGACAAGGCCATTGAATCCCTGGAGAAGAACCTGGAGCTGGGCAAACCGGAAGATGTGATCTTTGAGGCCATGGGCCATTGTTTCGAAAAGCAAAAAAACTTCGACAGGGCAAGGTATTACTACCGCCAGGCCGTGCAGCTCAATCCTGCCGACGATGGCATCTTTTACCGCATTGGCGAAACCTATAGCCGGGAAAAGCAATGGGAGAAAGCTATGAAAGCTTATTCCGTAGCCCTGAACCTGAACAAGGAAAATGCGGCCTATTGCCTGGCCATAGGCAACTGCCTCATGGAACTGGAGGCACATAATGAAGCGCTGGTTTGCTTTATCAATGCCGTAAGGCTGAAACCCAACAACAAATCAACCTGGCTGGCCCTGGTAAAAGGCCTGTATAAAAGCGGGGATTATGAAGAGGCTCTGACGCAAATAGCATTGGCGCAGGAATCGGTAGGCGACAAACCCGATTTCGATTACTACCATGCTGCCGCGTTGTTTGCCCTGGGTAAATCGAAAGAAGCATTGATCTATCTGGAAAATGGCCTGGAAGAGGCTCCATCCAAACTGAAGCTTATTACGGAGATCAACCCGGAAATACTGCAACGCAAGGCGGTGGCCGACCTGGTTGCCCGCAGCAAGAGAAAAAAATAACCTGAATTATGGTTTGAAAGTAAAAGGAAAAGCGCTGTGATACTTATGCACAGCGCTTTTCCTTTTACTTTTACCATCAGTTTATTTTTTTTTGCCGACGGAATAATATATACAGGTAGTAACGAAATTCCGGAAAAAGGGCAGCCACATTAAAGGCGGCCATTGCTTGCGGGGTTTCAGACCAAATTTATACCGGTAGATCGGGTTGATCAGGTAAGGTTGTTTCCGCAATATCTGCAAGTCGCTTTTCCGTACGATCCGTTCAAAACGCTCTATACTGATCCGCGTATCCTTGATCTCCATCAGTTCTTCTATCTTGCCATCCGTCTCACGGGCCATCTTTAGTATCCCCCGGTAAACAGGTTTAGGCAGGATATGATACCAGGGTAGCTTGCTGGCCCATTTGCTGGCGCAAACCTGCTGGTGCCCACCAAAAGGCATATACCAGGGCGGGAAACCAAAGAATATCTGTCCGTCTTGCGCCAACAGGGTTTTGATATAAGGGATAAAGGCTTCCTGATTAGGAATATGCTCAATCACATCTTTTAAGATAATGATATCGAAGAACCCTTGGTACTGCGCTTCGAAATCCTTGTCATATACATTCTGTGTGGTAAAAAGAACCTGCTGCTGCTGATCATAATTGGGCACGAACTCTTTTGCCAGTATGATCCTGGCTACGTCAAGATCCACTCCCACGCAATAAGCCTTACGCTCCAGGAAGGGTACTAATACACCGCCTTCTCCCGTGCCAATTTCAAGTACCTTTGTCTTATTCGTCACCGGCGTAGATGCTTCAAGGAAAGGAAGTAGATACTCCCGGGAATTATCAACCTGTTGCTGATAGCGTACAACAGGATTATGATGGTGTTCAAGTGACATGCTTAATATTTTGCGCTAGAGGGGCAAATATAGGCGATATAAATAAAGAATTATTTCCGGTTACAATTTAGTTTCACAATATCGGTTATACCGGGCCAGATATTACTGCGCCCCTTTATACAACAAGATACCCGGCCATTAATGGCCGGGTATCTTGTTGTATAGTTTTGTCCCGGTTGCTGTATTAAGCATTGGAACTATTTTGTAAATATGCTTAATTCACTTTTATAGAAAATACATAGTCCCGCATTTTCTTCACCTGCTCTGTACGTTCCATTTTGCTAAGGCGGTTATTTTCTGGGAGGCGTATATTGATCGATTTTGGCAGCGATTGCACCAATTCGATCAACTCATCGGAGTGTACGGCATAAGTAGTTCCAGTAGTATTGCTTTGCTTACCGGTAATAAGCGCGATCACGGAACCATATTTATCCAGTACCGGGGAGCCACTCTGGCCGGGATTGGCCGTCATTTCCAACTGATAGGATTGCATATCCCCTTCATAACCGTTTTCGCAACTGATATACCCTTCGTTGTACACGACATCATCTTTAGGGTACCCGATCGTAAATACCCGCTGACCCAATCCTGAAACCGGGCGGGCAATGTTATACGGCAAGGCCGTCTTACCAAAACGGTAGCTTTTATCAACCAGCTTCAAAATAGCAATATCCGCTTTGGGTTCTTTGGCTACCACATAAGCTTCCATATCACCCTTACGGGTTTGCACATAAATAGCGTGGGCACCGTCGACCACATGGTAATTGGTAGCAATATAACCGTCATTGGCAATGGCAAAACCTGTTCCGCCGTACATCTTCACATCGTCCTGGCTGGAACCGGAAGCTTCTGCCGCTTTGTTCTTGTTAAGGCTGTCGATAAGCTGGGATTGGGAATTCTTGATCCTGTTGATCTCCCTTTTCAGTTCGCTGTAAGTATTCTGATCGGTCTTGTTTTCTTTTTTGCTCAGGAAAAACATTGTACCCAGTGAAGAGAAAAGCACCAGGGCCGCAGCAGCCGATACGGTACGCAGGTATTTGCCAAAAGGAATGACCGTTGCCTTACGTTCTGTTCCCGTAGTGTTTTCATCCTTCCAGGAAGCCTGGTCGGCCGCTACGGAAGCAATCAGGTCCCTGATCTCCTTCCGCTCTGCACCCGATTGGAATGTTTGCAGGATTTCGATCGTTTGGGCCCATTGGCGGTACAGACCGGGATCTGCATCCAATACACGGTGCATCTGGGCCAGTTCCGCTTCAGTCAGTTCCTGCCGCAGGTACCGCTCTGCCCATTCACTTATATTTTGTTCGGTAATCATGATATTTTCCTCCTCCGGGAGATCAAGGATAACACACCCGGATGCTGTTGTTAATTTTTCACATTTACGCCGGCTGCAAAAAATATTTTACGCAAGCGGGTAAGACATTTGTACTTCTGTGTCTTCGCATTTTCGGCATTGGTATATTGAAAAGCAGCAGCAATTTCCTGCATATTTTTCTTTTCCTCATAAAACGCCTTTAACAAAGAGCTACAGGGTTCGCCCAACTGGTGCAAGGCTTTCGTTAGTTGATCATACTGTTCTTCTTTTTCCACATACAGTTGCAGGTCATCGTCGTAAGAACCAAAATCTTTTTCCTCTTCACCTTCCAGATCGAGGCTGTGATAAGCAGCCGATCTTTCCATCTTCTTGAACCATAACCTTTTGCTGACGGCAAATAAGTAAGTGCTCAACTTACAGGTAAGGCAAAATTCGGGCGATTTGGCTTTTTCGAATAAAACCACCAATGCTTCCTGGAAAACATCCTCGGCATCAGCTTCCAGGCCACCACGGCTTAAGATCCATTTAGTTAAAACTGAATGATATAACTTATATATAGCCGTTACTGCATCCCGGTTACCTGCTGCCAGTCCCGTCAATAATTCCGTATCTGTATAAAAAACCTTCGTCACTTATTAATCCGATTATAATGGAAAAGTAACCCAAAATTGCGATAAAAATATTTTTTTAAAAAATCGGGTTACCTTTTTTCAAAACCGGTATAAATGGCAAATAACTTTTCAAAAAAACTTAAAAAATTAAAAAATGAAAGCTTTAAAATTAGGTGTTTTCGCTTTAGCTCTGGGTTTCTTTGCTGCTTCTTGCGGTGGTTCAACTGAATCTACTACTCCTCCAGTTGACTCTCCTGCTGTAGAAGCTCCAGCTGAAGTTGCTCCTACTACTGAACCAGCTGCTACTACTCCTGCTGATTCTACTGCTAAAACAACAACTACTACTACAACCACTACTGATACAGTAAAAAAATAATTAAAACGGCCAATTGTTTTAATTTTACTACAAGCCGCTTTTAGGAGCGGCTTGTTACTTTCCCCCCTTATAAAAAGCCTCCTTCGTCTCCCGGAACTTTTTCTTTTCCCCTTCGTTCAATCGCTTACCCACAGTACATCGTTTTTCATATTTATCTGTTCCTTTGATTTGTTAATTAACATTTAAAAATTCATAATATGAAATCCTGTTTTTATATGGCTGTCTCAGCCATCCTCCTCCTTATGGCCGGTTGTAATGCCGGCGGCGACAGAGCAGCGGAAAGCATGCCTGCTCCGGAAACCACAACTGCTGCGCCAGGCACGCCAACCGCTCCGCAACAAAACAAAATGCCCGACCGGCAATTTATCCGCAGCTCCGATATGAAGTTCCGGGTGAAAGATGTAGCCCAGGCTACCTATCGCATCGAAGAACTGACCCGCAGTGTTAACGGATTTGTGACCTATACACAGCTCGAAAGCACTGCCGATGAGAAAAGCATAAAACCGATCAGCGCCGACTCGGCACTGGAAACCCTGCACTACACCGTGGTCAACAACATGACGATAAGGGTACCCAATACCAAACTCGACAGCACTTTACAGGCCATTGCCGGCCTGGTCGATTACCTGGATTACCGTACTATTAAGGCCGAGGACGTGGCCCTGCAGATCAAAGCCAATGAAAAAACTCAGACGAGAGCTGCGAATAACAACCGGAACATCCGCACTGCGATTGATAACCGGGGCAAAAAGCTGAACGAAACCACAACGGCCGAAAACCTGGCTACAGACCGCCAGAAAGAGGCCGACGATGCCGAAATAGCCAATCTCTCGCTCAGGGACCAGGTCAGTTACAGCACGGTAAGCCTTTCCTTATACCAACGTGCGGAGACGAAGTGCTGGATTATTCCCAACCAGGACAATACGGACGATTACCGTCCCGGCTTCGGCCTGCGGATAGCAGAGGCCCTTAAAACAGGCTGGCACCTGGTCCAGGACCTCGTGGTGCTCCTCACCCGTTTATGGTTGTTATTGTTGCTGCTCTTCCTGGGCATTTTCCTGTACCGGAAGTATTGGCCCGGGAAAGCTATAGCCAAGCCTTAATTACTGCGGTTTGGGGGCATTGGGTTTTTGCTCCATGTAGTCGGTTTGCTGGAGCGATCCCAGCCGGAAACGGAAGGGTACTTTGGTCGCCTGCTCCAGCTTCCACTCTGCTTTACAGGCGGCGCCGAGGCTTTGGTAGTAATTGTATTTTACAGGGGCGGGCTTAAAACCTTCGGCAAAAGGAAGATATACCTTCTTAAGCTTAAGACTGTCGCCGGACGGCGTCTTTTCCGGCAACGGGAACGTTGTTTGCGCTGTCGCCGTAACTGCTGCCATCAGCAAGATGATGATAAGGGTACCTTTCTTCACGGTCCGTTCTTTGGTATAAAGATACGACTCTATCTGCTACCGTATAAAACAAAGAGCTGCGGGAATCCGCAGCTCTTGTTCTTCTATTGCTCACTGTTGCTTACGCGCATTCCTTGGTATTTTGGGTACATAGCTCATCTTTGGTGATCGGCAGCACGGTGCAATCAAGCGCCGTGCAATGATTGCTGCCCACACAACCGGGGGCAAATACAGTAGCGCCGCCCACAATAGTACCCTGCTGGTTGTTGCTTAATGAAGTGACTTTTGCTTTGTTGAGGTTCAGTTTCCGGTTCAGTGAGATCGTTTTCTTTTTCATCAGAATGTGTTTGGAGTTAAAAAATGAATTTTATCCAAAGCTAAAGTCATTCTTTCGTTCAAAAAATCCCCGGAAACAGGTAAAATCAGGCTGGACGCTGCTTGCAGACGCCTGCAGGGTGCCGGATGCGCCAGGGAGGCTATCTCCTGGCCTTAAAAAAGTCTTTCATCAATTGGGCGCATTCGTCCGCCAGGATGCCGAAAGTGATCTGTGTTTTGGGATGGAATACATGCTCCGGCTGTTGCGCTTCGTTTTCCTTTACATATTTGCGATAGCCGTTTTTTTCGTCGCGGGTACCATAAACGATCCTCCCGATCTTGCTCCAATGCAAGGCGCCGCAGCACATAAGGCAAGGCTCTACGGTTACGTACAAGGTTCCTTCGGGCAGGTATTTGCTGCCCAGTTCGCTAAAGGCCGAAGTGAGGGCGATCATTTCGGCATGGGCGGTACAGTCGTTGAGCAGCTCTACCTGGTTGTGTCCGCGTGCGATCACTTTTTCCTGCCATACCACTACTGCACCCACCGGCACTTCTCCCATATCATAGGCTTTCTGTGCCTCCCGCAAGGCCATGCGCATGTAATGTTCGTCGGTCATATCTTTTATAACATAAGGTCGGCGATTCTCCTGGAATCGCCGACCGCTTTTATTACTAACTTATTTTCTCTGTTTTGCTTTCGTTGCCTGTGCCTTCTGCATTTCTTCCAGCCTTTGCTGCCATTTGGAAGTCGAGGCCGGTTTGTTCCTGTTCTCCTGGATCTTACGATGGATCTTTTCTTCGTTGATCACGAATTTCTGGATAATGAATTGCTGTGCTATGCTCACCAGGTTGGAGAAGGTATAATAGAACGTAAGGCCGGATGCCATGCTGTTGAACCATCCCAGGAAGAGGATAGGCATGATATAAGGCATGTACTTCAGCATTTGCGCATTGGCATCGTTACCACCGGGAGCACCTGCCGTCATGTTTTTATTATACACGGCCAGGAACAGACTGGATATGGTCATGAGCAAGGTAAACAAACTCACGTGATCGCCGTAGAAAGGGATCGAGAATCCAAGGTTCAGGATCGAATCGTAAGTGGACAAATCTTTGGACCAAAGAAAATGCGACTGGCGCAACTGGATAGCCGTAGGGATAAAATAGTAAACCGCCAGCAGGAAAGGCATCTGGAGCAACATGGGCAAACAGCCACCCAGGGGGTTAACGCCTGCGGTACGGTACAACTTCATTTGCTCCATACCCATCTGTTGCTGGTTGTCGCCATATTTGGCACGCAGCTCGTCCAGCTCGGGCTTCAATACCCGCATCTTTGCCGAAGAAAGATAGCTTTTATAGGTAAAGAAAGAAGTAAGCAAGCGGATAATAAGGGTAAGGCAGATAATGATAAGGCCAAAGCTGCTGATGAACTGGCTCAGGATGTCAAATATCGGGATGATCATCCATTTGCTGATGTATTTTACAAAGAAGAAGATACCAAATCCCAGGGGAATCATTTCCTCCATATCTATTTTGTATGACTTCAGCACTTTGTAGTCGTTGGGACCCATATACCATCTGAAACCGAAAGAATAATCGTTGGATGCTTTTACGGGAATGGTGAAGGCACTGGCATTCGTTGCTACGATACCGGAATCGGCAGGCTCTTTCCCATCAAAGCTCCCGGTTTTGAATCCTTCGTCGGCAATAAGCGTAGAGTTAAAGAAGTGGCTTCTTACCGACATCCATTGCACGGGCTGATCCAGGGATTTGGCAGGAGTACGGGAAACGGTGAAATAGTCGTGCTCCCCGCTCTTCATACGGTAATGCACCTGCATGTTCATCCGCTCGTTCTTCAGGTCTTTTTCGGTATGCAACACTTCAGTAGTCCAGCTTACCGGTATCTGCTGGATCCCGGCCAGCTCCTGCTGCAACCCGATCAGGCGTAGGTTGGCGGTCATCATATAACCGCTCTTAGGCAAGGCGTAATCCAGCACGATGCTTTGTCCCGGCGCTACCGTAGCCGTCATTCTCATTTGTTTGCCGCCATCGGGCAAGTTGGTTATTTCCGGGGTAAAATATAATTGGTCCGTAGTAATGGTTTTTCCATTTACCGGGATACTGAAAGCTAACTTATTACCCTTTTCCCCACTAAAGATAGACAGGGGTTTACCATCGAACGTTTTAAAACTATCAAGACCGGCTTGTACGGGATAACCGCCTTTGGTATTGAATTGCAGGTCCAGGTTGCCATTCGTCAGGCGCACCAGGGAAGCAGTACCCCTGAAAGCAGGTGGCAAAGTGGAGTCGACAGTCCTCGCCGACGAATCGGCAGGAGTGGCGGTTTGTACTGGTGTTACCGGCTTCCGGTTGGCGGCCATGGCTACCGAATCAGCATGCTTTTGTTCCAGGTACAGTTTTTGCTCGTGGTTGTTCCAGAAAATATAGCCGGCGCCAAGGGCAAGCAATAACACAAACCCGATAATTGAATTACGATCCATGAATATATTACTAAAAAATTTGTGCGCAAAGGTAGGTAATATTCATCAGGCTTACAGTATTTTTCGGTAACCTGCCGGAGATGGGAGGTGAGACCCGTCCTTTTGCAGCGGAAGCGATAAAATGCAAGAGCAGGCAATCCGGGCGGATTGCCTGCTCTTATATCATTGGCCTCATTATTTATTCGTCGTCTTCCGATGAGCTCTTTTTACCTTTCTTCATTTTTTCCTTTACTTCGCCGGAAGCTTCTTCATACACAGCACGCGCTTTTTTGGTAGGCAGATAGATCTGGAAACCTACACCGAAAGAAAGGCGGTTAATCGTAGCAGAAGAACCAAAACCAGCTGTAAGATTGTATTTAGCAAGTGCCTCCAGGCCAATATTGGGGGTAATAAAATAGGAAATACCCGGTCCGAAACCTATTCCGAGACCATTGGTAGTACGGGACGGGCTACCCGACACCTTACTGTTTTCTCCGCTGATGCCTACGTTAGCCTCACCAAAGAAACGTGTATGTTTCAGCAATTGCATCTGCTTGCTGCTTACATAATAACGACCGAATGCACCTACACCGTAACTTACCGTAGTACCGGCATTCTTCTTATAGTTTACGCCCAGGTTCACCAATCCACCGATAGCGATATTATCCCGGATAAAGTAGCCTACCTGGGGGTTAAGAGAGAAATTAACACTGGTACCATTCTGAAAGCCGATATCGAAGTTGGTAATATTAGCACCAACCATAATATTATCTTTCTGAATTTGGGCATTGGCTTCATTCACTCCCATGAAAACTACCCCTGCGATTAAAATTGTGCTGATTTTTTTCATACGTTAGTGTTTTGTTTGTTAGCTAATAGACAAATATCGTACCATTAAGTTGTTATAAAGCACTAATTCGTATTCCTTTTTAAATCTTTTCACATTTTGTTTTCCGGTCTAAGCTACATTTCTTTAGCTTTACAGCCTTTTAAAATCATCACAAATACCGATTTCATGAATTTTAAGAAAATAAACAACCTTACCGGCTGGATTGTTTTTGCCATAGCCTTCTTTGTTTATTTAATCACGATGGAACGTACGGTCAGCTTCTGGGACTGTGGCGAATTTCTGTCTACAGCTTATAAGCTGGAAGTAGGGCACTCTCCCGGCGCCCCTTTATTTATGCTCCTGGGCCGGCTTTTCGGCATGTTTGCCGGACCGCAAAATGTAGCTATGTGCATCAACAGCCTTTCTGCACTCACGAGCGGCCTCACTATCCTCTTCCTTTTCTGGACCATTACCCATTTTGCCAACAAATTGCTGGTAAAAGCCGGGGAAGAGCTGACCACCAGCAAACTTATCGCCATTATAGGCGCGGGTGCTGTAGGCGCATTAGCCTATACGTTCTCCGATACCTTCTGGTTTTCGGCGGTTGAAGCAGAGGTTTATGCTTCCTCTTCTTTCTTTACGGCTATTGTTTTCTGGGCTATATTAAAATGGGAGCACAGTGCCGACGCGCCGCATGCCGACCGCTGGCTGGTACTGATCTCGTATCTCATGGGACTTTCGATAGGTGTCCACTTGCTCAACTTGCTGACCATACCGGCATTGGCTATGGTGTATTATTTCCGCAGGTATAAGCCTACGCTCACCGGCGGTATCGTCGCTTTTGTGGTAGGCTGTGTCTTGCTGGGCCTCGTGCAGGTTGGTCTTATTCAATACCTGCCTATTTTCGCATCCAAGTTCGAGCTGCTTTTTGTAAACGAACTGGGTCTGCCTTTCGACTCCGGCGCCCTGTTCTTTATCCTCCTGCTTTGCCTTGTTTTTATCATTGCCCTGATCAAGGAAAAGAAGCCCTGGCACCATATCGCCTTACGCGTACTGCTCCTGGTCATTATCCTGATAGGTACCGGCTCTTCCATATTGATGAAGGTGCTGCTTATAGGCTTGCTGGCAGCGCAGTATTTCTTCTTTAAAACACCGGAAAAAGCGAAGTCGGTGTTGCATATGGCTACGCTTTGTATCTTGTTTACCATTATCGGTTATTCCAGCTATATCTGTATCATTATCCGTTCCCGTGCCGATGTGCCTATCGACATGACCAACCCTGATGATGTGCTCAGCTTATTGTCTTACCTGCAACGGGACCAGTACGGTTCGCAGCCGATCCTCTTCGGACCGGATTATAATTCGCAACCCGACGGCCCCGGCGAGAGCAAACCCATCTATGCAGAGCGAAAAAATCCGGAAGGGAAAGGCGGCCGTTACGAAATGATCGGCACCCGCTATATCAGCGCTTCTTATCCTTCGGATCAAACCCGCTTTTTCCCCAGGCTTTATGACCAGGGACATGCTTCTTTTTATAAAAACTACCTGCAACTGGGCAACGACGACCGGCCCACGGCATCCGATAATTACTCCTTCTTTTTCAAATACCAGATGAACTGGATGTGGTGGCGCTACTTTATGTGGAACTATGCCGGAAGGGAAAATGATTTCGCAGGCACCAGCTACGGAGAGCCTCAGAACGGCAACTGGATATCGGGCATCAAACCGATCGATAAGATGTTTGGCAGAGGCGATATCGATACCCTTCCCGAATTTTACAAACATAACCGCGCCCGTAACCAGTTCTACTTCCTCCCCTTCATCCTGGGTATACTGGGATTGGTGTACCAGTTCAACAGGGATAAGCGGGATGGCATCGTGGTAAGCCTGCTGTTCTTCTTTACGGGTATTGCTATTGTTATTTACCTCAACAATACACCACAGCAGCCCCGCGAAAGAGATTATGCTTATGCCGGGGCCACCTATGCCTTTGCCATATGGATAGGGCTTGGCGTGCTTATGGTATCGGATTGGTTGCGCAAGTTTATCAAACAAGGTTCCGGCGCACCAGCCATCGCCACCATAGTATGTCTTGCCGGCGTACCGGTGCTTATGGCTTCGCAAAACTGGGACGACCATGACCGTTCCCAGAAAAGCCTGGCCCGTTCAACCGCTTACAATGTATTGAGCAGCTGCGATAAGAATGCGATCCTCTTTACCGTAGGTGACAACGATACTTATCCTTTATGGTATATGCAGGAGATCGAAGGTTATCGCCAGGATGTGCGTATCATTAACCTCAGCCTCCTGGGTATCGACTGGTATATCGACCAACTGAATTATAAGATCAACGATGCCGATGCCGTACCGATGATCTGGAAGCCCAAAGACTACGAGGCCGATAAACGCAATGCTATTGTGTACAGGCCTATTCCCGGTATTCCGGCCGATCGTTACCTGGACCTCGAACAGGTACTCCAGTTTACGATTTCCGACGACAAGCAAAACCAGCTCGAGTCCCGTAACGGAGAGTTCTACAATATGCTGCCTACTAAAAACGTGGCGGTAAAAGTAGATAAGGCCGCAGTATTGCGCAACGGGCTGGTAAGCCTGGCCGATTCGGCCAAGATCCTGGACCAGATCGCCTTTACTATTCCCAAAGATGAGTTGTACAAACCGGACCTGGGTATCCTCAACATTGTTGCCGGCGTAGCCAAAGATGGCTGGAGGCGCCCGATCTATTTCAGTGCGGGCTTCCCCGGCGGCGGCGATTTCCAGGGCATGGATGAGTATATCGTGCTGGAAGGGCTTGCCAACAAACTGGTTCCCATCCGCACCGGCGGCTCTTCTCCAGAAATGGGCGCTCCTCAAATGGCCAATAACAGCAAAAGCCTTGACCTGTTCCTGAACCGCTTCCTGTGGGGCGGCACCGATAAGACAAATATTTATTTTGATGAGAAAAACAAGGCTATGCTAATGACCTACCGGTTGAGTGGTGCGAAAATAGCGGAGTCCTTGGTACGCGAAGGCCGCAAAGCCGATGCCATCAAATTACTGGATAAAATCACCGCCAGCATCACTTACGAATCGTACCAGTACGACCAGGCGATGTGGAGCGTGATCGCGGCTTATTACCTGGCCGGGGCGCCGGATAAAGCCAGGAAGTATGCCGATATCGTGATCAGGGACAGCAAGCAAATGGTGAACTACATTACCGGCCTCAGCAATGAGAATGCCCGCTCGCTGGCTGCCAGCGTAGATGGCAAACCTTCCCTGGCCGCGATGCAATACCTGGCACAGATAGCGGCACAGGCGGGCGATAATGCCAGTGCCACAAAATGGAACAAAGACTTGCAGGAAAGCGCTGCCCAGTTGGGTATGCCCCTGAAATAACCAATTGCATTTTTGAATGCTTCTAAAAGCGGGGTCCGAAGGGTCCCCGCTTTTTTTATCCGGCTTAAAATGATCGCGGCTTATTGGGCGGGATGAAGTAATTTTGCCGCGAAAATACATATCTGCTACAATGAAACAGCTCCTCCTCCTTTCCGGGTTATTCACATTGATCTTCGCCACCTCCTGCTCCGATGTAAGGATCAAGGAACATCCCGAATGGAAAGCCTACTTTGACGAATATAAGGTGGAGGGATGTTTTGAGGTATATGATAACAACAAGGAAATGGCCCACTATTATAATAAAGAAAGGTGTGCAGAACGTTTATCGCCTGCATCTACTTTTAAAATATTCAATTCACTGGTTGGCCTGGAAACAGCCGTAGCACCCGACGAGCAGATGGTGATCAAATGGGACGGCATTAAGCGCTGGAACGAAGACTGGAACAAGGACCTCACTATGGCCCAGGCATTTAAGGTAAGTGCATTACCCTACTACCAGGAGCTGGCACGCCGCATAGGCCGCGAACGCATGCAACATTACCTGGACACGGTTCAATATGGCAACAAAACCATCGGCAACAGTGTAGACAGCTTCTGGATCAACAACCAGTTGAAGATCTCCGCCGACGAGCAAGTAGGCTTTATCAAAAGGTTATACCATACCGAACTGCCTTTCAGTGAACGGTCACAGCGCATCGTAAGGGGTATGATGTTGCAAAAGGAAACCAACAATTACAAATTGTATTATAAAACAGGATGGAGCAAGGCCGACAAAGCCGATCTGCTGTGGATTGTGGGTTATGTTGAAAAGATTGAAGTGCTTAAAAATGTAGAAACCGGCAAACAGGACCATATTCCGCACCCTTATTTCTTTGCCCTTAATTTCAGCACCACCGATACCACGAAGGACCTGCGTCAGCTAAGGCTCGACCTGCTGGGGAAATTGCTGGAAGCAAACGACATTGCGAAATAAAGGAAATGGCTTGCGGGTGCTGCAGGTGCAGTCGCGAACCCAAACGCTTTACTTGTAGTAACGTTACATCGCGTCCTGTAGCGATCTCCAAAGCATCCGATCGCGAAGCAATAAGAACGCCCGAGATCCCTCATTCCACAAGCTGCGCAAGCTATATTCGGGATGACAACATGAGTGATATAGGATGTGCTGTTCTTTTCTTGTTGCAACGTTGCGCAGCAATATAACATACGCGATCTGTTCCCTGCGCCTGATAATACCTTATATCGCGTCATCCTGAACGAAGCTTTAGCGGAGTGAAGGATCTCGATCGCTAAGCACATCAATGAAATTATATATTTCTGCGCAAGCTACGTGCAGCCTGACCAGCAGGCGTGTTTGTTGCCTATAATCAATTAAAAGAATTCAATAAGCAGGGATTACTATCTTTTCTGACCAATTCAGCCCGGCGAGTAATGCCACGGAACTGCATTCCAGGTGTATTACCCGCCTTCTTTTGGCCCCGGTGCTGCGCGCCGAAGCGTGGAGCAGCAAGGGTTTCATCAGCATAACGCCTCCTTTTCTCACAGAGCAGACCTCTTCTTTTTCACGTTCCATATCCATGCTTCCGGAACGATACAAACCTTTGCTATGAGATCCCGGTATTACTTTCAGCGCACCGTTCGACGAATCGGTATCGTCCAGGTGGATGCGCAGGGTAAGGGTTTGTTCAAGTTCCGGTAGCGGCGGCTGGACAGCATATTGGTCCTGCTTTACCGTCCAAGGACCGAAACCCGGGATATCCAGCTTCTTGTCTACGGAAATGCTGAGATCCTGGTGATAGGCCACGAACCAATTGGATTGTTCCGGCTTATCGAAGTAAATCGACTTGGTAATGAAACTGCCTGGCGTTCCATACAAGTCAAGCACCTCCCGGAACCGGTCGGTTAAAAGAGCGGGCAACAAAGCAGGTATCTCTTTCAGGAAGCGGCGTATGGCAAACAGGTCAGTGGTCTTGCGGAACGAAGAACCCGAAGTATGGGCCGCATCGATCAAGGCGATCATGTTTTCTGTTTCCGCTTCGGTAAACACATCATCGATGATAAGATAACCTTGCTCTTCCAACAGTGTCTTCATTATTATCCATTCCTTTTTGAAAAATAGTCCTCTTCCAGGAGGGCATATAAATAGTTATCGACCCAGGCGCCCCGGATGGGCAATATCTTGCGGCAACGACCTTCGCGCTGCATGCCCGCTTTTTCCAGCACTTTAATGGAAGCCGTATTTTCCGTAGCACAACCGGCCTCGATGCGGTGCAGACCAAGTTCTCCAAAGCCAAACTGCAACAGTCGGTCCAGTGCTTCGGAGGCATAACCCTTGCGCCAATAGTCTTTATGTAGTTTGTACCAAACCTCTGCCCTTTGCGATTTCGGACGGCCCAGGTTCATCCCCATCAACCCGATCAATTGGTTTTCGGCAGGTAGTACAAGCGCCAGCACATAAGCGGTGCAGGGAATGCTTTGCTGCTTCAGCAGCCAGTCGGCCACGAGATCACGCGTAACCTGGATATGATCGGGGATACCTAAGGTATTGAATTCATCCGTTTCGGGGAGAGCGTGCAGTTCATGAATTGCCGGAACATCCGTATCTGCTACTGTTCGCAGCAACAACCGGCGGGTTTCCAATAGCAGCATGGGACAGGGTTGGGGAGTAAGGAAAGTCGCTATGGTTACCAGGAGTAAAGAAGGTTATTATCCCAGGAACCGTTTTTGCATTTATCCCGTTGCCGGTCCACTTTCGGGACCGGCAACGGGTATTATCTTGTTATGATAAGACAGCAGGTATCGCCTCACCGGGCACCTGTATCATCTCCCGGGCCGCTACTGCGATCGCCGCAGCATCAAAGCCACATTCGCGGTATTGCTCCTCCGGTTTGCCATGTTCGATTACACGGTCGGGGATACCCAATATAGTTACCTGGGGCTTATAATGGTGTGCGTTGAAGAATTCCAGTACGGCGCTGCCCATGCCTCCTTGTATGCAGCCATCTTCAACCGTAATGATCCGGGAAAATTTACGGCCGATCTCGTGCAGCATCTTTTCGTCCAGGGGCTTTACAAAACGCATATTGTAATGCGCAGCATCGATACCATCTTCGGCCAGTTCTCTACATGCCTTTATGGCAAAATTGCCGGGGTGTCCTATGGTCAGGATAGCAAGGTCATTGCCTTCCTTTACTTTCTGGCCTTTGCCTATTTCGATACGTTCAAAAGGCGTTTTCCATTCCGGCATTACACCCTGGCCCCTGGGATAACGGATCACAAAAGGATTTTTGGTTTCGTCCAATTGGGCCGTATACATCAGGTTACGCAGCTCTTGTTCATTCATAGGCGCACTCACGATCATATTGGGGATGCAACGCATGTACGCAATATCGTAGGCGCCCTGGTGGGTACCGCCATCGTCGCCTACAAGCCCTGCCCTGTCGAGGCAAAAGATCACGGGCAGGTTCTGGATCGCCACGTCGTGGATCACCATATCATAGGCCCTTTGCATAAAGGAACTGTAGATATTGCAGAACACCTTCATGCCCTGCGTAGCGAGGCCGGCGCTTACCGTTACGGCATGCTGCTCGGCAATGCCTACGTCCAACGCCCTATCCGGCATTTCGGCCATCATGTATTTGAGCGAACAACCCGAAGGCATGGCCGGGGTAATGCCCATGATTTTATCATTGGCCTTAGCCAGCTCTATAATGGAGTGGCCGAATACATCCTGGTATTTAGGCGCCTGTGGCGTATTGTACACTACTTTATTGATCTTACCGGTGATCTTATCGAAAAGACCCGGTGCATGCCACAAGGTCTGATCTTCTTCGGCCAGCTTGTAGCCTTTGCCCTTTACGGTTTTAATATGCAGGATCTTGGGACCCTGTATATCGCGCAGGTCTTTCAGGGTATCGACCAGCTTCATTACATTATGCCCGTCTACCGCGCCGAAATAACGGAGGCCAAGGGCTTCGAACAGGTTGCTGGATTTGGACACTGCGCCTTTCAGACTTTCTTTCAGCTTGGACGCCATTTCCCGCTGGAAATCGCCGTAGGGCAGCTTACCCAGGAAGCCCCAGAGGTCGTCGCGCAGGCGGTTATAAGTATGCGAGGTGGTAATGTCGGTAAGGTATTCTTTGAGCGCGCCCACATTGGGGTCGATGCTCATGTTGTTATCGTTGAGGATAATCAGGATATTGGCATTGCTCACGCCTGCGTGGTTCATTGCCTCGAAAGGCAAACCGGCAGTCATAGCGCCATCGCCGATCACAGCTATATGCTGACGGTCAGTTTCTCCCTTTAATTTACTGGCGATAGCCATACCCAGAGCTGCCGATATAGAAGTGGACGAATGGCCTACCCCGAAGGTATCGTACTCGCTTTCGTCCCGGTGCGGAAACCCGCTGATACCGTGCAGCTTCCTGTTGGTATGGAAAACACTGCGCCGGCCCGTCAGTATCTTATGGCCATATGCCTGATGCCCCACATCCCATACCAATTGGTCGTAAGGGGTATTCATCGTGTAATGCAAGGCTACGGTCAGTTCCACTACACCCAGGCTGGCCCCGAAATGGCCTCCGTTCACGCTCACACTATCGATGATAAACTGGCGTAATTCATTGCATACCTGCTGCAACTGCATTTTATCCAACTTTCTTAAATCAGAGGGAAATTCAATTGTGCTCAGCAAAGGACCTGCAGGCATCGCTTCTATCCGCATGCAAAATATTTTAGACTAACCGACAAAATTAAGTATAATTATCTTTTACCGGCTCTTTTTATGGTGATAATTGTCCATAAATACGGCTTTTAAGGACTTATTATTGTGTGAACCCATGAAAAATACGGCTAATGATCCGGCAAGAAGGCAGCTCCTGAAGCGCAGTTATACATCTCGATACTTTCACTACCTTAGCAGCACCATAAATCCAAATTTCCTATGATCAATAAACCCTTCTTTTTCGACCATGCGCGCCAGGTACTTTTTGGCGGCAAACTCAGTCAACAACAGGTAAACGGCCTCACTGCCATCCTCGACGAATGGCAAGCCAATTATGCCAAAAAAGACGACCGTTGGCTGGCTTATATGCTGGCAACGGCCCATCACGAAACCGACCGGAAAATAGCGCCCATAGAAGAGTACGGCAAAGGTAAAGGCCTTCCGTACGGCAAACGTATTAAATTAAACAAGGAGCCATATACAGATACTACTAACCTTTTTTATGGCAGAGGCTTTGTACAGCTTACCTGGTACGAAAATTACCAGAAGGCAGGCAAGAAGCTCGGCATAGACCTGATCAACAAACCGGAGCTGGCCCTCAATCTTAAATATGCCACACAGATCATGTTTACAGGCATGATCGAAGGTTGGTTTACCGGCAAAAAGCTGTCCGACTATTTCCTGGGCGATAAGCAGGACTGGACCAATGCCCGCAGGATCATCAACGGTACCGACAAGGCCAGCCTGATAGCGGGATATGCGACCAATTACTACAGTTGCATCAGCTATACCGCAGTCTGATCCCATACAAAAGCATGCTATTGTTCGTTATTGGCCGCAAAGGGAGTACCTTTGCGGCCTTAATTTGATGTAATGAATTATTTGGGAAAATTCCGGGCTGTATTCCTACTGGCCCTGTTGGTGATCGTAGCTTCTTTTAAGAAAGGCGAATTGGGTTCCTGGAAAGAGCAACAGCTAGTAAGCCCCGAAGTGCTGGCAGAACGCATCAATAAAGGCGATACTGCCAACCTGCTTATCCTCAATACCGGGCCTGTTGAAGACATTAAAGGTGCAGTCAATATAGGCGCCGTGGAAGATGCCAAAAACCAGGTCAAGCTGAAAGCATACCTGGAAACAGTACCCAGGGATAAAGAGGTGATCATTTATTGCGGTTGCTGCCCGCTATCGGTATGCCCCAACCTACACCCCGCTTATGATGCCCTGAAAAGCATGAAATTTACCCGCTACAAAGTGCTACGCCTTACCCATGATCTGCAGGAAGACTGGATCGATAAAGGATACCCATTGCAACCCTAGTGTTACGATTACTGATCTCTTGTCATTTTCTTTATAAAAAATTGCCCGTTGTCTCTGACAACCTATTCTATACTTTATGAATGCCATCCCTACCCGCGAAGAACTGAAAGAAGGTGCGGTACTGCTTATCGATAAACCTTTGCGTTGGACTTCGTTCGATGCCTTGAATAAACTACGCTGGCTCACCAAGGCCAAGATAGGCCATTGCGGCACCCTGGACCCGCTGGCAACCGGCTTGCTGATCTGCTGCACCGGCAAAATGACCAAACGCATTACGGAGTACCAGAAGCAGGAAAAGGAATATACCGGCATCATACACCTGGGTGCTACTACCCCTACTTATGACCTGGAATCGGAGCCTGAAAATTTCAAACCGGTCGAAGGTCTTACCGACGAACAGATCAGGGCCGCTACCGCGGCTTTTACGGGCAATATCATGCAAATACCACCGGCGCATTCCGCTATTAAAAAAGATGGCGTAAGGGTGTACGAGCTGGCGAGAGAAGGCAAAGAGGTAAAATTGGATCCCAGGGCTGTAACCATCATGGCTTTCGAGCTGACCAAAATAGCCCTGCCTGAAGTACACTTCCGCGTTGCCTGCAGTACCGGTACTTATATCCGTTCCCTGGCGCATGACTTTGGCGCAGCATTGGGCTGCGGCGGTTACCTCCAGGAGCTACGCCGTACCAAGATCGGCGATTACAAAGTGGAAGACGCCCTTACCGTAGAGCAATGGGTCAATGCCCTCAAGCCGGAAGCAACCTCTTAAATTTAAGATAACCTATCGAAGGGCCTGGATATGATCCAGGCCCTTCTTTTATATGCCCATCCTTTGTAAACGGCCACTACAGCGGCATACAAAGATTTACTTGTGTTTTCTTGCGGTATACGGCCAGCTCCCAACGGCCCAGACATTACAATGGTCTATATACTTGTATGCTATAGCGTACACCGGCTTATTAACGATCAGGCGATTTAATTTTTACAGACGATACATGACTTTCAGAACAAAACAACAGCTTATGTGCTTCAGCAATACATACAGCAGGCTCGGGACCATCCTACTCCTCGCCGCATTTATTACAGGGACGGCTTCGTTACCTTCCCAGGCACAATACACCGCTCCACCAATATGGCAGTTCGGTCACCATGCCGGTCTCGACTTCAGCAGTGGCAACCCGGTTCCCATCAGCTCTCCTATGGAGACCCATGGCGCCAAATCTGCCGTTCAATGCGATGCGACAGGCAATGTATTGTTTTCCGCCAATGGCTTCCGTATCTGGGACAGGATGGGCAATGAAATGGCCGGCAGCGCGAATCCCTTGTGGCCTTCCTTTGAATTCTGGAAGCTCAACAGCATCATCGTACCCGACCTGGGCAACCTGAACCGGTATTATGTGATCACGACTTTTCCATCCGACGGCAATCCTCCTTATGGCGCGGCAGGCACTTCCACACTCACCTACACTGTTGTGGACATGACTTTGAACGGAGGACTGGGTGGTATTGTACCCGGGCAGGCTTATATTATCCTCAACAATTCGGCATCGGATCAAATGGTTGTAGTACCCGATAACCAATGCGGCTACTGGCTTATCAGCACTATAGGCAATGTGCATGTGTTCGGCTTTAAAACATACCATATAACGGCAGCAGGCATTAATACAACACCAGTTTCTACGCCCTTTGCTACTATGCCTTCCAGCCTGCCTGCATTTCCTTTTGGCGTTGATAACCGCTACGGCAATATGGTCTACTCCTACACCCGCAACAAGGTATTCATGTCTTATTCGGCAGGCGATCTTTATGCCTATAATTTCGATCCGGCCACGGGCATCGTGTCCAATCCGCAACAGATAGGTTATAGCTATTCACCGGTCTTCCCGGCTTCCGCCAGTACACCGGGTATATGCCTTTCACCCGATGAACAGTACTTGTACACTTCAGGTTATACTTATGGCAGCACCTTTGAGCTGAGGCAATATGGCATCCTCACAACAGGGCCGAATGTAAGCCTGGCGCCACATACCGTTATCTTCAGTCCGGGACCGCTTAGCCCATATGCCATGATCGATCAACCCTGGGGTTTTAACTTCTGGGAAACGGATATGCAGCTTGCTCATGACAACAAAATTTACCTTACTTACACTATGGGGAAGAGCTATGTAGGTTGTATTAATGAACCCAACCAGACTGGTCTGGCTTGCGACTACAATCCCAATGCCGTAACACTGCTACCCAATACTTATACCTCAGCCTTTATGCCTTCTCCTGCTATACCCCGGTTTAGCGGTAATGTGATAGCCAGCTCCAGCACCGACATTAAGAAATGCTTCGAACCTTCGGTAGTACTTACAGCACCCGATGCCACTTATCTTCACTATTTGTGGCAGGATGGCAGTACAGGCCGGCAGCTTACCGCTACGGCTTCGGGCAGGTATATCGTCCAATCCAACAACGGTGCATGCGGCGATCTGCGCATCGATACCTTCAATGTAACCCTGGGTAATTTCAAAGTGGACCTGGGCCTTGATACCACCATCTGCACAGGTACCGGCTTTGTACTGGATGCTACGGTACCCGATGCCACCTATCTCTGGCAGGACGGCAATACCAATGCTACCAGAACGATAACCGAAGCCGGCACTTATACGGTAACGGTGCAACAAGGCGACTGCAAGGCCAGCGACAGCAAGATCGTCAATGTAGCTGTATGCAATTGCGGCGTAGGCATGCCATCGGCCTTTAGTCCCAATGCCGATGGCCGTAACGATCAATTGCTGCCCGTGATCACACCGGGATGCCATATGGAGGAGTATAGCCTCAGCGTGTACAACCGCTATGGGCAAAGGATATTTTACAGCAGCAATCCTGCCACCGGGTGGGACGGCTCTTTTAACGGACAACGGGTGGATGTAGGCACCTATATGTACTATCTCGAATACAGCTTTAAAAATGGCGTGAACAGCAAAGAGAAACAGCACCGCAAAGGGGATATTACGTTGTTGTATTAAATACGACCAGATTATCCTTACGACATCATAGGGCTTGTATGGGCAGGGGGAATGAAGTGCCATTTTTGCCGCTCAGAGGGAAGTCCAAGAAGGCAAAAATTGAAAAGTAAAACCTCGCCCCTTGTTCGACCCCGCTCATCAGGACACGTATTGAGCCAGTACTTCCTCCCATATTCGTGAGAACACGAGCCGCGGAGGGATTTACTTCAGCCAGCTTTTAAGTCCTGCTTCACCTTGAGTTAGATAAATCAGTATGCCTAAAATGATCATGCCAACAATAATAACCATCCACACACAACCTTTTATTCCATCTATTTCACTCCGATATTCCGGTGTACCATTGGTGTAGTTGTAATATGTCTGGTCTCTCGCTTTTTTGCGGCCATATTTCGTGTTAGGATTATAGTTTCTATTTGCCATATGGAAGAGAGGGGTGAATAAAACAATTATTGATTGCTTTGGATTGTAGTTTATGATGCCATAGTTAATTACAAGGTGACAAGACATAGCAGCAATATCAACATTGCGGCCGCATCATGCAGCATTATTACCAAAGCTGCCATGCAGCCCTTTGTGGTACGATTGTATACCCGGTTGTATGCGGCCCGCCGGGGATTGGTAACCCAGCCCCAACCTCTTGGCACTTTAAAGCCAAGCGAGTGCCGCACTACACGTTTCAACGAGGTACGTGCGGCTATGCGTTTATTGAGTGAAGGCTTCCTGTATCCGAATTTCATATCGGGTTATATTAATCGTACAAGTATTTTACATGTTTATTAATATAGCTGTTCAAGCCACTTCCCTTTCTCGCCAGGAGCTTCATGCGTTCGACATGTTCCGGTCCTGCTTTTCTGTAGCTGTAAGTATATACATCTCCCGTGCCTGAAAATTGCACCTGGATAAAATCCGTACCTATTTCGTAGGCGTAAACTCCGGAGTCGCCATTGATGTTTTTGTATCTTTCCATTATTTTTTCAGCAAAGGAACAAGCAACGGGCGGGCATTTCTATACCTATCGATAGGTATTTTTGTCGCTCTGTGCGAAGTCCGAGAAGGCAAAAATCGAAAAGCAAAACCTCGACCCTTCCTGGCTCGACCCCGCTCATCAGGACACGTATTGAGTCGGTACTTCCTCCCAGGCTTGATCGGCGGGGATTAACGGAGATCATTCTTACAACCGTATATTTTCCAATATGCGTCTAAGTATCGACTTTTCGTCGATCAGAATATCCCCGGTACCATTTAGCGATTTATAGTTTGAAATATCGATATACTCGGCAGGCTTCACCGCATTTCCAAGATCTATCGTAAAAGTATATTGACCATTAGCGCTGGAATCTGGTATCCGGGTTACTACGCCTTCAATAAATCCAAATTCCTGTGCCGGATAAGCGTCAAGATTAATGAGTACTATTTGGCCCGATTTAAGTGCAGCGTAATAACAGGGCTTTATCATTCCCGCCGTCGTTAATTTCCCGTTTTCATTACTAATAACGATATCCGCTTTTACAGTGTAGGGGTACTTAATAAAAGCGGCCAGGGCAAGAAGAATCAATAGAAACAACCCGACAACAGTAATGCCCCATCTCGTGATCCACGACGGCATGTTTCCCAATATCTCATTAGCCTCAATGCTCCGGGCCTCGTATAGTATCTGGGATTCTTCATCTGTGTTGTGGGTAGTATTGTTCATCACGATATGCTGATTTTTAAGAACCAAGGTCCAATTGATTTTTGACAAGCTCATAGTATTTCCCTTTCAGGGCAACCAATGAGTTGTGGCAGCCAATCTCAACTATCTGCCCTTTTTCCAGCACTGCGATCTGGTCCGCATGCTTAACTGTACTTAACCGGTGTGCTACTACTACTACGGTTTTGCCTTTATAGAACTCCTGAAGTTGTTCCATGATAATTCTTTCATTATTGGCATCCAACGAACTTGTGGCTTCATCAAAAAATAAATAATCCGGATTTTTATAAACAGCACGGGCAATCAACATCCGCTGTTTCTGCCCCACACTTATTCCATTTCCTGCACTACCGATCTTTGTATTGAAGCCCAGGGGGAGCTCGTTAATAAACTGCTTGATGTTTGCGACCGTCACCGCATGATCCAATCTATCATCGCTGGGATTTTCTTCGGCCATGGCTATGTTTTCCGCGATGCTATCGCTGAAGATATAGCCCTCTTGCATCACCGTACCACATTTATTGCGCCACCAGGCCGGGGACAAGTTTTGGATATCGTCTCCATCTATTGTAATACGTCCCGATACCGGGTTATAGGATTTAAGTAGTAATTTCAACAGTGTCGTCTTGCCACTTCCGCTTGTGCCTACGATAGCAGTTACTTTTCCCTTGGGTATTTCCAGGTTTATATTCTTCAGAACATAAGGAGATCGTGTTCCCTGGTACTGGTAAGAAACATTTTCAAGACGTATGCAGTTACGGGATGCCGTTTGAACATGGCCGTTTGAAGCATGGCCGTTATTTATCTCTTTTGTGCTTTTGGTACCGGCTCGTTCTTCATCCTCTTTACTATGTATTTCGCTAAGGCGATCCAGGCTTATTTTACTATCCTGTACCGACTGTATCAGGGAAAGCAGTTGCTGGATCGGGCTGTTAAGCTGCCCTACGATATAGCTTACACCCATCATCATACCCAGTGTCATTTCTCCGCTGATAACTTCTGATGCGGAAATGTAAGATATCAAAATGTTTTTGAGCTGGTTGAGCGAGGTAGAGCCTATTTGCTGATACTGGCTTAAGGCCATACTCCTCATATTCAACTTGTATATTTTAGATTGAACATTTTCCCAGCCCCAGCGCTTCCTTCGTTCGCAATTGTTGAGCTTGATCTCCTGGATCCCCGATATAAGCTCGATCAGAACATTTTCTTTATCGCCCATCTGCTGAAAGTTGGCATAGTCGAGCTGTTTCCGCTTTTTGAGAAATAATGTGATCCAACCAACTCCTGTTATGCTGAAAAACAAGAAGACCAAAAGTATTTTGGTACTGTATAAAGCAAGTACCACTGTAAAAACTATCAGGTTGATAAACGAGAATAGGGTAGATAAGGTTGTGCCGGTAAGAAATGCCTGTATTCTTTGATGATCGGCAAGACGTTGTTTTACATCGCCAAGCTGTATCGTGTCAAAATAACTAATGGGCAATTGCAGCAGCTTGATCAGGAAATCGCTGATAATAGATATACTGATACGGCTATTCATATGGAGCAGCAACCAGCTCCTGATTATTTCGATCGCTGTACCACCTGCAAATAATAACAATTGCGATACTAATATTAATACCACAAAGGAGATGTTATGCCTGTTGATCCCATAATCAACCATGCTTTGGGTAAGAAAGGGAAAAACCAAAGAAATACAACTGGCGATCAGCAAACTGATAAACAATTGTATGATATATCGCCGGTATGGTTTGAGATATTTGAACAGGAATCCAAATCCCTTTTTAACTTCTGTTTTATCATTTTCAACGATAAAGAAAGATTGCGTGGGATCAAGCAATAGGGCCAGGCCCGTGTTGCTGTTTGTTCCCATCCAGCTCCGTTCAAAAACACTCCGCGTTAGAACCACTTTCCCTTCGGCGGGATCGGCTATAAAAAATTTGTCTTTCCTGATCTGGTACAGAACCACGAAATGATTCTGGTTCCAATGCAGGATGCAGGGCAAAGGAGCATCATTTATTATTTTTTTCGTATCGGCCTTTACCGCCAGCGTTTTGAAGCCTATCTTCTCGGCCGCATCACTAATACCCAGCAAGCTAACCCCCTGACGCGTGAGATGGCTTAATGAACGTAAATATTCTATGGAGTAATCTTTCCCGTAGAACTTCGAGATCATACGAATACAGGTAGGACCACAATCCATCATATTCAACTGTCGATATACCGGAAATTTTCTCAACGATCAGGCTTTAATAAGAGATTTCAAATTATAAAACACAATGGCAGGTTGTTTCATGGGATGGGTACTCCAATCTTCCCATTCGCAGGTATAAGGGTCGTAGCCGCACTTCAATGGTTTACTTTTAATGTCGGAGGGGTCTTCCAGGTACGCACGGCAGTCGGTGCAGATATACCGGAACTCACAATCTTTGCAAACACGGATATCATCCTTTTTTAAATTCCAGTACTTCCGGAAAGCGGTGTCGAATGCAATTTCACTGATCCTGGCTGTTGCTATATTCCCATAGCTTTCCTGCATCGAAAGACAGTTTCGTATATTCCCGTTAATGTCTACCGCCATCTTCCTGTTGAGGCAAGTATTATGCTCTTGTGCTTCTATATAATGGCTGAGCAGCGGAGTAAAATATTTTTGATGAACAACACCGCAATAAATATTGCCGAATTCGGCCTGGGTAGTCATTACTAGGAAGGTCTTAAGTGATTTCACCGTTGTATTGACGGGGCTGTTGAATGCGTATAAACTTTCGATCAGGGGATAGCGATTGCAGAGTGCTATCAATGCCTGTTCGCTAAAACAAGAGGAATTATCAAATACCAATTGAATTCCTTTTACATTACGCAATAACATCAGTTGCAAAAATTGTTCCAGCTCGTTAAGGTGCTCAATTGCACTTCGGATAATAAATTGCACGTACGGAATATAAAAAGGACCTTGAAAGTCATTCATCCTTTTTACATCGTCCGGCGTTGTAACTTCCACAACGGCATTGGTTATATGAGCAGGGTATTGCCAATGCAGGTCCATCGGAGGAAACCTCCTATACTCTTCCTGCGAGTCGCACAGAAATACAATGTCGTTATCAATCAGAAAATCGACATACTCCTCCAATATGAGCATATCTTCCCGGGTAGTACCATAATCTTTTATACTCTTATCCAAAGCACATCCTTCTGCTTGCTCCAGGAAGTCTACAAGAGCATTAGGAACAGGAAAATACTTCTTTCTCTGGGTATCGATGATCAGGGAACGGTTGTATCCCTTTACCCAAAAACAACAACTGAATGTCTTCACGATTTTATCCATGTTATTCAATTAATCTGGTTATTGCCTTGTAGTATCCACCAATAACAACCTTGTTCTTATTCTGGTGGAAAAACGACCTGTATCTGCCGGCATCTTTCAGACCATGAATTGAATCCGCTTCTGCTTTTTTTTGCTCATCGGGTATAGATAAAGTAAAATTGGCCGAAAAGTATTCCAGCTCTTCCTTTTTAAACAGGTGCTTCATTAGTCAGGAAGTTTAAAATTTTAAGGTCGAGATAATAATTGCAGAAGCCGCTCATGGCATCGTATTGGCCAACAGGATTAATCTCAAGGAAGTAATAAGCCCCGCTTTCGTCAACCAGCATATCAATACTCCCGGAATTAAAGCCTAATGCGGCATTCAATTTTTTAAGTTTTTCTATTACGTCGCCGGGAAGCGTATAAGGCACTTCTCTGGATACACCTAAGCGATCAGGGTTTGCTTTTTTATTCCGTGCGGTAGTAAAATGTGCACAAGCATAATATTCATCGGCAACAAAGAATATTCTTAGTTCATATTTCGCTTCGATCAGGGTTTGGAACTTAGAGTAATAGAAATGAACCGGGATCGGCAATTCATCAACTTTACCTATAGACAGGTAAGGGGAAAAGGAATGATCCTCATATTGGACCGTTATAGCATCCTGTATGGATTTAGTCAAAACAGGTTTATCCTCAAAATGTCGTTTTACATCGGCAAGATGCTGGACAATTATGGTTTTGGGAATATTAAGGCCAACCTCCTGCGCCGTTTTCAACGTGATAAGCTTATTCGAATTATAACTTCCAGGATGGTTCAGCGATCTTTTTTGCTTTAAAACGTGAATAATAAACTCACTGATCGTTTTCCCTTCGTTCTGGAAATATTCTGTTATGCTATTAGTATCTTCCAGGTTGTCAAAACCGAGATACTCTGCTTTTGAAATGTGTTGCAATGTGCCTCTACGAAACCAAACCGACTCGATTTGCGCCAGGTTAAAGGTTTGTCCTTTTATAGTCAGCAATATATTACAGTCATTATCAAAGGTGATATGCTCAACAAGATTAGTACTCTCGTTTTCATTTATCCTCACAACGGCTTTACCTAAATAATGGCACCACTCTATAAAATTATCGGCGCTCAGGTCGCCTTCCTGCGTGATAACTAAAATCATTATTTATTGCGTTTTGTTATGCCGGAGCGCATTTCCCAAAGAAGAAGCACATGATATATTTTATGTGCGGAACATTTTGCAACGGTTATACTGACGGCAAGCAAGAGCCTGCCGCCAGCATGACCTGAAACTCATTACCCAAAATCAATAGCATGGAACTGACTCCATTCAGGCCAAAGCTGTTCGCCTGGCAATGGATCCGGAACGGGATGGCCATCGCTTATTGCTTGTTCTCCACAAAATCTATTCATCATCTGTCGACTCCAATCATGATCTGAAGCAGCGTTATCTGAGTAATGGTTTACGCCATCTTTAACGTAATCGTTAGAATAATGTAACCCGCCTGATGTTTGGCCACCCTGGGACCTGTCATAGTAGCCGCCGACCACAAAGGACATAGCATCATCAGAGACTACTTCAAATTTTTTCCCATTAAAGCTTTCTAGTTTCATAGTATTCCGGCTGTTAGTAGCCTTACTTTTTGGTGAAGAAATAAGCAATTCAAATACAGCGCTATAATTAAATTACATCCATTCAAAGATAGATTTGACATTACTTATTAGCCAAGCATCATTGTGTAAGTGTGTTCAAAAGAAAATAAGTGTATCGAAAAAGGAATAAGTGTAATCAGATGTTACGGATAGTGCAGGTTGCAAAAAAGGTCCGTGCCTTGCACGGACCTGGGATAGGCATAGGAGCTGCTACAATTGACCATAAAGCTTGGTTCGCTCTTACAGGTTGGCCAGCAACCTGGCCCTGGGATACTTAACCGAATAGCTGAGCCTCAGGGTTTTGGTTTCGCCGGGAGCCAGTTTGATATCCCAGCTCAGGATACCGCTCTCTTTATCTACGCCTGCTTTTGAAGCCTCCAGCAATTCTATCTCCATATCCTTATCAGTGGCTATAGGGTACTGATCCTTGAGCTGCAGGCTTATCGCTTCTTTCTTGCCGTTGCGCACTTTTATTTCGTACGTGTAGGTTTGCTTACGGCTGCTGCCTATCATTTTGACACCGCTTAATTCCGCCACCTTTTCCCTTTTGATCACGATCCTGCGATCGGCGCCCATACTCAGGTTCAGGGTATCGGTAGTTATGGCGGGGTTCAACGTGGATTTACCGATATACATTCCTTCTAGTATGATATTGGCATTACCCGGCAACAGGTTCAGTTGTTCATATCCGGTAATCTCGGCGGTAAGAAAGGCTTCTGTACTGCTTTTGGGCGCCGCATAATAATGATAGCTGGCGGGTACTTTGTATTCCTGCAGGGATACGCTATGCGGCCGGTCGTTGGAGGCAATATCATAAGGCAGCTCCACATTAAAGCTTGCATTCAGCTCTCCATCCGTAGTTGTTGTATAGCTGCTCAAGTTCTTGTTTTTGGTTTTGATTACGATCACACCATTACTACCCCTGGAACCATAAAGATTGGTTGCCTCGGCTCCTTTAAGAACGTTCATGGAAGCAACCTCGTCCGCATTAAGGGAAGACAGGCTGCCGCTGTAAGGAGATCCGTCGACCAGGATCATAGGGCTGCTACTGCCCGCGATGGCGCCCACACCCCGCATCCGTATATCGGGCGAAGCTCCTGGTTGCCCACCTCCCGCACTAACCAGTACACCGGAAGCAGTGCCGTCTATAGCTTGTACAATATCCGTTACCGGGCGCTGCGCTATATCCTTTGCCGTAACAGTGCTTAATGCCCCGGTATAGCCTCGCTTGTCCATTTTCCGCCCGTTTATCGTTACGTCTTCAAGAGCATTTGCGCCATATTGCTGCCCTTCCATTGCATGATACCGGAGAAACCAGGTACTTAATGCCGGTGCCATGCCATTTTGCGAAGGGCTGCCGGTAGCCAGGGTCAGCTTTACTTTTTTCCAGTCGATGCCCGTGCTCTGGGTAATATTGGCTTTATAGGCAAGCTTTAAAGGCTCGCTGGTACTTTCGGCACGCAGATCGTAGAAAGCCGTCCACGCGGCATTGGGGCTGGTATAGCTGATGGTAAAATCGGAGCTGGCAGCGGTCCTGGCCATTACCTGTACTACCAACTGTCCTTTGTTCTCCTCTTTACCGGCAGTCATTTCCTGCATTTGTTGCTGCAGGAGGCCAATACGCTGTGTATACCCTTCTTCTTTTTCCGAAAGTGCGGCAAGCCTTTTCTTTACGTCTTCCTGTTTCCGGGCGTAGTAGTCGAGCATCTTTTCCAGCTCGGTTACGGTCACGGTAGTATTGGTTCCTGCAATAGTCCCATTTTGCGCCAATACCTGCAGCAGGCTTTCTTCGGTCTGCCTTTCGTTGCTGATCGTTACCAGGTATTTGTTCAGTGTCTTCACGCTATCTTCCAGGCGCAGGTAAGCCGCGCTTTTGGTTTTCGGCTTCAGGTAATCGCGGCTAAAGCTTACGGAGAGTATGGTTACGTTGGCATTAGCCCCAATGCGGATGCTGTTTTCATCAAGCACATTGGCTACATTGCGGATCAATACTTCGCTGCTCCCCGCGGGCAGGCTCACTTTTGCTTTGTGGTTCATTTCGGTGCCTCGGGTGTAAACAGTAACGGACTCCAGGCTGGCCTCGGCGGTTATCTGTGATTGGGCGGTACTGACATAACTTACTGCTAATAGTAGAATCGTGGTTAGTGTTTTCATAAAGAACAGTATTTATAGTCAAGATGCAGCAACGGAGCCGGAGGTTGGAAAGATGTATTTTTTTCTGCAATGCTACATAACAGATGTGCTCCGCAGCAACGTTGTGTCTTCGCGCTGCTGCCAGCAACAGGTCACCAACACGACAGCTTCCCATGGTTCGACTCCGCTGCCAATGACATATTAAGTAGCCCCGCTGATTAATAGGAGATTCTGTTCATTGCCCATTTTGATCAACAATGCTAATGTCGCTACGCTATAATTATACCGAAATGTACAATTCCTCTTGGTGTTTTAGCGATCAAGATCCTTCACTACGCTAAAGCTTCGTTCTGGATGACGCGATTTAAGGTATTACCAGGCAAAGGGAACAGATCGCGTATATTATTGCTTCGCAATGCTGCAACAAAGAAAAACAGTACCATCCCGCAGCACGCACGCTGTCATGCCGAATGTAGCTTTCGCAGCTTGTGAAATGAGGGATCTTGGGCACTCTTATCGCTCAGCTATTAAGACCCTTCAGTTTCTCCGTAGACCTGCCGGGACAATGTCATTAAACTATGATTGCAGCATAATGTATCATTCCTCACCATGAACTGCAGTACGCTTACACCCGTTCTTAAGCACTGCAGGAAACCTAGCGATAAGGTGGAAAAATAGGGGAGGCAAAGAATTGTTGGTACTTTTACTTGTCGTTTGGTAAAACGCTTTTTGAAGATTCATGGTGCATAAAACACAGGGTATTATTTTACGGACGGTAAAGTATGGCGAAACAAGCCTTATCTGTACCGTGTTCACCGAATTACTCGGCGTTCAATCTTATATGGTAAAAGGGGTACGCAGCGGCAAAACGCGTTCCCGGAAGGCCAATACCTTGTTCCCTTCTTCTATATTGGATATGGTCGTGTATGAACAGCCGCAGAAAAATCTTCAGACGATCAAAGAATATACGGCTGCTTTATTTTACCAAAGTCTCCAGGAAGATGTGGTCAAGAACGGGGTAGCACTTTTTGCCATAGAGGTAGTAACGCAATTGCTTGCGGCGCATGATCCGCAACCCGAGTTATTTTCTTTCCTCAAAAATTACCTCATACGCCTGGATGATGCGCCGAGGGTGGGAATCGCCAATTTCCCCCTGTACTTCATTATCCAGTCGGCTAAATTATCCGGTTATTTTTTGTCGGGCACATACAGCGAAACGTATAGCCATGTTGACCTTCATGAAGGGCGTTTCTCAGAGGAGCATTCGCAATACCCACCTTTTATCAGCGGGGAGGAAGCCAGGCTGATGAGTGAGTTGAATAAAGCAACCTCTTTTGAAGCAATCGGAATAGTAACTATGACCGGAACCGAACGCAAAAAGATGCTGCAATACTACCTGGCCTTTTTGCAGTTGCACGTGCCGCATTTCAGGGAGCTGCGGTCCCTGTCCATCATCACTGCGATTCTTTATTAATTTTTACGGCCGGCAATGCGTCTGCCCAGCTTTTTGAGGTATTTGGTAAAGAAGTGGAACTGGCCCATGGGTATGCTTACGATCAGTACGCATAAGGGCCAGAGTATAGTAACCAGGAGTATATAAACGATTACCCAAAGCACATGGTGGCCGGGATCGACGAAGTGCATGATCTTACGGCCAAGGTAACCGCAGGCCGAGCCGCCCAATGCAAAGGTGCAGAGGATAAGAACAACCTGTAGTATGTTCTTTACTTGCCATTTATGTTTCAGCCTCGAAAGCCAGCCTGGTTTTTCACCTCCGGCAGGCTGTGTGGAAACATCCTCGTCATCCTGCGGATCGCTTGCTTCTTTGCAACAGCTCTTCATGTTCTCTTTACGAATGAGGGCAAATATAATTGTTCTTTTCCGGCGTCGCTTTCACAATCGGGAAATTTTAGCCGGCCTTGGTTTCCGCTTCTTTCTCGTTAAGCGCCGTCCACAATACATCTTTTAATTGCTGGATACCCTGGTTCGTTACTGAGGAGATGAACAGATGCGGTACGTTTGCTGGCAGCTCCTTCCCGATCTCCGCCTTCAGCTCATCATCCAGCATATCGCTTTTACTTACGGCAATGATCATTTTTTTATGCAACAGCTCGGGATTGTATTGCTCCAGCTCATGGTACAGGATATTGAATTCCTTTTTATGATCTTCGCTATCGGCAGGGATAAGGAACAACAATACGGAATTACGTTCGATATGACGCAGGAAACGATGCCCCAGGCCTTTGCCTTCGGCCGCGCCTTCGATAATACCTGGCAGGTCGGCTACGCAGAAAGACTGTTCGCCCCTGTAGGCCACCATACCCAACTGCGGAGTAAGGGTAGTAAAAGCATAATTGGCAATCTTGGGCCGGGCCGCCGAGATCGTGGAAAGCAAGGTAGATTTTCCTGCATTGGGAAAACCCACCAGGCCTACATCGGCTAGTACTTTTAATTCCAGGAATTTATAGGCTTCCTGACCGGGGCCACCTGGTTGCGCATATTCGGGCGCCTGGTTGGTAGGTGATTTAAAAAAGGTATTGCCTTTACCACCTTGTCCGCCGGGCAGCCAGATCACTTCCTGGCCGTGTTCCAGTATTTCCGCTTCTACAACGCCGGTTTCTGCATCTTTGGCAATAGTACCCAGCGGCACTTCGATAATAATATCTTTACCGCTGCGGCCGGTACAGTTATCACCGCTTCCCTTCTCCCCGTCCTCAGCATGTACGTGCTTGTAATAGCGCAGGTGCAATAAGGTCCAGAGCTGTGTGTTTCCCTTTAAGATGATATGTCCGCCACGGCCGCCGTCGCCGCCGTCAGGGCCTGCGTTGGCGTTGTACTTTGTGTGTGCAAAGTGCATACTGCCCGCGCCGCCTTTACCGCTGCGGCAGAAAATGCGGATATAATCTACAAAATTCGCTTTATCCATTAATCGTATTCATTTCGGTGCAGTACACCGCAATTAAGCTGCAAAGATGCTGTATTTTTTCCTCATCGGCAGTGATAAGCTCATAAACGGCGTCAATAGCGGTTTAAAACGGGAAGAGGCCCTGCAATGCGGGGCCCCTCCTGGAAATCGTTTATAAGTACAACTATTGGTAGCTGTCGATCACGGTACAAAGGTCACCGAAGATCGTTTCTATCTCCCCGATACCATTTACACGGGTCAGCTTGCCCTGTGCTTCGTAATAAGGCAATACGTGTACGGTCTTGTTGAAGTATTCATCGATCCTTTTGACCAGCTTTTCGGCGGCGTCGTCGGCTCTGCCGCTTACTTTCTGCCTTTCGGCTATGCGTTTCCTCAGTTCTTCTTCATTCACGTCCAGGGCGATCACACCGGCAATTTTATTGCCCCTGCTTTCGAGGAATTTATCCAGCGCTTCGGCCTGGGCTACAGTACGGGGAAAGCCATCGAAGATAAAACCCTTTGCATCCGGATTTTTTTCGATCTCCTCTTCCAGCATAGCTATCGTAATAGCATCGGGCACCAGCTCGCCGCTTGCGATCAGTTCATTTACTTTTTTTCCCAGCTCTGTTTCCTGCTGGATATGGGCCCTGAAGATATCGCCGGTGGATATGTGCACCAATTTGTATTTCCCGATCAGCTTCTCCGATTGTGTACCTTTTCCTGCGCCTGGGGGACCAAATAGTATTAAATTAAACATAGGCTATCAAAATTATTTTCGCAATGAATGCAGCGCAAAAGTAAGCAATGAAAAATAAAGAAGCGCCTTGATATGCATCAATTTTGCAATAGGTGCATGATTTCGTCCTGTAAGGCATTGCCTTTATCCCTGGTGTACCAGGTATGCATTTCCTTTTCAAACTCCTCGAAAGCAACCGGAACAGGGTTATTTTTCCAGGCGGTCATTAAGGCCTGGGCAGCCTCGGGGCGCGGGCCCCAGCGGAACAGCTCTTTGCCTTCCTTATCGAAAGCGGCCAGTATGGGAATACTTTTGGAAGTGCCGGTAAGATATTGATCCATGATCGTAGGGTTATCGTCGCGCAGCACGATACGCAATTGTATGTTCCCTTCCGACGCTTCAGCCATTTTTGCCAGTGCAGGCAGGTTCTGCGCACTATCGCCGCACCAGCCTTCGGTGATCACCCACCATTCCTGCGGTGCTACCGTTTTTATTTTTTGCAGCACATCTTCGCGTAGTGTAAAGGTTTTGTCCCAACGGTGCATGCGTTGCAGGTTTAATTTAGCATAGAAAAGATACTCTTCGCTTTGTTTGCTGCCGGTCGTTTTTCCTTCAGCCATCAGCTCTTCGAGCAACTGTTCAAATTGTGTATAAGTCCAATGCTGTTTCGCTGTTTCAAATGGAGTCGTCATTGTGTAATGTTTTTGGGGCTTCAAAAGTAGGTGTTTACTTCCGTTCCAATAATCTTTCTCTTACCGAAGCACCCATTTTAATGATGTCGCCCGGCTGCATATGATCCAGGCGTACGCTGCCGATGCTGTAGCGTATCAACCTTAGCGTAGGCAGGTTGACGGAAGCCGTCATCTTGCGTACTTGCCTGTTCTTGCCTTCTATCAACGTAAGCGAAAGCCATGAGGTTGGTATATGCTGCCGGAAGCGTATAGGCGGATTACGTTCCGGGACCAATGGTTCTGTTTGCATCCAGTTGACCTTTGCCGGCTTGGTCCGGTACATTTTACCGTCGACATTAATGCTTGTTCCCTGGCGCAATACCTGCAAAGCATTTTCATCGGGAATGCCTTCTACCTGGGCCCAGTATTCGCGCTGGTGTACGAAGAGCGGATTCAATAACTGGTGATTGAGCTGCTTATCGTTGGTAAGCAGCAACAGACCTTCGCTATCGAAGTCGAGCCGCCCAACCGGGTACACATCTTTTTTGACGCCGGGAAAGAAATCCGCAAGCGTTTTTTTATCTCCTTCGGCCGAAAACTGGCAGAGCACCTGGAAGGGCTTATAAAAAACATAGTAATCGTGTGCCATATACATAACTAAATTAGGTATAGTAAAAAGCGCTACAGGAAAGGGTTTCAGCTTTGTAAAAAGAAAAAGCCCGGCATTTGTGGTGCCGGGACTTTTATGAGGAGGGGTTAGTAAGTACCAATGTTTACACAATATTAATAAGTATTTTTTTGTTTGAAAAATTTTTTGAAAAAAAATATTCACAAAAGAAGAAAAAATGTGGATAACGCTAAGCTTCTTGTAGCTGCTATTGCATCCGTTTCCTGTGTTGTCATAACGAAGATGGTAGCTTTTCCTGTAACTTTATGCAGGTTATCGCTGCCGCTTTTTCCATCATGTATTCTCAATAGCGCATAGTATCTTTGCAGTTCTAAAACAATACAGACATGCGTTTTGAACAACCTTTAACTGCTGCATGGATAGCAGATTTTATAGGGGCAAAGCTAATAGGCGATGCAGCAGCTAAAGCAACGGGCATTAACGAAATACATAAGGTAACACCGGGAGATATTTCCTTTGTGGATTTTGAAAAGTATTATAACAAATGCCTGGAATCGGCTGCTACGTTCATCATCATCAACAAAGAAGTAACGGCGCCGGAAGGCAAAGTGCTCTTTGTATGCAACGATCCTTTTGAAGCCTATGTTAAACTGGTAAAACATTTCCGGCCATTTGAACCGGCTACGCAAATGATCAGTGATACTGCAGTAATAGGCGAGGGTACTCATTTACAGCCCGGCGTATTTATAGGCCATCATGTGGTGATTGGCAAGGACTGTCTTATCCATCCCAATGTAACTATCTACGACCATACAGTGATCGGGGATAATGTGATCCTGCATGCAGGTAGCGTGATCGGCGCCGATGCTTATTATTACAAGCGAAGGAAGGAGCGGGCATCACAATACGATAAGCTGGAAAGCTGCGGCAGGGTTATTATTCACGACGATGTGGAAATAGGCGCCGGTACTACAATCGACAAAGGGGTAAGCGGCGATACCATTATTGGCCAGGGCACCAAGATTGACAACCATGTGCATATAGGCCATGGTGCAGTGATTGGCAAGAATTGCCTTTTTGCAGCCCAGGTGGGTATCGGTGGTAAAGCGATTATCGAAGACGAAGTGATCCTTTGGGGCCAGGTAGGTGTAAGCAAAGACCTTACTATTGGCAAAGGTGCTGTAGTATACGCCCAGAGCGGCGTGGCCTCTTCGATCGAAGGTGGTAAGACTTATTTCGGATCACCGGTGGAAGAAGCAAGGACCAAGATGCGCGAGCTTAACTGGATCAAAAGGATACCCGAGATATGGGACCGGATCAAAGGGGAATAATTGGGTATTGAGATATGAGTATTGAGATACGAGAACTTTAGAAAAATAAAGGGGCTTTTCGCGATTGGTGGAAGCCCCTTTACTTTACAACATCGCTATTATTTCTGCAGCTGCTTTATCCGAAGCCTTCTCGCTGCCCAGCAATTCCCATAAGCGGGTGTAATCGCTTTGTAAAGCTTCCCGGCGTTCGGTATTGGACAAAAGATCGTTGAGCTCCTCCAGCAGCTTCCGCTCGTTAAGATCGTCCTGGATCAATTCTTTCAGGGCAGGCTTATCCAGTATAAGGTTAACCAGGGATATGTATTTTACTTTAACCAGTTTCTTGGCCAACCAGAAAGACAGGGGATTTCCTTTATAGCATACTACTTCGGGCACACCAAACAGTGCCGTTTCCAAGGTAGCAGTGCCGCTGGTCACCAATGCCGCCGATGCCTGCTGCAGGAGGCTATACGTTTGTCCCCGCAGCAACATCACATCCAGACCTGCGATCAACTCTTTATACAGAGCTTCTTCCTGGCCCGGTGCTTGGGCAATGATAAACTGGTACGTAGGAAAATGTTTAACCATAGAAAGCATTACCGGCAACTTCTTTTTAATTTCCTGGCTGCGACTGCCCGGTAGTAAGGCAATAATTTTGCGGTCGCTAAAAGGAGCGGATACTTTTTTTAGCTCCGCATCCACTACTTCGGTAAGCGGATGCCCTACATAGGTTACGGTATAGTTGTGCTTGTTGTAAAAGGCCTGCTCGAAAGGTAGGATCACCAGCATTTTATCGACCGACCTTTTGATCTGTTCGATACGGCCTTCTTTCCAGGCCCATATCTGCGGCGATATGTAATAGCATACTTTGATGCCTTGCTTCCTGGCCCAGTCGGCTATACGCAGGTTAAAGCCGGGATAGTCGATCAATACCAGCACATCGGGTTTAAACGCCATTACATCCTGCTTACAGAATTTGATATTGTTGAGGATTGTTCCCAGGTGACGGATCACTTCCACGAAGCCCATAAAAGCCAGGTCGCGATAGTGCTTTACCAATGTGGCACCAGCCTCTTCCATTTTATCTCCACCCCAGCAACGGATATCTGCTTTGGGGTCCTGGCGGTGCAGCGCTTTGATCAGGTTGCTGCCATGCAGATCTCCGCTGGCTTCACCGGCAATAATATAATAACGCATAATGATTCTGATAACCGCAAGCGCGATCGTTATCTATAACGAATGTATGTTCTGAAAGTTTAACCAGTGTGAAGTTATTCAATTTTTGGTATCTGCCTCCACTATGGTGTTTCGGACTACAACACTTCCGGCTTCTATGGTAACACCTGCTTTGATTACGGCACCGCCACCGATATAGCTGTTGGGGTAGATATGGCAATAGTCTTCGATAACAGCATCATGATCGATACAAACATTGGCATTCACGATCACATGCTTTCCCAGGATGGCCCCGGTCTGGATAACGGCATTGGCAAGGACTACAGTGCCTTCGCCTATCTGTACATTGCCGGCGATGACGGCACCGGGATGAATAACGGTAGCAGTATTATGCCTGACCGATGCCCCTATTTTTTCCCTGGTACTATTGCTACCAATACCGATAACCAAGACTGCGTCTTTATCGCTTTCCGGATCGTAACTTTTTACCTTTATACCATTTACGACTGTAGCAGCAGGGTTATCGTCGATAAAAGCAACGATCTTGTCGCCGTTAAGCTGTATGGCATCGGCAATAACGCGGGCATGGCCGCCAGCTCCGTAGATCAGGAAAGATGTAGTCATAGTGTGGTTTTCACATGCATCAATCTCGGCTTCAGCAGCACATAGATCAATGCCAGGGGCAGACATACGATTAAGCCTGTAATAAAGAAGTTGAAGGAAGTAAACAGGATAACGGCATTCACTGCCAGTTGGATCAACCCGTAACAAACAGCAACCCATAAATGAGGCACCTTTCTTTGGTTGGCCAGGATCTGGTAAAAGTGCAGGCGGTGGGCTTCAAAAATGTTCTGCTTTAAAAGGATGCGGTGCGCAATAGTAAGACAAGCATCAACCCCATAAACGGCCAGGAAGAAAATGTACTTAGGGTCACCTGTAGCCAGGATCATCATCAACAGCAGCGAAATGATCCAGAAGCCTATGCTTACGCTGCCTACATCGCCGGCAAAACATTTGGCTCTCTTCCTGAAGTTGAAAAACAGGAACACCAGGCAGGCTATTACCGGTACAATAATGTAAGCACTATCGATAACCGGTCGTATCTCTTCATTAAAATACAGGCAGGAAAGCAAAATAATCAGGCTGTATACGCCGGTAATCCCGTTAATGCCATCCATGAAGTTATACGCATTGATAGTACCGATGATCATCACATAAGCAATAATGACCGCCCAAAACGGTAAGCGAAAAGCCTGTACGGCATACAAGAGGATGGTTACCGATAGCAGGTGCACCAGGATGCGCACTTTATTGGAAAGGCTGCTTACATCGTCCCAGAAGCTGACCAGGCTTATCGCCGTCATCCCCAATAACAGCAACAGGTATTGCTGCCAGTCGGGCAGCAGCATCCCGAAAAACAGGAAAAAAAGGACCATGGCTTTGGGGAACACAATCCCGCCACCGCGTATGGTAATAACGGAGTGGGAGCTCCGCTGGTTGGGCTTGTCAATGATATTGTATTTATCGGCTATCCGGAAATAAACCAAAAGGATGGCAAATAACAATACAACTATAAGCAGGTAAATCATGTTGCGAAAATAACACTACTATTTGGATACGAAGCTCTTTATGGTCTTTATCAGGCCCTCTTTTGCGGTGACAGGTAGTGTCGTAATCCCCAGGGCCTTTTTAATCTTATCGTTGGCTACGATATAGTTACCCGTGAGCTTTGCCAACCGTTTGCTGTTAATGGGTAATGGGATAATATCCCCTATGCGGGCCATGCACCGGGCAAGGGGCTTGGGCAGTGCCCACAGTTTCCCTTTCTTACCGGTAGCTTCCGCTATCCACCTCACCACTTCGGTAGTAGCGACCGGCGTATCGTCTACCAGGTTGTAAATCCCCGGGGCGATAGTATCTGCAAGCGTCAAAAGCCTTTCTACAGCATAGTTCAGGTTGTCGATGCTTAAAAATGATCGTTCGTTTTTATAAGCGGCGAGGGGATATGGAATTCCTTTGGAAACGATGTTGAATAAAAGGGTCAGGTTGCCTTTATCGCCCGGGCCGTGGATCATGGCAGGGCGGATAATGAAGACCTTTTTGCCGGCAGGTATAGTGGCCTGCAGCAGGAACAGCTCCGCCTGCAGCTTGGACTGTCCGTAAGGCGACCCAGGGTGCGGCACTGCATCTTCCGTTAAGATATCATCAACATATTCGTCGGTTACGGCAGCAACAGTACTGAAGTGGATAAATGTTTTCGCGCTGCTTTGCAGAAATTGTTCAAAGACAATTTTCGTCAGCTCCGTATTTACTTTAAAGTATTCTTCGGGTTCTGCCGTGCCTTTATGATCATGGGCTTTGCCTGCAAGATGGATTATGGCATCCACATCGGTCGGGAAGCCCGCGATAGCGGCATTACGCAGGTTCAGGGGCGTAATTCGAATCTCCTTCTGCTCCAGGAAGGGTACAAGGTGATTGCCTACAAAGCCTGAATACCCGGTTACAATGGCGTGCATATAATGAGGCTAAGGTTTTCTATTAGGGAATAGTAACTCTATTGGCTTGGATAAGTATTTGGCAAACTGCATCAGGTAGTTAGAAGATACCTTATTGGCTTTGCAGGCCCGGAGCTTTTCCCGGTTATTAATCACAAGGCTTTTAAAGTTCTTGGTACTTTTGCCGCCAAGCCTCATTTTGGTAGTGATGAGGGGTAGGTATTTCCAGTTGACTTTGTGCAAGAGCAAAAATCTTACCATGAGCTCGAAGTCGGCGGCTATTTCATAATCTGTTTCATAGTAGCCGTATTGTTCGAATAACTTACGCCTGGCAAAGAAGGATGGATGGGGAGGCGCTTGTCCCCAGGCAAATTTTGAAGGCTTCCAACGCTTTGCCGAATAGAACCTCCTGATCTTCAGCTCTTCCTGATCTACGAAGACGACATTGGCTACCGTAGCATCTGTACCGGCATCAAAGGAGGCCACTATATTGGCGATGACATCATTATCGTAGAGAAAATCGTCAGAGTTGAGGATGCCGACAATATCTCCTGTAGCCGCTTTAATGCCTTTGTTCATGGCATCATAAAGCCCTTTGTCCTTTTCAGAGATAATCTTACCCAGCTTATCCTGGTAGCGATTGATTACGGCAAGGGTATTGTCTTTTGATTTTCCGTCAACAATGATATGTTCGATATCGGGATAAGTTTGCGCCAACACCGATTCGATTGCGTCTGCTATTGTTCTTTCGTTGTTGTAGACTACTGTGATGATGGATACCTTCATACTTGCTTTGAAATGTTGCACAGGGTGAATGCGTAATGTAAACAATAACATCCACTTTTATTCTCCCCGCCTGTCTACAACAATATTTTCCATTACCAACATGTCCATTTTTGTGCGCAGATAACATTCCAGGGCATGCTCCGGCGAGTTAACGATAGGCTCATTCTCGTTAAAGGAGGTATTAAGCAATATGGGTACGTTTGTCTTTTTCCGAAAAGTATCGATAAGGTTGTAATACCTGGGTGACACATCTTTCAACACGCTCTGCAGCCTTCCTGTACCATCCACGTGAGTTACAGCAGGAATAACATCGTACTTATCTTTTTTTATAGGGAACACCTTTTCCATGAAAGGCACTTTATCGTTTATCTCGAAGTAGGCTCCTACATAATCTTCCAGTATGGATGGCGCAAACGGCCTGAAACTTTCCCTGCGTTTGATCTTTGAATTCAACAATTCCTTCGCATCGTTCCTTCTCGGATCGGCAAGAATGGACCTGCCGCCGAGGGCCCGGGGTCCGAATTCTGCCCTGCCCTGGAACCAGCCTACTACGCCAGAATTGATAAGACAATCTGTCACTACATCATAAAGCTCTTCGTCGCTATACCTCTTATAGGTAATGTTCCTGCTTTTCAGGTACGCTTCAATCTCATCATTGGTAAAGCGGCTTCCTGTATATGCCGACCATATCGCTTCCGCCCTGGGTTGTTTCAATACATGATTGTACACATATAAAGCCGCCCCCATAGAGATACCAGCATCGTGTCCGGCCGATGGTATATATACTTCTTTAAAAGGAGTATTGGAAGTTATTTTACCATTGGCTACCGAATTTTGCGCCACGCCGCCAGCAATGCATACCTTATCGAGCCCGGTACGTCGGTTCAGGTGGGTAAGCACATAGTAAATAAGGTCTTCAGTAGCACGCTGTACCGAAGTTGCCATATCTTTATGAAACTGTGTCAGTTCCTCATCTTTTTTCCTGGCCGGGCCAAACTGCTCTTCGAAATACTGCGAAAAGATAGTTTTAATATCAGGAATATGATCGGCGTATTCCGCAATCCCCAATAGGTCGGGTCTTAAGTATTTAAGATTAAGCTCAAATAGCCCATTTTGCTTTTTAAATACCTGTTGTACTTTCTCTACATAGATAGGTTGTCCATAAGGAGCCAGACCCATCACTTTATATTCGTCACCATAATGCGGGAAACCGAGCCATTGTGTAAATGCAGTATAAAAAAGGCCTACGGAGTGGGGGAAATTAACAGATTCCAGCACTTCGATCTGGTTACCCTCCCCTATTCCGATCATCGTAGTGGAGAAATCACCCGAGCCATCGATAGAGAGCAGGGCCGACTTCTGGTAAGGCGAAGCAAAAAACGCAGACGCAAGGTGCGCCCTGTGGTGTTCGACGTAATGAATTTTAGCGGCTATCTCTGCTTTGGAAATAGAGCTATCAACTTTGTAAAGCTCATCTTCAAGCGATACGATGTCCTGCTTGTTTTTCCTTCTTTGCATTACCCCTTTTATATCGGTAAGGTGGGTCAGCAAATAGGCCCTTTTAGCCCAGAATTTAGCTTTAGGATCACGGCCGATCGCAATATGGTCCAGCTCTTTTAATGTAATTCCGGCTTCTTTCAGACAAAATGCTACAGCAAGTGAGGGGAATCCGGCCCAGTGCTTAATTCTTCTGAATCTTTCCTCTTCGATGGCCGCGATCATTACGCCGTTTTTAAAAATTGCTGCGGAAGAATCGGCGTGGTAGGCATTTATACCGAGAATGTACATTAATTATTATGTTTATATATTTCACAATATTATCTATCAAGGCGCAATGCTGCTTGCAGCACTTTGGCAAACCGTTGATTAGGGGTGTCAAAATTACTTAATCTTTTTAATCCGTTGCGGATTAATTGCTCCTTAAGGGAGGGATTACCAATAAGCGTGCCAATTTTGTCGGCTGCTTCGGCCGGCGAGTCGTAATGATAATAGAGTGCCGCATCCCCGCAAATGTCTTTTGCAAAGGAAAGATCGGAAGTCACAATTGGCTTCTTCATGTACATGGCCTCAGGATAAACAGCCGAAAATGTTTCCAGCATCGACGGCATAAATACCGCATCTGCAGCGGCGTAAATAGAAGGACAGTACCGGGGATGCACAGGACCTATGTTGATGATATCAGGATGGTGTAATGCCTGATGTTGTTTGTAATCTTCATCGGCTATGGTAATGACAAATTCAGCTTCGATATGCAGCGCTTCCAGCTGTTTCAGTACTTTCGGAATAATTTCAAGATTCTTGTGCGGATAATAGGCCGCTATATAAATAAATCTAAATTTCTTTTTTTCCGGAAGACCCTTAAATTCATCATAACTATTTTCGTAGAAATACCCGCTGCAATTATTAGAGGCAACGGTAATAGATGATAACGGTTTTCCTATAAATTTTGCCAGTCTTTGCTTTGCGTCCTCTGTTTCAATCCAGTAACTATCCGCTTCTCTTCTTAATAAATAGCGGTGATACTTTTTCTTCAATTTGTAGATAAAGGAATTATTTCCTTTCCAGGATTCAAAGAAAGGAGAATCTTCATATAATAAATAACCATTGGCAAATCCCATAATATGTGGGCTCGAAGGCTTCCAATAGCAAGGTCCGAATATGGTAATGACGGCTTTGGGACCAATATTTTGTTCCAACTGATCCAGCCGCTTCCTGAACGCCCTCAGGCTGCGCAGAGAGTCTGTAGGTACTATATCTATTTCATAAAATATGAAATGAGCATTTTGCCGCATTTCTTCCGTAACGAGCGGCATCGAAGCTTTACCCAGAAAGATGTGGAAGGTTACCTCAGACTGCCTGGTTGCTTCTTTAATAAAAGAAAGAGCTACCTGGAGCGCTCCTCCCTTTTTTAGATTAGCTGTATTGATGATGATATTAGGCTGGCTCATTATTATATTGTGAGAATTCACAGTGAACCATGAACAAAGCATTCCGCTATTGAAGAGAATGAGCTATGGCACCCGGTTTAAAATAAAAATTGTACTCTTTTTCTTTTCCAAACCAGGTATTTTCCAGAAACTTTATAATAATCTATCCTGGATCTTAGGCTGGCACGCTGATAAAATCGATTACTTCTTCACAAGGGGCTTTGCCGGATTGCCAACAACTACTTCTCCTTTATTTACCGGCTTCAGAACGACGGCACCCATTCCAATCGTTGCGTTATCGGCTACATTTGCTTTATTCAGTATAGATGAAGAGGGCGCTACCCAAACATTCTCACCTATAACACAGCTCCCGGCGATCATGGCGTTGGCTATGATGAGGGAATTACGGCCGATAATCACCCCATGAGCAATGTGTACCAGATTATCTATTTTGGCGTTCTCTTTTATTATTGTGCTTCCAAGTACTGCTCTGTCAATGGTTGTATTATTCCCGACATGGACATTATCTTCAATTACTACATTTCCTAAGTGAGGAATGAGCACATAAGTATCATCCTGGTCTTTCTCATATCCGAAACCAACCCCGCCAATACTGTTGTTGGCTCCGATCTTTACTTTGTTACCAATAATTGTTTTTGCATAGATAACTGTATTATGATTTATTTCGACTTCGTCACCAATAATACATCCCTCTTCTATTACCACATTTTCTCCTATAAAGGCATGCGCTCCTACTTGTACACTTTCGTGTATGCTTGCAGATTTCGCAATAGACTTAATCTTTTCGGGGCTAAAAAAACGTTCCAGGACAATCCTAAAAGCGTTTCTTGGATTGTCTACTCTGATGAGGTTAACATTGTCCTTACCTTCAATCGCTATTTTATTAGAACAAAGGACAGTACCGGCTTTTAACGAATCAAGCAGCGGTGCGTTCTTGTCATTCACCCACATCAAAGCACCCGGGTCGGTGTTATCAATATCCAAAGTAATGGGAAAAAGTACTTCAAGCTGTTCATTTCCGGTAAAAGACCAGACATTAAGTTCCTTTAATATTTCTGATATACGGGGCATAATAAGTATGAAATGTTATTTAATAATCCAGCGAATAACTTCGAAAACTTCGGCATACTGAACGCCTACCTGCACTCCGCGTACCCTTCCCAGCGATTTTATAAACTCTTCGTTGGCATAAGGACGATGCGCCTGAGATTTGTATTCCGCCAATGCTTGCACCTTTTTGCCTATCAGATGATCACCTAGCTCTACAAAACAAGTGGTATTGAAGGAGAAGTTGTTCCAGGGCATTTCGTAACACATAATCGTTGTATTTTTAAATGCTCTTACACCTTCGTTGGCGATCGTAAAGTGATCCTGGTGTATATCATTAATGGAAGGAATAAATATAAGATCCGGATTGATCTGTTTTTTCATCCGGATAATATCTTCCAGTATTTCCTGCCGCCTGTAGTTGAATGTGCGGACTTCGTAGTTCAATAGGATCAGATTTTCGGGTTTAATGCCCAAAACTCTGGTAGCTGCTTTTACTTCAGTGATCAGGATGTCAGATGGAAATTCCTTCAACACAGATTGTTCGCAAGCAGAAAAGGCAACATATGTCACCTCGCAACCAGCTTCGATAAGTTTAGCTATCGTTCCTCCGCAACCAAATTCTCCATCATCGGTATGTGGGGCAAGCACCAGTACTTTCTTAAATTTATCTAACATTTTGTATCCTGTATTATTTTCCCGGATAAACTCGTTGTTTATGGCAAATGTACTTAATTCCTATATTTTGCCCGTTTAACTATAGGATATATCAAAGACTTCAGACGTTCTTTGACCGGGAATTGCGGGTTGAAAAGTACTTTCAATGCTTTTGCAGGATTGTAATGGAGCATATTTTCCAGATAGATAGTCTTATTCCTGATCTGTTTCCGCTCAAGATCGGTAAAGGAAGCATCCTGCTCCAATATGGCGAATAGCTTTAAATCCCGCTGCAAAAGTTTTACAAATTTTTCCTTCGAATAATTCAGGTTTGCAGAATCGGATTCAGCATGCTTCCGGTAAAGTACCGTGGGAACATTATTTCTCAGGCAATATTGATACTTTGAAGCCAACCTCAATGAAATATACCAATCTTCGAAGGGCAGATTCTCCTTTAAAGGCAACAGTTCTTTCAATATTGCAGCATCGGCAAAAATGGTGCCGCCAACGACATTGCTGGTGAGCAATGTTGAAAAATCAATTTTAGATATTTGAGGTTGCTGCAGCGGCAGTTCAATATAGGTGAAAGGCTTGTAGAAAGGTATGTACCAGTTGTACACAAACATATCCGAAGGATTGGCTTCCAACACGGATAAGTTTGTTTCTATAAAGTAATCGGACAGGATATCGTCACCGGCACATACAAAATAATATTGGGTCTTTACCTTACCTAAACCCAATGCCAATGCGTTCACCTTGCCTTTCACCGGATTATAGAAATATTCGATCGTTGCCGGATGCTTCGCGATATATTCTTGCACGATAGCTTTGGTATCATCCGTTGACTGGTCGTCAATCACAATAATTTTTTCCGGTAATATGCTTTGTCTCAATACGCTATCAAGCTGCTCCCTGATGAACAAAGCTTCGTTGTAAACAAACATTACAGCGGATACGGAACGTTTACCTGACATTTTTTAGAAACTTATTTCATAAATAGTAACTGAAAGCATTTGGAACTCTGAACCAGGTACTTAACAGCGCTACTTTTATCTTTAACTAATTTTATATGCCGCCTGTCACCTGAATTTCCAAGGGCATCTTTCCTTATCCGGGAGTTACTTTTGACAACGATTACTCCTGAATAGCATAATTATATTAAACTGCACCAATATTATCTTACCAGCGCAAAGCTAGACTAAAAACCTTATTCATGAAAAATGAATATTGCTCTTGCAGCACATCTGCCGATTTTTACATTCCTGCCAGATCTGGCTTTACTGAGTTTGCAGCAAAGCAACTTTTTTCCGGAGGAAGGTATTATAAGTAATCTTGAGCAAGGCGTAAATGATGACAGCGTAAAAAATATATTTAACCAGGAAAGTAGGAGAGTAAGCATACCAACGGGGCATGGTAAAGAGAAGGCAAGTGCCGTAAATTTTATAAAATACATTCTTCGATTTATACAGCTTCCGCAACATAAATCCAATAAAAGCCCCCACGATAAAGGGACCTGCATATCCCAACCAGGCATAGAAAAAAGCGGGAAGGAGTCCCCCACCTCCGGCGCCATAAAGCTCTTTCTTATATTTTGACAGGTCGGTAAAGTCGGGCCAGAATGAACTGGGAAGCAAAAACGAAAAGATATAAGTGCCAAAACTCAGCAACCGTTTCTCTGTACTGAGATACCCCTCTTCAATTAATCCCAGTATTCTTGCGCCGGCCTGCAATACATCCCCCTCGTTAGAAAGCAGATAAGGTAATTTATGGGGATTTTCTCTGAAGAGCTCGACAGGGTTAAATATTGTGGCAAAATCCCCTTGCACCAACATAAGCGGTCTGGCCCTGACCATTGAAAATATGCTGTTGAAATATAAGGCAAAAGTCACCATCAAATAGAATAATGGCTTATTTATTTTCTTCTGTAAGATCCAAAAAAAGTAAAAGAAAAGCAACGCAATTTCCAATACTTCTATCCGGCCTCCATAGATCAGGGTCTTAATACAAAAAATGACAAAAAGGGCATTAAGCACAAAGCGGGCCACAAAACTCTTTCTGGGAAAAATCATCAGCATGATAAAGTAAATCATGATGAAGTATTCATGCATGGTGCTTTTCTGGCTTGCTCCACCGCCATAACCTTTGCCAGAAAGCAGACTTTCGCCTCTTATCCCGAATTGTATCATAAATAAGCCAACTACAACCAACAACCAAAAAAGGTATTTGCTCTCGAACTGAAACCGCTTTAAATCAATGGCTATCTTATGAACATTAGAAGGAATGACTACCCCCAGGGAGAATACAAAAATGTTATTAAGCACCAGTAGCTTGTTTACAATTTCCGGCGTCTGAAACGACCGGTTCGCACTAAGTAATATACCGGTAAAGAAGAACTTGGTAGATTCATAGGTGTACATACTCAAGTACGCAAAAAGAATAAGCAGCGGTAGTGTTCTCCAGAATTTGGCACATAACAAAAATGTAAGTGATGTAGACAGGACAGATATATATATTGTCTTATCATCAACGACAAACCATATAGAAGAGACTAATAGGATTAAGAATGCCAACACATTAAATGGCATATCCCTTTTGCTGAGGTATATATCTTTATTCATTCGGTGGTCATTACCTGATGGAGCATTCTTGATATATTGATCCTTTTTTCTCGGCTACAGTTAATAGAGAATACCTTTCTTTCCTTAAATTACGGATATACATGAAATCAAACATGAGCCGGAGCGACCAGCTTCCCGGCCTGCCAGATAGCCCAACTATTGATCCCGGTAGCCGAGGTAGCAACAGATACAACAGGGTCGTTCAGGCTTTCTTTATCCAGAATATCGGCATTTACCAATATGCGCTTATTTTCCTGGACGATCTCTTTAACCGTTTCAGATTCCATCCATTTCTTTTGGGGCGGCTCGTAACCGATCTTATCCACGCGCCAGGTTATTTCACGGGGCATTATATCTTCAAAGGATTTCCTAGCAATGTATTTGGTCCAGCCCTCATTGATTTTTAAAGTGGGTGGCAGACTAAAGACGAATTCTACTAGCTCATGATTTAGAAAAGGCAAACGCACCTCGAGCGAGTGAGCCATAGAGCAACGATCGGCATAACGAAGCAAATCCTGCAGCCCGCCTCCGAGAGTACTTTGGCGAAGCATACCATTCAAGGTACCATAGGCTGTTTGCGAGTTAAAGCGCTTCAGCCTGTTTTCCCGATAATAATCTTTAGCGAATCTTCCTCTATTGTAATTGACCAATGTATTCAGTTTTATAGCCAACTCAAAGATAGCCGGTGAGGAACGGAGATAATATTTCAACCCCTTCTTCATGGTGCTGTTCACCGGGTTTTTCGCATGTAATTTATTGTAAGCATCCCATTGTCTTTGATATTCTTTCCGGTTTCGCTCCAACTCTACAAAAAAGAACTGGTAATAACCATGATAGCCTGCCAGGTATTCGTCAGCGCCCTGGCCGTCAAGAAGCACGGTTACATTGTTTTGTTTAGCAAGCTTAAATACTTCGTATTGCGCCAATATACTTGAAGATCCAAAGGGCTCTTCCTGGTGATAGAAAACTTTATCGATCTCGCTAAGCATTACCTGATGGTCCGGCCTGGTAAAAAAAGCATCAGCACCTGTACGGTCAATGACCATTTGCTGAAAGTGGCTTTCATCTCGTTCAAAACCGGGAAACTGGGCAGAGAAAGTTTTCTGGTGGATCGCTTTATTGGTATTCAGTTCATTAATGGCGCTAACTACCAAGGAGCTATCCAGCCCACCCGACAGACTGCTGCCCACCGGAACATCGGAACGTAAACGGCGCTTTATCGAGGTATAGAAGAGTTCACGGAATCGCTCAACCGCTTCTTCTTCGCTTATCGAGGTATTTTGTACACCCGGATTAATATCCCAATAACGATGAATGGTAATCTGCAGCGAATTGAGATCTACAATAAGATAGTGCGATTGCTCCAGGCGCTTGATATCTTCGAAGAAGGTTTGTTGCTGATTTGAGAAATTACGTACATAGGCATATTGCAGATAGTTGAACAGCATATGACGATCAACATTCCGTGGCACACCCGCAGTCCACAACTCTTTCATTTCGGAGCCGAATAGGAAAATATTGCCTGGCTGGTGGTGGTAATGAAAAGGCTTTTCTCCAAAACGGTCCACGGCACAAAATACTTTTTGCTCTTTCTTGTCGTAAATAGCAAAAGAGAACATGCCATCAAGCAGTTGCAGGCATTTTTCTTTATCCCTATCGTACAATGCCACCAATACTTCCGTATCAGAGGCGGTATGAAAGGTGTAGCCTTGCTTCAGCAGGACCTCCTTTAGCTCCACATAATTATATATCTCCCCATTAAAAACGATGGTATACCGGTCCATATAGAGCATGGGCTGATTAGCATGGGTACTAAGATCGATAATGGATAACCTGCGATGCCCCAAGCCCACCTTACCGTCGTCGCTGATCCACTGGCCTTCGCCATCGGGCCCCCGATGTACAATGCTATCGGTCATTTTCTTTAACCGGTCTAAACTTACTTCTGAAGGACGCTTACTGATGATCCCTGCTATTCCGCACATGAGTCTTAATTTAAAAATTTGTTGATAAGTCCGGTGATCTCCACGGCAGCCTGCCCGTTGCCGTAAAGTCCCTCTATATAAGCTCCGCAGGGCTGTTGTATTACCTTCGGAATATCGTCCAGTTGTTCAAATAATAATGTGTTCCAACCCGTATTCAAGGTCTCGGTCCACTCCGTTTCACTTCTCAGGGTGATACACTTTTTTTGCAGCATATAGGCCTCCTTTTGCATACCACCGCTATCGGTAATGATACAACTGGCAAAGCTCTGATAAGACACAGACTCTATATAGCCAACAGGATCTATGAAGTTAATATTAGGGAATCCGGCTTTCATTAACCCGAAGGTTTGCATACGCGCCACGGTTCTCGGATGAATGGGGAAAATAACCTTTTTATCCAGCGAATTCAAGGTATGCAGGATCGCCTTCAATCGTCCGGGATCGTCCGTATTATAAGGACGGTGAAGGGTCACAAAATAATATTCAGGCTCAAAAAGTCTTTTGATCTTATCTTTTACAAGCGCTAATGTATCACTCATAACATCTCCGCAAAGATAAATACCATCATGTTCGATACCTTCTTTTTTGAGATTATCTATAGCTTGTTTTGTAGGACAAAAGAGCAGCTGAGCAAATTCATCCGCTACAATTCTGTTGATTTCTTCCGGCATCTGGCGGTTAAAACTCCGTAATCCGGCCTCGATGTGAATCGTAGGTATATGCATTTTCGCTGCGACTAAGGCACCAGCCAATGTGCTGTTGGTATCACCGTAAATTAAGATTGCATCAGGCCTTTCCAATATACAGACACTTTCGATTCCTGCCATCATATGCCCGGTTTGCGCGCCTTGCAACTGATTGCCCCCTATATCCATAATATGATCAGGATGGGGTATTTTAAGTTCATTGAAAAATACGGCACTCATATTTTTATCATAATGCTGGCCTGTATGTAGTGTCCTTGCATTAAAATACTGTTGTAATTGCAATTGCATAGGCGCATGCTTGATAAATTGCGGGCGGGCACCTATTATAGATAATATCGTCTTCAACTTTTTATTTTTTCAATGTTCTCTAAAAGGTACTTTTGGAATTGTTCCATAGAGAGCTGCTCTGCGACAGCATGGGCATTTTGCTTATGTTGGCTAATTTGTGCCGGTGACAAATTCTTTAATACATCGGCAATAGCGTTTGCTGTAAAATCCCGGCCTACCACACCGACATTATACTTTTCAACAATGCGTTTCATCTCTATAGAAGGACTGATTACCAGGCATAATCTAGCCTGTATAAATTCAAAGAATTTATTGGGCAAAGCTACTTTATTATTAAAACTTACCGGTGGCAAATTATAGAGCCCAATATCATATTGATTGATCAGGGGTACAATTTCTGAGAAGCTTACAGGCTTGATCAATTTAACATTGGGAACCTTTTCCACAAAACTTTTCAACTCTTCAAAGTAATTTTTATCACCAGCCACCAACATAAAATCCAGTTGGTAATTGCTACCCAACTGTTGCAAGGCTTCTATCATAAGCTCCAATCCCCTCTCCTTTATGGCAACCCCGTGGTGAATAATCCGAACAGGCGATCCCGGCACATGGACCGAGGGCTGAAGTCCAGCCTGGTAAACTGCCGCATTAGGAATAACGATTGATTCCTTACCGAACTCCTCAAAACATTTATCCGCAATACTTTGACATACATTAATTACTAGGTCAATCCTATGCAAGTATTCTTTATATATATTATAGAAATAGGCGCCCCAGGAGTTTAACCATTCCTTATCTTCATCCAATTCCAAAGGATGATATTCATGTGCATTATAAACGGTCTTAAACCGGGCAGTCTTGGCTGCGAATAAATAAGGAATCAGGAGAGGATCATGTACAATAACAATATCAGGCAGATGTTCCTTTAGTATTTTTTCTAATGCAGTTTGAACTTTAAAAGAGCGTACAGGTATTATTTTCCCCAAAAGGGTCCTATAAACTTTTCTTGCTCCCCGGTATAAAAAAGAATAGCCAAGCACGCTGCTATCTATGTATTTTACGCTTTTATCTTTCGGGGCTGTACTTCCTACCGCAATAATGTTGTAATCATTTTTTAGTGCGTCTATTTCACGAATCATTCTGGGCCCATTATGCAATGGCGTTGTAGCCAGTATTAATATACGAGGTCTTTGATTCATTTAAAAAAAATAATTGTATTTTTTCACTATTGAGAAACAATCTGATGGCAAAAGTAGTCAACTGCTTTTACTTCTTAAAAAAACGTGCCAATTTTGAGATAACAGGAAATATTTTATTGAAATTTACCTGGGACGATTTGTAATGCTCATGCCGGCCATTGGGTTTTGCCATGATCTCATCGAATTCTGTCCTTTCAAAATCCAATTTTTTACAGATATAATCTATATCCTGTTCCCGCTCTTCTTTATTGGCATATGGAGGCGTTTTTAAACGATCAATCGCTTCCTCCCGCGTCATTTGCCCCGCCAAGATAAGGCTGGAAAAGTGTGCTTTTCTTTCGTCAATGCCAAATTTCTCAAAAAGGTTGTATCGTTGGTGAAAGCGTGTAAAACGCGATTCATAATGCTTTTCACCCGGATTTCTCCAGTTGTACAGCTTATGCATTTCAGCTATGGCTTCGGCTTTATTGTAATTAAGAAAATTAAGCGGCGCTACAATCTTCAGCTTCGTCATATAGGTAAAATAGGACAGGTGACGAAACAAATGTAGCAAAGGGAATCCTTTAAGCTTCTCATTATTGTTGTGTTTCCTATAGATATCTTTTATGTGAACGGAATCCATAGCCTGGTACCCCCGCCATGCAAGCGGTAATATGGATTCGGAAGCAATATTGCTTCCGTTCAGCACGTACTCAATTTTACTATTCACAGCGTAGCGATATAAGGATGCAAAAAAAGCATGGTCCTGGGGTATATCCTGGTTAATGACCCTTGATTTCAGAAAGGCACGCTGCACCCTTTGCATTGCATTCCAGTCGATAACTTCGGTTACCAGGTCAAGGTCAAGACCGGCGCAAATATTCTGGATATTACTTACTGCAATTTCACTATTCCAGCCCGCGTCTACATGGACCGCGAGAATACGCAATCCTGCCTTTTTACTTATATGAGCCAGGTAGGAACTGTCAATACCGCCGCTAAGGCCGAGAATACAATCATATTCCTTACCCTTGCCGGCTTTTTTAATTTCACGCCATAATTTATCAAGTGCCTCTTCTCCCTTTTCCCCTCTCAACCATTTCTTATCCAATATATTATCGTACTGCTGGCAATGGTTGCAAATATTATTTTGATCAAATGTGATATCGGGATCCGAAGTATCTATTACACATCGCTGGCACACTTGATGCTCACGTTCATTCATGTTGGTTGGTTAATTGGTATATGTCTTAGCTTATCAATCTGAGGAGTTTATTTCGGATAGTTAAGGAGTACTGCCCGGTGTTTACCCCAAAACACACACATACTTCCTGCTGCCACAGCAGAAGCCCCCGCTTTTATAGCCTCGAGGAAATGCTCCATTAATCCAGCTCCGCCCTGCGCTATAACCGGAATTGTAACGGCAGAGGCTACTTTTTGGATCAGGTCGATATTGAACCCTTTCATAGCGCCTTCATGACTAACCGAGGTCAGCAGCAGCTCGCCCGCGCCCGCAGCTTCCATTTCGGAGGCATAGCTCAGCACATCCAGACCGGTATTGTGAGTAGCATTTCTAGCGTACACTTTCTTGTGTGCCCAAATATCCGATTTAATATCGAGGGCTACGATAACGGCCGAACTTCCAAATTTATTGGCGATTTTCTCTACCAGTTCCGGCTGCAGCACCGCCGTTGTGTTTAAAACAATTTTTTCGATGCCAGATTGCAAAAGCACCGTTGCATCTTCGAGAGAGCTAATGCCGCCGCCATAAGACAAAGGCATAAAAGCCTGCGTACAAATTTTGGCTATCAGGCTTTTATTGATTCCCTGACTCCTTGCACTCCTGTCCAGTAGCATGATTTCGTCTACTTCCTTTTCATTAAAAATACGTACTGCATTTAAAGGATCTCCTATGTATCTATGATTTCTAAATTGCCTTCCTTTAACCAAACTCCCATTTTCTATAAGCAGGGAAGGAATTATTCTGAATGAATGCATATTATTTACCTCCTTACTTCAGAAAATCGAAGTAAAATTTTTTAAAAAAATCCAACCCGTATTTATGGCTCTTTTCCGGGTGGAATTGGACACCTATAATATTTTCACTCCGGTATCCTGCACAAAACGTCCCTCCGTATTCAGCGGAAAGCCATTGATCCCCGGGCTTGTCCAGGGTAACTCCATAAGTATGGGCAAAATAAAAACGGCTACCGGGAAAAAGTCCGGTCTCAAAAACATCTGCTTTGTGTTCGACCACACCTGCCCAGCCCATATGTGGCACCTTAAGCCTGCTACCTGCTGGCGGGCTTATTCGTAAGGTCTTGCCATTTATATATTTTAAACCTTCACTGCTTCCCTCTTCGCTGGAACAGGTCATTAGCTGCATGCCCAGGCAAATACCCAGAACTGGTACCTTCTCTTCCAATATTTTGTAATCTAGGGCATTCACCCATCCATTACTCCGAAGGCTTTCCATCCCGGCATCGAAAGCACCCACCCCTGGCAATATTATCCGCTCCGCATTTTTTAGTTGTTCCGGCCTATCGACAATCTGAGCCGGAATACTTAAATATTGAAGCATGTTTATTATAGATCCCAGATTGCCTAGCTTATAGTTTATAATCGAGATCACAATAATTTAGTTTACAATTCACAAAAATCCCGGATAAATTATCATCCGGGAATGTTAGCCGAAATAGCAAAAATAAAAGAATAAGATTACAAATGAAACAATATGACCAAAGAATTAAATAGGCTTAGCACTACCTAATGTTACCTGCGACAAGGATTTTGCCAATATTCCTCCATTGAATAGCACTGACATTTACTGGAAATTTAACATGCATTTTTTATAAAAAATAAAATTGCATAAGGCATTAAACTCTAAAAAGAATTTAGCAGCACATCTTAAATTTGACTTGGTGGTTTGTGGTTAAAGTACATTTTAGTGCAAATCGTTAGTCCTGGGAGAATGACCATTGCATTAAAAAGACTCTGGAAATATTGTACAAATGATCAGCGCCATCATTCTGTACTTATATATTGACTACAATTTTAAACCAAGCGTTGGGTACGCTCTGTTACACAAATTATAGTAATTAGAGAATAAAAAATATCAACTGTTTTAGTTTGTTTAACCGCAAAAAAATTAAAGATCATTTTGGGGGAAATAATTTCGCTTTTATTTTTAAATTAAATAGTAAAACTAAGAGTATACAAATTGCAATGCCAATTTTTGCTGCTATTTGTATATAAAAATTGGGAAACGATATCAATCTTACACCTACCGATACCGCCAGGAGAAGTATCAAGACCAATGCAACTTTTTTAAAATCATATGGGATCTGATAAACTTTTTGACCCTTATAAAAAAGATAGCAGGGTACAATCAATTGGGCAAGAACAGTAGCGAGTGCTGATCCCTCCTTGCCCCATAGCGGGATCATAAGTATATCCAAAAGGATTGTGGCAATAGCAGCATACAGCATTGCGATAGCATAAGGAACCGTAGTTTTTGAAATAGACACGCCTATTATGGCAATGTAGGAGAACCCTATTAACATCAGGTTGTAACCTAAAATTCCAGCTACCCATGAAGCTGAATAATACGTTTTGGTAGTAAAGATCATCAGTACCTCGGGAGCAAACATCATTAGACAAGCAGAAAGGAAACCCAGTCCATAGCCGTAATATAGAAATACAGATGCATATACATTCTTTGCATCAGGCTTGTCAATGATAGAATAAGCAAATGGCCCCCAGGCCTGCTGAAAAGCACCGGTAAATAACCCGATCCCGGAAGCTAACATTGCGCCTACACCAAATAATCCAACTTCTGTCTTGCCCTTAAAAAACAAGAGAAAATAGGAATCCGTGCTATTTAACAACCAGTAGGCCAAGGCGGCAGGTAACATAGGCAAGGCAAAACGTAACATCTCTTTTAGCCGGATAAGATTTAGGTAGTTGATACTAAGCCAGCTCCACATCTGTTGCATTGCGATAATAGAAAAAAGCAAGGAAGAAACAGTAAAAGCTGCAAATACACCTACAACTCCCCAATGGAGTTTAAGCACGAAAAGTATAGTAAGAACAATAGTTGTCAGCGACTGGCTTAATGTAAAAAGCACAGTAGATTTAGCTCTCCGCTGTACCCTATACCAGTTTGTAAGTATGTTAGGTAGCGTTGTGGTTATTAATGAAAGGGAAGGAAGGATAATGTATAACTCGCCGCCATGTTCTACTTTAAGCAACCGAACAGCTATAGGAGCACTGAATAGGATCAATATGATCGCGACAATAACCGATGCAATTACCTGAAACCATATCCAACTACCAAATGTTTTTTTCTGCTCAACGGTATCATTAGTATCATAGAACCACCGGGCCGCTGAATTATCCAGTGCAAATACGATTACGAGGCCAATGAGCAGAAATGTGGTATTGACCAGATTAATGATCCCATAATCTTCTGGAGCAAATAAACGGGTATATAAAGGGACGAGAAACACAGAGATCATCCGGCTTATAATACCTGATATACCGTATATTAAAGAGTCTCCGGCTAATTGTTTTAAATGTTTAAACATTTATTCTGGTTCTGCGCTATATATTTCCAATAATTGTTTTGATACCTTTTCAACGTCATGATATTGCTCTGCAAAAATTCTGCTTTTAATACCAATCTCGTGCCTGAGCACCGGATTTGTGATCAGGCGTACTAGTTGTTCTTTTAAATTGTCAGCATTAGTGTTTACAATAGGACACTCCCTGGGTAGCCCGGCTTCGAACACTTCCGGCATAATAAAACACATTACCGGTTTACCAAAACTCATGGCTTCTACGGTAGCCATGCCGTAGCCTCCAATAATTATTTGATCCAAAAATATATCCGCTTTTTGCATCACTTTTAAGCTCTCTTCTCTGGAAATATCATGTAACAAACAAAAGTCAAAATCGTATTCTTTCTTCAACTCTTCAATTAGCGGAATTATTATATGACTACCTTTGCCTATCTTTACTGATGGCGAATGCACTATCAGCGGTCTTGATTCAGTAACTGAAGGGTAAGCCGGACTGAACTTACCAAGATCGATCCGTTGCTTTAAAGGATAAAATTTATCAAAAATATTTTTATCCAGATACAGCACTATTTCCGGGCTAAGGATAGGTACAGCATCGTATCTTTTAAAGAGCCTCTGCATAGCCAGAGAATTTTCTTTACTTTCATCAGATGCATACTCATATCCATTATCGAATACTGCATCATAATATTTGTTTATTGTTCTTAAATATTCCGGATTTCTGATATCGCTTCCCAGCCATTCTATAAATATCTTTTTCCCTTTTTCCCGGGCAAATGCTATATCTCTGCCATTTTTAAAATACGGTTCATAGGTGTAATGGATAATATCTGCCCAATTAATCCATTTTTTGAGTTTTCTTTCAAAGGTTAATTTGTGCAGAAGCCATTTAAAAGGATTGCGTTTGGTAACGTTTGCGGGCAGTACTATCAGATCAGGATTATCCTGCTGATATTTATGCCTGCCTTTAACCATATTTTTAGCGGTTATATGCTCATATTTATTTAGCTGCTCGGCAGTTATTGCAGGAATGGAAGCAATATTAGAGGGTAAAAAAAGTATGTTCATTTAGCGGTATCGTTTATCAGATATTTTCAGAATTGAAGCGTTTTGCCTCTATAGCTATTTCGCCTATTTACCAACGAATGCTTGCTACGCGCTTCGGTCAATTATTTATCTAATTTTCTGACTTTAATAACCTTAGCGGGAATACCAACTAAAACGGCTCCTTTTTCCAAAAACTTTTTGTTTACTAAACTATTCGCTCCTACTATAGAATCGTTCCCGATGGTACTGCCACCAAAAACTTTAACATCGAACCCTAGCCACACATTGTCACCAATTTCTATTTCATTAAAGGTCAAACCTTGTTGATTAATCGGAACATCTAGGTCATCAAAATTGTGATTTGAAGTAATCACCTTAGATCCTGCTCCCATCAAAAAATTATTGCCGATCTTTAAACCTCCCTTCCCGACAAGATAACATCCTTCACCTATATAGCAATTATCACCGATCTCAATGTCTGACGGATATTTAATTGTAACGCCATCCCTGATCCTTATATTTTTCCCAGCATGCTTAAAAAAGAACTTATAGGTATGTTTTCTGCAAAAAAGCCCAAGTGCCGAACTTTTATATTTCAGCAACGACTGAATAAAGAAAAATAATTTATCCTTCGATTTCATTTACAAGCTTTTCTATTTCAGTTACAATTATTTTCTTTTGCTCTTCAATAGGCTCCTTACTAACCAGGTATCTTGTTATACCCGATGTACTATCCGGCAATTCCTTTCTCTCCCTGATCGAATAATTTTCTTTAACCCCAAGCACTCCGTATATCATTTTAAGGACATCTTCAAGACGAAGAGGATGTAATGGCAAATAGTTAATCTCGGATTCCCTATTCTCGACTAATTCCATACAATCCGATTTAAAAACTTCAATCGGTGTCAAGAAAATCTCAATATCATCCAATTCGATAAATTCCAGATGCTTTGCCTTATTGACTAAGCGGGACATTAATCTCTGCGGTTTCTCACCACTACCGAAAGGGAAAGAGATTCTAATTATTTTATAATCCTTGACCTGCTCTTTAATATAACTTTCAGCCTTATATTTCGACAAGATATAGCTGTTGGAAGCAATCAGATTTTTATCAAGTGTAGAAAGAGAAGATAGATATATATACCTATATCTATCTTCGTAAGTACTCTTTAAATAATTAATGAAAACCTTTGTATTATAGTAGTTACTATTTAGGACCAGATCCTTATCTCCATCAATTTTGGCGATACAATCAATGATGATTGCATCATTAAAGTCCGTATTTTTAAAAGTAGACGGATCGCTCATGTCGAAATCATCTCTCTTCGGGGTAAGCACCGCAAACTTCTTTCCGTCGAGAGCAGAAGTAAATGCGCTACCTATAAATCCTCTGGCTCCTAATATTACGACCTTCTGCTTATCCATACCTACATAATAGACTTAAAGTACTCTGCAGTACGTTGTATCCCTTCTTCCAAATCTACTTTGGCGGTAAAACCCAGAATATCTTTTGTCTTCTGCACACTTGGTATACGCATTTCTATGTCAGCGCTCAGTGCATCTTTAAACAAGATCTTTGATTCTGATTTCAACACCCGGCAAACAGCTTCTGCAAGACCGAGGGTGGTCAATATTGCTCTTGAATTACCAAGATTAAAACTCTCCCCGATTGCTTTCGGATCTTCGATGCATCGCATTAGGCAATCAACAAAATCATCTACATAACACCAGGCCCGGATGGCTGTCCCATCACCATAGATATTTATTTCTTCGTTCTTCAATGCCTTTTTGATAAAGATCTGCAAAGCGCCCTCTCCTGTTTGTCCGGGACCATACACATTAAAAGGCCGTACTGTGACTACCGGCAACTGGTGTTCTTTATAATAAGAATGCGCCAAATGTTCTCCCGCAAGTTTACTTACTGCATATACCCAACGGGCCTCTCCTACACTTCCGGAAACTGCGGTATCGGTCTCGGCGCTTTTAAATGCGTGGCTACCGAATATCTCAGAAGTTGAAAAGTCAACGAAACGATCTTTCACGCCGTTCACCCTTGCCGCTTCCAAAGCATTCGCGGTTCCGATCATATTGACCCTCATTGTCCGTACGGGGCTTTTAATTACGGTATCAATACCAGCGATACCGGCTGCATGTACAACAATATCTGCGCCCTTCATCGCTTCGGTGAGCGTAGTAAGATCCAACACATCGCCTTTCACAACCGTCAGGTTAGGGTGGTTCAGATAACCACTGTTTGTCAGGGTATCTCTGTGAAAGTTATCATAGATGGTTATTTTATTGTCTTCGATCAGATTTTTGATAAGCGTGTTAGCTATAAAACCTGCTCCACCTGTAATAAAAATGTTTTTATTCGTTATCATAGTTTATTACCTTTTTATGCTGTTGTTAAAACTTATTTATCTGTTACCTTTTATGAGCGGCAAAATAATTACTTACTGGTTTACATATTCACTAATCACATAATCGGCAATGGCCAGCGAGGCTGTGGCCCCGGGTGAAGGCGCATTTAATACATGCACCTGCTTACCTTGCCTTATCACGTTGAAATCCATGATCAGCTTTCCCTTATTGTCCATGGCCTGGGCTCTTACACCCGCGGTCCCTTTGATAAAGTGAGATGCTCTTACATCCGGGATTAGCTTCTGGGCCTTCTTCAAAAAAGCTTTTTCATTAATAGAGCTATAAAACTCCCCCATGCTGAATGAAAAGTTTTTCGCCAGGAAAGAGATAAAGCCTTTATAAGTTACCGCATCAACCGTATCCTTAAAAGAAAACTGCGTATTCGTATACCCTTCTCTCTTTAATGCAAATACAGCATTGGGACCTACTTCCCTGGCACCTGAGATCATCCTCGTAAAGTGTACGCCCAGAAACGGATATTCCGGATCGGGAACAGGGTATACCAAATGATTTACTAAATGTACCGCTTCCGGTTTCAGCATCATGTACTCTCCCCTGAACGGCACGATACGTAACGGTCTCTTCTGATGAGTGAACTGCTGATAAATCCGGTCGGAATGCAGGCCGGCACAGCTTACTATAAAAGCCAGCGTCCATTCTTGCCCACCGCCGTACACAACAACTTCTTTATCTCCTTCCGCTATGCTTTTTATTTCAATACCAGTCAATACTTCGCCTCCGCCTGCCAGAATCAACTCCTTCAATTTTTGCATCACTGCCTTATAATCTACGATCCCTTCTTCGGGGACCAGTAGCGCTTCTTTTGCTGCAACAAAGGGCTCCCGTTGGGCCAATGCTTCTTTGGAAAGTAGCTTTAGCCCTTGTAAACCATTGGCGGTACCGCGTGCATGCAGATTTTTCAAAAAGCCCATCTCTCTTTCGTCCGACGCTACCACGACTTTGCCGCAAATTTCATGCTGTATAGCATGTGTACGGCAAAATTCAGTCATCTGCCTGATGCCGGAAACGGCTAGTCGCGCTTTCAAAGAACCTGGCTCATAATAGAGCCCGCAATGCAATACTCCACTATTACGTCCCGATTGATGCTTTCCGACCTCATCCTCCTTTTCGAAAACAATAATCTTCTTGTTCGGGTATTTGAGCTGCAATTTATAGGCAACAGACAGACCTACAATCCCCCCACCAATTACTCCTAAAGCTGCCTTCATCAAATTCTTATTTCAAGGCGTAAATTTTCTCGATGATATCTACAATCTTAAGTCCTTCCAGGGCATTCGTGGTAATAGCAGCCCTGTTCTTAAGTACATCTGCTACGTTCTCGATCACGTAATGGTGATTGGCAGCAGAGCCTTTGTAGGCGCCATAGTCGTTGCCCGGATTGGTAGGCGCCAACTCCGGCATCTCATAGTCTTTCACGTGGCAATATTCTACCTTATCCATATATTGGCCACCGATCTTTATAGAACCATGTTCGGCAATAATGGTCATGGAGCTTTCCAGGTTCTGGTTCCATACCGAAGTCGAATAGTTAATGCTACCCATACCGCCGTTTACGAAATCAAAACTTACGAAACCGCTGTCTTCAAAGTCGGTCAGCTCTTTATGATTGAAGTCGTTGAACTTGCCCTGGATATTCTGTATATCGCCGAACAGCCAGTACATGATATCGATAAAGTGGGAGAACTGCGTAAAAAGGGTACCGCCGTCCAGGTCTTTTTTCCCATGCCAGCTATCCGGCTTATAATAGCGATTATCCCTGTTCCAATAACAGTTGAGCTGTACCATATAGATCTGGCCCAGCTTACCGCTTTCGATCAGTTCCTTGATCCATACGCTCGGCGGGGAATAACGGTTCTGCATTACGGCAAATACCTGCTTGTGTACATGCAACGCTTTAAAGATCACTTTTTCCGCATCCTGCTTATTCAAAGCCATAGGCTTTTCGATCACGATATGCTTGCGTGCTTCCAGCGCCTGCAGAGCCTGCTCGGCATGAAATCCGTTGGGAGAAGCGATATTGATCACATCGACATCGATGCCGGAAGCCAGAAAGTCTTCTAAAGAATTGAAGAAAGGCACCTCGTAACTTTCAATACCTAACTGACTTTTATCTTTAACATCAATCAGGGCCACCAGCTCGCTTTCGGGGTTGCGTTTTACCATTTCGGCGTGGCGTTTACCAATATGTCCGCAGCCTACTACGGCAAATTTTATTTTTTGATCTGCAGCTACCATGCTTTTATACTATTATTAAGATATATACTTATTCAACGGGATTGCCTCATTATTTAACACGGGAAACGGCCCCATCCTGAAGCAGGTATTCCTGGTTACTTTCTGGACACACCGCTTTGCTATCGGCATCAAATTCCAAACGGTGGCCATATTCGCTCATCCAGCCAATTTGCTTGGCAGGGTTGCCTACCACCAGGGCATAAGGCAATACCGTTTTGGTGACTACGGCACCGGCACCGATAAAAGCGAAAGTGCCTATATCATGCCCGCAGACGATAGTAGCATTGGCCCCGATAGAAGCTCCTTTTCCTACATGCGTTTTAGCATATTGTCCCCTGCGGTTTACACCACTACGAGGATTGGTTACATTGGTAAATACCATAGAGGGTCCCAGGAACACGTCTTCGTCGCAAGTCACACCTTCATAGATGGAAACGTTGTTCTGCACTTTTACATTCCTGCCCAGAACTACGTTTGGGAATATAACGCAGTTCTGGCCAATGTTACAGCCTTCGCCAATGTTACACTTAGGCATAATATGCGAAAAATGCCAGATCTTGGCATCTTTCCCAATGATACACCCTTCGTCAATTACTGCAGTTTCATGTACAAAATAATCAGGCATAGGTTGTTTTATTTTTTAAAAGAAAGCACCGCTTCGGTAATAAAATCAAGTTGTTCACCGGTCATTTCCGTATGTATCGGCAAAGAAATAACCTGGCTGCAAAGCATTTCGGAAACAGGGAAGTCGCCAACACCGAATTCGGGGGTTTTAAAAGCATTTTGCAAATGCAGCGCAATCGGATAATATACCATTGCCGGCACTTTTTTTGCTTCCAGATGTGCTTTTAACCGGTCACGATCCGCAGGATCAGTAAGCTTTAAGGTATATTGGTGAAAGACGTGGGTAGAGTTACTTTGTCTTTCGGGTATCTGTATCCAGTCCAGTTGTCCGAAAGCCTGGTCGTAATGGGCTGCTGCTTCATTACGGGCTTTGGCATAATTATCGAGATGCTTCAGCTTAATGTCCAATATAACCGCCTGGATGGTATCCAAACGGGAATTTACGCCCACGATCTCATGATGGTATTTTACCGCCTGTCCGTGGTTAGCGATCATTTTTATTTTCTGAAAAAGTTCCTCGTCGTTGGTAAATAAAGCGCCGCCATCACCATAGCAACCCAGATTTTTGGACGGGAAGAAGGAAGTACAGCCGATGTCGCCCATAGTCCCGGCTTTCTTTACCGTACCATCGGAGAAGGTATAATCGGCGCCTATAGCCTGGGCGGTATCTTCGACTACAAAAATATTATGCTTCTTCGCTACTTCCAGGATGGGCTCCATATCGGCACATTGGCCGAACAGGTGCACCGGCACTACCGCCTTGGTCTTTGGGGTAATTGCTTTTTCAAAAAGCTCGGCTGTAAGGTTAAATGTTTGGGGGTCTACTTCAGTCATTACCGGCTTCAGGTGCAGCAAAGCGATCACTTCGGCGGTTGCTACATAAGTAAAACAGGGAACGATCACTTCATCGCCAGGCTGGAGACCTAACGCCATAAGGGCGATCTGCAAGGCATCTGTACCATTGGCACAGGGGATCACATGTTTGGCATCCAGATATTGCTCCAGGTTATCGGAGAACTGTTTTACCTGGGGCCCGTTGATAAAGGCTGTGCTGTCTATCACTTGCAGGACAGCAGTATCTATCTCTTGTTTTATATTCAGGTATTGACCTTTCAGGTCGACCATTTGCAGGTTCATAAGGGAAGGATAATAAAAGCGTTAAGTGTTTATAAGCGGGCATCGATCAGGCTACGGTCCAGACAAGACTTGGTATCAAAGATCACGGTTTCACTTCCGTTCTTGAGTGTTGAGAAATCGAGCTGGATAAATTCATCATGTGCCACAGCCAATACTATGGCGTCGTATGGTCCGGACAGGGCATCCAGCAGCGATACTCCGTATTCTTCTTCTACTTCGTGCTTTTCGGCATGGGGATCGTACACATCCACATTAAGACCGAATTGTTTCAATTCTTTATAGATGTCGATAACCCTGGAATTGCGGATGTCGGGGCAATTTTCTTTAAAGGTCATACCCAGGATCAGTGCTTTGGCACCAGCTATTTTATGACCTTTCTTGATCATCAGCTTGATCACTTTGTTGGCCACGAACATACCCATATTGTCGTTTACCCTTCTGCCGGATAAAATGACCTGTGGGTGATAACCTAATGATTCCGCTTTATGGGCAAGGTAGTAAGGATCAACGCCAATGCAATGCCCTCCAACCAGGCCTGGCTTATATTTCAGGAAGTTCCATTTGGTGCCGGCAGCCTCGATCACATCGGTGGTATCGATACCGATCCTGTCGAAGATAAGTGACAGTTCGTTTACAAAAGAAATGTTGACATCGCGCTGGGCATTTTCGATAGCTTTAGAAGCTTCGGCTACTTTCAGGCTGGGCGCCTTATGGGTACCGGCAGTAATGATAGAAGCATAAAGACCATCCACCACATCGGCAATTTCGGGAGTAGAGCCGGATGTTACCTTCCTGATCTTGGTGAGGGTATTGACTTTATCGCCGGGGTTGATACGTTCGGGAGAATAACCACAGAAGAAATCTTCGTTGAATTTGAGTCCTGAGAACCGCTCCAGTACCGGTACACAATCTTCTTCGGTACAGCCCGGATAAACGGTGGATTCGTAAATAACGATATCTCCTTTCTTCAACACTTTTCCCAGCATTTCGGAAGCTTTCAGCAGGGGAGTCAGATCCGGAGCCTTAAACTGGTCGATAGGTGTGGGAACGGTTACTATATATACATTGTAATTGCTGAGATCGCTTACAGTACAGGAAAAAGTCAATCCGATACTTGATGAGCCAGGCGTGGTAACCTGTTTCAGGTCATCGATATTTGCTTCTTTCGTGCTGTCTTCACCTTTTGATAATTCGTTGATCCGGTCTTGCTTAATATCAAAGCCCAATACCTTATATTTTTTCCCGAATTCAATGGCTAAAGGCAAACCAACATAACCTAAACCGATAATTGCGATTTCTTTATTTTGTAACATATTTCTATTAGACAAGATTTATTATATTCATTACCAGCAACTAATGAAAGAAACAGATTTCAATTTTCCATCTGTATATTTTTCGGCTGCGAAATTACATCTTTTATTTGTTATCTTTCTTTTAATACAATGTTTCTCTATATGAGTAAGATATGGCTCCGGATATTCTTGGCTACTTATACCGGCACTTACTTGATCAGGTTCAGCAAATATTCACCATATCCACTTTTGATCAAAACATTGGCAAGGGCAGTTAGCTGCTCCTTATCGACATAGCCCATCCGGTAAGCTATCTCTTCGGGACAACCGATCTTAAGGCCCTGCCGGCGTTCGATGATCTGTACAAACTGGCTCGCTTCCATCAGGGAGTCATGCGTTCCGGTATCCAGCCAGGCTGTTCCCCGGCTGAGCACCCCTACTTTAAGATTGCCCTGCTCCAGGTACACCTTGTTGACATCCGTGATCTCATATTCACCTCTGGCCGATGGGGCTATATTCTTTGCTATTTCCACTACAGAATTGTCGTAGAAGTAAAGACCTGGTACTGCATAATTAGACTTGGGCTTTACCGGTTTTTCTTCGATAGAGATAGCTTTATGCTCTTCGTCGAACGCAACTACACCATAACGTTCAGGATCGCTCACCTGATAAGCAAAGATCACTCCGCCTTTGGGATCATTGTTTTCCTGCAATAATCTTGCCAAACCACTTCCGTAAAAAATATTATCCCCTAAAACCAACGCTACTTTATCATTTCCTATAAAATCGGCACCCAATACAAATGCCTGTGCAAGACCGTTGGGCACTTCCTGGATCACATATTCAAACCGGCAGCCCCATTGCGCCCCATCGCCAAGCAGCCGGATAAAACCGGGCTGATCTTCTCTGGTAGTAATGATCAGTATTTCCCTGATCCCGGCCATCATAAGCACCGAAAGCGGGTAGTAGATCATAGGCTTATCATAGATCGGCATCAATTGCTTACTGATAGCCTTTGTGATGGGATACAACCGTGTTCCGGAACCACCTGCCAGTACAATACCTTTCATTTCAAATGGGATATAGAGGTTAAGTTAACACATGTACTGTTGTCATTTTTGTTACTAGTGCAACAGCACCAGGGTATTTAGTATTCTATTGCAGATACTTCAGCTCCAGGTCTTTCTCCGATACGATCATTTTGCTTTCCGGGACCTGCCAATCAATGTTTAAAAAAGGATCGTCGAAGCGGATACCTCCTTCTGATGCTTTGTGATAAAAGTTATCGCATTTGTACATAAAAACGACCTCTTCGCTCAGTACGGAAAAGCCATGTGCAAACCCACGAGGCACGTATACTTGAAGATTGTTCTCTTTGGAAAGCTCTACTCCGACCCATTGTCTGTAGGTAAGAGAATCCTCGCGCAGATCGACAGCAATATCAAGCACTTTACCCTCCAGCACTCTCACCAATTTTGCCTGGGCATGTACACCTTGCTGAAAATGCAAGCCCCTAACCACACCATACTGTGAGGAAGATTGGTTGTCTTGCACAAACGCTTCCTGGTGGCCGGTAAGCTCTTCGAATTTCTGCTTATTAAAACTTTCAAAAAAATATCCTCTGCTATCTTCAAATATTTCCGGCTCTATGATAAAGCAGCCCTTAAGTTTAGTTTCTGTTACCTTCATCTCCTTATCTATTCGTATTGCGTTTGGTAATATTGCTGATAAGCCCCGCTGGTTACATTAGCTAACCACTCTTCGTTGCTCAAGTACCAATCCACCGTTTTTTCTAGTCCCTCTTCAAATTGAAGGCTGGGTGTCCAGCCAAGGTCCTGCTGGAGCTTGGTAGCATCTATAGCATAGCGCAGATCGTGACCTGCGCGGTCCGTAACAAACGTGATCAGTCCTGCAGAAGTTCCCGCTGCCCTTCCTAATTTTTTATCCAGGATAGTACACAGCAAACGGATCAGGTCTATATTCTTCCATTCGTTATGACCACCGATATTATACGTTTGTCCCGGGGCCGCTTTATGAAAGATGACATCAATTGCCCTTGCATGGTCTTCAACCCAAAGCCAATCTCTTACATTTGCACCTTTCCCGTATACCGGTATCGGCTTATTATTCTTTATATTATTGATCGCAAGTGGTATTAGTTTTTCGGGGAAATGGTGCGACCCGTAATTGTTGGAGCAATTGGAAATTACAGTGTCGATCCCATAGGTATCGTGGTAGGCTCTTACAAAGTGGTCAGAACTTGCTTTTGAAGCTGAATAAGGACTATGCGGATCGTACTTGGTTTCTTCGATAAACATGCCGGTCTCGCCCAGCGCACCATAAACTTCATCAGTAGAAACGTGGTAGAAGCGATGGGTATCGTAAGCGCCTCTCCAATGTTTACGAGCTGCATTCAACAAGTTGACGGTGCCCACTACATTGGTCATTACAAATTCGGTAGGGTCGGCAATGGACCGGTCTACATGCGATTCGGCAGCCAGGTGAATAATGGCATCCGGTGCTTTATCGGCAAATAGCTGATCGATGAATACGGCATCCACAATATCCCCTTTTATAAAAGAATAGTTTTCGCGGTGCTCAATGTCTTGCAGATTAGCCAGGTTACCTGCATAGGTTAGCTTATCAAGGTTGACAATATGATAATCAGGGTATTGGTTAACAAATCGTCTTATTACATGGGATCCGATAAAACCGGCGCCGCCTGTAATGATGATTGTTTTTTTTACTTTCATGATTTAGAAAATCCTTTTTTACAAAACATACAACTCAATCCGTTCATCAAATACAGCTAAACCTGAGCACCCGACAGGGAGAAAACGCCTGCAATATTAATGCTTTTTAATGGCATTGAATTTTGATGCATCCCTCCACACAGCGCACATCTATTCCATATGAAAGGTAGCTTACTATTTTATTTCAAATTTCTGCAATATATCAGGAGTATTGGTTCCGTTACTGTTCCTGATCAACTGCGCCCCTTGTATATTGTTTATCCTAAGGCTAAAAAGACCTGTTGATTTACTTAATTGCTGGCTGGCCTCCTTACTACTGGCTTGCGAAATATCTATCACCCGGGCATGAATAAATCCCCGAAGGTCTTCCAGGACTACCATATTGGGTATCCCTATTAATCTTACGGCAGCAGGTTGAACATAAGTGGCCGTATTTCCATATACAGCGTAGCAATCAGCGTTTTTAATGATAACGCAATTGGGGTACGCAGGATAGACAGAATTGGCAACAGCAAAGTTGTTAACCAGCGTGAAAGAGCCCTCTTCACCACCCTGCCTTGTTCCCTCTATCGAGACGTTAGTATAGTTATTTATCCAGGCCGGCTCAATGGCTCCCTTTACAGGAGGCATGGGCACCAGCAGGTTATTATTGAAATGCAACACGCCATGGTTGATGATCTGCGCGTCTTGCCTGCCTTTTAAGAAGCCCGAGGTGATCCAGTTTTCCGACATGATCACTTTATCTCCTCCGATAATATTAATGACTTTGTCATTCCGGAAAAAGCGATTTTCCTTGATGATGCTTATAGAAGAAAGGGCAGATAATTCTATTGCCATCCTGTTGTTGATAAAATCACAGTTCTCAATTTGAATTTTACCACAATCAAGATTGCGATTATCAATTTTAACAGCCATATCGAAGCCTACGAACTGCAGCCCTTCCAAGTGACCTTGCCAAGAGTTGCTAATAATGGCTGTACCATTTTTAAACTTGTCAGAAGGTATCAGGACTGCTTTCTCACCTAACAAATGGGCATAGGTTCCCATATATATCGGTTTTGATATTTTATATATACCCAAGGGGAAAAAGATAGTTTTTACGCCACCAAGGTAAATGGAAATACCGTTTTGTTCATAGACACCTTTAATAAAGTTCGTACTTACCCCTCCTTGCTGCGAAGCCGCAACAGCTTTAATTATCGCTTCCGTATCGTCAGTGACACCATCTCCCTTGGCACCAAATTGCTTTACTGATAAATAATCCTGTGCTCTTGAAGCGAAGCTACTTAGCAGAAGCAGAACTGCAAGGCATAGTGACCGTTTGTTAATCCAGGACATAAGTAAGAATGTGTATGAATGATGAACTAGCTGATTGATCAAGCCATAATTTTCCTATAGAAGAAGCGGATCAAAAGAAGAGCCACAGTACAAAAACCGACGATAAAGCCTCCCAAAACAGCATAAAATACAGGCGATGGCCTAATAATTTCCAACGGCAATGAAGGAGATTCTATAATCTGTATCAATGGTGTTTCCTGGGCCAGGGACATACGCCTGCTTTCCAGGTTTTTGGTCAATTCAATATACAGTGCGCTTGACACATCCACATCTACTCTCTTCCGTTGAGGAGCGACGCGTAATACCTGGAGGTTAGGATTAGCATTAGGTGCTGCATCCATAGCCGAAGCAGCCTGGAACATCGAGTTATCCATTTTTAATCGAAAACTGTCTGCTTTTGATTGGAGCACGGCGATCTCTTCCAGGATCTTCATCGTTTTGGATTGAATATAGAACTGGTTAACCATGTTGATCAAGGTTTCCGCAAACTCTTTCGCGAAAAGCTCGTCGCGGGAAGTAATACTGACACCTATCATGTTGTCTGTTCCGTCTTCTTCCTTAACCTTAAGATATTTATTAGCAATAAGACCGCAACAGTTCAGTATTACCGAGTTTTGGACAGGCGTCAGTAGGGAACTATCTGTTATATTAAGGAACATATCCTTTTTGTACGATGCACCAAGTGCCTTTTGCAACTTGCTTTCCTCTATCAGCCAGTTGATCAGTACCTCCTTTTTTCCATCACGCATTACTGTGGTTAACAAAGCTCTCTTGATCATGGACTTACTGGAGTAAAGCCATAGTATGTTTTTAGTCCCGGAAAAAAGGCCAGAAGAATTGCTGCCAAGGTTTAAACCCAGCATGGCGAGCCCTCCCATAGCAGCAGGTGTATTACCGCCTCCTTCATCCAGCACGAAAATGCCTTTCGCTTTATACACCGGCTTTTTAGTCTTTGCTAAAAAGAAGCCGGATGCAGCGCCCAAGATAACAAACAGAAGAATAAGCTTCCATTTTTTAACCAGGAAGCTTAAAACATTTTTGATCCGGATAATTAATTCCTTGAGCGAAATTTCACCCTCAGTATTGCTGCCGGGAGCTTGGCTTTCCTTAGCATCGACCATATTTTTCCATATTAAGTCTGACAATGTGTGACTCTCAATAAATTATTTTAGTTTTATTGCAATAATTCCGGCTTTTCCTTTTCCAGCCTTTCATATACCTGCTTCACATCCTGGGTAAGATTCCGCGGTACGATCAGCAAAGCATCTTCAGTTTCCACGAGTACCAGGTTTTCTACCCCGATAAATTCCACCTGTTTCCTGGAACCTAAAACCAGGTTTTTGGGTCGCTCTGCAACGGGAACATCCTGGTCCATATAATCCCATACCGATTCAAAAGACCCCAGGTCGCTCCATCCAAAATCAAAGGGCACCACTTTTATTTTTGTGGAATGTTCCATCACAGCATAATCTATGCTCACCGAAGGTATATCCATAGTCTCTTTCAAAGGCAGGAAACCATTATCTATTTTCTGTACTGCACTTGCTGATGCATTATAGATATCCGGAGCAAATTGCTTCAACTCTTCCAGATACACTGCGGCCTGGAAACAAAACATACCGCTATTCCATAAATATTCTCCATTGGCGAGGTACTCCTCCGCCTTATCTTTTGAAGGCTTTTCTTTAAAAGACAACACATTGAAATCGGCATCATGCTGGATATAGCCATAACCAGTTTCCGGTCTTGTAGGTATAGCCCCGAAAGTTACCAGGTGGCCTTCCTGTGCTAAGGTAGCCGCTTTGGAGATGGCGGTATTGTAAGCTTCCGTACCCGAAATAATATGATCGGAAGGCGTTACCAGGAGTATATCTTCCGGCTTAACAGTAAAAGCGGCAAAGGCGATGGCAGCAGCCGTATTACGGGGTGCTGCCTCTATCAGTTCGGAGAAACCGGTAATTCCTTCTACCTGCATATCCTGCCTTGACAGTTGGTAATTATCGGCGTTCCCGATAATCAATATCTGATCGGCAATGGCTTTATTACGCCTTGCACACATCTGGAACAAAGTACTATTATCGAACAGGGGAATATATTGTTTAGGACGCGATTTCCTGGATAGCGGCCATAGCCTGCTACCCACTCCTCCGGATAATATTACATTTATTAAAGCCATTCTTTTCTTTTAAATCAATTCATCAATTAGCGGTGCGTCTGATTACTGCAGCTATCAGCCTGCTTTATGCTCCCACTGCAGTTCGTTAAGGTCCCGGCATATCTTTACATCGGCCGCGACCATTTCTTTTACCAATGCAGGAAGGTCATATTTAGGTTCCCAGCCCAGCTTGGTTTTTGCCTTCGTGGGATCACCGATCAGCAGTTCTACTTCGGTAGGACGAAAATAGGCCGGATCGACAGATACTACTTCCTGTCCTTTATCCAGTTGATAGTCAGGATTGGTACAATTGATCACGTAACCCACTTCTTCCACACCCGCTCCTCTGAATCCAACCTCAATACCAACTTCATCAAAAGCCATTTTGATAAAATCGCGTACCGTTGTCGTAACACCGGTAGCAATGACGAAATCTTCAGGCTCATCCTGCTGCAGAATTCTCCACATGGCCTCTACATAGTCTTTGGCATGTCCCCAGTCCCTTCTTGCGTCCAGGTTGCCCAGGTACATTCTATCCTGCTTTTTCAAAGCTATTGCCGCTACGGCCCGGGTAATTTTGCGGGTTACAAAAGTCTCCCCACGCAAAGGGCTCTCATGGTTAAACAGGATCCCGTTGCAAGCGTACATGCCATATGCCTCACGGTAGTTTACCGTAATCCAGTAAGCGTATAATTTGGCAACGGCATAAGGACTCCTCGGGTAAAAAGGAGTAGTTTCCTTTTGAGGCACTTCCTGCACCAGGCCGTACAATTCAGAAGTAGATGCCTGGTAAATACGGGTTGTTTTTTCCAGCCCAAGGATACGGATGGCTTCCAGTAGCCTGAGCGTACCTAAACCATCAGCATTGCCGGTATATTCGGGTGTATCGAAACTAACTTTAACGTGGCTCATTGCAGCCAGGTTGTATATCTCATCGGGACGTGTTTCCTGAATGATCCGGATCAGGTTGGTACTGTCGGTCATATCTCCGTAATGCAGCCTGAAACGCACATTCTCGCCATGAGGATCCTGGTATAAATGGTCTATCCTGTCTGTGTTGATCAACGATGAACGGCGTTTGATACCATGCACCATATATCCTTTCTCCAGGAGCAGTTCTGAAAGATAGGCACCATCCTGCCCGTTTACTCCTGTAATTAAAGCTACTTTCATGTATTTGATTTTATTTTTTTAGCGCATTGCAAAATTGTTTGACAGAAAATTCTCGTAAGAAAGTGCAATACCTTCTTCAAGATTAGTCTTATGTTGCCAGCCCAGGCTATGCAACCTCGAAACATCCATAAGCTTACGTGGAGTACCATCCGGTTTAGCGGTGTCAAACACCAATTCCCCTTCAAATCCTGTAATTTTCTTTACCAGCATGGCCAGCTCACCTATGGAAAGATCGGAACCGGTACCTATATTGATAAAGCCTTTTTCATTATAATTTTCCATCAGGAAGATACAGGCTTCCGCCAGGTCGTCAGCATACATAAACTCCCGCAAGGGTTTCCCACTCCCCCATACGGTTACCTCCCCGGCGCCGTTGGTCTTTGCCTCGTGAAATTTACGGATCAGGGCCGGCAGCACATGCGAATTTTCGGGGTGGTAGTTATCACCTATCCCATACAAATTGGTGGGCATGGCACTGATAAAATTACATCCATATTGGTCCCTGTAGGCTTCACAAAGCTTAATACCGGCGATCTTGGCTATAGCATAAGGTTCGTTGGTTGCCTCCAGCAGACCAGTCAGCAGGTACTCTTCTTTAAGTGGCTGCGGCGCCAACTTAGGATAGATACAAGAGCTTCCGAGAAACAATAATTTACGTACGCCGTGACGATAAGCAGCCTCGATGATATTGGCTTCTATCATCAGGTTATCGTACAGGAACTGTGCTCTGTAAATGTTATTGGCCAATATACCGCCTACCTTAGCCGCGGCCAGGAAAACATATTCCGGTTTTTCCTGTTCAAAAAAATCGTTTACAGCTTGCTGCGACCTCAGATCAAGTTCGGAAGAGGTACGGAGCAGCAGGTTATCATAACCCTGTATTTCCAATTGTCTTTTAATGGCTCCGCCTACCATTCCTCTATGTCCTGCAATAAAAATGCTACTATTCCGCTCCAATATTTAAATTTTAAATTGAAATGATATAATTATTGTCCATATCCATATCTGCAACAAGCTTTCAGCCTATTTCCTTTCGTAATCGTCTTCTATCCTGATGATATCGTCTTCACCGAAATAAGTACCCAACTGCACTTCAATAATGACCAGTGTATTTTGTTCTGTATTGGCTAACCTGTGTTTGGCAGACAATGGTATCCTGATCACTGACCCGGCATCGAAATCTGTAGTAACACCTTCAAGGGTTACTGTAGCCCTACCACTGATCACGGTCCACACTTCGGAACGGTGATGGTGGTACTGATAACTCAACCTGCCTCCAGGCTTTACTTCGATTCTCTTTACTTTATGCGTAGGCGCATCCTCCAGTACCCAGAAAGCCCCCCAGGGCCTTTCTTCATAAAGTGGTGTAGTATCTGACATTTTAAGTTTCCTGTTATTGATTGAATGTATTGGGAAAATCCCGGGATAAAATACGACCACCGGGCTATATCAGCCTTTACAAGTAGCTATTTATTACTGTTGGCAATAGCAAAAATGACTGCTGCAATAGAGGCAAGGCCTGACGAAAGCCCGATCCAGGTCTGCGCTACAGTAGCACCGTCTTTTTCCTTTCTAGGCTTCCTCTTGGGGATAAAGATCTCTGCACCGGGCTCTATGTTCGGATAGTTTTTAAAGAAAAGAAAATGCTTGGTACCCTTGTTGGCTCCATTGGCATATACAACATAGGCCCCTCTTTTCAAGGCACTTTCGGTAAAACCACCACTGCGCAGCACATATTCGCTCAGGCTCTGGCCCGAATTATATACTGTAGTCGTAGGCGAATACACTTCGCCCGAAATCTTTACAGTTTGCAATTCACGAGGCACGCTCACCACATCGCCATCCAGCAATATCAGATCTTTACTGCTTTTGGGCTTCTTCAGGATATGCGCCAGGTCTATATCAACAAAATTATTTCTTTTAGTAGGATCGGCTAGGTTGATCTTTGATTGTCCGTCAGAAGCCTCCAATTGCTTCTCTGTAAATTGCTGCAGCTTCAGGTTTTGCTTCTCTGCTTCACTTGGCGTTTCTGAATAATCTCCTCTTTTCAGGGAGGCGCCATCCAGATAGGCGTAAGCAGTAAAACCATTGGCACGGGCGATCAGATCAGATATACGGTCGTCTTTGGAGATCATGGCATAAGTTCCCGGAGTCATTACTTCTCCTTCTATCGTTACCATTTGCGGCTTTACATAACCAGGCAAAGCAAATATCGAAACAACATCAAAGGGTTCTAGCCTGAATTTGGAATCAGCTACTTTCAGGTTCTTATCAATAACCACCTTTATAACGTTTGCAAGCTTAGCATCTTTTGCACGTCTATCACTATCCTTAACTCTCCTGGCTATTTCCACCTCCATCACATTGGCCCCATCGGCAAAGCCGCCTCCTTTCAGAATAAGGTCCTCTACCGTCATCCCGTTGAAATAAGGGAAAGTACCGCCGGCCCTTATTTTACCGTTTATATTTACGGTATAGGCATCGGTATAGTCAAAAATAGAGGAGATCTGGATCACATCTTCCCGCATCAACGGAATATCTTCTTCGGTTCCGTCTACGATCGCTTTCACATAAAAGCGTATCACTTCAGAACTATTATCCTCTTTAAGCCGGTTGATATACCCTCGTTCCAGGTAAGCATCTTCCTTAAGGCCATCTGCTTTTGTAATAAGTTCTTTAAGGGTAAGACCATCGGTAAGCTCGTAATCTCCCGGCCGGTACACCGAACCGGCGATAGACACCCTGTTCTCATATTTATTGAGGATACGGGACACCATGTACTGGTCTCCTTTCAGGGGAATATACCGGTCAAAATCATTCTGGTTAATATCTCTTAATTTCTGCTGGCGATCGGTTAACTGAACGGCTTTGATCGTAAATTTATAAGCATAGTCGGTAAAGCCACCGGCAAATACAATCACATCTTTTACCGATTCGCCGGGCAATACTTCGTAATAAGCAGGTCGCTTTACTTCGCCTTCGATACTAACCCTTACTCTGTATTCGGGTACCTGGATAATGTCGCCATCTTTTAATGCAATATTGCTGCTCATATCGCCGCGCAGCAGGTAATCGTACATATCGATCTGCGCCACTTGTTCATTGTTCCTGATCACTTTTACACCCCTGTAAGTACCATTTTTTGTGATACCGCCTGATTCGTATAAAGCATTGAATACAGTGGTCAGAGAGGACACGACCTTATCACCGGGATTTCTTACTTCACCCATTACGGTGATCCTGATGCTGCGTATATTGGTAAGGGTAACGGAAACATTAGTACCGGCGCCTACGGCATAACGGTTGGCCCTGAGCTTATCTTTAATAGCTTCGGTAGCATTTTCAATTGTTTTACCACCTACAAAAAGTTTTCCGATAGCGGGAATCAAAATAGACCCATCCGGGTTGACTGTAAGGGGCCAGGATACTACCGAATTCCCGGTTACGTCGATCATTAGCTTGTCGCCAGGGCCAAGGATATAATTTTCAGGGGTAGGGCGATTACTATTGGGCATTGCAGGGCCAGCGCCACTAAAAATCTCATTACCGAAAATGGGCAAACCCGCTTCTCCTTTCAACGCTTCATTTACTTTCTTTGTCTTTCCTACCTCTTCGTCCTTTTTATCTTTATCCGTCTGCTCTTCTTTTCCTTCTTCTTTTTGGTTATCCGTTGCCTGTGCCTGTTTTTTCTGCAGTTCCTGTAATTCCTTGATCTGCTCCGGGGTAACGGTAGATGGGTCGATAGTAGGAACCGTTTTAGGAGAGGAAGGTTGCTGACCATAGGCAGCTATACCGAAGCCAACTAAAAAAATAACGGGTAATGTCCTGTATAAAAAGCGGAGCAGGTTTATGCGCATGGTAAAAAAATGGTCATTATAGTAATAGCAGACATATATCTTCTCCTCAGCAATACCCACATGTCCGGAAGGTCGCAAAATTAATTCTTTTTTTTTAGTATCTCCCTGCATAAGGACCGGAGAATATTGCAGAACATTGGAAAATTAATATAAATTTCGCATTTAATGTAAGGGAAAAGGCGCAGGGCTACAGGCTTCGATTCCCTACCCCGATGCAATGATATTCAAAACCGTAGGTTTCAAGCTCTTTGGCATTGTAGATGTTTCTGCCATCCAGGATCAGGGGCTTGCGCATCAGATCCTTTACCCGTTCCCAATCGGGAAGCCTGAATTCACGCCATTCGGTGAGCAGCATCAAGGCATCAGCCCCTTCCAATGCCGTATATTCGTCTTCGGCATACGCAACAGGATGGTCAATATATTTGGGGGCCTCTTTGATAGCTACGGGGTCATAAGCCCTTACTTCGGCTCCGGCCTGTACCAAAGCATTAATAACCTGTATCGAGGGCGCTTCCCGCATATCATCCGTTTGCGGCTTGAAGGATAAACCCCATACGGCAATACGTTTACCCGAAAGGTCATCGCCTAAAAGACGGCGTAATTTCTGGAATAAGATCAGCTTTTGCCTGTTGTTCACCTCTTCTACTACCTCCAGCATTTTGAGCGGGTGGCCATGTTGTTCTCCCGTTTTCATCAGGGCTTTCACATCTTTGGGAAAGCAGGCGCCACCATACCCGATACCGGCATACAGGAATTTGTTGCCGATCCGGGGATCGGTCCCTATACCATTTCTTACCTGATTAATGTCGGCTCCCAGCAATTCGCAAAGATTGGCGATATCGTTCATAAAGCTGATACGGGTGGCCAGCATGGCATTGGCCGCATATTTGGTCATTTCGGCTGAAGGAATATCCATAAATATGATACGGAATCCATTCAATAAAAACGGCTTATAGATTTGCTCCATCACTTTTGCCGCCCTATCGCTTTCAACGCCGATCACAATGCGATCGGGGCTCATGAAATCGCTGATCGCAGCGCCTTCTTTGAGAAACTCGGGATTGGAGGCTACATCAAAAGGTATGGAGCGGTTATGCCTGGCCATAGCCCCTTCGATAGCTTGCTTTACTTTGGCCGAAGAGCCTACAGGCACCGTACTTTTGGTAATGACAACGGCATAATCCTGCAGGTGTGTCCCTATTTCTTCTGCTACGGCGATCACATATTTCAGGTCCGCGCTGCCATCTTCTCCTTCTGGAGTACCTACAGCGATAAAAATAGCATCAGCCTCTTTAATATCATCGGCAATGCTGGTGGTAAAACTCAACCTGCCTTTTTGTGCATTCCGGTGAACTATTTCTTCCAGGCCCGGCTCATATATAGGTAAAATGCCTTGGTTAAGTTGATCAATCTTTTCTTTATCGATATCCACACACACCACTTCCACACCCACATCGCTAAGACAGGCGCCAGTAACCAGGCCAACATAGCCGGTACCCACTACAATTATTTTCATACTTAATTAATTGATAAATTGAATCGCAATGCTTTACTTATCAAGACTTTACTACTCTGTTTTTCAGCGCGTCCAGCCTGCGTTCGTAAAAATAAACCGTGCAATACAAGATGATATAGATAAAAATTACCCAAAATAACCCTGTTGCACTATTGCGGAACAAAACTACAAAGAAAGAAGTAACAGCCTGTGCCGGGAGAATAAATACTACAGGCAAATAACCTTTGCCTTTAGCCCTGTTCCGGAACAGCAATTGGTGCAGATGGTAATCGTCGGAACGAAATGGAGATATCTTGTCGTAAGCCAGCTTGCGGATAGTGGAAAAAAGAACTTCCCAAAGGGGATAAATTAACAATGCCGGCAACAAAAGGGAAGACACTTCTGTCACATGCCGTTGTACTATAGCGATCGTAACTGCTGCGACCATAAAACCCAGCAGATAAGCCCCGCCATCGCCCAGGAATATCCTGCCGCGGGGAAAATTGTAAAACAGGAATGCTAATACGGCTGCAGCTAGGATAAGACAGATGTACAATACAGAATGATCGTTCAAGCCAAAGGCAACAAGGGACAAAGTAATAAGACTGATCAATACTGTTCCGGAAGCCAGGCCATTCTGCCCGTCGGTAAAGTTTACACCATTAACCAGGGCCACGATAAAAAAGACACTGGCCAGGATACCGGCTACAGTGGGCACATGTCCCCAGGGCCATTCGGTGAGCACCGTATCGGGTATCATAATAAAGGCCATTACCGGGGAAAGGCACATAATGGCCAGCCGTTGCTCAGGGCTTATCTTCCCGGAGTAATCTTCCAGGAAGCCGGCAATAAAAGCAGGGATAGAAGCCAGGATAAAATAGCCGCCTAATGCCGTGTCGTTGAGGATAAACATCGAAGACAGGAAAATACCCAGTCCCCCAATGCGCGGTGTTGGCATTTCATGTACTTTCTGCACTTTATCGTGCTCGTCGAGGAAAATACCCTTCCGGTGGGTAAGCTCAATAACCAGGTAATGAATCAGCAGGGATAAAGCGAAAGCAATTAAAATGTAAAAGTATTGTACTTCATGTAACATGCCTAAGGATTATTGCTTTCCTAACGAATTATTAGCCGTTTTAGTATCCGGTTATCCCGGTTTCCAAAAAATTCTTTTCCATTGAAACACAAGGCAATGCCTTGTCACTTATAACGGCAAGCCGCTGTACCTCTTACTGCGGCTCAGACTGCGGCCGGCTGGTGGAGCATATCCTGGAATTCGCTGGCAGCTGCTTCCATTTTATTTACATTTTTATTGATCTGTGCGTTCAGGTAGTTGTGCGCTACATAAGACAGCAGGCCTATAATAAGACCCACGGCAGAGGTAACCATTTTGGTGTAGATACCGCCTGCAATAGTCCCTATTTCAAAAGTATTGGTATGTTGTATATTGGAGAAAAGGACGATCATACCCACGATAGTACCGAGAAACCCGAACATAGGCGCGATTGAAGCTATGGTAGACAGGATACCGAGGTTCTTTTCCATCTGGTACACTTCGAGCTTACCGGCGCTTTCCATCGACTTCTCGATATGGTCCATCGGCTTGCCTATACGGCTTATCCCCTTACTGATCACGCGGGGCAGGGAACCTTCATAATTCTTACAAAGAGACTGGGCCCCGGCAATGCTACCTTCCGTGATCTTTTCCCGGATACGCATCATAAAGTCGTTGGGCGCTTTACCGGCCTTACGTATAGCCAGCAGCCGTTCTACAAATATGTAAACCGCAAGAATACTGCATAAAGCCAGGGGAATCATCAATACGCCACCTTCCTTAAGCAGGAACCAAAGCGAGAGTTGTTCGGGGGCAGTAGCAGTGGGTTGTACTAATTTTGCCGCAGTATCTGCGGGCACTTGTAAGAAAAGCTTCCAGGACATCAATTCGTAGCGGATTTTAAATAGGGTAACAGGGGCAAATATACAAAAGCAAATATTAAAACCCTGCAGCTTTTACACTGCAGGGTTTTAAAGAAGCGTTATTTCTTAAAGGGAAAACCCTCCGGGACTAGCCTATGCTTACGAGCTCGATATCGAAGACAAGGTCTTTACCTGCCAACGGGTGGTTGGCATCGAGTATCACGCTTTCTTCTTTTACTTCGGCTACTACTACAGGGAAATGATTACCCTGGTTGTCGCTCAGGTGCAATTGCACGCCTACTTCCGGTTTCATATCGGCCGGAAATTCTGTTTTGGGGAATTCGATCAGGTTCCTTTCATCAGCAGGACCATAAGCTTCTGCTACAGGTATATTTACTGTTTTCTTATCACCTACTTTCATATCTATGAGGGCATCATCGAAACCTTTGATCACTTGTCCTTCACCTACGGTAAATTGCAATGGGGCACGGCCCTCGGAGCTATCAAAAGTAGTTCCGTCTGTTAATTTTCCATGGTAATGAACGTTTACGGTATCGCCCGCTTTTACTGTTGACATAAAATCCTTTTTTGTGGGAATTAAAAATTAAAAATAGTCTGCAATTTACCTAATATATATGACACAGACAAATAAGGATAATTATCGTCATATTATCTTAGCGACAATGAGCGTTTAATGCCTGATAACCAGCTTTTGGTAATAGCTTTGTTCTCCCGCCTGCAACTGCAGTAAGTAGATGCCGGAGCTCAGGTTGCCCAGGTCGGCCTTTAACATAGTTTGTCCTGCCGGAATTGACAGGGAGGTCATTTTCCTGCCGCTCAGGTCGGTGACTTGTATGTTTAATGTTTCCGGTAAAGGTTTTTGGGCTGTGAGGCTAAAAACACCGCTTGTTGGATTGGGATAAAAAGAGATACCGGAGGCAAGCATCGAAAGCTCATTGACCGAGACTATCGTACTGGGCAGATAATTACAACTGCTATCCGAAATTTTAATTCCCCTGGAATCATCATGATAACAGTTCAGTTGCATTCTCGCCGTTGGTTCGACCCCGTCAAAAATGCCTCGCATGTATTGAGGCTTGGGCAATATCCCGGCATGGAAGCCACCTATAGTTTGTGCATAGATACCCGTTGCCCTGTAATCAGCGAAACTCCAGTTCATAGCGGTTCTCTCGCCGGGCCCTCCATTCGCATCATATAGTGAATGTGTATAGATCGTTTTGAGTAGAGAAGTATCATACTGCACAGTCCTTATGGAATCGACGACCATGCAGAAAACAGAGTCGGTAAATACAGAACCGGTATAAAAGTTCACTTTTTCGTACACATCAGGAATAACAGGCAAACACAGTGTTTGCCCTTCGGTCACATTATAGACATAAAGTGGGGTAAATTTACCGAACAGATCATTGTAGATAAAAACGGTATCCTGGTTGTCGTACACGTAAAGAGAACGAAAGGGTTCTGTAACAGGAGCCGATATTTGCATCTTTCCACCCTCCAGAATTGCAAAGCCGGTTTTCTTTATACCTTCCTGCTCAATTACCTGGCAGGTTTTACCTTCATATAGCGTATCATGGGTTACTTTCGCATGCAGTAAGGAATAGACGCCCTCCTGCCAAAATTCATCTTTGCTGTAGTACCACCATTCCGCACCTATGGGAGCAAATGTATTTTGGGCATAGCTGCCGGAAGTACCCAGCAAATAAAATAAGGTCGCAATAAACAGAAAAAGTTTTTTCATGGTGTAGGGTTTTAAGTATTAATGCTGAATAATTACTTTTTGATAAAAGGCTTTATGGGTAGCCTGGAATTTAAGAAAATAGATCCCATCTGGAACCTGGCCGGCATCCAGAGCAATACTGCGTTGTCCTTTGAGGAAGGATATGGTTTTCAAAACGCGTCCGGCAAGATCGGTCAGTTGAATTGTCAGGGTTTCCGGTAAAGGTTTTTGGGCCGTAATGTGGAAAGCACCTTTCGTGGGATTCGGATAAACAGAAAGACCATAATCTGACTTTGTTACCTCTGCAATACTCACCCAGGGTTTGATCACGGAATCGCAGGCAATTGTTTCCATCTTAATAGCCGTTACAGGATCGCTATAGCACCGGAATGATCCCGTGGGAATTTCCTCCGATTCCTTATAATAATCGGGATTGTATATAATAGAGCAGGGGAAAAAACTCCCGAGCTTAGGCCAGTTGCCGCCAATACGCTCCGTGTATTTCCCCATATTGCTATAAATACCCGATTCTGGTATATACTTTGGACCGCCCCAACCGAAACACCTCACCCCGGCCCCCACAATGGTGTGGTTGTAGTAGGATTTTAATGGAACGGTATCATACATTTCCAGTTTGATCGAGTCGATAATAATACAGAACTCAGCACCCGCACTATTGTAATTGGGCTTTCGCAGGCAGACAGTATCTCCAACGGCTACATTAAAAATATATAGAGGTGTATAGGCGGCAATGACTTTGTCATAAACGAATACAGTATCATCATTATTATAAACGTAGAATGTATCTCTATACCTGACTTGGGCCGTATTTGCTGAATTGACTGAAAGATTCGTTTTCGTATAACGTACTGCGGCCAGTAGCCGGCAACTCTTCCCAGCAACGACGGTGTCTTTCACCGATTCCATATGATCCACCCACTTTATACTATAGTCATCCCAAAATGAATAGTCGAAGAGGCTTCCGCCATACCACCATTGCGCCCCAACCGGGGCAAAAGTATTTTGGGCCGAAACGATAGCCGGTAGGCACAGGCAACACAAAACGGCGGCTAGTAGTAGATTTCTTTTCATGTCGTTATTGTTTTATTTCAGGATTTCTGTTTTAATGATAGACGATATTACCAGTAGAAACAAAGTATCTGAAGTGCGGCTGATGTTTTTTTACAAAACAATGACAATCGCAGGAATAAGTTATTCAGCAGCATTAGGTTAGCATACCTGGACAGCATTTGCCACCGTTCTGTAACCGGGGCAACAGGCAAAGGGGCTATTTTGGATATAACTGTCGTGATTTATGCAAAATCCCTACTTTTGCGCCATGCCACAAATTTCCGACCGCGGCGTGCAGATGCCGCCCTCTCCTATCCGTAAACTGACGCCTTATGCCGATGCGGCAAAAAAGAAAGGCCTTAAAGTATATCATCTTAATATTGGCCAACCCGATATAGAAACGCCTCCCGCTATTATTGAAGCGGTGCATCAGGCCAATGTAAAAGTGCTGGAATACAGTCCCAGCCAGGGTTTTGAGAGTTATCGTAAAAAGCTTTCCGGCTATTACGCCAGCCGGGAAATTCAAGTCAACCCCAACCAGATCATCGTTACCACGGGCGGTTCCGAAGCCATTTCTTTCGCTTTGATGAGCTGTCTTAACCCCGGCGACGAAGTTATTATACCCGAACCTTTTTATGCCAACTACAATGGCTTTGCCGTTTCGGCGGCCATTAAAGTAGTGCCCATCAATTCCACGATCGAAGAGAACTTTGCTTTGCCTCCTATCGAGGCTTTCGAAAAAGCCGTAACCCCCCGTACCAAGGCTATCCTTATCTGTAACCCCAATAACCCTACGGGCTATTTGTACAGCAAAGAAGAACTGGAAGTACTGCGTGATATCTGCCTCAAGCACGACTTGTTCCTTTTCAGCGACGAAGCTTACCGCGAGTTCTGTTACGACGGACAGACCCATATTTCCGCCTTACAACTCGAAGGCCTGGAGCAGCATGCCATACTGCTGGATACCATCTCCAAACGGTATAGCGCCTGTGGCGCAAGGATAGGCGCATTGGTTACACACAACGAGGCCGTATTGAATGCAGTGCTCAAGTTTGCACAGGCCCGTCTTTCCCCGCCTACATTTGAGCAAATACTTGGTGAAGCGGCCTGCGACCTCCCCGACGATTATTTTGATGCCGTACTGGCCGAATATGCTTCCCGCCGCGATCTCCTGGTAAAAAGGCTTAGGGGTATGGAAGGAGTTACCTGTCCTAATCCGGGCGGCGCTTTCTATGCCATGGCTAAATTGCCGGTAAATAACAGCGAAGCCTTCTGCCAATGGTTGCTGGAAGAGTTTGAACACGAAGGCGCTACCGTAATGATGGCCCCTGCAAGTGGTTTTTATGCCACCCCTGGTTTGGGTACCGACGAAGTGCGCCTGGCTTATGTACTGAATGAAGAAGCGATCAACAAAGCAATGGATTGCCTGCAGGCAGCCTTAAAAGCGTATCCCAACAATTAAAAATCCGTTTCCGTTTTTCACTAAAGGAATATGGCACAAAAGACCTGTACCTGGCCGGGCGAAGACCCGCTGATGATACAATACCACGACGAGGAATGGGGCGTTCCCGTCCACGACGATCAAAAATTATTCGAGTACTTAGTACTTGATGCCTTCCAGGCGGGTCTTAGTTGGAAGACGATATTGCATAGACGACCGGCATTTAGTAAAGCCTTTGCCAAATTTGATTACAAAAAGATCGCCAAATTTGATGAAGCAAAAGAAGAAGCGCTGATGCAGGATGCCGGTATCATCCGCAACAAGCTTAAAATAAAAGGTACCGTGATCAATGCACGGCTCTTTATGGACGTGCAGAAGGAGTTTGGTTCTTTTGATCAATACATCTGGCAGTTTACAGGAGGCAAGACGCTTAATGGGAAAAGGAAAACGAGTTCCGAGATCCCGGCAACCAGTCCCGAATCCGATGCCATGAGCAAAGACCTGCGCAAGCGTGGTTTTAAGTTCGTAGGCAGCACCATTTGTTACGCTTTTATGCAGGCCGCAGGTATGGTCAACGATCACCTGGAATCCTGCCACTGTCACAAAAAAGTAGGTAAAGTTTAGGTTATGGAATTTATTCCAGACGACGTCATTAACAGTAGAAACTTCACAACATATTAATAATCAGTGTTAATTTACTGTTACACCCTTATCTGTTTTTTTCTAATCTATTAAATAACCTGTATTATTGCAATTATGCGGTTGCGTACATACTTTAGTTTAGGTCTGGTGGCCATGGCATTGGCAACAAGTTTTCTTTCCTGCGACGACGGGGTCAAAGACGAAAACAAAGAGACAACGACACGCGGGAATATCAAAATTTCTGTCGATGAAAGCTATATGCCCGTCATAGCGCAGGAGTTAAAAGTATTCGACTCTTCTTATCCCGAAGGACATATTACCCCCGCTTATAAAACCGAGAAGCAATGCCTGGAGGACCTTTTTAAAGACAGCGCCCGCCTTATCGTGATTTCCCGCGACCTTACTGCAGCAGAAAAAGAGGCGTACGATAAGAACCAGATCAAAATAGCCTCGCTGCCAGTAGCCAGGGATGCCATAGCCGTAATTGTGAACCCGGCTTCGGCAGATAGTTTCCTCACCCTGGGGCAATTAAAGCAGATATTGCTGGGAAAATTTATAAGACAGTACACGGTCGTATTCGACAATGCACAATCGGGTACCGTACGGTATATGCTCGACTCATTAATCCCGGGGCAACAATTGCCGTCTAAGACGTATGCCGTAAAAAACAACGACTCCCTGATAGATTATGTGGCCAAAAACGAGAATGCCATAGGATTCATAGGAGTAAGCCATGTGTATGACGAGAGCAGTACAAAGCCCGAAGGCGAATTCAGAAAAGGCATTGTGGTGACTTCTCTCAAAGATGAAAATGATACGTCCATCAACAATTTTTATCAGCCGTATCAAGGCTGGATTGCCCAAAAGAAATACCCGCTGTACCGCAGCATGTACTTTATTACAAGGGACAACTGGAGCGGGTTAGGCGTAGGCTTTGCCAACTTCCTGAGCAGCGAAGCCGGGCAATTAATATTCCTGAAAGCACGTTTAGTACCATTAAGGGTTCCCCTCCGGCTTCGGGAAGCAGAGATCAAGCCTTAAACAAATATGCGGCCACAGGCGTTTTATAAGGCTGTAGCCACCCCATTAAAAAAAAACAAGAGCATAATAGAAAGAAAACTACACCACAATAAATACAGGAATAACAATGAACAAATTACTTGTGATAGCGGTGGCGACAGCCTTTGCTTTTAATGTAAATGCGCAATCAGTTCAGGATGGATCGAAGATGATCAGCTATGGCCGTTTTGAAAGTGCAAAAAAAGTACTCGAACCACTTTCGGCCAAAGATGCCCTGGCCAATTATAACCTGGGTATAGCGGAGCTGGAGTTGGGTAATGTGCCTGCGGCGCGTGCCATATTTGCCAAGTATCCCGATGATTTTTACAACCAGGCCGGTACTGCCCGTGTCCTGTTCAAAGAAGGCAAAAAAGACGAAGCTTCCAAAATACTGTTGGCCATTGTAGATAAAGCCAAAAAGAAAGAATGGGAAAAATATAAGGTAGCAGCCGACGCCATTACTTACACCGAGGGCGGAAATGCCAACGATGCGGTAGCATGGTACAAAAAAGCAACAGAAATTAACAATACCGATGCCAGCAGCTTTATTGGCATGGGCGATGCTTACCTCAAGATACAAGGTGGCGGCGGTGAAGCCATGACCAATTTTGAAAAAGCAGTAGAAAAGGGCACACATAACTCCCTCGGTTATTCCAAGATCGGCGACCTCTGGTACCAGGCGCACAACTACGATGCTGCCCTGAAAAGCTATGGCCAGGCCAAAGATGCCGACCCGTCCAATCCCCTGCCTTACAAAGCGCTGGCAGAAGCTTACCAAAGGGCCGGTAAATATGAAGCAGCCCTGACCAATATCCAGAAATTCCTGGAACTGTCCGATAAATCTATCGACGACCAGATCACTTACGCCAACCTGTTGTTTTTATCTCAAAAATATTCGGAAGCGCAAGCCAAGATCCAGGAACTTATCGGTAAAGGTGTACAAAAACCTTACCTGTACCGCCTGGTTGCTTATAGCGCCTACGAAACCAAGGATTACAGCAAAGCCCTGGACAATATGCGCCTGTTCTACAGCAAACAGGATCCCAAAAAGATCATCCCTGACGATTACCTGTACAGCGGTAAGATCATGAGCGCTCTGGCCGGTGTCGATACGCCGCAGGCTAAAATGTACAACGACAGCGCCGACTACTACTTCAATAAAGTAATAGCGATGGATACCGCTAAAGATAAAAGCGAAATGTACATCAAGCTTGCCGAAGGATTTAAAGATGCCAAAGAATATGGCAAAGCAGGTATCTGGTACGGTAAAGTGGTTGCCGACAACCCCGAAGCCCGTGCCGTAGATTACTTCAACTGGGGTCTTTACTCTTACTATGGTAAAGATTTTGATGCCGCCGCCAAAGCTTTTGCCGGACTGAGGACCAAATACCCGACTGAAGGAACCGGTTACTACTGGCAGGCACGTACCGCTGCTGCTATAGACAGCGATGCGAAAACAGGCGGTGCGGTTCAGTATTACAAAGACTGGCTGAACTTCCAGAAAGAAGGTTATGAGCGCAAACAAGCCGATATCATGACTGCTTACCAATACCTGGCTTTCTATTATTACAATGCCAATAACGAGAAAGACGCTATGGAATGGATCAATAAGATCCTGGAACTGGAGCCTTCCAACAAGTTTGCCAACGACGTAAAGGATTATTACAACAAGAAAAATAAACCTTCCGGTGGTAAAACATCAAACACCGGGAAAACCTCTGGAAGAAGATAATCGTCTTCCCCGAAGATAAAAAGAAACAACCTGTACCATACCGGCACAGGTTGTTTCTTTTGAGGATCAACCCTTCCCGGCTTAAAAGATGTCTATCAATATAATTTTACCATTGCCTCTTAAAACGGTAAATTTGCCGGTATTTTAAAAAAACGCATTATGCAATCATATGCACTCGTTACGGGTGGTTCCCGGGGTATTGGGAGGGCCATTTGTGTAAAGCTGGCCGCCATGGGCTATCCCGTAATCATCAATTACAAAGGCAATAAAGTAGCCGCAGAGGAGACGGCCAGGCTGGTCAGAGCGGAAGGGCAGGAAGCCGTATTGCTTCCTTTCGATGTAGCCAATAAACAGGAAGTGGAAACCGTACTGGGAAAATGGCAGGAAAAGCACAAAGATGCGGTAGTGGAAATACTGGTAAACAATGCAGGCATAAGGCAGGATGCGTTACTTGCTTTTATGAACGACGAACAATGGCATTCGGTATTGGACACTAGCCTCCAGGGCATGTTCAACATCACCAAGCAGGTAATGAACCCTATGCTGATGAACCGTTACGGCCGCATCATCAATATCGTATCCCTCAGCGGCCTCAAAGGTATGCCCGGGCAGGTGAATTACTCGGCAGCCAAAGCCGGCATGATAGGCGCAACCAAGGCCCTGGCCCAGGAAGTAGCCAAAAGGAACATTACGGTAAATGCCATAGCGCCTGGCTTTGTAAAAACGGACATGACGGGCGAACTGAACGAAAAAGAGCTGACCGCCCTCATCCCCATGAAACGCTTTGGTGAAGCCGAAGAAGTAGCCGACCTGGCAGGCTTCCTGGCATCCAAACAAGCAGGCTATATTACCGGGCAGGTGATTTCAATCAATGGCGGATTGTACACCTGATCCGTTTATTACATTAAAGCTTACCATAAACCAATAAAGCAAATTCCTAAATGCTAGATATTATTCTGATGTTCTTCCTTTGCCGCAGGATCAAAGGCATTGTCGAACCCAAAGGTTATAAGCCCGGCCCCTGGCAGTTTTATGTCGTGATCACCTGGTTTGGCCTTGAAATAGGCGGGGCCGTTGTTTCCGCAATAGTGCTGGGCAGCGAGCTTACCATTGCTCTACTCAGTGGCGTTCTTTGCGCCATATTGGGTTCCATTGCCCTGCAGCGCAAAGCGCAATCTTTACCGGATATCAACACCATAGACAAATGGGTGGATAATATCGGCAAAGAAAATGATGATCACCGTTAGCTGCTTAATACACAACCATGCCGATCACATATACCGATACGCATACCCATCTTTACGATGAGCGATTCCTGGACGACAGCGATGCCATGATACTGCGCAGCCTGGATGCCGGTGTTACCAAAATGTTCCTGCCCAACTGCGACAGCGAAACCATAGCCCCTATGATGCAGCTTGCCGCACGATGGCCACAGCACTGCTTTCCCATGATGGGCATACACCCTTGCTATATCAAGGAAAATTACTTGCAGGAGCTGGCCATCGCCGAATCATGGCTGCAGCGGGAAAAATTTGCTGCAGTAGGCGAGATCGGGCTGGATTACTATTGGGACAAAACTTTTGTAGCGCAGCAAAAAGAAGCCTTCAATATCCAGATGGGCTGGGCCCTGCAATACGACCTGCCCATCGTGATCCATACACGGGATTCGATGACCGATGGCATTGCCATGGTAGCCGCCAGGCAGAATGGCAAGCTCCGGGGCATATTTCATTGCTTTGGCGGTTCGGCCGAAGAAGCCCGCCAGATCATAGATCTGGGCTTTTACCTGGGCATCGGCGGTGTCGTTACTTATAAGAACAGTACCTTACCTGGCGTCCTGAAAGATATCCCCCTCGAACATATTGTGCTCGAGACCGATGCCCCTTATCTGACACCCGTGCCTTACCGGGGCAAAAGAAATGAAAGCGCGTATATTCCATTAATTGGCACGACTATTGCTACTATAAAAAATTGCAGCGTAGAAGAGGTGGCCGACATAACCACCGGGAATGCCACCCGGCTCTTTGGCCAATAAGTTTAATACCGATCAAGAACATATGACTACCATACAAGAAGGAAGCAAAGCGCCCGGTTTTACTGCAAAGGACCAGAATGGAAAAACGGTTTCGCTAGGTGATTATAAAGGCAAAAAAGTGGCTTTGTATTTTTACCCGAAGGACAATACCCCAACTTGTACTACCCAGGCCTGTAACCTGAGGGATAATTTTTCCCTGCTTAAAAAGAAAGGCATAACGGTGATCGGTGTGAGTATAGATCCCGAAAAAAGCCACAAGAAATTTGAGCAGAAATTTGACCTTCCCTTTACCCTGCTTGCCGATCCCGACCAAGAGATCGTAAAAGCTTACGGAGTATGGGGCTTAAAAAAATTTATGGGCCGGGAATTTATGGGCGTACACCGCACTACATTCCTTATCAATGAGAAAGGCATCATTGAACACATTATCGAAAAAGTTAAAAGTAAAGAACATACGGCCCAGATACTGGCGCTCTGGCAGTAATTTTAAAGGGATTGATGTAACTTTCGGATAGATTCCCGGTCTAAAAAAGCACTTCTTCAAGGCGCATAAATACACGCTTATTCTTTCAGTTCATAAAAAAGATAAACATGAAAAAATTCATCGTTCCTATAGGTTTCGCAGCGATGCTTTGTCTCAGTCTGCCTGCCAGGGCCCAAAGCCTTAAAGACATTATCAACGCGGCCAAGGGCAACAACACCTCTTCCGGCAACAATAACAACAGCAATGCCGGCAACAACGGGAGCAATAGTGGTCTGGGCAGCGGCCTGAGCAATAGCGATATTGCCGGCGGCCTGAAAGAGGCGCTGACCATAGGCGCTAAGAACGCAGCCAACAGACTTTCGCTTACCGATGGTTTTTTCAAAAATGCCGCGATCAAGATACTCTTGCCCAAAGAAGCACAGCAAGTAGAAAAAACATTGCGCTCCATCGGCATGGGCTCCGTAGTGGATAAAGCCATTCTTTCCATGAACCGTGCTGCCGAAGATGCCGCCAAACAGGCCGCTCCCATCTTCGTTAATGCCATTACCTCTATCACGATCCAGGATGGCCTGAATATCCTCAGGGGAGGCAACAATGCCGCTACCACTTACCTGAAAGGAAAAACTACGGCAGCGTTGACCACAGCCTTTACCCCCGTGATCCAGAAATCGCTGAATAAGGTAGGCGCCCCAGATATCTGGAAAACCGTATTCAGCACTTACAACCAGGTATCGCCCAGCAAGGTAAATCCTGACCTTACCGGCTACGTAACCGAAAGGGCTTTGAATGGCTTGTTCGTAAGCATAGCCGACGAAGAAGCCAAGATTCGGACCAACCCTGCTTCACAGGTTACCAACCTGCTGCAAAAGGTTTTCGGCAAACAATAAAAACCAATCCTGCAAAGCCTGTTCTCCGCGGACAGGCTTTGTTCTTTTATCCCCATGCTACAACAGGTATTTTTACAGCTCAGCTCCGCCACTACCAACGACCGGGCTTTACAGGAACAATACTGGCAGGAGATCGTCAGCCATTACAATAGCCCGGACAGGCATTACCATAACCTTTCCCATCTCGAAAGCCTGATTGCGGAACTGGAACCCTGCCGGCTGTTATTACAGGATTACTCCACCATCCTGTATTCGGTATTCTATCACGATATCGTGTACCAGGCTTCCCGGAGCGACAACGAGGAACAAAGCGCACAGCTTGCCGTCCAAAGAATGCAGGCATTACATACCGGCACCATGGCCGCGGAACAATGCCGTTCGCAGATCCTCGCTACCAAAACACACCAGCGGAACCAGGAACAAGATACCAACCTGTTTACCGATGCCGACCTGTCGGTACTGGGTAAGGAGCCGGAATGGTATAAAAACTACAGCCGGCAAATAAGGCAGGAATATGCGATCTATCCCGATGAGCTGTACTTCCCGGGAAGGGCAAAGGTGCTGCAGCATTTCCTGGAAATGCCTTTTATTTATAAGACGACCCATTTCCGCAATCTTTATGAAAACCAGGCCCGGCATAATATCCGGGAAGAGCTTAACGGGCTTTCCTGAGGTACATTGCCTGCTCTCCTCCAAAAGAAGAGACCGCATGTCGGATTTATATCGATAAATTTGCAGCCTAAAGAAGCCGCCTGTTATGGCTTCTCTTTTATACGACAAATGCACCAGCTTATTTTATTTGCCTCCGGCAAAGGCTCTAATGTAGCCGCTATCATAGATTACTTTGGCGCCAATGGCAAAGCCCGTGTGGCCTTAATCGTTTGCAACAACCCGGAAGCTGGTGTGCTGGACATCGCCAGCCGGCATCAAATACCCGTGCAGCTTATCGACAGGGCCTCTTTTAAAGAGCCTGCTTTTGTAACCCTGCTCCATAGCTATCATCCTTCGCTCCTGGTGCTTGCCGGCTTCCTTTGGAAAATACCCGAAACGATAGTCAGGGCTTTTCCCCAAAGAATGATCAATGTACACCCGGCACTATTACCTAAATACGGTGGTAAAGGCATGTACGGGCATCATGTACACCAGGCTGTAGTGGCCGCGGCAGAAAAGGAATCAGGCATTACCATTCATTTTGTGAATGAGCATTATGATGAAGGCGCGGCCATCCTGCAGGCACGCTGTGCTTTGATCCCTGAGGACACGCACGAAACCCTTGCGGCCAAGGTGCATCGACTGGAACATTACTTTTTTCCCAGAACCATCGAATTTTTATTGGATACACTATCTTGAGTAGAGAGGTTGCATGCAACGTCTCTACAAACAACGATATAAAAATACTTTTTAACGCAAGATCACACTGAGTGAAATCGAAGGATGAAAAGGATCAGACAAATTTTTGTCGTGCTTCGACTCCGCTCAGCACGACAAAAAGAACAGCCGCAGGAAATGGTCCGGCGGCTGTTGTCATGATTACATAAAGCCTAATTTTTATTCACCTTGATCGCTTGCGTATTCAGGTCATCATGGTATTTCAGCAAGTAAACACCATTGGCCAGTTGCTGCATGGAGAGCGACACGATACCCTCGGCAACAACGGGTTTACTTAGTAAGATACGGCCTGCAATATCTGTTACCTCCAGGACGCCTTTCCCGGTTACAGCAGAAATCCTTACACTGAGCTCATTACTTACAGGATTAGGATATACCGCCAGCTCAAAGCTGCCACCATTGACCGTTGCCTGCACCACTTTACTGTACTGCTGCGCACCATCTGCATTGATCATCTTTAAACGGTAGTAGTTCACACCGGAGAAAGGCCGGGCATCTGTAAACAGGTATTGCGCGGGTGCTGTTCCTTTCGCTGTTACCGTACCTGTTTTCGCAAAGTTTTTGCCATCCTTGCTTCTTTCTACTTCAAAATAATCGCCACTATGTTCGGTCCTGGTTTCCCAACGTACTTCGTTTTCCTTACCTACATTTACCGCACTGATAGTACCCAATACAACCGGCAATGGTGTACTGGTATTGGTATTGGCAAAGAAGCCGGAGAACCCGAAAGGCGAGCTTACGTTTACTTCCCACCAGCCACCGGCAGCATTCCAGATTACACTGGTAGGTTGAAGCAGGTTGCTGTTAGCAGCATTGTAAGTACCGGTAGGGCCCGAATTTCCGGAAGAGGGCAAACCATGATAAACCGATATCCTGAGGTTAGAGCCATCGGGTAGGATAGCCGGATAGGTAGCAGTACCTACCAGGGGCGAGGCATTATAAGCAGTAAACTCGGCCTGGGTAAAGTACAGCTTAACCTGCGCCGGTAATGTACTGTTGGCCGAAGGGGCTATCTCATAATACCGGCCTACATAAGGCTCGTTGAAGTAAATACCGGCAAAAGGACTGCCGTTCACCGTGATGGATGCGGTCACATTACCCAGGTTGTTGGGGCTGGTAATACCCGCGATCAGGTTACAGGAAGCATCGGTATAATACTGGGTACCGGCGCCGGTTTGGGCAATGGCTGCGGTAGTATAGGAACCATTGGCGATAGCAGCCGCAGCAGGAGCCGTCAGTATTACAGGGCCATTTACATTAGATACACAGCCCCCGGTGGAGGTAAGCTTGATATTGGTATAATTACCTTGCGGTGCATTGATCGTTACGATATCGGCCGACCCGTTGTTGACAGATGATAAACCGCTAACCGTAACAGGGGCGCCGCCGTCTTTCGAATAGCTTGCACTGTAAGTCCCTGCGGTGTTTACAGCCAGGTTGATATGCCCGTCAGACGCACCGATACAAGTAGGATTGCTGAAGCTGCTCAGTGTGGTCATTACCGGGGCTGTTATGTTGTAAGTACCCAGCTTCTTGTTACAACCCGCAGGGTTGGCAGGATTGGCAATCCAGATATCGAGGGCATCGCCTCCACTCAGGCCGGTAAAGCTGTTGGACGATTGCCAGGTAGCAGGTGGTGTTGTGGAATTGGCTGCAGTCCTGCCGTAACTAAAGGTTTCGGCACCGGCCCTGATGTTCAGGTTATCGATCGCAAACCTCATGGCATCGCCACCGGTGAAGGCGGTAAACAGGTGTGTCCAAGTAGATTTATTGGCAGCCAGGTAAGCCGCCGGCAACTGTACATCGGAGAAGATCACATTACCATCCCAGGTAAGGGTTAGCTTACCCGCTTCGCTAACGATAACCGATACCGGTCTGTCCGTGGTGTTCTTCCAACCTGTAAAAGTGCTGTGGGCCAGCACACCTGTCGAAGCGTCGCCCATCTGGGCATTGCTGCTATAGCCATAAGTAACATAAACACCGGCATGGTTGCTGTTTTCCGTACCGTTATTGGCCGCATCAAATACTACCCTGAGTTTGCTGCCCGCGCCATTGGTAATCGCTGAACTGTAAGTAGCGTCGTCGCCAAAGCTATAGGCAATACCATCGGCGCCGCCGGTTCCAAACGTATTGATCACATTATCGGCGGTCATATCAAAAGTAACCTTCAGAGCATTGGTATTGATGTTTGCCGGGTTGAGGATAGCCAACCCGCCTTTGTTGCTCGTGGCCGAAGGGGTAAGGATACCATAGCCGCCGGCTATCGAAGCATTTCCATACAATACAGCTTGTGTGGCCGGTAAGGTTGCAGCAGAAAAGTCGTTGCTGTACCAGGGCAGCGTATTATCCGTTCCAGGGCCTTCGGGATTGGCCACCACAATGCTGCCATCCCCATTGGCACAGCTTGCATTATTTACCGTTACCGATGCTTCAAAACCAGCATATACTTTTATTTTACCGGTATCGGAAAGGGAAGCAGGGCAATCGGTATTGCGGGCAAAAACCAGGTACTGGTTGATGCCGTTGGCCGAAGGAGCGATGCTGAAGACGTTGCCGCCCTGCCATCCGGCTATGATATTACCGGTAAGATCGGTTACGGCGTACTGCATAGTACCGGAAGCAGCAGCGATAGGGGTAACCGTCATGGTTATGGTATTGCCGGGACATACATCTGCTGCAGTAGCTACAGGCGTAATATCACTGATGGGTCCTACCGTAGCGCTGGCCGTATTGCTGCAGCCGAAGGCATCGGTACCGGTAACCGTATAGGTAGTAAGCGCTACAGGCGAGGCATTTACCGTAGGCCCCGTAGCGGTGTTTATATCCACAACAGGCGACCAGGCATAGGTACTCGCGCCGCTGGCGTTGAGCGTTGCCGATCCGGCAGTGCAGAACACCGCTTGTACCGGTGATACGGTAACATTGGGCAGAGCATGTACCGTTACCGCCTTAGCGTCGGAATAAGCGGTAAATGGCCCGGCACTGCAAGTCACCTGGCAACGGTAGTAATTGGTAGCGGTAAGCACCGGCGTCGTATAAGAAGGATTTGTTGCCGTTGCAATATCGTTCCAACCGCCTATACCATCTGCCGAAGATTGCCACTGGTAGCTGATTCCTGAATTGCCAGTATAGTTATTGGTAAGATTTAAGGTACTGGTCCCGCTTACACATAGATCGCTTACGGTGGCCAGGGTAGCTCCTGGTGCAGGCATACCGGAACATGGCGCAAGGTCGGTCGTAAAGCTTACCGGCCCTGCCCAGAAACTGGTATCACCGGTATTGCTGCCACAGATAGACCTTACATAAGCGACATAAGCGGTCCCGGCATTCAGGGCAGGAAAAGTATAGCTTGTTCCGCCTTGCAATGGCAGTAAAGTGCCGTTATCGGCAGCAGTGCCTTGTACGCCATAGCTCACCTGGTAACCTGACGACGTACCGTTCCAGGAGAAGTCAGCAGTGTAAGCGGTCACATTATTCACCGCCAAAGCAGCGGGTACACTGCAGGCAGCAGCCGATGGAATAATGCTCACGCCAAAAATATTCAGGAAGCCACCCGGGCTGGTCTTGGTCACCACAATACCCTTAATGGTTTTGTTGGTATCCGTAAGGGCTAGCGTCAATATTTTTTCATAGAGATTAGGACCATTGCTCGCACCTTCTGCTACGTTGTTGCTACGGCTTACACGGCCCACCGATCCCAGCACGATGGGAGAGCCGCCGTACCAGTCGGCAATACTCTGTGCCGTAAAGTCGGCGAAAGTATTATCGCCAAAAAGTATCCTGAAGTCAGCCGTCGATGCGCCGCTGCCGCTTACGGCAAGGATATTAACTGTTTTGGCGCTACGGGGTGTAAAGAACTTCATCGTGTCGAAAGCGTTCGCAGCAGCAAGCCGGGTCGAGTTTACCTGGTTGTAGGGCGCCAGTTGAAAGTATTTGGTGCCGTTCAGAATCCGGCCGTTAGCCGGCAGGGAATAAGTAGGCACTGTATTGGGCGTACCAGGATTTCGGTAGGTGCTGGACAGGTAAGCATAACCGCCGGTACCCAGGGTTCCGGCATCATCTACCGCAGTGGTAGTAGTACTTACGGCAGCAGCAACACCTTCGGCAATCACATCCTGGTTATAGCTTGTGATCGTGATAGGCACATAAGTAGGTACGGTATAAGTTTTGGTGACCCAGGAGCTGGAATCACTGGCATTACAGTCGGTACGCACATAAAAGGTATAAGCGGTTCCGGGTGTCAGGCCGGACAAGGCCTGGCTTGTGGTATTGCTGAATCCGGCCTGCACCAGACCGGCGGCACCGGAGCCGGCATTACCCGAAGTCCGCATTTCATATTGATAATTGACCACAGGATTACCTTGTGCGGGAGCCGTCCAGGTAAAGTTCACATTGTTGCCGGTAATGGTCCCGATGTCCAGACCAGTAACCGGATAGCAGGATACCAATGTGGTAAAGGATGATACCGCAGCCCAGGAGCTGGCACCTTCAACAGCGCCGCAGTTACTGCGCACCCATACATAGTACGTTGTATTATGGGTAAGACCGGTTATCATCTTGCTAAGACCGGCAATGCCGGTATAGCTATTCGCCGGTGTGAGTACAGTACTAGCATTAGGCGCGGTATTCACATTACTGTAATAGAGCTCGTAACTATTGGGAAGGGTAGTTGCCGGAGCCGACCAATTAATGGTAGCTGTATTGGCAGTAATACCGGAAGAGCTTAAGGAAATAGGCTGCGCGCAGGAGATCAAAGTGGTAAAGGCTGCGGCATTAGTCCATACACTATTGGCAGCGCCGCAGGCCGAGCGGACATACAGGCTATAGGTAGTTTGCCCGGCAAGGCCCGACACACTGATCGAAGTAGTGGCCGACGATACGGAACCACTTGCCGTTGCAGGGTCAACATCCGGATTGCCACTGCCCTGCATTACTTTCCATTGGTAACCGGTAGGGCTTGTGGTAGCAGCGGTCCAGGAAGCATCTGCCGAATGGGGCTGGATATTGCTCAGGGTTACTGCCGACGGCGGGTAACAGGTAGCACTGTTGGTTACATTAAGTGTATAATCGCGGAAAGAACCGAATGTACCACTACCGGCCGAACCGCAGGGCAGGGCTGCACCACCGGAGTTGCCGCCCCAGCTATATACCCTCAAGCGGTAAGTACCTGCTGTTATATATCCGGGAACAGTGACATTGGCCGTAACGGTTACCGGACTGGATGCAGCACTGTAAATACCCGGGAAAATGATCTCGTCGGGATCGCTGAAATCGCCGTCGTTGTTAAAATCTGCGGCTACGGCAAAGCCTGTAAATCCATAGGCGGTAACGCTCATCGCATTCGCGATACCTGCTTCCACGGTATTGGAGAGGTTGGTAAAATCGGTTACCGTATTAACAGTAGTCGTGTTATTGATCGATCCGTAAGTTACGTTACCCATACGGTAGCCCGAAGTGCTGTTCGTGTACGTAGGCTTGCAATAGCCCAGTACAAATTTGGCAACAGTAGTATCGCTTTGGTTGGTTGCACTGCAGTACAGGTAAGCCCTGTAATAGGAAGAAGCGGTAAGGCTGTTGCTGATAGAAACAGTAGTGCCTCCGGAAATGTTACTCCAACTGCCCGGCAAGCCGGTTGCAGACTTTTGCCATTGCAGGGTTAAAGCACTTACCGGCGTGGGATCGGTATTGCCGGTCAGGGTCAGGGCCACATTATCGCCGATGTAAGCGATCGATGGAGTCGTTACCGTACCGGCCACCGGAGCGCCGGTACAAGCAGGCAATAGCGTAGTAAAATTATAAGGGCCGGCCCAGGCGCCCGGTGTACCGCTGCACACCTGGCGTACATAAACCTGGTATAAGGTCGATGGCACTAAAGAACCAAGCGAAGCGCTTGTAGCAGTCGTACTTTGGGGCGTAGCGGAAGCGGGATCGAACCCGGAAGCGCCATAGGCGCCATATACGTATTCATAGCTGCCGGGCGTGCCATTGGCAGTCCAGCTAAGGGTAGCCGTATTGGCGGCAATATTGCTGGCAGTAAGCGCAGTAGGTACATCGCAGCTTAAACCCGAAGGCGTACGTACGCTAATCCCGAATACGTTGAGGATACCCCCGGAACCGGAAGTAACAGTAATGCTTACGATCTTTTTAACCTGGTTGGCCGCATCGATGGCCAGCGCCAACTGGAAAAGACGGGGCGTGGTGGAAGAACCTTCCAACCCGTTGCCGCTCCTGCTCACCCGACCTACGCCGCTGCGGGCATTAGAAGCATTGCCGTACCAATCGGGGGCGGTTTGCCCCGTAATGACCTGGGTGCTCGCATCGTCAAAAGTTACCGTGAAACTGATGCCGGTAACGGCGCCACCCCCACCGATCACCAACGGGTAAATGGTTTGAGCCCTCATCGGGTTAAAAAGGGTAAGCGTGCCACTTGCGGTATTAAGCAAGCGCAAGGCGTTATTGGCCGAAAAGCTGGCCATCTGGAACGGAAGCCCCGTTGTAGCACTGCTGGTAAAGGAACCGGATGCAGGCAAAGCATAGGTGGGGGCTGCTGCACCGGCAGTCGCTTTAAAGTCGGCCGATACGTAGGCATAGCCACCCCCATCTACGTCGATGCTGGTAGAGGCAGAGGCATTGCCTACTCCGTTGGCGATCACATCAGCATTAAATCCGTTTAAACCCAAAGTGGTATAAGTCTGGGCAGAGAGAAAGCGTCCTCCGGTAAGCATACAGCCGGCCAGCAACAGCCACTTACTCTTCGAGTAAAAGGTTCTTGTCATGTATTCATTATTTTGGCAATAAGACGCTTACTCTTTTATAGGGTTTTCAGCATTCCCCGTGGTTATATTGGATTACATGCGCTCGCGGAATTTTAGCATTCCGATAACTATTCATACAAATATATTCGTACACTATTTAGTTAGCAACTGCATAAAGATGTAGCGATTGTTAATGTAATGCCGTTTAAAGGCCCTGGGAGGTCGATTTAACGCCTATTTACATATAAAAAATATCGACAGACATTTTTATGTAGTATCAATACACACAAAGACAATACAGGTATAAGTTTCATTAACTTGCAGATAGCTAAAATGAGGGTATTTCGATTTAATTTACCCTTAACTTTGCGCTCGAATCAAAAAGCGTTCCTGTGAAGAAAGCCAGTATACTCATATTAGTCTTGATTGCAGCCGCCATCGGCATTGTAGTCGCCTCTTTTGGTAAATTCAGCACTTACGAAACCTTTGCCTCCGCTGCCGAAAAACCGGGCAATACATACCACGTAGTAGGCTTCCTGGACAAAGGCCAGGCACAGCAATACGATCCTCTCAAAGACCCCAACTATTTCAGCTTTTATGCCAAGGATAAAAAGGGCTTAACCCATAAAGTTATTTTCAATGGCTCCCGGCCCCAGGATTTCGAAAAATCGGAACAACTGGTGATGACGGGATATATGAAGGATGGTAATTTTCACTGCAGTAAGATCCAGATGAAATGTCCTTCCAAGTATGAGAACGACCAGGTCGCAGTAGCGAAGCCGGGGACAGCATCTTAAATTATTTTTTCCGGCGTGCCAAGGCACGCCGTCTTTTTTATTACCACATCTCACAACGTTTTTACTTTGGATCAGCATTTTACCGGCGAACACCTGTTGCCCGGCCAATTGGGACACCTGTTCGTTATCCTCGCTTTCGTAGCCGCGCTCTTTTCTTCCTTTGCTTATGTGCTCGCCGCGCGTAAAGAAGAAAGTCCCGAAGGCAATACCTGGAAAATGCTGGCCAGGTGGGGCTTTGTGATCCAGACCGCCGCCATAGCCGGTATTTTCATTACCTTATATTATATCATCTCCAACCATCTTTTCGAATACAACTACGCTTATAAACACTCTTCCCGGGGCCTCAAGGTAAAGTATCTCCTGGCCTGCTTCTGGGAAGGCTCCGAAGGCAGCTTTCTGTTGTGGCTGATATGGCATGCCTTACTGGGGCTTATCCTGCTGAGGACGGGCAAGCAATGGGAAAGCCGCGTGATGGCTATTGTGGCTCTGGTACAAGCCGTTCTTTGCACCATGTTGCTCGGCATTTATTTTGGCGCAGATATCAAGGTAGGCAGTACGCCTTTCAGCCTGCTGCGTCATGAAATGGGTGCTGCCCCCATCTTCTCGCGTCCCGATTATATGGACTTTATTAAAGACGGGAGGGGCCTTAACGTAACCCTGCAGAACTACTGGATGGTGATTCACCCGCCGGTATTGTTCCTGGGTTTTGCGCTTACCCTTATTCCTTTTGCCTACAGCGTGGCCGCCATGTGGAAAGGCGAATACAAGACCTGGGTAAAACCCGCCCTGCGCTGGACCCTTATCGGCGGCGGCGTATTGGGTACCGGTATTATGATGGGCGGCGCCTGGGCTTACGAGTCGCTCAACTTCGGTGGTTACTGGGCCTGGGACCCGGTAGAAAATGCCTCCCTGGTGCCCTGGCTTACTTTAATTGCCGGCCTGCATACCCTGGTTATTTATAAGAGCACCGGCCGCTCCCTCAAGACCACCCTTATCTTTTTTATCCTCACCTTCATGCTCATCTGGTATTCAACCTTCCTTACCCGTACGGGTATCCTGGGCGATACCTCGGTGCATGCGTTCACCGGCGAGGGCAAGGCCTTATACTGGCACCTCATCCTGGCTATGGCCATTTACCTGGCCGTCAGCTTATATTTCGTGATACGTACCTGGAAAAAAATGCCCAGGGTAGCCGGGGAGGAAGAGCTGGACACCCGGGAGTTCTGGATGCTGATCGGGTCCATATTCCTGTTGCTATCCTGTATACATATCATAGGCATGACCTCTATGCCGGTATGGGCGCCATTGTTAAAAAAGATCACCGGGACCGATATTGCTCCCCCTATTAATCCCGTTGAATATTATAATAGCATACAAGTATGGTTTGCGGTTATTGTTGCTTTGCTTACCGGTGTCATACAGTTTATGAAATATAAGAAAACAGGCATGAAGACAGTTTGGCAAAAACTGATCATCATCACCCTGGTTTCCCTTGCCTTCACCATTCCGCTGGTGTGGGTACAAAAGATCGCACACAAGCAATACATGGTGTTCGCCTTTTCCATCTTCTTTGCCTTAACCGGTAACCTGTATTATTTAATCACTACGCAAAAATTCAAATTGCTCAAAGCCGGCGGCTCCATTACCCATATCGGCTTTGGCTTTATGCTCCTGGGCATCCTGCTTTCGGGCTATAAGCAAAAAGTGATTTCCCTGGATCGTACCAGTGCCATGCAGAACTGGGATTTCGGTAAAAAGACCTTCGAGGAAAATGTAAAGGAGAGTCGTGAAAATGTGCTCATCTTCCGCAATACCTCGGTACCTATGGGTAAATACATGGTCACTTACCTGGGCGATTCGGTGGTGCAGAACGATCCACCGGTTACTTATTTCAAAGTACGTTACGACCGTATCGACCCCAACAGCGGCAAGATCGTGGAAACCTTCTTCCTGCACCCCGAAGCTTATGTAAACCCCAAAGGGCAGGAAGGCATCAGCGCCAATCCCGATGCGAAACACTACTGGACGCACGATGTATTTACTTATATCAGTTCCCTGAGCGACCCCAAGTCCAAATCCGATACCAGCACCTTCCGTCCCCATAAAGTGCGGAAAGGCGACAGTATCTACCTGGCCAACGGCTACCTTGTGTACGAGGGTCTGAGCAATAACGTGCAGCATAAAAACTACCAGAAAAAAGCCGGCGATATTGCCGTGGAAGCAGCCCTTACGGCATACGGCGTCAATGGTAAGCTGGGTAGTGCCGCGCCGGTATACATTATCAGGGGCAACGAAGCTATTTCGGTGGAAGATACCCTGCGCGACATAGGGCTTAATATAAGGATCAACAAGATACTGCCTGATGAAAATGCCGTGGAAATGGGCATCCGGCAAAGGGCACAGCAAGACGACTGGATCGTGATGAAAGCGATAGAGTTTCCCTATATACGGGTGCTCTGGGGCGGCATTATCGTTATGGTTATCGGCTTCTTTATTAGCTGGTGGAGCCGCAGGAAATAAGTTAACCACATATTTTTTTCATACAAAAAGCTATTTTGCACCATCAAAATAGCTTTATTTTTTTCCCTTATGAAGATTGACATCCATACCCATATTATGCCGGAGAAAATCCCGAACTGGTTCCAGAAATTCGGTTACGGCGATTTTATTACCCTGGAACACCATAAACCCTGCTGCGCCAAAATGATCAAAGGCGACAAGGTATTTCGAGAGATAGAACACAATTGCTGGGATGCCGAAGTGCGCCTCAGGGAAATGGATGCCACCGAGGTGACCATGCAGGCGCTTTCTACCATCCCCGTATTGTTCAACTATTGGGCCAAACCGGAACATGCCCTCGAGAGCTCCCGTTTTTTTAACGATCATATCGCCGAAGCCGTTACCCGTTACCCCGACCGCTATACAGGCCTGGGTACCGTACCGCTGCAGAATGTAGACCTCGCCATAAAAGAACTGGAACGTTGTGTAAAAGAGCTGAAAATGCCCGGCGTGGAAATTGGTTCCAATATCAATGCCCTTAATTTAAGCAGCCCTGTTTTCTTTCCTTTCTGGCAGGCCGCCGAAGAGCTGGGCGCCTGTATTTTTGTACATCCCTGGGAGATGATGGGCGAAAATGATATGATGAAGTACTGGCTGCCCTGGCTCGTGGGTATGCCTGCCGAGACCTCCCGCGCGATCTGTTCCATGATCTTCGGCGGCGTGTTTGAAAAGTTTCCCCGGCTACGGGTTGCCTTTGCCCACGGCGGAGGCAGCTTCCCCGCTACTATAGGCCGCATCGAACATGGCTTTGCGGTACGCCCCGACCTGGTAGCGATCGACAATCCTGTAAATCCCCGCGATTATATCGGCAGGTTCTGGATCGATTCGCTGGTACACGACCCCAAAGCGTTGGATTTTATTATCGATGTCATAGGTGGCGATAAGATCTGTATGGGCAGCGATTATCCCTTCCCCCTGGGCGAACATCATCCCGGCAAATTGATTGAAGAGCATATACAGGACAACCACCTGCGCGAACAATTGCTGTACCGTAATGCTAAAGCATTTTTGGGTATATAAATCCCAGCGGGTATAATGTTCTGCCGGGTGTGCTTCGACATGAAGTCTTAGCACTTTTGAAGCATTCCTGCTGTAGCAGCAAATTCAAATTCTCTTTCGCTGTTATAACGAAAGAGAATTTGAATTTCATCCCTTACCTACAGCACTATTAAATGCCAACATCCCACCCCATACAGCCCTTTATTGTACACCTGCGCCCACACACCGGTTTCTCATTTTCCCTAACCAGCCTCCTATTTATAGGTCATAAAACTGGCAAATACCCAAACAATTGTTAGTAAATACCCCTGTATACTCAGAATTAGGTAATAAAAACATAATTTTCTCCATAGGAGTAAAAAAAAGTTGACCAGGTAAAAACCTTTTCTTTATCTTTATCCGCTTTCAGTCACATTATAAATAAAACAAATGCGACTGTTTTTCGTCCGGTATACTTTTGAGTGAGGTAAGCTACAAGTAAAGTTGCTAAAGTACACACGCTGTCTATTGACGAATTAGCAAGCTTGTACTAGCTTTGCAGTAGAAAACAATGAGGACAATTTCATCTGAAATGTCTTAGAAATAGGTGCCATAGTTTTGGTGTTTGGTTTATAAGCTACCTTTCCAGGTAGCTTTATTTTTTTTGATAAGCATTGTTACACAGCAACTTTCTCTCTGCGCAGCTATCTATTCGGCGATAAATAACCTGATTTTTTCCCAGGTTTTTACCTGTAGTTTATATTGATATACTGTCCTACATTTGTCCTGGATACAAATTATAAGCAACCAAACGCCAAAATTTAAGAAGGGAGCATTTTTAATGCTCCTTTTTTGCATCTATACTCTTCCTTTATCATAAAAGATTACCGGTTATGGTATGGAGCACATTAAAATTGCAGCCCTGAAAATTCCTGACCTTAATGCTTCTCTCATGCTTTTGGAAAAACATTACATTACCAGAATAGGTTGGTTACGCGCCGCAGTATTGGGTGCAAACGATGGTATCCTGTCAACCACCAGCCTTACCATAGGCGTGGCCGCCGCCAGCACTTCACGCTATGCTATTGTCCTGGCTTCGCTCGCCGGGCTGGTAGCAGGTGCTATGTCTATGGCGGCCGGAGAATATGTATCTGTAAGCTCCCAGTCGGATACTGAAAAGGCCGACCTGGCCAGGGAACGGCAGGAGCTGGCAAGAGATCCCGATGCAGAGCTGCATGAGTTGGCCGGGATATACGAAAGACGCGGTGTGCATCCCGATACGGCACTCCTGGTGGCCAAGCAATTGATGGAAAAAGATGCGCTCGAAGCTCATGCCAAGGATGAGCTCGGAATTAATGAAATGACCCAGGCCAAACCGCTGCAAGCTGCCCTCGCTTCTGCCGCCTCATTTATTGCAGGCGCTATTCTGCCCCTGCTGGTAGCTGTTTTTGCACCGTCACCCTCCCTCTTGCTATGGGAATATACCGCATCCATTATGTTCCTGGCAGTGCTTGGTAATATATCTGCCAGGATGGGCGGCGCCCCGGTTGGCAAAGCGATGATCAGGGTGGTCCTGGGCGGAACGATAGCTATGGCCGTATCTGCCGGGGTGGGTTACATTTTTGGCAGCGGTCATACCGCATAAAAGAAGAATAGCACATCGGCTTACAATAACCGTAATAGGCACCAGTGCCCTCATGGTACAATAAAACGGGCGGGAACAATATGCTCCCGCCCGTTTACAATAATATTAACCAGTCGCGCTTACAGGATGGATAACGGATGCCCGCTCAGCAGCAGCCCGATAATGATAAGCCCTACGATAATACGGTAGATCCCGAATATCTTGAACCCGTTTTTACTGAGGAAGGTAATAAAGGTCTTGATGGCGATGAGGGCCACGATAAAAGCGACCACATTGCCTACTGCCAGTAACTTGATCTGTTCCCCGGTAAAGGAAGCGCCTCCTGTTTTGTAGAAGTCGTACATCTTTTTAGCTGTGGCCGCAAACATTGTAGGCACCGCCAGAAAGAAAGAAAATTCTGCTGCGGCCTTACGAGTAAGCTTTTGCGACATACCTCCGATAATAGTGGCCGCAGAGCGCGATACACCGGGTATCATGGCAATGCACTGGAACAAACCGATAATAAAAGCCGTAGGATAGCTGATCTTATCCGCATCGTCCTGCTTGGATTTTTTGAAAAGGTCGTCGACAAAGAGCAATACAATACCGCCCAATACCAGTGAAATAGCCACGGTCATGGGCTTCTCCAGCAGCTCATCTATCTTATCGCTGAACAAAACCCCGAATACGGCCGCCGGGATAAAAGCCACTAACAGTTTAAAGTAAAAGCCTATAGTACGGAAGAAACGTTTGAAATAGAGGACCAACACCGAAAGAATAGCGCCGAATTGGATAGCTACGGTAAACAGCTTTACAAATTCATCTTTTTCTATCCCCATTATCGAACTCCCGATGATCATGTGACCGGTAGAAGATATGGGAAGGAATTCGGTAATACCTTCGATAATGGCGAGAATAATGGCTTGTATTAAAGTCATGAAGGAATAAAGATGTGGCAGCACAGGAACGGATAATCTTCCGCTCTTGCCTCCGGCTAAGGATGTGGATTAAGGTATGTTAAGATATTTATGGGTTTGCAAGGACAATTGCCATTGCGGGTTTTCCTGTATGTATTCGATGATCAGAGGCGTCATGGCATCGCGCTTGTCCCATTCCGGCTGCAGGTACAGCTTACAACCGGGCTTTACCTGTGCTGCAAATTCTTCACCCCATTTAAAGTCCGACTTATTGAATACGATCACCTTCAATTCATCGGCCAGGTGCATGTTCTCCGGCAGGGGCGCTTTAAATTTCTTGGGCGATAAGGTTACCCAGTCCCAGTTGCCGGTAAGGGGGCTCGAAGCCGATGTTTCGATATGCGCCCGTAAGCCTGCTGCTTTCAGCGTATCGGTAATGGGTACCAGGTCGTACATCGAAGGCTCGCCTCCCGTGATCACTACAATCTTGCCCGGGTGCGCCGTAGCCAGCTCGGCCATCGTGCTTATGCTCATTGGCGGGTGCAACGAAGCATCCCAGCTTTCTTTCACATCACACCATACGCAACCCACATCGCAGCCGCCCAATCTTATAAAATAAGCGGCCTGTCCCGAGTAGAACCCTTCGCCCTGCAGGGTGTAGAAGTGTTCCATTACGGGATAAGATGTCGTCTCGGGTGCTGTTGCTGTTGTCCTCATCGTCTATTTATCTTTCACTGCCAGCAGTGTGTTTTTTATCAGAGCGCAGATGGTCATTTTACCTACGCCGCCGGGTACTGGTGTTATAAAGCTGCATTTTCCGGCCACAGCATCAAAGTCAACATCGCCCACCAGGCGGAAACCGCTTTTCTTTGTGGCATCTTCGATACGGTTAATACCTACGTCGATCACGATCGCGCCTTCTCTTACCATATCGGCCGTTACATAATTGGGACGGCCTATGGCTGCCACTATAATATCTGCTTCAAGACAGAGTTCTTTCAGGTTCTTTGTTTTGGAATGACAAAGGGTAACGGTACAATTGCCCGGGTTGCTGTTGCGGCTCAGCAGGATGCTCATGGGTGTGCCCACAATATTGCTACGCCCGATCACCACACAATGCTTCCCCGTGGTGTCGATGTTGTAATGCGCCAGCATCATCATAATGCCGTTGGGGGTAGCTGATATAAAAGTAGGCTGTCCCAGCACCATACGCCCGATACTGATCGGGTGAAAGCCGTCCACATCCTTGGCCGGATCTATGGTATTGATTACTTTATCTTCCGAAATATGCCCGGGTAAAGGTAATTGCACCAGGATACCGTCTACTTCCGCATTGTCGTTCAGGCTACGGATGTGACCCAGCAATTCTTCCTCGCTGATGCCGGCTTCAAGACGGATGAGGGTAGAATCGAAGCCGATCTGTTCACAGGTTTTTACTTTGGAGGCCACATAAGTCTGGCTGGCCGGATCGCCTCCTACAAGGATGGCGGCAAGATGAGGTGTTTTTTTCCCGCTTTGTTTGCGTGCCGACACTTCCCCGGCAATTTCGGCAAGTATCGTTTCCGACACTTTTTTACCGTCTAATAGTTGCATGGCGCAAAGGTAAAAAATAAAAACCTCGCAGGCTCAAACTTAGCTGCGAGGTTTTTGTAAAAAATATATTATTACTAAAACTTAAATCCGAAGGTGAGGGCTACCAGGTTATTGCCATAATCCAGGTTGGCGATACCTACGGGAATCTTACGGATACCCAGAGCAGGATCGTCTTTTACCAGTACGGGGTAGCCGTATTCCGATGTTTTCTGCATAATGTGCACGTAGGCCAGGTCTACAAAGAAACCGGAGAACCTGGCGCCGATACCGGCCGAGAAGTCCATACGTTGCCCGTCGAAGTTGCTGTTGCGGTAAGGACTGGAATAATAAGCAAAGCCCACACGGCCCATAAAGTTCTCCAAACGGCCTTCCACGCCCAGCCTCAGGTTATGTGTGCCTTTGTAGGTATCCTTGATAGCATTGTTCACTGTCCTTTCGTAGGCATTGAAATCGTTGCCCTGGAAATTATACTTCATGTCGTTGTAAGCGGCATATTCGTAATCTGCCGTTACAAAACCATATTTCCCCATAAAGGCCGTAGCGCTCAATACGGCCCTCCAGGGGGTACGCAGCGAATAATCGAACTGGTAGGCCTGGGTCGGTTGGGTGAAGCTAATAGGGCTTTGGTCCTGGCCACCTAGTCCCGCTTTGTAATTTTCGGTATTGGTAGTCATATTGTAGTCGCTGATATCGGAAAAGGCCGACCAGGTGGGTGTATGAAAGGCTGCGCCTACCCTTACAATATCATTGATAACATAGATAGCACCCAGTTTGGCATTAAAGCCGATACCGGTAGTAGAAATATCTTCGTTATAGCTGAGACTGGCAAAGTTGTTATTGGGATTGCCGGTTGCATCGCTTTCGGAATAATTGGTAGTGCGGTTGTACTTATAGGAAGTAAGGTTAAGCGAAGCGCCCAGCAAAAGCTTCTCCATATAATTGCCCCCAAAGCTTAGGGACCATTCGTTGATACCGCCCCGGGACTCCCATGACTTGGATTGGTTCAGCGAACCGCCTTTTTTGATGATATTCTCGTAGGGGATTGCGTTGCCGTTGTCATCGGTAAGATAGCCGTTGTAACCCAGGTAGCCGTAAGGCGGCACGATATTATCCTTTACCCCGTTGTAGATGGCATCGGCTGCAAAAACCTCACTGATGGAACTTTGGTTATTGACACCCTGGTAAAAACCTTTGGAGTTGAAATCGGCTACCCTGTTGAAACCAATCCCCAGCGAAAAGGACTTCCAATCGCTGCCTTGGTATTCCTGGCCTTTGGCCGCTTTGGTAAACACTACCCCGAAGTTGCTGAGGTTAAACTTGGCATTATTGTCGGTAGCGCTTGTATTGAGGTAAGTCCCCTTCATATTGTTGAGCCGCAGCACAGGTGTAACCATGATCTCGGAGCTACGGTACACGCCAATACCGGCGGGGTTGATGCTCAGGGAAGAAAAATCGGCGCCATAGGAGCCTCCTGCCCCGCCCAAACTCAGGGAACGGGCTGTTGCTGCCGCAGAAACCTGCCCGAATTTTAATGCATCTACTTCGTTTTGCGCCCTTGCTATAGCCGGCAAAAGCAAAGCTCCTGCCAGAAAAATGTTCAAATATTTATTCATGTGAAATGCCGATTAGTCGTTGCTTAGACAAAGGTACGAGGCATTATGTTTAATCGGGGTACACAGATTTTTTTATAATGTTAAATGACCCGTAGATAGGTAATAAATACCTCTATTTGTCCTGCTGAATGTAGCTTATACGGCAGGACAAATGAAACATCCTGGGTATGCTTAATATTCATTAGCGATCAATAGGCTTTGGTTCCTTCGGAGACCTGCCAATGGCACATTATTTTCTATGTTCTTTTCCTCCCGCTGATGCGGGACAGGCTTTGATGGAAAAGAACCAAAAGATCAAGGCTTGTAGAAAAATAGCGAGTGCTGCAACATGTTGCACCGGCGTTTTCCGGTATTTTTTACAATCTGCCGTCTTTGATCTCGGCTACCACTCCGGGGTCCAGTAAAGTGCTGGTATCGCCCAGTTGCTCCAGCTCTCCTTCTGCTATCTTCCGCAGGATGCGGCGCATGATCTTGCCGCTTCTTGTTTTGGGCAGCCCTTTTACAAACTGTATCTTATCCGGCTTGGCTATAGCCCCGATACAGTCGGTAACCGAATGCAGGATGCCTTTGCGCAGGTTATCATCCCCGGTATGACCGGGTTCCAGGATCACAAAGGCATATACGCCCTGTCCTTTTATAGCATGCGGATAGCCTACTACGGCACTTTCCACCACGGCTTCATGGCTGTTGATCGCATTCTCTACTTCGGCGGTACCGATACGGTGCCCGCTTACATTCAGCACATCGTCCACCCTGCCCGTGATACGGTAATTGCCCTCATCGTCCCGGTAACAGCCATCGCCGCTGAAATACAGCCCCGGATAGGTTCCGAAATAATTCTGGCGAAACCGTTCGTGATCGCCATAAGTCGTGCGCAACATACCCGGCCAGGGAAAGCGGATACAAAGATTGCCTGTAACAATGGTCCTCCCATCGTCCTGCACCTGGGGCAAGGCCTCATTCCCTTTTTCATCCACCAGCAGGGGCTGTATGCCCGGCAGGGGCAAGGTGGCAAAAGAGGGCTTTGCAGGGGTTACCCCCGCCAGGTTGGAGATCAGGATACCTCCTGTTTCGGTTTGCCACCAGGTATCAATTACGGGGCATTTTCCTTTGCCTATATTGTCGTGAAACCAGTACCAGGCTTCTTCGTTGATGGGTTCGCCCACCGATCCCAGTACTTTCAGTGAGCCGAGGTCATGTCGGGTTACCGGCTCCAGTCCAAAGCCCATAAGGCTCCGGATAGCAGTAGGCGCGGTATAGAGAATATTGACCTTGTGCTTATCCACGATGTCCCAGAAACGGCCGGCATCGGGCCAGGTAGGTATGCCTTCAAAAATAAGCGTAGTGGCGCCCGCCGATAGCGGCCCGTACACGATATAGCTATGCCCGGTGATCCAGCCGATATCTGCCGTACAGAAGTAAACATCGCCGGGCCGGTACTGGAATGCATTGACAAAAGAGTAGGTAGTGTACACCATATAGCCGCCGCAGGTATGCACTACGCCCTTGGGCTTGCCCGTAGAGCCGGAAGTATACAGGATAAACAAAGGATCTTCGGCATCCATCTCTTCGGCCGGGAAGTCGGGGTTGCCTTTATCTTCCACCTTCTTTATTTCTTCGGCCCACCATACATCCCTGCCTGCTGTCATATGAACGGGCGTATGGGTGCGGGCCAGTACGACTACCTTTTGCACAAAATCGCATTGTTTCAGCGCCTCGTCAATCACGCTTTTTAAAGGAATATCTTTATTGCCCCTGAAGCCGCCATCGCTGGTAACAATGAATGCAGCCTGCGCATCCTGGAGCCGGTCGGCAATACTTTGGGCGCTAAAACCGCCAAAGATCACGGAATGTATCGCGCCTATACGGGCACAGGCAAGGGTGGCAATGGCCAGCTCGGGCACCATGCCCATATAAATGCAGACCCGGTCGCCCTTTTTTACCCCGTTATCTTTAAGCACATGAGCAAACTGCATGACCTTAAGATGCAATTCCCGGTAGGTTAAAACACGATGGCTTTCTTCCGGATCGTTAGGCTCCCAGATGATAGCCGGATCATCGCCGCGGGCATCCAGGTGGCGGTCCAGGCAATTCTCCGTAATGTTCAGCTTTGCGCCGGCAAACCATTCGATACGCGGCTCTTCGAAATTCCAGTCCAGAACCTTATCCCAGTGCCTGCGCCATTGGAAATGATCTGCAATGCCCGCCCAGAAACCTTCCGGGTCGGTAATGCTTTTTTGGTATTCCGCATCATACTGCGCTCGCGATGTTATCTGGTAAGGATATGGCATAGTCTTTATGATTATCCCACAAGTTAAGTAATTACGGTATTTGACAAAATGCGTTGTCTTTTCCCGGCAGGAAAACTTAACATTAATCAACCGGCAAGCAGGGTCAAAAAATTTTGTATCCTGCATGTATATGCTGTGTTTTGTATTAGTTGTTTTTCCCTATATTTGCAGGGTACGTATAATGTGCCTGGATCCTGTATCCGCTCTGTTACTTCACTTAATAAACGCCTGCCCCGTACTATAACAGCAGGAATTATTTTACTTTTTTCTTTCTAAATGAATTACAATACGACGCGTGACAAGCTGATTATGCCGGAATACGGCCGTAATATACAGCAGATGGTAGAATACATGAGGACGATCGAAGATCCTGTAAAACGCCAGAAGAATGCCAAGGCGATCATCGAGCTGATGGGTATCCTGAACCCGCATCTTAAGAATGTAGAAGATTTCAGGCATAAGCTCTGGGACCATTTATACCTTATCGCCGACTTCGACCTTGACGTAGAGTCGCCTTATCCTACCCCTACCAAGGAAAAATTGTTCCGCAAACCTACCCCACTCCCTTATCCCAGGGTACAACGCAAGAAGCAAAGGCACCTGGGTAAAAACCTCGCCGCCGTTATCGACAAAGCATTGAACGAAACAGACGAAGAAAAACGCCGTGGCTTCACACAGTCCATCGCCTACTATATGAAGCTGGCTTACGCCAACTGGCACAAAGAACCGGTTCATGACGATATGATCAAGGAAGAGCTTTCGGAAATTACCAAAGGCGAGCTGAACTATACGCCGGGTGGGGTTAAAATAAGGTTTGACAATAACAATAATAACAACAGGCATAATAACAATGGTGGTAACAGCCATAAGAAAAATGCCGGGGGTAATAACAGGAACCAGAACAATAGCAACAACCGGAACAACAACGGCAATAGCCGGAACAATAATAACCGGAACCCCAATAATTCCGGCAATAATAATAACAACCGTAATAATAATAAGAACAGAAAAAACAGGCCTAACCTGTAAAACTGACTTGATTACGAATACAGCGAAGGGGTTGCCACAGGCAACCCCTTCGCTGTTAAAGTCCTTTATAGTTTTTATATTACAACGCGGTTTCCAGCACCGGCAGCTTACGGGGCGCTATTTCTTGTACCGCCTGGGCAATGGCCCTGATATGATCGGGCGTAGTGCCGCAGCAGCCACCCACTATATTGATCCAGCCGTTACGGGCAAAGCCGGCAATAATCGCCGCCGTGTCCTCCGGTGTTTCGTCATATTCCCCCATAGCATTGGGCAGGCCGGCATTGGGATAGCAACTTACATAGCAAGCCGCAATCTGCGACAGTTCTTCCACATGCGGACGCATTTGCGCACCGCCCAAGGCGCAGTTCAAACCGATACTTACCGGTTCGGCATGCGCCACGGAAACATAAAAAGCCTCCAGTGTCTGACCGCTGAGCGTACGTCCCGAGGCATCGGTTATTGTGCCGGAGATCATCACCGGCAGCGTGGTTCCGTTATCATCAAAGAAACGTTGAATGGCAAACAAAGCGGCTTTTGCATTTAACGTATCGAATATAGTTTCCACCAGCAGGATGTCGGCCCCGCCTTCGACCAGTCCTTTGATCTGGTCGTAATAAGCGTTGGATACTTCGTCGAAAGTTACCGCACGGTAACCGGGGTTATTGACATCGGGAGAAAGGGAAAGCGTTTTATTCATAGGTCCTATGGCGCCCGCCACGAACTTGGGAGCGGCATCGGGGTTCGCTGCCAGGTATTCGGCCACGGCCTGTTTGGCTACTTGTGCCGAAGCCACATTCATTTCGTAGGAGATATCCTGCATATCGTAATCTGCCATAGAGATCACCTGGGCGCTGAAGGTATTGGTTTCGATAATATCGGCGCCTGCATCCAGGTATTCCCTGTGAATGGCTTTGATAATACCGGGTTGGGTTATAGACAACAAGTCATTGTTTCCTTTCAGGTCGCAATGCCAGTCTTTGAACCGCTCCCCGCGATAGTCTTCTTCCTGTAATTTATAGCGCTGGATCATTGTACCCATAGCACCGTCGATGATAACGATGCGCTGGTTCAGTAAGCCGTTCAGTTGTTCTTTTGTGGTCATACCCATAGATTGAATGGTAAAGGTACACTATTGACCGTATTCGCACCGGGGTTCAATAATGCTATTGGTTAAAGTTATTCCGCCGCAGCGACCGGGGCTCCGGTTTGGTTAAGGACTGCCTTTTCCAGTTGCTGCAAGCGGCGCAGTGGCGGATTAAAATAATGCGAAGGATTAAAGGTGCGCGCGGCATGCAGTTCCAGGGAGATGAAGTAAGGAATATCTTTTACCAGCATACAGCCTTCCTGCCATTCCCGGATCAGTATAGGATTGGTTTCAAAAAAATGCTGCAGGCGGTCGGCCTCTTTTAATACTTCGGGATGCTGCGCTAACTGTTTGATCATGCCGCAAAGATACGGCAAAAGGTGTAGTCCGGGCAGCATGGTTCCCAGCCCTTAATGATAACGGCCCCTAATGCCGGGGGCCGTTATCACTGGTTTATGGATCGGTTGTACAATAAGCAATTATATTATTCCCCGGCTATGCGTTTCCCTTTACCAGGGTACTACGGCGCCGTTATTTTTATTGCAGGATCACTTTAACCTGCGTGTTGTTTCCTTTGCTGTCCTGTAACCGTAAGGTGTACCAGCCATTCACCATACCTTTCATATCGATACTGGCCTGCTGTACCGGTAGTATCCCGCGTTGCACTATGACTCCAAGGCTGTTGAAAAGCTGGTAATCTGTCGCCGAGGGCAGGCCTGTAACAAACAGGATATTGCGCGCAGGGTTGGGATAAACTTTAAGCCCCCGGAAGGACTCCCGCTGATCGATACCTACACCCGTTGCGACCAGGCTGGCACAGGACTGGTGAGTGCCGCAGCCGTTGTAAGCGGTAGCGCATACCATATAGGTACCGCTTGCCGTATAGGTATGCGCTACGGTGGTGCCCGTAGCGGCATGACCATCGCCAAAGGACCACACCACGCTATCAATGCCTGTGGTGCCGGTATAGGCAAAATTATAAACCAGGCCGGAACCGGTACGGCTGAATGCCGATACGGGTGCGGTACAATTGCAGTTGGCCGATCCGAATTTAGCGATATAACCATCGGTATTGCCATCCTGCTTGGAAAGGCTGGTACCCGCTATGATAATATTGCTGGTGAATTCGCCTCCTAAATAAAAATTGCCCCTGCGGTCGGCGCTCAGTGTGGTTACGTATTCATCCACGCCAGGCGCGCTGGATAAGGTATCGATGCCAATAACGTTGCCGGTAGTGGCATCGAAACGTGCCAGGAAATCGTTGTAGTATTGGTTGTTGGGGCCGCGGCTTATGCCGCCCCATTCAAAGTTCCCGCCGGCATATTCACCGGCGATGCCTACTACGCCATTGACATAAGCCACTGCCCTTGCGGCATTATCGGTATTACCCGAAGCATTGACCGCATAAAGGACTGTACCCGTCGAACTGAATTTAACCAGGATAGGAAAGCTCCATACGCCTAGTGTGTTGTTGAAGTTATAAGCACCGAAACCATCGCCCGCACCGCCGTTGAAGTCGTTGTACGAATAGCCGGCGACATATACATTACCTGCATTATCGGTTGCAGGCTTTCCTGCAAGCCCTGTTGCGATGGCATTGTTATTGCTTTTTTGCACCCAGAGCACCGATCCCGTATTGCTGAAACAAGCCAGGAAGTTGGCGCCGGTAATGTTAGTGGTACCGAACGAGATCGTATAGGGATCGTAGCGGATGCCGCTCCAGTAATAATGGGTACTTACGGGATCGTACATCATATTAAAGCCATAAGGGCTGATACCCGCAGTGCCGGGACGGGTAACATCGAAGTGAAGCCCGCCGGTAAAGTTGCCATTCTTATCATATTTCAGGGCATAGATGTTTTTATCGTCAGGATAAGTAGCGGTAAAGCTCCCGCCAGCGTAGCTTCCCGGTGCAAGCATGCACATGATGTGTACATTACCATTGAGCTCTACGGTAAGATTGAAGCCTGTTGTTGGCGTAACGGTAGTGATATTTTCGGGCTCGGGCATACGCTGCCACAGGAAATTGCCTGCGGTATCGTATTTGATGAGCATAAGTTTCTTCATGGTTGGGGCCAGGGTATCATCATTATCGATATAGATGTTGCTGACATTAGCACTACCTATATGGCCCAGTATATAAACCCCGCCCAGGGAGTCTGTTGCCAGGCCGAAACCAGCGTCGGGAGAGGTGGTGCCTATTGTTTTTGTCCAACGGTAAGTACCATCGCAACGAAAACTGGTGATGCCGATATCCGTAGAACCATTACTGGCTACGGGATGGCCGTCTACATTGGCCTGGCTGCCTATGGCCCATAGCACATAGGTATTGCCTTTATTGTCGATAGCAATTTCACGGGTCTGGTTCTGGGCGCGTTTTCCCCATTGCCATTGCTGCGCTTGTATTGCCGAGGACCACAAGATTATAGTAAAGAGTGTGAGGACAGAAAATACTGTTTTTTTCATAATTTATCGGTTGGCTTAAAAAGAATAAACCATAGGGGACAAAGTCCCCTATGGTTGTTCTCTATTAACAAAGTTACTATTTGGTCACAGAAAGCTTACGCTGCTGGATTACTCTTCCATCTTCGCGTAAAGTAACCTGGTACATACCTGCGGCATAATCGTCCAGTTGCAGGGTGGTGGTACCTTCCCTGTTCGGTGCTTTTTGCTGCAGGATCAATCTTCCTACCATGTCGTGCACTTCTACGTAGCGTTCTTCTCCTTTGGCAGAGAATTGGTAATCTACTACCGTCTGTGAACGGGCAGGGTTGGGTATCAGTATAAGACCGATACCGTCTTCGGCATTCAGCTCGTTGACTCCGGTTGAGCCTTCGCCCGGCCGTTGACCGATCTTGTTGCAGTAATCACCGCCAAAATACATATCACCGCTTGTTACCTGGCAGGCGCTGTTTTTCAGCGTGAGGTTATAGGTTCCGGTACCCAAGGTCATGAAGTTGAAGTAATCGGGAACCAGACCGCCGCCCGATACATCGGGTGCACCATTGTAGAGGTAAGCCCAGCCCGCGAACGGTACGATAGGTCCTGTAATGTGACGCGGGTTGTTGCGGCAATTGGCAACAGGGTATGGCGGTTCGCCCTGGCCACCAGGAGTCAGCAGACGTTTACAGAAACATCCGGTCGGGAATATCCACAGATATTCCGAAGGATCTTTTTCTGCATAAAGGCTGCTCTGGCTCATACATCCGTTGGTATCGGTAAAGGTGCAGAGATAGTATCCGCCCGCACTACCGAAAGCCGGGCTGCCCGAGGCGCCATTGCTCCAGTTAAAGGTACCCGGAATACCACTACTGGCATTCAGTTGTATCTTATATGGCGCACAGTTCACGATAGAGGAACTGATAAATGGCGAAGGAGGCAGGCCATTTACCGTCACGGTAAATACAGAGCTGGTGTTGCTGCAGAAACCTGCGCCATTAGGCACTTTTACCACAAGGGTATAGTTGTAGGTGCCTGCAGGCAGGGTCTGTGTCAGGGTCGAGCTGGTGCCGATCACGCCGCCACCATTCACATGCCATTCGTAGGTAATGTTAGGATCACTACCGGCATAGCCGTTAAGGGTGAAGGGTTCGTTGTGGCACTGTTTGCCCAACCCGTTGATAATGGCAGGTGGTACCTGTACCATGTCTACTACCCTGAACTCGGAAGGCACTTTACAGCCGGAGCCGTTGCTACCTTGTGTCCAGTAGCCGCCAGGCTGCAGTACGGTATAGGTAGGCACAGTGGTAACCGGTGGCATCACAGTACCTTCGTTATACCAGGTGAATGCCGTAGGCATAGAGAAGGCACCCAATGGCGCATAGGTAAGGGTAACCGGTGTGCCCTGGCATGGCGCGGTTGGCGATGAGGTCAGGCTGGATGGATTGGTCCTGTCCCAAAGGTTATTGGATACGATAGTCACTTGTTTCGACTTGGTGCTCACACATCCGTACTCATTCGTTACGGTAAGCGTAACGGTCTTGATTCCGGGCAGGTTATACACCCTGTCTACGTCTTTCTGGTAATTGGTAGCGCCGTCGCCGAAGCTCCAGGAATAAGAAAGACCGGTAGTGGGTGTTGTGGTATTCTGGAAATGAATATTCACATCCCACTGACAGGCGGGCAGGAACGATGCCGTGATATTAAAGTCGGCAACCGGTTTGGGCGGTATCACAATAGTGCGTACTGTGGTACAAGCCGGGGCCGAGGTACCGTTGTTAATGATCTCCCTGATATCGTAAGTACCCGGGGGCAGCGATACAGAGGCCGACAAGGCTGTAGTAGGCACGCTGATACTGGTGTAGGTAGACGCCGTGGAGAGCTTGTAAGAATAGTAGTGGTTAATCGTCTGCGGCATGGGGTAAATATTAGAGTGATCCAGCAGGGTCACATTATAATTAGCCCCGGTGCCACAGGTAACGCTATAATACAGATCTCCCATATACGGCACGATCACGGTAACCGGGAACGATTTGGTACAGGTATTGATACCATTGTTGAATACTACCGTGTAATAGAACAGGTAGCTTCCGGCCAGCGGGAAGGATACATCGATCCAGGCAGCGGTACCCAGGTTTTGACCCAGGAAAGTGCCTGTCGGCGGATAGCTCCAGCTTTGGCTCAGGATGGTAGTACCATTGGGGTTGTAGTTGACTTCTACCCTCACTTTTCCGCAATCGGTCAGATAACCGGTACTGGAGATCAACAGCGGTTGCGAGCCGGTACAGGCCGGCACACAGTTCTGGCTGATGTTCACAATATTGGAAGTATCGCTGCAACCGTTGCTGTTCTTAACGATCACGAAATAGTTGCCATAAGTATTCACACCATTCCAGGTACTGCAGGTACTGCAGTTAGGCGGCGGTGGCGTAGTGGTAGGTCCAAACCACTGGAAGTTGGTGGTGCTGCCAAAACCGGTAGTTACCGTAGCATTCAGGCTATCGGCAAAGGCACCGCAATGTACCAGCGGACCTGCCGGCGATACATAAGCCACGGGTGTAGGCAGTACGGTAATGGCAGGCGTGCTTACGATGCTGGTATTGATACAACCGTTAGGTCCAACAACAGTTACGGTAGGATTGTAAGTCGCTACGCCTCCTGTTGAACTGTAGGGATGGGACAACGAAGGCACAGTACCGACAGGAGAACCATCGCCAAAATTCCAGGATATAGAAGTATAAGAAGTAAGCGCCGGAGAACCGGTTACCGAGAAGGAAACAGGCTGCTCGGCACATACCGTTGTAGGGCTGGCTGTTGCTGTCAGTACCGGTGCATTCAGCACATATACATTCAGGGTATCGCTGTAATAGTTAAGGCACTTGCGCATTTTCACAATCAGCTTAACCATGGTACCGGTTCCGGGAGGGTTGTTCCACAGTATATGTACATTGGGCGAACCATCGCCTGCGGTAACACTACCCATACTTTCGTTGATGATCTTCCATTCGTAAAGATCACCACCGGTGTAGTTGAGAGAATAGTTCCAGTCTGTGCTGCCGCACACGGTATCCTTGCCGCTCAGCACCAATGGTGGTACAGGATCGTACACCACTTTGGAAATGGGGTTGGATACGCAATGCGCCTCATCGGTAGTGATCCTTACCACGGAGATCGTATAAGGAGCTGTACCGCCGAACTTGGCATAGGTACTGTTGCCCGAACTGCTGTTCACGGTTCCGGGCGAAGAGGCCGACCATTGGAACAAAGTTCCGGGTACAGGATTGCCGGCAGTGTACTGTACCGGAACCCCGGTGCAGGCAGAGTCTGGTCCGAGGATAAAATTAGGAGGAGCAGGTATATCTACCACTTTGATCTTAATGGGATCGGGAGGACAGAAGGCGCCGGTAATACTTAACGTATAGGTACCCACCTGGGTAAAGGTAGGATTGATAGAAGAACCGGAATAACCGGTTGGCGATCCGGTAGGGGGTGTTAAAGTCCAGCTGGCCGTAGCCGCACCACCGAGGGTGTACAACTTAGTGGCGTTCTTACACACCATCCTGGGCCCGTTGATGGAAGCAGGAGGCAGGATGGTTGCCGTAAGTGTGGCGGAGCCGGTACAGCGCAATAAGGTATTACAGTATTTCACGGTAATGGTATAGCTGCCGCTGGCGCCTGCCGTAACCGCCATTTCGTTGGGCTGATCGGTAGGGTTCAGCACACCGTTGCCGGTGATAGTCCACTCGAAATCGGTAGTAGGCCATTGCGGCATGGAATACAGGTATTGCTTGTTAGGACATACAGTGGTAGGTCCGGAAATGGTACCGGTAGCTTTTACCACAGGCACTTTCACTACGGTAATGCCCGGACAAGGACCGCAGCCCTGGTACATCACATAACCGAAGCCATCGGCACCTACAGCATCCCATACCACATCCAACTGGCTGGCAGTTTGGGCAGTAATGGTACCGCCGGTAACGCTCCATGCGCTGGCCGAACAAGGCTGGTCCACAAAGTAAGTGGCTCTCTCCCTTTCACACACCACCCTCGGGCAGTCGATCTTCACGCCGGGATCGGCTTTCACATTCACCTTGATGGTGTAAGTGGAGCTGCATCCGCAGGAGTTGGTTACGGTAAGGGTGGCTTTGTAGCTACCGGGTACCGTGTATTGATGGCTTACCGAGCTGCTGAAAGGGCCGGGGCCTGCAGAGCTATAGCTGCCATCGCCAAAATCCCAGGCCCAGGATACGAGCGGGGAACCAGAAGGGGTAGTGCTGATGTCGAAGAAAAATACAGTAGAGTTTTTGCAAACAGTAATATTTGTTGGACTTGGGGTATTGGGATTTGTGTAAAATTTAGCCTTAGGGCCTTCTATGATCTTAATGCAAATGGTCGTTGTGCCGCTGCAGCCGTTCCGGGTCTCGGTAACCGTAACGCTACCAGCGCCGGCAATGCCCCAGTTCACCACGCAGGTATTCCCACTGGGCGAAGAAGAAACATCGCCGTTGATCACCCAGGTATAAGTGCTTCCGGGATTATTGACAACGGAATAGGTCACCTGGCTTAGTTCGCATACTTTAAGGCAATCAGTTGTGTCTTTGATCTGTTTCTGGTTCTCCTTACCAGGATCGTCCAGAGGCAGGCAGTTCACAATAGTAGAGGCAGTAATAACAGGATTAGGTAGGTTGTTGACAGTGACAGGCAGGTTGCCGAGCGCAATTACAGCACCCAGGCTGTCTTTACCGGTAACGGTAATGGTTGCGGAGCCTGCAGCGATCCATTGGATCTGTGCGCTGCTCACTCCGGAAGTCAGGATGCTGCCGCCGGCAGTAACCGACCAGGTATAGGAAAGGTCGGGCACAGGTGGCGTGAAGGTGTAGGAGGATACAGAACCGATACAACCGGGGTTGGGCCCTGTAATCGTGATAGGCGTTTGCCCTCTGGTGATCGCGGGAAGTAAGAATCCCGTAACGACCAAGCAAAAGGCAAGCAGGTACCTCATTTTTGTCAGGTGTTTCATATTTTTTGTTTTGGTTTGGTATTTTGATTTCATTGAAAGAAGCTGCACCTTAAGCTACGGCGGGTGTAAGCTTTTCCGCAATTGATGTGCGGAGGGGGAGCCATAATTATGATTCGATAAAGGGAGGGAAGAGGAAGCGGCAATATACAGGACAAGGACCCGCACGGAAGCCGGGCAAAACGGATAGCGGCTCGCCCCAGGTCGGCGAATCGCTGCAAAATAGGCTATAGCTGGTACGTTCAGGTGATACATAGGATTGTATTTTCGTACTACTGCTAACTTTTCTTTTGCTTTTCTTTAGGTCTTATACCTTTCCGTTATTCTTAATTTGTCATGATTATTATTTGTATTACGCTAATTGTTATTGCACAAAATTCGATTCGGGTCCTGTACATTTGCTGACCCAAATGCTAGTAATGTTAAATTATTGCTTAGGGAATGTAAAAATAGACAGCGCCCGTTTGATTTCATACCGGCGATAATCTCAAATATTTCCAGGTTTTTGCCTGTAAAAAGTTCGCCCGAAAGGCTCTATTTTTACATCCCTAACCAAGTTAAAGTAACCTACAGAATGGTACAGAAAGACAGTTCAGAAGACAAGAAAATCCTCGTAGCATTTGCCGACGATCATACTACCGTACGCAAAACAGTCGCCGCCTTTTTAACAGGGCTCGGCGGCATAGAAGTCATTACGCAAGCGGCCAACGGAAAAGACCTGATCGACGCACTGGAAGCGAGCGACCGAAAACCAGATGTTGTTATCGTCGACATCAATATGCCAGTAATGAACGGTTTTGAAACAGTATTACGGCTTAAAGAACGCTGGGAACATATCCGGATACTGGTGCTGACCACCTTTATGGACGAGTTGTATGTGTGCAAAATGATACGATATGGTGCCAATGGCTATCTCTCCAAAGATTGCGACCCGGAAGAGATCAAAAGAGCCTTGGTAGCCATTTGCCAACATGGTATGTATTACAGTGACTTCTTTGTGGAAAAGATGGCGGTAGTGGTGAAAGACAAAAAGAAAGAACCCCGCATAACCGAAAGGGAGCTGCAATTCATGAAACATTGCATCAGCGATCTGACCTATTTCCAGATAGCCTCCCTGATGAAAACCACACAAAAAAGTGTGGAAGGTTACCGCGACAGCCTGTTCCGCAAACTGGGTATCAACAGCAGGGTAGGTCTAGCCATCTTTGCCATCAAATCTGGATTGGTAACCATGGAAACGATGACCCTGCCGATGCGGCATTAAATCAAATTAAATCTTTTTAACCTTTACAAAACAAGTAGATGAAAAATTTACACTTCCTGAGCCTATTGCTCTTATGTTCCGTTTTCTGTACCTATAGCGCAAGTGCGCAATCCTTTACGACCTCATCGTCTTCCTCGTCATCATCAGCACCTTCGATAGGCGGCGGCGGTACACCCAACCCCTACTTCATCACCATAGATACGGCCAACAAAATGCTGGAAAGCTACCTAAGCAGTATCAATGCCGATGTAGATACCAATACCAACATACAATCTTTTATTATGGACGCGGATGCGATCAGGGAATACCTTGCCGACAACTCCATTAAAAAAGTAAAAATTATGCTGGCTCATACCCTTAATTATATCAATTCGGGTAATGCAGGGGTAAACTGCGGCTATCGCGCAGGAAAACTGACCATTATTATGGCCGGTTTCGATGCGGATAAGAACTATATTTTTGCTCCCGGCAATAGAGTCCCCGACAGGGCCGAGCCTTGCCCCACTAATTGTCCGGTCATTGGTACCGCTTCAGATATGACGCTTCATTAAGCACAGAAATGAATACTGGAAACTATTTAACCCTAGTTCTTACATTTATATATTTCAGCTTGTTGGCTTGCCTGTCCGTTTTCCTGCTTTTCCGGTTCAGGAAAACGGACAGAGCCTCCGGTTTTATCTGTATCCTGATATGGGTTGCTTTTATTTCGGAGCTCACAGCAAAATATACCTCGGTTAAGTACCATACTAATATGCCAGTATATGCCATTTACGGTTTTCTGGAATTTATTATGGTCAGCCTGTATTTCAATTACAGCATCGATACTTTCCGCAAGCACCATATCGGCTATTTTACGGCTGTTGTAGGGGTAGCTATTGGTGTGGCCAACTCTATCTGGTATCAGCCGCTCAACACCTTAAATACATTATACATATTCCTCGAATGCATCGGGATTGTTTGTATGTCGTTGTATTCTTTTTACCGCCTGCTACTGATCAATACTACGTTAAGGCTGCGCGAGCGGGTACATTTTTGGATTCCCTGCATTTTCCTGTTTTATTGGTGTACTACCTTATCCAGTTGGGGGTTGTACGATTATTTTAGGACCGGGGTTAAGGACAAAACGCGGATACTCAATATCAGCTTGTCGCTTGTAAATATTCTGACCTATTTTGCTTATGGTATAGTATTTTTTCTTTATCCAAAAATGAAAAGCATCGATGAATGATGATAGCCTGGTACCCTTTTTCGTCACCATTACCCTGATGATGGTGGTTTTTGCTTTCTTCCTGATCATTACATTGATTGTACAGAAGAACAAGCAGAACCGGCAGGCTAACGAACTGCTGCAGATACAGGTGAAGGAACGCGACCGTACCATGAGCCTTATCTCCGTAGAGATACACGATAACATCAGCCAGATGCTGAGCCTTACCCGCATGACCTTGCGCATGATCGGGAAACAGGCCGTCCCGGAACAACTGCCGCTGCTCGAACAGGCAGGAAGCATGCTCGACAACCTGATCGTGGATACCCGCAACATCAGCCACTCTCTCAATACCGACTACCTTAAAAATAAAGGGCTGCTCGAATTTATGAACCGGGAGATCAAATGGGTGAATGCTTCCAAAGGCATTACCTGCTCCCTCGAAAATACCGGTTACCAGGACCAGCTTTCGGGCGAGAAAGAACTGATGGTGATCCGCATTGCCCAGGAAGCATTACAGAATACGATCAAACATGCCGAAGCCACCCACCTCAACATCCGCATTACCTGCGACGAAAAAATGTTTAAGATGGTGATTACCGACAATGGCAAAGGTTTTACGCATACACCGGGTTCTTTATCCGATGGCCTGGGCCTGCAAAGTATGTACCAGCGCGCCCACCTTATCAAAGCCAAGCTCGACATACAATCGGCCGGTACCGGCACTACACTTACCCTGCTGATACCCGAGGAAGTGCATAAGCCCCTCGCCAAAGAAGAGCGCAATACGATGCAGCCCGCAAATCAAAAAAGTTCTCCATTATTGTGAAAATGCAACTATATTTGCACCCCGGTTTCAACCGGACTGATCCCAGTTACAGAACCATAGTGTAACGGTAGCACATCAGACTCTGACTCTGCTAGTCATGGTTCGAATCCATGTGGTTCTACAAACAACAAACTCCGCTTTAAAAGCGGAGTTTGTTGTTTTATCGTTCCTGCATCAAATTGAAATCGATTGCATTTATTATATGGGGAAATGATTAAGTCGACTCAAAAGCGTGCTGTAGTAGGTTTGTCCTATTAATCCGTGAGGATCATTCTCTTCGTATCTATTCCCTTCCCGTTGGCGATCAGGCTATACAGATACATGCCAGGCATAAGTTCACTACCGCTGATGGTGACACAGCCCTGCCCGCCCTGAAGCGGGATAGATTTAATCTGCTTGCCGTTTGCATCAAATATCAGCATGCGGGCATCCATAACTTTTGCAGGCAGCCGGTATTTGATCCGGGTACTGCTGTTGAAAGGGTTTGGCGTATTCTGCTCCAGCACCGCTTGATCGGCCACATCAATACTCTTCGTTGTCACTGTTTGTGCGCAGCATTCCGCAATAGACTGCTTCATATCATCCAGCGCAGATTGCATTGTTGCAAGACGTTGCTCCATTTCCTCCAGTTTGCTATCCTTCTCTGCTATCTGCCGCTGCTGCTGATTGACCCCCTCTACCAATAACGGGATTAACCTTGCATAATCAACTGCCTTATATCCTTCTTTATTAAATTCAGTTACCGCTTGTGGCATCACCTTTTCTACCTCTTGCGCAATAAGTCCGATCTGTTTGGTATCCACAAATCCTAATTTACTCCTGGCGATATCGTTCCAGTAATATTCATAACCTTTCAGTTGCGCCAGTTTCTTTAAAGGCTCATTGATCTCTTTGAGATCCTTTTTAAGTCTATAGTCAGATGATACATAAAAACCGGTCGCAGACCATACATCACCATTTCCCATTACAGAGAATACATTTCCACTCGACCTCCTAACGGCAATTCCGTTTACAAGATCATGAGCAACTTCAAAAATATTACCATAAGAATAAGGAGTCTGATCGGTATAATTTGTATAAAGAGCTGCGTATTGACCTGTAGTTTGTACCTGTAACTTTGCCCATGGACTACTGGTTCCGATGCCAACATTGGCACCATTTCCTATAATAACACTATTAGCCTGGCTGGCCACTACGTTAGCGCCGATGGCTATGGCATTAGGTGCAGACGCTTGAGCATTAGCACCTAATGCTACAGCATTTAGCTGACTTGCCGCTGCTGAAAACCCAACGGCAAGTGTTAAGTTAGCGTTTACACGAGCACTGGAACCAATAACAGTAGCTCCACTACTATTATTCCAGCAATTAGTACTCGTGCCAAAAGCAACATTACCACTACCAGTAGTAGTATTCCCTCCTCCTGCAAATGTACCGACATACGTATTATTATTTCCTGTTGTATTATTCAAACCACTGTACATCCCTAAAAAAGAGTTATTTGTCCCACTAGTATTATTACCACCGGAAGCATGCCCAATTAGAGTATTTGAACTTGCTATATTGAGTACCCCTGAAGACTCTCCAAGAAATGTATTATTGCTTCCTGTTGTATTATTTAAGCCTGAACGATTGCCGATAAAAGTATTATTAGCAGCTCCATTTATACGCCCTGCCTCCACGCCGAAATAGCTGCAGGTAACGCCACCACCCGAGCCGGCATTAACACCTACTGTAGTAGGTTGTGCTATAGCCGGTAGTTGTATCGCAATCAGCGAAAGAAGAGAAAATAGTTTTTTCATTTTGATGTTTTTTAGTGTAGCATGAAGGTCGCTTGCAAAGGGTAAGGCACAAAGCACCAGCTACCTGCCGGACAAAAAGGGAGGATAAGTGGTAAGAATTATTTATCCGGCGGTGAATCAAACGATGTACACGGAACAAACAGCAAACTATCTTGGATGAATCAATGCCGGTTATCGGGGAGAAATAGGGTCAGAAAATCTTTCTTTTTCCGCTTTGCAATACTTGCAGAGGAGCCGTCCGCCATGGTGATATAACCACCATCTTCTTTATGGTACTTCCGGATATGATTGAGGTTAATAAGATGTGCATGATGGCTACGGAAAAACATTTCAGCGGAAAGTATGTCTTCGTATTCTTTCAGATGCCGGGTGCTTAAAAGCTTCTGTCCCCCACTTAAAAATAAGTAAGTGTAGTTGCTCGTAGCTTCGAGACGTACAATGTCATTGATCGTGATAAATTCCAGGCCATCCCGAACAGGAATCGCTATTTTATTATGAACCGAGTTCTTATGTTTCAGATTATGACGGAGCTGAGTTATAGAAATACTGTCCCCTCTTTCAATTTTCCGTATCGCCTTATTAACCGTGGCCCTCAGCTCCTGGATATCTATCGGTTTTAAAAGATAATCGAGGGCACAAGCCTTTATGGCACGAATAGCATAATTGCTATAGGCAGTTACAAAAACTATTTCAAACGAAATTTCTTCAAACCTGTCCAACAGTTGGAAGCCGTTCTCTTCCTGCAGTGAAATATCAAGAAAAATAAGCTGTGGCTGCAGCAATTTAATTTTAGTGTAAGCATCGTCAATATCCGTCGCATCACCTAATAGCGTTACTTCAGGACAAAATCTTTTGAGTGCTTCGGCCAGTATTTGCCTGCTCTTTAATTCGTCATCTATTATAATGGTGTTTATCATGGTGATCAGCATTTGGTCAGGCGAGTGGAATATAAATTTCAATCCGGGTACCACTACTATTACCCTTCGTGTCAAATTTATCTATAATGCTGATTTTTATTTCAACATCATCTACTTTTTTTAGCGTGTCGAGGCGTTCATTAATAAGTTCGGTGCCCCTGGATTTTTGCATAGGGTTTTTCGCCGCTTTTATTTTTGCCGCTCGTTCGCGACCAATGCCATTATCCTCTATATTACATTTTACCGCATCGCCTACTCTTTCAAAAGTAATATTCAGTATTCCCTCCTTCGCTCTACCTCCCGATGCCAGGCCATGATTAATGGCATTCTCAACATATGGCTGCAGCAACATGGAAGGTATTTCTACCGAACTATTTTCAAGTGCCGGACTAATATCTAAACAATAATTAAAGACGTCTCCAAAGCGGAGCTTCTCCAGTTCTATGTATAGCTTTAATAATTCAACCTCTTCTGCAAGATCAATATACCTGCTTTTTGATGATTCCAGGTATAACCGTATCAGCCTCGAAAACTTTGATAAATAATCGTAAGCTACCAATACATCGTTAGTCAATATAAAATGTTGAATTGCATTTAAGGAATTGAATATAAAATGGGGGTTCATTTGTGCCTGTAATGCTTTCAGTTCCAGCTCTGCCACTTGCTGGTTCATTCTATGTTTTTCTTTCTGCCTTTGCAGGTACCGATAACCAATAATAATTGCTACGAAGAGCAATAATAAGACTAGTCCTATTCTAAACAAGATGTGCTGCCAGAATGCAGGCTTTATAGTAACGGCTAATTGGGTGGTTTCGTTATTCCAATGTATCCCATCTGCAGATCCTTTTACCTGGAAGGTATAATCGCCAGGCGGTACATTGGTATACGAAGCGTGGGGAGGATACGTATTGGTGAGCACCCAATCTTTATCAATCCCCTTAAGTCTATATGCAAATCTGTGCATAGCAGGAGCAGAAAATTCAGGCAATGCAAAATGAATGCTGAAAAAGTTTTGGTTATGCTTCAATACAATATGCTGCCCCGTTCCGGGATCATCGATAAATACTTTATCCCCTAACCATACAGCTCTGATCACTACTGGTACCTGGCGGTATGCTCTTTCCTGAATGCTATCGGGATGGAAACTGGTCATTCCACTTTTTGTGCCCCAGAAAAGCGTACCCGAAGGCGATCGGGCGCAAGCATTGAAATTAAAATTATTACTGATCAACCCATCCGCTTCCGAGAACCTGAGTACGGTGTGTTTTAATACGTCAAATTTTATGATACCCCCTGGTGTGCTTATCCATAAATAACCTTTAGGATCATTTAATATGCCACAAATATTATTTGCAAATCCATTGGTTTGATTATAGGTAATAAAACGGCGATTCACCGTGTCGAGCATACTAAAACCACCATCTGTTGTCCCCATCCATAGATGTCCATATTTGTCTTCTGTAAGCGACCATACCTTTCTACCCGCCGCACCCGTATAACAGGAATGGATAGCTTCAAAACGAAACCCCTCTCCATGAACATCAGGAATAGCTTTATAGAGACCATCTTCTGTAGCTAGCCATATACTACCCTCACGATCCTCCAGGAGGTTCCAGACAGAAGTCTTGCTTGTTCCATATTTACCCGAATCGAAACCGGAATAATGCTTGCTCACTTTACTTAAAGTCTTAAGTATATACAGCCCATTGTTTCTTGTTCCTACCCATAGGCGTCCTTTTTTATCTTCAAGTATCGACCATGCATCAATTATCAAAACGCTTTTTCCGTTTTCATCCTTCGGGTCAAGAATTTTAAATGCGCCTTTGCCATTAGCAATCCTGGCAGCAAAAAGCCCGTACCACCCTCCGATAAGCATTGTACCCGAGCGTAATTGACGGATTACATTGGTTGTAAATAGGCCCGGGGAGCGATCAGGAAAAGCAAAAGTATCGGGCTTGGCCCTTTTCGAGTAAGAATCGAATGTAAACATTGTAAGTACACCGGCTTTATAGCCTACCCATACTCTATCCTTACTATCTGCAAAAATGGAGCGCACATAATTCCGGTTAAGTGTTCTTGATATGCTATTATTGGTATACTTTAAAAACTGGTATTTCCGTCTGTCAATTTTTAATAATCCGAAGTCTGTTCCTAACCAAAGAATACCAGATGCATCTTCAAAAATAGCGTACACGATTTCATCTGTACCAATATTAAGCTGATCGCTGATAACAATTCTGTCCTTAAGATTACCTTCCTTATCATATTTTTTGATGAGACCAGCAGATGCAAGCAACAATGTCCCTGAAGCTCCTACATGGTAAGCAAAATGACTTTGGGAGATAATTTCTTTTTCATGCAGGTGATTATTGTTATAAAATACAGTATCCACTAACTGGGGAGCAAATAGGTAGGGATGACCTGGTGTAAAATTCAAAGGAATGCTGCTATTGCCACTCATTACTTTTAATGGTGCTGTAATTTGTGTTTTCTGTAGCTTTTTTCCGTTTTGGACCAGCTGATAAACATTGTTATCGTTGCAATAACGTATGTATATACGATTATGAATATCCTCGAAGATATTAGTAACAAATTTGCCGGTTTCAACCGGTAAAAAAAACTTCTTCCAACGATGCTTTTTAACCTCATAAATGCCCAGGTGTCCACTTTGTGCACAGCACCAGATATTACCTGAAAAATCTTTAAAGACGACCCTGAAATCATTTTGCCACAAATTATTTTCATCAAACAAGCCTTTTACCTTTTGGAAAGTATGCCCGTCATAAATGCACAAGCCGTTATTTGTACCTATCCAAAGCAAACCGCGGTCGTCCTGAGCAATAGAAAGTACAATATCATTAGGTAACCCCGATTTAGTGGTGAAAAGCTCGTAGTTGTCGCTTTGCAACTGGCCCAATACAGGTTGTGTTCCCGCTACTGTAATCAGCAAAAGAAAGCAGTATATTTTCAGACATTTTACGGCAGCCTGCCACAGGAAACGCTCAAACAGTTTTTTGCAGACATACCCGATCTGCTTGTCAGGGATACGGTGTTTGGGCAGATACATGGAATAAGGAGGTTTATATGCCGAAGTTAATGAACACTGCATGCACTAGGCCTTGCAAGTTTTTGATGTGTGCAGACGGCATCGTTTATCTTCTGTTTTCTGCTCCCGTTTTACTGGCTGATTTTAAGTGGTCAGAATACGGTATTAGATAAAAAATTATCGTTTATCATTAATTTTATTATTTTTTTCATTACTTTTGACTAGACATAAAAATCCATATCATCATGAGAACATTAAAAAATATATTTGTCGTACTGGCGATAGCTGCTTTTGTAATAACATTATCGGGCAATATGGCGGTGATGTATTCATTGGCCATTATCAATGTTGTTATCCTTAGCTTCCATCTCCTCGCACGCCGTTCTATTACTTTTAAACCATACTTCCTTAGCCGGTTTAATATATTTTCGGCCCATTTTAATAAGGAATTCGACGTAGAGATCCCGGCAGACCTGGCATTCGCAAAAATAATCGAAGTGATTGCCGATAGCGGTCTTAAACTGGTAACTGCAGATAAGGATAAGTTGGAAATACTGGCCATTTCGAAAACCAGCTGGAAATCCTGGGGCGAAAACATTTATTTTGCACTCAAAGAAACAGGTGAAACTACTTTAATCAGCTTCGACTCCGCAGCCCTGTTTCAAATTTACACTTGGGGCAAAAATGAAGATAACTACGCTGTATTTTTCAGAAAATTAGACGACTCTCTCACAATCTGATGCTATGCCGATAATTGTAAACTTAGACGTAATGCTGGCAAAAAGGAAAATGCAGCTCAAAGAGCTTGCTGAAAAAACAGGGGTGAGCGTGGTGAATTTATCTATCTTAAAAACAGGCAAGGTACGGGCAGTAAGATTCTCAACGCTGGAATCCATTTGCCATGTATTACAGTGCCAACCAGGCGATATTTTGGAATACAGGGAATAACTATACCTGGGATCAACACCAAACTGTTGCTGTTGAAAATACCTATATCGGCGGTAATCCTCTTTGTAAAAGATTCCGAGCTGCAAAACCAGGCGTAATCAAAGGGTTATAAGCGCTTGCCTAAAACAAAGAGCCACACTTAAAGAAGTGCGGCGGCAAACCAATAAACCAGCGGTTGGTGACAACCTGCCAGAAACCTTTCTTTGTTGCTATAGTAATGGGAAGAGGCCCGGCAAAGCCCGGCGCCCCTTCCCGTTTACTTATTTGCTGATGGTAACCGGTTGTACATGTACCGGCTTGTCCTTATCGCTCACCTTAAGGATATAAACTCCCGAAGGCAATGCCGAGATATTCAACTGTATCTTATTCTGTAAATAAACAACTTTACTATCTATTTCCTGTCCCAACTGGTTGAACAGCTTTACCTTCATCCCGGACAGATCGTAGCCCGATGAGGTAATGTAAAGCGTATTCAACGCGGGGTTGGGATATACCTGCAGATCGCCGTTGGGAGCACAGCTATTGTTCAGGGTAAGCACCTTGCTGAAGGTATTTTTGCCTTCCTGGCTTACCTGCCTGATGCGGTAGTAGCTTTCCCCCGGCAAAGGTGTTTTATCCGCTATTGTATAGCTGGCGCCTGAGTAACGATTCCCTTTGCCTTGCAATACCGCTATTTCCTTCCAGTTGCTGCCTTCGCGGCTGCGCTCTATATGGAAGAGAGAACGTTCATCTTCGGAATAGGTCTCAAACGATATACGGGCATCACAATTTTCCAATTTTGCGGCAGCAGGTCCGAAAGCAACAGGCAATAGTATTTGCAACGTAATGTATATCGTATCCTTGATATTACAGCCGTCTACAAAATTCACGCTTACACTATACCTGCCCGTATCGGTAATGACGAGCGAGTCGGCGGTGCTGTTGTTGTTCCAGATGTACTGCGATGAAGGTGTTCCAAAAAAGCCGTTTGTATGCAACGTATAAGGGAAAGCCGTTGCCAGCAAAGCGGTGTCGGGTCCTAATCCGTAGATCGGGGCAGCGCCGTTATAGGTTGCAATATTCCAATTGGTATTGCCACCCAGGCTGGTGCTATGCTGCTGTGCCGTGAAAGGCGATGCTGCTCCTGCCGCAGTGATGCGACGCAGGCGTACATAGTCAAATACGACATTGCCATTCGTCTTAGTTACGGTCGCATTGGCCGATGTGCTGCTGCTGAGTATCTCGGTAAGACGGCAAGGCGTACCACTGCCATACCAGGCGCCGGTAATGGTGGTATTGGTGCCACTGGTCAGGGTATAGGTATTGCCCGGGAAGAAGATCAGGGTATCGATCGTATTGCCGGTACCATAGATACCACCACCACCTTTATAATCTACAGTACCTATCGTATTATTGGCACCATTGATACCGACCTGGGAAGCAGTATTCGCATTGGTGAACGTGAGCCTGTCAACGGCAGCGTTGTTTAACACGGCATTAGTATTCAAGATGCCACCTACATTTACCTTATTGTAGGTCAGGCCTGCTGCGAGGAATGTTTTCGCCGCAACAGTAGAATTGCCGGCAATTAAAGTATGCCCTGCGGCAACACCGTCATATCGCCACAGGGTATCCAGGAAGATACTGGCACCACTGATATTGATACCCATGGTATTGCTGAGTCCTTCATTACTGATGCTGGCTAAAGACATAGTACGCCCGGCGAGATTCAATGTACCGTCGTTGACAAAAATATCCGTCAGTACATTGCTGTAATTATTGAGGAACTGGAGGCTGCCACCGGCTTTGGATACCCTGATGTCGAAGTTACCCAGGGCAGAGCCGGATATTACGGATGTGGTATTGCCCATGAACGTAAGCGGCGATACTGTGAAAGTAGCAGCAGGGTTGAGCTGTGTGGTATCTCCCCATACTTCAACATTCCAGGCATTAGCTTTGTTCCACACAGGACTATTGGTTGCTGCTGACCAGTCGAGATTGCGGCAATAAGCGTTACCATTATTTACGGTCACTGTTTTGCTGGCAGCGGTGAAGCCACTGGCCGCATTAAAATATACATTGTCAAATACCGTTGGAATACAAGCCCCGCCGGTACCACCGCTGGTAGTGCTCCAGTGGCTGTTATCGTTCCAGTCGCCCGAACCACCGATCCAGTACCGGGGACTACCGGCTGCAGAAGTAATATTCCATCCGGAGTTACCGCCGGCATCTGCGCCATTCACAGCAACCGGAGGTACGCCGGTAGCGGCCATATTCTGCAGATATACGTTGGCCATGCTTATAGCAGCCGCAGGTGCGAAGGCAAAACCGCCGGTGGTTGCACCTCTTATTTCCAGCAAACCGGTACAGGCAGGCGATTGCGCCAAAAAGTATTTGTTGATCGTACTGCTACCTGTGATGGCGTAATTACGCGAAGCAGCGAGGAGCAAAGTGTCGATCACGTTACCTCTTCCTTCAATAGCACCGGCGCCTTTGAACTCCAGGCGGCGAATCACATTGTTGCTGTCGATATTGACGCCTGAAGTAGCATTGGTTCCGGTAAAGGTCAACGCACCAAAGGTAGTACTGCTAACGGCATAGGCTTGTGGGTTACCGGAACCAGTATAACTAACATCCACTCTTGGATAGGTTAGACCGTCGACATTTAAACTGTAAAGAGTATTGATATAGGAGCCTGTAGCGTTTATGCTTTTATTGGAGCCGACATACCCCCAACTGTTGGCTACAGTAATATTGGCATTGGAAATATTAAGCGAACGTATAGCATTGGTATTACCAGTAAAGCGATTAATGGAAACCGTACGGTTAGGCATATTGAAGCCGCCGCCTACCAGGGTAATGATCCCACTAGTATTAGTCCAGTTGTCTACCAGGGTTACCGCACCGGTACTTTTCTTGCGGATGTGAAATCGTAAAGAGCCCAGGGTGCTGCCATTTGTCGTAATAGTAGAAGTGGCTTCTGTACCACAAAACTCCGCCGTTGCATTCATCGAGACAGCAGGCGTAAGTGCTAGAGAACCATAAACATTTAAAGCCGAAGTGCCCGATTCATTAAAAGTGGTGGTGCCTACGCCAGTCAGCCAGTTCATGTTGTAGCAATAGGAATTGCCGCTGGTAGTCACAATACGGCTAGAACCCAGCCCACTGGCTGAATTAAATACAACTGTATCCGCGATGAAGGGAATACAGGCACCACCGGGACCACCACTGGTATAGCTCCAGTGTGTATTGTCGTTCCAGTCGCCGGCGCCGCCTACCCAATACAGGTTGGTACCCGACAAGGAAGCAGGTGCAGTAATGTCGAAACCGGCATTACCCTCGCCATCCACACCCGAAACTGCTATTGGTGTAATGTTGCCGTGTGCAGCAATATAGGTCAGATTGACATTATCGATCAAAGCCGATGCCGTGTTACCGAAATATATATGAGCCGTATCCGTAGCAATAATCTCGGTAAAGGCTTCACAAGGAAGACCCTGGGCCTTCATGTATTTATTGATAGTTAGCGTGCCCGCCAGTGTAGTCGTACGATTGGATGCCAGCAGCAAGCTGTCTATCGTATTGATACCAGTTATCTGCAAATTTCTTTGGGCAGTCACTTTGCCGATAGTATTGCCGCCAGAGATGGCGCCGTTCCCGCCAAATGAAACACGCCCAACATTATTATTGGTAGCAATGAAGCCCACCCCGCTAAACAGAACCGTTCCAACGGTATTATTGTTGTTAACAGAACCTTGTCCTATAAAGACGAGCGTATCAACGGTATTGTTGCTTTCAATGTCGGAATAGATATTGGAAGTTGATGTGAAGGTCAATGAGCTGAAGGTTGAATTGAAGATCACATTGGTATTCGGACCGCCCGCCTGCGTCGCCGTCGCTTTGTTATAGACACCGCCATCAGTTGCTATGCCCCCAGTCAACAAAGTAGAACCGGCTGCATTCAGGGTTTTATTAATACCCGTATAACGATAGACCGAAGTAGCTGTAAAATTGGCATTGGTCATTTGCAACATACGTGTACTCGTATTATCGCTTATAAAATTATACAGCGTTACATTCTTACCCGATATATCAAAAGTACCGGCTATGAGTGTGGACCCGCTGGTACCAGATGCGGTGGTAGTTGCCGGTACAATCAAATCATCGGTCAGGCTAAGGCTGCTACCCGGTTTGTCGATCTCCATACCGAACTCACCCAATACATTGCCGTTGGCCGTGAGGGTGGCCGCTGTTGTACCCTTAAACGAAAAGCGGATGTTGTACGTCGTTGTAGGAGAAAGTACCGCATTACCGTTGACCTGTACTGTATAGGAGCTACTGGCGGTATTGAAGTTGGGACTATTTGTCACCGCGCCCCATGTTATGTTGTTACAAAAGCCATTGGCGTCCAGGGTCACTGTTTTGCTGACAGCGGTAAAGCCGCTGTTGGCATCGAAAAATACATTGTCGCCCGCCGATGGTACAATACTGGGAATGCTGCCCGTGCTGCTTCCGAGCCGCCAGTGGTTCAGGTCGCTCCAGGACCCGCTGCCATTTACCCAATAATAATTGGCTGCACTTGCTCCCAAAGCACTTATGGCCATGGAAAACAGGAGTAAGATTTTCTTCATAAGAAGGTGTTTTTGTGGTTCAAAAAATGATTTCCACAAAAAAAGTCAATGATGCAACGCGCTCATGTAGAAATCGAGCCACAAGCCCGCTGCTGCAGGATTTCAGGCGAAAGCACTGCACAGGAACACCATTAAAGTGTGATCAAGAGTAAGTTAGGGGTTGGAAATACGGGCGGCTTGCGTTATTTTTAAACTACCGCTGAAGTTCGTAAGCATGCAATAGGAACTATAGTGGTCTAAATTGTATCCTGTAAGTCCTCGCCTTTCAAACCAATTTACCCGGATGACCTTTCGCTTAGCACCTTTGCTATGGGCATTGCTATGCCCCGGTATATTATTGTATGCGCAGAACAAGCACTACGATGTTGTTAATTATAATACGGATAACGGCCTTCCCCAAAACAGCATCAGCGGTATAGAATTTGACCGTAAAGGGTATTGCTGGCTAGGCACGCAAATGGGCCTCGTCCGCTTCGATGGTCAGCGGTTCAGCCTTTTTAGTTCCGACAACATAAAGGGCATGAAATCGGACCGGATATTCAATGTAACCAAGGATACTGCCAATGATTTATTGGTGGCTACACAAAGCCCGATCCATATCCTAAAAATAAATGACACGCCTTCCGTAGCTGCTTCTACACCGGTCTTGCTCCCCGAAGCCCGGTTCAATATCCCCATTAAGGGTTTTGCAACCCCGGTTTCCTACGGCGGTTTCATAGAAGCTCATCCTGCTTTCCAAATGGTTTTAGGTACGGGCACAGGTAATATGTACCTGGTACAGCAGGCCCAGAGTTATTACATAACGGCCCATAGCAAAATGCCAATTTCGTTTAAAGGGCCTTATCAAACCCACCGGATACTGCTCATAGGGGAAAACCTCGTGGTGCTTCAATCGCCTACCAAGGCTTTGGTATGGACCCGGGCAACCGAACAGCCGGCACCGGGGTTGAGCGGTCCACTGTGGACCGATCCCGATTTTATAAAAGGCAATTTCACCAGCCCATCCAATACCGAGGGCGCCTATATCTATGCCGGGAGTAATTTGTACCGGCTATCTCTGACCCATAATATGCTGCATAGTGAGGTGGTATTGGAAAATATAGCGATCCCAAGCGCATCTTCTTTTTATTTTGACCAACAGAACAATAGGTATTATATAGGATCGTCGGTATCCGGCCTATATGTTATTACGCCTACCGGCTTTTTCAGCCCTCCGGCCCCGGCGCCGGCCATTAACCAGGGTTTTTACAGCCAATCCATAACCGGCGATGGTATTCTCAGCCAGCGGTTTTTATTCCGTAGGGATGGCACTTATAAAGAATATCCTTTAACCCCTAACCTTAAAGCAACCTGGTACCGCCCCGAAACCCGGAGCTTATACTATGCTCCGGCGCTGACGTTGCTACGCTTTGATCTGGAAACGGGAAAGACGTATAACCTGGCCACATTGACGACACCACTATCTTCCATCTTCCCGGATCCCTGGAAAAAGGAGAATTTGATATTCAGTACCAGCTTTACCATCGGGAAAATGGCCCATGATACGCTTATCGGAGAACAAAAAATCCAGGGCTTGGCGAAAGGGCAGGAATTGTTCATGGCTCATCCTGCCGGTACCGATACCTTCCTGCTGGCGACCTGGGCAGGTGTAAAGTGGTATGATTACCGGTGCAACAAGATCTATAAGTCCATTCTCGATTCGATCGCCATCCGGCAGCTCTATGCAGAAACTTCACAACGTGTCTGGATCGCCAGTTATGGCAAAGGCTGGTATCTGTACCACCAGGGCCATATCACCAGGATGCCCGATGGTCCCCTGGAAGCGCTAAAAACAGTCAATGCCATTATCGATGACGGTCGGGGCTATTTCTGGCTCAGTTCCAATAACGGGCTCTTCAAAGTAAGCAAACAGGCACTTATCAATTATGCCGGAAACAGATCGGAGGACGTGTATTTCTACGCCTTTACCACAAAAGATCATTTGCCTACCAATGAGTTTAATGCCTCTAACCCCTCTTATGTATGGCTGCCCGACAGTATGTTGTCGCTACCCAGTCTCAAGGGCCTGGTATGGTTTTATCCTCATAAAATACAGCCCTCCCTGCCCGACAAGGGTATTTACATAGAGCATATACGCATTAACCAGGCTGAAGTGCACCGGACGGATAGCAAGCTGGTTTTAAGCCCCGATCATGGCAGGCTAAGCCTTAAAGTAAGCAGCCCGTATTTTGGCAATAAGGAAAACATGCAGCTCCGGTTCAGGATAGAAGGCCTGGAGGAAGAATGGAGCGCAGTGCCTGAGAACGGTGAGATCGTCATCGACAGGATGCCTGCCGGGACTTACGCACTCGTGATCAGGAAAGTTACCGGCATAGAACCCGGACAGTATATTCATATTACGCTACCCATACAGGTTAAGCCATATTGGTACAACACCTCCTTGTTTTACGGTCTCCTTTTATTGCTGGCCATTGTCCTCGTTTTCTGGCTTACGAAATTACGCACCGAGATGCTGCAGGCGCGCAACCGTAAATTAAAAACACAGGTGGCCTTGCAAACCCGCGACCTTAATCGCATGGTCCGTCAGCTCACGCAGTCGGAGGAAGCATTGAAGGAAAGCAACCAGACCAAAGACAATATCATTACTACCGTATTGCACGACTTGCGTTCCCCCATACGGTTTATCTATACCATCAGCAAACATATTGCCTCCAGGCACCGGAAGATGCAGCAGGATACCCTCGAGCTGCACTTGCAGGAGCTCAAGAACAGTACCGCTTCTTTAAACAGCTTTACCGATCAGTTCTTTACCTGGGCACTCAGCCAGCACCGTAGCTTTTCGGCCAAATATTCACTGGAATCCCTGGCCGGTCTTTTCCAGGAAACGGAAATGTTATATACCGATATCATGATCGCCAACGGCAATATGTTAGTTGTCGTGCCCACTGGCATATATTGCAATACCGATCCCCAACTGCTGTCTACTGTTGTCCGGAACCTCCTGGATAATGCCAACAAATACACCCGAAATGGCATCATAAAGCTGGCTGCAGCGCAATCGGAAGACACAACAGTGATAACGGTGAGCGACACGGGGAACGGGTTCATGCCCGAGGCACTAAAGGCTTTTATGAATAAGGATAAGATAGACCCACGGAGTGGCAGGGGAAGCTTTATTATATTATACCTGCTGGAACTGATCGGCGGCCACCTGGAAGCCGAGTCCGAACCGGGCCAGGGCACCACATTCAGGATTGTATTGCACCATCAGGATGCAGCCCCTGGTAATACGCCAACCGGTTAAGCTCCACTACCGATTGCACATCCAGCTTTGTGAATGCCCTTCCTTTGAGCGTGCTGGCCGCAGAAGGGCTTATCGATAAAGCTTTGGCGATCTCCATAATCCCTTGTCCCTGCAACAGCAGAAGGACGATCTCGTATTCCCGCTGGGATAAGATCTTAAATGATTTCAGCTCCTTATTATCGGCAATAGGTTCACGGCCGGCCGCTCTCCGGCTATGCGCATGATAATGATCACTCTCGTACGCAACAGAACGGATTATTTTGCTGAAAGCCAGGTCAGAGATGCCTTTATTCACATAGGCACAGGCCCCGCTCTGTAAGCATTGCGCCGCAAAATCCCGCTCGGGGCCAAAGCTTACGATAATGATCCTGAGCTCCGGCTGAATATCAAGTGCTTCGCCAATGATCGCTATACCTTTCTGATCGGGCATCACCAGGTCGCTCAGCAGCATCGTATATTTCTTTTGCCGCAGGCGCTCCAGTACCTCACTGCCCGATTGGGCAAAGTCTATCCGGCAAGACTCACCAAGGGTATCCTGTGTCAGTAATGCCAATCCGTGACGAACTGCAGAGTGGTCGTCGGCAATGAGTATATCCAGCATAAGTATGTACTATTCCGGTTAATAACAGGTGCTGCAAATATCAATAAGGGGTAGGTAGGTGAAACAGCCTGCATGGCTGATACTGACATTCACGAACTAAAGATAGTGCTTAAGCACTATCCCTGGTATGGTCCCACCATAAAGTATGCCTGTGGCTATATTTCTACAAGCAGGCGATAACAGGCCCGCTATTTTTACAGTCCCATTATTACCAGACCAATAATCAAACAACGATAAGTGTGTCAAGCCGGCGATACGGCGCATAAGCTATGATGTGCCGGCTGCATAAAGAATCCGTCCAATGGTTTCTTATGGCCCGAACCTTATGGACATAACCGTACAATCAAGTAAGCCGACCGCTGTAACCGGTTTACCCAAGAGGGTTCAAAAAGTGGATAGTGCAGAGGGTGCAAGGCGGGTGTCCGGCAGCGGACATCCCGCTTTTTCATAGGCATCCACGATAGGGTTATGCTTCCCGGAAGAAACCGTCAAACCAGGCTTTATAGCTTTCCTGGTATTGTTCCTGCGCCCGGGCAATGACATGATCCGTGTCTTCCCACTGTTGTACCGGGCTTCCTTCAGCCATTAACTTTCGGCATCCGTGTCATGTAAATAAGATATGAACGTACCGGGACCGGAGCATACCTGGGATTGCCTCGTTCCTATTTTTATACTGCTGTTTTGTTGCTCCGTATCGATAAAACAATAACTTAAGTAAATTTGACGCATGAGTGTTACCCATACGATCCGCAACCTGGCCGCAGGTATTACCTTATTGAGCGCTTCGATAGCGCAGGCGCAAACCGCTCCGGCACTGACCCCGGAAATAGCCGCGAAGCTGGCAGCATTGCCCCTGCATTGCATTAACCAGGAGTTTCCCAACAAGACATCGCATACTGCCGATAGCGCTTCCGATGCCCGTTTGTTGCCCAGGGAGCTGCATCCGGCTTTCTATGGCTGCTTCGACTGGCATAGCTCGGTACACGGTCACTGGATGTTGGTACGCCTGCTGAAGCTGTTTCCCAACCTGGAGCACAAAGAGGAGATCGTACGCACCCTGGACCAGACCTTTCAGCCCGATAAGATGAAGGAAGAAGCCGCTTACTTTACTAAGTATAGTGTTGGAAAAAATTTTGAGCGGACCTATGGCTGGGCCTGGCTGCTGAAGCTGGACGAAGAGCTGGCCACCTGGAACGACCCGATGGCTGCACGCTGGCGTACCGCCATGGAACCCTTGACCCGGGAGATTGTAAAACTATGGAAAGCCTACCTGCCCAAGCAAACCTATCCCAACCGTACCGGCGTGCACCCCAATACTGCCTTCGCCATGGTGTTTGCACTGGACTGGGCCAGGGCCGTAAAAGACACGGCCTTTGAAAGGGAAGTGATACAAAGATCACTTTACTTTTATAAAAACAACAAAGCCACACCGGCTTACCTCGAACCGGACGGCAGCGATTTCTTTTCGCCCAGCCTGGAAATTGCCGACCTTATGAGACGTATCTTACCCAAAAAAGAATTCGTGACCTGGCTCAATGCTTTCTACGAAGAAAGAAGCATCAACCAGATATGCACCTTGCCCACCGTAAGCGACCGCAGCGATTACCAGATCGTACACCTGGACGGCCTTAGCTTTAGCCGGGCCTGGTGTATGAAAGGCATTGCCAAACAATTGCCCGAGGGCCATAAATGGAAAAAGAAATTTGCAGACAAGGCCAATGAATTCCTGGCCAAAACCCTGCCCAATGTTTCGGGTAGCTATGGCGGCGAGCACTGGCTGGCTTCCTTTGCGGTATATGCACTGGAATAGCTCCCAGGCTTGTACAGGCAAATATCGCAGGTATTATGCCTGGCCCGAAGCAGCCTGCTCCAGTATTTTTACATACAGCTCCGGCCAGCCCTTATTCTCAGGCGCGACACCCAACAAGTGGTTATGAAAGATGCTGATAAAAGTGCCTTCCACTTTCTTTACGACATGCCATAGATGCTCCCATTCCTTGCGGGCTTCTTCAGGATTTTGATTTTCGTAAAACCTGCTGGTAGCGTCCATAAAGGTAAAAGGGTGAATCCGCAAGGCAGTCGCCTGCTCTGCTGCCAGGTTGTACCAGGGAAAGGGTTGCGACGTACCTGCCCTGAAACCATTGGCCGATGCATAGCCCATAGAATAATCGTCCGTAATCCCGGCTTCCATCAGTCGTTCATAAGTTTCAGGCAACGTAAACTTGATATAATGCTGACGGCTCCGGGTAACGGCCTTGCCTGTTGCCTTACCGAGCAACTGCACTTCTTCCTGCAACAGGCTTATGTCACTATGCGATGCATAAGAAGGATGGATACCGGTGGCATATGTCGACGCTAAGGATTGCATCAGGGCCTGCATAGCGGGCAAACGGGGATCGGCATTTTTATCGAAAGCGCTCAACCGGCCCAGCAGCAGGAAATAGATGGGTTCCAGCTTGTATTGCCGGTGAAGGTTATCCAGCCAGCCAAAACAATCATAAGGATCTTTCCTTTTGCCGGAAACAACAGCCCTTCTGGCCACAACTGCGGCAGCATTCAGCTTAAGGGCATCTTTCAGGTAGCCGCCCCAATGCCGCTTGGTCCCTTTGTATAAATACTTCCAGGCAATGTCGATATCGTAAGTCGGCTGAAAGCGGAAAGAGGGCCTGGACAATGTTATACCAAATTTCTGTTCCAGGAGCCGGGCGAAATGTAATAGCCATTCATCCACCACCGGTTGCTGTAAAAAAGAATACTGTGCTGCTGCCGATTGCTGGTGCGGGTAACGGCCGTGCCGGTCGGCAGTATAGGGAAGATATTCTTCGTACCGGCTGATCAGGTAAAATACGGCGGCAAATATATCAAAAGGTATGGGCGCCCCGGGCTGGTTGTAAAACAGGACCGTGGCCTTTTTCCATCGTTGTACAGAAAGCTCCTGCTGCCGGATACCCCGTTCTTCCAGCAAGACATGAGGTGTTATGCGCAGCTCACCGGCGTCCAAGCTGGCCTTACTGTAATTCAGTTTAGGTCCATCGTAAGCCTTCCAGGCTTCGGGATCGCCGGTCCATTCAAAAGGAATCCCCAACTGCTCGCCAAACACCCATTGCAAGGTATATTGCAGGCGGGAGGTACATAACGGAGCATAGACGAGCAGGACAGGAAGCAAGGTTTTCAGTTTATAAATTCCAGGCCAAAGATAAAGGCTTCCTTTAACTTTCCCTTTGCGTTAAGTAATTATTAAAGACGGTCAGGGCGGGTATCTTCTTCCTGAATGCCTATACCTTTACTGCCGATTCCCATTGGTATGCCCGCTTGTCTGAAACTTAGTATCTATCTGTTGCTGACCCTTATTGCCGTTCCGGTCTTTCACCTGCGGGCAGCGGGAAGAACAAGTGTTTCCTACGCAGGCTATGCCGTCTCCGATCATAAAGCTTCTTATACCGGCGGGCAACACTACCAACAAACAAGCATCTCTTTTCATGCCTGGAGCAAAAAGGCAGGTCCCGCACATCATCATCACAAAACCAGGAAGAAAATTTTCCCGGTTAAGATAATAGCATATCATCATACCACGGTAGCCGCCACGGTAATGAATTATGTTGCTGCAGTGCATCCAACCATGCTCAAACATTACCGGTTCCTGTATTTCAGGCAGATCAACCCGCCTCCTCCCAAGGCCTGAGCATACATTTATCCTAGGGTACAGTATTGTTAATATACTATGGTCTGCAAACTTTTTCCCATTCATTGTATATTGCCAAAGCAATAAGTATCTTTATATTCCGTAGCGATAGGATAAGCGTGTTCCCTTACTTTTTGTTTAACCGTTCTTAGCTATGATCAGCAACCTTTGTAAGGGCCTTGCCCTCGCAGCCATACTTTTTTCCGGTCCTATTGTATTTGCCCAAAACAACCTGTCCCTGCAGGATGCGCTTAAAGCAGCGATTGGCAATAATCCTTCGCTCAAAGCACAGCGCATGAATATGGACATTGCCGCCGCCGACATTACCACTGCCCGGCTAAGGCCCAACCTTAATCTCAGCAACCAGACCATTAACCTGACCCGCAAAGCCGACTTTGCGCCCAATACCGCATGGAGCAACGGCTTGAACCGGCAAACCATGTGGCAATTGTACAAGCCCGTACAATGGCCGGGGCAACGCCAGGGTAAGATAGACCTCGCCAAACAGAACCAGGTGCTGACCACAAAACAATACGAGCAGGTACAATCCGACCTGTTATTCGTAGTAGCCGGCAAATGGCTTAAAGCCTGGACCAGCAACAAACAGCTTAGCCTGCTTTCCCAGGCCAAAGACAACCTGGACAGCCTGGTGGCCATCAATAAGTACCGCCTGCAAAAGCAAGTGATCAGCGAAACCGACCTCACCCGGACCCAGCTATTGGCCAACCAGTTCGATATCCAGATCAGGAATGCACAGCTCGAGTACAGCAACAGCCTGAGGGAGCTGGCTTTTCTTACGGGCACCGCTAATGTATCGGTAGATACGGCTCATGGTTTTCACCAGCAAATGGATATCACCCAGGATACTGTTATACAGAATGCCCTGGCCGCCCGCCCCGATGTAGCGGCAGCAAAAGCAGGCATCGAGGTAAGCAACAGCAATGCCAAATTGCAACGTGCGCTTAGCTATCCCACCCCCGACCTTGGCGTGCTGTACAACCCGCAGAATACGATACCTTATTGGGGTGTATATGCTGCCATCGATCTGCCGGTATTCTCGCGCAACCAGGGCGAGATCAAAAAAGCGAAGATCCTGCAGGAGCAAAGCAAGGTCCAGCTCAATACTTTGCAACAGCAGGTAAGTACCGAAGTAAGCAATGCTTACAAGAGCTATGATGTGCAAAAGCAAAACACCCGCAAGTTTGAGCAACTGCAGCAACAGGCGCAAACCATACTGGACAATGTGCGCTATGCCTACCTGCATGGCGGGACAACTATCGTGGATTTCCTGGAAGCCCAGCGGAGCTGGCTCGAAACACAGCAACAGTATTATGAAACCCTGCAGCAATACAGTGAAAGCTATATACAGCTCTTATATGTAACCGGGAAACTAAACCAGCTTGCAGGTATGTAATCGCACTGCAGGCAGGCACTCTACCGGATTATTATTAATGCATCCAATTTTTACCCATGAACACACAAAGGGCCATCATTTATCAAGCCAAGCCAAAACAGATCCGGGGCTACAGCAGGTTTTGCCTCCTGGTATGCCTGGTTACAGGCGCCTGGGGCTGCAAACATAAAGAAGCGCCGGTCACTGCAAAAGATCTGTCACCGGTAGTAAGCAACAACGGGCTTAACATCAGCATACCCGATCCGGCTATAGATACTTTTTTCAAAACGGAAAAAGTAGGCAACGGCCTGGTGACCGCGGAGATGTCGGCGCCGGGAAAAGTAGCCGCAGCCGTGGTCTCCTCTTCCCAGGGAAAGCTGATCCTGTTCGACAACCCCGACCTGGCCAGCACCTACAGCCAGCTTACCCAGAACCTGAATAATATTACCCAGAAGAAAAACATCGTAGCCCAGAAATCGGCGGTGATCAAACAAAAACAGATAGAAGTACAACGCTACGAGGACCTGGCGGCCCACGGGGCCGGTACCGGCAAAGATGTAAGCGATGCCAAGACCGATCTGCTGCTGGCCGAAAGCGACCTGAAGATGGCGCAAAGCGATGTAAACACCGAACAGGCGGGCATTATGGAGCATGAAGCGTTGCTGAAATCGGGAGGCTTTAACCCCGGTGCCTTAAGCAGCATGATGCCCGGCAATGTATATGTCACCTGCGATATACCCGAAAACCAGATCGGCAAGATCAAGGCCGGAACGGTATGCACGCTTAGCTTCCCTTCTTTCCCCAACGAAAAATTCAGCGGCAATATCGACAACATTACCGATGTGATCGACAACAGCACCCGTATGATCAAAGTGCGCATTACCCTGCCCAATAAGGATAACCGCATTAAAGCAGGCATGTTCGTTATGGTAGGCTTTGGTATCAACGAAGGAAACAATAATACCGTACCCGCCGCAAGCCTTATTACCGTGCAGGGCAAGAATTATGTATTTGTCAAAAAATCGGCTACCGCTTTCGAACGCAGAGAAGTAACCATTGGCCAGCAATTGGGCGACAGGGTCATTGTATATAGCGGACTTCAGCCCGGCGAAGAGGTTGCCGTGGCCGGGGTTATGCAATTGAAAGGTCTTTCATTCGGGTACTGATCCAACAGGTAACAGCGCCGCCACACTTCTTATCACTAATAACACCACTATGCTCCAGGCACAAATCTTCATCGATAAAGATACTTTTAAAGGTACCGCACCTTTGTATGAGTATATCCTCAATTTCCTGCTCCGGCACAACATCATGGGGGCAACTATGTTTCGCGGTCAAATGGGCTTTGGCGCCAACCAACAGCTCAAAAACCCCGACCGTATGTTCAGTTTCGACGAGCCGCCGGCAATGATCCTGTTTATCGACGAAGAAGAAAAAGTGCTGCAGGTGCTTACGGCTTTACGACAGGAAGTAAGGGGTGGCTTCATCGTGACCAGCAAAGTAGATTTTTTTAAATAATGCAGGATAAACACAGGGTAGGGGCCCCCCTTTCCCGGTGCTTACACCTTGCGCCAGGTAACCTTTTCCATTATCACGCCTTAATGCTGAAATAAAAAATGATCCGCAATCTTTTAATATTTTCCATGAAGAACCGCTGGCTGGTAGTAGGCCTTGCCATAGCGCTCATGGGAATAGGGTTCTGGTGTTTTACCCAACTAAAGATCGAAGCCTATCCCGATATCGCCGATACGAACGTAATCATCGTGGCACAATACCAGGGACGTGCTTCCGAAGAAGTAGAACAACAGGTAACCGTACCTATCGAACGGGCGCTGCAAAATACGCCTAACGTCATGGACCGGCGTAGCCGCACCATCTTTGGCCTCAGTGTGGTACAGCTTACTTTTAAGGACGGAACCGACGATTACTTTGCACGACAGCAGGTAATGGAACGCCTGCAAACGGCCGAGTTACCCGATGGTGTAACACCCGAATTGGCGCCTCTATCCACTGCAGTGGGCGAGATCCTGCGTTATGTGGTAGAAGCCCCCGCTACCTATAGTCCCACACAATTGCGCGACCTGCAGGATTGGGTGATTAAGCCCCATATCCTGGAAGTGCCGGGCGTAGCCGATGTAACCACCTTCGGCGGCCCCCTCAAGCAATTCCACATTCTTACCTCGCCCGAAAAGCTGCGTAAATATAACCTTGATATAGCCGACCTGGAAAAGGCGGTACAGGAAAATAACCAAAACACAGGCGGCAATATTATCGATCGTGGCGGCCAGGGCTTTGCCGTTCGCGGGCTGGGCGCATTGAAAAAGGAAAGCGACATAGAAAGCATCGTGCTCAAATCGGTAAATGGTATCCCCGTGTACCTGCGCGATGTCGCCACCGTGGAAATAGAACCGCCGCCGCCCAGCGGGGTAATGGGCTATACCATCAAAGATGAAGGCATTCATGTAACCGGCGGCGTAGAAGGCATTATTCTCATGCGCCGTTACGAGAACCCGACCGATGTCCTCAAGCTGTTAAAAGAAAAGCTGGCCGACATCAAAGAGAACGAATTACCCGAAGGGGTGAAAATACGCTTGCTGTACGACCGCAGCTTCCTCATCGACCACTCCCTGCATACGGTAGGAGAGACCTTGCTCGAAGGCGTAAGCATCGTGATCATCCTCCTCATTTTTTTCTTTGGCAGTATCAGGAGCGCCCTGGTGGTGGCCCTTACGATTCCCTTTGCCTTGCTCTTTGCCTTCATCCTGATGCAACTGGTGCATATCCCTGCCAACCTCCTGTCCCTGGGCGCCATCGACTTTGGGATCATCGTGGATGGGGCCTGTGTAATGACGGAGCACCTTATCCGGAAATACAGGACCGCTACGCCCGAAGAGAAGCAGGAAGGCATCGTAAAAATAACCTTGCTGGCAGCGCAGGAAGTAGGCCGCGAGATCTTTTTCTCCGTAGCCATCATCATCCTGGCTTATATGCCCATCCTCCTCATGACAAGGGTAGAGGGCAAACTGTTTTCGCCTATGGCGCTTACCCTGGCCTTTGCCGTAATCGGCAGCATGATAGCAGCGCTCAGCTTTATTCCCGTACTCATTTCCTTTGCGTTTCGCAAGGCTTTATCGGATCCTGACAAGCCGATGAAGGAGCCCAGGAACTTTATCCTGCATTTTATGGAAAAGTCTTATGGCAAAACGCTGGGCTGGATCATGCACCGGCCCAAGGGCGTGGTCTGGGGCGGCTTCGCATTAGTTGTGGTATTGATCTTGTTCGGAGCTAAGCTCGGCAGCGAATTTTTACCCACCCTCGACGAAGGCTCTATTTTTCTGAGGGGGAATTTCCCCGCAGGGGTAACCATACAGGAGAATGCAAAAAATGCACCCCGGATCAGGGAGGTCATTGCCCGGTACCCGCAGATCTCTTTCGTAATCACTCAAAGCGGCCGCAACGACGATGGTACCGATCCTTTCCCTGCCAACCGGAACGAGATACTGGTAGGCTTGAAGGATTATAGTTTATGGAGCGATACCATCAGCAAAAAAGACCTGGTGCAAAGGATAAAGGATGACCTGCAGCACCAGTTTCCCGCGGTACAGTTCTCCTCGGGCCAGCCCATCATCGATCAGGTAATGGAGATCGTGAACGGCAGTGCCGCCGACCTGGCCATATCGGTAGTAGGCGACGACCTTACCATGATGCGGCAGAAAGCGTATAAAATCGCCGACATCGTAGCCAAGACACAAGGGGCCGATGCGGTAAACATCGAACAGGAAGGACCGCAGGAACAGCTATCGATCCACATCAACCGCCAGAATGCAGCCCGTTTCGGGATCAATGTAGCCGATATCCAGAATATGATCGAAGCAGCCATCGGCGGCAAGGCCGTATCCGTATTGTACGACGGCACCAAGAAATACGATATTGTAGTACGCTACCTGCCGCAATACAGGAATAATATAGATGTGATCAAAACCCTGCAGGTAACTGCGGCTTCCGGCGCCCTCATTCCCATGAGCGAGCTGGCCGACATTAGTTATGTGGAAGGGCAAACCAATATCTACCATTACGGCAGCAAACGCATGATCACCGTACGCACCAATGTGCGGGGCCGCGACCAAAGCGGTTTTGTAAAAGAAGTACAGGAAAAAATAAGCCAGGCCGTGCCGGTACCCAAAGGGTACAGCATTATGTATGGCGGTCAATATGAAAATCTGGAGCGCGCGGGCAAGCAACTGGCCTTTACTATACCGCTGACCATAGTAATGGTATTCTTGTTGCTGTTCGCGCTGTTCCGCCAGTTAAAGCATACGCTCGTAACCATGAGCTGTATTCTCTTTGCACTGGCGGGAGGTATTATCGCCCTGCTGTTGCGGGGTTATTATTTCAATGTATCGGGAGGCGTAGGCTTCGTCAGCATTTTCGGCATCAGCGTTATGGCCGGGGTATTGATCGTATCGGCCTTCCGGAGGCTGATGTACCGGAATCATGGCCTCAGGGCCAAAGAAGTGCAGCAGGTGGCACAAGAACAATTAAGGGCCTTATTGTCCATTCTTATTGTAGCCATCATTGGCTTATTCCCGGCAGCCTTTTCTTCGGGCATCGGCTCCGATGTGCAACGTCCTTTGGCTACCGTGATCATCGGCGGGCTTACCAGCACCCTTATTTTTGCCCCCATCCTGCTGCCGCCTTTGTTCTTCCTGGTCAATAAAGGAAAAAGAGAAGATAAGCCGGCCAATGAGCATTAATATGAGCGGGATGGGCGGCAGCGAAAACCGCCCGTCCCGGCTTAGCCCAAGTGATCAAATTATTATTTTAACAAATATCTCAAAGCGGGCAAATTTTGCCCCAAAGGATTTTTTTCTATCTTTGGCCAAATTCATGCCGAAATGAAGCAGACAACTACTATCTTATCGACATGCATCGCATTGATTTTCATGGTTTCATGTGCAGCGCCCAAGCCAATGGGCAGCACAGCAAAAGCATCAAAGACTCCCGAGTTTATTGATGGCGTAACCCTGAATGGCGGTAGCAACAATGTTAAACTTACCCAAAAAAAGCAGGTATATAAGAACCAGAAAGTAGGTTCAATACCCGAAGAGCTGGAAACTGCCGAGCAGCGGCTCTTTGCCCTGGATAAGATAAGGGAAGGCAAAGCCCGGAATAAATCCCTCTATACTTTTATTGAAGAATGGTACGGTACCCCTTACCGCTTTGGCGGCACAGGCAGGAACGGTATCGATTGTTCGGCCTTTACGCGGCAGTTGTATGGTGATGTGTATAACATGGACCTATTGCGTACCTCAATCGAACAATTTTCCAATGCATCCTACACTATCCGTAAAGAAGACCTGAAGGAAGGCGATCTGGTATTCTTCAAAATCCACGGCAAACGCATTTCGCATGTAGGTGTTTACCTGTATGACGGTAAATTCGTACATGCTTCGGTAAGCCAGGGTGTCGTGATCAGCGATCTGAGCGATGCTTACTGGACCAGGTATTATGCAGGCGCAGGCCGTATGGGATAAGTGATTGAAGGGCTGTGATCCGTTGCTGTAACTGGAGCATTAATATAAAGAAAAAAATTCTTTAAAAAAAGGTGCTCAGATTTTTGGAAGAAAAGGAAAAGGTATTACCTTTGCAATCCCAAAGCGGAACAAACACAGTAACAGTTCTTTAAAACACATGCAGAAGTAGCTCAGCTGGTAGAGCACAACCTTGCCAAGGTTGGGGTCGCGGGTTCGAATCTCGTCTTCTGCTCACAGAAATTCCAGGCTCATTCAGGGTTTGGAATTTTTTTTTACCATTGCTTTTTTAAGGAAAGCAGGGTTGTTGCCCTGGTGGTGAAATTGGTAGACACGCAGGACTTAAAATCCTGTTTGCAGCAATGCAAGTGCGGGTTCAAGTCCCGCCTGGGGCACACATTACAGCCGATCCGAATGGATCGGTTTTTTTGTTGAGCCAAACAATATCAAATTCACATGAAGTGATTTTGAGCATAAAGACGTACTTAATAAACTCCTAAATTTTGATTAATGGTAATGACAGGCAATATATATAGTATATTCGTTAGACCAAATATCAAATTTATGAGAAAGAAAATTCTTCTTCTTGCTACTATCTGTTTTATCCTTTTCTCAATTACTAGTAACGCACAAACAAACAACTGCGAAGAATTAAAAAAAGAAAACGAGTATCTCAAAAAAGCAATGCGAGTTACTACTCCGCTCAAAACAATTACATCGTCCAAAATTGATTTCAATTTTCTTGAGTGTAAAGGAAACACGAAAGAACAAACTGTAGAATTTGTGATGAGCCTAGTTAGTCACGATGCAAATCAGGAATTTCAGTTTAATGAAACTAGTGCCGTAGATATGGAAGGTAATGAATACCCCTATGGCAATGTTTCCATAGGAGGAAAGGGGGTTCGTAACACAATAAGAACGGACATACCAATTAAAACGGTAGTTGTGTTTAAAAAAGTACTACCAGCGGTGAAAATGCTTAAGGATATAGCCATATCCTACTTCTATGGAGAGCCAGGGCATCATATTGAAATCGAATTCAAAGATGTACCTGTAAAATGGCAATAATTGGCAAGAGTTATAGAGTTTATAAGCCATTAACCTGTTTGCAGCAATGCAAGTGCGGGTTCAAGTTCCGCCTGGGGCACGAGTTACAGCCGATCCGAGAGGATCGGTTTTTTTATTGGGTACAACATAAGTCCAACAATTGCAGTTTTATTCCTTTTATAGCAAGACAAAGTTGGATAAGAAAACCCTAATCAACTAGATTAAAGACAACAGTAAATATGCTTTTAGGGCTAAGTAAAACGTGATCTGCTGACGGCAGCTGAGAGGACCTACACCCTATTGCTAGTTTAGAGACAACTGTCAAAACTTTACAGCAGGAACATCCTTATCACCTAAAAAGAGCGTGTTACCCATTATAAACGAGTTTGCGCCATCAGGATTGCATACTGATAGAATCCCATTACCTCCGGTCTTATAACTAAGGCCGTTTATTTTCATATTAGTTTATCTACAGTTGATAACGCCGGTTATCGCCGTTCCTTACAAAGTAGGTACCGTTTGTTACATTATACCGAAAATTACTTTCCCTTTTTTTTCCTTTGTTAATGAATAAGAAAACAGGGTGCTTTTCTTTTCGAATGAATAGGTGATCTCACATTCATCTTTGACCAGATTTAAACAAGAAGCAATAACTTGAATAAATATTGCCCGCTGAATAACCAATCTTAGGGTGGTAAGACAAAGATTGATATTTTTATTTCCCAGTTATGAAAAAAGTAAAACTGAATGCTTCAAAATTGCTGTTGAACAAAGAAAGAATTACGGAATTAAATAACGAACAGGAGAGAAAGGTTAAAGGAGGGTATTACAAAACTATTGAAAGAGCCTGTATAACGAATGATAATTGTGCTGCCAGCAGAGATTGCGTTCCCCTTTCTGTAGGTTGCCCTGTATTTACGTTGGAAAGTGGCTGTAGAGCAACGGCCATGAGTGCCTGTTTTTGTGAAGATTAAAAGAGCTAACCGGAGACGGTACCTAATTCAATAGTGCAAGTATATAATTTAATCAAAATGGGAAAGCCCTAACAGCAGTATATTGCGTTAGGGCTTTTTATTTCAGTCGGGAAACATTCAACGCTTAACCGCCATGAAGCTTTAGGAAGTTGAACAATTTTGTTCCGCCGGATCTATGCATTATAAAACCTGTTATAAAGACTTCAAGCCTTGTCATATCCGCACAAAAGAAGTGTCAGCTAGTATCTAATTATTGAAACGATCAGGCATTAGCTGTTTTTTAAACACACTGAAACAGTTACATGAGCCTTTCTTAAGCTAGCCGGAAGGCAATTTTCCGCCCGTCGCCATAATTTTTTTGTGTTTTCCCGGTGATCATCCTACCTTTTTATACACTTATATAAAACGGCATTCAATGACCAGACCATCAGAGGACCCTATCACGAGTCTGTACCGGGACAGCTTCCCCGACTTTGCACGGATGATCCGGCGCATGGGCGGGCATCTCGAAGAAGCGAAAGACGCCTTTCACGACGCTTTGCTGATCTATATGGAAAGAGAAAAAGCAGGAAAGCTGAATCTTCGTTCCTCGCCAAAGGCTTACCTGCTGGGCACGGCCAGGATTTGCTGGCTGCATATGCGCGGCAACGGGGCAGTATCGGAACTGCCCGAAGGATTCGAAGCAGCAGCACCGGAAGACACCAACGAAGAAGAGAGGGAGCAAAGCCTCCTGGAATCCCTGGTAAGAAGCGGGAAGAAATGCATGGAGCTGCTGAAGGCATTCTATTATGACCATTGCTCGATGCAGGACGTCGCCAACCGTTTTGGCTTTAATGGAAGACGCTCGGCTACCGTCCAAAAATACAAATGCCTGGAGAAGGTCCGGGAAGAAATCAAATCCACTCAAGCTTATGCGCAGTGAACTGAACGAGGTATACCTCATCGATCAATACCTGCTCGGGCGGCTCAGCAAAGAAGAGGAGCTGGTGTTTGAGACCAACCTGCTGCTGGATGAAGCCATCGCGGAAAACCTGGAAGCACAGCGCATAGCGCACCGGCTGATCCGTCGCTACGCCCGGAAGGAGGAACGACGACGGCTTGAAGAAATGTATCAGCGGCTGCTGAACGAACCCGATTTTGTCCATCAAATAAAAACCATATGATCATACCAACTGTCATCGACAGCGCAACCAGGGGCGCCTACGATATCTATAGCCTACTGCTGAAAGAGCGGATCGTCTACCTCGGAACGGCCATAGAAGAAAACGTCGCCAACCTGGTTGTAGCGCAACTGCTGTACCTCGATAGCGAGAACCACAATCCCATCATGCTCTACCTGAACAGCCCGGGAGGGATCGTCTATGGCGGCTTTGCGATCTACGATACCATGCTGAAGCTGAAGTCGCCGGTAGCCACGGTAGCCATGGGCTTCTGCGGCAGCATGAGCACGTTCCTGCTGACGGCTGGACGGAAAGGACAGCGCTATGCCCTACCCCACGCAACCATCCATATGCACCCGACCGGCGGCGGCGCAAAGGGATATACGGAAGACGTACGCATCGCGTACAAGGAGCAGGAGCGGCTACAGAACCAGATCTTCCACCTGATGGGAAAATTCTCCGGCCGCAGTCGGGAAGAAATAGAAGAGTTGTTCCGCCGCGACCGGTTCATGAACTCAATAGAAGCCCTGCATTATGGCTTTATCGATGAGGTGCTGGGAGATACCAACGACCTTATCGCACTGGACGAGGTCCAGACCAAAATTCTTTTTCAAGCACCGGGGAAGGATCGGGGAGCCATCGGGTTCAAGCAGCCTCAGGCGTAACCCGCCGGAGGCATAGTAGTGCGGTTCAAGTCCCACCAGGGCACGAATTGTAGCCGATCCTCTCGGATCGGCTTTTTTATTAGGTACAACATAGGGACAACAAAAAAACATCCACCTGACGGCTATAGGTCGATGTTTCAAACAGGTCGATGTCGCTTGGCGCAGCAATAAAAACAGTATCGGGTCGTTATTTTTTCAAATAAGACCTGATGAATATCCGAAAGAACCTTTTTTATCTGCTGGGCATCATTCCCTGGATATATTTCCTGTCTATTCTTTCGCTTTATTTCCATGCTGCTTTTATCCTGGGACGGCTACCGTCTTATAAAAATCCAAGACCCGGGCAACTCCCTATTTACGCTGTTTATACGCCATTCATTAATGGGGCACTCATCATTTGGCTGTTATCGCTGTTGCTTTGGTTCGGCCTGGCTAATGGCTACATCATGCTAAAAAGGAAGAACCTGGATCTGAAGCCCATTGGTTTTAGCTTTATCGGCCAATCGGCAGCCTTAATTTTGTTCCTTTCTCCCATAAGCCAATGGTATATCAACCTGTAAACCCGGGGGCATGTTTCACTTGCAGTAAACAACAGTATATTTATAAGTGTTTAGTCTATACCCAGCAAAAGAGCGTGGTGCAAGCCGCGTTCTTAAACAATCAAAATAGGGTTCATCGCTTTTGTGTTAAGTAGGGGTCATTCGATTTTTGTTGCTGCAAAATTCGGATGACGCTTCGCGCCAGGATTACCAAAAACCGTTTTTACAAACGTAATGGTTGCGGACTTGACAGTGCTGTACGAATGCCAAAACACATGTGCAAAGAATAATTACTGTCTATACAACGATAACCCCAAAGATGCCGGTGTTCCCTACATTTGGAAATTATATCGCTCCGAATAAGCGATTGAATACCGAACAAATGAATAATCAGATGAAAAAAATAGGCTTTTTATCGTTTGGGCATTGGGCAAACCATCCGTCTTATAGCACCAAAACGGCAAACGACACTTTGCTGCAGTCCATTGACCTGGCCGTAGCCGCTGAAGAAATGGGTATCGATGGCGCTTATTTCCGGGTGCATCACTTTGCAAGGCAATTGGCGTCTCCCTTTCCTTTACTGGCCGCAATCGGTGCCAAAACCAGCAAGATCGAGATCGGTACAGGTGTTATCGATATGCGGTACGAAAATCCATTGTATATGGTCGAAGATGCCGGCGCCGCCGACCTGATTTCCCGGGGACGCTTGCAACTGGGGATCAGCAGGGGCTCGCCCGAACAGGTGATCGATGGCTGGCGCTATTTTGGCTATGAACCGGCCGTTGGAGAAACTGATGCCGACATGGGCCGCCGGAAAGGACTGGAATTTTTTGAGCAATTGAAAGGCAAAGGCTTTGCCCAGCCTAGCCCCAATCCTATGTTTCCCAACCCGCCCGGGCTGTTGCGTTTAGAGCCCTTTTCCCCTGATTTGCGGGACCGCATCTGGTGGGGATCGGCATCCGATGCTACGGCGGTATGGGCTGGCCAGGTGGGTATGAACCTGCAAAGTTCTACGCTCAAATTTGATGAAAGCGGCAAGCCCTTTCATGTGCAGCAGGCCGAGCAGATCCGGTTGTTCAAACAGGCCTGGAAAGAGGCTGGACATCAGCGGGAACCGAGGGTTTCGGTTAGCCGGTCCATTTTTGCATTGGTCAACGACCAGGACCGTTATTATTTTGGCCAGGATGGCGGCAAGGCCGACCAGATAGGCACCCTGGAAGGGGACAGACGTGCCATTTTTGGCCGGAGCTATGTTGCGGAGCCGGACCAGCTCATCGAAGAACTGGCTAAAGACGAAGCGATCCGGGAAGCAGACACTGTGCTACTGACGATCCCCAATACTTTAGGTGTGGATTACAATATACACGTGCTTTCGGCCATATTGGAACATGTAGCACCCGGCCTGGGCTGGCGGTAAACACAGCAGATCGATGATCAATAAAATCCGATATAAAACCAAAATTGTGGTAATAGGCGCCGGGCAGGCGGGACTGTCTGCCGCCTATCATTTGAAGAAGCTGGGCCTGGAGATCGGTCCCGGCTTCATTGTCCTTGACGAAGCGCCACAGCCCGGCGGCGCCTGGCAATACCGCTGGCCTTCGCTCACGCTAAGCACGGTCAACAGGATACACGATCTGCCCGGTATGTCTTTCGAGCAAACGATTATGGGTGCACAAAACTCGGAAGTGCAGGCCAGTGTAGCAGTACCCCATTACTATGACCTGTACGAAAAGCAATTTGGCATCCGTGTATATCGTCCGTTAAAGGTCGACAGTGTTTACCTGCACCAGGAGCGGTTTTATATCGATTCATCCACCACCTTATTCTCCGCCCTGGGCATCATCAATGCAACCGGCACCTGGGAAAATCCTTACATCCCGGAATACCCCGGCGCACGGCTTTTCCAGGGGGAGCAATTGCATACCAAAGATTTTAAAACAGCCGATTATTTTAAAGGTAAACACGTTATTGTCGTAGGGGCGGGGATTTCCGCCATCCAGTTGCTGGACCAGATTTCAAAAGTCACCACTACTACATGGGTTACCCGCCGGCCGCCCGAATTCAGGGAAGGGCCTTTTGACGATGCAGCCGGTCATAATGCGGTGGCTATGGTAGAAGAAAGAGTAAGAATGGGCTTGCCGCCTTTATCGGTCGTTTCAGTCACCGGCTTACCGCTTTCTCCCGAGATCCTGGATATGAAAAAAAGAGGCGTGCTCCAACGTTTCCCCATGTTTAGCGAGATCACCAGGGACGGCGTGAAATGGGAAGATGGAAAAGAAGAAAAGGCTGACGTCATTCTTTGGAATACTGGTTTTAAAAGCGCCCTGGAACATTTAAAGCCTGTACTGCCGAGGGAAGAGAACGGCGGTATTATTATGGCCGGCCGACTGGCCACCATGGTGGCTAAAGAGCCCCGGATCCACTTGCCGGGTTATGGGCCTTCCGCTTCCACTATCGGCGCCAATCGTGCGGGGGCCGCCGCGGCAAGAGAGCTGATGAATACCTTGGGGATGTAGAAGGCCAGCCCCCCAACTAAGACAGATTTTTTGCTACCCATCCCATGCCTCTGCCTTTATGAGCACCATTCTTCCTTTTTAAGCGCTCCTTCGTAGCGGGATTTTCGCAATTCTTTTCTTGTACCCATTTCCTTTTACTACTGTTTCCTGTGGTCGGTCTTTTATTTTTTGATTACAATAATCAATGTAATCAATACCTATCCATGTTAACAAATGATGGAAGAGGATAAAGGCACTCATGTTTTATCCACTAATAATGAACGCAGAAAACATGTTTAAAATCTTAGTCAACATTTTTACTTTTTAACATTTTAGTTAAAGTATTTGTAATTTTGATGCTTTAGCCACCAATAAATTCATTCGATGAAAAGATTTTTTCTCTTCTTGTTACTGGCCTGTTGCCTGGTAGCCGGTCCGCTTTATGCACAACCGCCGGCGCCTGGTTATACGGGTACAACGACGATCTGTACGGGCAATGCAACAACGCTTACCGCCACCGGACAGGCGGGCGCTACCTTCCGCTGGTGGGATGCACCTGTCGGGGGCAACCTCAAAAGCTCTGCGGCCGGCTACACCATCCCGATGCAAAGTACCGCAGGCGTGTACCATTGGTATGTGGAACAAACCGTGGGCGGAGTAACCGGCCCCCGTACGGATGTAGCGGTTACCGTGGATCAGACACCAACAGTATCTATTAACCCGGTCAACGCTTCCGTATGTGCGGGTAGCAGCATTACGCTTACCGCTACCGGCGCTACCACTTATCTCTGGAGTCCTGGCGGCGCTACCAATGCCGCTCTTAGCGTCAGCCCGACAGTGAATACAGATTATACAGTAACGGGTACCGCGAGCGGATGTTCTGCGGCTGTCACCAGAACAGTCACGGTTAACAAAACGGTGGCTTCCGCAGATGTAACCATCTGTCCCGGCTATAGCACTACTTTGACCGCATCAGGTGCTAATACTTATGTATGGAACCCCGGTAACCTCAGCGGCGCTTCTGTGAGCGTATCGCCGACCAGTACCACCACCTATATAGTATCCGGCACCGGTTCGGGCTGCACCACTACCGATACCGTGATCGTTACCACCAGGCCCCAGATCGGGCTTACGGCGGGCAGCAATGCCACCGTACCGGAAGGAACGGTGATCAACCTTACCTGTTCGACCACCTTGCCGGCGACCTTTACCTGGTCGCCCAATAATGGTAATGCCAGTGGCTTGTCCGGCAACTCTGTTTATGTAGTGCCTACACAAACGACTACCTATACGGTCACTTCCACCGATGGCTTTGGCTGCAATGCTACAGCGAACCAGGTCGTTACCCTGAGCAGCCTGGTAACGGTAAGCGGCAACACTACAGTATGCAACGGGACCGGTACTACGCTTACCGCAACAGGGACCGGGCCATTCAATTGGTACGATGCTGCAAGCGGCGGTACCCTGCTGTCGTCTAATGCAAGCTATAATACCGGCAACCTGACAGCAAACAAATCTTTTTGGGTATCGGGCAGCAACGGCGCCCGGAAGGAAATAAAAATAAGTGTAGCAGCAACCCAGGCTTCCAGTGTGACGGCAACGCCTGCATCCATTTGCGGGGGCGCCACCAGCCGGTTGAAAGCGACCTACCTGGGATTGATCAGGTGGTATGATGCACCCACCGGCGGTACCTTGCTGGGCACTACTACTTCGGATACTTCCCTGCCCGTAACACCGGCAGTAACCACTACTTACTACGCAGAAGGGGTACCGGTGCAATACAGCGCCACGTTCTCTTATACCGGTGCCGTACAAACCTGGACTGTACCACCCGGCGTAACTACTATTAAGGTAGATGCCTACGGTTCGGCCGGAGAAACATTGCCCGCCACCAAGCCTTATAACAGCAAGGGCGGACGGGTACAGGCCATCATGAATGTAACACCCGGACAGGTGCTTAATATCTATGTGGGTGGAAAAGAAAACTTCAACGGCGGTGGCCTTAGGGCCGTTACTTCCGGCACTTACATCGGGGCACGGGGCGGCGATGCCACGGATATCCGCATCGGCGGTACCAGCCTGACCGACAGGGTACTGGTAGCCGGTGGCGGTGGTGGCGCCGGCCGTAACAACGGTACGGTCAACCTGAACGCCAACCAGGGACAGGGCGGCGGCCTCATAGGCCAGGATGGCGGTATGATGAATGTGGGGTCCGGTGCATCTTACGGTACCGGCGGTACGCAATCCACTGGTGGTATCGGCGGTATCATGAATGGGGTTACTACCAACATCAATGCAGGTCTTAATGGCGCCTTCGGCCAGGGCGGACGCTCGGGTGCCTACAGCAGCCAGCACACCGGCGGTTCCGGCGGCGGCGGCTGGTATGGCGGCGGCGGCGGTACTTCTTCGGGAGATGGCGGTGGTGGCAGCAGCTATACCAACCCCATCCTCTGCAGCAACGTAGCCCATACACAAGGTACCTGGGACGATGTGGGCGTGGTATTCATCAGCTATGGCATGACCTGCAGCGCAACATCACGGGTACCGGTAACGGTTAATGTAACACCTACGTATGTGGCCACAGCCTTTGATACCATGTTGAACAATTGTGCGGGTAGTCCAGTGGATCTTTATGCATCCGGTCTGGCGCCCTACAAAGAAGTCGCTGTCTTTAACAACAGCAATGCTGGCAATGCTGGCCTCGCCAACATCACCTCTGTATCCAATAGCTTTACTATGGAGTTCTGGGTAAAGCCCGGCGGCACACTGGCAACGCTTACACAAAGTACAAGCGGTACTGCGGGGATCAGCGGACAGCAATATGCTATTATGCCCTACCAGAGTGGTAACAATAGTGGCGCTGGTGTTTCGGTAGGAACAAATGGGATCAATATCTGTGAGCATGGCAACAACTATCTGCCTGCACTGCTGGCTTATAACGGCGCTATATCTTCGACCGATTTTACCCACGTAGCAGTAGTGTACACCAACAAGCAACCTTCGCTATATCTTAATGGTGCATTGGTGGCTACCGGTCTTACCAGTACTATGCCCAATATCTATCCGAGCATTGGCTCCGGCGGCTATGGTTCTTTTACCGGCAGCCTGGACAATGTACGTATCTGGAACGCCCCACTTTCGCAGACCGAGATCATGGCCGTAAAAAACAAAGCGGATGCGACCATTACTGGTAAGACACTTGTAGCACGTTACTCCTTTAACGGAGGTTCGCTCACGGATGATAAAGGTGTTCCGGCCCAGGCCGCATGGAATGCACCCGCCAATGTGCAGCAGCAGGACTACTATACTTATACCTGGTCAAGCAGCGGTGCGGTACCCACTGCATCCTTCCTGGAAAAACAATCAACAGTTGCAGCATTGGGTACTACTGCTTACGTAGTAAAAGTAAGCCGTGCCGGTTGCAGCGGTGCTGCCAGCGATACGGTATTTGCCATTACCGATGCCACGCCTGCAGCCACAATCAGCGGCACAGCTACCATCTGCGCTAACGGCAATTCACCCCTGATCACCTTTACCGGGTCGGGCAGCACAGCGCCTTATACTTTTACCTACAATATAAACAACGGCGCCAGCCAGACGATTACAACGCCTGCTACTGCAGCGATCCGTTACGTGCGTGTAAAGCAAAACAGCACAGCCGCCGGCAGCTACCTGCACCTGGCAGAGATCAGGGCCATAGAAGCCGGTACGGGTACGAATGTAGCGTTGGGTAAAGGTGGTATCGCCAACAGCACCAGCAGCGGCTTCCCCATCACGAACCTGACCGATAATAATGCCGGGACTTACTGGCATTCGCAAAACACCGGCACTAACGAATATGTACAGATAGATCTCGGCGCTGCTTACTTGCTCGACCACGTCGAGCTGGTGAACCGCCAGGACTGCTGTTGGGACCGTGCAACTAACCTGCAGCTAATACTCAACGATGCCACGGCGACGACCTATACCTCTACAGCGATCAATGCCTACCAGGGTCAGAACAACGGCTATACTACTTCATGGCCGGTAGCCCCCCCTGCTTCCATTAGCCTGCAGGTACCTACAGCAGCCGCAGGGAATTTCCAGTATAACCTGGTCAATGTAAAAAGCAAAGCGGGTTGTGTAGCCACTGCAAGCGGCAATGCTACGGTAACCATACGTCCTTATGCCCACATTACCACAGAACCCGTAGCTAACCAGGCGATATGTACTACGAATCCTATTACTTTAAATGTTACAGCCACCGATGCTACTGCATTTCAATGGCGGAAAAACAACGTGAATATTCCTTTGGCTACTGCAGCGCTTTATATCAAGACCGGCAGTGTTGCCGGCGATGCCGGTACGTACAGCGTGATCGCCATAGGCAACAATGGCTGCAACGATACTTCCATAAACAGCGTGGTAACGATAAACAACATGAGCAATAACCTTCCGGCAGCGAATGCAACAGCCAGCAATATGCATATGGACGGTATTGACTTCAATTACACGGATGCCAACTGCCAACCTATCGCCGATATCGCCGATGCCCCGGCCGGTAATATCCTGGGTACGGTAAATGCTGCCGTAACCATCGACGGCAGTGTACAAAGCTTCCAGGGACAGCCCTACCTGCAGCGCCACTACGACCTGCAGCCGACAAGCAATGGCGCCGCCATTGTTAAGCTTTATGCAACCCAGGCTGAATTCAACGCCTACAACACTTATCTCACCAGCAATAACATAGGCTGGACCCGGTTTCCGTTAGATCCCACAGACACTACAGGTAAGGCCAACATCAGTATTATGCAGTTCCACGGTGCTGCATCTTCCGGCACCAATGGTCCGGGCGGGCAGTACAATGCGGCACAGAAAGAGATAATCCCTAATGGCCTGATCACAACTACCTGGAATGGCAATTACTGGGTGCTTTCCTTCCCGGTATCAGGGTTTAGCGGGTTCTTCATCACCACTAACCAGAATGCGCCGTTAGCCATCCGTCTGAAGGACATCAGCGCCCGCAATACCGGTGCTCAGAACGAAGTACACTGGAGCACGGCTGCGGAAGATGCCGGAGACTATTTTGATGTGGAACGCAGTTTGGATAGCCGGACTTTTGCCCCTATCGGTAGCGTAAAAGCTCAGGCGATAACCGGCGGCGACTATGTATTTACAGATGAACATCCCGTATCCGGCGTTAATTATTACCGCTTAAGGCTGATGGGATACGGAGGACAGCAAGGCTACAGCAAGGTAGTAAGCGCCACTGTGAAGGAAGGCAGCTTTGTGGTTACCGCCTATCCTAACCCGGCGATGAATAAGGTAACCATACATGCTTATGGTACCGTAAATGGTACGGCAACGATCAGCATTATGGATATATCCGGCAGACTGCTGCGACAGGTAACCATGAACGGACCGGAAATAACGATCCCTGTAACGGATCTCTCCGCCGGTCATTACCTGTTTCGCTACCAGGACGATGCCCATCGTCAGAATTTCAAAATAAGCAAACAGTAATTCTACTTTCATAAAAAAGCCTTTCCGAAAACAATCGGGAAGGCTTTTTTATGTGAACAATAAAGCAGATTGATCTGCTTTACAAGTAATTCATGCTGTAAAGCGTTGTCATTTAGACGATAATTATTAATACAATAATGCCACGCTAAAAAATATAAATTTTCTTTAATAAATTCGTGTAGATTGAATAAAGACTGTTGAACCCAACAAGATGAAAACGCATCCACTATTTAATAACCAGAAACAAATAACTGATTAATGAAAAAATTTTATGATTATGATGTGGCTTTATCATTTGCCGGAGAGGATAGAGCCTACGTTGAATCTGTAGCAAAATTCCTGAAGCAAAATCAGGTCAACGTTTTCTACGATATCTTTGAAGAGGCTAATCTTTGGGGAAAAAACTTATATAGCCATTTAAGTAGCGTATATAAAGATAGGGCCAACTATACCGTTATTTTTATATCGAAACATTATGCTGAAAAATTGTGGACAAATCATGAAAGGGAAAATGCGCAAGCCCGCGCCTTCCTGGAAAACAGAGAATATATATTGCCAGCACGATTTGATGACACAGAGATCCCTGGTATTCTAAAAACTGTTGGCCATATTGATTTATTAAGACACAGCCCGGAAAGCTTTGGATCATTGATCTGTCAAAAAATCAAGGGTCAAGAAACCTCCTTTAAAATACCATCAGTACAAAAGACATCAGCCCAAAAGATAACATTTCCTGCACCTGATGAAGACTTCAGAAATTTTATATTCGGGAAATTTGAAATCCCCATTACCATTGTAGATAGTTATTTCGAAGGACCGCACAAACAACATGATGTAGTTATTCATTTTAAAGATGAATTTTTTGAAGACAGTAAAGATTATCCCAAGGAATTAAGAGCAACAAAACAAGATTTATTGAACTACACTAAAGAGCGGTATGGAATAGTAAGGTATACAGATAATCCATTGTGCCGTATTGATAGTGTAAATCATGAACCTGAAGATGAGAATGATAACAGCGGAAGATTGATTCTTCATTTTTCGAAAACAGGGTACGAAAACCTGATGGCTACCAATATGGCGCTTGAGGCTACCTTACCTGATAACAAGACAGTCAGAGAAAAATATGGCTATAAGCCATACCGGGATCTGGAAAAATCTGTTATGTCAAACCCTCCTGGGGTCGAAGCCATAGTGATATCAAATAATCCTAATCAAACCCCGCAAAGACAGGTTATCATTAAAAAAAGAGCTGAAAAAGTCAACTTCTACAGACAATATTATCAGGTTGCCGCCAGCGGCTATATTAGTACAAGCCATAGGGATAAGTCGGGAACACCAAGCCCCTTCGTTACAGCATCAAAAGAAACACTCCAAGAAGTATCGCTCCTCCTCCGTGACGTAAGACCAGAGGACTTTAAGCTATTAGGTATCGGAATGCATTGGCATGGTCTCTACCCAAATTTAATAGGCTACTTTGAAACAAGTTGTAAAGCAGCAGATATTCTAGGACACCCTCGCCGTGACGGTTACGAAGGTGAACCAGAAGCTATACCATTTACTATAAACAATGTAATTAACCATATAGCAGAGAACCCATGGACTCCCATGAGTGCCTTTGCCATGATTTCGGTTCTGCTTGCCGAATTTCCACCAAGGGAAGTAGAAGATGCGGCCAATAAAATATCGAAGCCTAAAACTCCTGAAGATTTCCATATTAACTAATTACTGCCCGGCGCTAGAATATTGCTTTACGAAAGCCTGTTAAAAATAAAGCAACCATATCCGACTTGAAAAAGATCTTCATCAAAGGGTAGCGATATATTCAAGAGAAAGACTTAGCAAAAGCAGCGGCTGTCCCAATAACCCGGGATAGCCGCTGTTATTTTAGTCTGAACAACTCCGGATCTTATTCGCATGATCATAAACCTCTCTTTACTCCTTCACTATTTTAAAGGTCTTCGTTCCTTCGTCCTTTGTTTTAAGCGTTCCGAAATAAAGACCAGGAGCAAGACTTCCGAAACCATCGAGCTGTAAGGACTTTCCTGCCGGTTTTTGAACCCGGCTAACCATTACCTTTCCCAATACATCTTGCAGCGTCACCTCAACTTTGTCCTTGTAATTGCCGGCAGAAAGCTCAATCGTAAACCGGTCTTTAAAAGGATTGGGATAAATGCTCAACCCTGCATCCGTTACTCCTTGCCCGGGAGCGATAGCGGTTGTGGTGCCGTTGTTATAAGTGCGGAGCAACTCTCGCACTACCGGTAATAACAGCCAGGAGTTTTTATTATTATCGTTAGTGAATACCGTGATGCTGATATCCTTTGCCGGGAAATACCAGGAAGAGGCATGGTACACCAGGTCGCCGCCATGGCCATAGGCAAGGTATCCCAGGAAATCGGTCTGGTTCTTCATCAACCCTAAACCATAAAGGCCACCCTGTGAGCCGGGAGCAGTAACCGTAGTACGTGCTTCCGCCATCATGGCCGCCGGTAACAGATCGCCCCGCATATAGATACGCATCCAGCGCGAACAGTCGGCAGGTGTGGCGAAATAGCCGCCGGCAGCCCCTGCCGAGGAATTGAGCGCCATATGGCTCATGTAAAAATCGTTGGCGTCGTCCAGGATGTTATCACCATCAACATCGAGCCAGGCATGGGCAACCGGAGAGTTAAGCGGCTCGAAGGCCGGTATGGCAAAGGTGTTCAGCCCCAGCGGGGTATAAAACCGGTTCCTGATCTCGGTATAGAAAGGGTTACCTGTCGCTTTTTTAATGATCATGCCTAACAGGAAATAGTTCGTGTTGCAATAGGACCAGGACGTTCCGGGCTGGAACAAGGGCGGGGATATAAACCGTTCGATCAGCTCTTCAGGTGTCCATATCCTGGTGATATCCGCCATCATGGAATCCTGATTATGCGGGTGCAGCAATACATCGAAGATGCCGCTGGTATGCTGCAGCAATTGCCTGATGGTAATATTGGGATCGACATAAGGTATGGTATCCAGCCATTGGTGCAGGCTGTCGTCCAGGCTCAGCAGGCCTTCATCAGCCAGTTGCAGCACACAGGCGGAAGTTAGAGTCTTGGTAACGCTTCCGATAAGATAGACATCATCCGGTGTAACGGCAACAGGAGGCTGAGCTGAAGAGATGCCCTCGGCATGTTTCCAGATCGCACCATCGGGGAAGGCAATGGCGGCACTTAACGATTTTGCCCCCAGCACGGTACGCATGCTGTCCAGGGTATGCCGCAACCCGTTGTCCAGGCCGGGCGGCACCGTTTGTGCACTTAGGGAGCTATTCAGGATAAGGACAAGGCAAGCAAAAAACTTAAAGGTTTTCATTGTACATAGTTTTTAGGATTGAAAATTTTATTCGTGTCATAGCCTTGCTTTCACAACAAAGGCAGGTGATCAAAGATTACCGGCTATTTAGCCAGGGCCTCTTTCATCCAGTTACAGGCATAATCAAATACTTTCGGGTTGAACCGGGTAGCGGCATATTGATAAAAGCCGGCAGGGTCCTTCTGCCATTCGACAAACTCGGCCATGGTACCGATCTCTTCGAAGTTGTGCGTGGTTTTGGGTGCCTCCCAGAAGGTACCTTTTCCCGGATGTACTTTATTGACATAATCGATGAGGGCCATATGATCGTCGGGATGGATAGCGGCTATATCGCATTCGCCATAAATGGCCAGCACATAGCTGTTCGTATGCTTCCAGGCTTGGGCCATATTGTATTGGTTCAGCTCCTTATGGCACAAGGGACTGCGGCCCGAGGCGGCCAGCTTTGTACTAATATCGTAGCTCAGCAGCGAAGCCATCGCCAGTTGCCCTTCCTGTGTTTTACAGATCTCGTCGGCAGATTTATTGTTGTAGAAATAATCGTAGGCAGCCGGCTTCATTACCTCCAGCTGATCTCTCAGCAAGGCCAGGTCTTCACCATAGTATTGCGATTGCAGCAGGAAGGCATCAAACAAATAATCCATCCATGGCTTAAATACGGTGCCATAAACAACCACGGCTTTTGGTTGAAATTGCGCTGCAAGCAAAGGCGCGGTAAGCCCTCCCATGGAATGACCGAACAACAATATTTTTGTGGTATCTACACCCTTTATCCGGAGCAGGTTTTCGTATCCCGCTTTGTACATAGCCAGTTCTTCGGTAAAGCCCATTGTTTCGCAGGGTGGCATATTCACATTGTCTCCCATATCCGCTTTTTCCATGCGGTATACTGCAAAGCCCCGTGCCACCATGGCATCGATGGCCTGCTTCGTAATATCGAGATCTTTGAAGTTATCCATGGAATAGCATGGCAATCCCTGCAGGAAATAAATAGTACCCAGGGGCGGTGTGCCTTTGGGCGCTTTGTAGATCGTGCGTACATATCCCTTTTTATAAGCAAACTCCCCATAAACGACATCGGCCGTAGTGCTCTTTTCCTTCGGCTTAGGGATCACAGTGCCGCTTAGCTTCGTGATGTTGTTGTTCCTGATAACCGATAGGGTTATGTTATCTTGTTCCCGCAAGGTTTTGGCAGCAATAAAAATATCATTGGGAACAACTATCGGCATGTTATTGATCCGGGTAATAATATCGTTGATCTGTACCCCTGCAAGCGCAGCAGTAGTCTGCGGCACTACAAACTGCACCAGGGCGCCTTCCTTATAATGCACTCGCGGTGCAAGACTGTCGGATACTTTCTGGTAAAACCCAACTCCCAGACTTCCTTTTCTTTTGATATGCTGTGCACCGCACCAGGTCAACGGTGCCAGGCAAAGCATGACTGTCATGAATAACTTTGACATAAGATCGTTTTTACTAAAAAATAATAGGAGTATGGGATGCTTCCGTTCTATGTTTTGTCCGTCTGCATTAGCTTATCTTCACTCTTCCTTTTTCCGTATCCGATGCGCCGGATTGTCTTGCGTTGAGCGATTTACCTTTATTGAACCGGTAGGAGAAGCTAAACGTAGCGACACGGGTATCCAGGTAGCTGAGCCAGTTGGCACGCGAATGGGCGATGTTCCTAATATCGCCTCCCGGCTGGTTGGTATAAAAAATATCGGACACATTGAAGCGTAAAGCACCCTTCCCTTTTAATATCTTATAGGCGATCCCTGCCCGTATTTGTCCTATGGGAATGGTCAGGAACTGCCCGGCCAATATGCGTGTCTGGTAATTGCCGGCCAGCTCGGCGCTCAGCTTCTTACCGAGGGTAAATTGGTTGGTCGGGCCAATATACCAATACCACTTTTGCTCATTCAGTGTTTGTTCATAGACCATCGACTCAAAGGCAATATGCTTACATTCGGAGTAGAGCTGCAGGGTCCACCATTTGGTCAGGTTAAAATTCCCGTTGATGCTGATGCCATATACCGTCTGCCTGCCGAAGTTGCCCGGACGGCTGTAGTATATAGTACCCCGCTGTTCGTTCGTCTCCTGGATCAGGTTATCGGCAATGCTGTACTCCAGCGCCGTGGTGAGGAAGTTTTTGTAGGTATGCGACAGTTCAAAGTTGTATGAAAAAGTAGGTTGCAGGAAAGGGTTACCGCCATAATAAGTAAACCGGTCCATAGGGTACGTAAAAGGGTTCAGGTCCTGGTAATTGGGGCGGTCTATCCTTCGGCCAAAGGAAAAGCCGAATTGGTGTTTTTGCAGACTATCGGCCCGATAAGCCAGGAATAGGGTCGGGAACAGATTGGTATAATGACGGCTGAAGCTGGAATCCCTCACCATAGGATTGCCCATCTGGTTGCCTTTGATATTCGTGTTCTCGGCACGCAGACCTAATTGTATCGAGAACCGTTCCCAATCCCTGGCATAATTCAGATAACCTGCATTTATATTTTCCTGGTATTGGAATCGGTTCGAAAATTCATAGTTAGGCGTAGCAGCATCATCTACCACATCGAAAAATGATGCCGTATTATCGGTATGCACCAGGCTGGTCTTAAAGCCGGCTTCTATTTTTCCACCTACTAAAGGTTGAACATAATCGGCCTTAGCACTCTGGATCGTGATCCCGGCAGGAAGCGAGGAAGTAAGCAAAGTGCTTCCCGTAGGGGTATGATCCGGTGCAAAGGTGCTGTTGGTAAGGCTTTGCGCATGATCGGATTTGTACACGATATAATCGGCGTTGGCCGTAAGCTCCTTCCCTTTATCATCCAGCTTACAGGCATAGTTCAGGTTAACACTGCCGTTCTTCCATTTTTTGCTGGAAGGACTGTAAGCTGCGATAAGCGATACCGGGTTATTGCCGGCATCCAGCACCCGGGCCGCATTGGTCACCGACGATTCGGAAGGATTGATGAATCCCGCCAGCACCAGGCCCAGCGTCGACCTTTTGCTCAGGTAATAATCCATACCTGCCCGCGCTGTCCGGCCACCGTTCTCCTGCTTGATATAAGAATTTTGGGAAAAACCCGAACGGTAACTACCATCCGCTGCATAGTAATACCGGTTTATGGTGAGGTCCTGGTAGCTATTGTTCTGGCTCCAGCCGATATTACTGAACAAGTTTATCTTGTTGATCCTGTAATTAAAATTAAAGCTGTTATTGGTTCGCATGTATTTCCCCTGCCCATAGCTCAGGTTAATACCACCATTAAAGCCTTTCGCCGTATTTCTTTTAAGTTTGATATTGATGATGCCTGCATTGCCAGCAGCATCGTATCCTGCCGGCGGTGTAGTCATTATTTCTATAGATGCTATCGTACTTGCCGGAAGGGAACGGAGGTAATTGGAAAGATCGGCAGCAGCCATATAGGTAGGCTTGTTGTCGATAAAAATAACCACACCGGATTTTCCTTTCAGGGAGATATTTCCGTTAACATCTACCAATACGCCCGGCGCTTTTTCCAATACCTCCAACGAGGTAGTGCCGGCATTGCCGATCAGGGCATCGGGGTTGATAATTACCCGGTCGATCTTCCGCTGCACGAAAGGCCTCGCAGCCGTCACCTCTACTTCCTGCAATGCTTTGGCCGATTGCTGCAATACGATATCCGGAACCGGGATATGTTCGCTTTCAGCCAGAGGAATCGTATTGCTTATATAGCTCTGATAACCTAGCTGCGCTATGTAGAGCAGGTAAGGGCCTTGCTTCAGCAAGTCGAATCCGAACCTTCCGCCCGTATCACAAATCGTTGCTTTAGCTACAGAAGAGTCTCCCGCATTCCATAAATTAACAACCGGCATCTCGCCATCCTTTAAGCCGGTTACCCGTCCTTCGATTATCCCTGATTGTGCGGTAGCCATACCGCTGATGCCTGTACAAAGGAGCCATAGTCCTGTTCTTACGCTAAAATTCCTGTTCATTTCTTTTTATTATTTGTGCACCATTTCGTACAGCCAATGCCCGGCTCTGTAGCCCGATTGGAAAATGCAGATCGCAGCCGCGGCAATGATCACCGGGATCAGCAAACGGGTCAGTGTTCTATGATTTGTGCTCTTTCTCATAACAAGGATATTGCTATTGCAAGCACTGCATACACACCGGTGCAGCACTGTGGTAACAATACGGTGTGAAAGTCAGGAAAGAAAACCAGGGGGATTTGTCAAATGCTGCTATTTTCTGCAGCCCAATGAAGAAGGGGTAATGCCAAAGCGGTTCTTGAACGCTTTGCTGAAGGCATAAATATCGGCAAAGCCGCACTCCAGCGCTACATCCGACACGCTGTAGTTCTTCTTTAGAAGTTCCTGTGCCGCGCTGAGACGTTTACCCAGGATATATTGGTGCGGCGATACGCCGAATACTTTTTTGAACAGCCGGAAGAAGTGATACTCCGACATAGCCGATTCCCGCGCTACCTGTTCAATAGTCAAAGGCGAAGCGAAAGCGGAATCGATAAACTCCCGGCCCCGGATCAGGCGCCGGCACAAATCCCTCCTGGTGGCGGGTTTCACCGTAGGAATAGCCTGCAACTGTTTAAACACTGAAGCCTGATCAGAGATCAGCGCCCCGGCCAATTCCAGGAAAAGTTCGGTATGAATATGATCGGTCGAAAATACATTCTTCTGAACATCTTTGCCAATCTTCTGCAGCTTATTTCCCAGCAGTGTATGGGCAGATGTGTATTGATTTTCGAGGAAAGAATCGGTGTAAAAAAAAGAAGCCAGCTCCGGGTCCGAAAAAGGCGTATCGGAGCGTACTATGCTGGCTACGGCATCTGCCACCAAGCCGGTAGCAATATTGATACAGATACCTTTTACATTTTGCTTGCTCTCGATCTCCACCTTGGCTTCCATCGATCCGTTAAGCAATAAATAACTGCCTCCGCCTATATTGTAAGACTGCCTGTTGATGGTATATCGCTCGTTGCCTTCCGTTACAAATTTAATCGCGAAGCCCCTGGAATCAACAGGCCGACAGTATTCGTTCAGCGAGGAGACACTAAATAAATTGTCGTTACAGCCATACTTTAAGATAGCCTGATCCTTATCATAAAAAAACGGTTCGGGGTTCCTGCTGCCGCGCATAACAATCGGTTTATAAAATCATGTTTCCTGCTGTTGACACTGCAATTTATATAAGAAATAACAAAATGTCGTATAAAAACGCCTTCGTCGACATAAAACAATAACGGGTCACAGCAAAAGGTGCGGCTTCGGAAAACCGCACCCGGAACAGTCCAACAACCTGTAGCTTTTACCTCTATAGTTAGCCGGCAACGGCTTCCAGACTTTCCGCTTGTTTAATACGGTCAAGTATCCCTTTTAAGACTTCGGTCTCTGCCACGCTTAAGGGCTTTAAAGGACTGCGCAGCGCACCGGCATTTTCACCCAGGAGCTCCAAACCCGCTTTCACCGCCCTGGGCAATCCTTTCGCAACTATGAACTGGAGCAACTCGAACTGCCGGTAAAAGAGTGTTTGTGCTTTGACCAGGTCGTTTTCCATAATGGCCCTATACAAATCTGTGTTCAGCTCCGGTATTAAGTTGAACGCTGCGGTACACCAACCGGAAGCGCCAGCCGTAAAGGCAGCGAGGGCAAGGGGATTGGAGCCATTGTAAAAAGCTACATCTTCACCAAGCACCTTTTTTAAATAATGCATCCGTTGAATATCGCCTGTGCTTTCCTTGATCATGGTCACGTTAGGGATTTCCAGCAGGCGTTTCAACAATGCCGGCGACATGTCCACACCTCCGGTTGCCGGGTTGTTATAAGCCATGATCGGGATAGAGAGCTTAGCGGCTACGGCATCGTAGTGCTGCACAATCTCATCATCGGTCAGCCTCCAATAGCTCATCGGGATGATCATCACTGCCGATGCTCCTGCCTTTTCGGCAAACCTTGCATGATGGATCGTTCTTTCGGTAGTGAGGTTGGATACACCTATCAATGTAGGTACCCGGCCATTGACCTGGCTGATGGCCGCTTCCGTAATGGCTTCTTTCTCCCCATCGTTAAGATAAGGCATTACACCGGTACTGCCCAACGGCGCTATGCCATGCGCTCCCGACTGAACAAGGCGCTCCACCAGTATCTTGAATAAGGGCAGGTCTACTTTTTCATTTTGATCAAAAGGGGTGATAGGGTAGGCAATGATGCCTTTGAAGGGAACATTTTTCATATCGTCTGTTTTAATTTTGGTTATCATTTGTTTCGTTTACAAATCTCTTCCTTCTTCTTCCCGGAGCGCAACGCCCAGGTTCTGTAGCTGTGGGGCATTCTCGCAGGCAATATATCGGGCGGGTAATGTGTCGCTGGTATTCTGGTGCCGGTGCCAGGCCCAGGAAGGGATATATACCGCATCACCGGCCTTCCACTCCACCCTTTCCTCTTCTACTTCGGTCCAGCCGGAGCCTTCGATAACATACAGCACTGTTTCGTAGGTATGGCGATGACGATTGGTGAGCTGGCCGGGCAGCAGTCCCCCTATGGTCATGCTTACATTTTTAGTGGGCAGGTCCACGAAGAATACAGGATGTTTTCGTTCCGTAGAAAACTGGCTGTGTTCACCGGCCTGTTCTACGTCTTGGTGAATAAGCTTTGCCGGCTTTACATATTGGGGCCGTGCGAAGGTCTGGTGAAAATCTTTCGAGCTGAATTTTTCCTTTTGCATTGTTTGAAATATTGAATGTTATTGCAGGATCGCAGCACAAAAGTGGCATTTCTTTGGACTATCTTTGTGGTACAGAATTATCAAAAACAGATAGTCCAGATGTTACGACCTTGGAAATGGGAATTGTTATTGGATAAGGAATCGGGCAAAGCATTGTTTCTCCAGATTGCAGATGCCATTATTGCCGCTGTTAAAAACGGGAACTTATCGTCCGGAGATATCCTGCCGGGCAGCAGGCAATTATCGGTACAGCTCGGCCTTAACCGCAACACGGTCGTAAAGGCCTACGAGACCCTTCTTGCCGAAGGCTGGCTGGTGTCGGAAGAGCGGAAAGGTATTTTCGTGGCTGGCGATCTGCCATCGGTGGCCACACGGGACGCGCAAGTGCCCCAACCAACAGTAAAAAAGATAGTCCAGGTAAAACCGGATATTATATTCGACGATGGCCTACCCGACAGCCAGGCTGCACCGGTGCCGGAACTGGCAAGAGCTTATAGGCAGATCTTTAACCGGCAAGGGCGCTGGAAGATCATGGGCTATAACGATAGCCCTGCAGGGCATATGCCATTCCGGGAAGCGCTTGTACAAATGCTGCAGTACAAAAGGGGCATGCAGCTTAGCCCGGAGCAGCTTATCGTTACCAGGGGCAGCCAGATGGCTATGTTTTTATCGGCCCAGTGCCTTATTGCCAAAGGCGATTACGTGGCAATAGAAAACCCCGGGTACAGCCCCGCCTGGCAGGCCCTTACCTATGCCGGCGCACGGTTGCTGCCCGTACCCGTAGACCAGCATGGCCTGCAAACAACGGCATTGAAAGCCTTGCTCCGGAAGTATAAAAGGATAAAAGCCGTATACGTCACCCCGCACCACCAGTTCCCCACAACGGTTACTCTGAGTCTTTCCCGGCGTATGGAGCTGCTGGAGCTATCGCATACCTATGGTTTTACCATCATCGAGGATGATTACGACAACGAGTTCCATTTTGGCCAACGGCCGGTGTTGCCATTAAGCAGCATGGATCATGCCAGCAATTTTATTTATATCGGGACCATGAGCAAGATCATTGCCCCGGCCTTGCGTATCGGTTACCTGGTATCGGATATCCCTTTTATTCAGAAAGCGCAAGACCTGCGCCGTATCCTCGATGTACAGGGCGATACCATTATGGAACAAGCCATGCTGGACCTGATCCGCGACGGTACTATCAGGCGGCATATCAAACGGGCTACTTCGGTGTATAAAACCAAAAGAGATCATTTTGAGCATTTGGTGAACCGGTATCTTGCCGATAAGGTCATCTTCTACAAACCCGAAGGAGGCCTGGCTTTCTGGCTGGTTCCCCGAAAAGATACCGACCTGGAAAAGCTCGCCCGCAAATTGCTCGAACAAGGTATCCAGGTAATGACACCCGACAAATTCAGTTATAACGATCCAGTAAATGGTCTCCGGCTGGGCTATGCCTCCCTCACCGAAAAGCAGATGGAAGAGGGGATACAAGGTATTGCCCGGTTGTTGAAGTAGGATGTCGATTTTATCACGTTGGCCATTTCAGGCTTTTATACATAGGTGATCTTTGCCTTGTGCAGGATCTCCCATTCCCCGTTCTTAAGCACGGCTGTTCCCGGTACGTCTGTTCTTATCGAACGGGTATTATCCCTGGGAATATTGCTGCGTTCACAAGCTACCAGTATCCAGGTCGGCTCGTTCTGGATAGCCAGGAAAGTGTTTTCCGGTGTATCGATAAAATGGACCGATGCTTCTGAAGGATTATCATTCCGGAAACGGAGCATATACAAAGCTTCGGCAGCCGTTTCCTTTTCGCTCATCGCTTTAAAACGCCCATTGATTGAGGGCTGCAAAAAATACATCGTTGTTATACCTTGTGTTTCCGGGTCCGGGCGTTCCGATTGTTCGGCTACTTTTTCCTGGATCAATGGTCCCTCTTTATCACTTTGCAGGGGCGATGCCTTTGCAAACTGCTCCGTTTCCGCCACAAGTCTTTTGAGCTGATCGTTTTCATATTGGCATACTTTCAGCTTTTGCTCCAGCGACAATAGCTCTTTTTCCAACACCGTATCCCGCACTCCACTTTGTTCCTGTCTCTGGACATCAGGTGCTTTAGTTTTTGCCCTTGTTCTGCCCTGATTTGCACTTCCTTTTTTGCGCAACAATATCCAACCCAGGGCTGCACCGGCAAGCAGACCATATCCCGCCCAAAAAGGCTTTGTATCAAAATAATCCCATAAGGTCGCTCCCGCATCAGTATGCCCGGTATCCGGTGCACAAGCCGGTAGGATAACCGTCAAAAAGATAAGGAAAAATATATTCCGCATCGGGTTAGTCGTTGTCGATTATACAAAAAGCAAGTTTGTTCAGCACGCCCCTCAGCGGCATAAAGAACAAGGTCTCATTCATCTTGCTGTTCTCCTCTCTTACCATCTCCTCTTTTAATTCATGAATACCTTCCACCAGGAAAATATCAAGATCTGTCTTCAGTATTTTTTTAAATGTGGCAAAACGCTTTGTATTCAAGGCAAAGGCATCAGTAAAATCAAGCTTGCTGTTCCAGCTAAAGAAAAGATCGATAAAGGTGGTTACCTCTTTCACAACAGCGGCCCGTATAGCCTCGTCTTGGGCTTCTCCATAAGTCAGCTCTTTATAACCCAGCACCTCTTCCGAACCAAAGAGGACAGACTTTTCCTGGAGCGGTGCTACAGGGTTGTACAGCCCTCCTTTTGCCGTTACCTCTTTGGGACCTGCTGCTATTACCAGTTCTATAGCAGCAGTGTCGACATGGAATATCTCGTTAAAGATCAGGTTAGCCAGCTTCGTAATACTTTTCAAACCTTTGCTTACATCCAGTATATGCAGCATCTTTGAGGCTGTTCCGCTAAAGGTAATATAGCGGGGCATACCGCCTTCCTTGTGTTTCTGGTACCGGGCAACATGATAAAAGATACTGCTGATAAAGAGCAGCGGAACGATTTTAAGCTCTTCCGTTTCCCGCAGCTTTTCGGTAAAGGAAAAAGAAACTTCTCCCCGGCCCGGATGATCCTGCAGCCCGAATAAAGTGGTGATGAAATCATCAGACTTATGCGCGCGTTCCGCATTAGGCAGAAAATCGGAAAGGGTCGTGCTTTCGAGGTTATAGCGATGCTGCCGTTCAAAGAACTGCACAAAGCCATTCCTGGCAGGAGGGTTATTATAGCCATCGCCAAACAAGGCATTACCGGCAAATTTAAAGGAGGTATATGAAGTGATGCTTTCGTTTTTATAGACCACGATATCGGTAGTACCACCGCCGATATCGATATTGATCGAAGGTTCGTTCCCGGCCGTTACACCACTCTGTTTCCGGAAAAAATAAAATGGCGCCACAGATTCCGGCAGGCACATCACGCTCACATCGGTGCCCATATACTGTTCTATCTGTTTATGCCAGATGCTTTCAAAGGTATTTAGCCGGGCTTTAGACATACTCGTGGGATAAAACCAGACGATCTTGGTCCGGGAAAGATCACCACCATTAAGAACCACCTTGTTGCGCACCAACAGGATAAGATTGGCCAGATAACCCGCTATACGCCGCTCCGTTTCCTGCCGGCTACTAAGGTTACTCCATTTCAGATTGGTATGGTATTTCAACTGCTTGGATATAGTACCGTCATCGTAGGGCCAATAGATGGAGAAATCGGCAAAGGGATAGGTATCCCGGTTTATATCAATACCCAGTGGCTCGGAGACGACGGTCCTGCGTGGGAATTTGTATTTCGAGCGATTCCCGATCAGCTCCGGCATCATCTCTTTGGGTATTGTTTCAAAAAGGAGGCTGGTCCCTTTTCCAAATTTGGCCAGGTTATTATAGGTTTCTTCATTCCAGGTATGCAGCATAACCAGTTGCTGGTCCTCTGCGGTAATGTCCAGGGGTTGCGGCAAGCCATCATCGACTCGGTATTCTATATGGGTATTCGTGGTACCAAAGTCTATCGAAAAAGAATATTGATTGTGGTTAGCGGCCACCTCGGGAAACAAGGGTACAAGGCAGCCCCTGGTCTTCCCATTTTCAATAGTGATGAAATCAAACCCAGAGTGTACCACATCATAAGCAGTATCGATAAAATGGTCGCGCTTGTTGCTTTTTTGCCGTTTTGCTTTTATCTCTATTTCCTGCTGTGGTGCAGCGTCTTTATAGTACTTCAGGTGATACAGAGGTTGCGTTCCTTTTGTCTCGTCCTGGTCCAGGAGCATGACCGTGTAAGCGGCATGAGCATCCATGCTGCGGCGCACAAAAGGATAGATCGCCAGGCTTAGCCGCTGTATCCTGATGATGCCCCTGTTTTGCTGCAGGACAGGCTCCGTATAACCGACTTTGGCCTTATCCGTTTCGTAGGTCCGTTCGATATCGATATAGCGGTTGTTCTTTATCGGTATCCGTAACCGGGCTTTCACCATATGGGCGGATATCTTTTCCAGCTCAAACATATACCGGCCATCAGGTAAGGGATGCACCAGGTCGGCCGAGCTGAAGTAGGTAAAGAAGGTCTGCGTGAGCGGCAGCAAATAGCCTTCGTTGCTGGCTTTGGGCAGGTTACCACTAAAGAATTTATCCTGGTTGGGTGCAAAAGGAAGCTGCACCAGGTAAGGCTCCAGCAGGTCGCTGGCGGTGAGGTAAGGATATTTGGTTTCCTGCCCGGGCAAGGTACGCTCGGCCAGGGGAAGAGGATCGTAAAAAGGCGCCTTGAGCTGCGAGGGCCAGGGCCCGTCTACATAGTTCAGCTGACCATTAAAAGTATAGGCCGGCAAGACCAATGGCAACAAGCCTTCGACCTTTTGCGTAGCTGCAATTACAAAATCACTCTTCTCCTGCGGCTTTTCATGATTGATCTTAATACCACGAAGCTCGTAGCCGGTAATTTCGGGATGATTACCCGCGCCGGCAAGTGCAATGCTGATGTAATTACCTTCATAATGGCTACGGTCGAGCGCTATCACTTTTTGCCGAAGCGCTTGCGAAAGGTGGGGCAGGCATAGTTGCAGGTAATCGTCCACCACTTTAAAGCGGGTCCGGAAATCGGGCAGGGCAACTCTTAATGTGTAGAGGAATAAAACATAGTCTTCATTACGTTCGGGAAGCGGGCAATAGGTTTCGTCAAACAGCTTGTCGTTACCATAAGTTATATCTACATAGTTCAGCTTGTTGGCAGAACAAAAGAAGAGCGTGGCCGGGGAGGTGCCACCAATAATGTTGAAGCGCGCCGGCCCATTTTTATAGTTAAGCAAGTACACCTGCTGTAGCTTGTCAAAATTATATTCTGAAGCATCCTGGGCAAAGAACATCTTCAGAGTGTCGCCGTACAGCCGGTGACTTTCTGAAGCCGATTGCAGCAACTGACCCAGGTCACTGTTTTCGGCAACGACCATCGTATCCCCGATCCAGCTGAGACCGGGATCCCAGGCTATGATCTCTACCTTGCTTTTGGGATTCATGCTGTTGAAAAAAACCTGTCCTACATCTAAAGCATCAGAAACCATTTTATGGAAGATGCTTATACCCTGGGGCTTGCCGCCGGCAACCACATTTTTAAAAGCGGTCTTAACCAGGTCTATCCGGGCAAAAGGGCTTGGGATAGAAGTGATCTGGCTGCGAGCATTGGCGCCTGCATTATCCTGGATCAGGTTGATCGCAGCCGTATCCAGGTAATTATCTATCTGTGTCCAATCCTGGACGGCTTCGCTGGCACCGCTGTGCAGCCTGTATATTTTACTCATGGAATATTGCTTTAGAGTTTAATGCTTTCATTGATGATTTCCTGCGTAGCGGTATAGAACAAGGCAAACAGCTTACGTTCGCTGCTGCCTAGGGCAGGCAGCTTGCTTTCCTGCTTGCTCAGGATCTTACTATAGCGGTCTATACCCCTTGCCTCAAGCGGGTTCCAGGAGTTTTTCTCTTCGAAGCCTACGACAGCATTCAGCGCATCCTTGGCTGTTACTTCTCTTCTGAAGGGCTGAAAGGCGGTTGTGCTTTGTTCCATTTCCTGCAGCCATTCGTTGAAGGTATCGTTGAAGCGTTCGAGATCGGATACCATCCTTGGATCGAAAGCATCGGCGGTAAGCTTGTTGTTTCCGTTATTCATCCAGGCAGTTTTGGCCGGCATATCCCTATAGAAATCCCTGAAGAATTTCTGGAACAGGAAATACTGTGTCAGGGGTTTGGCGGCAGCATCAAAGGTCCTTCTGCCCAGGTGTTTCCACTGTATCGTATTCGTTTCTTCTTTCAGGCCGAATTCATAATACCGGGGCGATTGCACCCTTCCTTTTTCTACAACCAGGTCATTTTTGCCGCACTGCATAAAATCGACAATGGCCATAGCTGCAGCCAGCTCGGCAAAGTGGGCTTTATTCCGCTGGGCTGCTGCGCCGTCTGCTCCTTTATGCGTATTGGCTACCAAGTCGCCCAGGTAATAGAGCGCATTTACCGAATGGTTACGGCAAATGTTGGCCGCATAATAGGTCAGCGCCGCCTTTGTTTTGGAGATAAAAGTATTGCTGTCGATGGTCGTATCGCCCTGTACGTTGAAATAGGGCAATACACTGATCGCAGCTATCGGTGCATTCCGTAGCAATTCATGTTGTGGCACCGAAGGATCGGCATTACGCAGGTTCTTGATCAGCAGTGGCAAACCTGCTGCACCGGTACCGCCAAAAATTGAGCCGATGATCACGATACGGTCATCCTGGTTGAAGGAAGTGGCAAAAGCTTTGAACGTTTCCGAGTCTTTAAACCGGTTGAGTGCTACGCTACCGATATTGGGATTACCTTTAAAGCCCACTTCCATATCCGCATCGAGATTCTGCTCCGAAAACAACAGGCGTGTCATGGCCTGGGAAGCATCGCTCATGGTACCGAGCCCTATCATATCTTTAAAAGGTTGGTTGCGGCCGCTGTTCAGCGAAAAATGATATTCATTGGCGGTCACCATATCCCCATCACCGAGCGCGCGTATCTCGTTATAGAAAAACTTATTCGTATCCTGCTCCGCGTGCTTCCGGAGGTTCCGGTATAGCCGCAACAGTTCCAGCGTCCGGCTGAGATCGCCATTGGCGTTGTCCGGATCGATAAGCACCGGGACAACGGTATTCGTATTGCTGATCCGCACGCCGGATGCCATTAAGAGGGTAAGCGCTTTAATAACGCGGGCCCCTGTGCCGCCGATCCCGAAGACATATAAAGCCATAGTAAGGTTTTTTAAAAAGGTATTTTTTTATTGGATACACTCTTCCATTTGAACAGCAGGGAAAGAAGGATACAGACAATGGCCGTATAACCCATCTCCGTAAGCGCAAAAAGGCTACAGTCCAGCGTACCAAAATGAAGATCACTGCAATGTTTTTCCTCCGGCAGGTAACTGGCCGCGCTCAGGTAAGCAAAGCCGCCTACGATGAGACAGGCAACCAGGATATGCAGTAGCCACACCCGTCGGTAGGTGAAACGCGGATCGTTGAACAGGCCATAGTAATAGTTCAGCAACAGCACAAGGCTTACCAGCAGCATCACGATGGCCGTGGCCTGATACACATTACTGCCATTGTACGAGGAACAATCAACCGACAGTCCTTTTAGCTGTTCATGAAGGTCGGGGGAATAGCCCCCGAAGAATAGATGGTCGAAAAAGCTCATGGTAGATTATGTTTTATTCTTTTACGGAAATAGAGATGGAGCAATAGCCGGATGATCTCTGCGCCACCGCATAAGCATCGTATATACCTTCGAGCAGGTACCGGATCCCGAAGGTTTTACCCGAAAGCGAATCGGCCGGAAGCTTTTGATCCGTATCCAGGTTGCCGGCAGCGATCCATCCCGGCAATTGCTTTTTTAGCGAAATGTTCAGCGCAGCCGTTTTCGGCGCAACCGCAACCAACAGGATCTCGTGGGTGTACCCGGGCTGCTGACAGGCATTAACGGATTCGATCTCATAGCCTGGGTTAAGAACATAATTCCCGGGCTCCTGCAAGTAGGTTTCGCTAACCGGTAGTTTGGAAAAATCCACGTTGAATTTTATCCTGAACTTATGATCCCTGCCGCCTTTCCGGATATCCGTCACCACTAAGGGACGGCTATGATCGTAGTTATAATACTGCGTAAAGCTTCTTATAGCGGGCGATACTTCATAGCTACGGGTATCGGTCAGGAATAGAAAATTCCGGAAGCCCGCGAATGCAGCTTGTGTAGTAACCCGATCCTGTATAAGCCTTAAGGCTTCTTCATCGCCAAAGCAAATGATGTAATAAGGACGGTCCTTAAATTTTCCATCCCGGGACGAGTTGTCCTGGTAATAATACCTTCCATTAAATCCCGAATAGAACTGCAATACCAATGTGGCAAAGGATTGTTTTTTGCGCTGCTCGTTCAGGAAGAGCGTGATGCTGTTTTTCTGCTGGCTCAGGTAATCGATAGCTTCGCCTTTTTTACCGGGCGAAAAGATCCCGTCCGAAATGAGAATGCTTACTTCATGGGCGTCTGTACTGTCCAATACTGTTTTAAAAACAGCCCCCAGATCGCTTTGTGCCTGGTTTCCGCCACTGGCCTCGCTTCTTTTCTTGAAAGTAGTGGCATCCAGGTGCCTGAGGTAATCGCTTACCATAGCGGCATCGGCATTGATCGCCGCCGGTATGGTACGGGTATTGATATCGTATAAGCTTAGCGCCTCTTTTTCCGGGGCCGTGCTTAGGGAAGTGATCAAGGCATACACATTGCTTTTAAAGCTGCTGTCGCCCGCTACATTCAGGTAACCATTAAGACTACCCGAGTTCTCGATGTAAACAGCATACTTATATTTTTTGTGTACGGTGGATGTCGTATCCTTTTTGCCATGCCTTACATAAGTGTCGCTATTATCTGTACCGCAACCCAACAGGGAACACATACAGGTAAGCGCCAACAAGGGCAGGAGGTATTTAAAGTACATAATGGGTGTGGTATAAATGGTTTAAGGTAAATAGGGGCTTACTGACTGTTTTGTTCCAAAGCCTTATAATATTCGATCGAATCCAAATAGCGTGCTACACCACCGTGATGTGAACAGGTACCGGGACCTTGTGAAGAGCTGATAGTACTATCCATGCAAACAGCGCCTTTGTATATTTTTTGATTTTCTCTTTTCTGTCTTTTCTTCAAGCTATTCACCTCAGGAAGCTGACCTGAAAGTGCATACATTCCCAGGGAAATGGTTGTTGCCAGGAAACCGAAAAGCCAAGCTTTGACCGGAAAAAATCTTTTAACGGCTTCCGGGATATTTCGCCTGCCGGATTTACTGTTTTCTATCTTCACGAAGATGGCATCCGATAGATCCTTTTCATTGTATTCTTCTTTCGTGAGATAAACAACTTCATCCCGCACCCCTTCAATTTCGGTATCATCAAACTTGAAAGGCAGAATGTATTCCCTATTTTCCTGGAAAGATCTAGCCTGTGCACGTATGCGCTCATGTTGTGCCCATCGTTTCTGTTTATAATGTCTGGAAATAAACAATACACAGAACCTGGCTTTTTCCCGGTAAACAGTATCGAGATGAACATAAAGATCTTTCCCCCAGGAGTCGATCAACGCGTCCTTATCGTAAAAGATGTGCAGGCCTTTGTTCTTTAAGTGTTGTGCTACAGTATCAACAAAAGGACGATCCTCTTCAGCAAAAGATAAAGCCACATCGTATTTAAAACGTCTGTTCTTCTCTACATGATTGGTCTTATTGGTACCCATATCCATTAAGTTTGATGGCCATTCAAAGCACCGGAGACGAAGTATCCACCCCCATCGTGCTCAGATCATTGGTAATAGCCTGTTCATCATAAATAGTGAGGGTTTTGCCTTTCCTCAAGGCACTGTAATAGGCCCTTCCCGCCTCCAGAGCCGCCCGTTTGTTCTTACCCTTTAAGCACTTGTCGTACTTAAGCTTGAGAGCGGCTAGTTTCTTGGATTCGTTTCCGGATTGAAGGATGGCTGCGACAACAACGAGGAGAATAGTTAATGTAAAGATGATGAGCATAGATTTAGATTTAAAGTTTTGAAAAAAGCGTGGCCTTAAGGCGAAGATGTTTCGTCTTTGCCTGCTGTGATTGCAGCAGTAGGTACCCGCGAATAATTACAGTTCTATTTTGTGTTCGTGGAGAAAGTTGATTAACCCGATCAAGGTGTTGGTATTTGTTTTGCGCCCTATATTCTTGCGGTGGGTATCTACGGTAAGCCTACTTAAGACAAGCTGATCCGCTATTTCCGACGAAGTCTTTTCTTCGAGGACCAGTTTCAATATCTCCAGCTCCCTTGGTGTGAACAATGAGGCATCGGTCTCTTTTTTAGTAATTTGCAGATCGGGGAAGTATTGTCCTCCCTCCGATACGGTTTTAAGGCATTTCCGCAATTCTTCCTTGCCTACATTTTTCAGCAGGTAGCCCGAAGCGCCACTGTTCATTGCATCGCGGATAGAGCGCTGGTTGGTATCCATCGAAAGGATAATGAACTTTGTATCCGGTACCACCTTTCTCAGCGTCAGGATCAGCTCTAAGCCGTCCAGGCCGGGCATCCGGCGATCTAGGAGCGCGAGGTCAGGTTTTCTTTCCAGGATATCGGCCCGGGCAGTAGCGCCGTCATAGGCATAACCTACAATTCTTATGTTATCCTCGCTGCCGATCAACAGCTTTAATCCGTCTACAATGATCTGGTGGTCGTCTGCTATATATAGGGTTACAGGGGCATTCATGCGGTGGTTTTTAATGGGATTTCAATAATGACAGAGCTGCCTTTCTCCGAAGAATCGATATTTATCTTTCCCTTACAGACATTGATACGGTTGTTGATATTCATTAAACCGATGCCTTCCGAATTAGAACGGGCATTATCCATCCCGATACCGTTGTCTTCTACTACTATTTCCAGCGTATCGTGCTCCGCATTGATCTGTACCGAAGCCAGGCTAGCCCTTGCATGCTTATGAATATTGTTCAACAGCTCTGTGATGATGCGGTAGATGTGGAGCTTGATCGTTTTCTCCATACCCTTTACCGGTGTATTCATCAGCAGGTCGTACCGGCAGCCGTCGGTGCTATCATTAAGCTGCTCGATATGGCCGAGTAGCAACTGTTCCAGGTCCCTGTCGTTGAAATAATAAGGCTGCAGGTTATGCGAGATCTCTCTTACTTCCTCCAGCGTTTCGGCTATGCCTGAAAACACTTTGGACACCAGCCCTACATTTTCGGTGGCTGTCGATTTCAAATATTCCAGGGTCATTTTCAAACCCGATAATTTAGCGCCGATGCCATCATGCAGCTCCTCGGCCAACCGCGCCCTTTCTTTTTCCTGCCCTTCCTGCAATGCATTAAAAATGGCCTGCTGGCTGCGGATATCCTCCTCGTACAACAGCGTTTTTAACTGAGCGACTTTTTTTTGATGTAAAAAGGCGTAGATAATGATGGCTGCCACTAGTAATAATAACAATACTGTGCCTGTAAGGAAATACACTACAGTGACATCTTTTATTTCCTGAAACATGTGAATGCTTTTGCGTATAAACAATGAGCAATAATATTCAACGCACCATGGAAAAGCCAGCCCGCAGATTCTATAAAAACAGCTTTGCGCAGGAGATAGCTACTGAATAAAAAATAAAAGATATTTATACCAAAGTAAACCAGAGCCGCAACGCTCAGCCAGAACATAGGTTCACCCTGGCCATCCTGTTTTATATCCTTAAACAGGAAAAAGAAATAGATCAACGCATAGAGAGTTAAAGAAGCAGCGCTGTAACAACGGCCCAGGGTAGGATAGCCCCAGATACTGGTCTTCCATAGACCTATAAATACCATGCCAATGCCAACCAGCGTATTGATGCCGATCAGGAGGCGGCCCATTCTGTTTCCTTTGTAGTGCAGGTAGTACATTAAAGAAAATACCAAAAACTCTACTAAAACGAAGAAGTGCATTAAAGGCAGATTGTTTTCATTATGGTATAGCTTTAATGAATTGGTGCAAGCCCATTCTACGCCGGCGGCTATAAAGAAGAAGTAAAAGAAAATCCGGAAGGCAGGGTTTAATCTTTTGTAGTAACAGAGCCCGGCAATGATGGGCAGCAATACGCTGGCTTGCGAAAGCTTGGTGTAGTAAAATCTTGATGGTGACACTGTGGTTTGGTTTTAGGCAGATAAGATAATAAATACTTATTTGTTCCCAAAATTAAATTGCTACAGCCGCTACCTTCAGCGGGGCAGCCAGCCCGTCCCGTACGCGAAGATTACCGCTGCCACTGCAGTTGTTGGGGCAAGGATCGGCAAAGTCGTAGTAGGGGTAAGACTCATCTACGGTAAGGTCATCATTACAACCCGATCCTGCTTTGGTCGAAACAGCAACCAGGGTAAGCTGGTTGTCGGAGTTGATACCGGCATAAAAGCGCACCCCATTTACTTCTTCATAACCTACATGACCGGTAATGCCCAGCAGGTTCAGCAAGGCTGTCTTTGTTAAGGTCCAGGATACAGGGATCATAAAAGAACCTGTCGTTCCCCTGAAGCTGTCCGTAAATGTTTCCGCTACTTCATAATCGATGATCTGCGATTCCCGGCCACGTTTATAGCTGTCAAGCGCGGGCCTGTCGAGGTTGCGGGGAAGGGATTTCAGGTAGTCGAATGCGCTTCCTGCTGTTTCGATGTTAGCCTGCATGTTGGCTTCAGTCTGTCCGATGTTGGTACTGTCTTGTCTCATAAGTTTTGTTTTTTTGAGTGTGATTGATAAGGCAAAAGTAGTATGCCGACACCCCCTCTTCCTATACCTAGCGCTAGGTATTTCTCAAAAGGATTATCCCCTGTTCCGGCAAATTACCTAGCCATAGGTATAGGTAGGCACAGTCGTACTTAAAACCTTTGCAGTATAAAAATAAAATACAGCAAAAATGAAAAAAGCACTTGTAGTAGGCATCAACAATTATCCCTTCGCACCGCTCCGGGGCTGCGTTAAAGACGCCACCGACTTCAGCGAACTGATACAGACCCATGGCGACCACAGCGCCAATTTTAGTGTACGGTTGGAAACCAATGTAGCTAGGCGGCATACACTACGCGAATTGATCACGCAGTTGTTTTCGGGAAATTGTGAAACAGCACTTTTCTATTTTTCCGGTCATGGTTTTATCAATGAGTTGGGCGGCTTCCTGGTTACGCCCGATCACCGACGGTATGATGAAGGCATTTCTATGAATGACATTCTTACACTGGCCAACAATTCCAGCTCTACGAATAAGATCATTATCCTGGATTGCTGCTACAGCGGCGCCATAACAGCACCGGTACTTACTTCCGGCAGCATCGGACATGTTAATGAGGGCATTACGATCCTAACGGCCAGCAAGCAGAATGAGGTTGCTATCGAGGTCAATGGTAAAGGTGTTTTTACCAATCTTTTGCTGGAGGCGCTTAAAGGCGGTGCTGCCGATGTAAGCGGGCATATTACACCTGGCAGCATTTATGCTTATATCGATCAGGCTTTAGGATCCTGGGATCAACGGCCCGTATTCAAGACCAATGTAAGCCGGTTTACTTCTCTGCGTAATGTAGCACCCAAAATGCCAGCCCATATCCTCAAAAAGATAACCGAATACTTTCCATCGCCCGAAACGCAGCACCAGCTTGACGCTTCGTACGAGTACACCAACGATCCGGAAATGAAGCATCTATATACCGCTCCCTTTGCGGAAGAAAATCATGTGGCCATATTTAAAGCTTTACAGAAAATGCAGGTTGCGGGGCTCGTGGAGCCCGTAGGAGAGGAACATATGTACTGGGCCGCCATGAAAGGCAAAGCCTGCCGGCTTACACCGCTGGGTGCTCATTACTGGCGCCTGGTCAACGAAAGCAAAATCTGATATGTGAAAGCTACATTTTTCAATTACTAGAAAATCAAAAAAAATGAAACCTCTCAATTTGAATAAAGAAAATCAAAACAAAAATTTGTTGTACAAAGCAGCTCATCAGTGCGATGCAATTATTGCTTTATTAGTTGGTTGCGGGAGGGCAACAGATCAATGGTACGAATCATCTGGACAGATTTATGGATGGATTGTCGGGTACAAACATTTGTTAGATGGTATCGATGCAATATTCTTTTTCAAAAAAGCAATAGAGTGGCAAATTAAATATGGGTCCCTTAATGTTATTGAGGGGGCGGCGAGAGCAGTTGATGAGGAAAATAAATTATTTGCATTCTGGTTTTGCGCAGAAACAGTCTTCTCCAAAGGGAAAATTTTCGACAAAGAAATAGCAACATTAATGTTTACAGCTGAGCAATTAGGTATAGAGGAAATGGAGGTAAATAGTGCACTAGAGTATATAAAAGTAAAATTCAAGTACCATAAAAATCTTTGCTAAAACCGATAACCATACATCTTTCAAGGTATGGTTCAGGAGGGACTGGCTGGGTAAGATACAATACGAGAACATAATATCTCACTGCTTTCTCCATGCAGGTAGTCCCTTAAAAATAAATCAGAGGACTTATTAATTTCTAATAATATCATCACAATGGTTCCCATCTTCATTTATGCTGGCAGCAACATATTGCTGGTAGCATGATTAAGCTTAATTACCAGCCAACGTAAACAACATCTCGCACAAAGCACAAAAGAAGAATAAAAAGCAGCATCCCGTTATTGATGCTGTTTCCTGGGAGCAGCCAATCCTTTTACAGGATCAGCATCCAGGCACGGATTAGTGTACCGACGCTCATGAACTACCAGGTTTCCGAGATACAACCCGCGTATCGATGGACCATGTAACCAGGAAACCGGCGCCTGCTCATTCAATGCCCGGCTTAATAAAATATAAAAATGGCAAAATTTGAAATTGAAAAATCGCTTAATGGAACGTTTTATTACCACTTGAGGGCAACCAACAATTATGAGATCGTATTGCGTGGCACCCAATACAAAACAAAAAACGCCTGCCATGCCGATATTGACGCAGCAAAGACCAATGCCTCCAATAGCACCCGGTACGAAAAGAAACGGGCAGTAGATGGTCAATACTATTTTAATCTTAAAAATGCTGCCGGTTCGGTAGTCGGTACAAGCGAAATGTATACTACTGAAGCGAAAAGAGATCACGGTATTGAGGTGGTAAAAGAACAAGCGCCTACAGCGCCTGTTTATGACCTGACTTAAACGACCTGAAAACGCCCTTCTAGAAATCCCAAAGCAGCGCCTTTAACCGGGCACTGCTTTGTCGTACCAATACCCCTCCCTTTCTCCATTTACAAGACAAGCCGGGAGTTACTATCTTTGTTCTGAACAAAAACAGCGTGCTATGAAAATCGCCACTTATAACGTCAATGGGATCAACGGCAGGCTTCCTGTACTGCTGCGCTGGCTGGAAGAAGACCGGCCCGATGTAGCCTGCCTGCAGGAGCTTAAAGCCCCCGATGAGAAGTTTCCCCTGGCAGCCATAGAAGCCGCCGGTTACCAGGCGATCTGGCATGGCCAGAAAAGCTGGAACGGGGTGGCTATACTTTCTAAAACAGCAATTAAAGAAGTGCAGCGCGGCCTGCCCGGCGACCTTGACGATATCCAGAGCCGTTATATCGAAGCCACCGTCAACGATATTGTGATTGGCTGCTTGTATTTACCCAATGGCAATCCTTACCCAGGTCCCAAATTTGACTATAAACTCAATTGGTTTAAACGCTTCACCGAACATGCCCAAATGCTCATGGACAAGAATATCCCGGTGATCCTGACGGGAGATTATAATGTGATGCCCACCGAGCTTGATGTGTATAAACCGGAACGCTGGGTTAACGACGCTTTGTTCAGAATAGAGACCCGCGAGGCATTTCAACGGTTGATGGCACAAGGCTGGACCGACGCACTTCGCACACTGCATCCCGGCGAAACGATCTATACTTTCTGGGATTATTTCAGGGATGCTTTTGGCAGGAACGCCGGGCTCAGGATAGATCATTTCCTGTTGAGTCCTTCCATAGCCACCCGCCTGAAAAAAGCCGGCGTGGACCGGCATGTACGCGGCTGGGAAAAAAGCAGCGATCATGCCCCCACCTGGATCGAGCTGCAATAAATATAAAAGAAATCAACAGGGGCACAATGAGAGTGCAAACTTTTTGGTAGAGCTATTACACGCAACGGCTCTACGGGCAACAATACAAGTACTTCACGCATCAGGAGTTCTTCTAAATTTCAAAATGTCACTGAGCTACGATTACATCAAAAGGTATAATTTCTCTTGGGTATCTAAGCGATCAAGATCCTTCACTCCGCTAAAGCTTCGTTCAGGATGACGCGATTCAAGGAGTCACGAAGCAAAGGGAATAGATCGCGTATAAACTTTATCGCTGCACAGCGCTGCAACAAAGAAGAATAACACATCCTGCAGCACTCATGCTGTCATTCCGAATGTAGCTTGCACAGCTTGTAAAATGAGGGATCTTGGGTACTCTTATCGCTTAGTTATTAAGATAGTCCGGCAGCTCCGTGCACCAGTCAAAGCCAGCAAAGACGATGTTACTGAGCTATGATTGCAGCACAATGTATCATTCCTCAGCGCGACAAAAATTTTCCGCCATCGTTGCTGTTTTGTATCAACGATAAAACCGCTTTTGCTGTTGGTGTTTTGCACCAAGAGCGGCGCAGGGATGTAAAAAAACGGAAGAAATCAAACATAAAATAATGACTTGATTTCTTCCGAACACTTGTGAAACACCAACAACGGTGAAGACAAAATTTTAGGATAGACGCACTATATGCTACGCAAGGTTATTCAGCCGTAGGCGTCACTTTTACTTCCTTAGCCAGGTCCATAGCCCGTTGCTTGATGCCGTCGATATCGGTACCGGGCTGGTCGTAGGTAAGCACTACGCCCATACGGCGGTAGGGCCTTGTAACTGGTTTGCCAAACAGGCGTATATCGGCTTTAGGCTGGCTCAGCACTTTTTCCACACCGGTAAATAATGGCTTGCTACCTTCCTGCTCCGCAAGGATTACGGCGCTGGCGCCATTACGCTCGTGGGTGATCTCTGCAATCGGCAAGCCTAGCACCGCACGGGCATGCAATTCAAATTCGGAGAGGTTTTGCGTACCGGCAAGGGTTACCATACCAGTATCGTGCGGACGGGGCGATAGCTCGGAGAAATAAACACCATCATCCGCCAGGAAGAATTCCACCCCCCAGATCCCGGCGCCGGTAAGCGCTTCCGTTACTTTTGCAGCCATATCCTGCGCTTCGGCCAGATAAGCAGGCGTGATGGCGGCAGGCTGCCAGCTTTCCTGGTAATCGCCCCGCTCCTGTCGATGGCCGATAGGTAAACAGAACAAGGTAGGGCCATCCTGCTGGGTTACGGTAAGCAAGGTAATTTCCGAATTGAATCGTACAAATGCTTCCACGATCACCTCGGTCTGGTCACCGCGCTTACCGCTTTGCGCATAGTTCCATGCCGTTTCAATATCGCCTTCCGCTTTGATCACCGATTGTCCTTTACCGGATGAAGACATTAAAGGTTTTACCACGCAGGGCATGCCTACGGCTGCCACGGCCGCCTGTAATTCTTCCAGGCTGTTGGCATAACGGTAATCGGCCGTACGAAGGCCCAGTTCCTTAGCTGCAAGGTCACGAATGGCTTTACGGTTCATGGTAAAGTTAGCTGCCCTGGCGCTGGGCACTACCCGGATGCCTTGTTGCTCATAATCATAAAAACGTTCGGTACGAATCGCTTCTATTTCTGGTACGATGATATCCGGCCGGTGCTTAGCCACAATACGGTCCAGCTCGCTGCCATCCAGCATATTGATCACTTCGCGTTCATCGGCTACCTGCTGTGCCGGCGCATCGTTATAAGAGTCGACTGCGATGATGTATTGCCCCAGCCGTTGTGCGGCTATTACAAATTCCTTGCCCAGTTCGCCCGAGCCCAGGAGCATGATTTTTTTCTGCATAAATTGTCTTGAAGGTTGCAAAGCTACGGCTTCCGGGGTGTATTTCAGGTATTCTGCGGGCCAGGTAAGCCGATAAAAACGGATGGCGGCGTTAACCCCTTTATTTTGTCGCATCTACCCGCTGGGCTTCCCGGATTATTTTCGAATCTTGCAGTCGATTTTACGGATAACCGATGCCCGTGATATCACCTTGCTCTTACTTAACCAACACAACGTTCTTTTCAAGCTTTTAAATCAACAACATGAACTCCTCTAAAAAAGCGGCTATCGGCTTTATTTTCATTACCCTCCTGATCGATGTTATGGGCTGGGGATTGATTATACCGGTAATGGCCGACCTGATCGCCCAGCTCAAACATATACCGGTCAATAAGGCCAGTACCTATGGGGCCATTTTACTATCCGTTTTTGCTGTTACGCAATTTTTATTTGCGCCGGTAATCGGGAACCTGAGCGATAAGTATGGCCGCAGACCTATACTGCTGTTGTCCCTGCTCGGTTTCGGTATCGATTACATCATACTGGCATTGGCGCCGGCTTATGGCTGGTTGTTTATAGGCCGGGTTATCGCCGGTATTACGGGCGCCAGCTTCACTACTGCCACGGCTTATATCGCCGATGTAAGCACAGACGAAACATCAAGGGCCAAAAATTTCGGCATGATCGGCGCCGCCTTTGGCCTGGGCTTTGTGCTGGGACCTGCACTGGGCGCGCTATTGGCCACCTGGGGTATCAGAGCTCCTTTTTATGCCGCAGCAGCGCTTTGCCTGCTCAACTGCCTGTACGGCTACTTTTTTCTCCCCGAATCTTTAAGCAAGGAAAGCCGTCGTGCCTTTGACTGGAAACGCGCCAACCCTTTCGGTTCGCTCAAATTCCTGACGAGCCATCCCGAGATCGGCGGACTGGCCATCAGCTTCTTTCTTATCTATCTTGGTGCCCAGGCGGTACAGGGCAATTGGAATTTCTTTACCATTTACCGTTTCCATTGGAGCGAAAAAATGGTGGGTATTTCCCTGGCTGTAGTAGGCGTATTGGTAGGTGCTGTTCAGGCCGGGCTTACGCGGGTAGTGAATCCCAGGATCGGGAACGAGAAAAGCATTTACCTGGGCTTGTCGCTCTATACCCTGGGTTTAGTGCTCTTTGCCTTTGCCACGCAAGGCTGGATGATGTTTGCGTTCCTGGTACCTTACTGCCTGGGCGGTATCTGCGGCCCTTCCCTGCAATCCGTTATATCGGGTCATGTGCCGGGCAACCAGCAGGGTGAACTGCAGGGAGCGCTCACCAGTCTTATGAGCCTCACCACCATCATTGGTCCACTCATTATGAACGGCGCCTTTGCTTTTTTCACGACAGATAAAGCGCCGTTCTATTTCCCGGGCATCCACTTCCTGATCGGCTCGGTATGCATGATGCTGAGCATCATCATCACTTATAAAGTGCTTACCAGGGAGAAAAAAGAGCGCCCCGAGCTATTACCCGTAATAGAAAGCACCGAAAAGGTCTCCGACACGCCGATGCATTAAGACATAAGCCATCAGCAGTATCCCGGCGGAGGTATTCGTCGCCGGACAATCCTTTCAGTCTCATGGCTGAAAGGATTTTTTTGTTCCCTGCATTTCATCTTTTGTTATTTGAAGCAAATAAAACATATTTTTGGATCGACGATTGTCGCATAAGAACATAGGCTTCCGGGCAGGAGCCGTATGCACCGTCGGTCGAGGCCGGGATGCAACGTTCCCGTAAAACGATGTATCTGCCATCAGCTTCAACAAAAACTGTTCTTCTTACAATACTGTTCCTTAAAATTCCCGTTTATAGCAATGCTTCACAACCAGCTTACTTTAGTGCTTGTCTTGCTGCTCGGCATTATCATTCTGGTGATGCTCGGGCAAAAATTTAAAATTGCCTATCCCATATTCCTGGTCCTGGCAGGCTTAGGTATCGGCTTTATCCCGGGCATTCCCCATGTCTCCATAGAGCCCGATATGATCTTCCTGCTGTTCTTGCCGCCCCTGTTGTACGAAGCGGCCTGGCTTACTTCCTGGAAGGATTTCTGGGAATACAAAGGAGCGATCGTACTGATGGCTGTTGGCCTGGTATTCATCACCTCGATAGCGGTTGCCTATGCTTCGGTGTATTTTATCCCCGGCTTTACGCTGGCCCTTGGCTTCGTGCTGGGCGGCATTATCTCTCCTCCCGATGCCGTAGCGGCATCGTCGGTACTGAAGGGGATCAAAATACCCAAAGTAATCACCTCGATCCTGGAAGGGGAGAGCCTGGTCAATGATGCATCCAGTCTTATCGTATTCAAATTTGCATTGGCTACCGTCGTTACCGGCAATTTTATATTACAGGATGCCGCTATCGGTTTTGTGTCCGTATCTTTCTTTGGTATTTTAATCGGTCTGGGTGTGGCCCTCGTTTTTTATGCTATTCACCGCTGGTTGCCCACAACGGATAATATCGATACGGCATTAACGATACTCGCACCTTACTTTATGTATATCGCGGCAGAACATTTCCATGTTTCCGGGGTGATGGCCGTAGTGTCGGGCGGTTTGTTTTTATCCAGCCAATCCCATATAATTTTTACCTCCAATTCAAGGGTGAAGTCTCTATCGGTATGGGCATCCGTTACCTTTATGATGAATGGGGTTGTCTTTATCCTGATCGGCCTGGCGCTGCCGGAGATCGTAGCCGGGATGAAGGATGAGTATTCGATAATGCAGGCTATCGGCTACGGCGCGCTCTTAAGCTTGTTGTGCGTAGTAGTACGCCTGGTATGGCTGTACGCGACCAGCAGGATCACACGCCTGGTCAATAAGCAAACCCGGATACGGTACCAGGGTGTTACCTGGCATTCTTCTATGGTAAGTGTATTTGCTGGTATGCGTGGTGTGGTATCCCTGGCTGCCGCACTATCTATACCCGTTATGATAGGCGAGGGCATTCCTTTTCCCCTCAGGAACCTGATCCTGTTCCTTACTTTTGTTGTCATCTTCTTTACGCTCGTGGTGCAGGGCCTGCTCTTGCCCTTTATCGTAAAAGCATTGCATATTCCCGAGAATAAGTTCAAGCTCTCGGAAGAAGAGCAGCTTTCCCGTATTAAACTCCACCTGATAGAACATTCGTTACATAAGCTGCGGGAAGATTATGCCATTCAATGCCACAACAATGAGTTGATGGCCAACTACAAGGCAGAGCTGGAAAGCGCTTTAATTAGTAAGAAACAGAAACTGGAATCGTTTAAAGCAGGCGAGATCGACAAAAAATCGCTGTTTGTCTATAATGAAATTATGTTGGAGATGATCAAGGTGCAACGCAGCGAATTACATCATTTAAAGCACAACAGGGATTACGACGACGACCTAATACGCCGGGAAGAATGGCGGCTGGATCTGGAAGAGTTGCGGATCTCCCCGGAATAAAGCAGGTCATAAAATACTTGTTCATTTTCCGGGATTATAGCAGCGTGCTTCCCTTTACCTTTGGTATCCCAAAACAGACAATGATGGCCGATACTGCCCCTTTGGAATATGTTTATAAGCTCATGCCTTCACCGGTAGGCAAGATCCAGCTGATTGCCGGTGCTAATGGCCTTGCCGCCATACTCTGGGAGGCCGAAGATTTTTCCCGTATCAAAATGACACCGCCAACCGAAGACAATACCCATCCTGTATTGCTGCAAACGGAACAGCAGCTGCAGGAGTATTTCGATGGCCAAAGAAAAGTGTTCGACATCCCGCTGGATCTTAAGGGCAGCGATTTCCAGTTGAAAATATGGAAAGCCTTACTGGATATTCCCTTCGGGAAAACAAAAAGCTACGGAGAGCTGGCCCGGCTGACCGGCGATCCTAAAACGGTGCGTGCCGTAGGCGGCGCCTTGCACAGGAACCCCGTATCCATTATCGTGCCCTGCCATAGGGTGATCGGCACCTCGGGCAAGCTCGTAGGCTTTGCCGGTGGACTGGATAACAAAACGTATCTTTTACAAAGAGAAGGCGCCCTTAAACAACCGGCTTTATGGTAAGCGATGTAAGCAGTAAAGGATTTCTTTCGTTTTCGGCAAAGAGCTTCCGCAACATCTGTGATGAGCTCGCCGGCAGGGATAAAGAACTCGCCGGCATTATTAAGGAGCATGGCTATCCACCGATGTGGACCAGGCCCAATTCGTTCGAGACATTGGTGCATATTATCCTGGAACAGCAGGTATCCCTGGCCTCTGCATTGGCTGCACTCAAAAAGCTGCAGGAAAAAACCAAAAAGATAACACCGGAAAAAATACTGGCCCTTAGCGACGAAGAACTAAAAGCCTGCTATGTAAGCCGCCAGAAGAGCGTGTATATAAGGCATCTTGCCGAAGCTATAAAAGAGAAGCGGCTTGACCTTAGCACAATGGAAACCCTGCCCGACGAAGCCGTCCGCGTACAGCTCGTAGCGCTCAAGGGTATTGGTAACTGGACCGCTGATGTGTACCTGATGTTTGTGCTGCAAAGGACAGACCTCTTTCCCCTGGGCGACCTGGCTGCCGTCAATGCCCTTAAAAGCGTAAAGAAGCTCGCCAAAGATACAGATCCCGGAAGCCTGCTGCAGATAACGAAGCCTTGGAAGCCTTTCCGTACAGTAGCCACTATGATCCTGTGGCATTATTATCTTTCTACACCTTCAAAGCTAAGACGTAGTTAACATTAAGATCATCATAAGGACATACAGGACCGGTGGTATCTTGCTTGTTTTACGCTGCTTGCTCTTCTCGGCAACGATTAAGGAAATGATAATATCGACCGATAGACGCCCCGCCTAATTTTGGGGCATCAACCAAACATCGTTTTCTATGAAAAAGACAATCATCGCCGGCATCTGCACTTTGCTCACCCTTTGCTTCGGCCCCGAAATCCAGACTGTTAGCGCATCAGAAATTACTGCTGCTACGACTACCGCAACCGATGAACTCATCAGCGTACAGATCACACTGGTGAACGGTGCAACCGGAGCACCTGTAACCAACCACGGCCTGCAAGGCTTTTGGGCGCGTAACGAAGCAACAGGTGTATATTACTACTCCGATTACAGCGACACTTTCGAAGAGCTTCCCGAGGGTACTTACACCTTTGGCGCTTTTAACGGCTACTTCGATGGCGCTTCCCAGGAAACGGTAACCCTGGATGCCAGCAATGGTAATTTTACCGTAGTTACGCTTTCCTATTGGGTAGAGTAAGTAATGGCATGTAAACTGATTTACAGAAAGGCAGCCCCGAGGAGGGCTGCCTTATTTTGTTGCCGTATATTTCAATAAAATTCTGTTGTATAATTTATGCCTTTCCGGTTTTTTTTATTATTTTAACCCTTGGCTAACCCCAGGTACCGCACCTTTTGAAATACAAACAGGGATGTTTTCCCCCTCTGGTCCTTACGATATACCCGGAAAATCCCTGTTTTTTAAGAAACGAACACTGCCGTTGTGATTTAATGCCATATTTACATCGTTAATTAAGTCAATACAAGAATTATACAGGATGATAAAAAGAATTTTGTTACTGCTTTTCTTGGTTGGTGGTAACCTTACTTCCTTAACGGCACAGACAACATTAGACAGTATGCTGCAACGGTTACCCAAAAGCCGCCAGGATACGGCAACTGTATTGTTGTTGATCGGCATAGGACAGCAGTACGAACCTTCGCAACCCGAACTTTCCAAACAATATTACCGCCGGGCTTATTCCCTCAGCAGGAAACTCAATTATTCCACCGGGATCATTAAGTATATCATCAACTATACCGCAGTGCTTAACACGCAGGGCCAATACGACTCTTCGGTACTGCTTAATCTCCAGGGCGTACAACTTTCCAAAAAAGCAGGAGATACACTCCTTCTGGGCAAGAGTCTCTTTAATACTGCTGTGGCCTATTTAGGAACAGGAGACTTCGAAAAGGCTACCCGCTACAGCCTGGAGGCACAAAAGATATTTGAGGTTAGCGATAACAAGCTCATTGGGGCACAATGTGATAATTTTCTGCAAGTACTATACACCCGGCAGCAATTGTTTGATAAGGCTGAGGCCTGTGGCCAGAGCGCTGTAGCAAAGTTACGGCTACTCGATGCTCCCGACCTCCTGTCGGAAGCCCTGATCAATCTCGCAGTAGTTTATAAAGAAAGACAATTAACAGACAAGGAGCTTCCTTTGTTGCAAGAAGCAATGGCTATCACCCGGGTTACCGGTAACCTGGACCTTTACACTACAGCATTGCTGAATATGTGCGACCTTTATATTGAAACCGGGAAATACGATATTGCCAAACCCTATATAGACAAGGCATTGCCCCTGCTACGGCAAATCGGGGCTACGGAAGGGGAGGCTATCGCTTTAAGGGGATTAAGCATCTACTATTTCCATGCAAAACAATTTACAACAGCTAAAGTATATGCCGAGCAGGCGCTTAAACTGACCCGGGAAAATAACCACAGGCTACAGACAAGGAACAATTTGTTACAACTGTCGGATATTGCCTGTGCCCAACACGATATGAAAACCTTTGACCGATATAGGGACCTTACCGACCAGTTACAGGATTCCATTATCACGGAGTCGCTTCAGAAACATATTGCCGATCTGGAGTATAAATACGAAACGGAAAGAAAAGAAAACAAGATCAAACAGCTTGTACGGGAAAAACAGATACAAACGCTGCTTATCGACCGGAAAAATATACTCAACTATATACTGGCCGGAGTTGCGGCAGTCATTTTACTGCTTTTCCTGCTGGCATACCGCAATTATCGCCAGAAACAACAACTGCAGCAACGCAAGATCGTGGCAATGGAAAGAGAGCATCATTTATTGGCCACCGAAGCAGTGCTCAAGGGGGAAGAACAAGAAAGAACAAGGTTGGCCAAAGACCTGCACGATGGTTTAGGTGGTATGCTTTCCGGTATCAAATATTCTTTTCTCCATGTAAAAGACAGCTTAACCATGAACGCTGAAAACCACAAGGTTTTTAACCGGAGTATGGATATGATCGACAGTTCGATCAAAGAGCTGCGCAGAGTAGCGCATAATATGATGCCGGAAAGCCTGATCAAATTCGGCCTGGATACGGCATTAAAAGATTTTTGCAAAGAAATCGATCATTCCGGGGCATTGAACGTAACCTATCAATCCATGCATCTGGAAGAGGGTTATGCCGACAAGACTGTTTCCATCACTATTTTCCGCATCATCCAGGAATTGGTCCATAATATCCTGAAACATGCCGATGCCCGGAATGCGATGGTACAGGTAATCAAAATGGACGGGGTTATTTCGATTACGGTAGAAGACGATGGAAAGGGCTTTGCAACTGGTTTTCCGCAACAGGCCCAGGGCATGGGCTGGACCAATATAAGAAGCCGTACAGAATACCTCAAGGGAAAAATTGATATACAATCAGTACCGGAAAAGGGTGTTTCTATTCACATTGAATTTCCTTTACAATGAGTATTCGCATTTTTATTGTGGACGATCATTACATGATTGTACAAGGTATCCGGACATTATTACAGGAAGAAAAAAATCTTGAATGGCTCGGACATGCCACTACAGCTGCAGGATGTATGGCTTTTTTACGGGAGCAACAACCGGATGTCATCTTTATGGATATCGGGCTACCCGACAAAAGCGGGATTGACTTATGCAAAGAAGTATTGGAACGGTATCCTGCCATCGCCATTATAGCGCTCAGCACTTTTAACCAGCAAAGCTTTATCCAGAAAATGATGGATAACGGAGCATTGGCCTATTTATTGAAGAATGCAACCTGCCAGGAACTGGTACAGGCCCTGGAAACAGTAAGCCGGGGGAAACGGTACCTGAGCCAGGATATGGTGCTTGCGCTGAGGAAGCCTGCCTCCGGTACCCCCGCAATTACCCGGAGGGAAAGAGAAGTGCTGGAACTGATCGCGAAGGGAATGACCAGCAGTGAGATTGCAACGCAACTCTATGTGAGTATTACCACTATTCATACCCATCGTAAGAGTTTATTATCCAAATTTAACCTGAACAACACGGCAGCGCTCATCAAAAGTGCTATTGAGTACAACCTGATTGAACCAGATTGAACCTAACAGCTTTTACGACAGTAAAAAACACCTGTCCCAGCCGGAAGCGGCTGTTCCGCCGATAGCGGCGATCAGGGAAAGCCCGATACCTGCCACACCATCCAGCAAGTGGAAACTCTGTTCATCGGCATTATGGATGTGGTATTTAAAGCCGGCCACTCCATCTGGCCAGAAATTCATACGCATGGTTTCGTCCGTCCATAGTTCTGCACCTGTTAACAACAACTCAAGACCGGAGCTGAGATAAGCACTGCGGTACATTTGCGCTATGCCTGAGCTACCATGACAAAAACAGGCATCTGCGATACTACCGTTTTCCTTGTCCCGGAATCGAAGAACATGTTCAAAAATAGCACAGGCCTCTGCTTTATACATCTCTTTATTCAATTTTATACCGGCATGGAGTAGCGTATGGGCAATGCAAAGATCGCCATAACACCAACCTAACCTGCTGCCGTTATGATAGAGCGGCCGGTTGTCTTTATCCACAGCGGTAGGATATAAAGCATGAACAATATTCTCTTCCTCATACCGGGTAGCCAAAAGCCACTGTACCCCTTCTTCTATAAGCCTGCCTGTTACTGCCGGCAGAATACCCTCTTCGTACAACAAGCCCAATATAGTAATGATAGCCGGGGTTCCATGCGCCAGGCCGAGGTTGTAACATACTTCTTGCTGGTACTCCCTTTCTTTTGTGGTAAAAAGATCCCGCCAGCGGGTCTTACCTGCATCATGATCGGCAGCTTTTTCCAGGTACCTTACTGCTTTATGCAATTGCGCTGCCGCTTTTTCGTGGGGCATTCTTTCTATAAAATATACAACAGCGCCCAAGCCTTCATGTAGAAAATCATATGCATTTTCGCCTAGTGCAGTATCCATATAAGTCTCCAGGGCAATATCACATTCGGCAAGCAGCACTTCGAAATCTGAGGCTTCTGCTATACCGATACGGACAAGATGCTGCAAGGTCCAGGCGATGCCGGCGATACCGGTACAATAGCTATAACCGGGATGCCCTTCAGCAAGGCTGTCAATGCTTTCTGTAATTTGTACGCCCAATGCTTCCAGGTATTTTTCATCCCCCGTTAAACGGTAATAATAAGCATAAAACAAGGCAATGCCGCTCCGGCCACACATTAGCGAAGGACCGGCTTCCTGCGCTGCATACACATCCAGCGCCGCGGCGATATCTTTTAATATTCGTTTTACTTTATTGACGCTGTTCATGATTAAGGGAAGAAAAAAACAAGAACCCGGGCCACAGATAAAACAATTGCCCGGGTTCACGTACTGCATAACCGGCTTGTAAACCGGCTCATAATACCTGTTCTGGTTAACGATCATTATACCGGCAAATACCAGGACAGGATTAGTGTCCGGTGGTATTGCAATACGAATCGTTGGAATTGCAGCACTGTTCCATACATACGCTTTGTTTGGTGAACGCCGCACGCATAAGACCGCCTTTTATAAGCTCCTTGTTGGCTTCGTTCAGACGGATGATCATGCTTTTACCGAGTTTCAGTTTGCCTTGTTTTTCGGACTGGGATGTGGTTTTTCTCATTTTGCTTATTGCCTTTGTAATCTTAAAAGACAATGAAAACTTTTTAGGTGAGTAATTATGGACACAAAAGTAGCAGCAGCCACGGCGCCTGACAATCCTCATAAATGATGATTTTAGAAGCAACTCCAGAAAATGCAAAGAGCCTTACTGGTGTATAAAAACAGGCACGCAACAATCCGGCTGCATTTACTTCGCAATAAGGATGGTTTATGTAAAAACAACAAGCCCTTCAGCAACTTGCTGAAGGGCTTGTTGTTTTATCGGAGTACAATGGGGAGTTGTATCCCGGTCGACAGAATAGAACGATTACAGAGTCTGGTTGCACTTCTATTCACTTACAGCCTCTTTGGCTATCACGGTCCAGTCATCCTGGCCATGTCCCCTGTCGATCCAGTAGTCCATAGCCGCGGCCATTGCCGGGATTACCATAAGCTTGGTACCTGCCTGTACGGCCTCCTGCAGCATAAGACCTGCATCTTTCCTGGCCATGCTCAATTCCCATGTGGGCTTATGGAATTCCCCGCTTGTCATTTTCTTAATCCGGGAAGGTGCCATCGCACCCGGATTCCAGACATCCAGTAAGGCCATTACTTCGCCTGTCGAAATATCCAGGCCCTTGGCCAGGGCGAGCATATCGGCAATGCCTCCCGTGAAGGCGATCAGGAACAGGTTGCCGATCAGCTTCATGCCTGTCGCTTTACCGGTTTCGGTCCCGAAGTTGATCACTTTGCCCGTCATTTTGGAAAGCATGGGCTCCAGCTCCTTTATCTGGTCCTGGTCGCCGGATACCAGCATGGTGCCCGTGCTTTCGAGGGCATTTTGCGGCCCCATAAAAACAGGGGCATGTACATAAGTATAGCCGCGTTCTTTCCAGTCCCTGGTCCTGTTCACAGCACCGGCTACGGAAGTCGTGGTATGGTCTATGATCACCGCACCGGGTTCCAGACCCGGCAAGGCCTTATCCAGCACTTCATCTACGGTACTATCGTCCTTTAAGGTAAGGTGTACTATAGCGGCGCCTTTAACAGCATCTTCCACCTTATCAAAGGCTTTCGCTCCGAAAGCTTCCAGTGCTGTTGCTTTGGCTGTAGTACGGTTCCAGACTTGTACCTGCTCGCCCCGGGCAATCATAGCTTGTACAAAATTGGCCCCCAGGTGCCCCATCCCTAAAAATGCTTTCATAGAATCTGTTTTTTTGTAAAAATAAACAATCCTGCGAAGCAGGTATAAAAGAGATCGCCCCGCCTATAGGGCAGGGCAACCACTTTTGGTTATGAACCTGGCTTAGTTATCGTTTTTCCGGATGCAATTGAACATCCAGTTGATCCCGAACTGATCGGTACAGCTTCCGAAATAAGCCCCGAAAAACATATCTTCCAAGGGCATGGTTACGGTTCCTTTGGCCGACAGGGCTTCAAACAATCTCTGTGTTTCTTCCCTTGTTGCCGGTTCGAGGCAGATGTGCATATTGTTGCCCTGCGACAATACAAAGCCCATTTCTTTAGGCGCATCGGTAGCCATCAATACATGCTCGCCCAATATGGGCAATTCCACATGCAGCACCATTTTCTTTACGCTTTCGGCCACAGGCGGATGATCTGCACCGGGAGGAATATCGCCGAAACGCTGAATACCCTTGCCCCCGAACTCGGTCCCGAAGACGGACCGGTAAAACATGAAAGCTTCTTCCGTATTGCCGGGAAAATTAAGATAAGTGGTTACCCTGGGCATATTGTCCCGCTTTAAAGCGGCACGCATCCTGAAGCGCTCTTCCAGGTATTGATCCAGGTTGGCCAATGCCGCGGTGAATCCCTGCTCAAAGCCCATCTCGATGATCTTCTTAATATCCTGTTCCGATTTAAAGGAAATCTGTACGGTTACCTGTGTCCCATTTGCTGTAGCCTTGAATTCATTTTTCCAGTCCATGCTGGGCTGATCCTCCTGCTGTACCCCGTTTTCATCGCAGAAGCAATCCGTTGCCTCATAGCTTTTACGGGGATCTATCGACAAGTAATTCACTCTTGCCCAGATCCTGGAATCATCGGGGCCTACCATGGCATAGATCCAGGCACCGCCTTCCCTGAAGTCCATCGATTTTGTTTCGGCCTTCCAGGGCTTGGGCGCCCACCATTTATCCAGCAGGTCGCTTTGTGTCCAGGCATCCCATACCAGTTCCGGCGCGGCATCGAAATCCCTGGTTACTGTAATTTTTTTACCGGGGAGGTCTTTAACCATCTGCGTTTGCTTGTTTGTTGTCATGCTATCTATATTGATTGGTTGAGTAATTCATCCGGGTTATTGAGGCCATCTTTCCACAAGTCGGGGAAAGTCGGTTTACTGGTGTTGTTGCTTAAATTGCGCAACTTTTCGGTTGCAAATATATGCAACCTTTTGGTTGCGCAAGTGTTTTTAGAAAATTTTACGGCGCCAGATGGCGATAGCTAGAGATTAAAATAAATATTGTCTCTATTACCGGATAACAACTGTAATATATTTACTACAATCCCTGGTTCGGAGGCAAACTGGTACAGTTTTTGAGCTATACTAAGTTAATAATTTGTATCCATGAGTCAACAGGAAACGGCCCAAGCCGTAAGGAAAACCTTCCTTAACTGGCTGGGTCTTAATCTTAAATCTACCTGGAAATATAGGTTCCGGAATGGGGTCCATTTTTATGAATGTGCCTTAACTATTCATAAGCACACGGTTACGCTTTCTGTCGAAAAAGAGAAAATGAACCATCTGGAGCACTTTGTGGAAGAAATGAAGCAACAATTAAGGGATTCGGGTTATCCCGGGCTTATTCTCCCCAGAAGATGTTTTGAAGAGAAACTTCAGAACCAATAAACCAAGGTAACCAAGGGCCGATTAATCGGCCCTTGGACTTGTTTTATGCCCGGCGGGGAAACGATCTTATCCCGGTACTGCCCTTGATTCAAATAGAAAGCGCTGAAGATATTGTCTTCAGCGCTTTCTATTTATGCCTTTATGGTACTAGGTTTTTTTCCCTTTTTTCTTTTCTGTAAACTCGATTACTTCGAGGATATTGCTGTGGTCCAGGCCTTTGCCGATAATGGTCTTTTTATCGTCCAGCAGGTAGATCTTGGGGGTAGTGTACACATCGTATTTGGAGCGGTACTCGGTATTGTTATGCGCATCTACTACATTGGTCCAGTCTTTTAATTTAAGCTGGTCCACGGTTTTCTGAATATCGCTCAGGTCGCCTTCGGTAGATATCGCGTAAATTTTTACGCCTTTATTCTTAAGCACTTTCTGGTACACAGAGTCCAGTTGGGGCACTTCTTTCATACAATGGCCGCATTCCCTGGACCAGAATACCAGCAGGGTGTACTTGGATGCCTCTTTGCTTAAGGTTTTATCCTGCAGGGTCCAGATGTCCTGCATCAGGAGATCGGGAGCCACATTGCCCAGCACATTCGGCGCTATCTTCTTGGCACGGTCTTCATATTTGCCCAAAGCTGCAGCATCGAGCCAGTAGGCATCGCCTTTCATGTAATACTTCTCGACCAGATGTACAAAAACCTCGTCCATACCCATTACTTTGCTGCGCTCGGCATTGCCGGCCAGCCAGTGCAGGGTATATTTAAACAATTCTTTGGAGTTACGGGTCTTGGCCAGCAATTGGTCCGCTTCCATATTCATCGAATCGGGTATGGGCAGTACCAGCCTGTTGAAGTATTCATCCAGCTTGGCATCGTACACCGGCGAATATATGATGCGGTCGTCTTTGAAATCGAACTGGCTCCAGTAATGGGATTTATAATAAGTATAGCTGAAGTTGGAGTCTATTGTTTTGGTACCGGGCAGGTAGTGGGTGCCTTCGGGCACTTCGGGAGTAGCCAGGGCTTTAAAGATGGTGCTCATATAGGTACCTGGGTATTTGTTGCTGTAGTCACGGCGGTAAGCGTTCAGCTCCTTCGTTATTTTAGCCGACTTGTCGCGGATGGCCTGGGTATCTGCTGTGCTTTTGGCGCTCTTCAGCTCTTCCATGAATGCTTGTTGCTGTTTGCCGTATTTCATCAGCATCTTTTCATACTCTACATAGCGGCTGTTTTCGGGGCTGTTCTTAAAGCTGATATTGGCCGGCATATCCAGGGTATCTACATTGATGGTCATGGCATCGCCATTGTTCAATACAAACTCGGTAAACTTCGTACGACCGTCAAACAACAACAGGTAGATGCCACCCAATACACTATCACCGGATTCGATAACGGCAGTCCTTTTATTGATCACACGGGCCGAGTCTGTTTTGTATATCGTGGGCAAAGGCTTGGCATAGTAATGCGCGAGGTACACAAAAGAATCCTTCATGTCCTGCTTGAATTTTACTTCAATCTTATACCCGTCTTTTTTGGCAAAAGACATGATGCCCAATATCGAGCAGATGCCACTTAATAGTAGTTTTTTCATTCCTTTAGAGTTACAAATTATGGTTGGTTTCCGGTGTTTGTTTTGCAATGATATAGGCGCATCAGCCTTTTGCTTTCCGCTCTGTCATTTTGATCACATCGCCGATATTACTATAGTCAAGCCCTTTGCCTATGATCTTTTTGTTTTCGTCAAACAAATAGACTTTTGGTGTTGAATAAGCATCGTACTTTTCTTTAAAGCCTGTGTTGTTGTTAATATCGGCTACATTGATCCATTCTTTAATGTTGTTCTTGGTAATAAATTTCTGGATCTCCGAAAGCTCTCCGCCGCTGGCAACAGAATAGATTTTCACACCTTTGTTTTTAAGCTCTGCTTTGTAGACAGAATCCAGCCTGGGCACTTCCTTCTGACAGGTACCGCAATCATAGGCCCATACTACCATCAGGGTATATTTTGCTTTTACATTATGCAAAGGCATATCCTGCAGCGTAAACACATCCTGCAGGTTAAGGTCGGGTGCTATATTGCCTAATACGTTGGGTGCGATTTTCTTGGCGCGGTCCTCATACCATTGCAGGTCCTTTTCCGAAAGCCAGTAAGCATCGCCTTTCATGTAGTAGTTCTCTACCAGGTGCACAAATACTTCATCCATACCCATGATCTTGCTTTGCAGGGCATTGGTAGCCAGGGTACGCAAGGTATAACGGAACATTTCTTTCGTGCCCTTGGTGGCTTTCAGTATCTTATCAGCCTCCGCATTGATGGTATCGGGTATTTGATAGATCCATTTGCTGAAATAATCGTTCAGCTTGCTGTCGTATATCGGGGTATTGAGCAGCCTGTCGTCCCTGAAGTCAAATTTGTCCCAGTAATGCGCTTTGAAATAATTATAGGCAAACAGGGAATCTTCTGTTTTACCATCTTCCAGGTAGTGCTTGCCTTCCGGGATTTCGGGCGCCTGAAGGGCCAGGAATATTTTAGTAAGCAGGGTTCCGGGGTATTGTTTTACATATTGTTGCCGGTAAACAGCTTGTTGCCGGGCCAGGGCCGTATATTCCTTATTCAACGTTGCCGAATCTGCTTTTGTTTGGGCAGCGGCAAGCCGTTCCGTCAGCTCTTTGTTTTTAAAGGCTTGTATTTCCATTTGCCTGTTGTATTCCAGGTACCGGTTGTTTTCCGGGCTGCCTTTAAACTCAAGGCCTTCCAGGTCGCTTTTCTTACCGGTAAGGTTATCGACGGCGATACTGAAATCGGCGCCATTGTCGAGCAGGCATTCTACGATCCTGGTATTACGGTTGTAGATTACCAGGTAGATACCACCCAGGAAGTCATTTTTACTTTCAAAAACAGCTTTCCTTTTACCCTTTACCACAGCCGAATCCACTCTATAAATAGTAGGCAAATGTTTTCCGAAGTAATGCGCCAGGTAAACAACGGAATCGGAAATATCGTGCTTGAAATTGACTTCAACTTTATAGCCGCTCTTCCCAAAGGAAGAAAAGGAGCACAAGAACAACAAGGCGATGGCACAAATCTGTTTCATATTCTTAATTTTTCATACAAAGGAAGAGCCGTTTTCCTGTGTATAGCGTACCTACAGGGCAGGTGGATTCAAAGCTAAACAACGATTAAACGTAACAAGAAAAATCAAGCTACCTTTGCAAAGGATTAACAAGCAAGAAATACATTGGCAAGAAAAAACAAAAAGACGGTAATTAACGCGATAAGGTTGGAGCGCTATGCGGCCGAAGGCAAATCCATAGCGCATCTCGAGGATGGCAAAACAATATTTGTGGAAGGGGCGGTACCCGGTGATATAGCCGAAGTGCTGGTCCTCAAAAATAAGAAAAGCTATGCCGAAGGCAAGGCAATGCGCGTGGTAACGCCATCTCCGGACAGGGTCGTTCCTTTCTGCGAGCATTTTGGTGTTTGCGGCGGCTGTAAATGGCAGATGCTTCCTTATGAAAAACAACTGGAATACAAACAGATCCAGGTTAACGATCAATTAACCCGTATAGGCCATATAGACCTACCCCCGATTGCCACTATCGCCGGCAGCGATCTGCAACAGCATTATCGCAACAAGCTTGAATTTACCTTCAGCGAGCTGAGCTACCTTACCCGCGAAGAAATCGAAGCGGCCGGAACGGATGAGATCAAAAGGAAGCCGGCCCTGGGCTTTCATGCACCCGGCATGTTTGACAAGGTGGTGGATATCCAAACCTGCTACCTGCAGGCCGAACCCACCAATAAGATAAAGAACCTGCTGCGGCGCATCACCATGGAACATAACCTTCCTTATTACGACCACCGCAAACAGGAAGGCTGGCTGCGCAACGTCGTGATCCGGATCACGACTACCGGCGAGATCATGGTCAATCTTATCGTACAGCACCAGCGGGAAGAATTGAAGATGCTGCTCGACACCTTGTTGCAGGAGGTGCCGGAGATCACGTCGCTGCATTATACCATTAATGCCAAGCTCAACGATACCATCTACGACCAGGAAGTACACACTTATAAAGGCAAAGGTTATATAGAAGAGTACCTGGAAGATTTCCGTTTCAAGATCTCTCCCAAATCTTTCTTTCAGACCAATACACGGCAGGCAGAACGCCTGTACCAGATCACCCGCGACTTTGCGGCCCTTACCGGCAACGAAGTGGTGTACGATCTTTATTGTGGTACCGGCAGCATTGGTATCTTTTTATCGAAGGGCGCCAAGAAGATTATCGGTATCGAAGCCGTGCCGGATGCCATCGAGGATGCCAAACTGAATGCGGCCTGGAACGGGCTGGAGCATTGCCGTTTCTATGCCGGCGATGTATCGGACATAGCTACTGATGCTTTCTTTGAAGAGCACGGACGTCCCGATGTGATCATTACCGATCCGCCCAGGGCAGGCATGCACGAAAAACTAGTACGGCAATTGCTGCGTATGCGTGCGCCCAGGGTGGTGTATGTGAGTTGCAACCCCGCCACACAGGCACGCGACCTGCAACTGCTCGATGAAGCTTATAAAGTAGTGCGGCTGCAACCGGTGGATATGTTTCCCCATACGCACCATATCGAGAACGTGGCTTTGCTGGAATTAAGGTAATATTACAAGACAGGCAACGGAAGCGATACTTTTGTTGGCTAACTTTATGCATACGATCCATATTTCACTTTTAAAATAAGATACCATGTTCAATAAAGAATCATTTACCGTCACGGGAGAGAATCTGTTGAAGAAAGTAAAAGAGCTGATCGCGGAAGGTAATATCCGGAAAGTGATCATTACCGAAAAATCGGGGAAAGAGTTAATGTCCTTCCCTTTGAATGTAGGATTGGTAGGTGCTTTGCTGGCGCCGGTGCTGGCCGCTGTAGGCGCTCTGGCTGCCCTCATAGGCGAGTGTACCATCACAGTAGAAAGGGATGCTCCCAAAGAAACACCGAAAGAAGAAGCCAAGGCCTGATGAAACAGGATCGGTTAAGATCTTTTAAAATAAAGCGTCCCGGTTGTTGTGCCGGGACGCTTTATTTTAGTAATTAGCCAATTTAAAACTGATGGGTAAGGTATAGTAAACCCTCACAGCCTGTCCGTTGATTTTACCGGGAGTCCACCGCGGCATATTTCTTACTACACGCATCGCTTCCAGGCCACAACCGCCACCAATCTCTCTTACGACAACAATATTGGTTATACTACCATCCTTGTCTACTACAAATTGGATCACCACCCTTCCCTGGATGCCTCTCTTTTTGGCGTCATCGGGGTAAACGATGTTTTCGGCCAGGTACCGGTTCACATCAAAAGGAGGAACGGGCATCACCTCAACAGAGGTAAATATTTTGTCGGCAATGGAGGTACTACTATCCTGTTTTTCCTGGGCTGTAGCCTCGACGCCGCTTTGCAATACAAGGCAGGCGGTGAGGGCAAAGGCAGCGGTCAGTAATTTGCGTTTTTTGTTATTCATGGTCCTTTTCTTTTAAACTAAGGGACCGCGAAAATACAACTTTGCAGCTATCTGTTGGGTGCTGTAGGCTCGCTATCAGGAGCTTGTTTATTCATTGGTTTATCGGCATCCATCATCTTAAAGCTTACAGGCAAAGTATAATACACGTTTACTGCCTTTCCATCCTGCCTTCCGGGAGTCCATCGCGGCATGCTTTTAACTACACGCTCTGCTTCCTGTCCACAACCACCGCCTAGGTCCCTTAACGTAACCACATGGGTTATGTTACCATCTGCGGCTACCACAAATTGCAGGATCACCCTTCCCTGTATCCCTTGCTTTACCGCCTCTGCAGGGTAGCGGAGGTTTTCGGCCAGGTATTGGTTCAGGTCCATGGGTGGTTGCGGCATCTGTTCCACTACGGCAAAGGTTTTCTCCTGCGGCTTCACCCGGTACACCTGCTGCTTGGGTTGCGCCGGTTGCAGGGTTTGGGCATAGCTCATGCTGCCGGTTAAGATAGTAAAGCCAATAAGGGCCAGTATCCTGGCATTCCGGTTGTTGCCGGCGCTGTTACGCTGTTGCATATATTCCTGTTTTAAAAATGATAAATAAAGGTTGTTATATCGCTGCACATGCTTATCCCGATACAAGTACGCAAAGCAAACCCGCTCCGATCATAAGTCCGGGAAAAAATAAATACTGCTGTCCTTGATTAGTAAGTTACCCGGTCCGGGCAAGGCGCCGGAGCAAGAGGGATACCCGCTTACTTATCCGGTACTGTAGACGAAGGGTTCCGGTCGGCATCATCGTTGAACCGGAAACTTACCGGCAAAGTATAATAGACGCTTACCGGCTGTCCGTCCTGCTTTCCGGGCACCCATTGGGGCATATTGTTAACCACCTGCAATGCCTCCTGGCCGCAGCCACCGCCAATATCCCTTTGCAGCACAGCATTCCTGATGCTGCCATCCTTAGCCACCACAAACTGGATCACTACGCGCCCCTGTATGCCTTTCCTCTTCGCCTCATCGGGGTAGCGTATATGCTCTGCCAGGTAGCGGTTCAGGTCGCTCATCGGCGGCCGGGGCATTACTTCCACGCTCGTAAATGTTTTTTCCTCTGTATGGCGCTGTGGGGCTGGCTGCTGCACCAAATGGGGCGCCGACATGACTTCTATTTCTTCTCTGGCATGTTGTGGTACTGTATTTTTCTCCGGCAGCTGTGTTTTTGCCGGTTGGCGATGCGATGTACCTGCTGCGTTTTTCCGGCTAACCGGCGTTTCGGATACTGTTTCTCCGGGCTCTTCCGGCTGTAGCTTTTCCTTACCGGTCATCGTCCAGATCCTTGCCGGGAGCAGTTGCTCCGGCAGCTTTGCCGTTGGCATGCCCTGGGCATACACAATAGCGCCAAGAAGGACAAGGGAGCAAAGCAAAGCCGCTACTTTTGCCCCTCGGTTGCTTTTTCCGGTAAGGTTACGGTGCAGCATCATTATCCTGCGTTTGAGGGGATGGTGAAAAAAAGATTGCAGGAGATGGTATTGCCCGGTATCCAGGTGCTTGCGCAGCAAGGTTTGTACGTAATTCCCGGGATCATGCGCAGCAAGGGCATCCGCTTCAAATTCGTGCACCAGCACCAGCTCTTTATAGATGAAGTACAAAGGGATAACGGGAAAGAAAAAACATCGCAACAATTGCAGCAGCAGCCTGTCGTAATGATGGCGGTATTTCAGGTGCGCTTTTTCATGGTTCAGTATATCGGGATTTACTTCTGTTGCGGGAAACAATATATGGCTGCCGAAGCTGGCCGGGCCGATACCGGTATTCAAAGCCAGGCGATAGCCATCCTGTATCATAAAATCCTGCTTCCGCAAAAACAGGTGCAGACTAAGCATACGGTATAAAAACCGGAGCAGCAAAATGCCCGTGACACTGTAATACAGCAAGGGCAGCAGAGCAACTACGCTATACCCGGTTGCCCTTGCCTGATCGCCTGATGCCGTGCGGATCACTTCGGGCAAGGTAACGGCTTGCAGGGTTTGGGCAACGCTCCCTGCGTACCAATCCGAAAAGTCGAACCGGACCAGCGGCAATACCAGGACCAGCAACACCATGATCAGCAGGTAGCTCCTGTTCCAGGTATGGCTGCTACGCCCTTTCAATAACAAAAGATAGCAACCATAAAACAAAAGGCTGTAGCAATTGGCGGCAAGAAAATAGCTGATCATGGCTGCAATGATTAAAAGGTTATTGGGTCTTTTTCATTTCTTTCAGGATATCTTCCAGGTCTTTGGCCGATATATCTTTTTCTTTGGCAAAAAAGGATAGCATATTGGAGAAGGAGCCGTTGAAATAGCCTTTCACCAATTGCTTCATCGATTGCTTGCTGTACGTATCCTTTTTAACAGCCGGCCGGTACAAATGCGATTTCCCTATACTTTCCACGGTCACAAATTCTTTTTCCAGCATTATTTTCAGGATCGTGCTTACCGTATTGTAATGCGGCTTGGGATCGGGCAACTGGTCTACAATATCTTTGGTAAAACCCTGTTCAATCTTCCAAAGCGCCTGCATGATCTGCTCCTCAACTTTAGTCAGCGATTTAAATGCGGTCATGGTATCTCTTTTTAAAACTAATTTTTTAGTTTTCTATGATCAAAGATAAACTAATTTTTTAGTTAAACAACTAATTCTTTAGTTTTCATATTTTGCGCTACCTGTACTTTAAATAAACCGACTATCCGTGTATCGGCAATACACGCCCGTTTGTCACACTGGATATAGCTTGCAGAGTATGCGGCTGAAGTATCTTGCGTATTATTGATATTCATAGCAACCGGGATGCTTCGGTTGCCGATAGCTGCTTAAAATAAAAGGAGATACCCTTACCGGATATCTTCTCTATGGCTCCCAAGGTCTTTTAACGTTGCTGGAAATCCAACGGCAACTTATGAAAATAAGTAATTTTCTTTCCGTGGTATTCAGCAGGTTTCCAGCGCGGCATTTTAGCCAAAGTGTTTATTACAGCCTGGTCCACCTCTTGATTCAAGTGCTCTATAATAGAAATTTCCGAAATGTTCCCTTCATCATCTACTAAAAGAAGGGCTACCACTGTTCCTTTTTTTATACCTGTTTTTCTCAGGGCAAGATCGATATCTTCACTATGCTCACCCAGAAATTTATTCAAAGCATTCGTACCTCCCGGGAATTCGCCTAAGGAGTCGGGGACAATGTCTCCGCGGATACTTTTCTCCGGGACACCATTCACTAAGGGGGCTATGCTTTCGTCTTCAATCTTACTCTGCGCCCGTAATATATTTCCGCCTGTTAAAGCTAACCCCAGCAGTATCCCTTTCAATAAGATTTTTTTCATAGATTTTATGATAGTAATAGAATGGCCCAAAGTATGCATAAATATGATATCCCCCAAGCCGGGGCTCTTATGGTTTGCTGTATCGAGGCATTAAAAAAGGAGATTAAGGGAACATGGGTTTTCTTTTCAGATAGTACAAAGTATAGTCCTTATTGATCACCGTGGAATCGGAATAAGGCTTTGGACCCGACCAGAGCAAGGAATCGACAAGGTCAAAATTAAGGTGGCGGCAATATAGCAGGTAGCCGATCCCGAGTGAATCGAATTGCCTCCGGTTGGCTGCCAATGTATGCTGCCAGCTCAGGTTCATGGATCTTTTCCCGGTATATAAGACCAGCAGTCTCGGCTTCGCAAATAAGACGATCTCTTTATCCGGTATATTGTTCCGTATATAATCAAAGGCAACACTGTCGGTACGGGCCAGGGTATGTTCATAAACTCCATGCAGCTTATACCGGTAATCGTTATAGCCAAGCGCCAGAAAAATGATAACACCAAGGATAGCGATAGTATTTGTCCGGGGCTTGAAGCGGGAAGGCAGCACGATGCCTGCACCTTTAACCAGAAGTAAGAGATAAACCGGAACAGCAGGCAGGAAATACCTGAGGCCCTGGTGTATGGGCGTAACCAGGATCAGGAAACACATCAACACGAAGAATACCAGGGAGAAGCTGAGCTTTTCTTTTGCCGCTTTGATAAAACCGATAAAAGCCAGCACCATCGAAGAAAGCGTCATTGCCGAAACAGCCACCTGCAAAACCCGGTTATCCATGCTCCGGTAAAGGATACCATTAAACAACTGCAACAGGTACTTGCTGTTGCTCAATATCATCTTCCACACATTATTGTCAAAGGAAACCCGGTACAGGTTAAGGTAAAAACGGATACCGCTTTGCGGAGCAGGCAACATAATATAGTTGACTAGGGCGAAAAGGAAAAGCGCCATAAGCGCCAGGAAAACCTGTGGCGGCAGCGATAAGAATTTCCTGGTCGCAACTGGCCTGTTCCTTTTGCGGTAAGCCAACACAAAAAAGAGCAGCTCGGCCAAGATAAGCACAACGGCCTGCACTCTTATCAGCATGGCAGCGGCGGCTATTGCCGAAAGCAGGAGCAGCCTCCCGTAACGCCATTCTTTTTCCTGTTCCCTGATGGCCAGGTAAAGCAGGGATAAAACAGCACAGGGAATATCGGATAGCACTTGTCCTTTAAGATCGATTACGGGGAAAAGGTAGGTGAGGATGATCGCAAGGCATAACGCTTTTGTGCTGCCTGTCTTCCCCCGGAAGTAATAGTAGCCGGCAAAGAGCATCATACACAGGAAAAACGAATTCAAGTACAGGAGCGGCAGTATAGCGGTACCGGTACACCGTACCAGCGGCGCGATCAGCAAAGGATAACCCGGCGGATACTGGGGCGGGGCATACGTCGTATTCAAAGGATTAAAGACATAGCCCGAACGGTAATAAGGTTTTCCTTGTGCGATATTAACGGCTTCCTGCAGGTATTGCGCCCAGTCGTCTCCGTAACTATGCGTGGACTGGATATTTAAAAAGAATAAAGGGACGCAGCACAGCAGGAGGATAAGGATATGGATCGGTCTTAAAGTCATAGGACATAGGCTATAGCGTCTCTTACGAAAATAGGCGAAAGATTACATATTTTAAAATAAAGCAGATCGAGCCTTCATTTGCATTGCTCTTATTCTTAGTTATTTTTGCAGCATGACAGAAAAGCCTTTACTGGAAGTATGCCTTTCGCCGGCATTGCTTTCCCTCTACGATACAAAAGATACCATTGTTGTCATTATCGATGTTTTCCGTGCCACTTCTACTATTGCAGCAGCCCTGCACAACGGCGCCCGGGTGGTGATCCCCGTAGCTTCCGTGGAGGAGTGTATCCGGATGAAGGATACTATAGACAATTGTATTACTGCCGGGGAGCGCGACGGACAGGTAGCGCCAGGATTGCAATACGGCAACTCTCCATTCGAATATCCTGCTGCTTTTATCAGCGGTAAAACACTGGCCCTTACCACCACCAATGGTACCAAGCTGCTGCATATGGTGAAGGATGCCGATACTATTATTACGGGCTCTTTCCTTAATCTCGATGCCGTATGCCAATACCTGGTAACACGCGGACAAAAAGTACTGCTGGCCTGCGCCGCCTGGAAAGACCGGGTTAATATGGAGGATACCTTATTTGCCGGTGCGGTAACCGAAGCCATCCGGGATCATTTCTCCGTGCTTTGCGACAGTGCCCGGATAGCGGAAAGCCTATACCAGCAAGCTAAAACGTATCCTACCTTACTCGATTTTCTTAAAGACAGCTCCCACTACAGGCGCTTGTCGGGCTATGGCCTGGAAAAAGATATGGCCTATTGCACTACGCCCAACCAGCATCCCGTGGTACCGGTGTATAATGGTAAAGAGCTGGAGGTAGAGCAGGTTGCAGGGACTTTGTAAATTCGTTTTCCTGTAGAGACGTAGCCCTGTTACGTCTCTTAGGCCTCTACGGGATACAATTCATTTTTCATTCCAAATATAATTCATGAAAATCATATCCTATAACGTAAATGGCCTGAGAAGCGCTATTACCAAAGGGTTTACCGAGTGGCTGGCCACCAACCCGGCCGATATTATCTGCCTGCAGGAAGTAAAGGCACATAAAGAGAATGTTGATTTTGCCCGTATCGAAGCCCTGGGTTACGAAACCTTCTGGTACCCTGCCGAAAAGAAAGGATACAGCGGCGTAGCTGTTTTTACACGAATCAAGCCCGAGTTGGTACAATATGGCAATGGCATTATGCAAAGTGATGCGGAAGGCAGGGTGATCAGGGCCGACTTCGGGGATATTACCCTGGTGAATGCCTATTTTCCCAGCGGCTCGAGCGGAGAGATCCGGCAGGCGTATAAATACCAATGGCTGGACGAGTTTTTTGACTACATCAACCGGCTCAAACAGGACCGTCCCAACCTGATCGTTACCGGGGACTACAATATCTGCCATAAAGCCATCGATATCCACAACCCGGTCAGCAATAAGGACAGCAGCGGCTTCCTGCCCGAAGAACGTGCCTGGATGGATAAATGGTTCGATAGCGGCTTCGTGGATACCTTCCGTTTCTTTAACCCGCATCCGCACCAGTATAGCTGGTGGAGCTTCCGGGCCAATTCCCGGGCCAATAACAAAGGCTGGCGTATCGATTACATCAGCGTAAGCAAAAGCCTGGAATTAAAATTAAAGGATGCCGCTATTTATCCCGATGTAAAGCACTCGGACCACTGCCCGGTGTACGCGGCACTGGAAGTGTAAGCAACTGCTATAAATAAGAATGCCATACGTTGTGGCGTATGGCATTCTTATATAACGCTAATGGAATATTAGCCTAAGTGTTGTTGGATTTTCTTTTCGAAGGCGGACCTTGGAGCGGCACCTACTTGCTTGTCTACAACTTGTCCGTTTTTAATGAACAATACACAGGGAATACTGGTAACGCCATAGTTTACCGACAAATTGGGGTTCTCGTCCACGTTTACCTTACCTACATTCACTTTACCTTCGTATTCTTTGGAAAGCGCATCGATGGTTGGTCCTAAAGCGATACACGGCCCGCACCAGGGCGCCCAAAAGTCAACTACTGATAAATTTGCAGATTGCAGAACTTCCGTATCGAAGTTTGCATCGGTGAATACTGCTGCCATTTTATTTTTGTTTTATTAAGAAAGGACAAAGGTAAGGGGAAACTGATATTACAGCAATAGCCGGATCGAATACTATTATAAGGATGCATTATTATTTAATATAAGTTTGCACTTCATTTAAGACAAGCGATTGTGTACAAGGATTTTAAGGATTATTACAGTGCTTTAGAGATTGGATTCGATGCTTCTGATGCAACGATCAAAGCGGCTTACCGCAAAATGGCCAGGACCTATCATCCCGATTTGCACCCGGACGAAACCGATTATTATACCGGTCTTTTCCAGGAGGTAACAGAAGCCTATGAAACGCTTTCGGACCCCGAAAGAAAAGCCAGCTACGACTATCGCTACCGCCAGATGGTCCTGGGCGAAGGACCGCAATATGAGTATTATGTAGATGACACTCCCGAAGACACCACCGTCTATCAGCATAAATATACCCATACCGGCAAAAACAAAATCTGGGCTATCCGCATCCTCATTATCGCCCTGGTAACATTCCAATTGTTCAGGGCGGTATCACAAACCGCGGAGGTGGAGCCCGATACCAGCTACAGGAGACCGCTGATGCGTACGCCTGTGTCGCAACCCGACAGCAAGGGTATCCAATACTTACTCGAACACAGCAGTACAACCGATCCCGGTTCCGTGCCAAAGGATTCCCTGCTTTTTACACCCGTAACCCATCCCTGAGAGGGCATTCCCGTCAACATTTGTTAATTATTAGGAAAATAAAAATTTATACTTTAGCTTTACGGTCCTCAATCCTAAGAGCTATGCACCATTCCAGACGCCGTCACAACCGTAAAGCTTTTTACCTGCTCCTGGCTTGTATCTGCTTTTTTGTAACAGGCATTGCCTTACTGGCTTTCGGGGCGGTAAAACATGTAAACCCCGAAATTACTTTTGCAGGCCTGTTTAAGCTGCAGCCTTATATCAACCTGGTATATAGCATTGTCCCCTGACCTGCTTAAAAAGTATATAAATAATTCCGGTAGCCGATGCTTCCGGTTTTTTTGTACCCGGTTTTCGAAATTGTTCACGAACCATACAAAAAAATAGGGTTATATAAATAAATCATAAACAATAACCATCTCCTTTATTGAATTGTTATATAGACGAACAAAAAAGGAAATAGTTATGACGAATAACTTTGAGCGGCAGGCACTTGAGGCGGCTAAAAATTTGATTGAAATCCTGAAGAAACAGATCGAATCAGACATACCGGAAACGCTAAAGGCAGAAAAGCTGGAATTGATCGGTAAAATAAGATCGATATACGGATTCGAGGAGTAACTACGGCAAAGTATCCAGAAGCAAATAACCCCGGTAACGTAAAGTTGCCGGGGTTATTTATTTTTTAGCGACTATCTGCAACTGTTTTTTGCCAATAACACCTTCCTTTTATGTTCTTTTCCTGCCACTGATATGGGACAGGCTTTTATGGAAAAGAACCAAAAGATCAAGACCTGTAGAAAAACAGGCTATAAATGATACGAACGGTTACAACACTTCATTCAGAAATTGCAACATCGCCTGCCACGAACGTTTATCGGCTTCCTCGTTGTAAGCAGTGCCTTTACTGTTGTCGTTTCCGGCGCTGCGTTCGGTAAATGCATGAACGGCATTGGCATAATAGTTCATTTGCCAATCGGCGCCCGCCTTACGGAATTCCTGTTGCATGCTGCTTATCACAGCCGGACTGCTGTAGGGATCATCGGCGCCATGCAGGATCAGTATTTTGGGTTGTATAGGCTTTATCTCGCGTAAGCTATCGCGCCCATAGCTGCCGTGGAACGATACGATACCTTTTACCCGCATATTGGTACGGGCTGCTTCTATGGCGCCCAGCCCACCGAAACAATAACCGATCACAACGATCTTGTCGGCATCGACCCCGGCCTTTACCAGTTGGTCGAGGGCCAACTGTATGCGCCTCTGGTATTCTTCTATATGCGATTTATAATAACCGGAACGTTCGCCCGCCTCCCTGGCCGATTGCGGGTAGTTGCCTTCACCGTATATATCGGCAACGAAAGCGGTATAATCCATTGTACCAAATTTTCGGGCTACCTCTTTACTGTGCGCATCAATACCCATCCAGGCCGGCAGGATCAGCACCCCTCGTTTACCCGACTTACCCGGATTGATGGGCATGCGCAACTGGCCATAGAGCTTTTGCCCACCATCAGCATAGCTTATTGTTTTCAACTGGGCCTGGGCAGTAAAAATGAAGCACAGGAAAGTGATAAAAAGAACAGTACGGCGTTTCATCGTTATGGTTTTTTGATTATGGCAATAACAAGCATTAGCGGTATTTGTTTCCCCAGGTGCAAAGGAAAGCGTTAAACCCGAAGCGGTCGTGTTTTTATGAGGAATGATATATTGTCCTGCAACCATAGCTTAGTGACATTGTCCTGGCTGGCTTTGGCTGGCGCATATGCACCAGCTAGTAGGGGATGAACCGAAGAATCCCAAGGGCTAAGCGATAAGAGCACCCAAGATCCCTCTTTTCACAAGCTGCGCAAGCTACATTCGGGATGACCGCAGGAGTGCTGTAGAATGTGCTATTCTTTTTTTGTTCCAGCGTTGTGCAACAATAGTAAACGCGATCCGTTCCCTTTGCCTGGTAATAACCTTTTATTGCGTCATCCAGAACGAAGCTATAGCGCAGTGAAGGATCTCAATCGCTAAGAACATCAAAGATAATTATACCTTTTGATGTAGTCATAGTTTAGTGACATTAGCATCCATTAATCAAAAAATACCAATACACGGAGCGTAGCGTTCTGCAATAGGATGTTATTTTTTTCTCGCAGCGCCTCAGCGGCGCCGCGAGAAACAATTTATAGGAATCGTTGGTTAGCTCACTTCCACCTTGTACAATATATCGGCGGTCTGCAAATATTCGATAAGGTCGTCGTTCACAAGGAGCTTGCCATTGCTGGACCGTAGGCCTGCTCTCCGTTCATTTTCATCATCGGTTACTTGTATCATTACTTCGCAGTTGCCGGGATATTGCCTGATATTCGTTTGCAGGAAGTTCACAAAGTCCATATCCACTTTTTCCAGCGGCAGCGACATCGACAGCCGTTTGGTGTACTTGGATTTTACATCGCCCAGCAGCATCACACCGCTGATCTTAAATTCCATTTGTCCGGGCCGGAAACGGCTTTCGTCGTAAGTGCCGGTGATCATCAGCTTTTGCGATTCCTGCAGATAATCCCCATAGTGTACATAGTTCTCTTTCCAGAAGTTCATTTCCAGGTTGCCGCTGTAATCGTTGAGGATCATGCGGCCATACTTATCTCCTTTTTTGGAGATACCATGATAAGGCGCCGATACAAAGCCGGCTATACGCACCTGGCGTCCTTTAAAGTTTTCCAGCTCGTTGATAGGTATAATATTGTAATGCTGCATTTCGAACCGGAAGCCATCCAACGGATGTCCGCTCAGGTAGATGCCAATGGTTTCTTTTTCTTTTTCCAGCAGGTCGTGCAGCGTCCAGGGCTCGCATTTGGGCAAATCGGGCGGTTTGATGTCGGGCATCTCCGCATCGCCAAAAAGGCTGTTGACCGCCATAGAGTTGGCCGCCTGAAACTGGCCGCCAAAACGGATAATGCGTTCCAGACCGGTTACCGGGTCCAATGCCGGTGCATGAAAATACTGGGCGCGGTGGTGCTCGGGAAAACAATCGAAAGCTCCTGCATTCACCAGGCTTTCCAGCGATTTCTTATTCACCGTACGCTGGTTTACACGGGTGATCATATCGAATATCGATTTGTACATCCCATTGGCCTCCCGTTCGGCAATAATATCTTCTACCGCTGCTTCGCCCACACCTTTAATGGCGCCCAATCCGAAACGTACGATACCCTCTTTGTTTACCGAGAAGCCTTTCAGCGATTCGTTGATATCGGGACCCAGTACTTTAAGACCCATACGCTGACACTCTTCCATAAAGAAGGTGATCTTCTCAATGCTGTTGGCGTTGTTCATCACCGCTGCCATATATTCGGGCGGGTAATGCGCTTTAAGGTAGGCGGTCTGATAAGCCACAAAGGCATAACAGGTAGAGTGCGATTTGTTGAACGCGTATTGGGCAAAGGCTTCCCAGTCGGTCCATATTTTTTCCAGCTTATCGGCAGGGTGGCCTTTGGATTGCGCACCTTCCATAAACTGTACTTTCATCTTGTTCAGTACCGCGATCTGCTTTTTACCCATGGCCTTACGCAGTACGTCGGCATCGCCTTTGGAAAAGCCCGCCAGCTTCTGCGATAGCAGCATCACCTGTTCCTGGTACACCGTAATACCGTAGGTATCGGCCAGGTATTCTTCCATTTCGGGAAGATCATAAGCTATCTCCTCGCGGCCATGTTTACGGGCAATAAAGTTGGGGATATACGCCAGCGGACCAGGCCGATACAGGGCGTTCATGGCAATAAGATCGGCAAATTTATCGGGCTTCAGATCGCGCAAATGCTTCTGCATGCCCGGGCTCTCGAACTGGAATGTGGCATTGGTATCGCCGCGCTGGTACAGCTCGTAGGTTTCAGGGTCTTCGAGCGGCACATCGTCTATCGATATTACTATACCATGATTACGACGTATCAGCTCCAGCGCATCTTTAATAATGGAAAGGGTCTTCAACCCCAGGAAGTCCATCTTGATAACACCGGCATTTTCGATCACATTACCCTCGAATTGTGTGATCAACAGGTTCACATCTTTTACGGCGCTTACAGGGATCAGTTCCGACAGGTCTTTGGGTGCAATGATGATACCGGCTGCGTGGATACCAGTATTTCGTACCGATCCTTCCAGCTTTTCCGCATCGCGGATCACATCGCCCTGTATGCCCGGTGCTTCAAGCACCTCGCGCAGCAGGCGTACGTTCACCAGGTCTTCTTCCTGCAGGCCCTCTTTGTCTTTAAGGCTCTTTTCATCGGCAGTAGAGGAATCGATAGGCGCCCGCAATATCCGCTTAAGAGAGATGCCGGGTTTATCGGGTACCAGCTTGGCCAGGGCATTGGCATCGGGCAGGGGCAGATCGAGCACACGGGCTACATCCTTAATGCTCGATTTAGCAGCCATTGTACCATATGTAACGATATGCGCCACCTGGTTTTTGCCATATTTATCCACTACATAGTCGATCACTTTCTGACGTCCCGAATCGTCGAAGTCCGTATCGATATCCGGCATCGACTTACGGTCGGGGTTCAGGAACCTTTCGAACAGCAGGTTGTATTTGATGGGGTCGATATTGGTAATGCCGGTACAATAGGCAACCGCACTACCGGCAGCCGAACCACGGCCGGGACCAATAAATACACCCAGGTCGCGGCCAGCCTTAATAAAGTCGGATACAATAAGAAAGTATCCCGCAAATCCCATAGTGCGGATGGTGAAGAGTTCAAAGTTGATCCGCTCTTCGATCTCGGGCGTAATCTCTTTGTATCGTTCACGGGCGCCGGTCCAGGTAAGGTGTTCCAGGTAGGCATCCTGGTTGTCGTTGAATTCGGGCGGTACCTTATAGTGCGGCAGCAATATTTCCCGCTCCAGCTTCAAAGGTTTGATCTTGTCCACGATCATCTGCGTATTGTCGATCGACTGGGGCAGATCGTGGAACAGCCGGCTCATTTCGTCGGTTGTCTTAAAGTAGAACTGGTCGTTGTAAAAAGCAAAGCGCGTATTTCTCTTTCCTCCGCCTTCTTCATCGTCGAAGTCCTTTGCTTTCTCCGTGCTTTGTTTTTCCCCCGTATTAATGCAAAGCAGGATATCGTGCGCATTGGCATCTGCCTGGTCCACATAATGCGAATCGTTGGAGGCAATGATGGGTACGTTGTATTTTTTAGCAAACTTGAGCAATACTTCATTCACCTTGATCTGCTCCGGGATCTCGTGGCGTTGCAGTTCTACATAATAATCGTCGCCAAAAAGGTCGAGCCACCATTTGAATTCTTTTTCCGCTTCCTCCTCCGATTTGCGCAGGATGGCCTGCGGCACCGAGGCGCCGATACAACAGGTGGTGGCAATAAGTCCTTCGTGATACTGCAATACCAGCTCTTTATCGATACGGGGATATTTACCATACAGCCCCTCCATAAAACCCAATGAGCATAGCTTTACCAGGTTGCGGTAACCGATCTCGTCTTTGGCGAGGAACAATTGGTGGTATCTTTTATCCCTGCCCTCTTCCCGGGTAAACTGGCGCTTGTGGCGGTTTTCTACCAGGTACACTTCACAGCCTACAATAGGTTTTACCACGGGCTCTTTGATCTCTTTACCTTCCGGCGTGGTACCGGTTACTTTGGTATTTTTCCAGGCCTGGGATACGAATTCAAACACACCGAACATATTGCCGTGATCGGTAATGGCAACAGCGGGCATATTATCTTTTTCCGCCTTCTTGTAGAGGCGGCCTATGGACGAAGCTCCGTCCAGCAGGGAAAACTGGGTATGGTTATGTAAGTGGGAAAACTGCATGTTATGGGAACGTAATTGCCGGGCAAACCGAAGGTTTTTCCGGGCTGTCTTTCTAAACTACAAAGTAACGAAAAAAGGCGGGCAGGCCACTGTTGATTTTTCCACAATAAACCGGCAGGCGATGGCTTTGGCCCATTTTTCTTTTTACTGTATATTGCATTAATATATTCTATTTATCATGGGTCAAGCCGTATCAGTTTCCCCGGCCTTCCGCAAGTCGGCGGCCAAAGCTATTCTCGCTATTTTCCTCTTTATTGCTTTATACCTCATCACGGTTAGCCTTGCAGTAGGCCTTACCATTTTTTGCGGTTACCTGGGCCTGCAGCTTATTATTCTTAAACCGGCATTTGTAACGCTTATGCTGGGTGCCGGTATTATCAGCTTTGGTATCCTGATCCTGATTTTCCTGGTTAAGTTTATTTTTAAGCAACACGTAACTGACCGCTCTCATATGATGGAGATAAGCGCCGAAGAGCAGCCGGACCTGCATGCTTATGTACAGGATATCGTGAAAGCAACGGGTACCAGCTTTCCCAAACGCATTTATCTTTCTGCCGATGTGAACGCCTCGGTATTTTACGATTCCAGTATGCTGAGCATGTTTTTCCCGGTAAAGAAAAACCTGAATATCGGTATGGGCCTGGTCAATACCGTAAACCAGTCGGAGCTGAAAGCAGTGCTGGCACATGAATTCGGGCATTTTTCCCAGCGAAGCATGAAGGTGGGCAGCTATGTGTACAATATGAACCGGGTCATTTATAATATGCTTTACGAAAACGAATCGTATGATAGCATGATCAGGCAATGGTCGGGTATCAGCAGTTACTTGTCCCTGTTTGTAATGCTTGCCGTAAAAGTGATCAATGGTATTCAATGGGCATTGAGCAAAATGTACCAGGTGGTAAACCTGCAATACATGGAGCTGTCCAGGGCTATGGAGTTTCATGCCGACGAAGTAGCCGCCGTAACAGCGGGAAGCCAGCCCCTGATCCACTCCCTCATGCGGCTCAACCTGGCCGAGCATTCCTACAGTGAGGTGCTACGGTTTTATGGCAGCCGGTTGCAGGACGGCTTGCGGCCGGTTAATGTTTACCCTCAGCAATTTGCCGTGATGCAGTTCCATGCCATGCGCGACAAGCTGCCCTTTTCCGATGGCCTGCCTTTGGTTACACAGGAAGAAATGGCCCGGTTCCATAAATCAAGGCTGGTGGTTAAAAACCAATGGGCATCGCATCCCGACACGGAAGACCGCGTGGCCAACCTGCAACGCATCAATGCGCCTTGCCCTCAGTATGAAAGCGCTTTGGCCGGTAACCTGTTCCGGAACCGGGATAGGATAGAGGAACATTTTACACAACAGCTTTTTTCCTCGGTCAGGCAAGAAGAGTCGACGACGCTCAGCATGATGGATGCGGTTGCTTTTCAACCTGCTTATGAGAAGGCTTACTACAGCAATAGCTTTCCCCCGGTTTACCAGGGTTTTTACGATTACCATAACCCCGCAGTTCCCAATATCGACGAACTACAGGTGGGACAGATATCGGAACACCCATGTATTGATACGATTTTCACACCGGCCGTAGGCGAATTGGCTGCCGATACCCATGCCCTGGAACAGGATATACAAGCGCTCCGGCAAATTGCAGCAAAGGACATCAGGATCAAGACTTTTGATTATGACGGGCAAAAGTACAAGCGCAGCCAGGCCGCAGCGCTCCTCGACACGTTGGAACTTAAATTGCAGGAAGACAAAGCACAACTGGAGCGGAAAGATAAAGAGGCTTGTTCCTTTTTTGCGGCCAAAGCTATAGCACAAGGCAAGCTGGACGAGCTGCGCGCCAAATACAAAAACTTATCGGCCGTGGACGACAACTACGAAGCTTTGAATACGGCTTACCGGGGTATCAGGGAAGCAACACAATTCCTCCAGCATACGGTAACCGAAGAGCAGGTACATGGGTATCTTGCTACTTTGAAAGCAGCCGAAGGACCTTTCAGGGCACAGATCAGGAGAATGTTGCACAAAGAAGAGTATAAGGAAGCGATTAGCAGTTATGCCCGTAAAGAGCTGGAAAGCTATAGCCATGAGGAACAATCTTATTTGAACGGCAACCATTTTATCGATGGCAATCTACGGTTGTTGTTTGCGGCTATCGGTCATTATGAACAAGCTGCTTCCGATGCTTATTTTTACAATAAGAGAAACCTGTTGCAGTTCCAGGAATTGCTGTCCGGAAACAACCCGGGAACAGGGCAGGAAGATACCTTACGCTGGGCTGCGGATCAGAGCCAGGTGTAGTAACAAGCTACAACGGCAAAGAAAAGCCCCGATGCGAGATGCATCGGGGCTTTCTATAAAATGATATAACAGGTTATTTATTCATTGTTGCCAGGAACTCTTCATTGCTCTTGGTGCCTTTCATTTGCTGGGTCAGGAAATTCATCGCTTCATCGGTATTCATGCCGCCGATGTGGTTGCGGAGTATCCACATTTTACCCAGGGTTTCTTTATCCAGCAGCAGGTCGTCGCGGCGGGTAGAAGAAGAAGTAATATCGATAGCGGGGAAAATGCGCTTGTTGGCCAGCTTGCGGTCCAGTTGCAGTTCCATATTACCGGTACCTTTAAATTCTTCAAAAATCACCTCGTCCATACGGGAGCCGGTATCGATAAGGGCAGTAGCCAGGATCGTAAGCGAACCGCCGTTTTCGATCTTACGCGCAGCGCCAAAGAATTGTTTGGGTTTCTGCATGGCATTGGCTTCCACACCACCGCTCAACACTTTACCGCTTGCAGGCGCAACGGTATTGTGCGCACGCGCCAGGCGGGTAATGGAATCGAGGAGGATCACCACATCGTGACCTACTTCTACCAGGCGTTTTGCTTTCTGTAACGCGATCTGCGATACTTTCACGTGCTTATCTGCCGGTTCGTCGAAGGTAGATGCAATTACTTCCGCATTTACGCTACGCTGCATATCGGTCACCTCTTCGGGGCGTTCATCAATCAGCACGATCATCAGGTAACATTCGGGGTGGTTGGCTGCAATCGCATTGGCCACTTCTTTCAGCAACATCGTTTTACCGGTCTTGGGCTGGGCTACGATAAGGCCACGCTGTCCTTTACCTATCGGCGTGAACAGGTCCATGATACGGGTACTTAAATTGCTGGCAGTGGTATTGAGGTTAAGCTTTTCGTTGGGGAAAAGCGGGGTAAGGTAGTCGAACGGAACGCGGTCGCGTATTTCTTCGGGCAAACGTCCGTTAATGGTTTCTACTTTGAGAAGAGCGAAGTATTTTTCACCTTCTTTGGGAGGACGTACATTACCGGTAACGGTATCGCCGGTTTTTAGTCCAAACAGTTTGATCTGTGAAGGGGAAACATAAATATCATCGGGGGAACTGAGGTAGTTGTAGTCGCTGCTGCGGAGAAAGCCATAGCCGTCGGGCATCATTTCCAGTACACCTTCGCCGGGGATAATACCATCAAACTCGATATTAAAGTGCGACTCCTGGGCTTTCTGGTGGCGATTATCGCGTTGTTGCCGGTTTTGCTGTTGCTCTTTCAGAAATTCGGCGGGCTGCTCTTTCTTTTCTTCTATGACTACTTCCGGCTGTTGTGGCTGCTCTTCCGTTTCCGCTTCTTCTGCTTTTATAATAGGGGCCACTTCTGTTTCTTCCTCATCGTCAAAATAGGTGGCATCGGGTGGTACTTCTTTTGTTTCTTTTTCCTCTTTTGCTTCAAAAGCCTGGGTGTTTCTTTCCTGACGGTGGGTTACCGGTTTTCTTTCCCTGCGGGCTTTTACCGGCTTGCTTTCCTTCGCTGCTTCTTCGGCGGGAGGCGCCACTGCTTCCGGCGCTTTCTCTTCAACAACGGCAGGTTTTTCCTCCTGCTCTTTGGGTTTGCGTCCTCTCTTTTTCTTAGGTTCTTCGGCCGGGGCGCCTTCCGAAGCTTTCAGCGCCTGCTTGTCCAGGATACGATATACCAGATCCTGTTTCCCGATTTTCTTTGCATCGGCAACGCCAAGCGTTTCGGCAATATCCAGTAATTCAGGAACGAGCATGTCGTTCAGTTGCAAAATGTCGTAAGCCATTCAATTGGGATTTACTAAATCTTTAGTGTGGGATGGAAACTATGATCCAAAAATATTGTGATTATGATACAATAGTGTTTTGTGAAAAATCTGGGGCTTAGCTTATTCTTTTGTGGGGAAACAGTAAGCGGAAAATTTAACGCTCACCAGCTAAAAGGATGGAATATTAGCGGCAATGCTCTGCAAGTTTACAACTTGTTTTTCAAATGAGAAAAAATTTTTTTTCAAAGGAATACAAATGTGGCTTTGTCCATCAGGAGTTTATGGCATATATCTGAAAATATTATTCTCTCTTAACTACAAAACGGGTTTCTTACTTTTGCAGTCAATCCTCCAAAAGAAAATGACCCTTATTTATTGTTACGATGCCTATTGCGGCTGGTGCTATGGTTTCAGCCCGGTGATGAAGCAAATAGAAGCCCATTTTAAAGACAAGCTGGTTACCGAAGTGTTAAGCGGCGGCATGGTATTGCCGGAAACGCCCCAGCCTATTGGCGTTACGGCGGGCTATATCAGCAAAGCGTATAAAACGGTAGAGGAATATACCGGCATCCGGTTCGGAGAAGATTATCTCTGGCATATCTTCAATCCCGACAAAAGCGACTGGTTCCCCGATTCCGAGAAGCCAGCCATCGCTATGAGTATCGTCAAGGAATACCACCCCGAGCTTGCCGTTTCTTTTGCATCGGATATACAGCATGCCTTACATTTCGAAGGCCGCGACCTTACCGATGATGAGGCCTACCGGCATTTGCTACCGAAGTATGGCATCGATGCCGAAACTTTTTACCATGATCTGCACAGCGAAAAATTCAAAGAGAAAGCTCACTATGATTTTGCCTTAGTAAAGCAATTGCAGGTAACCAGTTTCCCGCAATTGTTGCTGCAAGCTTCAGGCAATAAATTTTACCTGGTGGCCAAAGGTTATACCGATTACGATACCGTAAAGGAAAGGCTGGAAAGGATATTGGCCGAACTGTCGGTAGCCGATAACTAAGCCGGCAGGGCATGTCTGCTGAAATAAAAAAAGACCGGGATCGCATAACAGCTCCCGGTCTTTCTTATTTGGCCCATTTGGCCAGTTGCTTGAGGGTAACACTCATATCTTTGGGCAACGGTGCTGTTATGCTCTTCTTTACGCCTTTGGCATCGGTAAACACCAGCTCGGAGGCATGCAGACCCAGGCGGCTCAGCAAAGGCCGCTCTTCTTCTTCGCTCTCCGCAAGCTTGAATTTCTTTTTGAAAGAAGAAAGCAGCAAGGTACCACCATTGCCATAAAAAGGGTCGCCCACTACCGGTGTGCCCAGGTGCTGCAAGTGTACCCGGATCTGGTGCGTACGGCCGGTAAAGATCCGCAGCTTCAACAGGGAAAAGCTACTCCACGATTCCAGCACTTCATAATCGGTATGGGCAAACCTGCCTTTTTTCTGTATGCTCATCCTCCCTTTCCAGGTAGGGTGCTCTGCTATTGGTGCAACAATGCTTCCGGAGGTCTTGAAGGGTTTGCCGTTCACGATAGCCAGGTAATACTTTTCTATATCCCTGCCTTCAAAAAGCTGGGACATGTATTTATGGCTTTCTTCGTTTTTGGCAAATACAATAAGGCCGCTGGTATCTTTATCGAGCCGGTGTACGACAAACAGCTTGTCGTAGGCTTTGGCCACTTCGTGATAGAGACAGGGTATGGTATCATTGTAGCGGTCAGGAATACTCAGCAATCCGCTGGGCTTATTCAACGCTACAATATCATCGTCTTCGTATATAATCTCAAATTTCATTAAGCTCAAAGTATTTTTGCAGACAGGTATTTTCCATCTGCGTCATCATCGCTTTATCTTCTTTCTTTTTGTCTTTAAAACCGCACAGGTGCAATGCTCCGTGGAAAATAACCCGGTGCAACTCTGTGTTGTAAGGCATGGAAAATTTTTCGGCATTTTCCCGCACGCGGTCCACACTGATGTATATTTCGCCGGCCAGCTCCGTTTCGTTTTCGGAAAGGTCAAAAGTAATGATATCGGTTAAGGTATCGTGGTTAAGGAACTCCCGGTTTTTCTCCAGCAGGTAATCATCGTTACAGAATATATAACTGAGGTCTGTTTTTTTTACCGGCAGGTATTCCTTTACCAGGTTACCCAGGAAAGCCGATAATTGCCTTTTACCTTTGAGGCGGGAAGCAATATCCACTTCGTAATAATGAATTGCCATATTGGAAAGATTTAAAAACCCGTGCACGGAAAATACTGCTATCATGCACGGACACAGCATTTACCTGTGCTGGAACGATGGTATTAATAACCTTCGCCCTTCATTTGCTTAAAGCCCCGGTATATCCTGAAGATGCCATAACCGGCCATCAGCCCGGCAACGATATAGGAAAAGGTCTCACCGATATGGATCTGGTGTATTTTCTCAAAATAAACCACGCAGCAGGCAATCACAATATAGATAACGCCCATGGACATGCCCATGACGCCCCTTATGCTGTTGAAGGATTTCTTTGTTCTGTTGCCCTGATCAAAACTCATAATGCAATAATTATTTTAGTTACAACAATGACGCCATTCAGGTCGATTTCCATTTTCCCGGGACGCTTTGCTGCGGCAAAATTACGCTAAAAAAAATCCCGCCTTTGAATAGCGGGATTTTCCAGGAAAAAATTGCTTTATTATCCGATGCTGGCACGACGGAAAGTGGTAACGGTCAATCCGCTTTCGATACCTTTCAGGTAATCGGCTACAGATACTGCGTTATCCTTTACGAAAGGCTGGTTCAGCAGGGTATTGTCTTTAAAGAATTTGTTCATTTTACCGGCAGCGATCTTCTCGGCCATGTCGGCTGGTTTGCCTTCGGCAACGATCTGCTCGATAGCAATGGCTTTTTCGCGCTCGATCACTTCAGGAGCGATGCTGTCTGCATCTACGCCCAGTGGGTTCATAGCAGCGATCTGCATGGCTACGTCGCGACCTGCAGCAATTATTTTTTCGCTTTCAGGCTTGTTGAGGCCAACCAGCACACCGATACGGTAGTTGCCGTGGATGTAAGGTACTACTGCATCAGCATTTACCTGCTCGTAACGAACGATATCGATTTTTTCACCGATTTTAGCTACCATTTCCAGCAATTTATCGTTGATGGTAGCGCCGCCCAATGCCAAAGCTTTCAGGGCTTCGATATCGTTAGGCATATTGTGCAGGGCCGCTTCGGCAATATCATTGGCGAAGTCAACAAACTCCTGGTTTTTAGATACGAAATCTGTTTCGGCAGAAAGCTGGATGATGATACCGTAGTTACCATCGGGATTAGCCTTAGCTACAGCCACACCTTCTTTAGCATCGCGGTCGCTGCGGTTGGCAGCAACTTTCTGGCCTTTCAGGCGCAGGTAATCGATCGCTTTTTCAAAATCGCCATCGCTTTCAGCCAAAGCTTTGCGGCAATCCATCATACCAGCGCCGGTAATTTGGCGCAGTTTGTTTACATCTGCAGCAGATATAGTAACGCTCATTGTGTATTAATTTATGGAGTTATTTACTAAAATATTGTTCCAAAGGATTCAAAAACGAGCGCAAAGGTAAGTATTTTATAAGAAATTGCCTAATATCAGCATTATCGCGGTCTTATACTACGGTTATTTTTTCGCAGCGATCAGGAAAGGTGTTTCCCGGTGCGCTTCGTGGATATTTTATTGATCGCCGCTGAGGAAAAATTCTTTCTACGCATCGAAAGTTATAAAGCTGTCCCCATCTCCAGGGTTTGACTACAATGTGTTTTATTTCTCGCTGCGATGCGGCGTCGCTATGAGAAATATCAAAAACATGCAGGAAATTGCATGCAGCAAGACAAAATAGGGGAGTAGGGTATTTATTTATTGCATACCAAGCCGCGAAGGTAAAGACCTGCAAATGACTCCACTTTTGCCTATAGTCTATCTCCTTTTTCCGCCCTGTCTTTTATAAAGGCGTTTCTCTTTTGCAGCAGACGGGTCATATATCTTTTAAGGTACAACCAGTCAAAAAAACGGCCCAGCAGCCCCAAAGGCACTTCGTAAAGGAAAATATCCGTCATCAGGGTATCCGCACCTTGTTTGAGAAAATGATGTTCGTGGCGCATGCTTTTAAAAGCCCCCTGCTGCATCGTATCTTCAAAAAAGACCGGTGATTCGAAGCGGGTAATGCGTGTACTCAGCCTCTGGCGAATGCCCAGGTGCACGGCCTCCCAGGTAACTTCGTCTCCTAATTCAAACAGGCCGGTATGCCGCCCTGCCAACACACGTTCACCGGTATGCTCTGTTGACTGCAAATGTACCGCTGTATCCCGGGACAGGTCAAAGCAAACCTCCGGAGCGGCGCGGATCAAAGTATGGAGTACAAGGCGGGTCATAAGAAAGCACAAAATAAAAAACCCTTCTTTGATCAAGAAGGGTTTCACTAGTAATCATCACATTATTTTAACCGCTGGTATTCAAAGCTGGGGTTTCCTTTTTTGCCCTGGTTATCGTAAAAGCCGGTAAAATGAAGCTTCCATAAAGCGTCGTTCTGGTCTTTGATCACATATACGGCCTTCGGCAATACGGTATACTTGCCGTCGTTAATGTCCACCACTTTCCAGTCAAAACCGATCACGTCTTTGTTGGGCTGCAAGGTATATTTTTCGGCATCAGCCAGGCTGAAATTGTAGAACTCGTATCCCCTCGTATTGTCTTTGCCGCTTTCTGTTTTATAAGTATTGGTCAGCACGCCATTGACCAGGTACAGGTAATCGCTACCATCGGGATTGTATTTATAATATATGTGACGGTAGCGGGTAAAGACAAAATCCCAATCTTTCTTGGGTGGTTCTGGTTTTACAATACCATTGGCAAAGGAATAGAATACGTAATTGTAGTTGTCGTCTTTGTCTAAAGTGAGATCGTTGCCTGTAGCCGATTCCAGCGGTCCTATTTTAAGCTTGTATTGCGTTGGTGTAATTTCCAGCACCTGCAATTTAAAATAGTTTTTTTCGCCATCGTCCACGATCAATACTTCGCCCAGGTGGTTCTCTGTACTCAGGATACCTAAGCCGCTTTTGCCGGGCAGGCCGGAGGGGTCGTCATATTTCCAGCTCGTGGCGGCGATATTGCCTAATGTAGTTACTGCAGTGTAATTTTTGTTCCCGGTAGGATAGATCAATACCTGCTTCCCGCCATTCATCCATAATTCCGGAGCACCGGAACCATTGGTAAAGCTGATGTCCCACATTTTAAAATTGTTGCTGGATACGACACCATTGCTAAGGCTGAAATAGACCTGGGTAGCATAATCCTCCCCGATCTGTACTTGTTTGTTCTCGATTTTAAACTCACCACCATCGGGTATTGCCGACAGCGCGTGGGGTTTTTCCTCCTTCATACAGGAAGAAAATACAATCGCAGTAAAAACAACAGCAGAAACAAGGGATAGTATTCTTTTCATAGTACGCAAAATTCTGACAAGCGTACCAGATTATTGTCATGGAATTGTAAGGAAAACCCTGACTTATCCTGCAGTTAGCCTGTCTTTTACAACAGGCAGAGTCCTGCTTCGACGTAGCCGTTGCCTTACGTTAAAAAAATTGTAAGCGTTGAAAAAAGCAGTAACTTTAGCTGTCCTTTGAAAAAACAAGAGTCCAGAACAAAAAACCCAGGTGCGGATGCGAAAATTTTTACTTTCTTCTTTTCTACTCATTGCTGCCTGGGGAACCGGAAAATTGCAGGCTCAGGGATTGCATTTTTCCCAATACTATAATGCACCGCTCTTGTTAAGCCCTGCCAATACTGCTCTCATGCCGGAAAGCGATTTCAGGGTAGGGGTCAATTACCGCAGCCAATGGAACAATATCCCGGCGCCTTTCCGTACGATCTCTGCTTATGGCGATTTTCAATTGTTCCGCAATGCCAATAGTACCAACTGGCTCGGGCTTGGCGCCGCTTTTTTTAACGACAAGGCCGGAAACGGTAACCTGTCGCTGATGAAAGCACAGGTATCGGCAGCCTATCATATTCAGTTGGGCGAGTACAATATGCTTTCCTTTGGCCTGGGCCTGGCTTTTGTACAAAGAAGCGTCGATTTTGCCAAGCTTACCTTTGATACCCAGTGGGATGGCTTTACTTTTGACCCCAAGGCGGCCAACGGCGAAGCTTATTCTTTCCAGAAAACGTCTTATGCCGATATCACCGCGGGCATCAATTATGCTTTTTTCCCCAACGAGAATGTTTATATCAAACTGGGCGCCGGCTTATTGCATGTGAACAGGCCTTCGGAGAGTTTTTACAAAATGGAAAATAAGCTGGGCATGCGTCCTACCGGCAACCTGGATATGCTTTTCAAATTGAACGATTCCTGGATCGCCAACGTTTCGGGATATTATTCTTACCAGAAAGGCGCCAGCGAAAGCGTTTTCGGCACCCTGTTCACGTATAGTGTAGGCCCCAAGGAGAACCTGCCCAATGTCTTTATGCTGGGTGTGTACCACCGGTTGAACGATGCCATTATCCCCGTATTCGGCTTTGAATGGAGCAAAATAAAGGTTATGGCTTCTATGGACATTACCACTTCAGGGGTCAGCTCTGCTACCCGCGGCAACGGCGCATTTGAACTGTCGCTTACCTACCAGGGTCTTTATAGCTCCGGTTCCAAGAACAGAAATGCATACAACTGCCCCCGTTTTTAACAAAACATTCAGTACCATAATCCCCTTCGTTTGTTGTAGGTATTTAAATTTGAGCACTTTAATAAAACTATATGGAAGCTGAAAAAGCAAAAATCTTATTGGTTGAAGACGATACCAACCTGGGCCAGGTACTGAAAAACTACCTGGAACTCCACGATTATATAGTGGAACTTTGCCGTGATGGTATCCTTGGCCTGGCGGCTTTCCGCAGGGAGAAATTCGACCTCTGCCTCCTGGATGTCATGATGCCCAATATGGACGGATTTACATTGGCCGAAGAGATCAGGAATGCAGACCCTGATGTTCCACTCTTCTTCCTATCGGCCAGGAGTATGAAGGAAGATGTGATTAATGGTTACAAACTGGGAGCGGACGATTATATTTCCAAGCCTTTCGACAGCGAAGTATTGTTAATCAAAATAAAAGCGATCCTTAAACGCAACCAGGAGATCCAGGAAAAGAACCCTTCCCAGATCGAATTCGAATTTGGCAAGTTTAAGTTCAACAGCAAATTGCGCATTCTTTCGATCGATGATAAGCAGTATACCTTATCGCCTAAGGAAAACGCCCTGCTACAGATGCTTTGCGAATTCAAGAACGACCTGTTGCCCAGGGACCAGGCCCTTAAGCGTATCTGGGGCAGTGATACTTATTTCAATGGCCGCAGCATGGATGTGTACATCGCTAAATTGCGCAAATACCTGAGCGACGATGAGCAGGTAAGCATCGTGAATATTCACGGCAATGGTTTCCGCCTGCTGGTGCAAAGCGAATCCTAAACGAGCTTCTTTTTATTAGGTAGCCCTGTATTCTGTTTCCATTCCCGGAAAATGAATACAGGGCTTTGTATATGATTTAATGTTCCCGTAGGAATATATTGATCGCCGGAACGGCCCCGGGAAACGGTAGCCTGCTTTATCCCGATGCAGGAAATTACGTCTTTTTACGTATTGCCCCCTCCGCGCATTCATTGTACTTTGCAGTATTAAATACAGCGTATCAAACTTATATAAAAATAAACGCCATGAGCGAAGAACTGCAACAACAAGCCGCGGGAGAGCCGGCACCTGTCCAGGAACGCGAAGCGATCAAAAATCCCCTTGAGCTTTTAAAATCAGGGGCCGATAAGCTGGCCAAATTCGGGGGCTTTGACCTTATCGAATCTTCCATCGACGGCGCGCAGAACCTCAATCCCGACCGTAAGGCACGCCGCAATATCTTCCTTACCGAATCGCAGAAGAAGGGTGAGCGGGAAACGCTGCAAAGAGCGCTATCCGTATGGGCGCAGGTGCTGGAATCGGGCAACGAGATTTCCGAAATGGTGAACCTTTGTGAGGAGAAAGCGGCACAAAGCCAGAAGGTATTGGAAAAGAACCTTTCCAAAGCGGTAGAAGAAACCCGGGACCTGGAACGTTCTTACCGCAATGTGGCTTTATTTTTCAAAAATACCGAAGGGGACAAGCTGAAAAATGTCTCCTTTATCAACTGTGAAGCCGACCAACTGAAAGACCTGGACAATACCCGTTTTATCGATCATATAGGCGAAGAGCTGAAAAAGAATTATGACCGCCTGGACCTGCGCAACAACTACAGCATTATGGTGGTACCCGGTTACCTGGGCAGCAATAAGGTAGTTGAAAAATGGGCCAAGCTGGCACACGAAAACAAGGTGATGCTGGTTACCGATTTCGAGCACCTGGATGCCCCGGACGATGTAATGGAAATGTTTGAGATCGCCAATCTTACCGGCGGCGACAAATACCGTTCCAATGTAATGATGTCCTGCAACTGGCTGGTAGGCCGGGGTAAGTTTGACGAACTGAACGAAGAAGAAGATCTTTATGTGCCGCCATCGGGAGCGCTGGCCGGCAAGATATACCGGACCCTCATGAGCCAGGTAACTGCCGGTAAAAAATTCGGGAGCATGAACGAAGTGGATGGCGTGAAGTTCGATCTTAAGAAAAGCGAGATCGCCAACCTCGAAAAAATGGGCCTGGTACCTATGGTAAAGGAATACGGCAAGGTAATGGCCTTCTCGGCCAAAACCCTGTTTAACGGCGACAACCTGGGCTTGCAGACCTACTCCGTAGTGCGTGTATTCGACTATGTAACCAAGGTATTGATGGATTTTCTGAACCGCCGCGCTTTTGAAAACTTTAATGCCAATACGCGCAAGGACCTCATGAGCCAGATCGTAAAATTCCTGGACAGTATTACCGGGCCCGATAAGCTGATCGAAGACTTTACGATTCGCCGCTTCGAGCAGGACCCGCATCAGAAGGACCGTATCCACCTGGATATTCACATGAAGCCTTATTTCCCCGCCAAGAATTTCATGATCAAAATGGATGGACAAAAAGGGGACGACGGCAATGAATGGGATACCAGCTACGACCAGCAATAAACAAGCAATTCCTTATGAACAACGTCACCCTTTCAGCCTATAAGGGTTTAAAGGGTGAAGAAAGAGGCGGGTACCGATGGTGCCCGCCTCTTTTCTCTCGCTAATGGTCATTTACCGATCTGTTACCATCTTAAGGTCTTCTGCATTTTTATATTGAAACCAAACATGTGCAGACTTGCTTTTAAAATAGTGTACACTCCATAAACTGACGGAACTTTCGTGGCTGTTAGCGCGAATCTAGGCTGATGTAACGATTTCATGTGAGCTATTTTTAAAGGTTATACTCAAAAATACAGTCCTTCAAAGAATAGGAACAAGTTCGGTTTACAAGCGGTATCATTTATTTCACCAATGGTCATTTACCTGGTTTGGGACCAGGTTATTTCCTTGACCGGAGGAAAATGTACCTGGAAAAAAGGTATATTTTCGAAAAGCCCGTCGCAATAATAGTTTACTAAATTATATTTATAGTGTGCTTATTATATTGGTATAATAACTTGTAACGGTATCTGCTTTGCCCTAATTTTTCACCCTGTTTTGCTCGCTTTCGGCGCCGGTGCTGTTATGCTTGCGTTCTCCTGCGATCTCTTTGCCGAAGCGGTAGCTGAAGGTGAATACAACCTGCCTGGAATCGTAGCGATTGTTGTACGTGGCATCGGTAAGGGCCAGGTTATTGATAATGCCTTTGTTGACAGCAGTATAAAAAACATCGTTGAGGCCAAGCTTGAAGGTTGCATTACCCATCGTCTTCTGGACACCGGCGTTAATAAGGCCGTAAGCACCCGAAATAAATTGTGCATTGGTAATATCGGTATTGTACCTGCCGCTCAGCTCGGCTGTCCAGCCTTTGCCCAACTGGAACTGTACATCGGGCTGTATAAACCAAAAGGTACCTTGTGTATTGAGTTTCCCGGTATAGAAATCGCTTTGCGAATGGATATTGGTGACCTCGGTATAGCAATGAAAGCGGAACCAGGTAAAGGGCTCCAGGCTGCCGTCTACGGATAGGCTCTTCATAATGATCTTGCCCAGGTTACCCGGACGGCTGTAATAGGTGCCATCCTGTATCTCTATGGTTTCATTAACGGCATCGGCGGTATTGCTGTAAGATGCCGTAACCGTGATCCTGTTCTTAAAGGTATAGGCCAGTTCCAGGCTATTGGTAAAGGCCGGTTTCAGGAAGGGATTGCCTACATAATACGTGAATTTATCGAGAGGGGAAATAAAGGGGTTTAGGTCCTGGAAATAAGGTCTGCTGATTCTCCGGCCGTAGTTAAAGCTCAACTGGTTGCTGGCTGCGCTATCCAGCTTATAAGAAACAAACAGGGTGGGAAAGAGGTTGGTATAGTTACGGGTAAATGCCGAATCGGGTTTCTGTATATTGCCGAGCTGGTGCCCGTTGGAATACGTATGCTCCAGCCTTAAGCCCAACTGGACCGATAACCGTTTATACTCTTTACTGAGGTTGAGGTAGCCGGCGCTAATGCTTTCCTTGTAGATAAAATGATTGCTTTTATCATAATCCGGCCGGGTTATATTCTTGACGGTATAATTGTAATCGGCCAGGTTATCGGTTTTGATATAGCTTGTTTTAGCTCCTGCGGAAAGAACATAACCGCTTTTTAAAGGATGTGTATAATCGGCTTTGGCCGCATAAATATAGAGCGTAGCAGGCAACGAGCCGGCGAGCTGGTCGCTGGAAGTAGCGCTCCCATCGGGTAAATAGCCGTTATTGTTGAAGGTCTGGTCGCTGCCCGTTTCGTAAGCAATATAATCCAGGTCGGCCGTCAGCTCTTTCCCATCTTTATCAAATTTATGCCGGTAGTTGAGGTTGACCCCACCATTCCTGAATTTGTTTTTTTCCGTATTTAAGGCCTTGATCATAGAGTCCGGCTGGCTATAGGCATCAAGTATCTTGCTTATATTGTCATTGGTACGGGTACCGGCGTTTGAATTGCCATTCACCATAATGCCTATAGTATTCTTTTCATCAGGACTGAAATCCGCGCCCACCTTTCCCCAGAATACATCACTCTGAATCCGGATATATGTATTCTGGATAAAATAAGAGCGGGTACTTTCATCCGTATTTTTGTACCTCCGGTAAATATCCAGGTCGTAAAAAAAATTCTGCTTGCCATAGCCCAGGTTGGTAAATACATTGAAGCGGCCTTGGCGGTAAGCCAGGTTAAGGTTGTTGTTGGAACGGGCATATTTACCCTGGTTATAGCTCAGGCTCAGGCTACCATTAAAGCCCCTCGACTTGTTTTTCTTTGTTTTGATATTGATCACACCTGCGCTTCCTGCGGCATCGTATTTCGCCGGCGGATTGGGCATCAGCTCTATCTGTTCCAGCGCTGCCGCGGGCAACGACCGGAGGTAGTTCTGCAGATCGGTACCCGACAGATAAGTAGGTTTGTCGTCTATAAAAATAACGACGCCTTCTTTTCCTTTCAGGCTGATGCTCCCGTTCTGGTCTACCCTTACACCCGGCGACCTTTCCAGCACTTCCAATGCGGTACTGCCGGCATTGGCAATCAGGGCATCTACATTCACCACTGTCCTGTCCACTTTACGTTCTACAAAAGACTTTCTCCCGGTGATGTTTACCTCTTTAAGCTGCTCGCCGCTTTGCTGCAAGGTAATGACGGGCAAGGTCAGCATTTGCGCCCCGGCAATGAGAGTATCGCTTTTGTAGTCCTTATAACCTACCATCGTGATCCATACGCGATAGGTACCCGGTGTTATATTGTCAAAAGAAAAACGGCCTTGTTCATCACCCAATGTCATTTTTACTACAGCAGAATCGGCATTGTTGACCAGGGCAACGGAAGCAGCATCTGCCGGTTTGTTGTCTGAAGTCACTACTTGTCCCGACAAGGCCTGCTGCGCCCATAAAGGGGCGGCTACTGCGCACAGGCATAAGGCCAGGCAGTATTGTATACTGGATTTCATTTCTGGGAGAGATTGGTTGGTTTATGGTTCGCGGTAAGGGGTATAGATAAAGAATGTCAACAGTCTTTATAATACGGAATAAGGTGCTTGCAATACTGCTTAGTCATTGCTCCTCTTATATTTCACCGACCAGTTACCACCGCTTTTGCCGGTTGCTTTAAGGTATCGTTCCTTGTATTTGCGGAAAACCGGTTCCGGTTGCCTTACCTTATTCACTACAAATTCATCGTTGGTCAGTTTAAAATCGAGGGATTTATCATTTTTTCCCACAATACCATCCTTTACCAGCTCCGAAAGGATGACCCCCGTAGTAGATTCCTGCTGACGTACTGCCTGACCCTGTTTGCGGAGCGCCTCATCATGTTTACGAAGCGCTTCATCATGCTTACGGAGCGCTTCCTCGTGTATATGACGGGCCGCTTCCTGTTGCCTTCTTATGTTTTCGTCCTGCTTCCTTTGGGCATCTTCCATTTTTCGGCGCGCTTCGTCCTGTTTGTACCTTGCCTGGGCTATCGCCTCGCTCTGCCTGTGTCTTGCTTCTTCCAGCCTTCCCCTGCCTTCCTCGTATTTGCTGCGGGCCTCGGCTATGGCCTCATCCCTTCTCCGCGCTATATCGGCCAAGGCTTCCTCCCTTTGGGTATTGGCGATAGCCAGTGCTTCGGATCTCCGCCTGTCTGCTTCCGCCGATCTCTTCCGGGCTTCGGCTTCTTTGCGGTCCTGGTTCTCTTGTTGACTTTCTTCCTGTACTGCATCATGTGTTTCGGCGGCCACCGCTACCGGTTCTGCCTGCTCAGCAGGTTCCGGTTTTACGGCAGGTTCGGGTAGCGCTATTTCAGTTGTTACAGCGTCAAAGGGAACAGCAGGTTCTGCCAGGGCTACCTGGTCCTCATTACCTGTTGTATTCGTGGCTGCAGGAGCCTGTATTTCGGTTTTTGTTGTATCGGTATTGCCAGCTTGTTTTTTATTCGTAAAGGCGGCCATCAATAAGCCTGCAGCAACCAGGCATATGGCCAGCATCGATTTTTCCATAAGATTGAGTGAGGCGTTGTTATTGGATATAATTCGTTTTACGCGGGTTACGAGGTGTTTTTTGCTGCCTTTGAGCGCCATGGCATAGGCTTGTACCGGCAATTGGTATTCTTCGCAGGCAACGAGGGCCTGGATATAATTCTTTTTGCTGCTGGTTTGGGCCAGGGCAATATCGTCGCAGCAATGTTCCCTTTCGGCCCTGATCAAAGAAGAGATCCACCAGATAGCAGGGTTGAAAAAGAAAAGGATCTCCAGGAGACTTTGTAAAAGATTGACCAGGTAATCCCTTCGACGTATATGGGCCAGCTCATGGATCAGGATAGCTTCCAACTCGCCCGGCGGTAAGGCTGTTATCAGGCCCACCGGTATTAAGATCAGGGGCTTAAAATGCCCGATCACCAAAGGCACTTTGGCCATACCCGATTCAGCCAGGCTTACGAATCGGCGGATACCCATTTTTGCAGAAAGGTCTTTTACATATTGCTGCCAATGGGCATCTTCGTTCACTATGGCGGTACGCCTGAGCTTGCGCAGCCCCTGTAAACCCAGGGCCAGTTGCAGGCTGCGGATACAGATCGCCAGGAACCAAAAAAGTACAATATTACCAGCATGGGCATTCAGGTAAGCGATAAGCCCCGATACAAAGGACCCTTTCCCGGGATGAAATGCGGCAAGGGTTTGTGGCTGCCCTGTAATTATATCGCCAGGTGTAATGGAAAGCACAGACGTCGCCCGCAAGTCCAGCCAGGCTTTTATAAAGGTGGTGATACAGCCCGCCACAAACAGGAACAGGGCCATGATCAGCAGGTTGTACCTTTTCCTGGCCGAAGCGCTGCGGGTGGTTATCATGATTAATCCTACTGCCGCGGCAAGCAGCAGGCCCTGCCACAGCGAATGGATCAGGGTAAGGTAAAGCGATTGGACCAACTGGCCGGGAACACTAGCTGAGCTCATGATGAATTGCTTAATAGTTTAGGTTATTCTTCCAGTTTTTTCAACATATCCTTTATTTCCTTCAGTTCCTTTTTGGATGTCTTCTTATGTCCCAGTAATTGCATCACCAATTTGCTCGCAGAGCCTTTATAAAGGGTATCTACGAATCTTTCCAGTAAGTGGGCTTTGGTCTCCTGCTCTTCCTCCGCCACGCTGTAGGTGTGTTTCATTTGGCTTTCGTCCCTGTCCAGGATACCTTTCTCCACCATGATCTGCATCAGCTTGAGGGTAGTGGTATAATTTACTTCGCGCTGCTCGTTCAGCTTGTCGTTTACAAACCTAACGGTAGAAGTGCCATATTCCCAAAGTACACGCAGTATCTCCAATTCGGATTTGGTAGGTTCCGGCTTCCTGTCTTTTTCGCTTTGCATTGTATTCATGAATCGAAGATAGGAAATTTTTCGTACGAAACAAATATTAGGTTCATTTTTTTCAATGCCTCCTTTATATGAAGCAATCATTCGGGTTAGGAGGGAACCTATAGACATAAAAAAGAGCGTGGCATAACCACGCTCCCCAATAATCCCGTACCGGATTATGATTGCTTATTTAAAGGGTATTCAACAAGGCCTGTATAGCGCTTATAGGTTGCACCACCGGCGTAAGGTTCACCGTCTGGTTGTTGACCACCGTTATGTTTTGCTGCTGTGCCAGGTAATAGTTGTTGCCTTTGGCCCCGATAACGATCACATGTATCTGCGATCCTACAGGTATATAGTAGGAGCTTGCACCAAATTTAAAAGCATGCGTCGCGGCATCGTAGGAGTACAGGCAGGTCACGGAATTAATGCCTGGGAAAACAACATATACCTGTGTATTCGAAAGGTCGTAGCTATTGTCGGGCATCACCACGGTAACCTCTGTCTTGGGCGAAGGGGCGCTGTAGAAATAATCGCAATTGATCCAGTTAAAGGTAGTGCAGGAATCAAAAAGGTAATAGAAGTTCTGGTTGGTATCTACTTTTGTGGTGCGGGGTACAGTATCGGTTATATCATCGTACCATTGGATATTGGTACCGGTCGAATCGGTAACCTGGAAACCACGGAACAGGGCCATAGGCTCCTCTCTCTGGGCATCTTGTTTAAAGGCGAGATCATAATCATTGGCAAAAACTTCCACACCGCCCATAGTCGCTTTAATATTAACGGAACCGCCGCTTTTCAATCGTTGTTTCGAAGCCGTACTGGTATTTACTCTGTTGGCGATCATAGCGCCCGGAGTGTACATCTCTGTCAGCTCGATAGTAACCAATCCCGAAGTGATGATGTTCCCGGCAGCATCTTTAAAAGATTGTGGGTTAAATATCAGTAAGGTGCCTTTAGCGCCGGTAATGGTTTGGTTGGTTCCTGCGGTTACCATAAAAGTCTGAGGGGTACTCTTCAGGTAGGTAAACAACTGTTTTAAGGTATATTCATTGTTGCCGTTATTTAAGGTGATATCATCCTTTTTGCAAGAGGAAAGCAAGAAGATCAATGTTCCCACGAACAACAATGAAACCGGTAGTAGTTTTCGTTTCAGCATACGGAGCTCAGTTTAGTATTGTAGAATAATGGTTTTGCGCTGGTTATCATAAACGCAGCAGGAGTCATACGCGTTAGACGCAAAAAACGGCTGCTGCATTGGTTTGCAGCAGCCGTCCAAATCATAAAATACTGTTAGAAGAACAAGCCTATTCTTAAAGCAAAGTTATTGAGCCTTGTATTCCCATCTTTAAAAGAAAGGTTGTAGGGCATGTTGTATTTGTTGGGGTTCGTGGCATCCGGAGCAAATCCATTGTTGAAGAAAATGCCGACATAACCGGCAAGCTTGGCATTAAGCGGATACTCTGCACCTGCACCGATATTCATGGTAAACATTACCGGTGCAATGGCAAGCGTACCTTTTATTTTTTCGTTATCCCCGGTACTGGTCAGCGTTTTGCCCTCGGCATCCAGGTATTTTACGGTGTAGGTCGCTTTCTTGGCAATATTAAAACCGGTAGTAAGTCCCAGTTGCCCGAAGAAGCGGAAGCCGGAGATAGGATCTGTGCGCAGCTTCAGGGCTACGGGCACTTCCAGGTAGTTAAGCCGGTAATTGAAATCGGCCGACTTTACTATGGAGGAAGTTTCAGTACCAAGATAATCGGCATTGATTTTACCACCGGTCATATTAACCTGTAATCCGCTGACGATCGCATAATTTTCTGCAAAATTGTATTCAGCCATCAGGCCATAAGTGAAGCCTACTTTACTACCATTATTCTTAGGTGCGTACTGACCATCGTCCGTTTTACTTGTTGTAGGTCGCATCCAACTCATCGTAGGGGATACAAATACCCCGAAACGGAATTTTTTGGAATCTATATCATTCGCGGCAGGCCTCTCTTCCTGCGCCAGTAAAGGGCTTGCCTGCATCAATAGCAGGGCGGAAACGGAACACATCAGTAATTTTCTCATAATGCTTTTAATTTTTATTGAATGTTCGGCCCGTTGAAAAACGGGCTATCGGGGGTACCCTTGCAAATATCGCGCCAACTTTTGCCCGGCCCTGAAAAACAATTTTTTATAGCACAAAGGGTCAAGGCGCCGGAAGCCTTCCCGGAAGGCGAAAACAGCCTTCGCTGTTTGCCTACCACTGCCTACCTTTGCAGACAAAGAAATTTTTATTATGGCGCAACCTCTGCTCATCAGGAATGCAACACTGATCAATGAAGGACGGCAATGGAATGCCGATGTATATATTAAAAACGGCAGGATCGATAAGATTGCCGGCCAGATCAATCCCGAAGGAAATTATACGGAGATCAACGCGGAAGGCAAATGGCTGATGCCCGGCGTGATCGACGACCAGGTGCACTTCCGGGAGCCGGGCCTTACCCACAAAGCAACTATCGGTTCCGAAGCCCGGGCCGCGGTAGCAGGCGGTACCACATCCTTTATGGAAATGCCCAATACCAACCCTCCGGCTACCACACAGGAATTGCTGGAACAGAAGTATGATCGTGCGGCAGCTACTTCAGTAGCCAATTACTCCTTCTTTATGGGTGTGGCCAATGATAACGTAGAAGAGGTATTAAAAACCAATGCCAAGAAAAGAGAGGTGTGCGGTATCAAGATCTTCATGGGCAGCAGCACCGGCAATATGCTGGTCGATAATTATGTAACCCTGAACAGGATCTTTGGCGATACGGAGCTCCTGATCGCTACCCATTGTGAAGATGAGCGCATCATCAAGGCCAATAAAGAAAAGTACCCCGATGCACCCGACGCTTCTTATCATCCGCTGATCCGCAACGAGGAAGCTTGTTTCGAATCTTCGTTCTCTGCGGTACAACTGGCCAAGCAACACAATACCCGCCTGCATATCCTGCACATCTCCACAGAAAGGGAGCTGCAGCTATTCACCAATATGTTTCCTTTAAAAGATAAAAGGATCACCAATGAAGTGTGTGTGCATCACCTGCACTTTACCGCCGACGATTATGCGCAACTCGGCAACCTGATCCAGTGCAATCCTGCCATCAAGGCGCCACATCATAAAGAAGCCTTGTGGAAAGCCCTGCTGGACGACCGTTTGGACATTATTGCCACCGACCATGCGCCGCATACCTGGGAAGAAAAACAGCAACCATATGGCAAAGCGCCCTCCGGCCTGCCTTTGGTACAGCACTCTTTACAAATGATGCTGCACTATGTAAAGGAAGGCAGGATCGGCATCGAAAAGGTAGTAGAGAAAATGTGCCATGCCCCTGCCATTTGCTTTAATATCGAAGAACGGGGCTACCTGCGCGAAGGATATTGGGCCGACCTCGTATTGGTCGATCCCAATGAAAACTATACCGTAGCCAAAAGCAATATCCTGTACCACTGCGGCTGGTCGCCGCTGGAAGGCGTTACTTTACCCGCAACCATCTCTCATACGATCGTAAACGGCAATGTAGTGTTTGAAAAAGGAAAGATCAATGATGAGACAAAAGGAATGCGCTTACAGTTTAAAGCCTGATCGGCTATTGCAATCATGATATTAAGGACGGTAAGTCCATGCGTACAACGTATCGTAAGGCAATAGCGGTACGCAATGCGATACTTTCGTTTTATTCCGCATGTTCACACGACAAAGGGTATAAAAAAAGCAAGGACTTGTCCTTGCTTTTTTCTTTTCCGGGAAAGGAAATTATTTTTTAGGTGTTTTTGCAGCAGCAATTTTTGTTGCAAAATCTTTACCTGCTTTAAATTTAGGCAGTTTCCTTGCTTTGATTTTGATCACTTCGCCAGTTTGCGGATTACGACCGTTACGGGCAGAGCGTTGAGATACAGAGAAAGTACCGAAACCAACCAGGGTAACATTTTCACCTTTTTTCAGGGAAGCGACTACCGCATTGGTAAAAGAATTCAATACTTCATTAGCCTGAACTTTAGTAAGGCCGGCGTCTTTGGCGATTTGTTCAATTAATTCAGCTTTGTTCATAATTCTGATTATGTTTTTAATATTGAAAAGCGATGTTACAAAAGTTCATTGAAACAACAATGAAAAATTTAAAAAATGTGGAAAACTATTCTTTCTCCAAGTCAATGCAGTAGCGGCTTTTAGCCTTTCGTTAGCGATTGCCTTGCTTCAATAATGGCAAAGATCCGCTTACCATTTATCATTTTCCCAGCCGAAAGAGAAAGGGAAAACCACGATGCCCACGGTATAAGTAGGCCTGATCTTAAAGTTCATAGAGTAGTAATAGTCGGAATCGCGAAGGTTATAATCGCCGGTATGATAGTCGTAGATCGTCCTGGAACCCGCTATTACCATACCTCTCAGCTTCCATTCCACTCCGGCAAAGAAGCCCAGCTCCGCTTTCACATAAGGCTTTATGCCTACCTTGCCATAGTTCTGGGAACCATCGGCCAGCTCGCCGGTAGCGAAGTAAGGCATAAGGCCTGCACCGCCCCGGAGTGTTATCTTGTTCACTTTATTCAAAGTAGCTTCGCCGCCGTATATAATATCGACCCCGATAGGCGCTCCGATAAACATGTCTTTGGACTCGTAGGTAGTAATGCGGCTGGCATCCAGCGAAGTGTTGCCGATGTCCCATACGTTGGCAGTGCCGTATATGCCTACATTAAGGGCCAGCATGCTCTGCGAACCAAAGTACGATAAAGGGAAATATACTGCGCCACCGCCACTGTAAGCCCTGTAGTTAAAGGTAGTGGCCCGGCTGTTGCCCGCGATTACATTAGAATTGGATTGGTCCCGGAAACGGTCGTTGATATTCACACCGCCACCGCCGAAGGTCATGCCGTAAAAAAGCTCGAAACGATGAAAGACCGATACATTTTTCCCGTCTTCCCTTTTGCGCAGGTAGTTATTGACATCACGTACGCCGATGGACTGGGCATCGGAAACAACCGGAAGCGAAGCTATTAAAGCACCGATCATGCTTACCCGCAACAAGGAGGTAAAAATTTTATTCATTTAAACAAAATATTTAAGGATTGCTCACAAATCTATTACATTTTATGTTTTGTTGCAACCCTTCGTTTACATTAAATTTTCACAGGAAAAGCAGCCGTGGGGCTGCTTTCAGGAATTTTCTATCGCTTATCGCTTATGGCTTGGCTACTTTGAAATAGCCTTCCGTAAGACGTACTACGACAGCCGAAGCACCGGTATAATCTTTAGTATCGGCCGAGAAGTAACCTTCAATAGTAGTAGCATTATTGGTAGTTATTTTCACTTTACCGGAACTTGCGCCCAAAAGTATTGTGGGGGTTGTGCCCGATCTCCAGCTGACATTGGCGGGACTGGGCATGGAATATACTAAGCCGGGTACGGCACCTTCGGGAATGCTGAGGCCGATACTCGTATTATCAGTTCCATCTGCCATGATACTGTAATAGCCCAACATATGGACAACTTTGGGTGCCTTCTCTAAGGGAAAAACCGCTCCATCCACTTTGGCAGAGAAAGGTTCGGTTCCTGTCCAGTTAAAGCCGGAGCCGCTACCACCGGGGCCACCACTGCCGCCATTGTTGGTCTGGCTGTCTACCGTTTTTATATCTGTTTGTTTGTTACAGGCTGCAAGCACCATTAAGGCCGTCATGCATACGGTAGTAAGTGATACAATTTTTTTCATGTTCAATAGTTTTTCGGCGACAAAATAATCGATTTTTTATAACATTTTAACTTTTTCAATTGAAAAAATATAGTCGTTAATTTATCTATAGTCAAGCCCCGAAAGGTATTCCCGGCTTGAGTACGATTCCTTTTGTTATCCTGCTTCCTGAGAATAGGTATTTGTTTAAATACAACAACAGCCGGATTTTTACCCGGCTGCTGCTTTCATTTTTGTAAGGTATGGCTCTTTGTTATAAGCCTCTCCTTGCCATTTCTTTTTTGATCAGGCCCAGTTCTCGGCCGGTTTGCCCGGCTACGGAGGTGTTTTCCTGCGCCCGGCGCATGAGGTAAGGGATCACATCTTTTACCGGTCCGTAGGGCAGGTATTTGGATACGTTATAACCGGCATCGGCCAGGTTAAAAGTAATATTGTCGCTCATGCCATAGAGCTGGGAAAAGTAGACATGGCTGTTTCCTGCGGCCAGGCCTTTCTGGCTCATAATACCGGCAGCCTTATAGCAGCTTTGCTCGTTATGGGTCCCGATAAACAGCGCAATGCTGTCCAGGTGATCGAGGCAATAGGCAACACCTGTATCGTAGTCGCGGTCGGTACTGGCCTTATCAGGCTGAATAGGGGAGGGATAACCCATTTCCTCGGCCCTGCGGCGTTCTTTTTCCATATAAGCGCCGCGCACCAGTTTGGCCCCCAGGATATAGTTGCGTTCTTTGGCTTTCAGATGAGATGCTTCCAGGAAAATAAGCCTGTCGTGTCGGTACATCTGGAAGGTATTGAATACTACGATCGTGCCTTTATTGTATTGTTCCATCATGGCATCGGCCAGATCGTCTACCGGTTGCTGTATCCAGCTTTCTTCCGCATCGATCAGGATCATGCTTTTACAACGGGCCGCGGTAGCGCATATCTTACCGATACGTACCTGCACCCTTTTCCATTCTTCCTGCTCTTCGGTTGTTAATGAGGCAGCTGCGTGTAGCTTTTCCAGCAGGGCAAAGCGGGCAAAGCCTGTAATCTTTATCGGTATAAAAGGAATATTGTTCTGCGTGGCGGCATACTCTATCGCTTTGATAAATTCCGGTACGGCATGATCAAATTCGGCTTCTTCTTCCTTGCCTTCCACACTATAATCCAACGCTACATCCACCCCGTATTTGCCCAATACCGCCGATGTCTGTGCCGCCTCTTCGATGGTCTCCCCACCACAAAACTGCTGAAAGATCGTTTTCTTTACCATGCTTTTTACCGGCAGGTTCCAGCTCATGGCCAGTTGGGTCAGCTTCATCCCGGTTTTGGAGAGAAAGGGAGAGCTCATGGAAGAAAACAGGAAGTGCGCACGTTTCAGCTCTTTGTTGTTGCGATAGCGGAAGGCGATCTCTGTATTATCGAAAGATAAAGGCATAATGGAATTATGGAAAATTGTTGGCAAAGATAATATGGATTGGCCTGTTTTTTGCCTAAAAAAAGAAGTTCCGTATCAGATACGGAACTTCCTGTTAACAATACCGGTACTACTTATTTACCGGCACCTTGTGTTTTGGTCTCTTTTTTGGTTTCGACTACTTCGGGAAGCAATACTGCCGTAAAGCTGTTTTTACCATCCAACATTTTGTTGGCAGTAGCCTTGATGTCGGCAACCGTAATTTTATTCAGCTCGCTTTCCATGTTCAGGAAACGTTGTTTGCTGTAATCCCAGAACATCAGTTGTTCCAGCTTCGCATTCCAGTAGTTATTGGTTTTAATGCTTTCTTTCCTCTTTTCGAGTTTCGCCAGTTTCACTTTATCCAGGTCTTTCTGTGAAGGGCCATTGGCTTTCAGATTGGCGATCTCTTCGTTTGCTTTTTTCAGGATAGGTTCTACATTTTCGGGACCGCAGGGGAACTGGCCGCTGAAGGTGTAGCGTGCATAAGGATACCTTTCGAAGCTGCCATTGAAGCCACCGCCGTAGATAGCGCCCATTTGTTCGCGGATCTCTTCGATCACTTTAATGGACAGGATCTCACCGATCATATCAGCCTGCAAAGCGAGGTCTTCGGTATAAGGAAGCTCTCCGCGCTGCATGGTGATCACAAGGCTTTTCTGCTCTTGCCCTTTCTTGAAATTCAGTCTGTTTACGCCATCGATCGCACGCAGGCCGTTATCTTTAAAGGTAGGCTTGGTTCCTTTTGCCGGCAGGCTGGCGATGTATTTTTCAAGCATTGGCTTGATGGTGCTTTCGTCTACATTACCTACGATGAAGAAATGGAAACCATCGGCATTGCTGAATTCATTTTTATAGATATCCAATACGCGGTCTGCATTTATTTTCTCCACATCGGCAGCCGTAGGGACGGCGATAGGACGGCGCGGATCGTTATGGTACAACGTTTTGATCATAGTATCCACGAAGGCGATCTGCGGATTGCTGCCCAGGAACTGCAATTGCATTTTCATGGTGCTCATGAAACCACCGAACAAACCATCGTCTTTGCGGGGTTCGGTCAGTTGGAGGTGAGTCAGTTGCATCAGTGATTCGAAATCTTTTACAGAAGATTTACCTTCCAGCTCGGCAGAGATCTCTCCCATTTTCGGCAGCAGTTCTACTGTTTTACCGGAAAGGGCATCGGTCAGCTCAGTAGGTGTAAATTTACCATAACCCATAGCCTCGATCACATCGGTCATGAACTTGGTGTTTGACCTGTCGTCAGCACCGTAATTGCTGGCGCCGCCTTTCTTAACGGCCGTCATTACGATCTCGTCGCTTTTGAAATCTGTCTTCTTAACGGTTACTTTTACACCGTTGCTTAAGGTGTAGGTAGTAGCGCCAAGTTCTTTATCTGTTGCTTCGCTGGTAATTTTTCCGGCTACCGGTTCTTTATCGAGCAGGTTGCTGGCTACTACTTTTTCCGCATTGGCCGAAACCTTTTGCTGCAGCGCGTTATCCACCATTGTTTTCAGCTCCATGTCGGTAGGCACTTTCATCTGCTTGCTGTCCGGTCCGGTGATGAGGGTAAAGTATTCTTTGTTATCGGCTTTGGCGATCCATTTTTTAGCTTCTGCATTTACTTCCTGCAAAGTAATGCCGGGCAGCATATCCTGGTAGTATTTGTATTCGTTCTCGATACCGGGGATAGGTTCTTTGGTAAGGAAGTTGCGTACATACTCACTCACGAGGTTACCGGATTCGGTAGTGTTGCGCTCGTTGTATGTTTTTTCAACATTGCTCAGCATTTGTTTTTTTACGATCTCCAGCTCGGAAGCTGTAAATCCGAATTCTTCCGCTTTTACTACCTCTGCCAATGCCGCATTTACAGCAGTCGCTATATCGGTAGTAGGAGAAGCCATTATGCCAAAGCTTTCATAACCTCTTGCCCAGCTATCGGCAAAACCGTAAGCGAAAGCGAAAGGAGGCGCAGCGCTGCGGGTAAGCTCCTGCAGACGGCGGTTGAGTATCTGCGTGAACAGGGATTTAACCAGTTCACCACGGTAGTCGTTCAGTGTTACCTGCTCTTTGCTTTTACGGGCAGGAAAAAACAACTGGAACATGTAGTTAGTCGCTTCTTTATCGGTAAGCACCATAGCAGAGGCGTCGGCATAAGGCTTTACTTCAAACATTTTCCTTGGCCTTTCCTGCGCGGGGTTCTTCATCCCGGCAAAGTGCTTTTTGATCAAAGCTTCTGCCTGGGGTATGGTGATATCACCTACAACGGCTACAGCCATTAGGTCGGGGCGGTACCAATCGCGGTAGAAGGAACGGATGGTTTCCGGTTTAAATGTTTTCAGGATATCGTCTTTACCGATAGGCAAGCGTTCGCCGTAGTGGGAACCGGCCAGCAATTTAGGCAGGTATTTTTTCATCATACGGTCGTCGGCGCCTTTACCCAGGCGGCTCTCTTCCAATACTACATTACGTTCGTCGTTGATATCGGCTTCGGTAAGGTTAGCATTGTGGGCCCAGTCTTCGATTACCTGGAAACCGCTTTCGAGGTTGCCGGGCTTGTCGGTTGGGATGGGCAGGATATACACGGTTTCATCAAAGCTGGTATAAGCATTGAGGTCGGCACCGAATTCTACACCTATCGACTGCAGGAAATCGACCAGTTTGTTTTTAGGGAAGTTTTTGGTACCGTTGAAATTCATATGTTCCATGAAGTGCGCCAGACCTTGTTGGTCGTCGTTCTCCAATATAGATCCGGCATTTACCACCAGGCGCAGCTCTACTTTCTTTTCCGGTTTGTTATTGGGCCGGATATAGTAAGTAAGTCCGTTGGGCAGTTTTCCCACTTTAATTTTGGGGTCAACCGGTAGCTTGGCGTCGTTTGCTTGTGCCATGGTTACCAAAGGGCTGAGGGTAGTACCTGCCAGGAAGCAGGCCAGCGCCACTTTGGAGAAGAATTTTCGTAGCATAATTTGATTGATTAAGTAGTAGGCAAATATAATTTATAATTTCTGTCAACAAGTTTTTTAGTGTCAATTAGTGTTAATCAACAGGGCCGATAAGGCTTTCCCATTGCTTAACGTCAGCATCCATATTTTACCAAACTCATTTTCGGATAGTGGGGCGTATCTGTTTTCACCGAGCAGCATATTAACCAGTTCGGGCGAAGTATTGGCATGTCCTGCGATCACAATGGTCTTGCCTTTTTTTGCCAGTAACTTACGGGCCAGATCCTGGAGTTGGCCGGGATGATATAATTCTGCTTTAAGCTGCTTTGCCTCGGCCAATGGCGCCAGCGTTTGCGCCGTACGCCTGAAAGGAGTAACGTAGAGCTCATCTATATTTACATCCTTCAAGAGTACAGCAAGCCGTTCGGCTCTTTGTTTACCGGCAGCAGAAAGACTGGGATCAACGCTGTCCACCTGTTCTTTTTCAGCATGGCGCATAATGATGAGTTGTGTAACATCATTACCCGTTTGTGCATTGCTTTTATTGAAGAAGATTCCCATAAGGCCAATAAGGCAATAAATAACTTTTTTCATTTATTCCCGGTATTTCCGTGGTAAAGGTAAAAAAGAGGATACCAGGGAAACTAACCCCTAAGGCGGCATTTTTTTGTTTTGCCCCGAAATGCAGCCAAGGCATTAATGATGGTGCAGAAAGGCCTTTGCAATCCTTCCGGTGGTATCATCCAGGTTGCGGTAGCGGAAAGCGGGAAATTGTTGCAGGAATTTATTGTTGTCGTAGCAGTATTTGGATTGGGCGGTACGCGCCGATTCTTTGCTGATCGTAATTTCCTTATTGGCCAACCTGCTTTTCAGCACTTCGGCCCGCCATACGATCTCCGTCATCCAGCCCGAAGCTTTTTTAAAGGGTGGCCGGCGGTTCAGCGCTTTGGCTATTTCCGTAAACACCTCTTTATAAGCAAAGTTTCCCGCGCTGATGATATAGCGTTCTTCGGAAATGTCGCTGTTCATCAGCAGTACCATAGCGGCAACCACATCTTTTACATCCACCCAGGCATTAATGCCTTCGGTAAACCAGGGGAATTCGTCGTACACGATCTGCACCAGCCGGGCTGAGCCTTTGGTCCAGTCGCCTTCACCCAGGATCACGCCGGGATTGATGATGGCGGCATCCAGGCCTTCGGCTATGGCCCGCCATACTTCCATTTCGGCGAGGTACTTGCTTTCGGCGTAGGCCGAGTTGCTTTTGTGTTCCTCCCAGTAGGTTTCTTCGTTGATGAGGGCTTCGGCATGACCTGCCGTGGCGCGGCCCAGGGCTGCTACAGAGCTTACGTGCACCAGCTTCTGTACATTGGCTTCCAGGGCTGCATTTACGAGGTTAGCCGTTCCGGCTACATTTTCCTGTATCATTTGCCGGCCCTTGTCCGGGTCAAAGGATACGATAGCGGCACAATGATACACCTGGGTAACGCCTTGCAGCGCTTCTGCCACATCAAATACATCCAGCAGGTCGCAGGCTTTCCAGCTCAGGTTGGGGTATGCTAGTTCAGGTTTGCGGCTATGGTATAAGCCGATTACGGGAATTGGCTGTTGTGCCAAAACCTGTAATAAATGCTGGCCTAAAAACCCGCTGGCACCTGTAACAAGTATCAAGGAAGTGATATGGTTTTTGCCCGGCTATGCAACCGGATCATTTTTTATTATGGCTTGTAAAAATAGGTCATTGACTGCAATCAATGACCTACCGGGTAATTTTAAGTATTTACGCTGAATTGCCGCAGGAAACGCACGTCGTTCTGGGAATACAGGCGCAGGTCGTTTACCTGGTACCTTACCTGGGTAATACGCTCTACGCCCATGCCGAAGGCAAAGCCGCTGTATCGTTCGGGGTCTATATTGAAGTTGCGCAGCAGATCGGGGTGTACCATGCCGCAACCCAGTATCTCCACCCAGCCGGAATGTTTGCAGAGGCTGCAACCCTTGCCGCCGCATACTGTACAACTGATATCCATCTCGGCGCTGGGCTCGGTAAAGGGGAAATACGAAGGACGGAAGCGTACTTTGGTATCTGGGCCAAACATTTCGGTCACAAAGGCATATAAGGTTTGTTTCAGATCAGCAAAGGAAACATGCTCGTCAATATACAGGCCTTCGCATTGGTGGAAAAAACAATGCGCCCGGGCGCTGATGGTTTCGTTGCGGTACACGCGGCCGGGGCATATAACCCTCACCGGCAAGGTTCCTTCTTCCAAAACCCTTGCCTGTACCGAAGAGGTATGGGTACGCAACAGCCAATCGGGGTTCTGCGCTACGTAGAAGGTATCCTGCATATCGCGGGCGGTATGGTCTTCAGGCATATTGAGCGCGGTAAAGTTATGCCAGTCGTCTTCTATCTCAGGTCCTTCCGCAACACCGAATCCCAGGCGTTCAAATATTTCAACGATCTTGTTCTCGACGGTACGCAGGGGATGCCTTGTACCGGCAGGAATATCGGTTCCGGGCAGGGAAAGATCAGCAAATTGCTCATTACGGCCCTTGCTTTGCTGCAGGTGCGCAAAACTTTCGTAATGTCCTTCCGCAAATTGTTTAAAGGCATTCAACAATTGACCTGCTTCTTTTTTGGACGCCGGCGCCACATCCTTCATCTCACCAAATATATCTTTAACGATGCCTTTGGTGCCAAGGTATTTGATCCGAAAAGCTTCCAGCTCTTCCTTGTTGGCCGGTACAATAGCTTTGATTTCCTGGGTTAACGCTTCAATACGCGCTTTCAACGATTCCATAAGGCAGCAAAGATAAGATTCCCATGGAATACACGAAATGCCGGGGCAAAATAGCCGAAGCGGAAAAAACGGCTAGTTGGGAATGCCTAATCCCTGTTGCGCTGCTTGTTTCCGCTTCAGCATCTGGTATTTTTTTTTTGCCAGGAACCACATAAACAATGCGAAAAAGAAAAACCCGGCTACAAATTTGATCCAGACAGGAAGGAAGGAGCGGGCAAATACATAGTCAGACAAGCTATTGAAGGAAAGCAACCCTTTGATTGCCAGTTTAAATGCGGTTATTATTACCGGAAACATAGTACCCCATATCAAAGCCGTAAGTGAGATATAACTCCATTTACCCTTACTCCGCTTTGTTTCCCAATCATAAATGTATTTCTCTTCCCGGGGTATCATGAATTCTATTTGCATAAAGGATTACCTAAACCTTTGTATGAATAATGATCAAAATGGTTTTTTGTTTAAATTCGGTAAAGATAAATTTAGATGCTTATCCAGTATATCCTTTTTCCGGGCATTGCCTGTTTTTAATAAAGAGCCATGGCCGCCTCCAGCAGCGCTTTTATTTTTTGCGCCGGCAGATCGGCCTGCGGATCGACCAGAAAAATCTTCATCTTTTTCCGCTCTTCCTGAATCAGCTCCGGGTGGGGTAATTCGTTGCCTTTTACTATTCCCAAATAGGGCTGACCACCATTTTTGCGGGTCCATAAATAGCAAAACATCTTTCCTTTATACATATAGACGGGCATCCTGTATTTCCAGGCCTCTTCTATGGCGGGTTTGAAGTGCTGCAAGTATTGCCTCAAGGCATGCATACAGCTTCTGGCCGGCTCTTCCAGGTGGTCGAAGTACTGATCAATGGGACGCAACATTATCTTTTGTTTTTACCCTTTCAGGGCTATAAAGATATCCATTTCTGCGGCTTCCGGGTTTTGGGCTTTGGCGCCGTACACTTCAAAATCGGTGGTATAGGCGCGGTCCCAGCCCGCTTCCCATATTTTGATCCAGGCATCGTACACGATGTTGTCGGTAAGCTTTCCGGCAGCGCTTACTTTTTTATACGAGCCTGCGGCGATAGTAAGCCCTTTAAATCCTTCGGGAATATGGTCGAGCGAGGCCACTTTATAACCCAGCACAGTGGTATAAGGCCGCGTGTAATCGCTTTCATACTCGGTGTACACGCAATAAATATCCTCGCCCAGGATACCGGGGATTTTTGCGGCAGGGTTGCCCGACATAAATGCCGCCCAAAGCTGTGGAATATCTTTTGCCGCTTGTTCCTGCTCATTGGTTGTCCTGATCGCCATGCCTATGATGTGAAAAGGCATTAAAGTAGTGTCTGTCATTGTTTTTATTTTTAGAAGACAAAACTACAGGGGGCTTGTGTCATCCATATGTCAGGGGTGGGTCGATTTTTCTTTACAGATTTCGAAATATTCCTGGAACGTGAGCTTATGCGGCTCAAAACGCTCTTCCTGAGTGTGCATGGCCCTGATGCGGTCGAGCCGGAAGGAGCGGAAATCCTTACGCAGCCGGCACCAGGCAATCATGATCCAGTTTTCCTGCGTGCTGTACAAGGCAAATGGCTCTATGACCCGCACTGTAGGCTCTTCCTCCTGGGACAGGTAATCGATCTTTACGGTTTTAAAATGGGTCAGGGCCAACTGCAGCGCCGAAAGGTAATTGCTGGTACGCATTTCTTCTGGGTTCTGGCGCGATACGATCCTTTGCGACAGCAATTCGGAACGGCCTTTGAGCGAATGCCGCAATACGGCTTTTACACGGTTTACGGCTTCGCGGTAATCTCTTACCAGGGAGGCATCTTTATTTTTCAGTACCAATTGCTCGACGGTGACCAGGGCATTGGCTTCTGTTTCGGTAAACATGACGGGCGGTAAGGTATAGCCTTCCATCAGCAGGTACCCTTTGCCTTCTTCTGCAAGAATGGGGATGCCGGCATGTTCCAGCGCTTTTATATCGCGGTAAATGGTCCTTATGCTAATGTCAAATTTTTGCGCCAGCATAGTGGCAGTAACCAATTTGCCCGATTGCAAAAGTACCAGGATGGCCGTGAGGCGGGACAGTCGGCTGCGGTCTTCGGCAGGCATACAAGAACGGGGTTGAGGGTTTGCTTATTTGGCCCTCACATAAAAATGAGGTGAATTGTTTTTCCCGCTGAGCCTTTCTTCGATAAGTACGCCGGGTATGGTTTTGATCAGGTCCAGCAGTTTTTTATGCCCGAAGTTCCGGGGATCAAAATCGGGTTGTTTTTTGAGGATGAGGCTACCTAGTGTACCCAGGAATACCCAGCCGTCCTCTTCGCCCAGGTCGTGGATGCTGGCAATGATAAGCTTGTTAAGTGCTTTATTACTGTTACCTGCTTTTTCCTTTTTCTCCCTTTTTACAGGCTTTGCCGATGGTACTTCCGGCTCTGCCGTTTCTTTGGGCAGGATCTCGATGTAAATAAATTTGTTGCAGGAAGCGATAAAGGGTTTCGGTGTTTTCCTTTCCCCGATCCCGATCACCTGCTTGCCCGCTTCCCGCAGGCGCGTAGCCAGGCGGGTAAAGTCGCTGTCGCTGGAAATAATGCAGAAGCCATCTACATCGCCGGTGTACAGGATATCCATGGCATCGATGATGAGGGCCGCGTCGGTGGCATTCTTTCCCGTAGTATAAGCATATTGTTGTATCGGCGTAATGGCATTTTCGAGTAAAACGGTTTTCCAGCCCGACAAGGTGGGCTTGGTCCAGTCGCCGTAAATTCTTTTGAAGGTAGGGGTACCGTATTTCGCTATTTCTTCCAGCATGCCTTTTACATTGGAATAAGGTACGTTATCGGCATCGATCAGTACCGCAAGTTTCAGGTCTTTGGTATTATCCATAGCATATTGTGTTTTGAAAGGGCGGTAAAGCCCCTACAAATGTAAGTAAAACAAAAGGGTACGGGCATCTTGCTTTTCGATACCGCCCGCGGTTCTGCGATAAGGGAAAGCATATTCGATGCTCAAATAACAGGAAAGCCCCTTTCTTCTTCGTACTTTTGCGGCAATGCAACATAAAAACTACGATCCAGAGCAGATTCTGGCCAATCTTAATATAGAAGCGCTTAACGAAATGCAACTGGCCTCGGTCGCCGGCAACGAGCAACATGCCGATGTGGTACTGCTGTCGGCAACGGGCTCGGGCAAGACCCTCGCTTTTCTTTTGCCGCTACTGAGCCAGCTCTACCCCGACAGCAAGCATACACAGGCCATGGTGATTGTGCCTTCGCGCGAACTGGCAATGCAGATCGAGAAGGTGTTCAAGCAAATGGGCACGGGCTATAAGATCACCTGCTGCTACGGCGGTCATAAAAGGGAGATCGAAGAGAATAACCTGATACAGCCTCCCGCCGTTGTGGTAGGCACACCCGGCAGGATAGCCGATCATATCCGCAGACAGAATATTAAAACGGAACACATAAGGACCCTGGTGCTGGACGAATTCGACAAATCGCTGGAACTGGGTTTCCAGGACGAAATGTCGGAGATATTGGAAGCCTTGCCCAGCCTCGAAAAACGCATACTTACTTCGGCTACGGCCGCGGTAGAGATCCCCGAATTTGTAGGCCTGGAAGCTCCCCTGGAGCTTAATTTTCTTACCGATGAGGAAAAGGATACTGCCCTGGCCATAAAGGTGGTGCATTCGGGCGACAGGGATAAGCTGCAAGCATTGTTTAACCTGGTCTGTTACCTGGGCAACCGGTCTACTATTATTTTTTGCAACCACCGCGAATCGGTAGAACGGACGAGCCAGCTGCTCTGGGAAAGCGGAATCATTAACGAATTCTATCATGGTGCGATGGAACAGCGGGACCGGGACAGCGCTTTGTGCAAGTTCCGCAATGGCACTACCAATATCCTGGTGACGACCGACCTCGCGGCCAGGGGTCTCGATATTCCCAATATCCGTTATATTATCCATTATCACCTGCCCCTGAGCGAAGATGTGTACACGCACCGTAACGGGCGTACGGCAAGGATGGAAGCCAGCGGTACTGCGATCCTCATTTTATCTCCGGAAGAAAAATTACCTGCTTATATCCAAGCGCCTGTAGAAGAGATCAGGCTGGAAGGCCCTTACGAAATACCCGAAAAGCCCAAGTGGACTACGTTGTATATCCCGTTGGGCAAAAAGAACAAGGTGAATAAGATCGATATCGTAGGGTTTCTTTCCCAAAAAGCAGAGCTCAAAAAGGAAGATATCGGCCTTATCGAGGTCAAGGATTTTTTCTCCTTTGTGGCGGTGCGCAAAAGCAAGGTGAACCATGCGCTCCACCTTATTAAAGAGGAGCGGATCAAAGGCAAGAAAGCGAAAGTAGAAGTTGCCAAATAATAAAAGAAACGGGATAGCTGAGCTATCCCGTTCTTTATTTGCGGTTATTGGTATGGGTTAGTGTTGTACTACTACTTTCTGGTTGGTTACGCCATTGGCGGTAGTAATGCGCAGCGTGTAGTTACCATTGGCCAGGCCCTGGGTATTTACCTCGTGGCTGGTGCTGCCGTAGGTAACGGGAACACTCAGCTTCTGACCGGTAATGGCATATACTTCGATGCTTTGTACGCCTGCTGCTACAACGGTAACGTTACGGCTGGCAGGGTTAGGGAAGGTTTTCACATTTCCGGAAGCATCAAATGTTACGTTTACTACCTGGCTGAAACGGCTGTTACCATCGATATCGTTTTGTTTGAGGCGGTAGTAGTTAACGCCGCCCAGGGTTTTGTTATCGATAAAGCTGTATTCCAGTTTGCTGCTGCTGTTGCCATTGGCTGCCTGGCTGCGCACGGTGCCTATTTTGCTGAAGTTTTTGCCATCGATGCTGCGCTCGATATCAAAACCGGCATTGTTTTTTTCGCTGGCAGTACCCCAGGTAATTACTGCATTGCTGCCTTCTTTATTGGCTTCGATATGGGTGTAGTTTACTGGCAATACGATACCGCTAAGACCCACAACACTCAATGTAGGTGAATTGGAAAGACCGGAAGAATTGACCCCGTTGTTGTAAAAACGAGTGGTGTTATCGGTATTGTCAGCACCGTTTATGGAAGCATAAAACTCTGTAGCGTTGTTGGGACCTGCAGAACCCGGACCGGTAAATGCCTTGGCTACAAGCTCTACACCGGAATTATTGCCGCCATTGGAGAACGCAACGTTAAAAACGTCGAGCTCTGCGCCCGGGGCTATATTCACAGGATTACCTCCATTGAGGGTAACGGAAACATCATAATAACGGTAGCTGGTTTCGCTGTAGGGAGCAGGGTAGGTAATGCTGCCCGCATTTGTCATAAGGCTTGTGGCGACAATATTAGGATTACCGGCACCCTGATCTGGTATCCTGAGCGAGAACCTAAGGCTTACCAGGTTACCGGTTAATGTGGCAGCAGTATTGTTTTTAATACGCACACGTACGGCATTGGGGCTTTGTCCATTGACCAGGGTACCTTGTATGCCCTGGGCATCGGCAGCTATATTGGCCAGGAATAATGCGCTTAAAAATAAAGATATCCTTTTCATAAAAACAAGATTAAATTGGTTAGCAAAATGGAATGGTGTTCTATTTTTTATTCAGGAATGCTGGTGTTGGGGATAAACCGGCATTCATCCGTCTTTATGGCGAATGAATACCGGTATCATTTATCTTTTTACAATGTGCACTGACATAAAATGCTCCTGGTCCTATCCTTCTGTAAAATGAAGGAGTACAAGATTATTTTTTCTGCTCGAATATGGTGATGAATTCGCTTCCGCCCAGGTTCAGAAGCAGGGCATCGCGATCATTGGCAGCTCCGTTAAAGCGAATCATACCATCGAGGTTTACGTCTGCTGCGTTGTACACATTAAACAATGTTGTTCCTTCGTCTCCGCTCAGGGCCGAAAGGATGGCATCGCGATCGTTGGCTGCACCATTGAAGCGGGTGTTGAAATTGCTGTTGGCATTTCCACCGCGCATCGAAGTTTTACCGCCAATCACGATAAACGCATTGGCATCGCCGAACAAATCAGCATCTGTAGCCGTGGTAAAGTTGAAGAGGTTTTCGCCTGCACCGTAGGCTACCAGGTTACTGCTTAATCCCAGGTGGTTGCGGTGACGGATAGTAAGGTAATAAGAGCCTGCATTGGCTTTCATCATTACCGGTTGTGTTTTGTCCAGGTTGGCTACATTTCCGTTTTCCAGCACAAATACTGCTTTACGGTCAACGGCGTTACCGGTGCTATCTTTCAGTTCCAGCAGCATCCAGTCTACAATATCTGTGGTAGCAGGAGTAGAGGTAAATATGCTTGCATTAACTGTTTCGGTTCCGTTGTAGGAAAAAGCTGCTGTATTATAAGGTTGACTGGTAGCATTGGCCGCAAGTATAGCTGCCCAGCCCGGTGTTACATCCTTGTTCCTGGTGCCGTCAAAAGCACCCTGCAGGTAAGCAACGGGGCTAAAGGCAACACAATTGGCATTAGTACCGGTAACGGCAACAGGTGTACCTATCGATTCTACACCGGGACAGGTTGAAGCAGTAACGGCATAATTGGCGGTAACCCCGTTAGCAGGTACTGTAATATTGTAGAAGGTATCGGTGCTTACAACGGCGCCGGCACTGTTGTACCATTTGTAGCTGGTTCCTGGTTTTACGTTGGTAATCGCAAGACGCATAGCGGTACCGGGACAACTGCTGACCGGCGGTACGGGTACCACAGGTGCTGCTGGTACCCGGTCTACACCGTAAACCTCCATGAATTCATTGAGGGAACCGTTGGCCAGTTGTACATAGTTAATTCTTACCCGGTCGAATTGCATCGTTTGCCCGGCGGATGTGTCCACGGGTATCTGGATCGTGGTGGGAATATTGTTGTTGAGATTAATGGTAAGCAAAGCAAGTAGCTGCACATTTAAAATGCTGCTCAGGCTACGGGTAGTTAATAAGGTATCGTTCCTGTAAGCACTGAACGAAATCGTATTCAATACATTTGCCGAAAGCAGGCTGGCAGGGAAGCGCAGCTTAACCTTGATCTGGTCGCCTGGCTTTGACAAATTGGAATAATAGAAGTCCTGGCTGAAAGAAGAGCCAATACCTACTGTAGCGAGTCCGTAACCGAAAGTGGAAAAATTGCTGGTATCGCTATCGATAGCGCGTTGTATGTTTTTCACCGGCAGACCATTGCCATTAAGCAAGCCCAGGGTAATACCGCTCACATCATACGAAGTAGTTACAAAAGGACTGCAGGGGTCATAAGTACCGCTTAAGTAATATGCATCCTGAACTTTAAGCTGGTAGCTCGCCGCAACCAAACCACTGGTGGAGGCCGTAATACGGATACGGCTGTAGTTTACTCCGGCTGCCGCCTTGAAGGTGATGTACGATTGACCATTGGCATCTTTTACAAAATTGAATTTACCCTGTGCAAAACTTCGCTGTCCGTTACCCTGGGAAGTGTACGTCACCACGGTCCCACCGGTCGAATTTTTTACGGTAACTTCAATAAACTGGTCGCCAAGCAGGCCGGTAACCAGGTTGCCGAGCGTACCGCCGGCAAGCGTAGACAGCAAACCCTGGGTGGTATCGTCCTGTACGGGAATGTAAACAGTCGCGCCCTGGGGTACATTGGATGGGAAACCTACCTCAACAAAACTTGTATTGTTCAATACCAGGAGAATGGTTTGAGCATTCAGTGTTGCAAAAGTGGATTCCATGCCATCTGAAGCGTTGGCAAAGTCGGGAACATTAAAGGTGCCCGAAAATGCTGCTCCAGTACTGTGGCTCACTGCGGTCGTTGCGTAATTCTTAGTAAGCTGGGCCTGGGCAGAAAGCGAAAAAACTAAAATACCCAGAAGGGAGGCTAAAACTGATGCGAACAGCCTAGTACCTCTAACTTGTAGAGTTTCCTTTTTCATTGCAAAACTGGTTTTTATCGGTTAAGTGAATTCATAGAGAATTGTGATGTTTTAGGTGGAATTAGTTTGGTTCTAAAACATTACAATTGATCTAAATACATAGCAAAGTTCAGGCTGTTTCCCCAAATGAAGATTATTAGTTATACTAAAATAAAGTACGTCTTACTACTAATTTTAAGTATAGTTACGTAGTATTACTATCAAAGTACTGGTATATTTACTAGCTAAATTTCAAACTTTTTGCTTTATATTGCAATAATTATAACATGATATGTTTTCATTCTCAACCTATATGCTTATTTTGATACATAATCGTGATATAATAATCAAATACACATATACTAAACCGGACACACAACAATTTATTGATTATCAATACCCGACCGGGGTATAAAATATAGCCTGCTGTATAAAACATATCCATAGCACTAAACCATTATATAATGATTGAGATTCTTATTGTCGACGACCATCCTATTTTTAGACTTGGCTTAAAAGAGTTTTTGAGCCATAAACAACGCTACAAAGTCGTAGGTGAAGCCGGAACCGGTGAAGAAGCAATTGAAATGGCTAAAAGCCTTAATCCCAATATTATTATCATGGATACAGATCTGCCCAAAACCAACGGGATCGATGCTAGAACGCAGATTTTAAAGCAAAGCAGCTCTGTTAAAGTGATCGCCCTTTCCCATTTCGATAACGACAACGAAGTGATGGAGATGCTGAAAGCGGGATCAAAAGGCCTGATATTCAAGTCTGGCGACATGGAAGAAGTTATCCAGGCTATAGATAAAGTATCAGGTAACGAGGAGTTCTACTCAAAAGAAGCTGTGGAAGTTATCATCAATCGTTTTGCTAAGGGAAACCCTGAAGTCAAGACGCTCCTGAAGATACCTGGCTTCTCCGAAAGGGAAATGGACATCATTAAATTGGTATGCTCCCAAAAGACGGCAAAAGAGATCGGAAGCCTGTTATTCATCAGCGAAAAAACAGTGGATTTTCACCGCCAGAAGATAATCGAAAAAATGTCGGTTAAAAACATCATCGGCCTGGTGCTGTATGCCATTAAAAATGGTCTTGTCAATATAAATGATCTCGAATTGACCCAATAATACATTCCCACCCTTATCCTGCTCCATTTCCGGAGTTTCCGGTTGCTCCCCAGGGATAATAGCCCGCACGGCTGTTTTCCCCGGGGCTTTGTCATATAATCTCTTCAGCAGTACCGGAATACTTATACTTATCTACTATGCGGGTAAATTATCCCGCTATTTTATTAATTATCAGCATAAATTATTAACATTCTCGGTCAGGCTGCGCAATTTTGCTTATCAGGCATCCATTCCAGACCTGTTTCATCCTTCCCTCGAAAAAACTCCTTCAGTGGTGGACGCTACGGTTATTTTTTATGGTTGTTTTTGTGCAAAAAGAATAATTTATGAATGTTTTGCTAATTGACGGGCACAGGCTGTTCTCCGAAGGATTAAGAAATACATTGATCCATCTTCCCGAGATAAAGAAAGTATATATCAGCAATGAACTTTGCTACAAGATGGAACCTTACCTCGACACTATTGATATGGTGATCTGCGATATGAACGAGCCTAAGATGAGTGGTTTCGGGATTATCGATACGGTAAGAACCCGTTTTAAAGAAGATATCCCCATCGTTGTGCTGTCGGGCATCACCGACCTGCAAACGATAAAGCAGTCGATAAAATTGGGTGCGAATGCATTTGTCTCTAAAAATACCAATATCGCTGAGCTCACAGAGAGCATATATGCAGTGCGTTCGGGCAAAAGATTTATCAGCAAAAGCCTTACGGTAAACCTGTTGAACAGCCTGTATACAGAGGAAGCCGTGGGGCAGCATCTTTCGCGCCGGGAGCATGAGGTATTGCAGGAGCTGTGCTCGGGACGCACTGTAAAGGATATTGCTGCAGGTATGGGCCTCAGCCCGCATACCATCCAGTATTACCTGCGTAACCTGATGCGGAAATTAAAGGTAAGCCGTACCGTGGACCTTGTTATGTATGCCATGCGGAACGGGCTTTACACTGCTTCTTCCCACAATTAACGGATCAAATCTCCTGTGCGTCTATATAGGCTATTGCCTCCGCCTGCGTGTATATCGTGAAGTTACGGTAGCGATGGTGCACCGAAACGATTTCCTTAAGAGCGTCCTGCACCAACGCTTTATTTTCCCATTCCTTCAAGGATTGCACTACGCATTCCAGGCAACCTTTTTTATAAGCGATCTGGCCCAGCACATGCACCAGGGTATTTCTTACACGAGCAGTCTTGTCCCATTCCAGCGAGCGCAGGAGTGGCAATATGTCCTGGGGATGGGTCCTTCCTCTTAGTTCGATACCATGACATATTTCGCGCCGTATTTCTTTATCGGGATGCGCCAGGTAGGTTTCGGACCAGGCCAGCACCGGCGCCGGGTTTACCTCCCCCATTTTTTTTATGGAGCCGATCACCGCGTTACGCACTATATGATGGCTATCAAAAAGGCCCTTGTCAAAAAAATGCTGTACCTGGGCAAAGTTTATCTTCCCGATCTCGCCTGCGGCATTCACCACCGTTTGTCTTACCTTCTCTTCGGGATGGCTCATCAATTGCCCGAGCATCTGCAGCAAGGTCTGCTTCAGCTCATCATGGGCTTTATAAATACGGCCGGTGGCGATATAAGCGGTCTTCCGGATATAAGTATCCTGGTCGGCGTAATACAGGATCACCGGCAACATTGTATTGTCTCCGAATGCTTCTTTCAAATGGCTATGGATAGTAACAACAAGGGCTGCTCTTTCCTCCTTTTCCAAATCGTAAAATGCCATATCTCTTATTGAACAGCAAAAGTAACACTAACCGTTATATGTGCAGAAGAGGGTACTTTCCTTTCCAAAATGAAAGCACCGGCCCTGGGAGAGCCGGTGCATTTTCTTACCGCTGATATTTACTTGTCTGGCACAACCGGTGCATAACTCCCGTTGCTTAAGCCAGACGAAGCGAGTGCATGCAATAACAGGGAATATCAGGGGCACTTACTTTTGAACCAATCCATTTTAACCAGATTATCCGATCAAAACTGGTTCAAAAGTCCGCAATTGTATCCACATGCACAATCCCCTTTTTGCATGGGGTACGAACGTGGGGGTTTTAAATCTCGCTACCGGAGCCTATTTTGTGTTAGCTTAAATGCTTTTTCCGTGATCGAATATATTGTTCCCCTGTTCTTGTCGGGCGGCCTGCTGCTTACCGTTTCCCTGCTGCTCTTTATCCGCTTCAGGGTAAGTCTTCATCACAAAAAGGAACAAAACAGGAATAAGATCGTTGCCGATGAAATACATTACAGGAGCGAACTGCTGCGCACAAGACTCGAAGTACAGGAACAGGCATTGCACCATATATCGAGCGAGATACAGGAAAATATAGGCCAGGTGCTTACCGGCGCACAGATGAAATTAATCGCCCTTTCGGTAAGGCTGAGCGATAAAGAAGAGGCAAAGTCCTTTACGGAAGTAGCTTCCCGTATGGGCAAATCGATAAAAGACCTGCGCAACCTGAGCGATCCTATCGATGGTCCTATGATAGAAAAAATAGGATTGATCGATGCCATTGAAAAAGAACTGACATTTGTTTCTTCTATTTACAACCTTCAATGTACCTTTACCCATAGTGATCAGATCCCGGGCCTGAGTGGCGAACAGGACTTATTACTGTTCCGTATTGTGCAGGAGGCCATCACTAACATTTATAAACATGCTGCAGCTACGACAGTAAAGATTCATATCGGTTATGCCGGCGGAATCCTTACTTTGCATATTGCAGATAATGGCAGGGGACTCGACCTGGATCACTACCGGGATAAGGGCTTTGGCCTGCAACATATACAAGAAAGAATCAAGCTGCTGAAGGGTAAACTCGAAATAAACACCAAACCGGGGGAGGGCACTGTGCTGGTGCTCACTTCCAAGCTGAATCATGAGTAAAGAACAAAAGATCAATATCGCCATTGCTGACGACCATATCGTGATGCGCTCCGGCCTTGCCGAACTGATCAAAATGCTGGGCGCCTATGAAGTCATCATACAGGCACGCAACGGCAACGACCTGCTGGAGCAATTACAGGAAGCTCCTGTAATGCCCGATATTTGTATCCTGGATATAAATATGCCGGAGCTCAACGGTTACGAGACTACCGAAAAGCTGAAAGAGCTCTACCCGTGTATTAAAGTCATGGCACTCTCCATGTTCGATAACGAATTCAGCATCGTGCGTATGCTACGCAGCGGCGCCAAAGGCTTCCTGCACAAAGGCGCCGACCCCGACGAATTGTCCAACGCCCTGCAAACACTGCATGAAGAAGGCTACTTCCATACCGAGCTCATGCTGATCAACTCCCTCCGTAAAACCAACAACTGGCAAACGATCAATATCACCGACAGGGAAACGGAGTTTCTGAAGCATTGCTGTTCCGATCTTTCGTACAAGGAGATTGCCGACCTCATGAAGGTAAGCCTGCATACCGTGCATGGCTACAGGGATTCTCTGTTCCTCAAGTTACGGCTCAAAAGCAGGACCGCACTCGCGATCTATGCTTTAAGAACAGGAGTAGTAACCGACTAGCTTGCGTCCTCATGTTTTTCTACAGTGTACCAGTTCCAATGTTGACCCTCTTCCTCGAAATGCGTTACACAGTGCATACCCAGTCTTTCGGCAATGCGTTCCGATGCGGTATTGCCCTGCATGATGGTGGCGTGTAAAGCATCTATCTGCAGCACATCAAAGGCATAGCGCTTTACGGCACGGGCTGCTTCCAGCGCATAGCCCTTGTTCCAGTAAGCCGGCAGCAAGCGGTAACCGATATCATAATAGTTGATCTTTCCGTTGGTGGGCTTTTCGTTCACGAGCTTAATCCCGCACCAGCCGATAAAGGCCCCGTCCTCTTTCCGGACCATCGCCCACCGGCCTATACCGTTATCGATATACTGTTTCCGGATATACCCGATCATTTCCTTTGCCTCTTCTATCGTGCTCAGCAAAGCACCGGGCAGATAGCGCCGTACCGTAGCATCTTCCATGGCCAATATACCTGGCGCATCTTCTTCTCCCAGCTCTCTCAGGAGCAATCTTTCTGTTTCTGTAAAAACCTGCATAGTTGTGGATTAAGCACATCAAAAATAACATTTGCTGGCTATCCCCATAACGGTATTGCTATTGATCTTTTCCTGCAACGCTTGCGCGTTGCAGGAAAAGATCCTCACCCTTTCTTCGGGTTAATGGCTTATGCTTGCACAGGCTGCATGCCTGTAGCAATGCCGATCCTGGTCCAGGCATTGACCGTAACAATGGCTATGATCACTTGTGCCAGGTATTTTTCGCCCAGCAATGTTGCCGCCCTTTCATAGGTGGCATCCGATACATGGTGCTGGATCAGGGTTATTTCTTCGGTAAGAGCAAGTATGGCTTTTTCTTCTTCCGTAAAAAAGGGTGTTTCCCGCCAGGCATTCAAGGCATAAATACGTTGTTCCGTTTCCCCGTTCTTACGCGCATCACGGGTATGCATATCGATACAATAAGCGCAGCCATTGATCTGGGAAGCTCTTATTTTGATTAGCTCTTTGTGCGTTGTGGTGAGCTCGGTAGTATCCTGGTATTGGGCAAAAGCAACCATGGCCCTGTAACCTGCGGGGTCTGCGGTATGGATTTTAATTCTTTGTTTCATCGTATTTGTTTTTTGATACCACAAAGCTCCGCTACGCCGGTTTCAAAAAACTTAATCTACTTCAAGAAATAAGATCAGGTTTTTCCGGCCCTGATCTTGCTGAGGAATTCGGGGGTAAAGCCGAGGTAGGAAGCCAGCATATACTGGGGTACCCGTTGTACAAATTCGGGAAAGGAATTAAAGAAATGATGATAACGCTCTTCACCGCTAAAGTCGGAGATATAGCGGCTGCGCTGTTGTGCGGCCGCTACGGCATATTGCAGTATAATCCTGAAATAGCGTTCCATAGCCGGTACCCGTCTCAATATTTCTTCTTCCCGGTGTTTGTCCCAGGCAACGAGGCTGGAGGGCTCAACGGCCTGTATGTAAAAGGAGGAAGGCTTGTGGGTGCCATAGCTCATATAATCGGTGATCCACCAGTTATCGATACCAAACTGCACGATCTGCTCTACACCTTTATCGTTGACATAATACATACGGCAGCAGCCTTGCAGGATAAAATAATTAGCGGTACACACCTGTCCTTCCCGGAGCAGGATGTCTTTCTTCTTTATATCACGCTGTCTTAAAGCCGATGACAAGTATTCCTTATCCCCTGCTTCCAGTGGTACAAACCGTTCGATATGGCGGAATAAAGCGTCCATGTAAAACGATCACAAAGTACAACTAATCTCTGCCATAATACCGCCCGGTATATGAAAATAAAAGGCAAAGCTGTCCCTGATCTTGCCGGGAGGCCTGGGTATATCAAGACCACCGGCTACCAGCTTTTCGTATAGTGCAGTTACGGCTTCCTGGCGGTCGAGCATGAAGCCGAAATGAAAATCGGCAGGGTAGGCCGGCTCTCCGGCGCGCAGGGTGGTGAGCACAAGTATAAAATTATCGTCGCCGGATAGTACCGCGATCTTGTCTCCTTTTATTTCTCTTTCGGTAAACCCGAAATATTGCCGCATAAAGGCCGAGGTGGTGATAACATCGGGCACGGCAAGGCTTAAGTGGTTGAGTTTCATTTTTATAATAAACGAATGTTCGTTCTTTTTTTGGTTAAAATTTCTTTATTTCTTCAATCCTTTCAAAACAAGCGCAAAGGCCTGCTTCAATTTATGATCGCTGAGCGAAAAAGGCTTGCCCGACATATTGCTTTGGTCCAGGTGAAATTTCAATAAGGTATAAAAGGGGCCATAGGCCAGGGACCAGAAAATTTCGACGGGCAGCTCTTCTATTTCCCCACGTTGTACAGCATGGTATACAAACTCTTTCATGGCGTTTTTGAAGGGAGCTTCTTTTATGTCCTTATGCCTGATGAGCGGGGAATTGCGGAACTGCTCCGAAAAGTGGAAGTATAAAGGGTGCTTCAATACATAACGGCTGCGGTTTTTCCATTGCAGCCAAAGGCCTTCCTCAAAGCTCATCCGGGGATCAAAGTCTTTTAGTATTTCCCGGTTGAAGAGCTCTTCCACATAGAAGTACAGCTTGTTCAGCATGTCTTCCCTGCTGTCGTAATAGATATAAATAGTCGAAGGCGAGATATTGGCTGCCCTGGCCAGCTTCTGCATGCTTAGCCCGTGGAAGCCTTCTTTCACAATCATGGCTATTGCCTCTTCACGTATCGTCGCTTCTTTATTTTCATCTTTTGCCCGCATGCAACAAAGATAAACGAATATTCGTTCTGTTTTGAAATATTCTTTTTTATTTTCTCGCAGTGGTGCCGTGACGCTGTGAAAGATAGTAAATATCCTATACTACACCTTCCGGTCATTCTGAATGTAACTTGCGAAGCTTGTGTGATGAGGAATCTTGAGGCACACTTGACATTTGTAGCGATCAAGATCCTTCGGTTGCTCCGCAGACCTCAGGATGACCTTCGTTATAAGTTGTGCCCGAAATTTTTGTCCTGCTGAGCGGAGTCGAAGCACGACAAAAATTTATCCTTTAATCCTTCGACTGCGCTCAGGATGACCTTTGTTATAAGGTATTCATACTTTAATGCTGCGGGAAAAAATCGAAACTACCGGGCTTTGCTTGTACCAGGAACCAATTGCTTTTTTACATACTCCCTTACTTTATCCAGCAGGAGGGTATGCATGGCAAATGTTTTTTTCAGGTCTTTTTCGTCTGCCGCCTTATTGCTGAGTACGATGATCGTGGTTTTCTCCTGGGGGAAATAATAATCCATAGCAGGGTAACCGGGCGCATAACCCGTCTGCCCATATTGCAGCGGCGATCCTTTATCCACTGTGATGCCATACCCATAAAGGATACGGCCAAAAACAGGATGTATTCTTATCGCATTGGGCTGTGGCGTCATCATCAGGTCGTAATATTTAGGGCTCAGCAATTTTCCTCCATGCAGCATCCTGTTCCAGAGCAGCACATCGTCGGCTGTGGCAATAAAGCCTCCTGCCGCAACCGGGATTTTTTCAAGGCTCTTGGCTGGCTCTATTTTCCGGATGGTTCCGTTGGCTTCCTGTATATGGCCTTTAACGGCCTTGCTTTCGGCTAACAAGGTAGGATAGGCTGCATGCGTCATGCCGCAACGTTTGAACAAAGCAGTAACCTGCTGTTCAAATGTTTTCCCGTTTACCTTTTCCAGGATGGCCGACAGGAGTCGGAAACCAATCTGTGAATATTGAAATTGTTTGCCTGGTGAGAAGAGCAGCTTGTTCGACCCGTCTTCCGTGATACCGTGGGTATGGGCCAAAAGCTGGTGTACGGTAACGCTGTCTTTCCAGGTTTCCTTTAAGCCGGGCAGGTATTTGCTGATCTTAGCCCGCAGATCGATACGCCCTTTTTCTACTTCCTGCAAAACGAGCACTGCCGTTACCTGTTTGCTTATGGAACCGATGAGGAAGGGGCTCTCTCTTTTCAAAGGTATCTTCTTCGTTATGTCTGCATATCCAAACGCTTTTGCATACAGCACCTTTTGTTCCTGTACAATGTAGACCACTCCATTGAAAGAAGTATTTGCCTTGTCGATCAATGCATCTATCTGCTGGTGCAATTGCTGCTCTTTGCTTTTTTGCGCAGCAGCTTTATTTACCCAAGGGCAACAGAGCAGCAAACTAAAAATGTATATAACTCCTTTGCTTTTATTTTTCCAAAAACCGGCGAAATTGTTGGCTGGCATGTTCTATTTGTTTTTCCTGAGATGAAGTGAGTTGAATAAAAGGGTCTGTATGGATAACAACGGAATTGGTTTTGACAGTGCGTTTCCAACTGCCTTCTACTTTCCCGTTAATAATAATGGTATTGGCAAATATCGGGTTTCCATCCCGGGATAAGGTGTTGATCCCTTTGCCCAACATGGCCGTCCTGTCGGCATAGCTTACCAGGTACTCATCATAATTGGGCAGCAGTATAATTCCCGTATTCTTTTTTAGCGGGTGCCTTTCTCTTTCAATAAAGGCGAGACTTTCAGAGCCGAGGGTAACCCATTCCAGCTTCTCCCCGATCAGCTCTTGTGCCTGCCGGGCATCGGTCACGCTTAAGCCGCTCCACCAGGTAAAGTCCTTAAGGCTCGCCGGTCCATGGCTTTGGAAGTAGCGAAGCGCCAGCTCATACAGCGACTCTTCCTTAGTCAAGGCAGCAACAGGGGGCACTCGTTCCTCAAGCAGGGCATAAGTGATCTGCTTGCCCTTCTTAGGGCCGCTGCAGATAAGGCCTTCTAATTCGGCATACACCAAAATGTGGTTCAGCCGCAGGCTTTCTGTATTGATCCTGGCGCTGTTGAGCGATAAAGCAATTTCCTCACGGTTTAAAGCATTACCATCCCTCAGGATCTTTTCCAGTACTTTAAGGCTTTTCCGGAATATTGCATCATCCAGCTCCAGCTTGCGGTTGTAGGTACGCATATAAGTATGGATGCGCGGCGCCGTGAGTTGCAGCATCCAGCGTATGTCGGCGGGCGTTACGAAGTGCCAGGTGGGACGTAGTATATGGGTACGCAATATTTCGCCATGGGTAATGCTCTTTTCGATAAGACTTTCCGTAGCTTGGCCCAGCCGCAGCCCCAGCGCCCATTGCGCCATGGCATAGTCCTGCGCCTGTACGGCACCCATCCAGGATACCAGTTCGGCTGGGGTACTGCACGATGAATTTCCGATCTGTTGGTTGGCAAGTCTTTGATGCAGTATTTCCTGGGCTTTCATGTTGTGGTCTTGTGGAGGATAACAAATATAGCTACTTTATGAGGCATTTCAGGATAACACAATACCATATCCGGTGATCGAAGACAATCACCGGATATAGATACCGTTTTTTGTTTTTCATTTTCTCATTTATCCCTGGTACAAGTGATCTTTATCTTCACAAGATAAGATCACTGATCAGCGCTGCCAGAAGAAAGGTGGCTCGATACCCAGGGCCCGCAGATATACGTAGCCTTCGCCGCGATGGTGAATTTCGTTGTCGATAAAATAAAGCAGGGAGGAATACACAGGGCCTTCATATTGTCCGAATGCCTTATCGTTTTCCTGGAAGCGCTCCGGTTTTATTTGCGGCCAATACGTTTCAATAGTTTGGGTCACCTCATCCCAAAGCGCCAGCATATCTTGTTTTGTGGTGGGTCCGCCAATTTCCAGGTGGTGTACGGGTTTATCCCATTCGCCGGTGGCAACACCTTTGATCCCTGTGCCGGAGATACCAATAAGCTCAAGCGCCATAGCAGCAAAGGCGCGCATGCCGCCTATGGAAAAGGTAAATAGATCCTTTTCGGGAAATGCTTCTATCACGCGGCGGGTAAGACCGCGATGGCCTTGCCAGTGCTGCAATAAGGCTTCGGGAGTAATAACCTGGGCTTCGGCTGTTGCGTTGTTTTCCATGTTTTGCTTTTTTAAAATGTTACATTTTTCGCTTTGATGATACAAAGTAAAACAGGGGCGCTGACAACCCTATGGCAGCCTGTTTTCCACTATTTTTAAAAAAACAAAAACAACGTCACATTATGGCAAAGGCATATAGGATAACGGCGTTTCCATATATTGCCGGGTATGGATCATCTTCATGGCTTTATCCACAGCGGCAGCAGTTGCTGTATTGGCTATAATTACCGGGCGGCCGTTTTTATCAAAAAAGCTGAGGACATACTCCTTATCTTTCTTTCCCCTCAGGCCGCTGTTTATTTCCGGAAAAATTGCTGCCAGCTTAGCTATCGTTTGCTCCTGGTCTTTGCAAATAACAACCAGTTGCGTTTCTTCCGTGTTTTGCATCAGCTCGAGCGAATGTTCATCCGTTACCGGGCAGGAAACGCCATAATGACTCAGCTGAAAATATTTTTCAATGCTGCCCACAAGCTCATTCCTCTCTTTAGTCGTTTCCGCATTACCATAGATCTGTACATTGTTGAGCAGTATGGCATATTCTTTTGTCGCTTTCGGAAAGGTCTTTCCGAATAAGGCTATGGCTTCTTCCACGAAAGCCTGGTCCATTTTTTTATTTGCAGTAAGGTAGCTTTTTACCAGGGGATAAAGGGCATGTGCATAACCATTGATATAAACATTATTGTACCATTCGGTGGTATCCATTTTCTTATTGATAAACTCATAAACATAAGCATTGCCGATTGCCGTTGCCAGGGCTTCGTCAAAAAAGTTGTAAGCCACCGTACGGTATGGTGATTTGCTTTGGTTAAAGGCACTATCGATATGATGCTGGAAGGCACTGGTCTGTTCGTCGTAGAGTACATGGCATATTTCGTGCAATACCACACCTATCCTTTGTACATGTTCTGTTTCTCCCGAGAGTACGCCTACACAAAGGCTGTTGGCATGCGGGGTAGCGGTGGAATTACCTCGCTTGCCCGGAATGGGATAAATGGCTACGGAAAAAGGCATATCATTCGTCCAACTGGAGTTGTAAAAATTACGGAAGCTGTTGAACAATTGATTGCACTGCAGCTGGTAGATCTGCAGCGCTTTTACCTGGGCCTCCGTCTTCTCTTTTTCCCCGGACCAAATAATACGGTCATAATATTTTTCGGCTGCTGCCAGTACCCTGAACAGTTTTTGATGCTCGCTGTTGGGTAAGATACCGGCAGTCCTGTTTTTGAATTCGTCCAGTGTATTGCTTTGAACGGCGGCTATACAAATAAGATCGTAAGTGGAACGGTATTGTCTCCTGCTTTCCGGGAACTCGCTTCTTTTATACGAATAGTACAGGGTTATATCATTGAACTCATCTATAAGCCTGCTGAAAGCGGTATCGCTTTCCGGAATATTTTTATTAATATAGGCATACAAGGTGGATGAATGCCCGCTTTTTCTTCCTGCAGCGGTTTCCACAAATTCCAGCACGTTATAAGGTTTGCTGATCTTAAAGGAAACGATTTGCTTTTGAGCATATGTGGTTAAACCCGACAGGAGCAGGAGTATGGCCTGGAATATTTTTTGCATGAGCAGCACTTAGGTCTATTAGTACATCAAATATACCGGAACCTTTTTATTCTGCGTTTTTTTAAACAAACAGCGCTTAGGATATTTATTTTCTCACGGCACCGCAGCGTCGCTATAGTAACTATAGTATCGTTGAGGTTTATCATAGTTCGATTCCGCTCACTATGACCTTACGTTATAAGGTATAAGCATATTTCCCGCGACGTTATGCCGCCTCGGGAAATATGCTTATACTGCAAGAAATGAAAAACGCTTAACCCTGCTGGGCCTGGGCTGCAGCTTCCATATCCATGAATACATATTCCCAGTGGTGCCCGTCGATATCGTTGAAGCTACGGCTGTACATCCAGCCCTGGTCCATAGGCGGATTGACTTCGGTAGCGCCGGCGGCCATAGCCTTGCCTACAATTTCATCGATCTGTTCCCTGTTTTCCGCAGACAGACAAATGAGTGCTTCTACTGTTTTGCTGGTATCGGCCAATTCTTTCTTCACAAAGGTTTTGAAGAAGGGCTCTACCAGGAGCATTACATAAATGTCCTCGCTGATGATCATGCAAGTAGCATTCTCATCGGTAAATTGAGGATTAAAAGTATAACCCAGTTGGGTAAAGAAGGCTACAGACTTATTAAGGTCTTTTACGGCAAGATTTACAAAGATTTTGGTTGACATATTTTTTCGTTTTTATAATGCAAACTTACCGCAGCCTTTACTTTTCCATACTGTACTATTGTGACAAATTAAGTGGGGAAATACGACAGTCACCAGACATTGTTCCATATAGTTTAATATAGCCTAACTAAATGTCGATTTGTTTTTTAATAATAAACGAACATTCGTTCTTTGGAAGCGAAATTTTTCCTGTTTCCTATTCCGATGCGAGTCTTCTTCTGTTACGCAGTAACCAAAAAAAGTCCCTGATTTAAAAATCAGGGACTTTAAAAGTATCTTCTATTCTTTAATTTAATCCAGAGCGTTTAATCTGCTATCGTGATCAGGTAACCGTTACAATCTCTTATCCTGAATTCCCTGCTGCCATATACCCGTTGTACTATGTCTTCCACTATATCGGCACCTCTTTCTTTTACTTCCTGGTAGAAGAGATCGATTTCAGGAATCCATATAATAAAGTCGGTATTGATCTTGCTATATTTCGCGTTGGTTTTAAAATGTTCCGCATCTGCTTTCCCAAAATGAATCTGGAAACCATCCCGGTGGACCATAGCGTATACGGGCGGATCCAAAAAATAATCTATTATGGAAAAGCCGAGCTTATCTCTGTAGTATTCCGCCGTTGTCACTATATCTTCTACAACCAGCTGCGGCGCTATACCTATTATTTTTGGATGGTGATTCATAGTTGCTTTACTCAAAAGTAAGCGTAACTTTTTTCAGCTCGTCTTTATCCACAATCCCGTTCCTGTTATAGTCGGTGAACATTACCAGATATACCGTATTCACTCCTGCATCTGCAAACTCGGTATCTTTCCCGTCCAGGTAAAAGGAGTGGGGCATCCATTCGAGGGTAAGCATTCCTTTATCGTCTGCGACCAGGTTGGCTCTTTTATCGCTTTCATCTTTATAATACAGATAATGGTTGGCTTCATTGTCGAGGAAGATAGAACTGTAACCAGTAGCGTCTGCTGCAAGACCGGTGCCTGGTGCAAAGAAAGGCACCTCTTTCGCTGTAACACCTGTCTTTATTTTATCGAGAGAAGCTTTATCTGTAAAGGCGGCGATCATGGTGGCAGCGGGTGCATCGTCGGTATAACGTTTGTTGCAAAAGCGTATCGAGAATGCCATTTTCTTCAATGTTACCTCATTTTCTACTTCTTTTAAAAGCACTGTTCTTCCTTCCTGGGTAATGGTAACTTCTTTTTTCCCGCCGGCAAATGCCATTAAGGGAAAACCAATAAGTGCCAGTAATATTGTCGCTTTGCTCATGGTTGTTTTTCTTTTATACTACAAATGATTGTTCGTTTCTGTTGGAGGTCCGTATGATATGATATCAGGCCTGTACCCGCAATTGTGATCGCTAAAGCCCGGTTTTGCTTATTTACAATCCGGGTACAGCGGCCAGCAATTTTTGGGTATAAGGTTTTGCCGGATGGCTCATGATATTTGCCGTAGGCCCTTGTTCCACTATCTTTCCTTTTTCCATCACCATGATCCTGTTGCTGATCCGGCGTACTACGGTAAGGTCATGCGTAATGAAGAGATAGGTTAATTGCCTTTGCTGTTGCAGCTCCATGAGAAGCTCCAGTATCTGTTCCTGTATTTTTACATCCAATGCCGATACGCTTTCATCGCAGATCACCAGCCTGGGTTCTACCGCGAGGGCCCGGGCAATACAGATACGCTGGCGTTGCCCACCCGAAAATTCATGCGGGTATTTGTTACGGGCAGAAATAGGCAATTGCACCATTTCCAACAGTTCATCCACAGCTTTATCCACATTTTTCCGGTCTTTGATCTGATGCACCAGCAAAGGCTCGGCCAGGGCATCTCCTACTTTTATTCTCTGGTTCAGGGAAGCATAAGGATCCTGGAAAATGATCTGTATTTCTTTTCGCAATTGGCGCCATTGCCCATTTCCAAACTGCGTAACATCTTGTCCTTCAAAATAAATATGCCCTGCGGTAACTTGTTGTAGTCCTAAAATGCTCCTGCTTAATGTACTTTTTCCACATCCCGATTCACCTACGAGTCCCAGGGTTTCGCCGGCGTAGAGATCGAAGCTTACCTTATCTACAGCGGTAAAGGATCTCGTGGTTTTCCCCAACCAGTTGATTTCTTCCGTATACCTAATTTCCACATCCTTTACCTGTAACAAAGGTTGCTGACCGGCCGGTATCGTTACATCGGCCACATGGCTTTCTTTTACCGCCTGTGGAAAACCGGTGACCATTTTTCCTTTTTCCAGTACCAGGTAATCGTCGGCCAGAGTACGTGCCAAGGCAAGGTCGTGGGTGATAAACAGTATGGCGGTGCCGTATTCCTGCTGCAGGGCTTTCATGAGCAGGATAATTTCTTTCTGCACGGTTACATCCAATGCCGTGGTGGGTTCGTCGGCAATGAGGAGGGCAGGGTGGTTGCACATAGCCATAGCGATCATCACTCTTTGCTTCTGACCACCCGACAATTGATGTGGATATCTGCGGAATAACTTTTCGGGTGTGGGCAACTGCACTTTTGCCAGCCATTGCAAGGCCAGGGCTTTCGCTTCTTTTGTGGATAACTCCTGGTGCGCCTTTATGCTTTCGGCCAGCTGATAGCCACAGGTCTTTACAGGATTGAGCGCAGTCATGGGCTCCTGGAATACCATACCGATCTCCTTACCGCGGATAGCAGGCCAACGCTGCTTTTCAAGCGTAGCCACGTTGCCGGAACCTTTAAGCACCATATCGCCGCTTACTACGGCATTGGCGGGCAAAAGGCCCATCAGCGCCAGGGAAGTAACCGATTTGCCGGAACCGCTCTGGCCGATAAGGGCCAGGGTTTTTCCGGCAGCAATGCCGAACGAAACATCCTGTACGGCTGCAAAGGGCTGCGGCCCTTCGAAACGGATGCTGAGGTTGCGGACGGTGATGCAATCGGTATTGGCTGCTGACATGAATTCAAAAGTAAAACCTTTTGGCCAGGAAAAGTTGTTTTGCGGTTGTTGCCGGTTTCGAGGTAATCCACAGGCTTAATTTTAATAAAGTATTTTTTTATAAAAAAGGATTACTACTATTAGGGGTGTGTATATGGTGAAAACTTTTTTAAGCTAACATTGGTTTTCTTGTCTTTTTCAGTATTCCCCTGCTTATCCACATGCAATTATTTATGGTATGGCCTGGTATTACAGTGTTTCCTGTTTTTTTCCCGGCATGTGGATGAATTTCCATCGAGCATAACTTTTGGAATGTGCAACAGGGATATCGTGTGATGGCAAGATGAACTTTGTGTGAACAAATTATTACGGATACGATCCAAATTTATTTTTGATTTTTATTAGGGTAGTTATAGGATGACTTTAACCGGTTTCCAACAACTTTTTTCCTGGGTTTGTGCAAAAGTATTTTGAAAAATAAAGGAATTGCGAAGGAATGATAACCAAATGGTTAATACACATGAAATTGTCTTTTTTTGTGGATAACCTTGTTAATTGATGCTGATAAAAGGAGTGGAGGTTATTGCTTGTACCGGCCTGGTTTTAAAATATGCTGCTTTGCCTGTTTGTGTTGTGGGTAATGTATAGTGTATGTCTTGTAAGCAAAAGGAGATTGTATTTGTCTTTCGCTTAACGCAAAAAACGCTGCAGGTATCTAACCCATGCAGCGTTTTTTAAACAAAAGTGTATATTCTTTTTATTTGCTTTTTTCAATAGTCCATTTGGCTACAGCGGGGGCAAGGTCTTTTTGTGATTTGGTACCCACGAATACGCCTATGTGTCCACCGGGGAAGGGGATTTCCTGCTTGTCTTTGGTACCGAGCTTAGGCATTACCGCTTTGGTGCTTTCGTTGGGGATAATATTGTCGCCGGTAGCATATACATTAAGGTAAGGGACCGTCATGTTCTTCAGGTCTACCTTTTTGCCACCGAGATAGAATTCCCCTTTGATCAGGAGGTTATCGCGAAAGAGGTCTTTGATGTACTTGCGGTACATTTCGCCTGCAATGGCGGGCAGATCGGATTTCCAGTGCTCCATGCGGAGGAAGTTCAGGAGCTTGTCCTCATCTTCGAGCGAATCCATGACACCTATGTATTTGCTGATGTTCATAGAAGGCTTCAACATGCTGAACGCCGAATCGATCATCTCGCCGGATATGGTGCCTACACTGTCGACCATAGCGTCTACATCGATGTATTTGGCCCATTTGTAAAGCATGTTCTCATTATCGCCAAAGTCAAACGGGGCTACATAAGTAGTGAGGCTTTGTAATTTTTCGGGATAACGGCTGGCATAGATCATGGAATAGGTGCCGGCCTGGCAGATGCCTTGTTTATTTATCTTGGGTACATTGTGTTTCTTACGGATAAAGTCAACGGCATCGTTCATATAACCGTCGATATAATCTTCCATGCTCAGGTATTTATCGGCCTGTGTAGGGTATCCCCAATCCATAATGTAAATATCCAGACCTTCTTCGATGAGCTTTTTCATAAGGCTGCGGTCGGGTTGCAGGTCGAGCACATCGTGGCGGTTAAGCATGGCAAAGGATACCAGTACGGGGATTTTGCACTTGGCTGGTGTTTCACGGATATAGTGGTACAGTTTCACTTTGTCTCTTTGCCATACCAATTCTTTAGGAGTAGTCGCTACAGCTACTTCTTCTATGTTTTTCAGTGTTTCGTAGCCTTTTGCCAGTTTTTGCGTGGTTGTGGTCAATTCTTCAAACAGACCGGAAGGGTTGAACGTCATGGAAGTATTTTTAAATTTTGTTTTTGTCTACTTAGGAAAGATAACAAATTTATTTTTTAAAATGCGGCAAAATTAAACGAATTCCGGGCTATGTAAAAAAGGGCTAACAATTTGTTAGCCTTGATGTGTGTTATTTTATTGCTTCAGTTCAAGCCATTCACGGTTGTAATTTCCATTGGATTCATTATCCTGGTAAAGCTGGAGGGCTTTGTTGTCGAGCTGGATGATTTTATAGGTCGTGTTTTCGATACTGAGCAGGCTATCGCTTACAACCTGGTATTGCAGTACATCTTTGCTGCCTTTATACATCACCAGGGCAGTACCATCTTTCCTGAATTCTATAAAGTCATGCTTGGTGCCGGTTACGGTACTACTGTCGGTACCAGTATTGTCATGGTTGATAAATACCTGCCGGTTCAACTGCCATTTTCGTTTAAGGAGTTGTTCTTTGCTATCTACGGCAGAAGCTGCATTACTTAAGGTAGCGCAGGAAAAAAGTATTAGAAGAAGGAGGCTTATGGTAAGCGTTGCTTTTTTTTTCATGGTATAGGTGGTTTACCCATACTCATCAAAAAGTATGCCGTTTTATTATATTAGTAATAATTTAATTTGTTACCAATCTGCTTTGTATAAGTGTTTTTTGGCTTCTATCTGTATTTTACAATAAGCTTCGAATTCGTCCCTGCTTGTGTTATTGCTGGAACGTTCGAGGTTAAGCTGGAAAAGCTTATTGTCTTTACAATCGATAGTGAGCACATGATGGCGGAGTAGTATCCGGGTAATGTCCTGCCAGGCGAGCTCGCTTTTCCGGCCAAGACCGGGAACAAATACGCCTTTGTCGTTAAAGGTAGCGATCCTGTTTTTTCTTCCGTTGCGTTCCCAGTAAAAAGCCAGGATAATACCGAGTAATGCAGCAGCAGAATAGGCTGCGGGCAAATACCATTTCTGAAAGAGGGAATAAATAAGGATAGGTGCCAGCGATAATACTTCCAATATCCTTAACCCGAAATTGGCAGGTGACTGGATCACTCTTTTGTTGAAGAAAATGCAGATAACAATAAGCGCCATGCCAAAGAAGGAATAGGCAATACCGACCTTGTTCAGGAAATTAAATTCCTGCTGTTTTATGGTATTGGGTACGGCCCAGGTAAGAAAGCCCATGACCAAAAGAAGGAAACCGGCCATGAGGTGCATGCCGGTTACCTGGTTTTTCTTTACTTGTTTACCTTCCAGTACTATTTGATACATAAGTATAAAGGGGAACGGTTAATCATTAACCGGCTAAAAGATTGCACAATTTATATAAAGCACGGGCGCCTACAATAGGGTCGATACAGTCGTGGCCATGCGAACCCGAAGATACTTCGTTCAGGTCGAAACCAATGATTTGTTTGCCTGCTTTTTTGATGTTCTGGAACAAGTAGAAAATTTGTTCCAGTTCAAAACCGCCAGGTACCGGTGTACCGGTATTGGGGCAAAGTTTGGGATCGAGACCATCGATGTCGAAACTGATATATACTTTATCTGGCAGGGAAGCAATTACTTGTTCAACTATTTGCTTCCAGTGAGCGCCTTCGTATTGTTGTTCTTTAATGTCTTTATCAAAGAAGGTTTTGATACGGTCGGGAGATTGGTTAATGATATCCAGCTCCTCGTCGCAATAATCCCGGATGCCTACTTGTACCAGTTTGGTGACCTGGGGAATTTGCTCCAGTACATTATACATGATAGAAGCATGGGAATAAGTAAAACCTTCGTAGGCTTTACGCAGATCGGCATGGGCATCTATTTGAAGGATACCGAAGGATTCGTGTTTTTCGCCCAGGGCTTTAATATATCCCAAAGGTGTGCTGTGGTCGCCGCCAAGCAAAGCTACTTTTTTGCCTTCGGCCAGGTATTTTGCTGCCAGGTCATGGATCCAGTCGTGCATCATTTTGCCGCCGTCGTTCACTTCGGCCAGTTTGGATACCAATTGATTACTGCAATTGACAGGATTTCCTTCTGAAAGGCAACCGATGATCAGTTCGGCGCAGCTACGGAGATAATCGCTTTTGTTGCGTATATTTTTATCATAAGGCAGCATGTAGTATCCTTTCTTCCAGGCATCTTTATAATCGGGATCATAAAGATCGACCTGCATGCTGGCATCGAATATTTGTTCGGGGCCTCTGGAGGTACCTGGACGGTAGCTTACTGTTACTTCCCAGGGAACGGGGATAATAATGAGCTGGGATTCTTCTTCACTAAAAGGAAGACCAAAAATGTTGTTTGACGTCAAGCCGGGTGAGTTCGGATCGAAAGAGTCAAGAGCAGTTGAAGACATTAATTGCGTTCTTTGATTTGCGGCGGCAAAGATACACAAAAATCTATAGGTGTGCTATAAAGGACGGCTATTACAGTATGTCTTAAGACAAGGTTCATACTACATGAAATCCCTTGTTTATGGCATTAGGATAGTATAGGTATTTGTAATGTACGAGACGCTGTACCCAGCGTCTCGTGCTATGAATTAAACCATTAAAGCTAGTAGCTGCGGTTCAGAACCGGAAACCGATACCAGCATAAACGCTGGGGGAAAAGCTGCTATTATCGGTGAGCCTTTGGGGTCCCTGGGTATTGTAATCTAGGTTGAAAAGGCTGTTAAGGTAAAAATGATGATTAAGCTTGTAGTTAAAGCCTATGCCGGCTGCTACGGTATGTGCTATAATGATACCTGAATTCTGAGTGCCGGAGAAATAGTTAGGTGCGCTGTCCAGCATATCATAGCTAAGCCCCTGGTAATTGGTCCAGGATTTATAGCTTGTGATCCCTGCTTGCCCGAATACTTGCAAACGGGTGTGCTGACAGATATAATAGCGAAGATAAAGACCGGCGGTAAGGGTACTGGTCTGTGAAGTGGTATTTATCAGTGCAGGGCCGTCAAAAAAACTGCTGGAAGTACTACCATTGTTTTTATACGAATAGCCAAGGGTTAGTTCGGCTTCTAAGCGCTTGGTTAATTTTCGATCCAGGAATACCTGATTATGCCATAGCATATTGTCTTTGCCGAAGGGTTTATTGGAAAGGCGAAGGTCGAGTTGTTGTAAACCTGTCCTGTATCCAGCCGACCATTTCTGGGCATAGCTTATGGCGGTTATACAAAGGATTGCTGTGGAGAGCAGAAGTACTTTTTTCATAAGTATCTGGGATTATTCATTGAATAGACATGTAAGTAGGGGAATTCGTTGGTTGCAAAGGAGCTTAATGGATATTCCTAAGTAAGAAGGATTGTTCCACGTGGAACAATCCTTCTTTGTATGACTCTTGAAGTAATCGCTATCAAAACCGGTAACCTATTCCGGCCAGCAGGGCAGGGGCGAAGTTGTTTTGATTTACGGTAGAACTAAAGTAAGTATCTGCACCCGCTTTATAAGACAATTGGAACAGGCCAGACAATTGCAGGTGTTGTGTAAGCTTATAGTTTAACCCTGCTCCGGCGTTAAAGGAGGAAAGTATAGGCCAGGGATTGTGTTCCTCTCCTTCGGTATTGCTATATACGAAATGAGCGGGTATGGTACCGCTAAAGTTTTGTTGGTAATGGCTCCACTTTTTGCTTGTTCCCAATCCGGCCAGGCCAAACACTTCCCAGTTTCTTTTCTGTAGCAGGTAGTATTTGATATTGATAGCTAAGGAGAGGTTTTTAGTTTGCCAGCTTTGGTAGACTGTTACAGAAGGTTCAACGAAATCGGGAAAGGAGTTGCTGGCATTTAGTTGGCTATAGGTTGCGCTTGCTTCCAGCTCAAGATGCTTGCCCAGTCTGCGATCGACAAATACCTGGTTGCTCCACATAAGATTGCCTCCTTGTGCAAACTGATCGTTGAACTGGAAGTTGTCCTGGGAGGCCCCGGTGCGCAACCCTGCAGTCCATTTCTGGGCTGTTGCAGCGGTTGTCAGACTTAGCAATACGGTGGTGAGAATGAAGTTTGTTTTTTTCATAAGGCTTGGATTGTTATTAGTAAGGATGATTCTATTGATTAATGGTCATCAAGATAGGGAAAAAATATACGGTTGTACCCTGGTGTCTGTGTTTTCATTGTTCCACGTGGAACAATGAAAAGGAATGGGGTGTAGGGAAAGAATGTTTGTTCCACGTGGAACAATGAGGGTTAAATGCTATGGAGAAGTGCAATGCTTTATGTTTCGTACCTTTGCCACCGCTCCATATATAAGGAGTATAAACAAAGAAAGATGTTTCCAGAATATGATGTAATAGTAGTAGGTGCAGGACATGCAGGTTGCGAAGCCGCCGCCGCCGCCGCTAATATGGGGAGTAAGACCCTACTGATCACTATGAATATGCAGACGATTGCCCAGATGAGCTGTAACCCAGCTATGGGCGGTATAGGCAAAGGCCAGATTGTAAGGGAGATCGATGCTATGGGTGGTTATAGCGGTATCGTAAGCGATAAAAGCATGATCCAGTTCCGGATGCTAAACAAAAGTAAAGGCCCTGCCATGTGGAGTCCTAGGACACAGAATGACCGTATGCTCTTCGCACAAACCTGGAGAGCGCTTCTCGAACAAACGCCCAACCTGGATTTCTGGCAGGATATGGTCAAAGGATTGCTTGTTTCCAGTGGCAGAATAGAAGGCGTAGTTACAGGGATGGGACAGGAAATCAGGGGTAAGGCCGTCGTGCTTACCAATGGAACTTTCCTAAATGGCGTGATCCATGTAGGGGAAAAACAATTTGGCGGTGGTAGAATGGGAGAAAAAGGTGCTACCGGTATTACGGAACAACTGGTAGCATTAGGTTTTGAAAGCGATCGCCTGAAGACCGGGACTCCGCCCCGTATCGATGGCCGCAGCCTGGATTATTCCAAAATGGAGATACAGGATGGCGACGAAGAAATAGTAGGATTCTCTTATGCCGATGTTGAAAGGATAGCGCCAAAGCAACAACGCCATTGCTGGATCACCTATACTTCGCAGGAAGTACACGATATCCTGAAAACGGGATTTGACCGTTCGCCCATGTACCAGGGTCGTATCCAAGGCAGCGGCCCCAGGTATTGCCCCAGCATCGAAGATAAGATCAACCGCTTTGCCGATAAAGACCGCCACCAGTTATTCGTGGAACCCGAAGGCTGGAATACGGTCGAGATTTATGTAAATGGTTTCAGTACATCCTTGCCCGAAGAGGTACAATATAAAGCATTGACCAAAGTGCCCGGATTCGAGAACTGCAAGTTTTTCCGCCCCGGCTATGCCATCGAGTACGATTATTTTCCACCTACACAATTGCAATTTACCCTGGAAACAAAACTGATCCGGAACCTCTTTTTCGCCGGGCAGATCAATGGAACTACGGGTTACGAGGAAGCGGCCTGCCAGGGGCTGATCGCCGGTATCAATGCACACAGGAATGTGCAGGACCAGGAGCCTTTTGTATTGAAAAGGAACGATGCCTATATCGGCGTATTGATCGACGACCTGATCAACAAAGGAACGGATGAACCTTATCGCATGTTTACCAGTCGTGCCGAATTCCGTACCCTGATGCGCCAGGACAATGCCGATATGCGGCTTACGGAAATAAGTTACGGTATGGGACTGGCTTCTGAAGAAAGAATGCAGCGGGTGAACGATAAAAAAGAAGCCGTATCGAAAATTAAAGAACTTTTGCTCAAAACTTCGGTGGAGCCTTCCGAAATCAACTCATTCCTGGAAGAAAAGGGGATTTCGACACTAAAAGAGCGCCAAAAACTGCAAAAAATACTCTTAAGACCCGATATTACGCTGAAAGAACTGATCCTGGCCCTGCCTACGGTACAGCAAAATCTCAGCGGCTTCAAAAACGAGGAATTGGAGCAGGCTGAGATACAAGTGAAGTACGATACGTACATCGAAAAGGAGAAAGAAATGGTTTTAAGAATGAGCACAATGGAAGATCTCAAAATTCCGGAAGCATTCAATTATGAAAAAGTACAAGCTCTGAGTACCGAGGCCCGGCAAAAGCTGAGTAAGATAAGACCACATACCTTGGGGCAGGCCAGCCGGATTTCGGGCGTAAATCCGAGTGATGTGCAAATACTGCTGGTGTATATGGGACGATAAGTTGAAGCCAGGTAAAATCGAAATTGTCTACCTGTGAAGGAGATAGAATTTATTTCGGGAAATTGAAAAGCCACCCTAAATCCATCCGGGTGGCTTTTCGTTTGTTTAAAATTTAATGCCAGGTGGAACCGACCGTTGGCATCGTTGGTTCGTAAACAGTAGTAGTGGTACCGCCACCGCCAGGAGCAAAAGTACAAAGTTGGGAAGCGCAGGTGTATTTCGAATTAAAACAAATAAGGAGGTTACTTTCTCCTCCCTGTACCTGTATTTGTTCGGAGGCCGCCAGCGAAGCAACTGTTTCTTTGTTAAGCGTCAATTTTCTGTTCAACTTTAAATCTCTCTTTTTCATCTGTATTTTTAGATTTAAAGCAAATCTATCTTTTCCCCTACACAAAACCAGGGATACAATCTCACAACTTTACCAGCGGTATTCTTTCTTTGATAAACGGTAATTGATTTGGAGTGAAAAAGGAAAAACCGCGGAATACCATTGTTTCTGTAATGCCGAAATACTGCTCCAGGTTGTAAAATCAGAATTGTTCCGTTTCTCCAAAAAGCTTGTCTTTATTTGTAAAGTTCCTCTTTCTATTGGTGCATTTACAGAGCAATTTTAATATGAATTGGAATAAAATAAATTTATTATAGAAAACCGGAATTCCTGATTATTCGTGAATAATTAGGAAGCCGACCGATAACAGACTTTCATAAAAAGATCAGGAGACAATATACTTTGAATAATTTTTTGGCTAGGAAAACTCGTTTTAGTACAAAAGAAAATTTCCTAAAAAGATCTATTTTTCTTCTATTTTCATCAATTTAATGAAAAATATATCTTTTTAGCTGCATTTATAGGGAAATATTGCCTGTTTATTCTATGTTTTCGAAAAGGGCCTTTCTTCAATTATAGGAAAATTATAATAATATATTAAATATAGTAAATAATATTATTATTTTTAAATGCCAATCGTTTCATTGTAAAATCCATATACATTTATGATCGGTATTGATCTGAAATCTGATTACTTATACATTAAAAAAACAATATAAAAATTTCATTCAAATTTTTATATTAGTTTTCGTGTAACTACGTTTAAGAGTGCCCTTATAAACAGGTTTTGTTTTTAGGAGCCATAAGCGTGGGGTCCAACTGGAAGCCTAAACATTCCCGATAAGTATATCCTGGAAAAAAAATCCTGCATCGCTTGTTTCGTCAAGACGGTATTTTTTATGAACAATTTCGCCCTTTCGGACAGGTAGCGGACTGCTGAAATAAGGCGCGTCGATCACAAGCGTATGAAATTCACCATGTTCCCCGCAAGGATCAATTCCCGGCGGCAGCTCATTCAGCAGCTCCCGGTTGATATAGCGGCCGAGGAATTCTTTGCCCAGCTTATGCTCGTTCACGCACACGATCATCGCTTTGATCTCTTTGTCTTCTACTTCCTGCACCAGGCTTACCGTATCTTTTTTCCACAAAGGGAAAATGGCCTCCATCCCCGAGGCGCTTAGCTGATCTTCCCTGTACTTCCGTAGGTCTTCCAGGAAAATATCGCCGAAAGCCATAGTATGTACACCTCCGGCCTTTACCTTGTTTACTGCTGCCGACATGATCCGGTTATAAGCAGCCATATCGGCATGTTCGGGTAAATAGATTTTTTGCAAAGGCATACCCATGTGTTGTGCTTGTACATCAAGTATGTCTTCTTTTACACCATGCATGCTTACCCTGCCATAGGTTTCCGATACACTTGTCAGCAGGCCTTTTATCTTGTAATCGGTGCTTTGCTGCAAATAATAAAATGCCAGCGCGGCATCTTTACCGCTGCTCCAGTTGAGTACTACATCCTGCATCTGCTTAGAAAATAAGATTAATAAATATCGCCTGTCACATCGCTGTTCAGCTCTGCAATATCCGGCTTGCTCACATAGCTGTTGTTGTAGCGAAATTGAAGGTTTACGGCGAGGCTTATCTTAAAACGGTTGTCGCCGGCTTCTCTACGCGGGATAATAATGCCCCGGAGTTCAAAAGTACCAAAAGCAAGGTTTTCGTTGCGCCCGCGCAGACCGCCACCCAGGCCATAGTAAATACCCGACTGATCAGTAAGGCTTTCGTTGCGTCCCAGGTAGGCAAAATCGCCGGAAACAAAAGGTGCGAGGCGAAAGCCGAAATATTTTTGCTCCAGGAAAATAAAGGTTTCGCTGCGCAAAGCCAGTCGGCAATTACCGGATGCCAGGTCGGAATTGAAGCTGCGGATACCCAGCGTATTGTTGATGCGCAAGGGATTGAGGGCAACGCGGTTAATGATGCTGGCATAGCTGGCCCGGAAATATTGTCGCATACGCGTATTGCCGCTGCGCAAAACACGGGTAAAAAAACTGCCTCCGATCATGAGCGTAGCATCCTGCACACTGCCCTGTTCGAGGAACATGCCGCTGCGTACAAATAAGCCGGCAATGTCCCTTTTCTGGGAAACGATATAACGGTAAGCGTCCAGCCCGATATAGGGCCTCGACAGATCCAGTTGCTTGTACCAGCCGGCTGTAATGGAAACATTGAACCCGGCGGGAACGTCTTCCGTAACACCAAAACCATAGATGTATCTTGTTTTATAATAGTATTGCCGGAACAAGCTGATGCTGGCCAGGATGCCCTGCCGGGAATTGAAGCGCTGATCGAATGTTTTCTCATTGACCTGGTAAGGAATTTCAAAAAAATGATAATTGAAATACCGGAGCGCGATAAACTTTTTTACGTGCAGCTTCTGATCGTTCAGGTATTTTTTGGCGCCAATATTATAGCCTGCCCATATATCGCCTACGCCATAATTATAACGGTAATAATCGCCGCCATAATAATTAGGGTACATGTTGAGAGACCGGCCTTTCCCTACGATAAGGCCGCCGGCCAGCCTTTTGTACTGCGATACCAGTGGCTTTTCGAGTTGCAAGAGGAAGTTTTCCTCATCTTCCCGGCGATCGTAGATATTGCGGGTAATTTTTCCGAAGTTGAAGCTGGCGTTTACAAAAGAACCGGCAACATTGTTATAACCGTAACCGGCATCGAAGCCCCAGGATTGCGCCCGGCGGGTATCGTGCAGCAAGGTAAAAGAAACCTTTTGCCCTGTACCCAGTAAATTGATATTGGAAAGGCCGAAACGCTGTCGTAAAGGGCTTATACCGCCAATGGAAGGCGAGTAGGCAAAAAGGTCTTTTGTAATCACAACGATATCGATAGAATCGGAAGTACTGGTGGCGGTATTGATCACGATACGGCTATCTTGGATAAAGCCGATCGTACGCAGGTGTCTTTCGTTATCTGCTGCCAGGTAAGGGTTAAAGGGTGTTCCTTCCTTCAGGTAAATATTGCGGAGAATGGTGGCATCGCGGGATGTGGCATGTACGGCATTCAGCATCCTGGTACCAAAATACATGAAATTGCCTGCTGATTCCGAAATGCTTTTCTCAAACCCCAGTTGTTCGGTGCTGATGCTCCTGATGATCTTTCCTTCGTAGGGGAGCAGCGCTTCCGTATTCAATACCGTGGGGCTTTCTCTCCGGCCTGTGGTATCCTTTCCGAAACTGGTGCGGATACCATAAAATATGCTGCCCACCACGGACCGCTTCCGGGGAGGCGCTTTCTCCTGTGCTTGTACCCGCGTAAAACAAGTACCCGTACATACAAAAAGCAACAGCAGGATATGTTTTACAGGTGAAGGCATCAATAAGCAATATAAGTAAAGAAGGTCAAATAAAATGAAAAGTTATTTTTCCGGAGCAAGTCGCTTTTCAATCAATTCCAAACACATTTAGTTAAAAGCCAAACAACAAGCAATACGCGTAAAAGTTACTTTTGCAGCGAGAAAAACCCGTCATAAATTATAAGATATGCCAACAGCAGTTATTACCGGAGCTACCAAAGGGATAGGAAGGGCCATTGCGGAAAAGTTATTGATGGAAGGATTTGACGTAGCCGTATGTGCCCGTTCTACCAACAATCTTCGCGATCTGCATGACGAGTGGGAGCGCCAATACCCCGAAAGAACGGTATTCATGCAAAATGTAGATGTAAAGGATAAAGCACAAGTCAAGGATTTTGCCCGTAACATACGCAACAATTTTAAGCAGATCGATATCCTGGTTAATAATGCCGGCCTTTATTTTCCCGGTCAGTTGGCCACTGAACCCGACGAGCAACTGGAAAACCTTATGGCCGTTAATGTGTATAGCGCTTATCACCTTACCCGTGCCCTGCTACCTTCCATGAAGCAGTATCGTTCCGGTCATATTTTTAATATGTGTTCTGTTGCTTCCCTGCAAGCTTATCCGAACGGGGGCGCTTACAGCATCAGCAAATATGCGCTCCTGGGCTTTAGCGAAAACCTGCGTTACGAGCTCCGGAACGATGGTATTAAGGTAACGGCAATAAGCCCCGGCGCAGTATGGAGCAATAGCTGGAGCGGCAGCGACGTGCCGCCGGAACGTATTATGAAAGCCGAAGACATAGCTGATATGCTTTGGAGTGCATATAATCTCTCGTCCCAGGCCACCGTAGAGCACATTATCCTGCGTCCGCAGCTCGGCGATCTATAAAAAATGTGTTCCAAAGAATAATTCATCAAGATTTAATCATAAAGTTTCAGGTTTTTATCGGCGGCCCAAAGTCGGTAATGGAAGCTATTACAATAAGAAATATATAGTATTTTGTACAATGCTTGGTTTTAGTATGTTGGGTGGTGTAAAAAATTTTTAAGGGGATTATAAAGTTTCCTTAAATAGTATAATTTTATACTTGAACCATCCAAATTGACCAAACCAAATGACCAAATCTACAACAAGAGTTTTGTTGCTAGTCCTTGCATGCCTATGTCGCGTATCGAGCTACGGTCAGGCAAATTCCCAGATCAGGACAGCAGATCAAGCCAATTTCAGCTCTTTTTCCCAAAAAGCAACCAGCAGCAAAGAAGCCTGGAAAAAATTCAACAGCAAAGCCAGTTACAACCATCCCGAGTTTGGGACCCTGGCAGCGGAAGCGCCCTGTAAAGAATGTGTGGAGCTCCTCGACCGGAGAAAAGCCGATGAACGGGTTTTCCGGAATTATGCGGATACCAGCGAGATCCTGATCCAGAAATCGATGGGCGATATGCATTACCGCAAAAACGGGCAGTGGATCACCATCGAGGATAAGCTGAAACAAGTTGGCCCCGGTAAGTACCAGTCGGACTATTATATAGAGCCGGTAGGTATCGATGCTACAACCCGCAGCAGCTATATCCTGACCCCGCAAGGCAAAGTGTATTTCAACCAGTGGAGCCTTTATGCAAAAACGGCCGCCGGGGAAACCTTACTGGCCAAGGCGGACTGGAGTCATTATACAGCCGGCGATGATGGCGTGTATGTGACCAATATCTTTAAGGGCATCGACGCCGAACTGCGCGTGTACAGGGGTGCGGTAAAAACCAGCTTTATCATGAAGAAAAACGAATACGGTGTATTCGATCAATTGCTCTTCAGGGATGAGTACCGGAGTAATGGCCCTACGCGTATCGGCTTTGCCGATAAGGCAGACCAGAAGACGGGTGTGGGCAAGCTGGCCGTGTATTCGGGCAATACCGAAGTGCTGCAGGTAAACGAGGCCGTTATCTATCCCAAAGGCGCGGCTAAGAACAACATCCTCACCGCTGCTTATACGATCAACGATAAGTATATGGATGTGCTTGTACCTTATACCTGGATCAATGATAATATAGGGCAGCATGAGTTGGTGATCGACCCTACCGTAACCGGATCGGCGACACTGACCGCGGCATCCATAATCGGTTCGCGGTATAACGCATCCTGCAGCTTCGACAGCTCCTGCAATTATAGCCTTGCTGTAAATATACCCGCAGCCACCACGGTAACCGGTATTTTGTATTCTTTTACTTACCTGGCATCGGCTCCCTGTTTCGGCGCCGACGGTGGTGTAAAATTCGGCGCCGGAAGTTGTTCGAGCCAGCTCTTTACTAACCAGTCCCAAACGCCGGGACCTACCATCATGAACCTGGTACCTATTACCAGCGATTTACAGGCTTGTATCCCGGCACCATCCTGCAGCGTACAAAGCCTTACGTTCAACATGCAGTTTTTCCGTTCCTGTAAGGGGCTTAGCGGTTGCAGCAATACCTGTATCGGCGCCGCCGCTCCCTGGATCATGACCATTAAGGGAAAGACCGTAGAATTTAACGAACCTTCGGAACCCATTAGCTATACGACCAACAACATTTGTGTAGGCGATTCCATCTATGTAAGCACCTGGGCCAATTTTGGGGTACCGCCTTATAACTATAGCTGGAGCTTTAATCCCTCGGGAACGCCATCTTTGGGTACGGGTGCCTCTACCAGCATTGTTTTCCCCAATATCGTGAACAATACCATTTATGCGATCATTACCGATGCCTGTAACAATACGGCCATAGACTCTTTACCCATTACGGTAAACTTTGCAGCAGTAACTGCAACGCCCACGCTGGATACCTTGTGCAGTGGTGAAATGACAGGCATCAGCCTAACGTCACCTGTTGCCGGAACCTCTTACTCCTGGACCGTAGTGCAGAACGGGGTTATGGGCGCCAGTGCAGGCAATGGCAACAGTATCGAGCAGGTGCTGACTACTGTAGGCGGAACACAGGGAATGGCTACCTATACCATTACGCCCCAGAACGGCGGCTGTACCGGTGTACCCGTTACTGTTACGGTTATAGTAAACCCGCCTATCATCGTAATGGACAACATTACCATCTGTACCAACCAGATACCTTTTACCTGGCACAACCAGGCGATCTTCGGCGGTGGCAACTATATTGCTACTTATTCCACACCATCCCTGGTTACCGGCTGCGATAGTACTACGGTGCTCAACCTTACCGTAAACCCCGTAATTACCCATACCGTAAATCAAACGATATGCGCAGGCCAGTTGCCTTATACCTGGAACGGCATCAGTATTACCGCCGGGGGAAATGGCGTGGCTACCTTTACCAGCACCGCTTCCAACAATTGCGATAGCGTTACTACCCTTAACCTGAATGTGGTGAATACCCTTACAGCCACGGTGAGCGCCACTATTTGCGCCAGCCAGTTGCCCTACCTGTGGAACGGGATCAGTGTAACTGCCGGCGGTATGGCCGCAGCCGTGTACAACACCCCATCGATAATAAGCGGTTGCGACAGCATCACCACCTTAAATCTTATGGTACATCCCTTACCCGCAACAACGGTGAACGTAGCGCTTTGCGCCAACCAGATGCCTTATACCTGGAACGGCCAGACCATCACTGCCGGCGGTACGGCTGTAGCCACTTATACCACCGCATCCCTGGCCACCGGCTGCGACAGTACCGCTACATTGAACCTCACCGTTCACCCGCTGATCAATACCCAGCAGAACATTACGATATGTGCCAACCAGATGCCTTATGCCTGGAACGGCCAAACGATAACAACAGGCGGTACGGCTGTGGCTACCCATACCACCCCTTCGCTGCTTACCGGCTGCGACAGCACCACCACCCTCAACCTTACCGTTAACCCGCTTTTGTACCAGATAAAGAACGTTACCATATGTGCCGGCCAACTGCCTTATACCTGGAACGGCTTTACCCTGACCAGCGGCGGTAATGCTGCTGCTGTGTTTATCACACCCTCGCTGGTAACGGGTTGCGATAGTACCACTACCCTGAACCTTACCGTAAATCCTGTATTGACCGCAACGGTAAATACCACCATATGTACATCGCAGCTTCCTTATACCTGGAACGGTCAAAGCATTACGGCAGGCGGTACAGCAGTGGCCACTTATACCACGCCCTCTTTAGCTACCGGTTGCGACAGTACCACTACTTTGAATCTTACCGTAAATCCTGTATTGACGGCAACCGTGAATACCACGATCTGCGCCAGCCAACTACCTTATACCTGGAATGGTATTAGTGTAACCGCAGGAGGCACCGCGGCTGCGGTATATACCACCGGCTCGGCGCAAAGTGGTTGCGATAGCATGACCACCTTACACCTTACGGTAAATCCTTTACCGACAGCAGCTGTCAATGTGGTCCTTTGCGCCAACCAGATGCCTTATACCTGGAATGGCCAGACCATCACTGCCGGCGGTACGGCCGTAGCTAGTTTTGTAAGCCCCTCCCTGGTTAGCGGCTGCGATAGTACCACTACCTTAAACCTTACCGTGCACCCATTGATCACGGCGGTCAAAAACATTACCATTTGTGCCAACCAATTACCCTATACCTGGAATGGGCAAACGGTAACGGCGGGCGGAACGGCGGTTGCTACTTATACCAGCCCTTCGTTGGTAACCGGTTGCGATAGTACCACCACTTTAAACCTTACGGTGAACCCCTTGTTGACGGCCATAAAGAACGTTACCATCTGTGCCAGTCAATTCCCTTATACCTGGAATGGTATCGCGGTAACAACAGGAGGTACGGCAGCAGCAGTGTTCACCACACCTTCATTGGTAACCGGTTGCGACAGTACCACCACGCTGAACCTTACCGTAAATCCGTTGTTGACGGCGATAAAGAATGTTACCATCTGTGCCAGCCAATTGCCCTATACCTGGAATGGTATTACAGTAACCACGGGAGGTGCGACAGCAGCAGTATTTACCACGCCTTCATTGGCGACCGGCTGCGATAGCACCACTACGTTGAACCTTACCGTAAATCCGGTACTGACAGCAACAAAGAACATTACCATTTGTGCCGGTCAGTTGCCTTATGCCTGGAACGGTATCACCGTTACCGCAGGTGGTGCGGCAGCAGCAGTATTTACTACCCCATCGCTGGTTACGGCCTGTGATAGTACTACCACTTTAAACCTTACCGTAAACCCGGTACTGACGGCAACAAAGAATATTACCATTTGTGCCAGCCAGCTACCTTATACCTGGAACGGGATTACCGTTGCTGCCGGTGGCCCTGCGGCAGCCAGCTATACCACCACTTCCCTGGTTACGGGCTGCGACAGCGCGACTACTTTAAATCTTACCATGAACCCACTGATCCAGGCAACGAAGAATATCAGTATCTGCAACAGCCAGTTGCCCTACACCTGGAATGGTATAGTCGTTACCGTGGGCGGAACGGCTGTGGCCACCTATACCACGCCATCCCTGCTTACCGGCTGCGATAGTACCACCACGCTTAACCTTACGGTAAACCCGGTATTGACTGCTGTTAAGAGCATTACCATTTGCGCCAGCCAGTTGCCTTATACCTGGAACAATATTTCCGTTGCTGCAGGTGGTACCGCTGTGGCTACCTATACCATGTCCTCCCTGGTCACCAATTGCGATAGTACCACTACGCTGAACCTTACGGTAAACCCGGTACTGACGGCCACCAAGAACGTTACGATCTGTTCGGGACAGTTGCCCTATACCTGGAACGGTGTTACGCTAAGCGCCGGCGGTACTGCAGCGGCAGTGTACACCACACCGTCTTTGGTAACCGGCTGTGACAGCACCACTACGCTTAACCTTACCGTAGTTCCGGCGTTAAGCGCTACACAAAACATCAGCATCTGCGCCAGTCAATTGCCTTATACCTGGAACGGTATTACCATAACCACCGGTGGCGCGGCGGCTGCGACCTATACCACTACGGCATCCAACAACTGCGATAGTGTCACCACGCTTAACCTTACCATAAAGCCGGTCTATGCTGCAACGATCGATACCAATATCTGTGCTGCGCAAACGCCGTTCGCCTGGAACGGCCAGGGCTACAGCAGCAGTGGTAACTATACCCACACCTTCAGCTCGGTATTGGGCTGCGATAGCGTGATCACCCTGGCCCTGCATGTTTCGCCGGCGCCGGTTACACCTTTGCCAAAAGATAGTATCGGTTGCGGCATCGTTTATTTTAAAGGAAACACTTATACCGTAAGCACAACCGTGCACGATACGCTGTACAATGCTTTGGGCTGCGACAGCGTGTACCGTACTACTTATGTAAAAGTGCTGAAGGCCTATGCCGATACCCTGAAAGCAGAGATATGCGCCAATGAAGCTTATACCTGGGGTGCGCAAACCTACAACCAGTCGGGATGGTACAGCCATAAATACACTACGCCTTTAGGTTGCGACTCGATATTGAACCTGCAATTAAAAGTATGGCCCGTATCGCAGGTAAGCATTACGCACGATCTGCAGGACGTGCCTTGCGTCGACGATACCATAACGGTAACCGGTAATGGGGCAACCGATTATCGCTGGAAGCTGAATGGCCTGGATGTAGGACACGAGGCAACAGGCCGTTTTGTGCTTGCTGCCAAAGAAAACATCATTAAAGTACTGGCCAAAGACGATCACGGCTGCGCCAGCGAAGCGGCAGTGACTATAGAAACAAAAGCCTGCTGCGAAATGATGATCCCGAATGCTTTTAGCCCCAACGGCGATGGCCTTAACGATAAGTACGGCCCCGAAACCATGGGCAATCCGAAAGAATTCAAGATGATGATCTTTAACCGTTACGGACAGCTCATGTTTACTTCCGTAAGCATCAGCGACCGCTGGGACGGTACCTTTAACGGCAAGCCCGTAGATATGGGTACCTATTTCTACAGGATATATACCAAGTGTACTACCGATGTGGAAAAAACCTTCAAAGGCGATGTAACGCTGATCCGGTAAGCATTATAGGATTACAAAAGCGCCTCCTCAAATCAATTGAGGAGGCGCTTTTTATTTGTAGTAAAAGGGAAACGGACTACTAATCCTATAGGAGCAACAAACACGCCTGCTGGTCATGCTGAACGTAGCTTGCGCAGCATGAGAAGAGAAGCATCCTGGGTATTCCTTGTATTCGTTAGCGATCAGGATGCTTCGGTTCCTTCGGAGACCTCAGGATAACGCGATTTAAGATTACGATCTGCAAAGTGCTCCCGTCCGCGGTCCCTGGCTGGCGCAGGTGCCCTCGCATGTGCCATAAGAGATTCTGCGCCGCTGTTGTTGGTGTTTTGCACCAACAGCAAAAGCCGTTTTTATCGTTGGTGCAAAACACCAACAATGGCGGGAAGCAGCAATGATGGCGGAAAATAATCCGCGCCGGAGCCGACTAAAAAGTAAAATGAAGGCTTTGAGCATCGCTAAACGACTGTAGGTCTTCATCCGATTTCCACATAAATAATGGGGCTGACCAATACTTTTTGGTCAGCCCCATTATTTATGGTAAAAAAAATTAAGCGTTCTTCATTTGCTGCTGCAAGCTTTCGCTGGCAACAACCAGGGGCAGGCGCAATACGTTTTCGCAAAGGCCCTGCAGGTGCAAAGCATATTTGACCCCTGTAGGATTGCCTTCGGCAAACAACAGGTTGATGCGGTTCAATAAAGCGTAATGGCCTTTACGCGCTTCGTTCATTTCATTGTTCAGGGCATGTTTTACCATGGCGCAGAAATCCTGGGCATAACAGTTGGCAGCTACTGAGATAACGCCTTTCATGCCGATAGCGGCCTGGGCTAGGATCAGGTTATCGTCGCCGCTCAATACCGCGAAACCTTCAGGGGCTTTAGCTACCAGTTCCATGCACTGCGGAATATTGCCGCTGGCTTCTTTGATCGCTACGATATTCTTACAATCCGTAGCCAGGCGTACTACAGTATCGGGGAGGATATTGGTTACCGTTCTTCCCGGAACATTGTACAGGATAACCGGCTTATCCGTAGCCAGCGCCAGCGCTTTGAAATGTTGGTAAATACCTTCCTGCGATGGTTTGTTGTAATAAGGCGCCACGCTCAGGATACCGTCTACCCGGTCCATCGGATATTCGGCAAGCGTGTCCAGCATGCTTTGGGTGCTGTAATCGCCTATACCCACAACTACAGGCAATTTGCCGGCATTATGGTCCAGGGTAAATTCCAGTACCTGCTTCTTTTCTGCCTTGGTCAATGTAGGCGTTTCGCCGGTTGTGCCCAGGGATACGAGAAAATCGACGCCACCGGCAGTTACCGTATCTATAATACGGCCCAAAGCGGCATAATCAACGGCATTGTCTTTTGTAAACGGCGTGACCAACGCAACGCCAGTACCTTCAAACATCGGTTATCGGATATAAATTTGAATGATTATACTTCTTCGTAAAAGCCCATACCGGAAAACTTCTCGATCCTTTGTTCGATCCGTTTATCGGGACTGATCTTTTTCAGCTCGGCAATAGTTTTCAATACATACTCTTTCAGCGTAGCGGCCATGGCTTCCGGCTGGCTGTGGGCGCCGCCTATAGGCTCGGGTAATACGCCGTCTACCAGGCCAAAGCCCGACATATCCCTGGAAGTAAGGTGCAATTGCTCTGCCGCCTGCACTTTAAAATCCCAGCTACGCCACAGGATCGTAGAGCAGTTTTCGGGAGAGATCACCGTGTACCAGGTATTTTCGAGCATCACTACCCGGTCGCCAATGCCAATGCCTAATGCACCGCCGCTGGCGCCTTCGCCAATGATGATGCAGATCACCGGTACCTTAAGATTGACCATTTCAAACAGGTTACGGGCAATAGCCTCGCCTTGTCCGCGCTCTTCGGCTTCCAGGCCGGGAAAGGCGCCCGGCGTATCGATCAGGGTAACGATAGGACGGTTAAATTTTTCTGCCAGCTTCATCAGGCGCAGCGCTTTACGGTAGCCTTCGGGGTTGGCCATACCGAAATTGCGCAACTGGCGCATTTTGGTATTGGTACCTTTCTGGTGCCCGATCAGCATTACCGGCTCGCCGTCTATTTCGGCAAAACCGCCTACAATCGCCTTATCATCGGCTACATTACGGTCGCCGAACAGCTCGGTAAACTTGTTGCAGATACGACTGATATAATAATTAGTATATGGCCTTTCGGGGTGACGGCTCAACTGTACCCGTTGCCAGGGTGTAAGATTTTCGTATATGTGTTTGCGGGTTTGTTCCAGCGAGCTTTCGAGCTCTTTTACCGAAGCCGACATATCCACATGGTTCTTTTCTGCAATGGCTTTGATCTTATCCAACTGGTTGTTCAGATCTTCCAATGGTTTTTCGAAATCTAGAAACTGCATATTGCTGTATTAATTTGGGGCTGTAAAGGTAGTTTTTTCATGGTAAATGAGTTTACACCACCACCAATTCATAATAATCCTCCTTATTCAGGTAAGATTGGGCCAGTTCCTGCAGCTTGGCCGGGCTAATGGCTTTATACAATTCGATATTCTGGTCAAAATGCCCGGCAGGCAATTCGTTAAGGATAATATTCTTCCAGCGTTGCATAATGGAGAAGGGGCCGTCCAGGTCGCCGAGGATATTGCCCAGCAGGTAATTTTTTACCAGCAGCAGTTCTTCGTCCGACACCCTTTCCTGGCACAGCAGGTCCATTTCCTTGTACACTTCAGTGATCGTTTCTTCGCACACATCCCTGCCTGCTTCCGTAGCGATCAGCAAGGCGCCGTCGTGTTTATAATTATAGATCTGGGAATAAATGCCATAAGTAAAACCTTTCTCTTCCCGGATATTGGCCATAAGCCTCGAGCCGAAATAGCCGCCGAATAAAGTATTCAGTATTTGCATAGGTGCAAAATCGGGATGTTTGCGGGTGGGGAAGCTGCGTACAATACGCACGGCGCCTTGCACACCATTCTCATCGTTGCTGATACGGTATTTGCGTTCCGCGGCAGGCGTTGTCCTGTGCGTTTTGGGGTCCGGCATACCGGCATCGCCCCAATGCTCCTTTCCAAAGTGTTCCGCGACCATTGCCACCTGGGTTTTATCCATCTTGCCTGCCATAAAAATGCGGCAATTGCCCGATTGGTAATACTTCCGATGAAAATCCTTTAGAATAGCATTGTCCAGGGCCTGGAGGTCGGGCACTTCCGTAAACCGTCCGTACGGATGCTGCCTGCCGAAAAGATAAGCGTCGATATGCCTGTTGGCCACGAAATCGCATTGGCGCAGGCTTACGCCCAGGCGCTGCTGTGCGTTCTGGATATAAGTCTGTAGCTCATCGCTGCTGAAAGCGGCCTCCGTCAGTATCTCCCTGATTACGGGCAACAAAGCGGCCAGGTGACGGGTAAGCGTATGCAGGGTAACAATGGTATAATCGTTATTGGCCGAAACCTTGAGCGAAGCGCCGTAAAACTCGATGGCCTCGTTGATCTCCAGTGCCGTTTTGGTCGCAGTGCCGTTTTTGAGCAAGCCGGCTACCGCCTGGGCTACGGCTGTCTGCGGCTCCTGCCACAAACCGGCATTAAATACCCAATCTACCTGCACCACATCCTGGGTGCCGGCATTCAGCCAGTAAAGCGGGATATCGTTCGGAAGTACTTCCTGGTGAACCGGTTGGAGGTTATAAGCGAAGTTGACGGCGTCCAGTACCACTGGGGTCTGTTTTCTGTTAATCATGGTTGCGAAATTACGCTAACGGGACGTAATAAAATGATTATCCCGTATTTTTGCCCGCAATACTGTTTTTACTATCAGCCAGCTTCTGGTCATATCAACAATCAAAACAATCTATGAATTTTCCTTTGCAACAGATTCCGGAACGTACGCAATCGCCCCGTTCCCATGGGCTCACTATGGTTATGGATAAAGGAATGGGCATCGCCGATGTCAATAATTTCCTTTCTGTAGCCGATCCTTACGTGGATATCGTGAAACTGGGTTTTGGCACGGCTTATGTTACCAATAATCTGAAAGAGAAGCTGAGTATCTATAAAGAGCACAATATCCCTGTATATTTCGGGGGTACCTTATTCGAAGCCTTCCTGGTGCGCAACCAGCTGGACGATTACATCACTTCGATGAAGGAATACGGCGTTACCCTGGTGGAAGTTTCCGATGGTTCGGTATCTATTCCCCATGAAGAGAAATGCGGGTACATCGAGCGCCTGGTCAAAGAAGGTTTTACTGTATTGTCGGAAGTAGGTTCCAAGGATGCTTCGCATGTAATGCCGCCTTACAAGTGGATCGAGCAAATGTCGGCAGAGCTGAACGCAGGTTCTTCCTACGTGATCGCCGAAGCCCGCGAAGCAGGTAATATCGGGATCTACCGGGGCACCGGCGAAGTAAGGGAAGGCCTGGTACAGGAAATACTGACCAAAATCCCTGCCGAAAAGATTATCTGGGAAGCGCCCCAGAAAGCGCAGCAGCTGTATTTCCTGGAACTGCTGGGCTGCAATGTGAATCTGGGCAATATAGCGCCCAATGAGATCATCCCGCTGGAAGCGATGCGTATCGGGCTGCGGGGAGATACCTTTAACCTGTACCTGGATAAGAAATAAAGATTAAGCTGCCTGCGGGTGGCTTTTTTTGTGCCATGGCGTTCGTTGGTCATTGCCCGTGAAGACCATTATTGCTTAACCCGGATAAGGCTTGTCTATGGAAATCAATAAAGCAGTATTCGACCGCTTCCCCGTGCTTAAGACAAGGAGGCTCACCTTAAGGAGCATCGCGGTGTCCGATGCCCCGGAGCTCTTCCGCATGCGTGCCAGCGGCAGGGTAAACCGTTTTATTGCCCGCAACGATATGACCGATACCAACGATGCCGTATCGCTTGCGGAAAAAACGCGGAAAGCTTATGAGCAGGGCCAGGGCATAGGCTGGGCGGGCATATTGACCGGCAGCGATACCATTATCGGTACCTGCGGCTTTAACCGGATCGATTACCCTAACCTGAGGGCAGAGATCGGCGGCGAGCTTTCGGTGAACAACTGGGGAAAACACCTGGCCCTGGAAGCAGTAACAGCTATTGTTCAATTTGGCCTGGAAGAAATGAACCTGCATACGATCGAAGCCAGGCTCTCGCCGGGCAACAAAGGTGCGATATACCTCCTGGAGCACCTGGGTTTTGTCAAAGAAGCTCATTTTAAAGACTATATCTATTTTGGCGGCGCATTTTCCGATATGGCAGTCTATACCCTGATCCATGGACAACAGGAACAGCAGCAGTAGCCCCAAAATAATTGATACCCCTATAACTATTCCAAATACGGAAAAATTAAAGTAAAATTGAGTGTCTGTTCGTCTGGAGTAACATACATGCAACGCGAACCGGAATCTTTAATGGCGGAAAAACGGAAAAATATTGTTCAGGCAATGAATCAATACGGCAAGCAATTGCTGGGATTCATCCGGGGCAAAGTGGCTACCGACGAAGATGCCGAAGATATTATCCAGGATGTATGGTACCAGTTCAGCAATGTGGAAGAAGTGGAAGCGATAGAGAGCATCAGCGGCTGGCTGTACCGCGTAGCGAAAAACAAGATCACCGATACTTTCCGGAAAAAGAAACCGGACTATATCGAGGATTATGCTTTTGAAAGCGAAGACGGTGAAGTCAATTTCAAGGAAATATTACTCTCGAACCCGGAAACACCGGAAGATGAATTTTTCAAAAAGCTGTTTTGGGAAGAGCTCATGAACGCGCTGGAAGAGCTGCCGGAGAAGCAACGCTCCGTTTTTATACAAAACGAGCTGGAAGGAAAGACCCTGCAGGAAATCGCAGACCAAAGCGGGGAAAGCATAAAAACGATCATTTCCCGTAAAGGCTATGCCGTAAAGCATTTGCGCAACCGGCTTAATGATCTCTACAATGACTTTATTCAATATTAAATGATGATGAACATGGAAAGCAGATTCGGAAACAAAAGAAGAGGGAAACGATGGTACCTGTTTCCCCTGGTGATCCTGGCTTTGATAGCCATAGGTGGTTTGGCCGTGATGCTGTTGTGGAATGCCGTTATCACCGAGATCTTCCCATCGGTACAGCGGCTTAACTATGGCCGAGCCGTAGGCTTACTTGTTTTGTGCCGTATCCTGTTCGGCGGCTTTAAAGGAAGACCGGGCTTCCGGCAACATGAAGGAAGAAGACCTGGTCCGCCCTGGCGGGAAAAAATGAGCCGCATGACCGAAGAGGAGCGCGAACAATTCAGGGCGCAATGGAGAGAACGTTGCCAGAAAAAATAACAACCTCAACATAGGTAAAGAACCCGGGACACAACATGTTCCGGGTTTTTTGTGCGGTTTAAAGTAAAAAGAATGCCTGTTCGTCTTCTGTAGTATAGGGAAACGATAATACAGGCAAGCGCTAAAAGATTAAAGTAAAAAAAGCGCCCGTTCGTCTTCCTTAACAGGACAAGCAATAATATTCATTAACCAAAAAGAACAATCATGACAAAGCAGATCATAAAAACAGTATTGGCGGGGATCCTGGCCGGAGCGGCCTTGTTCCTGGTGCCCTTTATCCTGATCAGGGTATTGCTCTTCGTATTGCTCATCGGTGCCGTTGCCAGGTTGCTGGGCCGCCGTTACCATTACAGGGGCAGGATGCACCCGGCTTTCGCAGAGCAGATACGCAATATGTCGGAAGAGGAGTGGGCACAATACAGGCAAAACTATAACGGCCACTGCGGCCGTCGCCGGCACCCGGCATCTGAAACGAAACAATAACCTTATCAACAAGTAAAAGATGAAAAAGAGACCAAGGATCATACTGTTTCTCGCAGTCACCATCCTCACTTTCGCCGGGATGAACCGGTTTATAGGACATCGCTATGGCTGCGACCACTTCCGGGATCATGGAAGATGCGGCTCGGAACAGCAGAAAGAACAACAGGCAACGCCGGCGCAACCGGCAAGCCGCATTTAATCAATTCAATAAAAACAAAGATCAATAATGTACAGACAATTCCATCAGGCAGAAAGCGCAACAGGTTGCGGCCCTGCATTCGACAAACGACAATTCAGGGCGCACCACCACGGCTTTAATCCCTATATGGCCGCGATGAAAAAAGCACCCGTAAGCATTTACAAAACCGAAAGTACCTATGAGCTCCTGGTATTTGCACCGGGAAGGGCTAAGGAAAATTTCAAAGTAGCGGTAAAAGGCAGCGAGATCATCGTAAGCTATACCCCGGCCGAAGATACGTCCACATTGGACTGGATCAGGAAGGAATACAGCCGTGGCGGTTTTGAACGCAGCTTCCAAGTAGAAGATACCATAGATACGGAAAACATCGCCGCCAGGTATGAAGATGGTGTGCTGAAGATCAGCCTGCCCCTGAAACCGGGAGCCGAACCCATCAAACAAGAGATCACCGTAAACTAAACTGTTTTATCTTTCGAATAATAAAGGACAGCGCTTAGCTGTCCTTTTCTGCTACAGGGTAGGGCTTCCCTTAAGCAAATTTCGATTTTTGCTTTACCTTCGCCCACATGCAACAAACCATGCAATGGGCACAATTGTACAGCGCAAGACGCAGCGGTGATGCCGGCGATAAAGTCCTTTACCCCGATCCTTTACGCACGGCCTACCTGCAGGATTACGACCGTATCGTATTCTCCTCGGCTTTCCGCCGCCTGCAGAACAAAACACAGGTGTTTCCCTTACCCGGTCCGGTATTTGTGCACAACAGGCTTACCCATAGCCTGGAAGTAGCTTCCGTAGGCCGTTCACTGGGCCGCGAGGTCGGTATGAAAATTGCCGAACTGCATGCCGGCGACGAGCAGTTCCGTGATTTCTATCGTTACGAATTGGGTACCGTGATCTCTGCGGCTTGCCTGGCGCATGATATCGGCAACCCGCCTTTCGGCCATTCGGGCGAAGATGCCATCCGTTCTTATTTTACCGAGCTGGACGATGCCACTGCCCGTTTGTTGCAGGACGAGCTAAGCTATAACCAGCTACGCGATTTCCAGAAATTCGAAGGCAACAGCAATGCCTTCCGGATATTGACCCATAACTTTAACGAAGCAGGAAGAGGCGGCTATAAGCTGACACATACCACGCTGGCTTCTATCGTAAAATATCCCTGCACCTCGGCCGAAGGCTTTAATAAAGCATCGGGAAAGATCAGTTGTAAAAAATCCGGCTTCTTCGACTCCGAACTGAGTACCTACGAAGCCCTGTCGGCCGACCTGGGCATTCCGAAAAAAGAAGGCTTCGACCATGTATATGCGCGGCATCCTTTCGTGTTCCTTACCGAAGCGGCCGACGATATCTGTTACCGGGTAATTGACCTGGAAGATGCGCATCGCCTCGGTATTACTTCTTTTGAAAAGATAAAAGAACTTTTCCTGCCGTTCTTCAAAGAAGAGGCCGGCTACAACGATTACCAGCGGGTAAGCAGCCGTATGGATGCGATCAATGATCCTAACCAGAAAGTGCAATACCTGCGTGCGGTATGGATAGGATTGATGGTGCGTCGCATCTCCGCCCTTTATATGGAGAAAGAAACGGAGCTGCTCTCCGGTACCCTGGAACAATCGCTCATGGACCTGCTGCCGGGCAATTACCAGGAGCTGCTCGATGCCGTGAACGAATACTCCTATAAGAATATTTATAATTACAAACCCGTAGTAGAGATCGAGATCACGGGCTATCACATTATCGGGGCTTTGCTCCAGGAATTTATATCGGCGGTGCTGGAACCAAAGCGTACCAGATCGATGAAGCTGCTGCAATTGATCTCGCGGCAATTCTCGGTAGGCAATCAATCGTTATACTACGACCTGCAATCGGTAGTGGATTATATTTCGGGTATGACCGACCTCTATGCTATCGACCTGTACCGTAAAATGACCGGGATCAGCGTGCGGGAACTGTAGTAAGCCGTTTAAGTGATCAGGCCAAGCTGTATGGCTACTTTGAGCAGGCCCACCGTGTTTTTCACATCCAGCTTCTGGATCAGGTTGCAGCGGTGGTTCTCTGCAGTGCGGTAGCTGATGAAGAGCTTTTCCGCAATTTCCTTCGTGGTGTATTCCGATGCAATAAGGCTCAGCACTTCCTTTTCCCTTTGCGTAAGCTCCGGCAATACGAAATGTTCCTGGGGCTGTTGCTTATAGTGGATCACATTTTGCAACAACTGTTCTTTTAGGGCCGGCTCGATATATTCCTGTCCGCGATGGACTGTTTCGATAGCCTCGGCCAGCGTATGAGGCCCGGCACCTTTGAGCAAATACCCTTTACAACCCCTGCGCAGCATTGTGGTCACCATAGCCGGGGCATCCAGGCTGGTAAGGATCAATATCTTCATAGCGGGAAAAGCCTTCAGGATCTGAGGTACCAGCTCTTTGCCTGTCTGGTCGGGCAGCAGGATATCCAGCAGCAATACGTCAGGCTGATGAAAGGCAAGCCCCTCCATGAGCGAGGCCGCCGTAAGGTGCGTGCCTTGCACCACAATATGCGGGTAAGCATGCAGCAGGGTTGTCAGCCCGCTGATGACCAAAGGATGATCGTCTGTTATCGTGATATAAATGTTGTTCATAAGTCTCTTCTTTGCGCCGGTTAGGTCAAATGCTCAGTTCTATATTTACGGAAGTGCCGTGCGGGGTACATTGGTGGATATCGATGCTGCCGTTCAATGCCCTGAGGCGGTTCCTTACACTCTTTAAGCCCATTTTGTTCGTGGCAACCGTTGCCCCTGAGGCCATGCCCCTGCCATCGTCCTCTACCGTAATGCTTAATATCTTTTTCCGGTAGTTCAACTGTACCAGCGTATTCGTAGCGGCAGCATGCTTGATCACGTTTTGTACCAGCTCCTGCACCATACGGTAAATGCTGGTTTCCGTATCGGAAGGCAAACGGGGAATATCGCCGTAATGCTGGAAGTTGATCCGGATGGCCGTCATCTGGGCCACATTTTTGCAGAAATAACGGATCGCCGGTACCAGGCCGTCTTCCAGCAAAGTGTCGGGCATCAGGTTATGCGCCGTCTGTCTTAGCTTCTGTGCCGTGTAGCTGAGCTGCTGTACGATATTGCTGTAACTCTCTTCCTGCCTGATGCCCGGGTATTGCAGGGGCAATGCTTCCATGCTCATTTTCACGATAGAGAGCTGTACCATGATGTCGTCGTGCAATTGCCGGCCTATGCGGCTTCTTTCTTTCTCTTCGCCTTCGATCACCGCCTTTAGTTGCCGCACCTGTTGCTGCTGCTTTATGGTTTTGGCCTTGTGCAGGTGCAGCCTTTGCTTCTGGTACAGTACGATAACCAGGATGAGCAGGATCAAGGCTCCGGCTACGATACCGCCGATCCAGATATTCTTCTTTCTCAAACCTTCCTGGGCCCGGAGCAATTGCAATTGTTTTGCCGTTATCTGTTTGTCTTTTTGTGCGCCCAGGTATTGGGTTTCCATCCTGCTCAGGCTCCTGGCGTGCTCCATTTTGTTGAGGCTGTCCTGTAAAGAAGCCAGCATGGATTTGTACCGGTAGGCTTTTTTATAATCCCGCAGGGAATCATAGACCTCTGCCAGGTTCTGGTATATATTGATCAGGTTGGTTCCGCCGATGCCGGAGCGTACCGACGCGGATAAAGCTGCTTCCAGGTAATAAGCCGCTGTGGTATACTGGCCGGTATTAATATAAGCAGCACCCAGGCCGCAAAGGTTGCCTGTTATGTTCCTCGCACTGTTATCGCGGTTGAGCGCCAGCGCTTCCCGGAAATGTGTGGTGGCTTTCTCAGGTTGGTTTTGCTTGATATAGATCACACCATACAGGTACTCCCGTTGTTCCCTCTTATCCACAGGGAGGCTGGCGCTCAGTGCTTCTATTTTTTTCAGGTATTGCAACGCAGTATCTATCTGGTCTTTTTCGATATAAATGCAGGCAAAGGAAAGATAGGCGCCGGTCAGTTCCGGGGCGAAGTGCCCTTTAACAGCAATGGCTTCGGCCTTCTGTAAATAGGGAATAGCCTTCTCAGGTTGTTTCAGGCAATAATAAGCAGTGCCGATATTATTGTATAGGATCGCCAGCTTTTCCTGGTCGGGAGCCTTACTGGCCAGGGTCATATGAAGGGCCTGGTAATAATAGACCATAGCGCTGTCGTAAGCGCCCTGTATCGAAAAGGCGGCGGCCATATCATTGTTCCATAAGGTGAGCAGCAATTCCCTTACATTAACCGCATCCCGACAATAAGGATAGGCTTTACGGAAGTAAGCCAATGCCTTTAGCGGCTCTCCTTTATTTTCCAGGTGAACGCTGCCCATCCACAATAAGGCCGTGGCCATACCGTCTTTGAAATCCATCAGCTCGCTGTCCTTATAGATCGCATAGAACATCTGGAAAGCACTGTCGGGCTGCCGGTATTTCATAGCTACTGCCTTTTCCAGCATATCACCTACCTCGACGGCCTTTTTTTCATAGACCAGGGCTTTTCCTTCCAGCCGGTTTACCAAAGACATCTGCGCCCGCAGGGAAGGGATACCCGACAGGAAGCTTATGAGGCCAACAAGTAAAACAATGCGTTGCTGCCCTATTTGTCTTTTGTGGCGCAGCATAAAAGATATAGGTCTTAAGGCTACAAAATAAGTTTTTTTTGACGGAACACCGGTATGAGGGTTTTCCCTCATTTTACTATAAATGCGGGAATACCCTTCCTGGTTTACATTTCGTGACAATTATATTTGTAACAACGATGGCCGGTTTTTTTATGCTCTTAATTTAATTTCTCATGAAGAAAAACTATTTTCTTATCCTGGCAGGCCTGTTGCTGCTCAGCTCATTTGCTGACCATGCGCAGGAGATCATTCCGGCGGTCAAATGGCAAAAGACCATAGGGGGGGCGGCGAGCGATCAACTCTTTGCCATGGAGCCAACGGCCGATCATGGCTATATACTCGGCGGCTATTCCTATTCCAATATTTCGGGAGAAAAAACGGCCAACAGTAAAGGCGGCAGCGATTACTGGATCCTGAAGCTCGACAGTACGGGCACTACGGAATGGCAAAAGACGATAGGCGGTAGCCAGAACGATATGCTGGGTAGCATAAAGCCTTGCGCCGACGGCAGCTATATTGTTTCCGGCACTTCCTTCTCGGGTAACGATGGCGACAAAACCGATACCTTAAGAGATGACCCGGCCTTATCGGCCATGTACGGCAGCGACCTGTGGCTCCTGAAGCTGGATGCCCAGGGCAATATACTCTGGCAAAAGAGCTACGGCGGCTTATACGCCGAAAGTGGCTTTGACAGTTCTTACAGCTATAGCTATCTTCACCACACTTACATAGAACCAACGGCCGATGGCGGTTATATTGCCAGTGTGTCCTCTACCTCCGGCATTTCCGGAGATAAAACGGAGATAAACAGGACAGAAGGTAACCCCATGTTCTCGTTCCTGTACCCCCTTATGGCCGATTATTGGATATTGAAGCTCGATGCTTTGGGCAATATACAATGGCAAAAGACTTATGGCAGCGAAGATGCCGACCGGATCACCTGTGTACGGCAAACACCCGATGGTGGCTATATAGCAGGTGGCATGGCAGGCTCAATGTACCTTACCCTCTTTGGCATTACCGTGTCGGGAGGTGATAAAACGGGCGCCATCCGGGGCAAAGGCGATTACTGGATCCTCAAGCTGGATGCAACAGGTGCTATCCAGTGGCAGCAAACGATAGGCGGCTCGGGCGAAGACATGCTGCATGCCATCGATGTAAACCCCGACGGCAGCTATATAGTAGGGGGCTATTCTCAATCCGGTATCTCCGGCGACAAAACAGATACCTGCCGCGGCGATTATGATTACTGGATATTGAAACTGGATGTATCGGGCAATATCGTATGGCAAAAAACAATAGGCGGCAACGGATCGGACTTGCTGAGTTCCATAAGGCGTACGCCCGATGGCGATTACCTCGTCAGCGGGGCTTCTTCTTCCGGTATTTCGGGAGAAAAGACCACACCGGGCTACGGCGGCGCCAGCGATTACTGGTTGCTGAAGCTGAGTGGTACCGGCGAGATCCTCTGGCAAAAGACGTTGGGCGGCACGGGCAACAACCTGGAGCACCCGGAGATGGCGGTCATGCTTGCGCCAACAACTGATGGCGATTATATCACCGGTGGCTTTTCCGATGCACCTGTTTCCGGGACCAAGACAGACGCCTGCCGTGGCAATTTTGATTACTGGATCGTAAAGCTCCATAGCTGTAGCGCTGATACCGTTACGGTCACTACTTCTTTTTGTGCAGGGCATAGTTATACCTTGCCCGATGGGCAAATAGCGCAGACTGACGGCACCTATTACAGCATCCTTAGCAGCAATACAGGTTGCGACAGCGTGATCCGTACCCAGCTCTCGGCGATAACAATCAGCAAGGTACTGGCGATCAACCAGGACAAATTAGTGGCCCAGACTATAACAGGAGCCACCTATCAATGGATCGATTGCAGCACATTACTGCCCGTACCCGGTGCCACCGGTACGGAGTTTAAACCCCAGGCAGAAGGCTATTATGCCGCGGTAATCACGCTCAACAATTGTATCGATACCACGATGTGCTACGCTTACGATCCCGTTACCGGCATCCGGGGCACGGTACGCTATTCGGGGCTGAGCATATACCCCAATCCCGCCAGGGACCGTATCTGGTTGGAAAGCAGGAATGGTCTGCTGTTGCAACAGGCCGAACTTATGGATATGACAGGAAGGAGTATCCGCTTAACACCGCGGTTCGCAGCAGGAAGCAGTAAAGAAGTGATTGACCTGCATGCCATGGCGCCGGGGGGCTACCTGCTTAAAGTGCAGACCAACAAGAACACCTTCATCAGCCGTATCAACATTCTTCCCTAAAGCATATTCAACACATACCTATGAAAAAGATTTTTGGATTTGTTATGCTGGCAGTATCGTTGCTGGCCGGCAGGGAAGCAAAGGCGCAGTACGATAAGGTATGGGCCTTCCAGATACACGGCGGCCTGGATTTCAACAACGGTACACCGCAGTATATCAGCACGGCGGTCAATGGCAGGGGCAATGTAGCCGCTATCTGTAATAACCAGGGTGCCTTATTGTTTTATACGGATGGCAATTATGTATGGGACCGGAACAACGACCTGATGCCGGGCGGCACCAACCTTACCAATGCCACGGGGCCGTTCAACAATACCGATCCCGGTAACGGCGGCACGGCCGATGCTACCGCTATCAGCATGAAGCCCGGCAGCAGCACGCAATACTATGTGTTCTCCGAACGGCGGCAGCCTATTGATCCCTTGAGCGCCAGCTCCTATTGTTACCCGGCCAAGCTATACTACAGCATCGTGGATATGAGCGGGAACAACGGGCTGGGCGCTGTGATCACGAGTGGCAATTATGTCGACAGTAATGTGCAGAAGCTGACCCTGATACCTGGCGATAACTGCAACATCTGGCTGCTGACCCATGAAGGCATAGGCGGTGCTTATAAAGCCTACGACATCTCGGCCAGCGGCATTGCCGCCCCGGTGATCTCTCCTACAACGAATGTGATCCCGGCGGCTAATTCGGAAAACAATACCACTGTAATCGGTACCTTGACCTGTTCGCCCGACAGGCATAAGATAGCCCTGAGCGGGATGCACGCCACCACGCCCGGCTTCATCGGGGCCGAGATCGGTGACTTCGACCCGGCTACAGGTATTGTGTCCAATACACTGTCGCCTCCCTTCCCCGCAGCCAGCCTTCCCATCGGGTATCCCTATAACCCTGGAGGTATGTGGGAGCATGCCGCCTTTTCGCCCGACAATACGAAGCTGTATATCAGCGGCGGTTATATTGCCCAATACGATCTGAGTACCTTTCCCTATACCGGCATGCTTGTAGGACAGATTATGAATGGCACTATCGTTGACGGGATGGTACAAACAGGCAGCACCAACCTCAAATTGGGTCCCGATGGGAAGATCTATTTTCATTACAATAAAACCATGGGTAACGGGACACCATATCCCACTTATTTCCCCAATACCGGTAGCCTGGGCGTGATCAGCGCGCCTAACGTAGCGGGCAGCGGATGTAATGTATCCACGACGCCGGTATTGAATATAAACCCCGGCCCTTTCCTCTATGGCGGCTATTTCCCCAACGAGATAGGAACCGTGCTGATCACCGATACCGCGCATAGCAGGCAAAGCATCTGTTTTAAAGACAGCGCCCGGCTATTGGCAATAGATACTACAGGTTACGGTTATACCTGGCAAGAGGAGAGCGGCACACATGCCAATATGGTTTACAGCGGCGGGCTTTATGTGGCCAGGTATTATACCTATAATCCCTGTACCTATCATATCGATACCTTCCAGGTAAAGAAAGCCGATTTTGATTTCAGTCTGGGACGCGATACCGTAGTGTGTAATGCAGCAGCATTCCGGTTGAGAACAATGGTGCCCGGCGCCAGTTACCGCTGGCAGGACGGCAGCACCGCCAATACCTTCGATGCCAAAATCTCCGGGCAATATTATGTCACCGTATCCCGCAACGGCTGCAGCCTCAGCGATTCGCAACAGGTTACTTTTGTGAACCTGCAGCAGGACCTGGGTAAGGATGTGGTGCTGTGCGCCGGTGAAGCCGTATCGCTGGAGCTGACCGCAGATAATGTACCTGCAGGCGCTACTGTGTTGTGGAATACCGGGCTTACTACCGCTACTTTACAGGCAAAAGATACCGGTACTTATAAGGTAACCGTAAGCCTGCTGGGTTGCAACGGCAGCGATTCCCTTTCGATCCGCTACGACCCGGTATGCCATTGCAGCTTTGGCATGCCCACGGCCTTTTCGCCCAATGGCGACGGCCTCAACGATCTTTTCCTCCCGGCCCTGAGGCCTGATTGCCCGGTAGCCAATTACCTGCTGCTGATCTATGACCGCTGGGGACAACTGGTGTTTACCGGAACCAAACCCGTCGATGGCTGGAATGGCTTGCGCAACGGGCAGCCAGCCGATGCGGGTACTTATATGTACCGGATCCGGTTCCTGGGTGGCACCCGGAAAAGCGAATATTTACAGAAAGGAGATTTCGTACTGGTACGGTAAAAGAAGGGATTACCGGATGGGGACTTTGTGGCCGTAGTACTTTGCTTTTTTGCCGAAGGCAAGGTCCAGCAACATTTTCATCCGGGCAAACTTTTCCCTTACCTGGGTTTTGAAACCACTGCTGCGGTTTACATCTTTGGCATTAAAGCCTATGGCATCCATCCCTTTCCGGTTGGCTATGAATATGGCCCTTTGGTTGTGGAATGGTTGCGAGATCACCGTGATCTTGTTTTCGCCAAATACTTCCCGGCAACGCAGGATGCTGTCCAGCGTACGGAAGCCCGCATAGTCGAGGAATATCTTTTCTTTGGGAATGCCGCGGGCGATCAGGTCGGCGCGCATGGTTTCGGGCTCATTGTAATGCTCCACGCCATTATCGCCGCTGATCAATACGAAATCGATCTTGCCTGCTTTAAACAATGCCACCGCGGCATCGATCCGGTACAGGTAATAATAATTGACCTGTCCGTGCCTCAGGTATTTGCTGGTGCCCAGCAACAGGCCCGTTTTGTTATGGGGAATGTCACGTACCGAATCGTACAACTGCGGCCGGGTCGAAGCCGTTACCCAATAATCGGTAACTACGACGGAAGCCGTGGCCAGGGCAATGCCGGAGAAAGCAATCTTCAAAAAGGTCTTTTTTTGCATAGGTGAAAATGCTGCGATCAACAATAATGTTTGTTCCTCCGGTTAAAGCGCTTGTACTGCCCAATTGTTTTTCCGGCAATGCTCCAGTACGCGCGGCAGGGCATAGCTCATACGGTCCCAGGCTTTCTGGCTGTCGTGGAAGACCACGATATCGCCCGGCTTGAGATGAAAGACCACATTTTCCAGGCAGCGCACCGGGTCGAGGGCGGTATCGAAATCGGCGCTCAGCAGGTTCCACATAATAATGCGGTAACCCATCTGGTGCAATTGCATGGCCTGCATCCTCTTGATCCGGCCATAAGGCGGGCGGAACAATTTACTTTGGATAAACTGTGCCGCCTGTGCGGTATTTTCGATATAAGTCCTGGTCTTGGTCACCCAGCCTTTAAGATGGTTGTGGGTATGGTTGCCTACGGCATGCCCTTCTTCCAGGATACGGGCATATATCCCGGGGTGCTCCACTACATTTTTACCGATACAAAAAAACGTGGCTTTGGCCTCGTACCGGGCCAGTTGATCCAGTACAAAAGGCGTAGCCTGCGGATGAGGGCCATCGTCAAAGGTGAGGTACACCGATGGCGCAGCGGCAACAACCGGCATACTCCATTCGGCAACGGAAGGCCCCAGGGCCCTTAGTAATTTGGGTGTTTGGATCAAGTACATATCTTCAAAAATACCGTAGAATTATGGCATAAAAAAACGCCCGGCTGACCGGGCGTTTTCCTTAAAAAGAGTAGGGGGCATATAAGGTTGACTATCTGTACAACGGCCCTTAGAAAAATGGCGTTAAGAAAATGGCTTGATGGGCGGTTAAAAAATTTTTACTGTTTGAGTCTTTAAGACGAGTTTAAAAATTTTCAGCCTATTTTTCTACAGGCCTTGATTTTTTGGTTCTTTTTGATCAAGCAAAAAGAACATAGGAAATAAGTGTTATTGGCAATATAGGATCGGTATATTTCGCTTCTTTAGGAAACCTCAATATAACAGAATCTGAAGTTGATCGTGGCTTAGCCCTGCAGCTGGATAAAGGAATGAAACGTGGTTAATCCGGTATAAAGCTGCTGATCGCGCCACCGCCGATACCTTTGGCGCCATCGTAACCCGACTTGGCGATTTCGGAGCCGTCCACGCTTTGGCCTTTAACGGCTGCTGTTGTAGCGGTGGTGGCCATACCTGCTGCCATACCCAAAGCGGCAGTACCTGCGCTTTTGGCAAAGGCAATACCTGCTTTTTTCCAGTCGAAGCCCGAGCTTACGATGCTATAGCTATCGTCTACCGTAACGTTCATGCCCGAAATGTGCAGGATCGTCTTCATCGGTACGGCGCCATTGGCATCAAATACATCTTTATGATAGATGAGATAAGCATCGCTGAAATTGATCTTTTTGCCTGCCGCGTCCCCGTCCCGGCGGTAAAACTCTATGCGGCCGTTCTTCTTCATATTATTATCCGTGGCCCATTCCGTGATCTCCGAATTTTTAGAGGTCGCTTCCAGCGTAAGGATCATAAGGTTGCCCACCACATTGGCCCTGGGCACGCCGTTGCGGTCGATAGCCTGCGACATTTCATACTCGAAATTGAGGATGTTGTACTCGTTTTCCCCGATGATCATTTTGGCTTTAAACGACATGACTTTCTATTTTGTAATGAGGCAATAGCAGTACTGATGTTTATGGCTACTTGTTGTTCTGCAATTCGGCAACCATACCCTTGATCGCATCGAGCAATGCCTGTTTGGCCTCAGGATCGGAAAGGGCCGATTTCAGGATCTTGTTTGATTTCAATTGCTTGATGATCTTGAGGTATTCTTCTTTCTGGGCGGCATTGTCTTTCAGGAACTCGCTTTGCGCGGTAATGCCTTTCATACCAAAATCGCCCAGCGTATTGAAATGCAGGGTTTCTTTGCGGGAAACACCCTCGGCATCTTCAAAATCCACGCTCAGCTCCGGTTTGTAATGGGCAAAAACCTGTTCTACCGTTTGCAGGCCATGTACTACTTCCGGTTTTACGGGAGCATCCTTGGTCAGTTTTTCAGCCATCAGGGTACGGTTCTGGGGAATATCGCCAAAAGCTTCGCTGGCGTCGGTTTTTACCTCGTTGCCGCCAATGCCGTAATTATTGTCCATCATGGAATATCGATTTAGTGATGAAATTGCTTGTTGGGTTCTATTACAAAAATAAGATTATCATGGCACACATAAATACGTAAAAAGACGTAATTCCGGGGAGCCGGGATCTCATACATTTACGCCCCAATCCAGCACTTTTCCACCTTCTTCTTCCTTAATACCCACCGTAACGGTATCACCTTTTTTGATCTCTTCATTAATGATCATGCGGCTCAAGGGCTTACGCAAAGCCGTCCTGATAGCGCCTTTCAGGGGCCTTACACCGTATTTGGGCGTAAAGCCGAGATGGGCCAGGTGATCGGCTGCTTCCGGCAATACCTTCAAGGTAATACCCTGGGCTTCCAGTTGTTTAACCAATGGCTTGAGGTGAATATTGAAAATGCGCACCACGTTCTCGATGCTTACCGGAGCAAAGGGAATGATCTCCGTAACCCTGGCCAGGAACTCGGGCCTGAAGTAACGTGCCATGATCTCCATCATCTCGTCCGACTTGGGTATTTTGCCTTCGCCGAAACTGTTGATGATATGCTCGGCGCCGATATTGGAGGTAAAGAGGATAACGGCATTGGAAAAATCGCCTTCCTTGCCCAGGCGGTCGTGCATCTTGCCTTCGTCCAGTATCTGCAGGAAGATATCGAAGACGGAAGGGTGAGCCTTTTCGATCTCATCGAACAATACAATAGCATAAGGCTGCTGCCGTATCTTGTTCACCAGCATACCGCCTTCCTCGTAGCCCACATAGCCGGGAGGCGCGCCATAGAGCAGGGCGGCCGAATGCTCTTCCTTGAACTCCGACATATCGAAACGGATAATGGAGTTCTCATCCTGGAACAGGAACTCGGCCAGCGATTTGGCCAGCTCTGTTTTACCGGTACCGGTAGGTCCCAGGAAAAAGAAAGAAGCAATAGGTTGCCCCGCTTTGTTAAGGCCGGAACGGGATTCGAGTATCGCCTCCGATACAGTCTTTAAAGCATGGTCCTGGCCTATGACGCGATGGCGCAGGTGGTCTTCCATGGTTACGAGGCGCTGTTGCTCGCGGGTCTGTATCTTACCGATAGGGATGCCGGTTACGTTGGCCACAACGGCGCTCACATCAGTATTGTCAATTTCTGTTTTCTCCTGGGCCGCTACCTTGCCCAGGTTATCGAATAAAGAGCGCAGGTAGCTGTGCATCGCCGGTACTTCCAGTATCTTGTTGAATTCCTGTTCTTCGTTATTTCGGGCCAGCAAGGCAGGGCTGAGGCCCGTTTGCGCTTCGTGGTACAGCCAGCGCAATTGTTCTTCGCTGGGTTGCTCGCCGGCTTCTGCCAGTCGGCTTTTCAGGTCTTCCACATCCTGGCTTGAAGTATCGGCCATCATCCGGCATACGGCCAGCGTCCTGTCCATAAGGTCCAGCGCCGAATCGGGCAGCTTGCGGTCTTTGATAAAACGTTTGGCCAGGCGTATCGTTTCCCCGAAAACGCTCTCATTGATCTTCAGGTTATGGTGCTGCTCATAGTGAACGGCCTGGTTGCGCAGCATTTTCTCTGCTATAGTGGCATCCGGCTCGTTCACCTTAACCACCTCGAACCGGCGGCTAAAAGTTTCGTCTTTTTCTATACTCTTACGGTATTCGTCCAGGGTTGTGGTTCCTATCACGGTCAATATACCTTTGGCTAGTTCTGCTTTCAGGATGCTGGTGGCCCCGCCGTTGGGGTTGTTCTTATCGATAAGGGAGTGGATCTCGTCGATAAAAAGTACCGGCTTTTCGAGTGTGGACAATTCACGGATGATCTTCCGGATGCGGTCTTCGATCTCTCCTTTATACGAAGCACCTGCCAGCAAGGCCCCGTTGTCCAGCTCGTAAATGGAAACGCCGCGCAGGTGTTGCGGTACATGCCTGTTGGCTACGGCAATGGCAAAGCCATCGAGCAGCGCGGTTTTGCCCACACCGGCTTCTCCTGCAAGGATCACATTGGACTTACTCTTGCGGCTAATGATTTCGCAGATCTGGCGTATCTCTTTATCGCGGCCTATCACGGCCTGTAAAGTGCCGCTCCTGGCCTGTGCCAGCTTATCGATACAGTATTTGCCGATGGCATCCAACGATGCTTTCTGTGAAGGAGAAAGCGTGCTGCCATTGGCGCCGGCTACAGGACCGGTTGCCGGGGCAGCTATACTACCGCTCTCGTACCATTGCAATATCTGTGCCCCGGTAAGGGGAAAGGTTTTTAGTTGTTCATAGGCAAAAGATACACCGGGGGTAGCGAGGGCGATCATCAGGCATTCGGGCTCTATCGAATTATAATTAAGCTTTAGGTGCAAGTGATCAGCTTCGGTAAACAAAGGCTCCAGGTCCTCGTCGGCCTGGGGCTCGCTGGTCACTTTACCATCGCGGGGATATTGCTCGATCCTGATCTCGGCCCATTCTTCCAGGTAATAGACATCCACGCCTTTTTCCTCCAGGAATTTGAGGATAGGCAGGTCTTTATGCAGCAAGGCTTTGAGCAAATGGGCCGAAGAGAAATGACCATGCATGTTCTCCTTGGCCAGTTGGGAAGCGATATGCAAAGCCTGCTTTGCTTTTTCGGAGAAAGAATATTGGGATAGGGTAAGGGTAGGCATAAAACTTAAATGTTTAAAGGAAGAACAATCCTTAGGTAAAAGATCAGGTAAAGAGAACTTTGGCGTCGGCGCCTTCAAGTATAAGGCCCACCGATGCCGAAGGCACTATCGCAAAACCAAAGGCGCCGCAAACGGCCTGCCACAAATAATCGAACAAGGAAACGCAACCGCTCATATCGCGGAAAGGCCCCATCAATAAGATGCTGATGGAACCTTCGAATATGGCGCCCATTACGGCCTGGATCACGCAAAAGCTGATACGGGAACGGAACATATCGGTATTCAGCCGGAAGGTATCGTGCCCGTTCATGCCATAGATCAGGGGATTGGTAGAGCTTTGGCTGTAGGTGAGCGGCAGGTTGCCTACAATATTGCCTATGATGGCCGACCGGATAAAATCCAGGACGGCATCGTCGGGCAGACCCAGCCCGATCACCACGCCATCCACGCTATGCTGCAGGTTGATGGGCCTGTCGTAAAAGTGGGCCTGGGTTACGAGGTTGGAACCGGCAAAGCAATTATTATAAAAATCTTCGCCCCTGTAGTGCGTACTGGAAAAGTCGCTGGAAGCAATCCGTTCTTCGGAAAAGTTGAGCGGCACTACAGGTACATGGATCGTGCCCCAGGCATAACCTGCAATAACAGCCACGGAATTAATGCTCAGCAAGCTGTTCCCGGTTTCAAAATGTAATATATGTGGGCCGATCATAGGACACGCTATTGTCGTTGTAAAGCGGCTGCGTACACCGCCTTTATTTTATCATTGCTTGCTGCGATCGCCGCTTCCATTTCGGCGGCTTTCTTTTGTTGTGCTTCTGAGGCATATTCCCATTTCAGCTTTCCTTCATCCATCATCTTTTTGAGGCGTTGGTTGGCTTCTTCTGCTTTCTTTTTATCCATGCCGGCTTGTTCGGGTACGGCTACTGCCATATCGGTACCGGCCAATTGCTTGGCATACATCAACTGGGCTGTTTCCTTTGGAAAAAAGCGCAGCGTTTCTTCCAGCTCTTTCAGGATTTGTGCTACCTGCGCTTCCGTATCTTTTCCGTGGTCCATGCCTTGCTATTTACTACTGCCTTCGATAGTTACCTGGGTAATATTTTTCAGCTTGCTGTCGCAATAGAAACCCAGCTTATGGCCGTTGTGCTCAAAATGATAGCCGGCCGGTTCTTTTCTTTGCGGATCGGCGGGCGTAAAGCCGTTATAAGCGTACTGTTTTTTCAGCTCCTCAAGCGGGAGCGGGATAGCCGTTTCGGGATATAGCAAAAGAAAAAACTTTTTGTTACCATCAAACACACGCAGTTCTACCCGGGCATAATCGCTCAATACGATGCTCATGCCCAGTTCATAGATAATCATGCCCTGGCTGGCTGAAGCCTTTTTGTCTTCCGAAAGCCTTATGCCCAGCGCTGCCTCGACCGCTGTTTTATCGATATGCGTTTCCGTTACAAGGTTGCTGATGCTTTTCAATGTTTTGTCCATGGCATTAATATTGGAACAGGTAAAAGAACAAATGGTTAACCATAACCCGATGAAAAAAGCTGTTTTCATGAACAATGTCGTTAAGGATGCGGATGGGCGTTATCGTAAGCCGTACCATAGCCATTGCCGTAATAACCGCTGTAATCCTGGCCGGTGCTGTTGCTCGGATGTTCGCCATGTCCGAAAACATTGCCTATCTCGTTGCGGGCCGCCGTACGGTCGCCGCTTTCCCGGTAACGGTCATAAGCACCCTGGTATTCCTCGGTATGCGTGCCGGCGATCCCGATATCCGAGCCACTGGTATGTTGTATCTCTTCTCTTACTTCTGCATTCATTAGGGTAGCTTCTCCTTCGTCCCTCAGGTGTCTTGCCGTATTCTGCTGTACATACTCGTCCCGGCTAAGCCCGTCCATAGGCACTTCCGGCTCCAGGGTATATAAAGCATGGCCCGATTCATGGGCAAGGCTTTGGGTGCAGCTCAGGGGATTATTGATCTCGTTGGGGTCGATAGTAATAGTATGGTTGCTTCGGTTGGCGAAAGTACCGCCGCCGGCCGTACCGGGCTGTACCGTCCATCCGGCATTGGTCAGGTTAATGAGGTTGGCCACCAGGGTAGGCGACTGTATGATCATGGCCATTACCTCGGGGCTTACCACGGCGGCTATAGCCGAAAGTCCTTCGCCCAGCAGCACAGTGGGGAAGCCTGCCATAACAGCACCTCCGTGTGATGTGGTGGAGCCCATACGGGCCGCAGGCTTACCGCCTATCAATACGGTAACAGCGCCCATAGCAATCGCATCGGGAGGGCCTACGCAAACACACATATCTCCCACACAAGCCGCGGGCAGGCTACCGATAAGCACGGTAGGCGTACCTGGCGGCAATACAGGGCCGCCCACATGGGGTATGGGAGGCGTACCCGGCGTGGACAGCGGGCAGATATGGAAATCGGATACTCTTGCTGCCGGCTGTCCCATCTTAATTTACTTTTACTATTGCAGCAGTTACGGAAGCCATAGCTCCACCTTTTACTTCGGCCTGTACATTGCCCTGTAGTGTGCTGTTAAGCCCTTTCAGCGTGAGGTTGGCGGTGGCCTCTATTTCGAGATTCGTAGTGGCTTTTTGTTCTATCTTCTGGCCTTCTATTTTTACGCCGGTGGCAGTGCCTTTGAGCTTCAGCTCCTGGCTGGCTGTAATGCTGATATTGGCGCCGCTCATGGTGATATTGCCATCGGCCTCTATTTCGAGGTTTTGCTTGCTGTAGATCCGCACCTTATCATTACGGGCATCCAGCTCGATATACAATACACTCTGGTCGCCTTTCATAACGGAAAGCATAGCGCCCCTTTCACTATCCACGGTAAGCACCGACGCATCGTTGTCGGTCTTAAAAGATTGCATCGTAGCCAGCGTGCTCTCATCACTGTTCATAAGAGCGATGATATTACTGGGCCTTTGATTATTGGGAGTATCCACCAGCTTGACGATACCCCTGTCGTCGTTGATCTCCAGCCTGCGGCCGCTGCGGGTGCCGATCACTTTTATATGGTTGCCGTCGTGTTGTGCTTCCGATTGGCGGTTGCCGGTATATACGGAGCCCATTACATAAGGTAGTTCAGGATCATTATTAAGGAAGTCGATATATACCAGGTCGTCTACTTCGGGTAGGAAACGGAAGCCATAACCCTGTCCGGCCTGTGGTACCACTACCTTAAGCCAGGGTGTGGTTTCGCTGCTGGCCTGCCAGGGAAAACGCACCTTTACCCTGTCCTGCCCGTCTTCATCTTCGTTGTTGACCACCTTGGCCATCTGCGCGGGGCAATAGGGATGCAGCAAGGGATTAGTATAGGGAGGGGCAGCCACCTCTGCAGGTACTGCCGAAAAATAATTCTGGTAGTTATCGCTGCCGGCTGCATAGTGATGCAATTCGGTAACGATGTATTCGCCAAAGCTGTTACCATTGTTATCGGTGAGGTTGATCTTGCCGGCCAGTTTCAGGCCGCTGTTGAAAGTCCTGCCGCTAATCACCACAGATGCCGCTGCCCGGCCCTGTTGCTGGAGGAGGCTTTGTGCCGAAAGCAAACTTTCAGTGGCCGCACCTACATAAGAATAACGTGCATATTCCGAAGGGGAATGTATCGTAGTGCCGGCCTGCATATTGGCCGCTACGAAACCGGTGCCGCCCGGCTGGCTGGCCTGTTCGGTGCTGTGTATCTCTTCGCCGCGGAACAGATCATAGCCCACGGCATTTACGGGCGACTGGTCTACCCGGGAACGGAAGGTAAGGTTGTCGATCTCCATATCGGAGATGTCGAGGGCTGTGCCGGAGGGAGGTCCCAGCACCAGCTCCTGTCCATTATAGTAAAGCCATTCGCCATAGCGTGCGGCTGTCATTTTGTAAAAGTCGAAAGTGCTTTGGTTATACTGTACGGTATAAAAAAGCTCGCTGGTATAAGCGGGGTTAAGCTGCAAAGTAGTACCCTGTGTTATATTAAGGGTATTGAAAATATGCCGCAGGTCCTTATGGTAAAAAGAATTGGATTCGGGGATCTCGGCAAGCTTTACAAAAAGGCCCTTGCCGCTGATCTGGTAGGTAATGCCATTGGAATCCTGTTCCACACAGCTTATGGCATAAATAATGCCTTTAAAGGTAAAGTCGCTGTTGATGTCGATAGTAACTTCGGCGGCAAGGTGGTCGCGGTTAAAGCTCACATAACCCGAAAGGGTAGGCAGGCCCTCGTCCTGCCGCCATTTAAAGGAGAAATCATTGACATCGGCCAGTTGCTGGTTAATGACCAATGAAGAAAAAGAGACCGGGTTGCCCACGCCTTCGATATGGATACTTACATCAGCTAAAGTACTGGACTCGCCCATGGTTTCATGCATTTAGAAAGGGAGAAAGGAAAGGGTTTTCCGGAAGGGCGCACAGCACTATCTCTGCTTTTTAAAATGCTGTGCAGCCCGAAGGAAAAAGAACGGGAGTCCTATTAAACCCATTCGTTAGTATGTGTTCCATTACCCATTGAGATTTCCTTGGCAGAGATACCAAAGCTTACGATCATCGGGTTTTTATTATCGGAAGCATACACCTCTTCAAATTTGATAAGATAGCCTTCTTTGAACTTTAATTCTTTCATGGTAGCATCGGAATCTCTTTTCAGGAAAACGATACTGCCGTCCTTACGTTCAAAATTGTTGCACATCCATTCAAACAAATCCGTTTCCTGAGTACTTTCAACAGTCACATAAATTTTACCGCCACGGGTAATGGAAGAAGGGCGACCTGTGGCATCTACTTCCTGATGGAGGTCATAGCTTGCATTCAGTACATTGTAGTCTTTGCCGGCTACACTTAATTTGGCTTTGAAACTCATGGATTTAAAATTTTTCGGTTAAATAAAATATTTTGTAATAGCAAAAGTAGCCGCTGGTCCAGGAGGAAACAATACGTTTTAATACGTATTTTTCAAAAAGAACTTTTATATACTTTTGTCAGATAAAGAAAAAACATCTATTAATTGAGTAGATTTATCTAACCGTATGCCTGATGAAAAGAAATATAATAGCCATCAATATCACCTGCTGAAAGCAGAGGCGCTTTGTGCCGAATTGATGGCTAATGGTGTTTCTTTCGATGAATTTATCGTGCGCTTTGCGGGCTCTTTCCGCAAAAGCTACCGCAATGATATTGAACAGGCAACGCCGGCGAAAGACGGCAGCGAGCAGGTTATTATTGAAATGAACCGGGATGGTTTGTACGATAAGCTGCCCGAAGGTCTTTTTCACCAGACCCGCGGCGGCTCCCGCACCGAAGGGCTTTCTGCTATGGTAGGTGAATACCGCCGTTTCCGCGATGAAGAAAAGCAGGCGCGGAAATTCTTCCAGCCTATAGAACAGGAGTTCTTCCGCTATGCGGTGCTCACCGAGCAGGAAGAACGGAAATTACAATTCGGTATCCTTAACGGCAACCTGGATGCGGAGTTTTACCGCTTCTGGAATATAGAACCTTCGCTTCCTCCCCAACCCGCATCTGTGCTGGTGCTTATCATGCCCTGGATCGCGCAGATCAAAGGCGACCGGCAGCTTACAGCCAGGGCCTTGTCGATGATGCTGGGCAAGCCGGTAACTACAGCATTGGTGATTGCCGAAGACCAGTCGGACGAAGATGCCGGTTTCTGCCTGGGCTCGGAGCTGCAGCTCGGCACCGATACCGTATGCGGCAATCACTTTGCAGAACCCTTTGAGCAATGGATCTTTACTATCGCCGGGTTGAAGCAGCAGGAGATGGAATGGTACCCGGCCGATAAAGCTTACGGAAAGTTCCTCCAACGTTTCGAGGAGCTATTTATCCCGCTGGAAGTGGATCTGAAGTTTGAATATCATTGTCAGGAAGTTTCGGAAGAAGAGGTTGCCGAACCCGTATTGGGCTATGGCTTTTACCTGTAATCCAATAGAAAAATTTTAAAAGACATGGCGCTTAAATCATTCCTGTTGTATTTTGTTCCATTCCTGATAGGCTCGGTTGCTTTGTTTGCCGTGATCAAACAATTTGCCGCCAGTTTTGCAGCACAAGGTAAAAAACCGCTCCTGTACGGTGGTCTTTCTTCTATCATATCTTCCGGTATCGCTTTCGGTACCACCTTTATCAGCGACAATCTCTTCGTCGTGTTCTGGGCCATGTCGGCGATTTATTTTCTTTTTGGCCTGGTACACCTGGCCCTTACCCATAAACGTTTTTTCAGCCATCCCCGGGAAAGCAAATCAAAACTCTTCTATGCCGAAATGCTTTTTGCGGTGAGTGTAGTGCTGTTCAGTATTGCGGCTTTTGCGGCATTGCAATACTTTCTTAAAGATAAATCCTTCCTGTTCTATCCCATGCTGCTAAGCCTGCTGTTTTTCTTCGTACCCTTTTTACTCAGCAGTATGTTTGCCGCAGCTTACGATATTCCGCGTGCGGTTTTTCCTACCTGGCAATATCCATTGCTCGAAACGATCGACCTGCCCGATGAAAAAGAAGGGGAGCGCCTGTATGTTATCGGCTTTGAAATAGCGAAGAAAGAAACAGATGTACAACGTACCTATTTCCGGGCCAAAGCGCCCGAGCAAATGATCCTCGGTGAATTGTATTATCATTTTATCAACGACTATAACGAACTGCAAAGCGAAACGCCGATCCAGTATACCGACCGGCAGGGAAAGGCACAGGAATGGCATTTCCGTACCAAAGCCAAATGGTACCAGCGCTCCAGGATACTGGATGCCACGCGTACCATACAGGCGGCGGGCATCAAAGAGAATACCGTGATCATTTGCGAAAGGGCACCGCGTACCGAAGAAGAGCCTGCTTAAAAACATTAACCTTAGCTTTCAGAACTGCATGATACCATGAGAAGCCAGAGAAAATATTTTTCCGTTAACTGGATGGACGGAATGAAGATCAACAAAGATCATTTTATAGCGCAGGACAATGCGATGCAGGATGCCTTAAGCGATGCCCTCAGCCTGGGCCTTAGTCCTGTGCGCTATGGCGTGGTGCCTGCTTCCGCTGCCGGTGAAGATACCTTCGATGTAAAGATCGCGCTGGATAACCAGAATACGCTAAAAGTAACCGTATTGAGTTTGCAGGCCATAACGCCGGGCGGCGTACGGATCCAGGTGCCTGCTTTGCCCTCGGCCGATACAGAAGCGGGTCTCAGCACTGCATTCCCCTTTGCCGCATCGGGCAGCGAAGCTGTGTACTGGGTGGCTTTAACGGTACAACCTTTCGACAGGCGGCCTTCGGGCAATCCCGATCCCGGCGAGAACCCGCCGCGTTATCCTTTTGTACAACCGGGTTACCAGGTACAGGTAGTATCGGAAAGCCAGTACCCGCAATATGCCCGCAATCCTTTTGCCCTTATCATAGGTAAGGTGACGGTAAACGGCAATACGATAAGGGTGGAAGAGGATTATATCCCGCCTTGCATCTCGATCTCGGCTTCGCCCGATCTTATGGGCCTGCATGCCGAGCTGGACCAGTTCCTTGCCGGACTGGAACTGCGTTGCTCCCAGATCGTACAGAAGATATTTAAAAAGAGCCAGCAGAACGATCTGTCCGAGCTGGCCATGTTCCTTTGCGACCGCATTATGTTGTTTATAGGCCAGGCCCTCACCGAAATGCGCTGGAACCAGGTATATGAGCCGCCGGCCAAAATGTTCAGCACGATCATGAGCCTGGCCAGGGTGATGAAGAATACGATCGACCTGCGCACCGGTTCGGGTAAGGAAGAGCTGATGAATTACCTGAGCGAATGGTGTGAGCTGAACCAGGGCGAACTGGAAAGCATGCTGAGCAGCCTCGCCGGTATGCGTTACGACCACAACGACATCAACAGCAATATTATGCCCGTGATCCGGTTTGCCAAGATCACCGGGAAATTGTTTGAATCGCTCAGCAACCTTGAATTTATAGGCAAGCGCAAGGAATCGGGCATTTTTGTGAAGGAAGAACATAACTATAACCAGAACGCGGCCAATAATCCCGAACCGGCAAAGCCCAAAAGACGTTTTTTTGGTTAATGCCTTTTCCCGGATAGTAAAAGATCCCATTCTCAATACCCCCAATATTATACCATCATGACTCCTCAAAATTCGCCGGAACGCAGGAAGGCCTTTTCCAGGTTCTTAGTACTCTATTTTATCACCACAGCTATTATCGTGGCTGCGGTCTATTTTGGTATCCAGGTCCCCTTCCAGCAGAATAAAAAGCTGCAGGAGCAATTGGCCAATATTGAAAAGGAACGGGATTTCGGCCGGAGCTTCTTTACCCAACTGGGCCAGGCAAAGGGCCTGTTGGATTCCGTAAATAAACCAGGTGTACAGGCCGAGCTTATAGACGGGCAGATCGATTCCAAATTGCAGCAGCTGACAGCCATGGTAGATAAAGATTCTGTTTCCGAAAAACGCCTGTACCAGGAGATCATTAAAACATACTTCGAGATCAAAGACGATAAAAAAAGGATAAGGGCCGGTGGCGATAAGGATGCGCAGGCGGCAGAGTTTGAAAACCAGCTTGCCCAATGGAAATCGAAATATGATGATTGTAAAAATACCTATACCCAGTTGCTTACCCAGTACAATATGAGCATGCAGAAACGATAGCCTTGCTGCCGTTACGCTTCAACCAAAAAGAATACTATGCAAAAATTATCCGGGATCTATACCCGCAGCAGGATGGGGATCGACAACAAGGTATGGCTTACCTTGCTGATCACGGTTGTATTGTCTGCAGGGCTGTTCGGGTTTAAAATAGCAACCACGGAACCTTGTTTCGATATCAGGCTGAACCTGAAAGGCGTGGTAGAGCATCCTTTTGCCAACAATTACTTTGTAGGGGAGAGCATTATTTTTAAAGCCGAGATGAAAAAGGGCCGGGAAATAGCATGGGACTTCGGCGACGGCACACCGGTTGCCATGGGTGAAAAAGTGACGCATAGCTTTACCGCCGAAGGCAACTTCCTGGTTACCGCTACAGTGAACGGGAAGTGTATGCAATCGGTGAATGTACACATCAGCCAGGTGGGTATGCCGGCAGGGACAACAACAGCAAAGCCTGCCGATCCGAATTCCATTATCGGGAAAGACTTTGCCGCGGCAGGCGAATTGGCCATTTACCAGACAGAAGCGGTTGCCGGCGCCTACGAGTGGAGCATCGAAGGCAATGCGGCTTTCCCACCCAGGAGCGGCAACAAGGCTTCTTATAGCTTTACCGAACCGGGTACCTATGTGGTCAAGCTGAAGCTGGATAACGATGAAACCAAAGTATATCGCAAAACAGTAACGGTATCGGTAAATCCTGCCAATGCTAAAGGCGCGGGCATTGAAGACTTGCCACCCCTGCCTTTACCCGCAGCACCAACCGCAGATGGTGGCGGAAACAATACCGGCGCTGCTTCAGGCGGCGAGGAAGCCGCACCGGCCGTTGAAAAGAAAATAGACCTGATCCCCGATCCCATATTGAAAAACCAGTTGCAGGATGTGATCGAAGGCAAAGAAACCCTGGAAAACCTTGCCAAGTATATGTGCGAAGGCATGAATGGTAAAGTAAAAGGAAACGGGAAGATATATGCCAGCCTCAGCCTTTTCGGCGAAGAGCTCAAAGGCAAAAAAGGTATGCTGGGCCTGGGTGGCAAGCGGAAGATCAAATCGGTGCATGCCAACCGGGAAGTAGGCAGCAATTGTATTTTCCGGCTCGATGTAGAGTATAAATAAGCGATGGGATATCGCCGGAGCGTAAGCCCTGCGATAAATAAACATTACTTTAGCCAGCTTCCGGGTAGCTTTGCCTTGCAAAAAACTATCTTTGTTGCTGTATCAAAATACCACACATGAATTGGTTCAAAAAAACACTGGCCCCTGTTGCTACCCTGCTGACCCTCTTGTTACTGTTCTCCTGTAATTCCGGCAAGACCGACGGCATAGAGCTGAAGATCAATTTCGGGCAGGGCGACAAATACCTGTATTCGACCCAGGTCAGCCAAAAGATCAACTCGTTCAATACCCAGATGGAGCAGACCATGCTGATGGATATGGTCTATACTTATGCGGGAACAGAAGACACCAATAAAAAACTGGATATTACTTACGACCGCATCCAGATGACCATGAACTCGCCCATGGGCCAGTCCAGGTACGATTCCAAAGACAAGACGAAAAAAGAACCCGAGTTTGCCTTCATGGATAACCTGATCGGGAAATCCTTTCATATTGTGCTGGCGCCCAACGGCGATATCGTGAGTATAAACGGCTTGAAGGAATTGATCCAATCGCTGGGGGCCACAACAGAGCCCGATGTGCAGGCGGCAGTAGAGAGCCAGCTGAGCGATACTACCGTAAGGTTGATGATGCAGAATTCTTTTGACATGTATCCCGGCCATAAAGTAAAGGTGGGAGAATCCTGGGGTAAAAAATCGGTGATGAAGTATTCGGGCATCGGGGTAAATGTGGAGAATACTTATACACTTAAATCCATAGATGGCGACAAAGCAACCCTGGCTATCACATCGGTTATGGACCTTCCTGCAACCAGCATGACGGGCGCCGGAGATGCGGCCATGCAAATGCAGATGAAAGGAAAGCAGGAAGGCACTATGGAAATAAGTATTGCTACCGGGCAGATCTTGTCGGGCAAAACCACACAAACTATCGAAGGAAATATTTCGGCAGGCGGACAGGTGTTGCCCATTGCCATCAACGGGGATATTTCGATCAGCAGTAAAAAGCTATAAAGCGCAACGCTTCCAACATATAAGGGCTGACCAAAAAGTATTGGTCAGCCCTTATTTATATGGGTACCGGATGGAGGCGCATAGTCGTTTAAGCGATGCTCAAAGCCTTCATTCTACTTTTTAGTCGGCGCCGGCGCAGATTATTTTCCGCCATCCTTGCTGCTTCCCGTCATCCTTGGTGTTTTGCACCAACGATAAAAACCGCTTTTGCTGTTGGTGCAAAACACCAACAGCAGCGTAGTGAAAAGTTATAGGAGCAAAATGAATGCTGCTTTGGTTTCTTTGCAGGCAATGACCTATTTTTGTAACGATCAAAAACAAATTACATGTCTGAACAAGTTCCGGTGCTGCTTAAAGGTGCCCAGATATACCAGGGCAAGAGCCTGGTGCTGGGGAATGTAAATCTTGAAGTGCGCAAAGGCGAATTTGTGTACCTCATCGGTAAAACGGGTACCGGTAAATCGAGCTTGCTGAAAACCTTATACGGCGACCTGTTGCTGAAAGAAGGTGAAGGTAATGTTGCCGGATTCGAGTTGAAAGACCTCAACTGGAAAACGGTTCCTTTACTGCGCCGCAACCTGGGTATTGTATTCCAGGATTTTCAGTTGCTTACCGACAGGAATGTAAACGATAACCTTGAATTTGTATTGAAAGCCACCGGCTGGAGCGATAAAGCGCTGATCAAGGAAAAGATAGAAAACGTACTGGATAAAGTAGGCTTAAGGGCCAAAGGTTATAAAATGACCTATGAAATGAGCGGCGGGGAACAACAAAGGGTAGACATTGCCCGTGCCTTGCTCAATAACCCCAAGCTGATCCTCGCGGATGAGCCTACGGGAAACCTCGACCCCGAAACCACCGATAAGATCATGCAATTGCTGTTTACCATCTGCCACGATTACCATACCGCTGTAGTAATGGCTACCCACGACTATGGTATTATCCAGAAATATCCGGCCCGTGTCATCAGGATAGACCAGGGCGCTGTAAACGAGATTACGGTTAACGGAGATATGCCTTAATCCTTTCTGCGTTGCGGCGATTGTCGTAACGCTGCATCAGCAAAGCGTTTCTCTGCTGTATCGTCGCTTCATTAAAAGGAACTGTCATCAGTTCCTTTATTTTTTCTGAGAAAGATGCAGGTGTTGCTGCGATATGGCACACCTCCGCAAGCCCGGTACCCAGCACCATCGCTTCGTTGACGACCACATGCCTGCCGTTAAACAAAGCATGAAGCAATTTAAGCTTGAGGCCCGTAGCCTGAAAAGTAGGCAGCACATGTACCTGCGCTGCTGCAACGAGCTGTTTCATCTCTTCTACGCCGGGATTGCTTATAAGCCGGCAATGCGGCAATGCCGCGCAGGCCGCTTGCAGCTCCGCTCCGGGGTCTTTGCCCGCAAATACAAAAGGGAAGCTGATATGCGGACATACCTGTTCGAGCAGGAACAGCGCAGCCTCCTTGTTTTCGGGGTGCCCCAGGTTGCCATGGTACAAGGCATAATTGCCCAGGCCCAGTTGTGTACTCACCGTATTATAAGGCTGGAAAGAAGGAATATAAGCATGTTCCTTCCCCGGATAAAGCTTTTTGAAAAAGAGGTGATCGTGCTCGGCTACTGTGAGAAAAACATCGGCTGCCTGCAACCGGTTTTCGAGCTTCCGTAGCAGGCGGGCCTCTATCCTGTAATACAATTTCTTTAAAAGATTGGGTTCCCTGTTGGCTAGCTGAGTATAGTAATCCTGTTCCAGGTTCTGGTTGCGCATCAGCTTAAAACGCCCGGCCAGCGCGGGGTGCGGAAGATAATAAGCTGTATGTACCCCTTCAAACAAGATAGGCGCATCAATTTGCTGCAGGTTGTGCAGCAAACGTTCGTCCCTGCGGGAATACATCATATAAGGCCATTGCAGGGAAAGTCCGGCCCAACCTGTTTTCCGTTTGTAGTAAAATACCTGTTCGCAATAAGCAGCCAATTCTTGCGGCTCGCCCCGGCCGAATTCAAAACAGTGCAGGTAGATCTTCACACCCGCTTCGTGCAGATTCTTTATCTTATAAAAGACATCTACCATACCGCCATAATCGGGTGGGAAGGGGACATCGAGCGATATAAGATGAAGTTTCATGCCTTATGATTGGTGTTTTACCACGGGTAATGCTAGTCGTTAAAAAGGCGTCGGTACACCGCAACCAGTCTTTTTTCCTCTTCCTGCCAGCAGTATATTTCGCGGGCTTTAAGGGCATTTTCCTGGAGCCGCAGGTGATAAGCCTCGTCATGCACCAGCTTTTTCAGGGCTGCAGCAATATGATCTACTGTCGGTTCTGCGATAAGATAAGCCAGCTCAAATCGGTTATTTACTTTCTCATACTCCGGGTAAGCCATACAGAGCTGGGGTACGCCGCTGTGCATATAATCGAAAAACCGGTTGGCCATGGACAGACGGTTGCTTGGCCCTATGGCTTCAAACAAAGTGATGCCCACCCAGGCCTCAAGCGTATAAGCCTTTAGCTGCTCCGGTGGTACATACCCTTTGAACGTTATTTTATGTTCCAGATGGTATTGTTTGGTAAGGGCAACGGCTTCTTCATAAAAATTGCCGGCGCCGCAAATGATCAATGGCACATCAATGTACTGCATGGCCGGGATGAGAAACTCAAAGCAGCGGCCTACATTTACAGCACCCTGGTACAGGATATATTTTTCCTTTTTTTCAGGAATGCTCAACGGCCGTAATATAGTTGCGTTTCTTACCACTTCATAGTGTACACCATATTTTTCATGGAATACCGCTGCATAACACTCGCCAATGGTATAGCCAACAGGAAACCTGGGAACAGTGAATTTTTCGATCCGGTCCCACATTTTTTTCTCCCTGGGACGGGTAACCACTTCCTGCATTTCGGTAAATAATTCGTGGGCATCGTATACCCTTTTTATTCCCCGCAACCGCGATACAAAATATACCGGCAAAATGGTGTCCAGGTCAATCGCGCACAATGCATCTGCTTTCTGGCATAAGAGATAAAAGAACAATTTGAGCCAATAGAGGAAGTACATCATTTTGCCCCTGCCTGGTCCTACATACAAGCGATGCTGCCGGAAGGGTTGCTCCCGTAGGGCTTTGCTATCCTTGTGTGCTCTCCCGGTGAGCAGCACATCGTAGCCGGCCTGTGCCAGGGAAGTACAAATACGGATCATCCGCTGATCATAGTTCAGATCATTGATTACCGTGAGTATGATTTTTTTCTTTTTCAGTGTGCCGTATTGTGGATTTAAAAATGAACCAGGGCTATTAAAAAAAGGGGCAATAAAGCCCCTTTTAAAATCTTAGCGTATCAGAAAATTAATAAATTTTAGAGCGGGTATCTTTTATGGTTGCACTTTCACGCAAGCCGCTGATCACCATATTGGCAGCAGCGCCCTTGATGTTGTACTCCATCATCTGGCGTTCCATAGGCAGGTTACGTTGCTGGATGGGTTGACCGGTTGTTCTGCCTTGCAGGTTAATATAGTAGACACCTTCCTGTCCGGCAATAGCTGGGGACATGGTGTTTTCCTTAAATGATTTGAAGAATGCATAACCTGCTACTTTGGGTTCATTACCCACGCCCGGAATAAAACCTTGCAGGAAGTTTACCGAATCGGCAACACCTACCTGTTGGTTTTCGGCCTGTGCAATCGCTTCCAGGTTGGCTTTACCTTTGGTTCGCGCCATCAGCAAGCCGGCTTTCTTTTCTTTTCTCACATAGTTTTCCAGGATCGGGCGGGTTTGGCTGTTGATAGGAGCCAGACCGATATCCATAATATTGTTCAATTTGGCTACCACATATTTGTCACCTACGGTATATACCGGCGATATATCGCCGAGCTTTGCTTCATAAGCCCATTTAACCATATCGCGGGATGCGCCCAGGCCATTAACTACATAGCTGTTTTCGTTGAGACCGCCAGCAGGCGTTACCGCATAGCCATGTGCTTTTGCTGTTTTGTCAAATGCGGCAGCATTGCCGGACTGGGTGGCAAACTGGGTCGCTTTGGTATAAACGGCATTTTGGGTATTGTCGCTCATGTTCAGCTCCTTGCTTACAAAAGCAATTTTGGTAGAAGCTTCGGGCGTGCCCTGGCGAAGTATTTCAATATAGTGATAACCCAATTCTGTTTTTACGACTTTAGTTTCGCCGGGATGTCCTTGTCCGAAAACGAAATCGCCGAATTCGGGAGCCAGGCTGCCTTTTTGAGCAAGTGTAAATTCGTATTCACCGCCTTTATTCTTGCTACCATTATCGTCGGAATAGATAGCTGTCAGGGAATCGAAACGTACGCCTGCTTTTACCATGGCTACAACACTGTCGATCCTTGCTTTAGCTGCAGTATCGGAGAACGAACGTGCGCCTTCGCCCAATTGCTTTGTGGCTACCAGTATGTGACGGCACTTCACGGAATCGGGGAAAGATTTACGGTCTTCGATCTTAGCCAGCGAATAATTGCTGCCATCATAGAAGGGGCCTACAATGCTGTTTACCGGAGCGCTCATCAGCTCGGCTACATTAGGGAAGCCTTGCAATTGCTGTTTGGTATAAAATGCTACCGGGATCTGGGCCTGTGAATTCCTGACTACAAAATCGGTGTCGTTGGTGGAAGCGGCAAATTCGGTTTTGATTTTTTCCAGTTGGGCAAAGGTATTGGCCGAATCTTCTCTGGAAGGTATGATATCGAAAGAAACGAACTCTATGCCACGGGAAGCTTCCTTAACCTGGAACATTGCTTTATGTGCTTCCATGTACTTCTTGATCTCGTCGTCGCTTACTTTAGCCTGATCGTCGGGAATAAGGGTATAAGGCAGTTTTACATAGCCGATCTTAGCCATGGCATTGCGCGAGGCAAACTGATCGTCGAGCATAAACTTAGGAACATAGATAGAACCGCTTACCAATGCATTGAACTTGGCAACGTAACGGCGTTTGATCATATCTGCTTCAAACACTTCCCAGTTCTTTTTACCTTCCGGGTCTCTTTTGATTTGTTGTATCTGTGCAGCAACTTCCTGCGGGTTAAAGACGCCGGTCTGCTGGTTGGTAAATGCTTGTCGTATTGTAGGATCGGGGTTAGGACCGCTGATCAGGTCTTTCAATTCGGCCTGGCTTACGGTAATGCCCAGTTGTTCGTTTACTTTGCTCAGGAGCCTGTCGTTTACCAATTGGTTCCATACCTGGTCGCGGAGCTGCGCCTGGGTATTTTCATCTATGGGATTGTTAGGATTCTGGCGTTTCATCTCTTCTTCGCGCTGCTTTACTGCAAAATCATACTCTTTCGCGTCGATTTTTTCGCCGTTTATCTTACCTATAGTTGTAGAGCGGGAACTACCGCCTTTACCATAGTCCATTAATATAAAACCAACCAAAGCAACCACGATCACACCACCTGCCAGCTTTGCGTATTTATCTCTTATTTTTTGAATTACTGCCATAAAAAAATGTAGTACACAATTATCGAAAGTGCGCAAATGTAATGGAAAAATTGGAAAAACAAATGCTTTACCGCCATCTTGCCCTAAAAATATATGGAAAAAAATCGTTACTGGCCCATGACAGGCTGGTTGCCCATGTAAAAGTACCCTTGGGCCCGCCTTTCCTTATATATAGGGCTTCCCGGATAATAGGACCCGCCTCCCGATAGCCCGTGCCACGGCCTGAAATCCCGCAAATTTAATCGGGAAACGCGGCCCCGCTTAACAATTTAATATTGAAAATGAGATTAAATTGCACCCATCAAACGCAATGACCGGAAGAAAAATATGATGAGCAAATTTATCTTACAGATCACCATTTTTACAGCACTGGTGTTGTCGGGGTCGGCGGCCTGGGCGCAGAAACTGTGTAACCTGGGTATTGAGATCATTCCCAACCCGGCGATACTCAACTATGGGGATACCAGCCATATTTCTATCAAAATCTCGAATGACGGCCCTGCCTCGATGACGCCTGCTGATACTATCTATTATGGACAGGTAGGCTCATCGACCATCTTTTTCCTGGTACCCTCAGGGAATATTCAATCCGGGAGCTCCGAAACATTTACCAATGCTCTGTACTATCACCACGGCATAGATACTTTAACTGCCGATCGCGCACTGAACTTCTGTTTCAAAATTTATTCGCAGATTAATATCACCAATGGCAGCAACCCTGTCGCGGTAACTTATATCGACCCGGAAAGCAGCAACGATACAAGCTGTAAGAGCATCATCCTGCTGGAAAAATCGGCGACAGGTCTGGTGCAACCAGGCGGTATGGCGAAGGAATTGCTGATCGTGTATCCTAACCCTACTGCAGACAAAGTATTCTTTGAGCTGAACCTGGCCCGGGCAGAAAAGGTACAGGCATCAGTAAAAGATATTACCGGCCGTGAAGTGATGCGGTATGATTTCGGAAAAATACAAGGCACAAACAAGGTGCGGCTTAGCCTGGATTTAAGTCCCCTGCAAGCCGGCACATACATTGTCGAGCTGAATAGCGAAACGCGGCGGGCGGTTGGCAAGGTTACCAAAAAGTAAAATTTTGATACGGGTACTCCGGCCCTCCAGGTCCGGTGAAAAAAAGCATTGGTCGGGATAGTACCAATGCTTTTTCTATTTGTCCTTAATCTGCGCAAATGCGTACAGGCCGGAATGATCTTCACCAGAAAGCAGACTGGTAATGGCTATTAGGTGAATATTAAAGAATTAAAGGACAAAACAATTTTAATCAAGAAACAAAACAAGATGAAAAAATTTACAAAATTGGCTATGGTTTTTACGGCTATGGCAATCGGATCAACGGCTTTTGCCCAAAAACAATGTAACCTGGGTCTTACCGTGGCTGCTTCGAGCAACACGATTAATTACGGCGATACCTGTTTCTTTTCTTTTACGATAAAAAACAACGGTCCTGCGGGCCTCGCCAATACCGATACCATCTTTTTCGGACCGGTTGGCTCCAGCAATGTGTTTTCGGTAGTGCCTACTGCCCCCATTGCAAGCGGCGCTTCACAGACCTTCGCCAAACAGGTGTACATCCGTCATGGCATCGATACCCTGAGCGCTGACCGTTCCCTCAATTTCTGTTTTATGCTCCTGGCTCAATCTACCATCCAGATTGATCCGGATGGTAACGGCCCCTTGCCGGCCCGTCCAGCGACTGTTACCTATACCGATGGCGTAGCCACTAACGACACCTCTTGTGCCAACAACATTGTCTTTAAAAAGAAACCTGTAGGCATCTTTGAATTTGGCGACATCAGCAAAGAATCACTGACTGTATTCCCTAACCCGGCGATGGACAAGGTTTCTTTTGAGCTGAACCTGACCAAAGCGGAAAATATCCAGGTATCGGTAAAAGACATTACGGGCCGTGAGGTAATGCGTAAAGATTTTGGAAAAATTAATGCAGGGAACAGCACACCGCTGAGCCTGGACGTAAGCCGCCTGCGTGCGGGGATGTATATCGTGGAAATGAATGGTGAAGAAAGGAAAGCCGTAGGGCGTTTTACCAAAAGTAACTAAGATCGGGATAAGGGCTCTTTAGACAGGAGATATGTGTAAGGCATTGGTGCTCTGAGCGCCAATGCTTTTTCTTTTGGATATTACCGTTTAGAAAGACAGTAGCCGCCCGTAGGGAGGAAGGAGATAAGGAGTAATGCGAAAAACACAAACTATTGAAAATCAATTTCAATAACATTACGATAATAAAAATGATGTAAAATGCTCATTTGATACTAATACAAAGGCAAAATATGTCCGTCTTCATAGAAGAAAAGATATTTTTTAACAAAAAATGTAACAACAACTACTATGAAAAAATTTACAAAACTGGCGATGGTTTTTACGGCTATGGCGATCGGATCAACGGCTTTTGCTCAAAAACAATGTAACCTGGGTCTTACCATTACGGCGTCTCCTACTACCATTAACTATGGCGATACCACCCGCGTTACTGTAAAAATTACCAACAGCGGTCCGGCTGCTATGGGTCCTACAGATACCATCTACTACAGCCAGGTCGGTTCTTCTACTGTATTCAGCCTGATACCTTCGGCCAGCATCCCAATGGGTGGTTCGGAAACTTTTCCTAACGAACTCTACTACCGTCATAGTACCGATACCCTGACTGCTGACCGTGTCCTCAATTTCTGCTTCAAATTGCTGCCACAATCTGCTATCACGATCGATCCGGATGGTAACGGCCCGCTGCCTTCAAGGCCAGCCGTAATCACTTATGTTGATCCTGTAAGTTCTAATGATAGTACTTGCACTACCGTTACTCTGAAAAAGAAACCAGTAGGTATCTTTGAATTTGGCGACATCAGCAAAGAATCACTGACCGTATTCCCTAACCCGGCGATGGACAAGGTTTCTTTTGAGCTGAACCTGACCAAAGCGGAAAATATCCAGGTATCGGTAAAAGACATTACGGGCCGCGAGGTAATGCGTAAAGATTTCGGTAAAATCAACGCGGGCAACAGCACTTCGCTGAGCCTGGACGTAAGCCGTCTGCGCGCAGGTATGTATATCGTGGAAATGAACGGTGAAGAAAGAAAAGCCGTAGGCCGTTTTAATAAACGCTAATTTTTTGAACGCTTAACATAAAAAGCATTGACACCTTAGTGTATCAATGCTTTTTTGTTTTAATTTAGCCGTTAAAGCAATGTATTATGAATTTCAGAAAGATACTATCGACCGGATCATTACTGTTTGCAGGCATAGCCGGGATGCAGGCGCAACAACGCACCTGTGATATGGCCATAAACCTGGTTTCCCCGGCCGAAGGTGCAGTGATCAATGCCTTTGCAACATTTAATATTACAGTCAATATTGTGAACAATGGCCCCGCCGATCTTGTGGTGGGTGATACGGTTTATTATAATACGCCTTCCATGTTTGCCCTGGCTACCGCACCTTATATATTGCAACAAGGTATTCCTTCGGGTGGCAATGCAACGGTAACCCTGACTACCGGGGTTAATATAAACGGAAATACAGAGGACCAAACCTCCAGCTATTGCGTAAAAGTATTGAGCAGCCCGGAAAATACCGGCGGATTTATCGATACGGTCAATAAGGCCAACAATGTAAGCTGCCATAATGTAACCTTCAAAGCATCGGGACCAACCGGCGTAACGGAGCTGAGCAAGACAAAACAGAGCTTAAAGCTATACCCCAATCCGGCCGATAAGGGCATAACGCTTGCTTTAGGGAAAAACAACGTGGAGCAAGGCGTGATTATCACGAGGGATATTACCGGCCGTGAGCTTTCGCGTATGGCTTTCGACCGGCGCAGCGCCGCCAATGGCGACCTGCAGTTGGATATATCCGGCCTGGTACCCGGCTCCTATTTGGTAGAAGTAAGCAGCGAACAGGGGCGTTTCATAGGCCGTTTCCTGAAACAGTAAAACCAGGATCAAGTCTTTTTGTAAGGTGCATGTTTTTATATGCACCTTTTTTGTTTTACCGTATCTTGCAATGCAATGAAATGGTCCCGATCGATCCCGGCGCTGCTGGCAGCAATTGCTGCACTTTCCTTCTTTTCCTGCAGCAGTAAAAAGAAGGAAGGGAAAATGATATTCCGCTACAACCAGATCAGTGGTATGGAAACCCTCGACCCGGCTTTTGCTAAAAGCCTGGCCATTATGTGGGGCACGCATTTTATTTACAATACCCTCCTCGAAGTAGACTCGGGACTCCGCCTGGTGCCTTCCCTCGCCAGCAGTTGGGAAGCCAGCCCCGACGGCCTCGCTTATACCTTTCATTTGCGTAGCGATGTCTTTTTCCAGGACAACGATGCTTTCCCCGGCGGTAAAGGGCGGCGCATGACCGCAACCGATGTAGTGTACAGCTTCAACAGGCTTATAGACCCGGCAACGGCCTCGGCCGGGGCTTGGATCTTCAATGGCAGGGTAAGGGAAAAGAACCCTTTTGAGGCGATCAATGATTCCACGGTCGTTATCTTTCTCAAAACGCCTTTCCGGCCACTGCCGCAGATCCTTACCATGCAGTATTGCTCGATAGTGCCGCAGGAGGTAGTGTGCAAATGGGACAAAGACTTTCGGAACCATCCCTGCGGGACCGGCCCTTTCCAGTTTAAATACTGGGACGAGGGCAATATGCTCGTCCTGCACCGCAACCCGCATTACTGGGAAAAAGACGAGCAGGGGAAAGCGCTGCCTTACCTGGATGCCGTGCAGGTTTCTTTCAACGATACGAGGGCCATGGAATTCCTGTTGTTTAACCAGAAGAAAATAGATTTCATTAACGGCATCGACGGATCGATGAAAGATATGATCCTGACCCGCAAGGGAACCCTGAGGCCGGAGTATGAGCACAAACTACACTTAGAGAAACAGCGCTACCTGTACACCGAATACTTGGGCTTCGTGGTCGACAGCACCAATCCCCTGGTAAAAAACAACCCGGTAAAGCTGCGAAAGATAAGGCAGGCCATCAATTACGCGATCGACCGCAGAAAGATAGTGACCTATTTCAGGAATGGCGTAGGGGTACCCGCAACCGCAGGCTTTATCCCGCTGGGAATGCCCGGTACCGGAAGCGAGGGAATAAAGGGATACGATTATGACCCGGTAAAGGCTTTGCGCCTGCTCGAAGAAGCGGGATTTCCCAATGGAAAAGACCTCCCGCTAATTACACTTACCGCCCCCGATGTATATGTGGACATTTGTAATTTTGTGGCCAGTCAATTGAATGAGATCGGGATAAAGACACAGGTACAGGTGATGCTGATGGGGCTGTTGCGCCAGATGATGACCCGGTCGCAGCTTCCCTTCTTTAAAGCCGGCTGGGTAGCCGACTACCCCGATGCGGAAACCTTCCTGGCCTGTTTTTACAGCGAGCTGCCTGCACCGCCCAATTACAGCCGGTATGGCAACAAAACTTTTGACCAATGGTACCGGCAGAGCCTGGAAGCGGCCAGCGATACAGTTCGTTTTGATTTGTACCGTAAAATGGATAGCCTGGTAAGCAGCGAGGCGCCGGTAGTGCCGTTGTACTACGACGAAATGCTTCATTTTACCCAGAACAACATCAGCGGCCTGCAAAGCAATGCCTTAAATATAATAGACCTGCGCAGGGTACGTAAAACAAATTAAACCCAAGAAGATACAAGCAATGGAAAATATATGGGACAACCTGAGCAACCTGCCCGAATGGGACGATGCCGGTTTTAGAAGAATAGATGAAGAGGGTGGCGATACCTGGAAGGAAAGCGGGGCCCGGGATGCCTGTAAGGCCCTGTACAACCAGTGGCGGGAGGTAATGGCCGGGATAAACGGCCTGTTTTCTTACGCCCGCCAGCATGCCGATATGCCCGAAGGCTTTTTGCACAGCCACAAAAGCATGATCCTGGACGAGGCCCGGCAGGTGGCCGTAAAGGTGAGAAGCTCGGATGCCGCCGGGTTTTATGTATTACAGATGGAAAATGCCGCCATTATCCGGAAAAGTGCGCAGTTTGTGGCCACACAGATACTGGCAATGGCCGATATGGGCTTTATCGAAGCGGCGCATGCAGCGGCGGTGAGGGCCGATATCGACCGGTTCCGCCTGTTGTTCCGTACCTGGATCGGGACATTTCAAAAAGATGATTATGAAGATGAGTGGGGGTTTTTTGTTTAATTCAAAAATCCTTATTACTTTTGCCGCCCAATGGCGAGATAGCTCAGATGGTTAGAGCGCAGGATTCATAACCCTGAGGTGACGGGTTCAACTCCCGTTCTCGCTACCAGAGACCAAAGCGTTACAGTTTTTCTGTAACGCTTTTTGTTTTTACCTTACACGCTACAGTTGCAGTCATGGTGGAAAGCCTGGCAGGGTACGATTACGGCTGCGCTGCTCCTTTTATAAAACCTTGAGCAATGAACGAAACCAACAAATACATCAGCCGGCTGAGCGAGCAGGAGCAAAAGCGCTATCGCTATGAACTGTCCAAGCTGGATGAAGCCCAATCGCAAGAGCTGGAAGCCCTGGTGACACGCATGGTGCAAGCGGGGGCAAAAAAGCCATTAAGCTGGGCCTGGAGCGAATTCAAGGAGGGGATTCCCCAATGGGCGCGGTTTATGATCATCAGTGGTATGTACCGATCGGCACACGATGTAGCCGGCAATGTGGATGCCGGCAGCGAATTTGCCCGGGACTCACAGGAAACCTATACAACGCTTGTTGCCGCGGCTGGCGAAGAAAAAGTAAACCATTTTCTCGAAAGCTATGCACGGGGAATGCTGTACAACATGCTCGGCATCCTTGACGAAGGCAACCCGGATTACGAAAGCAAGGATAGCTGGATGCTGATAACCTATGACAGCAGTACCGAAGCTCCCGGTAAGCCCATCAGTGGCCTGCATGAAGATTTCCTGGAATTTGAATCGGAAATAGACCTTTAAGGTTTCAAAACCCTGTACGTGCCTAAGCGGCATATATATTTAAGGCATTGCTTAAATTGCTCCCGGAAATGAAAACGGATTTTCTCATCATCGGGCAGGGTATTGCAGGGACTTTGCTCAGCCACTGCCTGTTGCAGGCCGGTAAGAGCCTAATGGTCGTGGACAATGGCGCCACAGACCGGGCCAGCCATGTTGCCGCTGCTGTGATCAACCCCCTGAGCGGTAAAAAATGGACAAGGTCTCCAGAGGCCGACCTGTTTGTACCGGAGGCCATAGCTTGTTATCGTGAGCTGGAAATACTGCTGCAGCTGCCCCTGTTGCAGGCAAGTCCTATGTATATTTTCGAACCGGAGGGAGAAGCTTTCCCTGAACTGATCCCTTGTGATGCAGTGGAGCGTCATAACCTGGAACGGTTTTTTAACCAAGCAACAAAGGTGTATCGCAATGCCAGCACCTGGCTGGTACATGCCACGGCCCTGCTGGAAGCCTGGGGTCGGTATTTATCAGAGCGTCATGCATTGCGCTGGGAAATCTATATGCCGGAGCTTTGCCATATCGGGCCGGGAGGTGTACGGTATAAAGATATAGAAGCGAAGCAAATCATTTTTTGTGAAGGTGCGGTAAGTAGGGACAACCCCTTGTTTATGAACCTACCTTTTACCCGCAACCGGGGAGAGGCATTACTGCTGCATATTCCCGGTTTGCCGGAGGAGGCCATCTATCATCGTAATCTGCGGCTGGTACCCCGCGGCGGGGAGCTGTTCTGGTATGGCAGCAATTACCAATGGCATTTCGATAACCTCGATCCCGACCCCCGCTGGCGGGAAGAAGCCATCGTCCAATTAGAAAGCTGGTTGAAACTACCTTTTCGGGTAACAGATCACGTGGTTGCGGAAAGGCCGACTACTGCCGGGCAAATACCCCTGGTGGGTCTGCATCCCCGGATGTCTTCGGTGGCCCTGTTTAATGGCCTGGGTACCCGTGGATTTTCAGCCGGGCCTTTCTGGGCGAGGGAACTGGCGCAGCAACTGGCCAATCCGGGTTACCGGATAAGAAACTACCCGGCCCATTGGCTGGAGTGGAAGCTCGGCTGATGCGGTTTAGCTTTTGTTTTCCTCGTGGTATTCCATTTCGGTATTGATCTCCCAGAGGTTCTTTTTATCTTTTTTACCGGCTACAATATTGTCTACGGCGGTCATGGCCGTGAGCATGGAGTGATCGCTGTTGTTGTATTTGTGCATGCCATTGCGGCCTACAAGGAACAGGTTTTCAAAAGTGTCTGTATAAGTTTTCAGATCTTCAAATTGGTTATAGGTACCGAAGTAAGCAGGGTAGGCTTTCTCCATACGCAATACCGTGCTGTCCTGCACATCTTCTTTACGGATGATATCGATCCTGGTCAGTTCATCGATAGCAAAATCTTTGAGGGCCTCATCTTCCATCGTCCACAAGGGGTCGCCTTCGTTGCAGAAGTATTCCATTCCTATCCATACATGGTTGGGATCGGCTACCATAAAAGGGCTCCAGTTGTTGAAGATTTGTAAGCGGCCTACTTTCACTTCCCTTTCCTGTATATAGATCCAATTATCTTTTACCGTATTGGCGGCCGATTCGGGTTGCGTTTTCTCCCTGCGTATCTTCAGCTTATCCATGAGCAAGCCTACGGTGATAAAATCCCGGTACAGCAGCCCATTGGCTATATTCCGGATAGGTTCCGGTGCTGCCGGTTGCATATGGGTGAGCAACTGTTTCATGGGCATGGTAGAAAAGAAGTAATCGCAAGGTGTTTCTTTTTCTATTCCTGTTGCCGCGTCTTTAATACGGACGGCTTTTATCATATTGCCTTCGGTAACGACGCCGGTTATCTCGTGCTGCATGTTGAGCATGCCCCCTTTGGCTTGTACCAGGCGGGCCACCTCTTCCCACATCTGCCCGGGGCCGTATTTGGGGTACAGGAAACGTTCGATCAGGCTTGTTTCGGTTTCTTTTTGCCCGATACCCGGCTCCCCTTTTTGCTTTTTCTTCATTTGCTGCTTTACCGCATGCTGCACAGCTTTGATGATGGAAAGGCCTTTGATCCTTTGTGCGCCCCATTCGGCAGAAATCTCGCTACAGGCAATACCCCATACTTTCTCGGTATAGTCTTTGAAAAAAGTACGGTACAGCTCTTTCCCGAAACGATTGATAAAAAAATCTTCCAGGGATTTTTCTTCCTTACGCGGGCTTATCTGTGCGCCCACATAGGAGAAAAATATCTTGATCGTACGCCACAGGCCAAGCCCTCTGAGGGTTTGCACCGATAAGGTTACGGGGTAGCTGAAAAACTGTTTGAGAAAATAGATGCGTGAAAGCCGGCTGCGTACCAGCATAACCTTGTCCGCATCATTGCTGGCCGCTACTTCAAATTGATGCGTGTCTACAACGCGGGTCTGGTTCTGGTACTGGATACGTACCTTGTCCTCGTGGGTATCTTCCATAGGAAGGATGTGCAGCCACCAATCCATTACCCGGTCCGATTTGGAAAAGAAACGGTGCCCGCCTATATCGATCCTGTTACCTTTATAATTTACTGTTTTACTGATGCCGCCTATATCATTGCTTTTTTCATAAATGACAGGAATAATGTCGGTGCGTTGCAGCAACTCATAAGCAGCAGTTAATCCTGCAGGGCCGGCGCCGGCTATAATGGCAATCTTTGTGGACATGTACTTTAAGGAAAGTTGCGAAAATAGGTTAAATGAATGTAATGGTATGAGAACGGAGCAATTCAATACATTATTCCCTTAACGTCTCAACGGGGTTTTTCCTGAGCAAATATTGCTTTACCAGGAATAAAATGCCGGCAAAAGGCAGCAGCCAGAATACCCTTGCCTGGAGCCGGTCGATCACCGTAGAAAAAGTGGCCGTAACCCAGGCATTGATAAGGATACCGGATAGCGCCAGCAGCAGAAAAAAATACCAGTTCCGGAAGTCGGGCTGCCTTAGGATAGATGGCCAGCAGAACAAAGTAAAGACCATCAGCACGATGAGAAAGATAAAGATGATGCCGTTGACATAGATCATCTGGCCCTGGAGCTGGTTCAATTGCTGTAATGAATTCCTGTACTCCTTTATTTCCTGGGACAAGTGTTTTTCTATAGCATTGTAAGGCGTGCTGCCTTTGCCCTGTGCAAAAGTGTTGACCGTACATTGGGGTATCTGCCTTATGGTCCCTTCTATCGATTCGTAAAGGTGCATGGCCAGATATTGGGGTCTTGTGACGCTGCGGAACACGATCTGGTTGTATTCATGTTCCATTTGATGCCAGCTTGCCTTATCGTGCAGGAAACCTTTATCGCTCCACATAAAATCCCATTGCCGTTCGCCGGTATTCCCTTGTACTTTACACAGCTCATAGTGCTCCGTCGGACAATATTGTCCCAGGAATTTATCCAGGATCCCGTTTTCGGCCATGCGGCTTATGAGAAACAGGTGGGTGGAGGCGCTGGGCCTGAAACCATTGCCCTGCCACAGGTTAAAAAGAGAAAGAGAAACAAAAGAACATACCGTAGCTCCGAAAAGAAACCCTATTTTTTTAGCATACCCTTTCTTCCTGCCGAAAAAGGCATAGCCGCCTGCTAGGATGCAAAACACCAGCATAAGGAGCAGGTTGGAATTATGAAACTGTATAATAGAGAACAGGAATAGAAAGTAAAGGATCCGGACTTTGATCCCGGCTGGCGGGCTAAGGAAAAAATCGGCGACGGCAAGCAAAAGGATCGCCGTAAAAATATCGGGCATCACATGGCTGGTGGTCCATCCTGCGCTGGTAAAGCCGCTGAGCAAGAGGATAATGGCCAGGAACAGGTTGTGCCTGTACCGGTCGCCCAGTACTTTGCGGCTTATACGCTGCAGGAAATAAACGAGGATCAGGGTCTGCCACAGTACTACGCCCCATAAAGAAATACCGGAGCCACTGGCGATACGCACAAAAATGCTATAGGTGATCGGCCGGTCGAGCGGCATATGGAAGTACCAGCCCGAATCTACATAAGCTCCGGTATCCGGTGTTACCAAGGGATAGCCGTTATAAAAAGCGGGTAACAGCAGGATAAAAGCAGAAGCCAGGTAAAGCAATACCGTAGAAAGGAACCTTGTCTTGTGTAGCGTGTATGCCATTTATGCAAAATTTATTTCATAACGAATTTCACACAATGAATATTGCACTACATATTTATGTACTAAAGTGATCCATAGGTATTTTAAATATACAAATACCATATGCCATTGCTTGAACCTAATTTACCGGCCTGTTATTCAGGAATAACACCTTGTCGCTTGCCTTGTAAAAATAAATGCCGGGACTGGGGTAGAGCAATAGTTCGTCCAGGGCCATAAACTTTTTGTTGCCGCCATGTACACACAGTTCTATTTTTTCAACGTTACGGCCTATCCATATCTCCTCTTCGGCCTTAAACCAGCCAGCAATGGTATAAGTGCTTTTGTCTGCCGATAATTTTCCCGCTGCCAGCAGACCATTTTGTTGGTCGTATAGTTTATAGCTGATATACGGCATGTCGGGAGAATCGTTATAGCAAAGAAACCAGGCAGAGAGCAGGAAAAGAGAATCGGCGGTATTGTGGGTTACTTTGATCGTAGTCAGCCATTCACTTTCTGCCGCCGTGGCTACATGTGCTCCTTTGCCCGCGAAGTGTTTTGGAAGAGGGGTATCCTCAAAATGATTGCTGTAGTGAAAAGCTCCGGGTGCTGCACCAAGAAGTCCTTCCCGTTCCGGCAATGCAGCAACAATCTTTTTTAAAGAATCAGTAGCATACTTGTCTTTCCGTATCATGGCTCCGAGATCCAGCGCATACAAATCAATAGCTCCCTTTGTGCCGATAAAGGTGGCATTTTGGATTAAATGTTTTTCTCCGGGTATAAGCGGCACTTTGTGCGATACGAATACCAGGAAAGGTTTGTCGTTGAACAGAGCTGCAATAGGTTTGGGAGTGAACGGGCCATCACACAAACGCAGGTTGGCAAAGGTCTGGGACCAGGAAGTGCGCGACATCATGACATCGGTCATTTTAAGACCGGTAGTGCAGGCGATCTCTGCCCCATAAAGGATCACGTTGTGGTAGTCTTCCTGCATGCCTACCTTCTCGGCCCCGATATGGGTATAGGGCAGACCGATAAGTCCCTGGAACTTTTCGGGAGGATAGCCTTTTTGCCGGAGCCAAAGCGGCCAGGAAGTATCGCCCCACATTGTAAACCGATCATAGTTGCCCTTTGCTTTATAACACTCTTCACGCATGTTCTGTCCGTATCCGTTCCACTCGATCAACCAAATGGCTATAATAAGGACCAGGAGACCGGCATATTGCTTATGGTATTTTTTAGAACGCATATAATGGAATAGCCGCGATAGAAATAGGGCAGCATAGATCATGATGAGGTAATAAAAAATCCAGGAAAAACGGCCAATGGACCTGAATTGCTTGAAGACAGGAATATATTCCAGCAGGAAATCCATGCCCCAGATGAAGGGTACGCCCATCGAGAATAAAAGCAATAAAAATGCCGTGATCAGCCATATCCTGTAGCTGCGCACAGGGTGGGCCGCAACCTTCCTTTTCCGTATCACCTTAAGGAACAGGTACCGCAACAAGCGATAAAGTAAAAAAAGCAAAACGAGTATGGTTACCAGGCCCAGGTAGGCATACCCTTCTGTCCAGCGCGAGGAACCTCTGAATATCCAGGCAAAGGCATTGGAGCCGATAAAATTATAGTCACTGGTAACAATGTCCCTGAAGGTAGCCACCGCACCCATATAGCCATTAGGGTTAACCGGTCTGTCGGTTACCGGGTCGGTTACAGCAAGGTAGCCCTTTAAAAAAAACACTGCTGCAGCAACACTGAGCAGGAGGGGAATGGTGTATTTTACTTTTTGCCATAAAGATTTCCGTTGTACCAGGCAATAAGAGAAACAATAAGCCAGTACCAAAACAAGGGCAAAGGCCAGGTAATATACATGCAGAAAAGTGAACAGGGTAGTGGCCAAAAACAAGAACAACCAGTATTTCCACTTTCCGTTGCGCTCATACTGCATGATCCAGTAAATAACCATAGGAAAGAAGCAAACAAGCCCCAGGCTGAAATGCCCGTATAAGCGGAAAAACTGCGGAGAAAAATAAGCGGTGAAAACGGCTGCAGCTACAGCCCACCAACCTTTGACTTTAAAAAGCTGCAGGATCTTGTACAGAAAAAGAGAGCAGAGAAAATAGGAAAGAAGAAAAGTACTGTGCATAAGCACGAGGCTGTACCGGGTAATGCCGGGAAACCAGGCCTTAAGCTTGGCTATGCTCCAGGCCAAAGCGGGCATATTATCCGTAAACAGGATGTTTTCACCGAAAGGATAATTCATTCCCGTGAAATGCGTGCCTTGATCGTAACCTATAAAGTAAAGATAGCAGAAGTAGTTCTTGATCCCATCACCGCTAACGGACATCAGTATGGTATTCAACCTTCCGAGGATCGGGTAGAAAAAACAGAGACAAAAAACAATATTCAGTAAAATGAGCAATAAAATATCTTGTCTCGTCTTTGATACCATTGTCTTTGTGTTCTTTTTAATGCTGATGCAATGTACTAATCACATGGTACTATGCTAATACCTCCTGATGAATAACGAAGACGTCCGTTCGGTTTCCTGAAGCTACGATTAGTAGCGTTACCCCAAAATGAAGGCGCCCGCGATGGCCTGCTTACATCAGGAAGCGGTCGAACATTTCATAATTATCGTGGCCGAGGTGCGGATATAGAAGCCCGTATTTGAGGTAAACAAAATACACGGTATTGATTGCAATATAAAATAAGGAATAGGCCAGGATAACGAAATGCCCAGCCAGGAACAGGTATTTCCGGTTTTGCCAGTGAGCAGTCAGGATGGCCTTATACTTTATTAACCCGAACCCGATAACAATGCCCACAAATATAGCGACATGCCTCAGCGTAAAAATATGGATGAGGGCGTGTTGCGGCATGACAAAAACCCAACTGAGGGCAGCGATATAAATAACAATAGCCACCCTGAAAAATACGGGATTGCTTTTTTTCAATTGTACTATACCCAACACACCCAGGAGTACAACTACCAGCGATGGGAAAATATAAAAATGGCCCAGGCGATGCAGGCGTGTTTTGGGCAGGAAATAAAAATAATCGGTAAAATCCATTTTACGGGCAAGTTCACTCACTTCCGAAGATACCCCGGTACGGTTCATAAGCGCCGATTGCATATCCTTCATCATATTGGCCCACCCGCCCAGGTATTGCGCATTCAGGTACAGTCGTAACCCGAAGGCACATACTGGCACGATAAGCAATACTGCCACTTCCCAGCGCACCAGCTTTTGCCGCAAGGCCAGGGGGAAGCCGATCACGATGATGGCAATATATACATAAGGCTCAAAGGAGAAAAGACACATCATGGCATAGCAAAAAGCCAATACCAGGATGAGATATTTCGGTTTCTTTTCGGTAAGGTAAAGCCACCAGAGGTACACAAACGACCAGCGGAAAAATTCGATGTATAAATGCTGGTGCGCATCGTCGGCCCAGGAGATGAAATAATTGGATAACACCAATACCGAAGCACCTACAAAAGCGGCCAGGTCATTGTTCAGCCATTTGGCCAGTATAAAAAAGATCATGAAGAAAAGCAGCACCGACAACAACAAGGGCACTACGCTTATCGCCTGGTCGGAATAATGTCCCGAAGCTTTTGCGATAAGGCCGCCCATCCATTCGGCCATAGGCGGATAATGGGTATATACATAATCGTTGCCCTGGATCGTATCATTATGATTGTAAGTAGGCAGGCCGGCATTGGGCTTAAAGCCCTTTTCCATATAAAACTTCGCGGCACTTTCCACATTTTTTTCACTGGAATTATCGCCATAGTACCAGGAACGTCCATACCCTTCGTCATAGATGCCTACTTTAATATACCTGGAGCCGATAATGGCATAAACGAAAAGCAGTATGATCCAGAATAAAGGGCGCTGATAGAATTTTTTATTGCTGAGCATTGCCTGATAACGGTTGTATAAGTTCTTTTATTTTTTGGGAAATGGTTTCGGTACTTAGGGTATTGATGCAAAAATTATCTCCATTGCAAGGCAGCTTATCTACGAAGTGGGCACAGGGAGAGCATTTTACAGCCTGGTATATATGCAGATTGGCCGTATCGAGATCGATCCTGCTTTGCGGCGAGGTAGGTCCCCATATGGATACATTGGGAATGTTAAGCTTATTGGCAATATGCAGCGGGGCCGAATCTATCGTCAGCATCATCGCGCATTCATCGTACAAGAACCTGTAATAGTCTTCAAGCTCATATTTGCCGGCAATGTTGAGCACCCGGTTTGGGTCCAGGCTGCTTTGCGCTATTAAATTTTCATTGGCCTGCTTATCGGAAGGAGCGCCCAGCAACGCTACTTTATAAGGCGTAGATAGCGTAATCCAATTGCATATATCCAGCAATTGCTTATCGGTGAGCCTGCGCTCCCGGGCCAGTTCGCTGCAGGTATTGTTTACCGCTATATAAGCATATGTCCTTCCCGGCTTCCGGGGTGGAAAGCCTTTAATCGTGTAGGGTTGAATATTTGCTACGCCCATTTCCCGCACCATTTGCTCATAATTATCCTCAACATTGATCACCGTGTTGAAGTAAACATTGTGCGTATATAAATTGTACCGGAAAGCGACCTGGTTAAAGTAAAAGCCGAAACGGTTGAGCGCCGAAGTCCATAAAGATAAGATGCCCGTGAGTTTGGAATACACCTCAAGGTCGGCAATCCATACCCGCCTGCGTGGCAGCAGCTTAAAAACGATAGCCAGGGAAGAGCGGAGCAGGTTGAAAAAATTGCGGTCGTCGATCACATAAACAGCATCAAACAAATGGATAGACCGGATACCACTTTCGATACTCCTGGAACAAATAATAGTCAGCTTTGCTTCAGGATACCTCAGCTTAAGGCTGTAAATGGCGTCGGAGGCCATAACAATACTGCCAAAACCAAGGAGCTTAAGGATACATATTTCTTTGGGCGACTGTCCTATCTTATGGTTACGTCTGAGTACAAAGCCTAAAAAACGGGCCAATACGATATGAAGATAGATAAGCGGTAATCCTATATAAGTATCAAGAAATTGTTTTTGTTTTAAATTCAATGTCGGTTATGCGATTAGTTCGGTAAAAGTAAATTTTTCGGAGAGCAACGCCAACTTTTGCCCCCGAACATGCCCCGGCAGCGGGACTTAAGACTATTGCGGCCAATGGTTTGCTTTGCGACAAGACCGGGTACCGGCCTGGTCTTCGTGGGTTATATAGCCTCAAATGTGCCCCGATATATCCATATAATAAGGTAAATGAACAGACAGGGCAGATTCCCTTATCCTAAAATCTTTTTGGAATTGGGGGAGCAAGCTCCGGCTAATAATTTTAAGTTTAAAAACCTTGTCTTACTTTTATACAGTTATTCAAAAGTTCCCCATAATGAAAACCATACTGACTATAGCCGCCGGAACCACGCTAAGCATTTTACTGCTGAGCTCCTGTGTTTCCAATAAAAAATTCAATGAATCGCAATCGGCTCTGGCCAATGCCCGAAAAAGGGTAAGTGAGCTGAGCGACGATCTTGCCAGTGCCAAAAGCCGCCTGCAACTGATGGAAGAAGCGAATGCCTCCGCCGCCGATCAACTGGACGAAAAAGATAAGCGGATAAGCGAAAACCAGAAAGAGCTGGCAGATCAGCAAGAGCGGTTGAAGCAATTACAGGAGCTGATCGACCGGCAAAAGGCGCAAACGGAATCCCTGCGGCAAAAGATGGCGGGAGCGCTGGGCAATTTCAGCTCCGACCAGCTTTCCGTATTCACTAAAAACGGCAAGGTGTATGTAAGCCTTTCCGAAAAGCTGTTATTCCCTTCGGGCAGCGCCGTGGTAAACGCCGAAGGCAAGGAGGCCCTGGAAAAAGTAGCCCAGGCCTTAAATGAAAATAAGGAGATCAATGTCAATATTGAAGGACATACCGATTCTATTCCCATCCGCCTGAAGTTTGAAGACAACTGGGCCTTGAGCGTGGCCCGCTCTACCGCTATCGTGCGCCTGCTGACCAATACTTACCTGGTAGATCCCGTAAGGATAACCGCCAGCGGCCGCAGTCAATACGAACCGGTGGCTGAGAACAGCACACCTGAAGGCCGTGCCCGGAACCGGAGAACAGAAATTATCCTGGCGCCCAAGCTGGATGAACTGATGCAATTGATCGAAGGGGCGCAAAAAAAATAACTTTCCGCAACAGCCGCAGACAACTATTAAACCAAAACAGATGAAAAGAACAGCAGCAGTATTCCTGCTATCCCTTACAGCAGGTATCGCCGCCTTTGCCCAAAAAAAAGTAACGATCAGCGGCACCATTGCCAATGCTTCCGATCCCAAGATAATCCTGGTGAATGCTACCAATGCCAGCATTGTGCCGGACAACAAGCAGGAAACCGTATCCCTGAGCCCCGAAGGAAAATTTACCATATCGGTACCGGTAACCCAGAAGTACAACTGGATCATTATGGTGAATGCTACCCGCCGCCTCGATTTCTTCGTAAAAGAAGGTGCTGTGCTTACCCTCACGGCTAATGGCAGTGGCCTGGATACTACGGCGCATTTTGAAGGTAACGGCTCCGAGGTCGCCGAATACTTTGCGATAGCCAACCGGGAAAGAGGCGGCCTTATGGGCTATTACCGCCGGACACAAGAGGCTGCCGCTGCAGAGCCGGCCCGCTATAAGAAGGTTATTGACTCGGTGCGGATGGCAGAAGAAACCATTTTCAGGAATACGAGGGTAAGAGGCAAGGAGCTACCTAAAGACTTTGCCGCCTACTGGTCGGTTTTCCTCGACTACTCCGTGTACGACGCCATGTTGCATTATCCTGTGATGCACGAAATGATAAAACAACAAACAAATAATATCCAGAGCGTCGCCCCCGAACTTTATGAGGTGACCAAAAAAACACCCAAAGTTTTTAAAGACGATTACCTGGACATGGCCTTTTACCAGACTTATGCGCAAAGCTACTATAGCGCCATGCTTACGGCGGCAGGTTTCATGAATGGGAACCCGCAATCCGAAACGGACCGGAATAAAATACTGCAGCAAACCGACAGCGTATTACACCTGATATATACCACATTGCCGCCCAAAACAGGCGAGCTGGCTGCCGGCAGGATCATAGCTACCGAGTCGAAAGGCTGGCCCAATGAGGTACTCGAAGCCAAAATGGCCGAGTACAAGAAGCGGTATCCTAAAAGTGCCAACAATGCCATCCTGGATAATTTTATAGCAGAGACCAAAAAGTTTGATCCCGGCCACCTGGCCGTTGACTTCAGCTTCAGGACCCTGGAAGGAAAGGAGATGAAGCTCTCCGACCTCAAAGGCAAAGTGGTGTATATGGACTTCTGGGCGAGCTGGTGCGGTCCCTGTAAAGGAGAAATGCCGCATGCCAAAGAGATCAAGAAACACTTTGAGGGTAAAGATGTCGTATTCCTGTATGTTTCCATCGATGAAAAAGAAGAAGCCTGGAAAAAAGGGATAGAAGCGATGAACATATCGGGCGTACATACCCGCACACCGGGCTGGAGCGGGGACATTGCCAAGCTGTACCAGATACAGAGCGTACCTTCTTATTTCCTGATCGATAAGAAAGGAAAATTTGTAACCATGAGGACACCAAGGCCAAGCCAGTCTGCCGAACTGATCAAACTGATAGAAGGATTGCTGTGATTTGGATAAGCGATTGATTAATATAAGGAGAGGTCTTCCAAAAAAATTGCAATTTTTAATTTATCTTTTTATCTTGCCGCAATATTGTATGCAGTGCGGAGAAAGGTTTTGGAGGGGAGGCAAACCCTAAACCAACGGCTTTTGAGGTTTCCCGAAGAAAAAAACGGGAAAAAGCATACAAGGGAATAAGTTTTTTTTTACTTTCAACGCTCAAATTTTTGTTCCATCATGCGGAAATCATTACAAGGTATTTTTATTGCCGGTTTGATGACGGTTGGATTGATAACCCTGACCACCTCGCGATCCAGTGCGCAACACGAATACGATTGGGGAAATCCTGATATCCCTTATATAGAGCAGAGAGGGTTTTCCATAGGGTTTAACCTGGGGCAATCAGATCTTTGGGGCGATGTAGGTACTAAATCTATTATTGACCATTACAACAACGCCGAATATAAGAACGACATCTTTGGCAATATGCGCTTTATGGGCGGTATGTTTGTCCGCTATACCCATGTACCTGGTGTCTCTTTCCGTTTAGGTATCAATTACGGTGCGCTTTATGCCACGGATAAGTGGAACGAAGAAAAAGCTTTGAAAGCAACTAATATCAAAGACGACTACTACCAACGTTATGTACGTAACCTGGATGTAAAAACCAATATCTGGGAATCCAACTTTCTTTTCGAATTCAGCCCTTTCCGTGTCAGTAACTGGGAATTTGGTAAAATGGCCCAGTCCAGGGTACAGCCTTACATCCTGTTAGGCGTTGCCGGTTTCTATTTTAACCCCCGTGGTACCAATGTAGACCTGGCAACCGGTATAAAAAAAGAAGTAGACCTGCAACCGTTGCGTACCGAAGGAGAGAATTTCAACGCTCCCGGTTATACCTTTCCGAAAGGATACAGCCTGTTCTCTTATGCGGCTGTAGGTGGTTTGGGTGTGCGGTTTGATATAGGCAAAGGGCTTGGCCTCGGCCTTGAATACCAGTTGCGTTATACTTTTACCGATTACCTTGATGATGTAAGCGGTAAATATATCGATCCGCTGCAGCACGATATCGCCTTCCTGGACCAGGGTAGTAAAGCTGCGCTGGCACAGAAAATGGCAGATCGTTCCAACGAGATCATCCCGGGTTACAAACACCAGCCTGGTGAATTCCGCGGCGATCCCAATAATAAAGACAAATATTCCACGCTTTCGATCATGTTCTTCTGGAAGATCAAGAAACGTGCAAGCCCCTGGTGGAATACTTATTAATTTAATAGGAAAATTTATATTCGCTGCTATTTTAGCAGTAACTTTACCTCATTCAAAAAAACGCTGTCTATTCATTACAGCGTTTTTTTAATTTATATTTTGTGCATGCCGTATTTCCGGCAGGTTTTTAAAAACAGCAAGATCATAATGACAGGGCGGTATTCGAGAAAATAACGCCGGCCCTGTCCGATTAGAAAATATGTTTGGTTATTTAGAAGGAAAACTGGTTGACCTGAGTCCCACACATACCTACCTCGATGTGGGCGGTGTAGGCTATGAAATACAGCTCACCCTGCATACTTACGAAGCCATTTCTGGCAAAGAATCCTGCAAACTCTATACGCACCTGCAAATCCGGGAAGATGCCTGGGTACTTTATGGCTTTGCTACCGAAAGCGAAAAAAGTGCCTTCCAGCGCCTGCTGTCCGTTTCGGGCGTAGGCTCGGCTACGGCCCGTATCTTATTATCCTCCCTCAGTGCCAACGATCTCAATGCCATCGTCTGGAACGGAGATAGTAAAGCATTGGAAAAAGTAAAAGGTATAGGAGCCAAGACGGCGCAGCGTATTATCCTGGAGCTGAAGGGCAAATTGCCAGAGGCTGTGCCGGGAGAATTTAATACCTTGCCGCACAATACGAAAGAAAATGACACGTTAAATGCTTTACTGGGGCTGGGTATCGGTAAAGCATTGGCAGAAGCTGCTGTTAAAAAAGCAAAAGCCCTGGCGGCAAATGAAGATATAAGTGTGGAGGAATGGATTAAATCAGCCCTGAAAAATTTATAATCTTGCAGCGCCACTTCAGTAGTTCGATCACAAAAACTAAGGAAGTGTCCCGCATGTTTTTGCGTTAAAGATAAACCCATACCATTACCACATTAAAAGTATACCTTAGGAAGAGCATTGGCACAGAAGCAGCATACCAATTTCGGCTACAAACTTTTAGCATTTGTTATTATCATAATAGCATTGGCTCAGGTATTGGCTGCACGCGGCTTCGACGATCCTTATTTTGATCCGCCACCGCCACCGCCGCCTACGGATACTCCCGAGCTTCGTTTCCCCATCGATCCGCAATCGCAGCTCGATCCGCAGAAAGAGCAAAAGCGCCCGACCATCGATCTTAACGATCCGGCCAACGTTAAAAAAAGCGTTGAATATGATCCCGAAGAAAACCGTTTTTACCTGAAAGAGCAGGTGGGCGACCAGGATACCAAAACGCCTACTTACCTCGAAGGCGACGAATACCTTAAATTAAAGGGAAAAGAGGACGAAACCGATTACTGGCGGCAGCGCCTCGATGCCCTCAGCATGTTTAACCAGAAGCCCAAATTGCCGGACCTGTACAAGGAAGGCATCTTCGATCGTCTTTTTGGTAACAATAAGATCAGCGTAAAACCGCAGGGTAACCTCGACCTGTCCTTTGGCGGCAACTGGCAGAATATGAAGAACCCGAACCTGACGCAAAGAGCGCAGAAATACGGCATCTTCGATTTTGACATGCAGATGAATGTAAACCTGCTGGCCCAGATCGGCGATAAGCTGAAGTTGAATATCAGCAATAACACCCTGCCTTCGTTCGGGGAGCAGAATATGCAGAAGCTGGAATATACCGGTAAGGACGATGAGATCATTAAGAAAATAGAAGCAGGTAACGTAAGTTTCCCCCTGAAAAGCAGCTTGCTTACCGGGCCGCTTTCCCTGTTCGGTCTTAAAACACAATTACAGTTCGGTAAGCTGTTCGTTACCGGTGTGCTGTCCCAACAACGTTCCCAGCGTAAGAGCATTAACCTCCAGGGCGGGGCGCAAACCCAGAGCTTCGAGATCAAAGCCGATGATTACGACGAAAACAGGAACTTCCTCCTGGGGCAATATTTTTACAATAATTACAATACGGCGCTTACTAATGCCCCGGTAATCAATTCCCAGGTGGTTATGATCCGGGTGGAAGTGTGGGTTACGAATCGTACCGGGGCTACGCAAAATGTAAGGAACATGATCAACTTCATGGACCTTGGCGAGGCCGATCCCTACCAAAAGGTGTTGAGCAACCCCTCTTCGGGGATACCAAGAGGTCTGCCCGACAACAGGGCGAACCGCTTGTTCGACCTTTTGCTGCAGAACCCGAGCCTGCGTATACTGGGTAGTGGCGTCAGCAGAACCCTCGTTTCTGTAGGCCTGGATTCCAGCCAGGGAAAAGATTATACTATCGCTACGATGAGGCAGTTGAATGCCTCAGAGTTCAGCTTCCAGCCACAACTAGGCTATATATCCCTGAACACGCAGATCAATGCAGACGATATCGTGGGCGTGGCTTACCGCTATACGGTTAATGGTAAGCCTTACCAGGTAGGGGAATTTGCCGAAGACCTCCCTCCCGATTCTACTAATACCAGGGTGATGTTCCTCAAAATGGTAAAAGGCGTTTCGGCTACACCCAAGCTGCCCATATGGAAGCTGATGATGAAAAACATCTATTCTATCGGCGGCGGCAACATCAGCAAACAGGATTTCCGTTTGAACGTAATGTACCAGGATCCGGGCGGCGGCGAAAAAAGATACCTTCCCGATGGTCCCAGTGCAGGGATACCCCTTATTACCCTCATGAACCTGGACCGGCTTAATGTACAGAACGACCCGGGGCCTGACGGGGTGTTTGACTATTTGGAAGGAATTACGGTCAACTCCCAATCGGGCAAAATCATCTTTCCTACCCTTGAGCCTTTTGGCAACAGCCTGAAGCCGGCTTTGGGGGGGGATGCCAAACTGGAACGCCGCTACCTGTACCAGTTGCTTTATGATTCCACCAAGACCATAGCCCGCCAGTTTCAGCAAAACAACCGTTTCCTGATAAAAGGAAACTATAAAGGCTCTTCAGGCTCCGATGTGAGCCTGGGTGGCTATAATATTCCCCAGGGATCGGTTACGGTGAGTGCCGGTGGGCAACGGCTTTCTGAAAATGTGGATTACCAGGTAGATTATAGCCGGGGAAGTGTAAAAATCCTGAACCAGGGTATTCTGGCGTCAGGTATCCCTATCAGCATTTCTTACGAAGACAATGCCACATTTGGCCTGGTGCAACAAAACTTCTGGGGCGCCCGGTTCGATTATTTTTCCAGCCAGAACCTTACGATCGGTGGTACCATTATGCGGCTTACCGAGCGGCCCTTTACCCAAAAAGTAACCTATGGCGACGATCCCATCAAAAATACAGTAGTTGGCCTGGATGCAAATTACCAGAGTGAATTTCCCTGGCTGACTAAAGCATTGGATAAGCTGCCGATCTACAGCACATCGGCTCCCTCGCTGATCTCGCTTACCGGTGAGGTTGCCGGTATTTTTCCGGGCCACCAACGGTTTATCAACTCGCTCGATCCTGAAGGTGCAGTGCAGATCGATGATTTCGAAGGCGCCAACAACTCGATCGATCTTCGTTTCCCGATTACGGGCTGGACCTTGTCCAGTACACCTGTAGGGGCCAAGGACGGTCTTAACCAACCGCTGTTCCCGGAGGCCACCAATTCTTCTGACCTGACAAGTAACCGCAACCGTGCCAAGCTAGCCTGGTATATGATCGAGCCTACCCTTATCGACGGAAGCTTTGGTACGCCCGACAACGTTAAAGCGGATACTGCCCTGCAGGATTACTGGAGGCTGGTATTGCAGAACGAGGTATTTCCGCAAAGAACGACACTGGCCGGTCAAAACGGGTTGCAAACCTTCGACCTGGGTTACTATCCCAGCACCCGCGGACCGTACAACTTTGAGAACAGTGCTGGCCAGGTGAATGCGGACGGTTCTTTAAAATCTCCGAAGCAGAGGTGGGGCGGTATCCAGCGTGCCCTGGACAATAACTCGAGCGACTTCGAAGCATCCAATGTGGAATACATCACCTTCTGGATGCTGGATCCTTTTATTTATAAACCACTTAACCAGGGTGATCTTTATTTCAACCTGGGTAACGTTTCCGAAGATGTATTGAAAGACTCCCGTATGTCTTTCGAAAACGGGATACCTTACCCCAAAGACTATACCAAACTGGATCGTACCCAATGGGGCTACGTGCCCCGATTCCAGCAGCAGATCACCCGCTCTTTCGACAACGACCCCGATGCCCGTAAGGTGCAGGATGTGGGTTACGATGAAATGGACAATAAGGAAGAAGCACAGCACTATGCCGGGAATGTTTTTCTCGGGCCTTTAAACTTCCTGAATCCGGCAGCCCTGCAAAAGATAACGAGCGATCCGGCCTCCGACGACTTCCACCACTTCAGGGGCAACGACTACGACCAGTTTAAGGGAAGACACGGGGAAGCTCTGTTGCGCTACATCGATTTTAATAGCCCGGATGGCAACTCCCCGGTAAGCGATCTCAATTCCCAATTTACCAATTCAGGTTCGGCTATCCCCGAATCGGAAGACATTAACCGGGACAACTCGCTTAATGAAACCGAGGCTTATTACCAGTACCGGGTAAGGCTCGAACGATCTACCAGCCCGGTGATGCAGGTGGGTCAGAACTATATCGTAAACCGGAAGGAAACCGATGTGAAACTGAACAACGGCCGTACCCAACGCGAAACCTGGTATCAGTTCAAGATCCCCATCAGGGAATACCAGCAGGCAGTAGGTGGCATCAGCGATTTCCGGTCTATCCGGTTCATGCGTATGTTCCTGTCTGGCTTCGAGGATACGGCAATCATCCGTTTTGCCCAGTTGCAGCTCGATCGCAACCAATGGCGCCGTTACCTGTTTTCTTTAACAACGCCGGGAGAAAATATTCCTGAAGAAGACCTACGTACGACGAGTTTTGCGCTTACCTCTGTGAGTGTGGAGCAGAACTCTGACCGTACACCCATACCTTATGTAATACCGCCCGGCGTAGAGCGCCAGGTAACGCCTTCGGGTTTTGGCGGCGGGCAAACCATACAGCAGGATGAGCAATCGCTTTCCCTGCAGGTATGTGGCTTGAAGGATGGCGATGCCCGGGCCGTGTTTAAAGAACAAAGAATGGATATGCGCCAATATAAGACATTGCGTATGTTCATCCATGCGGAATCGGCACCCAACCAGGCGCAATTGAAAGATGGTGACCTGGTGGCCTTTATCCGGATCGGTAGCGATTTTATCAACAACTACTACGAATACCAGATTCCTTTAAGAATCACCAGCCCCGGTGTCGGCAAAAATGCCGAAGCGATATGGCCTGCAGGGAATAAACTGGAATTGCTCATGAGCAAACTGGTAGATTTGAAGACAAAGCGGAATGCCCAAAGTCTGCCTTCTTATCTGCCTTATAGAACGGTGGATGAATTGGGAAACAATATTATTGTGGTGGGTAACCCCAATTTCGGCGATGTAAAGAACATTATGCTGGGTGTTGCCAATCCGAAAAAGACTTTGCAGACACCATTGGACGACGGGCAGCGTAAATGCGGCGAAATATGGTTTGATGAGTTAAGGATGGTGGACCCCGACGAACAACCGGGTTATGCAGCCTCGGGTCAGGCCAATATACAGTTGGCCGATCTGGGTAATGTACATATGGGCGGAAGCATGCATACCGTCGGCTATGGTAATATAGACCAGAAAGTAGACCAGCGTTTCCGCGATAACTTCTACGCCTACGACGCATCCTCTAATCTGAATCTCGGCAAATTGCTTCCCCGCAGTGTCGGGTTGCAGTTGCCGGTTTTTGCGGGTTACACCCAAACCATCAGCAACCCTAAGTACGACCCTTATGATAAGGACGTGGAGTTGAACAATAAACTGGATGCTGCACGGGATAGCCGCATGCGCGATTCCATCCGTAAAGCTTCACAGGACTTTACTTCGGTAACCAGCTTTAACCTGGCCAATATCCGTTACCTGGGTAACCCGGAAAAGCAGGGCAAGGCGCCTATGCCCTGGAGCCTCAAAAATTTTGATGCGAGCTATTCCTATAACAGGAGCTTCAAACGCAATCCCCTGCTTGAAAAAGACGAGTTGGTGGAACAGCGTTTGGGCCTGGGCTACAACTATACCGTTAAGTCGAAATTTATTGAGCCTTTCAAGAAGATGATCAAGTCCAAATCGAAATGGCTGATGCCTATCAAGGACTTTAACTTTAACCTGCTGCCGAGCAGCTTTACCTTCCGTACCGATCTGCACCGCCTGGTGGGCGAAACGAAAGTGCGTAATATCGACGACGGGCGTTACCAGATCCCTTCCACTTTTTATAAGAACTTTACCTGGGACAGGACCTATAACCTGCGCTGGGAGCTTACTCGCTCGTTGTCCTTTAACTATACCGCCAATAACCAATCGCGGGTGGACGAACCTTATGGCTGGATCGACAGCAAAGAGAAGCGGGATACTTTGTTGCGCAATCTAGGCAGGTTGGGACGCAATACCTATTTCACGCAAGGGCTGAATGCCACTTATACCCTGCCTACGCAGAAATTTCCTTTCCTGGACTGGACAAGGGCTACGGCAACTTATACCTCTACCTATAGTTGGACTGCTGCTTCCCGGCTGGCCTATAGTCAGGGTAATATTATTGCCAACACACAGCAAAAGCAGATCAACGGGGAATTTACCTTCAGCCAGTTGTATAACAAGTGGCGCCTGCTGAAAGCGATCAATACGCCCAAGGTTACCTCGAGAGAAGATATGCTCAAGAACGCTACTTCGGGCTTACAGTCCAAAACGACTGGCGCTTTTGCTAAAGACAAGACAGGTACGTCGCCCGATGGACAGGCCAAGGGTGGTAAAATGACGTCGGAAGAACGCAAGGAGCGTCAGAAGGAGGAAGAGCAAAGACGCAAGCAAAGCTCACTGCCACCCCGCCCGGTGAAAAAAGATATTGATAAAAGTAAAATCCCCGGCGCCGATACGATGACGCGTAAGGAATTGAACCTCGCGTATAAAGCGCTTAAAAAGGCAGAACGGAAGCGCTTCCGGAAAGAGCTGGCGGCATGGCGTGCCAAAAGAAGGAATATCCTTCCCGAAATTTCGGATGGTGTACGCATCGCCGGTCGCCTGGCCACGATGTTGAAAAGGGTCACGGTTAACTACGATGAAACCGGGGGAACCATCCTGCCCGGCTTTATGGACAGCACCCAGTTCCTGGGGGTCAACAGCCGTTCGGGCAATTCCTGGTACGACTTTGCTTTCGGGGCGCAACCCGACAGGGCCTGGTTTGATCGTCAGGCAGCATTGCAGCGCATATCCAGGGACTCCCTCCTTAACGGACAACTGCAACAGACCTTTACCCAGAACTATAGCCTCCAGGCTACACTGGAGCCGTTCCCTGACCTGAGGATAGACCTTACCTGGACCAAACAGTTTTCCAAGAACTACTCGGAAACATTTAAGTCTATGGATAACGGTGCGACATTCGATCACTACAGCCCTTATAGTATGGGTACCTTCAACATCAGCTTTATCGGGATTAAAACCCTGTTTACCCCTTCAAGGGCCAATGAGCTATCGCAGCCTTACCAGGATTTTATGCGGAACAGGGAAATTATATCGAAAAGACTGGGTGCTATCAACCCTTATACTGCCGGCCTTCCCGATCCCACTGATCCGAATTATGCCAAAGGTTATACCCAATATTCCCAGGATGTACTGATCCCGGCGTTCCTGGCTGCCTATACTGGTCGTGATGCCAATACGATCCCGTTGGTGGAAAGCAGCAACCCCAACATCCGCAGCAATCCGTTTAAGAACTATGCACCGATGCCCAATTGGAAAATGACGTATAACGGTCTTACCAAACTGCCGTTTTTCAACGAGTACCTGAACAATTTCACGCTCAGCCATACTTATATAGGTAATCTTTCGATGAACAGCTTCCTGAGCTCGCTCTTTTACCAGGATCCGTTGGCGTTCGGCTTCCCCTCCTTTATCGATTCCAATTCGCATAACTATGTGCCTTTCTTCCAGGTGCCCAATATTACCATTACCGAGAACCTGGGCCCCTTGGTGGGCATAGATGCCGCATTTAAAAACGGGGTTAACATAAGCATCAAGTTTAATAAAACAAGGATGCTGAGCTTAAGCCTTGTCGATTACCAGGTAAGTGAGACCAAAAGCACAGAGCTGGTACTGGGTGGAGGCGCCAGGATCAAAGGCCTGAACCTGCCCTTTACCGTATTTGGTACCCGGAGGCTGAAGAACGATATCAATATCAATATGTCGGTAGGGTACCGGGATGATATTACTTCCAATAGCTACCTGGCGCAAAACACGAATATCCCTACCCGGGGACAGAAGGTGATCACGATCTCACCCACTATCGACTATATCGTAAACGATAACCTGCAGGTGCGCTTTTTCTACGACAGGAGACAAAGTATCCCGGTTATGTCCACCTCCTTCCCTATTACGACAACAAGGGCAGGGGTGACGCTGCGGTTCTTGTTTGCACCACAATAGGTTAAATATTAAATCCTTAAGAACTTTCTGACGCCTGAACTGTTTTCTGCTATATGTAAGTGGCCGACTGACCGGAATTACAAAATAGATTTGCATGAAAAAACAGGCCCTAAAGTTCGCACCGGGCATTACTGTTGTTGCCCTGCTTTCCTGTACCGCTACTGGGAACACCGGAAAAGGCAAAACAGTTCCGTCCGCAATAACGATGACTACGACCACAGCCACGGCTCAGCAGGAGCCTCGTGAATCGGGAACGGTAGCCGGGGGTACCGTAATGGTAGCTACCAAAAGCATTATGGACAATACAGCGGGGGCCAGGGATCTTGCCACATTGACGGCGGCCCTTAAAGCCTCGGGACTTGACTCCCTGCTAAAAAGTAAAGGACCGTTTACCATTTTTGCACCCGATAATGAAGCATTCAACGAATTGCCTGCCGGTACTGTTGATAACCTTCTGAAACCGGAAAGGAAAAAGGATTTGCACCATATACTTGCCTGTCATATTGTGGCGGGTGCCTATACCGCCGACAATCTTTCGCATGTTGCCGAGCTAAAGACGTTACAGGGCGGAAGGCTTAAGATCAGGCATAAGGATGACGTATGGTGGGTAAACAATGCGAGGGTGATCGGCCCCCATGCCAATAGCAGCAATGGTACTTTATGGATCATCAATAAAGTACTATTGCCGGGAAAACCGGGCAGCTACTTAAAAAGGCCTGAAATCAAAAGAAAACATTACCTGTAGGTATGAAGAAAAAGAACAGCACCGATACCTCCGGTATCTGGATCATACTGGAATTAGTACTCGAAATTATAACCTCCTTCTTTCCCTGAGCATAAGGAGCGGGAAGGTAAACAGGTGTAGGGTGCTGACAATACTGCGAAGCGGAGGCGCTTTACTGCTTAAGGCCTCAATTTTGTAAGAAGCCATCTAAATACACATAATCCGCTCCGGCCATTCGACATTTCTACCTATTTTCGCGACATGAATTCAAATAATGTCCGGGTACGCTTTGCACCCAGCCCCACAGGCGGCTTGCACCTGGGTGGCGTACGTACAGTTCTGTTCAATTATCTTTTTGCCAGGAAACATAACGGCACTTTTGTATTACGTATCGAAGATACCGACCAGGGTCGTTTTGTACCGGGGGCCGAAGAGTATATATTCGATTGCCTCGACTGGTGCGGCCTGGTTCCCGACGAAAGTGTACGGAAGGAAGGAAAGTATGCCCCTTACAGGCAGAGTGAGCGGAAGCCGATTTATAAGGATTATGCCGAAAGACTGTTGGAAAGCGGCCATGCCTACTATGCCTTTGATAGACCCGAAGAGCTGGAAAAGATGCGCCAGGACCTGAAAACACCTGAAAACCCTGTGCCCCAATACGACCATCGTACGCGCGGCCTGATGCGCAACTCGCTTACCCTTACCGAAGAAGAAACCCGCCAGTTGATCCTCGATGGTACGCCTTATGTGGTGCGCATTAAAGTGCCCGAAAACGAAACCATCCATTTCAACGACATGATACGGGGCAGTATCAGTCATGATACGAATGTGGTGGACGATAAAGTATTGCTGAAAGCCGATGGTATGCCTACTTATCACCTGGCGGTAGTAGTAGACGATTACCTGATGAAGATCACCCATGCTTTTCGCGGCGAAGAGTGGCTACCCAGCGCTCCCATACATATCCTATTGTGGAAATACCTGGGCTGGGAAGCTGAGATGCCTTTATGGGCGCACCTTCCGCTTATCCTGAAGCCGGATGGCAACGGTAAGCTGAGCAAAAGAGATGGCGATCGCCTGGGCTTCCCTGTATTTGCTATGGATTGGAAAGATCCCAAGTCGGAAGAAGTAACTGTCGGCTTCCGGGAAAAAGGCTTCCTGCCCGAAGCCTTTGTGAACCTGTTGGCCTTGCTGGGCTGGAACCCGGGAACAGAACAGGAGATATTCAGCATCGAAGAGCTGTGCGAACTGTTCTCTATGGAAAGAGTACATAAAGGTGGGGCCAAATTCGATTATGAAAAAGCGAAATGGTTCAACCAGCAACATATACAGCGAGCCGACAATGCAAGGCTTGCTACGTTGGCAGCGCCTTTCTTCGAGAAGGAAGGTATTGTCGTTGAGCACGAATACCTCACCAAAGTAGTAGCGTTGATCAAAGAGCGCTGTCACCTGCTATCCGATTTTGTGGCCCAGGGCAGCTTCTTCTTTAAAGCGCCGCAGCAATGGGACCTGGATTCGATCAGGGGAAAATGGAACGAGGAGAAAACGGTTTTCTTTAATACCTGGGCAGCACAACTGGATAGCGTAGAACTGACTCATGAAGCCCTGGAAGCCTCTTTCGGAAACCTGGCTTCGGAAATGAACCTTAAGAAAGGAGAATTGATGCTGCCTTTGCGTATTATGCTGGTGGGTGGCAAATTTGGCCCCGGTGTATTCGACATTATTGGCCTTATTGGTAAAGAAGCGACCAAAGAGCGGATAGGCAATGCCCTCGCGGCTTTGTAAAGCTTGATCCTTAACATACGATAATACAGCAAAGAGGCTGTTCCGGAAGGAACAGCCTCTTTGCTGTATACTGTGCCGTAAGGGCAAGGAATTATTTTGTAGAATAGGCAGGGTAAAAAGCAATCTTACGGCTCCACTTTTCCATAGATGCCAGGTCGTTGCCATGATTGGTTTCCTGCTGGTACTCCTGTTGCAGGGTTTTCATCCGGGTTATGTACTTATCCCGGAGGGCATCAATATCCGGTTTCAGGCTGTTGAAGGTAAAAGACTTTTCCTGCAGTTCTTTGACCAACTCATTGGTAATATAGGCTGAAATCTTAAAGTAGGTTTGTTCGTAAGCCAGGTTTTTGCGTACATCCTCGCCTGCTTTCATCCAGGATTTGGCCTGGTCGAAATAAGGCAGCAGCTCGATAAACGCTTCGGCCTCGCCGTTGATATGGCGTACCTGGTAATTGATGATAAGGCCGCATTCGGCTTCGGAGGGCGTCCCGGCCTTCTCGGGTGCCTTCGCCACAAAATGATAGATGTTGAGCGGGCGCTGCGGGTTATAGGGCAGCAGGTTCTTTTGTGCAGGCTCTTTCACAAAGATATAAGATACCTTGATGGGCTTGTTGTCTCTGTATAAAGCCAGGAAAGGATTGATCTTTGCATCCATTTCCGTAAGGTAATTAACCAGGTTGCGCCGGAGCAATTCCCCTGCGTTAATAGACATGAACATACCGGTATTGCGGGTATCGGTGATGGAGTAGTCCATAAGGCGGTGTCCCGATTTCGTAAACAGCGCATAGTGGGAGTTCACGGCTATCTCCGCACCTTTGAATGAGGACTTTTCGAACAGGAGGTAGTCGTATACATGCAATTCGACCGTTTCGGCATTGGCCGATTGGGTGGTGCTTTCATTCAGGAATTCATTGAATTCGTCTTCGAGGCTTTGCTTAAACTGGGCCTGCAGGAAGTAGTTGTGCGCCCCTGTGCTGAGGTACCCTATATTGCCTTTGTCGACGCGCTCATCTACAATACGGGTAATGTGGTAGTTTTTGATCTCAAGTTTTTCTTTGGCAGGCGTAATATGCAACATCCTGATTTTTGCTTCTGCCGTTGTTGTGCTTAAAATGAGGAGACACAGCATACCGAGCGCGACATATCCGTCCCTAACGGATCGTTCAATTCGGTTCATAGATGGGAAAAATAAATTGGTTCACTTGTAAGTTATGTAGAATACTGCATTTATTATAGATTTTCATCACATAAATTTGATGGTTATTTATAAAATAGAAGGAACACAATTAATTGTGTTCCTTCTATTTTAGCAGAATTAAGAGTTTTTTAGCAGAACGAGGTGTTTTTTAGCAGGTCAGTCTATACGCATTCCTTGTAAAAACCATTCCACATCGTTCATGGATGTAACCTTATCCACGATCAGCATAAAGTTCTTACCCACCTGTTTTAAGCGCGCATTGTTGACCTGCGTCTGTATATATTGCATGATATTGTTGAAGGTCTGGCTTTCGAAATAAGGGGAATCGGGATTGCTGATGAAATAGAGCCTCATCTGTTCCTGTTTCAGGATCAGCTTTTCAAAGCCCAGTTCCTTAGCCATCTTACGGCAACGTAAGGTGGTAAACAAATCCTTTACCGGCGCCGGCACCGGCCCGAACCGGTCTACGAGATCCTCTTCAAATAGCTGCAGTTCCAGCTCTTCTTCGATATCATCGAGCTGGGTGTATAGCGACAGCCTTTCCGTAATATTTTCGATATAAGTATCCGGGATCAATATCTCCAGGTCGGTATCGATGGTACAATCGGTAACATAGTCATGCTTGCGTTCCATCTCTTCGGCAAACACATCTTTGAAGTCGGTGCTCCTGAGCTCGTGCATCGCTTCGGCCAGTATCTTCTGGTACATTTCAAAACCGATCTCTGCAATAAAGCCGCTTTGTTCGCCGCCCAGGATATTGCCAGCCCCTCTTATATCGAGGTCGCGCATGGCTATCTGGAAGCCGCTGCCCAGCTCGTTGAACTGTTCCAGGGTCTGTAATCGCTTGCGGCTGTCGTTGGGTAAGGTGATCATCGAAGGAGCAACCAGGTAACAGAATGCCTTCTTATTGCTCCGGCCTACACGTCCCCGCAACTGGTGTAGGTCGCTAAGCCCGAACTGGTGCGCATTGTTGATGATGATCGTATTGGCGTTGGCGATGTCGACCCCGCTTTCCACGATATTGGTACAGCAAAGCACATCAAACTTATTGGCCATAAAGTCGAGCAAAGTCTTTTCCAGCCTGGCGCCTTCCATCTGTCCGTGGGCCACCTCTATTTCCAGATCGGGGCACAGCTCCCTTATCTTCTCTGCCATGGCCGGCAGGCTTTGTACCCTGTTGTGGATAAAGTACACCTGGCCCCCGCGTTCCGTTTCGTAATAGATGGCATCACGTATAGCTATCTCATCAAAGCCCATCACCTCGGTATGTACCGGCTGCCGGTTGGGCGGCGGCGTATTCATAATGCTGAGGTCGCGGGCATTCATCAGCGAAAATTGCAAAGTCCTGGGAATAGGCGTTGCTGTAAGGGTTAGCGTGTCCACATTGGCTTTTCTTTCGCGGAGCTTTTCTTTGGCACCCACACCAAACTTCTGTTCTTCATCGATAATAAGCAGACCCAGGTCTTTAAACTTAACATCCTTGCCCAGCAAGGCATGTGTCCCGATGATGATGTCTATTTTTCCTTCTTCAACTTTTTTAAGCGTTTCCTTCTTCTCTTTGGCCGATTTAAAACGGTTGATGAAATCCACGTTGGCCGGAAAGTCTTTAAGCCGTTCTTTAAAAGTCTGGTAGTGCTGGTAAGCAAGAATAGTGGTAGGTACCAGCACGGCGGCCTGTTTGCTGTCGCCTACTGTCTTGAATGCAGCGCGCACGGCGATCTCCGTTTTGCCGAAGCCCACATCGCCGCAAACGAGGCGATCCATGGGCGAAGCGGCTTCCATATCCCTTTTCACATCGGCTGTAGCCTTGCTTTGGTCGGGCGTATCTTCGTAAAAGAAAGAGGCCTCCAGCTCGGTTTGCAGGTAGCTGTCGGGCGCATGCGCAAAACCGGGGGAAGCCTTGCGTTTGGCATACAGCCTGATGAGGTCGGCGGCGATATCTTTTACCTGCTTCTTGGTCTTGTTCTTCAGCTTTTCCCAGGCATCACTGCCCAGTTTATTGACGCGGGGCACCGTACCTTCCTTACCGGTATACTTACTGATCTTATGCAGGGAGTTGATGTTGACATACAATACATCATTATCCCGGTACAGGATGCGCACCGCTTCCTGCATATTCCCGTTCACTTCGATCTTCTGTAAACCACTGTACACACCCACACCATGATCGATATGGGTTACAAAATCGCCAGGCTGCAGCTCTTTAAGCGCTTTGAGGGTAATCGCTTTGCCCTTGCTGTAGGCCTGTTTGACCCGGTATTTATGATAACGTTGAAAGATCTGGTGATCGGTATAGGCCAGCACCTTATGTTCATGATCAATGAATCCTTTACTTATAGAAACAGGTATAGGAACAAAATTGATTTGCGCACCCGAATCTTCAAATATGCTCCTGAGCCGCTCCAGTTGCTTGGCATTCTCGGCAAAGATATAAGGTGTATAACCTGCTTCTGTCTGGCGTTTCAGGTTAGCGATCAGCAACTCGAAGTTGCGGTTGAATACGGGTTGGTTATCGGTGGCAAAATCGACAAAAGACACGGAAGGACTGGCGGTTTCCTTATCCGGCTCCGTTTCGGTCCATTCGATAATATGCCGAGACAACAGTTTTTCTTTCCATACGCCTGTATCCTCGAAGTCAGCTACGGTCAATTGTTTGATGACCTGTTCTTCATGGTCGATGGCCGCCGTGCTGCCTTCCGGAAGCTTGTCATTAAGCTCCTCTTCCTGTTTGGCCAGCTTGTCAATAGTAAAACCAAGGTCTTTGAACCAGAACACCGTATTTTGCGGTAAGTAGTCCAGCAGGGAGATCTTCTCCTCGGCTTCGAAGCGGGTCTCGATATTGGGCAGGATGGAAACCTGCAGCAACTTCCGTTCCGACAACTGTGTTTCGGGATTGAAAATACGGATGCTGTCTACCTCGTTGCCAAAAAGCTCGATGCGGTAAGGATGCTCGTTACCGAAAGAATAGATATCGAGAATACCCCCGCGCATAGCAAACTGCCCGGGTTCATACACGAAATCTTCCCTTTTGAAACCCAGTCCCACAAAGCGTTTCATCAACTCGTCCACCTTCAGTATCTCACTGGTCTTGATGTGGATCATATTGGTGGAAAGCGAAGAGGCGTTCACCACTTTTTCAAACAGGGCTTCGGGATACGTTACGAGTACCTTTTTGCGCAAGCTGTCCCTATCCCTGGCCGAAAGATGAGCGAGGGCTTCGGTGCGCAGCATGATATGACTACTGTTCAGGTTTTTGTAATCACCCGTTTTCTTAAACGAATCGGGGAAATAACAAATGTCCAGCGCATGCGTCAGGCTTTCGAGGTCGTTGTGAAAATAGGCGGCTTCTTCCCGGTCGTTCAATACAAACACATGGTTGGCGTTGCTTTGTTGCCATACAGCGGTTGCGATAAAATTAAGAGAGGAGCCTTTGAGGTTGCGCAACATCAGGCGCATTTTGGGATCGGGCAACGAGATGCCGGCCGCTATTTGTTTTAAGCGGATATCATTCTGATAAAATCCCAGCAAAGTTTGCAGGTTCATGAGCAGCGCAAAGGTAGGGAGAAAAGTTTTGGGCAGCGAAGGCTTCCTTATTGTTAATGCTGATGCCGCAATAACAAGGGAAACAAACCGGAGGTCGGGCGATAGTATTTATATCCGGAAAAAAACCATACACATCTTGTTGAAGACGGAAACGCGCACCAGGATTGGATCGTACCGTTAATCAAGAAAAAAATACCGCTTATAAGATAGTTGCCGCTACTGGCATTTCCCTGCAAAAAAAGTACAGTGGCTGTAGGTACTTTTAGCATTCACTAAAAAATAAAGTAAGATGAAAAAGAAAACAGTAAGGCTTCAAAAAATCGCTCTGACAAAAGAGACTATTACTTCGCTCACAAAAAACCAGGAGCACCAGGTAAAAGGTGGTAACTCTGTGCTTACGACGCCTTGTCCGGGTGGCCCTGAATGTGCTACCATCCAGAATACGCCTTCCTGCAAATTGCAGTGCTGATCCCTGCTTTTAAAAAAGAGTCTATGCCCAATGTACCTCATGCCCATCCCTTGGATCAATGTCGACATAGGGCAGGCATGAGGTTTTAAGATGTCTCATTTTCTTTAATGGCTTCCCAGGTTCGTGTCCGTGATGAACCTCGGAAAGATTTCACATGTTGCACAAGTACTACTCAATAGAAACAGAGGGTGTCGGAACTATAGCCGCGCACCAAAACACTTTGCCTGCAGCAACCTTAATCGTGTCATTCCGAGGTCTGCATAGCAACCAGGGAATCTTGATCGCCTTGAATATCAGGAATACCAAGATGCTTCACTATGCATGTTGCGCAAGCTACATACAGCATGACCAGCAGGAGTGTTTGTTTCCTGTACGAATAGTCGGCTTTCTTTACGATACAGCCTGGCCTTTTGCCTGGATATAAGGCCTGGAAATCGTTGAGCATATCGAAAGCACCGGCAAATAGTAGCGCTGATGGAAAGAACATTTTTCTATTGGCTTATTATGGATTATATTGCAGGATCAGCACGTTATATATGAGATATTGCCGGCCATTGCTGCCCCTTGCATTGATGTTATGTCTTCCGGTATGCTGCCATGCAGACCCCCTCGACAACGGGGCGCTTGGGCCCGTAATAATAATCTTAGGCGCTATAGTGGTACTGGGGCTTGCCTTGATCAGCACCGGCCTGTTTTACCTGCTGCGCAGCATAGTGGGAGCAGGCAAACCCTTCCGCTTTAAGAGATTGGCATTAAGCTTTAGCGTATTGTTGTTATTCTGGCTGATCGTTGCCTTGTTCTTTCCGGAGTTTATACTGCACCTAGGGTTTCGTTTATGGTAACAACAGTACCGCAACAATAAAAAATGGCCGTAAGCAAAACTCACGGCCATTTTTCATCAGCAAGCTCTAACGCTCCCGGAGAAACTTTTCAAAATCTTCCAGGCTCATAGAGCTCAGGTTACGTTCCCGGGTCAATCCTCCTTTCTGTGCTGCCAGCACGCCATATTTTACCAGATCAATGCCCTTAACGGAGTGCGCATCCGGGTCGATCGAAAGCATAGCTCCCTTTTCGAGTGCATAGGGTAGCCAGCTCCAGTCCAGGTCGAGGCGGCGGGGATGCGCGTTGATCTCGATCACCACGTTATGCGCCACGCAGGCATCTATAAGCTGCTTATGGTCTACCGGATAGCCTTCTCTCGAAAGCAGGAGCCGGCCCGTAGGGTGTCCCAGGATGGTGGTATAAGGATTGGCGATGGCGGCCAGCAGGCGTTGCATAGCCTTCTCTTCGCTCATCTTTAAATTGCTGTGCACCGATGCAATCACCAGGTCGAAAGAAGCCAGCACTTCGGGCGTATAATCCAGCGAACCGTCGTGCAGGATATCGGCCTCGATGCTTTTGAAAATGCGGAAGGGCGTCAGCTTTTCGTTGAGCATATCGATCTCGGCATGTTGCTGTACAATACGTTCGGGAAACAAGCCATTGGCATAGAAGGCCGCCTGGCTATGATCGCTGATCACCAGGTACTCGTAGCCTTTATCCCTTGTGGCAACTGCCATTTCTTCCAGGGTATTGACCCCATCGCTCCAGGTAGAGTGACTGTGAATAATGCCTTTGATATCGCCAGGCTGTATCAGTTGCGGCAAAGCATTGGCCCTGGCCTGTTCCAGCACACTTGCCGATTCTCTTAAGGCCGGTGGGACATAAGCGAGCTGGTTATGGTTGAAAATATCCTCTTCGCTTTCCGCTTGCTCAGGCAGCGCATAGCCTGTTGCAAAAGCATCGGCAAACAGTGGCGCTGATGTTGTTGCAAACAAGGCATTGTAGAAACTGGCCGTAGTTGCCTGGAAAAAATGCAGGGTAGGGCTATTGGGTATTTGTACAAACAAAGTAGTGCCTTCTGTTTCGAACACTGCATCGGAAGCCTGGTCAAAGCAGGCTTTAAGCTGTTCGGTGCTAAGGTCGGTTACGAACGCAATAGCGGCCAGGGCCGGCAACTGCCTGCGGAACTCGCCGGTAAATTCGAGCTTGCATTGAGGATAGGCTTCCTGTATATTTTGTTTTAGTTGTAAAGCGATCGCTTCGGCTTCGGCCCATAAGTAGAAGCCTTTATTGTTGTGCATAAAGGCAATACTCTTCAGGATGCTTTCCTGGGTCTTGGCGCCAAAGCCTTTGAGGCTGATCAGGCGGTTTTCGTTGCAGGCATATTCCAGCTCGCCTATCGATTCGGCGCCCAGTTCTTTCCACAACACTGCGATCTTTTTGGGACCTATACCTTTTATGGAAAGCATGTCGACCACGCCTGGCGGTGTTTTGTCCAGGTATTCTTCCAGCAGGGCCAGCTTACCCGTAGCCAGGATATCCTGGATCTTCCGGGTTACGGCATCGCCGATACCCGAGATCGAATTGATTTGCTCGGGGCTCATGTCCTGCAAGGAGCCGGAAACCTTTTCCAGCCGGTAGGCTGCTGTGCTATAGGTCTTGGTCTTAAAACTGTTTTCACCGTGTATATCCATGAGCTTGGACAGCAGGTCAAAAATGTCGGCAATTTCCTGGTTTGTCATAGGAAGCAAAGCTAAAAATTTATTGTACAGCTCCGGTTGCCCTGTCTCAAAATGGTGCAGATAGGGGAAAACAATAACCGGATCACAATCTTTATAGGAAAGACACTCGATTTCTCCCGCTTTTTCGGTAATTTTGCCGCTTGCCTTTTTCAAAGGTTCCGAATAGAAAATGTCCTTACCTGATTTAATTAAACATGTGTATCACAACGCCACTGACGAAGTTATTCGCAGGGGAAAGCGGATTTTCCATACTTCCGGCGTGCAGATGCTTGAGAACGACACACTTATCGAACAAGTAGTGTTTCGTGTGCGTAATGATGTGTATAGCAATTATTACAAAGTAACGGTTCAGAACTATCTGCAACCCAAGAATATTTCCCTGCGCTGCCAGTGCCCGTATAATATGGGCAGTGTGTGCCGGCACGAGGCTGCGGCCCTCTTCCAGCTCAACGACCTGCTGCAAAGCGGGTATTTTGAGAATGTGAAGATCAGGTACAACCAGCAGCATACTACTGTACGGATGCGGCAAATCACCAATCACTTCCTCAAGCTCTTTTCTTCTGCTGACCTTTTCGAAGAGGCGGAACAACTGGTCAGCGGGAAGAAGATAAAAATACTGGAGGCGAAAGACGATGCAGTGAAGGCCGAAGTGAAAGATGCGTCCGGAACGGTATTTGAGGTGTTCCTGAAACAGAACGAAGAGCGGTATTTCGATACTTCATGTCCCTGTGCGGAAGAAGAGCACCCGCTTTGCGTACACAAAGCCGCTGTGTTCCTGGAAATACTGAACAAGCATGGCGGTCATTACTTCAGCACGTTGCGCAACTGGGATACCCAGAAGGATAAGCTGCTGAGCCTCTATGGCTACAGCCTTAAAGATGACCTTACGGGTAAGTTCGACTTTTCGTACCACGACGGTAAACCTTTTCTGAGGGTATTGGATCCTTCCATCAAGAAGATCTCTATGCAGCCCGCAGCGCCGGTTTCCAAATACAAGGAAGAGAAAGAAGCTGCTATCGCGGAGGCCGTGCCGATGCAAAAGCGGAGAATAGGCGTATTAGTGGGTGGCAGCAAGAGCGAGTACTTTCCTTATACCAATTTTGAATTGCTGAGCGGTGAACCGGACGAAAACAACGAAGGTTTCAACGGCACTATTGATAAGCTGGAAATGAACCAGTACATCTCGCCTGCAGGTCTGCAGGAAAGGGATAAGCTGCTCGTAACCGCCTTGCGTAAACAAAGTGCCGAAGAGCTGTTCAAGTCTGTAAAGAGGGATACTCCTTTCGGCGAATTCTGGGATAGCTTGCCCAAGGAATTGAAAGAGTTTCCCAAAGAGGAATTGCGCAAACAGGTCTGGGACTTTTACCTGCCCCGTTACCAGCGCCTGCTGGAACATTTTTCCAGCTATCCTTTTGTGTATTATCTGCCCGATGGCAAATACTTTGTAACGGCCAACCTGGAAAAAGCGCAGTTTTCCCAGAAAGTATTCCAGACACAAATATTTGTAGCCCCGGAAGGAGATAAGGGTGAAGTATTGCTGGAATTACGGTTCCAGATAGATGAAGACCTGTACCATTATACGGATGCGGCGGTGATCAACAGCGCCCTGATCCGGATCGGTAACACCTTCCATGCCGCGGCTAATATCGATGTGGTGACCATCCTGGAACAATTCCGTAACGGAGGGCTGGTAACCATCGCAGCCGAAGCCTGGCCCGATTACCTGGAGAAAGAGTTATTGCCCTTATCCGGCAATACGGCTATTGTTTTTGACGACAACTTAAAAGAAAATATAACGGAGATAGAGCCGCAATTGAAGCTGTACCTGCGCGAAACAGATAAGATGATGGTGTTTAAACCCATCTTTGATTATGAAGGCGTAGAAAAGCAATGGCTCGATTATACGCCCGCAGTTACCGCCCGCAATGGTAAAGTGGTGGTGCATGAACGTAATGAGGCTTCGGAACAAGGTTTCCTTACCCTGTTGCGCCACCTGCATCCTTTGATGCAGGAGAGCCGCAAATCCCATTCCTTCCTGTTGCCGGCCAACGAAGCGCTGAAAGGCAATTGGTACTTCAGCTTTATGGATAAGCTCCAGGAAGTGAATGTGAAGATCGTAGGTTACGAAAACCTGAAACAATTACGGATCAACCCCAACAAGCCGCGTACCCAATTACAGATCAGCAGTGGTATCGATTGGTTTGATGCCGATGTGGACCTTACTTTCGGGGACGAAAGCGTAAGTATCGCCGATGTGAAAAAAGCGTTGAGCAAGAAACAGAACTTCGTGTCGCTGAGCGATGGCAGCATCGGTCTTTTATCCGAAGACTGGATGGAGAAATACGCTTTGATGGTGAAGCTGGGCGCCGTGAACGGCAGTCGTAAACTACGGCTGAAGAAATTCCATTTCTCGGCAATAGAAGGCCTTAGCGACCAGATCAGCGAGACGGAAGTGCTGGCCGAGCTGGCCGAGAAGAGGGAACGTCTCCTGGAGTTTGATTTTGAAAAGGCGCCGCATTTCCCCATACCGGAAAATGTGCATGCGACGCTGAGGCCATACCAGCAGGCAGGCTTCCAATGGATGTCGTTCCTGGGCGAAGTAGGCTGGGGTGGTATCCTGGCCGATGATATGGGTCTCGGTAAAACCTTACAGACGCTTACTTTCCTGCAGCATTACCTTAACCTTAATCCCGGGGCCTTGTACCTGGTGGCTTGTCCTACTACGCTTATCTATAACTGGGAAAATGAGATCCGGAAATTCACACCGGGTATTCAGTACCTTATTCATCATGGAGCGCAACGCAGGAACAAGGCCGAAGAGTTTGAAGGCACCAACCTGATCATTACTACTTACGGCACTTTGCGCAGCGATATCAAAATGCTGTCGCAGATGCAGTTCGATTACGTGGTGCTGGATGAATCGCAGGCCATCAAGAACCCGATGTCGCAGGTGGCGAAAGCCTCTTTATTGCTGCAAAGCAAGAACAGGCTGGCCCTGAGCGGTACGCCGGTGCAGAACAATACCTTTGATCTTTTTGCACAGATGAACTTCCTGAACCCGGGTATGCTCGGTTCTATGGAATTTTTTAGGAACGAGTTTGCGACGCCTATCGATAAAATGCAGGAAGAAGAAGCTAAAGCGCATTTGCGGAAGCTGATCCATCCTTTCCTGCTGCGCCGTACCAAAGAGCAGGTGGCACCCGATCTCCCGGAGAAAACGGAGATGGTGCTTTTCTGCGAAATGGGCGTAAAGCAGCGTAAGATCTACGATGCGTACCGCAATAACTTCCGCAGCAAAATACTGGGTGAGATCGAAGAGAAAGGTATGGAACGGTCACAGTTGAGTATCCTTACCGGCCTTATGAAGCTGCGCCAGATATGTGATTCGCCGGCTATCCTTAACGAAGAAGAACAGTTTGAGAACCATTCCGTAAAAATTGAAGAGCTGGTGCGGGAGCTTACCGAGAATACCGGAAACCACAAGGCGTTGGTGTTTTCCCAGTTCCTGGGCATGCTGGGGCTGATCAAGGACGAGCTGGAAAAACAAGACATACCATATGTTTATTTTGACGGAGGCACCTCTTCTACCGACAGGGAAAAAGCAATACAGCGTTTCCAGCACGACGAAGAGTGCAGGGTATTCCTGATCTCGCTGAAAGCAGGTGGTGTGGGTCTTAACTTAACGGCTGCCGATTATGTGTATATCGTAGACCCCTGGTGGAATCCTGCCGTGGAGCAACAGGCGATTGACCGTACCCACCGTATCGGGCAGACGAAGAATATTTTTGCTTACCGGCTTATTTGTAAGGATACGATCGAAGAAAAAATAATGCTGCTGCAGGAGCGGAAACTAAGCCTGGTGAAAGAACTGATTGCAGACGACAATGCTTTCATGAAAAAATTGACGAAAGAAGATGTGGCTTATTTGTTAAGTTAGCATTTCTTTTCAGGAATAAGCTGCCGGGTTCACTGCCCGGCAGTACCTTTAAAGATTAATCTTGTTCATTCCAGAAGTAATTCTTTTATGCACCCCATAGGGATATTCGACTCGGGTTATGGCGGCCTTACCGTATTCAGGGCTATCGCCGATCTGCTGCCCCAATATGATTACTGTTACCTGGGCGACAATGCCCGTGCCCCTTACGGCAACCGTTCTTTTGAAACGGTATATGAATATACCCTGGAATGTGTGCGCTGGTTCTTCGACCAGGGCTGCCCCCTGGTGATCCTGGCCTGTAATACGGCTTCGGCCAAAGCGTTGCGCAGTATCCAGCAAAACGATCTTCCTGCTTTCGGTCCCGGTAAAAGAGTGCTGGGGGTTATCCGGCCTTCTGCCGAAACCATAGGCCGTTATACTGCTACCGGCAGCGTGGGTATCCTGGGTACCAAGGGTACGGTAAGCTCCGGCTCTTACCCCATCGAGGTCAGCCATTTTTATCCCGAAGTAAAAGTGTACCAGCAGGCCTGCCCCTTATGGGTACCCTTTATCGAGAACGGCGATTACCGGAACGATGGGGTAGACTATTATATCCAGAAGGACCTGGAGCAGTTGTTTGCCCAGGCTAACGATATAGATACCGTGCTGCTGGCTTGTACCCATTACCCTTTGCTGGAAGACAAGATACGTAAATACCTTCCCGGAAATGTGTCGCTGATCGCGCAGGGTACTATCGTGGCGCAGAGCCTGGCCGATTACCTGCAACGGCATCCCGAAATGGAAAGCGCCTTATCGCAGGGCGGCCGTAAATCTTTCTATACCACAGATTCTGTAGAAGATTTTGAAGAGCATGCCACCCAGTTTTTCGGAGCGCCGGTGAAGGCCACGCATGTACATCTAGCAGTATAGTTATTTTCCGGGAATTATATATAAAGGCATTGCATTTGAACTAAGTTTTTCGGAACTTTAGTAAAGGGATTGCCCTTTCGCCTGTAAAACCTTTTTATGCGCCTGCTAATCACTTTCCTCCTTTCCGGATGCAGTATCACCGCAAGTTATGCCCAGTATTTCGATACCTTACATATCCGTTATGCCATTGGTGAAGCTGTATTGCTACGTCCCGATAAAAAAATACTGGATTCCATTGCCGGCAGTATCGGCAACCGGAAAATACTGATCTACAGCTATGCCGATTACCTGGGCAGTGAGCAGCGCAACCAGCATTTATCGGATAAAAGGGCAACGGAGGTAAAGAACTATTTGTTGCAACGGGGTATCGGCAAGGAGCAGGTAATGGAATGCACGGGCCTGGGTAAAATACCGGGAACGGGCGGCACTGCAGGTGATCCGGAAAACAGGAGAACAGATATTTTTATCCGCAAAAGTGCCGTACCGGTGGTTGTGGCAGAAAAGCCGAAGCCGGCCCCGGCAAAAATACCATCCCGGCCAAAGCCGTCGGTAAAGCCCGCGACGGAAGGTATTCCGGTAAAGCCCGATGAAGAAAGCGCAGAACCGAAGGTCACCAAGATCGATATCGATAACCTTAAGGTCGACGATGTGATCCGGCTGGAAAACATTACCTTTTTCCCCGGGAAGTCTACGATAAGACCAGTCTCCTATCAAGAGATGGAGAACCTCTACAATGTTATGTACGATCATCCCAATCTGAAGATCAAGCTGGAAGGGCATGTCTGCTGCTGTATTTATCCCGATGGTTACTTTGATGACACACCTACCTGGGGCTTATCGGTAGAGAGGGCTTATGTGGTGTACAAGCATCTTATAGACAGGGGCATTGCCCCGGAGCGGATGCAATACGAAGGGTTTGGCCGCACCCGGCCTATCAATAAAGATGAAAAAACCAGCGAAGAAGGCCAGGTCAACAGAAGGGTAGAGGTAAGGATACTGGCGAAATAGGTACATGGATATCTGGAACCGAAGGACGCCTATCCAGGCTATCAACTTGTCGGATTTGTAAAGCGCTACATGTTTAATATTGGCAAGCTGAAGGCAGTAAAACAATACGCGGCAAGAGATTGGTAAAGAACCCTCGAGTCTCTGACGGAGCAGCGTCATTGCAGGCTTGACCCGCAATCTCTCCCCCTCATAAAACGCCAAAGAATATAAAGCATGGATGACTACTATATGTACATTATGGCTAATAAGTACAGAACCACGCTGTATGTCGGCATAACAGGGAATTTCAGGAAACGTATTGCAGCGCATGCATCGGGGCAAGGCTCTATTTTTACCAGGAGATACCGGATAACGGATTTGCTTTACTTCGAGTCCTTCTGTACTGCCCGGCAGGCAATAGAAAGAGAAAAGCAGTTAAAGAACTGGAGGCGCCAATGGAAACTGGAACTGATTCAAAAAGTAAATCCACAGTTGGTTAATCTGTGGCATGGACATTAATCTTATAGCAGGTCAAAGATTGCGGGTCAAGCCCGCAATGACAGTAACCATAACCGATCCTCCAAAGGTTATCTTAATCCTTAGCTAAACTTGGTTGATAAGGTATGAACATGTTTACTGGTTGCATCTTGACGGACATGCTTCTTCCTTATGCTATAGCAGGAGAGAAAGAGATTAAAGGGGTATGAAGCAGACAATGATTAAAGGCCCAATCCAGGGATTGTTATTCTTTAATATATAAATCCTTTTGTCCCCCTTACTGTTTTTAAAGTGTTTACTGGCATATGACGATACACTTAAGGCAGCTTCATCCTTGCCCTGAAACCCGGCGTCAGGAAGGGTTTCAGTTCGTTGAAGGTAACGAACACCTGTATGGGACCAACCGCATAAGCCGCAACTTCATAGGGGAAGTAGTAGAACCCAAGGCCTTTATTGGTAAAGTAAAAATTGCTGGTGGTTGCCAGGTGATTTTCAAAAAGAATGGTATTGAGGGAATCGGTAGGCGATAACCTCTGCTGCTTGCGGAAAGCCGCCTCTACAATGGGTTGCAGCCGGGCTGAATCGGCCGTGATCACATCCCGGAGCTTCAATTGTTTTTTCTGTTGCACATCCAGGCAATAAAAGCTGCTGCCTCCGTTGCCATGAGCGCCCCCGCTATAGGAGTACACATCCGAATTCAGGATCACATAACCGTTTTCATTGTAGACAATGGAAACGGTCTGCCAGTCTTCGTAGTTGAGGAAAGACGTAAATTGTTCATCGCTGCCCATATTGCCGGCCTCATCTTTGTAGGATTGCAGGTATTTACTGTTCATCCTTTTCGCGCCGGAAACCAGGTCCAGCGCCATCAGGGAGCTATCTATATGCAAGGCCTTTTTGATTTCCGTCTCCAGCCATTTACCATCGGCATCCTGTTTCAGGGGCAGCACAAATTGATTGCTCACTGTAGCCATAGGGGATTCCTTTTTTTGGGGAAAAGCAGCGCTGGAATCCTGCAGGGATTGCGTGGTAAAGGTGTAGCTGCCTTCGGGATACACTTCTTTAAGGTCGATAAGGTAATTCTTGCTGCCATCGGCATTGCGCCAGCTGCCTTTGAAGGCCCCTTGTCCGTATGTACAATCCATAGTGCCCGACTTTTCGCCCTCGCCCGAATTGCTTTCGGTGAGCACTACTTTGTTGGGGTCGCTTATATTCAATTTGCCGCTCAACGATAGCCACTCCCCGTGGTTGAGGTAGTAATACACGCCCGATATATCGCCATTGTACGCCTGCAACTGCATCACCACCGGCTGACCGGCGATAGTGCCTTCCAGGCGCTTGTAGAAATTAGGGCTTAGTACGGTATCTGTTGCAACGGTTGTCTCCTGGTGTTCGGCCGCTCCCTTTGTTTCCTTTTTGTCGCTGCCGCAGGCCGCAAACAAAAAGAGTGCCAGGAGGAGAGATGGTATGTATGGTGCTTTCATGTTGGTTGTTATTGGAGAGAATAACAGATGATTGGTCAAAAAGTTAACCGGTGCCGGCCGGATGCTTACCTATTCAAATCCCAGCAGCTTTTTCATTTTATCGCCTACTTCTGTTTCCATAAGCCATTGTTTGATGCGCTGCAGCCTTTCGTAAGATGGCGTATCTTCTACGAAGGCGGGAGCCAGTGCGCTCAGCTCGTCATACATCCAGCGTGTGGCAGGGGAAAGCTTGTCGGCAAAATTCTTATAACTGATCGCCTGAATAATGGCCAAAGCATGCACTGATAATATTTCGAAAGTATTTTCAATAACCCTGGAACAAATGAGTGCCGCATTGGTACCCATACTCACAATATCCTGGTTGTCGTTGTTGTTGGGAATACTGTGGATATAGGTCGGGTTGCTCAGGGTCTGGTTCTCGGCTACGTTGGATACGGCAGGATATTGCATGCCTTGTACCCCGAAGTTCAAGCCAAGTACCCCTGCATTGATGAAGGCCGGGAGTTTTTTGTTCAATGCCGGGTTCAGCAGGAAGTTCAGTTGCCTGTCGGCGAGCATGCCCAGTTTGGTAACCGCTATTTTCAGTTTGTCCATTTCCAGGGCTACGTAATCGCCGTGGAAGTTACCGCCGTGGAATATGTTACCGTTCCTGAAGTCTATTACCGGGTTGTCGTTCACCGAATTCAGTTCCTGGGTAATGATCTGGGCGGAGTACTCGATAGTATCGTATACCGGGCCCAGTATCTGCGGTACGCAACGCAGGGAATAGTATTCCTGTACCTTATCTTCCAGTACGCTTTCGGTTACCTTTTTATCGTACAGATGTTCATGACGTTTGCGCAGCAATTTGCTTTTATGTGAGATCACGCGCATGGCAGCGGCAACGGTTTGTTGTCCTTTATGCAACTTAACGCCATTGAGCTCTTCGGAAAAATGGTCGTCGTAGGCTTCCATAATCTCGTTTACCATCAGGGAAAAGAGGATCTGGCCGGTAAGCAGCTTGCGGGCATGCACCACATTGATGGCGCCGATACCTGTCATGGAAGAAGTGCCGTTGAGCATGGCCAACCCCTCGCGGATGCGTACCTGCAGCGGTTTGAGGTTAAGCGCTTCGTACACTGTTGCCGCTTTAACCACTTCGCCCCTGAACTGGAAGCTACCCTCACCAATAAGGCCCAGGGCCAGGTGTGCGAGCTGTACCAGGTCGCCGCTGGCGCCTACGCCACCATGCTGGTAAATGCAGGGATAGGCTTCGTTGTTGATGAGGTCGGCCATGAGCCGTACCACATCGGGATGGATGCCGGAGTAGGCACGCATCATGGTATTGAGCCGTGCGAGCAAGGTGGCGCGCGTCTGCAATGGGGTAAGCAATTGACCCATACCGCTGCTGTGGCTGCGGATGAGGTTCAGTTGCAGTTGTATGCGGGCATCTTCTTCAATGCGGTATTGCGCCATTGGACCAAATCCCGTATTAATGCCATAGATCAGCTTGTCTTTCGAAAAACCGGAGAGGAAGTCAAAACAATCGGAGACGTCTTTTAAGGCATCGGGATCGAGGCTTACCTGTTCCTTTTGTAATACAATTTGTTCGAGGCTTTCTAATTCCAGGATTTTGTTGCCAATGGTTGCCATGAAGCGAGTAGAATATAATTAGGGAAATATAATTTTTGGCAAAAGTAATGAATGCCCCCGCTTTGTCTGCATATTATTTTAAGGAAAGAGCCGGTAGGTAAGGTCCAAGGGCTATCGCGGGATAATGATATGCGATACTGTATTATCAAGAGGCTGCACCATTAAAAAATCCGGCCGACCATAATAAAAGCTATGACCGGCCGGATACAGATATTGTGTTGCTGCCGTTAGTTGGTACTTGCTTTAATGTTGTTGAGCTTTTGTCTTTCGGCTTCCAATGCTTTTTGCTGGGCGGCGTGTTGCTTATCCAGTTTGGCCTGTTGTTCCGCTGCTTTTTTCTGCAGGACTTCTGCTTTTTTTACCGCTTCTTCCTGGGCTTTGATGTCCTGTTCTTTCTGGTAGGCAACAAGCTGGTCGCCAAAGCCGTTCAGGAAGTTTTTTACGTTATCTATTGTACGGGAATCGGTACCAGAAGTTACGAAGTTGTCATAACCTTTTGATACCAGTACCGAGATGGTGCTTTTGTTTCTTTTCCCTTCAATCCTGAAATAAAAATCCATTTTATCGCTGCTCACCGAATTCCAAACAGAGCCACTACTGCGCCAATAACCACCCGAAGATTTTATTTTTCTAAGGCCTTCTTTTTCGAGTTGCGCTTTCAGCACTTGCCTCACCACTTCGGGAGCGTTGTCGAAATCTGCTACTACAGCATTTTCCTGAGTCTTGTTGAAGGGTATCATGGCTTCATGGGCATTCTGCGCAAATGCTGTTGCTGAAATTGCTGTTGCCAGTACTATGGCAACCGATCGGATCATTTTTTTCATAGCTATTTAATTGAATACTAAGGGTGTATTAATCAAATAGTATGCCAAAAACATTACTTGGCCACAGTGTTTTATTTATCAATAAATTACATGACTACAGAAAGAACATTGTCTTTATCGATATGAATGATACCGGGTTGTTTTCCCGGGCTTATGCTGCCGATGATATCTTCCATTTGTAAAGCTTTTGCACCGTTAAAGGTGGCCCAGCAAAGCAGCTCTTCCTGGGCGATGTCCGGGAAATGTTGCTGCAGGGTAAGGACTTCGTTCCAGATGCTGAGCTCGTGGTTGGAAGCCAGGCTATCGGTACCGAGGCATATGGGTAAGCCGCTTTCAAGAAAGGAATGTACCAGGGGCAGGCGGCGTTCGATATACCAGTTGGCATTGGGGCAAAGACAGAGATAAACCTCTTTCTCCGATTGTTTCAGAAAAGCAAGGTCTTCTTCATTCATGAAAGTATTGTGCACCAGAATAACAGGATTGCGGTCGGGCAATAAGGGAAGGTAGGTTTGCAGCGAGGTTTTACCGGAAGGCCTGAAAAAGGAGGCATCGATATTAAGCGTCTGGTACAGGTCAAACATGGCCCCTTGTTTGCTTTCGTACAGGTCCAGTTCGGCCTGGGTTTCTTCGTTATGGATAGACAGCAGACCGCTCGCTTTATTGATTAAGGAAAACAAAGCGCCGGATACCGAGTAGGGCGCATGGGGCACGATCGTCTGGCGCAATTGCTTATCCCCGCTGCTTTGCGCCGAAAACTGCTGGTGTACCTGGACAGCATAGGCGAAGCGGTCTTCGGCCTTTGTTTCGGTAAAGCCGATGCTCTCGATAAAAGTATGGATATGAAAACCGGCGCCGGGACGAGAGGGTAAAGTGTCTGTTCCATTGGCAATATCGCCTACAGCCACGATGCCGTTGCGCTGCATGCTTGCGATTGCTTCCTGTAAGGCTTCCGCTTTTTCTGCTTCGGAAAAACGGTTACGGCCGGTCATTACCGATTGCAGGAAGGGTACCAGTTGATTGCCTTCGGCGATAACCCCTTTCATATGGGACAATTCAAGGTGGCAATGGGCATTGATAAAGCCGGGGCAGATCAATCCTTCAAAATGTTGCACTTGTTCCGGAGAAACAGCACCCGGAGCATGAAGGGCCGTAATGACGCCATTGGCCCCGGTTTCGATAATGGTTCCGGAAGGCAACCAATGTCTGCCATCGTGTATGCGGTCTGCGCTAAAGTATTTCAAAAGCTATCGGAGTTAGAAATGAAATGCAAACCTTTAAAAACTTTGAAAATTTTCCAAAAATTCTTTGCATCGCTGTACCTTTAAATTTATGGAAACGATTAACTGGAACGATTTCGAAAAGGTAGAACTAAGAGTAGGTACCATCCTGGAAGTTTTTGATTTTCCCAAGGCCAGGAAGCCTGCGTATAAAATGAAAATTGACTTCGGGCCTTTGGGCACCAAAATGAGCAGCGCGCAGATCACGAAACATTATACCCCGGAAATGCTGATAGGCCGGCAGGTGGTGGCGGTAGTCAATTTCCCCGAAAAGCAGATCGCCGATTTTATGTCGCAATGCCTGGTAACTGGCTTTTCCGATGAGCAGGGAGATATTGTACTGACTGCCGTAGAACGGGCTGTGCCCAACGGGACCAAAATTTCCTGAGGATATCCATCCTGTCGGATGTTTCTTATTGACTAGGACGTTGGCCGGTTTATTTAGTGATGCGGTAGCAATGATGGATCTTCTTGTTGCGGAAATCTTCGGGAATAGTTTGCAGCGAAATGTCTTTTATGGCTGTAGCTTCCAGTTTTTCGAAACCGGGCACAAACTGGCGCAGGTTATTGGAGAAGTAGACGATACCGCCGGGGTTTACCATTTTGAGGATATAGTACAACATGGCAGGATGGTCGCGTTGGGTATCCCAGGTGCCTTTTAGCCTTGTGCTGTTGCTGAAAGCCGGAGGGTCGACAAATACCAGGTCGTATTGCTGTGCACCGGGCTTTTTGAGGAAATCCATAATATCACTCTGGATAAAAGTGTGGCGGGTATCGTCGAGCAGGCCATTGAGCGTCATGTTTTCCCTGGCCCATTGCAAATAGGTATTAGACAGGTCTACGGTGGTTACGCTTCTGGCCTTACCGTCGGCAGCATATACGCTGAATGCGCCGGTATAAGCAAACAGGTTCAGTACGTTTTTATCTTCGGCTTCCGCCCTGAAGGTGTTGCGGAGCGGCCTGTGATCCAGGAAAAGCCCGGTATCCAGGTAGTCGGTGAGGTTGACCTGGAATTGGAGACCTTGTTCGCGGACGATAATTTTCTGGCTTTCCTGCGCTACTTTTTCGTACTGTTCGGTCCTGCGGGAAAGCCTTCTGCGTTCTTTAAGAAAGATATGTTCGGGCGCCACTTCCAATACCGTCGAAACCACCTGCATACATGCTTCCAGCCAGGCTTCGTGCTCCTCATCGCTAAGGCGATGGCCGGCTTTATACTCGGCAATATGCAGGTATTCTTCGTACCGGTCAATACAAAAAGGAAACTCCGGCATATCCAGGTCATAGATACGGTAACAGGTAATACCCTGCCGTTTCGCCCATTTGGTAATGTGGCGGTTTACTTTCTGTAAACGGTTGGCAAACGACTCCATACGCTTTACTGCTCTTTTGGCGTGTCTTTGGGAGTCCCCGGTTGCTCTTTCTTAGCTTGTGGTTGCGGAGGTCTGTTGTTATTAGGCCTTTTCTTTTGCTGTTGCTGGCGCTGTTCTTTATTGTCGCCACCTTCGGCCTGTTGCCTGAGTTTCTGCTGCTGTTCGCCCGGCTTTTGTTCGCCTTGTTGTTTCTGGGGTTGGGCCTGTTTTTGCTGCTGCTGAGGTTTATTGCCCTGCTGCTGTCCCTGCCCTTGTGGTTTGGGCTTATTTTGTTGCTGGGGTTTGGCCTTTTGCTGGCCTTGTTCTCCCTGCTGTTTCTGAGGTTGTGCTTGTTTTTGTTGCTGCTGGGGCTTGGCCTGTTGCTGCCCCTTGTTGCTGCCTTGCTGTTGTCCTTGTGCTTGCTGCTTCTGCTGCTGGGGTTTATTGCTCTGCTGTTGTCCCTGCTGGCGTTGTTTGCTTTGCTGCTGGGCTTTCTTTTTGCCTGATTTGGACAACGAGCTGAGGGTAAGCTGGCCTACATCGTTCACGAAGCCTACATCCAACGTTTTCTCGGCGTCTTTATGGCGCACCTGTATTTCTACGGCTTCCAGGTCTTCCGGCTTCTGGCCTTCTTTGTTCAGTTCCAGTATTTCCTGGACGCGTTCTATGGTAAGGGGGTATTGTTTGCTGCTGCCGCCAAAGCTGTACCACATCAGGTTGCGGAAAATATCCTTTTTCTGGAGGTAAGCTTTTCCGGCCGCTACTTCTATCTGTTCGGCGCCTTCGGGGAAAGAGTGAAGGGCGTCCATATAAGTATCCAGCTCATAGTTGAGGCAGCACTTCAGGCGGCCGCATTGTCCCGAAAGCTTGGTCTGGTTGATGGACAGGTTCTGGTAACGGGCCGCGGTGGTATTCACCGTTTTAAAGTCGCTGAGCCAGGAGCTGCAGCACAGTTCCCTGCCGCAGGAGCCTATACCACCCACTTTGGCGCTTTCCTGGCGGGCGCCTATCTGGCGCATTTCCACTTTGGCACGGAACTCGGAAGCATATACCTTGATCAGTTCGCGGAAATCGACGCGGGAATCGGCGGTATAGAAGAAGGATACTTTTTTGCCATCGGCCTGGTATTCGGCTTCGGCAATTTTCATTTCGAGGTTCAGTTCTTTGGCAATGGCCCTGGAGCGTACCAGGGTTTCTTTTTCCCTGCTTTTGGCAGTGTGTTGTAGCTCAAGGTCGCGTTCTCCGGCGGGCCGTAGTACACGTTTCATCTCCGAAGATTCGGAAACCCCGTATTTTTTCATCTGCAATTTCACCAGTTCGCCGGTAAGGCTTATCTGGCCTATGTCAAAACCTCCGGCGCCTTCTACGGCAACCCAGGCCCCTTTTTCGAAGATATGATTGGTGGTATTCCGGTAAAAATCTTTCCGGCTGCCATTACTAAAAGAAATTTCTACAATTGGAAAGGGCTTACCCAGATCACTGAAAGGCAGGTCTGATAGCCAATTGTACACGTTTAAACGGTTACATCCGCCCGTACTGCAGCCGCCATTGCTCTGGCAGCCCGAGGGTTTGCCGTTGGCGGAACCTGTTCCGCAACTTCCACATCCCATGAAGCAAGTAATTTATATCGACGTGCAGGGATCTTGCTTCCGGACCAGCCAATGGCCCCTATATCTTAACCTCACTCAATAAGTAAAGGCTTTACCCTATAATACGGTAAATGGATACAAGGTATAAAGAGGGGCTTACCCGGATAACAAGCCAATTACACGAAATGACTGTGTAAAAAAAGATTTATTCCTGACAAAGATAATCTTTTAATCGGCTTGTGTTAATAAACTTTTACCAGGTCGATGGAAAAGATGAGGATCGCATTGCCGGGAATGCCTCCGGTACCGGTAGCGCCATAACCCAATGAAGGGGGCAGGTATAGGGTCATTTTACCACCCTGGGCAATAAGGGGAATACCGGCCTGCCAGCCTTTAACCACAAGGCTGAGCTTAAGATCCACGTCGTTTGACCGGTCGAATACGGTGCCATTGGTAAGGGAGCCGATGTAATTTACATTTACTTTGGAGCAGGCTGTAGGATGGTTGCCGGTTCCTCCCGTTTGTATTTTATAGAAAAAGCCCCTCGGGTCTTTTTGTGCTTCAATTTTATTGTTGGATAAATATTGCTGCAATGCTTCCACTTCCGAGGCGGGAGCGGCGGCAATTATCATATTGGGATCGCAGGAATCGTCTTTCTTACACCCTGCAAATAGGGCGAAGGAGAGAACAAGTATAGATAAGAGTATGTTTTTCATTATATGATCTTTGGCACAAAATTAAACCATTTCACTCCTATTGACGATAAACAAGCGAATGACAATGGGTGACTGCCCTAAAATTGCCTTATTTTAATCCCACATTCTGTTTGAATATCTTGACGGCAATGGCAATAAGGATAACGCCGAAGAACTTGCGTACGACCATAATCCCCGAAGGACCCAGGAGCTTTTCGATAAGGCTGAGCGCCTTTAAGCTCACATAAACAATAATAAGATTGACGATGATGCCGATTAATATATTGTAATGATGGTAACTGGCTTTCAACGACATAATGGTGGTGAGCGTGCCCGAGCCGGCGATGAGGGGGAAGGCGATAGGAACCAGGCTACCCGATTTGGCGCTGCCGTCGCTCTTGAAAAATTCGATGCCCAGGATCATTTCCATACCCAGGAAAAAGATGATAAAAGAGCCAGCGATGGCAAAGGATGCGATATCCAGGCCCATAAAATGCAGCATTTGTCCGCCGGCAAAAAAGAACAGGAGCATCAGCGCGCCCGATACCAGGGTGGCCTGCAGGCTGTTGATCTCGCCCATTTTTTTCTTCAGCCCTATGAGCACGGGTATCGATCCCAGGATATCGATTACCGCAAACAGGGTAAGGGACACGGTAATGATCTCGGAGAGCATTATGTTTTCGATACCGTACATAGCAGCAGTTTTTTTGAAGCGATAATATACGTAAAGGTAATATTTATATCTCCTCTTGTTAACGTTTGTGGGTAAAATTTAAAGCGCGGGAAGGTCCCGTAAGCATACGCCGGAATTTTTTACAATCTCTTACGCTATCCGGGACAGGGATAATCAGGAAAAACAATACCCGGCCATTATGACCGGGTATGTTCCAATGTGTTCTTATTTATTCTTGTTCGCTTTTTTCTGGTTTGGCATCCGTCCTCTTCTGCAACAGCTCCTCGTATTGGCGGCTTACCTCTTCGATCTTTTCTCTCCTGGCCGGAAGCTTCTTTTCAATCTGGTGGATCAGGTTTTCGAGATGTTTCCGCAATTCTTCTTCTTTGCTGCCTGTGCCGGTGGTATTGCTTAAGGATTCCCTGAAGTCGGCCAGCTTGTTCTCTTCTTCGTCCAGCTCCGATTTGATCTTATCCAGGAATTGCCGGGTTTGCTGGAAGCGGCTGTCGAGCTGATTCTGGAAGCGGGCTTTGCGCTTATCCCTGTCCGCATCTTTGCGGTTGAAGAAATGGTGGCGTGCCGCGATGAAGCGCTCCCATATTTCGTCGCCGTATTCCCGGGGAATATGACCGATCTTTTTCCATTCCTGCATCAGGTCGTTCATCTCTTCCGTTACTTCTTTCCAGCTATCCGAATTCTTTAATTGTTCGGCACGGTTGAGGAGTACCAGTTTCTGGGCGTAATTATCTTCCAGGTTTACTTTAAACTCTTCCGCGCTTTGTCTTTTGGCAGAGAAAAATTTATCCCTTGCAGCCTGTAAGCGGTTCCACAGCTCGTCGGCTTTTTCGAAGGGGACCTTACCGATGGTTTTCCATTCATCCATTATGGTGGCCAGCTTTGCGGTAGTTTCTTTCCATTCCGTATGCTCGCTAAGCGCTTCGGCTTGCTCTACCAAAGCCAGCTTTAAGGCCATATTACCTTCCTGTTCCTGTTGTATGTATTCAAAATGCTGTTTCTTCCTGTCGAAGAAAATATTGCGGGCAGTAATAAACCGGTTCCACAGTTCTTCGTTCTTTTCGGCAGAAGCAACACGGCCTATGGTCTTCCATTTGTCCATCATTTCTTTCATGATATCGGAAGACTTACGCCAATCTTCCGATTGGGCGTGCTTTTCGGCGGTTTCGCATATCTCCAGCTTTAAGTCCAGGTTCTGCATCATATCCTGTTCTATTCCTTCCTGGTGCTGACGTTTGCGTTCGTAAAAGTGATTACGGGCTTTTTCGATGCGTTCCCATAATTTTTCACTACGGTTTTTATCGGCAGGATTGGCATTTTTCCATTCTTCCACAATCGTACGGAAGGCTTCTGTGGTTGCTTTCCAATCTTCCGATTCCTGCAGGGCTTCTGCTTTTTCGGTGAGCTTTAATTTACCGGCATAATTGGTATCATAAAGTTCTTGTACTTCTTTTTCTTTCTCCTGCAGGTTTTGGTATATGGGCCTGTAGTCGCCTATGGCATTGGCACGTTGTATATAATCTTTAAGGCGTGTAATCTTGCCGCTCAGCTTCAGTTTATCTTCATTCTGGCTCCATTCCGTATCGAGCTCCTGGATTTTGCTCTCCACTTCCCTGAACTTTTCGGCCAGGGCAGTAGCAACGGTTACATAGTTCTCCGGCGTTACTATGGATAGCTTGCGCTCGGGGCTGTGCTCGGTAGCATTTAATACCAGCTCCTGTTCTTCATTAAGCGAACAAAATTCTTTACCTGCAAAGTTCAGTTCATTCCACATTTCAGGAGTAATCCGGCTTTCTGCTTGTTGATCTGGCTGCTGTGTAGTCATAATAAACTTAGTTTTCCTGTAACGGTTGTTACTTGTGATTCAAATATCCGATAATTCAGCTAAAAACCATAAATACGATAAGAAATTAAGACTGCAATAATTGCAAACTTTTTCTGATATGGTATGCGAATTTAAAGAAGATTCATTACGGAAAAAAATGAATTTTAAAAAAAAAGATAGTCCTTGCTTGTTTAAAAAGGACATTTTCAAAGAGCATTAGTACCTGTTTGTGCTATGATGCAAATCATATTATTAATAAATGTCAAAAAAATGTTATAAAATTATAAATACCCTCACTTCTTATTAAAAAGTTAAGTCTATATAGTAGATTTAGAATGTATGGGAAAGTGGCTTTTCCCGTTTAACTATTAAAACCAAGCACTATGAGGCAAACCTGTATGCTCCTCTTTTTACTGCTGTCATTTTCTTATGCTGCAAAAGCCAGCCATTTGCTGGGTGGCGAAATAGGGTATCAATATGTATCCACTACCGGTACAACCCATACTTATAAGGTAACGCTGAAATTCTTTTCCGATTGCAGTTCTACCAGCGCCGCCCTTCCTTTGCTTATCGGGGCCAATCCGCGTGTTGCCTTATACGACAACACAACTTATGTGAGCGCTTTAAACCTTACGTATAATGCGGCATTAAGTGACGTGGAGATTACGCCGGTATGTCCCGACGAAGCCAATAATACGACCTGTATCAATATCAACAATCCTATACCAGGCATCAAGCTCTATGTGTACGAAGGATTGTTTACCCTTAACGGAACATCGAACAACTGGCGCTTCCAGTTCGAGGGGTCAATAAGTGTGGGTTCGAATGCAGGAAGAACCCCGCTCATCACCAATGCCAATGTGCAGTTCGGCAGCTCCCTGATGTACCTCGAAGCTACCTTAAATAACACGGGCGGGCAAAACAGCAGCAGCAACTTTACATCGGTGCCTACGCCTTTCTTTTGCCTGAATCACCTGCAGAGCTATAACCTGGGCGCTGTCGATCCCGATGGAGATGTGCTGGTATTCGGACTTGTGCCGGCGAGAGAGTCGCTTCTCATAAATGCACCGCCGCCCAGTAATATTGTTTATAACGCCCCATACTCCGCGACCAACCCGGTACCTGCTGCTCCCGGCTCTTTTAGCTTCAATACAATGACGGGACAAATGACCTTTAATCCCAATGCCGCCGTAAACAGTGTTGTGGTAAACAAGGTGGATGAAATAAGAGGCGGTGTGCTGGTGGGTTCCAGTATGCGGGAGATGGCCTTCATCATCCTGACCAACTGTCCTAACCAGGGGCCCGGAGGTCCGGTAATTAACCTGCAGAATGCTAATGTCGATCCTTCCGATCCCTCCCTGATCAATGCCTGTGAAGGCACCAGCGGCAATGTTTCTTTTGATATCCAGGCGAGTGACCCCGAGAATGATAATATTAATGTTACAACTACCAACCTGCCTACAGGCGCTGTAGTGAATGTAACCAACAACAACACGCCGAATCCTACGATGGACTTTAGCTGGGATATAGGCGGTGTTCCCCCCGGCGATTATCTTTTTTATGTAAACCTGAAAGATGACGGTTGTCCTATAAGTGTAACCCAGACGATAGCTTATACGATAAGGATCAATCCTGTGTACAAGTATGGAATGAACGATGTTGTAGAGATATGTAATGGCAATACCTATTTGTTCTATGGCCAATACTATTATGCTACAGGATTGTACAATAAGACATTCAAAACGGTAAAAGGCTGCGACAGTATTTATTACCTGAACCTTAAAGTAAACCCCCTGCCCGATGTGGTGTTGAACAACGGCAATGGTATGCGGGAAGTCGGTTTGTGTCCCGGTTCGCAGAATATCCTGTCGATCGTGAATCCCACTGCCGGAACAACCTATCAATGGTTCAACAACAATACCATACTCCCGGGAGAAACGGGTCCTTCCTATACGGTAAGCAGCGAAGGTTCTTACTGGGTGGCTGCCGTTTCGGATAAAGGCTGTAAGGATACTTCAAAAAGGATTAAAGTAGTCGTCTACCCGCAGCCGGTAGCGAAGATCGAGCCGCTAAGCGATGAGATCATCTGTGCTTACGATACTTTAAAATTAACAGCGGAGCAGGGTACGGCAGATGATTACCGCTGGGAGCCCGCAAAGCCTTTCCGACTGCTGGGTGGGGCCGAAGGTCCCGAAGTGAGCGGGGTATTTATCGAACCGACCCTGGTTACCTTAACGGCATACAACCTGTATGGGTGCTTCGATACCGCGACAGCGATGGTGTACACCAAACCTTGTTGCGAGGTATTCGTACCGAATGCCTTTTCTCCCAATGGAGACGGGCTGAACGAGTACTTCAATCCCTCCCTGCAAACGGGCCAGATACTGGTGATGATGCAGGTCTTTGACCGCTGGGGCAAATTGGTTTATAACAATACCAATATCAGCAAGGGCTGGGATGGTAATTATGAAGATGGGGCCAAGGCTGCTATGGATACCTATATGTACTACATCAAGTACACCTGTTCCGATGGTAAGCTGTATGAAAAGAAAGAGTCCATATCGCTCATTCGCTAGACACATACATAATACCGCCTCCCGGGTCCATGTCCTTTCGAACCAGATTATTTTGTGATTCGTGAGGACACGAATCACGGAGAAATTCTTATCCGCTAGCGGACTGTGTACATAACACTATAGCAATAGGGCGGGCCTCAAAGGCCCGCCCTATTGCTATTATAAAGATTGTAGCTATTACATTTTCTGTGGCACTTCGATCCCCAGCAAGGCCATGGCGCTTTGCAGCGTATTGGCCGTCATTTGTGCCAGCATCAGCCTGAGCTGTTTCTTAGCCTCGCTTTCGGCCTGGGAAATGCTGTGCTGTGCATAAAAGGAGTTAAAAGTCTGCGCCAGGCGGAAGGTATAGTTGCATATGGCAGAAGGATTGTGCTCTTTGGCCGCCTGTTCTATAGTAGCCGGGTATTGCTCGATTTGCAGCAGAAGGTTTTTTTCCAGTTGAAATAAAGGGTCTTTGCCTATGGAAAGCGGGCCATAGGCGATCTCATTCTTGCTCAATATGGAACATATCCTGGCATGGGCATACTGGATAAAGGTAGCTGTAAAGCCATGCAGGTCTATCGATTCTTTGGGGTCGAAGATCATTTTCTTTTTGGGATCTACCCGCAGCAGGTAAAACTTCAAAGCGCCGATGCCGATGATCTTGTACAGGTTGTCCAGCTCTTCGGGTGTAAAGCCTTCTGTCTTGCCGGCTTCCTGGGTTTGTTCTTTGGCCAGGTTTACCATTTCTTCGATCATGTCGTCGGCATCTACTACGGTGCCTTCCCTGCTTTTCATACGGCCCGAAGGTAATTCCACCATGCCATAGGAAAGATGGAAAATGCCGTCGGCGCAAGGCTCACCCAGCTTTTGCAGGATCAGCTTCAATACCTGCATATGATAATTCTGCTCGTCGGCAATTACATAAGCCGATTTGTCCATCTTGAAATCGTTGTATTTCAGCCTTGCCGTACCCAGGTCCTGCGTCATATACACCGAAGTGCCGTCGGCGCGCAGCAATAATTTCTCGTCGAGTCCATCGGCAGTAAGGTCCACCCATACGGAGCCGTTATCCTTTTTAAACAATACCCCTTTTTGCAGGCCTTCTTCTACAATGCCTTTACCCAGCAGGTACGTATCGCTTTCATAGTACATCTTGTCGAAGTCGATGCCCAGTTTTTTGTAGGTCACGTCAAAACCTTCGTACACCCAGCCATTCATCTTTTGCCAAAGGCCATACACTTCGGGGTCGCCGGCTTCCCACTGCCGTAGCATTTCCTGCGCTTCTTTCATGATGGGCGCTTCTTTCTCGGCCAGCTCTTTAGCCATGCCTTCTTTTACCAGCACTTCTACTTCCTCTTTGTAAGCATCGTTGAAGCGCACATAGTAATCGCCTACCAGGTGATCGCCTTTGATGCCGGTGCTTTCGGGTGTAGCGCCGCCTGCATAGCGTTGCCAGGCGATCATGGATTTACAGATATGGATACCCCGGTCGTTTACCAGGTTGGCTTTGATCACTTCGTTGCCGGCGGCCGTCAGTATTTCGGAAACCGACCAGCCCAGGAAGTTATTGCGCAGGTGGCCAAAGTGAATCGGCTTATTGGTATTGGGCGAGGAGTATTCGATCATTACCTTTTGACCGTTGCTTTCTTTACGGCCAAAACGCTTATCGCTGTAGAAATGGTTCAGGAAGGTAACCAGCTCATGATCGGCTATGGTAAGGTTCAAGAAGCCGGCTACGGTTTCATGTGCCGTAAACAAAGGGTATTCTGCTACCAGGTATTCGCCCAGCGCTTTTCCCAATACTGCAGGATTCTGGCGCAAGGATTTTACAAAAGGAAAAAGAACGACGGTATAGTCGCCGGCAAATTCAGGTTTGGTCTCGTTGACCTGTATATGCTCATCGGTAACCTTCGCTTCGGGAAACAGATGGTTGAGGGCCTGTGCGGCTGCGGTTTTTATTTGTGTGACAATCGACAACATAATGGCTTCGGCTAAAATATTCGGTATAAAATAAAAAGGGTTGCAAAGATACGATTGTTACCTAAAGCACCGTATAGCAATAAATCCTATTTTCGAAAGACTAAAAAGCAGGAGCATGAATGAAGCTGCTTACCGGCAAATGACAGGCTATACCGACCATGAGCTGGCTTTTGTGATACAGTACCGTGTTCCCTTTCTCGACGAAAACCAGCAAAGGGAAATAAAGGACTATGTACAGCAGGTAAGAAAACTGGATGCAGAACGCATTGCTTACCTGGTGGCGGAAAGGATACCTCCGGATAAAAAATTCTGGAAGGCGCACTGCTCCAGGTGCGGATCGGCAAAGCTCGAGCTGGAACGGTACAAAAAATCCTGCCAGATTTGCGGCTATACGACTTCCCGTAACGAATTGCTCCGGCTGCTCAACGACCTGCTCAGTGTTTTAGGCTATACCTAAACCGCTACCGGCGCTTTGATATGCGGATGGGCTTCGTAATTTTCCAGGGTAAAATCATCGATGTCAAAATCGAAAAGGTCTTTTATGCCAGGGTTCAGCTTCATTTGGGGCAGCGCAAAGGGTGTCCTGCTCAGTTGCAGCTTCGCTTGTTCGATATGGTTGCTGTACAGGTGCACATCGCCGAAGGTGTGTATAAATTCACCATATTCCAGGCCGCAAACCTGTGCCATCATCATGGTAAGCAATGCATAGGACGCGATATTGAAGGGCACTCCGAGGAAGACATCCGCGCTGCGCTGGTACAACTGGCAGCTTAATTTGCCATTGGCTACATAGAACTGGAACAGGGCATGGCAGGGACTTAAAGCCATATGCGGCAGGTCGGCCACATTCCAGGCATTCACGATCATGCGCCTGCTGTCGGGGTTGGTCTGCAATTGGTGCAGTGCATCTTTGATCTGGTCGTAGGTCTTGCCATCGGCGCCTTCCCAGCTCCGCCATTGCTTGCCGTAAACAGGTCCCAGCTCGCCGTTGGCATCGGCCCATTCATCCCATATTTTTACGTTATGCGCTTTCAGGTAGCCGATATTGGTATCGCCCTTCAGGAACCAGAGCAATTCATGGATAATGGATTTGAGGTGCAGCTTTTTGGTGGTGACCAAAGGAAAGCCTTGTTGCAGGTCAAAACGCATCTGGTAACCAAAACAGCTTATGGTACCGGTGCCGGTACGGTCGCTTTTTTCGGTGCCGTGGTCCAAAATATATTGCAGGAGCTGGAGGTACTGTTGCATAGCGGAAAATTGGATCAAAAGTAGCGAATATATCCGAGGGTGTGAGACTATAACCCATGTTCAGGTTGCGGTTATGCACAAACAATCCACGCAGGAAAGGCCGGGTGTACCCCGAATTTATTATCAACAATTTAATAGTTTCCGTATATATTTCACTTCGCTATAAGTAGCAGGTTTACTATCTTTCGTGCAAAATCGCTAACATGGAAGACATGAACAAACCCTCAGGCCAGATATTCAACCCTCCCGGCCGCCCTGAATTACCCAATGCTACGACTATTCTTGTCTTAGGTATTTGCTCTCTTGTCGGCTGTTTTTGCTACGCGATCCCGGGCCTTGTTTGCAGTATCATAGCTATGGTACTTGCTGCAAAAGCCAAAAAGCTCGTGGCGCTTAATCCCGATATGTACTCTGAGGGTTCTATAAAAAACATGAACGCAGGCCGCGTCTGTGCCCTCATCGCCCTTATTCTATCCGCATTGTACCTCCTGATCGGCACTGTCTATCTTATCATTTTTGGCTCTATTATGTGGTCAAGTGCTGAGTGGCAGCAACTTATGAACAAGTAAAATCGGATAAAAATTGATGCGATGCGTGTAGCCGGCTGGCTGGAACAACACATGTTACCTTGCCCATACAAAAGCTTTTTCGGGATCGATTGTCCCGGATGCGGCATGCAACGCGCGTTTGTGGCTTTGCTCCGCGGCGAATTCCGGGAAAGCTTTTTGCAGTACCCCGCTTTGTTGCCGGTAATGTTTACGCTGTTGCTTACGTTCGTCCACATCGGCTTTAAGCTGAAAGAGGGCGCGCGTTATATCAAATACAGCTTTATCATCACGGTCGGGATCGTTGTGGTGAACTACCTGTTCCGGCTGTGCTGCCATAAAGTAATATAGTTTTTTGCTCCTGTACAGCATTGCAGATGGCTTTTTCCCGGCCATGTTGCGATGCTGTATTTGTTTTTAGGGGAAACAAGGTATGCTGCTCTATGTCTTTGCTGCAAAAGGCGGGGCAGGCAGTGTTTCCCTTACGGCTTAAAATAAGCAGGACTACTCAGGCTAATTATAGCCAAAATGCTTTTAGTCATTATTTTATCCAATGACCTTCATACATAGTAAGTGATTAATTATGTGGCCTGTTGCACAGGTGCCGGATAGCCTGATCAGGCTTCCGTTTCCTTATTAGTGTAAAACAATTAATGTAAAAGGCTGTTTTTATTGTAAAAGGATCATTATTTTCGCCAGATGCGAGAAGGGAAAGAGTTAATATTGGCTACGAAGCCATATGCAAAGGAAATACGTTGGAAGAGCTGGTATTTTACGATCACTTCATTTTTATTACTGATAGGAGGCATTGCCGGCACATTTTTAATGCCCTATCTGTTGCTGCGTATCCTGTCCGGTATCTTTACGGCCTGTATGCTGGCCCGGGTGTTCATTATCTTTCATGATTACCAGCACCATACTATCCTGCAAAAGTCCTGGCTGGCCAAAGTGCTGTTTACGATCTTCGGTGTGTATATGATAACGCCACCCAGCATCTGGAAACGTTCCCATGATCACCATCATAATCATAACTCCAAGCTTTTTTCTGCCAGCATCGGATCTTATCCTATCATGACGAGGAAGAAGTTTGAAGAAGCCAGCAAAGCAGAGCAACGCGCTTATCTTGCGACAAGGCATCCGCTGACCATGGTTTTCGCTTACTTTACGATGTTCCTTTATGGTATGTGCCTGCAATCTTTTTTCAGTTGTCCCCGCCGGCATTGGGATTCCCTGGTTGTTTTTATCCTGCATGTGACCATTGCTGTTTTTTTATTTGTAACCATGGGTTGGCTGGCCTGGTTCCTGGCCTTTTTCCTGCCTTTTTTCCTGTCGCATATGCTTGGGGCCTATCTTTTTTATGCGCAGCATAATTTTGTAGGTGTAAAATTCCGGACCAATGCAGATTGGAGCTATAACCATGCGGCCCTGGAATCCTCCAGCTTTATGAAGCTGAACAAGGTCCTGAACTGGATCACGGCCAATATCGGCTACCATCATATCCATCATATGAATTCGCGTATCCCGTTTTACCGCTTACCCGAGACGATGAATGCTATTCCCGAATTGCAAAGGGTAGTGCATACTACATTGCAACCTTTCGATATCTATAAGTGCCTGCAGCTTGCCGTATGGGACCCGGAACAAAACCGGATGCTGCGGTTATCGGAATTAAAATAAAGACCTTTATACATCCGGCTGACCCGGATTAAAAGCAATGCCCCGTTCCGGATCCGGAACGGGGCATTGCTTTTAAATAATGTGTATTAAGAAAGCTGCTTTGCTTTCTCCAACTGGTCTACCTTTTCCACTATAGTATCGAGGTTGCGGAAATGCACATATACTTTCCGGAATTTGGAGATTTCCATGCAAGGGGAGCCCAAAAAGGCCTGGCCGGGTTTTACAATGTTTTTGGAAGCACCCGATTGTGCTGCGAGGATCGTGTTGTCGGCAATCGTTAAATGACCTACTACGCCTACCTGTCCGCTAAACATGCAATTCTTGCCAATCTTGGTGGAACCCGCTACCACGTTGCCGGCAGCCAGGTAAGAATGTTCGCCGATCTCTACATTATGGGCGATATGGACCAGGTTGTCGAATTTAACGCCTTTACGTAAAATGGTAGAGCCAAGGGTCGCCCTGTCGATGGCACAATTGGCGCCGATCTCTACGTCATCTTCAATGATCACATTACCGGTCTGGGGTACTTTTTTGTGGTCATTTTCCAGGGCAAAGCGGAAACCATCGCTGCCGATAACCGTACCGGAATGGATAATACAATCTTTCCCGATTACTGTTTCCGAGTATATTTTAACGCCGGCAAAAAGCGTGGTGTTGTCTCCGATCACAGCATTGTCCCCGATATATACCTGGGGATAGATCTTTACATTATTACCGATCACGGCATTTTCACCTACGAAAGAAAATTCGCCGGCATAAATGTCTGTACCAACCTTGGCACTTTCGGCAATAAAGGCCATCTTGGAAATACCTTTTTTATCCAGCTTTACTTTATTGTACATTTCCAGCAACTGGCTAAAGGCATTCTCGGCGCTTTCTACACGCAGCAGGGTAGCGCTTATAGGCCCTGTAGCTTCAAAATCCTTGTTGACGATAACCAGTGAGGCTTTGGTGGTATAGATATATTGTGTGTACTTGGGGTTGGCGAGAAAAGACAAGGAGCCCGGTTCACCTTCTTCTATTTTAGACAGTTTGCTGATCCTGACATCGGCATTACCCTCCAGTTGCCCTTGTAAGATACCGGCAATTTGTTGTGCGCTGAATTCCATGGTCTGTTTATTTTAAATTTGAAAGGACGAAAATAAGTAATCGGATTAAATATGCCCGTTATTCCTTTAAATATGCCCGTTTCTCTACAGGGAGTGCCCCTACAGGCAACAGGCAGATACAACAATAGCCGGCTCAGTTGGGAGCCGGCTATTGTTTATGGGTATAAAAAAAGCAATTACTCCGCCATCATTTCCTCGATCACACCTGCAATATCTTCTGCATTGGGCTTGGAGAAATAATCGCCGTCGGTAGCATAGGCCGGACGGTGCGCTTTGGCCGAGATGGTGCGCGGGGCCACATCCAGCCATTTATAGCCTCCCTGTAATTCCATTACCTGCTGGAACATGTAAGCGGAAGCGCCGCCAGGCACATCTTCATCTATAAATACAATGCGGTTGGTCTTTTGGAGCGATTCCACGATGGTATGGGTGGTATCGAAAGGCAGCAGGGTCTGTACATCGATCAGCTCGCAACTGATACCCTGGGGTTCCAGGTACAGGTCTATGGCTTCCTGGATCACGCGGAGCGTAGAGCCGTAGGACACGATCGTAATGTCTTCTCCTTCCTGCAGGATCTCGGGTACGCCGAAGGGTACGGTAAAGTCGAACAGGTTGTCCGGCATTTTTTCCTTGAGGCGGTAGCCGTTCAGGCATTCGACCAGGACGGCCGGTTCGTCGCTTTGCAGCAAGGTATTGTACATGCCCGCGGCCTGCACCATATTGCGGGGCACACAGATATGGATCCCCCGCAGTGCATTGATGATCATGCCCATGGGCGAACCGCTATGCCAGATACCTTCGAGCCTGTGCCCACGGGTACGGATGATGAGCGGGCATTTCTGTCCTCCCTTGGTACGGTATTGCAGCGTAGCTACATCGTCGCTCAGGGACTGCAGGCCATACAACAGGTAATCGAGGTATTGTATCTCGGTAATAGGCCGCAGACCGCGCATGGCCATGCCTATACCCTGGCCTACGATAGTAGCTTCGCGGATACCGGTATCGGAAATGCGCAGTTCTCCGAATTTTTCCTGCAAGCCGGCAAAACCCTGGTTCACATCGCCTATCTTACCCACGTCTTCGCCAAAGGCAAATACCGCAGGATTGGTGCTGAAGGTATGGTCAAAGAATTTGTTCAGTATCTCGAAGCCGTTCAGCAGGGGGCTGTTGGCCGAATATTGAGGGGCAGTCACTTTTATATTGCTTACTGCAAGGGCCGAAGTGGAGTGCAGGCCCGAGTTGAATTTATCGGCAGCATCGGCTTTCAGCTGATCGTAAAAATTGCGCAGGTTGCGGGTGGCCTGGCTGTTGCCGCCATTAATTTTCAGGATACGCTGGGCGGTACGCAATACATCTTTACGGATGGGTTCTTTAATCCCATTGAGCTCCTGGATGAGGGCAGCGATCTGTTGTGCCTGGGCGCCACCTTCGTACACCACTTGTTGCCCTAAGGCAGTCAGTTGCTGTATTTGTTCTTTAATGGGGCTGAGGAATTTGGTCCAGGCATCCTGCTTGCAGGTACGGGCATAGTCTTTTGCTTTCTCTTCGATGGCCACGAGCTCTTCCTCGTTGGCAATCGCATTTTCCAGCACAAATTCCCGCAGCTTTTTCACACAGTCCATCTCTTTTTCCCAATCGAGGCGTTCCTTGCTCTTGTAACGTTCGTGGGAACCCGAGGTAGAATGTCCCTGCGGCTGGGTTACTTCCTGTATGTGGAACAAAGCGGGAATATGGTGTTCGCGTACGCGGGCGATACCTTTCTGGAATGTGTCGACCAGGGAAGCGTAATCCCAGCCTTTTACGCGGTATATTTCCACGCCGCTGCCCAGCTTTTCGTCGTATTGCAGGCCGGAGAGGGCTTCGGAGATAGAGTTTTTAGAAGTTTGGTAAGCGCGGGGAACGGAAATGCCATAGCCATCGTCCCAAACGCATACGGCCAGAGGCACTTTCAGCACGCCGGCGGCATTCAGGGTTTCCCAGAAATGCCCTTCACTGGTAGAAGCGTCGCCGATGGTACAAAAGCTTACTTCGTTACCATTGCTGGAAAATTGTTCGAAGCCTGTTTGCAGGCTTTCCGCATTGCGGTACATTTTGGACGCATAGGCAATACCCAGGGCGCGTACCATTTGCCCCGCTGTAGGCGAAATATCACTCGTGGAATTAGGTTGCGTGGTCAGGTTTTTCCAGTTGCCCTGCTCATCGAGCCAACGCGTACCATAATGGCCGTTCATCATGCGTCCTGCCGAAGCGGGTTCTTCTTTGATATCGGGATTGGCATAGAGCTGGGCAAAAAATTGTTCCACATTGCTCATGCCGGTGGCAAACATTAGGGTTTGATCGCGGTAATAGCCCGAACGGATGTCGCCGGGTTTAAAGGTTTTTGCCAGGGCTATCTGCGCCAATTCCTTTCCGTCGCCGAAAATCCCGAATTTAGCTTTACCGGTCAATACTTCTTTACGGCCAATAAGACTGGCTTCCCTGCTGGTAACTGCTAATTCATAATCCCTAAGCACTTCTTCCTTAAATTCCTCAAAAGATAGTTTCCCGTTGGCAATTGCATTCTGTTGAGTAGCGTCCATACGTACATTATTTATCAAACAAAGGTAACATTTACAGGGCATAGCCCCAAATGAGCACGTTTTCCGACACGCCGTAGAACCACCCGAAAGTAAAACAGGAAACAGAAACGTAACATTATTTAGTTTTCTTTGCAAAAAACCGGCCGGGCTGCCCTGGTGGCTTTGTTGCCGGTCGCACTATTATGAAGAAACATTTTTTGCTCTCCCTGCTCCTCCTGGCAACCTTGCCTGCCTCTTTTGCCCAGCAGCAACCGGCTGGTGTAAGCCGACCCAAACTGGTGGTGGGCGTAGTGGTAGACCAGATGCGCTGGGACTACCTGTACCGTTTTTACGACCGTTATGGAAAAGGTGGTTTTAAAAGGCTGATGAACGAGGGCTTTAATTGTCAGAATGCCAAGATCAATTACCTGCCTTCTTTTACGGCGCCCGGCCATACCTGTATCTATACGGGTTCGGTACCGGCCCTGCATGGCATCGTGGCCAATGAATGGGTAGATATACGGAGCGGAAAGGAATGGTATTGTACCGAAGACTCCACCGTGAAAAGCATAGGCGGCGGTACGGCGGGATTGATGAGCCCACGTAATTTGCTGGCCTCCACGATTACGGATGAGCTGCGGCTGGCTACCAATTTCCGCTCACGTACCTTTGGGGTATCGATAAAGGACCGTGGCGCCATATTACCTGCGGGCCATGCTGCCAATGCCGCCTACTGGTACGATGGCAGCAACGGAAGCTTTATTACCAGTAATTATTATATGGAACAATTGCCCCGATGGCTGCAGGATTTTAATAAAAGGAATATCAGCGATAGCCTGATGCAGCAAGACTGGAATACCTTGTATCCTATTGCCAGCTATAAAGAAAGCACACCCGACGACAATGCCTATGAAGGCGCCATGAAGGGCGAGAGCAGACCCGTGTTCCCGCATAAGACTTCTATGGCAGTGGGAAAAAATAAAGACCTGATCCGGTCTACGCCTTATGGCAATACCATTACCCGCTTAATGGCACAGGCCTGTATTGCCGGGGAAGGCCTGGGGCAACAGCAAACGACCGACTTCCTGGCGGTGAGTTTTTCCAGTACGGATTATGTGGGGCATCAGTATGCGCCCAATTCCATCGAGATCGAAGATACCTATCTGCGTTTTGACCGGGAGCTGGAACAATTGCTGAACTATCTCGACCAGAAGGTGGGTAAAGGAAATTATACGTTGTTCCTTACCGCCGATCATGGCGGGGCGCACAACCCTGCTTTCCTGAACGATAACCGCATCCCGGGCAAGTCCGTAACGATGAATAAGATCACTAAGGAGCTGAATGCTTTCCTGCAGCAGAAGTACGGCGACTCTTCCCTGGTGAGCTCCCTGATGAATTACCAGGTGTACCTTAACGAAAAGGCGATCGCCACGCATAACCTAGACCGAGAGAAAGTAAGGACGGACATCTGCAATTGGTTCCAGGTACAGGATGGCGTTACCAATGTGATAGACCTGGAGCACCCGGATAAGAGCGTGGTGCCGGAACCCTTAAAAACAATGGTGACCAATGGTTATTATGCCAATCGCTGCGGCAGCATACAGATCGTGCTCGATCCGGGTTGGTTCAGCGGCTATGCCAGTACGGGTACTACACATGGTAGCTGGAACCCTTACGATGTGCATATTCCCTTACTCTGGTACGGATGGGGCATTAAAAAAGGGGAAACCTCCCGCACGGTCCATATGACGGATATTTCGGCAACCCTGGCGGCTTTGTTGCATATACAGGCTCCCAATGCCTGTGTGGGCGAGGTGATCGAAGAGCTCAGGCACTAGGCAAGTTCGGGTATCTCCAGCACGATCTCTACTTCGACCGAAGTGCCTTTGCCCATAGCCGTATTGAACGACAGGGTGCCGCCCAGGCTGCGTATCCTGCCCGCTATACTTTCCAGGCCTATGCCGTTCCGTTTTTGCAGTTTACTCTTGTCGAAGCCGGAGCCATTGTCTTCTACGGTGAGCAACAGCAGGCCATCGTTAAAAGATAGCTGAACCAGTATCCACGTGGCATTGGCATGTTTTTCGGCATTGTGTACCAGTTCCTGTACGATACGGTAGATGCTGAGGAGGTAGCTGTCGGGTAAGGCTTCGAAATGCCCCAGGGTCTCTACTTGTATATCAAGCCCTTTGCTGATGCGAATGTATTCACAAAAGGCATTGACGGCTTCGGGCAGGTTTTTTTCGATAAGCGCTTTGGGCATCATGTTGTGCGCGGTAAAGCGGAGGTCGGTGCTGATCTCGTCCAGCAATTGTGTGGTTTGCTGTAACAGCTGTTGTGCCTCGGGCGAATAATGCTCTTTGCCCAGCGTGCCCAGGTTGATCCTTGCTGCTGCGGTCATGGCACCCAGGCCATCGTGCAATTCCCTGGCGATGCGGACCCGCTCCTGCTCTTCCCCTTTGATCGTTGCCCGCAATGTTTCGATCTCGTTCTTTTTCTCCATATTCTCCAATTGGCCGGCCAGCAGCCTTTGTTTGTGGATATAATGGCTGCGCAGGTAAAGGGCCAGCAGCAGCAGGCAAAAAGCGCCGCAAACAATAAGGGTGATCCATTTATTCTTTAGCTCCAGCTCCCGCTCCTGCTTTACTATTTTCAACCTGGCGCTGACGATCTTTTTCTCTTTTTCGGCAGTACGGAAATCGACTTCCAGTTGATTTACATTGTTGACGACCTCTTTTCTGGAAAGGCTGTCGTTAAGGTTATTGAACTGCAGGCTGTAACGATAAGCTTTTTCATAATCTTTGAGCGTAGCATAGAGTCGTGACATATGATGACTGGCATCCGTTATGCTCACAATATTCCCAGAAGCGGTGGCCCTTCGGTATTGCTCCAGGATCAGGGGCTTGGCTTTCGCTGCCTGATTGCAGAGCAGGTAAGCCATGCCCAGGGAACCTTTGGTTGCTTCACTGATCGCCTTTGCCGGCGCTCCTGCTGTTTTTTGGGCGAGTAGGAGGTAGTGTAAAGCGCTGTCGCCTTGTCCTTTTCCAATCCAGGCAGTACCGAGATTCGAGAGTGCGGTATATTCTATTTGCGGTTGCCGGGCCATTCTGCCAAAGGCCAGGGCTTTGTGGAAATAATAAAAACTTTTGTCCCAGGATTTGGCATCTACCAGAACAAGGCCTTTATTGATATACAGAGTGCCCAGCATGCCATAATCCCTGTGCCGGAAGGCCATTTGTTCTCCCCAGTTGAGGTAATAGTTTACACTTTCTGCGTTCCTGCCAATCTGTACCAATACTCCGGCAAGGTTAGCGCAAATATAATCCATATTCATATCGGGGTAAGATGTTGTAGCGATCTCCAATGCCTTATAGTAGTACTGCAGGGCCGTTTCATATTCGCCCCGCCAATAACGGATATTACCCAGGTTGCTGTACACCCTGGGCAGCTCCCTTTTCCCTTTTTCTGTCTGGTTGAGATAGGGAATGGCTTCTATGTAAAGAGCTACCCCTTCGTCGTATGTCCCTTTAATACAAAGATTGGTGCCTTGTTGTAGTAAAGACCGGCCTATGCCATAGGCAAAGCCCGATTTTCGGCTTTGCTCCAGGCTTCGCCCTGCTATTGCAGCAGCGCTATCGGGAAAGGAATACATGAGTTCTCTGGCCAGGTCCAGGCCGTTGATGATGGCTGTGGTGTCGTAGGGTGTTTTACCGGTTGCCGATCCCGGTTGGGCAAAAGAGGTAAACGCTGTGAGCAGGAGGCAGCAGCAAAGAAAGATGGTGATGCCGGCCCGGTTGCGGGATTGAAGAGTAGCCATGGAGTTGTTTTGTGTTGGTTATGCCATCCTGTTATTCTATACTTATTTCTGTTTGGCTTACAGAAATAATTTTCCTGTCCGATTTTGTTCCTTTTTGTCGTATTAAAACGATTGTCTGCTCCCACAAAGAGACAATAATTGTGCCATTCCGGTACCATAAATTTACCGGATTAATTTTATTGTTAACCAAGATGTGATAAGAAAAGACGACCCTTACTTTGTGCGGCTTGAGCATGAGCACCTTAGCAAAAGAAAAGCGTTTGACCTGGATAAATGGTCAAACGCTTTTATATAGAATTCCGGTGCGAACCGCCTTGTTTTATAATTCCAGCTTCAGGTATTCGCCGGTATGGCTGCCTTTGCAGGCGGCGATCACTTCTGGCGTCCCGGTGCACAAAATGGTACCGCCACCGCTGCCGCCTTCAGGTCCGAGGTCTACCACATAATCCGCTACTTTAACCATATCCAGGTTGTGTTCGATCACCAATACGGTGTTCCCTCTTTCGACCAGGCGATTGAGTACGGAAAGCAGGTGCTTGATGTCTTCAAAATGCAAACCAGTGGTGGGTTCGTCGAGGATATAAACCGTTTGCCCTGTATCCTTTTTGGACAATTCCGTGGCCAGCTTTACGCGCTGCGCCTCGCCGCCGCTCAGGGTTACCGCACTTTGGCCTAAAGTGATATAGCCCAGGCCTACCTCGTTTAAAGTTCTGACCTTACGGTGGAGGGAAGGTATATTGATGAAAAATTCCGTGGCTTCTTCCACCGTCATGTTCAGGATATCGGAAATGGATTTGCCCTTATAGCGTATTTCCAATGTTTCGCGGTTGTAGCGGCGCCCGTTGCATTTTTCGCAAGGCACATATACGTCAGGGAGAAAGTTCATCTCGATCACCTTCATGCCGCCACCCTGGCAGGTTTCGCAACGTCCTCCTTTCACATTAAAGGAAAAGCGGCCGGCATTATAACCCCTGATCTTGGCTTCGGGCACCTGCGCCATGAGTTGGCGTATGTCGGTAAAGAAGCCGCAATAAGTAGCGGGGTTGCTCCTGGGTGTACGGCCAATGGGACTTTGATCGATCTCGATCACTTTATCCACATGCTCCAGGCCTTCTATTTTTTTATAAGGCATGGGTTGCATTTTGGACGCGGGAAAACAATGCCGCGACAGGATAGGATATAAGGTCTCGTTGATGAGGGTACTTTTACCGCTGCCCGATACGCCGGTAATGCAGGTAAAGGTGCCCATAGGCAAGGTTACGCTTACATTCTTCAGATTGTTGCCGGTAGCACCTTTCAGGACCAGCTTCTTGCCATTGCCTTTTCTCCGTTCTGCAGGAATTTCGATCCTGTCTTTGTTGTTGAGGTAGCGGGCGGTGACGCTGTTGCTGCGCAATACCTCTTCGGGCGTACCTTCCGAAACGATCCTGCCGCCGTGATAGCCCGCTGCTGGGCCCATATCGATCAGGTAATCTGCTGCCAGCATAATGTCTTTGTCATGCTCTACCACCAACACCGAATTACCGCCGTCGCGCAGGTTCTTCAAGGCATTGATGAGGCGATGGTTATCTCTCTGGTGTAAACCGATCGAAGGTTCATCCAGGATATAGGTAATGCCTACCAGTTGCGAACCTATCTGCGTGGCCAGGCGTATACGCTGGCTTTCGCCCCCGCTCAAGGTACGGGTAGGACGGTTAAGCGAGAGGTAGTGCAGGCCCACTTCGAGCAGGAAGCTCAACCGGTCGCGTATCTCTGTCAGTATATCTTTGGCAATGGTCTGGTGCTTTTTGCTGAGCTTCTTTTCAATGTCTTTAAAAGAGTCCTGCAATTCGGCCAGGGAATAAGAAGCATAGTCCGAGATGTTTTTACCGGCAACTTTGAACCACAGGCTTTCTTTTTTTAGCCTGGCTCCCTTGCATTCCGGGCAATGATCCAGTACCATAAACTGCTCGGCCCAGTCGCGTATATAGTCGGAGGTAGATTCGGAAAACCAGCGCATCATCATGTTCAGTACGCCTTCAAACTCGACGCCGTCCAGCAGGTAGCTGTATTCCGTATTGTCTTCCTGCTGATAGGTAATAATGCCTTCTTCGTTGCCATACAGCAACAGGTTCAGTTGTTTTTCGGGCAGGTCTTTGATGGCTTTGTTGAGCGCGATCTTATTTTTCTTGGCAAAGGCCTCGGCCTGCTGCCAACTGCTGGCTTCTCGTTTTTCGCCCAAAGGAGCAATACCGCCTTCGATAATGGTCTTGTTCTTATCCGGCAGCACCTCTTCCATGCTGATACGGTGTACTACGCCCAGTCCTTTGCAGGAAGGGCAGGCACCGTAAGGCGAGTTAAAGGAAAATGTATTGGGCGAGGGGTCTTCGTACGAAAGCCCGCTTTCCGCATCCATAAGGTGCTTGCTATATTGGTGCAGCTTCCCGTTTTCGTGGTCCTGTACAAACAAAAGGCCTTTGCCCAGCTGCAGGGCTTTTTGCAGGCTCTGGCTCAGCCGGGGCATATCCTCGTTATTGACCTCGAGCCGGTCGATTACCAGTTCTATATCGTGGATCTTGTAGCGGTCGAGCTGCATCTTTTCCCGCAGCTCTTCTATCTTGCCGTCGATACGCACCCTTACATAGCCCTGCTTGCGCAGTTGTTCAAATAGCTCGCGGTAGTGCCCTTTACGGCCGCGGATCACGGGGGCCAGCAATACGATCTTTCTGCCGTTCAGGGTTTCCCTGATGTGCGCTGCGATCTCCTCTTCCGAAAAGCGTTGCATCTCCTTGCCGTTCTCGTAGCTGTAGGCTATGCCGATACGGGCAAAGAGCAGTCGCATAAAATCGTAGACCTCGGTCACGGTACCTACGGTAGACCTGGGGTTGCGGTTGGTGGTTTTCTGTTCGATGGAAATAACCGGGGAAAGGCCGGTGATCTTATCCACGTCGGGTCGTTCCAGGTCGCCCATAAATTGCCGGGCATAGGCCGAGAAGCTTTCCATGTAACGGCGCTGGCCTTCGGCATAAATGGTATCGAAAGCCAGTGAGGATTTGCCGCTGCCGCTGAGGCCGGTGATCACTACCAGTTTGTTTTTGGGAATATGGGCGTCAATGTTTTTCAGGTTGTGGACACGGGCGCCGTAAATTTCTATATTGTCGGACATAGTTGTTCCTTAAAAAAAGGGTAAGACCGGGAGGTCTTTTCTTGGTTTTCAGGCATGCGAATTTACGATAAGTATGGCTAACGATCCTAATTCCCGGATAGCTGGAATTTATAGGGACGGGTCAGTCTCATCCGGTACAAAATCCTAAGATATAATGTTGAGGGAAAACAGGATAATAGTGATAAAAAGGATGCCGAGACCGGCCAGGAAAAGAATGTCGGCTATATTTTCCCACAACTGGCTTTTTTTAAAACTTCCCCTGATCGACATAAACGAAAGAATACAACTGGCCATAAACAGGACGGTGGTGCCTGTGGTCATTTCATCGATCGCCGTAGCGTCCGACAGCTTGAATAGCTTGAGGGAAGTGAGTACCACAAAGCACAGGCCCAGGAGGTTGGACGCTGCATTGAGGATATGAGGTGATTTATGATTTTTGGGTTTTTCTTCCATATCTATCGGTTTGTCAATGGGGAAAATGGTTTTGGGAAATGCTTCTGTTCTTTGATCAACCTATCGTTTGTTCCTGCTTCGCCACCTTATGTCGTAATTGGCCTCCGGTTTGCTTCAAAGGCAAAGGTAGTCCCAAGGTAATAAATCCCCGATTTTTACAATGTAAACCATTTGTCAAATGGGAAAATGATCACAAAAGGAGAAAAGCAAAACGGACGAAAGCAAGCCTGCCTTCGTCCGTTTGTGTATAGTTTCTGGTACCGTCTTTCCTTAAGGTTAGAAAGAATAGCGCAGGCCAAACTGCATCTGGAACCGCGAGCCGAAATAGTCTATAGCATAAGGCAGGCCGGGATTGCTCCAGGTATATACGGGGTAGCTGGTAGGCGTACCGGCGGTTTTCGTTTTCAGACCCACACTGCTCATCGAGTTAAAGGTATTGGGTGAGAAATACTGCCATCCCCAGTTCTTATTAAGCAGGTTGGTGAGGTTCACGATGTCATAGGTAAAAGTAACGGTATGAACGTGTTTGCCCGCTTTGAAATTAAAGTCCTGGCTAAACCGGAAATCCAGTTGGGTATTCCAGGGTGTGCGGCCGCCATTGCGCTCGGTAAAGGCGCCCCTGCGGGAGCTCAGGTATTTGTTGCCATCGATAAAGGCATTGAAGTCAGCAGCTTGTTGGTTGGCGCTTTCCCCGCCGCTGATATCGTTGAAGAAATGTACTGCTTCTTCCCTGGTGGGGATATAGACCAGGCTTACCTGCTGGCCAGTGCCGTCTATCGTCGAGTTCACAAAACCATACGAATAAGGTACACCGGAAGAAGCGTTAAAGAATAAGGTGAAATTGGAAACGAATTTGTTTTCCTGGTTCCAGTTCAGCTTATAATTAACCATGGCTACGATACGGTGCCTGATGTCGAAATTGGAAAAGGCAAGGGTGGGGCTGTTGGGGTTGAGCGCCTGGTTCAACTGCCAGTTGGACTCCATCGAGTTACGGATACCGTTGGTAATATCTTTGGATTGTCCATAGGTATAAGCCGCCATAGCGTCGATCCCCATTTTAAACGATTTGCTCACCTGTCCGGTAATGCTGTACCGGTACCCGTCGTGGGTATTAGACAGCAGGTAAGCATTGGTATAGAGCGGGTTAATTTTCTGACCGGAATAAATAGGCTGCTCTTTGTTTTTGTCATATACCATATAGGTAGGATTGTCTACATAGTTGATCTGTTGGAACTTGAGGTCCTGGATCACTTTGGTATATATGGCTTCTACCATGAATTTATAGCCGGTGGGGGTAGTATAATCCAGGGCCAGGCTGCTGCGCCAGGCCTGAGGCATTTTAAAATTATTGTCTACCAGGTCCACTTGGGTAGCGCCGGCAGGGTTATTGACGTTAACGCCGTTGGCTTTGGCAAATCCCGCCTCGCCGATACCGGTCAGGCTGTTGCGGATAGGATCGGTGCCGTCGACAGGTCTTTTATCTTTCGTTGGGTCGTTGGAATAGGTATATTTCTGGTCAAAGGCGCCATAAGTAACCCCGTTGTTATAATAAGCATATCCCAGCCAGGCAAAGGGGATGCGGCCGGTAAACAAACCGGTACCGCCACGCAGTACCAGGCTCTGGTTTCCTTTGATATCATAGTTAAAGCCCAATCTCGGCGAAACCTGTACCTGGCCCAGGAAATCATTTTTGATATCCTTGGGTAAGGTATAACTGTAGGTAGTGCCGTAATTGGGGTCGACAGGCGCATTGGTTGTTTTATCGCTCAAAGGCTGTTTGTTGGGCAGTGAGGCTAGGTCGAAACGAAGGCCCGGTGTCAATTTGAAATGATTGCCCAATTGGATTTCGTCCTGCGCATACAGGCTGTATAAGTTGACATGGAACTGTGCCGGCGGGTTATTCATGATATAATCGCGGCTGTTATCGGTATAATTGTAATTGGTACGTACCCGGGAAGGTTGGTTATCCAGGAAGCTCTGGATACTGCTGTAGTCTACGCGGCCGTTCCAGGAGTTCACAAAGCCATACTGGATATTGTACAGTTCGTTGTGTGTACCCACGGTAATGGTATGGTTGCCTTTGAACCAGGTGAAGTTATCCGTTATTTCAAACACCTTTTGCTTCATATCAAAAATAGAAGCTTCGCGGTCGGTGCCGAGAAAAATGGTACCGCCATTGGAAGCGATCTGTATTTGCGGGATGGCGGGATTAGAAGCGGGTTCCCTGTAATCGTGTATGGCCGAATAACCCAGTACCAGGCTATTGGATAAGGTATTGGAAAACCTCGATTTAAGTTCCATTACCGTAGAAGATTGGTTATTGATCTGCTTGTAGTCGATACTGCCGAAGCGGAAGTTCTGGTTGTCCCTTTCCAGGTTGGTGGCCTGGGAGAAAATGGTATTGTTGCGGATCGACAATTGGTTTTTGTCGTTGATATTCCAGTCCAGGCGGTTAAAGAACTTGTTGGAACGGGAATAAATATTGTAGTTGTCGTAGGAACCGGCGTCGATGCCATAGGCAGACCGCATATGGTCGGATATCTGGCGGGCCTGGTCGGAAGTGATAATGGTCATGTCGGGCGAGCCGGCGGCCAGTATCACGGGGTCCTGCCTGCGGGTGATCTCTTCATTGGTAAAGAAGAAAAGCTTGTCTTTGATGATGGGGAGACCCAGCCGGATACCGGTCTGTAAATCGTGAAAAGAGGAAGGCTCTTTGCTGCCGTCGCCGGCGTTATTGGGGCCTACTAAAAACGAAGGCCTGGCGTAGCCGTAGACCGATCCGTGTACCTCGTTGGTACCGCTGCGGGTTACGGCGTTAATGCTTCCACCCAGGAAATTGCCGATTTTCACATCGTAGGGAGCAAGATATACCTGTACCGTTTGTATGGCATCCAGCGACACCGGATTGGTACGGGTGCTACTGCCTGGTTGGCCGGAGCTATTGGTCTGGCCGCCCAGGGAAGGGCTGAAACCTATCGCATCGTTGTTGATAGCGCCGTCCAGGGTAACGTTGTTGTAGCGGAAATTGGTGCCCAGGAAGGAGTTGTTGCTGCTTTGCGGCGTCATACGCGTTATATCCTGCAGGCTCCTGCTTAGCGAAGGCATATGCTTGATGTCGTCCTGGTTCATCCGGGTGCCGCCGCCTGTCTTGGTACCGCCCTGTGTTGCGCTGATAACGACTTCCGACAATGCCTGGGATTCATCGCTCAGTTTGAAGTTAAAGGTAGTGGTTCCCAGGTTGAGGTTAATGTCTGTTCTTTGCTCTTGTTTAAATCCTACGTAATCTATGGTGATCGTATAAGGACCGCCCGCACTAAGATTAGTGATCAGGAAGCGGCCTTCGGCATTGGTCTGCGTTCCTGTCGAAAATCCCGTCGAAGGGTTTTTGAGCGAGACCGAGACGCCGGGAAGGTCTTCTCCTTTGTTATCAATAATCTTACCGTCAATTTGTGCCGTAGTTACCTGGGCACGGGCGTAAGGCATAAAAATAATGCTCATGACGCAAAGTGTGTAGAAGACTTTCATATCTTGATTTTGACGCAAAGTTTAAAAGCGTGTATTATCAAAATGATAATTTAATGTGTCCTAAATGTTACTTGACTAAATCTTTACGCTTTCCCGCCAGGAGGCTTATCCCGGGCTGTGCTTCGGGGAGGCCGGTATTATTGCCATTTTCGGCGGCTGTTTTCGCGCAAAACCGTTATTTTGCAGGATATGTCTTCAACCACCCGGGAGCAAAGCAAGCAACTACACTTAAACGGTCTGATCGAAGAACTGAAAAGCACGACGGATACTAACCGCTACAGTGCGCTGTTCATTGAGCTGATCGCTGCGCTGCGTCCCGGCAGGAAACAAGATGCTGCCCTGCAGATGCAGCAGTTGCTGGTACACTTGCGCCAGGACAAACAACTGGAAATCGCTTTGCAGCAGATGTTTGCTTATTTGTTCAATACGAGAGATAGCCAGAGTATTTTTACCAATGCCGGTATTCTTTCCGGGGGAACTTTCTTTTCGGAAATGTTCCGGCAGCTCCGGCACAGGATATTGCCGCCACTGCCCGAGAAACGCAGCATGAACTACCTGCTGGAAAGGGCTTTCTATCGTAAGGATGATTACAAATGGGTACGTGAGATCCCTGACGATCTCTGGATCGACTTTTTTCACATAGCCGCTGGAGGCATGCAACAGGCCCATTCGCCTTTGCAGCAATACCTGATCAATACCCTTACCATCCTGTCGTACCGGGTGTCGTACCTGGGCCTGGAAGAAGAGCTGAGCCAGCAATTGAAATCGAATGCTGAAATTGTTACTCCTTTTATCGAACAAAACAAGCGGGTACAATCTTTTATCCACCTGGTAAAAAATGGTACACAATCGGAAGCTTACCTGCAATCGAGCGCGCAGGATGTGATCGACCGGCTTAACGAATGCGAGCAGATTATTACCGTGATCCGGGAAAATACCAGCAAGTACGGCACCAGCCTGGGCCAATCCTATTTGCTGTTGCGGACCTCACAGCAATTGAAGCGGATGTTTATTGTGACCCGCTTCCTTACCCCCGGCGATCTCCCGCGACATTCTCTTGAAAACTCTGTGATCCTGTTTGAAGATGTGATCGAAAGCATCAATAAACGCTATAGTATTTCTGATCTCTACCGCAAGAATTCCGGGATGCTGGCTTACCAGATTGCGGAACACAAGAGCGCTTCCGGCGAACATTACATTACCACTACCCGGTCCGAGTATTCCGGGTTTTTCTATTCGGCTGCGGCCGGCGGGGTAATTATTGCCTTTACGGCCGTGATCAAAGCATTGCTGCACAAGGTACATATGGCGCCGTTCTGGCAGTACTTCTGCTATGGTCTCAATTATGCTATAGCCTTTGTTACGTTATTCATTACCGGCGCTTCCCTGGCTACCAAGCAACCTACTATGACGGCCTCTGCCCTGGCCAGTTCGCTGGATACCCGCAAAGGCGGCGTTTCCTTCCAAGGCCTGGCGCTGACTTTCGGCAAGGTTTGGCGTAGTCAGTTCGCCTCTTTCGCGGGCAACCTGGTCGTGGTTTTTCCGTTGGCTTATTTGCTGTCTGTAGCCTGGGAATTTCTTACCGATACACCTTTGCTGCACGATAAGCAGGAAGCCCTGCAATCGCTCCGGGACCAGAATCCCTTAACCAGCCTGGCCTGGTTGTATGCCTGTATTACTGGTGTCTGTCTTTTTACGAGCGGTATTATTTCGGGTTATGTGGATAATAAGGTGATCTATGCCAATATCGGGGCACGGATGAAAGAACACAGCGGTCTGCGTAAATTGTTTAAAGGAAGTACGCTGAGTAAATTTTCCGATTTCCTGGTCAGGAACCTGGGCGGTATCACCGGTAATATTGCGCTCGGTTTTATGCTGGGTTATGCTAAACTGATCGGGGAATTCTTTGGTATCCCTTTCGATATAAGGCACATCACGATCTCCACCGCTTATTTTGCATTTGGCGTAGACGGCCTGGGCAATAACCTGAGTGCTTACGATTGGATATGGACGACTATTGGAGTGATCGGTATCGGATTTTTTAATTTTCTCATCAGCTTCTCCCTGGCCTTTTATGTAGCCGTACGGTCGCGCAACGTGACGTTGTCGCGGCTGCCGCTTGCCGGCAAGCTCATCTGGAAGTACCTGGTACGTTACCCTATCGATTTCATTTTCCCCCCTAAGCATGAAAGAAAAGAAGAAGAGGTATTTAAGAACTAAGTGCGGTATCGGAGGAATAGATTTTTATCGCTAGTGGAAAACACCAACGATGAGAGACCTTTGCGGTATCACTTGTCCAAGGGAAAAATAATCTCTTGTTGCCATACGGAGATGCCGTATCCGGGCCGGTTTAAATTGCTTAAATTTGCGGCCTTATGCAAAACAAAGAAATTGTAGTAAGCGGTATCCGCTCTACAGGATATTTACACCTTGGAAATTATTTCGGCGCCATTCACAATTATGTGAAGATGCAGGAAGATTATAACTGTTACTTTTTTGTAGCCGATTATCATTCTCTTACCACACATCCCGATCCGAAGGATCTCAAGAGCAATGTATTTCGCGTAGCGGCAGAGAACATTGCCAGCGGTCTCGACCCGGAGAAGGTGGCTTTATATGCACAGAGCGATATCCCGGAGATACCCGAGCTGTACCTGATGCTGAACATGCTGGCTTATAAAGGAGAGCTGGAGAAGGTACCTACCTTCAAAGATAAGGTACGCCTTAACCCGGATAATGTAAATGCCGGCCTGCTGACGTACCCGGTATTGATGACGGCTGATATACTGATACACCGGGCTTCGAAAGTACCAGTGGGCAAGGACCAGGAACAGCACCTGGAGATGGCCCGCAACTTTGCGCAGCGGTTCAACAGCCGCTATGAAGAGGTATTCCCCGAGCCGCACGTTTTCCGCTTTAACGAAAACACGGTAAAGATCATGAGCCTGGATGGCAATGGTAAAATGAGCAAGAGCGAAAATGTAAATGCTACCATTTACCTGAACGACGATGATGATACGATCCGAAAAAAGATCATGAAAGCCAAAACAGATTCGGGGCCAACGGAGCCGGATAGCGAAATGCCGGACTACATCAGCAATATCTTCCAGTTGATGCAATTGGTATCCACACCCGATACTTATGCCACGTTCCTCGAATCTTACAATAAGACCGGGATCCGCTATGGCGATATGAAAAAGCAATTAGCCGAAGACATGGCTGCTTTTGTAAAGCCGATCAGGGAACGTGCCGCCGACCTGCAAAAGAACGAAGATGGCTTAAGAAAGATATTGAAAGAGGGTGCGGAAAAAGCCCGCGAAAGCGCTTCCAAAACGATTGCGATGGCGAGGAAAGCTATTGGCATCCATTATTATTAACGAAGCTGCCGGAGCCGGTACCAGATAACAAGAAAGGGCTGCCATCGCAGCCCTTTCTTGTTATACATCGTAATCGTAGCGTTATATCAATTGTAATTGTTCTTCTTTCAGCCGGTCGAGCGTGGCCAGGATTTCGGCCAGCACGTCGCTGTTCACCAGTTTCATACGGAACTCTTTTACATTGGGCAGGCCTTTGAGGTAAGAAGCATAGTGGCGGCGCATTTCGAGCAGGCCCAGCTTTTCGCCTTTCCATTCTACCGACTTCAACAGATGCCTCCTGCAAATGTCGATCCTTTCTTCTACCGTAGGCGGGGCCAGTATTTCGCCTGTTCGCACAAAATGCTTGATTTCCCTGAAGATCCAGGGATAGCCTATGGCGGCGCGGCCAATCATGATACCATCTACGCCATAACGGTTTTTATATTCCAGTGCTTTTTGCGGCGTGTCGATATCGCCATTGCCGAAGATCGGTATCTTTATCCTTGGATTTTCTTTTACCTTGGCGATCAGTGTCCAGTCGGCTTCCCCTTTGTACATCTGTACCCGGGTACGGCCATGGATCGACAAGGCCTGGATGCCTATATCCTGCAGGCGTTCGGCTACTTCTTCTATATTCTTCGACTCCTCGTCCCAGCCCAGTCGGGTTTTAACGGTAACTGGTAGATGAGTGGAGCGCACAACCGCTTCCGTAAGCTTGATCATTTGGGGAATATCCCGCAAGATACCTGCACCGGCGCCTTTACACACCACTTTCTTTACCGGGCAGCCGTAATTAATATCGATGAGGTCGGGCTGGGTGGCATCTACAATACGGGCAGCCATTTCCATAGCTTCCTCATCGCCGCCGAATATCTGGATGCCGATGGGTTTTTCGTAATCAAAGATGTCGAGCTTCTGGCGGCTTTTGATCGCATCGCGGATCAGGCCTTCGGAAGAGATGAATTCGGTGTACATAAGGTCTACACCCTGCTCTTTACATACGGCACGGAACGGCGGATCGCTTACGTCTTCCATAGGCGCGAGCAATAAAGGGAAATCCGGTAGTTCTATTTGTCCAATCTTCACCATAGCAATTTCAAAAAATGGCTGCAAAGTTACGGATTAAATAATTGTCATGGGTTAGGGCATATTACCAGGGAAGCTACTAGCGGGAAGAAGTGAGAACTATACCCCCTTAACAAGTTGTTAAGATTAATGTTTTATACTACTTTTGCATTCCTCATAATCCTTGAAATGAAATATAGTATATCTGTTTTATTTTTATTTTGTTTTTGCTGTAGCCGGGCGCAAGTAAATCTGAATGCGGGTTTGGTTGCCTATTACCCCTTTAGTGGTAACACTAACGATGCCAGTGGAAACGGCAATAATGCCACTAATTTCGGCGCAACATTAACCACCGATCAGGGCGGCAATGCCAACAGTGCTTACTATTTTGACGGAAGCGACTATATGCGTATTGCAAATACACCTCAATTAAATTCACCAACGCAATTAACCTTAGCTGCTAAAGTGAAAGTAAACGGGTTTTATAATGGACTCTGTTATGGTAACTGTATTATAGATAAAGGAACTGATGATTTTAATCCGGGGAACTACGCCCTAAGATTTACTCCTAATGCCTATACACTTTCCTGTAATGTTTATGATACTATACATCAAAATTATATAGGTTTTGGTGCCAATGCAATCCCAGCTTCAGCAATGAATAATCTACCATATATTGTTAAGGATCAATGGGATTGCCTCATTTTTACCTTTGACGGCACTGTAAACAGGTTATATGTAAACGGGACTTTGCGTTATCAGGTTAATGGCTCTTTGCCAATAGGGGTTAATTCAGAGGATGTATTCCTTGGGCGAAAAAACAATACCCAATATCCTTACTGGTTCAAAGGTGTTATGGATGAGGTGCGTATCTACAATCGTGCTCTCAATATCCAGGAAATTGATTCCTTATGTAGTTTTGCGCCGCCTCCGCCCTCCGATACGATTATCAACAAGTACGGAGCAGTATTGGAAAAGCTTCCCTGCAGCAATACGTTGGTAATAGATACGGCCACGGATTTTAATGTGGGCGATACCATTTTAATGATCCAGATGAAGGGCGCTGTGATCGATAGCAGCAATACTGCTGCTTTTGGAACTGTTATCGATTACCAGGGAGCGGGTAATTATGAGTATAATGTGATTAAAGCAAAAACCGGTAATGCAGTTACGCTCAAGCACCCGATAGTGCGGGACTATAATATTCCGGAGGGTAAAGTGCAGATCGTACGGGTTCCTTCTTTTCAGAATTATACGGTAAATCAGCCGCATACTTGTATGCCCTGGAATGGGAACAAAGGTGGCGTTTTCATAATAAACGTAGCCAACACGCTAAGCTTAAATAACAGAATAGATGTAAGTGGAAGAGGATTCCGCGGGGCGACCAATACAGTAGTATCCAATTCGACGATAAATTGTGACATTACACCTTATTATATGGGGTCTAATGTGGACAGCGGCGGCATGAAAGGAGAGGGGATTGCGATGGTGTCCACTGCTAAATCTTATGGAAGAGGGCGTCTAGGCAATGGTGGCGGCGGCGGAAACGGGCACAATGCCGGCGGTGGCGGTGGAAGTAATGGAAATACCGGAGGTATAGGAGGAAGGCAATATTACAATTGCAGCACCAGTACTCTTAATACAACGGGTGGTGTACCTGGTCTGCAACTGCCTTATTCCAATGCCAGTAATAAAATATTCCTGGGCGGCGGCGGCGGCGGCAGCCAGGCCAATAACGGTACGCTTGCCCTCGGTGGTAATGGCGGCGGGATTTGTATCGTCACGGCTGGTACGCTTACGGGTGTTAACCAGAACCTTGTGGCCGATGGGGGAGATGCTTTAGGTTGTATCAATAATGGTACGCCCGGTGTCTGTCACGATGGTATGGGCGGCGGCGGCGGCGGCGGTACTATACTGGTTAATTGTACTAACGTTTCAGGTTCCGTAACAACAAAATCGTCGGGGGGTAAAGGCGGCGATGAGGCGGCCAGTTCTATCTATGGTGAGGTAGGTCCTGGTGGTGGTGGCAGTGGTGGTGTTGCATGGTTCAAATCGGCAAGCTTGCCCAGTGCCGTTACGGTGACTGTACCGGGTGGGCTAAATGGTATCGTTGTTTACAATGGCAGTGCCTGGGGAGCGCAACCCGGCCTACCTGGTCAGTCCGTTACCGGCCTGCAGCTTAATTTCCCGGTCGATACTTTTTCGGGCGGTAACCTGATTGTAGATTTCAGCGATACTGCTATCGATTGCTTTACCTATAAATTCAACGACCTGACTGCCCCTTCCGGCGCGATAGTATCCAGGAACTGGGATTTCGCGGGTGGCGGCACTTCCGTATTGCAGGCGCCCACCTTTACTTTCCCGGGTTACGGATCTTTCCCTGTAACCTTAACGGTAACCGACTCCAGTGGCTGCCATGGAAGTATAACCAAAGACATCAACATCCCCTATATCCATTTTGCCCATGCGGGTAATGATACAGCGGTATGCGATGGCGGTATTGCTACGCTCCGGGCATCGGGCGGGGTTAGCTATTCCTGGTCACCGGCCACGGGCTTAAGTAATCCTAATGCGGCCACAACATCGGCGGTTATCGAAGGGACGACCAGCTATATAGTAACCGTAAAAAACAGCCGTGGATGTATCGACAGCGATACGGTGACCATTGGTATTGCAACAGGTAGCCCTGTGAGCATATTGTCTGATGGCGAAATAATCAGTTGCCGGAACAGCAGCGTACAGCTTACGGCTACAGGCGCATCGGCTTATGTATGGCATCCCGGTATCTACTGTGACGACAGCACCAGCGCCAGTCCTAAAGTGATGCCGTCTTATACAACTTTATTTACGGTAGTGGGTACCAGTGCCGAAGGCTGCACCAGCCAGGATACCGTTACTGTTATTTCTTATAACGGGAATGCACAACTGTTCATGCCCAACGCATTTACACCTAATGCCGATGGGAAAAACGATAAGATCAGGCCGGTTATTCTTTGTGGTTTTAGGATGGAGCAATTTGCCATATTCAATCGCTGGGGCGAAAGGGTATTTGTAACCAGTAGCCCGACCGAGGGCTGGGATGGTTTTTACAAGAACAAACCTGCGGATGTGGGTACCTACTATTATTACATCAAAGGCAAAAAAGAAGATAGAACAACGCAGACATTCAAAGGCGATATCCTGTTGATACGGTAATGGATACTGCCGCTCCGGCATTTTGGGCTATGAGTCCTCTAAAGAACCCCGGTACTTGCAAAGTAGCAGAGAGTAGTCAATTGGGGAAATTTTCCCGAATCCTTTGATTCTCTTTGGAATCGAACAAATAAGAAGTGGTCTATTGCTTTTATATAATTAATGTATTATGTTTGAGCTGAAAACCAATAAATGTTACGTTCAGGCGTTCTTTTTGCTTTATTTTTATTTGGAGTATCCTTTATAGTACAGGCACAGCACAATGGGAAGACGTATAAACGTCCCCGGAAGATAGCCTGGACTATGAGCGACCGTTTTGTCGTTACGCTTACGCCCAGCTCCCTCCTGGATCCTTATGGCGCGTTATTGCCCCTGGGTTTAGGCTATTACTTCGGCGAGCAGTACAGCGTTCATTTCGAGGCAGGCTTCCCGCTTTATTATGTGCTCAACAATGCTGTGGGGCAACCGCAAAAGACCGTGAACAGTGATTTTAAGCTTCGAACCGACATCCGGCAGTACTTCAGGCTGCGGGAGAAAAACCGCTGCTTTTTCGGGGCCGAATCGGCTTTCCGCAACCAGGAGATGTATCTTAAGGACGGTTACCTGCATTATGTTAACGGCGCCAATTACGACTATGCAAGGGTGAATGCTACCAAAACGGTTTACTGTCTTGGTGTGTTTGCCGGCACATCCCGTAAGCTGTCGGAGCGCTTTATGCTGGAAACCCACCTGGGCCTGGGATTGCGTTTCCTCAAAATGAAAACGGATTTTAATACGACGGGCCTTACGCCGGTAACGAAAAACTCTTTCGTTTCCCTTTTTCCGCCCAACGAAGACCGCATAGGCGACCAGAACCTCAATATTTACCTGCCTTTTGCTATTAAAATCGGTTATTTGTTTTAGCTAAGAAAATCTTCAATATCTTTGCGCCCGAAATTGAAACCGGATACTTATTGATCCGGCAGCTAACATTCAAAAATTAATCTTTATGTCCTTTCGTATTGAAAAAGACACCATGGGCGAAGTTCAGGTTCCTGTGGATGCCTATTATGGAGCGCAGACACAACGTTCTATCGATAACTTTAAAATAGCCCAGGACATCAATAAGATGCCTAAAGAGATCATCCAGGCCTTTGCTTACCTTAAAAAGGCTGCAGCATTGACCAATACCGATCTTGGCGTTTTACCGGCAGAAAAGTCGGCCCTGATCGCAAAAGCCTGTGACGAGATCCTGGACCATAAGCTGGATAAGGAATTCCCCCTGGTGGTATGGCAAACCGGCTCCGGTACCCAGTCCAATATGAATGTGAACGAGGTGATCGCCTACCGTGCCCACGTGATCAATGGCGGTCAGCTTACGGATAAAGAAAAATTCGTTCATCCTAACGATGACGTCAACAAATCGCAATCATCCAACGATACCTTCCCTACGGCTATGCACATTGCAGCCTATAAGATGCTGGTTGAAGTAACCCTGCCCGGTATCAAAAAACTGAGGGATACGCTGGATGCCAAGGCGAAACAATATATGCATGTGGTAAAGATCGGCCGTACCCACTTTATGGACGCTACGCCGCTTACCCTGGGACAGGAGATCAGCGGGTACGTTTCCCAGCTCGATCATGGTATGAAAGCCATCAACAATACCCTGGCGCATCTGAGCGAACTGGCTCTGGGCGGTACCGCGGTAGGTACCGGTATCAATACCCCTAAAGGATACTCCGAAGCGGTAGCGCAAAAAATTGCTGAACTTACCGGCCTTCCTTTTGTTACTGCTGAGAACAAGTTTGAATCGCTTGCCGCCCACGATGCCATAGTAGAATCACATGGCGCTTTGAAAACAGTTGCAGTAAGCCTGATGAAGATTGCCAACGATGTGCGTATGCTGAGCTCGGGTCCCCGTGCCGGTATAGGCGAGATCCATATTCCCGACAACGAACCGGGTTCTTCCATTATGCCCGGTAAAGTGAACCCTACGCAATGCGAAGCATTGACGATGATCGCGGCACAGGTTATGGGTAACGATGTTGCTATTGGTATCGGTGGCGCCAACGGCCATTTCGAGCTGAACGTGTTTAAGCCGGTGATGATCTATAATTTCCTGCACAGCGCACGCCTGATCGGTGATGGTTGTGTATCGTTCAACGATAAATGTGCTGTAGGTATAGAGCCGATAGAAAAAAATATAGAAGCACATGTCAACAATTCGTTGATGCTGGTAACTGCATTGAATACCAAAATAGGCTATTACAAAGCTGCTGAAATAGCCCAGACAGCGCACAAGCAAGGGAAAACCCTGAAGCAGACTGCTGTTGAGCTTGGATACCTTACCGCCGAGGAGTTTGACCAATGGGTCGTTCCGAAGGATATGGTAGGCATGTAAGCAGCGATTACCCCTGTGGCCGGCTCCCGGGAAATGGCCCGGGAAAATAGAGTGAACCTACTATTGATTTTATAAGAAACACTTGTTGTAATAAGGCCCCTGGATAGCGGGAGAGGCCCTATTTTATTCATTGCCCGCTAAAAAACATTTCTTTGTTTTACTAAAAAGTATATTTTTGCACCATTAACTTAAATTGCAAACATTATGTCCGAAATTGCTAATCGCGTAAAGAAAATTATCGTTGACAAATTAGGCGTTGACGAATCAGAAGTAACCCCTGAAGCTAGTTTTACCAACGATCTTGGAGCGGATTCATTAGATACTGTAGAGTTGATGATGGAATTTGAAAAAGAATTCAACATCTCTATTCCTGATGATCAGGCAGAAAATATTGGTAGCGTAGGTCAGGCTATTGCATATCTGGAAGAACACGTGAAGTAATTATCAAGTAAGCATCTCAGTAATCTAATTAGTTTAAATGAACGTAACGTTAAAACGAGTAGTTGTAACGGGACTCGGCGCCCTAACTCCCATTGGTAATACCGCAAGTGAATACTGGAACGCGCTCATCGATGGCGTTTCGGGCGCCGACTTCATTAAACAGTTTGATGCTGAGAAGTTTAAAACCAAGTTTGCCTGTGAGTTGAAAAATTTCAATGTGGACGACCACATGGAAAAAAAAGAGTCCAAGCGATTGGACCGCTTTTCACAGATAGCTATGGTTGCTGCTACCGAGGCGATCCAACAGGCGGGTCTAGACGACCCTTCCCTGGATAAAGATCGAATCGGCGTTATCTGGTCCTCGGGTATTGGTGGTATGATCACCTTTATCGAAGAAATGACCAATTACAATGCAGGTGATGGTACACCAAGGTTCAACCCCTTCTTTATCCCGAAGCTGATCCTGGACATTGCCGCAGGGCATATCTCCATGAAGTACGGCTTCCGGGGCCCCAACTTTGCCACAGTAAGTGCCTGCGCTTCTTCTACACACGGTATGATCGATGCCCTTACCTATATCCGTTTAGGTAAAGCCGATGCATTTGTTGCCGGAGGTTCGGAAGCCGTAGTCACCCAATCGGGCATTGGTGGGTTCAATGCTATGAAAGCGCTTTCCGAAAGGAACGATGATCCTAAAACAGCCAGCCGACCTTTTGATCTCAACAGGGATGGCTTTGTTTTGGGTGAAGGCGGCGCCTGTATTATTCTTGAAGAATACGAGCACGCCAAAAAGCGTGGCGCCAACATTATTTGTGAAGTTGTGGGCGGGGGCATGAGCGCCGATGCTTATCACCTTACCGCACCACACCCCGAAGGCCTCGGTGTGATCAACGTAATGCACAACGCATTGGAAGACGCCCAACTGAAGCCCGAAGACATTGATTACATCAATGTACACGGTACCTCCACGCCTATAGGAGATATCGCGGAGATTACCGCTATACAGAAAGTTTTTGGTGAGCATGCCTATAAGATGAATATCAGCTCTACCAAATCAATGACCGGACATCTATTGGGTGCTGCCGGCGCTATTGAAGCGGTAGCTACTATTATGGCAGTAAAGCACGATATTGTCCCTCCTACTATTAACCACTTTACGGATGATCCCGCTTTTGATCCCAGACTGAATCTTACTTTCCACAAGGCACAGCATAGACCAGTAAATGCTGCGATCAGTAATACATTCGGTTTTGGTGGTCACAACGCATCCGTGATCTTCAAAAAAATCGAAGAGTAACAGATTGAGCCTCTCGAAAAATATTTTCAGTCGTTTTTCCGAAGAAGACAAAGCGCTCCAAAAGGCGTTAAAGAATATATTAGGGTTTAAGCCCGGGTATCTTCAATATTATATCTCTGCCATTACACACCGCTCCCAAAGCGACCTTGTAGCCACCAATAACGAACGCCTGGAATACCTGGGCGACGCTTTTATCGGGTCCATCGTAGGGGAGTACCTTTTCAAAAAATATCCTACCCGCCACGAAGGCTATCTTACCGAAATGCGGTCCAAGATCGTAAGCCGTACCTCGCTTAACGAGATTGCGCTGCGTATGGGCCTGCAGAAGATCGTAAGGTTCAACAAAAACGATAAGATGCTGCGCCGCAGCCATATCTTTGGCAATGCCCTGGAAGCCTTGGTGGGCGCCATATACCTGGATGTAGGCTTTGAAAAAACAAGAAGGTTTATCCTGAAAAGGATGCTGGCCACCTATATCGATATGGAGGAGCTGGAAACCACCGAGTACAACTTCAAAAACAAGCTGTACACCTGGGCGCAACGCAGCGGGAAACATGTAGAGTTTGTAACCCTCAGCGAAAAGATTGAAGCCGGCCGTAAAGTGTTTACCGTAGCCATCGAGGTAGACGGGGAGTCCTTTATGACAGCCTCCGGTTATACCAAGAAAGAAGCCGGCCAGCTTGCCGCGCAAAAGGCAATGGAAAGGGTAGAAGCGGAACACCTGGATAAAGAGACGTAATAACCCACAGCCTATCCTTGTTCCGGCTTCAATAGCCGCCTATCATATACGATTGCTCATTATGATTACCTGCCTGCTTTGCTACACTAAGCCCTGCTAAACTGCATACATACCCAATTCCTTTCCGTCCTTTCCTTTTGGTAAATAAAGCCTGCTGTTGCGGCTGCAGCACTGATGATGTCCACATCTTCGGGCAGGATACCGCTTAACAACAATACGCCCCTGTCTTTTAACAGGGAGGCCATTTTGTCCATATAGGCCAGCAGGATATGCCGGTTGATATTGGCGAGAATAATGTCGAACTGTGTGCTTTCGGGAATATCATCTGCAGTGGCCTGCTGCACGATTATCTTCCCTGTCTTGTTGCGGATACAATTCTCTTGTGCATTTTCAAAAGACCATTCGTCGTTGTCGATAGCGAACACCTGGTCGGCGCCCAGCATTTCGGCCAATATAGCCAGTATGCCGGTTCCTGTACCAAAGTCGAATACCTGTTTTTGGTTAAAATCGAGCTCCCGCATAAAGGTCATCATCAATGCCGTGGTGGCATGATGCCCGGTACCAAAAGACATCTTGGGTGTGATCACGATATCATAAGCCACGTTGGCCGGCTGCGGATGAAAGTCGGCCCGCACGCTGCAAAAGCCATCGATGATCACCGGCTCGAAATTCTTTTCCCATTCTTCGTTCCAGTTGCGCTGGGCCAGTACTTCCTTTTGAAAGGGGAGCTGCAACCCTTCTGCTATTTCCTGAAGTCCTTGTTCATCATATTCCGCTTCTTCGGTATAAGCGATAACAGCCTCTTCCGTTTCTTCAAAGCCGGTAAAATTGAGTGTAGACAATAAGGCCATCAAAGTGTCCCGTTGTTCCTGTGCTACGGTGGGGAAAGATATCTTTATGTGATTCATCGCCGCAAATATAAGCACAGCATTATGCTATGCCAATTAATAGTTTTTCCAGAGGATAAAACAGGCGTGGTAAGAAAAAAGCCCCGCACATGTGCGGGGCTTTTGCAAGTTCTATTATCTTTTGTATTAATTAACGCGGCTACCGGGGTTTCCGAACTGGGAATCTGCATCGGTAGGCTCTTGTTCTTCAACACCTTCACCTTGTTGCAGATTTTTCTCTTGCTCGCCCAAGGTACCTGGTTTGGTGCTATCGTAGATGATACGGCGGGTAGGTACATCGGTAACGATACGGAAAGTAGTACGACGGTTTTGCTGACGTCCTTCCGGATTGTCTTTGCCATCCACTGTGTTCTGGGCTACAGGATTGGTTTTACCCATACCTTGTGCCGATAAGCGGGAGCGGTCTATACCATTACGAACGAGATAGTTTACCACTGCTTCGGCCCTTTGCTGGGAAAGGTTTTTGTTATAAGCATCGGTACCTTTACTATCGGTGTAAGAGAAGATTTTCACATCCAGGGATGGGTTGTTCTTCATCAGTTCGGTCAGTTTTTCCAAGGATGCTGCAGACTCAGGACGCAGGGTTGCTTTGTCGTAATCGTACAGAACATTGGACATGATGTAGTCTTTGTTAGAGAAGCTGTCTACGTAAATAGTTACGAATACAGTATCATCAGGATCCTGGCGTTTGATACCTTCGGTGCTTACCGTAGCCCTGGTAGAGATATAGCCTGGTTTGTCGGCAGTCAATACATAATTGTGACCGCGGGCAGTGAGGAACTGGAACTGACCATCTTCTGAATTGTATGTTTTCAGGTTTCCGGCTTCATCTACCATTTTCACTACAGATTGCGCTACGGGCGCCTGTGTTTTCTGATCAAGTACTTTACCCATAGCATAGATTTTGGGCTCGTACTGGATGCGCCAGATATCGTCGCAGCAGGTCGGGTTTTTCAAAGCGATAGAACCGATACGGTTGCTGACAACATAAGCATCAGGCTTACCAACGGGATCGTGGATGTAATACAGCTCATCAGCAGAAGTATTGATCGGATAACCCAGGTTGGTCAGGTTAGTATAACGGGAAGGACCACCATCGGCAGAATAAATATCGAATCCACCCATAGTTACCCAGCCATCAGATGCGAAGTACAGTTTGTTGACACGGCTATCGTAGTAAGGAGAAGCTTCGTTACCTTCTGTATTGATTTGCTTACCGGCATTCTGAGGACGACGGTAGCTTTTCTGACGGGGATCATATACGGAATACCAGATATCATATCCGCCACGGCTTTGCAGCACCCTGTTGGAAGAGAAGAAGAGTACTTCTTTTTTACCAACTTTGGCCATGTAAGGCTGTGTATTGGAGAAATCGCCTTCGTTGATACCGCCGCCGAGCAATACGGGCTCACCCCATTTCTCTTTCTCGAAAGTAGAGCAGTAGATACGGCAGGTCATTTCATTTTTTTCGTTTTCAAGACAACGGGTAAAGTAGAAACGATCGCCGCCGGGGCTGAAACAACCGTTACCGGTGTGGTATTTGCTGTCGTTGAAGCGGCCATCCAGGAACGCTAAAGGCCATTGAAAAGTGTCGCGCTCATCCAGTTTCTTGAATTTGTGGGAAATAGTGAAGCGGGATACATAATCGGAACGCTTTTCTTTGCCCACCTCTACCAGGTTGTTGGATTTCATGGTAGCGAACAAGAGGGCAGTATCTCCCAGTGGGTAAGGAGACAATTCGGTATAAGCAGTATTTACGTTTGGTCCAAGATTTTTAACAGTAGCCGGGATCGGGTTGTTTACCGAGTTCATAGCCATTTTACAACCATCGATCTCACGTTGTGCACGTTTCTTCAGTTTTTTGAATGCTTTCGGGTTATCGGAGATAAACTTCTGGAAGCGGGCAATAGCACGCTCATAAAGCCCCTGCATTTTCAACATTTGCGCTTCTTTGTACACTGCCTCGGGGTATAATGCCGAAGAGAGAGAGTATACAAAGCCATAGTAATTGGCTGCAGGCACATAGTCGCGCATAAACCAGGCGCATTCTGCTGCCTGATAGTTGAGGTAAGGGTTGCGCGGTTGCTCCTGCAACAGTTGCACGTAGTAGTCGTAAGCATTGTAATAGCTGCCCGATTTGAACAGGCCGTCAGCCCAACGCAATTTCTTCTCATAACCCAATTGGGTTACAGGATCGTTTGCTTTATTACGGTATTTATCTTTTTGAGCCAGGGCCTCGTCTTGTACTACAGCCGCTAGTAAAAAAGCTGAAAATAGATAGAGTAACGATTTGCGTTTCATGTGCATGCAACGTTGATTGAATAATGTTAAATGAGAACTTGGGCTATAAAAGTAAAAATTGATTTATAAAAAACGAAGAACCTGCCAAATTTTTTTTAAAATTATCCGGCAGGCTCCCAGTATTTTTAGTTATGTTCTTTTTTCTTACCCAATTATGTAGGAAAACAAATGGATTTTAAGAGCCGTACAGTTTAAATAATGTTAGAAGCGTCCGCAAGGATAGAGCAGCTTACGTGCAAAATCGAGTGGGCTTGGAGCAATGTACCGCAAAGAAATTTCGAAGCCGCCGTTACCGTTGGATGCGTTTTTAAGGTCGGAAGTGTTGTAGTCATAAGCAACACCTACACGGAAACCTTTAAACTCGATACCGCCGGTAATCATGATGGCGTCTTGTACACGATACCATACGCCGGCAAATACTGCGGGGGCCGTAGGCAATTCGTAATCGGATCCTATTTTAAGATTGAACTCATTACCGGCTACGATCTCCCTTGCTGTTTGTTGGGACTGGAACAATACGGCAGGTTTTAAAGTAAGCTTGTCGCCGATACCGATGAGGGCGCCGAGCTGACCGGTATAACGCATACCTAATCCCACATCGCTGGATGCTTTACGGCGGTCAAACGATTCCAAAGGCTGGTTGATGTTGTTAACGCCACCGCCTATGGTAAAGCTGAATCTTTCGCTTACTGCCTGGGCATAGTTGATGCCGGCATTCACGGTAAAGCTGTTGGTTTTGGTGGTAAGCCAGCCAAACTCCGCCGAGGTGCCCGGGTTGAAAGTACCTTCCTGGAATTCGTCTCCGAAGTACAGTTTGCTGAGGTCAAGGCTTTTGGAAGAATAGCCACCCTGTAAACCTACGGTAAGCACTTTCTTACCGTCTTGTCCCAGGAATTTATGATAGGCAACGGAAAGTAAGGCTGAGAAGTTATTCAGATTACCGTCACCGGCCCTGTCGTTGTAGAATTGAACCCCACCGGCCAAATAGTCATCAACGGAAATATCCCGGATGATGGGCATGTCTACAGAAGCGCCGTAGGTTTTGAACGCCGATGCGCCAACTACACTACGCCATTGATCGCGATAAATGGCCGATGCACGTAATTCACCATTAAAAGCCCCTGTGTTGGCAGGATTCAGTAAAAGCGGCGAAGCATCGAATTGTGTAAAGTGGACATCCTGAGCTTGAGCGCTTCCTGTGTTGAGCATTGCTGCTGCAATAAGGCCAACGCCTGCAAACGTAATTCTACACTTCATAATTTGGTTGTTAAGCTGTTTATCAAAAGTTATTTCCGTGAGGTTTTTCTTGATAGAAATTTTTTGGGAGATAAAAGTGCAAAAAAAAATTGATTATCCATAAAATTATCAAAATATTTTTTTTATTAACCTCCAAATCATTTCATCTAACCTCTTTTAAGTTTGTTTATTTACTGGTAATGTTACTGGTACTAGGGTCAATTGCCGGAGCGTTTTTTGAAAAAGACGCTCCAGGCTTGCATTTTGGTTATCTTATGAGGGTGAGGTTACCATCTTTTCTGAAGGGTTTTCCGGTACTGGTGGTAGCATCGATGCTGTAGATGTACACACCCACTGGTTGTTCTTTGTCGTTGAACTTACCGTTCCATCCCTGTTCGATATTGGTTGTTTCAAATACTTTGTTTCCCCACCGGTTAAATATACGGAAGTATTTGAGATTGGCAATGCCGCGTTTGACAATTTTGAAATCGCCGGAAGTGGGGGAGAAGGCATTGGGGACATCGAGCACGGATTCGGTATTGACCAGCACATCGATAGAGTCCTTCACCACGCAACCCTGTTCGGTAGTGGCGGTAACAAAATACCTTGTCCTTACCTCAGGCTGGGCCACAGGGTTGGATATATTGTCGGCACTGAGGCCTGAAGGCGGGAACCACTGGAAATAGAGGCAGTTGCCTGCAGGGTCTATCTGGTAGCTTTCGCCGGGCCAAATCTGCACACTGTCGGGCAGGGTGATAGAAGCATTGGGATATACCCTCACCATCACCATCTGGGTATCGTAGCACACATGGTTGCTGTAGTTTTTGGCACCGAGCAACATGTATTCTGTAGAGCTTACAGGCGAAGCCACGGGATTGGCGATATTGGTAGCATCGAGTCCATAATCAGGCGACCAGGTATAAGTGCTGGCCCCGGTTGCGGATAGCTGTATCCTTGCAGGCGGGCAGGCGCCGGTATCTTCGGGTATCACGCTGAGGAAATCGCCGGGATAAACCGTTACGGACATGGAATCGCTGCCCTTACAGCCGATAGGAGTAGTAACACTTACGGACAGTACCGGTACCGATCCATCGCCATAGAATACAGGCATCTGTGAGGTAGAGTCGGTCATATTGATACCCGGTGTCCAGTCGTAAGCATAATTGGCATAAGCCGGTGTTACGGCCGCATAAAGCTGTATGGTATCGTAAGTACAGATGATCTTGTCGGGTCCGATATTGACCTGGGGTACTGGCTGCACCTCTACATAAAAGCTATCGGGCATATCGATACATCCGGGATAAGAAGCGGTAAGGATATAATAGCCGCTGGTATGTGCGGTAAGAGTAGTATTGGAGAGCAAAGGGTTAGCCACATCCTGCTCCGGTGTCCAGTTGTAAAAGAACGCGGTATCGCCATCGGCCCTGAGGGGAATGACTGTTCCGGCACAGACCACGGTATCGTTGTTGAGTACGGTAATATGGTCGGGGAGCAACCTAACCTTAATGGTATCGTATCCATCGCATCCGACAGCGCCGGGGTTTACCTTTACGGCATAGATGATGTCGGAAGGTGGTACCGATAGCGGGTTTCGTATGGTAGTACTGCTGAGTCCGGTGGCGGGCGTCCATTCAAACGTTTCGTCGGGGTTAGGGGGCGAAGTAGCGGCATAAAGCTGGACGGCATCGCCGCAGGTAACCTTATCGGGTCCTAGATTGACCACGGGAGTATCCTTTACATCGACAAAAACGGTAGCGGTGGAAGGTGCACATCCGGAGCCACCGACAGGTAAGGTAACCGATACGGTATAGGAAGTAGGACCGGTAGGGTAAACGGTTACATTCTGTCCGAGGGGATTACTTACGGAGCTGGCCGGTGTCCAGGAGAAATTAAGCTGGGTATCGGCCTCTACGATGAGCTTGGCGTTTTTACCGCGGCATATGGCAGTATCTGGTGTGAGTATTTTTACATAAATAGAATCATAGATCATGATGGTATCGCTGGCAAGCACGATAGGGGCGCCATTACCGCAGTTGTAGGGGGATATGATGGAGATCACCACGGATTTTGGTCCTACGGGCGGGGACATGGGTATGCCATGTACATACAGTGAGGTAACGGTATCGCCTGCGGGTATGGTAACGGAGGTGGGCAGTGTGGAGTAATCTACGCCATTGACGGCAGTACCGGAAATGGTGAGCGGAATGGTAATAGGTTGTGTAGTGCTTCCGCTCCTGCTGATGCGCACGACGCCCGGAGGGCATCCGCGTACAGTATTGGTGAAGGGCACTTCGAGGCCGCCGCCACCGAATGTTTTGACATATAGAGCGGTGGAGGAGAGGCTTCCTGCTTTGAGGAATACTCCCGAATCGAGGCCGCCGTCGGAACAGTCGGCAATAGCCAGCTTAAGGTGATAGGTATCACAGGGTGACACATGGGCTTTGGCCGTAAAGATCTGGGTAAAACCACGGTAAGTAATACTGGCTCCCCCGGTATTGTTCACGTAATACATAGAGAACGGAGAGCCGGGGCCCATACTGGTACAGGAGTTACAGGTCCCGTCATTACAAGGATTTACGCCTCCGCCTATGGGTATAACACTGGTAGTGGAATTGACACATATCGGTATCGTGGTTCCCGGTATCGTGGCCATATTGAAAGGAGTGGCAAAGCCGGGGCCGCTCACGAAAAAGCCGAACACGTCGTTAAAGCCGGAGCAGGAATAAGTCTGGTATTCGGTGGAACCGAAAACATAATCAAATTTGATAGAGTCGCCAGCAGGAACAAAGTCGAACTCCAGTTTGCAAAGGTCGTTGAGGCCCTGGGTTACCAGGGACGAAAGGTTGGCATCTACGGCCGGGCCGCTGGTGCCTTGCGATGGTCCCGCGCCGGTATTGGGACCATTAACCCCCTGGTTGGCACCTACGGTCATCGCCCTGCCCGAAGTGAGTACGATACCGCTGTCGATACCCAGGTTGCTGGTCCCGGTTACGGTAAATACGCCGTTGGATATGGCCGGGCACACCATGGTGGGGTTCAGTACAGTAACCCCCGCGCCGGTAAGGGCCTGCACCAGTTGTGCTGCGGTTTGGTTATCGGTAACACTAAGCTGGCTATAGGAGCACAGGCTCCCGGTCAGTGCCATGCAAGAAAGAAAAAACCGTAATAGTGTTTTACTCATGACCTGTTTTTTTGTAGTAGATATAGGTTCGGAACTACCCCTGGGGACAAGTTCCGGCAGTGCTTGTTTCCCATAGACAAGGCAATAACCGGGTTACGTTGGGAAAAAACACTTTTTTTTACCATGTACCACAATAATATATATCTTGCTCCTAAAGGAAAGAGACGCAACCGGTTGCCGGTCGCGTCTCTTTCCTTTAGGTCGCTATTTTTGGTTATCTTATTAGGGTAAGGTTACCATCTTTTCTGAAAGGTTTTCCGGTACTGGTGGTAGCATCGATGCTGTAGATGTACACGCCCACGGGTTGTTCTTTGTCGTTGAACTTACCGTTCCATCCCTGTTCGATATTGGTTGTTTCAAATACTTTGTTTCCCCACCGGTTAAATATACGGAAGTATTTGAGATTGGCAATGCCGCGTTTGACAATTTTGAAATCGCCGGAAGTGGGGGAGAAGGCATTGGGGACATCGAGCACGGATTCGGTATTGACCAGCACATCGATAGAGTCCTTCACCACGCAACCCTGTTCGGTAGTGGCGGTAACAAAATACCTTGTCCTTACCTCAGGCTGGGCCACAGGGTTGGATATATTGTCGGCACTGAGGCCTGAAGGCGGGAACCACTGGAAATAGAGGCAGTTGCCTGCAGGGTCTATCTGGTAGCTTTCGCCGGGCCAAATCTGCACACTGTCGGGCAGGGTGATAGAAGCATTGGGATATACCCTCACCATCACCATCTGGGTATCGTAGCACACATGGTTGCTGTAGTTTTTGGCACCGAGCAACATGTATTCTGTAGAGCTTACAGGCGAAGCCACGGGATTGGCGATATTGGTAGCATCGAGTCCATAATCAGGCGACCAGGTATAAGTGCTGGCCCCGGTTGCGGATAGCTGTATCCTTGCAGGCGGGCAGGCGCCGGTATCTTCGGGTATCACGCTGAGGAAATCGCCGGGATAAACCGTTACGGACATGGAATCGCTGCCCTTACAGCCGATAGGAGTAGTAACACTTACGGACAGTACCGGTACCGATCCATCGCCATAGAATACAGGCATCTGTGAGGTAGAGTCGGTCATATTGATACCCGGTGTCCAGTCGTAAGCATAATTGGCATAAGCCGGTGTTACGGCCGCATAAAGCTGTATGGTATCGTAAGTACAGATGATCTTGTCGGGTCCGATATTGACCTGGGGTACTGGCTGCACCTCTACATAAAAGCTATCGGGCATATCGATACATCCGGGATAAGAAGCGGTAAGGATATAATAGCCGCTGGTATGTGCGGTAAGAGTAGTATTGGAGAGCAAAGGGTTAGCCACATCCTGCTCCGGTGTCCAGTTGTAAAAGAACGCGGTATCGCCATCGGCCCTGAGGGGAATGACTGTTCCGGCACAGACCACGGTATCGTTGTTGAGTACGGTAATATGGTCGGGGAGCAACCTAACCTTAATGGTATCGTATCCATCGCATCCGACAGCGCCGGGGTTTACCTTTACGGCATAGATGATGTCGGAAGGTGGTACCGATAGCGGGTTTCGTATGGTAGTACTGCTGAGTCCGGTGGCGGGCGTCCATTCAAACGTTTCGTCGGGGTTAGGGGGCGAAGTAGCGGCATAAAGCTGGACGGCATCGCCGCAGGTAACCTTATCGGGTCCTAGATTGACCACGGGAGTATCCTTTACATCGACAAAAACGGTAGCGGTGGAAGGTGCACATCCGGAGCCACCGACAGGTAAGGTAACCGATACGGTATAGGAAGTAGGACCGGTAGGGTAAACGGTTACATTCTGTCCGAGGGGATTACTTACGGAGCTGGCCGGTGTCCAGGAGAAATTAAGCTGGGTATCGGCCTCTACGATGAGCTTGGCGTTTTTACCGCGGCATATGGCAGTATCTGGTGTGAGTATTTTTACATAAATAGAATCATAGATCATGATGGTATCGCTGGCAAGCACGATAGGGGCGCCATTACCGCAGTTGTAGGGGGATATGATGGAGATCACCACGGATTTTGGTCCTACGGGCGGGGACATAGGTATACCATGTACATAGAGCGAGGTTACGGTATCGCCTGCGGGTATGGTTACGGAGGTGGGCAGTGTGGAGTAATCTACGCCATTAACGGCAGTACCGGAAATGGTGAGGGGAATGGTAATAGGTTGTGTAGTGCTTCCGCTTCTGCTGATGCGCACGACGCCCGGAGGGCATCCGCGCACGGTATTGGTGAAGGGCACTTCGAGGCCGCCGCCACCGAATGTTTTGACATATAGAGCGGTAGAGGAGAGGCTTCCTGCTTTGAGGAATACTCCCGAATCGAGGCTACCATCGGAACAGTCGGCAATAGCGAGCTTGAGGTGATAGGTATCACAGGGCGATACATGGGCTTTGGCCGTAAACACTTTGGTAAAGCCCTGGTAGGTAATCGAAGCACCCCCGGTATTGTTCACATAATAGGTGGAGAACGGAGAGCCGGGGCCCATACCGGTACACAAAGGTCCGGGAACAGCAGGTACACCGGTGGTGGAATTAACGCATATCGGTATCGTGGTTCCCGGTATCGTGGCCATATTGAAAGGAGTGGCAAACCCGGGGCCGCTTACGAAAAAGCCGAACACGTCATTAAAATTGGAACAGGAAAAGTTCTGGTATTCCGTAGAAGCAAAAACATAATCAAACTTGATAGAGTCGCCGGCAGGAACAAAGTCGAATTCCAGTTTGCAAAGGTCGTTGAGGCCCTGGGTTACCAGGGACGAAAGGTTGGCATCGATGGCCGGGCCGCTGGTACCTGCCCCGGGGCCGGGCCCTATGTTCGGACCATTAACCCCCTGGTTGGCACCTACGGTCATCGCCCTTCCCGAAGTCAGTACGATACCGCTGTCGATACCCAGGTTGCTGGTCCCGGTTACGGTAAATACGCCGTTGGATATGGCCGGGCACACCATGGTGGGGTTCAGTACAGTAACCCCCGCGCCGGTAAGGGCCTGCACCAGTTGTGCTGCGGTTTGGTTGTCGGTAACACTAAGCTGTGCTTTTGTCTGGAAACCTATACAAGCCAGCAGTAGCGTCAGTAAGGTTGAAAATCTGAAAGTATAAGTATGCTTCATTGTAAAAAACTGAAAATTTTAATACCTATAGTTTGGTTGGATTGATAAAATATACAGAAAAAATATACTGTTATCGGGAAAGACACAGTATCAACATTAAAAGTTGGTACAAGATATGGAAATATTTTTCAATAGCAATAATCCACGTAAAGAATTGTCTGCCATTTTAAAAACGCTCCATTACACCAAGTCCGAATAAGGCAAAATCATACTTTACCGGGTCTTTTGGGTCCATCTGGCGCAAGCGTGCCGTAAGCTCCTGTGCCGCTTTCCAGTCATTCTGTGTTCTTTCCAGCAAATTCATTCTGCGGGCTACATTGCCCACATGCACATCCAGGGGGCAAATAAGTTGTGCCGGTTTGATGCGGGTCCAGATGCCGAAATCGACCTGTGGCCTGTCCTGGCCGGCATCGTTGCGCACCATCCAGCGAAGGTACATGTTCAGGCGTTTGCAGGCCGAATTCCTGGCCGGTGTGGCAATATGCTTCCGGGTTCTTTCTGGGGCATGAGGCAGGGAAAAAACATAGTCGTGAAATCCCGTCAGCGCCTGTGTAATATCGGTGGATAAGGGGTTGATAAATTGTGAAAAAGCCAGTTCCAAGGTGTCGTAACGGGCATAATGCCATCGCAGGAAATGCAGCATCCAGAACAGGTCCGTAGCGTTGAAAGTACGGTGTACAAAGGAAAGCAGCGGTTTGAGGTCGCTGTCTTTATGCTGCCGTACAAAATCGTAAGGCGCCTGGTCCATTACCGCCAGCAGCCTGGTACAACTGTTAATAATAGAAGTACGGTTGCCCCAGGCAAAGAGCGCGGCAAACAGGCCGGATATTTCTATATCCTGCCGGAGGCTGAACCGGTGCGGAATACTCACCGGGTCTTTCTCGATAAAAGAAGGCCGGTTGTATTCCGCTACTTTCTGGTCCAGGAATTTTTTAAGAGAAGCGGGAGACGACATGTGCAGCTTTGCAAAAGGTGAGGCACCTTATATCCAGAAGAACAGGAACTTCTTTTTAACCCTTAATTTCAGGATCTTCTGGTCTTCATTGGGCCTGTCCATGGCATTCCGGGGCTGCTTCACGATTTTATCGACCACATCCATACCCTTGGTCACTTCGCCATATACCGTATAGTTGCCGTCGAGATGGGGCGTACCGCCGATGGTATTATACAATTTACGTTGTTCGGGAGTGTATTTCATACCGGTACGTTTGGCAATATTGTCCAGCTCCGCATCGGTAAATTTTTTCCCTACCGTAATATAGAACTGGCAGCCCGAAGAGGATTTATCGGGATTATTATCCCTGGCGGCAGCCAGAACGCCACGTTTGTGAATATTGTCTTTATTGATCTCGGCCGGTACCCGGTAGCCTACATCACCTTCACCCAGGGGAGCGCCGGGTTTTGCCGTTTTGGAATCGGGATCGCCACCCTGGATCATAAATTCGGGGATCACGCGGTGAAAAAGCGTGCCGTCGTAAAAATGCTTTTTGGCCAGCTTCACAAAATTATCCCTGTGCTTAGGGGTATTGTCGTAAAGGAAAAGTTCTATTTTGCCATAGGCGGTCGTAATAATGGCCCTGTATTTTTGCGCGAAAGCGCCGGAGCATAAAAGGAGTAAAGAAAAAACGAGTGTAATTTTTTTCATCAGGTAAATATAAATGTCTTGATTTTTTGTGTGCCCTCTACTGCAGGACGATCCTGAAAGGACAGACCGGCGAAGCCTGGAAGCCGAGGTTATATTCCAGTTCGCTGCACAAATAATCGACCTCTTCCTTGGCCGATTCCGGCAGCGAGGGAGCTAATGTAAGAAAAATATCGATGGTACGCTGAAAACCCTGGTTGGCGCCATTGCCGGGTTGAATCCCTTTTTTGACTTCTATTTTTTTCAATTTGTCGCCAAACAACTGGTAGCCCAGGAGCTTTACATCTTCGGGGCTCACTATTTTGCCCGCCGAAGAAAGCTGTCGCTTCAGGATGTATTTTTTTTCGGATTGGGTAATCATCGATTTGCCGCCGGTCGCGTTGGTGAGGATATAAGCGCCTTTGGCTGCGGTAATGGTATGGTTGAATGCCGTAAGCATAGTGCCGGCTTTTACGGCATGGGCATCGGAGCCATTGGTGGTCCAGTAATTGATGGTTACCGATTCGCCGGCAGTTGCGGGTTTCAGCAGCAGGTAATGCAATGTTTCTTTCTTATCCCGGGCTATATGCATCTGGTCTTCGAGCCTTGCCAGGATGCGGGTAATCTCGCGGAGCCTGGCCAGCACAAATTCATTGCTCATACGGCTGAAGTAAGCGCTTTCGTCGCGGATGGCTTCCATGAGGCTGCCGATGATCTCCCGTACTTCGCGGGAATTGGTTTTGCCTACACCACTACTACGTACAATAGCCTCGCCTTCTTCTACCTGCTGGTTACCGGCCGATACATTGATCTTGTATTGATGGCCCGACGAGCCGGTAATGCTTTGCAGGTCGAGAAAGCTGCCTTCGATCTGCATGGGGATAATATTGACCCAGGTATCGGTGCGGTAATTCATCGTATTGAGCGCACGGTTTACCACCGGGAAAGCATTGGTGCAGCAAAACAGCCGGTCCAGGGTTTCCTGCTGGAACATACGGCCTAGCACTATCTTAATAAATACAGCGCCTTCGGCCTGTAAAGACTGCTGTACCTTCTCGGGCAGGTCCTGCCAGGCTGGAGGAAGCACGCCAGCTTTGGCTTCCAGGTTGCCCGCAATATGGAGAAACCGGTTACGGTAAATCCCGGCAGCCTGTCGGTGTACCTTCCGGCTATAGTCGTGGCCTGAAGAGAGGGCCTCTTCGAGGTTGAGGTCAAACTGGTCGCCTCTGTAGTAACCGGATGCTATTTCAATTTCTTGCTCATCGACAAAAGCCCTGGCCTGGTGGAGGCTGCTGTATAATGTATTGGCTTCGCTGTGGCCTTTGAGGTCGAAAAAAAACTGGAGTCCTTTAAGCTGGGTCAATGCCTTATCGGGAGACAAGGCTAACCATATTTCGGCCGAGTACCCGTTATTTCCCGAGTCGAAGATCAGTTCTTTCTGGCCGTTGCCGGTAAAGCGGTAATATTTATTGCCTGCCTTCATATAACCCAGGCCTGCCTTCAATAACCGGAAATCGCCGATGGGCGTAACATAAAAATCCTGGTTATAAGCCGCCGTACCTGCCTGCTGGATACGCTGTGTGGTATAAAACCGGATCGTGTCGTTGACCGAAGCTACCGGCTCTACCGGTGTGGCATGCATGATGCAAGTCGCCGGTTGTGCGTTGATCATCGCTTCGGGGAGGATCAATTCGGCCAGGCGGTCGATCAGGCGGCTTTGCGTAGCATTGATCCCAGCGCCTATATTTTCCAGCTCTCCTGCGCAGGTTTCCAGCAGCAGCATAATGAGCGGGTCGAAATTGGTCTCAATGTCGCCTTCGGGGATCTCCCATAAACGGGCGGCCGTTTTGAGCATTCGGTCCTTGATCTGTTCTTTTTTCAGCATACACAGTGGTAGGTGGCTAGTGGTAAATAATCAGTAGGCAGCAGTAAGTTTTTCCAATATTCATCACTCTATATTCTCACATCTCATATCTAACATCTCAGTCCTAATCAAACGCCATCGGCCCTATAAAAAAGCCCGTGGCAAAGCGGAAGGGTTCGTTGCTGCGGGCAAGATTACCTTGTATAATAATCTCGATGCGGCGCCTCAGCCTTACGTTGCCCGATTCGTTGACCGGGGTTTGTTTTACATTTACCTCTACCACTACGGCAACCAGCCTCTTTTCGTAGGCGGCGATCTGCTTTTGCAACGAGTCGATCACCATTTCCCTGCGGGCATCGTTGGAAAGATGGATATCGTAGTCATTGTCCCAGAAAGCGGAGCCATAAGCCGGGTCCTGTTTGTTTTCTCCTACTGTGGTGGTGATCAGCAAATGCAGGTTGCGGATAATGGAATGCTGCAAGGTGCAGGTATCCATTTTGTTTTTCTCAAAAAACTGTTCAAACCTAAGAGGGAGTTTAAGGTACTCAGGCATGCGGAATGGGTTTAGCCAAACAAAGGTAGCAGAAAGGAAGGCTGCTTGTATCGGTGAAAACACGTATTCCGGATGGGGGTATTAGACATTAGATGTTAGATATGAGATGGGTGCTGAATACTGATCACTTACTACGGCTCACTAAAAAAGGACGTCCCTGGTGGAAACGTCCTTGATATGATATATGGTTACGTACAATTATTCTGTGGCGGCCTTGGCTTGCTTCATGAATTCATCGTTAGCCTCTTTGCCCCAGAAAGGTTTGGTAATATCTTCTTTGGATTCTTTGGCAAACAAGCCATCGGCTTTTTCAAAGTAAGGAAGCGCTTTTTTAGGACCGCCGCCAAACATTTTAGGCGTAAAGAAAGTGCTTGTCGCTTTCAGGAAATAGATGCGTGGATTATCGGCATTGTTTTCCTTGGCTTTTTCCAGGTTGCTTTCAAATATCTTGCCGTATTTCTGCCAGCGTTTCTTGGGATCTACACCCAGGCGGGCATTGGCAAGCATAGCGGTGATCGCATAGATCTCTGACTGCTGCATTTTATCATTCTTATCGGCCTGTGTAGTGGCGGTGGTCAGGAAATCTTCGGCTTCGTCCAGGTAAGCGTCTTTTTTAGCGGCATCCTTCTCGTCGTAGTTCATCATGATCTTGGATAAGGCGGCGTAATAGGCGGCCGACCATTCTGTATTGTATTTTTTGGCGATAAGCCCGAGGCGATTGCTTTGGCTGGTTTTTTCGGTCTGGTCTTTGGCCTCGAAAAAGGCTTTTACTGTAGTGCCGAGGGTCTGTTTGAAATCCTGGGCAAAAAGGCTGCCGGTAAAGCCCATCATCAGGGCAAAAGATAGTAGAAAACGCTTTGTCATTGTTGTGTGTTTTAGAATGATGATGCAAAGCTAAATGAAGGCCGCTGCAATCAGATATAATGTTTCGGTAAATACAGGCTAAAATTCGGCGAAATACAGATTATATGCCTGTATAACGGGCCTGATTGCCAGGCCGGATTTGTAATACTATTGTCATTTCTGCCCCTGAAAATCGCTTTTCTGCCAGAAGTTCCCTTCCTTTGCGCCCAAATTGCCAAAAATAGCGTGATGTTTAAAAAAATACTGCTGGGACTATGCCTGCTGCAAACAGGGAATATGGCCATAGCACAGGAGAAGACAGACCCCAAAGAGCGGATCAGGAATGGTATGACCCCGGCACAGCAACTGATTGCCAATACCGGCGAGGACTTGCTTACGGGAAATAATGCTGACCATTCCCAAACTGTTATCTCGGGCTACGGCCAGGCATCCTACCAGCGGAATTTCCAGTACAAAACGTCTACGATCAATCTCGACAGGGTAGTCCTGTTTGTGGGACACCAGTTCAACAATAAAATCGCTTTCTTCTCGGAGCTTGAAATTGCCGACGCCAGGATAGAGGGCGGCAAGCCCCAGGGCGAGGTCGGTATGGAACAGGCCTACCTGAAATTCAGCCTGAATCCCCGGCAGTACTTTGTCGCCGGTTTATTTATCCCCCGTATCGGTATTTTAAACGAAAACCACCTGCCTACCAATTTCAATGGTACCGAAAGGCCGCTGGTGGAGCAGTTGGTAATACCTTCCACCTGGAGAGAACTGGGTGTAGGCTTTTACGGGCAAATGAGTACGCTACCCATAGCTTATAGTATTGCTGTGGTGAACGGGCTGGATGCTTCCCGCTTTACCCATGGTACCGGGATCGGCGACGGGAAGGGCGGCGGACAACGGTCGAGTGGCAATAACCTGGCGGCAACAGCTTCGGTAAGGGCTTTCGTAGGCGACTTCCAGATACAGGTAGCCGGCTATGCGGGCGGTACCCTGGGCCTGAGCAGCTATGAAGCCGACAGTCTGCGCATGACCTCCGGTATGCTGGCAGCACCTATTTACCTGGGTGAAGCCGATATCCAATATGCCGCTAACGGTTTTTCGGCCAAGGTATTGGGCAGTTATATTTCCTATCCCAAGGCCGGCGATATTAACCGCAGCTATGCCAATAATACGCCCTCTGCCATGTACGGTGTGTACGCCGAGCTGGCTTACAACCTCTTTGAACCATTCAGGAGCGAAAAATTCGACAACAAACAACTTATTGCTTTTGCCCGTTACGAGAAGCTGGACCTGAATGCCAAAATCCCGCAAAACGGTATTTACGACGGTACCCTGAAACAGTCTCACCTGTTGGTGGGTCTTAATTACCTGCCTATTCCCAACATTACGATCAAGGCCGATGTACGGCTAACCAATACCGGACCTTTTAATAAAGCTTTGCTGCTTAACCCGCCGCCGGTAACCCGTGCCTATCCTGAGAATATGACTTTTCTGAATATTGGTATCGGTTATTCATTTTAAAGGACAGCGCAATGATGGACAGGAGGAAATTTTTGAAACAATCGTGTGGCGCTTGTGCCGCTATGAGCGTAGGGTTATTGCTGGGTTCTTCCCTGCTGGAATCCTGTGCCAGTACAGGTCTGGGCGTGCTGAAGGTGAGCCCTGAAAACGGGCAGGCGATCGTGCCACTGAAGAGTTTCGGTGACCATAATTTCCAGCTTTTGCGGGTCAATAATTATAATTACGATATAGCGCTCCAGAAAAAAGAAGATGGCTCATTTTCCGCAATGCTGCTGATGTGTACCCATGCTAAACACCCGCTTACCAAGGCTGGCAATGGCTATTACTGCACCTTGCACGGCAGCAAATTTTCGGGCGAAGGGAAAGTAGAGAAAGGGCCGGCATCGAAACCCATGGTAAAATTGCAGACCGCCGTATCGGGCGATAACCTGGTTATTACTTTATAAAACTATTTTTTTAAACAACGATTCAATCCATTAATATTTATGAAAAAGTACGCTTTACTTGGCCTGTCCGCTGCTGCTTTATTCGCCGCAACAGTTACCGGTTGTAAATCGGATAAAGAGCCTGAACCCACGGTAGACTTTAACCAGTTGAAATCACAAGTGCTTACGGATTTTGTAAACGTGGTAGGTAACCCGCTTTATGCCGAGTTTAAGAGAAGGGCCGATGTCCTGAATACCTCGGTAGAGGCCTTGGCTGCCAATCCGACCCAGGCCAACCTGGAAGCTGCGAGGGAAGCCTGGAAATCGGTGCGTGTGATCTGGGAGCAAAGCGAAGGGTTCCTGATAGGGCCGGTAGACGATGATAACTACGACCCTTATATGGATACATGGCCTACCGATCATAATGCCATGGAAAGCCTGCTGGCCGGTACCCAGGAGCTTACTGTCGCTTATCTGGCCGGCCTGGATGATCCGGACAGTGAAGCAGAATTGACTTTGAGGGGGTTCCATCCTTTGGAATACATGCTGTGGGGTGTGAGCGGCAACAAGCAAGCCGGCGCCATTACCGCCAGGGAAAAGGAATACATGAAAGCGCTTGCTGCCGATGTGCAGAACAATGTAGGCAAACTGCAGGCCAGTTGGTTGCCGGGAGCTACCTTCTTTGGTAACGAATTGATGAACCCTGGGACCGGCAGCCGTTACAGCAGCAAGAAAGATGCCCTGGAAGCATTGGCTAATGCGCTGATCGATATTTGTAAAGAAGTGGGCGAAGGCAAAATGGTAGAGCCATTTGTGCCCAACAATCCCGGACAGGCCGACAGCACGATAACTGAGTCTCCTTACTCCCATAACTCTATTGCCGATTTCAAGAACAATATAATAGGGGCAAGAAATGTTTATCTCTGTTCCTTTGGCAGTGGTACGGGTAAGAGCCTGAGCGATCTGGTAAAAGCCAACAATGCTTCACTGGACCAGGAGATCAAGCAGCGATTCGAAGTAGCGATCAATTCTTTCGACGGTATTACCACTACGTTTGAACAAGCGATCTATATCCAGCGTAACCAGGTTCAGAATACGCTGACCACCCTGGAGTCGCTGAAAGAGAGCCTCGACGGCAAGCTGATCCCGTACATCAGGCAATATGTTGCCGATTAACCGTGTGGCAGCAACCATGTAATAATCGTTCATTTTATTATTATCCTGGCAGGGACTTGTTCCCGCCAGGATTTTTGACAAAGAGATGAAGAAGTTAAGTGTAGTCGGCATTTTAACGCTTATCGTCCTTACCGGGACGCTTTGCCGCAAGTCGGGAGAATTCCCCGAAGAGCAATATGACCCGAGGCTTTCGGGAGGTGCAGCCACCGTGTTCCTGTCCAATTCGCAGGCATTCGGATCGGCCATTCCGGGGCTTACCGGTTATGACGCTTTTATGCATGACCTAGGCGATGCCCTGTTTGGCCAGACTTTCGTATCTGCTCCCAGTCCTTTGTTTCCTGGCCTGGGACCGGTGTACAATAACGTTTCCTGCGTCAGTTGCCATCACAATGACGGTAAGGGTACACCCACAATAGGCGCTATCACCTCTTCCCTGCTGACCAGGGTCAGCATTCCCGGAACAGATGAGCATGGCGGCCCCCTGGCCATTCCCGGTTATGGAGCGCAAATGCAGGACAAAGCTATTGCCGGTAGGGCGCCCGAGGCTAAAGTGAAGATCGACTATACAGAAATGCCTTTCACCTTTGCGGATGGGGAAACGGTATCGCTGCGGAAGCCCACCTATACCATGAATAACCCGTACAAGCCATTGCCTGCCGGCTATATGATGTCTGTACGCCTGGCGCCGCCCGTATTTGGCCTGGGCTTATTGGAGCTGATACCGGACGAGACCTTATTGTCCTTTGCCGATGAAAATGACGCCAATGGCGATGGCATCAGCGGACGGCCCAATTATGTGCACGACCCGATCAGCAACAAAAAGGTATTGGGCCGTTTTGGCCTTAAAGCCAATAACCCCAACCTGCTGGTACAGGTGGCATCGGCCTTTCACCAGGACATCGGGATAACCAGTTACCTGTTTCCCCGGGAATCCTGCTATGGCCAGGACCAGTACGACGGCCTGAACGATGATCCCGAAATTGCCGACAGTACCCTGGAAGCAGCTACTTTTTATGTAAGAACGCTGGCAGTACCGGCAAGGCGCGACGTCAGCAATCCGGTTGCCTTGCAGGGCGAGCGTCTCTTTAAACAATTGAATTGTTCCGGGTGCCACATCCCTACGATGTACACCGGCGTAGATGTACGGTTGCCGGTCCTGAGCAACCAGCGTATCCATCCTTATACCGATCTGCTGCTACACGATCTGGGTGCCGATCTTGCCGATGGCCGCCCCGATTATACTGCCGATGGTAACGAATGGCGCACACCGCCGTTATGGGGCATCGGTCTTTTTGCCAAAACCAATGGTACCCCTTACTACCTGCACGATGGCCGGGCCCGAACGCTTACCGAAGCGATCTTATGGCATGGCGGTGAGGCCCAAAGGTCGAAAGATGCCTTCGTTCAATTGACTAAAGCAGATCGTGATGCCGTTATTAAATTCCTGCAATCACTGTAAGCGCGGTCAGAGGGTAACGCTCAGGCCCAGGTCCATATTGATGCTGTAATTTCTTTGGGAAGCGGTAAACACCATATTGTTTGTGGGCTTTTTATAGAAGCTGCTGATCATGTATTGCAACGAAGGGCCGGCAAACAAGCCTATCTTATGACTCAGCTTATATTCAAGCTTGAGCCCGGCATCTCCCCAAATGGAAAGGGTGTTGTATTCTTTTTTGAAATCATCTCCAGGCATATTGGTGTTCCACGCAACATCTTCTACTTTCAGCCGGTGTTTTGCGCCCAGGTTATAGCTGGCCAGCATACCCAATGATGGTACTACGTTGAGCTTATGACTCAGGGGGAAAGCGTATCCTAATTGTAAGGGGATGCCGATATGATTATAAGTGATCCTGTAGTTGCCTGTACCGGTGATTATGGTTTTATTAGGATCGAAATCGGAACCCAGGATAAGGTTATTGAGCTGGTAACCGGAAGTAAGGTATTGCAGCCCGGTCTCTATACGCCAATGCTTATAACGGTATCCTACACCCATTGTAGCATGGTAGTTCATGATGTCTGACTGCTTCAGGGCGCCCGGTGCATTATTAGGATTATAATAAATCCTTTTGGCCCCGCTCATACCGGCGCCGGCGCTGGCAGTCAGGTAAAAGCCGTTCTGGGCATAGGAGGATGCGGAGCATAGGCCTGCCGCAAGCATAAGAAGGAGGTAGCGCATAGGATGTGTTTTTTACCTAAACGCCCTCCCGGGGTGGTTTATTGTAACAGGAAAGGAAAAACGGTGAAGCGAAAATAGCTTAGAAAGCGATGCGGGCGCCCAGCTCAAAACGGATATTGTAATTCCTTTGGTTGGCAGATGTCGTTCCATACTCAGGTGCTTTATTAAAGCCCGAAAGCATATACTGAAGCGTAGGGCCGCCAAAGACATGTATCTTATTGTTGACCTGGTACTCGCCAAAGACCTGCGCATTGCCCCAGAGGCTGATCCGGTGGTACATCGCTGTGAAAGGCCGGTACTCCATTGTCCGAAGCAATCCCCTGCTATCTTCTCTTACATTGATGTTATAGGAAGTGGTGAGGCCGAGAAAAGGTACCAAGTGAAAGCTCTTTTGAGGGAAGAAAGTATAACCCAGTAATAAAGGAATACCTATATGGGTGTATTGTTGTTGCAGAAACACCGGACCTTCAGGATTACGGAGGGCGAAATCGCCGCCCAGGGTATATCTAGTTCCCGAACTAAAATATTGTAAACCACTCTGCAGCCGCCAGTTTTTATACTGGTATCCGATACCGGCACTGGCCTGGTAGCTGAATAGGCCCAGCTGTCGCGACGATTGGTCCTGGCCATGTACATATCCGGTTCCTGCACTGAAGGAGGGCGCTATGTAAAACCCGTTTTGCGCGGAGGCCGCCTGGCATAACAGGCATACGACCCAAAGAGAAAAGACTTTTTTCATAGGGAGCTGTTTTGGGAGCAAAGGATAATTTTTCCTGCGTTGTGTACCGGGAATATCCCTTAAGCTTATAGACGCGATCCCTGGGTTAATTCTTAGTGCTTTCTCCTTTTTACCGGTAAATGGGTAGATGTGATCAGCTCCCGGTGAATAGCACTCTGCATTATTAACGGATCTCGAACTCTTGCAATACCAGGTTACCCATAGTGAAGCGGTAGGTGCCTTTGCCCAATTTGCTGGTGGAAATAAAGAAGGTCTTATCGCTTTTAACGGTGCCGCTGAGGATCACATTGCCTTTTTCGTCTTTGATGTTGTAGCTGGCGCCGGTTGCATTATCGATGGTGATGCCTATAGAAGGGTTATCCGATTTTTTATATACCAATTTGTTGTCCTGTGCGGCGGCACTAAAAGTAGAGGCAGCAAGGGTAAGGAACAAAGTACTGATGAAGGCGGTTTTGCGGATGAAGGTTTTCATAAGATTTGTTTTAGGTTGTGGTTAGTGGTTAGGGATAAAGTAAATATGGCTTATTTAATAGTGAACTCCTGGATAGCAAGCTGACCGATAAAGAACTTGTAAGTACCTTTTCCTAATTTACCGGTAGAGATAAAGAAAGTCTTGTCGTTTTTTACAGTGCCTTGCAGTACAATATTGCCTTTCTTGTCTTTTACGGTAAAACTGGCGCCGACTGCATTGGCTACGGTAACACCGATAGTAGGATTGTTTTCACGGTCATAAACCAGGGTGTTGGTCTGGGCTTTGGCGCTGAATGAAGAAGCGGCAAGGGTCAGGGCAAGAGAAGCAGCGATTACGGATTTGCGGATGATGGTTTTCATAAAATTTGTTTTTGAAGGTTTGTGTTTTTGTTTGTTTCGATTTCTGATGCAAACATACTATCGTGCCGGAGCGGGCCGCGACACTATTAGACCTATGGCGCTAACTATTCGACCATCGACCAAAACAAGTTTGTCGATGAAAAACCTGTTTTGGTCGAAAACGCTTGCCCAACGGGGCTTTTCGGGGGCGTAACTTATAGTCAATGGTCACTTTGAGCGTAGTCGAAGCGTGAAGAGGATCATTTTGTCGTGCTGAGCGGAGTCGAAGCACGACAAAAATGATCATGGTAAAATCCAGGTTGTTGTTGGAGGGAGGTGGCTATATGTAAAAAGCGGGATAGGCAAAGGCCTATCCCGCTGTATCATTAATGAAGGGAGGTATTAATCTTCCCGGCTGCCGTCGTCGGCCATACGCACCATCTTGGGCTGGAACCGGGCTACGGTGTCGATCAGCTCCTTTTGCGAAGCCATCACCATATGGATATCCTTATAAGCCATGGGTGCTTCGTCCAGGCCTGCTCCGATCAGGGTTACTTCGTGCGCCGCCAGTACGGCCCGCATCTCTTCTTTTGAAATATGCTGTATGGCCCTGGTCCGGCTCATCTGCCTGCCGGCGCCGTGCGATGCAGAATTGATCGCTGCCATCTCCCCTTTGCCCCTTACCAGGAAGCCGGGGGCAGTCATAGAACCGGGAATAATGCCCATTACCCCTTTGCCCGCAGGAGTAGCGCCTTTACGGTGTACGATCACTTCCTCGCCATTCCAGATTTCTTTCCAGGCAAAATTGTGGTGGTTCTCTACCCGTGCCAATACCTGTCCGCCGACGGCCTTTACCAGTTTGTTGTGGATCACTTCATGGCAGGCAGAGGCATAATCGCCGGCAAGGTTCATGGCCAGCCAGTACTCCTGCCCTGCTTCCGAGTTCATATCCAGGTAAGCCAGGTTGACGGCTTCCTTAGGCAACGGGCACAGCCCTTTGGCCAGCCGGGTATAATGTCCTGCGATAGTAGCGCCAAATCCCCGGGAGCCGCTATGGCTCAGCAAAGCAAGGTATTGGCCCTTATCTATATTCAATACTTCGTCCCGTTCGGCAAAGTCGATGATGCCCCATTCCACGAAATGATTACCCCCACCGGAAGAACCCAATTGAGAATAAGCTTTATCCTGCAGCTGCTTGATGAACGGGGTCATGCCGAATTCCTTTCGTTCCAGTACCGCATGATCGGCTTTATACCTTCCATGGAAACCTGCGCCGGCGCCAAACTTTGTATGGGCGATCAGCTCCCGTTTGTATTGTGCCGTGTTGGCATAAAAATGCTCCTGTGGAATATCAAAAACAGTCAAAGCCATGCGGCAGCCGATATCCACACCCACGCCATAAGGGATAATGGCATTCCTGGTAGCCAGTACCCCGCCGATAGGCAAACCGTAGCCCTGGTGGGCATCGGGCATCAGGGCGCCTGCGGCCGTTACCGGTAGTTTCATCGCTATATCCATTTGTTGTTTGGCGCCCTGCTCGATGTGTTCTGTACCGTAAACCATATAAGGTTCGCCGGGCTCCTTTAACGCGATGGTCGTATTATTGGCGGCTGTCTGCGCCGCTTCGATAATCGCCGTGGCAAGCGGTTGCCATATCGTATGGTCCAGGAAGCTTTCGGGATGATCCTTTAGCTGTTGTAGTAACGGCAGTACTGCTTCAGGCTGCATTGTGGCCTGGTGTTCTCTTATGATGGCTAAGGCAAGCCCCAGTATTTTCCCTTTGGTATAACCGATAGCCAAAAGCTCGTTACCGGTAATCATATGTTCCATGATTTGTTCTCCTATTAAATGGATAAGCTGTTCATCCGGTCTTTGCCGGTTTTATTACTATTAGTTGTATAAGGCTGTCCTTATATGGATCAAGGCATCTTTTGCTTTTTGGTGATCGGGCAGGGGCGGCAATATGGTGGTAGCATATGCAAGCTCTATATGCTGCATCAACCTGTTGGCCATATCCAGTAAAGTATCATAATCATATTCCCCTCTTTTAATCGCCAGCAATTCTTCCCGGTTACTGCGCACAACATTCAATTGTCTGTCAAGAGCGATCTCTTCCGCCATTTGAAGCAATCTTATGGTATGCATCATATTCTTTGCATCATAATCCTGCCCATGGGCCCTGTTGTTTTGGTAGCGTTCTTCGTTCCGCTTCCCGATCCATTCCCAATACTCCCGATGCTGCTTGCAATGTGCCGAGTAGCTTTCCACATTAAAGTATAGGTAGGTCGAGCTTTTTTCACCTTTGGGAACAGAAGAAAGAGAAACCTCGTTGGCCTGTTCGCTGCTCATGATCCCATTATAATTTAAGGTTGCAGTCGGGTCGTAGAACAACGTAAACACGCCTTTTGTATGTGGGATAGCCGTTAAACCGCATTGCTCTTGTTTATAACCATGCCGGTCGAGCCATTGCTTCAGGTTTATCGTAGAAGCACCCTCTATGATAAAGCAAAAGTCAAGTACACTTTTTCGTTCTTCTTCCATGGGGTTTACTGCTTTCTTTTTGTAGCCTCTCGCTTTCTTTATTTGTGTATTGGCATAACCGGCAAAGGTATCTTTACATAATTGGGACAGGAACATGGGAACGGATAGCAAGTCTATTAAAGGATGCCTGAATAGGATAAGATCCTTGGGTGTCGCCAGCAACTCCATCATATTTGGGTTATTTTTAAGCAGCAGCTCTACAAAGCGGCCAATCTCATAATAGGCTTCATCATTGCTTTCGTTGTTGACCTGTTCTATATATCCTAATCCGTAGAAATCCTCTTTGGGCAAATAGAAAACACCTTTTATATCAGTGTCCGACTCTGGAGTAGCAAGACCATAAGCTTTACTACCACTTACACATTCAAGCAACACTAGGTTTCTGTCTTTAAGTTGTTGTATAGTCATATTGATGTATCGTTTTCCTGAAAAATGTATCCAGGTGTTCTGTTGTAAAATGATCCTTGGCCAGATGCCCAGATGCTGCTATGCATTTCTGCTCTGTTTCGTTTATCCAGTCCATCAGATCCTTAACGGGCTGGATAAGCCAGCCTTCCGGTGCTGAGGCCTTTTGAAGGATTAAATGTGCTATGCTCTCTTTTAGTTGCTGTGGTAGTACAGCCATCAATGGCTTTATGCTCATTGGCGCTATTGTATTTCGTTCGAGGCACCACTTTGCTGCAAGCAACGGCCTTAACACATAGAAAAGCTTTTTTATCTTTATCGTTCCGTCCGAATGCATGGTTTCCATAGCGCCTCTTGCAATGCCTAAGTAATGGTGCGTATTGCTTCGCTGGCTATAATAATAACCGCATAGGTGCATCAGCTCTTCCCTGAAACCCGCTTCTTCGAAATAAACTATGGGTGACTGTAACCATTCAAACGGCGTCGTGTTCGACTTTCGTATCAGCTGCAGTACTTTGCTTAAATCCCAACCATATATATCAAGCTCGTCGTTGATAGGGAAGCTGAGATGATCTGTTTTTTCGGCAACGGTCAGGTAGGCATTAAGCGGCCTGCAGTAGATAAAACGAACATCGTAATCGCTGTCGGGTGAGGGGAACTCCCAGGCCCGGCTACCAGATTCACAGGCATACAATATTTTTATGCCATACTCCTTTTCTATTTGTCTTAGCTTATTGTATATGAGTTCTTGCATTGTTTTTTGTATTTATCTTTAAGGTTACACTTATCCCCGTTCAAAAATATTTTTACCCTGGTATTCGCCCAGCACGACTCTGCCATAAATGATCCTGGTCCAGCCATTTTCATAGCCATGATTGTTGGCGATCAGGAATCCTTTTGCGCTGTCTTTCTTTACAATCTTGTGGGCATCTATATATCTTCCTTTTACCTTGCAGAAGACAATATCCCCGATCTCGTAGTCGCTTGCTTTATTGAAGGTCAGTAAGGTGCCGCTTTTTAATATTGGCATCATCGATTGACCGAAGGCTTTCATCTTCCCTTCCCCTTTTTGTTCCAGCGCTTCTTTCAGCCTTTCAAATTTATTCATGTTTTACTCTTTTTAATATCCGACATAATATTGGATCAATGATCCCGGCGCTTTACTCCTTTAAGCTACACTGGAAAAATGTTGTGTGGCAAGATTCGAACCTGCATCTCCGGGGTTTAATACTATTGTTTTACAAATATCTGCTTCATCTGGCCCGCCTTCAGTGAATATCTTGATACTTATGTAAAGAACTTTTGTTTTTGTTTTTGATAATGCAAAGATGGCCACCGTACTGCGCAGTATACTTGCGCAGTGGAAAATTATTTTTTGAATTCCCGTTATTTTATTGCTATTCAATCGATTTGGATTAAAATTATTTTAGCAAGCCCAGAAAATTGACTTTACTGCGCAGCTCTATTGCGTAGTAAAAGGAGAAAAGCTATCTTCGGGATTCAATAAAAGCAAATGGCGATACATAAACTGGCGCTGATCCGTTACAAGACCATTGACGATTGCCTGCGTAACCGGTTCCGGAAATGGTCCCTGGACGATATTATAGAAAAGGTGGCGGAGGTGCTGTACGACCTCGAAGGTATTGTAAGCGGGGTAAGCCGCCGCACTATACAGGCCGATATACAATTGATGCGCAGTGATAAGCTGGGTTATAATGCACCCATAATCGTTACGGATAAAAAATACTACAGCTATGCCGACCGCGATTACAGCATTACCAAAGCACCCATCAATGATGCTGATGTGGAAAAGATGAAAGAAGTGGTCGATGTGCTGAAGCAGTTCAGCGGCTTCAGCTACTTTGAAGAGATGAGCGAGATGGTGGCTAAGCTCGAGAACAACCTATACAAATCGGTCAACCAGGACAGGAACTACATACAGTTTGAGAGCAATAAGCAATTAAAGGGTATCCATCATGTCAACCCCTTGTACCAGGCGATCCGCAACCAGCGCAGCTTGCTGATCGAATACAAATCATTTAAAGCGCAGGAGTCGCGGCAAAGTATATATTATCCGTACCTGCTCAAAGAATACAGGAACCGCTGGTTCGTGATTTGTAAGCCAAAAAAGGGAACAGCTTTGGTAACCCTGGCCCTGGACAGGATCATCGAATTCCAGGAGCTGCCTAACGAAAAATTTGTAGCATATAAAGGAGTTGACTTCGAGATATATTACAACGACCTGCTGGGCGTTACCAAAACGGAAAAAGACAGGGCTTATAAGGTAATCCTGGAGATTGATAAGCTCAATGCGCCTTATGTGCTGACCAAGCCCATACACCATAGCCAGACCTTGCTTAAAGAAACCGAGGACAGCATTCTTATCCGTATCGATGTGGTACCCAACTTTGAGCTGGAGCGGGAAATACTTGGCTTTGGCGAATGCATGAAAGTGCTGGCGCCCCGTTTCCTGGCTTCTAGAATAAAAAAGAGGTTGCTCAAAAGCGCGGAGCGTTACCAGAAGGAATCAAATGCCATCCAGTAGTTGCAACAATGCATGCTTTTGTTTATCCTTAAAGTATACTGTTGCTTCCAGCGTACATCGTTGCTGTGCGCCTTTGGTGGCCCTGGCTTCCAGCTGCCGGAGCCGCCGGGTATAGGCATGGATAGCGGTAAAGGCCGGTTGCCCGTCCAGCTTGCTGAAGTCAATGGAGAGGTGGAAAAAATCACCCGATACTATTCTGTTTCCGGCAGGGCTTATGCTTTGGGTCGTGCTTAGCTGTAACTGTTCAGGCAGGGTACCGGCATACAACTGGTACAAGGGAAATACGGCACGGTTGACCCGGCCATCGGTATGGATACAATGTTGCTGTTGCAAATAACAATAGAGGAGTAGGGCATCGGCATCCAGGTGCAGTACCATACCGGGCGCCATGATCTTCTTAACGGAGGTCGTCGCTACCTTTTCAAAATTATCGTTATAGTCATAAGTCACCACAGTATCTGTTTGTGCAACAGCTTGGCCGATGCTAAAGGTAAAGCCCCTCGGCTGACAGGCCAGCAGGCTGTCGCCGTTGATCCGGAAGGTGTCGATACTAAACACTCGCCGGGCCAGGAATGGCTTCAGGTCTGCATAAAGCCACAAATTAAGTGCGTCCTGAGGCTGCAACTGCCAGTGGTTTACCTGGGCAGGTATGGTAAGACCTTCTGTGGAAAGGTCCATCTGCAATGCGATATTACCGTCGTTGAAATCCAGGCTTCCTTTATGGTTCCCGCTGCGCATGGTAATATGCCCTTCCTGCTTTTGAATATCCCGGAATGTACTATTGCGTACCATTACTGTATTTTTTTGCTGCAACAGGTCGATCAATGCTTGTTGCACCTGCTCCTTGCCAGGTGCATAGGCAAATGCGGCGCGGGTAGCAGTAAAGGCTATTGTAAGCGTTTGGGTCTTATTGGTAAAGAGGGTTATGCCGGGCGTTATTGTAACCATCTGCCCCAACGTATCCCATTGGGCCAGGTGTTGCCGGAAGGTATCGGGGTTGTCGATAGGCAATGTGGTAAAAAGAGTAGTGGCTTGTTTGTCTTTTACGGTGAAGAGAAAAACATTGGCCGGCACAGAAAGTCCTTTCAGGAGATTTTTCCCGCTGCTCTTTTCCCGGTTGAAATATTCCCCGATCAGGCTTTTGTAAATGCCGAATACATCTACCCGGATCAATACCCTGGTATTGGCCGGGATCAATGTCTGATAAGAAGCGCGGCGCTGGTATTGCACATAGCCCCAAAAAGAAACAAACAGCAATACCAGTATTGCTGTTGTTATACCCAGGAATTTTTTCATGGCTTAATCCAGTTTTGAAGCTAAATCGACAAGAGAGAAAAAGTAAGCCAGTGCATTCGCTTTATCCTCCGGCACAGTAGCGACCATTTCGCCCGAAATATAATTGCCCTTTACGCCCGTTGTCCGCGCATAAAAGGTTCCTGCGTTGTGCAGCAAAGTATTGATGCCTTTTAAAAAACGGGTATCGCCCAATTCCTGCTTCGATAGTTTGCCTATTAATGATTTGGGGTTAAAGTAAAGGGCCATATTGTTCTTGAGCAGCAGGTTCTTTTGCTCTTTGGTGCTATTGGCGGGATAAGTATCGGTGCTGATACTTTGTAAATCGTGATAAGCCGTGCCACAAAAGATAATGCCATCCTTAATCAACACATGGAAGGTAAAAGGAGCAGACTTCGTCAGCTTAGAGTCAAGCGTATAGATCCCATTTTTCAGAATAACCTTTTCTTTCTTAATGCCATAGTTCAATACCCTTTCCAGGAGGTGGGTATCGTCGGACGACAGCATAAAGAGGAAGTCGGGCAGGGTTTCGGTCTTTGTCTTTTTAGTTTCGGTACGTTCGTAATTGTCGTTGTATTCGTAGGTCGTGTAGGTATATTCCTTAGGACTTACATCGCTGAGCACCAGCAAGGCGTCGCCTTTGATCACTTTGGCTACTGCTTTTTCGTCGAGCAGGAGCGAGAACAGCTCTGCACCGATGCCTATCTCATCATTGTAAAGACCGAAATACCGGCCCATGCTTTGATCCAGCATTTCCGGCAATTCTTTCAGGTAGGTTTCGGTATCGAAAGCATAGCTCATAAAGCCTACCATTTTATCGCTGTTGAGGTACTTCGCAAATTTCTTATTGGGCTTGTGGGCATACATCTTTTTGTAAGAAGCTGCCTTCTTATCATCTACTTCCATTTCACTGACCAGGCGGGCTTCTTCCTTGCCCAGGTATAGCCTGGCATTGATACTTCCGAAGCCTTTCATGCTATTGCCGAGGCCAAGGTAACGGTAGGAATAATAGGGAAGAAAGCCCTGGTAAAGACTGGGCACATCGGCCAGGTAGAAAGTCGCTGCCGCATTCTTATCCAGGCTGCGTTGATAGGCCGCATTGCTTACGATAGAGGCATCGGCATTGTTCTTTTTAAAACCAGCCAGGGTATAGTTGTATACCCATTGCTTTACCAGCTTTTCTTTAGCCTCTTTATTTGCTTCATAGGCCTTCTGGTACGCAACCTGGTCAAAGCTGTTGTCATAAGAGGATACCTCTGCTGTAGCATAAGCATCGTTGGCGGTTGGCGGGGCAACTGTCGGTGGCGCCGGCGGCCAGGGTTCGGCGGGCGGATTTTCGTAAACAACAGAATCGGTAATGGGGATAAGCTCCGGGCGGTCTTCGGTTGGTGCATAATCTGTCGCGGGAGCAGCAGCAACATCTACCGAGTAGCTGTTTTCCAGGACCGCGGCGGTATCTGTCACGGTAAAATCTTCGTCCGATGCAGGGGGTGTTTCGTAATAGTAGTCGCTGTAATTTACTTTTTTAATACCGTACCGGGCAGCACGAACGGAGTCTTCTTCGATATAACTATCCTTGAGCTTGCCGATCACCAGGTAGGCCTTTTCGTTGTCCCAGACCAGTATCATGTTTTCCTTGTTGTTGGTAAATATTTTAAAGCCATCCCGCACAACGATATTTTCCCGCTGGCTTTCCCCGAACTTCTGTTCAAACAGGGATACGTCTGCGAGCCGGAACAAGAGGCAATTGTAGCCGATGCTGTCGGTTTGCTGGTTGTAATAATAAGCAGTCCCGTTTAATTGGATGCCGAAATCTTCAATGCTGTTATAGCTGCCGTTACCATCTTTTCTTTTTGCTTCTTCCAGGAATTTCCTGCCTATGGCAGAACGGTTAAATTCGGGGATGGAAAACAGTTCCAGCAGCTTGTCGCCTTTGAGGGAAACTACTGCGGTTGCATTTTGGGGTATTTTGTAAGCCAGGTCCTGCGACAAGGCACTATAGCCCGTAAAGAGTAATGTAGATAAGAACAGGTATTTCATGAAGGTTATTTTGAAAGTTGTATTTGATCGGCAACGCTCACACTGCCGTTGATCAGGTCCATAACACTGCTGCGTTGCATAATGGCTTTCTGGCTCTTGGATATTTTAGCCAGTTGATTATTGTGTTTGGCAATCGGTAAAGGGAACCTGCAGATATTGGTATAGGTAGCCGTTTTAAAAATCTCCCTGTCTTCCTTTTTAAGCTTATTGAACTCCGATTTTGCTGAAGGATAATATTTATAATCACGGGCAAAGGTAGCGGTCGCTTTATTGTAGCTGTACGTGGAAATGTTGGTGGTTTTTATCTTCTGGTCTTCCAGGATTTTCCGGCTTATCGTATTCACATTGCTCACTTCTTTGAACGAAAAACTGATGCTGGCAATGTAATTGTTGAAATCGGTGGTGCTTTTTACATTACTGATGCCGGGCATGGCTTTCAGCTTGGCGACCGCTTCATTGATCTCCTTTTGTATCGTAGGCCTTTGGGGCACTTTGTAGCCATTGATGCTATCCATCAGCATGATGGACGCCAGCTTCGTCTTACTTTGGCTCATGTTGACGGTGATGGTCATGGTGCCGCTGCCATCTGCATTCATATTGATCTCTTCTATGATCTCGAAGCAGGAAGAAAACAGGAAGGGCAGGCAAAGCAAAAGGAATATAAACCTTAAGTTTCGTGACATACAGGACAGGCTGGGGTTATAGCAGTTTCTTTTACAGGAATCCGGCGCGAAGATAAGAAACAAATAGAAAGGCTGCCCGAAAGCAGCCTTTCATCAGGTAAGGGATTCAGCTTAAGGTGGTTACATCAGGCTGGCCGTAATGATCCGTACCGGGTTGCCCCGTTCCAGCACATTGTGTTCCTGCCATTGGTCTTGTTGTTGCACGCTGAGTTGCGCTGCCTGCCAGGCCAGTACTTTGGCCTTTAGCCGCTCCAGGCAGTTCTTTTTATTCTGCAACTGGGAACGGCTGTCCATGGCCAGCACCTGTATGCCGGAAGGCAGATGTGTACCGCGTACTGCTGTTTCCACCTTGTTTACATGTTGCCCGCCCGGACCCGATGCGCGACAGGTTTCAAAGATTACTTCTTTGTCGTTCCACCTCATTTGTGCTTCCACATTGAAGATGCTGATCCCTACGAACCAGTTCTTACGTTTGTGCATGGGACGGTAAGGACTGGTGGAGGTCCATTGTATTGTACCTTTCCAGGAGTCCGCAAAAGTGTCGAGTGCCTTGCCTTCGGCCAGGAGCGTGGCCGAAAGCAGGGTGCCTTTAATGTCGCCTTGCTTTTGATCCAGTACCCGGAGACCGATGCTCAGGGATTTTCCTTCTTTAAGCATCAGCTCTTGTACCTTGGCTACCACCCTGCAACATTCTGCAGGCCCTCTTCCCGAGCTGATCTGTATAATGATCTTGTCCATTTTGTTTTAATTGTATTACTCTTTATTCATGCGTACTATTTTGGGTAAAAATTTGCCCTGTATATCCACTAGCGATTGCTGCGCCGCAATGACCCGTTCTATGTCTTTGTAGGCAAGCGGATTTTCCTCTACGCTGCCGCCGATAAGGGTTACACCGGCACCAGCCAGTATCTTTTTCAGGGCCGATGCCGTCATGTTTTCCTTTGCCCGTTTGCGGCTCATCGCTCTGCCGGCGCCGTGTGCAGCGGAATACAAGGCTTCGGGCACACCTTTGCCCCGCACCAGGTAAGCCGCTGTGGTCATGCTGCCGGGGATAATACCCAGCTCGCCTTCGTGCGCGGGTGTTGCCCCTTTGCGGTGAATGATCGCATCGGTACCATCTGCAAGTGTATCCCTCCAGGCAAAATTGTGATGGTTCTCTACCCGGGCCATTACCTGCAAGCCCAGCGCCTGCAACACATTGGTATGAATACGGTCGTGGCAGGCTTTGGCATAATCGCCGGCAAGGTTCATGCTAAGCCAGTATTCCTGTCCCGCTTCACTATCCATGTCGAGCCAAGCCAATTGCTGCGCCCCTTGTGGAAGCTTACAGGTATCCATAGCAATGCGCATGTAATGCTGTGCGATATTGGCGCCCAGGCCCCGGCTGCCGGAATGCGACAGCAATGCCATGTATTGCTTTGCAGGGAGGTTAAAGCTGTTGCCTTCATACAATTCGATCAGGCCGAACTCCACGAAATGATTACCACTGCCCGAAGTGCCCAATTGCCTGGATGCCTTTATCTGCATTCGTTTCAGGAAACTGGTCGCCTGGAATACGGGGCTATCTATAACCTCGTGCTCCTGTTCGAAGTCCAGGCCGCCTTCCATGCCGAAGTGGGTGTACTCCCTGAGCGCCTGCTTCATCTGGTAGGCATGGCTTTTGAGAAAATGTTCGCCTTCGTCCAGTATGGACAGGGCCATACGGCAACCGATGTCCACACCGATGGCATAAGGGATAACGCTGTTGCGCGCTGCCAGCACACCGCCTATGGGCAAGCCATAACCGGTATGGGCATCGGGCATCAGGGCGCCCTGTATGGTTACCGGTAGCGACATTGCTGTTTCCATCTGCTTTTTGGCAGCATGCTCTATTTCTTTGCTTCCATAGATCTTGAGCTGTCCTGTTTCCTGGAGCAGGTCAAAGCTTTGGTAATTGCAGGCTTCTTCCTGCGTTATAAAAGTGGCCGCTATAGGGCCCAGCATCGCATCGTTTACATAAGCTTCGGGATTGTTTTTGATGTTCGTCAATAATTCGATCCAGGCTGCTTTGCTTTCATACTTGAAATGCTTAGGCAGTATATTGATCGCAAGGCTCCGGGCAATGTCATTGGTATAGCCCAGCTTGCTTAATTCTTTTGTTTTTAAATGGCTCATGATTATGCCTTATTGACTGCTTCTGGCCGGATGCGGTGAGGCAGTCTGTTTTTGTAAAAGGTTATTGCAGTCGTTTCTTTTGCCTTGCTGTTTTGAGTGTACAATAGCCTGTGGCAAACGGCCTGCTCATAGTGTCTTTAACACGTTATGGGTCGTTACAAATAATGTTTTTGCTTGAAGATTCATCCTTACGCAAAGGATATATCCCTCGTGGGATCAGGGCTGCAGACCGGTAAGGGCATAACTATTCCATGCGGAATAAGGATCTCCGTCCGAAGCAATAATAGCTTGTTGGGTAAGGGCAGGCGAATAGCTTACCTGGTTGCGTACAGCAACAGGGTTCTCTTTAAATAGTAAAAAGGGAAAACAACGCCTGCCGGTATCAGGCAGCGATGAAAAGGGATGATATGTAGGAACGGTAAGTCATAAGTATTGTGTATTAAAGGGTCAACACAATGTTAGATCGGCTGCAAATGTAAAACAAATTCTGAAGGCACAAAATCAATTTTACAAATGCAGCCTTTACCTGGACTTACTTATGAGGCAATGCTATTTACTGCTTTTGGAAAAGATCAGGTGGGCATAGGTAAGCGTGAAGAGCAGGGTGACCACACTCATAAGTATAATGAAGAAGCCGTAATAGCCCGAACCCGATAGCTGGCTCAGGATGCCTTTGGCAGCTATATTGCTGTTGATGAGCGACACAAAATAATTGCCCAGCGAAATAGTGAGCAGCCAGAAAGACATGATCGTGCTTTTCATCGATACGGGCGCTTGTGCATAGGCATACTCGAGCCCTGTAAGGTATACCAGTACTTCGGCGGTAGTCTGTAAGAAATAAGCGAGCAACTGCCAGCTTACCGATGGATGAGCGCCACTGTCCACACCAAGTTGCAGGAAGTAAATAATGATGAAAGAGAAGATCAGCAGCACAAAGCCGGTTAAGAGTTTACGGTGCACCGAAAAATTAAAGCCTTTACGTTGCAGGTAAGGATACAGCACCGTACCGAAGAGCGGTGTAAGGATAAGGATAAAAATAGGATTGGCAGCCTGCACCTGCTGGGGCAAAAAGGTAATGCCCAGGAAATGCAGGTCCAGCTTAGTAGCCTGTATTACCCATTCCGAAGTGCTTTGATCGCTGAGCATCCAATAGGCGGGGATGAAAGTAAACAGGGCCAGCACTTTCCATACGGAGGCAATAGCGGCAACCGTCTCCGGCTTGTATTTTTCCAATGCTATTGCCTGCGGCTTTTCTTTGCGTAGCCTGGACCAGTGTTTCAATACATAGAAATTAACGCTCAGGAAATTTTCCCTGGGAAAGCCGGCTGGGGGTATACGGGTATATTTTTTACGGCCCATGAAAAATAACGCTGTAGCCAGTAGCATCAATATTCCCGGCAAGCCGAAGGCTACTTTGGGGCCATAAGCTTTCAGGAGATAAGGGATCAGTAACGTAGAAAAGAAGGAGCCGAAATTGATGCTGAGGTAAAACCAACTGAAGGCTTTGCCGATAAGGTGTTTGTTGCTTTCGTCAAACTGGTCGCCTACATTGGCCGACACGCAAGGCTTGATGCCGCCGGAGCCAATGGCGATGAGCACCAGCCCGGTCATAAACAGGGAGTAGTTGTCGGTAAAACCTGCCATCAGGAAATTGCCCAGGCAATATACCAGCGATAGCCACAGGATGATGGCATATTTCCCCAGGAACCAGTCGGCCAGTAAGGCCCCGGCTATAGGCATCAGGTAATTGAGGGTAATGAAAAAGTGCGTGGCTTCATTGGCCCGGGCTTCGGCTCCGGCCTGCAACGCCGGATCACCCGCAGGGTTGAAGAAATGCGTGGCGAGGTAAACGGTGAGGATGGCGCGTAAGCTGTAGTAGCTAAAGCGCTCTGCGGCTTCATTGCCGATGATGTATTTGATCGAGGCCGGGAATTTGTTCGATGCCATTGCTTCTTGTTTTTCCTGGTAAAAATTAGAAAAAACAAAAAACGGCTTTACTGCTTTTCTGTAAGCTGCAGGATTTAAGGGCCGGGAAGAGGTATATTATCGCCGGGGCGATTTACAGCTCTTTGAAAATACGGGTCAGGTTATCTTTATAATTACGGCTCATTTTTACGGTGTCCTTATTGCGCATCACCACTTTGTATTCGCCGTTGAAATAAGGGATAAATTCGGCCACCTGTTCCGTATTGATGATGAAGGAGCGGTGAATGCGGATAAACTGTTGCGGCGATAGCTTTTGCTCGAGTGCGGACAGGCTTTCGTTTACCAGGTATACTTTTTCAGTTGTTATTACTTTTACATAATCGCCCGAAGCTTCGAAGTAAAGCACTTCTGTTACCGGGATATAAAAGATACGCTGCAGGTCCCTGATCATGATGCGTTCGAGCCAGGTTGCCGGCTGTTCTTTTTCCTGCAACATTTTCAAAAGCCCTGCATACATATTGCTGTTTGCTGTATGGCTGTTGTAGCGGAGGAGGAAGCTGTTGAGGGCATTATTGAATTTTTCAGCATCAAAAGGTTTCAGGAGATAGCCTATCGCATTTACTTCAAATGCCCTGATCGCATACTGATCGAAGGCAGTGGTGAAGATAACATAAGGGTTATGCCGGCCTTCAATGGCTTCCAGCAATTCGAAGCCGTTGAGTACCGGCATCTGCACATCGAGGAAGAGCAGATCGGGCTGCAAGGCAATAATCTTATCTACGGCCTGCCTGCTTTTGGTGAATTTCCCCACCAGGATTATTTCCGGGAAAGCCTTGAGATAAGCTTCGATCACGCTTATTGAGAGCGATTCATCGTCTACGATCACCGCAGTTATTTTCTTATTCATGATTGCGGATTATGATTTGTGCTACAGTAGTACCCAGGGGCTGTTCCGACAGGCTGAACGAAGCTTTACTACCATAATATTGCCGGAGCCTTTCAGTTACATTGTTGATGCCAATACCCATGCCTTTCCGGTTTTTTTCGGATTGTAAAGTACCGGTATTGCTTATAGTGATGTATAGTCCATCTGTTTCTACGGCGGCGGCAATATGTAAACTCGCCTGCTCGTCTGTTTGCTCTATGCCGTGGATCACCGCATTCTCGACCAGGGGCTGTAAGATAAAATAAGGCACCCTTATGGTACCGGCCTCTTCCGAAACGGCGGTGCTATACGTAAAGCGGTCTTCAAACCTTATTTGTTGCAAGGCAAGATAATGACCGATCATGTGCAGCTCCTCTTTCAAGGGGATCATTTCCTGTTTCTGTTGTTCCAGTGCGAGACGCAACAAACTGCTGAGTGTAGAGAGCATGCGGGCTGCCTTATCGTTTTCTTTTTGCAGGATAAGGGCAATAATCGAATGATGTGCATTGAACAGGAAGTGCGGTTGTATCTGCATTTTGAGCGCTTGCAACTGGGCCAGCGTAAGGTGGTATTTCAGCTCTTTGTTTTGCAATGCCGTTTGCAGCAGGTCTTTTTGCGTAGCATGTAGGGAATTCATGTAAACATAGATATTCACCATGCCCACGATCAGGAAATAGTTGATGATATAGGCAAAGTATTTCATCAGGAAAGGAATAGCCAGCTCACCTGTGGCTACGGTCCTTTGGTAAAAATGTTCCGCCATCGGCTTGATGATCGCCAGCTCGGCCAGGAATTCGAGTGTAAGCAATGCGGTGCCGAACAGGATATGCAGCAGTATAAACCAGAGGAGCTTGCAGTTGCCGATATTGATCCTTAATGCCAGCAGGATGATGGCTGGGGTAAGCAGTAGCCAGAGTACCCAGCGCAGCAGGTACTGTTTTTGCTCGATAGGATCTATGGCCTTCATCCCGAAATAATGCGTCGCGATCCATTCCGTGGCATAGACAAAAAAGCCGATCAGCAGCCAGAACAAGAGCGCACTCCAAACGATCTTGCCGCTGTGTTTCCGGAAAAGGGCTATGTGGGGAATAGATGCCATGGCGTAGTTACAATTGCAAGTATCGGAAGAAATTGCGAATTAAAGGAAGGCAAGAGGCTGCCGGATTATTTTTGAATTGTTTTTTATAATAAAGTGTAATTTATAAAATATGATTACTTTTTAATAATATTAACACAATTTCTTTGATCAGGAAAGGAGGAGCCTGTACTATTGCGGACTTCTTTACATACCCGATCCTGCGATTGACAGCAAGGTTTATTACTCCTCTTCACTTGCCGTACCTGGTGGCTGAGTAAGAAAATTGATGCGGGATACGGTTGTAAAAGCTATGATTATTATTTTTTGCTGATGGTACAGCGATGGTGAACGACCACGTTTATGATCGCTTGTCTTCTTTAAGTAGTTCCTTTTTGCTTCCGGTCCGCTGGTCCCGGGCCGGATATAAGCGAAAGGTCGTTTGGTTCCTTACAGGGTCTGCCATTACCGGCGGCCCTGTTTGTTTTGGAGCATAACTATTGTTGTCTTGCTTTTCTTATCCCTTGCTCGATTGCTGCTCCCAGCAAGGCCCCGGCCATATAAGCAATAAGATCGGACCACAAGAAGCCCTGCCCCAGGACCAAATGTCCCGGCAGCGTATCGCGTAGGGCATTGATCCAGCCGGCCTGGTACAATTGGCTGCATTCGATGGCGAAACAGATGCCAAGACTGAGCAGGAAAACAAAACGTATTTTTTTACGGATAAAAAGGACCCGGATGATAAAAAACATCATAAGGGCATAAAGCATATCACCTGTCCAGGCCGGGACGATGCTTGTTTTCCGGGACAACAAGCCCAGGATAATAATACCGGTAATCAATGCCAGGTAACGGCTTCGTTCTTTCATGAGGTGAAGGTATTATTGGCAAATTAGGATTATTTAACCAGCCGCAATACGGTATTTTTTTCTGCTGTAGCATATGTGTTACCTTTGAAAGATCAATAATCTCTTCCTCTACTAATCTAAGTATGCAAGACTTACTCCGGCAGATAGCCTTTATTAAAGAGATCGACAAAGTAAAATACATCCAGCGCCGCACCAGGTTATTCAACAGCGATCGTCATGAAAACGATGCCGAACATAGCTGGCACCTGGCCATGATGACCATCGTGTTGGCACAACATGCCAATGAACCCGTCGATGTGCTGAAAGTATTGAAAATGGTGTTGATCCACGACATCGTAGAAATAGATGCAGGCGATACCTTTATCTACGATACCCTGAAAAGTCATGACAATACAGATGAAGAAAGGCGGGCTGCCCAAAGAATATTCGGTATGCTGCCTGAGGCACAGGCTGCGGAATTTATAGCGACCTGGGAAGAATTTGAGGCCGGTATAACGCCGGAAGCAAAATTTGCCCGATCGATGGACCGGCTGGAACCCTTGCTGCAGAACGTTTCCAACAAAGGCGGTACCTGGCGGGAATTTGATGTTGCTTACAGTAAGGTATATGAAAAGAAAAAAAAGATCGCCGATGGCTCCGATGCGCTATGGGCTTATGCCAGCCAACTGATCGAAGAAAGCGTAACGGAAGGCATTTTAAAAAAAGAAAATAAGGAATAAGGTATCCGCTGACTATTGCGGCATCCTTTGGGGTAACACCGTATATTGGAGCAAAGCTACGCCCGAGCTGAAGGTTTGCGCCCCGGTCAGTTCCAGGGATGTTTGCCCTTGGATAAGATGGAATAAGCGTTTGCCTTTCCCAAGAAGGAGCGGGTGTATCCAAAGGTGGTATTCATCCACAAGGCCCAGGCTTACCAGTTCCATAACCAGGCTGCCGCTTCCATAGATCATAATACCTTTATTGAATCCTTGCTGTGCCTTTCTGAGTTTCTGTACTTCTGCTTTTATATTGCCCCTGATGATCCGGGAATTGCGCCATTCTGCCTTTTCAAGGGTATTGGAAAAAACAATTTTGGGATAGCCGTTCAACATCGCGGCAAAAGCGATATCCTCCCTGGGGCAGAAGGGGTCCATCTCTTTGCCGGTCCAGTACTTGGCCATAGCCAGGTAAGTTTTCCTCCCCAGCAATACGGCATCCACGGCGCCTAGTTCCCGCATCAGCTTTTCCCCCATGCCCCGGTTCCAGCGTTCAAAGTGCCAGTCAAGTTCACAATGCGGGCCCGAAAGATAGCCGTCGAGCGTAATATTCATGGATACAATTATTCTGTTCATCCGCGTTGATTTAGGTAGGCCTTCGGGCACCTGTTTTAATGCTTCTCTGTTATTCTTCTATTCGGCAAAAGTAGCACGGGCCGGTGTCGGGAGCGGGGGGCGGTTCCGACATTAAACAGTCCGTTTCCGACTTTTTGAATTCTTTCCTTACTTTGGTGCTGTATTGCCTGATGGCAAAGAGCCGGGTAATGCCGCGCGATCGCCGTAAGTCATGGTGTTTTCGCTTATTGGAATGACCAACAAACATATTTTATGGAAAAAGAACAATTTCTCAATACACTCGGCACAAAAGAACAGGAAGTTCTCCGTCAATTCGGCAAAGCAATACTGGCTCTCGATAAAACGGTTGAAGAAAAGCTGGGAAAGCTGATGAGCATTGAACATGCGTTGTGCTACAACCAGGAAGATGTGTTTAAGTACGGACTTACGGTAACCCCGAATCATATTTCTTTTCACTCCATGCTGCTTTATAGCTGCCCGTCCTTAATGGAGGCATTAAAAGGCCAATTGACGAAAGTGAAGTTTCAGAAAAGCTGTGTCAATTTCAAAAGCCTGGAAGATTTCCCGCTTGCCGTTTTTAAAGAGCATATGAAAGCCGCTGCCAAAGTGGATTTCAGCGCAGTGATCGCGCATTACAAAAAGAAAAAGAGATAAGCCTTATTTATCCCAGAATTAAAACATCTTGCCAATGGGCTGCAGACGGCAGTGCACGATATCGTTTTAGGCATTCCTATTCTCCATTATCCCGGTTAGGCCGGAACCCATTAATTCTTCTTTACACATCATATCAATAGTCACCTGGCCGGGGAAAGCGAAAATTTTTTCCCCGGAGGATGTCCAATTCCTTTGATCCGGAATGTTATTCGGTTGTCATCAGTATTCAATCACTTATTTAATACAAACAAATGCAACCAAGAATCAATGTTTTCGACAAAGGACGAAGCGCAATGAAAGCGATGTACGGATTAGGCGCTTACCTGTCAAAGTCGCCTGTAGAGCAGGCATTGCTCAATCTCATCTATTTCCGCGTATCGCAGATCAACGGCTGTGCCTATTGCCTGGATATGCATTCCAAAGACCTGTGTGCCAACGGCGAAAAGGAACAACGCCTCTTTTTGCTGAATGCCTGGAAGGAATCTCCGTTCTACTCCGACCGGGAACGTGCGGCCTTAGCCTGGGCCGAAGCGCTTACCCAAATTAAAAGCGGACTGGTAGCGGACGATATTTATATACAAGCGCAGCAGCACTTTTCGGAACAAGAGCTGATCGATCTCACAATAGCAGTAATTACCATCAATGGTTATAACAGGGTCAATATAGCCTTTGGCGCGCATGTGGGCGATTATCAGCCCGGTGCCTTTGCCCACTAAACAAAAAACAAGATGCCTGGCTCCAGCCCTTATCATCATGGAAAGCAAGGAAGGGATGTTTGCATAACGCAAATAAGCATTATGTTGTTGGTAAGACAATTGATCAGGATAACCTGGTGTATAGGCTATCGTATGCTGAAATATACGTTAAGATATACGGCCCGGTATATTTGGCCATCGGTCGTATAAAAGGCAGGCTGGTGGCGCATTATGCCCGGCAGGGGTTAAGGGTGCTCCGAATGAGTGTGCATGGCTGCCGGCTGGAAAAGGTTGCCTAGATTTGTATCTTTTGAAACCATAAACATACAGACCAATGACGATAACTGCCATGAGCGGCTACATTACCGGGAATTTTGAAAGAAGCTATATTACGGAAGCGGACGGCGACTTCTTTTTCTTTTATGGCGAGGACAACAAGTTTCCTTTTGCTACCATCGTGACGAAAGATGGTGATTTCGACAACAGTTCCAAGCTGGACAGGGAAGGGTTTTACAGACTTAATGTGGGTATCGACAAAGAAACCTTTAATACCTTGTTCGGTACTGTACCGGCCACTAAGGGATTTGGCGGTTACCTGGAATCGGGTATCGACTTTACACAGGAAAAGACATTAATGCCTCATCCTATATATGGAACGATGTATTGGGTGTGCATGATCAATCCCGGAGTGGAGACAATAGCATCGCTGCAGCCATTGCTCCGCATTGCCTACGATAGGGCAGTGGAAAGAGAGAAGAGGCGCAGTGGCGATGAAACAGCATAGGCCTGAGCTTCCTGATGAAGCAACATATACCGGTTTACTTTGCAGAAAAAAGGTAACCCGGTATCTGCCGGGAAGTGGCGGCGGGCAAACTTCGTATATTTACCATAACGTTGTGCTATGACGAATGACGGAAATGCAGTGTTAAACAAAGAACAGTCCTCAACCTCCAATGCATATGTTGTACCATCTTTCCCTGGCCGTCGGTATTTTACTTTTGGTCATTTCCCTGATCTTCCTGAGAACAACCCTTGCCTTTCTGAAAAACAGCGAAAGAGCAACAGCGGTTGTAACCAAGCTGGAAACAATAGAAGACAGTGAGGGTACCACTTATAAACCGGTATTTACATTCAGGACGGCCGCAGGGGCAGAATACCTGTGCCGCCCCAACTTCTCAAGTTCACCCGCCAGTTGGGCCGTAGGAGAAGAAACCGTAATCGTTTACAATCCCCAGGATCCTACGGATGCGAAATTGCTGACTTATTTCGGCACTTTTAGTTGGACCATAATACTGATGGCTGTTGCTATGCCCTTTATCGTGATCGGCGCCGGCTACCAGGTAGCGCAGCAATTTCTGAAGTAAACAATATCGCTACCCATCCGGTCTGTTTTGGTGCCAATATCAAGCTAGGCCTGGGTATTCATGTGCCACGCGGGAAGAAGGGAAAGAACATAAATAGCGAAGCTGCCCGGACTATTGCGGGCAATGCTGAAAGATAAAGACAACGACCCTAGCAATATGAAGGAATACCTTGCTAAAATAAATGCTTTTATCGGGCAGTTAGACAACGATACGCTTTCGGCCTTACAAGACATTTCCCAAACAAAGACCTATAGAAAAGGCGAATTCCTTTTACGGCAGGATGAAGTATGCCGCTATAGCTTTAGCATCAGGGAAGGTATACTGAGAAAATTCTATCTCAATGATGGCAAAGAAATAACAACAGAGCTGCTCTTTGCAGCGGATATTGCTGTTGCGTTTGACAGTTATGTGTTGCAAAAGCCTGGCCGGGAATTTATCCAGACACTTACCGATACAACCGTTTACCGGACTGACTTTGCCGCATTTCAACAGGCAAAAATAAAGTACCCGAAACTAACGGAGCTTGATCTTCTCATGACGGAGTATTATGCCCTGTGGCTGGAAAACAGGTTATTTGAATTTCACACACTTAATGCCACACAACGTTACTTGCTTCTGATGAAAGACCATCCGCATATGCTCCAATATGTTCCATTGACACATATCGCTTCTTATATGGGCATCTCCCTGGAAACATTAAGCCGGATAAGAGCCAGGATATAATTATTTGATGCAGGTCAAATGCAGGACAAAATCTTCCTTTCAATTTTGTGCCTGAATGAAGCATCAGATAAAATGAAAAGCAATAAAAGAATAATCGGCTTTGACCTGGCCAGGTCTTATGCGATCTTTGGAATGTACATCGTCAATTTCAACATCGTATTTGGCAATTATAACGATACAAGTATAGCAGGTAAATTTCTTTCCCTGTTTAGCGGTAATTCCAGTACTGTATTTGTAATGCTTGCCGGTATGGGCATGGCGCTAATGACCAGCAGGAGGGCTTATGCGTATGAGGAGCGAAGGAAACTAAGGAACACCATCAGCAAACGGGCCTGCTTTCTATTCGGATTAGGGCTGCTACTTTCCTTATGGTGGCCTGCCGATATACTGCACTTTTATGGCGGGTACATGCTGATAGCGGCCCTGTTATTGTTCCTGGACAAAAAGTATTACCTGTATGCTGCGGCAGTAGCAGTAATCGTTTTCCACGCCTTACTTTTCATTATACCTTATGAAACCGGCTGGGACCTGGAAACGCTGCAGTACGAAGGTTTCTGGACCATAAACGGCTTCCTGAGAAGTACTTTTTACAATGGCTGGAATTCTATCTTCCCCTGGTTTACCTACTTTGCTGTGGGTATGTACCTGGGCCGGCTGGATTGGACATTGTCTAAAACACAATTCAGGAGCTTTGCAATAGGGCTTGTGTTGTATCTTTCCGTTCTATTGTTACAAGTAATCGCTGGTTATTTACCATTGAACGAAGAGATCAAGCTATTCATCAATGCCGACTATTTACCGCCGTTTTTGCCATTCGTGGTAAGTACATTAGGGTTTGGGTTAATGTTGATAGCGTTCTTTATGTATATCGGCAAATTCCTTTCTGAAAATAGCTTAGCTAAAAATCTGGCTAAGACAGGGCAGATGACGTTGACCCACTATATCGCTCATCTGACGGTGGGCATGCTCATTTTAGGGGTTGTAACGAACCGGGAATACGCGGCAAAAATGAACGATAAAGAGCCGGTTCATCCGCTTATCATATTTGGGTTTGCAATGGCCTATTTTGTGGTAAGCTATTATTTCAGCAAGCTATGGGCAAAGCGCTTTAAAAACGGGCCTTTCGAAATGTTGATGCGGAAAATATCGGACTGATTGCAAAAACTGCTGCTGGCAGGTACCATCCCAACCCGGCACACAAGGTAAATTGGAGCGTGCACCTTAAATCTAAAATTGCCGGATTTTCATTTGATCAGGGCTAAGGTGTGTAAATGCGCATATCTGTAAACCCGATTAATTATTGTACCGTATAATCTTTTACGTCCACTTCCGATAACCTGAAGTATCCGTAAGCGAAGTTGTCGAAATGGGTCTGATTGATGATATTTCCCCTTACCGAACCTGGTATCGCTTGAAACGGGCCATTCCCGGCCCCGGATGCTGCCAGCAATTTTCTGAAGTAATCATAATACCTCCTGGAAATTCCATACAGCCCGATATGTATCACATCGCCCGCTTTCAGCTCTTTGTCGGAAAAATATTCCTGCATCAGGTTGCCCTGGCTATTCTGGTCATCTTTGGCTTTATAATCCGGAAACACTGATACAGGTGATATAATACGGTGCAGGTAGTAGTTTTCCTCAGTACTATTATCCTGGTAGTAGTATTTGATTTCAACCTCATCACCTCCAAACCCGCCGTTATTATTCTGTTCAATATTTTCAATATCCGGTGCGCCTATACAGGTTTCGGTAGCGGTATACATCTCTCCGTTTAAAACAACTTTTAAAGTATAGGTTTCCCCGATCACCGGCTGAAAATTGGAGCACCTGTATTCTCCCGTACCGGAATTTTCAATAAAGCTAAAAACGGTGTCTGATGCATTTGTTATCGTTATATCCGCTCCCGAAACTGTTGGGAATGTGGTGCTGTAATATCCCGTTGTGGTGGAGAGTATGACTTTCTGCTCATTGCCCCTGGTACCCTTTACCCAATCAATCGATGCGTCAATTACCAATTTCGGCTCTGCTGTTGCTACATCCACGTTCACTACTTTTGTGCAGGACGGCAGAAAAAAGCAACATGAAACAATCAGGCATTTAAGTATACTTCTTATTGCATTTGTGCAAGACAGAAGAAAAGAGCAGCATGAAACGATCAGGCATTTAAGTATATGCTTCATTTTTGTGTTGTTGTCATTAAAATTTGAAATTGTAAGTCACGCCGGGAACGATGCCGAAGATCGAAATCCGCTTTGCTTCGCTCAGCCCTGTTTCCCTGTTTTGCTCAAACATAATGGATGCGGCATTGTTCCTGCTGTACACATTGTAAATACTGAACACCCACTCGCTTTTCCACCTTTTCTTGCTGTCGGGCTTCGGTGTATAAGTTGCCGATATATCCAAATGATGATAAGCCGGAAGCGAATTGGCATTTCGTGCTCCGTAATTCGCAATCGTGATTCCCTGATACTGATATTTGCCAATGGGATAAGTCGCCGCTTTCCCTGTTTGATAGGTAAAAATGCCGCCGAAACTCCATTTTTTCGTCAGTTGATAAGCTGCTGTAAAGGAAAGGTTATGCGTCTTGTCGTAATTGGAACGATACCATGCACCATTGTTAATGCCCGGTTCTCCTGCGTTTCTGCCCGGTGTGCGCTGCTCCGCTTTAGAAAGTGTATAAGAAAGCCAGCCTGTCAGCTTACCGGTATTTTTCTTCAGCATCACCTCAAGCCCGTAAGCCCTTGCTTCTCCGTTTAGCAATACCTGCTCTAGGGCTTTGCGGGCGATCAGTTCGGCGCCGTCAATATAATCCGCTTTGTTTTTGGTTTTCTTGTAAAAAGCTTCTGTTTCCAAAGAATATTTTCCATTGCTGAAATTTCTGAAATAGCCCAGTGCAACCTGGTCAAGAATTTCGGGCTTTAAATATTGGTCGCTCGGCGCCCAAATGTCGAGAGGAGAGACGGAAGCCGTGTTGGAAATTAAATGAATATACTGGCTCATCCGGTTGTAGCTCGCCTTAATAGATTCGTTGTCGTTTATGGTATAAGAAACAGCTAAACGAGGTTCTAGATTTCCAAAATCAATGATCTTTTGGTTTTTACTGTAATGCGTGATCCCCGTAGGTGTTCCCTCCTCGTAAATTTGCAGCTCGGGATTGAAAACCACTGCCTGATTACCGGCATAGTTATTTAAATTCTGTTCTCCCAAACGCAGAAAATAGCTGTAGCGCAATCCGTAGATCAAGGATATTTTATCCGTGACTTTTTGCTCGGCACTGATGTACAATGCATTTTCCCAGGCATATTTTTTTTCAATCTGGTCGGCGTTGATAGGCGAAGCATGGTCCAGAGGTTTTATAGTACCGGGATTAAATTGGTAGTAGATGGAATGGAGGCCATAATTCAAAACCAGCTTATCAGACAGGTGATGGGTAAAATTGTACTTCAGATTATAATTACGAATGTCCGATACCCAATCAATGCCAACAGATTTTATATCCAGGCCATAGTTGTACTTACTGTAAATGACCGATGCATTAGCGAAAAGTTTCTCGGAAAAGGTATGATTCCAACGGAGGTTAAAGAAGGAGTTCGAATAATTGTTGCTGAAAAAGTTGCTGAAGTTCATTTTATCCTTGCCGAAATATCCGGAAAGGAAAATCCTGTTATGATCATTGATCTTATAATTCAGCTTAGCGTTCAAATCATAAAAGGAAACGGAATTGGAGTTGTCAGCCAGCTTCAGGAACAAATGAGCGTAAGAAGCACGCCCTGCCGCCACGAACGAACCTTTATCTTTTACAATAGGACCTTCTGCCAATAGCCTGCTCGAAACGGCTCCTATGCCACCGTTTATGTGGTATTCATTGTTGTTCCCTTCTTTTTGATAAATATCCAAAACGGAGGAAGTGCGTCCTCCGAAATTAGCAGGTATTCCACCTTTATACAATTTCAGATCTTTGATCACATCTGCATTAAAAACAGAGAAAAAGCCGAACAGGTGCGACGTATTGTAAACAACAGCTTCATCTAACAATATCAGATTACCGTCGACCGAACCGCCCCTGACGTTAAAGCCTGTTGCCCCTTCCTGCGCATTGGAGACGCCCGGAAGTTGCAGGATAGCTTTCAGGATATCCACCTCGCCCATAACTGCGGGCATCTTTTTGATGGTGGCGATAGAGAGTTTATTCACGCTCATTTCCGGTTTACGGATATTGCTTGCCGAACTATTGTGGCTTATCACTACTTCATCCAGAGCTTTGCTTTTTTCAAACATCGAAAAATCTTTCCTGGTATTCTCTGTGAGAGAAATATGTTCCTCTATATTCTCAAATCCCACACTGCTGATCACGATGGTATATGCTCCTTTGGGCAGGATAACAGAATAAAAGCCATAGGCATCGGTAATTGTTGCCACTTTTGCTTCGGGAATGTAAATGCTTGCCCCGATTACTGTTTCGGTGCTTGCCTTTACGGTGATTGTTCCGCTCAATGTGACTTTTTCCTGTGCGTAGGCTGCAGATGAAATGACTATTAACAGCAGCGAATAAATGATCTTGTATCTCATCGTTTGAACATCGATTTAATGATGGCAATGAGACACAAAACTATTCCTTTGAATAACCGCCTTTTTTTAATTATACCAAAGGCCATATCTTTTATAGCAAAGTATTCGGGGGTACTACAAAACACATTTCAGGATTGATGCGTTTTTATAACGGCTCCTGTTTTCGTATAAAAAGCACGCGCTTTCGTATAAAAGCAGGTCGGCCGGTAGCTTTAAATGTTAAGTTTGTTCTATACAATTTCATAAATGAATAAATTTACCCATCAACAACTTATTAGCGAAAACGTGCTGTTCCGTTTCCTGATCTCACCCGATCGCAGGATATTCCGGCACCTGCTGCTCATCGCTTTTATCGGTGTTGTGTTATTCAACAGTACTTCCGTAATAGAAAATCCGGTAGTTGTATTTATATATTTTATTGTGCTGTTTTATGTAAATATGTATGTGCTGGTGCCCAGGTTCCTGTTCCGGAATAAAAACATAGCCTACTGCCTGGCTGTGATCGGCATCCTTGTCCTGGTGGCCATTTGTGGTTATTTTTTCAACCCTTTTAATAATGGGCATGGATTGAATATCCCACTTTTTTCTTTCCTTACCGTACTGCTGTTAGCGGCTTCATCTTCCATAAAACTGTTTCAGAAGGGAATGATGGACAAGCAATTGATCTACGAGCTGGAACAATCGAAAACTTATGCGGAACTGGAACAATTGAAAAACCAGATCAACCCGCATTTCTTGTTTAATATGCTCAACAATGCCAATGTGCTAACGAAGAAAGACCCGGAAAAGGCCTCGCAGGTTTTAATGAAGTTGAGCGATCTGCTGCGCTATCAACTTTATGACAGTGCGAGAGAGAAGGTATTGCTGACTTCGGATATTCATTTCCTGGAGGATTTCTTAAATTTAGAAAAAGTAAGACGGGATAGTTTTGACTTCCTGATCTCTAAAGAGGGAGATTTGAGTGGCGTGCAGATTCCTCCTTTGCTGTTCATTTCGTTTGTGGAAAATGCGGTGAAGCACAATAATGACGCGACAAAATCGTCTTATGTGAACCTGTATTTCGATGTCAGGAACGATGAGCTTTTCTTTAAATGCATCAATTCCAAACCTATGCTTAAATCCGTTAGTAACACAGGCGGCCTGGGGTTAGCAAATGTGAAACGAAGACTGGAGCTTTTGTTCCCGGCGGCATATAGTTTAAGCATTGAAGACGGTACAGAAATGTACTGTGCAACATTAACCATAAAATTATGAACTGTATTATTATAGATGACGAACCATTGGCAAGAGAAGCCATAGAGATGCTGGTTAGCCAAACCGATGATCTGGAACTGATCGGTTCGTTCAACAGCCCCGAAACGGCCACAAGTTTTATAGAAAACCATACCGTTGAATTGATCTTTCTCGATATACAAATGCCGGGAATCAACGGGATCGAATTTGCCCGAACCATCCCGAAGGAAACATTCGTAGTTTTTACTACCGCCTATTCTGAATTTGCTACAGATAGCTACGAAGTAGATGCGATTGACTACCTGATAAAGCCCGTAAAACTGGAGCGTTTTCAAAAGGCTGTTGAAAAAGCGCATACCTACTCCAAATTATTGAAGGCGGATTACGCTAATAACAACATTGAACAGGTGGCAGACGATTTTTTCTTTGTGAAAGCAGACCGGAGAATTTTTAAAGTCTATTTCAATAATATACTTTTTATTCAGGGGTTAAAAGATTATGTGGTGATGCATAGCGAAAATCAGAAAGTAATTACGGCGATGAATATCAAAACTATCTGCGATCAATTACCCAAAGATAAGTTTGTAAGAGTAAGCAAGTCCTACGTCATCAATGTGAAGCATATCGATTCGATAGATAATAACACCGTGTACATAGGCACAAACGAAATCCCTATCGGAAGCATTTACAGGGATTTCTTTTTCAACGAATTTGTAACTAAAAAGATCGTTAGCAAGTAATTTGCGATTAAAGCTGTACTGTTTAATATAATGGCCGAATAGGTGATGTGCCGGTTCAGCCAGCGAATTGTTTCTTGGGCTGGAAACTCTGCCAATAATTAATTGTAACTGTACCCGATTCCTTTCTTAATAGACTGGAGCTGGCCCCAACTGCCTCCTTCATCGCTCTTCCTGTCTATATCCTTATCGGTGGTAATAAAGACAAAGGGGCACCCATTTCCCGCAGCACTCATTTTCAGATTTTTCAGCGCGGTTTTATCACTGCCTTCTCCCGTGCGGAGGTTTATCTGCTTTGTTTTGCCTGTCAATTCGCCTACCCTTCTCATACCAAATACTTCCTCCGATTTTTCGATGACGATTACTTTCTCCCAGTCTTCTTTGCTTTTAATATCGATCTTATCGCTTATTATTTGAACTCTTTTGCTCTTGCCGAACAAAACTTTTTGCACGGTATATTTGCCCAATGTCTGTTGTGCATCCTCGTCGATGTAACTGAAAGCAAGTGTAGTTTCGCCTACTTTAATAACCTTAGCACCGATAACCTGCCCGCTATGTAAGTAAATTGAATCTACATCTTGTGCATTAACATTTAATGATACGAATACAGCTATTGCTGAGAACATCGTTGCGCGCTTTACCAGCCTGATTATTTTACTGTACATAGTTGAACTGTTTCAGATAATGACACCAGGCATGGCAGTTACCCCTACGACCCGGGATTTTTTGTTGTAAGAAGCAGAACGTAGGGCAACACTTCCGCGGGGTTGTCTGTGGTAAAATGAAAAACTAACAATGACGGCGGCACCTGCTTACTGTTTCCTATTTGATGATAATTCTTAGCTGTGCCCCTGTATGTTGGTATTTTATTGATAGGCGAGCATTAGTTAACCGGTGGAATGCTGATAATTATACCTGCCCGGCTGGGAAATGGAACCAGCGGAACCTTTTACCAGCAAAGAGTTACGATGTATTGGAGAAAATATATTACTGATGAAAACGACAAAACCCGCTGCCATAGCGGGTTTTGTCGTTCTTGTGGAGCCGGCGGGAATCGAACCCGCGTCCAAACACCGGTTGAAAAAGCTTTCTACATGCTTATTCCGTTATTATTTGTCGGCAATGATCAGGAAGCGGACAAACCAAATCATCACTTAGCCGGATGGTCTTAAGCTGCAGTCACGGCATTCTGCAACAGCAACCTGTATTTTGTTTTGAGTCGGCGGCGGGGCTTGGTAACAGATCAACCTGCCCGGGCGGCCCTAATGACTAACTAATCACTGATTAGGCAGCCATGGCATACTGAGTATTGCCATTTGAAGTTTGAGTATTCAGATTAAAGCGCTAATTACACAACGCGCTGCATGCTTACACCTTCCCCGCCTGGTGCTGTCAAAACCGGGCGGCCCCAGCTTTGTTGCGTTGCAACGGGTTACATGAAAGGTTTACTTTCAAAGAACGGAGTGCAAATTTACGAAAAAACAGCCAGAAAATGTTTTCCACGCAATTGCCCCTTCCTATGGCCGCATTTAGGCCCGGATTATGTTAAAAGAAGGGGCCACTGCAGGTTTTATGCAGTGCTGATGTTTACGTTTGTACAAACCAAACTCAACATTTTTTATGAAAAAGAAAAGCCTGAACCCCGCAAAGCTGGTACTTAAAAAAGTAACCATAACTACTTTAAACGAAAGCGATTCCGACAAGCTGAAAGGCGGTATATCCGGAGCAGCCTCGGTATGCAAAACCTGCATCCCGCCTACCGAACCGCAGGGCTGCAGCAATGGCTGTCCGCCGGTAACGATAGGCGCTGCACAAACCTTATGCTGCCCTACCTGGCCGCCGCAATGCGATTCTTATGTGATTGCCTGTCTCGGGTAAGAGCAGCGCTCATGAGCAATAATAAAGCCCCGTTGCCAACAGTAGCAACGGGGCTTTATTCAAATACTTAATACCTATTGTTTGGTGAGGCTCACCTGCCATTGTTGTCCTTTGGCATTGATAAACCGCAACCAGTAAATTCCCTGGGATAAGGAAGATAGGTCTACAGTATTAATATCACCATGCTGTATTTTCTGATACATCAGGCGATGTCCCAATACGTCATACACTGCTACCTCATCGCCGGCCTTAAGCCCTTCTATATTGACGATATTGCTGGTCGGGTTGGGATATGCTTTGAATCCTTCCGGTAAGGCAGTATTACCAATACCTGTTGTTCCTACAGACATCTTGACCGTATTGCTCCAGGTGGTATCGGGCCTTGCGCAAGGTGAGAAGCTTTGCAGCCTTGCCTGTATCCTGGTACCGTGTACAAAGTCGGTACCTGCGGTTCCGGTCCAGGTATTGCCGGTTACACTGTTCATGTATGCCCCGTTTTTGTACCAGGTAACCTGGTAGTTGCTGCCTCCCTGTACGGGGGTAGCCGTAAAGGTAACGGGCTGGCCGTTGGGCACATTGCCTGCCGGGCTTGCGGTAATGCTTAACGTAGGATTGGTGACCAGTGTGATACTCATGGGTACCATATTACTCAATATAGAAACAGGCGTAGCGCAAACGGCATTGCTGGTCAGCAGGCAGGTAACCTGGTCGCCATTGGCCGGGGTATAGCTGAAAGTAGTGCTGTTGGCGCCGGTATTGCTATTGTTCACTTTCCACTGGTAGGCCGGGATAGTGCCGCCATGAGTGGGGGTAGCCACGAAGTGTACCGGCTCTTCGGCGCAAATGTGATTTTCCTCTACATAGATATTCAAAGAGGGATTTACCGAAGGGGTAACCACCATAATGAGCTTGTTGCTGGCCAGGGGATTAACCGTAAGACAGGGAGCGTTGCTGGTGAGGGTACAGCTTATGGTATCGCCATTATTGGGGATATAGGCAAAGGTATTGCTATTGGTACCCATGATATTGCTATTCACTTTCCACTGGTAAGCAGGCAGGGTGCCGCCATTGGTCGCCGTTGCCGTAAAGGTGACCAGGGTGCCCGAGCAAAGCAGGGAGGGGGCATTGCTGCTGATCGCAATCGTTGGCGTAACCACCGGTTGGGCAGTTACCGTTTTTGTTGTTGGGGCAGAGAGGCCACAGGTATTGCCGGCCCATACGCTTATACTGCCGCTGGTAGTACCTACTGTAGTGGTAATGGAATTAGTAGTAGATGTACCGGTCCAGCCCGAAGGCAGGATCCAGGTATAGCTTGTGGCCCCGGTTACGGCAGCTACGGAATAAGTCTGGCTGCTGCCCACGCAGGGGGCATCGGCCCCGGTGATCGTGCCTGGTGCAGCGGGTACCGGGTTTACGGTAACCGTCACGGTGGTATTGCTGCCCTGGCAGGTGTTGGCGGTAGCTTTAACGGTATAAGTGGCAGTGCCTGCAGTGCTTGTAGTTGCAGTTAATGTCTGTGCAATGTTGTTGCCGCTACCGGCCGCGGCTCCTGTTACATTGGTTTGCGTTGCAGTCCAGGAAAAAGTGGCGCCGCTTACCGGGGAACTGAGCGCTATGCCTGTAGCCGTACCGCTGCAAATTGTTTGTGTAGCTGGTGTTGCGGTCGCTGCCGGCAAAGGATTAACAGTAACTGTATCTCTTGCTGCGGGGCTGGAACAACTGTTGGCTGTGGCTGTAATGGTATAGATCACCCTACCCGGCACGGTACCGGAAGCGGTAAGGGTTTGCGCTATGCTCGTGCCGGAGCCTGCGGAACCGCCGGTAGCCCCGGTCTGGGCCACCGTCCAGGCAATATTGCTGCCGGCTATGGATGAAGATAGACTGATGGCTGTAGCCGTACCGCTGCAAATAGCCAGGGGTAAAGGTGTTACGGTCAGCACGGGGTTCGGGTTCACGGTAAGGTTTAAGGTAGTAGTGCTATCGCAGCCTGTTACCAGGGAAGGGGTGGTAAAGGTAGCCGCTGCTGTACCGCCGCTGTTGACTACAATATTGTTCCAGGTATAAGGTAACTGGCTCTGGCAGATAGTAAGGTTGGCTGTGCCTGTAAGCAATGGTTTTACTGTAAGGTTGAGCGTGGTGGTACTATCGCAACCGGCAACTGAGGTAGTGGTATAAGTGCTTACAGCCGTACCGCCACTGGCAACCGGATTTCCGTTCCAGTTATAGGGCAATTGATTGGCACAGATAGTGATATTGGCAGTAGCTGTAACGGTGGCCGTGGTTGCCAGGTTGAGCGTGGTGGTACTATCGCAGCCGGTAACCAGGGAAGGAGTAGTATAGGTGGCTACTGCCGTGCCTGCTGCCGGTATATTCTGGCCATGCCAGTTGTAAGGCAGCTGGTTGGCGCAGATGGTCAGGTTTTGCGTAGCACTGATGAGCGGGTTGGCAATCACGGTCACAGCATTGGACGTATCCTTACAGCCATTGGCCGTATTGGTGGCAATTACGGAATAGCTGCCAGCAGCAGCGGCGCTATAGGTAATGCCTGTAGCCGGCGGTGTGATCAGGTTGTTGCTATACAACCAGCGGTATGTATAACCTGTGGCCGGTGCGCTCAGCACTACCGATCCTCCGGGGCATATAGCCGGGTTAGCCGGGGTGATAGGAACATTGGGCAAGGCAATCACAGTAAGCGCTGCTGCTGTAGAATTGACAAAGTTACAGGCGGCAAGGCTGGTTGCTTTACAACGGTAGGTGTACCCGTTAAAACTCATGGGAACATTAGTCAGGTGCAAGGTAGCGGTTGTGGCCCCGCTGTAGGTCGTATTATTGGTAATATCTGTAAAGCCGGAACCAGTATTCACCTGCCATTGGTATATAGTAGCATTGGTAGCCACTACGCTGAAAGCGGTATCGCTTTCGGCGCAGACGCTTGCTGCTGCGGGCGGCGTCGTAAAGGTAATGGTGGCACAGGGCGTAAACTCATCGGCGCCCATATCGGGTGTGGTCGCATTACGGGTATCGCCGTCGATATCGGTAGTAATACCGGCCAGAGCGCTGCCTAGGCCATCCAATGTATTATTGCTGTTGGGGTCGAGATGAAGATCGTTCGCTCCCAGGAATACCGGTTGTATCGTGGTCGAATTGGCATTACCGCCCAGGCTGGTTTGTAACTGGGCTATCGTAGTAGTAATAGAAGCGTTGGTACCTATACTGCTGAGGTTGGTACTGGTACTGTAATAATTGTTGCGGTTTATGGTGCCGAAAACGCCGGACGGGCCTACGTTGGAAATGACCAATCTGCTGTTGGCATTACCCACCGTTTGCAGGTTGGCCAGGATATTATTCCTTACATTGATCGAACCGGTTGACGTTACATTGGCGGTGACCAGCAGGCAGGAAGAGCGGTGCGCGCCGGTAAGGGTCTGATTGGTATTCATCGTTACGGTGTTGAAGTCGATATCATAACCGCCGCCGCCGTCGACCACGATCCCGTTAGCGTTGTCGTTCACATCATAACCATTGAATCCGTAGCCTGCTACGTCCCATACAAAATTGTTGTAGACCTTTGTGGCCGCGCTGCCAGTGCTGGTGGCGAGTACAATACCGGCCGCGCCGTAGCCCCCGGTATTGGTATTTTTAATATTGCTGATCTTATTCTTGTTGATATCTATTCCGCTTGTTGCTGCGAAAAGGAAAATGCCCATTGGTAAGTAAGTACCGGCAGAGCTCAGGTTGGTAATCGTATTATTAGTAATGGAAACATTGCTATTGGTAATACCCGGGTTGACGTTGATGCCGATAGGCGAACTGGCTCCTGTACCGGTGTAGGAGAGGTTGCTGATATTATTGCCGGATACGATAGCATTCTTAACGGCGGTACCGATCCATATGGCCCGATCGAATTCCGTGCTGGCGGTCTCAAAGTTGGCCAGGTTGTTGTTGCTCACGGTAAGGCCGTTGACGCCTTGTGTGTAAACGCCGACATACCTTATCGCATTGGCGCCGGTAGCATTAAAATTGTTGCCGGTTATGAGGGTATTATTGCTCGAAGCAGAAACCGTAGCAATCACGTACAGGCCGATAAAAGCTTTCCGGATATCATTGTTCTGGATCGTGATATTGGAAAAATAGCCGGCAGAACCCAGGGTGCCGGCATCGCTTACAACGACTGCGGTGGAGCCGTTCGAGCCATTGATCAGGACACAATTTTTAACCGTTACATTATCGATCGCAGTAGTGCCAACCGAACCGACCAGCATGACGCTTGGCGTGGTGGCGCTGGTATTGGTTATGGTGAGGTCTTTGCTGCCGGTGCCATTATTGGAGCCATCGATCGTTACATTGTTGGAACCATTGAACTTAATAAGGGCAGCAGCGCTTACACTACCGCTGATGGTAGGCGTGGCGCCGGTACCGGGCTTTATGCTGACCGCGGTGTAACTCGCCGACCCGCTGCCGCTGGCATTAAGGCTGGCTGTTGCCGTCTCGGTCGTATTGGCCGTAACGACGATAGAAATACTGCCTTGGTGGGTACCTGCGTTTACGGCGTCAAAAGCACCTTTGAGTGTGGTGTAGCTGGTAGGGCCGGTAGTACCGGCCGTAGCCGTGACGCTAACCTGCGCAATGGTTCTGGTCGACAGTAAAAAGCTGCAAATAAAAGTAAGCAGCAAGCAAAGTTTGGTGTAGTGGTTGTTCATACTAACAGATTAGGATTAATACTATTGGCGTTCATTAAAACTTAGGAGAGTCCTGGGTTTTAACATCGGTTTGGGATAAAGTTATCAATATTTTATTAAATAATAAGTATTTCGTTCCACATAATACAAGTTGTGTGGGTAAAATGCCCTATATCGGGTTACTTGCGTCAGTCAAAGGCAAAGCTTAATTTTAGGAGCAGAATACGCTCAAATCTTAAAGGTTATGGAAAAAGAGATCACCAAGAAATATACTAATGGGGAGGTAACTGTAGTGTGGAAGCCCGGAATGTGCATCCATTCCACGATATGCTGGAAGCAGGCCACCGGCCTTCCAGAAGTATTTAATCCCAGGGAAAAACCCTGGATCAAAATGGAAGGCGCCGACTCGGCCCATATTGCGGCACAGGTAGGAAAGTGTCCCAGCGGCGCACTGAGCTTTTTCTACAACGAAGAGGCCGGGGAGCACAGCACCATTAGCCAGGAAACAAAGATAGAAGTATCGGTTAACGGGCCCTTGCTGGTGTATGGCAATATTACCATCAAAGATCGTGAAGGTAATGAAACGCGTAAAAGCAAGGTCACTGCCTTTTGCCGTTGCGGGCAATCGAAGAATAAACCTTATTGCGACGGCAGCCATATCCCGGCACAGTTTGAAGGATAAAAAGAAAACCTGTAAACAGGAGCTTACAGGTTTTTGGAACAGTTTATAGGCAGGATTGATTCTGCTATTTGTCACCGGGCGGCGGTCATCATTTTGCATTGGCGGTAAATGCCATTGCTGTTTTCCACCTGCAACTGGTATATATAGTTGCCCGTGGCAATGCCATTGTTGCCCAGGTCCAGGACAATTTGCTGGTCGCCTGCAGCGAGCTGTCCCTTTTTAACCTCGGTTACTTTTCTCCCCGCAAGATCAAATAATTCCAGTTTTACGTCGGAAGTATTGGCCAGGCTGAAAGGTATCGTAGTTGTGCCGTTGTAGGGATTAGGGTAATTTTGACCCAGCTTAAATTGCCCGCCTGTTTCGGGTTCCAGGGTGGCCAGGCCGGTAGTGCCGGAACCTTGTATCGCTACTTCAAGATAAGAATCGTAGCCGCCGGTAGTGCTGTTGGGCGTAAGGGTAGCCAACTGCAAGGTATAACCATCCGAAAAAATATTATCGGATGCTATTGCCGTAGGATCTGGGCCGTTGGTGTACAGGGACGAATTGGCAGCATACAAGGCATTCTTGGTTGCCGCATCGAAAGTGAGCTGCGATACCGCGGCATATACCGAACTTACAAATACCCGGAAGTGGATATGGCATACACGTCCGCTGTACCAGCCTGGGAAAATGGTAATAAAATTGACCTCGCCATTGGCATCGGTCATCTGGTAGCCGCGAAGATAAGTGGCCGTAGTACTGCCATGATTCATATTGTTGTCGTAGCCGGAGTACACACCATCCTTATCGCAATGCCATATATTGACCCGGAGGTTGGGCATCGGCTCGCAATTGCCGGTGCCGATGATCTTCAGCTTAAGATTAAGCTGCACTCCTTGCCGGTCTTCCCGCACATCCTGGCGGAAGTAAGTGGTATTGGCCGAAAGATCCAGGGGAAAAGGCCCTTCCGTCTCAGAAGGAATGAGGGAACAACTGGTAGGTTTCTGTTCGTCGCCCGGTGCTGCCAGCACTTTACCAAAGGGGATGAGGGAAGCAGCGCCGGCCAGGCCGATACCGCGTAAAAATTGTTTCCTTTCCATAGCTTTCTTTTTTAGTAAACCAAAGCTATCTGTACCCGGCAGGGATAGCAAAAAAATGAGGCAAAGCAGGGAAATACTGCGGTAAAAACAAACCGGACCTAAGGTTGGAACCGGGCAAAAAAAGCCTCTTCATAACTGCTGCCTATAGCGATCTCCGTATCGGCGATGTGGATCATTTTGTTGCGTACCAGCTTTATCCTTTTGAGCGGCACAATATAAGAGCGATGCACCCTGATAAAGTCCTGGGGCGGCAGCTTTTCCAGGAGGGCCTTCATGGTGAGGCGTGCCACCAAAGGCTTTTGCTGCTGCAGGTGTATCCTGATGTAATCGTCGAGCCCCTCGATATAAAGGATGTCGGCCACCGGTATCTTTACCAGGCTGTAATCGGCCCTGATAAACAGGTAGCCGGGTTCTGTATTGCCGGTGTGTTTCTGAAATTTGTAATAGTCGTTGGCCTTGTGTACGGCCTGTGCAAAGCGCTCCCTGGTAAAGGGTTTCAGCAGGTAATCCACCGCACTCAGGTTGAAGCCGTCCACGGCATACTCACTGTAAGCCGTGGTAAAAATCACCATAGTGTTTTGTTGTACCGACTTGAAGAACTCGATCCCCGAAAGCGCCGGCATTTGTATATCCAGGAACAAAAGGTCGACGGGATATTTGCGGAGGTACTTTTGCGCTTCATCAGTACCAGTAAAGGTTTTTTGCAAAGCGAGGAAATCGAAATCCTTGCAGAAAGCCTCCACTACTTTGAGCGCCGGCGGCTCATCATCAATCGCAATGGCAGTGATCATATCAGGTTGATTTCAAGATAAACTTTAAATTTTACAGCATCCTCCGTGATCAGGAGCCGGTGCCTGGAGGGGTAAAGCATTTCCAGCCTGTTGCGGGTATTGTCGATCCCCAGCCCCGGTACCGTTGTCTTAGGTATATGCGTAGTCACCTTATTGTTTTCTACCCTTAAAGCTAGCACATCATTTTCGATTACGATAGCTACCATGATCTCCGAGTACTCTTCAGGGTTGACGCCATACTTAAAAGCATTCTCCACAAAAGTGATCAGGATAAGCGGCGCTATTTCCCGGCCTCCGGTCTTGCCCTGCATGGTATATTGTATCCTCACCGTAGCGCCGAGCCGGAATTGCTGCAATTCGATATAATCACCGATATAGCCGATCTCTTTTTCGAGAGACACAAAATGCTTGTTCGACTCGCTGATAAGGTAGCGCATCATACCGGATAGCTTGACCACCGCTGTTGCTGTATAGTCTGACTTCTCGATGGCCAAAGAGTAAATGCTGTTCAAGGTATTGAACAGGAAATGTGGGTTAATCTGTGCCTTAAGGTAAGACAATTCCGTTTCCAGCTGCTCCTGCCGCAGCTTACGCCAGCGTTGGTTGTTCTTGAGCAATAAAGCCAGGAACAGCACGATGAGCAGCATATACAGGCTGTAATCAAAAAAGATGATCCTTAAAATATTGACACGCGGTGGCTGACCCGGACTATCGGGATGGGGTGGGGTATGCTGTTCCGTTGCAGGTCTCCTGGGTATGTGGTGGTGCTGCCACTGCACCTTGTTGAGCAAGCCAAAGAGGATAAAGAAAATAATAAAGGCCGCAGCAATAATCCAGGTATAGAATAAAAGATACCGTTGCCGGTAATAGAAGCGGGGAATGAGGTAAGCATAGCAAAGGTAAAAGAAGCCCAGCAACAGCACATGCGATACCACTTCCCGCAAGCCATTCGGGTTGCCCAGGGTAACAGCAACATGGGGAAAGTCGGGAGAAGAAAGTATAGGAAAGAGCAGGAAAGCAAGACTACACAATAAGTGTGTAATAACCTGGTTGACTCTTGGCTTCATGGTGCTTGCTTTGCAGCAAAGATAGTTTTGTGCCCTGTACTATGCCAAATTTTGCGGTCAAAAGGTGTTTTTTGCAGGTAAGCAAGTGCCGGTAAGGTGCAATAAAAAACGGAGCAAAGCCTTACAGCCTGCTCCGTGAGTTATGTATAACACCGTGCTTAATCCCGGCTCTTGGTCTGGATCAGTTTATTACCCCATACCCCTGCAAATACAAATACAAGAAGGGTTGCCGCACTTAATATGGTCATTACGATCATCTTGCTTTTATTTTAGAATTGAGTAAGGTCTTGTACGATCTGGCGCCATTCCGTTAATTCGGGAATACCCGGCTTACGCTTTCCAAAGAACTGAACGATCATTTCTCCTTTGCTGTCATATACTTCAATCGCGGTCACGATGCCATCTACCGAAGGTTTCTTTACGGCATAAGTGTGGGCAATCGCGCTTTCCCTCAGGTGCAGGTTAAAGTCGGGGTCCAGCACATTGTACCAGGGACCGGCTTCCATTACTTTCTTTACTTCGCCGGTATGGATCTGGATACAACCGCGGTTGCCTACGAATACCATGATGGGTACTGCCCTTTCGGCAGCGGCATCCAACGTTTTACGGGCGATGTCGTTGTCTACTTCCTTTACAAATTCGGCAGGAGCGAGACGCATAGCCTGCAGGCGGCTTACGCCATGTTTACCCAGCATACCAAAAAACTCGTGGGTATCTTTTATTCCTTTCCAGGCTTCATGAAAAGCAGGTACGTCGATCTCGCTGTCGGCCTTCTCGGGCGCTGCTGCGGGATAGGGAGTAACGGCTACTTCGGGGCTTTGGTCCGCGGCTTTGTATTTGGCGACCAGGGCATGATAGGCTTCGGTATTGCTGTCTTCGGTGCAATAGATCTTATGGGTAGCTTCCCCGCTCTTGTCAAAGAACTGGAAGCTGAGGCGGTCGTTTTCATTTACGGCAAAACCGCTTCCCCAGTTCATCATGAACAGGCGCAGGTCGATATCTTCGTTCAAGGCCGTACCTACAGGGCCCTGGAAGGTAATGTTGTTATAAATGCCTTTACGCTCATGCACTGCGTTATCGTTGCGGGTAAGCGCCATTACTTTACCTAATGTTGCTACTTCCACCAGGAAGGCTTTCCAGTCCCCTTCGAGGCGGGTTACGGTGCTGCCTGTTCCTGTAGCCAGCAGTTCTGCTTCACTTACACCCAATTGGCTGGCCGCATCGCGGATACGCAGTTTGGGGTTTTCTGTCGTTAACTGTTCCCATTGGGCTTTCAGGGGGAGTGTTGCTGTATTCATCAGTTGAGATATTAGACTTTAGATTTCAGATGTTAGATATTAGACTTCAGATGTTAGACTTTAGATATCAGATGTTATATTTTAACCATTGCCCCAATGCTGGTATTGCTGCTGCACAGGGCATACGGTTATAAACGAATGCGGGTAATCTTCGGCCTGGTGCAGGGCGGCTTTTACCCCGAATGTTTCATAGATAGGTTCCGCGCTCAATGCTTCTTCCTTGGCGGCAAAGCGGATCGTTTTCCCTTGTTTCAATAAGAGCACATCGTCGGCATATTGCATGGCAAGGTTAAGGTCGTGCAGCACGGCTACCACCGTAAAATTGGCATGGCTAAGGCCTTTGACCAGAGATAACAGTTGGTGCTGGTAGTGAATGTCCAGCGCGCTTACCGGCTCGTCCAGCAGGACCAGCTTATGATCCGAAGGCGTATCCCATACCTGTGCCAGTACCCTGGCCAGTTGTACCCTCTGCTGCTCGCCACCCGAAAGGGTAAGATAATCGCGTTTCATAAGGTGCTCCACGCCGGTATAGGTGGCTACTTTGGCGATCACCTCCCGGCATTGGCTGCTGAGCTTATTGCGGAAATGCGGGTAGCGGCCCATCGATATAATATCGAACACGCTAAAGGGCAACTGCATGGCGTACTGCTGCCGCAATACGGCGCGTGTTTTGGCCAGCTCTTTCTGGTCCCAGTCTTTCAATGCTTTTCCCTGCCAGGTAACCGTTCCGGCCGATGGCTTTAGCTCCCCGCTGATGATCTTCAGCAAGGTGGATTTGCCTGCGCCGTTACTGCCCATCAGCGCCGTAAAGGCACCGGGCCTTATCATAGCATTAACCTGCTGCAATAAGTCGCGGCCTTGTACCTGGTAGGATATGTTGTTGACCTGGAGCATGTACTTTTATAAAAAAACAGTTTTCTTCTTTTCTCTTAATAGCAAATACAGGAAAAATGGTCCTCCTGCCATTGCGGTAATAATGCCGATCGGGATCTCTATCGGCGCTGCTATGGTCCTGCTTAGCAAATCGGCTAATATGAGCAGGGTAGATCCGAATAGTGCCGACGCGATCAATAACCTCCTGTGTTCGGGGCCGATAGCCATACGCACGATATGCGGTACTACCAGGCCTACAAAACCAATGATACCCGATACGGCTACCGAAGCGCCTACGCCCATCGCGCACAGGAGCATCACAATGGTCTTCATCCTTTCGGTGCGGATACCGAGATAAGCCGCATCGCTTTCGCCCAGGCTGAAAGCATTCAATGCTTTCGCTACCAAAGGCAGGCCCAGCACGCAGGCCAGGCAGAAAGGCAATATACCCGCCAGGTTGATCCAGTTGGCGCCACCCAGGCTACCCATCATCCAGAAGGTCACGCTGCGCAATTGCTGATCCGAAGCCGTGAACGTAATGAAGCCGGTGGCAGCGCCTGCTATGGCATTCATAGCAACACCCGCCAGCAACATAATGCCTACATTGGTCTTACCCTGTTGCTGGGAAAAACGATAGATCATTACGGTGGCCAGTAAAGCCCCGGCAAAGGTGGCGATATTGAGGCTGTACTGTCCCAGTACCGACTGGTAACCTTCAAAGAGCTGGCTGCCCATAACGATCATCAGTACTGCTGCCGTAGAGCCGCTGCTGCTGATACCGACCAGGGCGGGATCGGCCATGGGATTGCGGAACAATCCCTGCATCGAGGCCCCGCATACCGATAAGGTACTCCCGATAAGCAAGGCCATCAATACCCTGGGCAGCCTGATGATCCAGAGTACGTTTTCCTGTTGTTCGGTAAACGGGATATCCAAACGGATGCCCATTTTATGGCAAAGGATACTGATGATCTCTCCCGGGGAAATGCTGAGCGCCCCTGCGCCTATGGCCCAGAGTAAAGCACCGATCAGCAAGGCAATCAATAAAACAAAGAACCCTTTCAAAAATGCAATGTATTAACCTGTGTATAAGCCGGGTAACCGGGAAATTAATGTGCTGTTGCCTGAGCTGTAGCGGCAGCAGCCGTTTCGCCTGCATGGATCTTGGCGCCCAGCTCTTTGATCCCTTCTACTACTCTTGGCCCGAAGCCGGAAAGCAGTTCTCCTTCCATCACGATAAAGTTTTTGTTCTTGCCTGCCTTGGTTTGTGCAATGCCGGGTACTTTCAGCATGCCTTCCGGTCCGTCCAGGCTTTGCAGGCCGGAGCTGAACAGCAGGATCGCATCGGGGTTTGCTTTTACTACGCCTTCGGCAGTAAGGGGTTTAAAACCTTCTGCTTCGTTACCGGCATTGATGCCACCTGCCATACCGATCATTTTAGCCATAGGCATGTCGTTACCGCATACCGACAGGGCGCCGGCCCCACGGGCATAAATAAACATTACGGATGGCTTGGTGGTGTAAGTGGGCAAAGAAGCATAAGCGGCATCGATATCGGCCACCAGCTTTTTACCGGCATCTTCTTTATGGAAAGAGTCGGCTAGTTGCATGATGTATTTCTTGGTGCCTTCGATGGAATATTCCTGGTCGATCACCCAAACTTTAATGCCGGCCTGCTGCAACTGTGTTGCCTGCTCCGGTTTAATACCTCTTTCCTTCATACTGATCACATAATCGGGTTTAAGGGCCAGTATGGATTCTACATTAAGATTATGGGTATTGCCTACTTTAGGCTTCGATTGTAAAGAGGCGGGATAAGTGCTGGTAACGTCGATACCGGCCAGGTTGTCTTCCATGCCCAGGGCGGCCAGGGTTTCGGATACGGCGCCGCTCAGGGAAACGATGCGGATCTTTTTATCTGTATTTTCTGTTTTGGCGCCGCCTTCCTGGTTGGAAGAGCAGGAAAACAGGAAAGTGCTGATCAGGGCAAGGGCAGCGATGGACTGTATTTTACGGAACATAGTACAAATTGCGGTTTAAACTATTGCCGCAAAAGTAGTGTCACGGAATTGTAAAGAATGTCACAATCGGGAAAAGTTTGTTTCACAATCGGGAAAATTCCTGCCGGGGCTTGGGCCTGTGCCAGACAGGCGCTATGTGAAAAGAGCGGCAGGACTAGTCCTGCCGCTCTTTTCTAAAAAGGAAATCTTATTTATTATTTAATGCCTAATTTGGCTTTTACCAGGGGCATAATGTTTTCGCTGTCCTTAGCATACAACAATTGTCCGCCATCGAAAATATAATCGTAACCGCCTTCTGCACCTACATCTTTAATGGCTTTTTGGGCTTTATCCAGGATAGGTTTGAACAGTTCTTGCCTTTTCTTACCCATTTTCTCATCAGCACCTTGCCTGAATTCGTCGATCCTGTTCTGCAGGTCCTGCAATTCTTTTTCTTTTACTTCTTTTACTGCATCAGACATGGTTTTGCCTTTGTCCATGTAGTCTTTGTATTTGTTTTGGGCATCAGTAACCATGGTTTTCAGTTGGTCTTCCAGCTCTTTACCGTATTTGGTCATAGCTGAATCCGCTTTGCGGGCCTCTGGCATAGTTTCCAGCAATTCCTGAGAGTTGATGTACCCTGTTTTTTTCTGTGCTTGTGCACTGTAGCCAAAACCTAATGTTACTCCAAGGGCAAGCAAAAAAATGATTTTCTTCATCTGAATATTCTGATTTTTTGTGTCTGTGGCCCATCTCAGCAGATGAGATCACGGTTTAATTTATATTTTATTTTTAAAAATTTGCAGCGAAGGTAAGTTAATTATTTTACTCCCGGTATCAATTTAGCGATCTCGTCACTTTTATCGAGTTTGGGATCGGCATAGAAAATGGTAATGCCGCCGGCCTTGTCGTATACCATGTCATATCCGCGGCTTTGCGCATATTGCTGTACGGCATTGTACACCTTATCCTGTATGGGTTTTACCAGGCTCTGGCGTTTTTTGAATACCTCGCCTTCATAGCCAAAATATTTTTTCTGCAGGTCTTTGGCTTCTTTCTCTTTGGCTACTATTTCATCTTCGCGCTTTTTGCGGGCATCTTCCGACAGCATCGGGCGCTCGGCCTGGTAGCTTTTGTACATCTGGTCGATGTTCTGCATTTTGGCGTCTACTTCTTTTTGCCAGCCTTGCGAAGCGGCGTCCAGTTGTTTCTGGGCGTTGTTGTAATCGGGAACTTTTTCAAGAATGTATTTGGAATCTATAACGCAGAAACGTTGCGCTTTGGCAGCCAGCCCGGTTACCAATACAAGAGATACGGCCAACAATAATTTTTTCATATAATCTTTCTGTTTTAGCAGTTTTTAGATAGCCGAAATTAAACTAAGTTTAATTGATAGCTCAAAGATGTTCAAAATCTTAGAACTTTATTAAGAAGCCGGAGTCTTCGGGACTATCCCAGGGGAACGCTGCCGGCCCTTATTCTGCTAATCCGGTTCAAAACCTAACATAAAGGTAAACTTGGTGGCACCGCCGAATTTAACACCGTTACCCAGTCTGTCGAAGCCAAGACCGTAGTCGAGACCCAGCAAACCAAACATCGGCAGGTATACACGCACACCCAGACCGGCTGAACGGTACAACTTGAACGGATTGTAATCCTTAAAGCTGTTCCAGCCGTTGGCGCCTTCCACAAACGCAAGACCAAAGATCGTGGCGCTCGGGTTCAGGGAGAAAGGATAGCGTACCTCGGCAGTGTACTTGTTGAAGATAACTGCATTCTGGGCATATACCTCATAACCACGTTGGGAAATGATGTCGCGGCCTACGAAGTAGTTAAAGCCCGAAAGACCGTCGCCACCTACGTTGAAGCGCTCAAAGGGAGAATACCCGATGTCTTTGTTGTAATAGCCCATGAAGCCATACTTCGCTGCGAATTTGAATACGAAGTCGCCCACGATACGTTGGTACCATTCTGCGGTAAAGCGGTACTTATGGTACTCGATCCATTTGTATTTCTTGCTCGGCGCTGCATCGGCATAGTCTGTTTCGCTGAACAGGGAATACGGCGGCGTGAACTGGAACGTAAAGTTGATATTGGAACCGCTCCTGGGGTAGATCGGCTGATCTACGGAGTTACGGGCCAGGGTAAGGCGGAAGAACAGGTTATTGGCTGTACCGTTCCTGAAATCGCTTACGAAATAGTCGTAATCCTTCAGGTAGTAGTTCTGGTAGTTGATACCATAAGAGAACACGAAGTTATCATCGGGCCATTTCAGCCTTTTGCTCAGGGTCACACCACCGCCGAAGTTGCGCAGGTAGTGGTCGTTTGGATTGCCGGAATAATAGCCCCCGTCGGAATAGGACTGGCGGCCATAAACGGCGCTCACGGTCAATGCCGTCGGCTTTTTGCCACCCAGCCAGGGTTCTGTAAAGGACAGGTTGGCCGAGTTGAAGAACCTACCGTTGGACTGGTAGCGGATAGAAAGTTTCTGACCATCGCCCATAGGTAGCGGATCCCATTCTTTAAACTTAAGGATATTGCGCAGGGAGAAGTTGTTGAACACGATACCAATGGTACCGGTAAAGCCTATACCTCCGCCAAAACCGGCAGACAGCTCCAACTGGTCACTCGATTTCTCGGCTACGTTGTAATCGATATCCACTGTACCATCGGTGTAGTCAGGCTTGGGTATCGGATTTACTTTTTCCGGATCGATAAAGCCCAGGTTCGAGATCTGGCGTATGGAACGGATAATGTCGGTACGGGAGAATTTATAGCCCGGCAGGGTGTACAGCTCCCTTCTTAGTACGTGGTCATTGGTACGGTCGTTGCCGTAAATGCCAATGTTCTTGATGGTAGCCTGCGGCCCTTCCTGGATCATTACTTCGTAATTGATCGTATCGCCCTGGATCGATTTTTCGATAGGTTCTATTTTAAAGAAGAGGTAACCGTCGTCCATATAAAGGCTTCCGATATCCTGGCCGCCGTCGGGGCTGGGCATAGAGCCCATTTTGCTGTCGAGCAATTCCTGGTTGAACACATCGCCTTTCTTGATGCCCAGGAGCATGGTGAGCAGGGAATCGGAGTATTTGGTATTGCCTCTCCATTTAATGTCACCGAAATAATATTTACGGCCTTCTTTAACCTTAAGCTCGATATTGAGGTTCCCGTTGCTTACGGTATAAGTCGTATCCTCTTCGATCTGGGCGTCACGGTAACCCTGGGCGTTGTAATAACCCAGAATGCTGTTCTTGTCCTCTTCAAATTTCTTGGGGTTGAATTTGGAGCCGGCAAATATATTCCAGCGGAAATAAGGGTTTAGGGCGTCCAGTGTCTTGCTCAGGGAAAGATATCCCTGATCTTTGATGTAATTTTTGAAAGAACGTTTTTGCCCTGCGTTATAAAGAGAGTAGTCGTCAGCCGGTTTCAGGGAAATGCGGGCCATCTCTTTGGAGCCTTTCATAGTACCCTTCAGCTTTGAATCTGATACATGCTCGTTGCCAGCAAAAGAGATTTGGTTGATGTGTACTTTCCCGCCTTTTTTTACATCGATAATCAATGCCACGCTATGCACCCCTGCCGTATCGCGCAATTCCTTAATGTCTACCTTGGCTGCTACAAAACCTTTATCGTCGTAATATTTCTTTATTTTTTGCTCGATATCCTTCTTCATGGATTCGGTCACCATCCTGTTCTGAACGATATTCAGTTTTTCCTTAAGCTCCGACTCCTGGCTTTTGGAGATACCATTAAATTTAAACTTGCTTAATCTCGGGCGCTCTACTACCGCTATTTCCAGGTACGCTTTGTTGTCCGTTATTTTGGTGATATTAACGGCGATATCCGAAAACAGTTGTTGTTCCCATAGGTTGCGTATGGCTTTGGAAATGGCAGGGTCGTCGGTAAGCTTTATCCGGTCGCCCACAGCCAATCCCGCTATTGTAATAATAAGGTCAGCATCCATGTACCGTATCCCAGTCACTTTAATTTCCCCGATCACGAGATCGGCGTTCTTGGAACTATTGCTGTTTACGCCACCCATCTGAGCCACAGCAGTGATTGCCATACCATTGAGCAGGAGAAGGACGCTGAAGAAATAGCGTAGTTTGAAATTATGCATTGATTGTGTTAAACTATTTTGTCTGTGGGTGTTTGTGATATCGGCCTGGAATTTAATCAGGAAGTTTTGATCTGCTCACTCGTTTTACCAAATCTCCTTTCGCGTTGCTGGTAATTCAATATGGCGTCGAAAAGGTGGTTCTTTCGAAAATCGGGCCAGTGTACATCGCTGAAGTACAATTCGGTATAAGCCATCTGGTACAACAGGAAATTACTGATCCGGTGTTCTCCCCCTGTCCTGATCATCAATTCGGGATCGGGATAATCTTTGGTGCAGAGAAACTGGTTAAATGTTTCTGCATCAACCTGGTCGGGGTTTAAAGTACCTGCCGCCGCCGCTGCCGCTATTTTCTGCGCCGCCGCCACAATTTCCCATCTTGCACTGTAGCTCAGTGCCAGGATCAGGTTGAGGCCCGTACAGCCCGATGTGATCTCCATCCCTTCGTTCAGCTCCTGTTGGCATATCTCCGGCAGGGAGGCAAAGTCGCCGATCACATGGAGCTTTACATTATTTTTTTTGAGATCATCCACTTCCCGCCTTATCGTGCTTACAAGCAATTCCATAAGCGCGTCCACTTCATATTTGGGCCTGTTCCAGTTTTCGGTGGAAAAGGCATACAAGGTAAGGTACCCGATCCCGATCTCACCGCAGCCTTCCACTACCTCGCGCACACTGATCACGCCTTGCTGGTGGCCATGGATACGGTCTTCCCCTTTCTCTTTTGCCCAGCGTCCGTTGCCGTCCATAATGATGGCAATGTGTCCCGGCAAGTATGTAGTATCTATCAAAGATTTGCTGTCCATTTGGGGCTTTCGTAATTACAAAAGTGGGCAAAGTTACAAAAATAGCATTATCATGTTACTACGAAAGATTACGTAATTGCGTTTAACGCTGCATTAACCCTGCCGTATTGGCTTTACAGATGGAGATAAACGCGATGGTTGCCGGAAAAATTGTCTTAAGGGCTAAGTTTTTACCGCAGATTTAATATGGGAGCTTTACAACAGAAATTCTACATTTGAAGCATCGAATGTTTTTACCCTCAACAACAATACTTATGGCAAACCAGGAAGCATTTCTCGCGGCGATACAACAAGGCTACAATTTTAAAGGAGAACATATTAAAATGGGCCTTGCCATGCTCGACGGCAAAGTAGTGGACGATGCGGTTGTGTACCTGCCGCTAAGCATGATGAACCGCCACGGGCTTATTGCCGGGGCCACGGGAACCGGTAAAACGAAAACGTTGCAGGTAATTGCCGAAGCGCTGAGCGATGCCAGCGTACCGATATTGCTGATGGATATCAAGGGCGACCTGAGCGGTATTGCCGCCGCAGGAACAGAAAACAGCAAAATAAAGGAACGGTACCAGTTGCTGAAGGAAACGTATCAACCAGAGGCTTACCCGGCAGAGCTGTTGTCGCTGAGCAAGGAAAAAGGAGTAAGGCTCAGGGCTACGGTTTCGGAATTCGGACCGGTGCTGCTGGCCAAAGTGCTGGACCTGAACGATACCCAATCGGGGCTGCTGGCCATGCTTTTTAAATACTGCGACGATAAAGAGCTGCCGCTGCTCGACCTCAAAGACCTGATCAAGGTATTGCAATATGCAGGAGACGAAGGCAAAGCCGATATAGAAAAAGACTACGGGAAGATCTCCACCACTTCTACAGGAACTATATTGCGGAAAGTGATCGAGCTGCAGCAACAAGGCGCCGACCAGTTCTTTGGCGAGGCCTCCTTTGAAGTACGGGACCTGATGCACATCAGTGACGACGGCAGAGGGGTGGTGAGCATTCTGCGGGTGACCGATATGCAGGACAGGCCTAAATTGTTTTCCACCTTCATGCTGCAAATGCTGGCGGAGCTGTACGCCACCTTGCCCGAAGAAGGGGACCTGGACAAACCGAAGCTGGTCCTGTTTATCGATGAGGCGCACCTGATCTTTAAAGAAGCAACCAAGGTGCTGCTGGAACAAATCGAGACCATCATCAAGCTGATAAGAAGTAAAGGGGTAGGGGTATTCTTTTGTACCCAGAACCCCCAGGATATACCGGCTGCCGTGCTGAGCCAGCTTGGCTTTAAGATACAGCATGCCCTGAGGGCCTTTACCGCCAACGACCGCAAGGATATTAAGCAGACTGCGGAAAACTACCCGGAAAGCACGTTTTACCAGACCGAAGACCTGATCACGCAATTGGGCATAGGAGAAGCGTTGGTGACCCTGCTGAATGAAAAAGGGGTGCCTACACCCCTGGCCCATACTTTCCTGGTATCGCCCCGCTCCCGTATGGATATCCTGAGCGACGAAGAGTTGAATGCCCTGGTAGCAGGCTCTAAGCTGGTGCCCAAGTACAATGCGGTGCTGGACCGGGAAAGCGCCTACGAAATACTCAACAACAAGCTGGCGGCAGCAGCCAGCCAGGAGTCAGCACCTAAATATGCCGCTCCTGAAGCCGGAACGGCAAAGCGTGCCCCGGCCAAAGAAGAAAAATCATGGTTGGAGCAAGCGATCAACAGCTCGGCCGGGAAGCAGGTACAACGTTCCCTGGTCCGGACCTTCTTTGGTGTGATCCAGAAGATGTTTAAATAGGGCAATATCCGTCTTCTTGGAAAACGGCTTGCCTGGTATAATAAAATAAAAACCTTTATCCTCCCACATTAATTTACCTTTGCGTGTTTGAAATGAAGCCCGCATGAGAAAAATAGTAGGGTGGTTGATCCTCCTGTTGTGTTGTTCTTTCTTGGTCAACGCACAAAAAGGGTACCACAACAAGTTCTGGGGCTTTTCCATGAAAAAGCCGGAAGGCTGGATCATGCAGGATACCGGTTTTGCTTTCAGGAACCTGGAAAAATTTAAGCTGACCCAAAAGCTGCAGGACCGCATCCAGAGCGAGGCCGCCAAAACGACAATGGTGGTGGTATGGGCGAAGCGGGACCCCAAAACCACTGTAGGGGCTTTCCCGATGATCAAGGTGAATGCTACAGCTACGGGTTATACCAGCCCATATGAATTCCTGAAAAAAGTGCAGTCTGATTTTGCCGCTGCATTTAAAGTCCTGGATAATGGCCGGTTTGAACAGGAGCCTCAACTGGTGACGATTAACGGCAGTAAAGCGGTTGCTGCCGTAATTTCCTTTGACGCGATACTGGATGATACACGGCTGCGGAACCGGGCTTTTGTCTATGCTTTTTTGCGGAAGGGTCATTTCATACAATTCAGTTTTTCCGATATTATGGATCGGGAAGCCTGCAGCCAGTTATACCGCGAGCTGGCATCAACCATAATTTTTGATAAAAAATAATGCAGCGCTGAAAGCATTTGTGCATGCGCTTTACTCATGACAAAGAAGACATTTGAACAATTAGCCATTATAGACCCGATCCTGAAAGCAGTATCGGAAGAAGGCTATACCCATCCTACTCCGATACAGGAGCAGGCTATTCCCATAGTATTACAACAAAAAGACCTGCTGGGCTGTGCGCAAACGGGCACGGGCAAGACTGCCGCTTTTGCCATTCCGATATTGCAACTGATGGAGCAGCAGCCCAAAGCACCCGGCGCCAAGAAAATAAAGGTGCTGGTGCTGACGCCTACGCGGGAGCTGGCCATACAAATAGGAGAAAGCTTTTCTACCTATGGAAAATACTTAAAGACCAATAACCTGGTGATCTTTGGCGGCGTGCCGCAAGGGGCGCAGGTAAAGGCGATAAGGTCGGGCGTAGATATACTGGTGGCTACGCCGGGGCGTTTGCTCGACCTCATCGGGCAACATGTGATCTCACTTAAGGACATCGGCATATTTGTACTGGATGAGGCCGACCGCATGCTGGACATGGGTTTCATTCATGATGTAAAAAGAGTGGTGGCTTTGCTGCCGGCAAAAAGGCAAAGCCTGTTTTTCTCGGCTACGATGCCGCCGGAGATACAGAAGCTGGCCAATACCATCCTGGTGAACCCCGATAAAGTGGAGGTAACGCCGGTTTCCTCTACTGCCGAAACCATTACGCAATCCTTGTATTATGTAGACCAGAAAGAGAAGAAAAAGCTGCTGGTCCATATCCTGCAGGATAAAAAAATAGAAAGGGTGCTGGTCTTTATCCGTACCAAGCATGGCGCCGATAAGCTGGTGAAAGACCTGCACAAAGCCCATATCGCTGCCGAGGCCATTCATGGCAATAAGTCGCAAAATGCACGCCAGAGGGCCCTGAGCAATTTTAAATCCTCACAGACGAGGGTATTGATCGCTACGGATATTGCCGCCCGTGGTATCGATATCGACGATCTTACCCACGTGATCAATTACGACCTGGGCGATGTGCCGGAGACCTATGTGCACCGGATAGGCCGTACAGGCCGTGCCGGGAACAGCGGTATTGCCATTGCTTTTTGTGATGAAGAGGAAAAGGACAACCTGAAAGGCATCCAGAAGCTGATCGGCTTTGCGATCCCGGTAGTGGAAGTACATCCGTTCCTGCCTGCCAATTCGGAAGTGGTGCAGTTCCGTGCGCCCAAGAACAAAGAGGTGGTGCCCAGGGCCAATGCTGTACCGGCTTTAAAGCAGGGCGGCAACCGTAACCCGCATCAGGGCAAAGGCAGCAATCACAAAAAGAGAACGAATTCACAGGAACAAGCTGCCGGTAAGGAACAGCAGGAGCGCCGCGAAAATAAAGAGCCTAAAGAAAACAAAGAACATAAGGCACAGCCTGTCCAGAAAGAACGCAGAGAGCATAAGGAGCACAAAGAGCAAAAGGGACATACAACACCCAAAGAGCATAACGAGGCACAGGAACAAAAAGTATCCGGGCGCAAGAAGGAGAACGACTGGCTGGAATGGTAAGGCGGGCTATTTAGCGTCTTTGCAAAGCGCTAATTGCCCGGTCTCGTGCTTGCCTTTGTTGACAAAATCAATAGTAAACTCATCGATATCGCAAAAGCCGGGTATTTTTTTGCGTAATAAAGTATTGATCTCTTTAAGGGCTTGTTCTTTATCCGGATAAGGACAGCCCACCATTTTGCAGGAAATGGTAGTATGGTTTCCGTTAGAAACGGAATAGTTAAGTACCTCCGCCTCGTCGCAGTTGCAGCTTTCCTGCAATGTTTTCTCGATGAGGTGGGATTTTTTCATGATCTCATCGAGCTCTGCGAAGCCGCAGCCAGAAGCGATGCTTGTAATAAGCAGCAGGCAATATAATAAGCCATTTTTTTTCATAGATATAATGGGTTTCTGATACAAGTTTAGCAAATACCCGGCTGCTTTCAAAGCAAATTGGTTATTTTGCTGCACAAACGGGTAAGCTGTATGATCCAGGTTTCGGAAGGATTATTATTGAGAAATTATGTCGAGGAAGATGCCGCGGTATTGTTTCAAACAGTACAGGAAAACCGTGCCCACCTGAGGCCCTGGCTGAAATGGGTAGACGGGACACAAAAAGAAGCGCACTCGCTGGAATATATCCGTGCCGCACGGCAGGAGCAGTACGACCAGCAAAGTATTGCTTTCGGCATCTTTAAGAACGGGCAATTGATCGGCGGCCTGGGCATGCACCAATGGGACCAGAAGCTGCGGAAGGCGCAGATGGGCTACTGGTTGGCGAAGGCGGCAGAAGGACAGGGCCTGCTGTCCCAATGTGCCGGGGTTTTTCTGGATTACCTTTTCGACCAGATCCAGCTGAATAAGGTGGAGCTGCATTACCTGCCGGCCAATACCCGCAGCGATGCCGTGGGCAAGCGGTTAGGCTTTAAAGTAGAAGGCATTCTCCGGGATAGCTTTTTGATGAACGGTACTTTGCAGGACCTGGTGATCGCAGGATTGCTGAAGCGGGAAAGACAAGGCTAGTGCTAGGCTGTTTTTAATGTTAAGCGTATTTTAGGATTCATGTTATTCAACTCCTTTTATTTTCTTCTTTTTTTCCCGGTAGTTACCCTCATCTATTTTCTGCTGCCGCACCGGTGGCGATGGCTGCACCTGCTTGCGGCCAGTTGCCTTTTCTACTGCGCCTTTATCCCCGTTTATATCCTTATCCTGTTTTTTACTATTATCATCGATTACATCGCGGCGCTCTTTATCGAAAATGCAGATGGAAAGAAACGGAAGCGGTACCTTATCGTCAGCATTGTTGCCAATGTAGGCGTGCTGGCCATTTTCAAATACTATAATTTTTTCCTCGGTAACGTAAACCAGGTGCTGGAGGCGCTGCATATCCGCGCTAGTCCGCTGCCCCTGCTCGATATCATATTACCTATCGGTCTTTCCTTTCATACCTTCCAGGCCATGAGCTATACGATCGAGGTGTACCGGGGCAACCAGAAGGCAGAAAGGCACCTGGGTATTTATGCGTTGTACGTGATGTTTTACCCGCAGCTGGTGGCAGGGCCTATCGAACGGCCGCAGAATATCCTGCATCAGTTCCGTGAACGGCACGAGTTCGACCCCGGCAACCTGGTAAAGGGGCTGCGGCTGATGCTGTGGGGCTTGTTTATGAAAGTAGTGGTAGCCGACCGGCTGGCGCAGTATGTAAACGCCGCTTACGGCAATGTGGCCGAACATAACGGCACTACCTTACTGCTCGCTACTTTCCTGTTCTCGTTCCAGATCTATTGCGACTTTGCCGGTTACTCCTATATTGCCATCGGGGCCGCCCGCAGCATGGGGTTTGGCTTAATGACCAATTTCAACCGGCCTTATCTGTCTACTTCCGTGGCTATGTTCTGGAAGCGCTGGCATATTTCCCTTTCCACCTGGTTCCGCGACTATGTATATATACCTCTTGGCGGAAGCCGTGTGGACAAAGGCCGTCACTTCAGTAACCTGATGATCATCTTTTTGCTGAGCGGGCTGTGGCATGGCGCCAACTGGACCTTTGTGGCCTGGGGAGCGATCAACGGCTTGTACCTTATCGCAGAAACCATCTTTATACGGAAGCAGGATCATGTGGGGAAACGCCATGGCATAGCGAGGGCCGCCCGTATTATATTTACCTTTTTGCTGATCAGCTTTTCCTGGATATTTTTCAGGGCAGCTTCAATTAGGGAAGCATTTACGATTATTAAAAAGATAGCCACAGAGGCTGGAGGCCTGCCTTTCCTCAGTTGGGGTACCCTGGTCTATTCCTTTTTCGGATTAGGCGTATTGCTGCTTACCGATAGCAGCAGGGAGCGCAGGCATGGCCATTGGTACCTAGCCGAGCATAAAAGGGGTTGGGTACGTTTTGCCTGGTGCATCGCTATTATCCTGATGATCGTATTGCTGGGGGTATTCGATGGCGGGCAGTTTATTTATTTTCAATTCTAAAAGGTATGCAGCAATCCATAAAAACTTTTGGAATAAGGCTATTGCTCCTGGTCGTAGTGCTCCTGGCCATAGACCAGGTAGGGGGCCGGCTGTTGGATCATTACTATCTTAAAGTAAGGGCGGGCAGCGAGTACAAAACGGTTTACGGCGTAGAAAAGAGCAAAGAAGACCTGCTGATCATGGGCTCTTCCAGGGCATACCATCACTACGTAACGGCTATGCTGGAACAGTCCTTCGGTATGGAAGGCTATAACCTGGGCAGGGACGGCGCCGGGGTCTTGTATCATTATGCGGTGTACAAGACCATTTGCGAACGCAAGAAGCCCAAAATGCTGCTCCTGGATCTGAACCCCGATGAGCTGCTGGCCCGTGATGTCACCTATGAGCTATTGTACCAGCTCTTGCCCCATTACGGGAAGAACGATTACATTAAAGATGTGGTCAACCTGCGCTCACGCTTCGAGTGGCTGAAGGCCCGTTCCCGTTTGTACCGCTATAATTCGCAGTTGTTTTATATCGCAGTGGACAACGTAAAGCATCCGGGTATCCACGACAGCAAAGGGTACCTGGCGCTGGAGGGAAGTGTAAAAAACAAACCGGAAATAGTTACCTGGAATACGCCGAAGATGGACACTTTGTTGTTCCGTTATTTTGAAAAAATCCTGGAAGAAGCGCACAGCAACGGTACCCGTGTGGTTGTTTGCATATCGCCTATTTATAAACGCTACAGCGATTCCGCGCCGGGTATCGTGCAGGTAAAGCGTATTTGTCAACAGCAAAACGTGACGATGCTGGACTACAGCCAGGATACCACCTTCCTCAACCACCCGGAGTATTTCAGAGATGTGCTGCACCTCAACGATGCCGGGGCGCACCTGTATACGAGGTTGCTTATCGACGCATTACAGCGCCATAAGCCTTAGGCCGATTTACTGGAGCAGCATGAATTTGCCGGTAGCCTTCTGGGTGCCATCTTTATTTACCGTGAACACGAGGTACACGCCACTTTGCACCTTACGGCCCGTATAATCTTTACAGTTCCAAACCGCCTGTCCGCCCAGGGCCTTGGTGCGGTACACCAATTGTCCCGAAATATCGGTAAAGCGTACATCTGCATTTTCGGCTATGCCCCTTACGGCTACCATGCCGTTATAATCCGAAGGTACAGGGTTGGGGTAAATAAACAGCTTGGCATCATTTTCTTTTTTACCCTCTGTGGCTGTGCTGCGGAAAGAAACAAGCCCTTTATCTGTAGAGATATAGACATCGCCGGTTACGGGGTCAAGATTAATGCGCTCAATGTTGTTGGAGGGCAAAGGGCTGTTGGCTTCTGTAAACCGGTAAACGGTGGAGGAAGCATCGTCGGAAAGCAGCCATACACCGTTGGAAGTGCCTACCCATTTGCGGTTGGCGCCATCGACAGCAAGCGCCTTTACCGATTGGCCTTCGAAAAGATAGCCGGCAAACTGGTCGTTCTGGATAATGCGCAGCTCTCCCTGGCAACTGGGATCCAATGCCTGTTCACCGCAGTTAATGATGCCGATGCCATTGGCGGTACCTATCCAGATAGCGCCATCCTTGTCTTTGGCAATAGACAAAGTATTGTTGTCGGGTAAATTGCCCGATCCCTTACCTGCTTTGAAGATCCGGTAACGATCGTCAGAAGTGTTTTCAAGTGTACCGTTGTCGTTGTACACCACAGCACCGCCATTGCCTACCGCAATAAACCATTTTTGACCATAATCATCGACAATGACATCGGCAGCAGTATGCCCTGTATTGCCATCTATACTCAGCCCGTTTATCCAGCGGCCATCCCTGGTTTTTACCACCAGCTCGTGGTTGGGAGAGCCATAATTGGTCATCCACAGGTTCTGGTCCTGGTCGAGGGCCAGGCCGGTAACAAAATAGTTGTTGGGGTTGCTGGGGTAGTTATCAAGATAGCCTTGGTTATATACCGTAACGCCCGAAGGGGACATCTCATACAGACCACCGGAGAAAGAAGCTGCATAGAGATGGTCGCCATTCCAGTCTTTTAAGATGCGGATAAAATCCTGTACATATGGATTGCTGGAAACATAAAAATAGTTTTGCCATTTCTCGTCCTGGAAATGAGAAAACATAGCACGGTTGTAGGTAACGCCCCATATCCCCGTCTTACCGCCATGCGCCACCCAGAATTCACCATTATAAGCCGATACATCGAAAGAGCTATTGGTTACCGGGCCGTCAGGGAAATAAGGTTCGGAACGGTCGGCAGCTGTTTTCTTTCTTAAACCATGTTTGTCGGGGAAGGGATAACCGCTGTCGTCGCCAAACCAAACTTCGCCATTCGCTAATTGAACTACCTGGCTGGGCGATATAGTAGCAAAGGAATCGGCACGGGAACCATCGGATCTGCGCAGTATGCCAAAGCCTCTTTTTTTATCCGGTTCCGATACACTTACCCATAAGCCGCTGCCGCCATCATCCAGGCTGGTGATGATACTGGGAAGCGTATCGGCATAGCCTATTTTTTCGACGAAAGAAACGGTGCCATCGCCTGCAACACGGTACAGGCTGTCGGCTACGGCAGTATAAATAGCGCCGCCGCCAATACCCAGCGTACGGAATGCTTTGTCGCTGAGCTTTTTCCAGGCGTCATCGTTAAGAATAAAAGGGCTGTTCTTCTCTATCCGGTACAAACCTATTTGTGTAGCGGCATAAAGAAAAGTATTGTCTGTAAGAGAGGCGTATACCGGTGCTTCGAGGCCGTTCTGGCTAAAGGTAACCCTGTCCTTGGTCTCGTTTTTGGCCAGGTTGATCATAATCAGGCCTATACCCGTGCTCAGGTAAGCCAGGCCATCCGAAGCCGCTATGTTATGGATGGTTTTATCGCCGCTGATCTGTGTTATCTTGAGGTCGGGCTGGCTGTAAAAAGTATTATCCTTGAACAGGTCGACATTGCTGTTGGCATAAGCGAGGATAGCATAGCCGGTTGTCTTGTCATAAGCGACCCCGGTCATGCCGATATCGCCCATCCCATTTACTTTACTGTAAGAGGTCAATGAACCATCTTCCCTGTTGTAAGTAAAAAAGCCTGAGGTTGTGGAACAGAAAAAAGTGGTACCATCGGTCACGACGCCATTCACCTCGCTATAAGGTAAAAAAGATTTCCATTGTTCCACGCCCGGGCCACCTTTCTGTGCCTTTGCTTCGGGAGTAGTAAAAGATGCGATCGCCGCAAAAACAAGAATAGCCGGAGTTAAGTTCAGTTTGCTCATACCTGTGTCAAAAGTACTATAAAAACGTTGTTTTACTCTATATTATTGCCTTGGTACGAGGGCGGCAGGACAAAGACAAAATCCCGTACAGAAGGACCTGTACGGGATTGTTTGTAGTATAGTCGGTCGGGACGCGCGGCGTCCCGACCGATAAGTGGGAATCAGTTTAAATTAATGCAAATGCTTGAGGTTGATCACTTCCTGTTTGGTGAGGAAACGCCATTTACCGCGGAGGATATTCTTTTTGGTAAGACCGGCGTACATCACGCGATCCAGCTTCTCTACCTCATAGCCCAGCGATTCGAAAATACGGCGTACAATACGGTTTTTACCGCTGTGTATCTCCAGCCCTATTTCGCTTTTGGTATCCAGGTATTCCAACTGGTCTACATCGGCCTTGCCGTCTTCCAGGATCAGGCCTTCTTTTATCTTATCGAAATCGGCCTTGGTCAGGGGTTTATCCAGGCTGGCTTTATACACCTTTTTAATGCCATATTTAGGGTGGGCGAGCTTTTGGGTCAGCTCCCCATCATTGGTCAGCAGCAATAACCCGGTCGTATTCCTGTCGAGGCGGCCGACGGGGAATACACGTTCTTCGATCACGTTCTCTACCATTTCCATTACCGTACGGCGTCCTTTGGGGTCGTCTGTAGTGGTGATGAAGCCTTTGGGCTTGTTCATCAGGATATAGATCAGGTTCTTTTGTACTACCAGTTGGGTGCCATTCAGGGTGATGATATCGGCAGTGGTTACTTTATAACCGGGTTCGGTGATCAATTCCCCATTTACGGTGACCTTACCTTCTTTAACCAGGGCTACAGCATCCCTGCGGCTGCATACGTCGCAATGGGCGATGAATTTATTGAGCGGCATCAGGCGGCCTTCCATATCCTCGGGCGCTTCCATCGCTTCTTCTTTTTTCCCGGGGCCGGAAGTATATGCCTTTTCATGCGGGTTCTCGTTGTCGAATTTTTTCTTGAACCTGCTCTGGGCATCGTGCCGGTGGCGTTTGCCGCCGTTGCCTTCCTCCTCGGCGTCTTTTCTCCTGGGCTTAATATCGCTTTTGCCAAACTCACGTTCCGCGGGTTTTTCTTCCCATTTATCCAGCTCTTTGGAAAAGGTAACTTCTTCCTGCTGTTCTCTGAGCTCGCGTTGCGCTTCCTGCTTTTTCTTATGGGCTGCTAATTCTTCGTCGTCCAGCTTGCCAAAAGCATTGGCATACCTGTTCGGCCGTTTTTCCTCGCTGCTCTTGTCTTTATCGAAAGATTTTTTAAAGGGCTTATCACCTCCATCTCTGTCAAATGATTTCTTAAAGGGCCTTTCTCCATCCTTATCAAATGATTTTTTGAAGGGACGATCGCCATCCTTGTCGAAAGACTTTTTAAATGGCTTGTCTCCGTCTTTATCAAACGATTTTTTGAAAGGACGATCTCCGTCTCGGTCAAATGATTTTTTGAAAGGACGATCTCCATCCTTATTGAAAGGCTTTTTAAAAGGCCTGTCACCCTCTTTATTAAAAGGCTTCTTAAAGGACCTGTCTCCGTCTCTGTCAAATGATTTTTTGAAGGGACGATCACCATCTTTATCGAAGGATTTTTTGAAAGGTCTGTCTCCATCCTTATCAAAAGACTTTTTGAAGGGACGGTCTTCCTGCCTGAATTTGCCAAAAGGCTTGTCTTCTTTATTCCCGAAGGATTTTTTGAAGGGTTTGTCCTCGTTGTTTCCAAACGATTTGCGGAAAGGCTTATCTTCCTTATCGCCTGCAGGTTTACGGAAGGGTTTGTCTTCTTTTTTATCAAAAGACTTACGGAAAGGCTTATCCTCTTTGTTACCGAAAGGCTTCCTGTCGGAACGGTTATCGGAATGGAAGGGCTTTTTATGCATCTGTATATAAAAATGAAATGGTAGAAATAATCATGGCCTTCATCAAGACCGTCTTTAAATTTATGCTGTCCGGTTTATGTTGGCCAATTGTCCGCAGGCGGCATCGATATCCTTACCCCGGCTGCGGCGCAAACGGGCATTGACCCTTTGGCTGGCCAGGTAATTCATGAACTTTTCAGTTACCTGCTCTTCCGGCTTGCTAAAGTCGGCCTGATCGATGGCATTGTATTCGATGATATTGACCAGGTCGGCAGGCACCTGGCGGTAGATTTTTACCAACTCATCGGCATCTTTCTGGCTATCGTTGAAGTTGCGGAAAAGAATATACTCAAAAGTAATTTCGTTACCGGTCTTCTGGTAAAAGTAGTTGAGCGATTCGATCAGGGAGCGGAGATCGTTGCTTTCGTTGATCGGCATGATCTCGTCGCGCTTTTTATCATTGGCGGCGTGTAAGGACAGGGCCAGCTTGAATTTTACTTCGTCGTCGCCCAACTGTTTGATCATTTTGGCAACGCCGGCTGTGGATACGGTGATCCGGCGGGGACTCATGCCCAGTCCTTCGGGAGAGGTGATGCGCTCTATGGCGGCCATCACGTTCTTATAATTAAGCAGGGGCTCACCCATGCCCATAAAGACGATATTGCTGAGATGGCGGTTGAAATGCTGCTCAGCTTGTTCGTTAATGAGGGTTACTTCGTCCACGATCTCGTCGAAATCCAGGTTGCGGGCGCGGGGCAGGTAGCCGGTAGCGCAGAACTTGCAGCTCAGGCTGCAGCCCACCTGCGACGATACACAGGCCGTCATCCGTTTTTCGGTGGGAATCAGTACACCTTCTATAAACCGGTTGTCGTGCAACTTGAGGCGGCTTTTTACCGTGCCGTCGCTGCTGAACTGGCTGTGGTCGATGGTTACTTTGGGAATGCGGTAAACCGCTGCGAGTTTTTCGCGGAGTTGTTTGGAAAGATTGCTCATCTCGTCGATGGCGCTGACGTGCTTTTTCCAGATCCAGTCGTGGATCTGCGCTGCACGGAATTTAGGCTCACCCCACTCACTCATCATTTGCTCTATCTCCGTCAGGGGGACATGTCGCAGATTTTTCATCTGTGAAAATTTAGAATTAGCGGCAAAGGTACATTATTTTATTGGTTCCCGGTAAAGCTTAAGCTTTACCGGGAAATTGAACTTTACCTATGCAAAATGACCGGAGCCATTCGACTCCGGTCATTTTCCTGATTATAAGTATGTTTTATTACCTGGCCACATTCACCGCACGTTTTTCGCGGATCACGGTTACTTTGATCTGGCCGGGATATTGCATTTCTTTCTGGATCTTATCAGCGATCTCATAGCTCAGGCGGTCGCTGTCGGCATCGGTTACTTTATCGGCTTCCACGATCACGCGCAGCTCGCGGCCTGCTTGTATCGCGTATGCTTTTTCTACACCATTATAAGCTACGGCCAGGTTTTCAAGGTCTTTGATCCTTTGCAGGTAACTTTGCATGATCTCCCTGCGGGCTCCGGGACGGGCGCCGCTGATGGCATCGCAAGCCTGGATGATGGGGGAGATAATATAGGTCATTTCCATCTCGTCGTGGTGGGCGCCTATGGCATTTACGATGGCAGGATGTTCTCCGCATTTTTCGGCGAGCTTGGCGCCGAGTAATGCGTGGCTCAGTTCTGTTTCTTCGTCGGGTACTTTACCGATATCGTGCAGCAGACCCGCACGTTTGGCCAATTTAACTACTTTCTGGCCCAGGCCCAGCTCAGCAGCCATAACACCGCAAAGGTTGGCAGTTTCCTTGGAGTGCATCAGCAGGTTTTGTCCATAAGAAGAACGGAAGCGCATTTTACCGACCATACGCACGAGGTCTTTGTGTAAACCGTGAATACCCAATTCAATTATGGTACGCTCACCGATTTCCATTACCTGGTCTTCGATCTGCTTTTTGGTTTTTTCCACTACTTCTTCGATTCGGGCGGGGTGGATACGGCCATCCTGCACGAGGCGTTGCAGGGAAAGACGCGCAATTTCGCGGCGGAGGGGATCGAAGCAGCTCAATACGATGGCTTCGGGGGTATCGTCGATAATAAGGTCCACACCGGTTGCTGCTTCCAGCGCCCTGATGTTACGGCCTTCGCGGCCGATGATCTGGCCTTTGATCTCATCGCTTTCCAGGTTGAACACCGTGATCGCGTTTTCGATGGTCTGTTCGGCAGCTACTCTTTGTATGCTTTGAATAACAATTTTCTTCGCTTCTTTGGAAGCATTCAGCTTCGCTTCTTCCACAATTTCCTGGATGTGGGCCATAGCGCCGGTACGGGCTTCTTCCTTCATGGCCTCGATCAGCTCGTTTTTCGCTTCTTCGGCGCTCAGGTTCGATACTTTTTCCAGGCGTTTGATGTGCTCTTCCTGGTGTTTTTCCAGTTCGGCACGTTTGATGCCTACAATTTCCAGCTGTTTATCCAGGTTGGCCTTTAATTGGTTGTATTCGTTACTCTGCTTTTGTAAGGCTTGCGTTTTATCGTTTAAGGATTGATCTTTCTGGCGGAGTTTATTCTCGATGTCTGCTACTTTCTGGTTCCGTAAGTGTATCTCTTTCTCGTTTTCCGACTTCATTTGAAGGAACTTTTCCTTCGCTTCCAGTAATTTTTTCTCTTTCAGGGTCTCGGCATGAATTTTGGCGTCTTCCGTTATTTTATTGGCTTGCTGCTCGGCTTCTGCTATTTTTTGTTCTGTATTTTTTGCGAAAATTGCCTTACCCAGAAATATTCCAATTACCAGTGTCGCAACTGCGACCAGTGCGATGATCATAGAATCCATATAATCGTGTTGTCATTTTGCTTGTTAGAAATATAATATATATAACCCTTTGCTCTAAAAACAAAGCGGGTTTAACGTGCGAAGTTAATATTTATTCTCATAAAATCTATGTCTGAGCGCCTTTATTAGTGGATACTGTTTACTATCGGGGCGCAAATAAGGCGGTAAAAACAGTTTTCGTGATTGCTCCCGGGCTGTACAGGTATTAATTTATTACTGGTATCCTATAATATAAATAGCCTGTCCGCATAAGGACAGGCTATTTATATATTGATGTATGTTTTAATATTTTTTTACCAGCCAGATTTTTTGATAATCGTTCTTTTCGGCATCAAAAACCATATCGTTGCCGATAAAAGTCATGGAATAACTGGCCTGGTAACCGACCTTGCCCTGGCAGTTGGCCTGGGTGTTATTAAATGCCTCGTCGCAATACCGGCCATCAAAGGTGATTTGCGTACCATTGATCGCGTAGGTTCCCTTTATATAATCGGTGCGGTTGTTGGAACAGGGAACAGTGCCCGTGTCTACCACATCGGTAAAGAGGTGCAGCTTCATGTCAAAGGTATTGCCCTGGTGGAAACGGATCCAATAATAGCTTCCTGCAAATTTACCGACCAGGGGCTTCTCTTCCCAGGTGGTACCGGCAACCGCTTTCTGGTAGCTGGATTTATTGCATCCCGTCAACAGGAACAACAGGCCGATGGCCAGGCATAAAATATTTTTCATGATGATTTCCTTTAATGTAAACAAAGAACAGGTGATATCAATAATGACGCCTTTTCTGTTTACGATCTTAGGCTATCCTTCCTTTTTAACTTCCTTACCCCAACTATCCTTCAGGCCAACGGTACGGTTAAATACCAGGTGTTCCGCCGTGCTGTCCTTATCGGCGCAGAAATAGCCTTTGCGCAGGAACTGGAAGCGGTCGCCGGGTTGTGCTTCGGCCAGCGCCGGTTCGATATAGACGCCGGGCAGTACCTGTAGCGAATCCGGGTTAATATATTCCTTGAAGTCGCCTTCTTCGGAAGAAGGATTCTCTACACGGAACAGGCGGTCGTACAAACGGACCTCGGCTGTTTTGGCGTGGGGTACGCTTACCCAGTGGATCGTGCCCTTTACTTTAAGGTTGCTGGTATCGGCGCCGCTTTTGCTCTCGGGCAGGTAGCTGCAATAGATCTCGGTGATATTGCCTTGCTCGTCCTTTTTGAAATCGTCGCATTGGATGATATAGGCATACTTCAACCTTACGGTAAGGCCTGGTCCGAGCCGGAAGAATTTCTTGGAAGGGTTTTCCATAAAATCCTCGCGTTCGATCCATAATTCCCTGCTGAAGGGAACAATACGGCTGCCCGCAGTTTCATCTTCGGGATTGTTCTCCGCTTCCAGGTCTTCGGTCTGTCCTTCGGGGTAGTTGGTGATCACCAGCTTCACCGGGTCGAGCACCGCCATGGCCCGGTTGGCTACTTTATTCAGGTGTTCGCGGATACAGAACTCCAGGAGGCCTACGTCCGTAATATTTTCCCTTTTGGCAATACCTATAGTATCGGCAAAGTTGCGGATGCTCTCGGGGGTATACCCTCTGCGCCTAAGGCCGCTTATGGTAGGCATACGGGGATCGTCCCAGCCGGTAACGTGCTTTTCGTTGACCAGCTGCAGCAATTTCCTTTTGCTCATTACTGTATAGGTCAGATTCCTGCGGGCAAACTCATATTGATGCGAAGGGAAGATGTCCAGTTGTTCGATAAACCAATCGTACAGGGGGCGATGGTGAATGAATTCCAAAGTACAGATAGAGTGCGTGATGCGCTCTATGCTGTCGCTTTGCCCATGGGCAAAATCATACATAGGGTAGATGCACCAGGTATCGCCGGTACGGTGGTGGTGCGCGTGCTTAATGCGGTAAATGATGGGGTCGCGCATCAGCAGGTTCGGATGGGCCATGTCGATCTTGGCCCGCAACACTTTGGCGCCGTCCTCGTATTTGCCTTCTTTCATCTCGGCAAACAATTGCAGGTTTTCGGCTACGGTACGATCGCGGTACACGGTATTGATACCTGGTTTGTTGAGGTCCCCTTTGGCCGCAGCCATCTCTTCGGAAGTAGAATCATCTACATAAGCCAGGCCTTTTTCGATCAGCTTTACGGCAAAGCCATGCAGTTGTTCGAAATAGTCGGAAGTATAATGCAGCTCGTCCCATTGAAAGCCCAGCCACTGTACATCGTTCATAATGCTCTCTACATACTCGGTTTCTTCGGTTACCGGGTTGGTATCGTCGAAGCGTAAATTGCATTTGCCCTTATACTTAAGCGCCAGTCCAAAATTGAGGCAGATCGAAGCGGCATGCCCGATGTGCAGGTACCCGTTGGGCTCCGGTGGAAAACGGGTATGGATGCTCGGGTATTTACCTTCACTCAAATGGTTCTCAATTATTTCTTCGAGGAAATTCAGGGAACGTTCTTCCATGGTATCGTAAGTAGATCTTGATTGTAAATGGTTATTCCGCTATGCTTTTACAGAAAGGCATAAGGCCTGCAAAGTTACGGATACAAAAGAAGATTTTAACAACCCCGGCAAGGGTACCCATAAGGGCATAACAAAAAAATAAACGCAGGCAATACAGATATTGTGTAATATTGCATCCTCAATTCTGAAAAAACAATAGATCCGGCTACTGATCCGGAAGACACGCTTAACTGAAATGACAAAAAAAACCGGCATACTCCAGGCTTCCAGCAAGCAAGCCAGCAGCGTTTTTTTTCCTGCTTCCACTGAAGTAGTTTTTTCTCCTTTAGCCGCACGTTGTACCGTGCGACGTTGATACCGGATAGCTTCTGATCCTGGTAGTACAGGCAGATGATCCTCCGGCAGCATTCCATCCGAAATAATTTATTCCAATCATGTAGCAGGTAGGCTTTGCCGTGCCTGTTCCCAACTATTTTTTTGAAAATGAAGAACCATTTTCAGATAATGGTAGCTGATGCTACGCATTATAGCTTCGCGCAGGTGATCTGCGACGAGATGGCTGCTTCGGCCAAAGCAAGAGGCACCGGCATCGCTAAACGCAGCCCCGAATACCTGGTGCAAAAGATGCAGGAAGGCAAAGCCGTGATCGCTTTCGATGAGCAAGGCTTCTGGGCCGGCTTTTGTTACGTGGAAAGCTGGAGCCATGGCCGCTATGTGGCCAACTCAGGCCTTATCGTTAATCCCGCCTTCCGCAAATGCGGCCTGGCCAAGGCCATCAAGGAACGGATATTTGACCTGAGCCGCTCGCTGTATCCGCAGGCCCGCATCTTTGGCCTTACCACAGGCCTCGCCGTAATGAAGATCAATTCCGATCTGGGTTACGAACCTGTAACCTATTCCGAGCTTACCCAGGACGAAGCCTTCTGGCAAGGCTGTACGAGCTGTATCAACTACGAGATACTGGTGATGAAGGAGCGGAAGAACTGCCTCTGTACGGCCATGCTGTTTGATCCCGATGAAAAGGCGGCCAAGCAACCGGAGCAGCGACAGCAGCTACCTGCCGAAAGTATTGTATCCTGATTTTTAAATCCTTTAGCAAAACAACATAATGAAGAAAGCAATCCTGGCCTATAGCGGCGGACTCGATACCACCTATTGCGCCTTATACCTGAGTAAAGTATTGAACCTGGAAGTGCATGCCGTTACGGTAAATACCGGCGGCTTCAGCACCGAAGAGCTGGAACAGATCAAAGACCGTGCTATGACCCTGGGCGTGGCCAGCTACAAAGCGATCGATGTAACAAAGGCTTATTACGACGATTGCGTGCGCTACCTGATCTATGGCAATATGCTGAAGAACGGTACTTATCCTTTGAGCGTAAGTGCTGAAAGATTGGTACAGGCCATGACGGTTGCCAAAGAAGCGATTGCATTGAAAGCGGATTATATAGCCCATGGCAGCACCGGCGCCGGCAACGACCAGGTGCGCTTCGACGGCGTATTCCAGGCCATGGCGCCGGGTATCGCTATCCTGACGCCTATCCGGGATCAGCAACTGAGCCGGGAGGCAGAGATCACTTTCCTGAAAGAGCATCAGGTAAGCATGAACTTTGAAAAGGCGCAGTACAGCATCAACAAAGGTCTATGGGGTACTTCAGTAGGTGGCAGGGAAACATTGGGTTCCAAAGATTACCTGCCCGAAGAGGCATGGCCCACAGCCCTTACGGCTACAGAGCCGAAGACCATCCAACTGGAATTTGAAAAAGGCCAACCGGTAGCGTTGAACGGGGAACGCTTTGTACATCCCGTTGGCTTGATCCAGGCGCTGCAGGCATTGGCGCAGCCCTACGGCATTGGCCGCGATATCCATGTGGGCGATACCATTATCGGGATCAAAGGAAGGGTAGGCTTCGAAGCGGCCGCCCCGATCCTCATCATCAAGGCGCATCACCTGCTGGAGAAACATACGCTTACCAAATGGCAGACATACTGGAAAGATCAATTGAGCACCTGGTATGCCAACTGGCTGCACGAAGGCCAATTGCTGGACCCGGTTATGCGGCATATGGAGAAGTTCCTGGAAGATACACAGCATACGGTAAGCGGAACGGTAAGCATCCTGCTGGAGCCTAAACACTATACCCTCCTGGGCATCGAAAGCCCGCACGACCTCATGAGCGCGGCATTCGGCAGTTATGGCGAGATGAACAAAGGTTGGAGCGCAGAAGATGTAAAAGGCTTTACGCGGATCATGGGCAACCAGGTATCTATTTTTCACCAGGTCAATAAAACAGTACATCATGATTAAGGCAGGTATTGCAGGTGCTGCCGGGTACACTGGCGGCGAGCTGATCCGCTTATTGCTGCGCCACCCCGAGGTAAGTATTGCCTTTGCCCAGAGCAATAGCCAGGCTGGCAAAGCGGTAAGCAGCGTGCACCAGGATCTTGTAGGCGAAACAAACTTATGTTTTTCGGATAGCCTGCAGGAGGATATCGATGTTCTGTTCCTTTGCGGGGGACATGGTAAAGCAAAGGAGCTGCTGGCGGAACAGGACATTCCAGGCAAGGTAAAGATCATTGACCTGTCGCAGGATTTCCGGCTTCATGCCAATAAGGAGATCAATGGAAGAACCTTTGTGTATGGCTTGCCGGAACTGAACAGGGATGCGATCCAAACGGCGCGGAATATTGCCAATCCCGGTTGCTTTGCCACGGCTTTGCAATTGGGTATGTTGCCCCTGGTCGCTGCCGGTTTTTCCGGAGCGGTGCATACTACCGGCATTACCGGCGCTACCGGTGCAGGGCAGGCATTGTCCGAAAGCAGTCATTTTGCCTGGAGGGCCAATAATATCCAGGCCTACAAAAGCCTGCAGCATCAGCATTTGCTGGAAACGGGCGAAAGCCTGCAGCAGGCGCATCGGGAAGGGAAAAAGCCTGCTTTGCATTTCGTACCCTGGCGCGGCGATTTTGCCCGGGGCATATTTGTATCGCAGCAGTTGCAGACGGATATGGACCTGAAAGCGCTTAAGGCATGTTATGCCTCCTTTTACGAAAAGCATCCTTTCACCTTCCTGAGCGATGAGGCGATCCACCTGAAGCAAGTGGTGCATACCAACAAATGCCTGATCCAGGTAGAACAGCACGAAGGACAGACTGTTATCCATACCGCTATCGATAACCTGTTGAAAGGTGCTGCAGGACAGGCGGTACAAAACATGAACCTGATGTGCGGCCTGGCGGAAACCACCGGTCTGCAATTGAAGGCCGGCTATTTTTAAACAAAGACCCTACAACAAAAACAATGAACTTATTTGAAGTATATCCGCTGCAGGACGTGATTATCGAAAAGGCCAGGGGCGTATGGCTCTGGGACAACCAGGACACAAAATACCTGGACATGTATGGCGGTCATGCCGTGATCTCCGTAGGACACAGCCATCCGCATTACGTGGAAAGGCTTACCACACAACTGAGCAAGATTGGCTTTTACAGCAACTCGATCCGGATGCCCCTGCAGGAAGCCCTTGCAGAGCGCTTAGGCATTATGAGCGGCAAAGCAGCTTACCAACTGTTCCTTTGTAACTCAGGTGCAGAGGCTAATGAAAATGCCCTGAAGCTGGCCTCTTTCCATAATGGCCGTAAGAAGATCATAGCCTTTGAAAAAGCATTTCACGGCCGTACTTCCCTGGCGGTGGCTGCTACCGATAACAAAGCGATTATCGCACCAGTGAACGAAACCGCGAATGTGATCTTCTTGCCCTTTAACGATGAAGCCGCACTGGAAGCCTGTTTCCAGGCACAAGGCGGGGAAATTGCTTCGGTGATTGTGGAAGGCATACAGGGCGTGGGTGGTATCCGTATGGCAACACCTGCTTTCCTGCAAACCATACGTCGCTTATGCGATGCGTATGGCGCCGTATTTATTGCCGACAGCGTGCAATGCGGTTATGGCAGGAGTGGTAAGTTCTTTTCGCACGATCATGCCGGTGTCGCTGCCGACATTTATACACTGGCCAAAGGTATGGGCAATGGTTTTCCCATAGGCGGCATTATGATCGCGCCACATATACAACCTAAGATGGGTATGCTGGGCACCACTTTCGGCGGTAACCACCTGGCCTGCGTTGCTGCCCTGGCGGTATTGGAGATCATGGCGCAGGAGCAGCTTATGGATAACGCCACTGCGGTGGGCGACTATCTTATGGATGAGCTGAGAAAAATGCCTGCCCTGCAAAACGTAAGAGGCCGTGGCTTAATGATCGGCTTCGATGTGCCGGAAGAACGGGCTGCCTTAAAGCAGGATCTCCTGACGAAGCATAACATCTTTACGGGGGAGGCCAAGCCCAATGTCATCCGCTTGTTGCCTTCCCTGGCCATAACGAAGGAGGAAGCAAGCATTTTTTTACAGGCTTTACAAACAGAACTGTCGTAAGACAGCTTTTAAAACGAGAAGGAATGAAACAATTTATTTCGGTTAATGATGTCCCGGATATCGATGGATTGATCGCGCAAGCCTTGCTGTATAAAGCTTCACCTTTAAAGGATGAAGCTATGGGTAAGGGCAAAAGGGTAGGCCTTTTGTTCTTTAACCCGAGCTTGCGTACCCGGCTCAGCACGCAGATCGCCGCACGGAACCTGGGCATGGAGGCGGTTGTTTTTAATACTGGCGGCGATGGCTGGGCCCTGGAATTGGAAGAAGGCGCTATCATGAACGGTAGTACGGTAGAGCATATAAAAGATGCCGCACCGGTGCTGGGCAGCTATTTCGATATCCTTTGCATCCGTACTTTCCCATCGCTGACGGACAAGGATGCCGACTATAGCGAAAGGGTATTGCAGCAATTTATCCGCTATGCAGGTATACCGGTGATCAGCCTGGAAAGCGCGACGCTGCATCCTTTGCAGTCCCTGGCCGATGTAATCACCATACAGGAAACCGCAGTGATGAAAAAGCCAAAGGTCGTGCTGACTTGGGCACCGCATATTAAGCCCATACCGCAATGCGTGGGGAACAGCTTTGCGCAATGGCTGAACGCCTGGGACAAGGCAGAGCTGGTGATCACGCATCCCGAAGGCTATGCGCTGGATGATGCTTTTACCAAAGGAGCTTCGGTTACCCATAACCAGGAGGAAGCCCTGGCCGGCGCCGATTTTGTGTATGTAAAGAACTGGAGCAGCTATAAGGATTATGGTAAAATATTGCACGATGGAGCGGGCTGGATGCTGACCGAAGAGAAGCTGTGGCAAGCGCCCGCCGCGCAGGTAATGCATTGCCTCCCGGTGCGGCGTAACGTAGAGCTGAGCGATGAAATACTGGATGGGAAACGAAGCCTGGTAACGCAACAGGCCGGTAACCGGGTATGGGCCGCGCAGGCAGTATTACAACAAATCGTAAAAGCGTTATAAGATGGAAGCACTATACAAGAAGCCGGTATTGACCGTGGTAAAGATCGGCGGCAATGTGATCGACAACGAGCCAGACCTGGATCAGTTCCTGGAATCCTTCGCAGCCCTGGAAGGCGCGACCATACTGGTGCATGGGGGTGGGAAGCTGGCTACGCAGCTTGCGGAGCAAATGAATCTGCCGCAACAGATGATCGATGGCCGGAGGATCACGGATCAAGCCACTTTGAAAGTTGTGACGATGGTATATGCCGGGTACATCAACAAGCAGATCACGGCGAAGCTGCAGGCCGCGGGTGGCAATGCGATCGGCCTTTGCGGCGTGGATGGCAACCTGGTACAAGCTCATAAAAGAAGAAATGCGGCATATGATTATGGTTTTGCCGGTGATGTAGATACCATCAATACAGCGCTGATACATCGTTTGCTGGATGATGGCCAAAGCCTGGTAATAGCGCCTATCACGCACGATAAGCAAGGCCAATTGCTCAATACCAATGCTGATACCATTGCCAGGGAGATAGCCCAAGCCATGAGCGCCTTGTACGAGACGAGACTGGTCTATTGTTTTGAGAAGGAAGGTGTGATGCGCGACGTAACAGATGCTCACAGCGTGATCCCCGTATTGCCTAAAGGAGATGTGGCAATGCTGGTAGCGCAGGGCGTGATTGCCGGGGGCATGATACCCAAGATCCATAACGCCGTGGCCGCATTAGAAAAGGGGGTAACAAAAATTATTATTGGTAAATCGGATCTGCTGCCGCAACTGGTAGCGGGCAGCTCCGGAACAACGATCGTACATGTATAATACAGCACAACTTTATGATAAAGCAGTGGACCTGCTGAAACAGCTGATCGCCATACCTTCCTTCAGCAAAGAAGAGCAAGGCACGGCCAACCTGTTACAGCAATGGTTCCGGAAAGAAAATATCCCGGTGCAAAGGGCCGGGAATAATATCTGGGTAAGCAACTATTGCTTCGATGAAAAGAAGCCCTCTTTGCTGCTCAACTCGCATCATGATACCGTAAGACCGGCAAGGGGATATACCAAAGATCCTTTCCGGCCCACGATCGTTGAAGATAAATTATATGGCCTGGGCAGCAACGATGCGGGGGCTTCGCTGGTGAGCCTGATCATGACCTTTTTGTATTACTACAGGCAGGAAGAGCTTCCTTATAACCTTATCCTGGCGGCTACTGCAGAAGAAGAGATCTCGGGAGCGAACGGCATTGCAGCCGTATTGCCTTTGTTGGGAAAGGTAGACTGCGCCATCGTGGGCGAACCTACTTTACTGCAGATGGCCGTTGCCGAGCGGGGCTTACTGGTGATCGATGCGGTGGTTACGGGTGTATCGGGACATGCCGCCAGGAGCGAAGGGGTAAATGCCGTGTATAAAGCCATGCAGGACATTTCCTGGATACAGGGCTATACCTTTGAAAAAGTATCGGACTTTCTGGGACCGGTTTCGATGCAGGTGACCACAATCGAAACGGACAACAAAGCGCACAATGTAGTGCCTGATGTTTGCCGCTTTATGATAGATGTACGGTTGAACGAATGTTATACACACGAGGAAGCATTGACTACCATAAGAGAACATGTAAGCGCTGCCGTAACGGCCAGGAGCATGCGTTTGCGCAGCACGATCATCGCTTCGGAACATCCCCTGGTTGTGGCTGGGAGCAAGATGGCGTTGTCCTGTTATGGTTCGCCGACCTTATCCGATAAGGCATTGATGCCTTTCCCCGCGCTGAAGCTGGGACCGGGTGATTCGGCCAGAAGCCATACCGCCGATGAGTTTGTGTACTTGTATGAAATAAAAGAAGGGATAGAAACATACATCGGGCTGATCGGGAACCTATGCGAAGGATAGCATCTACCATGTACTGACATCTCATATCTAATATCTAACATCTCAAGTCTGAACTATGAAACTGTGGCAAAAAGATAATACAAATACAGCGGCGCTGGTGGAACAGTTTACCGTAGGCCGCGACCGGGAATTTGATCTCCTGCTGGCGGCATACGATGTACAGGGCTCGCTGGCCCATACGGAAATGCTTTGCCAGGTAGGCTTGTTGTCTGTCGAAGAAAAGCAATTGATCCATGAAGGGTTAAAGGATATCCAGCAAACGATCGAAGCCGGGCAGTTTTTTATTGCACCCGATGTGGAAGATGTGCATTCGCAGATCGAGCTTTTGCTCACGCTTAAGATAGGCGATAGCGGCAAGAAGATACACAGCGGCAGAAGCCGTAACGACCAGGTGGCCGTGGCCATAAAGCTTTTCCTGAAACAGGCCTTGCTGGACATCAAAATGGCGACAACAACTTTGTTCGGCCAGTTGCAGGCCTTAAGCGAACAGCATAAAGACAAGCTCTTACCTGGCTACACCCATTTGCAATTGGCTATGCCTTCTTCTTTCGGGTTATGGTTCGGGGCTTATGCCGAGAGCCTCGTCGATGACCTGGAATTGTTGCTGGCTGCTTATAAAGTAACTGATAAAAATCCTTTGGGCAGCGGCGCGGGATATGGTTCTTCTTTTCCGCTTAACAGGACCATGACAACGGAATTGCTGCAATTAGGCGCCTTGCATCATAATGCCGTGTATGCCCAGATGAGCCGGGGCAAAACGGAGAAGTTCGTGGCTACAGGTATTGCGGCACTTGCCGCAACACTTGCCCGCCTGAGTATGGACGTATGCCTGTTCCTCAACCAGAATTTCGGTTTTATCAGCTTCCCGGCATCGCTGACTACCGGCAGCAGCATTATGCCGCATAAAAAGAACCCGGATGTGTTTGAGTTAGTAAGAGGAAAATGCAACAGGCTGCAATCGTTACCCAACGAGCTGGCCATGCTTTTGATCAACCTTCCATCGGGTTATCACCGGGAGTTGCAGTTGACCAAGGAAATATTATTCCCTGCTATAGACACGTTGCTTGATTGCTTCGGTATCCTGAGCTTTGCCCTGCCGCAGATACAAGTGCAGGACGCTATATTGTCCGATGAAAAATACAAGTACCTCTTTACGGTGGAAGCCGTTAATGACCTCGTACATCAGGGACATTCGTTCCGCGATGCTTACCGTATAGTAGGCAACCAGGTCGAGGAAGGCCGTTTCCGGTTTGAGGGTTTTGATATTGCAAAGCATACTCATGAAGGGGCTATGGGCAATCTTTGCAACGAAGCGATCGGGCTGGCTATGGATAAAGTAGCACAACAATTTGTATGACGATACTCTTTTAAACAAAAATCCTCCGGAACTGCTCCGGAGGATTTTTGTTTTATACTTTATGTGCAGCGGGTGCTGGTTCTTTTTTCTTTGTAGCCATTTTCTTGCGGTTACGGCTCAGCGTTTCAGGCTTGATGCCCAGGTAAGAGGCGATCATGTGCTGGGGAACCCTTTGTACGATGTCGGGGTACACTTCCACAAACATCCGGTACTTGTCTTCGGCAAAATGCGTGAGATAGTTGATCACCCGCATATGCAGCGCGTGGAGCCGTTTCTGCATGGCTACCCTGAAATATTTTTCCAGCTTGGGCAACTGCAACAGGAGCCTTTGGTACACTTCCCTGTCGATGAGCAGCACTTCGGCATTTTCCAGCGCATCTATATTGTACAATGCTTCGGTATCTTCCAACTGGTGGAAACTATCGGGGATCCAACTGCCTTCCGGTGCAAACTGGATCACATGCTCTTCATCTTTTTCCCCTTTCAGGTAAGCCCGCAGCATGCCTTTTTCCACGAAGAAAAGATGGCGGAAGGTTTCTCCGAATTGCATAAGGTATTGGCGCTTGCGCAATTTCTTAACCACGAAAGAAGCTTTGATCAGCTCTTCGTCGGCCCTGGTAAGCAATACCTCTTTGCTGATATCAGCAAGCAGTAAGTCCATCATGTCAGCGTATTTTGTGCAACATTAAGCGTAGCAAAGGAAGCGGATATGGCATCCCAAAGCCGGATGCGATTTTCCAGGGCTGTTTTTACAGCTTCTGTAGCCTGTTCCCATTTACGTTCGTCGGCGCCGCAAAAAGAAGCCGTCATGCGATGTGCCAGGTGGGCATGATGATCGCCGTCTACTTCGATATGCCGTTCCAGGTAATATTTGAAAATACTGATCTGCTCCGGCGCCGTTGCATGCAGCTCGCGTACGAAGGAGATGAACATCCCGGGTATCAGGTCTTCCCGGCCAAAGGTAAAGACTGCGGCTTGCAGGAAAGGCTGCCCGGAACCGATAACGTCGAATGTGTTTTGTACAAAGTCTATTGCGGCCTGTGGCGCAGCGCCAGCCAGGAGCGCTTCGGGTACTGTTTTACCCTGGGCAAGGGCAGCCAGCATCCGGTCTATAGGAGCGGTGTCGCAACCGGACTGGTTCATAGCCTGAAGGTAGAGCTCGAAATGACTGTGCCGGTGGCCGTTCTCGTCTTCATCGCTTTCTTCCCCGGTTACGATCTCGTTGATCAGGTAGCGGGTTTCGGCATCTCCTTTGGGTACCCAGGGAATATCCACACAAGTAAGGTTGCGTTGCAGCACTTTGAGCAAAGACATGAAGTCCCAGACTGCGAAAATGTGGTGCTGCATGAAAAGGTGCAGGTGTTCCAGCGAAACAATCTGGCTGTACACGGGATGGTCAATCAGTTGCTGTCTGAGTGGTGCCACAGAAGCTTGTAATCTTTCAATATGACTCATCGTAAATAGTAATTCCCGGATTTTTGGGGGATTTCGCGCAAAGGTAGCACAAACGTTTTTTATGCTCTTATAGAAACTTACAATAGTCACTATAAAGCAAGAGCCTTGCCGTGAACAGCGGCAAGGCTCCTGTTATTGTTACAGGCAGAACCGTCTATTCAGCAACGATCTGTGCCAGGTGTACGCATATCTCCGAAGCTTTTTCCATATCCTGGACGCTTACGTATTCCTGTTTGGAATGGATACCCATTTCCCCGGTAAAAATATTGGGGCAGGGCAGGCCCATGAACGACAGGCGGGAGCCATCGGTACCACCGCGGATGCTGATACGTTCGGCCTGGATGCCGGTACGTTGATAGGCTTCCTCGGCATAAGCCATCACCTTGGGGTGCTGGTCCAGGATCTCGCGCATATTGCGGTATTGCTCCTTAACCTTAAAATCGTAAGCCGCGCCGGGATAGGCTGCCACTACTTCTTTGAGAATATGCTCCAGTTTGCTTTCGTATTCGGCCAGCTTGGCGGTCTCGTGATCGCGGATAATGAAATCGATCCTGGTCTTTTCAGCCCCGCCTTCGATATGTACGGGGTGCACGAAGCCCTCTTTCCCGGAAGTGGTTTCGGGGCTCCATTCGTTTTTGGGTAAGGCATTAAGGAAAGCGCCTGCAATTTTAGTAGCATTCACCAATTTGTTTTTGGCATAACCGGGATGTGCGCTGATGCCATGTATCGTAACGCTCACGCCATCGGCCGAAAAGCTTTCGCCTTCCAGGTGACCTCTTTCCCCGCCATCGAGCGTATAGCCGAAGTCGGCGCCCAGTTTCTTCATATCCACGGCATCCACGCCACGGCCTATTTCCTCGTCGGGGGTAAACAGGATGCGGATCTTGCCATGCTTTACCTCGGGATGTTCCATCAGGTACTGGGCGGCATCCATGATTACGGCTACGCCTGCTTTATCATCGGCGCCGAGTAACGTGAGGCCGGATGCGGTGATAATGTCGTCGCCGATGCGCTCTTTCAGGTAAGGGTGTTTTTGAGTAGAGATAACGATGGCAGTATCATCGGGCAAAACAATATCCTTGCCGTCATATTTTTCGTGCAGGATAGGCTTTACATTTTCGCCGCTGCAATCGGGCGACGTATCTACGTGGGCGCAAAAGCAAAGCACAGGCACTTCTTTGTCCGTGGTAGCGGGAATAGTAGCATATACTATGCCATGCTCATCCATTTCGGCATCGGCGATACCGATTGCTTTAAGCTCATCGGCCAGGAGCTTGCCCAGGTTCTTCTGCTTTTCGGTAGAAGGTTGTGCGGGGGAATAAGGATCGCTTTGCGTATCGATCTGCACATAGCGCATCAGGCGCTCGGCTACGGTATGTTTATAATCGGAATGCGTCATTAAAAGAGATGATTTTATGCGGGCAAAGGTACTATATCGTGCTAATTGCCGCCGGATATTTGTTGGACATACCGGGCCTTTATTGAGCCATGGACTGTGTGTTTTCCTGGTAAAAGGGTTGTTCGCGGGCAGTGTTGAATTCCTGCCAGAGGTCGGCAACGATAGCCGCAGCCGGTTTTATGTCATGGATGAGGCCGCTTACCTGGCCTATCTCCAGCTCGCCTTCGTCCAGGTTACCTTCGAACATGCCCAGCTTGGCGCGTGCCCTGCCCAGGATCTCGATCAGCTCCTCGTTACCGGCGCCACGGGCTTCGGCCTCACTTACGGCATGGTAAAACCTGTTTTTGATCAATCTTACCGGCGTCAGCTTTTTGAGCGAAAGCATGGTATCGCCTTCGTGGGCATTGACTATCGCTTCTTTAAAATGCTGATGAGAAGAGGCTTCGGGGCTGCATACAAAACGGCTGCCGGCCTGTATTCCTTCGGCCCCCAGGGCCATAACGGCAAACATGGCCCTGCCTGTGGCAATACCACCTGCCGCAATCAATGGAATATGGATCGCTTCCCTTACCTGGGGGATCAGGCACAGGGTTGTCGTTTCTTCTCTTCCGTTATGACCACCGGCTTCAAAGCCTTCGGCTACTACGGCATCTACGCCTGCATCCTGGCTTTTAAGCGCAAATTTGGCGCTGGATACCACATGGACCACGGTAATGCCGGCATCCTTCAGGGTTTTGGTCCAGGTTTTGGGATTGCCCGCCGATGTAAATACAATAGGTACTTTTTCCGCGATAATGTGCTGGATATGCTGGTCGATGTCGGGGTAGAGCAGGGGAAGGTTTACGCCAAAAGGCTTACCGGTAGCGGCTTTACACTTTTTGATATGTTCCAGCAAGGTATCGGGATACATACTGCCGGCGCCTATAAGGCCAAGACCACCGGCATTGCTTACAGCCGATGCCAGGCGCCAGCCCGATGCCCAGATCATTCCGGCCTGCACAATAGGGTATTGAATATGGAAAAGTCGGGTAATCCTGTTTTGGAAAGTCATAATAAAATAAGCTCCTTTAATACCGGTTTAAAGAATAAATACAAATAAACGGGGCGAAAATATACAATTATCCGTGACGGGCGGGTATCAGGCCGGGAAGAGGACAGGAAGGAAGTGTCTCACGAGAATGTCAGACCTGTCACATGGAGTGTATTCTTTGTCATCCTGCTGAGCGGAGTCGAAGCACGACAAAGAATACAATCAGCGAGGCATCCGGCTATGTTTAATAAGACAAAAAGGGTCAGTTAAAGACGGATCCCTTTATATTCCTTATCAGCCCAGGTCGATATCGGTATTGTCCCCGATTTTGAGGCTTTGGCTCATACCATGGACATAGGCATCGCTGCCGATGATGGAAGATTTGAGTACCACTTCGTCCAGCTCGGCGAAAGATCCGATAATGCTGTTACGGATAATGGAAGATTTAATGGTAGTATTTTCTCCTATGGAAACGGAAGGCCCGATGATGGAATGGCTTATGGTACAGCCTTTCCCGATATTGACCGGGGGTATAATAACCGTATCGGGAAATTCGGGAACGGTGTAACCTGCCTGCTCGCTCATGGTTTTGAGTAGGGTAGCATTGGTTTCCAGCAAGGTTTCTTTTTTACCGCAGTCAAACCAGTTATTGACTTTGAAAGCATTGAAAACAATACCCTTTTCGATCATATGCTGCAATGCATGGGTAAGGTGGTATTCTCCATCGGCATCGGCCCGGTTGTGCAGATAGGCATCCAGGGCATAGAACAGATCTTTGGTTTCCCTGATCTTATATACCCCTACCATAGCCATATTCGACTTGGGGATCAGCGGCTTTTCCACTACGCGGAGCACTTTGTTGTTATCGTCTACCTCGGCTACGCCAAAGCTCCTGGGATCGTCTACCCGGCGGATGCCGATCTGAGAAGTTTCGCTTTGTAATACTGTTTCTATGTCGAAATCGCAGATGGTATCACCGAATACGATCAATACTTCATCATTTTTGACCACATCCCTGGTAAGCCAGATGGCATGGCCAGTGCCTCTCCTGTCGTTTTGGGTAACGAAGGTACAACGCAGCGATGGATAGGTTTTCATTACATAATCCTGGATCTTATCGCCCAGGTAGCCAATAATGAAGATATACTCTTCGATGCCTTTATCGAGCAGGGCATCTACAATAACACTCAGGATGGTTTTTCCCGCCATGGGCATCAAAGCCTTGGGTTGGGTATAAGTATGGGGTCTTAACTTGGTGCCTGCGCCGGCCACCGGGATAATTGCTTTCATAAAGAGAGCGTGAAAATACAATTTTATCAGCAGCGGGAAAAGGCAGGTATAGATTAAATAATTAAAGAATAATAGCCCGGCCCGGAAATTTCCGGGCCGGGCTATTAAAACCGGGAGGTAAAATTATTTTTTGGTCGTAACGAGGACCACGCCGTTTTTGGCTGCATCTACATATTGGGCTATACCCGGGGCATCTTTTAGGAATTTCATGCTGGTTACTTCCTTTGGATTGATATCCACTAAAGATTTTTCCCATACTTTCCCGTCAACAATAATAAGCGGTGCATTGGAAGGGCCGGGAAGGCGGGGACTGGAAACAGAAGGAGCCGCAGCTTGGGGATCGATGGCGCCATTTGCCGTTGTTTCCACTATTACGCCATTTGCGGCCCCTTCCCCATATTCTGATACTGCTTCCGTTTTATCTTTAACTACTTTGATGTTTTTAACTTTCGCGGGATCGATTACGGCAGCTTTGAGGTTTGCAACCGGTTTTTTGTCCACGACAATCATAGGAGCCTTCTTTACCGCCGGTGGGGTGGTATTTGTCGTTTTCTTTGTTGTTGCCTTTATTGTTTTTTGTTGTCCGAAGGAAAGGCCTACTGACAGCAAAAGGCCCGAAATTAAAATCAGTGAAACAGCATACTTTGTCAATTGAAACCGTGCCGATCTTTGTTTATTCATCATATGGATCCTTATTTTGAGGTGAGAAAAATTGAAATAAGTAGTAGGGTATATTGATGTTTTCCCGGTGACAACGCTGAGCAGGCTTAATTGATAATGCCGGCGTTCGGCGCCCTTTTGCAATACCTGGTCGTCAGCAATAAATTCCAGGTTACGGTGCAACTCTTTATCCAATAGCCATACCAGGGGATTGAACCAACAAAATACCCTGGACAGGGCGCCTAATAAAATATCGACGCTGTGCCATTGACGGATATGCACTTTTTCGTGGGCTACAATTACGGCAAGCTCGGCTTCGCTGTAGTGCTGCGGGTTCAGGAAAATGCTCCTGAAAAAGGAGAAAGGACTGTTCTTTCCTTTCATGGTTCTGATCCGGCAGCCTTTGTAATCGAGGTCGCCGCTTTTATAGTACAGCAACAATAAAGAAACCAGCCTGAACAGCAACAAACCGCCCATAAGCAGGGTGCCGGCCCAATACATAAGTTGCAGCAGGTATACCCAGTCTACACTTGTAGCCTGCACCTGCGGTATGTTGGTGGCCTTTGCTGGGATAATAAACAGTTGCGGTGTTGTTGCAACATACACCGGAGGTGGTGTATTTACGGTAAAGGACAGGAAGGGTGCGAGGGCCGATACCATTATCGATCCTGCCAGGAATATCCGGTTGAGATTGAAAAAAGTAAGCCGGTACAAAAAGAGCCGGTACAACAGGTAACTGGTGCTCAGTACCAGGTTGATCTTAAGCAAAGCCAGGAGGGTATGCATTGTATAGGTTTTAGGTGCATTTATTTTTTGTTTTCGATCATTGCAATAATTTCTTTCAGTTCTTCGGTCGATATCTTCTGCTCCCGGGCAAAAAAGGTGACCAACTCTTTGTAGGAATCGGAAAAATAACCTTTGACGACCTGGGAAAAATGACTCCGGTTATAAGCCTCGACTAATACTGCCGGTTGGTACCAGAAGCTGTTCGCCATCTTTTTGCTTTTTACAAATCCCTTTCGCTCCAGGTTCTTGACTGTAGAGGCAACGGTTGTATAGGGAGGAGGAGCTTTCATGTGGTCCATAAAATCGCGGATAAAGCCGCCTTCCGTTTTCCAGATGATCAACATTACTTCTTCTTCGGCGGGGGATAGTTGCTCCATAGTGTTCTACGATATTTTCGTAAATATACGAACATTTCGTAGGAAAAGAAATTTATTTTACCTTTTTGTTGGTTTGGATCATCAGTTTGCACACTCAGGGGCAATTGATTACTTTTGCAGCGTTCTTTTGAAATATACACATATGGCAATCGTCGATTTAGTAATGCCCAAGATGGGTGAAAGTATAATGGAAGCTACTGTTTTGAAGTGGCACAAGCAACCGGGAGACCAGGTAAAAATGGACGAAACGGTGCTGGAAATTGCTACAGATAAGGTAGACAGCGAAGTTCCTTCCACCGCAGCAGGTACCATTACCGAAATCCTTTTTAAAGAGAATGATGTAGTACCGGTAGGTACCGTCATTGCCCGCATAGACTCGGCAGCATCAGGCAATGGTGTAGCCGCTGCCCCGGTACAGCCCGCTGCTCAGGCACAACCTGTAGTGCAACCTGTAATGCAGCCTGCTGCAACCATCGCCGGTGGCGGTAACCGTTTTTACTCTCCCCTGGTGCTCAATATTGCCTCCAAAGAAGGTATTGGCATGGCGGAACTGGAAAATATTCCCGGTACCGGTAACGAAGGCCGTGTAACCAAGAAAGATATCCTTACTTATGTAGCTTCCAGGGGAGCAGCTCCTGTTGCCCAGCCGCAACCGGTAGCCCAACCGCAACCTGCAGCGCAGCCGGCAGCTACTTCTACGGCGGTAACACATACCCCGCAACCTGCAGCCAATTATGGCGGTAACGTGGAGATTGTCGAAATGGATCGTATGCGTAAGCTGATCGCCGACCATATGGTGCGCAGCAAGGCTACTTCGCCGCACGTAACCAGCTTTACCGAGGCCGATGTAACCAACCTGGTAAAATGGCGCGATAAGAACAAGAAGTCTTTCGAAGCCAAGTATGGAGAAAAGATCACCTTTACCCCCATCTTCGTTGAAGCCGTTGTGAACTGCATTAAGAAGTTCCCGATGATCAATGCCAGTGTGGACGGCGATAAGATCATTATCAAGAAAGATATCAATATCGGTATGGCGGCAGCCTTGCCCAGCGGCAACCTGATTGTGCCGGTAATCAAGAATGCAGATACCAAAAACCTGCTGGGACTGACTAAAGATGTGAACGGACTGGCCAATGCTGCCAGGAGCAATAAACTTAAGGCAGACGATACCCAGGGTGGTACTTTTACCTTAACCAATGTAGGTACTTTCGGCAGCCTGATGGGTACGCCTATCATCAACCAGCCACAGGTAGCTATCCTGGCCGTGGGCAGTATCAAAAAACGTCCTATGGTGCTGGAAACAGCCGATGGCGATGTAATTGCCATCCGCCACATGATGTACCTGTCGCTAAGCTATGATCACCGTATTGTTGACGGTTCCCTGGGCGCCAGCTTCCTTACTGCTGTGGCCAATGAGCTGGAAGCTTTTGACGGTAACAGGCAAGTATAAAATAACAGAAAACTGCTGTAGCAGGTATGAAATAAAAGATGCGGCGTGCCTACCGGTGCGCCGCATCCTTGTGAATAGCCATTGATTAACTGCTGTGGTCCGAGATAATGACCCATTGACCTTTTATCTTACGGAAAAGAAGGGTGAAATAACCTTCCAGGTCGCCTATGTTACGCTTTAACTGCCATTGCCCGGTTACCTGCTGGTATTGCTCCGAAAGGTTTTTGACCTGGATAATGCTGAACCGGAGCTTTCCCATCGCTTCCTTGTCGGGATAGCCTTTTTTGTAGTTATCCAGTGTATTTTGCCATCCGTAGGTAATACCTTTTTTGCCGATGAACATCAGGGAATCATTTTTCCAGTAACCTTTCATAAAGCCTTCGATATCGCCCCGGTTCCAGGCGGAGGATTGTTGTGCCAATATACTGCGGATGGCCGTTTCGGCGGAGGACTGGGCCAAAGCAGGGATACCGGCGCCCAATACCAGGGATAAGAAAAGTATTTTGATAAGGTGCATAAGCTGTTATTTGATCTCAAATATACAAAGGGTAGCAGGCTTTTTCCCGGAAATAAAAAAGGGGTGCAAGAATACACCCCTGTATGAAAACTACTACTACATAGTTTCAGACGTAAAAAGTTAATTGTGCAAAGAATCGGTATCGGCGGCATTATCCTTTTCATTGTCTTCCTGCTGCTCTTCTCCTCCCTTAGGACCATTGCTGGTCATTTTATAGAACTCGTTGTCGTCCCATTGGTGGTAATCGACGTTGTGATAACGGAACCCGCCCGGCCTGATGACGAAGTTGCGGTCGGAATAATAATTGCGGAGACCTTCGGTCATGAATACCTTGCCCATGGGCACCTGGATTTCCACCTTGAGCTTTTGTGCGCGGAAGGGCGTGCCTTTGGGCAGGATGAAGTCCTTCGGCAGGTACAGGATATTGCCTTCCTGCTTATAATCGAATACCAGGGGGGTAGCCAGTTCCATGGCCTTGTGGTAATTTTTGCCTTGTGCGCTTTTCTGTACGGAAAGGTGATAAAGGCTATCGGGGCTGTTGATAATGCGTAGGCTGATATTGCTGATGGCCAGTGTGCTGTCGTCGCGAAAGCGGATACCATCATTATCGTCGTCCCATATCTCGCCATCCTCCACTTCGCCGCCCTCGTACAGGTTGCCCTGCCTGATGATGAGCGTATCGTTGGAAGGCTGGGCCATGGTCAGCGGATAGGTTTTGCGGTAAGTCGTTTTGAAATCCGAAGCAATGGAGCCGCCGATCCAGAACAGGCCAAACACAGCGGCGATGAACAGGGAGGTCATGGTTACGACGAGCCATTTACCGCCAGCTCTCTTTCTGCCGGTGATCATGCGTACCAGCAAGCGGATCACGGCAATAAAGGGGACTGCCAGCACCAGGATAATGCAGGTCCAGAGCATACCGCGCTGTACCGGATCGGTGGTGACCAGCTGGCTGAAGGGGAACAGGAAAGCGGATGATGCCGTAAGGCCCAGCAATACTGCGAAAACGGTAATAATTACACCGGCCAGCGTCAGTAAAATGGTACCCAGGATAAAGAAGACAAAGATCTTCACCAATATCACGAACAGCTGCGCCAGTCCTGATCTTTTAGGGGTTTCCTGCCTTTCCGTTTCGCTGCCTTTAATAGCCTGGCTCAGATTATGCACATCTACTTTCTCGCCACGCATTTCCAGCTTCTCCGCTATGGTATTGGCTTGCGGGAGCGAGGCCCACAAAATGATGTACAGGATAACCAGGGTAGGTAACCCGCCCACCAGTACCGGGAAGAAGAAAATACCGTGGTCCAGTATTCCGAAGAAAACCATGCCCAGCAAAGGTGCTGCGAAGATGATCCTGGGAATGATAGGGTCGATATTGGCATAAGCTGCGATACCGGAGCACACGCCGCCAACTACCTTCTGTTTGGGGTTGCGGTATAGCCTTCTCCGTACTGCGAGAGCCACATCATCGCTTTCGGGTAGAATAGCCCAAAGCAGCAGGTACACAATAATACCGGCGCCCCATGCCATCGTGATCAGGATCAGCGCGATCCGGATAATGATGGGATCTATATTGAGGTAGGTAGCCAGGCCGCCGCATACACCGCCGATGAGTTTGTCCTTTTTGCTCCGGGACAGGTGTTTGGGCCTGGATGCTTCGGCATTGCCCGTGGTTTCCCTGCGGCCGGTATCGGCTTTGGAAGGCTCCTCTTCGCCGGCCTCGCTTTCGATCTGCTCGGGGCTGCCCATAATGCCGATCATATCGTTGATATCACTGGCCATGATACAGGGAGTGCCCTTGTTCAGTTTGTCCTGGAACAGCTCGCCCATACGGTCTTCCATATCGTGTACGATCTCATCGCCCCCTTCTTCCCGGGAGAAGAATATTTTAAGGCGGTTCAGGTAATCGCGGAGTTGGTCATAGGCCGATTCGTCTATCGGGATCAGCCTTCCTGCAAGGTTTATATTGATTATCTTATTCATTGCTTAAGCGTTAACTGTGAAGTAGTAGAAATGGTTTTCTTGGGTTTATTGTCCGGTATCGGCTGTGAGCTGGGTTACGGCATCGGCCAATTGTTTCCATGTTTGCTGCAGCTCCTGGTAAAATGTCGCGCCTTTTTCGGTAAGGCTGAAGTATTTTCTGGGCGGTCCTGAGACGCTTTCTTCCCATCGGTAACTCAAAAGCTCGGCATTCTTGAGCCGGGTAAGCAGCGGATAAAGTGTTCCTTCCAGGATGTTTAGTCCCGCTGCTTTCATTTGGTCAATGATATCGGATGGATATACTTCCGATTTCCTGATGATGGAAAGAATACAAAACTCGAGCACACCTTTGCGCATCTGTGAACTTGTGTTTTCTGTATTCATGTCATTGTAATTATTATTATAACTAAAGGCTGAAATGCTAGGAGGGTTTATGAGACCTGTTCCTTGATGATACAAAGATATAGCCATTAAATAGTATTATGCAATACATAGTACCTGTTTTGTGTTTTTTTTAACAATTAAATAATGGTACTATTTTCCTGAATTTAGTCTTTCATTATAGGGGACTATTTTTCACAAGAAGATTTTTGCCGGATTTCCCGGTGAATTTCTGAAGCTAAAAGAGGAATTTTTATCGAGGGTGAATATCAAACGAATAGCAAGCAGAGCAAAAGGATGAGTTAAAGGGGAAATGAATTTCTTTGCTGGGTTTGTCAATTAAATTCTATATTTACACGCTTAAAAATTTTGATAGCATAAAATACAGACGTATGAAGAAAATCTATTTAGCCGTTTTTCTTGCTTGTTCGATGGGGGGGGCGGTGCATGCACAAATAAGCGAGGGAGGCTTGCCCTGGACCATGAGTCTGAAAAACGAAGGGATCAGGCAGCAGGCTGTATCAACGGCAACTTTTGCAAAGCCTGACTATGCGCAATATCTGAAAGAAGATGATGCGGATGCCAAAGCAGGCGTTGCCAAACCTTACAGGGTTGCACCAACACTGTCTTCCGACATCAGTATGAACTCGGGTACCTGGTCTTACTTGGACAATGGCTCCCGCATCTGGCGCATGAAGGTTAATGTACCCGGTGCCTTGGCGATGGGCTTTAACTACGATAAATTCCGTTTGCCCGAAGGTGTGCATTTTTATGTAAAAAATGAAAACGGCAGGCAGCTTTTAGGAGCTTACTCTACGATCAATAACAACAAAGAAGACATGTTTGCCCACCAGGAAGTACAGGGTGAAACGGTTTTCCTGGAAATGGATATTGCTGCAGGTGTTGCTGTTTCCGATATTAAATTCCATATCAACAAGGTTTACCCTTACTACCGCGGTGCAGGGCTGGTTACAGAACTGTATGCAGATGCCTCCGGTTCGGGCGATACACAGCTAAAGCCTACCGACGCGCAATCGCCTTGCCACATCAATGCCAACTGTCCCGATGGCGATGGCGTTCCTTTTGGCAAAGCCAAGGCCGCTACGGTTCAGATCAATATGGGAGGAGCAGTATGTTCCGGTACGATGATCAACAGCACAGGCAATGCTACGGGCGGAGCTTGTAAACCTTACCTGCTTACAGCATCGCATTGCAGCGACAACAACGGAAGGACCGATGCCGACTTCATCAACTGGGTATTCACTTTCAACTACCAATATACTACCTGTGCAGGTGGTACACTGGCTACTACACAAACCAGGACCGGTGCTAACTTCCGTGCCCGTTCCAACCTGCCTTCTATCCCTAATTCGGGTAACGCTTACGTAGCCGACTTCCTGTTGCTGGAATTACTGGGAGCTCCTCCTGTATCTGGCAATATTTATTATGCCGGCTGGAACCGTGATGCTAATATCTTTGATAATCCTGACTACTACAACAAATTTATTGGTTTCCACCACCCCGGCGGCGACCGTAAAAAGCTGAGTGTTTCCCTTGGTGTTGACCCGTCGGGTACCTTTAACCAGAACTCTGTTCCTAATACACACTGGAGCGTACAAGCTGTGGTAGGTGGTACTGAAGGTGGTTCTTCCGGCAGCGGTTTGTTTGATATTGATGGATTGCTGGTAGGTGACCTTTCCGGTGGCCCTGCTTCTACCGGTGCTTGTGCTCCTATGGGCTACAGTGCATTATATTGCAAACTGTCCTATGCCTGGGAAAATGCGTTTGACCAGACTAACTTCCCCGCTTATGCCGGTGCGCAAAGCCGTCTGAAAGACTGGTTGGATCCCATCAATTCCGGAAGGCTGAAATTACCTGCTACCAAATCGGATTGTTCCGACTACAACCAGGTAGGCGTAAACGAAGTAGCACAACTGAACAGTTCAATCGACTTCTACCCCAATCCTTCTACAGGTATCGTGAATACAAGAGTAAACTTTGCTTCCCCTACAAGCTTTACAGTTACTGTATTCGATGTTTTGGGTAAAAAACAAACAGCTTATGATGTGTCCAATGCGATGAGCGGTACTTATCAAATGGACCTGAGCAGTTTACCCAATGGTATCTATATGCTGAACATCAATTCCGGTAAAACTACCATCAGCAAGAAGATTATTATTGCGAAATAATTTTAGATTGGATCATTGTCACGTGGAATAAAAAAAAATAAAGCGTTAAGGAATGTTTAATTTTTAATTCATAATTTAGCGCTTTATTTTTTGAAAAATCGAAATTTTAAAAGATAGTCTTAAAACATCATTAAACAAGTATGAAAAAAAGATTACTACTGCTTACATTGTTAGTTACAATTGGAATGCAGACCGCAATGGCACAGACCCGTGTTGTTAAAGGCCGGGTGCTGGATGAAAATGGTGAGCCTATGCCGGGAGCAAGTGTTATTATTAAAGGAACAACCTCCGGCACAACTACCGACATGGAAGGTAACTATACTATAGAAGTGGATGCTAAGCAAAAGACACTGGTTATCAAAAGCATGGGCGTTCAGGATCAGGAAGTGGAAATTGCTGCGGATGGTACTGTAAAGACAGCCACAATGGAATCTCAGGATGGCCAGACTATTGACGATATCAATATTTACGGTAAGAAAATGGACAAAAGGTCATACACCGGTGCATTGACTACAGTTACTGCAAAGGATATTGCCAGAAGGCCGGTAACCGATATCGTGAAAGCGATCGACGGTGCTGCTCCAGGTGTATTAGTAAGTAGTGGTGGTGGTCAGCCCGGCGCTACGCCCGACATCCTGATGAGGGGTATCGGTTCCGTTGCCGCCAACAACTCCCCTCTTATTGTACTGGATGGTGCGCCTTACAGCGGTACTTTGGTTTCCATCAACCCTAACGATGTGGAAAGCATGACCTTCCTGAAAGATGCGACTGCAACAGCCCTTTACGGTTCCCGCGGTGCTAATGGTGTAATCGTGATCGTAACCAAAAGAGGACAGAATACAGGTAAACCAAGGATCTCTGTTGAAGGTTCTACCGGTATCCTGAACCGCTTCCTGCCAGAATATGAAAGGGTAGGACCTAAAGATTATTATGAACTGGCCTGGCAAGGTTATAAAAACAGTACTCCGGGTAACCCCACATCAGAGGGCCTGATCCGTTTGCTGGGTGGTTATAACTCTTCCAACGTAGCCAATAAAGACCTGATCAATGCAGAAACAGGCAAAGTAAACCCTAATGCATCTTTCCCGTATACCGAAGACTGGCAGAAAGAACTGCAACGTACCGGTATCCGTCAGAATTACAATCTGAGCGTTTCCAACGGAGATAAAACAAGCGATTATTTCTTCTCTGTAGGTTATACCAAAGATCAGGGTATTGTTAAGAATTCTAACTACGATCGTTTTACTACCCGTTTGACTGTGAATTCCACCATCACTAAATGGTTGAAATCCGGTGTCAGCTTGTCCGGTGCTCTGGATCAGCAAAGGTTCTTCCTGGGTACTAATACTGCCTTTACCAATCCTTTCTTCGCTACCCGTATGATGGGTTCTATCTATCCTGTTTACAGGTACGATGCCAATGGTAACCGCATGTATGAGGCAGACGGAGTAACACCTATTTATGACTTTGGTGCTAATACGGATCTCAACAACCCTGCCGGTATGGTACAGGAAAGGCCTTTTGCTTCTAACACGAACGTGATTGCTGCCTTGTTCCAGGACGACAGGAATACCCGTGCCCTGAATGGTTTTGGTAAAGCGTTCCTCGAAGCTAAATTCCTGAAAGATTTCACTTTCACTACCAATTTTGTGTTGAACTATTACAGTGGTGTTCAGGATAATTTCCAGAACCCCGTTTATGGTGATGCAGCTAATGTACAAGGTCGTGTAAACAGGAGCTCTACTACTCAGTACACTTATACGTTTAACCAGATGCTGAACTGGAAGCCTACTTTCGGTTTGTTTGCCGACAGGGAAAAACACCACCTGGATGTGACTTTGGTACACGAAGCTTACCTGTTGCGTAGTGAGAATTCTAACTTCACCCGTACCGGTGTACCTGCTCCTAACTTCAAAGAAGGTGCTGCCGCTGCTGTGGGTACAGGTTCTTCTTCTTCCCTGGATTACCAGACTCTGGAAAGTTACCTGGGTATCATTAGCTACGACTTTAAGAACAAATATTATGTGAATGCCAACGTACGTCGTGATGGTACATCCCGTTTCTCTCCTAAATCCCGCTGGGGTACTTTCGGTTCCGTAGGTGCCGGCTGGATCATCTCTGAAGAGGAATTCATGAAATCGACCCGTAGTGTAATCAACCAGTTGAAAATCCGTGGTAGCTACGGTGTAACTGGTCAGCAGGATCTTGGCGGCGGTTACTATGTATGGCAGCCCCGTTACGACTTCAACCAGAACAATACACACCCTGGTTATACTTTCCTTACCTGGGGTAATGAAAACCTGAAGTGGGAAGGACGTCTTATGGCAAACATCGGTTTTGACGTTTCTATGCTGAACAACCGTTTGAACGTTAGCTTCGATTACTTCCGCAACGGTTCAAAAGACATGTTGTTCCCAAGGCCATTGGCTACCTCTACCGGTGTAGCGAGCATTCCGGTGAACGTAGGTACTATGATCAACAAAGGTGTAGAAATTGCGATCAATGCTGATGTTGTTAGAAACAGCAAGTTTACCTGGAACACCAGGATTAACCTGACCCACCTGAAAAATAAAGTAACCAAAGTAGAAGGTGCTGACAGTCTGGTAAGCGGGTTCAACCAATTGGCTGATGGACAACCACTTAATGCCTTCTTCGTTCCAAGGTATGCAGGTGTTGATGCTTCAGATGGACAGGCGTTGTACTACAAAGCTGACGGTAGCACCACTAAAGACTATGGTAGCCTGACTACTGCAGACAGGATTTATGCCGGTTCTCCGTTCAGGGATCTTGAAGGTTCTATAACCAATACTTTTACCTACAAAAACTTTGACCTGTCTTTCATGGTAACTTTCGGTATCGGTGGTAAATTCTACGATGCAACTTATCAGAATCTGATGGCAACCGGTTCTGCTTCCCTGGGACAAGCCTGGCACGTAGATATGTTGAATGCCTGGAAACAACCTGGAGATGTTACGGATGTTCCCCGTGTCAGCTACAACGACCAATATGCTAATGCTACTTCTGACCGTTTCCTGATCAGCAATAGCTTTGCTAACCTTAAAAATGTTAACCTGGGTTATACCTTGCCTGCCAAAATGATGAAGGATATTGGTTTCCAAAGCATCCGTGTCTATGTGGCTGCCGATAACGTTTTGTATTTCGCCGGACGTAAAGGAGTGGATCTGAACCAGAATCTGGTTGGTGCTTCCAACTTCTCTTACTATCCTTACCGTACAATTATGTTTGGTGTAAATCTGGGTTTATAATCACTTAAATAAAAGAAATAATATAATAGTAGTTATTATGAAAAATATTTTTAAAATAGCAGTTTTGGGTCTTGGTGTGGCGGCTGTCGGTTTTACCGGTTGTAAGAAAAGCTTCCTGGACAGGAACCCAACAGACCAGGCCGCGACCAGTGAAGTTTTTAAGACCATAGATGGTTTTGAAGCAGCGGTACAAGGTATTAATAGAATGATGTATGAAGTAGTGGACCACGATCAGTTTGGTTATCCTTCCCTGGCTATGACTTATGATTTAATGGGAGAGGACTTCATCCCTTCAGGTTTTGGCGCGGGCTGGTTTATTACTCCGTACCGCTACAATGATTCCCGTAACGGAACTAACCTGGGTGATTACAACTGGACATTCCACTACAGGATTATCAACAACGCCAACCAGATCCTGTCCAGGATCGATGCTTTGGAAGCCGACCAGAACCGTAAGGATTATGTAAAAGCCTCTGCACTGTTTTACCGAGCCTATGCTTATTACAACCTGAGCATTTGCTATATGCACACCTATAAAGGTACTACAGATATGGCTGGTCAGCCTATTCCTGCTCCGATCAACTATACTGGTCCTTATACTGGTGCTCCTTGTGTACCTATCTATACTGCTCCTACTCAGACTCCTAATCCAAGGGCTACGGTAGAAGACGTGTACAAGCAAATTATAAGCGATCTTAAATCATCGATCACTTTGTTCAACGGCTCTACAAAAACTCGTACCGACAAGTCTGAATTGAACGTATCGGTTGCTGAAGGTGTGTATGCCCGTGTTGCATTGGTGATGCAGGATTGGACTACAGCGGCTACAATGGCTCACAACGCCCGTCAGGGTTATCCTTACATGACTGGAACGATGCTTTATGATGGATTTACAGATGTCCGTAACCAGGAATGGATTTGGGGCTCTATCATCAATACCGAGCAAAATGGTATCTATGCCTCTTTCCTGAGCCATGTGGATTATGATATGGGTGGTTACGCTGCCCTGGGTTGCCAGAAGAAAATGAACTCTAAGTTTATGGCAACTAGCGGAGAACTGGCTATTGATACTTCAGATCTTAGAAGAAAATGGTGGTGGACCCGCGAAGAGCTGACTGGTAAAAACCTGCCTTATGCTCCTAACTCTCAGCGTAAATTCCGCGCTAAAGATCCTTCAAGCTTTGCCGGCGACTATCCTTTGATGAGGGCTTCCGAAATGGCTTTGATCGAAGCTGAAGCCTTGGCTCAGGGCGGGCAGGCTACACAAAGTGCGACCGTACTGACTGAGTATGCTAAAACCCGTAATCCTAACTTTACAGCGCCTACTACTGCGGCCAACCTGGTAAAAGAAATATGGAAACAACGCCGTATTGAACTTTGGGGCGAAGGCTTCCGTTTTGGAGACCTGATGCGTTCTTTCGCATCACCGTTAAACAGAAACTTAGTAGGTTTGGACAGGACTTCTACCGGAGCAAGCAGCGGTATCGCTACTCCAGAATTCATGTCGCTTACTCCATTTAACACGCAATTCCTGTGGAGGATTACTTCATCTGAAATAAACGTGAACAAGAATATTCCACAGAATCCATAGGATTTTGTAGATATAGTATCAAAACCGCCTGAATCAATCAGGCGGTTTTTTTTATCTTTGACACCTAAAATTGAATAATAATGGCATTGGAAAACAAAGTGATGGACCAGTTGAAGCAAGCTATGCGGGATAAGAATGAAGCAGCCCTGCGTACATTGAGGGCGATAAAAGCTGCTATTCTGGTAGAGAAGACCGCTGCTGGTGCAAAGGGGGAGCTGACGGAAGCGGATGAATTAAAACTGTTGCAAAAACTGGCAAAGCAGCGTAAAGATTCCCTGGAAATATTCAGGGCGCAAAACCGAGAAGACCTTGCTGTAAAGGAGGAGGAAGAGATTGCTGTTATTGAAAAATTCCTGCCGCAGCAATTGTCCGAGGAGGAATTACATGCGAAAATAAAAGACATTATAGCGGCTACCGGGGCCTCGTCTCCTGCCGATATGGGTAAAGTAATGGGCGCGGCTTCCAAGCAATTGGCCGGTCAGGCTGAGGGAAAACTGATCTCGGAAGCTGTGAAAAAACTGCTGGCTTCTTAAAGCCGGTACTGGCTAAACTTATGATCCTTGACGCCATTTTCCTGGTCTTTCTGATCTTATTCCTGATAAGAGGCTACAGCAGGGGTATTGTTGTAGCCCTCTTCTCCGTGTTGGCCATATTACTGGGTGTATTGGGCGCCTTGAAGTTATCGGGTACAGTATCAGTGCTGCTTTTCGATGGCGGCAGTAAAGGAGGCCGCTGGGCGCCTTTGCTCGCCTACGTTCTTGTGTTTACGGTTATTGTTTTACTGGTACGGATGGGGGCAAAACTCCTCCAGAAATCTTTTGAGGCTGTGGCCCTGGGCTGGGTCAACAGGCTTACCGGTGCACTGTTGTATGCCTTCCTCATTAGTTTTGTTTTCAGTTCTGTATTATGGCTTTGTAACCAGATGGGACTTATCCGTCCGGAAACGAAGGCGGACTCGCTGACCTATGGGGTTATTGAGCCTATCGCACCCAAGGTATTTTCATTGATCGGCGCCTTCCTGCCCTTTGCCAAACATATTTTTGATGACCTGTCCGTCTTTTTCGACAGGGTTAACCAAAGCATTCCCCCACATGTGGGCACTGATCGATAATTACGATTCCTTTACGCATATCCTGCACCATTACCTGCTGCAATTGCATCTCGATGTCCGCGTTTTTCGTAACGACGAGATCGACGTTGATACATTGGCGGCGCTGCGGCCGGGCAGGATCATTATTTCCCCGGGACCGCAAACACCGGCTGAAGCTGGTATCACGAACGAGGTAATTGCCCGTTTTTACCAGGAAGTTCCTATACTCGGCGTATGCCTCGGGCACCAGGCATTGGGCATGTTCTTTGGCGCTGCATTGACCAAAGCAAGGGTTCCGGTACATGGCATGACATCGGCTGTCTTTCACCACGAGGACAGCCTTTTTAAGGGTATTCCATCCGGGTTTAATGCCATGCGTTACCATTCTTTATTGCTCAAAGACTGGGAACATACAGCGCTGCAGCCTTTAGCCTTTACGGCAGAAATGGAACTGATGGCCTTCCGCCACCCGGTATTCCCGGTAACCGGTATCCAGTTTCATCCCGAATCGATCCTTACCGAGTATGGGGCCCGGTTGCTGGAAAACTGGCAACTACTGTATGATCCGATGATAAATAATGGCTAAATTGCATTTCAATTCCTGCCATCTATGAAACGTATTTTACTTCCCTTGCTGTGTTTGCTTTGTAGCCTGAACACGGCTTTCGCTGCCTGGACCAATTCTTCTTTCACTTACGACGGCAAGGTCAGGAGTTTCCGGACTTACTTGCCCGCAAGCTACAAGCCATCGCATCCGGCGACCCTGATCGTGGTGCTGCATGGCTTGGGCGGCTCCATGAACGATGCTGCCAATGTAGGTATAACCTCCATCGCCGATACGGCCAACATTATTATCCTGTCGCCGCAGGCCCTGGATTACAACAGTCCTATAGGATTGATACAAGCTGCCTGGAACAGCGGTATTAAGATTAATATACCAGGTCTGGGCCTTATTGCCGTTAATGGTGACGTGGATGATGTAGGCTTCATAAAAGCGATGATGGACTCTACTATTGCCGATTACAGCATAAACCTTGCCCGTGTATATGCCTGCGGGGCATCGATGGGCGGCTTCATGACCCAGCGCCTGGCCTGCGAAACTGCTGACCGTTTTGCTGCCATAGCTTCTGTTATGGGTACTTATGCCTTGGCACTGCCACCTTGTAATCCCGGGAAATTGATGCCTATGGCTCATTTTCACGGGACTAATGATGAAGTCGTAAGCTGGAACGGTGAGCTGCTTTTTGGTGGTAATGCCTTTCCTGTAGGATTAAGTGTAGACGACCTGGTAGCCAAATGGGTAACGATCGATGGATGCGGGGCAGTGCCGCAGCACGATACCTGGCCCAATACGAATGGCGACAGTCTTTACGTGGAGCACTTTTCCTACTTCGATGCCGGCAATGTTTCCAGGGTAGAACTGTTCAAGGTAAATGGCGGCACCCATTTCTGGTACCAGAATGCCAACACCGGCGGGGAGATCGACTATGCTACCGAGATCTGGAAATTCTTCAACAAGCAATACAGCAATACCAGCAGTATAACCGATAAAGGTATGGCCGGGATCAGTGTCCGTACTTATCCTAATCCTGCAAAAGAGCGGCTGCACATCCAATCGGCTGCGGTATTTACCAATGTGCAGATCATCGATCTTTATGGCAGGCCGGTGCAGACAGCAACCGGACTCTCATCTTCCGGGATCGATATCAGTGGCTTAAGTGCCGGTGTGTATTTTGCAAGGCTTTATACTGCCAAAGGAGCTGTTGCTATGGCCAAATTTGTGAAACAGTAATTTCCCTTTAGCTTTGCAGTGGCCTGCTCCCGCAGGATAATCTGTATTTCTGTTATGAAAATATTCCTGGCGCAACAGAATTACCACATAGGTGATTTTGACGCGAATACCGATAAAATTATTGATGCCATACGTGAAGCTAAAAAGCAGGGCGGCGAATTGATCGTTTTTAGTGAGCTGGCTGTTTGTGGCTACCCCCCACGCGATTTCCTTGAGTTTGACGATTTTATTGAAAGCAGCATAGCTGCGGTACAACGGATAGCTGCGGAGGCCGATACGATAGGCGTATTGGTAGGGGCACCTTCCCGGAACGAAAGCCTGGAAGGTAAAGACCTGTTCAACAGCGCTTATTTTCTGTATGAAAAAGAAATAAAGCAAGTAGTACATAAGACTCTGCTGCCCAATTACGACATCTTTGATGAATACCGCTATTTTGAGCCTGCTTTTGACTGGAAGGTAATACCCTTTAAAGGAAAAAATCTTGCCGTGACGATCTGCGAAGATATATGGGACGTAGGGGATAACCCGATGTACCGCCTGCAGCCAATGGATATGCTGGCCTCGCAACAGCCGGATATCATGATCAACCTGAGCGCGTCACCTTTTGACTATACTCATGCGGAAGATCGTCTTGCTATAGTGAAGAAGAACGTGCAACGTTACCGGGTACCGGTTATTTATTGTAATACTGTAGGGTCGCAAACCGAAATCGTATTTGACGGAGGTTCGCTGGTCATGGACGCTTCAGGTAACCTGGTACGGGAAATGTCGTTTTTCAAAGAAGAGCTTCTGGCTGTGCATTGGAATGGTGCCGGTTCCTTCGAAGAAGGCATAACCTGTGCCGCGGAGGCATTGCCCGAAGCAGAGCTGAATCCCGAAACCTATCTTCCCGAACTAAATATAGGCCGTATCCACGATGCTTTGGTGATGGGTATCAGGCAATACTTTGAAAAGATGGGATTCCGCCAGGCTATAGTTGCTTCTTCTGGCGGGATCGACAGCGCCGTGACCCTGGCATTGGCTTGTCGTGCGTTGGGGCCGGAAAATGTCCATGCCCTGCTGCTGCCTTCGCAGTTTTCTACAGGTCACTCTGTAAGCGATGCGGAGCAATTGTCGCAAAACCTGAATAACCCTTACGATATATTACCCATAGCACCTATTTTCGGGCAGATAGAAGAAAGCCTGAAACCGATATTTAAAACCCTCCCTTTTAATGTGGCCGAAGAGAATATCCAGTCGCGGATAAGGGGCTTGCTGGCTATGGCCTTAAGCAATAAGTTTGGCTACATCCTGCTGAACACATCCAATAAAAGCGAACTGGCCACAGGCTATGGTACACTTTATGGCGATATGGCGGGTGGCCTGGGGGTACTGGGTGATCTTTACAAAATGCAGGTCTATGCACTGGCCCGTTATATCAACAAAGAGCAGGAGGTGATCCCGGTCCATATTATCAATAAAGCACCATCGGCCGAATTGCGTCCCGGGCAAAAGGACAGCGACAGTCTGCCCGACTACCAGGTGCTGGATGCCGTGCTATATCAATATATCGAACGCCGCCAGGGGCCCCAGGAGATCATAGCCCAGGGCTATGACGAAAGCCTGGTAACCCGTATCCTGCAAATGGTAAACCGCAACGAATATAAGCGTAACCAGTTTTGTCCCATCATACGGGTGTCTCCAAAGGCCTTTGGTATCGGGAGGAGGGTGCCCATTGTGGCGCGCTATTTAAGCTGATCTGCCTTACTAAGCATATTAAGAAAAAGAGTAGCCACGGCTACTCTTTTTCTTGGGTTTCGTTCCGGGTGTCGGGACTGCCGCCGCGATCGCCTATTTTAGGCTTATCGGCTTTGCCCCGCAGTCCTTTTTTATTATTTTCCTGCGGGTTAAAATCAACTTCATTTTCCCAGCCGGCTTTAACAATGGTAACAGTGGTATAAGGATATACCCTTTCCGGTTGCTTGCCTTTGAGCAGGTTGCCTGCATCCCATTTCCCGTTTTTATTACCATCGGCAATGATCCGCATGTTGTAATCGCCGGGTTGCAGGAGACTGAGGGTGATGGTAGAATCGGTAATCGGTTTCTGGTAGATGGAATCGGCGCCCTTGTACACGAACAGGACAAAGCTGTCGCCGTAATAATTCTTGTTGACGTGTATTTTCAAAGTACCATAATCCTCTTGCCTTTTGGTCCGGAAGAAGTACTTCCCTGGTAACAGCTCGCTACCCGAAGTATCCCTGGCCCAGCCTTTAACCAGCCGCAGTGTGTACAATTTATCGGGTTGCCATTGGGTACTGATCTTCATCTTTGCAGAATCGACATGTAGCTTTTGTATCGCTTCTACTTCGATACCGTTGTTCTCGTAACTCAGGTACACTTTAGCCGTGTCGAGGCTCTTGAGCTCTGTGAACAGGTCAATCGTAAGCTGCTGGGTCAGCTCAAAGGAACGCTCTGCACGGTTGCTGGTATCGACATTCACATGGTAAGCAGTTTTGCTTTTGTCGGTATTGCTTTTACGGATTCCGCCCAGCGTTGGTTTGTTGTCCTTGTCCTTTGCTGATGTCGTGTCGTGGGTTTGAGCCAATAGTGCGGTCGAATCGATGGTCTCTTTAAACATGTAAAAATCATACAAGGAGTCGGCGCCGACAGTTGGCATTACCGTTTGGTTAAGAAACCCGATCTTCTCTTCGCCCAGGTCGTACATATAATTGTTGTTGGCGTCCTGCAGGGCGTATATTCTGAAGGCTTTGCCGGGCAGGAACTTAAAGGTAAAGTGCCCCGATACATCTGCCTTTACGGCATATTGTGGTTTTTTTCTCAGGATAGCAGTATCGTTTTCCCCGGCAGGATATAGGACCATAAGCGCGGCCGTATCGGGCATACCCGTAGCCGCATCGATCACGTTGCCTTGCAATTGCAGGGAATCGAAGTAGGATCCCGTGCTGAAAAGATAAACGAAATTTTTGTAAGGGTTGCCTTCGTGATTATCCACCAGGGCATTGCCTAATCCTATGCTATAAGTGGTATTGGCAAGCAATTGTGTGTCCCGTATCTTAATCTCGACCCTTTTGCCATAAGACATAACCGTAGGCGGTATGGAAAGCAGGGGAGAGAGCGAAAGATTCTTTTCCAGATCCCGCACTTCAATATACTCGTTAAAGTGAAGTACTATTTTGGACGGCCTGATGTTAAGCGAAGAATCGGCAGGTGTAAGAGAAAGGAGCAGAGGAGCGGTCTCGTCTTTCTTGCCACCTTCGGGCGGAACAATATTGGCGCAGCCCGACAACAATAATACCAAGGCCAGCCAGGCCATTGAGGTCACAATACGGAAGTTGTTCACAGAAAAAGAAAACAGATATTCTTATTTAAGACGTCAAAAATAAGGTTATTCCCTCATTATTATCCAAGAAGAGCGTAGTAGGACCATTTGTGCCTTGTGAAAGGCAATTACCCGTTCCTGGGGCTTGCATCCTAGCGGGATTTTAACGTACTTTGCCTCCGATTATTGCGTTATTACTGGATGAAGCAGTCCTACAGACGATTTACTTATTGGAACCAAAGTGTACAGGACAAGATTGCTATCGCTTGTTGTTTGTGTATGGTAGCCGGGTTATTTTTTTCCAGGGCCTTATTATCGATGACAATGCTGGCCATGTTTATCAACGCATTACATCCTTCGGTCGTCAGGAAAAATCTGAGGGAATGGAGAAATGATCCATTCGCTTTGCTGAGTTTTGCCTTCTTCTGTACTTACCTGGTTTCGGGACTATGGAGCGATAATAAAGATTTCTGGATCGCCAGCACCATCAATAAGCTTCCATTTGCCATCCTGCCTTTTGCTTTTCTTTCTGCTCCTTTGCAGCGGGAGCAGAACCAGCGTGTTATTATTATAGGAGCGGCTGTAATGCAAATTGCTGTAATTGGTTATAGCCTCATCCAGTTCGGGCTGCATACGGAGTACTATCTTCAGGGTTATCACATCTCGAGGCCACTACCTACTACCCGTTACGACGATCATATCCGGTTCAGCTTGTCGCTGGTTATTTCTGTGCTCATGTTCTGTTATCTTTTATGGGAACGTCACACTATCCCGCTGTCCCGGGCATTGAAAATATTTATGCTCTGCAGTATCGTATTGTTTATTGCTTATATCCATATACTGGCGGCCAAAACAGGTATTTTATGTCTTTATCTTGTGGCTATTGTGTATATTCTTTCCAAAATATACCGGGAAAACAAAAGGAAAGCCCTGCTATTGTCCCTGGGAGTTGCTTCCTTGCCTGTAATCGCTTATTATGTGATCCCTACCTTTAAAACCAAGATAGATTATGTAATTTTCGAAATTGATAAATCGAGGAGCGACAAAAGGTACGATTATACTTTAAGTGATGCGGGCAGAATGATCACTTATGAACTGGGCAGAAAGGCTATTGCACAGCACCCTTTTGCGGGTGTAGGCGCGGGAGATCTGATGGATGAAATGAAGGCGGGCTATAGCCGGGATTACCCCGAAGTAAGTCAGGATCAGCAATATGGTCCCATAAACCAATTCATGTTCACGGCTTTGAGCGTAGGTATACCGCTTTCCCTGTTCCTGGCAGCACTTGCTATATGCCCCTTTTTTATCCGGGTTGAAAAAAGAGTCTACCTGGTTGCGACGGGTATCATCATGCTGATCAGTATGACCGTGGAGGCAATGCTGGAATTACAGTTTGGCGTATTTACTTATTTATTTTTTCTTTTGTTTTGGATTAATGCGCTGAAGAAGCGCAGTGCTGTTACGTTAAGCCCATAAATAATGATGCCTGATCACCGAAAAGGAATAACAGCTTACTGGACCCCACGATTGCAGGAATGGATCGTGTCGGTAAGCTGTGTTGCTATGATTGCGGGGATGCTCTTTTCGCGTGCCATTTTATCGATGTCAATGATCGTGTTGCTGCTCAATACCCTGCATCCCGATAAGATCAAAGATTCCTGGAAGACCTTTAAGGAAAGCCGGTTTGCCGTATGCTGCATTCTCTTTTTTCTTACTTATGTTATCTCGGGTCTTTGGAGTGCCGATACGATTAACTGGGTTGCCTTTATCAAAATCAAGCTCCCGTTCGTTTTCCTGCCTTTTTGCCTGATCAATGTCCCTTTCGGAGACACCCGTTTCCGGAAATTTACTACGGAAGGGATATTATTGGTATTGCTTGGCGGGATGTTATACAGCTTTTTTCCTCTATTATCGGATCCGCACTACCTCAGCAGCAATGTACACCTTCCTTCGCCTATGGAGGGAGACTATATACGTTTTACGATCGTTCTGGTATTCGGGATACAATTTGTACTCTGGTTCTTTTTAATGAAGGAACGTTATGCTTCACGGAAACGGGAATTGGTACTGCTGTCGCTATGGGCTATCCTGGCCATTATTTATATTCATGTACAGGCCGCAAAGGCCGGTTTGCTGTGCTTTTACATGTTGCTGGTTGTATTTACCCTTTCTTTGCTTAAAGGCAAAAAGATATGGATCGGTATAACGGGATTGCTCGGGATGATTGCTATCGGGGTTTCGGGGATATTCATCGTGCCTTCCTTAAAAAAACAATTTACTAATGCTATTTATGAACAAAAAGTATGGGAAAAGCAGGATACGGCAAGCTTTAAAGCAACCTCTTCTTTTGTGCCCAGGCTGCTATCCTATAAAATAGCCGGCGAGATTATTGCCCAAAAGCCGCTAACCGGGTTGGGTGCCGGAGATATAAAGAACGGGATGGACGCCGTATATGAAAGAGACTATCCTGCTATACCCATCGGGGCACGCTTGCTCCCGCATAACCAATTTATGTGTACTGCGTTGGCTGTGGGTGTTCCTCTTTCCTTTATTCTTATTGCGATGCTGGTAGCGCCTATGTTTGACCGGAGAAGGAATATCTTCACCGTATCTACTTTCCTGGTGATGCTGCTGGGTATGATGATAGAACCCATGCTGGAAACCCAGTACGCCATCTTTGTCTATCTTTTCTTTACGTTGTTCTGGATGGAGATCCCTTTTGATAAGGATAAAAGAAAGGTACCCGTTATTACCTGAGGTTGACCGAGCCTTTGCCGATAAGATAACCCTGATGGTAAATCTCAACGCTGTAAGCACCCTTGGCATATTCGCTGCTTTGCTGCCAGTCTACATTCACATCTTTGACCGGTTGTTCCGTTTGCAGGTGCACTGTTTTAGATACGGAATAATAGCGCGATTGCCCATCGGCTGTTTTAAAGCTACCGGAACCCAATGCTGCATTGCTCAATAACTCGCCTTCCGGGTTGGTGATACAGATAGCCAACTCCTTGTTGCCGCTTTCTGCAATCCGGTTTTCGTCGATGTCGAAAGTGATGCGAAGCAGGTCCACGCGCCTGGCTTTCTCAGTCTCTTTTTCCTTGCGGCCGCCATGGGTCAGCTTGATCCCTTTGAGGCGTATATTGGATGCATGCAGTACCTTGGCCAAGTTTACTTTTTGCTGCAGATCCGTATTGGTTACGGTTACGGAATCCCTTTGCGACGCAAGCGTCGTATTTTCTTTCTTCAGTTGGGATATCTGCGTTTCATAATTCGAGATCCTGGAATTGAGTTTCTGGATCAGGCTGCGCGCTTCTGCTACTTCTTTTTCGGTTGCTTTATTTTTGGAAAGAATTTCCTGTATCCTGGCCTTGGTTTTTGCGAGCTCCGAGTCCCTTTCCTTGAGTTGCTTATCCAACTGGGCGTTTTTGCCCGTAAGATCGTCGAGCCGGGCTAAAGAGGCATTATATTCCCCCTGCAGTGCAGCCAGCGAAGTGTCTGCCTGTTGCAAAAGCTGTTTTGTTTCCAGTTGCTTTTGCTGGCTCTTGTTTCTCTGAAGAAAAAGATAAACATTAGTCCCCAATAACAAAGCTATAATCACAGCATATATCCAGGTATTACTGCGTTTTTGACGCGAAGGTTCCGGATTGGGGGTGCTTGAAGCATCTTCCATTATGCTAAATGGTTTTTTTGATTTCTACATTTTTCTTGTTCCGGCGTACATATTTGTAGCACAGACTAGTTAAATTCGTAACAAATATAGGCTTATGATCACGCATAAGAAAGCTGAAAGAGTATATTTTCACAAAACATTAATTATTGATATTGAAACAGTACCGCTTTCCTACGACTGGAATACACTGCCGGAAAATCTGAAAGCCCATTGGCTTCATAAAATGAATTTCCTGCAGTTGACCGAAGCGGAAAAAGCAGATCCGGGCACTGTTTTTAAAGAACGGGCAGGCATCTATGCCGAGTTCGGTAAGATCGTTTGCATCGGTATGGGGTATATGACGCAACAGAACAGGGTAGATACGATAAGGCTCAAATCGCTCCGGAATGATGACGAACGGGAATTGCTCCTGGCATTTTGCGATACGATCGAACATTTCAGGGAGCAAAACAAGGAAGTGATCTTTTGCGGTCATAACATCAAGGAGTTTGATATTCCTTACATTTGCCGTCGCATGCTGATCCATGGTATAAGCCTGCCCGAATGCCTTGACCTGGGCGGTTTGAAACCCTGGCAGGTAAACCACCAGGATACCCTGGAGCTCTGGCGTTTCGGCGATTATAAAAGCTATATCTCCCTCGACCTGCTGGCCCAGGTGTTGGGTGTGCCTTCCTCAAAAGGAGATATGGAGGGAAGTGGGGTAGCAGCAGCCTATTGGGATCATAATGACCTGGAAGGTATAGCCCGTTACTGCCTTAGAGATGTGTATACCACGGGATTGGTTTACATGAAGCTCAAAGGCTGGAAAGAAGCATTACCGGAGGCTTTGTATGTATAATTTTAGCAAGAGATGAACGAATTTAACCAGGTACTACAGCAGGTACAGAAGGGGCAGTACGCACCTGTTTATTTGCTGGATGGAGAAGAGCCTTACTATATCGATAAGCTGTTACACCACTTTGAAGAAAAAGTGCTGACACCCGAAGAGCGGGACTTTAACCTGATCACGCTTTATGGTAAAGAATCGGAATGGAAGGACGTGGTGAATGCAGCACGCCGTTTCCCGATGTTTGCCGAACGTATGGTGGTGATCCTGAAAGAGGCTTCGCAGATGAAGGACCTGAATGAGCTGGCGGGCTATATCGAAAACCCCTCTCCTACCACGATCCTGGTAATAGAGCACCGTTTCAAAAAGGTAGATGGCCGTAGCAAGCTCATCAAGCTGATCCCCAAAAAAGGGCTTTACTTTACCTCCGAAAAGTTGAAGGAAGATGAAGTGCCCAACTGGGTCGTTTCTTTTGGTCAAACACAGGGAATGACCATAGGGCCGCAGGAAGCCGAGATGCTGGCCGTGTACCTGGGCAACGACCTGCAGAAGATTGCCAACGAGCTGGAGAAGATAAGCATTAACGAAACGGGGTTAAAGGAACTGACGGTCCAGCATATAGAGAAGTATGTAGGGGTAAGCCGCGAGTACAACGTATTTGACCTGCCCGATGTGCTTTTCAGGGGCGACAGCAATAAGCTGGCGAGAATGATCAGTTACTTTACCGCCAACCCCAAATCGGCGCCCATGGCCCTGGTGATCGGGACTTTTTATGGTTATCTCAACAAGGTGTATCTCTGCTATTACGGGAAGCCCGATTTTCAGAACGACCGGAAGATGGGTATCTGGAGCCACCACCGCAAGGCATCCCAGCGTTTTACGTTAACCCATATTCACCGGAGCATCGGTTTGCTGGAAGAGTTCAGCCGAAAAATGGTGGGCATCGGGAACAACAGCAACGATAGTGCACTGTTGCGGGAAATGACGGCTAAATTCAACACGATCCTGTACCAATCCTGATAGCGGTTTAGCCTCTTATCAACCGGTATATCATGACGATAACGGCGATCAGGAACATAAACAGGGAAATCCTGTTCATGCCGTGCATGAACTTAATACTTGGGTTCAGCGGGTCGTTCGGGTCCCTTTTCCGGAGGTAGAAATAGGTCATAATCTGCTTCCACATATATTTTCCCTGTTTTGTACAATAAAATTACCGAAACATTTGGAAAATAAGATGGAATTCAATTACATTTGCACTCCTTTTTGATCACAGCGATGCTTAAAGGGTAGTTCTTATATCAATGGGGGATTAGCTCAGCTGGCTAGAGCGCTTGCATGGCATGCAAGAGGTCATCGGTTCGACTCCGTTATCCTCCACGCTTTAAAGTCGTCTTCATTTATGGAGGCGGCTTTTTTTTGTGCTTAATCCGTAGTTATCCTTTCGTACAGCAGCAAGCTCAAAGGATAAAAGTAGGGATTGCTATTGCTTGATAAATACCCGCCCATTCGCTGTGCAGGTATAACTTACCCCGTGAAACTACCTGATTTTTAGCCGCGTTTGTAGGTTGTCAATTTTTATTTGGATATTGGAAACAAACCAAAAACTATGTCGAACTACAACGGTATTTTCATGCGCTCTGCCTTAGGCCAGGGCAATCAGGTGCCAAGGCAAGGCCTGCAAAATATGTCGCCGGATATTCTTTCTCTGGGGATAGAACCGGTAGCAGCGCCGCAAACTGCTTTTTCCGAGCGCTACAACATTGAATTTAAGAAGCCTCTGCAGGCACAACAGGCGAATTATATTTACCTGCGCGGCAAAAATTATGCCACACAGCCTATTGACGATAGCGGCGAAAACCAACCACGATTGTTCTGGACAAAGGCTTCGCTGCTCCAGTATCCGCAAACCTGGAAGGAACTGAAACCCAGTCGTTCGGGTGGAGCGTTTGGGCTTAAAGCCGACCCAGGTTTCGTTGGGGTAACCAGCCAGCCCTATCTTTGGATACCCGACAACATTGCAAATGATCAGTATTGCCTGATCGCAACTGTACCTTCGCCAGGGTACGACAACAACATACCTGAAAATCCGATCTCCGATTTTAATGCCTGGGTAGCGGCACATGGCGGGATCGCCTGGACTGTAGTTAACGTTGTCAATGCCAATGTACTGACGATATGCGGGAATGCAATGTATTTTGAGATGGGCGACGAAGCGGGCAAAATACAGTTTTCAATTATTTGTAAAAATCTACCGCTTGGTTGTACCATATCTTTTTCGGCAGGTTCGCCAGGTGCCAATCCTGCTATATACCTGGCGCCAACGGTGGTAACCACGTCGCCGCTTTTTAATACAGGCATAGAATGTCAGGTTCCGGCCGGCTATACAAGCGATATCTATTACAACCTGGTTGTGCCATCGGGCGATATATTACATGCATCTGTGAATATCAGAGCGAGCTATGCCGGCGAGGTATTGGCATCCAATGAGCTTACCTTTTAAGCAATCCTCATCGTAGATTCCCGCTTCTTTGACGAAAGGAAAAAGGTGGCGCTACGTTGACTACAGGAAGTTAGCGTGGCGCCACAATACTACTCGGTAAAAACTAAAAACGGATATCGTTTGTTTAAGCCAACCCTAAACTGTTCAAGTGATCAGACTTTAAGATAAAGTGTAAGCGTAGTTCCAGTACCGGGTTGGCTGTCAAATTCGAGCCGGGCGCCAATACGGTTGGCGCGGTTGCTGATATTGGCCAGGCCATTGCCTTTCCCGGTCGCCTGTGGGTCAAAGCCAGTGCCATCGTCCTGTAAGGTTAATACCATAGTGCCTTCTTCGCCTTCTTTCAGACTGAGGCTGATGCTCCGGGCCTGTGCATGTTTGACTGTGTTGTTCACCGCCTCCTTAAAGATCATGATCAGGTTGCGGCTGTAATCGATGGGCAGCTTGATATGGGTGCCGATACCGGGCGTTTCGTCGTAGGTAAACTGTAAGCCGGTGTCCTGGATCAGGTCGGCAGTATTTTGCCGGATACGGAAAACAATTTCATCCAGGTAATCGCTGTCCGGTTGCAGCGACCAGATAATATCCTTGGCCCCATTGTACAAAGAGGTCACGTTCTGTTGTATCTGTTGCAGTATCGGCCTTACATCGGCAGCCGGTTGCTGCAGCTTGCCTTCCGCGATGGTTGCCAGCAGGTTGATACGGGTGAGCTTGTTGCCGATCTCATCGTGGAAATCCTCGGCTGTCTTCTGCCGCACCAGGGCCTGTTCTTTTTCCCTCAGTCGTTCTTCCCATTGTCTGCGCAGCTCTTTCTGGTGGTTGCGGTAATACACGCCGCCCATAAACAGGCCGATCAACAGAAATCCCAGCCCCAGTCTGAAATACCAGGTAGTATAATAGGGAGCATTGATGATAAAAGGATAGGATACCGCATTACTGTACCATTTGCCTTCGGCATCCGATGCCCATACTTTAAAAAGATATTCGCCTGGCGACAGGTTGGGGTACACTACCGTTGTCTGATCCGTTTCTGTAAAGCTTTTGTCGATACCTACCAACTGGTACCGGTACCGTATCTTTTCTGGATTGGATAAGTAAATGCCTTTAAAAGTAAAGCTCAGGTGATTCTGGCCGGGCGGCAATACCGGCTTCCATGGCAAGCCGGTAAAAGGAATAACGCTATCGCTGTATTTACCCTTAGGCAGGTCTTTGGAAAATAACTTTACCGATTGCAATACCATTTTGGGCGCCTGCTGGGCGGCGAAGGTTACATAAGGGTTATAACGGAAAACACCTTTGGTAGTACCAAACCAGAGATAGCCTTCCCGGTCCTCGAAAGAAGCGTTGGCATTACTTTCCACCCCGAGCAAACCATCGGATTTGCCGAAGCTCCGGATGTGGTAGCTCTTTTCGGTAAACGTAATCTTATCGATACCGCAGCCTGTACCTACCCAGATATTCCCATTCCGGTCGCGCAGCAAGCTGTAGATATAATCGCAGGTCAATCCCGCACGTTGGTTGATCGTGGTCCACTTGCCGGTTTGCCTGTCCCATATCAGTACACCTTTGTCATCCGTCCCCACATATATCCGCCTGCTGTCGCTCTCAAAGCATAAGGTAGTGGAGTTGGCCACAAAAGGCTCCGGTAGCAGTTTGTGTATATCGGTACGATAGATATAAGCCCCTTTAATGGTCCCGATCAGCAGGGAGTCGGAGTTAATGGCGCCGAGGGCATATGCGGCAGTCGGTAAAGTGCTTTCCAGGCTCAGTTTGTCCCCTTCCAGCCGGAACAGGCCCGCCGGTGAAGCGATCCATATAACAGCACCCGCACGGAAAAAATTATTGATGCCGAAAAGGCCCTTGTCCAGGGAAGCCGTGAAACGTTTGGCAACGTTGCCATCAAAATACCAGAGACCCAGGTGCTCGGTGCCCACCCACAATCTTCCCATGGAATCGGTAACAAGGGAATTGATACCCGAATTATACCCCGGCATATTCACCTTGCCCGGCGCCCCGTTTTTAAGCTGGTAAAGGCCGTAGCTATTGCTGGCGAGAAAGATATTCCCCTGCCGGCCCTGCGCTATGCTCATCACGCTGGGGCCGGGCAGGCCGCTGGTCCTGTCGTAATAAGTGAAAATACTACCGGTGTACCGGAAGATACCAGAACCATTGCTACCCATCCAGACATTGCCTTCGGCATCTTCAAAAAAAGCATTGATATTGTCGTCCGTTAGTCCGTTCAGATACCGGTACTGGGTCCAGGTTTCTTTGTTGTACACCCAGGCGCCGCCGCCGTCAAGTGAAAGCCAGATATTGCCTTTGCTGTCTTCCAGCATATCGATCAGGAAGCCCTTGCCCGGAAAACTCTTTACCCACTCGGGTGTTTTGAATTTGCCATTTTCGACCGTAAGCAGGCCATGCGAGCCATAACAATATAAAGTACCGCTGTACCGGCCAAAAGTAAGCTTGGCAAGTACCAGGCCGGGCATAGCATCCACGGCTATTTCTTTATGCCATTCCTTACCCTTAAAAATAAAAATACCATCATTGTAGGAAGCCGCCCATAAATTACCGCTCTTATCCAGCGTGATCGTGGTTACCGAATCGATTGCCTTTTCCAGCCGGAAGGTATGGCCATCAAAACGGTACAGCTTGCCTTTCTTACCCAATGCCCATACGTTTTTATAAGCATCGGTTTCCAGTTGGCGGATCAGGTTCTCTTCCGGTATTTTAGAAGGATAAAAGGTGCTGAATTGCTTGCCGTCGAACCTGGAGAGGCCGTTATTGGTGGCAATCCAGATATTATGACGATCGTCGCAGCCCAGGGCATTGATAAAATTCTGGGAAAGGCCCTTGCTTTTGTTGTAGTTTACAAAATTGGTGCCGTCGAATACCGACAGGCCGCCTACGGTGCCGATCAGTAGTTCATTGTTCTTATCCTGGGAAAAAGTAGTGACCTGCGATTGTACGAGGCCGTTTTCCACGTTCAGGTTGATGAAATTGTATTTCTGACCAAACGACCCGGTAACCGGTAGGATCAGCAACAGCAGGGACCAACAAAAGCGGAGGACAGCAGCGGGTAAAAGGTAAAATTGTCGGTCGCGGGGCATCAGGAACATTTTCAGTAGGACAAAATACTGAAAAAAAACGGATACATCGTTCCCCCTTTTAGCGGGAGTTGGCTGTACTTAGCGCATCTCTACCTGGAACATTTTCTGATGGTTCAGGTAGCCTTCCAGTACATCGAACGGCAGTACGGGCCCTACGCCTTTGGGAGTGCCTGTAAAAATAAGATCGCCGATCTGCAGGGTGAAGAACTTCGAGATATGGCTCACCAGTTTCTCAAAAGAGAAAATAAGATCCGAGGTATGGCCGCGTTGTACCGTTTCATGGTTAAGCGACAGCGAGAAGGAAGAGCTGTAGAGCGCATTGTGGTCTATAGGGACAAAATCGCCCACCACAGCCGAATCGTCAAATGCCTTGGCCATTTCCCAGGGCAAGCCCTGCTCTTTAAGACGGTTCTGCAGGTCCCTTGCCGTAAAGTCGATCCCTACCGTCCAATGATCGAAATATTGACGGGCATATTTCTGGGGAATTTGCCGCCCGTTTTTGCACACACGCAGCACTACTTCACATTCATATTGCAGGTTATCTGTAAATTCAGGATAGTGAATGGGTAACCCCGGCCGTGCCAGTGCCGACTTGGGTTTCATAAAAATAACAGGTTCTGTAGGCAAAGGATTATTCAGTTCTTTCGCATGTTCGGCGTAATTTCGCCCGATACATATTATCTTCATCGTCTGACGTTTTTATACTCAGCTTTTTATGGCACGTGTAAAATTAAATTTTCCTTTCAAAAAACCTATTTTCATTACCCAAATTCCGTTAAGAATTACAGATATAAATTATGGAAATCATATGGGAAATGATGTAATTCTGGCGATCATGCACGATACCCGTATGCAGTTCCTGGCTACATTGGGTTATACCGAATTGGAAGTAGGCGGCTGTGGCATGATTATGGCCGATGTTATGGTTTCGTACAAGAATGAAGGTTATTTTGGCGACGTACTGCAAGTGGAATTGTTTACAGATGAAATCGGGTCCCGGTCTTTTGATTTTCTCTATAAAATTACGACAGTCCGGGAAAATAATACCATTGAAATAGCATTGGCCAAGAGTGGGATGGTATGCTATGATTACAAAGCGGGGAAGGTATGCTCGCTGCCCGGTATTTTACGGGAACAATTAAACCCTGCCGGTTAAAATCGTCTAAGGAGGGCTAAAAAGGACAAACTGTTTATATTTTATTAATTTTGCGCGGGTTCCGGAATAGAACCGGAAGCCTTTTCTCATAATATCAAACTTCTAATATCGCGTATGGACATTTTTGCCAAATTTGAAAAGGACGGAGGACCTATTGGCCAGTATAAAGAACAAGCCCATGAATATTTCGCTTTCCCCAAGCTGGAAGGAGAGATCAGCAACCGGATGATGTTCCGGGGTAAGGAAAAGATCGTATGGAGCCTGAACAATTACCTGGGCCTGGCTAACCATCCCGAAATACGCAAAGCCGATGCCGATGCCGCAGCAAAATGGGGACTGGCCTATCCTATGGGCGCCCGTATGATGAGCGGTAACAGCAATTACCACGATCAACTGGAGCGGGAATTTGCCGACTTTATCGGCAAAGAAGAGGTAATGCTGCTGAACTATGGCTACCAGGGTATGTCCTCGGCCATCGATGCCCTGCTTTCCCGCCACGATGTAGTGGTATACGATGCCGAAAGTCATGCTTGCATTATCGACGGCCTGCGTATGCATATGGGCAAACGCTTTAAATTTAACCATAACGATATAGAAGATTGCGCCAAACAACTGGAACGCGCTACCAAACTGGTAGAAGGCACTCCGGGTGGCATCTTGGTGATCACCGAAGGCGTGTTTGGGATGAACGGCAACCAGGGCCGCATTGCAGAGATCGTTGACCTTAAAGATAAATACGAATTCCGCTTGTTTGTGGACGATGCTCATGGTTTTGGTACTATGGGAAAAAAAGGCGCCGGCATAGGAGAAGAGCAACATTGCACCGAAGGCATCGACCTTTACTTCTCCACATTCGCCAAATCGCTGGCCGGTATAGGCGGCTTTATCGGCGGCTCAAAAGATATTATCTACTACCTGCGCTACAATATGCGTTCGCAGATATTTGCAAAGTCGCTGCCTATGACCATGGTAGTGGGCGGCCTGAAACGTATGGAGCTGATCCGCACCCGGCCTGAGCTGAAAGCCAAGCTTTGGGAGAATGTAAACAAGCTGCAGAACGGTTTAAGGGAACGTGGCTTCAACATAGGCACCACCAATACGCCCGTTACGCCGGTGTATATGGAAAGCGGTGTAACGGATGCCACGCAATTGGTGGTGGACCTGCGCGAGAATTACCATATCTTCTGCTCTATGGTGATGTATCCCGTTATCCCAAAAGGCCATCTCATTCTGCGTTTGATCCCTACGGCAGTACACACCGATCAGGATATCCAGGAAACCCTGGATGCCTTCTCGGCAGTACGCGAAAAGCTGGAAAAACAATTATACCCCAAAGAAATACCACAGGTAAGCGCCACATTGGCTTAACCTGCTATAACCAATTAAGAAGGCCCGCAACGACAAGTCGTTGCGGGCCTTCTTAATTGTTGGGTCTTTGTTATTTCATCAGCGTTACATCGCCTTTAAACTTGTGTTGGCCCCTGAAGGGTACCGTCAGCTCCAGGTACCAGTAGTAAGTGCCCAGGTCTGCTTTAGCGCCGCCGGGATAGCTGCCGTCCCAGCCCTTTAAAGCCTGTTGCCCCGTAGCCGACCATACCTTCTTTCCCCAACGGTCGTACACGGCGAAACGTTTAATGCCGGGGTCGCTGCCCCATACCACCGGGCTGAAATAATCGTTGAGCCCATCGCCATTGGGGCTAAAGGCAGAAGGAAAATTGATAAAAGGGTTGACGAGCACCAGGAGGCTGGCCGTATCGGTACATTGGTGCGCCAGGGATTGGCCGGTAACGATATACGTGAGGGTAGTGTCTCCTTGTCTTGTTTGTGCCAGGGCCTGCTGGTCCGGGAATAAGGATTGCGGCATCCATGATATGATGCTGTACGATTCCGGTGCCGAAGTCTGTAACGTAAAACTTTCCTTGAAATCGACAACAGGTTTATCGACAGTTAAAGACAGGTCGAAGCTATAGATGCTAAGGTCCCGGAAAAGCGTATCGCTGCAGGAGCTGTTGGCCGCAATCAGCATTACCGTATAATCGCCGGGTACAGCGTAGGTATGTTCCGGGTGTATCACGGTACTATGGCCCTGATCGCCAAAATCCCAGTAAAACTGATCTGCCGGCCCGCCGGTTGTATTGCCGAAACGGATCGGTTCCCCGGCGCAGAATTTTGGCCCTGCATCAAAGTTGGCAACCGGTGCTGCTATGCCCGGCACTGTTATGCTGATCATGGTATCGCAGCCGTCGGCTGTGCTGATGTGTACCTGGTAATTGCCATTGGTTGCCGGGTACAGCTGGCTGCCGTTGGCCGAAATATTTTGCTGCAGGATATTGCCGCCGTTATCGTACCAGGTATAGCGGTAAGTAGTCGTATCGCCGTTCTGCTGTCCCAGTACGATCTTCCCGGTTTGTTGCCCGGTGCAACTGGGCGTTACCTGGCTTATCACGGGAAAAACAGGTTCGGGCAGTACACGGAAGGTATCGGAGAAAAAGCTGCAGATAAGGTGATAGCGGAGCACATAAGTTCCGGGAAGGGTTACGGTACGTTGGGGATTGGTGGTACCGTTTTCCCAGAGATAATCTATCCCGGAATTGAAGGGGGACAATTGTACGCTACCATCGCAAAGGTGGCGTACATAACGGGTGCGTACGGAATCCCGGTAAACGATGGCGTTATAATTGGGCAGGCCTATCATGTTTAGGGTACCCGGGACCAGTTGCAGTGCATTGCTGTTGTACTGGCAGGCGGCGCCGGCAAGATTGGGTGCTTCTATGGAGCGCATGGTCGTTGTTACTTCCTGCGGGAAATATATCTTCCCATCGGAAGCTAGCCGGATGCCCCTGGCAAAATCCGTGGTGATGTTCGTAAGGGAAGCAATAATAGCTGCCGTGGTGGGCTGGCTCAGGTCAAACTGGTTGACGCCTACACCTATGGAAATGCCGTAAAGCTTGGAATCGTCAGGTGAAAAACATAAGCCGTAGTAGTCCGTATTCGATGGCCCCGATGGCAGATGGACGGGATTGCTGACCAGGCCGGTATTGGGATCAAAGTCGCAAAGCTCGGCCCCATACCATACACCTGCCGCTATCTTAAGCCGGTTGCGGGATGCTACCAGGTAGCCATAGCTGTAAGCGTTGTTAGGACTGTTGCCTACGGCCGAAAGCACAGGCGTTGTGTTAAAGCCCGAAGCCGTAATATGATAAGCTTTATACACGCCGGCCCTGGAGCGTACCAGTAGCCAGGTGTCGCAGTTGTTGCCTGGAACCACAGTCATTTTCTCGGTAAGCGAACTGTCGATCATAATGGCCTTTTGCCCCGCGATCACATCGCCGAAGCCGCCATTCAGGTTCATATCAACGCGGCTGTAATAAAGAAATTGGCCATTGTTATCGTTCAGGGAAAAGATATAATACTGGCTGGCCGAACCCGGAATATTAATGATGGCGGCCTGCTGGGTAGTCGTGGCTGCCAGTGCATTGGGCATGAGGCCGGTACCATTGGGCATCAGCACATGGTTGCGGCTCCATACTGACCGGCCCTCTGTATAAAAAAGCAATTGCCCGGCCTGATCGCTTACTGAAGCTACGCCTTCGTAACCCGGGATCGAGGTGGTAATGGCGGAAGGAGGCGAGGTGTTGAAATTGATGCCGGCACTGTCGCCGAAAGCCCAAACCTGGTTGTAATCATATTGCTGGCTAAAACAGGTACAACAGTATAATAAGAAAGCAATAAGGGTAAGGTTCTTTTTCATGGATCACCGGCGATTAGGAAAACGGATTATATTGGTGATATGCAATATAAGAAATAACCCACATGTTGATGGCCTTTTGCCAAAAAAGCCGGAACATTCCGGCTTCCATGTATTAAATCGAGTTAAGTTATTTCGGTTCGTCTTCCAGCAGCTTTTTATCTGCTTTGGTTTTGAAATCCCTGGCAAAAGCCTTCAGTTCTTCCGACAGCTCTTCGTTGCGGGTAGCGCGGGTATAAGTATCGGCCATGGTCATTAAAGTCTGGAAAAAGAAATCGTTCATTTCATCCACCATCATTTTCTTGGTCCAGAGGTCGATGCGCAAGGCCGTTTTTTCGTTGCCGTCCCAAAGGGAAAGTAACATGCCCTTGGCGGGCTGGGGATCTTCACTATTGCTGCCGGTAGCGCTCCAGTCCATATGTTCCGGCATCTTTTCCTGATCAAGATGTACATTGATATTGATCGTATGTTTACTCATAGCTCTTTATTGAGCCGCAAAGGTGCGGAAATTATGGCGAATGAGGGATAAGAAATATCAATATGCCCCACAGCAGCTATTCATTATTCATCTTGTAGATCTCCAGCTTGTCGTTAAACAATAGGTACAGCCGGTTGCGTTCGATACGGGCGCTTATAAAATCCGGTTGCGGCGGTAAAGGGATCGTTTTCAGCGAAAGGGTTTTGAGATCATACGACTTAAGGCTGTCGTTGTCGCGGTAGATCAGTTGCGGGCCGAAGGCCTGTAGTTGCTTTACACCCTTTATCTCGAGGGTATTGAGGTAGCTCGCAAAACGGTCGAAAGTGTAAATGCCGTTGCCCGGATCGCAGAGGTACACCTTGGTATCCCGTTCCAGCAAAGCTGTAGGCTTGGGTACCGTGCCCGATTCCTGGCGCATATCATTGCCGGTATTGATCACATTCAACTGGTCGTCTATCTTTTTCAGCCGGGCATTCACAAAATCATAAACCCATATGCGGCCGTCAGCCGACATGCCTACTGCCGGTGCGTTGAAGATGCTGAGCTTTTTCAGGTCCAGCTCATTTTTGACCGTCAGCATCCTGTCCAGGAGGATCAGTTTGGAGAAGGAAGGGTAATAGAGCAGTATCCGCAAAGGATTGGACGCATCGATCCATTCGAGGTCGCCGTTCTGTATGCTGCGAAAATTCCCGGTACTGTCGCCGTCGCTGTTGTAGCGGATGAGGGCATTATCCTGCCGTACCAGGTACACGTTACCCAGCTCGTCGGTAGTGATGGACCGGGCATGATCGGTAGGGATGGTTTTGAGCGGTCCCTGCGCTAAGGCAATACCGGCAGCACATACCAATAGGATGGCGGTTATTATTTTCTTGGATAAGGGCACGGATATATTTTTATCAGTTTCAAAAATACCAAATTCTATCGGCAACAAGGAATCGGTTACCTTTGCCCTGCCTAAAGCGTTACTTATGAACTGGATTATTCTGATTATTGCCGGCCTGTTTGAAGTAGGGTTTACTACTTGCCTGGGAAAAGCAAATGAAAGCAGTGGCTCGGCCTTTGCCTTATGGATCACCGGGTTTTTCGTATGCCTGACCGTTAGCATGTACTTGTTGTACAGGGCCACTACCGGGCCTGCTGCCCTTCCTTTGGGTTCCGGTTATGCTGTATGGACAGGCATAGGCGCTGTAGGCACCGTTTTAATGGGTATCTTCTTCTTTAAAGAGCCCGTAACCTTCTGGAGACTCTTCTTTATCTTTACTTTGATAGGTTCGGTGGTAGGTCTGAAGATGGTTTCTCATTAGTATGATCCAGGGCCTCTTCATGCAGCCAGTCTTTGCGTTTTAATACGAAATCGCGGCCAAGGTATAGTTTCTTTACCTGCTCGTCCGTGGCCAGCTCTTCTGCAGTACCCGCTTTCAGCAATTTGCCTTCAAACATGAGGTAAGCGCGGTCGGTAATAGACAGGGTTTCCGTTACATTGTGATCGGTGATCAGGATGCCGATGTTCTTGTATTTGAGCCGGGCCACAATGCCCTGTATATCTTCAACGGCAATGGGATCGATGCCGGCAAAAGGTTCATCCAGGAGGATAAACTTCGGGTTTACGGCCAGGGCACGGGCAATTTCGGTACGGCGCCGCTCGCCGCCACTCAGTACATCGCCCGGGCTTTTGCGCACATGCCCCAGCCTGAATTCGGCGATCAGGCTTTCGAGCTTCTCTTTTTGCTCTTTGCGGGTAAGCTTTGTCATTTCCAGTACCGCGGCGATATTGTCCTCTACCGAGAGCTTACGGAACACGGAAGCCTCTTGCGGAAGATAGCCGATCCCCATTTGCGCCCTTTTGTACATAGGCAGCTTTGTAATGCTGACATCGTTCAGGTACACCTCACCTTCATCGGGCTTTACCAGGCCCACCACCATATAGAAGGAGGTGGTTTTGCCGGCGCCGTTAGGTCCCAGCAAGCCTACGATCTCTCCCTGCGATACTTCTATCGAACTTTTATTTACCACCGTACGGCCACGGTAGCGCTTGATCAAATCAACGGTATGGATCTTTTCTTTCAAAATGCAGAATGCCTTTATGTCCGGCAAAAATAAGCTCTTTAACGAATGAGCGCTTGCTTTTATTATCGGGGAAGCAACCTGTCCGCTTGCAAACCGCTACAGGTAGGCATTGCAGACAGAAGCTCCTCCCCCTAAAAGGGTGATATGGCCTGGGTTGAACGGGATTGCCTCTAATTTTCCTACTTTTAAGCCCAGTTTTGAAAAAAGACAAGCCAAATATGAAAAAAACTCAATTAGGAATTATGCTGCTTTCCGGAACATTGCTGTTTTCTGCCTGCGGCGAAAACAAAGGGGGTGAAACGGCCAAAGAAGGTCAGAAGAAAGAGGCTTCAGGCTATGACCCCAACTTTAAAGTAAACGGGGAAGCTTTTGCCGATCTGCAATTGCTCCGTTACCAGGTACCGGGCTTCGACGAGCTGACCCTTCAGCAGAAAACCCTGGCTTACTACCTGTACCAGGCAGCACTTTCCGGTCGTGACCTGTATTACGACCAGGCCAATAAATACGGCCTTGCTTTGCGTAAAACCATTGAAGCTGTTTACGGTACTTACAAAGGGGATAAGAACAGCGAAGACTGGAACAAATTCGCCACTTATGCAGGCCGGGTATGGTTCAGCACAGGTAACCACCACCATTATTCCAAAGATAAATTCATACCCGAATGTTCTTATGAATACTTTGCCGACCTGGTGAAGAACAGCGACCAGAGCAAATTACCTTTGGCACAAGGCGAAACGGTAGATGCTTTCCTGGCCAAAATGAAACCGGTGATCTTCGACCCCAAGTTCCAGCCTAAAATGGTGGACCTGAGGGCAGGTATCGATAACGTAGCCAACTCTTCCGTAAACTTCTACGAAGGCGTAACCCAGAAAGAGGTGGAAGCTTATTATGGCGATGCTGCGAAATTCCCGCACAGCGACCAGGAGCCGGAATGGGGCCTGAACAGCAAGCTGATGAAAGAGAATGGCCAGATCGTAGAAAAAACATGGAAAGTAGGCGGGATGTACGATGCCGCTTTGCAAAAGGTAGTGTACTGGCTGGATAAAGCCGTTACCGTAGCTGAAAACGACCAACAAAAGAAAGCCCTGAGCCTGTTGTCGGAGTATTACAAAACCGGGGACCTGCACAAATGGGATGAATACAATATTGCCTGGGTAAACGATACGGCCAGCCGTATCGATGCCAGCCTTGGATTTATCGAAGTGTACAACGATCCTATCGGTAAAAAAGGAAGCTTTGAAAGCGTAGTTTCCCTGAAAGATATGGAGACCACCAAAACCATTGCCGCTATTGCCAAAGAAGCCCAATGGTTTGAAGATAATTCACCCCTGATGCCAGAGCATAAGAAAAAGCAGGTGAAAGGTATCACAGCCAAGGCGATCACAGTGATCGTGGAAGCCGGCGATGCGGCGCCCAGCACGCCTATCGGTATCAACCTGCCCAACTCCGACTGGTTAAGGAAAGAACATGGTTCCAAATCCGTTTCACTGAGCAATATCGTGCATGCTTACAATACCTCCAGCGCCGGTAGCGGTATGCTCGACGAATTCGTAGCCGATCCTGCCAAACTGAAACGCATGAAGGAGCTGGGCAACCAGGCCAGCGACCTGCATACCGATATGCACGAATGTATCGGTCACGCTTCCGGCCAGATCAATCCCGGCGTAGGTACACCCGACAAAACTTTGAAAAATTATGCTTCCTGCCTGGAAGAAGCCCGCGCCGATCTGGTGGGCCTGTACTATATCATGGACCCCAAACTGGTTCAGATCGGTGTGATGCCTTCCCTCGAAGTGGGTAAAGCCGGTTACGACAATTACATGATGAACGGCCTTATGACCCAGCTTACCCGTTTGAAACTGGGTGACAATATCGAGGAAGCGCACATGCGTAATCGTGCCCTGAATGCTTATTGGGTATATGAAAAAGGCAAGAAAGACAACGTAGTGGAGTTCATTAAAAAAGACGGTAAGACTTATGTGCAGATCAATGATTACGAAAAACTGCGCACCTTGTTTGGCGAATTGCTGAAAGAGATCCAGCGCATTAAATCCGAAGGCGATTTCAAGGCGGGTAAGAACCTCGTGGAAACCTACGGCGTAAAAGTAAATCCCGAACTGCATAAAGAAGTGCTGGAACGCTACGCCAAGCTGAACCTGAAAGCCTACAAAGGATTCATTCAGCCCCGCCTGGTAGCTACTATGGACGGCGACAAAGTAACTGATGTGAAAATAGAATATCCGACTTCGTTTTACGAGCAGATGATGGAATATGCAAAAAACTATTCTTTATTACCTGTAGTAAACTAGTCGAAGCCAAAGTATACGACCGATAAGCCCGTGGACAAGCCCACGGGCTTATTGATTTTAAGCGGGTTATTTTATTGTCATAAGTTTGTAAATTCCTGCAAGTTGAACTACTTTTGTATGTTGGTACAGTTAATTCCAACGGATTGCATCTATGAATACACTTTTTCTGGCAGCAGAGGCTACAAAAGGCGCAAGTAGTTTTATGCCCGTGGCGATACAGTTATTGGTCGCTATTGGTTTTGTGGCTATTATGATGATCGCTTCCCACCTCCTGGGACCCAAGCGCCGTACACACGATAAGCTGATCAACTTTGAGAGCGGTATCCCCTCTATCGGGAATGCCCGTCAGCCTATGGCCGTAAAGTACTTCCTGGTAGCCATCCTGTTTGTATTGTTTGATGTGGAAGTGATCTTTTTTTACCCTTATGCCGTAAATTTCAGGGCCCTGGGTAAAGAAGGCTTTTATGCTGTGCTGATGTTTGTCGCTTTCTTCTTTTGTGGTTTTTACTACATCATCAAGAAAGGCGCTTTGAAATGGGAAGATTAAATTAGATGCGACAATATGCAGATGTGGTAATGTGCCCATGATACAAAGCCATCGTCATATTGTCAAAATCTGCCAATTATTAAATTAGAGACTATGCCACGTCCGGTTCAGTATAATGAAAATAGTAAAGTAACCCTTGCCGATATCCCGGATGGGTATCAGGGAGAGGGATTCATGGCAACTAAGTTTGACCAGGTGATCGGTCTGGCAAGGGCAAACTCGCTCTGGCCATTACCTTTTGCCACCTCTTGTTGTGGTATTGAATTTATGGCAACCATGGGTGCCAACTACGACCTGGCCCGTTTCGGCTCGGAACGTATGGGCTTTACCCCCCGCCAGTGCGATATGCTATTGGTAGCTGGGACCATTGCCAAGAAAATGGCGCCCATCCTGCGCCAGGTGTACCTGCAGATGGCAGAGCCCCGCTGGGTAATCGCCATAGGCGCCTGCGCGAGCAGCGGCGGTATATTTGATTCTTATCCTGTGTTGCAGGGTATCGACCAGGTAATACCGGTTGACGTATATGTACCGGGTTGCCCGCCCCGTCCGGAAGGAATACTGGATGGCGTGATGAAGCTGCAGGACATCGTAAAGCACGAAAGCCTGCGCCGCCGTCACAGCGACCAGTACAAAGGCTTATTGAACGAGTACGGAATACAGTAATAAAGGCCCGCTGGGCACGATTCTATTAGCAACCTGATTTAAAGCCTCGCAGAGGTTAGGTGTTTATGACCAACGAACAAGTAAAGCAAATTCTTACTGCAAAATTCCCCGAGCTGAGCGAATGGGAAGAGCAATACGGATTGCTGACTTTCAGCGCTCCGGCAGCGAAGAACCTGGAAGTTCTGAAGTTTTTATACAACGATGAGGGGCTTCAGTTCCAATTCCTTACCGACCTTACCGGTATTCATTACCCGGACAGGGCAGGACAGGAGCTTTGCGCCGTTTATCATTTACATAACCTGGTACAGAACTTCCGGATCAGGATGAAAGTATATGTGCCCGTATCGGCTCCCGATATGTACAGCGCAACGCCTGTATTTTCAGGAGCCAATTGGATGGAAAGGGAAACCTATGATTTCTTTGGTATCCGCTTTGAAGGCCATCCCAACCTGACCCGCATCCTCAACGTAGATGAAATGGATTATTTCCCTATGAGAAAAGAATATCCCATGGAAGATCCTACGCGTACGGATAAGGACGACGAGATGTTTGGAAGGGGTTAATATTTTGTAGACCAGTAATCAACGAACTGTCAACGTAGCTTATAATGACGGAACAACATATAAAACTTGCCGAGGAATCGCTGGAGAAACAGTCGACTACCATTAACCTGGGGCCTACCCATCCTGCTACACACGGCGTGTTTCAGAATATCATGGAAATTGATGGTGAAAGGGTATTGAGTACCGTACCTACCATCGGTTATATCCATCGTGCGTTTGAAAAAATTGCGGAACGCCGCCCTTACTACCAGATCACCCCGCTTACCGACCGTCTTAACTACTGTTCTGCCCCGATCAATAATATCGGCTGGCACCTGACCATCGAAAAGCTGGTGGGTATGGAGATCCCGAAAAGGGTGCAGTACCTGAGGGTAATCATCATGGAGCTGGCGCGTATTGCCGATCACCTGGTGTGCAACTCGGTAGTAGCAGTAGATACCGGCGCCCTTACCCCATTTACTTATGTATTCCAATGGCGGGAAAAGATCTACGAGATCTACGAAGAGATCTGTGGTTCCCGCCTAACGACCAATATAGGCCGTATCGGTGGTTTTGAACGCAACTTTACCGATGCTGCATGGCAAAAGATCGATGCTTTTGTAGCCGGCTTCCCCAAAATGCTGAAAGAGTTTGAGGCCCTGCTCGACCGTAACCGCATTTTCATGGACCGCTGTATTGGCGCAGGTCCTATCAGTGCCGAAAGAGCGTTGAATTACAGCTTTACAGGTCCTAACCTCCGCGCCAGCGGTGTGGATTACGATGTACGGGTACACAGCCCTTACTCCTCTTACGAAGAATTTGACTTTAGTATACCTGTGGGTTCGGCCGGCGATGTGTACGACCGTTACCTGGTGCGCAATAAAGAAATGTGGGAAAGCCTGGGTATCGTAAAACAGGCTTTGGAAAAGCTGAAAGGGCTTGACCCCAACGTATTCCATGCCGATGCCCCGGATTTTTACCTGCCGGAGAAAGCAGATGTGTACACCAAAATGGAAGCGCTGATCTATCATTTCAAGATCATCATGGGTGAAACAGACCTGCCGGCAGGAGAGGTATATAATGCGGTGGAAGGCGCCAATGGCGAATTGGGTTATTACCTGATCAGCGACGGCGGCCGCAGCCCATACCGCCTGCATTTCCGCAGACCTTGCTTTATCTATTACCAGGCATTCCCCGAAATGGTTTCGGGTGGCTTGCTGAGCGATGCGATCATTGCCTTAAGCTCGCTGAACGTAATTGCAGGAGAGCTGGATGCCTGATGTCCCATAGGGGTGACACAACGTTTGTAGAATGTGTATGTCCCGTAGGGACACAATGTTTGTAGAAAATGTTGCAATCATTTTTGTAACACAAATAAATCAGAAATGAGTATTCAGTTTTCGCAGGAAAAATTAAAAAAAGTGGAAGAGATCATTGCCCGCTATCCCGAAGGGAAGCAAAAAAGCGCATTGATCCCTTTGCTGCATATGGCGCAGGATGAATTTGGCGGATGGCTGGATGTGCCGGTAATGGACTATGTGGCCAGCCTGCTGCATATTTTGCCGATCGAAGTATATGAAGTAGCTACTTTCTATACCATGTTCAACATGAAACCGGTAGGTAAATATGTGCTGGAAGTATGTCGTACCGGCCCTTGTATGCTGCGGGGTAGCGACCAGATCATCGACCATATCAAGAACAGGCTGTCGATCAAAGAAGGAGAAACCTCTGCCGATGGCTTATTTACACTGAAGCCTGCCGAATGCCTTGGTGCTTGTGGCTATGCGCCGATGATGCAATTGGGTAAACATTTTAAAGAAAACCTGACCACCGAAAAAGTAGATAACCTGCTGGACGAATTAAGGGCAGCAGCCAAAAATTAATAATGACGCTGAATGAAGTAATGACCGAGCTGGAAAAGCTCGGTACCGATCAGACCAGGAAGACCTGGCTCAACCACGGAGCCAAAGGGCCGGTGTTTGGGGTAAAGATCGGCGACATGAAGGTCATTCAGAAAAAGATAAAGCGCGACCAGGAGCTGGCTCTGGAACTGTACAATACGGGAAACGGAGACGCTATGTATTTTGCCGGTTTGATATGCGAACCGCAAAAAATGACAAAGAAGCAATTGCAGGATTGGGCCAAAAAGGCCACCTGGGGCATGCTGAGCGAATATACCGTAGCCTGGGCCGCGGCCGAAAGCCGGTATGGACAGGAGCTGGCGTTGGAATGGATCGATACGAAAGATGAGCAGGTGCAGGCATCGGGTTGGAATACCTATAGCTGCCTGTTGGTCTTAAAGCAGGATGAAGCCCTGGATCTAAAAGAGATTACCGCTTTGCTCGACCGTATTCAGCAAACGATACATGAGCAGGAAGAGCGGGTTAAATATACCATGAACGGCTTCGTGATCTCGGTAGGCACTTATGTGATACCCCTCGCGGCAAAAGCAAAGGAGACCGGGAAAGCGATAGGCAAGGTGAATGTGTATATGGGAGATACCGCCTGTAAAGTGCCCGATTCGGTTGCTTATATCGAAAAGGTGGAAGCATCCGGTAAAGCGGGCCGGAAAAAGAAAACAGTATTTTGCTAACCTTAATAATGAAAGAAAAAAGATGGAACCGATTACACCTTACCTGAATTTTAATGGCAATGCCGGTGAAGCATTGGCTTTTTATGGCAAAGCTTTTGATGGTGAAGTCCTTTTTCAACAGACTTATGGCGACAGTCCTATGGAAGGTATGGACGAGGCATGGAAAGATAAAGTGATGCATGCTATTTTCCAGGCCGGTAGTCTTAGTTTTATGGTAAGCGATGTGATGCATACCGATCAGAAAGTAACCCCCGGCTCTAATACACAATTGTCGCTCAACTTCAAGCATGAAGAAGACATCGACCGTGTATTTGCCGCCTTGAGTGATGGCGCCAGGATCACGATGCCTTTGCAGGATACTTTTTGGGGCGCTAAATTCGGGATGCTGACTGATAAATTCGACATTAACTGGATGTTCAATTTTGACAGGCCGAAAGAGGGATAAGATGCGTTGGAAAAATGCCTGGCTGATCATTCTACTGTGTCTGGGCTTTGCTGCAAATGCACAAAGCGAAAGACAGGTTTTGCTGCAGCAGGCATACCGGCAGTTTGATTCTGCATTGATCAAAAAGGATACGACCAGGCTAAGCTTGTTGCTCCAGGAGCATTTTAGGATGAAACACTCCAATGGTCTTACTGAAACAAAAAAGGAATTGCTGCAGCATCTTAGCGAAGGGTTTTTGAAATACAATGGGATCGTACAGGAAGGTGAAGCAAAAGTTGTGTTAGACGAGGAGCTGGCATTTGTAGACAGGGCATTGGACGTGAACGGTTTCCTGAATGGAAGTCCCTTCAGCGTTAAGCTGAAAGCTTCTGAATGTTGGAGCTGGAGTTACAAGAGCCAGCGGTGGACATTGAAATGGCGACAAAGTGTGAAACGACAATAAATAAAACTTTATGCAGCAAATACCGATTTGCTGTTGGAAATAATAGAGTATGAAATTACTACTGGAAAACGCCCATATAGAAGGGATCAGGTATTACGAAGCCTACCGCAAGCACGGTGGTTACCGCAGTGTGGAGAAAGCTTTAAAAATGACCCCCGAGGAAATCGTGGAAGAGGTGAAGAAGAGCGGCCTGCGCGGTCGTGGCGGTGCCGGTTTCCCTACCGGTATGAAATGGAGCTTCCTGGCTAAACCCGAAGGCGTGCCGCGTCACCTGGTGTGCAATGCGGACGAATCGGAACCCGGCACGTTTAAGGACCGGTACCTGATGGAGTTCCTACCCCACCTGCTGATCGAGGGCCTGATCGCTTCTTCGTTCGCATTGGGTTCTAATGCAACTTATATCTATATCCGTGGCGAATATGCCTGGATCCCGGATATACTGGAACAAGCTATAGCAGAAGCAAAAAACAACGGCTGGCTGGGTAAAAATATCCAGGGCAGCGGTTTCGATTGCGAAATATATGTACAACGCGGTGGTGGCGCCTATATCTGCGGTGAAGAAACAGCCCTGATCGAATCGCTGGAAGGCAAGCGCGGCAATCCCCGTATCAAGCCTCCGTTCCCGGCGATCGCGGGTCTCTGGATGCGTCCTACCGTGGTGAACAATGTAGAGACCCTGGCGGCTATAGTACCCATCCTTAATATGGGTGGCGAAGAATATGGCAAGCTGGGTGTAGGCCGTTCTTCCGGTACCAAGCTCATGTCGGCCTGTGGCAACCTGAATAAGCCCGGTGTGTACGAAATACCCTTTGATCTTTCTGTAGAAGAATTTATATACAGCGACGAATACTGCGGCGGTATTCCCAACGGCAAAAGGTTGAAAGCCTGTATCCCCGGCGGTTCTTCCGTACCGATCTTGCCGGCTAATCTGTTGTTGAAAGACGCTAAAGGCAATGCCCGCCAGATGAACTACGAAAGTCTTTCGGAGGGCGGTTTTGCCACCGGCTCCATGCTCGGTTCAGGCGGTTTTATTGTACTGGATGAAGACCAATGTGTGGTGCGCCATACCATGAGCCTGGCCCATTTTTACAACCACGAAAGCTGCGGACAATGTTCGCCCTGCCGTGAAGGTACCGGCTGGATGTATAAGATTTTGAAAAGCCTTGAATACGGTAAAGGAAGGATGGAAGACATCGACCTGCTTTGGGATATACAACGCAGGATCGAAGGCAATACCATATGCCCGTTGGGCGATGCTGCGGCCTGGCCCGTAGCCGCTGCAATCAGGCATTTCAGAGATGAATTTGAATGGCACGTGCTGCATCCCGAAGAAGCCCAGACAAGAAATTTCGGACTGGCGCATTACGCCGATCCGTTGGAAATAACAGCGTAATACCTGGTCACACAAAGGCACAAAGACACCAAGAGGAAGCGTGAAAATTTCAACCATACTGTAAACTTTTAAAGACACAGGCATGGATTTTGAAAATAAAATTGCTGCACGGATATTGAATATTTGTTTTGCTATTCACAAGCAGTATGGCCCGGGATTGTTTGAAAGTGTGTATGAAAAGATATTGTGTTATGAACTGGCAAAAAATGACCTGGGCTTTGAACGACAGTGCCCGATTGATGTAATTCATGACGGTATAAATATGGAGTTTGGATTCAGGGCCGATATTATAGTTGAGGAATCCGTTTTAATAGAGCTGAAGAGCATTTCAAAGTTGGAAGAAGTACATTTCAAACAAGTGCTTACCTACTTAAGGCTTACAAGATTGAAGTTAGGTTTGCTGATCAATTTCAATGAAACTCTTTTGAAAAACGGAATCAGAAGAGTGGTTAATTAAAACATTAAACATTGTGCCTTTGTGCCTTTGTGAGAAAAATAGAAGACAATGGCTGATAATGTCAAAGTAACGATAGATAACATTACGATAGAAGTAGCTCCCGGGACTTCCATCCTGGAGGCTGCGCGTAAGATCGGTGGCGAAGTGGCGCCGCCTACCATGTGCTATTACAGCAAGCTCAAAGGCAGCGGTGGTAAATGCCGTACTTGCCTGGTAGAGGTAAGCAAGGGGTCGGAAAAAGATCCCCGCCCGATGCCGAAGCTGGTAGCGAGTTGCCGCACGGGTGTGATGGATGGCATGGAAGTAAAGAGCATGACTTCGGAGAAGGTGATCGATGCCCGTAAAGGAGTTACCGAGTTCCTGTTGCTCAACCATCCCCTGGATTGCCCTGTGTGCGATCAGGCTGGCGAATGCCATCTGCAGGATCTGAGCTATGAGAACGGCAGCGCCAATACCCGTTACGATTTCGGTCGCCGTACTTTCGAGCCGGAAGATATAGGACCGCATATCCAACTGCACATGAACCGTTGTATCATGTGTTTCCGTTGCGTGTTTACGGCCGAACAGCTTACCGAAACCCGCGAGCACGGTATCCTTGACCGTGGCGATCATGCCAGGATCAGTACCTGCATCAGCAAAGCGCTGGACAATGACTTTATAGGTAACGTGATCGATGTATGCCCGGTAGGGGCCCTTACCGACAAAACCTTCCGTTTCAAAAACAGGGTATGGTTTACGAAGCCGGTAGATGCACACCGCAATTGCAGCAATCCAAAATGTTGCGGCGAAGTGCGTTTGTGGATGCGCGGCGACGAAGTGTTCCGGGTTACTGCCCGTAAAGACGAGTGGGGCGAAGTGGCCACGACCAGCAACGGCGAACCCGGCTGGATCTGCAACGAATGCCGTTTTGATAAAAAAGAAACCAGCGACTGGATCATTGAAGGTCCTACCAATGTAAACCGCCACAGTGTGATATCACAGGGACAGTATGCCGGAAAGGTAGGCATGGCCAAACAACCTGTGCTGATCGATAAAGTGATTGGCAAGCAACCGAAACTGACTTTAGACATCCATAATGCCAGCGATGTAAATAAACCCAGCGTTCATTTAAGTGAAATAGAAGGCCCGGCCCATTCCGATGATTTTAAATAGTTTTCAACAATAGGTTTTACAATCTTATTACTTTTGCGTCCTCATGCTTTTATTATCGATTGACTGGATATTCATTATAGAGAAAGTAGCGCTGATCCTCGTGATCATTCTTTCTTCCTTTGGGGTAGCGGCTTATGCTACCTGGGGCGAGCGTAAAGTGGCTGCCATCATGCAGGACCGTATAGGGCCTGCCAGGGCCGGCATCTTCGGATTGCTGCAACCGCTGGCCGATGGTGGAAAGCTTTTCTTTAAAGAAGAAATCGTACCCGACCGGTCCACACGTACCCTCTTTATCTTGGGCCCGGCCCTATTTATGGTCACGGCATTGATGACCAGCGCCGTAATACCCTGGGGCCCTGATTTCTCCATGACTATAGGCGGTACCGAAAGGACCGTTTCCCTGCAGGTAGCCGATATTAACATCGGTATCCTGTACATCTTCGGCGTAGTAAGCCTCGGTGTATATGGTATCATGCTGGGCGGCTGGTCTTCCAACAATAAATTTTCTCTGTTGAGCGCTATCCGCGCCGCTTCCCAGTCCATCTCCTATGAGTTGGCAATGGGGCTTAGCCTGATCGCCGTTTTGATGGTTACCCAGTCTCTATCCCTGCGCGATATCGTGGACCAGCAACATGGCTTCTGGAAAGACGGTTATTTTTCCTGGAACTTCTTTAAGCAACCCCTGGCCTTCCTCATTTTCCTGGTTTGCTCTTTTGCAGAGCTGAACCGCGCGCCTTTCGATATGCCGGAATGCGAAAGTGAGCTGAATATGGGTTACCACCAGGAATATTCTTCCATGAAACTGGGACTTTACCTTTTTGCGGAATACATCAATATGTTCATCAGTTCAGCCGTATTGGCTACCGTGTTCTTCGGCGGGTATAACTTCCCATGGATGGATGCTGTGCGTGATGCTGTTCCGGGTGGTTTGTTCTCCGTGATCTGTGTTACGGTACTGATGATTAAAGTAGTCGGATTTATCCTGTTCTTTATGTTTATCCGCTGGACCCTTCCCCGTTTCCGTTACGATCAGTTGCTGAACCTGGGTTGGAAAGGTTTGATACCATTGGCCCTGATCAACCTGATCATTACCGGTGGCGTAATCCTCTTTTTCTTTAATAAATAATGACCAGAGAAAAGGAGCCGAAGCGGAAACAGTATAGGGGTTTGTTGGCGAGCCTGTTTTTTATACTGTTGTGTGCAAACGGGTTATACAACGCAATTGGTCATAAAGAGCATTTGAAGACTGGGCTTTACGCCTTTAGCCTGGCACTCTTTCTTACCAGCGGAGTTGCAGCCTTGGTCAGATTGAAAAAGAACAAAGTATAACGGACCGCTTAGAAGCGACCGTTTTTTGAAACGATTAATAAACCTCGTGAGAGGAAGAATTTGGGAGTTTACTATGCAATTGACAAAACGTTCCATATCGGTTGACAGAAGCCCGATGACCCTGGGTGAAAAAATTTACTTGCCGGCAATTGCCAAAGGCTTGAAGATTACATTGGGCCATATCTTTAAAAAGAAGGCTACTGTGAGCTATCCGGAGGTACAACGTCCATTCAGCCCGGTATTCCGTGGACTGCACGTACTGAACCGCGACGAAGAAGGCCGTGAAAAATGTACAGCCTGCGGTCTTTGCGCATTGGCCTGCCCGGCCGAAGCCATTACTATGGAAGCGGCAGAACGCAAGAAAGGAGAAGAGAACCTCTACCGCGAAGAGAAATATGCTGCCCGGTACGAGATCAATATGCTGCGTTGCATTTTCTGCGGCTATTGCGAAGAGGCCTGTCCTAAAGATGCGATCTACCTGAGCGAGACCGTGATGCCGTCTAACTATACCCGCGATTATTTCATTTATAAGAAAGAAGATATGCTGATTACCGACGAGCAGATGAAAAAGAGAGCAGCCACCGGTAAAGGATAATCAGGATTACATTGTCGCATTAAAAAAATTAAATAACGCTCTCTAAGGGCAATAAGAAAAAAACCACCAGGGTTCTGAATCTTATGAGCTTACACGAAATACTGTTTTACTTTTTATCCGCTATGGCCATCGGCTGTGCTTTGGGCGTGATCCTGAGCCGTAACCCGGTCAAAAGCGTACTCTTTCTGATTGCCACTTTCTTTGCCATCTCCGGCCATTATGTATTGATGAATGCGCAGTTTCTTGCTGTGGTAAACATCATCGTATATGCCGGCGCTATTATGGTACTGTTCCTCTTCGTGATCATGCTGATGAACCTTAACGCCGATGCCGAGCCGCAAAAAAGCCGGCTGGTGCAATTTGCGGCCGTATTGAGCGGAGGGGCGCTTTTCCTGGTGATCATTGCTGCTTTAAAAACGGTAGCTACCGGTACCGGCGACGCCGTGATCGATGGCAGTACCGATATAGGCCTTATCCATAACCTGGGCCAGGTTTTGTTTAAAGATTATGTGCTGCCCTTCGAGGTAAGCAGCGTACTGTTCCTGAGTGCCATGATCGGTGCGATGGTTATCGGTAAAAAAGAAGAAGGCAGCACGCCTGCCGGACAGAAATAACAATCATCAACCGTAAAACAATTATAAAGTGCCGATACAACATTACTTATTCCTGAGCCTTGCCCTTTTTGCCATCGGTATTATGGGCGTGCTGATGCGCCGCAATGCGATCATCGTATTTATGAGTGTGGAGCTGATGCTGAACGCGGTCAACCTGTTGATGGTTGCCTTCAGCAAGATGTTCGGGAGCGCCGATGCGCAGATATTCGTATTCTTCATTATGGTGGTAGCCGCTGCGGAAGTAGCTGTAGGCCTGGCCATTATCGTGATGATGTACCGGAAAGTCCATTCGGTTGATATCAATATCCTCAACCGGTTGAAACACTAAAGCGAAAGACCGGCCGGGCATCAGCTTTGTCGTTGCATCGATAAGTTAATAAAAACGGGGGTGTTAGAGTAGAGGGGGGAGAAAAGCTATACAATAAAAAAACAGTTCCCTGGATGGGGCTTACAGTATGAAAGATTTAGTTTACTTAGTTCCGCTTTTTCCGTTAATAGGTTTCCTGATCAATGGTCTGTTCTGGAAGTCCATGCCAAAGAAAGTTTCAGGCTTCTTAGCGAGCGCCGCCATGCTGGCCTCCTTTGTGGTATCCCTGATGATTTTCTTTGCCGTGAAAGATAACCCGGCCAACGGGGGGCTTGTGCCGCTGTTCGACTTTATACATTCAGGGACGCTTCATATTCCCTTTGCCTTCCAGGTAGACGCTTTATCCTGCTTGTTCCTGCTCATTATTACCGGTGTGGGCTTCCTCATCCATGTATACTCTACTTCCTACATGCACGATGATCCGGGCTATACCAAATACTTTGCCTACCTCAACTTCTTCGTATTTGCGATGTTGCTGCTGGTGCTGGGCGCCAACTATGTGATCATGTTTATCGGATGGGAAGGCGTAGGACTGGCCTCTTACCTGCTGATCGGCTTCTGGTACAAAAGGAAAGATTATACCAACGCCTCCAAGAAAGCCTTTATCATGAACCGTATTGGTGACCTGGGTTTCCTGGTGGGAATGTTCTATGTGCTGTGGAAATTCCAGACCGTGAATTACTTTGCCGATCCCCTGATGGGCACCAAAGGCCTGTTTAACGAGATTGCCAGCAACCCGGCGCTGTTGACCACTTTTGATTACAACGTTATTGCCATCTGCTTCTTTATCGGTGCTATGGGTAAAAGTGCGCAGATCCCCTTATACACCTGGCTGCCCGATGCGATGGCTGGTCCTACCCCGGTATCGGCGCTTATCCACGCTGCCACCATGGTTACCGCCGGTATTTATATGATTGCCCGGAGCAGCGCTATCTACAACCTGGCGCCTGCCGCGCAGACCCTGGTTGCAGTTATCGGCCTGGCTACCGCGCTTTTTGCCGCTACCATTGCGCTCAAGCAATATGATATTAAAAAAGTGCTGGCCTATTCTACCGTAAGCCAGTTAGGTTATATGTTCCTGGCCCTGGGCGTAGGCGCTTATACCACTGCCGTATTCCACGTAATGACGCACGCCTTCTTCAAAGCCCTGTTGTTCCTGGGTTCCGGTTCGGTGATCCATGCGATGGGCGGCGAGCAGGACCTGCGCTTCATGGGCGGCTTAGGTAAAAAAATGAAGATCACCCAGGCCACCTTCCTTATCGGGTGTCTGGCGATTGCAGGTATCCCCGGCTTCTCCGGCTTCTTCTCCAAAGATGAAATACTGGCTGCCGCTTATGCTAAAAACCCGGTGTACTATTACTTAGGACTTGCAGGCGCTTTAATGACTGCTTTCTATATGTTCCGCCTATACTTCTACACGTTCAGGGGTACTTTCCGCGGTACGCACGATCAGGAACATCACCTGCACGAAAGCCCCGCGGCCATTACGATACCGCTGATCATACTGGCTGTATTGTCTATCGTGGGCGGTTATGTAGGTATGCCTGCCGTGATTACGGAACATCATACGTTAAACGAATACCTGGCCCCTGTAGTCCAGAACTTTAATATACACCACCTGAACCACGAGACCGAATGGATGCTGATGGGATTGTCGGTAGGCTTGGTGCTGGTCATGATCGTACTGGCCTATACCCGGACCAAGAAACCCGATTTCAAAGAGAATACAGGTATCGCCAAAGTGCTCGAAAACAAATGGTACATCGATGAACTGTATGATGCTGTGATCGTAAGGCCCTTGAAAGGACTGGCCGTTGCTTTTGACAAATACGTAGAGCGCGGCGGTATCGATGGTGTGGTGAATGGCGTAGGCCGCCTGGTAACCTGGGGCAGCAGCCGGATGAGGTTGTTGCAGAATGGCCAGGTAGGTACTTATATCTTTGCGATGGTAGTGGGCATTGTGATCCTGTTTGTTGTGGGCTTATTGATCGTAGGATGAAACGCGGTATGAGATATATTACTGCATTATCCTTACTCATGGTGCTCTGTTTTAATGCTGTTGCACAACAAGATAGTCTGGTCTCTTTTTTTAATGAAGAAGGGAAAAAGGTGGAGGATGGCCCCGATGTGTTCTATTATCGAAAGGCTTTATGGAAAGACGGCCTGTGGCATGTCCGGGACTATTATAAAAAGAACAATGCGTTGAAGAGCACCGGTACTTATGCAGTACAGGATAGTATCGGGAATGGCAGTTTTGTATATTATTATGACAATGGGCAGAAAGAAAAAGAAGGGATATATGTAAATGGAGAAAGAGAAGGTGAATGGCGCGGCTGGTACGAAAACGGGAACAAATGGTATATTGGTAAGTTTAGGGAAGGGTACAAGGTAGATAACTATGACATCTGGTATAAAGAAGGTGGCATATTGGCCCGACTGCATTACCTTAATGATATAGCTGCTTGTAAGGCTTCTGAAAAGACGGACAGTACAGGAAAGAAGATTGAAGTGGAGGGCATGTATTCAGGTACCTGTCTTTATTACCATACTAACGGTAAGCTGGCTTCGCGGGAAGAATGGCAGGAGAAACCGATAAGTGTGGAATACTGGAATGAGGCAGGAAATAAAGTAAATCCTGATAAAGATTCTCTGGGAGACTATGTTTTTATGGTTTTACCCAAGTTTGATGGCGATGTGATTCAGTTTCTCAGTAAGAATGCAAAATATCCGCGTAAGTCAAGAAGTGAAGGAGAGGAAGGAAGGTCGTTGGTGAGATTTGTAGTCGGGAAAAGCGGGGAAGTTACAGATGTGAAGATTTGGAAGACATCCGGATTCACATTGATTGATGAAGAAGCAATGCGACTGGCAAAACTTATGGATGGTAAATGGACACCGGGACGGGATCATAATATACCAGTGAGGGTATACTATACTTTACCAGTAACGTTTAGGTTGTCGCAAGCTAAATAAGATAATAATGACATGGGTAGCCATGTCAGCAAATAACAGTAAAAACATACAGTTCAATTATAGCAATGATACTATTACTTTTAATTTTAATTCCTTTCGTATCCGGTATTATCAGTTTTCTCTGGAAAAATGAATCCGTTAAAAGTTGGGCGCTGGGTACAGCCTTGCTTACGCTGGTAGTTGCTGTAATTGTCTGCCCCATCAACGGACAGGCCTTGCTGGCTTATGATGTGCCCTGGATCAGCTCCCTGGGTGCACGTTTCAGCTTATACGGCACCGGGATGAGTATTATGCTCGCTTTATTGACTGCTATCGTGTTCCCCGTTATCTTCATTGCACAGCGCAATAAACCGGTAGCCGATTCGCACCGCTTTTACGGCCTTATGTTGTTGACGCAGGCTGGCCTGATGGGCGTATTCCTGGCGCATGACCTGCTTCTGTTCTACTTCTTCTGGGAGCTGGCGCTTATTCCCGTGTACTTCCTCTGCTCTACCTGGGGCGGCGAGAGAAGAATACCCGTTACATTTAAATTCTTTGTCTATACCTTCCTGGGCAGCCTGATCATGCTCTCCGGCATCATCTACTTATACCTGCAAACGCCTAACCGCACTTTCGATTACGAAGCGATTAAGCTGGCTGCAGCATCGCTGAACGATCCGCAAAGCCCTGCCATGCTGGGACAGAACGTTGTATTCTGCCTGTTCTTTATCGCCTTTGCGATCAAGATGCCGATATTCCCTTTCCATACCTGGCAGCCCGATACTTACGAACAGTCTTCAACACCGGTAACAATAGTGCTGAGCGCCCTGATGGTAAAGATGGGTCTGTTTGCTACAGTAAAATGGCTGGTCAATATCATGCCCGAGGGAACGGCTTACTGGACCAATACGATCATGATCTTATCGGTGATCGGTATCCTCTACGCCTCTATGCTGGCTATGGTGCAAAGCGATATCAAACGGTTGATCGCCTATTCTTCCATTGCCCACATCGGGTTGATGAGTATGGGTATCTTTGCCAACGATCCAGGCGGCATTGCCATGAACGGCTTAATGGTACAGATGTTCAACCACGGGATCAATATTACCGGTATGTGGTTGATCGTATCCATGATCGAGCAACGCTACGGCACCCGCAACCTCCGGGAGCTGGGCGGCATGGCCGGGTCGGCGCCCAAGATGGCAATCGCCTTGGTGATCATCGCCTTTGCCAATATCGCTTTACCACTGACCAATGGCTTTATCGGTGAATTCATGCTGTTCCACGGTATTTTCCAAAGCCCGAATCCTTATCATATTACGTTCATGGTGCTGGCCGGTCTGGGTGTGATCCTGGGCGCCGTGTACACCTTGAACATGGTACAGAAAGTAGCTTATGGCGAAGCCAAGACGACAGCGGTGGTGAACGATGTAAGCAAAAATGAGTTGCTGGGCCTGGTGATCATCATTGTGCTGATCCTGGTATTGGGCGTTTATCCCAAGATATTGTTCGGCATTATCGGATAATAAGTAAAAAACAAAGAGGGCGGTCGAAGTCTTTGCTAGCCGGTCCTGCATAATAAATAATTACAGTACAAAAGCCCTTTAAGGGCGGGTTAAATATGAAACCACTTATAGCATCTGCATTATTCGGCGTTATTATGATGTTTGCCGCTTTGTCGGTCAAAGAGAAGAAAACGTTTACCTTATTGGCTACCCTTTTACTGGTATTGCTTACCGGGGTTAATGTGTATGAACTGACGCACATCATGAATGGTGAAATGCCGGAACCTTTATTCAACGGCATGTTGAAATACGGTTCCTTCTCTATCTGGTTCAATACCCTGATCTCCGGGGTCGCTTTATTGTATTTCCTGCTGTGCGGTAAGCACATTGAAAGGGTAGGGCAGCACGTAGGCGAGTACTATGCGTTAATCTTCTTTATCCTTTGTGGCGTTAACCTGCTTTCCGGCTACAACAACCTGCTGATCCTGTTCCTGGGCATCGAGATCATTTCCATCCCGCAATACATCCTTTCCGGAAGCGACAAGCGCAACCTGAAGAGCAGCGAAGCTTCCCTCAAGTATTTCCTCATGGGCGCCTTCTCTACCGGTATCCTGCTTATGGGCATTGCCCTGTTGTATGGTTCCATGGGTACTTTCGATATTACCAAGTTCAATTTTATGGGACAAGGCGTGAACGCCATGTCGCTGGCCGGTATCCTGTTCCTGATGGTGGCTTTCGGCTTTAAAGTATCGGCGGCACCTATGCACTTCTGGACCCCGGATGTGTACGACGGTGCACCAACGCCTTTTACCGCGATTATGGCTACCATTGTAAAGGCTGCAGTATTCGTTGCTTTCTTTCGCTTATTCAGCGAAGCGATCCCGGGCGACAATAAAAGCTGGCCGGTTGTCTTGTCCATCATCACGGCCTTGACCTTATTCGTAGGCAATATCACAGCTGTATTCCAGCAAAGCGTAAAACGTATGCTGGCTTATTCTTCCATTGCACAGGCAGGGTTCATGCTCTTTTCGGTACTGGCAGTAAATGCAACCGGAATGAAAGGCCTGCTGATTTATTCCGTGGTATATAGCGTAGCTACGATTGGTATGTTTGCCATACTGATGAAGCTGAAAGATTACACCTACGACGGGTTCAACGGCCTGGGGAAAAAACAACCTTTCCTCGCCTTCACTGCAGCCATCTTCCTGTTGTCCCTGGCGGGGATCCCGCTTACGGGTGGCTTCTTCGCAAAATACTATGTGATCTCTGCAGTAGTGGAGCATAACGTAATTGGCGGTAGTACTATGCTCAACCTTTCCTGGCTGGTTATCTTTTCTTTACTGATGGCCGCCGTGAGCGCCTTCTACTACTTTAAAGTGTTGATGGCAATGTATTTCAAGAGCGGGGAGCCTGAGATCGCCGTTGAAGTAACCGCTACCGATAAATTCTTCCTGGGTCTGGCTGCAGCCATCATCCTGGTTATCGGTGTAGCCCCGGATATTTTACTGGCCTGGCTTAAGAACTAAAACAGGAAATAAACATAACCTTTGCAACAGGCGGTCCTTACAGGCCGCCTGTTTTATAGATGCATTTATAGAAACAGCAACTTAGCACTATCTTTTTTATCTTTACCCTGTGTTCCGGAATGTGTGCCAGACTGTACCGCTAATTTTATACTTGTGAAAAAACTGCTACTGTCTTTTCTTGTATTGGCCTCGCCGCTGCTGTCGCCCGGGCAGACAACCTATTTACCTTTACATACGGAAGAGTACCAGCTCCTGGACCGGCTGGAAACCATAGGCGGTACCCTAAGCGACGATTTTTATTCTTCCCTGAAACCCATACCGCGAAAAGGGGCGGTGAACTTCCTGAAAGGGGCCAGGCGTATGAATACCTTCCAGACCAGTGTTCTGAGCACTATAGATCTGTATAATATACAACGTGCCTTATCGATAAGCGGTGAGTGGACCGAAACCGCCGATGGTGATGATGGCGCTGCTCCTTCGGTACGGCCTATCCTGAAATATTTCTATCAAAAACAACCCGACCTGGTGCATGTGAATACCGGCGATTTTTTCCTGGTCGTAAACCCCGTACTGTATCTGCAGGCAGCCAAGGAAAATAATGTGGATGGTTTGCAATATATCAACACAAGGGGTGCCGAGATCAGAGGACGGATCTTTAATAAGATTGGCTTCTACACCATGCTGGCCGATAACCAGGAGAAGGATCCCAGCTATATACGGGAATGGGAGCAACGTCGCTCTGCCTTCCCCGGGGCGGATTACTATAGCAATAAATCGTCGGGGGGCTACGATTACCTGTTGGCCCGAGGTTATATAGATGCCAGTGCTTTCAACGATCGCTTTAATATTACTTTCGGTTACGATAAAAACTTTACCGGCGATGGCATCAGGAGCATGCTGCTATCCGATTTCAGCGCCCCGGCTACCTTCCTGCGGTTTCGTACCCGCATATGGAAGCTGATGTATGAGAACCTTTACCTGGAGCTGACGCCGGATTATGTGCGGGCAAGCGATAGAAGGCTGCCCCGCAAATATGCCAGTATCCATCAGTTGAGTATGAACGTAACCGATTGGCTGAACCTGGGCATTTTTGAGTCTACCTTATATGCCAAGCCGGAGCGCTTTGGCGTGGAGTACCTGATCCCGGTCATCTTTTACAATACGGCGGCAAGGGCATTGGGCGCCGATCAGAAGACATCCCTGGGTATCAGCTTCAAGGCGATAGCCTTAAGCCACCTGCAGGTATATGGGCAGGGCTATTTCGACCAGCTTAAGCTAAGCGACCTGGGTAAAGGTTCCTGGGGCAATCAGTTCGGTGTACAGTTGGGTGCGAAATACTTCAACGCTTTTACTTTATCTAATCTGGACCTGCAGGGAGAGGTGAATATAGCGCGTCCCTTTACCTATGCTTCCAACGATGGTATTACCAACTATACCCATTATAACCAACCGCTGGCACACCCTTACGGGGCGGGCTTTGCAGAGCTGATGGGCACTGTACGATATCAGCCCATCGTTAACCTGTATCTTTCTGCCAAAGGCATTTACTCGGTAAGAGGGACCGATAGCGCCAGTTCGGTAAACTATGGCAACGATATTTTTAAGTGGTATGAAAGCCGCACAGGCGATAATGATTTCGGCTTGACGGCGGGGCAGAAAGTAAAAGGTATTTACCTCAACTTCAACGCGGCTTATGAAGTACGCCCGAATATCTTCCTGGAGGCAGGTGCCACACATTTGCGCCGGAAATACGATAATGGTATTTCCCTTCCCTCCTCTACCTACTTCTATGGAGGCCTGCGCTGGAATATTGCCCGGAGAGAACAGGACTATTATTAAGCGCGATGGCTGCAACGCAATAAAGGAATATGTTACTGAAGATCGTACCAACAACACTGTTAGCAACGTATGTTGCCCGCTTTGCCCCGGAGGCAAGGCAGGACTTCGACCGCTTGCATGATAGTCCGTTGAGTACGGGAAGCTTCAGCTTTTATACTTCGGTATCAGCCGTATTTTCATCCAAAATTGAAGGGGAATCAATCGAGCTGGATTCCTTTATCAAACACCGTCGTTTTGGAATAGAGTACCAGCCCGATTATACAAGGAAGATCGACGACTTGCTGGAAGCCTACACTTTTGCGCAGCAACATAAGCTTTCCGAAGAGAACCTGATGCTGGCCCATGCACAGCTTAGCAGGCATATCCTGCCCGAAAAGCAGCAGGGAAAGATCAGGGCCGGGAATATGTATGTGATCACGAAAGATGGCAGGATCGAATATGTGGCGGCAGCGCCCGCTACAATAGCACCGGATATGGCCATGCTGTACCAAGATATCACGACGCTTCTGGAGGCTGATTTATCATTTGAAGAAACCTTTTTTTATGCGGCCTTGCTTCACCTGGTATTCGTAAAAATACATCCCTTCGATGATGGCAATGGAAGAACAGCCCGTTTGCTGGAGAAATGGTTCCTTGCCGAAAAATTGGGAGCAAAGGCCTGGTTCATCCAGTCGGAACGGAATTATTACGATCATCACCAAACCTATTACCATTATATCAGGGCGTTGGGGCTGGAATACGAAACATTGGATTATGATAAAGCGTTACCCTTTCTCCAAATGTTGCCCGAAGCCATCAGCCTGCAACGAAAGGATATGGATTAAACTGTATGCCTACTTTTAAAACGTTATAATATTTTATCGATATGCCCGTAATACTCCCCGTTAAAGGAACCCATCCGCAAATACCCGAGTCCTGTTTTGTAGCACCCAATGCCACTATTGTAGGCGATGTAGTTATGGGAGAAGAATGTAGCATCTGGTTCAATGCAGTAGTACGCGGCGATGTAAACAGCATTCGCATGGGGAACAAGGTCAACATACAAGATGGCGCTTGTATCCATGCCACCTACGAAAAAACGAAAGTAAACCTGGGCAATAACGTTTCCATAGGCCATAATGCTATTGTGCATGGTTGTACGGTGCACGACAATGTACTGATCGGGATGGGCGCTATCGTGATGGATAATGCCGAGATCGGTAGCAACAGCATCATTGCTGCGGGTGCAGTTGTATTGGAAAATACCAAAGTGGAGGCAGGAACTATCTATGCCGGTGTACCGGCTAAAAAGGTGAAAAATATAAGCCCCGAACTGATCCGGGGCGAAATAGAAAGAATAGCCAATAATTATACCATGTACAGTTCCTGGTTCAAATAGCACCGGGAACAGGAGAGCGGTTGTCTATACGGAATCGGTCACGGCATCGATGATCTGTTCGAGCAGGTTAGGAGCATTGTACACGAAGGAGGAGATTCGCCCGTTGTTGTCTTTTTCCGCTTCATAATCCGTAGGCTTGTTCGTAAGGCAATCGTACAGGATGATCTTGCCGTCCCGGTTCATAAAGCGATAAGCCCCTTTCAGCGGTTGTGTTTGCTTGTCGGCATTGGTGATCATTATTTTTTGAGGCGCAGTAAAGTCGCTGTTCTTGATATCGCCTTCAAAGCTGTAATAATAACCATCCGAAAGCCCGGCGACCAGTATGTACTTTACGTTTTCTTTTATCGTTTGTTTGATGATGCCATAAGTAGCATCGGTAGCAGAACGCGGAATACCCGAAGTGTGCAGGGCAATATATTTGTTCTCCGTATCGCCGTCCTGGCTCATGCTGCCGATGATGATCTTCCTGTAAATGGCTTTCAGATCGGCATTTTCGGCCTTATTGTTTTTGACCTCTTTAAAGGCCGTCTGGTAAAGATCAAACTCCTTTACATTATCCACTACATAATTGGTGTTTACATAGCCGACCTCTTTATTGCGCCCGAACAGGTAGCTTAAGAAGCTGCCTTCTTTCAGCAATACTTTCCGGAAAGGATATTTATTGTCGCTGTTGTCGATACTCCGGTAATAGATCTCTTTATCGACTGCTTTCAGCTTCTGGAACGAAGGAATACTGCCCGGTACCGTGTACAGGTCCATCCTGGCCACCACGTTCTTCTCCTCGTCCCTTACCTGTACATTATCGGTAATGGTGTACAAATAATTCATGCCGGAAAAAGCCATGTACTGATAGCCTACATAACTACCCAGTATTACGATAACAGCCACGAGTGCCAGGGGCCATACTTTCCTTTTCTTCTTTTTGGAGAAAGGGTTCAATGGTTGTTGCGCTACGGCAACGGGTATTACTTTGGGGGCTTGCTGTTGCTGCGTTTTGTGCTGGAACAGTGTTTCCTTAAAAAAGGCATTGATCTCCATCCGCTTATCCTCGTCTGTAAGACCCCAGGAGCGGAAGAGGCCGCTCAGCTCGTTGGCTATGGCATCGTTGCTCAGGGCCTTCCAGCCTTCGATCAACTGTGCCGGAGGTTCCTGTCCTTTTCTTTTCCGGAACAGGTAAGTAATGAAATCGCCTATGTTATTCCTGGTTATCGACATGATTCGTTTTTGCTGTTTTATCCATGAGCTTGATCAGTACATCGTTGGGTACGGTAACCCCGTTCTGCTCATTTATTTTGAAACGGGCCTTCAGCGAATGCGCTTCGGGATTATAAGTCAATTCGAAACCATGATCGCCCAGCTTGAACTTCAGTAAAGCATCGTTGCCGTTAAAAAAATCCTTCGTCAGCTCGTTGGCGTTGATGTCAAGCGCCAATATCCCGTTCTCTGTCTTTTGTGTAATAAAGCTGCCGTAGGCCCTGTTTACCAATGCCACAAAGGTATCGGTTTTCATTACATTATAATTGTTGCTGCCAAAAGGTGCAGGCGGCTCCACCGTTTGTTCTACGGCTGCATTCCTGCTACCCGCAAAAACCAGGTACATCGCGCCTGCAATGACGATTGCCAGCGCAGTAAAGATCAATTGCCACTTTCGGGTACTGTTTTGCATAAGTAATTAATTGCGGATGGCTGCGCTTACCGGAAATAATTCCGGAAAGACCGGGAAGCCATCACTTCATTGATAATATTGTTGACCAGGGTCCAGTCAAAGTCTTTGTTGTTGTCTACGGCAAAATACAAAGTATAGACCCTGGTATCGCTTTTGCCGATGTTGGCCGCTTGCTGTAAGTCCTTATCCGTGATCGCAACCAGCAATCTCCTCGAGTTGCTGGCGCCAGATCCTTCCTCGTTGATGGTTCCCGTTTTGGCATAGAAATAGAAACCGGGATGCGCGCCCCTGAGACCGCCAAGCGCGTGCGCTGTACCACTGCCACCATAGATCACATCGTTCATGCCCTTAAAGATATAGGCAGCAAGAAGCTGGTTGAAATTGCCATTGCCGTTCCAGGTGCTATCTACCTGCCAGTCTACCCTGGACTTATGTTTAGGAACGATCTGCAGGCTTACATTCCGGTTTTGCGTCAGCAGGGAAGTGTACATCTCCAGCATCTTGAACGGCGATATCTGGTAAGGGTAGCCACCCAATGTAGTCGTCTTAAGACCCAGGTTGAAATTCTGGTTGGCTTCGGCAAAGGCCCGTTGCGACTGCAGGAAGCTCGACTGTTCGGGGAAGCTCCACAGGAAATAGCTGCCTTTATTTTTGGAAAGCATCTTGTACATGGCACTGTCCGCGATATTGACCCTGGTATAAGAGCCGGGTGTATTATCGTCCTTATCCTTGTCTTTGGTGCGTAAGCCGGCGTTGCCTTCCAGGCCATTGGCCAGCAGCGAATTTTCGTTGCCGAAGAAGCTTTTCTTCTCCTGCTCGCTGTAATCGGTCGCAGGCCATGCACCTTTTTTATGATTGTGATTGTGCAAATAATAAACGCCGCCGTTGAAGCTGAATACCGGATAGGTATTGTTGGCGCCGGCTTTTGTGCTCAATACATTCTTCAGGCTTATCGTGTTGTTCTTGACAAAAGCGCTTCTCGGGTAAGAGCCCAGGAAGATCATAGCCGATTGGTAAAAATTGCTGGACACTTCGATGTACTTATCCAGGCTCAGCTCTGCACGGTAGTGATCATCATTTTCCCAGGGCTTTTTCAGCTTAAAGCCTGCATAGTTTTCATAGGCGGCCTGCGCGGGCGCCATCAGGTGCAAGGCTTGCCAGCCGGCATTGGCCTGCGAAGCAATCACCGCAGCGGTCAGCGGCTTTATGGAAGAGCCAGGCCCCAGGCGCATCGAGAGCATATTGCTGTTGCCCCATTGGTCCCTTTCGTTGCGAATATTGCTAAAGAAGAAATGCTTCTGTTGCAGCTTGTTGATCGACACTGCATCGTTGGGGTCCAGCAAGATCCGATTGCGTACAAAATCGTTCATCACGCGGATATTGCCTTCGGCATCGGCAGCGATCACGCTGAACTTAAACCTGCGGTTCTTTTGGGTACTTTCACGGTAAGTCTGGTCGATCATGCGCTGTACACTATTGCCCAGGTCGTAGTCCAGGCTTATGGCTACATTATCCTGCAGCATGCTGTCGGCTTTGTAGGCATTGCGTATCGCGTTGGCAAAATGGTACATCCAGAAGTTGCGTTCCTTTTGCGGGTAGAGTATCCTGTAATTGCCGTTGATCCATTTGTTGATGGCGAAATAATTGCCCGAATTGCTGTAGGCGATAATGAACTTGCTGCCGGGCAGATTTACCGAAGCAATGTCTTCATTGTTGCAGGTATTGGCAAAGGCGGGGGCGTTCTGGATAATGTTGTTGTCCGCTTTTTTATAAATGAAAATCTCCGCCTGTTGCTTCATGCTGTTCTGCACATTGAGAATGCCCACATTGTTCCTGGCGCCCACGAACCAGTCGGCAGGCATAATAGCAAGCTGGAGGCTGGCCGCAAGGTCGTTCTTAAAGAAAGGCAATGCCGTCACAATATTGGTATTGTTGTAGCTAATGTTGACGAGTGGGGAAGACAAGTTGAGGTTCTCGGTCACGGAGCCGTTCCATACCTTGCGGTTCTCTACCGGCGGCAGTTCCAGGTAAAGGTGCTCGTTGTACAAAGCGCTGTACTGGTTGTTGTCGTATAGCATGTACAAGGGGTTGTCGATATGGAAAGCGTTGGAAGGCTTGCGGATCAACTGTTTCAGGATGCTGCGGGTATAGTTGTCGGTCACGGAATCGTCCAGCAGGTCTTTGAAGCGTTTATCCTCGCCCAGTATCTTGACCAGGCCGGTATAAGTTACCCTTTTGTTCTTACTGCCCAGGCTGTCCTGTATTTCGTAGAGGATGGCATTCAGGTCTTTATTGATATGGTTCTTTGTTTTTTCCACGATAATGGAAAAATTATTATTGCTGAGCTCGTTGCCTTTGATCGTGGTTAAGGCAAAGCCTGCGATCAGCACGGTAAAGAAAGCATAGCGGGCAAAATTGCTGCGCAGGTTCAATTGGTACGAACGATAGGTAACCGGTTGTTGCGTCAGCGTAATGCCAAACAAAATGAGCGGCAGCACTACGCTAAGCTTACTCGTCAGGCTGAGGAAGGGGAAGTCCTGCCCGAAGAACACGAAACGGTTGGTAGCCGTAAGCCATACGAAGAGGCTCAGCGTAAAGAAAAGCAATAAAGGCAATACCCCGGCATAGGACTTGTAGTTCAACCGGTCGTAAGGCTCCTCGGTAAGCCTGTAGGAGATCAGGTACAGGATCAGCGGCAGTAAGGTGATGATGAGGATCAGGTACATGGTGAAGTTGCCCAGCTCCCCGATCACGAAACGGGCGATCACCACGTCGCGGGTTTGTGTATTGTAATCCACACCCACCTTGGAATACGGCCGCAGGTTAATCACCGCATCATTATGATAAGGCTTATTGATATAGGAGTTGATGAACCATTGGTTCTCGGCAGTCTCGATAATCTTCCTGCTCTGGAAAGAGGAGTAAGGATTTTGCGCCAGCAGCTCGCTGATAGGCTGATGGATAATAGAGGCCCGGTATTGCACATGTTTGATAGCACTCGTAGCTTTGGCCTCCATCAGGTTGCGGGTGCCGGGGATCAGTAACAGCAGCACATACAGGCCCAATACGGAAGCCAGCACCAGCGTTATCTTCCTGAGGTTTTTATAAAAGAAAAAGAGCACGAGGGTAGGGATCAGCAGCACCAGGCCTATAACGATCAGCTTATAGGTAAGCAGGTAATAGAACAACGATTTGAAGGAAAGGATCACCAGGTACACGACCAGCGATACGATGCCGTAGATCCAGTAATTGTTGGGGTTCACCAGCATCTTGCCCAGCTTCGTGTATTGCGAATTGAAAGGCTTCTTCAGGAAATTGAGGAAGATATTCTTTAAGAGGATGAACAAGGTAAAGAGAATCGCAAAGCCGCGATCGGTAAGCGCAAAGAATGCTATCGTGAGCAGGGTAAGGATAAAGGCCGGGTTACTGATGAAGTAATGCACATAAGCTTTGATACGTACATATAGCCTGGATTCTTTAGCGGCTATCCATTCCTGTTCAAAGTGGAAATACTTATTGCTGAGCATCGTAAAATAGCAATACCCCATAACCGGGATAATGATCGCGCTTACCCGTGTCAGGATATCGATATGCAATATCTTATCGTTGAAGAAAAACAGGACGGTGCACAGCCCGATAAATACGGCATAGGCTTTGTAGATACGCTTCGGCGTTTTCAGGTTCCATTTTTCCGCAGGGGAAAAAGAAAAGCCAAGCCCTTTGCTCAACCGGTAACGGTAAAGCGACAGGATACCCAGGAACAGGAACAGCCATACCAGGGTAAAGGGTATCGGCAGGCTGATGCCACCCCAGCGGTAGTCGAAATTAAGTATTGTATTTTCCAGCTCGTACTTTGAAATGTTTTCGAGGGGCGGGAAGGTAGCCAGGCGCCAGTACAGGATAAAGCGCAGGATCAGCAGCACGTAGATCACCGTAAAAATCACCGGCTCTATGCGCACCAGGTTCTTGCCCGGGAAGAAGATCAGTACCAGGAGCATACCGATATAGATAAGACCGGCAAACAGGATCAGCTTGCTGAAATGAAAGCCATTGTCGGAGTAATCCCTTACCTGGAATAAGTACTGAACACCCGGATCGGAAGATTGCAGGTTGAAATGATTGTTCTCGATCTTCTGGTAGATGCTGCGCCTGTTGTTATCGGAAACGCCGAAGGTCAAAGGGACATTCGGCCTTTGGGACAGGTAATCGATATTGCCTTTAATGGTATAAGGTGTATTCTGCCCGTAGTTCTTAAAGAAAAAACCTTCACGCAGGTCGGAGCCTATAATATCGTCCGTGTTATTGGCGATAAAACGAAGGTTCTTATTGCCTGCTTGCTGATGATCCGAAGGACTGGACAAGAGATAGGCAGGCGGGTAATCGAAGATGAGGGCAGTGCTGCTGCCGGTTTTACCAAGACCGTATTCTGCATTGTCGACAGTAGCCAGGTAAGCCTTCTCCTGCAGGTTATGAAAGCCGGTATAGAACTTCTTTCCAAAGGGTACCTCTGTTTTGTTGTTCAGTTGGGCCGGCGCCGCATTGCCATCGGCTGTAAGCTGGTAACCGTTCTGGATGAAAGAAGCTGCAGGGAAAAGAGAATAGGCCCTTTCCTTTTCTGATCTGTAATTGCTCAGCAAATAGGTTTCTCCCATCTGGCGCAGCATATATTCCAGTACGGCATACGTTTCATTTTTGCCGGTATTGAAGCTGCGGCTGTTCAGGAAAAGATTGTATAGAGATTTCCCTTCCTTCAGCTCTTTCTCTTCGATAACGATATGATCGGTAAAAGGCAGGGCGATGTTGTTCTCTGCCGCCATAGCCGCATCATTGGAGCTGAGGTCTATATCATACACCACCTTTTGCTGCGCACCCCGCCTCAGGAAATCGAAGAAGCCTCCCGGTTTGGTGCTGATGTTTACCGTGAGTGCATTGCTGCCGTTACTGATCTTAAAGCTCCGGGTAAACAATTGCGGGAAGATGTTATTGACCGGGGTATATATTTTATCTTCTCCTGCCTCTATAAAGACAGGCTGGTAAAAATTGGAGAAGGCAAGGACCGCTTTATCCGCACCGGCATTGGTTATGGTCATGCGGCCCGTTACGCCGGTGCTGTCATCGGCGGGGAGGTTTAGCTGCATCGATTGCCGGAAAGCAATACCATTATTGCTGATGGCATGATAGTCGTTGTTGAAAAACCAGGGATGCTTGCCCGATGGATTGGTTGTCTTACGGATACAGATCACGCTTCCTATAAAAACAATCGTAAGCAGGCCGAAAGAAAGGATCACTTTGTACTTTTTGATAACCTGCGCGGCATGCGCCTTCACGGCATCGGATACCTCGGGCAGGTTGGTCTTGCGGTAGATGATATTTTCGATATTGATCTGCGCAAAATAATAAAGCAGGCAAACGATGATCGCTATGCTCAGGAACCAGCTGATAATGCTGCCCAGGAAAATATTGAGCAGTATAATCGCCAGTGAAGGCAAAATAAAGTACAGGATACCTTTAATACTCATGTGGATCGGTTTACGAATTGTATTTCTTCCGGTTGCCGGGCAACGCACTTAGGCTTGCGATAGGTCCGGAGGTGTATCGCTTACAGGTTCTTGATCCTATAGCCGGTAATGATAGAATCGTCCAGGCCTTTGGAGCCTTGCTCCTTCAGCAGGTCGGTAATCGCCTTGATATTTTTCGGGATCTTATCAATAGGGGTATCGGCATTGATCTCCGTAGCTACGACTTCGTTGCTTCCTTTCTGACCTAACAGATAGTGGATATTGGTTTCATCATAAGGCTGCTTCTTGGCGATCTTATACCGGGTAAGGCTGCTGAAATGGGACATGATCTTGAGTAAGTGTTCCATGATCTCTTTGCGCGAACCACTTTCCAATGCCTCGTTCATTGGCACGATGAGCTTGCGGAAGGCCTCGCCAAAATAAGTACTGTCGAAATTCCGGTAAATGCCCAGGTTCTTTTCCAGGGTTTCATTATCGCCTTGCAATACGGCTACCTGTGCGCTTAGGTTTTTTATTTCCTGTTTCAGCTTTTTAACCTCGGCGGCACTTATCCTTTGCTCTTTGCCTTTTTCTGTATCAGGAGCCGCATCTTCTTCTCGCGGTTGCGGAATAGCCGTCTTTTTAGGGGAGAAAAATTTAAGGACAACGGCAGCGCCTATAATGCCGATAAGCAGGCCGCCGAGCAGGCCGTAATACCAATTGTTGTTTGTTGCGGCAGGCTGGTCGCTATCGGCTTCCGCAGCATTAATGCCGCCGGCTTCGCTAGTATCGGCCGTAGTATCCTGCGTAATAAGGGACAGGCTGTCCGGGGGCCTAGCGGTATTGTTTTGCGCGCGTGCACCAAGGGTGGTTATACCGATCAGCAATATAAAAAGGATATGTTTCATCTATCTTTTTCTTTTAGAAATACAACGGGTTCTGGTTGTGCTGGCCGCCGTTATTATCATTGTTATTGGTGGTGTTGTCTTCGGTAGCAGGGGGCGTGGCCGATGCCGGGGCGATATCATCGCGCTCCAGGCTGCTCAGGTATTTCTCGTCGATGTAATTGGGAAACAGGGATGGTATGATGAGGCTCATGTCGCTGTTCTCCGTATCCTCGATCGCCTTCATAGGAGCAATGCCGTCTACGATCCCGTTATGCTTCCGCCTGATGAAATACCCTTTGTGGGTAAACTCCACGTTGGCTTCGTAAGTAACACCAGGCCTTTTCTGGAAAATGTCGTTGCCGCTGATCCGGTACGTCTTGGAGCCTATCAGGAACTGGCTGGTCTGGAGCTTGTCGAAGTTCAGGTTATTGTCAAAAGCCAGTACTTTCTCTACCTGTTCAAAGTTGTTGAGGTCGTTGAATATACGGGCAAATAAAGATTTCCGGGTGACCACAGGTTTTTTCGGCTGCGGTACTTCCGGCTCTTTATCGCCAAAGATCAGCTGGATAGGGTAGCCGGTCATTTCGGCATTTACCCTTATCGAGTTATTGAATACCCCTTTGATGCAAATATCTTTAAGCTCGCTGCTGTTGAGCAGGTTGATCTGCGCTTCGCTTACCTGCAGCAACTGTACCAGGCTCTGCTTCATCTTATCGGCCAGGGGCTTGAACATAAAGCTGCGGCCCGTGAGGATAATACCTGCACAGTTAAAATCCTTTTTGTTGTCTTTGATCAGCTTGATATAGCGTACTGCAGTATCGGCAATAAAATCGCAGGTCTCCCCGATATAGCCATAGAAGTCGGCTACGTTTTCGATACCATTCAGCAGGCTGATAAGGGTATTGATCCCGTCGCCATACTCTACCAGGTCTTTAAAGCTGATGTCGCCGCTCTTCGCATGGTCCCAGGTGCTTTTTACCTGGCTGCTTACATTGCTGCCTTTAAAGTTGAACTTCAATCGTTCCAGCTCGTTGTAGAAATTATTTTTACGCTCGAGGTCATCGCTGGTCAGTATCCTTACGACCTTGTCTTTGATATATTTGATACTGCTCTGGTTGGTCTGCGCCGTCTGCCGGATATAATGCAGCAGGGTTTCGAAGATGGCATAGGTAATCATATTGCCTGCGCCCGAAAAGCCGTTGCGGTATATAGGCCGTAGGTCAAAGATATTGTCCTTGCCGGTGCGGATGATAGAGAAGTCGGTAGTGCCTTTCCCGGAATCGATAATGATGTAATCCTTATCCTTCTGGATCGAGATATTGTTCTTGTTGATATAACCGATAAAAGAAGCGTCGCTCTCCGAAATGGTAGAGACCTCCCAGGCCAGGATGCGGCCCTGATACTCGTGCTCGCTCAGCTCCCGGAAGATATGATCCAACTGGTGCTGGATATAGTTGATGTCGTTGGTATCGTAGATATTGGGCACCAGCAGCATCAGGCGGATAAAGCGCGTTGCATTGTCGTAACGTATAAATTCCTTTTTGAGGAAAGAGGCGATCATGACCTTAAGGATGGTATTGTACACTTTCTGCTTGATCTCGCTCAACTTTATGGGGATACCATAACCATGTTTCTCTATCTCGAAGCTTACGCCGTTCAGCAGGTCTTCGTGCTTGTGTATGATCTTGAGGTTGGGCAGTTGGTGAAACTTCTGGGCAGTAAGTGTATTAAAACCGTCCTTGGTATTTACCAGCATCTTGAGGTTATCGGCGATGTTCTTGATAAAAACCTCTTTGTCTATATCTTCATATTCGCCGGTCAGTTGCTCTTTAAGATAGAACAACGATTTGTAGAAATTGGTATTCTTTTCTTCCTGGTAAAAATCCACCACCTCGTTCTGCGATACCCAGCCGTTGGCTTTATGAAAGGAAACGATATTGCGGAACAGATTCTCGATCTCAGGTCTTTTTTCCTGCAGGTTGAAATCGTTGGTATAGCGTTTTACGGCCATCTGGCTCGACTCCGAACCAAAGTCCAGGGCAATGCCCAGGAATTGGGACGGATGGCTTAAATAAAGGTCAACGGCATTGGAATAAGTCTCGTCGTTCACTTCCAATACTACGCGTAAGGTAAGCTTGTTCTGGTCAAACAGTTCCTGGGTGATCTCTTTGATCTGCCTGCTTTTTACATGGATCACATTTTGCCGCGATTCGAAAGTCAGGGTAAGGTGGCTGTTGGCCTGTCCAAGCTGCTCTGTTTTTTCGGGGAGCACTACAGCCTGTTCTTTGGGCTTGTTCTTATCTTTAGCAACGAAATCTTCAAGGTCTTCATAGCTCAGCCTTTCTTTGGCCGTTTCCGGCTTTTCTTCGGCCTGGGGCTTGGGCGGCTGGTGCTCAAAAAGCCGCAGGGTCACAATGCCCGCCCTGTAGGTGCATTCCGCTTCGACCCGGTCCATGGGTATATCCCTGGCGCCTTCTACAAAAGTCCGGATCGTATTTTCCCGGAGAATGGAGAAAAGGTTAAAGCTGGTAAGACTGGGTACTTCTATAATATAGCTATTGTTCTTTGCCTGGATATTTTGCTCGGTAAGTTCCAGCAACATTTCCCTGCGATCGTTTATAATGACAGGTAAGGAATAAAAGTTCATTTTCGGTAATGATTTTATCTGAATGAAATACGAAACAAATGTAGTTTAAATTTGAAAAGGTCGGCGATCCCGGATGATCGCCGACCTTTTTATTTACAAGGGTTTAACTCATTTTTTGGCGGTGCGGTGGTCCCGTGGCGTAGGGCCGCTACACGATTTCCGGAGCCGGTACGGGGAAGGCATTGTGGCTGGCAACCCAAGCGCAGAAAATGTTTCCCTCATTGTTGTTTTCCAGCGGTAACAAATCAAGGAACCGGCCTCGCAAAACATAGGCAAAGCAGAAATACCATAATAATCCCATTCATCTGCATTCAGAGCGCAAACACAAAGTAAAAAGCGAAGTAAAAGCATAAACACCCGGTACCATGAGTGAGACCTGTTACCGTAATAAATGGGACGGAGCTCCTGCATGAAAAAGTAATCAACAAGCAAAGTAATTCGGCAATCAGTGAACAAATTAGCTATGCCATAAAGGAGGTGAAATTGTCCCTGCCGTCTCCTTTTAAAAAGGCTATCCAAAAGTAGACAAAACCTTGATAACTGATAAAATGCAGCAGGACCTTCGTCGAATAAACGATTGTAGCAAACCCTGCCAACAGTTCCTGAAATATGGAAGAGCCATTTTAATGATCTTTTGCATAAAATAAACCTTTGTTATTAATTTATTAACAATTTAAGATAATATATGATGTAAAAATTTAAATGTCATAATTTGTCATGATGTATTTTTTTAAAAATATTTAAAATAATGTTTTGTTATTAACATTCGAATATTATTTTTGTCTAACTCATTGCAATTTTAATATTTGTTATTAATGCTATTTGATAAAGGTTTCTAATAAGATTTGTTGTTTTGAAGCGTGCTTTTAGCTGTTCATTTTCTTAACCCGATTGATCAGACTTCCTATCACCATGGCTAACCGGTACAGGCTTGTCGTTATCCTTCTCCTGCTGCTCTCCTTGGGTGAGCAAGGTCGGGCATGGCAACGTCCCGATTCGTTACCGGGTATTTCTTCTGCGCATACCGACTTCATATATACTGATCACCAAAAGATCTGCCAGGATATTTATATTAAAACAAAGGAAGAGGGAAAGGCCGATGTAAACCTGGCTTGTTACCGTTATAACCATGAAGGAGATAGTTTATTAATATTCCGTCACCGGTCTTCCCGGAAAATAAAAGCAGGGACGCAAAAATTGATTATTGCCTTCCAGGAAACGACCGATGACTACTACCTGCTGCCTGCTTTTGCTACGGTCGTTCGTAAAACAGATCTTGTACCTCCCGGCAGCTACAAGGTTTTCCTTTCTGTAAAAAGCAACAAGGATACCGGGGTGTATCAACAGGTTTTTCTGAGAGAAACCGACAGTGTGCTATCCATGACCTCCTCCCTCAGGAAAGGTATTAATCAGGCGCTGCAACCTGCAACCCATAGTTTTTTACCCTCCTCAAATACAGTTTCCGCTTTTGCAGACAAGGTTGCCAATGCCATGGAGCGATCCAGGATCCGCATGGACCGGTATTTTAAAAAAAGGGGGTTAACCGCAACGCGATACAACCGGGATGGCAAGGAGATCATTGACCTGTACGCCGATAACTGGTTTATGGGCAGATATGAACTGGATGCGAAAGAAGCACTCAGCAAGCAATTGAACGAGCAGCAGGATGCACTTGAAAATAATCTCGGGTCACTTGCCAAAAACAATCTGGGCGATTACCAATCGTTGTTGTCGCAATTCCGGGAGCTGAAAAAGAACAGCAAGGAGCACAATGAACTGGCCGGAGAAATAGCCTTATCGGCCAATTTCAGTAATGATCAAGAGGAGTATGCCGAACAAGACAATAACTACTACGAAGCAAGGGGCTCGCTGGAATTCCCGTTGCTGGATATACCCGTAAGCATTTCGGGTTACTATACCACACAGGATAAAAACAGGAAGGCAAAGGCCAGCTTTGTGCATTTTAAATATGATGCGGCGAAGGCCAAGGAGCAACTGATGAAGCTGATCGGGAGTTATAACAAACGATACGAGCAGACTATTGCCCAGGGGGGAAGTTTTGATATGATCTACGGTCATCTTATTACCGAATTGAAAGCGGAAAAGGATAAAGCGATAACAGAGCTGAGAGAACAGGTAAGCCTGCCCGGAACAGATGTCGCGGCACTTAATGAAGAACAACTGAAAGCAACTTTGCTTAGTAAGGCCGGCGAAGAAAAGGACAAGCTCCAGGAAACACTGATTGATTCTGCACAACACACGGCGGCAGGAAAAAATCTTAATGAGACACAACAAAAAATTACCGGGACGAAACAGAAAGCAGAAGAGACTTACAGGCAAGCGATGGTTCAATACGAACGCATCCGAAAGCTGGAACAGAAGATACGGAAATACGAAGCTTTGCTGAACCAATACAGGAACACGTCTTACTACGATTCCTTACTGGCTTATGGTAAAAGCAAAGAGCTGCAAAACATAGATCAGACCTCTTACAAGGAACTGGCAAAAAAAGCTTCTGGCCTGTTGCCAGAAAGCAAAACCAAAAATATGATTGCCGGTCTTACCAATTTTGATGCCGGTATGTTTCCCAAATATGTATCGGATTATACCCAGTCGGGACAAATACTGAAAGGTGTGGATGCGGGTTACGATATCGGGTTTGCAGAGATTGGCGGGAGCTACGGCAAAACGGAATATATAGATCGCGATGGTAATGTGGAAGGATATAAAGCGTATAGCGGCAGGATTTTGTTGAAGCCGTTGCTGGAGCAAAAATTGGGATTAGTGTATTATGGCTATTCGCCCGGTAAGAAACTGTTGAGCGATGGCGGGTTCTTTAAAGACGTTTCGGCTTCTATGCCCAGTTTTCGTAATCCCGTACACATTATCTCTGCTACCTATAATGGCAGGATTACAAAATTTGTTACAGCTTCCGGCGAATATGCTATGTCCAATAAGCAAGGCCAGTCGGAAGCGGCAAAAGCGCAATCTTCTTTCCATGATAAGTCGGCTTATAATATCAAAGTGGAAGGGTATATCCCCGTCAATAATATCAATATAGAAGCAGCGTACGAACATGCCGGCAAGTCTTTTGAAAACAATACGCTGCCCGTACTCATGTCTGGAACAGAACGATTGAGGGCAAGCGGGCAGGGCGATCTGTTCAACAGTTTCCTAACCGTAGGGGTGGAGTATAATTACCTTATTCAAAACAGTTTTTCATCCAAAGGGAATAATACCAAATGGGGCTTTAACCTGGCTACACATTCCAAACGGTATCCTTCCATATCTATTGCCTACAAGCCATTCTCTACCTTCAGAAGCTTTAACGATACCCTTAATATAGAGCAGAAGCCTATACTGGGAGAAGTATGGACCGGCAAAGCAAGTTACCAGATCAAAAGACAAAACAGGGCAGTGCGCTTTACTCTATTGTACAACAGGAATACCAGCACTATGGACACGGTAAGATATGGCAGCACGCTGGTTCAGTTCAATGCCATCTATTCTTATAAAACGACCGTGCTTTCCCTGAACCTCGGTAGTTCGAAGATCAACACAGATTTTATAGAAACAGCTTATCCGGCATTTAATAATTCAAAATTCGCCGGTGTATCTGCAAGCGGCAACCTGGCGGGAGCCTTGATGCTGACTGCCGGTACAGACATTGCGCTGGCCAACGCCATGGTTGGCCGTTACGGGGCCTTCGTAGGCGGTGGTTACAACATCGAAAAATTACGGGTTATGATAAGGGCAAATTTCAGGTATACTAATTACAGGCTAACGGAGGTGCTCGGCTGGAAACAATTGTATGCCGGTGGAATCGAATTAGCCTGGCGGTTTAAAACAAAATTATCCAGAAACTGATCTTGTACACTTTTATACGAAATTCTAAATATCATTTTATGAAACATTGTTGGCGGATAATAGTTATGGCTTTCCTGCTTGTACTGAATGGCTGGTATAGCAGGGCGCAAGGCGAAATTTTTGTGAATATGGCTATGGTTGATGGTGTGGATCTTACACCAGACAACCTGCTCAGTTTCCAGATCCAGTCGGGCCTCAAGAAGAGCAGCCGTTCCCTGATCAGGGGAACCATCAAGTTCCGTAACTCTGATCTGCGGATTACTTACCGGTTCGAGTATGACCTGCAGCCCGGAATGAACACCATACCTGTGAATACTGTAAAGCCACAGTTTGAGTATTCGTCCCAGGCATTACGCGAATTATTCGAACGGTACAAAAAGCTGCCCGAAGGTATTTATGAATATTGCATTTCCGTAAAACCGGATTACAATCTCAATGAGTCAACTCCCGGAAAGGTGTATGACGAATGTGTGTATCATAAATCCCAGGATGTATTTCTGATCAACCTGATCGATCCGGAGAACGGCGCCAAAATATACGAGTATAACCCGATGCTGAGCTGGACAGTGAACTATCCGTTTGCCTCGGAGCTGAAATACCGTATCCGTGTGGCGGAGATGAAGGAAGGCCAGAATCCATCGGCAGCTATCAATCGCAACAACCCGGTATATGATGAGAAAAACCTGGCGCAGATGAGCATTGTGTATCCTGTATACGGTAAGCCATTACAGAAGAACCAACCTTATGCCTGGACGGTAGATGCCTACTACAAAGGCTTGTTGCTTGGCGGCGCCGAACCCTGGAAGTTCACCATTATTGAAGATAGCTTGCTGGTGGCGGTAGCAACCGACCAATCCTATTATGATTTTACGACCCAAACGGGGAATACCAAAGTATACGGCATCGATACGCTGAAACTCAAGTACAAAAGCTATGCTTCCTCCGACACGTTGCGCCTGGAATTGATAACAGAAGAGGGTAAACAGGTTTCTTTTAAAACAACGACTTACCCTTTAAAGCCCGGTACCAATTACATCGACCTGGATTTCCCCGACAAAGCAACACTCAAGCACCTGAAAACTTATGTCATGAAGGTAACAACCGGTAAGAACGCTACCTACAGCATACCGTTTATCTATGTCAATCCCCTTTATATAAAAAAATAATAGTCCTGATGAAAAGAATAGTAATGGCCTTCCTTGGTTGTATAGTCCTGGTGTCTGGTATATTTTATTTCCTGGTCAGAAATGGCGAAAAGAAGATTGTCTACGCTGATGCCATTCGGCTCTTTAACGGATACAAGTTTAAGGTCGAGCTGGAAAAGATGGGGCAGGGAACCCTCACGCAATTGAAGAGCCAACTTGACAGCGTAGAAGTAATCTATAAAGCAAACCCTGCCGATGAGCACGCGCAGCAATTGGCCGCAGAAGGCCGGCAAAGGCTTGCAGAGGCTTACACAGCCATCAATAAAGAAATCAATCAAAAGGCCTGGGAACGGCTGAATCCTATTATTAACAAGTTTGGTAAAGAAAAAGGAATAGATATGCTCATCGGTGCCAATGGTATGGGTACTGTATTGTACGCTACCGAGGCAAGAGATGTTACGGACGAATTGATCAAATACGCAAACCAGGTTTATGATAAAGGCAATTAAAATTACAGCCCTCTTGATAGTTATTGTATCGGGGCTGGCATCCTGTACGGGGAAAACTAATGGACGGGATCATGTAAAGGCTTTGGAAGAGGCGGAAGCATTGCATAAGACCGTAACTGCCGGTAATATCAGCTACACGTTCCGGGTCAATACGGCCGAAGCCATGGCATGGAAGGATTGCTATGATCCCGAAACGAAAAAGATAGATAAAGCCCGGTATGAAAAACGGCTGAAGGAGCTGCAAGGATTTGTTTTTGTATTCATTGATCAAAAGGTAGCCGACCGCAATATTTCCGTGCTGAAATTCAATGCGGCAAATAATGCAGTGTATGAAGAACGGGTAAAATATTATGAATTCAGGGCAGGGGCAGACTTGCGTATGATCTGCAACGGTATGGAGTATCCACCTTCCAGCTACCAATACGAAAACCACATGGATTTGTCGCCTGTCAATACCATAGTGGCCGTTTTCCCGGTATGTGATAGTGGTAACGATTGGCAGGTGGTATTCAATGACAGAATCATGAACAACCTGCTTTTGAAAGCAAATTTTAGTAAACACGATATTGAAGCACTACCTCCATTGGAGATAAAATAATGTATTATGAAACGCAGAATAGTACGGTTTACAGCTAAAGTTATGATTTGCGTCATGGGATATCAGGTTATTGCTCCTGCAACCCGTGTATTCGCGCTTACCTCCGGTTCTTCCCAGCCAGAGGTGCAAAGCTTTGAACCTGTCGGCACCACAGAAATGGTGGACCTTTTTTCGGGGGATTTTGTTTATAACATACCGCTCATGGATGTTGAAGGATACCCGATCAACATTTCTTATCACAGCGGGGTCAATATCGAACAAGAGGCAAGCTGGGTGGGGCTCGGATGGAATATTAACCCGGGAGAAATCAATCGTAATGTACGTGGTGTCCCGGATGATTTCAACGGAGATACCCTCAATAAATATCTTAAGGTAAAACCGGAGAAGGATTACAGCCTCAGACTAGGCGCCAGTGTGGGTTTTGAAGTGCTTGGTGCCGGTAGTATCGGCGTCGATGTAGGGCAATCTATAAACTACAATAACTACAAAGGAGTCGGTGTCGGATTTGACGTGGGTGCTTCTTTTTCTACTCCAATTGCAAGCGTCGGGATCGGTATGGATGTAAATTCCCTGGATGGGGCGAGTGTTTCGGGCAGTCTGGGATTTAAGACTGCCAATGCGGAAACAGGCGGCTCGGGTAATATTTCATTGAACGGAAGTACAGGCTATAATACCCGCAGCGGGATGAAGGCGATCTCCTTTGGTGTAAATGCTGGGCTGCCGGTTGGCTATAGCTCCACAATTCCCATTGGTCTTCAGAATTATGTGGCTGTGGTAACCAATCCCACGATCATGAATGCATTTTCTGTTCGTGTCAAGCTAGGACTGGAAGCTATGTTTACCTATCCCAACTTCAGTACAACAGTCACCGGAAGCAAATTGACTCATGTGTCTAACGGTTCATTACCGTCGTACGGTTATCTTTTCGCCCAGAATGCCGGTGACAATGGTATCATGGATTTCAGCAGGGAGAAAGACGGGATGTATAATAATACCCTGACCAACCTACCGCTGAGCAGTATGACTTATGATGTCTATGGTATCAACGGACAAGGCACGGGAGGTACCTTTCGTGCGGTAAGAAGCGATATAGGCTCTATAAACGATCCCTTGGTGACTGGCAGCTCCAATAGTAACAGCTTTGGTCTTGAAGTAGGTGTAGGTATCGGTATGGGAGGGCTCTTCGAGCTGGGTACCGATGCTACTTTTTACCGCAGCAAAGTAGAGTCCGGCGGCTGGTATAAAAAGAAGTTCCTTGAAAACAAGAAACAATCCCTTTTTGAAAATGTGTACTTCAAGCAGGGGGGCGAACTTACGTATAATGTTCAGCAGGATGCTGCTTCCCTAGCCAATCATGCACCAGTTTATCTTGATGGAAGCGGCCAGGTGAAAAATAGTTCCGGCACTGCCCTGGGACAAGTACCCTCTACTTACAGCGAGGTGGAAAATCGTTCGGCGAGGTCGAATTATCTGTCCATAAAAACAAACCAGGAGGCCCGTAGGCATGTAACCCTGAGCGACAGTATCGAGAACTATCCCCGGAATGCTTTTTTGAACATAAACAGCTTGATCACGAAAAGAGCCAGGACAGGTACTACGATCAATAAGGCAAGAGGCCATCACGTAGCCGAAATGACGCAGGTATTGCCGGATGGACGAAGATATGTATATGGCCTTCCGGCTATGAACAATTTACAGAAAGAAGCTACGTTCAGTGTAGAGGAAGCCGAGCGAAACATCGGATCCGGTTTGGTAAAATATTCCGCTGCCCAGGAAAGTCCTGCCAATACAAGTGGCCGTGAAAATTATTTCCAGGCGACCTATACCCCTGCATTTGCACACAGTTACCTGCTTACGGCAGTGTTGTCGAGCGATTACGCCGATATTTCGGGTGACGGACCTACAGAGGATGATCCGGGAACCTACACTAAATTCAACTATTCCCTTTGCGATTCCGATTTCCGCTGGATAGCACCTTACCAGGCAGGTACCGACAGCGCCCAATACCAACCAGGTTTCTGGTCCGATAGTAAAGACGATAAAGGACAATATATCATGGGCTCCAAAGAGATGTGGTATATGCATTCCATCGAAACCAAAAACTATATTGCGGAATTCTATACCAGCCCGAGAAATGATGGGTTAGGTACCAAGAAAATTGCTGCTGTAGATAATAATTTCCCTAATAGCCTCGCCAATGTTGACGGCTATTTAAAATCTGCAAAATCGGCAAACTCGCTTTCCTATAAGCTGGATTCTATTAAGCTCTATAACAAAAACGACCGTTTTGTTAACCAGGCTAGCGCTATCCCCATAAAGACCGTGGTCTTCGCGTATGATTATTCCCTTTGTCCCGGCGTTCCCAATCACCTCACACCTGGCGCCGCCGGCCAGAACGGGAAACTGACCTTGAAAAGAATATATTTCCGTTACGGCAATTCGGATAAAAGCCTGATGAATCCTTATGTATTCAAATATGATGAAACCAATAACAAGCCATACAACTTTGCTGAAAAAGATCGTTGGGGCAACTATAAAGCTAACAATGCTGCGCTGACTAACTATGAATTTCCTTACGTCAACCAAAACAAGACAGAAGCCAATGCCAATGCTTCCAGCTGGCACCTCAGGGAAATCAAGTTACCATCGGGAGGCCGCCTGAAAATCGAATTTGAAGCAGACGATTATAGTTATGTCCAGGACAAGCGTACCATGGAGATGTTCAAAGTTGCGGGGGTAGGCTCCAATGCGAATTACGAGCCCAAGAGCGAGCTTTACGAAGATATCGACAAGCCGTATGACCATATTTATTTTAGGCGCGACACAACAAGAGAAATCAAGGGAAGGAGCCTGCGGGAAAATTACCTTGATGGTTCCGATATGCTTTATTTCTCTTTCAACCTGGACATAGCGGCGCGCAACAAGTATGAGCATATCAAAGGTTATGCAAAGGTCGAGAGCATGGGTATCTGTAATGATCCTAATTACGGGTATGTCAAAGTGAAGCGGGAGAGTGCCGGCGGCAATAGCGGCAAGCAACTGAATCCTGTTACCCTTGCAGGTTTGAATACGGGAAGGTACTATTTGCCTCATATTATTTATCCCGGTTACAATGAAGGCGATCCCGGCGATATGGAAGTGCTCAACGGCCTTGTTGCCGCGACGAAAGAAATGCTTACCCTGTTCCAGAACGCCAATGTACGCTTTGTAAAGAATGGCCTGGCCAAGAAGTTCAATATTTCCAAGTCGTGGATCAAGCTTAATACACCGGGCTATACCAAGATCGGCGGTGGCAGCAGGGTAAAAGAGCTGCGGCTGGAAGATTCCTGGAACGAGATGACCTCCAATGGCCAGGAAGCGTCGTTCGGACGTACATACGATTATACCACCCTGTTGGATAATGGCATACCGATCAGCAGCGGTGTAGCCAGCTATGAGCCTATGATCGGCGGCGACGAGATACCGCAACGGCGTCCCGTGGATTATAAAGCGGAATCGGGAAAGCTGATGCCTGCAATTGAACTGTACCAGGAAGAACCCTTTGGCGAGAGTTTTTATCCCGGCGCTTCAGTAGGTTATAGCAAAATAACGGTGCGCAGCATTAACCGGGATATTGCCCGGTCTTCAAAAGCAGAAGATGTACATGAGTTTTATACGGCCAAAGACTTCCCGATAGAAACTGAGTTTACGCCCAAGAGCACCCCGGTAAAAACGAAGCACAGGACGCTGACCAATAAAAAGGAAGAGCAGCAGGTATTGCAAGGCTATGTGCTGCGTATGAATGACATGCATGGCAAACCAAAAGCAGTGTCCAACTATGTTATCAAACCCGATAATATAAGCAGGGAGCTTATTACCTCGACCAAATACAATTACCAGGTAGACAGCCGGGGCAAGCTCAACAATACGGTGAAGGCCGTAAAGAGGGACCACCTTGTCAATCCTGTTTATGCGGTCCAGGACATGACCCTCGGAGAAGAAGTCGACTTTACGATAGACAGCCGCAGAAGAGAGATGGAGTCAAGCAGTATGACTTTATCTTTTAACCTGAATGTGGTCAACTTTGCTTTTATCGTGGTGCCGATACCTACGGTTTTCTTTCCTGATATGGCGGAGCACAGCCTTTTCCAGACCATGGTTGCTACGAAGGTCATTCAGCAATATGGAATATTGAAATCTGTCGAAGTAACCGATCACGGCGCAAAGACAGTTACAGAAAATGTGTTGTATGATAGTGAAACCGGTCAGGTATTGCTCACCAAGGTCAACAATGAATTTGATGATCCGGTTCATAATTTAACTTATCCGGCTTACTGGGCGTATGACAACATGGGGCCATCCTATTATAATGTCGGTTATGAAGAACGCTTCGATTCGGCCAGGGTGGATAATTGTACGAGGGCAAGGCTATTGCATGGCGTAAACCCCAAACACTTCAACCCGGGAGATGAACTATTGATGAGCTACAGATATGTAAACCAAATTTCGGGACAACTGAGCGAGTTAATTACCCGGAAGATGTTCGTTGTTGGGGCTGCGCCGCTCAATACCGCTTTGGATTGTGATAACCCACCGGCAACACCTGTCCTATATCCTTGTACTATCATTGTGGAACCGACGGAAAAAAATTCATCCGGCGCTCCTACTTTCTATTGGGCGATGGGAGGCGATGTTCTGATCGATATCAATGTAAAAGTGATCCGTTCGGGTCGGCGCAATATGTTGGGTAATTCTGTACAACAACTGGCCATTAACGGGAACTTTGTGGTGAACTCTTTCAACGATCTGTTTAACTCCCCCGCTTTAGGCAATGCATCTGCTGGTTCGAGTCAATTGCTGGCCAGTAACATCACCACCTATACCGAAAATGGGCTGAACCAGGAATTCACCTCAGGCGGCCTTATGGGTACCTATCGTCATTCCCAGTACATCAGGGGAGAAAAAGGAAACTGGAGGGAATGGATGACGTATGGATGGGGCGGCCCCCGTACCTATTCTAACGACCATGCCCGTAAGGATGGGGTGTTTCAGACTTACCAGCCTTTCTGGATCAAAGGCACAAATCCGGCCGATCCCTCGGGTACCTGCAAAATGGCGGACTATGTCTTGTACGCAGGTAATAATCCGGGTTGGAAAAAGCTTAAAGAAGTGACCGTATACAATGCTTATGGTTTGCCGGTCGAAGAACTGGATGCGGCGCTTATACCTTCTACTGCAGTTTATGCCTTTAATTTCAGTCAGCCCATTGCTGTGGCGCAGAATGCCAGGAACAAACAAATTACCTTCCTGAGTTTCGAGGATCTGATGCAAATCCAGCATGAGAACAAACGGAAATATGGCATCTGGCCTTCGTTAAAACCTGAATTCATCAGTTGGGGACCGCAATCCAACCTGGACTTCCTGTATAACTACGGTGACAAATACCGCGTACCCAGGAACACGGATTATGTAGAGAATGCTATCGTAGATGTTACACAAAGCCATACGGGCAGGTACGGGCTGACGTTTAACGGGCTCGGCAATGTGCGGATTGCAGGCGTAACCGACTTTGCCGGTGTGCCTTACTGCTACATCAGCCTGTGGGTAAAACGTACAGGTAGCACACCGGTGGCCAATGATATCCAGGTATATGCCACGGGTAAAAATAGCGCAGGTAATCCCATATCTCAATTATTCAATGCCTTTGCTATAAAAACAGGTTCCATTGACGGCTGGTATAAGTACGAAGGAAAGATCACGATGAGCCTGCTCTCGGCCTATTCCGACATACATATACAAGCACAACCGGGATATGTATTAGATGATATCCGGATCATGCCTGATGGGGCCAACATGAAATCCTTCGTTTATGACGCTTTCAACTCCAGGCTGGTTGCAGAGCTGGACGAGAACAATTTTGCGACCTTCTACGAGTATGACCAGGAAGGTGTGCTGGTACGGGTAAAAAAGGAATCGGAAAGAGGAATACTGACTGTTAACGAGCACAGGAAAGCAAATGCTAAACGTGTGCAATAAAAACGGGACTATGACATTCAGACAAACATTTATAGGGTTAGCTATTATGTTCTGTTGTTGCTTTACTATAAAGAATGCATGCGCACAACAACAATTAAAATACATGTCGTATCTGCAGATGGCGAGCTTTAAGGTCAACAGCCCGGTGCTCTCTTACCGTTACCGGGTGCTGATGGTAGATAGAGAACATAATGTGACTACAGATAGCGTAAGTGGCTTCCTGCTGAAGTCTTACAGCAATTATATGGACAGTAATGCGGTAGCGCTTACGATGGTATCGAACGGTTATTTCCTGAAAGCGGATAAAAAGAATAAGACTGCTTACCTATACAATATTGCCCGCGTGCAAAAGAAACTGGGCATGAAACCGGAAGACATGAACAACACTTTGCTGGCATTGCCGGATTCCTTGTTGCATAAATACAGTGATCTAAAGGCATTGGAGCTGCCTGATGTATTGGTGTTGACCTATACTATGAAACCCGGCTCGGGGATGCTGCAGGAAATGGAACTAAAGATCAACAGGAAGGACGGAACGTTGTTAAGCCTGAAAATGACTACTGATGAGCAAGATAAATGGGGCAGCAGTTCCGGCTATAGCAGGGTCTATTTTATGGACAGGTTCACTAATACTCCGGATCCCGGAAAGTTAGACATACAAAGATTTGTAAACATTCAGAATAGTAAGGCAGTACCGACCGAAAGGCTCCGGTCTTATGCGATCCACTCATTCCTATAAACCTAACCTAATTTAAATTTCGTTTATGAAATATATATTGAATAGCACTCCTGGCATCGGGGCTGGTTTTCGTAAGACTTGGCTTGGAATCGTGTTTTTTATTATTTCGGCCATTCCGGCATTGGCACAGGAATTCCAGTTCAAACCGGACCGGTTTTTCAAGCGATTGAATTCAAATGCTATCGGGGGAAGCGGAACCAGCTATTTTGTGCCCATGCCGCAGAATGCGCATTATTGGTGGCCCGAAATGCAGAGTAACAGCAACTGGAATACCCTGTACAAATTTAAAAGTATCAGTAATATTATCCGGGTGGGTATAGACCATGAAAATGCTACGATCACTCCGAATTACAGTTACCGGATCGAGCTGGAAATTAAAGGGTATAGTAATCCGCAATCGCCGTCTACAGCCAGCAGCCCGATCTATCTTTCTGTACGCCTGGATTATAATAAAGACTCCCTGCAGGCCTATAAAGATATTACGGCTTACAAGATTGAAGGGCAGTTCCATGCCATGAGTGTGACCATCCTGGGGATCTATAATGCCACCAATTCACAGGCGATAGACCGGTCCCAGCTTGCCAAGAATTTCTATCTCGAAACGGAAATCGCCGCTCAGCGTTTTGTATTGCAGCCCAAAAGCCTGTACGTGGCTTCACAGGTGCATACCAATGCGCCCAACAACATGCTGAAAGTAAGCTGGCAGCACTATGATCCTGCAACCCAGAATTTCGCATGCGCGTATATCCCCGCTTTTGACGATTATAAACCCGTAAAGTATGAACTGGAATGGACTTATATCGATGGTTATAAGCTCAACGATTACCAGAGCGGTGCCTCGGGGTTCAAGTTCAACGTCAATTCCTGGTCGCTGCCTTACAATTTCAAAAACAATGCAACACGGATACAGACCTACGAGAACAGTTATACCATCCCGGTATTGTATGAATACGGAGCGATAGTGTTCCGTATGCGGACTATACGGCCCGACCCGTCGAACTACAGCAAGCTTATTTATTCCGATTGGAACCTGCCCGAGTCGGGTACCCTGACCCAATCCAGCTTTCAGCAAAGCAACGCCAACCCTTTAAAGTGTGTGACAAGCTGCACCCATTTAAACCTTAATCCCAATACGGCCGATAGTACAAACTGGCAGTATTCTATCAGTTTCGCAGAGGAAGGAAAGTATAAGCATGTTATCAATTATTTCGATGGCGCCGGACACCAGCGGCAAACGCTGACCAAAATTAATACCGACTCCAGCTATGTGATCGCTGCCGATAAGATATATGATTATGAAGGGAGGCCCGCGATCCAGACTTTGCCAGTACCGGTAAAGTCGCCATCCTTGGCCTATAAGCCCAATCTTACATTGCAAAAAGAAACAGGCTTGCCTTACAGTGCAGGGGATTTTGACAAAGGCTGCGGAACAGATTCTATCTTCCCTCTGAAGGATATTTCGCTGGCATCGCTTTATTACTCTCCGCTTAACCCGGATAAAGCAGGGATGCAGCAATTTGTACCAGATGCTCAAGGGTATCCTTTTATCGAAACCCGGTATGCCTCCGACAACAACAACAAAGTCATATGGAAGGGTGCGGCCGGCATCGATTTCCAGAGATGGCGTAACCATGGCACTACCACTACTTATGTGAGGGCAGATCAATATGAGCTCAATCGGCTGATGGGTTCCGAAGCCGGTAAGAACCAGTATTATCCCAAACAGATTGTTACCGACCCTAACGGACAGTCTAGCTTTTCTATCATTAACCCTTCGGGCAAAGTAGTAGCCACTGCTCTTGTGGGTAAATCACCGGATAGTACCAAGATGCCTATAGTCCCGCTTGATAATATACCGGGTATACAGACCATATCAGTAAACCTGTTGGCCAATATGACCCAGGATATATCTGCCGGCCTTAGGTTGGCGGAGCATAGCTTTTTCGCAGAGGCGCCAGGAGAGAACCAGCTCAGGTACGAGGTGTCTATTCCTCCTTATCCGGCTTGCGGCGGACAATACATTAATGTAAAAGGGTATTATAAGTTTAAAATGGTAAATGACTGCGGTACCGTTGCTGCATCACAAGCCAATGAAGTGGGGACCAGCGGATTTACTGGTTCGTCAAGCCCGCAAACATTAAGTCCCGCCGCGGCCATAGCACAAGTAACACCGGATAAATACACGATTACCAAAGAGCTTTATTTCCCTGATACAGCCATGATCAGGTTGGCTTCGGAGTTTACCGATAATCATACTGGTCCCAATGATTGTTATGTATACCGGGATTCATTTATCCGCAGGACAGTGGATGCCGAGCGTTTTCCCTGCGTAATGGCAGATACTATAGGCTCCTGCGAACAACGCCGGTTACAAATGAAATCGGAACTATATCCCGGAGCAAAATACGGTAAGTATTCTACCTACAGCAACGGGTTATTTCGCACCTCGGGAGACAACTCTATTTTTTCGCTGGTAGACCAGAATGGCAATAGGGCCAACATTCCATGTGATCTTCCTCCCCCCGGTTCGCCCAGTTGCATGTATCTTGTTCATCACTACGAAAACTACTCTTCCGACGAGATACCAGAGCCCTTAGATCCAATGTGCTGTCTCCAGAAAAATGAGCAACCGACTACCGGTTCCTGGACAGGAGAAAGCGTTGATACTGTATGGCGGATAGGGCGGCCTTGCGGCCTTGAACCCGGTTCCTGGTTTACAGGGCCATACACTTGCCTTAGCGGATCAAATGTTTATAAATACCGCTACCAATGGGAATGCCTGAGTCTTCCGATGGTTACTATCAAAGATGCAAATGGCAATCCTGTTACTGTTTCTGCCGCGACCTTAACCCCCCAGCAACTGATCGACAATTTTAATGACGCCATCGCGGAAGCCTTGCTCCCGCTGCATCCCGAATATTGTAAACTGGCATTTTGTAACGATTCTTTTGATAAGAAGTTGACTTATATCGATAACTACCAGGAAGCAGAGGCTTTAGGCATGCACAAGCTCGAATTGATCCTGGCGCAAGACCCTCTGAATTTATCGGTCTATCCTACCGGTGCTATAACAGCCTGGGATTTGTCTCATTTTAATGTTCAGGGTTTGAGTACCGGCAATGCCAGCTTGTTGCATCGTATCGATACCTTTTCGCTTGAACAAGCCTATTGCGGCTGCAATAGCCCGGAAGCATTCATGTATTGCAAAAATGCCCAGCATGCTGCGGAGTTGCAGAACATGAGTTTATTGAATGCCGATGTGAAGGACAAGTATTTCTTTAAGCTCAGGGAATACTACCTGGCCAATCGGAATATGAGAAAACAAAGGGTGATGGATGCTGTCGGTACCTGTTCGCCTTGCGGTTCGATAAGGATGTCCCTGGTGGCGCCACCGGTGTTCCCACAACTTTTTGCAGGAGGGAACAATGTAATACCCGACTCGGCGGCGCCGGCATGGGTGGAAGGGGTGATCGAAGCCGGCCTCAACGGTTCGCAGTTCAGTAATACCGCTCCTGCCACCCTGGTGACAGAATATAACCAGGCCCAGGCAAACAAGTGCAAGGTACAGGTCAGCAAAATCATGGAAAGCCTGGGCAACTGTAGTATGACCACCGGCGACAGTACTTATATTGCCAACTACCTGATCGCTAATTATTGCGGCACTGGGGCCAATGGCTCAGGCATAACGCCGTTGAACGTAAAAAATATCCTGACAACCTTAGGCTATTCCATAATAGACCTATGTGGCCCATTTTTAGCGGAATACGGGCTTTTTGATGAGCAGAAACAAAAAGACAGAAGTAAATATGTGTCCCGCAAAGCTGCTTTCTATTCAGGGCTTTCCTCTTTCCTGAACCGCACAGATGTCAAAAATGCCTTAACTACTGCAACAGCCTCGGGTGGTACACCTTACGCGATAGCGTTTAACACCGGTACTAATGAATTCGAGCTGGCGCTCTCGCAGGGCCTGAACAATGCCAGTACGGCATTCATAAGGGGCTATACCAAAGCCATCGTAGATGGAGGGTTTACCGCTACCTATCCTTGCCTGGTACTGGAGGCAGGAGGATATACGGACACACTGTATTTTGCCAGAAGGCAACTCAATAACCCGCCTTCCACTTGTGCCAATACAGGCAGCCCTGTTATTTTCCCTGGTTCCAGTGCCAGTAACCTGAGCTTTTCCAACGTTAGAAGTATTCTGGATGACGCCACTACCCTTAGCGTTACTGACGGTTTCATCGCCGACAACCTGGTATATGCGAGCCTGAACGGACCTACATCATCGGGTAATGCCTGCGACAATTATGTTATCTGGAGCCGCAATGTCCCCATGCTTAAGGAACGCGATCCGGAGGCCCTGGATTATTGTATCAATTGCGTACAGATCAAAAATGCAGTTAGCGATTATTATACCGATATCAATACTTATGGTTTGCCTTCCTATACCAACCATCCTTTCTATGCGCAGGCGATGAGTAACTATCTCAATTATAAATTGAAGAAGAACCATACTTACGAAGAATACGAAAGGCTGATGAAAGGTTGTGCCCTCAGTAATTCTATCCACTTTATAAAAGCAAAGGCCGACCTTGAAATCATTTTTCCGACAGAGCTTGCCGCAAGTAATTTTATTAACGGGCTTAATAACAACATAGGCAATGTCAATGTCAGCGCTTACATCATGAAATGGGACAATACCCATTACTACTTATGGCTTAATCTGAATTCCATACCCAAAAACAAGCAGCGCCAGGCCCGCAATTATATCCTGGGTTATACGCCTGCTCCGATCCTTACAAACCCGACATTCGATGCAGGGGGCTTTTTTGCGGCACTGATCCGCAACGGTAGCTGTACGCCGCCATGGGCAACCATAGCTGCCGGATTTACAGTTACACCTTACCCGGTTGAAGTAAAAAATGCAGATGGTGTTTATGTACCCTATACCTATAATTATATATCAGGAAACGTATCCAGTAGTCCGGAGTCTATCGCCAATATGATAAGCTCGGTAAAGAACTATCTGAATGATCCTGCAAACACCTGTATTACCGATAATATACTGGAAGCGCGTGAGCTTATGCGGAGCACCGATTATATCGATCCTGTCAAACAGAGTTACCTTAACTATGTCTACAGCCTCTCTGCTTTAACCCAGGATGATATATCGGATAAGCTGGCTCCTGCCAACCTGCAGGCAAATGCCGGGATCAGCGCCATTACCGCAGCGCCGCTTATTTCCTACAGGGATCCATGGTGCGACAATGTAAAGGAAGATCTTAATTATGGTTTTACGGCTACTCAGGGAGCGACAACATTGAGTACGATAATGGTCAGGGTAAAAGAAGCTTTGGGAAATGGTGCCTTATTCCCCACAGCAACTGTTACTACGGTAAGCCCCGGCACAATTCTGGGCTTAAGCACTTCGCTCAAAGCTTATAAAATGGGCAATGGCTGGACCTGGTACCGTTGGTTTGATCAGCAGAATAGGCTGTACAATGTGTATTTGCAACCATCGGTTAAAATGGTTGGAGATCCTTCCTCATACCAGTTCATTAGCCTGATCCCTGTAGCCGGGGCCGACTCCCTGTACCGTTTTAAAGTGCAGATGCAGAAAGTGCTCAGTACGGGTACACATACCGTAACCTGCTATGGCTATACTGACTTTGTCATAGGATCGGCCAGGAAATTGCAAAACGTGGTGTTGTATGATCACCAGAACAACCAGGGATGTATCGATACCTCCACTTGTGAAAGAACGTTATTGCTTGCTGCAGTGCATCAGGGCAAAATGTTGCATGACCGTTACATCGACTCAATCAAAGAAAGCCATTTCCTGGCGATGCGCCGGCATTTTCCATCCAATTCGTCGGATAATTTATGGTTGACCACTCAAAAGCAACAATACCAATACACGCTTTATTATTATGACCAGGCAGGCAACCTTACCCGTACGGTTCCTCCGGCCGGAGTAGATACGCTCGATGCTTTTTATATGTTGTATGTGGATGGGGAGCGCAACAGCGGTGGCTTAGGATTTAGACCCGCACATAAGAAAGTATCGAAATATCGGTACAATGCATTGAACCAGTTGATCTGGCAGGAAACGCCGGACGCCGGCATAACCGAGTTTTTCTATGACGCTTCGGGGAAACTTGCTTTTTCGCAGAATGCCAAACAGAAACCTGCCTATAAATACAGTTATACGCTCTACGATGAGCAGGGACGTATATCGGAAACCGGGGCAACGGGGTTCACTTATGGAGAAGTGGTCGCAGGGGGAGGCCACCCGCTCCTGGTCAAAAATTCGGAATCGTATCAGATGGCTACTATTGTCAACCAGGTAAGGGGTAAGCCGCGTGAAGATGTGGTAGCTACCTTCTACGACAACGCCTTACTATCTCTGGCTACCAATCCGGGCATGAGCGCACAGGAAAATCTCCGGAAAAGGGTGAGCAGTATCTTGTATTCTCCGTTCGTTGCGCTCAACGATACGATTGAATCCTACTTCTCTTATGGCACCCATTTCAGCTATGACGCTTTGGGCAACGTAAGTACCTTAACTCAGGATAACCCTTATATGGATTATATGGGGCAACGCTTTAAGCGCATCGACTACGATTATGACCTGTTGAGCGGTAAAGTGAACATGGTGAGTTACAACAGGGGAAAACCGGACCAGTTCTACCAGAAGTATGAATACGATGCCGATAGCAGGATCACCAAGGCGCAAAGCAGTAAAGACGGTTTGATCTGGGATCGTGATGCTGCCTATGAATATTATAAACACGGGCCGCTGGCACAGATGCAGGTAGGCGACCTGAATGTACAATCTGTGCAATATGCCTATACCATTCAAGGTTGGCTGAAAGCGATAAACGGCGATGTGCTCCGTCCCGAAGATGATATGGGTAAAAACGGGGTGAACGGCGGAATCTATCCCAAAGATGTGTTTGTCCATGCCCTCGGTTACCACAAGAATGATTACCGATCGATTGGAACAACGGCAGCAACTTTAACAGATAATTCAGGGTTAGATCAAAGATCATTGTATAACGGTAACATTGTGCGGCAGACGACCGGTATCCAATCTCTTGACAACCTGCAACGCAGTTATAAATACGACCAACTGAACCGGTTGAAAAATACGGACTATGCCACAGTCAGCAATGACCTCAACCATACAGTTATCGCTATGGCCAACGCTGCCTTCAAAAACAGTTATGCTTATGATGCCGATGGCAATATCAAGACGCTATTGCGTAAAAATGCTGCGGGCACTACTATAGATCAACTGACGTATAATTATGCTAATCCCCTGAACAATAGATTGGGCTATGTAGCCGATGTGGCTCCTAACACTGCAGGAACGGACCTGCCTATCGGTCAGGTAGCAGGCAACTACGAGTACGATGCTATAGGTAATCTTGTAAAAGACCAACAAGGAAATATCAACAGTATTTTCTGGAATCTTTATGGTAAGGTAAGCCGGCTTGAGACCGGAAATGGTAATAATGTAATGACCCATTACGACTATGACGGTCCAGGAAATCGTGTACGTAAAGATGTGTTTGTAGAAGAAGGAACAGATACCTTGCGCAAAAGTGATGTTTATGTACGCGATGCCTCGGGTAATATTTTGGCAGTCTATAAGGGTGTTTCGAAGATTAACGGAGGGCTGACCATATCATGGCTCAACGACAATATCACCCAGGAACATGGCGGCTGGATAACCCCGAATAATACCGGATTAAGCCCCTTCCTGAACTTGGCTTACGGTAATAACGGTCAGTTCACGGTACAGATCATGCAAACAGCGGCAAAAGCAAATCCCGGCTGGACCATGAATCAATCCAACACCCTGAGCTGGTCGCAATATTTTCAGCTTTCCGACGGTATCTATTCCCAGGCGATCCAGGAACCGATAATGGATTATTTCAGGCCGATGGTGGATACAGATCCTTCCATAATGACGGAAACGTTCAGTGGTGGGAATCATAGCGGATTCCGGCCGGTTTTCCAGGCATTGGTGGAAGATAGCAGGAAGAGCTATAATACCTTTCTCCGGTTTTCGATAGCCATACCCGATATGTGTATCAAAGTAATGCAGTCGCTGGGTCTGCCTGACGAGGGGCTGAACGAAAACGAACGCGCTGCATCGTTATCCGACTATGTTTTACGGGGTCATGGCTCGGAGCCAGTCTGGAGGAGTTTTATGGAAAGTACCAAAAAATATGATCCTTTCCAGTTCTATAATGAAGTGGTGAAAGATAAATCAATCATCGACTATAGCTGGCTGAAAGACAATCCCGCGTCGGCCGACCAGCTTAGAAATAGTATTGCGACTTATGCCCCCAGGGAGGCTACTGCCGAATTCCTGCAGAACTGGATTTCTAAACGCAACGACAAATGGCTCTATGAGCATTCGGCGCCAGAGGAGCGGCTGCATATTGTGTACAACAACGATCAGAACACTTTTATGACTTCCTACCTGGATAACATTGGTGTGGCTGCAGTCAATACGGCATTGTTGCATATTCCGCAATTGACTGTAGGTGGTTATTTGCAGAGTATTTATCAGGCAGTATTAACCGGAACCTTAAACCCTACCTACAGCCCGCCGCAAGTGAACACACCTTCGCCACAGAATTTGGCAGCCGATACTTTGTACTTGGCAGAGCATCATCTGTATGGCAGTAGCAGGTTGGGTATTAAAAAATATGAGCCTAACCAATACCGCGTGATCTATGCCGGGGCAACGCCCGGTTCGCCGGCTGTATTGAGCGACAGTTCCTTGAATATCCGTATGCCCTGGTATAGCCTTGGTTTCGAAGACTGGATTAAAAAGGACAAAACGACGACATATACTGGTAGCACATTCAATCTTAGCCTGGATTCAATTCGGGAAGTAAGACGAATAGGTAGAAAGTATTATGAGTTGAATGATCATCTGGGCAATGTGCTGGTCACTGTTATGGACCGGAAAAGCGGGTATGGCAATACGGGCGGCTTGTACAATGGCTTTTATGCTAACCTGGCCAGTGTAAGTGACTATTATCCCGGCGGGTTTGGGATGAAAGAAAGAACGGTAGCCTTTGAAGAGGCTGAATTTGGATACAATGGTCAAATGAAATCGGATGAAGTATATGGAAAGGGGAATTTGAACACTGCGAGATTCTGGGAGATGGATACCAGGCTGATGAGACGATGGAATATAGATCCAATACTTGATGCATGGCAAAGCAGTTATTCCACTTTTGCCAATAATCCGATTGCATATTCAGATCCGGCAGGTAATCATATTGATCCTAAGCGTACAAAAGGAATGAATTTTGTTGTCGTAGGAACGCGGGAGATGGCCAAAAGAGAGCGTAAAGGAAACGACCCGTCTGATCCACGTCCACACAAATGGTATGAAAGCGCGCTTACTGTAAATCGGATAAAAGCCAAATTAATGCATATCATTAGTTTTGGCGCCGTCAAAGTAATTGAAGCAGAAAATGGTACAATTGCGGCTAAAAAAATAAAGGATGCCTGTGGCTCAGATGGTTATGTCAAAAATTTAAGTATAAATTTTCATTCCGATAATTTTGGAAATGAGTCCACTACAGGCGGTAATTCTCTGGAAGAAGAATTGGCGCCTGGTACCCCAATGGCAAGTTTAACCAACGGTTACATTGGAATAGGGTCCAACGTGTTGTTGGGGAATTGCTGGGCAGGCGGAAATTCAGTAAACGGTCAGAAAAATTATGTACCTTACGTAAGCAATGCATTTGACGGTGCATTTACATTAGGTCATCAGGCGGCTGGCAGCTCGTTTCATTTTATGTTCCATGGAACGCCTACAGGCATTTTTGCCGCCCAGTATTCGCAAGAACAATCCAATGTGAGTCATGTGGGTACTTATAGCTATGCATTTCGAATCGAAGCCAATCCAGCTATAGGCCAAACTAGTTTCAGCGGCGAGATGAAACTGAATGTCCGGATCACTAACTTTGGAAATATTTATATAGGCCCTGATTTTTATGATCCGGCTGACACAAAGATTCCATGGCTTATGAAATTATTCAGTAAATAAAACGATATGCATAAGAAATTAATAATGCTCATCGGGATAATGATTTTATCCTTTAAGGAAATCAATGCCTCTTGTTCTTCAAAATTGATCTTGGAGTTCAGTGATTCGGAGCAAAAGATAGAAGCGCGTCATTGCGACTTTGACGGAATCGAATACATCGAACTCAAAAACATAACCAAAGGGTACAACATTATTTGTGAGCTAAATAAAAAACAGCAGTTGTTTTTGATTCCGTTTGGTAAAAAAGGGAGCTACGGAGATCGTTACTACGCAATTACCGATACAACTGGCGGTAGCTTTCGAAGTGCAAATGGATTGGTCTATAAAAAAGAAGACAAGCAGGGAGACCTGAGGATATTAAACGCAAGCAAAAAGGAGATGGAGTTAATGAATGCGGCAATTGCGAAGCTCAAATCGCCAAACGCATTAAAATATGATCTTGATCTATCTTCAATCTTGTTCTTCCTGGTAAGTGTTCCCGTAATCGAATAATTAAACCCGGCATAAAAAGCGACAATCATTTACATGATTGTCGCTTTTTATGCCGGGTCGTTTTGTCCCTTCAGCATAGCCTGTGAACAAAATTTCTGCTAACGGAGCAATGATGCTTATGCTGACTAAAGCGTATGCACGAATTGCAATCCAATCAAGGTTGACCGGCCCATGAAGGCTATTTATTTTTTAGGCGGTACGGTACCGAATACATGATCCCAGAGTACCGAACTTACGCCAAAGCCTTTTTCCGGGTATTTGTAATGGTGCAGGTGATGATTACGCCATAAGGCCTTAAGAAAAGAAGGAGGGGTAAAGGCGTGTATCGCATAATGCATGCTGCCGTACAACAGGTATCCTGAAAGAAAACCAGGGAAAAAGGCCAGGACATTCCAGCCCATGATGAAGTATTGGATGCTAAAGAAAAATGTAGCGACGATAATACTGGGTACCGGCGGCATAAACAGTCTTTCCCGGTCGCGGGGGTATTCGTGATGGATGCCATGAAGCTTATAGATCACCTTGCTCATCCTGGGGCTTTCGGCCACAAAATGAAAGACAAACCGGTGCAGCACATATTCCATCAGGGTCCATGCCAGTATGCCTGCGGCAAAAAATAAAAACATCCTGCCGATACTTAAATGCTGATAAGCATATCCTAAATAAAGCAGGAAGAAAACTACGGGAATATATAGACTGTAAATAACAATAGGGTGGGTCTTGGTCATCATTTCCAGGTACTCGCTCTGAAACAACCGGCCCTGTCCCTTGTTCTTGATCTTATCGACGTGCATGCTATATGGATTTGGCTCAACGAATATAACACATGCTTTCAATAAAAGGTTGTTATAAAAAAGAGAAGCCTTGCAAAGCGCAAGACTTCTCTAGTCCTTATAAAACACGCAGTTATGCTGCTTCTTTTCTTGCTTTCCGTTTGGCGGCATGCGCTTGCGCGGCTGCCCTTACCCATTCGCCTTCTTCCCATGCTTTTTTGCGGGTTTCCAGCCTTTCTTTATTGCAGGGGCCATTGCCTTTTACCACGTTCCAGAATTCGTCCCAATTGATCTCGCCAAAATCGTAATGCCCGCGTTCTTCATTCCATTTCAGGTCTTTGTCGGGGATCGTAAGCCCCAGTATTTTAGCCTGTTCTACGGTGACATCCACGAATTTCTGACGCAGATCATCATTGCTGAAACGCTTGATTTTCCACTGCATGCTTTGCAGGGAATTAGGACTGTTGTCGTCGGTAGGGCCAAACATCATGATCGAAGGCCACCACCAGCGGTTGAGGGCGTCCTGCGCCATTTTCTGCTGTACCTTGGTGCCTTTGCTCAGGGTAAGCATGATCTCGTAACCCTGGCGCTGGTGAAAGCTTTCTTCCTTACATACCCTTATCATAGCCCGGCTGTAAGGGCCGTAAGAAGCCCGGCACAAAGGCACCTGGTTCATGATGGCAGCGCCGTCGACCAGCCAGCCTACAGCACCCATATCGGCCCAGGTAATGGTAGGATAATTAAATATAGAAGAATATTTGGCCTCGCCGCTGTGCAGCTGGCTATACATTTTATCACGGGAAACACCCAGGGTTTCTGCTGCGCTGTAGAGATAGAGACCGTGCCCGGCTTCATCCTGTACCTTGGCCAGCAATACCGACTTACGGCGTAAAGAAGGGGCGCGGGTAATCCAGTTCCCTTCGGGAAGCATGCCCACAATCTCGCTATGAGCGTGCTGCGATATCTGGCGGATCAGGGTCTGGCGGTATTTTTCCGGCATCCAGTCCTTGGGCTCAATACGCAACTCTTTATCTATCTTTTCCTGAAACTGTTGTTCCAAATTGATCTCAGCCATAAAAACAATACTTGAATAAGACCCAAAGGTAATACAATTCAGATAATCGGGGGCAGTACCTGTGTCGATAAGGATATAGTAACGGGTGATGCACAACTTTTGGCTTTAATAAATGTCATTTTCTGCTGACATAAGAAGAATCGATAGGGAAAAGAGGTTTTAAGCAACCAGTTAATTCTAATTTTGTACCCTCAATATTCAAGCTAATGACAAAAAAAGCAGGGGATCAAACCGTAGATGTTTTACTCATTGGAGCAGGCATTATGAGCGCTACGCTCGGCGTATTTTTAAGGCAATTGCAGCCCGGCTGGACCATCGAAGTGCTGGAACGGCTGGACGAGGTTGCCGCCGAAAGCTCTGCCGCCTGGAACAATGCAGGTACAGGCCATTCGGCCCTTTGCGAAATGAATTATACGCCCGAAAAGGAAGATGGGCACGTGGATTGTACCAAAGCCTATAAGATCAACGAACAATTTGAAGTGTCGAAGCAATTCTGGGCTTACCTGGTGGAGCGGGGCCTGCTCCGGGACAGCAGCTTTATAAAGCCGGTACCGCATATGAGTTTTGTACGGGGTGAAAAGGATATGGCATTCCTGAAGAAAAGAGTGGCGGCGCTTACGCAGAATCCCTTGTTTGAAGGCATGCAGTACAGCGAAGACCCGGAAACGCTGCAAAAGTGGTTTCCGCTGATGATGGAGTACCGCGACCCTTCCGATAAAGTGGCGGCTACCAGGATGGATATCGGTACCGATGTGAACTTCGGGGCCCTTACCTGGTCTATGATCCGCTACCTCTTCAACCAGCCGGGGGTGGGCATTCATGTGGCCCACGAAGTAAAAGATGTAGAACGCAATAAAGAGGATAATTTCTGGGAGGTTAAAGTAAAGAACCTCACCACCGACGAAAGCCGCAAAATCCGTGCGCGGTTTGTATTTATAGGCGCGGGTGGTGGGGCTTTGCATTTGCTGGAAAAATCGGATATCCCGGAAGCCAAGGGATACGGCGGTTTTCCTGTAAGTGGTCAATGGCTGCGCTGCATCAATCCGGAGGTGATCAAAAGGCATCATGCCAAGGTATATGGCAAAGCCGCCGTGGGCGCGCCGCCCATGTCAGTACCGCACCTGGATTCGCGTATGATCAATGGCAAAAAAGAACTGCTGTTCGGGCCTTATGCCGGTTTTTCTACCAAATTCCTGAAAAACGGTTCTTACCTGGACCTGCCCTCTTCCATTAAACTGAGCAATATAGTGCCGATGTTACAGGTAGGTATGCACAATATGCCGCTTACCAAATACCTGATCCAGCAGGTAAGGTTATCCCCGGAAGAAAAGCTGGAGTTGCTGCAGGAATTTTACCCCGATGCCAAAATGGAAGACTGGGAGCTGGCTATAGCGGGGCAAAGGGTGCAGGTGATTAAAAAAGATGAAAAGGGCGATGGTATCCTGGAGTTCGGTACCGAACTGGTGCATGCCGCCGATGGCTCTATCGCGGCTTTGCTGGGTGCATCGCCCGGTGCATCTACCTCCGTTTCTGTAATGCTGGACCTGCTGCAGCAATGTTTCCCCGAACAGATGGCGACGGAAGCCTGGCAATCCAAGCTAAAAGAAATGATCCCTTCCTACGGTCTTCACCTGGCCAATAACCCGGAATTGATAGCACAGGTGCGGGGCTGGACTACGGAAGTGCTGCAACTGAACCCCGAAATGGCCCATTCGGAGGTGTAGCTGGCTCCCGGGAAGGATTTTGTCCCTGTTTTGATGTTTTTTATATAAAAAGTACTTATCTTTGCCAGGATTTTCGAAGATATAGGGGGCTCAAAGCCCCCCTTCTTCGTTTTTAAGTAGCATCTGAAGCAAAGCGCTTCGTTTTTAAATGTAATGGAAAACAGTATTATTCAGCAAGTTACGGAAAAGCTGGAGGCATTGATCGAAGGCTCGGCTTTGTTCCTGGTAGACCTGAAAATTAAACCGACCAATAATATCAAGATCTTCCTGGACGGCGATAACGGGGTTACTATCGACGCGGTATCCAAGATTAACCGGTCGTTGTACAAGCAATTGGAAGAAAGCAGTTTATTCCCCGATGGCGATTTTTCCCTGGAAGTAAGCAGCTCGGGAGTAGACGAACCCCTGAAATTCCTGCGCCAGTATAAGAAGAACATAGGCCGCAAGGTGGAAATTACGCTGGTAGAAGAAGGTAAAGTGCTGGAAGGTGTGCTGAAAGACGCAGATGAACATGAAGTAACGATAGAGGAAACGGTAGGCAAGAAAAAAGAGAAGCAGGACACCGTGATCCCTTTTGCAGATATTAAAAAAACAGTAGTACAAATAAGTTTCTAAAATTAAAGAGTAGCAATTAAAGAGGCTGGAGCAAGGACTTTGCACTTGATTCTTTTTACTTAATATGTAATAAAATGGCAAGTATCAACCTTATCGAATCCTTCCAGGATTTTAAAGAGGCGGAAAATATCGACCGCCCCACGCTTATGAAGGTGTTGGAAGACGTATTCAAAACATTATTGCGTAAGAAATACGGTTCCGATGAGAATTTTGACGTTATCGTAAACGATCAGACCGGTGACCTGGAGATCTTCCGCCGCCGTATTATCGTTGAAGACGGATTTTCGGAAGATGATCTGGCCGAAGTAGAGCTGGCTGAAGCGCTGAAGTTGGATCCGGATTATGCTGTGGGAGAAGAGTTATACGAAGAAGTGAATGTTTTTGATTTTGGACGCAGGGCTATCCTGGCTGCTAAGCAAACCCTGGCTGCCCGTATCAGCGACCTGAAGAAAAATGGTTTATTGCAGAAATACGCCGACCGTGTAGGCGAGATCATTACCGGTGAAGTGTACCAGATATGGCGGAAAGAACTGATGCTCCTCGATGACGATAACAACGAATTGTTGTTGCCGAAATCGGAGCAGATCCCCGGCGATTTCTTCAAAAAAGGAGAGCCCATCCGCGCGGTAGTAAAGAAAGTGGAAATGCGCAACAATACGCCGGTGATCATCCTGAGCCGTACGCATCCTTCTTTCCTGGAAAAATTACTGGAAATAGAAGTACCGGAAATACTCGATGGCCTGATCACGGTGAAAAAGATCGTAAGAGAGCCAGGCGAACGCGCCAAAGTAGCCGTAGAAAGCTACGACGACCGCATCGACCCGGTGGGCGCCTGCGTAGGGATGAAAGGTAGCCGTATCCATGGTATCGTAAGGGAATTGCACAACGAGAACATTGATATCATCAACTATACAGCCAATAACCAGTTGCTGATCCAGCGTGCTTTAACGCCGGCCAAAGTGAACCGCATCGACGTGAATGCCGAAAAACACCACGTAGATGTATATATGGATACCGACCAGGTTTCCCTGGCTATCGGTAAAAAAGGCGTCAATATCAAACTGGCGCAGCAATTGACCGGTTACAGCATCGATGTATTCCGCGACATTAAAGAATCTGCCGATTTTGACATCGATCTGGAAGAATTCAGCGATGAAATTGAAGAATGGGTAATCAGTGAATTCAAGAAAGTGGGTTGCGATACTGCCCTTAGCGTACTGGATCTTTCAGTCGAAGAGCTGGTTCGCCGCACCGATCTTGAAGAAGAAACCGTGCGCGACGTACGCCGCATATTGGAAGCCGAATTCGAAGATGATGGAAACGAAGCATAACAATTCGGCATTATTTAAATATCCAGGATACTGCAACAGTAGGGAAATTAACTACATTTGCAAGTCCAGACAATAAGTTAGGCTCTCTTTGGTTTTCAACCGGACTAAAGACGGGCTATTATAAATAAAAATTGCTGGAGGGATAAGACCCTATAGCCCGAAAAAGGTTGAAAGCTAATTAAAGAATGTCCATAGGAACAAATACACCACGATTATTGGCCGCGGCCAAGGAATTTAACATCGGAAAGGAAACACTTGTCGAGTTTCTGAAAGGGAAGGGGTTTGAGATAGACGCAAGCAAACCTACTGCAAAGCTGAATGAAGAAATGTACGAATCGCTGCAAAACGAATTTGCAAGCGACAGGGCAGTAAAGCGCAAAAGCGATTCCATTGCCCTGCCCAAAGGCTCCCTGATCGAGGGCCTGAATAAGTCACAAGAGCAGCTCGACATTACGGCAAAAGATAAAAAGGAAGAGCCTAAGAAAGCAGAGAAACCTGCCGTTAAGGAAGAACCTAAGCAGGAAGCAGCGCAGCCCGAACCGCAACCGGAACCCGCTCCTCTTCCGCCTGTAGCCGAAAAACCTGCGCCGGAACCCGCTCCCGTACAACAGCCGGAACCGCCTGTAGAAAAACCACAGGCAGTAACGCCGCCACCTGTAGCCGAAGAGCCCCAGGAAGCCGGGCATATCGAAATGCAGTCGCCCAAGCTGGAGGGGCCTAAAGTACAAGGTAAAATTAACCTTGACGATATCAACCTCAGCACAAGGCCCAAGAAAGGTGCACCTGCCAAGAAAAAAGAAGAACCGAAGAAGGAAGAGCAGCCACAGCCCAAGGTGGAAGCCCCGGTGCAAAAAGCAGCGGAGCCCGAAGCCGTAGTGCCACAAAAAGAAGAGCCCAAGGCAGCGCCTGAAGTACAGCCGCCCGTAGTGCCTCCGGTGGTTACCGAAACCAAGAAAGCGGAAGCACCAGAAGAGGATGTACCGGAACATATTGAAATGAAAGCCCCCAAACTGGAGGGCCCTAAAATTATCGGTAAAATCGAATTACCGGTAAATACGGTTGGTGGTAAGCAGGAGCGTAAAGATAAACGCAAACGCAAACGCATTCCGCTCGAAGGCAAAAAGCCGGAGACCGGAACCGGCCAGGGACATCAGCAAAGGCAAGGTGGCGGCACCGGCGGCCATCAGCAGGGACAGGGCGGACAACAAGGCAACCGTAACAACAATAACCGCCCGCAAGGTCAGGGTGGTCAGCAAGGCCAGGGCGGTGGTCAGCACCAGCGCCGAGATAACCGTCCGGGTGGTGGTTATCAAGGTGGTCAAAACCGTAACAACGATAACCGCAGGCCCAATACCGGAAGACCGGTACCTGCCGCAGACCAGGAAATCGATGCTAAAGCAATCCAGGATAAAATCCGGGAAACGCAGGCTAAGCTTTCCGGTGGTGGTGCCAGGAATAAAAATCTTAAAGCCAAATACCGCCGTAACAAACGGGAGGAAATGGCCGAAAAACGTGCTGCTGCAGAGCAAGCCAATGATGGCAGCATCATACAGGTTACCGAATTTATCTCGGTAAGCGAATTGGCCAACCTGCTGGATGTAAGCTTTGCTGACATCATCAGCAAATGTATGAGCCTGGGTATCATGGTTTCCATTAACCAGCGTCTTGATGCCGAAGTAATCGAACTGGTGGCCAGCGAATTTGACCGTGAAGTGCAATTCATCAACCTGGAAGAAGGTACCGACGAGGAAGAAGAAGACGTTGATGATCCGGCTGACCTGGAGCCCCGTGCGCCGATCGTAACCATCATGGGTCACGTCGATCACGGTAAGACCTCATTGCTGGATTACATCCGTAATGCAAGCGTGGTAGCCGGTGAGGCCGGTGGTATCACGCAGCACATCGGTGCCTATAAAGTAACTACCGAATCCGGTAAAGAAATCGCCTTCCTCGATACGCCAGGTCACGAAGCGTTTACCGCGATGCGTGCCCGTGGTGCGAAAGCTGCGGATATTGCCGTAATCGTAATTGCCGCGGACGATGCGATCATGCCGCAGACCAAAGAGGCGATCTCGCATGCGCAGGCCGCTAACCTGCCTATGATCTTTGCGATCAATAAGATGGATAGGGAAGGTGCCAACCCTGAAAAGATTAAAGAACAGCTTTCTGCCATGAATATCCTGGTAGAAGACTGGGGTGGTAAATACCAGAGCCAGGAAATCTCGGCCAAGAAAGGAACGAATATCGACCTCCTGCTGGAGAAAATATTGCTGGAAGCAGAATTGCTTGAGCTGACAGCCAACCCGAACAAAGCTGCGACCGGTTCTACCATCGAGGCTTCGCTGGACAAAGGCCGTGGTTATGTATCTACGGTATTGGTACAGGCCGGTACGCTGAACGCAGGCGATATGATCGTTTCCGGTCAGTACTTCGGTAAGATCAAAGCCATGTTCAACGAACGCGGACAGAAGATCAGCACAGCAGGCCCTTCTACACCAGTACAGGTGCTGGGTCTGAATGGTGCGCCGCAGGCTGGTGAGAAATTCAAAGTATATGCCGACGAGTCGGAAGCCAAGAACCTGGCCAGCCACCGTGCGCAGATCATGCGTGAGCAAGGCTTGCGGAGTCGTAAGCACCTTACGCTCGAAGAGATCGGCCGTCGTTTGGCACTGGGTAACTTTAAAGAGCTTAACGTTATCATCAAGGCCGACTTCGATGGTTCTGCCGAGGCCCTGAGTGACTCCCTGCAGAAACTGTCTACCGAAGAAGTAGTAGTGAATGTGGTATTGAAAGGTGTGGGTCAGATCACGGAAAGCGATGTGATGCTGGCCAGCGCATCCGATGCCATTATGCTGGGCTTCCAGGTACGTCCTTCGCCACAAGCCGCCAAGCTTGCGGAGCAGGAAAATATCGAGATCCGTTACTACTCCATCATCTACGATGCGATTGCCGAGATCAAGGCCGCGATGGAAGGTATGCTGGAACCAACACTGGAGAAAAAAGTGGTGGGCAATATCGAAGTACGCGAAGTGTACAAGATCAGCGGCGTAGGTTCTATCGCAGGTTGCTATGTGCTGGATGGTAAATTTACCCGGAACACCAGGATCAATATCATCCGCGACGGTATCGTGGTACACACCGGCGAGCTGGCTTCACTGAAACGTTTCAAAGACGATGTGAAGGAAGTAAACGCAGGCTACGAGTGTGGTCTGATGGTGAAGAACTACAACGATATCCAGGTGGGCGATGTGCTGGAAGGATACGAAGAAGTAGAAGTAAAACGTAAATTAGCCTAAGGGTTAACAGATACACGAAAGCCGCCTTAAAATCATTAAGGCGGCTTTTTTATGTCCTGGAGATCACAATCTCCGCTCGGCCTCGGTAATAGCAAGATCATTGATGCTGGCATACCTTTTCTGCATCAGTCCATTGCCGTCAAATTCCCAATTCTCGTTGCCATAAGCACGGTACCATTGCCCCGAAGCATCCTGGTATTCATATTCGAATCGTACGGCAATCCTGTTGTCCCGGAAAGCCCAAAGCTCTTTTTTGAGCTTATAATGCAATTCTCTTTCCCATTTTCCCCGGAGAAACTGCACCACGGCCGCGCGGCCGTTGATAAACTCGGAGCGGTTGCGCCATTCGGTATCCATCGTATAAGCCAGCGATACCCTTTCCGGATCGCGGCTGTTCCAGGCATCTTCTGCCATTTGTACTTTCAGGGTTGCCGTTTCCCAGGTGAACGGTGGTAAAGGCGGTTTCTGTTCCATAAGGCTTTATTTGCTGTTAAAGGTAGGCCGGTGGCAAACAGCTTTGTGGTACTTTTCAACGAATTTGTAGTACTGATCCGTTCCTCGTTAAAGCAAAGTGGGAGTACTTTCTTTAATTATCTTTGCGGCCTGTCTGAATCACTATGGAGCACGATAAACGGAGCCGCACTTTTGACCCCAGCCTGCCAGTGCTTGGCCTGGCAGCACTGGTACTGTTGGTATTGGCCATCTGGTTTGCGCCGGAGCGGGTTATTTTTACCGATACCGCCGTCTATCTCTATACCCTGGCCGATACAGGACATCCCTATATCGCTACTAACCGGTTTATCTGCTTGTTGTCGCAAATATTACCCCTGACAGGTGTGGCGGCGGGTTTTTCCCTAAAGACAGTTATTTACCTCTATTCCATCAATTGTATTCTGATCCCTTTGGTCAGCAGCTTTATCTGCCTGCGGGTGTTCCGAAACAAAGAGATAGCCCTGGCCATTATCCTGTTCTACATATTGATGGATGCCTGGGTCTTTTATTACCCTGTTACCGAATTCCAGATGGGGCTTTGCCTGTTGCTGTTGTACCATGCCTTTGTGCTGTGGTATTGTGGCAGGGAAAAGCCAGGCCCGGGCTTGTTCTTTCTGGTATCCATACCTATAGTCGCTACGATCATTTTTTCCCATCCGCTGGCGCTTTATGTCTATTTTGCCTGGTCGGCCTGGTTGTTCCTGAATCATCCGGTTACCCGAAAACGTATCTTTCTTTTACCGCCGGCGCTGGCGCTGGCAGCACATTTTATCAAGGAGCATTTCTTCAAAGCCATGGTGGGCGCCACCAGCTACGATGAGCAGCGGAAAGAGGGGCTGGCCAACTTTAAAGCGCCCGTCAGCACTTATTTCGATTCGTTGCTGGGAAAAGGAGCACTTAAGGCGCTTACCGGCGATTACTTTATCCTGCTGGCCCTGGTATTACTGCTCCTGGTGTTCTATGCCAGAAGAAAGCAATGGCTGACCTTGCTTTTCTTCGGTGGCATCCTATCCGGTTTCTGGCTCCTGGTTACCGTATCCTTCAAGGCCTGGCCTTACGATCATTACCCGGAGCATTTGTACCAGCCGGTCCCCTTTTTTGTGGCTTTGGCCTTTGCTACGGCAGCGCCCGTTCTTTTGCGAAATAACCGTTTGCGGGCCGCCTGCCTGCTGGTGATCTTCGGGGTTTCTTTTGGCAAGATATACGACAACCACGATTTCTTTACCGGACGCCTGGACTGGTACCGGCAGTATATTGGCCTCATGCACCGGTCCGGTATCCGCAATGCTACCCTGGCGGAGAGCCACAAGATCTATGGGATCCAGTATTCCTACTGGGCTTCCAATTGTGAATCCTCCCTGCTTTCGGCTATGACCGGACCCGATTCGGCAGTGCGCATTATCATAGATGGTAATGCCGCCCAACTTAATGAGCACCACAATGGGAAACCTATTTCCTTGTCCCCATATTTCGGGAAAATAAAGGAAAACTTTGTTTCGCTCGATTCCCTGTACGGCCCTGCTGTGCTGGATAGCATCGGCAAAATAAAAAGTGGGCATTAAATAGCGCGATACACCGGGGACAAATTTTCTATCTTTGCCCCCATGTCACAGAAAATATCTACTGATAAAGCACCGAAGCCTGTGGGCCTGTACCCGCATGCACGCCGCGTAGGCAATTTGTTATTTCTTTCCGGTATCGGGCCGCGTACCGTTTCCGACGATATCCCTGGCCTGAAGCTGGATAAGAACGGTAATTTCCTGGAATTTGATTTTGAAGCGCAGTGCCGCAATGTATTCGACAATGTGCGTATCGTATTGGAAGAGAGTGGCAGCAGTTGGGACCAGTTGGTGGACGTAACGGTTTTCCTGGTAAATATGAAAAGGGATTTTGCAGTGTACAATAAGGTATACGCAGAATATTTTAAAGACAATCAACCCTGCCGTACTACCGTAGAAATCAATTCGCTGCCTACGCCTATCGCTATCGAACTGAAATGTATCGCCACGATCGGCGATCCCGCTTAACATAAGCTTATAGGGCTTTGCCGAACTTATAAATACTGTTCTTGTTTTTATTATTGGAATCTATTTTCTTAATGGGTTATTTAAAAAATGAAAACTATGAACACGCAAATGATCAAAGGCAGTTGGAACGAGCTTAAAGGAAAGCTGAAACAGAAGTACGCTGATCTTACCGACGACGACCTGTTGTATATTGAAGGCAAGGAAGATGAATTGTACGGGAAATTGCAGCAGAAACTGGGCAAAACAAAAGAAGAATTGCAACGGGAATTCGATTCCCTATAAACAGGTATAAGGTAATACAAGCCGGCAGGGATTTTTTTCTGCCGGCTTGTTGTATGATACACCACATCGGAAAACACAGTAAATTTGATGGCACAAATTATTACCTGAACCATAAATCATGAACGTGACTACCAGCAGTTCCGATATCCGTGTCGTTATTATTGAAGATGATGCGACCATAAGAGAGTCGTATGCTTATCTCATCAACGAGGCTCCCGGGTACACTGTTGTTAATAGCTACCCCTCGGCCGAACAGGCGCTTAAAGGTATTAAGGCCGACGATCCGCATATCGTGTTGCTGGATGTGGAATTGCCGGGGATCAGCGGGCTGGAAGCTATTCCCAGGATCAAGACGGTAGTGGAAGATGTGTATATTATTATGCTGACAGTGTACGATCACCAGCAAACTGTATTTGATGCCCTGGGTCGCGGCGCTTCCGGTTACCTTACCAAAAGCACTGCTGCTTCCAAGATTATCGAAGCGCTGGGCGAAGTAATGGACGGTGGCGGACCTATGAGCGCCAATATTGCCCGGATGGTCGTGCATTCGTTCCAACGTAGCCAGGAATCTCCGCTTACGCGCCGCGAAACCGAAATACTGGAACAGATCGCCGATGGCAAAACAAGAAGCCGTATCGCTTCCGAAATGTTTATCGACCTGGAAACGGTTAAATCCCACCTCAAGAATATTTACGCCAAGCTGGATGTGCACTCGCGTGCAGACGCTATTAAAACGGCGAAGCAAAACAAATACATTTAAGTAGACCCTGTTGATGATGTAGGGAGAGCGGGGCTGCAAAGGCTCCGGTAATGCTGTTTTGCTTTACTTGTGATCACTTGCCCGATTGCCCAACATATTTGTGTTATCGGCCTGTCTGCAACAGATACATTGGGTTTATTTTGTTAATTTTATTGGATACTTTTTTTCTTACACTTGTCTTACCGTATTGTGCATGTCAAAAGCAATCAAGCTGATGAATCGTAGCTTTATCCTTTTTGCCGTCTTCTTTTTGTGCTTTTTGCAGGCGATCGCACAGCAGAACCAGGGTTCACTGCCCCTGCTTTTTGTACCCAACGAAGGTCAATGGGTAGAGCCGTTCCTTTACAAAGGTATTTCGCCCAATGCGGATATTTACCTTGAGAAAGGCGGGATCACCTACCTGGTAGGGGATGAAGCCAATCCCGGGAAAATACATGCCTATAAAGAGCTGGAAATACACGAACCACCGCTGCTGAAATACCATGCTTACCGGATGAAATGGCTTGGGGCCAATGAAAATGCCCAGACAATAAGAGCCAAAAAACAAAACTTTTACCATAACTATTTCCTGGGCAACGACCCTTCCCGCTGGAAAGGCAATGTAGGGGTTTACGGTAATGTAGATTACAAAGACCTTTATCCCAATATCGATCTGCACCTGAGCTCTGAAAAGGGCCATATGAAATACGACTTTATCGTAATGGCGGGTGGCGACCCGGACCAGATAAGGCTTGCCTTTGAAGGGTTGGATAATATCCGTATCAGCGAAGGCGACCTGCTGTTGCAGACATCGGTGGGGCTGATCCGGGAGATGGCGCCCTATGCCTACCAGTACATTGACGGAGAATTAAAAGAAGTGCCCTGTAAATACAAGCTGGAAGGTAAAACCGTAAAATTCAGCTTCCCGAAGGGCTTTGATGCCAGCCAGAACCTGATCATAGATCCTACGATCGTATTTGCAACCCTCACCGGTTCCACCGCCGACAACTGGGGCTTTACGGCTACTTACGATCAGGCAGGCAACCTGTATGCCGGCGGTATTGCCAACGGTCCGGGTTACCCGATGCTGGGTCCTATCCAGAATACATTCGGTGGCGGCACCTGGGATATTGCCATTTCTAAATTCAATCCTGCAGGTACGGCGCTTATATACTCGACCTATCTGGGGGGCAACCAGGATGATATGCCGCACAGCCTCGTGGTCGATAATGCCAATGAGCTGGTAGTTGCCGGTAAAACGAAATCCAACAACTTCCCGGTGACCCCCGGCGCCTTTGATATTTCCTATAACGACAGCTTTGATATCGTGGTTACCAAATTCAATGCAGCAGGTACAGCGCTTATCGGTTCTACCTATGTGGGTGGTAACGACGACGACGGGATCAATATTGCAGCGGGTTTTGCGGCGAACCAGAACTCCCTGAAATTTAATTACGGAGATGATTCGCGCAGCGAAGTAATCACGGACAAACTGGGTAATGTATACGTGGCGGCCAGCACACAATCCAGCAACTTCCCGTTTACGGCCAATGCGGCCAAAAGTTCTCTCGGCGGCAGCCAGGACGGTGTTTTTTTCAAGCTGAATCCTACATTGACTACGATGATGTACAGTACTTTTATCGGCGGCACCAATGACGATGCGGCCTATGTACTGACTTTGGATACCGGGCAAACGCATGTGTATGTGGCGGGCGGTACCCGTAGTACGGATTTTCATCCCACGGTTACCACGGGCGCCTGGAGAAGCACTTACCAGGGCGGCCTTGCAGATGGTTATATCTGCCGCTTTCTCAACAGCGGAGCTTACACCCTGCAGAAGGCGACTTTTGTAGGAACGGCAGCGTACGATCAATGTTATGGTATCCAAACCGACCTGGAAAACAGCGTGTACACTATGGGCCAGACCAAGGGGGCCTTCCCCGTTTCGGCCGGGGTGTATTCCAACCCGGGCTCCCGGCAGTTCCTGTTAAAGCTGGACAGCATGCTGAACACGGCCGCTTATTCGACCGTATTCGGTAGCGGACCATCCGTCGATCCTAATATTTCTCCTGTTGCCTTCCTGGTGGATACCTGCCAGAATGTGTATATATCCGGTTGGGGTGCCGGCGGCATCTCACCAGGTACTTCTACCATGAACCTGCCGATCACGGGCGATGCATTCCAGTCTACGACCGATGGCAGCGATTTTTATTTTATCGTATTCAGTAAAAATGCGGTCAACCTGCTCTTCGGCTCTTATTTCGGTTCTCCCAATAAGAGCGAACACGTGGATGGTGGTACCAGCCGCTTCGATCCGGACGGCGTGGTGTACCAGGCCATTTGTGCGAGTTGCGGTAACGGCTCTGCCTTCCCGGCGACTGCGGGAGCTTATGCCAGTACTAAGGGAAGCACCAACTGTAACCTGGGCGCCTTAAAAATCGCCTTTAACCTGGGTAGTGTAAAAGCAGTAGCTGAAGCTACGCCTAATGCCACCGGCTGTGCCCCGCTTACGGTTAACTTTGGTAATACCTCGACGAATGCTACGTCTTATTTCTGGGATTTTGACGATGGTACCGGCACTTCTACTGCCGCTACGCCCAGCCACACCTTTACGGCTCCCGGTACTTACAATGTGATGATGGTAGCCATCAATCCCAATGCCTGTAAGACACGCGATACCGTGTACCTGCATATCGAAGTAAGCGACGATACCTTACATGCGGATTTCAACCTGGTATTGCGCGATACCTGTACCAATCCCCGGATCGAGATTACCAATACTTCGCTGCCCATGCCCGGGCATACCCTTGCCAACGCTACTTTTCAATGGTTTTATGGCGATGGCGCTTCCTCTACAGGAGCCAACCCCGGTACCCATAATTACAGCGGCCCCGGTACCTATAACGTGGTTATGGTAATGACCGATACGGCCGCCTGCAATTCGCCCGATACCGTGGTCAAAACAGTAGTTATCACGCAACTGTTTGTAACTGCCGGCTTCCTGGTGCCCGATACGATCTGTATGGGAGACACTACGCTCTTTACCAATACCTCCAGCAATGGCAGCACCTACCAATGGCAGTTCGGCGATGGGGCCGGCGCTACCACACAGGATGGCCGGCATTTGTTCACCTCGCCGGGAACCTATAAGGTAAAGCTGGCGAGTCTGAATCCCAATACCTGCAATAAAGTAGACTCGACGGAGCATACCATCACGGTAAACCCCAATCCTACCGCGGCTTTCACCTATGCGCCCTTATTGCCGGAGACAAATGTGCCCACCAGCTTTTTTAACCAGTCGCAGAATGCAACGCGCTATGTATGGAGCTTTGGCGATAATACGGGCAGTACGGAAGTAAACCCCGTGCATGCCTATAACCGCAGCGGTACGTACCAGGTGTGCCTTACCGCCTACAACCAGCAAGGCTGCTCCGACAAGGTTTGCCGTACCATCAGCGCCGATATCAAGCCCCTGGCCGATGTGCCTACGGGCTTTAGTCCCAATGGCGATGGCTCCAATGATAAATTGTATGTAAGAGGATATAGCATCCAGACGCTGGATTTCAGGGTATATAACCGTTGGGGAGAGCTGGTATTCGAAACCCAGAACCAATCTGTCGGCTGGGACGGTACCTATAAAGGCAAAGAGCAGGAAATGGATGCCTATGCCTTTACGCTGCAGGTTACCTTCTTCGATGGTACCACGCTGCACAAGCAAGGTAATGTGACTTTGCTGCGCTAAACGGAAAGAGGATACTTATGATACGTAAAGCCCGGGCCTGAAATTCAGGCCCGGGCTTTTATCAAAAGAGCAAATATTATTTTGCGGCATTCATAGCTGCATCGCTCCATTCTTTGGTCAGCTTGGTCATGTAATCCGTGTAGGATTGCAATTCTTCGGGTTTCAGCTTGGTACCCCAAGAGGCTGCACCCTGTGCCCAGGTAGTATAGGTCTTATTCAGCTCGGCGATTTTGGCCTGATCTTTGCTGGCGATAGCCGCTACATACTGATCTTTTAGAGCCTTGAATTCGGCCAGACCTTTATTTACTTCTTCGTTGGAGAAGGTAGGAGCATCGCTGGCGGCAGGTGTAGTAGCTGCTGTTTCAGCAGGCTTCTCTGCTTCTGTAGTGGTAGTAGTAGTGGTTTCAGTTTTGGTTTCTTTGTTTTCGCCGCAGGAAACCATTACCGTTGCAAGCAATGCAATAGCCGCACCAGACAGGAGGATTTTTTTCATAATTGTTAGTTTTTCGCAAATGTAACCCTATTAATCACAATAGAAAACAAATTTATAATTATTTGAATTTTTAGCAAAACTTTAAGTTTCCTTTATGTTTCAATTGACCTTTTCAGCCTGCTTGTAAATGCTTTTTTCTTTTGATAAAACCCTTAATTTTTTGTAATTTTGCTTATCGTTTTCGGGAGAGGGAAATTGCTTCTTTTCTCTTTGAAATCAACTCTCTCAAACAAGTCAAATCGATTTCTAAAGCGCAGTAATGAGTACAGAAAATCAAGAAGTATTAACGCCCGCGACGCCTGGTTATGGTGCAGATAGTATTCAGGTATTGGAAGGTCTGGAAGCGGTGCGTAAACGCCCCTCCATGTATATCGGCGATATCGGTATCAAAGGATTACACCACCTGGTTTATGAAGTAGTGGATAACTCCATTGATGAGGCGCTGGCCGGGTACTGTAAAAATATTATCGTGACCATCAATACCGACAACTCCATAAAGGTAGAGGACGATGGCCGCGGTATCCCCACCGGTATCAATACAAAAGAGGGTAAATCGGCGCTGGAAATGGTAATGACCATGCTGCATGCCGGTGGTAAATTCGATAAAAACACCTACAAGGTTTCCGGTGGTTTGCACGGGGTAGGGGTAAGCTGCGTGAATGCGCTGAGCGATCCCCTGCATGTGACCGTACACCGGGAAGGCAAAATATTTGAGCAGGAGTACCGCGAAGGGGTACCCCAATACGAGGTGCGTGAGATCGGCACTACCGACCGTACCGGTACCATCGTGCATTTCAAGCCGGATGGCACCATCTTCAAAGACACAGTTTACCACAGGGATATACTGGCGGGCCGCTTAAGAGAGCTGGCCTTCCTGAATAAAGGAATCCGGATTATCCTGGTTGACGAAAGGGCCGATGAAGAGAACGGAGATACCCCACGCGAAGAATTTTACAGCGAAGGCGGTATCGTGGAGTTTGTGCAGATGCTGGATAACAATGGTAAACGGGAAGCCTTGCTGCCCGAGCCTATCTATGTAGAAGGGCACGACGCCGGTACCAATGTAGCAGTAGATGTGGCACTTGCCTACAATACCTCCTTCAGCGAACATATTTTCTCTTACGTCAACAATATCAATACGATCGAAGGTGGTACGCACGTAGCGGGCTTCCGTCGCGCCATTACCCGCGTATTCAAATCTTATGGCGATAAAAACAAATTGTTTGAAAAAGCCAAAGTGGAGATCACCGGCGACGACTTCAGAGAAGGTCTTACGGCAATCATTTCCGTAAAAGTACCGGAGCCGCAATTTGAAGGACAGACCAAAACCAAATTGGGGAACAATGAAGTGAGCGGTGTGGTGGATGTAAGCGTAAGCCGTATCCTGGAAGCTTACCTGGAAGAGCATCCTAAAACAGCCAAGATCATTATCGACAAAGTGATCCTGGCTGCGCAGGCCCGTGCGGCTGCGGCCAAGGCCCGCCAGATGGTGCAACGCAAAAGCGTATTGACCGGCGGCGGCCTGCCCGGTAAGCTGGCCGATTGTTCGGAGAAAGATCCAGAGCGTTGCGAGTTGTACCTGGTCGAAGGAGACTCGGCAGGCGGAACGGCCAAGCAAGGCCGCGACCGTAGCTACCAGGCTATCCTGCCTTTGCGGGGTAAGATCCTGAACGTGGAAAAAGCGCAGGAACACAAAATATACGAGAACGAGGAGATCAAGAATATGTACACCGCATTGGGGGTAACCGTAGGTACGCCCGACGATCCCAAAGCGCTTAACCTCTCCAAGCTGCGGTACAACAAGATCATCATCATGACGGATGCCGATGTGGATGGTTCCCACATTGCGACGCTTATCCTTACTTTCTTCTTCCGGTACATGACCTCCCTGGTAGAGCAGGGCCACGTATATCTGGCACAGCCACCTCTGTACCTGGTGAAGAAAAGCAAGGAAGCGATCTATTGCTGGACCGAAGAAGACCGTAAAGCCGCCGTGGCCAAATTGGCCAATGGTAAAGAAGACAGCGTAAACATTCAACGATATAAAGGTTTGGGAGAGATGAATGCGGAGCAGCTTTGGGACACTACCATGAACCCCGAAACCCGCTCCCTGAAACGGGTAAGCATCGAAAGCGCAGCAGAAGCCGATATGGTATTTGCCATGCTGATGGGTGAAGAGGTAGGCCCGCGCCGGGAATTCATCGAGAAGAATGCCAAATACGCCAAGATCGATATTTAACCGGTAGATTTTTAATAAAAAACCGGCCCGCCTACCAGGCGGGCCGGTTTTTTGTATCCTGTATCCGGACATGCCGGAATAATCCCTTTATTATTGTTCGCCAAGCACAATGGCTTTGCGCCAGGCCGTAAAGCTGGCATTATCGCCTGCTATCTTTACCAGGTAAGTAGCCGGCTTCAATCCCGAAAAGGTATAGATACCGTTCTGTTCCGCTTTAAGCACCTGCAACTGGCGGCCGCTCAAATCATACAGGTAAAGAGAGGCGCCCGAATTGGCAAGTAATTCTAGGCTCACCTTAACCGTACCATCTACAGAAGGATTAGGCGCTATACTATACGTGAAACTATTGGTAATACCGGGAATCAGGATGCTGGTGCTGATATCGCTTTTATCGTCGACACTTGTAGTCTTTAACCGGTAAAGGCTGATATCCGTAAACAGGTTCCGGTCGGTGGCCGTATAGTCCAGGGATACATTATCGGCTGCTTGCGCTTTGACGTAAGCCACATCCTGCCAATCGCTGTCGCCGCTTTTCCTTTGTACGGTATATCCGGTAATGTCGGGTGTTTGGATCGCGGTCCAGTTCAGGGTCACGTTTTCGGCCTCCCTGCTTCCCGTAAAGCTAATCAGTTTGATAGGTAGTACAGTAGCGCTACAGGTATTTACCACCCGATCCAGCAGGGAGTTGGAGATCGTGGTTACCACATTGCTGCTGTTGGTAAGGGTCATGTTCTTGACCACCACCCAAAGGCCGTTCAGCTTTTGCGGCATCGTGGTCGAATAAGGTGCGGGGTAAGTAAGCGTTCCCGAAGCAAAAGGAGTTCCGGATGTAATGATATACGGCCCTGCATCTGCAACCACTTTAGTATCCAGAGAAACATCGAAAAAGCCGTCGCCATTATCCACATAAACATCTGTCTTAAAGGACAATTGCTGTGTACTGGTTGTAGAAACGGTATAAGAATAAGTGTTGGACACGCCTATAGGCATACAGGTAAAGGTCGAATTGATCGTGGGGTCATTGGCCAGGAACGAAAAGCCGGTCATAGCACATTGTACGGCTGGATTGGTGCTATTGGCATTGCTGGCCCAGGCATCGCCGGTGAAGCTTATCTGGCTGGTGCAAGCGCCCGGTACTACCAAGCTGAGGTTGTTGATGGTGTACCGGTAGGTATGCTGTGAAGCATTGATCACTACCCTGCTGTAGGTTAAGCCGTCGGAGGCGTCCTTTACCTGGTTGACAGCAGGAGGCGTGTTATCATCAATACCGGGATCGGGGCCATAGGTGGTCTGGAAAACCTGGCTTGCCGGGGCCGAAGGGTTGTTGTTCACCACATCGTTGTCGATAATGATCGTTGCCAGCGCATTGGCAAGGTTGGTGCTTTCCAGTGGCTGGTTTTGTGTACTGTAAACATGTGTCGTGTAATCCTGGGTACGCCAGATGTGTATAAAGATGATCTTATTCCCGTTGTTGATATCAAGTTCAAAACCCAGATTAAGGTTGACAACACAGTTCCCGTTGGAGTTGGTCGTTACAGAGTTAAGCTCTACAGTGGGGCTAAGAAACTGGCATTGTGCTGCTGCTTTAAGAGGAACTAACAATGCAAGACATAGTATTGCGGCGATTACTGATAAATTTCTCATGATTTAAGTATTATTAATGGGAATGAGAAAAGGGATTTTAGTAGCTATATGGAAGTATTTTGGCGTATTTTAGGGGTGTTAGTTCCCGGATGTGTTTGGCTTGGGATTGCACCATAAAGTTAATACGATGCCTAATAAAATGTTAAAAGTATAATTTATATGTTTCTTGTATTTTTTATACTTTATCATTTTTACGATATTTCATAAACCCTGTGTTTAAAGGGTTTCCGGGCTGTCAATTAACGCTGCTTTAACCCGGTAGGGGATATGTAATTTTTATCTTTGTACGTTCTTAAAGAATAATACCATATATTTCGATCATGATAAGGAAGGGTTTTATCTGGATCATCATCCTGGTCGGTTTCAGCTTACCGGTTCTGGCCCAGGAGATGGTTTTCTCGGCACAGGCTAATGTTCAAAAAATAGGTACCAAAGACCAGCTCGAGGTCACTTACGTGCTTACCAACGCTCAGGGGGCCGAAGAATTCAGACCGCCGTCATTTTCGGGATTTTCTATCGTAGGTGGGCCTTACCAGAGCAACAGGAGCAATGCCACGCTCATTAACGGGCAATTCCGCCAAAACAATTCCGTACTCCTTACCTATGTGCTGGTAGCCAATAAAACCGGCGTATTGACTATAGCGCCGGCCAAGGTATCGCTTAACGGTAAAGAGGTTTCATCCAATAGTGTTACCGTCCAGGTAGTGTCCGGCAGCGTCATGCAGCAACGGGCGCAGCAGCAGCGCAACAACGATCCGTTTTTCGACGATGATCCTTTCGGCATGCGGCAGTTTCAACGGCAGTTGCAGCAACAACGTGCACGGCAACAGCAGGCCGTGCAACAGCAAAACAACCAGTTGGAAAGCATGGGGGAGAAGAACATTGCGAAAAACATTTTTATTAAAGTAGAAGTAGATAAAACTAACCCGCATGTAGGAGAGCAGATCACTGCAAGCTATAAGCTATACACGAGGTTGGCCATGTCCGTTAATCTTACCCAGTTGCCTTCGCTCAATGGCTTCTGGAGCCAGGATTTCCAGATTCCCAATCCGCCCAAACCCAGGGAAGAGGTCGTGAACGGACAACGTTACCAGGTTTTCCTGTTGAAAAAATCGGCTTTATTCCCGCAGCAGGACGGTACCCTGGAGCTGGATGCCGCCAAGGCCGAAGGTATGGTACGTGTGATCCAGCAAGTAAAAGGCCAGAATCCTTTTGCCGACGATCCTATGTTCGGGTCGTTCTTTATGGATGATCCCTTTTTCAACAATGATATGTTTTCCGGCTATAATTATAAAGATGTGCCGGTAAAACTATCCAGTCAGCCCGTGAAGATCAATGTGCGCCCGCTGCCTGCCGATAACCAGCCCGCTTCCTTTACCGGGGCCGTGGGCAATTTTACAGTGAAGGCAGAGCTGGATAAAAATACCCTGAGCACCGACGATGCGGCCACGCTTACTTTTACCATTTCGGGAAGCGGTAACCTGAAGCTGATCGGCAATCCAAAGATCGCCTTCCCGGCAGAGCTCGGTGCTTACGACCCCCAGATCACCGATACGATCACGGGCAGGAATCCGGCCATTACAGGCAGTAAGATATTTGCCTACAACATGAATCCCCAAACACCTGGCGATTACGTAATTCCCGCTATCGCCTTCTCTTACTACGATCCTGCAAGCGGCGCTTATAAAACCCTGAATACACAGCCCTTGAAAGTACATGTTACCAAAGGGAAAAATTATACCGGCAATCCCGCAGGAAATAAAGCGCTTCCGGGCGATATACACGATATCGCCAAAGAAAATATATCCTGGAACAGCAGTACGCCTATCGTAACGCAGGCCTGGTACTGGATACTATACCTGATAGGTACAGGTACCCTGGTGGCTTTCCTGATGCGCCGCAAACAGCAGGACGAATATGCAGGTAACGAGGCTTTGTTCAAAAACAAAAAAGCGAATAAAGTGGCCTGGAAAAGATTGGCTACAGCCCGTCGCCTGCTGCCGCAACAACAGCATAAGGCATTTTATGAAGAAATATCCAAAGCCATATGGTTGTACCTGAGCGACAAGCTGGGTATACCTCTGGCGCATCTGTCCAAAGATAATGTAGCGCTGGAGCTGGAACACAAACAGGTACCTATGGCCCAGATTGACCGGGTAAAAAGACTGGTACTGGAATGCGAAATGGCGCTGTACAGCCCCAGCGGCGGCCAGCAACAACGTCAGCATACCTTGGACGAAGCAGCCGGAACCATAGGCGAACTGGAAATTGTACTGAAAAATAAAAACAACGTATTACAACATGCAGGTTAATTTTTGCAGCAGCGCTTTGAGGAAGATGTCCCTGGTTTATACCCTGTGCAGCGCGCTCCTGCTCGGCATCCCGGCCACTTATGCCGCGGGTACCGAAGATGCTTTATGGCAGAAGGCCAATACTTTTTATACGCAAAAACAATACGACAGTGCCGGTGTGTACTATGGGCAGTTGTTGCAGCAATATCCCGGGAATGCTTTGTTGCATTACAATGCAGGTAATACCAGCTATCGCCTCAATGAAGTGGGAAAAGCTATACTGCATTACGAAAAAGCCGCTTTCCTGGACCCGGGCAATAAGACCATCAAGGACAACCTGCTGCTGGCCAAAGGAAGGGTCCAGAACCCTGTGCCGGAGGCAACGCCTATCTTCTTCGTAACCTGGTGGGAGAACCTGCTGCACTTGTTCAGTAGTAATACCTGGGGCATACTGTCCCTGTTGATCTTTGCCGGCATACTGGTGCTGGTTTATTTTGCAAGGGTGCGCAAAGAACGGTTTGCCCACTCAGGCCGGTGGCTTTCCCTGGGCATTGTCAGCCTGTTGATATGCGGTTGCATGGCCTGGTTCAGCTACGAAGCTTCGATCAACAGTGGGAAAGCAGTGATATTGCTGCCAGGTACCAGCTTTACCGAAGCGCCCCGGGCTACGAGCAAGCTCCTGGGCAATCTGCCGGAAGGTACCGTGGTGGAAGTATATCAACAGCAAGGCAATTTCATCAATGTAAAACTACCCAATGGCCGAGAAGGCTGGATCCCGGTTACAGCCGCAGGCAAGGTTTGATCTACTGTGCTCCGCGGTATTCCAGGTTTTGTATACAGAGAAGAGCACCTTAGCTATTCAGAAAGCCTATATTCCGGGCAATATCTTTACCCTCGGTCCAGCGGGCCCAACCCAGCAGGAAACCCAGCCAGGCGCCGGGAGTCTGTATCTTACCTGCTACCGTATTGACCACGGCATCGGTAGTGCCGATCACCTGCGGAATGCCCTGCGGCCCGGCCCGGGAAAGAAGCAGAGCATTGTTCCAGGCCATTTCCCGCGCCTTGCCTATACTGAAATTAAGTACAGCCGCTGTGGTCTGAGGCTCTATCCTTTTGATAAAATACATGGGGAAAGCGATCTTGCTGAGGCTATCTTGTACCACTCCGAAGTACCCGGCGATAACAGCGTTGATCTTATTATAATCGCCCAGCAAAGCGTCTATAGTAGCGGCTGTCGACACTTCGGCAACGGCGATACCCAGGTCCAGGTTGATATGCGCATTGACACCAAGGAGCAAATGCTGCAGCACGGTGAGCTTATCGGTATGGGCCGCGTCAAAAGCCGTTTTCCAGGATTGTGTAGGGGGAATGCCTTTACGGTACTGGCTATAGGCGGTAAGATAACGGTTGGCAAAAACAACATCCAGCTTTTCCATACGGGGGCCATCCTCGAAAATACCTTTATCAATACCCTCCTTTACACCCATTGTCATTTTGCGATACAAACTGGCAAAATAACCCAGGCGGCATGAATTGGCTTTACAGTCGGTAATGATATGATCCAGTATGACGATTACTTCGTCGATAGTATTGGCTTGCATGACAGGTTTATAGGTTCGCTATAAAAATACTATTTGCCTTTTGTAAAAACGACAGCTTATTTATTGACCAGTATCTTCCAATAAAAAGAAGGTTGCCTGAGCAATGCCCTCACGTTAAGATCGGCAAACATACTGGTAAGCGTATTCCGTAGAGAGGCGCTTTTGTGGGCTTTGTTGACTACCAGGTTAAACAGCCAGGGGAAGCGCGTCAGCTTTTGCATGGTGTAGCTGAGCTTCAGCTCATCGCCGATGCAGCGGAAAAGCTCATCTCCGTATTGCTCCTGGAGGAAAGCCGCATCAAAACGGTTTGCGGCAAAGGCTTTTGCGGCTGTCTCTGCCGCCAGCATACCGCTGAACAAGGCGTTGCCGATACCTTCGCCGGTAAAAGGATCGATAAGGGAGGCGGCATCGCCGGTAAGCATAAAACGATCGCCGGATACTTTGGTTTTGGTTACGCCCATAGGCAGGCCCCAGCCATATATTTTATCCGTTAGCGTAGCATTGGCAAAACGATGCCTGATATTGGGATTTTCCTGTATTGCATGCAGCATCACTTCCCGCAGGTTCACTTTCTTTTTCCGGACCAATGCCGAATCCATGCCGATACCGATATTGGCGCCGCCCTGGGGCAAAGGAAATATCCAGAAGTAGCCGGGAAGCACTTCGGGCAGAAAATGCAGCTCGATAAAGTTATCGGGATGCATACCTGTTACACCCTGGTAATAGGCCCTTAGCCCTACGGCGGCTGTTTTGGTCAATACATCCTGTTGCAACAGCTTTTTGCGGCTGATACCCTTATCGCCGTCAGCGCCTATGAGTAGGTCGCAGTGCAATACCTGCTCCGGTCCTTCCTTTTGCTGCCTGAAGGTGACCGAAAACCCTTTTTCATCCTGCATGATATTACTGATAGCCGCGCCTTGTAGTATGGTCGCATAAGGGCTTTGTAATTTAGAAAAAAGGAACTGGTCGAAGTGCAGCCTTTTGGAAGTAAAGCCCGGCGGCCTGTCTAGCTTGCTTCTATCTTTGGCAAAAGGAATATCGATCGTTTTCCCGTTGGGCGCGGCAAAGGTGACGCCGAAGCTGGGCAGGAAGCGGCTTTCGTCGGTGAAGATCTCGTCCAGGTAGCCGGGATCGGCTTTGCGCAAAACAAAGGCCGTTTTTCCGCTGCAGCCATCGCCGCATATCTTATCTCGGGGATAAGTGTCTTTTTCAATAATGGTATGGTGAATGCCGGCCTTGCTCAGGTACAGGGAAGTACCTGCTCCTGCAGGCCCGCAACCAATAATGATTACCGGGGTATGTTTATTCATGTTGGGATGTGATGGGTTATAGGAAAAGGAGCGGGTAACTTGTTTATTCCTTTTCGATGATCTTCAGCAAGTCGCTTTCTATACTTTTTTCTACGATCTCGGTTATCCTTCCTTTCTCGGCGCCATCCTTAACCAGGATTATGGTGGGGACATTAGTGATATTGTATGCCTTCTCTTCCCCGTTCCGGCCTTGTTTCTGGCGGTCGAGCGCGTACAACTGCAGATCCTCCATAGGATAATTAGCCTCTTTCAATATACGGTATAATTCGGGGATCAGTTTATGGGAATCCTCGCACCAGGTGCCCAGGAAAACAATGACCTGGTAGTCGCCTAATTTATCGGCTAGTGCTGCCGTTGCTGCTGCATCCGGCTTGTACTTGTCCGATTTGCGGTTAAGGTCGAAAGCCTTCACCTTTGCCAGGTCTTCAAAAGTGCATGGACCTTTATAAATGACCTCTCCTTTGTTGTCGCTTTTTACGACCTCGAAGCCGGGTTGCTGTTGTGCAAAAAGAGGACTGCTTCCTGCTATCATCAGGGCCATAAGCATTGCTTTTTTCATTATTCTTCTTTAAATTTTCCTGTTCCTGCCTTATAATTGTTCTTTGATCTGGAGCAACATATCCCTGAGGCCGGTCAGCGATTCCTTCAGGTCCAGCTTCTGGTTCACCCCGGTTTTTTCTACTTTCAATTTCTCCCGGGCTCCTTTAATGGTATGTTTTTTTTCCTTGACCAGGTGATGGATCAGCCGCAGCTCCGCTATATCCTTGGGATTATAGAGCCTGTCGCCCTTGCGCGTGGTACGGGGCTTTAGTTTAAACTCATTGGTCCAGAAACGGATATGCGATGTATTGACGGCAAAGAGCTGCGCTACCTCGCCAATGGTGTAATACTTTTTATCCAGGTTCCATTCGGGCAATGGGACCACCTCCTCAAACACTTCGTCCTCTTCGTGAACCGGGAGGGCTTCGGTTGTCGCTACGGGAGTAACAGCCTTTGCGGGCTTCTCTTTCGGAACAACGCTGGCCTGTTGTATATCGAATGGGTAATCTTTGTGGATTAGTGCTGTGTAGTCCTGTAGGATCAGTTCCTGCAGGAGTTGTTTGCCCAGTTCATCTTCGGCCGGGGGAAACTCAAGGTGTATTGCCGGGGGAGCTGGACTGTTTGTTGCAGGTTCTTCTTCTTCTGTTTCTTCCCCCACTTCTTCCCTAACGGCGGCTTCGCTTTCCATTACCGTTTCCATTTGTTCTGCAAGCGGCATATTTTCCTGTTCCGGCAAGGCTTCGAGCTCAGTAGAACTTGTGTTTTCTTGCTCGATCGGTGCTGCGGCTATTGCTATAACAGGCTCCGGCTCCGGTGCAAAGAGCGCTTGTTCTGTTGTTTCGGCCCCGGTACCGCTTACTGGCGTATTACCGGGCGCTGTTTTCTTTGCCATTTTCTTAGGCGGTTCCTCTTGCGGGAAAAAATCCTCATCATCAAATAAGGTCAGTACACGGGTTTCCATAGCTGTATAAAAGGTTTGCAACTGAACAAACTTAATTTATTTTTGCAGACTGTATTGTTAATACAATTCCTATAACCAACAAAGGTATCCAATTCCGTTTACCGAAAAAGGTAAAATGGAGCGATCATTTACCGAAAACAACGGGGCAATAACCGAAAGTCATTTTTACGCTATATACGCCCGGATTACTTTTGCCTTCATAAAATCAAAACCATGTACAAAATAACTTTACTCTTTACTACAGTGTTAACCCTACTGTCCTTCGCAGGCTTTGGTCAAACGATCAAAGGCAGAATTACCGATGGACAGGGCCAGCCGGTAGGCGGTGTAAGCGTATCGTTGGAAAATACACTCGACGGTACCAGCAGCGATACTGCGGGTAATTTTGTGTTGCAGACTACCGAGAAGGGGGACCAGACCCTGGTATTGTCGGCTGTGGGCTTCGAAACGATAAACAAGCCTGTAAAAGTAGAAGAGGTTAAAGAATCGCTTTCTTTCCAACTGAAATCGGTAAGTAATACCCTCGAACAGGTAAGTATTACCGCGGGTAGTTTCGGCTCGGCCGACGGTACCCAAAAGACGGTACTCGAACCCCTGGATATCGTGACCACTGCCGGTTCCGGCGCCGATCCTGTAGCCGCGATGCAGATGCTGCCCGGTGTGCAGAAAAACGGTAACCAGACCGGTATGATGGTGCGTGGTGGTGATGCCAGCGAAGCCGCTATCGTGGTAGACGGACTTACTTTGCAGAACCCCTTCTTCAGCGATGTGCCCGGTGTGCAGCAACGCAGCCGTTTCGGCGCTTTCCAGTTTAAAGGTATTGCTTTCAGCAGCGGCGGTTACAGTGCCCGTTATGGCCAGGCTATGTCTTCGGTACTGGAGATGAATACGCTGGATATACCCGACAACAGTACCATTAACCTGGGTATTTATATGGCCGGTGCTTATGCCTCGGGTACCAAGCTGTTTAACGACAATAACATGAGCATTACGGCTTCGGCCAACTATACCAATCTCTCCCCTTTCTATGGCATTGCCAAAACCAATTTTGACTTTTACGATGTGCCCAAGGGTGGCGGCGGTTCCATCAATTATATCTGGAAAACGAAAAGTGGTGGTCTGTTGAAAGTGATGGGTAATTATTCTCAGAATAAATCGGGTATCCGGTTGCCCAATCCTTTTGAAGCAGGGCAGACTATGGACTTCGGCATCAAGAACGACAATGCTTATGGCCAGGCAACGTTCAAACAGAGCTTTGGCGAAAAATTCAAATGGTTTACGGCTACCTCCTATTCCTATAACAATGATGATGGCCTTTGGGGTACTTTCCCTTCCGTAAGCAAAGAAAGAAGGGCACAGGTGCGCAGCGAACTGACCTGGTATGCAGCTTCTAAATTCAATGTAGTGGCTGGCGCCGAATACCAGCACTTCGAGGTGAACCGCACTTTCGATACCCTGCTCAGTGGCTTTACCGAAAACCAGGTGGCCGGTTATGTGGAAGGCGAATGGACACCGATCTACTGGTTGGCAGTGCGTCCCGGCCTGCGTTTTGAGCATAGCGAATTGCTGAACAGCAATACCCTGGCTCCCCGATTGTCGGCCTCGGTAAAAACCAGCAAATACAGCTCTGCTTCTGTGGCCGGTGGCCTCTTTTACCAGAACCCCGACAAGCAATATTTATTGTTGGGCTACCGTCCCGAGCAGCAACTGGCGGTACACTATATTGCCAATTTTATGTACGCGAAGGATGACCGTACACTGAGGCTGGAAGGCTATTACAAAAGTTATGACCAATTGGTAAGGGAATATGTCAACCAGTACGATCCTAACAGCTATCGTTTTATCAGCGGTAAGGTAGACAATAGCGGCCATGGTTATGCAGAAGGCCTGGAGCTTTTCTGGCGCGATAAGAAAACCGTGAAGAACCTGGACTATTGGCTGTCGTATAGCTATATCAATACCAAAAGACTATACCGGAACTATCCCCAGGAAGTGACGCCCGATTTTATTTCGGATCATAACCTGAGCCTGGTAACCAAATACTGGTTCGAAAAGCTGAACAGCATGGTGAGCGCTACTTACAGCTATGCCAGCGGCAAGCCCTATTACAACCCGGCCAACCCTACTTTCCTGGGCGACCGTACACCCAATTACCAGAACCTGGCCTTGCAGGTAAGCCACCTGAGGTCTTTTGGCAAATGGTTTGCTGTATTTTATGTGAGCGTGGATAATGTGCTGAACCATAAAAACATCTTCGGCTACCGCTATTCCGCCGATGGACAAAGCCGCTATCCTGTTCAGCCTGCACTGTACCGGACTATTTTCGCCGGGGTAAATATTTCTCTGAGCAAGTTTGATAAAGACGAGCTTTAATATGCACCCGGTTCTTTATATACAGTTCAGTCAGTTTTAACAATTGACTGGACTGTTCTTTTTGGATCATTTTCATGGATTAATCCGAATTTGCACCCTACTTTATCAATAATATAATGGCAGCTACCGACAAAAAAACAAAAGAACCCAAACCCAAGCTGGGCCACCTGCTCAAGCCTTATTACGGGCTTATCGGGGGCCTCCTGCTTTTTGCCTTGCTGAGCAATGCGCTCAACCTGGTGATCCCGAAGATCATCCAGAAGGGGATCGACGATTTCAGCAAAGGAGGGTTCCATATGAATACATTGACCATACAATTTGCTGTAGCATCTCTGCTGATTTTTGTACTGCTGTACCTGCAGGGCATCCTGCAGACCTATGCCTCGGAGAAGGTAGCGCGCGACCTGCGCAAGCAGTTGTCGGCGAAAATATCGCAGCAAAGCCATGCTTACATCCAGGAAGCTACGCCGGGCAAACTATTGACCAATCTTACTTCGGACGTGGATTCCATCAAGATGTTCGTGTCGCAGGCTATTGTGTCCATCGTCTCTTCTATCGTGCTGATCATAGGAGCCAGTATCTTATTGCTGAACATCAACTGGAAGCTGGGACTGATCGTATTGCTTACGATCCCTGTAATCGGTGTTACTTTCTTCCTGGTACTTAAAAAGATAAAGGTACTGTTTACGAAAGGCCAGGAAGTGGTGGACCGGCTCAATAAAGTGATCAATGAAAGTATCCTGGGCGCTGCATTGATACGGGTGTTGAATGCGCAGGCGGTAGAGTACAACAAGTTTATGGATGTAAGCCTGGAGGCTAAAAACCTGGGTATGTCCATCCTGCGCCTGTTTGCCATGCTGATACCGGTTATCGTGCTCACCGCCAACCTCGCGCGGCTGGCCGTACTTACGATAGGCGGTCATTATGTGATCACGGGCAGTATGACCCTGGGAGAGTTTGCGGCCTTCAGCAGCTATATCTCCATTCTTATTTTCCCAATCCTCATGATTGGGTTTATGAGCAATGTGATTGCCCGGGCTTCGGCTTCCTATGGCCGTATCCAGGCCACGCTTCATGCCCCCGATACAGTAGACCATGGCACCGTGGACAAGGTACTGGAAGGTAATATAGCTTTACAGCACATAACCGTTAGGTACGGCGAAAAGGCGGCTTTGAAGGATGTGTCTTTCGAGGTAAAGGCTGGCAGCCGGACGGCTATTATAGGACCGACGGCAGCGGGCAAATCGCAGTTGCTGTATTTGCTGACCACACTCATCAAGCCCGATGAAGGTGCGATTTATTATGATGGCATCCCGATAACGGATTACCGGCAAGATACCCTGCTAAGCCAGATCGGTCTTGCTTTCCAGGACAGCATCATCTTTAATATGAGTGTGCGGGAAAATATTGCATTCAATGCCAAAGTAACGGAGGCCGCTCTCCAAAAGGCTATTGCAACAGCCGAACTGGGGCCATTTATCGCCAGCCTGCCCGAACAATTGGATACGATTGTTTCGGAAAGAGGGAACAGCCTTTCCGGCGGACAGAAGCAAAGGATCATGCTGGCACGCGCCCTGGCTATCGAGCCTAAGATATTGTTGCTGGACGACTTTACGGCAAGGGTAGATAACCATACCGAGCAAAAGATACTGGAAAATGTACAACGCAATTATCCCGACCTTACCCTCGTGTCGATTACGCAGAAGATCGCTTCGGCAAAGGATTACGATCAGATCGTACTGCTGATGGAAGGAGAGCTGGTGGCCAAAGGAACCCACGAAGAGCTGCTCAGCAGTTGTCCCGAATACGTGCAGATTTACGATTCGCAGCAATCGCTGCCGCAATCCCATTAGTAGTTTCCCGGTCCGGGAACAGGACTTTTAACCAACAACCCGAAATGAATTATAATCTCAATACCGATCAGAAGACCAGCACCCGTGTTGCCGTACGCAAGATGCTGCAGTTTATGGCTTCTGAGAAAAAGGAATTGTTCCTGGCTTTCTTTGTAATGATGCTGAACGCCGGGGTTACGATGCTCACACCTTATATGATCGGTTATGCTATCGATCATTACATACAGGCGGGGCAATACCACAACCTTATCGTCTTCTCCGGCCTGCTGCTGGTGATGTATATCATCTGGGCTTTCACCGAATACCTGCAAACCAAGCTTATGGGCGGGGTAGGGCAGCGGATGCTGTATAGCTTGCGCAATGCGGTGTTCAATAAGCTGCAGCAATTGCCGGTAGCCTTCTTTAACCAGAACAAAAGCGGGGACCTGATCTCCAGGATCAACAGCGATACGGATAAGGTGAACCAGTTTTTTTCCCAATCCCTGATGCAGTTCGTCGACAGTATCTTCACGATGCTGGGCGCTGCCGTTTTCCTGCTGAGCATCCATGTAAAGCTGGGCGGTGCTTCCCTGCTGCCTGCTGTTGTTATCCTGTTGTTTGTAGGGCTGGTTTCGCCCTGGGTAAAAAAGAAAAATGCAGCCAGTATGAAAAGTACGGGCGACCTGAGCGCCGAGATACAGGAGAGCCTGCAAAATTTTAAGACGATCATTACCTTCAACCGCAGGGACTATTTCCGCAGCCGTTTTGATGCGGCCAACGAGCAGAATTATACTTCTGCGATCAAAGCCGGGCTTGCCAATAATATCTTTACGCCGGTATTCACTTTGTTCTCCAATATAGCCCAGCTTGTAGTCCTGGTGTATGGTATCTACCTCATTACCCAGGGTGATTTTACGGTTGGTTTGTTGATCAGCTTTATTGCTTATGTCCAGAACTTCTACCTGCCTTTACGCCAACTGGCGGCACTCTGGGCCGGCTTCCAGACGGCTATGGCGGCCTGGGACAGGATCGCAGTTATCTTGGGCCTGGAAATACCCAAGGAAACGATAAACCTTAAAACGGATGCAGCATTGATGGGACCTTCCCTGCTGGCCTTCGAAGGCGTATCCTTCCGGTATCCCGATGGGAAAGAGGTATTGCATAATATTAATTTCAGGATGGAAGCGGGCAAGACTTATGCCCTGGTAGGGCCTACCGGCGGGGGCAAAACAACAACGGCTTCGCTGATCGCCCGCTTATATGATCCCGGCGCCGGAATGGTACTGCTGCGGGGCCAGGACATCAGGACATATAGCGATGAGGAACGTACGGCGGCTATTGGTTTTATCCTGCAGGAGCCTTTCCTGTTCAGTGGTACGCTCAGAGATAATATCCTTTACGGCAATGTGGCTTACAGGGAGTATAGCAATGAACAACTGACCGCTGTACTGCGGGACGCCGGGCTGGAAGCGTTGATGACCCGCTTTGACCAGGGACTGGATACGCCGGTAACTTCGGGCGGTGAGGGTATAAGCCTGGGGCAAAAACAACTGATCGCCTTTGTGAGAGCAGTTTTACGCAAACCTGATCTGCTGATCCTTGATGAGGCTACTGCCAATATCGATACCGTAACGGAGCAATTGTTGCAGGGTATCCTGGAAAAGCTGCCTGCTACTACAACCAGGGTAATTATTGCCCACCGTCTGAATACTATTGAGAATGCCGATGAGATATTTTTTGTGAATGCGGGCTCTGTCCAGATGGCGGGTTCGCTGGATAATGCGCTGCACCTGTTGCTGGAAGGAAAAAGAGAGAGCTGATCTTGCCTGTACACTTAGAACCAGCCCTTCTTCCGGAAGAAAAGCAGCATGACGGCCGATACGGAAAGCATACTGACCACGGCAATGGTAAAGCCATGCGGATGATGGGCATAGGGTATCTTGTCGAAGTTCATGCCAAAGATACCGCCGATCACCGTAGCCGGCGCCAATAAGGTGGTTACCACAGTGAGTATCTTCATGACTTCGTTCATGCGGGTGTTCACCTGGTTCATGTACAGGTCCTGCACGTTAATGGCCATCTCCCTGTAATTCTCGGTATATTCTATGGCCAATACGATATGGTCGTAAACATCTTTGAAATACTTCCTGTGGGCAGGATTGATGAGAGGATTGTCGGAATGCCAGAAAGAAGTGACGAGTTCCCGCACCGGCGTTATGGCCCTTTTGACCACCATGATCTCATGGCGGAGCAGGGTTATCTTGAGGAGGATCGAGCTATTGGGCCGGGTCACTACTTCATCTTCGAGCTTCTCCAGCCGGTCCGACAGTTTTTCCAGTACCGCAAAGTAATCATCGACCACGGCATCCATAAGGCTATAGGCCAGGTAATCGGCTGCCGGCTTCTGCCTTATAGGTGCAGCTTCGTTCTTTAGCTTTTCCCTGATAGGGTTAAAAGGATCCTGCTGCGGATCGGGCTGAAATGATACCAGAAGGTTATGTCCCAATACGATGCTGAGCTGCTCGGCTTGTACTACACCGGTATCATTGTTGTACGAGAGCATGGGCATCAGGCAGAACATATGCGTCTCCATGTCATCGGCCTTGGCGCGCTGGCCTATGCTCAGGATATCTTCTACCAGCAGTGGGTGTATCTTGAAGTGGCTGCACAGTTTTTCCACTTCATGTTTATGCAGGCCATCAACATTGATCCAGGTTACGGCTGTTTCCTGCACGCCCAAGGTACATTCATGCAGCGACTCCGTAGTTACCTGGTCCAGCTTTTCGCGGTTGAAGTTAAAGCTGGAATAAACGGTAGGGGTATCGCTTGCCGTCACAATCACCCTTTTGGGATTGTAGGTATTCAGTTTTTTCCTTTTGCTGAAGGAAGGCAGGATTTGCCCCAGGGTTTTTTTGTACGCTTTCCGGAACACCAGGTATGGGTTAAAATGAAAAAAGAGGACACAGCCTGTGTCCTCTTTCAAAAGTAAATAATTATTTTATTGCCAGCGCGGTCCGCCGCCTTTTGCATTGAAGAAAAATCCGATAGAGATGCCGCCACCGGAATTCCGGAAGCAATTGTCGCTGTTGCCCGAAGGTGCTACATTCAGCAAACCAAGGCCGTAATAGCCACGGAAAAACAGGCCGAAAGGCATTTCGTAGCCTATGGTGATGTTGGCGCTGAGGTCGAAACGACGCAATTTGTCTTTTATCCTGTCGTTACCGAAAGGCATGCCATATTCGTAACGCTTGGGAATGTCTACCCCATTCAGCGTATTGGTATATTCCTGTTTAAAGGTGCCGCCTATCCCCAGGTTGAAAGAAGGACCGATGCCCACAAAGAAATGCGGATCATCATATTCTTTCCCTGTTTTATAAAGCGCGTAGACGGGAAGTTGCAAATAAGTTACCTGGTAGTTCCTCCGGTCGTGATCGCTGGTAGGCAGACCAGATCCTGTTTTATAGAAGCGTTCGTAAAAGCTCTCGGTACCGTTATTGACAGAGAGAAAAAGGCCGGGTTGTACCGAAAAGTACTCATTGACCTGGAAATCGACAACGCCACCTACTTTAAAGCCAACCTGGTAGTTGGTTTCCCGGCTTGCCCCATTTAGTTTCTGGGACATAGTGTTATATGTCACACCTACTTCAGGACCTACTTTGATATCCTGTGCCAGGGCCGTTGTGCCCAGGGCAAGTAAGGAAACTATGCTTAGAATTTTTTTCATTCTATTGTTTTTGATCAAACAAAGATAATTTTCCTGGGCAAACTTTAAAACTTTTAGGGAAAAATATTAATGCCTCTGCGCCTTCTTACGCTTTAATAATCCGGCAGGCTCATTTTTATGGAGGCCCTAGTACCGGTAACGCCGTGTTCGTTTTCCAACTCGGTGATTTCAATATCTATTTCCTGCTGCTGGATCTTTTTCAGGTGTTCTGTTCTTTTCTTCAGGTTGGTTAGCCCCATGGAATCGTAGAGCCTGTTCTTACTTCTAAGGGATTGGCTAAGGCCTATGCCATTATCTGTTATTTCGACGTGCAACAGGTCGTCTCTTTCAAAGACATGGATGCGTACCATATTCTCAGTAGACTGTTTGGGGAGCAGGCCGTGTTTTACGGCATTCTCCACAAGGGGTTGTATCATCAGCGGCGGTATCATAATATCTTCTGTCTCCACATCCTCCGCTACCTGTATTTCATAATTGACCAGGTCTTTGAACCTTAGCTTTTCGAGGGTAAGGTAATTTTCGACCAGGTTCAGTTCCTGTTGCAGTGTGATAAAGCCTTTTGAAATATTGTTCATGTTCTGGCGTACCAGGTCGGAGAAGATGACGAGGTATTCGTTAGCCACCCTTTTTTCATCCTTATTGATGAGCCCCTGTATATTGTTAAGGCTGTTGAAGATGAAATGTGGGTTCATAAGAGCATTGAGGGCTTTGTACTCCGACTGCTGGTATTTCATATCGGCATCATGCTCTTTTTGTTTTTTGCGAAGCCTATACCATATGGCAATAAGCACGATGGCCCAAACCAGGGCAATGAGGAGCAGGATAGCCAGTGTGATGAACCACCAGGTGGCCCAGAAAGGTTTTAATATGGTGAGGTGAATGATGGCAGGCCTTGAATAATTGCTGGAAATGGTTTTGGATCTTATCTTGATCGTATAGTCGCCAAAACCGGGTGTATTGAGATTGATCTCATTACCCGTAATAGCGAGCCAGTCCTCTTTACCCTCTTTTAAGATCGAATATTCACAGGTTATATCATTTCCGTTGAACGCAATGTTGTCAAAAACGAGGTTGATGTTTTTAGACTCGCTGTAGGGAATAGTGATACGCGGTCTTAGCGGGTATGACTTGCCTGTAGCTTTAAAAGAGGAAAATACAGGTATGGGCGGGGGAGGTATTGCAAAAAGGGCGGAGGTAGAAACTTTGGTAATAGTACCTTCTTTGAAAAAGTAGCAATTTTGGGTGTCGGAAAAAACATACTCCACCTTTTGCGGGATAAAATGATTTTCTATTGCCTGCAGTGTATACCTGGGCATTCCCGATGAATGAGGAGGATAGAGTGTGAGCAACCTGTAGTCGTTGTTTGTGCTGATGATAGCATGTTGCCGGTCTATCGGACAGATATCTTCCCATATGCAAATATCATTACGGGTACTGTCCCATTTCAGGTGCTTATCGGCGCTGTTGATGATGATAAGTTTGCTATTGTCTGTGATGCCTACCAGGTAGGGTCCGTAAAAATCGAACTGTCTGAAAACAAAGGGCGATAATTGTTTTTGTAGCCGGGGGACGCCATCTGTCATTTTGTGAATCCCATCCTGTCTGGAATACCAGATGTCGCCGGTTTGCTGGTCAATCGCCTTGGCATATATCCTTTTGGCGTCGGTCTTTTTCCCGTCGAGTAAAAACTCGGTACTCAGCATGTTTGAAGTAAGTGATGGTCCTGGTTTTTTAATCCGGATTACATCTTGTGGAGAGAACTCGTACAGGTATTTTCCGTAAGGGATTATTGCTTTGACGCCTGGCTCTTCCTGTGGCGTTCGAAAGAAAAGAGGATAGACCCGGAGCCTGGGCTTTGTAATGTCTGGTATCCAGTAATTCCTGTATAGTTTGTCGATCAGCAGCAATACCCCCTGGTCCGAAATATAGAAACCTTCCTTCGCCAATGTTACCTGCCGTCCTTTAAAAAGCTCTTTTATTTTTTCTGTCTTCCCGGATGTTGACTTGTAAATGCCTCCCGACCCTGTGATGAAATAAACAATCCCTTTTACCTTTCTGGCATAGATAACACGATCACTATAAGCATTGGCTGTTATTTGTATACTGTCGAAATACCTGCTGATCCTGTAAAGGCCGTCGCCTCTCGTTGATACCCAATAATCGCCGGCAATGTCTTTTTCAATAGAAGTTACCGGTTTACTTTTTTCGTTGAATATACGCTGATTGTTTAGAAACAGATTCGTTTTCGTTCCCAGCCAGAAGCGTTTTTTGTCCAGGAGAAGTAATGGATGGACGCTATTGTACTTATCATATGCAACGTTAAATGCAGGGATAACCAGGTTTTCGTCAAGATCCCATATCCCTTTTTTATTGATGAGGTATGTGCGGTCGTGGGAATAACCGATGTTGTAAGCAACATTCTTTTTCTCGATAAGGTTGAAGGAAGAATCGACAATGATCCTGAAGGTATCAGCGTATAAAAGGAAACGATTGGCATTTATTCTTTTCACAACACAAGTCCCGGACCTTCGAGCCCCACCTCCATAAATGATTTTGTGCAGGTTAATTAATTTGAGTTGATTGCCTTTTATATGGACAAAGGAAGTACCGGTGTTGGATACTATATTGAAGCTACTGTCCGATTCCTCTACCATGGGCGAGAAGAAGAGGTCGCTCGAAGGTGGTAATTTGAGCCAGGGTGTGTTAGCTGCAGTGTGAAATACATTATCTTTCAGGAAACAGAGATCACCCTTGAATGTAACTAGCCACAACCTGCCGTACAGGTCTTCTGTACAACTGAATACCTCGTTGTCGGGAAGACCATCGAGTGTGGTGTACGTTTTAAAAGTGTATCCATTAAAGAGACACAAGCCTTTATCTGTGCCTATCCACAAGTAGCCTTTCCGGTCGCGTATAACGGAGTAAATAATATTTGAAGGCAGGCCTTGCTCCTGCTTATATTGTATCAACGGTATCTGTTGCGCAAAAGTGTCCGGCGCCATACCTAGAGCGCTATACAGGACAAGACTGCAGATAAAATACAATAATCGGTTCTTCATGGTGTGATTGATTGGGATGGTGTACCCGGCGCATAGCTTCGTCTATCCGGTTCTTTTTAAACATTATCCAGCACCATCGTAATTAAGGCCCTCGTCCCTTTGCTGTGCCCTTCCCCGTCAATTATTTCTTTTATCTCAATATTCATTTCCTGCTGTTGTATTTTCTTCAGGTGTTCCGTCCTTTTCTTCAGGTTGACCAAGCCGAAGGACTCATGCAATTTGTTCTTGTTCTTCAGGGATTGTAACAATCCTACGCCATTATCCGTTATCTCGACATACAACAGGTCGTCCCTTTCGAAGACATGGATGCGTACCATATTCTCAGTAGACTGTTTGGGGAGCAGGCCGTGTTTTACGGCATTCTCCACAAGGGGTTGTATCATCAGCGGTGGTATCATAATGTCTTCTGTCTCCACATCGTCTGCTACCTGTATTTCATAATTGACGAGGTCTTTGAACCTTAGCTTTTCGAGGGTAAGGTAATTTTCGACCAGGTTCAGTTCCTGTTGCAGGGTGATAAAGCCTTTTGAAATATTGTTCATGTTCTGGCGTACCAGGTCGGAGAAGATGACGAGGTATTCGTTAGCCACCCTTTTTTCATCCTTATTGATGAGCCCCTGTATATTGTTAAGGCTGTTGAAGATGAAATGTGGGTTCATAAGAGCGTTGAGGGCTTTGTACTCCGACTGCTGGTATTTCATATCGGCATCATGCTCTTTTTGTTTTTTGCGAAGCCTATACCATATGGCAATAAGCACGATGGCCCAAACCAGGGCAATGAGGAGCAGGATGGCCAGTGTGATGAACCACCAGGTGGCCCAGAAAGGTTTTAATATGGTGAGGTGAATGATGGCAGGCTTTGAATAATTGCTGGAAATGGTTTTGGATCTTATCTTAATGGTGTAGTCGCCAAAACCGGGCGTATTGAGATTGATCTCGTTACCGGTAATAGCGAGCCAGTCTTCTTTACCCTCTTTTGAGATCGAATATTCACAGGTTATATCATTCCCATTGAGCGCAATGTTGTCAAAAATGAGGTTGATGTTTTTAGACTCGCTGTAGGGGATAGTGATGCGCGGCCTTAGCGGGTAAGACTTACCCGTAGCTTTAAACGAAGAGAACAACGGTTTTGGAGGAGGGATTTGTTCAAAAAGTAGACGGGTCTCGACTTTTGTAATGGTGCCCTCTTTAAAAAAAAGACAGGTATCCGGGTCAGCGAGAATATATTCTGCCTCTTGAGGGATAGCCGAAGTTTCTATGGTCTTCAGCGCGTACCGGGGAGCTCCTGAAGGCTGGGCCGGATAAAGTGTAAGGAGCCGGTAATAGTTATTGGTACTGATAATAGCATGTCGTTCGTCTATACGGTAAATATGTTCCCATACAGAATTGTTGCTTTGTGTACTATCCCATTTAGCGCTTTTATCGGCGCTGTTGATGATGATAAGTTTGCTATTGTCCGTGATGCCTACCAGGTAAGACCCATAAAACTCAAACTGCCTGAAATTGAAAGGAGACAACTGCTTTTGCAAATAAGGAACTCTGTTTGCCATCTTATAAACCCCATCTTTCCTGGAATACCAGATATCGTTAGTTTGGGGATCTATAGCTTTAGCATATATTCTTTTAGAGCCTCTCGGGCCCATGTTGAGCAAGAAATCCTGCTTGATCTGGCGTGTTTTGATTATATCCCGGATATCTATCCTGGCGATATCATACATAGTGAAGATGTATAGATGTTCTTTGCCTGGAATTATTGCCTTGGCGCCTCTTGCATCGGCAACAGAAGGGAAGCTGAGCGTATAGCAGGCCGGATGGGCAGTCCTGGTAATATCCGGTATCAGGCAGGTGCCCTGGCCATCAAATACCTGGAGTATTTCCCCTTGGTCCGATATATACAAATTGTCGGGGGTAAGCTGGGTCTCTCGTCTCCGGGTAAGCTGAGCAATCTTTTTTACTGTGCCGGAAGCAAAGGTGTTGACCTGGCCGGATTCTGTGATGAAATATACAGTTCCCTTAATCCTCTCGGCGGAGACTACCTGACTGAGATAAGCATTGCGTAAGACTTGTATCCCATCGAAAAACCTGCTGATCTTATAAATGCCATCGCCTCTGGAGCCTATCCAGTAATTACCAAAGATATCCCGCTCTATATAAGTAATTGGTTTGCTTCTTCCCTGGAATATGCTCTGGTTATTCAGGTACAGGTCTGTTTTTTTGCCTATCCAGAAACGGTTTTTGTCCAGGAAAAATACAGGGTGGTTATTCCACCATTTATAATGTCCGGTACTGCCGGCATCCAACAGCAGGTGATCGTTAATGTCCCATATCCCTTTTTCGTTCAGGAGAAAGAATTGCCTGCCCGAATATCCCAAGCTATAGGAGGCCGCTTTTTTACTCAGCAGATTAAGCGATGAGTCTGTAATTATCTGGAAAGAATTGGTGTATAAACAAAAGCGGTCGGGACTTAATTTTTTTATATGAACAATGCGGGAGTCTATTTTTGCGAAAATTTTGTTGGCATCATACAATTTAACCAGGCTGTCTTTTACATTGATGAAAGACATGCCGTTGCTGGATACCATGCTAAAGCTGCTATCGGCTTCTGGTACTATCTGTGAAAAAAAATGGTCGCTGGATGGTGGTAGTTTCAACCAGGGTGTATTGGCTGCTGTGTGAAATACATTGTCTTCTAAAAAACAGAGATCGCCCTTAAAGGTGACTAACCATAGCCTGCCCTGGATATCTTCTGCACAACTGAATACCTCATTGTCGGGAAGGCCGTCAAGTGTAGTGAATGTTTTGAAGGAATACCCGTTAAACCGGCACAGGCCTTTGTCGGTTCCCAGCCATAAATAGCCGCTCCGGTCGCGGATAATGGAATACACGACATCTGAAGGCAGGCCCTGTTCTTTCTTGTATTGTATGAGTGGTACCGATTGTGAGCGTACTACCGGCGGTTTGTAAAATACCGTCAGTAATAATAACAAGCTAGAGATGTAAAAAGGTGATCGAGACTTCATGTGGCATTTATTGATCGGGGTGGGGGGCTGTAACTAATCCAGTGGCACTATGCATTTTCAAGTTCCATTGTAATCAGTGCCCTGGTCCCCATACTGTTCCCTTCGGCATCTTCAATTTCATGTACTACAATATTTATTTCCCGTTGCTGTATCTTTTTCAGATGCTCCGTTCTTTTTTTCAGGTTGACCAATCCGAATGACTCATACAGCTTATTCTTGCTTTGCAGCGATCGCGCAAGGCCAATACCATTGTCCGTTATCTCCAGGTACAGCAGGTTGTCTTTTTCAAAGATATGGATACGCACCATGCTTTCGATAGATTGTTTGGGCAGCAGGCCATGTTTTACTGCATTCTCAACAAGAGGCTGCGCCATTAGCGGCGGTATCCTGATGTCTTCGGTCTCTACATCCGCTTCCACTTTTATCTCGTAATTGATCAATTCTTTAAATCTCAGCTTTTCCAGGGTAAGGTAGTTTTCGATAAGATTGAGTTCCTGCTGCAACGTAATGAACCCCTTTGAAACATTACTCATATTCTGGCGTATCAGATCGGAGAAAATAACCAGGTACTCGTTGGCCACTCTTTTCTCATCTTTATTGATAAGGCCTTGGATATTGTTAAGGCTGTTGAAGATGAAATGCGGGTTCATCAATGCATTGAGGGCTTTGTATTCCGACTGCTGGTATTTCATGTCGGCTTCATGCTCTCTCTGTTTTTTACGGAGCCGGTACCTGCTCACTATAGCTATGCTCAACCATACCAGGGTTATCAACGTGAGGATAGCGATAAGCACAAACCACCAGGTGGCCCAGAAAGGCTTTAATATATTTAGGGTCAATACGGCAGGTTGGGAATAATTGCCGGAAAGCGCTCTGGACCTTATCTGTATAAGATGGGGGCCATATCCCGGCGTACTCAGGTTAATAGAATTGCCAGTAATTTTTGTCCATTCCTCCTGCCCGTTTGTGGAGATGGAATACTCGCAGACCACCTCTTTGCTGCCGAACACAATATTGTCGAAGGAGATAGTAACATTTTTTGATGCAGCGTAAGAGAGCGTGACCAGGGGCGCTATCGGGTAGCTTTTGCCCTGTGCTTCAAGCGCAGAGAAAACCGGGATAGGGGGAAGTGATTGTTCAAAGAGAATGGGCATAGCCACACGGGTAATATCGCCCCCTTTGAAGAAATAGCAATTGGCGGAGTCCATAGCAATACAATCCGTTTGCCGGGGAATAAAAGGATTTTCTATCGTTTGTAAGCTGAACCTGGGTTTGCCTCCGGTCGAAGCGGGATAGAAGGTGAGCAGACGGTAATAGTTATTGGTACTGATCAGGCAATGATGTTCATCTATAACATAGATATTTTCCCAGATACAGTTGGGCTCCTTTATGGTATCGGTAACCGGCCGGCTTTCATAGTTGTTGCTTACCAGTAAATGATTGGCATCCGTAAAGCCTACCATATACTGCCCGAAAAAGTAAAACTGGCGTAAAATGATGTTGCGGAACTGCGCTTGCTTGAAGACCTTGTTCCCCGATGTTTTGAAAATACCATCCGTACGGGAAAACCATAGGCTGGAATCACGGTTATTGACGGCTCTGGAAAAGATCCTGTTTAAATTTTTATTTTCTATCAGCAGCTCGGGATTGACTACTGTCGCTTGTGCCAGCGTTCTGTAATCTAGTGTAAATATGGAATTTGCTGTTACCAGGTATACAGTATTGCCCAGGGAGAGGATTTCTTTAAAAGATCCTACGGCTCTTACAACCCCAAAGGGAGCAATGCTAACGCTTCTCATCGAACCATTACCTTGCCGTAGCAGGGCGAAGCTTTTACCGGGATACAACTGGAAGAAATTCCGGAAGCGGTCGATAAGGAAATTGGATCTTGCAAAATAGCCATCTGTCGTCTTATGCGCCGTAAGGGTCTTTAGCCTGCCTTCTTTAAATTCGTGGAGCATCGCTTTGTCGTCTACAAACAAAAGGGCATCGCCATAAGCGGTTGCATACAATACCTGGCCCTGGTACCGTTGCGCATAGGTGGTGATTTGCCGGAAATGCTTACTGAAATTAAAAGCACCCTTGCCTTTGGTCGACACCCAGAAATTGCCTGCAGTATCTTTCGTGATAAAGGTCACTCGTTGGCCCGTCATGATATCCGTATTATCGTCGATGGCCAGGCGGTCTTTGATGCCGATAAAGACATGGCCATCCGCGATTAAATTGCAATTGGCCGGCGCTGTATACAGGTTTCTTTTCAACGGGAAAACCAGCCTTTCCTGCAAATCATACAATCCGTCAGTGGTCGCGTAGTATCCTACTTCGCCGGTCTTATTGTGATTGCCCGTAGGGGAATAGGTCCATCCTCCTTTGAACTTCCTGATGGAAAGGTTTTTTCCGTTGGTGTCGATGGTGGCTATAACATCGGGATAGATCAGGTCATATTGGCCGGGGGCCCTCATGGCACAAGAAAGTGGAGGCTCTCCCAAAACTGTGCGGGGAATTTTATAAATGCGGCAGGTATTGCCTTTAATACTGGCAAACCAGTATGGATTTTGGAAGGATAAGGTAATGCTGCTGTCCCGCTCCAGGATAAAGCGGGTACTCGGCGACACGGCCGGAAGTTTGAGCCAGGGCGTATTTTGATCTGTATGGAAACCCCCGTCTTTTAAATAGCACAGCTTGCCACTGAAGCTATTGAACCATAGTCTCCCTTCAAAATCTTCCTTAACCGAGAACACCTCGTTGTCCGCAAGGCCATCGAAGGTGCTGAACGATTTAAACTCTTTCCCGTTATACCTGCTTACCCCTTTATCCGTACTAAACCACAGATAACCTTTTGAATCCCGGGTAATGGAATAAACCGTATTGGAGGGCAGACCATTCTCGGCAGTGTACCATATGGTGGGGATAGATTGTGCCGGTCCGGGAATAGCCCGGATAAGCAGCAGCAATAAGATATGGAACAGTTTACGCATAATAAGCCTCAGGCAAAACGCCTCGCAAATGATACCGAAAATAAGCCATTTCCGGCTGTTGCAGGGCTACGAAATCGCGACAGCAATCGGCATGTGGCATGTAAACCGGCAGTAGCAAGTGTCGCGTTAAATGATCAGGGATGTTATTTGTTGTAATTCTTTAAAAAAAGCACCAGCTCTGAGAATCGCCTTCTTCCCACCGGCAACACCGATTTGTCGGTAAGAATAATTGAAGGAATTTCATCCTTGGTTAGTTTCTGGATATAATCACAGTTGACGAGATAAGACCTGTGTACCCTGAAAAAAGCTTCTTTGGGCAGCAGTTCTTCGTATTCCGAAATAGAACGGGACATCAGTATATTCCGCTCTTCGCCCTGGTGCAGGTAAAAAATCTTGGAATAGCTGCCCATTGCTTTCAGATAGATGATGCTTTTAAAAGAGAGGGTTTCCCAGGTATTGTTATCCCTCAGTATAATCTGCGATTGTTTTTTTCCGAGGTTGATCTGTTGGGCCAACTCGTTATAGCCCCGGGCGTTTATATTGATAACTTTCCGGTAGGTAACTCTTTCTTTGAGCTTTTCTACCGCTTTCTTCAGGTCTTCGATATTGATGGGCTTAAGAATATAGTCTACTGCGTTCAGTTTAAAAGCGCGGATGGCATACTCGTCATAAGCCGTTACAAATATAATCTCGAAGCTGATGGTGCTGAACCGTTCGAGAAACTGGAAGGCATTTTCGTTCGGCATCTCGATATCCAGGAAAATGGCATCGGGATGCAGGCTCATGATCTTTTCTTCCGCTTCGTTGGTATTATAGGCATAGCCAAGTATATTAATATCTTTATCTACGTATTCCAGGAGAATGTTTTGGAGGTTCTCGCATGCTTCCAGTTCGTCATCTACCAAAAGAACGTTCAGTTTACTCATATTGCAATTTGTTTCAGGTTGTGTTTCCGGGAGAATGGGCGGATTCAGATTTTGCCTCTAAAGGTAAATTTTTTTAATTAAAAGAACTTTTACTGGGTAGGCTTACTGCGGCCGGAGTGGCCCTTAAACCCGGGTGGCAGCACAAGAGCAACAGGGAGAAAGGTCGGCAGCATGTTATTACATTATATCCGCACCTGGTCTTCATTTTTTCAGATAAAAGTTCTAACTTGCCCGCGATAAATCAAAACTTAATAGTGGGTAATAAATTGAATTTCAATGATTTGCACTCAAGGGCGTTTTCTATAAAGAAACGTTTTCTCGGCATGTATGCCAAAGCGGGCGCCGGACACATCGGAAGTTCATTATCTGCCGCCGAAATCCTTACTTTTTTGTTTTTTGAATGGATGGGTGATGAAGATGAATTTATCCTCTCCAAAGGGCATGCTGCGGCGGTATTATACAGCTCGCTTGCCGAAAAAGGATTGCTTACGGACGAAGATATCGATAGCTTTTACCAGAACGGTACTTACCTGGCGGCACACCCCCCTGCCAATAAGATCAGCAAAATACCATTCGCTACCGGCAGCCTGGGACACGGCCTGTCGCTGGCAGCAGGGCTGGGCCTTGCCAAAAGGCTTAAAAAAAGCGACCACCGGATTTTCTGCGTTACCTCCGACGGCGAGCTGAACGAAGGCAGTATCTGGGAGGCGGCTATGTTTATAGCCCACCACAGGTTGCGCAACGTGACCTGGGTCATCGACAAAAACAATTTCCAGGGCTTCGGCGCTACGCAGGACGTAATGAATCTCGACCCGCTGGCGGATAAGCTGCGCGCTTTTCAATTTGATTGCATCGAAATAGACGGCCACGATTTCGAAGACTGGCGCCAGGCAAAAGCACAGGCAGACCGGGGTGAAAAACCAACGGCAATCATTGCCAAAACCATAAAAGGAAAAGATTGGGTAACGCATCAGAATACGATGGACAGCCACTATCTTCCCTTTAAAGACCGGCAATATGAAGATATGCTGCTGCAACTGGAACAACAATACCTGGAACAAACCGCAAGGCAGAATAATTAATATACGATGAGAATAGAGTTTGCTCAAGCCATTATAGAACAACACGGCTCTGTGCCCGGCCAGGTATTTATTACCGGCGACCTGGGTTATATGGCGCTGGAGCAGGTAAGGCAGACCTTCGGAACGCATTTTATCAATGCCGGTGTGGCAGAGCAGAATATGGTTTCCATGGCGGCAGCTATGGCCCACGAAGGGTTTATCCCATGGGTGTACAGCATTTCCCCTTTCGTTACCCTGCGTCCCTACGAACAGATAAGAAATGACGCCTGTCTGCACAACCTGCCGGTAAAGCTGGTAGGTAACGGGGGCGGTTACGGATATGGTATTATGGGCGCTACCCACCACAACCTGGAAGATATTGCCGCCATGCGGGTTTTGCCCAATATGAAAGTATATGTCCCTTTTACCGGGCAGGATGTGGCGCAGGCCGTAACCATGATGCTCGAAGATAAATCGCCCAATTACCTGAGGCTCAACCAGGGCAAGGACATGCCTGGCCTGGCGCCTTTCGCCGACTGGAGATGTATTCAAAAAGGAGAAGGTGCTGTGGTGATCGGTACCGGTCCTGTGGTAGCCAACCTCTTGAGCCTGCCGCCCGTCTTGCTGGAACAATTGGAGATATGGGTGGTAGGTATATTCCCGGTGCTGTATATTCCCGATGCACTGATCGCATCCGTAAAACGTTTGCGTAAAGTGATCACGATAGAAGAGCATTATGCTGCCGGCGGACTGGGCGAGCATATCGCTGCTTTATTACTTGCCGCAGAACTGGATACTCCATTGCAATGGCGTAGCCTGCATGCCAAGGGGTACCCCAATGGTCGTTATGGAAGCCAACAATGGCACCAGGAATTGAATGGCCTGCAAGGCGAGCTTTTACACAACCAAATAGCAGCAATACTCCAGTGAACTTAACTGTACAGATTAACCAGGAAATTGATAAGCTGGAAGGGCCGATCGTAGTATTCGGGGCCGGCGGATTTATAGGCGCCAACCTCTTCAGGGCTATTCTGGCCAAACGTAGCGATGTGTATGCCATTACCAGCAAACCTTTTGTACCCTGGCGGCTCGACGATATAGACCAGTCGAAAATCCTGCAATGCGATATCACGCAAAAAGATAAAGTAACCGCACTCTTCGACAAGTACCGCTTCAAAACCATATTCGACCTGGCGGCTTATGGCGCCTACTCTAAGCAGGATGTGGTCGAAAAAATATACAAGACCAATATGCTGGGCCTGCTTCATATCCTGGAAGCAGCTTCCAACTATAACATAAGGGCGGTGGTGCATGCCGGAAGCTCGTCGGAGTACGGACTCAATAGCGAGCAACCGGCCGAAGACGACGCGCTGATGCCCAATAGCCACTATTCCGTAACCAAAATATCGGCGGCCTATCTTATACGCTATTACGGCACACTCAAGGAAATGCCGGTAGTCAACCTCCGGTATTATTCGATATATGGGCCATACGAAGAGCCGGACAGGCTGGTGCCCCAGTTGATCCAGAAAGGCATGGAGCAGCAATACCCGGTACTGGTGCAGCCCGATATTTCGCGCGACTTCGTTTATGTAGCCGATGCCGTATGGGCTACCTTGCTGGCGGCAAATGCACCGGCCGAAAAGATAAGAGGCAGATCAATCAATATTGCCAGCGGGCAAAAAACAACGCTGAGGTCTATCGTGGAAGAGATCCGCGCCGTATTCCAGATCGCTCAGGAGCCGCAGTGGGGCTCGATGCCTAACCGGAAATGGGACCTGAAAGAATGGTATGGTAATGCCTCTCTGGCGCAGTCGCTGTTGGGCTGGCGCAACCAGACTCCATTAGGAGAAGGCCTGGTCCAAACCAAAGACTGGCAGGCGAAGTATTCCTACCCCCTGTACGAAAAGAAGCTGATACAGGACAAGATACGGCATAAGCTTACCGCAGTGATCGCCTGTTATAAGGACGCTCAGGCCATACCGGTCATGTACCAGCGCCTGACAGCAACCTTCAAAAAAATAAATGTAGATTACGAGATCATATTTGTAAACGATTGCAGCCCGGACAATACCATGGAGGTGCTGCATCCGCTGGTACAATCGGACGAGCATGTAGTGGCTATAGAACATGCCCGTAACTTCGGCTCGCAGGCTGCCTTCCTGAGCGGTATGGAAATAGCCACCGGCGATGGCGTAATCCTGCTCGACGGCGATCTGCAGGACCCGCCCGAGTTGATCGAAGATTTTTATAAAGTATGGCAGGAGGGCAACGATGTGGTTTATGGCAGGCGGGTAAAAAGAGAAGGAAGCCAGCGCCTGGCTTTTTTCTACAAAGTATTTTACCGGCTTTTCCGCAGCATATCCTATGTGCCTATACCCCTTGATGCCGGCGATTTCTCCCTTATGGACCGTAAAGTGGTCGATGAATTGATCAAGTTGCCGGAAACCGACCAGTTCCTGCGTGGCCTCCGCGCCTGGGTAGGCTTTAAGCAGGTAGGTGTGGATTATATAAGACCGGAACGGATGTTTGGCGTAACCACCAACAACTGGCGCAAAAATATAGGATGGGCGAGAAAGGCGATCTTCTCTTTCAGCTTTGTGCCCCTTGAGCTATTGACTTACCTCGGCGGTTTTCTTACCGTGCTTTCCTTTATTGCCATTATCGCCCAGATTATCGCTTACTTCCTGTTGCCCGGTATACCGCACGGTATCACCACGATTATTGTATTGGTGCTGTTCTTCGGCGGGCTCAATATGCTGGGTATTGCGCTGATAGGCGAGTATCAGGCTAAAATACTTGAAGAGGCGAAGAAGCGGCCTAAGTTTATTAGAAAAAATATATTTAAAAAGGTAGTATAACAGTATCCTTCCTGAGTCTTTATTGTTTTGATATTATTTAATTTCTGTTCGTTTTAAATGGAGCAATTTCAGCCGATAGCCAATACGGCGCCAACAACATTCGTCAATAAGCTGAAGTTTTATGCGCGAATGTTGCTTGATTTACAGATACTCACTATCTACTCTGCCCTAAAAAAGCAATTGCCGCAATTCAGCGGGAAGGTGCTTGATGTAGGTTGCGGAGATAGCCCGTACTATCATTTATTGCAGGAACCGAAAACAGAATATTATGGCATCGATGTAGCTATAGCCAATGATTTTAAATACAAAAACGAAAGGGTCATGGTATTCGACGGCAAACATATTCCTTTCGAAAACGACTTCTTTGATGCCTTTCTTTGTACCGAAGTACTGGAGCATTGTTTTGAATACCAGGCATTGGTCGATGATATGTGTCGGGTAAGTAAAAAAGGCGCCAAGGGAATCATTACCATACCCTGGAGCGCGCGGTATCATTATATACCCTATGATTATTTCCGTTATACGCCCAGTACCTTAAAACAGATGTTCTCCGGCTTCAGCAAAGTAGAAATACAGGCGAGGGGTACTGATGTTACCGCCATATGCGCTAAAACAATCGTGCTTTTTTACCGGAACCTTACTAGTATCAAAAAAATATGGTCCTGGCCTTTTTTGCTGGCCCTTTTACCTTTCTGGTTTTTGGCAATACTGATAGGGCACTTGTCCCTGCTGCTGCAACTGGGAACCGGCGAGGATCCTATTGGCTATACTATTATTGTAGAAAAATAATTTAACGACGAATGTCACACATAACGGATAACAGAGGGTATAACCAGATATTTCAAATGGCTTCTTCCACAAAAATACGGATGATGCGGAGAGCTGATTGGTTTATCGAAGCTATGGAAACCACCGAAGGGAAGAAAGGATTGGAAATAGGTTGTGGTACCGGAGAGATGTCTAACTGGATTGCCGAAAAAACGCCGTTGACTATATTGGGTACCGATCTTTGCGAACCCTTTATCGTCTCTGCCACAGAACACTTTGAAAAGCCCAATCTTAAATTTGAAGTGCTGGACTTTAATAATGCGGCTCAGATCATGGATCGGAAGTTCGACTACGTTTATGGCAACGGTATTCTGCACCATTTATACACCACACTTGACGAATCGCTGGCGAAGATCAAGACCCTGCTGTTACCGGGTGGTAAAATGATATTTATGGAGCCCAATATTTATAATCCTTATTGCCAGCTCATTTTTAAAAATGATTATTTCCGGAAAAAGGCAAAACTTGAACCCGATGAAATGGCCTTCTCGCCCTCATTTATCCGGGCCAAATTACAGAACGCCGGTTATTCCAATATAAAAATAACTTTTAGAGATTTTCTGCTGCCCGGTATTCCCGCTTTCCTGGTAAAGCCATCCATTGCCATCGGTAACATTGCCGAGCGCTTACCGCTGATTAAAAAAGTAGCCCAATCCATTTTTATTGAAGCCCAATCTATTTAAGTTATGTGGAAAAAAATAATAGCTCCCGCTGCGGACAGCAAACAAACCCCCTACAAAAGAATATTCATTGCAGTGGTCGTGGTGCTGTTTTTTTTACGTCCGCTACTTAGCTTTGACTATGGGCCAAGCAGCGATGAATTTTATCATAAATCCGTTGGTGAGTTATCTTTTGTGTACCTCAAATCATTCGGGCAAAATGATTCCATCTTCAGGTTTAGGCCCAATGACCGGGACGATCCTACCCTGCTTTATAACTACGGCCCCCTGGTGGATATAACGGCTACAGCCGTCTATAAAACATTGGGAACAGATGCTACCTATACCCGGCACTTCATCATTGCGATGTTTACCTTCCTTTTCTACCTTTTTTGCGGGCTTACCGCTAAGCGCCTGGGAGGATGGCAGGCCGGTTGCCTGGGCTTATTGTTTGCCATCATAGCCCCGCGATTATGGGGCGAAGGCTTCAATAATCCGAAGGATGCCACATTTGCGGCCATGTACATCATGTCGCTTTACTATATCATTGCCTTTGCCGACGAGCTGCCTTTACCCAGTTGGAAAACAACGCTAAAGCTGATGCTCGCTATTGGCCTGGCTTTCGGTATCAGGGTAGGGGCCTTGTTACTTTTCTTTTATCTTGGCCTGGCCCTTATATTCGATTTCCTGACCCATAAAGAAATGCGTAAGCAGCTTTTCGGATTCGATGCCAAATTTTATAAGCCCTTGCTGTTAAGGCTTGTGGTTGTCTTTGTAGGGTTCTGGCTCATTGGTATTGCCACCTGGCCTGCCGCATTACGACATCCGTTTACGCAGCCGATGGATGCCTTAAGTACCTTCTCCAAATTCCCGACCATTATCAAAACGCTGTTTGAAGGACAGACGATGTGGTCCAATGAAGTGCCCTGGTACTATACATCATTATACATTCTGATCACGACCCCTGTCATTACGTTAATAGGTGCTGGTCTGGGTATTGTATTACTGCCCCTGATGAAAAAGGCAGGATACAATCGTAACCGGGTATTGCTGGTTATTTTTTCCTTTGCCTTCCCGCTGTTTTATATGGCCTATTCCAAATCGCCATTGTACAACGGATGGCGTCACTCTTACTTTGTATTTGGAGGTATCGCTGTGGTCGCTGCTTTAGGATACAGCGTGATCATAAAATATTTCTCGACCAAGGCTGTGACGATAGCCGTTCTTTGTGTTGTAGCCATAGGCAGCTTTTTTCCCATAAGCTTCATGATAAGGAACCACCCGCTGGAATATGTGTACGTTAACGAATTAAAAGGCGGTGTTGACGGATCATACGGCGATTATCAGCTCGATTACTATTCACATAGTGCCAAGCCGGCGGCCGATTGGTTCCTTAAAAATGTGCCTTACGACAGCACCTTAAAAGTGGTATCGAATATGCCCTGGGAGCTGGATCAGGTATGGCGCAGCGAAAAAGCACCCTGGAAGAATGTGGGTTATGTCCGCTTCCGGGAACGTTTCAACAGCGATTGGGATTATGCCATCCTGTCGCCGCAATATGTAGATGTCAACATACTAAAAAGCGGTTTATTCGTACAGAAAGGTACCATCCACGAAATAAAAGTGGACAACAGCCCGATCGCCATCATCGTAAAACGCAATAACAAAAGCGATTTCTTAGGCAAGGAAGCGTTAGAAAAGCAAAACCTTCCGGAAGCGATACGTTTGCTGAAGGATGCCGTTACCTATGACCCCAATAACGAGATCGCCTGGTCCAACTATGGTAAAGCCCTGTATGGCGCGGGCAATATGAAAGAAGCAATCAATGCCTTTACCAAAACGATCAACATTTCGCCCGAAAACGTAGACGCCCTGTTCGGGCTTGCTATAGCACAGCTCCAGGACAACAACGTCCAGGCTGCCATATATAACTTGTCGCGCGTAATCGAGGTTAACCCTAATTTCCCGGAACCCTACAGGATATTGGGCAGTATTTTTGCCCAGCAAGGCGACAAGGCCACTGCCGACCGGTATATGAGCGCTTATCAGCAGCTTACCGGCGGCAGGCAATAAGAGGCTTGCCCGCTTGTTTCGCTAACCTCGACTTATACTGCCATCTCAGGATAGAATAACAGGTTGTACACCGATACAAAAAGACGCCGGAGCGATTGCTCCGGCGTCTTTTTGTATAACATCATAAATGAGAGCAGAAATCGTCAGTCTTCTGCATGTCCTTCGTACATAGCTTCAATCTCGGCTTTGTATTTTTCTTCTACCACCTTGCGGCGTATCGACAATTTAGGCGTAAGGATACCATTGTCGATGGTCCATTCGGAAGGGAGCAATGTGAATTTCTTTACCTGTTCCACATGGCCGAATTCGGGGTTGTAGCGATCTATCTGCTGCTGGATCAGCTTGATCACCGATTCTTCTTTTATCAATGCGGCATTATCTTCGGGCAAAGCTTTTCCCTCGTTTTTTAGCTTATTCCTGACTTGGGCGTAGTTGGGGACGATCAGCGCAGATACGAATTTCCGGCCCGGCCCTACCACCATCATCTGTTCGATAAAAGGGCTTTCCCGCATTTTGTTCTCTATGGCCTGCGGCGCCACATATTTGCCGCCCGAAGTCTTGAATATCTCTTTTTTACGGTCGGTAATCTTCAGGAAGCGGTCTTCTATCCATATGCCGATATCGCCGGTATGGAACCAGCCATCGGGACTTATCTCCTTGGCTGTTGCTTCCGGGTTTTTATAATAACCCACCATCACATTATTGCCCCGGCACAAGATCTCGCCGTCTTCGGCAAGTTTAACCTCCACATTTTTAAGTACAGGCCCTACCGTACCGATCCGCCTGTTTTCGCTTTCCAGGTGATTGACCGTGATCACCGGGGACGTTTCCGTAAGGCCGTAGCCTTCCATTACCGTGATTTTTGCAGCGGAGAAAATGCGGATCAGCTTTTCGGACAAGGCCGCCGAGCCGCTCACCACGGCTTCTACGCGACCGCCCAGGGCCTCCCGCCATTTATTGAAAATGAGCTTATTGGCCAGCGCCAGTTGCATCTGGTAAAAAATGCCCCCTTTATTTACATTATCATACTTGCGGCCCAGGCCCACGGCCCAGAAAAACAAAGCGCGTTTGATACCGGTCTGCTCGTGCCCTTTGGCCATGATCCTTTCGTACACCTTTTCCAGCAGCCGGGGTACGCAGGTAAACACCATCGGCTTCACTTCCTTCAAGTTATCCCCGATCGTATCCATGCTTTCGGCATAATAAATACCCAGGCCACCCTTGATATAGACATAGGTGATCATTTTTTCAAAAATATGGTTCAGCGGCAGGAAGCTTAAAGCCCTGTCGTCCTTACGGGCAAAATGGAAAAGGGGGGCGCTATCGAGCACATTGCTCACAATATTCCTGTGGCACAGCATCACTCCTTTGGGAGCGCCGGTAGTGCCGGAAGTATAGATGATCGTAGCTATTGTTTCGGAATTGATGCGGTCGCATACTGCTTCCCTTTGTTGCTCTCCTTCGGCAGTGGAGCGTAGCTGTTTCCAGTTGTCGACACCGGCTACTTCATCGAAAGTATACACATGCTTTAGCACAGGAATATCTTTAAAGGCCGGCTGGAAGCGGTCGTAGAGTTCTTTATTGGAGAAAAAGATGATCCGCACTTCGGCTTCGTTAAGGATAAAGGCAAAATCCTGCGGGCTTACGGTAGGGTAGATAGGTACCAGAATGCCCCCGGTTTGCTGTACCGCGAGGTCGGTAATCACCCACTCAGGCCTGTTTTGCGATACGATAGCGATCTTTTCCTGCTTTTCCGGTACTAGCTCCTCATTGGCGATCCCCAGGCTCAGCAAGCCCGAAGCCAGCTCCCGCGAACGGTTCATGGTCTCCTTGCAGGAGATCGTTTGCCAGGCCCCGTTGATCTTCGATGCCAGCATTACTCCCGAGGGACGTTGGGCTACCTGGGTTTCCACAAAATCGAACAATCTTTCTTGCTGCATAGCTTCTTATTTTTAATACCGGCGGGATAATTTGGAAAATGAACAAACGTTCATTCAAAGATAACGGATTGCGACCAAAAAAGAAAGTGTAATGAAGCCCTCACTCATAATTCTTTTTACATCATACTGCTGCCCGTTATTGCAGCGTCCTGGGATAAACCTATAGTGTTATTGTTAATTCTGAACAGAACCGGGCCCGTGTTTCCAAAATAAAATGCGAAGTTTGTGTCACGTTTTTGTCAGTTACTGCTGAACAATACCTTCTTTTTTAAAATTATTAATGATGACCCCAGATATAGAAACCGCCAGGAAAAATGTAAACCGTCGCGGGTTTTTAGATATAGATATAGACCCTACCCTGGATCTGTTTGAAGAAATAGCCAGGCTGAAGAAAGAAAAGAATGCAGTACTCCTGGCGCACTATTACCAGGAGCCCGATATCCAGGATGTGGCCGATTATATAGGAGATAGCCTGGGACTGGCCCAGGAAGCGGCCAAAACAGATGCCGAAATTATCGTTTTTGCAGGTGTCCATTTTATGGCCGAAACCGCCAAGATACTGAACCCGACCAAAAAAGTATTGCTGCCCGACCTTAACGCCGGTTGCTCATTGAGTGATAGCTGCCCCCCGCCCGAATTCGCAAAATTCAAGGCGCAGCATCCCGATCATCTCGTTATCTCTTATATCAATTGCAGCGCAGGCATCAAAGCGCTGAGCGATATTATCTGTACCTCTTCCAATGCCAAGCTGATCGTGGACAGCCTGCCCAAGGACCAGAAGATCATCTTTGCGCCGGACCGGAACCTGGGGGGGTATATCAACAAAATGACGGGAAGGAATATGTTGCTTTGGGATGGCGCCTGTATGGTGCATGAAATTTTTTCGCTGGAAAAAATTATACGCCTCAAAGAACAGCATCCCGAAGCCAAGGTGATCGCCCACCCCGAATGCGAGGAGGCCTTGCTGAAAGTAGCCGACTTTATCGGCTCTACCACACAATTACTGAAATACGCTGCAACGGATGCTGCGCAGTCTTTTATTGTTGCCACCGAAACGGGTATCCTGCACCAGATGCAGAAAAACTCGCCCTACAAGACATTGATCCCGGCGCCACCGGAAAACAATTGCGCTTGCAACGATTGCCCTCATATGAAGCTGAATACGCTGGAGAAGCTGTACCTCTGTATGAAATACGAGACACCCGAGATATTGATGGAAGAAAACCTGCGGTTGGCAGCCAAGAAGCCGATCGACCGTATGCTTGAGCTGAGTGCGCAGTTGGGACTGTAAGCCTGCCGTAACATAAAAAAATGCCGCAACCCGTATAGCGTTGGGGCATTTTTATAACAGGTAACTTTAATGCTAGTGCAAATTCAGTTCCGTATGAATACCATGACTTTCCAATAAGTTCTGCGCCTTGCGTACCTCCGCTTCGTTGCCGGAAAAAGCCAGTAAGGTTTTCCCCTCTTTCAATTCCGCTTCATAACGGTCGGCAATTTCTTTACCCATGCCTTTTATCGCCAGTGCCGAAACAATAGTACCCCCAATGACACCAAAGTCAAAACCAGCCACAGCACCTGCTACGGCGCCAAGGCCATATAGAATACCTAATCCTGGTATGGAGGCCAGGCCAATGCCTGCCAGAACACCTACCAAAGCGCCAATACCCACACCTTTGGCCGCTATCGAAGCATCTTTCACCTGTACTTCATCGCCTACATCCGTTTTGCCGAGAAGGCTGATGTGCTTTTCGTTAAATCCATCGCTCTTTAATAAAGCGACTGCTTCGACGGCTTTCTCATGGTTGTCGTAAAGACTAACAATGTGCTGACTCATGACTGTTTATATTTAGTTGTGTACAAAATACAACCTAATAGCAATATAGTTGATGAACCCGGGGGAAATAACGAGGCGTTTACCAATAAGCAGGGGGGGCTATGTTTTTCTCCTTCCTGCATTTTTGTACCTTAGCCGCCCAAAAGCAAAGACATCATGAGCAAACGTTCTGTTACTATATTAGGAGCCGGCCTGGTGGGTTCGGTATTGGCTGTTTTATTGCGCAAAAGAGGGTATGAGGTCACCGTGTACGAGCGCAGGCCGGATATGCGGAAAGAAAAGATAGGGGCGGGACGTTCGATTAACCTGGCGATGAGCAACAGGGGCTGGAAAGCGTTGGAGCTGGCTGGTTTACGCGAAGATATTGAGGCTATAGCCATACCCATGCCTGGACGTTTTTTACACCAGGAAGACGGCTCTTCGGCCTTCCAGGCCTATGGCAAGAACGGAGAAGCCATCTACTCCGTAAGCCGCGGCGAACTGAATAAGAAGCTGATGGATCTGGCAGAGCAGAACGGGGCGAAAATATTGTTCAATCAGCGTTGCAGCAAGGTAGATATACCGGCCAATACCATTTATATCCAGGATGAACAAGGCCGCGAACAGCAGATCGTATGCGACCTGTTGTTTGGCGCCGACGGTGCCTTCTCTTCTTTGCGCACCGCTATGTCTTTTATGGACAGGACCAATTTTTCTCAATATTATATCGAAGCGGGGTATAAAGAATTAAACATACCGGCAGGCCCCGGTGGCACCTGGCCCATTGAGAAGAATGCCTTGCACATCTGGCCCCGTCACAATTATATGATGATCGCCCTGCCCAATACCGACGGCAGCTTTACCTGCACTTTATTCTTCCCCTTTGAAGGCGATCCTTCCTTTGCCTCCATTAAAACGAAAGAAGAGGTAAGGGCCTTTTTCGACAAACAATTCCCCGATGCGGTACCGCTGATGCCTACCCTGGTGGAAGACTTTATGAATAATCCTGTGTCTTCGCTGATCACGACAAAGATATTTCCCTGGAAATACGAGGATAAAAGCTGCCTGATCGGCGATGCGGCGCATGCTATCGTGCCTTTTTACGGGCAAGGCATGAATGCCGGCTTCGAAGATTGCTCCGAGCTGGAAGCCCTAATGGAAGCGCATGGTGAAGACTGGGAAACGATCCTTTCTTTATTTGAGCAAAAAAGAAAATCCAATGGCGATGCCGTGGCCGAGCTGGCCCTCAACAACTTTATCGAAATGCGTGATAAAGTAGCCGACCCGGTGTTCCTGGAAAGAAAGAAGATCGAAAAAGAGCTGGGCCGCAGGTTCGCAGGCCGTTTTAATTCGGTGTACGAAATGGTATCGTTCAGCCATACGCCATATGCCTATGCCTTGCATTGTACCAAAGCCCAGGATGTATTGATGGGGAAGATACTGGCAGAAGGCGATTTTTTTACCAATATCGAACAACCGGAATTCGGGGCAAAGCTGGAAGGCTGGTTGCAGGAATACGAAGCCACGGTATAATACCTGTCCCCGGAAAGAGATATCACTACAGCTTTGTTGCCCGCAACAAGGCTGTTTTACTGCAAGGCTGTGGGAGGGAGGAATTTTTACAAAATCGTGACATTCCTGTATTTTTAACAGCAAACAATGTATTTTCGCAGTGTTGTTGTAGAATGAACGGTTGTTCATTTTGTGCACGCCAAAGCAAAATTAATTTCCGGTCGGCGGTCAGGGAGTAATTACGCACCCGGTCGTCAGAAAATATACGCTACATGCATATCGTTCAACAAGTCCTGTTTGTGCTCCTGGTCGCTGCGGCCCTTTTCCTGTTCGTTCGCAAAGTGCGTGAGATTCGCCGCAATATCAACCTGGGTAAAGATCAGGAGTTCAAAGACAATCCTTCGGCAAGGTGGAAGAATGTACTGCTGCTGGCTTTCGGGCAAAAGAAGATGTTCAAGCGCATGACGCCGGCAATCCTTCACTTTTTTGTCTATGCCGGTTTCGTGATCATCAATATCGAGATCCTGGAAATCATACTGGACGGCATTTTTGGTACCCACCGCCTGTTTGCGCCATACATCGGCGGGCTCTATCATTTCCTGATCGGTTGTTTTGAAATTCTGGCGGCATTGGTATTGGTTTCCTGTGCCATCTTCCTGGTAAGGCGTAATATCCTAAAACTCAAAAGGCTGAACCAGAGCGAGCTGAACGGCTGGCCCAAAACGGATGCCAATGCGATCCTGGTTACCGAGATCGTACTGATGGCCCTCCTCCTTACTATGAATGCTGCCGATTATAACCTGCAGCAATTAGGATCGGAACATTACTACAATACGGGTTCTCCTTTCTGGGTTTCCGGCTGGATAGCACCTCTTTTTTCCGGCATGGGTGAAACCGGCCTTATCGCGCTGGAACGTACCTGCTGGTGGCTGCACATCATCGGCATCTTTGCCTTCCTCAATTACCTGCCTTATTCCAAACATTTACATATCGTGCTTGCCTTTCCCAATGCCTATTATGCCAAGCTGGTACCCCAGGGCAAGATGGATAACATGAAGGAGATCCAGAACGAAGTACTGTACATGATGGAGCCGGATAAAGCGCCTGCGGAAGCCGCTTCGGCAGAGCCACAGCGCTTCGGCGCCAAAGATGTAACCGACCTGAGCTGGAAGAACCTGATGGATGCTTATAGCTGTACCGAATGCGGTCGCTGTACGGCAGTATGCCCGGCCAATATTACCGGTAAAAAATTATCGCCCCGTAAGATCATGATGGATACCCGCGATCGCATGGAGGAAATGGGTAAGAATATCGACAAGAACAAAACATTTGTAGACGACGGCAAATCCCTGCTGCACGATTATATCAGCACCGAAGAGCTGCGTGCCTGTACTACCTGCAACGCCTGTGTGGAAGCCTGCCCGGTGAGCATCGATCCTTTATCCATCATCCTGCAATTGCGCCGCAACCTGGTAATGGAAGAAAGCAATGCGCCCCAGGAATGGAATATGATGTTTGGTAATATCGAGAATAACATGGCGCCCTGGAAGTTCAGCCCCGATGACCGGGACAAATGGGCCGAGGAAATGGCTGGAGCTTAAGCTGCAGACAAGCGGGATTCCGGCCGTTGTACAGGAGAACTGGTTTATGGCGATAGCAGTTAATTACAGCGTATTGCCGATTTAAAAAAAGACACACATGCACATAAAGACAATGGCCGAATACATGGCCGAAGGAACACAACCGGAAGTGCTGTTTTGGGTAGGATGCGCAGGAAGCTTTGACCAGCGGGCGCAACGTATTACCAAGGCATTTGCCACCATCCTGGATAAAGTAGGTGTTTCCTTTGCCATCCTGGGAAAAGAAGAAATGTGTACGGGAGATCCCGCTCGTCGTTCCGGCAACGAGTTCCTTTTCCAGATGATGGCTTATAACAATATACAATTGCTGAATGGCTATGGTATCAAAAAGATCGTGACTGCATGCCCGCATTGCTTCAATATCTTTAAGAACGAATACCCTGCCCTGGGCGGTGAGTACGAGGTGATCCATCATACCACCTTTATTAACCAGCTGATCGCGGAAGGTAAGATCGTGATGAAAGAAGGCGGCGCTTTCAAAGGCAAGAAAATAACCTACCACGATAGCTGCTACCTGGGTCGCGCCAATAATATCTACGAAGCGCCCCGTGCCGTGCTGGAAGCAATGGATGTGGAGCTGATCGAGATGAAGCGCTGCAAAACCAATGGTCTTTGTTGCGGAGCAGGCGGCGCCCAGATGTTTAAGGAGGACGAGCCCGGCAATAAACGCATCAATATCGAACGTTCGGAAGAAGCCTTGGCTACCGGAGCTTCGGTGATCGCTGCCAATTGCCCTTTCTGCACCACAATGCTGATGGATGGCGTAAAGAACAAGGAACAGGAAGATCATGTACAGGTGCTGGACATCGCCGAAATGGTAGCGCAGTCGCTGTAATCGGATCCAAATATCTACTAAAGTATACAACAAACCCGCAGCTCACGATGGCTGCGGGTTTTTATATTATAGCCGATCTGGAAAATGGAAGCAAAGACATATCCTGAGCAAAATCTTTGTATTTAAAAACACAGGAACTAAGGAATAGCAAGAGTATTCATTCCTCATGCTTCACAAGCGCCACTCAATAGGGTAAATGGATGTTACAGATGCGGTCGTGACCGGACGCTTTGACGAGCAACAACCTCAAATCGCGGTCATGCTGAGGTCTCCGAAGGAACCGAAGCATCTTGGTCGCTATAAATATCAGGAATATCCCGGATGCTTCTCTTCGCATCATGCTCCGCAAGCTTCGTTCTGCATGACCAGTAAGAGTATTTGTTGCCGGTATAGAAATCGTCAGTTTATATTATTTAGTTAACATTGCGCACTTAACTTGCCGGAATTTTACCTTTATGGAATAACCAGACGCCATGAATCGTTACCCCATTCTTGAAAATAAACGGGTTTTGTTGCGCCCCCTGCAACAGGAAGATATCGCTTTGCTGCAGCCCATAGCCCTGGCGCAGCCGCATTTGTACCAGTACATGACTTCCTTCATTTATTCGGAAGCCGATCTTGTAAAATTTGTAACCCAGGCCATAGCCGACAGGGAAGAATACAAATCCATACCCTTTCTTGTATTCGATAAAAAGAACAATGCCATTGCCGGCTCTACCCGCTTCGGCAATCTCGACGAACGCCACAAAAGGGTAGAAATAGGCTGGACCTGGATCGATGAACAATTTCACCGCACCGGGTTGAACAGGGCCATGAAATACCTGATGCTGAAGTATGCCTTCGAAACCCTGGGCCTGAACCGCGTCGAGATCAAGACCAATGAGAAGAATGAGCAATCCCGCCGGGCGATTGAAAGTATTGGCGGCCAGTACGAAGGCCTGGCACGACATCATATGGTGAACGACGATGGTACGCTCCGGAATACCGTCTACTACAGCATCCTCAAAGAAGAATGGCCGGAGCTCAAAGAACGCGTATTCGGGAAGTATGCAGAAGAATGGTGTTAGTATATGTATGAAAAGAGCTAATTTCATAGTGAATTCTTTACCATGAAATACCTGTTCCTTTTTATCCTGCTACTGTGGCTGGAGCCTGTTTCCGGTCAATCTTACTCTTGCATTCCGCAGGAACACAAGACTTACTTTACTAATCCCAGGGGATACTTGCGGGGTATAAGTATAGATTCGGTGCGCTACCACAACGGGAACATATTATATTACCCTTTTAGAACAGCCAGGGTAAAAGCCAATGATATTGGTGCATTTGCTGATACTCTGGCTGGAAACTGGATAGGTAGGGTAATTATAGAAGGCTCAGATGGTGTAACTTATATTCCCAACCATTGGGGCGATACGCTGAAGATCCGCAACCAGGCAGCCTTAGCAGATACCTGGACTATGTTGGGGGACAGCGCGTCTCTGCATTACCTCGCTACAGTCACTATCCACGATACTATGACGATCGGCGGTATCCTGGATTCCATAAAAACAATTCGCTTAACGGTAATGAACGGAACCAATGTTGTCAATGGAGATGCTCTGAATGGTCTGGAGATTATGCTGACCAAGCACAATGGTTTCCGGCAGGCTATTGATTTCTACCTGTTCCCTTATAAGGATACATTATCACAAGTCTACGATCGTCAGATTGATTATTATCTTAATGAATCAATGCAACCGTCTGAGCTTTTCCATGTGCCGGATCTGATGTTTAGAAGGGTAAATTATAGTAATCCTTCTCATAAAAAGATATTCGATTATGAGGTGGGTGATGTCATAATTACAGAGACTCATAACGACCCGCAGATATACCAGGTGCAGCGTACTGTATGGGATTCAGTCACTACCAAAAATAGTTCCGGCGATACCGTGATCTACAATATGGATTCTCATTATTCCGGTTTAAGAAGGACAACCAATGGCCCTCCCGGCCTGGAAGCTTACAGCGGCTATGGTCCAAGGACCCTTAGTATTACAGACGAACTGCTGGTCGATACTACCTGGATGCCGGAACAGTGGCACAATCCTGATTTTTATTATTTCCGGGAAGAGGACAGCTCCTTTTGCTTCCGGTCGAATACACATACCTGGTACAATAATTTCCTGGCAGACAACGGACAGTTGTACGTTTTTGAACAGAGCAGAAATCATTCTTCCTATAAAGAAGGGCTCGGGATGTTATCGTCCAGCTATACCCACTTCCCAACGGAAACTGCGTATTCAAGTTTCCTGAAAGGCGCCAGGAAAAACGGGCAATTCTGTGGAGAGAGTAATCAGCCGCTATCTCTTAATGAAGGACTTGAACTAACCGAAAAGCTGTTTAAGGTATATCCCAATCCGGCAAGCGATAAGATCAGTATTGCAGCAGCACCGGGCCAGTCTTTTACCGTTTCTATGATCAGTATTGTGGGTAGAGAAACGGGTATAAAAGACAGTTCGAAGGCAGGAAAATCCGTTATTTCCGTTTCAAGCCTTCCTTCCGGGTTGTACCTGTTACATATCGACATGGAAGAGAAACGTGTCTTCAGGAAAATACTGGTACAACATTAAAGGTATTCCCCGGCCGTCAGCAATCCCGTCCATAATCCGTAACTTTGCGCTATGAATAATTACGACTTGAGCACGTTGCTCCCGGCCGGTTTTGCCGATGGGTCACGTGTATGGATATACCAGAGCAGCCGTCCTTTTAGCGAAAAGGAAGAGCTGGAGATCAACGAGCAGCTGCATCATTTTTATGCACAATGGCAGGCCCACGGTACACCGGTAAAAGGCTGGGCCAAACTTTTGTTCCGCCGTTTTATTGTGCTGATGGCCGATGAAACCGATGTGGCCGTAAGCGGTTGCAGCACCGATAGCTCGGTAAGAGTGGTCAAAAGTATCGAAAGGCAATATGAGGTCAACCTGTTCGATCGTCTTTCCATTACCTTCCTGGTAAAAGGCCAGCCCGAAGTATTGCCTATGGGACAGGTACAATATGCCATCGATAAAGGATACATCAACGGGGATACCTTGTTGTTCAATAACCTGGTAGCGACCAAGGGCGAAATGCTGAAAAACTGGCTGCAGCCGCTTAATTATAGCTGGCTCAGGGACAGGGTACAGCTGCCCATCAATAATTAAAGCCGGAAAGTACCGCCGTTTCTCTATTTTTGCGCAACAAATTTCCGTTTTACCCATTTATTTTTAATACCCGATGATCCTTTCCGACCTGCGTATCCTTGAAGAAATAGAAAAAGGTACCATAGTTATCGAACCTTACGACAGGCAATACCTGGGCAGCAATTCCTATGATGTGCACCTGGGCAAACACCTTGCCGTATACCAGGATAAAGTGCTGGATGCCCGGAAACATAACCAGATCAGCCATTTTGAGATACCCGAAGAAGGCTATGTACTGCAGCCCGGTATCCTCTACCTTGGCGTTACGGAAGAATACACCGAAACGCATGCCCATGTACCTTTCCTGGAAGGGAAATCGTCTACAGGCCGTCTGGGTATCGATATTCACGCTACAGCCGGTAAAGGCGATGTGGGCTTCTGCAATACCTGGACCCTGGAGATATCCTGCGTTCATCCTGTACGGATCTATGCCGGGATGCCTATCGGCCAATTGATCTACTTCCCCGTAGATGGTGAGGTCGAAAATAAATACAATACCAAGGTAAATGCCAAATATACCGAGCGTACCATTCGTCCTGTGGAAAGCATGATGTGGAAGAATAGTTTTTAAGGTTAATCTTTTTGAATGACCTGCCCGGTATCCGCCTGGCAGGTCATTTCTTTTACAGCCTGGCCGTGTATAAACGACAAACACTTCTGCTGGTCATGTTGAAAGTAGCTTGTGAAATGAGAGATCTTGGGTGCTCTTATCGCTTAGCTATTAAGATCCTTCGGTTGCGCTATTGGCTAGCAAAGGCAATGTTCACCGGGCTATGATTGCAGCATAATGTATCATTCCTGAGTATGACCGCGATCTAAGGTGATTGTCCTGCAATTGTCTGGTTCACGATTGTATCCTGCAGCATCCTTCACTATATCCTTGTTTCTTCCCGGAAATACTCATTTCTTTTTTTCAGGCTTATAGCCATCCCCCGGGAAACATCATTATTTTTGCGCACAATCGATACAAGCAGTATGCAAACAGACCATCATTTCTCAGTAGGTATTATTGGCAGCGGTGCTATGGGCAGCGGTATTGCCCAGGTCGCAGCTATGGCGGGCCACCCGGTAACCATATTGGATGCAAATCCGCAGGCTTTGGAAAAAAGCAAAAGTAACCTGTCCGCCACGTTGCAGAAGTTGCAGGAGAAAGGGAAGCTGCCCGATGCAACAGCAGTGCTGGAACGACTTTCCTTTACTTCCGATATGAATGCCTTTGCGGGTTGCGGACTGGTGATCGAGGCCATTGTCGAAAACCTAGAAGTAAAGAAGAACGTATTTGCCGCGCTGGAAAAGATCGTGAAAGAAGATTGTGTATTGGCTTCCAACACCTCTTCGCTATCTATCGCCTCGATAGCTGCTGCCTGTGCGCAACCCCAACGTGTGCTGGGGATACATTTCTTCAACCCGGCGCCATTGATGGCCCTGGTAGAAGTGATACCGGCGGTGCAAACGGAACCCGGCCTGCCCGGAAAGATAAAGCAACTGATGGCACAATGGGGCAAAGCGCCGGTAATCGCCAAAGATACCCCCGGCTTTATCGTAAACCGCGTAGCCCGTCCTTTTTATGGCGAAGCCTTACGCATTTATGAAGAAGGCATTGCCGGTATGGCTACCATCGATTGGGCCATGACGGCGCTCGCCGGTTTTAAGATGGGACCCTTTACCCTAATGGATTACATCGGTCATGATGTGAACTATATCGTTACCGAAACGGTATTCCAGTCCTTCTTTTACGATCCGCGTTACAAGCCTTCCTTCTCTCAGAAACGTTTACTGGAAGCGGGCTGGCTGGGCCGTAAAACGGGAAAAGGATTCTATAGCTATGCCGAAGGTGTCGTATTACCCGAACCTGATAAAGACGAAGCAGCTGGTAAAAGGATCGCGGAGCGCATTCTGTTTATGCTGATCAACGAAGCAGCCGATGCAGTGCAATGGCAAGTGGCTTCGGCCGCCGATGTGGAGCTGGCCATGACCAAGGGCGTCAACTATCCCAAAGGCCTGCTGCATTGGTGCGACGAGCTGGGCGCCGATTATGTGCTGGCCGGCCTTGATGCTTTGTACGATACCTATAGGGAAGACCGTTACCGGGCCAGCGCTCTCTTGCGCAGGATGGGCGTTGAAGGGAAGAAGTTTTTTCAGTAAATGTGCCTGGCCTCTTGCTGAGGCCGATGATAGCGGGAACTATATTACAACAAAAGCGTACCGGCCGGTACGCTTTTGCTATGTATGCCACTTGAAGTCTCGTTGTATGAAGCTTTGCTGGCGTACACGGCCTCGCGTGTGCCATAAGAATTTCATGCGCTAGCCAGGAAGGTAATAATTTTTCTGCAAAAGCTCCGGGAGATACAAATGCCTACTCGTGCATAGGTAACAACCAATCCTGCTGGTCATTCCGAATGAAGCTTGCGTAGCTTGTGGCATGAGGAATCCTGGGTACTCTTGATATATAAGCGATCAAGATTCCCCGGTTGCTGCGCAAACCTGCTAAAGACACATTAATGTAATTCTGAGCGCAATCTATTTTGATCCCTTTGAGCGAAGCCGATTTTTGTCAGTCTGAGCGAAGTCGAAGACCGACAAAAATCACGCAGTACGCCTGCCTCTCATGGTTCGACTTCGCTCACCATGACCCTGCGTTATAAGGTATTTTTAGGCGCCAATACGGTAAGCATGGATACCGCAGCTTTACAGTACCATATTCTCTTTTCGGTTGCTGTGGTGGGGATAGTCCGTATTGAAATGCAGGCCACGGCTCTCTTTCCGGAACTGGGCGCCTTTTACGATCAAGTAGCCGATCGTGATCAGGTTGCGTAGTTCGGCCAGTTGGGGCGAAAGCGTTGTGGTTTCATAAAGGCGTTCCGTTTCCTCGTGCAGCAGGTCCAGGCGGCGCATAGCCCGCTCCAGGCGCACATCGTTCCGTACAATACCCACATAGTCGCTCATGACCGATTGCAGCTCCTTGAGGCTTTGCGTGATCAGGATCATTTCCCTGGGTTGCGTAGTGCCGGCAGTATTCCATTCGGGTATATCTTCCTTGAACGTAAGCTCATGGATACGGTCGCCTATATCCGCATAGCAGCGGTGGGCAAATACCAGGGCTTCCAGGAGGGAATTGCTGGCCAGCCTGTTGGCGCCGTGCAGGCCGGTGCTGGAGCATTCGCCGCAGGCATATAAATTATTGATAGAGGTACGGCCTCTTTCATCTACTTTGATACCACCGCAGGAGTAATGTGCTGCAGGAGCCACGGGGATCATCTGTTGCAGGGCGTCTATGCCCGACTGCCGGCAGCGTTCGTAGATGTTGGGAAAATGGTTCAGGAACTTTTCCTTGTCCATATGCCGGCAATCGAGGTACACATGCTCGGTACCCGTGCGTTTCATCTCACTGTCGATGGCCCGGGCCACGATATCGCGCGGAGCAAGGTCCTTTCGCTCATCGTAACGGGCCATGAAAGCTTCTTCATCCTTATTGCGCAGGATGCCCCCATCGCCCCTTACCGCTTCCGTAATCAGGAACGAAGGGCTGATGCCGGCCTCGTACAAAGCGGTAGGGTGGAATTGGATAAACTCCATATTCTCGATCCTGCCCTTAGCGCGGTACACCATCGCTACGCCATCCCCTGTGGCAATACGCGGATTGGTGGTGGTACGGTACACTTGTCCGCAACCGCCCGAAGCCATCAGTGTAACCTTGGCCAGCAGCTTTTCGATCTCGCCGGTTTTCATGTTCAGCACATACACACCATAGCATTCGATATTGGGTGTGGATTTGGAAACCAGATAGCCCAAATGGTGTTGGGTAATGATATCGACCACGAACCAATGGTTGTTGACCACAATATTCTTGTATTTCGCCGCTTCGGCCAGGAGGGAACGTTCGATCTCGAAGCCGGTAATATCTTTATGGTGCAGGATGCGGAATGCAGAATGGCCGCCTTCCTTGCCGCGCAGGTATTCGCCCTCTTCGTCCTTATCGAAGCGGGTGCCCCAGTTGATGATCTCATCCACACGTTCCCTGCCTTCGGTTACCACCATGCGTACCACATCTTCGTCGCAAAGGCCGTCGCCGGCTATCAGCGTATCCTGGATATGCTGTTCAAAGCTGTCGTGCTCATCGTCGTTCACTACCGCGATACCACCCTGGGCATACTTGGTATTGGTTTCATCCGCATAAGCCTTCGTGAGTATCGTAATGGTTTTATCCGGGTATTGCTGCGCCGTTTTAACGGCAAAAGTAAGTCCGGCAATTCCGGAACCGATAACGAGAAAATCTGTTTGTGGCATAGCTGAGAACCGCCGGGGCAGGCGGATTGCTTAAATTATTCTTTGCGAATATAGCCCAATAAACCTTCTCCGGGACCAGGATTGACAATTGTTTTACAAACCAAGGAAGATGGTCATCGTTCCGGTCGAAATAATTCCGTTCAATAACCATCGGGAGCCCGTATTATTTTACATTTGCAGGAATTTGGCTTATTAACGATTTAAAACAACACATGTATACGCTTTACGGTATCCCTAATTGCGACTCGGTCAAAAAAGCCCGCACATGGCTCGATAAGAACAACATCGGCTATGCCTTTCATGATTACAAAAAGGAAGGCATCTCCAAAACAAAGCTGCGCAGTTGGTGCCAGCAACTGGGCTGGGAAAATGTAATGAACAAGAACAGCACTACCTGGAAAGAGTTGTCCGAAGCCGAGCAGCTTGCCGTAACCAACCAGGCAGCCGCTATCGACGTGATGGCGCAGCACAACAGCATGATCAAACGGCCCCTGATCGAAGAGGGAGATAAAGTAGTTGCTATCCGTTTTAACGAGGCCGTGTACGAAAAGACCTTTCTTTAAGTAGGCTTAGTGTCGCTTCTTTATATAAACAAAAATCACCCTGCGAGGGTCATTGAACACCGTAATTAAATTTTCATTTTTGTCGTATGAAAAAAATATCCTTATTTCTTTTGCTGGCCATCCCTATGGCACTGCAGGCGCAAAAGGTAATGACGCCGGAACTGCTTTGGAGCCTGGGCCGCGTAGCTGCCGTGAGTATGAGCCCCGATGGCAAAACCCTGTTGTACCGCGTAGCTAAAACAGACCTGGCGACCGAAAAAAGCAACAACGAATATTTCCTGCTGAACCTGGACAACAACCAGATGATGAAAACGGATGTGCTCCATGGCAGGTCCTTTGTACAATGGGATCAAAACGGTATGTATGCTGTTAAAGGAGAAGAGCTATTCAAAAGCACGGACGAAGGCAATACCTGGAAAGTGGTATCGGTACAGCTGAAAGATGCCGAGAACATAAGGGTTTCGCCCGATGGCAAATGGATCGCTTTTTCCAAGCCTGTTGCCTCTGAAAAAATACTGGGCAAGGACCTGTATCCTGATGTGAAGAACAGCACGGCCCAGGTCTATACCGATCTGAACTACCGCCACTGGGATGCCTGGAACGAAGGCCAGGTGTCGCATGTATTCCTCGCCAGCATCGATAATTCGCGCAGTCCTGTAAAAGATATCCTTGCCAATGAACCTTACGATTGTCCCCAAAAGCCTTTCGGCGGCGCCGAAGATTTTATCTTCAGCCCGGACAGCAAGTCGGTGATCTATGTGTGCAAGAAGAAGACAGGCAAAGCTTATGCACAAAGCACCAATACCGATATCTATGCTTATGAAATAGGCGATGCCAAAACCACCAACTGGAGCGAGGGTATGATGGGCTATGATGTAGCGCCTTCCTTTAGCCCTGATGGTAAAAAGATTGCCTGGCTCAGTATGAAACGCGACGGGTACGAAGCCGATAAAAACGATATCGTGGTGATGGACCTGGCTACTAAAGCCAAACTGAACATGACCGCCGGTTGGGACGAAACCGTTGACGGAGGCTTTGCCTGGAATACCAAAGGTGATAATATCTATTTCAACGCTGCCCTGAAAGGTACGCAGCAATTGTTCTCTGTAAAAGTGCCGACTAACCTGATGGCACGGATGATGCCTATAGTAAGCCAGGTAACCAGCGGTGTATTTGACGTAACCGGTATCGTTGGGCAATACAAGAATACATTGGTGGTTTCCCGTACCGATATGAACCATGCTACAGAACTATACGGTGTAGACCTGAAAGAAGGCAAGATGAAAGCCATTACCCATGCCAATGATGCGGTGTACAGCAAGATAGGCCTGAGCGATACCAAGCTGCGCATGGTGAAAACAACGGATGGCAAGGATATGGGTGTTTGGGTCATTTACCCGCCCAATTTTGATCCTGCTAAAAAGTATCCTACACTCCTGTATTGTCAGGGTGGTCCGGAATCAGCACTATCGCAGTTTTACAGCGTACGTTGGAATTTCCAGTTGATGGCGGCTAATGGTTATATCGTGGTAGCGCCCAACCGCCGGGGTATGCCGGGCTGGGGCGTACAATGGAACGAAGCCATTGCCAAAGATTGGGGCGGCCAACCCATGAGAGATTACCTTGCTGCTATCGATGATGTAGCCAAGGAAAGTTATGTGGATAAGAACCGCCTGGGTTGTGTAGGTGCGAGTTATGGCGGTTACAGCGTATTCATGCTGGCGGGTATCCACAACAAACGATTCAAATCTTTCATCGCGCACGATGGTTTGTTTGATATGAAGAGCTGGTATGGTACTACGGAAGAGCTGTGGTTTGCCAATTGGGACCTCGGTGGTAATTACTGGGACAAGCCTTTGCCCAAGAGCTATGAGCAGCACAATCCTTCCAACTTCATTGATAAATGGAATACACCGATCATGATCATCCAGGGTGGTATCGATTTCCGTGTCCCTATCGAGCAAGGACTGGAAGCCTTCCAGGCAGCGCAGTTGAAAGGCATCAAAAGCAAATTGCTTTACCTGCCCAACGAAAACCATTGGGTACTGCATGCACACAATGGCCTGGTATGGCAAAGAGAATTCTTTAAATGGCTGAAAGAAACCTTGTAGGTAACAAAGAGCCCTAATAGGAAAAATCCTGTCCCGTTCCCTGGGCAGGATTTTTTATTATGCTTAGCAATTGCCTGTGCCCTTGTTACTTTATGCAGTAGCTTTGTTGCATAAATACTATCCCATGCGTTCCTTTGTTCTTCCTTTTTTATGCATCCTTATTGCCGGTCTATGGCCTGGGTCTGGCCGCGCACAGCAGTTTGAAGCAGCGGTCGACTATAACCATGTTGCTGTGGGTGATACTATAAAACTGGTCCTGGTCTATACGGGCAATCCTGATTCTATTTCGGCCTATCTTAAGATCAACCTTAAGGACTTTACTGTTGCCGGTGGCCCTTTTCAAACCAGTACTTCCAACTCGGTAAGAAAGGGGGCCGGAATGATCACCACCCGCAAGGCTATCATAACCTATAACCTGTATATGGACAAGCCCGGTGTGTTTGGTATCCCGGCTGCCAGCATCGGTACCAAAGATGGTAAAACCCATACTACGAAAGTGATACCGGTAACCGTTGATCCGCCGCCTTTCGTCAAGGGAAAGAAACTGGAATCGCCTTTACTGGAAGACAGCCGGCCCGAAGATTTTTTTAAGGAGCATAACTTTGAAGCGGCCAGTACTTCCTATAAAGCCAGCCAGCAGATAAAGAGCGTTACCGCACCTTTTGTATTGATCACCGGTTGGGGATATTTGCCCGATGCCGTAACACAAAGCCAATCGGACAGCATCATGGCTGCAGTAGATACCTATATGGCCACGCGTTCCGATGCACGGGAGCTGAACCGTATCGTGACTAAGGAATCGGCACGGCGGTACTATACCCTGCGCGATACCGCCGGTATTGTGCAAGCTTTATTTCCTATTTATAAAGCGGCAGGCCGGGAAGCAAAGGCCAAGGTTATTCTTACCCAGCCCGCTGCCTGGTCGCTGACCGACGAGCGCCTGGCATTTGATGGAGACAGCCGTATATGGCCGGCGGTTTATAATATCCTGCACGAACTTGACGGCCCCGGTTTCGATCCCGAGAAGAAGAAGATGTTACTGGTAGCTATGACTTTTAACAGTATTGTTGACATGAACCGTTTTATTGCTTTCGCGGAAAAAGAAGGATATAAGACCTCGAAAGAGGAGAGGGAACAGGCGCCGGGACTCGATCGTTATTATGTAGTATGTTCCCGTCCCGTAAAGATGAAGGAAAAGGAACTGTACGCCGCAATACGGTTGCTGACCGGTGAAACAGGGAAGATCAAGTATAAAAGGGCCATGATGCTGGGTGTCTCGGTAAAAGATCCGGAATGATCAGCGGAACATTTCCAGAAATTGTTCTTTGTAGGCTGCAGAAACTTCTACTTCCGTACCATCGTGCAGGGTCACGTAACCCCCGGTGCCTTTGTGGTAAGACTTTACGAAATGAATATTGATGACGTGTGATTTGTGGACACGCAGGAAAGGAAGGGGAAGTATCTCCGTAAAATGTTTCAGGAAGCGGCATACCATCTTCTTCCTGCCATCGGTTAAATAGACATCGGTAAAGTTGCCGTTGCCTTTCAGCCTTACGATCTCTTCCATTTTAACTACGTCAAAGCCATCCAATGTAGGCAGGATCACCTGCTGCTTTTCCGGCTTGCTTTCTTTGGCATTGGCCACGATAATCTGGTTCCTGTTGATAAGCTGTTGCCGCTGCAGCTCCTGCTGTACCTTGTTCACGGCTATGATCAGCTCTTCGATGCTTACCGGCTTCAGGAGATAATAAGCAGCGCTCTGATTCAGGGCTTTTAAAGAGTATTCCGAAAAAGCAGTTACAAATATGGTTTCAAACTGCAGATCCTGGCAGGCATCCAATACATCGAAAGCATTGCCGAATGGCATTTCTACATCCAGGAATACCAGTTGCGGCTGCAGTTCGTGTAAAACAGTGACGGCTTCTTTGCTGTTTTGTGCCGTACCGATCACTTCGACCTGCGGGCAAAACTTCCGGATGTAATTTTCCAGGGCGACCAATGCCGCCTGTTCATCTTCCACCAATACTGCTTTTATCTTTTCTGCCTGCATTACTTTTTAGGGATTAACGGTATTTGAAGCAGGACGAGTGTGCCGGTAGCTTCCTTGTCCTTAAGTTCTTCCATGGTCATCGTGATATGGGTCTTGTACAAATCGTTCAATAAGCTGATGCGCTCTTTGGTATTGGTAAGCCCCCGCGACTGGTGGCTTTTCTGGTTCATAGTTTTTAACTCCTGGCTTTTACGCAAACCTATACCATCATCTTTGATGCTGACTTCGATGAGGTTGGCTTTTTTGATAAAAGCAACTTCCAGTTTTCCTTTGGTCTCTTTGTAGCGCAAACCATGCCAGATCGCATTCTCCAGGTGTGGTTGGATCAGCATGTTCGGAAGCAGGACAGCATCGGGATCGAGCGCCTCATCGATATGTATGGTATAGTCGAACTTATCGTGGAAGCGCAGGTGTTCCAGGTTCAGGTATTTTTTTAGTTGCTCGGCTTCCGTAGCCAGGGTTACAAAATCCTTGTTGGAATTTTCCATGATATTGCGCATCAGGCCAGAGTAGGAAGTGAGGTATTTGTTGGCTTCCAGCTCGTTGTTCTCTGCAATATATTGGTTCACGCTATTGAGGCTGTTGAAGATGAAATGAGGATTCATTTCCCTGCGTAAGGACTGCAAGGCGATCTTTTTATTCTTTACTTTAATGGCATACCAGGCACGTACGATGATTACCAGAAGCAGGAGCATAGCTGCCACCGAACCGATAAGAAAATAGTTGAACCGGTTCTTTTTGCTGATCAGCTCATTCTGCAATTGCCGTTCCTGCTCCAGCTCTTTGATCCGGCCTTCGGTAATTTCAAACAGCTTCGCATCGACCAGAGAGCTGTCTGTCCTGATGAGGGAATCCAGCCGGTTCATAAAATCTTCGTAGACCACAACGATCTTTCCTTCTTCGCCCCGCTCCCTGTAGAACTTAGCCAATGCCGCAAGACAAGCTTTGGCTTTAAGGGTATTGCCGCTGTGCAGGGCGAGGTCGTAGGCCTCCTTTAAAAGCGCTTCTGTTTGTCCCGACTGGTTATTTTGGGCATACAACAAAGCCAGGCCCTGCAACTGGTCGATCTGCAAGGGTACATTTTTACTGGCCTTGGCTTTGTTCAAGGCTTCTTTGCTTACCGTAATAGCCTTATCTACCTGGTTGTCTTCTACGTAGGCTTTGGCCAGCTTATTGCTGATGTCGGCGGCTTCTTCCGGTTGATCGGCGGCTTTCAGGGCCCTCTTAAAATTGCTGAGCGCTTCGCCCGTATTGTTCTGCTGCAACTGGGTTTCGGCAAGCTGTTTATAAGCATCTACAGCTTCTTCCTTTTTGCCTTGCTTTTCAAACAGGTTGACATTAGACTGGGCATAATCCATTTGCGCTTTAGGATCGTTGGCCCGTTCCAGGCGACTGGCGTCATTGGAGTTGGCCCGGAACATACTAGCATCCCTGGTAACCGAAGCGGCGGCCTTATAGTTCTGGATGGCCGGTGCTATCTTTTGTTGCGATTCCTGCAATTTGGCCAGGTTGCGGCTTACTGCAGCGATCTCCTGTTTGTTGTTCCGTTTCTGGTAAATCGCCTGCGCTTTTTTCAGGTATTCTTCGGCCTTGGCATATTCTCCCTGGTCGGCCAGCTCTTTGGATAGCTTCTCGTATTGCCTGGCCGTTTCTTCCTCGTCGTTGCTTTCCAGAGATTGCTTCAGGCTTTCGGCTGCATCCTTTTTCTTCATGTTGGAAGAACCTTTGCTGTAGCCGCCTTTCTTGCTGTTGTAGTAAACAGAATCCTGCGCTACTGCGATCGTAGCGGGAAGGCAGAACAGGAGGAGAAGGCCGATAAAAAAATGATAGCGCATATACCAGGTGAATTCCAATGTAAAATAAAATGTTTTGAAACGGATAACCTAAGAATTCACCCATTCATATCGGGGTTTCACCAAGTAGGGCCGGAACGAGGCATGGGAGCAGGATACATTTGTTGTGTCATCAAAAAATAAGCTTCTATGAAAAAGTTCCTCCTGGCCGGCACCCTGATGTTTTCCTCCGGCCTCTTATTCGCCAAATGCGGCACCGGTACACATCCGGAAACCACTGTAACAAACGCAGCCGATCCGCAACCGGATGGGGTATCTACTGCTGATAACACAAGAGTACAAGTAGCGTTGCTGCTCGATACTTCCAACAGTATGGACGGCCTCATCGACCAGGCCAAATCCCGACTATGGAATATCATTAATACCCTCACTACCTTAAAGTACAAAGGTAAAGCGCCCATAGTGGAGATCGCTTTGTACGAATACGGCAACGATGGTATCAGCGCATCGGCAGACTATATCAGGCGGGTTACACCCTTCACCACCGATCTGGACCTGATCTCCGAAAAGCTGTTTTCATTGCGCACCAATGGCGGCAATGAATATTGCGGAGCCGTCATTGGTCAGGCGACAAAGAAGCTGGAATGGGGGCATAATGCCGCCGACATGAAGCTGATCTATATCGCAGGCAACGAGCCTTTCAATCAGGGCAGCACCAGCTATAAGGAAAGCATAAGCGAAGCCCTGCGCCAGAATATTTATGTCAATACTATTTTCTGTGGTGAAAAGAGGGAAGGTATAGAAACTTTCTGGAAAGACGGCGCAGACAGGGGTAAAGGGAAGTTCTTCAATATCGATTCGGACCAGAAAGTGCGGTTTATAGAAACACCTTATGATGCCCGCATACAGGCCTGTAACGAACGTCTGAATAAAACCTACGTAAGCTATGGCGCGCGTGGCGCAGAAAAGAAATACAGCCAGGAAACGCAGGACAGAAATGCGCAATCCATGTCCTCTGCCAACTATGCGGAACGTGCGGTAAGCAAATCCAAAGGCGCTTATAAAAACGATAGCTGGGACCTGGTCGACAAAGTAAAAGAAGATAAAGATGCGGTTGCCAAATTGAAAAAAGAAGATCTTCCGGAAGAATATAAAGGCAAAGAGCGCCGGGAAATAGAAAAGCTTGTAGCGGAAAAAACCAAGGAAAGAGAAGCGATCCAGAAAGAGATAGCCGGGCTGGCGCAGCAAAGAGAAGCTTATATCGAGCAGGAAAATAAAAAGACAAAAACGGAGGACGACCTGGGACAAGCGATCAATACTTCTATCCTGGAACTGGCCAAAGTGAAAGGATATGTAGTACGTAAATAATCAATATCTGGTCATCCCAAAAATACTATTATGAAAAACCTCTTGATGGTGTGCACCACCTTATACTTGCTGGCCATTCACCTGCCGGCTGCACAAGCGCAGCAAGCCCCTTTTCCGCCCGGAAGAGTAGATTACGATGCCTACGAAAAACTGGTAATTACCGTAAAGGAGCATAGAAAGCAACGCTTGGTTCGCCTGGATCGTTTTCTGGAGATGAGTGAAGAAAAAGGCGTACTGATCCTCGATACGCGTTCCGACGAAATGTACCGGAGGAAACACATCAAAGGCGCGGTGCATCTTAATTTCTCCGATTTCACGCAGGAAAACCTGGCAGCATTGATCCCGGACCCTGAGACAAAGATCCTGATCTATTGCAACAACAATATCGACGGCGACGAGATCCATTTTCCCACGAAGGCGGCAAAACCCGCGCTGATCGGTAAAGCGATAGAACCGGTAACACTGGCCCTCAATATTCCCACTTATATCAACCTGTATGGTTATGGCTATCGTAATGTTTACGAGCTGTCGGAGCTCGTGCCGGCATTGATCGGTAAAGCAGTGTTCGAGGGTACAGAAGTAAGTGGACAATAAATACAACTAAAACTAAAAGCGGAAATGACGAACTTAAGAAAGGCGCTATTGACAATAGCCGTAGTACTTGCTTTAAGCCCGGCTTACGGGCAATTGAAAACAACACAGGAAGAAAAGCCCTATATCGAAGTGACCGGTGTGGCGGAGCAGGAGGTGGTACCCGACGAGATCTATGTCGCTATCGAGATCAGGGAACGAAAAGACAACGGCTCCGTTGCCCGGCAGGAAGAGCAGTTGAAAGCAATCGTACAGGAGCTGGGGATCAACTTGGCCGATCTGCGGCTCTCCGATGCCATTACGGATTACATGAAGGTGCGGTTCAAATCGGGAGCTATAAAGATAGGGAAGAGCTATACTTTGAAAGTGAAGGACGCAGCTACGGTGGGTAAGCTGTTTTACCGGCTGGATAAAGAAGACCTGGCCGAGGCCCGTATCGAAAGGCTCGGCTATTCGGGGATGGATAGCCTGAAGAAAGCCACCAGGATCATGGCGATCAAAGCGGCTAAGGAAAAGGCAGACTACCTGCTTAAGTCCATAGGACAAGAATTGGGCAGTCCGCTTGTGATCAATGAACAGGAGCAGCAACCCTATATCGCCCGGAATCTCGCTGCCAATGTAACGTACCAGGAATATGAATCGAAAGGAAGGCAGGAGGTGGCATTCGAAAAGCTGAAGGTGCGTTCGGCGATCTATATCAAATTCGGCATCCGGTAGCGCCGTTAACTTTAATTAACCTTAATCCTTTTTGCATTAACCTTGCCCTTGCTGCCTGTGGTTATTTTTGCCTCGTACGATAACCCATGAGCAGATTTACCCTAACCGGCCTCTTAATAGCCCTGGTATGCCTTGCGCCGCTTACGGCGCTCAGAGCACAATATCACATCCATGGAAGCATTACCGACACAGCGTTACAGCCGTTGTCCTTCACTGTCCTGAGCGTCCTTGACGCCCGGGATAGTGCTGTATTGCGAACGGCCTATACCGACAGTGCCGGGCAGTATAAGCTGGAACTGTCTGATGTCCAACATAAGCTGATCAAAGCCTCGGGTATGGGCTATACGGATGTGATAAAAGAAGTGGCTGATGTTGTGGAACAAAACATCAGCTTTGTACTCGGCACCCAACGTACCGCCCTCGGCGAAGTAAGCATTATTACCAGCCACCCTTTGCTGGAAAGAAAGCCGGATCGTATTGTCTTCAATGTGTCGGCAAGCGTAACAGCACTGGGCGGTAATGCCCTCGATGCCTTGAAGAAAGCCCCGGGCGTATGGATACGGCAACAGGACAACACGATCAACCTGGTGGGGAAAAGTGCGGTGCAGGTATTGATCAACGACCGCCTGCAGCAATTGTCGGGCGATGACCTGATGGCCTTGCTACAGGCCATCCCTTCCGGAAGCATCGACCGTATTGAAGTCATTACCACGCCTCCGGCCCGGTACGACGCTTCGGGCAATGCGGGCTTTGTTAATATCGTACTGAAGAAGAACAACAGGCAGGGGATCAACGGAAGCGTGCGTGTGGCTTACGAGCAGGCTTCTTATGGCAAGGGAACTGGAGGGGGCGATATTAATTACCGGAAAGGGAAGCTGAACCTTTACGGTAACGGCAGCTACAGCAACGGCGCCAACGCTATAACCGAACGGCTGAATACCCCTTACCCCGGGCAGCTTTTTAAAGTAACTGATGTTTATAAGAAAACAATGAAGCCCTTGCAATATACGCTGGGTATGGATTACGAGCTGCATAAGAACGGCATGCTCGGCCTGCAATTCACCAGCAGTACCATGAACAGGCTGGGCGATGATAACACCAGCATCAGGGTGCTGCAACTGCCCACAATGGCCCTGGATTCGACGCTGCGTACGCTGGGCCGTAGTACGATGAAAAACACCAATAATGTGTTTAACGCGAATTATGTATGGTCGATAGATACCAGTGGCCGGAAGCTCAGCTTTAACATCAATCGCTTATGGTTTAACGGCCGGCGCAGCAATGATTTCAGCACTGCCGGTTACCGCGATGACTTTACAACACCTACCGGAAGCAACAGCAAAAACAAAACAGAAGGGTTGCAACATATCCGCATCACCACAGCCCAGGCCGATATGGTGCTCCCGGCCCGGTGGCTTTCCCTGTCGTTCGGTGCTAAGCTTAGCTTTATCAGCAACCGGAGCGATAACCGGTTTGCGTATTTCGATCAGGGTGTCTATTACGAAGACCCCGGCATTTCCAATGCTTTCGATTATTCGGAAAAGGTGCAGGCTGTGTACATCAGCGCGGAAAGGACTATAGGTAAATGGGCCTTCCAGGCGGGGCTGCGGGGAGAGTATACACAAACCACCGGTTATTCCCGCAACCTGGACCAGACCAACCGTAATCAATATGTCAACCTGTTCCCTACCGGTTATATCCAGTACCAGTTAAGCGACAAGCATAGCTTTAACCTGAATTACAGCAGAAGGATCAACCGGCCCGATTACCGTAGCCTGGACCCTTACCGGGCCTATGCCACGCCTTATCATTATGGCCAGGGCAATCCTTTTTTACTGCCATCTTTCAACAACAATGTAGAACTGGCTTATACCTGGAACAACCGCTATACTTTTTCGGCCTTTTACCAGTACGAACAAAATCATTTCGGATCGGTATGGATGATCGACCAGGTGCATAACATTACTTCGGGTCTCAGCAAGAACTTTGCCGATTTTATGGCTTATGGTATCAATGCAACAGGTGCCGTGCAGCCGCTTTCCTGCTGGGAAATGCAGGTACAGCTCGGCCTGCAGCGGCAACAGTTACGAAGTAAGGAATATACGGCCGCGGAGCAATCCTACAAGCTGCCTTTGTATTATGTTTCGGTCAGCAATAGCTTTGCCCTGAACAAAAAGCGGACGCTGATGGCCGAAGCCAGCTTCTTTTACCTGGGCAAATCCCGGGAGGATTTCCTGGAGATCGATCCTATAGGCAGCGTCGACCTGGGCGTTAAGGCATTGTTCCTGGATAAGAAGCTGGCAGTAGCCCTGAATGCGGCAGATATTCTGGCCACCCAAAAAGCGAGGGGCGTACATGTGGTAACCGGGCAAACAATAGACAACTATTTCGACAACCGGAATGTGCGATTATCACTAAGCTATACCTTCGGCAGCAGCAGCCTGAAAGCCCGCCGGGAAAGGAATACAGGGATAGAGGAAGAGAAAGGCCGGGCGGGTCAGTGATTTCTTTTAATCGTATTCCCAGCTTTTATAGACCTCCGTCACCCGACCCTTGCTGTCAAAGAGGACCATCGTGCTATACCAGGCAAAATCTCTGATCAATGCATATTTTCCCTTATTGCCGTGGTAAAGGCCGCCATCATCGCTGTACCAGAAGGAAAAGGTGCGACCGTTTAATGCTGTATCCGTGATCAGCGGCTCGCCGAGAAGTTGCTTTACTTGTTCCGTCGTCATCCGGGGTTTCACCGCAGCAAATTTTTCGGCGGTGTACCCGGGGGCAAACCTGGTATCGGCATACGGAGCAAAAGGGTTGTAACCCTCCATACACGTAAAATAGGCTGCGACAACGATCAATATGCCAAAGGCAATAAATACCGGTGCCGATAGCACGATGAACAACATTCTTTTTATATCCATACCGAAAGGCAAAAAAGGGAATAAACGACCAGGAAGAGGATGGCAGCGGCAGGGATGGTAATCCGGAGGCTGCGGCGGAGATTGTGTTTGATGCCACCTTTAAACCAAAAAGGTAACAGGAGACTTAGAAAAAAAGCCGATCCCAGCAACAGGAATATTATCCATAAGGCATAGATAAAAGCCGTTCCCGGCATCACTGTAAGGAAGATCGCTGCCAGGACCAGGACGTACAGGACAAGTGTGAACAATATGTTTCTCATAGGAGGGATTACCTATAATTAACGCTGCAGCCGGGTGAAATAGTCTGTAACGCCCATAGCCTGTTGTTGGCTACATCGCATGAAAAAACCTCTTTGCGAAAGGCAAAGAGGTTTTTCTATGATCTTATTCCACTTAGAAACGTTCAGTCATGCTGAAGAAGAAGTCACCTTCGATCTTGGCATTCTCGTCGCTGTCGGAACCGTGTACGGCATTTTCACCGATGGATTTGGCATATTGCTTACGGATAGTACCTTCGGCAGCTTCGGCAGGATTGGTAGCGCCGATCAGGGTACGGAAGTCGGCAACAGCGTTGTCTTTTTCCAGGATAGCCGCTACGATAGGGCCGCTACTCATGAAGTCAACCAGTTCGCCGTAGAAAGGACGAGCGCTGTGTACTTCGTAAAATTTACCGGCTTGCTCTTTGCTCAGTTGGGTATATTTCATGGCGATGATCTTGAAACCACCGGCATTGATTTTATCCAGGATACCGCCAATGTAGTTGGAAGATACGGCATCAGGTTTAATCATTGTGAATGTTCTGTTGGACATTGTATTTTTATTTTTGGATTTGCGCCGCAAAGGTATGGATTATTCTTTTTTTTCTGCAATACAGGGTCGCCCTTTCTTTTTCCGGCAGAAAGGCAGGCATGCCCCTTTTATTCTCTTTCCCCTGCGGGCAGGCGCGGGAAAATTATGGCCCGGTAACGATGCGGTGTTCGTAAAAGGTAAAGTGCCAGCGAGATAGGGTAGTGGGCGTGGCGGGCGGGCAAGGCTGTCCTGTAAAAAATGATTATCTTTGCAGCTATGCAAGAAACGACTCATCTGGCCCCATTGACACAAGCATTGATCGATAAAGAAGAGCAATACGGCGCGCATAACTATCACCCGCTTCCCGTGGTGATCGAGCGCGGATCCGGTGTTTTTATGTGGGATGTCGAAGGCAAACGGTATTACGATTTCCTTTCCGGCTACTCGGCTGTGAACCAGGGACATTGCCATCCTAAGGTTATCAAGGCTTTTACCGAACAGGCGCAGCAACTGACGCTTACTTCCCGTGCCTTCCACAGCAACCTGCTGGGGGAATACGCGGAATATATAACCCGGTATTTCGGCTATGATAAAGTGCTGCCGATGAATACCGGCGTAGAAGCAGTGGAAACAGCGCTGAAACTGGCACGCCGCTGGGCTTATGAAGTAAAGGGCATTGCCGATAACAAAGCAAAGATCATTACGGTAGCCGGCAATTTCCATGGCAGGACCCTGAACGTGATCTCTTTCAGCACCGATCCCAGCGCCCGCAACCATTTCGGCCCTTTTATGCCGGGTTACGAGGTGATTCCTTATAATGACACCCAGGCCCTTGAAAAAGCATTGCAGGACCCGGATGTAGCCGGTTTCCTGGTAGAGCCTATACAAGGCGAAGCGGGCGTATATGTACCCGATGACGGCTACCTGGCTACAGCCATGGAAATGTGTAAAGCGGCCAATGTATTGTTCATTGCCGATGAAATACAGACCGGTCTTGCCCGTACCGGTAAGATGCTGGCTTGCGATCATGAAAATGTGCGTCCCGATATCCTGATCCTGGGTAAGGCGCTGAGCGGCGGTACGTTACCTGTATCTGCTGTGCTGGCCGACGATGAGATCATGCTGACTATCAAACCCGGCGATCATGGCTCTACCTATGGCGGCAATCCCCTGGCCTGCAAGGTAGCGATGGTAGCCCTGGAAGTATTGAAGGAAGAGCATATGGCCGAGAATGCCGAGGTACAAGGCGCTTATTTCCGCGACAAGCTGCGGGCGATGAACCATCCTTGTGTGGAGCTGGTGCGCGGTAAAGGATTGCTGAATGCTATCGTGATCCGCCACGATAACCCGGAAGCGGCTTGGGATCTGTGCCTGGCGCTGAAAGAAAATGGCCTGCTGGCCAAGCCTACCCATGGCGACAAGATCCGTTTTGCCCCGCCGTTGACTATTACCCGCGAGCAAATCGACGAATGCCTGGGCATAATTGAAAAAAGCCTGGCTACACTATAATCCTTTACAAAAAGATAATCCACAAAGGGCGCTGTAACGGCGCCCTTTGTTGTGGGTGGCAACAAATAAGAATGCCAGGGGTTATATTTGTGTTATGGAAGCACAGACCAGGCAAAGTCTTTTCGCTATTAACTTCATTACGGGTCTATCCGATGGCCTGTCCTTGTCTTTTGCCGCCTGTATTATAGCTATGCCATTCTGTATGGCAAACTTATGGCTTACTGCCTGGGCCGGTACGGGGGTAGCTCTTATCGGCGCTATAGCCTTTGGTATGGCCCGTTTCCTGGGGGAGAAGGAAGAGATATCCCATCGCCATCCCGAACTGGCGTTGGAAGAGGCCGATGAAGAAATAGCGCTGATGCAGGCGATCGGTATCGATCCGGGCCTCACGCAGGATATGAAAGCCCAAATGGAGAGTGAACGGGCTTTATGGCTTAAAGAGATACAGGAACATGAATTGGGTTGGGAGAGCTATGATTCTTCCAGGGCAAGGAAAAGTGGCTGGCAAACAGCAGCGGGCTTCCTGCTGGGCGGTGTCCTGGTGTCGCTTTTATTTGCCGGTATTGCCGATGCCTGGGGCAGCCTGTATAAGGCTATTCCCTTTATCCTTCTCCTTTTTTACGGCCTGGGCTGGTATAAGGGAAACCTTACCGGAAAGCCAGCCGGGCGCATGGCTGCTTACCAACTGGTGATGGGCCTGGCGGTAGCCCTGGCGGCGTTGATCATTACCCAATTGACCCTGGTCGCCACCGATGCTCCCCTGGCTTTAATCGATCTTTAAGGAGTTGAAGAATTTTTCCTTGTCGGCAGTAGCATCCACACCCTCCATGGTCAGTACGGTGAGGGCATATACGTTGGCGCCGGCAAAGAATATCTGGGCGTACAGGTTCTTGTAAGGAACGGTTTCGTCGGGCTTATCTTTTTGCAGATCCAGCTCATAACCCATCTGCTTACCCTTCGCTATTTTCTTACGGGAAACCACTTCCACGCCGGGATACTGGCCCAGGAGGCCCTGCAGGATAAGGTCGACAAAGGTGGCATTGTTGTAATTGGCGGCGATCATGGCCGAGTCTACGCCAAACTGTGAAGCATCGATCACGGTAGCCATACCGGTGATTTTACTGTCTTTATCCAGCGTGCTGTACGTGATGGGTCCGGTTGCACCCTGCATCTCCCCGGTCTTGCCCGGGAATACGACGGTGGCCCTGTTGTCGAGCTTTATGGTGTTCTGGGCATAGCTGAACAGGCTGCTGCCAATAAGGGTAAGGAGCAATAACGTAGATCTCATTTTAATTTTTTTAGCGGTAAGGAGCTGTGGGTTGCTATTTTACCCGGAACGAATCAAAGAAGGTATTTTTGGCACTGCTGGCATCTATGCCTGAAGCGGCGTAAACGGCCTGCAGGTAAATATTGTCGCCGGCAAAAATGACCAGGATATACAGTTTTTTGTAAGGAAACTGTTCATCAGGGGTCTCTTTTTCCAAATCCATAATATAGCCCTTCCTGCCTTGTTTCGTGGTCTTCTTCTGGCTGATCAGCTTTACACCCGGCAGCTTGCCCAGCATGCCGCTTACCAGTCCTTTGGTAAATTCAGGATCGTCGTAGTAGGTTGCAATGGCGGCCGAATCCTGGTTAAAGCTGGACATGGGAATGCCTATCGACATGGCCATAGCTTTGGTCACATCGCCGACAACAGGGCCAAACCACATAGCGCCGTATTCCGATGATTGCGATTGTGCCGTTTCGGGAAAAGTAACGCTGACGCGCTTGTCGATGTTCACTTGTTGCTGTGCCCACAGTACTGCTGTACTGCAACTAAAGAGCAGGAAGAAGAATAGTTTTTTCATGGGATGTGTTGTGATAAAACGGTAATCAGGATTTAAAAAGCTTCCAGCACCACTTCCATCTTAGAGCCTCTCGAGCCCTTGATGAGTACAGTGGCATTATGAATAGGGTGTTGTTGTAAATAGTCCCTGGCCTGCGCCGAATCGGCAAACCAGAGATAGGCGTGCCGGGTATCGGCAAACTCGCTGCCGGTAAGGATCACATTGCGGAAGCCTTGTTGTTCGGCAAGCGTTACCAGTGCCTGGTGTTCGGCGGCCGATTCCCGGCCCATCTCTTTCATCGCGCCCAGCAGCAGCCATTTGTCGGTTGCCGGCAAGGCCGCCAGGTTCTCGATCGCCAGCTTCATACTGGAAGGATTGGCGTTATAGGCATCGAGGATGATCTTATTGTCGCCTTTTTCCAGCCATTGCGACCTGCTGTTGGCCGGCTGGTAATGTTCCAGCGCTTCTTTGATCACTTCTATATCGATACCAAAGTAATGTCCTACGGCAACGGCAGCCAGTACATTGGGTAAATTGTAATTGCCTACGAGCTGGGTCTGTATCTGTGTTTCCAGGCCCGAGCTAAGGAGGACAACTTGTAATAACGGGGTATCGCCTATGGCCCTGCCGATCACCTGGGCGTTGGCCGTACCATAGGTATATTGCTTCGTAATATCGTGCGCCATTTCCTGCAGGTAGGCCAGGTCGGCATTACGGAACACCGTGCCCTGGAACTGCCGGAGATGATCGTACAGTTCGCCTTTGGCCTTGCGTACGCCTTCGATACTGCCAAAGCCTTCGAGGTGGGCTTTCCCGCAATTGGTAATGAGGCCATGATCTGGGTTGGCGATCCGGCAATAAGAAGCTATTTCCCCGATATGGTTAGCACCCATTTCGATGATGGCCATTTCCGCATCGGGCTTTATCTTGAGCAGGGTAAGCGGGACACCGATATGATTGTTGAGGTTGCCTTCGGTGGCATAAGTCTTGTAGCGGGCCGAGAGCACAGCGATCATTAGCTCCTTGGTCGTGGTCTTACCATTGGAACCGGTAATGCCTATAACCGGTATATCGAGCTGCAACCGGTGGTGATGCGCTAATTGCTGCAAAGTGGTCAATACATCTTCTACCAGTACATAGCTATCGTCGAGGACATAGGCTGCTTCATCCACCACGGCATAAGCGGCGCCTTGCTCCAGGGCGAGGGCTGCAAAGGCATTGCCATTGAAGTTTTCACCTTTCAGGGCAAAAAAGAGATCTCCCTGTTGCACCTTCCTGCTGTCGGTTTGTACAGAGGGGTGTTGCAGGTAAAGCGTATAAAGCTGCTGGATGGACATAAGCTACAATGGTCTTCTTTAAGCGTTCAGTATGCTGTCGGGATGTTGGTTCAGGAAACGTTCGGCCTTCGCCATGTCTTCGTGCAATACCCTGTCGGCATCGTTGAAGGTAACCTCTTTACGGAAGGCGGCAAACAGCTTTTCCAGCTTAGGCGAGCTGGTGCCCGGCCTGCGGAAATCCAATGCCTGCGCTGCGCAAAGCAGCTCGATGGCCAAAACCCTTTGTACGTTGTCGATTACCTTTTTCAGTTTGGTAGCGGCGTTGGCGCCCATGCTCACATGGTCCTCCTGGCCATTGCTGCTTACGATACTATCTACCGAAGCCGGCGTACAGTATTGCTTGTTCTGGCTTACGATAGCGGCAGCCGTATATTGTGCGATCATAAAGCCACTGTGCAATCCTGCGTTCTTGGCCAGGAAAGGCGATAAGCCTCTTTGCCCGCTGACCAGCAGGTAGGTCCTGCGTTCGGAGATATTGGCCAGCTCGGCCATAGCAATGGCAAAGAAATCCAGGTGCAGGGCCAGGGGCTGCCCGTGGAAGTTACCACCGCTCAGGATCAGGTCTTCTGCTTCAAACACGATCGGGTTGTCGGTAACGGAATTGATCTCCGTTTCCACCACCTGGGTAATATGACGGATCACATCCTTAGTAGCGCCGTGTACTTGAGGTACGCAACGGAAAGAATAAGGATCCTGTACCTGTACTTTTACATTTTGCTGTAAGCTGCTGCCTTCCAGCAGTTCCCTGATGGCAGCGGCTGTTTCTATCTGCCCGGCATGCGGCCGTACCCGGTGTATGGGATGGGAAAACGGTTCTGCTTTACCATCGAAAGCCTCGAGGGAAAGCGCCGCGATCACATCGGCCCAGCGTTGCAGCCTGCCTGCCTGTAACAGGGCCCAACTGGCGTAGCTGCTCATAAACTGGGTGCCGTTGAGCAAGGCAAGCCCTTCTTTGGCATGCAGGTGTAAGGCTTCTATTTGTTGTTGTTGTAATACTTCGGGAGTATCCAGTTTGCGGCCTTTCCAGTGTACCGTTCCTTTGCCCAGCAGCGGGAGGCTCAGGTGCGCCAATGGGGCGAGGTCGCCCGAAGCGCCCAGGGAGCCTTGTTCGTAGACCACCGGTAATATGTCCTCATTATAGAAATACACCAGCCGCTGGATGGTATCTTCATGAATACCGCTGAAGCCCTGTGCCAGCCCGCGTATTTTGAGGAGCAGCATCAGCTTTACGATCTCCTGGGGCACTTCGTCGCCAAAGCCGCAGGAGTGGGAGGTAACGAGGTTTTCCTGCAAGGCTTTCAGTTGATCGTCGTCGATGCGTACGTCGCATAAAGAACCAAAGCCGGTGTTGATACCATAGTAGGTACCGCCACCGGCAATTTTATTATCCAGGTAATTCCTGTTGGCCTTTACCTGTTCGATGTCTTTATCCGACAGGGTAATTTTTTCTTTTATTAATTGTTCGAGAGCTGCTATCGTAAAGTGCCCGGGTAGTTGCATAAGTTCTGTATTGTAAGGAGCGCAAAGATAAACCTATTCTATTATTTGCAATCCCTCCGGCCGGCAACCGTTTATTTCTTTCTAAGGAAGGAATGGGTACGCAGGTAATTGTTTACCCCTGGCATGAAAAACCTGCCTATAGGTATTTTATTGTGGGCCAGCGAGAGTTCGTCGGCCGTATAAGAAGTGATAAAATCCGGGTTGACGGCATAGGTTTTGTGTACCCGGAGAAAAGTAACATTCTGACTGTCCTGGATAAAGGAGGAAAGCGGCATACGGATCAGCCTTTTCCCGAAAGTAAAATGCAGTTCGGTGTATTTGCCATTGGCCTTTACATAAACCAGTTCCTTCAGGTCCAGTTTTTCATATTTGGTGCCTGTCTTCAGAAACAGCTCCTGGTCGGTAACCGGTTCTTCACCCTGTTCGGGTATGGCCAGCTCGATGGCGGCAAACAGGGATTCCCGCATAAAAGGTTTGACCAGGTAGGCGGCGGGGTGATACCTTTTTACGGAAGCAATGGTAGCGGCGTCGCTATGCGCCGTGAGCACGATAAAGGGAATCGATTGCTTCTGATTGTACAGGTAGGCAGCTACTTCAAGGCCGGAGCGGTTGTTCTTCAGGTTAAGGTCAAGAATGATAAGGTCGGGCGGACAGTTGCGGATAAGGGCAATAGCATCATCGGGGTTGTCGACCGGCTCGTAAGGTGCATACTCGAGCAGGTGCAGCAACTGGTAAAGACTTTCGGCAATAATAGCCTCATCCTCCAGAATAAGGATTTTCATCGTGGCGTTGTTTAGTTGGTTGAGATTGGTTGGTTTGGTGTTTGGTATTGTTGTTCTTTTACTTATGTCATAAGCCTCTTTTGGTTGTTTTGCTGAAAATAATCAGGTATGCTATCTTTCCCATACCATCCTTATCTACCTTTATTTTGGCATCGAGCTGCTTTGCCAGCTTGTGGATCAGCCTGATGCCGGTACCGGTAATGGTTTCAATATTGCTATTGCTTTCGGGCAAGTCGGGGCCGTTATCACTATAGGTAAAATGAAACTCCCCGTCGATGAGCCTGCATTCCATATCGATATAGCAATCGGTCACGCAAGGCAGTACATGTTTAACACTATTGATCAGCATTTCGTTCACAGCGAGGGCCAGGGTGATCAATTGTTCCAGGTCCAGCTTATTGCCATGCATCCTGATCCGTTGCTGCACAGGGTTGCCGTTTACCACGAGCAGTTCCAGGGTCATAGCTACCATTTTCTCAAAGTAGGCCTGCATATCCACGTGTTTCATTTCGTTGCCTTCGTACATCATCTGGTGGGCAATGGCCATGGTGCGCATTTTGGATTGTATCTCTCTTATGGAAGAATAGAGGTCGTTTTCGGGTTTGTTCAACTGGATCTCTACCATACTGCTGATGATCTGCAGGTTGTTTTTTACCCGGTGGTGGATCTCTTTCATCAGTAAGGTATTGGTGGCATCATGTTCCTGTGCCAATTTGCTTTGTGCCGCAGCAAATCTATTGCGCAGCCGGAACCTCCTATAAAAGAACAAGGTGATCACCAGGCCGATAAGCAGTAGTATTGCAAGCAGGTAGAGCAGCGATGATTTGAGGTGCAATGCCTGCTCGTTGAGCTGCAGCTCAGTATTTTCCCGTTGTTTCAGCAGGTTGTCGGCTTCCAGGAGCCGGTAGTTGATATCGCCGTAGGTTGTTTTATCCATACTGCGCATATCGGCAGCTACCAGCAACAGTTCGCAATCGTATGCCTCTTTGTAACGGCCCAGTTGGGCATAGGATTTGTGCAGCAGGTTCAGTATGGGGATAGAGTCTTTGGTATGGGCCAGCTCCTGCAGCAGGGGAGGGATCACATCATCCTTCTGGCCGCTGAGTAAGGCATATTTGCTTTTGGATTCGGCAAATAGTCTGCCATAGGCCAGTTCCCCGTCCCTGTAATTGCTGCGCTGGGCTAAAGGCTTAAAATATTGCCGGAACTCATCATCTTTCCCGATGCTTGAAAAGGTATGCGCGATCAGTAGCCGGTAAGCATCCAGTTGATCGGGGTTTTTGATCCAGCCCAGCATCTGTCCCATTTTGAGGGCGTAGTGGTAGGCATTCAGGGTATCCTTTGCCTTGGCATAGGTAGCGGCGATATTATAAGTTGCCCTCAGGATATTGGCGGGATCGAAGGGGCGGGTTTTGAGTACGCCTTCATAATGCATTTGGTAATACCGTACCGCCTGGGGCAGGTTGTTGTTGGCATCGTATATCGAGCCTATGCCGAAATAGCATTTGATAATATTGTTTTGATGTTTGTACTGAATAGCCAGGCGAAGAGCTTCCAGGTAGCATTCCATGGCCTTCCTGTAGCTTTCCCGGGTATAGAATGCATAGTAATACTTGCCTTGTACAAGAAAAAAAGAATCCTGTTGTTCCGGGGGGATGCTCTTTCGTTGTTCCCGGCCATAGTCGGAAAGAAAGGCGTCCTGTGCCTTCGCCGCCGACAGGCCGAACAGGGTTAATATGAATAGGGATAGTACGCGAAGCACGTTGAAGGTTTAAGGGCTGTACGGGTTAGTTCAAAATCCGGTTTTTGTCATTGAGGGACAAAAATCCGTTGTTCATGCACAAAGGTAGTTGCAATGATTTTTCATATGAGCACCTGCGGCTATTTTTGTAAGAGAAAATATTGATTTTTTACAAGTATTTGTTTTTAAATTATTTATAGAATTTAAATTTTGCAATAAATCATAATTATTACTACTGATGTATCGTAATGTTAAATTGTGTAATGATTTCTTTAACAAATTTAATGTAAAAATCGAGGTTTTGAGCCAAAAGCATGAACAAACTATACATTTTTACCCGTAAAAAGAACGTAAGGGCAGCATTTTATGTTGTTCCGGTCTTATTATGGGTACTGATGCTGCTGGCAGGCGAGGCAAGGGGGCAGAGTGTTTATGCAGATGGGCAAATCAACAATACTACGGTTTCCGGTCTGGGGGTAACGGTATCGGTTACGGCGCCGGCTAATGCGGTTACTAATCCACTAACGGATTCCTGCCATTTAATAGCAGGCAGTACCCTGGGTTCCGGTACTGCTTACCTGCAAATGATCTTTAGCAGCGGAGCGTTGCCGGCTAATACTACCGTCTATATTAAATACAAAAGTACCGGTGCTTTATTGGGCGGCGGTATTGCGCTACAGGCATACAGCGGCAGTGCTGCTCCATCTACCGTAGGTACTACGGTAACTACTTTAAGCCAGGACCTGACGGCACCGGATGGTACCAAGTATCTTGCCGTAACCGCTACGGCTGCTTTCAATGCGGTAAGGCTTACCCTATCTTCCCCGATAGCTCTGGGCACCAACACCGCCGATGTCTTCTACGCCTTTTATGTACCAGCGGGAACAGGCTGCCACCTTCCTATAGCCACCACCACTACATTGACCGGTGTTACCTTAGCTACCATAAACAATCCGAATTATGCCATAGACGGCAATGTAGCGACGGCATCCGACTTTAATTTTACCTTAAGCTTAGGTGGTAGCTTGACCCAGACTATTTACTACCAGGGACTCTCCGCCAGCGGCGATGCGGCAACGATCACGATGTCCGTACCCCCCGCAGTATTATCCCTGGGTTTGTTTAGCTCGATCACCGTCACGGCCTATAACGGGTCCACACAGGTAGGCAGTCCTATTGCTTTAAGCAGTGCTTTGTCCCTGGATCTGCTAGGATTGCTGGCTAATGGTAATCCGTATTCTGTTTCCATTACGCCCTCGGGGCCTTTCGACCGCATTGCGGTTTCGATGTCCTCCGGTGTAAGCCTCCTGAACCGGCTCTTGCTCAACGAGATTACGGTAACGGCACCCAAACCCACCTTTACCGCTCCGATAAAGGATACTGTTTATGTCTGCAGTGGTAGCGCGGCGGTATTAAAAGCCGATGCTCCCGGCTCCGGCAGGGAATTGAGGTGGTATTCCTCGGCCCTGGCAGCCAATACCAGTATCCTGGCTACCAGTGATTCTTTTATTGTACCCAATGTGACTGTAGACACTGTGTTCTGGGTGGCGAGGGGCCAGACAGGCTGTGTGGCCAGCTCGGAAAGGGTTCCGGTGCGGGTGCTGGTCAGGCCCTTGCCGGCCATTACTTTTACCAGCCCCTTTTATGTCTGTCAGAAATTCGCGACGGTCCAGCTTAGCTACAGCAATCCCCTCAACAGTCCCAGTACCTATAGCATTGCCTGGGGTACGCCGGCGGTCTCGGCGGGTTTTGTGAATGTGCCTAATACTACTTTGCCCGTCAGTCCTATCGGTATAGCCGTGCCGGTGAGTGCGGCGGCGCAGGCCTGGGCGGGAACTTTGACCGTTACTGCTACCAATGGTTGCCTGCGCAGTTACCCATTTTCCCTGGTAGTGCAGGCCACACCACATCCGCCGCCGCCCGCCACCAGTTTTCAATAAGCTTATTTGCCATACCTGAAAATATTACCAACCAAAACCATTAATCTTTTTCCAACACACACAAAAAAACAAACGTTATGACCAAAAACATCCTCAAACCGATTATCCTGGCCCTGATCTTCCTGGCAGGCGCTTTTAGCCTCAGTGCTGCCACGCACGACACTTCGTATGTATGTAGCGGTACAGCGGTCAAACTAACCGCCCAGAATGCCACCGGCTATAAGTTCAAATGGCTCAACGAAACCAATACCCTGTTGGATACTACTAGTAGCTATACCATAGCCGGTACGGCTTCGGGTCTGACCAATGTGTCCGGTGCTACCCCTGTGAAGCTGGTCTATAAACTTGTTGTCGATTCTATCGGCGGCGCTACCTGTTCGTCCGATACCTTTTATAAAGTAGTGTATGCCCTTCCTGCCTTTAGTGTAGCAATCGATACAGGCGCTGCTTTCTATTGCGTAGGTAGTATCCCCACCAATGTAGTGCTGACCAGCAATGTAACTGCCAATGGTACTACTGTAGCGCCTAACTTATCAACAGCGCCTGCTTATGTAGTGCTGAATTACGCCTGGACCAATACGGCGCCAAGCCCTGCCGGTACTCCTGGAGGTACGCCTGTAGGTCAGACTTATACCATACCGGGTTCTGCATTGATCACTGCAGGTGTAGGTACCTATCCTTATTCCAATACCGTGAGTTACAACCTCGGTTCTTATACTCTGGGAGCGGGTGCTTCGGCTACGGGAAGTTGTAATGTTACCAAGAATGCTGCCGTGCACGTTACACCACAGCCTTCCATCCAGAACGTGAACGTACAAACTACCTTCCAGTAATCTATTTGTCATAGCAACAACCCCGTCCGGAAGGGTAGCCTTTATCCTTCCGGGCGGATTAATGATAACCCTGACGCTTTATGGTCCGATCGCTACTATTATGCTTGTTGCTGGCTTGCAGCCAATACTGCGTTGCGCAAAGCACCCCCGACCAGGAGGTGACGATGTGCACGGGTGATACGGTGACGATGACTGCCAAGGTTATTGATGCCGATAGCCTGCAATGGTATCATAACGAGGTAGCCATTCCGGGCGCCAATAAAGATACCCTGGTGTACCTGAACGGCGGACTGTTCTACCTGCGGGCTTTCAGCGGCGGCGCTGCCTGTGTCGATCAATCGGGAGACATAAGGGTCTTTATTACCGCCCCGAAAGCGAATGATGATCATATTGTGGTGCCCTTAGGCAAACCGGTAAGTTTTGATGTGCTGGCCAACGATGAACCACTTTGCGCTCCTTTCGACAAGAACAGTTTTACCATCCTTACACAGCCTGCTATCGGAACATTGGTTTCGCATGAACAGGGCCTCATTGTTTACAAGCCTTCTGCTACTACTATAGGCCAGGACAAATTCACATACCAGATTAAAGATGTGGATGGCCGGGTAACCAACGAAGCTACGGTGTACCTAGAGCTGTTTGTCGATTGCGCCTTATTGTATCCAAATCCTGTAGAACAGGTATTGAACATTACGGTAAACAATAAACGCATCCATGCGATCAAGATATATGATGCCAGGGGAAGAGAACTGTACCGGACCGTGGTAAACGGCACCAGCTTAAAGGTGGACATGGGTCATTATGCCCAGGGTATTTATATCGTCGATTTGCTGGAGCATGATGGTTCGGGATGTACGATTAAAATACAGAAGAAGTAATGGCCGCCCGGCTAAAAGGTCACTTGTATTAGGTACTGCTACAGTATATTTGCAGGCAAAATGGCTTTATGCAAGAAGACTACACCGGTATCTTTCCGGAAAAAACGGTGACTTATGCTACTTTCTGGGAGCGGTTTGGGGCCGCTTTTATTGACGGCCTTATCCTGATGGTCCTTAATTTCTTTATCTCCTTTCTTTTTGGCGGCGGTTCCTATTACGGGAAATTTATGGGTACTCCTTTTAACCCTGTCAGCTCGCTTACACAGTTGGTAGTAGGTTGGCTCTACTATGCTTTACAGGAAAGTGCTGCTACACAAGCTACTATCGGCAAGAGAGCCATGGGCATTAAGGTGAGCGATCTTGGAGGCAACAGGATATCCTTTGGAAGGGCTACCGGCCGCCACTTCGGTAAAATAATTTCGACCTTTATCCTGTTCATCGGTTATCTGATGATGCTCTGGGATGATAAAAACCAAACCCTGCATGATAAGATGGCGGGTACATTGGTGCTTCATAACCGCAAATATTAATGGCAGCCTTGTTTGTCTGCTTCGAAAAGAAGTTTCAATTGTGCATAATTGAAACTTCTTTTTCTATTTTTAGTCTCTAATTTATCGTTACATGAGCAGTTCCCTATTCCGGAAAAAATCTATCTCGACCATATTAAAAGATGCCGAAACGGGCCTGGGCGATACCGAAGGACATGGCGCGGGGCTAAAAAGGGTGCTTACCGTAAAGGACCTTACCTTCTTCGGTATTGCGGCTATCCTGGGGGCCGGAAGCTTCAGCAGCCTGGGCGGCGCTATCTTTCATGGTGGTCCCGGAGTCGTGGTGTTGTTCGTGATCACGGCGATAGCCTGCGCCTTTACTGCGTTTTGTTATTCGGAATTTGCCAGCCGTATCCCGGTAGCAGGCAGCGCCTATACTTATTCTTATGCGAGCTTTGGCGAGCTCTTTGCCTGGATGATAGGCTGGGCGCTGATCATGGAGTATTCTATCGGCAATATATACGTGGCATATAGTTGGAGCGATTACTTTACTTCCCTGCTGGGCAAAATGCATATCCATATACCGGCTTACCTGAGCACCAGCTATATGGAGGCTAAGCATGCCGTAAACGGAGGCAGCACTAACCAGGAGATACTGGAAGCCTGGAGAACTGCTCCTGTTGTGGGCGGGTTAAGGATCATACTGGATGTGCCCGCGCTTATTATCAATGTGCTTATTACTTACCTGGTATTTATAGGCGTTAAGGAAAGCCGGAATTTCAGCAACCTGATGGTGGTGCTGAAACTGGCGGTGGTTTTGCTGATCATTGTGGTAGGGGGATATCTTGTTTTCTCTAATGATCTTACGCACAACTGGACGCCCCCCGGCGATTCCGGCAACCGTTCTTTTATGCCCAATGGTTTTGGCGCGGTCATGATGGCGGTAAGCGGTGTGTTTTTTGCCTATATCGGTTTCGATGCCGTAAGCGTGCTGGCGGAAGAAAGTAAGAACCCGCAACGGGACCTGCCCAGGGGTATGTTGTTGTCGCTGGTAATCTGCACTATCATTTATATCCTGCTTACCCTTGTGCTTACCGGAGCTGTGAATTACCGCAACTTCGACGGGGTGGGCGATCCATTGGCTTTTATCTTTGAACCGGCCAACCTGAATGTGGGCTGGATGCAATTTTTCGTAGCGATTACTGCCGTTGTTGCCATGACAAGCGTATTGCTGGTTTTCCAGATGGGGCAGCCACGCATCTGGATGAGCATGAGCCGGGATGGCCTTTTGCCGCAAGTGTTTCAGCGTATTCATCCTAAATTTAAAACGCCTTCCTTTTCGACGATCGTTACCGGCCTGGTGGTGGGTATACCGATTATTTTTACCGATAAAACCTTTGTACTTGACTTTACCAGTATCGCTACTTTGTTTGCCTTCGTGCTGGTATGCGGTGGCGTATTGCTTATACCCCGGAAGGAAAAAGTAGAGGGCCGTTTTCAACTGCCTTATATCAATGGCCAGGTTATTTTCCCGGTAATCGTGGCCGCTGCTATCGTTACAGCCTGCTTGTTGTCCCGCACTTATTTTATCGATCTGTTCAACTTCGACTATTCGGCCAATGCCGACTATACGGCCGGTAAGCTCAGCTTCTGGGATATTGCCACGCCGCAGGTATCCCTGATCATTTTCTGGGTCTTTGCTATTGTGCTCTCCCTGCTTACCATCATCCGTAAATATTCCCTGATCCCGCTTATGGGTGTCATTACCTGTTCTTATCTCTTAACTGGCATGAGCAGGAGCAACTGGGTCTGGTTTATCGGCTGGCTGATCCTCGGGCTTGTTGTCTATTTCCTGTATGGCTATAAGAATAGCAAACTAAGCAAGGCAGGAGGTAATAAGTAACACACTTTAGTTGTAGCTATAACGGAAAGGCGCCCTGGAAAGAGCGCCTTTATCTAATTTTAAAACAACCAAACTAAACGTATCTTTTAGCTGCAACCTGTAGTGGTGCCGCAATTAGGGCACATATAGCAAGTGCCGTTACGTAAGGTGATATTGCCGCAATTGCTGCAGGCCGGTGCGTCAGCGCTGGTACCCATCAGCTTCTTGGTTTCGGCTTCGGTAGCCACAGGTTTCGGTACTATGGACTTTTGTTTTTGCGGTACCAGCGAAGGTTGTGGCGCAGTGATCCGTACCTGTGATAATTGCTGTTGGGCATCATTGTCGCTTTGGTGGGGCAGCTTTTCCTCATCCACCACATGTACCAGGTCGTCGCGGTCCAGGTATTCGTAAGCCAGTGCGCGGAATACAAAGTCCAGTACGGAGGTGGCGGTCTTGATATTCGGATGCTCTACGATACCACTTGGCTCGAAGCGGGTAAAGATAAATTTATCTACATATTCTTCAAGCGGCACGCCATACTGCATGCCCACAGAAACCGCTATGGCAAAGCTGTTCAGCAGGCTCCTCATCGTGGCCCCTTCTTTGGCCATATCGATAAAGATCTCGCCCAGGGTGCCATCGCCATATTCGCCGGTGCGCAGGAACAAAGGCTGCCCGCCTACTTTGGCCTTGTAGGTATAACCGCGGCGTTTGGCGGGCAAAGTCTTACGTTCCACGATGCGGGAGAGCTGACGCTTCAATTGTGTATCGGGGCTGGCTTGCACCCTTTTATTTACCTCTTCCAATAGCTCTTCCACTGTGAGCTTACTCATGTCCACAATATTGCTTTCCTGTGTGGCCGTAACCGCTTCCGTGCTTTCGTCCTTCTTCTTTTTGTCGCTTTTGTTGCTCAACGGCTGGCTGAGCTTGGAACCATCACGATATAGGGCGCAAGCTTTAATGCCCAGTTCCCAGCTCAGGAAATAGCAGTCCTTGATCTCTTCTACGGAAGCTTCGTTGGGCAGGTTGATGGTTTTGGAAATAGCGCCGCTGATGAAAGGCTGTGTAGCCGCCATCATCCGGATATGGCCGTGGGCGTGGATATAACGTTCTCCTTTTTTACCGCATTTATTGGCGCAGTCAAATACCGGCAGGTGCTCTTCTTTAAGATGAGGCGCTCCTTCGATCATCATGGTGCCGCATACATAATCGTTGGCTGCATCTATTTCCTGGTCGGTAAAGCCCAGGGCTTCCAGCAGGTTGAAGTTGTAATCGAAGTATTGTTCGGGTTTAAAGCCCAGGCGCTGCAGGCATTCTTCGCCCAGGGTATAGGCATTGAATACGAAGCCGATCTCGAAAGCGCTTTCTACCGCAGTGTCCAGCTTCTTGAGCTCATCGGCGATAAAGCCCTTCTCACTTAAAGATTGGTGATTGATAAACGGTGCGCCGGCAAAGGTCCCGTGGCCTTTGGCATACTTCACGATAGCGTCGGCCTCTTCGGGTTTGTAGCCCAGCTTTTTTAACGCAGTGGGAATAGATTGGTTGATGATCTTGAAATACCCGCCGCCCGAAAGTTTTTTGAATTTCACCAAAGCAAAGTCGGGCTCTACGCCGGTAGTATCGCAATCCATTACCAGGCCAATGGTGCCTGTAGGAGCAATAACCGTAGCCTGGGCATTGCGGTAGCCATGTTGTTCTCCCATCTGTACGGCCTCGTCCCAGGCTTTGGTAGCAGCAGTAAGCAGGTAGTCGGGACAATAACGGGCATTGATGCCCATTGGTTTTATTTCCAGGCCTTCATAGGCATCGGAAGCATCATAAGCGGCAGCGCGATGGTTGCGCATTACGCGCAGCATATGTTTTTTGTTTTCTTCGTACCGGGAAAATGCACCCAGGTGCTGTGCCATCTCGGCGGAGGTTTTGTAGGCCACCCCATTCATGATGGCGGTAATCGCACCGGCAACCGCCCTTGCTTCTTCGCTGTCGTAAGCAATGCCGCTTACCATCAGCATCGAGCCCAGGTTGGCATAGCCCAGTCCCAGCGTACGGTAATCGTAGCTGAGCTGCGCTACTTCGGGAGATGGGAATTGCGCCATCAGCACCGATATCTCCAGCACTACTGTCCACAGCCGCACCATATACTCGAAGCCCTGCACGTCAAAAATGCTCTGCTCTTCGTCGAAGAAGCGGCGCAGGTTGAGCGAGGCGAGGTTGCAGGCGGTATTGTCGAGGAACATGTACTCGCTGCAGGGATTGGAAGCACGTATAGGGCCGCCTTCGGGGCAGGTATGCCATTCGTTGATGATGGTATTGTATTGGGTGCCGGGATCGGCGCAGCGCCAGGCGGCATAAGCGATCTTCTCCCACATTTCCTTAGCGGGGATGGTACGCATTACACGGCCGTCCGTACGGGCCGTCAGCGCCCAGTCTTCATTATTGATAAGGCGGTGGAAGAAAGCATTGGGCACTCTTACGGAATTATTGGAATTCTGTCCCGAAACCGTTTTGTAGGCCTCTCCTTCATAATCCGAAGCATAGCCTGCAGCGATCAGGGCAGCTACTTTCTTCTCCTCTTCTACTTTCCAGTCTATGAAGTCGATCACCTCGGGATGATCGAGGTCGAGGCAAACCATTTTGGCGGCCCTGCGGGTAGTACCGCCGCTTTTGATGGCTCCTGCGGCACGGTCGCCTATTTTGAGAAAACTCATCAAACCGCTGGAAGTACCGCCGCCACTCAGCTTTTCCCCTTCGGCACGAATATTGGAATAATTGGTGCCTACGCCGCTGCCGTATTTAAAGATACGGGCTTCGCGTGTCCACAGGTCCATGATACCACCTGCATTTACCAGGTCATCTTCTACGCTCAGGATGAAGCAGGCATGTGGCTGAGGGCGTTCATAAGCATTGGTCGAACGTTCCAGCTTGCCGGTAAGCGGGTCTACGAAAAAATGGCCTTGTGCCTTGCCATCGATACCATAGCTGTTGTACAGGCCGGTGTTGAACCATTGGGGAGAATTGGGGGCACAGCTTTGCTGGAGAATACTGTATACCAGCTCATCGTAGAAAATGGCTGCGTCCTGCTCCGAAGCAAAGTAACCATATTTTTGGCCCCAGCTCCGCCAGCAATCGGCAAGGCGGTGCGCTACCTGCTTAATGGAGCTTTCTCTGCCCAGGCTGCCATCGGCCTGGGGTACGCCTGCTTTCCTGAAATATTTTTGCGCCAGGATATCGGTAGCGATCTGAGACCAATGACGGGGGACTTCCACATCCGTCATTTCAAATACTTTTTCTCCGTTAGGGTTCCGGATCACCGAGGTACGGTAGTCGTATTCGAAAAGGTCAAAAACGGGAACGCCTTCGCGGGTGTACTGGCGTTCGAAGGCTAAACCACTACCTTTTTGATTTGTTTTGTTTTTGCTCATGGGGAACTATTTTTAACAGCGATGATTCAGTTGTGAAGACCTAACGAAGATACCGCCGCCAGGAAGGAATCCCGGGTTTTTATATCCACACTTCTGTGGATAAACATTGAAATTTTTCTGAAGGCCTTGATTGTCTTATCGTTACTTCTGGTATGTCCTTTTGGGGCCGATGGTAAAAAAAATACCACGCTTGCGGCGTGGTATTTTTGAAAAATGTTGTGTGCTTTTATCTGCGGCCGCCGCCCATCCTGGCTCCTCCGCCACCACCGCCGCCGAAACCACTGCTACGGCCACCGCCACTGGGGGCGCTGAAGCTACGGGAAGGTGTAGGATTGCTGAAACTGCGGGAAGGCTGACTGCGTTCCATATTGCCATTGTTGAAGCTGCGTGATGGTTGCGCGCGCTCCATGTTCACATTGTTGCTGCGTTCCATGTTTTCGGAATTACCGCGGAACACGTTGCCAAAGAAGCCGCCGCGACGGGAAGGTGCTTCCTGCATTTGCTGCTGCCTGGATCCGCCTGCCGATTGGTTTACTTCCATAGTACGGTCGTTGTTATTAAACCTTATCGCATCATTGCTCCTGCCCGGAGTTATACCACGGTTGCCTGCTGAACGTTGGCCGTCAACCTGCATGGTATTGCCGTTGCCGCGTACGTTGTTCATGTTGGCACTGTTGGCGTTCAGTGTCCTGCCGCCATTGCGGCCGTTCATAGGCGCTACCATGTTGCCGCCGTTGACTGCACGCATACCGTTACTTCTGCCATAAGCGCCGGAAGACATCATGCCTGCACCCGAACCACGGGGGCCGTAGTTTACGGTACCTCTGCCATAGCGGCCGTTGTACCTGCCGCCGTCATACAGTCCGGCATAATAGCCGTTCCAGTAGCCGCCGCCATAGCCACCCCATCCGCCATAGAAACCACCGCCCCAGAAGGGAGCGTACCAGGAAGAGAAGCCACCGTAACCATACCAGGTATTCATACCCCAGCAATTGTTCCAGTAAGGACCACCGCCCCAGCCGAATCCTATGCTGAAACCGGGAGTGTACCAGCCACCCCAGCCATAGTAGGGATTACTGTAGAAGGGGTCGTACCAGAAAGGACTATACACGCTACCCCAATAGCCAACGCTGGCCATAGGGTAGTAGAAACGGCGTATCCGGGAAGTATAGGAATCGTCGTCGTAGTCGATGTAAGTATCGTCCTCGTTGCCGTAGGAATTATTATAGACCTGTGCATTGCCGTTGGTATTGTAACCATCGTTGCTGCCGGTTGAGCTGTTATAGTAATCGGCATCGCCCTGCTGCTGTTGGGTTTGCTGTTTCTTCTGCTTCTTCGCATCAGCCTTTGCGTCTTGCTGTGCCTGGGATCCGTTGTAATAGACATCATCCACATAGCCGCCATTGTTTTGGGCAAATGCGGCAGTGCCTGAAAACAGCGCCATTACAAGGCCGGCATAAAATAACCGTTTCATTTCGAGCATATTTTGAAGTTCTTAATATTGTTTTTATAAAAAACAGACAGAATGTCCGGTCTTATAGCGTCTTTGCACTCAAAAATACTACATTTGCGGCAATTCGGAATCTCACTTCTTATATAAGTATATAGACATTAACTAATCAATAAGGTTTAATTGCATGAGCAAAGAAATTACAAGCCGGGAACAGGATTATTCCCAGTGGTATAACGATCTGATTTTAAAAGGGGAACTGGCCGATTATTCCGCAGTAAGGGGATGTATGGTCATTAAGCCTTACGGTTTTGCTTTGTGGGAAAATATGCGCGACGTACTGGACCGGATGTTCAAGGAAACGGGTCATCAGAATGCTTATTTCCCTTTATTCGTTCCCAAGAGCCTGTTTGAGGCAGAGGAAAAAAATGCGGAAGGTTTTGCCAAGGAATGTGCTGTAGTGACCCACTACAGGCTCAAAACGGATCCGGAAAACAAAGGGAAGCTCATCGTAGATCCCGAAGCCAAGCTGGAAGAGGAGCTGGTTGTACGGCCTACATCCGAAGCCATTATCTGGAACACCTATAAAGGCTGGATACAATCATACCGCGACCTGCCTATCCTCATCAATCAATGGGCCAACGTGGTGCGTTGGGAAATGCGTACCCGTTTGTTCCTGCGTACGGCCGAGTTCCTGTGGCAGGAAGGGCATACGGCGCATGCCTCCAAAGAAGAAGCGCTTGAAGAAACAACAAAAATGCTGGAAGTGTACGCCACTTTTGCAGAAGAGTATATGGCCATGCCGGTGATTAAAGGGGTTAAATCGGCCAATGAGCGCTTTGCCGGCGCTGAGGATACTTACTGTATCGAAGCCCTGATGCAGGATGGTAAGGCCTTGCAGGCGGGCACTTCGCACTTCCTGGGGCAGAATTTTGCCAAGGCTTTTGACGTGAAGTTTGCCGATAAAGACAATAAGCTGGATTATGTATGGGCTACGAGCTGGGGGGTAAGCACCCGTCTCATCGGGGCCCTGGTGATGGCGCATAGCGACGATAGCGGGCTGATATTGCCTCCGAAGATCGCTCCTTTGCAGGTGGTGATTGTACCGATCTACAAGGGCGCCGAGTCGAAACCTACCATCGACGAACGTGCTTCAAGCATTGTTAAAGAGCTGAAAGCCAAAGGTATATCGGTTAAGTACGACCAGGATGACAGTACCCGTCCAGGCTGGAAATTTGCCCAGTACGAGCTGCAGGGAGTACCGGTACGTATTGCTTTAGGATTAAGGGATATTGAAAATAACCAGGCCGAAGTGGCCCGCAGGGATACCAAGGAGAAGAACACTGTAAGCCTTGACGGCATTACCGGTTATGTAGATGCTCTGTTGCAGGAAATACAATCTGCTATGTACGAAAAGGCGAAAAATTTCCGGGATAGCCATATTACAGCCGTAAATACCTGGGATGAGTTTGTATCGACCCTGGAAACAAAAGGTGGCTTTATCGCAGCGCATTGGGATGGTACACCTGAAACCGAAGAGCTGATCAAGACTAAAACAAAAGCTACGATACGTTGTATACCATTGAATAATGAGCAGGAGGCGGGACAATGCATCCTTACCGGGAAGCCTTCGAAGGAACGCGTGTTGTTTGCCAAAGCTTATTAGACTGTAAGCCAGGCTCCGAGCCGTTGAAAAGAAGAAAAAGGAACGAAGTATAAAAGAAAAAATATTTTCTTTCTTACCCAACCCCTTGATTTTGTTCAGGGTCTTATTTTAGTATCTTGGACAAGGTTGTTTTTCTATTAATTTTTGTTAACTTCATCGCTCATCCCCCTTTTTTTAATTGTACAGTATGAAACGTTTATCCTTACTTTTTGCTCTTGCCTGTTTGGTGTTTTGCAGCATCAGCGTAAAGGCGCAAAATTCAGGAGTGATTACCCTCTCTCCTAAAGATACTACTATTTGCCCCAATCAAACCATTACTTTGAATGGTTCGTTTTCTATACAGGCCCCCGGTGCCAACTCAGATGACGTATTTGGTGGCCAGATTATCGATATTGGCTTCCCTTTTGTTTACTACGGAAATACATACACTCAATGCCGGTATTCCTCCAACGGGTTTATTACTTTCGACCTGGGTAAAACCGGCTATAGTAACTGGGTGTACACCGGCGCAATAGCTGCCAACGACCTGAACAATGCTATCATGTTCCCATTCCAGGATCTGTTGCCTGCTCCCGGTTCTGGTAATGTAACCTATCAGACTTTCGGACAAGCGCCTAACCGCCGGTTCGTTATCGAAATCTGTAAAATGCCTTTGTTCAGCTGTACTGCTTTACTGGTAACTACCGAGCTCATTTTGTATGAAACTTCCAATGTTGTCGAAATCCACATCGGCGATAAACCAAGCTGCCCAGGCTGGAATGGCGGTACTGCAGTTGAAGGTCTCAGAGGACTTGGTGGTACTGCACAGTCACTGGTTCCCGGCCGTAACTTGCCCAACTCTCCCTGGACTGCAACCAACGATGCCCGCAGGTTTACACCCAATGGTAGCTCTACCTACATTATCGATAGCATCCCTTACAATCCGCAAATCATTATTCCAGGTGTAAGCTCTGCCGACCTGGTATGGTACGAACAAGGTAACCCATTGCCTATCGGTACCGGCGCTTCAGTAACCGTAACACCTACAGCTAATATCCATTACTATATTGCTTCCGTAACAGGTCAAAATGGTTGTCTTGGTACACAGACCTATACTTTCCGCGATACAGTATGGATCCACTATGGTTCTTCTTATGATACCACCCAACATGAAATCTGTGCCGGTACTACCTATAACTGGTTTGGCCGTGACTTGTTTGCTCCGGGTAACTACGATACACTGCTCAAAAATAACATGGGCTGCGACAGCTTCCTGAGGTTACAATTGTTTGTAAACCCGTTGCCAACCATGAATATAAAAGGCTCGGCTAATGTGGAAATATGCGAAGGCTCTTCTACTATCCTGGCGCTGGCTTCGCCGCAAAGCACCGCAACTTATCAATGGTATAAAGATAACATTGCCCTTCCCGGCGAAACCTCGTCCCAGTTAAGTGTTACACAAGCGGGTAAATACAAAGCGATTGGTACCAGCAATAAAGGCTGTACGAAAGAATCGGATGTCTTTACACTTAAAGTTAACCCCAATCCGGAAGCAGCTATAAAGCCTATAGTGTTGCCTGAAGGAGTAGATGTGCTGTGCGCTTATGATACATTGGAATTAGCGGCTGTCCCTGGTGCTGCTTATGACTACAGGTGGTCGCCTGAAAAACCATTCCGTGTTATTACCGGCGCCGAAAGCGAAAAAGTAAAAGGCGTGTTCCTGGAACCAACATTGGTAACACTTACTGTCTACAATCAATATGGATGCTATGACAGCGACAGTATCCTGGTTAAAACCAAGCCTTGCTGCGAAGTGTTTATTCCGAATGCGTTTTCTCCAAACGGAGATGGTCTGAACGACTACTTTAACCCACAATTGCAACCAGGACAGATCCTGTTGGAAATGAAAGTGTTTGACCGCTACGGTAAATTGGTTTATAATAATACCAATCTGAAAAAAGGATGGAGCGGTATGTATGATGATGGTAAAGAAGCCGGTTCGGACGTGTACATGTACTTTATCAAGTACACCTGCGCCGATGGAAAACTCTATGAGAAGAAGGAATCAGTATCGCTGATCCGTTAAAAATAGATTGTATAAAATAGGTTCAAAGAAGGGTTTCTCCGTGGAGAAACCCTTCTTTTTTTATGTATCGTTGACCTGCAGATGGCAGTGAAAACTATAACTGGCCTCCCCATGTGGTACAAGTATCCTTCAATCGATAGCCGGTAAATTATATTCCTGTTATGGTGCTCCCGGGCATAATAATCGAAGCCTTTTGTGCGGGAGATACGGTAATTTTGCGCCGCCAGGCACTTAGCCTATCGCTGAGATAGCCCTGGCGATGTCCCTGGACTTTCCGGATGCAAAACCAGTCTTTTGTGCCTTTGACCGGGGCAAATCTATTTTATGAAAAAACACGTCCTACTTTTTCTTTTTTATATCACTGTTTTCTGGGGGCTTGCATTACCCGCCTTTGCCAACCATATCCTGGGTTCGGAGCTGCGTTACCAATTTGTATCGGCTAACGGTAATGCGCAAACCTATAAGCTGACTTTCGTGTTTTTTGCCGACTGCGGCGAGACCTCGCAAGGATCGTACAATACGCTGGTGCCGCCTGCCGATGCGAGGGTACAAATAAAGATCTATAAAGACGGGGTATTACAGCCCCTGGGAGCAGCTCCACAGGGCGGGATCTACCTTGATCCCGTTGCTACCGGCTACCAGACCGAGATCACACCGGTTTGTCCCGATGAAGCTAATAATACCAAATGCTCGGTGCCGAAGGGAGATTACCCGGGAGTGATGAAGTTTACCTTTGAAGGCCTGGTTACGTTGCCCGATACCTCTTCCAACTGGCGTTTCAATTTTGAAGGGCAACATACTTCCAACAGCGCGGGCCGCAGCGGTCTTATCAACAACCTGGTTTCCCCCGGTACCATGTGTATTTATGCTACCTTGAATAATACCTTGCCCGTTATCTCCGTTTACCCGCCTTACGATACTACAGGCAAGAACAATTCGGCTGCTTTTATGTCGAACCCCACACCCTTCTTTTGTGTCCATCAGCCTACTACCTTTAACCTGGCCGCAGTAGATGCCGATGGCGACTCCCTGGTTTTCCGCCTGATCCCGGCTTTGAATACGCCGGTATCGGCCAGTGGCGATTATGCCAATTGCAGCTATGTCACGCCCTTGTCGGCAACATTGCCTGTTGCTGCAACGCCGGGCTCTTTTGTCTTTAGTACGACTACCGGGCAAACCTCTTTTACTCCTAATGCCATGATCAATTCTTGTGTGGTACAACAGGTGAGCGAGTACCGTAATGGTACGCTCGTAGGCACCAGCATGCGGGAAATGACCTTCATTATATTGAGCAATTGCCCGAATAGCAGCCCGGAAGGATTGCTAACCAATATCAGCAACGGTAGGGTAGATACGGCCGATCCTACGCACATTCATGTATGCCAGGGCATCGGGGGAAATGTAACTTTCGATCTGCAAGGCAATGATCCTGACGGCGACAACATGGATATTTTTGCCACCAGCCTGCCGTCCGGGGCTACCGCTTCTGTCAGCAATAACGGATCTTCTAAGCCGGTACTGCATTTCAGTTGGAATACCGGCGGCTTTGCGCCCGGCGATTATATTTTCTATGTTACGCTCAGGGATGATGGTTGCCCGGTAAGGGTTGCCCGTACCATCGCTTATACTATATCTGTTCACGAGACTTATACTTCGGGTAGTACAGATACCGTAGTCATCTGCAACGGGGAGACTTATCCTTTTTATGGTAAGCTGTATTACCGGACAGGCACCTACACAACTACCTTTGCGACAGTACATGGTTGCGACAGCGTACGGGTGCTCAACCTCAGGGTGAATCCTTTGCCCAATATGACTCTGAACGGCAGTAGTACCACGGGTATCTGCCCCGGGAAGGAAACCGTCCTGTCGCTGGCCTTACCCGAACCCACGACTACTTATCAATGGCTTAAGGACGGAACACCGGTGCCAGCTGAAACGGCTCCTGCCTATACCGTAACGGAAACGGGCTATTACAGGATCGCTGCCCTTACGGATAAAGGCTGCGCGGATACCTCGCGAAAGATAAGGGTCGATAAATACCCTGTGCCCGAAGCTCATATTGTTGCCCCGGACAATAACCCGGTATGCCTTGGCGATACGGTTTCTTTTAAAGCTGCCGAAGGCAACCGGTATAGCTATCGCTGGTCGCCCGAAGCGTTCTTCCGGCTTATTGTTGGAAACGAAGGCCCGGAAGTAAGGGGGAAAATTGATTACTCCGGACCGGTGGTGCTCACTGTTTTCAATAAGTACGGCTGCTTTGATACCGACTCCATCCTGGTACAAACAAAACCCTGTTGCGATGTATTTGTGCCTTCTGCTTTCTCGCCCAATAAAGATGGCCTCAACGATTACTTCAGCCCGGGCCTGCAACCGGGGCAGGTGACTGTATTGCTACAGGTATTCAACCGCTGGGGCCGCCTGGTCTATAACCATAAAGGTAACAGCAAAGGCTGGGATGGCACTTACGAGAATGGTGAGCCAGCAACGTCCGACACCTATAAATACCAGCTCCTTTACTCCTGCAGCGATGGCCATAATTATGAAAAGAAAGGAGACCTTACGCTGATCCGGTAAAATAAATGTGGTTATCAGCCTGAGGCATTCTAAATTTGCCGGGCCGTAAGCACCCGGCTTTTTTTATGATCGAGAAACGTTTACAGGAAGTATTGCTGCAACGGCAATGGAACCATAAGAAGATCGTCGTGGCAGTGAGCGGCGGCGCCGACAGCATGGTACTGGCCGCGTTATTGCATCGGCTTGGTATGACGATCGCCGTTGCCCATTGTAATTTCGGCCTCCGCCAGGAAGAGTCGGATGGGGACGAGGCTATGGTAAAAGATTGGGTTGCGGCAAAGGGGATTCCTTTTTATGTAAAACGGTTCGATACCCGCAAGCAGTTGGAAGAGACAGGCGGCAACCTCCAGGAAACGGCCCGAGACCTCAGGTACCAATGGTTTGAGGAACTCAGGAGAGAGCTGGGTTTCGACCTGGTCGCTACGGCGCACCACAGCCAGGATTCCGTGGAGACCATGCTCATCAACTTTTTCAAAGGTACCGGTATCGCCGGGATGCATGGCATCTTACCTCAGCAACAAAAGATCATCCGGCCACTTTTATCTTTTAGCAAAGAAGAGCTGCAGCAATATGCCAGTGACCAGGCTATTCCCTGGCGCGAAGACAGCAGCAATCTTAAAGACGATTATACACGTAATGCCATCCGACACCAGTTGCTGCCGGCGATCGAAAAAATATTCCCCGGATCTTTGGACAATCTTGCCGGGAATACCAGACGCTTTGCAGAAACGGAACTCTTGTACAACCAGGCGATCGAAGGTTACCGGAAAAAGCTGCTGCTGCAACGCAATATGGATTGGTATATCCCGGTACTGCGGTTAAGGCATGTTGCACCGCTGGCCACCGTGCTTTGGGAGCTGTTGCGACCCTTTGGTTTTAGTCCTGCGCAGGCAAAGGAGGCAGAGCACCTGCTGGATGCGGAAACCGGGAGGTTCGTTTCGGCCCGGGACTACCGTATTATCCGCAACCGCAACTTTCTTATTATTACACCGCATCAGCCCAGGGAGAGTACCCATATATTAATAGCGGAAGGAGCGGGGAGCGTTACTACCCCCGGCTGCAGCATGACGATAAGGCCCGCTGCTTTTGAGGCTGTCGGCCTGGACCGGCTCAGGGCCCTGGGAAAAGAAGAGATCTGCGTGGACAGCAAACAGCTCCGGTTTCCCCTGGTATTGCGCCCCTGGAAGACCGGCGACTATTTTTACCCTTTTGGCATGAACCGTAAGAAAAAGAAAGTAAGCCGCTTCCTGATAGAGCAGAAAGTGCCTTTACACGAAAAAGAAAAAGTATGGGTGCTGGAAAGCGATAAGAAGATAGTATGGGTGCTGGGTATGCGGTCCGATGAACGTTTCCGGGTTACGGAACATACGGTGAACTGCTGTTATTTTTCGGTAAAGCCCCGGTAAGGCAGGAGACATGCCCGTTTTTTGCCGGTAAACGGTGCTCATGACAGTTTTAAGACGAATAAATGACAAAATCGGGACGTTTCAATGACAGTTGTATGACAAACACATATTCAAAATGACAATTAAAAACGCTGAAACCCGCACCAGTACTGAAAAATTTTTTTTAACAAATGTGTAGAAACTTTGGCGATCGTGTTGTACTTTTGCCCCCACATTGCCTAAAAAGGATCGTAAAATAAAAAATAGTTTACACGTGTCTCTATATTTAAGGTCAAAATCACTTTTTCAGCGGGTCAATATCTTTGCGCTTGCTGTCATTTTCACCATTTTATCCGTTAGTTCAGTTTCTGCCCAGGATGGTAAAGCACTTTTCCAGGCCAACTGTGCTCAATGTCACAACCCCGTAAAAGATGCGACAGGTCCTGCCTTACAAGGAGTAGACAAGCGCGTTCCCAGCAAAGAATGGTTGCACAACTGGGTACACAACTCGGCTAAAGTAATTGCCAGTGGTGATAAATACGCAAACGACCTCTATGTGAAGTGGAACAAGACGGCCATGACCGCTTTCCCTAACCTGACAACAGAGGAGATCGATGCGATCATTAAGTATGTTGACGACTATAAGGCACCAGCCCCTCCAGGCGGTGGTGGCGGTGCTGGTAACAATACTGGTGACAATGGCAAGGACAATACCTGGATGTACACGATCATCACCCTGGGTCTTGCGCTGCTGATCTTTATCCTTACCCGTGTCAACAAAACACTGAATAAAGTTGCCAACGATAAACTGGGTTTACCTTCTAAAAAGGAAACACCGCTGTTCCGCAGCAAAGTGACCATTGCCATCACCAGCATTATCCTATTGGTACTGGCAGGTTACTGGATCGTGAACGGCGCTGTGAATATGGGCCGTCAGCAAAACTACATGCCTAAGCAACCTGTTTTCTATTCCCACAAAGTACACGCAGGCATCAACCAGATCAACTGTCTTTATTGCCACGCCGGTGCCGAGAAGAGCCGCCAGGCTATGATCCCTTCTACCAATGTATGTATGAACTGTCACAAGCAGATCAACGAATACACCGGTACCGAAAAGCTGATCACCTATGAAGGTAAAGAAGTGAACGGTACAGAAGAGATCCACAAATTATATGCTGCTGCAGGATGGGATCCTGAAAAGAAACAATATAAGAGAGATGCGCAAGGCAATATCATGGCCAGCCCTATCGAATGGGTAAAGATCCACAACCTGCCTGATCACGTTTACTTCAACCACAGCCAGCACGTTGCCGTAGGTAAAGTACAATGCCAGAGCTGTCACGGTGCTATCCAGGAAATGGATGAAGTACACCAGGCTTCCGACCTGTCTATGGGCTGGTGTATCAACTGTCACCGCCAGACAGCCGTACAATTCAAAGAGAACGATTACTACAGCATATTCCAGAAGTACCATGATGAGATCAAATCCGGCCAACGTGAGAAAGTAACCGAGGCAGAGCTGGGTGGTACCGAGTGTCAGAAATGCCACTACTAATCGTGGGTGTTAAGTTGATCAGTACAAATTTTTAAGGAACTATAAATGTGATCAAAGGGGAACTCAGGTTCCAACCACATTTTCATATTTTCATATCAGACTTATGAGTCAAAAACAATACTGGAAGGGTTTAGAAGAACTGGGGCAAACTCCGGAGCATCAGCAAATCATCGAGAATGAATTTCATGATGATCTGCCCGTATTAGGACTGAGCGATAAATTACTGGATGCTACCACCCCCAGAAGGGACTTCCTGAAATTCTTAGGCTTCAGTACCCTGGCTGCTACTGTGGCTGCCAGTTGCGAAATGCCGGTACGTAAAGCTATTCCTTACGCTATCAGGCCCGATGCGGAATTGCTTACGCCAAGCGTTCCCAACTATTACGCTTCCACTTTTGTAGATAATGGCGATTATTGTTCCGTGATTGTAAAGACCCGCGACGGTCGCCCGATCATGATCGAGCCCAACAGCCTGTCTACGATCACCCAGGGTGGTATCTCTGCCCGCGTGATTGCCGCAACATTAAGCCTGTACGATAAAGCCCGTCTTCGCCAGCCTTATGCTTCCGGTAAATCAGTAGATACTTTTGAAAAAGTAGATACCCCCATCACTAAAGCATTATCTTCCGGCGGCACGGTTTACCTGATAACAGGAACCATTATCAGCCCCACTACCAAAGAAGTAATCAACCGTTTCCTGGCCAAATACCCGGGTGGTAAACATATCCAGTACGATGCCGTTTCTTATTCCGGTATGCTGCTGGCCAACGAAATGAGCTACGGAAAACGCACACTGCCTTCCTACCATTTCGATAAAGTACAAACCGTTTTCAGCCTTGGCGCCGATTTCCTGGGTTCCTGGCTGGCTCCTGTCGAGTTCTCTGCCGGTTTCATGAAAACCCGTAAAGTGCTGGGCAAGGATGCCAAGAATGCGGTAATGAGCAAGCACTATCAGGTTGAAGGTATGATGAGCCTTTCCGGCGCTAATGCCGATGAGCGCGCTACCTGCAAACCTTCCGAGTATGGTAAAGTGGCTGCTGCCCTGTATCGCGCCGTAACCGGCGGAGCAGCAGTAAGCACCGGTTCTGCTAAAGTAGATAAGTTGGTAAAAGCAGCTGCAGCCGACCTGAAAAAAGGTAACGGCCTCGTGGTTTGCCACAGCAACGATGTGAACGTTCAGATCATCATCAACGCGATCAACAATGCGATCGGCGCCAACAGCACTACCATCGACTGGGCAGCTACTACCAACTACAAGCAAGGTATCGACAGCGAAATGGTAAGCTTCGTAAATGCCCTGGAAGCCGGACAAGTAGGTGCCGCTTTATTCCACGGCGTTAACCCCGCTTACGATTACTTCGACAGCGAGAAATTTAAGAAAGCAATCACTAAAGCCAAAGTTTCGGTATCCTTCAACGACAGGATGGATGAAACTACCCAGCTTTGTACATACGCTGTACCCGATCACCACTGGCTGGAAAGCTGGGGCGATGCGGAGCCCAGGACCGGCTACTACAGCTTTATACAGCCTACCATCGCACCGTTGTTCAAAACACGTGCTTTCCAGGACAGCCTTTTAACCTGGTCAGGCTCTACTGAAAAATACCACGATATCTACAACCAATACTGGGTCGCTAAACTGGGCGGACAGTCTAATTTTGATAAAGCATTACAAGATGGTGTAGCAGAACCTGCAACGCCTTCTTTATCTGGCGCATCCTTCTCCGGCAATGTAGAAGACGCTATTGCCAAAGCTTCAGCCAAAAAAGGCGGCAAGTATGAAGTAGTGGTGTACGAGACTGTAGCTATCGGCTACGGTGGCGCCTGGAGTAATAACCCATGGCTGCAGGAAATGCCTGATCCGGTAACCAAAGCCACCTGGGACAACTATATCTGTATGTCGCCCAAGACTGCGAAAGAGCAGTTTGACGCCGAGCTGACCGGTATCAACCAGGTAGTAAGGGAAAAGCGCGTACTGAAAGTAAAAGTAGGTAACAAAGAAGTGGCTTTGCCTGTAGTGGTAGTGCCCGGTATGCACAACGATGTGGTTGCCGTAGCAGTAGGTTATGGTCGTGATGCACAGGTAGGAAGGGCTTCTGTTAACGGTAAGAATACTTACCCGCTGGTAACCTTCAATGGCCAGACCTTTGAATATACCAATGAAGCAAGCGTAGAAAAAACGGCTGATGTGTATCCTATTGCGATCACACAGACGCACCATAGCTATGAGAACCGCCCGATCCTGCACGAGTATACCCTGGCTGACTTTAAGGCTAACCCAAGGGAGCTGATGAACGAGCGTAAGGAAGAGCTGAAGCACTATGCGCACCTGACCTGGGAAGGACACCACGAAGAAGCGCCCAATAGCGATTTCGACGAGAAAGCTTTCGAGAAGAACGGTACCATGTACCCGATCCACGATAAGCCCGGTATCAAATGGGGCATGTCTATCGACCTCAATACCTGTACCGGTTGCGCTGCCTGCGTTATCGCTTGCCAGGCCGAAAATAACGTATCTGTTGTAGGTAAGCACGAAGTGCTGAAATCTCAGGAGATGAGCTGGATCCGTATCGACAGGTACTTCAGCGGTAATCCTAACGATCCGGACAGCATCCAGGCGGTATTCCAGCCGGTAATGTGCCAGCACTGCGACAACGCGCCTTGCGAAAACGTATGTCCTGTATCGGCAACCAACCACAGCAGCGAAGGCCTGAACCAAATGGCTTATAACCGTTGTATCGGTACTAAATACTGCGCCAACAACTGTCCTTATAAAGTACGTCGCTTCAACTGGTTCGACTTTAACGGCGGCGATAGCTTTGCGGATAACCTTTACCAGGATGGTCAGCGTGACGATATCAATGACGACCTTACCCGCATGGTATTGAACCCGGATGTTACCGTACGTAGCCGTGGTGTAATGGAAAAATGCTCTTTCTGCGTACAGCGTCTGCAGGAAGCCAAGCTTTCCGCTAAGAAAGAAGGACACCCGATGAAAGATGGTACTGCCAAAACTGCCTGCCAGGTAGCCTGTGCATCCAACTGTATCACTTTCGGTAATGTGAACGATACAGAAAGCGAAATATACAAAGTACGTTACGAAGACAATAAAGAACGTGTATTCTATATGCTGGAGCAGCTCCACATATTGCCTAACGTGAACTACTTGTCCAAGATTCGGAATACAAACGAAATTGTAGCAGGTACTGCTCACGATGAGATGTATCATCAGCATATTTAATAGTAAGGTTAATTTGTTATCATAATTTCAGAATAAAAACTTGGAGCCCGTTTGGGTAAGTACAAACAGCCATCCAATAATTACACGTTATGCATCTTAAATACGAATCGTTTGTTCGGGAGCCTTTGATTAACGGCAACAAGACATATGCTCAGGTTACTGAGGACATTTGCCGCCCGATAGAACAGAAACCAACCAGGCTTTGGTATATGGGATTTATCTTCTCCCTGCTGCTGCTGGGCTTCGGTGCTTTCTCCGTAACATGGGAAGTTTACTGGGGTATCGGTACCTGGGGTATCAACCGTACTGTAGGCTGGGGTTGGGATATCACCAACTTCGTATGGTGGGTAGGTATTGGTCACGCCGGTACGCTGATCTCCGCGATCTTGCTGCTGTTCCGCCAGGGCTGGCGTACAGGGGTAAACCGTGCGGCTGAAGCGATGACCATCTTTGCGGTAATGTGTGCAGGCCAGTTCCCCATCTTCCACATGGGTCGTGTATGGAATGCCTTCTATGTATTGCCTTTGCCCAACAGCCGGGGTGCTTTATGGCCCAACTTTAACTCGGCCTTGCTTTGGGACGTATTTGCGATCTCTACTTACTTTACCGTTTCGCTTTTGTTCTGGTATTCCGGCCTGGTGCCCGACTTCGCTACTATCCGCGACAGGGCTAAAACCAAGCTGCGTAAAAAACTGTACGGTATCGCCTCTTTCGGCTGGACCGGCACTGCTAAGAACTGGCAGCGTTTTGAATCTTTATCCTTAGTACTGGCCGGTTTATCTACACCACTGGTACTTTCTGTACACACGATCGTATCTTTTGACTTTGCCACCTCGGTAATTCCAGGATGGCACGCTACCATCTTCCCTCCTTACTTCGTTGCGGGTGCGGTATTCTCCGGCTTTGCGATGGTAAATACCTTATTGGTGCTGGTGCGTAAGATTTTCCGCCTGGAAGACTACATCACCATCGGTCACATCGAGGCGATGAACAAAGTAATTGTACTTACCGGTTCTATCGTGGGTGTTGCTTACCTTACCGAATTGTTTATGGCCTGGTACAGCCAGGTAGTATATGAGCAGGAAGCCTTCAAGTGGCGCGTACTCGGACCTTATTGGTGGAGCTATTGGGCGATGATGGCTTGTAACGTGGTTTCTCCACAGTTCTTCTGGTTCAAGAAGCTGCGTCGTAACATCGTCTTTACCTTCCTGTTGTCTATTGTGGTAAACATCGGTATGTGGTTCGAACGTTTTGTAATCATTGTGACTTCCCTGTACCGCGATTACCTGCCTTCCAGCTGGACTTACTATAGCCCTACCTGGACAGAGATGGGATTCTATATCGGAACTTTCGGACTGTTCTTTACCTGCTTCTTCCTTTTCGCTAAATACTTCCCGGTAATTGCTATTGCGGAGATCAAGTTTACCCTGAAAACTTCAGGCGACAACTACAAACGCGAAATGCAACCCATGGATGAAATGTCTGTTGAGGAATTTGTTCACAAAGCAGAACACGCACATTAATCAATTAAAACATCCGCTGAAAAGCCCGGCTCTTCGGCACATTATAAAAGAAAAATGGCTGTTAAAAAATTTGCGGTAGCTTGTTACGATGATGAAGCGGTATTATTTCCCGCGGTAGATAAAGTACGTAACAGCGGTTACAAACTGCACGATGTTTATACTCCTTTCCCGGTACACGGATTAGACGTGGCCTTGGGAGAAAAAGAAACGGATCTGCACATCGCCGGGTTCTGCTATGGTATCACAGGTACCGCTACAGCCCTCGGTTTCATGAGCTGGATCTTTACCAAAGACTGGCCGATCAATTACGGTGGTAAACCTTTCTTTTCCCTGCCTGCTTTTATTCCGATCACTTTCGAGCTGACCGTAATGTTTGCAGCCGTAGGTATGGTACTTACTTATTGCTACCTCAACCAGATCATGCCTGGTGTTAAAAAACACATTTTCCACCCAAGGCAATCCGACGATCTTTTTGTAGTGGTTATGGAGATCACTGATCCTGCTGCAGAAGGCGAGATCGTGGATTTCCTGAAAACAACCGGCGCTGTAGAAACGGACGTACAAGTAGCCGAAGAAGGCTGGTGGTACGGCTGGTGGCATAAAGAAGAGGAGTATCAACAACAAAAACAACTTGCATAGTAAAATTTGCTGATGGGCATCGCCTATTATTGAATATATTGACATGAAGAAAACATATTTAGTAACATTAATGGTAGCTGGTGCGGCGCTGTTCGCAGCCTGTAACAGTGGCGATATCCGTCGTAACCCGGGTAAGACCTACGCTCCGGATATGACCTATTCCAGGGCTTATGACGCGTACACTGCCAATCCCGTAACGCATAACGGCCTTACCAGCCAGGCGCCGGTTTCCGGTACCATTGCCAGGGGCCATGCATTACCCGACCACCTTACGGAAGCGGATACAGCAGCCTATATTGCTATGTCTTCGCCTTATAAATTCTCCGATAAGGAAATGGAAGAAGGTAAGCGCCTGTACAACATCTATTGCGGTATCTGCCACGGTACCGATCTGGATGGTAACGGACCCTTGTATGCCAGCGGTAAATTTGCTGCCATGCCTGCCAACCTGAAGACAAAACCAGAGAACCTGGCTATGACTCCCGGTAGAATGTACTATACTATTATGTACGGTAAAAATGCCATGGGCTCTTATGCTTCCCAACTGGATGTACATCAGCGTTGGATGGTAATTGCCTATATCAAGAAAGTACAAAGCGAAAATGGTGGTTCGCCATTTACCATGGGTGCCGGCAGTACTGCTTCCGACACTACCCAAGCCGTTGCCGCAGCAACTGCTAATGTAAAAGATTCAACCAGTAAGAAAAAATAAGCTGCAGAAGCCGGACCGGTGCTGAGGACAGAGAATACATTATATTAAAAACAAAAATGCTCCTTTAAGGATTTACCATTATGATTACGGAACGTTTTGAAGTACCTTCCCGTTTAAAAACTACCGGAATAGTATTACTGCTTATCGGTGTACTGGCGCTTGTTGGTGGTTTTGCCGGTTTGCTTGGCGGTAACGAGCACGATAAGGCACGCTTTTGGACTGTATTGCTACAGAACAGTGTCTTCTTCCTGTTTATTACCACAGCTTCTATCTTTATCCAGGCTGCTGCAGGCCTGGCACAGGGTGGCTGGATCGTGGCTTACCGCCGTGTTCCCGAATCCATCGGCGCCAATGTCTGGATCTTCGGTGCGATTACTCTTGTCGTGCTGTTCACTATCGTATTCGGTCTGGAGCACAATCCTATCTACCACTGGGTACACCCCGAAGGAGATAAAGTTCTGGAAGGTAAATCACCCTTCCTGAACAAAGGTATGTTTGCCGGTTTCACCATCGCAGCCGTAGGCCTGTGGAGCTGGTTTGGCCGCAAATTCCGTGCTATGTCCATTGCGCAGGAAACTGCGCCCAGGAACAGCACCAAGATCTATTGGAAAATGGTAGCTATGAGCGGTGCCTTCCTTTTCGTATATGCACTTACCATGATGAGTACTACCCCCTGGTTGTGGATCATGAGCATTGATGCGCACTGGTACTCTACATTGTTTAGCTGGTATGTATTTGCAAGCTCTTTCGTAAGCGGTATGTCTCTTATCCTGCTGTTTACCGTATATCTTAAAAACAGGGGTAACCTTGAGTTTGTAACCAAAGAGCACATGCACGATCTGGGTAAATTCATGTTTGCCTTCAGTATTTTCTGGACTTACCTCTGGTTTGCACAGTTCATGCTGATCTGGTATGCGAACATCCCCGAGGAAACCATGTATTTCAAAATTAGGATGCAAGGTCCTTACGCCTTCTTCTTCTGGGCCAATCTTATCCTGAACTTCGTTATTCCGATACTTATCCTGATGTCCAGGCCAAGCAAGCGTAACTACTTTACAATTGTGTTCATGGCGATGGCTATTATGTTTGGCCACTGGATCGATTTCTATGTAATGACTATGCCTGGACCACTGCAAGCCAACTGGCACCTGAGCTGGTACGAGCTGGGTATCCCTTGCGGTTTCGTTGGTATCCTGATCCTTGCTGTTACCAGGACTTTATCTAAAGCTAATCTTGTACCGGTCAACCATCCGTTCCTGAAAGAAACCCTGATTCACATAAGCTAAATACTTTGGGCCTTGTGCCCGGAGTGTACAGAGAAGAAAACAATTTAAATAATAACAACCTTTCCGGAGGTCAGAGTACATAAAATAAAATAAAGCAATGTCGGGATTAATTGTTACCGCCTTAGTTGTTCTGGTTTTTATCGTCATTTATCAGATTGCAAAAGCCAGCGAATTAGCAACCATCCTTCGCGGAGAAGAGAAGGTGAAATCGCAGACCAACCGCCTGATGGCCTGGTTAATGGTTGCCTTTTTCGTCCTGGGTATGATTGGCATTTTCAGGTGCCATGAAGCGCTGATCGGGAAAATGTTGCCTGAGTCGGCTTCGGTGCAAGGCGATCATTACGATTCGATGTTGCTCGTTACCCTGGTACTTACCGGTTTCGTATTTTTTGTAACACAGATCCTCCTGTTCTACTTCATTTTCCGTTATCAGTCTACCGAGAACCGTAAGGCTTTCTTCTACTCTCATAACAACAAGCTTGAAGTATTGTGGACAACCGTTCCTGCTCTGGCCCTGGTAGTGCTGGTAGTGATCGGGCTTAAAAACTGGTTTACCATTACCGATAAAGCGCCTGAAAACGCTATGGTAGTGCAGATCATGGGTAAGCAATTTAACTGGCTGATCCGCTACCCCGGCGCTGATGGCGTATTGGGTAAGAACGATTTCCGCCTGATGGACGACGCCAACAACGTAATGGGTCTGGATTGGAACGATCCTGCTGCAAAAGATGATATTATTATCGAGAATGGTGAAATGCACATCATCAACGAGCTGCCGGTACAATTGGTGATCAACAGCCGCGACGTAATCCATGATGTAGGTCTTACCCATTTCCGTATGAAAATGGATGCGGTGCCAGGTATCACCACTACTATGTGGTTTACACCAAAATTCACCACAGCCAAAATGAAGGAAATGACCCATAATCCTAATTTTGTGTACGAGATTTCCTGCGACCAGATGTGTGGTAAAGGACACTATTCCATGAGAGGTACCGTAGTAGTGGAAACACCTCAGGAATTTAAAGCATGGCTGGCCAAGCAACCTTCTTATTATGCAAGCCACATGGCTGCCCCGGCGCCTGCTACAGCTACACAGGAAGCCCCTGCAGCAGCAGACACGACTAAAGCGGCAGGCGGTGCGGCGCAAATAAAGACGAAGCACTAATATTGACGCAGGATTGGTAATTTTGCCAACCGCTCTACGGATTTTGAAGAAACCAGATTATTTCTTTTACAAAAGGATTGCCCCTTTACTCAAAAGGGCCGGAAATATAAAAATAAAATGAGTAACGAAGCAACAACCGGAAACGCGCATGTAGCGCACGCTCACCTGGATTCACACGGACATGCGCATGCGCACGGCCATGAGCACCATGAGCAGCACTTTATTACCAAGTGGATTTTCAGCCAGGACCATAAAGTAATTGCCAAGCAATACCTCATCAGCGGTATCATCTGGGCAGTAATAGGCGCTTTATTCTCCGTGTTTTTCCGTTTGCAGTTGGGTTTCCCCGAAGACACTTTCCCCATCATGGAAAAGTTCCTGGGTCACTGGGCCAAAGGCGGTAAACTGACCCCTGAGTTCTACTACGCATTGGTAACCATGCACGGTACCATCCTGGTATTCTTCGTACTGACAGCCGGTTTGAGCGGTACTTTCAGTAACTTCCTTATCCCTTTACAGATAGGAGCGCGCGATATGGCTTCTCCTTTCATGAACATGCTTTCCTACTGGTTCTTCTTTATCTCCAGTGTGTTCATGTTTGTTTCCTTATTCGTACAAACCGGACCTGCTGCAGGTGGCTGGACCACGTATCCGCCGCTAAGCGCCCTTAAGGAGGCTTCTCTGGGCTCCGGTTTGGGTATGGACCTCTGGTTGATCAGTATGGCGCTGTTCGTTGTATCGCAATTACTGGCCGGTCTTAACTACATTACTACCATCCTCAACATGCGTACCAAGGGTATGAAAATGACCCGCATGCCATTGACCATCTGGGCATTGTTCTTTACTGCTGTATTGGGCGTATTGTCTTTCCCTGTATTGCTTTCCGGTTTCGTACTGTTGATCTTCGATCGTCACGCCGGTACCAGCTTCTACCTTTCCGAGATCTTTATCGGTGGCAAAGCCCTTTCCCATATCGGTGGTTCGGCTGTGCTTTACCAACACTTATTCTGGTTCCTGGGTCACCCCGAGGTGTACATCGTAATGTTGCCGGGCATGGGTATGGCTTCCGAGATCTTATCTACCAATAGCCGCAAGCCGATCTTCGGTTACCTGGCGATGATCATCTCCCTTACCGGTATCACGGCCCTGGCCTTCGTAGTATGGGCGCACCATATGTTCGTTACCGGTATGAGTCCTTTCCTGGGCGGTATCTTCGTACTCCTTACCTTATTGATCGCCATCCCGTCGGCCATTAAAGTATTTAACTGGCTTACGACCATCTGGCGCGGTAACCTTAAATTTACCGTAAGCATGATGTTTGCCCTCGGCTTTGTTTCCCTCTTTATCTCCGGTGGTCTTACCGGTATCTTCCTGGGTAACTCTGCACTGGACATTCACCTGCACGATACTTATTTCGTAATTGCCCACTTCCACCTGGTAATGGGTGTGAGCGCCTTCTTCGGGATGTTTGCCGGTATCTACCACTGGTTCCCCAAAATGTTTGGCCGCTTTATGAACAACACCCTGGGTTATATCCACTTCTTTGTAACCCTTGCGGGCGCCTACCTCATTTTCTGGCCGATGCACTACGAAGGTTTTGCCGGTATGCCACGTCGTTACTACGATTACAGCGCCTGGGAATCCTTCAAGCAATTCGGTACCCTGAATGCCTTTATCAGCGTTGTGGTGATCATCGTATTCTTTACGCAATTGCTGTTTGTCTTCAACTTCTTTATGAGCATCTTTAAAGGCCGTAAAGTTACTTCTACTAACCCATGGGGTGCTACTACCCTGGAGTGGACTACGCCTATCCATCCTGGTCACGGTAACTGGGAAGGCGATATTCCGGAAGTATACCGCTGGCCTTATGATTACAAAGACGATGGTCAAGGCAACGACTTCATTCCGCAGAACGTACCTTTAAGGCCGGGTGAAGAAGCGCATTAAAATAACGAAAGAGGAAGCAGTGATCTGCTTCCTCTTTTTATGTAAAAAAATCCTGTTGCCAGTAGCAGGGTAGAAAGCAAAGGTTTTGGCACGATTATTGTTAAAAGAAAATAGTAATATGGCCGGATCGATTATAAGCACCGGCAACCTGCCTTAATTTAAAGATGCCTTCGAGCAGTTGATTATCGGGGTAAGCACTTGCAAAAGTGTTTGCCCTTTTTTTATGGCTTTAACCCTACCTTTGCCCTCCTAAAATCAACCTGTATGCGCTTAGCTTGTTTCCTCCTGATGTTTATCGCTTCTGTTCGCCTGGTGGCCCAGACTCCTGGCGCCGATTACCGGATCTACGATACCCGTTTGCAAAAGGAAACAACAGTAGCGGCAATAGTAGCCGGTATGCAGCCGGGACAAGTATTGGTCTTTGGAGAGCAGCACGATGATTCCGTAGGACATTTGCTGGAAAAACAGGTACTGGAAGCCTTGTACCGGGAAAAGGGAAAGGAGATCATCCTGGCTATGGAGATGTTTCACCGGGATGTGCAATATATCGTGGATGAATACCTGGCCGGCCTTATCAGCGAAAAGAACTTTATCAAGGAAGCAAGAGCCTGGGATACTTATAAAAGCGATTATAAGCCCGCTGTGGAGTTTGCTAAGGAAAAAGGACTAAAAATATTGGCCGCCAATACGCCTTCCCGCTATACCAACCTGGTGACCCGCAAAGGCTTGGATGCTTTAAAAGACCTGGATAAGGAAGTGCGGAAAAAATACATCGCCCCGTTGCCTATCGATACGGTAACCGGCGCGTACTATGATAAATTCCTGGAAACTATGGGCGGCCATACCATGCCCGGGATGAACCTGTTCCAGTCGCAGAATTTATGGGATGCCACTATGGCCTGGTCTATTGCCGGAGCCTTAAAAAAGCAAAAGAAAGCCATTGTCCTCATGCTGAACGGGAGGTTCCATAGCGATTACCATTTGGGCATGGCCCGTCGCCTGGCTGTAGATTATAAAAAGACAGTGGTTACGATCAGCAGTTTCCAGGCTGACCTTGAAAAGCCCGAGTGGAAGCAATATGCAGCGCAGGGCGATTATATTATTGTTACCAGGGGAAAAGAGGACGCTAAATAGCAGTCGTCTCCTCAACCGTCTGAGCTTCGAATACCACGGCAAATTTGGCCAGGAAAATGCGTTTTACCTCTTCCTCATCTACTTTCCGGCCCAGTTCCTTTTCCATACTGGTTACACCTTTATCTACAATACCGCAGGGCACTATGTAGTTGAAGAATTGAAGGTCGGTGTTTACATTGAGGGCCAGGCCATGCATCGTGATCCACCGGCTGCTTCTTACACCCATAGCACATATCTTCCGGGCCTGGTCTGTTTCGGGGTCGAGCCATACGCCCGTTGAGCTGGGCAGTCTTCCGGCAGTGATGCCGAATTCGGCCAGGGTAAGGATAATGGCTTCCTCGAGCGATCGCATATACCGGCCCAGGTCGGTGTAAAACTGCTCCAGGTCCAGCACGGGGTAGGCCACCATCTGGCCGGGGCCGTGGTACGTAATATCGCCTCCCCGGTTGGTTTTGTAGAAAGAGACCTGTAGGTCTTTCATCCGCTGGTCGTTGATCAACAGGTTTTCGGGTACGCCACTTTTACCCAGGGTATATACATGCGGATGCTGGCACAGGAACAGGTAATGTGCTATGGAGCCGGTGGTGCCTGCCTGGTCGTGGAAACGGGCCGATTTTACCTCCAGGCCTTTCTTCATGTATTGCTCCTGCTGTTCCCAGGCGGCGCCATATTCTACGGTACCCCAATCTTTGACAATTACCTCTTTCATATGCTGCTTTTAAATCCTTATGGAGGGCAAAATTACTTATAAAAACGAGACGGGCTGCACCTTTACGTTGCAGCCCGTCTTTATAACGGCATTTAGAATGATAATAATTAGTTGGCAGAGATCCTTATACCAGAGAAATAGCAGTTCTGGCGGGTATTGATCGCTTTATTCAGGGTTTGGATGTACAACTGCATCAGATTACCATCTACGCGTACATAAGCATTAACCTGTACCTGGTCATCTTCGTAAGTGTTGAAATGGGTCTCGGGTGTACGGGCAAAACCGGTGAAACCCAATAATGCAGTATTACCGGCGCCTAATCTCAGGCGGATCAAGTCTGGTGCTAATTTCAGGTCAACAGTAACGGTATCGGCCTGGATAGGGAAATTATTACAGCGGGTAGAACCGGCCCATTTACCTACAAAGCGGCTTGCGGATGTAATCTCGCATTCAGAACCTTCATAACCGGTGGGGCACTGGCAATAACCATCACTACAGCTTCCGCCGTTTCTGCAGGAAAGCTCGCTACAGGGGTCCTTTACACAGGAATTGAACAAAACCATACCTGTAATGGCAAAGAAGCTAAAAACAGTAACAAGTAGAGATTTCCAATTTTTCATAAGTATGCTGGTAGAATTTTTCTATAGTTGAGTGTCAATTTTAGTAGAAATCGGGTGTTAAGATACAAAATAAATTGAAAGGACAAGGGAAATGCCTTTTTTATTTTACAGGCTTAAAGCAAAACCGGGTACAGCATAGGCTGCACCCGGTTGGTATTCGTTTGCGCAAGGCAAAGATCTATTAATGATGGTGGTGGTGCGAAGGCGCCAGTTTGGAGAATTCCTCCTCGCTTACTTCTTCCTGTACTACTTCCAGTACCTCTTCGAGTTTCACGAACAATTTGTCGAAAAGGAGACGGCGATAGGTTTCATCCATGGTTTTCTCGTCTTTTGACATTTTCTCCATGTAAGATTCCATCCAGGGAGCTTCATCGTCGGCTTTCATGCCGAAATAAGCCATTACCTTGCTTTTTACATCGCTCATTACTTCGTCAAAAGAAACCTGGATACCATAATCGCGGATCAGTTTGTCGGAGATCAGGGTCCAACGCAACTGGTGGTCGAATGAAGGGAATTCCTGTTCTACTTCTTCGGCAGTTTTTTCCTGCTCGCCACCTTTACGCAACCATATTTTCAGGAAGTCAACCGGTAATTGCAGGGGAGTTTCATGCACCAGGGTCTCAAATATTTCGTTCTGGATACGGTCTTTGGCGATGCGTTCCGTTTCTTTTTCCAGCTCCTGGCTTACTCTTTCTTTAAATGTCGCCTCATCTTTGATCTCGGCGCCGGGGAAAGCTTCGGCGTAGAATTCCTCGTTCATCTCGCGGGGAATCAGGCGGCCTATTTTGGTCAGGGTCAGTTTATAATAATCCTGGGCAGCTTCTGGTGCGTCTGCTTTACGCAAAGCGCTTTTCATAAAGTCTGCCAGCTCTTCTTCGGTACAAACGTCTGCTGGTTTGAAAACGATAGTTCCTTCCGGTTTAATGCCCTTCAACTGTTCAGCGAGCTTTTTAGGCATCTGCTCCAGAGTAACCACATCTTCTGTTTTGGCAGCGCCCTCAGCTACATTACCTGCTGCATCGCATGGCTCGTAAGAAGCATAAACGATATCAGTATCGTTTTCAAAGCTTTCAGGATTTTCCACCTTACCGGCACGGCGGCTTATGTTCTCTACCTCATCGTTCACCAGCTTATCGCTTACTTTGATCTTGTAGCGGGTAATGCTTCCTTTTTTATTCAGGGGCGTGATCTCAAAGTCTGGTTTCAGGCCGATCTCGAATGAAAAGTCGAAGTCGGAAGGCTGGTTCATGTCGAATTTCAGATCGTTGTTTTCCATGGCAACAGGCTGCGCGAAAATTTCGGGCTTATGCTCCTGGAGATAGTTCTGCAATTCACGGTTGGCGCTGTTCAGCACCTCTTCCACGAATACAGATTGGCCATACATTTTTTTAACCATACCGGCAGGTACATTTCCTTTACGGAAGCCAGGTATGTTGGCATTCTTGCCATATTTTTTCAAAGCACTTTCGAAGGAAGGAAGATAGTCTTCTTTGGTAATTTTAACCACGAGCTTATCGTGGAGATTACCGATGGATTCACGAGTTACCGTTGCCATGTTTATAAATTTTTAGATTGTTGTCTTGCTATATTGCGTTTAAAAATACTGATAATCGAAAAAACAAAAACCCCGCTTGAGCGGGGCTTTTTGTCTTAGTGCGGGTGGAGGGACTCGAACCCCCAAGCCTCGCGGCACTAGATCCTAAGTCTAGCGTGTCTACCAATTTCACCACACCCGCGCCTCAAAAAAGGAGTGCAAAAGTACTGGATATTATTGAAAAATCAATAAAGTCACCGTTTTTTTCAAAAAAAAGATGCATTGAGAGAGGTGCAAAACCCAAAAGAAACAAACCGGCTGAAAATCCTGCTGGTTATGGATATAATTTATCCGGGTAAGCTTACGGCACAGGCTTATCCTGATACTCCTGCATAGATATGTGATGGTGCGGGATTACACGCTAACGGTAGCTGAGCCGGCAAAACATCCGGCGGTCTGTGGCGCCCAGGGCTGCGATAGCATTGTTGCTCAGGCCTACAATGGTATTATGATATTCCTTAAGGTTAGGTATGGTCCCGATCACCTTGGCATAGATGATCTTGCCGCTGGCGGGGTTCATAATTTTAAGAATAGAGCCTCTTGCCGCGGTATTGTGCAAAGCGTAATACACATCTGGAGCGACTTTTGTACGTAGAGGGTAAAATGTTGCCGCACCCGATTCTTCGTTTAAAGCAACGCCTTGTACCTGCTGGTCGTACAGCAACTCGAAGGCACTCTCTTCTGCAATGGCCGTGTCTTTATCGGGCGCTTTGCGGTCCAGTAACTTTGGCGATACTGCGGGCTTGACGTTGGCCTCAGGTTTGCTGGCGGCGCTTACGGAGGTTACAGTCCTGGTTGCAGCGGCTTTAGCGGTATCTGCTGTGGCAAAAGGTATTTGCTCTTTATCGTAAGCGACCCAGCCTACCTGTAATATCATCCCGGCTTCCACATCAGGATTGTCCTTATGATTCCAGCGTTGCAGGGCGCTTTGCGGTATATTGAACATCCTGCTGATGCTATGCAGGTCGTCCTCTTCCCCCGCTTTATAAAATATGGGGCGGCTCTTGACTACGCTTTCTATGCGGATAAAATTGTATTGGTCGATGGGTATCCTGAACTTGGATCCGGCTTCCAGGCCATCCTGGTAACTGACCTCGTTAAGATCGGCCAGTACGGCCGGCGGCACAGAATATTTTTTCGAAAGCAGGAATAAGGTTTCCCCGCTGCGTACCCGGTGTACCAGGTAGGGACGACCCTCTTTTTGTTTTACCCATAAAGTATCCTGGGCCGAGGCGATGAAGCCCACCAGCAACAGGAGCGGAAGCAATAATATTTTCATCGGGTCGTATTTCATGAAAAAAGAACGGTTAAGGTGTTGCTACCCGGACAAACACCTTAACCGTTACCCTGTATGCGGGGCAAAGTGTTTATTTCATAGGCTCGGCGGCAGCCAGCTTAGCTGTACGGCTTACCGAAGTATTTACCCCTTCTATATTTTTACCATCTTTATCTACAAGCTGTACCTTAACCGTAACATCACCCATAGGCGCGTTCTCGATAAAGTAAGGCTGCCATTTATCTATATCAAAATTGGTGCCATTCACATCTACCTTTACTTTATTGCCATCGGGCGCCAGCGTAGTATTGTACACATAGAAGTCGAGCAACAGGTTCTTGGTATCGTTGCCCAGGTATTCGCCTTTAGGACGGCTGTAGAAGATCATCGGTGTTTTGGGGATCTCCATTTTGGTCAGCTTGCCTTTTTCATCCACTGAGAAATGGTACAACACGCCGGCTTTGGGTGTTTTGAGCGATTCGTGGTAAGAGCGCGACAGGAAAGACATCAGGTAATGCTCCGACTTAACGGGCACGGTAAATGTTTTCGTGGGCGAGTAAAGGGCCTGGTAAGGCTGGTTGTCGAGGATAAAGTGGATGTGCTGGCCATCTTTCGAATTGTTGCATTCTTTACCCGCAGCATCGCTTGTCTGGTTTTTCAGCTCATAATTTTTAACGTCATAATCAACCGTGATCTTTACGGAATCGGTTCCCTGCAGCTCTGCTTTTACATTTTTAACAGTAAGCTGTGCATCGGGAAACTCGGGAGAGCCGGTTACGGGCTTGATCGCGATGGGACCTGCCGGCGCAGTGGTTTCGGTAGTCACCACCTTGGTCGTATCGGTTGTTGTTTTGGTTTCAGTAGTGCCGTTGTTGCAGGCGCTTAGTGTAAACAGGGCAGCGGAGGCGGTTGTTGAGGCTATAATTTTGAAGCTCATTAGTGGTTTGTTATATGTGTTAAACGATTGACCGGAAAACTCTTTTTAACAAGGCAAAATCCGGATGGTTCACTTTTTTAAAAATAAGTTTCGACTATTCAGGGACGGTGACTATGGGCAGCTAAAGGTACGACCAAGTCACCGGATCCGGGAGCCGGATTTACGAGCCTGGCTGTTATTGTTTCCTGGCCAGCACAAATTCCGCAAAGCCCAATATATCCCAGAACGTTGGTCCCTGGAATTTTTGCCGTTTGATCATATGCCCGGCAATGTTAAGGGGCATCGCCATCAAAAAAGCAGGGCTTCTCCTGGTACCGGAAGAAATAATTTTAAATTGCTCATCGCGCAAAAGGCCGCTTATCTCTTTAACGGAATAAATACGAACGTGGGTCGGGTCGTCGTAAAAGTTGAGCGTACCTTCCATGGAAGGCAGTTTGGTGCTTTTGATCCCAGGGTATTCTATATAAATAAAACCGTCTTTTTTAAGCTTGGGCAGTAGTCCTTTGATCACGGCATCGCCATTATGGAGATGCTCTATCACGTGGGCTATTCTTATGTAATCAAAATAATTATCCGGGATGGCCTCAAATTGCAGCAAGGTGAGGTCCATTTCATAAAAAGCAGTCATGGCCTCAAAATCAGTCTCATCGTTATTGAAATGCTTATCCATATCGATGCCGTGATATTCGCAGGCAGGGAACAGGCGTTTGGTCTTAGAGGCCGAATGGTTGCCGGAACCCACGTCCAGTAGGGCAAAAGCCTTCTTCCCGAAAAACTTATGGAGGTAATAAAATTTAGGAATACTTTTTTGCAAAAACCTTTTCATCAGGCTAAAGTAATACTCTTTTTACGTTTGGGAATATTTCCCGGTGCAAGATAAGTCCTGTTAAGGAAACCAAAGTAAACAGAACTTAATATTATGGCTTATGCTGCAGGATTTGTACTTTTTTACCAGGTAAATTCAGGGGCAAGGTCCCATTTGTCGTATCATATCGATGGTGGGGAATGGTCATGGATAGTAAACTGCTGCTAATTCGGTAATATTGCGGACTAAATTTATTTCGCCCCGTCGTAACTTATGAGTTATTTTGCCGGATCGTTAAACCGGAACAGGCTTAATAGAAAACACATTGCAAAAACAGACAGGGCTGTGGTCTTGCAGCAAGATCAAGGAGCATTGAAAGGCAGGCTGAAGACAACAGTTGTAGAGAGGGAGCTATCCTAAAGAAAAACTATCGATCGCTAAATTATACTGAATGATATATTCCATGACAGGCTATGGGCGTGCAGAAGGCACTGCCGGAGGCCGCCAGGTAATAGTAGAAGTAAAGTCGCTGAATGGCAAACAGTTTGAGCTTAACAGCCGCATCACACCTTTGCTTAAGGCCTATGAAGCTGATATCCGCAATGAATTGATGCGCATCCTCAAAAGAGGTACTATCGATCTTACGGTAACTATAAAGCAAGAGGGCGCCAGCAAACCGATGCAGGTCAATACGGAGCTGGCCAGGTATTACTACCAGGCTATGACAGCCATTGCTTCGGAGCTCAGCCTCGATGTTTCCGGCCATCCCGAGCAGGTGCTTTCGACCCTCATGCGCATGCCCGAGATCGTAGCTGCCGATATGGACACTTTGCCCGAATCGGATTGGTTCAGTATAAAGGACCTGATCACCCAAGCTGCCGAAAATCTGTCTGCACACCGGGAGGAAGAGGGCAGGGCCATAGAAAAAGACCTATTGTATAATATCAACAACATAGAATCTTTGTTGCAGGAAGTAGAGCGGTACGAGCCAGCAAGGATCGAACGGATACGCCAGCGCATCAATGGTTCGTTGCAGGAATGGGTGGAGAAGGAACGGATCGATATGAACCGCCTGGAGCAGGAGCTTATTTTCTATATCGAGAAGATCGATTTTTCGGAAGAAAAGCAACGGTTACGTACCCATTGCACCTATTTTGCCGAGCTTGCAGGCAATGGCATTGCCGATGGTATCGGCAAAAAGCTGGGCTTTGTATTGCAGGAAGTAGGCCGCGAGATCAATACGCTGGGCTCCAAGGCCAACGACGCCGATATCCAGAAGATCGTAGTCAATATGAAAGATAACCTGGAAAAAGCCAAAGAACAAGTATTAAACGTATTGTAAGCCCCCGGGGCATGGAAGAAAAATGAAAAAACGTAATCTACTTTCCTTATGTGTTGTTGCCGCCGCACTGTGGCTACTGTCCTCCTGCGGCGCTAAATCTTCTTACTATCAAAATCAGGAAGCTATTCCGGGTGCAAAATGGGATTATAAATTTCAACCTGTTTTCAAAGTTGATATCAACGATATAAAAGCACAGTACCGCTTCTACCTTCTGATACGACATGATGAATCTTATCCCAATGCTAATTTCTGGTTCCGTTTGAACCTGAAAGGTCCGGGCGATAAAACATTTAAGGACGGACCGCGTATCCAGAAAGACCTGGCAGATCCCAAGGGGGAATGGCTGGGCCGCGGTATGGGCGGTATCTGGGAACATAAGATACCTTTGTCTGCAAAAGAAATACCCCAATTCAGCAAGCCTGGTACTTACGAGATCAGAATAGAGCAGGTTATGCGCGACAATCCCCTGCCTTCGGTATTGAACGTAGGGTTGATTATAGAGAAGCAATAAGACGAACGTATCCAAAGATGCCGCTGATGAAGAGTCAGCGGCATCTTTGGATATATACTATTGTTACGTGGGGCTTTGCTCTTTTTTAAAACAAGACTTGTACGGTACCCAGGTTGCCCCTGTCTTTGCCCAGGTGGCGGTAAGCCTTTTCTGTGGCTTCCCTGCCACGGGGGGTGCGTACAATATAGCCTTCCTGGATAAGGAAAGGTTCATACACCTCTTCGATGGTGCCTGCTTCTTCGCCTACAGCCGTAGCAATATTGCTGATGCCTACGGGGCCTCCCTTGAACTTCTCGATCAGTGTGGATAAAATACGATTATCCATATCGTCCAGCCCGCTGGCATCTACGTTCAGGGCTTTAAGACTGTGCTCTGTGATACCCAGGTCAATAACGCCATTACCCAGTACCTGGGCAAAGTCCCGCATACGGCGCAAGAGGCCGTTGGCAATACGGGGCGTGCCCCGGCTGCGTCTTGATATTTCTTTAGCCGCTTCCGAGGTGATCTTTACATTGATTAATGCCGACGAGCGTACGATGATCTTTTGCAGCACTTCCTGTGGATAATAATCCAGGCGCGACTTAATACCGAAGCGGGAAAGCAGGGGGGCAGTAAGCAGGCCGGAACGGGTGGTAGCGCCTACGAGGGTAAAAGGATTAAGGGCAATTTGTATGCTGCGGGCATTGGGGCCGCTTTCGATCATCAGGTCGATCTTATAATCTTCCATGGCGGCATACAGGTATTCTTCCACCACCACGCTGAGGCGATGGATCTCATCTATAAAAAGTACGCTGCGATTGTCGAGATTGGTGAGCAGGCCTGCCAGATCGCCGGGCTTTTCCAGTACGGGGCCGCTGGTTTCCTTGATGCTTACGCCAAGCTCGTTGGCCACGATCCGGGACAAGGTCGTTTTGCCCAGGCCGGGAGGGCCATGGAAAAGGATATGGTCCAGGGCCTCGCCCCGCATATTGGCAGCCTTGATAAAAATACGCAGGTTCTCGATCAACTGCGGCTGCCCCGAAAAATCTTCGATGGATTGCGGCCTTATGCTGTTCTCGTATTCTTTCTCAACCGGGTTAAGGTTTTCCTTCGGACGTAAATCGGATGATTCCATGAAGTAAAATTAAAGATTTCCCATCGCCTTTGTGTCCTTATGTACAAAACGGTAAGGGGATGCGGTCGCCAGAGATTTTATGCCAGTAATTTAGCCTTTATGGTAACATTTGCGGCAGCGCGGTTCGTACTTGTCTTTCTCACCCAACACCAGCTTGGCGCCTTCGGGCGATTTGCGGAAAGAGTAATTGGCTATATTGCCGCATACCACGCAGATGGCATGCAGCTTGGTGATATAATCGGCCATAGCCAGCAATGCCGGCACCGGACCAAAAGGCTGCCCCTGGAAATCCATATCAAGGCCGGCTACAATAACACGGACACCTTTTGCCGCAAGGGCTTCGGCAACATTAGGCAGCTCTGCATCAAAAAACTGGGCTTCATCGATACCGATCACTTGGGCATCTTCGGCCAGCAGGAGTATATTCTGCGAAGCGGTAACCGGCGTAGAACGGATACGGCTTTCGTCGTGCGATACCACATCTGTTTCGTGATAGCGGGTATCGATGGCAGGTTTGAAAATCTCGATGCGTTGGCTGGCAATCTGGGCGCGTTTCAGCCTCCGGATCAACTCTTCTGTTTTTCCCGAAAACATCGATCCGCAGATCACTTCGATCCATCCCGAATCGACGCCACTCTTAAAAGGTTCTATAAACATCTGGCTGCAAAAATAGGGTTATTGGGAAGAGGAATGCTGTTGTTTTTCCTTTTAAATGTTTTAAGGGGTAACCAATTCAGCCGTATTGCTCTTCTCGCTTTCGTTCCACAGCCTGTCAAGCGCCGTCACCACATATTTGTCGTTTTTGCCGCCTTCTTTATCTACAAAAATGCTGCCCTTAGTTAAGGCGATAATATGCTCGGCATTGCTCAGGTCCTGTTTCTCGCCGGCGCTAAACCGGTACACGAGGTATTTCAACGGTTCTTTGGAAGGATTATCCTCTTCCCATTGCAACTGTACGCCATTGGCGGTATTCGTGGCCCTGAGTACGGGGGCCGCAGGAGCGATATTATCAAGCCAGGTCATGGCCGGTGGTATGGCAATGGTGCCAAAATAATTTTGCTGCAGGCTATCGGCAAGGTCCGGCCGTATCTTGGTGAAGCTGGATGCGCTGTAAAAAATGAAGCCGTTGGTATGTAATGCTCTTGCGGCCCTGATCTGTTTCAATATCTCGTTGGGACTGTTCCAGGGATAGGTATTGGCATTTTGCATGCGGTAAACGCCAAGCCCGATATACAATTGTCTTTGTCCCGAATTCTGTTTCCACCAGGGAAGCAGCACATCGTATGGGGCCGCTCTGTGCCCGTGTTCCCAATAAAGTTGTGGCGCTACATAATCCACCCATTTCCTTTCGATCCATAAACGAACATCGGAGTACAATTCGTCGTAACAACTGGAACCCCTTGTAGCAGAGCCTTCCGGGTCTACATTATTGTTTCTCCAGATACCGAAGGGGCTTACGCCGAACTTTACCCAGGGTTTTTCTTTCTTGATATTGGTGTTGAGCTGCGATACAAACAAGTTGACATTTTCCCTTCTCCAGTCTTCCCGGCTTTGTCCGTTGCTGTATTTGGCATAGCTCTGCTGATCGGGAAAAGCTTTGCCGGCAACAGGGTACGGGTAAAAATAATCATCGATATGCACGGCATCGATATCATAACGCTTTACGACGTCCAGGATCACCTTGAGAATGTATTCCCTGGCATCGGGATTGCCCGGGTCGAAGTAGGCTTTGCCGCCGTAATTAATGATCCAGTTGGGATGCTCCCGCGTAGCATGCCCGGGCGGATTGGGATTGCTGGCGCTGCTTACCAGGGCGCGATAAGGATTGAACCAGGCATGAAACTCCATATTGCGTTTATGGGTTTCGTTGAGCATGAATTCCAGCGGATCGTATTTCGGAAAAGGAGGTTGCCCCTGTTTGCCGGAAAGGTATTTGCTCCAGGGTTCATAAGGCGAAGGATAGAAAGCATCGGCTGCAGGGCGTATTTGTACCACAACGGCATTGAAGCCGCTGCGTTGTAAAAAATTAAGCTGGTTGATAAACTCCTGTTGTTGCTGTTGTGCCGAAAGGCCGGGGCGCGAAGGCCAGTCGATATTACCTACTGTGGCGATCCATACCGCCCGCAGCTCTCTTTTAGGAGCAGCAGTGTCTTTTGCTTGTAAAGTGGAGAAAGAGACCAGGATCAAAAAAAGAAAGAGGATGGAACGCACGCAAATCTATAGTTTATGGTATGCGGGCAAAGATAATATTTGCATAATTGAATCGGGGCGGAGCGGCGATTTTTATCAACAATTTTATTTTTTGCTGAAAAAGTACATAGCCAGGCACAGCAGCAGGGTGACGAGCAAGGCCAGCCAGGGAAAGAGCCGCTGCCACTGCGCTTCACGCTTTCTCCGGCGTATCGTAAGGTTTATTTTTTCGCGCTCACCAGGATAAGCTGACGTGGTTTCTTTTAAACGTTGCAATACATCCAACGCAAAGTAATGGGGCAATACGGCAACTGTTTTGATGATGGCCGAAACAAGCGCATGTACGGTATCTGTGTCGGCTTTTAGCTGGATGATTGCAATTTTTTCATCGCTGAGCAAGAACATCAGGTACTGGTGGAGCAGCTCTTTGTTCATGCGGTACACGTCGATCTCTGCGATATGGGCATTGAGCTTTTGTACTTCCTGCAACAGATAGGCGGGAGTGAGTATCGCGGTGTGCCTCGTGAACCTGCCCGAAAGCCAGCGTTCGTAATCGTACAGGGCACGCCGCTCTTCATGCGACAATACGGTGTAAGCTTCGTGTATTTCCCGGAAACGGGCCTCCGCAAAAACATTACCGGGGTTTTTATCAGGATGAAATTCATGTGCCAGCCTCCGGAAAGACTTTTTGATGTCTTCCTTATCGGCCTTCGGCCCTATTTCGAGGGTCTGATAATAGTCTTTGATAGCTGATAATTAATGATTTACTGTGGAATTTATTGCTATCCCGGTCAAAAAGTGGGTAATATATTTCCCAAAGCTAAAAATTACTTTAAAAATGTGTTTATAAAAGCACAAACATCAGAAAATGAGGCACATTTGAGCGCAAAGCTCTGTAATTTTACATACACAATCAAAACTTAAATATCATGACAGAGAAAGCTTTTAACGAGATGCTGATAAGCAACAGTGATTTCCTACAGCCGGTAGCTGTTTCCTTGACCCATGATACCGAAGAGGCTAAGGACCTGATCCAGGAAACCCTGTACCGGGCTATGGCCAACCGGGAAAAGTATCAGACGGGTACCAATATCAAAGCATGGTTATACACCATCATGCGAAACATTTTTATCAATAACTACCGCCGTAAAAAGAAGTTTACGAAAGTAACTTCTGATGTGCCCCAGGATTATTTCCTGTACCAAACAGATAAGGTAGCCCATAACGACGGTATCATCAATGCGGGTATCCGCGAGATCAAAGCCGCCATCAACCGGCTGCCCGATATCTTCAGGCTTTCCTTTGAGTTGCATTACCTGGGTTATAAATACCAGGAGATTGCCGATACTTTGCAGGAGCCTTTGGGTACGATCAAAAGCAGGATACACTTTGCCCGGAAGATGCTTGCAAGCAAACTGACAAGATAATAAGCCCTTACAATATGGTCTCACCACAACTGCCGGTCTTTAATAGTCCGGCAGTTTTTTTATGGGGCCATTGCCGATAAAACGGTTGTGTACCGTATTGTTAGCTAATTTCGCACAAATCATCGTAAGCAACATGCCTGCAAAACTCTCTGTTAATATCAATAAGATCGCTACACTCCGCAATAGTCGTGGCGGTAATAATCCTGACGTGATTCAGGCGGCAATGGATATAGAACGCTTTGGCGCCGATGGCATAACGGTACATCCCAGGCCCGACGAAAGGCATATCCGCTATGCTGATGTAAGGGCTTTGAAAAAGGTGATTGGCACCGAACTCAATATCGAAGGGAATCCCCTGGAAGAACGTTTTGTGCAACTGGTGCTGGAAACATTGCCGGCACAGGTTACCCTGGTGCCCGACAGCCGCGATCAGCTTACTTCCAACCATGGCTGGGATACGCTTGCAGAAAAGGATTACCTGATGCAGATCATTCCTGTTTTTCAGCAAGCAGGCATAAGAGTCTCCATATTTGTAGACCCGGTAGTGGAAATGGTTATGGGCGCCAAAGCCTGCGGCACCGATCGTATCGAGCTATATACAGAGGCTTATGCCCAGGGCTATACCAGGGATAAGGATGCTGCCGTAAAAGATTATGTTGCTGCTGCCGGAGCGGCCGCCAGGTTGGGCCTGGGCCTTAATGCCGGCCATGATCTGGACCGGCACAATCTGCAGTTTTTTGCAGGTAAAATTCCTAACCTCGACGAAGTATCCATTGGTCATGCTTTAATCAGTGATGCCTTGTATTACGGCTTACAGAATACGGTGCAGATGTATAAAAGGCAATTGTCGGTGTAGAGACGTAGCATGGTAGCATGCTACGTCTCTACACCGACAGAATAGGTTAGGATTAAAGCAAAACTACCAGGCTCTTGATCACAGCGCCAAGGCGTACCGCATCATAAATGCGGGACTCTGAGGCGCCATGTTGTTTTACAGAAGCTTCGTGGGAGGTCACACACATTTCACAGCCATTCAAGGCCGATACCACCAGGCTTATCAATTCGAAAAGACCTTTGCCCAGCACAGGATTCATCATAATGCTCATACGCAATCCGGCAGGCGTATTGTTGTAATACTGGTTTTGCGGGAGGTAATGGCGGAAGCGATAAAATACGTTATTGGTATTCATCAATGCCGTACAGGCATGTACTTCGGCCAGTTCGGCATCGGTGGCTTCTTCGTTGCGGGATAACGTTTCAAAAGCATGGATCAGTATATCCGATTTTTCGTTGACGGCTACCGATAAAGCCAGCAGGTAAGTTTCTTTCTTGCTGAGGTTGGTGCTCTTCAACACCGCGCCTATATTTAATTTCAGGTCTTTCAGGAAACGATTGTCGGCGGCAGCCAGCTTTTCCAGTCCGGGGGCCTTATGATCCCCAGGGATCTGTAGCTCAGCAAAGAGATTCTGAATAGTTTCGTTCATTGTTTGTTGTATTAAACTGTGGGGTATTTTGAGATGGGGAATAGTGCCTGCAATTTTTTGCGAATGCACATAAAAAAGAGATGTGAATAGATGATCCGGGAGGGTTCAATATTCACATCTCGGTACTCAATTCTTAGATATTAGGCTTCCTGCAATTGGGCAGTCAAGGTTTCTTCACCTTTTTTCCAGTTGCAAGGGCAAAGCTCATCTGTCTGCAAAGCGTCCAGTACGCGCAATACCTCTTCTACATTACGGCCTACGCTCAGGTCGTTCACGTTTACCCAACGGATAATACCTTGTGGATCTACGATGAAAGTAGCACGGTAAGCGATCTTTTCGGAAGCTTCGAGGATACCCAGTTCTTCGGCCAGCGATTTGGAAGTATCGGCCAGCATAGCAAATTTCAGGCCGCGCAGGTCTTCATTCTCTCTTCTCCAGGCCAGGTGCACAAATTCGGAATCAGTAGAGGCGCCAATCAACACGGTATCTCTGTCTGCAAATTCACCAAATACATTATTGAAAGCAGCGATTTCGGTAGGGCATACAAAAGTGAAATCTTTAGGCCACCAGAACATTACCATCCATTTGTTAGCATCCGTGTGGATCGCATTGGTAATTTCTGCGAATTCTTTACCGGGAGCGTCTGCGTTCAATGCGGATGCCACCACTACTTTTTTCTTAAATTCAGGGAACTTGCTGCCAACTGAAACGGTCTTGTTGCTCATTTTTAGTTTTTGCTTTTTTTTAAGTGAGTGAATTGTTTGTTTTTTTGCGGGGCAAAGGTCGCTATCATTTTCGGGATAACGCTAAAATTTTACCTATCAAGAAATAGGGATTTCCAATGAGCAGTAACCAGGGAGAAGTATATTTTCTTGGAAGTAGCGAAAAGACAGAGACAATAGCCGGCCGATATTCCCTCGTATTTATACCCTTCGATATTGCTACATTTGCGCATGGCTACACGTATTGTATTCCTGGGATCCAAGCCCATAGGCTATCAATGCCTTCAATTTTTACTGGACAAAAGAGCAGAGCTAGATATAGAGGTACTGGCCCTCGGAACCCAGCAGCGTAAAGAGTTCGGCGGCGATAGCGACCTTACGGCCTTAGCTGCACAATATGATATTCCCTTGCTGCATACGCTGGATGAAATGCCGGAATGTGATATTATCTATTCGGTACAATACCACGAGCTGCTGCAAAAAGAGCATATCGAAAAAGCAAAGAATATCGCTGTAAACCTGCACCTGGCGCCGCTTCCCGAATACCGTGGCTGTAACCAGTTCTCCTTTGCCATTATGGATGGGGCGGCTGAGTTTGGGGTAAGCCTTCATGCTATTGATGTGCAGATCGATCATGGCGACTTGCTGTTCGAGCAACGGTTTTCGATCCCGGAACATTGCTGGGTCAATGATCTGTACGAGCTCACTTTCAGTGCAGCCGTCGCTTTGTTCCGTGATTCGCTGGCGCCTTTGCTGGAAGGCAACTATAAAAGGATCTCCCAGGCCGAGCTGAGAAAGACAAGGCCCACCAGCCTGCATTTCCGTAAGGAGATCCAGGGGCTGAAGCATATTGACCTGACCAGCGATGCAGCAGTGATCGAAAAGACGATCCGCGCTACTTATATGCCGGGATTCGAACCGCCATATACCCTTATCGGCGGGAAAAAGGTATATTTTAAAGTGGATGGATAGGTTGTATGACGTTCAGGTCGCTTTGCGTCCCGACCGTCATACAACCCAGCATCCCACCAGGTTGCTTGTCACACGATAACGACTTACCTTACCGGGATCTTTACCCAACAAAAAGACATTTACTTTGTCTATTCCGGTATTGGCCGCCAAGTTCTGGCAGTGCCACATATTATACCTATTTTTGCAAATGTCACTGAGCTTGATTTAAGCTTCAGCAGGACTAAAAGATGTTTTTATGATTGTAGAACAATTGTATACCAATTGCCTGAGTGAGGCGGCCTATTTTATCGCCGATGATGGCGAGGCCGCAGTGGTAGATCCTTTGCGGGATATCGATGCTTACCTGCAATTGGCAGAAAAGCATGATGCAAAGATCAAGTACATTTTTGAGACCCATTTTCATGCCGATTTTGTAAGCGGGCATCTCGACCTGGCCAAGGCTACGGGAGCGACTATTATTTATGGTCCGCGTACCAATGCTACCTTCGACTTTCATATGGCTAAAGACGGAGAGCTGTTTACCGTAGGTAACCTGAAAATAAAAGCGGTGCATACGCCCGGCCATACGCTGGAGAGTACCTGTTACCTGCTACTGGACGAAGAGGGCAGGGAGTACTGCATCTTTACCGGCGATACCTTATTTGTAGGCGATGTAGGCCGTCCCGATCTCTTTAGCGGCAATATGACCAAGGAAGAGCTGGCCTCGATGATGTATGACTCCCTGAACAACAAGATAAAGACCCTGCCCGATCATGTGATCGTGTATCCGGCGCATGGCCCGGGATCGGCCTGTGGCAAGAGTCTGGGTAAAGAAACCTTCAGCACTATTGCTACGCAAAAGGCTACCAACTATGCCTTAAAAGACCAGAGCCGGGAGGCATTTATTGCCGAAGTGACTACAGGCCTGAGTGCCCCGCCTGCTTACTTCCCCGTGAATGCGCAGATCAATGCGCAAGGCTATGAAAGCATGGATAAAATAAGGACTATGGCCCTGCAGGCTTTGCCTGTTACTGCTTTTGAAGAAAAAGTGGCTGGCGGCGCCTGGATACTGGACAGTCGTCCTTCCTCCATATTTACCGAAGGTTTTGTACCCGAGTCGATAAGCATAGGCCTGGATGGCCGCTTTGCCGAATGGGCGGGCAATATCCTGCCTTTCGACCAGGAGCTGGTACTGGTTACCGAACCGGGTAAAGAAGAAGAAACGGTGGTACGCCTGGCCCGTGTGGGTTTTGATAAGGTGACCGGTTACCTGGATGGTGGCTTCGAAGCCTGGCAGGAAGCCGGTAAGCCTATAGACCTGATCATAGACGTGGAGCCGGAAGAGCTGGCTATGGATATTCCTTTCGACAACAGGCTATTGGTAATCGATGTGCGCAAGCCTTCCGAGTTTGAAAGTGGGCACGTTAAAGGCGCAGAAAACATCCCATTAAGCGAACTGGGTAATCCCCTGCATATGGCCCAGATCGATGATGATGCCAATTTGTATGTGCATTGCGCCGGTGGCTACCGCAGCGTTATTGCATGTTCGCTTATGAAACGGGAAGGATACCATAACCTGCGTAATGTGCTTGGCGGCTTTGGCAAAATGAAAGAGATCAAAGACATACCCGTTGTAGTGCCTGCCGCTACCGGAGCCTAAGCTTTTCCCTGATGATATATAAGCAATGGCCGGTCTGATATTTCAGGCCGGCCATTCTATTATTGATGGAGGAAACCTTTTGCCGCTGTGTTAATGCAATACCTGGAAAGGCATTGTTTTGTAGGCTTCTTTGCCCGAGAGCCTGAGATAGTAATGTCCTGTGGCAAGCCCCGAAATGTCGATATGGTTGTTGCTTTGTGAGATGATCCCTTCTTTGATCAGGGCGCCTGCAGCATTGTAGCAGGAGAACCGGCAACTTTCTTTAAGGCGTCCTATATACAGCAGCGACTGTGCAGGATTGGGATATACATAAGGATGGTTATTGTCTTTCGTGGTTTCGTCGATACCTACGGCGGGCAATACCCTGATATAGCCGGTGTATGGTTTATGATAATCGGCCGAAACAGTAACCCATATCGTATCGGCTACGGAAACGGGTGAGAAGGTATGTGTGCTGCTGCCCCCGGCGGCATTGGCTACGGAAAGGATGCTGTCCTGGTAATACAGTACCGCTTTGGCACCGGCTATATTAATATTGAGACTCACACTGGTCGCGTTGCGATTAATGGTTGCGGGATGGGTAACGGTCATTTCAACAGGGCTCTGGGTGTGCAATTTCACTGAGGGGTCGCCAAAAAGCAGCCAGGTATCGGTCATATCCTCGCCCATGCCGCCGTAAGCATCATTCATATTCATGGTGCCTCCCGTAGTCAGCGTACCTATTGCTTTTTGCTTGGTGTCGGTGCCATCGGTAAGCATATCGATATAAGCATCCTGGGCACGCATAGGAGGGTCCCAGTATTGGTTAATGGTGCTGAAGAAAGCCGCGATAGCACCCTGGGGCTTGCCGGTAGTGCTGTTTACCTGGCGCAGTAATTTTTCGCCAAGGCAGGTCTGGTTCTCAAATTCACCGGAGACGCAGGCCACGCCCCATACCAAGGGCCAGTTGCCATTGTCATTGGTCATTTGGGTAACCGTATTGTTGTTAAAGCCGGTAGTGACCAGGAAGTCGGAGGCGCCGTGGCCACAGTAATTCATAATAGTGGTGCCTGCGTTCAACACGTTTTTCAGGTCATTGGCATTGGGATCGCCGGCTGCATCCAGCCCGCCATGACTGCCGTCGTAGAGTTCTGCCACCTGGGTATAACCTCCTGTGGCATTCATCAGCTTACTGCGGATGTTGCGCATATGCTGCCAGTCGTATTCGTTGTTGTCGCCGGGCCCTTCGTTGGAAGCAGCACCCACGGCATATTTGTACCATGCCTGGTTCAGCGTGGGCGTTTTTTCGTAAGCAATAATACGGTCTACCTGTACCTTAAGTTCGGCTGCCGTCATGGCCGACAAGCGGCCTACCATAAGATCGGGATAATGATCGTTGCCCGCTACATAAGCATAAGCAATATCAGAAGGGCCGGCCAGGGAAGCGGCGTGTACCGCGGGTACGTCCATATTGTCGCCTACCAGTACTATATAGCTCAGGTTCCAGGCGGTGTATTTGTTCCTGATAAAAAGCTGGATGTTCGCCGCAGTAGCGCCTCCGGTGAGCGTATCCAGGTTGAGCACATAAGTCCGGATGCCCAGCCTGTTTTTCCAAAGAATAAAAGGCTTCAGGGTTTCCAGGTATTTGGCAGGGGTAACGATCAGCATGCGGCCATCGTTGGCAACAGGCGTAAACATGGGTTGTACACTGCCTTCGGGCGTCTGTCCGTAATTGAGGTAATGCTGGTGCAGCAAGCTGTTCCACTCAGCGCTTTCTTCGCTTTTTTTTTGCTGCGGTTCTGCAAAGGTTACTTCGATCACCAGGTGGCTGTACACTTTAAGTTCTTTGGTTACAGGATTATACTGCATGGGAGCAATGGCCAGGGCCTGTCCGTAAGTGCTGCGTACCTGGTACACATCGCCCAGGCTTACCTGGGTAGCCGGGTAAAAGGCATTTTGCGTGTACTCGGCACCGGCGCTGCGTTTGCCGGGTTTCCGGTCGCGGCTTATATTACCCAGCGAAGGCGCGATATAGTAGTTGGGGTAGGTTTTCGTTTCGGCCGAAATGACTTTGGCCTTCGCGCTTTTGTCCGATGGGATGGTAATGGCATAGCTCAGCCGTTGCAGGTCGGGAGCGCCTTGTTTCAGTATTTTTACCCCTTTATCCACTCCGGCAAGATAGCCCGCAGCGGCATCATCATAACGGAGTTCCACCTTACCGGTAAATATTTCTATCCTGAGCTTATCTGGGCTGAGCGTAGTGGTGGTAATACGGGTGTCGCCCGAACCCAATACAACATCATTATTTTGTCCTTTCACCGATACAGAAATACCCAGTACCAATAGGAGCAGGAAAGAAGCGGTCGAAAATCTGCGCATAGGAGAAATGTTGTTTTGTGAAAAAATGACCTGTTTTAATTATAGACAGGAATGTAATATGAATCTGTAGGGGACACCTGGAATAAAAGAAAGTACTATCGCGCGATCCGGATCGTGATCAGCAGCAGGCTGCCGATAATGGCCGGGACCACCAGGTTCAGCAGCCATATCATATAGCTGCCGGCCAATATGGCCATACTGTTAGAGGCAATGGCAGTATCGGTAAACAACAGGCCCGCTACATAGCCTCTTACCCCCAGGTCGGCCAGGAAGATGGATGGGATCACCGTAATCATCCAGAACATAAGCCCCGATACCAGGAAGCCGGGGAGCCAGGGAATGCCTGCGCCCAGCACATTGGCCAGTACCAGGAACTGCAGGTTGTACACACAGAACCGGCATAAGGAAACGCCGAGCAGCTGCAGCAGGTCCTTTTTGGAGTAACGCTTGAGGATGCGGATAGAAATGATCACTTTACGCAGCCAGGGCCTGTTTTCGGCCCAGCTCGCAATAAGATCAATACGTAAGTAAAAAAACAACAGCAGCGCTGCCGAAATAAGCGCTGCAATAAGGGTGAGCAATTGCCAGTTACCGGGGTGGGTAATATTGAGATAGAGGAGTCCTGCTATGCCAAATAAATAAGTGACAAGGGTTTGGGATAAGTTACTGATGAGGGTGGCAATAGCCGCCCTTAGCTTATTCTTATCGTCGAGGTATAATATTCTTCCGGCAAAGTCGCCCACTTTGTTGGGGGTTACCAGTGAAAAAGCAATGCCGCTCAGGGTGGAAGCAAAGGCCTTACGGAAGGGCACCGGTTCAATTTTCCGCAACAGCATTTTCCACTTTACGGCTTCCAGCATCCAGTTGAGGGGGGCCAGCAGTGCTACCAGGCACAGCAATAGCTTATTGCCCTGTTGCCAATGTTGTTTGAAGTCGGCCCATTGTGCCGCAAAGTCGCCCTTGTGCATCACCTGGCGGTAAATGAGCCATAGCAGCAATACCATAAGCACTGGCGCTATTACATAGTTAAGCAGTTTTTTTTTGGTAGTTTTGTTCACTGTATTCATAAATTTTTCAATGCTGTGCCCCGTCGGGAACACGGCTGCCACCCTTCAAACCGCAAATCTTGTCTATCATACTTGGCATCGACCCCGGCACCCTTACTATGGGATATGGAATCATTTCCGTTGGCAAAAGTAACCTTTCCCTCGTCGAAATGGGCGTGCTGCATTTATCCAAGTATAAAGATCATTCGGAACGCCTGCATTTTATCTTTGAACGGGTAAGCGCCCTGGTGCAGGTGCACCGGCCCGAGATCGTGGCCCTGGAAGCGCCTTTCTTCGGTAAGAACGTACAAAGCATGCTTAAGCTGGGCCGGGCGCAGGGTGTAGCTATGGCTGCCGCTATGGCGCATGGCAGCAGGACGGTAGAGTATGCCCCCCGGAAGATCAAGCAGATTGTTACCGGCAATGGCAACGCTTCCAAAGAGCAGGTATGGAAAATGCTGCAGCACCAGCTTCATTTTAAAGAAGACCCGCAATTCCTGGATGCTACCGATGCCGTGGCAGCGGCTTTATGCCATCACTTCGAATGCAACACGGGAATGGCAGCGGGTATAAAAAAAGCACCTGCTTCGCCCAAAAAGGCCAAGGGTTGGGAGGCCTTTGCCGCAGCCAACCCGGGAAGGGTAAAATGAGCGGATCATGCGGGATAACATAATAAATGTTTTGTGTTGCGTTTATTCGGAAGAAAACTTCCGCACTACCAAATTAATTCCGATTTTTGCTGACTGAAAATACTATGGCTAAAGATTATAAAAGATTGTTGGTCACGGCGGCATTACCTTATGCCAACGGGCCGGTACATATAGGACACCTGGCAGGCTGTTACCTGCCTTCCGATATTTATGTGCGTTACCAGCGTGCACAAAACCGGGATGTGAAATTTATTTGCGGCAGCGACGAACATGGTGTGCCCATCACGATAAGGGCCATGAAAGAAGGCGTAACGCCCCAGGATGTGGTGGACAAATACCACGCCCTGATCAGGGACAGCTTTGCCCAGATGGGGATTTCCTTTGACATCTATTCCCGTACATCTTCCCAGGTACATGCGCAAACCTCGCAGGCTTTCTTTAAGAAGCTGTATGACGAAGGTCTTTTTGAAGAAAGGGAAAGCGAACAATATTACGATGCGGAAAAGAACATGTTCCTTGCCGATAGGTATATTATAGGCACTTGCCCCGTATGCGGCAATGAGAATGCGTATGGCGACCAGTGCGAAAAATGCGGTTCTTCTCTTTCTCCCGAACAGCTCATCAATCCACGTAGTGCGTTGAGTAATGCGATACCGGTAAAGAAGGCAACGAAGCATTGGTATTTCCCCTTGAACAAATACGAAGACTTCTTGAAGCAGTGGATCGTGGAAGGTAAGAAGGATGAGTGGAAGCCAAATGTCTATGGCCAATGCAAAAGCTGGCTCGATAGCGGTCTGCAGCCTCGTGCCATGACCCGCGACAGCAACTGGGGCGTGCCTGTGCCGGTAGAAGGAGCCGAAGGCAAAGTACTATATGTATGGTTCGATGCGCCTATCGGTTATATCAGCGCCACCAAGGAATTGTTGCCCCAGGGCTGGGATGAGTACTGGAAAAAAGAAGACACCAAGCTGGTGCATTTTATAGGGAAAGACAATATCGTGTTTCACTGTATCATCTTCCCTGCTATGCTTAAGGCGCATGGCGGCTACGTACTGCCGGAGAATGTGCCGGCCAACGAATTCCTGAATATCGAAGGAGAAAAAGTATCTACCTCCCGTAACTGGGCGGTATGGATCAACGAATACGTGACGGACTTCCCCGATATGCAGGATACACTGCGCTATGTGCTGTGTGCCAACGCGCCGGAAACCAAAGACAATGATTTTACCTGGAAAGATTTCCAGGACAGGAATAACAGCGAGCTGGTAGCCAAGTTCGGGAACTTTGTGAACCGGGCTATGGTGATGATGCATAAGTTCTGCGGCGGCAGGGTGCCGAAGTTCCACGATGAAGCCAAAGAAGAGCGCGACCTGGAGCTGATTCGCGAAATACAAAAAACGAAAAAGAAGATAGAAGAGCTGCTCGAAGGCTATAAGTTCAGGGATGCGCTTTTCGAAGTGATCGAGCTGGCGAGCAAAGGCAATAAATATTTGCAGGATGTAGCGCCCTGGAGCCTGGGTAAAACGCCCGAATTGCAGGAGGCCAACCAGCAGAAGATCGACAACTGTATCCATATTTCTTTACAGCTTACGGCCAACCTGGCCATTTTTGCCAATCCCTTCCTGCCCTTTACGGCGAGCAAGATATGCCATATGCTTAAGGTGGTAGAGAAAATGCTGGATTGGGAACATGCTGGTAAAATGGACTTGTTGAAGACCAATTATCCTTTGCGTGCGCCCGAATTATTGTTCCGTAAGATCGAGGACGAGGAAGTGGAGCAACAAAGGCAAAAGCTGGAACAACGCAGTGCTGAAAGCAAAGCGGCCCAGGCGGCAAGTGCTCCGGCTAAAGAAAAAGCGGAAGCGGCAACCGAATCCAAACCGCTGATCCAGTTCGACGACTTTGCCAAAATAGAGCTGCGGGCCGGTACGATCCTGGCGGCGGAAAAAGTGGCGAAGGCCGATAAGCTGCTGCGGCTGGAAGTAGACCTGGGCTTTGAAAAAAGAACCATTGTTTCGGGTATTGCCCAGCATTACCAGCCCGAGGAGATCGTCGGTAAGCAAGTAACCGTTGTGGTCAACCTGGCCCCGCGCAAAATGAAGGGCATCGAGAGTGCGGGTATGATCCTCATGGCGGAGGATGCGGATGGCAAGCTCGTATTTGTTGCGCCTGTCCATACTGTGGGTGCAGGCAGTGAGGTAAGATAATAGTAAAGTATAAACCAGCAGAAATTATTTACTTTTAAACAAACTCATCCCGCTTCCTTTATGAAGAAGAAAACACTTTGGTGGCTTATCGGTATAGTGGCCTTTTTTGTTATCATTATCGCAGTATTTAAAAGCCGCAGCGGCGGCGATGGCCTGAAAGTGGCTGTAGATACGGCAACCGAGAAAACCATTATTGAAACCGTAAGTGCCAGCGGAAAGATATATCCCGAAACGGAAGTCAAGATAAAACCTGACGTAAGCGGTGAGATCGTAGAGCTTCCCATCCTGGAAGGCGACTCCGTAGCCAAAGGAGAGCTGTTGGTGAAGATCAACCCGAGTATCTATAATTCGGCCGTAACCCAGGCCGAAGCCTCTATGTTCCAGAGCCGGGCTAGCGTGAGCAATGCTAAGGAGCTGGTAGCACAGGCTAAAGCACAAATGACCAGGAATAAGGCCAACTTTGACCGGAACAAGGAATTGTTTAACAGCAAGGTGATCAGCCGCATGGAATACGAACAGGCAGAAGCCGATTACCTTTCGGCCAAAGCTAACTACGAAGCTACCCAGGCCAATGTTTCGGGCGGCTCGTATGGGGTAACCGGCGCCCAGGCCAACCTGTCGCAGGCCCAGGAAAACCTGAGACGTACCACCATTACTGCACCTACCTCCGGTATTATTTCACAATTATTGGTAAAGAAAGGCGAACGTGTGGTGGGTACAGCACAGATGGACGGTACGCAGATACTGACCATTGCCAACCTGGGCCGTATGGAAGTGCGGGTAGATGTAAGCGAAACCGATATTCCTAAAGTAAGCATAGGCGATACCAGCCTGATCGAAGTAGACGCTTACCGCAATAAGAAATTCAAAGGCGTTGTTTCCAAAATATCGGTATCCAGCGTCCAGCTTAATTCCTTAACGGCATCGGCAACAGGGTCTGCGGACCAGGTAACCAATTATACGGTACACATCTTTATCCTGCCGGAATCCTATGCCGGCCTTCGTACGGAGCTGGGCAGGGGTAAATTTCCTTTTAAACCCGGCATGAGCGCCGGTGTGGAAATCCAAACCCGTAAGGAAAACGGAATTCTGTCGGTGCCGATCAATGCGGTAACGACCAGGGACTGGCCCGATTCGTTGAAAAAGAAAAAGACGGTGGCCGAAACCGAAGTGGCCGATAATATACGCCAGGTGCTCTTTATATATGATGCCAAGAGCAAACAGGTGAAGATGCATGATGTGAAAACCGGGATCCAGAATAACGAGTTTATCCAGATTACTTCCGGTATCAAAAAAGGGGATGTGGTAGTAGTAGCGCCTTATGGTGCTGTGGCCCGTACCCTGCAGGATAATGCCAAAGTAAAGGTGGTACCCCGTAACCAGCTTTACGAGGTCAAAGAAGAATAATTAAACAGACGCTAACTATACCCAACCGTTACCGGCAGCAACAGGGCTTCCTTTTGTTCCCGGTAACGGTTATCAATTTGCAGCTTTTCAGATGATCATAACCCTATTGTCGGATTTTGGTTACCAGGATAATTTTATCGGTGTAGCTAAAGGTGTCTTGCTGCAGCAATTGCCCACAGCAAGGCTTATAGATCTGAACCATGAAGTAGAGCCTTTCCATTTGCTGCAATGCAGCTATTTGCTGAAAAGCGCTTACGCTAATTTTCCTGCCAATACCATACACTTGTCCCTGTTCGATATCATGCACCAGAACCCTTCGGCTCTGTTGGTGACGAAAGTGGATAATCAATACATTATTAGTGCCGATAACGGTTTGCTGCCCCTCACCTTCAACCAGAAGCTGGGCAAGGTACATGTGCATGACCGTATCGTGGCTTCTTACCTGGAATGGCTTTACCTCGCTGCCGATTCCATTGCCGCGCTTGAAAAGAACCATTTTAACCTGGACGGGTTCCGTACCCTGGAACCCAAAGTGCATCCTTCCCGACTGCAGGCGGTGATCAAAGACAATGCCATCGAATGCCAGGTGATCCATATCGATCGCTACGAAAATGTGGTGATCAACCTTACCCGCGACGAATTTGAGGCCCAGCGTAAGGGACGTAAATTCCGCATACAGATCGTGCGGGATACACTTACCCATATCAGCAAGGATTATTCCGATGTGCCGATCAGCGACAAGCTATGCTTGTTCAACAGCGCCGGGTATATGGAAATCGCCATTAACCAGGGCAAAGCTTCTTCGCTGCTGGGCCTGCGGCTGCACAACGAGCGCCAGCTTATTTATCAGAATATTAAGATCGAATTCCTATGATTGTCCGCATTGTGAAAATGACCTTCCGGCCCGAAGAGGTGCCCGCCTTCCTGGCCCTTTTTGACGAAAGGAAAGAACAGATCCGTCATTTTGAAGGCTGCAGCCACCTGGAATTATGGCGCGAGGCGGGAAAAGACAATGTCTTTTTTACCTACAGCCATTGGGTAGGGGAAGCGGCCTTGGACCATTACCGTTTTTCGTCATTTTTTAAAGATACCTGGAGCCGCACCAAGGCTTTATTTGCAGAAAAAGCCCAGGCCTGGAGCGTAGCACAGGAGCGGGTGCTCGGATAAAGTAATTGTTGATCCGGGGAACGGGGATATTGCAAATGGATATATTTTAATTAATGTTATTTGTTGAAATAAATGACTATTTGGTCACCGTCCGTTTAAAATAAGGTAACTTTACTCCCCTTTGGGGGGCCCGTTGGTCTTTACAAGTAATTTAGATTTCTTGCCCAACTAAATTCCTGCAAAAGAAGTCTTAATAAAAATATTACCTTTTAAGAATATGTAGGCTTCCCTCAAAAAAGGTGTTTATTATTGTTTGGGGCCTTTTTAAAAGACGGTTATTATTAAAAGATATTATTATAAAATAAAAGCGAATGAAACGGTTATTATTTTCTTCTCTACTCATTGGTTTCGCGCTGAGCGCTAAAGCGCAGACGGCCAATCCTTCCGATCCTGCCATCGTGGCCAAGGCACAAACATATGCCCATGAGGTATATAAAGACTACGCCATGTACATGACGCCGGCGCATATGCTCTACTACCAGGAGTGGCTGAGCAGGGTGGAAATTAAAACGATACCTGTAACTGCTTCCGAGACGTTTACCTTGCTGTCGAATGTCGGGCTCAAGGATAAATACAACCCGGCCCTGCAAAGGGATAATGCGCAGAACTTCAACCCTGCGACCTTTAACCCTTTCAAATATTTCTTAGAATTTGAAACAAAGACGGATAAAACATACAGGATAGATCAGACGAATTATGTCGTTATCGTTCATGCCAAGCTGTAACCATCCTTTTAACGTAATTGCCATTTTATTTTCCTGAAAATGAAAAGAAATCAATTTTCCCCCATGTTCCGCAGTACCTTAATATGCCTTCTGTTCATGGCATTCGGCTTGTTGAGCGCCGATCGTGTATGGGCGCAACCACAATCACCCTGCGATGCCAACCCTTTTTGCAGCGACAGTAGCTATGTATTTCCCAATGCCACTACAGGTACCTTGCCTGCAGGCGTGACCTTAGGTTGCCTGGGATCGGCTCCTTTCCCTATCTGGTACTGGATGCAGATCGGTACTGCCGGTACCATGCAAATCACTATGGTCCAAACCGGCGCCGGTGGCTCCCAGTTGGATATCGACTTTTCTATGTTCGGCCCCTTCACCGACCTGGCTACAGGATGTGCCGCTATCCTGGCCGGTGCAGCACCGATCCAGTGTAGCTTCTCCGGTTCTTTTACGGAGACCATTGGCCTCGGGTTGCCGGGAGGCGTAGGTACCGGAGCGTCCACACCGCCGTCGGCACAGGTGGGAGAGGTATACATTATTTTGCTTACTAACTATTCGCAACAAGCGGGCAGCATCAGTTTCAGCCAAACAGCAGGAACGGGCGCCGCGGATTGCGGGATCGTATGCGGTCTTACAGCAGAGAATAACGGGCCCAAATGCCTGGGCAATCCTATCACGCTTACTGCTTTAAATACAGATACGACCCAGTCCTTTGTTTATCATTGGGATGGTCCCAATGGCTTTACTTCCAATAGTAAAGTGGCCACTTTTAATCCGACTACGGCGGGTACCTTTGTATTCAATGTAACAGCTATCTCGGAAGATAATGATACCTGCCATGCCAGTACGGAGGTAGTAGTAAGGCCACTGCCGGCAGTACATCTCGTTAATGAAAATGACCAGGTGCTTTGTAATATCGACAGTACGGCGCTTACCGTATTGAACCCTGTAGCCGGCGATACGTATCAATGGTATAAAGATAATATGCCGATACCCGGTGCGACGGGAACGCAGTTTGTCGCAGACACAAACGGACATTATAAAGTAATCGGACTAACGCCTTTGGGCTGTACGGATACTTCTGTCACTGTATTTGTAAAGCTGAATTTTACTGATGTGGACTTCAATTTCACCATCATGAAAGGCTGTACTGAAGATTCTGTACAATTTACCAACCTGAGTGAACCCGGCTTATACTGGTGGAATTTTGCCGACGGCACCCTGCCCGAAGATACGACTGCCAACCCGCTGCATATCTACCAGGACCAGGCAAGCTACGCTGTCCGTCTTAAGATGAAAGACCTGGATGGCTGCGTCGACTCCGTTATTAAAATTGTAGATGTACGTCACCCCCTGATCGCAGCGTTTACCTCTAACATCGATTCTATATGCCAGGATGCCGGTACGCCTATCCAGTTCACAGACGGATCTACAGGAGCAACAGCCTGGAAGTGGGATTTTAACGATGGTGGTACTTCTTCTTTGCAAAACCCATCACACGTCTTCTCGTTAGCCGGTAATCGTACCGTACGTCTGATCATTAATGATAATCTGCCCTGCTTTGATACGGCCTATCATAATATTTATGTGGACTCTGTTCCTTTCCTCAATTTCGTTACCGATAAGCATTCCATTTGTATCGGCGACCGCGTTAATTTTAACGCAGATTACCTGAATACGGCGCTGAGCCTGAACTGGGATTTCGGAGATGGCAAGCATTGGCAGCAAAGCAACAGCACTTCCCACAGCTTTGACCAGCCCGGTACTTACTGGATCACGGTTACTGCCGATTACCCTGTATGTGCCGACCTGGAAAGAAAAGATTCCGTTGTAGTGAATGCATTCCCTGTAGTGTACCTGGGGCCTGATAGCGTATTATGCCTGGATGGTCCTTCTATAAGGGTTACCGATGCCAATAATGCTACAGATCCTAGTGTGAGCTGGTTGTGGAGCACAGGCGCTACCGGACCTTTTATTGATATCGTACACCCTGGTGTTTACTCTGTAACTGCTACCCGTGGCGATTGCGGTACTACCGAGAACGTGACCGTAAATAAAGATTGCTATACCGATATCCCGAATGCGTTCACTCCGAACGGCGATGGGGTTAATGATTATTTCTACCCGCGCCAATTGCTTAGCGAAGGTGTTACCTCGTTCAGCATGACCGTATTTAACCGTTGGGGACAGAAAGTATTTGAAACCACCAGGCCCGACGGTCGTGGCTGGGATGGTAAATTCAACGACAAGAACCAGCCGATGGGCGTGTACATTTACCAGATCAAGGCAACCCTGAAAAACGGGCGTGTTGAAGAGTACAATGGTAATGTGACCCTGATGCGCTAAGATATAGTACTATGAAAAAGAAAGCAGGATGGCGCCGCAATAGCGGCGCCATCCTGCTTTTAAGGATATGCTATTTAAGAACGAACCTCCTTCATTACTGAGGAGGTCTATTTTTTTAGATCAAATTCTCTGTGCCAGGCATATAAATTAGCTCCAACCTAAAATTGGAAACATTAGGTGAATTTGTAATTATACGTAATTTTTTTAATTGCATTTTATCGTATGGCGTAATATGGAAAGGGTTTTGCCGTTTTGAAATGTATGCCCGATACTAAATACGTAGTGATTATGCTGAGCCTGTTATCAGCTATTTTTTCTGCCCAGGCACAGAACCTGGTACCTAATCCTGGTTTCGAGTTGATCAACAGGTGCCCGGACTCAGGTCTCAATTCAGTGCCTATTCTTCCCCTTGCTAGTAATTACCCTTTTGTGCAAAGCTGGTCTGCCTATTCCAATGCCTGGTATTTTAATACTTGTGTGGATACCGCAAGCAGTAATCCCTATTCTTATCTTAATGCCTTTAAATCCGTTCCTGATAATATTTTTGGGCATAGGGCGGCTCATAATGGCAATGCCTATGCCGGTATAATGATAGGCATTCCTCCCTCACTACTGAGTATGTGTGTCCAGGCACGATTAACCGCACCTTTGGAGGCTAACGAGTGGTACTGTGTATCCTTTTATGTATCGCTTGCGGTAAGGCATACACCTCATCCTAATGGGCAGGGGATATCCTATAGCAGTGGTAAAGCGAGCGATAGACTGGGCGCTTATTTTTCGGTTACGCATCCCGGGGGAGATACATTCAATATAGCACAATTTCTGAACGTAATACCGCAAGTAGTAAACCCAACCTGGCATTGGCTCAATGATACTTCTGGCTGGGTAAGGGTTAATGGTATATTCAGGGCCAGCGGAGGTGAAGAATGGATTACCATCAGCAATTTTGATAGTCTGCCTCATCTTCAAGCCATCAATTATCCTGCTGCAATATCGTTGAACCAAGCTATGTATTATATCGACGATGTCAACGTAAACAAAATAACCGTTGGAAGCGGGCCTCAGCACAATCCTGCCCCGGGCACACAGGATACTGCGATATGCAGCAACCTGCCGCTTAATAAAGCGTTGTATGCACCCCCTGGTGCAGATACTTACTTATGGAGCAACGGCGCTACCAGCGATTCGATCAATATTACGAATGGTGGCCAATACTGGTACCAGGCGGTATATAATGGCTGTGGCGTGATCAGCGATACGATCATCATCAGCTATAACCCTTTGCAGCACCTGGAACTGCAAAACGACACGGCATTATGCAGCGGAAGCAGTCTTAGCCTTGCTGCTAACGATGCTTTTAATGCCTATCAATGGAATACGGGAGCAACTACGCCCGAAATTACAGTCGATACCAGCGGTGTATATCGTTTAACGGTAGCCACTGCCTGCGGACCGCAAACAGACTCCGTACAAGTTACGTTTTATCCGCTGCCCGAGCCGCCTGCAATTAACGATACTGCTATTTGCCAATTTAGCGATCCCCTGCTTATAGGAGCAGGCGTACCGTTGCTCAACTGGTACCAGCAACCAAGCGGCGGCAGTGCAACGCCTGCACCGGTATTGTCTACTGATAAGGCAGGGAGGTACAGGCTTTTCGTAAGCCGCCGTTCCGAACAAGGCTGCGAGAGTAGAAGAATACCACTTACTATCGATGTGCTGGAGCCTCCGTCCCTGGAGTTAGGTAAAGACACTGTCTTCTGTCCTGGAAGCCCTCCGCTTATCGGTGTAATACCTTCGGAAGATACATCGGTTCGGTTCCTGTGGAACAACGGTGAACAGGGGCCCACGCTTGTTCCCGGGGCATCGGGGACTTATTCCCTGAAAGTTTCCAATGTTTGCGGCATAATGACGGATAGCATCAAGGTAAGGCTGGACGCCTGCCTGGATTGTGCCTGGATACCGGGCGCCTTCTCGCCCAATAATGACGGCAGCAATGATGAGTTTGGGGCTTTTGTAAAATGCCCGCTAGACAGTTACAGCCTCCTCATCTTTAACCGTTGGGGACAAAAGATATTTGAATCTCATCAGCCGGCCAATAAATGGGATGGTAAAAACTGCGATGTGGGTACCTATTTTTATTTGCTTACCTACAAGAATAAAAACAGCCTGGAACCAATCGTCAAAAAAGGAGATGTATCCCTGGTGCGTTAATGGTATGCCATCGGCGCTGGTGTTTTCATCAATACTAAAATGATGATGACATATAAAGATGTTGCTGTAAACAAACATGCCTACAGAAAGATTATTTACCTCTCGCAGCAAAGGCTGCTGCGAGAGGTAAGATAGCATCGCATCAAGTCAGGGAAAGGAGGCCATCCGTGTACAAGATCAGCGTTTAACAAGCTTGATGGTCTGATGTACGGCGGCATCATTTTCCGAACGTATCTCTACAAGGAAAATGCCGGGATGTAAAGAACGGTAAGCACTAGCATCCTGGTTCATGCTTTGTAAGGTACGCATTACATGAAGCACATTGCGGCCCGTGATATCCGTGATATTGATGCTGTATTTTTTATTCAGATCCATATTGCCCCCGAAAGTAAAATGCTCCCGGAATGGATTGGGATAGGCAGACAGTACATTCCTGCTATCGGCATGTTCCTCGATCCCTGTCGGTTTGAAATGGTTATCCGGCCAGGGTATTTTCTTTGTAATGAGGTGTGTGCCGCCGGGGAAAGCAGTTTGCTGGCCGGTAAAGGTCACAAACAATTCCGGGTTCAGGAGCGTAAACTTGGGAAAAGCAATACCGCTGAAATAGCCTATGGCGGTAGAAACGGCAGGATTGCTTACCTGCATAAAGCCGCCGACAACCGGAGAGCCTACAATATTGGTCTTGACAGCGAAATACTGGTCGTTGGGGCCATTGTTCCTTACATTAAACCCGAAGTAGATGGCATCGGGTGTAAATTGATCCGACTTGTAGGAAAGGGTAGGGAATTCCTTCCTGTAAGTGTTGTATGGCGCAGGGATGGTAAACAGGCCGGTAATGTTAACTGTATTGGGAAGGCCGTTATAACTGATCCTGGCGTTAATGTTACCCGACTGATCGTTATATACGCAAGTCCAGGTTCCGTTACTGTTGGCCTGGAGCGGGCTGGCCAGATGAAAATAAGTACGGGCAAAATCACATTTGTAATTGCCATACTGCATATAGGTGGTGCCGGGAATATAATAATAAGAGGTGGCCCAGGAATTGTCGGGGTTAAACGGAATCGTAGGGCCGCCAGCCGTCTGTACTACGCTTATAGCCTGATGACACACAGTTAGGGTGGTGGCCTGCAGGTAAGCTACCCGTACCAGCAGCGCACCGGGGATACCGGACAGTGATACATCAGGTACTTCACATCCATAGGTGCCTGCAATAGTGAAGGTCTGGCTCCAGGGACTGGCATAATCGCGGTGCCATGTTTTGATCTTGATGCCATCCAGCTCACCCCAGGTAATGGCCAGGGCATAGCTTTTAAAGGCGTCGATGCTTATTCTGGTGTACCGGGGCAGGGTGGAAAGCTGGTTAATGCTTTGCAGGACAAGCCCGGTGGGCTCCCATTTATAAATGTTGTAATAGTGGCCGCTACCCGCCCAGCCGGAATTGCTGCAGGAATAATAAGCCACGATCACATAGGTCTCGTTGTTTTCCTTGACAACAGCGGGTTCCAGTTCGACGGCAAACTCACCGGGCACGGCTACTTCGATATCGTCGATATGCCCTTCTTCGATCAGCGCGCCGGTATTGGTATCCTCATGGCGCCAGGCCAGCGTATTGGTAGGCATGCCCGTATTCTGGTAAGCAAAGTTGGAGGCCCATACCGAGTATCTTTCCGTTTGGTTATCGGGATCTACCAGGTCGTAATTGGCTACATGGTTGATCTGGTTCGAAAATATCCCGGGCAAAGTAAGTGCAGGATAAAAAATTTCGGAGGTGTTGGAAGAAGGGATCAATTGGGCGCGGACTGCAGGAAGCCCCGATAGCAGCGCCAATAGGGAAAGCGAGATCATTTTTCTCATCGATAATAAAATTTACATAGTTAGGAAAATGGTTTGCTAACCAATATACAAATTAATTCCCTTATTTAAATTTTAATTATCTTATTTTAATAATGTGGCTGAAGCTAATCCTGGTGCAAGGCTACCATCATTTGTGCCGCCAGGGCGCCCAATGCTACGCCCATACCTCCCATACGAAAGGCGCCATATACATGAGGTTCGAACTGGGCTACGATAGGGCGTTTAGTAGATCCGAAAGCCATAATCCCAGCCCAGCGCCCGGCTATCTTTACCTTTCGGCCGGGTAGCACCAGTTCCTGCAGCCGGGTTTCCAGTTCGGCCTGTATCCCTTCGTGCAAGCCTATCTCGGTGGTTGTTTCCCCGGCAATATCCAGGTTACGGCCGCCACCGAAGAGCACCCGGCCTTCTATCTCCCTGAAGTAATAATAACCTTCATCGAAGTGGAAGATACCTTTGAAGGGAAGGTCTGTTACCGGTTCTGTAATCAGTACCTGGCCTCTGCCCGGCTGTACATCGACCCCGGGCAGCAATTGTTTGCTGAAGGCATTGGTGCAGATGAATAAATTGCGGCATTGCAGGCTTATCTTTTCCTTTCTTATCGCTTCGCCCAGGATAACCCCGATGGCATTGGTCTCCGTTGTAAAATCCTGTACAACGGCGCCCGTCTTTATTTCCACCCCTTTTTCTATGGCGTAGTCGGTAAGGCGGCGCATCATCATTCCGGTATGCAGTTCTCCTTCGGCGGTATTTTCGATCATAGCCTGTACCTGTTTTGTAGAGAAGCCAAAAGCGCCTATCTGTTCATCGACCCTGCGGAAAGCAGGTCCATGGGTTATGTTCCGGAGCATGACGTTTACCTCTTCCAACCGGTCGAGTAGCGGTACTTCTTTGCCCCGGATCAATTCATAGCTCCCGTTTTCGCGGTAGCCGATGGCTTGGTCGCCCAATCGCTTGCGGAGCAGGTGCAGTCCCTGTTTCCTTTTTTCGAACAAAGAGCATACTTCTTCGGGACTGTTGCTTTTGAGGTCGTCCAGCAATTCGGTAAAGCTGCCCATACAGGCAAAGCCTGCATTGCGCGTACTGGCGCCAAAAGGGAATAAGCTTCTTTCCAGCACGAGCACCCTCTGGCCGGGATAACGTTCCTTAAGCTCGATCGCAGCATGCAGGCCCACAATACCGGCACCCACTACAATATGGTCGTATCGTAAAAAAGATTGCTGTTCCCAATAGCTGAACATAGCACGAAGTTGAATAATGAAAAGATGGGCTTACTCTTCCAGGTAATCCAGGTCCTTGCTGAAGGTCTCCTTCAACCGGCTGAGGGCAAATAAGGAAAGGCCGGTAAGGGCCAGCATCATGATATAGCCTGCTGTAATGATATCGAAATGATGTACAAAAAACTCGAAGATAAAAGTAATGGGGATGAGGGAGCCTCTTACAAAATTGGGGACGGTAGTGGTGACCGTGGCCCTGATATTGGTCCCGAATTGCTCGGCCGCTATCGTTACAAAGGTAGCCCAGTAGCCTACGCCAAGCCCCATAACAAAAGCCAGCCATTGAAATGTTTCGGGGCTGATGCCTTTGTAATTCAGGTAAAAGATCACGGTACCCAGGGACAGCATAAGGAAGATGAAAATAGCCAGCTTCCGGGATTTGGTCCATTGTGCCAGCAGACCGGCAAAAATATCGCCAACGGAAATGCCGATGTAGGAGTACATGATACCCGCCCCGGCAGTCAGGACGCCGGTAGCGCCCAGCGCTTTGCCAAACTCCGGCGACTGCGCGATCAGGATACCTACAACAAACCATAAGGGTATGCCGATCAGGATACAGTACAAATACCGGAACAGGCGTTTCCGGTCCGAGAAGATCAGTTTAAAGCCGCCCCTGGTTACTGCACTTTCCTTGACATGCTTATACATGCCGGATTCGAAAGTACCTACCCTGAGCAGGAGCAATACAAAACCAAGTCCGCCACCAACGAAGTAAGCGGTACGCCAGGCGTACTTATGGGCTACCAGGTTGGCTGCTACAGCGCCAAACAGGCCGATCACCGCCACGATCATGGTACCATAGCCCCGCTTTTCCTTGCTCATGGTTTCGCTCACCAGGGTTATGCCTGCGCCCAGTTCGCCCGCCAGTCCTATGCCGGCAATAAAACGGATAAGGGCATAGCTGTCCACATCCTGTACAAAACCATTGACAACATTGGCAACAGAATACAAAAGGATGGAGCCGAAGAGCACCCTGATCCTTCCGAACTTATCGCCTATAATACCCCACAAGATACCGCCCAGCAATAAGCCGGCCATCTGGGTGTTCATTACATACTCGCCCATTCTGCGACTGTCTTCGGCACTTACGCCTATATCCTTAAGGCTCTCCACCCGTACGATCGAGAACAGCAGGAGATCATAAATATCCACAAAATAGCCCAGGGCAGCGACCAGCACCAGCAGTACTACATTTTTCCTGTCGGAACGTTCCGTATGCATACGTATCTAAAATTTGAGGCTGCATGATACAAAAAAAACCGTGTAGTTGTTCCTACACGGTCGTCATATTGTTGTTACGATCATCGCTTAGTAATCGGCAGTGCTGCCGGTGAGCTCGTTGAGCGCCTGTTCCAGTTGCGCATCGTTGGGAGCAATGCCATGCCATTCGTGGGTGCCTTCCATAAAGGATACACCGCTGCCCATCGCCGTATGCAACAGGATACAAACAGGCTTGCCCTGGCCGCTGAGACCCTTGGCCTCTTCCAGGGTAAGCAGGATCCTGCCCATATCGTTGCCTTCGGGCAGGTCGAGTACGATCCAGCCAAATGCTTCGAACTTGGCCCTCAGGTCGCCCAGGCCCATTACCATTTCTGTAGGCCCGTCGATCTGCTGACCGTTGTAATCTATCGTGGCGATCAGGTTATCGACCTTATGGTGTGCCGCAAACATAATAGCTTCCCAGTTCTGGCCTTCCTGCAATTCACCGTCGCCATGAAGGGAATACACCATCCTGTCGTCCTTGTTTAATTTTTTGGCCTGTGCTGCACCTATAGCCACGCTCATACCCTGGCCCAGAGAGCCGGAAGCGATGCGTACACCAGGCAGGTGCTCGTGCGTAGCCGGATGCCCTTGCAGGCGAGAATTCAATTGGCGGAAAGTAGCCAGCTCTTCTACACGAAAATAACCACTGCGTGCCAGTACACTATAAAGCAAAGGAGAGATATGCCCGTTGGAAAGGAAAAACAGGTCTTCGCCCACACCATCCATATTAAAAGCCGGATCGTGCTTCATGACTTTAAAATATAAGGCAGTAAGAAAATCACTGCAACCCAAAGACCCGCCAGGATGCCCGCTTTGTGCCCCGTGCACCATTCTTACTATATCACGGCGCACCTGTGTGGCCATATCTTTCAATTGCTGAAGTTCCATTTGTATTGAAAATTTGCGCAAAAGTAAGCAATAGGTTTTGAAAATTCAGTTGCCCGGTTGAAATTTAAAATCGGAGCGCAAAGCTGCTTGCTTTGAGAGTAATCAAGGCAAAAGGGCCATCCATCGTTTTGGACAGCCCTTTTGCTTATAACCAGGTAGGGAAGATTATGCTTCCTCTTCTTTTTTCTTTTTGGGTGCAGCTTTTTTGGCCGGTTTTTCTTCACCGGGCTCGGCAGCTTTCTTTTTAGCAGCGGCCTTTTTTACGGGCTTCTCTTCCTCACCTTCTGCAGCAGCTTTTTTAGGAGCCGCTTTCTTTTTAGGCTTAGCCTCTTCGGCGCTTTCTTCCGTGGCTTCGGGCGTTGCTTCTGCAATGACCGCAGCTTCAGGCTCAGCAGCTACCGGTTGTTCCTGCAGGTGCTCGAATTGCAGCAGATCGTTTGCTTTCAGAATTTCATACCATTTCAGCACTTTGCGGATATCGCTGGTATATACACGATCTTCGTCGAAATCGGGTAATACTGTTTTGAAATAAGCTTTGGCCGCTTTGTCGTCTTTCTTTTTGTTCAGTACCGCAACTTCGGTGTCGTTTGCTTTGATTTTTTCCAGCACCTCATGCAACCGTACATTGTCGCCTGTCGTATATATTTCGATACTTTCCAGTGGTGTAATATGGTGGATACGGGCCGATACGAATTTTACGCTTTTATCGATAAGGCTACGTACAATCGCACCATCATTCTTGGTGCTCATCAATTGATAAAGACCACTGAGGCCTGTTACTGCTACGATTTGTCTGTATTCCATAATTATAATTACTGCCCTGAAGGGTTTTCAACTTTCAGGGCGGCAAAAGTAAAGAAAAAAAACTATACAAAGACGAAGGCCTTAAAATATAAGCTTTCGGAACGAAATTCCGGGGTATTACTTAAAGGTTCTCGGAAAAATAGCAGGAAAATGACCAAAGCATAACCCCCGATCCTTTGCCGGGACCCATAGTTTGTAAAGCTTTGTACAAACTAAAAAAACAATTTTATGCAAAAGGTAATTGCTGTTGCCATCGATGTAAACCAAATGGTAAGCCAATCCAACCAGATATTCGCCATTACGGAACTGGAAGAGCTGAACGACCTGCTGGCCGAAGGATGGGAAATCGAAGACTGGTCTTTCCTGACCGATGATCCGGTAAATGGCCGTATGCCCATGTTGGTCGTGCTGAACGACAGTCTGTTGCAGGTGGAGGACGATCTTTATGAAGAATGGGAAGAGGAACTGGATCCGGAAGAAGAAGAGGAGGAGGAAGAAGCCCAGTAAGCGACCGGCATAGCCGGGCGATGGTGAAAGGGGAGGGGATCCGGGAGGATGTCTTTCCCTTTCGCCATTTTAATTAACAGAGATAATTTGTTTTATTGCCCTATTGCCCAACCGGCGCGGTCTGCAGCCTGTCTTGCCCATTTTAATCTTCACGATAATGAGAACATTCTTCCTGGCCATTTGGTTATTCGCGTCGTTCACCCTGAGAGCAGCAGACTCGCTTAGGGTATTGTTTATTGGCAACAGCTATACTTATGTCAACGATTTGCCCAATACGGTAAGCAAGCTGGCCGCCGCAAGCGGCGATTATCTTTATTACCAGTCCAGTGCTCCCGGCGGCTATAGCTTGTCGCAACACGCCTTTTATGCACCTACGCTGAGCCTTATAGCCCAGGGTGGCTGGGATTACGTGGTGCTGCAGGATCAAAGCCAGAACCCTTCCCTGCCCGATAACTATGTAAATATGGCCGTTTATCCCTTTGCGCGGATGCTCGATAGCCTGGTGCATGTTTCCAATCCTTGTGCCAAAACGGTATTTTACATGACCTGGGGTCGTAAGAACGGTGATGCAGACAATTGTGCTTCCTGGCCGCCGGTATGCACCTATGCCGGTATGGATAGCATGCTGCGTTTGCGCTACAGCATCATGGCCGAGAACAACGATGCCTGGCTTTGCCCGGCAGGTAAAGTGTGGTACAGGCTCCGGAACACACAACCCGGTCTGGAATTATACCAGGCCGATCAAAGCCATCCATCGGCAGCAGGCACTTATGCCACTGCCACTGCCTTTTACAGCCTTCTTTTTGGCAAAGATCCCACACTCAACAGCTTTAATTCCACTTTAAGCGCGGTTGACGCCAACCTGATCAAGGCGGCGGCCAGGACCGTTGTTTTTGACAGCCTGTCTTACTGGCGGCAGTTCGACCCGCCGCTGACTGCTGCTTTCAGCTTTACGAATACGGGCAATACGCTCAACTTTACCAGCACTTCCTGGGGCAATATCCTGGGCTATGAATGGGATTTTGGCGATGGTAGTGTCCACAGCTTTACCGCCAATCCTGTCCATACCTATACAGGTCCGGGGCCCTATACCGCCTGCCTTACCGTTAGAGATAGTTGTGATACGATTCGCTATTGCCGCCAGGTATTGGGTACCACAGGCATAGTGGCCGGAGCGGCGGAGCCGGCATTTACGGTTTATCCCAATCCTTTCGGGAAGGAAATCAGGGTATCGGGACTGCGCTCGGGTACCGGTTATGCGCTGTACACGGTAATGGGACGTAAGGTTGCCGCAGGTTCGCTTACGCCGAAACAACCGGTAATCCAGCTTCAGGAGCTGGTGCCAGGGGTTTATTTCCTGGAGCTGTCTGGCGGAGCGGGAACAACGCGGATAAAAATGACCAGGGAATAAGAGGTGTATATTTGTTGTTTTAATTTATGTAAAATAAAATTCATACTATTGTTTTGTACTTTATACATTTGCAATAGCATGGATTTTATTTTTAACTTAAATCTTAAACAACGCTACAATGACAACCAAGCACCTTTTCCTGGCCTGTGCGCTGGCGGCCATTGGCCCCGTCGCCCGGGCGCAATGTACCCCCTTGGTGTTCGACCCTACGAACACGACCCACACGAACACACTTTCAATTTTAACGCTGGATATCAAAGCCAACTTTTGCGCTACCGGCGACGGCGTTACCAACGACCAGGCCGCCTTTGACGCTGCCAGTGATTTTATCAAAAAAAGGGGCGGCTATTGTAAGCTGACAATACCGAATGGTGTATACCGCGCAGGAAGGCAGGATGCCGGCTACCGGGGATGGTACCAGTGGCCGGTAGGCGTGCTCAGACTTGATTCGGTAAAGCATGTGGAAGTAGCCGGACAAGGAGCCGCTCAGATCCGGCTTCTGGACAATATGAAATACGGATTTTTCGATCCGGCGACCGGCTTACCGGTAAATGTTTCTTATGAAACGGATACTTTGCGTCCTTACGCCGCCGGTATTGGGGATTTAATAAGAATAAATATTGCGGAAGACATATCGATACACGACCTGGTGCTCGATGGTAACCTGTACCCGGGAAAAATGATTATCGGCGGGCGAGAGGCGGACCCCGCAAGATTTAACGGCATCCAGGAAGCTTACTCCGGTATCGGTATTTACTATGCCAGGGGGGTAAAGGTAACCAATGTTACTACAAGAAGGTTCGGTTTAGACGGGCTGCTGGCTGTTGATTATGATAACAGCTGGAACCCGGCCCTGGAAGCGATACTGCCCAATACCGGCAGGATATATATAAACCAGCTTAACAGCGATTTCAACGGAAGGCAAGGCGCCAGCTTTGTATGGGGCGATTCGATATTCGTTTCCAACTCTTCCTTTACCAATACGGGCATGGGCGAGATTACCTATTCCGGGTTGCAGGCGGGTATTGATATAGAGCCCGAAGATTCTGGTATCATCGCGGAAAATTTTTTCTTTGACAGTTGTCTTTTCGATAATAATAGGAATGCCAATATCGCTATTACATCGGGCAAAGGTATAGCCAGAAATATTTATTTTACCCATTGCAAAAGCTACAATATAGGCAGGAACGGCAACGAAGCGCCAGCGGGCAGTGCGGGCTTTAATAATGTGGCCCTGGATATAGGGAGGCACCAGAACATCAATTTCACGGATTGCGAATTCAAAGGTTATGTGTATATTTCCAAGAACACAGCCACCAGCGCGGCTGAAGGTTACAAATTCAAACGCTGCCTGTTCTCCGATTGCTACCAGAAGAGGGTAAGCTGGACTACAAAGTCCGGCCCGTTCTATACAGCACACTGTGCCCTGGTCCGGCAGAAAATTGAAAACATAAGCACCCCGCTTATTTTTGCTCCCTGGACACAGGATGGAAACAATCGCTGGGAATATGTGACCATAGACAGTAGTATCTTTGACCTTTACGACCGCCGCCCTTGGTTATCTATCCAGGCTACCTATGATAAGCCGACTAAAATCAAAAACTCGACTATTTATGTGAACAATATGTATGTTCCGAACGGAAGCACAAATACAACTGTGCTGAGCGATAATTTTGTTATGATCGAAAATAATAAGATATTTCTGCATAACTACCAGCATTACGTGCATGATGGGGTTACGATCACCGGCGCCGGTAATAATTCCGGGAACTGGGGCTCGATACAATTTACGCGCTGGTCATCTGGTCTTGGGGTTCCTCCGCCAAACGTTTGCGCAGATACGGTGATGATTTCCTGTTTTCCGGGCGGTGGCTTATTCCCTATTTCGGATCATGCTGAGCTGTCATCGGAAAGCAGCTATGTAGTTTATCCCAACCCTGCAACGGAAAAGCGCTTCGACCTAAGCAACAGGAGTGGTGAGACCCTGTATTATGAATTCCTGGGTGTTAATGGTGGCTTGCTGGAGAAAGGAGAGCTGAAAGCCCATGCCACCACGACATTCCGCTACCCGCAGCTCAGCGCGGGCATTTACTACCTGAAAGTGGTAAGGGATAAAGCCGTGAAAGTGGAAAAGATCGTGCTGCGTTAGTACTTTAAATGTAAGCTTTGCTTCAGGGTAGCCGGTACCGGCTACCCTGATTTTTTCCTGGAAAGACGGCTGCTGCCGGCTACGATAAAGTTGGCCCCTTTCCTGTCGCTGAAGGTGGAATAGGGCTATTTGTGATGCCGCCGGTTGTGGTGATTTCGGGAAATTTAGTAAATATATAATAGTATTCGTGGATTTATTGCGTAAGAATAATTACCTTTGCCGCCCATTTGCAAGTGTGGTTCAAGAATTTTAAAATATTTTTTGGTATTTTAAAAAAGAGTTCTACTTTTGCAGTCCCAAAAATTTTAACAAGGAAGTTTTTTGATATGTCACAGCGTATTCGCATCAAGCTAAAGTCTTACGACCACAATCTGGTAGACAAGTCTGCTGAAAAGATCGTAAAGACCGTTCGTAATACAGGCGCGGTAGTAACCGGTCCTATTCCATTGCCTACGGATAAGAAAATATTTACCGTGTTGCGTTCGCCCCACGTAAATAAGAAAGCACGTGAACAGTTCCAGTTGTGTACGCACAAACGATTGCTGGATATTTACACTTCTTCCAGCCGTACTGTGGATGCACTGTCTAAGTTGGACCTTCCCAGTGGTGTTGAAGTAGAGATTAAAGCATAACAGGCGCCACCTGTATAAAAAAGGTAAGCGAAAGCGCAAATGTTCTTTTTAAGAAATTAGTATAACAGCTAATCCCGCAGTCAGAATTCCGATCCAGGATCGATAATTCAACAATGACTTTCGGGCGCTTGGCTGGGGAGCAGGCAAAAGTCCTGGCTTTCCGTTAGCAATAAATAATAACAACACAACCCCGGTTTCATATCCATAAGACCGGTGTTGAAAACAAAATATTATGAAAGGTATTATTGGCAAAAAAATCGGCATGACCAGCGTGTTCGAATCTAATGGAAAGCAGGTATCCTGCACCATTATTGAGGCCGGACCTTGCGTAGTTACGCAAAAGAAAACAGTCGAAACCGACGGGTACGAAGCCTTGCAAATTGCTTTTGGTGAGCGTAAAGAGAAAAATACGCCCAAAGCTTTGCTCAATCACTTCGCAAAATCTGACACAGCGCCCAAAGCTGTCGTAAAAGAGATCCGCAACAGTTCCATTAATAAACAAGTTGGTGAAAGCATTACCGTTGACATCTTTACCGAAGGTGAAAAGGTAAATGTAATCGGTACCTCGAAAGGTAAAGGTTTCCAGGGTGTTGTTAAACGCCACGGATTCGGTGGTGTGGGTGAAGCATCTCACGGTCAGCACGATCGTCAGCGCGCTCCGGGTTCCATCGGTGGTTCCTCTTACCCAAGCCGTGTATTCAAAGGTATGCGTATGGCTGGCCGCATGGGTGGCGATCGCGTAAAGGTTAAAGCTTTGAAAGTAGTTAAAGTTTATCCTGAGCAAAATTACATCCTGGTTACTGGTTCCGTACCTGGTCACAACGGATCTATCGTTCTGATCCAAAATAACGTAGGATAAGACATGATTCCGTAAGGCCTGCGAAGGTTGGGAATGATGAAAGGAGTGAAAAACAATATTTCAATTAGCATCAGCTAAAAATTATAAGAAATGCAAATCGAAGTTTTAAATAGCAAAGGTGAAAATACCGGACGTAGTGTAGAATTACCGGAAGATATTTTCAATATCGAACCAAATGACCACGTCATTTACCTTGCTGTAAAGCAATACCTGGCAGCTCAACGTCTGGGTACACACAAAACCAAAACCCGTGCAGAAGTAAAGGGTGCTTCCCGCAAACTGCACCGTCAGAAAGGTACTGGTGGTTCCCGTAAAGGTAACATCCGTAACCCGCTCTACAAAGGTGGTGGTACTGTAAACGGTCCTATTCCTCACCGTTACGACTTCAAGCTGAACCGTAAAGTGAAGGACCTGGCCAAGATGTCTGCCCTTACCTACAAAGCACGCGAAAAAAGCATTCTTGTAGTAGAAGATATCAAGATCGAAAAACCAAGCACCAAGGAATTCCTGAACGTGCTCACTGGTCTGAAGATCGCCGGTAAGAAACTGTTGTTGGTAAATGTTGACTACGATCAGAACCTGTACCTGAGCAGCCGTAACGTTCCCAGGGTAAAGAGCAGCGTACTGAGCGATATCAATACTTACGACATCGTTCATGCCAATACTATCCTGCTGACCGAAAGCGCCGCTAAAGTGTTTACGGAAGAAGTAGTAGAAGTAGCAGAATAATACAAGGTGCACGCTACAGCGTGATCCATAATAATAAAAACATTAACCGGCGTAAAGCAGGTTATCAAATTAAATAACAATGAGACTTTCAGAAGTATTGGTTCGCCCTAAGGTTACTGAAAAAGTAAACGGTCAGATGGAAAAACAAAACCGTTACACTTTTGTGGTAGACAAGCGTTCTAACAAATTGGAAATTAAAGCTGCAGTAGAGGAGTTCTATAACGTTAAGGTTACAGATGTAAACACTATCGTTATGCCTGCTAAAAGCAAAAGCCGCTTTACTAAAGCCGGGTTTATCTCCGGACGCAAAGCATCTTTCAAGAAAGCCATCGTAACGCTGGCCGAAGGTGAGAACATTGACCTGTTCGCATTCTAAGAAAGCAGCAAGTTATTCATTAAAATATTAAGTGGTTTGATGTTCAGGGGAATGACACCTACTAAATCAAACCGTCAAATTATCAAATTGTCACAATAAAATGGCTTTACGTAAATATAAACCGACCACGCCTGGTACTCGTTGGAGAGTAGGCAACGCATTCGCAGAGATCACTACGGATAAACCTGAAAAGAGTTTGCTGGCTGCTAAAAAGAGCACTGCCGGTCGTAACACACAGGGCCGTCAGGTAATGCGCTATATCGGTGGCGGTCACAAAAAGCACTATCGTATCATCGATTTCAAACGTAACAAGAAAGATATTCCTGCTACTGTTAAAACGATCGAATACGATCCCAACCGTACTGCATTCATCGCCTTGCTGGCTTATGCAGATGGTGAAAAACGCTACATCATCGCCCCTCAGGGTCTTGAAGTAGGCGCTAAAGTAATCAGCGGCGATAACGTAGCACCTGAAGTAGGTAATGCGCTGTTGCTGAAAAATATGCCACTCGGTACTGTGATCCACAATATCGAAATGCAGCCTGGTAAAGGTGGCGCTATGGCCCGCTCTGCAGGTACTTACGCTCAACTGAACGCGAAGGAAGAAAAATATGTAGTGTTGAAGATGCCAAGTGGCGAGTTGCGTAAAGTATTGAGCAGCTGTATCGCTACAGTAGGTATCGTTTCCAACAGCGACCACGGTCTGGAAGCTGCCGGTAAAGCCGGACGCAACCGTTGGAAAGGTCAACGTCCACGTGTACGTGGTGTTGCGATGAACCCTGTAGATCACCCGATGGGTGGTGGTGAAGGTAAATCTTCCGGTGGTCACCCCCGCAGCCGTACTGGTAAGTATGCTAAAGGTGAGAAAACCCGCAGCCTGACCAAAGATTCCAACAGGCTGATCATTCAGCGCAGGGATGGTAAGAAACTGTCTGGTAAAGCTAAGAAATAAATAAAGCGTGTTGCGCCGTTGCCAACAGCGGCGCAACACGAAAAGATATTCATAACAACGATAAAATGGATACCGGCTAGGCCTGTATCAAATCATCAAAAACACCAATTATAATGGGTCGTTCGATTAAAAAAGGTCCTTACGTAGACCACAACCTGGAAGAGAAAGTAGCCAAAATGAATGGCGAAGGCGCAAAGAAAACTGTAGTAAAAACCTGGAGCCGCCGTTCTACAATCACTCCTGATTTTGTAGGTCACACGTTCGCAGTACACAATGGTAACAAGTTTATCCCGGTGTATGTAACCGAATACATGGTAGGTCACAAATTAGGTGAATTTGCTCCTACCCGTAACTTCAGAGGTCACAGCGGAGACAAGAAAAAATAAGTAAAATAGGGACAGGATTCTTTGCCAACAATTGAGACTGTTCTTCTTCAAAAAAATAACAAATTACGGCAGAGGTTATATACCGAAACGTTCAACAATATTTCCCGAAGGGAAGATAAAAGTAAATCAAAATGGAAGCAACAGCTCGTTTACGCAATCAACCTACATCTCCACGCAAGATGCGCCTTTTGGCCGACCTGATCCGTGGCATGGAAGTAGAAAAAGCTTTGAATGTTCTTAAATTCAATACTAAGCACCCTTCAGTTCCTTTGGAAAAATTGTTGCTTAGCGCGATTGACAACTGGAAACAGAAAAATGAAGGTGCTGATGTAGCTACCGCTAATCTTGTTGTAAAAACAATTATGGTTGATGGTGGCCGTATGTTGAAGCGCATGTTGCCCGCTCCTCAGGGTCGTGCTTACCGTGTGCGTAAACGCAGCAACCACGTAACGATCGTTGTGGATAGCAAAGTAACCAAGTAAGAGACAAATAACTTAAAAAATTTAATTCCGGGTAAACCGGAGTCTATAATCAAAATACAATGGGTCAAAAAGCAAATCCGATAGGTAACCGTTTAGGAATTATCCGTGGTTGGGATTCTATGTGGTTCAGCAATCCAAAAGATTTCGGCGGTAAAGTGGTAGAAGACCACAAAATCCGTACATATCTTAATGCACGTATCAATAAAGGCGGCGTAGCCCGTATCGTTATCGAGCGTACACTTGGAAAACTGATCATCACGATCCACACGTCTAAACCAGGTATCATCATCGGTAAAGGCGGTCAGGAAGTAGACAGGATCAAAGAAGAGTTGAAGAAGCTGACTGGTAACAACGACGTTCAGATCAACATCATGGAGATCCGTCGTCCTGAGCTGGATGCTCAGATCGTAGGTGAGTCTATCGCTCGCCAGATCGAAGGCCGTGTAAGTTACAAACGCGCTATCAAGATGGCAATTTCCACTGCGATGCGTATGGGTGCCGAAGGGATCAAGATCAAAGCCGGTGGCCGTTTAGGTGGTGCTGAGATCGCCCGTAGCGAAGAGATCAAACAAGGTCGTACCCCATTGCATACTTTCCGTATGGATATCGACTACGCTTCCGTTTACGCGATGACCGTATATGGTAAGATCGGTCTGAAAATATGGATTTGTAAAGGTGAAGTTCTGGGTAAAAGAGATCTGAACCCGAACCTGACCAGCGGAGCTACCGATCGTCGTGGTGCCGGTAACCAGGGTGAAGAGCGTCGTGACAGAGGCGGTGATCGCGGAGATCGTCGCGGTGGCGGAGATCGTCGTGGAGGTGGTGGTGACCGTCGTGGTGGCGGCAACCGTGGCGGAGCCAAAAAAGACTAATTTATTAATATAACAAAGTACTTGATACTTAAACATATCAGCAATGTTACAACCAAAAAGAGTAAAGCATCGTAAGCAGCATAAAGGACGTATCAGAGGTAATGCAGAACGTGGCGCTACCATTTCTTTCGGTTCCTTTGGTCTGAAAGCATTGGAGCCGATCTGGATCACCAACCGCCAGATCGAAGCAGCCCGCCAGGCTATGACCCGTCACATGAAACGTGAAGGTAATGTCTGGATCCGTATTTTCCCTGATAAACCCATTACTGCAAAGCCTGCGGAAGTACGTATGGGTAAAGGTAAAGGTAGCCTTGAATATTGGGCTGCTGTAGTAAAACCTGGTCGTATCATGTTTGAAGCTGATGGTGTTCCGGAACAAGTGGCACGCGAAGCTTTTGAACTGGCTGCACAAAAACTGCCGATCAAAACTAAGTTTGTAGTTCGTCCCGATTACGCAGGTTAATTTGAATTTTGAATGTTTGATCCGGATCTTCAATAGCATTGTTGAGAGCCCGGAAAAGATAAAGCAAGAATTATAAACGAGGTTTTAAAGTTGAATCAGGGACAGCGGGTAACAGCAGCGCATCCGGTATTCAAAACTCAAAATCTAAAATCATTATAAAAAATGGCAAAGTCAAAAGCAGCGAAAGTTGAGGACTACCGCTCACTGAGCACCGAAGCGCTTAGCGACAAAATTGGTGAAGAAAGCCTGCGCTTGAAAAAAACAAAGTTCAGCCATGCCGTTAACCCTATCGAAAATCCGATGGTTATCCGCAGCATCCGCCGTACGATTGCAAAGATGAAAACGGAGCAACGTAAAAGACAATTAGCATCTTAATAAAATATTTCAATAATCTTTCAGAATGTCAACAGTAGAAAGAAAAACCAGGAAAAGCCGTATTGGGCTTGTTACGAGCGACAAAATGGATAAAACCATTACTGTAGCGGTAGAACGTAAAGTTAAGCACCCCTTTTACGGTAAGTTCCTTAAGAAAACTACCAAGTTTCATGCACACGATGAAAACAACCAATGTGGTATCGGTGACACCGTGCGTATCATGGAAACCCGTCCTTTGAGCAAAACAAAGCGTTGGAGACTGGTAGAAATCGTTGAAAAAGCTAAATAAGCTTTGCGATCCCGGCCATGTCGGTATTGAAAAAGTATAGCCTCTTTTCAGTTTAGTCCTGACGCAACGCAGATGGAAGATCCCCGTTCGTCTAAAAACATTAAAACAGAAATTAGCTAACAGCTAAACATTATAAAAATGATACAGCAGGAATCAAGGCTCAATGTAGCTGATAACAGCGGCGCTAAGGAAGTACTTTGCATCCGCGTACTGGGCAATAGCGGCCAGGTGTATGCAGGTATTGGCGATAAAATCGTAGTTACAGTAAAAGATTCTATCCCCGCCGGCGGTGTGAAGAAAGGAACTGTAAGTAAAGCCGTTATCGTTCGTACTAAAAATAAATTACGTCGTAAAGATGGTTCTTATATCAGCTTCGATGATAACGCGGTGGTATTACTGAACAACTCCGACGATCCGCGCGGCACCCGTATCTTTGGACCAGTTGCCCGTGAATTACGTGACAAAGGATACATGAAAATTGTTTCTCTGGCGCCAGAAGTATTATAATAAAAATATTTTCGTACCTTTGCCGCCCGTTGATAAAATAGCGGCTCAAGATCAATAGAAATGAGTACTAGATTCAAACCTAAGTTCAACATCAAAAAAGGCGACCAGGTTGTGGTTGTTGCCGGTAACGACAAAAATCGTACTACCCCCCGCCAGGTGTTGGCTGTATATCCGCAGGATGCACGTGTATTGGTAGAAGGGGTTAACATTGTAACCAAGCACCTGAAACCAAATGCTAAGAATCCGCAGGGCGGCATCGTAAAAGAAGAAGCTACAATCCACATTTCCAATGTGCAGTTGTGGGATGTAAAAGCGAAAGCACCCGTTCGTATCCGCAGGGAGCGTAAAGACGGAAAAGCGATTCGTATTTCTAAAAAAACAGGTCAAGAAATTAAATAATGAGCACTGTAAATTATCAACCCCGTCTTCAGGCAAAGTATAAAGACGAAGTAGTAGCTGCGCTGACTAAGAAATTCGGCTATACTACAGTTATGCAGGTGCCTCGTCTGGTTAAAATTTGCCTTAACCAGGGTGTTAAAGGTTCCGTTTCTGATAAGAAACTGGTTGACGACGCCGTAAAAGAAATGACCATGATCGCTGGTCAGAAGGCAGTACCTACTATCTCTAAAAAGGATATCTCCAACTTTAAGTTGCGTAAGAATATGCCTATCGGCGCCCGTGTTACACTGCGTGGTTCCAATATGTATGAGTTCCTGGATCGTCTGGTATCTGTATCTCTGCCCCGTGTACGCGACTTTAAAGGTATCAGCGAAAAAGCTTTCGATGGCTACGGTAACTATACCTTCGGTGTTACAGAGCAGATCATCTATCCAGAGATCGATATCGACAAAGTAAGCCGTATCAGCGGTATGGATATTACTTTCGTTACTACTGCAAACACCAATGAAGAGGCTTACGAACTGCTGAAGGAGTTGGGTATGCCTTTCAAAAACATTAAAAAAGACAACAACTAATCTGATATGTCAAGAAATTCAATAATTGCACGCCAGCGTAAACGCGAGAAAATGGTAGCAAAGTTCGCTGAAAAACGCGCTACTTTGAAAGCTGCGGGAGATTATGAAGCTTTGGACAAACTTCCAAAGAACGCTTCCCCTGTACGCTTGCACAACCGTTGTCAGATTACCGGCCGTCCAAAAGGATATATCCGCCAGTTTGCCCTTGCACGTGTAATATTCCGTGATATGGCGCTCGACGGTAAATTGCCAGGTGTTAAGAAAGCTTCCTGGTAGTTCGGAAAGTTCTTTAAGGACTTGAAACATTAGATGAAAAGACCAACAGGTAACTATCATCAATTATCAAACAATTTAAAAATATAGAGTAAAATGGTAACTGATCCTATTGCAGATTTTCTTACCCGCCTTCGTAATGCTCAGATGGCACGCCACCGTATTGTAGAAATACCTGCCTCCAATCTGAAGAAACGCATCACCGAAATTTTGTACGACAAAGGTTATATCCTGAAATACAAATTCGAAGATGATAACAAACAAGGTCTTATCAAGATTGCATTGAAATACAACGCTGAAACCAAGGAGCCTGTTATCCGTTCCCTGGAGCGTGTAAGCCGCCCCGGTCTGCGTCAGTACGCAAAGCCTGCTGAAATTCGCCGTGTGAAGAGTGGTTTAGGTATCGCTATCGTTTCTACCTCCAAGGGAGTAATGACCGATAAAGAAGCTCGTGCACAGAATGTAGGTGGTGAAGTGCTTTGCCAGATCTGGTAATTGATTTACATAATTGATAAAAGAGCAAATATGCCTTAGGCATGTTTGCTCTTTTTATGTTACAGCAATGCGAGTTGTTAATCGCGTATTTATTCAACGTATGCACTGCAGCAGGCAGTGTTGTTGTATAGAGCCTGGACCTCCTGCTGGTTCAGTACTTTGCTGAACAAGGCAACGTCGTCGAGCCTGCCGGTAAAGCGGTGCCCTAGGAAGAGGTCGCCGATATCCTGTAGCACAGGTACACTGCCGCCGCCGCAAATGGCATCTCCTGTTTTCGTACCCTGCAATATACCATCCCGGTAGAGGGATATGGTCTTCGTACTTCTTTTGTAGGTGGCTACAGCATGATGCCAGGAGTTGTACCGCGCATTTATTTCATCCTGGCAGCTTGTAAATGGCTGGGTCACCATTTTATCCCATACGGAGTTGGAAGTAGCAAATACAGCTCTGGAGCAGTCGAACAAGCCGAGGGACCATTGGCCTGACCTGTCGGGACAGCTTCGGGTAGAATCCCGGGAAACCAGGGTGTAATGGTTTGTACCGCTCGTAAGAGAGTCGGTGATCATATACCAAAGAGATATAGAACATTCCTCCAGGTTGTTAAGAAAAACAGGATCGGATTTTATTAAATAGGCTGTGGCATTTCTATTATCAAAGGCATAAGCGCATTGGGCGTTACCCTCGCGGTCGGTAGCCGGTGTGGCCGCACCTACGAGCGCAAGATGCCGGTTGTTCCCCGATATATCCTGCAGTGAGCCATTGGAGAAAGGGTAGAGAGCAATAAGATAGGTGGAAAGACCAGATGGTGTACAGGCGATGTCCTTACCCGTGTTATCGTGTTCACATGCAACCAGTAGCAGTAGGGATAAAAGAATCGCGGAAGACCTAAGTAATTTATTCATAGCGGATAAGTTTTCATTTTAATGAAACGGGCGCTCATCGCTATTAGTATGCTACAGCCGATAGATATGGATTTTTTTAAAAGGGTTGAAAAGATTTGCATTTTTAAAAGAAAAATACTATACCTTTGCACTCCCAATTAAATTTAGGGAAGTATCCTTGTAATCTAAGCTCCGCCTATACAGCGCTGAAAGACCTGGATGCTTTATAGTTAAAGGAATAGCTAAAAAGCAAATTCCATTTTTTACATTTTCAAATTACACAATTAAAATGTCACGTGTAGGAAAAGCGCTAATCACATTAGCCGACAAAGTAACCGTTACCGTTAGCCCAGCTAACGAAGTAACCGTAAAAGGCCCTAAAGGCGAATTGAAGCAGGTTGTAGACCGCGATCTGAAAGTAGAAGTAGTAGATGGTAAAGTACAGATCAGCCGTCCTACCGACCAGATCCGTCACCGTGCGCTCCATGGTTTAACCCGTGCCCTTATCGCCAACATGGTAGAAGGTGTTACCAATGGTTATACCAAAACACTCGAACTGGTAGGTGTGGGTTATCGTGCTGCCGTAACCGGCCAGCAATTGGATATGTCCCTGGGTTATTCTCACAACATCATCATCAATCTCCCTGTAGAAGTAAAAGCAACTGCTACTATGGAAAAAGGTCAGCCTCCCCGCGTGTTTCTCGAGTCTATCGACAAACAACTGGTAGGACAGGTAGCTGCCAAGATCCGCAGCCTGCGTAAACCTGAACCATACAAAGGAAAAGGTGTTCGTTTTGCAGGTGAGATCGTTCGTCGTAAAGCAGGTAAAACAGCAGGTAAATAAGTTTAGTTTTAGATTTTGGATTTTAAATTTCGAATGGAAATTTAAAATCCAAAATCCGTCATTCATAATCGATATAGTAACCTTCGGAAGCCATCTCTGAACGTTGACCGGGTGAAGGAATAAAAGATCAAAGAGGGATCTGTTCCATTGCCCAATACAACACAAAGGTGAGCCCGTACAAATAGAAATACAATGTCAAAAACAGCAAAAACAGTATTACGCCGTCAGAAGTTGCGTTGGCGTATTCGCAAAAACGTATCAGGCACTGCTCAGGCGCCCCGCTTGTCCGTTTTTCGCAGCAACAAGGATATTTATGCTCAGTTGATCGATGATGCTACCGGTCTGACCCTGGCTTCTGCTAACTCCCGTCAAAAGGATATCGCAGCACAAAGCGGTACTAAATCCGAAAAAGCAGCAATCGTTGGAAAGACTATTGCACAAAAAGCTAAAGATCTGGGTATCGAAGCTTGTGTATTTGATCGTGGTGGTTACCTGTACCATGGCCGTGTGAAATCACTGGCTGATGGTGCTCGTGAAGGCGGATTGAAATTCTAAGATCTGCAAGTATAACAATATTCCTAAATAGTCTTTGTACTAAGTACTCAGTACGCAATACTAATAAAAAATGACTCAATCCAACAACCGGATCAAATCCGGAGAATTAGAATTAACAGATAAAGTAGTTTCCATTAACCGCGTGGTTAAAACTACCAAAGGCGGACGTGCTTTCAGCTTCTCTGCATTGGTGGTAGTAGGTAATGGTAACGGTGTGGTAGGACAGGGCCTGGGTAAAGCTAAAGAAGTAAAAGAAGCGATTGCCAAAGGTATCGACGATGCTAAGAAAAACCTGATCAAAGTTCCGGTAATGAATGGTACCGTTCCCCACGATCAGTTCACTAAAGCAGGTGCAGCTAAGGTTTTGATCAAACCAGCCGCACACGGTACCGGTGTACTGGCCGGAGGTAGCATGCGTGCTGTATTGGAAGCCGCAGGTTATACCGATGTACTGGCTAAATCTTTGGGTTCTGCCAACCCGCATAACGTGGTGAAAGCTACCGTTAAAGCATTGGGTGAAATGCGCGAGCCGATCGAAGTAGCTAAAAAACGCAACATCGGTCTGAAAAAAGTATTCAACGGTTAATCCGGGAATACCCTCAAACTAATTTAATTAACGGATTGAACGCTTACGCCTCAATCTCAAATCCAAGAAAATGTCTAAAATTAAAGTAACTCAGGTAAAAAGCGGTATTGACCGTTCAGAGCGCCAAAAACGCACCCTGCAAGCTCTGGGTCTGCGTAAGTTGAACTCTTCTGTAGAAGTAGAAGCTACCGAGCAGATCAAAGGTATGGTTACCAAAGTACTTCACCTGGTAAAGGTAGAAGAAGTAAAATAAGTAACGGCCAGGCCTTGTGCAAGGCCCTTCCGAATGTAATTATTAATCACGCGAGCGGGAAGAAATACCCGCGTAAGTCCAAAAACAACATACAATGCAATTACACAATTTAAAGCCAGCAGAAGGAGCTACACATCATCAGAAACGTGTAGGCCGTGGTGAAGGTAGTGGTCATGGCGTAACTGCCGGTAAAGGTAACAAAGGTCAACAGGCCCGTACTGGTTATCAAAGCAAGAAAGGCCACGAAGGTGGTCAGATGCCGATCCAGCGCCGTATGCCAAAACGTGGTTTCAAAAACAGGAACCGTGTGGAATACAAAGCCTTTAACCTGGGTCAGATCGATTACCTGGTAGAGAAATATGATCTGAAAGAATTTTCCCTGGATGCATTATACATCAATGGCCTGATCAACCGTACCGACCTGGTAAAGGTATTGGCTACCGGCGAAATCAAATCTAAAGTAACCATCAAAGTAAACGCCATCAGTGAAAAAGCAAAAAGTGCTGTAGAAACTGCCGGTGGTACTGTTGAATTACTGTAAGGTCATTTACAAGTACTTACTTATTTTCAAAAGACGCTTTTTACCCATGTTTATTTTAGTAAATCATTATCTTTACTAAAGATTTGGTAAAATGCGTCTTTTGTTGTTTATTCGCAACCTATTTTAAAATATTTCAGTTTTTGTGAAGAAACTTATTGAAACCCTGAAGAATATCTGGAGCATTGAAGAGCTTCGCAAGCGTATCCTGTTTACGCTAGGTTTAATTCTCGTTTACCGCGTGGGTAGCTATATCGTGCTTCCCGGAATTAATCCGCTTATATTGGGGCAAAGTCAAAGCCAGGAAGGTCTGTTAGGGCTCATTAATATGTTCGCCGGCGGCGCCTTCGGTAATGCCTCTATTTTTGCATTGGGTGTTATGCCTTATATCTCTGCCTCCATTTTCATGCAGCTTGCCGGTATCGTGATACCGCAATTTGCCAAAATGCAGAAAGAGGAAAGCGGCCGCAATAAGATCAATCAATATACCCGTTTCCTCACCGTACTGGTAACGGTGTTCCAGGCCAGCGCTTACATTGCCTACCTGCGTACACAGACCAACGGTGCGATCGTTCATGATGGATTGATGTTCTACATATCAACTGTAGTAGTATTGACCGCGGGTACTTTATTTGTAATGTACTTAGGTGAAAGAATCACGGATAAAGGAATCGGAAATGGTACTTCCATGATCATCATGGTAGGTATCCTGGCCCGTTTGCCACACTCCCTGATCGAGGAATTTACAGCAAAACAGCAAACCGATAAATTGTTATTCTTCCTGGTAGAGCTGGCGGTATTTGTAGCCGTTATCATAGGCCTGGTATTGCTTACTCAGGGTGTACGCCGTATACCGCTGAACTATGCCCGTCGTATTGTAGGTACCAACGCAGCTAAAGAAATTGGCGGCGCCCGTAACTTCATACCTTTGAAAGTGAACTCTGCCGGTGTAATGCCGATCATCTTTGCCCAGGCACTGATGTTTATCCCTGCCATGATTGCCGGTTTTGCAACAGGCGAAGACAGCAGCGCGAGCAATTTCATGAGGTCGCTCTCCGATCACACTTCTTTATGGTATAACCTTATCTATGCCGTATTGGTGATCGCCTTTACTTATTTCTACACTGCCCTGATCTTTAACCCTACGGAAATGGCCGAGAACCTGAAACGCAATAACAGTTTCATCCCGGGCATTAAACCAGGTCAGCCTACAGCCGACTATATAGGTGCGATCATGGACAGGATCACTCTACCCGGTGCCGTGTTCCTGGCCGCAGCAGGTATCCTTCCAGGTGTTGCCGCCCTTTGCGGTGTTACCAGCGGATTCGCTACCTTCTTCGGCGGTACCTCTATGCTGATCGGTGTGGGTGTTATCCTGGATACTTTGCAGCAAATAGAAAGCCACCTGCTGATGCGTCATTACGATGGCCTGATGAAGACCGGTAGGATCTCCGGACGCCAGCCCGTAGCGATCTAAATAAGCTTATTAAAAAATTTGAAAAGCGCCTCAGCATTGAGGTGCTTTTTCATTTATATTTGTACCCATGCTGAAAATGATACGCCTATTTTTTGAACACCTGGGCAGGTACACGCTGATGCTCAAGGGTATGTTTACCCGCCCGGAAAACGGCAAGGTTTACTGGAAGGAGTTCATGCATCAGTGCATGGATATCGGGTTCCGGTCTTTGCCTATCGTGATCATCATTTCCGTGTTCCTCGGCGCTGTAATGACCGTGCAGACGGCGTATCAGCTTATCAGCCCCATCATTCCCAAATATGTTATGGCGCAGGTAGTGCGTGATTCCGTGATCCTGGAATTGTCGCCTACTATTATTTGTATTGTACTGGCCGGTGTGGTGGGTTCCAAGATTGCTTCTGAGCTGGGTAATATGCGGGTAAGCGAGCAGATCGATGCGCTGGAGATCATGGGGATCAATACCAAGTCGTACCTGGTACTACCCAAGCTTATCTCCGCGCTTATCATGATCCCTTGTTTGATCACGATCGCGATCACCCTCAGCCTTGCCGGTGGTTTCGTAACAGGCTTGCTTACCGGTATTATGTCGAGCGAACAGTACACCTACGGCCTGGTGGAAGGCTTTAAAGCCTTCGGCATTCTCGTGGCCATGGTCAAGGCCTTTACTTTTGCCTTCATCATTGCATCGGTACCGGCCTACTATGGCTATAATGTGCAGGGTGGGGCATTGGAGATAGGCCGCTCTTCCACTACCTCGGTGGTCGTAAGCTGTATCATGATCCTGTTTGCCGATTATGTAATCACCATGTTGATGCTATAGCACACATTTGTATTCCCATGAACAGTCCTTATATTTTCACTTCAGAAAGATTGGGTTTCCGGAACTGGACCGATGCCGATCTTTTACCTATGTCGGCGATCAATGCCGATGAGGAGGTTATGGCATTTTTCCCGCAAACCTATGACCAGGAACAGACGGCTGCTTTTATAGCACGTATGCAGCAGCTCTATCTCGAAAAGGGATATTGTTATTTTGCCGTGGAAACCTTGTCGGACCGGGAGTTTATAGGTTTTATAGGATTGGCCTGGCAAACCTATGAAGCTCCTTTTACGCCTTGTGTGGATATAGGCTGGCGCCTGGCCACAAAAGCGTGGGGCAATGGTTATGCCACGGAAGGCGCTCAACGATGCCTGGACTATGCCTTTAAAACGCTGCGGCTGGAAAGCGTGAATGCAGTAGCGCCCATCCGTAATATCCGTTCTGTTAGCGTAATGAAGAAGATAGGCATGGAACCTTCCTGCTATTTCCGGCATCCTTTGCTTATGGAGCATCCCCAGCTCGTGGATTGTGTTTGCTATAGTACCCTATAAGCTATCGAATCTTAAACGATGAGCAAAACAGCCATGTCCGGCACCCACATTGCTCATCTTACATCTCAATACTTAGGACGGATCCACATCGCAGATGATCTGCAATCCCGAATTCCCTCTTTTTTGCAGGACTGTATTGATGGCCACCGCTACCTGCTCTTTTATCGTTTGTATCGTCTTATTGTCCCGGGGCAGTTTCAGCCATATTTCCTGCAGGTAATAATTACGTACCCTGGGCACCAGGGCCGGTGCCGGGCCTTGTATGTGGATGCCCTGGATGGGTTGCAGCGCTTCGGCCAGCGCAGTGGCAGCCTGTCCGGTACGGCTTTCGTCGCGGTGCCGGCAAGTGATCTTGATCATGCGGGTATAGGGTGGGTAGCCAAACTGCTGCCGCGTAGAAGTTTCGGTAAGATAGAAAGAGCGGAAATCGTGTTCTTTAACCCATTGCAGCACCGGGTGTTTCAGGTTAAAGCTCTGGATAATGACCTGCCCTTTGCCATCCAGCCTGCCCGCGCGTCCGCTTACCTGTTCCATCAATTGAAAGCCCCGTTCATTGACCCTGAAATCGGGATAGCTCAATAAGCTATCGGCGCTCAGAATGCCCACCAGGCCTACGTTTTCAAAGTCGAGCCCTTTTACTACCATTTGTGTGCCCACCAGGATATCGATCCGGCCCCGGCTGAAGTCGTCGATGAGTTGCGACATTTTGTTTTTCCCTTTTACACTGTCCCAATCCATCCTGGCCGTTTTTACCTTGGGGAAAATACGCTGTAGCTCTTCTTCGACCCTTTCGGTGCCGAAGCTTTTGGTTACGATCTTCATATGGCCGCATTGCGGACAATGTTTGAATGGCGCAGAATGGGTACCGCAGTAATGGCAATGTAACTTATCGGTCGATTTATGATAGGTAAGCGAAACGTCGCAGTTTTTACAATGCGCTACCCAGCCACAGGAGCCGCAGATCAGGAAAGGCGCATAGCCTCTTTTGTTCTGGAAGAGGATCACCTGTTTACCCTGTGCCAGCGTTGCCGAAATGCTTTCCAGCAGGTTGATCGTGAGCATGGGCGATAAGGCCGTCTGCACATTTTTGGCGGGAACGATCTCGATATCCGGGAGCGAAACCCCACGGTAGCGCTGTTTCAGCTGTACATAAGCATATTTTCCCTGTTGGGCATTCACGGCACTTTCCAGGGAAGGGGTGGCAGAGCCTAATAGTACCTTTGCGCCATGAAGGGCTGCCAGGTAAATGGCGGCATCCCTGGCATGAAAACGTGGCGCCGGCTCGTATTGCTTATAGGAAGAATCATGTTCTTCGTCTACGATAATACAACCCAGTTGCCGGAAAGGCAACCATAGCGCCGAACGCGGACCTATAACCACTTTGTATTTGCCCTCCTTTACCTTGTTCCATATTTCCACCCTTTCGTTATTGGTAAAGCGGGAATGATAAACACCTAGTTCGTCGCCGAAATACGCACGCAGGCGGTTAACCACCTGTGTGGTAAGGGCAATTTCGGGGAGCAGGAATAAAGCCTGCTTACCCTGTTCTATCGCTTTTTTGATCAATTGCACATATACCAGGGTCTTTCCGCTCCCGGTAACACCGTGCAATAAAGCTACATTCTGTTGTTCCCAGCCCGACTGTACCTGCTCCAATGCTGTTTGCTGCTCTTCGCTTAAGGCAAAAGGAACATCCTGCTTTCCTTCCAGGAACGCAACACGGTCGACTGCTATGTTCTCGGTCCTCAGGAAACCTTTTTCCACGAGGCTGTTAAGCTGTGCGGTAGTCGCTTTGGCCTTTTTCAGCAGTTCGTTCAGGGCGACGGCGGGCGTTTGCTGTCTGATCTGGAAAAAGGTCATAAACAGCATCAGTTGTTTCGGGGCCTTTTCCAGCTCTTTGAAGACAGCCGTTAGCTGTTCTTCATCTTCGTAACGGGCTTCCAGGAATACATAGCGTTCTGTCTTGGCCTTATACCTTTCTTCCAGGATCTCTGTTACCGTGGCTACCTGGCGTTCGAGCAGTTCGTTGATGGCTTTGGCCGTGTTCTTACCTTCGAGCAATTGCCGTACCTCGCCAATGGTCAGTTGTTTGCGTATATGCAGGGCTTCCGCAATGATAAAGGCATCATCGCTGAGGTTATGGGGCGGCTCGGGGAATGTTTCGTTCCAGAGCAGCAACGACTCGCTCATGAGTTTCAGGTGGGCGGGTAGGGCGGCATTCATCACCTCGCCCAGGCTGCAGAGGTAATACTGTGCGATCCATTGCCAGAACCGTAGTTGAAGGGGATACACCACCGGGTCTTCGTCGATAATATTGCGTATAGGCTTAATGGTATAGCTTTCGGGCCGGTAATCGTGTGTTTGCAATACGATCCCGGAATAAATCTTATTCCGGCCCAGGCTTACTTCTACGCGCATGCCCGGTACCAGGGTGTCCTGCCATTGCAGCGGGATACCATAGGTAAGCGTACGGGGAAGAAAAAGCGGCAATATAATATCGGCGAACTGCAAGAAAAAGAGGAGCGTTTTTTAAGCCATGCAATTTACATATAAATACCTGATTGCAATACGGCGGCTATAGGGCCATTGCCGGGGAAGCAGGGAAAGGCGCGGTGCAGGAACGGAACGCAAAAAAGCAAGTCTGGCAAGACTTGCTTTTGATACCAAGAGGTATAGAATAATATTACTTCGCGTCGAAGTAGTCCTTCACTTTGTCTTTGTGAACGATAGCTTCTTTGAAAGAGTAAGCGCCTGTTTTCGGGCTACGCACGGTTTTGATCACCTTGGTGTAGTTCTTTGCTTCCAGGTTAGCTTTAGGATCTTTCTTTATCGCGGTTTTTGCTGCTTTAGCCATGATAAATATATTTTGCGAAACAATAAAACGGTAAACCTACCGGATTATTTGATTTCCTTGTGAACGGTTACTTTTTTAAGAATAGGATTGTATTTTTTTTGCTCAATACGCTCCGGAGTATTCTTTTTATTTTTTTGTGTGACATAACGGCTCGTGCCGGGCATTCCGCTTGTCTTATGCTCGGTACATTCCAAAATCACCTGAACGCGGTTTCCTTTTTTAGCCATCTTGGGTAATTATTTGAAGAATATGAATGAATTAAATTGCAACACCTTGCTCGCGTAATTCGGAAACTACGGTAAACAGGCCTCTTTTGTTAATAGTACGAATAGCATCAGAAGATACTTTCATAGTGATCCAACGATCTTCTTCCACCAGGAAGAAACGTTTGGTCTGTAGATTTGGTAAAAAACGGCGTTTAGCTTTCTTATTAGAGAAGCAAACTTTGTGACCAGTAATTGGTTTTTTGCCTGTTACCTGACAAACACGAGCCATGACTTAATTTTTTTTGGACTGCAAAGGTGCGAATTATTTTTGAAACAGGCAAAATTTTTATTGAATTATTTTCAGCAAAAATCAACTAAGGCCTGTGGAGCGCAAAATTAGCGTTTCCGGACAAGAATTATTCATTTGGTAAAGCAAAATTGTGAATATTTATAATATTTTTGTCTCGACCTATCCATTCCAATAATCAATCTTTCAAAATCGTAGATGAAATTAACTTTACTCAGAGTTGCATGCGCACTTTGCTTCTTTTCCTTTTTCCCATTATTTGCGGCATTGGCGCAGGAATCGAATACACCTTTGGAGGCTTTTATTGCGCGGGAAAAACTACAGCATAGTTTCCGGCCGGTGAATGGCCTTTTGAAAGAGGTCCCGGCCTCCTCGCTTCCTTCAGCCGATGCGTATGTAAGCAAAGCGCAGTTTTTTGACCTGGATCCCATACAACTGGGCGATCTTATGACCCGGAACAATAAAGGCATCCGGTTGACGCTCCCCGACGGCGACGGCGGCTCTTTTGAGCTGGACCTGGCCCGTTTCGGTATCCTGGCCCAGGGTTTCAAGGTGCAGGAAACAGATGGCAGCGGCAGCCGGGATGCCCATTACACCCCTGGTCTTTATTACAGAGGTGTGGTCAATAATATCCCCGGCTCATTAGCCGCTTTTTCTTTTTTCAACAATGAACTATATGGTGTTTTCTCTATACCGGGCAAAGGGAACTTTTCCATCAGCCCCAATACTATGGTTATGGGCAACAGTAAAGATCATTATATCCTGTATAACGATGCCGATCTGAAGGTATTCAGGCACAACGAGCCTTGCAGGAGCGACGAGATGAAGATACTGGGTCTGGAAAACACCGCCCAGAGGCTTACCTATAACAATTGCAAGGATGTGGAAGTAATGCTGCAGGCCGACTATGCTACTTATCTTTCGCGGAGCAGCAGTACTACCGATGTTGCTAATTACCTCACTTCCATTTTTAATGTCTTGTGTGTGCTGTACCGCAACGAGGCCATCTATACGAGTATCAAAGCCATTAATGTCAATACGGCTTCAGATGCCTACCAGACACTGACCAACAGCTCTTCCGCTTTCCTGTCTAAGTTTGGGGAATTGACTCAGAACAATATGAACGGTGCCGACCTGGCACATCTGGTCTCTACCCGCTATAACGGTGCCCTGGGCGGCATTGCCTGGGTTGATGTGCTGTGCGCCGGTTACATGGGCGCTTCGCAAAATGCGGGGCCTTATGCCTTCTCCAATATCTATGCCAATGAGAATGCCGGTACTTTTCCAACCTATACCTGGAACGTGGAATGTATGACCCACGAAATGGGACATAACCTGGGCAGCTCCCATACCCATAATTGTACGGCCTGGGTAGGTGGCCCTATCGATGGTTGTGCACCTACTGCCAATCCTGCCTACGCCGAAGGTAGCTGTGCTACGGGGCCTATACCTTCTGCAGCGGTAAAAGGGACGATCATGAGCTATTGCCACCTGCTCGCAGGTGTTGGGATCAATTTCGCGAATGGTTTCGGGCCACAGCCGGGCGCCCTTATTCGTAGCAAGGTAAGTTCGGCGGCATGTGCTACCAATTATATACCGGATACTGTTTTATCCGTAAGCAACACCGTATTGAACGCTACCAGGGAATGTACCGATGCTTCCGGTCTAACCTTTTATTGGAACGACAATGAAAATTCGGATGAATCGGACAATCGCCTGGTGCTAAAGCTCAGGAAGGGGACCAATAGCATTGGTACTTTGGATGATGCCGGCTTTGCAGTAAGTACGGCTACGCTGCCGGCTTATGGCAGCAATGCCGGAACTCCCGTCACCTTCCCTGCGGGAGTACCCAATACAGGTAGTCCTGCTGCTGCTATGAACCGGTATTGGAATGTGACACCCATAAGCCAACCTTTGACCACGGTAGAAGTACAGTTCCCTTTTACCCAGCAGGATATTAATGATGTGGCAGGAAGTATCCCTTCCGTAACGTCCTATACCAATATGCGGTTCTATAAAATGGGAACGGGTGTGAACCCGGATCCTTCGGCGGGTTTCGTCGGATCGACTGCTGCCAATACGGTAACTTATGCTTATAGCGCTACGCTTACCAGTACTTCGACCTGGACTTATGCTACCTCGGGCAATACCCGGTTTGCCCGTTTCCTGGTCACTTCTTTTTCGGGCGGTGGCGGCTTTGGTTCCACTACTGTACCCTTGCCTATGACACTCATCTGGTTTAAAGGCACGGCCAGGGATAAGGTGATCTCCCTGGATTGGGAAGTGGCTAATGAGAAGGGTTTGAAAGAGTACATTGTAGAGCGTGCTGCCGATGCCATGCATTATGAACCCATTAGTATTGTTGCTTCGCAAAACCTGCCAGGTAAGCAATACAACACCATCGATAATAATCCTTTGCCCGGTAATAACTATTACCGTTTGTCGCTGGTCAACACCGATGGTACAAAGCAGATCGTTGGCTTTACGCATGTGCTGGTTCACGGCGGCACCTCACTGAGCATTTATCCTAATCCCGCAAAAGAAGAGCTGCATATCGCTGTAACGGGGCAGTCTTCGGGCGAGATGCGGATGCAATTGCTCGATCTGAACGGCAGGGTAGTATTATCGTCGGTATTGGATAAGGTAGATAACAAATTCAATTTGCAAGGCTATGCCAAAGGGTTGTACCTGTTACGCGTGATCGGCGGGCAGGAGATGATCCAGGAAAAGCTGCTGGTACGTTAAAGCAGGCCAGGCCATAAAATAGAATCGGGATGCTATGGGCATCCCGATTCTATTTTACACGAATATTTTTCCCTATTACTATACCAATTCGGGGTAGATCAAATGATCCAGGTCGGCAATGCCGATATTGCCTTCCAGGTGGAAACCCTCTCCATAGGCCACGCCGATGCGATGTCCCAGTTGGCCGGCGCGGTTCCTGATCTTGTCCAGGAAACCCGGATTGGAAATGTAGGTTTCGGGTTCGCCGGAATTATCATTGAAAAACTGGGTTTTGAAGCAACTGATGGCCTCCATTTTCTGGTCGAAGCTATCGGTAATATCCACGATCAGGTCGGGTTCGGTAAACCGGTCCTGTATGTAATGAAAAACCTTTTTAGGCCGCCATGCCTGTTGTGCTTCGCCTTCCCATTCTGTTTCTATTTTGCGCAGTCCGCTGAAAAAACAGGCATCGGCGATCAGCTTACCCGCCCTACCATGATCGGGGTGGCGATCGGCAAGCGCATTGGCTAGTACAATTTCGGGACGATACTGCCGCAGGATGCGGATGATCTTTAACTGGTGTTCTTTATCGTTGGTAAAGAATCCATCGGCCATTTGCAGGTTGGTTCTCATCGAAAGGCCGAGCACCTTTGCGGAAGCCTGCGCCTCCTCATAACGGCTTTGAACGGTACCCCGCGAGCCTAATTCTCCCTGGGTAAGGTCGAGCACGCCGACTTTTTGTCCTTTGCGGATATGGTTGATCAATGTTCCGGTGCAACCCAGTTCCACATCATCGGGATGGGCGCCTATAGCAAGTATATGCAGTTTCATTGCGGTATTATAAAGAGCCCGGTTTTATCCGGGCATTGGGATAAGAAAGCCGCAAAATTAGGATTTAGAAGGGAAATAGTCGGGCTACCCGCAGCTACAGCCCTATCGGTTAGTTGGCCAGCCTCTTTTGCTGCATCATGTACTGGTACTGGTAATAGTTTTTGGTTTCTATTTCCTGTACGATCATTTCGATGTCCTTATCCTTTTGGTAAGGGTCGTATTGTGCCTTGAGGTTATTGTCGAAAAAGAAAGCGGCCGTTTGGTAAATACGGGCATTGAGGCCGCCCTTTATTTCTTTGATCACGCTGTAGCAATCCCGGCCGGTTTGCCGGTTGATGAGCTTTACCAGTATTTGCCCCTGGGTCATGGACAGGTTCTTCAGCTCATCTTTGAATTTGGCGTTCATCTCTTTCTCTACCTGTTTCAGGTATTGCTTCCGGTCCTTCTTCTGGGTCCTGATGGCCATTTCTTTGTCTACTTTGTCGAGGATAAAAGCCGCTGTGACAGCGTAGGGATATACTTTATACACATTGTACCGGAGCCGCCTCAGTTCTTCCCTCCTTTTGGGATCGGTAAACTGGCCGGTGATTTCCACTTCATCAATAAAAACCATCCCAAACACTTCGTTGCCTACCTGGATACCGCCCAGCAGGATAGTGTCATTAACTCCCTTTTGCCCTTTTGCCGTAAAGGCAAAAAAAACAGCAAGGAATAAAAGCCCTATTTTGAAATATCCGCTCATGGGTGAAGGTAAAACAAGATATAAAGTTCTGATTAAAATATGAAACTAGGAAATTTGGATTTCCCGTATCCCCGGAAGTTTAATAACCGGAAACCTTATCCATAAATTATTTCCCGTTCTGCCAAAAAAATAGTTTTTTAGCGGTCAAATTTCAGTTGTTATGGTTTATAATTTAAGTGAGCAGCATTCCCTGCTGACGCAATGGATGAGCGAAATAAGAGATGTCGATATCCAGAGCGACAGGATGCGTTTCCGCCGCAATATGGAGCGTGTAGGGGAGGTCGCCGCTTATGAGTTGAGCAAACAGCTTCCTTTCCTTGAAAAGGTAGTGCAAACGCCTATGGGCGAATCGACGGTAAAAGTGCTGGAAAGCCAGCCGGTACTGGCTACTATATTACGGGCTGGTGTGCCGTTGCACCAGGGTTTGCTCAATTATTTCGACAAGGGAGATTGTGCTTTTATCGCTGCCTACCGCAAACACCACCGGGACGGCAGTTTTGAAATAGAGCAGCATTACATCACCTGTCCGCCGCTGGAGGGCAGGGTATTGATCGTTGCCGATCCTATGCTGGCAACCGGCGCTTCGCTGGTATTGGCCCTGGAAACCCTGCTGGGTTATGGTAAGCCATTGCAGATCCATATCGTGACGGCTATAGCCTGCAGCATAGGTATAGAAAATGTGCTCAGGAAGTTTCCCGAAGCTGAAATATGGGCCGGAGACATAGATGATGAGCTCACTGCGAAGGGTTATATTGTACCTGGATTGGGTGATGCCGGGGATTTGGCCTTTGGCAGCAAGCAACAGGGTTAACCTTTGATTGTTACATGTATATGTAGGGCAGAAAAGATTAATTGTACCGAAAGGTATTTCGGGTTATATTTGGGTAAGTTAACTAGAGGTTACCCAACACAAAATTTTTTTTCTCTGTCTATTGTATTATATCATCCTTTGTGCTATTTTGTGCACAATTGACATGTAAATTTGGTAATCCGATAAATAAAAATCATGAAGAAAGTATTACTAAGTGTTCTGGCTCTTGCGGGTATGTCTTTGGGATCATGGGCACAGGACGTGCACTTTACCCAATACTTCACGTCGCCATTGACTCTTAATCCTGCTCAGACCGGACTTACTCAGAACGATTGGCGCGCTTCTGCCAACTTTCGTACGCAATGGTACACGGTGTCCAACAATCCGTATATGAGCGGAACAATAGCGTTTGACATCCCTACGTTGCGAGGCAAATTACCCGAAGGGGATGCCTTGGGTATCGGGTTGCTGGGTTTGTACGATAAGTCGGGAACAGGTGGTCTCCAGAATACTACAGTAGGTTTATCTGTAGCGTATCATAAAGCTTTTGGTATGGATAAGCAACATACCCTCTCTATAGGTGTACAAGGCTATCTTGTTCAGAAAAGCATCCAGTTCGATAAACTGATCTTCGGTGACCAGTTCAATCCCAACGATCCCTCCGGATATCTGAAAGGTACTTCTGCCGAGAGTTTCGGTAATGCCGATCTTACTTATCCCGATTTTAACGCGGGTATCATGTATTCTGGCCGTGTAGCTGAAAAAGCTACCCTGTACGGCGGTTTTGCTTACTACCACTTTACCCGCCCCGAGGAGAAATTCCTGCAAAGCGGTACCGGTGTAAAGATCAACTCCCGTTTCTCTGCCCACCTTGGCGGTTCTTTCGAAATGAACGAGAATACAGTAATGTACCTGAGTGCTATGTATCAAAAGCAAGGCCCTGCTTCAGAATTCCTGCTGGGCGGCGCTGTAGGCTTCGTAATGAACCCCGGGCATGATGAGTACACCAGAAATACGATCTTCTATCTGGGTGGCTGGTATCGCTACGGAGATGCTATCGCGCCTTATATAGGGTTCGAATGGTCTAAAATGAAAATAGGCTTCAGTTATGATGTAACCCTGTCCAGCGCACAGAATATGACTGGTGGCCAAGGCGCTTACGAGGTTTCTGTGATCTACAACGGTATCATCAATAAAATTACCCGTAAAAAATACAATTTCGCCTGTCCTAAATTCTAAACCAGGGCGAAAGCGGAGTAATACCGATAAAAAATCTTCCAGACTAATACTAGTTGTAACTTATTTAAAATGGTCAACCGAAATATTTCGGTTGACCATTTTGCTGTAACGACACTTTAAAGAGAAATGGATAGTACTGCTATCCTGTTTTGCCAATGCCGGTTTGCTTTGGGAAAAATGAGGTACCTGAAAAATGGCATATCGGCGCCCCGGAGTGCACCTTTTGGCAAGGCTCGACAAAGGGTAATAGTGTTTAAATAACTTAATGATGAACGCTAAGTTATCTCTTTAACAAATTTACAACAAGTCTTTTGACCACTTACTTCGTCTATTAAGATGAGAACTAACCCTACTGGGTTAATTGGAGATACACAGCACGGGGTTTAATAATTTGATTTGGAATTGGATATATGCGGCGTGGATTATGGAATGTCAGGATTTTTTTTTGATCTTTTTCAGGGATTTTACAAGAATCTATCCTACATTTGGAACTTAATTTTTGTTGTTTTAAAAGAAAAAATTTTATGAAACGTATTTACATCGCGTTGGCTCTGATCGGAACATTTATAACTGGAGCAAAAGCACAAAGCATTGACATTGAAACAGTAATGGTTTTGCCTGAAGCGGGACAAAGCATCGGACCCGCACAAACACTTGATACAAGTAAAATACTGTGTGGTGTTATTTACAATGGTCCTGATGACATCGTTGCACAGGATATCCTTTGGTTTATGACCTCTATGGAAAAACCAGCCGGTGGTGGCAATGTTTCTATCAGTGGCGCACAATACAACACTGGTTTTACAAAAGCTGCCGATTCCGGTAGGGCTATCTTTATCTTCCCAAACAGTAACGAAATCGGTAACGGACATACAGCTCCTTTCAAACTGTCTTCCGATTCAATCAGAGTGATGTTCGATTGGAACCAATGGAATAACAATGACTCTATCGTTCTTGTTTACCCTCCTTACGTTAATGGTACATCTTACGGTTTCTTCTTCTGGGCTATCAATATAGGTGACGATAATGCTGATCCTGTTGCAACAGATCCAGTTCCAGGTAACAACCGTGCCGTACAACGCATCGTTTGGAATACCGGTACTAGCATCGGCAACCTTTTCCCTAACAAAGAGAAAAAGAACCTGGCTGCTTACCCTGTTCCAGCTAACAATGAAATCAACTTCGATTTTAGCTTCGACAGTCCTTCCCATGCTTCTGCTGTAATTACCGATATTACTGGTAAAATGGTTAAGAGCAAAAACTTCGGCAGGGCATTACCCGGTACTCAAAAATATAAGCTGGATATATCTAACCTGCCTAACGGGATCTATACACTCCGTTTAGACACAGATACTCAAACTGGCTCTACTAAATTTACTGTTGCCAGGTAAGTAACTTCGTGTGCTTATTTTATAGGTAAACAAGAGTAATAAATCCCGGCTGCAGAAACGCGAGCCGGGATTTTTTGTGATCAAAAAGACAAAAGGAACCAAACGACGCTTCACCTTGACGTATTAATAGCATGTGGAATTTACGCTTCACCTGAATTGCTACCCTTTATTGGTGGTAAGAGGGGATGTTTTAATCTTTATTTATTCCTAAAAACAAAAAGAAGAATTATGAAACGCATTTACATGACGCTGGCTCTGATCGGAACTTTGATTGCAGGAGCGAAAGCGCAAACTATTGACCTGGAGGCTGTAATAGGCCGTCCAACAGCCGGTCAGGTTATCGGACCGGGACAATCCCTGGATACGTCCAAAATCCTATGCGGCGCCTTTTATCATGGTCCTGACGCCATTTTTGCCACTACGGATATCTTATGGTTTATGACCTCGTTCAGCCGGCCTGCCGATGATTCGCTGACTTATATCGACGGTGTGGTGTACAGCCAGGATATTACTGCTGCCGACACCGGCTTTATTTTTATCTTCCCCAACAACAACGAGATAGGTGTAGGCCATACGGCGCCTTTCACGCTAGCTTCCGATTCGATCAGGGGATTGTATGATTGGGATCAATGGAACCTGCACGATTCAATTGTATTGATCCGTCCGCCTTATACCCTGGGTAAATCTTACGGTTTCTTCTTCAGGGCCCTGATGATCGGTGATGATAATGCTGATCCGATTGCAACAGATCCTACACCTACCAACAACCGTGCTGTACAACGCATCGTTTGGGGCAATACCACAAGCATCGGCGATTTGTTCCCTAAGAAAGAAGAAAGAAGCCTGGGTGTTTATCCTGTTCCGGCTAACAACGACATCAATTTCGAGTTTAACTTTGATGGGCCTTCGCATGCTCAGGCCTTTGTAAGAGACATGAGCGGCAGAACGGTAATGGCCAAAAACTTTGGCCGTGCATTGCCGGGTGCTCAGAAGTACCACCTGGATATTTCCAAACTGCCTAATGGTATATACACTATAGAATTGGATACCGATACGCAAACCGGTAATGCTAAATTCACGATTGCCCGGTAAGGAAAATTGCCTTTAGCAGAATAAGCAAAGCAATAGGAATTCCGGTTTAGGGCCAGAATTCCTATTGTATGATAGAGGAAAAAAGCTGAACTATTTTCAGGTAATAACCTGTCATTGGAATACACAGCGGAAAAAGCTGTCATATTGGTTTTTTTTTGAAAAAAAAGGTCTATATTTGATCACAATATATTGTAAACAAAAAGAAAGAAAATTATGAAACGCATTTACATGACGCTGGCTCTGATCGGAACTTTGATTGCAGGAGCGAAAGCACAAACTATTGACCTGGAGGCTGTGATAGGCCGTCCAACAGCCGGTCAGGTTATCGGACCCGGACAATCCCTGGATACATCCAAAGTTCTTTGCGGTATTTTTTATCATGGTCCTGACGCCATTTTTGCCACTACGGATATCTTATGGTTTATGACCTCGTTCAGCCGGCCGGCTACAGATTCTACAACGTATATTAGTGGTGTGGTGTACAGCCAGGATATTACTGCTGCTGACACCGGCTTTATCTTTCTCTTCCCCAACAATAACGAGATAGGTGTAGGCCATACAGCGCCTTTCACTTTATCTTCCGATTCGATCAGGGGATTGTATGACTGGGATCAGTGGAACCTGCACGATTCAATTGTATTGATCCGTCCTCCTTATACTTTGGGCAAATCTTACGGTTTCTTCTTCAGGGCTCTGTTTGTCGGTGATGATAATGCTGATCCGATTGCAACAGATCCTACACCAACCAACAACCGTGCCGTACAACGCATTGTTTGGGGTAATACCACAAGCATCGGCGATTTGTTCCCTAAGAAAGAAGAAAGAAGCCTGAGTGTTTATCCTGTTCCGGCTAACAACGACATCAATTTCGAGTTTAACTTTGATGGGCCATCGCATGCTCAAGCCTTTGTAAGAGACATGAGCGGCAGAACGGTAATGACCAAAAACTTTGGCCGTGCATTGCCGGGCGCTCAGAAATACCACCTGGATATTTCCAAACTGCCCAATGGTATCTACACTATAGAATTGGATACCGATACGCAAACCGGTAATGCTAAATTCACGATTGCCAGATAAGGAAAGTTATCCTTTCTGAGGTAAACGATAAGAAGATCCCGGCTAACTTTAGCCGGGATTTTTTATGGGGAAAAGGTAGTCACATTGATCTTTTGGTAAGCGTACCACAATACCCTTGCATGGAGACTGCAATCCTGATACAATAAAAAAATGATTGTCCGCATATAGCAACAAGTACTCCCGTTGGGCATGCTGAGTGTAGTATGCGTGATGAAGCATCTTAGGTATTGTTTACATTCGTAGCGATCGGGATGTGCCTGTCCACCGGAGGCCCCGACATAAATGTGATGTAAGCTACAGGTAAAGCACTCTGGTTCGTGACCTGAATTGTGAGACTCTTTTTATACTATTTAAATAGAATCAAAAAACAGCAGAAGGATATTGCATAACATGTCCTTGTTGCCTGCTTGCAGATAGTCGCATAAAGCGTGTAGGAAGAGAAGCTCAGGTATCACTATCTGTATTGACATAAGTGCTTACCGGCAGCCTTTTGGATATCGAACGGGCAAGCGTAAGCTCATCAGTATATTCCAGCTCCCCACCAAAAGAAATGCCTCTTGCAATACCGGTAATATGTACGGAGTATGGTTTCAATTGCCTGCTGATGTAGTAGACTGTAGTATCCCCTTCGATAGTGGGATTAAGCGCCATAATAATCTCTGTAACGCCGCCTTCCTCCAGCCTGCTGATGAGGTTGCCCAGTTGCAATTGATCCGGGCCAATGCCATCAAGGGGAGAAAGCAAACCGCCCAGGACATGGTACAGTCCATTGAACTGTCTTGTGCTTTCAATAGATATCACATCCCTTATATTTTCTACCACGCAAATAAGAGCGCGGTTACGTATGGGGTTACTGCAGATACTGCACAAGCCCTGGTCCGATATATTGTTGCATTGTGGGCAGAAGCAGGTTTCGGTCCGCATCCGGCTTATGGTTTCGCTGAAATGGTTTACACTTTCCTTTTCTTCTTTCAATAAATGCAATACCATTCTCAACGCTGTTTTACGGCCAATCCCGGGGAGCCTGGAAAAAGCGTCTACTGCGTCTTCTATCAATTTGGAGGAAAATACCATACTGCTTGCGGGAGTCAATGATTGTAACGGCAAAGATAAAGAAACCTGCAGCAAAACCTGTGGGCAGCGAATCCTGTTTCTTTGATTATGTTTTAAACTAATCATCGTAATTTGGCAGCCTGATATATTAAATCGATCGATCTTGAAAAAGGCTTATCCGGCAAAAGGAATTATAAGATGGTATGCTGCGGCAATGCTATTGGTATTATTATTCTGGAATACATACCCCCTTTTCTCCCAACAGGTAGAACAAAAACCTGCGCGCATCTTGTTCCTGATGGATGCTTCCAGCAGTATGCTCAACGAATGGAAGGCTCCGGAGACCCGTTTTAAAGCGGCTGCCCGCATCGTTTCTGCTATCGTGGATAGTATACATGCCGTCAATAGTGATGTCGCCTTTGCCGTACGCGTATTTGGGAACCAGTACCCGGCCCAGGAAAAAAATTGCTTTGACAGCAGGCTGGAAGTCCCTTTCAACCTGGCCAACGAAGGCCAGATTAAAGCAAGGCTGCAATACCTCAATCCTAAAGGCTTTTCGCCTATTGCCTGGTCGTTGAAAGAAACGGCGGAAAAGGATTTTATAGAAAGCGATAGGTATGCCTACAGCATTATATTGATCACGGATGGAGGAGAGAGCTGCGGCGGCGATATTTGCGCTACAGTAGCCAGCTTGCTGCAGAAAAAGATCAGCTTTAAGCCGTACATCCTTAGCCTGGTAGATTATGAGCCGCTCAAAAAGCAATACGAATGCCTGGGCAAGTACCTTACCGTAGCCGAGGAAAAGGATATAGCGCCTGCTATCAAAACCATTATCGGCGACAACCGCAAAATACTGACCATTAAAAGTTCAGGACTAAGGCAAGCTCCGCAAAAGGCGGTTATTCCGCAGGCAACGCCGGTGGTAGTAAAACCAGTGCCGGCCATAAAGAAAGAGCCGGTTGTGGTTGAGCCGCAGCCTGTTCCGGTAAAGAAAGAAGAGCCGCCGAAAGTAACACCTGCAGAACCTCCGGTTATAGAGCGCCCTAAGGTAAAGGTGGATCGTGTGGCTACTAACATGAAGCTGCGCACGATGAACCTTTTATATACCTTGCCTTATGGTGTCCCTGTACCAGCGCCCGGGTTGAAAATTAAATTTGGAACAGACGAGCCCAAGCCGATCGATAAAGGAATCATTCCCCAGGCAACAGCTCCCAAGACAAAAACCGACCCGGCGCGGCCTGCGATCGTTGAACCTTCCCTGGCAACGCCCAAGCCCAAAATAGTAACCAGTAAAACCATAAGGAAACCGGAAAAGAAAGAAGAGCAACTGGACTACATTGTCAAAACAGAGGAGGCAAAAGAAAGTACACTGCAGATCTATTTTACCAACGGACAAGGAAAGTTCTATCGTACCGAACCTCGGATGGTGATTAAAGACAGCAAGACAGGAAGAGAAGTAAAGAATGGGTACCGTAGCATTACCAATGGCGAACCCGATCCCATTAAGCTGGAACCGGGGACTTATGATATCATTATTCCCGGAGCCAAAAGCAAAGCCAACGGGGTGATTATAGAGCCGGGCAAGAACAAGAAATATTACATCAAAGTAAGTACAGGGTCATTGGCATTCTACTATCCTACAGCGCCCAACAGGCCGGTAACGGAATACCGGGCACTGGTTAGCAAACGTTTCGAGCAAGGACCGGTTGTAAAACAGGCGTGCGACGATGAACTGCCTTACGATCCGGCCAATTACCATATCGAGATCAATACCCTGCCGCCTATGATCCTGAACATAGACCTGGACTTCAACAATGTAAAACTGATCTCGATCAAGGAGCCTGGGACAATACAGATCTCCAATAAGAACAATATAGGCAAAGTGCAATTCTGGTACGAGCTGGGCGATACTTATGTACCTTTCCATGAAATGAATGTAACCGGCAATATGGCCGGCCAGAAGCTGGACTTCCTGCCCGGTACCTACCAGTTGCGGTATTTCAGGGGGCCGGCAGGGCCGCTTGCCAAAGCCGATATTGTGGTGTTCCGGATCAAAAGCAATATGACCACTACCATAGAACTTGAAAAATAAATCTGGCTATGCGAGTTATCTCCTTCCTGTACTTCCTGCTGCTGGTGTATATCATCGCTGCTATCGTATTCTGGGGCGTAAGTCTTAACCGGCAAAGTGCTGTGATCGTAAGCAACGAAATCGATAACCTGCATTCCCATATCGACAGCGTAGCAAAGCCTGCAGAATACAAGAAGGCTTTGACCGCAATACAGGAGCGCGAGAATACCCGTAAGCGGCAGTACCTGGGCGAAGGGGCTACCTTCCTGGCCATCATTCTTATAGGGGCAGGTGTCGTGTACTCTTCCATCAGGAGCAACCACCTGTTGTCGAAGCAGCAATCCAACTTTATCTTATCGATTACCCACGAGCTGAAGTCGCCGATAGCAGCGGTAAAGCTCAACCTGCAAACAATGGCCCGCAGGAAGCTGAGCGAAGAAATACAGGAGCAGTTGATAGGCCGGAGCATCCAGGAGGCCAACCGGCTCGACGATCTTTGCAATAACCTTTTACTGGCTTCGCAAATAGAAAGCCGCCACTTCAGGCCTGCCGAAGAAAGAATTAACCTGACAGATATTGCTACGGAATGTGCGCAGGCTTATGAACACCGGGGTAAGAATACCTTTATCGCGCACTTGGAAGAAGACTGTTTTATCCACGGGGACCGGCTGTTGTGGAAGCTGGCGATCAATAACCTGCTGGAAAATGCCGTAAAATATTCACCACCCGAAACAACCATTACCGTAGAGCTGGCCAAGCAGGATGATGATCTGGTGCTGAGCGTAGCCGATGAGGGTTGCGGCATCAGCGATGCGGAAAAGGGGAAAATATTCCGGAAGTTCTATAGGGTAGGTAACGAAAACTCCCGTAAAACAAAAGGTACAGGCCTGGGCCTGTACCTCACTTCAAAAATTATTCAGCAATACAAAGGAGCGATCCTCGTGCGGGACAACCAGCCTAAGGGAACCGTGTTCGAGATCACGGTAGCTGCTTCCTGAGGCTTGGTTACAGGATACGTTTCTTTACCTGCTCCAGTATATCCAATGCTTCCTCCTTGCTGTTGCCTTCGGCATAAATACGCAATACCGGTTCGGTGCCCGAAGCCCGCAGCATGATCCAGCCGCCATTGTCCAGGTGGTATTTGATACCATCGATGGTTTCCACCCGTGATACGTTGTAAGGGCCAAAAGCAGTGTACACACCTTCTGTGGCTTCTTTCATGATGCGCAGCTTTTGCTCTTCCAGCAGGTGCAGGTCATTCCTTTCGTAGGCAAAGCGGCCTGTTACCGCGTATATCTCTTCGCAAAGCTCTTTCAATGTTTTGCCGGTCTCCATCATGTATTCGTAAATGATAAGCCCGTCGAAAATACCATCCCTTTCGGGGATATGCCCTTTAATGGCAATACCGCCACTCTCTTCGCCACCCAGCAACACATCGCCTTCGATCATCTTTTCGCTGATGTATTTAAAGCCGATAGGGGTTACTTCTACCTCCAGGCCGTATTGGGCACACATTTTCTTCACGCGGTCGGTTACGGAGAACGCAATAACCACTTTGCCACCCAGGCCTTTGTACTTATGTAAATACTGGATCAGCAGCAGGATGATGTGATGGGCATCTACAAAATTGCCGTCCTCATCGTAAAGGCCTATCCTGTCGGCATCGCCATCGGTAGCCAGTCCTACTTTCAGTTCGGGCGTAGTAGCCAGTACCTCCGATAATTCCAGCAGGTTCTTATGGATAGGCTCCGGTGCGGTACCCATAAAGGAGGGATTGTAATCGCAATGCAGCAATACCGCAGCAGGCAAGGTTTTGCGGATCACGTTTTGTCCTGCACCATACATCGCATCATAAGCCAGCTTGTAAGGGGCGTTATTCAGCTTTGTAAAATCAAATTTGGTGTGCAGGTAATCGAGGTACATTTTTTCGAGATCGACATATTCGAGCAGGCCTTTGTTTGCCCATTCTTCCAATGTTTCTTTCGGAAGCGTAACTGTATCGGGGATCAGGGCTTCTACCGCAGCAATGTCTTTGGGGCTGGTAGGACCTCCGTGCGGACCTTTCAGCTTGTACCCATTGTACGAAGGCGGGTTATGCGATGCCGTGATCACAACACCTTGCTGCGCCTGTAATTCCTTTACGCCGAAGGAGACCATAGGCGTACTCACGAAACCTTTGGCCAGGGCTACTTTGATGCCGTTGGCACATAATACGCTTGCAGCCGTTTCGGCAAATAGCTCGCCTGCAAAACGGCAATCATGACCAATCACAACTTTGGGCGCCGCAATACCCGATTGGTTAAGCCAGTCGGCCAGGGCTTTTGAAACTCTTGCAACATTAGTAACTGTGAAGTCGCGGGCTATAATGGCGCGCCAACCGTCCGTGCCAAATTTGATGATGTCCATGGCTATAGCAGATCAGATTTTTTTAGTGTCCAACAATTTTGTGCAAAGAAAAGGAAAAAAGAAAGACGGCAGGGATACAGCGGGCAATACGGCTGTAAAGCAATTGATAAAAATGCAGGAACGTGCCGGGCAAACAAAAAGTCCGGAAAGGACCGGACTTACATGGAGCTAAAGGTTGGTATTTATATTCCTGATTAATGTACGAGTACTACATTAACTGCGTTCATACCTTTACGACCTTGTTGCAATTCGAATTCAACCTGGTCGTTTTCTTTAATCTCATCAATTACACCAGTAGCATGGACGAAAACGTCTTCTTTGCTGGCGTCGCTCTTGATAAAACCAAAGCCTTTTTCTGAATTGAAGAACTTAACTGTTCCCTGGAATTTCTCTTTTTCCACTTGTAAAAAATTTAATTAACAAATAAGGTTTCCAAAGATATTGATTTATCATTCAAAAAGTGCAGCAGCCCCTCAAAATATTATAGCAAATTAATACATGGATAAAGCGCTGATGCATGACTCCGGGTTCTCCTTGGGCGAAAGAGGAGAGCTTACCGGTCTCTCTGCCGGCGCCGCTTCACCAGGAAATAAGTGAGAGCGGCCACAACAACTATGGTGGCATATAATAAGGGTAGATCCAGGCCGGGAAGCAGCAAATCCATTATACTCAGGTTTTACGGGGCTTTTTCTTCGCGGCCGGGAACAGGACATTGTTCAGGATAAGGCGATAGCCCGGCGAAGTAGGGTGCAGCGACAGATCGGTATGCGGATCGTCGATCATATGCTGGTAATCTTCGGGGTCATGGCCGCCGTAGAAGGTAAACGTGCCTTTGCCGTATTCGCCGTGGATATACCTGGCTTCGTTTTCGGCTTTATTCTCACCCATCACCAGTACATTGCTTTTGAGCACCTGTTTGTGGAAAGCGGTGGTTTGTCCCATAAAGCCTTTGATCGTTGTGGTATGATTCTGGCAAAGCATGGTAGGAACAGGGTCAAACTTGGCCGAAAAAGTAAAGAGGGTAAAGTAGTCGGAGGTGGGGATAACCCTCCGGGTACCGGTTGGGGGAGGGCTATTGTCGATATTGGAATACTCGTAATCCATTGGGTTCATGTCCAGCGTAAAATCCTTGAAAGCAAAGCAGGGTGCAAAATTGAGCTTTTCCTGTGCCTGGGGATCGGCAGGGTCGCCATCGAAAGGAACGCCGCAAATATCTACGCCTTCGGCTGCCAGAGCAATATCATAGCTGTCGGTAGCGCTGCACATGGCAAACAAATAACCGCCGCCGGCTACAAAGCCCTGTATCTTTTTGGCTACTGCCAGCTTGAGCTGGGATACTTTTTTAAAGCCATGCTTGGCGGCCATAGCTTCCTGGGTTTTTACATCCTCGACATACCATTTGGCGCCCTGGTACTGGCTCCAGAACTTGCCGTACTGGCCCGTAAAATCTTCATGGTGCAAGTGCAGCCAGTCGTATTCATGCAACTTATCTTCCAGCAGCTCATCATCATACACTTTATCATAAGGGATCTCTGCATATTCTAGCGCCATCGTTACCGCATCGTCCCAGGGCAATTTACTTTTAGGCGTGTACACAGCTACTTTGGGCGCTTTTTCCAGCTTGATCACATCGCCGTTAAAATCCGGGTCCGCGATTTTCTGCACGATACCATCGTATTGGGCATCGGGCAAAATAGTATAATCCACGCCCCGCAGTTTGCAGGTTTTTTCCAGCTCCGCATTCTGGTCCATGGCAAAAGCGCCCCCATCGTAATTCAGCAGCCAATCGACAGGCATACCGGCTTTCAGCGCCAGAAAGGCAATACCATAAGCCTTGAGGTGATTGGTCTGGTTGTCGGCACTCATGGGGATATACAATTTGCCCGCCTGCACATAAGCCGAAGCCCAGCAAGTGGCCAGAATGATGAATAGGAGTTTCTTAAGCATACCGCAAGTTAACGATTATGCTTAAAATATTTTGTTGCCGTACTGTTATGCGGCATTAGCTGGCGATATGAATGCCTTTCTCCTTATTTTTGCTTCGTTCATGAAGCAAGATCTCTTTAAAAAATTGTTGATCGCCTGTGGGGCAGCTATCCTCTTTATACCCTTCCTGGGCCAGGTCCATCTTTTCGATTGGGATGAGGTGAACTTTGCGGAATGTGCCCGGGAAATGCTGGTGACCAAAAACTACCTGCGGGTGCAAGTAGATTTTCAGCCTTTTTGGGAAAAGCCGCCCTTGTTTATCTGGATGCAGGCTATCTGTATGCATCTTTTCGGGATCAATGAATTTGCAGCCCGCCTGCCCAATGCCATTATGGGTATCGTTACGCTCTGCACCCTGTTCCATATAGGCAAAAAGGTAGTGAGCGAGCGCATGGCCTGGTGGTGGGTATTGCTGTACGCTGCCAGTTGGTTACCTGCTTTCTACTTCAAGACAGCGATTATCGACCCTACATTCAATTACTTTATTTTCCTGTCCTTTTACCAGGTGTACCTGGTGCGGCACAGTACCCGGAAGTGGGGGCATGCCCTGCTGGCCGGCATATTCCTGGGCCTGGCGGTACTGACCAAGGGGCCGGTAGCTATCCTGGTGGCCTTATTGGCCTTGTTGGTGTACCTGGTGCTCAATAAAGGTTTCTGGGGATACAAGATCCACCATTTCCTATTGCTGATCGTGGCCTGTGCCGCTACTACTTTTTTATGGTTCGGGATCGACATCGTGCAGAATGGCTGGTGGTTTACCAAAGAATTTATCACGTACCAGGTGCGGCTTTTCCGTACCGAAGATGCCGGGCACGGCGGGCCTTTTTTCTATCATTTTATCATTTTGCTCATCGGCTGTTTCCCCGCTGCTGCTTTCCTGTTCCAGTCGGGCCGCAAATCTGCCCTGACCAATTCCAGGAAGGAAGAAGCCGATTTTATACGCTGGATGTGGATCCTCTTTTGGGTGGTCCTGATCCTGTTTTCCATTGTGAAAACGAAGATCGTCCATTATTCCTCGCTTTGTTATTACCCGCTTACCTTCCTGGCAGCTTTGCAGTTGGGCCGCCTCGACGAAGGGAAGATCCTGCTCAAAAAGATAGTAGCGATAGTGCTGGCTTCCACCGGGATCTTGCTGGCTGTAGTGATCACACTGCTACCCGTGGTGGGTATCAATAAGCAAAAGCTTATTCCCTTGTTCGACGACGATTTTGCCGTGGCCAATTTGCAGGCGGCCGTCAGTTGGAGCTATGCGGAATGTTTGTTTGGCCTGCTTTACCTCGCGGGTATCATACTGGCCCTGGTCCTGCTCCGGCGGTCTTTTCACAAGGGCATGATGCTCTTGCTGGGTGTGCAGTTGCTTATTATCCAGGTTACAATGATCCATTTTGTGCCTAAAATAGAAGCTTATTCGCAAAGGGCCTCGGTAGATTTTTACAAAAGCCTTGCGGGTAAAGATGTGTACCTGCAGCCCCTGGGTTTCGTGAGCTATGGTTATTTGTTCTATTCGGAAAAGCAACCCTCCACCAATCCTGAATATTATAAGGACAAAAAAGGCTGGATGCTGAACGGGAAAGTGGACAAACCCTGTTACTTTATCAGCAAGATCACCGAGGAGAAAGAATGGCTGGCCCATCCCAATTTGGTAAAAATAGGGGCGCAGAACGGTTTCGTTTTTTATAAAAGAAAATGATACCGGTATTCTTCATCAGACGTTAACTGCATTGAAATGTAATTTTTTATTACCCAATTTTTGCTATTTTGCACGACTTATTATTACTCATCAGTTATTAATTATGCCCCAAAAAATGAAGCGTTTACTATTACTGTTGCCTTTATTGTCATTGTGTCTGAACCTTTTTGGACAAGATGCACTGAGTAAAGTCAACTGGAAATTCGAAGCGAAAAAGACAGGAGATAGTACTTTTAATGTTACAGCAACTGCTAAAATTGCACCAGGGTACCACATTTTTACTGATAATCCAGAGGGAGACGGCTCTCAAACTCCTACGGCAATATCGTTCAAAAAAAATCCCAATATCGTCCTGGACGGTAAAATATCCAGTAATGGTAAAGTGATCACGGAGGATGTAAAAGAGCTGGATTATAAGATCAATTATTACAAAAACAGCGTTACTTATACGCAGAAGATAATAGCCCATGCCAATACCGTTCTGAAAGGAACACTTGATTTCCAGACTTGTGACGATAAGATGTGTTTCCCGCCCAAGCTGGGAATGCCTTTCGAGGTAAAGATAGAAGGGCTGGTAACTACGGCAAAAGAAGATACGACAACGGTAAAAGAGGATACCGTTGCAACAACAACCGATAACGGAAGCAAGACGACGGCGACACCCGTCGGGCAAAACGAAAATATAGCCCAGGCAAAGGATACCGGGGCGCAGCAGGAGTCGCATTCTTTATGGGCGATCTTCCTCAAAGGGTTTGTACAAGGGTTGATCGCATTCGTAACGCCCTGTATCTTTTCTATGCTGCCGATAACGGTTAGCTTCTTCACCAAGAGAAGCAAGACCAAGGCGGCAGGTCTGAAAAATGCGACCTTTTACTCCCTGTCTATCGTACTTATTTTTTCCCTGATCGGTGTGCTAATCAGCTTGTTCTTTAAGGAAGATACCATGTACATCATCTCTTCCAGCATATGGTTCAACCTTTTTGTTTTCCTTATCTTCCTGATCTTTGGTATCTCCCTGTTGGGGGCTTTCGAAATTACCCTGCCTTCTTCCTGGAGCAGTAAGCTCGACAGTAAGGCCAATGCCAACAGCTTCGGGGGTATCTTCTTTATGGCTTTGGTGCTCGTGGTGGTTTCCTTTAGCTGTACCTCGGCCTTTATCAGCTGGTTGATCGTGGATATTGTACAATCCCATAACAGGTTAGGCGGTGTATTCGGTTTCTTCGGTTTTGGACTTGCACTTGCGCTTCCTTTTGCTGTGTTTGCTTACTTCCCTGGCCTGCTGAACAGTATGGCCAAATCGGGTGGCTGGCTCAACAGTGTAAAAGTAACCATGGGCTTTGTAGAGCTGGGCCTGGCCATGAAATTTTTATCCAACGTAGACCTGCAATACCATTGGCACCTGCTGAACTATGATGTTTATATCAGTATCTGGATCGCATTGTCGGGCCTGCTGGGCCTGTATCTTATAGGGAAGATCCGGTTTTCGCATGATGATGAACTGCCTAAGAATATGTTCGGACACTCTTACATGTCTGTAACGAGATTGATGTTTGCCATAGCCTCTTTCTCCTTTATGATTTACTTATTGCCCGGTTTATGGGGTGCCCCATTAACCGGCATCAGCGGCTTGTTGCCGGAACGCAAGACCCTTGAATTTAACGTACATGATAATCTGATAAAATTGCAGAACGGGCAAGGTTCGGCTTCAAAAAGCGATAATGGTGTAATGCCGCTGAAATACATCGGCAACCTGAAATCGGAGCTGCCGGGCGTTGTCGCCTTCTTTGATTATCACGAAGCATTGGCAGCATCGAAGAAAACAGGTAAGCCGGTATTGCTCGACTTTACAGGGCATAGCTGTATCAACTGCCGTAAAATGGAAAGAGCGGTATTGTCCAAGCCCGAGATCATGCGGGAGCTACAAGAGAATTTTATATTGGCAAGTCTGTATTGCGACGACAGGGGAGACCTCGAAACCGGCGATGTGTATACCAACAGCAAAGGCGAAGTGATCAGGACGATAGGCGAAAAAAATATCGATATCGAGGTAAATACCTATGGCGCCATCGGGCAGCCTACCTATATCTTCGTTGATGCGGAAGGAAAAGTACTGAAAAACGCCGGTGGATATGTGGATGATGTGCCGCGTTTCCTTAAAATTATGAACGAAGTGAAGGAGGCTTATAAGAAGAAATAATCCAAACACCCAAACACGCTGAAAACTACGCATATCCCATGTTCGGCATTTATTCCTATCCCTTTTATATCCTGGGGATCATTGTCCAGATATTGTGTATTATTCATGCCCTGAAGACCGGGAGGAGGGAGTGGCTTTACCTCCTGCTTTTTCTTCCCCTGGCGGGAGCTGTGGTTTATTTTATCATGGAGCTTTGGCCCGAGATCAGCCGGGGCGAATTGGGCAACAACATAAAAAAGATCTTCTTCCCGGGGCAGCGGATCAGGGAAATGGAGCGTAAAATGCGGCTTTCCGATACCATTACCAACCGTCTGAACCTGGCAGAAGCCTATGCCGGGCATAAGCAATACGATAAAGCGATAAGCCTGGCGAAGTCCTGCCTGGATGATCCTTATATCAATCACAGCGGCATCATTTTACAGTTGGCGCGTTTGTTTTTCGAAGCAGAACAATACAGCGAGTCCCTCAGCTACCTGGAAAAGGCGAAGGCGCAGAACAGCTATAACCGCCTGGACCGCCCGGAAGATGAGCTGTTGTATGCAAGAGCATTGGACTATACCGGCGATCTGGTAAGGGCGGAAGCCGAATATCAAAGCTGTATCAGGGTACACCATTCGCTGGAAGCGATGTACCATTACGGTATGCTCCTGAAAAAAATGAACAGGCCCGAAGAGGCGAAGGCGCAATTCAGGGCAGTAAAAGAACAAAAAGACCTGCACCCCAAATACGTGCGGCGCATGAATGCCCGCTGGATCCGTTTGGCCGGTGCTGCGCTCAGGGCAGCCTGATCGTTTAAAGCACAGGTTTGTTATACAAAGAAAGAGCAACGCTTCAGCGTTGCTCTTTCTTTGTATAAGCTACAAAAACTTTGTCCCTGGCTTATTTCATATGTTTAAGCTGGGTAGCATAAAGGATAATAAACAGGATGGGGAATATTAGGAAGAACATCATAAGGCCACTCATAAGACCGCTGCCTACCAGAATAATCATAGCAACAGGCGCAACTATTTCACCAATGAGGTAAAAGAAGAACCCTGATTTCTTTAGTTTCCTCATCTGCAATACACCAATAAAACAAATAATCGCGCTAGCGAGCGTAATGATCAGTATGGGCAGCTTCAAGTCGCATTGTTTTACCATGGACTCCGAAAAAGAGCTCATCATGCCGGCCATAGGATTATCGCTATTGCTTAATTTTTCCATATCCGCTACCGATTTGCAAACCGTAAGATAGGTATATATGCCGTTGAGGAATCCCCCGGCACAGCCGATAAAAGAGAGAATACTCAATACGTTGAGCATGTCCGGTATTTTCTTTGTTGGGGGTGGCCCGATGTTAAGGCTGTCGTGAAACTGGTTGATGTCTGTCATAAGGATTATTTTTAGAGGCTTTAAAATTAGATTTATTTTGGAGAAAACCCGGTAAGTATACGGGTGAAAAAGGTGTGATTTTTCTCAGACGATAATTTATATATTGTATCCGGCGTTATAAAAGAAGGATTTCAGAAAAATCAGCGTAAATTACGTTAAATTTATACCGGTTATTATCTTAAGCATTTCAGGCGTTAATAATGAATAACAGACTAAAGTATATCGTCTGCCTACTCCTTGTTTTGGGAGGAATAGCATCCGCTTATGCGCAGACCAATCTGGAAGTATTCGGGCAAAACCGCGTTCAATTTCGCCGGTTCGATTGGAAGTATTACGATGCCGAGCATTTTAAGATATACCATTACGACCGGTCGGGCCGGGAGCTGGCACGCTATGTGGCCGAGCAGGCCGAGCAGGATGTAAGCGCTATCGAACGGCGCCTGGGAGGCTTGTTTCCCGAGCGGTTGAATATAATTCTGTACAACTCCTACGACGAATTCCAGCAAAGCAATATAGGCCTTAACGGGGAGCTGCAATTGCAAAACGACAATCCTGCAGGTACGGTAAACCTGGTAGGCGATAAGCTCGTTATCTACTTTACGGGGAAGCACAGCGATCTGAAACGGCAGTTGCGGCAGGGGATGGCGCAGGTAGTTATGGAGCGGCTTATGTTTGGCGAAAACTTCCGCGAAATGGTACGGAACGCTGTGCTGCTCGACCTGCCCGCCTGGGTTACCACCGGTTATGTGGATTATGTGGTGGATGGCTGGACTACCAACGATGATAACGATTGGAAGAACATCATGATGGTAGGAACGAAAGTACATTTTGATGAAATCGGTAATAAGAATCCAAGACTTGCCGGTAAGGCTTTCTGGAAATACATTGCGGCAAGGTATGGCGAAAACAATGTGAAGAACCTGCTGTACCTTACCCAGCTCAAAAGCAGCCTGAACAAGGCTTTGAAGCTGACCATCAACCAAAAGCTGAAGGTAACCTACGATTCGCTGGTGACCTATTACCAGGGCCGGTATAATTTTGAAGAACAGATATTTGAAAAGATGGATACCACTTCATTGCTGAGCAGTATCAAGGTGCCCGATGATGAAGGACGTATCCGTGATATTACCGTATCGCCGAGAGGTGGCGATGTGGCCTATGTAAAATGGCGATTCGGTGAATACCAGGTAATACTGGAAAAAACGAAGATGGTCGACGGTGTGGCCAAACGGGAAAGCTCTGTAATCCTTTCGGGCGGTATAAAAAACTACCGGGAAAACGACGATCCGGATTACCCCCTGCTGTGCTGGAACAACACAGGCTTTAAGCTGGGTATTATCTTTAAAAACAATAACCACCTGTTTATAAAGGTGTACAACTCGATCAAGGCAAAGGTCGAAGGGTTTAGGATACCCAGCAACCGCTTTGATCGCATTACCGGCTTTACCTTTATGGAGGACGACGATGTGCTTATCCTTTCAGCATTGCGGAAGGGGCAAAGCGATTTGTTCGAATACCGTATGAAACGGGCCCGCCTGAACCAGCTTACCGACGATACCTGGGACGATGTAGCCCCGGTATTTGTAAGCGGCGGTTCGCGCAAGGGTGTTATTTTTCTCAGCAACAGGCCCGAGCCTTACCTTAACCTGAGGGCATTGCCCAATGAGCTGCCGGCGGGCACCATGAATGCTTTTTTCTACAATGCTACTACGAAGAGCGACAACCTGATGCAGCTTACCCGCAGTACCAAAGGGGAAGTGAGCCAGGCCATCCCTTACGGCAGCGATCATTTTGCCTACCTGTGGGACCAGAACGGTGTGCGTAACCGTTATGTGGTCATGTTTGCCCGGAATGCGAAAAACGAGGATTCTGCCTATTCGGTGCCCATAACCAATTTCGGTCGCAGTATTCTTTACCAGCAGTATAACCCGGCTAGCGGTAAGATCGCTGATGTGATCCAGGACAGGAACACCTACAACATCTTCTTCCATAAAATAGAGTTGCCGGCGCCGGATGGTGATGCTCCTGTACGGAAGCCACTGCCCCTGATCTTTGTAGATGGCGTAGCAAATAAAACGACGCATGTAAGTGCCACGCCGGTTAACCTGATGGATAAGGCAGAGCTGGAAAAAAAGGAAGACGAGTTCTCTATTAATTCGGGAGACGCTTTTCAAAGTGAATTTGCCCGGCGCAGCAAACTCGATCCCAACGATTCTGCTAAGGTAGAACCGGGGGCCGAGTCTACAGAGCTCGCCGAAATGCTTAACCTTAAAAAGCCTGCGGATTCATCCGTCCTGTCCCATGCCACGATTCAGAACGATGCCGCCGCCCAGCCCAGGGTGACCGCATCTTCGGGGGCAACCGACGGGGCTTTGAACGGGAAACGGATCGTTTATGTGGACAGTACCTTTATCGATCTTCGTTCGCAACTCTACCGCAAGTCCTTCAACCTGGACTTTTTCAGCGTACGACTGGACAACAGCGTTATCTTTAACCGGTACCAGTCTTATGACAATACCGGTGGTCAATATACAAACCCATCTATCTCGGGTATGCTTACGGCCAGCCTGTTCGATAAAATGGAAGATTACCGTTTTACAGGGGGATTGCGCATTCCGGTCAATTTTACCGGGGTTACCTATTTCCTGCAGTTTGAGAACTTCCGTCGCAGGGTAGACTGGGGCCTTATTTTCCTGCGCCAGGAAAATAAGTACAACTATAGCTTTGTGATCGATCCTACGCAGCCGCCCTTCGTAGAACCGGGCAAAACCATAACCACCATTTTACAGGGAAGCGCCAGCTATCCTTTCGATAAGGTAAAGAGTATCCGGATGCACCTTGGGGCGCGGCAGGACCGCATGGTGGTGAAAGCCAAGGATCCCATAGGCCTGGTACTTCCCAATACGCAGCAGTATTATGCCATGAGCCGTGCCGAATATGTGTACGACGATACGCGCAACCCTGCCCTGAATATATGGAACGGCTTTCGCTACAAGATATTTGCGGAATACATGTATAAGCTTTATTCCAACAATGTATACGGCTCAAACGTAGATACCAATAACTCCAACAAAAAAGGCGGCTTTTATAATATAGGTCTCGATTTCCGCTACTACCATAAGATATATAAGAACTTTATTGCAGCGATACGTGTGGCGGGCGCCCATTCCGGCGGCAACCAGAAAATACTCTATTTCCTGGGTGGCGTAGATAACGATATTAATCCCAAGTTCAGCAATGTGTTGCAACCTTCCGGCAAAAACGATTATGCTTTCCAGGCCTTGGCAACCAACCTGCGCGGCTACGACCAGAATGCCAGGAATGGTAATACCTATGCATTGATCAATGCCGAATTAAGGTTCCCGGTATTCAGTACCTTGATGAGAAGGCCCATACAATCGTCCATCCTGAAAAATCTGCAGGTGGTGACTTTCTGCGACCTCGGCTCGGCCTGGGAAGGCCTGTTGCCCACTTCCGAGAACCTGGACCGTTATTACAGGGTACCCTGGCCTGCTAACAATCCCAACAACCCTACTATCCTGGTTTCGGTACCTAATTATAGCGACAATGGTATTGCTATAGGCTATGGGGCAGGATTAAGGACGATGCTGTTCGGCTATTTCGCCCGTTTTGATGCCGCCTGGAACATCCGGAAAGAGTTTAGCTGGTACTTGTCGCTGGGTACAGATTTTTAACTTGGGCGGGTACAGGCTTTTGCCGGGAACAGATAGGGAAATGGTTAAATTATGTTAACTTGGCATACATTTTGATGTTGTTTTTGTGTTATCCCCAACCTTTTTTTCAGCTAAAGCGTCTACTTTTGTACTGAACAATGAATAATTTCGAGATGAAGAAATACTTTTACCTGATCGCCGTTTTCATAGCGCTGTTCCCGCTGGCTTCTCAAGCCCAGACAGTGAATGTGAACGCGATGCCTGGTGATTTTAGCGCAGCAGCAAAAAAAGAGCTCCTGATCCCCAACGCTTTCAGTCCGAATAATGACGGACAGAATGACGTTTTCAAGATATGCAACATTACCAACGAAAAGCTGATCGATTTTAAAGTCTTTAACCGTTGGGGTACTATCCTTTTCCGCACTACCGACCCCAAACAGGGATGGGATGGATTCAGCAAAGGACAATTACAGCCCGTGGGCGTTTATGGATACGTAATCCGTATCGGTTATCCCGATGGCTATGTAGAAACGTATAAAGGTACCGTGACGCTGATCCGGTAACAAGGATTTTTTTTGAATTGTTATTTTGAAAACCGCGCCTGGCGCGGTTTTTTTATTGTCCCACTATTTTTTTTATTTGTCAGAAAAAAATGATATGGATTTTCCGTTTATACAACTATTTTTGTCGCACTTAAAAACTAACAAGTAAGTATGAACTCACTTTTTTACTTAGTGCCCTGTTTCGGGGTTGTGGCTTTGCTGTTTACGCTGATCCAAAGTGGATGGGTAAGTAAACAGCCTGCAGGTAACGATCGCATGAAAGAGATCAGCAAATACATTGCTGACGGTGCGATGGCGTTTTTAAAAGCGGAATATAAGATTCTGGCTTATTTTGTTATTATCGCTGCTATATTGCTGGGGGTAATGGGATCCAGCAATGCCAATTCCCACTGGAGTATTGCGCTGGCCTTTGTGCTGGGCGCCTTTATGAGTGCCCTTGCCGGCTTTATCGGTATGCGGATTGCCACCAAATCGAATGTACGTACTGCCGAAGCGGCCCGTACCAGCCTGAGCAAAGCCCTTAAAGTATCTTTTACTGGGGGTAGTGTAATGGGTATGGGTGTAGCCGGCCTGGCCGTACTGGGCCTGGGTAGTCTGTTTATCGTACTTAAAGTGATCTTTGCCAAAGATGCTGCCGTTGACTCCCTGGAAATGGAGCGTACTATAGAAATCCTTACCGGCTTCAGCCTTGGGGCCGAAAGCATAGCCTTGTTTGCCCGTGTAGGCGGCGGTATCTATACCAAAGCCGCCGACGTAGGCGCTGACCTCGTGGGTAAGGTAGAAGCCGGTATCCCGGAAGACGATCCCCGTAACCCCGCAACCATCGCCGATAACGTAGGCGACAATGTAGGTGACGTGGCCGGTATGGGCGCCGATCTTTTCGGAAGCTATGTGGCTACTGTTCTGGCTACCATGGTGCTTGGCCGTGAAACCATAAGCGGCGCTGGCGACCAATTTGCTGGCCTGGCGCCTATCCTGCTGCCTATGCTGATTGCCGGCGTAGGTATCATCCTGTCGATTGTAGGCACTTTCTTTGTACGCATCAGCGAAAGCGCCGGTTTAAGCACGGCTAAAGTGCAGAGCGCCTTGAACATGGGTAACTATGGTTCCATCGTTTTAACCGCCATTGCTTCCTTCTTCCTGGTCAATGCCCTGATGCCTGAGACCATGACCCTGCGTGGTCATGAATTTACCAAAATGGATATCATCGGCGCTATTATCGTTGGCCTTGTGGTAGGTACTCTAATGAGCATCATCACCGAATATTATACCGCCATGGGCAAACGCCCGGTAATGAGCATCATCCGCCAATCGGCGACGGGCCATGCCACCAATATTATCGGTGGCCTGAGCGTAGGTATGGAAAGTACCTTATTGCCTATCCTGGTGCTGGCCGGCGGTATTTATGGTTCTTATGCTTTTGCCGGTCTGTACGGTGTGGCTATTGCCGCTGCCGGTATGATGGCCACAACAGCGATGCAATTGGCTATCGATGCTTTTGGCCCTATCGCCGATAACGCCGGTGGTATTGCCGAAATGAGCGAGCTGCCCAGCGATGTGCGTGAAAAAACAGATATCCTGGATGCTGTAGGTAATACTACTGCCGCTACCGGTAAAGGCTTTGCCATCGCATCGGCTGCATTAACCTCCCTGGCTTTGTTTGCCGCATTCGTTGGTATCTCCAAGATCGACGGTATCGATATTTACCGCGCCGACGTATTGGCCGGTCTGTTTGTAGGTGGTATGATCCCTTTCATCTTCTCCTCCCTGGCCATCAAAGCCGTAGGGCAAGCCGCTATGGCTATGGTGGAAGAAGTACGCCGCCAGTTCCGCGAGATCCCTGGCATTATGGAAGGAACCGGCAAACCACAATACGAAAAATGTGTGGCCATCTCAACCGATGCCTCTATCCGTAAAATGATGTTGCCCGGTGCTATTGCTATCCTGTCCCCGCTCATCATTGGCTTTATCTTAGGGCCTGAAGTATTAGGCGGTTTCCTGGCCGGGGCTACCGTAAGCGGTGTGCTGATGGGAATGTTCCAGAACAATGCCGGCGGCGCCTGGGATAATGCCAAAAAATCATTTGAAAAAGGCGTGCAGATCAACGGGGAGACGTACTACAAAAAATCCGAACCCCATAAAGCTTCCGTAACCGGCGATACCGTAGGCGATCCGTTCAAAGATACTTCGGGTCCTTCCATGAATATCCTCATCAAGCTGATGAGTATTGTGAGCCTGGTGATTGCACCTACCCTGGCACATATGTATGCCGGAAAGATCCAGGAGCAACGTACGGCCAGTATTGCGCGTATGCAGGCGGCCGCTTTGCCGGGACATGGCAGTAATGAAGTGGCTACGGATGCTCAGCCGCCGGTGGTAGGCGATGCCTCGGCAGCCGAACAATTGGACGAAAACGGAAACTATGTTTATAATGTTGGTAATGTTACCGCATTGAAACTGGCTGACAATACAGAACTGCAGGTAGGCGAGCTGAGCGTGGAAAGGAAGCTGGTAGATTTTATACAGAACGGTACTATCGACGAAACCAACAAAAGCGCCAACTGGCTTTCTTTTGACAGGCTGCAGTTCGAAACCGGTAAAGCGGTACTGAAACCTTCTTCGGAAGAGCAATTGAAAAACATGGTGGCTATTCTGAAAGCTTATCCCAATGTATCTCTGAAAATGGGTGGCTATACCGATAACACCGGCGATGCCGCGGCCAACCTGAAGCTCAGTAAAGAACGGGCGGAAAACGTGAAAAGCCGCCTGGTGGCTATGGGTATCGATGCTGCCCGTATCGAAGCCGATGGCTATGGCCAGGAATTCCCTGTAGGCGATAACAACACCGAGCTGGGAAGGGCTATGAACAGAAGGATCGATGTAAAAGTATCCAGGAAATAACCGGTACTCGTTACCGATAAGCAATTGCGTTGCCGGCTTTCGAGAAAGCCGGCAACTTTTTTTAAGAGCGGGGATGCTGGTCCAGTTGCTTGATCTGTTGCGCATAGGCAGCGGGCAATAAAATGGATCTGGCCAACCGGTTCAACCAGGATTGGCCGGTCCGTTTGTAGAGCAACAGCAATACCTTTATCGACTTTGAAGGGCGTAAGCGCAATAGCTTCAACACTGTTCCCGGAACTATCCTGCTCTGTACTTTCAGTAATATAAAATACCTTAGATAACCGAGATGTTTTCGGTACTGCCGGTAAAGGTCCTGAGTATAAGCACTGTGCTGCAGGTTATACCGGAGCTGCTTTTGATGGGCCTTTTGCCAATCATTATAGTTAACTGGTAAACGGGGAATGCCCATCCTGCTGCCTACGGCGTAAAATACCCGGAATACTTCTTCCTTTTCCGCTTGCGTGAGCTTGCGTTCCAACAGTTCGAAGGAGACAATGGAATAATGGATCAGCATAAAAAGCACATCACGATAGGCATAGTCGGGAATGCTGAAGCCGCGGCTGGCCTCTACACCCGAATGGATCACCTTCATCCGGTCGATAGCAGCCAGTGCTGTATCCTGCTCCGCGAAAATGATCTGTTTTGCATAGCCGACTGTAGAGAACAGCCGCCCGATCGGATCGGCGGGCAGGCGTCCCGTAAAATACAGCCAGTCAACAGCCTTATTCAACGAGAACTCGGCGGCAGCCCCGGCAAAAATAAATAGTACCGTATCGGATTTTCCCCAAATAGTCCTGACCACAGAACCGGGATGTACAAAGTATTTCATGTTTCAGGATTAAGGGATGTAGGATAACGGAATGTTCTGTATTGGTGTTGTAAGGTCTCCAGCAAGCGCGTTTTCCGGTAGCATACGACCAGGGGGATCAGCCCATAACACCAAAGGAACAATCGATCAGCTGCCAGAAGAAAGGAATATGCCGCAAGGGGCCTGCGATAAAGGCCAGTGGCAACACCAGGATGCAGGCAATACAACCGAATTGAATGACCCAGATATTGCGGACAGGATCAACGAAAGGTCCTATAAAAACAATGGCCAGTACTATATGGGCAAAAGCAAGCCAGTCGCAGGCATAGGCAAGGGTAGGGAAAGCCTTGTTGGTGCTGCTGACCGCGGTATAAGTATCCCTGAGCCAATGGTAGAGCGGCGAATTACTTTCCGTTGCGATGGACAGCAGCCATTGCAATTCCGTTTCGATAGGGAAGGCTGTAAGGCCGCTCAGGAGCAGGGAGAGGATGAAAAAGGCCATCCAGAGCCGTATCGATCTTTTAAGTTTTCTCATTTTAAAAGTACTTTGAAATACAAAGTAAAATAGTATTTTTCTTTTGGCAAAATTTGTTTTGCATTCCCACTTCGCTGCTAACAGCGCAATACCCAATACCCCATCCTCTCTTCTCTTATACCCAATGTCTGGCATCTCAATACCACATGCTGCATACTTATTTCACATCTAATGCCTGACGGCTCACATCTAAGATCTCAATACCCAATACCACATCTCATATCTCACATCTGTCATTTAAACTTTTCTGACTATCCCGATATGGGAAACAAGTGTCCTCCGGTCCTTGAGCTTGTCGAAAGGACAGCGTTAGCAAGGTGCTTCGACAGGCTCAGCAACCGCGATGGAGGTAAATAGCATTCAGGTTTCCTATATCGGGATAGTCAGATAAACTTTTATATTTGCAGCCATTACATTGTTCATGAAATTACTCCTCATCCGTTTTTCCTCTATCGGGGATATTGTGCTGACCACGCCGGTATTGCGCAGCATCCGCAGGCAATACCCCGATGCCGAGATCCATTTCCTGGTGAAGCAAAGCTTCAGGCCGGTGATTGCTGCTAATCCCTATATCGATATCATTCATACGCTCGACAAAGACCTGAATGAAAACATAGCGGAGCTAAAGCAGATCGGCTTTGATTACATCATTGACCTGCACCGCAACCTGCGTACCCTGCGGGTCAAAAAGGCATTGAAGGTGCCCTCGCTCACCTTTGATAAGCTGAATTTCCGCAAATGGCTTTATGTGAATTTCAAATGGAAGGTGATGCCGGACAAAAGCATCGTGGATCGCTACTTTGAAGGGCTGAAGGAGCTGAACATCAAGAACGACGGCCAGGGGCTGGATTATTTTATCCCCGAAAACCTGCAAACCAGCCAGGACGATATTCCTATGGGGCATTGGGCGGGCTTTGTAGGCTGTGTGATCGGCGGCTCTTATTTTACCAAACAATTTCCTGTAGCCAAATGGAAAGAGTTTGTACAACTATGTCCTTATCCCATCATCTTGCTCGGCGGGCCCGAAGACCGAGATGCGGGCAACGAGATTGCAGCCGTAGATACGGCCAAGGTGTATAATGCCTGCAGCAAATTCAACATCACCGAATCGGCAGACCTGGTAAAACGGGCGCGGGTAGTGGTAAGCAACGATACAGGTCTGATGCATATCGCTGCGGCCTTTAAGAAGCCTATCGTTTCCCTTTGGGGCAATACTACACCCGAAATGGGCATGTTTCCTTATTACGGGTTCAACAATTTAAACCAAAACGTGTCGCAATTGTCTGTTATGATGGAAGTAAAGCAATTAAGCTGCAGGCCCTGCAGTAAGATCGGTTACGATAAATGTCCGCGCAAGCATTTCAAGTGCATGAACAATATCGCGGTCGCCCCGATTGTTGCCAGCGTGCAGCAATTCTGGAAGGAGCCTGTCAAATAAGTATCTTTGCGAAAATTCCGGATCGTTCATTATTAAAAAACTATACACATGCGCTATTTACTTTCTTTGTCTGTTCTGTTGTTGTTTTCCTGCTCCTCGATGAAAAAACAAACCAAGGCCGGTTCGGCTACTGGTGATGTGCTTGCCGGTACCGCCTGGACCATAAGCAGCATTCCCGGTTTTGATCTGGAACAGACCCGCAAGCCGGTAACCATTTCGTTTGAAACGGCTACGGGCCGTGTGTTCGGTAATGCCGGCTGCAACAGCTTCGGCGGGCATTATACCCTTAAAGGGAGTGCGTTGAAAATGGAAAAAGTTATTTCTACCAAAATGGCCTGTATGCCCGGGATGCAGACCGAGAACAAGGTGATGCTGATCCTGAACAATACCGATCATTTCAGCATTTCGGGCGATAAACTGCAACTGATGCAGGGCGATAAAGTGCTGGCAGAATACAGCCGTGGCAAAAAAGATGAAAAATAATTTTGCTATAATTTGAATTTCTATTAATTTTGCGCAAAATTTTTGGAGCATGTTTGCAGTTGTAACAATAGCAGGACAGCAGTTCAGGGTTCAGGCGAACGATGAACTTTTTGTACACCGCCTCGAAGGTAAAGCCGGAGATAGCGTAGAATTTTCTGATGTACTGATGACCAGCGATGGCGGAAGCATTTCCGTAGGCAGCGCTGTAAAAGCAGTTGTAAAGGCAGAAATACTTGATCATCTTAAGGGCGACAAAGTTCTTATCTTTAAGAAAAAACGTCGTAAAGGATATCAGAAACTTAATGGTCACCGCCAGTCGCTGACTAAAATTAAGATCCAGGGAATCGCATAAAGATTTTTTGGATAAATCAATTTATTATTTAACTTTGTAGAGACTACAACTTAATAAAAAAGTAGATGGCACATAAAAAAGGTGAAGGTAGCGTAAGAAACGGCCGCGATTCACGTAGTAAACGTTTGGGTGTTAAGATTTTCGGTGGTCAGCCAGCTATCTCCGGAAATATCATCATCCGTCAAAGAGGTACAGTTTATCATCCCGGCGCCAATGTTGGTGTTGGTAAAGATTTCACTATATTCGCATTGACCGACGGTATAGTTGAATTCAGAAAAACCCGCAGTAAAACTTTAGTTTCCGTAAACGAAGTAAGTGTCGCTGAAGCCTAACCCCCTTTAGCGATTTGCCATAGTAATAAAAGAGCTTTTTTATTTTCTAACCCATAAATTCGATAAGTATGGCAACTGCAAAGAAAGCTGCTCCGAAGAAAGCAGCCGCAAAAAAAGCCGCTCCAGCTAAAAAAGCTGCTGCAAAGAAAGCTGCACCTAAAAAAGCTGCTGCTAAAAAGGCTGCGCCTAAAAAAGCCGCACCTAAGAAAGCTGCTGCTAAAAAAGCTGCACCTAAAAAAGCTGCTGCTAAGAAAGCCGCTCCTAAAAAAGCTGCTGCTAAAAAAGCCGCACCTAAGAAAGTTGCTGCTAAAAAGCCAACTCCAACTAAAGTTGCTGCTAAGAAAAAGTAATGCTAAATTTCGTTATGAAATAGTCCCGGTAGTTCACTGCCGGGATTTTTTATGCCCTAAAAGCAATATTTTTGACAAAACGTTGTTTTATTTCAAAATCCCGACACCCTTTGACGCTCCGTTTCTTATTATATACCCTCCTTCTTTCTTTTGGTACAAGTATGGCCTGGTCCCAGTCGCTGGAAGGCGTTGTGGCCGATAACGACGGTGGCACCCTACCCGCTGTAATGGTGATCAATAAAACCAAGAACCTGAGCACGATGACCGATGTGGATGGCAAATACAACATAAAGGCAGACAAGGGCGATGATATCGAATTCACATATATCGGTTATTACCCGGTAAGTCTCCAAATGCCCGAAGGCAGCGATGTATTCCGCAGGATCAGCATGAAGAAAAAGCTCTTCTCGTTAGAGGAAGTGGAAATACGTCCCGACTGGACCCCTTATCAATTGGATTCCATTGCCCGAAGGAACCGCTATGCCCTCGACCTCTCTCGCCAACGGGCCAGCAGCACGGTATTGGGGAGCATCTTCAGCCCCGCTTCCGCATTGGCCGAGCAGTTCAATAAGAAAAGCAAGCAAAGGCAACGTTTTCAGACCAACTTCGCCAAATGGGAAAGCCAGAAGTTTGTGGACACCCGCTATTCGCCGGAAGAGGTAGCGGCGCTCACCGGTCTTTCCGGCGATACCCTGGCTGCCTTTATCAATGCGCATCCTATGCCTTACGATTATGCCCGCACAGCTACCGATCTGGAGATTAAAATGTGGATCAGGTACAACTATAGAGAGTGGATCAAAAAGCCGATCGTACTACCGGCTCCCATACCAAAGCAAGCTGCCGATACGTTAAAGAAACCATGAGGTTGCTGCTTTTGTCTTTTTGCTTGCTTTGCCCCACACTTCTTACTGCACAAATTTTACAGGGTATCATTGTAGATGAAGAATCGGGTGAACCCTTACCTAAGGTATGGATACATAACCTGGCTTCGGGTGAGAGCGCTATTTCCGGTCTCACGGGAAGCTTTTCCATTACCGCCCAAAAAGAAGATAACCTGCAGTTCAGTCTCATCGGTTATACTTCCAAAAGCTTACTCCCTGCATCGGAACAATACCTGCGTGTAACCCTCAGCAAAAAGAGGGTTGCTATAGACACTATTGTCATCAGGCCGGGACTTACGCCTTACCAGGAAGATTCCCTGAACAGGAGAGCCATTTACGGGAAAAAAGTAGATGAAAAACCGGCAAAATTTAAATTCAACAAACCAAACCGTTTATATGGCGGCACGAGTTCCTTCAATGCCCCTGTATCGTCGCTCTTTCAGAAGAAGACGAAGAAATACAAACGGCTTAAAGCTTTCCAGGACAGGTTTAAAAATAGCGAAAGACAGCTCTTTGTCGATACCCGCTATACCCCTGCGTTAGTACAGAAGCTTACAGGTTTGCAGGATGATAGCTTAGCCCGTTTTATGAACCAGTACCCGATGGATTACGATTATGCCCGTGCCGCATCGGACCTGGAGCTGATGATGTGGATCAAACACAATTACAAGGAATGGCTGAAACAGCCACCGGCCAAAAAGGGGGAATAGAGATTGCTGTAAGTGTCCCTGAAATGGAGACAGTTTAAAATTAGACAAACGGCATTAATTTTAAACGAGCAATGAAAAAGTCAAAATTCGCTCACGGATCATTGAAGCAACATCACATCACCCTTTAGGGTATGCTCTTCTCCAGATTGAGTGTCGTCATATCTGATGTAATAATAATAAGTTCCTACATCACATTTTTTTCCATTATACGTTCCATCCCATTTCCCGGAAAGATTATAAGAATTGAAGAGACGCTGACCGTAACGGTTATATATCTCGAAAGCCCTGATCCTGATATTGCCTCCCTTGATTTCGAACACATCATTTTGCCCGTCGCCATTGGGCGAAAAAGCGTTCGGTATAAAAACAACAGGCTTATCCCGTACTTCGCAACATCGGGTTACCGAATCTCTTTGCCCGCATTTATTGATAGCAACTAGTGTTACACAATGTTTACCGGCAGCAGTAAAATGGTGTGCCAGGTCGCTTGCCGTAGCCAATAATTGTCCCTTGTAAAACCATTCGTAACGAACGGCATTAGTACTGCGGTTTATAAAATTAAAAACAGGTTGTCTATATAAGCGATGTCCGGATCGAAGGAGAAGTCTGCCCGGGGCGGAGGTGGAAGTGCAATAGTAAAGGAAAGGGGGTTATAACCCCAGCAGGGGTTAGCGGAAGTGGTGACGATATAAGTCGTGTTTGCGCCGCCATAAAAGATAATTTCACCGGCTGCGGGATCGATCCTTCTTCCGCTTGCAGGGCTTACGGTAATATCGCTGTTGCCCGGTATCATCATCTTGACACTGTCTCCGGCGCAGAGTAAAGTATCGGCAGGAGGGACCAGCTGTTGCCCTTCAGTAATCTTCAGTCCGGCATAATAACACGAGGTATCGGGAATAAACTTCCACAGGTCATTGATGCGCATCGCAAAAAGAGGGTTGGCCGGGTAAGGAACAGCCCCACCCAACATATACAGACTGCCGGAAGCATCTGTCCACAGAGCGGCGGCAAACCTGCCTTTCGGTAAATTCGTTGCGGTAGGCACTCCTTTTGTACCATAACTGTAGGGGGCATTACTATAACTGTATCCTTTAATTTTGCTCCAAGCACGGTTGCCGGCATTGAACAGCCACAGGTCGTTGAAACTATTGCCGCCGCCAAATACCCAGAAAGCCTTGGTGCAGGTAGCGCTACTGGCTGTTATGGCCAGAGTCCGTCTGGAATAAGGCAGATTACCGGTGCCCGGATCACAATAAGTATTGCCTGTTCCGGGATCATCAGGAATGTTAGTACCGCCTGACCAGGTCCACAACCCTGGAGCCCGTTCATATTTCCAGAGATCATTCAACGAATAATTAAAAGGACCACCAGCAAAAAGCGTGAGGTTGTCGTCGGCATCAAGCCATCCCGCCGCCGCCTGCCTCGGAGGTGGCTGATTGGATGGGTTGCTTATGCCCATAGTGCCGTAGCTTCCCGTAGGGTTAAATGCCTGGCTGCCGTTTTCCCAGGCCCATTGATTAATGCCCAGATCATAACGCCAGAGGTCATTTTTTAGTCCGTAATTGGCATAACCGCCAAACAGCCAAAGGTTATCATTTACACACCAGTTTTTAAACATACCCATTTGTGTCCGTCCTCCTGGTGTATTAGCGCTTGCCGGCGTGTGTAGGGTACCATAAACAGCAGGCGGTACACCGACAACAACTCCTGGACTGCCGGCCATCCAGGTCCATTCATTGGTCGCTATATGGTAGCGCCACAGGGCATCGAGGTGAAAGGTGGAATATTCACCTCCGAAAAGCCAGAGGTCGCCGGCTGCGTCGGTCCAGTACATCGGTGTATTGACGCCGGCCGGTACATTTAAAGGTGAGGGTACGCCGAGGGTCCCGTATACGGCACTGCCGGTCAATGTATTCGAAAATCCATGCACCCAGGTCCACTCATTGGTTACCGGCGAGTATTTCCATAAATCATTACCGCCATTACCGCCGAACAGCCAGAAGTTACCATCCAGGTCTGTCCAATGGGCACGGCCAAGACCGGCAGGCGGCTCATTAGCCATGTCAGCCACTCCTTTAATGCCGTAATTTCCTGGGCTGTTGAGCGTACTGTCGCCTCTGAGCCAAACCCATTGCCCGCTCTGGGCATATGCCGGGGCGATCACCAGGCTTGCAGCCAGGAATAAAATGCTGAAAATATATCTTACCATTTTTTTCTTCCCAGTAATTTAAATAAAAAATGCATGCCGAAATAAAAGGGAAATACTTGATTACTTTACTATGGGCATATTGATTTCCCGGATCATTTTACCCTCTTTGTTGATGACGTAGGTTTTGCCACCGGAAGTAACAACAGCTTCCCCCTGATGAAATAAGCCGGCAGTATCAAATTCACCTTCAAGTCCTGTATTTCCCTGCAGGTCTATAAAGCTGTATTTCCCCTCAATCCTTACTACTGCGAGTCCTTCGGAAAAGCCGGAAGCCCATTGGTATTGCATTGGGATCACGGCTTTCAGTTCCTTGTCGACAAAGCCATATTTTCCTTCTTTTTTTACCAGGGCCCTGTTTTCGGCAAAGGCATAAACTTCTTCGTAGGCGGGTTCTACAACCCAGTTGCCGATTACATTTATGAAACCATAACGGTCTCCCAGTTTTACGGATGCATAACCATTTTCGAACGGGTTAGCATCACGGTATATGAGCGGAATCTGAAGCTGGCCTTGGCTGTTTATATAGCCCCTCAACCCTCCCTGGACCACTATGGCAAAACCGTTGATCAATTCGCTGCCGGCATCATAGCCGGCTGCGATTACGATTTCACCGGAGTCGTTTCTATAGCCGGCTTTCCCGTTTTCATAAAAGCGATGCAGGCCCTGGCCCCGGGCAAAACCCGTAAGCGCGAGGCAGTACAGGGTTAAAAAAAGTTTCTTTGTCATAAAGTGGAGCTGGATAAGGCTATAAACCCATAACGATCAGCAAGCCGGACCTGACGATGCCCGCTCCTGATCTTCCTGATAAGGAAGACGCAACGATGCCCCTCTGCCTTTGAAGGAATAGCCTACTTTTTGAGGAACTGCTGCTTTTTCTTCATAACACCCATTACATATTTAATGTCCGTATTTAATATGACAAATTAGCTATAGGGCATAGCGGTTTCAGCTTAAGCTTAGCGCTATAGTAATTGAAGTTTTTGACGGCGGGCAATGCTTTTTAAAATGATAGGGGTACCCAAGATGAACAAGTCAAAGGAAACAGATATGAACTTTCCCCGGGAAGAGGTGTCGCATCATGATGACTGTCGGTTGTGAAGTTTTAGAAGTAAGCGCAGCATGGTGACTCGTTTAGGAAGCAGCAAGAAGTATACTTAAAGAATAAAGCCTAAAGGTAAACCCGGTTGTGCTATCCTTTTTGTCTTATTGAGCGGAGTCGAAATACGACAAAAAGGATCAAAAGGTAACGTACGAAAAAGCCTTGCAGGCTATGCTGCAAGGCTTGCTGGTTGTGTTGGTTATGAAGACGTTGAAGACTACTGTGTTTTCACCAGTTTTTCGGTCTTGATCAGGGTCCCTTTCTGATCGGCTATACGCAGGAGGTAAAGGCCGGCCGGCAGGTTGCTGATGTTTACAGTTGCTGCATTGCGTTGGCCAAGTATCACTCTGCCTTCCAGGCCGGTGATGCTAATGTCTACTTTAACCGGGGCATTGATACTGATCCTGTCCTGTGCCGGATTAGGGTAGACGGTTACCTGTTGGGCCAGGCGCTCAAGCTCATCTACACTTACATTGTTTACGGCCAGTACCTCGGAAGTATCTTTACAGCCTGCTGCATTGGCTACCGCTACCTTGTAGTTACCGTTGGCTGTTAAAGTATACGTGCTGCTTGTAGCGCCGCTTATAGCCGCATTGTTCAATAGCCACTGATAAGAAGTGTAGGGAAGGGTAGTGCTCAATACGTTAGCCGTACGGGTGATTACAGCAGGAGCCACATTGGTTATCGAGAGGTCGGTACCATTGTCGCTTCCGGTGAGTACGGGCGTGCTGCTCACTACGCGGATACGGTAACCTGTGCCAGTAGCCAGTGTTGTAGGCAATGTGGCATTGATCGTGCCGCTTGCCGTACCGGTAAGCGTACCGATGGCTGTGGGTGTGGCGAAGCTGCCGGTAGCATTACTGAGCTGTGCTGTAAATACATTACCTGCTGTAACGGTGCCCGTAAGCGTAAACGGTACGGCAATACTCGGGTCCTGGCAATAATTGGTAATGGTAACAGGCGCTGTTTTGATATTATCGGGTCCGGTTAAGCGAGCCACAAAATTGCGGGTAGTAGCATTGTAATTGTTGAATTCTCCGGCAATGATGATCTTTTCATTAGACTGTATGCCAAAGGCCAGCACCGTGGCATCGCAGCCGGTACCTACGTTGAAGGAAGCATCCTGGCTGCCATCGGCATTCAGGCGTACAATACGGTTGATGGGGCTGCCATTGTAATTTACGAACTGCCCGCCGAGCAGTATTTTACCATCCGATTGCACCTTTACCGCATGGGCAAAGGGTTGGGAGCCGGTGAGGCCGGTGCCCACGTTGAAGGAAGCATCCACGCTGCCATCACTGTTCAAACGCACGATACCTACTTTAGATGTGCCATCCACAGTAGAGAAAGTACCGGCAACAAGTACCTTGCCATCAGGCTGTAAGGCAACAGCATTAACTGTACCATTGAAACCTCCGCCGGCATTGAAAGTCGGGTCTAAATTGCCATCGGCATTAAGCCTTACGAGGCGCGGGGGAACTGTCGTGGTTTTGTACATAAAGAAGGAACCTCCTACTATTATCTTGCCGTCGGGTTGCACGGCAAAAGCATATACAGCCCTGTTGAAACCTGCGCCGGTATTAAAAGTAGGGTCCAGCGTACCATCTGTATTTAAGCGCAGAATATTGCGCTGCGTCGTATTGTTGAAGGTGTCGAACTCGCCGCCTACCAGGATCTTACCATCCGATTGTAAAGCAACGGCACTCACCGAAGAATACATCGTGGTAATACCGGTTCCCAAGTTGGTCTTGAAGGCCGCATCTACAGAACCGTCGCTGTTGAGACGGGCGATCCGGCCCGGTATAGGCAAGTTGTTGAATTCGTTAAAACCGCCGCCTACAACCACTTTGCCGTCGCTTTGGAGTGCCATCCCGGGTACATAGCTGTTAAAGCCATTACCTATAAGCGAAAAAGAAGGATCGACGGTACCGTCGCTGTTGAGTCGGATCACATGTTTAGAAAAACCGCCGCCCAGGAGGATTTTTCCATCGGGTTGTATGGCAAGGGAATTGGCTCCGTTATAATCCAGGGCCGTGCCGGGATTGAAAGTAAGGTCCAGCGCACCCTGTTGTGCATGTAATGCCACGCTGCCGGCTAATAATGCCGCGATAGCTAATATTTTTTTCATAAATGAATAGTTATGGATTAATGTAAAAAATGAAAGCCATACTTTATTTGGATTTGGTTTTTTGATGAGAAAATATCTGGTTTAAGCGCCTAGAGGCAAGCCAATGCTTTTGTACGGCACTTGCCCAACTACTCAAGCAGGACGACGGTCTTAAGATTCCTGAGGTTCCAATTCATCGATTCATTGACGGTTTAGAGATTAAGAAAAAGGTTGTGATGTTTATTTTATTTATCTTGATACTGGAAACAGGACACCTGGTTGGGACAGGTGCTCTGGATTTCCCGGGGTTTTAGCCATTATTACAAATTACGTAACCCTGTTACGGATAATCATTTCGGATTTTACTGATATTTTTATTTTTATTGTGATTAACGTTGACTTACATTGATTAAAGCATTGTTTTGTGATGGCTGCCGGGCTGGGAAAAGCAAGCGATGCAGGCCATGGCTCTGGACCCTGGTTTTGCTTTTCCTCCTTTCTTTTCGTCTGGTGGCGCAGGAGCAAATGCGCTTGTCTTATCCTTTGTTTACAACGGCAGATACTACCCGGGTGCGGTCGCTCATCCGGCAGGGCATTCCTTTGTTTGCGAGGAATACGGATAGCGCCCTGGCGTTGTTCCGGGAGGCCCTGCTCCTGAGCCGTGCTACCGGTTTCGATGATGGCGTTGGTTATGCGCTTGCCTTTATGGGCGCTGCCTATACCGACCAGGGTGCCTGCGAAAAAGGTTTTGCCATATACCGTGAGGCTATGCCTTACTGCAGACATGCCCGGTATATCAAAAATGCGTTGCCCAGCCTGTATATCAATATGGGAGGCAGCTATTTCCAGTCGGGCGATTATGAAAAGGCCAACGAATATTATTTCGGCGCCCTGAAGTACTTGCAGCAATATTTGCCCCATAGCGATAACATTGCAGCCGTGTACAATAACCTGGCTACGGTACAAGTAGAGCTGGGCCAGTTCCGGGAGGCATTGGCCTATGCCACACAGGCGGAACATCTTGCCCTGCAAAAAAAAGTGAATGTGCTGGTGGGCAGCGCGATGGTCAATAAAGGTACGGCCTACGATAAGCTGGGGCTTCCCGATAGTGCCATGCAATGCTTCCGCAAAGCCCTGGAGCTGGGCCGCCAGGAAGGTTATACCGATATGCAGCAAGCTGCGCTTACCTGCATCGGCAACCAGCTGCTGCAAGCCAATAAGAACAAGGAAGCAGTACAGTATTATCAGCAGTCGATGCAGTTGAGCGGTACTACCAGTCCGCTCCATGCCTTTATCATGCCCGGCTATTCCATGGGGCTGGCTTTGTTCCGACTTAAAGAATATAAGAAAGCGGAACAAATATTGCTGGCGGCATTGGATACGGCTACAAGAACCAACCTGAAAGGCAACAAGAAAGATGCACATGCCACGCTGGCTGCTGTATACGAAGCCATGGGACGCTATAAGGAGGCCCTGGAGCAGGAACGGTTGTATACCCGGCTCAAAGACAGCCAGACCAATACCGAGAAAGTACGGGCTATTAATGAAGTGGAAGTAAAGTACCAGACGTTGCAAAAGGATAAAGAGATTATCCGGAAAGGATTGAAGATAGCGCAGCAGGAAAGGCGTCTTGAACGGAAGAATATATTGATCGGCGGGGTTATCGGCGGCGCTGTCCTGTTGTTGTTGCTGGCGATCGGCTTTTTGTTCAACAGGCGGAAAATAGGCCGGAAGGACCGGAAGATAGAACAGTTGAAAGCTATGATGGCAGGCGAAGAAAAAGAGAGGGCACGTATATCGAGAGAGCTGCACGATGGCATCGGCGGTATGCTCACAGGAATTAAAATGAACCTGAAAACCTTTCAGAAACTGCACGAAGAAGAACCATTGGGCAAGGGCCTGAACGACATCATGGACATGCTGCAAGGTATGGGGCAGGAGATCCATAAAACAGCGCATAACCTGATGCCTGATGTGCTTTTAAAACACAACCTGAAAGAAGCGCTGTTGCTGTATTGTGAACAATTGGATACCGGTGGTAAGCTGGAGATCGATCTCCAGTTCTATGGTGCATTGGACAACCTGGATAAAGCGCTGGAATTACCACTGTACCGTATTATCCAGGAGCTGATGCAAAATACCATCAAGCATGCCAACGCAACTTTGGTGGCCATCCAGATCAGACGCGACGAAGATATCATCCGTATTTCGGTAGAAGACAACGGCAGGGGCTTCGACCTGTCGGGCAAGAGACACGGCCTGGGACTGCTGAATATCGAAGCGCGCATCCAGGCATTGAACGGTTATTTTTCTATCGAGCCGGCACAACAAATGGGTACTACAGCCTTTATTGAGCTGGATCTTAACAACATGAATTGACAGGCTATGAATATAAACATTGCTATTGCGGATGATCATCCGATGATCATAGGGGGCTTACAGAATATGATATCGGTGTATCCGCAGATCACGCTGGTGGGTACTTATTGTAACGGGGCTACGCTGCTGGAAGGGCTGCAGCAGGTACAACCCGATGTATTGTTGCTGGACATACAATTGCCCGATAAAACAGGGGATCTGCTGGCGCCCATTATCCTGAAAAAATACCCGGAGATCCGTATCCTGGCGCTGACCAATCTGAACAGCGCGCTTTATGTACACAATATGCTGCGGATGGGTGTATTGGGTTATGTATTGAAAAATACAGACCCGGGCATGGTGATCAAAGCCATAGAAGCAGTGTACCGCAAAGAGCAGTTCATCGATCCGGCGCTAAAGGAAAACCTCGAGCAGTTTACCGTAAGAATGAAGCGGGAAGCGGCATTGAAGCCTGCCTTAACTTTACGTGAAAAAGAGATACTGCGCCTGACGGTTAATGGAGACACGATCCAGGAAATATCGGAGAAGCTGTTTATAGGCCTGCGTACTGTTGAATACTACCGTTCCAATCTCTTCCTGAAGCTGGATGTGAAGAACATGGCCGGGCTTATCAAAAAGGCTTTGTTGCTGGGGCTGTCGGAATAAAAAATAAATGGCTATCCGTAAGCAGGAAACACGGACATGCTGTACAGTACCCTTGTATCGTTTTTGATTCCTTTTAATAGGACAAAACGAGTACTACGGGATCAGGTCGCGAACGAGAGCACTTTACCTGGTAATCACCTTTAACCGTGGTCATTCTGAGGTCTCCGAAGGAACCGAAGAATCTTAATCGCTATAAATGTCAATAATATCCAAGATGCTTCATTCCGCATGCTCTGCAAGCTGCATTGCCAATGACACATTCATTTTCAATGTTCTTTTCCCTTGATGGAAAAGAACCAAAAGATCAAGGCCTGTAGGAAAATAGGCTAAAAATGGCTTGGCGGGCTGAAAATTTTTAAACTCGTCTTAAAGACTCAAACAGTAAAAATTTTTTAACCGCCCATCAAGCCATTTTCTTAACGCTATTTTTCTAAGGGCCATTGTAGCGAGTGCTGCATGATGTTATGACGGAGTTTTCCTTTACAACCTTTCTCTTGTCTTTGATCTATGATTGCATGAAGTGTATAGGTACTCAACATGGCATAGGGAGTGTCTGTTTCCTAGATACGGATAGTCAGTTGAAAATATTCCCGGGGTTGTTTCCACAACTGGAAGCCACCCCGGGATAAGCCTATATTTATTCTAGTTCAACGACCACATCATTCTGGTCGACCATAGTGCCCGAATTGATGTGTACTCTTTTTACTTTGCCGTCCCTGGCTGCGCTCACGGTGCTTTCCATCTTCATGGCCTCGATCACGAACAACGCTGTGCCGGCGGCTATTTCATCTCCTTCCTTTACCAGTACAATACTCAACTTACCTTGCAATGGCGCGCCGGTCTCCTTGTCGGGATCGCTTACTTTCCGGTGCTGTGGCTTGAGCGATTTTACCGAATTGTCTTTTACCCTTATGGTCCTGTTGTAACCATTCAGCTCAAAGGATACCGTGCGCATGCCGGTATCATCGGCATCGGAAACATAGATCAGCCTTACGTGGATCGTCTTTCCTTTGCCCAGCTCGATCAGCAATTCTTCGTTGTTCCTTAAAGGGTAGAAGAAGGCCGGGGTAGGAATATTGCTTACCTCACCAAACTCGTTCTGGTACTGGTAATACTCATCGTATACCTTCGGGAACATCTGGTACGAAAGGAAATCCAGGAAGCTGCTGCCGGGATACTTTTCGTTGAATTGATTAAAGGCTGCTTCCAGGTCTATATCGGGTAGTAACTGTGCATTGACGCTATTGCTTTGCTGTTCGTTACGGAGCACGATCTTCTTCAGCTTTTCGGGGAAGCCGCCGTAAGGCACGCCCAGCTCACCTTTGAAGAAGCCGATCACCGAAGCGGGGAAAGAAAGGTTCTTAGTCTCATCCAATACATCGGTTGCCGTAAGGTTATTGGCCGTCATAAACAAAGCCATGTCGCCTACAACTTTGGAGCTTGGCGTTACCTTTACGATATCGCCGAAGAGCTCATTCACGACCTTGTAGTTGTGCTTGATGGTCGTTAGCTGGTTGCCCAGACCAATAGCTTCCGCTTGCTGGCGCAGGTTGGAATATTGCCCTCCGGGTATCTCGTTCTCATACACCTCTGCTGTAGCCGATTTCAGATCCGATTCGAAAGGATAGTAATACTCTCTTGCCGCTTCCCAATAATTGCTGTAGGCATTAAGGCTATGCAAGTCGTTTTTACTTTCCCGCTCATGTCCTTGCAGCAAGGCAACGAGTGAATTAAGATTAGGTTGTGCCGTGGTACCGCTGAACGAAGCCAGGGAACAGTCGATCGTGTCGATGCCTGCATTCACGGCATTGAGGTAGGTGGCGATCTGCGTACCGGCCGTATCATGCGTATGCAAGGCTATAGGCATGTGCACATTTTCTTTCAACGCCTTTATCAATACGGTGGCCGCATCGGGTTTCAGCAGGCCGGCCATGTCTTTGATGGCCAGCATATGAGCGCCTGTATCTTCCAGCCTGCGGGCAAGGTCCACATAGTATTGCAGGTTGTACTTGTTGTTTTCTTTGCGCAGCACATCGCCGGTATAGCAGATGGCGGGCTGGGCAATACCGCCGGTATGCTTTACCACATGCTCGATACCGGGGAGCATAGATTCGATATTGTTGAGGGAGTCGAAGATGCGGAAAACATCCACACCATTCTCCCACGATTTCTCGATGAACTGCTGGATCACATTGCGGGGATAAGCCGAATAGCCTACGGCATTATAGCCGCGGAACAACATCTGCAACAGTACATTCGGCATGGCTTTGCGAATCTCCTGCAGCCTGGTCCAGGGGCACTCGTGCAGGAACCGCAAGGCTACGTCGAAGGTGGCGCCGCCCCATACTTCCATGGAGAACAGCTCGGAATGGTTATGGGCATATCCTTCGGCCACGGCCAGTATATCCCTGCTGCGCATACGAGTAGCCACCAATGACTGGTGCGCATCCCTATAGGTAGTATCGGTAAACAGGATGGGCTTTTCCGCTTTCAGCCATTGCATAAAGGCTTGCGGACCAAGCTCGGTCAGCTTGTCCTTGGTGCCTTTGGGGAAAGGCGCAAACGAGTTGAAGCCGGGTATTTCGGGGTTGCGGAATTTTTTGGTAGGGTCAAAATGTTTGACATCAGGATGCCCGTTGATCTTGATATCGGCCAGGTATTTCAAAATCCTGGTGGCCCTGTCCTTGGGCCTGTCGAAAGCAAACAGCTCGGGGTTGGTATCGATGAAATTCACCGTACACAAGCCTTTCCGGAATTGCTCATGGGTAATCACGTTTTCCAGGAAGCGGATATTGGTGGTAACGCCGCGTACACGGAACTCGCGCAGGGAGCGGTTGAGGCGTTGTGCCGCGCCGGCCAGCGTACGTCCGCTTGCCGTAACCTTTACCAGCATGGAATCGAAGAAGGGCGATATCTTCATGCCGGAGTAAGCGCTGCCTTCATCGAGTCTTATACCAAAGCCGCCGGCATTCCTGTACGTAATCAGGGTGCCATAGTCCGGTTTGAAATGATTCTCAGGGTCTTCGGTAGTAATGCGGCATTGTACTGCAAATCCATTCAGCTTGATGTCTTCCTGGCTGCGGATAAAAATATTGGGATCGGACAAAGGAACGCCTTGCGCGATAAGGATCTGGCTGCGCACGATGTCGATGCCGGTCACTTCTTCCGTTACTGTATGTTCGACCTGGATGCGGGGATTCACTTCGATGAAGTAAACATTGTATTCTTTATCTACCAGAAACTCTACCGTACCGGCATTGTTGTATTGTACGGCATGTGCTATTTTCAGCGCATAATCGTAGACCTCCTGTTTGGTCTTTACCGGTAAATTGGGCGCTGGCGCTATCTCCACTACTTTCTGGAAGCGGCGTTGTACCGAGCAATCCCTTTCGTACAAGTGTACAATATTGCCGTGATTGTCGGCCAGCAATTGCACTTCGATATGTTTGGGCTGGTCAATAAATTTTTCTATAAAAATGGTGCCATCGCCAAATGCTTTCTCTGCTTCGTTATGGGCTTCTGTAAAAGCCTTTTCAAGATCTTCGGCCTGGCGTACCACGCGCATGCCGCGTCCGCCGCCACCTGCCGCTGCTTTGAGGATTATAGGAAAACCGATACGCGTAGCTTCGGCAATTACCTTGGCTGTATCGGCAAAGGTAATCGTGCTGTCTTCGATCACGGGAACATTAACCGATCTGGCGATCTTTTTGGCAGCGATCTTATCGCCAAGCTGTTCCATCACCTCGGGCGTAGGCCCGATGAAGATGATGCCTTCTTCGCGGCAACGTTTGGCAAATTGTACGTTCTCACTCAGGAAGCCATAGCCAGGATGGATAGCGTCGATGTCGTTGTCTTTAGCGACCTTAATGATGGCTTCGATGTCGAGATAAGGTTTCAGTGGTTCGTCTTCATCGCCTATAAGGTAAGCCTCATCTGCTTTGTACCGGTGCAGGGAATACCGGTCTTCGTAAGTGTACATCGCTACTGTACGGATACGCATTTCGGAAGCGGCCCGCAGGATGCGGATGGCAATTTCGCCCCGGTTGGCTACGAGCAATCTTTTGATCGTGATCGATGTTGCAGGGCCGGTCAATGTGCTGTACATTCTTTTGTAAAGTTTTAGCCGTTATTAATTGTTGAACATGCTTCTCCTTGAAGCCGGTGCAAATTACTTTAAATAACAATCCGGATGCCTATTGCATGCGGGATTTTAGGCATTGATTTTGAATATAGGTAATCGGCCAGGAACCAATAGCAGTGAGTGATCCGTTACTTATAGGCAATAGGCAGTTAACCTTTCAGAGGCGTAACACAATCCAACCTTATGTCTAACAGCTAGTGCCCATACACCAATACCTTATACCTGACATCTGGTATCCGGCATCTAATATCTAACATCTAATATCTAATGCCTAACATCTGAAATCTCCATAACAGGGAAAGGGGAAAAATGTTGGGCCTACCAGAGTGTTGTTTGTACTGGAGTAGCGGCACTTTCGATCTTGAGAAGGTACTCTTTACGCCAAAGCCCGCCGGCATAGCCGGTAAGCGTTCCGTTGGCGCCGATAACGCGGTGGCAGGGTATGATGATGGCAATAGGGTTCTGGCCATTGGCCGTACCCACAGCACGTACGCTTAAAGGATTATGGAGCTTATGGGCTATGGCGCCGTAAGTGTCTGTTTTGCCGAAGGGGATATGCAGCAATTCCTGCCATACCTGCTGTTGAAAGGAGGTTCCCCGGGGGCTCAGGGGGAGGTCGAATACTTGCCTTGTACCATTGAAGTATTCCTGTAGTTGAAGGCTGGTGTTACGGGTAATGCTATTGGCCTGCCCCTGCTCCAGCATATAACTTCCTTTGCCCTCCTCAATAAACAACACAGACAGCAGGCCCGTATCGGAAGCTTCGATCCTGATAGGACCCAGCGGGGACTGGTAGTAAGAGAGATACATAAGGCATAAAAAAGTCCGGAATCTTTTAAAATTCCGGACCTGTAAAACAATTTATAGGAGCGATATTTTAAGGATACTAGGCATTGGCATGTTCGGCGCCTGCTGCTTCGTGTGCCAGGGCACCCAGGTAGCGTTCCGCATCCAGGGCAGCCATACAGCCGCTTCCCGCAGCAGTTACTGCCTGACGGTATATTTTATCCTGTACATCGCCGCAGGCAAATACACCTTCTATATTGGTCTTGGAAGTACCGGGGGTAGTAATGATGTAATCCTGCTCGTCCAATTGCAGGTAGTCTTTGAACAGGGCCGAGTTGGGCTGGTGACCGATGGCCACGAAGAAGGCACTCAAAGGAATAGTAGTTTCTTCGTTGTTCTGCGTATTCCTGATCTTAAGGCCATCCACTTTTTTGTCGCCCAATACTTCAACAGTTTCACTGTTCCAGTACACCTGTATATTGGCTGTTTTCAAGACCCTTTCCTGCATTACTTTGGAAGCGCGCATTTCGTCGCGGCGCACGATCATATGTACTTTGGAACAGAGCTTGGCCAGGTATAATGCTTCTTCGCAGGCAGTATCGCCGGCGCCCACTATAGCTACTTCTTTATCTTTGAAAAAGAAGCCGTCGCATACGGCGCAAGCCGATACGCCATAACCGTTCAGTCTTTGCTCCGATTCGATACCCAGCCATTTGGCCGAAGCACCGGTAGCAATGATCACGGAATCAGCTTCTATCCATTTTTCTTCGTCTACTTCAATTTTAAAAGGACGTTGAGCAAAATCCACTTTTGAAACCATACCCCAGCGAAGGTCCGTACCCATGCGCTTGGCCTGGGCTTCAAAATCTTTCATCATCTGCGGCCCCATAATTCCTTCGGGATAGCCGGGATAATTTTCCACGTCGGTAGTAATGGTCAACTGGCCTCCGGGTTGCAGACCCGAATATAAAACCGGTTTCATACCTGCACGGGCTGCATAAATGGCTGCAGTATAACCCGCAGGACCGGAGCCAATGATCAGGCAATGGATTCTTTCTGTACTTTCTGACATTGTTTGTTAATTGTTTTTAATAATATTAAGCGAAAATAGGAATTTTATACCTCATAAATAAATAGGCAACGGTGAAGGCGGTATAACGATTCTATTGGGGAATCACCAGGGTATCGAAAGTATTGCCGTAGCCGGCCCATACGCCCAGCGCACCGCCGCTTATATTGCTGGTGATCTCGACCGGGGAAGCGAAAGGGTTGCCTGTAGCACCATATGAAAATTCTAGCGTACGCCAGAAATCGAAGACACCCTTGTCGATAGCGCTCCATTTGACGATTACGGTATCTCCTTTGTAAAAATAGCCCAGGGTTTGCTGATCGATGGTATCCATACGGTCGAAACCGGCATTGAGCTGGATATCGATACGGCTCCCGTTGATAATGGCATCGTCATTTACCGAATAGTAAGGGGGTAGAAACCGTCCCTCGTTCCTCTTAGTAAAATAACGCACCCTATTGCCCAGGGTATCGGGATCGGTATAGCGGGCAAACAATAACATAGAATTGGGATGGTCCTTGGGCATCTCCTCGGGTGGTGGTGGCTTTGCCCAAAGCGAATCAAGGGCTTTGGGCTGCGGGATAACGGTTGTAGATTCGTAAACCTTTCCGCCGTACTCTACCTTAAGGCTGTAAGTCTTACCTATAGTGCCCCTGAAGGCGAGTGCAGCCAGATCGGCAGAGTCTACGCTGTAAAAGTAAAAGGAAATACCGGCATTGATTACCTGGTATTCCCTCAATACAAATGATTGCGTACCATCCGACACCGTGATCTTTGCATCATGCAGGTAGGCATTGCTTAGTGTGTTCAGGTCTATTTTGGAAAAGAAGCCTATACTTTTCGATAAGAATACATAGGGCGGCAGATCGGTTTCGATTGTGCCTTCTATCACTACTTTTTCGGCAGAGGGACCTAAATCGAATTTGACTTCCTTTTCGCAGGAAACAAGCGAGAGGGCAAGGGGCAAGACAAAGAGAAAAATAAGGCTACGCTTCATGTTATCCGGTTTATCATTTCCCGATCCGGGAATCTGTCCCAACCCAGGCTATCGATTATAGTTCTTTCTGCCGCTGCACTTCGTACAACATAATACCTGCGGCTACAGATACGTTGAGTGAATCAAAGTTACCCGGCATAGGGATACGTACCAAATGATCCGCATGTTTTAACACAAAATCACTTACCCCTTTGTCTTCGGAACCCATAACGATAGCGAGGGGTACGGTAAGGTCGGTAGTGTGTATAGCGTCGCTGCCTTTAAGACCGGTAGCCACGACCTGGATGCCATTCAGGTGCAGGATATCGATAGCCTGCTCTACGGAGGCGATACGGCATACCGGGATATGTTCCAGCGCGCCTGCCGAAGCTTTAATGCCTTCTTCGGTGATCGCAGCATTGTTGGACGAAGGAATGATCAAGGCATGAGCGCCGTAACAATGGGCCGAACGGGCAATAGCGCCCAGGTTGCGGGTATCGGTAACGCCATCGAGCAATATCATCAGCGGTGTTTCGCCTTTGTCTACGGCCTGGCTTATGATCTCCTGCAGGGGTTGGTATTCGATAAGGCCGCCTATGGCCACAACGCCCTGGTGGTTGGCCTGGGTAAATCGGGTCAATTTTTCCTGGGGTACCAGGCTGAGGGCAATATTCAGCTCCCGGGCTTTCTTTTTAATGGCGCTTATTTCGTCCCCAGTGGCCGTTTGCAATAAGAATATCTTTTCGATATTCACTGCATTCTGCAAGGCTTCCAGTAAGGGTTTCCGGCCTATGATCAGGCGGCTTTTGGGAACGGAGGATCCGGATTTCCGGAAAGGTGGCTTATTCAATGTTTAAAGAAAATTTTTGTAGAAACAACTTGAAAATCAAGGCTGCAAAATTACGATAAAAAAGCGAGGCGGTAGGTTTACTGTTTTAAGGTGGCTCCGCGTACGGCCGCAGGGCTCCATTGCTCCAGGAATTCGGCAATCTTAGCAGGGCTATGGCCCTTCCCTTCTTCCAGGTAGGCCGAGTTCTGGGTGTGGATACGGTTGCCTTGTTCATCCAGGATCACAAAAACCGGGAACCCGAACCGTTGCGGAAAGCCCAGCTCGCTCCACAATTTGTCTTCGGCATTTTTCTTTTCATAGTTCACATGCACGACCACGTAGTTCTTTTCCATCAAGCCTTTCAGCGTATCGTTCTGCATTACGGTATTGTGAAAACGGGTACACCAGATACACCAATTGCCTCCTACCTGCAGCATTACATTTTTATGTTCTTTTTTAGCCACTGCCACTGCCTTCTTTATATCGGCGCGGGCATCGGCATCGGGGTTGTATAGTTTGGCTTCTTTATGTTCCTGTGCTACGGCTGCCAGGCTGAACAGGCCTAATAAGGCCGTAATGATTATATGTTTCATGCGGCAAAGTTAAGATGCCTTACCGGCCTGGCTTGTTAATCTTTTCGCCGGTCCGGCAATACGGCTATAGCTTTTATCGAAGCGTATATCGTATGCCCGCAAATCCCCGGATACCTTGCAATGGCGCGTAATTGTACTCCGTGTCGAAAGTATAGCCTTTGGGATTATTCACCGGGTCATTTACCTGCTTATCAAAAGGATCGAAAGGACGCATGAAGGTCTCTTTAGGGATGAAATTCAGGATGTTCTTCAATCCTCCATACAGCTCCATGTTCCTGCCCAGTTTTTTAGTGAGCTGTATATTGGCCAGGCAATACCAGGGCGAGTATTCGGGGCGATAATCATCTTTTTGCAAAGGCAGGCGCATAGGGCCGTTCACCTGGCCGGTAAGATCTATCGTCCAGCGATAAGGCAGGGTGTACGTGATGGCAAAATTGCCCGACCATTTTGGGGCGAAGAGCTGGTTGCTCCGCGACAATTGGCCTGTTTCTTTAGGGTCTTCCATTTGGTACACATCCATGTAAGTGGCGCCCAGCATAATATGCAGCGGTATGCTGAAGGTCATGTTCGTATTGAGGGAGATACCCCTGGATATGGCATGGCCGGTGAGGTTGCGGTAGATGATCTTATCGGGGTCGGTATTGTAATCGCCGGTGATCTTATTGGTAAAATAGCTGTAAAATGCCGTGGCGTCGAGGTTAAGGAAATTGTTGCCTATGGGTAAGGTCAGTACATAATTAAGATTGCTGTTGTAAGATTGCTCCGGCTTCAGCTCTTCTTCTATGACTACTTTACGGGCGCCCGTAAGGGCAGCATGATCTTCGGTAAATAGGTTCACTACCCGGAAACCTGTGCCGAAGCTGGCCCGCAGGGTATTCCGTTTATCAGGCGACCATTTGTAAGCCACCCTTGGCGAATGGATACTGTGATGTACCTGGTCGTAATCGAAGCGGTACCCCAGCAGTAATTTATGTTGCATGGAGAGAGACCACTCGTCCTGTACAAAGATGCCGGGGAGCGGTGTTTTGGCCGGATTATCGGCGCCCATTGCAGTAGCGGTGCCCGGCGTATTATCGTTGTAATAGGTATAGCGGAACGATGCCCCGAGCAGCAAACTATGCCTGTCTAATTCCTTGTCCCAGTAAAGCTGTCCGAAGGCTACCTTCTGGTTGGCCTGGAAAGAAGTAGTGCCGTAATAAGAATTCTGGTTGTGTCCAATGACCGAGAATTGGGTCATGATGGTTTCTTTTACAGGCAATTGGTATTGGCCGATCAATTCCCAGCGGCTGGTGAAGATACTTTCGCCGTAAATGCTGTCGCTGCCCCGCCAGTCGCGTGTCCAGTTCATCTGCCCGCCCCAGCGGTCTTCGTACACATAACGTGCTGCCAGGCTGGCTACGCGGTTGTCCTTTCTTTGCAGATCCCATTTGTTGAAGACGGAGATCCTGTTCTGTAAGGTAACATCGGTAAAGCCGTCGTGATTGCGGTCATAGGGTTGCTGGTAATTGTAATAGTTAATCCCTAGCAGGGTTTGGGCTTTGCCTACTTGTGTTTTGAACGACAGATCTGTATTATATTCCTGCCAGGAAGTGCCCATTACATCTACACTAAGCCTGGGAGCATTCAAGGGCGATTTGGTGATTACATTGATGATGCCGCCCATAGCCTCGCTGCCATACAGCGAAGCGGCCGGCCCCTTCACTACTTCTAGCCTTTCCACGATGCTATTGGGAATACCGCTTAAGCCATATACCGTCGATAAGGCGCTTACCACAGGCATTCCATCGATAAGGATAAGCGTATAAGGACCCTCCATGCCATTGATATGGATATCGCCCGTATTGCATACGTTGCAGTTTAGCTGCGGCCTTACGCCGTTGATCATACCTACGGCATCGAACAGGGATGGGGTAGGGTTCTTCTTGAAATACTTGGGCGTAAATATCTCTACCGGTATGGGACTTTCACTACGGCTTACGGCTTTCATAGTGCCTGTTACCACTACCTCATCGAGGTTTTTCTGTGGCTTCAGTTTTATTTCCAACGGGATGCCCGGACCCGGACTAAAGTAGAACGTATCTTTTTCGTAACCGGCAAAGGAAACCATGAGCTGTCTGCCCGGCAGGGTATCGGGGAGGGAGAGTTCGAACCTGCCGTCGTTATCGCTGAACACGGCTATCGTTGTTCCCGGTATGGCGATGACTGCTGCCGGCAAAGCCTCTCCCGAGCGGATATCGGTAATCTTCCCACTTACCGAACGGTCCTGTGCCCGGAGGAGGGTTGCCGGCAGCAGCAGTATGGCTATAAGTGTAAATTTTATGTAGGTCATGTTTTTGTTTTATAGTGCAAAGGAACATAAAATTTAGATTGGTCTAAAATTATTTTTCTGTTTTATTCTTCTCTCCTCTGGATAAGCATAATGGATTAGCTTTGTGTAACAATGAACAAGACATGACTTTCAATTTCAGGATCATGGAAGGTAGGGGGACGGTTTCGGATAGCTTCCTGTCGGAAGGCGTCGCCGATTTTCAGCAAGCGGCCGAGTTCGTAAGAGGCTTACTCTACCGTCGGAATACAGATAAATCGGATCCGCTTATCCTGTTCCGGGAGGCTTGCGGTACCTGTAGCACCAAGCATGCTACGCTCTCGCTGTTGGCAAAGGAACAAGGTTATAGCACTGTGGTATTGTGCATGGGCATTTTCAGAATGAACCGGGTGAATATGCCTCCTGTTACTCCTGTACTCGACCGGTATAACCTGGCTTTTATACCCGAGGCCCATAATTATTTGAGGATAGCAGGATCTATTTTTGACTGTACAGGAATCGATATATCCGGGGGAGATTTTGAGCGGGAGCTTATGGAAGAGCTTACCATTGAACCGGTCCAGATCGGTAATTTTAAAGTGGGATACCACAAAGCCTTTATTCAAAAGTGGCAGGAAGAGGCTTCCATTCCATACAGTCCCGAAGCGTTATGGGACATCAGGGAAGCCTGTATCAGTGCCTTGTCGGGGTAATGCTTTTATACTTATGCTTATGAAAGTGATCTCTTGTTTGCTTTATGCTTTATTACTGTTTATGCCCACTGAAGTACATGCCCGGGAAAGTATATCTTCCAAAGGACACAAAGACGCGGCTACGCTACCGGACAATAGTGCTCCGGAAAAAACGATCTACCTCTTTAGTGGACTGGGCGCGGATTACAGAGCTTTCCGGGCGTTAGACCTTCCCGGTTACCGTAAGGTATATATACAATGGATAAAGCCTGATCGCAAAGAAAGCATGGCCCATTATGCCGGCCGGCTCCGCAGCCAGATCACCACACCTAACCCCATCCTGATCGGTCTTTCCTTTGGTGGTATGCTGGCTGTTGAAGTGGCGAAACAAATGCCTGCCGACAAGATCGTGCTGATCTCATCGGCGAAAACAAAGACAGACCTTGCGGCCAGTAGTTCTTTCTTTTTTAAATGGAAGTTATACAAGGTGATCCCCGGCAGTATGCTGCGGCAGCCTAACTTTTTAGTCAATAGCCTGTTCGGCGCCGAAACGGCTTCGGACAAGCAATTGCTGGGCGAGATATTGGAAGATACCAATGTCTCTTTTTTCAGGTGGGCCATGGATAATATTGTCCACTGGGACAATGAAACAGTGCCTGCGCACCTGATACACATCCATGGAACCGCCGATAAGATTATTCCTTATCAAGGGATTAAAGCAGACTATACTATCGAAGGCGGCGGGCATCTTATGATCCTGAACCGCGCCGATACGATCAATAAAATTATCCTGGACTATCTACGGTCTTAGGTTCACGCTCATCTTAATTTCTCCATGCCTAACAGATTACAGTTCGAGTCCAGCCCTTATCTCCTGCAACATGCCAATAATCCCGTGGACTGGTATCCCTGGGGAGAAGAAGCTTTTGATAAAGCAAAAAAAGAAAATAAGCCGGTACTGGTAAGCATCGGTTATGCGGCTTGCCATTGGTGTCATGTGATGGAGCATGAAAGCTTTGAAAACCCCGATGTAGCTGCTTTTATGAATGCGCATTTCGTCTCGGTGAAGGTAGACCGGGAGGAGCATCCTGATGTAGATCATCTGTACATGGATGCCTTACAGGCTATGACAGGTGCAGGTGGCTGGCCGCTCAACATGTTCGTAACCCCCGATAAGCAGCCCTTCTATGGAGGTACTTACTTTCCCCCGGAAGACCGCTACGGCCGCTCTTCCTGGATGAACCTGCTGGGCGCATTGCACAGGGCCTGGCACGAAAAGCCGGAAGAAATAAAGCTGCAATCGGAGCAAATGCTGCAGCACCTGCAACAGGTATCCCAGGTAGCGATGGCACCCAACGAGGAGCGGGTGCTTAGTCCTGAATCGATCGATATCATAGCCCGTAACCTGCTGCAGCAGGCCGATAGAGAGGAAGGCGGTTTTGGCGTAGCTCCTAAATTCCCGGCTACAGGCGCTATACAATTCCTGCTGGACTATTATCACTATAACCAGAACCGTAATCCCACAATAGCTGAAGATGCTTTGGTACAAGCTTTACTGAGCCTGGATAAAATGATCGGTGGTGGCATTTATGACCAGGTCGGCGGTGGTTTTGCCCGCTATGCCACAGATAATGCCTGGCTGGTGCCGCATTTTGAAAAGATGCTGTATGACAATGCCCTGCTGTTATCGGTGCTCAGCAATGCATATCGGCTTACGGGAAGGGAACGTTACCGGCAAACGATAACGGAGACGATCGGTTTTTGTAAAAGAGAGTTGGGCTTTGGGGTAACGGGTGGCTTCTATTGTGCACTGGATGCGGATTCCGAAGGGATAGAAGGTAAATTCTATACCTGGACCTGGGCCGAATGGCAGGAGGTAATGGGAGACGCACATCCCGCAATAGCGGCTTACTTCGGTATAGAGAAAGAAGGGAACTGGGAAGAGACGAACATACTGCACGAAGCCGTTGGGGAGCGGGTGCTCCTGGAGCAGTTCCAATTGTCGCCCGGAGTGTGGCGGGAGCTATTGGCAAATGCCAAACAAAAATTAGGGCACAAAAGAGCAGAACGCATACGGCCGGCAACCGATGATAAGCTGTTGCTGTCCTGGAATGCCCTCATGAGCATAGCCCTGGTGGATGCAAGTATAGCATTGGATATAACGCCTTATCTTGAAGATGCAGTAAGACATATGGATTGGCTGTTGCTTACCTTCGGCCAGGGGCAAGGGGAACTGGCGCATGTTTTCAAAAATGGCAGGGCCAGGATACCCGCCAAGCTGGATGACTATGCCTATCTCGTAAAAGCGCTTTGCCATCTCGCCGCAGCCAGTGGCTCGGAACGATACCTTATAAAGGCGAAGGAGCTGATGCTTTATGTGAATGAGCATTTCCGGCATGAAGACAACACTTTTTATTATTTCTCTTCGATACAACAAAAAGATATACTGGTACGAAAGGTAGAGTTGTATGACGGGGCTACACCCGCAGCCAACAGGGTGATGATGGAGAACCTATGGACCCTGGGCAATCTTACAGAAGAAGGCGCCTGGCTGGAACAGGCAGAGACCATGTTATATGCAATGAAGCAAACAGTAATAAGGTATCCATCTTCTTTTGCCGGCTGGGCAGTATGGCTGCAGCAATACCAGGCAGGCTGGAAGCAATTATATATTGCAGGGGAGGGGGCGCCGGAGGCCTTGAAGGCATGGCAGGGAGACTATCATCCCGAAATAGCGGTTATGGCGTTGGGAACCCCGGATACTGAACTGGCAGCGGCAAAAGGCAAATATGAACAAGGGATGCTCCGCTATTTTCTTTGTACCCGGTTCCACTGCCTTGCCCCTGTTACTTCCATAGAGGAATTAAGGCGCTTGCTGGATGAGAAAGGAAGCTGATTTTACGGAAAGGACCCAAGACGGGTTTTGCAGGGGGAACATTGGTCTTTCCTAAAATAAAATATGCTGTAACAGTTGTTTTGAAAAAAAAAAATTCTTTATTTAGCCCTCCATTTCACATAAGGATGTGGGAGAAGGAAAAAAAAATTAACGGTATTGTTGCATTTTCGGAAATTTATTTGAATATTGTGACCCGTTGCAGTAAACCCCTTGGCATACAGGATCAACTGAAACATACATTTAAATTGATAAAACGGATATAGTACGCTGGATATTGTGAAAAGTAAGGTGAGGCAAGCAAAATCAGGGGACAGTCCGCTTTAAAAAAGAACCGCTTCGGCAGGTAAAGAACGAAAAATCATTTTTTCATTCAGGAGTTTATTTTTCAAAACTTTGATTATCTTTCGGGCAAAATTGATAGTAATATATCTTTTCAGTACAGATAAGAACACGCATTCCTAAAATACGGCTACCATTGTCTTTCAAATGAACAGGCAATACCAAACCGGAAAGATACGGAGCAATAACAATGACAAAAAACACACAGATGAAACAACTCTCCCTGAGTATTGCCACAGTGGCTATGGCTATGTTCGCCGCCAGTTGCGGACAGCCTACTTCGCAAGGTCAGTTAGTGGGCGACTATTCTAACAGAATGGCATATAAAGCCCCGACACCCGTTGGAATGGTTTTCGTAGAAGCGGGTGTAATGAAATCAGGCTACAGCGATCAGGATATTCAGAATTCTATGGATGCTCCGGTGCGCACGTTCAACATGACCGGGTTTTACATGGATGCTACCGAGATCACGAATGCGGAATACCGCCAGTTTACCAATTGGGTACGCGATTCGATAGCACATAATATACTTGGAGATTTTAAAGATAACGATGATGGTACACAGTCTATCGACTGGAACAATCGGATCAAATGGAACGATGCAGATGTACAGGACCAATTGATGGGTATGTATATTGATGCCACCCAAACCGGTACCGGTAGGAAAGAATTGGATGCAGGCAAGCTGGAGTATGTGGTTCGCTACTTTGACATGGAAGGTTCTGTAATGAATCCCGGTCAGCCAAGGTCTAGCTTTGACATCAAGAAAACAGTAAAAGTTTATCCCGATACTACCGTATGGATGAGGCAATTCGCTTATTCCAACAACGAGCCTATTGCCCGTCAGTACAACTGGTTCCCTGCTTTTGATGAATATCCTGTCGTAGGTGTGAACTGGATCCAGGCTAACGCATTCTGTAACTGGAGAACACTGTTGTGGAAAGGTGAGCGCGAAAAACGCAAAATGTTCTTTGAAGGAGAATTCCAATTGCCAACTGAAAGTCAGTGGGAGTGGGCAGCACGTGGCGGCCGTCAATTGTCTCCTTATCCATGGGGCGGTCCTTATACTATGAACCAGAAAGGTTGCTACCTGGCTAACTTTAAACCAGACCGCGGCGATTATTCTGCAGATGGTGGTTTGTACACAGTAAGGGCTAATGCCTACTGGCCTAACGACTACGGTCTGTACAATATGTCCGGTAACGTAGCAGAATGGACCAAATCTATATACGTAAGAGATGCTTACAATGTAAACATGCTTTCCGATATGAATCCTGATATCAAAGCACGTTTAAGTGAGACAGATCCAACCTGGCAGCGTAGAGTGGTAGTAAAAGGTGGTAGCTGGCGCGATCCGGCTCCTTACCTGAATGTCAGCAACCGTGATTATGAATATGCGGATACTGCTAAAGCTTATATCGGTTTCCGTTGTGTATATGGACAAATTTACGGAGGCATCACCAATCAAGGTGGCAGAGCTTCCAGGTAAGCTGATTGTTGTGGCGTGGATACTCTATTAAAACTTTAATCATTTCAATTTCGTAAAATCAAATTAAGAAAATGGGCTCAATATCTTTGTTTTTTGAAACCAAGCAAGGTAAATACATTAAAAATCTGATTATCGGTGTGGGTGCTGGGGTAGTATTGTTGGGTGCCCTCTTTAAAATCCAACACTGGGAAGGTGCAAGCTTGATGCTGACTGTGGGTATGTGTACCGAAGCATTTATCTTTTGCCTGTTGGGTATCCTTCCTCCGCATAAAGATTACTACTGGGAACGTTACTATCCTAACCTGGACGAAAATCCACACGTTGAAGCTTATAAAAAAGGCATGAAATTCAAACCGCCGGTTTCTGCTTTAGGAGAAGCGGCAGGTGCTGGCAGCAATGCTACCGCTTCCCTGGATAAAATGCTGGATGAGGCCAATATCAATGCGCCTAACCTGAAACGCCTGAACGATAACTTCCAACGTTTTGGCCAGACCGTAGAGCAAATGAAAGACATCACTGATGTTACTGCTGCTACCGGTACTTACTCTCAAAGCGCCCGCGAAGCTGCCGATGCGCTGGGCCAGATGAAAAATACCTTTATCGGAGCTACCAATACCCTCCAATCCTTTAACAACGCTGCTGACTCTACGGCTCAGTTCCATCAGCAAGTGCAGGTATTGTCTAAAAACCTGGGTTCACTGAACCAGATCTATGAAGTAGAATTGCAGGATGCCAACAATCACCTGAAAGCGATGAACAAGTTCTACAGCAACCTGGTTAACGCCTCCGATGCTATGGCTTCAAGCGCTTCCGATGCCGTTGCCGCTAAAGAACAAATCGCTACTTTATCTAAGAACCTGTCTCAGTTGAATAATATTTATGGTAACATGCTGAGCGCAATGCAAGGCCGTTAAGCGTAACTATTATTAATCCATTAAACAAAATTTTGGAACGTAACAGGTGGATGATACCTGGCTTATAGTTCTTGTATTTCAGTTTTTAAACAACAGAAAAAGTTAAAGGATGGCTTTACCTAAAGATCCCCGGCAATTGATGATCAACCTGATGTATTTGGTGTTGACAGCCATGCTTGCCTTAAACATTACCAAAGAGGTTCTTACGGCCTTTATGACCATCAATGGTAGTATCGAGAAATCCAACAGTACTATCATTGGTAAAAATGACGCTTTCTATAAATCTTTTGACGAAGCTCAGACAACATCTGATAGTGCAAAAGTTAGACCTTATAATAACAAGGCAAAAGAGATCAAAGCGCAATCAGAGGAATTGTATAAATATCTTGAAAACTGGAAGGAGAAAATGATCACGACTTCAGGTGGCTGGGATATGGTGAACGGTGTAAAAGAAATAAAAAGCCCTGAAGATATTAATACCCCTACCATGTTGCTGGTAGAGCAAAAACAGGGTGATGAGATCAAAAAGAAATTGCAGGCTTATGCTGATTTCGTTTTGACAAAAGTGGACAAGACTGCGGATAGAGAAAGGATTAGCAAGCAAATACCTATTCAGCTCAAAGAACTTCCTAAAACAGAAGATAACCCCCAGGGTGATTGGACTTATGGTACTTTCCATAACATCCCTGTAGTAGCTTCCGTTGCCATGTTCTCGAAATTTCAGAATGATATTAAGAACGCGGAATCCATGGTATTGGATTACCTGGCTTCTCAAGTGTATCTTGAAGATAAGAAATTTGATGCCCTTGTAGCGATTGCTACACCCAATACTACTTATGCTTTGGAAGGTCAGGAAATTGAAACGCAAATTGTTTTGGCTGCTTATAATAAATCTGCAAATCCTCATATGACTTCTTCCGCAGGAGCTGTTCAAGTGAAAGATGGTGTAGGTATATTAAAAATAAAGGCTTCCGGAGCAGGCCCTAAAACAGTAAATGGTGTTATATCAATCGAAACCAATGGTAAATCGGAATCCTATAAATACGATTTCAAATATACCGTAGGTTCTGCAGGCGCTTCTTTACAATTGGACAAGATGAACGTAATGTACATCGGTGTACCTAACCCACTGACCTTATCGGCTTCCGGTTATAACATTGAAGACGTAAAACCCAATATGCCCTGGGCTACCTTGACCAATACGGGTAAAGGCACTTACAGCGCAATGGTTACCAAGTCCGGTACGTTTGATTACTCTATCGATGCTACTTCCCGTGGTGGTGCTACTGGTGGAAAGATCAGCTCCGGAAAGATCAGGGTGAAAACTATTCCTGACCCTACGGCAAAAGTGGCTCAAAAAACTGTCGGATTGGTTCCTGCCAATGTGGCCAAAGCCCAGGATGGTATCATTGCTAAAGTGGATGGTTTTGATTTTGACGCTCCCTTTAAAGTGATCAGCTTCCGGTTTATCTGTATTCCCAGGACAGGTGAGGCTCAGGTTACTGAGGTTAATGGTAATACCTTTAGCGGTGATTGCAAGGCCATCATGCAACGTTCCAAGGCGGGTGACCGCTGGCTGTTCGAAAGCGTAAGGGCAAAAGGTCCCGATGGCGTAGTACGGTCTATTAACGGGGTAATCCTGACTTTAAACTAATTTGGCTTTTAATATCTTTTTAAAATTTAGAAGATGAATATCTTGAAAAAATATAGTGTTGTTGCCGCAGTTATGTGCTGCTCCGGTATGGGCTTTGCACAAGGGCAACCTGCAATGACCGATCCGGCTACACAGCAGGGCGATGAGAACGCTGTTAATACTACCTGGAGACCTTCCCTGGTTAAGGACGGTGTGATCGATGTCGTTCCCCACGTCAATAAATCGTATGATTTCAACAACATCAGGGAAATCGACGCTGCCTGGAAACGCAGGGTGTGGAGAGAGATTGATGTGAGGCAAAAGCAAAACCAGGCTTTCATTTACGAAGGTGATGAGTACTCCGGTGGCGGCGCCTTTATCGAGATATTGATCAATGGTATTAAAAAGGGCAAGGTTGCGGCTTACAGCATGGACGACCGCTTTACTACTCCTTTAAATATGGAGAGCTTTGAGCGTACGATCAGCGGTACCGTAGATACAGTACCCGTTGAAAATCCGGAAACAGGTGAGATCACCTACAGGATCACCCGTCACGAATTTGACGTTACTTCTGTTACCAAATACAGGATCAAAGAAGACTGGATCTTCGACCGCAACGTAGGCCGTATGGTGATCCGTATCGTCGGTATCGCACCGATGCAGGATATCAAAAGCGAATCTACCGGCGAGTATATGACTTCTGTTCCTTTGTTCTGGCTTAACTATTCCGACCTGAGGAAATTGCTGGCCAACTATGAAGTGTATAATCCGCAAAATGACCTGCACCGCATGAGCTGGGCCGATTATTTTGATGGCCGCTACTTCGCCAGCTATATCATTAAAACATCAGCAAACAATCCTACCGGTGCTGATTTTGGTAAAGGATTGCGTAGCCTCGAAAACGGAGAAAGAGCGATTGAAGTATTGCGTGAAAAAGAAGATGATATGTGGCAAAAATAAGCTTCAGTATAGTTACGAAAAAGGCCGGAATCACATTCCGGCCTTTTTCGTAAGTGGAATTTTTACATTTCACAAACAAATTTTGATGATCAATTAACTAAGTTTGCACATTGAAGGTATTCCGTACCAAGGGGGATACTTGCATCTAATATTCCAACCGTTAATGAAAAGAGTTCCTGCAGCCGCCCGGTTCTTTACCATCCTGTCCTTATTTTCAGTAACCCATACTGTCCAGGCCCAAATCTGGAAGAAGATACTTCCAGACAGCAAGGAAGAAAAGCAAAAGCAAGCCTCAGATGCCGATGCGCAGGCTGTTATCCAGCAGTTGAGGTCCGATATTACCTACCTGGCTTCCGACCAGCTTGAAGGCCGCCGTACCGGTACCAAAGGAGAAGCGCTTGCAGGGATGTTTATCGAAAAACGCATGGGCCAGATCGGCCTGTTGCCTTATGGGCAGAATTACCGTCGCCCTTTCAAATTTGAATGGGGCAAGGAACTAACCCCCGAAGTACGTTTCAGCATAAACAACAAGTATATCTCGGTGCCCGAAGATGCTTTTCCGGCGCCCTTTTCGGCTGCGGGCAAAGATGAGAACTATGTGCTTCCGGAAAGTACGGAGACCAGCAGCCCCTGGCTTATCCCGCTTTACGAATCGGAAGCCGATGCCGATAACCCGCACTTCGACTGGGAAAAGCAAACCCTTGAGCGGGCAAAGAAGGCTATTGAACGGGGCGCGACCTCGGTAGTGTTTTTTGATAAGTACGGCAGCAAATTTTTTCCGGCCTATGCCAAACGTACGGATTATGAAGCCTTGGAAATACCGGTAATGCTGCTCAATAAGAAGATATATGACCTTTATATCAAAAACATGAAGGTGATGCAGCCGCTGATGATGAACATCACCTACAAAAAAGAATACCGGACAGGGACCAATATAGTAGGCTATATCAATAACAATGCGGCGCAAACGGTGATTATCGGAGCCCACTACGATCACCTGGGGTATGGCGAAGACGGGAGTTCCCGGATGACCGAAAATGTAAAAGCGATCCATAACGGCGCCGACGATAATGCCAGCGGTGTAGGGGCCATGCTGGCTCTGGCTACCAAGCTGAAGCAATCGCCCTCGCTAAAGAAATACAACTATCTCTTTATCGCTTTCTCGGCCGAAGAGCTGGGCCTGCTGGGTTCCAAGGCCTTCGTGAAGGAAAAGGACTTTGACCGTAAAAAGGCGGCCTACATGATCAATATGGATATGGTAGGCCGGTTAAGCCCCGATCGTAAGCTCACCGTAGGCGGTGTAGGTACTTCGCCGGTATGGCCAAGCATTATTGGCTCGGTGGGCAACAATTTCAAGATAGTAAAGGACAGCTCGGGCATAGGGCCATCCGACCATACTTCCTTTTACAACGATAGCATCCCGGTATTGTTCTTCTTTACCGGTACCCATACCGATTATCATAAGCCTTCCGACGATGCCACCAAGATCAACTATCCAGGCACAAAAGATATTGTGAACTATGTTTTTGGCATTGTTGCGGCTATGGAAAAACAACCTTCCCCGCTGTACACCACTACCCGTAATACGACAATGGGCCGCGCCAATTTCAAGGTAACCCTGGGTATCATGCCCGATTACAGTTACCAGGACGGCGGGGTTAAAATAGATGGGGTAATTGACGGCAAAGCGGCTGCCAAAGCAGGGTTGAAGCAAGGCGATATCGTATTGCAGCTTGGCTCCGTGAAAATCAACGGCATGCAATCGTATATGGAAGCGCTGGGTTCCTTCAATCCAGGCGATAAAACATCGGTAAAAATAAAGAGAGGTGCTACCGTGCAGGAGTTCCCGATCTCTTTCTGATCACCTGATTCTTTGCAAAGCCACTCTTTCCCCGGAAAGAGTGGCTTTGTTTATCTACCTCCGGGGTGTAATTTTTGTTGTATTTCCCGGGGTTTTAGCCTATTTTAGCATTAACAATTTCATCGTTTTTTTGAGATATGCAGTTGAATAAAGAGATCCAGGCATTATTACACCTGGTAGATGATCCGGATAGAGAAGTGTTTGACACCGTGGCCAGCCGTTTGCTGGGCTATGGCAAGGAGATCATCCCCAACCTGGAGCAATTGTGGGAAGTGACCGAAGATGAAGGTGTCCAGTATCGTATCGAGAATCTCATCCACAGGGCTTTATTTACCGAATTACAGCACGAATTTGCGTCATGGGGCAGGGAGCCTTCGCCTTCGCTGTTCAAAGGCGCTATCCTCGTTGCCAAATACCGTTACCCGGAGCTGAATACGCAGCAGTTGATGAAGCAGTTGGACCAGATGCGTCGGAATATATGGTTGGAACTGAATTATTACCTTACCCCACTCGAACAGATCAACGTGGTAAACAGTATCCTGTACAACTATTACAAGCTGCAGGGTCACGAAATGACCGAAAGGGACCCCAACTTGTTTTTTATCAATAACACACTTGAGAGCAAGCAAGGCAATGCCTTTTCTATCGGCATTATTTACCTGGCCCTTTGCGAATTGCTGGACATTCCCATATTTGCGGTAGGGATACCCCGGCAATTTGTTATTGCCTTCTTCGATACCCAATACCATTTTCTTACCCCCGATACGGAACCGGTGCAAACGATCCAGTTTTATGTCGATCCGGTAAATGGCATGGTGTACACACAGAACGATGTTGAAGTCTATCTGAAAAAAATAAAAGCCGGGCACGAGGAGCGATTCTTCCAGCCCCTGAACAGCAAAGAAGTGATCGTACGGATGCTGGAAGAAATGGCCCTGACTTATGATTATGCCAATGAAGAGGAAAAATCGCAGGAAATGCACCAATTGATTGCCGTATTACACAGTGATTAAAACAGGCTGACTTCCTATTTCTTATTTTTTTGCTCAAAAATTTTATAATTTGGTAAAACTACGTACCTTCGCGCCGGCAAGTCTTATACGACCAGCTCCTGCTGAACCTCCCCAGGGCAGGAATGCAGCAAGGATAGGCGGTTGAGCGGTGCGATATAAGTAACTTGCCATTTTTTATTTTTCTTTTACTCCCATAGAATAATATTGCTCCGGCCCTCCTCCCTCTTTTAAACTTAACCGTTCTGATATTATGAAATTCTTTATAGACACAGCCAACCTGGCACAAATTAAAGAAGCGCATGACCTGGGTATTCTTGATGGTGTGACCACCAATCCCTCTTTGATGGCTAAAGAAGGCATCAAAGGGCAGGAAGCTATCCTGCAGCACTATAAAGATATCTGCGCCATCGTAGACGGACCGGTAAGTGCCGAAGTGATCTCTACCGATTTTAAAGGTATGGTAGAGGAAGGATTGAAACTGGCTGCCCTGCACGAAAATATCGTGGTAAAGGTGCCCATGATCAAAGAAGGGATCAAAGCAATTAAGTATTTTACGGATAACGATATTAAAACCAACTGTACCCTGGTTTTCTCTGCCGGACAAGCATTATTGGCGGCCAAGGCAGGCGCTACTATGGTTTCTCCTTTTATTGGCCGTGTGGATGATGCCGGCTGGAACGGTGTGCAACTGATCGAACAAATCGTGAACCTGTACAACGCCCAGGGCTTTATGACAGAAGTGCTGGCCGCTTCCATCCGTACGCCATTGCACATCATCCAATGTGCCGAAGCAGGCGCCGACATCTGTACCTGCCCCCTTAGCTCGATCCTCGGTTTGCTGAATCATCCGCTTACCGATATTGGTCTGGCCAAATTCCTGGAAGATGCCAAGAGCCTGTAAATAATCGGGAGAATACTACCAGGCAATATTAAATTCTCAATGTTATTTCAATTACATTTGCGTATCCTGCACTCACAGGATACGCATTTTTTTTTGACTGAAAACAGCCAGCCAATCATCAAAGTACCCCAGCATTATGATCGAAGTAAAAAACGTACAGAAGAGCTTTGGAGACAAAAAGGTATTGCAGGATGTGAGTTTTGTAATGGAAGCCGGGAACACCAACCTGATTATCGGAACCAGCGGCAGTGGAAAGACGGTATTGATGAAGTGTATGATTGGACTGTTTCAACCTGATTCGGGCGAGATACTCTACGAAGGCAGGGACATGATCCAGATCGACGAAAAAGAGAAGAAGGAGATAAGGCAGCAGATCGGCATGCTTTTCCAGGGTTCCGCTTTGTTCGACAGCAAGACCGTACAGGACAATGTGATGTTCCCGCTGGATATGTTTACCAACCAGCGGTACCGGGAGAAAATGAAAAGAGTGCGGGAAGTACTGGACCGCGTTAACCTCAAAGACGCCGATCGTAAGTTCCCTTCGGAGATCAGTGGGGGGATGAAAAAAAGGGTAGCCCTGGCGCGCGCCCTGGTGCTGAATCCCAAATATCTTTTTTGCGATGAGCCCAACTCGGGGCTTGATCCGCAAACTTCTATGGTGATCGACCAATTGATCAGCGAATTGACCAAGGAATATAACATTACCACAGTGATCAATACCCACGACATGAATACCGTGATGGAAAGCGGCGACCATATCGTCTATATGCACCAGGGTAAAAAACAATGGGAAGGTTCCAATAAAGACATCATCTTCAGCAAAGACAAGCTGCTGAACGACTTCATCTTCGCTTCGGAATTCCTCAGGGATGCCAAAGCCAAAAGGATGGAGGAAATGGACAATAAATAATGACAACGCTTCACGATGATCCTGCTGCCGGTAAAGGGCAGGCTAACAATCCCTTGCATGGTGTTACGCTCCAAGCGATACTCGAACACCTGCTTGCTTTCTACGACGGCTGGGAGCAATTGGGTAATAACATCCGGATCAATTGTTTCCGGGAAAATCCCAGTATCTCCTCCAGCCTTAAATTCCTGCGCAAAACACCCTGGGCACGTAAAAAGGTAGAGGACCTCTACCTGGAAATAATAAGCTATTCCCATTAGTGCCAGCACTTTGGCACGCTATAGTTATGGATCAAGCGAAATGTCTCGGGTCATCAATGCCAGTCTCCCTGTCATTGCGGGCTTGAGCTGTAATCTTTGCCCTTTGGCCTGGAGAAGTCAATGACGCTGCTCCGTGAGGGGCCTTATGGTTCTTGATCGCTTTTACTGTCCCCTTCTCCTGCTCTCCAGCTCATACTTATTTCGACATTTCCCTTCCCGGCTTTTACGCTTGATATCAAAAATAAGAGGCTGGAACTTTAATTCCAGCCTCTTTGTATCTTGGTCAGCGTACTTTTATTTTTTGGAGATTTTCAGGGATCTTGCTCCTCCATCTCCTTTAATTATCAGGTAATAGATACCGGAACCCAGGTCGGCGGTTTCTATTTTATTGCTACCCGGTTTCAATGCTTGTTGTTTTACCACTTGTCCCAGTACGTTTACAAGCGTTGCCTGGTTGAGCTTGTTGTTCTTGCTTTCTATGAACATTACCTGCCCAACCGGATTAGGATATACAGATATGCCATCTTCTTTGCTCAATCCGGCAATGCTAAGGCCGCCCAACGGTACTATCTCGCTGTCAGTCTGTTTAAAGTTGTTGCCGGTACTGCTGGTATGGCCAGCACCGATGGTAATGGTAGCCGAAGGTGTAGTAGCGTAGTTCATTTCTTCCGGATATACATTATAGGTTCCCTCGGGAATATTGCCGAAGCTATAATTACCATCTGCATCGGTATAAGTAGAAGCGATTACCAGATTGCTGTTATTCCTGAGCAGTACCAGCATACCGGGAGCACCTGTTCCTGTTCCTTTTCCTGCACCCAAACTGATATTGCCTCCGATAAAGCCAGGTCCTGCAGTTACCGTTCCGGTCAGCATAACGATGTCTTTATTAAGCGTAGCGCCACCGGCATGATAGATCGTAGTAGCACCACTCCAATAAGGGCTGGAATAATGGTAAGTAGGGATAAATCCGAAACTGGAAACAGGTTGGCCCAGAACGGCTGCTTTCACCAGGTAGCTTCCGGAGGGTTTATTATGGAAGGCATAGTGGGGGTTGTAGATACTCCTGTAGGTAGAATCCACTGCTGTAAGAGTATTGGCACTGCTGTCGTGCTGGATGAGCCAAATCTTGAAGGAGTCGCTTGGATTGCTGATGAGCAGGGAGTCGTAGTAAATCATGCCGGAGAGCTCATTGTTCAGCGGATTGCCGCCGCCGGTAACGATAACCATGTGTGTTATAGAATCGTGGCACTGTGTCAGTAAAAAGGAATCTATCCAGGTGTTATGCAGCGTTACCGCATAAGTTCCGGGAGTGGTATAAGTATGGCTAGGACTCGATTGTGTGCTGCTACTGCCATCGCCAAAAGACCAATTGGCACTTTGGTAGGTGTTGAACCAATAGTTGGACGTATTGGTAAAGGCAACATTTAAACCGCTTGCATTGCTCAGGAAATCGGCATGGAGAGAGTCGCAATTAATAGATCCGTTATTATATTGAACAGGGGTTGTATTGCTGTAAACACAGCCGCCGCCTGTAGCCTGTAGTGAAACCGTATAGTTACCTGTAGTGGCATAAGTATGTGTAACCGGGCTGCCAGTACCCGTATTGCCATCACCAAAGTTCCAGCTATAGCTCATGCTGCTGGTGCCTGCAGGGGTATTGGCCGTAAAAGTATAAGAGCCGCCGCCATTGTTTTGCTTGGTGATCGTAGTGGCACAGGCTGTATAGGCTGCTGTTACCTGAAAAAAGAGGGTGTCGCTGCAGGAGGTCTGCATCGTGATGCTGTCTAATACCCGCATGCAAAGCAGGGCATTGTACGTTCCGGGAGCCGCGTAATTGTGATAGGTAGTCCCGTTATAATAAGGTTGGGAAGCGCCATCTCCATAATGTAAGGTAAACTGGGCATAACTGCCCGGAGGGGTTGTGTAAGAGGTAGTATTCGTAAAGCTTGTCCTAAGCAAATCATTACCCGAAGGGGCTGCAGCCCAACTGATCTGTGGATTGCATTGGGCTCTCACTAGAGCCGGGCTTAGAAAAAGCAGGCAAAGCAATGCCGTAATGGTTTTTTTCATAATGTTTGTATTTTAAAAGCGTTGATTGTATTATACGATATAGAAGTTGCGGAAAAACCCTTAGTCTTTCCTGTTAAAACAATATAAAAAGGAGGGAATTACTGGTTTCCCTAGAGTAGATGGGGCACGATTATTTTCGGCCTTATCGGGGTGCTTTCGCATAAAAGGCGATACCAAAAACCTTATCCCGGTATAGTTTTCCCTCATTTTGTCCCTCCGAATTAATACCTACCTTTGCGCTTCCATTTTCAATTGTAAACTTTTCAATCAGATATGAACAACGGATATTTCTATTTCGCGGAACCGAAAAACGAACCGGTACGCAGCTATGCACCGGGATCGGCAGATGCAGAAAACCTGAAAAAAGCAATCGCAGAACTGAAGGGCCAGCAAAGGGACATCCCTATGTATATCAACGGTAAAGAGGTGCGTACGGGCAATACGAAAGAGATCCGTCCGCCCCATGAGATCGGTCATGTACTGGGACATTTTCACGAAGGCGATGCCAGCCATGTAAATGATGCTATTGCCGCCGCCCTGGCCGCCCGCGAACAGTGGGCCGCTACCAGTTGGGAGCACCGTGCCGCCGTATTCATGAAAGCAGCTGAGCTGCTGGCCTCCAAATACCGTTTCCGCATGAACGCGGCTACCATGCTGGGGCAGAGCAAAAATGCCTATCAGGCCGAGATCGACAGTGCTTGTGAGCTGATCGACTTCCTGCGTTTCAATGTTCACTTCCTGAGCGATATCTATAAGCAACAACCTATTTCTCCCGAAGGGTTCAACAACCGCATGGAATACCGTGCCCTGGAAGGATTTATACTGGCGGTAACGCCGTTCAACTTTACGGCGATAGGCGGCAACCTGCCTACTGCGCCTGCTATGTGTGGTAACGTAGTGGTGTGGAAGCCGGCCAATACCCAAATTTATTCTGCTTCGGTATTTATGGAAATATTGAAAGAAGCCGGTCTGCCCGATGGCGTTATTAACCTGGTGTACACCAGTGGTCCTACCGTAGGCGAGATCTGTTTCGACCATAAAGATTTTGCAGGTGTACACTTTACCGGTTCTACCGGCGTATTCCAGGGTATGTGGAAGAGCATCGGCAACAATATCGCCAAGTACAAATCTTATCCCCGTATCGTAGGGGAAACCGGCGGTAAAGACTTCGTTTTTGTACATCCTACTGCCGATGTGGATGCTGTAGTGGCTAACCTGGTGCGTGGTGCTTTTGAATACCAGGGACAGAAATGTTCTGCGGCTTCAAGGGCTTACCTCCCTTCTAACCTGGCCGAAGAGATCAAGACTAAATTCATAGCAGAGCTGAAAACCCTGAAAATGGGTCCTGTAGATGATTTCAGCAACTTTGTGAACGCGGTGATCGATGAAAAATCTTTTGACAACCTGGTTAAATATATCGATGGGGTTAAAGGCAGCAGCGATGCTTCCATTCTTTATGGCGGCAGCTACGATAAATCTAAAGGCTATTTCATCGAGCCTACTGTGATCGAAGCTACCAGCCCCGATTATGTGACCATGTGCGAAGAACTGTTCGGGCCGGTACTTACCATTTACACTTACGAAGAAAACCAATGGGAGCAGATACTGGATAAAGTAGATCATACTTCCGGTTACGCCCTTACCGGCGCCATTTTTGCCCATGACCGTGCCGTAATCGAATTGCTGACCAAGAAGCTGGTGAATGCTGCCGGTAATTTCTATATCAACGATAAACCTACAGGCGCTGTAGTAGGCCAGCAGCCGTTTGGCGGCGCCAGGGCCTCGGGTACCAACGATAAAGCCGGTTCGGTATTGAACCTGTTCCGCTGGTTAAGCGCCCGTACCATTAAGGAAACTTATGTGCCGGTAACGAATTACCGCTATCCTTTTCACCAATAAGGAAGCTACAGGATAATAGCGTACAAAGATAGGTTCGTGATCCACGAACCTATCTTTTTTTATGTAGTAAGGGAAAGCAGGTGTTCCGGAGCGTTCAAGGGGAATACAGTGCCGTTTATGTCAGAAATAATACCGCTTGTAAACACTGCAGAAAAGGTGCAGTGCCCACTGGTACTTTTGAAATTCACCTAAAATAAGACGATATGAAAAAAAGGCAATTGAATCTCAGCAAGAAATTAAATTTAAACAAAGAGATCGTTTCCGGATTGAATACGATTACCGGTGGCGGTATTACCGACACTTGCCCGGCTAATACGATCTGCATACAACCCACCTTTCAGCCCTCTTGTGTTGCACAAACCTGTTTTTGTTCTCAAACGCTAAACGACTGTTGTGCAACGCAGGCCGGCAACACTTGCGTTGGGTGTCCGCCTCCGCTTACACAGGGCCATTCCTGCTGGCAGGATGCTCAAACGAATTGCATATAACTAAAGCTGATTATCCCGATATAGGAAACAAACCCCTTCCGGTCCTTGAGCCTGTCGAAAGGACGGCGTTACAATGGTGCTTCGACAAGCTCAGCAACCGTAGAAGAGGTAAATAGTGCTAAGGTTTCCTATATCGGGATAGTCAGTTAACTAAATTTGCAACCCATAAAAGAGAGCCCCGCTGCACCAGTGCAGCGGGGCTCTCTACGAAGCGCTTAATGGCCCTTTAATGGGTAGCCAGCTTCTTTACCATTCTATCGGATACTGCATCCGAATATACGCCGAAAGCGTTCATCAGGATACCTTTAACATGATGACTCTCAGAGGAAATGGCATAGATCACATTTTCGTCTCCCGGATCGGTCATGCCTTCGAAGCGGAAAACCCTGTCTATAGAGAAGTCTTCGGGATCCAGTCTTTTCTGGCCTCCTTCGTATGTAATACAATCGGTATCGAGGTTGAAGTCGTAAGTATATCCCCTTGCTTCCAGCCAGGCAATGGCTTCCGTTACCGTGGCAAAATCGGGATGCTCATTTATCTCTTGCATTGCGGTGCGTTTTTAATGATCATTGTGGATAATCAGGTGATACCCGGGCTTATTTGGCCGTTGCACGCAACATCCAGGCCATGGTCTCGTGTTGTTCGATCAGGCCGGTAATAAAATCGGCGCTGCCGGCATCTTTATATTTTTCCTGGAACTTATCGATATCGGTCCTTAGCCTGCGGATAATGGTTTCATGGTCGTCCAGCAATTGCTGTAGCATAGTGGCAGACGATGTTTCCATGTCTTCATTTTCAAGCAGGGAAGCCTCTTGCAGGAAATGTTTCATAGACCCCAGGGCATAGTGGCCGATCTTGCGGATACGCTCCGCTACTTCATCCATAATAGTCGCCAACTGGTTGTATTGTTTTTCAAAAAAAAGATGCAGGTCGTGAAACTGCGCCCCTTCTACGTTCCAATGGAATTTCCTGGTTTTAGTGTACAGCAGGAATTCGTCCGAAAGCAGCTTGTTCAGCTCCTCGGCTACTGCCTGTTTGTTACTAGCGCTGATACCGATATTGGCCTCGGACAGTTCGGTGTTTGCCTGTACTTTAGTTTTCGTTGTTGTTTTTGCGGTCTTAGCCATTGTCTTTTGATTTGATTGCGTGTATAATGACAATTCAAAAGTAAAATTGTTCGGCCAATGTAATGAAGGTCCGCACTGCGTATTTTCCATTATTTCTATAAAGGAAATTGATCTTGCCGCCATAGCAAAAGCCGTGTATTTTGTTACACGGCTTTCAGTTTACTGTCTTTGTAAGGCTCTATTAATTCAAGGTCATTTCGTTCACCAGGTTGGTAGCACCGCCATATTTATCGATAAGCCAGAGTACAAAGCGGATATCGACAACGATAGTCCTTTTATACTTTTTATCGAAAGCGATGTCGCCGCTCATGGCTTCCCAGTTGCCGTCAAAGGCAAGGCCCAGCAATTCTCCTTTACCGTTGATTACAGGGCTTCCGCTGTTGCCGCCGGTAATATCGTTATTGGTAATAAAGCAGGTTACCAGATCGCCGTCGGTATTGGCATAACGGCCGTAGTCCTTGGTCTTGCAGAGATCCAGGAATTCTTTGGGCAGGTCAAATTCGTAATCGTTGGGTTTGTATTTGTCGAGCAGGCCCTCGATGGTAGTATAGTAATCGTAAGTAACGGCATCCTGGGGATGATAGCCGCCTACGGTACCATAAGTGATACGCATGGTACTGTTGGCATCGGGGTAAAACAGTTTGCCCTGGTTTTGCTGCATCAGCCCTTTGATATATTGCTGGTTGAGGCTTTCCCTGTTTTTGGCAAAAGCTTCCTGTTTGGGTTTATAATTGTTCTCGTAATTGTTGACAAAGCTGAGTGCATATTGTATGGCAGGGTCGGCATTCATCTTATCCAGGGAAGGGCTTGAACAGAAGTTCTCAAATTTCACATCGTCCAGCAGGAAGGTATTGAGGAAGGTGTAATTGGCAAAATCGTTGAACGTTTTGGTCCAGTCGCTGCTGCCGAATTGCTTAAAGATAAAGCGCTGGAAAAAATCCGGTAACTGGCTGTGAGGTACATCTTTGTAGAACATTTCGGCGGTGCGGGCCAGTAGTTCCTGTTCAGCAGCGGGTACAAAATCCTTCATCGCATCCTTGCGCGCTTTACGCAATTCCGCTACTTGTTTGCTGATGTCTTCCGCTTTGCTTTTATTGTCGGAAAGCAATTTATACAGCGGGTTGGTTTTGGCCGCCAGTTTGGCCAGGGCAGAGCCCATAAAGCATTCCGAGTAATAAGTGTTATGCTTGGCATAAGGGCGGTATTCTGCATACAGGGAAGCATAGCGCTGCATCAGGTCTGCATTGTCCTTGTCAGCCGTTTTGGCCCAATTGGTAAAGTTCTGTTCCTTTTGTTGTTTTTCTTCTATAATGCGGAGTCTTTTCAACTGCTCGGTCTGGCCTATGAAGTATTTCCAGTAGTTGGCGATTCTGGCATAGGAAGCAGCCAGCTTCAGGTTCACACCGGCATCTTTGCGCATGTAGTTGCGCATAATGCCCAGGCGCATATCGCGTATCTTTACGATGGAAGGGTTTACTTCGTTGATGGACATATCCACACCGTATGATGTCTCGTAACGGTTGGTACGGCCGGGATAACCCATAACCATGGCAAAATCATTTTCCTTAACGCCCTGTGTAGATACCGGCAGGAACCACTTGGGCTTATAAGGTACATTGGTTTTGGAATAAGGGGCAGGGTTATTGTTTTTATCTGCATACACCCTAAACACAGAGAAATCGGCGGTATGGCGGGGCCACATCCAGTTGTCGGTATCGCCGCCATACTTACCCAGGGATTTAGGTGGCGCCGCTACCATCCTAATGTCGGTAAATACCTGGTACACCAAGAGTATGTATTGATTGCCGTTGAAATAAGCGGTTACGGCAGAAGCGTATTTCCCGCCTTCATTGGCTTTCTTTTCCAGCTCTTCTTTAAACTTATCTACCGCCTTTTTCTTTTTTTCATCATTGGTAATGCCTTCGCCCGCTTTCTGTACCTGGGCGGTTACATCTTCCATCCTTACCAGGAATTTTACGGAAAGGCCGGGTGCATTGATCTCCTCGTTATAGCTTTTGGCCCAGAAACCGTTTTCAAGATAATTGGTTTCTACGGAGCTGAGGGTAGCAATGCTTTCATAACCGCAGTGGTGGTTGGTGATCAGCAGGCCATTGGGCGAAATGATCTCGCCGGTGCAGCCACCGCCGAAATGTACGATAGCGTCCTTCATGCTGGAATGATTGGCATTATATAGGTCCTCGGCACTTAGCTTCAGGCCCATGCGTTGCATTTCATCGTAGTTTTTACCGATAAGCATCGGTATCCACATGCCTTCGTCTGCGCGTACTGCGCCGAGGCTGGCGATAGCAAATATGCTTAATAAAAGTTTTTTCATGTTGGCAAAAATATAAAATGTTCATCGCTATTCCTCCCCCCTTTGGCGGGGGAAAGGGGAAATAGGCCGGTAGTGCAAAAGAAAGGTGCGGCAACTTGCCGCACCTTTCTTTCTTAGTCTCATTTGCCGTAATTCAGCAGGAAATCCACGATCATCCGCAATCCGTAGGCTGTACCTCCGGCGGTGCGGTAGTCTTTGCGCGACAAGGTATGTGATACCCCTGCTATATCGAAATGCATCCAGGGGTAATCGGTGAAATGTTCGAGGAATTTACCGGCAGTGATCGCGCCTCCCGAGGGGCCGCCCACGTTTTTGAGATCGGCAATATCCGATTTGATCAGGTCGCCGTATTCTTCCCAGAGCGGATATTCCACCAGGCGCTCATACTGGTTGAAGCCGCTCTGGTGCAGCTTCTGCCTGATGGTGTCTGCGGCGGTACCCATAGTTACCACGCCTATGTCGCCCACCGCTACGGAAGCGGCGCCGGTAAGGGTTGCGAAATCGATAACGAGCTCGGGGCGGTATTTTTTTGCATAATGCAACGCATCTCCCAGTACCAGCCGGCCTTCTGCATCCGTATTCAGCACTTCGACAGTGGTGCCGCTGTACATGCTGATCACATCGCCGGGTACATAAGCATTTTCTCCCGGCCTGTTTTCCGTAGCCGGTACCAGCGCTATAAGATGAAGGGGCAAGTCCAGTTGGGCGGCCACATACATAACGCCGGTTACCAATGCCGCTCCGCTCATGTCGCTCTTCATACGGTCCATGGAGTTGGGCGTGGGCTTAAGACTTAAGCCGCCGGTATCGTACACGATACCTTTACCTACCAGTACGATCGGGCTCTTGTTGATCACGCGGGTGGGGCGGTGCTCCATGATGGTAAAGGTGGGTGGCAATATGCTGCCCCTGTTTACGGCGAGGATACCGCCCATATTCAATTGTTCGATCTTGGCTTTTCCCAGCACGCTTACCCTGAAACCTGCTTCTTTACCTATGGTTGTTATTTCTTTGGACAATTGCTCCGCGGTGAGGAAGCTGAGCGGTTCGTTTACCAGGGTACGTACATGATACACGGCCTCGCATACCGCTTGCAGTTGCTTCAGATCTTTAAGGGTGATGCTCTGCTTTTCGAAACCTATATCTGTGAGCGTATTCGTTGCTTTTTTAGCATCCGATTTGTATTTGAGGAATTGGTACGATGCCAGGGCCAGGCCCTCGGCCAGCAGATAGGCCGCCGTTGTTTCGGCAGTATAATTAGTAATGGTTATTTCTTTGGCCCTTGCTTTTTGCAACAGGAGCTGTAGCTCGGCGCCCAGCTTGCGTAAGGCTTCTTTGCTTTGATATACCTCTTTTTTGGGCGCGGCATACACCAGGTACACCTGGAAATCGAAGCGGTTAAGGATAACAATCTTTTGCTCGTTCCTGATTTGTTGTTCAGCGTAAGCCAGCTCTTCCCGGGAAAGACCGGCATTTTTTAGCTGGATGATATTATCTATGATCTGTACCAATTGCCCTTTAGGGCTTTTCTGCATTTTGAAGAACATGGCTGTATCGTGTATTTTGTAAAGGGGCAAAAATAACAATAATACATTGTCCTTGTTTCATAATCTGCTTGCGGGTGGCTGCCAGGCCGGAACAATATTGGTGCAGCGCGCGGTTGGCCGTCGGGGGATTGCTCCAGCGTCTTTTCCGGTACTTCTATGAGTACGGCCTGTTTTAGTTGGAGGGAGCTGATCGGGCCCTTACTTCCCGGGCTGGAAAATGTATAAATGGTTTGTTGTGCTTCGGAACAAAGCGAATAGGAAGGGACCATTTGAGGGCAGGCTATGCCTTGAAAGGGAATAAGGTATTTTCCAGGACTATGTTATCCGGATGGTAGGGGATTTATCGAAGGTCCTATCGTTCAAAAGCTGTATCAGACGGAAGCCAGGGCCAGTAATTGCATCGCCTTTTTTTGGAAGGCGATCAGTTCCTGTACTTCCTCTTTCAAGGATCGGATCTCCTGTAAAAGATCCTGGTGACCTTCTATTTCCCTGGTGGGTGTTGTCCCGGTTTTGCCGCTGCTGCCGGCTGCAGGAATTTTGTTTTCTGTTGCCGGTTTATGATCGATGGCAGCAGGATTTTGTAAAAGGGCAACAATGTCGGTATTGAGGATATCGGCTATAGAGGAAAGCAGACGTACGTCCATTGATTTGTTGACCCCTCTTTCCATTTTGGCATAGGTACGTTCGTCCATGAAAAGTCTTAAAGCCATTTCCCTTTGTGTAATGCCTTTAAAACGACGCAATCGTTTGATGTTAGAACGGATATAGGTTAGGTTCATTGGTTGGCTTCCCCGGAATTTATTTTAACAAATTGCCTGTTCTAAGAAGCAATTTTTAACGGTTAAATCTGGTGGTCATACCTTGGTTTGGGTGATGCAAGTTAAAAACATTTCCTAAATTATAATGCAAAACTTTTTTCTTCATTTCCTTAAATCAGGGTTAACCCTGATTTATTACTATTATTTAATATTTATAATTGATTTTCTTATTCTATTTTTTGGTATTTCTTTTTATATTTTATTTTACTGATTGTCAATTAATTTTGAGTTATTTTAATAGAGTTTGTACTTTATTTTACCTAATCATCATGCTTTAAAAAATATTTCTGATAGTCATTTTATCGTAAAAACACTAGCCACTTTACCCCGTTATAATTGTCGTTTTAAATAACGATTTATTTTATACTACTTTTTTAGTCCCTTAACCTACCTAAATGCGTCCCCTTTTCTGCAAGGCAAATAAATACTTTTGCGGGTGAAAATTTAACTAAAACCTAAAATTATTTTAACACTTTCAAGCCTGCTGTTAAGTCCGCTCACAAAGGGTTTGATCTGGTATAGTTGCTGTTGTTGCCCAGGTAATAACAGCAAGAAAGTGTTGCATGATTCATGGTTTTTTTAAACGTTCCCGGTACTGCTGCTGCGAGAAACTTTTAGGGGTTTCCTGCACGGCAATATTTGATTTACGGACAATTTACTGTGCTTTACCCGCGACGTGGACCTGAATATGACTCAACTGCTATCATCATGATATAACCCTGGATCTGACCCAATACCCTAGACCATCAGTATTTTTTAATCAACCCCCCCGTTTATGATTCAAATTTTCCAAAAACTCGGGCATGCCTGCTTCCGGATAAAGCCGGTCCAGCGCTTGCTGTTTTTTCTCGTGGCTTTTGTCACGAATGCGATGAAAGGAGTCTTTCGCGCACATGAGGAAAGGTTATCCGCGTCCCGTATGAGGGCCATCGGAATGATTGCTATGGTGGCAATGCTTTCCATAGGCTCGGCCACGGAGGCGAACGCTTCCCACTTCCGTTATGGTAACATTACGTGGAGCCGCCCCAGTGCCAGTTCCCGTACGGTTACTTTTACGTTGACCCAATCGTACCGGTTGTCTAACTGGCCAGGCGCCGGTGTAGGCACTAATGTTTCCGACAATCTCTCCCTGGCTTTCGGTGATGGCACCACTGCCCCGATCACGCTTACGATCAACTCGGTGAACCCTGCGGAAGATTATTTCATTGGTACCTTTACCACCACGCATACTTATGCTGCCGGTAATGATAATTTTACGGTAAACTATAACAGCTGCTGCCGTTTAACTAATTTACAGAACAATGGCGGAGGCAGCTTCAGTCAGTTAACCACAGTGAACCTGGGTACCTCCAACCTGGGTTCTGCTGTTTCTACCTTGCCTCCGGTAGTCAGTGTATCAACAGGCCAGGCTGCGGCTACATTCCCGGTGCCTGCTGCCGATCCCGATGGTGGTGCCTTAACCTATGCCCTGTCTGCTTCCGGCGATTTTGGCGGTGGTACTCAGGCTCCTGGTCTCAGTATTGATGCCAATACCGGTATCGCCACTTTTAATACGGTAGGTAAAGCTGTCGGTACTTTATGGAGCGCTGCTTTTACCATTACTGACCCGACAGGTTCTAAATCTGTTGTCGACTTCCTGATGAAAATAGTGGGTGTTTCGAATCCTCCTGTTTTCAACTATGCTGTGACGCCCCTGAATAATGCGGTTTTCAATTTGCATCCCGGAGATAATCTCAATTTCACTGTTGCTGCAACCGATCCCGATGTAAACGGTACGGTATTGCTGAATGGTGCAGGTCTGCCTTCAGGTGCTACTTTTTCTCCTTCCACTACGCCATCGGCGGCACCCAGCACCAACTTTAGCTGGACGCCAACACTGGCCCAGCTCGGAACATATATCCTGACTTTTGTGGCTACCGACGATATCGGTGTGCAAACCAGCACTACGGTTACCATTCATGTTACCACAGGTCCACAGTTCATTGCGCCTACGCCGCCTGCCACTCCCGACAGGTTCCTGCTTACAGGTACTGCGATGAGCGATGTTATTAAAGCAAACAACCCCGACCCCAGCGTTACTACGCAGATACTTTCTGCTACTGTTCCCGCCGGCGCGGTACTTACACCCTCATTACCTACTGCGCTGAGCGCTACTGCCCAGGTAGATGTTGCCTGGACGCCGGTATTGGGTCAATGGGGTGATAATACTTTTACCTTCGTAGCTAATGATCAGAATAACCAGACGGCTACAAGGACCTATCATGTTGTTGTAAACACCAAACCCCAGTTTACTTCTACTCCTGTAACTGCAGCTACGGCTTGCCAGACGTATAGCTATACCATTACCGGTACGGATGTGGATATCCCTTACGGTGATGAACTGGAGTTTGAGTCGCACAGTATTTTGCCTTCCTGGTTGACATTGGTGAACAATGCCAACGGAACAGCTACCTTAAGCGGTACACCCACCAGTAATGATGTGGGTACTTATAATATCGAACTGGTTGCAGCCGATATCTATCACCACTCCAGCACATTGGTAGAGCAGAACTTTACCATTACGGTAGCTGTGCCTACGGCAGTAGCGCTGACTAATGGCGGTAATATCTGTGCCGGCAATAATGCTGTATTTACCATTACCGGTCCTGCCGGCTACACTGTGAATTATACCCTTAACGGAACACTCTCATCAACTACCCTTACTTCGGGTACTGCCACAGTAACCGTTAACGGCGCTACAGCAAACCAGGTGCTGAACCTGGTATCTGTGGTGAACCCAGCCAACAATTGTACCCGTCTTCTGACCGGCTCTTCTACCGTTACGATCAATCCCGTACCGGTTGGCTCGGCCAGTGCGCAAGCAGTATGTTCCGGCAGTGCTACCAATATAGCTTTGTCGTCTACGCTTCCTAACACTACCTTTACCTGGACCGCTGTTGTGCAATCGGGTACAGCAACCGGATTCAGTAATTGTACTACAGCCTGCGGTACTACTATTGCCCAGACTTTGACCAATAACTCGGCTTTGCCTGCAGTAGTACGTTACACAGTTACGCCAACTTCCGATTTAGGTTGTCCTGGTACACCCTTTACGGTAGATGTAACGGTTAACCCGGTACCTTTTGGTTCTGCGTCTGCACAAACCATCTGTAGCGGTGTTACCAGCAATGTAGCTTTAAACTCTACAGTGACTAATACTACCTTTACCTGGACTGCTGCCCTGCAATCCGGTAGTGTAACTGGTTTCAGTAATTGTACCAGCAGTTGCGGTACTACTATCGCCCAGGCCCTGACCAATACCGGTACCGGATCTGGCGTGGTAAGGTATACGGTTACGCCTTCTTTTGCCAATTGTACCGGTACGCCATTTACTGTAGATGTTACCGTAAATGCGCCTCCGGTTGCTAATGCCGGTCCGGATAAAATTATCTGTGGTACGGGTGATGCGCTGCAAGCTAATGCTGCTGTTGCGCCTCAGGCTGGTACCTGGAGCATCATCAGCGGTACAAGCACTGCTATCGGTCAGTTTGCCAGCCTTACTGATCCGAACACGATCTTTACGCCAGCTATTGCTCCCGGAACTTATACTTTGAAATGGACTTTGACCAATGCGCCTTGCGCTACTTCGGCCGATACTGTGGTGATCACTTCGCTTGGTTCGGTACAGGGTACTATTACTGCCTCCAGTAATGCCAATGTGTGCAGCGGTCAGAACTCTAATATCAATATCAGCGTAAACCCAACTTCGGGTGGTACGTTCAGCGGTACCTTTACCAATGGTAAATCCTTCTCCGGTTTGCCACCAGCCGCAGGTATTATCAGTCCTTCTTACAGCTTTACCAATAACGGCATCAACAATACAACAGAATCTTTTGTATTGGCCTCCCTGGTATTCCATCCTAACACCAGCACACAGCCTACACCGGCAACCTGTACTGCAACTGCCCAGGCTATGGGTGGTCAGACCCTGGTTACCGTCCAGCCGGTAGCTGATATCGATGCTGCCCTGAACAGCGCTACTGCTATCTGTAGCGGAAGCGGTGTTTCTGTAAGCGTAACAAACCCTAACTCTGTAGGCGGAAGCTATAACAGGACTGCGACTTATAATGGTGCAGGCCATACGGCTACTACCTCTGTTTCCGGGTTGACTTATATTGCCAATGGAACCTTCACGGAGACGTTGACCAATGCTACCAATGCTCCTATCGATGTTGTGTACACTTTCACTCCTGTAAGCCCCGGCTCACAAGGTTGTGTGGGTGTTGCAAAAACAGTGACTGTAAGGGTTAACCCGATCCCTGCTGTGGTGGCTACTGCCGATCAGCAAGTATGTAACGGTTTGCCTACTGCCCCGGTATCCTTCAGCGGTCCGGTAAGCGGAACAGTATTTAACTGGACTAACGATAACACTGCTATCGGTCTTGCTGCCAGCGGAACCGGCAATATTGCGCCTTTCAACGGTATCAACAACGGTGCTGTTAACGCGGTAGCCAATATCCGTATCGTGCCTACAGCTAACGGTTGTACCGGTGCTGCCGATACCTTTGCTATCATTGTTAAACCTACGCCTACTGTAGTTGACCCTGCCGACCAAATGGTTTGTAATGGTGCTGCTACTGCTGCCGTAAACTTTAGCGGTGCGGTAAGCGGAACTACTTTCAACTGGACTAATGATAACACTTCCATTGGTCTTGCTGCCAGCGGAACCGGCAATATTGCTGCCTTCAATGGTATCAATAACGGTACTGTTAATGCGGTAGCCAATATTCGTATCGTACCTGTGGCTAACGGTTGTACCGGTGCTGCCGATACGTTTACGATCACTGTTAAGCCTACACCTACTGTAGTTGACCCAGCCGACCAGATCGTTTGTAACGGTGCTGCTGTAGCCCCTGTAAACTTCAGCGGCGCGGTAAGCGGAACTACTTTCGACTGGACTAACGATAACACTTCTATCGGTCTTGCTGCCAGCGGAACCGGCAATATTGCTGCCTTCAATGGTATCAACAACGGTACTGCCAACGCGGTAGCCCGTATCCGTATCGTACCTACAGCTAACGGTTGTACCGGTGCTGCCGATACGTTTGTGATTACGGTTAAACCTACACCAACTGTAGTTGACCCGGCCGATCAAGTGGTTTGTAATGGTGCTCCTACTGCTCCTGTAGCCTTTATCGGCGCTGTAGGCGGTACTACTTTTAACTGGACTAATGATAACACTTCCATTGGTCTTGCTGCCAGCGGAACCGGCAATATGGCTTCCTTCAGCGGTATCAATAACGGTACTGTTGCTGCAGTAGCTCATATCCGTATCGTACCTGTAGCTAACGGTTGTACCGGTGCTGCCGATACGTTTACAATTACTGTTAATCCTACACCAACTGTAGCTGACCCTGCCGACCAGATCGTTTGTAACGGTGCTGCTGTAGCCCCTGTAAACTTTAGCGGTGCTGTAAGCGGAACTACTTTCAACTGGACTAACGACAACGCTTCCATAGGTCTTGCTGCCAGCGGAACCGGCAATATTGCGGCCTTCAATGGTATCAATACCGGTGCGGTTAATGCTGTTGCTCATATCCGTATCGTACCTGTAGCCAATGGCTGTACCGGTGCTGCCGATACGTTTGTGATTACGGTTAAACCTACGCCAACAGTAGTGGCCTCTGCCGACCAGGTGGTTTGTAACGGTTCTACTACCGCTCCTGTGGCCTTTATAGGTGCTGTAGGTGGTACTACTTTTAACTGGACTAATGATAACACTTCCATTGGTCTTGCTGCCAGCGGAACCGGTAATATTGCTTCCTTCAATGGTATCAATAGCGGTGCTGCGGCTGTGGTTGCCCATGTGGTGGTTACACCTACTGCTAATGGCTGTGTAGGTACTCCGGATACTTTTATAGTAACGGTTAATCCTTCTCCTGCATTTACTTTCAGCGTAAACGGATCTGCTATGGCCGATAAAGAGACAGATACGATCTGCCAGGCTACCAGCACTACTTTTGCGATCAGTGGAGCTACTCCGGGTCATACCTTCAACATGACCTTCAACGGTAATGCTTATGCTACAGGAACGATCGATGCCAACGGCGGTTTCTCCAATACCTTTATCTCCGGTGGTACGCCAAGCAATACTACTGCCGGTACTTATGTATTGACCGTAACCAATAACGTAACGAACTGTACTGCTTCCAAAACATATCACATCTATGTTAATCCTAAGCCTGCCGATACTTTCGTAGTGAATGGCGTAGCATTGGCTGCAGGACAAACAGCAACACATTGCGAAGGCGAAGCGATCCACTTTGCTGTAACAGGTGATATCGGGCATTCTTTCGTAATCAGCAAAGGCGGCAACACACTGGCATCAGGCCTGGTAAGCGGCCCTGCCTTTACCATCGCTGCTGCTACATTGGCTGACTCCGGTACTTATACCGTTGCTTTAACCAACATTGCTACAGGTTGTATGGCCTCAAGGAATTATCATCTGGTAATTAATCCTTTGCCACACTATACTTTCCATGTAAACAACAATGTACTGCCTGATAACGGTACTTCTACTCATTGTAAAGGTACACCGGTTACCCTGGAGCTTACAGGCGATGCTGCTGCTACTTATACTTTGAAACTGAACGGCAACCAGATTGCTGCCGGTAACGTGAACGATCCTGCTTATACCTTTACTGCCGGAACTTCCGATGCTGGTACCTACCTGCTGACCGTAACCAGCGCATTGGGTTGTACTACATCTTCCCAGTACACTATGATGATCAATGTAGCTCCTGAGTTTACACTGGTACCGGCTAATGCTACAGCCAATACGGCTGCCGGCACTTGCCATGCGGTGGTAACTTACGGAACTGCGACTGCTAGCGGAACACCTGCGCCCACAATGACCTATGCCTTTACCGGCGCTACTACCGGTAGCGGAAGTGGTAATGGCAGCGGAAGCACTTTCAACAAAGGTGTTACCCAGGTTAAGCTTACTGCAACCAATGTATGCGGAAGCAAAGACAGCACCTTTACGGTAACTGTCAATGATATGGAACAGCCGGTATTTACTTCATGCCCTGTTAATATCAGTGCTTTCTCTGCTACCAATAGTTGTGGTAACGATGTGATCACTGTTAATCCTGCTTATACCGACAACTGCACATTAGGTGCAACACCATTGACCTGGACCATGACCGGCGCTACGCTGGGTTCCGGTACAGGCAATATCGGTACACACCAGTTTAACGTAGGTGTTACCAGTGTGACTTACAAAGTAACCGATGCCTCCGGCAACCAGGCTACTTGTACTTATAATGTAACGGTAACCGATAACGTATTCCCGACCATCGCTTGCGGCGCCAATATCGTACGCAACAACGATGCCGGTGTATGTGGTGCCGTAGTTACTTATACTGCTCCTGTCGGAAATGATAACTGTACTGGCTCCACTACAGCGCAAACTGCAGGTCTGCCAAGCGGTTCTGTATTCCCGCTGGGTGTTACTACCAATACCTTTACCGTAACCGATGCGGCAGGTAACAGCTCTTCCTGCTCTTTCACCGTAACCATTCACGATACACAGGCGCCAGTGCTTACTGCTCCTGCTGCACGTGCGCTGAATGTAGGCGCCGGCGTGAATTGCCAGGTGAATATGCCTGACTACAGAGGCCTGTTTGGTGTAAATGAAAATTGCGGTGGTACCGTAACCCTGGAGCAATTGGCTCCTAACCAGCCTGGTTCTTTAGTGATCGGGTATGGCGGTACCAGGACCATTAAAGTGAAAGCAACGGATGTTGCCGGTAATATCAGCGTGGACAGCTTTACGCTGAGCCTGGTAGATAGTACAGCGCCTACAGCGATCTGCAAAAACATTACTGTTGATCTGAACGCTTCCGGTACTGCTACCATCACGCCTGCTATGATCAATAACGGCAGCAATGACCATTGCTCCGCTATTACTTTATCTGCAAGCAAATTGACTTTCGATTGTTCTAATGTAGGACCTAATGCAGTTGTACTGACTGCTACGGATGCATCGGGTAACAGTGCTACTTGTACCGCTACCGTTACCATTAAAGATGTAACTGCTCCGGTAGTAAATTGCTGGTCTGATACTACATTGGTGAAAGGCCCTCTGTGTACTACTGAAATACCTGATATGACACACAGGGTAACTGCAACAGATGCCTGTGGTATTGCCACTGTAACCCAAAGTCCGGTTCAGGGTACGATCATTGCTGCCTTTGTTCAGAATGTTCCGGTAACACTTACCGTTACGGATATTCATGGTAATGCTTCTCATTGTACTTTCCAGGTGAACTTCGTAGATAATACCAAACCTGGTATCATCAACTTCCCTGCCGATATCGTTGTCAACAACGGTCCCGACAGTTGTGGCAAGAAAGTAAGCTGGCCTGCTCCTGCAGCTATCGATAACTGCACTATCCTGGGCGCAGCCAACCTGACTTCTACACACGCACCTGGTTCTGTATTCCCTGTAGGTTCTACTACGGTTACTTATACCGCTACCGACTTTGCAGGTAATGATTCTGTACGCTCCTTCACGGTAACGGTTGTGGATGCTCAGGCTCCTGTAATCGCAGGTTGCCCGGGTACAGTACATGTAAATACCGGTGCAGGCGCTACGAGCTGTGATGCTGTTGCTACCTGGATCGAGCCTACTGCTACCGACAACTGTACTACTTCCGGAAGCCTGGTATGGACTAAGAGCCATCATCCCGGCGATGTATTCCCTGTAGGAACTACAACTGTTACGTACACGGCTGCCGATGCAAAAGGTAATGTAAGCCAGGCTTGCAGCTTCGATGTGGTGGTGACCGATAATACCGTTCCTGTACTGGCCGGTTGTCCTGCAAATGTGACCGTGACCACTGGTGCTCTGGCTACCAGCTGTGATGCCGTTGCTACCTGGACCGAGCCTACCGCTACCGATAACTGTACGCCAAGCGGCAACCTGGTATGGACTAAGAGCCATACTCCGGGATCTACGTTCCCTGCAGGTACTACTACCGTTACCTACACCGCAATCGATGTGGCCGGTAATGTAAGTGCCACTTGCTCCTTTGATGTAACTGTGATCGATAATACAGTACCTGTACTGTCCGGTTGTCCTGCTACAGTGCTCGTTAATACAGATACCAACACCGCTCCTTGTGGCGCTGTGGCTACCTGGACCGAGCCTACTGCCCTGGATAATTGCACTGCATCAGGTAACCTGGTATGGACTAAGAGCCATACTCCGGGATCTGTATTCCCTGTAGGTATCACCAGCGTTACTTATACCGCAACCGATGCGGCCGGTAATGTAAGTGCTACATGCTTCTTCAACGTGGTAGTTACCGATAACACTGCACCTGTACTGGCCGGTTGCCCTGCAACGGTTCATGTGAATACAGGAGCTGGTGCCACAGGTTGTAACGCTGTCGCTACCTGGACCGAGCCTACTGCTACGGACAATTGTACTACAGGCGCTAACCTGGTATGGACTAAGAGCCATCACCCGGGCGATGTATTCCCTGTAGGTACTACTACCGTAACTTATACCGCTACGGATGCTGCAGGTAATGTAAGCAGCGCTTGTTCTTTCGATGTGGTGGTAAGCGATAACACTGCTCCTGTATTTTCTTCCTGCCCTGCTGCCCTTAACAGCGTAGCAACCAATATGGCAGGTTGTAAAGCATCGGTAGTGACCGCTAACCCAGCTGTAACCGATAATTGCAATATGAGCTCGCTGACCTGGACTTTGTCCGGCGCTACTACCGCAAGTTCTGCTGCTACCGGTATCAACTACCTGGGTACACATACATTCGAACTGGGTACTACTACCGTAACTTATACTGCTACGGATGCTGCCGGTAACACACAAACCTGTACTTATAATGTAGAGGTAGTGAATACACTGGTGGGTTATATCAACGGTACTTCAACTGTTGCGCAGAACGTGAATACTACATCCAATATCACCTTTGCTGTCAGTGGTGGAAGAGCACCTTATACCTTTACCTATACTGTAAATAATGGCGCTCCGCAAACAATCAGCACTACAGGTACCAACACAGTGACTACCGTGCCGCAATCGAATGCAGTACTGGGAGAATATGTGTACACCCTGCTTAGTGTTACTGATGCCAACGGTTGTACTGGTGCACTTGCTGCCGACAATAAGGATACCATTACTGTTGTGACTTCTGTACCTGCTGCCAACCTTGCACCTACATTGAGTGTACCGGTTCCATCATTTACAGCAACCAACACGACACGTCCTTATACACTGAACCTGTATAACATCAGTAATGTACCGTCATCTGGTCCGATTACCTTGTATGTATTGAAACCTACTGGTAGCGCAGGATCTTCGCTGACGTTTAATACTGCTGACTGGTCTGTGACAGAAGGTCCGACTTACTACATCCTGGAGTCTTCCATTGTGATCAATGGTAATTTCGGATTTGCCCCGATACAAGGTACCATTACGCTTGATGCTACTGTGCCTAACGGTACTTATAGTGTACAGGCAATACTGGCGCCTGGTTCCGGAGGTGATACGACTCCTGCCAATAACTCGGCCAGCTTTATTTTGAACAAGACAAATTAAATAACCTTTAACGGCGGTGGACAACCTGTCTGCCGCCGCTTAAAGTAAGTTTCCAAAAACGGAGAAACCTTTTACATCCTTCAATCTAATACTTATGAAATCACTATTCAGCAAAATAATAGGCGCCTCGGCCCTGTTATTGTCCCTGTCTGGAACCGGGTTGGCACAAACAACGGCCGATTTGCTGCTTACCGGTGCTCCCAATTTGGGTACCTATCCGGGATTTGTGGTCATGGGCTCTTATAATGTGACTTTTAGTAACGCTCCTGGGGTAACATTGCCTGCAGGCGTACTTTATATTTCATTGGCATTGCCCGCCGGTTTTGAGTTTGACCTCGCTTATCCCGGTATTCCTGCCGGATGGTCTTATACCAGGACCAGCCTGACCTCTGTTACGCTTACGCCCACTGCGCCGATCAGTGGCTTCCCGCCGGGCAGTATCGTTTCCTTTTCCGTACCTTTTAAAACAACGGGAGTAGTTACGAATCAAACCTACCAGGGACAAATAGTACAGGTTATTCCATTGTACACTGACCCTAATCCGGGAAACAATACGCCTACTGGTGTCGTAAGTGTTCAGAATGTGCCTTTGCCGGTAACATTCGAAACCTTCAATGCCGATGCAAAAGGATGTACTACGGAGCTGAGCTGGGTTACTGTTAACGAGATCAACAACGATTATTTTAACCTGGAACGCAGTATCGACGGTGCTAAATTTGAATCTATCGCCCGCCTGAAATCGCAAGGCAACGGCGCCGAAGTTCGGAACTATCACTTTGTAGATGCCCAGCCTTACAAAGGCAAAAACTACTACCGTATTGCCCAGGTTGATGCCGACGGCAAAGCGCAGGTAACGAAAGTAGTGGAAGTTGCTGTTGATTGCGAAACGACAAATATCGATCTGTTCCCTAATCCTGTTATTGAAGCCATCAATGTAAGAGGTCTGAAGGGAGACAATGTGATCAAGGTGTTCAGCGCCCTGGGTCAATTGGTAATCGACGAACCTTCCGATAAAGAAACCCACCAGTTAAAAACAAGCCAACTGGCTTCGGGCACTTATAATTTACAAGTAGTGAAAGGAAACAAAATTATCTTCAACGGTAAGTTTGTAAAGGCAGAGTAAGCCACTTATACTGTGCTGCTACAGAGAGAAAGGCCCGCTATCAAGAGCGGGCCTTTCTGGTATATAGATAGTACCGCTTGTGGCGGTGCTGCCGGGAAGCAAAGCTAGTGGAACGGATATGAAAAAAGGTTGCTGCTGCAACCTTTTTTCATATCCCCAAAAGATAAAGATCAGGTATCGTTTTTCAGGAGTTTCAGGGTTTCTTTATGGAAGGAAACCAGTTCCCTGATCTCTTCTTTAAGCATCCTGATCTCCAGGGCGATATCCCATTGCTTGGTTTTCGGGACATTAATGCCGCAGGCATGTTCTTGTGCTGTTTCCGTTGCATCAGCAACCAGGGCGGGCGCTTGTTCGGTGGTTGGTTGTAGGGGATCCTGCAGTAAAGTACAGACTTTGGTGTGAAGGATGTCGGCTATAGAAGCCACAAACCTGATGTCCATAGATTTCTGTTCTCCTCTTTCAATTTTGGAGTAGGTACGCTCTTCTATAAAGAGTTTCGCAGCCATTTCCTTTTGGGTGATACCCGCTAATTTTCTTAGCTTTTTAATGTTACATCGGATAGCAGTTAATTCCATAAAACAATAGGGGGTTCAAGGTGATTAAATGGGGTAGGTTAACTGGTTATGTTAAAATTAACTATTGGGGCCTTCTTGTTTTCACAGGATAAAGTTAGGAATTGTAAAAATATAAATGTCTATTTTTTTAGGGGAAAAACACCCCTTTTCGTGCTGGTAAAAGTATAAGTTGTATAGCTATAGGGCTATCATTTTACCAATTTTGAATCAAGAGCCTGATTCTATTATTTTTATTTGCAATGTGTATTTGTTCAAATAGCTTAAATACAGTTAATTATGCTTTTGTATTTTTATTGTTTTAATGAAAACATTTGAAAGTGTTACTTTAATTATGTTATATTATTTTAACATTTAAAAATAGATATTTCGAGTAAAGTATCTGGCTTATTTATATTTACATAATTTGATTGTGTAACCTACCTTGATAAGTCCTTTTTTTTTATCGTATATGGGCTACTTTTGTGTTAAATATTTTTTCTTTTCATTTGCTTCATGTTCACATTTGAATGAAGCGCCCGAAAAGCTGAAATGGCCCGATAACTCCGATAACCCCCATAAACCCTCTACGCCTATGAACAGTTACCCTCTCTTTTACGCGCTCAGATCATAGCATCTGAAATTACCCGGGAAAGGGGCATTTCCCATACAGCCTCCCTTTCCTGAAGTATGATCCGGTCCTGGCCATTAAAAATAAAATAATGGCCAGGGCCGGCGGGATCATCTTGTGCCCAATAAAAAATGACCTGCAATACATTTTAGCTTCAAATTTTTCTTAAACCCCAATTAAACAATTACCTATGATTAAGCTAAACTCGCCGGGGGATACCTCCCCCATGCAGCGGACAGTTCACGATCCGGGGGTGTCTACCTCCTTCGTGGGCAGATTGTCTGCCATCGCTGATAAAGCGATTCGCCGGTTAACCGGCCAAAGAGGAAGTATTTCCCCGATCAGAAAGATGGCTTTGCTCGTGCTTGCCGTTGCGGCATTCAGCACTGTTAAAGCACAAGTGTACACCAACGACTTTGACGGGTCTTCGATCGTTGCCTCCAACGTGTCGACGTCGGCATGGAGCGGCGGTACTTCCGGGCTAAGCGGTTGCGGCCTTAATGGCCTTGTAACGCCCACCTCAGGTACGAGCTACACTTTTTCCATTACTTTAAACGTGGCTCCCGGTTACCAGATGCAGATCACGAGCATTTCGGCCGACATGAGGAGATCTTCTAATTCCGGTTACAGTACAACCCAGGTGAAAATAGGTGCTACCAATTATGGTACACCGGCAACACCCGGCCTCCTCCTCTGCGTTGACCCCGGAGGTGTTGCTACCGTGTCTAACCTGACGGGTGCGCAAACCATAACCTTCACGGGTACAAAACCCGCTTCGGAGGTGGTAACCCTGGATAACGTAGCGATTCAAGGTACGCTCTCCTGTGTAGCACCAAGTGCTTTTGCCGTAAGTAACCCTACGCCTGCCGCTTGCGGTTCGAGCAGCATCAGCCTGGCCAACAGCCAGATGGGTGTCAACTATCAACTGTATGTAAGTACTTTGGCAGCGCCTTCGCCTGCTGCTGTAGGCGCTCCTATGCCAGGCTCAGGCTCAGCGATCAGTTGGGCGGGTATGTTGCCCGGTACTTATACCGTAGTAGGTTCTACCGGTTCCTGCCAGACCAATATGACCGGCTCGGCCATTGTGAAGGCTAACCCCGCGCTGTTCTCTGTTTCCGGCGGCGGCAATATCTGCGCCAATCCGCCCAATGGCACCGTACCTGTAATGCTGAGCGGAAGTGAAATGGGCGTCAACTATCAATTGTATAACGGCGCTTCTCCCGTATCGCCGGCACAGATCCAGGCCGGTAATGGCGCAGCACTTACTTTTACCGCAAGTGCTGCAGGAACCTATACCGTTAAAGCCGAATCGAGCACTTTGGTATGCGGACCTGTAGTGATGAATGGCAGTGCAGCGGTTACCGTAAGCCAGCCTACAGCTTCTATCGTAAGTAATAACGGCGAGTTTTGTTCCGGTGGCGGCAACGGTATCTGGAATATCTCCGGTACGCCGCTTGCTATAGTTACCTATACGGTTACAGGCGGTGCTCCCGGCACTCCCTATTCCAATACCGTGAATATCCAGCCCAATGGTCTGGCTACTATTACCGTAAATGGCATTACATCCAATACCATCGTTACCCTGAATTCTGTTGAAAATACAACCGGTTCTACAGGTTGTACCCAAAACATTACCGGGCAGAGCAGCACCTTGGTGGTGCGGCCAGCTCTTTCTGCTTCTATAGCATCCAGCGAAGCCGTGTGCGAAGGCGACAATTTCAGCAACATTACCGTGACTGCCAATACGGGTACCAGCTATGCCCGCACGGTATATTACAGCCGTCGCGTGAATACCGGCGCTTTTGTGGCACAACCATCGCTGAACTTTGGTATCGGCAGCACCAGTCAGACCATCAGTGTGTCCGGTATCAATCCATCTGTCCTGGGTACAGACTATACTTACCGCTTGGATTCTATCAAGTACAATACAGCACCCGGTTGTGTGGTTACGCTCAATGGCCAGGTAACCAAAACCGTTAAGCCAAGGCCTAATTTCAATTTTGAAATGAATGGCGTTATGCTGGCGGCAGGTGGTTCCGATACCATTTGTATGCAGCCTGCAAGCGGTGTTATTATTTTCAGGATCACCAATACTACACCTGGTTTCACTTATAGTGTACAAAGAAACAATGCACCGTTTGGAAGCAGCGGTACCGTATTGGGCAATGGTACAGGCCTGGTGGGCAATATCAATTTCTCCCCCGCCGGTACTTATGCCGTTACCGTAAACAACACTGCAAACGGTTGTTCCCGTACGCTCATGTATACCGTGGTAGAACTGGCCCGTCCTCCTATCGCTTATTATGTAAATGGTCAGTTGGTAACTAACGGCAGCACGGTGCAATTGTGCTCCGGTCAGACCGGCGTAGGAGATTCCCTGGTTTCTACAGGAGGCTCTACCTTCAGCATTACCGGTACTTCCCTGTTCAATGCTTCCGGTTCTATACCTGGCGGCGGTGCTTATACCAGCACACAATCGGCGCCCAGTGTAATGAGTACGACTACCTATAACGCTACCATTACTGTAAGCGGCAACCCGCTGCTGTCTTCCGGTTGCGATTCGACCATCAACTTCTATGTGCAAGTAAATCCGTTGCCCGCACTTGCCGGCAATGTTTACTACAACAACCAGTTGGTTACAGCCGAGAGCACTGTGGAAATGTGCGAACACTCCAACCCCGTAATCCGCATTACCGGTACTCCTGGCTATACTGTTGAGATCCATTACAACAAAGGTACCAGCCTTGGCTCTTTTACCCAGTTGCAAACCGGTGTGATTGCTGCCAACGGTGAATACGTATGGAATACGGCCAATGGTATTTTTGGTAATAACTGGAGTTCCAACTTTGATCAGTATTGCTCTTCGCCTACCCGTATGTTCTACAACATAGAGGTGAAAAATCCGAATACCTGGTGCGGCAATACCTTTAACTTTAAAGCCAAGATCAACCAGAAGCCAAGCATCCGTGTAGGCTATGCTTACAACAACAATACAACCAGCATGGCTTCTTTCGGCGCTACCGGTGCTATTGTTAATCCGCCTACCGATACCATCAACGTTTGCTACAATGCTGGTTCGTCCGACATCAAGTACTTCTTTAACTGGGACGCTGCTGCCAATATCCCTGGCTTCGACGACGTATGTTCCAACGGCGGTACATTGAATACGATCTTCTTTGAATTACGTAAAGGCGGCGTAAGCGGCACACTGGTTCATTCCGGTAGCCTGACTGCCGCCGGTGTGAACAGCACTATCCAGATGCCTGTTACCGCCGGTTCTTCAGGACTGTACACCGTGATCGTTAAGAATTCCAACAACGGTATGATGTCCGGTGTGGTGTGTGATTCGATCCGTTCTTTCTGGGTAAAAGCCAATGCAGCGCCGGTATACACCTTTATTGAAACCAATACCGTATCGACTCCGGGCGCCGATATCACTGCGCCATTCAGCGGAGCCAATGCATCCGGCGCCAACCCGGTTAAATTCTGCGAAGGTTACTATAAATCTGTTTCCATCTCGGGCGCCGCAGGCCAGACCTATTGGCTGACCCGCATTTCAGGACCTGGCACTGCCCAGAACTTCGGCTCTTCCGGCAGCCCGCTTGCTGTAACCCCCGGCGGAACTACAAATACCTTCAATGCTTTGGCGGTAGGGGTACACCATTACCTGCTGACTGTTGTGTCCAGCCCTGGTGCCTGTCCCTCTTACCGTTCCTTCCAGGTACAGATCACCGAAATGCCTAAACCTGTGCTGAAAGTGAACAGCGTAACCATTACTCCCGGTTCTACGCACAACTTCTGTCAGGAAGAGCAAACACACTATACCATCAGCGGTATGCCTGCAGGTATCCCTTACCAGTTCCTGCACGGTACAACAGTTATTGCCAGCGGTATTTCTGCCAGTGTTGAATCGTCTGTAATCACCCTGGTAAGCCAACCTAACCTTGCCGGTGCGTACACGATTAAAGTGAACAATACGGCTACTTCGTCCTGCGACTCTTCTTACAGCTTTAATGTAACCATCACCGACCGCCCCGATATCTTTATCGACTCGGTGAAACATGTAACAGTATGTAACGGAGACAATTCAGGTGTATTGTACTACCACTACATAGCCCAGGGCACTTCTATCAATACGAAGCTGTTCCGCAACAATGTCAATATCCTGAACTCGACCAGCGGTAACCAAGCGCTTGCTTTAACTACTACCAACCTTTATGCCGGCGACTATCTCCTGGTAATTGCCAGCAATGGTTGCGCAGATAGTGTGACATTCACGATCAACGAACCACCGACCCCCGTAGTATTGAACGTAACCGGTACCGATACTGCCTGCGGTGTGGCACTGGGTTCCGTTACCTTCTCGGTACAAGGCGGAAGCCCTTCGTATAACGTGAAGATATTCGTAGGTGCTACTACAACTATCGCGCAGCAAACCGTCCTGCCTGCTCCCGATCCCGGATATACCTTTGCCGGTCTGGCTCCCGGTTCCTATACCATACAGGTTACCGATGCCCTGGGTTGTGTAAAAACACAAACTTTCGTGATCAACAATTGCAGCGCTCCTGATATTGTTCCTGTTGCCAGCATGGCCAACAACAACTATTCTCTTGCCGGTACTACCGCCTTGCCCTTCCAGTTGAGGTTGTTCAATATCGGACAGGTGAACAGCAGCGGCAGTATCTCGGCAGGATTCCTGCTCCCTGCAGGCTTCAGCATCTCCAATGCGGGATTGACTCCGGGTTGGACTGTAAGCACTTCGGGACCTGTAACTATCCTGACCTCTACCTCGGCCGTAGTACCGTTTGGCGCAACACCGCTGGTGATCAGTGGTAACTTTATCCTTACCGGTTCTACTTCGAAAGGTATTTATGGTGTGGTGATCCAGGTAGCCCCGGGTAGCGGCGGCGAATCGAACAGCAGCAACAATACCACCAATACCATCATCAATGTAATTGACTGATAGTATCCTGTGTCCGGGTGGCAATGCCGCCACCCGGACATATCTGTAAACCATTCGGATTTTACCTTTTAAAAGAGATTTCTTTATGAAAAATATACTAAAAACGATTGTAGCTTCGAATATGATGCTGGCGGCCGGATTGCTATCCGGGACACTATATGCCCAGCCCATATCGTCTTCGCTCACAGGCGGGCTATCCGGCGCTCCCTCCTTCTTCAATGCCGGCAGCTATACCGGGTTTGTAGTCCCCGGCACTTTCGATCTTACCTTTGGCAATGCCACAGCACCGGCGCTTCCGGCAGGCAGCCTGGAGATCAAGGCCGTATTGCCGACAGGTATGTCGTTCGACGCCTATACGCCGCCGGCAGGCTGGTCTTATACGATCCTGGACCCGCAAAATGCGGTATTGAGTAATACCTCGGAAATCGGTTATGGCTTTTTCCCGCCGACCAATGGTAACAGCACGGCGGTATTCCATATCCCGGTAAAGACCTTACAGTCTTTTGCCAACAGGACTTATGTAGCCTTTATTCAAGGTACCGGTCCATTCCACACCACCCCTATTCCTGTAGCTGGTACCAACTCGGCGCAGGGTACGGTTTCCGTGGCCAATAACCCATTGCCGGTATTGTTTTCCTCCTTCACGGTAGAAAAGAAAGGCGTTTGTGCCGCAGTGCTGAACTGGGAAACAGCGATTGAAAAAAACAACGACTATTTTGATGTAGAACGCAGCAGTGACGGTGCTACTTTTTCCAGCATCGGTAAAGTGAAAAGCGCTGGCAACAGCAGTGCCCAACAACGGTACACTTTTACCGACGAACATCCGGTTCAAGGCCACAATATCTATCGGATACGCCAGGTCGATGTTGACAAAAAAACAACGACCTCACAGGTACAGAACATAAAGTTTGATTGCCTGGTCGACGGTATTTCCGTGTATCCTAACCCTACCAGCGGTATCGTGTATATCAAAGGACTGGTGGACCAGGGTACTTTAAAAGTATTCAATGCTTTGGGCCAGCAAGTGCTGGAGAAAAAACTGGAAAACACTGTTGAGGGCATCAACATGACAAGCCTGGCTGATGGTATCTACCAGATGCAGGTACTGAACGGGGATAATGTAATATTCAATACTAAATTGATCAAAAAATAAGCCCGTTCCCTGATGTACATGATAAAAAGGCTGTCCTCTAAGCGTAGAGGATAGCCTTTTTTACCGGGTTCATTGCAATTCGTTCACCGTTAAACCAACGTGATCATGATACCCAATAAACGATTATCCTATGGAAATGTATTGACCGGGACACTTATGGCGATCTGCTGCTGCATCGCAACTACGATCATGCACGGCCAGCCAAAAACAGGACCTGATATTACCGATCAACTGGGCATATCTGCCGGAGGCGGCTATACTTTTGCCCATACCGATTTCCGGCATACGACTTCCCTGCCATCGCCTGTCTTCGGAATAGGCGCTCATTATTTCTCGCTGAGGTTCCTGGAGATCAGCCTGGATTTCCAGGCAGGTGTACTCAAAGGAGGCTCTTCCCAGTTTACAACAGAAAGCAATAAGACCGGCTTTAAAAACAATTACTGGAGCTCTTGCCTGTCGTTCCGTTTCTTCCCGGCCGGGCTGGTGGACAACAATGACCACGACGCGGTATTGAAAGTCTTATCTATGCTCTACCTGGGTACCGGCCTGGGCTATCTGAAAAGCAATACGACCGCCAATGCCATGCCCTTACCGGAATATGGTTCCCTGGTCACCTATAAGGGAAGCGATTTCTTTGTGCCGCTAGAAATAGGCCTTAACGTGCCTGTGGCAAAGCTGAAAAAAAACTTGCTCCTTCTGAATCTTAATTTCCGTACCAGCCTGTGTTTGTCTGATGAAATTGATGGCTATGTTCCCACGGTGGAAGCCAATAAATTCAATGATGCCTTCAGCACCTTAACCGCAGGGGTAATTTATAAGTTTGGCTTATAAAGAAACTATTGGAAAGAAAAGGGTCAGAATGGGGTATATGGAGAGGCTGTCTCTTAACGGGGGCAGCCTTTACTTTTTCCTGATCTTGATCAGGGCTTTTTTGCCCACCGCATTGTGTGCGATCACGTCGTAAGCAATATCGTTGTCCCATAGCCTGATATTGGCCGTATTGGGCGGATCGCCGCCTTCATTGTCCGCTACGATGGTAATAATGTTGAGCTCGTTACCGCCCACAGGCAGGATGAGCTTTTTCTTTGCTTTCACAAGGCTGTAACTCTTCAACACCTCGTTGCCGTTCAGCAATACTGTTATCTTATCATTGTCTACCTCGTTGCCGTCCCATATTTCCATCACGATCTGTTCCGATTGCCAGTTATAAGATTTGTCCTTGCCTTCGGTAATATTATCCGGTACCTTACTTTCCGTCTTGGCGGCTACAGGCAGTGGTGCTACTTGTTGCTTGGGTAAGGTGTCGTAAATGATCTTTGCCTGTTTGCCTGGCGTTATCACCGGCTTTACGACGGGTTTGGTCGCTGGTGCAACACCGGGCGCTGCGGCTATTACTGGGTTGAATACCTGGTCCAGCTCTTCGGCATTGGCAAAGGTAATGCTGCCCTTGCTGCAACTGGCGCCATTGCCGGCTGTCATGGTAATAAGAGGGCCTGATAAGTTACGTTCTTTATTGCTGTAAGTAAGCAGGGCTTCTACGAGGCAGATGATGGCATTGCTCTTAAAGTAATTGTTATAAACAATATTGCGTTCCCTTACCAAAAGGGTTTTCTGGCTTCTGTCGACTGTGGCCACCACATCGGCTTTTACATCATGCTTTTCGTCCAGGTAAGTATAAGCATAGCCGGTTAAGAGGTTCTGTGTCGAATCCCTGAGCTCAAGCTTATAGGTGAAAGATTCTCCGCCCTGCACGCCCATAAAGCCTTTCAGGTGATACTGCGCCTGTTGCGCTTTAAGCAGCGGCAGGCCTGAAAAAAAGAAAGAGCCGATAAGCAGGTGACGTAGCAGGGACATGGGCTGTATGGGTGCTAATGGGATAAAAAATATTACGAATGCTGAGCGGTGTCGTTATGCCTGATGGTACGCCTGCCGCCAGGACAGGCACCGCTACAATGTCCGGTAAGTTGAAAAAAGATGTCCCCCATCGAAACCAGTAGTAGTGTCAGAAAAACGAAGTGCCGGTGTGATGGAGGACATAAATAAAGTTCAGAATCGTTTATACTAAACCCGTTCGGGGCGCATCTGCGGGAAGAACAGGACATCTTGTATAGAAGCCTGGCCGGTAAGCAGCATGGCCAGGCGATCGATACCAAAACCGATACCTGCCGTAGGCGGCATACCATATTCCAATGCCCTCAGGAAGTCGTGATCGATAAACATCGCTTCATCGTCGCCTCTTTCCATCAACAGCAACTGGTCTTCGAAACGTTGTCGCTGATCGATAGGATCGTTCAGCTCGGAGTAAGCATTGGCCACCTCTTTGCCGTTGATCATAAGCTCGAAACGCTCTACCAGTCCTGCTTTGCTGCGGTGCTTCTTGGTGAGCGGGCTCATCTCTACCGGGTAGTCGATGATAAAAGTAGGCTGGATGTAATTGCCTTCGCATTTTTCGCCGAAGATCTCATCTATCAGTTTACCCCTGCCCATGCTGGGAGCAACGGGAATATTCAATTGCTTGCATACATCGCGTAAGCCGTCTTCATCCATATTGCTGATGTCGAAACCGGTATGCTCTTTGATGGCATCGTAAATACTTACCCTGGCATAAGGTGCTTTAAAATTGATCTCTTTATCACCAACCTGTGCAACTGTTGTACCATTGGTGGCAAAAGCTACTTTCTCAAGCAATTGCTCGGTGGTTTCCATCATCCAGAAATAATCCTTGTAGGCCACATAGAATTCCAGCACGGTAAACTCGGGGTTATGCGTGCGGTCCATGCCTTCGTTCCTGAAGTTACGGCTGAACTCGTAAACCCAGTCAAAGCCGCCTACGATAAGGCGTTTGAGGTACAGCTCATTGGCAATACGCAGGTACAACGGTATATCCAAGGCGTTGTGATGGGTTACAAAAGGACGGGCCGCAGCACCGCCGGGAATGCTTTGCAATACCGGCGTATCCACCTCCAATGCGCCGTGGTGATTCAGGAATTCCCGGATCGCATTTTTCATTTTGGTGATCTTCACAAAAGTCTCTTTCACCCCTTCCGTTACGATAAGGTCGGCATAGCGCTGACGGTACCGGAACTCGGGATCGGTCACGGCATCAAACACTTCCCCGTCTTCGTTTTTCTTTACTACCGGCAAGGGTTTTAAAGACTTGGACAACAAGGTGAGCGTTTCGGTATGGATAGAGGTCTCGCCGGTTTTGGTGATAAATACATAGCCGGTAACGCCAATAATATCGCCGTAATCCAGCCCGTGCTTTACCAGGGTGTCCCACATGGATTTGTCTTCGCCGGGGTAAAGCTCGTCGCGCTTTACATACAATTGAATGACACCTTTGCTGTCTTGTACTTTTATAAAGAAAACTTTTCCCTTATCGTTGATGCTTACAATACGTCCTGCCACACATACCTTACTGAACGCTTCCTTATCTTCTTCCCGGAAATCGGCCTTGATGTCGGCCGAAAAATGGGATACGGGATAGAGTGGGGCAGGGTAAGGATCAATGCCCGCCTCCTGTAGTCTGGAAAGTTTCTCTCTGCGTACAATTTCCTGTTCGCTAAGTGTTGTCTGCATATCAGTTATCGTAATAAAATTTTTAAATAATCGGCTGCAAAAGTACATAATAATAAAGCGATATGCAGCACCCAAAGAAAAAGGTGTCCTTCGCTGGGAATGAACACCTTGCCGGAGCTATCGCGGTTAGGGACCGGGGATGGATTGCAAACATTGTCCCGGCTGTCCCTAGTCTTTTGTCATCTAATTTACGGGTAGGTTATATTTGAACTGTACCTGTATATAGCGCCTGTTTACATACCTTGCGCCATCGCTTTTGAGCAAATTGTTGAGCCCTTCCCGGTACACCAATCCTGCCTGGATACTGGGCGTAATGGAAAACTCCGTTTTGGCAGTAAGGCCCACATCAAAATTGGGGAATACCTTGGCGCTGTTGGTACCGGGTTGCACAATCTCATCCTGTTCGCCGCGGCTATTCAGTATCTGTTGAAAGTCGCCTCCCACACTCAGGGCTACATGCTTCTCTACCTGGTAGCCTATGGAAGGATTGAACTGTACATAATACAATTTCTGGATCGGGTCAAGCGCGGGCGAAGCCAGGGTAGTTTCGTTGTTGAAAGCAGTAGGCTTGGCCCCGGTATTGCTGGGATTATCTGCCAGGGGAGGGCCGTTGTTGATGGCTACATTACTGGCATTATTGTTGTACAACATCGCTACGCTACCATCCACAAACAAATCGCCGGCCACCTTTCTCCTGATGCTGATCCCCGCAGTATAGCCCGTATTCAGGTTGCCGTAGTTGACGCCGCCACCCAGGGAGATACTGGTTTTCCTGCTGTCTTTGTTGGGATGCTTTCCTTCGTAAAAAGCGGAAGCGCCCGAGTACATGTTGTTATAGGCATAAGCCGGATCGGGTTCGCGTTTAACTGCGGCATTGTTTTGGACAGCATTGCGGGGTTCCGGTAACGTTTCGGGTACAACCGGCACTTGTTCCTTGGTGGTCTTGTTGTCGGCGATCGTTTCCTTCGGCTGGGTCGATGGCATTAAAACATCAGGAAGTACGCTCTTGTTGTCCGGCGCTGGGTTCGGGTTCACCACCGGGTTATTCGGGATCATATTGTTCCCTGTGTGCTGATGCACCGCAACCTGCTGACCGTTGCGTGTAGCGGCGGAAGGCAGGGTCTGCCGGGCCTGTTGAGGCACCTGGGTCAGCGCAGGCTGTATGGCTGGCACAGGTTGTGTATTACCGGGAACGGTTGCATTCTTCGGCTCTTCGGTCAGCCGGGCAACAGCAGGCTGCGCCGCTTCGCCGGTACCGGGCCGGTTCATGAGCTTCACAAAGAATACCGTAGCCAGGGCCAAAGCCAGGGCGGCGGCAATACCGGCTGCAATAGTCCATTTTTTGCCCTTATTTACCGATGCCGGTGTAAGGGTAGGCGGCAACAACTGGGCCAGCCTGTCCCAATGTGCCGGGTTATACTCTAATTCTTCGTCCCGAAGTTTTTTTAAGAGCAATTCATCAAATTCGTTTTTGCTCATAACACTTTATTTCTGTCAACTGATTTGCTTTTATTTTTTGCTGAAGGTTTTTGCGGGCATTGTTGACATGCCATTGCGAGGTGCCTTCGCTCATTTCCAGTATTTTGCCGATCTCCTTGTGACTGTACCCTTCAAACACGAAAAGATTGAATACGGTACGGCTCATGGGCGGCAGGGTCTGGATAATCCCCAAGAGGTCTTTCATGGCTATTTTATCCAGGGCATTGTTGTTGATGCTGAAAGCCGACGATTCCCCGATCTCGTTGGGAAAATGCAATTGCATCGAGTTTTTTAGGTATTTGCTCTTCAGGTAATCGAGGCAGGTATTCACCACGATGCGCCGCATCCATCCCTCAAATGATCCTTTGCCGCTGTAATCGTTTATGTGGTTAAATATCTTCAAAAACCCATCCTGCATCAGCTGTTCTGCATCATACATATCCTTAGCATACCGCGCACACAATTTCAGGAACAAACTGTAGTATTTTTTGTACAGATGTTCCTGCAGCGAACGGTCATTACGTCTGCAACCTTCTATAATATCCTGCTCAGTATATTCCGGCATGTAAATATGCGCTGTTCTATAAGTCTTAAATTTATCCTGTTTACGGATGATTCAATTACCTGCTTTACCAGCCTTACCGTCTTCTGATCCGGGTTACCGTGATCACCTTATCGCAATTTTTGTCGTTTTTCTCATAGTCCAGTTCTATATTGATCGGGAATGACGACATGGGGTTGATTCCTGCATTGGAAGGTAAAGACCTGGCCAGGTAATAATTGTTGCTTTTATCGCCATCCACTTTGATCATAAACCCGCCACAGCAACTGCAATAAGTACCATCGTATCCCAGTATTTGTGCATTATCCCTGTAGTCGTCCCTTTTATTACAAGCCGATAACAACATTGTAAACGAAATAAGGAGGAGTATTAGTTTGTTCATAAGCAGAATAATTGTCTGTTTATATGCCTTGCTATTGATAAAGACGCATTTACCGGCATCATAATTGGGTGTTTAATCCCTGATGTGGAATACGGTGCCCTTTGCCCCCGTAAGCCAAAGGCTGCCATCGGGGTGTAGCGTAATACATTTAAAATCATTATCCGTAAAGTGCTCCATTTCCGACCAATGTGCTCCGCCATCTCTTGTCTTGATCAGCAGACCTTTATCGCCGGCGGCATAGCCGGTTTGCCTGTCTTTGAAGACTACGGAGCGTAGGCGGTACTTCTTGAGCAGGGGATTGTCCCCGTTGCGCTGTTTTTCCCAATGCGCACCGCCGTCGGTTGTGTGCACGATCGTGCCGCTATAGCCTACAATCCATAATTCATTGGCATCCATACAGCTCATACTTTTGAAAAAATCGCCTTTGACATTGAGCAACTGCCAGGTAGCGCCGCCGTCCGTTGTTTTCATAACCGCGCCATAACCGCAGATGTAGCCGGTCGTTTTATTGACAAATTGTATATCACTGAGCTGGTAATCAAAGGTATCCAATAACGAAATGGCGCCATTGGAGTCCGTTTTGTAAATACGTCCGCCCCGGTAGCCTTCGCCGGTGATAATAAAGCCCTTGCCCGGTTCGGGAAAAGCAACTGCCTGCATCCACTCTTCCCATGCCGGGGTTTGTACCCTTTGCCAGTCGGCCGGTCCGGCATCGTTCCTGGTATAGATCTTGCCGTCGTAGCCTACGGCGAAAAGCCCGTTACCATTAATGGCCAGGCCGTACACGGCTTTATTCCCCTCCCAGGTGTTGTTGAAAGGTGTCCAGGTGGCTCCGCCGTTGGTGGTCATGAGGAGATCGGTAGTATAGTATTTGTCTCCGCCTACGATAAAACCCAGGGTATCGTTCACAAAAAGAATACGGTTAAGGTCGTTCTGCGTAGCTACGGATACCTGCCCGGCTGATTGGGGTTCCAGCAGGTCCTTTTTACAGGCGCTTAAAAGGAGGAGGCAGGCAAGAACAGTAAAGGTCAGCTTATTCATCAATCTCATAACGCGGTTTATGGGCGTTTACTATGCAAGGCCCCCACAGGTCGTTCCGTGTAAAATTCGGGTTTTCTCCGCAATTAAGCTACAACATAACACAAGGTTTTCCTATAATAAAAAGAGGAATGTGGAAAATCCCCGAAGCCCGGTCTCCGAAACCCTTGCCTGTTTTTTGCTATCTCCATCAAATTTCAGAACTTGCAGCCATGTCGGAACAGTACATTGTGTCAGCGCGTAAATACCGCCCCCAAACGTTTGATACCGTTGTGGGGCAGCAGCATATTACCACTACTCTTAAAAATGCAATACGCACGCAGCACCTGGCGCATGCCTACCTTTTTTGCGGGCCGCGCGGCGTAGGTAAAACAACCTGCGCGCGTATCCTGGCACGTACGATCAATTGCGAAAGCCCGACACCTGATATGGAAGCCTGCGGCCAGTGCAGCACCTGTCTTTCGTTCAGCGACAATACTTCTTTCAACATCTTCGAGCTGGATGCGGCCAGCAATAACTCGGTCGACGATATCCGCTCGCTTACGGAGCAGGTACGGTATGCCCCGCAGCACGGCAAGTACAAGATATACATCATAGATGAGGTGCACATGCTGAGCACTGCGGCCTTTAATGCCTTCCTCAAAACGCTGGAAGAGCCGCCGCCCTATGCTATTTTTATCCTGGCCACCACCGAGAAGCACAAAATACTGCCCACGATCCTTTCCCGTTGCCAGATATTCGATTTCAAAAGGATACAGACCGAAGATATCGTAGGCCACCTGGCCAATATCTGTGCCAAGGAAAATGTGGCCGCGCAGAACAATGCCCTGCACATTATCGCCCAAAAAAGTGAAGGCTGCATGCGCGATGCGCTTTCCATGATGGACCGTATCGCAGGCTTTACCAACGGGCAGCTTACTTATGCCCAAACGGTAGAACACCTTAACATCTTGGACGCCGATATTTACTTCCAGTTGGGCGATATCCTGCTCAGCAAGGACATCGGCGCCGCCCTTTTATTGCTGGACAATATCCTGCAGCGCGGCTTCGAAGGCGATGTGATCCTGAATGGCTTTGCTGAGCATTTCCGCAATTTGCTCCTGAGCAAAGATGTGCGGATGGCGCAACTATTGGATGTTCCCGAAGACCATCGCCGCGTGTATTTTGAAAAAGCGCAAATAGTACCTTCCGCTTATATCCTTTCCGGTTTAAGTATCCTGAACGAAGCAGAACTGGGCTTCCGTACAGCGCTCAATAAGCGGCTGCACCTGGAGCTCTGCCTCATAAGGCTCTGCTACCTTAACGACCTGCTGGATACGGCACAACTGGAAACACAAGATTCCGGACTAAAAAAAAAACCTGATGAACCAATAGTAACGGCGTCTGTTGCTCCTTCCATTGCACCGCCTGTTGCTTATCAGCCGCAGCCTAAGCCGGTTCCGCAAACCCCGGTACAGCCGGTAGCGCCGCCACAGCCTGTTGCCCGTCCCGAACCAGTACTGGTAGTGGAAGAGCCTGAGGTGGCCTATGTTCCGCAGCCCGGTACTGCGCCACCTCCGGTTCAGAAAGCAGCGGCTGTTCCCCCGCCATCGCTACAAGCCAAAAGACCCAAACTGGGCCTGGGTATCTTACAACAAATTCAGGAGGAAAGCGCACAAAGCGAGGAACAGGCCGGTGAGCGCATGGTGCTGGACCAGGAAGCCGTAATACAGTTGTTCCAGGACTTTCGCAATCATGTACGCCACGAATTGCAACAGATTCCCCTTGCCTCGCAATTGGATATGATGAGCGTCAATTTTATCTCGGCCAACGAGATACAACTGGTATGTGTAACCGAGGTCAATATGATCTATGCCCAGAACCAGCGGGAAGTATTTATGGATTTTGGCAAACAAAAAACCAGGATACCCGATCTCCGGGTAATGGTACAGCTCGATGCTTCGGCCAGGAAAGAAATACCCGTGGCCAGGAAGCCTGGCAAGATCGAGATATACGAGCAGATGGTGGCATTGAATCCTGCCCTGAAATTATTGAAGGAAGGCCTGAACCTGCAAATAGAGTAATGGATAGCCATCCTAACCCTATAAGGGTTTGAAACCCTTATAGGGTTAGGATGGGGTTATGTGCTCGCCGGGAACGAAGCCCTCATTCAATTCCTGGATATAATTCAGCATATCTTTCCTTCCGGTAAACTTAACCGAAGAAGTAACAAAAGTGCGGGGTATATATTCCCAGTCTTCTTTCAGCCGGTTCACAAAATTCTTTACATTCTTAGCTGTTTCCGATTGGGTATTCTTATCGGCTTTGGTAAACACGATGTTGAAAGGCACCTGCCATTCGCCCAGTTGGGCCAGGAAGTCCAGGTCTATCTGTTGCGGGCTTATCCTGCTGTCGATCAATACAAATACGGTTTGCAGGTTGGACCGTTGCTGGAAATAGCCGGCGATCATTTTCTGCCAGGCCGCTCTTTGCGATTGGGAACGCTTGGCAAAACCGTAGCCGGGCAGGTCGACCAGGTACCAGGGCAGGTCCGAGTTCCGTTCACCATTGATCAGGAAGTGATTGATCAGGGTCGTTTTTCCCGGTGTCTTGGAAACCTTGGCCAGCTTGGCGTTATTGGTGAGCAGGTTGATCAGCGAAGACTTGCCCACGTTGGAGCGCCCAATCAAGGCATATTCCGGCTTGTCGGGCTTGGGGCATTGCTCTACTTTCGCGCTGCTGATAAGATAAGTTGCGTTGTTGATGTCCATGGATTCATTTTAATCGCTGGTCGCGAAGCTGTTATTAGCGCTCCTTGGCCAATCGCTGCCTTTGCAGCGGGTTGGAAGTATATTCGGCATACTCCGCTCTTTGTTTCAGGATGTCGATCGCCTGGTAAACTGCTTCCCGCATAGAGTCGGGTGAAGCTATATTTTTACCGGCAATGTCAAATGCCGTACCATGGTCGGGCGAAGTACGCACCACGGGCAAGCCGCAGGTATAATTCACGCCTTCACCATTGTTGAGCGACTTGAAGGGAATCAATCCCTGGTCGTGGTACATGGCCAGCACGGCATCGAACTGGTTGTAATGGTGATGGGCAAAAAAGCCATCGGCGCCAAAAGGCCCGAAAGCTAATGTCCCCGTATTTTGAAGATTGTCTATCGCAGGTTTGATGATGTTGATCTCTTCGCTGCCGATGAGGCCCTCGTCGCCTGCATGAGGGTTAAGACCCAGGATGGCGATCTTAGGTTTGGCTATGCCAAAATCCTTGATCAGCGCGTCTTTCAGGATCAGCGCTTTCTGCATGATCAGCTCGGTGGTTAATGTTTTGGCTACATCGGCAACCGGGATATGCTCGGTAACCAGGCCCACCCTGAATGCACCGTTGTACAAGAGCATGACCACATCTTTAGCTTCAAATTTTTCTTTAAAGAAAGGCGTATGGCCGGTATAGGCAAAATCGGGTGTTTGGGTATTCTTTTTATGAATAGGAGCAGTGACGATAGCGTCGATCTGTCCGTCCTTAAGGCATTGGGCGGCAACCAGCAGGGAGCGTACCGCATACTTGCCTCCTTCGGCGGTAAGCTCTCCGGGAGTGATGGCCACCTCTTCTTCCCAGCAATTGAATACATTAACCTGCTTGGGGTTGATGGTGTCAAAACTTTTGGTGCTGGCAAAGTTGAACTGGTGATCGGTAACGATCCTCCTGTAATAGTTAATGGCTTTGTTGGAGGCAAAGATAACCGGGGTGCAAAGCTCCAGCATCCTGTTGTCGGAGAATATTTTAATGATCAGTTCCAGGCCCACACCATTCAGGTCGCCGGTGGTAATACCGATAATTGGTTTTTCCATAATACCCTATAGGAAGATTAAAATGCCGGGCAACAGGCCGGCATTGCGGCTGCAAATTACTGAATGATATTCAATTTTTTGGGATAAAGCACTTTAGGGCCTGCAATAAGGATGTACGGCCGGGAGGCACAAGTGATCCGGAGCTAATGGGGATGTCCGATTCGGTAACATTGCCTTTCTTTAATTTTATTAACTTTGCCGCCTCTAATAGATAATTTATAATTTATGACTTCCGACAAAAAAGTGTACGATACCATCCTCGAAACCATCGGGAATACGCCTTTAGTAAAACTGCACAAAACCGTAGCCGACCTGCCCTGTCCGGTATATGCTAAAGTTGAGTTCTTTAACCCCGGTAACTCCATCAAGGACCGTATGGCTTTAAAAATGCTGGAAGTAGCAGAACAGGAAGGTAAGATAAAGCCAGGCGGTACCATTATTGAAGGTACTTCGGGTAATACCGGTATGGGACTGGCCCTGGCGGCCATCCAGAAAGGTTACCGTTGCATTTTTACTACTACGGATAAACAATCCAAGGAAAAAGCGGATATCCTGAAAGCATTTGGCGCCGAAGTGATCATTTGCCCTACCAATGTAGAACCGGAAGACCCGAAATCTTATTACTCCGTATCCAAAAGACTGGCAACAGAAGTACCCAATAGCTGGTATGTAAACCAATACGACAACCTGGCCAACCGCCTGGCGCATTACGAGCAGACCGGTCCCGAAATATGGGAACAGACAGAAGGCAAAATAACTCATCTGGTAGTAGCTACGGGTACCGGCGGTACGATTACAGGTACCGGTAAATACCTTAAAGAGAAGAATCCCAATATCCAGGTATGGGCCATCGATAGCTATGGCTCCCTGCTCACCAAATGGTTCAATACCGGTGAGATCGATATGAAAGAAGTGCATCCTTATATTACAGAAGGTATCGGTGAAGATTTTGTGCCCGAGAACTACGATAAGAACTGCATCGATTATTTTGAAAAGGTAACCGATAAAGACGGTGCAGTAATGGCACGCCGTATCGCCAAGGAAGAAGGTATCTTTGTAGGGTACTCTGCGGGTTCTGCACTTTCCGGTTTGAAACAACTGAAAAGCAAGCTGAAGAAAGACGACCTGGTAGTAGTCATCTTCCACGATCATGGCAGCCGCTATGTAGGCAAGGTATATAATGATGAGTGGATGCTGGACCGTGGTTTCCTGGATGTGAATACGGTACAGGACCTTATCGGCGGCCTTGGCCGTCGCAGGCTGGTAACCATAGAGGGTACCGAAACCGTACAAAAAGCAATGGAACTGATGCAACAGTACGATATCGAACAAATTCCGGTTAAGAACGGGAACAACATTACCGGTTCTGTTTCCCAGCATGGTTTGTTTAAAAAATTAATGCAGGACATCAACCTGAAAGATCAGGCCGTGTCGGCGGTAGAAGAGGCCCCTATACCTTTGGTGGCTATGGATACACCGCTGGAAAGGCTTACCAGCTATATCAGCAAAGAAAACGGTGGCGTATTGGCCAAGGATGACAGTGGTGACTACCATATCATTACAAAATACGACGTGTTGAATGCTTTATCCAAAGGATAATTCTGGAAAGATAATTTTTTCTTTATGCATAAAATGGTCGCTTTAGCCCTGGTTTTCTTTAGCCTTAATAGCTATAGCCAGGAAGAAAAACGGGTACCCAATATTAAAGCCGGCTATACCAATGTTAATTGCGAATTGGGATCCAAAAGCCTGGAATTGGGGTACTATCGTTGCTTTGATGGATTTACCGTCTCCAGTGGGCCGTCAGCAACATTGGTAGCCTTATTTAATGAGCATAACAAAGTCCGTTTTGGTCCCAAAATAGGGTATGAATTACAAATTTATTGCCTGGCTGCTAAGGTTGACATCAATTATATTCATCCGTATCTGAGCCTGACGCCATCAGCAGGACTATCCGTATTGGGCTGGGCCTCGGCATATATCGGGTATAATGTATGTTTTACTGATCGTAAAATGTCAGGCTTTTATACAGGTATTTTTATGAATATGAATGTCGCGAGCAGACCTCCTTTTAAGTTGGATCTTAAACTTTCAAATAAGGGTGCGAGGAATAATTCGAACTTTTATGCAAGTAGAATTGGAATTTAAAATAAAAGGCTTACCTTTGCGCTCCGATTTTGTGAGGTACTATTAAAATACAAATAATTACAATGGCTAACGCAACCATCGACGCTAAAAAGGCAAATATTTTCAAAACTTACGGCGGATCTGAAAAAAACACAGGTTCTGTTGAAGCTCAGATCGCTTTGTTAACAGAGCGTATCCTTCATATTTCAGCACACATCAAGAATGGCAACAAAAAAGACCATTCCTCTAACCTGGGTTTGATCAAAATGGTAGGACAACGTAAACGCCTGCTGACTTACTTAAGCCGCACTAACCTGCAAGGCTACCGTGAGCTGATCGCCAAATTAGGCCTGCGTAAATAATTATTCTATGGTTTTTCCATATAGCTATTCCCAACCGAACAAGTGTTGGGAATAGTTTTTTGTGTTTACACTTTTGAGTGGAAAATATTTTAAACAGCAACAATAAGTTTCGACAAAAATGAAATCCCTGATCATCGCCCTTTCTATTGCAGCCCTTCCCCTGGTTTCGAGTGCCCAGAAATGTAAGTATGATGTAGATAAAGCCGATCCCTTTACCAAGGAAATGATACAAAGCACCACCTTGAAGATAGGTCCGAAAGTGATTAACGGCAGAAAGAACTATGAAGTAGGCTGGACGATGACCTTTGAAAAAAATGGTAAGGATAAATTTATCGCCTTCAAAGTGATCATGTTCGGCAAATTTGATGAAATCGTGGAGCCGGGCCAAAAAGTACTGCTGAGGCTGGAAGATGATACGATTATCGAGCTGGTTGCCGATAAGCAGGTTCTGCCTGTTTATATGACTGCGATGGCAGTGTACACGCACTATGATCTTAAGTTCAAAACGGATGATGCAACGTTGCAGAAGCTGGCCAGTGCCGGTGTAACCAATTTTAAAATGCAACTGAACGAAAGGGAGATCGTGGCCGAAATCACCAAAGGTGATAAAATTATGAAGACTGCCGAGTGCTTTAAATAAGGCCGTATATTCGCTTAACCGGCATCGTGATCGGTGGGGCGGATTTTGTTTGTTTGCTGTGTGCCTTATCGTAGGATTTTAGAACCAACGGGATAAAACTTAATCCACCTATGAAAAAAACGTTTCCCATCCTGCTTTTAGCTGCCGCTGCACTGCTGGGACAATCCTGTAAGCAGGCAAAGGATTCCTTTATCGAGGGCGTATTGGAAAAGGAAGCCAGGGAGTTTAATAAAACAGGGGGTAAAATGGTGGATAAGGAAACCCGCCTGGATAGCCTCGGAGTAAAGCCGGGAAAATGCCTGGTGTATTATTATACCAGCCTTAATTATGCCAAAGGCGACCTGGATTCCATCGCTTTAAAGAAAAACCTGCGGCCGACCATAAGGAAAGCCATAGCGACCAGGGAAGATATGGCTACTTTGCGGCAGCAGGAAGTAAGTTTTGAATATACTTATTATGATAAAAACGGGCAATATTGGTTTGTCATTCCGATAAGGCCCAAAGACTATCAAAAGAAATAGCACCTTTGCGAAGACATTGACTAATACAAGTTAAATATAAATACCGTCCTTTTATACTCGGGGCAAGAGGACAAAATTAGCTGAAACAAAGCCCCAAGATGACACAATAAATAAGCAAATATGATGCTGAATCCAATTTCTGTATCGTTCAAACTGGACGATGGACGTGAAATTACAATCGAAACGGGCAAACTTGCCCGCCAGGCCAACGGTGCCGTAACCGTACGTTGTGGCGATGCTATCCTGCTGGCAACAGTAGTAGCAGCTACAGAACCCAAACCCGGACAGTCTTTCTTCCCACTGACTGTTGACTACCAGGAAAAATTCGCTTCTGCGGGCCGTATTCCAGGCTCTTTCTTCAAACGTGAAGGCCGCATCAGCGACTATGAAGTATTGATCTCCCGCCTTATCGACCGTGCCCTGCGTCCTTTGTTCCCCGAAAATTATCTTTGCGAAGTACAGGTTATCGTTAACCTCATTTCCAACGATCCGGAAGTACAACCCGATGCACTGGCTTGTCTGGCTGCTTCTGCAGCATTGGCTGTTTCCGATATTCCGATCCAGGAAATTATTTCCGAAGTAAGGGTAAGCCGTGTAGATGGCGCCTTTGTGATCAACCCTACTACTACGCAAATGAAGGTTTCCGATATGGATTTCATTATTGCCGCCACCGAAAAGAACATCATGATGGTGGAAGGCGAAGCGAAAGAGTGCCAGGAAGAAGATATGATCGTAGCGATCGAAAAAGCGCACGAAGCCATCCGCGTACAGGTGAAAGCCCAGGAAGAGCTGCGTGCTAAAGTAGGCGTGACTACCAAGAGAGAAATTGCCCCTCTTTACGAAAACGAAGAGGTTAAAAATAAAGTAGAAGCCTTTGCTGCGGCAAGGGTGCTGGAAATATCCCGCGGCGGTACGGCCAAACATGAGCGCAGCAATGCCTATAAAGCAGTGAAAGAAGAGCTGATGGCCAGCTTCCCCGAAGATACGCCCGAAGAAGACCTGGTATTGGCCAAACGCATGTACGAGGACCTGATGTACTATACCGTACGCAATATGATCCTGGACGAAGGCCGCCGCCTGGATGGCCGTAAGCTGGATGAAGTACGTCCGCTGGAGATGGAAACCAATATCCTGCCTGCGCCACATGGTTCTGCCTTATTTACCCGTGGCGAAACACAATCATTGACCACGGCTACCTTAGGTACCAAGGACGATGAAATGCTGATCGAAACTGCCGGTACTTCAGAATACAAGACTTTCTACCTGCATTATAACTTCCCGCCCTTCTCTACCGGTGAGATCAAACCGCAACGCGGCCCGAGCCGTCGTGAGGTAGGTCATGGTAACCTGGCCAAGCGCTCCCTGGAAATGATGATGCCTAAAGATTATCCTTACACCGTACGTGTAGTATCCGATATCCTGGAATCTAACGGTTCTTCTTCTATGGCTACCGTATGTGCCGGTTCCCTGGCGCTGATGGATGCGGGTGTTACCTATCCCAAACACGTAAGTGGTGTGGCGATGGGGTTGATCAGCCGTGCTTCCGATGGCAAATGGGCTGTATTGACCGATATCCTCGGCGATGAAGATCACCTGGGTGATATGGACTTTAAAGTAACCGGTACCCGCGACGGTATCTGCGGTATCCAGATGGATATTAAAGTGGATGGCCTGAGCATGGACGTAATGCGCAGCGCTATGGAGCAGGCCAAACGCGGCCGTCTGCATATCCTGGATGCGATGTACGAGTGCATCCCTGCACACCGTCCCGACCTGAAACCGCAAACGCCACGTATCGAGCAGTTGATTATCGACCGTGAGTTTATCGGTGCCGTTATCGGACCAGGTGGTAAGATCATACAGGAAATACAACGCGAAACCGGTACCGAGATCAATATCGAAGAAGTAGGCGAAACTGGCGTAGTAAAAGTATTCTCCAGCAATGGCGAGAGCCTGCGTAAAGCCATGAACTGGATCAAAGGCATCGTAGCCGTTCCCGAGATCGGAGAAACTTACGATTCCGTGGTGAAATCCGTAATGCCTTATGGCGCTTTCGTAGAATTCATGCCGGGCAAGCAAGGCTTGCTGCATATCTCCGAAGTAAGCTGGAAACGCCTCGATAGCCTGGATGGCGTATTGAACGAAGGCGATAACATCAAGATCAAATTGGTAGGCCTTGATCCAAAGACCGGTAAATTCCGCCTGAGCCGCAAGGTGCTGATGGAAAAACCAGAAGGTTATGTAGAGCAGCCCGAACGCGCCGAAAGACCCGAAAGAGGTGAGCGCCGCGACCGTCCCGACCGTAAGGATGGCGGTAACCGTGAGCGTCCCGAGCGTCGTCCGAAAGAAGAGCCCAAAGCAGAAGGCAACGCAGAATAATACATAAGTTGCTTATTGATAAAGATAAATGCCGCTATCGTAAAGATGGCGGCATTTGTGTTTTTATCCTGTGATAAAAAGTAACTTTATACCATGGAGCATATGGAACTCATACCCATGGAAGCGGATTATAAGGAAGAGCTGAAAAGGGCCTACCTGAAGCCTTTGCGGCGAAATGTCGCTTTGCTTTCCTGCTTCCTGGCTTTCATTCCACTGCTCATCGTATACCTGGCCATCAGCCAGGGCAATTATTTCATCCTTCTTTTCCTGCTGCTTTTCGGGTATTTCTATTTATTCCTGCTCCATAAATTCCGCCAGGTGAAACGTCATTATTACGAAGACGCGCAGCTAGGTTATATCGTTAAAGAACAAACCATAGTTACCAAGGTCTTTCCTACACCGGTCGGGATCAATATCTACTGGCTTTCTTCCGAAGACATCAAGACCTTTACGCCCGATCCTTACCGCCATTTCAGGGAAGGGGAGAGGGTTACGATCTATTACCTCAAGCATTCGAAAGAATACCTGGCTTACTCGCTTTAAACCAGATGTCATCAGGGAAGCGTCTTTCCCGAAAAGTTGATCTCCTGCCTGGTGTAATTAGGCGCGTAGCCGATGTAATAGTCGTAGCGGGTCTGTAGCGAATCGCCCCACATAGAGAAGGACTGCGTGACATGGGAAGCATGACTGGTCGTGTAAGTTTGGGATGTCTGATCCAGCGGATAGCTGTATGTTGTAGCAGAAGGCTGTACTTTATAGCTGTTGGGGTGGAAGCTGAATGTTATAGTATTGATCTGCCGGTCGATCACGACTTCTACCCGGTCGTCATAAATAGAATCCCAGACCTCTTCCTTAAATTCACCGGTCATAAAATTCAGGGAATGAAATTCATAGCTGGCCTGCGCCTGCCCCGAATAGGAAAGAGCGGTCACCTTATTGGATTCTTTTTTACAGGCCATCCAGCAAAGGGAGGAGAGCAGGAACAGCACGAGGCCAAATGGTATTGTTTTTCTTTTCATGATAAGAAGATTATTTATTTAACGGGTTAACAGTCCGTGTAGTATATCGGTCAACGGTGAGCTACGACAACCATTTGCAAAGGCAATTGTTATTTCAGGGACTAAAATCATGTTTATGCAACCTTTGGAAAAATTAAAAATGATGGAAAAGATCGTCAGGGAGTTGGACGACCTGGCCAACAGCCAGACGGCCATCCTGAAAAAGATCTCCCAGATTGAGGCCGATAACATCAACCTGAACAATAAAGGTCTTGAAGAAAAGCTGATGGCAATATTTGAGCACATCAGCGAAAACCAGGACCTGGTAAGCAACCTGGCCGGCTCCTTTGCCGAAGAGACCGGTAAATACCGTACCGACAATAAGCTGGACGAGATCCCCGACCTGGGAGAATAGCTTTTATAAGCGTCGTTTAAAGATGTCGCTGCTGCCATGGTTCGTATCATTTTCCCTGGTTCGTGTCCTCTCGAACCTGTTCATATTATGGTTCGTGAGGACACGAACCACTGAGAGAGAATCGTTAATTGTTGAAAGATACCGCTGCTTCTGCGGCTTGAGTCCCTTCCCGGGTTCGTACTTCCCAGTGATTTGCAAACAAATGTAATAAACGCCGTCAAAGTTTGGCAGCAAATCCTAATTTCGTCCTTTAACCAACAAGAACCATAAAATGGGTATGATCGCTTATCTGCTGCGTGTTTCTCCGGCAGAGCTGGAAGCTTACCGCAGCAACAGCGCTTTATTGGAAGAACGGGTACATCGTGAAGATGCCGGTAATGATGCGGCGTTATATGACATCGATAAATCTTGGGACGGTATTATTTACCTGCTTACGGGCAGCAATTCTTCCGATACGACGCAATCCTTATCCAGGATCATTTTCAGCGGTCGGCTGGTAGATAAGGAGCAAGATTTGGGTACCGGCCCGGCGCACTATCTTAACCCTGCCGAAGTAAAAGAGCTGCATGAGGCTATTACCGGAATTGTGCCGGCATCGCTCAAGGCCAGGTTTGATGCAGCCCGTATGAAAGAGATCGGTGTGTACCCCAATGTATGGGACCACGACGATACCGCCGATTACCTTATCGAATATTTCGAAACCGTACAGGAAGTCTTTGCCAGGGCCGCGGAGGAGCAGCAGGCTATCATTACCTTTATCAATTAACCGCCCTTTGCTTTGCGTGGTCGGCACCGGCTACGGCAGAAATTATTAAGGCCGATTTCCCGTAAACTGATCGCATAAATTTATATTTGCAGGAAGCCCTTTGATCAGGCTTGTTGTAATTCATGAATAAATATCAATTTATACTTCCGCTTGTCCTGGGCATCGCCTTGTCCTCCTGTCAATCCGGTGAAGACAGTACCGAATCCGGCAATAGTACTACCGGCAAGGACGAGAAGGATTGGCACACACTTTCCAATGCCGACAGCGTGAAAGTAAAGCACCTCAGCCTCGATATTCAGGTCGATTTCGACCAGAAAAAAATCAAAGGCAGCGCCCATTGGGATTTTGAATTCCTGAAAAACAGCAACAGCATCGTATTCGATACGCACGACCTCACTATCGATAGCGTGGTGCTGGACGATGGCACGAAGCCTGCTTTTACCAAAGGCAATCACGACGAGGTGTTGGGTGCAGCCTTACGGATACCTGTTGCTGCCAAAAACAAATCACTGACCATATATTACCAGACCGGGAGCCATCCTATTGCCCTGCAATGGCTATCGCCTGCCCAGACCTTTGGGAAAAAGACCCCTTTCCTGTACACACAAAGCGAATCGATCTATGCCCGTAGCTGGATACCTTGCCAGGACGGGCCCGGTATACGTTATACCTACGATGCTAAAGTAAAAGTCCCCCAGGGTTTACTGGCCCTGATGAGTGCCGAAAATCCGCAGCAGAAATCTGCCGATGGTACCTACCGCTTTAAAATGGACAAGCCTGTTCCTGCCTACCTTATGGCGCTTGCCGTAGGGGATATCGCCTTCGCTCCTGTGGATAGCCGTACCGGCGTATATGCCGAACCGGTCCTGCTGGACAAAGCACATAACGAGCTCAGCGATCTGGGCACCATGGTGCATACCGCCGAGCAATTGTACGGGCCTTACCGCTGGGGGCGTTACGATGTATTGGTGCTGCCTTCCGGCTTCCCGATAGGAGGGATGGAGAACCCGAAGCTTACCTTCTGTACCCCCACCATCCTGGCCGGAGACAAGTCGCTGGTGAACCTGATTGCCCACGAGCTGGCCCATAGCTGGAGCGGTAACCTGGTAACCAACGCCACCTGGAACGATTTCTGGCTGAATGAAGGTTTTACGGTTTATTTCGAACGTAGGATCACCGAAGCCACCTATAATAAAGATTATGTGGATATGCTGTGGGAGCTGGGCTATCAGGACATGGCAGCCAGCGTAAAGGAATTGGGATCGAAGAGCAAGGATACCTGGCTTAAGCTCGATCTTAAAGGCCGCGATCCCGACATAGGGCTTACCGATATCGCCTATGAAAAAGGCGCTGCCTTTCTTTACCTGATCGAAAAAACCGTAGGCCGGGAAAATATGGACAAATTCCTGCGCGAGTATTTCGACAGCCATGCATTCCTGACCATCAATACCGAGCAGTTTATCGTGTACCTCTACGACCATCTCCTGAAGCAAAACGAAGAGTGGCGTAAAAGAATAAATGTGGATGCCTGGGTATATGCCCCGGGTATTCCGGCCAATTGCCCTCATGCCGATAGAGTAAGGTTTAAGAAGGTGGAAGCACAAACCGCAGCTTTTGTGGGCGGAACCCCGGCGGCCAGGCTGGATACCAAAAACTGGAGCACTTACGAATGGCTGCATTTTCTGAGGGGGCTGCCCCAGGACCTGAAAACGGATAAGATGCAGGAGCTCGACCAGGCCTTCCATTTTACCCAAACCGGTAACAGCGAAATTGCCGACCTTTGGTTTTTATTGTCGGTACGGTCGAAGTACGAACCGGCATACCCGGCCATGAAGCAATTCCTGTATGTTACCGGCAGGCAGAAATTCCTGGAACCTTTATACAAAGCCATGAAGGAAACGCCCGAAGGTACCAGCATGGCTAAAGAAATATATACAGTAGCAAGACCTAACTATCACCCGCTGGCCCAGAAAACAATTGATGAAATCCTGAAATAAGCCACTCTCTTATAACGTTAAAAGAATGGGCTTCAGGGTGCCATTTTGCCCAACCAATTGACGCAAATGGCCGTCTTTGTGGACAAGGACGAATAAAAAAACCTGTAAAAATATTGTCCGTAGCATTGGTATATAATAACGTATCGGTAAAAACTGATGAACTTCAGGAACTTATATATGGGTGTTCTCGTAATGAACGAGGCGCCCAGGCTAAGTTATACCATCTCTTCTACCCCCGTATGATGAGTATGGTACGTCGTTATTTTCCCGAACAAATGCAGGCGGAGGAGATATTGAACAACGGATTTTTACGCGCGTTTCAGAAAATAGATACTTATTCTTTTAAGGGTTCCTTTGAAGGCTGGCTGAGAAGGATTGTATTCCATGCAGTGGCCGATTATGCCTCTTCCAATACGAAATACAAAGATCATGTGTTGCTGATCGAAAAGGATGAGTTTGTTCATAAAGATCATGCCGGAAGGCTCTATTATAATGACCTCCTGGACCTGATCCAGGGATTGCCCGAAGCTACCCGAACGGTATTCAATATGTTCGTATTGGAAGACCTCCCCCACAAACAAATATCCAAGATACTGGGTATCAGTGAAGGAACTTCCAAATGGCATGTATCGGAAGCCAGGCGTATGCTAAAAGAAAAAGTTGAGAAACTGAATTTACACTTAAAAAAATAACACGGTATGGATCCCCAGAAAGATTTCATCCATATTGACGATTTGTTTAAAAATTTGCGCAATGGCGAGGAGCAGGAACGCTCCGGTTCATGGTTGCAGATGAAGGAGCTCCTGGATAAGGAAATGCCTGTAGGCTCAACCGTATCCGGCGGCCGTTCCTTTCGTCGCCTTATCATTCCGCTTATCGCCGCAGTGGCGCTTATCGGCGGTGGGGTAGGCTACCATGAGTGGAGCAAGGAAAAAACAAATACTGTTCAACTGGCTTCCGGAAACAAAAGTACCGGCGGTACAACCGCTGCAGGTGCCGATGTTTCCCCCAACCAGCTTGCCGGCGGCAGCAACCATAGCTTGCCGGAAGGAAGAGAGGCGGATAAGAACAACGTAGCTGCAATTGCCGATAACGGGAACAAAGCCGGTACAACTGCAACGGCAAGAAACGCTTCAGGCAATATTTCCGGAAACCCTGACCAGCATATTGCGGCCCATGCCAACACTGGCGGAAGGGAAACCGCTTCCGGTAAACCCGGCAAAACAACTCCAGGAGCTACTCATCAGCCTATAGGTACCCATAAGATAGTAACGGTGCCTGTTAAAAAGACGATAGCCGGCCAGGAACAAGCGATGACCGCTGCCGATAACATTACAGAGGAAAGGGTGATCGAAGAAACCGGGCCCTTAACGAAAGGTACTGTGGCCACGGCTACTCATGCTGCCGGCAACAATAAAGAAACTCCGGCTATTACGCCCGGTGCCAACAGTAAAAAGCTGAAACAACTGGCATTATCGCTGAACAACAAGAAAATTGTAACCGATACGGAAGGAACCTTGTATAAAGAACAAAGGGATACCTTTAAACGGATAGACCTGGTAGAGCGTATCGTAGCGAACAGCGGCAACGGCCGCAGGATACCGTCCAAAACAGTATTGGACACCGTAGCCGTGACCCGTATCGAGAAAATACGCTACGTACCGCTGGACCGTATCGAGTTGGCCAGCTTAAGGCAAATGGGTGTCGATAATAATCCCCGTAAATTGATCCCGGTAACTAACCTGCACGACCGCATCCTGGCTAAAGAGACTGTGAGCCTGGTGCCGCTTAACCACTATAAAGTAGCCAGCCGCCGCGTAGATCCGGGTAAATTCAACCAATTGGTGCAAAACACATCGGCAGGCATCTCCAATTACTTTGACGGCTCTCGCAACTTTTACGCTGCGCTCATTATCGGTGGCAACGCTTCGTTTGGCAACCCCGGAGCCTTTGGAATGCAATTGGGTATTGCCGGCTTGTATTCGCTCAGCGAAAGGCTTACCCTTTCGGCAGAGTTGAAGTATGTGAATCATTACTTCAGCAATTACAGCCTGGAAGATAAATCGGTAACTTTTGAAAACGTAAACAGCCAGCAGGTTTCCGGTATGGAATGGTTGTTCTCTGGTACCCAAAATACCATGACCTCTTCTTACAAGATCAATAGCTTCGGCGCCCTGGAAATGCCCATAACCCTGAATTACAACCTCGGCAGGGTTTCCCTGTTCGCGGGTCTGAATATGGCTTATGCTTTCCCGGTTAAATGGAGCAAAGAAAATACTTATAGCACGACCAATGTACAGCAGACCCGCAGCCAGAACCAGAACCCCTTCCTCAATTCCTCTTTCCAGGTAGACGAACAAAAGGACTTCGTTTCCCGCCTGGGGCTGGGTTATGTATGGGGCCTGAATTATGAGATCTCCCGTAAGGTATCCCTGGATGCCAGGGTGGCCCAGATATTGTGGGACAACAGTAACAGCAACACAGAAGCAATAAACAGGCTGTTCCGTATCCCTACGATGCAGTTCTCCATCGGGTACTACTTCGGACGTAAAGATAAAGTGGTTTATATCATGGATAAACGATAAGATACGACCACTATTAAGAAAGCCGGCAGGTCCCTCGGACCGAGCCGGCTTTTTTAATGAAAGTGAAAGTCTACCTGTTTTATTTTTACTGACTATCCCGATATAGAAAACCTTAGTACTATTTACCTCTTCCACGGTTGCTGAGCTTGTCGAAGCACCATTTTAACGCCGTCCTTTCGACAGGCTCAAGGACCGGAAGGGGCGTGTTTCCTATATTGGAATAGTCAGTTTATTTTCTATCCAAAAGAGGAAGCTTGCTTTATGGGATTACTTTGTGAAAATACCTAACAAAAAAGCGCCGGTAGCAATAATACTACCGGCGCTTTTACCTTCTTGGGGTCACAGTGTTTACAGCTTGTCCACCACTTTGTCTACGATACCGTATTTAATAGCTTCTTCTGCATCCATCCAGTAGTCGCGTTCCAGGTCCTGCAGCACTTTTTCGAAAGGCTGGCCACAATTATCGGCAAGGATCCTGGCGCTTAGTTCTTTGGTCTTTTGTATTTGCTTGGCATGGATCTCCAGGTCGGCCGATACCCCCTGGAAATAACCGCCCAGGCTGGGTTGGTGGATCATAACCTCGCCATGCGGGAAGATGTAGCGTTTGCCCTTTTTACCACCGGAAAGCAGGATAGAGCCCATACTGGCTGCGAGTCCCATACAGATAGTTGATACTGGTGATTTGATCATCTGCATCACATCATAGATCACGAAACCACTTGTTACCACACCACCGGGGCTGTTGATGTAAAATTTAATTTCCTGTCCGGGCTTATCTGCATCCAGCAGCAGGAGTTTGTTTACCACATCTTTGGCCGATTTGTCTTCTACAGGCCCCCACAGGTACACCGTGCGGTTTTTGAAAAACATTTCCTCCTGTTTCTTTACCGTAAGGCTGCCGGGGATCTCTTTGTCCACTACCGGCTTTTCTGTTTCATCATCATCTTCGTCGTCTTCACTTTTATACCGAAGGCCAAGCTGGGCCAGATTATATTGATTCATAAATGCTTGATTGGAAATTTGAAATTGGATTTAAAATCGGGACACTTGAACATGGAACATGCAAAGCACCTTAATTTTTCTTCTTGGGATTAGGCTTCAGTACCTCATCCACGATACCGTATTCTTTGGCTTCGTCGGCGAGCATCCAGAAATCACGGTCGCTATCCTTTTCCACCTTTTCAATAGGTTGCCCGGTATGTGCACTGATGATCTGGTACAGGTTTTGTTTTACCCGCTGGATTTCCTTTACGGTAATACCGATGTCTGTAGCCTGACCGCCGATAGCACTGCTGGGCTGGTGCATCATGATGCGTGCATGGCGCAGGGCGGTACGCTTACCTTCGGTACCGGCGCACATCAGCACAGCGCCCATACTGGCTGCTATCCCGGTGCATATCGTCGCGATATCGGGGTTTACGATCTGCATAGTATCGTAGATGCCCAGGCCTGCATATACACTACCGCCGGGACTGTTGATATACATCTGTACATCGCGGGTACGGTCGGTACTTTCCAGGAACAACAACTGAGCGGTAACGATATTGGCAACATAATCATTGATCGGCTCACCCAGGAAAATAATACGGTCCATCATCAACCGGCTGAACACGTCCATGGAAGCTACGTTCAAAGGACGCTCCTCGATAATGTACGGGGTTAAGGCTGTGGGCTGGGCGCTTACATGCGCGGCATAGCTGTCAAAAGTATTGCTGCTGATGCCCCGATGTTTTACCGCATATTTGCGAAACTCGTTATGATCCATTTTTCGATTAATTAATTAACAATGAAAGATAAATTTAGGTCTTTTCCTTACTAAAAAACAAAAAGCCCTTTGTTCAAGGGTAACAAATATCAATCCAATCGCAGAAAATGCCAAATCGTCATTCCGGTACTTTGATTAATGGTCTTGTTGTCAAATAAAATTCCACTTTGGCATTGTTGCTCAGGACAACAAATGACGGTAACGCAGTAGCTGCCGTTTTGTTGACCTGGATGGGCAATAAAAAAGCCGTTTCCCGAGAAACGGCTTTTTGCAAAAGATCATAACACTACCCCGAACTGTTTCAAGTGATGCTGAGCATGTTTGTATAGCAACTGGACCCACATCTCTTTGTTCAACTCGCCAAAGAAGGGATTCATCAGTTTTTTGTCCGGTTCCTGTTCAAATACTTCGAAAAAATCATCTATTTCCTGTTGTAAAGCAGACAAGGCCGCCGGCATGTCGGGGTGGATAACCGGTGGTGGGTCTGCCGCCATGAGGACATTAACGGTATTCTCCCTGAACTGCTTGTCGCTCATCAGGAAAGCCTGCATTTTGGGCACATGTTCTTCAGGGGTTACCAACTGTTGCGGAGATTTACCGCTGGCGCAGGCAAAGCCTTCGCGGGCCATGTGTTCCGTCATCTGTTGCAGGTTCATTTTGCCCCAGTTGGGTTGCCGGTCCGCAGCGATGCCGGCGATTGCAGGCACCAGCCCGCTTTGCAGGAATTGTATTTTGTCTGTCATCGTTTATTATTTTCTTCAAGAGTTTGTTGGACAAAAGAAACAAAATCATAGGCCTCCTGTTCGAGGAGGAAGATCCTTTTCGGGAACAGCAAGCCGTCACCCGATCGGGAATAAAGGAAAAGATACCCTTTGAGGGCCACACAGGCATCAAAGCTGCGCCAGTGGAAATGGCGTATGCCCGATGCATGTTGCACTGTGATGTTTTCTTTATTTAAAACAACGCTGACCGGCCCCTGTATGGCATACCTGCTCCTTTTAAGCTGTGGCCAGTACAAAATGCCATACAGGAAGGGGCTACGGTAGGAGAGTATATACAGGGCGAAGGAAAGCGAAGCGATCAGCACGCCCCACTGAGGCTGCTGGGTCTGCCATACATATTGGTAGGCCAGATAAGCGATCATGGCCAGGAGGATCACGAAAGCCCAGTTGCTTCCAAATACGGGGCCCCATTGCCCGCGCTTATGCTGGTAGAAGCCAAAAGCGATAATGTCTTTCTTCTCCTGCTCGTACTTGATGCTCAATACTGTACCGGGTGCCATCTGAAACGATCCATTGTGGGCTGCAAAAAAATGATGCTCCTAGATTTATTAGTCTGTAAAATGGAATATGCCTGTTGAGGTTTAGAAAGCTGCGATCACCGATATCTCTACATTGACGAACTTGGGCAATGCCGCTACCTGTACACATTCCCGTGCAGGGGCCTGTTCGGGGAAATAGCGGGCATATACTTCATTGACCTGTGCAAACTGGTGCATGTCGGTAAGGAAAATACTGCTTTTGACCACGTTAGAAAAACCCAGGCCGGCCTCTTTCAGGATGGCGGCAAGGTTTTCCATTACTTTTTCCGTTTCGGCCATAATGCCGGATTGTACCAGGTCGCCGGAAGCGGCATCCATGGGTATCTGGCCCGATACGAATAAAAGATTGCCTGTGCGTACTGCCTGGTTATAAGGGCCGATAGGCGCCGGAGCCCCGCTGGTATTGATAATGTGTTTTTCCATGAAGCAAATGTAATACTTTTGCACTCTTATTTTTCGTCATGCCTTACTTGCTTTATATCGATACCTCGGGTAAAACTGCTACTGTTGCCTTATCCTCGGCGGACAAGCCGGTTGCCGTGCGGCAGCATGATGATGCCCGGGAACAAGCTGCCCTGCTCAGCGGGATGATCGAAGAAGTGCTGGCAATGTCGGCAATAACCCTGGACCAGGTATCGGCTATCTGCGTATGCGCCGGCCCGGGCTCCTATACCGGCCTGCGGGTAGGCCTGAGCACGGCCAAAGGCCTGGCCTATGCGCTGGACAAGCCCCTGATGCTCTTCAACAACCTGGACCTGCTGGCGTTGAACCATAAAGGAGAGGCTGCATTGGACGTGGTGCTGAAAGCCAGGGAGAGTGAATACTTCAGGGCACGGTACAATAAAGAAGGCGAACCGGTAATGGCCCCGGTGCATGTTTTCCTGGCCGATATACAGCTTCCGGAAAGCGAGGATACCTTGTTGATTACGGATGATGCCGGTCTGCAGCCGGACTATGCGAAACGGCGCTTGTATACAGATACTACAGTGTCGCTGCAACAATGGATACCCGCTGCAGAAAAACGGTTTGCTGCGGGGCAATTCGACGACCTGGCCTACTCTGAGCCTTTTTATCTTAAAGCCGCCTATACTACGCAAAGCAAGAAATAGATTTCTTTACACAAACTGCCCGGTGCAGCTTATTTTTATAATTTCTCCATATGTTACAACCCCCTAAGCCTGCCAGAGATTCCTATACCATGATGAGTGAGCTGGTGCTTCCCGGCGAAACCAATACCCTTGCCAACCTGATGGGCGGTAAATTAATGTACTGGATGGATATTGCCGCCGGTATTGCTGCGCAAAAACACTGCAATACCGTAGCGGTTACCGCCTCTGTCGATAATATTTCTTTTGCTAATCCTGTGAAGCTGGGCGATGTGGTGACGATCGAATCCAAAGTAACGCGGGCCTTTAACAGCTCTATGGAAATCTATATCAAGGTATGGGGCGAAGACCTGAGAGCCCGGCATAAGTATTTGTCCAATGAGGCTTATTTTACTTTCGTATCACTTGGCGCCAATGGTAAGCCCTATACTGTTCCGGAGCTGGTACCCGAAACGGACACCGAAAAAGAAATGTACAATGGTGCTTTACGCCGCCGCCAGCTGCGCCTGATCCTGGCGGGGAAAATGAAGCCAGAAGATGCAGGAGAACTGAAAGCGCTATTTGTTTAGGCCTAAATTTTGCATATCGCGCTACTAAAAGTACATTTGGATATAAAAAACCGGGTTTTATGAACCAGTTCAATCAGAACAACCTGGACCTGCACAATACCGGCGAGCAGATCGTCTGGAAAGGCAAGTCTTCCCAATTGCTGAACCTGAAGCACTATGCCCTGGCCCTGGTGGTTATGATCGTATGTGTGTGGGCAGCGGTACGGTTGGATAATAATTATGTGTTGCTGGGTTGCCTTGTTGCAGCGGTGTATGCCTGCTGTTATTTCGTTATACTGAATTCGGCAAGCTATACCCTGACCAACCAACGTATCATCAGGCGTTGGGGCGTATTGAACCGCACTACTTTCGAAATAGAATTGTACCGGGTAAAAGACGTGCACTTGTTTGAGCCTATCCAACTAAGGTTGTTCGGCCTGGGCAATATATCCCTGATCTCTTCTCAGAGGAGCACCCAATTGTTTGAACTGAAAGCCGTGAAAGGCGCGGCCGACCTCAGGGAGCAATTGCGGCACCTGGTCGAAAAAAGAAGGAACGAAAAGGGAGTAGGGGAATACGATACCAATTGATCCTTTTCTTCCCTTCCCAACCCAGGGTTTCAAACTCTATAAGGGTTGGAGAAGGGAGGAAGAGAAGTACAAAAGAAAGCCGTCAAACCTTAAAAGTTTGACGGCTTTCTTTTGCGGGAAACAGGTAGTACTATTCCCATTCGATAGTTGCCGGGGGTTTACTGCTGATGTCGTACACCACACGGTTGATGCCCCTTACATTATTGATGATGTCGTTCGATACTTTTGCCAGGAATTCGTAAGGCAGATGTGCCCAGTCGGCAGTCATACCATCTACAGAAGTGACGGCACGAAGCGCAACCGTAAACTCATAAGTACGTTCGTCGCCCATCACGCCTACGCTCTGTACAGGCAGCAGTATCGTGCCGGCCTGCCATACGCGGTCGTATTCGCCGGTATCGCGGAGCAATTGCGTATAAATCGCATCTGCATCCTGGAGCATGGCTACTTTTTCAGGTGTGATGGCGCCCAATATCCTGATGGCAAGGCCTGGTCCGGGGAAAGGATGGCGTTTCAGGAAAATATCGTCCAGTTGCAATTCTTTACCGGCACGGCGTACCTCATCTTTAAACAGGAAGCGCAAAGGCTCCACCAGCTCCATTTTCATGACATCGGGCAAACCGCCTACGTTATGGTGCGACTTGATGGTCACCGAAGGCCCGTTTACAGAAACCGATTCGATCACATCGGGATAGATAGTGCCTTGTCCCAGGAATTTGACATCGCTGAGCAATTGTGCTTCTTCCTGGAAAATATCGATAAAGAGCTTGCCTATGATCTTGCGTTTCCTTTCGGGATCGCTTACACCGGCCAGTTCATCGTAGAAGCGTTGTTTGGCATCTACGCCTTTTACATGGAGACCTAAGTGTTTGTAGCCTTCCATTACCTGCTCGAATTCATTTTTGCGCAACAGGCCGTTGTCTACAAAAATGCAAAAGAGCCGGTCGCCGATGGCTTTATGTACGAGGGTAGCGGCTACGGTAGAATCGACGCCGCCGCTCAGGGCCATCACTACCTTCTCGTCGCCTACTTTGGCCTTGATCGCCGCAATAGACTCTTCTACAAAGGCTGCAGGGGTAAAGCTTTGTTCGCAGCCGCAGACATCGACTACGAAATTCTTGATCACCTGGCGGCCTTCCGTGCTGTGTGTTACTTCCGGGTGGAACTGGATGCCGAATACCGGGTTAGGGTACATATTGGCTTTGTAAGCTGCAACAGGAATACTTTCCGTGGTCGCCAGCAGGGTAAATTGTTCCGGTAGTTCCTTTACGGTATCGCTATGGCTCATCCATACCTGGGTTTCTTCCTGCACCGTGTTGAAGAGGGCTTCTTTGGCTACGAAATGCAGGTGTGCCCTGCCGTATTCACGGCTGTTGGACTGGGCTACTATACCGCCGTTCTGCTGAGCAATGAGCTGTGCGCCATAACAAACGCCGAGTACCGGCACCTTGGCGGCCAGGGCCGAAATATCCGGTTTGGGTGCGTTAGGGTCGTTTACGGAAAACGGGCTGCCGGAAAGGATAACACCTTTTACATCCGGAGTGATTTCTACCGGCCTCAGGCAGGGAACAATTTCAGAATAGATATTTAATTCCCTTACAGCCCTGGCAATAAGCTGGGTGAATTGGGAACCAAAATCAAGAATGAGGATTTTATCAGTCATTAGTAAGGAAAATACTTAATTAAAAAGGAACGCAAATCCTTAAGCTTCGGCAGTAGGGCCGCCAAAAGTGAAAGGCAGGCTGGTTTGTTCCTGGTCTTTGATAACGCCATTCTGGGCTTCGTAACGCTTAACGTTGTCTATGAGGGCGCGCATCAGTTTTTTGGCGTGTTGCGGAGTCATCACCACACGGGATTTCACTTTAGCTTTAGGAACGCCGGGCATTACATTTACGAAGTCGATCACAAATTCCGCAAAAGAGTGTGTAATAATCGCCAGGTTGGCATAAGTTCCGTCTGCAACATCTTCTGTAAGCTCGATATTGATCTGTTGTTGATCCTGATTTTGATTGTCCATTATGATTGAAAGTATTTAAGTATTTGTTGAAGAGGTGCAAAGGTAATTTAATATTGTGGAGAAATAAAGAATGGTTTTATAACCCGGGCATAGCTTTTTTTTACTGATACCCTGTACTCGGCCTTTTTTTTCCTGTCTATTTTTTTAATCGATTACACACATTTTTTAACCGATTTAGCGCAAAAACGTAAAGTATCCTGCATATTCATGTGGTTGATATACAGAAATTAAAGTTTAGAGGGTTATATTTGATGTTGCGACACATGATGTACTAAAAAATACTACTCTTAACAAAATATTACTAATAAATCCTGAATAGATGAAGTCAAAATTACTTGTAGCATCCTTGTTAGCCCTCACCCTGCAGTCTGCAAAAGCTGCTTATGTACCTTTGACGATTGCTTCCGGGTTTAATGCGGATGTAATTGCCAACGGTGTAGGTTCGGGCCTTACAACAACAACCAATGACGTAGATGGGGCCAGCTATTGTTATGTATCCAACGGCTGGCAGGCGACGACTAGTTCAACGCCCTGCACTACCGGCTTGCCGGCAACCGGTCTGATCAATAGTGCTGTCACCACAGGGCTGACGTACCAATTGGCGGGCTATGGAGTCAACAATGACCTCAGGTTGGCTACGAATACCTCCGGTACGCTGACCTTAAGCTCTACTATCGCCGCGACGAATCTGTACATTCTTGCCGTAACCGGCAGTGGTTCCAGCGTAATGACCGTACAGGTCAACTTTACCGACGCGACGAACCAGACCAATTCCAATATTACAGTAGCCGACTGGTATGGCGGTACTTCGGTAGCTATTACCGGCTTCCAGCGTATGCTGAGAACGACCAACGGCCTGGACAACGGGAGCAACGGCCCCAATATGTACCAGTATGTCATTCCGATCCTGGCTGCCAACCAATCCAAGCAGATCGCCAGCGTAATGATCACGAGGACCTCGGGCAGCGGCGCACAAACTACGCTCAACATTTTTGCCATGACCGTAGAGACGGTGGTGACCTGCGCTGCGCCTACAGCAGCCAACGCTACTTCGATCACACCTACAAGCGCTATACTGAACTGGACACAAACCGGTACGCCTGCGCAATGGCAGATCAAATATGGCCCTGCCGGCTTCCCCCTGGCTACCGGCGGCACTTCCATATTTACGCCCACTAAGCCTTATACTTTGAACCCGCCGCTTACGCCTTCTACCAACTATGAGTATTATGTACGTGCGGTTTGCGGCGTTAACGATACCAGTGTATGGACACCGGCAACAGCCTTTACAACTACTTGTAACGCTCCTTCCGTGGTGTCTAAAAAAGACAGTTTCCGTTGTGGCACCGGTACCGTTGTGCTGGAAGCGACAACCACTGCCGGCGCCAGCATCAAATGGTACAATAGCCTTACCGGCGGCACTGCCCTGGCCACAGGCAATAGCTTTACCACACCTTCGATCAGCGCCAATACTACCTATTACATTTCTGCCGCCAGCGGAACCTGCGAAAGCACACCGCGTCAGCCGGTAGTTGCTTCGGTACGTACAGTGCCCACAGTCAATATCGGTAACGATACCACCATATGCCCCGGCATTTCCTATGTATTGAATGCCACCACCACCGGTGCGACCTATGCCTGGAATACCGGCGCCACTACGCCTACGATTACGGTAAATGCGGCCGGTACTTATTCGGTGCTGGTAACGGTGAACGGTTGCGGCGGCTCCGATGCCCGCGTGATCTCTGCGGGGATAGTGCCGGTAAATAACCTGCCTGCGGTTACGAATCTTTGCTCCGGCCAAACCGCTTCCCTGAATGCAGGGAATACCGGAAGCACTTTCCTCTGGACACCCGGCGCTGCCACTACCCAGTTCATTAATGTAACGGCGGGAGGTACCTATTCGGCCAGCATTAAAAGCATACATGGCTGTGTTATCAATTCCAGTACCAATGTGATCATCCGCCCCTTGCCGGTACCGGCCCTGGGAAGCGATACCAGTATTTGTGAAGGGGACAATATTACCCTGAATGCAGGGAATACCGGCTACACTTATAATTGGAATACAGGTGCCAGTACCCAAACGATCAATGTTTCTGATTCCGGTACATATTCCGTAACCATAACCACGCCTTACAACTGCGTAGGTACGGAAGATAAGCATGTAGCTTTCCTGCCGGCGCCGCGCGTAGAAGGATTTAATTTTATCCCCATGTTCTACGACGAACTGGGCAAAGTGAAATTCTCCCCGCTTCATCCTACTTCTGTAGATACTTACGAATGGGATTTCGGAGATGGTACGCCCAAATCGGCGCAACAGAACCCGGTACATACTTATGCCGGTTCCGGTCAGTTTATCGTAACGCTTAAAGTATTCAACAATTGTAGCGACTACAGCACACAACAGCCGATCAATGTGAACCTCACTACCGGTATCGTAACGCTGAGCAAGGACCAGGCAGACGTAGTGCTTTATCCTAACCCGGCACGTACCCAACTGACTATCGACAGCAAGAATGACAAAGTGAAAATGGAGGAGATTACGGTATTCAATATCCTGGGCGCCGTAGTGTACCAGCATAAAGCCGACAACAGCAAGCAACACCAGTTATCCGTTGCCCACCTTTCTTCAGGTATCTACTCCGTACGTATCCTGACCGATAAAGGCTTTGTGATCCGGAAATTTGAAGTAACCAGGTAAAAGCAAAAAACAAAAAACAAGAAAGCTGCAGACCTTATAGTCGGCAGCTTTCTTGTTTATAGAGAATTAATATACAGGTATGCGGTGCGGGCTATAGTTTTGGAAAATGACTAACTTTAGTTGATAAATAATATTGGCATGAACAATAAGGTAGAAATCGTAGAAAACTGGCTGCCCCGTTATACCGGCCTGGAACTAAAAGATTTTGGGAAATATATCCTGTTGTGCAACTTCTACAAATATGTGGAGCTCTTCTCCCAGATGCATGGCGTACCGATCGTAGGACTGGATAAGCCTATGCCTTGCGCTACTGCAGACGGGATCACGATCATTAATTTTGGCATGGGTAGCCCCGGTGCGGCCACCATTATGGATCTCTTGTCGGCGATACATCCCGAAGCCGTTTTGTTCCTGGGGAAATGCGGCGGTCTGAAAAAGAAAAATAAAGTAGGGGACCTTATCCTGCCTATTGCAGCCATAAGGGGCGAAGGTACCAGCAACGATTACTTCCCTGCCGAAGTGCCGGCCTTACCGGCTTTTGCCTTGCAAAAGGCGATCTCCACCACCATCAGGGATTATGCCAAAGATTACTGGACCGGCACCTGCTACACCACCAACAGGAGGGTATGGGAGCATGACGAAGAGTTTAAGCTATACCTGAAACGGATAAGAGCGATGGCAATCGATATGGAAACGGCAACGATATTTATTACCGGTTTTGCCAATAAGATACCCACAGGAGCTTTGTTGCTGGTATCGGACCAGCCCATGATCCCGGAAGGCGTAAAGACCTCGAAAGGAGATGCCAAAGTGACCAAAAATTTTGCAGAACTGCATCTTAAGATCGGCATCGATTCCCTGAAACAACTGATCAATAACGGGCTTACCGTAAAGCACCTTCAATTTTAATCCTGTAGATAGACACCCTGCAATGGCGTACGGATAAGGCCGTTGGTTTTTGCCCTGGTGAATAAGGTATCCACGGCATGGCGGCCTTCTTTGCCCAGGGAAACGGAGTATTCATTCACGTAGAGATTGATATGCTTGCGCATCACCTCTTCTTCCATCTCCTGTGCATGAGCCGTTACGAAATCCGATAATGCGGGATAGCCGTCCCAGCTCAGTTGCAGGCTTTCCCTGATCTGCTCCTCTACCTGCCGCGCTGTTTCGAAAGGTATATCCCTGCGGATGCAAATGCCGCCCAGGGGTATCGCCGAGCCACTCACCTGTTCCCACCAATCCCCCATATCGATCAGTTTGCTGAGGCCCCTTTGCTGGTAGGTAAAGCGGCTTTCGTGGATCACCAGCCCGCAGTCAAATTCACCCTGCAGCACCCTTTCTTCGATCTCGCTGAAAAGCACTTCTGTCTTATCTTGGGCATCGGGGAAGGCCAGGGAGAATAAGAGGTTAGCCGTGGTATTGATACCGGGAACCGCGATACGGGCCCGGTTCAGGAAAGCGGCAAGGTCACCGGATGGCTCCTGGCCTGCCTTACAGATCACCAGGGGGCCTACGCCGCGGCCCAGTGCGCTCCCGCTGTCCAGCAACGCATACTTATCGCTTACCTGGAGCAAGGTATTATAGCTCAGCTTGGTAATGTCCAGCTTGCCTTCAAAGGCCCATTGGTTCAGCGTTTCCACATCTTCCATTACATAATCGAAATGCAGGTTGCCGGTATCCATTTTCCCATTCACCATGGCATCGAAGATAAAAGTATCGTTGGGGCAAGGGCTGAAACCCAATGTCAGGCTCCTTTTGGCAGGTGATTCTGCAGTAAAGCTCATCATGTTCATTTAAAGAAAACAGTAACAAAGTTAAGGCTTTCGGGAGCAGTAAAGGCCTTTAATATTCAGTCAAATAAATCTACCTTTGCATAGGCAGAAGTGATGGATCGCTTGTGCTGCCTGGTATCTGTGCGGTTGCCAAAAACGGAAAATTATGAAGATCATTATTGCTATAGATGGCTATTCTTCCTGTGGGAAAAGTACGCTTGCCAAGGAGCTGGCAGAGCAAATGCATTACGCTTATATCGATACCGGCGCTATGTACCGGGCTATCACTCTTTATTTTTTAAGAGAAAACATCTCTCTGAAAAATAAAGACGAGATCATGAATGCGCTGCAGAATATTAACCTGCATTTCGAAGCCGATCCCGAAACCCGCCGGTCCGAAATGTTCCTCAACGATGAAAATGTGTCGCGTTACATCAGGGATATGATCGTTGCGGAGAAAGTAAGCGAAGTAGCGGCTATTAAAGAAGTGCGCGTATTTGCCGTACAACAGCAGCAAAAGATGGGTATACACAAAGGCCTGGTGATGGATGGCCGGGATATCGGCACCGTAGTATTCCCCGATGCAGAATTAAAGATCTTTATGACCGCCGACCCCGAAATACGCGTAAAACGCCGCTTCCAGGAACTGTATGTAAACAACCCGCTGATCACCCTTGATGAAGTAAGGCATAACCTGGAAATGAGGGACTATATCGACAGCAACCGGGAAGAAAGCCCCTTACGCCGCGCCGATGATGCCCGTCTGCTCGACAATAGCGAGATGAGCCGCGAGGAGCAACTGAAGCTGGCCCTGCAATGGGTGGCCGAAGCCAAAGAATTGAAACAAAGCCTGGCCTGAAAAAAACGGCAGGAACCTTAATACAAAAGCATACGGCGACCTTTCGGGTCGCCGTATGCTTTTGTACGATAATGCAGTTTAGATTACTCTACCCAGTCGCAAATGAAAAGATTGGTATCGTGTGTGCCGCCGTTATTCCTGTTGGAACTGAAGATCAGTTTTTTACCATCGGGCGAGAACATAGGGAATGCATCGAAGCCATTGTCGCGGGATATCTTTTCCAGGTTATTGCCATCCAGGTCTACCCGGTAAATGTTGAAAGGGAAACCACGTTTGTACTCATGGTTGGAGGAGAAAATAATATGACGGCCATCGGGCGTGAAATTAGGCGCCCAATTGGCTTGCCCCAGGTTCGTTACTTGTTTTACTTCCGTACCATCGGAATTGGCCACAAACACTTCCATATTGGTAGGCATTACCATGCCTTGTGCCAGCAGGTCGCTGTATTCTTTGATCTCTTCTTTTGTTTTGGGACGGGAAGCGCGCCATACGATCTTGCTGCCATCGGGACTGAACCAGGCGCCGCCATCATAGCCGAGCGTGCCTGTGATCTGCTTTACATTACTGCCGTCGATATCCATTACATACAGGTCAAGGTCGCCGCTGCGCATAGAGGTAAAAATAATCTTGTCACCTTTGGGCGATATTACAGCTTCTCCGTCATAACCTGGTTCGTCGGTCAGTTGTTTCACGATATGACCATCCAGGTCGGCCACGAAAATATCGTAGCTGCTGTAGATAGGCCAGATATATTTCTTGATCACGGAACGATCGGGGACTGGCGGGCATTCAGGACCGCCGGAATGGGTGGAAGCATACAATACATGCTTGCCGTCGGGCATCACGTAAGCACAGGTAGTGCGGCCTTTGCCCGTACTGATCATTTTATAGCTGAATTTATCTTTTGCCGATTTGGGCAATACGCCATAAAATATCTGATCGCAGGGAACGCCATCTTTGGGTGAAGTGCGCTGAAAGGAAATAGCCTTGCCGTCCTGGCTGAAATAAGCTTCGGCATTATCGCCGCCGAAAGTAAGCTGGCGGATATTTTTGAAGTGTTTTTCTCCCTCGAATGCCAGGGAATCGGAGCTTGTTTTTTTGTCTTGTGCGTAAAGCAGGTTGCCGGAGCAAACGACTGCACACAGAAGCAAGGCTTTATTAAATCTCATGCGGAAAATTTTTGCAAAGGTACTACCAAACAGCTTCTTATCCCAGGGGTAAAAAGAAAGAGCGGCACATAGCCGCCCTGTTCAAAGAAGATAAAACCGGTTTAGAATATGTACTTGCCTTCCTGGTTGTACATTACAGGCAATATGGTATGGGTTTTTTCAAAAAAGTCGTAACCCGCTTTCAGGTTGATCCAGAAACGCTGGCGGGTAGTATCGTCGCCATATTCCCTGCCCAGGAAATTAAGTCCTGTTTTGTTGAACCTTACCGGGAATACATGTACCGGGATATTGTTCTCGCCATTGAAACGCGCTGCCAGGCAAAGCGTGTAGATCTCCTGGATACCTGCATCCTGCATGGGCATACAGCCTACCGTTACGCAACCGCCGTGGATATAGATATCACCGCCGGGAGTGGCCTTATTACCCAGGATCAGGTCCGAGTAATTGGGGTAGTTCAGCATCAGGGAAAGGTAGAAATCGCTCTTGGGGTTGAAGTCGGAAATAAAATAAAATCCTTCCGGTACCTGACGATCGCCTTCCCAGCGCTTGGGGCCCAAGGAACCGGACAGGGCGCATATTTTGTATTGCTTGAACAACGTGAAGGTATCGGCATCAGGATTCTTTACCCAAACTTCCATCTCGTTATGGGCTTTGAACGCCCTGATGTACATGTCTTTTGGCGGATAAGCCAGGTTCTTTTGCTGGAATTCCTTTTTTAATACTTCGTTGTATTGGGCATATGCTTTTGCCACGCGCGGAGCGCTTAACTGGTAATTTTTAAAGCTATTGAGATCGGTTTGCGCATGAAGGCAAAAAGCAGAAAAAACGGAGAGCAAAAAGACAACGGCACGAAATCCTGTTCTTTTAATAAGACAACTCATTATTGAAATAAAACTATTTTGATTTTGGTAGACCGTAAAGATAAGGTTAAATAAAAATGAATAAGATAACCGGGTTCCTTTTAACAACTGGTTTTAGAAAATTTCGTCACATGTTAAGAAAAGAAACGGCAAAAGCGGAGAAAACGTTAATACAAGAGCCGGACCTTGATCGTTTCCTTTACTGCCCGTAACAGCTCGATAGCTTGCCCCGATAGCTGTTTGTCTACATCAAGCACTACATAACCTATCTGCTCATTGGTTTTAAGGTATTGGCCCACAATATTCACACCATGCTGCGACAGTTGGGTATTGATGGCGCTCAGTACGCCGGGAACATTGTTGTGTATATGCAGAATGCGGTGAGTAGCTTCGATAGGAGGCAGGCTTATTGGCGGTACCGTATGCGAACCATAAGATACGCCCTTCTCGAGGTAGTTGAACAATTTCATGCTCACATCTTCGCCTATATTGACCTGGGCTTCTTCTGTAGAGCCGCCTATATGTGGCGTGAGGATCACATTGGACAAGCCTTGCAGCGGCGTATGGAAAACATCGCCGTTCTTTTCCGGTTCGTGAGGGAATACATCGACGGCTGCGCCGCCCACCTGCCCGCTTTTCAACGCGATTGCAAGTGCTTCCAGATCCACTACTTCTCCGCGAGCACAATTGATCAGTAAAGCGCCCTTTTTAAAGTGCTTCAGACGCTCTTCGTCGATCAGGTTTCGGGTGAGCGCTGTACCGGGTACATGCAGGCTCACGATATCACTTCCGGCCAATACCTGCTCTATCGTTTTACAGGCTGTGGCATTGCCCAGCGGGAGCTTGGTGTCCTGGTCGTAATACAGCACTTTCATGCCCAGCGATTCGCTGATGATCCCTACCTGTGTACCGATATTGCCATAGCCGATAATGCCCATCGTTTTATTACGGAGCTCAAAACTTCCGGTGGCTTCTTTAAGCCAGATACCTTTATGCGCTGCCATATTCTTATCGCTGATACGTCGCATCAGCATTATAGAAAGGCCCGTTACCAGCTCGGCCACGCTCCTGGTATTGCTGTACGGAGCGTTAAAAACAGAAACACCATACCGGGTGGCCGCTTTAAGGTCTACCTGGTTCACGCCGATGCAGAAACAGCCGATGGCTTGCAATTTGGTCGCCGCCTGTAGTACTTGGTCCGTAATATGGGTTTTGGAGCGGATGCCCAGTATATGCACATCTTTCACGGCCTTGATCATTTCCGCTTCGCTTAGCGCACCGGCTATTTGTTCGATCTGGGTATAGCCATTGTCTTTGAAAAAACGGACCGCCGTATCGCTTATGTTTTCCAGGAAAAGGATACGGACCTTGTCTTTGGGGTAACTGGTAGCACTCATGTTCAAAAAGTATAAGCCGCGAAATTACAGGAAAGCCAACACTTATCGGATCATTTATAATGCTTATGGCCACCGCAGCCACCTCGTTTATTCCGGTAAAGAGCCTTACTTTTGCTGGCATGAAAATCCCTTTCTACAAATACCATGGCGCAGGAAACGATTTTATCCTGATGGACAACCGGGACGGCGCCATACAACTGACCGTTGAGCAGGTTGCCGCCTTGTGTCATCGCCGCTTCGGGATCGGGGCCGATGGCTTGATGCTGTTGCAGACAGCAGTGGGCGCCGATTTTGAAATGGTATATTACAATTCCGATGGCAACGAAAGCACCATGTGTGGCAACGGCGGGCGTTGTATTGCTGCTTTTGCCTATCATAAGGGTATTGTAAGGGAGCACATGAGCTTTAAAGCGATCGATGGACTGCATGAAGCCCATATCCTGGAAAATGGCACCGTGGCCTTACACATGCAAGCGGTAAAGCAAATCGATTTTGAAGAGCGCTATACGATACTGGATACCGGCTCGCCTCACCTGGTACAATGGGTCGAGGACCTGGACCAGACGGAAGTGTTCCGTGAAGGACGCGAGATCCGTAACTGGCCAAGGTTTCAGCCCAAAGGGATTAATGTCAATTTTGTACAAAGGCTGGATAAGGGGATTGCTATCCGTACTTATGAGCGCGGTGTGGAAGACGAAACGCTAGCCTGTGGTACCGGTGTTACAGCGGCAGCCATCGTGGCCGCAGGCAAGGAGACCGGTCATTTTGATATACCAGTGCAAGCACTGGGCGGCGATCTGTCGGTTGCTTTCGATAAAAAGGATGCAGGTACTGCAGAGCATATTGTACTTACCGGCGGCGCCACATTCGTATTCGAAGGGACAATAACCATTTAGTGTATCCGGAATAGCTACGCCCCGTTTCCACACAACCCGCAACATCAACATCTAAAGTCTAACATCTAATATCTGACATCTAACCTCTAATATCCAACAATGAACTATTGGCTTATAAAATCCGAACCTTTCAAATACAGTTGGGAGCAATTTGAGAAAGACGGTAAAACCTTCTGGGATGGCGTGCGCAACTATGCTGCCCGCAACAATCTCCGGGACATGAAGAAAGGGGAAAAAGTGTTCTTCTACCACAGCAACGAAGGCCTCAATATCGTGGGTATCGCCGAAGTGCTTAATGAAGCCTATCCCGATCCGACTATTGATGATGAACGTTGGTTGGCTGTAGATTTCAAACCGGTAAAAGCTTTGAAGAAACCGGTGAGCCTTGCCGATATCAAGCAGACCCCGGCCCTTGAAAATATGGAGCTGATCCGCCTGAGCAGGCTATCCGTTTCCAGGGTTACGGAAAAAGAATACAAGCAGATATTGAAAATGGCCGGAGAGAAGCCATAGACAAGCTTTCTGACAAATAAACCTGAAAAATCCATGTACCTTTTGTGACATGGATTTTGTATTTACTGCGATTCATGCCGGCATTTGCTATTGTAAGAATTAATAAAAAGTTCATATAAGGAGGCTACCTTTGCAGCAAAATTGAAAGATCCTTGAAGAGAACTTTTTTATTGTGCTATGCCGGAATGGTTATAGCCTTTCTGGGCAGCTTTGCCGTGCGGGCACAGGTGAACATCAGTGCCAACCTGACGGCAGCGACACTGGCGCAGCGGCTCGCCGGGCAAGGTATTACGGTTACCAATGCGGTGCTCACCTGTGCCGGTGGCGCCAATGGCAGCTTCTCCGTACAAAGCAGTAATCTCGGATTAGACAGTGGTATCGTGCTTTCCACAGGATTGGTACTGAACATCAACGATGCCGAAGTTGGCCCTACAAGCACCAACAATAACACCCCCGGCGACCCCGCCTTGCAAAGCCTTTCGGGGGCATCTACTACTAAAGATGCCTGTATCCTCGAATTTGATATGATACCCAAAGGCGATGCTGTTAAGTTCGACTATGTGTTTGCTTCCGAAGAATACATCAATTCCGTATGCGGACCTTATAACGATGCTTTTGCCTTCTTTATATCGGGGCCGGGCATTACCGGCACCTACAATATGGCTAAGGTTCCGGGCACCAATATCCCGGTTACGGTAAACACGATCAACAATGGTATTCCCGGGGCCTTAAGCGGTGGTTCCCCGCTCAATTGCAATCTTATGGGACCCGGCTCTCCTTTCACTGCTTATTATGTCGATAACCAGGGCGGCGCTACTATTGCCTACCGGGGCTTCACTACAGTGTTGACGGCAGCTAGTGCTGTTACGCCCTGCCAGACCTATCATCTTAAGATCACGATAGCAGATGCGCAGAATGCCTTATACGATTCGGGTGTGTTCATTAAAGCAAACAGCCTGCAATCCACTTCATTTACCGTAGCGGCACAAGGTCCTGTAGCAACGGCGGCCACGCCTTTTGTAGCAAGGGGCTGTGCGCCGGGCAGCTTCACGTTCAGCCGTTCCCAGGCTAAACCTACCCCACAGGTATTGCAGTTGCAAACCAGTGGTACAGCCGTTGCCGGAATTGATTATACCACCTTACCCGCAACGGTTACGATCCCGGCCAATGCTACTACAGTCACCATCCCTGTGGCCGGACTGCTTCCCGCTGCAGGAACAAAAACACTTAAAGTAGCTGTGGTGGCGCCTATCAGTTGCAACGGTGGTGTGGAGTTTGCCGATTCTTCCCTCCTGAATATTGTAGATGCACCCCAGGCCAGTATCCTCACACCGGATACGGCTATTTGTTTTGGCAGTAGTATCACACTGGCGGTAAACGGCGGTAATAACCTGGCCTATTCCTGGACGCCGGCGACGGGAGTCAGTGATGTCAATGCAAAGAACCCCGTGGTAAGCCCGCAGGCAAACACGACTTATTCTCTTACGGCCAACTTGCCCAACAGCGGTTGCACGCCGGTTACGGACGCCGTTACTATTAATGTGATCCCTGCACCGCAGTTGGTAGATGCCGGCGACGAAATCAATATCTGCATCAATACGCCTATACAGTTTGATCCCAATGTATTGCCCGACGATCCTTCTTTTCATTACCTGTGGAGCGGCCCGCTGAGTTATACTTCGTCTGTAAAAAACGCGGACATCAGTGCGCCCCAGGTAGATAATTCGGGTTGGTACCGCTTGGCGGTGAATGCGCCCGGATGTCCGCCGGTAACCGATTCCGTTTATGTCAACATCGTGATAACGCCCCCTTTGCCCCAGGTAGTAAGCCCGGTAAAATATTGCCTTGAAGAGCGCAAGCCCTTACAGGCGCAGGGTTTGGGCTTGTTGTGGTACACCGATGAATTTGGTGGTATAGGATCGAAGCAGATGCCCGAGGTGAACAGCAGTACAGAAGGTACACAAGTGTTTTATGTATCGCAGTCGTACGGCGATTGTGAAAGCGGGAGAGTAAAGATCACGGCGGTCGTAGAACGTTGCTGCGGCGATAATTTTTTTGTGCCCAATGCCTTTTCTCCCAATGGCGATGGCCGGAACGATGTATTCGAGCTGCCCCTTGATATCAATAGTAAGCTGATGCAACTGAGCATTTATAACCGCTGGGGACAAAGAGTGTACCAGCAATTTTCCAATACCAGGCCCTGGGACGGAACCTTTGCCGGGCAGCCTTTACCCTCCGGAACTTATTTCTACGATATTACTGTGAGCTGTAAAGATGGGCGGCTGGTACACCGTAAAGGCGACCTGGTGCTGATCAGGTAAACAATAAGATGCTATTAATAAATAGCAACTATCCATAAGTGGGGGACAAGGACATGTTACATCGTATTCTTGTGGCGCTTTTTGATCCCATTTAATAGGGAAGAAATGAATACTGTAGGATATCAGGTCGCGAACCAGAGCACCATACCTGGCCGTAACCTTAAACTGCGGTCATGCTGAGGTCTCCGAAGGAACCAAAGCATCCTAGTCGCTATGAATGTCAATAATACGCAAGATGCTTCATTCCGTATGCTGCACAAGCTATGTTGTCTGTGATACATTATTTTCTATGTTCTTTTCCTCCCGCTGATGCGGGACAGGCTTTGATGGAAAAGAACCAAAAGATCAAGGCCTGTAGAAAAATAGGCTAAAAATGGCTTGATGGGCCATTATAGCGGGTGCTGTATGATGTTGCGGCGGAGTTTTTCTTTACAACCGTTCTCCTGCCATTGATCTATGATCGCATGAAATGTATAGGCCCTCAGATGAGAAACAGGAGTGTTTGTTGCCTGTATGTGGATAGTCAGTTAATTTAAAGCGTGGCGAACCCAAAGCCGCGCTTTTTTAATGCGGCAATCAACTCCGGCAGCAATTCGGCAGTTACCGCACAACGGTCATGCAGCAAGATAATGCTGCCCGCTTTTACCTTCTTCATGATCTTATCCAGCAAGGGCAGGGGGGCTTTGGCTACGGTATCGAGCGAACGCAGGTTCCAGCCGATGCTTTTCATGCCGCTGTTCCGGATCGCCTTTGCCAGGTTGGGATTGGTAACGCCATAGGGAGGGCGGAATAGCTTTACGGGCATGCCGGTAACCGCAGTTATGGTTTCGTTGGTTCGCTCTATTTCTGCCTGCATTTTGGCAGCGCTTTGCCAGTCGAAGTTAAAACCATGATCAAAGCTGTGGTTGCCTATGCTATGACCTTCGGCTTGCATGCGTTTCACGATAACTTCTTTGCCGGCAATATGTTTACCGATCAGGAAAAAGGTGGCAGGAATACCTTCCCTTTTCAAACAATCCAGTATTTGTTCCGTGTATTCTGCTGGCCCGTCGTCGAAGGTGAGCGCCACTTGCTTCCCGCTCTGTTGTACCGATAGCTGGCCACCTTCAAATTTGATATTCAATATCGGCAAGTGATTCACCGAACGCAGGTAGAAGTTCCACTGGATATAAATACTGCCCAAAGCCAATATGCCCAGGCAAAGCAACACGGAGGCCAGCAGCCACCAGGGCGAGTAGCAATTGAAATATACTCCTGCGGCTACATGCAGCAGCAGGAGTATAAAAAAAAGTAGTGTGTATTGAAATTTTGAATTCAGAAGAAGCGGTGTTAAAATGAGTGCCGTACTTATGCAGTCTGCCTTCTTTTAAAGAATAGTCGCGGGACTGGGCTTTACCATTCCATGCCGGGGTAGGCCCGTTGCATGTACTGCATTTCGGCCAGGATATAACCCAGGTGTTCGGAATGCTGTCCTTGCTTACCACCATGCTGCATCCAGGCATCGGGAGCCGGCATGTCCAGCGTGGCCTCTGCCAATACTTCGGCTACCTGGCTAGTCCATTTACTTTTCAGGGAAGCAAGATCGGCGCCAATGCCTTCGCCCAGCATGGCGGTATCCGCTTCGGAAGGAGTAAATAATTCGCCGGTAAAAGCCCATCGTTCATCGATGGCTTCCTGCATCCTGGCTTTACTTTCGTCGGTGCCGTCACCAAGCCGTATCACCCACTCGCTGCTCCAGCGGCGGTGGTACAGGGCCTCTTTCAACGACTTTTCTGCAACGGCTGCTACGGTTGCATCTTTACTGTCGCGCAGGGCAGTATAAAGCAATACGGAGTAGTTGTCGTAAAAGAAAGAACGGGCTATAGTATAAGCCCAGTCGCCGTTCTGTTGTTCTACCAGCAATACATTCCTGAAATCCCAGGCATCGCGCAGGTAAGCGAGGGTATCTTCGGTAACGGCCTGGCTGTGATTCAGGAAAGCCGGTGAGGAGAAAAAATCGTTTTGCGCTTCGGGTGGAAGCTGGTTGTAGAGCTCGGCAGCATATTGATAGAGGCTGCGGGCCTGTCCCAGGTGATCGAGGGCGGTATTGGTAATCGCGATATCCTGCTCCAGTATAGGGCCGTGGCCGGTCCATTCGCTGATACGGTGGCCCAGGATCAGCGCGTTGTCGGCGAGCTGTAAAAGGTAACTTAACTTTTGGATCGACATATTCGTCTTCTTATTTCAAAAAGGATAAAGAGGCGGTTCCCCTGGCCATCATAGCCGGGGAAAGCACTACATATGTTTAAGCTCGATAGGCAGCTCGTAAAAAGTAGGGTGGCGGTACACCTTATCATTGGCGGGGTCGTACAGCTCACCGGCATCATCGGGGTTGGAAGCGTGGATATACTTGCTTTCAACGGCCCATATGCTTACGCCTTCCATCCTGCGGGTATATACATCCCTTGCATTCTCGATAGCCATTTCCGCATCCACGGCATGAAGGCTGCCAACATGTTTATGGTCAAGCCCGGTTTTGCTCCGGATAAAAATCTCCCATAATGGCCATTCGTTATTCGACATAATCAACGGTATATTTTTTTTAAATAGCTTATTGAAACAGGACCCAAAGATAAAGAAATAAAGCTTGCCGGGAGGCGATACTTGGCTGTCGGAAGCCATTTCGCGTCTCGTGCCCTTAAAGGGCTAAGGCCAGACTCAATTGGCTATGGTTGTAAGCAATGTGTTCAATTCGCCTGTGATCCGGGACTCCCATAGCTTCTGTTTTTCTTTAAGCGTGCCGTGTTTGGTCTCCAGGTCGTACTGCGTCTGCATCTGTTCCATCTCTTTGCTGTATTTTTTTTGCAGGGCCGTAATTTCCTCTTTAAAGCCCGCGACTGTAAAACGGGAATTTCTAATGGCGGCTATAAACTCATAGGCTTTGATCGCTGTGATGTTGAAATGCTGCTGCTCATGTTGCAATACATAGGCCGTTTTCCCATTGTTCCTCATCCAGGATTTTGTTTTGTCGAAATAAGGCAATACCTCGATCCTGACTGTGGTGCCGGTGTTCTCGCTTTTGGTTTCATACACCAGGGCAAAGCCGCTGTAGGTGGCTGCCAGGGCCATGCTCAGCTCGTCGGGGTCGGCCTGGAAATCTTCTATATGTAAAGGGACATTACTGCGGAAAGCGATATGGTCCGGGTCCTTGCTGTCCTGCTGCAGCGTAGCATTTACCGTTATATTGTCTTTTTGGGAATCGTCGTATTTGGCCTTATTCTCCGACCACCAGCGGTCAAATTCCCGCAGCACGCTTTCCAGGCTCTGGCTCACCAGCTTGCCGATATAGGGGCTTACATCGATACCCGATTGGATATAAGAAGTGCCGCTGTAATCAATGATCTTTTTGCCATTTTTGAAGAATCCGAACTGGGTATTCAGGTCGGCCTGTTCTTTCCCGCCTATAACCTGCTCTGCTACCTTCAACTGGAGAATGTGCAACTCGATAGGGTCCTTGTCTGCATCCTGCTGCACATAGGTCTGGACGAAATCGCTTATAGCGCCCGTTGTTCCGTTTGCCAGGGTGACTGGTGTTTGCTTGTTCAGCAGGCCTGCCCGCATCATGCCGATATTGCTGGTATCGCTACGGTCGTCCACTACCCCGGAGATGGAAAAATGGCGGAGCTGGGTTTTGCCCGAAGTCGCCTTCAGCTTTACTGTTTTGGATGTTTGCGCCGAGCCTGTGGCCGAAACGAAGACCAGTAAAAGCAGGAACAACTGTTTCATTATTTTTATTTTTCGCTTGATCACTTCATGTAAATAAAAAGCTTTTGAAAACCGCAGTTTCCAAAAGCTTTTAGGGTATATTTTATCGTATTCGTTATTCATCCAGTTTCAACACGGCCAGGAAGGCTTCCTGCGGTACCTCTACGTTACCGATCTGGCGCATCCTTTTCTTACCTTCTTTCTGTTTTTCCAGCAGCTTGCGTTTACGGGAAATATCACCGCCATAACACTTGGCCGTTACATCTTTACGTTGTGCCGAAATGGTTTCCCTGGCTACGATCTTAGCGCCTATGGCCGCTTGTATCGCGATCATGAACTGTTGCGAAGGCAACAGCTCTTTTAATTTAGCGCAAAGCTTACGGCCAAAATCCTGGGCGCGGCTGCGGTGGATCAGGGCACTTAAGGCATCCACTTTGTCGCCATTGAGGAGTATATCCATCTTGGCAATATCGCTTTCGCGGTAATCGATAGGTTGGTAGTCGAAAGAAGCATAACCGCGGGTACTTGATTTCAGTTTATCATAGAAGTCAAATACGATCTCGGCAAGGGGCATTTCAAAGATCAGCTCTACCCGGGTAGGGGTAAGATAGTTCTGGTTGATCAGGATACCTCTTTTGCCCAGGCAAAGGGTCATGATATTACCGATATAGTCGGGCAGGGAGATGATCTGCGCCCGGATATAAGGTTCCTCCACGCGGTCCAGGCGGCTGGGGTCGGGCATTTGCGAAGGATTGTTGACGATGATCCTGGTGTCTTTCTCCCTGGTGGTATAAGCATAGAAACTAACGTTGGGCACGGTAGTAATCACCGTTTGGTTGAACTCGCGTTCCAGCCTTTCCTGGATGATCTCCATATGCAGCATACCCAGGAAGCCGCAACGGAAGCCAAAGCCCAGGGCCTGCGAAGTCTCGGGTTCAAACGAAAGGGAAGCATCATTCAGTTGCAGCTTTTCCATGCAATCGCGCAGCTCTTCAAAAGCGTCGGTACTTACCGGGAAGATACCCGCAAATACCATGGGCTTCACATCTTCAAAGCCTTTCACCGCTTCCTGGGTGGGGTTGTTGACCAGGGTAAGCGTATCGCCCACTTTTACTTCTTTGGCATTCTTGATGCCGGTAATGATATAGCCTACGTCGCCGGCCTTTACTTCCTGCTTGGGCGAAAGCGTGAGCTTTAAAATACCCACCTCATCGGCGCCGTACTCCTTGCCGGTGTGTACAAACTTTACTTTATCGCCTTTCTTGATCGTCCCGTTAATAACCCGATAGTACACGATGATACCGCGGAAGGAGTTGAAGACGGAATCGAAGATAAGGGCCTGCAAAGGCTCGTTCTCATTGCCTTTAGGAGCAGGGATGCGGCTGATGATCGCCTCCAGGATATCGTCGATGCCGATGCCGCTCTTGCCGCTTGCCAGGATAATATCTTCCGGTTTGCAGCCGATAAGGTCCACGATCTGGTCGGTAACCTCGGGGATCATTGCCCCTTCCATATCGATCTTATTGATCACAGGAATAATCTCCAGGTCGTTGTCGATAGCCAGGTACAAGTTGGATATCGTTTGGGCCTGGATACCTTGCGATGCATCTACCAGCAGCAGCGCGCCTTCGCAGGCGGCCAAGGCACGGCTTACTTCGTAAGAAAAATCTACGTGTCCCGGGGTATCGATCAGGTTGAGGGTATATTGTTCGCCTTTATGTTCGTAGTTGATCTGGATGGCATGGCTCTTGATGGTAATGCCTTTCTCCCGTTCCAGGTCCATGTCGTCCAGTACCTGGGCCTGCATATCGCGCGAGGAAATGGTTTTGGTATGTTCCAGCAGGCGATCGGCCAAGGTGCTTTTACCATGGTCAATATGAGCAATAATGCAAAAATTACGGATATTCTTCATGTTTCTTAAATAGGGCGCGAAGTTACCGAAAATTTGCCGTTTGTGGCGCGGACAACTGTATGGCGACCCATAAAATACGATAATATTTGTGTTATTCTTTCCTAGGACAACTGATTCCCCTTCTACGCCTATGCTTTGCCGGATTTTAACATCCGTGCTACAAGTAGGTAGCTATTTATGTAGTTAACTACGTATATTTGCCATATGGAATCAAAATACAACATCCGGGAGTTGGGCAATAGCGATAGCACGCAGGCTATTGCGCTTATATTGCCCATACAGCAGTTGGAATTCGGGGTGGCTATCGAAGCTAAAGATCAGCCGGACCTGGCCGATATCGAGACATATTACCGCCGTCCGGGAGGCAATTTCTGGGGCGCATTTGAGGGCGAAACGCTGGTGGGGACCATTGGGCTGCTGGCCCTGGGACACCGGGCAGGCGCTATCCGGAAGATGTTTGTACGGGAAGCCTACCGGGGTAAAGAAAAAGCTGTCGGGCAGCAATTACTGGATCATTTGCTGGAGGAATGCCGGGCAAAGGATATTGCGGATATTTACCTGGGAACGGTGGCGCAAATGAGCGCGGCGCACCGGTTTTACGAACGCAACGGCTTTGTGCGGACCGATGTTGCTGCACTGCCTTCCTATTTTCCGCTGATGAAGGTCGACAATGTTTTCTATCACAAAAATTTAAATTTACCCCAATGAATGTAATAGAGGAAGCCGGTATCCTGGCGATATCCACAAGGCTGCAACGCCTCAGCGAGCGGCTGCGCAAAGACGGGCAGGAGCTCTATAAGGCTATGGGCATTCATTTTGAACCTAAATGGTTCCCGGTGATCTATGTGCTGCACAAACGGGGCACTTTAAGCGTAGTGGAGATCGCCAACGAGATCGGCTATACGCATCCTTCGACTATCAGCTTGCTTAAAGAGTTGGAAAAGGAAAAGATGATCTTGTCGAAGAAAGACAAGACTGACGAGCGCAAACGCCTGCTTCAGCTCAGCAGCAAAGGACAGCAATTGGTAACGAAGATGGGGCATACCTGGGAGATCATGGAAACAGCTATTGCCGGCTTTACCGATACGCAAAACAACCTGATGAAGGCGATCGAAGAGGTCGAGGAGCAGTTGCGGCTGCAAAGCTTCCTGCAAAGAAGCTTGCAGTTGATCAAGGAAAAGCAGGCGCCTTAAACGGGCCTGTTGACGGGCATTACCCGTTCTTGATCTTATTCCATATCTCGTAAAGGCGCTCCTGCGATGGCCGGTTTTCAGGCACTTCGGTAAGGGCCTCGCAGGCCTGCCAGTGTTCTTTCATCTCGCCGGGCAGCGATTGATAGAGTTGGGTGCCTTTGGTTTTCCAGGCGATCATTTCGTCGCTCACTTCTTTAACGATCTTACAGGGGTTGCCTACTACCACCGATCTGGACGGTATCTTCATATTGGCCGGCACAAAGGACAGCGCCCCGATAATACATTCGTCGCCTACTTCCACATCATCCATCACTACGGCGTTCATACCTACCATTACATTGCGGCCTATATGAGCGCCGTGGATAATAGCCCCGTGGCCTATATGCGCCGATTCTTCCAGCCGGACTACTACACCCGGGAACATGTGTATGGTGCAATTTTCCTGTACATTACAACCGTCTGCTATCTCGATGCCGCCCCAGTCGCCGCGCAGCGCGCAGCCCGGCCCTATATACACATCTTTGCCGATGATCACATTGCCGGTTACAGTGGCCAGCGGATGTATGAAGGAAGAAGGATGGACTACGGGAATAAAACCTTTAAAGGCGTAGATCATAGAAGTATCGTTTAAGGAAGGTTCAGTACAAAGGATGTGGCGATTACAGCTTCAGCAATTTCATGGGTTGGGTATAGCCCGCTTCCGTACTGATCCGTACGAAATAAATACCGGGTACTAAGGCCTTGATATCGATATCGCTTTCCGCTTTGAGACTGCCACTGATCAGTGTTTTGCCTTGCAGGTCGATGATCCGGTAGGCCGCTTTTGCCTGTTTCAATCCCGGGATGCTGATATGTACCTGTTCCTGCGCGGGATTAGGATGCATGTTCCATTTCAGCTCAGGCGCCTGAGGGGCCTGGATGGCCAGGGGTAACCGGCCGCCCAGCAAAGGACGGAACATTAAGGCGCCTTCGAGCAAAGAAGGTTCCCAGGTGTTTTCTACCTTGAAATAGCGGTGGTTGACGCCGCCACGGTTGGCATCCAGGGCTATATGCAGCGAGTCGCTGGTGCCGCCTGCCGACAAAATGATGCTGATATAAAAAGTACCGGGAGTGAGCAACTGGGGCTGCTCGAAAGCATAGACCGAGAACTTATTGATGGAATCTTCATAATAGGGATAGAGAAAATTTTCCTGGTACAGCAGGTTATCGGTACCGCCGTTAACAGCGATGTCCTTGTACACTGCGAGTGCAAATTCCTTCTGTTCGTTGCCGGGTATTTGCCGTCCAAAGCGTATCGCGATGCCCCTTAACGTATCGGGTACATAGGTAGCATATTCCACGGCAATAGAGCCCGGCGCATTGGGTTGCAGGTTCAGGAAGTAGGCTTGCTCGGCCGTGCCGTCGTCGTAGGCGAAGTAGTTGTCAAATACCTGGTGAAACACGGTGGTATCGTTTACTTTGGACTCGCCGGGGTAATTGCTCGTGCAATAAAAGCGGTTCTCGTACACTACCTTCCCGTTGGGATCGGGAGGATTATAGCTGGCGGCAGCGTACATCGGGAATTGCGCATCCACCTCTATGTTGGACGGCATAGGCGCATTGGTCGTGCCATTGCCGAGGGCGGTGGTGGTGGGGACCGTAACCTTTGCCGTATAACCGGCCGGGATATTTTGCGGGGCCGTGCCGTTGTTCTTTAAAGTCGCTACCACGTTGGCTGCGAGAAAGGCGGCAGGATTGGTTTTGAAATGCCGGAAAGGCATGGCGCTGAAATCGTTCAGGATCGAAGCCGGGTCTTTGGTAAAGGCAATATCCCTTACCAGCGTATCGTATTGGTTGCGTCCTGCGTCCATACGGATATAATCGAGGTTCCAATGAGAATCGCTGATGCCCATGGTGGCCTTATTAATCCAGCGCATCTGGAAATTATTGTTGAAATAACCGGTATCTGTAATGGGAACCATTACCTGCCGGAATACAGGCGCCGTAGTATCTCCGTTCATCGACCATACTTTTTCCCATACGCCATTTGATCTCAGCAGGAACAGCATGAGCGAATCATAAGGCTTGGGGGAAAAGCCATAACCTTTCATCTGGTAGAAAAAGCTCAGGTACACAGAATCACCGGGGGTATGCGCGCTAAGGTCTATAGGCATGGAGCTGAGGCTGTCGGCATAGATGGTGGTATAAGCGGTGATGGTATCGTAATAAACATCTCCTTGGCTGTTGAGGGCATCGAAAGTGGCTACGCCCCTGCTGATGGTATTCATGCCCATGGTATTGTTTACATACACACAGCGGTCGGTCCATCTTTCCCCATTGGGGTAGGGATCATAATCGGTAAAGTCTTCAAAGAAGGGAAGCGTGAGGGCCGTAGGCTTCCTGGCGGTATTGTCTTTGACCTTTGCTCTCGCTTTTAATACTACGTTCTCCCGGAGCGGCCCTGTATGTTCCTGGGCTTTTACGGCAAGGCTGGCCATGCCAAGCAACAGGAGAAAAAAAACTTTTAAAAATCTCATAATACGGTGGTTTCTCTTATAAATACTCCGGCTATCGTTTCTGTAAGCAAATATAGGGTATCCTAATTAACCTGTTCGGCCCTTTAAAGTGCCCAGGTGCCGGAGTTTCTTCCAGCTGCACAAGGCAATTTATCCAGCTCTCGGCCGTTCAACGTACCTTTGCGCCATGCATTACCTTTCTGTAGAAAACCTTACCAAATCCTATGCAGACAAGCCTCTGTTTGAGGATCTTTCTTTTCACGTGAATGAAGGCGACAAGATCGCGCTGGTAGCACTCAACGGCTCCGGTAAATCTACCTTGCTCAAAATACTGTGTGGTATCGAAATACCGGACGAAGGAAAGGTCTGGGTGCACAAGGATGTTAAAGTAGTACTGCTGGACCAGAATCCCGCCATTAATGATAAACGCAATATTCTGGAAAATATTTTTGACCATGACCACCCGGTGCTTAATGCCATCAAACGGTACGAGCTGCTGACGGAAGGCGATACCGAGCCCGATCCGGTAGTCCTGGCCGAGGCCATGCAGGAAATGGATGAGCTAAATGCCTGGCATTTCGATTCCAAGGTGAAAGAGATATTGGGGAAATTGAACATACACCACCTCGAGCAGGAAGTGGGTACGCTATCCGGTGGGCAAAAAAAACGCATTGCCCTGGCCAAGGTGCTGATCGATATGGATTTTGAGCATAGGCATACCTTGCTCATTATGGATGAACCTACGAACCATCTCGATGTACAAATGATCGAATGGCTGGAACATTACCTGGGCCAGGAGCATGTAACACTCCTGCTGGTGACGCACGATCGTTATTTCCTGGATAATATCTGTAACGAGATCATTGAGATAGACAACCAGCAACTGTACATCACGCGGGGCAATTATGAAAAGTATATAGAGCAGAAAGCCGCACGACTCGAGAACGAGCAGGCCAGCGTGGATAAAGCCCGTAACCGGTACCGTAAGGAACTGGAATGGATGCGGAAGCAGCCCAAGGCCAGGACCACCAAATCCAAATCGCGGCAGGATGCTTTTTATGACTGGAAAGAAAAAGCTTCGCAAAAGATCAAACAGGCCGAGCTGGAACTACAGGTGAAAATGACCCGCCTGGGTGGCAAGATACTGGAGCTGAAAAAGGTGTATAAATCCTTTGGCGAAAAGACGATACTGAAGGGCTTTGATTATACTTTTAAAAGAGGCGAAAGGGTAGGCGTAGTCGGTAAGAACGGCGCAGGGAAATCTACTTTCATCAATATGCTGCTGGGCAAGGAACCTGCCGATAGCGGAAAGATTAACGTAGGCGATACTATTGTTTTTGGCGACTTTTCGCAGGAAGGCCTTGTGGTTAAAGAGGATTTGCGGGTGATCGAATATGTAAAGAACATAGCCGAGTTTTTTCCCCTGGCCGATGGTACCAAAGTAAGCGCTGCCGTATTCCTGCAACGGTTTTTATTTACTCCCGAAAAGCAATATACCTATATCTCCAAGCTGAGCGGCGGTGAAAAGAAAAGGCTGCAACTGCTGTCCATCCTGTTCCGCAACCCCAACTTCCTGGTGCTGGATGAACCTACCAACGACCTTGACCTGCCCACCCTGGATATACTGGAAGAGTTCCTGCTGGATTTCCAGGGATGTCTTATCATCGTGTCGCACGACCGTTACTTCATGGATAAGCTTGTCGACCATTTATTCGTGTTTGAAGGAGAGGGAGCAGTGCGGGATTTTCCCGGCAATTATTCCCAGTACCGGGACATAGCCAGGGAAGAAGAACGCTATAAGGCGGAGCAGCAGGCAAAGCTATCGGAGGCCTTGCCGGCCGCAACAACATCAGCGGCGCCAGCAGCAGCAACGCAGGCCAAACAGGAAAGCCGCAAGCTCTCGTTTAAAGAAAAAAGAGAGCTGGAATTACTGGAAAAAGAAATGCCCCAGTTGGAAGAGGAAAAAGCCAGGCTGGAAGAAGACATGAGCACCGGCAGCCTGGGCTTCGATACTTTACAAAAGCATGGGGCCCGGATCGCAGAGATCGTGCAATTGCTGGAAGAAAAAGAAATGCGCTGGCTGGAGCTGAGTGAATAAATTACTGGGTAAAAATAGTAGGCATCAAAAGAGCGACCTGGATATCCCGGTCGCTCTTTTGATGCTATAGCGCATTAGTTGCCGGCCGAAATGTCCAGGCCTTTCAGGCTGTTGATGGTGATAACGCTGTGCGTATTCAGTACGGCGTCGAATGTAGGCATGGTACCTGTTGCAATTACCTCCTGGCGATCAGTAGACATAGACTGTGTGGTCTGGTCCTTCCATTGGAATACAAGGCCGTTAAGGTAAATGTTGGAGCTGTCGCCGTAAGTAACACTTTTCGTTTCATTGGCTTCCAGCGAGAAAGTCTGCTCCAGTGGTTGCTTGTGGATGTCGTTTCCCTGGCGGATCAATAAAGTAACGTTGACGTATTGATTGGTCCTGTTGATGAATTTTTTTTGGCCGCTCATAGTAAGTTGGTTTTGGTGGATAATAAAAAGGTTTTTTGTTTTGGTGCCTTCCGGAGACAAGGGCAAAATTAATACCTGCGATCCATTGCCTTGCGGGTAGTTTCACCCGTTTTTGAATTGGGGTAGAAGTACCGGGTACGGGAAGTACTGCCGATTTTAACAATTCAGGTTATCCCGGTAGCCGATAGTTGCCTAACTTTAATTACTGCAACAATGCATGGACTGGCATCGGATCGGTAACTTAAAGGTAATAGTACAATTTGGCACAAAATTTGCAACTTGATAGTTCAACCCGATTTTCTTCATCTTTAATCCATATCTTATGTTAGAGCAATTGATGCAACTGATACAGCAAAGCGGACAGCAGGCTGTAGTTGACAATTCCGAAGTGCCTAATGAGCACAACGAAGCGATCCTGAACGAGGCGCAACAGTCGATCACCAGTGGTTTGCAGGGGCTGGCCGCTACCGGGGAACTGAATAACCTGGTGGCATCTGCGCAAAGCGACGAGCAAGTAGCGGCACACCCGGCGGTACAGCAGATCTCCAACAACTTTATGGGTAATATCATGGAAAAATTCGGATTGAACCAGGGCACTGCGGCTTCTATCGCTGCTTCTGTGATCCCTATGGTATTGGGTAAAGTGATGAATAAAGGCGGCCAGCAACAAGGTGGCGGAGGCTTTGATCTTGGCGGTCTCCTGTCTTCCCTTACCGGTGGTGGCGCTGCTCAGGGACAACAACCGGCTGCGGGCGGTGGCGGTCTTATGGACAGCCTGAGCAATATCGGCGCCAAACTGGGGCTTGATAAAGACGGCGATGGCGACGTGGACCTGAACGATCTTTCCAAGCTGATCAAATAATATTTCGATTCCTTTGACGATAACTACTGCCGGCCCTTCCTTTGCGGGAAGGGCCTTTTGTTATAGCTGTTACTGTACAGGCGATAACAAAAATTAATGAGGCCGGAGGCCGGATATACCGGAACTTTAGTGTCTAAACTCCCCCGATAAATATGATACAACAACATCAACTGGGTTCCCAGGGCATCAGAACGTCTCGGCTGGGGCTGGGCTGCATGGGTATGAGTGAATTCTATGGCAGCAGCAACGATGAAGAAAGCCTCAAGGTGCTGGACCGGGCCGTGGAGCTAGGCATTACCTTTTGGGATACTGCCGATATGTACGGCCCTTTTACCAACGAAATACTGGTAGGTAAGGCGCTAAAGCAACACCGGGCCAAAATTACGTTGGCCACTAAATTCGGCATCATACGTGATCCCAATGATCCCACGAAACGGGGTATCAATGGTAAGCCCGATTATGTGCGATCCTCTGTGGAAGGCAGCTTAAAACGCCTGGGTACGGAAGTGATCGACTTGTACTATCTGCACCGCCGTGATCCCGATACGCCCATCGAGGATACCGTAGGCGCCATGGCCGGTCTGGTACAGGAAGGTAAGATCAGGGGCATAGGCCTCAGCGAGGTGTCGGAAGAAACCCTGCGAAAGGCGCATGCCGTGCATCCGCTTACCGCTATACAGAGCGAGTATTCCCTCTGGACACGCGACCCGGAAAATGGCGTACTGCAGGCTTGTAAGGAACTGGGCATCGCATTTGTACCTTACAGTCCCCTGGGCCGCGGTTTTCTTACCGGGCAGATCAAAAAGATAGAGGATTTCGATGCTGATGATTACCGCCGCTTCTCACCAAGGTTCCAGGGCGAAAACTTTCAGAAGAACCTCGACCTCGTAGAAGAGATAGAACAGATGGCCAGGGCAAAAGGCGTGACGGCCTCACAACTGGCACTGGCCTGGGTGATGGCCCAGGGCGATCATATATTCCCTATTCCCGGCACTAAAAAGATCAAATACCTGGAAGAGAACGCAGGGGCGGTTGACGTAAAGCTGAGCGGGGAAGAATTGATAACGCTGGACAGTGTGTTCGTTGATGGCCCATCGGGCGCACGCTATCCCGAGAATATGATGAAGGCCTTAAACGGTTAACCTTTGCATTACCGTAATTAACCCGGTTGCCTTAAAACGATGAAGCCTTCCCGTTGAGGAAGGCTTCATCGTTTTAGATTATAAAGCAGATTAAGCTTGTTCTTTCAGTTGTCTGATTCTTTCTTCTTTGTCTTCTTCCACACGCAGGCTATCGCTCTTATCCATATCTACCAGGATAGGGGCGGCTACGAAGATCGAAGAGTAAGTACCTGCCAGTACACCGATCGCCATAGCGAAGGCAAATCCGCGCAGTACTTCACCACCGAAGATGAACAGGATCACGGCAGTCAGGAATACGGTAAGCGAAGTCATGATCGTACGGCTTAAAGTATCGTTGATCGCACGGTTCACTACTTCCGATTTATTGCCATTCGGCGTTTTGCGGAAGTACTCACGGATACGGTCGAACACGATTACGGTATCGTTCATCGAGAAACCGATAACGGTAAGCAATGCCGCGATAAAGTGCTGGTCGATCTCCAGGGAGAACGGTACTATGTTCTTGAAGAAAGAGAATACAGCAAGCGTAACCGCAACGTCGTGGATGATCGCCACGATAGTACCCAGGGAATACTGCCATTTACGGAAACGTACAAAGATGTAAATAAAGATCGCGAGAACGGCAAACAGCGTAGCATAGATCGCACCGGTCTTCAGGTCTTTGGAGATGGTCGGCAACACGGTTTGTTTACCCTGGAAATACTTCGTGCTGAAAGTATTAAGGTCCGTATTGGCCGGGATCAGGTTCTCGGTTTTGAGACCGGTGTACAGTTTTTCAAACACTTCCTGCTCTACTTCACGACCGGTTTTGGTAATGAGGTAATCCGTGGTAATGTTCAGTTGGTTGCCGCTGCCGATCCTTTTTACTACAGGATACTTGGCAAAGTATTTCTCCAGTTTTTCACGTACTTCACCTTCTTTATGGTTCTGATCAAATTTAACGGTGTAGCTACGGCCTCCGTCAAATTCAACACCATAGTTGAACCCGTTGAAGAAAGAAGCGATACCAGCCAGGATCAGGATAGCGGAGAAGATATAAGCGATCTTACGTTTTTCGATGAACTTAAAGTGCGCTTTCTGGAAAATGGATTTAGACAGTTTGGTAAAGTAGTTAAAGTGACGGCCGCGTTTCATGTATGTATCGGTGATCAGGCGGGAAACCATGATACCGGTGAACAGCGACAGCAACAGGGCAAGGATCTGGGTGGTAGCAAAGCCCCTGATCGGACCAAGACCAAATACCAGGAGGATAACCGCAGTGATCAAGCTCGTGATGTGACCATCCAGCACAGGAGCGTAAGAGCGCCTGTAACCTTTGGATACCGCTTCCTGGTACGTATCGCCCAGGGCCAGTTCTTCCTTGATCCTTTCAAAGATAATTACGTTGGTATCCACAGCCATACCGATACCCAATACGATACCCGCAATACCCGCCATAGTGAGCGTAGCGCCCATATTGGCCAGGATACCGAAGGTAAACAGCATATTCAGGATCAGGGCTATGTTAGCGACGATACCACCGGAGCTGTAATAAACGATCATCAGCAGGAAGATCACGAGGAAAGCCACACCGAAAGACATCATACCACCGTCGATGGATTCTTGTCCCAGGGTAGGTCCTACCACTTGTTCCTGAACGATTTTTGCAGGAGCATCCAGTTTACCGGTTTGCAGGATATTGGCGAGGTCGTTACCTTCGGCAGCCGTAAAGTCGCCGGTGATAGAAGACCTTCCGCCGGAAATTTTTTCATTAACGTTTGGTGCGGAATATACATAATCATCCAGGGTGATGGCGATTGGCTTGCCTACATTGGCACCGGTCAGCTTAGCCCACATGGTAGTACCCTGTGCGTCCATTTCCAGGCTGATCTCCGCTTTACCATTCTGGTAATCGAACCTTGCACTTTTTACGTGATCACCTTCCAGTTTGGCGTTATCGCTTCCGTTTACGGTTTTGATCGCATAGATAGCATAAGGAGGTTCTTTGCCTTCTTTTTTGCCGGGAGGATCTCCTTTAACAAACCGGATACCTGCAGGGAACTGGTTTTTCACGATGTCCATGTTCAGGTAACTCATCAACTTATCGGCGTCTTTACGGGCAACCATACCAATGTAAGAAGCGCCGTAAGTACGGCCCTGCTGGTCGATAGCGGGTTGCAGATAAGAGAAGAGATCTTCATCCCTTTTACCGTTGATATCAGCACCTGCCTTTTGCCCGGCGCCGCTGTCATTCTTGGCGATAAGGCTGTTCAGGCTTCCTGTATCTTTAGCGTTTGCAGCAGCGACAGCTTTAGTGGTATCGGTAGCTTTTTTAGCAGTAGAATCGTTAAGGGCAACAACGGCAGTGTCTTTAGTTGCAGCTTTGCCACCGCCTGCTTTCAGGTAGTTCCGGAGTACTTCGTTGGCTTTACCCAATGATTGGCCGATCTCGTCGATAGTAGCTACTTCCCAGAATTGCAGCTTGGCGGTAGCTTGTAATACTTTACGTACGGACTCGGGGTTCTTTACGCCTGCAAGTTCTACGGTGATCATGCCTTTGGCCTCGTCGAGGTTGATGGTGGGCTGTGATACACCGAATTTATCGATACGTTTGGTCAATACATTGTAAGTACGTTGTACGGCTTCTTTAGCTTCTTTACGAATGACAGCCAATACCTGCTCGTTGGTAGAGCTTGCCGAGATTTTGGATTGGTTGGCTTTGGTAAACAAAGGCGCCAACCTGCCACCGGGTGACACTTGCTGGAATGCCTTGCCAAAAAGCGCCACGAAATCAGCATCGGTATTGCCCCTCATCTGGTCGGCAATCACAATGGCTTTCTGTAAGGTGGGATCTTTGGGGTTATTACTCATGGAAGCTACCAGTCCGTCAAGACCTACTTCCAGGGTTACGCTCATACCGCCCTGCAGATCCAGGCCCAATTGCAGTTCCTTGTCTTTTACTTCTTTGTAGTTGTATTTCAAACCGAGGAAGTTAAATACCGTTTCATCCCGCAAACTGTCGCTGATGTGTTGCAGCGCTTTGTCTATCAGCACATCGCGGTCGTTTCCTTTTACTTCAGGATTGGAAGCAGAAATCATTCTTTCGGCTTTGGCCTTATTTTTGACATCTACGTTGTGAGCGATGAAAGTAAACGACAGGCGCCATAACGAGAATAGGATCAGGGCTGCGGTAAAGAACTTTACCATTCCTTTAAGCTGCATAGGTAATCTGTTAGAATCTTAGTAAATTTTTTTTATAAGTGGGCAAAGATAGTATTTAATTATAAAAAAATTAGCAATGCTTTTTGGAAGCATGCATAACTTTTTTTATGAGGAATGAGGCGGAAAAGTCTGCATTCGTATATTCGTCAGAATCAGGGCCTAAAATAGGTATTTTGCGCCCCTGAAGGGGTATAAATCAGGAATGTGAAATCAATGTGAAGTCTGAAATTTCAATAAAAACAGGTTCTTTTGTATGGCTATGGAATCCTTGTACAAAATGACCGGCCTGCTGCTGCTTTCAGCGCTTGTAACTTCCTGTACTCCCAAAATCGCAGAAAAAGGCAAGGCCTCTTTTTATGCCGATTTTTTCCAGGGAAGACAAACTTCCAATGGGGAAACTTTCAGGCAGCGGAAGCTGACGGCAGCGCACCGTACCTTGCCTTTCGGTACCAAAGTGCGGGTGAAAAACCTCAGGAACGGGAAGACCGTGAAAGTGCGGATCAACGACCGGGGGCCTTTTGTGGATGGGCGTGTGATAGACCTGAGCCGGAAAGCCGCCCGTAAATTAGGCATGATTGATGATGGCGTGGTGCCGGTAGAATTGAAGTACAAGAAAATAAAGAAGTAATTTTCAATGGCTATTTGTCAAATGGTCTATTGCCGGGCAATACACATTGCCGTTCACGGTACCATAACAGGCAATCATTAGCTTTTTTAATAAGGCAGCTAACTCATTTATCAACTATGCAACTGAAAGAGATACGTCCTATAATCCGGACACGGCAACTGCCGGAAACAATTGCTTTCTACGAACAGCTTGGCTTTACCTGTGCCGAATACAACGAAGAGTGGGGCTGGGCCGCTTTCCAGCGTGACAAAGTAGCGCTTATGGCCGCGCTGCCCCTGGAAAACGAGCCTTTTGACCGGCCTGTATTTACCGGTTCGCTCTACTTCCTGCTGGAAGAAGGTGTGGATGAGCTTTGGGCAGCATTTGCAGGTAAGGCAGAAGTCTGTTATGCGCCCGAAACTTTTCCTTACGGCATGCGCGAATTTGCTGTCTTCGATAATAACGGTTACTTGCTTCAATTTGGCCAGCCGGTAGCGTGGAATAAAGAGAATGAGGCTTTCTAACAAAATTATGGTATTTTGTCTTGCTCTTTTTGTCCTTGTTTTTTTCACATGTCCTTTTTTGCTAGTGCTTAAAGGACAATAACGTTTGTATGATGCGCTGTTTATTCCTCCTTATTGCACTGTCGCTGACGGTGAATAGTTTTGCCCAGCAACCGGAAATATACCATAGGGTAAAAGTAAATACCGGCGCCACAGGGCTTGCCCAGCTTGCCCGGGCGGGTATTGCTGTAGACCATGGCAGCTTCAAGAAAGGGCATTGGTTTATCTCCGACCTGTCGGAAAAGGAGATCGAAAAAGTGAAAGCCGCTGGACTGAGCTATACGATCCAGATCGAAGATGTAGGGGCGTACTACCGGCAAAGGAATAAAGAAGCTGCCGGCGAAAAACCGACCGGCGCCCAAGGGTGTACGGAATGCGAGACCTATCCCACGCCGGCCAATTTTCAACTGGGCAGTATGGGCGGTTTCTTTACTTACCAGGAGCTGTTGAATATCCTGGACAGTATGCAAAGCAAATACCCCAACCTGATTACGGTAAAACAATCCCTGGGTGCTACTACTACCCTGCAGGGTAGGCCTTTGTATTTTGTGAAAATAAGCGATAACCCTAATGTTGCCGAAACAGAGCCGCAGGTGCTCTATACCGCCCTGCATCATGCCAGGGAACCGGAATCGCTTTCCCAGCTTATCTTTTACATGTGGTATTTGCTGGAAAACTACAACACGGATGCTCATGTCAAATACCTGGTGGATCATACCGAAATGTATTTTATCCCCTGCCTTAATCCCGACGGTTATGTCTATAATCAAACCAATAGTCCCGGCGGTGGCGGTATGTGGCGCAAAAACAGGAGGAACAATGGCGGCTCATTCGGAGTTGACCTGAACCGTAACTACGGCCGTTTCTGGGGCTACGACAATATAGGTTCTTCGCCCAACGGAAGCGATGATACGTACCGGGGCACCGCCGGATTCTCGGAACCCGAAACCCAACTTATTCGCGACTTCTGCAATGCGCACCAATTTAAGATCGCCCTGAATGCACATACCTACAGCAACCTGCTCATTTACCCTTACGGGCATATCCCTTCGACGCAAACGCCCGATTCTGCCATATTCCAGCAGTTTGCCGGCGATATGGCCGAATGCAGCGGCTTTGCTACCGGTACCGGCGATCAAACGGTAGGCTATGTAACCAATGGCGATAGCGACGACTGGATGTATGATGAACAGGCAACGAAACCCAAAATATTCGCTATGACGCCGGAAGCCGGCGACCAGAGCGACGGATTCTGGCCCGCGGCTTCCCGTATTATTCCTATCGCCAAGCAAACGATGGACCAGAACATGGATGTGGCCAAACTGGCTACTGCCTTTGCCGAAGTACATACGCCAGCACCGCCTTTTATCACGGCTTTGAGTAGTTTTGTTCCCATCGACTTTAAGCGGACGGGCCTTGAAAATGGTACCTTCACCGTTTCCCTGGTACCGCTCTCTGCTAACATCGCGACTGCGGGTAGCGCCAAGACCTTTACCAATCCTGTCCACCTGCAGCAGTATACCGATTCCATCTCCCTGACCCTGAACAGCACCGTAAGCACGAACAATGTCGTGAAGTATGTACTGCAATGGCAGAATAATACAGGCTATACCGTTACGGATACTATTGTCCGCTATTACGGGACACCGACGCTGGCTTTTTACAGCAATGGCAATACGCTGGATTCATTTGTAACTACCGGCTGGGGTATCAGTACTACCCAGTTTACCACACCCACAGGCAGCATAACCGATAGCCCTAACGGCAACTATGCCGCCAACAGTACCCAGCGCATTACTACGAAAGGCGATATAGACCTTAGTGATGCCGTAGCGGCCTATGTAGCTTTCGATGCCAAATGGGATGTGGAAAAAGGATTTGATTATGTAGTATTGGAGGCTTCCGAAAACGGGACCACTTATAGCCCCCTTTGCGGCAACTACACGCACGCCGGCAATGGCAACCAGGACGATGTGGCTGCCGTTTACGACGGCTTGCAGGCTACCTGGGTAAAAGAAAAGATCAACTTGCAGGATTATACCGGAAAGAAGATAAAGCTGCGGTTCTCCCTTAAAACCGATGCCGGACTGGAAAAGGACGGCTTCTACTTTGATGAAATGGCGGTATATAAGATCACTTCTTCGGCAGTAACAGGCATCAGCGGGTATTCGTCCAGGGACTTTGGCCTTTACAACGTACCTAATCCCTGTTCGGGCAGTACCGATGTGTATTACCGTTTGCCTTCCGGGAAGGGCAATTATCATTTACAACTTACCGATCCCCTGGGCAGGGTAGTGAAACAGGTAGCGTTACAGGCGGGGCAGCAATCGATACACCTGGATGTAAGCGCCTTGCAAAGCGGGCTCTATTTCTGCAGGATCGTTTCCACAGTAGAAAATGTATCGGCTGTGATCAAAATTGTAGTGAGCAATTAACCGTATTGTAGCAGCATTGCATGCAATGCTGCTACAATACGGTTAATAAAAAAAGTGGCTTTCCGGGGGAAAGCCACTTTTTTTATAACGAAAACAATTAGTCTTTTTTCGCGTAACGCTTTTTGAATTTCTCAATACGGCCTGCTGTATCGATAAACATAGATTTACCGGTATAGAAAGGGTGTGATGTATTGGAAATTTCGACTTTGATCAGTGGATATTCCACACCGTCAACGGTCAGGGTCTCTCTGCTGGCAGCAGTAGAACGGGTGATGAATACTTCTTCGTTAGACATGTCTTTAAATGCGACAAGTCTGTAACTTTCAGGATGAATGCCTTTTTTCATTATTTGTTATCTTTTTGTGCATGGTTTCTAATCATGCGTGAAATAAGTGTGCAAAGGTAAAAACTTTTTTCAATGGGAACAAAAAAATGATAAGAGCGGGCCGGTGCGCATTTTATAGGGATAGAGCGGCATTTTGGTGAGGAAATTTATTGTTTCAAATACTAAAAGATAATAAATACAGTTTCCATATCTTGACTATCTTTGAAAACTCATTCCCAAATTCAGTTCCGCATGCAGCATAAGTTCGTTATTACAGTCATTACCGTATGTCTTATTTTATCGGGGCTTTGCTATTACCTGTACACTCAGAATCCTGCGTACGACCTGCCTTCCCTCATCATTGGTAATGTAAGCCTTGCACTTGTTTCCCTGCTTTCCTTCAATATCATCAAAAGGGGCATCAGGAGCGGGAATCCCAATGCTTTTGTGCGGTCCAAGATGACGGGAACCATGCTGAAATTCTTTATTTGCATCGCTATTTTGCTGATTTATATTTTTGTTAATAACCGTCAGGTTCATAAGCCTTCTTTATTTTTGTTTTTAGGAATGTACGTGGTTTATTCGGCGATAGAAGCAGTGCCTCTCTCCAAAATGGCCAGAAAAAATGATTGATTAGTATGGGCAAGCAGGAAGCTCCTTTTCATGTGTTGGAGCAGTTTTTACCGGAAGGCACTTATCGCAAAGTCGCTTCTTTCTTCAGGGATTACGACATTCATCTCACCATCACCCACGACAGGGTAACCATACTGGGCGATTACCGGTCGCCTACCAGGGAATATCCTGCTCACCGGATCAGTATCAATGGTTCCCTCAATCCCTACAGCTTCCTGATCACTCTCCTGCACGAGCTGGCCCATATGCTGGCCTATATCCAATACCGGCGCGCTATACTGCCCCATGGCACCGAATGGCAAACGATTTTCGGCTCTTTGCTGGGTAAATACATGGGCAAAGGCATTTTTCCCGATAATGTGGAAGAAGCGCTTGTAAAGTACCAGGGCAAAATAAAAGCTTCCACCTGCAGCGATCCCGACCTGTACCGCGCTCTGAAAAAGCATGACCGCCGGAAAAAATATATGCGCCTGGTGGAAGAAGTACCCCTGAACGAGCATTTCGAAACCCACGATGGCCGCGTATTCCAGAAAATCGAAAAATTACGGACCCGTTTCCGCTGTAAAGAAGTAGGTACGGGCTATGTATATCTTTTTCCTGCTCTTTCAGAGGTCAAACTGATTGGGTGATACTCCTTTAGGATGTATAAACCGGGCAACAGATTTTAAATTTGGTTTATTTATTCCCTCTTCTTACCTTTGCCGTCCGAAAAATAGTTCCGACCATCTTTTTTTGAAGAGATGACCACAAGTTGCAGTTGGGATATTGGACGGGTTCATTTTAAAAATTATTTCATAATGGCAACAAACAACGTACAGAACTACGAGATGATGTTGATCTTCACACCTGTTTTGGCAGATGATGAATTCAAAGCAGCTCACAAAAAGTTCACTTCCTTTATTAAGGAAAACGGTGGGGAAATCGTTCATGAGAACGCCTGGGGATTGAAATCCTTAGCTTACCCGATTCAGAAAAAAACTACAGGTCTCTACCTGGTAGTAGAGTTCAAAGCTCCTACCGACCTGAACGCTAAACTGGAGATCCAGTTGAACCGCGACGAAACTGTAATGCGTCACATGGTTACCCACCTGGACAAATTCGCAGTGGCTTACAACGAACGCAAGCGCAACGCTCCCGCAAAAAGCGAAGTAAAAGCTGAAGAAACCGTTTCCTAACTCAATTAATTTTATCGACAATGGCAAGAGCTAACGATATAAAATACCTGACCACCACCAGGGTGGAAAAACGCCAGAAAAAATACTGTCGTTTTAAGAAACTGGGCATCAAATATATCGACTATAAAGATGCTGAGTTCCTGAAAAAATTCCTGAACGAGCAAGGCAAAATGTTGCCCCGCCGTATTACAGGTACTTCTCTTAAATACCAGCGCAAACTGGGACATGCTGTAAAGAAGGCGCGCCAGATGGCTATCCTGCCTTATGTTACTGACCTTTTAAAGTAAAATAAACAATGGAAGTTATATTAATAAAAGACGTAGATAACTTAGGCGCAGCTCACGAACTGGTAGAAGTGCGTCCCGGCTATGCCCGTAACTATCTGATCCCTCAGAAGTACGCTATCGAAGCCAGCATCTCCAACAAAAAGGTACTGGAAGAACGCCGCAAACAATTGCAGAAACGCGAAGAAAAACTGATGGCTGAAATCGCTAAAGTTTCAGAAGTGCTGAAAGCATCTCCTGTAAAACTGGGTGCTAAAATCGGTACCAGCGGTAAGATTTTTGGTTCCGTAACTGCAATCCAACTGGCCCGCGCTATCCGCGAGCAGAAAGGTTATGAAATTGACCGTCGCCGTATCAGCATCGTTGACGATGTGAAAGAAGCTGGTACTTTCAAAGCTCAGATCGATTTCGGTAAAGAAAATATCGTAGAGTTGGAATTTGAAGTAGTTCCTGAATAAGATACTTTTTCTTGTTACATAAAGAGAACGCCGTCCTGTCAAGGACGGCGTTCTCTTTATGTTTAGCGTATCCGGCTATTTCAGATCACCAAGCCCTATGGATTGGTGCTGGGCGGGGATCTCCACATCCAGGAAACCCTTCCGTTGCAGCCGCTGGCTGAATTTCTGTTGTACTTCATATTCACCGTGTACCAGGAACAATTTGCGTACCTGTTTGGGGTCCTGGCAGGCCAGCCACTGGCTCATGTCTTCATAATCGCCATGCGCGCTCAGGCTTTCGATTACCACCACATCGGCCTGCACCTTGTACTCCTGTCCAAATATGCTCACCTCTTTAGCACCGGCCCGCAGGCGGCCGCCCAGCGATTCCGGTTCGCAATAGCCTACAATGAGGATCGTGTTGTTGGGATTCTCGATATTGTTGGCAATATGATGTTTCACCCTGCCAGCCTCTGCCATACCCGAAGCGGAGATGATGACACAAGGTTCTTTTTTGAAGTTAAGTGCTTTGGACACTTCTACATCTTCGATCATCACCAGCCCGTCGAACATAAAAGGGTCTTCATCCTTTTTCAATACTTCCTGTACTTTGGTGTTGAACAATTCAGGGAATTTCTTCACGACCTCCGTAGTGGCTACTGACATTGGGCTGTCTACAAAATAGTCGAGCCTGGGCAGCCTGTTTTCCAGCTCCAGTTGGTTAAGCGCGTACAGCAACTCTTGCGTGCGGCCCACGCTGAAAGCGGGGATGATGAGCTTCCCCTTCTTATGCAGGCAGGTAGCTTCAATCTGGGTAAGCAATTGATCGGCGGCCGATTTGGTAAGCGGGTGCAGCTTATCGCCATAGGTCGATTCCATAATGATGTAATCGGCCTGGGGAAAGGTTTCCGGGGATTTAAGAATATCGTCGCCATAACGGCCTATATCGCCGCTGAAGGTAAGCCGTACAGTTTTCCCGTTTTCTGTAAGCTTGAGGTGAACGCAAGCGCTGCCGATAATATGACCGGCATCGGTATACATCAGTTCTACCTGGTCGTCGATCTTCGTCCATTCATGGTAATCGACAATTTCCAGCAAAGGGAATACCTTAATGGCATCTTCCGTAGTATACAAAGGCTCTTCGATGGGTTTCCCCTGTCCGGCCTTTACTTTGTTGGCGAACTTGACGTCCATTTCCTGGATATGGGCGCTGTCGCGCAGCAGCACATCGGCCAGGGCCGCCGTAGCTTTGGTGCAGTAAATTTTTCCGTTATAACCTTCTTTCACCAATTTGGGCAACAGCCCGATATGATCGATGTGGGCATGGGAGATAATTACATAGTCGATGTCTGTGGGATCAAAGCCGAATTCCTGGTTGAGCCTTAACGTGTCTCTGCCCATACCCTGGAACATGCCGCAGTCGAGCAGCACTTTCTTGCCTGGATGGAGGTGTATCATATGTTTGGAGCCGGTAACGGTCCTGGCGGCTCCGTGGAAGGATATTTTCATAAAACGTTGATTGCATTAATAGCCTTAAAAGTAAGCAATAAATCATACCGTCGTTCTAAGGCGCTGGTAATAAAGCTATTTTAACAATCCTGCCGGAAGATGGTTTGCGCCGCTTATCGCAGCATCATTTTATCGCCTGGGAAGGCCGTCTTTATCTGCTTTATGTTGCTTAAATACAGGTGAGTATTTCCACACCTTTCCCCGTTAATTATTCACGCCGTATTCGATTTTGTATTAATTTTGCAGGCAGTTTTTAAAACAAGAAATACATGCAAGAATACGGCCTTAAAAATTCCTCGGCAAACCTCGCAGCCATAGGATTAAATGTTGCAACTGCTCATTGGAATCTATCTCCGCAAGAGCTTACGCAAAAAACGCTTGAATTGGGACAGGGTGTATTAAACGATACCGGAGCGCTCTGTGTGAGTACCGGAAAGTTTACCGGCCGTTCCCCTAAAGACAAATTTACTGTGAAGGATGCCATCACCGAGCAATCGGCTGATTGGGGTGATGTGAATATACCGTTTGCACCGGATGCTTTTGATAAATTGTACGACAAAGTGTGCGCTTACTTATCAGGAAAAGAAGTATGGGTGCGTGATGCGTACGCTTGCGCCGATCCTAAGTATCGCCTGAACATCCGCGTAGTGAATGAAACACCTTGGGCTAACCTGTTCTGCAACGATTTATTCCTGCGTCCTACAGCAGCCGAGATCGAAAGCCAGAATCCCGATTGGCTTATCTTGCAGGCTCCCGGTTTCCAGGCCGATCCGGCAACAGACGGTACCCGTCAGGCCAATTTTACCATTGTCAACTTTACCCGTAAAATCATCCTGATCGGTGGTAGCGCCTATACCGGTGAAATGAAGAAAGGCATCTTTGGTGTATTGAACTTCGTATTGCCACACGATCATAAAGTATTGTCCATGCACTGCTCTGCCAACGAAGGCAAAGATGGTGACGTAGCCTTATTCTTCGGTTTGAGCGGAACCGGTAAAACCACGCTGAGCGCCGATCCTAACCGTGCCCTTATCGGCGACGATGAGCATGGCTGGGCCGATGGTTCCGTATTCAACTTCGAAGGCGGCTGCTATGCCAAATGTATCGACCTGAGCGCTGAAAAAGAGCCGCAGATCTACAAAGCCATTAAGCCGGGTGCTTTGCTGGAAAACATCAAGTTTATCGATGGTACTACAACTGTTGATTACGCTGACGGCAGCATTACGGAAAATACCCGTGCCGCTTATCCTATTGATCATATCGAGAATGCCAAAGAACCTTCTTTCGGCGGCGATCCTAAAAATATTTTCTTCCTTACCTGTGATGCTTTCGGTATCCTGCCCCCGATCTCCAAACTGACCAAGGGACAGGCTATGTACCATTTCATCAGCGGTTATACCGCTAAAGTTGCCGGTACAGAAGTAGGTGTTACCGAACCGCAGACTACTTTCTCTGCCTGTTTCGGACGTGTGTTCCTGCCTTTGCATCCTACTAAATATGCCGAACTGCTGGGTAAGAAACTGGAAGAGCATTCCGATGTAAATGTATGGTTGATCAATACCGGCTGGAGCGGTGGTGCTTATGGTACTGGAAGCCGTATGAGCCTGAAATATACCCGTGCTATGATCACTGCGGCTATGAATGGCGAATTGAACGAGGCAGAGTATGTTCCGCATAACGTCTTCGGCGTATTGGTGCCACAAGCCGTTGCCGGTGTGCCATCCGAAATACTGAATCCAAGGGATACCTGGGCCGATAAAGAAGCTTACGATAAGAAAGCCAATGAACTGGCAGGCTTGTTTGTAAAGAACTTTGCCAAGTACGCCGACCAGGCCAATGAAGAGATCATGGCGGCAGCGCCAAAGGTTACGGCCGAAGTAGCGAACTAATCCTTATTAAAATCTATTCCCCAACCCGGCTCTTCCTGGAGCCGGGTTTTTTTATTTACCGGGGCTATTCGCGCCACGGTTTGTCGGTCGGGACGCGAGGAACGAGCGACCTGAATGACAAACCGTCGGTGTGCAGGATACTTCTGACTCGGTTACCTTCGGGTCTTATCCTGGATTACCTTTGCTGCGGCCGCTCATTCGGGAGTTTATTCCCGCAAGCAGGTGGCTGGCTTTTATTTTTGAAAAAAATATTGCGTTCCTTGTAACCTTTTTATTCCGCTGCCGATCTACTGTAAATGACCCCTTCCCAATACAACCAATGCGTACACGAGCTGGCCGATGGCCTGTATCGCTTTGCGTGGAAGAGTACAGGCGATAGCGAAGACGCGAAAGATACAGTACAACAGGCTTTCACCGTACTATGGGAAAAAAGGGAAGAGGTGCCGGCCGAGAAAGCAAAAAGCTTTTTGTTTACCATAACCTACCGGAAATGCATGGATGTACACCGGGTAAGGGGGCGAACGACGGATGCGGAACGATTACACGAGAATGCATTAAGTGAACAACCGAAGAACAATGATCTGAAGAAAATTTTACAACAAGCTTTAGCCCTGCTTGATACCCGGTCCAGGAACCTGGTCTTATTGAAGGACTACGAAGGATACAGTTACGAAGAAATAGCAAAGGTGACAGAGTTGAACACAACGCAGGTCAAAGTATACCTGCACAGAGCGCGGAAACAGTTGAAAAATTACCTGGTGAGTAAGGAATATGTAATCTGATATCAAAAATGAAACTGACAAAGGAAAACATAGAAGAACAGATACTGCTGCTGGTAGACGGCGAGCTGGAAGAAGAGGCTACTGCCGCAGTACTGGCTTATATAGAACAGCATACCGAATACCAACCGATGCTGGATGCTTACCGGGCCACGCAACTGCAACCGGAGGAGCATATCTTTTTCCCGGGGAAAGAAAGCCTCCTGCGCGAAGAGCCCATGGTATTGCCTTTGCAGCCGGCCCCCAGGCCGGTATTGCGTTGGGTAGCCGCTGCGGCAATCTTGATCATTATAGGTACCGCGACCGCATTATTGTTGCAACGGTCGGGTGACAAAGGGGGGGGACCTACTTTAGCGGTGAACGAAGCCGGGGTAAAAAGCCCTGCTTCGGTAAAGCCAGGCACAAGGAGCGCAGATACATTGACGGCAAAGACGACAACAAAGAATGTGTTGGCGGATAACAAGGTGGTCTCCCCGGCAATACACCGACAAAAGACACGGGTAGTGCCACAGGAGCCGGTTGTAGCTGTTGTCCCGTTGCCGCAACGCGAAAAAGAATCAGTAACACCATTGGCTACGGCATCGGCATCCGAAATGGGAATAGCTTCGGGGCCGGTAACGGCAACCGCATTGGATAAGCGAGAGCTGGTTGCTTTGTCGCAGGAAAAAGAACCAGCATCTTCCTGGTCGCCTATCAAAGAAGAAACCAAACAGGGAGTAGGCGAGCTGGTAACACAGATCCGCACCATCAAAGAAGAAGTAAAAGAAAAAGCACAACTGCTGAAAGGGGCTACCATCGTGTTCCGCTTCGGAGATAAAGAGATTGCCCTGAACAAGTAGCCACTATTCATAATCATTTTAAAAAAACAAACGAACTATATGACACGCTTTACATTGATTTGCGCAACCCTGAGTTGCTTTACGTTATCGTTATTTGCCCAACAGAAAGAGACTACGGAAGGGGGAAAAAATGCTATGCTGATGGTAGGCCGGCAGGATACCACCCAGGGAGGAGGGCCTTATTTCTCTATAGGTTCGGGAGGTATCCAGGTAAGCTCCAAAAGACTGGACAGCATCAACCAGGGGCGAAGAGTAAAAGCGCATTTCCTGATGCTGGATTTGGGTATCAATGCCCTGAACGATCGCACGGACTATAGCTCGCCGGCAGCGCAGCAATACCTGCAGGTAGGCGCCGATCGGAAAAATAGTAACTTGTTCTCCTTAAGGCAGGGCAAGTCCATCAATGTAAACATATGGCCGGTGATGTTCGATATAAGATTGCTGAAAACCCGTAATCAGAAAATATCGCTTTATACCGGTGCTGGTATGCAGTTGTATAATTTCAAGTTCAATAAAGATATCTCGTACCTCAACGAAACATCGCCTATGGTGATCGAAGACAGCGTGAAATTCAGCAAAAACAAGCTGGCCTTTGCCTATGTAAGCATTCCCCTGATGGTGAACTTTAAGACCCGTATGGGCGGCAACTTCTGGGTGACTTATGGCCTGGGTGTGATCGGTGGCTACTGTTTCGATTCCTGGACCAAGCAGATCTCCGATGAACGCGGCAAGCAGAAGAACCACGACCAGTTCAACTTCCAGAAGTTCAACCTGAACCTGAGCGGGGAGATCGGTTTCAACGGTTATATCCGCTTCTATGGTACTTACCAGGTTACCAATATGTATCAAAATAGTCTTGTACAGAATCCTTATTGTATCGGTATCCGGTTCTTCGGTATCTGATTCTCACCTTTTTTTCATACTCTGATGCTATCGACGTATCCGGGGCCGCCCTTTCAAGGGTGGCCTTTCTTTTGCTATTTTGCCTAATTTGCAAGTCATATGAGCCAGCTTACGATCAGCCTTATTCAAAGCTATCTTCACTGGGAAGATAAAGAAAAGAACCTGCAGCAATTCAGGGACAAGATCGCTTCCCTGCCGGAGCAAGCGCAGGTAGTGGTGCTGCCCGAAATGTTCAGCACCGGCTTTAGTATGCAACCCGGATTGCTGGCCGAAACGATGGACGGGCCTACCATAGCCTGGATGAAAGATACCGCGCGTCAATACAGGAAGATCATAACCGGGAGCATGATCGCTGCCGACAACGGGCATTACTACAACCGCCTGGTATGGATGCTACCCAATGGTACCTTTTACCATTACGATAAGCGGCATCTCTTTGCTTATGCCGGGGAAGGGGAGCATTATACTGCCGGTGAAAAGAGGCTTATCGTACAGGTAAATGGCTGGAAGATATGCCTGCAGGTATGCTACGACCTGCGTTTCCCGGTATGGGCGCGGCAAAAGCCGGCAGCGGGTGAGCAGTCCGAATATGATATACTGATTTATGTAGCCAACTGGCCCCAGCGCCGCAGCCATCCCTGGAAAACCTTGTTGCAGGCAAGGGCTATAGAGAATCAATCTTATGTGATCGGGGTGAACAGGGTAGGGGAAGATGGTAACCACATCTACCATAGCGGCGATAGCATGCTTGTCGATCCTGTAGGCAATCCATTATGGCAGCAGGCCGATGAAGAAGCTATTTATACCCATACTTTCCATAAAGAAGACCTGAGGCAAATACGGCAACAGTTCCCTTTCCTGCAGGATGCCGATAACTTCCTTATCCTGTAATAGGAGATGACTGCTGTATATTAATTGAAATCTTTGTCTTGCTGAGATGAGTCGAAGCACGGCAAAAAATTTCCTATTCAGCCTTCGACTGTGCTCAGGCTGACATTTGTTATAAGGTTGGATTCGTGTATGCTTGGTGATCTTTGTGGCTTTGTGCGCAATAATTAATATCTGCTTTTATAAATTAAATATCGCTGCATTCCCGCTGTGAGCAAATGATAGATCTTCAGCCAGGCCCCGCTCTCATGGTTCGACTCCGCTCACCATGACCTTGCGTTATAAGGTTATCTATTTCTCGCAGTGCCACAGCGACCTGCGACAATATAAAAAATGGCTTGTAATAACTAATAGTTAATCTCCGAAGGAACTGGAGGATTCTGATCGCTAAGAGCATTAATACCCAAGATCCCTCATTTCACATGCTGCGCAAGTTACATTCGGGATGACAGCGCGAGTGTAATAGTGTGACAAGTAGGAGTACTGCAGGATCGGGCTGCGAACCGAAACGTTTTGACAGGTAGTAGCCGTAAATCGTGGTCATCCTGAGGTCTCCAAAGGAACCGAAGGATCTTGATCACTAAGAGTATTAATACCCGGGATACCTCCCTTCTCCTGTTGCACAAGTTACATTCGGGACGACAGCGTGATGTGTACCATGAGCAACGTTTCTACAGGAAAGTATGCCCGAAATTTTTGTGTTGCTGAGCGGAGCCTAAGCACGGCAAAAAAATTTCCTCTTCACCTTTCGACTATACTCTGGCTGGTTCTGCGTTATAAAGTATTTTTACATTGTTGCTTGTATAATACGCTGTTAGAAACAAACCGAAAGATCTTGATCACCATGCCATAAAGATCATAGCGCAGGGTAAACCCAGGCGCCGTCTTCCTGCACCCAGTGTACATTAGCGCCCAGTTGCACCAGTTGCTGCCGCCATTGGATAGCCTTCCACCTGGGCAGGCTCCCGTCTATAATGATCATGCGCGGATGAAAGGTGTAATACCATGCCTCGGGATCAAAAGTGCATTGCCGGTTCACAACCAGGAAGTCGACGGGAAAGCTTTGCCCTGCTTTACTTCCCGTGTACCGGTCCAGGAATAGTATCGTTGCTTTCCCTATTTTATAGACTGCCTTTTCTTCTTGTTGCTGTACTGTTGTAGCACGTAACGCAAGCCTTGCCGGTACCGAAGTATATAAACCGGTCTTGCCGGAAACGGCATCTGCGCTGGCATATACCGAGCTTACCCTTTTTCCTTTGAATACATCGGCCATCGAAGTACGGGATACATTGTACACGATGATCCTTTCCTGCCGTAAAGCCTTTGCATCCTGCCATACAAGATCGGTAAACAACAATACGGAGATCAATAGACCCACATAGAGATAAAACCTTTTCTTATAAAATAAAGCCAGGCCAAAGGCTGCTATAGCCAGCATCATGATCCAGTACTGATAGTTGTCGATATACAATTGCTGCATGAGCACCGGTGTGTGTATGGCCAGGAAACGAATGATCTTATGAAAGCCAAGGGTAAGCCATGTCAAGCCTTCGCCCAGCCACAGGCAGGGGATTCCGCAGCCATGAAGACAGAAGAGGCAAACGGTCCCATATAGGAGCAAGGTGCCGAAAACAGCGGCCGGTACATTAGCGAGCAAACCCATTAAAGGAAACTGGTGAAAATAGTAGATCACCAGCGGCGCTACTAATATTTGCACAGCAATACTTACGGCAATGATGTCCCGGAGCCATATTGCGATAAATCCGGATGGTGTGTACCACTTTTTGACCGGGTTGTAAAACAAGAAGATGGACAATACCGCAAGGAAAGAAAGCTGAACGCCTACATTGTAGATCCAGTAAGGGTTATAGCAAAGTAAGAGGAAGCCGGTAGCGGCCCATATATTGATTGAGTTGCTCTCTCGATGGAATATAAGTCCCAGGGCCATTAACGTAAACATTAAAGCGGCCCTTACTGCCGACGGCGGGAAGCCGGAGATGGCTATGTAACACCAGATGACGGCAATAGCCAGGAGGTATTTGAACCAATCGAACCTTTTGAAAGGGATAATGCGCAGCAGGAACAGCAACAATCCTGCGAGCAAGACAATATGCATGCCGGAGATGGCTATGATATGAACAATGCCGGTAACCGAATATGCCTGCCAAAGCTCATCGTCCAGCGAAGCCCGCTCGTTCAGTACTGTAGCTTCTATCAGTGATCGGGTGGTGCTGTCCTTTATATTGGCTGCAATGCACTGCTGCAGCGTATTCCGGAAACCGGTCAGCGGCTTTGTCTTCGACACGACCTCGTTGAGCATCCGGATAACGGTTGCCGGAAGAAAAGCCTGGTGATACAAGCCTTGCCTGGCGGCATATACAGCATAGTCAAAAGCAAAGGGGTTATGGGAGCTGCGGATCGGTACCAGGTCGGGAGGGATCATTAACGTCTGTCCCGAACGATAAGCTGGCATGCCTTCTTTCCGGTAAACATAAAGCTGTAAAGCACCTGTTGCCTGTACCCACCGGTGGGCTACCTTGATGCTCTTGACCCTTACGGGAAGCAATATCGTTTTTTCTTTGAGCTGCGGCGCTTCATCTATAGCAACAATCAAAGCTTCGGCTTGTTGCAGTTGATGGCCATACCAGCTTCTGTGGTTGCGTACATCCTGTAAGCAGGATAAGGTAGCGCCCAGACCCATAAAGGAAAAGGCAATAGCAAGGGTACGCAGCACTTGCAACCTTACCGTGATATTGCGCAGCAAGTGCAGCCAGGTGGCTATGGCGCCGGAGCAACAGGTAAAGAATAGCCAGTCTGCAATATTAACCTTCGGCAGTAAAGTTGGCGTAAGGATACCCGAAGCAAGGGCTGTAAGCAGCAGCAGGAAAGGATATTGCCGAATAAGGCTTGTTGTTCCCGGTGAAAATTTGTTCATAAAAGATAAGATTAGCGCTTATCTTCATCGTACGGCGGGTTGGTGCCGTAAATGTAACATTTTCCCGGAAATGGGACACCTGGTTAAAACCTGCGATTTATACAACCTGTATCAACGGAAGATAGCCGCAATTTTGCTGAATGATACGCTTCCCTTTCCCTGCGTCGTTCTGCTGGTCATTATGCTGCTAAAGCTATTTTTTCTTGTTGCGTTCGCCGGCTACTATATAAGGGATGTCCATAAGCACCAGGATGCCGCTTCCCTTACCTTCGCTCCCTTTGTCAATAATCCTGAGGTCGGCTTTTCTTCCTGTCTTTTTAGTGAGTATTTCCAGCCGTTCCCGCGTAATAGCAGTAGACATAGATTGCCTGCCGGTATGGTTTTGTGGGGGCTGCAGGCCCTTACCGTTATCTTCGATAGTGCAATGCAGGATACCTTCTGTTTTATGGATGCTTACTTCGATTTTTCCCTTGACAGCAAGATTCTGGATACCATGCTGTATGGCATTTTCCACGAAGGGTTGCAGCAGCATAGGAGGGATCAGCACATCATCTTCATCATAATCTTCGTAAAGATGGATATGGTAATCGAAAAGGTCTTCGAATCGCATGTATTGCAGGCTCAGGTAGTTTTTGAGCGCTTCTACTTCCTGTTGTAAAGGAACAAAAGCCTCTCTTGAATTCTCAAGGCTGAGCCGGAGCAATTTGGCAAACTGGTTGAGGTAGCGTATCGATTTGTTGTTCTCGTTGTTGCGGATAAATCCCTGCAAAGACGACAAGGTATTGAAGATAAAATGAGGGTCCATCTGGCTGCGCAGGAGGCGTTGCTCCAGCTCCATGCTTTCATTTGCTGCGCGCAACCTGCGTTGTCGCATCAGGAGGTATGCCAGAACCAGGGACAGGAGGAGGGAGCAGCCAAAGGCGACCAGGAGTATACGTTGTTGTTTCAGGATCGTGCCCTGTGCTTTATTCTTTATCGCCAGTTCTTTGGTGCGCTGTTTCTGTTGCTTCAGGATATAATTGAGGTGTAATGCAGCAATCTCTTTGGTCTGCAGGTTGGCATTCAAACGCAGCTTGGCATTGAATGCCGCGATCATATAGGCAAAAGAAGAATCGTATTGCTTCAGCTCCTGGTACGATTTGGAGATGATCTCGCTGGCCAGGGAGATATGTTCTTCGTCATTCTTTTTATTGGCCAGGGCCAGCGCTTCTTTGCCATATCGGAGTGCAATGTTGTACTCTTTTTCATCAAAAAAGGTAAAGGCCATATTCTGGTATTCGGTAAACATGTCCATCGTACCCAGTTGCTTCTTTTGCTCAAAGGCCTCGAATTGCAAGGCATAGCCCTTTTTCCGGTCGCCCAGCCTTATATACAATACGCCTTTGGCAGCCGTGCAGATCGCCAGCATCTTTTTGTCGCCAGCCTTTTGTGCCAGGGCATAAACGCTGTCTTCGTAGAGCAGCGCCTTTTTGAAGTTTTCCCTGGTGGATTCTATACGGGAATGCTGGGACATGAACTGCGCCCTTAAGCTGTAATCGGCAGTATCCGGAATGGACCTGGAAGAAAGATTAAGATAGTATTCCGATTTCCCGAGGTCCTGGAAGCGGAACCAGGCCTCGGCCGCCAGGTTATAGGTCCACCAGCGATACCGCGAAGGATACTTTTCGTTAAGCTCGATGATCGGGAGTAATAATGCAAAAGTGCCCGAATTGACGCCGCCGTCCATTTTGGCGCGCAGCAGGCCTGTTTGCCTCAATGTGATCAGATCGAAATCCTTTGCCGTATCGACAGTGCTGTACTGCAGCATTTGGGAAAACAGCATAGCCGCAGTATCTGCATGGTCTTTTTTATAGACTTTAAAGGCATGGAGGAATTGCCGGTAAGCGATAATGCGATGATCGTCCCGGAAGGCCGATGGCATAATGGAATCCAGCCGTTTAAGGAAGCTGTCATTTTTATAGCTGAGCGCCGCATCTACAAAAGAACGATACAACTGTTCTTCTGCGGAGAAAGACATGCCAGGCTGTGGCTTTGTCTTGGGTTTTTCGGTGCAGGAGGCAATAGCGAAAAGAATGCCGGTAACAAGCACTAAAAAGCATAGGGCGTTTCTACAGGTTACAAGCAGTCTGGCGCAGATGGGTGGTGTGTCCATAGGTGAGGGCATAGGCAACTAAGCTTAGCTTCCGGTAAGAAATGTAATGACATGTTCTTTCTTCCGGGTAGATACCGGGATCTCTTCGCCGCCTTTCAGGATCAGGTAACCTTCCTTATGAAAACGGTCGATAAAGTTGACATTGACCAGGTACGATTGGTGCGGGCGCAGGAAAGTGCGGTGGGGCAGCAATTCGTCATATTCTTTAATGGATTTGCTCACCACTATTTTCCGTTTATCTGCAAGATGAAAATGGGTGTAGCCGCCGTCGTTCTGGCAGTAAATAATCTCGTCAAAGGCCACAACCTGTAAAAAATACTGGGAGCGGAGTACAATACGGCTGCGGGTGCTATCATCGCTCGCGTTCAGGTGTGCCCGGGTTACTTCCAGACTTTCCCTTACATCCTGGTCCTGTTGCCTGTTGTGCCTTACCTTATCCAGGGCTACGGTCAGCTCTTCTTCATCAATAGGCTTCAACAGGTAATCCAAGGCGCCGTATTTAATGGCTTTAATGGCAAACTGGTTAAAGGCAGTGATGAAGATGGTCATAAACGTGATCTTTCCCAGGGATTGCAGCAGATCGAAGCCTGTGCCGTCGCTCAATTGAATGTCGAGCAAAAGCAGGTCGGGGTTGGTAGCCGGTACCAGCACACGCGCTTCCGCAACCGAGCCGCAGGCACCTACTACTATAAAATCTTTGTGTGCTTTAAGCAGCGATTCGAGGTCCTTCCTGATAATCGGTTCATCATCTACGATCAATACGCGGAGCATACATGAGGTTTTGCTTACAAATATAGAAGCTAAACCCCGTGCCCGGGGCTTGTTGGGAATTATTTCACTTTTGTAGTGGGGTAAAGCAGGACGGGCCCTTGTTTTTCGCAGGAAAGAACGCTTGTTCCGAATCCTGTTTTTCGCGGATTTAAAAAGAAGAGGCACACTTTTTATCCTTATGAACGCGCATTTACATTGCGGGTAACCCCATAACAGGGAAGTCTTATGTTTGACCCGGGTTTATACATCGAGGGTAATTGGTTCTTACCCCGGATGCAGGGTGATCTTTATCCCGGGTCTGCCTTCTGTTCCTGATCAGGACGCAAACCATATTAAGTGCAGGGATGAAGTTCATTAATGTTGATCCACCATGCAAAACAAAAAAGCCAAACGTGATCCGTTTGGCTTCTCTTATTAGTTCATTTTGAAGGGCGCTACCAGTTCAAATTCCGGTATGGCGACCGAAAACAATTTCTTATTGTACAGGTTTTCCATTTTGTAATTGCCGTACATCTTACCCATATCGCTGCGCAGGCTGGCAGCCGATACATATTGGTAGGCTTCTCCCGGTTCGAGTATGGGTTGTGTACCTACTACGCCTTCGCCTTCTACCTGGCGGTGGTTACCGTTGGAATCCAGGATATGCCAGTGGCGGCGCAGGAGCTTTACCGGTACGGAAGAAAAATTTTCGATGGTGATCCTGTAAGCAAACAGGTAATCTGAATTAAGCGGGTTACTCTGCTCCGGCTGATAGAACGTCTCTACTGTAATGCTTACCCCTTCTGTTACTTGCTGTATCATATCTGTAGGCCTTTGCGGGCCTTATTTAATGTGCGCTATGTAAAAATATTGAAATTACATTATGGTTGCATTAAATTTTTCCACTTTTTGTGGATTAATGCGCTTTCAATACCTCCGAAATCAACTCCGGCTCATAGCCTTTTTGTAATAAATAACGTTGTACTTTCTGTTTTCGTATCCACTCCATTTTTTCATTCTGCAACTCTTCCCATTTCTTATCGGCCAATAAAGATAAAATATGATAATATTCCGTCTCGTCAATAGCCTGAAGTCCTTTCCTGATGCAATAATCCGATACCCTTTTTAGCTTCAATGCCTGCGCTATCTTCCGTTTGCCCCATTGCTTGATCCTGAATTTTCCACTACAATAAGACTGTGCATAACGCTCTTCGTTTAAAAAGTTATCGGCGATCAGGGAGGCGATAGCTTCTTCCAGCTCGCCTCCCCTGAAACCGAGTTCCAGCAATTTGTTCCGTACCTCGCTATGGCAACGCTCCTGGTAGGCGCAATAATGTTGAATAGCTTTCAGGTCTTGTGACATTGTTTTTTATATAAAAAATGCCGGATCAACATAGGCTGAAAATCCGGCAGGTATTTTTAAGGATAACGTGTTAGCGTAAACGGTCCAGGGATTTTACCAGCTTTTCATCTTTCCGGATGCCGCCCCGGGCCAGGAAAAGAAGGACCAGCGTGACCAGGGGCAGGAAAGTGCCTATCCAGTAATGGCCCGGTGTGGTGGCGTTTTCGAGCTTGCTCCTGAAAGTGCTGATGCCTATAAAAAGCCAGGCCTGCATGCCGGCGCAAACCAATATATTGAGCCAGGTAAGGCTTATCTGGTTTTTCCGGTTCTTGAACCGGAAAAGAGCCACCAGGCTAAGCGCGATGCTGAGCACGGCCAGGATAATAGCCAGGGGGTCGTTGCCTACGGTACGGGATAGCTGGCTGGTGCCGGTGAATACGTATGTAGGGAAATAGAAAACAGCAGCCATTACGAGTGCTGCCAGCAAGAGCCATACCGATTGAATACGTTGTATCATAATCTTTGTTTATCCGGGTTAAAAAATAAGCAGCTCTCTAAAAGAGACACTTAATTGATCAAGGTAGTACCATTCATATAAGGAGCCAACACCGCCGGTAAATGAATACCATCTGCTTGCTGGTTGTTTTCCAGCAGGCAGGCCATAATCCTCGGCAATGCCAAAGAGCTTCCGTTAAGGGAATGGGCAAGGTGCGTTTTCCCTTCTTCATCTTTAAAACGGATTTTCATCCTGTTGGTTTGGTAAGCTTCAAAATTAGATACGGAGCTTACTTCCAGCCAGCGCTGCTGTGCCGCGCTGTACACTTCAAAATCGTAGGTGAGGGACGCCGTAAAGCTCATATCGCCACCGCAAAGACGCAGGATACGATAAGGCAACTCCAGGCTTTGTAGCAGGCCTTCCACATGCTGCACCATTTGCTCCAGCACTTCGTAAGATTGTTCGGGGTGGGCAATCTGTACCAGCTCTACCTTGTCGAACTGGTGCAGGCGGTTCAATCCCCTTACATCTTTACCATAAGAGCCTGCCTCGCGGCGGAAACAAGGCGTATAGGCCGTCATCTTTACCGGCAACTGGGCTGCTTTTAATATCTCGTCGCGGTAAATATTGGTCAGGGGTACCTCGGAAGTAGGGATCATATAAAACTTATCTTCCGTTACATGGTACATCTGGCCTTCTTTATCGGGCAATTGCCCCGTACCGTAAGCGCTCTCTTCATTCACCATATGCGGCACCTGGTATTCCCGGTAGCCGGCATTTGTATTGTAATCGAGGAAGTATTGTATCAGGGCGCGTTGCAGCCTGGCTCCTTTGTCGATATATACGGGAAAACCGCTGCCCGTGATTTTGGTGCCCAATTCAAAATCGACCAGGTTGTATTGCTGGGTCAGGTCCCAATGCGGCGCTGCCCCTTCGTACAGCTCCGGCAAGGTACCACCTCCGCGTACCTCTACGTTCTCTTCCGGTGTTTTTCCCTCGGGTACGGAAGCATGGGGCAGGTTGGGCAGGCTTACCAGCAGGTCATGCAGCTTTTGCTCGGCGGCAGCCAGGCTGGCGGCCAGTTCTTTGGCCTGCTCGCGGTGCTGGGTTACCTCCTGTTTCTTTTGTTCCGCTTCTTCTTTTTTGCCTGCAGCGATCAGTTGTCCTATACTTTTGGAAGCCGCATTGGAAGCCGCAGAAAGGGTTTCGCTTTGCTGCTGGATATTTCTTTTTTCTTCGTCCAGGGCTATAATTTCATCTACCAAGTGTATTTCCTTGAAGTGTTTTTTGCGGAGCCCCTCAATAATATGTTCCTTGTTTTGGCGGAATAGCTGTATCTGTAACATTAAAGTCGATTAATATAAATGTTGATTTGCTTACGGTTGCAAAAATAGTAATTAGCAAATTAGCAAATTTGAAAATGATGGGTTCTCTTGCGAATAATCATTTGCCTTTAAAAACAGGCAGTATTACCGTACATCGATAGCATCCCGCAATGCATTGCCCAGGATATTGAACGCCAGCACCAGGATCATGATGGCCATGCCTGGGATCAATGCCGGAAGCGGGTGACCGGCGATCAGGAAATTATAGTGCTCTTTGATCATGAGCCCCCAGGAGGGTGTGGGCGGCTGTACGCCTACGCCCAGAAAGCTCAGGCCCGCCTCTACCAGGATAGCTGTGGCAAAATTGGCTGCCGCCACTACCATAATGGGTCCGGCGATGTTGGGCAATATATGCCTGAAAATAATCCTGCTGTCTTTAAAGCCCAGGGCTTTGGCGGCAATAATAAAATCCATCTCCTTGAGCTGAAGCACCTGTCCGCGTATGAGCCTTGCCGCGCTTACCCAGGAGGTAAGGCCTATGGCGATAAATATTTCCCAGAACCCCTTGCCTATGCTGAGCGTAATGGCGAAAACCAGGAGCAGGGTAGGGATCGACCAAAGCATATTGATGAGGTACATGATCGCATTGTCGACCTTGCCGCCGTACCAGCCTGCCAGGGAGCCCAGCAGGATACCGATGCTCAGCGAAAGGACCACCGACACAATACCTACGGTAATGCTGACCCGCGCGCCAATGAGCAGGCGGGAAAGGATATCGCGGCCATAACGGTCGGTGCCGAGTGGAAATTGCTTGCTGATGATAAGGTGTTCTTTGACCCAGCTTGCGGTAGGGGTTCCCGCCGGTATTTCAAGAGCAGCCCTGCTATAGCGCAGGGTATCCTCCATATTGACATCGATATGATGCCGGGCCAGTACTGTATCGTTGACGATGTAATAGCCATTGACCGGAAGGTAGGCATAGTTGGATGGGGTGCCGGTAAAAAGGCGGTTGACCCAGCCCGGCTGTTCCGGCTTGCGGTGTTTGGGTACCAGGAGAAATTCCTGCTTATAGCCCATAGGCCTTGCGCTCAGCTCTACCACCATATTATTGGCCAAAGGCGTGGAATCGGGGGCCAGGGGGTAAGCAAACAAGGCGAGCAGGGCAGTGAGCAGGATCAGGCAGAGGGCGGCCATAGCCGGTTTGCGCCGGAGCAGCTTTTTGAATATGGACTTGTTTTCTCCCAATGTGAGCCTTAGTACCTTTTTATGGCATGCAATATAAGTATCTTATTTATTTACAAAAGGAAAAACCCTGTAACAAGATGCGTTACAGGGTGCTTTCGTTACAATATTCTTTTACAGAAAGGATTTTTACTAAAGGCAATCCCCTGCCGGATAAGGCATTAATAATTGCTGCCGCTGCCGTTAAGGCCGTAATAGTACATGCCCCTGCGGCCCTGGTAGATACCGCCTACCTGTACGCCATCTGTGGCCTGGGAAACTACATTCTGAAAATCGGTAATGTTGTTCACCATTTCATCGTTTACATTTACGATCACGAAACCTTTCTGGATATTCGACTTTTTGGCCGCGCTTCCGTCCGATACTGCGGTGACCATAACGCCGCCTTCGATACCCAGGTTGCTGGCTTCGGAAGAGGACAAATTACGTAAGGTGGCGCCGGAGTACACCAGGGTTCCGGACCCTTTGCTTATGTTGCTCGCGCCGGAGAGGTTACGAAGCTCTACCGATACACTGGCCGGGCTGCCATTCCTGATATAGCTTACGCTTATCTTATCGCCTGGGTGGAAACGGGCTACCTGCTCGGTGAGCTGCGGTACACTACTTACAGCATTACCGTTGATCATAGAGATAATATCGCCTCTCTTCAATCCTGCTGCTGCTGCTCCGCTACCGGGCACAATATTCTTTACCAGTACACCTTTGGCATCCCTGAATACGCCGCTGCTCAGGCCGTATTGTTCTGCCGACTGTTCGGTCATTTTATTGAGGTCGCCCAGTTCCAAGCCGAGGTATCCGCGTTGTACGGTTCCGAATTTAATAATGTCGCTGGCTACCTTCTGGGCTAGGTTGGAAGGAATGGCATAAGAGTAACCGGCATAGCTGCCCGTAGGCGATGCAATGGCAGCGTTGATACCGATCAGTTGTCCTTGTGTATTTACCAGTGCGCCGCCGCTGTTGCCGGGGTTTACTGCGGCATCAGTTTGGATATAAGATTCTACGGCGCCGCTTTTGGCACGGGCTTCGTTAAGCCCGATCGCACGGCCTTTGGCGCTCACGATACCTGCTGTTACCGTGGCTTCCAGGTTAAGCGGATAGCCCACGGCCAGTACCCATTGGCCCAGCCTTACATTGTCGGAATTACCCAGCTCCATATAAGGAAGGTTGCTGCCGTCGATCTTTAATACGGCAATGTCCGTAGAGGGATCGGTGCCTACTACCTTTGCGATCTGTGTATTGCGGTCATTAAAGGTAACCTGTACCTGGTCGGCGCCCTGTACTACGTGGTTATTGGTAATGACATAGCCATCCTGTGAAATAATGACGCCAGAGCCGGCACCCATCTGGTCGGGCATCCGGTATTGCTGCGGACCGTAGAAACCGAAGGGGTCTTGTGCCAGTACCGTTTTGCCTTGGGTAAGGGTTTTTACATGCACCACCGATTTTACGGAAGATTCGGCTGCGGGTGAAAAGTCGACAGGCTGTGTGCCCGCTACGCCTGAATTGGAGGCATAATGGATGGGGACTTTGCTGTCGTCAGAAAAAAAACGTTGTTTATCGGAAAACTTGCTGAATCCCCACATGGTGAGTAGTGAAGTAACAGCAGCGGTAAGGACTACCGGTATGATGGTCTTCTTCATAGTTCTGCTCTCTTGTTTTAATAGTAATTAGATTATAATTTAAACGTAGAGTTTCACCATAAATTTTAAAAGGGAAAATTTTAACTTTTTAATGTCTCTCAAAAATACATTGCTTTGAGTTACAAGGTAGTTAAGAAGTTGTTTTTTGATCTTTTTTAAGAATTTCATACAGGTCCGTGGGGGCACGGACCTGTATGAATATTATAAATCCGCGAGAAAAGCCATGGTATCGATACCGTCTGCGTAATCTTCGAGCGCAGGGACCTGGTTTTCTCCAAACGCCTTTGTTGCTACAGTACCTGCCTGTACATGCTCTTTCATGGTAATGCATTGCAGCCGGTCGTCCTGGCTTAAGGTTTGCAGCAGGGCTTCTTTGTCCTGATAATATTCGTAATGCAATACGCTAATGGCGGCGAAGGGGCTTTCCGAAGGGACAAGTAACAGGCTGCCATTGGTCATGTAAGGTACGTTGTTGAGCAGGAATATGGCCAACTGGAAGTCGTAATTGTTTTTATACTTATTATGATCCCCGTGGTGCTTATAACGGTCAAATACGGGCAGCAGGGCTTCAAATGCATAACCTTCGGGCACGTAGATCTTGGTAATATTACGGCAGCCCAGGCCGAAATAAGAGCAGACATCGGTTGCCAGGCTGTCCAGTTGCTTCCGTGTTTCGGAGCCATCCAGCAAGGCTACGGAAGTCCTGTTTTTACGGATAATATGAGGGTATTTCTGGAAATACTGTTCGAAATACCGGGCCGAATTATTGCTGCCGGTAGCGATATAGGCATCACAGCCTTTAAGCATCTCGCCCACAGTTACCTGGTTGCTAAACCGGGTATCCCAATTGCTCAGTAAGGCCAGCAGGTGTTCCCAGAGCACCGTATCTTTTGAAGACAGTTTAAGGTTCAGTTTGAGGCCGCTCAGGTACACGCACAGGAAATCGTGGAAGCCTACGAGCGGGATATTACCGGCCATCACCAGGCCTACTGTTTTGTTGCCGCCTCTCGGCTGTCCCAGGCCGGGATACTGTGCCAGCCAGGTATTCAGCTTGGCTTCCTGCAGGAATGCTTCTCTTATATTGGTAGCCGCCAACTGTATAAATTCGGGTGTAAACCAGCCGTTCATTCTTTCTGCCAGCGCTACAACATTTTGCCATTCTTCGTTGTTATCCGCCAGGTAATTGCCTAAACGGACCATCAGGGCTATTCTTTCTTCCAATAATGACATAAGATATTCTATTTTCTGACTGCGAAATTGTAATTTTGCCACCGGATAAACAATTTTTAATTGATAATCGATGAACAGGCAGGCATGCTGAATGCCGGAGCGCCTGTTTTTACCTTACAAATCTGAATAAAGAAGATGGCTATAAAAATAACTGACGAATGCATTAACTGTGGCGCTTGTGAACCGGAATGCCCGAATACGGCTATTTATGAGGGTGGCGTGGAATGGAAAATTGCTGACGGGACTACTGTGAAAGGAGACTTTGTCCTGATGGACGGCAGCCATACTGCTGCTAACGCCCCCCACGATCCCGTTGCCGTGGATACTTATTATATTACGCCCGATAAATGTACCGAATGCCAGGGTTTTCATGAGGAGCCTCAATGTGCTGCCGTATGTCCTGTAGATTGCTGCGTTCCGGACGAAATGTACCGGGAAACGGTGGAAGAACTTTTGGGTAAACAAGCAAAATTGCACAACAAATAATACTTCCGGCTTGCCGCCGATACGATAAAAAAGGAGCTGTAAACAGCTCCTTTTCGTTTTTTGCTTTCTCTGGCTTACTTCTTTTTCATTTCTTCGGCTTTCTTCTCTCCGGCTTTTTCTACTGACTTGGCAGCAGCTTTAGCAGAATCTTCTGTGGCTTTCACCGCAGTTTTGGCTGAATCGGCAGTGGTTTCCGCATTTTCTTTCATTTGATCAGCTTGTTGTTCTGTTGCCGCTTTTACAGAATCGGCAGCAGCATCTTTAGTCGCTTCCGAAGGTGTATTATTACAAGCAGTGAAGGCCAGGCCGGCAACTACGGACAACATCAGGATTGCTTTTTTCATTTCTGTAAGTTTTGAGTTAATGTATATTCTTTTATACGCTTAAGCCCGAAAGGTAACCCTGATTAGAATGCAAGGCTCTGTTAAAAGCATTACTTTTTGCGCATCCTTACCTCGTAAAGATCTGTACGCCTGTCGGTTATCGTGCGAACAGAACCATAATGGTGCAGCTCTTTCAAAAGGTTAAGATCTACATCGGCGATAAGGGTCATTTCGGTATTGGGCGTTGCTTCTGCTTTAATGGCATTCATCGGGAAAGCAAAATCGGAAGGGGTAAATACGGCCGCCTGTCCGAACTGGATATCCATATTGTTGACGCCGGGAAGATTACCCACGCAGCCTGCAATCGCTACGAAACATTCGTTTTCAATGGCCCTGGCCATAGCGCAATGCCTTACCCTGATATATGCGTTCTGAGTATCGGTAAGGTAAGGCACAAAGAGGATCTTCATGCCTTGTAAGGCCAGCAGGCGGGAGAGTTCGGGAAACTCGACATCGTAACAGATAAGGATACCGATCTTACCGCAATCGGTGTTGATCACGCTGATCTTATCGCCGCCGGTAATACCGTAATACTTGGTTTCGTTAGGGGTGATATGGATCTTGCGGTATTCGCTCAGCTTACCGTTACGATGGCAGAGGTAAGCGACATTATACAAATGCCCGTTCTCCATAACCGGCATGCTTCCTGCAATAATATTGACATTGTAGGCAATGGCATATTCGGAGATCTTCTGTTGTATCTCCTTTGTTTTTTTAGACAACTCCCGCATGGCTTCGTATTCGCTCAGGTGGTTGTACTCGCTCAGGAGCGGGGAGTTGAAGAACTCGGGAAATACGGCAAAATCCGATTTGTACTCGCTCAGCACATCTACAAAGAATTCTACCTGCTCGAAGAACTTCTCCATGTCGGCAAAAGGCCGCATCTGCCATTGCACCAGCCCCAGCCTGATGATGCTGTCGCTAAGGGCATTCTTTTTACGGGAATAATAGATGTTGTTCCACTCCAGCAATACGGCGTATTCCATGGATTGGCTGTCGCCCTTGAGGTAATTGGTCATTATTTTGGCCACATGAAAATCGTTGGAAAGCTGGAAGCTAAGCACGGGATCATAAATTTCTTTAGCCTTAACCTTGTCGATGTATTGCTTGGGGCTTAGCTCATCGCTGTATAAATGATAGTTGGGAATACGTCCGCCTACCATAATTTCTTTCAGGTTCAGGTTTTCGCAGAGTTCCTTGCGGGCGTCATAAAGCCGCCTGGCCAAGCGCAGTTGCCGGAACTCGGGATGTACAAAGACCTCGATGCCATACAGGACATCCCCATCGTCGAAATGGGTATCGAAAGTATAATTGCCCGTGATCTCTTCGTATGAGTGTTCGTCGCCAAACAATTCGTATTGCACGATGATGGATAAAGCACAGGCGGCCACTTTGCCGTCTACCTCCACGCAAAATTGCCCTTCGGGGAAGATGTCGAGCAATTTGTCGATATTGGCTTCGCGCCATACACCGCCTATACCGTCATAAGCTTCTATCATGGCAGCCCTTAAACCGGCATAATCTTCGATCTTGAGTTCTCTTACGGTAACTTCCATAACCTTTTTGTTTTAGCAACAAACTTCGGCAATAATGGTTGTACCCGGTTCGGGATCAGGAAACTAAATCGTTAAATCGACTGGCTGTTTATTGTTCGCAGCGGCCTATGATGCGGATAAAGGGTATCGTTTTTCTTAGTGCTGTTGTGTCGTTGTGAGCAAAAAAAAATTGCGTCATCGCACCTTTGCGAGAAAATATAAATACGCTATCGTGCTTTGGTGTCATTGTACGTGAAATAAGAGTACCCAAGATCCCTCGTTACGCATGCTGCGCAAGCTACATTCGGGATGACAGCGTGAGTGCTATAGGGTGTGCTACCCTATTGCTCGCGGTGGCGCTACGATGCAGCGGAAGACATTGTTTTCTTAGTGTCGTTGTTGTGTGCAAAATAAAAATCGCTGCGCCTCCGCACCTTTGCGAGAAAATATGAATACTAGTGTCTTGGTGGGCTAAATAGGAACGCCCAAGATCCCTCATTACGCATGCTGCGCAAGCTACATTCGGGATGACAGCGTGAGTGCTGCAGGGTTTGCCGTTGCTATCGCTCGCGACGGCTTATAGAAAAATATTCATCTCACTGCGGCACAGCGCCGCAGCGAGAAATATACAACATAAAAATCCCGCAGCGACGCTATGCCGCTGCGGGAAAATCTATTGCAGGAAAAGAAAGGCTATTGGTACACTTTCACGATATCCTTAAGCTCGTTCAGTTTCAGCAAGGCTTCCACCGGGGTAAGGGTATTGATGTCCACGGTGAATAACTGGGTCTGGATACGACGCAGGTCTTCGCCCAAACCGTCAAAGATATTGAGCTGGAAATTCTGCACCGGCATCTTCTTCATGCGGTCCGAGGGTTTGTTGTCGGCATGCTTTTCTTCCAGGACTGCAAGTATTTCATTGGCCCTGTCGGTAAGCGATGGCGGCATGCCGGCCATGCGGGCTACCTGGATACCAAAGCTGTGGCGGCTTCCGCCGGGTTCCAGCTTGCGCAGGAAAATTACCTTATTGCCCGTTTCTTTGTGCGTGATGTGAAAATTCTTCACCCGCTCGAGCTTATGCTCCAGCTCATTCAGCTCGTGGTAGTGGGTGGCAAAAAGGGTTTTGGGTTTATAGGCATGGCCCTGGATATGTTCTACCAATGCCCAGGCAATAGAGATGCCGTCGTAAGTACTGGTGCCCCTGCCGATCTCATCCAGCAGTATGAGGCTGCGGCTGCTCAGGTTGTTGACAATGCTTGCTGTCTCGTTCATCTCGACCATAAAGGTGGACTCGCCGCCGCTCAGGTTGTCGGAGGCGCCTACGCGGGTAAATATCTTATCGGTAAGACCTACCGTCGCAGCGGTCGCCGGCACGTAGCTGCCTACATGTGCCATCAGCGTGATGAGCGCGGTCTGGCGCAGCAAAGCCGACTTACCACTCATATTGGGGCCGGTAAGGATGATCACCTGCTGTTCTTCCTTATCCAGGAAAATATCGTTGGCTATATAAGTATCGCCCGGTTGCAGGTGTTGTTCGATAACCGGGTGACGGCCTTGTTTGATGTCCAGCATCTGCTCGTCGCTGATCTGCGGACGGCAATACTGGTATTGCCTGGCTATGTGGGCAAAGGACAGCAGGCAGTCGATCTGGGCAATGGCCTGCGCATTCTGTTGCATACGGGACAGTACGGTCTGTATCTTATCGATAAGTGCATCGTACAACTGCAGCTCCAGCGCAGCTATCTTTTCTTCTGCGCCCAATATTTTTTCCTCATACTCTTTCAGCTCAGGGGTAATATAACGTTCCGCGTTCGTGAGGGTCTGTTTGCGGATCCACTCCGGCGGTACTTTATCTTTATGGGTATTGGTTACTTCGAGGTAGTAGCCAAATACATTGTTGAACGCTACTTTCAGGGACGGAATGCCGGTGCGCTGGCTTTCGGTCTGCTGTATCTGCAATAGGTATTCCTTGCCGCTGTAGGCAATCTTGCGCAACTGGTCCAGCTCTTCATGCACGCCTTCTTTTATCGCACCTCCTTTATTTACAGCAACCGGTGCGTCTTCATTCAGCCTGTTGCTGATAGCTTCCTGTATTTCGGTACAGGGATCGATCATGGTGCTGAGGTGGGTAATGGCTGTATTGCCGGTAACATCTCCCTGCTTCTTGATCTCCTCGCAATGTTTGAGGCTCCTGCCCAACTGGATCACTTCCCGGGGATTGATCTTTTTCAGCGGTACCTTTGCCGCCAGTCTTTCCATGTCGCCGATCTGCTTGAGGTGCTTCCGGTATTCCTGTGCGGTATCCAGCTCCTTTACAAAAAACGTTACCCGGTCCAGCCTTTCCTCTATCAATTGTTTGTCGCTTAGCGGAAAGATGATCCAGCGCTTGAGCATACGCGCACCCATAGGGGTGATGGTATGGTCCATGGCCTGCAAGAGAGTATAGCCGTTTTCAACGGGGCTATGCATCAGCTCGAGGTTGCGTATGGTAAAACGGTCCATCCACAGGAATTCTGTCGCGGTAATCCTTTGAACAGCGCTGATATGCTGAATGTGCGGGTGTTCGGTATCCTTGAGGTAATGCAGTGCGGCACCGGCAGCTATCGTAGCTGCATTCCAGTCGTCGATGCCAAAGCCTTTAAGCGATTGGGTATCGAAATGACGGATCAGGGTTTCGTAGCCATAATGATGCTGGAATATCCAGTCTTCGAGCGTAAAGGTATAGTACTTCTGGTCCAGCCATTCTTTGAAAAAGCGCTGTTTGCTTTTGCTGATCAGTACTTCGGATGGCTGGAAGCTCTGCAATAGCTTGTCCATGTATTCCACATTGCCCTGCGCCACAAAAAACTCGCCGGTGGAAATATCAAGGAAGGCAATGCCGTTCTCTTTATCGTCGAGATAGAGCGCTGCAAGGAAGTTGTTGCTTTTGTTTTCGAGCAGCTTGTCGTTGACGGCCACACCGGGCGTAACGATCTCGGTTACCCCGCGTTTGACGATGCCTTTCACCATTTTGGGGTCTTCCAGCTGATCGCAGATGGCCACCCTGTGCCCGGCTTTTACCAGCTTGTGCAGGTAAGTATCCAGCGAATGGTGGGGAAAGCCTGCCAACTCAATATGGGAAGCTGCGCCATTGGCCCTTTTGGTAAGGGTAATACCCAATACTTTTGATGCGATTAAGGCATCTTCTTTAAAGGTTTCGTAAAAATCGCCTACGCGAAACAACAATACCGCATCGGGGTACCGGCTTTTTATCGCCTGGTGTTGTTTCATTAACGGGGTTTCTTCTGCAGTTTTCTTTGCCATGTTCCCCGCAAAAATAACTTTGATTTTACAATGTTCCTTGCTGCAGGAAAAGAATTTATTGACACGAAATCCTCAAAGCGATGCTGCCGGATGGCAGGTGTCTGGCTATCAGGCGGGCTCCCCGGCTTTGGTATGGACCTGCCGGTACATGTATTCGGTATATTTTATCTTCTGGATCTTGCTTTCGAGCCAGCCGTAATAATTGAAATAGAGAAAATACAGGTCTTTTACAGGGTCGTTGCGGTAATCGTCGAGCTTGCTGATGAAATTGCTGATGATCTTTAATTGCTCTTTTTCCGTGATTTCGTTGGACAGGTGCTTCAGGAACAACATCAGGTCTTTTTCGAAAGGCTGCAATTTCTTCTTGTTATAGAGCCTGAAATAATTGGTGGAAATAGCGTTGTTGAGCTGCAGGAAGCTTTTTCGTTCCAGTAAAATGAGCAAATAGAATATGGAGGTGAAATAGAGGATGTCTTCCCGTTGTATATCGCGGTTGATCTCGTTCACGTCGAGGAGGAGGTCTTCGGCTTTGTCGTACTGTTCCAGCACAAAGTAGGAAATGCATATGGAGCAGGTAATAGACAAAGCCATTACGGGAGGCAGTACGCGGCTGGCTTTTTCCTGTATGGCGCCTGCTTTTTCGGCAATCAATGTTGCCACCTCGTCGTATTGGGCTTGCTTATGGTAGATTTTGAGCCGGGTATGAAACGCCATGATCTCCCATCTTACCTGTTCTTCTTTGTCGAGATAAGCGAGCGCCAGTGCGTTGTACACCGCAAGGTATTCTGAGGCGGCAAGCGGGTCTTTAAGGGCAAAAGCATTATAGAAACAATAATCGGAACAGCCCAGGAATAGGGCGGGGTTGCGGCTGATGTGGTGTGGATATACCTGCCACAGGGCAATAATCTTTGCTGCATGTTGCGCACACTGCTCAAAGCGGAAGGTGAGGTGTGTGGCGGCGCATTTGTTGAAATGATAGAGCAATTGCAGCAAAGGGTTTTCCTGGCCGGTATCTATCCGGTCCAGCTCTTCTTCTATTTCCCGGATGCGGGCCAGTTGGTCCTCGGGGGAGCGCAGGTACGTAAACTGCTTGAAAGCGATAAGCTCGCGGCGCAGGATCTGTAATTGCTGTTCGCAGTGGAGGCGGTTAAATACGTTGCGTTGCAGTTGCAGGAGCCTTGCACTTTCCTTCTTAAAGTGTTTGTAATCGGAGTACGGCAATATTTTGTAATACAAGTGGAGCAGCTTTATCTGTATGCCGTACAGCTCATATTTAACGGCGATAGCCCAGGCCGTATCCAGGAGCTTTTCGGCGGATGTGATAAGGTTTTTGGCCAGCAGGGTTTCCGTTTCGAGTATGATGAACTCCAGTTGGACCAGGGGATCGTTCCTGCGCTGGTACACGATCGAGGAAAGGATATCGTTCCACAAATGGTTTTTTAATCCAGAAAAATGTGAGGCCGTTTTAAGGCCCATTTTTTTCATAAACAGTTTCTCGTCGTTGACCGCACTGTTTTCCAGCAATTCAAAAAGACGCAGGTGGAGGGACTTGTTCCGGTCGGCATAGCGCTTTGCCATTTTTTTGTAATAAGCCTTTTCATGGCTTTGCAAGCTATGGACCAGGGTATGCAGCTCATTCTTTCTGTTATCTGCTGACAGCATAGGCGAAGAATGGGGAAAGGGTTAAACTGTGATAAAGTTACATCATACTGAATTATGAATTTGCCTTAATTTATATGTGCTGTACTGTGTTGATTATTATTTATTTATATGCTTGGAAGGCTTCTGGGTGTGGGTTTTGATTACTGAATTCGGGGTGATATTTTAATTGCGGGGGCTGTCGCAATATCGCATCTTTACACTGCAATAACACAAAACCAATAAACAAACCTCTAACGACCCTATTCCCATTATGAACTGAACGATTACGCCAGCTTTATTCATTTAACGGAAACCCTATCTGGAAAACGAATAATCTGTACCCTGTGAACCCCTTTAATACCTGAAAGCGCCCTATCCCAAGTCTGCATCCCTTGATTTCAGGTTTTACATCACTTTCAACGATTTATCGTTCAGCTTCTATGGAAAAAAAGCCCCGCAAATCTTTGCGGGGCTTATCTTATAGACTATAGTTCAGCTTATTTCTCTGAGTTGATCAGCTCTTTTACGAAATGACCTACAGAGGCAATACGGGCATGATTCAATGCATAGTGGATGAATTTACCATCACGTTCTGTAATCACGATATCGGCACGACGCAGGATGGCCAGGTGCTGAGATGCTACAGATTGCTCCAGGCGCAGTTTTACATAAATGTCGGTAACATTCATTCTCTTATTCTCTTCCAGCAGCTTTATAATTTGTTGACGTAATTTGTGGTTGATCGCTCTCAAGGTCATTGCGGCACTTTTTACCGCTACATAATCCAACTTAATCGGTTCATTTGAAGCCTCTTCTTTTCGAATTACCAAAGTGTTTGCTGACACTGTTTGTTCCATTGTATATACTATTTAAGATAAGTGATTAAATAAATTGTGTAAGAATTCTTCCGATAAGCAGATTCTTTTTAGTTAATAAAATGGAGGGGAGGGTAAATAGTATGCGCAAAGATAGCGAATTTCTAATATATCTTAGGAGGCCAACATATATAAAGCAGTTAATATCCTGTTAATATGGTAAATATTTGTGTATTTAACCCTATCTCATAGATATAATCATTTTTTTAATCTAAGAATGTAGTATCTCTAATATATTTTTAATCAATAAATTAAATAGTAAATATCTATTGCATGAATACCTATACTGAATGAACGTTCAACTAATAAACGTAAAAAAGTGATATTTATTTTATTGACTTATATCATGGGAAATTCGAGCGTAAAGGTGCTTCCCTTGCCCGGGTTGCTCTCTACTTTAATCTTGCCCTGGTGGGCGTCGACTACTGATTTTACATAAGTTAAGCCCAGGCCAAAGCCTTTTACATTATGCAGGTTGCCGGTATGGGCCCGGTAGAATTTTTCAAAAATATGGCTGATCGTTTCCTTCGACATACCGATACCGTTGTCTTTAATCTTGATGGCAATCACCTTGGACGAAGGATTGGCCGTTTCGATGAGGATCTTGGTGGGGTCTTTGGAGTATTTGATCGCGTTGTCGAGAAGGTTGGCAATAATATTGGAAAAATGGACTTCATCGGCACGGATAAAGTATTTTTTTGCGGCCAGCTTTTGTTCCAGGGTGCCGTTCTTTTCTACGATCAGCAGCATAATATTGGCGGCAGCATTGGAGATCACATCATGCACATCAACGGTCTGGAGGTTCAGTTCGAGATCATTGGCGTCGAGCTGTGCGGCTTGCAGTATTTTTTCTACCTGCTTGTTCATCCTTTTGTTTTCTTCCCTTATAATACCCGTGTAGTAATCTATCTGGTCGCCCCGGCCTTGTACCTTGGGATTGCCCAGGGCATCTACCGCAAGGGATATAGTAGCCAGGGGTGTCTTGAATTCATGCGTCATGTTATTGATGAAATCCGATTTGATCTCGGAGAGTTGTTTTTGCCGGAATACAGTACGCACCGTTACGGCAAAAGCCGAAATAATGATGATGGTGAAGAGTACGGAAGCGCCGATCATCCAGGAAGTACGGCGCAGGATATAGTTCTTGGGCTTGTTGATGTACAGGGAAAGGAAATAACGGTTGTCGGGCGTAAGGGAGCGGTTAAAGGAGTTGTTGTACATCACATCGAGGATATACCCCGGCGATTTGATGGAACTGTAATTCCAGTCCCTGCTGATGATGGCGTATTCGTAGGAAAGGTCGATACGGTTCTTTTCCAGCTCCTGTTTGATGATCATATCAATATCTTCCGATGGGATCTTGGTCAGTTGGTCCCAGAAATAATCGTAGGCTTCTACGTTTTCCCAGTAAGCACTTTTGGGATTCACACCTACGGCAGAGGCCAGCTTATCTTTAATGCCTTTGGCAATACCTACATAAGCATTTTCCAGGTCGAGGTAGTAGTTCTGCTTTTGTACCTGGAGCACATTTTGTATCCAGGACATTTGCAATAGCATCAGCCCGATCAGGGATAAGGTGATCAGGATAACTATAGAAGGGAAAACTCTTTTCATAGCGGCTCAAAGATAAAGGATGCAGGGGGTTATTTTTTATACTTAACGTTTTGGTTCTTAGTTTTAACAATACCAAAAGTTTGTTAAGAATTAACCCTGCCCCGAAATAATCCGGCAAAGAACTTGGATTTAAGACCAGGTATTTTAATTTTATAAGGCAAAACAAACTCCTGATGGATATACTTGATTTACGCAAACAGACCGATATAAAGCCGGCGGCAGGTAAACTGCTCATCGCCGAGCCTTTTCTTACAGACCCTGGGTTTTCCAGGACCGTAGTGCTGTTGTGTGAACATGGTGAGGACGGTACTGTGGGTTTCGTGATCAACCGTCCATCTGTCAATAATATCAGCGACCTGTTGCCCGAGCTGGACAATACTTCTTTACGCATATTCGAAGGTGGCCCCGTGCAAAACGATACCCTGCATATGATCCATATGCTGCCCGAATTAATGGGTGGCGTGGAAATATTACCGGGGCTGTTCTGGGGCGGTTCTTACTCCGATCTTAGCCGTACCCTGGTCAGTAATACCCTTGTAGAAGAGCGGATGCGCCTTTTTATCGGGTATTCGGGCTGGGAAAAGGGACAGTTGGAAGAAGAGTTGAAAGAAGGTGCCTGGCTGGTAGCCAATAGCTATAACGGACTTATCTTCGATACGGACAGCTCCAGGATCTGGCAGGACTCCATCCGCTCCCTGGGAAGCGCTTTTGCCCACCTGGCCAATATGCCTTTGCATCCGCAATTGAACTAAGAGATCTGCCCGGGACGCTTATTAAATGTAACCTTGCTGAAGGAAGCATCCTATATTTGCAGGGCTAAGCATGAACCATTCGCAAGAACATAAAAACCGGAAACTTCAGGGAGCATTGCTCATCGCCATGCTGGTTCTGTTTGCTGTTGTGTACAACCGAAGGTGGATCATGAACCGTATCGATCCGCAGCCGGTAGCAGCAATAGAAACACCTGGCTCGGGCCGGGCCGCGAATCCCTGGAACAAGGCCAGGGCCGACTCCTGCATGCGCATGGTGAAGGACGGCGACCTGGTGCTGCGCTCGGGCAGCGATGCGCTCAGCGCTTTGTTCAAAAAAGTGAACACCAAGGATAAAAGCTATTCCCATGCCGGTATCGTATTTATCGAAAACGGCTATCCCTTCGTGTACAACAGTATCGGCAGCGCCGATAACCCGAGGGCATTGCTCCGGCGCGATTCCCTTGCGGCTTATGTAGGGCCGGCGGCCAATCTGGGTTATGCCATATACCGGTACCGCCTCAGGCCGGCGCAGGTCAATAAATTGCATGATGTCGTGATCCGGTATTTCAAAGAGAAACGTAGCTTTGATCCGCATTTCGACCTGGCCACGGATAGTGCCCTGTACTGTACCGAGTTTGTTTATAAAGCGGTTATTGAAACCACGGGAGATAAGCAGTACTTACCGGTAACCAAGGCTTCGGGCTTTAGTTTCGTTGCTGTCGATAACCTGTTTCTGCGTAAGGACATGACCCTGGTTTGTAGAATAGCGTATATACAGTAGTTTTGCCCCATACAAAGCATAAAGATGAAAAAGCGGCTTTATACGATTACCCTCCTGTTGCTTGCAGCAACCCTGTATTCTTCCTGTAAAAACACCAACTCGCCGCAGGCCGTTACGGAGAAGTTCCTGAACAGCTTCGTGAAGATGGATTACGAGTCGGCCAAATCCCTGTCGACCAAAAATACCTGGGAATTGCTCGATATATGGGCTTCTTTTGCCAAGGATATTCCCGAAGAAGTGAAAAAGGAAAAAGCGGAAAACTTTAAAGTGAAGATCACCGGTAACAAGCGGGAATCCGATAGTACCGTGATCGTTTCCTATACCACCGAGCCCAAAGTGCTCCCTTTTGATAAGCTGCGCCTACTCCGGCAAACGGACATCGAAGGCCGCGAGCGCTGGAAGGTCGACATTTCCACCCTGGATCTTATCGGGGGAGAGGAGCTGTATATCGAGGAAGAACAGAAGGCTGTAGAGGTAGGCGTAGAGCGCCAACCGGCCGATACCATAAAGAATAAAGAAGACTGATAGCCCTGTTTTCTTAAATTTTCCCCGGAATTAATTTCATTCCCTACCTTTGAGAACTTTTTTTTAATAAACTGTTTAAACAAATATGTCTTATCTATTCACTTCAGAGTCCGTTTCAGAAGGACATCCTGATAAAGTTGCAGACCAGATTTCTGATGCTTTAATCGACAATTTTTTAGCTTTTGATCCGGAATCGAAAGTTGCTTGTGAAACATTGGTGACTACCGGCCAGGTAGTACTTGCAGGAGAGGTAAAATCGAAAGCTTACCTGGATGTTCAGACTATCGCCCGTGATGTGATCAAGAAGATCGGATACACGAAGAGTGAATACATGTTTGAAGCCAATTCCTGCGGTGTACTGTCTGCTATACACGAGCAATCGGCTGATATTAACCAGGGCGTTGATAAAAAGAAAAAAGAAGAGCAGGGCGCCGGCGACCAGGGCATGATGTTCGGTTATGCGACCAACGAAACAGATGATTATATGCCCCTGGCTCTTGACCTGGCGCATAAAATACTGATCGAACTGGCAGAGCTGCGCCGGGAAAACAAACAGATCAAATACCTGCGTCCCGATGCCAAATCACAGGTTACCCTGGAGTATGACGACAACAACCAGCCGGTACGTATCGATGCTATCGTAGTATCTACCCAGCACGATGATTTTGATACCGAAGAAAAGATGCTGGCCAAGATCAAGAAAGACATCGTGTCTATCCTGATCCCACGGGTAAAAGCCAAGTATGCCAAGTTTGCCCACCTGTTCAACAATAAGATCCAATACCATATCAACCCTACCGGTAAATTCGTGATCGGTGGTCCGCATGGCGATACAGGCCTTACCGGCCGTAAGATCATCGTAGACACTTATGGTGGTAAAGGAGCGCACGGTGGTGGCGCCTTCTCGGGTAAAGACCCTTCCAAGGTAGACCGTTCGGCAGCTTATGCTACCCGTCATATTGCCAAAAACCTGGTAGCTGCCGGTGTAGCTGACGAGGTGCTGGTACAGGTATCATATGCTATCGGTGTGGCAGAGCCTATGGGCATTTACATCAATACTTACGGTACCGCCAAGGTAGACCTGACAGATGGCGAGATCGCGAAGCTCGTGGAAAGCATTTTCGATATGCGTCCTTACTTTATCGAGCAACGTCTTAAACTGCGTAGCCCTATCTACAGCGAAACGGCATCTTACGGGCATATGGGCCGCAAGAACGAAGTGGTAACCAAAATATTCAGGACACCCGATGGTAAAGAGAAGAAAGTAAAAGTAGAACTGTTTACCTGGGAAAAGCTGGATTACGTAGCCAAGGTGAAAAAAGCGTTTGGCCTGAAATAAGAATAGCATTACCTGCTTGCAGGCGTTTTATACCGAGCTGACACCTTTTGCAGGTGTCAGCTCTATTTTTGTACCTTTGCTCCTCCTAAACAAATTTTTTATGCCTTCATTTGACATAGCCAGCAAAGTTGATGTACAGACATTGGACAATGCCATCAATGTGGTGAACAAAGAAATTAGCAACCGTTACGATTTCAAGGGCAGCCATGTGGAGATCGAACTGGATAAAAAAGCCATGATCCTGAAAATAGAAGTGGAAAGCGATATGAAGCTGCAGCAGGTCGAAGACGTGATCATCTCCAAATCGCTGAAGCAGGGCCTGGATGCCAAATGCTTCGACTTCAGCAAGCCACATCATGCTTCGGGAAAATATGTGCGCAAGGAAGTGGCTATCCGCAATGGTATCGATAAAGACAATGCCAAAAAGATCGTGAAGCTGATCAAAGACAGCGGCGCGAAAGTGCAGGCAGCTATTATGGACGATATTATTCGTGTTACCGGGAAGAAAATAGACGACCTGCAGGATGTGATCCGCCTGTGCAATGGCGCCAACCTGGAAATGCCTTTGCAATATACCAATATGAAAAGCTGATACGAGCATCGGGATGATGTGTTGCAGGAACCCGGGACCGGGACGGCATCTGACATCGAACAGCGAATATCTAATATCTAATACTTAACGTCCTGCATGTATCCTGATTTCCATTATTTATTTCAATCCCTCTTTGGGATCGATATACCCGGTCTGAGCCTGGTCAAGACTTTTGGCTTTTTTGTGGCACTAAGCTTTCTCGGAGGCGCCTGGGTAGTAACGAAAGAACTGAAACGTAAGAAAGAGCAGGGACTTTTCGAACCCGAGATCGTAACTGAAGAAAGCGGTAAACCCGCTACCACAGCAGAGCTGGTCTGGATGGCCGTATTGGGTTTCCTGGTAGGCTTTAAGCTGCTGGGCCTGATCTTAAATGCCAGTGCAGCCAGTAAAAATCCTATTTCCTTCCTGTTGTCGGCGCAGGGTAGCTGGATCGGCGGTATCCTGTTCGGCGCTTTATTTGTGTATTCCCGCTATAGCGCCAAAAAGAAAAAGCAACTGCCGCAGCCCAAGCAGCAACGGGTAGCCGTTTACCCGCACCAGCGTGTAGCCGATATTATTTTTATCGCTGCTATTGGTGGTTTTGGCGGTGCTAAGCTCTTTAATGCCTTTGAAACCTGGGATAATTTTCTGCAGGACCCGGTTGGCAACCTGCTATCTCCCTCCGGGCTTACCTTTTACGGAGGCCTGATCGTAGCCACGATTGCGTTGTATTGGTATGCACGTAAAAAGAAATTTTCCTTTGCCCACCTTTGCGATGCGGCAGCTCCGGCCCTGATGCTGGCTTATGGCGTAGGCCGCCTGGGTTGCCAGTTTTCGGGCGATGGCGATTGGGGTATTTTCAACAGCGCTTATGTAACCCAGGCCGACGCCTCCCTTGCCAAAAGCAGTTTGCAGGATTATGAAGCCATCGTCAAAAAATACCCGGAGCAGTTTATCGACCGCAACCTGAACCAGACGATACCCAATAAATATGCCCCTGCCCCCAATTGGTTGCCCGATTGGTTGTATGCCCAGAATTTCAAGCATAATGTGAATAAAGACGGCATACCTATTCCCGGTTATCAAGGGGAATACGGTGCTGTATTACCGGCCGGCGTATTTCCCACTTCTATGTACGAAGCAGCCGTATGTATTTTGCTGTTCCTGTTCCTTTGGAAGATACGCAAGCGTTTCAAACGGCCTTTGCAACTGTTTGGCATCTACCTTATCCTGAACGGCCTAGAACGTTTCCTGATCGAATTGGTAAGGGTAAATTATAAATACGATTGGGGCTTTATACACCCTACACAGGCCGAGATCATTGCCGGATGCCTGGTTATAGCGGGCCTTCTGTTGTTCTTCTTCTATAAGCCAAAGCCTAAGGAGGCCTTGCCTGCCTGATGCGCTATGCCGGTCGGGACGCGAGGAACGAGCGACCTGACAGGCATGATGATGTTATTCTTTATACACCCTGCCCGTTACCGGCAGGGTGTTCTTTTTTGCCCCTTCTATAGCCAATTTGACCTGCACTTAAGTCAAGTTACACATTAAGGTAGGCGGTCCGGCATGGGCCGCTTTAGTACTTCACTTTCAGATGTTTGGTACTGTCATTTTTGTGTCATAAATGCTTGTAGCTACACGATCTCCGGGGATACGGATGTATTTTTGCGCTCGAAAAAAAAGTACTATGAAACTTAGATACATCTTGGCTGCAGGAGCATTGGCGCTCACTTCGGCAACACAGGCGCAGACATGGATCCCTGACACGGTTAGTATGGGCGTGAACTATGCCGATAACATTTACTACAGCCTCCAGAACGGCCAATCGGGCCCGGCAGTTACGGAAACCAACTGGCATGTTGCCGTACAGGCAATCTCCTTCTCCGTACCCTTTCACGGTGGCGCCGGTATCTGGACCAACGAAGCCCGCAAAAACGGCCCTTCTGTTAAGTTATACACCCTGGATAAAGGTTCTGCCAGCTTTATGACCATTACTGCAGCAGATACCGTAGGTAAAACCGGAGCTGCGCACGCTTTGCACAACGATACCTCCTCTTATTCCAAAGGTGCTTTTAATGCACCGGCTGTCGCCAGCAATCCTTTCAACTACGGCTGGGGCAATTACTATATGTCCGGTGCACCGGCTGGCTACCCCGATCATAGCCTGGTAGGCGATACCTTGTTCCTGCTCAATTTTGAAACCAGCAGCATGGGCGGTCCTGCTACTGTTTCCAAATCTTATATTTTCTGGCCCCGTGCTTTAGTGGGCGGCAACCAGTGGACTATGTACTACCGTGAATTGGGCAGTACTGATGTAGACACGATCAATATCAGCACCACCGGTTCCAATACACTGTTCAAATACTATAATATCGAAACCAAAACCGTACTGGACAGGGAGCCTGCAAGAACTTCATGGGATTTCGTATTTACCAACTACATGGATTTGTACGGTACTTCCGGCCTTCAAGGTGTAACAGGTGCCTTACAGAACTACAACGTAAGTGTTGCTCAGGTGAATAACGTAGTACCCAACAGCGCCGACTATACTACAATCGTCGCTTCAAGCTATGATTCTTCGCTGAATACGATCGGTAACGACTGGAAATACCTGGATGGTATGGCCTGGGCCCTTACCGCTAACAGAAGCTATTTTGTTAAAGTATTGAACGGCGATATCTGGCAGGTTTACTTCGATTATTTTGCCAAACAGGATGTTACCAACTTCCGCAGGATCGGTTTGCAGAAACGCAAAGTATATACAGTACCCCCTGCCGGCGTAACAGAACTGAACGCTTTTGTAAGCAATGTACTGGTAGTGCCTAACCCTGCGGCCAATGGTAATACCAACCTGCTGATAGATGCCAAGCAAGAACTGAAAAATGCACAGATCACTATCGTAGACCTGAACGGACGCGTAGTAATGAAGGCACAGCAAAATATTAAAGCCGGCTTCCAGCAATTACCACTGGACATCAGCAAATACCCTACCGGTGTCTATATGATCAACCTTTCCGGAGCTGGTTTCAGCGCTACGCAGAAAATGGTAGTGAAATAAGCCGGAAGACTTATTTAAAGAATTAAATGAAACATGCTCCGGTGCTCCTGCATTGGAGCATGTTTTGCCTTATCAATAGTACCGTAACCAACATGCACAAATACCTTCTTTTAGTAGTACTGGCCTGCCTGGGCTTTAACCGGGTACAAGCGCAACAGGTAACATTGCACCTTACCGATGCTTCGGGCGAAACGCTTCCCGGAGTGGCTGTGAAGCTGATTAAAACTGCTTCCGGCAAATCGGGGGAAGTAACCCTGAGCGATGTGAATGGCGATGCTACTGTAAGCATAACAGCTTATCCTGCACAACTGGAAATCAGCAACCTGGGGTATAGCACTTTTGTGAAAACGTTGAACGAAGCGCCTTCGGGACCAGTATCAATCAGCCTGGAGCAAAAATATACCGGGCTTAACGAAGTGGTGGTAACCGGTGTAGGCCGGCCTACGCGGCTGGACGAAGCAGTTTCAGCCTATAAGATCATCACCGCTGCCGATATGCGGGCGCAGGGAGCCGTAACGCTCCAGGATGCACTACGCAACCAGATGGGGATCAATATTGCCAACGATGCGGCCCTGGGTGGTAGTATCAATATGCGGGGCTTGAGCGGCAGTAATGTGAAGATCATGATCGATGGCCTGCCGCTTAATGGCAGGGAAGGCAGCAATGTGGACCTGGGGCAATTCAATACGGCCAATATCGAAAGAATAGAAATAGTACAAGGCCCGATGAGTGTGATGTATGGCTCCGATGCCATCGGGGGCGTGATCAATATCACTACCAAGACTAATAAGAAAGGCTGGACAGCTGGCGCCAACGGATTTTATGAATCAATAGGCAAGTACAATTATGGTTTGGATGCAGCTAAGATGTGGGGTAAGAACAATCTCTCCCTCAATTTTTCCCGCAACTTTTTCCAGGGCTGGAATCCCGGCGGCGGCGCATTGCCCCGCGATCCTAGCTGGAGACCCAAAGAACAATACATCGGTAACCTGAAATACATCCGCCGTTTCAACGATAATACCTCCCTTACTTATGGCATGGACCTCACTACCGAGAACCTGGTGTTCAAAGGCGGTGTACCCGACCCATTGACGGAGTTCAACAAAAGTGTGCCTGATATGTATTTCCGGACTACCCGTTTTATCAACAGGCTGCAACTGAAATGGAAAACAGGTAGCAATGGTTACTGGGAAAGCAACAATAGCTATGCTTTGTATCACCGGAAGCAAACTACTTATATCACCGACCTCACTACGTTACAAAGGGAATTGTCTGCCGATCCGGCAGCTCAAGCTTTGAATGTATTCAACAACGTTACCTCCAGGACCACCTACAATAACAAAGCCGGCATCTTCGATTATACTTTTGGCTACGACATTAACCTCGAATTTGCCAAAGGCATGGAGAAAATAAAAGATGGCAATAAGCACATGGGCGATTATGCATTGTTCCTGACCACGGACATTAAAGTATTGCCTTCGCTTACGATACAGCCGGCATTCCGCTTTATTCATAACACGCTTTACAACGCACCTATCGCGCCTTCGCTGAGCTTCCTGTACAAGCCCGCCAAAGCCCTGCAGTTCCGGGGCTCCTACAGTCGCGGGTTCCGGGCGCCTACGCTTAAAGAGCTTTATCTCGATTTTCACGACAGCAACCACAATATCGATGGCAACCCCGATCTGAAAGCCGAATACAGCAACCATTTCCAGCTCTCTACAGGTTATACCTTCTTCGAAAAAGGCAACCGTAGTCTGGTAACCTCCCTTACCGGTTTTTATGATGATGTAAAAGAGCAGATCGCATTAAGAGGCTTGCCCGATTCCCTGGGTATTACCAATCGTTTCCAGTACTCCAACCTGGGTCATTCCCGGATTATCGTACTGCAACTGAACAACGAGTTTCGTTGGCAAGCTTTACGCGTGAACCTGGGCGGCAGCTATACCAAAAGCCTGGAAACGATCGAGGGTTTAGATACCGTTCCTGATTTTCATTACTTTGAAGTAACCGGTAATGTACGTTACGATATCCCGAAGTGGAAAGTAGGTTTTGCCCTGTTTTATAAATACACCGGTAGCCAGCCTGTTATCGGCAGCATCGAAGGTGGTTCCCTGTATGGCGGCCGCCTGAAAGCCTATCACAACCTGGATGCTTCTATAGAGAAAACATTTTATAAAGAAAGAATAACGGTTACTGCCGGGATGCGCAATATCACTAATGCCTATGCTGTAGGCAGCACTATCGGTACCGGTGGTGGTGGCGCGCATAGCGGCGGTGACGGCCTTATGCTCAGTACCGGCCGCAGTTTCTTTGCTTCGGTAAGGGCTCAGTTAGGACAATAGAATTTCCAGCCCCCAGTCATTTTTATGCTATCGAACGTAGCGGTGATAATAAAAATTCGGGAAAACACAATAAGTAAAGCCTTGTATAACGTTACAAGGCTTTACTATTTAAACAAGCGACAAAAATGATGAAGTACCTCGTTGTAATAATACTGCTGTTGTGGGATGTACCTGCCCATGCAGGGGATAGAGAGGTTAAAGTGTACGCGACAGCATGCGATGGTCACCATATGGGATTCTTAATTGTCTCCGGCGACAGTGTATGGCAAGAGCATTACGATGCCCGGGCCAAGGCCTCCGTATATACCCGTAAGAAGCAGGTGTTATCCTTATCAGCTACAAAAGAAATAACATCGTCGGAAGAAGGTATTGCCTTCGGCAAAAAGAAGTACTTGCAGCAATCAACTTCCGCTTTATGCGGCGAGTACACAGCATGGTATCATGATTTCGGTAGCCTGAACAACCTGGAAAAATTAAATGTATGCCGCAACCTGTATGCGTGCAAATATTTTTACCGGCGCCATAAAGGAGAAAAGGGCAAGTGGCGCAGCTTTGAACAGGTTGTGAAAGATAATCATGTCCTACTGAAAATGGATCCGGATGTATTTCTCAAAGAAATGAAGTAGCAAATGCTTTTTGGAAAGCTACTATAGGTTTTGAATTGTAATAATAAATATTTAATTTATTTCTTGTGGGAAATTAACCTTTCTTTTAGTTTCGCAGCGTTTAAATAATACGAATGAAAATACAGTTGAAAGGTCTATTGCTTTTTATGGGAATGGCGTTAGGATGGAAACCCGTTATGGGGCAACAGTCCAAAGGGCTGGATGCCGGTTATGTTTCTAAAGTTCATATTGGGTTGGGCTTTGGAATGGAGTACGGTGGTATGGGCCCCAGGGTAGAATACCTCCCGTTTAAATATGTAGGTTTATTTGCCGGTGCAGGGTACAATTTTCAAAGCCTTGGCTTTAATGCTGGTATCGCATTGCGTCCTTTGCCCGATGCTAAAATACAACCCATAGCTATGGGTATGTATGGTTACAATGGCGTGATCAAAATTGATGGTAACAATAGTGCGCTTGCCTATTTCGGTCTCGACGGCATCAGTAAAACTTACTATGGTCCCAGTGTAGGGCTTGGTGGTGAGCTAAAAGTAGGCAAGCATGAAAACCGATTGTATGCCGCCGTGTGGCGTCCTTTCCGCAGTAAAGAATTTGAAGATAACTATGATAAAATGAAGGCTTCTCCTTATGTGACGCAGAAGAACGAAGTGCTTCCTGTAACTTTCAGTATTGGTTTTAATTGGGCGTTGTAACTATTTAAAAATTGTAGCACATGTTCAGGTCAGTATCTGTAATCCTGTTTGTTAGTGCTTTTATTTGTTCCTGTACCCCGGCGCCACCTTTGTATAAAGGGGCATATGTGGCGAATTATAAAATAGGGAGCGATACAGCCAAAGAGGCGCGGTACATCCGGTATGCAGATAGTATCATGCATCTGCGGCCCGAATTCCCTTTAGCGCTGGGGCAAAATACGGAGGAAGCCCTTCAGTTTGTATGGCTCCGGTCTTTTCATCCGGCAGTGTACCTCAAAATAGAAAAGCAGGATAAAGAGATCCGCTTGCACCTGAAAGAATACCCGCTCGACAATAACGAAACCCCATCTAAAGATACCTCATTTGTACTGGCCCCGGCAACCTGGAATGAATTGAAAGCAGGGCTGGAGCAAATGCAATTCGGCAAAATACCTTCGGTAGAAAGAGTTGAACTGGGCTGTGCCGATGGCGCCACCTGGGACCTGGAATACCTGGACAGGAAACAACCTTACCACTATGTAAGAAGGCATTGCACCATACCTAAGCCTTTTAAGGATTACTGCGTGCAATTGATCCGCTTGTCGGGCTATAAGGTAAAGCCATCAGAAATTTACTAGATAACAATAAGAAATGTTCCGTTGATACAACGGAACATTTCTTTATAAAGGCAGGGGGTTATTTTTTGCCCAGGTCTGCAGCCAGGTTTTTGATCAGATCGTCGGTATGCACCTTCGCAATCTGGCTTAACTGTGTTTTGAAGCTTTTGGCAAGGTTCATGCTGGACACCGAACGCATAGCTACCTTCAATACGCCGGGATCATTGTCGGCCAATGCTTTTTCCAGTACAGCCGTTGCATCGGAAGCTTTGAGCTGCTGCGCCCCGAAAGCGGCGGCTACCCTTACGGCACTGAACTTGCTGGAAGCCGCTTTGCTGATCACATCGGTGACGGCGCTATCCTTGATATAACCGGCAAGATAGGCTGCTTTTACAGCCAGGTTTTCATCGTTGCCATTGATGAGCTCAGTAAGCAGGGGTAATACAGCCGCACCAAACTTAGCTGCACCGGCAGGATAATCCAATTCGTCCTGCCGCAGGAACCGGATCAATTCTTCATTTATATTATTAGGCATAATGTTTTTTTATAAGGGTTAAAGAGGAGTACTCAAACCACTGCCGATCATGGTATTCACTTCTGAATTGACCAGGTCGGGCGGAGCATTGGTAATATTGAAAGTTCCGTTACCGGTCATCAGGCGATCGTTGTTGTTCACATGGCTAAGTCCCAGTACATGCCCCAGCTCATGACCTAAAGTCCAGCGGGAGGCGGTTCTCACTACCACAGCCCCCGGCCTTCCCGGAGGGAAAGCAGCACAGCCGTTATAGCCGGGTACGGTGCTTCTTACAAAATAGACTACCATATCGTTGGCGCCTACAAAATTGCGGTTGCCAAAGAGCGTGATTTGCTCTGCAGTAACACTGCCCATAGTGCATCCGCCTACATCCACATCGTTTAAAGAAGGCAGGTTCAGGTTTTCGGTCGTAGCCCAGTCAACCCTGATGCCCGCTACGGCATACACTTCCTGCATGGCGGCAAATTGCTCGTTAAGGGTAAAGGACGTAGGCGGTACCAGGCATTTGACATGTATTCTTACTCTTTCTTTTAACACCCTTACACCTGCGGTAGGGGACCAGTAAATGCTGCCGTGCTGAAAATTGGAAATGCGTGCTGTGCCGCCATATACGGCCTGCTCATCGGAGAGCGGGTAGCCAAGTGCGCTTTTTTCCCAGCCCAGGGAAGCCCAATGCTGGCGTATGGCGCCATGCACTTCCCAGGCGCCGGTAGAGGGGCTCCAGTAAATACTGCCGCCCTGGAAATGATTGTAACGGCCAATACCATCGGGGCAGGTACTTTCGTTGGTAAGGGGATAGCCCAGGAAGCTTTTCTCCCAGCCCAATTGCGAATACTTGGCCCTTATAGAGCCATGTACTTCCCAGGCGCCGGTAGCAGGACTCCAATAGATGCTGCCACCTTGAAAGTGATTGTAGCGGCCAATGCCGTCGGGGCAAGCCGATTCGTCAGTAAGCGGGTAGCCAAGGAAGCTTTTTTCCCAACCCAGCGATTGCCACCTGGCCCTTATAAGGCCATGTACCTCATGGGCGCCGGTATTAGGGTGCCAATAGATAGAACCATTAGCATAATGCTGGTAAGCGCCAGTACCATCGGGGCAGGTAGTAATTGCCGTGAGCGCCGGTCCGAGCCAGCCTGTGGAGCCGCCCAGGGAGCTGTACTTTACCGCGATCGGGTGCAGGTAAACGTGCAAAGGCAGGTCCACCTTGCTGAGCTTTTCAGTCTCAACTGTTTTGATTTTTGCCATTTGATTTTCGGGTTTTTAGGTGAAATAATTTAATACTGTAGCGAAGCTTTTTTTATCGGTATGGTGATTACGATAATGTGCTTCTGGTTTTCATGGAAGTGCAAAAATAATGTGATTATAAGGCGTCTATGCTACGCGAAAAGACGTAATTTTTAATTTAGGGGGAATTCCCCCTGCATCAGAGGTAGTTGTTCCCCTAAGCAAAGACCTTCCTTTTTTTAAGGATTTTGAATAATTTGCTGCTTCATTTAAACATCCCGGATAATGACGATCAAAAGAATAATTCCGCTCCTTTTTATGCTGCTGGGCAGCTATGCCTATGCCGGTGTATCCCTTCAGTTCCCTTTTGCCGGCAGTACGGTTGAATTGCTGGATAGCGCTGGTGCAGCAGCGGTCAATGGTAAATCGGATGCTTACACCCGGGCGCAGCAGCCCTTTGACCTGCAGATCAGATTGGGCATCATGCAGGGCGCAACCGAAAAGGACTATCTGGCCAAAGCGGCATCGGAAGTGCGTAACTGGCCCGAAGCGGAACAGCAGGAGCTAAAAAAGGCTTTTGCCGAAATAGAAGCTTTTTTAAAAGTCAATAACATAAAGCTGAAGCTCCCGGCAACGATCCAGATGATCAAAACAGCCGGCAAGGAAGAGTTTGAAGCCGAAGGCTATACCCGCGAAAACCGCATTATGCTTTGCACCGGGCCACGACAACAGGTAACCACACACTTGGTTGCGCATGAGCTATTCCATGTGTATTCCCGTTTTAACGAAGCGAAACGTAATGAGATATACGCCCTCTTCGGCTTTAAAAAATGCAACAGGATCAATACCGAAACAGCAATGAACAACAGGGTGATCACCAATCCCGATTGTCCTTTTATCGAACATTACATTACGGTCAATGTGGAAGGTAAACCTAAGGACCTGGTATTGCAACTGTACAGCCTGAAAGAGTATAACGAAGGCTATAACCTCGGCGATTATATGAATGTAGGTCTCCTGGAAGTAGCGGGTAAGGATAACAGCAAAAAGCCTGTGCTCAAAGATGGAACAGGCGTTGTGTACCAGATAGACCAGGTGCCGGAACTCATGAAGCAAATCAGCAGCAATACGCCTTATGTACTTCATCCCGAAGAAATATCGGCAGAGCATTTCGCGATGTGGGTCGTTGGCCGGAAAGTGCCGCAACCCGAATTTTTTGAGAAGTTGAAAGGGGCATTAGCGAAGAAATAAAGCGGCTATCCCAACCCTTATAGGGTTTGTCGAAAAGATGCTATTAGTCTGAATACACTAAAGCCCCGGAACCTGTTTGGGGCTACATGTGGAACCCTGTAAGGGTCCTGGGGTTAAAAAAAGGCCGGTCATGGATAATGACCGGCCCTTTTAATAATTATAGTATAGCCAAATTACAAAGCTGCTTCGTAGCGTTTGCTTACTTCATCCCAGTTCACCACGCTCCATACCGCTTTCAGGTAATCCGGGCGTTTGTTCTGGTATTTCAGGTAGTAAGCGTGTTCCCATACGTCAATACCGAAGATAGGCGTACCTTTTACCTCGGCAACGTCCATCAATGGATTGTCCTGGTTAGGTGTAGAGGTTACTTCCAGTTTGCCGTCTTTTACGATAAGCCATGCCCAGCCGCTACCGAAGCGCGTAGCGCCGGCAGTGTTGATCTTTTCTTTGAGTGCATCCAGTCCTCCGAAGGCTTCATTGATAGCGTCGGCCAGCTTGCCCTGCGGACCAGCTTGTCCTTCCGGCGCCAGTACAGTCCAGAATAGGGAGTGATTGAAGTGGCCGCCACCATTGTTACGGACAGCAGCCGGATATTTAGAAATATTTTTAACCAGCTCTTCCAAGGAAAGCCCGGCAGCATCGGTACCTTCGATTGCCTTATTCAGGTTATCTACATAAGCCTGGTGATGCTTGCCATGGTGGATTTCCATAGTTTGTGCATCAATATGAGGTTCCAGCGCATTGTGCGCATAAGGCAGGGCGGGAAGCGTGTGTGCCATAATTTAAAATTTATAGTTTACGATTAAAGATTCCGTGGTATTAATAATGCGATTACCCGTAAAAAGTTGACCGGTAGCAGCAGGATCACAAAAGTAACATCTAAATGATGCGCCTGCAAATCATAAAGAATAATTTAAGTATATCGTAAAACGATACAGGACAAACAAGCAATACATCAGAAGGCTATCCTTCAAGATGGATGGAAATAACGATCATGCGGGTACGCATAGCGTCGATGGTATTGGAAAGGGGAATACGGCTATCCTGGTAGTTGGAGTTGATAAAACCCTGGCTGAGCTTGATCTCGGGGGAAAAAATAAAATTGGGGTAAAAGAATTCAAAACCTACGCCTATCTCGGCGCCTACATCTACAGGGCTTACCCTTATCCATTCGTCCTGGCGGCGGCTGCGGGCGTTGGAGGCCAGGTCATAATCAAATTTGCCGCCCAGCAGGCCATAGAACCTGAAATTACCGATACGGTCGCTCTTGAATTTAAATTGCAGGGGAAGCTGCATATAGATCGATTCGATGCTCCGGTTTTCTTCTTTGTCGAACTGGTCTACAGTCTTTATCTTCTTTTCCGCAAAAACCAGTGCGGGGATAAAACGAAGATCGACAAACTTATTGAGCCGCAGGTTGCCCATAATACCCAGGTTGAATCCCGGTCCGAAACCGGGTTGTACCCGTTTGAACGTATCACTTTCGGCGAAGTTTTGTGTATTGTTGATGCGGAAAGTAGAATAATTAAAGCCAAAAGTGATACCGAAGTAATACAATTTGGAATCGTGTTCCGGCATATTCGGCACACGGGTTTGTGCCAGTACATTAAAGCCCGTCAGCAGCGCAGCGATCAGGAAACCTGTTTTTAATCCTTTCACTTTATTGATCATATCTTACGAAGATAAGTAAATGTTGGTTGTGCCTGCTCAAATAATTCATGCCTTCTCGGCAGTATATAATGTCGTTATTCCGAGGGTTAAAGGTTTTGCTTTTGCATTGCGGAAGCCATTGCGCTCCAGGATGGCACAAAAAGTGCTTCCTTCGGGAAAAGCAGCTACGGATTCGGGCAGATAAGTATATGCCGTTGCATCTTTGGATACCGTTTTGCCCAAGGCCGGCAGTATATAACGGAAGTAGAAGCGGTATAATTGTTTAACCGGGAATTTTTTGGGCTGCGAAAATTCCAGGATAGCGACGCGGCCGCCTTTGTTCAGCACCCGGCTCATTTGGGACAGGCCCTTTTCCAGGTGCTCAAAATTACGCACGCCGTAAGCGCAGGTAATGGCATCGAAAGCATTGTCTTCAAAAGGTAAAGCTTCGCTATCGCCGTATTGCAGCGTGATCTTATCCGAAAGCCCTTTATCAGCTACCTTCTTCCTGCCGATTTCCATCATGCCCTCCGAAATGTCCACGCCGGTAATATGTTCCGGTTGCAGCACCAGTGCCGCTATGGCCAGGTCGCCGGTACCGGTGGCCACATCCAGTATCTTGCGGGGGGCGATGCCCGCTAAAGTCCGTATCGCTTTTTTGCGCCAGCCTTTGTCGATGCCAAGGGAAAGAAAATGGTTCAGGAAATCGTAACGACCGGCTATCCGGTCAAACATACCGGCTACCTGTTCTTTTTTACTGAGTTCGGAATCGGGCAGCGGCACTACCTTGGTTGCAGGTTTGCCGGAGGAAGAATAAGATGTACTCATTGCTGCAAAAGTACGGTAAATACATTAGTTACAGTATGGCCCTTTGGTAATGTGATGCAGGGCAGGGGGCCGCACAGGGGTTACAGCTCGGCCCTGGAATCGATAATAATAGTTACCGGGCCATCGTTGACGAGGCTTACCTTCATGTCGGCGCCAAAGGTACCCGTCGCGATGGCTTTACCCAGGTCCTGGCTAAGCTGTGTTATCATTTGTTCATACAGGGGAATGGCCTGCTCCGGCCTGGCTGCTTTTATAAAAGAAGGCCTGTTGCCCTTTTTGGTGGCGGCATGTAAGGTAAACTGACTGATCAGCAGGATCTCGCCGCCGATATCCTGCACCGAGCGGTTCATCAAGCCGGCCTCATCGCCGAAAATGCGCATCTGGACTATCTTTTTGCTGAGCCAGGCCATATCGGCTTCCGTGTCGGTAGTTTCGATGCCCAGCAATACCAATAAACCCGGCCCTATAGCGCCCGTTACCTTTTGTTCGATGGTTACAGAAGCTTCGGATACTCGTTGTAATACAGCCCTCATTAATATACGTATTGGGAAAGCTGCAAATTAGCAAATGAATGCAGCAAACGGATACGACATGGGAAAAATGAGTATAAAAAAACACCTCCGCTATCATTACGATCGGGAGGTGTTCCGTTTTTATATACATTTCAATTATTGCTGCCGTTTAAAAAGGCGCATCATCATCTTCGGGAGATGGCTTGTGCCCGCCTTTCAGCTTGGATTTCGGCGCAAACTCATCATCTTCAAAGCTCATATTATTGGCTTTGGATTGCATGGTCTGGAAGCCCTGGCTCACCATCAATTTGCTGTTGCCAAAATCGTCGGGATGCTTCTTGATGCCTGCGGAAGGATCGTCGAAACCACCGCCGGTAAAGCCGCCACCGCCATTCCAGTCATCCTTGGGCGCTTCCACAAACTGTTGGTACTCCAGTATGGCCTTCAGCTTTACTGTATCCAGCCTACCGTTACGGTGCTTGGCAATATTGATATGGGTTTCGCCATCAAAAGGCTGACCGGTACTATCGTCGTTGCTGATGCCGTAGTATTCGGGACGGTAGATGAACATAACCATATCCGCATCCTGCTCGATCGCGCCCGATTCACGGAGATCGCTCAACTGCGGTATCTTGCCTTTGTCGCCGCCACGGGTTTCCACGGCACGGCTCAACTGGGAAAGGGCCAGCACCGGTACTTGCAATTCCTTAGCCAGCATTTTCAATTCCCTCGATATCTTACTGATCTCCTGCTCGCGGTTACCGGCTTTATCGGAGCCTTGCATCAATTGCAGGTAATCGATGATGATCATGCCGATATCGTTCTTGGTCTTCAGCCTGCGGCACTTGGCCCGGAGCTCAAAGATATTCAGGCCGGCCTGGTCGTCGATAAAGATCGGCGCTTTGGCCAGTGGTTCCATACGTTGGGTCAATTGGGCAAATTCATAATCTTCCATGCGGCCACGGCTGATGTTTTCCAGCCTTACCTGGGTGGTGCAGCTCAGCATACGCTTTACGATCTGGGTATTACCCATCTCCAATGAGAAGATCGCTACACCTCTTGGCTTATGCGGATCCATGGCTGCATTCATGGCCAGGTTAAGGGCAAACGCCGTTTTACCTACCGCCGGACGTGCCGCCAGGATGATAAGATCGCTCGGCTGCCAGCCGCCGGTGATCGCATCCAGGCTGGGGAAGCCGGAAGGTACACCGGTAACATCGTCTTTTTCATTACGGGCCTTGGCTACCTGTTCGATGGTCTCTACCAGGATATCCTGCATGCTCGAATAGTTCTTCTTCAGGAAGTTGTTGCTGATCTCGAACAGGTCGCTCTCGGCCTTGTCCATCAGTTCAAAAACATCGGACTTATCCTCATACGCACTGCTGACCATCTCGCTGCAAATACGGATCAGCTCGCGCTGGATGTATTTCTCCATCACGATACGCGCATGCGCGATGACGTGCGCGCTCGTGACCACACTCATGGTAAGCTTGGTGAGGAAATAAGCGCCGCCAATCAGTTCCAGTTCATCTGTTCTCCGCAGCTCTTCGGTTACCGTGAGCAGATCGACGACCTGGCCTTTTTCCGGTAAGCGTTTAATGGCTGCAAATACACGCTGGTGGGCATCTACATAAAAGCAATCTGTTGAAGGCAACACTTCCAGTACGTCGGAAAGTTTGTCTTTTTCCAGCATGATCGCTCCCAGCACGGCTTCTTCAAGCTCTTTGGCCTGGGGAGGGATTTTGCCATAGATGACATTGCTTAGGTCTGGTTTACGGGTACGCGTGTTACCCAGTTCTTTTTTTATGTTTACGGACATCTCGTTCTTTTCTTTGAATAGAGTTGCTACAACTCCGGGTTTTTACAATAAAAACTTTCAAAGCCAAAGAACCTTTTCTTTTTCGAATCTTTTGGAGCAGGCTCCGGCAGGGTATTATTACCGGCCGGAGGCATTAAAAATGTTAATCACTGGGAAGGCCACAACGCTTCTGGATGTCAACAATGGGTTATATGAGTAAAGCCGTGATGCGTCCGCAACCAAATATGTATGCTTGTTTTCGTCATCCGTTTACACAAAATATCGTTTTAATTCTACTATTAAGAAAAGGTTAAGTACTTTTTAAGGACGGCTAAGGTAAGTTCAAAAATCAGTGCGGTAAAACATTTGGAATAATAATTTTTTAATCCGGCTATAAACAGGTTCTGCACAATAGATCGGGCCCAACAAACAATATCCACAGCTTTATCCACTGCTTTGGGGCAAAGTTAAGCCGAATTCACAGCTTATCCACCTGTGGATGTGTAAAAACAGAGTAAAGATTTTTTTGGAAAATGAGCTGAGGTTTTCTATCGCCCGGCTCGGAAAACATTCCTATTTTTGCGCCGGATTTTAGGGTAAACTAATCGGTAGGCTTTTCACAGCTACTGCTTAATTCCCGGTATTCCCCATCTTTAATTTTTGTAACAATGCCATTAATCGCACCCTCCCTGCTTTCCGCCAATTTCCTGAATCTGGAAAAGGATATCGACATGATCAATAACAGCGAAGCCGACTGGTTTCACCTGGACGTGATGGACGGCCGCTTTGTGCCCAATATCAGCTTTGGCTTGCCGGTAATCAGCGCCGTAAACAGGAAGGCTACCAAGACGCTGGATGTACACCTGATGATCCTGGAGCCGGAAAAGTATATCAGCGAATTTGCCAAAGCTGGTGCCAACTACCTTTCTGTACACATCGAAGCCTGTCCGCACCTGCACCGCAGCGTGCAGATGATCCATGCCGAAGGCATGAAAGCAGGTGTGGCCATCAACCCGCATACACCTATCTCTTCCCTGGAAGATATTATTGCCGACATCGACCTGGTGTGCATGATGAGCGTGAACCCCGGCTTTGGCGGGCAGAAATTCATCCCCCATACCCTGAAGAAGATCGCGGAGCTGCGATCCCTGATCGACCGTACCGGCAGTAAGGCGCTGATCGAGATCGATGGTGGCGTTACCCTGGAGAATGCTGGGGAGATCGTGAATGCCGGTGCAGACGTATTGGTAGCCGGTAATACCGTATTCAGCGCTGCCGATCCGGTGGCTATGATCGCGCAACTCAAAACCGTTTAATAGAAAGATTTAGCCATAAAAGCAAGCAGCCGGGCCAACAATGGACCGGCTGCTCGCTTTTATAAAGCACCTTGTCGCAGGAAAAGGTTGGTTACTGTAATGAAATCCAGGATCGCGCAGGCGCTATGCATTACGGTGTGCAAAATATTGCACTGCCAATGAGTAGCCTTCAAGTCCCAGGCCTGTAATCACGCCGATAGCTTTGGCGCCGGTACAGGAATGCTGCCGGAATGCCTCCCGGGCATGAATATTGGAGATATGGACCTCTACCACCGGTACCGGTACTGCGGCAAAAGCATCGGCAATGGCGATACTGGTATGCGTAAAACCGGCGCCATTAAAGATAATGCCGGTTGTTTTTCCCTTACAGGCTTGTATCTTATCGATAATAGCGCCTTCGTGGTTACTCTGGAAATAATCAAAGGTTATCGTGGGAAAGCGTTCCAACAACTCGCGCAGGAAATCTTCGAAGCTTCGTGTGCCATAGATCTCCGGTTCGCGGGTACCCAGTAGATTCAGGTTAGGGCCATTGATGATGGTCAGGTGCATATAATCTGTTTAAACAGTACGAATGTACTATACAATTGCTTTTCGTACAACCTTAGTGCCGGGGTGGGGGAAAGGTATAAGAGCTCGTATGAGAAAAACAGGCCGGTGTTTGGCTGTGCCGGGGCAAACAAATCCCCCCAAAATTCCCCCTTATATTGTACTGAAAAAGATGTATCGAAGAATTACATTTGCAGTTCATAATAAATTTTAACCAACAATGAAATTTGCAAAATTGTTACTCGCCGGGGCAGCCTTGGGTACATTAGGCATCACTTCCTGCCAGGAAGGCGGAGATAAATCTGCAAAGAAAAGTGCCGATTTTAAGTTCATCGACAAGGCCAATATGGATACTACTGTCAGCCCGGCTGATAACTTTTTCCAGTATGCCAACGGCGCCTGGCTGAATAAGGCGGTTATTCCGGGAGACCAAACCCGTTGGGGTAGCTTCGACGAGCTTGGAGAACGCACTGTAGATGATCTGCACACTTTGCTGGACGATGCCGCCAAAAACGATAAGGCTGCCGAAGGCAGTAAAGAACGTATGGCCGGCGACTTTTACAAAAGTGGCATGGATACGGCAGCGATCAATAAAGCAGGTATTACACCGCTGAAGCCGGTGCTCGACCGTATCAATGCGGTTTCCAATACACAGCAACTGCTGGACGAAATAGCGCTGGAGCATACAGAAGGTATCAGTGCCGTGTTCAATTTTTATATTGCACCGGATGACAAAAATGTAACGAAGATGATCACCCAGTTCTTCCAGGGTGGTCTTGGTCTTTCCAATAAGGACGATTACTTCAAAACCGATGCCCGCTCATCAGAGATCAGGGCCGAATACCAAAAATATGTACAGCAGGTGCTGCAATTGATGGGCCAGGACGAAGCTACTGCCAAAGGAAATGCGCAGAAGATCTTTAACCTGGAGAAATCACTGGCCGGCGCTTCGCTTTCTCCTATTGAAATGCGTAACCCGCAACGGTTGTACAACAAGTTCGATATTGCCGGTATCAACAAAGCGACTGCCGGCCTGGACTGGACCATGTTGCTCGGCAAACTGAAAATCCAGGGTCAGGACAGCATTATTGTCGGTATGCCTAAATTCTTCGTGGAAGTAGCACGTCAGTTGAAAGCTACTCCCCTGGATACCTGGAAACAATACCTGAGTTACAATGCAGCCAGCGATATGTCGCCTTACCTGAGCAAAAATTTCAGCGATGCCCGTTTTGGTTTTTACAATAAATTCCTGAGAGGCCAGAAAGAAGAAAAAGCTCGTTGGAAAAAGGTGATCCAGGTAGTTAATGGCGCCGTAGGCGATCAATTGGGCCAATTGTATGTTGACAAACATTTCAAGCCCGAAGCTAAGAAACGCATGCTGGAGCTGGTAAACAACCTGCAGGAAACTTTTGGCGAACGCATCAAGGCCCTGGATTGGATGAGCGATGTAACCAAGCAAAAAGCCCTGGCCAAGCTCAACACTTTTATCAAGAAGATCGGCTATCCTGACAAATGGAAAGATTACGGTTCCTTAAAGATCGTTTCCAATAACTA
>OZ245855.1:560000-2992500 GCA_965229095.1 Edaphocola sp. | reverse complement strand
AAGTTGGTTAAACGATGTTCAAATCCTAAGACAGCCAGGATGTTGGCTTGGAAGCAGCCATTCATTTAAAGAGTGCGTAACAGCTCACTGGTCGAGGGTTCGGGCGCGGAAAATGATCGGGCATCAAACGTAGTGCCGAAGCTATAGGATCTTACGTAAGTAAGATCGGTAGGAGAGCATTCCATACCGCATCGAAGGTGTACCGTGAGGTATGCTGGAGCGTATGGAAAAGAAAATGTAGGAATGAGTAACGATAAACAAGGTGAAAAACCTTGTCGCCGAAAGACTAAGGGTTCCTGATCAACGTTAATCGGATCAGGGTTAGTCGGGACCTTAGGCATACCCGAAAGGGGAAGTCGATGGAGAATGGGTTAATATTCCCATACCTGTATAATATTCGATGGAGTAACGCAGAAGTGACAAGTCCGCGAACTGACGGAATAGTTCGTTAAAGGATGTAGGTATAGACCTGGTAGGCAAATCCGCCGGGACTGCTGAAATCTGATAGTACTGCAAAGCTTCGGTGGCGCAGATAGTGACTGTAATCAGACTGCCGAGAAAAACTTCTAAGGTTCGTATTATACAGCTCGTACCGTAAACCGACACAGGTAGTCGAGATGAGTATTCTAAGGCGCTCGGGTGAGCCGTGGAGAAGGAACTAGGCAAATTATGGCTGTAACTTCGGAATAAAGCCAACCGCAGTGATGCGGTCTCAGTAAAATGGTGCAACCAACTGTTTAGCAAAAACACAGGGCCCTGCGAAATCGAAAGATGAAGTATAGAGCCTGATACCTGCCCGGTGCTGGAAGGTTAAGGAAGTTTGTCAGCCGCAAGGTGAAGCTTACGACTGAAGCCCCAGTAAACGGCGGCCGTAACTATAACGGTCCTAAGGTAGCGAAATTCCTTGTCGGGTAAGTTCCGACCTGCACGAATGGTCTAATGAGTTGCACACTGTCTCCTCCACGAGCCCGGTGAAATTGTAGTATCGGTGAAGATGCCGGTTACCCGCCACGGGACGAAAAGACCCCGTGAACCTTCACTACAACTTTGCATTGATTTTGGGTAACAGATGTGTAGCATAGTTGGGAGACTTTGAAGCAGATACGCCAGTATTTGTGGAGTCACCGTTGAAATACCAACCTTCTGTTACTTAGAGTCTAATCCCTGTAAAGCAGGGAGACATTGCATGGTGGGTAGTTTGACTGGGGTGGTCGCCTCCCAAAGAGTAACGGAGGCTCGCAAAGGTTCCCTCAGTACGGTTGGTAATCGTACGTAGAGCGTATTAGTATAAGGGAGCTTGACTGTGAGACTGACTAGTCGAGCAGGTGCGAAAGCAGGCTAAAGTGATCCGGCGGTTCTGAATGGAAGGGCCGTCGCTCAAAGGATAAAAGGTACTCCGGGGATAACAGGCTGATCTCCCCCAAGAGCTCATATCGACGGGGAGGTTTGGCACCTCGATGTCGGTTCGTCACATCCTGGGGCTGGAGAAGGTCCCAAGGGTTGGGCTGTTCGCCCATTAAAGTGGCACGTGAACTGGGTTCAGAACGTCGCAAGACAGTTTGGTCTCTATCTGTGGTGGGCGTTAGTAAATTGCGAGGACATGACCTTAGTACGAGAGGACCGGGTTGTATGTACCGCTGGTGTATCTGTTGTGCCGCCAGGTGCAGTGCAGAGTAGCTATGTACAGAAAGGATAAGCGCTGAAAGCATCTAAGCGCGAAACCTTCCTTAAGATGAGTTTACTTTTAAGTGCCGTCGAAGACTACGACGTTGATAGGTTACAGGTGTAAAGGTGGTAACATCATAGCCGAGTAATACTAATTGCACGTACGCTTTAACTTTATTATTGAAATGAAGTTGTTACAAAATGAAAATACTATCTGAGCTGACCCAATATGTTAACTTATTAAGTTAGATATGAGATGTGAGTTATGAGCTATGAGATACAGTGATGTTCTTGATACGCAATACTCAGGTCTCAATACTAATCAAGATCTTATGGTGGTATTGCCGAGGGTGTTCACCTCTTCCCATTCCGAACAGAGAAGTTAAGCCCCTCATGGCCGATGGTACTGGTTAAATCCGGGAGAGTAGGTAGCTGCCATATTTATTTCTAGAAAGCCTCTTATCAATTGATAAGAGGCTTTTTTGTGCCCATACACGGACGTACTATTTAGCTATATCTATGACCTAGCTTCTGTAGCAGTGACGTGCAGATCTGCTATTCTGAGTAGAAGTTAAGCCCCTCATGGCCGATGGTACTGGTAACTTCCAGTGAGTAGCTAGCTGACATATTTATTGATACAGCCCTTCAGCATTTATGTTGGAGGGCTGTATTGTTTTTATACTTACCCAGTGCTGACCTGAAGTGGCAGGGCCTGTATCTTCCAGCAAATTTTCGTAGGTATTTTGGGAGTCGAAGGAAACAAAAATGTAACGTTATAGAACCTTTTCCTTTCCCCTGCAGCGCTTCTCGGCCTTATCCGGGTGATGGTAACATTAAACCCCGCTTTGAGCGGGGATAATTCCACATACTTATTTGCATATTTAGCCGTAATATATGCATATTCCAAATTCTTCATGACAAATATGAATTGATCTTATGACTTAATATGGTTGTGGGGCATATTTGCTACAATAAAATAGGAACGAATATGGAAAAGGAAACCAAAGGTGCTTCAAAATTACACCTGATCAAGAAAGCAATTACTCCATTAAGCAGTATTGAATCTGTAAGTCTGCAGGCAGGAAAGGTTGCAGAAGCATTTCCCACCTTTGACTATTGGTGCAAGGTCAGTGCTTATGACTTTTGTCCCTCCTGGAAGGTGAGTTGTTATCAAGCATGTGCATCCTGGCCTGTGTAATCTGCACCTTGTACCTGTGTGACCCAAAGGAAGGAGTAAGACGAGCTGTCCTGCTTCTCCTTATGCTCTGCCTGTAGGGCAAGGAACTTCTTCTTTGCGGCAAGAGGCGTTTTACGTGGGTGAATCCGGGTACAAATGGGAGGAGAAGGAACGTAAGAACCGGAACAGAGCCATGATCAGGAGCACAAAAGATTGAGCCGTGCGTTGAGGCGTGGTATATAACGGATCGGGCGTTTATTGAAGCTGCTTATTGGGAATGATGAGCAGCTTTTTTATGCCCTGTCCGGCGCCTTTACCGGACTTTGCAGGGGAGGGAAGGATAAGAGGTCGGTCTCTTTATAAAAAGAGCCTCCTGTGAAAAAGACAGGAGGCTCCGGGTTGAACTTTGCAAGAAATCTTAGTTGTTAGTTACTGCACGCTTATTTTCTGGCGCTGTGCCTCGCCATTTATTTGCAGGAAATAGATGCCCCTGGCCCATGATGATACATCAACACTAAAGGTATTTTTACCGGGAACGGCGTGCATAACGTATACCTGCCTTCCTGTAGCATCGCTGATGGTCACCTGACCTTCTTTACTCTCGGGCAGGGAAACGATGCAGTTGAGGCGATTGCTTACCGGGTTGGGATAACAATTGAGGCTTACGGCTTCAATCTTGTTAAGTGCAGCAAGATCGAGACCTTTAAGCTGACCATTAGTATATACAGTGCCATAGGGTGCGCTGTTGTCCATACGTAGGGTATGCGTCCAGGTAGCACTGCCATAGGAGGTACTGAAATTGGCATAGCTCCATATATAGGCGCTGCTGGAAAGCGGGTTGTTGAAATATACATTACCGTCTTTGTAACGGTTGATGACTACAAAGTGGCCACCACCGCTGTTCCAGCCCCAACGGGCTACCATATGCTTTTTAGCTGCAGTAGCCGTAGCTACCTGGCTGGCCGAAAAAGCATAGCCATAACCGGTAGAGGGAATACTATAATTGTCAAGGATGCTTTCAATAGAACCGTCGCAGCCATACATGCTTTGCGGCGAATTGAAAGTGGCCGGGCTGGTACAGGGACTGGCCGTACTATTGCTCAGGCTGTTACAACCGCCAAAGATGTTGCCGTTCTCCTTATCGCGTGCTACACCTACAAGGGTACACTGGCTTTGGGTACCGGGTGCATAGGCCCAGTACAGCATAGCGCTGCAAGCTGCCCAGCACCACTGGGTTTGTTCCTGTACATATACCGGCACATAGGAACCTGTGGTTTGTGCCTGGAGGCTGCCGCTGCAAGGGAGCAAGGCAGCAGCAAGCATATATTTGGATATCCTGTTCATGATTTGCTTATTTGGTTAGGAAAATTTAGCTGCCCGCATCATCTTTTACGGTAGCCCTGGCTTCGGCAGCGATCTTTACTGCCTGTTGAAATACCTGTGCTGCATCAAGTGTTTCGCCATTGCGATGGCCCACACCCACACCTATATCCAGCCAGGTATTCGTAACCTCCTGCCATAGGTAATCGGCATTGTTCTGCGGGATATGCAGCAGGGTAAGGTGGTCCTTTGCTTCAGCATTTTTACCACTCAATAAACCGTTCCAGGCAGTAGCTTCGTTATGACCTCCAAGTCCGGAAGTGACCCACCTGCCGCTTTCATCAGGACTCAGGTAGATAAAGCAACGTACTGTGCCGTTAAGGGAAAGCGGTACCAGGACCATATTCGTTTGCATATGGGGCTCTGATCCGGAAATGACGGAAGCATCGGAAAAGGAAGTGCTGTACAAGGGCATCCCGATACTGATCGCGGAAAAGTTGTCCTTGTCGCTGAAACCGAATTGTTCCAGGTGATCGGGAGGCAGCCATTCCAGTACGCTGCTTACGTTTTGGGCAGCCAGGTTACGGGCTTCCGTAGGACCGATGGGCAGTTCTGCCGACTGGGCCTGTACCCATAACGGCAGCACCAGGCCAGCGCCCAGCAAAAGCACCTTCCGGCAAGGCTTGAAAAGATGTATCATAGAAAAAGTGTTTTGGTTAGTTTAAAGATAATGGCGCCCTGGCCGTTTGTATCCCGTTAATGGTATATTTAACAGAGTATTGTAAAAACTTTAATTTGTTGCAAGCAGGTAATAGCCTGAAGTTTCGGCAGGCCTTTCTATAATCAGGTGCAGGGCATTAATTTCTATAGGAAATTGTATGCCGGAATTAGTATTGCCCCGTTTTGCTGGTGTCTTCCTAAAGAATGATCTGTAAATTACTTTCAATACATATATGTCATTACTGGCACGCAAGTAAGTAAAATCACAAGTATTTCAATTCTTTAAGAATTAATATAAATATTATTCACTTAATTTTTTGTTATTACCCAGGATATTCTATCTTCGTTTGCAAATCATTAGGAATTCATTAACCAGGTTTTTGCCTTGAATTTTTTAAGATAAATATTGAATTTCCTGATGTGTGGGGCGATAGCTACCCCGGTTTCTTGTTCCAATAACCAATATACAGTGCTGCTTACAGGTGTACCCGCTACGCCTGATAGGCATTCGTTTTGCACAAAAAAATGCTGAAAAATTACCAGCCATGTCAACCCGGTCAATACGCATTTTGGGCTTGCTGCTGTTGCTCCTGAGCGACACGGTATTGTTGTATGGGCAGGATAAGAACCGGAAGCAGGACACCATCATTACTTCTGCACATACGGATTTCCTTTATTTCCAGGGTGGAAATTTTGCCCAGGACCTTTACCTCAATGCACAGCGGGAAACGAATGCCATTGTCAATATTACCAGCTATAAATATACAGGTGCCCTGGACAGTATCCAGGTGTACCGCTACCAATCCACCCATAAAATAAAGAAGGGAACTTCGAGGATTATATTACCGTTCCAGGAAGCCACCGGCAGCTATTATATCCTGCCGGCATTCGCAGCAGTCATCCGCAAAACAGATCTTATCCCTCCGGGAAGCTATAAAGTACAGCTCCGTATCCAGGCCGAAGGCGCCCTTTACGAACGAGATTTCATCCAGGAAAAAGATAGCATGCTGGCCGTGAATGCCGGCATACGCCAGGGGATCAACGACGTGATCAATCCCTTATCGGGCAGGCTTTTCCCGGGCAGCCGGCCCGTACCGCCGGCGCTGGATAAAGCAGGGCGGGCTATGGAAAAATCGCAGTACCGCCTGCAACGCTATTTCAAAAAGAAAGGACTTCAGCCGCAACAATACCACAAAGAAGGCAAAGAAATCATTGATGTATATGCCGATGGTTGGTTTATGGGCAGGTACGAGCTGAACAGCAACGCATCGCTGCAGGAAGAGCTGAAAAAGCAGCAATCGGGGCTGCAGGATAACCTGGGTGCTTTTACGAACAATTACCTGGGCGACTATCCCTCGCTTTTGTCGCAGTTCCGGGAGCTCAAGAAAAACAGCAAAGAGAATAAAGACCTTGTGGGCGAGGTATCCCTGGCAGCCAATTTCAGCAATGACCAGGAACAATTTTCCCGGCAGGATAATACCTATTACGAAGCCAGGGGCATGCTGGAATTCCCGTTGTTTGACATCCCGGTAAGCGTAGCTGGTTATTACACCACCCAGGACAAGCACCGGGAAGCCAAGGCAAGTTATATCCACTTCCGCTACGATGCAGAGAAGGCCAAAGAGCAATTGCTCAAATTAGTAAGCAGCTATAACAAGCGGTACGAGCAGACCATAGCCCAGGGGGGCAACTACAATATGATCTACGGGCAACTGGTACAGCAATTGCAAACAGAAAAAGATCAGGCTATTGCCGGGCTGAAACAGCAGGTAGACCTGAAAGGCATGGATATCGCTTCACTGAGCGAAGAACAGCTTAAAGAGGCCGCGCAGCGCAAGCTGGAGGCAGAAAAAGATAAGCTGAAAGATAAGGCCCGCGATTCGCTTACAGGCATGGCCCAGCATTCGGATGCCGCAAGTACCCTTAACAAGCAAGCGGAAACGTTGCAGCGCAACAAACAAAAAGCGGAAGACGCTTATGCAAAAGCATTGGCGCAATACCAGAAAATACAGGCCCTGGAAGCGAAGATCAGGAAATACCAGGCCTTGCTGGAACAATATAAAAACACCGCTTATTACGACTCCCTGCTCGCTTACAGCAAAATAAAGGACCTGAAAAACATGGACCAGGCCTCTTACAAAGACCTGGCTAAAAAAGCCTCCGGCCTGCTTCCCGAAAGCAAGACGAAGGGCCTGCTCACAGGGCTTACCAATTTTGATGCCGGTATGTTCCCGAAATATGTATCCGATTATACCCAGTCGGGGCAAATGCTGAAAGGAGTAGATATAGGCTACGATATAGGCTTTGCGACCATAGGTGGCAGCTATGGCAAAACCGAATACATCGACAGGGATGGCCAGGTGGAAGGCTATAAAGCCTATGGCGGCAGGATAGCCTTCAAGCCGGTATTGCAACAGCAGATCGGCCTGGTGTACTATGGTTATTCACCCGGGAAAAAATTACTGCAGGACGATAACTTTTTTAAAGATGCCGCTATCTCCTTACCCAGCTTCCGGAACCCTGTACATATTGTCTCCGCTACATACAACGGCGCTATTTCCCGCTACCTGAACGTTACAGGGGAATATGCCTTTTCCAACAAGCCCGGGCAATCGGAAGAAGCAAAAGCGCAGGTATCCTTCAAAGACCGCTCGGCCTATAACCTGAAACTGGAAGGCACTATTCCCGCGACGAACATCGATGTAGAAGCCGGTTACGAACACGCCGGCAGATCGTTTGAAAACAACACCCTGCCGGTGATCATGGCCGGGACCGAACGCTTCAGGATAGGCGGCAAAGGCGACTTTTTCCGTTCCTTCCTTACCCTGGGCGTAGAATACAACTACCTGATCCAAAACAGCCTCAATGCCAAAGGCAATAACTCCCGGTGGGGCTTTAGCCTGGCTACCCATTCCAAAAGATACCCCTCCGTATCGATTGCCTACAAACCCTTCTCTACCTTCCGCAGCTTTACCGATACCCTTAACATACCGCAAAAGCCTATCCTGGGTGAAGTGTGGACAGCTAAGATCAGCTACCAGGTCAAAAAGCAGCAGCGGGCCATACGCTTTACCTTGCTGTACAACAGGAACAACAGCACCATGGATACAGTAAAATACGGCAGCAGCTTGTTGCAGTTCAACACCATCTACACCTACAAGACCACCATGCTCTCGCTGAACCTGGGCAGCAGCCGCATCAATACCGATTACATTACCGTAGCTTATCCCGCATTCAACAACAGTCAATTTGCCAATATAGCAGCCGGAGGTATGGTATTGCAAACAGTGATGCTGTCGGGCGGCACAGATATAGCCACCACCAGTATGGGCATCAGCCGTTACGGCTTCTTCCTGGGTAGCGGGTACACCTTTAAGAAGATGCCGGTAATGATCCGGGCCAATTTCAGGTACAGCAACTACCGCCTCAACGAGCTGGCAGGATGGAAAGAACTGTATACGGCCGGGATAGAGCTGGCCTGGCGTTTTAAACTAAAATTATTTGATTACTGATACAATCGTATTTCATCATGATCCTGAACATGCAAATCCTGAAGCACTATTCCCGGCTGATGTTGGCGACGCTCCTTTTCTCAATAGGAAGCAGCCTGTGCCATGCACAATCCGATATAGTGGTGAACTTAGCCGCGGTCGACGGGATAGACCTTACGCCCGATAACCTTTTCAACTTCCAGGTGCAATCCGGCTTGAAGCAGCGCTCCCATGCCCTGATCAAAGGCACGATCCAATTCCGTAAATCGGACCTGCGCATCAGCTACCGTTTCGAGTACGACCTGCAGCCGGGCATCAATGTATTTTCATCGGCTATGGTACAAGCGCAACTGGTATATTCCACGCCGGCACTAAGAGAGCTTTTTGAACAATACAAAAAACTGCCGCAGGGTATTTATGAATACTGCGTATCGGTAAAACCCGATTATAACCAGAACGAAACCGTACCGGGCCCTGTGGTCGACGAATGTGTCTATCATAAGTCGGAAGATATATTCCTGATCAACCTTATCGATCCCGATGACGATGCCAAAATATATGAATACAACCCCATGCTGAGCTGGACGGTCAATTATCCCTTTGCCTCCGAATTGAAATACCGTATCCGGGTAGCGGAGATCAAAGAAGGACAGAACACTACCGGCGCCATCAACAGGAACAATCCCGTATATGACGAACGCAACCTGATGCAGATGAGCATCGTGTATCCGGTATATGCAAAGCCGTTACAAAAGAACCAGCCCTATGCCTGGACGGTGGATGCCTACTACAAAGGCATGCTGCTGGGTGGCGCCGAACCCTGGCGGTTTACCATCATAGAAGACAGCTTATTGGTGGCTGTGCCGAGAGATCCTTCATTTGTGGATATAAAAAAGGAACAGGGCGCTTATGAGCTGTATGCACCGGGTATCCTGAAACTGAAATATGACCTCGATGAGCTAAAGTCGGATTCCTTATCCTTAAAGCTGCTGGATAAAAACGAGAAAGAGATCAAGCTTAAAGAAACAACCAGCTTGAAGGCGGTGTATGGCGATAATCGTTTTGTGCTGGATTTTAAAGAACACCAGCCCTTAAAACACCTGCAGCCTTATAGCCTGATCATCACCTCCCAAACCGGTAGTCAATACCGCGTCTTGTTTAAATACGTGAATCCCGAATTAATTAAATAGCATTAAACACAACCCGAAAAATGACAAGATCAGAGCTCAGGCAGATAGGCATTACCCTTATCGCATGCAGCATTACGGCAGCAGTATTGCTTTGGGTCAACCACCGCAACAATAAAAAGATCGCCGTGGTAGATGCCATTGCCTTGTTCAATAATTATAAAATGAAAATGGAGCTTGAAGCTAAATCTGCGGTGACCCTGAAATACATGGCACAACAGGCAGATAGCCTCAAGAAAGAGCTGATGCTCAAAAGCAAAATGAAAGAGGTGCCTAAAGCGGATCTGGAGGTGCTGTACAAAACTTTTTCCCAGGCGCAGGCAACCCTGGAGCAGGAATACCAGCAAAGCAACCAAGCCATTAACGAGCAAGTATGGAAGCGGCTCAATCCCCTGATCGATGAATATGGTAAAGAACAAGGTTTCCGGTTGATCATCGGGGCCAATGGGATGGGCACTGTGTTGTACAACGATGACTATTACGACCGTACTAAAGAGCTGACAGCATTTGTCAATAAACGATATGAAGCAGGCAATTAATTTACTGATACTGGCGCTGCTGCTGGCAGGCTGTTCGCGGGAGCATGACCCCGTTGCCTATGCTGAAAATGACAGGAACGGCTTAAAGAAAACCATAACGGTGGGCGACGTCAATTATACCATCCTGTATAAGACACCGGCTTACATTGCCCGGAAAGAACACCTGGATAAAACGGCTGAAGCGGCACGGGAAAAGCAATTGCAGGGTATGGCCTGGTTCAATATCGCTTTCAGCATTTCCGGCTACAACCAATCGCCGCTCCGGTACCAGGTAAGCGGACAAGAGGAATATGCCGCAAGACAAAACTATTACCTGAATGAAGCGCCCAATGATATTTACCTGCTTTATGGCAGCGATACATTGTATGTCAGCAGCTATTGGTTTGAGAACAGCCAGAACCTGCTGCCCTTTGAAACGATCATCGTAGGCTTTAAGCTTCCGGGCAACGTGCAGCAACCGGAACAGGATCTGAAGCTCTCCTTTTACGACAGGGTGTTTAAGAATGGAATCATTAAAGCAGTGATAAAAAAAGAAGACCTGGAAGACACTCCCGGGCTGTAAATAATAACGAAGAAAACATTTCGATATGTTGTACAATAAACGGATCATTAAGTTCACGGCAAAAGTGCTGTTGTGTACCCTTACTTTCCAGTTGGTATCTCCCGCAGTTTCGTCTGCATTAACCTCCGGCCCCAGCCAGCCCGAAGTTCAGAGCTTTGAGCCGGTAGGTACTACGGATATGGTAGATATGTTTACCGGCGATTTTGTGTACAATATCCCCTTGCTGGATGTGGAAGGATACCCGGTCAACATATCTTATCATGGCGGCGGCGATATGGAGCAGGAAGCCAGTTGGGTAGGGCTGGGATGGAATATTAACCCGGGCGTTATTAACCGCAGCGTACGGGGTATGCCTGACGATTTTAACGGAGAGACGATAGAAAAGGCGCTGAGTATAAAACCGGAGAAAAATGTAAGGGTAGGTTTAGGTGTAGGTGCCGAGCTCTTGGGCGCTGGTTCGCCGTACATCAACTTATCGGCCAACCTGAGCATGAGCGTCAATGTAAGCAATTACAGGGGGGTAAGCGCCGATTTGTCGTTGGGTGCGGGAGTCAATGTAATGAAGGCGGCATCGGCCGGTATCAACCTGGGCGTGAGCTCGCAGAACGGCGCCGATATCGATTACAACCTCGGGCTTCAGTTCAATACCTCGATGATCGTAAGCTCGGATGTGGCAGCAGGCGTGGGCGTAAATTATGGCCATGGCTACAACACCCGCTCCGGGCTTAAGGATAAGAGTTTTGGCCTTTCTGTATCGCTCACCTATAAAGGCGCCGGCGGCGGAAAGATGTTCTCTTCTTCGGTGCCTATCGGGATTAAGAATATCATACCTGTAATTACCAACAAGAGCGAGATGACCATGTACCGCGGGCAAATTAAGCTGGGCGGTGAACTCTACGGCGTATACCCGCATGCCGCGGTTTACGGTATGATCAGCAAGCTCTCTTTTGAAAAAAACGGAGACAGGCCTGGTTATGGCTATCTCTATGCTCAGAATGCGGATGATGCTTCGATCATGGATTTTACCCGCGACCGGGATGGTATGTTTAACGAAACCATGCATTACCTGCCGCCCGGCAATATGACCTACGATGTGTACTCCGTAAGCGGGCAGGGAACAGGCGGCTCATTCCGGCCTTTCCGGAATGATTTCGGAAGCGTATATGATCCCGCAGTGTCCAGCGGTGCATCCGAAATTGGCGTCAATATTGAAGCAGGCATAGGTAACTTATTCTCGCTCGGGGCCGATGTTACCGTAAGCAATACCGATATTACCTCAGGCCCCTGGAACGACTATAAGCGTCCCTTTACCGGTAAGCAGGCGGGAAGCATTTATGAAAATACCTATTTCAAACAAGCCGGCGAAGCAACAGTAACCAATCCAGGCCTGCTGGAAGCCATCCAGGGGCTTGGCGCTATGGACGGTACGCAAACAGCCGCTATTCCTATAAAAAAGCCGGGTTCGGATACCAGGAGAGATGCCCGTGGTAACCTGGTCTATTACTTTACCGGCGACGAGGCTTCCGTAAAAGGAGTAGCGACCAGCGATAGCTTGTACAGCTATACAAGCAGCAATGGATTTGCCAATGGACCCGATATAGCCAAAGAATCCTTTTCCAGGAAGGATGGTACCATACGAAAGGGGCACCAGATATCGGAAATGGTACAGGTACAGACCGACGGGCGCAGGTACGTATATGGCTTGCCCGCGATGAATACCAAACAAGAGGAAGCTACCTTTGCAGTAGCCTCTTCCAAAGAGGCTTCGGGTATTATTCGTTACGATGATAGCGATCCTACTACCGGTAACGAGAAAGGCCGTGATAAATTTTTCAGCAAAACAACAACGCCTGCTTTTGCGCATAGTTATCTGCTCACCTCGGTGCTGTCAGCCGATTATGTGGATGTAAAAGGCGACGGGCCTACGGATGATGATTTCGGCTCTTTTACGAAGTTCAACTATACCCTTAAAGATGCCTCCTATGGCTGGAAAGCGCCTTATGGTAAAAACCTGGCGCAATATAACCCGGGCTTTAAGTCGGATAAGCAGGACGATAAAGCAAGCTTTTTACAGGGGACGAGGGAGCAATGGATCACGCACAGCATCGAAACCAAAAACTTCATTGCAGAATTTTATGTATCCAAAAGAAAGGATGCCCGTGGCGTAGATACCGGCAACGACCTGTCGTACAAACTGGATTCTATCAGCCTGTACAACAAGCACGATCGCTTTATCAACAAGACCGCGGCTATCCCGGTTAAGACGGTGATCTTCACTTATGATTATTCCCTGTGCAAAGGTGTTGTCAATAACGTCAATACGATCAATAATGTCAATAGGGATGAGAGCGGGAAGCTGACCCTCCGGAAAATTTCGATCCGTTACGGCAACTCGGACCGCAGCATGATCAGTCCTTACCAGTTTACCTATGGGCATAACTATGATTACAACGTAGCTTGTAGAGACCGTTGGGGCGGTTATAAACCCAATGATGCGGCCTTTACCAATGCGGACTTCCCTTTTGTAAACCAAACCGATAACAACCTGGATAATTATGCCGGAGCCTGGTCGCTGGAGACGATCACCTTGCCGTCGGGAGGAAATATCAGGATCCAATATGAATCGGACGATTATGCCTTTGTGCAGGACAAGGCGGCTATGGAAATGTTTATGTTGAAAGGGGTAGGGAATTCTCCTGATTTTTCGGGTGGTAACCAATTGTATTTTGATAAGAACAGCCCTAACCGGTATTTTTATTTTGACAGAAGACCCTCGGCCGAAAAACCGGGAGTAAGTTTCCGGGATAATTACCTCAAAGGGCACGATATCCTGTACTACAGCTTCGATACCCGCCTGGTGGACGATGCTTACGAGCCTATCAAAGGCTATGCCGATGTGGAGGAAGTAGGACAATGCTCCGACGGCATACATGGTTATGTCAAAGTGAAGCCGGTGGAGATAACCGGCGGAGGAGCCCATGTAAACCATGTGACCTATACGGCTTTGAATTTTGCCCGTTATTACCTGCCGCATATCCTTTTTCCGGGCAGCGATCCCGATGCCAGCGGCATTACTAATATCCTTGCGGGTATCCAATATGCCTTTAGCGAGCTGATTAGCTTTGCCAAGAACCCGATCAAAAGAATGATCGAAGAAGGTAAAGCAAAAGAGGTGAAGCTAAGCACTTCCTTTATGCGTTTAAACAGTCCCGGGCTTAAGAAAAAAGGCGGCGGGCAGCGGGTAAAGCAACTGGTCTTCGACGACAACTGGTCCAAGCTGGCGGGAGGCAACAGCCAGGATGCCTCTTACGGAAAGAACTATGAATATACGATGGAAGATCCCGGCAGCTATGGCACTATCAGCAGCGGCGTGGCTAGCTATGAGCCGCAGATCGGTGGTGATGAAAACCCCTTCCGGGAGCCGGTCAACTATTCGGCGCAGTCGGGCAGCAAGTGGCCGCCCAACGATCCGGTGGGCGTTTACCAGGAACTGCCCGTGGGAGAAAGTTTGTACCCGGCTGCGGTAGTCGGCTATTCCAGGGTTACGGTAAAAAGTATTCACCAGGAAGAAGGCCGCTCTTCGCAGGGAGAGGACATTTATGATTTCTATACGGCAAGGGATTTCCCGGTAAAAACAGAGAACACACCATTGAATGTGCTCACCAATAAGAAGGAATATGACCTGACGCAACAGGAGCGAATTTATGAAGGAGCACAAGGTTATACCCTCATCTTTAACGATATGCACGGCAAGCCCAAAAGAACGGAGCACCGGATCATCAAGCCCGCTACCGGCGCTTCGGAGCTGGTAAGCTATCAGCAATATATTTATAATACTTCGGGTGGATCGCTCAGCAATACCGTGCCCGTTATCGAATATGATACCCAGGCAGGAAAGCTGAAAAAAGTGGACCGCCAGGTAGGTATGGAAGCCGATATCACGATCGATAGCCGGGAAAAAAAGGAAGAGACCAATTCCAATACCTGGTACATCAACCTGAACGTATTTGTGTTGGGCTTTATACCCGTGCCTATTCCTTTGTGGTACGAGCAGGATTTCAATATGAAGAATGAATTCCGATCGGTAGTGGCGACCAAAGTGGTGCAGCAGTATGGTATCCTGAAAGAAGTACAAAGTTCGCAGGAAGGCGCTTTGACCACGGTACGCAACGAAGCTTTCGACCCGGTTACCGGCCAGGCTTTGATCACATCGGTCAATAACGAGTTTAAAGATAAAGAGTACTCGGTGACCTATCCCGCTTATTGGGGCTATAAATCTATGGGACCTTCTTATGTGAATACGGGGTATACGGATCACTTTGCCAGTATCGAAGTGCAGAACTATACTGCCCAGATTCCCAACGTATCTTCTGCCCATTATAAAATAGGTGATGAATTACTGATCAGCTATACAGATAATGGTGTTCGTAAACAGAATAATGTTTGGGTAACGGGAGCTTATGTCAATACGGAAACGGTTCGGAAGGCCTGGAAATGCCTGAATGGCTGCAGCGATCCTCATGTTCCGGATATCACTGCTTCTATCGTGGATACAATAGAAATAAATCCCGATACTTTTAGTCTTTCGTACGGATGTCTGCAGCCTGTCAAATTCGTTAATGGTTTCCGTAATTGCGGTAACCTGGTACTTAAGGTAAAGCCACGGTTCAAATATTCCTGGCCTCAGAATATTACTTTAAAAGATGTCGACATCAAGATCGTACGCTCCGGTGCTAAAAACCAGCTGAATGAATCCATGCAAAGCTATACGGGCATGGCATTTCCTCTTGACAACAGTAATTATCTTAAAGACGATCTTGAAAAACTGATCAGTATCTCGGCCAAAGAATTCTCGGATACGTTGACCGCCATATTGCCCCGGTACGATTCTGCAACCAACCCTTCCGGTTGGGATTCCCTGAATAGCTATGTCAACGGGACACGTCAGATCAAAAGGCTGTCGAAAGAATATGCCTATCTGAAAAACAGAAACTATGCGACAGGTACGACAAGAGATGCCGGATTGTTTTCGGCGCGCTCACTATGGCGATTTAACGACCAGTCTGATAATTGTATTCCTGAGGAAGTATTTTGTATCGGAAACAGTGATGGTGGCGGAGATATTTACCTCAATGGCCAGCCTGTACCCATGCATGTGTATCATGGATTTGTTTTCAGTCCACCAAGCTATATAACGGATTATAACTTCTTCAGCCCTCATCCGCAAGACGATAAGAACTGGGTGGTAGCGCGCTCGGTTACCAAGTGGAGCCCCTGGGGTTATGAGATAGAGAACAAAGATGCCATCGGTAATTATACAGCCGCGATGTACGGTTACAATAACCAGTTACCGGTAGCGCTGGCGCAGAACGCCCGCCAGCACGAGCTACTCTCCGATGGCTTTGAAGATTACCAGTTGTTACAGCTCATGTCCAACTTCGCAGCCATGAGCGGTACGCCGTTCCAGAACTTCTTTACGGCCTTTAACGCCCTGGGTGGTGGTTATAAGAACTACAATATCCAAAGCAGTTCTGCCGGTCTGTCGCTGGATAAAACAACAGCCCATACCGGTAAATATGCGCTGTCGACAACAAGTGCGGCAAACCTGGTAGTCAAGATGGCTGCGCAGCCTGTCGCAGCAGGGCAGCCCAGGTATCTTCCTTTTACCCTGGAAAATGGCAAAAGGTATATCCTTTCCTATTGGTACAAGCCCAAAGGCGTTACGGTTACGCCAAATACTTATGCCGCGCCTTCGGGTATGCAGGTTAAATCCAATATCATCGAAGGATGGCAGCAAATGGAGCGGGTGATCACGGTGCCATCAACCGGAAATACGTACACCCTGCAATTGCCCGGCAATGCCTTTATCGACGATATCAGGATGATGCCCTATGATGCCAATATGAAAGCCTTCGTGTACCACCCGGTAAACCAGAAGCTGATCGCTACCCTGGATGAAAACAATTTTGCCTCTTTCTATGAATATGACCAGGAAGGCAACCTGATCAGGACCAAAAAGGAAACGGAAAAAGGCATCATTACGGTAATGGAATCCAGGAGCGCCAATGCAAAAAAACAAAATTGATATTATGATGCGTGTTATAAAACAGGCCCTTTTAGGAAGCTTGTTGTTACCGGTTCTTTTATGCCTGATGCCAGTACCGGCACTGGCGCAGGACGCCACCATGGCCGATCTGCATGCCATTGCAGGACAGATGAAGGCCTTAAAGACGTATAGTTACGAAACGACGACCAATGCTGTTTTTCCCAATGGCAAGAAAGACCAGAAGGTAACAACGGTGTATATGGATGGCGGACGTAAGCGGCTGAGCTATAAAACAAATGTGGAAACCCTGTTGCTTACCGACCGCTGGGCTTATAAGGCCGATCATAGGCATAAAACGGTAAGCGTGTTTAACGTGGTCAAGTACAATGATAAATACAAAAAAGCTTTGCCCGAGCTGGAAACTGTTTTCAAAAACAACCTGGCCGCTACCTTCCTGGATTCGGTGGTGCTGCGTTCGGGCAAGCTGGTAGCCGCAAAGAAAAATGGCGCCATGACCACTTTCCGGCTTCGCTTCCCGGAGGATTTCAGTATCGAGGAAATGACCATCGTGTACGACAATAACAGGAAGCTGCCAGAGTCGATACACATCAAGTCGTTTTATGCCGGCGATCTTTCGGGCGCCCGCGACAAGGGGACCCGTATAGAAACCGTAAGTAAAGGCTATACACTTAGTGTTCCCGAGACCGTATTCAACACCGAACAATATTTCAGGATTCAAAACGGCAAAGTGGTTTTGAGCCAGTTTAAAAATTATAAAGTTTCTTCTATCCTATAAACATGATCAGTATGAAGAAGGTAAGTTCGTTCCGTATAACCGCTGTTACCACACTGTTGTTGTTGGCCTGCCTGGTATCGACAGTATCCTGGTCGCAGACCTATAATTTCCGTACCCGGGAAGCCAGCAAGATCAGGACAGCACAGCAGATCAAAGCCCATAACGGTTTCTTTGATACCATCGTCGTACGCCAGGATAAATGGGATGAAATGGCCGGCCTGGGTGCCTCCTGGAGCAACAACCTTAAGTTCAAAAGTGTGCATGCTTTTGTGAAGTTTTATGTGAACCATGCTTACCCGGTTAAGATTACCCAGCCTTATACGTTCAGGCTGGCTTACCGTATCTATGGGTATGGCAATATGGCCGATACTACCAATGCTACCTTCGTGGGCAACGATACCCTGACCATTAGCTACAAGCCCGATTCTTTAGCGGCTTTCCAGGATATCCAGTACAAGAAATACAGCGGCTTTCATAAGATGATGGTGGTGATGACCGGGCTGTACAAAATTACAAACGCCAATGCAGCGCCGGTAGCTATGGACCTCAGTACGGCCGGAGGCTTTACCCAGCTCAACTTTAATGTGGAAGGATCGATACTGGTACAACCTTATCATAAAAGAGTAAATACCGGGAGCGGTTATGCCGATGCCTATGGCAATGCGGCGCCGGTGCTGGACATAGGGGCCGATGCGGCAGTCGATGATTACCTGCCGGTACGCTGGAACTTTAACGGTGTATCCCCTTTATCCACTAACCTGGCCTTTACGCCGGTGAACTATGAGCTGGAGTGGACCTATGTCGACAACTATAAAGTAGATCCGACAGCCGTTATTGGGGGGATCAGCAGCCAGTCGGTTACCAACCTGCAATATAATTTTAAGGACAACAGCACCCGGATATGGCTCGACACCAATTATTACCGCATTCCTTTAATCTATCAGAAAGGCTACCTGGTCTATCGTGTACGGGCCGTTCGTCCTGACTCTACTTTGTACCAGTACCCCGTATACGGCCCCTGGACCCTGGCCGATAATGGGATAGTGAGCAATGTACCCGGCAGTGACAGATATGAAATTACGCAGGCACATCTTAATGATAGCCTCAACTGGCAATATACCGTATCCTTTGCGGAACAGGGCAAGTACAAGCACGTTATGAGCTATTACGATGGGATGCTGAAAAACAGGCAAAGCATTACCCGCTTCAACAGCATGCCGGGCAAGCTGATCGCTACGGAACAGGTCTATGATTACGAGGGAAGACCTTCCATAAGCCTGTTGCCTACACCGGTTACTTCCGGAGCCTTTCGTTACCAGTTCAACCTTACGCTGAACCAGGCTTCGGGCCTGCCGTACAGGGCCAGGGATTTTGATTCGTTGCAGTTGAATATTTGTCCTGCGGATCGTATCCTGCCCCGGTTGGGCGATGCTTCCCCGGCACATCAATATTACTCTCCTGCAAATCCTGACCAGGCCGGGTTCCAGAAATTTGTACCTGATGCCGGCGGTTATCCTTTTGTGCAGACCATCTACTCGCCAGGCTACGACGAAAGAGTGGAAAAGCAAGGCGGGGCAGGCGATACGCTCCAGATAGGCCGCAACCATAATGTGAAGAACGATTATGTGAATTCGGACCAGATGGACCTGAACCGCCTGTTCGGTATCGATATAGGCTGGTCGGGCTTTTACCGGAAAACCGTTTCCCGCGACCCTAACGGGCAGCTCTCGCTAAACGTTACCGATTACCGGGGCAAAACCGTGACCAGCTCCATGATCGGGATACCCGATACCGCCCTGCATGCCATCGTTTCCAACGAGAACCTGCCCGATACCAGCTTTTATTATGAAGATCATATAGCCGGTACCACGCAACAGGTGATGGGCAACAAAAAAATACTGGACAAAAATTTCTTTAACGATGCCGGGGGCAATAATCTGGCCCGGTATGTATATGCCTTTACCCCTTACCAGACTTTTTGCCCCGGCAAATACCTGTCGGTGAAAGCCCGTTACGATTACAGTGTCTTCGACGAATGCGGCGCCATCAAGCTGAAGACCGGCGGTACTTTAGGTACCACAGGGGTAGTGCTTTCCGGCGCTCCTATTACCGACAGCTCGGCGCAGATCCCTTTCTATATGGAAAAGGGAAAGCACAGCCTGCACAAAGAGCTTAAAATAAATACCGACGATGTAGCGGAGGCTGTAGATGCCTTCATGGGTATGAAACCGGAAGACAATTGCCTGAAAACAGAACCCTGGTTCATCAAGCAGGCCGTGCTGGCCCGGCAGTTTCCCTGCGAAGAAGAAAGTATGGGCTGCGATACCCGCAAGCGCCGCATGATGGACGAGCTATGGCCTAATAAAGACAGCGTGTACATCGTACGCAAATATGGCGTCTACCATAAGGTAGGCGACTCGGTGATCGGAAACAATAATTCCATCTTCACGATCATGGCCGATACCATTGCCAGCGGCAACAGCGAGATCCCGCCCACTATAATCAGGAAAGGGTACCGCTACCAGGACTCTTGTCTCGTACACCTGCCAGCCAGCGTCACTAGATTCGGGCGTACCTATACTAACCTGCGATCCTTGCCTGTCGATACTTTTATTTACATCTTTAACGACACTATCGCAGAGGCATTGTTGCCCCTGCACCCCGAGTATTGCAAGCTGCTGGAATGTATGGACGATGGGTTCGGTACCCGGTTGAAGAGTATTCCCAATGCAACGATAGCGCAACAATTAGGATTGTTCCGCCTCAACGATATCATTGCCGCCGATCCTGTATTTGCACAAATGCAGGTGATGCCATCCGCCTTCCCTAATGCTTTCGATTCCCTGGCCTATAGCCTCTCGGGCATCAAAAGCCTGGATACTATGGCCTTGCTGCATGCTTACTGCAACAGCCAGGATTATACAATGATGGAGCAGTGCTATACCGAATTATTTAACGTACCTATTGCCAACGGTATCCTGAACAACGATTTCCTGAAGGAACGGTATTTTGAAACAATCAAAGGAATTTACCTGAGCAACAGGCAACGATATGTATACCTTCTGAACCCGCTGGCCCAGGGCCTGGGCGACTGCAGCACCTGCAGCGCGGTAAGGATGAAGCTGGTACCACCACCTGTTTTTCCCGATGTATTGAATATAAACTCTACTGCTGCGAACCAGATTGCATACTATCAAAACCTGCTCCAGGGTGGGTTGGGCAGCCTGCAGGCCCTGAGCGACAGTGCCTACAATGTCTATAACGGTTACAATGTGGCCTTGTGCGAAGGACCCGTAGACCAGATTATCGCGCAGCTCGTGAACTGTGCCGATTCCATAAACCTTGTGGGGGTGCGGAATTCCTTGCTGCAATTATGCCACGACAGTCTCGTGATCCATGGCAGTTACAGCCCGGAACAGATCCGCTGGGCCATTACCAGTAACGGTATTGCTTTGAATGATCTTTGCAATCCTTACCTGGTCAATTACGACAATAACATGGCAGTCCCGGCGCCGGAAGCAGGCTTGTTCGGCTGCAATCCCGATGATTTCTATACGCAGGCTACGGCAACGCTGAACAACAGTGCCATTCTGAACCGGCTCAAAAACTTAGGCAGCTCGGCAGGCTATACCTTAAATTCCCTTAACCCCTTTGAACTGGGGCTGATCAATACCTTGGGCGGAACATCCTGTACCGTTTCCGCAACTTACAATGCTACTGCGCATTTATATACCCTGAACTTTGTCAGCGGTAGCAACACGGCTAAGGTATTTTTCAAAGCATCCTCGTCCGGTAGCTGCAGCGCCGCCTTTACAGAAAGCCCGGGGGAAACGGTATCGGTAGTCGTGCGTTGTATCAATGAATCACCGTTTGCCGCTATATCCAGGGGGCTTGTTGGCCGTTACACTTTTGCTACGGAAGTAGTGCGCACATCGGGAAGTGGTGTAACAAGATGTGTGTTGCCTTGCTGGAACAATGCCATGATCATTAACAGTGTATCCAGCAACCCGATCGCCAAATGCGTGCCTTGTACGCAAATCCGCAGCCTGTACAAAAATTTATGGGATACCCTTAGCATCTATGCTGTGAAAGGAGTAGATCATCCCTATTATGGGACCATGCTGCGCAATTTTATGAATCATAAGCTGAAAAAAGCCTATTCGCTGGATCAGTACGAGGATTTTATCGAGAGTTGCGCACTGGCTGACAGCATGCAGCTCAGCCGCTATCGTTTTTATGCCGGTCTTCAATTCACAACAACTACTGCGAGTATGGCATTTCTGAACGGCCTTAATAACCTGGATTCATTAGTGATGATTACTCCTTCGTACTTTGTGACACAGACAGGCCTGGAAGAAATTGGAATTGACTTCAATCAAATACCCAAAGCCAAACTCTCCAAGTTTAAGAAATTCATTGATAACTATACCGCAAGTACCATTATCAATAAATATACCAATAAAACCTATGCGCAATTCTATGCAGAGAATAGTCTACCCAACAATATGGGTATGCTGTTCCAGCGTGGAACCCTCCATGCATTCGGACCTACACATGCTAATTTCAACATCACTTCTTTTGGGGTTGTAAATATCTGGAATGGTAGTGGTTTTGAGGCGGGCAAGGTATATAATGTTACCACAACTACCCCTTTTGATCATGCTGCCAATAATTATGCTGCATATACCTTAAAGCAATATTTCTATGACAACAATATGCCGGCGGTATATGATCCGGGAATACAGACCTCTGTCAACGAGCAATATACCATACCCGAAAAAAGAGATTACTTACACTATGTCTACCAGTACCAGAACCTGTCACCCCATAAGGTGCTGGACTCTTTACAAACCCCATACCTGAGATCCCGTATAGGCTCGCTCAGCAATATGATGATGAGCTATGGTTATCCTGCCGATCCGGGCAATCTCAACAACCTGTATTATGCCGACAGCAGCACCGCCACTAACGGCACCCAGTACGGTAAACTGACTTACATCATCAACCAGGTAAAAAATACGCTGGGTGGCAATAAACTTTTCTTCGGCGGTAATAATACCCGCAACATCACCGTACCGGCAGGGCAATTACTCAAAGCCTACCGCTGCGGCGATACCGCTTTCTGGTACCGTTATTTTGGTCCCGGCGATAGCCTGTACAATGTATTTATCCGGGTGCCCGCTTACCTGGATATTGCTTCCGTGAGCAACTACCAATGGCAAAGCACGACCTTTAACCTGGGGGAAGAAGATTCCCGTTCTTTCAAAGTAACCCTGCAAAACCAGTTTGCTCCTTACCAGACCATTGCGCTCGACGGTTATACCGATTTCGTAGTGGCCAGGAATAAAGTGCTGAGAAAGGTATTATTAGCATATGGCATCAACGATATACCGCCCCCGGCCGATACCGTAAACAATTGCGAACGGCAGCGCCTTCATGCAGCCATATACGAAGGTAAGGTGAAGTACAAGCTCTATATCGACTCGGTAAGAGCACGGCTCACTTCTGACTTCTATGCGCATATCATGGGCGATGCTACACAGGAAAAACTGTATATCGGCTACCGCAACCAGCGTTTTAACTACACGCTGTATTACTACGACCGTGCCGGGAACCTGATGCGTACAGTGCCTCCGGCCGGCGTGTCTTATGTACCCAACGTGCTGCTGAACGGTGTCAATACGGAGCGGGCTGCGAATAGCGCCAATACGGCCTATTTGCCCGGGCACCACAAAGAGTCTGATTACAAATACAATACCCTGAACCAGGTAACGGAACAGGAAACCCCCGATGGCGGCCGCACCGAATATTTCTATGATGCCGCAGGAAGGTGTATTTTTTCACAGAACGAAAAACAGCGGCAGACGGGTAATATGACGTATACCCTCTACGATAAGCAGGGCAGGATTGTGGAAACCGGCCAGGCAAAAATGGCTTGTTCCCCTTATTTTGAACCATATAGTTCACCTACCGGGCTGAACAACTATTCCTGTTCTTTTTACATAGATGGGGTAATAACGCCATTCCCCCCTGTAGTGCAAAATCTGAAAACCGCTACCCATGAAGCTGTGACTGCATATGTGCGCTCCCTTACCCGTGAGGAGGTAGTGCTGACCCATTACGATACCGCAGCCATTAACCTGGCGGCAGCACAAGGCATGAGCCCTCAGGAAAACCTGCGCAAGAGAGTTTCATCCATCAAGTATTTCGATTACCTGCAACCTGTCGATACCGTTTTCGCCGGTTACAACTATGCCATGCACTTCAGTTACGATATTGCAGGCAATGTAAAGACACTGACCCGCGATTACCCCGCCTGGAAGATCAACCGCCAGCAATTCAAGCGGGTCGATTACGATTATGACGTGATCAGCGGGAAGGTAAATATGCTGAGCTATAACCGCAGCTTTGCCGACCAGTATTTCCAGCGTTACAGCTATGACGGCGACAATCGGATTACCAAGGTGGAAACCAGCGCCGATGGCTATATCTGGAAACGGGATGCCGCCTACCAATACTACCAGCATGGCCCCCTGGCCCGCATGAGCCTGGGCGACCTGCGGGTGCAAGGTGTGGATTATGCCTATACCATACAAGGTTGGCTGAAAGCCGTGAATGGCGATATACTGGACAAGGATAAGGATATGGGTGGCGACGCTATGGGCAACAGTGTACATGCCAGGGATGCAGTGGCCCTGAGCCTCGATTACTTTAAAGGCGATTACCGGCCCATTGGCGGTACCCCGGTAACCCATATTGCCGACCCTTCAAGGAATATGTACAATGGCAATATTCCTGCGGCCACTACGGCTATTACCCCTTTCCCTGCACTGAGCACCAGCTATGTTTACGATCAGCTCAACAGGATCATCAAGGCGCAGTATGCTTATGTCAATCCTTATGATGCTACTACTACCAATACGGCCGATTACTACAGCAAGTATGCCTACGACCCCGATGGCAACCTGCAAAAACTGGTGCGCAATGGTAATGCCGTTGGCGGCAACACCCAGTTGATGGACAGCATGGAATACCACTACCAGCCCAATGCTTTCAACAACAGGTTGCAGAACATTACCGACTACGTATCCAACAACAGTTTCCATAACGATATCAAGCACTATACCAACCCCGGCGCATCGCGCTACCTGTACGATGCTACGGGCAATACGATCAAAGACCTCGTAAGCGGGCAGGATACCATTCAATGGAACCATTACAACAAAGTAATGCTGAGCCGCAGGGATTCCCTGGGCAACAACCTGGACTTTGCCTACGACGGCGCCGGCAACCGCTACCTCAAAACCGTAGTACGTACTTCCGGCGATACCACACTGGAGCGTTCCGATTATTACGTGAGAGACGCCCAGGGCAATATACTGGCGGTTTACGATGCCGATAGCCGCTACGAAATGAGCAGGCAGGAATGGGTAGAATACATCACCAGGCGGCTGGCCGAAGCGGTGGGTGGACAGCATGTAATACAGCATACGGCACAGTATTATGCCCAGGTAGGCCCCTTCAAGAATACAGTCATACAAGAAGCCATAGAAGACACGGGTTTTATGGCACTCATAGCCGATAACTGGCCGGTGTCCTTCTTCGTGCGGAACAGCAAGGCCATCAAAAGTAATATCCTGGCACATGCCGGCGATTATGGCAATTTCTATAGCGAAATGGGCAATTATACCAGCACGACACAGCAACCTTTGCTCGCAGGCAGTTTGTACAATGAGCTGTACCCTAAAGACGGTGAAAACAATGAATTTATACGGGCCTTGTTGTCCAAAGATATTGATGCTAATATCCGTGTCCATGTGCTGGAGCTGATGTGTACCCATGCCGATAGCCTTGTGGAAATTCCGATGAAGAACATGGGGCTTGAGTTCCTGAATGCCGATTGTGCTGCTAATGCGACAAAGCTGCGGCAAGCCTTCGATGCTGATCCTTCCAATATGGAGCGATTTGCTGCCGATGTATCCAAAGCAATTGCGTATAATGGCTACAATGATGCCTATTGGAACTTTTTGCAGGCATTGGCTACCGATAATACCGTACTGCAGCACCAACCTTATACCGATAAGAAGGTGAAGGGCACCCTGATTCCTTATTTCCAGAAAGCCCTGCAAACCTATTCCAGCGATAGCATAATGGGCGCCTTCCTGGATACCTGGTCGCCTGCTGTCAGCCTGTTGCGGAGTACAACCCCGCAAAGCACCCGTCTGCAGGTCGCCTACGATGGTAATCCCACGGACTTCCTGCAAAGCTATAGCGACAGCCATGCCGGAAGCCTGCTTTTGGTCAACAAAGGCCTGACAGCCATCCCCTGGCTTACGGTACCTGGGTTGGTGAGTAACTGGAACCCCATGGTCGTGGTGGACTCCGTTATTCATTCGATCTATGAAAATGTGCTGGCCTCCCGGCGTATCTCACTTTCAGAGCATCACCTGTACGGAAGCAGCCGTTTGGGAACGAAAGATTACCTGCCCGGGGAGTACTACCTCAACTGGGACTATAGCGGTCCGCAACCTATTGCCGATACTATTGCACTTACCACGCGCAAACCCTGGTACAGCCTGGAATACAACGATGCCGTATCGGGCCTGGCCCTGCAACCCTGGGGTATGACCGATATGAGCGCTTACCTCGTAGGGCATAACCTGGGGCAGAAACAATATGAGCTCAGCAACCACCTGGGCAATGTGCAAGCCACCATCAGCGATTACCCTTCTTACCTGCAGGCCGGTGCCGGCGATACGATCCGGGAGCATAACCCTGCCTTGGTAACCGCTTACGACTATTACCCCTTCGGGATGCTGATGCCCGGTCGTGGTACCGACAGCATATCGTCGATCAGTAATGTGCTGGGTAATATCCTGGTATTGTATACGGATTTCAGTGATAATACCTTCCAGGGCTGGCAGTCGGGTAATGGCACCAGTATTGAGAACCAGCGTATGCGGGTGGATGTACAAGGGCCCTGGTATGGTACCATCCGGGATATGGTATTGACCGCGGGCAAGCAGTACCGTGCCAGGATCACCTATGATGCCAGTACCATGATCACGGCAGGCCCGGCGTATTTTAATGCCATCAATGGCAATAACGGGTCTAATCTGGCCGTGACCGGGATGTATTCGGGCGGTACCTACGAACTTAACTTCACAGCACCTTCGGCTATCTTTGTGCGGTTTGCCATTACGACGCCCAATACTACCCCTACGGGCATTAATGTAAAATACTACATCGATAACTTTATACTGGAAGAAGTGAAGCCGCAGCCGGAAGTGCCGCCGGTAACCAGCGGTGGCTGTATCACGATGACACAGACCAAATGGGTGACCACCTGGGTGGATAGCTGCTATTATGTGAGCGACTGGACCTGGCCTAATTATGATCTGGTGAAGGCCGACGGAGGGCCAACCAGCGGCAGTGTCAAAGTGGTGGGCAGCGATATCGTAGCCGATGTAAAAACCGGTGAAGTAGTAAGCTTTGGCTTCAACTGTGTACCCAATATAAGCCAGAGCCTAACGCTGGAGATAAGCAACCTGGTGAGCGGTACCCCTACCATAGGGATCCTGGAAGAGCAGAACGGCAACTGGACCGTACTGGCCAGTAAGCTGGTAAGCACTAAAGGTACTTATACCCTTAATTTCGTACCTTCGAAACCGGAGTTCAAGGTAGTGATACCGGGACCCTTCCAGGCAGCGATGCGCAGGATATGTGTGAAGAAACCGGTATTGAAGCAGGAGCATGTGTTGGTGGATATCTGTCCTGGTGATAGAGACCGTTACCGCTTTGGCTTTAATGGACAAGAAAAGGTGAATGAATGGGCGGGGAGAGGGAACCATAATACTGCTAAGTTTTGGGAGTATGATACAAGGACGGGTAGGAGACTGAATCTTGACCCTAAATCAAATCCGTCCTGGAGCACTTATTCAGCTTTTGGTGGTAATCCAATTCTGTATAGTGATCCTTTGGGAGATACGTTGAGGTTTAGAGGTATATTGGTATTTGGTCCAAAAGGACCAATAAAAACGGATGAATCAGAAAAGATGTGGAATGAAATGGTTACTTTTTTAAAAGAGAAAGGTTTAGGAAAAGAGTTATACACGCTGATAAATAGCCCTAACATGTATGACGTGTACTTCCTAAATGACCAAGCTAATGCAAAAGGGGAAATTAACGGAGCTGGGCCAAGGTATAGTAATGGGATGAATAATTTCTTGGGTAGAAGAAACAATGGTACAACTCGGAGTATATATATAGATCCACATTTGGCAATGGTTACTCAGTCTGGATATGAGGTGAGCCCACTTGAAATTGCATTTCACGAATTTGTACATGGTTATGATGATGAGTTAAGCCCGTACCAACAAATACTTGACACTAAGAGATACCCCGCGAAACATCCCTTAGTTGACTATGAACGTCCAGCAGAATATAAGGTCATTTCTGGACCTGAACAAAGAGCTGCTCAACGGATTGGATTTGCGCCGCCGCTATTTGGTGAACATACTAGGAGGGATCATAAATATGGAAAATTTAAGAATGTCCAAGATTGGAGACCGAAACAATACCAAGAACCAGCAGAAACTCCCCCACCTAATTCAAATAATGAGGCTTCGTCAACAATGAAAGTAAATGTAGGAGGCTCAGATCTAGAAAAAAGGAGTACAGAGACTGTAGATGTAAAATAATTTAATAAGTATATGAATAAAATATTTGCATTCCTTCTATTCTTTTTTTCTTTTCATGGAAAAGGAAAAAAGGAAAACAAAAATAACATAGATAAGATTCTTATTTTTGGGGTGTACGAAAATGTTACAACTTTCAAAGCTGTCGATTGTCAATCATTTGAATCTGCGTTGGGAAGTAAAGCAACAGAAACTGTTTTGAAAGATAAAGACAAGATACGGGAGTTTATGGAGAGAATTGAATCTGCTAAACCTGATACTGCTAATTATGGAATAGATGTTCGACAGAAAATATTCGTACACTATAAATCTGGTAAAGTAGATACCATTTGTAGGGATTTTTACTCCTCTGTTTTCTACTATAAAGGGAAATACTATACCGAGAGGTAGGTAGGGTAGTGTTACAGAGTTAGTGATGGGCACTTGGTAGTGTTCCTTACGTCACTTGCAATAAAGAGAATAACCTCAGCATCATCGTTGGGGTTATTTTTCTTTCAGGTTCCAGGGTTTATAGGGTAAAAGATATTGCGGTAGATGGTACTTTGGTAAAATCGAATAATGGCTCTGGCTGATAACAGCGCCATTCCTTTGTTTCCGTTTGCCCTTCGTATCCGATAAAAGCCTTCATTTCTTCTTTGATTACCTTTTCTACAATAGCCTCATTGCCGACAGTGGTAACGATGCAATCGTGAAGCAGGTAAAAATCCATTTTGGGGTATTGCTGGTGCAATCTTTTACAGACAATATCGATCATAAATATAGCCTCTAGACGCTGCAATAGCCTGGCCATATCTTTGTAAGCCTTGCTATCAAAGTGCTTGATGAACTCGAATACCTTTACTGGTATGGGATGATTACGTCTGAAGATATTCCAGACTGAATCCGGCAGGGTATGCCTCTTAGCTTTTTTACCATTACCGGGGCTTGGTATTATCAAACATAGACACGATCAAGAGATTTTTAACCGCTTTCCTCTTGTCGCGATGGGACAAATGATCTTCTACATGCCCCGCCGCTACAAATTGATCGATCAAGCTTTCATAAAGTTTCCCATCCATTAAAAGTTGTGTATAAGGCAGGTCTTCCAAGTCCTGGTACTTCAAAATGCTTACCAATTCTGCTGTTTCGGTATAGCCAGCTTTTAAACAAGCGAGATCCTTCCAAATCCTCTTATGAAGCTTGCCCTTTGTTCTGTTTTGCCAGGTATCCGGCATCAACAACTTAAGCGACATCATGAACTGAGCATTGGTAAGGTCAACCTGGACTAAAGGTTTCCCTTTGCAGGTGACAAGGTCACGAAGGGGTTTAGGTAGCCCGGTTACTATGGAATAAAACCTATAATGATCTGCATTGCGCTTACACCTGTAATAATTCCCATCCTCAAAATCAGCAATGATGCAGGCATAGCGGAAGAATCTGTTATGGATTTTTCGTTCCTCTTTGAACCTCTTTTTTTTCGTTAATTCTCTACCCTCTAGCTCTGTTAAGGCAGAGTCTTCCATTTCCATTATACGCACCCTGGCTTTCTTCGCATCCATAGACAAGTAAGGGATACGCTTTCTCATGGCAGTAACATGGGCATGATCTCTTTTGGACTGTTCAATCAGTCCTTCACGGATTTTACGAGCCAATACAAAATCAGTTATCGCTACACGCTTAAAGGCATTGGTTCGATACTGTTCAGCTATTTTATAGCCATAACACTTTTCTCCTGTAGTATAGCTGGTGTCGATAGTAATGATACCGGCATCGAGTAATAACGCCACATAACTTTTATACTGATCCCCCAAACATTCAGCCAACACTTTACTGCTGAGAGGGATAAAGAAGGCTCTGTTTGTATTCTTTTGGTATTGCGGATGCACAAAATTCCCACCTCGGAGTTCTGAAAACTTTGTATAGATAATGCTGGCTAGATACAGGAGCTTGTCCATTTTAAAGCCAGGAATGGTACAGATGGGATGATGATCCTGAACTAAAGCAATTAAATCCAGATTTTCAGGCAATCGAACAAATACAGTACCGGCTGGATACTGCTTTTCAGGAAGGTGACTTTCATATGCTTCTGTCATAAAGTATTGATTTTTAGTATAGTTTGTCAATTTCCGACTCAGAACTATCTAAAAAATCTGCTTATAACATATGCAAGCGTATAGTGCAAAGGTAAGGATAATTTTTCATGTGATGAAATTTTTTGAACGTTTTATTTGGAAATTTAAAATAAAAGTAGTAAAAAATCAAAAAAATACTGTTAGGAAGAGGTGGTAATGGTACTAAGTAATTACTATCTAAAGAATAAGATAGTAAATAGTATATCATTATTTTTCCAAAAATCCTATAAACTAGCCATAGTAAAGGGTTTCAGAGTTGTATTTCTTTGAAATGCCCTACAGTAAAGGTTTTTCTAATTAAAATATTCGTAAACCAGCTTAAAAATCACCTTGAATAACCATTATACTCCTTACTTGGAGGGTAGCCGGCTCAGGAAAATCATTGTACCTTTGCCCAAACATCAACGCCTATAGAAATATCCGTTTCTCAATATAATATTTAGCACTACGCTATACTATCCTGATTCCGAAGGTCGAAAATTCAATGTACAGGGGGAGTATCAGCAAAGTGCCTGCGCCAAAGCGCGGGCCTTTCTGTATTCTGTACATGGAATTCGACCTCCAGGAATCAAATACATGAGTAGGTTCCGCGCTTCGGTATTAATGAACGTGGAGCAATTTTTAACCCTTAAAATCTCCATGATGAGAAAACTAATTCCAACAGTGCTGCTCTTTTTCACTATTACGTTAACAGCCAACGCACAAAAAATAAGGCTACATGTACAAAAAATGACGGTATTATTGCCCGATCAGCAGTCCAGGGATGGTAATGCAGACTTTTTAGGCATATTCGATATTGGGAATCTGAAAATTCATTTCTACGCAAAGACAGAAAGCGAGTACGTCCTATTAAAGCGGATTGACGACTGGACAGATGAAAAGGGAAATTCTCATTTAAAATATAAAGCTATCGATCAGGGCAATGAAGAGTGTATCCTTGAGATCATCAAACTAGAGAAGCTGATAAATATCGCTGTTGATTACGAATACTGCACGATAATCTACAAAGGAGAGATAACCAGGTAACTATTCCTTATAAAGACCGGAAGAAGGGGCACAACACCGTGTCCCTTTTCTTTTATCCAGTAAAATCCTTTACAGAAGCAGCTTCCAACATAAAACATATAACTAACCCCATCCTGGAAAGTAAAATTTTTTTCTCCAAAATTTTTCATGTCCAAAGCTGTTTGTGGGCATCTCCTGCCAAGATAGCCCCGGTTGTTCATGCGAACATCGATCAGGGCGTACCCTTTCTGTACCGTAAACTTGAAAAGTGTATTAAACTTGAAAAATTTATTCACAGAAAGGTCGTTCTCACTCCCTTTTCTACCCTTCGTTCCTACCGGAAAATGATCATTGTCAAAACAGCCCGCTTTATGTATGGTATCTATATCGTCAAGCGCCCCAGGCCCATTTACCGTTATCAGAAAGATGGTATTGCCATGCAGGTTTTTCAACGTGATGGCAGGGATACACGGTACCTGCACCTATCCCGTAAACAAAGATTCATTTCCCAATTTCCTTTCTGATGCTTTACCAGACAGCCCATTTCGCGCAGTTCGCCACAGAAAACAACTGCCAACATATACCCTTACTGATCTCTACCCGGCAAGTGAAAGAGATATACCAACAGAACTATTTTCAGACCTGGAAATTCGATCGTATAAAGCCTACCGATACTTTCCTGGTTACAATAGAAAATGGCAATGGTAACGTCCTGGAACGCTTTAAATACGATTTACCCGGCACCACCTTTCAGGATTTGAAAATATGGTGCGTAGATAACGTAATTATGTTTCCCGAAGATTATTAAAGCTCCTGTTTTGTGCAGGAGCTTTTTTTATGGAATATATGCAGTAGTAACTAAAAAAGTTAGTTGCTATATTTTAAAGATAGTTATTGGACTTTTTTTTGAGCGGTACCTCGCAACAATAACGCAAAGCATTGCCCATATTGTGTTTGAAAGCAGGTTAACCGTTATACCCTGTAAAATGTCCATCACGCTCCAAAGACACAGCATACCCATTAAAGCAGGTTTATAAGGTAGCCCGTTGGCAAGCTGTTCTGCAAAAATACACGCCAGGTAAGACCTGTCATGATTTTTGCTGCTCACAGTATGCCCCGGTCTTCCATGTCGCTCTTATTGTCCTTTGGACAATGCGACATTCCTCCCTTTTTCTTATGCCCGCCTGCGCAGGCCAATGATCCCCTTATCTTTTGCTTTGATACCACACGGCCCTATGCTCATGTAAACATGCTAGGCCGCCGTGTGGTATCTATTTTATGGAACCAGAGGTCTCAGGTCGCATTTCGTACCTTGTACTTCCATGCTCCCGGTATCATTGGCTACGGGCAGGATTGATCGTTGTTGTGCGGTTTCCGCTTTGCTCCAACCTGGTTTTAGTTACCCAATCCTTTTTGCCAATCGCTTCGTTTCGCGTTGCTCCTCTTTGCTCTGGCGGGCCTTTATATTATCCTCCGTGTTGCCAGCATCTACCACCACCTGAAACTGTTCTCCTACAGGAGCCGCCCTTTTTTGTTCGTGCGCCGCAAGTCGAAGAATAGGAACTATTATAAGATTTCTGATAAGAGGAACGGGTTTTACTGCTTTTTGAAGGGGTGGAATAAAACGAATTACTCTCTGTGGGTTTACTTGATGAAGAAGAAGGTACGCTTTTGCCTTCCTTATCGTATTCCCAGGTCTTGTCGTCATAAACAGCAATCCGTTTGCCATTGGAGAGTGTTACTGTTTCGACCTTTTTCTGAGCAAAGAGGGTGCTGGTACAGAAAATAAGAACCAGTAAGGACGTGAGCTTTTTCATATGGTATTTGGTTTTGCCACAAAATACAAAAGCGAAACTGCCACACAACCCCACGAAAGTACCCCCCCCCTCAACTGGATTGGCTTTCTAAAATATTTTTTTGACTACGCAGCTCTATTGCGTAGCTGAATTCTAACCTTTGCAAATGCGTGTAAGCGTAGTAATTTATAACTAAAAATGATGTATGTATGGCTTTTGATAGAAAAGCGTGGCTTAACTGGAAGGCAAAAAAGCCTTGTCCAACTTGCAAAACTGGGAAATTATACGAGCCAGAAAAAGGTGGCAAATTAAGAAGTGAAACGGCCGAATCTTTGGATTGGGATGCATACGGGGGGAATTCATACTCTAACTATGTGTTCTCGATGCACATGAAGTGCGATAACTGTAATGAAACCGTGGTTGTTTCCGGTTATATGTCAGAAGAAAACTATCCTAGCGGAGAGGATATGGAAATTCAAAGGTCTATTACACCTGTATCATTTTATCCAGCACCTCACATTATTGAAATTCCTTCATCCTGTCCTAAAGGCATTGTGAAAATTCTAAAAGAGAGTTTTGCCCTTTTTTGGCTAGACGTTGCATCATGTGCCAATAAAATTCGTATTTCTATTGAGATGCTTTTAAATGAGCAAGGGATAGACCAAACCAAAACGGCAAAGAAGGGGATAGAGCCTTTAAGCCTTCATGCAAGGCTCGGAATTTTCAGAAAAACAAAACCTGATGTTGCCAGACACCTTGAAGCTATAAAATGGATCGGTAACGCCGGCAGCCATTTATCTGACATCAAGAGTGATGATGTACTGACAGCGTACGAACTTTTGGAGTTTTCTCTGGAGAAATTGTATAATGATAGAGAAAACCGGTTGATTCAACTAAGTGACGAGATTAATAAAGCAAAAAAGCCTGTTTCAAAAAAGTAAGAATCTTTCCCTCTTCTACCCTCTGTAGTACTGAGAAAGCAACATGGGCCAGCTAGAATTTCCCTCACCGCATGTAATCCGGTACACAACAAAAGAACTCTGCATCTCTGTCCTGGGTGGTATTGAACTATACCACCTGGACAGGATGCGCGTTACCTTAAAGATCGAAACCCTGTATCGGGAGCACCCGGAATACCTGGAACAACCAGATATGGCCGCTTTAGCCATCAGGCAGAACCTGGACCTATACAACGACCAACAAATAGAAAAACTCTGTAGGAAAGTAAGCGAACGCATGGAAATGGCCAGCTTTTTGGTAATGAAAGCTTTGGCAGCACTGACAGAACTACTGGAAACCCATCGTCAAACGCAATTAGAAGAGCAACAGCAGGCCAAAGACAAACCTCCGGTACAATTGGCCACCCAGGAACAAGAAGCAGCCCTTGCCTTTCTTAAAACACCTGGATTAATACAGCGTACCGATGAAGCCATAGCCATGAGCGGTGTCATAGGAGAACAGATCAACCGCATGATTCTGTTTATCATCTTTACCAGCAGGAAAAGAAACAGCCCCTTACACGCTATCAGCCTGGGCAGTTCCGGTACCGGTAAAAGCCATTTGCAGGAAAGCATTGCCGCTTTAATACCGGAAGAAGATAAAATAGAGATCACCAGCCTTACCAGCAATGCCCTGTACTACTTCGAGCAACATGCTTTAAAAAACAAATTACTGCTCATAGAAGACCTGGACGGTGCAGAACAAGCCTTATTCCCCATCCGGGAACTACAAAGCAAAAAGAAGATCAGCAAAACCATCAGCTACAAGGACAGCAAAGGCAATACCCGTACCATGCAACTCACCGTTGAAGGCCCGGTATGTGTGGCCGGCTGCACCACTCAGGAAGCAGTATATGAAGACAATGCCAACCGCAGCTTTCTATTGCAATTAGACGAAAGCAAAGAACAAGATGAAGCAGTGATGCAATACCAACGCAAAAGAAGCGCAGGAACAGTAAATACCGACCAGGAACAACAGGTAAGGAGACTGATGCAAAACTGCCAAAGGCTATTACAGCCTATAACCGTGATCAATCCCTATGCAGAACATTTAAAAATACCGCAAGACGTATTCAAAAGCAGGAGAACCAATAAACACTATCTGGATTTTATAGAAGCAGTGACCTATTACCACCAGTACCAACGAACACAACGAATAGAAGAAAGCACCGGTGAAATCTATATCGAAACCACGCTGGAAGACATAGCAGCAGCCAATAAACTGATGAAAGAAGCCCTATTGCGTAAGAGCGATACTCTTACCGGTGCTTCCCGCGATTATGCAGAAAGGCTGAGGCAATATTTCGCTACCGGTAAACAAGCTACCTTTACCAACAGGGATATGCAACAACAACACCGCATCCCACTCAGTACAATCAAAAGATACCATAAAGAATTACTGGAAGCAGGTATCTTACTCATTGCAGGCAAAGAACACCAGACATTTCACTATATCCTGGCTGATGAAGGTACCTACCAAGCCCTACAGGATAAAGTCAGCTCCGAACTGGATACCATCTTACAACAACTCCAACCCAAAGAGATCAAAAAGACCAGAAAGGCTCAGTAATATACTGGGCCTTTTATTATGCTCATAACCAGCACATAAACGCTACCGGCTCAATAGCTCAGTAAAATACCATACCCGCCTTTACAATTTTCCACCGCATAACAATTGCTATGAAATCCTTACCGATCAAAAGCAAAGCCTTTTTGCTGTTACATGCAGAATATGAATCCTGGCTTACCACCCTAAACTATGCAGCCAGCAGCATCTACTACCTCACAAACCATGTACAAGAATTTTTACATTTCTGCGAACAACAACAAAAAGACAAAATCAGGGACATCAGCACCGATACGATAAAAGAATACCTGTACCACCTGCAACAACGCAGAAACGAAAGACAGGGAGGCGGTTTAAGTATAGCCTACCTGAAAAAGCACATGCAAGCCATAACCCTGCTTACCGGATACCTGCGCAAGCAATACCATTTACTGATCCCTGCAACCTTCCTGAGCCTGGGCAATGATAAAAATGATCCAGAAGTACTGACCCAACAGGAAATACGATCCTTATACGATACAGCAGCTACCATTGCAGCAAAACCAGCAAAGAACAATACCCCTGTATGGTTACCGGAGGCGTTACATTTAAGGGATAAGGCCATGTTGGGCATTTATTACGGCTGCGGACTACGCAGGAACGAAGGCGTACAGCTTGATGCTTCTGATATTAATTGGTCAAATTCAATACTACACGTACGCAAAGGCAAGAATTATAAAGAACGCTTTGTACCAATACCCAGGAAGGTACAGCAAGACTTGGAACAATATCACTATGAAAGCAGGCCCTTGCTTCGTAAAGCCAATAAGAAAGATAATGCATTCCTGATCGGTACGAGAGGTCACCGCATAAGTGGACAAACCTTATTGCTGCGTTTGCAATTGCTGGCAGACCATAGCGATAGCAGCACACTCCAACAAAAGAAACCAGGATTGCATACACTCCGGCACAGCATTGCAACCCATTTATTGCAAAACGGTATGACCATAGAAGCTATCTCTGAATTCCTCGGACACAGCAGTCTGGAAAGCACCCAACTCTATACCCATCTCATCCCTTCCACATGACAGCAACAATTAGATTCAAAGCCTACCTATTGCGCAAAGGCTATAGTAAAACAACCATAGCATCATATCTGTCCAGGGTAAACCGTTTTCAGCACTGGCTTGCAAAAAACAAAATGGAACATACCAACACACAATATGCAGATATCATCCGCTATATAGAACACCTGAATACAGAAGGATTAAAACCAGCCAGCATACAATCCGAACTAGTAGCCATCAATCATTTCTTCCTTTGTCTGATAGCCCAGGAAATAATGACGAATAATCCTGTAACACAAATCAACCTTCAAGGCAGTAAACGAAAAGAACTGGATACCTTGCTGTCACCCGAACAATTAGAAGACCTGTACCAACGCTACCATACCGAAAGACAATACGATAGAGAAGTGCCACCTCAGTTGCAGCAAACTTTATCCAGGAAACGTAATAAGGTAATACTAGGATTAATGGCCTTCCAGGGATTAACGACAACAGACCTGCATCAACTCAAAGTAACCGATGTAATCATAGGGCAGGGAAGCATCGCCGTTTCCGGCAGTAGAAAATACGCTTACCGAAAACTCCCGCTACAGGCACAACAGGTACCTGCAATACTAGAATACCTGCAACAAACCAGGAAACAATTACTCTGTATTTCGGGTAAAGAAAGCCAACACCTGTTTTTCAGTACCCGTCAAGGGCAAACACTACACAACAGCCTGCAAAAACTGATAGCCAACCTTAAGCTTCAATTGCCAGCCTTAAAAAATGCCAAGCAGATAAGGACATCCGTTATTGTACACTGGTTAAAGAAACAGGGCCTACGCAAAACGCAATACCTGGCAGGGCATAAATACATCAGTGCCACAGAAGCCTACCAGGTATATTGTACAGAACAATTGTCGGAAGACATCAACCGTTTCCATCCTTTGAGCTGAAACAGCTAACCTTTCAGGGACGAAAAAGCAGAAAAAATAATTCTTCAGGTATGTATCCCGCTTCTGTACTGATTTTGGCCAGGGGACACAACGGCAGAAAAGATATTTCGCTGGTATTTCAAGCCCTTTTTGAAGACCAATACTTTCCCAAAAGTGCTGATACACTTTAGTTTGGGCGAGCGAATAAAAAGCTCATTTACTGATCAAAACTGCGTTTTAAAGGCTATTGGAGCGCTTTGCTGAATAGAGGGACGGATTTTCCAAAAGTGCTGATACACTTCTCCGGATGGAAAATTTTTAAATTGATTTTTCCTTTGCAATGTTGTATTGGTGGCAAAGTTATTTTACTGTCCTTTCGTATCCGGAGATAGGGAAATAGCTTTGTCACCGATGAAAAGGAAAGCATCAATTAAAAACGAAAGTATGCCTAGAAAGAAAAGGATTCGTGCTCCGCTAAAGCAGGAAGCATCTTATAAAAGCGGGAGAACGCAATTCGTTGGGAGTACTCATGACGTCAGCAAGTATGCTATGCGGGAGCAGCGATATAGGTATATTTTTCGTGGACTTATTGTTGCTGTGGCTCTTGCCATGTCATTGCTTTTCCCACCTGAAAAAATAATGCACCTATTATTGCACCTGCTATCAAAACTGCCCTAAGATTACTATCCCTTCGGGATGCTGATGCCCGGTCGTGGTACCGACAGCATATCGTCGATCAGTAATGTGCTGGGTAATATCCTGGTATTGTATACGGATTTCAGTGATAATACCTTCCAGGGCTGGCAGTCGGGTAATGGCACCAGTATTGAGAACCAGCGTATGCGGGTGGATGTACAAGGGCCCTGGTATGGTACCATCCGGGATATGGTATTGACCGCGGGCAAGCAGTACCGTGCCAGGATCACCTATGATGCCAGTACCATGATCACGGCAGGCCCGGCGTATTTTAATGCCATCAATGGCAATAACGGGTCTAATCTGGCCGTGACCGGGATGTATTCGGGCGGTACCTACGAACTTAACTTCACAGCGCCTTCGGCTATCTTTGTGCGGTTTGCCATTACGACACCCAATACTACCCCTACGGGCATTAATGTAAAATATTATATCGATAACTTTATATTGGAAGAAGTGAAGCCACAGCCGGAAGTGCCGCCTGTAGTAAGCGGGGGCTGTATCACGATGACGCAGACCAAATGGGTGACCACCTGGGTGGATAGCTGCTATTATGTGAGCGACTGGACCTGGCCCAATTATGATTATAGTAAACCCACGGGAGGCGCTACCACAGGCAGTGTCAAAGTGGTGGGCAGCGATATCGTAGCCGATGTAAAAACCGGTGAAATAGTAAGCTTTGGCTTCAACTGCGTACCCAATATAAGCCAGAGCCTAACGCTGGAGATAAGCAACCTGGTGAGCGGTACCCCTACCATAGGGATCCTGGAAGAGCAGAATGGTAACTGGACTGTACTGGCCAGTAAATTAGTAGGCACCAAAGGTACCTATACCCTTAATTTCGTACCTTCGAAACCGGAGTTTAAGGTAGTGATACCGGGACCCTTCCAGGCAGCGATGCGCAGGATCTGTGTGAAAAAACCGGTATTGAAGCAGGAGCATGTGTTGGTGGATATCTGCCCTGGTGATAGAGACCGTTACCGCTTTGGCTTTAACGGACAAGAGAAGGTGAATGAGTGGGCAGGGAGAGGGAATCATAATACTGCTAAGTTTTGGGAGTATGATACGAGGACAGGGCAACGTTTAAATACTGACCCAGTTGTTAAGCCTTGGGAAAGTACTTACTCTACACTTGGGCGAACCCCAATTTGGAAAATCGATCCTGATGGAAATACGGACTATTTTAATCAAAGTGGTAAAATAATATATAGAGACCAAACTACAGTGGGTGATGGAAGAGTAATTGTTGTGACAAACGACGAAGTTGCGGAACAGATAAAAGCGCAGAAGAGCATTACCATGCTAAAACCTGAAATGCAAAGGGAATTACCCAGCTATGCTCAAAGACAAGAGATAAAAGCTGTCATTTATTCTTTCGGGCGTAATAAGAATAAACCACCAAGAGATTTTGAAGTTGGGGGAAGAGGGGTTAAAACTGTAGACGCAAAAGGTAGTTTACAAGTTGAACATGTAAGGGCTGAAAATGGTAAAAGCGGATCTGGTGGTCAAGGTAGTAGATCAATAAATCCATATAATTCAACTTACGACGGAGTAAATCCCAATGGGAAGAAGTATCAGGCGATTGAAGATGCGAGAGTAAGTGGCGGTTATAGTGATTATCTAGCTTACGTATGGCACTACCATCCAGAATCGAATAGTGTTATGACATATGGTGTTAAGGCTAGTGAATGGGATATCGATGAAGCAAGAGATGTTAATGAGTTTGTGATTTCTGGTACGGATGGAAACGTTTATTTTTATGGCTCATCCTCTTCTAAGGAAAACTATTATGATCGTAATGGTAATAATACTGGATTAAAACAGGGAGCAAGCGGCTCTTTCGACGAAAGGAAATTCTATAATGTGAAAGAAGGTCAAGATGAAATCAAATAGAGAAAATATGACGTTGTATAAGGCATGTTTAATTCTATGCTTGCTAGTCGTAAGCATAACGGAAACTACATTGGCTCAACCAACTTTTAAGGAGATAGACTCAATATCAAAATTGAAGACTTTAAGGTTCGAAGATGAGCGCGACGATGGTTACTGTTTGCTGTATTTGCCATCATGGCTCAAATACTGTCAAAATGTTGAAGAAGTAATATTTTATAATACTAAACATATTGACGTTTCAAAGGCTATTAAATTGTTGAGCGGATTGCCTAAATTGGAAATTGTGAGATTCCAGAGAATGGGGCTAAAGACAGTGCCTAGAAATATTAATTTATTAAAAAGAATAAAAGTTATTGACCTGTTGGAAAATCCAATACGAGAAATTCCTAGGCAAATGGCAGAGTGTCAGGAAATATCCGGGATTTCATTAAGTAATTGCAGTTTGAAGGAGAAGGACCTCGTTTTTATTTTGACACGTTTCCCTAATCTCACATATCTATCTATGGAAGCTTGCAATATTCGAGAAATTCCCAAGGAAATCTGTAATCCGTCATTAACATACATCAATTTTTATTATAATCCAATTCGGTCTATTCCAAAATGCTTTTTTTCATCTAAAACGATAAATACATTTCTTATTTCCTACCCTTCCGAAAAGCACACAATGAAAAAGTTGCAGACAATAAATGTCGACAGTATTAAAAATATATTCTCAGAGCATGGTAATAAAAAGGTAATAGTGGATTAGGGGGTAGTGTTCCATACGTCACTTGTGAATAAAGAAATAACCTGGTAGTGTATCAGATGTGTGGTTGAAGAATATTCATGATCTAAATGATTGATTTCTAGTAGTAATATTTCCTGAATACTAAATAAACTGGATGGGCATTTGCCCATCCAGTTTATTTTTAGGCTTAAAAATCGCCTGTAATGCAACAAAATGAGACCTCGTGTACCAGATGTGTGGGTGGTGGGAAATGCTGCGATCATTGCGGTGCTATCTACGTCAAACATGGCTACACAGCTTCTGGCAAACTTCGTTATAGATGCAGAAACTGCAATAGAACGAGAGTTGACCATTATAGCTATAAAGCTTACTGCAACTCTATTAGCACTAATATTATACGCCTCCTCAAAGAAGGCGTAGGCATTCGTAGCACAGCAAGATTGTTGAAAATATCCACGACAACAGTAATAAAACGGATATTACGATTAGCCGGGGAGCTTGAGCTTCCCTTTATTATCAAAGGCAGGACCTATGAAGTGGATGAGATCAAGACTTTTGTTAAGCGAAAGAAAAGGAAAATCTGGATTGTGTATGCATTGGAAAAAGCAAGCCGGCAAGTGGTAAGCTTTAACGTAGGAGCAAGGAGCAATAAGACTTTGAATGTTGTCCTTAAAACATTGACACTATCCAATGCAAGGCGTATCTACACCGATAAGCTTATTAATTATCGTTACCTGATCGACAAACGTATTCACAGAACAAATACATTCGGCACCAATCATATCGAACGCAAGAACCTTACCTTACGTACACATTTAAAGAGGTTGAACAGGAGAACAATCTGTTTTAGCAGAAGTATAACCATGCTTCGTGCTTGCCTGCTGATCTACTTCTTTGGTTGACTGTTCGGAGATATAAAAGGAACATCTGTGCCAGAAGTGACACTCCATTCGGGCTCTTTTATTTAGTAAATTGCAAAAGAAGATCAAGTTTAAAGTAGTGATCTTCGATCTTTATCTGGTAGTAGAGATAGGGAAGATATCCTCAGGGACCCTTACGGGAGACCCTGTGGTGACGAAAGGTGTAAATGCGTATAAAACTGAGAAAGAGTTAATGGATGCGATCAACCACACTAAATCTAAATAAATGGAAGTTCTGTCTTTTTTTATTTCAAAGAAAAGCGTGTTGCTTGCCTTTGATCAATTTATCTATGGGTATGAAAAATTAAAGTTGCGTGCTAAAGATGGAGATACTGCGTATTTTACTAAAGATGACGGAAATGAGCTATACTATCACTACCTGTTGAATGACATTGATACAGAGTTCTCTTACAACTACCCTGAAGAGGATATTCAAGCGATAAAATCCTTTTTTAAAGGAAGAGATTTCTATCTGTTTGACCTGTCCTATAAAGAAGAACTATTTTTAGAAGAGTTATTAAAAGATTTTAAAAATTTTCTCAAAGAAAAGGGAGAAAAAATCGAAAATGAAATCTTGATTAGTCACCCTAATCGGGGAGTAATTAAATGGTAGTGTTCCTCGGTGTTGATATTCACAATTGAACATTTCAAGTGCCTGAAAATGAATTGGTGTGATTTTTGAGTAATACTAAGAGTAGGTAACCTAATAGTTGCTCTCTCTTATTATATGACCCTAAATAGAAATAATTAGCAATACAGAAGCTATAAAAATCAGGTCAGGTATACTGTTTTCATCGATAATGTGAAATGTCATCTAATCAAACCGTAATCTTAGCTTTGGATAAGGCTAGGATTAAAAAACTATACTTTATGAAGTTTATGGGATTTAATTCATTTTTGTTTTTACTTTTCTTTTTTCTCCAAGCCTGTACTGAAAATTGTAAAAGGGTACAATTAGATGTTACACAAAAAGAATGGGTAATTCATTTTAAAAAAGGCCAAAAGGTTACTTATAGAAATGCAAAAGGAGTAATTGATACACTGTGTGTTGATAACATTAATAACTATTACACGAAATGTAATAAAGTCGAATTAAGCGAAACAGAAAGCGAAATATATCTTGTTGCTTTCAAATTTTTTTCAAAGAATGCTTATAATCATATTGAACCCTTTATTACCATCACTACCGAAGGATGGAAGGGAAAACTTCCATACATTTATTTAGGCAATCTAGGGCCGATTAAAATCAACTCCGAAAACCCCGACCCAGTTGCGATTGACACCGTCTTGGCTGGGAGAAAACTGACCTCTGTATATCATTATGCAAATGGAATTAATGTTGAACAATATGGAGAGCACATTTATTTTACATGCTTTTTTTGGAGCAGGGAAGAAGGTTTAATCGCTTATAATACTGTAAATAATGGACTTTTTGTAAGAGTTGGAAACGATAGTATACCAAATAAGTAAATTATTACTTGATCCCCGAAATCAGGCTGAAGGTCATAATAAATCAAGCCCAACCAAGCGTATCTACACATATAAACTGATTAATTATCGTTACCTGATCGATGAAACTATTCATAAAACGAACCGATATGAGATTTTATATTACGCTGACTCACGACTTGCCCATAGGTTAGATTATCTAGACCAGATTATCAACTATACATCAAATACGGCCGGAGATGACACTCCTGTTCGTAATAGCGTCAACAATATTAATCCCGATGTAAATGAAATCGGTGCTCGATTTGTAAATGATGTTTGGGGCTGGGATAATTTTGTAATCAATAGGGGCAGCTCAGGTTGACTATTATGAGCCAGGAGCGGTAGAGAAAATTATTGACCACGCAAAAGAAAGCGAAGAAGGTAAAAAGACCTTGCCAACAACACCGTCAAGTACGGAAAGTACGCCGAGAAGTCCCAGGAGACAAAGTTCAAGCGTTAATATAAGATAACTTAAAAATTGTAGCGATGAACCTTTTATTTTTAAAGCTTCTGCCATTTGCAATAGCTTCTTGCGCTATTTTGAAAAGCAATGATAGCAGCAATGCAGAGAATTGCGAGCTAATCAGTAAAACCGTATCAGAAAGCTTGTTTAGAAAATGCACTCACTATTCCGACAGTCTCAATAATGATTTCTATATAGTAGATACAACTTCTTATTTTTCAAGCAAATGTAATGGTGTTTACAATGGCAGGAATGTCGTTGTTACGAGCGAATTTGCAGGAAAACCTAAAGCCGATATGCTCTTCTTTAGCAGAGAGGTAATAAAGGACGGTCAATTGATACTTGTATTTTACTACCCGTTGAAGAATGTCGGCATGCAATGTTTTTTTACTCCGGGAAAGGAAAAGAAGTTGACGAAGCTTAAGATAATTGATTTATAGATAAGGTAATGTATCAAACTTGTTGATTGGGTAGTGCTCCTTACGTCACTTGCAATTTTTCTTTCAAATCGTTATTTTAGATAAGTTTAGACTAGAAGGAACTGTAAAATGAAAAAACTAATTTTAAAGGCACTTTTATTTTTGTCGATAATACTACCCGCAAATAGTTGGGGGCAGTTAGCGACAAATAAGAACTTCAACAGCAGATTTGAATATGTCATTTCTGTCTTCGAACACATTACAGACTATGAGGAAGATGTTCCTTTAAGCTTAATCCTGGTAGTTGATGGGAAGAACCCACGGCCAGTATACATCGGTATTAAAGCGGCGTATTATACACTTTACGGGAAGAAGTTTGAAACTAAAGATCAATTATATTTCTCGGTAGGTAAGGTCTTTTTATGCGATACCTTGAATATTACCCAGGCCAGGCTTGATCTATTTAAGAATTATCTGGTCGACACAGCAGAGCTTAAAAGGATCAGCAGCAGGAAATTTGAAAAAAACCTTTCAGAATGCTGTGAGAAAAATGGTTTTAGAAAGGAAAGCAGCCGTAAAGTGGTAGATGCAATGAGTTATTATTTTGACAGAAGATTCTATCCAACGCGCGAAATTCACAATGGTAGCAGTGTAACTGATTTTGAATACGGTTTCAGTAAATCTAACCTGATACAAATCTCTAGAGGGAAAGAGATATACAATCAGACTTACGACCAAAGAGGCACACTAATTAATGAAGAAGACGGCTTCCCAGATAGATAAAAAGGTGGGTAATGCATCAAATCTATTGATGAAACCTGAGATGCCTATTTTAGTCAATCATAGATACAAACCTATATTTACGAAATAAGCCCTTAGTATGAAGTTTAAAAGATTTTTTTGTGGTACACTTGTTATTTTTCTTATTGCATTTGGATACTGGTTTTTTTATCTGCGTAATGCAAAAGAAAAAGGAGGCCTGAAAATAGGTCATGAAATTGTTGAAAAAGTAGAAGATTTCCGAAAGAAAAACAATCGGCTTCCTGATTCGATTGCACAGGTTGGAATTATTGAAAATGAGAACACGGAGTCTCAATTTAAATATGAGAAATTGGATAGCGTTCATTTCATGGTCTGGATAGGAATATCATTTGAAGAGTCTAAATTCTATTATTCTGATAGCAATAAATGGCAAAATTATTTGAGGTAAGTAGTGTTGGTAATGTATCAAAAAACTTGTGGTAACGTCTCTGATTTGGTGTTGAGATAAGAAACAGACATAAGTTGGTAATGTTGCAGATGTGGTTTCACAAGTAATCATTCTCAAAACGGAGGCTCAAAACTTTAAATGCCAAATCTTAGCAGCACAGCAAAGCCAGGAATTTGATACTCCAAAACGCGAAAGAAGATAGATTAAGAATGAAACAGCCAGTCAATAATGATTGGTTGTTTCGTTTTATGTCAGTTGATAAAAATAAAGCAGAAATGTAAAAAAATAAGTGAGATCATAGAATATAGGCAATGGCACCCAAACCTAAATGGCATCATTTTTAAGATTCAGTTTTAAGTAGCTAATTTTACTTTGCTTCAATTGATTTGGATCGTATATGCTTTGGCTGAATGCTTGAAGACAGGAGATAACCGTGTACCCAAAGTGGTAGCCTCCTTAGGCTCTTTATTTATTAAACAGTCAAGGTGAGCTTACAATACCACATCTTTTTTCGATTGACTTACCTGAAAAAGATGTTAAGCGATTTTTTTGTAAATTATGTATCCTATTTTTACGTCTTCAAACACCTTAATTACTATGAAAATCAAACTTCTCAGGCTTGGCGTATGTGTTGCTTTGATGTCTTGTTTTATGCAACGTGCTGTTGCGCAGATCCCATTTATTTCTATTCCACTTATTGCAAAGGCTATCAGGTACGATGGCAAGAGAGATAAGATCTATGCCACGGTTAATAGTCTGGACACCGCTCAAGGTAATAGATTGGTGCAAATCAACCCTCATACGGGAGCGATAGAAAACAGCGTTTTTATCGGTAGTAATCCTAATGTAATGGCGCTTACTAAAGACACCAACTATGTATATGTTGGCTGCGATGGTGTTTCCCTGGTAAAGCGTGTCAACCTTAGCACATTTACGGTAGACAGAAGCATAAATTTAGGTACCAGTACCTTCGGTGCTATGATTGCAGGTGATCTTGCAACTTCTTATCAATCGCCGGATATGGTTATTGTTGTAAGAAAGAACCCGGGAATCTCTCCCAGTTTTGCAAATGTGGTAGCTTATAAAGGCACTACTTTATTGCCCGGGCAAATTACCAATACTCAGGCTTCATGTAATGTTATTCAATCTGCTAATGACACCACATTGGTTTATGGATATCAAAATGAAAGTTCGGATGGTCAGTTCGTCGTTATGAAGGCAGATACAGTGGCTGGTATGACGTTTGTGAGTACTACGCACAACATGTATATGGGGACGCGCATTAAACTTGAAAACAACCTGGTATATTCTGATGCCGGGAAGATAACAGACCCGACAGGAAGCGTACCGGCCTTTGCGGGTACCTTTTCCGGGCTTGGAATGGGAAGCGCTGTTGCACCTGATGCGGCTCATAATCATATTTACTTTGCCGCTCCCGAATTTACTGGAAGTGCATCGGGCAACGATCTTTTAATAAGACGCTATAATTTGCAAACGCAAACTTTCATAGATGAAACGGATATACCGGCCATTCCGGCTGACTTTCAGTTAGCGGAAGTTTTGGATATTATTCGTTACGGTGAGCGTGGCATGGGGGTTATCATTAATCAGGATTATGTATTTAGCCAGGCCAGGGTGGTTCTGTTCGAATCTTGTTTAGTAGAACCGGGCACCGATGTTTCTGTACAGATGTTGCAAAGTCCGGTAAAAACCTATATAAATGATACCGCCACTATTAAAGTCATCGTTAAAAACAACGGGGCGCTTACAGCCCATAATGTTATAACAACAGATACTTTAAGCAATACGTTTAATATCCTGGGAAGCACTGCTGCCAACGGTTCTATCAATACTACAAATGGTACTTTTGTATGGACAGTAGATAGTCTTACATCAGGGCAAGCCGATACTGCTTATCTTACCATAGCTTTCACGCAGATCGGTATTTTCCCGAATACATTAACGTCCGTTACCAATACATTTGATTGCGGATTGGGAAATAATACCCTGGTTTCTAATTTTGATGTCCGCGATACCGCATGTTTCCATATAAGTGTAGATCTGTCTGCAAATGATACATTTTATTACGTACACACACAGGCCACATTGAACTGGCATATCACGAATCCAGGCACGGTTACCGGAAGAGGAATTGTAATGACTGATACCTTCAGTAATGGTGTGTTGTATAATACGGGTGGCTATGCATCCAAAGGTAATTTAACTCAAAATGGTAATGTGGCCGTATATACTTTAGATACGCTTGCCGCAGGAGAAAGCGTAGATGTGAACGTGGTTGTTTATTTTAGTAATTCAGGTCATTTTCTCGACAAGGTTCACCTAGTAACTGCTGATAATATTCTCTGTGATTCGAATGCGATATATTCGTTCACTTATAAGTCGGGCGATAATCCTACATCTGTTAGCGAAATCCAGAATCTGAATACATGGAAAATTTATCCGAATCCGGTTACGGATAAGTTGGTTTTTGACTTTCAGTACGGTGGAAACAAGCAGCAAATTTTAATGGAGGTGAAAGATATTATGGGTAAAACTGTTTTTAAACAATCCGCTAATATCCGTTCAGGAGCAAACACCGAGAGCATGGACGTGTCCCGATTACCGAAAGGCATTTATATTCTGCAAGTCAACATTGGAAACGAAAATCAGTATTTCAAATTCATTAAGGAATAATATTGCTGATGTAGGTAATGTATCAAACTTGTGGATTGAAGCTGAAATGTCAGTACTGGATAAAGCTGCATTCCTTATTTACAAATGTAAACAAGGAGGATAACCATATAAAGAAATCTATTCTTTATACCCCTTTTCAGTTCCCGCAGCGTCTCCCGCAAGGAACGCTGCGGGGACAAGCACAGGGCTTGCTGGCCTGGACGCATGGATGTCTCTGGCCAGCGTACCTTCATAAAGCCTCCTGACATAATCATACAGCAAAAGTTCATGGAGCCTGTTACTGGCCGGGATCAGCCGGTTTATATGCATATGGATATAGCTTCCTACATAGTCTTTGTGATCAAGCCCATGCTTGCTGCATAATGCTTTGATCGTACGCGCGATACCAGACAATTGCTTATCCCTTTTCCTGAGCAGGATAAACAACTGCTGCATCAGCGGGTCTTCGTCGGTACCTTGAAGGATGTTTTCAACGATCTTCCTTTTGTTTCTATAAAAATCATTTAATACCCGCATGTTTTTGGGATTAAAGCGGTATTCCTGCCGGAATGCGTCACTCATGCTTTTGATCAGCGCCATCCTGGCTGCTACACCTGAGTCAAAGAGATGGAGATAGGCATCGATGCTTTTCAGGCCGATTTTCCATTTATGATCTTCATTGCCGTAGCGAGCAATCAGTTGCAACATTTCGATGGTATAGCGGCTATCTACCTGGAATAGCGACTCGGTGGTCTCCATCAGGTGTATATTATACCTTTCTATCTCTCTGTAATAAGTGTCCAGCTGTATTTTCCAGACGAGCCCGCTTTCCGTATACTTTTGCAGCTTCTCATGAATGGCGCTCAGCACAGGACTGTAATGATCCGTATCCGTCAGCCGTATCCTCAGACGCAGATGATAATAAGGGTCTGTGTAGCGTATGAAAAAGAAGCCCGACAGGTAACCCTTTCGCTTGAGTTGCTTTAGGGTGCTGTACAGCTCATGGATCAATATTTTATCTGCCAATGACCGGCTTACATAAAATTTTAAGTAGAGCCATTCCGAGCCCGGCATATATTGCTCAACCATTTTTTCTTTGCTTTATGCTTTATAATAGGCAATGCTGAATTCATTCCTGTACATTTTACCCTCGCTATCCTTCACAATGCCGCATTGATCATCAAACAAAAATTCTTTGAAGGTCATCGTATTATTTTTCCGGATAAGAGCAGACAGGGAGCTTATGTTCCTGCCTTCTTCCAGGTCAAAGAATAGCTCATTATCTCCCTCCGCCAATAACACATGCCGGGGGATGCCGTACTTTTTCCGCCAGCGGTCGGCTTGTTCCGATAGTCCCTGGTCCTGGTCTTTGAAGTAATACTCCAGCTCTTGACGGGTAAAATACCAGGTAGCCGGCGACAGGATCACGTTCTTATATTTTATCCGGGGAACAAATGGGAGCGCGATATGGGGACGAAGCGCTGCGCCTTCGATATATTCATTGTCGTACTGCAGATCGCAGAGCAGGTTAAAGACAGGTATCGTGGACAGGCTATGGTTGAAAGCATTGGTGTGCACGGCTTTTACCTCCCTGTTTAATTTCCTGGACTTCAATATAACGGCGCCATTCCTTACGGATATGGTCAGGTCGGAAACAGGAATTTTTTGTGCTTCCGGCAATCCGGAACAAGATAAAATGGTCAGCTCATAGTTTCTCATCTGCGGCCTGATCACGACATTCCCGATACGTGGGTTGGTGAGGTGCACGATTTCCAGGATGGGTCTTGGTTCTGATTCCTGTTCTTTTTGGGTAATGCTCCTGACGCTCTTTTCAATAGCAGCATGTGTATGGGAGAACCGGGCCATCAGGTTGGCCCCGGAATGATCGCCGAAAGTATTAAGCTTTAGCATAGGACGATCCCCATCATTACCGACGATCTCAAAGTTGGCATAGAAAGTAGGGTACAGCCGGGCAGGCGCACCAGGCACAAGATCTTCATCGCTCAATACAATTTCAGGCATATTATCCCTGGAAGCCTCCATGATCTTCTTCAACAACAGTTCCTGGAATGGATTCCAGCTTATACGGCTCTCTGTCTGCTTGCTTTTGGGAAGGCTCAGCCCCTTGATCAGATCATTGGTATATGGTCCGCCGCTGTAACTTACCGGGTAGCCTATGCCCGTATCGGCATCGGTAACGAAGAGCAGATCAAGTTCCCGCTCTTCATACTTTTCAGAGAAGACTTTTTTGAACGTTTCCAGGGCTTCGCTTTTCCGCTTCACCGGTGCAAGCCGGGTCACAAACAATATGGCAGATAGTATATCCTGAACGGTTTCCTCACTCAATACGGCTTTTTCCGTCTCCCGGTATAAATCTATCTGAAAAACATTCTTTTTGCTATAAGTAATATGCAGCGCATCCAGGTGCCTGATGATATGTTGATAGCTGTCCCGGCTATCCTGCTCGTTGTTGATCTCATCCAGCGTTTTACGGATCTCCCTTAAGGTATGCAGCGTAGGCGACTTTGTGTGCCGGCTTTCTAATACTCCGATCGTTTTATCCAGAATGTCCGTTCCGGTGAGGCAGGGATTTAGCTCGCTGATCAGCAGGTTGACCCCGATAAGCTCCCGGATAAATGCTGTTGCTTCTTCCGGGGATATATCCTTTTCTATCTTCCTGATGTATAAAGTCAGTTCCCCGATCGTGCGGCCTTTAGCACAATACCGTAAGATCTTTTTCAGGTAGGAAGCGTGCATGACAGAAGCGATAGCATACCTGAAAAACCTGTTCTGGGCAAAATCCTTTTCGAAATAACGTATCCGGTCCAGGACCTTGTATAAGGTATCGTTGGGGAAATACAGGATCTCCTGCCCGATGACATTATCGTGCTCGAGGCTATGTATCAGGGAGCAGAGCACTTCCATGTCCAGGCGGGCATTTTTCCGTAACCCCTCACCAAACAAGACCTGAGTAGCTCCGGCCCCGATCGTGCCTGTGCTTATACTGGAGAACAGGCCATAGGGTGTGGTCCGGGTCCTTATTCTTTTCCAGTATTTATATAAAGTATCATTTATTTTGCCTTTGTCTTTCTCGCTGATGATATCACCTTTCCTATATTTCTCCATTTCGTCCAAAAGCTCGCTGGAAGCAATGTATATGGCTTCTTTGAAAAAGGGATTGTGAAAAAAATCAGGCTCGATCAGCTCCCGGTGATCGAATGGCAGCGCCGGCGATCTTAAAAGAAATGTTTCAAATGGTTTATAGTGATCGCTCATATACTATAGTAATAAAAATCCCGGCCAGTCGGACGAGATGTTGAAATGAACGTTTAGCAACGCCAAACCCACACCGGCTTTGCCTTCCAGTAAGCTCATCCTTTGGCTGTCGTATTGATCCTGGTCTGTCAGGTAAAAGATCTTCTTTTCCCGGTAAAGCTTTACCGTTTGTTCGAGCCAATACTGTGCTGTTTCCCGGTATTGTTCATTGCCCGTTTTCTGGTACAGATCATTATAAATAATAGCAATGCCCGAAGTGCCATGGCAGATGCTGGTATCGGAAACCATATTTTCAACAAGGTCGCGCCGGTAGGCACAGAAATCGAAAATGGATAAAGCTTTATGCTCCAGCGAGGGATCTGCCAATGCCTTTGCCGCACTGAGCAAGCCGATACCGATGCCGAGGTCGCCATAGCACCAGGCCAAACGGCTCATCTTAATATCCCCGTTCTCCTTTGAAGCATAGGGGAACAGGGAACCATATTGCGACGCATCGATCTCCTGGTCCAGTATATAATGAACGGCACCCTGCAGCAGCTCTTTAATATCAACCTCGTCGCTGCCCCCATTTTCCAGGAGCCTGCTGAGCAGGACAACAATGCTGGACATACCATGGGATAAAGAAATATTAAAGCCCTTATCCTCTTCTCCCTGGCGCCATTTGATCCTCTTCCCTTCCCTTATTGCATGTTCACGCAGGTAATGCAACAGCAGGTCGGTCTGCGCCCTGAAGGAGACCTGTCCTGATTTTATCCTTTCAAGATAATAAAAGCCCATGCCTACGGCGCCATGCAGGAAATCAAGGTTCCCCTTTTGGAGTGCTTCCGTATAAGCCCGGTATAGATAATCATCGATCTCGGTGTCCACAAAGTCAAACGGCATTTCATCCTCTTCATATTGATGCCGGTATAGGAAGTCGATGCCGGTACATGCGCCTGAAATGCCTGCACAATAGGGCGCATAAGGTTTATTGTTGGCTATGGACAAAAAAGCCTCTTCTACGAAGTCCTCCGCATGGATCGCGTGATCTTTCCTGAGCTTGCCATATTCCTGGAAGAATAGGGCGCTTCCGGTCAGCCCGGAAAGCAAACCATAATTACTCCGGTACAGTTCTTTGCTGTTGATCAGCTCGGTCGCAATCTCTTCTAATATATCTTCATACATCGGGTAAACGCTGGTATTAAAGAAAGGAAAGAGACTTTACTGAAGTCCCTTTCCTTATCTGTGACGCACGGAACATCCGTGCTGTTCTGTCCTGGTTACAGGCATTCTTTTAGCAGCTTCGCTGTATTCTGTTAACAATTACGGCCTACAGAATGGAACTCTATCGGTGCAATTGTAGGTACAATCTGCTGCAGAGCAGTTCCACTTGGTCTGCAATGGGGAGCATCCGTCGGTACAGCCCTGGGTACAATTCCCGTCCCAGGTAGGGAAAGTAGCGAGTCCCTGGTCCATGTTAGCCGCACGGCCACCAAGAACCTGGCCGGTCATAGGCTGATCCAGGTGTGTAATCGTTTCTTTTCCTAATCTTAGTTTTTGAATTTTCCTTTTTTTCATAAAAGAGATTTTAAAGGGTAATGGAATAGTAAGCCTTTCTGATCGGCTGTTATATACGGATACGCTCAATAGGCATGAGCGTGAGCCATCTGGTATCTTACATTGCTGTTTTTATGTACTAAGCTCGGTAGCGGTTGTATTGCCGCGATCAATGCAAAATGCTATTAGCAATCGTTTTGCATAACGTGCTCTTTAGGTGAAATTCAAGATTCCGTTTTAATTCCTGAACCGCTTTTTCATAAAACCCGGCTTTTTCTTTACCAATCCGTCCGTATTGTATTTTTCTTCATGTCTGTCATTTTTAATGTACGATGATGGCCTGGTTACCTCGTAAGCCTTAATGTTAGGAGTATGTCGTGAATAATTCATGAGACAAGTAGTGGCTATCTATTGTTGATTGGCTGTTCTCTTTTTTAAATATCTCTCTGATCAGAACCTAACAGAGCGGCACAGCACACATTGCTGCGCTGCTCTGTTCTCAATGGAAGCAAAGCTTAATTAGTGCCCGATTTACCCAACGCTACAAAAGCAATACCTTTGCGGCATGAAAAGCTGGCATTCTATTTCCCGTTATAGAGGTATCATTTCCTGTATGCTTTATATGCTCCTTTGCTGGGCGCTTCCGGGCTGTGGCAGGGGGAAGGCACATACCGGGACACGGGTGCTCATCGAAACCAAGTTCGGCGATATCGAGGCAGAACTGTACCCCGAAAAAGCCCCGGCAACTGTAGCGGCTTTCCTGCGTGTCGTCGATTCGGGCTATTACCGCAACACTTCGTTCTATCGCGTACTAAGAAATGATAACCAGGTTACCGGCGCACCGCATAGTCACCTGGTACAAGGCGGGCTTTGGGAAACCAAGCAAGCTCTGGAGCAAAGTCTGCCCCTTATACCGCATGAGCCTACCAACCAAACGGGGTTGCATCATGTCGAAGGCGCCTTATCGATGGCACGTAATACGCCGGGAACAGCCAGCTCCGAATTCTTTATCCTTCTTAAGGAAGAGCCGGGCTTCGATTATGGCGGTGAGAACAATCCCGATGGGGCAGGTTATGCTGTATTTGGAAAGGTAGTATCGGGTATGGAAATTGTGCGGGAAATCTACAAGCAGCCGGCACATGAGCAGCAGTTTACACCGGCCGTCACCATACTGGACATAAAGCGCCTGGATTAAGTTACAGGCAGTAGAAAGCTGCAGGCCATATCTTTATTTAAATTGCCGGATATCTTTTTGGCGCAGCAAAGCTTTTACCTTCCCGGCCCACCGCTTTTGCTGGGCTTCGTTTCTTGATAGATCGGTTTCTTCGTCGTAATGTTGTTGGGCTTGTTCCTCCTCATCCAGCAGGGCATTGATCAATGATACATAATCTTCTTCTTTCTTTTTGCCTTGCCTCTGGTATTCCCGGATGCGCTGTTTTATGATCCTGACATAAATCTCCACGATATCGAAATGTACCTGTTCATGTTCCAGCAGGTCCTTGTCGTTCCGGTTCTCCGCTTTGATCCAGGATGCTTTTATATCAAAAAAGCTATATACCCGGAACCGTAACTGCTGTGTGATACTATCTGTTTCGTAATGGCAGATAATAGGAAAAATGCTGACGGCCCCGAACCGGGACCCTGGTTCGGGAGTGCCTTTGTAATCCCGGGCCTGGAGCTTGTAATCCGGGCGCCAGAAGATGGAGTCGGTAAGATGCGTGGTTTCCTGTACCTTGTTTTGCGCTGCGCAAAAGTACCCGGGGAGTAGCAGCAACAAAAGAAAAAGCATTTTCATAGGCAATGAAGATAGTATAATTTTTAGGGAGTATTCCAGGTGCATTGGATGTAAAGTGCGCTGTGTTTTGTATTTTGAAGGTATTCTGGTAAGGTTCCCACGTGTGGAACAAATGGCATGTTCCGGTTTTTATAATACGACTAAAAACAAGGGAAGAATAATATAGCATGAATGACATGAACTCTATAGCAGATTTTAAGGGAAACCCTTTTTATACTTTCAGGGTATGGTTTATGTGGGGTATCGTTCTTGTGTTGGCAGGATATGTTGCCGTACAACTTATCGTTGCGGGTGATATTACCAATCTGCTGGCAGAGTTATTGGTGCTGGTCGTTTTCTTTTTGGCAAGCGCTACCTGGATGTATTATTTCCAGTTAACGGACAGTCGGCTTATCATCCGGAACCACCAATGTTTCTGGTATAGGAAACAAATTGATCTCGACAAGATCAGCAATATAGAAGTCGTGTGTGATGGTAATACCGGCATCGCTACCAATTGGCTGGGCTACCGGCGCGGCTGGCCGGTAGCGCTACGGATCTATCTTGCCCCGGAATATCCGGATACCTTTTACGCCTGTACCCTGAGCGATAAACAATGGAAAGCGCTGGAAGCAGCCTATAGCAAGCGCAAACAACGGAACATGTAAGTAAAGTCTGAGATCAGATGCTTCCCTTCTTTGGGGTGCTGTTGGAACGGAAGCACACAAGTAGCGCCCTGGATTACCTTCAATTATTTAAAAACATTTTTTATCCTTTCGATAAGTGGAACACTTTTCCTCGCCTCCAGGAGCAGGCCACAGCCTCTATAATAGGCCAGGAGCCTGGGATAAATATCTAAACCTCTATCCTGGTTGTCAACGAATAACTTATCCTTGTTCCTGCAGGATGCCAAGAAGAGGTGATGTCTTTCCACACACCGGCTCCCATAAAGTTTGGCTTCCGCAGCAGCAGTCTTGATCATAGCCTCCGCTACCTTGGTTATGGGCAAGGAGCTCCTGTCTAATGCTTTAAAAACAGAAGGGTCTTGAATCCTTTGTGTTTTATAGTAGGCACTAAAGGCCATATTGTCCGCAAAGGCAAATTGTTTTATCGATGGATGTTTGTTGAGCTGGCAGTCTGCTATTAAGAAATGGTTTCCCGAAACATAGTCATACCCCAGGTCAATAGCTTCCAGTCTTGCCAATGCAATTAGTTCCTGGGCCTCATTTGAAAAGTTGATTTTGACTGGATGCATATACCGGATTTGTAATCAAATACAAAGCAAAAGCCAACAGTAATAGATGTTGTCTTCCGTTTCCCATTCCCTATTAATTGCAATCCGGAAGCATCTCTAACGAAGTACCTTTAAGATAACCGCCCGGCATATTAGGGTCGTACTGGTCCGCAAAAATAAGATTGGTACGGGATACGTACATAGGGACACAGCTCAGGGCATACACCGTGCCGCAGCGTGCTACTGGATTGCCTGCTTTGGTGGTTGCTTGTACACTGTAATGATAGATGGTGAGCTCGTCGGGCGTGGGCGCCTGCCAGTATTGCTGCAACTGGGTAGTGCTGAAAACAATATTGTTCTTGGAATCATAAACGATAAAGCTGAGGGAAGCAATGTCCTTGGTAAGGGCGCCCAGGCGATCGTTCAACCCATCACCATTGGGGCTGAAGGCATTGGGGACAAAGAGCTGGGCGCTGTCTCCGGAAGGTATGTCCTGCTCGACCACAGTACATCCTTCGGGAGCTGGATCGCTGTCTTTGCCGCAGCGCCACAGGATCAGGGCCAGTAGGGGAAGGAGGACATACTTATTCTTTTTCATGAAAGGCTTTCTTTTAAAAGCCTAAAGTAAGCAATTGTCTGAATTATTGCACTATTCTGTCCTATGAGGTAAAACGTTTGGTCGTTTGTCTGGTTGATAAAGGCTAGCCTGCTCCTTAATAAGCAATGCCGTGCTGCAGATGCAGCACGGCATTGTCTTTTTTATAAAGAAGGTATTGTTATTTCAACCCAGCTCTTTCCAGTAAGGCATCTACAGAAGGTTTCCGGCCACGGAAGGCGGTGTACAAGGCCATAGGATCTTCGGTGCCGCCTTTGCTCAGCAGGGTCTTGAATTTGGCTGCCGTTTCCGGATTGAAGATGCCGGTCTCCTTGAAATAGGCAAAGGCATCGGCGTCCAGCACTTCCGACCATTTGTAGCTGTAGTATCCCGAAGAGTAGCCGCCGGGGAAAATGTGTGAAAAGGATGGGCTTTGCGCGGTATGCGCTATGCTTGGGTACAGTTGCGTTTCCTGCGTGGTCTGCTTTTCAAAGGTCTCGATGCTTTCGCCGGTGCCCAGCTTGCCGGTATGGTAAGCCATGTCGAGCAGGCCGAAAGAAAGCTGCCGCATGGTCTGATAACCTTCCATAAAATTGGCTGAGGCTACGATCTTATCGATCTTATCGCCGGGCAGGGGTTCCCCGGTTTTATAATGCCGGGCAAAGGTGGCGAGGAACTCTTTCTGGTAACAATAGTTTTCCATGAATTGCGACGGCAGCTCTACGAAATCCCAGTACACATTGGTGCCGCTCAGGCTTTCATAGGTAGTATCGGCCAGCATACCGTGCAGGGCATGTCCGAATTCATGGAAAAGGGTGGTTACCTCGTTGAAGGTAAGCAGGGATGGCGTATCGTTCGTAGGACGGGAAAAGTTGCATACGATGGAGATATGCGGCCGGTGATCGGCGCCACCGGTCTTATACTGTCCTTTGAACGAGGTCATCCAGGCCCCGGCACGCTTGCCTTCGCGCGGATGCCAGTCGGTATAGAGCAATGCTTTATGACGGCCGTTTTCAAAGACTTCGTACACGGTTACCTCTTCCTGGTATTTGGGAATGTCGTGGCGTATGGCAAAGCTTAGTCCATACAGTTTGCCTGCAGCATCAAAAGCGGCCTGGAGTACCTGTTCCAGGGGAAAATAAGGCTTCATCTCTTCTTCCGAAAAATCATATTTTTCTTCCCGTAACTTTTCGGCATAATAAGCATGATCGTAAGCCATCAGGGTATCGATGTTGTCTTTTGCCGCCAGGGGTTGCAAGGCTTCCACATCTTTACCTGCAAAGGGCCTGGCCTTATGCAGCAGGTCGTTGAGGAAATCAAACACATTGCCGGGGTTGGCGGCCATACGTTCCTGCAGGATAAAGGCGGCATGGGAATCGAAGCCCAGGAGCCGGGCGCGCTGGTCCCGTAAAGTTACGATCCTGCGGATGTTTTCTTCATTGTTATACTCGTTGTCCTTAAAGGCTTTCCGGCCATTGGCGAGGTGCAGCTCCCTGCGTCTTTCCCTGTTGGCAGCATAAGTAAGGAAGGGTACAAGGCTGGGATACTGTAAGGTGATTACCCAGCCTTCGAGTGTCCTTTGCTCCGCTTCCTGCCTGGCTTGTGTACGGATAGATGCAGGCAGGCCTTCTATATCCTTCTCGTCGGTAAGGTGGAGGAAATAGGCATTGGTTTCCTGAAGCACGTTCTGCGAAAATTTTACTTTAAGCGCGGCTAGCTCCTTGTCGATGGACCGGAGCGTTTCTTTATCGGCTTCCGACAGTAAAGCGCCGTTGCGGGCAAAGCTTTTATAGGTTTTATCCAGCAGACGGAAATCTTCTTTTGATAATTCTTTTTCTGTAACCTGGTCAAAAACGGCTTTTACCCTTTGGAACAAACCTTCGTTGAGGGTAATGTCGTTACCGTATTCGGCCAATAGGGGCGACACTTCTTCCTGTACTTTTTCCAGGTAATCGTTGGTTTCGGCAGAGGTAAGGTTAAAGAAAGCTTCTGTGATCCGGTTCAGTTGTTTGCCGGCGCCTTCCAGGGCAACGATAGTATTTTCAAAACCGGGTGCTTCCGGGTTGTGAACGATATGATTTATTTCTTCTTTGGCATTTTCTATAGCCTGCATGATGGCCGGCTGAAAATCTTCTTGTTTGATCTCGTTAAAAGGAACGCTTTCAAAAGGTGTTTGGAAAGGTTGTAAGAGGGGGTTATGCATGTATGTCAATTTGAAAATTTAAATGATCTTAAGCCTGCTGTCCCTGGTATTGCAGGCGGCAGGTTAATGCTTGAATTTGTCTTTGCGGTATTTTTCACCGGCCTTTATGGCTACCGGCAATGCGTTTTCCCTGGACGGTACCGGGCAATTGTAGCCGGTAGTAAAAGCGCAATAAGGGTTGTATGCTTTGTTGAAGTCAATCTTCACTTTGCCGTTGCGGATGTCGGTAAGCTGCAGGTCTATATAGCGTCCGCCGCCATAGCTTTCTTTGCCGCAGGTAAGGTCTACGAAAGGCAGGAATAGCTCATTGGCCGTTTCGGCTTTTTCCTTGAGTTGTAATAACTGGTAGGTGTACAATTGGTATTTTTTACCGTCGAGGATAAAGCGGAGGAGGGCATACTTCTGGGCTTCTTTGGATTTGCCCGAGGAGGTCACCATTTTAAACGGCTTTTCTCCCGGCAATAGCTGTACCTCGGCTTCTACGATCATCTTCGGGTTGGCGGGGAAAAAGGTAATATAGGCGGTATCCTTTTTGATGATGGGAAAAAGATCGGCGATGTATTGCCGCCGGTGATCCCTGAGCGCTTCGGTATCATTTTTTTGTGCCCATAAAGGAACGGCACAATACAAACTAAGAATCAGCAAAAGCCTGAATTTCATTCCGGGAGTATTTATCCAAAAATACGGATCGGATGGCAAACAATAGAATTGAAATTCGTTATGTGGTATTTCCTGCCGTTGCTACCGGTAATCCAAAAAGCAAATATAATGCCCGGTTAAGGCAAGGGTACCATTTGCTGCAGCTCGGGGTCCCATATCTTGAGGCGCAGGCAGGCACGGATGTCTTTAACCGATAGGGTGGTAATGGTTGGGTGTTGTAACTCGGGAAGTTGCTGCATGACTTCTGGCAGGCGGTAAAAAGGAATGCGGGAATTGAGGTGATGGATATGATGGTAGCCTATATTGGCGGTAACCCATGCCCAGAAGGCGTTGGTCTTCATATAGCTTGACGATTTAAGAGCCGCAGTTTCGTAAGCCCAGTCTTCGTTGGCCTGGAATACTACACCGGGAAAATTATGCTGGGCATAAAACAGGTAGGCGCCTATGGCGGTGGAAATAAAGAAGGGGATCATAATGCCAGCCAGCCAGGCCTGCCAGCCCAGGAACACGATGGTAAGCGTGATGAATGCGGCATGGAGTATCAACGACAGTAAAGAATCGAGATGCCTGCGGGGACTGCTGAGCAGCGAGTTGATGCACATGCCGAACATGAACATGGACAAATAACCCAGCAGGATGGTGATGGGATGGCGGATAATGAGGTATTCCCTGCGTTCTGCCTTGCTCATACTTTCAAATTTCTTACGCGTAGCTACGGGATAAGATCCGATACTGGCGCTGAAGAGCTTGGAATTATGGTTGTGGTGGTAATCGTGGGAGCGTTTCCAGATACTTTTAGGGGCGAGGATATAAATGCCGAATATGGTCATGATGGCATTGGCCAATGCCGATTTTTGCAGAATGGTATGGTGCAGGTAGTCGTGGTAAATAACGAAGAAACGGACAATGAACAAGGCCTGGAGTATGCCGGCTGCAATTTTAACGCCCAGCCAGGGTGCGGTAAAAGCCACCGTCATGGCGCCGAGTAGCAGCGCTAATGTAGAAAGCATAGACCACCAGCTTTTCTTCCTGTCTTCCTTGACAAAGGCCTTTGTGGCCAGAATCAGCTCTTTTCCTTTACGTATCGGCTGCCCCACAATACCCGGTGCTTCTGCTAACATGTGCTTTTTAATAATTTATGGTAAAGATGGTTCTTTTTTATAAGACAACCATCATAATTAACTCCCCTATGCCGGATTTATTGCCTCTTGTGTTTCCACCGGCGGTGCGACCATAGCCAGGTTTCGGGTTGGGCGATAATATCTTTTTCCAGGCGGCGGGTATGTAATTCTGTTATTTCCCCGTCCGAAGTGGCTGCCGGGTTGTCCACCAGCATTTCCGCATGTATCTCGTACCGGCCTCTTTTTATTTTTTTGACAAAAGCGTATACGATAGGATAGTTGAGCTTACGGGCAATGCGTTCGGTGCCCAGGAACACGGGAGTATCCTGGTTGAGGAAGGTCATCCAATGGGCATTGGAAGGGCTGGGCGTCTGGTCGGCGATAAAAGCGGTGGTATTTACTTCCGATCTTTTGGCCACCATTTCCTTGAAGGTATCGCGCATGGCGATCAGCCGGGTTTTGAAGCGGGTGCGCATCTTATACATCAGGCCATCCAGGTATTTGTTGGCCAGGGGATGATAGATCACATACAATTGCGAATGGATCTCGGCGCTGAAGGTATTACCGGCCCATTCCCAGTTGCCCTGGTGTCCCATAACGAGGATCACGCTTTTGCCTTCTGCCGCCAGGCCGTTCAGCAACACTTTAGCGCCGGGATCGAAATAGCAATGTTTCAGCATCGTGCTTTTGCTGATGGTCAGGGTCTTGAAGGTTTCCAGGAACAGGTCGCAGAGATGCTTGTAGAATTTTTTACAAATGAGCCTGAGCTCCGCTTCCGACCGTTCGGGGAAGGAATTGCGGAGGTTTTGCAATACCAGTTGCTTCCGGTAACCCACCAACCGGAATAAGACAAAATAAAAGAAATCGGAAAGCAGGTACAGTATCGGAAATGGTAATAGCGAAAGCAGGTAAATAAAGGGAAGGGTGATATAGTAGATAACGGCTTTCAAAGTTTATTCCGGATAAATGTTTTAGCGAAAAATAGCTGCAAAGCTAACAAAAAATGGGTTTCTGCGGGAGACCGGGTCCTAAAAAAGCCGCCCCGGTAAAAGGAGCGGCGGAGTTTATGATGGGTTATTCCGGTTACCTGAGGTTGGCCTTGATCCCCAACTGCAACTGGTAATTGTTGAAATCGTTGAGCTGGCCAAATTTAGGGCCGCCGACAAAAAAGTTATAGGCTGCGCTGCCTTCGATCATCACGTTGCGGCTTACACGGTAACGCAGCACGAAGGCCGGAGCCACCCGCATAAAGACATTGTTGGCTATAGGCAGAGCCCTTTCGCCTTCATAGGCAAAGCCGTACTCGTCGTACCAGGTGTACCTTTCTTTGATGGTATTGTCGGCCAGGTGAAAAATGGATACGCCGGTGTACAGCCGGAAGGCTGCCTCGAAGCGGTGCCGTTGCAGCATTTTGAACTCGTTGAACAGGCTGATGTCGTAATAGGTAAGCAAAGATTGCCCGATATCGTAGCCAAAAGTGGGGCTTACTTTTCTCCCGGTGATGGTAAGGCTGATACCGGCTGCAAAGCTATTGGTGTACCAGCCCTGCAGGTCCAGCCCGCCGCCAAAAGATTGCTGGCCCATAAAAGGGGTGGAAGCCAGGTAAACGCCGATCTGCCCTTCCAGTGTGTCCAGCAGCCGGAACATGTCGTGTGATTTGTAATCGATGTACTCGCTCTCGTCTTCGTAAACGGTATCGTCGGTGCTGTCGCTTTCCTGCGCAAAGGACAAGGTAGCAGTAAGCAGTAAAAAAGGGAGGAGGATAAAGCTCAGCTTTCTCATAAAACAGGTTTAATTGTCTTTTAATGGCTTTTTGATGCTCCCGGATAAAGAAAGTTTAATGGAATGTGAAATGAATTATTGATTTGACATAAAATCACCCGGTAGGGGTGATCGCCGTACCCGACGGGCTTTACAAGTGGTACACTGCTTCCCCTGGTTCTTGTCCTCATGAACCAGGTTATCTTGTGATGCGTGATCCGTGATTCGTGAGGACACGAACCACGGAAGAGTTCGTGTTGCCTGTTTACATTAAGTAAAAACGACGACCTTGGATAAGCCGTCGTTCATTACTGTGTCTTAATTTTGATTTTTCTTTTTGACCATTGTCAGGATGGTGGCGATGGCTACCGTTTCTCCCGTTTCGTCGTACACATCTACCAGCCATTTAACAATGCCTTTTGCGATATCGTCTTCGCTTTTCTTCTCCTGGTCTACCTTTTGTTTTACCGTGAGCTTTACGCCAATGGTAGCACCGGGGTAAACCGGTTTGGTAAAGCGCGCTTCATCGATACCGTAGTTGAGCAATACCGGACCTTTCTTGGCATCTACGAACAAGCCTGCTGCTTTGGACAGTACAAAATAACCGTGTGCCACACGTCTTTCGAATATGGTGCCTTCCAGGGAGGTCGCGTCCATATGGGCGTAGAAGTTATCGCCGCTTACATTGGCAAAATTGGTAATGTCGGCTTCGCTAACGGTATGTTTGGCGGTAATTAAAGTATCGCCTACCTGCAGGTCTTCAAAATGTTTTTTGAAAGGATGTATTTCGGTCTCGTTCTGTTTGCCGTGTTGCTGGTACACATTGGTGATCTTCGAGATGCTGGTAGGAGAGCCTTGTATGGCAGTACGTTGCATGTAATGCAATACACCGCGTTTGCCGCCCATCTCTTCGCCGCCGCCTGCCCGGCCGGGACCGCCGTGTACGAGAAGAGGCATGGGAGAACCGTGACCGGTGCTTTCTTTGGCGCAGTCGCTGTTCAGCACCAATATTCTTCCGTGCATGGAAGCCGCTTCGAGCACGTATTCTTTGGCAATGTTATCGTCGGCCGTAATGATAGAGCTTACCAGCGAACCTTTACCCATTTGGGACAATTCGATGGCCTCGCCCAAGGTATCGTAAGGCATGAGGGTGCTTACCGGGCCAAAGGCTTCTATATCGTGGCAGGCTGTTTTATTAAATGGATCATCGTTGTAAAATACGACCGGAGGCAGGAAAGCCCCTTTATCTTTGTCGGCCCCGTGCAGCTCGTAATTGTTGAGGTCGCCGATAACGATTTCCTGGGAACGGGACAGCTCCTGTATTTTTTCGAGCACTTCCTTCTTCTGCGACTGCCCGGCCAATGCGCCCATGCGGACACCTTCCACGGATGGATCGCCGATAAGGGTCGTAGACAATCTTTTGCCCAGGGCTATCTGCACATCTTCGATCATCGGCGATGGCACAATGATACGGCGTATGGCAGTACACTTCTGACCAGCCTTGGTGGTGATCTCCCTGGCTACTTCTTTAATGAATATATCAAATTCGGGGCTGTTGGGCTTTACATCAAGACCCAATACGGAGCAGTTAAGAGAGTCGGCTTCCATATTGAAAGGGACCGCTTCGTCGATCAGGCGGGGATGGGCTTTCAGCATTTTGCCCGTAGAAGCGGAGCCGGTGAAGGTAACCACATCGCCGTTCTCTACATAATCGAGGATACCCCTGGCCGATCCGCAGACCAGTTGCAGCGCGCCTTCGGGAAGAATACCGGAGCTGATGATGTCTTCTACTACCGCTTCGGTAAGGAAAGAGGTGATGGTTGCCGGTTTTACAATGGCCGGTACGCCTGCCAGCAGGTTCACGGCTATTTTTTCCAGCATACCCCATACCGGGAAGTTAAAGGCATTGATATGGATGGCTACGCCTCTGCGGGGTACCATAATGTGGTGCCCGATAAAGGATCCGTTCTTGGAAAGCTGCGCCGGATCGCCGTCTACATAAAAAGACTCGTTGGGAAATTGGCGGCGCAGGGAGGCATTGGCAAAAAGGTTGCCGATCCCGCCTTCGATATCTACCCAGCTATCGGCCCGGGTGGCGCCGGTGTAGCGGCTTATGGTATAATAAGTCTCTTTACGTTCCATCAGGTACATGGCGAGTGCTTTCAGCATACGGCCGCGTTCCTGGAAGGTCATCCTGCGTAAGACAGGCCCGGCTTTGGTACGGGCATATTGCATCATACCGGCAAAATCGAGCCCTTTGCTGCTCGCGCTGTATATGGCTTCGCCGGTAATGGCATTGTGTAATGTTTCTCCTGTTCCTTCTCCTGCAACCCATTGGCCCTGGGCGTAATTGCGCAACTGAGGTAATGACATATTATTTGCTATTTTTGCGAGCTGCAATTTACATATATTGTACTTAAATAGCCTAATCCTCCTATTTATTCACTCATGAACAAACGTTTGGGCCTCCTGGCCGCTTTCCTTTCTTTTGCCTTTAATTTTAATGTATTGGCAGATTCCCGCGACGATTTTAAACTCCAGGTAACCGATAGCCTCAATTCCAATACCGTCTTCAATCAGGTGCAGGTGCTGGACATGCGGGAAGACAAGGATAATATCGGCTATTTGCGCCTGGGCGCTTTTAATAAAAAAAACCTGCAGGTGCCGGTCGGCGGGCTGGAACAAATGCTGCAGCAATTTGCCCGCAGCGTGGCGGGGCTGGATGCGGCCAGGGGCGATAAGACCTTGCTGATCGTGGTGCACAATTTCTCGATGGCCGACAGGCCTATCGAAGGGGAAATGGGTACTTTTTACGGGCGTATGGATTTTTACCTGGGGAAAGAAGGCCAATACCGCCTGGCGGAGCATGTGGATTCTTTTTTTGAAACGACCAATGCCTGGGATGTAACCAATAATGTGAAAAGACTGGTTGCCCGGAAAATGACAGATTGGTTGTATCATATAACGAATGATGCTACTGTGCCGGACAACGCGCCTGTACTAAGTCTTGAAGCCATTAAAGCGGAGATAGGCGCGGAGAAAGACAAGTACCCGGTATATAAGGAGGAGCCCAAAACGGGGGTTTATTATACTCTGGAACAATTCCTGAATAATGCTCCTGCCACTTCCGAGTTTGTCGAAAAGAAATACTCTATGGATGGTACCAATGTTTCTTATTTCTACGAAAAGGGCGAAGGCAAAAAGAAGGGCGCCAGCCTGGAGAAGGCCGATTGCTTTGCTTTGTACAATGGCAAAAAATGGTTCAAGAAAACTTCGGACGGTTTGCTGGAAATGAAATTCAGAAACGGGGACTTCTATTTCCAGGAAGTAGGTTATGGCATTAAACGATCGGATAATGCTGCGGTGATGTTTGGCCTGATAGGCGCCCTGGTAGAGAGCACGAGCAATCGTAAAGGAAATGCACTGTACCGGATGCGCCTGGACCCATTAACGGGAAAAGGGTTCTGTACCGAACGTTTGCGGTAGATAGCTGAAAGACTGCTATTGGTCGGATAGCCAGACATAACGAAGCGGCCGCTGCAATTTGCAGCGGCCGCTTCGTTATGTGCTTTGAGCCCTTGTTGCGGGGCCGTATAAGTTTAGTAGTGCATGGGATAGGTACAATGGTGAACGTCCTTTCTGAATGGGCCTGGTTCACTGAACAAAAGTTATGCGATACGGACAGGAAGATCGCTTTAGTCACAGAAGTGTAATGTCTTTCGGGGGAGGGCGCTAGTGCCCATTAAAAAAACCGCTCATGGAGCGGTCGCGGAAAGATTCGTTCCCGGTGACAGGGATGAACGAGGATTTGGTTAAGGGTTGGTTAGGTTGGTTCTTCCTCTATTTTCCGGGTGCAAAGTAAATCAAAAAAAACGAATTGATCAAGAACCATTGCATGCCTATGTCATTTTTTTTTACCAATAGGGCTTCCCGCTTCACGAAACCGGATTATGCTTTCAATAAATAGCCCCTGCTTTATGGGCAGGGGCTAAGAGGATCTTATCCTTGGATGTTTATTTCATCAGTTCAAACTTCCTGATCACGGTACCTTTATCGGTCTCTATCCTGAGGGTATAAATGCCCGATGCGAAGGCCGTTGTATTCAGCTTATGCTTATCACCGCTATCGGCTTTGGTGCTGGAAAGTACCTGGCCTACTACATTATACACAGTGATCTGTTTCATCTTCAGGTTGTTCCTGTTTTCAATGATCACTACATCTTTAGCCGGGTTGGGGTAGAGCACCAGATCTTTGTCTTGTTCGATATGGGGTATGCTGGTACCGCCTGCATCAAATACATCTACCGTACGGGTCTGCTTAATACTATCGGAACAAGCGCCACCCAAACTTACAGAAACAGTATAAATACCGTTGGCTGTATAAGTATGCTGTACTGATGCTCCCGATGCCAATGGCGAACCGTCGCCGAAGTTCCAGGTATAGCCGGTTACGTTTTGCGGGCTCAATACATTGAATGTATAAGTTGCTGCCGATCCGTACACGGCGTTGATCGTGCCGCTTGGCGGATTGGTAACGGTGATGTTGATGTTATCGGTACCGGTACAGGCATTAGCATCTGTTACCACCACGCTGTAATTGCCCGGTGTGTTTACGCCCAGGGTCTGTGCTGTAGTGCCATTGCTCCAGAGATAGGTCGCGCCTGGATTCCCGGCATTCAGGCTGAGGGTAACATTGTGGCAAATAGTCGTGTCGTTACCCAGGTTCACTACAGGGTTCGGGTTGATGGTCGCGATCACGGTATCGGAGCCTTTACAGTTGGCAATATTGGTTACCGTAACATAATAAGTGCCCGATGCGGATACTGATTTTGTTTGTGTCGTAGTACCATCGTTCCACAGGTAAGTATGGCCGGGGTTGCCTGCATCCAGGGTTACCGAAGTGCCGGCGCAAACACCTACATCGTTGCCTAGGTTCACTACAGGCGCTGCCAGGAAAGTAACAGCAACGGTATCTCTCGCTGTGCAATTGAAAGTATTGGTTACCTTAACGGAATAGCTTCCTGTAGCGGTCACATTGCGTGTCTGTGCTGTGGTGCTGTTATCCCAGAGGTAAGTGGCACCTGCATTGCCGGCATTCAGGGTGTACGTCTGGCCCAGGCAGATATTGGTGTCATTGCCGAGGTTAACTGCCGGAACTGGATTAACGGTTACAGCAATAGTATCTCTTTGGGAGCAGTTGCCGGTCGTTACTTTCACGTGGTAAATGCCGCTTGCGGATACAGCTCTTGTCTGTCCTGTGCTGCCATTGTCCCAAAGGAAGGTAGCACCTGCATTAGCGGCATCCAGGGTTAGCGTATTCCCGGCGCAGAAGGTTGTATCATTACCCAGGAACACGGTTGGCTGTGGTACTACATTGACGGTAACGGCTGCCGAAGTATCGGTACATCCTGTTACGGGGGTCTTTACTACTACACGGTAGGCGCCTGCGGTACCGGTAGTAAAGGTACCGGCAGTCTGGCCGGCTATATTGCCTGCAGCATTGCGCCATTGGTAAGTGCCGCCGCCACCTGCTGTAAGGGTGGTAGTGCTGCCGGAGCAGATCAATACGGTGCCTGATGGCGTAACTGAGGCAACAGGGTTGGCATTAACGGTTGCGATAACCGGTAACCTGCCGCTTTCGCAGGTAGACCCGGTAGCCGCAGATACATAGTAGGTCGTGGTGCTGCTTATGGATGGTGTCGTGAATGGACTGCCTGTTCCGATGGCCGTGCCTCCAGTGGACGCTGTGTACCATTTCAGCTCGGCGCCGGCAACAGTAGTCGCTTCCAATACGACTACGCCTGTACCACAACGGGTGCTGTCCTTCCTGGTGAGTACCAACGGCGGATTGCAAAGCGTCGTAAATACGGTAGCCGGCGACCAGGCACTAAAGTTGGTAGTGCCGCAAACGGTACGTACATAAGCAGAATAAGTAGTAGAACTGTTCAGCACAGAGCCGGTTGCTGATGTGGTGGCTGTGGTCGTGCTGCCGGAAGCGCCAAGACCGGTAGTGCCACTTCCCGGAGCGCCCGAAGTCCTTACTTCCCATTGGTAGCCGATAGGCAGCCCCGTAGGCGGTATTGTCCAGTTGATCGTGGCAGCGCTGGCGGTAATGGAACCTGCGGGCACAGTAACGGATGGCGGTACACTGCAAACGGTAGGCGGTGTAATATTGGTTACGCAGATATTGAACGTAGCAGCATTGGTCGCGCCATAAGTATATACCCTGATATAATAGGTCTGTCCTGGTGTAAGACCGGTTACGGTACCGGTGTTAGGATCGCTGCACAAGAGGCTGGTGGGTGAACCGCAAGCACCCGACAATACCTGGAAGTACATATCGGTGCTGGTTCCCAGTACCGCTACCACATTGGAAAGGGCAACCTGGGCATCGGTCCCGGTAGCCACAAAAGAATACCATACATCATCGTCGGGGTTACCATTGCAAGGCGTTGCTGCCATAGACATAGTGGCGCCTGCGGTGGTTCCCGGCGTATTGGTACAAGCTACGGTGTGCAGCAGGGATGTGGCATTGGCGCAATCATTATTGGAAGGCGCGGGTGCGGAGCCTACACATATCGTGAAGTTGGCCCAGTCGCCGGCAGTGGAGGAGTAAGTATAAACCCTTACCCGGTACACTTGCCCGGGTGTAAGCCCGTTTACGATCATAATATCGGGGTCGCTGGATTGGATCAATGTCAATGCACCGCAGTTGCCGCTGTATATGGCCATGGCCATATCGGATACAAGGCCGTTTACATTGGAAAGGCTAACGGAATGGGTGGCGCTGGTGGCAGTGAATGAGTACCATACATCATCGTTAATCCCGGTTGCACCCACTGTAGGCACCGGTGTTTCGGGCGACTGCGTAGCAGAGGCAGTGCTGCCAACGGTCGTTACACCGCAGTTATAATCAGCATTAACGGTCAGTACTGTTGCGCTGCTGCAATTGTCGTTGGCAGGCGGTGGCGGTGGTGTACCCACGCAAATGGTGAAGTTGGCCCAGCTACCTACTGTGGCCGTATAGGTATAGACCCTCACTTTATAGTTCTGGCCCACGGTAAGTCCTGTAACCGTCATCATATTGGGGTCGCTGGACTGAACGTGTACCAGCGCGCCGCAGTTACCGCTATAAATGGCCATAGCCATATCGGTTACGTTGCCGTTTACATTGCTTAAGGTAATAACATGAGTAGTATTGGTGGCGGTAAAAGAGTACCATACATCATCATTAACCCCGGTGGGTGCTACCGTAGGCGCTGTTTCGGTAGATTGGGTAGCGCCGGCGGTGGTGCCATTCGCGGTTACGCCGCAGAGATAGTCGGGGTTTACGGTTAAAGGTACTGCACCGGCACAGTTGTCATTAGCAGGCGGCGGAGGAGGAGCACCTACGCAAATCGTAAAAGAAGCCCAATCACTATAGGTTGAAGAATAAGTATAGACCCTTATTTTATAGTTCTGGCCCACGGTAAGACCATTAACGATCATAGTATTAGGATCGCTGGACTGAACATGTACCAGTGTACCGCAGTTACCGCTGTAAATGGCCATAGCCATATCGGTTACGTTGCCGGTTACGTTGCTTAAGGTAATGGTATGACTGGTGTTGGTTGCCGTAAAAGAGTACCATACATCATCATCGACGCCGGATACGCCTACCGTAGGTGCGGTCTCTGTAGATTGCGTAGCGCCCACAGTAGTTCCGTTGGTTGTTGTACCACAGTTGTAATCGGGATTTACGGTCAAAGCGATAGCATTGTTGCAATTGTCATTGGGCGGCGGCGGTGGCGGAGTGCCTACACATATCGTGAAGGAAGCAGAGCTGCCAGGTGTTGCGGTATAAGTATAGACCCTCACTTTATAACTCTGGCCGGGAGTAAGCCCGGTTACGGTCATGGTTTCCGGATCGCTGGATTGGATGTGCACCAGGGAGCCGCAGTTACCACTGTAGATAGCCATAGCCATATCGGTAACAAGACCGGTTATATTGGTAAGGGAAATCTTGTGTATTGCATTGGTCGCTGTAAAGGTATACCATACATCGTCATTGGTCCCGGCAGCATTCACGGTAGGAGCCGTCTCGTTGGACTGTGTGGCGGCAACAGTAGTACCATTGGTGGTTGCACCGCAGTTAAAGTCCGGGTTAACGGTCAGAACCTCGGCGCCGCTGCACTCGTCATTGGCGGGTGGGCCTACGGCCGTGAATTTCCGGGTGTTGGCAGCACATCCTGTAGCAGCGCCGCTGCCATTTTTGGGAACAACATACCAGTAGTAATTGCCCAGGGCCAAAGCCGTAGGTATCGTATAAGAAGTAGTGCCATTGCCATTAACGGTAGTGAGTAATGTTGTAGGCGGATTCGTAGTGCCCAGGTACACATCATAAGCCGTGGCGTTGGTTACGCTATTCCAGCTCAGGGCTAGTGTGGCCGGTGTCAGGTCATTATTGGCGGGGCTGGCCAGCGTAGCGCATACAGGTACAGGCAGCGAAGTAACACAGATGCTGAATTTGGCAGTTACGCCTGCACTGTAAGTATAGACCCTGATGTAATAGGTTTGTCCAACCGTCAGGCCAGAGTAAATGGCTTCGTTAGGATCGCTGCACAACAAGCTGCTGAGCGAGCCGCAGGCGCCCGATAGCAATTGAAAATACATATCCGTACTGCCGCCAGCTATGGCAGTTACGCCGGAAATGGTGATCTTGGCATCAGAAGCCGTAGCTACGAAAGAATACCAGATATCGTCGTCGGGATTGCCGTTACAAGGGGCCGCTGCCATGGAAGAGGTAGCGCCTACGGTGGAATCAGTAGTATTGGTGCAGGTGGCTGCTTGTATCAATACCTTGGCGTTGGTACACTCGTCATTGCTGGGAGGTGCTACTACCGTGAATTTCCGGGTATTGGTCGAACAGTTTGTAGGACCGCCTGCACTGTTCCTGGGCGCTACATACCAGTAATAATCTCCTAAAGCCAAAGCCGAGGGAATAGTATAAGAAGTATTGCTATTGCCGTTAATGGTGGTGAGCAAGGTCGTAGGCGGATTGGTGCTGCCCATATACACATCATAAGCAACGGCATTGGTTACGCTGCTCCAGGTCAAAGATGGTGTCGCCGTTACCTGGATATTGTTAGCAGGATTGTTTAGGGTAGCGCAACTACTGGGAGCCGTGAGCGTAGTGACGCAAATGCTGAATTTGGCCGTTACACCGGCGCCATAAGTATAGACCCTTATGTAATAAGTTTGTCCTACCGTCAAACCGCCGATAATCGCATTGTCGGGATCGCTGCACAGCAAGCTGGTGAGCGATCCGCAAGTTCCTGATAATACCTGGAAATACATATCCGTACTGCCGCCTGCAATGGCGCTTACACCGGATAAAGCGATTTTGGCATCTGTGGCAGTAGCGACAAAGGAGAACCATACATCGTCGTCGGGATTGCCACTGCAAGGGGCTGCCGCCATGGAAAATGTAGCGCCTACAGTGGAATCTGTCAGATTAGTACAGGTGGCTGTCTGCGTTAAGACCCTTGCGTTGGCACATTCGTTATTGGGAGGTGCTGCTACGGTAGTGAATTTTCGGGTGTTGGTCGCGCAGCCTGTTGTAGCGCCGGCACTGTTCCTGGGCACTACATACCAGTAATAATCCGTTCCTACAGGCAGGGCTGGGGTAACGGTATAAGAATTGGTATTGGTTGTGGCCACTATGGCTGTAGGCGGATTGGTGGTACCCAGGTACACATCATAAGTAAGGGCATTGGTAACCGTGCCCCAGGCTAGGCTAGGCGAAGTCGAAGCCTGGCTGTTATTGGCCGGGTTGTTTAAGGTAGCACAAGCTGTGGGCGCCGAGGTGAAGTTGGTGACACAGAGATTAAAATTTGCAGTTACGCCTGTACTGTAGGTATAGACCCTGATGTAATAGGTCTGTCCGGGTGTAAGGCCTCCGACAATGCCATTGTCGGGGTCGCTGCACAATAAGCTGGTAAATGATCCGCAGGTTCCGGATAATACCTGGAAATACATATCTGTACTGCCGCCTACTACAGCAACCGTACCGGATATGTCGATTTTTACATCGGTGGTACTGGCTACAAAAGAATACCATACATCATCATCAGGATTGCCGTTGCAGGGAGCCGCAGCCATCGAAAGCGTAGCGCCTACGGTAGTGCCTGCCGTATTGCTGCAGGTACCAGTGGGCGCTGCCAGGGCTATGGCGCCGGAGCATTCATTGTTAGCGGGGGCCTGTGCATACAGGGCCGTGCTACATACCATCAGGATCATTGCCAGGAGCAACATCCGCGTTCTTTGTCGCCATTTCCCCGGCGACCATTTTGTAACCATCGTCTTCATGAGTTTTAAACAAATAAGATTTTTCTTGCAGCCTGGCCAAAGCTCAATTAAATGCACAGCTCCCTGTTAAGCTTTCGCAAGCTTACATAGCTGTAGCATTAGCCAGTTAAACGACTTGAAATTTTTGTGTGGTTGGATAGCCTGGTGTTGGGTTTGGGAATTATATATGAATGGCAAGGCACCATGTCATAATAGTAAATAACAGACAATTTCCATTGGTCAAAGTACCAGGCGCTTTTTTCAAAAGGACCAATTGAGCAAGTTTGCACAAGTGGCAGGTAATAACTTTCGTATTGTCGGAAGGCTTGCCGGCAGAAGCTTTCATTAAGCGACATCAGGGAGGAATATACTACAACATAATAGCCGGCAATTCTTTATAGATATAAAGAAACCTTTCATTAGACAGGATGCTGTCTCGTCGTATGGGGAAAAATAAATTATCTTATAACTGCGGCAGAAAAGAAGCGTATCCTTTTTTGACGCCTTTCAGAAAAGAAAAATTGACTATCCGCAATCAGGAAATAAGGATATGTTGTACTGTACCCTTGTTCCATTTTTGATTCCATTTAATAGGATAAAAACGAGTACTGCAGGATCAGGTCGCGAACCGGAGCGCTTTACCTGGTAATCACCTTAAATCGTGGTCATGCTGAGGTCTCCGAAGGAACCGAAGCATCTCAATCGCTATAAATCTCAATAATATTCAGGATGCTTCACTCCACATGCTCCGCAAGCTACATTCAACATGACCAACTGGAGTGTCTGTTGCCTATATGCGGATAGTCAGTAAGGAAAAATAGTTTATTGCCGCCAGCCTGTGCAAAATGGTGCAGGGGTATTATTAAACGTGCTTATCAGGGCGTATTGTTTTCAAAAATGTCGTTCAGTAAGCCTGCCAGCCGGATGCCTGCTTTTTCGATACGCTGTTCCACTACAGGGATCTGTTCCTGGTAGTAAGCCTCGCCGAGCTTGTTACCCTTGTCCACTCCGGCATAAAGGGCAGTGCTGATCTTATAGCTTTCAAAAAGCCATTGCATGAGGGCATCGTGCTGCCATGCTTTAATTTCCTTATCCGAGGGCTTGTCATAATCATTCGCCATGGCTTCGAAAGTCTTGCCCTGATGCTCTATCAGCTTGCTGTCCCACAAAGCATGGAGGTTGGTGCCCTTATTATCAAACTGTACCTGTATGGTATTGCCACCTTTATCTTCGGCCCGGCTCACATGCATCGGTTGATGGGCGTCGCCTACCAGGTGTACCAGGAATTTGAGGGCTTCGGCTTTTTGTTCGTGGGTGCTGTTATGGTCGAGCAGGGTGCTTTTACAATGTGTAATTGCCGTATAAATGTTTTCGGTGTTCTGATGGGTCAGGGCATCACAGAACGCTGTGTAATCCAGTCCGGAAGGCAGGTTCAGGTAATGCCAGGGAGCCGTATGTTTATATTCCGGGGTCGGCCGTACTTCATCGGCCCAGTTGGAAACGGCAACCAGGTCGTCGTTGCCCAACAGTGCAGCAACAGCAAGCTTTGCATGAGCCGATAAGTGTTTTTCTGCGATCCGGGCTACGGTTTGGTGTCCCAGCGGTCCCCAGGAGCTTAATAAAATGCCTAAGGACAGCAGGGCAATCAGGTAAATTGGTTTTTTCACTTTGTAAAAATACGGGAGTTGTATTAAGCTATTATTATCATTGCCGGGCGCGGAATGGCAGTGTAATAAACGGAGCTGCAGAACAGATACAATACATAGAAGCGGTGGCATTTTTCAGATATTATATGGAATGAAGCTATGCGTAAAATATTCTTACATCAATTTTTGTGGATTATTAACAGGCGCTGCAATAAAATAGCAGTGGGAATGCTTAGTTTGCAGTTTCAACCAAACATTAAATCCAATGAAAAAGAAAAACGTCCATTCATCAAAATTGGTTTTGCAGAAAAAAACGATCAGCGCTTTGAAAACATCCGATGCCGCTTATGTGCGGGGCGGAGCCGACAGCATCAATGTATGCCAGCTTTCGCGCAGGAATTGCGAGCCTTCCTGGGATACCGGTTGCCTGTCCCACCTTTCGGGCTGTGCGCTTTGCCCTACCTGGCCAACCGCCTGTGATATGTAATCCTGCTATTAAGGTAAAGTCGTTTCCTGCGGGGCTGCTGTGGCACCGCAGGAAACCAATAAATACCGTACAACCCGATCCGGTCTGCATGAGTGGGTATGATTGTCCCCACGTTGTATATCAGGGAAAGGGATACCACAATTTACAACGTGGAAGCGATGGGCATATATGCCGTAGCAAGGCGGCCGGGTCTGCAGCCTGTGGCGATTACCGATAAGATATGCTCTTGTAGGGCTGGCGGCCCAATATCCTTACGCCCCAACGATGATGGCAAATGAGGCATGGGTAATGGGATATCCCGATGATCTTTTTGTTAAAAGGGAAGCAACCACGTTATCGTCCCGTTTTCTGGCACAGCTTTTGTATAAAGAAAAGGATAAAGTGATTCTTATGCAACTGCTAACAGCCTATTTACTGCCTACCATCAGCATCGTTTCTGCTGTATTCATGCTCCGTACCATATTTTCCCTGATCAATGTGATCAGGAAGTTCCGCTAGGGTGTGACCGTTACCCCCGCGTTTCGGGCTTGTCATTGCATTGTTGGAGTGGTACGGGCCCTATTCTGCAAGGCCGCTGGTGAGCGCCTTTTTAACCAGCATGGCGGTATTGTTTACATCCAGTTTCAGCATAATACTCGTGCGGTAGTTCACAACCGTACGCTGGCTCAGGAAACATTGCTCTGCGATCTGGGGAGCGCTGTAGCCATTCACGATAAGCTGGAGTATTTCCAGCTCCCTCGGGGTAAGGGTTGATTTGGAAAACGAAGCATTCTTGTCCCTGATGCTCATCTGTCTTATCTTTTCCTTCATGCTGTCCTGCAAGTATTGCCGGCCTTCGTACACTGTCCTTATGGCTTCTATCAGCACACTATTCTCCGCTGTTTTCAGCAAATAGCCATGCACTCCCCGCTTAAACATATTATTGGCATACAAAGCGCTGTCGAAATTGGTCAACACCAGGATCTTCAGGTCCGGGTACCGTTTGAGCAAAACCGGGGCCAGCTCGTCGCCGGTAAGATCGGGCATTTGTATATCCAGCAACAATACGTCGGGTAGAAACGTTTCCAGCCCTTCGAGTAAGGCGTTCCCATTTTTGTAACTTCCTTTTAATACCACATCGGGGTAGTGCGGCAGGATGTTCTGCAATCCGTCAAGGATCATCGGATGGTCGTCGGCAATGGCAATATATATACTCATGCAATCGGGATCAGAGATTTTTAAGCTTACTGAAATCAAATTCGATATGGGCGGTAGTGCCGTTATTTTTTCTCGAGGCTATGGAAACATAGCCCTGTAAGGTCTCCGCCTTACCTTTCAGGTTGTGTAGCCCCGTGCCTTTAACGGGGAGCGATTGGTCGAAACCAATGCCGTTATCTTCAACCGTTATGCTAAGACGGTCTTCGTGCAGCATCAGTTGGATAACGGCATAGCTGGCTTTAGCATGTTTTACTATATTCTGGACCAGCTCCTGCACGATCCTGTAGAGGAATAGCTCTGCCGCTTTGCCCAGGCCCTCCGCCACATCATATTGCAAGGCTACCTGTAACTGGCTGTTGCTGTTGTTCTCGCAATACAGCAACAGTGCTTCACGAAGGCCCTGCCGGCTCAGGGCATCAGGCATCAGGTTATGTGCTGTCTTGCGCACTTCCTGCGTGGTATCGGCCAGCATTACCGAGACCCTGGTAAAGCCGGGCAAAGCAATAAATTCGGGCTTTTCGTCACCGATCGCATGCAAGTTCATCTTAATGGAAGCCAGCATGCCGCCTATGCCATCGTGCAGGTCCTGTGCGATCCGTATCCTTTCCTTTTCTTCTCCTTTCATCATGGCTTTTAACTGCCCTATTTCCTGTTCCTGTTCCAGGCTGTGTAGCTTCTCGTCCTGGAAGCGTTTCTGATGCCAGCTACTGCGGTAGAGGCTGTACAGCAAGGCGGCTACGGCGGCCAGCAGCAAGGCGCCTGCCGATATGCCCAATATCCACAGGTTGCGCTGTTTAAGCTGCGCCTTTTGCCGGCTTATCTGCAATGCCTTTTGCGCGATCTCCTTATCCTTTTGCGCTGTCCGGTATTTTACATCCAACTGGCTGATGTTGTATTTGGTTTCGGTGCCTTCGATGCTGTCCTTTAACTGAAGGTAGGTCTGCTGATGGCCGAAGGCCTTTTGGAAATCGCCTTGTCTGGCATACAGGTCGGCCAGCATCTGGTGTCCCAGCAACTTGCCCCGGGCAATATGCATGGTATCGGCTATTTGCAGGGATTGCAACATATACCGTTCGGCAAGCTTATAATTACCCAGGGCAAAATGTACTTTGCCCAGCAGGGTTATATTGGTGTTCCGGTAATTAGGGTCTACGTCGCCTTTCAGCTTTACCGCTTCTTCCAGGTAAGTGAGCGCATCCTGGTACCGGCCTTCTTCGTAACTGCTGCCCGCCAGGTTACTTAGGGCCAGGTGCTGCCATTGCAGGAAATGCTTGCTCCTGGCCAGGGCCAGGCCTTCTTTCAGGTTGTCTATGCTGGAATCTGTCTGCCGCAGGTTGTTGAACGTATTCCCCTTATTGATGAGGATGAGTGTCAGTAAATGATCGTGCTTTATCTCCCTGGCGATCCGCTCTGCTTTTCTCAGATAAGAAAGGCTTTTTTCATCATCGCCGGTAATTTCCAGTACGCCGCTCAGATTGGTGTACAAGGTAGGTAAGGTAGCGGGGTCAATGCTTTTGCTTTTTTCTGCCTCGGCGATGGCCGCATAATAATAAAACATGGAGGAATCGTAAAGCCCTTTACGCTGGAAACGGTTGGCCAGGCTATTGTACACCGCAGGTAACAGGTCGTACAGCTTGAGCGAAGTGGCTATGCCTTGCATTTTTCTTGTTTCGGCAAGGGCATCTTCATACTGTCCTTTATTATTGTACACCGTAATGATATGGCTGAAAGCATCCATCGCTTCTGTGCCCAGCCTCTGATCCAGGGCGGCCTGCAGCGCTTGCCGGAATAAGGCCATGGCTTCATCGGATCTTGTATTGATCAACCCGGACCCGGAGTCGATCAGCGCATTGATCCTTTGCGACTCCCGGCGGCTTTGCTGCGCGGGAGTAATAGATGCAAAACCGAGGCAGCAAAGCAACAAAAAGAAGGTTGCTTTTGAGGATAAGTATTCCCGTAAAAGATTCATGGCCGGATAATGATGGTTGCAGGAAAACGCATGGTAAATAAAACTATGGATCATTCACTCTCTTTTCCTGATTAGTAAACATTCGTTCTTTGTAGGGAGAAAAAATAAGAACGAACCAGCATTTTTCACAGTAAAGATAAAAGTAGCAATTTATGAACAAAAAAGTATTTACGCTAATAGCAGGCATAGCGATGGGTATAGTCCAGGTGAATGCGCGGGAGCATAAAGCAGGTCCCATCCCATCCGGCGCTGCCTTTCCTGTTAGTAAAAAGACAGGTGTGAAGCTGTCGCCTGCCTCCACTGCCTACCAGCAGCTTGTGTTTATCGAAAATGCAGGCCAGGTAACGGATCAATACGACCGTCAGCGGCCCGATATCGATTTCAAAGTGGCAAGCCCGGATGTGAATGTATTTATCGGTAAAGGGGCTATTCATTACCAATGGTCGGCACCTGGCGCTACAAAAGGGGAAAAGCAACAGGGAACACCGGCCAAGCCGGCTACGGTCGATATGTACCGTATGGATGTTACTTTGTTGCATGCGACCACTGGAGCTGCCGTTGTTACGGAAGAAAAGCAAACATTTTATGAGCAATACCTGCAAGGCCAATCGCTGAAGCGGGCATATACTTATAAGAAGATCGTGTACAAAGATGTGTATCCGCATATCGACTGGGCATTTTACTTTAACTCCGATGGAAAACTGGAGCATGACTTCGTAGTGCATCCCGGCGGAAAGGTATCCGATATCCAACTACAATATGGAGGTGCTACTGTTTTATCGCTGGATAAGAAAGGAAGCCTTACAGCGCAAACCCCGATGGGCATGGTTAAAGAGGCTGCTCCGCGCAGCTATACTGATAAAGGCGATGTGATCGCTTCCGTTTTTGTGCTGGAGGGTAACGTGCTTCGTTTTAGAACGGCGCCGCATACCGGAACACTGACTATCGATCCGACGCTGGAATGGGGTACCTTCTATGGCGGTACCGGCGATGATTATACGCCTAATGTAGCCAACGACCCGGATGGCAATGTATATATGTCTTTTGCCTCAGGCTACAGCAATGCTGCCGTCAATATCGTTACCACAGGTGCTTACCAGATGACCCGGCAAACGGAGAACGGCGATGAGAGCCCATTCCTGGTAAAATTTGACAGCACGGGACAAAGGCAATGGGCCACGCACTTCGGTAAATCTCATGAGCTTTACCCCAGGGCCACGCCCAGCATCAGTTGCGATCCTTATGGCAACCTGCTTATTCTGGCCGATACGATGCTGGCCCGTTTTAACGGCGCAGGACAGCTCACCTGGGCCGTAGGCCTTCCCGGCTATATGGAATTTGCCTATCGTGTGGCCTCTATTCAATGCGATCATTTGGGAAATGTATATATGACCGGTACGGCGCATGCAGGACAGAATGCCGTTTTCGGTACTGCAGGTACTTACAAGGATACGGTTACCGGCGACTACGATGCTTTCCTGATGAAGTATGATAATACCGGTACCCGCCTGTGGGGCACCTTTTTTGGCGGTGCAGGCAGCGAACAGAACTATGGCGGATTTAATTCTATTGCCTGCGATACCTCCGGCAACGTTTACCTCGCAGGGCGTACACAAAGCCCTACGGGAATAGCAACAGCAGGTAGTTTCCAAAGCACCTTCGGCGGTGCAACCGATGCCTTCCTCGCTAAATTCAGCGGACAAGGCCAGTTGTTATGGTCTACTTATTATGGCGGGGAGGATGTTGAAAACGGCGCCAGTGTTTCCGTCGACCCCTCTGGCAATGTATTCCTCTCTGGCAATACCAAGAGTACTACGGGTATCAGCTCGCCCAACAGCTTCCAGGATACGCTGGGTGGCGGAAATGATTTCTTCATCGCAAAATTCAACAGTAACGGGCAAAGACAGTGGGCTACTTATTATGGCGGAGAAGGGGAAGAGGTGTACAACTACAAGGGAGGAACCTTGAAATGCGATATATTCGGTAACGTAGTGCTTTATGGCTTCACCAATAGCCCGGATGGTATTAGTTCGCCCGGCAGTTACCAGGAGAATATCATGTCCGGAGGATATACGGTTTTCCTGGCTAAGCTGAATGCTGTAGGACAAAGGCTTTGGGGTACTTACTTCGGTGGTACCGGCGGTTCGCAGATCGGCGGCTACTATATATTCTATGGCCCTAACAGCGGTGGCGGCGATATCAGTTGCGATGCTTATGGCAATATATACATTGCCAATTCCGCAGGCCCGAATGCTGTAGTAACGACGCCGGGAAGCTATCAGCCCAACTGGGGCGGCGGTTACCCCTATTCCCTGGGACACGATGTGTTCCTGTCTAAATTCAGCGACTGTGCTATCGCATTTCCAGGTAACATTACCGGCGATACTACCTTGTGTCATGGCGCTACTACAGCCACTTTCCGTACCGAGGCTGCACCTGGTGCAGTATCTTACTCCTGGATATTGCCTTCCGGTTGGACCGGCAGCAGTACGGCAGATACGATCCAGGTAACGCCAAACGGAACCAGTGGTGTTATTGGTATCGTGGCCACGGCTGCCTGCGGCGGAACGGATACCGTATGGCAACATGTTACGGTAAGAGCTGCGCTTACACCGGTAATTGCACGCTCGGGCAATACTTTGAGTACAGGCAGCTTCAGTGCCTATCAATGGTTCCTCGACAACCAGCCTATAGCCGGTGCTACCAATGCTACTTATACTGCAACCGCAACCGGTTCTTATACGGTTAAAGTTACCGATGCTTTTGGCTGCAGTGCGGTATCGCCTGCATTGGCTGTGGCTACCCTGGGCATTAATGATCCGGGAGCACTTGCCGAAGCGATTCATGTTTATCCCAATCCTGTCAGCCGGTATGTTCGTATTGCCAGCCCGGTAAAAGTGAATGTAACCTTAAGTCATATGGATGGCCGTAAGCTAATGGAAGCCAGGAATGCTGCCACTATAGATATGGGCGCTTATGCCGAAGGGGTTTACCTGCTGCACATCTTTGATACGAAAGAACAATTGCTGAAGGTGGTCAAACTGAGTAAAACAAAATAACCCAACTGTTCCCTGGCTCCACCTTTGTAGCCAGGGAACCTAATTTATGCCTATGAAGTTTATATTTTCCTGCTTCGTTTTTTTATTGTGCAGCCTGGTAGGCAGGGCCCAGGGTGAAAACAGGATATGGGCATATGGTCAGGGCTCCGGGCTCGACTTTACAGGTGCTGCGGTAGCTTATAAGCCATCGTCGGTAGAGAATTACCATCATTATTCCGGGGCGGGCGCTGCGTCGATCTGTGATAAAGAAGGGAACCTTCTGTTTTATACCAACGGGGCTAAAGTATGGGGCAAAGATGGGGCCATCATGTCGGGTGGTATTTTGCTGAGTGGTTATCCGATGGGGCCAATCGCAACCACCAATGGCATCTGGTTGTTACAACAAACAGCAGCTATAGCACAAGACCCTTCTGACCGTAACCAGTATTATATTTTTCATACCTGGCGCAACAGCTTATCTGATGCTTCGGGCTTTTCCTTTTCCGATACCTGTTCCCTGTTCTACAGTGTAGTGAACATGAAACTCAATAACGGCAGGGGCGGAGTCGTAGCTTCCCGGAAAAAAATACTGATCGACCAATACACCACAGGCGCCTTAACCGTAGCCCTGGGGACGGATTGTAATGTATGGGTACTGACCCATAGCATCGGAGGTAATACCTTTAAAGCCTATGAACTTACCGTGAGCGGCCTGAATACAACACCCGTGCTTTCCAATACCGGCTTGCCTGTACCGCCACCTTATTACTACGACAATAACATCTACTTGTTCAGTCCCACGCGGACCGCAATCAAGGTATCGCCTAATGGTAAAAAGCTGGCGCACTCCCGCAACCAGGGCGCCGACGCTTACGGCAACTCCGGTCCTTCTTCTCTCGAATTGTTTGACTTCAATGCCGCTACCGGGCAGGTCCAGAACCCGGTGCCCCTGGTCAATGTAGGTGAAAATGTACTGGCGGTGAATGATGTGTGCTTTTCCAACGGGAGTTCAAAGCTATATTATGCGCTCACTTATCCCTGCATCGGATGCGGTGCAGTGGCGCAGTTCGATATCAGCCTGGCCACACCAGCAGCTATTGTGGCTTCCAATACCTATATCTCTACGGTTCCTGTAAGCTATAGCATTAAGAATGCGCCTGATGGCCGTGTGTATATTGCTAAGGGATATGGCTCAGCCGGACCCTATGCTCCTGCCTCGGAAGGCCTGTTCTATATACAGCAGCCGGAGCTTGCCGGCACCGCCTGCCAGTTTGTAGGAAATAATCTGCTGTTCCCTTCTTTTGATAGCAGGGCGGGCATCTTTCCCAACGATATAGCCGTATTGAAAAGAGATACGGTTACGAGTACAAAGGAGGTGCTGGTTTGCGGAAGGGATACGCTTTGGCTGCAGCCGGATACACCTATAACCAATTGCCTATGGTGGGACAATACATCGCTTCCCCGCAAAGCCATTACCCAGCCGGGTACTTATACGGTACAATACCAGAAGGGGTGTACAGATCGCTTCGATACTTTTGTGGTGCGCTTTCAAAAGCTGCCGCTGATTGCCTGGGATAGCGCAAGCTGTCACGATCCGGCATTGGGTAAAGCGTATGCTATACCGCAGGACAGTACTGCCATAGCATACACCTGGAAGAGAGAGGAGGATATATTGTCGTCCCGGCAAAGCACAATTGGAGATACTATAAGCAATCTGTCCCCAGGTAATTATTCGGTACGCCTGGCAACGGTTTCGGGTTGTGATACGATGGTACAGTTTGCGATTGCGCCTTACCCCGAAACCTTACTGGCAGTGAGTCCTGCACAAACCAGGATACGGTACGGCGACAGTATCCAACTGCAGGCGAGTGGTGCCCGATTTTATGCCTGGTGGCCTTCGGGAACGGTAAGCAACGATACTATACCAGATCCTTATGTACACCCCTTGAAGCCAACCGTCTATACGGTGTTGGGATTAAACGAATATGGCTGCCGGGATACGGCAACGGTGTCTGTTGACATCGACTTCGAAATGCCGGTTTTTATTCCCAATGCTTTCAGCCCTAACGGCGATGGGATCAATGATGTGTTTAAATTGGAGCATATCAGTTACCAGAAGCTGGCGGCCTTCAGGATATTCAACCGCTGGGGAGAACAATTGTTTGAGACGAGCGACCCATTGAAGGGTTGGGATGGGCGGCACAAGGGAATGCCCTGCAATACGGATACTTATTATTACCTGGTTGTGATCAATTATCCCGACGGCGCTACCAGGACATTCAAAGGAGATCTTACCCTGATCAGATAATAACTATGGAACGACAAGGCCATTAAACCAAACATGGAGATTGAATTCAGAACTTGCTACTTTGTTTATATCGTTACGGACAAATACAAATCCCTTTTTAAAACCGGTATCACAACCAGCCTTAAAGCCTTGTTCCCGTTAGCAGGCATGAATCAAGGGGCGGGGAGTGCCAATGGCTTATGTCATCTTTTGTATTATGAACAGCATGAGGAGAAATATACGGCAATCAGAAGGGAAACGGAGCTGGCTTTCCTTTCCCAACGGAAGTTGCGGAAGTTTGTTTTGATGTCGAACCCCGACCTGGATTTTATAGCACAAGAGACCTGCTCTTTATAGTCCGCAGGTCTCTTGTGTATTGCCGTATCGTTTCATGATCTCGTCAGTATGTCTTTTCTACCCCTACAGGTAAATTCTTTACGATTTAAGACCATTCTGGTTGCGGTTCAGGGCTGCCAGTATCGCTGTTTTACGCCGGCGCGATACCTCTATCTCATCGTTGGTATACTTCATCGCGATAAAGCAATTGCTTCCTTTGGTATAATGGGTAATGTAATTCGTATTGATCAGCATGCTTCTGTTGATCCGAAAAAAATTACCGGCAGGTTCCAGCATGATTTCAAAGTCTCCCAGGGATTTTGCCGATAAGAATTTTTTAGAAGAAGTGGTCAATATTTCGCTGTAAGTACTTGCTGCTTTGATATAGACTACTTCATCCAGGTTGATGATATGTACTTTTTCATTTTGGTGCAACGTAATTCTCCGGATCGTATCGGGCTGCTCGTCCAGGGAGCGGATAAAGTGAATAATGGCACTGTTGTCCTGTTTTTTCCTGTATCCCAGCCGTTCGCCGGCACGCGTTACTGCGGCTGTCAGACGGGTATAGTCAATGGGTTTCAGTACATAGTCTACCGCATTGAATTCGAATGCCTGGATCGCATATTCATCAAAGCCGGAAATAAAAATGACCTCGAAAGGAATATGCTCCATCGTGCGTAGCATATCAAAGCCGCTTACCCGCGGCATTTTAATATCGAGGAAAATAAGATCGGGACGATGTTGTGCGATGAGCATAAGCCCTTCTTCTGCTGAAAAAGCATTGCCGCAGATGGTTATATGCGGGCAATGCCGGCTAAGCAAATTTTGCAGTACGCTGTGATTGGCCAGCTCATCATCGATGATAAGGCTCCGGATAGGGGTTGTCATAAGTTGGGTTTGGTATGTAAGGTAAAATAATGTCTATTTGTGTGCCGGCAGGCATCGTGCCGTCGTAAAGGTCGGTAATCTCCAGCCGGGCCGGTTCGCCCGGGTACAATTGATTGAGGTTCTCGATCCTGCTTTGTGTCAGGCCTAAACCTCTCGAAGCAAACGCCGCATCCCGGTAATGGTTTTGTCCCTGGTGGGTTTTTCTGCCTACGCCATTGTCGATCACCGAAACAATAACCTGCTCCTGCTCCCGGCGTACCCTGAGCAGCAAGCGGGGGCGGCGCTGGCCTTTCAGGGGCAGCAGACCGTGCCAGATCGCATTTTCGATGAAGGGCTGTGTGATCAACGGGGGTATAGACAATACCTGCGGATCGATGTCGGGGGCCAGTTCCGTTTCAAAAATGAACTGATCGCTAAACCGTAATTGCTCCAATGATACATTCAGTTCGATAATCTTCAATTCATCGCTAAGAGATACGAGGGATTTGTCGGAGTACTGCAATACATGTCGGATCAACAGGCTGAACAAGGCGAGATAACGGCTGGCTTTATCCGTTTCGTTGGAAAGCATGAGTTGCTGGATAGCTGCCAGGGAATTGGACATGAAATGCGGGTTGATCTGGGCTTTAAGCGCAGTAAGCTTGTATTCCGACAGCATGCGTCGTATAGCTGCTTTTTTATTAGTAATACTGCGGGCACGCCAGTACAGCAGGTAGGCCCCTGTAAGCAACAGGAACAAGCCGGCCCCGATGCAAGCCGCCAGGAAGGTATTGGTCTGCCAGAAAGCTGGCTTGACATAAAAGGGAACTATGAGTACCGGTTGCTTTGCGGTAGAGCCGATATGGATATTTAAGATGTATTGGCCGGGCTTCAGGTTCTGCAGGAAGAGCTGTGTGCCTGCCACTTGTCCTTCGGAAGACAGGGGGCCTCTGAGGCGGTAAAAAAGCGGGGCAGCCGGGCGGTTATAGGAAAGCATATCGAAGCTGAACCTGAGATCGCGTTCCCCGGGTTGTATCCAGATATCGTCTATGTTTACGTTGCGACCGCTGGCTGTTACCGAACTTAAGTACACCGGAAATACCAATGGCTTAAACAAAGCTCCGGTATCATAGGAAACAAGGCCATGCTTAGTACCGATAAATATTTTGTTGTGATAAGAAAGTGCATTCATGATCTCGCCATTGTAAAGGTTGTTCCATTCAGGGGTGGCTGAATGATAACGCCCCGTATACAAGCCTATATTGGTAGAGAGTAAAATGATGCTGTCTTTAAAAAAGCTGATATGGGTAATGATGCCCGAAGGAGTGGGGATTTTTTTCAGCCGCTTATCGGGGCTAAGCAGCAATAAGCCGTCTCCCTTGGTGCCGATCCAGATAGTGCCGTCCTTACCCTGTTTTATATCCGAGATGTTGCAGTTACGTAAAGGATATAAATCGGGAGCGGATGCCATCCGGTTGTTCCTGATCAGGAAAAGCCCTTTGGTACAACCGGCAAGCATAGAGTCGCCCCCCAAGGGCAGCAGGCAGGTAATTTTGGAGGGTAAGAATAATTCCTGTTGTAAAACATGCCGTGTTGAAAAGAGCGCTAAAGAGGTAGATCCCATACTCAGGAAATTTTCTCCCTGTGCCAGCAATAAATAACTGGAGGTCTGATACTGGTTGGTGGAGGAGGTGTGGAAGGCCGTATCCAATGAGAAAATGCATTTTTTTGCGGCAACGAGGTAGCCATTCTGCCAGGAAATCACATCTTGTATACTGTAGTCTCCAAATCCGATCACCCGGGTCTCTTCAGGTCCGATCGCCAGCAGCTTCCCATTGACAGTGCCGGCAAAAAGCTTGTCATTAACGACTTTCATAAACCGTATTTCGCCGGCACATCCTTCTATATGATCATAACGGTATTCATGAATGTTTTTGCAATGGTACACGCCTTGTTCCAGGCTAGTTAACCATACCCCTTGCTGGCGGTCGAAGAGGATATCCGCAATACTCAGGTGATCCAGGTAATGATGCACTGGCCTGAGATTGCTGTCCAGCTCCACCAGGCCCGTGTAATGCAGGCCCAGCCAGATATGGCCATCGGCAGAAAAATTCAGGGTAAGCGGATCGCCCGAGGCTGTATAGGTATGTACCTTCTTTTCCCGGGTAATCTGTATCAGTTTTTTTTGCCCTAACAGGTATATACCCTGGTTGTTCTCTTTGACCATGTACCGGACTCTTCCCGGGAGGCGCTCCGGTAGCCTGTACTCTCCGGCATAAGCAGTATTGCGTATAATGATGCGATTGCTGTTCTGGCTGCAGGAGCTGCTGAAAAAACTACCGTTGATCTTGGCAATAACAGCAGGATTTTCCCGGTGGTCCTTCCTTAAAGTATCCCATTGGTCAAATACAATCCATTTATTACTTGCCGCTTTATACAAGTAGTTGGCATTGGGCGAACCGGCATATACATTATTTACGCTGTCGATAAAAATTTGCTTAACGGGTGCGTTGTGCGGGAATATGGGAATGCTCTTCCCGGCAATACGCAGTGCAAAGGCGCTGTCGTTCCTGATGGTGTAAAAATGGAATTGTGAATTGATAAAACAGTACTCTCCGTTGCTCCTTTTGCAAAAGGCATAAGCGACACGTTCGCGGAGCGGGATATTGTTGCAAACCGGCACAAAGCGATTGCCGTTGTACTTGACCATGCCGTATTCCGTAGCTATAAAGATATAGCCCTTGTCATCCTGGAACATGTTATAGGTTTCCGAGGCCGGAAGGCCGTTCTCGATCCCAAACGATTCGAAGCCCCATTGCTGCGCCGTACTGCCCTGGGGCAATATTCCGTAAAAAAGCAATAAGAAAATCCAGAGCTTCATAGTATAAAGGAATAACTGAAATTAATGCTTTATAGTATGCCATACCGTACCTGTGTCAAAAACCTGCTGAGCGGTTTTTTTGTGTATAGCCCGGAGAATAGTTTTGTATAACCAAAGCTGGCAGGCCTGCATGCTCTTGTGACACAATTAAAGCACTGCTCTTATGGAAAAGAAAACCTTAAATGCCAAACCTTCCTTTTGCTGTTCTCAAGGCCGCAGAGGGAAGGTAAATGCCGTTGGGTTTCCCGGTTGATAGAGCAATCTTATAGAGGAGGCCTGCCTCTCTATGATATATTTTTCACCACCAAACATCAAATTTTATGAAAAAGATTCTCGGAGTAGTACTCCTGATGGCAATCAGTTGGCGCAGTAATGCGCAAGGCAGCAATCCTTGCTACAATACCTTTGTAAAACACCTGGATGGTATTGGTAAAATAGAGCCGCGCCTGTTTAAAGATTCTACGGCTACTAACTTTTTCCTGACGGCACGCAATAATGATACTACTTTTATTTCCTGCATTAATACCGCAGGTAATGTCATCTGGACCAGGACACTGACTTTCCCGGGCGATGCCGGGACGATTAAGGATATGGTTGTTGACAAGATCGATGGCACATTAGTAGGTATCGTAAAAGGCAACAATAATAACTTTATATTCAGGTATAACTATGTTACCAGCACTTTTAACTGGGTCAAAAGCTATCCGGCCAATTACCTTTTTGAAAACATCCATCAGATAGGCCTCAACGGCTATATCGTTACGGGCGAGGTGCTCAATAGTTCCATGACTATTTTTCGTGTCGACCGTAATACGGGCATGATGAATACCGTGCAAGGCACCGGATTTACAGGCGAATTCTTGTCCACTTACGATGGTAAAAATGTTTATGGCGCTTGCCAGTACTATAGTTCGGGTTCCCTGTTTAATTCCTCTTTGTTTCAATTTAGTGCTACTGGTAATGTATGGACCAGCACTTACATTCAAAATACAGTAGGGTCTACTGCTCGTATCTATCCGGTAGCGCCCATCGTAGACAAGAATAACCTGGTGCAGTTAAGCAGCGGGGATGGTACAGGTTTGGGTACCTATCCCACATCGCTTACCAGTGTATGGTTGTTGAAGACGGATTTAAACGGGTCTCTGATATGGACAAAGCAGATCAGCATACCCGGTTATACCAGATTAAATGCAAAAAAGATAATCAATACAGCCGGTGGTTATTATTTACTGATAGATGCTGCTAACGGAGCGCTTACCAATTATTTTTTTGTTGTAAAAACGGATAAGAACGGAAGGATACAATGGACCAACCGTTATGGTATCAGCGGTCAGAATACGGTGGTGTCAGCGGTTGAAAATAATGGTTACCTGCATCTTACCGCATTGTCGCAAAGCTATAATCCCAACAAGCCCCTCCTTTATTTAAAGCTGAACCCATTGGGCATGACGGATATACAATGTCCCTATGTTCAACCGGTGAGCGCCAATGACAGCACTTTGGTCAATACGCAAGCAGCTAAGCCTACGCCGTTCATGCCTACAAGCAACGTTAACACACCTGCGACTACCATAGAATCCAAAGTTGCCGGTACAGAAAAGATTCACTGTGCTACGCCTTGTATTCTGCCTTGTGGTACACTCACCGGAAGCCTGGCTACAGGAGTGATGGCCTTCTATCCCTTTGGCAATGGTTCCCTGAGCGACCTGTCCGGTAATGGTTATGATCTTATTAATCCGACCACAGCCTATGCCACATTGGACAGAGGTGGCAGTGCCAAATGCGCTTATCATTTTGATATGGTCAATGGTGATTTCCTTACTGTTCCTGCCGGAGGTTCGGGGTTCCTCAATAATATAACCACAAGTCCTTTTTCCATTTCCCTTTGGTACCAGGCTACGGGCCTGAGGCCTGGCGGCAATTATGAATTACTGGTAGGAAGAGGGAATACACCTTTGCATTGTCCCGATACCTGGGGCGAATGGTCGGTGGGTTTGCACGATTGCAGGAAAGCAGTCGTAGGATTCGACCGGGGCAGTTATTGGGAAACAAACAGCATCACGGACTGCGATTCTTTGATCGCTCTTATTTCGAATACCTGGCACCATCTCGTATTTGTATATGATGGCGTCAACTCCAAATTGTATAAAGATGGTATCCTTTATACCTATACTGCTTTCAGCGGCACTTGCGGCAATATGTCTGCCAATATCGGGGAACTGATGCTGGGTGTCGATTATACCGGTGACCTGGATGATATCATTATATACAACCGCGCTCTGTCCGCAGCAGAAGTAACTGCATTACGGAATCTTAATGGCTCTTGTTGCGATGGACTTACTTCGACTGTGAGCAAGCCATTCAGCTTACCCGCGTTGAGTAATGCCGTAAAGGTATATCCCAACCCCACCAGCGGAAAGGTATCTGTATCTGCGGATGGCGCTATGATCAGGCGCGTGTGTGTGTACAACAATACCGGCCGCCTGTTACATACCTATGAGTGTGACGCGACAACAGTATCGGTAGATATGAATCGGTACACCCCCGGTATCTACTTCCTGAAAGTGACTACAGCTACGGGTTCCACTACCGAGAAGGTGATCCGGAGATAACCGGGTTTGGGAAATAGTATACTGATATCGGCTTGTTATTCCCAAACGATGCCGCAGGTTGCTTTGATGTATCCGTTAATGTTCCTCCATCTATGCCGAAAGTATGGGCATGGATGGAGGATTTTTTATGAAAATAAGGATACCGGTCCTAGGGTCCTGGTAAATAGGAATGCAGGTACTATATTCAAATTATTAGTTGGTTTAATTTGATTTTGGTAACGGACCAACGTACCGGTAGGTATTGACAAGCACACCTGTAGTCGTAGCCTTTGTACTGACGAGCGTAAGTCCGCTTGGATCGGCATTATTGGGAAAGAAACGCTTGCCGCGGCCTAATAAGACCGGGTAGACGATGAGTACGACCTCGTCGACCAGTCCCTGTTCGAGGAGTACATATGCCAGCGTAGAACTTCCCCATACGATCAGGTCAGGACCATCCGTTGACTTGATGCGCTTGATGTCCTCTATGGTGTTGGTGCCCATGTCCCCGACGGGTCCCCAGTTGAGGCTGTCAGGTCTGTGAGTGACGATGTATTTCGTCGCAGCGTTCAGGCTGTTCGCCATCGGGTTGTCCCCGGCCTTGGGCCAATACTCGGTCCACATATCGTAAGTGCGGCGGCCCAGCAGCAGATCGATATTGTTGCCCTGCGCCTCCATTACGGCCTCCAGCCCAACAGCACTTCGATACGGTGCTGTCCACCCACCATGAGCGAAGTTTTCATCGTTTTCATGCTGAATGATGCCATCCAGCGAGATGTGTTCCATGACCCTGATCTTTCTCATTTTGTTTTGATTTAAAGACTATACAAAGATAAACCGGATGGGGTGTACATATAAGGTGCCATTGCGACAATATACGGGCGTTTCGGGACATGGATGGCTGGTCCCCGTTTCGACACCGGGATATGAGAAGGTTATGTGTTTTGTTGCATTAATTAAAACGTGAATGGTGTATTGGATGAAAATATATAGCATTTAAATTTAATCAGGTACGACTGCTCCTTAATGCGGAATTGCCTGACCTGTTATTTAATATGACCGGCGTTGTCATGGTTTAATAGGAGAAAGGAAAAGCAGCCATATCTTATGTGATGCTCTCTTTGAATCAATGTCTATTATTGCCGGGCAATCTAAATGGTAAACCAATTACTACTTAGATGATTTGAACCAAACCAAAACCAAACCAAAATGAACCAAATTCAAGAATCACTGCTGTGGCCCCGAACCGGCCTGCAGCAAGGGGAACGTGCCAGCGCTCCCAAACTCTGGCAATTTAATCCCGATCTTACCCTGCCGGATTTATTCCATAATGTCGTCCAACAGTATGGAGATCATATTGCCATTATGGCGGGTAAAGACCAGGTGAGCTTTAAGGCTTTAGATGAAGCCAGTAACAGAGTGGCCCATTATTTGATGACGTCAGGTACCGGCGCCGGAGCTTTGGTGCCGGTATGGCTTGAGCGTTCGGTGGATTTTATTATTGCTATCCTCGGTATTCAAAAAGCGGGGGCGGCTTACATACCCATCGATGTTGCTTATCCTGAAAAAAGAGTGGCACACATTATTGCTGATGCCGGTGCGCAAACGATTATTACTATGCCTGGCTATGAAAAATATTTACCGGAGGGGCTGAATGTAATCAGTATTAACGATGAAGAAATACGGCAGCAGCCGGTAACCGGAGTATCCTTATCCCCGAAGCCGGAAACGCTGGCTTATGTAATATATACTTCGGGCTCTACCGGGGAGCCTAAAGGGGTAATGATATCGCAACGCGCCATTCAGCACCTTGTATCATGGCATGCCATGCATTTTAATGTTACACCGGAAAGTAAGCTCAGCTTTGTTGCCGGTACCAGTTTTGATATCGGGGTGTGGGAAGTATGGACAGCGCTTACCTGCGGCGCTACGTTGTACATTGCCAGCGATGAAGAGAGAACCAATGACATCCAGCTTCTTGATTTTTTTGAACGCAACCAGATAACGCATGGCTTTACACCCACTGTTTTAGCACCTGCAATAGTGGAAGCCTCGAAAAGCAGGTCATTATCACTCCGCTATTTATTTACGGGAGGGGAAAAACTGAAACCAGTCAATACCAAAGATCTCGGCTATACGCTTATCGACTATTATGGTCCAACGGAATGTACGGTTTTTGCCACGTACCGTGTTGTCAACACCGCAGATGGTTCTTACGTATCCTCTATAGGGCACCCGATTGCGCATACTCAGGCCTTCATTATGGATGCGAGGCTGGAGCCTGTATCCACAGGAGCTATTGGCGAATTATGCATCAGCGGTATATGTCTCTCAAATGGGTATTGGAATAAGCCAATGCTGACTGCAGAAAAATTTGTTGACCATCCTCAGCACAAAGGCGAAAAAATGTACCGGACCGGCGACCTTGCCCGAACGCGGCCGGATGGAAGTATAGAATTTATAGGGCGTACGGATAACCAGGTCAAGGTACGCGGATACCGTATCGAATTAGGGGAAGTAGAAAGCGTGCTGCAAAATGTTTCTTATATCAACAATGCGATCGTATTGGTCAAGGAGAATAGTAAGCGGCAAAAAGCACTGGTCGCTTTTCTGCAACTGAAACCGGGCGGGTCTTTGCCATATCCTGATGAACGATCAATAGTCCAGGAGCTGAGGCAGCATGTCAAACAAGAACTGCCTGCCTATATGATCCCTTCTTACTTTTATTTTAAAACACATTTCCCGGTTAATGTAAATGGCAAGATAGATATACCGCAACTCCAGGAGGAACTGGACCAGATGGATACCGCCCGGTTGGAAAACATGATGGGAGATACTGAAATGGAGACTGGTATTTTAAAGATATGGTCCGACTTGCTGGAGCATACTTCTTTTGATGTTTCAGATAATTTTTTCGATATAGGCGGGAATTCATTGCTGGTGGCTGCTGCTGCTGTGGATATTTCCAGGGAAATGCAGGTGAAGGTGTACCTGCGGGATCTCTATCAATATCCGACGGTCCAGTCATTGGCCGGCGTCCTGGCAAAGCGTAAGCTATCGTTGGCCGATATTCCGCAAGAAGATACGGAACCTGTAATCGAGCTCCAGAATGATGTGTACCTTGATCCGGATACTACATTTGACGGCAGCTTTGATCCGTTGGTATTGCTGGATCCTGCCCATATATTCCTCACTGGTGTTTCAGGCTTTATCGGGATCAATTTGCTGGAAGAGTTACTGGCAGGTACCAATGCTCTTATCTATTGCTTAATAAGGTCAAAGAACGAATATGACGGATGGCTGAAAATAGAAGAGGCCGCTAAACGGTTTCATGTTACACTTCGGCAGGAAGCCAAGCAACGGGTAATACTTGTGTTGGGCGATTTAACCCGGGAAAATCTGGGCCTGGCCAGAGAAGAATATGACCTCCTGGCAGAAAAGGTACAGCTTGTTTATCATTCGGCAAGCTCGGTTAACTTTATCGAACCCTATTCCTATAATAAATCTGCAAATGTTGATGGTTTAAGGCGGCTGATCAGGTTTGCAGGCAAAGGACGGCTGAAGTGTTTGTCCCTGTTGTCTACTATTTCCGTTTATAGCTGGGGACATAAATTTACCGGTAAAACAGTGATGACCGAACAAGACGGGATAGGGCAGAACCTGTTGTCGGTAAGTAAAGATATCGGTTATGTACGCAGCAAGTATGTAATGGAGGCAATTGCCGATCTGGCCGCTTCGATGGGGCTGCCGGTAATGACCTATCGTCTTGGTTATGCATTGTGCCATAGTAAGACGGGCGCCTGCGCAACCTACCAATGGTGGTCGAGCCTTATCAAAGTATGTCTGCAGTATAATGCCTATCCCGATCTTGTGGAACTAAGGGAAGGGCTGATTACTGTGGATTATATGGTTCAATCGCTGGCGCACATAACCAAACAGCCTGATGCCATAGGAAAGAAGTTCAACCTTATTGCATCGCCAGCCAATAATCTCACGCTGGAGCAGTTCTTTGAACTGCTGAATACCTATTACTTCTTTAACCTTAAGAAAGTTCCATATAAGGAATGGCGCGCTTATTGGGAAAATGACAATACCTGTCTGCTCTATCCGCTTACCAGCTTATTTAAAGATAATATGCATGAAGGGCTCTCTACTGTCGAGTTGTACCAGCATACTTATATCTGGGACAACCAACAGGTAAGGGCAAGGTTAGCAAACAGCGACATCCGCGAACCCGAATTTAATAAGGCGCTATTGGATAATTATTTGTCATACCTGGGTATAAACATAGTGGAGCCGGTCAGTATATAGTGGCTGCAGGTAGGTAACTATAAAGCCGCTTCCATCAGAGGGAAGCGGCTTTATATCCCGATTTGCAGATGCCGGGTCAGCGAAACCACAAACGGGGCAATTATAAAAGCTATTTTTTAATGAATTTCTGAACAGTTGTGTTTCTATCCCCGGTATAACGAAGCTCGTATATCCCCGGTGCAAATGAGGCCAGGTCTATACTGTAGCTGTTTTCCCCGGCGAAGCTGCTCCACCTGACCTTACCGGTAATATCGGTAACAACCAGCCTGGCCATATTATTAGTTTTTCCATAAAGCTCTATATTCAGCCGATTGTTTGCAGGATTGGGATAAATACGGGCTTGTACTTCTGTATCCTTACTGTTGTTGACCTTCACGATGTTGGAATAAGTTGTTTTACCATCCCTGTCTGTCTGTAACAACCTGTAATAAACTGTACCATTGATCGAGGCTGCATCGGTAAACCCATACGCCAGCTTCCATGAGCTATTGCCGTTAGGGGATTGTGCCGGAACAAATCCGATTTTCTGAAAATTCCTGCTATCGGAAGAGCGTTCTATGTCAAAGCCATAATTGTTTTGCTCCATAAAAGTATTCCAACGTAAAAACGTCTTCGTGTCTGCCACTTCGCCGCTGAGTTGGCTCATAGTTACCGGAAGGGGCACCGCAATATTGCCGGAAGCCTGGATGCTGAAGTTAACCTGGCTGTTGTTAATTTCAAATATGCGGAAGTAATAAGTGGTATTGGGTGTTGGCGTTATAACAAGATTTCCGAAAGCACATCCCTGCGAGGTTAATGATCCGCAGGAGCCATCGAAATATTGTTTGCATACCAATACAAAACCAAAACCTGCATCTACAGTAATCGTTATATCTCCTGTAGTGCTTCCTGAATGTACTTTATACCATATATCGGCCGTAGCTGGTTGGCCGTCGCAATCCAGTTCGGGCAGACCCGTTGTGGCATCCAGATTGGTTTGATCCATTAGCAACGATCCGTCTGAAAGGTCGATGGCATTGCTGCAATCGTCGTTAACGGGAGCCTGGGCCAGTACTGCGTTGCCACATCCCGCAAGGAAGGTAAGGGTTAATGCATATTGCTTTAACCGGGCCCATTTAAAGGGTGAAAATCCTGTAAACATTTTCTTCATTTTGTAAGATCGATTTATTGTAGTTTAAGTGAAATATATGCTGCAGACGCCGACCGGTTTGGTGCCTGTCTTTGTACGTTATCGTATGAGTTCTACATCTCCCTTTTGGTAAAATTCCTTTCCATAAGGGGTTATCATTTTTATATCGAAAAAATAAGTGCCCACATCTGCGTGAGCACCATTGTGCCTGCCGTCCCAGCCTTTAATGGCAGACGATTGCTTGTTGTTCGCGCTATAAACAAGTTGACCGTAACGATTGAAAACATTAAAGGTTTGAATGCGTACATCGTCGCCGGCAGTAAGTGGTTTGAAATAATCGTTCAGTCCATCGCCGTTCGGACTGAATGCCCCCGGCAGGAAAATTACGGGCAGGATATTAACGGTTACTGATGCCGAATCAATACAACCGTCCGATGATTTGCCCCATACGGTATATTCCCTGCTGCTATCAGGTTGAAAGGTCTGGTTTAAGGCCGTTTGATCCGAAAACAAATACAAGGGCTTCCATAGTGTTACCTGGTAAGGTACATTGGCCTGTGTACTCAGGGTAACACTTTCACCATAGTTAATAAGTGCTTTGCTGGCGCTTAATCCCAGCGCCAATGCAGGGACTACTTGTATGGGGAACGACAACGTATCGCTGCAATGACCGTCGAAGGCTACAAGAAATAGAGTATAACTGCCCGGGGTGCCAAGGGTATAATGCAGCTCCTGTTGGTTGCCGATGCGCTGTGTCCAGTCATTCAAATACCATTTATAAAGCGCGGATGAAGACGGATGATCCAGGGTTATCGTGAATGGCTCTCCTGGACAGACTTTATCTTTATTTTGCTGTGCGGTTATAGCTGAAGGGGTAAATACATGCTTAACGACGGTTTGGGTATCGCAATAGTTGAATGCCTTTGCTGTTATGACTCCGCCCGAGCTGCCGGCTGTTACCGTAATCTGTTCTGTTGTGCTGCTGCCCGACCATCCCGGAGGCAAGGTCCAGACATATCCTTCGGCCCCATCGACGGGAGTAATGCTGTAGGTTACCGTTGTATTGCGGCATAGGGTATCAGGTCCATTGATGAGTGACAGTGTACCCAGGGGAAAACAAATTTCAAATTTCCAGACATCATTAAGCATTGCATTCAGCAGGGTAGGGAGCAGACTTTTGCCCCGGCCATCGCCTCCATACAACCAAAGCCTTCCCTGGCCATTACTCCAGCCTCCAGCCGTCGTGTACCTGCCGCCAGGGACATTGGCTGGGGCAGGTACTCCCTGCGTGCCGTATACCCCGGTCTTATCAACTGCCGTATCCCCGCTTACCCATATCCATTCGTTAGTAGCGATAGTGTACAACCACAAATCATTAAGATAACCATCGCTGGTTGCGCCAAGCCCACTGCCCCCAAATAGCCAAAAGCGTTTTCCATCCGGCTCGGTCCAGAAGCCGCTGCCCATGCGGGCTCCGGGTTTGTTTGCAGCGCCAGGCTGTAGCCGCGTGCCATATATACCGGTATTTCCGGCAGTCATGTCGCCGCTTATCCAGGTCCATTGCAAGGTATTCGGATCAAATTTCCACAGGTCGTTTAAGCGGTTAGAACCCGCGCTGTTATAAGCCTCGCCGCCAAATAGCCATAAGTTGCCGCCTGCATCTTTCCAATAGGAAGCATATCGCCTGTTACCGGGATTATTGGCAGGTGCTGCAACTCCTCTTGTGCCATATACTGCCGCTGCATTTGTAGTGGATGCTCCGCTAATCCATGTCCATACCTGCGTTACAGGATTGTACTGCCACAAGTCATTAAGATATGCGGAAGCAGTATTACTTGCAGCCCTTCCATATCCGCCATAAATCCAGAAGTTCCCATTGTTATCCACCCATCCGGCTGCACCTTCGCGCGCACCGGGAAAAGCAGTAGGAGAAGTATTGTATTGGCCATTCATATTCTGCGCATTGCTGCCACTTACCCAGGTCCATTGGTTCGTTGCGATATCGTATTTCCACAAATCGTTCCGTTGCCTGTTACCGGTATTGCCTGTGCCGCCAAATAACCATAGATTACCCTGGGTATCTGTCCAGGTAGGGAACCGGTACCTGTTCGGAGGCAGGTTTGCGGGGGCTGCTACACCCAGGGTGCCGTAACTGCCGGCACCGTTAAGGGTACTATCCCCACTTATCCAGGTCCAGTCATTGGTAGCCGGATCAAATTTCCAAAGATCATTTCCATAGTTTGGAATGATGGATGCAGCGCGAAAGCCCCTGCCACCCCATACCCAGAATTTGCCTGTATTATCGGTCCAGGTACCTGCGCTTGACCTGCCGCCGGCATCGTTCGCAGGATCAGAGACATTCTGCACGCCGAATACGGCATTCCGCTTTACGGTATCACTCCCTTTTACCCAGGTCCATGTACCATCCTGTAGTTGTTGCGCCTGCACTGCGGAGATCAGGCAGATCATCACTCCAATAAGAGTCAGATATTTTCTCATACAAACAAATGCTAATGCTATAATGAAGCTCATGGCCGCTTTCCTGAAAAGGAATAGTTTTAGCCGGCATATCAAAGTACTGTCGGGAACATAGTCGCAAAACATACAACCTTTGCTTTCCCGGCCCGAACCAGTATATACAAAAGTATTTTTAAAGCTCATGTAACGTTTGAGCATTAATGCTCAAAATGGATATGGGTATTTATACCCGGTTTAATATCCCGGAACCTATATATTTGTAATCATTTCCAGTCTTATAAGTATGGTGTTCCCCGGGCGGCTGTTGAGATTGCATTTTTTTATATTCAGGATTTTAGGTATCCTGATGATCCTGTTTTTTGCAGGGGCATACTACAGTAACGGTCAGCATCCCAGGGATGCCGCAGTATTTTCCGCGCATACGGCCGACACAGCGACAATCGTGCGCACTTTAAAATATGCTGAAGAGCTGGCCTCCTCGTACCCTGACAGTGCACTGCTGATTATAAACAAAACAATAGAGGAAAGTAAGCTGCTGGCATATCCGTATGGCGTTGGCTTTGCCCTTTCTGTGCAAGGCAGGGTACTTACCGCACAAGGCAAATATAAAGAAGCAGAACAAACGTTTTTGTCGTCGCTGCCTTATCTCATTGCTGCACCGGAAGGTAAAAGGGTGTTGCCTGTTGTCGTTTCCAACCTGGGGAATATATATTACTACCAGGGTAATTATGAAAAGGCTATACAATACTTTTTGCAGAGCATAAAGATGATAGAGAAGATACCAGATCTGAGAATAGGATATGTATATGCGAACATGGCCGGAGCATTGTCCGGCATGGGAAGAAACAAGGCAACAGTGCGCTACTACCTGGATAAAGCAGAGCAAATTGCTTTAAGGGAAAATGATTTCCTGGTGCTTGGACAGGTATATGTCAATAAAGGTGTCAATTATCTCCGGGCTAAGGCCTGGGACAGTAGTTTGTATTACCTGGATAAAGCATTGGTAATCGGGAGGGAAAAAAGATTGCCCAAAATAGAACATTGGGCATTAACGAACATCGGCAGCGTTTACCTGGAACAAAAGTTGCCTGAAAAGGCTTTGCCCTATTTATATGCGGCTGTTGCTATCAACAGTGATATAGGAGCATTTCATAAAAACTTAGTACGCATTTCTTTGGGCAATACCCTTATACAATTACACCGGTACCAGGAGGCCGAACCCATTTTATTAAAGCAATACCAGGAGGCGGTTGCACAACATGAGAAAGGAAATGTAAGAGAAGCGCATTATAATCTTTCAAAGCTCTATGGTGGTATGAGTGATTTCAGGAAAGCTTATCAGCATGCCTGGGATTATATGCTGCTTAACGATACACTGGCCGGGGAAGAGATCATGAATAAGGTCAATGATATGGAGGTTAATTACAGAACGGCTGAAAAGGAAAAGGCATTGGCACAAGCTCAATTACAGATCGTAAAGCAGGAGAAAGCTATCGAACGCAAAAATCGTTGGAACACGGTGATCATTTTTGTGATATCGATACTTGTGCTGGTACTTTTTATGATCTGGCATGGTTACCGGTCCCGTAAAAAAATACTTACCGGGCAGTTGCATAATATGCAGCAGCAACGGCAAATCGAAAGGCTGAAAGCAACTATAGAAGGGGAAGAAAAAGAAAGGGTGCGCATTGCCAGGGAATTGCACGACGGTGTTGGCGGCCTGGTTTCCGTGGTTAAAATGAATGTGGCAACAATATACGAATCGCCTGATACGGCCCAAAGTGAAATACTTTATCGTGACACCATATCGATATTGAATGAAATGGCTGCAGACCTCCGCATTACGGCGCATAATATGATACCGGATGCATTACTGTACCGGGATATAGCCGGGGTGGTGACCAATTTTTGCAATACGGTTCAACGCAGTAAAGGATTGCCTATCGAGGTACAGATTTTTGGCGATACAGAAAGTATCCCCGAAGGTTACCGGTTGGGTATCTACCGTATTATACAAGAGCTGGTTCATAACATAGTAAAGCATGCCGCTGCGGCGCATGCCCTGGTACAATTGATCGTGCAGAACGGCGTATTGAGCATTACAGTAGAAGACGATGGAACAGGATTCCTGTCAGGGACACAACATGCAGGCAGTGGGGTAGGATTAGAAAATATCAAAGAACGCATGAGCAGTATGAATGGCACTTGTACGCTGGATAGCCATCCGGAAACGGGGACCTCTGTACACCTGGAATTTGAACTGGATCAAAACAAGTATATTGCCGGATAAAACACTTTAGCATTATGAGTATCAGTGTTGCCATATTGGATGATCATCCGCTGATATTAAGTGGGTTGACAAATATGCTTGCATCCTGCGAGGATGTCAACGTTACCGGTACTTATACCAAGGATACGGATTTGCTTATGGCGTTTTCGACACAGCAGCCGGATGTGCTGTTGCTGGATATTCAGATGCCCGGCAAACCCGGTAACGAAATGGCGGGAATCATTACCCGGTCCTACCCGGAAGTGAAGATTATTGCGCTTTCCAACCTGGATACCGTTTATTATGTGAAGCTGATGTTCGATGCCGGTGTCTTGGGATACGTATTGAAGACAGCCCCTAAAGAAACGATACTTGAGGCGATCAAAACAGTATTTGATAACCGGCAATTTATTGAAGAATCGTTGCGGGAAATATTGTTGCAGGTAACCTTGAACCCCAGGGGGTATAAGCAGCAGGTACAATTGACCCGCCGTGAAAAAGAAGTATTGCAACTGGTAGCCATGAATCATACCAGCCAGGAAATCGCGGATAAACTTTTTTTGAGCAAACGTACCGTTGATAATCACAGAAACAATTTATTGCTGAAACTGGATGCTCGTAATACGGCTGAGTTAATTAAGAAATCAATACATCTGAAATTGATATAGTTTCGGCTAAAGCTTCCCCTAAGAAAAAAGTAGGCATACGTGAGGTTATGCGGATTATAGCCGCTTTAAGCTATTGGTTCGCATTTTATGACCATGTTCATTCATTGGTATAGATATGCCTTAGATGGCAGCCTGCACAGCAAATATATCCGATGCCGGATCGATTGGCTGATACGGCGTGATTCGAGGGTGTACCAATATACTTTCGCCTGCAAGACATACTAATAAAAAATTTGCTGCGTTTTTCTGGAATCATGAAATGGGTACAAATACTTTTTCTCCTGTTGTTTTTATCTACCCGGACATTTGCACAAAAGGTAACGGTAGTGGCCGGGAAGATCCAGGATGTAGATGGCGGCGCCTTTCTTGGGCAGGTACATATCCAGAATCTTAAGCATCCGGATTGGGTCACTAATTCTGATAGCAGCGGCAAGTATAGTATAAGCGTTAGTAAGAATGATTCGGTGCGTTTTACTTTGCCGGGTTATCTGACACGCACTTTGTTGTTTACCGGAGAAAATGAAGCATGGTTCAAAGTCGTTTTGTTTACCACCGAACGCATAATGCTGGATACGGTTGTTGTGGCTCAGGAAATGACGGCTTTTGAAAAGAATTCCCAGGAGCATCGGAGATTGTATAGCAAACCATTGCGTTATAAACCACCCAAAGCTACAATGCCCCATTCCAAAGACCTGGAAGGCGGGAAGCCATTGAGGATATGGGGGCCCTTATCCGGGTTGCTGGGTAAAACTTCCAGGGTGTATAAGAAGAACAAGGCGTTTAAGGAGATGTACGCCAATACAGAAACACAGCTTTTTATCAGCCAAAGATATGATGCAACCTTAGTTACCACACTCACGGGGCTGAACGGCGATTCTTTATACCACTTCATGCAGACTTATCCCATGACAATAGAGTACGCCAATGCCGCAACTGATCTCGAAATACAGATGTGGATCAAATACAATTACCGGGAATGGATTAAGAAAAAACCATAACGTACATTAAGGTTCGGGAACGAACCCTTGCTGTGGCCTTTATGCAGCGTGCTGCTCCCAAATATGCTTTGTAAGAGGAATAGCGGGATGCTAACCATTTATAAATTGAGTGGCGATATTTTTAGGGCTTGAAAGTAAAGTCAGAATTTGTGTATGACTATATTTCTTAAGTGCTTTCTCTCTGATTAAGGCTGCTTTTTTTGTTGTTAGTACTTCAACATACACCAACTTCCAGGGAATTGTAGCAGAAGTATATTTACTTTCGGCATTGTTGTGTTGTAACAGGCGTCTTAAAGGATCTTCGGTGAATCCTTTATAGTAACTGCCGTCAACCAGGCTTTGTATGATGTAAATATAAAAATGCATAGACACAAAAAAGCCTCAGATTTCTCTGAGGCTTTTGCGGACTGGACGGGACTCGAACCCGCGACCTCCGCCGTGACAGGGCGGCATTCTAACCAACTGAACTACCAATCCAAACTTTCAATTTTTGCACTTTCGTGCCCCGTTCTCTGTCGAAAGGAGTGCAAAGATAAGGGGGGATTTTTAAATTGCAAAATTCTTTTTCAGAAAAATGAATTTTTTTTTGAGTAAGGCTCAAAGCAAAGCCCTGCAAGGGTTTTGCAGGGCTTTGTACATTTTATGCTGAGTTAGGTTGTTTAATAAGCAGCTCTGTAATCGCCATCAAAAGGTCCGAAGCTCATTTTGTCCCATGTTCTTCCTGCATCTTCGCTGCGATAGATACCTTTGTTGGTCGCAATAAAGATATACGCACGGGTAACATCATTTTTGTAGATGTTCTTTTTGATGGTCATGCTGTAAACATTGATATATTTCTCCAGGCCGACATTCGCTGTTACAAAATAGCTTCCGTTCTCTATCCTGTAGATGCCGGTGCTATCCGTACCCACCAGGAAGGATTTGCCGCCTTCGGGAGAAACAGCACAGTTCCAATGATGCTTGAAGGGCATATGACCCTGACCATATCTTTTCCAGTGTAGGCCTTCGTCTTCGCTGTACCAAACACCGCCTATGCCGTTATAATCGGTGAGGAACAGGGTATTGTTGTTGGATGTCAGGTAGAATTCCGTACCGTCTACAGGGAAGAGGCCTTCCATGGTTACGGGTCTCCAGTTGGCATTGGCATTGTCTTTGCGGAACATTACATTGTTGAGGTTGGAATATGCAAACACCACATTGTTGCCTAAGCCCGAAAAGCTGGAGATATTGAATGCCGGTGGTATATTGGGTTCCCAGGCCATGTCTTCTTCCCAGGTCTTACCGTTATCCTTGCTCAGAGAAATACCTTTGGCGGTGTTGCTGGTGATATACATCCTGTTCTGGCCGGGAAAGTTATAAGCCATGGTCTGCCAGGGAAACTTCTTTACATTGGTAAATACCGGGTTGAAATTTTTACCGTTGTTGCTGCTCAGGTGCAGGTTCTGTTTCAGGAAGAGCAGGTTGCTGCCGGAGGTAATGATGAGACTGGGAGCATAGCCATCGGGTGGAAATATACTGGCGTAATTCTCCCCGTCCGTGCTGTTGATCAGCCAGCCTTCTTCATTCGCTACATACAGGCTGTAAGGTGTTTTTACTACCTTGTCGTTATCAATGCCGATGGAACTGTCCTTTTTACAACCCTGTAAGGCCAGCAATGCAACAGATGAGGCTAATAAGACGGTAGGTAGAAATCCTTTGCGCATGAACTTGTAAATTTTTCTCAAGATTATAAAAAAAAGTTTAAAGTACAAAGCAAGACCGGGAAAAATGTGCCTTGCGTTGGGTTATTGGCTTCCCGGGTTGCCGGTTCTTTGTTTTTATACGACAAAGAGCCGGCCCTGTTACAGACCGGCTCTTGCTTAAGAAATATCGGGACAACATAACCATGTTATGCCGATGGTTCTATTTCCCGTTGAAAACAGCCGCTCTTTTCTCCAGGAAAGCGGCGGTGCCTTCTTTTTTATCTTCCGTGCCAAAGGATTCCCCAAAGGCTTTGATCTCGTTGCTGAGGCCGGTAGGGCTGGCTGTTGCGGCTTCATTCACCAGGGCAATGATCTTGCCTATGGCCAGCGGCGCTTTGGTCTGTATCTTCTGCAAAATCTCCCTGGTTTTGGGCAACAGCTCTTCGGCGCTGAAAACATGGTTCACCAATCCCAGTGATTTCGCTTCGTCTGCTTTGATCATATCGGCTGTCATCAGCAGTTCCATAGCCTTGCCTTTGCCGATAAGCTGTACCAGGCGTTGGGTGCCGCCATAGCCGGGGATCAGGCCCAGGTTTACTTCCGGTTGGCCAAATTTGGCTGTTTCACTGGCTGTCCTGAAATGGCAGGCCATAGCCAGCTCGCAGCCACCGCCCAGGGCAAAGCCATTTACTGCCGCAATAATGGGCTTGGGCGCATTTTCAATCTTGCTGAATACTTTATCCTGCCCGGCCTGTGCCAAAGCGGCTCCGCCTTGTGCATCCAGGTCGGCAAACTCTGTAATATCCGCACCGGCAACAAATGCCTTTGCGCCTTCACCGGTAATGATGGCCGATTTGATTTCAGGGTTGCTATACACATCGTCCAGCGCCGTTCCCAATTCCTGGATCACATCTTTGTTGAGTGCATTCAGTTTGTCGGGACGGTTGATGGTGATCGTACATATCCCATCGGCCAGCTCAGTCTTAATCGTCTGATACATTTTTGCTTGATAATTTTTTGATTTTTAGAATAAACGGAACGCCGCCGTTTTTAACGCTGTCAAATATAAGGGTATTGGCTTAAATAGAGAAAACCCGGCAAGGTTAATCGTTGCCGGGTTTTACTGTTTATTGTATTTTACGATCAAAGCGTTTACCTGATCAGGGTTACGTCTCCTTTGAATGTTTCAACAAGGTCGTCGCCATAGCCCAACCTGATGATATAATAGTAAACATCCTGGTTGGCAGGTTTCCCGTTTATGGTCCCGTTCCAGCCTTTGGCGGGATTGGTTGTTTCAAAAACCTGTTTGCCCCAGCGGTCAAATACCCGGAACTCCAGCAGCTTCTGGAACTTGAGTCCTTGCACGCCGAACTCGTCGTTCAGCCCGTCACCATTAGGCGAGAAGGCATTGGGGATAACCGAAGGCGCCCTGAAATCCACGCGTACAATAGAAGTATCCATTGCCAGGCAGCCGAATTCATTTGCGCCGGTTACCACGTACGATGTCGTTGCTTTAGGTGTCGCCACCGGGTTAGGCGAATAGCTGTCGTTCAGGGTACCCGTAGGTGTCCAGGTGTAGAACACACCTCCGAAAGCACTAAGCATGATACTCTGGCCATACTTGATGGTGGTATCGGCGGGGTAGGATTCGATTATCGGTTTAGGGTTGACGGTTACCTGGGTGTTTAAGGTATCGATACAACCCACATCGGTAGTGATGAGGACATAGTAATTGGTTACCCCTAAAGGCGCCAGGGCCTTGGGATCGGGGCAACTGGTGCAGCTCAGCGTCGATGGAGTACCGGTGAGGTTCGGGTTGTCGTACCAGTTATAGGTTGCACCGCCCGAAGCCAGCAAGGGCAAAGGATCGTCCAGGCATACCGAGGCTTTTAAGGGCACCAGCGTACCATGGAAGGGCTTGATCGTGATCGATGCCGAATCGCGTAGGTAACAGCCGTTGGCGTCGATCGTTTCCAGTACATAGTAGTTGCGGATGTTAGGTAGTACAACCGTAGTAGAGGGAGCATGTGGGTTGGCGATACCGGTAGCCGGTGTCCAGGTGTAATCAAAGCCACCAGCCGGCGCCTGGCCATTATTGACAGAGTACAGGTTGACCGTCGATTGCAGGTTGCAAATAACCGTGTCGGGGTAGGCCTGCAACACACCATTAAAGGAATTGACCCGGAACGGGATCTCGGCTAAAGGCGGCAATATGCGGCCGCAGCTATCGATGACGGTGTTGCCGTCGGAACCTATTTGCGCCCTTACTTTATACAAGCCATCTACGGCTATAGGCGCCGCCAGGGTAAGTTCGACTGCCGAGGTAAAACCGCCGGGCACGCATCCTGTACCTGTGGCAGAAGCAACCGTTACCGCCGAAGGTCCTACAATGGTAAAGTCGGAACCATTTGCCGCTATTGAATTACAGGCTGCCGGCGTATTCAGATTAATCTTCAGACGCTGGCACGCCGGTGAATCAATAGAAAGATAGGCGATAGGATCCAGACCCACGTGGAAATTGAGGGAGTCTGGCAAGGCCAGGGCCGCATTGCAAAGACCCAGCAGGGTATTGCCATCGGTTCCGGTTTGGGCATGGATGGAGTAATCTCCATTGGGTAAGGGGCTGCTGAAAGTAAGTTTGATCTTGTTGGTATACCCGGAAGGGCCGGTACAGTTAAGGCCGGATACGCTGGCAATAGTACCGCTTGGCGTCAGGTGGAAATCGCTGCCGTCCGGTGCTATAGAGCTGCAAAGTACATTCGTATTCAATTGTACGGTTACTTGCTGCGACATGTCGCAATAGGGAAGCACCTGCTGGAATTTAGGCGGCGGCGGCTGGTTGAAGACAGCAGTACTACCAGTAAAGTCAATGGTAAAGCCGGATACCGGTCCCGAAAAACCGGTCCCGAAGTTATTGATCATGATCAGGTACACATCGCCTGCATTCGCGTTTATCTGCTGCAGGTAGGAGTTGCCTGTAGAGCCCGAGGTCACAAACTGAACGGTAGATGTGGTATTAAGGCCAATGATACCATTGTTGAAGGTAGGCAGGTTGTTGTTAAAGTTGCACCTGATTACGGGAGCTGAATTGGTATTGGCGCAGCCCGATGCTGTAATGTCTACCACGGCCATATCGTAGTCATCTGTAACCGTGAGCGGCGCGATGGTAAAGACGAGAATGCCCGGCGAGGTGATCTCGAGCCGCAGCCACATGGAATTGGCTTCTCCTCCCAGGCAGGGTGTATTGCTCAGGTCCAGTACTGTTCCTGTTCCCTGGTAGCCATAGGGCGATGTAAAGGTATTGCCGCAAATCTGTAATGCCTGGCAGGCATTCTGTTCCGGCTGGTTAGGAGGAAGAAGTTGTGCTTGTACGCTCCTGGTACACAAGAACGCAATGCAAAAGGTCAATAAAAAAGAAAGTGGAAAACCTTTATTCATATACTTCTGTTTTTTGTTATTGGTTAAATCAAAAACGAAAATGAATCGCTGGCTAAGCTCTGGGATTAAGAATTGTTCCGTTGTTCCAATGCCTGTCTAAATGTAAAGACCTTATTAAATTTTTGCGAGTTGGGTTAAAGTTAATTAAAAATCGTATGTTTTTTTGCTTAATAGTACTTTAAATCAATATTTCCTGTCCCTTGCGGCCTTCCGGCGAAATTCCTGCCCGGCGCAAGCGACAGCTACTCCCATAAAAAAACGCTTCCATTGCAGATGCAATGGAAGCGTTTGCTCTATTGAAGCTTTAGCTTACCGGATCACCAGTTTTTTATAGCCAACGGTTGTTGCGGAGGAAAGCTTTATCCAGTAAATGCCTTTAGCATAGGCGTGCAGGCTTATGGTTGTTGTCTGTTCCTTTGCACCCAGCTCCTTATGATACAGCGGTTGGCCCTGCACATTTACCAGGTCTATCGTTGTTTTTTCACTGATGCCAACAAGTGACAGGTCTACAACAACCTTCTCGGATGCCGGGTTGGGGTAGAACCTGATCTTGCCCGAGGCATCTACAGTAGCGATGGAGACAGGTGTACCACAAGTTGCTGTGCCCCAGATGCAATCTGCATATTCGGGATGATCGATAAAAGGGTTCCTGTTGTGTTGCAATGCATACACCGCGTTGTTCCTGGCAATCTCCTTTGCGCTTACAGGATCCTTATGGTGCCATTCCAGCAACATATCTATGGTCCACTGTTTAAGATCGGCGCCGTTGGCCATGGCCCAGTTAGCCCATCCGCCATCCTGGGAATAATAGCGGGTGCTCATATAAAAATAAGTACGCGCCAGGTCGCCCTTAAAAGAATCGAGCGGCTCGAATACCCTTCCGGAATAGCCGGGATACCTGTTAACGCCTGATCTGCTGCCATTTTCGCTTTGCCAGAACAAGATGGTCGTGTCTACCAGGCCATAAGGATCATTATCCCTCTTGCCATTCACCACGCCATCCGTAGGATAAATATGGAATAGGTCCGTGTTCATAGGCGCTTGCTCGTTAAAGTAAGACCTGGGCCAGGAGTGTTCCCGGTTGTAACAGTCGCCTTCATTGCTGAAGGAACCCGAACATTGGTTGATGCCAAAAGTATATTCATAGGGTGGGGTGCCTCCCGGTACATCGGAGTAAATGTCCCATACCTTGCCGTTGGCCTTCCTGTCGGTAGTCCCGAATGCCGTCCAGAGGGCGCCGTAGGTTTGTTCCGTATGTCCTTTGATGATGTTGAACAAAGCGACTCTCAGGAGTTGACCGTTAAGGTTATTGGCCGCATTGTAATAGCCGGCGGGTTCCTGGCCATAAGCCATCTGGATAGTGCAGACACCCAGGAGCAATAAATATTTACGCATAATCAGTCTGGAAAAAAATGACCTGCAAAGGTAGCTATTTCCTTTATGGAGCAGGGCTGCAGCGGCATTGTTAACAGTGAGGTAATGTACGGTTGCCTACCTCCGGATGCCCTCCGGTCCCGGGACGATGCATTTTTTCGGGCAAACAACTAATAATCTATTATTTTTACTGCCTTAAAAAGATGATGGATGAATCTTGAATTCAATAAAAATGACGATGCTATGCGCCTGGCGATTAGCCAGATGAAACAACGGCATGCCAAAATAGAAGAAGGCGGCGGTAAAAAGGCCATGGAGAAGGCCCGTGCCAAAAACAAAATGGCGCCGCGCGAACGTATCCAGTACCTGATCGACAAGGATAGTACTTTTATTGAGATCGGGGCTTTTGCCGGCTACGATATGTATAAAGAAGAAGGAGGATGTCCTGCCGGGGGGACCGTTGCCGGACTGGGCTATATCCAGGGACGTCAGTGTGTGATCGTGGCCAACGACAATACCGTTAAGGCGGGAGCCTGGTTCCCGATCACCGGCAAGAAGAACCTGAGGCTCCAGGAAATTGCCATGGAGAACCGGTTGCCGGTAGTGTATATTGTAGATAGTGCCGGTGTTTACCTGCCCATGCAGGATGAAATTTTCCCGGATAAAGAACACTTCGGCCGTATTTTCCGCAACAATGCACAGATGAGCGCCATGGGCATTACCCAGATCGCAGCCGTAATGGGAAGCTGTGTTGCGGGGGGGGCCTACCTGCCTATCATGAGCGATGAAACATTGATGGTAGAAGGCAATGGCTCCATTTTCCTGGCGGGGCCTTACCTGGTAAAAGCAGCCATCGGTGAAGATGCGGATGCCGAAGCGCTTGGCGGTGCCAAAATGCATACGGAGATCAGCGGCATTGCCGATTATAAATTTGAAACAGAACAGGAATGCCTGGACCAGGTACGCCGTATTATCGATAAGCTGGGAGCGCAACCCCGGGCGGGCTTCGACCGCGTGGCCGCCGCTGCTCCTAAGAAAGAAACCAAAGAGATCTACGGCATTGTATCGTCCGATAACAGTAAGCCTTACGATGTGGTGGAAGTGATAGAAAGGCTGGTGGACAATTCGGAATTTGACCAGTTCAAAGAGGATTACGGCAAAACCATCGTTTGCGGTTATGCCCGTATCGAAGGCTGGGCCGTGGGCATTGTCGCCAACCAGCGCACGATCGTAAAAAGCGGTAAAAAAGAAATGCAGTTGGGCGGTGTGATCTACAACGACAGTGCGGATAAAGCAGCCCGTTTTATACAGAACTGTAACCAGAAAAAGATACCCCTGGTCTTCCTGCAGGATGTGACCGGCTTTATGGTGGGCACCCGCAGCGAGCAATCCGGTATCATTAAGGATGGCGCCAAGCTGGTAAATGCCGTGGCCAATTCCGTAGTGCCCAAGATCACCATCGTTATCGGCAATAGCTATGGGGCGGGCAACTATGCCATGTGCGGCAAAGCTTATGATCCCAGGTTTATCTATGCCTGGCCCAACGCCAAGATCGCGGTGATGGGCGGGGAACAAGCTGCCAAAACTTTATTGCAGATCCAGGTGGCTTCGCTTAAGGCCAAGGGTGAAGTGATCGATCCGGAAAAGGAAAAAGACCTGTTGCAGAAGATCACGGAGCGATACAATAACCAGACTTCTGCTTATTACGCTGCGGCCCGTCTTTGGGTAGATGAAATCATCGATCCTGCCGATACCCGTAAAGTGATCTCCGAAGGTATTGCTGCGGCCAATCATGCACCTATCGAACGGGAGTGGAAAGCCGGAGTATTCCAGGTATAGCATTCAGTTTCGTATATATATAACAAGAGCCTCCTGGTATTCCAGGAGGCTCTTGTTATCTAACCCTATAAGCTTTTTAAAAGCTTATAGGGTTAGATATATATGCTTATTGCTTCACGAATTTGGATTGGCTGATCAACACCCCGCCTGCGCTGATGTGGAACACATAATTGCCGGCAGGCAATGCCTTGATGGATACCGGTATCACATTGCCATTTACCTGTTCCGCAGTTATCTTACGGGTATACACCACTTTACCCGCTACGTCTGTTATCGACAGGGCAACATCCGAAGCGACTTTGTCATTAAGTTGGATGTTCAATACACCTTCTTTAACAGGGTTAGGGAAAAGGGTAACCATATCGCTGCCGGTATTGGCAATACGTACTACGGTAGAATAGCTGCTGGCGCCGTCGATATCGGTCATTTTTAACCGGTAGAACAAGGCAGAACCAGGCGCTTTCTTATCGGTATAGCTGTAGGTTGTCTGCTCCCGGAGATTTTGGGCTGCTACAGTACCTACAGTGCTGAATTGATTACCATTGGCCGAACGCTCGATGCCAAAGCTCTTCACCGCTTTTTCGTTAGCCGTTGTCCAGCTCAGTATCACATCCTCTTTTACCCTCTGGCCATTAAATGCGGTAAGGTCGAGCGGCAGCGGGCTGCCGGCGCTGCCTACACCGAATGGCGAGAAGCTGGTAATACCGGAGCGGGATATGTTGTAAGGGTCCACGCCGCCTGCAAGACCCAATGGGCCTGCATTCCAGGCTGTGCCGGTATAGTGGGATACGCAGCAACTATTACGGTTAAAGCCGCTGGCCTCGTCTGCTTCGTTCCAGTTCAACTGTAAAGTGGCATTGGAGCCTCCTGCCGTACCTTCGGATATGAACCAGGTTTTGTTGACCACGTTGCTGGATATAGTGCCCGAGCCGGTAGTGCCCGAATAGCTGGTGAAAGCACCGTTCTTAACGAGGGCGCTGAAATTATCGGCAGTGCCAGTAGCGTTGTTGAGGATAAATGGCGTATAGGAAGTAGTGCTGGAACCTATTGGGAAAATAATGTTACCGGCCTTTCCGCCTGTACCTATGTTTTGGTTGATCAACATACCTGTACCATTGGTAACGACAAAGGAATTGACATTGGCGCCGGAAATAGTAGCGGCGTTGGTGAGCGTGAGGTTGTTGCTGCCCAGGGTTATGGTACCATTGGTCAACGTGAGCACGCCGGATACCGAAGCATTGCCGGCTAATGTTTTGCCGCCACTACCATTCATCTGCAGGTCTTTGTATGTGCCGCCGGGAATAGTTTGTGCGCCGGTACCGGAGAAAATCACCTTACCATTGGTACCGTTCAAGGTGCCGGCTCCGCTTGCCGTACCTTTTACATCCAACTGGTTGGTGGTGCCGGTAAAGCTCAGGGTGGCGCCGCTGTTGATCGTAAGGTTGGCGCAGGTTGCACTGGCTATATTGATAACAGGTTGTGTGCCGCCGCTGTTGATGGTTACATTGGTAGCAGCCGTAGGCACCTGCCCGCAATTCCAGTTGGCGGCGTTGTCCCAGTTGGCATTTACCGAACCGTTCCAGGTACCGTAAGCATTCACGGTCATGGTAACTGTATTGCTGGTAGCGTTAGGCGTGGTACCGCCGGTAACGATGCACTGGAACTGGTAGCCCGACATGGCAGCCGTTACATTATTTACCGTTAATGCCGCCGTGGTCTCATTGTCGTAAGTGGCATTGCTGGGGCAATTGGCAAAGGTGCCGGACGACGATGTCCTGAACTGCCATTGGTAAGTAATGGCATTACTGGCCACCAGTGAAAAGGTAGCATTGGCGCCTTCGCATATGGTAGTGCTGCTGGGTTGTGTGGTAATGGTAGGGGCTGTCATGGCAGTACCCGTAACTTCGACATTATCCCATGAAGGGCCGCCTACATAACCTGTTTGGGTAATGTTGTCTGTAGTGTACACCCTTACCCATACATTGGCCAGGTTGTTACAGGCAGCAGGTAAACTTATAGATTGGTTGGAAGGGGTGCCGCAGTTGGGCGCGGTACCGCTAAACGAAATCGCCGAACCGATATTGGTCCAGGGGCCGGTGGCGCTGCCGGTGCTGTATTGGGTCTGGAAATTTTTCGGGCCAAACTCGCTTAAATAAGTAAGCACATATTTAAACGTGTTGGAAGAATAATTCACTGTAGAAAAATTAGCCAGGAAATAAGAAGTACCTGCACCATTGTTCCAGCCGTTACATTGAAACACCTGGTTGGTAAAGACGCAAGGGTCCTGGGTTACAAAAGCGGCAGAAGTCTGCCCGACTGCAGAAACCAGTTTGCCGTTGTTCGAAGCCAGGTTACTTGAGGGAGTTACAGTTGGTCCTAGCTGACCGGTCATGTCCCATTTTACGAGAGAAATTTGTGCCTGGCTACCGGAAGAGATGCCGGAAAAGAGCAGTGCAAAACATGCGATCCTGCCAAGCGCAGGACAGCGCATTGTAAAGTTACATTTCATAAAGGTTTATTTATTGGTTTGATTACAAATGTAACTATTAATTTATTATAGGTGCATTTTTTAGTAGTTTATCTATAGTTAAATATGCTTGACGGAAAAAGCTAATTTTCAGGGAGTTGTTCTTCCTGTCGCAGGATCACTTCTGTCTTTTTCTTGTTCTTGAGCTCTTCCAGCGGAATGCCTTTTTGGTTATCCATGCCCAATACGCTGAGCTCGTGTCCCATGTTGAGATCGAGAAATACCCGGCCGTCGATTACCCAGCCGGTAGCCTTGAAGCCATAGCCTTTGCGGGAAAGCCCCGAGCTGGTATAGATATCTTCGTCGAAGACGATCCGGACCAGGTCGCCGTCTTTGAATTTTTTAGTGTCTTCCAGGTGGGCGCTATAATAAGCCAGCTTTATCCCTGGCTCTTTGGCTGTTTTGCTCATTACCTTTACCGACATTGTTTTGAAATCATCGTCATCATCGCTGCCGCCACCTGTTTGTATGGGCTTCGCATCTGCATTAAATACGTTGTAGCCGAAATCTTTCATGTATAATTCGGGATACTCAAATAATTCTTTAACCGCGATGATTTTATATACATATATCGCTGTTTCCGGATTGAGCGGCATCGAAAAATAGTTTTTACCCTGCTTTTTTACGGCCTTCGATATATTGCCGATGCCGAAATTGTAACCGGCCAGGGTAAGCGCCCATACGCCAAGGCTGGAATAATACCCTTTGAGTAGTTTGCAGGCGGCATCGGTCGATTTTACGATGTCCAATCGTTCGTCTACCACATCATTTACCGTAAGCCCAAGCTCCCTGGCAGTTTCGGGCATCAATTGCCAATAGCCGGCGGCGCCGGCATGAGAGGTGGCATTGGTAAAGCCGCTTTCTACCACCGGTACATATTTGAGGTCCATAGGCAAGCCGTGCCGGGACAAGTATTTTTCAAAAACGGGGAACCATATATTGGCTTGTTTGCGGAGCTTGGGCAGGTTGACCACAGGAACCTGTCTGCGGATCACATTCATGAGCTTATCGGCCACGAAGTTGTTGTCGACGGGTATGCGTTCTCCGCAAAAAATAACATCGTGCACCCGGGTATACGCCTTCGGAACGATCAGCAGCAGGGCAAGTCCCAAGGCGATGGTCTTTTGAATGATGTTCATACCTCTTTGATGCGGGGATTATCAGCTAGTCAATACCTCTTTCTGTATCTCCGGCCTTCTTTGCCTGTTCTTTTTTCTCTTTTTGCCGGCGCTCTTTCTTCTCTTTCCTGGACTCTTTTTTATCGCCATCGCTATCCTGTTTATTGCCCAATGCATTTAACGGTTTTTCTATGCGCGCCAGTTCCTGCCGGTAAGTGACGCCATCGAAGAAGAGCTCGAATTTAGGCTGGCTAGGTCTCCTTTCGTTAATGGTGAAAATCAGTTTGTCTTCGTTGTTGATATTGGCCGCACGGGTAGCATAGATATACTCCCTGGTCTCACCTGGCTTTACCAACGGGAAAAATCCTATATGCGTGAGGTAGCTGCATTTCAAAAAAACTTTGGGCGAACCGTCGGGGTTGTACCAGGCCAGGTTATTGGCGCCTACCAGGTAATCTTCCGCACTGCTGTTTTGTATTTCTATACGGTAATAGGCAATGGGCCCCTTAAAAGAAATGCTTTTCAGGCCGGCGGTTATTCCCTGCTGCGGCTCCGATGCAATATGGAGCCTGGGCGCCTCGGCCAGGAAGATATTACTCTGCTCAAAGTTTTGCAGGGTATCTTTGGCTACATAAAAATCGGTATTGTTATAGCTGTGTTGTTCCGGCGGGATCTCGTACAGGTTGATGCCTTTTTTGCCATAACGGTTCCAGAGACCGGCGAGGGTATATTGTGCATTCTTTTTTGCTTCTTCTTTTTCTTTTTGCAATGCCAATAGCCGGGCCTCGGCTTCTTCCCTGGCTTTGCGTTTGGCTTCGGCCTGCTGCCTGGCTATTTCGGCCTTGCGCTGTCTTTCGGCTTCGGCCTGTTCCTGCTGCGCTTTGGCAAGCCTTTCCTGCTCTTCCCGGGCCACTATACGTTTGCGTTCTGCTTCTTCCCGGGCTGTCCTGTCTCTTTCCGCTTTGGCCTTATCCTTTTCCTGTTGTTCCTTTTCCTGTTGTTGTGCGGCCTGCAGTGCCAGCTTTTTCTCTTCCGCTTCCCGTTCTTTTCTGAGCCGGAGCTCGTCTTCTGCCTTTTTCCGGGCTGCTTCTGCATTGGCTTTGGCTATCGCTTCCTGTTCTGCTGCTGCTTTTTTCTGTTCTGTTTCTTTACGTTGCGCTTCTGCTTTGGCTTTTGCTATTTCTGCTTCGCGCGCTTTATCTTCCTGTTTTGCCTTTTCAGCTTCCGTTTTTTGTTGTGCCTCTATCTCCTTTTTCTTTTGTTGTTGCGCCAGGGTCATTTCTTTTTTGCGTTGTTCTTCTTCCCTGCGCCTGGTTTCCTGTTGCGCCTTATCTTCTTTTTCTTGCTCTTTGCTATCATTGGCTGCAAGGGTACCTTCTTTGTCTGCGGCATTCATTTGCCCCGAATGTTGCTTGCCTGATTGTTCCGCTGCTGCCTTCAGTTTGCTTTTGTCGGAAAAGTCGTAGTACAACACCGGGTCTTTATTGATGTCGTAGTCTTTTTTGAAGACCAGGGTAAAGATGTGGGTATTTTTTCCCTGGATCACGGAAAAGCCGGTGCCGCTGGCGGGCGGGTCTTTTTTGCCGTTATAGGAGATCTGCATGGTGTTCTCATTGCGGGTGCTGAACTTGAAATACTCATTCATTTCGTTATTGTCCCAGCGGGCATTGTCTACTTCGGAAGGGAAAGCGATGAAGGCAGGAGCATCGGCCCCGATCATGATTTTAAGGCCGACGATATTCTGTGCCGGGGCGGTATAGCGGGCATAGGCCAGGAGCAGCAAAAGGATGCATGCAAAATTCCTTGTCTGTTTCATCGGGAGGATATATAGAATATACAAATTTAACCAATAAATACCCCGTACGATGCCCCGCTGCTAAAAATCAGTCTTTTTACTGAGTTTGTCTTGCATGCCTGTAGAGCAGGAAAAAGAGCAGGAGGCCGAGCATGCCGCCTACGCTGTCGGCCAGGAGATCGTACAGATCATAAGAACGCCCTTCGGTAATGCCGCTGCCCTGGAGCAATTCCACAGCATAACCCAGGAGTACGGACAGTATCCCGGTGGTCAATCCTGCACGCCAGCTCGTTTGTTTGAAGGTACAGGTCCATAAAAAGCTGAAGCCTGCGAAGATGATGAAGTGCACCCATTTGTCTGCAAAAGGCACATCGACATCGGGTACATCCCTGCCCGGTATAAGACAGGCCACCAGGATCATCAAAGTCCATAGGGCTGCTATCCAGGTTGTTCTTTTTTTGTGGTTGTAGAAAAAAAGGAAAATCGCTTTCATGGTAAGTGCCCTGTTATACGGGCGCAAAGATAGGGCTATTCCTTAGGGACGATCAGAGCGCCTGGTTTTTTTAATATATCTTTGCGGCCGTTATGCGCCAACTATTTCGCTCCGGGCTGCTCCTGCTGGTTTGTATCTTGTATTGTGGTACAGCTCAGCTTGCTTTTGCCGGGAATAGCAAATATTATTTCGATTTCAACAACCGTTGCAAACAGGCCTACCAGGCTATGGTCTCGTTGCGTATAGCCGAAGGCAATGCCTTGCTGAGGGAAGAGCTTAAAGATAATCCGAATAACCTGATCCCGGTGCTGCTGGCCAATTATGACGACTGTCTTACGCTATTGTTCAACGGTGATCCGGCAGAATATGCCAAGCGGAAGGCCAATCTGAGCAAAAGGCTGGACCTGATCGAGCAGGGAGACGAGCAATCGCCCTGGTACAAATATTCCATCGGCGCTTTATATTTTCAATGGGCTGCCGTACGCATCCGTTTCAGCGAATACTGGAGTGCCGGTATGGATTTCCGGAAATCATTCGGCCAGTTAAAGGATAACCGGAAAAAATTTCCTGAGTTCCGGAACAACCAGGTATTGCTGGGACTGGAAGAGGCTATCGTGGGCACCATCCCCGACAGCTACAAATGGATCACCAGTATGCTGGGCATGAAGGGCGATGTAAGAAAGGGTACGGCACAGATCGTGGATTTCCTGGGCAGGCGCGATGGAAGCGCCGCTTTGATGCGGGAAGAGGCTATCTTTTACTATTGCTATCTCAAATTTTCCCTTTTGTCCGATCATAAGGCAGTATGGAAATACCTGGACGAAAGTGTGCTGGATTTTAAGAACAATCACTTGTTTGTATTCATGAAAGCCAATTTTGCCTTAAACGATAATAAGGCATCGTTGGCCGAGCAGGTATTGCATAACCGCACACAAAACAGCGATTACCTGGAAGCACCGGTATTGAATTACCAGATGGGTGTTGCCTTGTTGCAGAAGCTGGACGATGATTGCCTGGATTATTTTCAGAAGTTCCAGAACCGCTACAAAGGAAAGCTCTTCGTGAAGGATGCTTTACAGAAAATGAGCTACTTCTACCTGTCTAAAGGAGACCTGCCGCAGGCTTTGGTTTATAAAAATAAAATAATCAAGACGGGAAGTGCCCAAATCGATGCCGATAAACAAGCGCAGCGTTATGCTGAGCATACTATAATGCCTAATCCTTTTCTGTTGAAGGCCCGCCTGCTTTGCGATGGCGGTTATTATACCCAGGCGCTGGCCGAGCTTAAAGGATCGAAGGCCGCCGATTTTCCCGATACCGGCGATCAACTGGAATTCAACTATCGCTATGCCCGTATCTATACCCTTATGGGGCAACCGGCAAGGGCTATTCCTTTCTACGAGATCACGATACGTTATGGCAGCAACCGGCAGGAACATTTTGCGGCGCGTTCGGCCCTGGAAATGGGGCAGATTTACGAACAGCAAGGCCAGAACGATAAAGCCATTGCCTGCTACCGCAAGTGCATCGCCATGAAGAACCATGATTACAAATCCTCGCTGGATCAAAAAGCTAAAGCGGGTATTGACCGTTTGGGCGGCAATAAATAAGCTTCCGACCCGTTACTATCTGTAACAGCGATAAGCTTACATCCTTAATCCCCGAATCATGGAAAAAACTTACTTACTCTTATTAACGGGTCTGCTTGCCTTTATGGCTGCTTGCAGCAGTGATAAAAATACCCCGGAGCCTGTTCCCACCAATGAATGGCATATTGATAACGATACCTTGAAGGTGAGCATTGTAGGCGTCAATACTGCCCCTATACTTACCGAAATAAGGGCAATTGCCGGCGGCACTCCCGATAATATGCTTTCTTTCGCCTTTCAGATGGGGGGCCTGCCGCATTCGGGAACTTTCAAAGTAGATTACGTGGCTTCCACGCCCGATATGTGTAATGTGTACGTCACGTATAAAGGGAATAAGTATGATGTGAGCCCGGTTAAAAATGAAACCAGGGTTAGCGCGACGGCGCTCAGCAACGGTAAGGGAAAATACCAGTTGGAACCTACTTGGTTTTATCGCGCATTAACGCCTTCCGATAGTATATTGGTCAGCGCTGTACTTATTGAACCTTAGTTGTATGATGTCTACAGGAAGGGACCGTTATATAACGGGGCTTTGGTTACTCACGATTACAGGATTGCTGCTGCGGTTGTATATGGCGCATATAGATCCGTTTCTTCATATTTGGGACGAGCGTTTTCATGCGCTTGTCGCCAGCAATATGATGGACCAGCCCTTAAAGCCCATGTTGCGCAGTAACCCGGTTTTCCCGGCCGATTATACCAATTGGACACAGGCCCACATATGGGTACATAAGCAACCTTTGTTTCTCTGGCAGATGGCGCTCAGCATGAAGATTTTTGGCGCCACGGTATACGCGCTCCGTTATCCCAGCGTGCTTATGGGCACACTGATGATCCCTATGGTCTATAGCGTAGCTTTGAGCTTGTCGCATAATAAAAGGATCAGCTTACTAACCGCGGGCTTATTTTGCTTTTCCAATTTCCACCTGGAGTTGGTTGGTGGTATGAGGGGCATGGACCATAACGACCTTTGCCTGGAGTTCTATGTACTAGCCAGCATATGGTCCTGGATCAGGTATGAAAAAACAGGGAAGTGGTATTGGGCATTGCTTACCGGTGTTTTTGCCGGAGGCGCCGTGTTGACGAAATGGCTTATCGGGCTTTTCGTATTCCAGCTTTGGGGTTTAAAGCTATTGTTGTCGTTGAAGCAACCTGGCCTGGGGAAGCGGGTATTGTTTTTCCTGGCTGCCTTCCTCTTGTGCTGCCTGGTATTTGTTCCCTGGCAATGGTATATTATGAAGCATTTCCCGGTCGAAGCTGCTTTTGAATATGCTTTTAACCGCAGGCATCTCACCGAAGCCCTGGAAGGGCATAGCGGTTCCGTCTTTTTCTACCTGGGACGCTTTCCCCAGATGTTCGGGGAGGGTATTTTCCTGCTTATTTTTCCCGGTATCTGGCTGTATGCCAGGGCTAAGGACCGTGACCGGGCGCTTACCTTGCCTGTTGTGGCAGGTGTTCTATTCGTTATGGCTTTTTTCTCTTTCGCGGTGCAGTCAAAATCCGTGACCTATGTGTTTTTTATCGCTCCTGTGCTGCTGCTGTTCCAGGCTTACAGCCTTGATTTTATGATCGGGAAAATAAAGCGTGCTTACCTGGTAGTGTTCCTGCTAGTGGGCGTAGGGGTACTGAGCTGCAAGCCCGAAAAAATCATTTTGAGCCAGGCCACATCCAACGAAGCCCGGAATAAAGAGATACGCCATGCTGCAATTTATAAATCACTAAAGCAACATTTACCCGATAGCGTTAAGGTGGTTACGAATGTTCCCGATTGCATCTCCCTTATGTTTTTCAATAAAGGGATTATGGCCTATGAGTTGTTTACGGAGGAACAGGTGCAGCTTCTGGAAGCAAGAAAGGTCCCCATCGGGATATATACCAAAGGTTACTGCGACAGCCTGCCGGCTTACTTGCGGCACTATCCTTATGTTTTTATTTTGCCCGGTTCTTTAGACTAGCTGTTTAATGGGGCCGGAGTAAAAGCCCAGTGCCGGAGACCTGGAAGCGTTTAGTCTTCTTCCTCGTCTTCGGCGGCGGCATACTTCTTTTTCTTAACAGGCTGGTAGCCTTCGATCACGATCACGATCTCGCCTTTAGGGGCGTGCTGGGTATAGTGCGCGGCCAGGTTTTCCAGGGTGTCGCGGCGGGTTTCTTCAAACATTTTGGTCAGCTCTCGGCTTACGGAAGCCAGGCGTGTTGCGCCAAAATAGGTTTGCAATTCGGTGAGGGATTTGGCCAGGCGGTGCGGCGACTCGTACAGGATGATGGTACGTTCTTCGGTAGCGAGCTGCTCCATTTTGGTTTTCCGGCCTTTTTTGAGCGGCAGGAAGCCTTCAAACGCAAAGCTGTTGGTGGGGATGCCGCTTTGCACGAGCGCCGGTACAAAGGCCGTAGCGCCGGGCAGGCATTCTACAGGGATACCCTGTTTGATACATTCCCGCAGCAGCAGGAAGCCGGGATCGGAGATGCCCGGAGTACCGGCATCGGTAAGCAGGGCAAGGGTTTTGCCACCCTGCAACTGGCTTATCATTTGTTCCAGCAGCCGGTGCTCATTGTGCTGGTGATAAGGGTACAGGGGTTTTTGGATCTGGTAATGTTTCAGTAAAAAACCGCTGGTACGGGTGTCTTCGCACAGGATCGCATCTACCTGCTTTAGCGTATCAAGAGCACGCAGGGTAATGTCGGCAAGATTGCCTATAGGTGTGGGAACAAGGTACAGCTTCATGATCGGGGAACAGCAGTCTTCCTTTGCATGATTTACATGAAAAGAAGACTGCTTATGATAATTATCCTTCTGTAATGTCGAAAGCGTAAGATTCCATTACCTGGTTGGCCAGCAATTTTTTACAGGCTTCTTCTGTTTTGGCATGTGCTTCGGCTTCGGATGCCGCTTCCAGGGAAAGGGTAATGTGTTTGCCAACCCTTACCTGTGCTACTTCGGAAAGACCGAGGTTGTGCAGGCTTTCTGTAACAGCTTTACCCTGGGGGTCCAGCAATTCTTTCAATGGCATTACATTGATGTGTGCGGTAAATTTCATTTTGTTCGTATTATATAATTAAGCTTCGTTTGTAAACAGGTTATTATTTCCTGGCTTCCAGCATAGGCCCGGGGTGCCGGTACACGAGCGAAAGCAGGATATACAGGACAAAGACAAGAGGGATAGTCAGGAATTTAAGGAAAGGCCAGCCGGCAGCCAATGCCAGCAACAGTACGATCTGGGGCCACCAGGCAGCTATGCCTTTGCCTGCCGCTTTCCATTTCAGGAATTTTATTTTGCTCACCATCAGGAAGCAGAGCAGGGCAATCAGCAAGTAAAGGAACCATTTATTGGTCAACAAGCCATCAATGTTCAAAGAAGTAGGATACCATTTGATCAAAGGCAGCGAAGCGACGATGAGGCCGGCCGCGGGTATCGGCATTCCGGAAAAGTAATCCTGCTGTGCCGTGCTGGTCTGGTTGAAACGGGCCAGCCGCAGCGCCCCGAAACAGGCCATAAGAAATGCCGGTGTGGTAGCCAGTAAGGGGGCGTCCAGGGCGCCTGGCTCTTTCATATAGGCCAGCCACAATAATTTAAACAGGATCATGGAGGGGGCTACGCCAAAAGAAACAACATCTGCCAGGGAATCCAGGTCCCTGCCGATGAGGGAATTGACTTTGAGCGACCTTGCTGCAAAACCGTCGAACACGTCCATTAAGGCAGCCAGCGCTATAAAAACACTGCCCCAGTACATCTGCTCCAGGCCCAGCACCGGGCGGAAATCTTCCTCATTGACCGTAGTGATAAAGGCCGGTGCGTTCAAAATAAAAGCAATGGCAATACAGCCAAAGAAAAGATTGGCAAGTGTGCAGATATTGGGTAAATGTTTCATTTATAATAGCTGTGTTCAAAGCCGTTGCGGTACACCGGCGGGCAAAGATAAATTATTAAAAGGCCGCACGAAAATAGTTTTTTATTCAGATAAAGTATAGCGGCGGGAAATTAAGAGACAACGCAGCAGCAGCATTCCCCTATCGTTTGCCCGGCAAGGGCAAAGAACGGCAAATTCAGTTAGGGGATTCTTAAAAGGCTTGTTATTTAACGGCTTCGGTTACGGCGTCCCGGGAAGATTCCTTAAAATAATGTAACTTTGAGTTACTTAAAAATTGAATCTTTATATGGATCCGAATCAAATTTCAAAATCGTACGATAACCTGGGGCAGCAGTACAACAATAACCCTACTTCCATCAATTCAAGCTATATCGCCAATTATATGACCAAGGTGTATGGCTGGATGTTTTTAGGGTTGTCGATCACTGCCGTTATCTCTTATCTCATTGCCAGCACCCCGGCTATATATACTGTCCTGTTTGGTAACAGGTTGCTTTTCTTCGGCCTGCTGATCGCCCAGATATTTCTGGTAGGTTTCCTGGTTGTCCGCATTCAAAAGATGTCAGCTGCTACGGCTACAGGCGTTTTCCTGGGCTATGCGGTACTGATGGGTATCACCTTTTCCGCCTTCCTGCTTGCCTATTCGGCAGGTTCATTGGTAACGGTATTTGCCATTACCGCAGGTACTTTCGGGATCATGACCGCCGTGGGGTATTTCACCAAGCAAGATCTTACTTCTTTCGGTAAGATCATGGTAATGGGTCTTATCGGTATTGTATTGGCCTCTATCGTGAATTTCTTTGTGGGCAGCTCCACCTTATACTGGATCATTTCCTACGTAGGTGTGGCGGTATTTGTAGGGCTTATTGCCTACGATACCCAAAAAATTAAAGCCTATGCTTTGCTGGATAACGAAGAAGACCGCAAAAAAGGTGCAATCCTGGGTGCTCTGGCCCTGTATCTTGACTTCGTGAACCTGTTTATTTTCCTGCTGCGCCTTTTTGGTGGCAGAAGAAACTAACGGATTATCATTGGTTTATTACAAACAATATACAAAGGTGTGCTTCGGTACACCTTTGGCATTTCTTGTTTCGGGCAAAAAAAATTATCTTCGTTTAATTCCCCCAAAAGCAATAGTGTAGTAATGAAGTATCGTTTTTTGTTTTGTTCCGTCCTGGCGGGTTTATTCTTCCTGGGCGCCTCCTCTTTTGAAGCCCGGGCCCAACAGCCTAAAGCGGCCGAAGGATCCAAACAGGTACGTGATGTCAAGGTTTTGAGTGAAAAGAAGGATAAATACGGCAATCTGCAGCGTACGATCCAGTATTATGACGGCAACCTTAAAGTAACGGAAACGGTTATTATACCGCCGTTTCCCAGCCTTGGCGAACGGAGAAAGATCAATATTGATACCCTGATACATGATTCCATGATGGTATATGTGGATAAGACGAATTACCTGGTAGCCCTTATTTACCGGCGTAAACGTATCCGGCAATACCGCGCCGTATTTGGCCCTGACCGGCTGAAGGATAAGATGAAAGAAGGCGACAGGTGTACGCCCGAAGGCTGGTTTAAGATCGTGAGCAAAAAGGAACACGGCAACTGGCAGAAGTTTATCCTGCTCGATTATCCCAACGACAGCTCTTATGCCAAATTCAACAGGCGCCGCAGAGATGGCCTGGTCCCGTCGGGCGCGCAGATCGGCGGCTCGGTAGGGATACATGGTGTATTCAAAAGCGGGGTAAAAATGATCGACTGGGGTATGGGCTGGACCGATGGCTGTATCGCCATGAAGCCGGAAGATATAGAAGATTTTTATCAATTCGTATGGCCCGGTACCCGGGTGCTGGTTAAGCGGTAGGGTTACCGGTAATTGATAAAGGTCATTAAATAGGGCTATAGCTTTTATTACAGGGGCAAAAAACTTTTTGAACTATCTTTGTGCGCGATGAAGCAAATCAGGTGTTCCACAGAATCAATATCCAGGCCCAAAGCGGAGTTTTTGCAACGCTTCCTGGGCGATGATGCGGTAACTGCCGATAGCAGCAGTACCATGATCAGCGCGGGTATTTATCTGCACCATGCCGATGTGTTGCTTTGTCCCGCTCAGGACGAGCCTGAAGAAATGGCTTACCTGCATTTTTACCCCGTTGCCGACGGTAATTATTACCTGCAACTCTCTTTCCTGCCCGAATGCAGCCAGAAGGCCGAAGAATCGTACCGGGTAGCCCAACTGATCTTTCATCCTGCCTTTTTCAACCAATGGCCCGACGGCCTTATTGCCGGCAAGCAGCCTTTCCGTTTTGACCGTTGTACCGAGCAAGCTTTTACGTTAAATGCCCAGGGTAGGGAATCGCTGGAGGCTTTATTAAAAGAAAATGCAGGCTCCGACGATTTTATACAGTCGCTGCGCCGCCAGGAAATGGCTATCAGTCTGCTGCGCTTTGCCCTGGAAGCCTTTATGGTGCCGGACGAGGCCAATAAATTACCTGCCTGCAGCTTCCTGTCCAACAACAGCGAACGGGATAAGGTACTGGAAACCCAGCGTATCATTATGGAAAACCTCGACCGCCCTATGACAATAAGGGAACTGTCCAGGGAAGTGGCCATGAACGAGTGCTACCTGAAGAAAGGGTTTAAGGCCATGTTCGGGAAAACTATACACGAATACCAGCAGTTCCAGCGCATCGAGCGTTCCAAGGAGCTATTGCTGGAAGGAAATTATTCCATTAACGAGGTGGCCTTTAAAATGGGCTTTGGCAGCGCATCTCATTTCAGCACCTCGTTTAAAAAGATAGCAGGCATGAAACCCTGCGAACTGCTGCGCTAGTCCTCTGCACTATTCGACGGACTTATCTCGTCTTACCCATTTTTTCAATAGACTTTACCCAGACCAAAACTGCGGGAAAGCAGGTTTGATGCAGACTTGTATCCAGGGACGCTTCCGTATCGCTCATGGTTTACGGGCTGTTTTATTTATTCCTCGCAGAGCCGCTACGGCTCTGCGAGGAATAAGCTATAGTTTTTCCAGCACCAGGGTTACCTTGTTGAAATCGGCTGCGGCATTGATCACTTTGCGGAAAGGTTCTATTGCCGTGGCAGGATAATTATCGACGGAATAAAACTCGTTGATGTGGATTTGCATCTTACCGTCTTTAAGGGTATACTCCGATTTAAATCCCATTGTTTGCTCCGCATCTTTCACATCGATCTTTACCGATTCGGGGTTGGTGATCTTATAGCCTTCAGGGATATTGATGGTGATATCGCGTATAAGTGAATGCGGATAGGGCATACTGATCGGCAGTTTCCTTTTTTTATCCTGGTACATTTGGGCCTGCGGTCCTATTACATCGCCTACTTTAAACAGCCACTTGCTGCCGGCGGTTTCCATCAGCTTGTCAGCTTTCAGCATGGCATGTATCTCGACGGGCTTATTGTCGCTGTAGTGCTGCAGCCCTTTATTGTTGAAGTCATACGAAACAATATCTTCCGGCTGATCGGCAATGCCTGCGGCAATACTCTGCACAAAGTCTTTCTCTTTATCCTTGGGTATGAGCGTGACGGTCTCGCGCAGCGACATGGCGTTGTACCCTTTGAAGGAGTGGATCAATTTGATCTCCGGCGACATGCTTTCTTTATCGAAGCTGACCTCGGCCTGTATCTTATCGACACTTTCCTCCAACGGCAACACTGGTATATTGCGCATCGATGCTATGGCAGTGGTAAGATTGCCTACCGTGGTCCGCTTGCAGAACAAGGCTTTGTTTTCCCGGAAGGCTGCAGGTATCATAGGGTAGCGTAAAAAGGTAGTGACAGGGCTGAGGTATTGCCTGGTTGCGGGGAAATAGAATACATAGCTGCTGGGCCGGTTCCAGTTCTCAAACTTATCGTCCAACGGGTATTCAAACCGGTTGGAAGTGCTGCCCAGGTCATGTTGTACGCCGGCGGCTTCGAAGCAGGCAACGTACAAACGCACGAGGCCTGTTTCTCCGGTGGTCTTTTTTTCCAGGACATAGCCCAGCTTCTCGGCTTCGTCGCTGTCCTGCTGTTCATCGTACACGATCTCCTGCTTGATGTTTTCTTCAATACGCTTGATCTTTTCTTCTTCGGGAAGCTTGTCCAGGTTTAGCGGTTCCAGGAATTTACGGACGGCTTTCTGCTCTTTGTCGGAGAAGGTATAATAAGTCTCAAACAAGCGCCCGGCAAGGTCGTTCCAGGTATATAGCTTTGTCCTGCTGCCGCCCGAATAGCTTACTTTGTACTCGATCCGTTTCAGGTTCGGGGTCAGGTCGCTGTACTCTTCTTCCTCGATGGCGTCGAGGTTGGTTTGCTCGGCGCTGTAATGGTGCATTTCATCGATTACGGTATCTTTGGCACTGGGAAAATTGTTATAGCCTTTGCTGTCGAAATCCAGGTATTCCGGCACTTCCAGCTCAAAGCTGGCTTTGGCCACCGGCAGGCCAAACTGCATCACTTCGCTTCCGAATATGGCAAAGGGCCTTTTTTCGGTATAAAGCACTTCTACTTCATCTCCCTTTTCCACGCCTTCAAAGGCAAGGTGGTACTGCAATTGGCCGTGCTCATCGTTATTGGTTTTGATCTGGTCCTTGGCGAGGTTCACCACTTTGCCGCTGGCCTTGATCGTACGGCCTTGTACGTTTTGGATCAAGGCGCCGGGTACGGATGACACGGTCATCTTGTTGAAGTACTCAACGCCTTTATCGTCCAGCAACCTGATGATGCGGTGGATGGTACGGTAAACATTGATCTCGCTTTTCTTGCTGGCCTTGTTAACGACATATTTTATATGCCTTTTTTCCAGGATGAATACTGCCGATTCTTTATTGTATATCTCCGGTACCGCATGCAGGGCGGGCTTTTCGTTCCAGGAATAGTCCTGGGCAAACAAAGTGCTGCCGGAAAGTATAGCTGCACCGAAGAACAGGGTTTTAAGGGTTCTATTCATTTTTGTTCAATTGTAAATAAGGGGTATTGTCTATTCGGCGGTAAGCACGACGGTTTCTTTGTAAGCATTCTGAAGGCCCGAAACCATTTTGTTGAAATCGTTGAAACGGTCGGGTTGGATATAGAGGGCATCCATCCTGATCTCTTTGGATAAGATCACTTTTTTGCCGTCGGAGTTGTACCGGATATGGTAGGTGCCGATGCCTTCCACCGATTGTTGCCTGGGCTCGGGAAGATAGCTCACCTTGTAGCCCTTGGGAATGTCCAGTACCACAACTTGTTTGTTGATCTCGTTGAAATCCTTTTCCACAGGAGCGCTACGGTCGGTGATGTCTACCTTGCTACCCGAAAGGTTGCGGAGCAGGTTGAGATTCACATAGTAGTCGTTGCCTGCCTTCCTTACATAATCGGGGATCTCGAAGCCAGCGCTGATCACCACGTCTTTCAAAGGATCTTCGAGCATTTTGTAATCAAATTTTTTCTGGATATACTTATTGCTGCCCCGCTGGGTAATGGTGTTGATGGCCTTTTCCTGTTCGTTTTCGTTCCGGTATTTCAGTATGATCCTCGTATCCCAGGCATTATAGCCGCTTAATTGTATCGATACCTTCCCGGTGATGCTGTTGTCCTGCAGTTGTACAAAGCTGCTGTCGATCACCTGGCTTACGTTACTGCCGATCACCGGTATTTTTACGACTTCGAAGTCGTCGGCTGTATTGCTGATCAGGGCTTCTTTGCCTTGTATGGCCTGGGGTATAGCGCCGTAAGGCAGTATGGGATCGGTTCCATCGAGAAAAGTCCATTTGCCATCGGTACGGGCCGCACAGATCATGTGATTGAAAGCCCCGGTTATAGGTGTCGTATTGAAAGAATAAGGTATGTCGCGGGTGCCTATCCATACATACCGGGCGTCCATGCCGGCGGCCTTGCACATGGCCCGGAGCAAACTGCTCATGTCTTTGCAATCCCCGAAACGGCGGTGGTACACAGTTGCGGCTTCCCTGGGAATGAAGCCGCCCAGGCTGTCTTCAAAGGCAACATAACGGATATTGTTCTGTACCCATTGGTAGATGGCCGCCGCCCTTTCATTATCCGTTGTAGCGCCTTTGGTCAGCTCTTTTACTTTACTGTCGATGTCTTTATCTTCCCGGGTATTGATGTTTTTGACGAAGCCATAAAGAAAGCGGTTCAAGTCGGATACGCTGTTGAGCATCGCTACTTTTTCTCCAGAGCGGGGATCAATATAGCTCCTGATAAAGACAACAAGATGTGGCGAGTAGTAACTGAACTTGGGCGCATCGGCAAATACCTTTGCTTTAGGCACATCTACAGCCTGCCAGGTAACGGTCACCGTTTTACGGGATTCTTCCGTTGTCTTCTTGATCCAGGTTACAGGCATGCCTTGCATAATGCCTTCGATGTCTACGCTTTTGGGATAAGTAATGCTGAAGGAGGTACGTAATACCGGTATATTGTTCTGGAAAAAGAACTTGGGCAGCATGTGTACTTCCTGGTGTTGCAAGGTATAGCGCAAATGGGTATGTGCCCCTTTCTGCAGATGGGTAAACGTGAGCTCGGTTTCTTTTCCATCGTCATAAAATACGGAGCCGGATTCCGATGGCCTGGTCTTGATCTGCGTGGCATCCATATCCCGGAACCCTTTGCCCGAAGGCACCAGGGTAGTGCCTTTAACGCTTTCGAGCCGGTTAAAGTAACTATGATATACTGTAGCGGAATTAAAAAAAGTAGTGGCATTGTCATTCAGCAATAACATATCCCACTCTATTTCCGATTTTGCTTTAAGCTGTCCTTTTTCAAAATCGAGCACCAGGTGCTCTTTAAAGTCGGTATACACGGCCATTTCGCCCGGGTACCGGCGGGCCAGGCTGTCTTCGTTCTGTGCTCTTGCTGTTGCTCCTGTTATGGTCCAGAGTATAGCCATCCCTATTGCTGTGCGCCTCATATGGTCTGAAATTAATGCTATTGTAAGGTACCATAATAGTACCAAATATCGATCATGTCTTTACCGTTGCCGTCAATTATTTTTGCAGGCCCGTTGGGCCTCCCGTCGGTGTAATTACAGGAAGACAGGAGGCGGCCTTTGTTGTCGTATTTTTTTTCGGGGCCTTGCTGCAGGTCCTGTACATATTGCATCTCCAGCAACTTGCTTCCATCCTGGTTAAAGCGTTTATAGGCGCCGTGGTAGTCATTCTCTTTAAACTCCCTTTCTTCGGCCAGTTGCCCGTTGCTGTAAAAAAGCTTCTGGCTGCCATCGTAGCAATTGTTGGTAAAATTAAACTCGAGAGCTTTGGCACCACTGGCATAAAAAGTGCGGATCGCTGCAGTGCCTTTCGTGATGGGTATTACCGGTAATTGTTTGCCGTCCTTGCCTTCGTAGGTATAACCGGTAAGCAATCCCATATCGTAAAACAAGATGCCTGCTACTTTCTGGTCTTCTCCATATATGGTCATAGCCCCATGCTTATTGTCGTTATAATAGTTTGTAGCATAACGCAGCATGACGCCTGCATATAAATGATCCATGCCATGCAGGTCTCCATCCTGGTATGCTGTTTCACTTTCAAGGTTACCGGCAACGTCGTAAACGATCCAGTTACCGGTTCGCTGCCCGTTGTTGTAATTGCCCTTTAAACGTACCTTCCCGTTGGGGTAGTATGTGGTACATTCCCCATCTCTTCTGCCTGCGGCATAGTTGCCTTTTTCCAATAGCTTTTTATCGGGTGTATGGATCGTATAAGGGCCCTCCAGGTTGCCGTATTTCAAGGCGCACTGCAGCCCCGGGTTGCCGTTGAAATACAGCATCCTGTATTGTCCGTTCCCCTTGTCGAAAGTGGTTTCCTGCAGCAGCTTTCCCGTGGAATCGTACTGACTGAGCCCGGTAATCATGCCATAATCATAATGGTTGATGTAATCCAGCTTGCCGTTGGATTCATAGTTCTTTTCGGGTCCGTTGAGGACACCGTCTATCATAAAAAAGTCGCGCGTCAGTTTGCCGTTTGGCGCATAGTTATGCCAGGTGCCCTGGCTCTGTCCTTCTTTTATCCAGCCTTCCACACTCAAGGCGCCATTGGGAAAATAGGATTGGTAATAGCCGTCTTCCTGGCCTTTCTTATACTGACGCTTTACGTTGACTTTTCCATTTTTGGAATAAACAACCGAAGGTCCATCCCGTTCATCCCCGCTGAAGCTGGTCTCTTCTTTAAGTATTCCCGAAGTGAAGTAGTAACTGGCTTTTCCTTGTGCATTTCCCTTTTCATCCATAGGGATATGGCTTCTCCTGGAACCATAGCTGTCATAATAATCAAAGGGGGTAATGCCTTTCCTGTCTTCTTTTTCCAGTATTACTTTGCCATCGGGGTCTATATACTTCACGGCTATGGCTTTCCCTTCTTTATAGGTGATCCAGCCATAGGCTTTGCCGTTGTGGTCGTAAAAGGTAGTCAGCCCGTCTTCTTTGTCATTGGCGAAATTGCTTTTCCGGTACAGGCCGCCGGTTTCGTAGTAATCTTCACAGTCGCCGTTCTTTTTGCCGTCTATATAGTGGTATTTTTCATCCGGTTGGCCATTCCGGAAGAAAGACAGGTAAGTGCCGTCGACTTTGTTTTCTTTATAGGTATAAGACTCTTTCAGGCTGTCGTTGTCATAATAGGCTTTGCAAGGGCCATCCTGTTTATCGTTCTTATAAGTAATCTCTTTTCTTACCTTACCGTTAGGATACAACTGGCTATAGCTGCCGTCCTTGATCTTGTCGTTGATCATGCGCAATACGCGCATTACGGAACCATCGGCATTGTAATAGGTCACTTCATATTCTTCTTTCCCTTTCCGGATGCTCTTCGATTTGGCTCTTCCGCTGTATTCATAATTCTGCCGCTCGGCCACTTCCCCATCTGCGTTGTATTTTATGGTATAGCGGGTATTACCGTTAGCATACCAGGACGTAGCTTCCCCGGTAAGCTTGCCGTTTTTATATTGTTCTTTCAGCTTTAGTTTGGCCGTGGGATAATAGTAATTCCAGGTGCCATCTTTCTGCCCCGAGGCATCGTACCGGCCTTCGGCCACCAATGCCTGCTCTTTATAATATTGTACCTGCCCTTCTGCCAGTTTTTTGCTGGTCTGATCTGCGTATTTGCCTACGACCAACAGGTTTTCCTTGGCGAAATGGTTGTACAGTTCAGGTGCTGTTTGCCGTTGGGTATAATGAAGTACCCTGGTGCTCCTGATCGTATTCAGGTAAGGGTACACCAGGCCGCGTATTTCCTCCAGCCTGGCTTTCCCTTTACGTGCCGTCGCCATTTTATCTATGGCTTCGATACCGTAGTCGGAAAACAGCAGCAATACATAAGCTTCAAACTGGTCTTTGTCATATACTTCTTTGAACAGGGGAACATAGTACTGCATGGAGAATGTGGTGTCCCTGCTGTCGTAACGCAGCTTTTCCATCACTACCTGTAGCTGCCGTATAATTTTGTCGTCGATAGGCGTCTTAAGCGTATATCCTTTATTCAGGGCTAGTTTGGCATGTATGATCTCGTCGATTTCATCGTAGAGCGGGTGTGCATTTATAGCCTGCCTGTTGTTATAGAATTCTGTTACTTCATCGTTCTGCACCGCGATCGCGCTTAGCGAATTGATCGGTCCCTCGGCCATGTTTCTGTCGTTGGCGCACAACAGGGAAGCCTGTAAGGCCATTACCGCTTCGCTAAGCCTGCCTTGTATGGTATAGATATTGCCCAACATGTAATGAGAGCGGTAATGATAAGGATTACGCAGGAGCGATTGCTGCAACAGTTGTATCGCTGCCGGGTAGTCTTTTTTCTTGAAATAGATCACTGCCTTTTCGTAATAGGGCCTGTTGTCGTGCGGGTACAGGGCGGTGCAGCTATCGTAAAGCAGCAGCGCCTCTTCCGGTTTGCCCATTTCGTCGGTGGCATTGGCTATGTTCAGGAGCAGTTGCCTTTTGTCGCTATAGCCTTCCCTGATCGCTTTCCTGGCCAGTGTAATACATTCCTGGTAATTAGTGTCGGTCATCAGGGTGAGAGCCTGCTCATATACCGACAGGAGGTAATTGGTATCGCCTTCGGGTACCTTGCGGTACCACTCCAGGGCTTTGTTGTAATTGCCTTTATCATGTTGCTCTATCCCTTTTTCGATTAATTCGGCAGAATTTTCATAGGGAATTTGTTGGGCATTACTTTTTAGGGTATTCAAAAGCAATATTCCGGATGTGAGTAGTAACCGGATATTCCAGGTATGGGTCATAAAATAGTTAGATGATTATTTTAATGTGGCAATTTACAAAACTGTTAATGAATTCCGAAATTCTTAATTGGTAGGAGGCGGAATGGAACAGGCAACAAGCAGACAATAGGCAAGAGACCTGTCTATTGTCTGTTTATTATTTGCTGGTTATGAATTTGAAATTTACCGTATGTATTTGCCGATAACAGGCATGGCCTTAAGCTCGGACCGTTCTGCTTTCATGATCAGCAGCAGGTAAAGCAGCATCAATACCGAGGCGGTCACCAGGCGGATGCTTAATTGTGCCAGGGGTGCAAGGTGCACGGTAAGAGCATCTATTCCTGTTTTCAAAAAGAAAAAGACGAGCATGACCGTGAGATAAGCCAGTATCTTTTTGACAGGGTAGGGAACGGGGAAATACTTCTGTCCTGCAAAATAAGTAACCACAACCATAGTCGCATAGCATATCATGGTGGTCCAGGCGGCGGCATACATACCCCAATGCGGGATAAAGATATAATTGCCGATAAGGGTAATCAGGGCGCCCATTACGGTAATATAAAGGCCCATTCGCATCCGGTCGGTGAGCTTGTACCATACGGATAGGTTGTAATAGATGCCCAGGCAGATATTGGCAAACAGCAATACGGGTACTACGCCGAGGCCGCTGCGGAACGAAGAGCCGATAAAGAATTTCCAGATATCCAGGTACAGCGAGGAGAAGAGAAAGGCAAGGCAAAGCGTGATCACAAACCATTTCATGACCCTGGCATAAAGCACAGGTGCTGTTTTCTCTTTGGCCTGGTTGAAGAAGAAAGGCTCGGCAGCCATTTTAAAGGCCTGTATGAACAAGGTTATAAAAATGGCGAGTTTGTAATTGGCGGAATAGATACCTACGATCCTTTTGGATGCCGCTTCGCTCAGAGGCAGGAATTTGGCCAGCATCTGCCGGTCCATTACCTCGTTGATCATACCGGCAAGACCGATAATGATCATGGGGGCGCTGTACTGGAACAATTGCCGCCACAACTGCTTGTCTATTTTGAACCGGAACGATTTCCATTCGGTAAAAAGAATAAGGAATACAAAAAGGTTTTGCAGGAGGTTGGCCATGAGCAGGAACCCGACACGGTTGTTGCCGCGGTACCAGCCGGCCAGCCAGCTTTCGGGATGCTGTTCTGCATAGCGGGGCAGATACACGAGGAATAAAACGACAAAAAGAATATTGACCACAATGCCGGATAGTTTTACAAAGGCATATTTCCTGGGCCGGTTCTCCTGCCTTAGCCGGGCAAAAGGAATTGCGGAAAGCGTATCGAGGCCCACCAGGAGCAGGCACCATAGGATATACCGGGAAGGCCCGGTAGGGCTAATGAAATTATTGATGGGGACGCGGAATAAAGAAAAGAGCAGGATCAATCCTATCGTGGACACAATGAGGGAACCGAATGCCGTTTGAAAAAGCGATTGCCGGTTTACTCCTTCTTTATTGGAGAACCGGAAATAGCCGGTTTCAAAACCATAAGTAAACAGGATATTGACAACCGCAATCCAGGAATAAAGCAAGCTGTAATCCCCGTAATCCTTTACACCTGAAGAGTCGGACATCAGGTAGGTGAGGAGCGGTGTGAGCAGGTAGTTTAAAAATTTGGCACCGATATTACTGATCCCGTACCAAAGTGTCTGTCCGGCTAATTGTTTAATAGCAGCCAATGAAAAAAAATTTACCTGCAAAAATAATCATTTAATTACAGCACTGATTTTTATTTGACTTCCATAATGTTAAACTGCCTTTTGCGAAAATTCCGGCTTCCGGGCACTTCGATTGTTTAACTCATTATCTTTGGCTCTTTGTAATCACCGGCAAAACATACTCCCGATTCTTTATGTCCTCTATCCTGTCTATCCAGCAAATATCCAAGTCATATGGCGTCATCCGCGCGCTTGATAATATATCTTTCGATGTGCCGGAGGGCAGTGTATTTGGTGTGCTAGGGCCTAATGGCAGCGGTAAAACTACGTTACTGGGTATTCTCCTGGATGTATTGAAAGCAGATCAGGGAACTTTTCAATGGTTTGGCGGCATGGATCATGCTACGGCGCGTAGGCAAATAGGCTCGCTGCTCGAAACACCTAATTTTTACCATTACCTGAGCGCCGTGAGGAACCTTGAGATCACAGCAAAGATCAAGCAGCGGGGAGCTGATGATATTGACCGGGTACTCGATGTGGTAAGACTCAGTCATCGCAAGGATTCCCGTTTCAGTACGTATTCCCTGGGCATGAAACAAAGGCTGGCTATCGCCGGCGCGTTGTTGGGCAAGCCTAAAGTGCTGTTGCTGGACGAGCCCACCAACGGGCTTGATCCCGAAGGGATCGCCGAGATCAGGGAGCTGATTATAGAGTTGAACAGGCAGGGCATTACGGTGATTATGGCAAGCCACTTGTTGTATGAGGTGGAAAAGGTATGCACGCACGTTGCCGTAATGCAACGGGGCAAGCTCCTGGTATCGGGTAGTGTGGCCGATGCTTTCCAAAGCGAAAACCTGCTGGAAGTAGGCGCCGGCGATCTGGTACGCTTATTGGCTTTACTGAAACAGATGCCCGGTATCAAAAAGATAAATGAAGGTGGCAATACCTTATCGCTCACGCTTGAAGCAGGTACCGGCGCCGAAGCAGTGAACCGTTTTTGCTGGGAACAGGGCCTGGTGCTCAACCACCTGAACCTGAAGAAAAAGAGCCTGGAATCCCAGTTTATGGAGCTCACTAAAGGCGGCCATGTACAATAGCTGAGCCAACGTATCGGCAGAATTATCCGTCTATCTTTGAGTGTAGGAAAGACAGCCCCAACGGGCCTGTTTTTTTTACTTCAAAATTTGCTTTTTCAAATTCTTTATCTATTTTTAAGCCTCGAAATATCAAATATCTGGTTTAGTAACAGATTAATCAGTTTTAATAAAACAAAAACATGCGTAACCAAATGAAGACTTTTTTACTTACAGCGATGGGCGTTTTCGCCATTTTTTCAACGATAACCCTCACTTCTTGTAAAGAAGACAAGTGTAAAGCTACGGTATGTGCCTATGGCGGCGTATGTAATGAAGACGGTTCCTGCACCTGCCCTACAGGTTATGAAGGAGAGCGTTGCGAAACCATTACCCGCGATAAATTCAAAGGAGCATGGCGCGTAACCGAAGACGGTACTGCCAGCAACCCTGCCCAGTATGCTGTTTCGGTTGAAAATGGAAATGCTATAGACGAAGTAACTATCCGTAACTTTTATAACCTGTTCAATTCATTGGTTGTAGCCAAAGTAAAAGGCGATACTATTTATATCGCTTCCCAACAGATAAAAGTAGGGGAAGACATCAAAACCGTTGAAGGCAAAGGGTATGCAGTTCCTGAAGCTTACTACGACCTGCATGGTAAACTGGTATTGTCTTACCGCGTTACTTCCTCCGACGGCAGTGTGAATGAATTTGGTATGAATGGCGGTACCAATGCTTCCATCTGGACCAAATAATTCTATTTAAATGCTTATGTTTGTAAAGCCCTTTGTGTAAAAGGGCTTTATTTTTTGCCCAATCGCTGACCTGATGAAGAAACGCTATATCGCCGACCTTTATATCCATAATCGCTGGTACCTGCTTATGGTTGTCGGCATTTTCCTGTTCCTTCTTGCTTTCTTCCTGCCCTGGATATGGTATGTTGCCAGTGTGTACCTGCTCGTGTTTGCAGTGCTGAGCCTTATGGATTATATGCTGTTGTTTTCCGGTAAACGCACGGTGCAGGCACAAAGGATCGTTGGCGAACGCATTAACCTGGGGCATGAAAATACCGTAAGCCTCAGCATCCTCAACAGTTTCCCTTTCCCTGTGGGCGTCCGCCTGATCGATGAACTGCCCGTGCAATTCCAGAAAAGGGATTTTAGCCAATACCACCACATCGCAGCGGGGAAAAAACTGGTGGCTGAATATAGTTTGAGACCTGTATCGCGGGGCGAATATATTTTTGAACGGATACTCTGCTATGTGAGCAGCCCCCTGGGATTGCTGCAGCGCCGTTGTATCAGCGAGGCTGGTCAGATGGCCAAAGTGTACCCTTCTACCAAATACCTGCGCCAATACCAGTTGCTGGCCCTGAGCGACAGCAACCAGTATGCCGGTTCCAAAAAGATAAGAAGGCTCGGGCATAGCATGGAATTTGAACAGATCAAGGAGTATGTGCAGGGCGACGATATAAGGACCATCAACTGGAAAGCCACGGCGAGAAGGGGCAATATCATGGTCAATAACTATATCGACGCGCGCAGCCAGCAGATTTACTGTGTGATCGATAAAGGCCGTTCCATGAAGATGCCTTTTGATGGTATGAGTCTCCTGGACTACTCCATCAATGCGGCATTGGTCTTCCTCAATGTAGCGCTTTTGAAACAGGACCGGGCAGGGCTTATTACGTTTTCTTCCCGGGTAAATGATATTATCGCATCGGAACGTGTAGGCACCCAACTCAGCAAATTGAACGAAGCCCTGTACCGGCAAACTACCGATTTTATGGACAGCAGCTTTGAGGCGCTGGCTACCACGGTATACCATAAGCTGTCGCAGCGCGGTTTCCTGCTTCTCTTTACCAATTTTGAAACTATGACCTCGCTGGAAAGGCAACTGCCTTATCTCCGCAAGCTGGCATCGAGGCACCTGCTCTGCGTGGTTTTTTTTCAGAATACCTTGCTGCAGGAAATCCACGAAGCCCAACCCGATACGCTGGAAGGCATCTATATAAAGACCATAGCCGACCGTTTCGATTTTGAAAAGAAGCAGATCGTTAAAGAGCTGCGCAGGCATGGTATCCTGTCGGTACTCACTACGCCGGCCGAGCTAACGGTAGATGTGATCAACAAATACCTGGAGCTGAAAGCAAGGCAAATGGTTTAACACCATAGTCAGGACCCTTATTCGTGGTGATAAGGGGAATTGTTGAGGATGCTGAAAGCCCGGTACACCTGTTCTGCTACGATAAGCCGTACCAGTTGATGCGGGAAAACGAGGTTGGAGAGCGACCAGGTTTGTCTGGCAGTATTCCGGATCGTATCGGTAACCCCAAAAGCCCCGCCGATCAGGATCACCAATGTCTTCACCCCCTGGTTCATGCATTGCTGGAATTGTTTGGACCATTGCAGGGAGTCTAAAGCCTTACCTTTTTCGTCGAGCAATACAAGATAATGCCCCGGCTGCAGTCTTTTGAGGATCATTTCCTCTTCCTGTTGTTTGTTGCGGGCAATGTCGTTGGTAACGTTCTTTTTGGGCGGTTGCAGGATCACAAGGCTTACCGGGTTCCAGGGTTTTGTTTTCTGAAAGTAGTATTGGAGGCCTTTTTCAATAAAGTCATCATTGCTTTTGCCTAGCGACCAGATCTCGATTGTCATGTACAGGAAAATTTTTTTAAAAAAATTTGCTGCGAAGATAAAAAATTAATTACCTTTGCACTCCAATCGAAAGGATGGCTGCGTAGCTCAACTGAATAGAGCATCTGACTACGGATCAGAAGGTTTCAGGTTTGAATCCTGACGCGGTCACACAGAAAATAAACCGCTTATGCAAAAATGCATGAGCGGTTTTTCTTTTGGCTGAAATTTCGCACCACAGTCGCACCACAAACATCGAGAAACAAATCGGGGACAAAATTTATATCCTTCACAAGTCCAGGTTCTTCCTGAACATATTAACGGTGGAGCACACCGTTCTTATAACCATAATAGCGCCGAAGATGCACAGGGTAGGGGTAAGGTAAGTAATAAGTTGTTGCATATAGGGTTTGATTTTTTATCGATGCAAAGGTGCGGCGCCGGTACGCCATGCCAAGGCGTAATGGAAAACGGGGCAGTTGATTGGTATGATACCGATGCCTTTACCACGAAAAAGCCGCCCCGGGGGAGGGCGGCTCAACAGTAATCAAACGCATGAAGGGAAAAATTTTCAAAAATATAATTAGGTAATTGTTCCTTTGATTACCTGGAAATCACAAGGCGCTGGGTGCTCATTTGACCTTCGTCGCTGATCAGGGAAACGAGGTAAAGGCCATTGGCAAAACCGTCAGAGGGGATAGTCAGGTTGTTGGCGCCGGCATGTAACTGACGTGTGCCGGAAGTATAAACAACGCGGCCCAGCGGGTCGGTAATACGAATATTCAGGTTCATGGTTTCTTTTACAGAAGCCTGGAGGTTAGTGACGCCGCTGGAAGGGTTAGGATACAACTGAACAGAAGACACTCCTTTGATCTCTTCAATCGCTGTAGCGCTGCTGATGGCTTTCATCGCATTCACAAACTCATACTGGGTGCCATTCTTTTTGAAGATCACCATATATACTGCCAGTTTCTCTTTTTTCCATTCTGGTTTTATGGCAATGGAGTAAGTCTTACTGTATTCTGTGTTATTGGCTATGCTTCCGGTCGCCAGCATTTCGCCCCAGGGAGAGAAGGTGGCCGACATGGAGCCGCGCATCAGGTGGTGGTGGGCTACGGTGCCGGATTGGCCATTTTGCGCAGCTTGTACCCCGTCTTCTACTACGAATGCCGTCATATAATATTCTCCTGTAGTAGCCGCCCAGAATTTAGCCTTGGCCGTTACATTAAGCGTAGTGCCGCTGATGGTATATTTTGCGGCAGGACTGGCTACAGGGGTAGTGGCAGCAAAAGCATTTACCAGAGACATCACTTGTGATGCTGTCTGGGAATTAAGGTTTTCTTTTACGACAAAAGTAGGGTAACCCTGCAATGGATAATTGCTTTCAAAAGCGGAATAACAATTGGCATTCATGCTGGTGGGGCTGCTGGAACCCATAACACCTATATAATAACCTTTATCGCCTAATTGGGAGATCGTTTGTTCTGCGGTTTCCCATCCCCAGGAGCCGCAGGGGCCACACCAGGTTTCTGTAAATTTGAACACTACCGCTCTTGACTTTTTCTCGGGTGTTTGTGCGTTGCCCGTCGACGCAATACCCAATAAGGCAATGAGTGCTAAGAGTTTAGTTTTTTGCATGTCATTTAGTTTTAGATGTCAGTAAATATGGTTTGGTGTAAAATAAACTTTATATCAGATAACTTGTATTAAAAATTCACACTATTTCGCATTAATTTGCTTTATTTACCCCGGTATTTTATTGGTAATGCCTGTTTTTGATACATTTATCATGCAAATACAAATGTATCCTATTACTACTTGCGCAGGACATTTTTCTAATACATAACAATGTAGTCGTCTTGCCGAAAGCAAAGCTGTAGTGGAAATGCTGCCTCCGACGAAAAGCGCTTGGCAGGACTTGTTGCGAAAAAGACGGTTAATATAAATGACATCGGTTGGGCCGTCGCCATTTCAGATGTGGTTTTATCTCCGGTGCTTCCTGCGCTACCTGAAGGCTTTATGGGAAATTGTAAGGTGAGAGCTCTGATGACGCGCTTATAAGAAGGCCATAGAAAAACAGGGCCGGTTCCCTGTCGGGAGCAAGCCTGTTACTTACAGGTAAAAAAAGATCAGGCCCTGATGGCCAGCTTTTCTATCTCTTTGCCGATAATGCCGGCCAGGTCTTCGGGTAGCAGGTTATCGGTAGTAAAACGCCAGGTGTATCCTGATTCTTTTTGAGGAATGCCTGTAAGCTCGTATAGTCTGTCGTATATAATGACGGAAAATAAACTGTCTTGTGTCGAACGGTAGCCTGTTGCCTTGAACTTCATATCATAGCTGCCTATTTTTACCGTTGCATCAATGTGAATCTTCTGCTCTGAATCGTTAATAACATTTGCTTGCTCCATATGGTCCGCGTAGTTTTTACTAAGTTAGGATTTTAATTACAACGGAGCAACAAGGCTTTTAGTTTATACCGGTCCTGTTATTTCCGGATAAACAAAAAGTCCCGCGGCTGCAGGACTTATTAAATAAACTATTGACGGGTTATATTGTTGACTCAAAGGCATCGGGTGAAAAATAGATCATGCGCCGGTTGTTCATTTTGAGTTTGGAGAGGATCACTTCGGGATTAAAGGGGCTGATATGAATGTAGTACTGTACCAGTTCGCCTCTGTCGTCTGTTAGCGGGCGCAGCTCGCTGCAGTTGAGGCTGGAAAATTCTTCGTGGGTAAGTCCTAATAAATTAGCCATTCTACCCGCAGACGGTATCCTCCTGGTTACCATTGTTCTGTTGTAGCTCATAGTATGATTGTTTGGTGGCCCAAAATTACGACAGTTAACGGGGTAGGCTTCGTATAGTGAAAAAATTAAGATTTATTTAAAGGAATGCTTGTGGCGCTGTGAAGCCCGGTAATGGCCCAAGGCGCCAGGCAGGGTACCGGACGCCGGGCAAAAGGCTGTGTACTAACCGTATAACGTTAGTTCTTCTACCGGGTTAATCGTGAGAATAAGTTCTATCAGTTTTTCTTCCAATTGGAGCAGTTGCTGGTTAAGCTGGAACTCAGGCAGGCTCTCCAGGTAAGCTCTGTCTCGTGCGTTCATATGGCCTAAAATTATAAAAGTAGAGAGTTTAGCAGGTGTTAAGAATTTAAGAAAACCCTTAGCTTTAAATAGCGCCTCAAGAAGTATGCCATCTTCAGTAAAATAGGAATATTATAGAATGAGCTGATAAACATAGGCATTGCGTTTAAATATTCGTTTCTTTTTAAAGCATTTTTCATGAAAAAGAGAGATTATATTATTGTGCTGGCCTTTGTGTTTATGGGTGCCGGAACGGCTTCCGGCTGGCAAAGAAAGGCATCGAAGGCAACCACAATCTCTTCGGATAGTACCAGTCCCGAGCTGTTGCAGTATTCCTTCCGGCCCGAAATAGTGTATCCTGCCAGTGGTAATTCCCGGCAGCTTACAGCCGGTTTTGAACTCCGGTTTTCAAAAGACAGTCTCTTCTGTTACCTGCCTTATTTCGGCAGGGTCTACAATGCAGCTTATGCGAGGGATGAAACCCTTCATTTTACCACCACCGATTTTGAATTTATTCCAGGGAAAGCAACAGGAAAAGAAAGGAACCTTATGCTGAAGCCCAAAGGCAATCCGGAGATCCGCGACATGAAAATCACCTTATATCCCGATGGCTATGCCTATGTGCAGGTCATGTTCAACCAAAGGCAAAATATTGCTTATCGCGGACAGATCATTACTGAAAAGCGGCCCTGAAGCCGGTACCACTTAAAAACAGCGGTAATGTGGGCGGGCTACCTTATTTTTGTCGCGGCACGTACCATACCCTGACTTGGAAATGTACCGCCACATTTGTTTCATGAATCATAATTATGCCAGCGAACTGCGCCGGGTGCAGGTAACCCGTTACGTAACACCCTTGCGGGAAGGCGGATCGATGCCGGCTATTGCCGAAGCCGATGATGGTTTCCTGTATGTGCTTAAATTCAGGGGAGCGGGGCAGGGGACCAAAGCCCTGATCGCCGACCTGGTTGGTGGGGAGGTAGCCCGTGCATTGGGGCTGCGTATGCCCGAGCTTGTTTTTGCCAGCCTGGACGAAGCCTTTGGCCGTACAGAGCCTGATGAAGAAATACAAGACCTGCTGCAAGCCAGTGTGGGCCTCAACCTGGGCCTGCATTACCTCTCGGGCGCCATCACTTTCGATCCTACAGTAACGGTTGTGGAACCGCAACTGGCCTCCCGTATCGTGTGGCTCGACTGCCTGCTGAATAATGTGGACCGTACCGTAAAGAACACGAATATGCTGTTGTGGCACCGGGAGCTGTGGCTTATCGACCACGGTGCTTCCCTGTATTTCCACCATTCCTGGCACAATTGGGAAGAGCAGGCGAAGAAACCCTTCGCCCTTGTAAAAAATCATGTATTGCTTCACAGGGCATCGGCCCTGGAGGAGGTCGATAAAGAATTAAAGGCCCTGTTGACGCCCGGGAAGATACAGGCCATTGTAAATCTGATCCCGGAAGAATGGCTTGCCGGCGATGCGCCTTTTGCATCGGTTGCCGAACATCGTGAGGCTTACGCCTATTTCCTGCAAACCAGGGTCAATCATTCTTCCGTTTTTGTAAAAGATGCACAGGATGCCAGAGCAGCACTTATTTGAATATGCCGTAATCCGGATCGTACCCAGGGTCGAACGCGAAGAGTTCCTGAACAGCGGCGTGATCGTGTATTGTGCTGCGCAAAAATTTCTTCAGATGCGGTACCTGCTGGATGCTCAGAGACTATGGGCCTTGTGCAGCGAGCTGGATGTAACCACCCTCGAAGAAAACCTGAAAGCCTTCGACCGGATATGTAAAGGAGGCAAAGAGGCCGGACCTATAGGGGAGCTTATTATGCGGGAACGTTTCCGCTGGCTGACCGCCACCAGGAGCACCATATTACAGACCTCAAAGGCCCATCCCGGTTTTTGTACCGATGCAGGTGATATGCTGGACCGGCTTTTCGGCCAACTGGTGCTATAGCCCCGGATACCCCGGAGCTTATGGGCTTACAGCAGTTTGTCGATCGCTTCTGCCAGGTCTTCATCTTTTTGCGTCACTACATTGCCTGCATCATGCGTTTGTAGCCATATCTCCACTTTATTGTAGGTGTTGGCCCAGGTGGGATGATGGTTGTGCGCTTCGGCAAGTGTCGCTACTTTGGTCATGAAGGCAAAGGCTTCGACAAAGTCTTTGAATGTAAAAGCGCGGTATAATTGGTTGTTTTGTTCCAGCCACATGGTATTTGCTTTTTATGGGGGCGAATATAAAACAACATTGCTTACAGAATGTTGTACCGCCCGTTAATCTTATATTTGTCAGCGTCTAACCATTTCATTGTACCCTTATGATGCTCCTGCAAATACTGATCGTCCTTGTCATCGTGGTATTGATTTTTTCCTATTTCAGAAAATCCCAAAAGAATAAGGATATATCCGCAGTGCCGGTACCGGCGGAACAGATGCAGCAATTGCTCGAAGAGCATGTAAGCTTTTACCAAAGGCTTTCTGAGCCGGATAAAATTATTTTCCGCGACAGGGTACAGCATTTCCTGGATACCACCAAGATCACACCGGTAAGCGGCGTGGTGCTCACGACGCTGGACCGGCTGTATGTGGCTTCCAGCGCCATTATCCCCATCTTTTACTTTACCGATTGGGCTTATAACAACCTGGACGAGGTATTGATCTACCCGGGTACCTTTACCCAGGGGTTCAGCGTGGAAGATGAGGAACGTAATGTGCTGGGTATGGTTGGCGACGGCGCTATGCACCGGATGATGATCCTGTCGCAACCTTCTTTAAGGGCGGGTTTTGAGCATAATGGCGCGGGCAATACGGCGATACATGAATTCGTGCATTTGCTCGACAAAGCCGATGGGGCTACCGATGGCGTGCCGGAGTATATGATCCCCAAAGAGCTGGTAAGCCCCTGGATAAGGCAGATGCACCAGACGATAAAAGAGATCAGGGAAGGGGAGTCGGATATCAATCCTTATGCGGCTACCAACGATGCCGAGTTCTTTGCCGTACTCTCCGAATATTTCTTTCAGAAACCTCATTTCCTGGAAGAGCACCACCCGGAACTGTATGCGATACTGAACCGTACTTACAAAAGATAACCGCGCAGCACAGGAAGCATTTATTGATGGAACAGGTTATGAATAACCCGTTCCCGGTAATCGAAAATGCCTTTCAGTTGCCTTTTTACAAAAAGGGTATGGGCCAGCCGGCCCAGGACACCCAAAGGCAAAGCATACTTCACCTCATCCTGCATATAAGTGCCCGTGCCCGTTTCCTGAAAAGTGTGCGTATGTTCCCACAAAGCATAAGGGCCGGCCACCTGGGTATCCATAAAGCAGGTCCCGGGTTTTACTTTTTTAATGAGTGTTACCCACCGGAGCGGTACGCCCAGAACAGGTTTGATCCGGTACTCGATCAGCATGCCATCGTATATTTCTGCTGTTTCGGGACAATGGACAATCCTGAAATCCATATAACCCGGCGATATTTTGGCCAGGTTATACGGATCGGAGAAAAATGCCCATACTTCTTCCAGTGGGGCGGCTATAGTAATATTTTGTTTCAGGCTATAGGTCTTCATACCGGGGCGCTTATTTTTTGTGAAAGCGCAGTAAGGCGATATCTCCCTGGATCATGGTCAGCGTTTTGCCATCGGCGCTGATATCGAACCTGTTTATCTTTTTCAGGGTTTCCATAAAGACGCCCTCTCCATTGCCGGGACAGGCCATCATGGTCATCACGATATCGTCCCTGAAGCTGATGTTGTGGCCCTCGCCCACCAATGGCCCATTCATCCCGTTACAGCCGGAATAGCCATGGAACCTTTTCTTTGCCGGCTCAAAAGTCAGCTCCGGTTTCCGGGTAGGATAAAGGCTGTCGAGCGTTCCCGAAGGAGTAGGAATAAAGTCCAGCACCCAGGTGCCTGATAGCGCTGCGGGCATTTGCTCTTTTTTAGTTTTGTCCCCTTTTTTCATAGCGGCGCAACCGGCACTGAAAAATAAGAGAGAAAATAGCGCGATTTGGATGATTCTCATAAAGTTAGTTGTTTACAATGCTTAAGATACAAGATTTTGAGGGATTTGTTGTAACCAACAACAAACGTTTCCATCATTCTGTTTATACGGAGTTCATTTTCTTTTTGGCACAACTGAAAAAAAAACTTCTATTTTTGGCGCCTGATCACCGGAGCAAAGAACACGACGCACCTTGTTACCCCAAAAACTTACTCCTGTACTGATGCCCCTAAAGAAATTAAAACATATCGCTATTGCCGGAAACATAGGTGCTGGTAAAACAACACTTACCCAAATGCTGGCAAAGCATTACAAATGGATACCGCAGTTTGAATCGACAGAGGATAATCCCTATCTCAACGATTTCTACAACGACATGCACCGCTGGTCGTTCAACCTGCAGGTCTACTTCCTCAACAGCCGGCTGCGCCAGTTGCTGGAAATACAGAACGGTGAGCATACGGTGATCCAGGACCGTACCATCTACGAAGATGCGCATATTTTTGCACCTAACCTGCACGAGATGGGCCTGATGTCGCGCCGGGATTTTGAAAACTACGCCCAGTTTTTCCAGACACTTACCAAAATGGTAAGCCCTCCCGATCTGCTTATTTACCTTAAAGCATCCATACCCACGCTGGTGGACCGTATCCAGAAACGGGGCCGGGAATACGAGGAAAACATAAGGCTGGATTACCTGAAGCGCCTCAATGAGCATTACAATAACTGGATCGCCAAATACAACGATGGTCCGCTCCTGATCATCGAAAGCGATGAGATCAATTTTGATGAAACGGAAGATGGCTTCGCCAGCATTATCGGTAAAATAGACGCCCAGATCAATGGCTTGTTTTAGCGCTGCAGGGAACGTGTAGCCTGACGGGATATGCCTTTCGGGCAGGGGAAAAATGACAGAACTATTACAATCCTCGATAAGCCTATTCGCCGTTTCCCTGGCTAACTTACTACCTTTGCGGCATTCCTTTAATTACTGATCTGATCCTTATGTCCAAACATGATCCCAAAGCCTCGCTGCTCGTAGTCGAAGATGAAGAAAGCCTCAGGGAAGCCATCAAGCTGAACCTGGAGCTGGAAGGTTATGAAGTGACTACCGTAGATAACGGTGCTGCTGTGTTGAAAGCGGTGAAGAACGAATACTTCGACCTCATCATCCTGGATATTATGCTCCCGGAAATGGATGGTATCACCGTTTGCGAAAATATCAGGATGCAGAACAACGAGGTGCCCATCTTGTTCCTCTCGGCCCGCAACAGCGGCGCAGACCGTATCGAAGGGCTCAAAAAGGGTGGCGACGATTACATGACCAAACCTTTCAACCTGGAAGAATTATTGCTGCGGGTAGAAAAGCTGGTGGTCAAGAATAAGAAGCTGAAAGAAAGAAATGCGGCCCCGGATGTATATGCCTTTGGCCGTTGCAAGATCGACTTTACCGCCCAATCGGGCAAAGATAAGGATGGCAAGACCCTGGAACTGAGCAAGAAAGAGATAGCCTTACTAAAGCTATTGGTAGAACATAAAAATGAGGTAGTATCCCGCGAGCATATCTTGCAGGTGGTTTGGGGTTATAATGTATATCCCACTACCCGCACCATCGACAATTTTATCCTCAACTTCCGCAAATACTTCGAAAAAGACACCCGTAATCCCCGGCATTTCCATTCGGTAAGGGGTGTAGGGTATAAATTCACGGAATAAATTTTGATTTCCAGGCCGGATTTTATATTTTTAACCGTTCAATTTAAAACCGATGACGAAAAAATATACCCTGGCCCTTCTTGCTGTGTTGTTTATGGCTGTTTCCTGCAGTAAGGATAAAGATATGGTGGACGCTACTATTGTGGATACCGGCGATATTACCAACATTGGCTGTGGTTACCTGCTGCAACTGGAAGATCAGGCGATCGTGCAACCCCAATACCTGCCTTCGGCTTACCAGCATGGAGGACTTAAGGTTAAAGTAAAATATACCCATACAGGCATTATCGATACCTGCGCTTTCGGCACCGTGGTGTATGACCTCGTTTCCATCCAGGACATCAAAAAGAACAACGATAAATAGTGCATTTACCAGGCGAGATCGTCTTCGGGCATATCGCTTTTGAATTGCCTTCTTGATATTATTTTCTCCAATTGCCGTTCGTAGATCAGAACGGCAATTTTTTTGGTCACTTCGTCTTCGGTGGCCATGGCTTCCTTGATCTTCCTTTCCGAAATATCGAGCCGGTACAGCATAGAGAACAATTGGTCCGGGTTGCCTGCGATCAGCTGGTCTACCCGCCAGGTAAGCGCGGCAATGATCTTCGCTTTGGAAACAAGGTCGTTGACGGCCAGACCGAAATCATCGGCCAGCGTTTCCTTTAATAATTCTGTTTCGGTAGGATTCATGTGATCACAAAAATAAAGAACATCTGCAGATCAAGTACAGATGTTCTTTAAAGAAAACAAAACAGATAATACGGGTCCGGCTATTGCTTTACGAGGCGTATAACATTACCATCAGCCAGCTTTAAAGTATATATACCGGAAGCCAGGGAGGTAATATCCAGTTGTTGTACCGCAGCCAGGGTGAACTGTTGGATGACCTTGCCCTGCAGGTCGCTGAGCTGTGCCCTGGAGCCGATCAGCTCTTTGTTACCGACCGATAAAGTGACGCTATTGAGGGCGGGAACGGGGCTAAGGACAACGCTGCCCTCGCTGCCCCTGTTTACCTCGGCTATGGTACTGTAGGTAAAGCTGCCATCGCGGTCATTGATCTTCAGCCTGTAGAACGATCTGCCACTTAGTGGTGTCAGGTCATTAAAGACATAAGTATGCTCTTCCTGCGGATTATTGCTTTGACTGCTTACAGAACCGATTCCTGTAAAGCTATGGGCATCGCCGCTTCTTTCTACATCAAAACCTGCTGTGTTCCTTTCCTGCACCGTAATCCATGTCAGTACCACATCGTTGCGTACCGGTGTTGCGGTAAAACGGATCATGTTCAATGGCAAAGGAATGGTAGTGCCGGTTATCTTGCGTACCCTCCTGTTTTTCTCGTCAGTCACCAGTAAATTGGTGCCACTGATATACAAATCAGAGGGCAGATTGAGTGTAGCGGTGCCGGGATTGCCGTTGTCCCCGCTAAAGCCGCCGGTTGCCGTGCCACCTGTGAGGGTAGTGTAAGTGCTGCCGTTGATCTTGCGTATCGCATTGCCTGCTGCGCCTGTTGCCACAAAAATATTGTCGCCGCCATCTACAGCAACGCCTGTGGCTGCGCCTATCCCGTTGCCGCTGTTATTGGTGGTGCCATCGCCGGCAACTGTTGTGATGGTATTGGTAGCCAGGTTGATACTGCGTATCCGCCTGTTCCGGGAATCGGCGATATACAGTTTTCCATTGCTGATAAACAAGTCGGAAGGCAGGTTTAAAGCTGCGGCTGTAGCCGGGCCGTTATCGCCGGCAAAGCCGGCAGTGCCGGTACCGGCAAAAGTGCTGTAAACATTGGCAGGCGTTATTTTCCGGATCACAGGAATACCGCCGCCGGCTACATAAATATTACCGGCAGTATCAACGGCTACCGCTGCCGTACCGCCTATCCCATTGCCGGTGATACCGGTGGTACCATCGCCGGCCACGGTAGTCACCGTATTGGTGCTCAGGTTTATTTTCCTGATCCTGCGGTTGCCTGCATCGGCTACATATAAGTTGCCTGCGGCCACATAAAGATCGAGGATACCCCTGAAAGTAGCTGCTGCTGCGTTGCCATTATCGCCCGAAAAGCCTGCTGCACCCGTTCCTGCAAAAGTGGTTACTGTATTAGCGGGCGTTATCTTTCTTATCGTATTCAGGCCGCCGGTGGCTACGTAAAGATTGCCCGCAGTATCTACGGCAATGCTGTTGCTGCCACCAATACCGCTGGTTCCTATGCCCGTGCTGCCGTCGCCGGCTACTGTGCTTATGATTTGTGCTTGTACCTTATCCTGGTGCGCGTCATAAGCAAGGCACACTATCAGCCCCAATAAGGCTTTTTTATAGAATGTTGCTTTCATGGTCCGGGATTAAGGATGTGTTGGGAAAATGCCAGTGGTACAGATCATAAAAGTAACCGACAGGCTGGGTTGCTTGATAGGTACAGGCAGGTTCGTAGTACTGTTGCCGGAGATCGTGGTGGCCTGCAAGGCATTATTGGGCGCATTGGAAGAATAGCCGGCGGCGCGCGACAGATCGGCATTCAGCGGCAGTGCCAGCGCCGAACTGTTATTGGTCAGCGAATCCACATTGCCGGAGCCGTTAAATACATTGAGCGTATGGGAATGGGGCGGCAGGTTATTGGCAACCAAGGTTACTGTTTCCGAACCTTGCTGGTCTCCCAGGTTGGTATTGGTTAATCCATTGCCAGTGCCTGGCGCCATGGGAACGCGTCCCCTAAGGTCGGGCAATGCAAAGTTAGTAGTGCCATTGCCACCGTAAGTAGTGCCTAATATAGAGAAGAGCGCTGTATTCTGGCTTATCGGGAGCAATTGTCCTTCACATTTCAGCCAGCCTACCGGGGCAAAGTTGCCGGCAAACATCCTTATTTCACCGATAAAAGCATCTTGTGCATGGGCTTTATAATGCAGGGAAGTGATCATGATGGCTATTACTGCCATGATGAAGCGTGTACCTTTCTTCATTTTCAGAGGAATTTATTGGTTAAGTTTACTGCAAAGCTAGAACTATAAAACAGGTATTAACCTGGCTTTCTGAAAAATCAGTCTTTTTACGTAGAAAGCCCGGGAGACAATCATCTCCCGGGCTTTCTGCCTTTATTTTTGATCAGGACTTATTCCTGTATCGCCTTCAATACAATATTCTTTATTTCCGACATCGGCACGCGCTCCTGCTCCATGCTGTCGCGGTAGCGGATCGTTACCGTACGGTCTTCTTTGCTCTGGTGGTCGATGGTAACGCAAAAAGGCGTACCCAAGGCATCCATGCGGCGGTAGCGTTTACCGATGGTATCCTTTTCTTCATAGAAGCATTTGAAATGCTGCTTGCATTCGTCCATCAGCTCTTTGGCTATTTCAGGCAGACCATCTTTTTTCATGAGGGGCAGTACCGCCAGCTTGATGGGCGCCAGCCTCGGGATAAATTTCATCACGCTGCGGCTGTCCTGCTTTTCAGGTGTACTTAAGTCCTGCTCTTCGAAAGCCTCGCTCATCAGCATCAGTATGGTACGGTCGAGGCCAATGGAAGTCTCGATCACATAAGGGATATAGTTACCGTAAGCTTTCCCGGTCTCCGGATCAATATCGGCATCGAAGTACTGCATTTTCTTTTTGCTGTACAACTGGTGTTGCGTAAGATCGTAATCGGTGCGGCTATGGATACCTTCCAGCTCTTTAAAGCCCATTGGAAAATCGTATTCGATATCGCAGGCGGCATCGGCATAGTGGGCGAGCTTTACGTGGTCGTGGAAACGGTATTTGTCTTCGGGAATACCCAGGGTCCGGTGCCATTCCATGCGTTTCTCTTTCCAGTATTCATACCATTGCTTCTGTGTGCCGGGGCGCACAAAGAATTGCATTTCCATTTGCTCAAACTCCCGCATGCGGAAAATGAAGCCCCTGGCCACGATCTCGTTCCGGAAAGCCTTACCTACCTGTGCAATACCGAAAGGGATTTTCATCCTGCCGCTTTTTTGCACATTCAGGAAGTTCACAAAAATACCTTGCGCTGTTTCGGGACGCAGGTATATGGTATTGGATTCTTCGGCCACAGAACCTACCTCGGTAGAGAACATGAGGTTAAACTGGCGTACTTCGGTCCAGTTAACAGTGCCGCTTATGGCGCATTTGATCTTGTTGTTTTCGATCAGCGATTTCAACCCGGCAAAGTCATCGGCAGCGATCAGTTGTTCCATCTCGGCCAGCAAAGCATCGCCCTGTTCCTTGGGCAATGTTTCGGCAAAGCCTTCGATCAGGTGGTCCACACGGTAGCGTTTCTTGCTGTCCTTGTTGTCGATCATCGGGTCGCTGAAATTATCGACGTGGCCGCTGGCCTTCCAGGTAGTAGGATGCATAAAGATGGCCGCATCGATACCCACGATGTTCTGTTCGTTCATCTGGGTCATCCAGCGCCACCAGTAATCGCGGATATTACGTTTCAGTTCTACGCCCCATTGGCCGTAGTCGTACACCGCACCTAAACCATCATATATTTCGCTCGAAGGAAATACGAAGCCGTATTCCTTGGCATGGGCAATAATTGCCTGTAATTTATTTTCGTTTGCCATAAAAATTCAATCGGGGGCAAATATACGGCTAATTGCAGGATCAAGCACCGGATAAGCCCCGGATAATCATTTGATCATCGTAATATGCACCGGGGCCGCCATTCCTTTACGACTTGCTGTTCTACCGGTTAACGGGTAGCATTAAATCCCGTGGTCGGGGTATTGCCAAGCGCCTAGTACCCCGGTAGCTTTGTGATACAAAACTTTTTTTAACGGATGAAAAAGAAAAACCAGATCACAAAGCTGTCTTTAAAAAAGAAGACGATCACCTCTTTATCGGGGAGCGAGGCTCAAAAGGTATTGGGCGGCGGTATCACTTCGTATGCGCCCGATGTTTGCGATAGTCAATGCACCGGTAATCCGGACCCGGACTCCAGTGGAAAGAAATGTCCTTTCCAGACCCGTTTTATAGACTGCCTTACAGAGATACCCGACAGGTGCTAAGGAATGAATACAGCAGAAAGCCGTCCCGGAAAGAATCGGGACGGCTTTTGCATTGTAAATGGTCCGGTACAGGGGCGTTAATCGGGAACAGCCGCTTATAAAGCGGCTGTTCTGAAAAGATCCTGTGTCTTGCTGCTCCTAGCAGGTATAAGCCGGAGTGGTTTCGGCGGGACAGGTACAACTGTTCTTGATAGAACCGGGCTGTATGCAGTTAGGATTGGCCGGGTCCCTGGTCAGACAGGCAGGGGTGTAGGTAACGGTTACACCGCCGTATACCAGGTCACCATTGTTCAATTCCGTGATCCTGCTTTTCTTCAACTGGAGGGAAGAGAGGTTCAGCTTTGACTTTTTCATGTGCTCAATAGATTGAAGTGTGAAAGATTTTATTGTCGCTCAAACCTACAACCTCTGTCTAAAAACAACCAGCACAAACTCACCGTCGTGGTACCCGGCCTCACTATTAGCCTTTCTTGTTTTATATCCACGGAACTGCGCACATAATCAAACACAATGACGGTATTGTGACATTTTATTTTTAAAGCCCTGATAATTGTTGCACTTTTGAAATGGAGAGCAGCAGCAACTTGTGTTTTACCAGGGCGCATTTTTGTGAACGCCCGTGGAGTAACATTTTCCAACCTCTTGCGAAATAGCCTTGATAGCACCTTTTATTTATTCACCCCTTTTAAAAAAGATACTTATGAGCGAACAAAAAAAGTTAACTACCAATGGTGGCTGCCCTGTTAACCACTACCAGGACTCCCAGACGGTGGGCCCACGTGGTCCTATTCTTCTGCAAGACTTTTTCCTGCACGAAAAACTGGCCCAATTCAACAGGGAGCGTATCCCCGAACGTATCGTACATGCCAAAGGCTCCGGGGCATACGGGACTTTTACTGTTACCCATGATATCATGCAATACACCTGTGCCAATGTGTTCAGCAAAATAGGAAAGCAAACCAGGCTGTTTGTACGCTGGTCTACGGTGGGCGGTGAAAAAGGCTCGGCCGATACCGAACGCGACCCCCGCGGCTTTGCCGTTAAATTCTATACCGAAGAGGGCAACTGGGACCTTACCGGTAACAATACACCCGTTTTCTTCATCAAAGACCCCAAGAAATTCCCCGATTTTATACATACCCAAAAGCGCGATCCCTTTACCAATTGTAAAAGCCCGACCATGATGTGGGACTTCTGGTCGCTGAACCCCGAAAGCCTGCACCAGGTAATGATCCTGATGTCGGATCGCGGAACGCCTTATGGCTACCGGCATATGGACGGCTTCGGCAGCCATACTTTTTCTTTCATGAATGAGCAGGGTACGCGTGTCTATTGCAAGTTCCATTTCAAAACGAAGCAGGGCATCAAAAACTTTACCGATGCGGAAGCTGTAGAGATGAAAGGCAAAGACCCTGATTTCGCACAGCGGGACCTGGTAGAAGCAATTGGAAAAGGCGATTTCCCCAAATGGACTTTATACATACAGGTGATGACCGAAGAGCAGAGCCGCAACTTTCGCTGGAATCCCTTCGACCTGACCAAGGTATGGCCTCATGGCGATTATCCGCTGATCGAAGTAGGCGAAATGGAGATCAACGAATTGCCGCAGAATTATTTCCAGGATGTGGAGCAGGCGGCCTTTGCACCGGCCAACGTGGTAAGAGGCATTGGCTTCTCGCCCGATAAAATGTTGCAGGGCCGTATCCTGGCCTATCCTGATGCGCACCGTTACCGCATTGGCGTGAACTTCGAATCGCTGCCGGTAAATAAATGTCCTTATGCGGTCAATAATTACCATCGTGACGGCGCCATGCGCTTTGACGGTAATGGCGGCGGCGCTCCCAATTACTATCCCAACAGCTTCGACAACATATACGAGGACGAAAAGGCAAAGGGACAGCCTTACGAGCTGGAATCTAATGTGGTAGCCTATTACGACCGTAACGAAAACGATGACGATCATTATACGCAGCCAGGTAACCTGTTTCGCCTCATGGATGAACAGGCCCAGAAAAATACGATCAGCAATATCGTGGGCGCTATGAGCGGGATCAGTGGTCCCAAGCGCGACGAGATCATTATGCGCCAGTTGTGCCATTGGTTCCGCGCCGATGAGAACCTGGGTAAAGCAGTAGCCGCCGGCCTGGGAGTAGCGATACCGCAGATGAGTTAGATTTTTTTGTGATTTGTTAGAGCGAAACCGGTCCTTCCATAAAGGGGGCCGGTTTTTGCTTCATGGGTATAGCCCATTGGTGAAGATAATATAGTATTTTCCCCGGATAAAAAACAGCAATTATGAAAACTTAACATAGCGGGCTGGGAAACAAAAAATATATTTGCCGATATTTAATAGTAAGTTCAATTGCAGGGCAATACAGGCCCTCTTTTGGAAAATTGTTTAAGCATAAATCACTTGCATGAAGAAAAAAGATGCGCCGATCATCAGGGATCTAAGCTGGCTTGCTTTTAACGACAGGGTAATGCAGGAAGCCAAAGACCCTTCCGTACACATTTACGACCGGCTTCGTTTTCTGGGTATTTTTTCCAACAACCAGGATGAGTTTTTCAGGGTAAGGGTAGCGGCGCTCAGTCGCATGGTGCGTATGGGGAAAGCAGCTAAAATGCACCTGGAGCAGAACCCTGATAAGATATTGCAGGCGATACAGGACCGGGTAATGGAACAAAGTACCGAGTTTGACCGCACTTATGCGGGTATTATCCGGGAGCTGGCCAAGATCAATATTTTTATCAAGAACGAAAAACAACTAAGCAGCAAGCAGCAGCATTATATCAAGTCTTATTTTGAAGAAAAGGTAAGGACCCAGATTGTGCCCCTTATGATCGAGAGCATGCCCCAGGCGCCTTTTCTCCAGGATAATGCTATTTACCTGGCCTGCGTGCTGGGCAGCAACGAGAACCCGATGATGCAGCGTTATGCCCTTATCGAGATACCTCTGGCCAATCTGCCCCGCTTTGTATTGCTGCCTTCCGAAAAAGATACCAAGGACATCATTTTGCTGGAAGATATTATCCGCTGGAACCTGCCCAATCTTTTTGCTGCATTCGGCTTTAATCGTTTCCTGAGCTATATTATCAAGGTTACCCGCGATGCGGAATTCGAGCTGGATTACGATGTGAATAAGAACCTGATCCAGGAGCTGGAAAAGGGGATCAAGAGCAGGAAGAAAGGAAAAGCCACTCGCTTTGTGTACGACCGTAATATTGACCCCGGCCTACTGGCCTACCTTACCAAAAGGCTGAACCTGGCCAAGAAAGATAACCTGATCCCGGGAGGACGTATCCATAACTTCAAGGATTTTATGAATTTCCCGGCCAGCGTGTTTAAAGACTTCGACGCGCGGCAGAAGCCTTTCGTGCATCCTTTGCTGATACAGCCTTGCCGTATTATGGATGTGCTGAACCATAAGGATGTGATGCTGAATTTTCCCTATCACTCCTTTGATTCCATTATCGACCTCCTGCGCGAAGCCGCTATCGATCCTTTTGTACAAAGCATCAAGATAACCTGTTACCGCCTGGCCAAAGATTCCAAGATCGTGAATGCCCTGGTAAATGCGGTGCGTAACGGTAAAGATGTGACTGCCGTAGTAGAGCTAAGGGCGCGCTTTGATGAAGAGGCTAACCTGAAATGGAAATCAAGGCTGGAAGATGAAGGCGTAAAGGTGATCCTGGGCCTGCCCGACCAGAAGGTGCATGCCAAATTATGCGTGATCAAGAAACGGGAGTTTGAGCATACCAAAGAATATGGTTTCGTGAGCACCGGTAACTTCAACGAAGGTTCGGCGCAGTACTACGGCGATCATTGCCTGTTGACGGCCGACCGGAAAATATTGGCCGACGTGAACCGTATCTTCAATTACCTGGAAGATCCCCAACATCGCATCACGCAGTTGCGGGCCATCAAGACCCTGGCGGTAGCGCCCCTCACCATGCGCTCTTTCTGGATTCCGTTGATCGATAAGGAGATCAAGGCTGCAAAGGCCAAAAAAGAGGCCTCTATGATCATTAAGCTCAACAGCCTGGTGGATGCTGAGCTGATCAACAAGCTGTACGAAGCTGCTGCTGCAGGAGTGCAGGTCAACCTGATCATACGGGGTATTTGTTGTGTGCTTACCAAGCAGAAGGCATTCCCGCAACCGATCAATGCCATCAGCATCATCGACGAATACCTGGAACATGCAAGGGTATTTGTATTCCATAATGAAGGTAATCCCAAAGTGTATATCTCTTCGGCCGACTGGATGGTGCGCAACCTGGATCACAGGGTAGAAGCGGCCTGCCCCATACTGGACAAAGAAATAAGCCAGGAGCTGATCGATATTCTGAATATACAACTGGCCGAAAATGTAAAGGGCCGGATACTGGACAACCAGCAGAAGAATGAATATGTAAAAGCGAAAGAGGATGCCCCCGAGGTAAGGTCCCAGGTCGAGATATACGATTACCTCTTCAAAAAGACAATAGCGATATAATTTACAAGCTTATTACAAGGTTGTTTTTTGATAGGTTTGGACAAATGTTTAAGTTTGTCCAAACTTTTTTTACAGGGTGATACCTGCACGTTTAAAATAATTCCATATTGGTTTTAGCTGCAATAGATATCGGTTCCAATGCTGCCCGTTTGCTGATTACAGAAGTATCCAACTACAAGGACGGGACTGTGGATTATACGAAGCTTAACCTGCTCCGGGTCCCTTTGCGCCTGGGCTTCGATGTATTCGAAAGCGGGGTGATCCCCGATCTGAAGGTAGACCAGCTTATCGATACGATGAAGACCTACCAGTTGCTGATGAAGATCTATAAGGTGGAAGCGGTAAAAGCCTGTGCTACATCGGCGATGCGCGATGCCCGTAACGGCCGGTATATTGTGGACAGGGTAAAGGAGCTGACGGGGATTGAGATCAATATCATTACCGGCAGCGAGGAAGCCAATATCATATACGAAACCCATATAGCCGAAAACCTGAGCAGCGGTCAGGGGTACCTGTATATCGATGTGGGTGGTGGTAGTACCGAGCTCACTATGTTTGCCGATAACCATATCGTTTTTAAAGAATCGTTCAATATAGGAACCATAAGGCTATTGAGTGACAAGGTTACCGAATCGCAGTGGGAGCATATGAAATGGTTTGTAAAAACACATACCAAAAGCATGCAGCCTGTGATCGCCATCGGCTCGGGCGGTAATATCAACAAAGTATTTTCCATCTCCAAGAGGAAAGAAGGCAGACCGCTGAACCTGGAGCTGCTGAAGGATTACTTTAAAGAGCTGAGCAGTTGCACCCTGGAAGAAAGGATGCACATTTATAACCTGCGCAAAGACCGCGCCGATGTGATCGTGCCGGCTTTGCAGATCTATACTTCCGTTATGCGCTGGGCTGGCGCCGACGAAATATTCGTTCCTAAAATAGGCCTGGCCGATGGCCTGATCAAGGTCCTGTACCAGGAAATGACCAGTGATTCCCTGCTGTAATAAAAACAGAATCTTTTGTCATAAATACCACTGCTCCGGGCCCCCAAAGGCCCGGATATTTATTTTTCGTAGTACTAAGATCGGTCGTTAATCCGGCGTCTATATTGAAAGATACAAAAACTTTTTACTATGAAATATGTACTTACCCTCGCGCTGCTCTCCTGCTTCTGGAGCGGTATTGCCGGCACTTCCACTTACCGGCAACTGGTTTCCGTAAACCAGTATTGGGAACAACAAAAAGACATTAAACAGAATCTTTTGCCTGCTTACAACAGCAAGTCCGGTAAAGAATGGATCCGGTTGCATTTATCGCTGGTAGAACAAACCTTACGGGACAGACCGGTCGGGCATCTTTCGGCGAGGCAGCAGGCATTGCGTCATGAAGCGCTCGACGATCTGCATGAATACTGGCTTGCAGGCAATTTTCCCTTGAATGAACAATATAGTTACCGCACCCCGATCTTTATCGATAAGCAGGATAACTTTTGTGCCGTTGGTTACCTGATAAAGGCATCGGGGCAGGAGCAGCTTTCACGGATGGTCGCCGCCGATAATAACCTGGCTTATGTGATGGACATGCAATACCGGGAATTGGATACCTGGGCCGGGGCACATGGCTTTACCAAAGAGGAGCTGGCCTGGATACAGCCTACCTATCCGCCTTTGCACTATACCGCAACTGTAGGTGGCAGTACCAATGGTGCCGTCAACGAATTGTTCGTGGGCCAGGGTGGGGAAAGCCTGTATGTGGGCGGTGTCTTTACGAAAGTGGGCAATAATATAGCTGCATCCAATATCGCGTATGTGACCAAGGATAACAACGGCAACTATAACTGGCATGCTATGGGTAGCGGCATCAACGGCCCGGTTAATGCCATTTGCGAATACGAGGGTAAGGTATTTGCTGCTGGTAATTTTACTACAGCCGATGGCGGATCGGTCAATAATATCGCTTATTAGGAAAGCGGCGCCTGGCATCCTGCTGGTTGTCTTTTCGGTACGGTGCAGGACCTGGTTGTCTTTAATGGTGAATTGTACGCTGCCGGGGCTTTCGATGCCTGCAGCGCTTTTTCCAATGTTAATTTTGCCAAATGGAATGGTACCGGCTGGATCGAGCTATACGGCCTTGATGGCCAGATAAATACCATGGAGGTAATGGGCAACAAGATTTTGCTGGGCGGCAGGATCAGGTATATGGATAACGATGTAAATGCAATAGTATGGGATCCTCCTTCCAGCCAGGGTTTCCAGCCATTCAGTAATAGTATACCTGGTATCGTAAACGATTTTGAAATGTTCAAAGGCAATATGTATGCCGTGTGCAACCGTGCCGATGTTACTGGTACCAGTCCCTTGTTGCTGAAGCTTGAAGGCAACGAATGGAAACCAGTATATGAGCCGGCCGGCAGTGAACCTTTTATGGCTGTCGACAATAAACTCTCTTTAAACACGATGCTGGTCGAAGGTAATACGTTACTCACAGGAGGCCATTTTCAGTACGTGGACATGATGTTCCAGGGCGCTAACTGTGCCGATATAACCCCTGCCCCTTATCCTGCCGGGAGCAAATTCTTTTATACCAATGATGCCATTAGTAAAATGACCTGGTTTAAGGATGATCTTATTGCCGGCGGGCTTTTTGAAAGCGGTATGGACCCTGTGGGTGCGGTTATTCCTTTGGGCGGTATTGCCCGCAGGGTGTCTCCGACCTCTAGTATCCACGATCCCGTAGCCGGTCTTGCTTTCGATATTTATCCCAATCCCTTATCAGGAAATAAAATGCTGACGATAAAGAACGGCGGTGCCGCCGAACGCTTATCCGTTTATGATATAGCCGGTAAAGTAATTTTTACAACAGCCTTAAAGGCCGGTAAAGAAATACAACAGGTGCAATTGCCTGCAATGGCGCCTGCTTTGTATATGGTTGAACTACGCAATAAGGGGGCGAAGTTGACACAGAAGTTATTGCTGCAGTAATGCGGCAATAACTTTCCTTATCATTTCTATTAACGACTGAATAAAAAAAGGCCCATTGAGATTTTCAATGGGCCTTTTCGATGATCAAGGGTAGTGCGTTTCAACTGTTCCTGCCGGCTCCGCTATAAGTTGAATTTGAAATTGACCAGGAACAGGTTATGCTCGCTGTCTTTCTTGAAATCGGTACCATAATTGATACCGCCGGAGAGGAATGAATTAAAGCCGAAATTGAAGCCCATGTGAAATAGGGTTACCTTATGTCCATTGTCGGTTTTATCCATAACGCCGAGCTGTATCGAGGTCTTTTGCTGCATAAAGCCCTCAGCTTTCCGGCAAACGCCGTATTCGAGATTGTAAGAGATATAAGAAGCTTTATTCCCGTTACTGTTCAGGAAGCCAAAACCAGTAAGGTTGGCGCCCACGAAATATTGCATTTTCCTCCTGGAACGGATCATGTAGGCAATGCTTTCGTCCAGGTAAGGCGATACCGCATTGTTAGTATAAAAAGCCGCGCCGATACCCAGGTAAATATTAATCCGTTTATTCAGAAAGGGTAAAAAGGTACCCCCCTCGTTGTCGGCGGTCATGGGCGTTGCTGCATCCGGGTTATAGGTCAGCATAAAAGTATGGTGGCTGGCATCCTGGTTGCTCCAGTTCCTTCTTTGGCGGTTAATGGCCGAATCGGCCTTATCGCCTATCTGTTGCAGTACGGCAGGATCAGCGGCAATAGCCTGTATGTCGTTGATGTCTTTCAGGATAAAGGTGTACTGTATCTGTATAAGACCTGAGTCGATCCTGGGCTTTGGCCTGATACCGATGTTAAGGACCACCCTTATGGTGTCGAAACCTGATTTAAGCTGGTAATAATCGCCGTACTTATAGGCAAGCTGCCGTTTCCCGCTTTCGTCTTCCTGGTAATTGACCGAAAGGACCTGCCTGTTGATCGGGACATTCATTTCTATCAGCTTGCTGGTATAGTTATGTACAAAGGAATCTTTCAAAAGCTTGACTTGGTTGGCGGCCAGCACGGCTACGTCCTGTAGCTGGTTCTGTGCGCCCCAGTCGCTGAGGCGTAGGAAGTCCACGATCAGCTTGCCATCATTGGGTAAGGTAAAATTGAAATGGTTGTTGTACTGCTCCGGGTTAAGCCGGAACAATTGCGGCGGCAGCCGTGGCGGCGGCTCATCGGTAAGGGGAGACATAGCGCCTTGGGCAAAGATGTAGTGTTGGGTGCAGCTCAGGCACACCGCAAGAAGAACAAGTATTTTTTTCATGGTTTTGAATTAGTTTTTTTCCGGGCCGAATTGCTGACCTACCAACATCGATAAGGTAGTTTGGCTGCCCTGGGCCACTTCCTGGTTTGAGAATATGTTAAAGAAAGCCATGTTTTCCGTGGTCTTTGGTTTGGCTATGGCATTTTCATTGCCCATATCGGAGAGGTGCATCACTTTACGTTGCTGTACCGTTGGGGCAATGGCTACCAGGGGTTCCTGTGGTGCCGGAGATGGTACAGTTACCCGTGCCGGTTCGTGCTGTTCCTTTGCGATAGTTGTTTCTTTTGACGGGATCCCGGCATTTTGTTTTACGGGTTGGGTAACCGGGCCTGAAGTCGCTGGTTTTGCTATTGCTACCTGCCGGGTTACATATACTGTATCTACTGTTGTTTTTGCCGGAGGCGCAACTACTGTTCCTGTATGGGCGAGGGGCACGGGCATTTGTTCCGGTCCTTTTTCCCTGCTGAAAAAATAGGCGCCTATAAGCAGACCGGCTGCAATAGCTGCCGCATGGGTAATCCAGGCCGGGAAAGGGATCGATCTTGTTTTTTTCTTTCCGGATACCTGCTGCCACAACTTTTCCCGGTCGGGCCTGTAGCCCAGCTCTTCCGGAGTAATACCCTCCAGCTTTTGCTTTATATCCCGGTCAAAATGATCTTCCATTTTTTTAATATTTATCGGATGAAAAGAACGGCTTCTTTCATGGTTATTGCGCAACGCCCTGCATTTTCTGTTTTAATAGTGCCCTGGCCTTGAACAGTTGGGACTTCGACGTATTTTCGGAAATTTGCAACAAGTCTGCGATCTCTTTGTGACTTTTATCTTCAAAAACATACAGGTTCAGCACGGTCCGGTATCCGGGAGGCAACTGCTGTATATACTTTAGTATCTCCCGGGCATGCATTTTGTCCAATGCTGATTCCATATCGCTATGCTCCGGCAAGCCCATTTGTTCGTCAATAGGGATAATCAATTGTTTTTTCCTGCGCAGGAACATCAGGCACTCATTTACTACGATTTTGCTAAGCCAGGCCCTGGTACTCCCTTCCCCGGCATAATGGAACTGGTTGATGTGCTTGAAGCATTTAAAAAGCGCATCGGAAAGGATTTCTTCGGCATCGGCCACACCCGGAATATAACGCAGGCAGAGGAGGTACATACTGTCCACATACCGGTCGTACAATAATCGTTGTGCAAAAGACTCCTCTCTTTTGCAGGCTTCAATCAATTGTACTTCGGTCATAGGCAGTATGCTGTAGCTATATATTCAGGAGTTAACGGTTCTTTCGGCTGCATTGTTATATCCATAAATGCAAAAAGAAAGACGGAGGTTGCCTGTGTGTGAAATTTTTTTCAGGAGGCGGCGATGCTTTGTGCGGCAATATAACCGGTGGTCCAGGCATTCTGAAAGTTAAAACCGCCGGTAATGCCGTCTACATTCAGTATCTCACCGGCAAAGAAGAGGTTGGGCACCTGTTTACTCATGAGGGTATCGGTATGTATTTCGCTGAGCAATATGCCCCCGGCCGTTACAAATTCCTCTTTGTAGGTCGTTTTGCCCTTTACCGTCAATTCATAGGCGCAAAGATTTTTGATCAGCTTGTTTTGTTCTTTAGCCGGTATTTCGGCCCAGCGGCAATCTTCTGCGATGTCGGAAGACTGTACCAGGAATTCCCAGAGCCGAGCAGGGAGGCCGAAGGGATTTTTATGCGCCACTTTTTGTGCAGCGAGCGACTGGCGGTAGCCCATCAGTTCCGGCCGCAGGCTTTCTTCGTTCCATTCCGGGAGCCAGTTGACTTGCACGGTGAAATGCCAGTTGCGGCTTTGCAGCTCGCGGGCGCCCCAGGCGCTCAGGCGCAGAATGGCCGGACCGCTGAGCCCCCAATGGGTAATGAGTAAGGGACCTCTTTCTTTTAGCTTGCTGCCATTGATCTTTACCCCTGCTTCTTTTACGCTGATGCCCATGAGGCCGGTAATGGGATGATGGGGGATATTGAACGTAAATAAAGAGGGTACAGGTTCTTCGATCGTATGACCCAGGGCCAGGAGCCAGTCAAACATGGCTGTTTTGGGATAGCCGCCGCAGGCTATGGTGACATAATCGGCCTGCAGTCTTTTATCGTTGCTTAGTATGATCTCAAAGCCCTGCTCTTTCGGTTGTACCGATTGGACACCTGCATTCATGCGGATATCAATGTGTTGCTTCCGGGCTTCCTGCAACAGGCAGTCGATAATAGTCTGAGAGGAGTCGGTTACGGGGAACATACGCCCGTCGGCTTCTGCTTTGAGGGTTACGCCCCGGCTTTCAAACCAATCGATGGTGTCCCTGGTAAAAAACTGGTGAAAGGTTTTTTTGACGAACTTTTCTCCCCTCGGGTATTTTTTTGCCATCTCGCTGATGCTGAAGCAGGCATGGGTCACATTACAACGGCCCCCGCCGCTGATCTTTACTTTGCTCAGCAGCTTGCTTGTTTTTTCCAGAAGGATAACCTTAAGGTCTTTGTTTTTTTCTGCGGCATTGATGGCGCAGAAAAAGCCTGCTGCACCACCACCAATAACGACGAGTGTTTTACTGTTGGACAATATGAAAAGTTTAATCGGCCTTTTTTATAAAAGGGAGCACGGTGTCGCCCAACCTGCAATAATACAGGCCCGGCAGCAAGGTGCTGATATTGATAGTTTGATTGGTAAAAGAAGACCGCACTTTACGGCTATACATATCTGAAATGGATAAAGGGATACGTTCCGGTGCAACAACTTTTATCTCGCCCGATGCCGGGTTGGGATACAGGACAGCCGTTGTGTTACCCGTATTGACTAATTCTACTACGGTACTGTACTTGCTTCTTTCGTCAAAATCTGTTTGTTTCAGCCTGTAGAAATTTTTGCCGGTAGCGGGTTGTTCATCCCTGAAATGGTAGGTTATAGCAGCGGTGGTAGTGCCGGAGCCTTTCACAAAGCCTATTTCCCGGAAATCGGTAGCATTGTTGCTTCTTTCTATGGCAAAGCCTTTATTGTTGTTTTCGGAGGCCGTGATCCAGGTCAGCAGGTTATAAGTCCCTTTGGCTTGTCCTGAAAAGCTGCTGATGTCTACCGGTAATGGTATGGGATTGGAGCCTATAAGGCTAAAGCGGGTGGCATAAATATCCTGATTGCCTGAACGGGTATCTGCCCATGTTACGATAACATTGCTATTAGACCTTATCATTTTTTGTGAACTTTGGCTTGGGGCAGTACAATAAGTGACATATCCTGGCCATACAGTGTTGCCATTGGCATCGATCCGCTGCGCTCTTCTGTAGCCACTGCCCGCTGCTGCTGCATCAGACCAAAGGATAACAGCACCGCTATTTCCATCGTTGACCATTATCGGGAAAGACTGTTCCAGTGAATCGTTGCAAACTATAGCACCGCCTGTTGTCCATTGAGTAACTCCTGCAGCATTTATCCTTTGTGCATAGATGTCGTTATTACGATAGCTGCTGTTGTAGAAGTTGCGGGAATCGTACCAGGTTACAATGGCTCCCCCGGTATTGTCCGTGGCCATAACAGGAATATTACTGTGCGTGGAGCTAAGTGATATGCCATCTGTGGCCCAGAGCTTATTACCTGAAGAATCGAGATGTTGCACATAAGGTCTTAGTTGCCCAGAGATGAGTCGCTCATCCTGCCAACTAACAATAGCACCTTTGTGTTGATCGGGAATGATTGTGGCAACATTCTGGCCATGTGATTCCGTACAAACATCTGCACCGTTAGTGATCCATAATATGGTTCCGGAGGCATCGACCCGCTGGGCAAAGAGGTCTGTATTGCCATTGCGAAGATCCACCCAGGCTACGATCGCGCCACCATCGGCATCTGCTATCAATCCAAACGGGGATTGGTTATTGACGGCATTACACAACAGCAAGCCTCCGGCAGACCAAAGGGTATTGCCGTTATTGTCCAGCCGTTGGGCTACTACATCTGTACCTGTGCTGGTACCATTTATATTCCAGCAAAAGATAACTCCGCCGTTATTGTCTGATGCTATCTTAAACCCGGTGGTATTACTATTGGGGAAAGAGGTCAATTCAATACCGTCGGCAGTCCATAGCGCTGTGCCAGCAGCATTGATGTGTTGTGCGTACAACTTCCAGTTGGAAGTGCCCGATCTTGCATCCTGCCAAAAGATAAAAGCGCCGCCGGCGCCATCGGTCACTATTTGGGGATTGCTTTGGTAGCTCGGGGCTGTACATACGGGTACGCCGTTCGTTGTCCATAAAGCAGTACCGGTTGAGTCCAGATGCTGTATATAAATATCCGGATTAGTGGTGCCACTCCTGCTGTCGCCCCAAACAATGAGCGCACCGCCAGAGCCATCGATACATATATCGCCAGGTGTCTGACTGCCTGTAGTAACGCATACTGGTGTGTTTATAGCGGGATTATTGTTCCATTGCGCCCAAAGAAAGGAGGGCATGAGCAGGGATAAGGAAAACAATATTTTTTTCATGGGTATTTTTTCAGGTGAGACACAAAGATATTGTGTTTTCCTGATTATTTCCCATAGCCCAATGCCTCGTAGATATAGCTTTGCGCTTTAAACCGTACTCTCAGGCTGTTGATCAGGCCGTTGTCGGCCGATGGATAAACGCGGTTGGATAAAAAGATGAAGGTGATGCCGGTTTCGGGATCGGCCCAGGCGCAGGTGCCGGTAAAGCCCTGGTGGCCAAAGGTGGTTTTGCTGCAAAGGTCGGAAGCGGGGCCGCCGTCGCCTCTTGCCTTTTCGGGCTTGTCGAAGCCATAGGCCCTCCGGCTGATATTGCTTCTGAAGCCGGTAAAGGTTTGCAGGGTTTCCCTTTTCAGGTACCTGCGGCCTTTATATTCGCCGCCGTTGATCAGCATTTGCAGGATAACAGCCAGGTCGCGGGTATTGGAAAAGATACCGGCATGCCCGGCGACACCGCCCAGCATAGCAGTTCCCGGATCGTGTACATAGCCTTGCACCAACTGGAACCGGAAATACTGGTCGTTTTCCGTAGGGGCGCATTGCTTCTTCAAACCTTTCTTCCAGGGGTTGTACATGGTGTATTTCAAGCCCAGGGGGCGGTAGAAGTTTTCCATTACATATTGATCTATAGGCTGACCGCTCACGGTTTCGGCTACTTTTTCGAGGAAGTAAAAGTCAAGATCGCTGTACACGTAGCGGCCCCGGTTGTCGAGGTTGCTTTGCAGTATTTCGTTCCATATTGTATCCCGGTAGCTGTTGAGTATATAGAAGTTGGAAGCAACCGGTATCGAGAATTGCTTGTCGGGCGTAACACGGTACAGGTCGTTCCTCGGACTTCCCGATATTTTGTCAATGGTGGCTTTATAAAAGGGAATGAATGCTTTAAGGCCAGCCTGGTGCAGCAAAAGGTCTCTTATCGTAAGATAGGCCTTGTCGGTACCAATAGTAAAAGGCAGATAGTTTTTCAGATAAGTGTTGAGATTGATCTTGCCTTCTTCGTAAAGTTTCATGATAGCCAGGGTGGTGGCGGCTACTTTGGTTACGGAAGCAATATCGTACAGCGTGGTATCGGTTACCGATTGGGTACGATCGTAAGTATAGTAACCGAAGTTTTTCTGGTAAATGATCTCTCCGTCTTTAGCGGCAAATACCTGACAACCGGGGAAGGCGCCCTGGCTGATGCAACTACGGATAAAGGCGTCCAGGTTTTGCAACGCAGCGGGATTGGTAACAAGTGCTGAACTGCTGCTATTACCATGCAAAGTATAAACTGCATCAAATTCGCCTACATTGTTTAAGGCTGGTAATGCTGCAGCAATGGTACCCTTTTTCCCTTTTTTCTTTTTGCCGGCCACGGCTTTGCCCTTTTTCTTTTTTGATGAAGCGCTTTTTGCCTGCTGGTTATGGCTGGATTTACTTTTTTTCTTTTGCGCATATATGTCGGCCGAAGAAAAGAGGAGGCAACTGGCCAGCAGGTAAAAAAGGATACGTTGCATTAATGACATTCAGATTTTCGGGTTATTGTTTTAACAGTAACAGAGCAAGCCATGTATTTATTTGCAGGGTTTTACCGGCAACCTGCCCCTGGCTTTTAATTTTCCGGTAAGCACTTCAAATACTGCTTCTTCGGTATGGACATCATCTTCATAACCTACAATGACGCTTTTGGCGGTACAAATGCTTTTCACCAGGTAGGCATTGCCCAATATTGCGAAGATCACATTTTTCTTTTGAGAAAACTGCTGCAATGCAGAAATTTGTGTGGCATCCAGGCCGTATGCCCTGTCTTTGCCAGGATAGAGTGCCAGCTCGTGGATGCCGATAACAATGGCATCGGCATCTTTGTATTTATCCAGCAAGGTTTTCAGGCTGGCGGTATTGGTCTTTTTCGGGATATTGTTTTTCTCAAGTGCCGGGTACACTTTTTTCAAAGCGGTATATAAATAGGTTTCTTCCGGTCCGTTTATGTTGATATAGGCTACTTTGCTTTTGCCTGTTTTTATTTTGTTGATCAGTCCCGATTGGTCTTTCACAAGGGTTACGGCAGCACGTGCTATTTTCTCTTTCAGCTCTTCGGTTCTTTTATTCAGATCGGCAGTTACATTGGCCTCTTTAAGGGGCCGGAACTGGTACAGCCCTGCATCATATTTTGCTGCCAATATTTTCTTTACTCTTGCCGCCAATGCTGCTTCTGTTACTTTTCCCGTCTTTACGGCCCATTGTATTTTTTCAATAGCCAGCGGAACATTCTGCGAGAACAGCAACACGTCGTTGCCGGCCAGGAAGGCCCTCAGGTCTGTTTCCCCATCGGGATAATACTTGGTCAGCCCTTTCATATCCAGGGCATCGGTAAATACAAGGCCGTTAAATTTCATCTCCTTTTTGAGCAGGTCGTTCACTACTTTGGACGAAAGGGTAGTGGGGAGGTTGGGGGTATTGTCCAGGGCCGGGACATTTAGGTGGGCGATCATGATGCTTTGTACGCCGGCAGCGATCAGTTGCCGGAAGGGGTATAGTTCCAGCTCATCCAGCTCTGCCCTGCTTTTCTTGATCAGGGGGAGGTCGACGTGCGAGTCGACCGATACATCGCCATGGCCGGGAAAATGTTTGGCGCAGGCCATAACATCCCTGCTCTGCAGCCCTTTCATATAAGCAATGCCCAATTTTGAGACCCATTCTTTATCTTCTCCGAAGGAACGGAAGTTGATCACCGGGTTTTTGGGGTTGTTATTTACATCTACTACGGGGGCAAAGTCGATATGTACGCCCAGCCTGCGGCATTGGTCGGCTACAGCAGTACCCATATCGTACATTAAGGCGGTATCGCGGCTGGCTCCGATCATCATTTGCTTCGGCATGTTTTTAACGCCGGTGAGGCGCATGCCCAATCCCCATTCGGCATCCATGCCGATGAGCAGGGGCACTTTGCTGGCCTTTTGCATCTGGTTGGTCATTTTGGCCTGGGCTTCGGCAGTGCCTTGCATAAAGATAAGACCGCCGATCTGCCGGGCCTTTACCAACTGCTCTATCTTGGCCAGGTTGGCTTTCTCGCCACCGCTGTATGCTGCCACCATAAATAATTGCCCTATCCGTTCGGTTTCGCTCATGCTGTTGTAAACGCTATCGATCCATCTTCCTTTAAATTTAAATTGTTGTGCCCGGGTAGCAACAGACAGGAGCAGTAAACAGATTGAAGTAAATAAAATCTTCTTCATAAAACGGTATGGTTTTGGCATCTGATGTTTATGTATTAGATAAAAATGCACATACAAATGTACTGTCTATAACGGTATTCCGGCCCGAATCCTTATCTGGAATATACAAAACTGCGTTAATATTCTCCGGGGAATAAAGAAAGCAGGGATTTGTTTTCACCCGGGCGGGGTAGCATCCGGGCTAATGGCTGCTTTGTTTTGAATTATTTTATTTTAAATATGTTTAAAGCTAAGGGTTTAAACACCGAAGGCGCCTCTTATTAGTGATATTATTCTTCGTCCTTTAACACTTAAAAATCGAAAGAACCATGAATCGTAAATTTTATCCTTCCTTGTTATGCCTGCTGATGCTGGGAGGTATAGCCAGGGCACAACAGCCTTCGGTAGCCTTTGTGCTGAACCAGGCCCCCTGCAACGCCAATGGCATACTTACTGCTAATTTTGCCAACCTTACGCCGCCTCTGACCGTTACCTGGTACATTGGCGCAGGAACGGTGGTCACGCACAACAATGTAACTACACTTTCGGATGTATTAACCGGCTATTCCGGCGCACCGGTTTTTGTCTATGTACAGGGTGCTTCCAGCAGCGTGGACGGTTCTTATGCCGGTGCGCCTCCTTTTACTTATCAAACCACGGTTACTAACGGGATTTGTCCTGCAAATGGTACCGCTACTGCTACGATTACCGGAGGAGCGGCACCTTATACTTATCAATGGATAGATATAGCGACTTCAACGGTGGCCAGCACCAGCAACCCCGCTACGCTCCCGGATGGTTCTTATGGCCTCATGATAACAGATGCCAACGGATGCACTTACGGATCTATGTACGGCAGCGGCGACTCTATCTATGTACATAGAATACCTCCTTTTAACTTTACCCTGAACACCACACAAGCCAATTGTACCAACGGTACGGCGACCGTGGCCAATATCGTAGGCAGTGGTGTACCTCCCTATACGTACCAATGGTCCAACGGTGCTAATACTGCTTCTATTTCCGGCTTGGTAGCCGGCCCCTATTCCGTAACTGTTACTGATGCCCTGGGTTGTCAGCGTGAGAAGAGCGAACAAGTACACCAGACCATAACCATCGGCGCTAATGTAACCATGACCCCTTCTAACTGCGCGCAGAACAATGGTTCCCTCATTACTTTTGGCAGCGGTGGCACACCTCCTTATAGCTATCTATACAGCAACGGCGGTACTACAGCCACACAAAACAACCTGGCTCCCGGTTACTACAGTGTTGTGGTAACAGATGCCAACGGCTGTTCCGGCAACGGTTATTCTTATATCAATGCCACTACGCCGGTTAACGTTACTTTTGCGACTACAGCCAGCTCTTGTACTGCGCCTACAGGTTCCGCAACCTTAACCGTTTCCGGAGGACAAGCGCCTTACACCGTTTCCTGGAATACCTTCCCAGCACAGAGCGGCATGACTGCCAGCAACCTGGCGCCGGGCAATTACTCTTTCCTGGTTACCGATGCTAACGGTTGTGTACGGAGCGGCGTTGTGAATGTGCCGCCTGTGAATGTGATTACGGCCTCCATTTCCGGCACTTCTACTACCTGCCTGATGAGCAATGGCTCGATCAATGTTATCCCGGCCGGCGGTACTGCGCCTTATACCTACTTATGGAGCAATGGCGCGACTACCCAATCGGTGAGTGGCCTTGCTGCCGGTGGTTATACCGTACAGATTACTGATGCCGCCGGTTGTTCTGTGAGTAAATATAAAAATGTAGAAACTGCTTCACCGGTAAATACCGGACTTACCACCACCCTGGCTTCCTGTATATTTACGGCCGATGGTAGTGTAGCGTCGAGTGTATGGGGTGGTACGGCGCCTTATACGTATAACTGGAGCAATGGTCAGACTACGGCCACAGCTACCGGTCTTGCCCAGGGCAATTACTGGCTTAACGTAACAGATGCCAACGGATGTACCGACCATAGCTTTGTGCATGTGGGCTATGCCAATGGCAATGCCTGCTATTGCACCATTACAGGAACTGTGTACCACGACCTGAACGGTAACTGTGTCCAGGATGCAGGAGAGCCGGGTATCCCGAATATACAGATCCATTGTTCCGGTATCGGTTACGCTTATACCAATGCATCCGGTGTTTATTCCTTCCAGGTGCCCAGCGGTACTTATACCTTGTCGGAAGCCATACAAGCTACTTACCCGCTTGCCGGCTGCCAGAACAACGCATTGACTGTAACCGCTACTGCCGCTGCAGGTTGTACCCAGACTTACAATTTTGCCAACCTGGTTAATCCTATTCACGACGTGCATATCAGCACCTGGAATGCAAACATGGCTGTTCCCGGAAATGCCTATAACCAGGTTTGCATCGTGACCAACGACGGTACTGTTGCAGAAAGCAATATACTGGCAGGTTATGCCAATGATGGCCAGTTGAACGCAGCGTCTTTTATGCCCGGCGGTATTTTTGCACCGGCAGGCGCTTCTCATTATTCCACAGCAGGCAATACCTTTCCTACACTGGCCCCAGGTGCTTCACAGGCTTTTAATATCACCTACAATGTGCCTACCAATATTCCTATGGGAACAGGCCTGGCCTACAGGGATTCGACTGTGTATAATGCCCCTATGGCCAATTGGCTGACTGATTATTCTCCCTGGAATAATGTAAACCAGTTGAACACAACGGTAGTAAGCTCTTATGATCCCAATTTTAAAGAAGTAAGTCCTAAGGGTACAGGCCCTATGGGTGATATTACCCGTGCCGATTCTGTATTGGAGTATATGATCCATTTCCAGAACCTGGGTACTTATAAAGCCCAGAATGTAGTGGTGATCGATACGCTGGATAATAACCTGGACTGGACCTCCCTGCGTCCTGTGTACAGCTCGCATGCTGCCAAGGTTTCTATCGACGAGCATGGCGTATTGAAATATACCTTCAACAACATTAACCTGCCTGCAAAAATGTATGATGAAAAAGGTAGTAACGGGCTGTTTACTTACACCATCAAAATGAAGCCTAACCTGCCCTATGGTACTCATATCTGGAACAACGCCGGTATTTATTTCGATTACAACGAAGCCGTGGTGACCAACAGGGTAGTGAATACCATTGTTAAGCCTACCGATATCGATAACAAGGGTAGTGAAGAGCGCTTAGCCTTTGCCATTTATCCCAACCCTGCCCATAACAATTTTACGGCTATCGTGGATAACAAAACAGCCAATGCCGCTGCCAGCATCAGTATTACCGATGTGAGCGGAAGGACTTTAATGGTGAGGACTATGCGCCTGCAGTCCGGCAAGCAATTGATCGGTATGGGTACGGAGTCACTGACCTCAGGTGTATATTTTGTAAATCTCCAGATCGATGGCCGGAAAAGCAGCCAGAAGCTTGTGATTGTAAAGTAAGTACCTTGTAGTTGGATAAAAAATATACGAGTTGCCGGTAAGGGTTTTTGAAAGGAATGTTTGTCTTTATCATGTGATCCGAAACAACCGCAAGTAAGTTTCCTTCCGTGAGTAAGGCCAAAAGATGATTCAAAGACCTACAAGAATGTATAAGCAATAATGAATCCAACAAAAAGAAGAATAGTACTACCATGAAAAGTTAAGCCAGGAAATGTTTATCAGCCAGGAGATGCTTGAAAGAAAGGATGATGATCACAACAAAATGAAAAAGGTGCCCCAAGTTAGCTGGGGCACCTTTTTACTTATTAGATCCGGTGGGTTATTTGAGTTCTTCCAGCATTTTCTGGTAACCGAACATCTGGTCCCTGAGCCTTGCCGCTTCCATAAAGTCCATATCCTTTGCCGCTTTTTCCATCGCCTTTTTGGTTTTGACGATCACCTTTTCCAGTTCGGGCTTACTCAGGTACGCCACCTCGTCTTCTGCAGCAATAAGTGCCGGAGCCTCTTCTGATGTAGCATAAGGACTGGTCTCATCATAGCCTTTAATGTCCAGCACCGAAGTTTGCTTCATGATCTGCTCTACCGATTTGCGTACTGTCGTAGGAACAATCCCATGCGCTTCGTTATAAGCGATCTGCTTATCACGTCTCCTGCTTGTTTCATCCATAGTACGCTGCATGCTTTCCGTTATTTTATCGGCATAAAAGATCACCAGGCCATCCACGTTACGCGCCGCCCTGCCTGCCATCTGGGTCAGGGAACGTTCATCTCTCAGGAAGCCTTCTTTATCGGCATCCAATATGGCCATCAAAGAAACTTCGGGCAGATCGAGGCCTTCCCGCAACAGGTTTACCCCAACCAATACATCTATATTGCCAAGCCGCAGGTTACGTAATATTTCCACCCGTTCAAGCGTGTCCACTTCGGAGTGGATATAACGCGAATTGACATTGATCCTTTGCAGGTATTTATCCAGCTCCTCTGCCATTCTTTTGGTGAGGGTGGTGACCAATACGCGGTCGCCTTTTTTGACACGCTTATCGATCTCATCCAGCAGGTCGTCGATCTGGTTGATGGAAGGTCTTATTTCTATAGGGGGATCGAGCAGGCCGGTAGGGCGTACTACCTGCTCTACTACGATGCCTTCGGAATGGTCCAGCTCGTATGCGGCAGGGGTCGCACTTACAAAAACAGCCTGGTTGACCATCGTCTCGAATTCGTAAAAATTCAGCGGCCGGTTGTCCAGTGCCGAAGGTAAACGGAAGCCGAAATCTACCAGGTTAAGCTTTCGGGAACGGTCGCCGCCATACATGCCGCTGATCTGTGGAATGGTAACGTGGCTTTCGTCTATGAACAAGAGGAAGTCTTTGGGGAAATAATCGATCAGGCAGAAAGGCCGGGTTCCGGGCTTGCGGCGGTCCAGGAAGCGGGAGTAGTTTTCGATACCACTGCAATAACCCAGCTCCTGGATCATTTCCAGGTCATAGTTCACCCTTTCTTTAATGCGCTGGGCTTCGATATGCTTGCCTATACTTTTGAAATATTCGACCTGGGCGTTTACCTCGTCCTGTATCTCGTGTACGATCTGGGCCATCTGGTCTTTGGGTGCCATATACATATTGGCGGGGAAGATAGCTGCGTTAGGCATTTTGCCGATCCGCTTGCCGCTTTCGATCTCGAAACTTTCGATCTCTTCGATCTCATCGCCGAAGAAGGTAATGCGGTAACCATAGTCCACATAGGGCAGGTTCACATCTACCGTATCTCCCTTTACCCGGAAGGTGCCTCTTGTAAAGTCGCCCTGGCTGCGGTTGTACAGGGAGTTGACAAGACTGTGCAGGAAGGCATTCCGGGGTATTTTATCGCCTGTATTGATCCGGATGATCCCGTTTTCATATTCGGTAGGGTTACCCATACCATAAATACAGCTTACGGAAGCCACAACCAGTATATCCCTGCGGCCGCTCAGCAAATTGGTCGTTGTGCGCAGCCTCAGCTTTTCCAGCTCTTCATTAATGGCCAGGTCCTTTTCGATATAAGTATCGCTCACCGGCATATAGGCTTCCGGTTGGTAATAATCGTAGTAGGATACGAAATATTCTACGGCGTTATTTGGGAAAAACTGCCGGAACTCGCCGTAGAGTTGTGCTACCAGGGTTTTGTTATGGGTGAGTACAAGGGTGGGCTTTTGTACCTCCTGTACAATATTGGCCATCGTGAAGGTCTTACCGGAGCCGGTTACCCCCAGCAAAGTCTGGAACTGTTCTCCTGCTAAAATGCCTTCACTTAACTCTTTTATAGCGTTGGGCTGGTCTCCAGCCGGTTGGTATGGTCGTTCTATCTGAAACATAGATAACGAAGTTAAGCATAAAGGAAAGATTTTGGAAAGGGCAAAAAGGAAGCAGCGCCGTAAAGACATTTTACCCCGATCCGGCAGTGACGACTATTTATATTATGGCATAAAAACACAAGTGTCACGAGGCCGGCCACAACGGCAATCAAAAATAAACCCCGGATGTTTTGCATCCGGGGTTTGAGGAATATATACATTGTTTCAGATCGTCATCGTATCAAGGTTACCGTTCCCGATCGCCTGTACCGTTGCTGCGTATTGGCACAGTTGGCGTCTACCTCCCATACATATACACCCAATGGTGCTTCCTTGCCATCTACATTGCCATCCCATTTGCCCTGCGGATCGGTAGTCGTAAATACTTCTTTACCCCAACGGTCATATATTTTGAAGTAGTTGATCTTTACGAATTGCTGGTTCAGCAGACCGAACCTTCCCGTGGTACCATAAACGCTTGCCGGCTTAAAGGCATTGGGCAGGTGTATATCGTCACAAGGCATGGTGATCTGTACGGTATCTATCGCTTTGCAGCCATCGGTATTGGTGATGTTCAGGTAATAGGTAATATCATAAGGGGGCCTTGCATTGGTTACCGGGACATTTCTCGGCCCGATAAAGCCTATATCCGGCGTCCATTCATAAGTGTACTGCGTTCCTAGAGTAGTACCGGGGCCACCTACGATCGTGGAGGAACCATCGGCCAGGATACGGTCAGGGCCGGCATCGGCAACGATTTTACTTACGGTTACCAGAACGGGTGTCTTTACAATACAGTTGTACTTATAATAAGTAGTTACGGAATACTCTGTGGTTATATCAGGATTTATATCTACAAACTGTCCGGTAGTAGTGCTGATATGGTAATCAGGAGCCCATTTAAAGCTGTCAGCGCCGAAAGAGAGAGCTGATAAGCGGATGGTATCTCCCTGGCAAAGCAAGGTATCGTTGGATACCGTCAATGGCGGGTGATCGTAAACCACTACCTGCTCACAGTCCGTGCGTACCGTAGGCAGACCCTCGTCAATGGTCAGGAACACGGTATAGATACCGGGCTCGTCGATCTTGAATGATGGTGGCAGCCTGAGGTCGGAATAAGCTGGAGTAGCATTGGTACAGGAGTTGAAGAATGTTTTACTGATGGAATTGTCCTGGTTGGTCGACAGCAGGTACAAAGCGCCGTTATCCCTGGCTACACCGGTCATATTACGGGCTTGCACATAGCCGGCAACGTTACCGTGGTTGGTAGCAGTAGGTGGGTTGGCGATAGATTCATCATCCCATTTCATGGTTACAAAGCTTCCTGTCCCGTAGTTGAGCACAAAGCCATAGTAAGAATTACAGTCTTTGGTTACGGCAATACCTACCGGAGCATTGATCCTGTTGCCCAGGTTGCCCAGGTCCACCACAAATGGCGTATTGGTCAGGTTGTTACCGAAAGAGATGCGGTTTACAGAGTTGGTGTTCCTGTTGGTAATAAAAAGATGCCAGTTGTCCAGCTCTACAATACCGGTGATCGCTGTTACATTGGAGAAGTGGCCGTCTATATTGCCCAGGTTTTCGAGGGTGGGCGTGCTGGTTAAGTCGGCACCGAAAGACAGGCGGAGCAATTCGTCTTTACGGGTAAAAGTGAACCCGTACCAGTTATTGTCTTCTTTTACGATATACAGGTTTTTAGGTCCGTTGAGGCCACCGTTGAGGTTGCCTACATTCACTTCAACCGGCATGGATTTGAGGCCATGCTCATTAAAATCGTAACGTACCAGCTTAGAGTTGCTGCTGTCGGTGCCGGCCACTACGAAGAGGTGCCACCTGCCGTTATTGGCAAGATACAGGCCGCCGGGATTAGGTAGTGCGCCAATGCCGGTGATCATGGAAGGGGTACCGGCAAGTCCGTTGGCGTATTTCATGCGGACTACGCTACCCGCAGCATTGGTATTAAAAGTATAGTTGAAACTGTCGTCTTCGGCTACGATATAGCCCGTAGTGTTGTTGATCGATACAACAGGGCCTATGTTGTTGCCGCTGGGTGTTGAACCAAGATTGGGTGGGCAAAATGTCCAGAAATAATTACTTGCAGTCTGAATAATATTAAAGGGTACTATCTCATGTCCGTTACAAACAGTATCCGGTAACTTGAACAGGTTAGGGTCGGTTTGAGAAAACGCTTTCCCCGCAGGAATCAATAAAGATAATAACGACGAAGCAAGTAATAGTAATCTTTTGCTCATACTTGAGTTTATGAAATCAGAATAATAGAACAACTAAAAAACACGTACGATCACAGCACAGGGCACGTTTCACGAAAAGTTTGGCTAATGTAATAAGTTTATTGGAGATTTTTGCAAACAATTATTAATTTTATTTCCAAAATATTAGGAACCATGATGAAACGCAAACACCAAAAGGTTGTTTTAATGATTGCCGCTGTGGGGCTGACTACAGCTACCGTCCATGCAAAGGATGGAATGTGGCAGCCGTCGCAGTTAAAAAGACAGGAATCGGACATGCAGAAGTTGGGTTTGAAGATACCGGTGGAGCGCTTATACAATGATAGCGGCACCGGTTTGAATAATGCAGTCGTACTTTTTGGTAAGGGTTGTACCGGCGAGATCGTATCAGGCAGCGGCCTCCTGTTTACCAACCACCATTGCGCTTATGGTACAGTACAGGCTTTGAGTACGGAAACAAACAATTACCTGGTGAATGGTTTCTGGGCTGCCAGCCGCGAAGCGGAACTGCCTTGCCCCGGGCTTACCGTTACATTTGTACGGAAGACAGAAAATGTGACCGATTATATATTGAAGGGCATTACAGACAGTATGCCGGAGCAGGCACGCAACACCGCCATTAGTGCCCGGATATCGGAACTGGTAAAGGCTTATAAAAACCTGAGCGGTCTGGATGCCGAAATAAAGCCCTATTATAATGGTAACCAATATTGGGCAAGCCTGCACGAAACCTTTACGGATGTGCGCCTGGTGGCCTTCCCACCGAATGGTATCGGTAAATTCGGCGCCGATACCGACAACTGGATGTGGCCCCGCACTACAGCCGATTTTTCCATATTCCGTGTATATGCCGGTAAAGACAATAAGCCGGCGGCTTACAGCGTAACCAATACGCCTTATAAGACCAAGAGCTTTTTCCCCATTAATACATCGGGTTATAAAGAAGGCGATTTTACCATGGTGTACGGCTTTCCTGCACAAACGCAGGAGTACCTGAGCTCCTACCAGTTGAACCAGATCCAGTACATCACGGACCCCATCCGCATCGAAGCCCGCGAAAAGCGCCTGGCAGTATTGGACGAGGCGATGCGCAACAATCCCGGCATTTTCCTGAAATATTCGGCCAAGCAATACTCCCTGAGCAATGGGTTTAAAAAATGGCAGGGGGAAATACTGGGGCTGGCAAACAATGATGTGTTGGGTAAAAAACAACGGTACGAAAGGAAGTTCCAGGAAATAGCCACAGCCAATACGAATGCTCCCGAAGATAAAATGTTATTGCCCCGGATCCAGGCCATCGTAAGCGGCAGCGATAATGCGCAGATCGCATCGGAATATACCCGGGAAACCGTATTGGGGGTAGAGGCTATACAGCAATCGGCCCTCCTGGCCCGGGTAATGAACCTTTATCGTTCTTCGGCCACGGGTGAAGTGCTTGCGGATTCTTTACAGAAGATCAGGACAGAAGCCAATGGCTTTTATAAAAATTACGATGTAGCAACAGACCATAAAGTATTTGATGTGCTGATGCCTTTGTACATGCAGCAGGGCGATCAGGTAGTAGCGCCTAAGATGAAATCGCTCCTGTATAATTCGGGAAACAATGTAAATTCCTGGGGTAAAAACGTGTTCAGCAACAGCTTGCTGGTACAGCAGGACAAACTGGCAGCGCTGCTGGATCGTGGCCAGCGCAGCGATTCTTCCCTGATCAAACAAGACCCGGCCTACCAGATATATGATGCGGTAACTACCTTCCGGCAGGAGAAGATAACACCGGTACTGGCCAGGTACAATGAACGGATCAGCCCTCTGAACCGGTTGTACATGAAGCGCCAGATGGAATACCTGAACAGCGGAAGGGACTTTTATCCCGATGCCAACCAGACCTTGAGACTTACTTACGGCACCGTAGAAAGAGTGGCCTTGCCCAACAGCAACAGCTTCCAGACTACCCTGGAGGACCTGATGCCCCGCCACAACGCTTCCGTGGAGGAATTCAATATCCCGCAGGGGCTGCGTAACCTGTATATGAGCAAAAACTATGGCAAGTGGGCTGTAGCCGGTACGGTGCCGGTCAACTTTATTGCCAGCAACCATACCAGCGGCGGTAATTCCGGAAGTCCGGTACTGAATGCCAAAGGTGAGCTGATCGGTATCAATTTCGACCGTATATGGCAGGGAACTATGAGCGACCTGCATTACGATCCCACCGTATGCCGCAATGTAAGTTTGGATATCCGTTACGCCTTATTCCTGATCGAAAAGTATGGCCATGCAGGATGGTTGCTCAATGAGATGAAACTGGTGAAGTAATTGCCTCCGGTCAATACAAAATTTCCGACCTTTGCGATCGGAACTGGGCCGCTCCAAGCGGCCTGGTTTATTTATCGATATTTCAAAATACCCCTCTTGAAGAAAATAGCTTTAATACCGGCGCGTTATGCTGCTTCCCGTTTCCCGGGAAAATTAATGGAAAAACTTGGTGAACATACCGTGATCCTGTCTACCTACCGCTCGGTGGTGGAGACAGGTCTTTTTGATGAAGTAGCCGTGGTGTGCGACAGTGAGGAAATTTACAACGAGATCACAAACAATGGCGGCAAGGCCGTAATGAGCCGTCGGGAACATGTATGCGGTACCGACCGGATAGCAGAAGCCCTGGATGCCTTTCCCGATGCCGAAATCGTAGTGAATGTACAAGGTGATGAGCCTTTCAGCAGGAGAGAGCCGCTGGAAAAGCTACTGCAAGTGTTTGAAGGCGAGGAAGGTGCAACAGTACAAGTAGCTTCCCTGATGCAGGTGCTGGACAATCCTGATTCCATCGAAGATCCCAATTATGTAAAAGTAGCTATAGATAAGAAAAGTAACGCCTTGTTCTTTTCCCGCTCCGTGATTCCGTACCATAGGGATAAAGAGGTGTCGGTTACCTATTACGAGCATATCGGTATTTATGCCTTTCGCCGGCAAACCCTGATCGATTTTACCCAGATGCCGGTAAGTCCCCTGGAAGCTGCCGAAAAGATCGAATGCCTCCGTTACCTGGAAAATGGCATTGCTATGAAGATGGTAGTTACCGATTATATGGGTGTAGAGATCGATGTGCCCGAAGACCTGGAAAAAGCCAGGGCGTACATGCAGCAACACAGCGGTAAGTAATAATTACAGCGCTTATCCTCGTATCTAATATCTGAATTCTAATATCTAAAGTCTAATATCTAATATCTAACATCTAAATATGGCTTTCCGGAATTTTAAAATGGTAGACTATGTAGTCTACGGTCGTGGCTGCTTTAACCAACTGGATGAAATACTGACCCCCCAACGCAAAGGGGATGCTCCCATCATCTTCTTTGTAGACCATTTTTTTGAGAACGATCCTGCATTCCTGTCCCGCCTGCCTGTAAAAGGAAGGGATAAGGTGGTGATTATCGATGTTACCCACGAACCCAAGACAACCTATGTGGATAGCCTGCGCGACGCCCTTACGGCCGAGTTCGGAACGATAAGCGGTATCGTGGGTATTGGCGGCGGCAGTGTGATGGACATGACCAAGGCCGTTGCCCTGATGATGACCAACCCGGGCTCTTCGGCCGATTACCAGGGCTGGGACCTGGTCCGGTTTCCGGGGGTATACAAAGCAGCCGTCCCCACTATATCGGGTACCGGCGCCGAGGTAAGCCGCACTACGGTACTGACGGGCCCTGTCCGTAAGCTGGGCATGAATTCGGATTATACACCTTTCGACCAGATCTTGCTTGATCCGGAGCTGGCAAAGACCGTGCCGGTTAACCAACGTTTCTATACGGCCATGGATTGCTTTATTCACTGTGTAGAATCCCTCACCGGCACTTATCTGAATGCTTTCAGTAAAGCTTACGGGGAAAAGGCGCAAGACCTTTGCGAGGAGATATTCCTGCATCGCTCCGACTGGAACGAAGAATCGGACGAAAAGCTGATGATGGCTTCTTACGCGGGCGGTATGAGCATCGCTTATTCGCAGGTAGGAGTGGCACATGCCGTGAGCTATGGTCTTTCCTATTTATTAGGTACCAAACATGGTATTGGCAACTGTATCGTATTCGATAAGCTGGAAGAGTTTTACCCCGAAGGCGTGGCGAAATTCAAGCAAATGGTAAAGCTGCATAACATTGACATTCCCCAGGGCGTTACCAAAGGGCTGAGCGATGCCGACTTCGATAAGATGATCGATGTATCGCTCGGGCTTCCTCCTTTATGGGAAAATGCATTGGGCAAGGATTGGAAAGAACAAATGACGAGAGAGCGGCTCAGGGCTCTGTATGAAAGATTGTAAGTACTATTTGTATTTTTTGAAAAACTCCGGGCTTCATAAAAGCCCGGAGTTTTTATATACCTACATAACTGGGTAGTACGAGGTTAATGAATTTGTTTTGGAATAGTACATCTGTTTATTTGATATGTCTCTTAAGAATCTTGTTGTCCTGTTTGCCGCGGAAAACTTACGTTTTGCCGCAAAACAGGCATTCTTTCATGCTTAACAAAGACATCATCAAAAAATAAATTAATTATTATCTTATTTTTAGGATATATTTTACAATCAGAACAGTATGTGCTCAAAAAATAAATGGTTGCCCGGCGCCTTAAAGAACAATTGGTGCCTGAATCTGATAATCACCATGCTGTTGCTGGCAGCTACTCCTGCCGCTTATGCCAATCACTTGTTTGGCGGGGAGCTTTTCTATATGCATTTCACCGGTAACGATTATAAAATCACGATGGTGCTTTACGGTGATTGTGGCAATACCACGGGAACATTTGCCAGCCTGACCACGGCGCAGCCTGTAGTACAAATATATAACGGCGCTACGCTGGTACAAACGGTATCCCTGGCGCCGCAACCGGGAAGCGGTGTGGATGTTTCGCCGGTTTGTCCCGATGAGGCCAATAATACCAAATGTGTTAATATCAATAATCCTTTGCCGGGGGTAAAGAAATTTATTTACGCGGCTTTTGTTACCCTTAGCGGCCCCTCGGCCAACTGGAAATTTCGTTCCACCGGGGATCTCAGTAACAGCCAGGCGGGGAGAAGCACAGCGATCACGAACATTGTCATTCCTGGCGGCGGCTCCCTGATGTCGCTGGAAGCCACCCTGAATAACATGGGGGGCGCTAATTCTTCGCCTACCTATACCACCATCCCCACGCCTTTTTTTTGTATCAATAAGCCGCAGGAATACAACCAGGGCGCTATTGACGGCAACGGCGACAGCCTTAGCTTTCAGCTTGTATCGGGGTTGGACGCATCGACTACACCCAGCTCCAATGTGACTTACATTGCACCCACCACGGCCACGGCTCCTTTACTTTGCCTGCCGGGTTCCTATTCCTTCAATTCGGTCAACGGCCAGCTTAGTTTTTATCCCAACGTAGTGCAAAATGCGCTTGTAGTGAGCAAGGTATTGGAGTACCGTAACGGCGTGCTGGTAGGTTCCAGCATGCGGGAAATGACTTTCGTGGTCTTAAACAACTGCAATAATAACCCCCCGGATGGCTCGATCACCAACCCGGCCAACGGAACCCTGGTCAATAGCACTACTATTAAAGCTTGTGCCGGTAACGCTACCCTTTCTTTTAGCATACCCATTACCGACCTGGACGGGGACAATATTACAGTAAATATACAGGGAGCAATCCCGGGTGCATTTTTCAATGTGTTAAGCAATAATACCTCTTCTCCCGTTTTTAATTTTAACTGGAATCTTAATGGCGTAGCTCCGGGCTCCTATACCTTCTACCTCACGTTTACCGATGACGGCTGCCCGCTTGCCAGCAAGCAAACGATAGCTTATACTGTGCAGATTCTCCCCAGGCCGGCCATGACCTTTACATTGCTGGAGCCGGCAACATGTGTCCGGAAAGCAAAATTTACCATAACGCCGGTAGGCACCGATCCTCCCTATACTTTTAATGCTTACCTGGGTACCGCTCCTGTGCCCACACTCACTGTCAACGGTATCACCGCAACGATAACGGACAGCCTTGCCGCTGGAAGCTATACCTTCCGTATTACCGGGGCCGGCGGTTGTTACAGGGATACTACGATTAATTTTGTAGTGAATGTCGATATCGTGCCCCAGGTTACCTGGACACAGCCCTGGTGTCCTAACGGTAATACCGGTACTATAACGGTGGCGGCCACGGGCGCCAATACGCCGTTCCAATACGCTATCAATTCACTGCCTTACAGCAGCGCCACTACCTATGCCGGTCTTAGTGCGGGGACACATATTGTTCATGTTAAAGATGTGCAGGGCTGTATAAAAGATACCAGCATTACCATAACCAATCCTCCGGCCATACAACTGGGACTCTCGGTCAAGAAGCCGGTATGCAGCCCGGTAAGCAACGGGCAGGTCAGTATCACGCCGGTCAATGGAACAGCGCCTTATCAATATGCGCTTAATGCAGGAAGTTACGGCGCGGGCAATACTTTTACCGGCCTGGGACCCGGTGTTTATGTGCTGCATGTAAAGGATGCACATGATTGTACCAAAGATACCACCATCACACTGGTCGATTCGCTGACGATGCAGCTTACCGCCAGCGTGACTCCCGCCCTGTGTTTTGGCAATGCCAATGGTGCTGTTACTTTGACGCCTTCGGGCACTACAGCGCCTTATTCCTTTGCAATGGGAGTAGGGGCCTTTGGTACCAGCGGTACTTTTACCAACCTGGCAGCCGGCACTTACGTTTTTCATATCAGGGACCAGAATCTTTGCCTGAAAGACACAACGCTTGTGATCCAGCAACCGGCGCCACTGGCTTTCAACCTGGCGCTCACACATGTGCCCTGCTTTGGTACCAACGGAGGCGCAGTAATCGTGAATGCCCAGGGCGGGACCCCTGTGTATCAGTATGCCGTCGACCTTAATCCTTTCCAGGCTGGTAATGCATTGAACGGGTTGAATGCAGGTACCCACGTTATCCACCTTAAAGACAATAACGGCTGTACCAAAGACAGCAGTATTACCCTGACCCAGCCGGCTGCGCCGGTAAGCATTGCCGGGATAGCCATTACAAACCCTACCTGTGAAGGTTTTACCGATGGTCATGTTACTATTGCCGTCACCGGTGGTACCGCGCCCTACACTTATGCCCTGGGCAATAACAACTACGGCAGCTCCGCTACATTCGGCCAGCTTGCAGAGGGCTCTTATATTTTTAAGATCAAAGACAATAACGGTTGTACGAAAGATACGATCATTACCCTGACCGGTTTTCCGCATATCCTTATCGATGGTGTTACGCTTAAAGAACCTTCCTGCTTTGGCCTTTCAGACGGCGCGCTTACTATAGAGGCCTCGGGTGGCCTGCCTCCTTTCAACTACCAGTTGGGGACGAGCGGCAACTGGGGTACTGCTAACCTGTTCGACAACAGGAAGGCCGGAGCATATACCTTGCGTATCAAAGATGCCCATGAATGTATCAAAGATACCTTGGTGGTTTTGGGCCAGCCCGATAAACTGGTGCTGGATACGCTTACCGTAGGCAACGATTGCAACGGTATTGATGATGGCGGTTTGATAGAAGTGATTGCCAGTGGCGGCACAGCGCCTTACGATTATTCCTGGAAGCATGACGCCTCGCTGGGTACTGCCCGCATTACCGGATTGGTAAACGGGAGATATTATGTTACGGTTAGCGATGCGCATCATTGCGCCGATTCGATAGCTGTCGATATCCTGTACAACAACTGCTGTACGCCCTATATTCCCAATGCCTTTACGCCCAACGGCGATGGCCGGAACGACGTGTACAGGGTAGAGTACAAAGGCGACATGGATTTGAAGGAAATGTATATTTACAATCGTTACGGGCAGCGGATATTCTCCAGCTCCAATGTAAGTAAAGTATGGGACGGTACTTTTAACGGCCAGGTTTCCGATGCCGGAACTTACTTTTATTATATCCGCATTCTTTGTGGCAATGTGCGCAAGAAAGAATTGATTTTTAAAGGAGATGTTACCCTCATCAGGTAAACAGAGCGGCACAAGCAGGACCGGTAGTTTTATCGGGAACAAGACAGTGCTTTCATAAATTAAGAGGCCCGGCATTATACTTAATGCCGGGCCTCTTTCTTATAAGAATTGTTCCTGGTTTATTCCGCTTCCCGTTTAGGGACTCAGGTAAAGGCCAGAACTTCTTTGGCAAATGATGCCATCGCTGTTATTTTTCCTTATTGGCTTTTGCCTGGTCTTTTTTCTTATCATCAACCGATTGTACCAATCCTTTGATCGAAAAAGTATAGCTGTAAAAACCGTTTTTGATGCTGACGGTTTCGACAAAGGGGCCGATGCGGTCGCCGGTGGCCAGCACTACCCTGATACCGCCATCGGTAAGTCCTTCCATAGCCACGATCCTGCTGTCCTTTGTTTTGGTAAAAGGGAATGATTTTCCGCCGTCCCTTTGCGGGGTGATGAGCGGGCTCATGTTCTTTCCGTAAAAACGAACCTGGATAACCCATCCCGGATCGAGGGAATGCACATCGTAAAAGGTTTCTGCAATGGAGACATAATCGCGGTTGATCAATGCGCCCCAGTTTATTTTGTTTAAGGCGCCATCTACAATCGTATCAGGGGTCATTTGGTTCCTGAGCTTTGTCTTACCATTATCGGTTTGTGCCAGGGAAAGTATCGGGATGGCTGTAATTGCGACCAGGAGCAGTAATTTTTTCATAAGGCTTTTTCTAGGGATTTTAGTTGTTGTCTGCTTTAACGATGTTTTCGGTTACACGGCCTTTGATCGTAATGCTTGCGCTGCCCATAGGTATTGTTTCCAGGAAATTTCCCGGGATATCGCCGGCCAGCAGGATAAAAGCAACGCCGCCGTTATATACTTTGGCAGCGACCACCCGGCTCCCTTTGGATGGGCTCATTCTGATGTTATATTCATCCGGACCCCAGGTAAGCGAGGGCGCCAGGGAAGCTGTCGTCGTAACGTCGAAGCTCCTTATCTGGATAACGGAGCCTCTGTCGATATTGGAGAGGTCTATTACAGGTCCTTTAGGAAATACATAATCATTGGTAATCAAAGGACCCCAATCCATTTTGGCCGGATCTGTTATTTTTGACGTAAAGCTTTGCAGGCTTGTGGTTTGGGCCACAGCGGCTGCAGCTATGCCAAGAGAAAGGCAGCAACATAATAAGAACTTTTTCATAAGGTGTGTTTTTGAACAAGGGAATTATGATCCCTGTTGTTGCGTAAAGATTATTTCCTTGAATCTTCTTTTGCCGGTTTAGGCAAGAACTCCTGGTTATGACTATCTAAAATTACAAGGGTTTATTGTTCGATGGTATTTAATTTACATTTTTAATAAAATAATGTATTCCGTTTTGTATCACTGTACTTCCGGTACCACAGTGCATTAGTTTTTGACCTAAAGGAGATTGGGGAGACAAGGCATACACGGTTTGGCCTTCAATTACGGCCTTACCTTGCGCTATACTGAGGAACAGGTAGCCTTTATCCGTTTCGACCAGGCTGCCCCTGGTCGCGGTATCAGATACAAGGGCCAGATCCAGGCTCTTTAAGGTTGCTTGCTGTTGTAAGAGTTCGGACAATTGCCGCCCGGTATTTTCCTGCTCGATATGTACCATGGCCCGGGCAGTCTCGTATTTATCCCCTGCAGTACTTTTGGTTTCCTGTTTCAGACTATCCTGCAGGTCGTCCAGTTTCTGTTGCAGTGCCTTTATCTTATCTGTTAAAATAGTAAGATAATGATCGTATATTTTTTGCTTTAGTGCTTTCATGGAATATGGCTTTAGCCCGTTCAGAAAGTGCTTCGTATGTGATTCAGGTCTGCAGGCCGGTAAGGTTGCATGCTCAGGCTGTCCAGGTGGAAAAAAGCAAGTCTGAAAGTACTGTCCTTGATCCGGGAGCCGATGAAAGCAGCGACCTGTTCCAGGTCTTTTAATCCGGGTGCTTCAAAGCGGATTTCCTGGCCTGCTTTCAGACTGTAGCCGCCCGTTTTGCTATCCGTTTTAATCCGGTACAAATTGCCTTCCTTATGTTCCAGGCCGGTAGCCGCGAACTGCTCCTTGCCCAGGTTATACAAGATGCCTTTGAAGCGCTTTTGCTCAAACAAAGCGGCCCAATGGTACAAAGGAAGGGCCACATCGAGGGGGAGGGGATAAGTGCCCAGCCCTTTCAGATATTGTATCGCTTCCCCGGGTTCCAGTATCGAATTATGACCGCCATACCGCGTAAGGTTACCCATGTTATAAACCATCAACAAGCCTTTGTCCACCGGGGGAATGCCATTGGCGCTCGTATACTTTACCTGGTGCAGCCTGATGGTGCAGGAAAGCAGTTTGTCTCTGAAAAAATCCTGTTCTTTTAAGTGTTGCAGCAAACGGAAATAAAGCGCCGATGAGTTCTTAGTCCAGTCGCAATCGATCTGTATTTCTGCCGGGGAAACGTGGTAGCGGTCGCAGAGCTGGCGCATGAGCCCGCTGACATTGGCGGCCAGCCCGGGAAGATCTTTTTCTTCCAGCCGTAGCAGGCAGGGTTGTGTAATGTAAACAACAGGGATATACTGTAAGGTAGTATCCATAACCGGCTCTGATTGGAGTATGCCTACCGGTACCGGTTTATTCCCCGCTTCGTTCCAGTCTATGTCGAACAGGCGTAGGTACAGCGCTTCGGTACCTGTTTCCTGTAATACCTTGCTTTCGTAAGGGGCGATTCTCAGGTTGGTTTTCCAATAATAGAAGGCGGTTTGTACCTGGTGCGTTTTTTTTGGGGCGCATCCGGCGCAGAAAAGGAATAAGAAAAAGCCCGGCACTATTGCAGATAGCCGGGCTGTATTTCGAAAAAGATATGTGCTTTTCGGGCGCATTTATTTACTTAAGTGCATGCTTCTTTCTTTATACAAAGTGCGGAACCAGGGATCACGCAGGTCTTTGATGAAGCGGATGGCTTCCCCGGTGCTTTTCATTTCCGGTCCCAGTTCTTTATTTACATTCGGGAATTTATTGAAGCTGAATACAGGTTCTTTTACCGCAAAGCCTTCCAGTTTCTTCTCTATGGTAAAGTCTTTCAGCTTCTTTTCTCCCAGCATAACCTGGGTGGCGATGTTGAGGAAAGGCACGCCATAAGCTTTGGCTATAAATGGCGTGGTGCGGCTGGCGCGGGGGTTGGCCTCGATCACATATACCTTGCCGTCTTTAATCGCATACTGGATATTGATAAGGCCCCTGATGTTGAGCTTCAGCGCTATCTTTTTGGCAATATCTACCATTTCTTCCACTTCGAGCTTGCCCAGGTTGAATACCGGCAGTACGGAATGGCTATCGCCGCTATGGATACCGGCGGGTTCGATATGTTCCATGATGCCCATAATGTGTACTTCTTCACCATCGCATATCGCGTCTATTTCGGCTTCCTGGCAACGGTCCAGGAAGTGGTCGATCAGGATCTTGTTGCCTGGCAGGTGTTTCAGGAGGCTCAGTACGCTTTTTTCCAGCTCTTCGTCATTGATTACGATACGCATACGTTGTCCGCCCAATACATAGGAGGGGCGTACCAGTACCGGGTAGCCTACTTCGTTGGCCACTTCGATGGCATCGTCCGTAGAGTAGGCAGTGCCATATTTAGGATAGGGGATATTCAGTTCCTTGAGCAGGTCGCTGAAACGGCCACGGTCTTCGGCGATATCCATATTATCGAAAGAAGTGCCGATGATCTTAATGCCTTTCTCGTGCAGGCGCTTGGCCAGCTTGAGGGCCGTTTGCCCGCCCAACTGTACAATCACGCCTTCGGGTTGCTCATGCTCGATGATCTCCCAGATATGTTCCCAGTATACGGGCTCAAAATAGAGCTTATCCGCAATGTCGAAGTCGGTAGAGACCGTTTCCGGATTACAGTTGATCATGATCGCTTCGTAGCCCAGCTCTTTAATGGCCAGCAGCCCGTGGGTACAGCAGTAATCAAATTCAATACCTTGCCCGATACGGTTCGGGCCGCTTCCCAGTACTATGATCTTTTTCTTTTGAGAAGGAATGGATTCGTTTTGTAGCATTTCGATTATTAAAATTCAATATCAGGGACAGGATCACTCCTGTATATTTTTACTCTATTAGTTTTTATACGCCTACCATCAGGGGCATCAGCAGCATTAGCAGGTCTTCGTTCTCCGATTTCTCTACCGGGCGGAAGATACCGGCGCGGGACGGCATACTCAGTTCCAGTTTAATCTCTTCTCCTTCCATGTTGTTGAGCATTTCGATCAGCAATTTGGCATTGAAAGCGATCTTCATATCGTCGCCGGTGTACTGGCAGTTCAGTTGTTCTTTACCTTCATAAGAGAAGTCGATATCCTGGGCGCTTATATTTACCGTGTTGCCAACGATGTCGAATACGACCTGGCTGGTACTTTTATTGGCAAAAATACTCACGCGGCGCAAGGAACTGATCAGGTCTGCTCGGTTGATCGTAAGGCTGAAAGGATTATCGGCAGGGATTACCGCTTTGTAGGGCGGGAACTTACCTTCGATCAGGCGGCAGCTCAGGCGTATCTTATTGTTCTGAATAAACAAGTGGCTGGTATTGTAAGAAACTTCCAGCGGGCTTTCATCCGAAGGGATGATATTCCTTAATTGTTGCAGCGGCTTGCGTGGTACAATAATACCTCCTTCTTCAGGACAGTTGATGTCGTTGCGGGTAAGCTTTACCAGGCGGTGCGCATCTGTAGCTACGAATGTAATACCATCTTGCGCCAGTTCGAAAAACACACCTGTCATAGCTGGGCGTAAAGTATCGGAACTGGTTGCAAACAATGTTTTATTGATAGCTTCGGAAAGACGTACGGAAGGCAGGGTGAAGGAAGTCGCATCATTGGGCTGCGGCTCTTTGGGATATTCATCCGCTTTTTCGCCGCCAATTTTGTATTTACCCGTATTGCTGGATATTTCTATCGAATTATCGTCCTTGTTGATGGTGAAATGAACCGGTTGTTCCGGCAGGTTTTTGAGGTATTCGAGGAGTATTTTGGAAGGAATGCAGATACGGCCGCTCTTTCCGTCGCCATCGGTGTCGGTGAGTTCCCTTTGTATCTCCATCTGCACTTTGATCATTGTTTCCATATCACCGCCGGTAAGTGTAAGAGCATTGCCATCCAGCTCAAATAAAAAGTCTTCCAGAATGGGGAGCACTACATTGGCGCTGATGATACCACCCACAAGTTGCAGATTTTTCAACAAGGAAGTTGAGGAAACAATAAAGTGCATAGACTGATTTATAATTAAATTAGGGAATTGAGTTATTTTTTGCGGCACAAAGATAGCTTTTTTGATGGTACATTAATGGAGATTTTACAATGTCCTTTTTAAAAAAAGCTAAAAAAAATTTGGTGGTTTAAATGAAAGCGTTACCTTTGCACTCCTTTCAACAACGATGGTGCGGTAGCTCAGTCGGTAGAGCAAAGGACTGAAAATCCTTGTGTCGCCGGTTCGATCCCGGCCCACACCACAAAAAAGAAAAAGCCACTCTCAGAGTGGCTTTTTCTTTTTGCGAAATTTGCTTCATTAGCCCCGAAGGATTTCAAGGGTTCTGCACTCCGCTTGGATATCCCTTATTTTACCCAGCCATTTAGTGTTTACCTTGTCGGACGTTTTGCGATCTGCAGCATTACCGTTTCCGGGGAATGAAGAAGTCAAGACTTACAGGGGACGAACAATAGACGTGCCTGTCACATGTAATATTTTTTGGTCGGGAAGCCAATAGGATTGCTGCGTGTCATAGGCTAACTCACATTCGATATTGGCAAGCGGGGTAGACACACCATTATTGAAGAAGTAAGTGTGGTTGTTTTCCGTAAGAATGTTGATGCCGTTTTCTGTAAGGTAAGTTTTTTGGAAAGATCCTTCCAGTTTGAAAGGTTGTGTCGCATTCAAAGGCAGGGTATATCCATTGGGAAATTGGATATTAACCGGCCCGGAGTAATTCCCGGTGACAGTCACATTTGCGGTATAGACGATGTCCGAAACCTTTGTGAATGTCCCGTTGATCACAACTTGTCCCAGGAAACCACCTGAAGCATCAAAAAGTGTGATTTCCCTGATGCTCGAATAATTCCCGTTAGTAACATCAATAATATTATGAGCACCTTGCTCTGTCTTGCCGCTATTGCTGCAAGAAATACTCAGGAGTGAAACTCCTGCTAAACATGGGCTAAAGGAAGCCGGGAAAGCGGCAAAATTTGCAGAGGCGTTTAATTCGCCAGTTTCCGGATTAGCATGCATCGTTGCATTTCCGCTAATGGCTTCTCCATTGAGTACGCCTGAATAATTGAAATGAATGGTTACCATGATCTTTTGGTTTGGTTTTTTAGAAAAGTGAATGATTAAAAAATACAGGGTTGTTTATTGGGTAAACTTTAACTTTTGCGAAAGTAAAATAGATTCAAATATGAGGCCATTATTAAACCCTGCATTAAATAAGGGTTTTTGCTTCCGGTAAATAAGGGTTTTAACCTTCTGTATTTTAAGTGTCTATGGATTGTAAATTTATATAAATGATCTGGAGTTAAAGCCTGTAACTGATGCGGATATCTGGGAATATAGTAAGCTGGTTTTATGCAGCGATTAATTGCAGATCGGCCATATCCGGGTAAATTTTACAACGACGATGAGAGAGATAATAAAAAAAGTTTTTTGTTGGATCAAGCGAAAAGATTGGGAATGGTGCTTTGTTGTTGGCGAAAAGATACCTAACAGCAAAACGTTAAGATATACGATTGTATATCATTTTGAATGCCTGATCATTTGGTGCAAGACATAAGGATACCGATCTTATGGTTTCGCCCCCTTAAATTGAAAAGTAATATTACCAAACTGTTCCGGGGGAGCGGTTGCTGATTTATTGAACCGAATACTGGGCAGGCTTTTTAATGCCAGTTCTTTAACAATGGGATTGCTTGCCGATATAACATTAGAATTGACTATCGCCCCTTCCCGGTCTACAGCCACGCGTATTATGACCTTCCCGTCTTCTTTAAGCACCGGCTCTGCTTTCGCATCGGGGTGGAGCACTATATTGCGGCCGGCAATAGAATGCCGGATTACGTAGCCTTTGGAAGGATAAGCTTGATCGTTTGCCGCTGCTACACCCATATCCCCATGCTCCCGTTTCCTGTTAGCTATGGCTTTATCCGCTTTTTTCTTTTCCCTGATTGCAGCGCGTTTAGCGTCTATAAAACTTTGAAGGTTTTCAGGAAGTTCTGATACAATTGTTTGACGCCATTCTATTGTAGACAAACCACCGGTTGACAGATAAATTTTTGAATAGTGTTCATAGTCATCGGAGAAATATAGCTCCCCGATTTTTTTGTTTGAGGGGTTATTATCGTGGCTTGCTATTATCTTTTCTAACGGAACATTTTCAAATTGCGTTAATAAGTAAGCAAGCTTATTGTTATTCATTATGTAATGTTCGCAATAGTTGGCGGTGATCCGCAGTTCGGGCAAATACTCCTGCTGGTGGCATTGAGTAACCTCGGCTATTTCGCCATTGTTATACTTTATATCACAGCTCCGGTAAGCTTTTGGCTTGCTTCCACAAGTGTCACACTTGTTATGTCCTTTTGTATCCCGCTCTACCAGCTCCTTAATGAGTCCGGCACTTAGCCCGATTTCAAACTTTTGGCCATCTGCTTTCGGTGGAAAAATTAGCCCCAGAATGATTAATACCAACCATTTTCCCATGTTTTGATTTTTTTATGCCCAATTTTACTTTGGTTTATCGGGGCCGAAATTCATACGAATATCGCATTTGTCCAGCAAATCGTTTTGCCTGTCAGGCGGAGGTTTGAATGATAGGATCAAGTAAGAAGAATCAGGAGCTTATTCATAATGTTTGCAGCATTTGTATAACACCTTCACGTTTCATAATCGAAAACCCGATGCGGTCTTTGCTAACGCCATCTTTAAGCTGATAGGTGAACCGGAAGTCATCGCCCTCGACTATTGTTTCCATATGCTTGCAGGATATCTTATCCGGATATTTAAATTCTTTGGCTATTTCGTACAGATGCGTTGAAATCACGAATAAGGCATTTGGGACTTTACTGAAACCATTGATCACCTCGATAGAGCAACGCATTGCGTCAAGAATATTAGTACCCTTAAATATCTCGTCGACGAGGATCATCCAGGTGGTGCCGTCATTCACTTTGCCGACGGTTTCCTTTATCCGTTTTACCTCATTGAAGAAATAGCTTTGTCCTTTTGATATATCATCCGCTATATTTATATTAGTGGATAGCCCGTTAAAAACGGATAGTACCATTGCTGCTGCAGGGACGCCCAATCCAAGATGCGCAAGGAATAGAGACAATCCTACTGACCTGATAAAAGTGCTTTTCCCTGCCATATTGCTACCGGTCAGAAACATGAGCCCTTTCTCAGATGTTAATGTTACATCGTAGCTCCTGGCATTATCTATCATTAAGTGGTATAGTCCCGTCGCCCGGTAACAAGGCTCATCCTGTACCACAAATTCAGGGAACTTAAGATCGTATTTATTTACCGCGTCGGCCAGGGAGTACCAGGCTTCCATCTGACAAAAGACTTCAATAAGCTCTTTTACCAGGCTTCTGTAATACGCCCGGATATGGTAGCCGAAGTAAAAGTTTTCTTTGGAAGTAAATTTATGTCCCGGGCCTATTGCCGCCAGGCGCTGAAGCGGAGTTTCGTCGAAAGCTTTCCAGATCGACTGTTTGAAATATTCATATTCTTCCGGGAGGTTCTTATCCTCGAGGCAGGTCTTCAAAACTTTGAGCCCCCTGAAAAATTCGTTGAATATTTTTACGCTGAATTTTAAGATAGAATAGCTGTCACGATTGGAAAGCTGGAAGGACAGGCGGGCAAGCAGGTTGTCTTCGGGCCTGTAACCTGTGTAGGGCTCGCTGCAAAAACGATCCATAACAAAAATAGTTCCATTGCCAATATCAACAGGCCATAATTCCGTTATGCCTGTAAATACTTTTACCAGCTCCTGGACGGAACGGATCTTTTCGACATCATCGAGCGGTGAATTAAATATTTTTTTCAGAAATTTTGCGCCACCGGCAGTTTGCGTACGATTGAACCGTTTAAAAACAGATTTTTCATCATCATCGTCGAAGATGGAAAGGTCAGTAATTGTTGTCTCATCCAAACGGAAGGCCATATGGGTTATTGTTGTTATGTTGGTTGTTATTCCGGCAACAAACCGGCCCCTTGATCAAAAAGGTAACAAGTGCCGTCTTTCGGTGCTGAAGTGCATGGACTTCTATAGAATTTATGCTAAAAGCCAAGAGCATAACGGTAATTGCAGCTTAATAGTATAAACAGGACAAGAAAATGAATTACAGGTAATAATCTTCGTCCCGGTGTAGAAAGCTGCAACTTTTAAGCTGTTCCCGATTGAGACATGGTGGCGCTTATTTTTCCAGCTTTTTCAACCAGTTGAAATAAATGCGGTTCGTTTCATCATCCGGGTATTCGTGGGCTTTATTGTCAACTATCCTTTCTGTTACGATACTGCCCTTGCTCTTAAGTTTCCGGGCCAGTAGTACCGCTTTTTCAACCGGCAACGCGCCATCTTTCCTTCCATGATAAATGAATATGGGTACGCCTGAAAAAGCAGACAAGTAATTATCGTTGAGGAAATCGGGATGTCCTTCGCCCAGCCACTCACTTGCCAAGGCGGGATGCCCTGCAAATACGGCAATTCCTTTGTAAAGGTGAGGGTGTTCAAAATAAGTTCTGAGCGCACCATAGCCCCCCATGGAAAATCCACCGATCACTATTTTATGCTTGTCTACGGGGAAATATTGGCAAACATCATCAATGGCTTCTAATATATCATTCTGGCTGCTATCCGAAGAATAACAACGGTACCGGTCTCTTGCAAAGGGAGCTATTTCAATAAAATTTCCATCGCTCCTTGCTTGTCCTAATACGCCCTGTTCATCCTGGCCACTGCCATGCAGAAACACCAGGAGCGGATATTTTTTCCGGGGATCATAATCCTTTGGAAGTTTTAGACTATAGGGCTGGTAAGTGTTGTCGTACTTTGACCGGAATGCTCTCTGGTAGGGTACAGTCCTGTTTGTGTATGGATCGCTCCCGCTCTGAAATGCATGGTATTCCTGCTGAAACGTAAACCAGTATTGAAGGACCTCTTCTCCTGTCTCGTATCTTTTTAACGCTGCTAATTTCTGCCGGAGTAACTGCAGCTTAAACAATAAAGTATTTGTAATGCCTTCGGACAGCTTGTGTACATTGATATGAATGTTTTGTTGTATCGTATCAAATGCAATAACGGGCAATACAGTTATCGTATAATTTGCAGTAGATTGACCCGAGCTGATTTCCAGGGTATAAATGCCAGGTAATATGCCTCCGATCTGCATAGTATCTGTTCGATACTGTAACGTGCTGCTCCCAGGCAATAAAATATCTTTTTTGTGTACAACAGTTGCTGTATCCTTTCTAAGTACCAGGCGTAATTCACTTTTGGGGTCGGTCGCCCCGATGGTGACTGTACGTATAAGGATCGGTAATCCCGACTTCAGGTTCCTTTCCAAAGGTTGTGCGCATAACATTGGTGTTTTCACGGAGGCAGGTGTCTCAAACCTCATGGCAGCATATTGCCGCAGGGGGACTTCCTCATCCCATATCCCTTCATCGGCTACTACTGCATACCCATTGGTAATACCGGGACCGAGGCCTTTGGCAAAATAAAGGTTGTAACCCATCGCCTCCAGGAACCATGGATGGTAGGGTAGAATATCCCGCCAGGCTATCAGTGCTTCAAAGCCACAGCGGGCCTTCCCCGCTTGTTCCTCAAACATGGTAGCACTACTTAGCTTTTTCTTATGTTCCTGCTCCCTGTTGTATTCCCAGATTCTTTTCCGTGCCCAATACTGCTTATCCTTTGAAGGGGAAAAAACCAGGTCATAGTATTCATTGGTACCTGAATCGGATTGAGGCATTGCTATTAAAAGCTTGAAGCCATCTCCGTTAATAAATCCCCGGTCCCGGTATGTAATACTGTCCGTTGCCGTTTCGATATAGACATAAAGATGCGTGGATGTGTATCCCAGGCAATAGCTGACTTTCATTGTGTCTGTCGCCGGGTTTTCAAATCGCCAGAAGCAATTAAACTTACGTTGCTCCAGGTATGATAATTCATTGTCCAATACACCGTCTATTACCGGCAGCGTATTTATCCATTGTATAGGAGCCTCCGGCTGTCCGGTCGGTTGTGCATAAGCAATCTGAAGCAAGTGAGGAGTCATCATCAAAATGCAGCCCAACAAACACCGGATGAAATTTTTAAGGCGGAATTCCATACATCATTCTGGTTTTGGTTTATGGTGGCGAATGGCTTTTTTGTACAAAAACCGCATCATATCGCCCGGTACAATTGACAACTCTGCTTATCACCAACTCGCCTGTATAACATATCCTGTTTAACGGAGGCTTTGGGTCAATATGCTACTCATAAAAATACGCAATATCCCGATTGTGGGTCTTCGGTAAAATGCGAATAACTAAAGTGCATTATGCATGCATGAACATATTAACTTGTCAATAGGTTTGTTTATTAATAATATGCTTATCTTTAAGCTATAGTGTTAACTCCACTGCCAAAAGAGTAGCTAAGATGATAAGAACCCGGAGTCATTTAGCAAAGACTAAAAAAAGAAAGATAGCCTGCCCAGGTTATATCTGGGGCGCGCTTCTTCTTCCCTTCTGTTTTACTACTACGGCTTACTGTCAGCAGCTAAACGACAGTATTTCTTCCTTATCCCTTAAACAATGTATCGATTACGCGTTGCAGCATCAGCCTGGCTTGCAGCAATCCCTGATCAGGGCTACTATTGCCAAAGCATCCAATGCCATCAGCTTATCGGGTTGGTATCCGCAGGTGGGTGTTACGGCAAATTTTAACCATTACCTGCAGCGCCCCACTGCACTCTCCAACATAAATGGGGTCGAGACGCCTGTACAAACCAGTGTGGTCAATACCTCTACACCGGCTGTGGGCATAACACAAACCATTTTTAACCCGGCCCTGGTCTATGCCGCCAAAGTAGCGCCGCTCAATCTAAAGGCAGCGGAACAAAGCATCGACAGCAGCAAAATCGATCTTGTGGCCAATGTCAGCAAAACGTTTTACAGTTTACTGCTGACCTTACAGCAGATCGATGTATTGAAAGAAGATACTGCGCGGCTGGGGGAAAGCATGCGTACCGCTTATCATCAGTATGTTGGTGGTATCGTTGATGAAACGGACTACCTGCAAGCTACCATTTCGCTGAATACTTCCCTGGTCCAGCTCAAGCAGGCTGGTGAAAGTGTGTGGCCCCAATATGCGTCGTTAAAGCAAATGATGGGCTATCCCCAGGAACAGCAATTCAACGTCTTCTACGACAGCACTGAAATGTTTAAAGATATCCCCATCGATACTACGGCACAACTACAATATGAAAACCGCATAGAATTCAAGCAACTGGCGGTACAAAAACAACAACAACATCAGCTCAGCAATTACTACGGGAAACTTTTCCTTCTGCCTACTCTATCTGCTTTTTACAATTATAACTACGCTTTCCAGAATAATGAATTTTCGATGCTGTACAATACCGTCTATCCCAATTCGATCATCGGATTGACTTTGAGCTTACCGGTATTTACGGGCTTTTCCCGGACGCAAAACCTGCGTCGTTCCAGGCTTCAGGAACAGATACTGGACTGGAACGAAGCTAATCTGAAAGCGTCCGTTTATTCGGAGTATACCACGGCCCTGGCCAATTATAAAAGTAATGTGTACAATATGCGCCAGATGAGGGATAATGTGACAATGGCCAGGCGTGTATATTTTGTTGTAGACCTGCAATACAAGCAGGGCATAGTACCTTATCTGAATGTCATTACTGCCGAGTCAAACCTGCGAACGGCCCAGTTGACTTACCTGAATGCTTTGTTCCAGACGCTTTCCAGTAAGATTGATTGGCAAAAGGCCATGGGGATGCTTCCGCATTAAGTTCATCGCTGAAAAGTAAAACCTGCTCTATGAATAGGGTAACACGATATATATGCTCGATAACAGGAGGTGTCGTTCTTTTTTCCTGTCAGCAAAAGCCTCCTGCAAGGATACCGCCTGCCCCGGTAAACCTGTATACGGTTGCCAGCAAAAATGTCCGGTATTATGATCAGTACCCTTCAACGACACAAGCGCTGAGCCAGGTGAATATTATCCCGAGCAATGTTCAGGGATATGTTACCGGTATTTATGCTGCAGATGGAAGCCAGGTGCATAAAGGACAATTGTTGTACGAGATCGATAAACGGATCTACCAGGCGGCCTGCGACCAGGCCCAGGCCAATCTTAAAGTGGCCGAAGCCAACCAGCTACAGCAGCAACAGGATGCCGACCGTTATGTGTACCTGAACCAATACAATGCAGTAGCCAAGCAGGCCTACGACCATGCGGTAATTGCTCTGGAAACAGCCAAAAGCCAGACCAAAGCGGCGCAGCAGGCTTTAAAAACGGCACAGGCCAACCTGAATTTTGCCAGCATATATGCCCCATTCGACGGCACTATCGGCATTAGCGCGGTAAGGATCGGTAATGTGGTAGTAGGAGGTCAAACGATATTAAATACCATTTCCACCAACGACCCTATGGCCGTTGATTTTTTGGTGAACGAGAAACAATTGATAGCCTTCGAGCGCTTCAAGAATGACAGCAAATCGATGCCCGATTCTTTGTTCACGATGCAATTGCCCGACAATTCCCTTTATCCTTTCCCAGGGAAAATATCGGTAATCGACCGTGCCGTAGACCCGCAAACAGGCACTATCCGTATCCGGCTCGTATTCCCTAATCCCCAGAACCTGTTGAAAGTGGGCATGAGCTGCGTGGTGCGCGTACGTAACCAGGAAGGCACGCCGCAAATGGTGGTGCCGGGAAAAGCTGTAGTAGAGCAAATGGGTGAGTATTTCCTCTATGTAGCCAAAGACACAACGATGGCGCGGGAAGATGCCGGTTCCCCGGAAGTGCCGGATGAGGCACAGAAGGGGAAAGGGCGCCGGCTATACGCCATCCAGAAAAAGGTACACCTGGGACAAACCATAGGCCCCGACGTTATCGTATTGTCGGGCGTTAATGATGGAGACCGTATTGTTGTAGATGGCATCCAGGCCATACACGATGGCTCACCTATTGCTGTTGGTGGTAAAAAACCGGAGCAAGGGAGCGATTCCGGTAACGGACGTAGAAGCCGTCGTTAAGAGGAGAAGAGCGGAAGGCTGTATGTATATCAAAAATGAGACAGGCAGATTATGATAGCAAATACATTCATTAAAAGGCCGGTAACTGCAATAGTCGTATCCATCGTTCTGGTACTGACTGGGAGCGTTTGCATCCTCAATTTGCCTGTAGACCAATACCCGGACATAACGCCTCCTGTGGTACAAATCAACGGGCAGTTTACCGGGGCCGATGCGCAGACCGTAGAGCAAACCGTGGCAACCCCGATTGAAGGGCAGGTAAACGGTACGCCGGGAATGGAGTATATGCAAAGCAGCAGTACCAATAACGGGGGTATGCAGGCAACGGTGACTTATGGCATCGGGACCGATATCGATATTGCCACACTGGATGTACAAAACCGGGTGAGCATTGCCACCCCACTGATACCGAGTGCTGCTACCCGGCTCGGGCTTACTGTTCGCGCGGTGAATCCGAGCATGCTGATGATGGTCGCTATCTATTCACCCAACAGCACGCATGATATTACTTTTCTGGATAACTACACCAATATATTTATCCAGGATGCTTTGCTGCGTGTGCCGGGTGTGGGTACGATCAACAGCTTCGCCGATAATTTCAGTATGCGGGTATGGATGAACCCGGATAAAATGGCCTCGTACAGCATCACGCCCCAGGACATCATTAACGCTTTAAATGCCCAGAATGTGCAGGTTGCAGCTGGCTCTGCAGGTGTACCGCCTCAATCCAAGGCCCAGACCTTTGAGCTGGGTATCTTGGTCAACGGACGGCTGAGCAAGGTTTCGGAATTTGAGAATATTATCATCAAAACTACCCCTTCGACCGGTGCATTGGTTTACCTCAAAGATGTAGCCAGGGTGGAGCTGGGCAAGTTCAGCTTTTCCAGCAATTCCTTCGTGGATGGACATCGTGCATCCTACTTGCGCATTTACCAGGCTCCGGGCAGCAATGCCCTGAAAACGGCTGAAGGCATTTATAAGGAACTGGAACAACTAAAGCAGTTTTTTCCGTCGGATGTAGCGTATAAAGTACCTTTCGAGTCCGTTACCGTAGTTAAAGTTTCCATGAGCGATGTGGTGGTTACTTTACTAATGACACTGGCGCTGGTGGCAGTGGTGGTGTTTATATTCCTCCAGAATTTCCGGTCGACGCTTATTCCTGTACTGGCTATTCCCGTATCCATTTTCGGTACCTTTTGCTTTTTCATCCCGCTTGGCTTTACGATCAATACACTTACCATGTTTGGCTTTGTATTGGCCATTGGTATCGTGGTGGACGATGCGATCATCGTGGTAGAAGCCGTACAGCACTACATGGACGAGAAAGGTATGTCGCCCAAAGAGGCCACCTATTATGCCATGAAGGATATTTCGGCGCCGGTAGTGGCCATTGCGCTTATACTGGCGGCGGTATTTGTACCTGTCGGGTTCATTCCCGGTATTGTAGGGCGGCTGTACCAGCAGTTTGCGATTACCATTGCGATCTCTGTCGTCATTTCCGCATTTGTTGCATTATCACTTACTCCTGCCCTCTGTACTTTATTGCTGAAACCCACGGATCAAAACAAAAAAGAAACAAGGCTGAAGCGGTTATTCACCAGGTTCAATGCATGGTTTGATCGTATTACCCGGAGCTATGTAAGGGGTGTGGACAGAAGCATTAAGGGTGTGCGGTATATTGTTGTCTTATTGATCCTGATATGCATTTCGGCGATATATTTGTTCATGTATAAGCCTTCCGGCTTTATCCCTTCTGAAGACGACGGCAATTTGTATGTTACTTTTCAATTGCCGCCTGCATCTTCGACCACGCGGTCGGTGCAGGTAATGAACAAGCTGATGAAGGTGGTGGCAGCCACCCCGGGTGTAGGCCATTACGCGGCATTGTCGGGATTGAACGTAATTAATAATGCATCCAATTCCAACTGCGGGACCATATATCTACAGCTCGATCCCTGGGATCAACGGAGCCGGAAAAGCGAACAAGTACCGGGCATCATTGCGGAATTACGCAAGAGGATTACGTCGGCAGGCATCCACGATGCCAATGTAGAAGTTGTACAGCCCTCGCCATTGCCAGGTGTAGGCGCAACGGTAGGTTTTAGTTTCCAGATAGAGCAACGAAGCACCAATGATGATCTGCAGGCTTTTGAAGGCGTAGTAAACAAGTTTATAGCAGAGGCCAATAAAAACCCGGCCATATCGGGCGCTTACAGTTTCTACAATGCGCATACGCCCAGTTTCAGCGTTACTGTCGATCGTGAAAAATGCGAAAAATTAGGTGTTGATGTAGGGGATGTATTCACTACGATACAGGCCTTTATGGGTAGTATGTATATTAACGACTTTACCGCATACAACCGTACCTTTCATGTGGTAGTACAAGCCGATACTGCTTTTCGCAATGTGATCACCGATATGAATAAATATTATGTCCGCAACCAGGCCGGGCAAATGTTGCCATTGGGTACGCTGATCAGCTACAGGCCGATAGAAACGTCGCCCTTGATTTCTCATTTCAATATTTTTCGTTCTGCGGAAATTAATGGTACTTCTGCCGCAGGATACAGCACTACACAAACGATTGAGGCGTTGAAAGATGTAGCTGCGAAAGTACTGCCTCAAGGTTATGCCTATGAATTTTCGGGCCTGAGCCATGAGGAAATCAAGGCAGGTTCTACTACTGTTTACATTTTTATCTTCTCTATCACCTTCGTCTTTCTTTTTCTGTCTGCATTGTATGAAAGCTGGTCGGTGCCCTTTTCGGTGTTGCTTGCTGTGCCTATTGGCGTTTTTGGGGCCATTCTAACCTTATTCTTTGTGCCCAGCCTTACCAACAACGTCTATGCGCAAATCGGTATGATAACCTTGATCGGCCTTGCAGCAAAGAACGCTATCCTGATCGTGGAATTTGCCAAGGTGCGTGTAGACAGGGGAGAGGACCTGATACAATCAACGCTGGAAGCAGTAGGACTACGCCTTCGCCCGATCGTGATGACCTCCATGGCCTTCATCTTGGGCGTAATGCCATTGGTACTGGCGACAGGTGCGGGGGCCATTTCCCGCAGGACCATCGGTTTTACGGTGCTGGGCGGTATGATAACCGCTTCTACCATAGCCATCTTCATTGTGCCTGTTTTGTTTGTGGCCATCACAAGATTATCCTATGGCAAAAAGAAGCTGGCCTGGCTTCGGGAACATCATGAAAGCCTGATGGAGAAAGCCCGGAAGGTGGAGCAACAGAGTATTGATGCCGAGCTGGAATTTGAAATACAAAGGTCCCGTGATTTTAATAAACCTGGAAACGGATGATCGCCAGCACATTCATAAAAAGGCCGGTTACTGCGATTGTCATATCTATCGTGCTGACGATCGCGGGCCTTATTTGCATGGTGAATCTGCCATTGGACCAATTCCCCAAAATTACACCGCCAGGCGTCGGGATCTCGGCCAACTATACCGGGGCCGATGCGCAAACGGTCGAGCAAACGGTAACCATTCCTATAGAAGAGCAGGTAAACGGCGTGCCGGGAATGATGTATATGCAGAGTACCAATACACAAACGGGTTCCTCAAGTATCAGTGTCACCTTCGATGTAGGTACCAATGTAAATGTGGCTACCCTCAACGTGCAGAACCGGGTGGGGCTTGCCGCTCCTATTTTACCTTCGGTTGTAGGACAATTGGGTGTAACCGTACGGGCGCGTAACCCGGACCAGCTCATGAATATCGCCATCTATTCGCCCAATGGAACGCATGGTATCACTTTCCTAGATAATTATACCAATACCTATCTTGTAGACGCATTGCTGCGCGTGCCGGGAGTAGGCGATGTGCAATCCCGTGGCAACCCTTTCAGCATGCGTATCTGGATGGCCCCCAAGAAAATGGCATCCTATAGCTTAATGCCTTCCGATGTAATAACAGCTTTGCAAAGGCAAAACATGTATATAGCAGGAGGTGCAGTGGGCGCGCCTCCTCAGCCCGCAACGCAAGCCAACGAATACACGATTATTGTCAATAGCCTGCTCAGCAAGCCGGAGGAGTATGAGAACGTAATCGTCAAGTCGGTACCGGCTACCGGCGAGATGATCCGCCTGAAGGATATTGCCAGGGTAGAGCTGGGCAAATTCAATTATGGTAATAAGGGCTTTGCCGACGGTAAGCCGGCCACTACAGTTATGGTTTATCAATCTCCGACCAGCAATGCCTTGCAAACGGCAGAGAACGTTTATGCAGCCCTGGCCGAGCTCAAGAAAACGTTCCCGCCCGATGTGGATTATTCCATACCATTTGAGAACGTAACCATCATCCAGGTTTCTATAAGCGAGGTGGTAAAGACCCTGTTCGAAGCATTGGGCCTTGTCGTAATCGTTGTGTTCCTGTTTCTGCAGAACTGGCGCTCCGCGCTTATTCCTATTATTGCCATACCGGTGTCTATTATCAGCACCTTCATTTTATTTATCCCGCTGGGCTTTACGATCAATACACTTACCCTGTTCGGATTCGTACTTGCGATAGGCATCGTGGTCGACGATGCTATTATCGTTGTAGAAGCGGTGCAGCATTTTATAGACCATGAGCAGATGTCGCCCAAGGAGGCCACTTACCGTGCCATGAAAGAGATATCGGCCCCGGTGGTAGCCATTGCCCTTATTCTTGCCTCAGTCTTCGTTCCTGTTGGCTTTATACCCGGCATTACCGGGAAGCTGTACCAGCAATTTGCGATTACTATTGCCATATCCGTAATGCTCTCTGCTTTTATTGCCTTGTCCCTTACGCCGGCCTTATGCACTTTGCTGCTCCGGCCTTCGCATATCGATCAAAAGTCGAAAAGCGTAAACAGGATTTTTTTTCGATTCAACAATTGGTTCGAAAAAATCACGGGCAAATATGCCAATGGGGTTAAGTATTGCATCCGGAAGTCGAAGCTTGTAGTCGTCATGCTGGCTTGCATATGCTTTGGGGCGATATTCCTTTTCAAAGCCAAGCCTACGGGATTTATTCCTTCGGAAGACGGGGGAAGGGTAATGATCGGTATCCAGTTGCCGGAAGGCAGCGCTACAACACAAACGGAGGAGTTATTGCAAAAGGCCATGAAAGTAGTGGGCGAAACACCCGGGGTATTGCATTACAATGCCATTTCTGGAATGAATGTACTGAGCGGCGGCGCTACTTCCAACGGGGCCAGTATATTCTGCATGTTGAAGCCCTGGGATCAACGGAGAACCCCGGAGACGCAAATTCCGGGAATCATGAACGTCATCAAAAAGAGGATAGCAGCGGCAGGGATCAAGAACGCTAATATTACAGTAAATGCTTCGCCGGCGATAAGGGGGCTGGGGACGGCTGCCGGCTTTAGCATGCAAGTGGAGCAGGGCAATACCAGCGACGATATTCATGAATTTGAAACTGTAATGAATAAATTCGTTGCAGCCTTAAAGAAGGAGCCCGCTACGGCAACGGCATATTGCAATTATGCGGCACATACGCCGGCTTACGAGCTTTCCCTGGATCGTGAAAAATGCCAGAAGCTGGGCGTTAATGTAGCCGATGTATTCAATACCCTGCAAGGCTATATGAGTAGTCGGCTGGTCGGTAATTTTACATTGTATAATCGCACCTACCGGGCAATAGTGCAATCCGACACCGCTTCCCGCGCACTGATCTCCGATCTGGACAAATACTATGTGCGCAATACCGCCGGGGAAATGCTCCCCCTGAGCACACTTGTCAATTATAAACCCATTTCCACGGCGCCGTTGATTACGCATTTCAACATCTTCCGCTCGGCCGAAGTCGATGGCTCTACGCCTCCCGGCTATAGCACAGGACAGAGTATTGAAACCCTGAAACGGGTAGCGGCAAAGGAGTTGCCCAGGGGATATACTTACGAATTCTCGGGCCTGAGCTACCAGGAGATAAAAGCGGGCTCCATGACGGTCTATATTTTTCTTTTCTCTATTATCTTCGTTTTTCTTTTCCTGGCTGCACTGTACGAAAGCTGGTCCGTACCTTTCTCTGTCATGCTTGCCGTACCGATCAGCGCATTCGGCGCTATTTTCGCCCTTACCACAACGCCGGCATTATCCAATAACGTATATGCCCAGATCGGGCTGATCACCTTGATCGGGTTGTCGGCGAAGAATGCGATATTGATCGTGGAGTTTGCCAAAATACGTGTTGACCGGGGCGAAGACCTGGTCCAGTCTACCATTGAAGCGGTCAAGCTACGCTTACGGCCTATTATCATGACCTCGCTTGCTTTTATATTAGGCGTAATGCCTATGGTGCTTGCCTCCGGGGCCGGGGCCCAATCCCGTAAAACCATCGGCGTTACCGTGCAGGGAGGTATGGTAGCTTCATCCTGTATGGCCATCTTTATTGTCCCTGTTCTATTCGTGCTCTTCACGAGGTTGAGTTACGGGAAAAAGAAACTGGCATGGCTTCGCGAACATCACGATTTGTTGATGGAAAAGGAAAGAAAGGTGGAAGCCCAAAGTATCGATCCGGAACTGGAATACGATATAGCCCAGGCGCGCGAAGCGCATAATAAGGGCAAGGAGCAGGATATTGGGTGATCCTTTACCTTCCCGTACCGCTTTATCTCACCGGGTTATAAGATGTTTTATCATAAACAGGGGTACCGCTGTAAGGATAAGGGCAGGCCGGGAGGTGTCACATGCTGAATAGCAGATGCAGAGAAGAAAACAGGGACTATCCCTCACTTTTGTGGAGATAGTCCCTGTTTCTTTTTGACCGGGATAGCCGGTAATGTTTGCGTTTCACTCGTTCCCTGGTTCGGGATATTCACCGGGTTGTATGGAACAGTGTCCGACCAAGCTCATCTATTTTCTTCTGCCGCCACCGCCACCGCGCATGCCGCCCATTCCCATGCCACGCCCGCGGGCATCGAACCGCATTCCTCCCGGCATACTCATGCTGTGCACAGCAGGTCTCGGATTATTGCCATGAAATTGTCCTTGTTCGCCGGACATAGTCCGTTCGTGTTCTACCTGTTCCCTGCTGGCATTTACCCTTTCCTGGCGTATAGCGGCACGCTCGTCATTATTAGGGCGGTACCGGACGCCGTTAGCGCCATTGAAGCTGGTCCGGTTTTTGCCTGCTATTATGCCGTCTCTGCTTGCGTAAGTGTTGCGGATATTGTTGTTCACGCGCCATACCGCGGTATTGTACATAAAATGCCCGCCTTCCCAACGGCCACCACAAAAGCCGCTTCCGTAATAACCGAATCCGTAATTGATCCCGCCATAATAGCCGATGTTGCTTCCCCAATAGCCATGATGCCAGCGATAAAAACCACCGAAGAAGCCCCAATAACCGGGTGTCCACAGCAGGCCTATGGCAGGCGGCATTATCCATACCCCAGGTACCCAATAGTAACCGCCGGTAGCCCAGGACCAGTAACCGGGTGTCCAGATGTACCCATCAGCCGGGCAGGGCGGTTGTACATAATCCGGTAGCGGCGGAGGGGCTTGTTCTGATTGAACAGTTACTCCGGAGGTATCGTAGTCGACGGTATTGTCCGTATAATTAGTGTTGTTTTGCTGTGCGCGGACGGCGAGCGAACATAAGCTGAGGAAACTTAAAAGAAGTACCCTGTTCAGGATACAGCGGCGAGTTGACGGGAAGACCTTTTTTGTGCGAGTGGCTTGTTCCCCATAAAATGCATTGTTCATTGTGTTTATATTTTAATGGGTATCGGATAAAACGTATCACGGAAAATTATGCTTGCACTACTTCCGTGATGGTAGAAAAACAAATAAAATAAAATAATGTTTACAGTCGGATACCGGAGCTTTTTTTAGTAGTATATCCTGGCATTAAGCTGACACTACTTTCTTATCTTCTCCAGAACATCATTTTCCATGTATTTCCAGTTTGGGTAGATAGACCTAATTTAACCTGGTCTGTTTTGGCGGAATATCTGTCAGACATGCATCACCCGATACTTCCTCTTTGTACTACATAAAGTATGTTTATTTAAAATATACATCCCGTTTGTTGAAGGAATAGGCATACTTAATAAAAACGGGATGGGGGGTGGCCGGGATTAATCCATATTTGCCTTCCCAAACACAAAACAATGAATAAAAGCAAAGTCAACCTGATACATCTGTCTATGATAAAGGACAGGATCAGTAGCCTGCCTCGCTATGAACTGCAACAGTTACAGGGCGGCCAGGAAGATAGTTCGGCAATCTCCCCTTGCCCCTTTCCTATGAACTGCACCCGGAGAGCGATGCTATCAAGATTTCATTCACTGCCTGGTTGGTATCTGTCGTAAAAGGCGGTACTCAATAACGCTTTCTGCCGGGAGACAGCTTAGCTATTCCGGGAGGAGCAATGATCAATACAAGCCATATTTATTTCCTGAAGTATTACCTGTCGGTGGTCCTGCTACGTATTTTATTGTCCCCGGATATCCGGTATCGAAAGGCCGTATCCATCATGTTTGACTGAAACTAAGGGTTTGTCATTTTACAGCCGGTCGCGGTAGGCATAACGCTATCCTCCGGACGTATGCCATACCCGGAGGGAATTGGCGATTGCCGTTTATACGCTCATGGTCTATTACGACCAGGGCAACAGATTTGCAGCATTTTCATGTTATCTATAAAAACTTTTGAGACCACGGGCAATATACTGGGCAGCAACCCTGATCCCGGCCGGCCCCGAAGCCCACCTTGCTCCAACGCTTTGCCGGCGAAAAACCGTGCAGATCATGTTACACGTCCGCCTTAAACGACGGACGACTGACACTATAATCTAACGATTTTTTTTGAAAAGTAAAACCAAGCATTATTAATCATGTACACATTTTACCAATTCAGGCGATCCTTGTTCTGTTGCCTGCTGATGCTGTTGGGATGTGCCGGAGTAAGTCTGGCGCAAGAGGAGGGACGACCACCGTTCCCGATATTCGGCATCACAGGTCCCAGCCCCGTTTGTATGGGCAATACAGAAACTTATGTAGCCAATACCTGGATCATAGATCCGGATAATCCCACTATTTTTACCTGGACAATATCGCCATCGACTGCAGGCACTATATTGTCCACGACCTATACCACTGCGACCATACAATGGAATACACCTGGCACAGTTGTTGTTACCGCTACTTCCAATGTAGGCGATGTTTATACCAAAACTGTAGTAGTAGGCGCACTGCCCGAGCCGGTTGTTACGAGTAACGTACAATTGGCCTGTCAGCCCCTGGGCCAGGACCCCAAAGAAGAGGGCCGCCAACGGCTTAAAGAGGACAATTGTCAATGGGTATGCGAATACAGTACTGTAAGCTATAACGCCAACGGCAATCCCGGTAGTACTTATAGCTGGGTGGTAACCGGCGCGTCCGGCTTTACTGCTTTCGGCGATTCCTGTGCTGTAAACTGGGGTGCTGCCGGCGACGGTATCGTTACCGTTACCGAAACGACTGCATCCGGTTGCAAGACGACCAAATCTTTCTGTGTGAAAATTATCCGTGGACCTTCTGCTAAATTTGATGCCCCATTTGATCATAATGACCCTATAACTGTATGTACCGGCGCTACACTTGTCCTCAATGATCATTCCGGAGGAACACCGGAATCTCCTATTGTTTCCTGGCATTGGGATTTTGGTGACGGTCATGTAAGCAACCAGGCTCCTGGTGCGAATAACGATCCGATCACGCACCAGTACGATGTCGCCGGCGAGTATGAAATTACCCTTACCGTTACCAACTCCTGCGGCTGTACGTCAACAACATCGCGGAAAGTGCGTGTAAGAGAGGCACATCCTGCAGTAATTACCTGCCCGCGTGTGGTATGCGAAGGCGAGACCGTAGAGTATTTTACGGACCAGCCTTGCGAGTCCAGTAGCTGGGATGTCATTGGCGGTACTATCCAGAGTGCGTCAGATCAATCGGTTACTATCACCTGGGACCATGTCGATCCGACTACCGGCTTTGGTTATGTGATCTTCAAATCCTGCCGCGAATGCGAGATGATCGTTGCGGAACCGGTACCGGTAATATCCAAAACTATCGAGATTCAGGGTCCTACCAATATCTGCGTTGGAGAAGAATATGTATATCGTTTGCCCAAATGGCCTACGACCGATATGTTCTGGTATATTGTAAGCGGATCGGGCTACCTGATGAATACAGACCAGCGTAACGAAATTGTGGTAGTGCCCACAGGTACCGGTAACATAACACTGGGTTGCCGCTATACCAATACGCTGCTGAGCTGCGATGGAGAAGCGAAAGAGCTTACGATCAATGTAAACCCCAAGACCAATATCGACGGAAGCAAAGTGGTTTGTAAAGGACAGAGCGCCACTTATACCCTGGGTGGTTATTCCGGTACCTGGACGTTGCAGGATGTCAATGGCAATACTGTCGGAGGCCCTGTAACCGGTGCTACCTATACGCCTACCTTTAGCCAGGCAGGTATCTACAAGCTGACCGTATGGGGCAACACCTTCTGCCCTGTTCCCGACTACTATATTACCGTTAAAGACCTGCCTGCTGCACCAACGATGATCAGCGGACCTAGCAGCGCCTGCGCCGGTATCCCGGTAAAATATACAGCAGGACCATTGGTGTCCGGTACTACCTTCCAGTGGAGCGTATCTAATGGATCGACCAATGCCGTAACCGGCCTGGAATCGTATATCACTTTTGCCGGTGCGCCTAACTATACCGTTTCTGTAAAACGTATCACTACCGATGCTGCCCAGTGCGCATCTTCAGCGATCAGCATGACGGTTACCGATCCGCTGCCTGCCTTGCAGGTTTACGGACCTGATACCGTATGTCATAGCACCACGCAGAATTACAGCCTGAACTATGCAGGAGGCGATAGCTACGAATGGAGCATCTCGCCTGCTAACCTGGGTAGCGTTATCAATCCGAATGCGGGTATGTGGGGCGGTGGCTCCGGAAGTATTATCTCCGTGCTTTGGAATGTGCCGCCGGGTCAGGGTGCGACAGCTACCTTGTATGTGAAAGTGAAAAAATGCAATACTTACCGTACCGATTCGATCAAAGTATTTGTGCGTGGAGTACCTACAGTTATGGCAAAGCTGAGGTCAGGTCTGTCCGATACGACAGTCTGCAGCGGCTCGCCCATTACATTGCAGCTCGTGCCCAGCTACCCTGTAACCTCTGCTACTTCCGTATCCTGGGAGTGGGGTAATGGTACCGAGGTATTCAACGGTCCCGCCTTTGCAACATTGTATGGTCATGTCTATAATACGACAGGTTCCAGCAGCCAGGCAACTTTCCACCCGGTGGTAACCATCAAGGATCCTAACGGATGCCTGGGTACAGTAACCGCTGCCGGCCCTACTATCTATGTGAAACCTGCCCCGGTTGCTTATGTATCGCCTGAAGGGCCGATTGCCCATTGCGGCGCCTTTACGCAACAGCTTACAGCAACCATCACCAATGGTATCGGCGGCTCCAATACTTTTGCCTGGACGCCTGCCGCCCCGAACAGCCCGGTGATCACTACTTCTAACCTGGGCTTCTATTCCGTAGTGGTGAGCAACAGTAATGGTTGCAGCAGCACTTCCAATATTGTGCAAATCAAGAACGGCTGCCCCAAGGCGCCTTGCGGCCCCGGTATATCACCGGCCATTGTGCTCACCGGTAGCAATAACTGCGGTAACATAAATGTACATGCGGCAGTAAGTGGCCCGGTTATGAGTTATGAATGGATTTACCCGGCAAGCACTACCCTGGTAGGCGCTCCTACAGCGACGAACCTGAATGCTTCCTTTACCCAGGCCGGCAATTACCAGTTCGATTACATGGCCTATTACCGGAACAATGCCGGCGATACCTGCGTTGTAGATTCTGCTATTATAGTATTGGTACCTTATATGGCCGATATGCGTTATGAAATAGCTTGTAACCAAACGGGCGGCAACTATAAAGTTACCCTGGCCGACCGTTCCAGCCTCTATCCCGGAATTACCCTTAACCAGACCTATTACAACTCGTCCTGGGTAAACCTGGGTAGCGGTCTCAGCGCCTCCACCAATGTGGCCGGAGGTACTACCAATACCTATTACATGGTAATACGGGATGCGGCTATGCTTCACCCGGCTTGTACCACCAGCGTTACCATTACCTTGCCCCAGTTCCCTGTGGCCGCTTTCGATACGTACGACGATCCGGTTGGCTGCGTAGGCAATGCCTTCAACTTCTGGAACAACAGTACAGGCGATAACCTCAGCTACCTTTGGAACTATGGTACTGCGCAAAGTCAGGGCTACACTGGTGGCGTAGTGTATACTACACCTTATATCAACAGTCCGGTAACGCTTACCGTAACCGACAAGTATGGTTGTACCAGCAGCCAATCGAAACTGATCACCGCCAATGCCAATCCATATACAGGAACGGTTTCAGCTTCACCTAACCAGGTATGCCAGGGCACCGCTGTCAACCTTGCTTATGTGCCTGCGACAGGCGGCTTCCCTACAAATAGCTATACCTGGTACCGCGAAAATGCAGCAGTGTACAGCGCCATGGCGCCTACTTCCAGCTATGCTGTTATGGATCCCGGCGGCTATTGGATCAAAGCTATTGGTATTTATGGTTGCATTGCCAAAACCAATACCGTAGCTGTTGAGATCAAACAAGTGCCGGCAGCATCGATCACTGGCAATACCAAGCAATGTGCCAATGTTCCTTTCACACTCAGAACCGATTCGGTTGCCGGTGCTACTTATGTATGGGCTGCACCCGGTATGCTGATCCCTACTTCTGTACCTAGACTGGAACAGAATATCGGCACTCCCGGTAATTATAACTATACCGTAACGGTAACCCTGAACGGCTGCAGCCGGACCAGCGGAGTATTCCCGCTGACTGTGAACAGCACACCTGCATCGCCTGTAGTAAGTGTTGATATCGCCTGTGATCCTTACAGGGTATTCCTTACCGCAAGCGGGCCGGCCGAAGGTACTTATAACTGGAGCAATGGTGGCTATGGCTCGGCCATAGAAACCTACCAGGGCGGCTCTTACCAGGTTGTCTATACCGATACCAATGGCTGTAAGAGCGATCTCAGTACGATCAATGTACCTAAGGATCCGGCAACCTATCTCTGGATCTTCCCTAAAGGCTGCTTCTGCGGACTGAGATTAGGAAAGACGTATATGATCGGACCTATCGTTCCTTTCCAGGAATGGGCATGGTTGGAGGATGGAAACGTCTCTGTCAGCGGCAACGGCATGATGCCGCCTTACTACCCAACGCCGGGGCATACTTATAACATGCTCCTGGATAATGGCTACTGTAAAGTGGAGAGCGATCCGATGTACATCGATAACGAAGGCTGTGGAAGACCAATCGAAAACAGGCCTTCTGCAGAACTGTCTTTGATAAGAACCGGGCTTTCCGCAGGCAGTATGATGCAATTGAAACCTAACCCTGCCCGTGAAGCCACTACTGTGGTCTATGGCTTTACCCAAGGTAGCCGCGACAGGTACATCGAGGTGTACGATGTCGTGGGCAGGAGATTACAGGTACATACAGTAACCGCCGATCGTGGTGAACTTGTGTTGCCGATGTCGCAATACGGCGCCGGTATGTATCAGGTTGTCATGAAGGAGAATGGTATAACGGTACAACAAGGCAAGCTGTTGCTTACCCGTTGATAAAATCCGTTTTGTTTATGTCAGGCTGGGGTTGCAACTGCAACCCCAGCTTTTTTATGAGGTAGCGTGTCTATTATAGATCAGCTAACCTATCCCTTGTCAGAAAGCAGTTGCAAAGGCCAGGTAATCGCTGATACTTTGTTTTACCCGTTCTGCCGTAGCATGATGCTCTATGCCATAAAAGGCAAAAAGCCCGGCATAGTCGGCCTTTACATATTTAAAAGTAATTTCCAATGGCGCCGTCAACTGTTGCAGGGTATAGCTGTATTGGCCATCCTTACGGTATTCTTTTTCATCGATCCCGGCGCTGATGGCCAGGGCGATCTTTTTCCCTTTCAGCTTATAGCCGCTTTTACTTCCATAAGCCCAGCCGTAGGTCAATACTTCGTCCAACCACTGTTTCAGCAGGGGAGGCGAGCTGAACCAATAGAATGGAAATTGAAATATTATTTTATGATGAGCTTCCAATAGCTGCTGCTCTTTCTGAATATCGATTTTTCCGTCTTTGTACGCAGCGTACAAGTCGTGCAGGGTAAATTTTTCAGGATGTTTTTTCAATGCCTCCATCCATTGCCTGTTTACGATCGATCCTTCCAGGTCGGGATGTATGATGATTACCAAAGTCTGTTCCATTTCACTATTATTTAGACAATCCAAAAGTATCGATGTTGCAGACCTATTGGTAATTTAGCACCCGATTGTAATGAACGCACAAAAATGTAAGTATGGCTAAAATCAAGGAAGCCTCGACCAATAATGAAAACAAGCAAAAATTGATGGCGGAGTGCAACGAAGTATATGCTTCCCATCTTATTGCGGGGCAATGGACATTGGCGATATGTTGTCATCTGATCAACGGCAAGCTTCGTTTTGGCGAATTGCATAAACACTTGCCCGGGGTAACCGAACGGATGCTTTCCCTGCAACTGCGTAAAATGGAGACAAACAAATTGCTGAAGCGGAGGGTTTATGCAGAAGTGCCTGCACGTGTCGAATACGAACTCACTACCATCGGGAAAGAACTTGTCCCGATTATCTCACAGTTGGAAGCATGGGGCAAAAAGCACCGGGGATTGACTAAGGCTGAATGAGCTTTGTCCTGCTGAATAGTCTGTGTAGCGTAAGCTTCATCCGGTGTCTTGGGTACTTTTACATTCTGTAGCGATCAAGATCCTTCGGTTCCTTTGGAGACCTCAGGATGACACGGTCTAAGGTGGTTTTACAGTAGAAGGGCGAAGCCGCGACTTGATCCTGCACACACAGACTCTGTGTAACAAGCGAGGTCGACTGGCCTGCAGCAAAATCCTTTTACCTGTAAAGCGGGTACAGGTCTGTTGCTATTGATAGAAGCGTATCAATCCCACTCAATTTCCCCGCCATTTTCTTTAAGGAAACGGTAAATAGCATCAGGGCTATGGATCAGTCCGTTGATAACACCCGCAAGCCGGCTGGCTTTGTCCCGGTCGGCGTTATCGTAGAGCGCAACATAGGTTCCCGCTTCAGGATCGGTATCCAGTCCTTCCAATAGCTCCGGGTGGTTAACCTGTAAATACCGGTTGAGGAATGCTTCCCAATTATAGCCGTTCATATAGGCTTGCTCGTTAATGGCTGCCATTTGATCGCCGATCGCCATCACCTCATCGGCTTCGATATTGAAGTAAACAGAGGCTTGATCGTCGTGCTCCTGTAGTGTTGCAAAGTTGTTCATTTTTTTTATGTCGTTTGTTCGTGAATAAAATACCGCACAGCCGGCAGGCTGCGGTGATATGCAGGGGCGCGGCTTTCGTTATTTTGCTTTAAACAGCTTGATCGTATAATCGAGTAATTTTTTATCCCCGTAATCGCCATGCCCCGGGATAATGATTTTTACGTTTGGATACTCTTTTTTAACCTTTTCAACGGTACCGGACCAGGCAGCAACATTGGCATCGCCCAGGTAGCCTTTTGTGGCATCGATCTCTTTGATCAGGCAACCACCGAACATAATGTTTTCGCTGGGAAAATAGCCGACCACATTGTCTTTCGTATGCCCTTCCCCGAAGAACCGGGCAATGACTTTTTTGCTGCCTGCATAGAGCACCAGGGAATCATTAAAGCTATTTTGAGGAACGGTGAAATTATTTTCTTTGGCCAATGCTATCGTTTTGAAATAGGCATAGGAAGGGATATGCTCTTTATGAAATGCTTTTAGCCCGCCCAGGCAATCATTGTGGAAATGAGTAGGGATAATGGCATTTATCTTGTAGTGGAGGGAATCTTTTAACCATCGGATCAGCTCCGCTGTATTGGTGTCGTTGGTCGGTGTGTCAAACACAATGGCTTCCTTGCTATTGGTCACCACCAGGCCGTTGCAGGGAACATTCCCGAAATCCTGTGTTTGTAAATAGGAGGTATGCTCAAATGAGTTTTCCGATATCTGGGTTATGATTAGATCATCAGATTGATACACTACTTTGGGCGTAAATATCGCTTTTTTCTGAGCATTGCCATGTACAACAGGTATCGTGCATAAAATGATCATCAACGTTTTTAAAAGGACTTTCATATTGTTTTCCCGGTTTGTTGCAGCATTTTTGCTAAAGATAAATGTACGCAACATCCCGGACAGCCAATTGATTTTTGCAAAAATTAAATGGCTTCGGTACCTTGCCGGTTTAACCCTATATTTTCGTCCATAATCATGAAATGCCGGCTTGTTATTTTATGCCTTTTGTTTGGCTTGCAGACAGCCGTCTCCGGGCAAAGCACCTTAAAGAATGAACAGGAGCAGGCAGTCAATAAGCTTATACGCATTATCAAAACAAAGGACAAAACGAAGATCGCCGGCCTGGTTCGTTTTCCTTTAAGGAGGGAGTACCCGTTGAAGGATGTAAAAAGCAAAGAGGAACTAGTACGACGCTTTGACGAAATATTTGATAAGTGGTTGGTCGGCCATATCGCAACCTCGAAAATAGGAGATTGGTCGGAAGTGGGCTGGCGGGGCATTATGTTGGACAGGGGTACCATCTGGATCGATGATGAGGGAAAAATAATGACGGTCAATTATCAATCGGAGCAAGAGAAGCGGCTGCTTGCCGCAGCTATAACAGCTAGTAAAGAAGAGCTGCCGCCGGTGCTCCGGGATTTTGAAAAGCCGGTCTATCGCATTGTTACCCGGAATTACAACATAAGAATCGATGAAAAACCGGGAAATAAATTCAGGTATATTTCCTGGAAAGTCAAACACAAGAAAAGCGAACCTGACCTGGTGCTGGAAAACGGTGTCCTGGAATTCCAGGGAAGCGGCGGTAATCATACCATTACCTTTAAGAACAAAGAGTATGCTTATGTCATCTCGGTTAACGAGATAAGAAGCAAGAGCATGCCGGAGGTCACGATAACCGTGCTGAAAGACGGGGAGCACCTGATGATGGAAGGTGGGAAAATTATAAGAAACTAATATTGCGTCAACAGGACGCATAACAAGGCCAGGTAGCAGTAACCGTAAGACGATCTTTGTACTGGTAATAGACTTCACAACAGGATGATTGGCATCATAGTTGAACTTATTGTTTCCTGGTTCCTGCTCCGTTTCTTCGACGGGAACAATCTTTCCGTATTAGGATTGAAGCCCACGAAAAGCAATGGGGTAAACGGGTTGGCCGGTCTTTTCCTGGCGGCCATTTGCTGTACTATATATCAAGTCATGGCAACTGCTTTTGCCGGTAATAGCTGGGTACTAAACCCCAAAGTGACCATACCTGTGTTGTTGACCGGGCTCTGGTGGGTAATAAAATCGGTGCTGTTCGAAGAACTGCTTTTCAGGGGTGCTTTGCTTTATATAGCTATTACGAAATGGGGTACACGGGCTGCCTGTATCGCTTCTGCGGTTTGTTTCGGCATCTACCATTGGTTTTCCTATAATGCCTTCGGCAATCCTTTGCAAATGATGTTCCTGTTTCTCATGACCGGCATTTTCGGATGGGTACTGGCTTATGGTTTTGCAAAAACATCATCGCTGTACCTGCCTGTTGGGCTTCACTTGGGCTGGAACCTCTTTAATATAGTTGTCTTTTCAAACGGTCCGCTGGGACAGCAGGTTTTTATAAAAGCAAATGCCAATCAATTGCAGGGTTTGTTATCCCTGTTTGTATTTCTGTTCCAGGCATTGGCATCGCCTGCACTGGCCTGGGTATATATAAAATGGTTGGTGCGGCGAAAGGCCCTTCAGTAACCGGAGTATTTGTTGCTGACGGAATGTTTACCCTGCTAGGGAACATCCTTCACCTTTACCTACCCGGACTCCCAGGTGCACCTGCTAACTTGTATATGTTTCTCAAAGGTTATCTTGCGGGAATAGGGTGTAAATATTTCACACATAAATATTTACGATTGTTCTTTAGCTATAGGAAATATTACTATTTTGCTCCCTGAAGTAAGCCGGAACAGGTGCTTCGCTTTAACCAGATTTAACCACCAAACATTTAAAACAAACACTATGAGTTTCAAAGAAACCCTCGGGCAGCTTGGGGCGCAGCCCGACATTATTCTCATCATCACCGACGAGCAAACCACACCTACTGAGAATTATCCGAAAGGATGGGAAGAGGCAAACTTGCACAGCCTTAGTTTCCTGAAGAAGAATGGCTTTACTTTCAACAAGGCATTTTGCAATACCTGCATGTGCTCACCGAGCCGTGCTACCTTGTTCACGGGCACTTACCCGGCTATTCATGGGGTAAGCCAAACGCTTACTGAAGGAGGCCCGTTGTCGCCTGCCGAGCAAACCCTGAGCAATACGGTACCCACTATTATGAATACGTTGTGGAATGCAGGATATGATGTACAATACCGGGGCAAATGGCATATGAGCAAGGGTGTGGCTGCCAATGGTTCCAACACTAATTACGATCAGCTTGCCGATGCAGATATTGCGCTGTACGGGGCTATGGGCTGGGAAGCCCCCGATGCCGGTGAAGATGTGAATCCTTTGAATTTTGGGGGAGGCTTTGCCAATCATGACGCCAAATATGTAGCACAGGCGATCAAATACCTGAAACGGGTAAGGGCTAGGCGCGCTTCAGGCGATACTACTCCCTATTGCCTTATCTTATCGCTTGTGAATCCGCATGATGTATTGGCTTATCCTAATACAGCCGGTACCTATGGTTATCATTCCTCTACCTGGTCGGGAAGGGATGTAGGCCTGCCGGCTACGATCAATGAAAACCTGCTGGAGAGTAAAAAGCCCCTGGCACAGGAGCTTATCCTGCTCACTATGGCCGCAGGACTAGGACGGTTAACCGATGTGGAACAACAATTGAATTATGTCAATTTCTACGCCTACCTGCAAACGCATGTCGATAAGGAAATTGGCTATTTCGTGGAAGAGTTATACCGCGAAGTTGAAGGCAGCAGACTGGCCGACCAGGCGATCGTGATCCAAACTTCGGATCATGGAGAGATGGGGCTGGCGCATGGCGGGCTCCGGCAAAAAACGTTTGTGGCTTATGAGGAGGCTATAAAGGTGCCCATGGTATTTTCCAATCCTGTACTGTTTGGCGGCGGCAAGCGGCAGCAGTCCGATGCATTGGCCACCCTGGTGGATATTATGCCTACGCTCATGGAAATTGCCAATGTGCAAAGCCCGCCTTCCAACCTTGCGGGTACGAGCCTGGTGCCGGTTATGGCAGAGGGCAAAGCAGTACAAAGCAGTATCCTGTTTACTTTCGATGATACGAAGGCGGGTTCCAACAATATGTGGTCGGCGGTAAAAGCAGCCAACCGTATCCGCTGTATCAGGACTGAAGATTGGAAATATGATTACTATTTCGATGCTATGGGCTCGTATGCCAACCAGTACGAATTATATGATCTTAAAGCCGACCCGCTGGAAACGACTAACCTCGCTTACGACCCTGCCTACAAAAAGGTAAGGGAAGAGCTGGAGCAGCAGTTGAAAGAGCTGGAGCGCAGCAAGCTACTGGTTCGGGCGCAATAAAGTGGACAAATAAAACCAAGACATATCAAAGCCCTCCGGTCATTTCGCCGGAGGGCTTTGATATGTATGGCCGTTTTAGGCAAGGTTAGCGGAAACAGCCGTAATCATTTTCGAAAGAAGATAAGTCACATTCCAGGGAATGCCTGTCCCAATGCGCGGTATGAGCTGCCGCTTCATAAGTGCTCTGCAGGAATGCCATCAATGTTTCTTCGGGATGTGCCGATTGTTGTACGGCATCGTAGGACAGCAGGAATTCCCCCATTTCGGGACTGAAAAATGTGGCTTCCGGCTGTACCGGCTGGGTAGCGAATGCTTCGGGAGCAGGGTAACAGTAAGCGTAAAATGAAGCATGAGGATAAGCATCGTTTCCGGGCCAGAAGCCACAGGAGCTTACTTCATGGGAATAAGCCTCCTGCATTACCCGTGCGGGCATATTAGGCGCCTTACCCTCGTGCCTGGGAGCATCCCTGCCGGAGAAGCGGGTTACGGCGAGATCGAAAGCACCCCAGAAAAAATGGACAGGGCTGCATTTCCCGGTAAATCTTGCCCTGAAACGGGTGAACACATTGTGTATCCGGACAAGTGCCTGCCAGAACTGTTCCATTTGCCGGGCATCGTAAGCCTGATGGATGTTGTCTTCTTCAAATGGAATGGCATTGTCCAGTTCACTGGGCATACTGAAGATGGTTACATCAATACCCAACTCCCGTAGCTTGCGAAACAGCTCCTCATAAAAATCGGCTACCGTCCTGGGCTGTAGTAATATGGTTTCCTCCCTGTCGTTGCTGGTGCTGATTTTTAACCGGTGGCGGATAAAATCAAAGTCCAGTTGAAAAATACCCTGACTATAAGGCATACTGCCGGTACTTAAACCATAAGGGCTTATATACAAGGTTACATGCCAGGAATGGTTGAGCCAGGGCATCGTGCGCAACCTGATCTTGCCTACGATCTGCGTCCATAAATGTACGGTAGCATAAGTATCTTTCCAATTGTGGTATGCAAGGGACGGCCATTGGCTGAAGGAGGAAATATCGGTTTGCATAGGCATTGTTTAAGTGTGGGTAGGCAGTGCTATCAGAAAGGCAACAAACGGGATCATGTAAAGTTCGCAGCCGGACTGTCTACGCTTTGCCTCCTGATGGACTACAACCTTGGGATCAATGGTGCTGTCTTACTTTAAACACTTTCCTTATGTTCACCTGCCTGGAGTATCTTCCTGATCAGGGTAATTTGTCCCAGGTGGTAATGCGTATGTTCTACGATACCCTGAAGGTTCCTGTAGTAAATGCCATATTTTTCTTCCACAAAAATGTCGCCCAACTGTTGCTCCGGCAACTGTTCTATCAGGTCTGCAAAAGTTGTGGCATCGGTCCATACCTTATCCAGTAATTGTTCCCAATCTGCAGAGGACCCGATGGGCGGATGGTCGAAGCTGAGCGCATCTTTGGCGATCAAAGGTCCCCCCTGCAATACTTTTAGTACCGCATCAATGTAGTAGTTCATATGATAAACAAGCGTAGCCACGGTATTAAAATCATGCACCTTGGTAATTGCTTGTTGCCAGGTGACACCAGTCAGGCTGTCTTTCAGATTGACGCAGGTCCAGTTGCCCCCGAAATGGACATCCCTTATGTGTTTGGCTATTTGTGCTGCTGTATTCATAGGCTTAGGTTCTTTTTTGGGATTGTTTGCAATAGAAAAGATACCCAAAAATAGTAAAAAGGGTAATTGTACTTATTCCTAAAAAGGACAACCTGCCTTGTTAGAGCGATGACATATACCCTATTTATTGTAACAATGCCTTTATACCGGTAATGCTCATGGCCCTTGTTTGTTAGGGTAGGATATACAATGGCTTAAGCAGCAAGCAAGGTGCAAAAACTTCTTTCCCGGAACGGCATATCAGTTTTGCAGTAATCCCATCTCCAGGGCTTTGGCTACGAGGCCCGGAGCATTCTTGACATCCAGTTTCTGGAACAAATGATAACGATGGCTTTCCACCGTCCTTAAACTTAAGAACAACTTGTCGGCAATCTCTTTGCTGGAAGCATGGTCTTTTACGATCAGTCTTAATATTTCCTTCTCCCTTTTGGTCAGTACAGGGATATGCCCTTTCGGCTTTTTTTGCTGCAGCGATTCGTTAATGATCTGTTCTTTAAGGCCGGGTTCTATATATTGCTGATCGTTATACACACAGCAAATAGCATCTATTAACGTATTGAGGTCCGTGTTTTTGAGCAGGTATCCTTTTACGCCTGCCTGCATCATCTTGGTGACATAGGAAGTAGTATCGAAATTAGTCAGTGCCAGTATCCTGATCCTGGGCCACTGTACTGATAACCATTCAGCAATGCTGATGCCGTCTTCATCAGGCATTCTTATATCCAGGAGCAGTACGTCGGGTTCGCTGTGTTGCAGGCCCTCTGCCAGTTCTGCTTTATTGCGGAACATGCCGGTAAGGGATACGGTTGCATTGCCTGTCAGCATTTGCTGTATCCCATTCAATACGATGTATTGGTCGTCCAGTATCGAAACTTTGATCATCTTGCTCATGTATTATCTCAACAATCTATTTCTATATAAACCTGTGTGCCTTCTGCTGCGGTGCTTTCTACGCTCATGAGGCCATTGAGCATACTTACTTTTTCTTTTATACTGCGCAGGCCCATCCCTCCGGCAGTTTCCTTTTCCGGGATGCCCCGGCCGTTGTCCTCCACGGCGATCATTAAAAGTCCCATGCTGTAATTGATCTGTACCAATGCATTGGCTGCGCCGGCATGCTTCACAATGTTATTGACCAGCTCCTGCACGATACGGTATACCAGCAATTCCATATCCTTTTCTATCTGGCCAAAATCACCGTTCATCTGGCAGTCTATATGGAGCAGTCTGGTTTGCTCCATCCTTTTGCAGAAATTAATTACCGCAGCCTCCAGCCCTTCCTGCACCAGTATTTCGGGCATCAGGTTATGTGCCGTAGCCCGTAATTCTTTAGCCGCTTCGTCCAGCAGGAGCATGCCTTTATGATAGATGTCACGGTTCTCGATATGCGTTAGTTTTAAAATGCTGAAATTCATTTTTACGGCAGAAATCATACTACCAATACCATCATGAAGATTGCCGGCAATGCGGCCCCGTTCTTTTTCTTCTCCTTCGAGCATGGCCTTCATCACTGCAATTTGCTTGTCTTTTTCCAGGGTATATAAATTCTGTTGCTGTATTCTTTGTTTCTGGCGGTAGCTCCGGAACATAACGATAAGGATAATGGTAACCAAAAGGGCTATGACGGATATAAGCAATATCCAGAGGTTCCTGTTTTTGAGCAGGCGTTCCTGCTGTGTGCGCAGGAGCCGGTTCTCCGCGAGCTTTTTGTCTTTTTCCACTACCCGGTATTTGGCTTCCAGTTGCCGTACCTCTTTGGTCTTTTCATGCTGCCTTATGCTGTCTTCCATTTTTTTGTATTCAAAATGAAACTCGTAGGCCTTTTCAAATTTTCCGGTAGCAGCATACAGGTCAGACAAGTAATGTGCCGCTTCGGATACACCATCACCTATGCCGGTTTTCCGGGAAAGCGCCATGGCATTCGTCAGGTATTTTTCGGCAAGACTATAGTTCTTCATGCTCAGGTACACTCGTCCCAGGGCTATAAGGTTGGGGACATGGTAGTAGGGATTAGAACCGGGCGATAAGAGTTTATTGCTCTTTTGCAGGTAGGATAAGGCAGTAGGCATATCCCCCATAGAGATGTATAATTGCCCCAGGTTGGTATAGCTTACCTGTTTTATCTCCAGCGGCGTTACGCCCAGGAGATTGCTTTCAATAGTCGTTGTATCCAGCAGAAGCAATACGTTGTCAAATTTGCTTTTGCTTTTTTGCCATAGCTGCATCTCTTTATATATCCTGCCTTCGTTGATCAGGATACTGGGCAGCATTTTTACATGTCCGTATTGTGTTGCAATCTCTTCGGCCTTCTCCAGGTAACGTAAGGCGCTTTCGTTTTCGGTAATGCGGTTAAGCGCTACGGAAAGGTTGTTGTATATCCTTATCAGCAGTATGGAATGCACTTCGGGACTGTCGATCAGGGTAGCGGCTGCCTGGGAAAGGTGTTGGACGGCGAGTTCAAAATTTCCTTTAAAGATATAAGTAGAGCCGATGTAATTGTTGATCAGGGAAACCAGTCTTGTTTCGTTGGTAAGACCTTTACACCTGGGTCGCAGGCCCTGGAACAATGCAATAGCGGAATCGTAATGCCCTCCCTGGATCAGTTCCTTGCCCGAATCTATCCGGGCCTTTACCTGGCTCTCTTTATCAGCCAGGAGTGCGGGCAGCTCTTTATGCTGTGCCGGACAGGCAACAGGTATCAGTACCATGATAAAGCACAACAGCCTTAGTACCCAGGGATAGCGCATGAAAACAAAATCTGTCACAATGTAACGATAATAGCGGCTGTTGCTGCTTTCCTGATTCAATTCAGTGGAAACACTGAGTTTTAAAAATCAGTGGAAGCCGTCTATGTACTTATTTTTTAATACAGCAATTTTGTTGCATCGATTGAACAGATGTAATGACCTTCAAAAGGATGCGGATCAAAAAATGCTGGATGCTCATAGCAGTGACGCTGAGTGCCTGCAGTCAATACCCTGAAACCGGCAGCATAGATAAAGAGGCAATGCCGGATCCCGTAGCGGAAAACAAGGAGACAGAAGCCAAACCACCAAAATACGGCAGCGACAGTACCGGAATGTTTTTAATGGACAACGGGATGATACTTATGTTCAGCACCATAAGGCCCCCGGGATACCGTGATAGTACAATCCGGTATGAGGCGGCTGGAAAGCCTGCCAGTCGGGATTGATAAAGGCACTGTTTTACCTAATATTAAAGTTCGTTAATGAGATGAAGCAAGTTTATTGTCTGATCGTATTGTGCCTGGCTGGTTATATCGCTTGTGCTCAAAAAGCTTCCCGGGCTTATCAGGCCGAACAATTCTCCTTCCGGGAAAATGTAGGGCAGATCACCGACCAGTTTTCTAATCTAAGAAAGGATATACAATTCCAGCTTAGTACCAACGGTCTTTCTGTATTTGTAGGGAAAGGGACGCTACATTACCAATGGAACGAGGCTTTGTCGCAAAAGCAGGTACAGCCTGATAATGCCGGTCTTGAAAAGAATAGCCCGGAGCCGCCTTCCTTTTTGCAATTCCATACTTACCGCCTGGATGTTACGCTCATTGGCAGCAATCCCGATGCTGTCGTGGAGAGAGAGAATATGCTCCCCGATGCCAGCATCTATTATGCTAATGGCCTGGATGGCGCCAGGGCCGCTGCTTACCAGAAGATTACTTATCGGGATATTTATCCCAACATCGACTGGGTATTGTACACAAGAGGCGATGAACTTAAATATGATTTCATCGTTCATCCCGGGGGTAGGGTAGCGGATATAAAAATGCGCTATGATGGCGCCAAAGATATTACCGTAACGGAGGGCGCGCTTATGGTTACTACACCCATGGGCAGTATTGAAGAGGAAAAGCCCTTTAGCTATAGCCAGGCAGATGGCCGAGAGGTATCTTCCCGCTTTGTGCTGCAAGAGAATACCGTGGGGTTTGAGGCCGGTAATTGCGAAGGCTCTTTGGTTATAGACCCTGCGTTACGCCTGCAATGGGCTACTTACTATGGCGGCAGCGGCCCCGAGCTGGGACAATATGCAGGCCATACCTTTCAGGGCTATTACTTTTATGGCAATACAGTGGTCACGGACCATAAGGGCGATGTGTATATGGCCGGTACCACGTCCAGTATTGATAACATCGCAACACAGGGCACCCACCAGGTCGCTTTGTCCAATGGCAACTGCGCTTTCCTGGTAAAATTTACGGCTTCGGGCCAGCGCCTCTGGGCTACTTATTTCGGCGGCTACAAAGGCAGCAGGGATGAGGACGGCGCTTATATGGGTACGGTATCAGGACGCGGGCATTCTATCGCCTGCGATACCCTGGGCAATATTTACATGACCGGGAATACCTTCAGCGATAGCGGTATTGCTACCCCGGGTGCGTATCAAATGACAAGGAACGGTATTTACGGATGGCCCGATCTTTACCTCGTCAAATTCAATAGTAATGGTATACGGCAATGGTCTACCTTCTTTGGTAACCCCCGCCAGGAAGAAGGCGGTTCGGTAGCAGTAACGCCGGACGGGAGTAAGGTATATTTGGCCGGGGCTTCACAAGCCTTCCTGCCTCCTGTCGATGTGGTGGCTACACCCAATGCTTTCCTGGTGCCTCCAGGCCCAGGATCATCTGCTTATTCCGGGTTTTTGACCTGCTTCAATGCATCGGGACAAAAGCAATGGGGAACCTATATTGCAGATGTGGGTTATATCCTGAGTACGGTGTATGATATAGTCCTGGACAAGCAAGGATATATTTACCTGACCGGGTATGCCATCGGGGACAGCCCTGTCGATACATTTTCTGTTGCTACGCCAGGTAGTTTCCAGGCGCAATACGGCGGCTGTATTTATTCATCCTTTATGCCTCCGAACTGTACACCCGATGCTTTTTTGCAAAAATGGGATAGTGCCGGTAACAGGATATGGGGCACTTATTATGGCGGCAACTATCCCGACGGCGGCTATGCCCTTACCTGCGACGACAACGACAATGTATATATGGCGGGCTATACCAGTCGTTTTACCTGGAGCATTAACGGACAATGGAGCGTCGCCAGTCCCGGTAGTTTTAGCGATACAATACCATCTGGCGGCGGCTCTTTCTTAGCTAAATTCTCGGGTGCGGGTCAAAGACAATGGGCAACTTACTACTATGGCAATACGGCGAGAGCCGGGGCAGCACTGGCATACAGCCAGGATAAAATATTCCTGCTGGTCAACTCGGATGCTGCCGGTTTGGCTACGCCCTGTGCTTACCAGACAGATAATCCGGGTATCTATGCTACAGGTACCAGTCTTTCCACTTATTTAAGCATCTTCGACCCTTCGGGAAACCGGGAATATGCTACCTATTACGGCGGCCAGTACGAAGACTGGGGCAGTTCGCTGGCGGCAACACAAACTTCTGATGGCCCCGCCGTTTATATGACGGGCACTACTTACAGCCCTACGCGTATAGCAACACCCGGCAGTTTTAAAAGTGCCTTGGGTGGCCAGTTGAGTATCCAGCGCGATGCATTCCTGGCAAAATTCATCATACCGGTGCCCAAGCCAGTTGTGGTGCCTTGCTTCAGCCAGGACAGTTTGCTGCTTGCTGCCAGCGATACTACCGGAAGCAATTACAACTGGGATCATGGCGCTATAGGATTTAAAACCTGGGTAAGCACTTCGGGAACCTATATCGTCCGTTTTCAAAAAGCGAACGGCTGTCCCGATGTGGATACCTTCCGGGTAGAGATCTACCCTTTGCCCGTGCTGACCGCGGCAAAAGCTTGTCCCGACGAAGGTATTGCTTCGGTTGTGGTTGCAGATAACAATACCAATATGTATACATACAGTTGGTACAAAGAGCCGGGAACATTGCTGCGCACCGTGCAAAGCGATAAGGGGGATGCGGTCCAGGGATTGAGCGCCGGTAATTACAGCGTACAGGTACTGACTGCGGGTTGTGATACTACTTTACCATTTACTGTGGAAACATTCCCCGCAATAGTACTGGCGGCCAGCAACGATACCGTGATTGCCGCCGGGCAAAGTGTTCCATTGTGGGCCACAGGTGCGCATATATACCGTTGGCAACCGGAGGAGGGCCTGGATCTGCCGGGTTCGGCTACGCCTATAGCCAGGCCCCGGGCGCCGGTTACCTATACCGTGACGGGTTACGATGTCTATGGTTGCCGGGCTTCCTTACCGGTACACATCGATATCAACGATGCTATTTTTATGCCCAATGCTTTCTCTCCTAATGGTGATGGTATCAATGATGTATTTAAAATAGGCAATTACGGTTACCACAAGCTGATGGAGTTCCGTGTTTTTAACCGCTGGGGGCAGGAGGTATTTTTTACCACCGATCCTTCGGAAGGATGGAACGGCCGGTACAAAGACGGGCCGGCCGATGTGGGTACCTATCATTACTATGTAAAGCTCCGTAAGCAGGAAGGGGAAGAGCAGATATTCAAAGGAGATGTAACGCTGCTGCGCTAGGAAAGAATGTATACCCGTGTGACCTGTAGAGACGTAGCAGGCTACGTCTCTACAAACCAAAAGCTTGCATTGCCAGCGGAACAGAGTTACAATCAAATCGTCATAATGAGCGGAGTCGAACTATGAGAAAGCGGGATACCGCGTGATTTTAGCCGGTCTTCGACTTCGCTCAGACTGACCAAAACAAAGTTCGCTCAGATTGACCGAACCGAACCGGGAACATACCAATCCAATTTTAATCATAAAAGAAACACGATGAAAAAAAGGTTATCCAATCATTTAAAGAAAATGTTGCTCGCATCCGGGCTGCTGTGCTGTTGTCATGGCTTGCAAGCCCAGGATATGTTATGGGCCAGAAACCTTAGAGGGCAAGGTTATGATGCCGCCAATGCCATTGCTGTAGATGCTATGGGTAATACCTATGTTGCCGGTCATTTTACCGATGTAACCGATTTTGACCCCGGACCGGGTGTGGTAAACCTTACCTCTTCCGGTTGGGATGTGTTCCTGCTCAAGCTCAATGCTGCAGGCGGTTTTGAATGGGTAAAGCGCTTTGAAGCCAGCGGCCCGGATATAATGGCCGAGCCCAGTGATATAGCCATCGATGCTTCGGGCAATATCTATATCAGCGGTAATTTTGGCTCGTTTGGCAGTGCTGCCGGTACTATTGATTTTGATCCCGGAAGCAGTGTCTATACCCTCAGTACTTCGGGCAATGCCTATACGACTAATGTCTTTGTCGTTAAGCTCAATGCAGCCGGAAATTTTGAATGGGCCAGACAAATGGGCGGTAACCTGAATGATTTGAGTGTAGGTGTCGCGATAAGCAACGGTGGTGGTGTGTTGGTTGCTGGTAACTTCAAAGGTACTGCCGACTTTGATCCCGGAACCGGTGTTGCGAACCTGACGGCCTCGAGCAGTTGGGGCGATATGTTTATTGTTGAGTTGGATAACAGTGGTGACTATGTCTGGGCTAAAAGAATGGGAGGGACCGAACAGACAAGTGTAAAGAGTATAAGCACTGATGCGCATGGTAATATTTATACTATGGGTGCTTTTTCGGGGACAACGGATTTTGATCCCGGTACCACAATACAGAACATGAGCAGTGCTCCCGGGCCTTATAGCTGGGGCACGGTCAATATCTTTGTGTCGAAACTGGATGCTATAGGCAATTATGTGTGGGCCAGGAAAACGGGCATACCTGATAATATTTACAGCAATAGCATCAACCCTTCTTCGATGGTTGCCGATACCCTGGGCAACACTTATATTACCGGCTGCTTTTCGGATACCGCCGATTTTGATCCGGGTGCAGGAACGGCCAACCTGGTTTCTACCTTAACCGGGGTGGGGGATGCGGATGTGTTTGTGTGCAAGCTGGACAGCAGCGGCAATTTCGTATGGGCAAAAGGTATGGGCGGTATCACCGCTGATATGGGATATGGCATTGCGGCAGATAACCATGGTAATGTGTACACCATAGGTACCATTGGTGGGCCGGCCGATTTCGACCCTTCGGATACGGGTGTGTATACGATTACGCCTGCATCTAACAGCGGCCTGTTTATATCCAAGCTGGACCAGGCAGGTGGTTTTGCATGGGCAGGAATTGTAAGCGGCGAAGGGAACAGTATCGGGATCAACGGTGAAGACATTGCGCTTAGCCCTGTAGACAACAGCATTCACATCGCCAGCGAGTTCAGCGATACCGTAGACTTCGATCCGGGACCGGGAGTCTTCAATCTCGATGCTGCGTCGAACAATGTTTTTGTACTGAAGCTGAAAAATTGCAGTCCGCTTTCTTCCCTGCTTGCGACAGCGGCTTGTGATAGTTTCCGCTTGAATGGAACTACCTACCTGCAAAGTGGTACTTATACGCAAACATTTTCAAGTGCTGCCGGTTGTGACAGCGTGGTAACCCTGAACCTGACTTTAAATAGCCTTGACCGTACTGTTACTAAAGCCGGGGCTACGCTTACGGCTGCACAGTCGGGTGCCTCCTACCAATGGATCAATTGTGATGGGCATAGCGTATTGCCCGGAGCCACGCAGCAAAGCTACACGGCTACACAGAATGGAAGCTATGCCGTTATTATTACCAAGGGGGACTGCAGCGATACCTCGGCCTGCCAGCAGGTTGCGGGTTTGTCGATCGATGATATAGCGGAGCCAGGGCTATTCCGGATAATTCCCAACCCGGCTAAGGACCAGGTGTCTTTAGTGGCTGGTCGTTCGCTGCGCCATGCCGATTGCCGCCTGGTTAATATACTGGGACAGGAGCTACTGCGGCAGGATGAACTTGAAGGGACACAATTTACTTTTGATATAAGCGGGCTGGCCAGTGGTATTTATATCCTGGAGCTAAGGGAGGAAGGAAAGTTGTTCCGGTCCCGGTTAGTAAAAAAATAGCCTCTGTATTGCACGATCACCATGCCATAACAACGTCTCTTGCTATTCCGGTAGGAGACGTTTTACATAAAAGGGTAGTGTGATATTGTTTGTTGCAAACGTTGGCAGGCTTGCCGGCGCTGCTAGGTAAGCTTCTGTAATACCTCTTGTGCCTTGGCTTTGGCCACCCTGCGTTTATAATGATACCACCATTCGGGCCGCAGCTTGATCAGCATATTGTTGAAGTTGCGCAGGCCAATAAGGTGGTATAAGCCGTTGAGCTTTCCGCCTAATGTTTCGGGCATGGCACGCAGGCTCATAGCATAACCGCTTTCGAGATATTCCATATGATGCCAGTAACCACTGGGCATAAAGAGCGTATCGCCATGGTTCAGTACGGCGGTATAACCCCGGGCGTATTGGAGCGCCGGGAAATGTTCCAGGTCCAGGCCTTCCTGCCAGTTCACAAAGCTGGCAGCACTTTCCACGGTGCCGGGCATACGGTAAATGTAACTGGCCTGTTTGTTTTCCAGCAGCAGTATGCGTTTCCTGCCGATAAACTGGGTATGAAAAATATGGGCAAGATCGATGTCGTAATGCATGTGCGCTATCGATCCTGCACCACCTACAAAGAGCATAGGATAAGCTTTCAGAAAGCCTTTCAGATAAGTGGTCGGAAAGTGAAAATCTTCCTTTAGCTCCGGGGCATGTTTGAACAGGTTGAAGAGGAAGATGCGCCATTCGGAAGGGCCCTGGCTGATCATATCCAGGTACTCGCCGAAACGCATGGTGCCATCGCCGCCGTTGACCAGTACTTTGGCCCCGGCCCTGGTATTGTTGTAGACGGGGACTTCTACATCGCCGGCTAGCTCTTTAAAGTAGTCCCAGGTCCATTTTTCATATGCAGGCCACTGCCGGGACAGGTCCTCTATAATTACGGGCTTGCCCGGAATAAGGTACTGGTTGCGGAAATCAGCGGGACTTATGTCCTTTACGATGTCAATTGATTTTACCTGCATGTTGCGACTATAATCTACGAAAATATCCTGCTCTGGCTTAGTAAAATGCGATTCACGATTTGATCATGTAAAGTTTACAAATAATTAAGGCTGCATCACAGGATGCAGCCTTAATTATTTGTAAAGCCCTCGTCAATTATTTGATAATGCTTTTCAGCGCTTTTTCGTCTACCTTAACAGGGTAGCGTGTTTTCAGTTCCTGGTTCCAGCTCTTTTCCAGGTAATCCTGGTAATCGGCTACTACAAAGCCACGCGCTTCATCGAGCGATTTTTTCTCGGCGGCAGAATGCAGTTTATGGGCTACTGCCATGGTAAACAAGCCTTCTTCTGTTTTAAAGATCTTTCCTGCTTTGTTTTCGGTATAAGCGCTTTGGTCGGCAGGGAAACGGGAGAATTCAAAACGGCCGCTTTGCTGCGAGATTTTGGATGGGCTTTCGGCAGTATTGATTTTTCCCAATGCTTCGTTTACGTCTTCGCCGGCATTCAGTGCAGCCTGCAATTTGATAAGGTCGGCTTCGTTGGCGGCCTGGTATACGGTACCTTCAAAGCCCGGTTGCCATTGGTATTTGTCCTGGTGGCCGCTGTAGAAGTTGGCCAGGCCGGTAGTATCCTTGGAGGCTTTGCTCCACACATTTTTATCCATCAGGGCAAACAGCAGGATACCGTCGCGGTATTCGGTTACGAGGTTCTTATACTCCACATTGCTTTTCTCCAGCTCGGCTTGTTGAAGGTCGCTTACAGTGTTGTTTTCATACATCTTGTACAGGTCGCGCAAAGCCGTAGCCTGGTTGCCCATAAGGCTGCCGCGGGTAATGCCGGAAGCATAGGACATGAAATCGTACTCGGAATATTTTTTACCGCCCAGCTCGAACAATGTGGCTGTTGCCGTTTTGAAATCTTCGGCCTTGAACTCTTTGCCTTTGCTGGTTTCGGCAGTGAAAGTATTGATCAGCTTGTCCAGGTTTTCGGGATATGCTTTAAAGCCAAATTCTTTTTTTACTTTTTGCTGATAAGCTTCTTTCGCTATGGCAGCCCTGCTGTCGTTTTCTACACGCCTGGTAATATTGTCCTGGATGCTGTCGAAGGGTTGAAGCGGTGTTTTCTTGATCAGCTTGATCAGGTGGATACCATAATCGGTATGTACCGGGGCCGAAATGTCGCCTGTTTTTTTGAGGGCAAAAGCAGCCGTTTCAAACTCAGGCATCAGTTTACCTATGCCAAAGGGTTCCATAAGGCCGCCTTTGTCTTTGGAAAATTTATCGTCGGAGTATTCTTTTGCCAGTTCTTCAAATGATTTGCCGCTTTTCAGCTGCGCCTGGATCTCTGCTATTTTCTTTTGGGCGTCGGCAGCACCTTGCTCGCCTTTGGATTTGGGGGTAGCAATCATGATCTGGGCTACCTGTACCTGGCCGCTGTTTTTCCTTTTGTCTTCCACTTTAAGGATGTGGAAGCCGAACTGGCTGCGGAAAGGTTTGGACACTTGTCCCACAGGCGTAGTGTATGCCACATTTTCGAATGGATACACTACCTGCAGTGAAGTGATATAGCCGATATTGCCGCCATTGGCACCGGAGCCTTTATCGTCCGACATAGCTTTGGCCACTGTGGCAAAGTCCGCTTTGTTCACGACGATCGCCTTGTAAATACTGTCTATTTTATGATAGGCTTTGGCAGTGTCTTCGTTAGGACGTACCGCTACCAGGATATGCGCTACTTTAACCTCTTCTTTCATCCTGTCGTAAGCCTGCTTCACGAGGTCTTTGGTTACCTGCTTGTCGGACAGGTAGGTACGGGCCAGTTGTCCTTTGTAGTCGTTGAGCTCGCTGCGTACGGCTTGGGTCGTATCCAAGTGTACCACTTCCGCTTCTTTTACCTTCATCCGGAACAAAGAATAAAGGTCGAGGTATTCATTTACCGATTTGGCGCTGAAGTCGGGTTTCTTCTGGGTATTATTCTTCTTATAAATCCTGAGAAACTCTTCTTTGCTTACCGCATTGGGGCCATAGGTAAACAGGGTTTGTGCATTGGCCGAAAGAGCAGTCAGTACTGTACCGACGCCAATGGCAATCGAAAAAAGAACGCGCATGTGTATGGTTGATTTTTTTTATGTTGATCGAATTTTAATGGGGGTAAAGATAAAAAAGTATTTTTTTTGATGTGGGCAGGGGTGTTAAAAGGATTGTTAAGAGCAATTATCATATTAAAAAGCCCTGCTTACCCCTATCAGCCAGCGTGCGCCCAGATACTGGGGAGCGCCATAGGGTGGCCTGTTCAGGAAAAACGGCATGTCGAACCGGAGGGTAAGCGGTTTGGCTTTTTCGAAGGGCCCCCATTTTTTAATGGTTACTGCGGCTCCCAAACCTGCATCGACCCTGATATCCGATACCTTATTGACTGGCGTGGTAACCTGGTATAGAGCTTCATTACCCGGGCTGGTATAGAAGCTGCTGAGCTCCATAATGCCGGCATCGGCAAAAGCGTATAGGTTAAGACTTAACCAATTGCGGGTAAAGGCAGGTTGCCACCGGAAATAATTCGTAAAATCAATCTCGGCGTTAAGGGCCGCACCGCTTCTGCCTTTATAAGCAACATATTCGGTGCCCTCCCTTTTGTCGAAGGCATAATACCCGGCATAACCGCGCATATTCAATCCGCCGCCATATTGGAAGTGATTGGTCTCGTAGGGCGAGTAACCGGTCCAGTCGCTGGGGACAACAGCCATGCTGCGTATATATTTGTTGTCCATCATCTCTTCGGGGTTGGCCCCGGCCAGGTACAAGGCACTTTCGTATGGCATGGTATTGCCTGTGCCATAGCGGGCAAATATCCTGGTACGGATAATAAGACGGTGGAGCACATGATTGTTGATGGCCTCCAATTGCGCATAGTTATAATTGAAATAATTGGAAAAGAAGGGCGCCCTGGCCGACAAAGATACATAACCCCAGCCTTTGGTATAATTATAGCTATGACTGAAGCTCAGGTTGAGCGAGGTATTGATATGATCCTGGTCGCTGCTCCATTCCTGAGGATACAAAAGGTAATCGGTGTAGCCTTTATTACGCTGGAAGGTTTGTCCCCAGGCCGATATCCTGTTGTTATTGCCTACCTGCCAGCTTGCGCCTGCTTTATGGAACCATAAACCATCGAGGAAGCGGGAGCTGAGAAAGGTAGTTACCTGGGGCAGGGATAGGCTCAGGGGCGTTTCGAGATTCAACGTATAGTTGAACCATTTGCGCGCGCCGGTTTCGTTTTGTGTATGTTTGTACCGGTCCCATTCGCCAAGTTGGGTATTGAACCATCCCGAAGCATCTATCTTCATGAAATTGGCCAGGTAGGCGCCTTCCAGGTGAATGCCTGCTTTCAGACCGTCGATGGCATTGTACCACAGGTCGGGCCTGATGTAGAGCCGGTAATGTTTCCAGTCTGTAGCCGGGGTAATGCCGCCATCGGGCTTGACAATGATCTGCGGCGCGCAGAGCAGCGGGTTGCGGCCACGGTAGTTGTCGATCATCATTTTGTCGGCAAGCCGGTGGCTGGTATCTATAGTGACTAGTTTTACGCCTTCGGGTACGGCAACCCTTGCCCTATAACGTTCATTCAGTTTGCCCCAGCCGATCCAGCGTGGCAACACCATTGCTTTGCTCTCTTTGGCAAACCAGGTATTGGGTATGGTATAGCTTTGCTGGTTGCCTTGCCTGGTAGTGATCGTAAAGTCTATCGGCATCTGCATCTCGCCCTTTCTTTTGAACTTTATATCAAAGCTGTCGGTCCCTTTTACCTTTTTAATGCCTGCGATACTATAATCAATGTTCTTGGTCGTTTCCAGCCATTGATCAAAAAACCAGTTGAGATCGACTTTCGTGTACTGGATAATCGAGCTCCTGAAGTCTTCGAAATATGGATGTGCAAATTTCCATTGGCGCACATAATGTTTCATGGCCTGCTGGAAAAGGGAATCGCCCAGCACATATTGCAGGTTGTACAACATGGTTGCCGTTTTGTAGTACACCAGCCTGTACCCGCCGCCATGCCCCAGGGCACTGCTGAAATCATCGGAGTGGGTATTGAGCTGGTGGTCGTTGCCGGTTGCCGCATCGTTGATATACACATTGAAGACCCTTACATCTTTAGCCAGGCGGGGTTCATAGAATTTTTTCTTCCAGCCTTTGGGCGGGTCTTCTTTAAATACTTCCCCATCGATACGGATCAGCCCGTCGGCAGTAAGGAATTGGGTAAAACCTTCGTCCAGGGCTGCCCTGTAGGTTTCGTTGCTGCCCACCATACCATAGAACCAGTTGTGTGCGATCTCATGCACCAATAGCCCGCGGTACCCGGGTTCCCTGCCGCCGTCCATGGTGATCATCGGATATTCCATGCCATCGTTGGCATCGGCAGCCACCATTTTGGGATAATGATACAAGCCATAGTTCTCGGAAAAGGTTTTGATGATCTGTGCCACCAGGTCGGCGCCATTTTGCCAGCCTGAGGCATGTGGTTCCTGGGCAATGGCAACGCATTCGATCCCGTTCCAATAGGCTGTGCCCAACCGATAGCTCGGGTCGGCAGTGAAGGCAAAGTCATGTATATTTTCGCCATAATAGATCCATGTCTTCCGCTCACCCTTTTTGTAGGGGATAATAGTAGAAGGCTTTTCGTTCCAGGGCTTGTTGGCAAAATTTTTGAGATCCAGTTTGTCGCGCAGCGCCGGGGGCAGCACTTCCTCCCTGTTCTGCAAAGCGCCTGTAGCCTCTACTACATAGTTGGCCGCAAAATCAAGGCTCACTTTATAGCTGCCGAAGTCGCCATAGAACTCTTTGCCCAGGTGCTGTTGGGTATCCCATCCGAACTTGGCGTCGTACACACATATCTTGGGAAACCATTGGCAGCCGTTGTAGTGCATAAAACCCCAGGCATCGTACATCTGCATGCGGCGGCGGGTGCTGCCCCTGTCGAAGTAAGTATTGAACTTCATAGAAAAAGTTACCTTGCTCCCCGGCAACAAAGGTTGGGGCAGGTGTACTTTAAGGATCGTATTGTCCATCTCCGTCTTTACGGGCGTACCATCGGCCTGTAGCCCTTCAAGGGTAATACCCAATCCCTGGGCTTCGTATTTTCCAAGACGGGGTTTGGTGTTATTGGCAGCTTCCAGCTGATGGGTATATGAGCCTTTGATAAAAGCATTCTGGAACAGGTGGAAGAAAACATAGCGCAGGGTATCGGGCGAGTTATTGGTATAGACAAGCTGTTCCGATGCATTGATCTGGTTGCTGGTTTCATCGATACGGGCATCTATGGTATACGCTACGTCCTGCTGCCAGTAAGCAGCATGGGGTTTCCTGTTTTTCCAGTACAGTTCGTTCTCCGGTGTAGCGTAGCCCTGGCTGTAAGCCACATCCAGGCAAGTCAGTAAGGATAAAAGTAAAAGGTAGAATTTTGTCATGTATGATCCCGTATTGATCGGTGAAAATACAAAACACATGGTTATGCCGGAATCTCTTATGCAAAAACCTCCCGCACACGAGGTACGGGAGGCTTTTATGCAACCGGTATCAACCGGCTGTTCGTAAAAGAAGACAAACTACTTATTGAGGCGTAGTCGTATCTTTTTTAGGCTCATTGGGTTGCGGCTGCTGGGCAGGCTGCTGGTTCGGATCATATTGTTTTTGCTGATCGTCTTTCAGCTTTTGTTGCTCATCGTTGCTCAACTGTTGTTGTTTGGTGTTGGGATCTTCCTGCTTCACTTCATCTTTTTTCATGTCAGAAGGCTGCTCTTTCTTTTCTTTGTCTTTCTTCTTATCCTGATCCTGTGCATTAACAGTTCCTACGGCTACCAGGCCCAATAGAGCCATTGACAAAAATGCTTTTTTCATAATACCTAGATTTGTGCCTGAAGCGGGTCCTTAAAAGTAACAAACAGGATACTTGCAGGCGATTTTAATGAGTAATTATAGTTAAGAATTTTTCCGGCCGTACCGGGGTTACTTTGTCTAAAGAACAAAAGCGTGTTGCTTTCGTACTACAACAAAATAACAGGCTCTATGCGGATTTGGTTACCAAAGAACTGTTAAACCATTAACCACTGCTTAACGCTTTAACGGGGTTTTTTAATTGCTGCAACGTTCTCTTCAGGCTTCTGCAACACTACTTTTAATTTCTCATTTGTTGGGTAATGCCATATTTGCGGAAGATCTCCTGGTTGTTCTCTTCCAGGTGGACAGCATCAAGCACATATTTATTCCCCTCACTATCAGTAATGGTATAGTAATCGGAAGGCCGTTCGAAAGCCCTTACCAGGTCGTTGAAATTGCGGATATCATAGCCATTGATGCTGCGCACGATCTTATTGCTCACATCATGATAGCCTACATTGGATTTGTCGGGCAATACAGAGGAAATGATCACTACCTCTTCCATCTCGGGATTATTAAGCACTTTGGCATAATAGTAATAGCTGAGCTGCGGATAATAATACTGCCAGTACGATTCGTCCTGGAAATAATAATAGGAAGGCGTTGTAAACACAAAGCCGTCCTGTATATAATACTTGGGCGAAAGCTCTACCTTGCCTACGAGCAACTCTTTGGAACGGGTATATTCCAGAGACTGGCGGATTACGGTATCCAGCCCTTGCCGCAACAGGTGAAGCGATACCGTATCGCCGGTATTTTTATTTTTGATAATCGTTTCAAAAGTAGTTTTCACATCGCTGGTGATATAGACCGACCCGTCGTTTTGTATATCCATGTTATCGACGCCCAACAATACATCATCGGGCTCTACAGCCCCCGCCAGTGCCGAACAGAAATGTACTTTATTGATGAGGACGCCGGTAGCCGTATCGCTCATACCATAGCAGCTGCGCAAAGAGGTGTTTTCCATATTCTGCCATTGCAGCAATACCGGCACAGGGCCTTCGTACACACTATCGGCTATATCCCTTAGAAAAGAGCGGATGACCGTGGTAGGGATCATGTAACCAATATTCTGGCTGGAGGTCTTGCCCTGGAAAGCGACACCCGCCAGTGTGGTATCCATGATAACCGGCCCCCCGCTGTTGCCGGGATTGATAGCCGCATCTATCTGTATGCCCAGGTCGTTATAATTGTCGTAGTTGTAATCGATATTCTCAATCCGTGATACAATGCCGGAGGTAACGCTGATATCGTTGCCGCCGGTAGGAAAACCATATACCGCTACCTTATTGCCTACATTGGGCAAATCGCCGATGGCTAAAGGTTTTGATTTATTAAAAAACGAAGGATCATCTACCTGGAGTACTGCCAGGTCGTATTCCGGCGCCATAAAAGCGATGGAAGCAGTATAACGCCTGGAGTCCTTTGTTTTCTTTACTTCGATAAATTCTCCGAATTCCACCACATGGGCGCAGGTAAGTATCCTGTTTCCTTCAATAATACAGCCGGAGCCCGACGATTTGGATTGCTTTGATTTCTGCCAGGGCTGGTTATAATCGTATTCCTGTTTGGTTACCGAAATTTTGACCACACTTCGTTCCGGGTTCTGTGCCAGGGCAGGCAGGGCAAGCAACACAAAAAGTAATCCTGATATATAGGAGCGCATAAGTAGGTTCGTTTTAAAGGAAAATACCAGTTGTAAAAGCGTAAGGAGCAATCAACTAAATAATGAATGCGAATAAATATTACTGGCTAACCTATTCAAATATAAGGACTAACAAAAACAGGGCCTAAATCGTTTAGTAAAAGAATTGTGAAACAAATGTAGCAACAAGATTATTATATGAATAATGGGTAGTTTTGAAATTGATTTTTATTTCACTTCATTCCTTTTTCAAATTTAATCTTAATGAAGAAAACGCTTTTGGCATTGACGCTGTTGACGAGTTGTTCTTACCTTTCCAGTGCCCAGATTAGCTTTGGCGGATTACCGCTAAGCCTTACTTCGAGTGAAGTAGCTGTTTCCAACCAATACTTTTCACCGGTATTTTACAAAACGCCGGACCTGAAGCAAATGATGCTTGAAGATGAGAAAATTTCAAGATCAAGTCTTAAACCTTATCATGCGGGTATCCTAGTGGGAACAGATATTTCTTTCCCGCAATCCGGTACGATGGTAACGCTCGCCGACGGACGTAAAGTATGGCGTGCGCAAATGAATATGGGCGATGTACCTTCCCTGCTTTTTTATTACGATCAGTTTGCGCTGCCTAAAGGCGTGAAATTTTTCCTGAGTAATGCCAATAACAAACAAATCCTGGGTGCCTTTACCGACAACAACAATACTCCTGAAGGATTATTTGTTACCCAGGAAATACAAGGCGGTATTGTCAATCTTGAATTGGATATCGAATCCGGTGTAGATGTTTCGGCCATCAAACTGCACATCAATAAAGCCGGTGTGATGTATCGTGCTTCCAGCGGGCTTTCGCTATTTGGCGGCAACGACGATAACGGTACGGCAGCCAAGCCTACAGGCGATCCTATTGCCGGTAACTCTTCCGTATGCGAGATCAATGCTGTTTGTCCTGCAGGTCAGAACTACCCCGAGCAGCGTAAAGCAACCATGCGTATCATTATGCCAATGGGCAATAATTATATCGGGTTTTGTACCGGTACCCTGGTTAATAATACAAAGGGCGATTGTACCCCGTATGTGTTGACCGCTACCCACTGCGAAGAGAACAACAATAAAACTGACATTACTTTTGCGCAATGGTTATTCTATTTCAACTTTGAAGCACCTGATTGCGCCGGCGTTGGTACTGCACCCAATAACCAAACCCTGGCCGGAGCGAGTTTTGTTGCCAGGGCCGATTATAACCATAACGTACCCTATATCTATGGCGACTTCCTGCTGTTGAAACTGAATTCCAAAGTGCCGGCTTCTTTTGGCGCTTACTTTGCAGGCTGGAATAGGGCTACCTCCTTACCATCCAACAGTCTCTACATTAATTTTCACCACCCAGCCGGTGATATGAAGAAACTGGCCGTTACCAATAACATTGCTCCTAATGGTACCTTTAACCAATGGAATGTTCAAGGTACACACTGGTCGGTAAACTTTACCACCGGCGGTAACGAAGGCGGTTCTTCCGGCAGCGCGTTGTTTGATGTAAACGGCCGTATCGTAGGCGACCTCAGTGGCGGTAGCGATCAGCAAGGCTGTAATGCAGATACTAATTCTTTAGGCGATCAGGCCATTTTCGGCAAAGATGCGGTGTACAGTAAGATAAGCCGCAACTGGGAATACCCCGAAGGCAACGGTGCTTTGAACGCACAATTGAAAAACTGGCTTGATCCTACCAATACCGGCGCTATAACCACCAACAGTCTGGCTGCATCTGCAACCTGTAATGCACCTACTACCGGTATTACCAACAGAAATTCGGAACTGGACAATTCCATAAGCGTATTCCCTAACCCTGTAGTGAACGGTACTTTGCGCATGAGGATTAACCTGGATAAAGCTACCGACCTCGATGTAACGATCTACGACATCACAGGTGCACGCAAAGCCACCTATAAGTTGAGTGCAGTACACTCCGGTGAATATACTTTCGATATGAGTACTTATGCCAATGGTGCTTACCTGGTAGCTATAAGCAATGGAACGACCAGCACTTCGAAAAAAGTAATGTTGAGTCGCTAAGCGAACTACTATAACTTCGACTACATAAATAAAGCCTGCCGCATTTGCGGCAGGCTTTATTTATGCTCCTGTCCCGTCCTGAAATAAGTTGACAACTAACTTGATTTATTTACGCCATCGTCAGAAAAGAAGCGCGTTAGGCGAAATCAGCGGGATTATACTTTAGCTTTAAGCTCCGTGTAGTTGAAGCGGTAGCATGCTTCATGATTGCATGAAATGTATTAGTTATTAATGCTCAGGTGACACAGTCCTGAGTAGTTTACATGGCGAGATTGTGTCTTGCCTATACAGCTCCTTCGCCGTTGACAATCTCCAAAAAAAATAGCAAAAACATAGATGTATCGACAGCGATCGGGAAAAAAGCTTTGTGCTTATTTTTTAAGATTTAAAACATATTGTTTTAATATATTTTTTAAAAAAGAAAAAGGTTAATATTTTTATGTTGTAGAAAAAACAACCACTTGGGGCCAGTACAGGCTCACCCAAAAAATATATTTTCCTGATAAACGCCGTATAGTGGCGTACCCGCGAGCTTACTTTTGTGTATCGATGTACTGATAGTGAATAGCAGATAGGTCCTGATGATTATTTTATTTACTGACGAAGAGAAAACGGTTTTAAGCATAGAAAAAAAGTACAGCAACCCCGAACGATAATTTTATCGCACACACCTTTACCCAGTACTGAAGTATGATGGCGTAACCTTATTTCCCCCGCCGGGGAAACGAACTACTATTGTTTACTATTTCCTGAAAAATTAAATTCTATTCACCCTAAAAACAAAGAAGAATGGCAACATTACCCAGGATCTTCGGAGATGTGCGCATACCATTTCCCCAGACATCCTTATCCCCATTGGGATTAACAATCGAATTTACTTACACCTCCGCTTCTGCTCCCAATGGTAAGACCTGGCTGGGCGCGGCAGTTATAGATGCCGGAGGTTTATTTGAGCTGTTCCCTATTACTGCTGTAGAAGCAGGGACCTCTATTACCTATAGTATTTACAAAGGCACACAATTGCTGCAGCAGGCTGCAGTGCCTATGAGCAACACGGCGCTGCATATTAGCCTGGATGTGAATAACTATGATGTGAAGGCCATCGACGATTCCAGGCTGGACGAAACGGTCAATTATACCGTCATCAGGGGGCAGGTAACACTAGGTGCCGAATCGATACCGGCTATCCCTGTCGACAAGGCACAAGTGATCGTTACCGCGAGGAAAGCCCTTTTCGGTCTTGCAAGGACACAGACCGGGAACCAACGCTGGACCGATAGCGAATTGGTAAAAACGACCCTTGACCCCGATGGGAAATACGAATTGAAAATTCCCTACCGGCTTTTGTACCCGGCATCTTCTTATAGTCCTCCCATATCGGCTATTCCCAATATCCTCATTGATATAATGTTTGCCGGTAAGGTGATCGCAACTTCGGATTATATACAAGTGACGGAAACCAGGCTGGAACAAGATCTGCATATCGGTAAGCGGGATGATTTCCCGTCTTTCCTTCCGAATTACGATTATGTTGCGGGGCGCATCCAGCGATTGACCAGCCTGGATCCTGCTTCCTTTTATACCATTACCAAAGAGGGACCGCTTGCCGAACTGGATGCCGTGATCAGTTCGTCGGGCCTGCAAGGCAGCAGCGTGTTGAATGCGGTCGATGCCTCTATGATCGGCAATGCGGCGGGTATTCCTTTGCAGCATGCCTATGCATTGGTGCGATCGCAGGAGAACAACAGCCTGGAAGGGTTAAGTGCTTTGGATGAGGAGACAATTATCGGTATACTGGCGACAGCAGAAGCCAATCTCATTATCGGCCGTGGTATAGGCGATGCGAACGAGACGGCAGACAAGCTCAGCGCAAGCAAGGTGGGGATCGTGTCTGCTGATGAGACGGAAGACGGCGATTCATTGGGCCGCTTGTTACAGGCGGTATTGGGAGATACCGTCAAAGTCAACCTGTTCCTCAAAATGAACCTGGAGCAAAGCGAGCTGCCTTTGGATACATTCTGGGCTAATGTAAAAAGAGATCTGGGTGCCGAGAGCACATCCCGTCTGCAACGCGGGATACAATTGCTGGGCATTACCGGTATGCAGCCCGAAATGACCACGGCTTTGCTCAATACAGTGGCCGAAGGAAAGGTAGGCGAGGTGCTTACCGACATGAATGAAACCCAGTGGTACAATTATATAGATGCAGTATGCCAGGCCAATAAGAAGCTTTGTATTCCCATCAGTATCAGGGGAGAGATAACAGATGTGGGTAATAGGGCGGTTAAAGAAGCTTATGCAGCCAAACTCAATGACCTGACAACCGATCTTTTTGCAACCGTTACCGCCCGGAAAAGACTGATAGCAGATGAGAAATTTGCCAAATGTTTCAGTCGCCCGCAGGAAGTTATCAGCTTTTTGCAGGCCAACAGCGACTACGATCTGCGGGTGGACAATGCCTGGAACGCATTGCCCGAGAGCAGTACCGAAGCTTTGAAGAAGGACCTGCTTCCCCTGCAGAACCTTACCCGTTTATTGGGTGGTAAGCCCGATGTGGTGGTGCAGCTGATGAAAGATGGGATCCGCTCTTCTTCGCAGATCGCTGCGATGCAGGAGGTAGATTTCGTAAAGCAGTATTCCGCTCTTTTGAAAAGCGATACCCTTACCGCCCAGTTGTACACCAAAGCGGTGCATACCGATATGCTTTTGAAACAATCGTACCTGCAGGTTATGCCGGGAAGCTATGTGGATAAAGTGACCATGGATTTTAACCGCGACATCTGGTTCATTGATAATAAGCAGACTTCGCCTCCCTCCAAGTCTACTACACCCGACCTGAAGACGCTTTTTGGAAATATGGACTTTTGCGCCTGTTCCGACTGTACCTCGATGTACAGCCCTGCAGCTTATTTTACCGATATCCTGAATTTCCTCAAAACCCGTTTCAGTTCTACCGCGGCTTATGAGGAATTAACAATCCGCCGCCGGCCCGATCTGATCCATATCGACCTGAGCTGTAAAAACTCGAACACGCCGCTTCCCTATATTGACCTGGTGAATGAATTGCTGGAACTGATAATACTCAGGAATATTTCGGCTACGCCTGGTCCTGATAAGGGCATGTTTGTACCGCTTTCATTCCAGACCAGCGGAACGGCTAAAGAACTGGAAGCCTATCCCGAGCATACTTATAAATATGCGGTCGGTGTCTATAAAGAATATAGAGATTATACCAAAGTATATGACGATCGTTTGAAGACGGCGGTGTACCCCAATATCCTGCCATTTGACCTTGCCCTGGAAGAAAGCAGGATCTATTTCAAGCATCTTGGTTTTAGCCGGCACGACCTGATGGATAGCTACAAGCCTAAGAATTACCTCTTGCTATTCGATTTCGACCTGATAAGCGATTACAATATTGTAGCCGAAAGACTTGGCGTATCCCGTGTAGCCGCAGATATTATCACTAAAAATGTGGGCAATGATGCCGCTCAATATTACGGCTTGGAACCAACAACAGCCTGGTACGATGTGCTCTGTAATGATCTGGAAGGATTGCTGAAGCGCTGTAACATTACCTATAAGGAATTACTCCAGTTGCTGGAGACCGATTTCCTGAACAAAGAGACTGGTACGCCGGCACAACGGCCTTTTGCCGTTGTCGCCAAACCCGGTAAACCGCAGGATACCTGCCATGTAGATGAACTGATGCTGGAACTCAGGTTGCCGCTTTCGTCGCCATCTAGTGGTACTCCCGAGAAGATAGCCCTGTTCGACAAGCTGCATCGCTTTGTGCGCCTGCAAAGGGCTACGGGCTGGAGTATTTACCAATTGGATATCGTACTGACCTCGCTGGGGACTAATGATATTACTCCCGATGTGTTCAGGCAGGTGGGTAAAGCATATCTATGGTGTGAGCAGTTTAGCCTGCCCCCGGAAAAAGTATGCGTATTCTGGAGTACGATCAGTATCCGTAACTACACCAACTTTGATAGCGATACCCAGGACCCGTTACCGTCCCTGTACGATACCTTATTCCGGAATAAGGCGATCCTGAATCCACCGGATCCCAATTTTAAAGAACTTGGGGTCATCGTGGGAAGCTATGCTCAGAATTCAGGTACGATCATGGCCGCCTTTAATATCAAGGAAGACGAGCTGGCCTTCTTCGTAGGCGACGGTTCTTCGGCAACTAGCCTGGAGGCCTTGAGCTATATCTACAAATTTTTCCTGATCAGCAGGGGACTGGGCTTTATTTCCTTTAAGGAGTTCCAGCACAGCATTACCTTATGGCAGTACACTTTCGGAATCGGAACGCCGGCCGATATCGATGGCCTGGCGGCTTTCTTTGCACAGGTAAGGCAGCAGAAAGACCAGGTGTTCAGTACCGACGAGCTGAGCTACCTGCTGTGTCACGAAGACAATAACAGTATTCTTAAACCGGCCAATGATATCATCAGGCCTTTTTACGAAAATCTGCGCCTGGAATTGCTGAACCAGTACGATACGACCAACTCCACGGCCAATGCAGATCTGCTGCAACATGTAGTAATAGAATTATTCGCTGCTGCATTCGGTATCAATACCCAGCTTTCGGCTTACCTGCTCAAAGAGGTGGTTAAGGCAGGTACTGCTTCCCAACCGATCCTGGAAAAGCTGACCGCTGCGGATTTCATCCAATCGACTGCCGGTATTACCCCAACAAATGGTATCCCCGGGCTTCCTTTTGGTGATTTGTACAAAGCCTATTATCAACTGGGCAAAATTGCTCTTATCGTTTCGCGTTTGCGTTTATCGCCGGAGGAAGTTGCCGTACTCCAGGAAAAGCATACAGCGTTGAATGTATTAGACCTTAGCGCCCTTCCGACTGCTGCCGGATTGGGATCGCAGGCCCTGACCAATAGCCTCTTTTTACTAAAGGACTGGATCAAAGTAAGGGACTCCTTTAACCTGAAAAGGACGGAGTTTACCGATGTGCTTTTATACAGTGTCGGACAGAATGCCGATGGCTATTCGGTAGGCAAGGACGATTGGCTTACCCTGGTGCAAAAACTCAGCCAGTGGAACCGTATCGACCTGGAATATTTACTCGGCGATAGTTTGGCTTTGAATACCGGTATCCTGAAATACAGTTACCAACCGGGAACACCGGCCAGCAACGATTACAAGTCTGCAAGCCTGCTCCTGCAGTTGAAAAGTATTATGGATGCCTCCTATCGTACCGGTGTCAACGTTATCAATACGTTCAACGCTTTAAGGCCTGTAATTACCGTACCCCAGTCGCAGTTGATCAGGAAGGCGGCTAAAGCCAAATACAACGACGATGCCTGGCTGAAGATCGCAAAGCCTCTGCAGGATCAATTGCGCGAGAAGCAACGCAAAGCACTGGTGGCTTACATCCTTGCCAATCCTGGCATGGTTACGGGCAATACCGGTGAATTGAAAAACGAAAATGCTTTGTTCGCCTTCCTTCTGATCGATGTGGAAATGCAGCCTTGTATGAAAACTTCCCGTATCAAGCAAGGTATCAGTTCGCTGCAGCTCTTTATCGACCGTATCGTGCTGAGCCTCGAACGTGTAGGTGGTGGCAACGGCGCACTTATTACCATGAGCGAAGCATTGCTGCAGCAATGGCATACCTGGCGTAAATGGTACCGCGTATGGGAAGCCAACCGTAAGGTTTTCCTCTATCCCGAAAACTGGATCGAACCGGAGCTGAGGGATAATAAAACGCAGCTCTTTAAAGACCTGGAAACACAATTGCTGCAGGACGAAATAACCGGGGCCAGGGTAGAAGCGGCTTACCGCAGCTATCTGGAAGGGCTGGATGAAGTAGCCAGGCTGGAGCCCGTTACTGCTTACCACGAAGTATCGCCGGGAAGAGATATCGTCCATGTATTCTCCCGTACCGATGTGTATCCGCAGCGCTACTATTACCGCAGGCTGCAGGATAACGAATGGTCGCCCTGGGAAAGGATCAATGTAGACATCAAGAGCGACCATGTGGTGCCCGTGATGAAGAACGACAGGCTGTACCTGTTCTGGCTCAGCTTCCAGAGCAAACGTCCTGCGGATGGCAAGCTCCAGGAAGAACTTGCTGATGATCAGCGTGGCTTCTACAAGCCCAATAGCTGGATCGATATGCTCAATTACAGGGGCACTAACGGCGGGTCCGGTCGCCTGATGGAAGACAAAGGAAACGACCGTTATAACCAATGGGACATTACGCTGAACTGGACCTCTTACCTGGACAGCAAATGGCAGAAGTCGGATATGTGCAGGGACGTGATGAATATTGATATGAGCAAGGTGCAGATCAATAATGCCGCACGTCAGTCTTATAACAATACCAGCTATGCACAGTCCGTATTACAGGTGCTGACCAAAAGAGGAGAAGTTAAGATAGATGAGCTGTTTAAAAACCGTATATACCTTTTCGCTCCTTTCAGCGATCTGAATATCGACAACGACAGCATTACCTTCAACCTGGTATTCCCCGGCGGACTTAACGAGTGTGGTGTGGGTTTACATTGCTTTGTATGGAAAGGTGGCAACAGCCGCGATGCCTATGTGGTGCGCGACAGCGACGCCGGTCACCAGATTGCAGCACCTGCCGGCACCCGTTTCAATAAAATGAAATTTGAGGAAGATCCTACCCAGGATGGCAAGTTGAAACTGGACAGTTATGGTGCAGCAAGAGACGGGTATTATGCTTACTCCGTGGATTATTATTTCCAGAACCTGAACATGAAGCTAAGGTCTTCCAGCCAGACGATGCTGAACAACACACCATGGGGCAGGTTCAGGCTTACGGCCAAGAACGCAGTATCCGGTATCGGTGGCTTCAATCCTTTGAGCAACGATTTCTTCTTTGAAGATGACCGTCATACCTTCTTTATCCAGAAGGCGTCAACGGCCCAGGTAGCCGTTAAGAATACCGCTATCCTGAAACCAGAGCGGGTAAGCCTCGCCAAAGGTATTGACTACGCCTTCAAAGGTTATAACCTGGATATTAAGCAATACAACAATGCAAAGCAGGGAGCCCTGTACTTATCTCCTGTAACGAATACTTACAGTACCGATAATTACCGCTTCTATACCTTCTACCATGCACAGGTGCCCACACTGATCTCGGCCCTGAACAAAGGAGGTATACCTGCTATGCTGACTATTGGCAACCAGTCCCGGCCTGATACGATTCAATTCGGTACGAACTACCAGCCTACAGCCCTGGTGAATGCCAGCTATCCGAAAGATACGATGCAGTTCGACTTCTCGGACCCATACAGCATATACAACTGGGAGCTGTTCTTCCATGCACCCATGCTGATCGCGCAAGGCCTTAGCAATAACCAGCAGTTTGAAGAGGCCCAGAAATGGTACCACTATATCTTCAACCCGACCAGCAATACGGATATGAACGGCAACCCGAATGCGACCAACCAGCGCTTCTGGAAGTTCTATCCGTTCTATGTGGAATCAGCTACACCGGCGCAAACCCTGAGCCAGCTCATTATAGCAATCAACAACAATGTGAGTGCGGCAGTGGCACAGGTACGCAAGTGGGAACAGAACCCTTTCAACCCGCACATCATTGCCCGTATGCGTATCCTTGCCTATATGAAAAACGTGTTGATGAAATACCTGGACAACCTCATTGCCTGGGCCGATCAGTTGTTCCGCAGGGATACCATCGAATCCATCAATGAAGCAACCCAACTGTACATCCTGGCAGCCAATATCCTTGGCGACCGTCCGATGAAGATACCGCCAAGAGTGAAGAAAGATATTAAGACCTTCTTCGAGTTGTTGGAGAAGGGACCGCTTGATGCCTTTTCCAATGCTATGGTGGCTATTGAGTCGTTTTATACGCCCAATGCCGCTTCTGGTGGTGGTTATAAGGGGCCGGGTAAAGACGGAAGGGATGGCATGGCCCTATACACTTTGTATTTCTGCCTGCCGCCGAACGATAAGCTTCTCGCTTACTGGGATACGATCGCAGACCGCCTGTTTAAGATCCGTAACTGTATGAACATCGACGGAACAGTACGGCAGTTGCCTTTGTACGAGCCGCCTATTGACCCTGCTTTGCTGGTAAGGGCTACAGCCATGGGTGTGAACATCAATACCGTCCTGGATAATGAGAATGGGGTTAATGCACCCAATTACCGGTTCACCTATATGCTGCAGAAGGCCAATGAACTGGTGGCCGATGTGAAAGGACTAGGCAGCGCCCTCTTGTCCGCCATAGAGAAGAAAGACGGGGAAGCCTTGGCTTTGCTGCGTTCTACGCATGAAATACAATTGCTGGAACGAGTGAAGTTTGTAAAAGAGCTGCAGGTGAACGATGCCAGCACCGCTTTGGAAGCCCTGAGAAGGACCCGGGAAAATACACAGATCCGGTTAACCTATTATACCACCAGGCCATTCAAGAACTCGAACGAAGAAGAGCACCTGAGCCGCCTGGGAAGCGCCAAAGACTGGGGTATTGCCCAGGGCGTGCTGGAAACAACAGCTGGTATTATGTCCATGATACCTACGGCGCATGCGCAGTTGATGGCCTCCGGTGTGAGCTTTGGTGGTTTGCAACTGGCGAATGTGATGCGTGCGGCCAGTTCTGCGATAGGCATTAAAGTAGGCATAGACAACATTAAAGGTTCGATGGCGGTAACCACCGGCGGATACGAACGGAGAAGGGATGACTGGGTATTCCAGGCCAATACCGCTTCCAAGGAGCTGCAACAGTTGGATCAGCAGATATTGGGAGCCGAGATACGCTTGAATATAGCCAATAAGGAACTGGCCAACCACGAGCTGCAGATCGATAATACCAGGGAAGTAGACGCTTACATGCGCAGCAAATTTTCCAATGTCGAATTGTACAACTGGATGATCGCTCAGATCTCTGCCACCTATTTCCAGACCTACCAGTTGGCTTATGATATGGCCAAACGTACGGAATTGTGCTATACCTACGAATTACCGAAAGCATATTACCCTTCTACCGGTTTTATTAAATTCGGTTATTGGGACAGCCTGCGTAAAGGCCTGATGAGCGGGGAAAAGCTGCAGTTCGACCTCCGGAAAATGGAAGCGACTTATATGGAGGAAAACAAACGGGAGTTAGAGCTTACCAAAAATATCTCCCTTGCGTTATTCAGCCCGGAGAAGCTGCTTGACCTGAAGGAAAAAGGAACCTGTGAGTTGGAGCTTCCCGAAGCACTCTTTGATCTGGATTATGCCGGCCATTATTTAAGGCGTATTAAATCTGTGAGTATTTCGATCCCCTGTATTGCAGGACCCTACACCACGATCAATTGTGAGTTGACCCAGTTGAACAGTAAGTACCGGAAGGATACGCTGAAGAACGGTACAGGCCCTAATGGTGCTTATGCTGAATACCAGGATCCATGGGATGATCTTGATTCTGATTCTAATCCTAACCCTAATCCCAATCCGGGGCCAGGTACTGACAAACGTTTCGTTTATTCTTATATTAAAACAGCTATTGCTACCAGCACGGCGCAGAACGACAGCGGCGTTTTTGAACTTAACTTCAGGGACGAACGCTACCTGCCTTTCGAAGGTACGGGAGCAATCAGTAGATGGCGATTGAGCTTCCCTAGTAAATTCAGGCAGTTCGACTATGAAAAGATCAGTGATGTGATCTTCCATATTAAGTACACCGCTAAAGCCGATGGTAGCCTGAAAGCACCTGCCACCGATTACTTGCAGCGTATATTTGAAACGTTGAAGAATAAAGTGCTGTTCCGGTATTTCAGCCTGAAACACGAATACAGCAACGAATGGTTTGCCTACCAGAATGCGAAAGACCAGGGTATCCAGGGTGCTAAGCTGGACCTGGTATTGCGGCCCGACGACTTTCCTTACTTCTGTAAAGGCAAGAAAATCCAGATCACCGGTTGGTACCTGAGAATGAATCCGAAAAGGGCAAACCTGAGTATGGTGGTGAATGCGCCGGATCTGGGTATCAATAATATTCAACTGAAGGGCGCAGCAGGAGTACCCATTGAATTATTGTCTTCACAATATATCACGGTAGGCAATAATGGCGTTCCTATCTCGATGGACCTTACCCTTACCTGCGACTATAAGATGGCAGACCTGGATGATTTCTATTGGGTAGCCCGTTATGAGCTTAGCGATTTGGCAGAGGAGGCTTTTAGTGATTGTGGAAGGTCTGTATTGCTGAAAGATTTTAGCGGTAATAACGTTGCCGGTTACCCGGCCGGCGTGTTCGATCGCAATGGCAAGTATATCGGTATGGCAGACAGCAAAGAGAAATACGCACAACTCTGGAACAATGCCGCCGCTAACATTGGCTTCGCCAAAATATTTACCACCAGTGGCGAGACGAACTTCAATCTGTTGGGCGACCCTGCACACACCATTACCGACTTAAGGGCTATGCATGCCTTCCAGTTCGATTTCTCAGGCTCTACTGTGCTGGACTCCATATCCGCACCGGAAAATGGTTATATCGATTTTGGCGACGGTACCGTGATCTTTACGAAGCATGGAGCCACGTTACCTGCGAATACGCTGCTTTACCGGACCAATGCGCCTAATGTGCCTATTGGATTATACATTACCGGTACGGGCAAGTTTGACCGCACCTTCCAGATCCAGAATTACTCTGAAAGCTACCAGCACACGTATACGGATGCCAGTCACAGGGTAGTTTCGGTGATGTTCAATATGGATTCGGATTATCTTCTGGATACCGACAACAGGGATGGTACACCGCTGTACACTTATGTGAGCAACCTGAGAGGGTTCCTGCCTAAGAAGACCCGGTCGCTGGAGTTTACCAGTACACAGTCGGCCTCTTTTAATACCCTGTCCGGTATTAAGAACATGCCGGAGGTACTGCCTAACCTGATCCGGCTCTCGCTGAGAAGCGGTGCCGATAACACGATCCCTGCGAATGTGAATTTTGGTACCTGGGATTTCCCCTATATCCAGTGTCTGGATTTCGGAACGTTCTTCAGCAACCAGTCCTGGACATATGCACCCCGTCTGATCAAAGACCAGATCGGTACTACGAACCTCCCGGCCAAGTATCCTGCCTTGCACAGCATAGGCTTCATGGGTAACCAGTATTCGAACGACCTGAACCTGGCTATACCCAATATCAGGTGGGCACAGTTCGGGTCCGGTGAAAGCGTGCCCGGAAACAGGCTGCCTGCAGGAGCTACCGATCGTATCCTGATCCAGTTGGATAGCGTTAAAACCGATACCGGAGGTACGCTGAGAATTGCGGGCGAGCAACCGACAACCCCTAACGGGATCGCGGCACTCCAGTCCCTGCAGAATAAAGGAATGACGGTAACCTTCATTTAAAGTAAAAGCTTACCTGTGTTTTATGGCACAGGTAAGCTTTATTTAAAATTCACAGGCAAAGCCGGCCGCAAAGCCTGGCTGAAGCATGCTTTATATCACTATCGCCCAGAATTTATGACCATGCAAAACAATAATGAAAACAAAGGCGGCAATGCCGCCAATAGTAATAAATCTTCCCCTAAGGGTGCCGGTAGTTCCCTGGAACAATACAGCGTGCAGCCGAAGCAGCAGGAAGAAAAAAGCCCCTATTTTAAAAGCGCTGCCCCTTCAATCGATATGCCGAAGGGCGGGGGCGCCCTGAAGGGCATCGATGAAAAGTTTACAGTCAATGCAGTCAATGGTACCGCAGGGCTGGAGATCAGTCTCCCGCTTACGCCTGGCCGCGGTGGCTTTACTCCTGCATTATCGCTTTCCTACAACAGCGGAAGCGGCAACAGCGAATTCGGCCTGGGCTGGGGATTATCCCTGCCGGCGATCCAGCGCAAGACCGATAAAAAACTGCCCCGCTACGATGATGCCGCAGAAAGCGATGTATTCCTGCTGGCCGGCGCCGAAGACCTGGTCCCGGAACTGGATCAAAACGGAACAAGGGTAGTGCTTGACCTGGGCAATTACCGGATCAAAAGATACCGGCCCCGGATAGAAGGTTTGTTTGCCCGGATCGAATATGTGGAAGAAGTACAAAAGGCAGGCGCCTTCTGGCGGGTAACCACCAAAGAGAATACAACAACCTATTACGGCTTAAGCAGCCAAAGCCGTATTGCTGATCCGGAGGAGGACAGCCGTATCTTTAAATGGCTGCCCGAGCTAACCGTAGACCATAAAGGAAACGTACAGCATTTCTTATACATCAAAGAAAATTTTGACCAGGTACCCTTGTCTGTTTATGAAACAAACAGGGCAAAGGGCCTGGCGCCCTTTACCAATACTTACCTGAAGAGCGTTCGCTATGGTAATCTCAGCCCGTATTTCATTGCGCCGGAATATACTTTTGCCCCGGTGTTGCCTGATACGACCTGGCTTTTCGAAGCCCTGCTGGATTATGGCGATCATAGCGACAGCAATGAGGACCCCGTGCCCGATCGCCCCTGGACGGCCCGTACCGATGCCTTTTCGGATTTTCACGCAGGCTTCGAGATCAGGACCTATCGCAGGTGCCGTCGTGTATTGATGTTCCATCGCTTCAAGGAGCTGCGGGATGGAAAGCCCACCCTGGTGCGTGCCCTGGAGCTTCATTATCATAACGATGAACTGACTGCTGCTGCAACCGAAACCGATTTCATCACCAGTGCTGTTCAAAAAGGCTACAAATACAGGACCGACGGTACGCTTACGTCGAAAGCCTTACCGGCAATGCGCATGGATTACCGGCCCTTTTCCTGGAATACAGCCATTGCTAAAGTAGATCCGAAAGATGTAACCGGTATGCCGCAAGGACTTACCGGCCCGTATCAATGGATCGATTTTGAAGGAGAAGGCATCAGTGGCATCCTTACCGAACAAGGTGCAGGATGGTTTTACAAGAGCAACCTGAGCGACGGGCATTTTACCCCGCCGAAGAAGATTGCCGAAAAACCTTCTTTTACCGGTCTGGGTAATGCCCTGCAATGGCAGGACCTGGATGCAGACGGCCGCAGGCAGGTAGTGACCGATGCGCCGGCAAAGGGCTTCTGGGAGCTGGACGACAACCAGCAATGGCAGCCCTTCCGTACCGTAGGCAACGAACTGAAGATCGACTGGACCAGCCCCTTTACCAAAATGCTGGACCTGGATGGCGATGGAAAAGCCGATATCCTGGTGACCGAAGACCTGGCCTGGGTATGGTATGCCAACGAAGGCAAAAAAGGTTATGAAAGAGGAGGCAGCAGCCCGGTATTTACCGACGAGGAAAAAGGACCAGTGCTCTTGCTGCGGGACAATGTGCAAAGCATTTTCCTGGCCGATATGAACGGCGACGGCATGACTGACCTGGTGCGCATCCGCAACGGGGAAGTCTGCTATTGGCCCAATAGCGGCTATGGCAAATTTGGTGCGAAAGTAACTATGGGTAACAGCCCCGTTTATGCTACGCCCGACCTTTTTAACCCGATCTATTTTACCCTGGCCGATATCAGCGGTACCGGCGCGGCCGACCTGATCTTTACCGGCAACAATCGGTGCCAGGCCTGGATCAATCTTTCGGGAAATGCCTGGAGCGAGGCTTATGAGATCAACCCCCTGCCAGGAACAGATGCCTACAGCAAAATAGCCGTCCTGGATTTCCTGGGTAATGGTACCGGCTGTATCGTATGGAGCTCACCCCTGCCGCATCATGCCTCGGCCCCTGTGCAGTACATCGACCTCATGGGCGGCAACAAGCCTTACCTGATGCAGCGGTATTACAACGGTACCGGGAAGATAGTAGAAGTAACTTACAAAAGCTCCACGAAGTTTTACCTTGCTGATAAGCTTGCTGGTAAGCCCTGGGCTACCCGGCTGCCTTTCCCCGTACAATGTATCAGCGAGATAATCACCAGCGATAAGGTAAGCAGCGCCCGCTTTAAGCAGACCTATCGGTACCGGCATGGCTATTACGATCATGAAGAACGCGAATTCCGTGGTTTTGGCTATGTGGAGACAACCGATATAGATAGTGCGGCTATTTCCGATACGACCGAGCTCGACCAGCATCCGGTACAAACCCGTACCTGGTATCATACCGGCGCCTGGATGCGGGAAAAGACCTTACTCGATCAGTTTAAGGAAGAGTACTTTCACTTTGAAGGTTGGGACAGTGTAACCGCCATAGCTACCTTGCCGCCGGGCCTTAACCCCCAGGAGCAGCGGGAAGCTTATCGTGCATTAAAAGGTTCTCCCTTGCGCCAGGAAGTATATGTATTGGACGGCAGCGCATTGCAAGGCGTTCCTTATACCGTAACCGCTACCGCTTACGAGGTGAAGCAAATACAAGCCTTGCAGGCCAACCGGTTTGCCTGTTTCCAGAACCTGCAGCAGCAAAGCATTGTGTTCAACTGCGAACGTAACCCCGGAGATACCCGTATCCTGCACCAGCTTACCCTGGAAACGGACCAGTATGGTAATGTACTCCAAAGCGCAGAGGTGGCTTACAAAAGGAAAAACATCCCCGCCACCTTGCCGCTGAAGGTACAAGCAGAGCAAAGCAAAATGCACATTACCTATACGCAGAACAGCTTCACGAATGATGTGATTGACGATGCCGGTTATACCCATTACCGGCTGCGTATGCCTTATAGGGCAAAAAGCTTTGAAGCCCTGGTGAACCATGCCGATGTGACAGCCGGCAAACTATGGACTATAGCCCAGCTACGGCAGGCCATAGATCTGGCTACAGAAATCGATTTTTCCCAAACAGCCCATCCCGGGGAGAAAAGATTGCTGAGCCACACCTTCTCCCTGTTTCGGGCCAATAATGCCATAACGAAGCTGGCTGCTGGTGAGCTGGATAGCCTGGCCCTGCCTTATGAAAGCTACCAGCTGGCCTTTAGCCGCGGGCTTATAGAATCCTGTTATGCCGACCTGGACAGCAATGGCGATCCTGTTGCAGGTACCAGCAGGGTGACCGACAGCATGTTGGAAGATTTCACCTCCGATGATGGTGGTTATGTAAACCTGGATAGCGGGGATTATTTCTGGCTGCCTTCCGGTATTGCCTACTATAATAATCCTACAGCGCGGTTTTATACCCCCACCTCTTTTACAGACCCTTGGGGCAATGAAACCAATGTTTTCTACTGGGGCGATTACTACCTGGTGCCGGAACAAGTCATTTATCCTATCGGAGACAGTAGTGCGCGTACTGTATTGGCATATGACTGGCGTATCTTATCTCCCCAAAAGCTGAAAGATCCCAATGAGAACATTACCGAGGTGCTGCACGATGCCCTGGGTATGCCGGTCGCTATGGCCGTAAGGGGTAAAGGGCTGGATACGGAAGGAGACAGCCTTACAGGCAACGATCCAGAGGATACGCTCGACCCCGATTATATGGAACCCGATACCGCAGCCGATATCGCCAATCAGGCGGCTTTCCTGGATCAACCAAAAGCTTATGCAGACCTGCTACTGAAAAGAGCGACCTGGCGTTGTGTTTATGACTATAGTACTTTACCGGTGACGGCGGCCATGATTGCCCGGCAGCAACATTGGTACAACGCGGTTGTGGTACCGGATCAGGGCACGGAAAGGCTGATTCGTTTCAGCTACAGCGATGGCCTGGGCAGGATACTGATGCATAAAGCACAGGCCGAACCCGATGCCGATACCCCACTGATACCCCGCTGGGTAGGCAGTGGTCGTACGATCTACAACAATAAAGGCAGCGCTGTGATGCAGTACGAGCCTTATTTCAGTGGGGACCACAAGTGTGATACTGCAGAAGAAACAAGCCTGCGCGGGGTAAGCCCCAAAATATTCTACGATGCCTTGAACAGGGCTTATCGTACGGAGCTGCCCGATGGCAGTTTTACCAAAACAGAATGGACCGCCTGGGAACAACGCCAATGGGACAATAACGATACGGTAATGGAAAGTACCTGGTTTGCCGCCAGGATAGACGGCGCCATGGGCCTGTCTGAAAGGGACGCGGCCCGAAAGGCGCAGGAGCATGCCGGTACCCCAACGGTAATGCATACCGATACCCTGGCCCGGCCTTTTTATACCATACAGCAGGATAGCCGGGATCATTACATCCATAGTTATGTGAACCTGGATATACAAGGCAACCGTCTTTCTATAGTCGATGGCAACCGGATCACCCCTGACCCGGATAACGATCCGCTCACGATGAGCTATCGCTATAATATGCTGCAGGCGCCATGTTACCAGTTCAGCATCGACAGCGACACGCAAAGAACCTTACTGGATGTGGCCGGGCAACCCCTCTATGCCTGGGATGCCGACGACCGCAGGTTCGGGATGAGGTTTGATAGCTTAAGAAGGGTAACCGAAAAATGGCTGAACGAAAATGTCCTGCTGGAACTAAGTATTTACGGAGAGGGACAACCCGATGATAGTGCCCTGAACCTCCGGGGGCAGATCTATGAACATTATGATGCCTCCGGCAAAAAAAGTTTCCCTAAAGGTTACGACTTTAAAGGTAACCCTATAGTCGCTGTACAGCAACTGCTGACAGATGCGAGGCTTAGCGATGTGGACTGGAAATTCAACCCGCCTGATCTGGATACGGAAGAATTTGCGGTTTCCACGCTTATCGATGCATTGGGGCGGCCGGTACAGGCAACAGACCCCGGCGGCAATGTAACGGAGTATGTGTACGACCTCGGCGGCGCGCTGAAAAAAGTGAGGTTGAATAACGAGGACTATGTCGTCGATATTCATTACGATGCCAAAGGGCAGCGGGAAAGCATCTGGTATGGCAATAAAACCAAGACCGGTTATACCTACGATCCCTTTACTTTCCGCCTGCGCCGCCTGCTCACGGTCAACAGGAATCCCTTAAGTCCCGGCTTCAATGAGAGCCTGCAGGACCTGAAGTATTATTACGATCCCGTAGGCAATATAACGGAGATCGGAGATGAGGCCCTGCAAACCCTGTTCTATGCCAATACGATGATAGAGCCTGTGCAAAAGTACACCTACGATGCCCTTTACCGGCTGATACAGGCCGAGGGGCGGGAGCAGGAAGCCGCTGCCGGCTTTGGTAGTAGTGATAATGTGGATGATGCTGGCTGGAAAGTGCCCCTGGGCGATGATGCAGCGCAGCGATACATCCAGAAATATACTTACGATGCCGTAGGCAATATCCTGAGGTTACAACACATATCCGGCCCTGCAAGCAGCTATACCCGCGACTACACCTACGAGGACGATAACAACCGGTTGCAAAGTACGCTTGTCGATGTTGTAGGTACTCCTTACCTGTACCAACACGATAACCGGGGCAATATAACCGCTATGCCTCATCTGAAAAGAATGGACTGGAACAGCGTGAATGAGCTGCGCCGTATCACTAAAGGAGGCAAAGCGGAGGGCAGTACCTGGTACCAATACTCCGGCGGGCAGCGGATACGGAAGTACACTGAAAAAGGAACAATCAGGGAAGAACGTATTTACCTGGGCGATTTTGAAATTTATCGTAAATTCACGGGCAGCTCTTTGACACCGGATATCCAGCGGGATACCATTCATATCAGCGACGACACTGGACGTATTGCCATGAGGGAAGTATTGAATCCCAATTTTGGCGCCGACGATTCGGAACCGGAGCTGACCCGTTATATCTATTCCAACCACCTGGGCTCAGCCAGCCTGGAGCTGGACGAAACCTGCCGTATCATTACCTATGAAGAGTACCATCCTTATGGTACAACCGCATACCAGGCCAAAAACCCGGATATTAATGCAGTAGCCAAGCGCTACCGGTATACCGGTAAAGAGCGGGATGAAGAGAGCGGTTTGTATTATCATGGAGCACGGTATTATATCCCCTGGTTGTGCAGATGGACGGCATGTGATCCGTTGGAGAGTAAATATGCGGGAATGAGCCCGTATAATTATTCTTTCAATAATCCTGTGATATTTAATGATCCGAGTGGGATGAGCGGTAGAAAGGTTGGTGACAACATAGAGGGGTATAAAGAGATGGGCAACGGTAATAAATCTCTGGGTTTAGCTATCGGAATGTATGCCGGACAAATAGAAGGTACCGAAAATACTTGGGGAGAAATATCAAAAACATACAATGCAACTCTTTCTAGATTTGAAAAAAGTGAAGATTTAAAAGCTGTTAAACTTAAATATCGTGCTGTAACAAGCGAAGATTTATACAATTATTCTGATCAGTTGGCTCATGGAAGGGCTATAGCGACAGGCACACCTTATGTAGCGCCAAGCCGCGACGTGTTTAGATTTGGAAAGACTTTAATATGGGTTAATGAAGTGGGAGCATCGGAGCCTAAATTGCTTGGCGGTACGGAACCGGTTAACCTTGACCAAATTCAAAGTGTATCACTGGAAATACTGATAAATAAAAGAGTGGATGAACAGTATTCGATGATGACGCTTAACCATGAATTGTCAATTCATGCAGTCAGATTAGCAGAACTTATTAAGTCGGCGAATGGAGATTGGGGGGGGATGATTGAACGGTTGCAAACGGAAAGTGGAGATGGACACCATCAAGATATGATTGATATGGGATCTGTATATAATAAGATAAATAAAGAGATAATTGATTACATCGATAAACTTAATCCTCCCGAACGTGTGAAAGATGTTGATCCCGAACATATTGATAGTGGGCTCTTAAGAAGAGATCCAGATTTTGGAATTGAGACCATCCAAATTAAAAGTAATGCGGCGTCGAATAAATTTAAAGACAAATTGAATTTTGCGGTAAAATCACAGTTCCCGGCAATGGTTTTTCCTCCTCCGGAAGGAACAGTGTCAAATAGTACCACAACCCGTCGAGCTGCCTGGGACAGTGGGTTTTGGAAATATCATCGCATTTGGGTCAATACGCGATAAATGTTTTAAATCAATGTGTATATGAAGAAAATGCTTTCATCCTTTGTCGTACTTATAGAGGTAATTAGTTATCCTTTTTATGCAAATGCTCAGCAATCGATCTTTCGGTCTAGGGAGGTACAGTTTAAAATATATTCCTTCGATGATCAGAATGATACTTTCTTTGTCGCAGAGTCTCCTGCAAGGGACTCTGCGAGATGAACTATAATTATTTCAACTGTGAAGAGGCTGTCCCCAAAAGGACGGCCTCTTCCATTTCCATGCCTGTTCCTTTATAGGGACACAATGAAAGGGCCTGAAACTTTACCATTTGAATGGAGACTTGAAAGTACCTTTAATCTTTATGTATTTTTTTTAATTGTTATTCATTTTTCCCTTTTATTTAAAGCATTGTCAGTTAAGGCCATCTTTATGCCATTGTTGCGGTTGGTAGCCTGGTTGACAGGTAATTATTGCATGAAATCGGGAACAGGACTGTATTTTAGTCATTTTTAAATCCCGGGGACTGCCGCTTTTTCCGGAAAAATAAATTGGTTTGTTTTTTGAAAGGTAAAGTATGTGTCCCGGTGCAAACAGAGGTTCAACAAAGACGAGGTATCCTTGTTATCTTTTGTCCGCCGGCACAAAAAGATCCCGGACCGGGATCGGTAATTTTTAACCGGACAATAAAGAAAATGAACTTAAATAACTTCACTATTAAAGCGCAGGAAACCCTGCAACAGGCACAGCAGCTGGCTTTTAACAATAGCAATCCCGCCATCGAAACGGCCCATATTTTACAGGCCCTGGTAGAGGATAAGGAGGGGCCGATCGAGTTCCTGCTTAAGAAAAGCAATGCTAACCTGAACATGATCCATACCCGCCTGGAAGAAAGCCTGGCCAAACTGCCCAAGCAAAGCAACGGCGATGCCGGGCAAATGCTGGGCAGGGACGCCAATAACGTGGTGTTGCGCTCGGGTGCGGCCCTCAAAGAGTTTGGCGATGAATTTGTGAGCGTAGAACATATACTGCTCGCCATACTCAGGGGCAACGACGATACTTCCAAAATACTTAAAGACTCGGGACTGACCGAAAAGGCCCTGATCGCAGCTATAAAAGACCTGCGTAAAGGCGGTACGGTCAACTCACAGACCGCCGAAGCCACCTTCAATGCCTTGCAGCGTTATGCCAAGAACCTGAACGAAATGGCGGAGAACGGCAAGCTGGACCCCGTAATAGGTCGTGCGAAGAGATACGGCGTACCCTGCATATCCTTTCACGCAGGACCAAGAACAACCCTATTTTAGTGGGAGAGCCGGGCGTAGGTAAAACGGCGATCGTAGAAGGCCTGGCCCACCGCGTGGTGAACGGCGATGTACCCGAGAACCTGAAATCAAAACTGATCTTCTCCCTCGATATGGGTCTGCTGATCGCGGGCGCCAAATACAAAGGAGAATTTGAAGAACGCCTGAAAGCCGTAATTAAAGAGGTAACCGAAAGCAATGGCGCCATCATCTTATTTATCGATGATATCCATACCCTCGTAGGGGCCGGCGGTGGCGGCGAAGGCGCTATGGACGCGGCCAATATCCTGAAACCGGCTCTGGCCCGCGGTGAGCTGCGTGCCATCGGTGCGACCACCTTAAATGAATACCAGAAATATTTTGAAAAAGATAAGGCCCTGGAACGCAGGTTCCAGAAAGTAATGGTCAATGAGCCCAGCGAAGAAGATGCAATCTCGATCCTGCGTGGCCTCAAGGAACGTTATGAAGCGCACCACCATGTGCGTATCAAAGACGAAGCCATCATCGCCGCTGTGGAATTGTCGACCCGCTATATCTCCGACCGCTTCCTGCCTGACAAGGCCATTGACCTGATCGATGAAAGCGCCGCCAAGCTGAAGCTGGAGATGAACTCCATGCCCGAAGAGCTGGACGAGCTGGACCGCCGGATACGCCAGTTGGAAATTGAACGGGAAGCGATCAAGAGAGAGAACGATAACGACAAAGTAAGAGCTTTGTCTACCGAGATCGCCAACCTGTCTGTAGAGCGCGATACCTTCAAAGCCAAATGGACAGAGGAAAAAGAACATGCGGAAAAAATACAGGCTGCCAAAACAAAGATAGAAGACCTGAAGCTGGAAGCGGAAAAAGCAGAACGGGACGGTGATTACGGCAAGGTGGCAGAGATCCGCTATGGCAAGATGAAAGAGCAGGAAGAGCTGATCGAAACTTTGACCAAAGAGATGGATGCCTTCTCCGAAAAACGCTTGCTGAAAGAAGAAGTAGATGCAGAGGATATCGCAGAAAATGTAGCCCGGGCTACAGGCATCCCGGTACAACGGATGATGACCAGCGAAAGGGAAAAGCTGATGCACCTGGAAGATGAATTGCACAAACGCGTGGTAGGCCAGGATGAAGCCATAGAAGCGGTTGCCGACGCCATACGCCGCAGCAGGGCAGGCTTACAGGACGCCCGGCGCCCGATTGGTTCCTTTATCTTCCTGGGTACTACAGGGGTAGGTAAAACGGAGCTGGCGAAAGCGCTTGCCGAATACCTGTTCGATGATGAGAGCATGATGACCCGTATCGATATGAGCGAATACCAGGAGAAGCATAGTGTGAGCCGCCTGGTAGGAGCGCCTCCGGGTTATGTAGGTTATGACGAAGGCGGCCAGTTGACCGAAGCGGTACGCCGTAAGCCTTACTCCGTAGTATTGCTGGATGAGATCGAAAAGGCGCATCCCGATGTATTCAACATCATGCTCCAGGTATTGGACGATGGCCGTCTTACCGATAACAAGGGTAGGGTGGTGAACTTTAAGAATACTATCATCATTATGACCAGTAACCTGGGCAGCCACCTGATCCAGGAAAACTTTGACAGCATTAAAGAGGATGACGATATAGATAGCATCGTAGAAACCACGAAGAATGCAGTAATGGGATTATTACGCCAGACGTTACGGCCCGAATTCCTGAACCGCGTGGATGAAGTGATCATGTTCCATCCTTTGATGCGGAAAGAGATCAAAGGCATTATCCGTATCCAACTGGAAGACCTGAGAAAGCGCGTGGCGCAGCAGGGTATACAATTGGAGTTCTCCGATTATGCACTGGATTATTTTTCCGAGCAGGGATTCGATCCCCAATTTGGCGCCAGGCCTTTAAAAAGGCTGATCCAGAAGGATATCATCAACCTGCTTAGTAAAAAGATCATCTCCGGCGAGCTGGATAAATCCAAACCGGTACTGATCGATGTATTTGACGGTGTGGTGGTCGTACGGAATGAAGCGGAGCAACAAGAACATGCATAGTAAAGAGCAATAGTGTGAAAAGGCCTCGTTTCCTAACGAGGCCTTTTGTTTATAGCAGCCTGGTAGTCCGGTGAACGGAAGCAGTTGTATGTTTGATCAGGTAAAAGAGCGTGCTCTCTTTAATCATCGTGGAATCAAGGGCCGGGCACTGTCCCTGGCTAGCAAGCGAGCGACTGCGTGCAAGCGAGTGACTGGGGCGGACAGCCGTTACCGATAGTGATGACACATGCCGGTGTGCGGGTAACCTGGCACATAACAGGACGGGTAGGGCAAATAACGGTTTGCTGGCAATTGACCTGCAGGGTTACCACATGACAGGGACTGATAAGTGTAACAGGGCCGCCACCCAGCACCTTGTCCAGGTCGATGATGCGCTCTTTGTTCAAGGCCAGCTTGCCTAATGCGATTTTTTGCTTTTTCATATCAATTGGGGTTTAGTGAAAAATTCAAAACTAGTTCCCGTCACTGCAGCAAACCTGCAGTGGCAAAGGAATTACGTGTTTTATACCGGGTAAATACGTGTTTTATACGAGTGCGGCGCCGGCGAAATAAACGGGTGGTAACCAAAAAAATCCCCGGCCTTTTTAGGGCCGGGATTTTCTTTGTCATTTCCTGTTTTCTTTATGCCATTTACTATTCCTGGTGTAAAGCCAGGACAGGAACATTACTTACCTGGGTCAATAATTTGGTACGGCTTTTATGAAACAGGTTCTCAAAGAATCCGTATTTTTTAGGGATCACCAACAGCCAGCCTATCTGGTGCTCCTGCAGGAACTCTGCTACGCCACCTTCGATATTTTCATTGATGATGGCATGGTATTGCGGTTGTAAAGATGCCAGTCTGTCCACGAGCATAAGGGGTGGTGTTATGGCTTTCTCCGGTTTGTCCACATGGATCACGTCTACACTCGATCCCATTAGCTTAGCCCATTTAATGATCTCCGTAGTCGGGGTCTGTTCCGAAACCTGGTCGTAGTCGGCAGCAAAGCAAAGCTTATTTACCGGTTTCCAGCTTACATTGGCAGGTATTGCCAGCACCGGAGCTTTCAGGTTACGAAGGGCTTTTACGGCCATGCTGCCCCAGAGTATAGAATCGGAGCCCTCACCCGAAGTGCCCATAATAATGATGGAAGGCGGTTCCTCGGCTATAATTTCTACCAGGCAATCGATAATGTCGCCAGGCAATATTTTACTGGTGATCCGGCTTTCGGGCGATAGCCTGCGTAGCCGTTGCAGCTCCACCTCCATACTCTCTTCGGCGATCTTTTGGATTTCTTCGATATTGAGTAAAGGTACCGGGCTATCGGTATAGGCAAATGGAATTACATAAGCGTGTATCAATTCCAGGGGGGCATTCAGTTGCCGGGAAAGCTCCAGGGCATATACGGCCGCATTCTGGGCCGAAGGCGAATAATCGGTGGCTAAAAGAATGGTGTTCATGACAGATAGATTACAAGTGTACAAATGATAAATATCCCCTTAAAAACACCTTGATCTTCCTGTCTCTTTCGGGTGGATATACTATGTAATACGTTGAAAAGTACGAAATTGTTGCATCGAAAGTATGTTAAAAATAGATGAACATTACCCCTTTTTTTACGGTGTTGAACGATAAAAAAGCAAAAGGCTTATTTTTGCCCGTTAGTGTGTTCCATTGAAAATACACTGTTAGACTTATACCGGTATCATCCATGGCATTATTAGGCAATCTTATCTCCCGTTCACTAAGGATACGAAAACAATTCAAAATTAAGGTAGCCTCTCCCAGGGTGTACCAGCTGCGTACCTTGCGTTATCTGCTGGAACGCGGACAATACACGGCTTTCGGCAAGCAGTACGGCTTTGATAAAATGCTATCCGAATCCCTGGATTGGGAAAAAACATTCAGGGACAACGTTCCTTTCCATAATTACAACAGCATGTTTGCCCAATGGTGGCACAAATGCCTGGAAGGACAGGAAAATGTAAGCTGGCCGGGCAAGGTGAAATACTTTGCCTTAAGTTCAGGCACTTCTGAATCGGCAAGCAAGCATATCCCGGTGACCCAGGATATGATCCGTTCCACGAAGAAAGTAGGCTTCAAGCAATTTTACAGCATGACCAATTTCAAGGTACCCTCAGGTACTTTCGAAAAAGGGGTGCTGATGCTGGGAGGCTCTACCTCGCTCATGAAGCAGGGCGATTATTACGAAGGCGATATGAGCGGGATCAGTGCCAAGAATATGCCCCGTTTTCTTTCCAATTTCTTTTACAAACCCGGGCAGAAAATTTCGCGTAACCCGAAATGGGAAGAACGAATCAAGCTCATTATCGAGAATGCGCCCAAATGGGATGTGGGTATCCTGTGTGGCGTGCCGGCCTGGGCGCAGATCGTGCTGGAAGAGATCGTAAAGACCTATAACCTGAAAACCATTCACGACATCTGGCCCAACCTGAGCGTGTATATCCACGGTGGTGTGGCTTTTGAGCCGTACCGCGAAAATTTCAAAAAGCTTTTCGGGCAGCCGGTAACCTTTATCGAAACGTATATGGCTTCGGAAGGCTCCTTCGGTTTCCAGGCGCGCCCGGGTGCACAAGGCATCAAGCTGGTGCTGAATGCCGGTATCCTGTTTGAATTCGTGCCCTTCGACGACGCGCATTTTGATGAAAACGGTGAACTGATCGGGCATCCCCAGACCCGGTTTATCCACGAAGTAGAGCCGGATGTGCCCTATGCCGTATTGCTGAGTACCTGCGCCGGGGCCTGGCGTTACCTGATAGGCGATGTGGTACGTTTTACCGATGTAAAAGAGCACGAGATCGTTATCGTAGGCCGCACCAAGCAATTCCTCAGCCTTTGCGGGGAACATACTTCGGTCGATAACCTGAACAAAGCTGTCGACGAAGTGAACAAGCAGTTACAGGTACAGATCAAAGAATTTACCGTAGCCGGCTTTCCTTACGAAAACCTGTTTGCGCATAAATGGTTCATCGGTTGCGACGATCCCCTGGATGCGGCAAAGGCCCGCGCGATCATCGACCAGACCCTATGCGATATCAACGATGATTACGCAGTGGAAAGAACCTCGGCGCTTAAGGAAGTATTTGTAGAAGTACTCCCCACGCATGTGTTTATCGATTACCTCAGGCATACCGGGAAGTTCGGCGCCATGAATAAATTCCCCAGGGTGATGAAAGGAAAACAGTTGGAAGACTGGCGTAATTTTTTGAAAGAAACAAAAGAGTAGAACGATAATCTAACGATTTGCAATATCCGCAAGAAGGCAGCAAACACTCGTTATGTTGTATGTTTTGAACAGACAAAATGGGTATTGCCGGATGTAATCGAGAGCTAAACACTTTTTGTTTGCTGATAACTTTAATCACGGTCATGCTGAGGTCTCCGAAGGAACCGAAGCATCTTGATTGTTAAGAATACATCAAGGAAAATTGCGAGTAGCCGTTAAACGATAAATAGCATAAAAAGACGGCGGCCATTGTTTTGCAATGGCCGCCGTCTTTTATTTTACAGGAGCATTATTTAACCGTATTGGCTTCCAGTTCGGCCAGGGTAGGTTCGAACCTCCTCGTTTTTACATCATAAGCATTGCCTTTCTCCATAATGTGCACTTTCAGGTTTTCTACCGATATGGGTTGGTTGAATTCGGCATCCCCGATATTGTTATACCCGACGCTGCGCCCGTCAATAATGATTACGCCACCGGAGCCGATAGCTTCCAACTGGTGCCCTTCGCGTATAATGATGCCGGTATCTTCGCCAAGGCCTATACCTATGGCGCCGGGATTGGCCGCTACAGCCTGTGCCAGGCGCATAAACCTGCCGCGCTTATCGAAATGGGAATCGATGATCACATTGTGTACAAAGCCCAGGCCGGTGGTGATCTTGACTTCTCCTTTCAGATGAGCCAGTGCTGCATTGCCTTCGTAGATCATGGTATTGCTCATGGCCATAGCCCCAGCACTGGTACCAGAGATCACGAAATGTTCTTCTTCGTAACGCTGGTATATAATATCCAGAATCTCCGTACCGCCAAAGATAGAAGAAAGCCGGAGCTGGTTGCCGCCCGAAAACATAAGACAGGCACAGGTTTTCACTCTTTCAATATATTCGGGGTGCAGCACATCTTCCCTGTTGCGGATATCGAGATGACCTACATTGTGATAGCCTAGTTTGGAAAAGGCATCTATATAATTCTGGCCTACTTCCTCGGGTATCGAGCTGGCCGTAGTGATTACTTCTATGCGGCTTTCCGGTCCGTTCAGTAAGCCTGTAATGGTTTTCAGAATACCGATCTCAAAAAAATTGAGGTTATTTCTTTGAATGACACCTTCTTCGAGATTAGTACCTTTATCTTCCGATCCGCCAACCGAAACCAGGATTCCTTTAATACTCATACTTCGTCTTAATATAAAGTTAATATCCAAAGGTATCATTTTATGCATAAAATAAGGTAAATACAGGGTTAAAAGCTATCCACCATTTGTGGAAAACCTTACAAATAGTACCTTAGCGCAAATTTTTACATGCCTTGAAAAGCAATCATATCTATATTGCCGCCTTTATCCTGCTGCTGACCGCTTCTTGTGGCGAGCCTGCCAATAAACAAGGGAAAGGGCCTATCGTACTGGGTGATTCCGCCACGATCATCACCGAAAAAGACTCCCAATACCTGAAGGACGAGGTAATGGATATCGAGCCGAGAAATAAGGTTGTTGTGGATACTACAGTAGCTGTACCGACGCCTAAAACGGAAACGGCAGCACATCATAAGGATGCGGAGGCAACGAAAAAGGAGCCGGAAGAACAAGGGCAGTCTATCGATTTCGGAGGAGCAAAGGTGGTGCTTACCGGCCTGAAATTAAAAGAGCCTCACAGGCAAAATCCGGCACAGGAAAACGGCCTTACCTATTCCCTGAGCTCGGGTAACCTGGGCAGTGCGAAATTGATAGTTTATGGCGCTAAAAATATTACGGTAAAACAAAAATACCAATCCAGGCTGGTGTTGAAATCCGACCTGGGTACCGTTGATTTGCGCGATCTCGGTTTATATACTTCGGGCTGGAATAATGTACCCGGGAATGCTGCCGGCAATAGCCAGAGCTTTGCGCTCAGCGCGCTTCACCGCCTGGCGTTCTCACAGGTCAACAACAACAAGATCAGGAATGCAGCCGACCGGGAGCTGCGTAAGCGCCGTACCAATAGCCGTACCATCCAGAACTGGCTGAAAGAAATAAGAAAGACGCGCTCGGCCACCGACGATCCCTGCGAGATCATGCTGGACAATGTACAATGGCAGATATCGGGCACCGATGAGAAAGGAAAGGCATTCCATAAAACCATAAGAGTGGACGCCTGATCTATAAAAAGAAATTCCTGAAAAAGATGCTGCACCGCAGCATCTTTTTTTATGTCAAGTGTGGTTACCGGCTCGTAACAATTAGGTAATGGATTCATAATGGCGTTTCATCGGCCTTGCAGCAATAAGCTTTTAGTTTTGCGCCCGATTGTAAATAATACGTTATGAAGACACATTTATTCAAGGGATTGCTCTGGCTTTGCTTCTGCTTATGTCCCGCTTTATTAAAGGCGCAAACCATTGAGCCCTACCTGCAGGCAATCACACCTGCTTCCATCGTAGTGAACTGGAAAACCAGTGCTGCTGCAAATCCCATTGTCCGCTATGGCCTTACTGCAGCGGATTTGAGCACTACGGTGGCAGGAAGCACACAGGTAATGACGGATGTAGGATACAACAATGACTACTTCTATCATACCACAAAGCTGCGCAATCTGCAGCCGGCTACGAAGTATTATTACCGTGTGGTAAGCGACAATGATTCCAGCATCGTGTACTCTTTCCATACCCTGCCCGTTGCGGGTGCGGCACCTAATGCCAGTGGTCATATGCGCTTCCTGATTCTTGGTGATAACCAGATCAAAGCACAGCCACGTTACGATTCCTTAATGATAGCAGCGCGTAGAAAAATGACGGAATTGTATGGCCCTAACTACAACGATTCCGTTTCTTTTATCCTGAACCTCGGCGACCAGGTAGATGTAGGCACCTTGGATCATTACGAAAATGTACACCTGAAAAAATCCCGCTATCTTTCTCCTTACCTGCCCATACAAACCGCGGTAGGTAACCATGAAACTTATGGTACCCTGCAAATGCAGGCATATTACAATCACTTTGTGCTCGACAGCATGAACTATAAGGGCATTTACTCCGGTTCCGAAGATTACTATGCCTTTCAGTCGGGTAACCTGGTGATCGCTTATATGAATACCGAGAACACCGGCGGCAACCAATTGAACTGGATCAAAAAAGTAATAGATACGGCTACTGCCGATCCTTCGGTAAAATGGATCATCACTATTGCGCACAGGCCTTACCAGGCCGAGCAGTATGTAGGTGATATCTCTCCCTGGATACGCAATACCGTAGTGCCTTATGCGATGCAGTCGCCCAAGTTCTTCCTGCATGTGGGCGCTCACCATCATCTGTACGCAAGAGGTCAGATGAAAGATGTACCGGCTTATAACATTATCTCCGGCGGTACAGCCTGGGACCAGTATTGGGGTATGGCTACGGAACAGAATTTTGACGATGTGCAGAAAACTATTTCCCAGTGGGCCTATCAATTGGTAGATCTGGATATGGTAAACGATAAGATCGATGTTACTACCTATTCCATCGGGAGCATTTACGGCAGGCGCGATAACCTGGTTATCGATTCTTTCCACCGTTATAAAAATGCTGCACCACCTGCGCAACCGGATATCACCAATGTATTCGCCGATTCGTTGCAATTGCCTGTAACCCTTACCGGATCAGCTTTTCAATCGACGGCAGGAGAATTGCTGAACTCTACGGAATTCCAGGTAGCCCTGAACCGCAACTTTACCGTGCTGGAAAAAACAAGCTACCGCCATTACCAGGATCTTTTTGGTGCAGTGCCCGGTGCTACGCCTGATACTTCTCTTGATCAGAACCTGAATGTGAATATCAACGAATATACCTTGCCAACAGGTTCCATACCCAATGGCTGGCATTATGTAAGGCTGCGCCACCGCGACCGCAACCAGAACTGGTCGGCATGGTCGGCAACGGATTCGTTTAAAGTGTACAACAGTGTTGTGATCAATCCTGTGGTTACCCTGGATACAAACCGTTACCTGCCCGGAAGTACGATACACATTACTTTCAGCAATGGCTCTCCTAATCCTAGTGCCTGGATCGGTATTTACAGGAAAGGCCAAACGCCCGGCTCTTCTTCGCCTTCACAGGCCTGGCAGAACACTAATGGCGCCAATGGTACGCTGAACTTTACACTGAGCAGCAACAATGAATATTTCGTAGCTTACTTCGGCGACGGCGGTTATACTGAGATTGCTGCCAGGGTGCCTTTCTATTACGGCCCGGCTCCGGTACTCAGCACCTCGGCCCCTAACTATAATGTAGGCCAGGCCGTGCCTATTGCTTATAGTAATGGTCCTGCGCTGGCCAACGACTGGATCGGCGTTTACAAAATCGGGATGACGCCCGGTGGCCCCGCTTCTCTTAAATGGACTTATGTAACTACCAGCAATGGCACGTACAATGTGAATGGCCTGGGTAAAGGATACTACTTTGCTTCTTATTTCCTGAGGGATCAGTATTTTGAAGGCGGCCCAAGGGTGTATTTCTCCGTAGGCGATACCATCACTACGCTGACTACCAATAAGACCACGTATAACCTTGGCGAGTATATCTCTGCTACCTGGATCGACGGACCGGGTAATCCAAAAGATTGGCTGGGCATTTATCACCAGGGAGATAACCCCAATGTAAATCCATTGATCAGCTATACCTATATCGATGGCCTGCCATCAGGCACCAAAAATATCCCCGACTCCGCTATGCCGCACCAGGCGGGTAATTATTTCATCGTGCTGTTCACCAACGACTCTTACAACGAGGTTTCCAACAGGGTATCTTTTGAAATGGTCGGCAGTCCTTTGCCTTTACACTTGCTCGATTTCTCCGGTAAAGTGGAAGGTATGTCCCACCTTTTATCCTGGAAAGTAGCAGGCGAAGATCCTCTGGAACGCTATACCTTACAGCAAGGTACCAATGGCAAGGATTTTTCCGATATTTATAATACAAGGGTCAACCTGGCGCTCAATGGCAACTATCGTTATATGTACGATAACCCGGCTCAGGGAGAAAATTTTTACCGGTTAAAAATGACCTCGGCCGATGATAAGGAAACCTTTTCCGATGTGGTGAAAATACACCAGAACGATAAAGGAGAGAATACGGTAAGTGTGTACCCCAACCCGGCAAAGAGCGGCAACCGCAGTGTTATAGAATCTCCTTATCCTATTGAACAGATCGATATCATGGACATCAGCGGACAGATGATCTACCAGTCAAAGAATATCAACAACAATAAGTTTTCGCTGCTGCACCAGGATCTGCCTCCCGGTACGTATATCATTAAGATACACTCCCGCAAGCTGTACACTGCGAAGCTTGTCATTACCCAGTAATACAACAAAGCACATATGACTTTAAAAGCCGCTTCTGCATCAGAAGCGGCTTTGGGTTTTCATGGGATAATATTGTTATCCATCGGGAGCGCTTACTTTTTATATAAAAGATGCTCTTGCCTCAGGATGTGTTGCATTACCGGATCAGCGCTATATCACCTTTAAATACTTTCTCCGTGCCATCCCTGAATTGTATCCTGATGTAATAAGGATAGGAGCCGGTTTCCAGCGGTTTGCCTCTTTGCATACCATCCCAGCCCTTGGAACCGTCTGTAGTGAAGAAGACTTGCTCTCCCCAGCGGTTGAAGATCCGGAACTCTTTCAGTACTTGGTAGCCGTAGTTGGCGATCCGGAATTCGTCGTTAATGCCATCGCCGTTAGGGGAAAAGGCATTGGGTATAAACAACTGTTCCATGATGTCGATATGCACGCTGGCGCTGGCTACACAGCCAGATGCGGAAGTGCCCCTTACAGTATAGGTTACCGGAGCCTGGGGTGACGCCCGTGGTGTCGCCGACGTAAAAGTATCCAGCCATTGTGTAGGCGTCCACTCGTAGCTGTCTGCTCCGGTAACCATAAGTTGTATCGTAGTCCTGGCAAGCACAGTAGTGTCGTGGCTTACCGTAAGGTGTGGCTGGGCTAATGGGGTAATGGTCACATCGTCGCTGCCGGTACAGCCGCTGGTAACATCCCTGGCCGTAACGGTGAATGTTGTGGGTTGGTTGATATACCCCGTTGTCTGGGACGCAGCCGGTGTGTTGAGGGGCAGGGCAGGGGTCCAGGTAAAATCGTAGTCCCCGGCATACAGCATAGTTGCCTCCAGGTTGAAATTGCCGTCGCAGGTAGTCGTGTCCCGCAAGGGAGGAAATACCACCACCGGTTTCCATATAAGGATAGGAACATTGACCGTATTGCCGTTGACGGTATAGCTTAACGTACAGGAATAGGGAAATACGGCAATGTTACTGGTAGCTGTAACCGGGTTGAAATACCATTGCCCGTTGACCTGGGAAACGCCGCAGCCGCTGAAAATGCCGCCTGCAGGTTGTCCGGCTATGGCATGCTCTTCGTTTTCCCAGCAATATTTTTTGGTCAAGGGGGAGCCGTCTCCATTGGTAATGGTTTGTCCGGATAAGCTATAGGACATTACCTGGAAAAAGAACAAGGTGATCAATAACCGGTAAGCAATCATGTTTTTTCTCTTTTTATGAATGGTATAGTATGAAGCATTTTTTTATCGGGCGACCATGCATCCTGCCATAGGCCATACCGTAGCCTGTTTGGTCTATGTTCTTAGCGGATAAGGGTGATATTACCCGTGTACTTTTCCGCTTTGCTGTTGTCTATCGTCACCTCTACCAGGTACAAGTAAACGCCTTGTGGTTGCGGTTTATCATTGAAGCGGCCGTCCCATCCCCTTCCATCTGTCCTGGTTGTTTCGAACACAGGTTGTCCCCAGCGGTTGAGTATCTGCATATGGAACCGGGTTACGTTCCGCGACAGCAACTGCCTTGGAAAGAAGTAGTCGTTGTCGCCGTCGCCGTTTGGTGTAAAGGCATTGGGTATGTCTATATAGCAATCCTTACGCACGATAACCGATTCCGTGGCGCTGCAGCCCAAAGGTCCGCTGCTTATGGTCAGGCTATACGTGCCAGGATGTACCACTTTAATGCCGGTGGTTGTATCGCCCGTATTCCATTGGTTGCGGAAGCCGGAAGCAGGTGCTTCAAATTGGTTACGCAATACCAGCGGGGCGCCACCCAGGCATAAGCCGCTGTCGGGTCCAAGATAAATCTTAGGCAAGGGATATACATATACCGTATCGGTGAAGGTAGAGGCCGGGCAAGCCCTGTATTGCGTGAGCAATTGGACCGGAAGGTGCCCTGCGCTGTCGTAGGCATGTTGCACCTGGTAATCGGGAGACATGGTCATTTCGATGCCGTCGCCATAAGACCAGTGCAGGCTTTGGATGCTGCTGTCGGCATCCGGGAAAAAGGTAATGGCTTGTCCCGTGCATATGCTATCAGGAGCGGTACTGAAACGCCCGTTGAGCATGGAATCCACGGCGATCGTATGCCTGGCAGTGTCTGTACAGATAAGCCCTCTGGCGATAAGCGTGATGGTGTAATGTCCTTTGTGGGGATAAGTATGGGCCGGGCTTTGGAGCAAAGAGCTGTCCCCGTCGCCAAACTGCCACCGGAATAAGGTAAAGTGATTGTCGGAGGTATTGTTGAGGGTAAGCGTAGTTCCCTGGCAAATAATACTGTCTGCCTGGAAAGATGCTATATGCTCTTCTTCGGGAATAAAAACATTGATCGTCGTCTCACAGCCGGAAGGTGTAACCACATGCAGGGTGTAATTTCCACCGCTCACCTGCAGCAGCGAATCGGAAGTGGAAACGACGGCAGCGGCTGCGTTACGCCAGGTGTACACATAGCCTGTATTGGGCGTATAAGCAGCGGCCATAGCATTGTTGCTGCCTTTGCAGCCCGGGCGTATCCATATGCCGGGGCTGGCATTAGGGAAGCGTACCTGGAACGTATCCGTGTACACCACGCAACGTTTGGAATAAGTAACCCAGTAAGTACCGGCGCCGGTTACTGTGCGCTGGGCCAAAGTACTTCCATCATCCCAATGCCAGCCAATACCCAGGGTGTCGGCCTGCAGTTGATAGGTATTGGTAAAGCAATCGCCCACCTCTATAATTTCTTTGCTGAACAGACTGTCGCCATTGGGTATGACTACAGGGACTACATTGGGCAAGCCCAGGTACACACCGGTATTGTTGCTTAAAGGGACGGCTTGCGGCATATACTGACATGCAGCACCTGCCAGATCGGGCTGCTGGATCACGCCAAGCGCCGGGCCAGGTTGTTGTGCGCAATAGATTTTGCCATTGGGTGCCAACTTAATGGCGCCTGCTGCCGAAGTGCCGGGAGCGATCTGAACCATGGAGCCGGCTATAATCGAAGCTGTCCCGGAGCTTAGATCAAATTGTTCTATCGGACGGCTGCCTAGTTGGGTGGCATAGAGTTTGGAACTGCCGGGAGAGAAGCAAGTAGCGTAGTATACCGGGTTATTGGAAGAAGAAAGGCTTAGAGGATTGGATGCTGTGCCGGTAGCGGGGTTAAAATCATATAGAGTCAGCCCGATATCGGCTATCGCGAGTTTGCTCCTGTTGGGAGATACGCACATGCTCCCCGGTTTTGGTTCGGCTGCAACCCCGCTTCCCGGTATTAAAGGCGACTGGACCGGAACGGTGTTGATGCCGTCTTGGTTAATGCTAAACGCTTTTAGAATGCCTTGTTTTGAAATAGTAAGCAGCCATATATTACAATCTTTACCGGCAACGGCAGTCATGTTTTCCTGGAGACCGGTGTCCACCAGGATTTCCTTACGCCCGGCCACCACTGCCCCCAGTCCGTTGTTAAGGCTCATGTCTACTATGCTGTAATACAACCTGCCCCAGGCGCTGCCGTTCTCTATAGCTGTTAAGGAGAAAATATAAAACTTGGAACTGCTGTCGGGTATGGGCACGATGAGCGCACCTTGTGTCGTGCTGGCTGTGCCCAATGTACATATGGAAAAGCCATTCTGCATAAAATTATTTGCCTGGTCCCATACTCTCTCGCCATTGGTATAAAACAGCAACTGGCCGCTGCTATTACAAACAGATGCACAGGCTTCGTTGGTATTCATACTGGTACTGATGGCTGCCGGGATAGCTGTGTTGAAATCCAGTCCTGCATTGGTACCAAAAGCCCATATATTCTCCCGTTGGGCATAGGAAGAGGGTAAGATCATCAAAAAGAGGCTGCCGAGCAACCAGAGAAATCTGTACGTCACTTTGATCTGGGGTTTGAAAGCGTTAAGAGGAAAAGGCCAGCTTCGTAGCTATACCGCTGTATCGTGCTGCGAAGCCGGCCGATTGCATCAACTGTTATTTTTCCCGGATCAATTTCTCCACCTTCAATACGTTGCCGTTATTGTCGCTGATGTGCAACAGGTAAACACCGGCGGCCAGGTCGCCGACAGGAATATGCGCAGCATTTTTTACATTCTTTAAAACACGTCCTTCTATACCGGTAAGCTTTACATTTACCGCAATGGAAGCCTTGATATGCACTATGTCCTGGGCAGGATTAGGATATACTTGTATCTGGCGTGCGAGTTGCTGTATAGGATCGATGCTTACATTGGTCACATTATAAATGGCCGAAGTGTCGGTACAGGTACCGTCGCTTACCGCTACTGTATAAGCGCCATTCTGGGTAACTGTATAAGTACTGTTGGTGGCGCCGGCAATAAGTGTGTTGTTGCGGTACCATTGATAGGTCGTATAGGGTTGGGTAGTACCGAGATTAAAGCCATTAACTGTAATGATGGGATTAAGATCCGAACCTTTGAGCACAAAAGTATCTACCCTGTAATGACAACTGTTGCCGTATTTCACCCAATAAGTACCGGCCGTGGTTACCGATAAAGTGCTGTCCGTGCTGCTGTTGTTCCAGGTATATACATCGTCGAGTGTCTGGTTTACCGGACGTAGTTTGACGTTCTCCCAGGAGCTGCATATAAGTGTATCCAATACCCTGCTGCGTAAGGTATCGGGGCCTGCGGCATACACTACTTCCGTAGGTAGACTGGCGCCCATAGCGGTGGCAGCCGGGAAGGATATAGCATTGCTCTGGTAGTTGCAGGCAGCGCCGGCAAGATTGGGGTTGTTGATCCGGTCAAGGCACAGCATCGCCGGGTTCATCACATAGATCGAATCACGATAGGCGCGTATGCTGATCAGGTTATCGGAAACTAGGGGTGATTGGATAACGGTTTTGGAACCGGTTATAATGGCGGAATCGTTGCTGGTAATAGTGATCTGGGAAATCTGCGAAGAAGTGCCGCCGGGAATTACGGAAGAGTAGTAAAGCTTAGTGTTGTCCGGCGAAAAGGCCGCGCTGTACTGGGTGGTCGTATCCGTAAGAATGGCGTTGGATACCACGCCTGTGCTGGCGTCGAAGTCGCAGAGCAAACCACCCCAGCTACGCCCGGTAGTGGAAATGATGGGTAACATCCAGGTACCGCCTAGATGCTGGCAGGACAGGGCCAGTTTGGTCCGGTTGGGGGATATGGCCATGGAACATTGTTCATAAGCATCCTGTTCTAAAACAAAACCGCCTGCCCCGATAGTAGTACTGCCTTGTATCTGGCCGCCGGTAGTAGACACTACAGGCGTAGGGTTGATGCCGGCCGTAGTAATGTGATAGGCTTTAAATATGGGTGTATTCATGGTATGCAGCATCAGCCATACATCGCAGTTGTTGCCCTGGATGGCAAGCATCGATTCGCTGAGTAAAGTGGTACCATCAAGTAAAGTATTTTTGGTGCCGGGCACGATATCGCCCAGGCCATTATTCAGGCTCATGTCTACAACGGAGTAATAGAGCTTGACCGCTGGCGGGTTTACCATATCGGAACTTTCCAGCGAGAATAAATAGTACTTCTGCGTTTCTCCTGGTACAGGTACAATGCATACGCCCTGTGTAGCCGAGTAATCGCCGGTCGAATTCCCCAGCAAGCCGTTTCCGTTAGGCATGATCACGTTGTTGCTGTTCCAGCAATGCCCACCATCCGAGTAGAATAACAATGCTCCTGTGTTGGGATCTGCTACAGAGGCACAACCTTCGCTGCTGAAGCCCATTAATGCCGAAGAGGAAGCGGTGCCGGAGTTGAAGTTTAATTTAATATTACTATAGAAAGCCCAAACGCTGTTGTATTTTAAAAACCGGCTGGTCTGGTTGTAATAAGGCTGTGCCTGCATTCCCGTAACAAAACATACCAGTGCCAGGGTGAATAAGGAAGATTGTAATAGTCTGCGCATCATGATCAATGAGATTTTTAAAGGTGATTGTAATAAAACAGGAAACAAAGCACACCAGCTATACAATGGGTGCAGTACAAATATCTTTATCCATCATAGTGATTTCTATAGAGACATATACGCGTTTTTCCGGAAGGCATATAGGTACTTATACTTATATTCCATAACAACCCTGCTTAAATAGCCCAAGTGATCCGGCTTCTGGTTATCTTCGCATTATTGTATTGACGGTTATGCGGTATTGTCTGAACTGTATTTTCTTCCTGCTGTTGCTGGCGCAGGGCCGATGGTGTATAGGGCAGCAAGGGCCTTTTACCATAAGCAATCTGCATCCGGGTGATGAACGGGAAATGACGCAGGTGCAGTCCCTGGAAGGTAGCAGGCAAAGAGAGCGTACTTCACTGAGCGAAGTCCTGGTCAAAGGGGAAGCGCTGGTGCGGGAAGGTAAGTATGACGAGGCCATGAGCCTGTACCGGAATACACTTGTATATATCATGCCGGAATCGCCTTACCGGCTGAATATATACAGCCAGATGGCCAACCTACTCCAAAAGGCCGGTAGTTACCAGGAAGCTCTCCAGATGCACTACCTGGCTCTAGACCAAACAAAGAACGAACAAAGCCAGGCGGAACTGTATATCAATATCAGTGCGCTCTATATAGACCTGGAGGATTACGATAAGGCGATGAAAAGTCTTAATGATGCTATAGCCCTTCTGGAGGAACGTGGCAACAACGGTTACTGGCTGACGATAGCCTTAGCTAATAAAGGTTCGGTGTATAATGCCAGGAACGATTATCGCGGCGCCATAGCGGAGTTCAGGAAGGCTTACAAAGCGACCTTGTCTATTACCCAGGATGAGTATGGTGCCAGCAATAGGTTAAAGGAGGTTGCAGATATGCGCAGCCTTGTGCTGAACAATATGGCGGATACCTATATGAAGCTGGATCAGCCGGATAGTGCCTTGTACTACCTGCAGATGGTATTGCCTGATTTTAAAGACCTGTCGCAATATTCCCGGTGCTTTATCCTGGTAACGCTGGGCGAGGTCTTTAGCCGCAAAGGAGAAGATAAAAAGGCCTTGAATTACCTGAAACAAGGATTGGATATAGGAGAGCGATGCGGCTACCAGATGCTGAATAAAGAGGCTTATGAGAGCATGGCTCTGGTAAATGGCCGTATGGGGAATTATAAAGAAGCCTGGAACAACCAGAAGAAATATACCCAGATAAATGATAGCCTGATTTCTATTGAGAATATACACAAGATCAATAACCTCGAACGGCAATACGACCTGTCTATTAAGGATAAGGAGCTTGTGCGGAAAGAGTTGCTGATCAACAAACAGGCTGGCCGCCTTAAAGAGCAGAACTGGCTGGCCGGTATCCTGGTCCTGGCTGTGGTATCGATTGGCAGCATATTCCTGGTATTCCGCAGAAGCCATCGCAACAAGCAGCAGCTATTGAAGGAACAATTGAACAATACGATAAAGGACAGGAAGATCATGCAGATAGAAGCAGGTATGAAGGGGGAAGAAAAAGAACGTACGCGAATAGCGCGTGACCTGCACGACGGTGTAGTGAGCGAGATGCTGGCTATGAAGCTGAACCTGCAAGCCCTGGAAAGGGATCACCAGCAATTAAGACATTCGGACGATTACCGGAATATCATCTGCCAGGCAGGGGAAGTAACCGAGAAGCTCCGTATGGCAGCGCACAACCTTATGCCCCCGGATCTGCAGGAACATGGCCTGATACAGACCATCAGCACCTTCCTGAACCGGATCAATAACCATAAAATACAGTTTACGTTTCAGCACTATGGAAAGATACCGGAACTAAACGAAGTAACAGGGAAAATAATACTGATGATGACGATGGAGCTGATCCAGAATATCCTGAAACACTCCAGGGCGACCGAAGCCATCATCCAATTCGATTTTTTTGACGATAGCATGAGCATTACCGTAGAAGATAACGGGGTAGGGATCGGGAACAACTTTACGGAAAGAAAAGGGATGGGCCTGACCAATATAGAAAATAATGTAAGCATCCTCAATGGTTCCCTGGACATTAAGAGTTCCGAATACACCGGTACTACCATGCTTATAGAAATACCCTGGGGTGAGCATACCCTGCAGGGTGGCTCCGCAGCCAGTGACCATATGACCACAGACTAGACAACCGTAGGAATAAAAGATCAAAAGACAGCAACCCTTACTATTAAACCAAACATATGTCCATACAATTGGCCATCGCAGATGATCATCACCTGATTATCACCAGTATTGAAAAAACGGTAGCCGCTACCGGATATATCGATGTAAGCGCAACTTTTACCAGCGGCGAAGCGCTTAAAGAAGGATTGAAAAGCATTAAGCCCGATGTGCTGTTGCTCGACTACCACCTGCCCGATCAGAATGGTGCGCAGTTGGCGCGTTATATTACCTACCATCATCCCGGGGTAAAGATCATCGTACTTACGGGTTTTGATAAGCCGGGCCTGGCCATGGAAATGCTGGAGTGCGGTTGTATGGGCTATCTGCTCAAGACTTCGGCCAATGCAGCTATGATCATCGAAGCCATAGATACCGTACACAGCGGCCGCATTTTCCTGGATAGTTCCCTCCGGGAAAAATATGCGCATTCGATCCAAAAGGGCAATACAACGGCGCCGCCCGTGCTGAAACTGACGAACCGGGAGCTGGATGTGCTCGAAGGCATCGCTGCCGAACTCTCCAGCCAGGAGATAGCGGAGAAGCTTTTTATCAGCAAACGTACCGTGGACAATCACCGTACCAGCCTGATGATCAAGTCGGGGGCGAAGAATACGATCGGCCTGATGAAAGTAGCGATACAACTGGGCCTGATGAAACCCTGAGCAGTATATAAATAGCCCTTCGGTATCTTCAAAAAAGAGGCCATGCCTCGATTGGATGGCATGGCCGTATAGCTTCTCGGTCAGGAGGATAATACATCCATCGTCCCGTCTTTATTATAGGTTACAATGTTGCTTTGTGGTATTGGATAAGGCCTTCCAGCGGGCTTTTCAGGATACGGCCGGTGTCCAGCCCGTATTGCTCGTGCAGCGAATGGATAATGTCCCGGAATTCATAAGCTACTGTGCCGATGAAATGGATCGGGTACTTCCAGCTTTCCCTGTATTTAAGCACATGTCTCTGGTGAAAATCGATAAAGGCATCTTCGATAATATTCTCTACCATATAGTGTCCCCGCTGTTCGATCAGGAACTGTGTAAACGAAGCCAGGTAACGGTTGGCCAGCGGGTCTTTATATACCTTCTGTAAAATATCGGAAAGGTCGTCCCCGTATTTGTTGCGGAAAGCATCGCGCAGGTCTTCGTCAAAAGTATTGTAGAAAAAATACTGCAGTACCCTTTTGCCCAGGTAGGTACCGCTGCCTTCATCGCCTACGATAAAGCCCAGGGAGGGGTTTTGCACCGTGATCTTTTTACCGTTGTAAAAGCAGGAATTACTACCTGTACCCAGGATACAGCATACACCTTTATCGTTGCCGCTGGTAGCCCTCGCTGCAGCCAGCATATCGGAATGTGCTGCTACATCTTTTACGTCAAAATGTTGCTTCAGTATTTTTTCAATAAAAGCAGATTGCTTTTTGTTCTTAACCCCTGCACCATAAAAAACGATCTGGTCGATCTGTTCTTTCCTGGGATTAAGTTTCAGCTCTTCTGTAAGTAAACGGTGGCAATCCTCCTCGGTCCTGAAAAAAGGGTTAAGCCCTGAAGTCTGGAAGTGACGCGCTTTTTTATTTTTACCGATCAGGCTCCAGTCCGTTTTTGAAGAGCCGCTGTCGGCAATCAGTATTGATGACATTTGTGTAGTACAATTTGAATAAGGAAAGGTAATTCATGTTTCGGTATCCCGCAAAAGTTTGCTTTAAATTAATTCGTTAATCTTTTGGATTAACTTTAAGCTACATTTATCGGTATATGTGTATCAAAAAATATATATTTTTCTTTCTCCTGACGGCAATCGTCTTTGTGCCGCCGGCCCGTTGCCAGGTAGCCGAAACCGATATGATCACTTTTATTCCTTCGGCCCGCCAAAAAGTGCAGTTGTTCTGGAAAGACGAACAAGGCAGGATATTAGGTAGTCTGGGAAATGTAAAAAGCTTTACGGAACGTAAAAAGCAACGGCTTGCATTTGCCATGAACGGCGGCATGTACATGGAGGATCGTAGTCCGCTGGGCCTTTTTATACAGGAAGGCAAGATCATCAGGAAACTGAATGCCGGCCAAGGCTATGGTAATTTTTACCTGCGGCCCAACGGCATTTTTTATATCACGGTTGCCGGCCAAGGACAGGTATGTACTACCACGGGTTATAAGCCGGGCAAAGACATTGCTTATGCCACACAATCGGGGCCTATGCTGGTCATTGACGGTAAAATACATCCTGCCTTCAAGAAAGGATCGGTAAATGTATTTGTGCGCAACGGTGTGGGCACCCTTCCCGATGGCCGAATGCTTTTTGCCATGTCGAAAAAAGAAGTGAACCTGTACGATTTTGCGGAATACTTTCAACGGAAAGGCTGCCGCAATGCCCTTTTCCTCGATGGTTTTGTGTCGCGTACTTATCTCCCCGCGCTGCAATGGCTGCAGACAGATGGTTATTTCGGCGTGATCATTGGCGCTACGGAACCCATGTAAATACTGGCTGCAGATAAAACCATTCAATAGAAGGCGATCTGCCCCGACAGAAATCTAATATTTAAAATCTAGCGTCTGACATCTAGCATCTAAAATCTACCTTTGCCGCATGATCTCTAGTGAACAGACAATTGCTGCCATTGCTACGGCGCCGGGCATTGGCGCCATAGGCGTGATCCGCCTCAGTGGCCCCGACGCCATCAGTATTGCCGACCGTATTTTTAAAGGAAAAAAACTGGCAGCGCAGCCCACGCACACGATGCACTTTGGTAAGATCATGTCGCCGGTGGATGGTGCGGAGATCGACGAGGTAGTGGCTTCGGTATTCCGGGCGCCACGAAGCTATACGGGAGAGGAAGTAGTAGAAATCAGCGGACATGGTTCGCCTTATATATTGCAACGTATCCTGGAAGCCTGTACCCAGGCCGGCGCCAGGCTTGCCTTGCCGGGCGAATTTACCCAGCGGGCTTTTCTGAACGGAAAAATGGACCTGGCACAGGCAGAAGCTGTGGCCGATCTTATCGCGGCCGATTCGTATGCTGCACAGCAAACGGCTTTAAAACAATTGCGCGGCGGCTTTTCCAACGATCTCAAAAGCCTGCGGGAACAGCTGATCCAGTTTGCAGCGCTGATAGAGCTGGAGCTTGATTTTTCGGAAGAGGATGTAGAATTTGCCGATCGTACCCAGTTCCAGGACCTGATCACAGAGCTGGAGCGTGCAACCCGGCAGCTTATCAATTCCTTTAGCCTGGGCAATGCCATAAAGAATGGTGTCAGCGTAGCCATTATCGGTAAGCCCAATGCCGGTAAGTCCACCCTGCTCAATGCCTTACTGAATGAAGAACGCGCTATCGTGAGCGATATAGCCGGTACCACAAGGGATACCATTGAAGAAATACTCAATATCAACGGCCTGCTGTTTCGCCTGATCGATACGGCAGGTATCCGGGAGAATACGACAGATGCCATTGAACAGATAGGTGTGGGGCGCAGCCTCGAAAAAATGCGCCAGGCCGATATCGTAGTCTATCTCTTTGATGCCGCAGCAGAAGAAGAGGCTGCTGTACGGCAGCAGCAGCAGCTTTTCGAAACGGAAGGGTTACGGTACCTGCTCGTGGCCAATAAAAGTGATATACTGGGGCCTGATGCGACGCAGCAGCAGTTTCCCCAACTATGGCAGGAGCTTTTGTTCGTTTCAGCCAAAGAGAAGACAGATATAGAATCCATACGCCGGCATCTTTACGATATCGTAAACGATGGTAAGATAAACACCGAAAATACCATAGTGACGAATGCCCGGCATCATGCGGCGTTGCAAAAAGTGGCCGAATGCTTGCAAGACATACAAAACGGGATGGATAGCCGCATCAGCGGCGACCTCCTGGCCCTGGACATACGTCGCTGCCTGCATTACCTGGGCGAGATCACCGGCCAGGTAGAAGTAGACCGGGATATATTAGGCACTATTTTCGGAAAGTTCTGTATTGGAAAGTAACTCACGTACATGAACATTGCAACTTGATAGTGTAACCCTTGCTAGTCAAGGGTTTCCTTTTATATCTAGTTCTATCTATTTATATCTAGTAGCCAATTCTCATCTGCTAATCTGTTTACAAATTTCTTCAAGGCTACAGATTTGCAGACAGATTGGAAAGTAACTCTCGATTTGAGGGGACCAACATTGTACCTAGATGTACAAGGATGTACCGACGTGCACCTGAATGTACCTGAGAATTGTTAGTTCATAATTGCGTTGAAAACAGCAAGATTCATATACATAAATGAAGTAGATTGCACCAAATTCCTATCATGACGCCCGATAAAGCCATCCAAATAATTAAATCGAAATTCGATGGAATCAATTCTTCTCAACAGATTCCATTAATGAAGAAAGGAAAGTTCTTTACTGCAATACTTCGGGAAGACGGTATTGAGGTTGACAATCTGCATAACCAAAAGCTATTGCCTTGGAAGGCATTTGAAGAAACAATTAGTTTATTAGCAGAGGTTGATTCCGATAAAGGTGTTAGAAAGGGCAATGCCATGAATGGTAAGCTAGGAGACAAACGTTTACCTTCTGATTCAATTGAAGGTAACCTTGCCGAAAAAGTCTATAACAGGAAAGAAGGAAATAGTGTATTTCGTAGGATAACGCCTGTCGCTGCATTATTATCATGGGCTTCGCTGTGTACTAATCGCAAAGGTTATTTAATCTTAAATTGATTTTAAAAATGAATGAAAATTATCCTGCCATCCGCCAACACATGGAGTCACTATTTGATTCTATGTCTCAGCTTAAAAGGCTAGGTGTATTAAATAATAAAAAGGATTTTACATCCCAAATTGGCGAATGGTTCGTCGCTGAATTGTACGATTGTATTTTTGCAGATAGTAATATTCAAAAAGGATGGGACTTGCGGCTTTTAACAGGACAACGTGTCCAAGTAAAGACACATGCGAAGGCATCTACAAATCCGAATAAGTGGACAGCTTTAAAGTATGAAGAAAATGCTCCTATTGACATTTTGGTTATTGTTGTCTTTACTGAAGATTACAAGCTTAAAAAATTATACAAAATCCCGTGGAATAAAGCATTTGTCCTTAGTCAAAAAGACAATGCAGGAAAGAGGTTTATTAAGTGGAATCGACTAGACGAGTTTAGCATTGATTTTAATAACTTATCAAAGAAAGCGGTTCTTGAATTATTTATTTAAAACGTTGTCTAATCGCACTTTTCATGGGAAGTTCCCTGTGGAAATAAGCGACTATGAACAAGACCTCCATTCAACAAAAAATTAAAAACTACATCCTATCATCTTACCAATGGAATCAAGAAAATGGATCAGTAATAACACAAGGCTCTACCGGTTCCATCATGATGTCTTTGGAAGAAGAGATACTAATTCATTTTGGACTCCCGCCATCTGCTTTTCAATATACATCGGTAATGGAGAAATTTGGGCTCTCTGATGAAAATATTGATGAGAGAGTGGATGAGCTTTACCGATGGCTGAAAAATGAAGCAACAACGTATTTATTATCTATTCCCGAAAGCGATTATCAAACATTAAGAAACGGTAAAACAAAATTATTGCATGTGCAAGAAGTCTTGCCATTTTTAGGTTATGGTGTTACTGAATATAATAGCTTTATTTATCACGATATCTATTGCCGGAACCAATGTGATGAAAAACAATTGCTCGATGCAATTAGAACTGAAGAAATCTCTAAGGTAGGAAGCGCCAGTATTATGCATTTCCCATTTGCAAATGAGTACCGGAATTTTATAAATAAGAGGTACTCAAAAGTGTTGGATAGCTTAGATTTAATACAATCGGAATCTGCATACTTTGAAACAGAATATCCGATTGATGCAATATTGAAAACTGATTCGTTTTTTATTTTAAGTTTTGTAGCTCGTAATCCAAATATGTGTATCGTTGATATTGCCATTGAATACGGTCCCGGATTTCTGGCTCTTAATATTTGGTGTACACTAAAGCAGCTTTATTATATCTTGCATCATGCAAGATACGCCTCGAATGTTGCTTCAGTATTACTTTCGTTGAAATATAATGATTATTTTAAGACAAATTATGTCTTTAATGAAACACGAGCATTGAATAGAGTGGTAGAGATACCAGCGATTGATATAGAATTCGAAAGGCTTGACAGGGTGAGCGGCGAGGTGAAACTGCCTTATTCTTTTATTATCACTTATATACTCATTGAGGGTGCAACGAATAGACGCTTATTTTGATTGAATATATCCTATTTGCAAAAATAGTGAAGGATTTTGATCTTTATAACTTAAGAGATTGCAACTCTGCAATCTCCTAACATTAGTCTACATTAATCTTCTTCCTCCTCTTCTTTTTCAAACAGGCCACTTTCTATATGCCTTAAAATCATCTCATATCTTTTACGATGATTTTCCGTGGTCACAGACTCATAATATTTTTTACATCTTTTGTTTACCTTGACATCGGAGGTATCCAATGGTATAGTTAATTTCAGTCCTTCTAATGAAGCAACTCTACTTAAACAAACATAAATTTGAGCACAACTTGTAAAACCGCCATTGTTATCAAATGTCATCTTTTTAAAGGTCAGTCCCTGGGCTTTGTGTATTGAAAAAGAATTGGCAAGCCGTATTGGAAATTGAATATAACCGCCTTTAGAATATTCCTCAAAAGTTACTTTCTTCCCCATCTTTTCTTTCCTAAAATACTTTTCTTCATATTTTTCCTTTTGGAGTTCGATTATTTCACCTTCTTCGGTTTCAATGATGAGAGTGGCTTCACTTCTTTCCTTATCATGTCCTATTTCAATAAGATGGCCCATCAAACCATTAACTATACCTTTTCTCCGAATGTTTCTAAGAAACATAATTTGTGAACCGACTTTAACTTTTAGCGTTTTTTCTATAAGACATTCCGACAACATTTTATCTCCACTCCCCCAGGTCTCAGCTTCAAAAACGTGCTCTGGTTCCTCAATGCTATTAAGAACTTCGAGATTAATAAAATCTGCGCGATCATTTTTCTTAACAAGTGTTACATCTAAGTTTATCATATTCCGTTATAGCATTTTTTATTGATTATAGAAATGGTTTTATAAATTTCACTCCCGAAACGTATTTTGTTAAGTAGTTCAATGAATTCATTATCGTTTTGCCTATAAACATGTTCAAGGTTAATGATAACAGGATTAAGCTTTTTGAAATCAACTGAATCAAAGAAAAATTCTCCATTATATCTTTTTCTAAATTCATTTAAATCATCGCCTTTCGGTAGGATTGGTGGTAGTTGCATTGGGTCTCCTACCCCGATTATCTGCAAGCCTCCAAAGGGGAGATCATTTTTAAAAATTTGCTGTAATGAGGCACTTATGTTATCTAAAAGATAGCTTGACACCATACTTATTTCGTCAATAATAACTGCCTTGATATGGAAATATATATACGCCTTATCATCAATGCTGAGCCTAATGGGATTTATACCTGCTTTAATTTGGTCGGCAAAAACTATTGGTTTGAAAGGAATCCCAAACATTGAATGTATAGTAGTCCCTCCAATATTTTTAGCAGCTACTCCAGTTGGTGCGCAGCATATAACTGCATCACCAAAGTGGTCAGTTATTTTTTTTATCATTTCGGATTTGCCGGTACCCGCTCCACCGTATATAAACACTGAATAAGATGTCTTAGTAATAATATTGTACGCAGCTTGGGCTTGAGCATTGCCTTCAAAAGTAATTTCGTTGTTCATCGGATGTTCTTTAATAATTAAGTGTTGTTGTTGAATAAAAAAAACGTGGTTAGTTATAGCGTACTCTGGCTGTACGTTTTTGATACCTGCTATCCTTAATCTCCAAAATCTTCAGCCTTTGTAAAATGTTTATTACCTCAATACAATGGGTTTGATTTAGTCCCAGGTCAAGTGACTTGTCATAAAGATCGCCTTCCGCGCCTTCTTTATCCAATGCATCATAAAAAACGATTGTTTTCTTTAAGATGAGGTCGTTATAGTTAAAATCCGGTAATCGTTCCATGTACACGTGCCTGAATGCCTTGATTATACTTTCTAAGGAATAGCTTATTACGACTGACTCTTTTACTTTAAATTGCTGCACTTCTTGTCTTTCTACTGAAACTTGTTGACTGATTTTAGGAAAAGCATTATTGGTTTTTAAACGGACTTTATTATAGGCTCGCTTTACAATGTTTTGTATTTCAATATTTAACTCCAAGACATTAAATAATGATTGGATGAGCGCTACTGTTTCTTTTTCCGGAATATTCATATATGCACAATTGGTTGCCTGTAAAGCAGTAAACTTATTTACATTTGATAGCGTGGCATTTTCTTTTTCAGTTGTTTTTACCTTGGCCTTATTAAAAGCCTCGAGAAGTTCCTTTTCAGATTGAGGAATATTATTTGTATTTGTCATAATGTAAATTGTTTAAATCGACGCCAACCTTGTTCAGTAAAGGCAATAGCTTCCCAGTCAAGGCTGGCGCTTGATTTTTTTTAATACAATAAATTGTTTGGGTTTATTTAGATGTAGAAGTGTACTTCTTGAGCAGGTTGCTCATTACTTCTTTAATATCTAGGGATGGATTGTCGAATAATTGCTGAAGGCAATGGGTCATTTCAGCTTCTATTGAAGTTTCCCTCACAAGAACACACTCTATCGGCTTTAAATCCGTATAATAATATGATTCAAATAAGGGCTTTGAATCACCATAGCCAACTATGCTCCACGAATGAGACTTATCAATTATAAATACAAATTTCTTTGCACCATACAGATACCCTTCTTGCAGTTCGACTCTGATGCTTTCGAGTAACTCATCGAATATCTCGTCACTTATTGCTCCCGGCAAATCAATAATGATTACATCTGTGTCATTTAAAACTCCAATATTGCAAATTGAATTGTCTTGTGTGACAAAGGTTGCATAAAAAGTTTCATTTCCATTTGTGAGCTCCAAACCATATACATCGTTGGTAGGTCGGATAGTACTTACCCTGATAACAACGCTTTTTAGCTTCATCCCTTTTTGAAGGAAATCAATAAAATCATTCTTCTCACTTTCGCCATTTGTGAAAATAGTATGAGGTGCATTGAAGCTCCGTATATCATACAGCAGTTTTGTCGGTTTACCTTCGAGAATCCTTTCGAGTTTTTGATTCATTGTTTTTACTTTTTTATTTTTTTAAAGAATGTTTTTTCTTGCTGAACTGCGTCATTAAATATTCTGACGACATGGCTTCACTTTGAACTACTTGTGATACAGGATTTGACATCAGAAATTCGTTAACTTCTGATTTCTTGAATATTAGTATGCCACCAGTAGGTTTGTAATGTTTTATCTTCCCAGTTGAAGTAAGTTTATAGACACTTGCTTTACTTAAACCGCTGTATTGACAAAATTCGTCCAATGTCAACATAGGCTTGTTGATCATTGAGAGCTGTCTTAATTCAGAAAGCTCCTTTTTAATCTCTCGGCACTGGGAGAGCACTTGTTGTAGAAGTTGAAATTCTTCCATTTTTAGTATGTTTTAAAACAGTTATTAAAAATGGAATAGCGCTATTCCTTATTTCTGATGTAAAAGTATAGCTGACCGTATTAAAGGCAATAGAGTGTCAGAATAATTTCTTTTTCTACATGCTGACATTCTGATTGCTTTATTATAAAAAAAGCCTTGATGCAAAATCAAAGGCTTTTAGTTTTTAATATATTAACTTAAGGATTCAATGAATGTAATAATGTTGATACTTTCTTGATCTAAAGGTTGTATGTCGGGGGATGGCTTTCTTCTACCTTTATGAACTTCAATTCTACCAATCCAATCGTTTATGGAGTTATTTAATGACTTTGGGTTAAAGGGATATCGCTCGCTTGCAGAAGCAATGTTTTGCAATATAGTTTCGATGAATTCTTTTCTTTCTTCACCATAAAATTCGTTAATGTTATCCTTGTATGGGCCGATATATCGAAAAAGTGTAATCATAGGAAGATTTGAATTAAATCTGTTTTGATATTTGAGCGTCCATTTTATCTTTTTTTGAATGTCTACTCCCAATCCATTATTATAAAACAAAGTAAGGAAATGGTCAAAGGAATCAGCTTTCAAAAGCCCATTTGTAACCAAATAATGGTAAACCTTTTTTAGATTTGTCTTGTCAAGATCTGAAACAAATATTCTCGGCTCGGCTATTTCATCTTCTGTTTCTTCATTGGTAATATCATTTGGATATACTAAGTCATCGCAGTATGCGAGGTAGTCTATATACACCTTAGCAAAACGTATTACCGCATTTGGAGCATCAATGTAAAGAACGATTTTGCAATATGGATCATTAATGGCTTTGTTGTAATAATATTTCTGCACATCTTCTGTAGTATCATAATCGTCAATCTCCGAAATTTTCTGCGAAAAGATGGCTGAAAAATGATAATTATCTTCTGCATATTTGGCATGACAGCTCTCCAGATATTGCATTATATCCATTTCGTCATTTAGCTCGTATAACCCTTCTATAATTTTTTTGTAGTCATTTGGTTTTAGAATCTCTACCATTTCTTTATTTTAGGTTTCTACAAAAATAAAGGAACCTAAAACAACTTCGGAATCTTATTAACCGCATCTGTCTTCCTACTGTCCACCACTTTTGCATAGATCTGAGTTGTTTTGAGATTCTTATGTCCAAGGAGTTTGCTTACTACCATCATATCTGTATTCAACGATAGCTGTAAAGTTGCAAATGTGTGTCTTCCTGAATGGAAAGTTATCTTCTTTTCTATTCCTGCTGCCTGCATCCATAGTTTTAATTTCTTATTGAACCAACAATCATAGGCAAGGCCATTAAATACTTTCTCATCTTTCCATTCCGGGTCATTAATTCTTTGTTTTACTAAATCAATATCTGAATCAATGAACTGTATTGCTTGTTCGCTGATGGGTAGATTTTCTGAAGACTTTGTTTTTTGCTGTGTGAACATAAGAACCCAACCAATGCTTTCTTCGTAATGCAATTCACCCCATGTCATCTTACGTATATCTGAGTGACGAAGCCCGGTAAGCGAACTAAATAAGAACGCTTTTTTCAGAACATCAATCTGACATGGTGCATGAACTAATTTTTGCAGTTCTTCAAACGTTAAGTATTCCCGTTTGGAATCCATTTCTTTTATGCCTCTAACTCTTGTTGCTGGATTGTCGGTAATGATCCTTTGCATATACGCTTCTTTCAGTAATGTCTTTATCTTATTGAAGTACGACAAAGCTGCATTGTTACTCAATTGTCTGCCTGACTTAGTGATAGGTTCACGCAAAAGATATTGCTTGAAATTTTCTAAGAATACCTCGTTTACCTCTTCAAAACGAATGTCCCTTCCTTTTGTAAAATTATTGAAGTGCTTATAAACGCTTTGCCATGAAGCCAGTTGATTAAGTGTTTCGCTCTTTGATTTGATAGTGCTTTCAAAGAATTTAGTAAAACTCATTTTGCGCTTAAATGTAGGCTGCAGGCCATATTGATTCGCCTGACATTCCAGCAATCGCTTCGCTCTGATTTGCTCGGCCATCAATAAGACTTCTTTGTTGTGAGTTTTCTCTATTGGGGTAGTGGGCTTTTCATAAATAAAAAGATGAAGAAACTCGTAGAATCTTTTCAAACCTTGGCCCGGATTGTACGTAAGGCTAAGCCATATCTTTCTTTTTATGCCTTTTTTCAATCTGGCTTCCGATACTTGCCCTAATTTTTGCTGAAGATATACCTGCATGGCTGTCTGTTATTTTGTAGGCTAAAATTCCTTTGGAATAACCGGCGAGGCAACGGGTACAGCGCGGCATGCAGAAGAAACAACCTGAAATATTTTGAAGTTACTTTTAAGCTACACAATTAGATTTCAGACAATATTTATGTTCCCATTTTTGAATCTCTATTTACTTGGTTAAATGAGCAATAAGGCGATTTACAAGTGATCGGTAAATGTATTTATCGAAACCATTGTATAATCCTATTTCAAAATAAAAACGCAATTACCGATAGCTGAAAAATTGAAAACGTTTTTGAGGGGAGCCGCTTTGATGTTTTCAGAGAAAAGAACCACTCTCTTTTTCAAGGAATAAACTCTACACAATAAGGAAGATTTAGAATGCTCTTCTTTTGCATTTTTAAGTGTTGTATTTTGAGATAACAGTCTTTGATAGTACAAATGCTTATCTAAGGAAAATCACTAATTACCAATCATTTAAAAATCATTTTTGTTATTCAAAAAATTGTTGCTGTAGTAATGTAAAATTATTCTCGACTTAACAGCCACAAATTAATTTTACAGAAAGAATTAAAATAAACAATGCCGCTTTGCGGCATCAATTTCTTTCTTATTCTTTATTTTTCTTTCCCTTTCTTTTGATTGATTTTTGTTTTCAGCTAAGCAATCGATTCAAAATAGTATTCTTTGGGATTTTAAAGTGCTCTATTCAATGAAAAAAATAATTTGAGTGTAAATACATAGCAAGATAAAAACTGTTGTTACCGATTATTGAAAAATCGCTTCCCTTATTTTAAATTCAAAAAGAAAATCAATGATAAACTGCTAAAAACTTCAAATTACTTTGATCAAAAGATTTTTTAAAAAAGAAGATTAAAAAATAAACCATGCTGCGCAGGAGCATTAATTTCTTTCCTTTTTTTTGTTTTTCTTTCTTGCTCTTTTCAATTTGATTGAATAGTTTCAATTGAATCAATAAATCAAAATGCTGTTCTTTGGCATTTTCAAGTACTCTATTCAAAGAGAAAATCTTTTTGAGTATAAATACATTCTTCAATAGAAAATCATCATTACCGATTATTGAAAAATCGATTTTACTTTTTTGAGTTTCAAAATGGTAAATCTGTTTGCTGAACGTGTGATTATTTTTTCAAATGAAAATTTGTGGTCTGCTCTTTTGAGTTTAAAAAATGGGAATGCTGTTTTAATGATTATGGTCTGTTTCTTTTTTTGAATTTGAAAGTGGTCCAACGGAATTAATTCAATTAATGAAATAAAAAAATTGTGGTGCACGCAGTGCACCAGATTTATCCTTCTCCTAATTTTCTTTTTTAATTATTCTTTCCTTTTGATTTCTTGATTTATTCTCTTTTAATTTATTTTAATTAGTTCTTTATTTTTCTTTTAATTAATTTCTTCTTATTAATTCTTATTACTTAATTAAATAAAGAATTATTAATTAATTAAAAAAAGGAGAAAGAAGCAGAAAAACAATAGTGGCGCGAAAAAAAGTAAGGGATATTTTTTGAAATCAGATGAAAGTATCAGCAAATACCGGTCTTTTGAAAATAAAAAAAGTACCTCTTTGTATAAAACCAATATGCATTTCTGTGAAAACTCCTTTGTGGCGGAAATGTAGTCCGAAATTTTAAAGATCTTATTCAGTCGTCGCGCCACAAACATATTTCTTCATTTTCATTGCTACTCGTTTGTGGCACAAATTGGTTCATGCGAAATATTTTCAACGGACCACAAAAAATATTTAAAAAACAAAAATGGAACAATTTAGCGGTCTGAAATAAATTGTCAATCATTTTTCTATTGCCAGCCATAAATCTTAAATGCTGTTTTTTGTTATTTGCAAGTGGCCTAAGATGATAAAAATGGATTGTCTGGTATAAATACATTCCAAAAGAAAAACCATCATTACCGAGCATTGAAATTTAAGTCTGTCAGATTAGGCAGCCGACAATGGAAACAACTGTCCCTATTATTTCTCTTTGATTTTCTTATTGTGCAAGCGTCCCCACTTTATCATTTCCATAATGATCTTCCCAAATGTCCTGCAATATTCCGTTGGCTCATACTCAATAAGGACGGGCATTTCGTCGTAGACATTCCGTTTCAACAGCTTATTCATTTCCATATCCTTCAATTCCTTTGATAACATACGGGTAGTTATGCCGGGAATGCTACGTTCAATTTCACGGAAGCGCCTATTCCCATTGCAAAGCGAATTAATAACAGGTATGCGCCATTTCCCACCGATAAAATAAAGCGTATCCTGCAACGCTTTTAATTCTTCTTGTTGATTTCTTGTAATAGCCATAGTGGTATACTCTGTGATACTGGTTACAAAAGTATATCATCGTGGTGATAACTTTGCCTAAAATTTAAAAAATGAAATCGTTCAAAAACAAAATTGTCATTGTAACCGGCGGTAATAGTGGAATCGGATATGCCACCGCTAAGGAATTTGCTGCACAAGGCGCAACCGTTGTTATCACAGGAAGAAGAAAGGAAGCTATTAAAAAAGCTGCATTGGAAATTGGTGCTATATCTGTTGTCGCAGATCAAGCCAATTTGGAGGATAGCGAAAAGCTTTATAATGAAGTTGAAAAGCGATTTGGTAAAGTGGACATCTTATTTATCAATGCAGGGATTACGGGTACTATGAATTTAATAGAAAATACCGATGCGGAAAATTTTGATCAGGTAATGGATATTAACTTCAGAGGTGCGTATTTTACTTTGAGCAAGTTTATCCCTTTACTCAATGATGGTGCTTCAGTTGTAATCTTGTCTTCTATTGTTGCTACTATGCACAAACCTTACAGCTCCGTTTATCAGGCTAGTAAAGCTGCGCTAAATTCAATAGCTAAAACCGCTGCTGCTGAATTGGCACCAAGAAAAATAAGGGTAAATATCGTAAGTCCCGGGCCGCACAAAACAGAAATAATGAACAAAGCTGGTTTGGATGATATCGCAGTTCAGGGTATCAAAGACCGTCTGGCTAGTGAAATTCCATTAAAAAAAATGGGAGAGCCGGAAGATGTTTCGAAACTTGTTGCTTACTTATGTGAAGAAAGTTCGAATTTTATTACAGGGACAGAAATTGTAGTTGACGGTGGGATGACATTGTAACTGTATATTTTTAAACAGTCCGCATACTCGCTTCTGCTTTCATTTAAAATAGCATTATTTTTTACCTGCCAAATACTGTTGGCAGGTTTTCATTTTAAAGAATTTGATGAAAACATTATCATTTGATCGAGGTATTGCTGGAATTTTAAAGTAGCGTATTCTAAATAAAAATGAAAATTGGTGTACTAACACAACAGCAATAAAAACTTTCATTTCCGGCAGCTGAAATTATCATCAACCCTTTTTGAAAAATTGTACAACCTCATCTTTGTTAATTAAAATCCTCCGGCCAATTCTGCAATGCGGTAGCTGATGCTTCCAGACATGGTTCATAATGGTGCGTTCATGCACTCCCAATAGTTTGGCAAATTCTTTGATACTGTAATATTCTTTTGGCGTATTCAGAATAGATATCGGAGCGGATGCAGGATATTTACTATTATCGGTTAGTTGTAGCACATCAGAAGTATTTCTTGCAATAGCAGCAGCAACTTTCTTTTCTCTATCTTTCTTCTTCCGATTTCTATTGAAACATTTTTCTGAACAGAAGTTAGCAAGGCTGGTCTTGCTTGTGAATGGCGTATTACAAACTGTACATTTATTGTGGTAAAGAAGGTCTGGACTACCGGTCATTGCTTCTCTTTTCTTGCGTCTGATTTCTGTTTTAATGCATTTCTTGGAGCAATACTTTGTAACGGTAGTCTTAGCAATAAACGTATTGCCGCAAGCAATGCATTTAGTTGGGATGCGCATGTTTGAACTCATGTGCTAAAGATCACCCAAAACAAAGTTGATCGAAACAACTAAACAGTATTAAACTCGAAATCCAATAGTTTTTTAGGACTAATCTCAAGCGCTGTGGCCAAAGCATATAAAGTAGAAATAGTAGTATTCACCTTACCCGTTTCAATTCTGTAAATCTGCATCACTTCAATATCTGCGTATGCAGCCAGCGTTTCACGGGATAATTTACGGGCAGTACGGAGCTTTTTTACATTGTTACCAAATGCAATTATGTAGTCTGTATTTCTGGATTTGCCCACACATGCAAGTTGGAAAGATAACTTTTATGTTATCATAACATATATGATATGTTTAATCAAAATTTTTATCTTTGTCTATGTAAGCAATTGTTGGAAGCAACCTGTTAAGGACGGAAGTTTACCTATTATACACAATCACAAAAAATGCCAATCTATTAATATGAAAACATACAAACTATTATTCTTCTTACCGATATTGGTTCAATCATGCAGTAATAATAATTCAGCCACCAGCACGCAACAGAATTCAGATGAAGTTACGGAGATAGTAAATGATGCTTCGACCAGATATTTCGATATAGAAGGGAAAACCTACTATTTATTAAGTATTGTAAGTGATGCGCAAATTATGGAAGTACAATTGACTTTTCAAGCAGATAATGTGGTAGAAAGTAAGGTAAGCTTGTCTGCTGACGTTAACAAGTGTGTCAACTACAAGAATACACCGGCTCTACTTTATAAATCGAAAATGTTTCATTACTCTTTTGCTAATGGCACCTTGGAAATTCCCGAACTAAATGTGCTTCAAAAAATAAAGGTTGTGAGTGGAGGTAACATCGCCTTTAATAATGGTGCGACTTTTTATAGCACTTCCATTGTTGAATATTTGAATACAACAGAGGCTATTAAGAGGATTAATGCTATTGCTTTTCCCGATATGGCAAAGTACTATATCAAGGATATTCATAACGGAAAAGCAAGCCCTGTTCAGATAATAGAAACAACTACCAGTAAAGGGTTTAAGATCAAACAGCCTATCGTCAACCCAAATACTGATAAAGGTGATTATTGCCCCGAATAATAATTGAACTTTCTACATTCGAAACTACTGCAAATGAACAAAGCCACTTTTCACTGCTCCAATTGTGGAGCTATAGTAAATGAGAATTTCAAATATTGTACATCGTGTGGACATGAACTTACCAAACTAAGTTTTAATAACGCAGTTACAAACAAGGAAGAGGGTAGGCGTGTCAATGATCAGACTAAACAGATGCTGGAAGAACTCAAGAGTCTGCGTAGAGGCTCTAACTTTAGGACAATTGTAATTGTCTTTTTTCTGATAATAGTGTTTCTCTTTATTTACGCGGGTTGTCAACAGAGGAATTATGACCTATTCAGGTCAACAAGCTTTTAGCACTAATTAAATTTTTACACTAAGGACATTTTTTTTCAAAGTAGATTTTGGACCACGATTTATTTTGTGGTCCTTTTTTATGATTAATAACATAGTCAGATAAAATTCAATTTTCAGACCTAACACTGCAATAATCCGGTAAATACAGTTTCTTGAAGTACAGATGGACCGGTACGGAAAGTTTGGACCACTCCGACGGATCAAAATATGTTGAAAACATGATATGCCATAACCTTTATGTAGCCAATAGTAACATTTCAGGAGTTTATGTTGTATTTCTTTGCTGACATTTTTTGTGAGGCGGGTTCGCCTTCTTCAGCAATAAAAACTACTGAAATAATGTCAGGATTTCTAATAAGGAGGGATCTCTGAATTAGTTGTATCAATTTTTGACAAAAGACCAAGTAGTTCGAATAGTATATTAAAGTCGATTAGGATTTCATTTATGTTGGTCGGGTAATCATCGTGCAGAATAAGATAATCTAGCAAGACGGTACGCAGGTTATTATTGATACGCAAAGAAGAAGATTGCTCTAGAATTTCAGTTATTACAGAAAGCATAGCTTTTTGTTTGTTCATCTGCTCGGAATTTGAATGTAACAATCAAGATTTGGACTAATTTTTGAACCGAAAGCACTGAATAATTACTCGCATATAATTATTAACAGCAGAATTACCAGCATAAATGAGCTATCATTTATTAAATTGGGTGTAGATACTTTCCAACTTCATGGAAAGTAATTCTATGCCACCCCTTCTTCATAACTGTCCCCCACAAACTGTTGAAAGTTTCTGAGCTTATACCCACAAAGATTTAGAACACGTAACTGACGACAAGTCGCTTTTTACGGTATTAAATAAAAACTATAAGTATTTCATTGCCACAATTATACTACAGTATAGCTACAGTTTAACTATAGCTTAAAAACAATTTCCTAAATATTAAATTGGAAATTTTGTAGAATGACTTTGCATATAGGTAAAATAATTCACGAGAAAGTAAAATTGAGCAAATGCTCTGTTAAAGAAATAGCTAAGTATATAAACAGGTCTGAGAATACCATGTATGATATCTATAAACGCGAAAGTATAGATACCGGGCTACTGCTTAAACTTTCTGAGATATTAGAATTTAATTTTTTTGAATTATTTAATAACGAAGAGCCGATCCGTACTATGCATAGTCATCAGATGGCAAATTTCGTTCATGCCATCGATGAACTCAAAGAACAAATTGCACTAAAAGACGAACACATCAGAAGCCTCAAGGAAATCATATTGTCACAAAAGGAAGCAAAAGAGAAGACAAAAGACTAATTCTATTAACACAACTTCTCAACAAAAAATTTCAGGAAAATCTTACACATGACAACGCACCCTTTGATCTCTGAATTAAAAAAGTTAAAAGAGTCTTCCCGTTATGCGATCGCGCAGGGAGATAAATACAGTTTGGATGATTTTAAAAAATATCTGCATATTGAACGGGAGGTAGAAAGTAGACTAAAGCAAATTATCGTTCAAAGTAGTGCAGTAAAAAAAGCACAATTGATTCTGGTGTGCGGAAATGTCGGTGACGGAAAGTCCCACGTTTTATCTTACCTGCATAATGAGATTCCGAATGAAATTGGAAGATTCCAGATTCACAACGACGCCACGGAATCTCATAATCCAAGAGAATCTTCTAATGACACCTTATATCGGCTCCTTGAAAATTTCAAGGATACTCATATCCAAGGTGCAAATACTAAGCTAATCCTTGCCATAAACTTGGGAACATTGAGCAAGTTTATGGAAAAATACGGGGTCGAATTCAGCAATTTGGCCGATTTTATCAAGCAAGAATCTATTTTGGATAACACCTTGGCTCCTACTACAGATTTTAACCCTGAAAGCTATTTTCATCAGATCAATTTTACGGACTACCATTTATATTCGTTGACGGAAACTGGTCCTGTTTCTGCTACTATTACAGAGTTATTCCAACGGATAGTTGCCACTACAGAAAGCAATGTTATCTTTCAGGCATATGAGAAGATAAAAGATCATCCGGAGTTCTCAAGATGTCCTGTAAGACTCAATTACGAGTTTCTTTTTTCTACTGAGAATCGGGAATTGATAGTGCAGCTAATCATACAAGCCATCGCAAGTAACAAGGAGATCGTTTCTGTTCGATCTATACTCAACTTTATCCATGATTTAATTGTACCTGTAAATCTATCATCGATAACAGAAGCAGATCAGCTGACTGTTATAAAGGGATTATCTGATATAGAATTTTTAAAGAGCATTATTCCCAATTACATTTTTGAGCATGCTGACTTATCTAATCTTTTTGCGAGACTTGAAGACCTTGACCCATGCAACCATAGGGATGAGCAAACTGACGAAAAGCTTTTAAGGCTCCAAAGTATCGAAAGACCCACAGTACTTCTGGCACAAGACATTCAAACCAAGTTATATGGTGATGTCTTGCAACATATACAACTGGACAATATCAATAAGGAAATAATTTCGAAATATTATTTGCGTCTACTCTTTTTTCAAAACAGAGAAGTTCCTAAAAATGATGACTTCAAGGAATATATTACCTGGCTTTATCATTTCAATAAAGGAAATACTGCCTATTTCAGTAAGTTGTATGATCTGGTTGAGAAAGCTGTATTTAAATGGTATGGGGATCCGAAGAAGGGAGACAAAGTAGTTTTAAAAGTCGGCAGAAGGCAAGTGAAATATCGAATATTCAAAGATTTTACACTAGCTGCACAACCGGGCACCCTGAACCGCCCTGAAAGTGAAATTTTACACCAGTTTGCCCAAGAGCTTTCTGTACGTTATGCACGTCAGGGTTCCATGCAGAATATTCCAATTGCCATTGATTTCAGGCTATTCAAAATCCTAAAGATGATCGGGATGGGTTACAGGCCCAATAGGAAAGACAATAACAACTTCGTATATTTTGTTTATTTCATCAATGAGATGACACAGGAAGCTCACCATAGCAGTTTGTATATTGATGAGATAAATGTTGGAAAACCTATTGACTATAAGATCACTAAAAATCCGTTTGGCGATTACAAATTCGAACTTGTATCATGAGAGAAATTGAATTATTAAAAAGTGGCAAATTCGGACTAGAGGGCAGGTTGCTTAAAAGCAATGCATTTCAGCATCATACAGGGTATAAAATCAATATATTCCCATTTAAGACACAACCTGGAGGACACGTTTTTAAATCTGACTTTATTTCTTTCCAAGGAGTTATGGGAGAGGTAGTCAGGCTGGCGCATAAAAAGGAATTAGATAAAACAACAGAAACCGGATCATATAAAGCTGTTTTAAAAAAAATGGTACTAGCAAATGCCGTTGAAAAAGTAAAAACAGATGAAAAGGTTGCTTTAGAAGACATTTTGAAGAATATCTATTTTGAGCCAGATGATAGCTTGTTTAAATATGACTACCATGTTATTTCTTACATGAATTTCATAAACAGTAACGCTGCAATCAAGGATATCCCTGTTTTTATATCTGATGTGTTCATTAAGGAAAACGAACGATTTAAAAATCTATTCAAAGGGATAGAAGGCAATAATATTTTAAACGAGCTTATTACAGACAGTCTGCCTCAACAGTCCGATAGGAAAGAAATAGAGAGAGATAAGCAGATTTTCAAAGATATGGTTCCCGATGTTACGACAATGTTTCAGAAGGACCTTGAATTCCTGTTAGCCAATAAAGATTATTTTCTTGAGAATTTTGAATTATTCTTCAAGTATTATTACTTCTTTTATTTCTCTCAGCTCTCGCTCAAACTGGATCTTTTTGGAAGGGAGGAGTACGTAATAAAACCAATCTATTTTTCAATGGATTGGGAAAACCTATCAGAATCCAGATTGTCACTCCATAAAATAAAATGGAGAGAGCTTTCTAAGCAGTACGAACGGGTTTTTGCACATGCCAATACGCTGGAATTGATAAACTACCTTTCCGTTGATGGTCAAGTATTGGGAGATTATGACGAAATAGCGGGCTTATACAGCTCTCTGGAAATGGATGAGAAGCAGGAATTCAAAGCCCGTCTTAACGATTTGCTCGAATTTTATAAACAAGAAGTAAATACTCTTAATTCCTCTGCCAGCTGGGATATATGTATGGCAAACTTGCAGCATTCATTAGCGACAAGAAAGTTCGATGAGGAAATTTCAAAGTTAATATATACACTATGGTATATCATCAGGTATCAATTTGAGAATGGGAAGCGCAATAAACCTTATAAAGACTACGCCTTATGGATCAGCAGCTTCAGTAAGGAGAATTTTACGAAATCCGGGGGGCGATTCGGGCTGAAATTAGTTCTATCTCAGGAGGTTCTTTTGTTTCTTACAAAAATATGTGTGGGAAATGAAGAGAAAATAAGACTGAGATTGTTTTGGGAAAGGCTTCAGGAGCGAGGGATTACATTTGATGAAACTTCCAAACTGGAGATCATTAAACTATTTGAACGAATTAATTTAATTGAGAAAAAAAGTGATAGCGGAGATGCACAATACATTAAGGCCTCTTTATAAATATGTGACCGAGCTGATTGTTGAGTTTTTTACAAATCAGCAAATTAAGCCCGGGGATCGTTACAACTTATATCTGGAAGAAAAATCCTATGTGGAACAACTGTTTCATGCATTTCAATCTGATTCTGCTCTGAAGATAGATCCATTTGCGTATAAACACCCTTCCGGTAGTGTTACTTTTAAATCATTCACACTTGAGATCAATCAAACCAAGGTCTTAATTGCTTCAAGCGAAAATGCCACGGAAGATTATTTTACGATGTTGCGCAATAATATTTCCGACCAATCAGAAGGGTTTGAGAATACAGCGTTATTTATTATTTACAGTCAAAAACTCGAAAGTATATCGGGAGGCAGCGAAAACCTGGAGAAAGACGGGATGCCCTTGCATTATCTAAACTTTCGAAAAAGAGTTGAGTGTGATATTGAGGGGAATTCTGGTCTGAAATATCACGAAAAAGAGATTTTGAAAGCAATCCTCCAATACAAAACAAAAAATGTCCTGGAAGATAACAATTCGATTTTCGACTACGAATCAGTAATCACTGCTTTTACCAAGGGGCAAATAGAGGATGTTGACTTTCAAACTCTTGGATTATTTCCGCACGAGGAATTAGCTTCTAAGGGAACCAGGATCAACGAAGACATCCAAGAGAATTACAACCTATTTGCAAAAGTAGATAGCATTTTCATGGGAGGGGATCCTGAAACCGATTTAAAGGAAATCCTGCCAGAGAAGGTGATTTCAAAGTTTATCCAGACCGATTGGAAGAAGACTGATTTCAGTGAACTTTCGAGGTGGCTGGAAGCTGAAAAGGAAAGCAAAGCACCTGAAGTGATATCTGTCACCTGTAGTTCTAAAGAGGTCATCTTGTGGAAACGGACGGATGGTAACGCTGCATCTAAAAGACGACAATACAATTGCATTCTTTTCAATGAGAGAAGAGAAGAAGACATTGTTTTGGAAGTTAAATTTGATCAGCGTACCAAAAAGGAAGGAATAACCTATAAAGGAAATGATCTGGCGGTTCAAAGTAAAGGGTTTTATCTTTTAATTACTTTACCTAAAGTTGATGTTGCAAATCATTTTCATTTAGTCGAATATCGGGATCCGGGTTCAGAAAAAAAGTTCGTTTTTAAATTATTGCACGTCCCTTTTGCATCAAATTTCCTTGCACAGCTTGAATCTAATTTCCTTATTAAAGCAGGACCGACGGGAAGTTCTTTGTCTATAAAGGATGAAAACACTATTATCTTTAATGAGGGTATAGTGCCTCTCGTAGAGGCTAAGCTGGAATACGAAAAAACCTATGACATTCCAGGAAATTCGACTTTAAAGCTGAATTGCAATTACGGCGATATCGACTCGGAAGAGATCCTGTTTAAAGTAAAGATCGAAGATGTAATCATACCCATTTATATCAAGCCGGATTTTGAACCTCCCCGCTTAATAACGGGACTGGATGTGTGGAAGGAGAAGCGTTTAAATCAAACCGATTTCCGATATAAACATGAGAATGAAATTATAAAAATCCAGCTTAAGAACGAACAACAGGAACGAACGATCAGCGGGGACTTTCGTAAAAACCTGATTCTTGAAAATATTCTTACCAATTCCGATGCTTATAGCTGGATCGAGCACAGTAATGAAAGTGTTTCGCCGCGCGTCCTAGACCTGGATCCATACCTGAAGGAAGCTTTTGATAATTTTCGTTCTATATTCCTCGGAAAGGAGGCGCAACCTAGCCTAGCCTTCCTTTCGGAAGCGGAACGTGAAGTTGCGGGTATTTATGTGCAAACGGTTTTAAATTATATTGCCGGTTTCACTGAAAACCGATCCCTGACCAATCAGCAAAGAAATGCATTTTTATTAGGTGTTGTGCAGGAAGATTCGGGCGCTAAACGGATGAAGCTAAGCCCTTATCATCCGTTAAATGTTGCCTATCAGTTGCATGTGAATTCTATACTTGATAGTGATACAGAATGCTATAATGCAATTCTTAAAAGACTGAGACCGGACAATCTGCTGCCTTACATTGAAGGGGAGTCAAAGCAAATATACATTCCAACAGAGTCAACGCATTCGCCTGAGTGGACCTACTATTCCGTTTACTCTGACACAAAGCAAGGTATTTCGAAAAGTTACGTTTCTGATTTGATTGCCACTAAATTGAGGGATTTCAAAAGTAATTATAATATACTTTTCAATCTTTCGAAGCTGGCTCCTATTCGCATCAATGTTATTAACCAGGGAGATTGTAAAGAGGTATTGCAGGGTGTTTTTGAATACTACCGAACGGAACTAAATACAAATAAGGACAAGCGACCAAGTGACCTGAACCCTGTAGAGGTATTTATTTATGGTTCCGAAAACCTAGTCAACAAGTTTGAGGAACTGACTTTTTATTCTTCCATTATTGATATTGAGGAGCAATTGGGCATTAACCTGAAAACGAATGCTTTTGATAAAGAAGATTTACTCAGCGCATTCTTCGAAAAAGTGAATTTTTATTCCCGTTCCATTCCTGGCGAAGATTCGCAATTTGAGTATGCCCATATCACATTTTATCAATTCGACACGGAAAAATCGCATATTTCTTTTAATGAGATGCGGGATGTAAAGACAGGTTTGTCCTGGGACGGCTTACTTTCTGATATCTCATTTGTTCCCCTCCAAGATACGTATCGTACGGGTTTTGGGACCAAATACTTGCCGGACCAAATATCGATTTTGACGCAATTAGCTATTCGTTTTAATGCTTTTGCTAAAGTTGCTTCCAACGACGATCCTTATGACTCCACAAAAGCTCTTTGCACTACTATCAACTACAGTATCCGTAGTCAGTTAGAAAATCTTTATTCGAATTCCCATTGGGTAACTTATATCGATCCGAGGGTCGATTTGGATTTCTTCAAGGATAACTCTGGCCTCGTCATCATACACTATAATGATCAATACACTAATTCGAGCGGATACGATGCCATAACTGTAAGCCGAAAAACAGAGCAATATTCTTTTGTCGTACGAGAATCACTAACAAAGCACCATGTGGATTTTCATCCGCAAACGGATACCATTCCGATCATTAACGTCTTTAATGCAATTAATGGTGACTGGCTGTTAGGGTTGATACGACAACGCAACCATTTTCCAAAGGAAAAGCTCAGTTTGCTGTCAGGCGTAAAAACCGCACTAGCTTTTCTTTATAATCCATGTATCATATGGGTCCCCATTTCGCTCGAAGAAATCTTGCGTGTGTCCGGGAATGCAGGTTTGACAAAGGAAAACGGACTGTTTTCTGCAAAAAATCTTGGAGGAGCCGGCTCATACAGTGATGATCTATTAATGATCGGCCTGGAGCAGCAGAATGGGTCTTTGCGAATGCATTTCTATCCTGTTGAACTTAAAATCGGTGGATTAAATCTTGTTGGCAAGGGAAAAGATCAAGGGGAACGGACAGCAGCATTGATTCATGAACATCTATCAAAGTCAGGATTCATCTCAGAGTTCTATAAAAATTTCTTCGCTAAGCTAGTATTGACCAGTGTAGAGAAATTGAAGCTGTTTGAAATTTGGGACAATCCGCAATGGAAAGTTTTGTTAGATGATTACAGGACGCAACTTTTAAACAACGACTTTACGGTATCAAGAGTACTCAGGCCATATATTGGTGATTACGGACTGATATATTTCGGGAATGATACCATAACACGGACGTTGAATACTTCTAACCACTGTATGGAGATCAAGCTTTTGGAGCAAGACGGTTATAACTTCCTGGTGCAGTCAGTTGATGAGCTCATTAAATTATTTCACCATACCAAAACTACCATTGACAAATCAAAATTGTTAATCTCAACTTATGGATGCGATAACAAAGGTGAGGCTACCGGACAGGAAGCTGAGGCTGAAGAAACTGTTAATGCAGCAAAAGATGGGCAGCTTAGCCTGGCTTCTACAATCCCTTATGAGTCCGAATTACCATTGCAAGTGCCGACAGGCATGCGCATTATCTTCGGGACTGATTTAAATACACAGCAAACTGTCATTTGGGAGCCGAACAATTCTGACAAAGTAATGCATACCAACACTGGCATTATTGGGACGATGGGAACGGGGAAGACACAATTTACCAAATCACTAATCGCGCAAATGCATAAGAATGCCAATCAAAACCCAGGAAAGGACAGGCTGGGGATTCTCATCTTTGACTATAAGGGCGATTATATAAAGGATGACTTTGTTCAATCAACAAAAGCCAAAGTTTTCGAACCACACCAACTGCCTTATAATCCTTTAGCATTGGATGTAACTGCTCAACCTAAGCCCATGTTGCCTTTGCATACTGCAAATGATATCAAAGAAACAATCGCCAATGCATTTAATCTTGGAAATGTACAAAAGCAAAAATTAAGGGATATTATTATTAAGGCCTACGAAAGTAAAGGCATACTAAAAGGGGAAAAGGATACCTGGACCAGGACACCACCAACTTTAGGAGACGTTTGTGAGATATTTCTCAATGACCCGGAAGTTTCTCAAGATAGTTTGTATGCAGCTATCTCTAACTTATCAGACTTTGAGATTTTTGAATCCAATCCAGCAAAAACACAATCGCTATATTCATTGATTGAAGGGGTCGTCGTCATCAATCTCTCCGGATACGACGATTCTATCCAGAACCTGATTGTGGCAATAACCCTTGATGCCTTTTATACACAGATGCAACGACACGGACACAGTACAATTGAAAATAACCTGCGTCAGCTAAGAAAATTCATCTTAGTGGACGAAGCTGATAATTTTCTTGGCAAGAACTTCCAGTCATTGAAAAAAATACTTAAGGAAGGCCGTGAATTTGGCGTAGGAACGATTCTTTCCACCCAGTTTTTGAATCACTTTGCAACTGCTGAGAATGAATATTCCAACTACATACTGACTTGGGTCATTCACCGAGTGAACGAAATTAAAACGAAGGAAATTGAATCGCTTTTTGTACTTGACAATAAAAGTCAGAAAGAAAATTTATTAAAGACAATCAAAGGCCTTGAAAAGCATCAAAGTGTGGTAAACCTTGGCGGTTCAAAACCGCTGATCATAAGAGATAAGGCATTTTGGGAATTGACAAACTAAATACCATGGAAAAGCAAAATGATTGGAAGCTGCTCAAAGGATTTCTAAAAAAAAGGTATAAAGGGCCTTTGATAAATCCTGCCTATGTATTCTATTTTTTTATTGTCATCGTATTAGTTGGGTCTTTTGGAATGTTTAAAGACCTGATTGAAATGGAGTGGTGTTGGCACTGCGGTTTCGATACTGAAAAAATTAGAAATTTTTGCTTTAACATTTCCAGTACAGGCTTATCTCTTGTAACCGCTTCTGTTATAGATTTAATTTTTATTTCCAGAAAAACTATAGAGAAGGATACGGAAGGAGATAATTTTAATATTTGGGAGCATGAAAGCATAAAAAGAAGTACGCGAATCTTTGGATTGGGCAGTTTGATCGTAACCTTTGTAATTTGGATTTTGGTCAATACAATATTCAAAGGCAATTTAATAAGGTTGCTATTTGCGATAGTTGCGCTTGTGTTCTCCTATTTCATCTGGTGGATATCCAATGTGCGGAATAAATTACTAAACAGTGATTTCAATAATTTTGCCCCTTTGGGGAGGGAAAATACTGGTAATTTGACCCAATCAGCTAACCCAAACCTAGGCTCCTCTTCTTCAACAAATAACGGTAAAGAACTTACAGGCGACACTGCAGACTTCAAAATATAGTTATGGCGAATAAATACAAAGTTATAGAAGTAGAACAACCATTAAGCACTTTCTATGTGTTTAAAATCAGTGCATATGAATTGTTGCAATTGGTTGAATCCGAACCATATTATATTAGTTTGGACGGCTCTAAATTAAGAGGTACAGGCGTCCAAAGGCAATTTGATCCAGAGCGGGGCAGGGAAATTGCCAACTTTTTGAGAAGTACTGAAAGTGCACTGCCCAATTCAATTATAATAGCCGGAAATACAAAATTCCATGAGGAGTCTAAACAATGGGAGATAAAGAAACAGAATAACAATAACTGTGAAGAACACTATCTGGAAATACCTGAAATGAGTGTTAACGGGAAAGTTATTGATGGTCAGCACCGCCTGTTTAGTTTTAAGAACCTTACTGAAGACGATCAGAAAAAATACGAGCTGTTATGTACACTTTATCTTGATCTTCCCAATCCATATCAGGCATATATTTTTGCAACGATCAACATGAATCAAAGGAAAGTAAACAAAAGCCTGGCCTATGAGTTGTATGGATACGACTTGAATGACGACGAATCTGATAAATGGTCGCCAGAAAAACTGGCTGTCTTCCTGACAAGAAAATTAAATACCGATGAAGAATCAGTTTTTAAAGGTCATATCTTACTTGCTGCAAACAATGATGAAATATTGGAACAGCTATCGATTTCTAAATCTGGTAAATGGGCGATATCAACTGCTGCGGTCGTTGAAGGTATCCTGTCACTTATCACAAGCAATGCTAAACGAGACCGGGATGAATTACAAATGAGAGTTGAGAAAGAAAGATCAAGAATAGGGCTCTCTAGTCTTAAGAGCTCTGTTCCCTTAAGGAAATATTACATAGAGAACAATGATCTTTTGATATATACCATATTACTCAACTTCTTCAAAGCAAGTTATGAGCAACTTTATCAAGCAAATGGGATCTTATTTAAAACAGTAGGCATTCAAGTACAATTTGCTGTATTAAAAAAGATCTTGCAGAAACTGGAACAAGACAAAGATATCAGCATTGACTACTTTAGCAATCAAGTACATTTATATTTTTCGAAGATTAAAAATATAAATTTTAGTGATCCTTTTTTCCAACTTTCAGGCATTGGAAAGACAAGAATGAGAAATGTATTATTGATAGGAATGGAATTAATGGAATTTAATGAAATAAAAAATCAGGAGGATCTAAAGGACTATCAGAGATTGGTTAAAGTAACCTAATGGATCGGGAAAATTTGAAAAGATAAACTTTAATTTAACCGATATCGCATAAAATGAAAGTTTATCATTATTTATAATATAATTATAAGAGATGGTTGTTTGTACTGTAAGCAAGGTAATGCTCATGCTTGTCTTGGAAAACGACGGCTAGAGTTGAAGAAGGCTCTGTTCTACCTTTTCAATTAAAAAATCAAATCCATCGATATTATTGACCTTTTGAATTTCCTCATTAATTAACTGCAAGCCATCATCCAAATGCAGTTTCACATACTTAGCAAGATCTTTATCTGTCTTATATATGTCGTAGTGAACACATAACATACCAATATAAATATCAAAATAGTCGCCAAACAATACCGCACGGGAGTATTCTTTACCTGCCGAATTTGCCAAGTTATTTAGGTCCAACTTCCTCCCTAATGACAAAGAATAAGCATATGCCATCCTCGCAATCAGATTTTCCGTTCCCAGATTGAGCTTACGGGTGAGCTGAGCTACAATATCTTTATTGATTTTGCTTGTCCTAATTTGCGTAAACATTATGCTCGCTTTTTATTTCATTAAACAATTCATCCACTTCCAAAGGTTTGAATCGGGAGTGTCCTTCTTTGCTGTCTATTACATAAACTCTGTTTACGTTTTGTTTTAAGCTATTGTATTCTATTTCTGAGAGTTCTTTTTCCAGCAATGGAAATAGGACTACCTGATCAGAAATAGTCGGGTAAAATTCCCTAATGATATTCTGGGAATGAAACTTATCAAACTTTTGCAAAGGGCTGTCGATAAATACCGGAAATTGAATACCAGACTCATCGACCAGCGCTTTTAATAATGCCGTTGCATACAGCTGCTGCTCACCTTTGGAGAGTGACTCTTTATCAATTACATTGTTATGCTTGTCGAGCAGATCTATATCCATTACGTCATCGTATACGTTGACTTTGACATTTTGGATGAAATCGCTCTTATGCATAATCCTTTTTAAACCCAGCAAAATTGACTTTTGCAGGGAGTACTTCTTACTCTCTTTGATGCGTTGAATGATAAGGCTGATCTTATCCAGTAGTTGCTGTGTTACTTCACTTTTCGCCCGATCCGCGTCCATTAATTCAAATTTCTTTTCATACTCTGAAAGAAATTTATGATTGCTGGCAAGCTGTGTTTCAAAATTTTTCAACTCTTCGCCTAACTTACCTCTTTCTGTTGCCAGTAGTAAGTTACGCTGGTCAATTTTGGTTTTATCCTCCCTTAATTTTTGAGCCAGGGGATTATCTTTTCTTGCCTCAGCCTGCCTGATCTTATAAAATACTCTTGAAATGGCCAGGCGATTGTTTTTATCTTCTTGTACAATACTGGAAAACTGACTTCTAAATCCATTCTTAATATTATCTAATACCGCTTTAAACTCCCGGTATTGCTCCGGGCTATAATCCAATAAAATACGACCGGCGGCACCCGTATTTTTACCTTTTTCAGTCAAGACTTGCTGGAATATATCAATGATATCCCTGTTTTTTGATTCAGGCATTTTTAGAGCCTTGAGCTTATCGGCTACAGCTTTTTTAAAACTATCCAGCTGCTTACGACTAAAGGCATACTCGTCATTAGGCTTGTGTTCCGCTTCCAGTTGTTTGTCGAGCTCTAATAGCTTTTTACCTGCCATGACAAGAGGCACTAGGTCCAATAGCTTCCTGAGCTTTGCCCTGACTTCTTCCCCAGCATCTTTTAGCACTTTGTGCTCATCCTTCAGGTCTTTCAATTCATCTACAGTAATACCATTCCCTTCTCTGATCAGCTTCTCCTGTAATGCATCGGATTGCTTCGTTAACTTGTTAATTTCCTCCTCGACATTACGCCTTTCCTCCTGATTAAGCTCTATAAGAGATTTAAGTTCCTGCTCTTTTGCAAGCAGTTGATTAAGCCTTGTTTCTTCTTCCGGTTTAGCCCCATTGCGCCTGAGCTTAACCATGAGTGTTTCCAGATTCTTCTTCAGATCTTCATACTTTTTGATCCCCAAAACTTCAGCATAAGCCTTACTTAAGTTTTTAAGCTCTGCTTTTGTTTTAGCCTCTGCCAGCGTTACAATCTTTTCAGCATCAAAAAAGAAGAATTTTGCAATTTCACGAGGCAATATGAAATCGTTTATGAAAACTTCATAACCGACTTCCTTGGTCAATTCATTTTCAATATTATCTATCAGGATAGTGAGCTCTTCTGTTTTGCTCTTCAGATTAAAAGAACGCTTTATAATAACTGAGTTGCATGGAATAGAAGGGATGGATAAATCTCTGATTTCTATTTCAACACTGAAAGATGCAGGCACAGTCGTGTCTTTCTCAAATGCAGCCTTGACATCCCGGTTCAATAATGTGACCAAAAAATCTTCATAGCCACCAGCATTTCTGATATCCCTCTTATACTTTTCTTCTACTTCTACCATCATTTTGCCATAAAACACCCATATAAGAGAAGTTAGGAAGGTAGTTTTGCCAAAACCATTCTTTCCTGCTATGATGCTTATGTTTTTTTCAGAAGTAGAGCTAAACGAAACCTCGTTTTCTCCTTCATAAATTCTGAAATTTTCGAATCTGATCCGATTAATTTTCATGCCCAGTTTAATCTCTTTTTTCGTTTGCAAATTTTTCAATCCTGTTTTCTATATCATTGTGCAAACCATATTTAGTAATCAACAAGGTTTTGGTTTCCTGTAAAGAGATTAGATTATCAATAAGATTAAAATATTTCATATCATCCTGACACACTTCACGCATGATGCGTTTTTCGGTATTGTCCAATGATTTGATATTATTAGTGCTGATATCCTTATTATAGATTTCTCTGTATAATTCGCCTACCGTATGATCAAAATACATGTCTCTGTTCCAAAGCACCTGAATAGCAATCAGTTCCTGATTATTAATCAGGATAATATCCGGGCGTTCCTTCTGTATTTCTTTTTGAACATTTAGCAGTTGCTTCAATATCTTGTATCTATACATCTCGGCATAAGTTCCATTATTCTTGCCGTCGTCATTTTTAGCTATCTGTCCGTTTCTTCTAGTATCTTTTCGGTTCTCGGGTAAATTTCTACCTTCTACGAGCCAATTCCTGAAATCGAGCAGTGGTTGCATCCAACCCCTGCCATTCTCCACCAGTGAAGTCATAGATTTATCATTCTTGACTACCGTGCATGTCCAGCACCCGAATCGGCTTTGGCCACAGGAAGTGTGCTTTTTGTCCGTAACCACTGTCGGGCATTCATAATCATCAGAGCTGGCGTCGGCATATATCTGGAACAAGATATTGTTATCAAATCCCCATGGTGACGGGACTGAATTAATAACATACCAGACTTCTTCCAGCATCAATTCCTTGATGGGGGCATAAGTATATGTATTAGGGGACGTCTGATGTTTGGAAAGCCTTCTGCCTGCTACTTCGTGTCTTCTGATTGACCGCTCCCTAGTGGCACTTTCATCATATCTGGTTCCCAGCAAAACGATTGCTTCACCCATTTCATCGATCTGTTCCAAAAGGAAATTAGACGTAGGACGAATTTTCAACTTATCGGTACACCATCTAAATGAATTGTTAGGTACCGGATATCCTTTACCGATAACATTTATCCAAAAAGTTTCTTCTAATTTTGGCGTAGTTTTTTTTACAAAAATTGGTAAATCTTGATTCCTTGCTTCTTCATCAATTTTTGTTAAAACATCCTCTACATATCTAGAAATGATCGGGTTTTCAACCATTGTGTCATTGCAAACAACATATACCTTCCGCTTTAATTGAAAAGGGTAAGGCAATGTTTCGCGTATACGCTGTAATGCTATCCAAACTAAGGTTAAAACAACTGTCGAGTCTTTTCCTCCACTAAAACCTATAATCCAGGGTCTTTCTGAACTGTCACCATAGGTATATTGATCCATTATTTCCGCTATGATCTTTTCTGTGGCCTTACTCTTAATTGTCTGCATAATAAGACGTTATAAAAATGATTATCTAATTTTTACAAAAATAGCTAATTATGACCACTATGTTCTACTTGAATTTCTGTAATAAGCATACCTTGTTGAAAAATGACGAGTAAGATTAATTGAGTTTTAAAATTTATCTTGTAAAGATTGCCAATATCTCAGTTTTAGGTATTATGAGTTAATTGAAAAATTACTAAGCAAATCAAAGATTCTAATGAATATAAGATATACTCCCTTCGCGCGGAGTTTAGCTTTTGTTTCCAAATGTAATTCTCTACTACCAGAAAGGACTACGTTGTTATAAGAAGCATGATTTGTGAAAATTGTGTTCGTATTGCTTTATGCCAAGCGCTCTTCGATTGCGTCTCTCCAAATAATAACCCCCTTTCGTTCATCAGAATAATCATGCAATACGCGACTAAAGTTAACAGGCGATGTTTTCAAAAACTCCTGCCGTCCATCATTCCTGATTTTATTCAAATCTGATTCTATAATCTTCAGCGCATTCTTTAGCTCGCCAATGTTTTTAGGTATATGCCAGATATAAGTAGCTTCATCAGTATCCAACGTTTCCATAACAACGTGGTACTTGGTCGTGCCAGCCAATAGAAATACAAAGGAGAAAGGGCTCAATACAAATCGAATTTTTAAAACCTCACCTTCGTGAAGGTCTGCCAAATATTTTAATTGAATTTGGTGCCGGTATTGCCCTTTGTTTAGAACGTCGTTTAACAAAGCTTCACCGGAAGCATATATTGGATTAGTATCATCGGAAGTTTTTAGCTGATAAAGCAATTCATCATTCTGCGATGCTGTGCTTCTGCCGAAATACACTTTATCAACAAAACTGAATCGTACGCTTTCTATAATCTCCCTGTTTAATTTTTGTATCTCGATGGATGTCGCTGTCTGTGCAATTATGGTATCTTCTTTTATAACAACTATGATATGTATCGATATTATTTTGGACTTTAAATATTTTTCGAAATAGGGTTTTAAAACTTCAAATTCAGGACGCACATTCCAATTTTCAATATCAAAGATCACGTCCATTTTATATTCAGAAAGATGGTGTGAAAGGCGCACTCCACCATACAGAAATTCTAAACTTTCAATGGCAACTTTTATTTCCTTATCAATAATGGTTTCAGCTATTTTATGCTCCGTCGAAACATCATCATCCGGTAAATCAAAAAGTGTTCTTTGTTGTTCCAATTTTCTGTAATACACATTTCTTTTTAAAAACATGCGGTTGAGATAATCAATTTTGATATCACGGTAGTCATAAATAGTTGGTGCAATTTCTGTACGCTGCACACGACCAATATATTGAATCAGTTTGCCTTCAAACGAAAATGGGTATGCTAAGAATAAACAGGTGGCAATATGCAAATCGGTTCCTTCGCCAAAGAATTGTCCGGTTGTAATAAGTGCCTGATAGTTGCCGGCTTTTAATGCAGCCCATTTGTAATGCCTATTTGTTTCAGAATCATCGCCACTTAGTGTAATAGTTTCATAAGATTGTTTAAGGTATTGAAATAACGAGTCAATGTGTTCTTTCCTTTCGGTGAGTATCACTACTTTTTTGCCGGAGGCTAGTTCTTTAATGATATCCGCTAAAATAAGTTTATTGCGGTTGCTATCATGTATTAGTATTTTAGAAAGTACCTCAAATGCATCTGTTTTTGCATTGTATGGTACATCCAACAAGGTATCCCTAATGATTATTTTTGGATGTTTGTTGTTTGCAATATCTTGCTGTTTAATTTCAGCAACGATGTCACCTAAATAGATGGAGATGATTTTTACATCATTGTATTTCCTAAATGGGGTAGCAGTTAATCCATACAAATAATAAGAGTTGAATTTACTTATTGTATCACGAAAGGTTAGCGTCGGGATGTGGTGGCATTCATCTACAATGATAAGGCCAAATGCATCTTTCAAAACCTGCATGTCAGAATCTATTTTCTTAGAGAGGCTTTGAATAGTTGCAATAGTAATTTTATCGCCCATTTTTATTTTACCCTGACTGATTTTACCTATTTCTCTTTGCGGTATTCCGAGAAAGGCTTCTATGCGTTCCGCCCATTGATCTGCCAATTGTTTACGATGAACAATAATAAGCGTAGGCTGTTGTTTATCTGTTACTATCTTTAACGCTACAACTGTCTTTCCTGAACCGGGAGGAGCAACAATAATGCCAATATCTTTTTTGTTTGCTGCTTCTATGCATGGTTGCTGGTACTCGCGAAGTGAAGCACTGAAATGGAATTGTTTGGGATCAATTTTGGTTCTTTTGTCTATAAAAGAGTATTCAACCTTATGATCCATACAGAAACGTAAAAGCTTTCCGGTAAAGCCTTTCGGAATATCTACTTTGCCCGATGACTCTTCAATGAACTTGAAATATCGGTCTGTTCCGAATGTATTTCTACCACTATTTTTCTTGATAATAAATTCGGTGTTGTAAAAGTTAAGTTCGTCTTTCAGGAAATTGATTAATAGCTGAGGGATACTGCTGCGATTTAGTTGAAGATTATTCTTCAAGGTAATTGCTAAGCTATTATTTTGTTCTGTTTCATTATTCGACGGTTCACCAGATATTTTCAGGAATAGGGCATCCAATAACGAAGCCGGAACTCTTTCTATTGTTTGTAGAAAATACCATTGATCTTCGAAGAGTGTTGAATTAATTGGATCAATGAAACAGCTATTGCCCTTTTGTATTGCATTTAAATAGAAAGGCAATGCAATTAAATTGCCAAGACCTTTACCTGACAGATAATCCTGATTTGGAAATAGTCTGTCAAATGAAGCACTTTTATCAAAGCTTGAAATGATACCGGATTGTGTAAGTAGTGACAATACAATTTTTCTACTTTTGACGGCTGGATAAGGCTGATCGAAAAATATCCAAACATGGCCACCATTGCCGGATTGAGAACGTTCTAAATATGCTGGGATAGCATGTTTCTTGCAAATATTTAGCAACGAACGACAACTTTCTATCCAATCCTTTTCATCAAAATCAGCAACAATGAACCATGATGAATTATCTGGGAGTAGGGGATATAATCCAACGAGCTGTTGACCCGTTAGGTGCTTTTCAATTTGGTCATCAGTTAGTCTTAAGTAAGTTTTGTCAGCATAATCTTTAAAACTTCCGCCATTCAATTTATGAACTCTGTAATGATAAGGGTCATAAAAGTAAGCAGGCATATAACCTGATTTTCCACCTTTTTCCCAGCGAGTGGCGAATACATCTTCCCTTCCCTTAAAAAGAGATTTGAATATTGCCAGTTTGTGTTGAAGGTTTTCCATGTAGATTACCGATCAAAGTTAAGGATAGACCTTATAGCAAGTGATCTGACATGGAATAGGTATATTGGTTTTGCAAAATATTGCTGACATCTAATGTTGTATATTAATTTGGATAAAATCTGAAATTATTTTCTTTTGGTTGTCTAAGTATGCTACAGTGCCATTCACAATATGATTTATGAATTCGTTCCTGAAAATATTATCATTATAAAGCTTAGAAATAGTTTCAGGATTACCCATGTTTATTTTGTAGCCCTCATAATCGTCAAAAACAGATACATTAAACCAAACAGGACTTTTAAAGAAATTCTGTTCTGATGTATCAAATGTTTTTGCTTCTCCTTCAATCTTAAAAATGCCAATGAAAAGACTACCATCAATATTGCCCGTTCCACTGAAGCTTTCAATGCCGAAAAATAAAGGAGCGTCATCGTGATTTTTTAATTTTATCCATATCTGTGAATACAATTGCGAGGTATTATTTCCTTCATGTATGTTGAAATCTGGTAAAAGGGCTTTCTTTAAGAGTTCAATAACATTCTGTCTTATTGATTCTGTAAATTTATTCTTAGCGATAGTGAAATTTTTAGCTATATAGTTTGCTTCTCTGTATTGCCTTAACATGGCATCGTTTAGTTGGTTTATGTCTTCCGTTTCCAATGTTGAAGTTAGTTTTTGAATTAAAATGATGTATTGACGAATGCTCTCTCTCAAAATCGGCGTCTCTACCGATTCTTTTTGACAAAGAGTAAGCCATTTGAGTATATCTGATTTATACGAGATTAGGTGATAATCTTCTCCTGCTTTTAGTGCCCCTTTACTTGCCGCGGTTGGCTCTATGCCTTCTAAGGTCAAATAGTAAACACTATTTTTTCCTTTCCTATGATTACAATATCTTTCAATTTGCTTATCTTGATCTCCTGCATAAATTTTATTTTCAACACAAATGCAATTTCCCATCTTGTCTTCGATATAAATGTCAATACGTCCTCCCGTTCTTAATGTATCATTTCTTGCACCAATATGCTTTTCTGTATTTACATCCGCCGTTTCAATGTCAATGGATTTATTATTTATTGTTTCTAGGAAAAGCTTCAAGAAAACATTGCCTTTTAAATGACTACCTTCTGGATTCAGTAACTCAGCAAGGAAACTAGAATGTGTATCGTTTTCCTTGTTCTCCATTTTTAATATCGAAAAAATGTTAAACTTCTCGCCCTTTAACTTCTCTTTTTCGTTTTGGTGATAGAGAATTATTTTTGTTTGCTGTAGTAGGTTTTCTAAGTTTTTAACTGTGCGCATATATGGCTTTGTAAGGAATAAATCAAAATAACTGAAGGTTTGTTCTAATGAAACCAATTTATTAGAAAAAGAGAAACGCGGTAAGTCAAATTTATTATATTAATCCGTATTTGAATTACTTATTAAAAAGCGTAATGTTTATAAACGTTGTCAACTTCATTTGTGAAAAAAAGATGATTTTTATAAACGTTTCGTTGTTTCCTATTCTGGAAATCAAGAATAAATCGATTCTGTAGCCTAATTTTTCCATAAGCCGGACATACCAATAATATTCAACCGCAACTTTTGCGCGGTGTCTTAAGTCTGTATTGGGAAATAGATCCTCAAACCAACGCAAAGCACTTCAAAGCATAACAATATAACGAGCTGAAAGCCCTAGTTTTACTAGTGTTTTCAGCTTTTTTGTTTGTCGATACTTTGCCCTGTTTTGTTGTTTTTTGTCCCCATTTGTCCCCTGGAGGAATGTATGGAAATTAAATTTTAAACACAACTACAGTAGCGAATAGCAGACTAACATTTTTTAGAATTGCCTGATTGTGATATTCATCGTTTGAGTTGGGGTAGGGGAATTTACTATAGCACTTATCGCCCAATATTATTTTGATTCAAAAATTATTTAAGAACGAAAAAACTGTTGCATTTAAAGTAAGAATGAGTTTTTTTGATTCTATAAGATTTTTGTATAAGTGAGGAGAAAGTCGTGCTCCCAGTTTTTACCATCTACGGACTTCTCCCAATATCCCGAGATGATGTTTTTATCTTTGTTAGTCTCGGCTGTAAAGCGTTGTATAAATTGCGGTCCATTGCGCCACATCTTCCATATGCTGTTTTCAAAACTCATTTCATATACCCGAGAAGATTGTTGATCATCAATGTAAAATACGGTGTAGTTCAGTGTATCTTTATCATGACCAATAAACCATATCGCCCACGGCGTTTCCTTATTTTTTGTGCCCTGCCGCAAAATTAAAAATTCACCTTCTTCAAACCACTCAAAAGATGCTCTTGCCTTAATTGTTGCATTGGCATCCGGAAGGAAAGATGCATTTGATATTTCCATTTCCCATATGCCAATAAATTGCTCTAAGTCTTGTAATGTCGGATTGATATTGGTTTTCATTGGAAGATAAGTTGGTAATTATGTTTATAGTTATTCTTCTTTATTGATTTTTTTATTCTAAGATTCGCTTAACTAAGTTGATCTTAATACAAAGATCGGAACTAATATAGCGTCTAGTGATGTGCAATAGCGACAATTTTAGGTGGGATTACGTCAAAAATTATCCGTTAGGTACTTTTTAATTTGGGTTAACTGGTCTATTCTTTTTAAGCTCTTTGTAGTCACTGATCAAATCTTCGTTCGCATTTGCTGATCCATTTTTGTGGATAAAATCAAATACCTCTTATCTCAACTGTCTAAGCATCTGGTTTAATGAGGCGAGCATGAGCCTTTAAATAGGGGGTAGGTAGTTTGAGGAGTTCCTCTGGACTACCTACTTATCCCGAAACTGTACTACCAATCTATTCTGGCTGTCCTATACTTTTACGTCATTAATCAAAATATTTTATTGAAATGAGTTGCAACATTAAGAAGGCAGGTCTGCAAGACTTAGAAACAACAGCAGAGTTATTCAATCTTTACAGGATTTTTTACCGTCAAATGGATGATTATGAAAAATGCAAAAAGTTTATCCAGGAACGATTAAACAATGAGCAATCGCACATCTTCCTTGTTTATGTGGAGGAGAAAGCAGTCGGTTTTGTTCAGTTGTACAAACTTTACCACTATATTAAACTTGAAAAACAGTGGTTGTTGAGTGATTTGTTCGTTCATCCCGATTACAGAGGTAAAGGGCTTTCTGTAGCATTGATAGATCGTGCTAAACAATGGTGCGATGAAACAGGAGCTTGCGGGCTTATGCTTGAAACTGAAAAGACAAACGACATCGGCAACAAGCTATATCCACGTTGCGGTTTTGAATACGATGGTTTGCACAATTATTACTATTGGTGGAAGTAACAAAAGCAGGATATACTTCGGCTTGCGGGAGTATCTATCTCAAAATACTTAAAAACAAAACAGGCTGTCCTGTAATGAGGACAGCCTGTTTGTCAGTTGGTATGTTTCTTATTTTTTTATCATCTTGATAGAAGAGCCATCGGGTAAGGTAACATGGTACATACCGGCAGCCCATGAGCTGATGTCGATATTGCTTTCTGCCTGAAGCGTCTTGCTGTACACTACTCGTCCTACGTTATCGGAGATGGTCAGTTTTTGTCCTATCAGTGCATTGTTGCTGCAACGTATCGTGATGCTTTGTGAAGCCGGTACAGGATATAAGGTAATACCGCCGCTTTCTGTATTGCTCTTCAGCGCTACGATCGCACTATAAGCCTGGCTGCCTCGTTTGGAGGTTACCTTTAAGCGGTAATAGCTGATTCCTTTTTCCGGATGCTCATCTTTATAGCTACGGATACCGGCAGCGCCTGACGATAATACTTTGAAGTCGACAGAATTGTTGCTGCGGCTCAATTCCCAGTCGGTAATATCATCGGTGATGTCCCAGTTCAGCATGTTGTAATTGGTATAAGCCTTGCCGGTCAGAGACAGGATCTCGATAGGCAGGGGAGTATTACCTTCGGCGCTACCCCCGCCCCCGCCACCGGAGAAGCTGCTTACTTTATATTCGGCATATTTATTACTACCCAAAGTTCCGGCTACCCAATGATCGACAGACGGAGACGGGCCATAAGTAATGATATGCACCTGGTTGATACCGATATTAAAGATAGACGGGAACAGGCCCAGGCTGGTATCGGTTACCTTGTAGAAATACATCTGTGTATCCGAAACCAACGGTGGCAGCATTAAGCTGTTCATTACATTGTTCACACTCACATAATCGCTGTCGGTGTAATAAGTGTACACGGTTACCGGGCTTGTTGGTTCTACGAGGGGTGTTACCGCCCATTCCCTGTTGAAGATGGCTGTACCGTCGGGGTTGGTAACAAAACCGGAACCTGCCTGGTAGTAGGCTGCCACTGCGGCGCCTGCCCTTACCTTGGCCGAAGTGTCGGTAAGTACAACACCCGTACCAAAGGTGTCTAAGGTAACCAGGATCTTATTGCTGTCGCAGTTACAGAAGTGGGTCAGGTTGCCTTGCTGGAAGCTGCGGGTACTGGTATAGATGCCTGCTATTACCGGTACATACATGCTGGCCGGGTTAAGGGTATCGATCTCGTAAGCGCCTGCATCTATCCTGCCATTGAAACGCGGAGCGCCTGCCATGTCAAGTGCGGGGATGTACTGGCTGATGCCGGTAGTATCGCCCATGTTTACAGCAGGGCTGCAAATGGTGATCGAGTAATTACCAGATGTATCCGGCGCCGATGTAAACGGAATGCTGTTGACGAAATTAGGACTTGCCGCCTTGTTGTATCCGCTATCGGCACCTGTAGTGGTTACCCAACCGGCTCCGCTGCCACCGCTACCCTGGATAATAGAATAGCTGAACACCGGGCGGGGGAGTGGAACTGTCGTGGTGTTGACCACGCCGGTATTGTTAAGGGCAATAATGCTGTTCTTGAATACAGGAGCCGAAGACGTAAAGTTATACACACCGCCGCCATTGGTTGCATTGTTGCTCGCAACAACCGTATTGATCACTTTAGACGCCGATACGCCGGTGTTGGCGATACCACCGCCATTGGTAGCGGTGTTGCCGGTGATCACGGTATTGGTTATGATAGCCGACGATGCTGTATTGTAAATACCGCCGCCGCTGTAAGTATTACCTGCCGTATTGCCCGATATTTTGGAGTTCCTGATGGTTGGCGCTGCATTGGCGTTGGCGATACCACCACCATTGTTAGCCGCCGTGTTTTTACCCACCATGCTATTGTCGATAACCAGGGCAGCAGTATTGCCGGTGTTGGTAATATTCAGACCACCGCCGTTGTTGAGCGCAGTATTGCCGATTATCCTGGTATTGGTTATGGTAAATGCAGGTGTACTCAGGTTGGCATTGATACCACCTCCGTTTGTGGAAGCCCTGTTATCCTGTATGGTAGCATTGCTGATCACAAGATTGGAACTATTGGCGAATATACCACCACCGGCGCCCAGGGCTACGTTACCTCGTATATTGACATTGTTGATCGTTGCCGGGGAAAGGTCATTGTACAAACCTCCACCATTAGTGGTAGCCCTGTTGGCCGAAATCGTAGCGTTCGTAATACTTGGTGAAGAGGTTGCATTATAGATGCCGCCACCTGTATTGGCTACATTCTTGGTTATCGTTACATTGGAAAGTGTCGGAGCAGCATAGTAGTTAAGCATACCGCCACCGAAATTCCGGGGAACGGTTACACCGTTTACGGTAATGGTACCGGTGTTGTTGTTTGCATTACCGCCTGTAATAGTGAAACCATCTATCTTAAGAGTATTGGTTATAGGCGTTGCGCTGCTGCTGCCTACTGCCAGCAATACATGATAAGCGTTATCCGTGCTGTCGTTTGCCGTACCGATATCACCGCTTAAAATGGTTGGGTTAGCCACCCAGTCACGCACACCGCCACCGTTCGGGTAGCCACCCCATATTGTAGTACCACTGCGTGTAAAAATAAAGGAGGTGTCCCTGTTGCTGATGTTCTGCCTTCCTGTTGGATAGTAAGTACCTTTTGCTGTAAAAATGGTATCGATAGCATATACATTCCTGGCCGAGTTGGTAGCATCGGAGAAATATTTATAAGCATCTGTCCAGCTCGTACCCCTGCCCGAAACAGCTACTGAGCTGTCGACGTACAGAGCACGTACATATTCATAAGCGCCCATATCGATGTTGGCGCCCAATATGCGGGGGAAACCGATCAGGTCGTATAAAGGCAGGTACTGGCTTACGCTTGTGGTATCGCCGGCGTTAATGGCCGGGCTGCCGGCAAGCAATTGGAAGTTGCCCGCAGTGCTGGCCACATTGGCTGCTAACAAAGGTGTCTGGAATAATGGGTTTTGGTTGATGTTGTTATTCGAACCGGCATAACCACCATCCTGCATAATGGAATAGCGCACTACGGGGTTGGAAGACACATTGGTAATACCCGAGTTGTTGCCGTAAACAATACAGTTCTTGATAAAAGGCGCCGATGAGGAAAGGTTAATGATACCACCGCCCACGTTCACGGCAAAGTTGCTCGCAATAGTGGTGTTCACAATGGTTGGTGCAGATGCTATACTGTTCAGGATCGCACCACCGTTGCTCGCTGCATTGTTACCGCTAAAGAGCGAACCTGAGATTTTAGGCGCCGAAGAGGAAATGTTATACATCGCACCACCATGGTTTGTGGCTTTGTTGCCCCTGAAAATACCCGAGGTAATAACAGGAGAAGACAGGGTGTCAAAAATAGCGCCACCGTTTTTGGCTGTGTTTAAGCTAAAGTTACCGTTAATGATCACAGGTGAAGCATGGAGGTTATACATACCGCCACCGTTGCCGCTTGCCGTATCTTTTGTAATGTTGATATTGGACAAGGTAGGAGTAGCATAGTAGTTAACCATACCGCCACCAATGTTCCGGGTAATGGCTTGACTATTGATTACTACTGAACCGGTGTCAATATTGGCGTTACCTCCGGTAATGGTAAAGCCATCTATGCGTAGGGTAGAATCAAGAGGGTTGCTGCTAGTTCCCGCTGCCACTATTACGTGGTGGCTGTTATCGCTGCTGAGGGTGCTGTTCCCGATATTGCCGCTTAAAGTAGTAACATTTAAGGCACTGTTGCGTACGCTACCGCCACCGCTCGGGTAACCGCCTACAACCACCAGGCTATCCCTGGTAAAAGTGAAAGAAGCGTCGCGGTTGGTCTCGGTTTGCATTCTTGTTGGGTAGTAGGTACCCTTTGCTACCAGGATGCTGTCGACGTTGCGATAAGCACCTGCGATATTCGTAGCGTTGGATAAGGAGACTAATGCATTAGCCCAATCGGTACCGTTATTGGCTCCCGATACGGCGCTGCTGTCTACATATAAGATATGTGCCGGCTCGCCGAATTCATAAGCACCTATGTCTATCTGGTTACCAGTGATACGCGGGTTGTTCCTCATATCAACGGAAGGTAAATACTGGCTTACATTGGTCGTATCGCCGGCTTCCATAGCGGGACTGCCGAATTGTATCTGGAAGTTGCCGCCGGTTTGCGCGGTGCTGCTGGGTATGATCGGCACCATGAAGATAGGATTCGTATTCAGGTTAAACCCGCTGTCTACGCCTGTAGCCGGTACCCACGCGGCACTACCCCCGCTCGATTGTATAATGGAATGACTAAAGGCCGGGAATGAAGTATTGTCGTTGTATACATCAGCAGTGTTGGCGTAGATGATACTATTTCTAATGACAGGACTGCTTTGGAAATTTTCCAGAGCAACACCATTATTGAAGCTAAAGTTACCGGTAATTGTTGTATTAAGGATCAGGGGGTTGGACGAACGGTTGGCTATAGTAGGAGAGCTACTGAATGCCATATTGCCACTTATGACACTGTTCACCATAGTGAACGAAGAAGAGTCGTTAAACATGGCGCTACCGGAGTATTGGCTTGTATTCCCCTTTATCGACATGTTGGCAAATAAAGAGCGGGATTGATAAAGGTACACGCCGGCTCCAAAATCACCACCATTATTTATAATGTTGCAATTCCTGATCGTTGGCGAGGCATAGTGCATATAGATACCGCCGCCCATGCCTCTTCTAATGAGCTGGGCATTAATGGTATCATAATAAGAATAGCCGAAAGAGCCAGAATATCTGGAATAGCCTTCTGCAACAGTTAAACCATCAAGTATCAGGCTGCTATCAATACGTGCTGCCGGAGTACCCAATGCCAATATAACGTGAAACAAATTGTCAGAGTTGTTGGCAGAAGGGCCGGCGCGGCCACTTAAAATAACAGGGTTGCTCTTCCAGTCGCGGATTGTGCTACCACCAGAGGGGTAGCCGCCTATCAATGCCAGGTTACTTCTTGTCAGGAAAAAAGTAGTGTCGCGTAAGGTAGTAGTATCGTTACTGGGAAAATAGGTACCCTTGGCAATTAAAATGGTGTCGATAGAGACAAATTCTTTTACTGCAACGTTTGTCGCATAAGACAACGATGTCAGGGCATTGGCCCAGTTGTCGCCTGTTTTATTTCCTGCAGTAGCGCTGCTGTCTACATAAATGATATGCGAAGGCAGCATTTCATAAGCACCCATATCGATACGGGCGCCAAAAATACGACTGTTACCCGCAAGGTCGGTAGCCGGTAAATATTGGGAAACGCCTGTAGTGTCCCCTTTCCCGATGGCAGGACTGGTTATCTTTAGTTGGAAATTACCCTCGGTATTCCAAAAACTGGAGTATGGCGTGACAAAAGCCGGGTTTGCATTTATATTATTACCCTGGTCAATGCCGATAGATGGACCAATAGTATTGATACCTTCCAGGAGGCAATTTGCAAAAGTGGTAAGTGAAGGGAAAGCCGTGTTATTAATGCTGCTGTTATTGCTATAAATAATACAATTTTTTAAAGCTGGACTATTAACCCCGATATTCCTTAACCCATAACCGGAATTGCCTGAAATGGTCACATTTGTAATGCGGGGTGCGGCAAGACCACTATTGGAAATAGCACCCCCGAAGTTACCCTTATTCCCGCTAACCACAACATTGGTAATTACCGGTGAGGACAACGAATCGTTATAGATACCGATCCCCTCTGCACTTGCTGTATTCCCGCTGATCATATTATTGATAATGCGCGGAGAAGACCGGAAGTTGTAGATCCCGGCCCCGTTAGTGCTGGTTAGTTTTGAGAAAACGTTATTGGTGATCGTAGGCGAAGCATACTGGTTGTACATACCGCCACCCTTGGTATTGTAAATGGTTTGGGTATTGATGATCACAGAACCCGGAGTGGCAGTAGAGCCGACAGCCCTCGTAAATTTGAAGCCATCGAAAACAAGCGTGTTATTGAGCGGGTTGCTGCTGGTACCCGCCGCTACGATAACATGGTAGCTGCCCAGGCTGGTATCGGCATTGATCTGGCCGCTGAGTACGGTAGGATTAGCCTGTGCGTTCCGTATACCGCCACCATTGGGATAGCCGCCTAAAACAGCTAAATTGTTGCGGGTAAAAATGAAGGCAGTATCCCTGTTGGCACTGCTGCCGGTACTTTGCGCGCCGGAAGGATAATAAGTACCCTTGGCTACGAAAATACTATCGGTTGTTGATCCGGCTTGTGCCGCAAGGGTAGCATCGGACAGGTATCTGAAAGCATCGGTCCAGCTACTGCCGTTATTGGCGCCAGTGCCCGCACTATCCACATACCATTTGTTTTGCGCCCTGGCTATAATAGCCGGCAGCAAAAAAAGCACCACTGCGGTGATTTTTACTTTTTTCATGGATTTCTCAAGATTTTTGCAAAGGAAGTACTATTTTCTGCCTTAACAAAACTTTGAGAAAGTAATATTTAGTATATAATTAAAATTTATGTTTTAATTGCTCTGCATAAATATCTCAGTGAACAATAACTTCCCCTATTTTTTTAACTTATTACTGTCTTGGTATTGGTGAATTTTTTATAGGTGATATATTTTTATTTGTTTGCCTTCGGAATAAATTAATCGGGCTTCTGTTCACCCCTCTATAGCCACAGGATTATGGTTTCCATTAAATATTATAGCAAAGGCCGGAATGACAACCAGGCTTAATGGTCATTCCGGCCTTTGTATTTCTTTTGAAAAATCCTGCTCAGGGCATCTTTGGTAATCTTAACCGTATAAAGAAGGGTAAAAACACTACTTAAGACTCAACGTTTTTTCGGCCAGTTTGCTAGCCGATTTCAGCAGCTCGTTTTGCTTTTCATTTTCTTTTTTGTCAAAATCTTCTTTCTTCGTCAACTGCTTTTCCTCCAGCTCCTGTCTTTTCTTTTCCGATTTTTCCATATAGCCGGCCAGCTTCTCCTGGCGGGTGTAGAGTTGGGTCAGCTCTTTGAATACAGCGCGGTGCCCGGTTACATAAGCTTTATGTGCTTGTAATGTACCGTAGTAAGCAGTTGTTCCCTCACTATATGTTTTAACCATAGTACCGTATTCGCCAAGGATTGCAGTATTGTCGTTTTTGCGCTTGTAGCGCTCCAGGTCGGCGAGGTTCTTGCGGCAGAGCTGCAGCAGTTCCCACTGCGATTTGCCTAAAGCTTCATAAGCATTGCTTACAGAGTCGTAAGCGTCGAAATACGCTTTTTGCCTGCGGCCAACCTGTTCCAGTCTCAGTGTTTTAACCAGGCGGTTCCATTGCAATACCTCTTCATCATAATTATCGTGCATCCGGAGCCGGTTAATGGTTTCCTGGGTCAGCGCAGAATCGGCTATTACAAGAATATCGGCAAGGCTATCCAATCTTTTACTATTGGTTTCTTTGGCTGAGACAATGGCGGCCTCTCCCAGCGCTATGTTTTCCTGTAGCGCTTTTATACGTAGCCTGCGATCGTCAACAGAATCTTTAAGGGCGGTCAGGGTAGGGGAATCCATCGCTTCCTGTTTCCTGGTTGTAGCTACAGTGGCTAATTTTCCGGCATTTATTTCTTTACTGCTTTTTGCCAGCGTATGGGCCTTTTTATCGATAGCGGTCGCTATCGTATTGGTTCTTTTGGTGCGGGAAGTACATTGCGCCAGCATACGTTTATTGTCGCTGTGCAGGGTATTGATATACTGCTTTGCTTCCAGGCCTTTCGTTTTGTTTTTTAGAGAAAGAGCGGCGTACTCCGTTGCAATACCCTTTTTCTGCTCCTTAACTTCTTCCTGCGCCTGTTTCAGATCTGCTTGCACTCCTGTGAGGGCCAGGCCTGCAGTGATCAAAGTACTGTTGGCATATACGGCTATCGTATCCATGGCATCTGCATGATGTTTGGAAGCCATCGCTACATGAAACCGCGGGTTGTAGGCAAAGGTCCTGGCAGCAGAAGCCTGTATACGTTCTTTTTCAGCCAGCCTGCTCATCGAATCCTGTGCCGGGCTATTGTCTGCAAGCTGCGGGTATTGTTTGTTGAATTTTTGGATAGCCATCTCTCCTGCTTCAAACACTTCCAGGGGCATGGTGGTCGATGTAAGCTGCCAGATAGGGTCGGAGGGCAGGTGCCGCAGGCGGAATACCAATGGGTCGCTCAGGAAATAAGCGGTATCATATTCAAAACGGAACTTTAACTTGCCCGATGTCTGTAATGGATTCTTGGCAGCCCTGTTGAGTTTTCGTTTCAGCCATCCGGGCGACTGGACCAGTTTCCCGGCTCCCCAGGTAGCGTCGACCAGCCGCCATTTTTGGTCTATATACACGGCATTCCATGCATGGCGGGGTATATATAATTTATCGCCATCATCAAACATCCAGTCTTTGGAGTAACCGGAAAGAAAGACGGCTTTAACGCCCACTTCGTTGCACATAGCTGCAAACAGCAAGGAATAGCCTGCACACATACCCTTACGCTGCCGGAATACTTTTTGAGGATCTTCTTCTTTTAATTTGCCCTGCTGCAGCGCTTTTACATCGTAGCTGATGTTATGGGTGATCCAGTTGTAAATGGCATTGGCCTTTAATTGATCATTGGGCAGGTCGTCGCAAAGGGCATGCGCCAGTTTTTGATAACTGCCACCGCTACCACCGGGTGCAGCGATACCGATAAGCGTATCGGTTTGCGCAAACGAGGTCTGGATGTGGGCACAAAGGGCAACTAACAGGATTAGTGCAGAACGGGTAATAAATGAATACATAGGCTTTAGGATTGATGGCGTAAAAATATAAATTTTATTGATTGAAATTTATCTGCCAGGCGTTAGTGGTTGTTCCTGTAATCTCTTTTGGCCTTTGCCTATTCCTTCTTTTATTTAACGGGTTATGTTTTTTGCTGTAAAAGGAGTGTTACTTTTGTCGTATGCCCAAAACAATCAAATCGATAGTCCTGAAGTCCTTGAAAGTTGCCGGCATTACGCTGGGCTCGGTTTTATTATTGATGTTCCTGCTGCCGGTCCTTTTCCCTGGCAAAATTACCCGGGAGGTAAAGGCCTTTGCCAACAGGAAATTGAATGGAGAATTGAATTTTAAAGAAGCGAAGCTTTCCTTCTTTCATCATTTCCCTTCGCTTACACTCACACTGACCGACTTTGACCTTAAAGGTTCGCCGCCTTTTAAAAATGAATCCTTGTTGTCGTCGGACGAGATCAGCTTTGGGATTAACCTAAAGAGCCTTGTTTTTGGGGGAGAGGTCAATATCGATAAAATATTCCTGGCAAATGCCTTTGCCAATATTAAGGTAAACGAAAACGGCGAAGCCAACTATAATGTATATGTCTCCGACAGCAAGGCTGGTACGACCGATACTTCGAATACGAAATTACGTTTGGAAAAAATAGTGATTGAGAACAGCCATATCGTGTACGACGATAAGTCGACGAAGATGCTGATTGATGCCAAAGGCTTTGGTTATATCGGCAATGGGGATTTGAATGAAGCCGTTTTTGACCTGCATACCGATGCTTCGATAAACGATTTCAATTTCTCTTACGGAGGAGAGGTTTATTTGAAAAACAAGAAAGTACATGCACAACTGATTACCCAGATCAATACCCATTCCCTGGCTTTCGTCTTCCGGCAAAACAACATCAGGATCAATAAGCTCCCGGTTGACTTTAACGGGAAACTTGACTTCCTGAGCAATGGTTATAACATGGACTTTACAGTGAAGTCGATAAACAGCCTGCTGAATGATTTCTTTACTGCATTGCCGCCTGCCTATGTTACCTGGCTCGACAAAGCAAAAGTGCAGGGCAGTACCGATTTGCTGTTTACCTTGAAGGGGAAATACAGCACGGCGGAAAATAAAATGCCCGACGCCGCTTTCAACATGAAGATCCGCAATGGTTTTATCAATTACAACCAGGCGCCTTTGTCGGCATCCGGCCTCTATCTTAATTTCGACACCAAAGTTCCGGGCCTGGATCCCGAAAAGCTCCATGTTACGATGGACTCCCTGTTCTTCAACCTGGATAAGGATTATGTAAAAGCCGTTGTGAAATCGGTGGGTCTTTCAAAGCCGGATATTGATGCCCGTATCAAGGCCAATGTTGACTTGGGGCGTATGTGGCGCACTTTCGGGCTTCAAACGATAGACCTCCGGGGCGTACTGACCGCCGATGTTGATGCCAAAGGGGTTTATGACAAAGAGCGGGACCGGTTACCCGTAATCAATGGCAATATTCAATGGAAAGAAGGCTATATCAAAACAGGCTATTACCCTAACCCCCTGGAACATATTAACCTGGCGCTAGCGATACAGGATAAGACAGGAAGGAAAAAAGATATGCAGGTCAGGATCGATCCCGCTTCCTTTATATTTGAAGGGAAGCCGCTGTACGTAAAAGCCTACCTGGAAAATTTTGACAACATCAGTTATAATATTAATGCTACAGGCGAGCTGGACCTGGCAAAGATTTACAAAGTATTTTCCCGGCAGGGCCTGGACTTACAGGGCTATATAAAGGCCGACCTGTCATTGGCGGGGAGCCAGCGGGACGCCATGAAAGGCAATTATAAAAAGCTACGCAACAAAGGCTACCTGGTTTTAAGAAATATAAAAACGACATCTTCCTATTTACCCAAGCCATTCGTGATCAGGGAAGGGCTGTTTACCTTCGATCAGGATAAAATGAACTTCAAAAATTTCAAAGCGGTTTATGGCCAGTCCGATTTCAGCATGAATGGTTATATGCAGAATGTGATCGATTATGTGTTGACGGAAAAAGGAATATTGAAGGGCAAATTCAGTTTTGATTCCCGCTATGTAAATGTCGATGAATTCATGTCGGCGCCTGCTGCTGGCGCCACTGCCGGTACGTCGAACGTTGCACCGGCAAAGGCAAGTGCCCATACGGGTGTTGTCATGATCCCTGCCAATCTTGACCTGCAATTAGTGGCTGCCGTCGCCAAGGTAGCTTTCGAAGAGTTAACCCTGACACAGTTGAAAGGCGACCTGGTATTACGCCGGGGACAACTGCAGTTGAAACAATCGGGCTTTAACCTGATTGGTTGTAATGTGTTGATGGATCTGCTTTATGGCAGCAAATCTCCCAGGAAAGCTTTCTTTGATTTCTCGGTAAAGGCAACCGACTTTGATGTAAAGCGTGCTTGCCGGGAAGTGAAAATGTTCCGGGAAATGGCTAGTGCTGCTGCCAGCGCCGAAGGCATTATTTCGTTGGACTATAAAGTAGCGGGCGACCTCGATGCGGGTATGCAGCCCATATATCCTTCATTGGTAGGAGGCGGAACGATTTCGGTTAAGGATGTAAAGATGAAAGGGTATAAGCTCTTTAATGTGGTGAGCAAAACGACAGGTAAGGACGCGATCAATAATCCCAATCTTACAGAGGTGAACATAAAATCGACGATCAAAAATAATATCATCGATATTGAAAGATTCAAGTTCAAAGTGGCTGGTTTCCGTCCCAGGATAGAAGGCCAAACCAGTTTTGACGGGAACCTTGCCATCAAAATGCGCCTGGGTCTGCCACCTTTCGGTATCATCGGTATCCCTTTAAGGATCACAGGTACCCAAACCAACCCGAAAGTGAAAATCGGGAAGAAGATGGATGAGTTGAAAGAAACGGAATACGATAACGACGTTCCTTTGCCATCGCCTATGCCCGAAACAAAATAATTTTATGATGGCCATCATGATGATCGCATCACCTGTTTTTATTTTTTTAACCGGAAACAACTATGAATTTTTCTATACAACCTGTCCTGGAAAATGACAGCGTATTGCTCCAGCCGCTTCGGGAAGACGATTTTGAAGCGCTTTATACGGTAGCCGCCGATGAGAAAGTATGGGAGCAGCATCCCAACAAGGACCGTTGGCAGAAGGAAGTTTTTCGTTCCTTTTTTGAAGGCGCCCTGCAAAGCAAAGGGGCCTTCCGGATTATAGATAAAAGCTCGGGCGAGGTGGCCGGCAGCACCCGGTTTTATGATTTTAAAGAGGACGACAACAGCATTCTGATCGGATATACCTTTTACGGGCGCAATTTTTGGGGGAAAGGTATGAATCCGATGGTAAAGCGCCTGATGCTGGACTATATTTTCCAGTTTGTTGACAAGGTACACTTTCATGTAGGGGCTTCGAATTATCGTTCCCAAACAGCAATTACAAGGTTAGGGGCGGTTAAGATCGCGGAAGAGGATATTGCTTATTACGGTGAGGCTTCCCGGCTTAATTTTGTTTACGAGATCAGGCGGGAAAACTGGGCCTGATGCTTGCTCCGGGCTTGCCGGTGTATCTTGTTTCCCGTTTTTTGAAGTACGCCAACTTATGTGGGTATGAACTATCTCCTGCCCCAAAAATCCCCGGTATCGAAAGCTGCCGGGGATTTTTTGACTGTCTCCGTCGAAATTTTCTCCGAATTTATTGGGTAAAGATCATTTCTTAACATTTACGTAAAATGCAAATTCTTTCTTTGCAGTTTGACGCCCTGGGCCGGATACCTGAACAACAGGAGGCTTGGAGCCACAAGCTATTGAAATTACCCCTGTAGAAGCTGCCGCCATGATAAATACTTAACAGGATCTTGCATTGTTGCTTCGTGCCGCAGGGCCGCAGCAATCATTTTGTCTCTGTATGCGCTTCTGTTGTTATGCCTTTTGAAATGCCGTTGTTTGAGAGAGGGCAGCCTAAGGCTGTGGAACGTAGCCAGGGATGCTGCAATAAAATAAGCAGTAATAGTTAATAATGAAAAAAGAAACCGATGACCTCCATTAGTACTGCCCAGCACCAGGCTTTCTGTAAAGCGGTGAAGGAAGAGCTTGCCAAGACCGGTGTAAGCGTGGCGTTGATGGATAAAAAGATCGAAGAGTACCTGCTGCATATGGATAAGCTCCGGCTGGACTATATGCAGCACCTGAAGACCTTACAGTCGCTGGTGATCCAGTATGAAGCAGCCAAAAAAGAGGCGCGCCTCCTCTTGCGCCGGCGATTGGCCGCGCATAAGCATCAGGTGGCTAAAAAGACCAAGACGATCGGTCACCCGGTAAGCAAAGCTTCTTAAACAGACCATTGTCGTTACCAACACCAACCATGCAAAGAAGAAATTTTATCAGGAATATAAGCTTGCTCTCAGCAGGGTTGGGCTTTTCGGGTATAAGCGTATGGGCGAGCGATAAAAAGGAACAGGATACGTATGTCTTCCGGAAAATAAAGGGGAAGATCAGTTGCGCAGGCAAGGGTATAGCGAATGTGAGCGTAAGCGATGGCTTTTCCGTAACGCGGACCGATACCAAAGGAAATTATGTATTGGAGGCACATTGCGACGCCCGATTTGTTTTTTTCTCTTTACCCTCCGGCTACGAAATCCCGAATGAACAAGGCATTGCCAGGTATTACCTCCCCCTGAGCAAAGAGTACAAGCAACAGGCCGACTTTACGCTGAGCCGCTGTGTACAGGATGATACGAAACATACTTTCATTGTATGGGCCGATACCCAAATCGAACATACAGAAGACGCCCATAAATTACTGACCATATCGGCCCCCGATGCCCGGGAGCATATCCGTTCTTTTAAAAATAAAAATGTTTTTGGTATCGGTTGCGGCGACTTGGTATGGGATCACTTTGAATTGTTCGCGGATTACCGCAAAGCAGTGGGCATCACCGGTATTCCTTTTTGGCAGGTGATCGGCAATCATGATATGGACCTGGATACCAGGACCGACGACGATTCCCAGCGAAGCTTTGAGGCTCAGTTCGGGCCTTCTTATTATTCCTTCAATAAAGGCAAGGTACATTATGTAGTGCTGGATGATGTTTTCTTTATCGGCACAGGCCGCCGTTATATCGGATACCTTACCGAAACGCAATTGAAATGGCTGGAAAAGGACCTGCGTTATGTGCCGCAGGGAAGTACAGTAGTTGTTGCGCTACATATCCCAACCAATACGGGAGATAGACGCCGCAACAAGAGAAAGGAGGACGAGATGAGCAATGTGGTGAACAACAGGAAAGCCTTGTATGACCTGCTGCAACCCTATAAAGTACAGATCGTTTCGGGGCATACCCATTGGAATGAAGTATGGGAGGAAAGTAACATTACCGAGCACAACCTGGGCACAGTATGTGGCGCCTGGTGGTCGGGGTCGGTATGCGGCGATGGCACACCTAATGGTTTTGGGGTATTTGAAGTCGATGGCGATCATATATCCTGGTACTACAAAGCCACCGGGTACGAAAAGCAGCACCAGATAAGGTTGTACCAGCCCGGTGCCGATAAGGAAAGGGCGGAAGCCGTTATTGCCAATATCTGGAACCATGACTGGCAATGGACCGTAGAATGGTTTGAGGATGGGAAAGCACAGGGAGCGATGACACCATATACCGGTTACGACCCTTCGGCTGTGGCGTTGTACCTGGGCGACGATTTGCCCTTATCCCGCAAATGGGTCGAGCCTACGCTTACCGATCATTTGTTTAGTGCCTTGCCGTCAAAAGGAGCGAAGGAAATCAAGGTGCGGGCTAAAGACCGCTTTGGTAATATATATGAGGAGCGTATTGATCTGCAGTCCTGAGTTAATAATATTCCATAAGATTATAAGAAGGATTTCAATAAGATAATTTTTGTCTTGTATTGCAAAGTCCAATGTAGTGCTAAGCGGAGTAGAAGCACGACATTGGACTTGGTAAGAATGCGACAGGCTTGAGGTCTTTTAGTGCAGCGACGAGCCTTAAATCAGCGCAGCTAAGCACAACAGGCTTTTGGCGCGACCTGCTGATGGACGATAACAGCCAGCTATCCATAGGCAGGCTGCAGCAACTCCTCTTTGCTTTTGTATATGTCCTTATCTACGTTTGTACTTTCTTTCCTCGTATGAATTACCCCGACTTTGACCCGACTACTTATATCCTGATGGGTATATCAACAGGCACCTTCCTGTTGGGGAAAGGGTTGAATAAATAAGGAAGCGGCTGTTTTTGGTATTGCTTGCCGTAAGAAATCACCACCGTTTCTTATGCTTCCCAGTGGCTGTAATGACAGCAGCATTGCCGATCATAATATATTGCGGTATCGCGGGTGCAACAGAGATTATTTGTCTTATTTTTAATGCAACCAAATATCTTTAAACATGAAAAAACTATGGCTTGCCACCGTGCTGGCACTGGCGCCCTTCGCTATGAACGCTCAGACGCTGACTGTTGTCAACAACACTTCCTGCCCCGTGGATTATCACGTGTATGCCGACCCTGCTTGTACTTCGGGTTCTTTTTACAACATCAATCCTGTTACTGTCGCTCCGATGTCTACTGATGTCATTAGTACCTTACCCGGAGGTCCCGTACCGGCAGGGTTTGTATGGAATGCACCACCGCCTCCCGGTTCCGTATTCGACATTTTTAAAGTGGTTACGACAGCAACTGCTGTAGTAGGGGAGCCTTGTACCCCCTGGCCTTTAATGACTAAGTTCCAATGCGGCGCTACTATTTTTGTAGACTGGATCGCGGTATCGCCAGGCAATTTCCAGGTGGATATCCATTATTAACCAAGCCTGGGCCTATAAAGCAAAACGTTTCCGGTAGTCATTGATTTTATGAGAGAGATGCTACTGCAAGCCTGTTTACATGTCGGATCGCCGTATGTAACAGGCTTGTTGCTTTGAGGGCCGACCGTCCTGACTGATAGAAAGAAAGTCGTAAAAATACCTTTTGTTTGTCGCTATCGCACCGCAGCCGTTTTTGGGCATCACGTTACTTTTGTGCTCTAAAAACAACAGCAAATGAAAACCACGACTATTTCCAAAACGATCCTTTTAATACTGGCCCTGGTCTGCACTTCGATAATGATAGGCTCGGCGCAGACCACTAAGCAGGCAACCAAGAAAACGGTTGCCAAAACATTGAAATCATCGGGTTATGCACCGGTAAACGGTTTGAAAATGTATTACGAAATACACGGGACAGGTAAGCCTATCGTACTGTTGCATGGCAGCTATATGAGTATCGATCTCAACTATGGTGAACTGATACCCGAGCTGGCAAAGACCAGGAAAGTAATCGCGCTGGAAATGCAGGGCCATGGCCGTACGGCAGATATTGACCGTCCAGTTTCCTTTACAGCGCTTGCCGATGATGTGGTTAAGCTGCTGCAATACCTCAAGATCGATAGTGCCGATGTACTGGGTTATAGCCTGGGTGGCACTGTAGCTTTTGAAATGGCTATCCAGCATCCTGAAATGGTCAATAAGCTGATCGTTATTTCTTCGGTACATAAGTTTAAGGGTTGGAGCGAAGCTGTACGCAACGCTATGAGCGGTCTAAGCCCTGAGTTCCTGGATGCTACGCCTCTTAAGACCGAATACGACCGCCTGGCGCCCGATCCCAAACATTGGCATAGCTTCCTGGCCAAATACATCAGGCTAGACCAGGAAGATTTTGACCTGGGCGATGAACAGATTAAAGCCCTGAAAGTCCCGGTTTTGCTGGTGATGGGCGATAACGATGGTGTGGATATCAATTATAAAGCCGCACTCTATAAGCTTTGCGGCGGTGATGTATTTGCCGATATGGCCGGTCTGCCTCCATCACAACTGGCCATTGTACCTGGCGCCACGCATGTAACCCTGATGATGCAAACCGATAAGCTGCTTTCTTTTATCCATCCCTTCCTGAACGGCACTACGGTACAGATGCCCGGCCATTGATTCCCCCACACAAGTATGAGCATTACCCTGCAGCACTGCAGGATAATGCTCATACTATTATTGCTGGTTGAGCGATGGTGTGAAGAGGCTGTTTGGCGGATATGCCGGATAGAACTGTATTGGAGCCGGATATGCTTATAGCTCCCCGGTGTAGACGATCTTTACTTCGGCACCATGTTGCTGTGCAATATGTACCATATGACCGGTGCCGCCCTTGCCGTCGCCTGTTGCCCCATCCCATAGCGCAATAAGGCTCATATGCCTGCCGCCATTCTCCAGGGCTTTCTCCAGCATCCATTGATTGGTTGCCTCCCATATATTGGGTTCCTTTTCCGTATAGGATGATGGCAATAAGAAGAAAGGCCTTGACTGCAGGAGCTGGTCAAATCTTTCCGTCCACTGGCCGCCGGCAAAGGATACTGATGTTTTTTTAAAGGCTTCGGGATCTAAGGTCAGGTACACTTCAGAAGGGATATTCAATTCCAGGCATACTTCGTGAAAGAGGATATCGCCGCCGCATGCGCCTCCTGCAATGGCTTTAAGCTGTGTCCCAGTATGGGATTCCCGGAGGGCCAGCACGATGTTCCTGATCGCATTTTTCGCAGCGATAGCTTTAGCTGCCGGGAAACGGGCTACCGGTCTGTCTTCTTTGTCGATCATATGTCCCGAAAATAAAAGGTAGTGTACCATATGGATCTCGTGTTTTAGATAAAAGAATGAAAATGACGAGCGATGCTCTCCTGGCTCTTTCCTGTAATCCAGCTCAACTGATATGTATTTTACTATAGTTACTGGTGTTTTGTGGTATGTATTTATCCTTCAAAGGTTACTATTTTTCCGTTGAGGAGCAACAAATCTTTAATGGCTTCAGTATATAGGATATACAAAATGCGGCTATGGAAAATCGTTATTTTATTGTAATTTAGATGAGCCTGAATACCAACCTGCCCTATGTCACTGAAAATATTTGTCAGTTCCGTTTCAACGGAATTCGAAGAGGAACGAAAAGCATTGAATGCTACCATTAATATGCTTCAGAGTACTTTTGTAGGCATGGAATTTTTTGGCAGCGATCCCGATCGCCCAGCTGAATACTGTGTCCGGCTGGTCAAACAATCGGATCTTTACCTGGGCCTGATTGGCCTGGAATACGGATCGGAGGAGCGGACACAGCATATTTCCTATACCCAGATTGAATACAACACTGCTATCGCACATAATATCCCCTGCCTTGTTTATTTAAGCGGGAAGGCCTTGGATAGTAACAAAAAACTCAGGAAAAGCATTAATGAAAAACAGGCTGCGTTCATCCAAGAACTCAGGAAGAACCATACGATACAAGGCTTTTTCTCCAGTGAACGATTGCAAACTTTGTTTCTCGCCGATTTCCTGAAGCTTCAGAATGAAAGAAGATTTCCCAAGTTGATCTTTACGCAGATGGACCATCCCATCCCTGCTGAGCTATTACACCATATTACACAGGAAGCCATTTCGGAGCAAATTAAAGCTGTTGCGCAGGAAAAATATATTCCCGAGCTATACACTGCCCGGCAGGCCGAAGCTAAGGTAGAGGAGTTCGTAAAGTTTGAATCTATGCTCCAGGTCAGGGTTGGCATGATATTGGAACGGCTTGTCTCGGCCGTACATGCCTATGGTTTGAACCCTGATGTCCTTGCCGGCTTATCGCAGTTGCAGGAGGCCATCCTGGAATCGGATGCGGCCGGTTTTTCAAGCGTACTGGAGCAGGTGAAAAAAGGGTTTTTCTTTTCGGAGGTCGAAGCCCTTTTTGAACAGATAGATGCCTTGATCCTGCTTCCTCCCGAAGTAAATGCCAGCACCCGGTTTCACGAGCTGACAGCGAACCTGGAGCGCTTGCCTTTCATCGAAAAGAAGGCAGCAGCATTGAAGCTAAGGGAAATTATAACAGAGCTAAAGGCAAGGCCCGATAAACGTTATTTTAAGACAATGCTCCCGTATAGCTCTATTCAAAAGCTGTTTCCTTCTTTCTTCGATAAGAAGGCGTTGTTAGGCGAAGTGACTCAGCTATCCAATAGCTTATTACTCGAGCTTGCCTCATTGATGAGGAAAAATCTTAAACGATGCGTGGCTTTTGTGGATAAGGCAGGTACCGGGAAAACAAATCTCGCCTGCCATACTGCAGCAACCTTAGTACGGGATCATCCTGTGATCCTGCTGAGTGGACAAATGGATCTTTCCAATGAATACGATATCGAGACCCATATTCAAAAGCAATTGGAATTCAAGCTGGGTGGTTTCTTTTCTGATTGGATAAACCGTATCAGTGAACCGTTAGGAAAAAAGCAACAATGGCTTTTTATCATTATCGACGGCATTAACGAAAATAGCAACCGTCCCCTGATGATCCGGATACTGAAAAATTTTCTTCCTAAAACAGAACACCGGAGGATAAAACTGGTACTCACTTGCAGGGACCTGCACTGGGATATATATAAAGAAGTTATCCAGCTCTACCTGTTTATGAATATGGTGCCGCTGAATGCCTATAGCAATGTGGAATGGCGTCACGCAGTAAAATTGTATTTCGATAAATACAGGATGAAGTGTGTGCTTGGTCCGGATGCAGAACTGGCCCTGAAGAATCCCCTGCTGCTTCGTTTTTTCTGTGAGGCTTATCAAGACCAGGAATTGGGAAGTATAGCTAATATAAAGCTGGTTAATGTTTTTGATCATTATCTGGACCGGATCAGCTTTGCCATAGGCGAAAGAACAGATATGCCTTCAGGGAACCCGATAGTGAATTTCTTGATACAGGTAGCTGGCTGCATGTGGGATGTTAAATCTGTAACTATCGAATACGACCGGCTCGTTGCTGCTGCAACGCTTAATGACCAATTGTATAAAAGCATACTCAGTGAGAATATCATCCTGGAGGAACAGGCGCATCAGTATTCCACACGGCGTAAGATCCGGTTCCTTTACGATGAATTCATGGAATATATGTTGGCGCGGTTCTTTTTTGAAAAGATCCATGATGTTGATGACCCGCAAAAGGCAACCGATGAAGCCGTACAGGAACTGGCGGGTGCTATACCCGTTTTCCCTGCAGCTTTTGGCGCTGTCCTATTCCTCGACCAGATACTGCAGCAGAAGGGGACATTGATCAATAGCCTGATCAAAATCTGTTTCCGCTCGGGTATTGTATTGCAGCCGATACAGCTTATCTACGCCTTTGACCGGATCAGCCTCGATGGGCTGGACGAGGAAATTATCGGTATCCTGGATACGGTATATGGCCAGGTTCCTGACGAACATAAAAACAGTATGGCGCAGGTTATCCTGAATATATTGCCCCGGATACCTAACGATCCTTTTGCCCAACGGTATGTTGATGATGTGCTTGAACTATCCTTTTCGGAAACGGTAAAACAGGAAACAGGATACCAAAAGAAAAAAAGTGCAGAGTACCGATCCGGCAAGAAAAAAGAAGATGAAAAGGAGTTGCTGCGGCTGCCCCCGGCCCGCTATCATTATTCCGATACCTCCAGGCTGAGCGCTATCGGGTTGCTGGTACAGCAGAAAGATGGGGATAACCTGGAACTGATCCATACGGCTATCGAGCGTATCGGCAGGTCGGATATGCACAATGCCTTAAAAGCGATGATGCACCTGGATTGTATGGACGATGCGAGGCTTTTTGTTATGCTGGAAAAATATATAGATATGGAACGGGCCGAATACCGGGTATTCGTTGCCTGGTTGCTGCGCTATCGTTATGGGAAACAACCGGCACTTTTCCTGAACAGGCTATTAACCGATAAAGAGTCGCGGGTACATGAGTTTACTTTTGCCCTTTTTGAAACACGGAATATCGAAACCGAACTGGCAGAAAATATTTTATCCTCCTTTCGCAGCGTGGATGGTGTATGGCATTTGCAACATTTTGTCCGGCTATTGGCCAAAAGAGAGCGATTTATGTTTGAGGCGGGCAAAGAAATATTGGAAAAGCAGATTGCCCATTTCCTGGAGGAGCTAAGCACGCATGCTAAGCCCTCTTTACGGTTGGAGGTTTTCCGTACATCTCTTCAATACCCCGAATACTTTAATAAAGATACCTTGCGGCAAAGAATACTTTTGGACGAGTCGCAATACATCAGAAGCCAGGTCGTGATAATGCTATAAAAAGTCATTAAGCCCTTGTCTGACTATACGTACGCCTTCTTCCCATGCTTCGGGAGTTAACCGGCTTCTTGCATCCACATGTAATGTCTCCTGAATACCTGTTTCTTTATCTCTTACTGTAACCCGAAGCAGATAATTGGCATCAAAGTCAAAAATTACTTCTATTTTCGGCACACCTGCCGGTTGTGGTCTGATACCACTCAAAACAAGATATCCCAGAGATTTGTTGTCTCTCGCCAGGTGATGGTCTCCTTGCAATATATTGAGCTCTACAGAAGTCTGGTTATCTTCTATCGTTGAGAATGTTTCGGTTTTTTTAGTAGGTAGGGTGGTATTTGCTTCGACGAAAGGGAACATAATTTCATCTGCTGTGGCAATGCCATAAGAATGTGAGGTAACATCCAGCAATAATATCTCCCGCAGATCTCCCAGAAGCACTCCTCCTTGAACAGCTGCGCCCAAAGCTACAGCTTCGTCAGGATTGATCGATCTGGTGGGTTCCTTCCTGAAAATTTTCCGGACAATTTCCGTTACTTTAGGCATTCTTGTCGCACCGCCTACCAGGATAACCTTGTCGATATCCGAAGAACTCATGCCTGCATTCTTTAGCGCGGTGGAACATGGAGGAATAAGGCGGTCAAATAATTCTTCACAGGTATCTTCGAATTGATCGCGTGTGATCCCTATATCGATATGTACCATTGGATACTGTTGCACCTGGAAGAAGGGGATGCGGATCTGAGTTTGCCGCTCTTGCGAAAGTTCCAGCTTAGCAATATCTACCGCCATTTTAAGGCGCTCCATGGCTTTGTAATCGCCTGAAGGGTCTATCTCATAGGTATGTTTTATTTCCCGTATAAGCCACTTTTCAAGAGCCTGGTTGAAATCATCGCCACCCAGGAAACCATCGCCGTCAATTGATTTGACTTCAAAAACACCATCGCCGGTTTCCATGATAGAGATATCAAAGGTACCACCTCCCAGATCAAAAACCGCAATTTTCATATCCCTGTCCTGTTTGTCGAGGCCATATGCCATAGCAGCAGCGGTAGGTTCGTTGATCATTCTCCTTACGTTTAAGCCTGCCAGCTCCCCAGCTATCTTGGTGGCTATCTTTTGCTCTTCATTGAAGTAAGCCGGCACGGTAATCACTGCTTCTGACACTTTTTCTCCGAGATAATGTTCTGCTGCTATTCTTAAGGCGCTTAGGATCACGGCAGAGATCACCTGGGGTGAATAATGAGTGTTATGAGCCTCCACGCAGGCCTGGTCATTTTCTCCAGCAACAACTTTGTAAGGTACCTTTACCGCGAGATCAAAGACCTCGTTGTATTTCCTACCTATAAATCGTTTGATACTGGTAATGGTATTGAGAGGATCAAGGATACGTCCCCGATATGCTTCATTGCCTACGGCAAAAGTCCCGTCCTGCTTTATCCTGACTGAAGAGCTCATCAAATTACTGCCCTGGCTATTGGCAATAATAACAGGCTTCCCGCTGCTATCTACAAAGCTGATCAATGAGTTGGTGGTGCCCAGGTCAATGCCGATGATAGTGCTCATATGCTTTTGTCTTATAGGGTTATGGTCCTTCAAAGATAATATTCCTGTGTAAAAAGAACGTGCCGGCGATGATGCCGGCACGTTCTTTTTATTGACCTGTTGCAATTATTGCTTCACTATTTTGAAGTTTACCACATTGCCGTTGGTCTGTTCTACCTGTAGCATATAAGTGCCGCGGGAGAGTTTCGTAAGGGCAATGCCTTTGCTGGCCTCTTTGGCCTGGAATACCATTTTGCCATTGATATCCAAAATGCGTACCTCGGTTACCTTGCCCCAATCGCTGGTAGTGATGTTGAGCATGTCGGTAGCAGGGTTAGGATAGATGCTTATGCTATTGTCTTTTCCGAAGATTACTTTTTTAACTTCGGTATAAGCAACCTTATTGTCGATGTCTGTTTGCTTGAGGCGATAGTAATTCACGCCTGGCATAGGACGGCTGTCGTAAGCAACGTAATCCAGTTTTTCTTTGCTGTTACCATTTTCTGCTGCTGAAGGAACAAAGCCCAACTCCTGCCATTGGCGGCTGTCGCTGCTGCGTTCGATGGTGAAACCCATATTATGTTCCTCTGAGTAGGTGCTCCAATCAAGTCTTACTTCGGTGCCTTCGATAGCCGCAGCGAAAGTACCCATTGTCACCGGCAATGGTGTTCCCCAGTCCAGGACGTAAGTAGCAGGAGTAGGATCGGGTACGCCGGCTGCATCCTGGTAGCTGAATTGGAAAGAGGTTCCGGATTTGCCTACTGTACTTGCCGTAACCTGTACCTGCAATTTAGTAGGATCGAAGTTAGGGATTACCTGGTTGAGTGTTACCGCAACGTTGTTGTACAGCAAGGTGGTGAACTGGGGCAGGGTAGTAATCACGATAGTTTTACCGGCGCCCAATGGACCGTCTTCGGCATCGGTAGCAGAAGGTACAGGAGGATTGGCGCCTGTGCCGCTAAGTGTATAGCGTGTGCCTACTGAGGGATAAGGAACGCTGGCAGAGGCATCGATAGCTTCCGGCAATCTTTCTATACCGAAGTTCTGGTTGATCTTATTGTTGTTGAGGTTAGACAGCGTAATAACCAGGTTATTGGTATTCTGGTTAGCCGTTACGGTACCATCTGCGTTGGTGCTCACACCGGTCCAGCCCTGAGCCAGGTGCGGTACAACGGTGCTGGCGGCAGCACCGGCAACAGGCGCTGTAGCCAATGATACGATCTTGATGGTATAGTCATTGCCTTCCGGTACATTACTGAAGCTGTACCCGGTGCTTGCATTTACAGCAGTAGCTATAAGCACTGTGGGAGCGCCGGAATAAGTGTGGTTCTGCTGGATCAGCAAAGCGTACAAGGTCTGGCCGGCATCGGCTGCAGCGGTATTGTTCTCGCCTGCTGTTTGTAAGCCATTACCATTGCTGTCGTTCCATACTTTACCACCGATGGTGCGGTAGCCGGTACCGATAAAGTTAAGTGTCAGGGTGCTGGCATTGCTTTGAGCGCGGCCATTGTCCCATGCTGTAAAGTTGATCGTTACAGTAGCAGTACCTTCCTGGGTAGGGTCTACTTCGATAACGGGAACGGGGTTGCCGCCATTGAAGGGAACCGCTACGCTGCCGGGCCATGGAGTGCAGGAAGCAACCTGCGGCGGGCATATACCGGATTGGGTATATACAACAGAACCTATCTTCAGGTAATTGGCGCCGGCAGGGAAGCTGCTGATCACCACGCTGTCGATAACGCCGTCGGCATCTGTAGCCGGGAAGGCGCCGTTAGGCAAGGTGTAGCTGTTGAAACCACCGGGGTTAGCGATGTTGTTAATCGTGTTGTTGGCTGTAACAGGTGGTATCTGTAATCCGAAATTAGCATTGGTAACGCTGGAAGAACCAACCGTGATCATCAGCTTGCCATCGGTAAGGTGGTCGTTACCGGCAGCGGCGCCCAGGTTTTCACCAGAAGCTATATAGCTTGCAGGGAAAGTAGCAGCCGTAAAGGTAGTACCGGCAGTAACAGTGGTATTGCTTACATATAAAGCATAAGAGCCGGGGGTAACAGTACCAAAGCTATAAGCACCGCCTGCAGCGATCGCTCTTACATCGATCACCTGGTTGTTGAGCGGATTCACACGCACCATATAAGCGCCGTTGGCTGCAAACTGGCTGGCGCCGGTAGCATTTACCGTACTGTCTACTAAACCATTTACATCATGGAATACATTACCGCTTATCGAAACGCAGTTGAGGGTAGCGGTAAAGATAGCATCAGGGCTTTCGAAAGCACTATTGCGCACGTTTACGGTAAAATTACGGTTGCCGGCTGTAGGGGAAGCGCTGGTATTGTTGTATTTCAGGGAATCCAGCAGGGCTTCTGCGTTAGCGACTGTAAAGTTGCCGGAGTTGCGGGTAAATACCAGGGTCCTGATGCCGCTTGCCGTACTGCCGTTCACGGAGTAGGTTACACCGTTAAAGCTCATGTTGTTTACGGAAGGATCTGCATTGAGGGCAAAAGTATTGTTGGTAGCACCGCTAACCACTAATTGCTCATTGGCTGCATTGGTGATTTCGGCAGTAGGAAAACTTACCCTGAATTGTGTAAGGTTGCCGCTGGCTATGATATTGGTCTGGCCCGCCGGGGTGAAAGAAAGAGAAGTACCGCATCCTGATCTTGCGCTATTCACACCGATCACAGTAGTATCAAGGTCTATGCTGGGAGTAGGGGTAACCACTGCAGTATTGAAAGCAGGTCCGGCGCTGAAATCCAGGAAGAAATAAGCGGAACCACCACCACCCATACGGATGCTGAAGTCGCTCATATTATCATAGGCCAATCTTACCCGGGTACGGTCGGAAGTGGCATTGGTACTGTTGCTGTCGATGCTGGAGCGATAAGTAGTAAGACCAGTAGCCGCATTGAAGGTAGGGGTCTGCAACGTGGTACCACTGCCTACTTCGCTGGTAGAGAAGCCGCCAAATTCGTTAAGCTGGTTGGAGTTGGAACTACCATTACCATCGATATCGTAAGTATTGATCCTTACATTCTGCAATACAACCGGAAGCCCGCTCTGGGTGGTTGTATTGTAGGTGCCGCCCAGGATAAACTTAAAGTTGAATACGATAGTACCACCCGGAGCCGATGCAGTACCTGCTGCGAAAGTAAGCTGAGGGGAGAAGAAGGCGGAGTCGTTGTTGCTGTAACCATTGCCCGATTCGGACATCTGGTCGTATGCCGCCCATTGCGTGATACCGGCTGTAGAAACCGTTTTCACGATACAGTCGATAGACTGGCCGCTTAACACGGCTATGTTGCGGTACACGACTACATCGCCGGCAGTACGGCCTACGGTATTGGTAGTTGTATTAGTAATAGTAGCGCCTGTGCTGCCATTGATAACGGTAACACCACTACCGCCGAATTTAAGCCTGGAGTAGTTGTTGTTGAAATAGTTATTGGTTACCTGGATAGAAGCCGTGGTAGATGCGGATTGCGAACCCGCACCGTTTGCGATAATGGTATAGTTGGTAGCCGGGCTTGCGCTGAGGGGCATACCGGAAATAACACCAGTATTGGTATTAAAGCTAAGGCCCGATGGCAATGGCGGCGTAATAGTATAGCCTGTAGCATTACCGGCCAGGTTAGGCGATAAAAACACATTGCTCACATTGGCTATAAACACGCTGGGTGTAGGATAGCTGAGGGAGCTAGGGGCTTGCGCCATTACCTGCCCGCTTAGACATAAGGTGACGGCTGGGATCAATAACCTGCCGGCCCGTAGTGGTTTAAAGAAATTGGTTGGTTTCATCTTACTGGTTTGGATAAAAAATTATTAAGAGTGTACTATTTTGGTTACTTATTTACCGGGCAAAAAATTCCCTGCTCCCGGATGTTCGCATGGGAGAAAAGCTTAATACTATGCTTCAGCTGATCATACTGAAGCCACATGAAAAGGAGGATTGTCTAGCGGTATCCGGAAAAGAATAACTTATTCATATGGGTACATGAGGAAACTTCTTTTTTAGATAAAGCGGCATTTTACCGGCAAATGGTAAAATCAAAATCCGATGCAAAATTAATTCCGGCCTTAAGATTTTGCTAACATCTAATATTCTGCACTTGCAATAATATAGCTTTGCTATAGCGTAAAATATTACTGCTGATACGTCCTGCTTTTAGCTTGTAGTCGTTATATGACAGGGTAAAAAGAGAGGATTTACCAGTTTTCGTGAACATGGTTTGATGGTTTTTGTACTAATTTAAATTTTTGTATTGTTGTTAATTACTGTTTTATTTATAGTTGTAAATATATTTTGTGATAACTTAAATTGGTGTATTATTTTCGTTGTATTTTTTTGTTTTGTATTCATTATATTGTTTAATGCATTTGTTATAGCTTAAATTATTACTGAATTATTTTAAATCATGTTTTTGGTGGTAAAATATGACTTTGCTTTACTCGTTTTATATTTTCCAACAAGCCGGCTCTATTCTTTACAAGTATTTCCTATAATTTAAAAATGATGTAAAAGTGTAATGCATCAAACATTTAGAAGCATTAAAAGTGACGGCAGTTTTAATACCTCTTTTGTTCCCACTAACTACCTTTTATGATCCTGTTTTACCTTCGCTATATTGAAAGATATTGTTTAGACAAATAACCTATGTTGACTACCGAAATTGTAATCGCTGTAAAAGAGGTAAGAGCCAGTGCTGTATGGTATGAGCAATTGTTGGATTGCCGTAGTAGCCACGGCGGCGATACTTTTGAGATATTACGCAATGAAGCGGGAGCTGTGGTGCTTTGCCTGCACCGGTGGGAAGCGCACGATCATCCTACCATGTCGGATCCTGCTATTACGCCGGGCAACGGGCTTATCATCTATTTCAAAACGGATAAGCTGGATGCGATATGGGAAAATGCAAAGAAGCTCGGCGTTAAGGTGGCAGAAGAACCACATCTCAATACCAACTCCGGGTTGCGGGAGTTCTCTTTATGGGATAAAGACAATTATTACATTTCTGTATCATCGGTATCCTGATGGGCAGGTAAGTTTATGTGTTGCAAACAGTGATGCTATAACGGCGATTTATTTTCCTGCTCATACCGGGCAAAATTCTGGCGTATGATCTTGTCATGCGGTTCAAATTTTTCGTCCAGTATCGACATATTGCTCACACAATCGAGGCGGAAGGTCCGGTAATCTTTACGCAGGCGGCACCAGGCGCTGATCACCCAGTTTTCCTGGCTGCTATGATAGATGAAAAAAGGTTCTATGGTCCTGGTTGTTCGCTCCTTTTGCTCCAGCAGGTTGTATTCGATAGTTACGGGATTATAATTGGTGAGCGCTACCTGTAACAGGGAAAGGTAATGGCTCGACTTGTCTTTCTCATAATTGTTCCTGATGAGGATACGATTGGAAAGCAGCTCTGCCTTATCTTTCATGCTATGTGGCAATACCGATTTGATCTTATGTACGGCATCGGTATAATCCTTTACAAAGGAGCTGTCCTTGTTGGCCAGTATGATCTGCTCGGCGGTTATGAGGGCATTGGCTTCTCTTTCCGTAAACATAACCGGCGGAATTCTGTAGCCTTCCATTAAAGAGTAACCTTTGCCTTCTTCGGTAAGCACAGGTACCCCTGCCTGCTCCAGGGCTTTGATGTCCCGGTAAATTGTTCTTACGCTTACGCCGAACCTGTCGGCCAGGCGGGTAGCCGTGAGGAACCTTTTGCTTTGCAGTTGGGTAAGAATGGCTGTAAGCCGCGATAGGCGTTTCGTATCATTGTCGATCATCGTGTCCCTTTGTTGTATTATTAAAATCGGGCTATTGTTTTTTACTTCCGGTCTTACTTTGGCGCCGGCGGCTTTAGTACTGCCGCCTTCCTGACGGACAAGTATTAAGCCCGGGCTTGCCGCTATGGAAATGTAAGCTAAGTTAAATACAAATCAAATGCATAGCCCAATGCTTATCGGCATCCGGTTTTGTTATCTTTCCTTATTTTTGGACATTCCTATATGTTGTTTACTTAATTTAAATTATATGAAAAAGTTATTATTTCTGTTGTTGCTGTGTGCCGGCTTCTCCTCCTTTGGCCAGGATAAAATCCAGACTATCCGGATTAAAACAAATATAAATTGCGATCATTGCAAGCAATGCGGCAGTTGCAGCGGGCGCATCGAAAATGCGCTCTATAAAGAAAAAGGCATTAAACGGGTAGATGTGGATGATAAGAAGATGGAGATAAAGGTGGTGTATAATACCCAAAAGATAGATGCAAGTAAGATTAAAGAGACTATTGCTGCAAATGGTTTTGATGCCGATGATAAAAAGGCCCTGCCTGAAGCCATTGCCCGTCTCGATGATTGTTGTAAGGCCCCGCAATAAAGTAATTCCCTTTTTTGCAGAACCATCCCAATCCTTATTTATTGAGCCATACAGCCTCTGCTGTTACTACTGATTCAAAGCCATGAAAAAATATGCTGCTTTTGCGTTGGCCGGAGCCTTCGCCCTTATGTTCCTTGTTTCCTGTAAAAAAGACAAAGGAGCCAATCCTTACAATAACTATATTACCGGGGTCACGCTAACCAATTATGACGCTGTACCTGTAGGTACGATAGGACAGCCTGATGTGAATAATCATACCAGTAATTTTAACCTGTCACTCTATCCCACACCTTCCATTACTTCTTTAATGGCTGCCGTGGTGATCAACAATGCTGCCCCCGTTACCTTAACGGTAAAGCTGGTAAGCGCTTTATACGTGAATCCTCCGGCCAATGCTATTATTGAGAATGAAACCATGCCGGGCATGGTAATGTTTAGCCAGTCCAGGGGGCTGCCGGCTGCGCCTCCCCCGGATACCACCGGTGGTATCACCCCTGCTTTCCCGGGACAAACGTGCACGTTCCGGTTTGATGTTTCCTCCATGCCCCGTGGCTTTTACCGTATCTATGTAGAAACCAGTGATGGGGAAAGGTATTGGGATAATGCCTGGCTGATGTATTAGCAGGAAGAAACACCCAGGTTCGTGCTGAATCGTGATTCGAGAGGACTCGAACCACTGAGAGGAGGGACAACAAAAGAAGCTCCTAGACGGAGCTTCTTTTGTTATAAGGAGGATGGGTTAGCCCATCAGTTCTTTCATCAGTTTGGCAAACTCTTCTTTTAGCTCCGCCAGTTCCTGTTCCACTATGCTCAGTCTTTTTTCAACATCGCTCCCGGCCCGCGCGCTATGCCCTTCCATTATCTGTTCTTCGGCAGGTTCCGTACCATCGCCCAGCAAATGGATATAACGCATTTCCTTTTGCCCTGCCTGGCGGGGCAATTGTTTTACAAAAGGCAATTCCTGGTCCGCCAGCTTTTCCAATACGGATTGTACCTCTTCCAAAGAATCGAATTCATACAACCTGCCGGAATTGGTATTGAGCTCACCAGGGGTTTGTGGCCCTCTCAGCAACAGCATACAGATAATGGCCAGGGCATCCGGCATCAACTGGTACACCAGTGCCAGGTTATGTTTGTATTTGACCACCCGGCTGGAACCGCCGGTAACCGTAGCGGCCAGTCCTTTTCTTTTAAGCCGGTCGAGGGTGAGTATCACCGTTTGTTCATCATATTGTACTACGGGCTTTCGTGACGTTTTCTGGTTGCAGGCTGCCGTAAGCCCATTGATCGTCATGGGATAGTATTCGGGTGTGGTCTTCGCCTTTTCCATTAAAGCGCCCAATACCCTGATCTCCTGTTCATCCAGTACCGGTAAAGTTGTTTTTTGCTCTTCCATGCCTTAAAGATAAGCAGGGATGAAATATGCCGCAGTTACTGTAAGCAATTTCTTTTCCGGGAAGGGACAAAAAGAAAGTGTGTCCTTTTTAGGATTGGCTTATGGAACGCTATACAAGAGTACAGGGCAAAAGAGACCGCCTTAAGGCAGTCTCTTTCTGATTCACGCTATGGATACAAAAAATATCTTTTTATGACTATCTGTATAAAGACAACAAACACTCCGCTGGTCATACTGCATGCAGCATCTTGGGTACACTTGATATTATCCAAGCGATCAGGATCCTTCACTCCGCTAAGGCTTCGTTCAGGATGACACGATTTAGGGTTGCGTTACAAGCAAAGCATCTGGTTCGCAACTTAACCTTTTGTCCTGTCTTTTTTCTTTCAGATAGCCAGTTTATCTTTTATTAATCTTGATAGTCTCTGTACGGGTTTCGTCTTTATACCGCAGGATATAGATACCTGCTGGTAAGTCACTCATATCAAGCCTGTCAAGAGATTGCTCCATTTTTTTCTTCATAACGATCATACCATTCACATGCTGTAATTCCAGGTCGGCCTGTTGGTTAAACTGGCTTACTGAAATGGTCAGTATGGCCGTAGCGGGGTTAGGATAAGCTTTCAGGCTGAATGAACCATCAGCACTTTGGTAAGCTTTTACAACTTTGCTGTAACCTCCTTCGGTACCGGCATGAATGGTTTTTAAACGGTAATAGTTCCAGCCGGTCGCCGGTTGCTTATCCCAGTAAGTATAAGCGTTTGTCTGCCCCTTGGCATTGATCCGGGCTATGGTGCTGAAGTTACGGCTGTCGGTGCTTCTTTCCAGCTCGTACACATCGCCTGCCTTTTCAGCAGCGCTCCTCCAGTCGATCTTATTCTGGTTATTGGTATTTACAGCGCTAATATCTTCCAGCTTGATCGCGAGTGGGGTATTGTCCTGTACCTGGAAAATGGAAAGCGTGGAAGATACTTCGTTGGCGAGGATAACGATCGGTACGCCATTGGGGGCGTCTTCGGCTTTAATGTATATGATACCTTCGGCGCCCTGGTCGCCGCCGTATGAAGCGATGGTTCTTGTATTTTTATAATCGGTAAATACCGGTGCGGCAGGATTGGTAATATCGTATACCATGCAGCCACCCATACGTTCCAGGGCTATAAAGGCATAGGTCTTGTTGTTGATCGTAGCCACAGTCACGCCTTCCGGCTCGGGGCCTTTATCGTCGCTCCTGTTCTTTAAAGTATTATTGGCATTACTGGCATTAAAGATAGCGCTGAACACGGGATGTTGCGACAACATCAGTTCCATATCATCGCCACTGTCCCATACCAGGGCGCCTGTTGTGGCATTCCAGATAGAAACAGAGCGGCCTCCATAGGCATGTATCTCATCAAAATCACCATCATTATCCGTATCGCCCGAAGCAGTGGTAATGTTCAGCCTGCCCAGGTTAGCCTTGATCACTTCGGGGTAAGGAAAGGCAACAGGGTCGAGCTGGTAGCTGGCATCGCTCAGGCGTTTTATTTCGCTATAACCGCTGTACTCCCTGGAGTCGCCTTCGTTGGCTGTGATCAGGTAAGTTTGGCCGCCTGTAGTAAAGGAGGCCACAGCATCTGGCATGTACAAGCCTTTTACCGGCCAGTTGGCGATCTGGATCACACCGCCCTGGTCGTTGGCATCAAGAGCATTATTGCTCAGCATATGGTCCTTGGTACCTAAAGGCTTTATGTCGGTGATGGTCGCGGTAGCGATATTCACTGTAGCGATGGCGTTGTTTTCCTGGCAGGTAACCCAGGCTGTCTGGTCATCGTCGGAGATGGTAATGTATTCCGGTTCCATATCCTGCGCCACCGTAGCTCCCGGTCCGAATATCCTGACTCCGGCTGCTTTCAACGCTGCCACCTGGCCGTTGAATGGGCCGAAGCTGGCCGTAGTTACATTGGCCTGGGTTACAGCAGCAACACCTCCGGAGATATCCACGATAGAAACAGAACCTTCGGGATCTATGGTATAAGCATTGTTAGGCTGGCCTTCATTGGCGGTGAGCACTTTGGTGCCGGCGTGGTTGAAGGTAATCATGTCGGGCATCGCGCCTACATTTACCTGGCTGATGAAAACGCCGTTGGTATCGAAGAACACTACTTTACCCGCAGCTTCGGGAACAGCATTCTCAATGGCTGCTGCAACAATACCGTTCTTTACGGTAAGGGAATTGATGTTCCCGTAAGGAGATACCGGTATAGAGGTGATCAGGGACGGCGTTGCAGGGTTGTCGAAGTTGATGATGTCGATCTTGGCGCCAAGGGAATTGGCAATAAACAACCTTTGTGAAACGGGGTCATGGGCTACGATCTCCGCCGAGTTAGGTCCGGCAGGGCCATTGCTTACAGAGGTAAGGTAGTTTAAGGTAAGGTTACCAGATGCGGCAGGAGCGACCAGGTCGTCGTCCAGGATGAACACAGTAAAGTTATTCACCGATGCGGCAGGCGTAGCAATATTAACAGGGTTGGCCATGCGCAGTACGAAGTACTCTGTATTTTCCGGTAAGGCATCATTGTTGATGGTGATGCTGATCGTATCGTTTACATTATTGGCATTGGGTGACCAGTTGAACTGCATATCGGCAGGTAAGGTAAAATCGCTGCCATTGGTTGCCGTACCGAAAGGGATAAGCTGCAGGTCGATGGAAGAAGCTGCGTTGCCGCCGCCGGTAAGATTAGCAATTACTTTTACGGTTACACCGTTTTCGGTCACACTGGCCTTGGTACCTACGAAATTAACCGTTGCATTGCCCGGGGCCACTGTGGGCGCAGGATAGATGCCGGGTGTGGCTCTTACGATGCCTGCAGCTGGTTGTGGCGTTACGGTATTAAAAGGTACAGTCCAGTTACTGCCCAGGTTATTGTTATTGGAAGCGCTGTTCAGCTCGAAAGAATAGCCATACACGCCTGTAGGCGCGGCAGGCCATCCATTGGTACCTACATAGTACGCTACCGAATCGATCACCTGGTTCAGGGAATTGCGGATCACCAGGATATCGTCGGAAGAACCCAGTCCGTTATTGATAGCATAAACGGTACTCACCTGCAATGTGGCGGAAGCAGTACCCGGTGCTGTTGCAAACACTACCGTACTGTCGGCAGGAAGGGTTACCACAGGGAAATTACCGGTAGTGCCATCGGTCCATTTTAAACCACCCAGGTTTACAGGCGTAGTGCCGGCATTGTACACTTCGATCATCTCGATATCGTTGGGCGAATGGATGATCTCGGTAATAACCAGGTTGGGGCTGGATTGGTTCCAGAGGAAATCGAGACTGGCCGGTGTATTGCCTACACCGGAGGTATTCTGAACGCCGGTAACATTAAGCGTGTAAGCGGTACCATCGGTTGAAGGGGCGTGGGTCAAAAACACCGTATCGTTGGTAGCGGCCGGTGCAGCAGCCGATATCGAAAGAGCCGGCGAAAAGCTGTAATGGGCTAGGGTACTGGCAGAAGCCGCATTCATAGCTTGGTTGAAGACCACATAAGAGCTGGTGGCGCTCAACTGCTTATAGCTTAATACCTGTGGCGCTGCACTGGGCGGTGGCGGGGGGTACACGCCCGGTGTAGCTTGTATAGTGCCATTAGAAGAAGAGATCACTTGTTGCGGTACGGACCAGTTGCTGCCGGTATTGTTATCGTTGGCAGCGCTGTTCAGTTCAAAGGAATAGCCATATATGCCGGTAGCTGCGGCAGGCCATCCATTGGTATTTACATAGTAGTCTACCGAATCGATTACCTGGTTAAGGGTATTACGGATCACCAGGATATCGTTGGTGGCGGCAAGGCCGCTGCCGAGCGTATAATAAGTACCGCCCATTAAGGAAGCCGAACTGCTGGGATTGGTAGAGAACAGGATATTGGCGCCGGCTGCCAGGGTCATGTTCGGGAAATCGCCCGAAGTGCCGTCTGTCCATTTTAAACCATTGAGGTTAATAGCGGTGCTGCCGGCATTGTACACCTCGATAAACTCCATCGTATTGGGCGAGTGGGCAAATTCGGTAATCACCAGTCCGGAAGTGGTACCATTGAACAAGGCGTTGAAGCCGGTAGCAGCCATACTGTTGCCGGCCAGGTCCTGTACACCGGTTACGTTCAGGGCATAAGCCTGTCCGTTAACCAGGGGAGCATGGTTCAGGAAAATAGTATCGCCGGTAGCACTCAATGTAGCGGTATTGACCGTTAACGCTGGTGTAAAAGCATAGTTGACCATGTTGCCAACGCTCGAACCCAGCAAGGGCTCATTGAAGCGGATGTAAGAAGTCGTAGCCGAAGTAACCTTGAATGAGGTGGCTACAGGTGGAGTAACATCGGTTGGCGCGGCAGTATTGCCTTTTACGGTCAGCATATCAAAACGCCAGGTGCCACCGGGAGCATAATTGCTGCTGCTGGTAGCCGCGGTATAGGCCGTAGTGGAAGGCGCAAAAGCAGACACTACCCTGAAACCTGCGTTAGGATTATTGTTCAGCGCGGTGATGGCGCTGAGGTCGTAGGTCCTGGCAAACCAGGTATCACCGCCGGTAGCGGCATTCCCCTGGAAGTCGGTCCATACAGGCGTAGTGGCGCTAATATTGGTTGTGTATTGTAATTGAAGGTGGGCAGGGCCGGTATTGCTGTGCCGCAGGTCGAAGGTGACCTGTATACTCTGGAATCCGGTTGTCGCTGCGGCAAACTGTATGCCGGCTGTTTTGTTGGCGGTACCTTGTGCGGGCCAGTTAGTGAGGCCAAGACCGGTATTGTCGGTTGTGGCAGGGTCGCTGGAACCACCGTTGGAACTACCCGATGCGAAAGAAGGCGTAAGGCCACCGATCGATGTGAGCGTACCTGTTCCTACAGATGGATTGGTACTGCCGGTTGTCGCGCTTCCATCGGGCGGGTTGGAGTTAAAGTTCCATTGCGTGATCACGGTCTGCGCATGCAGCAATTGCGTAATGCATACCGTTAGTAATACCAATGCAGGCTTGGTAAATGTTTTAATCATAGCTAAGATTTTGATCGGCGAAGTTCTTAGCTCAATGTTACGGGAATGCGTTTTTTACGTTACCAAAATGCGAATTCTATCGGCTTGAATGTAGCATGCCGTTTCTGAAACGCACAGGTAATAATAACTTAATGCATGTTACATGCAATCTCTTGCAGCACTAAGCAAAGGAGAAAAGCATGTGGGTTATCGCCCACAAAAGAGAAAGTAAAAGGGGAAGCTGGGTGCTTTAATGAATAACAACATCGTAAATGCCATGCTTGATGGCGAATACGACAAGCCCTGCGGTATTCTTGCTGCCTGTTTTCATCAGGAGGTTGTTGCGGTGGCCTTCTACCGTGCGGGGGCTGATAAACAGCTTATCGGCTATCTCCGCATTGGTGTATTCTTTACAAATGAGGTTGATGATTTCCTTTTCCCGTATCGTAAGGTCTGCAACGTTGTTATTGAAATGAAGCAATTGCTTTTTGCGGAAGTCGGAAGATTGCTGCAACGCATTTTTGATAAGGTCGGTAAAGAAGAAGCCGGAAGTATACACTTTGACAATAGCCTCCTGCAACTCTTCCATACTGCAGCTTTTGGAAAGGTAGCCGCATACGCCCTCTTCTACCATTTTGAAGACATACCTTCCCTGGTCGTACAGGGTAAGCATGATCACTTTAATGTCGGGATAATTCTGGTGCAAGATACGGTTCAGCTCTATGCCATTCATTTCCGGCATTTCCATATCCATTAATACAATATCCGGTTTCTGTTCTGTGGTAGCTAAATATTGAAGTAACTCTGTTCCTGTAGCGGCATCAGTAGTCAGTTCGACCTGGGGGATCTTGTTCATCAATGCGATAATGCCTTGACGGAACAACTCCTGGTCATCCACAACAGCTAAACGGATCTGGTCCATAAAAGAGGAAATGTTTGTATTGGTTATCTTTTTTCTGCTGGTCAGGCAGGGATCAGTTGTGCCTGGGGAATAAAGATATTAATGGCAAAGCCCTGTTCGGGTTGCTGGTCAATATCATAACGCCCATTTACGGCCTGCAGCCTGCTCTCTATATTCTTGAAGCCCAGTCCATGAAACAAAGTCTCGGAATCGATGCCCTTGCCATTATCCGCATAGCGGATCATCAAGGTACCTGATGCATGTTCCTGTTCGAAATTGATCTGGACCTGGTTGGCGCCTGCGTGTTTTATCGTATTGGTCAGCAGCTCCTGGAATACCCTGTAAATAATGACGGCAGTGTCGTATTCCAGCGATTCCGGTACCCTGGCTTTCGATTCATCGATATTGATCGTGAAAGTGCCCGATTGCTCAATATGTTCGCTGAGCATAAACAGGGCCTCTCTTAATCCGAATAATTCAATTTCTGCTACAGAGAGCTGGTGGCTTATGGTTCTTAATTTGTCAAAGATAGAACCTATTCTTTTCTTATACTCCTCTTTAATGGCGTTATTATCCTGGTGGGGGAGGTACATATATTTATCCAGGTAGAGGCGAAGCGATGCGAGGGCATTACCTACATCGTCATGCAGCTCTTTCCCGATGCGTTTTCTTTCCTGTTCCTGAGAAGTAATGATCACCTGGGTCAGCTTTTTCTGATAGTTCAATTCGTTGAGCTGGATCTGGAACTGCTGTTGCAGGATATTTTTTTTGTACCGCAGGTAAAAAAGTAAAAGGGCCAAAGACAACAGAAATGAACTGCACATCCCCACAATAACATAAATGTAGATCATTGGTCTTTCCTGGTTTTGAAATAGGCTACGGCAATAATTAAATACATAATCAATACAAAGGTAGCATGTGTATTCCAAATCAGGAGGTTAATCGTTTTATTTCCAATAATAAAATTGGACAGGGAGAAAAGGGCCAGGGAGCCGGAGAAGTATAGTAAAAAGGCAACTACTGTGGCAAAATTAAAGAAAGGAACAGGGTCTGCATAAAAACTCAGGCTCTTCATGAAAAAATGAATACAGAGGATGAGGACAATGATGGCGCCTATTGACCTTGGTATCTGGTTGTAAAGAAAGATAGAGTTAAGATGCAGGATATTAATAAGGGCGATAACCGGGAAAATTATCCAGAGATAACGGATAATCTTCCTTTCGTTTTTCCCGGTTGTAGAAACGTAAAAAAAAACCGTGATCAACAGGAATTCCAGGACAGTATACAAGTGGAGGAAAGGCAGGTTATTAATGCTCCTGGCAGCCAATAAGGCCGCCAGGACATTAAACAAAACCGATAAAAGAAGGTATATGAAGACCACTTTTTCAGGAGGTCCCCAGTATTTTTTCCTGATTATAGCAATGATAATGGGCAACAGGATAACACCCGGCACAATTACACTTGTATAAATTGCGGGCATATCAGGTTATTAATCTTGATGGAGTTGAGGGCCATAAAGTACGCTGGTAACATCGCAAACGGCAGGGCAGGGTGTTGTGAAGTCCATGATCGTGGAAACCATTTTTCCGCTGCGTTCTACTTCCAGTATATCGGTTCCTGCAAAGTTATTGTCATATACCGGTACCAACAGTACGTGTACCAGGTCGCTACGTACTGCTCCGCCTGTTACACCTTCACCCAGGGCAAGATAAGCTCTTACAGAAGTAATGTCCTGGTCTACTTTGGCCATATCTACCATAGCCTGCAGGTCTTCCAGCGGAATTTTAAACGCCCTCAGTGCATTATCGGGGAGTGTGCCGGTAATGTCTGCATAATACTGTCTCCAGTTAGTAGTCATCTGAACGGCCTGGGGCACGGGAACCGGTGGATTCATTGATTTCTCCATTTGTGTGTTTTTATGTGTTAAAAAATGAGCGCGAAAGTTTCGGCGAATATAAAGTATAACCTCAGATAACAGGTCCCCCGGTGCTTAACTTATTATTCAGCATGCAAAGATTCGTTTTATTATCACGCAGGCCAACCCGTAAAAACACCTGTTTTTTTTAACGCTCGTTTTTCTATGGTATGGTCTTCGTTGGGCCTGTAGGTCGTGGGATACGGGCTGAGGGATACTTTGGCTTTAGGAGAAGGGGAAATTATTCCCGGCTTATACACCGATCGTCAGCCAGGTAGAAATACCTGGTTTTAATTTCGGGTATTTATGCGCATGCGCTTCATAACGCCCCGGCTTATTTTTGAATCGTGAATGTAACATGCTTAAGGAGTTCTCATAGTGGTGATATATTATAACTACGATGATATAGGATCGTTCAGCTAGAATTTTACTTTTGTTTCGATAACCGATTTCCCCCAAGAAAATTTAACCGTCTTTTTTTAACCACAAAACGATTTCATTATATGGAAGGTACTATGGCAGTAGTCACTACATGGGCTGCTGATTTCGCACCAAAAAACTGGGCCTACTGTTACGGCCAGCTCCTTTCCATCGCCCAGAATCAAGCACTGTTCTCCCTGCTGGGAACAACTTACGGAGGTGATGGCCGCACTACATTCGGGCTGCCCGATCTGCGTGGTCGAATGCCGCTGGGAACAGGTCAATTGGCCGGCGGTGAAAATTATGTTATGGGAGAGGTATCGGGTAAGCCTACCATCACCCTGACGATCGCTAACTTGCCGGCGCACAACCACAACGGCAATGCAAGCATTGCATTACAGGCAAATGGCACCGATGGCACTTCGGGAGAACCTGGCGGTAACTATCCGGGTAGCCTTACCAATGGCTATTCTACCGGCAACCCGGATGGTACCATGAAGGCACCTGTTTATAATGCAATTATAGGTACAGCCGGTGCAAGTATTCCTTACAGCAACCAGTCTCCTTACCTGGCGCTCAATTATATCATCTGTATGTACGGAATATTCCCTTCCAGGAATTAAAGCCTGGAGTATTATTCTCATTCACTAACCATTTTAATCCATTAAGGAAATGTTTGTAGAACCTTATTTAGCTACAGTGACTATATTCGCCGGCAACTTCGCGCCCAGGAGCTGGGCTTTCTGCGATGGTTCCCTGCAGAGTATTGCTAACAATACACCTTTATTCGCATTGCTGGGTACTACTTATGGCGGCGATGGCATTACCACCTTTGCACTGCCTGATCTCAGAAGCAGGTCGGCTATCGGTACGGGTCAGGGGCCGGGTTTACCTAATTATATACTCGGTGAAGTTGCCGGTACCGAAAATACCACATTGCTGGTATCCAATCTTCCGACGCACAACCATGCGATTGTTTCTGTCTCCGGCAACCCGGGTTCTTTCGATGCGAGTGGCAATGCCAATACGCCACAGGGAAATATACCGGCCGAAATTACAAGCAGGTACACTACTGCTAACCCGGATGGCCAGATGGCTCAGACCGTTAGTATGAGCAACACACCGATAGCAGGCGGCGGTACCCCGGTAAGTAATATTACACCCTACCTGGCGATGAATTATATTATTGCCGTTGAAGGAATATTCCCAAGCAGAAATTAAACCCTCAAAAAAATTAAAAAACAATGGAAGGCGTAATAGGATATACAACATTATTCGCGGGCAATTTTGCCCCTAAAAACTGGGCTTTCTGTCAGGGACAAATCATTCCTATACAACAGAACACAGCGCTGTTTTCTATATTAGGTACCGTTTACGGCGGTAATGGTACTACCACATTCGGGTTGCCCAATCTTTCCGGAAGGAGAGTAGTAGGTGCAGGTCAGGGACCAGGCTTATCGCCTTATGCGCTGGGCCAGGCAGGCGGAAGCGAAAATGTAACGCTCAGCTTAAACCAGATGCCGGCGCACATACACCCTCTTCAGATTACATCACACCCTAATAGCTTTGATGTAGGTGGGGCAAGCTCTACGCCTGGTGGTGGTATTTATGCAGCCAACGGCAGCGGGTATGCCGGCGCAGGTGGCGTACAGATGAAGCCTTACAATGTTGCTGTACAAATGACCAATATAGGATCAAACGTACCGTATAACATCGTAAACCCTTTCCTGGGGCTTAATTATGTTATCTGTATGTACGGTGTGTTCCCTGCAAGGAACTAAGCGGTTGATACTACAAGATTGACAGGAAAGAAATATGTTTTCGTAAAAATGAATATTATGGAAAAGAAGATCGGAATATTATTGCCACGTTCTACCGATTATCCGGCAATGGGTTTCGATTTACTGGATGGCTTGCGTTGCAGGTTGGCACACGATGGCATCGACAATGTAAAGACAATCCCCGAAAATATAGGCTATGGAGAGGACAGGAAGGTGATCTACGCTAAGGCGGAAAAACTGTTGCTGCAGGACGAAGCCGATTGCGTGATCGCTTACCTTACTCCGGCCAATGCAGCCTCTTTATACCCGCTGTTTGAAGCAGCGGGTAAAACGCTGCTCGTACTGGACCCGGGCATGAATTATCCCACCGAAGCCCCTGGGAAAATGGCTTTGCATATTTCCCTGCAGGGGCTGCATGCCAGCTACCTTTCGGGGCAAAAAGCGGGGGCAAATGAAAAAGGGGTTATCCTGGCTACCTCGTTCTACGATGGTGGCTATGGCGGACCGGCTGCTCATGCCCGCGGAACCGAAGTGGGCGGCGGCGCTATTGTACATAACTTTGTAAGCCATTACAAGGAGTCTGAATTTTCCGTACAACCTTTTATAGAGGCTGTGCGGGAAAAGCAGGATGCCCGTATCGCAGCTTGCTTCAGTACTTACCTGGCAGCCCTGTTTTTGAATAACCTGTCGGCCGAGCAACTGCCTGGCGATATGGAATTTCATTGTTCGGCATTCATGGTTGAAGAGCAGACCATGGCCACTTATAACCTGCCGGATGCCCGCTTCTATGCCTATGTGCCCTGGGCATCGGCATTGGAACAGGACAGCAATAAAGCCTTTATAGATTGTATAGCCCGGCAAAAAAGCAAAAAAGCTAATGTTTTTCATCTTTTGGGCTGGGAAGCAGGCATTGTATGTGCCCAACTCCTTGGGGATGCCGGTAAACCGGGACGAACCGTTAATGAGCTGTTGCAGGAAGGTTGGTCATACGAAAGCCCCAGAGGCACTATAGCCTTTCATCCGGAAACCCAAACAGCTTACGGCCCCTTATATTTTACCGAAATGCTGAAAGATGATAACAACAAGGCTACGCTCAGAATACAGCATAAAGTTGACATAACACCCGAAGAGCATGTAAGCGTGTTGCAGGACCAACCCAGCGGAATAAGCTCGGGATGGTTCAATAATTACCTATGTACCTGATCCATGAAATTGTTGATACTGTGTAATGACCGTTTAGCCTTGCCGGCACTGAGCCAATTGATCCAGATGAATCTTGTAGGGGGAGTGGGCATGATAGCCAGGCAAAGCGAAGTACAAGCTGTAGTCAGCATGATGTGCAGCCAGTTCAAAGTTCCGCTCCGTTTGTTCTCTAAGGGTACTTTCGCAAAAGAGCTTGAAGAGTGGGTACAGCACACGAAACCAGACGCCGTATGGGTCAAGACGTTTCCCTGGAAAATACCAGAGGCCGTATTAAGTCTGCCACGTTTTGGCTTTATAAATTTTCACTATGCGCCCCTTCCGGAATACCGGGGGGCTAATCCGCTTTTCTGGATGATCCGGGATGGCGTAAGAGAAGCGGGGGTAACCGTTCATCAAATGACTGCTGAATTGGACGACGGGCCGGTAGTATTGACCAGTAAAGTGCCGGTGCATCCTGCGGCTACTTTTGGTATGCTGGTGTCTGCCTTGGGTTTCAGCGGGGCCGACCTAAGCGGAAAACTGCTGCAGGTGATGCAAAGCGGCAGCCTGGCCGGAAGGCCACAGGACAGCGCCAAAGCGGTATGGTACAACCGCCCGCAGCCAGGGGACCTTTGGGTCGACTGGCAGGCAATGGATGCTGCTGCGGTGAGCCGTTTGGCCAATGCCTGTAACCCCTGGAACAAAGGAGCTCCGGCAAAGCTCAATGGCTGGATGATAGGCCTGAGTTATGTGAGTGTGGTGGAGAATGAAGGATCAGGCAATGTACTCCCCGGTACCATACTGGCTATCGATGAAGCAAGAGGACTGAGGATTGCCTGTAAAAATAATACAGTGATCAGGGCTGATGTGGTGTTTACCGAAGAAGGATTTATGCCCGGTTTTGCCTTAGCTGGTTTTGGCCTGCAAAAAGGGATGGTGTTTTCCTGATCTGATGAAATAGTAAAGATAAAGTTGAAGCATAAAAGGGTGTCACCAATACCCACGAACAATTTACCAATACCAAACAGTTTTAATTATGAAAAAGATTTATTTTCTGCTTGCATTCCTGTCCTCGTTACTGATGTCACAAGGAAAGGTGAATGCCCTGTCGCCCGGAGATATCGCTATTCTCGGTTACAACATCAATACACCGAATCAGGAATTCTGCTTTCTCCTTCTGACCGATATTCCTTCCGGTACGGTAATCAATTTTACCGATTTCGGCTGGTGTTCCGGAGGTTCTTATACCGGCTTTCAAAGCTACCTTCCCTGCGGCGCCAATTCGGGAGCAGGGTCGGATGGGGCGATCACCTGGACCTCCACAGCGCCCATGTCTTGTGGCACCCAGGTAAGGGTACAGTGCCGGAACAACCTTACAGCCTCGGCAGGTACGGTTACCGGCTTACAAGCTCAGGGGTCTATCAACACGGATTATATGACCTTGACCACCAACGGCGACCAGATATTTGCCTTCCAGGGTACCTTGGCCTCACCCACATTCATTACAGGGCTTAATACCCAGGGTACGGGCTGGGCGACTGTATTAAATCAATGTGACTTTACGTCACTCCTCTCCACGCTGCCGGCAGGCCTGAATGCTACGAATTCCATGACAATGCCGGTTGCCAGTCCTAATAATGCTGTCTATAACGGAACGGTGACCTCCGGCTCACCTGCTCAGCTCAAGGCGGCCATATTCAATAATGCCAATTGGAATACGAGCGAAACAGTCACCTATACTTTACCTTTAGCTGCTGCCTTCAGTTGCGTTACTTGTGTAGCGCCTGCCGTTACTGCGCATCCACCTAACCGTGCGATCTGTGTCAATGTCAACACCACTTTCTCGATTACCGCAACAGGTACCAACCCTACATATCAATGGCAGGAAAATACCGGTAGTACTTTTACCCCAATTACCAACGGTGGTGTGTATAGCGGGGCTACAACAGCTACTTTAACCATTACGGGGGCAACGGCAGCAATGAATAGCTACCAGTACCGTTGTGTAGTAACCGGCAATTGCGGAACGGCTAATTCTAACAGTGGTACTTTGACTGTTAGTAACACTACCAATGGCGGAACCAAAGTAGATGTATTGTGTAATGGGAATACTACGGGAAGTGCTACGGTAGTGCCTTCCGGAGGAGTAGCACCTTATACCTACAGTTGGTCGCCCAGCGGAGGTTCTGCCGCTACCGCTTCGAATCTTGCCGCGAACACTTACACTGTTACCGTTACCGATAATATTGGCTGCCAGACTACGCGTAGTTTTACCATTACCCAGCCACCTGCTTTTACCGTTACCCCTTCGCATACCAATGTTTCCTGTGCTAACGGGGCCAATGGTACAGCTACGGTAACCGTTAGCGGAGCTACATCGCCTTATACTTACAGTTGGTCTCCCGGCGGTGCTACTGCTGCTACGATAAGCAGCCTTGCAGCGGGAACTTATGTTTGTACCATTAAAGATGCCAATCTTTGCCAGACGACGCCGAGTATTACGGTTACACAACCCACAGCGCTTGCGGCTACCACGTCACAAACGGATGTGCTCTGCAATGGCGCCAACACCGGCGTGGCTACCGTGAGCGTTACTGCAGGCACCGGAACTCCGCCCTATACGTACAGTTGGTCGCCCGGAGGCGCCACTACGGCAAGTATAAATAATCTTACTGCCAATAACTATACCTGCACGATAACCGATGCCGCAAGCTGCCAGATCCTGCGCAATGTTAACGTTACGCAGCCTGCTGCTTTTACCGTTACCCCATCACATACCAATGTTTCCTGTAACGGAGGAACCAACGGCACTGCTACCGTTTCGGTGACTGGTGGTACCGGGCCCTATACCTATAGCTGGTCGCCCAGTGGTGGAACAGGAGCCACGGCCAATAGTCTTGCAGCGGGTACTTATGTGTGTACCATCAAAGATGCCAACCTTTGCCAGACTACACAAAGTATTACGATAACAGCTCCTGCGGCCTTTTCGGTGCTGGCTTCACAAACGGATCTTGCCTGTAACGGCGCTGCCAATGGTGTAGCTACTGTGACTGTAACCGGCGCTACATCGCCTTATACTTACAGCTGGTCGCCCAGCGGCGGAACTGGAGCCACGGCCAGTGGCCTTGCAGCAGGTGCCTATGTTTGTACCATCAAAGATGCCAACCTTTGCCAGACCACGCGTAATTTCACGCTGGGACAACCTCCTGCTTTTGTTGTTACGCCTTCTCATACCAATGTTACCTGTAACGGCGGCAACAATGGTACGGCAGCGGTAAGCGTAACGGGCGCTGTAGGTCCTTATACTTATAGCTGGTCGCCCAGCGGCGGAACAGGGGCTGCGGCCAGTAATCTTGCAGCAGGTACTTATGTTTGTACGATAAAAGATGCGAATCTTTGCCAGACCACGCAGAACATTACCGTTACTCAGCCACCAGCAATAGTGGTAGGGGCTTCAGCGGATGTTACTATTTGTGCGGGCGCCACTACAGGTCTTATATCCATAGCAACTGGCGGTACGCCGGGTTATACTTACCTGTGGCAGCCCGGTAACCTGAGTGGCAGTACACAGTTTGTAACACCAGCGGCCACTACGCAGTATATAGTAACCGCAACCGATGCCTCCAACTGTACCGGAAAGGATACGGTAGTTGTTACCGTAGCGCCCAACCTGGCGCAAACGAACGTCGGTGGCAGCTCCACTACAGGCACGACTACCAGTTCCAGTAGCCAGACTTCGGGAGGGATCGAGTCTTATTACAATGGCGCCTGTAACCTCGTCGCTTCGCTGCAGCAAAACGCAGCACTTGGCAATGTTACTGCTTCCGTAACCGTACTGGGCAGTGTACAGGTGTTTGCAGGCAGGCCTTATGTAGCCCGTTGGTACGAAATTGTGCCGCAGAATAATGTGCCGGGAGTAGTGACGCTGTATTTCAAGCAAAGCGACTTTAACCAGTACAATGCCTATGCCAGCCTGAATGGTTTCCCCTTATTGCCGCAGAGCCCCACCGACCAGGCAGGGATCGATACGTTGGCCATTACCAAAATAAGCGGGGGTACATTAGGCAGTGGTACAGCCAGCCTCATTATCCCAAGCAGTGTAGTATGGGATGCTGTCCAGCAATACTGGAAAGTAACCTTCACTACACCTTCATTCAGTCAGTTCTTTATCCATGCTAAAAATGCAGCCGGTACGCCGTTGCCGGTGGCATACAGTGCCTTTGAAGCGGTTAAGGAAAACAATACTGCCCTGTTGTCCTGGACTACGGCCACAGAACGCAATAACAACGGCTTCAGCATTGAGCGCGGTACAGATGGGAAGAACTTTTCCGCTATTGGCTGGGCGCCTACCCGGGCCGAAGATGGTAATAGTGTTGCCGCTATCGATTATCGTTTTACCGACAAAATGCCTGTAACCGGTATGAATTATTATCGCTTGCAGCAAAAGGATAAAGATGGACAATCGACCTATTCCATTATCCGTTCCCTGGATTTTGCCAACGGTACTTCCTTTACCTGCTATCCTAATCCGGCTACCGAAGTGCTGACTATAGAACACCAGTCGGCGACAGAAACAACGGTTCACTGCCAGTTGATCGATGTGACCAGCAGGGTAGTGTACCAGCAAAAAGTAGCTATGCGTAAAGGATTCAATAAAAATACGATCACCCTCTCCGGTCTGCCGCAAGGCATGTACCAGTTGATCATAGCCGATAACAGCGGCATCCTTTTCCGGTCCAAGATCGTAAAGAAATAACTAGTATAGAATTTCCTGTTATAAAAATGCCGGCGTTCCGTTAAGGGCGCCGGCATTCTTTTTAAATGATAACCTGATTAAGCTTCCATAACCAGGTACTCCCTTATCTTTTCGGGAACATCGGCGATGGAAGGTACCAGGTGCGTATGAGGATACAATGCCAATGTTTCTTTGTTGGCAGCGCCACTCCATACACCCATTACCAGGCCGCAATCGGCATTGGCGCCTTCCTGCAGGTCAACGGGCGTATCGCCGATTTTGGCTACTGCTTTAGTATCGCTGATGTCCAGTAGCTGCATAGCTTTGTAGATCATGTCGGGATAAGGCCGTCCGCGTTCCACCTCGTCGCTGGCCACACTTACATCCAGCACACCCGGCTTGTGCCATCCCAGGCGCTTAATGATAATGTCGGTGATATCCCTGCTAAAACCGGTATCCAGGCCTATCTTGATACCCATTTCACGAAGCCGTTGAAAGGTATCGCTGGTTCCTTCCATTTCCCTTATTCCCGGGGTTGTTTCATAAAAATGACTCATGGCCTTCAGGAAGCTTTCATGAATAGCCTGTATGTTGGCCTGGGCTGCAGTTTCGGGATAAAATTCCTTCAGCAACATTTCTATAGCTATAGGTTTGGCGATACCCATAACCGCGTTGGCTGCTTCAAGCGTTACTTCGGGGTAGCCATGTGTCGCCAGCGCTTCGCATAAGGCCCGAGTCACAAAATTTTCATCATGTACCGTAGTGCCGGCCATATCAAAAATGGCCAGTTGGATGTTATTTGATTGCATAAACCGGTTTAATTGTATTTTACAAAATTAAACATTTATTTACTAATACTAAACATTAGCTAATGTTATTTTTCTGCTTTCTTCAAGTGTCGCTCTTTTCTCTTTGCGGGAAAAGTAAAGCAAGGACAAGTATTGGCAAGCGATCAGCAAGAGCGCTGTCCATAAGGAACCGTAGCGGAAGAAGCTTACATAGCTCAGCTTTGCTTCTCCCCAGTTTTTGTAGAAAAGGATAGCAAGGCTGCCGGCATAGCCATAAAAGTCGGCCATGATCACCAGGAAGCCGGCATTACCCCGCTCCCGGAATACGGCGATCATCCGTTCAAAGAAAATAGCATTGACGGGAACATAGCCGATATAAAGTCCTGTACCCGTACCGCAGATCCAGACGATAGGATTGATCATCCCGTAGGAAAAGAGTATGGTGGACAACAGGATGATCGCTGCCCCGGTAATGCCCATAATGTGAATAGCCCTAAAGGCTTTCATGTTATCCTTTACCTTTTGCAGCCATACCATAAGCAGCAGGATAATGAGGGACACCGGGATCTCGGTAAGCGTAAACAATTCGGAATGCCCCGAATAGCCCAGGCCCTGCCATATCTCCGCCGCAAAATTATCCCTGAAATCCCTGTAGGCAGTAAGTAGTATATAGCTGAACAAAAAGATAACGATGCCTGTAAAGTATTTGCGGATAAAAGCGCCGCGTTCTTCCTTCCTGATGGGTGTACGTACCGATTTCAGGGCAATGTCTGCCTCCGATTGTTGTGGTATCTGTTCCAGCATCCATACGGCCAGCAGGAGTATGGGCATAAAAATAAGGGCCACGACGAACGGCATGATGTACTCAGTCAAATGGTATTCATTGATAAAATACCGCCCGATGGATTTTACAAATCCGGAAGAAAAAATCTGGGTAACCGTAAGGCCTACTACCAGTATCTCCGTGCTACGCCTGCCTTCGAGATAGTTAAATACCAGGCCGAAGATCATGCCGATCGGCAGCCCGTTAAGCAGCAGGCACAGGATATTATAAGGAGCAGGTACCACGGCAAAAAGACCCAGTGCCAGTGTAGCGATCAATACAAGGCCAATGATATACCTGGGACGCTGGTAAGGGGTATTTTCGGCCACTACTTTAATGCCGATCCATTTGGAAAGCGTATAGCCTATAGTTTGGGCAGTAACGAGCAGTACCTTATAGTCTACACCGAGGTACTGTTTCCCTTCAAAGGTGCCTGCTGAAAAGGCCTTTCTTACCGCATACATGGATGTATACGTAAGAAAGGCCGCAATAGTAGCATATACTATAAAGAAGGCGGAGTTGGCATTCCGGGAAAGGTACTTTCGGATAATCATTAAACTATTGTTTAGTATTTATATTCTCCGCAAAAGTATAGCCCCAATGTTACCTCAATGTGAAATTTGTTTAGTATTTGTTTACTTCTGATTAAAGAAATACACGATCAGCATAATGCACTTTTCGCTTCCCGTATTCCTGGGAAGGTGCGGCAGGCGGCCATCGAAGAAAAGGGAATCCCCTTCCTGCAAGGCGTATTTTTCACCGTTGATCAGATATTCGCATTCACCTTGTATAATGTATTTGTATTCAAAAGCATCGGTAGTTACCTCTTCCCTCTTAGCGCTTTTGTTCAGTTCCAGGATCACGAAATCCAGGGTAGAGGCCGCCACATTTTTTACAAAGATCCTTTTATACAAAAAACCTTTGGCGTCTTCCTTGGTAAAGGATTCATAGTCCTTTTTCCTTTGTACCAGCACATTGGGCGTTTGCAGGTTAAGTCCGTCGAAGAAGCTGCTAACGGCCATTTCCAGTGATTGGATAATGGCAAATAATACAGGAAGGGAAGGGATACTCCTGCCGTTCTCTATCTGTGAAATAAGACCTTTGCTTACTTCCGAGCGATCGGCAAGCTCTTGTACCGTTAACCGTTTTTCCAGCCGGTACTCTTTTATCCTCCGGCTTACTTCCAATAAAAATGCTCCTTCCATGTTCAGTGTTTAGTATTTATAAACCCCAAAGATATTGTCTCCGGCGTATTGTACAAAGAGGACATGGAAAATTAACAATATCACCCTCCGGAGACTTAACAATTTGGTAAACATTAGTTCAGCATTTGTAAACTTCCGTAAACTACTTTTGCATCGGTAAACATAAAATAAGGGAAATGAAACGAAGTCTATTTGCTGTTGCGGGGATACTCATTACCACAGGGCTATACGGCCAGAGCGGTAATATAAAGGGCATCATACGGGATAAGGCCGAAACCTTGCCCGGTGTATCTGTTAGTATAACCGGCCGGAACGGGACCCTTACCGAGCTGGACGGTTCTTTCCGCTTAGTGGACCTGGACACCGGCAAGCAACTGGTGCAGATAAGCTATATGGGCTATAAATCCCAGGAAGTACCGGTGACTGTTTTGTCCAATGAAACAGTTAACCTGGGAACCATACAACTGGAATCGACGGAACATCTTATCGATGAAGTATTGATCAGCGGCGGTTTCCGCCAGGGCGGGCAGGCGAAGGCAGTCAATATGACAAAAATGGCGAATAAATCGGTTACCGTTTTATCGTCGGAAGGCATCAGCAAATCGCCGGTAAAAGCAACGGCCTATGTGATCCGCCAGGCGCCGGGCGTAGTGGTTAAAGATAATAAAGTATCGCTCCGGGGTACGCCGATAGATTGGACCGCTGCTTTGCTGAACGGAGACTGGATGCCAACGGCCGATGAAAAAGACGCTTCCAGGGTGTTCAATTTTGAAGTATTCCCTTCCAGCCTTATCGATTATATAGTAGTGAACAGGACGGTGACGCCCGATATGGAAGGGGATAATATAGGCGGGGTGATCAATTTTCTGACCAAAGCACCGGTTACAGAAAAAACGCTTTCTCTTGATGTTTCTACGGGCTATGATGCGCTATCCCGCAAGCCGCTTTACAGTGGAAGCTTTTTGTGGGGGAATATTTCAAAGAACAAGAAATTTTCCTATGTGATCAACGGGTCTTATAGCGGTGAAAATTACGGTATCGATGCACCATACATCGCTTACGGTACCAATTACAACCACAGCCTGGCCCGTCTGCAGCTCAACAGGGTAAGGGGACTGCGGCAGACGTTCGGCCTGAATGCAGGTGCAGATTACCAGGTAACGGAAAATATCAAGATCGGCGGCAAATTCATCATGGGCCGGATGATTGAAGATGAATACAGCAACCGTACCAGCTATAACTGGTCCGATGGCTCCGGTGCAAGGATTAGGCTGCAGAATTCGCATGGTATTTTCGATCACCGTTTGTACGGCGGCGAATTAAATGCGGCCTGGAAAGTATCCGACAAATTCCGGATCGAGGCCAAGGTGGCTTCTTATTATAACCGTTTTGGTTTTGGCAATACGCCGCAGGCACAGAACGGTACGCCCAATGGTAACTATACAGTAGAGTTCATCAGTCCTTTGTTGCAGTACAACGATATGATCAAAACCAATTTCTTTGGTGGCCCATTTGATCCCAACAACACTAAGGACCCTAATGCCTATCCTTATAAAATGCTGGATATAGATAACCCTTATGGTACCGGTGGCGATCATTACAACAATATCCAGCCCAAATACCAGCAGTTGGGCAACGACAATCCGCTCACGCCACAGGATTATTATTTAAGCAGTGTTTTTGCAGACCTGAATACCACGACGGAGCGCGATCCCATCGTAGCCAAAATGGATTTTCATTATACCGTAAGCAATAACCTGAAATTCCAGGTAGGCTTTAAATACAGGAGGAAAGAAGGTTCCCGCAATGTGAGCTTTTTTGAATACCGCCTGAACCCGGTTACCGCACCTAAAATATATCTGTCTGATCAGCAAACCACGGCGGCTGATCCTAACAACGATTACCTGAGAGAATGGGGGACTCCTTATAAAGGCGCCTTGCTGCCGGTACTCACCAAAGACCAGATGAACAGCTTCGTGGGTGCACATGCGACCGACCTTGTGGCTACGCCCATGGATATTAACAACAACATGTTTAACCAATGGCTGGGCTCCGCTTATCATTATAAGGAAAACATGGCTGCAGCTTATGTGATGGGCGAATGGAAGGCGACACCTGCATTGACCTTTACCGGCGGGCTCAGGATGGAACATACTGATCTGTCGGAAACATCAGACACCACCGTGGTGGATGATAACGCGCCGCTGGGCGTCAATGCCGAAGCCCGCTCCTTTAGCAGATCCTATACCGTATTGCTGCCTTCGCTGAATGCGCTCTTCACGCCTGACCAGAACAGCAATATCAGGGCTGCTGTTTCCCGTACTTTTCACCGGCCTAATTTTGAGCAGACCAAACCCGGCTATGCTTTGTTTGAAAGGGATCAGTTCCTTTTCGTATTCGGTAATCCCAACCTGAAGCCCACTTACTCTTTGAACTTCGACCTGTCTTACGAACATTATTGGGGAACGAAAGGCATGTTTTCCGTAGGCGCTTATTATAAAAATGTGACAGATCACATATTCCGGACCAACCAGATAGACGAAGGCAATGCCGTACCCGGCTATACGATGAAGAGCTACGCCAATGCCCGCAACTCCTACGTAATGGGTTTTGAAGCCCTGATCGACCGGCATTTTGATTTCCTGCCGGGACTCTGGAAAGGCTTTGGTGTCGCTGCTAACTTTACTTATTCTTATTCCCGCATGCAGGTACCGGGCAGAACCCACAGCCAGCCGCTGACAGAGCAGACGCCCATACTGTACAACCTGGCATTGTTCTATGAAAAAGGAAAAGTAAACACCCGCGTTACGCTCAATTACACAGGGTCTTTCAGCACTGAGCTGAATTTGTTTTCCGATCCTAATACCTATGCGCTGGTACACGACAATACGGATTATGATGTGTTTATGGGATCGATGTATTCCCTCGATTACCAATTCGCTTATGATGTTTCGAAACATTTCAGCGCTTACCTCACCGTCAACAATATACTGGACGCGCCTTACCGGACTTATATCGGTGTCCCGGACCGTCCTTTCCATACCGAATATTACCGGCAGAAATTTTATGTCGGTCTTAAATTTCACTTATAATCTTGTTCTCTTCCTGCTATTAAGCATACTTCAAATCAAAAAAAATGAAAAAGTTTTTTCTTTCCACATTCATCTTAACGGCGCTTACAGCGTATGTTTTGCAGGCCTCGCAAACCAAGAAGGTCATGATCATCGGCATAGATGGCGTACGCTCCGATGCGTTGCAGGAAGCGAGCACGCCTAATATCGACCAATTGATCGCCACCGGTTTCTTTACCTACGACTCCTGGCACCTGGGCTATACGGTTTCGGGTCCTTCCTGGTCGGCTATGTTTACCGGCGTATGGCATCAGAAGAATGGCGTTACGGATAACAGCTATGCCGGCAGCAATTTTGCCAACTATCCTTACTATGCCAAAAGGGTAAAAGAAGTAAAACCTAACCTGTATGCTGTACAGATCGTGGACTGGGCGCCTATGAGCACACAGGTGACTAATGAAGGTTTCGACCAGAAGATCGTGCGTACGGAGAATGATGTGACTGCAGTGGCCAATGCAGCGATCACCCAATTGCAGAACCCCAACCTGGATGCTATGACCGTTTACTTTGCCAAAGTAGATAATATGGGGCACGGCAGCGGGTTCAGCCCTTCCAACCCCATCTATATGTCGGCGATCCATGAAGTGGATTCGGCCATTGGCAGGGTGATGACCGCTTTACATGCCCGTCCCAATTATGCCAACGAAGACTGGCTCGTACTGATCTGCACCGACCACGGCGGTACCGGTACTTCGCACGGTGGCAATTCCGATGCAGAACGTCATATCTGGTGGATCGGAAGCGGGAACAATGTGCAGCAAAAACAATTGCTTGCTGTACAGGACCCGGGAAGCTACCTGATGCCTTCTAATCCGATAAACCCCGTATTATTGGCCAAGACACCGGTGCAGACCGATATTGCCGTTACCGCGATGAACCATTTGTTATCTCCCGAACTGGACAGTGCCGGTTTTGCACAGAAAAGAATACAATGGGACCTTGACGGAAAATCCTGGCTGGATTCTTTAAAAGCAACCAGTACGCCACCGCCACCACCACCTCCCACCGGTATCAATCAACCAGGAAAAAGTCGGCTTGAAGTAAAGGTGTATCCTAACCCTGCCAATGGTATGGTCTCCTTCTGGTTCGATGGGGGTAACGAGAACAAAGCAGTGCAATACGAAGTCTTCAATACTGCCGGACAATTAGTCCTGCAGGCTGTGGATAAAGCAATGCCGGGGCAGTACAAAATGAACGTGGATCTCTCCGCATTGCCTTCGGGACAATACTTCGTGAAGATACAAGCCGATAGCAAAAGCGCTACGAAACCAATTATACTTGCTAAATAAACCAACATAAAGGGGGCCTGACCAGCCCCCTTATAATTGCAATACATATGAAAAGGCTATTTTTATTTTTGCCTGTACTCCTGCTGGCAGTACAGTCGGGGCGATCTTTTGCCCAGGGCGCCGGTACAGCGTTGAGCTTTAGCGGGCAGTCCCTGCAATCGGCTTCGGTAACACACAATATAGGTACGGGTAACTTTACCTGGGAAGCCTGGATCAAGCCCTCCGTAGCAGCCAATAATACTTCGGGCACAGGGACAGGCTTCATGGCCAATGGCAATTATTCACCGGCGCTGTATGCTTCTACCGGTGGTACGGCCCCGGCCAATGGTTTCGGCACTTTAGGAATTTATTGGAGCGGCATCGGCGGTACTGCCTGGAAAAATTCCGGGGTGAAGCTGGCCGCTAATAAATGGTACCACGTGGCTATTGTACGCAATGGTACTACGCTTTCTTTCTATGTGAACGGCGTGCTGGCGCCCAATACCTATACCATCAATGCAACAGCGGCTATGGCCAATGCACCAATGCGGCTGGGGTATAGCGGCGACGGCTCGGAATCGTTCCAGGGCAATCTGGATGAAGTAAGGGTATGGACTGTAGCCAGGACCGAAACGGAATTGAGAGCGAATATGTGTCAGAAGCTGAATGGTAACGAAACCGGTTTGAAAGTGTACTACCGGTTGGATGAAGCGACGGGAACTACCTTGTCCAATGCTGTAACATCCGGCGGCGGAACGGTTACTTTCCCGGCCACCAATACGCCTGCATGGGTCAGTTCCGGCGCGCCTCTTGGTGATACTGCCTTGTCGCTTTACACAACCAATTATGGTACCCAGATATTAAGCTTAAGTTCTATTGCTAACGGCAATATAACCTTGAGCAATATCTCCAATACTTCGCCAGGTGTACAGATATACCGCGTGGACAATACACCCAATACCACAACGGGTATTCCCAATGCGGGTACTAATAACGTGTATTATGGCATTTTTACAGCCGATACCGCTTTAAATACGACAGGCAGCAGCTATGATGTACAGTATGCTTATTCCGGGTTCCCCGCTGCGATTAGTTTTGCGTCGGGTATTAATTTGTACACAAGACAAGCGGCAGATGCGCCCTGGGGGCTTTCTACAGCGACCAATACCCAGGCTACCCATGTTTTCCAGCTTGGCAATACACCAGGCAGGAAAGAAATGATCATTGGCAACTTCGTTACGACAGTGGTTTGTACCCAGCCTACGGCTTTGAATGTGCAGAATATTACCACTACAGCAGCAACGCTGGGCTGGACAACCGGCGGTTCCAATACCTGGAACCTTTCCTGGGGAGCAGATACTACGTTCCTGCCTGCTGCGGGTACCATCGTGAATGGCCTTACCACAGCAAGCTACAGCCTTACCAATTTGAGCGCGGCAACCACCTATAGCTTCTATGTACGGGATACCTGTACTACAGCGGGTAGCGCCAGTCCCTGGGCCGGGCCATTTACCTTCACCACCGGTCCCGATCTGTCGATGGGCGCGGGTACCGGCATTTACTTTAATGGCAGCGAAAGCATATTGAGCACGGCCGCTGTCAATCACGGTATCGACACCGGCGATTTTACCTGGGAGGCATGGATCAATCCCGCCAAGATAACCGGGTCGACCTGTATCATGACCAATGGTAATTACGTACCTGCCTTGTATGCTACTACTGCCGGCTCCGGTGGTAATGGTTCCGTAGGCTTTTACTGGGGAGGATGGAAAAACTCGAACACCTTTATCGAAAAAGATAAATGGAGCCACGTAGCGATGGTGCGTTCGCAGGATACGATCACGATCTATGTAAATGGTATTGCAGCGCCTAACCGCTTTGCTATGGGCAATGCCATGGCCAACAATAAGCTGAGGCTGGGTTGGTCGGGCGATATCAGCGAATACTTCCAGGGTGTGCTGGACGAAGTACGGGTATGGAAGGTAGCAAGAACAGAAGCGCAATTAAGGGAAAATATGTGCCGTAAGCTGCAGGGCAATGAAACCGGCCTGGTCAACTACCTGCCGCTCAACGAAGGTTATGCCAATGTGGCTGCCGATATTGCGGGCACTGCGCTCTTCAACACGGTGAATCAGGCTCGCTGGCGCATTTCCGGTGCTGCTATAGGCGATACCAGTATCTATATTTATCCGCAGGTATGGAACGGCAATATGCTTTCTTTGGGAAGCAATGCTATAGGTGCCTTTACGGTAGATAGCGTAGCGGCTAACGTTAAAGGGATGCATGTGTACCGGGTTAACAGCCGTCCCAACTACAATGCCGGTATACAGGATGCGGGTAATACCGATCAATATTTTGGTGTATTTGCCGTGGGCGATTACAATGCCGCCGATTACAAGATCAAGTATGACTATACCGGCTACCCTGCTGCAGTAGCCAACAACTCCGGACTGCATGTGTACAACAGGAAAGATAATGCGGCAACGCCCTGGACACAAACGCCGGCTATTAACAATACGACCAATCATACGATCCAACGCAAACAGGCATTGGGCACACGCCAATACCTGCTGGCCGATTTTAGTACTGTAAGCTGCTCTGCTCCGGCTATGGTGTCGGTCGATAACGTGGACACCGGTAATGCCCAGGTGAGCTGGACCTCTTCAGCCGCCGCCCATGTATTGGAATATGGTAATGCCAATTTCACATTGGGTACCGGTACTGCTGCCAATACCAATATGAGCAACCTGCAATTGACGGGGCTTTTGCCTGCGCATACCTACGAATTCTATTTGAAAGATTCCTGCGCTGCTACGAATAACAGCGCCTGGGTCGGACCTTTCCTGTTCACTACTTTAGACCCCTGCCCGGTTCCGTCAAGTGTATATGCCGATAGCATTACCACAAGCCGGATCATTGTAAAGTGGGATGATAATGGTCTTGTAACGCAGGATTACACGATCAGTTGGGGCTTGCAGGGTTTTGGAGATCCCAATATCGGCATATTGTCCACGGTAACGGAAAAGAGGTTTGACTTGACTGGTATGACGGTCAATACAGCTTATGATTTTTATATCCGTGCTAATTGCAACTCCTCTGTGGCGCATAGCGCCTGGGCGGGTCCTTTTAGCTTCTCTACGGTAGCCTGTGATGTGCCTTATAACCTGGTTGCGCAGAATGTAACGGCGAACGGGGCCACGATCTCCTGGATCACAGGTGGAGCAGCCCTGCACAACCTGGAATATGGTGTTGCCGGCTTTACTCATGGTAACGGAACGGTACAAAGCAACATCAGCGCACCCAATTATACTATAGTTGGTCTGCAGGCCAATACTGCTTACGATGTATATGTACAGGATAGCTGTTCGGCAGTACTGGGAAGCAGTGCCTGGGTCGGTCCGCTTACTTTTACCACAAAACAGGTAACCGGTATCGGTGCAGTGGAACAGGTGAACAATACATTACAGGTATTTCCCAACCCGGCGCAGGATTATATTACCATAAAAATGTTGCAGGGTAACATGTCGATGGTCAGCTTAACCGGCAGCACGGGACAGGTAGTACGTGAAATTAAAGCTGCAGGTAAAAACGAGGTGATTTGTACGTTGAATGGTCTTCCCTCCGGTATTTATTTTATAGAAGTGATCACGACCGATGGTAACAGACTGGTACGGAAAATGGTAGTAAAACATTAAAGTAGCTCGTTGTTTTAAATGCAGGAGCGTAGTGTCATGCTGCGCTCCTTTTTCATGACCAGTAATTAACAATTTAGTAAACCAAAGTTTAGCATTAATAAACATTTGTTCAGCAACTTTGTAGCGTGAAAAAGAACAGCAGCAGGCAGTTAGGGTCAGGCTATTTCGGTGTAGAGCATATAAAAAGATCGCCGGGAAAATAAGACAGGCTTTAAGAACGATGGGTAACATTTCAATAATAATAAGCACACTATTCACGAACAAAAATCAATAAGATGAAAAAAATTATGCTCTCCGTGGCTACATTAATCGCTATGGCCACCACATTTGCCTCACAAAACCGTAAGGTCCTCATCATCGGTATCGACGGGGTAAGGTCCGATGCCTTGCAGCAAGGCGATGTGCCCAATATCGATGCGCTTATCGCTTCCGGTTTCTCTACTTTCGAGGCCTGGCACCTGGGCATCACCGTGTCGGGTCCTTCCTGGTCTACGATCTTCAACGGTGTATGGCATCAGAAACATGGCGTGACCGACAATAGCTTCGCCGGCAGTCATTATGATAATTATCCTTTTTACCCCAAACGTGCCAAAGAGCTGCTGCCCAACCTGAATGCAGTACAAGTTAACGATTGGGCACCCTTGAGTTCACAGGTTTATAACGACGGATACAACCAGAAAATAATAAGGCTTGCAGATTATGCAGCCATGACCAATGCCGTAAAGATACAATTACAGAATCCCAATGTGGATGTAATCGATACACACTGGGACATGCCCGATGGTGCAGGACACGGTTCGGGCTTCAGTCCTTCCAATCCTATCTATATGCAAACCATACATGCCGTAGATAGCTGTATCGGTAAAGTAATGGAAGCCCTACAGGCCCGTCCTAACTATGCCAACGAGAACTGGCTTGTGCTGCTGATCACGGACCACGGTGGTACCGGTACTTCCCATGGCGGCAACTCGGATGCAGAACGTAAAATATGGTGGATCGGCAGTGGGAAGAATGTGACCCAGCGCGAAATAACCGGCGTACAGGATCCCGGCAGCTATGTGATGACCGGCAACCCCGTTAATCCTGCTTTGGTAAAGAAAGCGCCGGTGCAGGCGGATATTGCGGTAACGGCATTGCATCATTTGCTGTACGAAAAACTGGACAGCGCCCAGTTTGCAGCCAAGCTTGTCGAATGGAACCTCGATGGTAAGTCCTGGCTGGATTCTATTAAAACGACAGACGTTGATCCTCCTGTAGATACGCCTACGGCTATTGCGAACAGGGGAAAAGACGAAATAGGCATCAAACTATTTCCCAACCCCGCTACAGGCCTGGTTTCCCTTTGGATGGAAACGGAACTGTCTGCTGTGGTTTCTTATGCGGTGATCAATGTGCAGGGACGTGTCGTGCTGGACGAGAAACACGCAAAAATGGCCAGCCGGAATAAGCTGAACATCGATATGTCGGCCCTTCCTGCAGGCAATTATTTTATCCGGGTAACCGCCGGAGGTAAGCAGGCTGTAAAACAAGTCGTACTGATCCCATAACCTTTTTCTAAACGTTTTAAAAAAGCTTTTGGTCGCACCCCGCGTGCGGCCCCGGGCTTTGTTTGTCCTAAAAATATAAAACCAATGAAACAAATTTTTAAAAAGGCATTGGCCCTGGTACCGGTAGCATTGCTCTCGGGCCTGGCCTACCGCAGTGCGGCCCAGGGCTCGGGCAATGCGCTCTATTTTCCGGGCACCGCAGCATCGGAGCATGTAAGCTTTGGCGATCAGTTGTCCGATTCGCTTGGCAGGACAAGCTTTACGGTTGAAATGTGGATCAAAGCCGTCAACAACGGCGGCGACCCGGCTTTTCTCGCCAATAAGAACTGGGACAGCGGTAGCAATACCGGTATTGCCTGGACCATCGTATCGGGCAGCAGCACGCAGCTTAAACTCAATTTCAGACCCGCGGGAGGAACAAGGCTCGACCCGGTAGTAACCGTGCCTACGCTTACTACGGCCTGGAACCATATTGCAGCGGTGATCAACCGTCCGGCCAATGCGGCCGGTAGCATCACCATTTATGTGAATGGCGTGCAAGGTGCTACCAGTGTGATCCCGATAGCTGATTCGGCAAGAAGCCTGGATGGCGTGCTGGCCATGAGGCTGGGCCAGGATGGTACCGGTACCTACAGCTCCAAGTTCAAAGGCAGCATAGATGAACTGCGTATCTGGAATACCGTACGCAGCGCCCAGGAACTGAGGGACAATATGTGCCACAAATTAAGTGGTACCGAAAGCGGACTTATGGCTTACTACCGCATGGACGAGACCACGGGAACGGCAGTAACCAACAGCACTGCCGCTACGGCTTCCGCTTATACCGGTACCTTGCAAAACAGTCCCGCGCGCGTAGCCAGTGGCGCCGCCATAGGCGATACATCAGTCAATATTTATGCGGCCAGCTTCAGTACCGAGACGCTGAACCTGGGATCGGCAACGCAAGGTGCTGTGCAGTTGCAGAATATAGGAGCTGCTATGAGCGGTATTCATTTGTACCGCACCGATGCTGCGCCGAACACGGTTGCCGGAATTCCCAATCCCGGTACGCCTGCTGCTTATTATGGCGTATTCGCGGTAAATGCAACGGCGGCTTATGATGTGACGTATAACTATACGGGATTCCCGGATGCCATCACTTATGAAGGTGGTACTGACCTGTTCCACAGGGAATCGGCCGACTCTTCCTGGGCGGGTTTTGGCACTACAAAGAATATAGCCGCCAATACTTTTGCAAAGACCGCCGTTACCAGGCGCAACGAGTTCCTCATCGGGAATTTTATGAATCCGGTAACCTGTAATGTACCTACTGTGCTGAATGCACAAAACATTACTACAGCAACGGCTTCGCTTTCCTGGACGAGCGGCGGCTCTAACCGCTGGAATATAAAATACGGCGCAGGCTCCTTTAACCCTGCAACGGCAGGTACGCCAGTTACCAATCTGGCAACGGCATCTTACAATGTGTCAAGTCTTTTGCCCAATACCGGTTATACCTTTTATGTGCAGGATACCTGTGCTTCGATCAACAGTGCAAGCACCTGGGCAGGTCCTTTTGCCTTTACTACCTTACCCGATTACGGCGCCTACGGAAGCGGCTATGCCATGAACTTCCAGGGCACTTCCCAAAACGAGCATGTTAACCTTGGCGATTCTCTTTCCGGCGCATTGGCTACAGCAAGCTATACGTTGGAGACCTGGATCAAATTCAACAACCCTTCAAGCGATCCTGCCTTTATCGGGAACAAAGATTGGAACAACGGGCAGAATACAGGTATTCTCTGGTGCTGGAACGGCGGCAATAACCTGCGTTTCAATTTTAAACCTGCCGGCGGTACCCGTAAGGATTATGATATCAATGTGCCCAATGCATCGCAATGGAACCATATTGCCATGGTAGTAGACCGCAAGGGCTATCTTACCGCTTACCTGAACGGTGTGCAGGCCGGTACGCCTATCAATATTGCCGCCGACTCGGGCAAGAGCCTGGACGGCGTGCTACCGATGCGTATCGGGCAGGATGGTACCGGAACTTACGGACCCAAATTCAAAGGAAGCATGGACGAGCTTCGCATCTGGAGCACTACGCTTAACGATACGGCGATACGGGCGGCTATGTGTCATAAGCTGAACGGCAGCGAAGCCGGGCTGATGGCTTATTACCGTATGGATGAAGCTTCGGGCAATATCCTGACCAACAATGCAACCGCTACAGCATCTTATTTCAACGGTACCTTGACCAATAGCCCGCAACGTATTGTTTCGGGTGCTGCGATAGGAGATACCAGCGTTTATATTTATCCTTCGACCTGGGCCAATGTGTCCCTGAGCTCCGGCAACGGTGCCTATGGTGCTTTGAAAGTAGACAGCGTGAACGGGAATATTAAAGGAGTGCATATTTACAAAGTCAACCAGGTACCTAACTATACCAACGGCATTGCCGATATAGGAAGTACGGCAGGTTACTATGGCGTGTTTACGACCAATAACTACAACACTACTTACCGCATGCAATACCATTACGGCAGTTACCCGGCGGCAGTAAGCACACCGGCCAACCTGCATATATACAACAGGAGGAATAATGCGGCAAGCCCCTGGATACAGTTGGCGGCGGATAACAACATTACGGCCACCAGCATTTCAAAGGCAGGTGCTTATGGTGTGAAAGAATTTCTGATCGCCGATTTCAGTGCTGTTGCTTGTCCTGCTCCTATTACCATCACGGTAGGAAGTATCGATACGGCCGCTGCCGCCTTATCTTTTGTTTCGGCAGCAGGAAATCATATCCTGCAATACGGCCCGGCAGGCTTTACATTGGGCGCAGGTACTACTGTTGCCTTTACAGCCAATAACTATGCTTTTACCAATTTGCTGCCTGCTACTACTTATGATGTTTATCTGAAAGATTCCTGCAGCACCACCAGTCAAAGTGCCTGGGTGCTGACCTCCTTTACTACGGCCGATCCCTGCGGTATGCCGGATAATGTAAATGCCGACAGCATTACCACCGCTAAGATTGCATTGCGCTGGCATAACAATGCCGTTGCAGCATCGGGATTTGAAGTAAGCTGGGGGCCCTCTGGTTATGGTGATCCGAACATCGGTATTATCCAGTCCTTTGCCGATACCCTGGGTACCTTCACCGGTCTTTCGGCCAATACGGCTTATGATTTTTATGTAAGGGTCAATTGCAACTCATCTGTGGCAAACAGTGCCTGGGCCGGTCCTTTCACCTTCTCTACGGTAGCTTGTGATGTGCCTTATAACCTGGTAACGCAGAATGTAACAACGAACGGGGCTACCATTTCCTGGATCACCGGCGGAGCAGCCCTGCACAACCTGGAATATGGTGTTGCCGGCTTTACTCATGGTAACGGAACGGTACAAAGCAATATCAGCGCACCCAATTATACTATAGTCGGTCTGCAGGCCAATACGGCTTATGATGTTTATGTGCAGGATAGTTGTTCGGCAGTACTGGGCAGCAGTGCCTGGGCCGGTCCGCTTACTTTTACCACGAAACAGGTAACCGGTATCGATGCGGTAGAACAGATGAGCAATACATTACAGGTATTTCCTAACCCGGCGCAGGATTATATTACCATAAAAATGTTGCAGGGGAAAATGTCGATGGTCAGCTTATCCGGCAGTACAGGCCAGGTAGTACGCGAGATCAAAGCTGCAGGTAAGAACGAAGTGATCTGTACCTTGAATGGCCTTCCTTCCGGTATTTATTTTATAGAAGTGATCACCACTGAAGGTAGCAGGATCGTGAGAAAGATCGTAGTGCAGCATTAATCTTATTTCTTTTTGTAGTTGTAATCCGGGGGCGTAGTGTCATGCTACGCTCCCTTTTTATTTTCGTAATTAACAATTTAGTAAACAAAGTTTATTTATATTAAACAATCGGAGGCCTACCTTTGCAAAACAATAAGGGAATATGGACAACAATCATTTTGATATAGTAGTTGTAGGCGCCGGAGCACTGGGCACATTCCATGCTTATCATGCCTTAAAAGCAGGCAGGAAAGTACTGGTAATTGAAAAGGATAAAAGGCCGCAGGAAGCTACCGTACGCAATTTCGGGCAGGTAGTGCCTTCAGGCTTGCCTGTGGGTGAATGGAACCGCTATGGCCGTGAAGCTACGGATATCTATAAGGAAATACAGGAGGAATATGCTATAGGTATCCGTAACAACGGTTCCTGCTATATCGCTTCAAGCGACGATGAAATGGCCGTGCTGGAAGAGATGCAGCAACGCTTTGCTGCCGATGATTACGAAGGGGTTTTATGGACTAAGGAAGCGGTACTGGAAAAATACCCTTGCCTGCGAAGCGATTATGCCAGGGGAGCACTCTTCTTTCCTACGGAAGTATCTGCCGAGCCGGAGTTGATGATCCACCGCCTGCAGGAATACCTGCGTTTGAAATACCCGGGCCAGGTTACTTTCCTGTATCATACACCGGTATTGGATATGGCCGTGAATGGAGATAGGGTAGTGGTGCATGTGGCGGGAAAAAAAACGTACACTGCCGAGCATGGCATACTATGCAACGGACGCGATGTAAAGCTGCTCTTTCCCGAGGTATTTGCCTTCAGCGGGTTGGTCGTTTCCAAATTAAACATGATGGCCACTTACCCGCAGCCGGAAATACAGTTGCCGGGGAATATACTGACCGGGCTCAGCATACGCCGCTATGAAAGCTTTCAATCCTGTGATGCTTACCGGCTACTGCAAAAAGAAGATGTTGATCCTGAACTGTTGCAATGGGGTATTCATATCCTTTTCAAACAGCGTATGGACGGCAGTATCATTATCGGCGATTCGCACGAGTACGCAGCGGTAACCGACCAGGACGACCTGAGCATTTATTATAACGAAATGCACATCAACGAGCTCATGATCACAGAAGCCAAAAAGATAGTGCAGCTCAGCGACTGGGCTATGGCACAGTACTGGTGCGGTTTTTATGTACAGCACAACGAGCTGGATATATTCGAGCATACCATAGAGGAGCGCATTCACATTGCAACGGGCATAGGTGGTAAAGGCATGACGACTTCCGCAGGTTATACCAAAGCGCACCTGCTGAAAAAAGGTATTCTTTAGCGATCAGTTATAAAGGAAAAGGATATTAAATCGCAAACGGGCAATACGGAAAGTATTGCCCGTTTCGCTATATATTCCGGGCCTGTAAGGGTAGTATCGTTTATGTCCCGGAATACGGGGCTTTTTTTTGTTTTGTAGTATTATTACTATAGCAGATATGGAATTATATCCTTATTATGCAATACCATTTAACCATACCGGAGCCGATATGTAGTAAAAGAACCACAAATGAACAAGTGGTTTCACCGGCTTAAACCGAAAAATTGGATAACCTTTGCCGCCAGATTTTAAAAGATGTCATTACATATACTAATTGCAGATGATCATGCCGTGGTCCGTCATGGCATTTCCCTGCTCCTGCAGGAAATGATGCCTTCCGTAAATGTAACCCAGGCCTGGGATTACGATACTTTAATGAGCGGGCTGGGGCAGCAGAAGATGGACCTGGTTGTATGTGATATTAATATGCCGGGTTGCGACAGTTTTCATGTGATCGACGATATGAGAACCATCCAGCAGGATGTGAGGATCCTTATATTTTCCGCTTACCGGGAAGACCTTTATGCACCCCGCTACATGCAGGCCGGAGCGAATGGCTTCCTTCATAAAGATAGCGAGAATGAACAGATACGAAATGCGATCGCTATCGTACTGAACAATGGCAAATATATCAGCGAAGCCGTTAAGGAACGCCTGATCAACAAAGCGCTGTCCACAAACCGGCATACGGCCGAAAATCCCCTGGATCTTTTATCCCAGCGGGAGATGGAAGTAGCGCGCCTCTTGTTGCAGGGGCTGGGTTTGCTGGAGATATCAAATACCCTCAACCTGCATATTGCAACCGTGAGCACGTACAAAAAAAGGATCTATGAAAAAGTGCAGATAACCAATCTGCCCGAGCTGATTGCCGTTTTTAAAAATCACGCTACCCCTGGTATCTGATCTTCGGGTATATTGATGGTGAGCGTAACCAGGGTACCCTGGCCGCTTTCAAAATGCAGGTTGGCATCTATTAAAGGCAAAATATCCTTGATGATGAGAAAGCCAAAGCCGGTATAGACTCCTTTTTCCGCGTTGTTGTCTTCCCGGAAGTAAGTATTGTACCTTCCTGCTTCACGAAGGCCGATCCCTTTGCCACTATCCTGTATATGGATGCTGATGCTGTTCCTGTTCCGGGTTGCGGAGAAGGTGATCGTACCGTTTTCCGTATTCTTAACAGCATTGTCGGTGAGGTTATGCAACAGGATATTCAGCAATTGTCGGTGTGTCCTTAGGTTGAGTTCGGGCGCTATCTTATTGAGGAATGCATTCCCCTGTGTATGCAGGGCAATATTGAATATTTCTTTCTGGTGTTCTATGATCTCCCGCAGATTCAGTTCTTTTTTGACCACACCCGACTCGAGCCTTGCCTGGAGATAAGACATCAGGTTTTCGGTAAAGGAGTAGATCCTGGTAGAGGAAATATAGATGCCCTCCATTTCCGCGTAATCGGGCATTTCCTGCTGCCGTACTTTATTGGATAAATTTTTGGCCGACAGCGTAAGGTATTTAAGAGGGGTTTTAATATCATGCGCGATATTGCCGATCAATCTTTGCTGTAGCCGCAGTTCCTCGGCCAGCTTCATTTCCGATACTTCCAGTACGCTGATAATATTATTCAACTCGGCGGTACGCAGGGCAACGGTCTGTTCCAGTGTTTTGTTTTTCCTGTTGAGGTATAGTATCCTGAGCCTTATCAGCAGCCATATTGCCCCTATAATCAGTAAAAGGGCTATTCCCCTGAACCACCAGGTTTCCCAAAAGGCGGGTAATACGTCAAAGGTTATGCTGCAGTAACGGTAACTATTGTGGAAGCCTGCTCTTTTTCTGACCTGGAGCTGGTGTCTGCCTGCAGGCAAAGCATTAAAGGCAAATGATTCATTTTCGATATGTATCCATTCATTATTGTCCAGCCGGTATTCCAGCATCAGGTTGTCGGGATTGCCGAAGTAGGCGGTGGCGATACGGAAACGGATATCGGAGAAAGAATGACGGAGGCGGATAGCGTTCGAAATAGTGATAGGACTACCATTGACTTCGATGCCATCAACAATGAGCGGCGCATCGGGCAGCTCAGAACGGAAGTCGGCAGGATTAAAAAAAATGATACCGTCTACCGAAGCAAAGGTAAAAGTGCCATCGGCAAGTTGTGCACCTACGCGTTGGTTGCTGCCGTTAAATTCATTGGTATTAAAGCCGCTTTCTTTGGAATAATAAAGATAGAAAGGGATCTTGGTATGGTCGGCTGCATAAGCGAAAAGGTCGCGCTTTGCCATCTTAAAGATACCATTATTGGTACTCACCCAGAAAAAACCGTGGGCGTCTTCCGCTATATGATGCACCGTATTCAGGTACTTATAGCGGTCCGGGGGAAATTTCGTCAGTTGCTGGTCATGGTAAAGGTAAAATCCTGCTTCATAGGTGCAGAACCATACCTCTTGCTGGCGGGGTATATAAATATTCCGGACTACCTGCCCGTTAAGTGCTGTAATCGTATCCAGCTTCATGTCGGGTAAAGAACAGCGGAACAAATGATTGTCCGTGGCCAGCCACAATATATCGGCTGTTTCCTGTTCCATACACACTACCCGGTCGTGCATTACTTTTATACATCGGGGCGGTTCTTCGGGCCTGTCGGGTTGTATCGTATAGATACCCTGCTGGTTGGTGCCTACGCATATGTCTCCCGATGCCAATTGTGTGAAAGCGCAGGCAGCCCTTATTTGCCAGCGATGTAATACGGTAGTGCCTTGTGGCGACATCTGGTATACATAGTAGTAATCCGCGGTCCATAAAGTACCGTCCTTGGCTTTGTACAAGGTATTGCCAAGGCCATCGCTTTTCTCCCTGAGTGTTCCGAACACCTTGTATCCTGGATGCCGGGTATTAAAAAGAATACCTCTCGCAGTAAGAATGCTGGTATCGTCGTAAGCAATATGATCGTAAAAAACATTGCTGTTGTTGCCCGCTTCAATACAGGTTCTTGTTGCAAAAGGTTTTGCCGAAAATACATAAAGGCCATGGACGGCGCTGCCCAGGAAGATACGTTGGTGCAGGCTGTCGTAATAGCAGGAACCTATCTTTAATTTCTGAAAATCGTAGCCGCTGAGCAAAAGGGTAGTGTGGAGGTTGCCATTGGACAGCCGCTGTACCAGGTAAAGATGTTTATCGCTATAAATAAATACCTGCTGCATGGCTCTATTAAGCCCCAGTATCCAGTCTGCTTTCCGGGGCTGGTGTACAATATCCCCCGAAAGGGATACCGTATCGATACGGCCCATGCCGATACGGCTTACTGTATAGCTGCCCGAGGCCTTGTCGGGCAACAGGTAGAGCGAAGGCCCCAATGCGAATATCTTATGAAGTTTTCCCCGGAGTGGGATATGGGTTTGCCCGATGTGCTTTTCTTTATAATACCAATAAAGATTGCCGTTTAAAGCAGCCAGTATAGTAGTATCGTGCGGTAAATATAATTGAAGACTATCCTGGTGATAAGAATCTACCCAGCCTTCGTATTTCCAGGCCTGCGGCAATAAGGCGCTGGAGACCGTAGGCCGTCCGATCCGGCGGTACAGTACCTCCCATTTTCTTTTCTCGGGATAGACCTTTCCCCTGGCAATGCCCAGCATAGTCCAGTTCTGGGTCACCGCATATAAGTTTCCTGTGGCGGGCGCCCTTGATATATCAATGATCCTGCTGGAGGCAATACCGGTATTGTTCCGGTTATACAGGGAAAAATGCCGTCCGTCGAACCGTACCAGCCCCGATTCCGTAGCCAGCCAAATAAAGCCATATTCATCGGCGGCAATGGCTTTGATACTATTCTGGGGAAGGCCATTCTCATTGGAATATCGGGTGAGGGCATAGCTGGCCGAATCGGTTCCTGCATAAAGAGCTGGCCGGGCGATACAAAGAATAAAACTGCAAAGAAAAAAAATACGGTTAATTGGTTTGTCCATCATACACTTTTGCAAACATGCAATATGATTTACATCCTGTGCATCGGAATCAGTTGCAAAAATGCTGCTATTAATAATAGAAAATACAAATGCATGAAAAAACAGGATAACAGCGCAAAGATCGTCCCGTTTCAGGATATTAAATGTAGTATAACTATTACACGGGAGGGTATCCTTTCTTATATAGTGATCCGGTTATAAGTACCTTGTGTTCCGGATTTCGGTTATGAGCGCGCGTATAGTATCGCCCGGGGAGGCCATTTCCACCAGATTAAATAAAAATGGTCTTGTGCTTTCTCCCTGTTAATTTTTTACCTTGTGCTTTGTTTCCAGTAAAGTATTATGAAAAGAATAGTAAAACGTATCATCCTGGTTGTTGCTGTCCTGCTGGTTGTTATCCAGTTTTTTAGGCCGCAAAGGAACGAAGCCGCAGGGCTTTCTCCCCGCGATATTACCACGAAGTATCCTGTACCTGAGCCGGTATTGCAGTTGTTGCAGCGCAGTTGTTACGATTGTCATTCCAATAATACCCATTATCCCTGGTACAATAATATACAGCCCGTTGCCTGGATATTAAATGATCACATACAAGAGGGTAAACGGGAGCTTAACTTCTCGGAATTTGCCGCCTACACACCCAAAAAGGCAGCGCATAAGCTAGATGAAGTAATGGCGGAAGTAGGAGAGCACGAAATGCCGATCTCTTCTTACACCGCAATACATCACGATGCAAAACTTTCGGAAGAGGAGATCAGGCTGATCAGCAATTGGGCCGATGCACTTGGCGATTCCATCAGGACTGTCAACCACCTGCCGATGCAATAATAAAAGAAAGCTATTATCCTGGCATGACCTTCCGCCTATCTTTGCCGGCAGAACTTTCCGGGCAATGAATGCGCAAACCTTCCAACCTTCAGCACTGCTAAGGCCATATATCAGCACTTTCATGGTTATTGAAAGCAGGGAAGGCATGACCAATACCATACTCCCGGATATTCATATGGTCATGGCCTTTTGTTTCAGGGGCAGGGTGACTTATACCGAGGATAACGTTATCCGTGCATTACCTCCCGCCAGCCTATCAGGACTAAGGCAGCAAGCCCGTTTGCTGCAATATGGGAAAGAGACGACGACTTTACTGGTTAGGTTTACGGAGGTTGGTGCGGCTGCTTTCCTCCATGATTCCCCAGTAGCGCTGTTTAACCATACCGTAGCCCTGGAGCATATCATATCAAAGCACGATGCTTTGTTCTTATGTGAGCAACTGGCCGGGGCCCATAACGATGCGCAACGTATAGCACTTATCGAAGCGATGCTTATTTCCCGCTTGGACCACCGCAGGGCCGATCTCCTGGTGCATGACGCCATGGATGCGATCAAGAAGGCTACCGGTAATATCAGGATCAAAGAGCTGGCTGCCGGTCTGTACATCAGCCAGGACCCTTTTGAAAAACGTTTCCGCCAGGCCACCGGCACTACGCCCAAGCATTTTGCAGAGATCATAAGATTAAGGTCTTTGATCAGGGATATCGATACCTTTAAAAACCTGGGTACGGCTGCACATGCCTTCGGATTCTTCGACCAGGCGCATTTTATCAGGAGCTTCAGGGCCTTTACCGGGCAGCCGCCCAAAGCCTTCTTCCGGAACGCCCGCTATTGGTAGATCAGTGAATTTGTACAATTTTTCCGGGGAGGGCAAAGGTAATTTTGTGAAAAAAAAGATGAAAGCAATAGCACGATACCTTTTCCCTGCCTTGCTGTCGGCACCCATGCTGGGCCATGCAGTACAACCCCGGAAAGCAGAGCAGGTCACCGAAACAAAAAACCATAGCGCAAGTATGCCCCAATTCTTTATCGACAAGTTTTTTGTCCTCGCAGCAGCCATCGAAACCTTTAAAGCAAGAACAAAGATCAACAGGGACCTCATCAAAACGATTCCCGGCTTTATCGAAGATCATATTTATGAATCGATCGATGAGCAAGGCAACCTGACCTGTGTTACCGTAGCCACCTGGAGCAGTGCCGAGGCCTTGAGTAAAGCCAAAGAAGTAGTGCAGGCCGAGTACAAGAAGGAGGGCTTTAACCCCGCTGCTATGTTGCAGGAGTTGCATATTACTATGGAACGGGGCATCTTCCGGGAAACGGAATAGGCCTTTCATGCAGATCACTGCAGGAAATCCCCGTCGATGATGAGCAGTTTTACGCCTTGTTCGCATAGCGAACGGTGCTCGCTCAGTTCATCGGATACTACATAGCTCATGCCTTGGGTCAGGGTAAAGCTTTCCCCTGTTTTCAATTCGGAAGTAAAGCTGCCTTCCAGGCAATGCACGATATGTCCTTTACGGCACCAGTGGTCGGCAAGATAGCCGGCCGAATATTCTACGATACGGATACGCAATCCGTCAAATTGCAGCGTATGCCAGAAGGAAGTGCCTTGTGCTCCCTTATGTTCTGTAGGTACTATCGCAGACCAATCAATAGTATGAAAGGGTATATTGCTCATATGCTTGAACGGTATTTTATAAAAGATAAAAGACTATTGCTCTTCCATGAAGGATATTATACAAGCCATCTTTAAGTGAAAATAGTATTTATACTATTTTGGGTCAAAATATAGGCTACTCAATATGCATTATTAACGTAAAAGAATATTTATTCTGATATAAACGCAAAAGAAGTGTGTATAAGCAATTCATTTTTATTGTTTTAGCCAGATAATTATCTATTAGATTCTAAAGAATAGTTTTTGAATAGTAAATATTGAGATAATAGACAGAAATCTACTATTTTGAAACTAATAACGAGTTTGTTACTATAATATACACTGCTCTATGGGCAAGTCTCACTTGTTATAACCAATATACGCTGCTTGGCTGGAAAATGGTCTTCACTTGTAGCCCAATAGTAATTTTATCCCCTTAAGAAATCCTCCAACTTAACATCATTATCATTCGTGGCTAAAACATCAATGATAAGCTACAATCTATTTGTGATTTCTACAGAATTATAAAGCGATATAACACAACCACCAACTTCCTGTTTTCCGGGAAAGGATTAGTCTGCAAATTACAGCCGGATTTATGTCGATGGGTTACAGGGAAATCAATAGTAAAGGAAATGCAGTGGGTAACGATAAGTGATAAGAAACACTGCTTTTCAATAAATATTTTTCCTTGCGAAATGATGGAAGATCAGACCTTGAACCAGTCCATAACTAAACAAAAGCATCACAAAAATTAAACATCAAGATGAAAAACCAAGTAAAAAGAGCGACCCTGCTTAACGGGCTCGCGGCAATCGCCCTCGCATTATCCCTGCAATCAGCGCATGGACAATATGTAGCTAATGGCGGATTTGAACAAGGACCTGCTTTATGCACCGGTGGTAACAATGGACCATTCAATTTAGCATCGGGATGGGTAGACAACTGGACAGGAGAAAACCAGGGGACCGGAAGCGGAAATTTGGTAAATACCGGGGTAGTTCGGGATATAAATGCAACTTGCAGTCTAGGACAGTTTTCCAGTGGCTACGGTCCAGGTGGTCTGAATCGTTCTATTGGTATCTGGCAATCGAAAAGCAACGGTACTTTTGTTAACGACATTCACGTAAAAGGAAATTTAACTACCACCCTTAGCGCATCTGGTATCGTGGCTCGCCTTTTTTATTTAAATCTTCGGTTATCAGGATTTCCTCCTGCTGCATATTCACCAATGAACAATACCATTCAAGTCGTTCTTTATAGCAGTACAAATAGTAATCCCGAGTTGGTTATTGGCGAATTTAATGTTCCGAATACAAACGCATGGAATTGTTACTCTGCCGCTTTCGAGGTATATCAAGCATCTTATGACAGAATTGAAATCAGATTTAAAAGGATGAACAACTTAAGCGATTATGGCGGTTCCGTAATGGTAGATGACGTTGCCATTATAGCGTTCGTGAGGGGGGGGAATCCCGGTTGCGCAAGTGTTCTGCAAAAGGCTGAAAAGAAACTTCCCTCGTTCTTTGATGATAATACCTTGAGTATCAGCCCTAATCCGGCAACCACACAATTGGATGTAAACCTGAACAACAGCATGGAGCTTAACAACACTGTATTGACCATAACTAATGTTCAGGGATCAGTCATAAAAACAATTAAAAACCCAGAATCTTACAAAGTAAGTATAGATGTTTCAGGTCTGCCAACTGGCATTTACTTTGTAAGGGTTAATGGCAATAAGGAAAATGAGGTGCTTAAATTTATTAAGAAATAAATAGAGTTCTATTACCATGTATAAGGGCCACTCCTGAAAGGGGTGGCCTCTTTCATAATTGTCAAACTACACGCTGCGAAATGCAGTGTACGCCGGATTGCCAGCGAGAATACTAATGTAAGAAAACACGTCAGTTTTGCCCTATAGAAAAATCATATTTCTCACCGCGGCGCTGTGCCGCAGCGAGAAATAAAAAACATCGTAGCCAAGCCTGATGATGGGAGCTGCCTTATAACGATGGTCTGACTAAACGAAGTCGAAGGGTAGCGATGGCTGATACAACGGCACAGCCTGCCTTATACAATAAAGGCAGGCTGTGCTACAAGGCAATAGAGTTATAGTATATCAATGCTGGACCACTATTTTTTGGTTCACCGTGCCTTTGGTAGTGTTGATCTCAAAAAGATACACGCCATTGGGCAGGTTGGCCGTAGAGACAGAAGCTGTCTGCCGTCCCTGTCCGGCTACTTGCATCATCTTTCGGCCGGCGAGATCGGATACCGTAATGGATTCAAGAGGGGCATCGCCGGTGTTCAGGATTACCTGGTCCTGCGCGGGATTCGGATATAATTTTACCTGCGGTTTCTCTTTTTCGTGGATACCGGTCTGTTCGTTCTCAAAGGCAATATTGCTGAGATAAATAAGGCCACCCAACCCCGAGATATAGCTAAACTTTACTATGGCATCGTTACTGGCGGCATAAGCGCTCAGGTCTATTCTTTCGCGGCGCCAGTCGCTCGTGTCGGGATCAACCAGGTAAGCGTCGAGGTTGGCCGGGTTCAGGATAGGCTGTGCAAAAGTAGCCAACGCTGCTCCGGCTTTCTTATACACGCTCTGGTAAGTAGCCCCGCAATCGGTAGAAACCAATACTTCCAGGGTATCGGCAAAAGTAGTATCCAGGGCACCTGTAAAGACAGTATAATTATAAGACACGTCAAAAGCAAGGTAAGGCTGGCTCAGGCTGCTGAGGTCCAGCGCCGGAGAAAGGAACTCCTCCCTGCGGCCGGTATTTTCGAATATGTATATAGTATTGAAGCATGCTATTGATTGAAGCTCCGAAACATAGGTCCAGGGAATGACAGCATCGCCCGAAGGTTGTGTAAGCCAACGGTCGTTGTAGGTGCTGTCTTCAAATTTTTCGCGAAAAGGTAATGCCCTGGGCGTGGTATAGATGCGGAAATAAGCGCTATCGGTGTTGTTAGCACTAACAGCATCGATAATATTTCCATTAAGTGTATCTGCAGTCGCAACAAGGCGATGATTGCCTGCTGTAGCCGTGAAGGCGGGCAGGCTGATCTCGGTATGGGCAAAGGAAGGGAGGCTGCCGTTCCAGGTATAATGTTGCATACTACCGTTCCATTCGTAACTCAAGCCTATACTGCTCAGTGTTGTAGCCCCTTTATTTTGTACCAATACCTTCGAGGGTACGGACACATTGCAGGACTGTGGCGCCACCAATACTTTTACTACCTCAACATCAGGAACCGTGCCTTCCGGCTGATTAAAAAAAGCGGCAAAGTCCTGCGTAGCGAATGGTGGTACCGTATGGCCTCCGCTGAACTCGAGCCGTTTCGTCATACCGTTGTTGCGCGCCAATTGTTCGTAAGTGGAATCAATGGGGCCCTCATAAGTCGCGTCGGCATTGCCGTGGGTAATGTAAATCGGTATTTGCGGCGCCTGTGCATAATCGAACAAGCCGCCTGCGCTGAACTGCTTTACGGCTTCTTTTACGCCTTGGACTGCGGGTGTATTCAACAATAATCCTTTAAACTGATCGGTATGGTCAAGGCCGTAACGTAAAGCACTCCGGCCACCCAGGGAGAATCCTTGCAATATAATATTCGTGGTGTCGATATTGTACCCCGAACGGGCAAAATCGATACTGGCTTGTATTACCGCCTCGTCGCCAACAGGGGTGTAGAAATCGCTTAAAGGATCGCTGCCGCCATCGGGGCATATCAGTATAGTATTGGGCACTGCTGTGCCAAAACTCAGGGAGCCCACCAGTGCATTCCGGTAATTGGTACTGTTGTCACCCAGGCCGTGTAAGGCGATCATCAGCTTTGCGGGGACAGCGGGATTGTAGGTTGTAGGTACAAAGCAGGATAACCGGCGGGAAGCGCCCATAAAAGTAATATCCTGGTTAAAGCTGCCTGTGGTCTGTGCGCTCAGTAAAGGTCCGGTCAATAGAGCGAGAAGGAGGGAGGCGCAAATGAAAGGCGTAAAAAGCTTTCTCATGTGGTTGGATGAATTTTTTAAGGTGAAAACTCCTGGTTCAATAAATAAATGCGGCCACCGGTAAAAAAGTTGCCCGGCGTTCCTGCAAAAAGCCGCTTACATTCTATTGACGAAAAATATGCGGAGAAGTTAATACCATAACGCCTGATTTTTATAAATACCGGATTACCGGTAGTCCGGTGTGCCGCAAACCGGCAATGTCGTTTCTGGTTACTTCTTTTTTGTTTTTTGAAAATTTAAATTTTTTTATAATATTTTTAGACTACCTTCACCCATTAATTCATTTTTTAATTTCAATTTAATGCAAGAAGGCGTAGTAAAATTTTTTAATGGAACAAAGGGATTTGGCTTCATTACACCTGCTAACGGAAGCGCAGATCTTTTCGTTCACATTTCCGGACTACATAGCGATATCCGAGAAGGGGACAGGGTTTCTTTCGAAGTAAAAGAAGGCCAGAAAGGTCTGAACGCGATTAATGTGAAAGTTATCTAAGAAGAGCCATAATAGTAAGAGCAAAGCGTGCCTGCAAGGCACGCTTTTTTAACATGTGTATTATGGAAGGTACCCCACCTGCGCATCTATTGTCTTTATTCATTCAAAAGTCTTTTATCGTTACAGAACAAACTGCCATCGAACAAACCATCAACTGGATCAAATCAGTTGTCATAGGTTGCCACTTCTGTCCTTTTGCCGCGCAGGTCATGCAGCAGAATACAGTGCGTTATATAGTGCTGCCCCATGCCGAGGGGGTACGTAAAAATCTGGAACACCTGCTCCGGGAAATACGGCACCTGGAGCAGGATTCGGCCACAGAAACAACCTTTATCATCTTTACCGGTAGCCTGGGCCGCTTTACCACGTATCTTGATTTTGTGAAAAAAGCGGAGCAATTATGTTCGGATAAAGGTTATGATGGTATTTATCAACTGGCCACCTTTCATCCCGATTATTGCTTTGCCGGTTCCGATGCCGATGATCCGGCCAACTATACCAACCGGTCTATATACCCTATGCTGCACCTGCTGCGCGAAGTGAGTGTGACAAAAGCTATCTCCCGGTTTCCCGATCCTGGTTCTATCCCCGGCAAGAATATGGCGTATGCCAGGAATCGTGGCTTGCAGTACATGCAATGGCTCCGGGATTCCTGCATGTAAAGCGGTATTTGCCGGAGCAAAAGGCACCGGATAATATTTATAACCACGCCTGTTATAGCTATGCGCGGCAGAAGCCGGAAATAAAATTTATTACGGGTTAATAAGGATACCTTCACCGCTTACTAAATACACCGTAATGCAAAATACCTTTTCGCGTACATTCAGGCTGAATGAGGATACCAACAAGAAATTCTATTTCACCCCGGATAAATCGGGCAAGGAATTGTTTTATCATGTGCATATCAATAATGATCCCGAAATGAAGAAGTTCAGAATGAACAAGGTTGACGGTGGATGGAAAATAGGGGCACTGCCGGCTACGAAACTTCCGGAATGGCTGTTTACGCTGGAAACCCAATTTGATCACAGTATCGAAGAAGCGATTGCCGCTCAGCAGCAATAAAAGGGAAAATAAAAAGCCACAACAAAACAGGGACGATGCTATGGGCACAGTCCCTGTTTTACTATAAGCTTATATGTTGACACAGCAGCTGTTACGCTATTTTCTTAACCGATACTGCTGAGGGGCCCCTTTTACCATTTTCTACTTCGAAGCTTACCTTATCCCGTTCTTTTATTGGTGTACTCAATCCATTGACGTGTACGAAAACACTTTCCTGGGTTTTCAGGTCTTTGATAAACCCATAACCTTTGGACTCGTTGAAATAAGTAACGATACCATTTCTTTCCGTTTCCTCTTCTTCCAGGTCACGTTTAGGTACGCCCAGTTCTATATCCTCGCTCCTGATCACTTTCTTTTTCTTGGGATCGGGAGGGGTATCTGTAATATTGCCGTTCTCATCCACGTAAGCCATCATGTCTTCAAGGCTTTTTCCTTTGTCGGAGTTGGCTTTCCGTGTCTCTCTTTTTTCCTCTTTGTCTTTTCTTTTCTGAATTTTTTTCTTTGTTTTTTCTTTTTTACCAGTGGTTTCCTGTGATCTGCCCATAATTATTTTTAAGATGAAAATACCCCGCTTCTTTGAAGGAGATGAAACAGATGAATAGAGGGAGGAGGGATACTAAGAAACTTTTGGTTCTAAACAAGAGCGTCAATTCCGCGGGAATGTGATCGGCAAAGGTCTGGAAAAAAAAGCACATTTCCTATTGCATGGAAACAGAAGCCCTGCTTCGGCATGCTTAAATTTTTAATGCGGCCATTATCAGGATATTTCGTGACGACCTATTGGTGTATTGTGTATTAGCATATATAGCTGGGAAGTATGCTTAAAATAACAGATTCTTCATTTTTGTTTGTAAATTGAGAGCTAAAATATTTTCTTTTATGAAGTTGTTCAGACAATATCTGGCATTGCTATGCCTTGCCATCCCCGGAATGGCTATTGCCCAGAACGGGAAAATTCCTTTGGATAGTAAAATAAAGACCGGGCAGCTACCCAATGGCCTGAAATACTATATCATCCAGAATAAGAAACCGGAAAACAAAATAGAGCTGCGTATGGTGGTCAATGCCGGTGCCATATTGGAAGACAACGACCAGTTGGGCCTGGCGCATCTCATGGAACATATGAATTTCAACGGCCTGGCGCATTTTCCTAAAAATGAAGTCGTGCACTACCTGCAAAGTATCGGTGTGGATTTTGGCGCCGATCTCAATGCCTATACCAGCTTTGATGAAACAGTATATATCCTGCCGATACCTGCCGATAATAAGAAAAAGATAGATCAGGGTTTTCAGATCATTGCCGACTGGAGCGGCGCTGCCCTGCTGGAAAATGAGGAGATCGATAAAGAACGGGGCGTGGTACTGGAAGAAAGCCGCCTGGGTAAAGGCGCCGACGATCGTATGATGAAAAAATGGCTGCCGGAGTACCTGAATGGTTCCTTGTATGCAAAGCGTTTGCCCATAGGGGACGACCAGTTGCTGAAAACATTCAAATACGATGTGCTCAAACGTTTTTATAAAGACTGGTACCGGCCCAACCTGCAAGCGGTAATGGTAGTAGGAGATATAGAGCCTGCAGAGGCAGAGCGCCTGATCAAAGAAAAATTCAGCGGCTTTAAGAACCCCGCCAACCCGAGGCCAAGACAGGAAAACTTTGACTTGCCGGCCCGTACGGCAAGCAAGGCTATGGTATTAAGCGATAATGAAGCGCCTTATACCATGATCCAGATTATCAGCAACAGCAAACGCAAAGTATCGGCTACTACCGAAGCGGAATATCTTGAAGATACCAAGGAGTCGCTTTTCAACACCATGATGTCGGCCCGTCTCGATGAATTGAAAAACTCTGCTAACCCGCCTTTTGTTTTTGGTTATGGTGGTGTAAGCGGCGGTTGGGCCCGCGGCTGGGAGAACTTCCAGTTATTTGCTGTCTGCGGCAACGACAAAATCAAAGATGCTACGGAAGCATTGGTGCGCGAGTCGCTTAAGATTAAAAAATTCGGCTTTACTGCTGCCGAACTGGAACGGGCCAAAGCCTCTGTTATGGCCAACTATGAGAAAATGTATAACGAAAGGGATAAAACCGAATCCAGGATTAGAGTCGAAGAGCTGGTAAGGCATTTCCTGACCAATGAGCCGGCTCCCGGTATAGCCTGGGAATACAACCTGGTAAAAAATAACCTGCCCCAAATAACCCTTGCCGAAGTAAACCGTTGGAAAGAAGAGATCACGATCGACAAAGCTTACTTTGCTTTAGTAACCACAAAAACGGCTGATAAACTGCCCAGTGACGCCGACCTTGCAGGTTATGTAGATGCTGCCTTAACGGCAGAAGTTGTTGCTTACGAGGAAAAGGCATTGCCCGCTACCTTGCTGACCAAAGAACCTCAGCCCGGTAAAATCGTAAAAGAAGAAAAGGATGCAAAAATAGGAACGACTACCTGGACCTTAAGCAATGGCGCCAAAGTAACCTACAAGTATACCGATTTTAAAAACGACGAAATGCTGTTTACCGCTTACCGTTTCGGAGGCTCTTCAGTATATAGCGGCGCCGATTACCAAAGTGCCGACTACTGCAACAATGTAGTGGACGAAATGGGGTATGGACAATTTTCCAATACCGACCTGCAGAAATTCCTGACCGGTAAAACCGTGAACGTATATACTTATGTTAGCCTCAACAACGATGGAGTTAGCGGAAGGTCTACCGTAAAGGATTTTGAAACAGCCATGCAACTGTTGTACCTGAAATGCACCGAACCCCGTAAGGATGAAGTGGCCTTTGCCTCCTATAAAAACAGGCAGCAGCAAATGATCGCCCAGATGAAATCCGATCCGCAGAGCTATTACGGAGACACGCTCAACAAATTTATGTACAGCAATAACCCGAGAAACAAAGAGATACCCGATCCGAGCGACTATGACGCTATTCAATTATCCAATGCTATAGGCTTTTATAACAAGCGCTTTAATACGGCAAACGGTATGAACTATTTCTTTGTAGGCAGTGTGCCCGAAGCCAGTTGTAAAACACTGGTGGAAAAATACATCGGTGGTTTAGGAAACACAACCATCGAGAATAAAGCCAAGGATGTAGGCCTGAATGCTATTGAAGGTACGCACTCCTTTACCATTAATGCCGGTACGGAACCCAAGAGCATGGTTAACGAGATGAGCTATTTCTATACGCCTTACAACCAGAAAGACGAGCTGGAACTCAATTTGCTCACCGAAGTGATCAATAACAGGATAACCGATGTGATCCGCGAAAAGATGAGTGCCATTTATGGTGGCGGTGCTGCCTTGCGATTGCAGAAGTATCCGAAAGAAAAATTCACGATGCAGAGCTATCTTCCCTGTGGCCCCGAAAATGCGGAAAAAGTAAAAGTCGCTTTCTGGGAAATCGTAAATGATTGCAAAAAGCCCGGTAACATTAAGGCCGAAGAGCTTACCAAAGCACGGGAAACTTCTCTTCAGAAATATAAAGTCGATATCAAAACAAACAATTACTGGGTGTATACCCTCAGCAAATACCAGCAATTTGGTTTGCCTACCGAAAATATCAATAACCTGGAAAGCCGTTTAAAAGCGGTAAATCCTGAAGTGTTGACCGCAACGGCGAATAAATACCTGAACTCCCAAAATGTATTGCATGCTTTGCTGATGCCTGTAGCAACAGGGGATACCAAAACACAAGGCGCAGGCAAATAACACGTCGCATAATACACCGATCATAGTTTGAAAACGCCCCGATGTTTCCGGGGCGTTTCTTTTTGGACATTGCTTGTCCCAGGACAATAAGAACGGCATTTTCACAAATTGTCACAAATCATATCAGGTTATAATCCCTAAATTTGCTCTTCTCTACAAAGCGCCGGGTCCTGCATGAAATACAACCAGTTGTCACCGCCAGATCATCTGAAGGCACAGGTCCGGTATTACTGGACCCTGGAATACGATGGCGACGATGGTTTGCCGCATACTTTTTCCCCGCTGGCCGACGGTAGCCCCGGCATTCTCTACCTGCAATCCGATACCAACCTGTTTTTGGACGGGCAGGGCAAGTTGCTGCCCGGCACCCTGCTATATGGGCAAACCATACGACCTGTGGAGCTTTGCTTAACCGGTAAGTTCCGGATGATCGGTGTTTGTTTGTTTCCCGATGCACTTAAATCGGTATTCGGGCTTAATGCGAATGAGCTGACCGATACCTGCACCGACCTGGACCTCCTGGGCACGAAGCAGGGATTTAAGCTGTCGGAGCGGCTGCGGTATACCCTCACCTTACCTGCACAAATTACCGTGCTGTCGGCGTTCCTGTCCGAAGAGATCAGGAGGAATCATAAGCATGTGGATGCATTGACCCAACACGCCCTGCACCTTATCCTCCGGTCGGGCGGTACGATCAGTCTGAAGGAATTGCAGCAGGCAGTCAACCTGTCGGAAAGAAGCTTTGAGCGGAAATTTAACCAGTATGTAGGAATCAGTCCCAAGCTCTTCTCCAGGGTTTGCCGTTTCCAATCCTCTTTGCTGCAATTGAAGGAGAACAAGTTCAGCAAGCTGTCCGATATTGCCTACGACAACGGATATGCCGATCAGTCCCATTTCATCAGGGTATTTAAAGAATTTGCCGGTTATGCGCCTTACGAGTTCCAACGGCAATCTTATGGCATGGTGGATAATTTCCCTTTGTTGAAAAAATAAGCCCTGTCGGTTTTGTTCTATTTACCGGGGAACATCTGTCGCAATTTTGCTCAAAATCACGACTATGAAACTCCGTTACCTGCTAACAGCAGCCATCTTCATCCTGGTCTGCTCTTTTATGCCACAGCCTAAAGAAAAGAAAGGCCAGGCCACTGCCAGCCAGGAAGACAATAATGTTAAAGTAAAAGCTTTTGGAATACTGGAAGCGAAATGTAATACCTGTCATAGTGTGCAGAATCCGCAAAAGGTATTTACACCGGGCAATATGGACAGCTATGCCGGTAATATTTACCGGCAGGTATTTGTATGGCACCGGATGCCCAAAAACAATACCACGGTGTTGAGCAGCGAAGAGCAGGAATCTCTGAAACGCTGGCTGCGCAATAATACTAAGGTTAAAGACTAAATACAGTATCCAATTTTATCCACCCTTCTTAAATACCCTTTTTATGTTTGCCTTACCCAAATTAGTATTGCTGCTTGCTGCATGTACCACCGCATTGATGGCCGGTCTTTTTTATGCCTGGTCCATATCCGTAATGCCCGGTATCGCCCGCCTGCCGGATAGTGGCTTCCTGAGCGCCATGCAGGAAATGAACCGCGCTATCCTTAATCCGTTGTTCCTGTTTTGTTTTTTAGGGGCGGCCTTACTGTTGCCGGCAGCTACCTTTCTGCATTATAGCCAGCCGCCGACCGGGCGCTTCTGGCTGCTTCTGGCAGCATCGGTACTTTATCTGGTCGGCGTTATCGGCGTGACAATGGGCGGGAATGTACCCTTGAACAATGCGCTGGATATATATAACATCCAGGCGGCATCAGCTAAGGAGCTGGCCGATATGCGCGGCAGTTTTGAAGGGGCCTGGAACCGGCTCAATACCATACGTACGCTTTGCGTAACGGTATCGGTATTGCTGGTGATTATGGCCTGCCTCTGGCGCAGCGAAGCGCGCTGACGCCGGGAGAGGCAGGCCTTAAGAGATTAGTAGTTTACGGGAAACCATTTGGTGCCGTTATAAATAATGGTTACACTTCTGGTGTTGACGCTGCCAATCTCTGAGAGCATGGAAGTGCCCCAATCGGCGCCCGCCTGGCGAAAAACTTTGCCATTAGGATTAAGGCTGGCGCTGGCGTTCTCTGAAAATATACAGATCTGTTGCCCCGTAGCAGGATTGGCCGGTAAAAGAATGGTGAAATTACCGGTTACATACACAAACTGATTATCGGTGTTCAGAGTAACATTGTTGGTACTGATCGTAACAACCGACTGGTTACCGGCTGGAGGCGCTGCCCAGGCGCCGGCGCCATTAAGGAACGTACCGGCAGAGGGTGTACCGGAAGAGCCTAAGCGGGCTACAGGTACCGTGCCGGTGGCCAGGTTACCGGCATTAAGATTGGTAAGGGCCGAACCATTAAAGGCCGGCAATGTGCCGGAGGTAGCCATCTTGCCTACAGTCACCGCATTGTTGCTGATGGTTAAGGCGCCATTGGACGCTATAGTGGCATCGCCGCTCATGGTTTGCAAAGCAGGTGTAAAGGGCGTGGCGCCGGTTACATACACTTGTCCTGCGGCTGTTCCGTTAACCGCTGTAGCGCTATTCTGGATATATACCCAGATCGAGCCATTGTAGTAATAAAAGCCCGGTGTACCGCCTGTCTGGTACACGAGCAAGCCTGTTGCCGGGTTGCTTACCGCCGAGGTCTGGCTTACCCTGGGTACCAGCATTCCTTTATTGGTTGCCTTCACATCCAGGATGGCCGAAGCATCGGGATTACTACCGTCTGTATTGACTGCTACACCCTGGGCATGAGCGCCAATGCTGATAAAAGTGAACAGACCGCCCAGGACAGCCACGTTGCATAACATTTTTTTCATAAAACTTTGTTAGGATTATTGGAGTGCCAAAGTAACAAATATTCTATGGATAATACTAACCGGCTAAGGGATTAATACTGTAGGACAAACAAATTTGTCTCCGGCCATTAAGCGAGATAAGAGGAGTAGTTAAATGAATACTCGGAATAATAGACATTATAGTACGGATCCCATGAAGCAATAATGGATTTGTTGAGCAGGAAAAATGTAAATGACAATCTCCCTTCCCATCGGGGAAATAACAAGTAATTATATGTTAAACCACCCGGAACCTTGTTATGGAGGGTAACTTTATGTTCCTATTTTATCTAACCAAAACCAAAGGATTTCTAATGAAAAAAACAACAAGTTTGGTTCCGAAATTGTCTTTGAAAAAAGTGGACATTATTGCATTAAGCTATCCGCAGCAGGAAAGTATCAAAGGAGGTATCAGTGGTAACTGCCCGCCACCTTCGGCACTAAGGACTGTTGTGCGTTGTGTGCAGCCTACTACTACGGTACAGCACACCTATGCCTGCCTGGACTAAGAACAGGGACGTGTTGCCGGGAACAGACTGATGCTCCCGTCTATCCCTGGCCTATAATTATCCTGGTAAAAATAAAAGCACCGGCTATCGTAGCCGGTGCTTTTGTCATAATGCATCGAAATATGGCCGGTAATGGTATAAGATTATACACCATCTTCGTCGCCATCGGAAGGGTACTTCTGGGTCTGGTAGCCGTCTTTGGCAGGGCCGGTATTACCGCCAGGCCCGTCTTCTTTATCCGAAGGGAATTTTTGGGTCAGACCTCCCTGTAAGGATTGCAGTTCTTCCTCCGAAAGATGTTCCTGTTGCTCGAGAAAGCCGGCAAAAAAGGGTTTTTGCCCGCCTTTTATGGATTTCTTCATCATGCTTTGTTTTGGGTGAACAATATGCTGTGTAGCTTTTCGTAAAAATAACCACATTCTACCAGGCTATAGTTCCGTTACACTTTTCTTTAACAGCTATTGTTGTTAAAAGCCGGAAATCTCAGGCTCAGGAGATCAGCAGGAATTCGTCCCAGGGCAGGTGATGGCTTACCGAACGGCTGATGAGGCCGAGGCCGCTGCCCGCACTGCCATCCAGCAGGTCCCAGCGGTATTGCCATTGATCATCTTTGCCCTGCCATACCCTGATCCCGTGCACTCCTTTTTCGGGTGAAAAAGAAACCAGTTCATCGGTAAGGTTATACCAGTCTTCGGAGCATTGCAGAAAAGCCTTGTCGTTGGTAGCATGCCAGAACCTCCTGTACATAGCTGCATTGCCCGCCGTACCGTGGCAGAGGCAGGTATCGATAACCCCGCCGGTTTCCAGGGTATTGCGCTTGGCGCCATAATGCAGGATATTCAGGGCCCTGGTGATCCATTTTTCTTCTTTGAAATAGTTGCCGCATTCCCATAAAGCAATCGCTACATTGATATCGCCATAGCACCAGGATACCCTGCTGGGTACAGGTGGCTCGTCATCGAGCTTGAGGCTGCTGGGATAAAGGCCGGCAAAGGAATCGGCGGCCGGCTGCTTTTCGTAGGCCAGCACAAATGCCATGGTTTCGTAAATAAGCTGTTTGCACTGTTCTTGCATAATGCCGGCTTTATGAATCTTGGCCAGGATAATCTGCAGGGCGCAGGTACCGTGGGCGAGGCTGAAGGCATCGGTGCCCACGGGCGACGGCGGATCGGTATGGTAATAGAACATGGGGATACTTCTTCCCTTGGGCGTCATCACACTAAAAGCCATGAGCGCAGTTACGAATCGCTCCAGGTGTGCCTTTACATCGGGCCTGCCGGCAAAAGATACCAGCAGGTTGCAAATGCCCGCGCTGCCATGCAGGAAATCGAAGTTATTGGTGTTGAGGTAATAATTGCTTTCCGCTATAGCAGCCGTGATGAAATCGGAAGCCAGGTCGTCGATATCCAGCTCTATAAACTCGTACTTGTTGAGATGGTGCAGCAGCCAGAAGGGACCGCTCAGGCCGTTACAATAGCTGAAATTGCTGTACTGGTTAATCTCAAGCTTATTGTACAATGTTTCCAGGAGAGGTACAGCGTTATCCTTGGTATCATCGATATATTGTTCGTAATAAAACATAAAGAACAAAGCGCCCCAGTCGCCTTTGAACAGGTTGTCTGCGGGAACTTGTGTGTCTCTTTGGTCGCCCTGGATGTATTTCAGGATATCGTTGTAGATCTGGGTATGTTTTTCTGCTGTAGAAACCATTTTTATTTTGAAAATTGATTAGGTAAATAAACGGAGTATATAGGTCATTGTCTTGCCTTCCGGGGCGGCTTGCCGGGTATAAGGCGGGCGGGGATCATCGTATGCCTGCAATGTAAGGATCGCAGTATTTAAGGGCACCTGTTTTTGGCCCGGTAATTTTGCTTTCTTTTCATGGGATCGTTTGGGGCAAGTTACTAAATAAAAAGCAGGATACAGGCTGTACGGCTGGTGGTGGAATCAGTAAGAAAGAAGCGGGTAAGGATAACCCGGCAACAGCACCCGGCGTTGCGGGACAAAGCCACCTTTTATCTCCATCAGTTTCTGGTTGCCTACGATAATGCTGAAGTTGATCTTTACTTCTTTGGTGTAGTAATAGCATTTACGCTCGTGATCATATTCAATGGGAAATCCGCAGGAGCGCAATTCCTCGATCTTGTCGTATAAAGCTCTTTCGCAACAGCCCAGCTTCTGGGCCAGTTGTAAGGGGGTACCTGTGCTTTTGGTTCTGATCAGGTTGTTGATCCGTTCCAGGAGGCTTGCTTTCTCAAATAGCTTTTTCATGGTGGACAGCTTTGATGAAAATTATAAGCAATCTTTGTAGACTTATATAGTTTAGCAAAGGAGAGCTTGATGTCTGGTTAACCGAAAATAAGCAAAAAAAAATAAACTACCCGCGATACTGATACCGGTAAATCCCTTGTTTTTCGCGGATCAATAAAGTTTTTGGATTTTATTGTACTGATAATTAATAATATAAATTGAATATGCTTAACAAATTAATGACTTAAAAAGAGCGTTCTGTTTATCTGTAAAATGGATAATGACATTAACCCTTAAAAAGTAGGGTTACCCGTCTCCGTTTTCCGGTGTATTATCGTAGCGAAAAAAATATTGAAGGCTTTCCAACCCCTGGCCGTCTCTGTTACTCTTTACAGTAAAGAATTGAATGTGATCAACGAGAAACTACTATCAGATTGTAAGGCAATGCAGCGAAATGCGCAAAGGCAGTTGTATGATCATATGGCGCCCAAGTTGTATTATACCTGCAAAAGATACCTGCGACAGGAAGCGGAGATCGAAGAAGTGCTGGCCGATGCCTTTTATACTATTCTTACCAAGCTGCACCAGTTGAAAGAAGTAGCGGCCTTTGAAGGCTGGGCCAGGAAGATTACCGTCAACCTGTGCCTGGCCGCGATCCGCAAGAAGGGTGATTTTAAGATTTACCTCGACGATATGAAAGAGGAACCGCAGCATTACAGCACCTGGCCTTCCCAACTGGAAGAAGAGGACCTGTTGCGCCTCCTGCAATACCTGCCCGAAGGTTGTCGTACGATCTTTAACCTCTTCGTGATCGAAGGCTACAGCCACAAGGAGATCGCGGCCATGCTGCAGATCGCCGAAGGCACCTCCAAATCGCAATTGAATTTTTCCAAAACAAAGCTGAAGGAGCTGGTGCAGCAATTTTATTATCAAAAAGAAAACTAACAATGGAAGCCCAGGATAAAATAACAGAACAGATTAAAGAGGCTGCCCGTAAAATGGAATCCGCTCCGGCATTCCCTTCGATGGAAAGGGTATGGCAAAAGCTGGAAGAGCGGTTGGACGAACCCGGGGCCAAACGTGTCCTGCCTTTCTGGAAAAAGGGTATTGCCGCTGCCGTTCTCGTATTGATCGGTTTCAGCGCCTTCTACCTGTTGCGCCGGGACAATAGCCAAGAGGATGTAGAGAAAAAAATTGCCCATACGACTGTACCCAAGGCCTCGCCCGGGAATGAACAACAAGGTAATAACCCGGCAGAAAAGGCTGTAACGCAAGCGCCTGTTAAAAAGGCAGAGACTACCCCGCGGGCGGAACAAAAGAAGCTCGCTGTTCATAGGCCAAAACGAGCGGTAACCGGAGTGGCTCCTTCGGACAAGGACCATGGGGAGGCTGTGTCGCCCGGGGAAGATATCGTGGCCGTACAGGTGCCGGAAGGCAGTAATATGTCGATAGTGCCGGAAGGGAATAGCCTCAGGACCATAACCGGGAAAGTGGTGGACGAAAAGCTGGAACCTATGCCGGGGGTTAGTGTAGTGATCAAAGGTACCACTACTGGTACCACTACCGATATGGATGGCAATTATGCCATAGAAGTAAATAGCAGTAATGCCTCTCTGATTATTAAAGGTATAGGCGTAAAAGACAAAGAAGTGCCCTTGCAGGCCGGGAAGAACAACCTGCTCACTAAGTTGGAAGAGGATAATACCTATGCCCTGAATGAACTGAGTATCTACGGGAAAAAAATGGATAAACGCAGCTATACCGGTGCCCTGAGTACGGTAACGGCAAAGGATATAGCCAGGAGGCCGGTAGCAGATGTTGTGAAAACGCTTGACGGTACCGCGCCAGGAGTGGTGGTAAACAGCGGCTCGGCAGACATCAACCCAAGCCCCAGGGACATGGAGGCACATCCCTTCCCGGGCAATAACTATTCAACCAGCCAATCTTATTCCGCTAATTATTCCCTTACAGCCCCGGCTGAAACCCAAAATCCATGGACTTCGGCCCGTAAGCGGGAGGATAAGACAACGGAGATCGCAAAACAGCCGGTAACGAATGTTACGAAAGCGATCGATGGTGCAGCACCGGGTGTGGCGGTAAACAGTGGTGGCGGGCAGCCCGGCACTACACCGGATATTTTAATGAGGGGCGTAGGCTCAGTAGCGGCAAATAATGTGCCGTTGATCGTACTCGATGGCAAGCCCTATAACGGAACGCTCGTCTCCGTAAACCCCAATAGTGTAGATAAAATAGAATTTCTGAAAGACAATGTTGCTACTGCCTTGTATGGTTCAAGAGGAGCTAATGGGGTTATCCTGATCACCACCAAAAAAGAAAAGGGAACAAAGTCCCTTTTTCAAAAAGTAAAGCGTCTTTTTAAAAAGAAAGAAAAAGGAACCACCGGTATGGTGACCCCGCAGGCCCAGGCGCCGGAAGAAGTAGCGATAGCGCAGGAAAGCTATAATCCTTTTGTTGAAAATCCTTTTGAGAATCCTTTGGCAGCGCCCCTTTCTACCTTTTCTATAGATGTAGACAACGCTTCCTATAGTAATATCAGGAGGTTCATCAATAACAAGCAAAGGGTACCGAAAGATGCGGTAAGGATAGAAGAAATGATCAATTACTTTTCCTATAAATACCCGCAGCCCAAAGATCAGCATCCTTTTTCCATCAATACCGAATACAGCGGGGCTCCCTGGAACCCAAGACACAAATTGTTGAAAATCGGTCTGCAAGGCAGGACTATTCTTAACAAAGACCTGCCTGCCTCCAACCTGGTATTCCTGATCGATGTATCCGGGTCTATGACTGATGAAAATAAGCTGCCTTTGCTGGTGGCTTCCATGAAGCTGCTGATAAACCAGTTGAGGGCAAAGGATAAGGTAGCTATCGTGGTGTATGCCGGTGCGGCAGGATTGGTATTGCCTGCTACACCGGGCAGTGATAAAGAGAAGATCGCTGCTGCCCTTGATCGCCTGTATGCCGGAGGCAGCACTGCGGGTGGAGCAGGCATTCAACTGGCGTACCAGGTAGCCGCAGCTAATTTTATCAAGGGCGGTAATAACAGGGTGATCCTGGCCACTGATGGCGATTTCAATATCGGGGCTTCTTCTGATTCGGATATGCAGACCCTGATCGAAGCACAGCGCAAAAGCAATATCTTCCTTACCTGCCTGGGTTATGGTATGGGTAATTACAAAGATGCTAAGATGGAAATACTCGCCGATAAAGGCAATGGCAATTATGCCTATATCGATAACCTGGACGAGGCTAACCGTTTCCTGGTAAAAGCATTTGGCGGCACGATGTACAGCATTGCCAAAGATGTAAAAATACAGATCGAGTTTAACCCGGCCTATGTGCAATCTTACCGGCTTATCGGTTACGAAAACCGCAAATTGCGCACCGAAGATTTTGTAAATGACGCCGTAGACGCGGGTGAGCTGGGCAGCGGGCATACGGTAACGGCCTTGTACGAAATTATTCCGGCCGGTGTGCCCAGTGTGTATGCAGCCGTACAACAGCCCGGTCTTAAATACACCACAACAGGAAGCCCCGTGCAAGCGGATTTCAGGAATGAGCTGGCTACCGTTAAGTTCCGTTACAAGAAACCGGATGGCGATAAAAGTATAGAGATGGTACAGGTTATCGGCCATAAACCCATTGCCCTGGCTGCCAGCTCAACCGGGTTCAAACTGGCGGCATCGGTAGCCTGGTTCGGGTTAAAGCTAAGGGATTCCGACCTGATACCCGATAAGCGTACCAGCGCCATTATTGAACTGGCCCTGCAGGGAATCGTAGACGATAAAGACGGCTACAAATCAGAGCTGGTCCGGTTGATGAAAACTGTGCAACAGTAGTTTCTCGGTTAGTGTGCACAGAAAAAGGGGCCGGAAGGCCCCTTTTAATATTGGTAAAGATCGTCGACGCTTATTGTTTGGCGAATTTGATAAAATGTGCGTTGCCGTTATTGGTGTACAGGGTGGCCTGGTATATACCGGGAGCCAATCCCTGCAGTCCTCGCAGGTTAATGGTATTGATACCGGATTCCAGGCTTTGGTTTTGTTCGATGATCCTGCGGCCGGCAGCATCAGTAACGGTTATTTTTAATTGCCCTTGCTGCCCCGCCGACAAACGCAGTACGGCAAGACCATTGGCGGCAACCGGATTAGGCGACAGGCTTACTACTTCGAGAGCTTCCTTATTGCCGTTCAGGGTAACGATATTGCTATAGCTCACCTTGCCATCTGCCTCGGTAACACTTAAACGGTAATAATTGCTGCCGGGCAATGGTTGACGGTCTTCGTAAGCAAAAGGAAGCCCGGAACGTTGCTCATTCGTTTCTGTTTGGTGTACGTCGGTAAAGTCTTTCCCGTTCCCACTTCGCTGCAGGCGGAGCACAAAGGTACCGGGGCCGCTGCAATTGACCTTCCAGTCCAGATGGTTAACCTGGCCCTGGGTGTTGCCCGTAAAATAATCAAAAAGTACCGGCAGCGGGGCAGGGGATTTTACCTGTATCTTATCGCTTTGGTAAATGACCGTCCAACCCGAGGGCAGGTTCAGGGTACTGAAAGTACCGCTTACCGAAGTGGCCGTAACAATATCGAAAGTAGTGGAAGGAGGAGCGGTATACGCATTGATGAGATTCACGTTTAAAGTACCGGCCGCGCTCACGGCGCCTGTTACGGCTAAACGGTCGTAGCCTGTACCGGCCGTTGTACCGCCTATTTCTATGGCTAAGGTACCAGCACCATTATTGTAATTGCCGGTAACGTTCAACTGCCCTACGTTATCGTTGCCAGGCGACAGCAACCCTGTAACATTGGTGATAGCGGCCGGAGAACCGATAGTACCATTGCCCTTTACCGTTCCGTTGTTGTCGATATTTCCGGTCACGTTTATCGTGCCATTATTCTGTAAAGTGCTTCCGGCCTGGTTTTGCAGGCTGGTATTCATTTGTACCGCTACACCGTTGGTAAAAACCATAGTACCGCCGTTGTTCACTACCTGTGCTTGTACAGCACCCGACAGGCATAATACACTAAAGCCTGTAAAAAAATATTTCATTTGATGGATTATTGGTGGTTAATGCGGTAAAGATAATCGTTTTGCTTATTTCTTGTTCTTGTGCAAACTTTTCTCTTCCATAAAAAACGTTTACCCGGATTCAGAGCGCCGATAATCAACCGGCTTACAAAGCCCTTACCGGGCTGCCGGCCCATTCTGTTTGTGCTGCAAGCTTTTCCCCTTTCATTACCAGGGATAAAGGTTCCAGGTGTACATCATCGCCGATCTCGCTATCGTAAAGAATAATGCTCCTGGCTCCGATACTGCAGCGGGCGCCTATTTGCACAGGCCCTACTTTCATCACACGGTCTTCAAACAAGTGGGTTTGCGGGCCGCAATCTTCATTTAAGGCCGAGTCGTCGCCGATACTTACCATGTCCTGTTCCGTAATGTCGGTGGTATTGAGCCATACCCTTTTCCCGATCTTCACACCAAACAGGCGCAGGGCCATGGGCAGGAAGGGGGTGCCTTTCATGTATTCGAGGAAGAAAGGTACTGCCAGGGCTTCGTAAGTAGTCGTAATAGCTTCGCTACGCCATACCTTATGGGTCCACATAGGCTTTTGTTCTTTTTTATAAATACCCACGGTGAGCCATTTCAACAATATGGTAACGACCAGTGCCGGTAGTCCCATATAGAAAAGATAATAGAAGGGGAGTTTGGGTAACTCTGCGCCGATCTGCAATATGGTCCGGTCTTTTACCAGGTCGTGGCAGTAAGCCACAAACAGGACGCTGCAGCAAATGATCACGGTTTCGGGCAATATAATGCGGATGCCCTCAATGATACTCCTGGCCAGCCTCCGTCCCCAGGATGGTGTTGTGGTGAGGGATGCGGGATAATCGCCGCTGCCTTGCCGCCGGGGTAAAGCGATGGCCGGGGACCCGAACCAGTCGCCCGAAGGATGAACGGCCTGCTGCTCGGCAGTTGGCGGCACCGATAGCACACCGATCAGCATATTGTCGCCCAAGTCGTATCCTTGCGGGATCAGGGCGCTGTTACCCACAAAGCTGCTGTTGCCCACTTTGGTACGTTCCAGTATCAATCTTTGCCCCCGTATATCTTCTTCTCCCAGCGTTACGGCATCGGCAATAAAGGATTCGTTACCGATCTCCAGCATGGTATGGGTTACATTGCTGGCCGTGGATATCTCTGTATTCTTCCCGATCCTTGCACCCAGCATTCTGAAGAAAGAGGATACGTAGACCGTGGCAAAAATCGGGTGGAGTACGATGAGCGATACCGAGATAAGCTGGTCCGAAAGCCATTTTCGTACATAGGTAGTACTGAACAAGGGATAAGTACCCGGTTTGATATTCCACAGCAACAATCTGGAAAGAAAAACGGTTTCCAGGGCATAGATGATCACATACAAGATGGTCAGTAAGGGCACATGGATAAAGTAGCTGAAATTATAATCCGGCGAACGGAGATCGAGATAGTTCAATACCTGGATCACCGGCAACAGGGGTAATAAAATGATGATAGGAAAAATGATGAGCAGCAAGGTGTACAGGAAGCCGTAACTTTTCCTTCTCAGGTAAGTGACCTGCAAAGGCTGCGGTATGTCTTCCGGCTTTTTGGTCTCTACTTTTTCGGCAGGACTGCCTTTCCATACTTCGTAGCTTTTAATGCTTTGTTCCCTGGGCAAATGGCTCAGGTCCTGCAATTCGCCCCAATCCTCGATACTGCTGCCGCCGGAAATAATGGCGCTGCTGCCGATGTAGGCATGTGCGCCTATTTTTATCTTTCTGAATTTGATCAGACCGTTCTCCACGATCACGTTGTTGAGGATCACCTGCGAGCTGAGGCTGGCATCGGAGCCTATTTCCAATAAATCGTGGGCGCCGATGGTAATGGAGCTCAATTGCACATCGGTGGCTACTTTTGTACCTAACATTCTTAGGTATAAAGGATAAATAGGCGTACCATTCATAAACTGTGAAGGCACCAGGCGCAGTATATTGCTCACCAGCCAGTACCGGAAATAGTACAGCCCCCATAAAGGATAATCTCCTTCTTTGGCCTTGCCCAGGATCAGCCATTTGGAAACGATGCTGAGCAAAGAGAAGAATGGTGGTATGAGGCAGAAAAGGCAAAGCGCGGTGAGTATAGCCCAGCCGGTATTGCCGTTGCCACTTTCGGTTTTGGCCACGACATAATAATAACCCACATAAGGCACAAATATCTGTATGGCAAACAGGCCGTAGATAACCAGCAGGGAAATGGCCTGTGCCAGGCCGCATAAGAAATAACGCAGTGGCGGTATTTTTTGAAACGATTCCCTGCGTTGCGTCGTTTGCTGCGCTGTTTTCTGTTCGGCTTGCTCCCAGGTGTGTATGAGATTTTTTATGGGCCTGTTGGTATAAATATCTTTTAGCGATGCATGCGGTACATTGGCCTCCTTGCGCAACCAGGAAGCAAATGTGGCTGCCAGTAAGGAATGCCCGCCCAGGTCGGTAAAGAAATCCGATTCCGGGCCGATGTCCCTACCCGGAAAAATATACTTTAAGCCGGCCATCACTCTTGCGGCCAGCGGATCATCGCTGTTGACGGTAACGTTCTCTTGTGCCTTTACTTCCTTTAAGGCTTCGGGCACAGGCAGCGATTTGCGATCTATCTTGCCGCTGGGCAGACGGGGCATCTTATCCAGCGCCACGATCACCAGCGGAACCATGTAAGGCGGCAGTACGGCAGCCAGGGCTGTGCGGGCCTGGTGCTCTTCCAGCTGTAAGCCCGACTTCATCGTTATATAACCTACCAGTTGGTCCTGGTTGTTGCCATCCTTTTTTAAGGCTACTGCCGCGGCAGAGACCGTATCCAGCTCATTCAGCCGGGCTTCGATCTCGCCCAGTTCTATACGGTAGCCCCTCAGCTTTACCTGGTCGTCGAGCCTGCCATGAAAGTCCACGCTGCCATCGGCCTGCATCACTACGGCATCGCCGCTGAGGTAGATCCTGTCGCCTGGTAATTCGGATAAAGAAGCCGGTTTGTCCAGGAACTTTTCCCGGGTCAGTTCGGGACGATTGACATAGCCTTCGCATACGCCCGGCCCCGAGATGATCAATTGTCCTTCCTTGCCCACCGGCAGGATATTGAATTGCTCGTCGATCACCGCGAGGTTATAATTCGGCAGAGGGTTGCCGATCGTAATGGGATCGCCCGGCCTCAGGGCTATCATGGTAGCCGTTACCGTAGTCTCCGTAGGGCCATAGCTATTGTAAAAAACATTTTTGCCTGGTTTGCTCCAACGGTTCAAAACCGCTGTGGTACAGGCTTCGCCGCCCGCATTGATCAGGCGAAGGCTGGGGATATCGTCGTCGATTACGGCCAGCAGGCTGGGTACGGCATGCAATATCGTGATTTGCTCCCTGCGCAATACATCGCTAAGCTCATCGATGGATTTGGCAGTAGTGGCATCGGCTACCCATAAGGTAGCGCCGGCCATAAGGCTGATCCAGGTTTCTTCGCACCACATATCGAAGGATACGGAAAAGCCCTGGTACACTTTGTCTTCCTGCCGGATCAGCAAGACTGTTTGTTCGGAAAGTATGAGGTGGCAGATATGCCGTTGCAGAATGGGAATACCTTTGGGTTTGCCGGTACTGCCGGAAGTGTACAAGACATAAGCTCTGTCGTCGAGTGTAGGACCAGATGGCACTGCAGGCGTCCCGCTCAGGCTTTCCCAAAGTGGCACTTTAAATACAGGGCAGGGCAATTGAGGGTTGCCATCGCTGAAACAGGCGGAAGCGCCCACCTCTTCCAGTACAATCTGGACCCGTTCCTCGGGCATTTCCCTGTCGAGCGGTACATAGGCAGCACCCGATTTTACAATGCCCAGGATCAAGGCATGTAATTCCAGGCCACGGCCTTGCCATACACCCACCGAATGGCCGCGGCCTATGCCTTGTGCGGCAATAAAGGCGGCAATATGGTCGCTCCACAGGTCCAGTTGCGTGTAAGTCAGTTGCCGGTCGTTAAAAATAAGAGCTGTTTTGGGCCCATATTCTCTTACCGCATTTCTGAAAAGGCTGGCAATAGTTTCTTCCCGGATAAGATCGGGGCGTTGGTTTCCTTCTAAAAGGCTTTTCAATATCATAAAGGGTGCTTACCCGGTAAATTTATAAAGAATTTTTTTACAGCATTTAAACAGTCTGCATTTTGGTATCTTTTTTTTAGTTTGTAAATTCGATGCCTGTCTGCAATAAAAAATAACCAGGGGAAGGTTTATGATTATCCGCGTATTTTATACAGAAATATCTTCGCAGGTAATGCCGGATGTATACAACAGGTTACTGGCGTCATTTCCGGAGAATATTAGTGCAAGAATAAAGAGATATACCGGCGAGAAAGAGCGCCAATCGAGAATTGCAGGGAAAGCATTACTGGTGCATGCCTTGAAGAAGCTACAGGTGTATCCATCCGTTTCCCTCGACAACTACGGCTATTCTCTGACCAACCAACCGATATTAAAAGGATCCGATATTCATTTCAGCATCAGTCATAGCGGTAATATGATCCTTTGCGCCGTGGTGCAGGGAGATGGAGAAAAAATAGGTATCGATGTGGAGCGTCTGAACCCGGTAAAGCTCAACCTGATGAAGTTTTATTTTAATCCTTCTTCCTGGGAAGAGATCATCAACGCTCCCGATCATACAACGGCCTTCTACCGCCACTGGACCATGAAAGAAGCTGCAATCAAAGCTTCGGGCCTTAGCATCGAGCAAATGGAACTTTCCGAAATCGTTACCGAAGACGATACGATCCAATTAAGGGATAAGCTGTATTACAGCCGTATCCTGTCGCTTAAATACGACTATATGGTATGTATCTCCTCCGATAAAGAGATCGGCGATCTGGAACTTTCCGAACTAACGATGGAAGAGCTATTGTAGCCTTATTCCGTGGTATATTTCCTGAAAATGGTACTGGCCGTATGGCCACCGAAGCCAAAAGTATTGTTCAACGCATAATTTACCTGCTGCTGCAACGATTTTCCTGTTACAATATGCATGCCTTCCGGAACGGCTTCATCCAGGGTAACGGTATTGATCGTAGCCGGTATAATGTCCCGTTGTACTGCCAGTGCCGTGATAATGCTCTCTACAGCACCCGCAGCGCCCAGTAGATGCCCCGTCATGGATTTGGTGCCGCTCACCGGTACCGGCCGCGATCCGAAAACCTTGTGGATGCCGATCAGCTCACTGATGTCGCCTTGCGCCGTTGATGTGGCATGGGCATTGATATAATCGATCTTATCGGCAGTGATACCCGCATCGGCAAGGGCTTTGGTAATGCCCAGCGAAGCGCCTATGCCATCGGGAGGGGTACCGGTAAGGTGATAAGCATCGGCCGCCATGCCACCACCGGCGATCTCGGCGTATATTGTAGCGCCTCTTTGTAAAGCATGCTGCAGCTCTTCCAGCACCAGTGCGCCGGCGCCTTCGCCGATAACGAAACCGTCGCGATCCTGGTCAAATGGGCGGGAAGCCTGCTGCGGCGCATCGTTCCTTTTGGACAAAGCCTGCGAAGCATTAAAGCCGCCTACCGATGAAGGGGTAATCGCTGCTTCGGAACCACCGGCAATCATGATGGTAGCTTTACCCAGCCGTATCGTATCTACTGCATTAATAAGGGCGGTATTGGAAGAGGCGCAGGCCGATACCGTAGCATAATTGGGCCCATGCAGCTTGTGCCTTATCGATATAGCGCCTGCGGCAATATCGATGATCATTCTCGGAATGAGGAAAGGGCTAAAGCGGGGTGTACCGTCGCCTTCGTAAAATTCTTTCAACTGCTGCTCGAACGTAGCTATACCGCCATTACCCGAAGCCCAGATCACGCCTACCTCGAAGCGTTCTTCCTGTGTCATTTGGTTAAAATCCAGACCGGAATCTTTGATTGCCTGGTCGCTGGCTGCAATGGCATATTGGGTAAACAGATCGTACTTCTTGATCTCTTTCTTTTCCAGGTACGCTTCGGGATTAAAGTCTTTTACCTCACAACCGAAATTCGTTTTGAATTTGCTGGCATCAAATTTCGTAATAGGGCCTGCGCCGCTTTTGCCGGCAACAATGTTTTCCCAGAATGTTTCAACGGTATTGCCCAGGGGGGTAATGGCGCCAAGGCCGGTAATCACAACTCTTTTCATCTGTATCAATATTTAAGGGCAGTATCTTGCCTGATCAATGATCCGAAAGCAATACTGCCGGTTTCGCAGCCTTTCTTTTTGCCGCCAGAAGCAGTAAAGGTAAGGCAATGAGGAATATACTGCCAATAACTAAATAGGCATCGTTGAAGCTGAGCAGGCTGGATTGCTTTACTATACCCGAATCCAGCGCTTTCAGGGCCTGTAGCCGGGCTTCGCTCCAGGTGGCTCCTTTAGCTGTAAAATAACGCGTCATCTCTTGCAGCCGCTCGGTAGCCAGCAGGTTCCCGGGCTGGATACGGGATACCAGGTCGGAGCGGTGTACGGCATTGCGGTTAGCCAGGTAAGTGTTTACCGTAGCCAGTCCGAAAGAGCCGCCCAGTTGCCGCATCATGTTATTCAAGGCTGCTCCCTGCGGCATGTCCTTTGGTGCTAAAGAAGATACGGCCAGGGTTGTAAGCGGCACGGTTATGATCGCCAGCCCCAATCCCCGCCAGATAAGGGCGATGGTGATGAGATGGGCATTGGCATTGCCGTTCATACCTGCCATCTGCCAACTGAATAAAGCAAAGAGGCCAATGCCCGTAGCGATCATATACATAGGCGAAACGCCTTTTTGCAATAGCCTTGCCGAAAAGATAAGCCCGGTAATGGCGATACAGGCGCCGGGCAGCAGCAACAGCCCCGTTTGTGTAGGCGTGAAACCCAATAGCCGCTGGGCAAATACGGGCGTAAGAAACACCGAGCTGAACATACCGATGCCTGATATAAACGTAAGCGCGGCGGCGATGCTCAAGTTCCTGCTTTTCAGTACCCGCAGGTTGACCACCGGCTGTTCTGTTCTCAATTCCCACCATACAAACAGAACCAGGCTTATAGCCGCGACCACACTCAGCCACAGGATATAGGAAGTTTCAAACCAGTCTTCCGCTTCACCGCGTTCCAGCACCGTTTGCAGGGCGCTGATGCCTACGGCCAGCAGGAAAATGCCCGGCCAATCCACCTTAGGTACCTTTTGCTTGATCAAAGGCTCACCCAGCAATATAATACAAGCCCCGGCTACCAATATGCCCAGCGGTACATTGATGTAAAAGATCCAGGGCCAGGAATAATATTCTGTGATATAGCCACCCAGGGTAGGGCCTATGGTTGGTCCTACAAATACACCGATGCCAAACAGGGCGCTGGCTACGTTCTGTTTTTCTTTAGGAAAAAGTTCGAACACAATGGCTTGCGATACGGACAGCAAAGCGCCACCGCCCAGGCCTTGCATAAAGCGGAAAGCCACCAGCATCCATATACTGGTGGCCTGGCCGCACATAAAGGAAAAGAAGGTAAAGGCCAGGATAGAACCGATGTAATAATTGCGCCGGCCCAGCTTGAGGGCCAGGAAACTGGTAATGGGTATGATGATCACGTTGGCAATAGCATAGGAGGTAATAACCCAGGACGTATCCTCGAGCGTAGCGCCCAGGTTGCCGCTCATATGCGACAGGGCCACGTTCACTATCGAAGTGTCGATCAGCTCCATCATGGCCGCCAGGATTACGGTAGCCATCAGCACCTTCTTTTTCATGTTGCTTATATTATACCGATCGGTATATTTTTGGTTAAAAAAATCAGGCTTCGGCTGCTGCGGTATTCATAGCCAGGAACGCGGCTTGCGGATCGGCATGGAAAAAGCGGAACATATCGGCGGTATTGCCTACATGTATTTCGTACTGGTCGTTTGCAAAGGCCGTGAAGAACTCGGAAGCTACCTGGGCAGGTAGAATGCCTTTTTCGCCGCCTATTTCTTTGGAGAAATCGGTATTGACCAATGGCGGCATCAGCTCGAAGACCTTTACGGCGGTGCTTTGCGCCAGGGTATGACGAAGGCTGAGGGTATAAGAATGCAGTGCTGCCTTGCTGGCGGAATAGGTGGCGATGCTATTGCCCGGAACAAAAGCGACTATGGATGATACATTCACGATAGCGGCTTCTTCCTGGCGGGACAACAGCGGTAGCAGCTTTTCGTTGAGGTCCAGGATAGCATGGAAGTTAACCTCCATTTCATGCCTGGCTTTGGCAGCGGTATTGTTCTTTTCGCCTAAAGAGTAAGCATAGGCCTGGCCGGCGTTGTTTACTATGGTATTCAAACCGGGAAAATCCTTTTCTATACGGTGCACTAAGGTGTCGATGTCTTGTTCTTTACTCACATCAAGGGAGATAGCGGTTACATTGTTCAATTGTGCCGCTGCCTGCTGCAGGCGTTCTTCATTCCTCCCGGTAATGATCACCTGGTTTCCTTTTTCACTGAATAAACGGGCAATTTCGAGGCCGATACCGGCGCTGCCCCCGGTAATCAATACCGTGTTGTGGGTTGTTTTCATTTTAATTGTTTTTAAAAAATAAAAAGGTAATTGTTCTCGGGAAAGGGTTGCTGCTTATTGCATGTTTTCAATAATCATGGCGGATGCGCCTCCTCCACCGTTACAGATAGCGGCGATACCATAGCGGCCGCCTTCCTGGCGCAATACGGAAGTCAACGTGGTCAGGATGCGCGCGCCGGACGCACCAATGGGATGTCCCAGGGCTACGGCGCCGCCATAACGGTTTACTTTAGCCAGGTCGAAGCCCAGTAGCTGCTGGTTGGCAAGGATCACAGCGGCATAAGCTTCATTGATCTCGAAAGCATCTATGTCTTTAAGACTAAGACCTGCGCGCTGTAAGGCTTTAGGAATGGCCAGCGCAGGTGCTGTGGTAAACCATTCCGGCTCCCGGGCGGCATCGGCATAAGCGATGATCCTGGCTATGGGCTTCAGCTGGTGCTGGCCTACCATATCGGCCGAAGCCAGCAACAATGCTGCAGCGCCATCGTTCAGGTTGCTGGCGTTGGCCGCGGTAATAGAACCGCCTTTTTCAAAGGCCGGAGGCAGCTGGGCCACCTTTCCCGGGATGATCTTATAGATGTCCTCGTCCTCGGTAACGGTAATTGATCCTGATTTCTGTTGTAGGGTTATGGGGATGATCTCTTGTACAAACTTGCCTTGCTTTGTTGCTGTTGCCGCTTTCTCGTAAGAGGCGAGCGCATAGGCATCCTGCGCTTCGCGGCTCAGGTTATACTTGCGTGTGGCCAGTTCGGCGGCATTGCCCATATGGTAATCGTGATAGGCATCCCAGAGGCCGTCTTTGATCATGCCGTCGATCAGGGTTACATCGCCGAACTTGTGACCTTTGCGCAGGTAAGTATAATGCGGTGCATTGCTCATGCTTTCCATACCGCCGCTGAGCACGATGCCCGAGAGCCCCAGTTGTATTTGCTGTGCGGCGATCATGGTGGCTTTGATACCAGAAGAACATACCTTGTTGATGGTGGTTGCATCGACCGAAGCGGGAATGCCGGCATGGATGGCCGCCTGTCTTGCAGGCGCCTGCCCCAGGTTGGCCGACAGTACATTGCCCATATATACCTCGTCGACCAATGCAGGGTCGATGCCTGCGGCCTGGTAAGCTTCGCTAAGGGCGATAGCGCCCAATTGCGTTGCGTTAAAAGAGGAAAGGCTGCCCATTAGTCCACCGATGGGTGTGCGTTTTGCGGATACTATGAATACTTCTTTCATTATAATTAAGCGGTTAAGTTTTCGATGAGGATGGCGGTACCCTGGCCTACGCCTACGCACATGGCCGCGATACCGTATTTTGCTTTTCTTCTTTTAAGCTCCAGGGCAAGATGACCGGTGATCCTGTTGCCGGAGCTGCCCAGCGGATGGCCTATAGCGATAGCGCCGCCGTTGACGTTCAGCTTTGCAGGATCGATCTTCAATTCATGGGCGCAGTACAATACCTGTGCTGCATAGGCTTCGTTGATCTCGAAAAGGTCGATGTCTTCGATACGCAGCCCCGTTTGCTTTAATAATTTCAAAACGGCCGGTACCGGTCCGGTGCCCATAATATCGGGATTTACGCCTGCCGAGCTGGCGGAGATGATCCTGGCTATTGGGGTAAAATGGTGTACTGTTACGGCCGCCTCCGAAGCCAGCAGCATCGCACTGGCTCCATCGTTAAGACCACTGGCATTACCTGCCGTTACCGTTCCGTTTTCCCTGAAAATGGTCTTCAAAGCGGCCAGCTTTTCCAGGGAAGTATCGGCACGTACGCCTTCATCCCTTGGGGCCGTTTCGCTTTTGTAGACGATACCAGGCAAGTCGATAAGCTCCACTGCGAACTTGCCTTGTTCCTGCGCCAGCAGGTACTTCTGATGTGATTGCAAAGCAAACAGGTCCTGGTCTTCGCGGCTGATGTGCCAGTGTTCGGCTACATTTTCGGCGGTTTCGCCCATGGAGATCGGGGCATATGTTTTGGCGATCTCGGGGTTATAAAAACGAGCGCCGAGGGTAGTGTCCGCCATTTCCAGGTTCCTGTCGAAAGGTCTGGTGGCTTTTGGAATGACATAAGGCGCGCGGCTCATGCTTTCTACGCCGCCAGCCAGCACGATATCGGCAAGGCCGGTACCGATCTGGCTAAAGCCGTTCATGATCGACTGCATACCCGAAGCGCATAGTCGGTTTACGGTATAAGCCGGTACTTCCACGGGCAGTCCCGCCCGCAAGGATGCAAAGCGGGCGATGTTGCGGTTGTCTTCGCCCGATTGGTTAGCGCAGCCAAAAATCACTTCATCGATGAGGGCGCCGTCCAGTTGCAGGTTGTTCCCGAGCAGCGCTTGTATGGTGGCTGCAGCCAGGTCGTCGGGACGTATACCGCTCAATAGGCCGCCGTATTTGCCTACCGGGGTTCGCTGGTAATCGATTAAAAAGACTTCTTTCATATTTTATACCGATCGGTATATTTTAGATCAAAAAAATATCAGAAGAGCTCTTCTATCATTTTTTCGACGGATTTCATAATCATTTTCCGGTATTCCGGTTTGCGGGTGAGGTTGGCGATCATCGTCATGCCTTCGATAGTAGCCATGAGGGTAAGCGCCACTTGTTCAGGATTTATTGTAGCGATGATTTCCTTACGGGCAATCCCTTTTTCGATCAATTGTATAATGCTGTTTTTCCAGTACAGGATAGCTTCTCTTGCTTTTTGCTTGAGCCGGGGATGAGTATCATCGGCCTCGATAGCGGTATTTTGCATGGGACAGCCACCTGCAGGGAAGGGATATTGCTGCACATTCATATAAACATCTACATATACGAGCAGCTTTTCGCGTATGGTGCTGTGTTTGCTCATTTCGGTGCGGATAATATCCCTCACCCGGTTGATATTGTAATCGAATACAGCCAGGGCTACTTCATCCTTTCCCCCGAAATTGCCATAGATGCTTCCTTTGGTAAGACCGGTAGCGGCAGTAATATCCGTCAGCGAGGTACCTGCATAGCCCTTCTTGTTGAAGAGAGAAGCGGTCTGCTCGACGATGAACTGTTTTGTTTTATCTGCCTTGGTCATTGTTCCTGGATTACGGGACAAAATTATACCAATTGGTATAATCTGCAAAATGATATTTAAATACCGCTATCGAGGACGCCGATAATGATTCCGTCCGCCGGTTTTCTTTACATTTAAGGATCAAATTCATTTTATGAAAGCATTGCTGGTGATCGATATGCAACAAGGTTCGTTTACAAAGGCTACACCGAGATTCGATGCTGAAGGTGTGGTTGCCCGGATCAACAAGCTGGCAGCGACTTTCAGGAGCAATGGCGATGCCGTGGTCTTTATCCAGCACGATGGCAGCGCCCAGGGCGATTTTATACCTTTTACCACCGAATGGGATCTATTGCCGGGGCTGCAGGTGGTAAAGGATACAGATACTTCCCTGGGTAAAACGGCCAACGATTGCTTTTACCGTTCCGACCTGGGATCGTTCCTGGAAAAGCAGGATATTCAGGATCTGGTAGTCACAGGCTGTGCCACCGACTTTTGCGTGGATGCCACGATAAAAGCTGCGCTGGGAAAGGATTATCACATTACGGTGATCGCCGATGGGCATACTACGGCCGACAGGCCCGGCTTAGCAGCAGTGCAGGTGATCGCCCATTATAACTGGATATGGCAAAATATGCTGCCTACTCAAGGGAGCCTTCAGGTATGTCCCGCAGCGTATTACCTGGAGCAGTTTTGAGCAGGGATACTTAGCGACTAAAACAACCCCTGTGTCCGTAAAGGGCACAGGGGTTGTCTATGGAAAGAGCCGGAGAATGCTTACATCGCTTCGGGGAGCGTGTATTTCCTTCCTGTATTCTGTTGTTTCAGCCAGGAAACCAGGGGTGTAAAATAATCCAGCATGGCTTTGCCATTAAGATCGTCTCCGGTAGAGGCTTTCAGCACTTCGCGCCAATCTTTGGAAGAACCGGTTTCCAATATCTTTTTCAGGAAAGTACCGATCGCTTTGTTGCCGAAATAATTGGTAGCCCTGGGGTCTTGCTTTAATATGTTTTTGGCAATATGGTTGTGCAACTGGTACAGGATCACATACGACAAGGCATAATCGTAGTATTGCGCCGGATCGTCATTGATATGTGTTTTGGTGGCGGCATCGCAGAAGGCCTCGCCACGCTCGGATGGCGGCACGATGCCCTGGTATTTTTTTGCCAGCTCCCACCAGCGTTTGTTGAATTGATCGGCCGGCAGGTTGTTGCTGTACATTTCCTTTTCGAAATTGCTCATGGTACCGGAAGAAAAGAAAATAAAGACCACCGTATTCATGGCTTCTTTCAATAAGGATTGTACGCTGTCGGTAGGTACCTGTGCATCAATAAGGCCACGGCCTATGAGGTAGGGTTTCTGCATGGCGGCCAATCCCATCATGCTGCCTACGGCTTCATGGTAAGCCCTGTTGGCGCCTTCGCGCAGGAGCATAGGCACCGAAGGATTGCTGTAGGACAAGTAGTAATAGATATGCCCGAGCTCGTGGTTGGCCGTTTCGAACCATTCCGAATTGGGTTCCACGCTCATCAGGCTGCGTACATCTTTATCCAGGTTCATGTGCCAGGCCGAAGCATGGTTGTTCTTTTTGATGGCCGAATCGGCAGGGTAAGGATATAGACTGGATTTTTGCCAGAAGGTTTCGGGCAGGCTGGGGAAGCCCAGGCTGACGTAGAGTTTCTCTCCTTCCTTCACGATCCATTCCGGTGTTTTTTTACCGAGCACGCTGTCCAGGTTAAGCCCTTTTACGGTAACGACACCGCTCCAATCCTGGCCCCAGCGGTTGCTGAGCCAATGGGCCGGGATATAGTCGGGTACTGAGGCAACCTTGTATTTTTTTGCCAGCTCGTAGCGCATATAAGTATGCAGCTCGCGGTACAACGGCCAAAGGTCGGCCATGAGCTTGTCCATAGTCTTCATCATCTCGTCGGAGCCCATGCCATAATCGGATACCTGGTAAGCGAAGAAATCTTTATAGCCCAGGGCCTGCACGGTTTTGTTGCGGAGGTCACGCAGGTTGACCAGGCCGCTTTTGAGTGTTTTACCTACTTCTTTGCTGGCTTCCCAGGCAGCCAGGCGTTTGTTCAGGTCCGTTTCCGATTTTAAGATATCGTCGATGTTGTTGGTCGATACTTTTTTGCCGCCCAGCATATATTGAAAGCCGTACAGCTTCTGGGTTTGCTCGCTCTCGGCTTTGATGCGCTGCTTTACTACATCCGCTATGGTCTGCGGATTATTGGCGGCGAAGTAGAGGATATGTTCCAGCTCTTTTACCTGTATGGGGGTGAGCTTATCTTTGACGGCGAGAAATTTCCTGGCCTGTTCTATGTTTTCCGTGCTGCCGGTAAAGGCGGCAGTAAGCTCATCTGCCTTCTGTTCGGCGAGGGAATTGGTGCTGTCGCCCGGCTTGATCTCGATATTGGCTTTCCAGTGGGCTTCGGATGCGCTGGTGTACAAGGCTACATACTTGGTGGTGTAGCTATCGATAAAAGCCTGCGCTTCCTGTTGTTCTTTATTATTTTCTGTAGTACCGGTATTGCTGCCGCAGCCGGTGGCCAGCAGGCTACACAAAGCAGCCGTGTATAAAAATGTGTGCTTCATCGGGGATGATTTTATAATTAAAGATCAAGCCCCAAAGATAGCGGAAAGGAACATGTGACCGGCAGTCCTGTTGCCTGCTGTGCGCATTTTATATCTTAACGAACAATTGGGTAAAATAAAGGGTGCCGTCCCTGCTTCTGGCCGTACCGATGCCGATCCTGTTGTAATTGCCCAGCATATTTTTGCGGTGCATCTTACTTTTGATCCAGCCCTTGACTACTTGTTCGGCATCCAGCTGGCCATAAGCCACATTTTCGGCAGCTGCCGATACGGGACCCGATTTGCGGGATACGGCATCGACCCTTTCCTGGAAGCCATCGTGACCAAATCCTGTTTTGCCTTTGGCCATATTACGGCTGTGCAGCGCGGCCTGCGTTGCGGCTGCGGCATCGGTTTGCAAAGCGGCCTTGCCCTGTGAACGCCGGTATTCGTTGGTGTATTTAAGGATATCATCTTCCAGCGAACCGGCATAGCCATATTGTATGCCACAGCTTAAGAACAGAAGCAGGAAAAGGAGCCATTTCCTGCCGGGGCTTGTCTTTTTCATTGTACGCATGTTTGTGAATAAACAGTTGAAGTCCTGTTTTGTTTTTGATGGGGTTGATACCGGGCAATAGCCAGGGAGTAATGCCGGATCCAAAAGAAAGTTTTGGGAAGGGTTAATAGACTACCGGCTGCATTTGCCCGCTTACCAGGCTTTCGTGGGTAACAAAGCTATGACCTTCTTCTTTGAAGAACGTAAATAGCTGGTCGAGCCTTTCCAATAGTCTTGTACCATCTCTGCGTTTAATAAGGGCCGGCAGCGGGTAGGTGCTGAGGTCGGTAAATTCCCAGGGATGCACGTAAAGCACGATGTACCCGTTCTTGTCCAGTATACTCCGGCAAAGTTTTTTATACAGGGCAAAAGGGAAATTTTTGAGCACCAGCCAGAACACGGGGATACGCAGCACCGGGGTTACGCTGGCAGGCAATATCCAGAGGTCTTTGACCCGGTGCAAAGTAGGTGTTGCCCTGAAATGATTATACCGGCCGGGTAACCAGGTAGGGTGCAGGGACGAATCGTAGGTATAGCCGGCATCCGATACGGCCTGGGTATCGATGTCCTGCATAAGCGGCATGCGTAACCCGGATATTTTCTTTCCGGTTATGGAGGACAACACTTGTCTTGAGGTAACAAGGTCTTCGGGGGCAAATTTATTGTGGTAAAAAGTATGCGATGCGATCTCGTGCTTTTGGGCGAGGGCATGTACATATTCCGGGTGCTGCTGCGCCCAGAAAGCCGTTGTGAACAAGGTGCAGGTGATGCCTTGCTTATCCATAAGCGCTTCCAACGCTTTCATGCCTTGCAGGCTTACTTCCAGCTTGGTGGACAAAGGCAACAACTGACCATACTCCTCGGGAATATCAAATTCTTCCAGGTCTATGCTAAATAATATCTTTCCTGGATTGCTTTTCATGTTTCTTTTTTAAAATGATCCTGATGAGGTTGCGGAACTCCTGCCGGAGAATTTTCCCGCTGAAATCCGTCATTTTGATCCCTTCCACAATGTTTACATCAACTTCCCTGATACGTATATCGGCTACTCTTCCAGCCAGCAGCAGGAACTCCATATCGAAGAGGAATCTTTCGGTGGTGGTTTTCAGGAAGAGGGTTTTGCCCAGGCGGTTAAATCCTTTGATGCCGGCCTGTGTATCGGTAACCGGGAGCTTCAATATATATTTATTCACGAAGGCCAGTCCTTTGGAAACTACCCTCCGCTTAAAAGGCAGGTGGGTGAAATAGTTGCCGTGCGTGCGGCAGCCGGTTACTATATCCACACCCTGCTGCAGGGCATCGTACATCTCCCGTATCACAGCAGTTCCAAAAGGAAAATCATTGTCGGAGTAAATGCAGTAACCGGTGAGGGAAGCGGCAACGCCTGTACGCAAGGCGTGTCCTTTGCCTTTGTTGTCGGGGTAGCAGATCACCTTGACATGCGGTATTTTTTCTTCCAGGAAAGCAATCTCTTTTTCGGTAAAACGGTTGCGCGAGCCGTCATTGACGACGATCACATGGATCGCGTCGCTGTTGCCGTCGAAATGCTCTTCTACGAGGCGGTTAAACCGCCTGACAAACTTTTCTTCCCAACCCTGCTTTGGGTTGTAAAACGGGATCACGAGGTCTAGGATCATGCGCCGGCAGGTTTAAGTTTAAGCTTGTTCTTACGCAATGAACCTGCGGTATAGATCAGGATATCGGCCATCACCAGCATGCTGAGGACGCATTTGAGGTAGTAATGGTACCTGAAGTCGTCAAATGCTTTGGAAATATCGGTGGGGATCAATGTGGATACACATATGGTCACCCAGAACAGTATTGAGGAAGCCATAGTCCTGGGACGGCTGAGGTACCAGATACTACAGCCTGCCATGGCAATGATGTAGGTAGCCGATTCGGATGCCCGGTTGAACACAATAACCCAGATCATGAGAAAGGCAACGATATGGCTTTTTTCTCTTTGCTTATTGGCCATTTGCATGATCATAAAAGCAGCGAGGGTAAGCAAAGCGGTGATCAGGACAAATTTCTCGGGGAGCAGCTCGTGCATATTTTTAAGGATACCATAGATGGAATAGCTTTCCATAATGCCATCGCCCGATATTACGGTAAACCAGTCGGTATAATACAGCAATGCCGTTTGCGGCGAAATAAACAATAACAATAAAACATGAAAGGCTATCATCCAGAACAAACCGTAGAATATCATTTTGTACCAATTCCGGTAATAGAGACAAAGCAAACAGATAATACCCCCATAGCCCTTGATCAAAAAGCTGAGTACGATAAATAACGAGGCCCAGAACAGCTTTTCTTTTTCCATCAATATCCATACCAGCAGCATAAAGGAAAGGACAAAGGGATTGGTCTGGGTATGATCGAGGTTGTTGTGCAGGTCGAAAAGCAGCAGCAGCAGAAAAGCTTTCACGCCGTTTTCGGGAAAAGGCAGCTTCCGGAAAACAAAATAACAGCAAGCTGCCGTAGCCACCAGCCATACTACCAGGCCCGGGTACAGCGGCAACAGGGCAAAGGGAATGAACAGCACGGGAAACACCGGGTTATAGTAAAAGAAGTCGAAATACTCTTTGGGATAAGCGATGTACAAAGGAAGGCCTTTGAGCAAATGATAGCTGGAAGAACGGAAAATATAAAAGTTGTTGTTCTGATCTATAGTAATAAGCTGGATACAGGAAACCAGGGTTATGGCCATATACAGGAACAGGATCGTCCTGTGATCCAGTAACAGGGACTTTATTTTATTCAAGGGCTTCATGAAGATTGATGAAATACTATAAGATAGGTTTATGCCGCTGTTTCAGTCCGCTCCAATATCGGTATCAAAACGGACTGATATGCTTATTATTGCCTGCCTGCTTTTTGAAATTGGCTGCAAATATAGCTATAGTATTTTTAAAGATTTAATTCCTGGTAATTAAACTACCGGGATGCCGGGACCTGTTGGCGGCGGCTATAATGGTGTGTAAATAACGGAAAGGGCTGCGGGCATGATGCTTGCTTTTACCTCGTTTACCTTGCCCAGGTATTCGCCGTCCACCTGGAAGTGGGCTTTCTTTCGGGATTTTACGAGGAGCGAGCCGGTTTGGAATAGCTCTGTTTTCTTCGGATTAAAGGGTCTTTTGGTAAAAGCCATTTTAAACAGCTCTGCCAGGGATATTTTCCTGATGATGATCACTTCAAACAGCTCATCGTCCAGCTTACCTTCCGGGTTGATACGGATACCGGTGCCATAGCTGGTGGCATTGGCGATAACGATCATTACGGCTTCCCGCTCTACGGTGCGGCCATTGATGCTGAATACGGCTTTCATACGGTAATGCCGCCAAAGCACATGCCATGCCGCCTTGATATAACCCCACATGCCCCGGTGGGGGAGGGCAGCGAAGGTTTTGACCACATAGGCATTGAAGCCTATATCGCTGAGGTGGATGCAAAGCTCATTGTTTACTCTCAGCAGGTGTATTCGTTGTGGCATACCGGTGAGGACGAGGTGGAGGGCCTGTTCCGGGTCAATAGGGATGTTGAGCTCCCTGGCCATGCCATTGGCCGATCCGGCGGGTATAATGCCCAAAGGGATGGGTGTATCTAAAAGTAGTTCTGCTACCATTTTCAGTGTACCATCGCCACCTACGGCCACTACGCGGTCGGGTGCCAGGGCCAGGATCTCCGCCTTTAATGCATCGCAATTTACAGGGTGGCCTAATACATGCTTTTTAACCGTTATTTCCGGGTGGACGGCAAAGAACTGGTCTAGTACTTTTTCGAAATCGACGTTATTACTCCCCGAGCCGGGATTAATAACAAACAAAAATTTCAGTCTGGGTGTTGTTGTATGCATTTTATCCTCAAAATAGACCGCTTTTGAAACAGGGAAATATATCCAGGTTAAAACGAAAACCCTTCATAAAAGTTTACCAGGGCTATGGACATAGCGGTAACCTGGTTATGTACGGACACGTATTTCGTAAAGAACCCCGGCTATTCCATTCGGGCAGCAATGGTTTATTGTCCAATCTGCTGCAGTTGGTCCGGTTGTTTATCGTTCGGCCGGTGCCTTATGCAGCGCTCAGCTTGCAGTTCCGGGACCAGGTGATGGAAGGGCATAGCGAGTACGACGGATTTTTCCGTTTCGAATGGTCGCCGTCAGGGGAACTGGCAGCAGGGACACACCAGGTAATTGTAAACTGCGATACAGAGGAAGGTATGGTGCAGGCAGTGGGAAGTGTATGGGTGCCGCATATTACCCAGTTTGCCTTTATCTCCGATATCGACGATACTATTATGAAATCCTACTCGGCTACGGTTTTCCGCCGGTTGTACGAACTGCTGCTGCATAATCCCGAGCGGAGGCGTGTTTTCCAGGAAACGGTAACCCATTACCAGTTGCTCTCCCTGGCCCATACCACGGCCGATATGCCCAATCCTATGTTTTATGTTTCGAGCAGCGAATGGAACCTTTATGATTACCTGATCCGGATCTTCGGACACAATAACCTGCCCTCCGGCATTTTTTTGCTGAACCAGGTAAAGCGCTGGTTTCAATTGTTTCAAAGCGGCAATACCAACCATTCCGGTAAGCTGATCCGTATTTCAAGAATATTGCAGGCCTTCCCCAAGCAGCAGTTCGTATTGCTGGGCGATAATTCGCAGCAGGACCCGGCCCTTTATAAGGCTATCGTGGAAAAACATCCCGAACAGATTTATGCGGTATATATAAGGGATGTGCGCCTTACCCGCTCTCAGGCAACCGCCGAACTATTATCCTCCCTCAAAACCAGGGTCTGCCTTTTCAGCCATAGTTCCGAGGCTATTGCGCATGGGAGAAGCATCGGGCTGCTGGAAGAACGGGATCATGATCTGTAAGCCTAACATATGGTTAGGGATTCTTTATCGTTTTGGCAGGAACAAATGAGAGCGGCCCTTGTTGGTACTGTATTCGCTAACAAAAACACAACCATATGAAAAAGAATAGATGGATTATGCTGACCGTAGCAGCGGTCACGGGAGGTTTCCTGTTCAGCGCCTGCAATAAGGATTACGACTGCGTTTGTAAAGTAAACGGACAGGAGGTGCAAAGATACTCTGTACGGGAAAAGACTAAAAACAGGGCAGAAGACGAGTGTAACCAGAAACAGTCTTCCCTGGGTGTTACCTACCAATGTTATATTGAATAGATTTTGTACCTGGCAGGCATGTTTGGACAAGCAATACAGGAATAAAAGGGCCTTATGTTTGCAAATATTAACAGTAGGGCGATATTTATCCGTCCGGAATCCTTTATTTTAGCGTTTTATTTATTCCAAACAAAATATGAAAAAAACAACAACCGCCCTGTTTACCGGGGCCTTTGTCCTGGCGGCATTCTCTTCTTTTGCCCAGGATGCCAAAGAGATCGTCAAAAAACACAATGAAGCTATAGGCGGTACGGAAAAATGGAGCAAAATAACCTCTCTTAAAAAAGAAGGTACCAGTATGATGCAGGGCATGGAAATGCCTACGACCATTACCATATTGAAGGGTAAAGGCATGCGTCAGGAATTCACCATAATGGGTGCTCTTAATTATGTTATCCTTACGCCTTCGGCAGGCTGGACTTTTCTTCCGGTACAGGGCCAGAAAACACCACAGCCTATGCCAGCGGATCAACTGAAAGATATTGCCGATAACCTGGATTTCCAGGATAAGCTGATGGAGGCCGATGCCAAGAAATATACGATCGAACTGGTGGGCAAAGAAGATATCGATGGCAAACCTGCGTTTAAGCTTAAAGCTACCGGAGCCGATAAGGAAGAACATACCTATTATGTAGACGCCGCTACTTTTTACCTGGTGCGGGTTGTGGAGAAAGCCGATATCATGGGACAAAAAATGGAAGTTACCACGAAGTACAGCAATCACAGCAAGCTGCCTTCCGGTGTTGTTATGGCCATGAAAGAAGATTCGGGTGATGCGGGTACTTTTACCCTTTCCAAGATCGAAGAGAACACGATCAAGGATGAAAGCATCTTCAAACCATAATAGGGAATAAACGTTCTGAAAATGGTATTCAAGCCTGTCACATTGCGACTTCGTTCCCTGTGACAGGCTTGAGGCTTTTTAAGCCATTGTCGTCGGTCTTACGTACCAGGCTTATGCTGTGCCGAGATGCTAGTTTTTTAGGATTTCCAGGGAGCCGTTGGTAAACTGGACAATAACCTGTTTGAGTTCTATACTATCGATTTGATCTACCGTAAAGGCCTTATCAAAAGATACAGTTCCGGTCTCGCCGGGGAGGATCGTAGTATTGCCGGACAATTTGCGTAAGGTGGCGCCATCGTTCTGCAATATGACATTGTTCTTATTCCGGGCCACAAGCATAAACTGAACAGTGTTGATCTCTCCTTTGGGGGTATTGTTCTTTACCACAAAACTTATGGTAACAGGGCTACTGGGTGTGGGTTTAGTCCATATTAATTTTTCAACCTTTACAGCGGTATTGCCTATCGGGTTGTCAATGGTGTTGACGATCTGTGCCCGGGCTGTTAAGGGGAACAAAAAGCCTGATGTCATAAGACATAATAAAGAAACGGTAATTCTCATCAATTTGTTGGTTGGTTCTCGGTTGGTATCAACTGGAAATGCTAACTAATATTCTATATGTAATTTTTCCAGATGTTCCTATGCGAAATTAGCCATTTTATACCCTGTGATTTTGTTAAAACAAGCAGGGTAGGAGCAATAAAAAAAGCTGCATGATCTGCAGCTTTTTTATGTTAGTTCCATTTTTATGTTAGTTCCATTCGGTAGTGGGTATCTCTTCTATGGGTTCCGAGGTATCCTGTGTGGGGTCTATAGGCTTGCCCGTACTGTCTACGCCTCCCGAGCCGGGATCGCCGTAGTACTGGCCGCCCGTGGCGCCCAGGTCGCCGCAGTTGTTAAAGTCTTTCGGTTCTACGAATTTGGCTGTCGAGGTAATGCCGGTTTTACTGTCGGCCAGTACCTTTTTAAAGAAATAGGCCCAGATAGGCAGCGCTGCTGCTGCACCCTGGCCCTGGCCTGTACTGCTGAACCGTAGGAAACGGTCGTCGCAGCCTACCCAGGCGCCTGCCAGCAATTGCGGTGTATAGCCTATGAACCAGGCATCGGCCTGGTTATTGGTGGTCCCTGTTTTACCGGCCATTTCACCGCTGAGGCCGTAACGGTAACGCAGCCTTTTGGCCGTACCGATCTCCGTAACACCTTTCATCATGAGCACCATCTTGTAGGCGGTTTGTGCATTGATGATCTCTTTTTGCTCCGGTACAAAGCTCTGCAGGGGGTTGCCGTTCTTATCTTCTATTTTGGTGATGAAGATCGGCTGTGTGTTGATGCCCCTGTTGGGGAACATAGTATAAGCCCAAAGCATTTCATACAGAGATATATCCGATACGCCCAGGGCGATGGAAGGTACCTGCTCGATATTGCTGCTGATGCCGCATTTATGGGCAAAGTCGATAAAGGAATTGATGCTGACCTGGTTAAGCAGGTATAACGAAGCGTTGTTGACCGAAAGGGCGAGTGCCGATTTCATCGACATAGATCCATACTTGGCGCCACCGGCATTATAAGGTTTGGACTGGCCTGCAAATACCTGTGGTGCGGTGCTTACCGAGCTGCAGGGAGAGTAACCGTTGTCTACAGCCAGGGTGTACAGCAATGGCTTAATGGTAGAACCCACCTGGCGCTTGGTGCCTATATTCACGTGGTCATACTGGAAATACTCATGATCGATACCGCCTACCCAGGCTTTTACCTCGCCGGTATAAGGGTCCATGGCCATAAAGCCGGCCGAGAGGAAAGCGCGCATGTATTTAATGGAATCCAGGGGTGAAAGCGTAGTGTCTTTCATATGGTCCTTGGTTTCCCAGGTAAATACCCGCATCCTGGTCGGTTTGTTGAATTCTTTCATGATATCGGTCTCCGACATCCCGTCTTCCTTAAGGGCCAGGTAGCGGTCCGAACGCTGTATCATGCTTTTGAGCGCTTCTTTAGGTTTGCCTTTGGCCCATACGGTGCCGTTCTTGATCTGCGGCTGTGCGGCGAAAGCTACCTGGAGGTCTTTCATATGCTGGGCTACGGCATCTTCGGCGTAGCGCTGCATCCGGGGATCGATAGAGGTGTATATTTTCAGACCGTCTTTGTAAATATCATAATTATCGCCGCCTTCTTTCTCGTGCGATTTACACCATTTCTTGATCTCCTGCTCTACCACCTGGCGGAAGTAGGGGGCGGGGCCTTCGTGGTTATCGAGGCGCTGGTAAGTAAGCTTCAAGGGTTGCTGCTTGGCCTCCGAAGCCGTGGCTGCATTGATGTACCCGTATTTTTCCATCTGGTCGATTACGGTATTGCGCCGGGACAGGGCTTTTTCGGGATTGCGGCGCGGGTTGTAGATGGTATTGCCTTTGAGCATACCGATCAGTACCGCCGCTTCTTCCAGGCTCAGTTTGTCGGGTGTTTTACTGAAAAAAGTAAGCGCGGCATTTTTGATCCCGTAAGTATTGTCGCCAAAAGGAACCGTATTCAGGTACAGGGTGATGATCTCATTCTTGGTCAGGTTTTTTTCCAGCTTCACGGCCACTACCCATTCTTTCATTTTCTGGAGAATGCGGACCAGTTTATTCGATGCCCTGTTGTCGTTAAACAGGTTCAATGCCAATTGCTGGGTAATGGTACTACCCCCGCCTTTACTGCCCATGAACACAACTGCCCGCATTACCGCAACCCCATCGATACCCGAATGGTCGGCAAAGCGCTCGTCTTCCGTAGCGATCAGGGCATTGAATACATTGGGGGAAATTTCGGAATACTTGGAGTTGGAACGGTTCTTGATATAATATTTACCCAAAAGGCTGCCATCGGAAGCATACACTTCGGATGCAACGGCACTTTCCGGGTTTTCCAATTCTTTCATGGAAGGCATATAACCCAGCCATCCAAGGCTTATACTGGTAATGAGCAGGATAAAAAGGAGCAATCCTCCCAGGAAGATGCGCCACAATATTTTTACAGACCTCGACATAATGCAATTAAATAGGTGATATTCAAGCCTTTTATTGGCATCAAACATGCAATTCGACTGTAAAAGAAGCATTTTTTAGCGTCATGGCAAAGAAAATGACACTATCCATAAGCTCCTGCTGAAGTTTTAACAAATAGAGCAGGTTATCTTTGCCGCCTCAAACGGGGAATTTATACCATGGCATATCAATATATAGGAAAACTGGCAACAACCCACGGTCTTGACGGGAAGCTGGTGCTGCGGCACAGCCTGGAAGATAAGGGCATATGGAGCAAGCTGCCCCATATCTTCGTGGAAGTACAAAGGGAAAGCTATATTCCTTATTTTATTGAGGAGCGAAAAGTGATCGCCGCCGACGAAGTGCTGGTGAAGCTGGACGAGATCGATTCGGTAGAGCAGGCAAGGACCCTAAGCGGCAAAAGTGTTTACCTGGAAGAAGCCGTATTTGCCCAATTGAAACCCAAGGCTATTTCCGGTACTATGGTGGGATTCATGATCTCCGATAAGACATCGGGCTTGCTGGGGAAAATAGAAGACATTTTCGAAACACCGGGACAAGTCCTGGCCTCCCTGCAATATAAGGGCAAAGAAGTGTTGGTTCCGCTGGTGGAAGCAACTATTGTGAAAGTTGACGGCGCTACCAAAACGATCCATGTGGATCTGCCGGAAGGCCTGCTCGACGTGTACCTGTAAGCGGGATTAAATTTCGCCCCTGTATGCCTTGCTGATAACTTCGGCCTTGCTGTTTACATGCAGCTTGCGGTAGATATTTTTGATATGGAACCGCACGGTGTCCATGGACATGCCCAGCTTATCGGCAATCAGCTTATAGCTCAGGCCCTCGGTGAGCGCCTCTACTATCTGCTTTTCTTTAGGGGTAAGTCCTTCCGTCTTGTATTTCTTTTCAGGGATAAAGTAGTTCATTACTTTACGGGCAATCGAAGGAGACATATAGCTGCCACCTGCTTTGATTTCCTGGATAGCTTTGTAGATTTCGGGCATGGGCGTACCTTTTAAAGCATAGCCGGTGGCGCCTGCACAAATAGACTGGAAGATCTTATCGCTGTCGCTGAAAACCGTGAGCATGATAATATCGGTATCGGGGAAAAGGGAACGGATCATTTTTATGCCTTCGATACCATTCATACCCGGCAGGCCTATGTCGTTGAGTACCACATCGGGTGGGTTTTTGATATTGCCTTTTTCAAAAAACTCTTCCATACTGCCTGCGGCCAATACGCTTTCCACATCTTCCATGCTTTCCAGGTATTCCTTGAGGTTGGTACGGATATCCTCAACATCTTCAATAATGGCAATATTTATCTTTTTGTCTTCCATGTTTGCTTTTTTTACAGCCTTGTCCTTTAGTTACTGATCTCTACGGTAAAGAGGTCGTCTTTGATCTCTACATTGATCCGGGCGCCTACTTTAGCAGCCCTCATCTTCATATTGCTTAATCCCTGCCCTGTCGATTGTTCGTTGATCGTGCCCGAAGCCTTATTGTTGGTAACGCGTAACAGGAAGTTCCTGTCGCTGATCTGGTAAATAATATCGACTTTGGTGGCTTCACTATGCTTGGCAATATTGTGAACGGCCTCTTTAAATATCAGGTAAATCTCGCCGCGCGTATCCGAAGTGATCGGTTGCGTGAGATCGGTACCTGATAATACAAAGTTAACATCTATTCCCAAAGGAAAGAGCATTTCTTCGGCATGTTCCCGCATCCTGTCCAGCAGGTTCCCGGCAAAATCGTTGCGGGAGTCTATAGCCCATAATACATCGCTCATCGAAGCAATAGCATCGCGGCTCAATACCGCTATCTTCTCCAGTTTGATATTGCGTTGCTCTTCGCTGTTCTTGCTGTACCTCAGGTTGTCGGAAAACATCGTGATGCGTGTCAGCAGGCTGCCTACCTCATCGTGCAGGTTGCTGGCAATCTTCATACGTAGGTGTAGGATGTTTTTGAAGCCCTGGTATTTGATCTGGTAGGCTGCATAAAAAATAAGGGCGAGGCCGAAGAGGATAAGGGTAAAAAACCACCAGGTCCTGTAGAAGGGCTGTACCACTTTCACATGGAAGGTAAGTACATTGGCCGATGATACGCCCCGGGAGTTGATGGCCTTCACTTCGATGGTATAATAACCATAGGGAATACCGCCCAGGTTCAGGGTATGCCTGTCTTCCAGGGCTATCCAGTTGTCCGATATCTCCCTGATGCGGTAGCTGTAGCTATTGCGTAGCGGGTCGGAGTAGTCGCTGCAGCCAAAGTGCAGTTCGAGCAGCAGGTCCGATGGCTTTTTGATAATGGTATTGTTGGTGTCGATCTTGTCGCGTACAAGCTGCAGGCTTTGGGTTTTATCGTCCCATTGCGAAATGCCGGAAGCAAATACCGTAAAAGGCTCGGGGCTGCTGAATTGCCGGGGAAAGAAAGATGTAATGCCATTGATGCTGCCGAAATACATCTTTCCTTCACTGGTCTTCAGGAAGGAGTTCTGGTTAAATTCATTGGAACTGAGGCCGTCTTCTTCAAAAAAGTTGCTGAAGGATTGCTGGTCTTTACGGTAGCGGTCGAGGCCGTTGAAGGTGCTGATCCAAAACGTATTCCGGTCCTGGGACAGGATGCTGTACACGATCTCGTTGCTGAGGCCGTTCTTTTTCCGGATATACTGGATGTTTTTCAGGTCGGGAGAAACCACATTGATACCGCCGCCATTGGTGCCCAGCCACAGGTAGCCTTCCTCGTCCTGCTGCGCAAAAAGAATATCGTTGCTGGTGAGCGCAGGCTTGGTGGTGATGGTCAGCCGGGTAACAAGCCCGGAGGAGTCCAGGATATGCAACCCGGTTGTGGTAGCCACATATAACCTGGCTTCCCGGGCATCTGTTGCTATATACCTTACCCGGGTAGGGCCTATGTCAAAAGCGTCATTTTTGTGTAAGGTCAGCTTGCTGGTTGCAGGATCGTAGCTGGCCAGGCCGGCACCACAACCTAGCCACAGGATATCTTTCTTGTCGCTGACGATGGAATAAATACCGCCCAGACTGCCGCCTTTAAGGTCGCTGGTATAATCGATCGATTCGAATATTTTCTTCTTTTTATCAAAACGGACCAATTGTTCCGAATCAAACCCTACATAAAGGTAATTGGAGCCCGGCTCGGGGCATAACGCTAAGGGTGTAACAGGACCTTTAACAGCCAAAGGGTAGTTCCGTATAGTTTCTTCCGGATTCCTGATATAGTTTTCCCAGGTCTGGCCCTGGCTGGGCAGGCGCCATAGCCCCGTATAGGAAGATACATAGATATCGCCGTTTTCATCCTCGATCATCTTACGGGTGCTTACCCGAGATGTAAAGTTATACAGCTCTTTGGTAAAAAGCACCGGACGGTCTTCCACCTTGATCAGCCCCTTGTTAGTAGCGATCCAGATAATATTATGCTCGTCGATAAACAGCGAGTAGTACACCTTGCCCTCGAATACATCAGGGTATTTTTTGGAAACCTCGTTGATCTCGCCGGTGCGGATATTAATGATGTTCAGGGTGTAGTTGTTGCCCAGCAGGTAGAGCAGGTTGTCCTTTAGGGTCGACTGGACAACCGAATAGGGCTGCTTCTCCATTTTCTTCTTTAATGCCGGGGGCATAATATCGGAAAGGCTATGGATATCCAGCATCGAAGTATGAGCGCCGAAGCTGTTGATCAGGAGGGCATTCGCCGAACGGAAAAGGGAAATTACCGGCGCCAGATGGTTGATCGCTACCATTGCTGTTGCCTGCTTCGTGCTGAGGTCGATACGGTAAATATTACCATTGCTTACCAGCAGGCCCTTATCGTCGGATACGATATACTTGATGCCCTTGGTGGCATCAGGTAGCCGGCAAACCAGTTCCAGGCTCTGTTTCTCATTTATCCGGGCCAGGTAACCATTGCCAAAGGATACGAAAACGGTATTGTCCTGTGGCGATACGAATATGGCATTGACCCTTTGGGACGACCATATCGTTTCCGCCTTTTGTCCCGGGGACTCCAGCACTGTTTTCATATGATCGAGGCTTATCCGGTACAGGCCTGTCTCGGTGCCGGCTAGTATTTCTTCTTTTACCGGGTTAAAAGCGAGCGCTGTGATGTGTTTGTTGGATAAAACCCCGGGCAGCCGGGTAAAGGTATACCCGTCATATATATTAAGACCTTTGAAAGTGCCGATCCACATCAGTCCCCTGTTGTCCTTGGCCACGGCAACGATATCGTTACTGTTAAGCCCGTCCCGCCCGTCGTAAAGCGTAGCCTTGGCAAAAGAAGTTACCGCCGGCAAAAGAAAATATAAGCTGAGCAATAATGTCACTGCTATTGCCCGTATGCGATCCACCTGTTTTACCCGCTTACCCGCTTTTTTGTTCATACCGGGGCTAAGATAATAAATTGCAGGGAGGTGCAAGATAAAAAATGCTAATTTGTATCATTCCCCCATAGGCATAAAAAAAGAAGACGGCGATACCTGTCTTCTTTTCACCTTAATGGTTTTTTATCAGTTGATGGTTGCTACCAGCTCCGAAACGATGGCCGCAAGTTTGGGTGCCGCTGCATTGGCTGCCTGCAGCACTTCTTCATGCGTGATCACGTTAAGCTCGTCGCGGATGCCCAGGTCGGTAATGATGCTGGTGGCAAACACTTTCATGCCGCCATGAATAGCCACGATTACTTCGGGTACAGTACTCATGCCTACGGCATCGCCCCCGATCACATGCAGCCAGTGGTATTCGGCCCTGGTTTCAAAAGTAGGTCCCTGGAGACCGATGTAAACCCCCTCGTGTACGGGTATCTCGAGCTTCCGGGCAATGTCCTTTGCTTTGGCCAGCAGACCGAGGTTATAAGGCTCGCTCATGTCGGGGAAGCGGGTACCCAGGCGTTCGTCGTTTTGGCCGCGTAGGGGATGTTCCGGGAATTGGTTGATATGATCTTTGATGAACATGATATCGCCGACTTTAAAAGCCGGGTTCATGCCGCCCGCAGCATTGGATACAAATAACGTTTCCACGCCCAGTGCTTTCATTACCCTTACCGGGAACGTAATTTCCTGCATGGAATATCCTTCGTAGTAATGGAACCGGCCGGCCATCAGCATTACCTGGCGCCCCTTTAACATACCGAAGATCAATTTGCCGGCATGTCCTTCCACGGTGCTGTGGGGAAAGTTGGGGATCTCGCTGTAGGGGATCTCCACTTCGGCTTCCACTACTTTGGCCAGGTCGCCCAGGCCGCTGCCCAGGATGATCCCCGCAACAGGGGCGTTCTTAATTTTAGATCTGATAAAGGAAGCTGTTTCCTGGATTTGTTCGAAGGACATTTTTTTAATGTTATTAAATATGGATCGGTTAGCGTAATAAAACTTTTCGGTTATAAAAGAATATCGTCATGTGGCTTTTGTACCGGCATTACGATGGCGTCATCGCTGTTGGGAAGCTCGATGGGATACTTTTGTTCCATCGTTTCCATAGCAGCTTTACGCTTCAATAATTGTTCCACCAGCAACTTCATATTTCTGCCTGCCACGTGCAGGATACTGTTCTTAAGCCTTATGGTGCCCAGCATACGGGCAATGATAAGGAACAAAAGGGCCGCAAAGATACCGATCCCTTTAATACACCAATACAGTAAATTCAGATCATGAGCCTTGTACCGGTCGCCCAAGGCCGTGTCGTGCGCCATCTGGCTCAGATAATAGAAAGGATACAGCTTGTCGGCAAATATCGTAAAGGCAATACAACCCAGCAGCAGCAGCCAGGCAACGATTTCCATAAACACAATAAGCCCTGCGTTGAACAAACGTTTGGCGGCGGGCTTCCGGAGCGAAGTGGCCATAGGGTCGATCAGCGCTACCTGTTCATTAACGGTTTTCTTCTGCTCCTGGAAATCCCGGATCAGGTCTTGCTGCAGGTTAAGTGGTTTCATAGTATACGTATAACAGGAAACATAGGGTTATCAGGGGCGAAAATATTTATACTGGAAGGAAAAATCAAAACAAACGTTAAGAAGTTATGCACATATAGGATCGAAGCCGCTGCATAGGCAAACAGGCCAGGACTGCGTTATAAGCCCGTTAAAGCCCGGTGAGTAGCAACTCACTCTTTTTTCCTTAAAATGAACGTTCATTCATTTTTTTGCTTAATATTGTTCTATGGATAAAAGACAGGCTATTCTTAAAAGTGTATTGAAGCTGGTAAATCGTGAAGGCTTTTACCATTTGAATATGAAAAAAATAGCCCAGGAAGCAGGAGTGGCGGCAGGCACCATTTATCTGTATTTCAAAGGCAAGGAAGACCTGATCAACGCTTTATATGCAATGATCGTCAACGAATTTAACCAAAGCGTATTGGAAGGCTACAGTGACGACAAGTCCGTCAGGGATAATTTCTTTGACATGATGGACCTGGCTATCGATTTTTACCTGCAGGGCCCCGACAATTTCAGCTTTATCGAACAATATACCTATGCCCCTTTCCTGTTCAAGGAAAACCAGGATGAAAACTTTATGTTGTTGTTACCGATCTATAAAATGATGCGGGAGGGAAAAAAACAGGGCATCATCAGGAACATTCCCGATGCTATTTTGTTAGCCCTTATCCATGGACCAATGAACACAATCATTAAACTGCATTTGGCACATAAAACCGACCTGAACAAGAAGGGCGCCAAGCAAAAATTTCATGAAGCCGCCTGGAATGCGATCAGCAAATAAGTAGACATATGCAGTGGGTAAATATGCAATATCAATTCGTTGGTATCTAAAGTCTAACATCTTTTATCTAACATCTAAAGTCTAATATCTAACATTTAAGAATCTGATATCTCAATGAATCGTATAATCAAAAAAGTAGCTGTACTGGGTTCCGGGGTAATGGGCAGCCGTATCGCCTGTCATTTTGCCAATATAGGACTTGAAGTGCTGCTGCTCGACATTGTCCCCAAGGATGCTGCCGAAGGGGATGCCAAGGCCAGGAATAAGATCGTGAACGATGCCCTGGCTTTTGCGCTCAAGTCAAATCCTTCGCCCATCTACAGCAAGTCTTTTGCACGAAGGATCAGCACCGGTAATTTCGACGACGACCTGCCAAAGATCAAAGACTGCGATTGGGTAATAGAAGTGGTGATCGAAAGGCTGGACATCAAGAAACAGGTATTTGCCAATGTGGAAAAATACCGCAAACCCGGCACCCTGATCACGTCCAACACATCGGGCATTCCCATACACCTTATGTCGGAAGGACGCAGCGACGATTTTAAAAAACATTTCTGCGGTACGCACTTCTTTAACCCGCCCCGTTACCTGAGGCTGCTGGAAATTATTCCCACCGCAGATACCGGTAAAGAGGTGATCGATTTCCTGATGCACTACGGGGAAAAATTCCTGGGCAAGACCACCGTACTGGCAAAAGATACGCCTGCCTTTATCGGCAACCGCATTGGGGTATTCAGCATGATGAGCCTGCTGCAGTATGTCGAAAAAACAGGCATGACCGTTGAAGAAGTGGATAAGCTGACCGGTCCCGTGGTTGGCCGTCCCAAGTCGGCCACTTTCCGTACCGCCGATGTGGTGGGTATCGATACGCTGGCATTGGTAGCCAATAGCCTCGTGGAGAATGTGCCGGACGATGAAGCCAAAGCATCGCTGAAAGTGCCTGCCTTTGTGAGCAAAATGATAGAGAACAAATGGCTGGGCAGCAAGACGGAGCAAGGCTTCTTTAAAAAAGTAAAAGGAGAGGGCGGCAAAAGCGAGATCCATGCCCTCGACCTGAAAACCCTAGAGTACAGGCCTTCGCAGAAAGTGAAATTCGCAGCCCTGGAAGCTACCAAGCCTGTCGACGACCTGCGGCAGCGCCTGCGCATGCTGATCGCTGCCAAAGATAAAGCCGGCGATTTTTACCGTGCTACCTTGTTCCCTTTGTTTGCCTATTCCAGCAACCGTATTCCCGAAATATCGGATGAGCTGTACAAGATCGACGATGCCATTAAAGCCGGTTATGGCTGGGAGCTGGGACCATTCGATACCTGGGATGCCCTGGGAGTGGAAGCTACCCTGAAAGCGATGGAAGAAGCCGGCAACAAACCGGCGCAATGGGTGTACGATATGCTCGCTGCCGGCAATACCTCCTTTTACAAGATAGAGAACGGTCACCGCCTGTACTACGATATCCCGTCTAAAGCTTACAAGATCATCCCGGGCACCGAAGAGTTCATCTTATTGGAAAACATCAGGGAAAGCAAGACCGTATGGAAGAATAGCGGTACCACCCTTACCGATATTGGCGATGGTATCCTCAACCTGGAATTTCATACCAAGATGAACAGCATCGGCGGCGAAGTGCTGGAAGGGATCAATAAAGCGATCGATATAGCTGAGAAAGAATATAAAGGCCTTGTGATATCCAACGAAGGCGCCAATTTCAGTGCCGGCGCCAATGTAGGCATGATCTTTATGATGGCCGTAGAACAGGAGTACGACGAGCTCGACTTCGCCATACGCCAGTTTCAGAACACCATTATGCGTATCCGTTATTCTGCGATCCCTGTAGTCGTAGCGCCTCACAATATGGCATTGGGTGGTAGCTGCGAGATGTGCCTGCATGCCGATATGGTGGTGGCCCATGCCGAAGCCTATATAGGCCTGGTGGAATTTGGCGTAGGCCTGATACCCGGTGGTGGTGGCACCAAAGAATTTGCCGTACGTTTGTCCGATTCCCTGCATGAAGGCGATGTGGCTTTAAATACCTACCGCGACCGCTTTCTTACCATAGGCCAGGCCAAAGTATCGACCTCGGCCGAAGAAGCCTTTGAACTGGGTTACCTGCGTAAGGGGCACGATAAAGTAGTGGTGTCGCGCAACCGCCTGCTGTCGGAAGCCAAGGCCGAATGCCTGGAGCTAGCCAATGCCGGCTATGTGCAGCCTGTCCACCGAAAAGACATTAAAGTACTGGGTAAAACCGCCCTGGGCTTAGCCTACCTGGGCGCCAACTCTATGCTTACCGGTAATTATATCAGCGAGCATGACGTAAAAATATCGCAGAAGCTGGGCTATGTATTAGCCGGCGGCGACCTTTCCCAACCTACGGAAGTAAATGAACAATACCTGCTGGATCTCGAGCGCGAAGCCTTCCTGAGCCTGACGATGGAAAAGAAAACGCTGGAAAGATTACAGTCTATTCTTACAGGTGGTAAGGTATTACGTAACTAATAATCTAAAACGCTGTGGCGCTACGCCGCTGCGAGAAAAATACAAAAACAAATGAACGCATATATCGTAACCGGTTTTAGAAGTGCCGTAGGCAAAGCTACCCGTGGTGGATTCCGTTTTACCCGCCCCGATGTGCTCGCTGCCGATGTGATCAAACACCTGATGGCTTCGGTGCCGCAGGTAAATGCGGTACAGGTCGACGACCTTATCGTAGGGAATGCCATGCCCGAAGCCGAACAGGGCCTCAACTTCGCCCGCTTCGTTTCCCTCATGAGCTTTGATACCGATAAAGTATCGGCCATGACGGTTAACCGCTATTGTGCTTCGGGGCTGGAAACCATTGCCATTGCAGCAGCCAAGATCCATAGCGGTATGGCCGATTGTATTATTGCCGGTGGCTCCGAAAGCATGAGCCTTATCCCCATGGGCGGCTGGCGGGTGGTGCCCGATGCCGATACTGCGCTTGCCCATCCCGATTACTACTGGAACATGGGCCTTACCGCCGAACAGGTAGCTAAGGAGTACAATGTAAGCCGTGCCGACCAGGATCAGTTCTCCTTCCTCTCACATCAGAAAGCGATCAAGGCCATTGCGGAAGGTAAGTTCAAGGACGAGATCGTGCCGGTTACCGTTACCGAAAATTATATAGGCGCCAACTGCGGCAAGAAGAAAACCCGCGAATTCGTAGTCGATACCGACGAAGGCCCTCGTGCCGATACTTCCCTGGAAGTGTTGGGCAAGCTAAAGCCCGTATTTGCCAATGGCGGCAGTATTACCGCGGGCAATTCCTCGCAGACCAGCGATGGCGCTGCCTTTGTAATGGTGGTGAGTGAAAAGTTCCTGAAGGAAAATAATCTGACCCCTGTAGCCCGTATGGTGAGCTATGCCTCGGCCGGGGTGCCGCCGCACATCATGGGCATAGGCCCGGTAGAGGCCATACCCAAAGCACTTAAGCGGGCGGGTATGAAGAAAGAGGATATCGACCTTATCGAGCTGAACGAAGCCTTTGCCTCCCAATCCCTGGCCGTGATCAGGGAGCTGGGCCTCAACCCCGACATTGTGAACGTGAACGGCGGCGCTATAGCCTTAGGTCACCCTTTGGGTTGTACCGGCACCAAGCTGACCGTACAGATACTGAATGAGCTGAAGCGCCGCAAACAGAAATACGGCATGGTAACGATGTGCGTAGGCACAGGGCAGGGAGCAGCAGGGATATTTGAAATGATGTAACCGATTGAAGCAATACCAATAACCGCAAAGGACGCCGAGGATTGCGCTAAGTAACGCAAAGCAAATAGTCCTATGATAGAAAATGAATTATCGAATAAGGTTATTGGAATTGCATTACAGGTACATTCGGCCCTGGGACCAGGCCTGCTGGAGAGTGCCTATAAAGCCTGTTTATTTTATAAGCTGCAGCAATCTGGCTTGTACGTGGAACGGGAAAAGCCCATGCCGCTGATGTTTGAAGAAGTAAAACTCGACTGCGGCTATAGAATAGACTTGCTTGTTGAAAATAAAGTTGTGCTGGAATTGAAAAGTGTTGAAGCATTAAACGATGTTCACCTGGCGCAAACACTGACCTATTTAAAGTTGGGTGGTTATAAGTTAGGCTTACTGATGAATTTTAATGTAGCCCGTTTGAAAGAAGGAATAAGGCGTGTGGTCAATGGTCTGTAGATACAAGGCTTTGAGTTTTTTGCGAAACCCCTGCGCTTTCTGGTCAATTGATGGCTTTGTGCTCTTTGCGAAACCTCCGCGTACTTTGCGGTTAATTGCTCATGAACTTTAATACGCTTTGCGGTTAATTATTCAATCTAAACAAAAAAAATCTATAAATATTATGTCAGATACTAATGCGCTTAAATCCCAGGCCTCGGAGCTTAAGTCTATCAAAGGCGGAGAGTTTTTGATCAAAGACACACCGGCACAGGACATTTTTATTCCTGAAGACTGGAACGAAGAACAGGTCATGATCGCGGAGATGTGCCGCGATTTCCTGAAACAAAATGTGGACCCCAACCTGAACCGCATCGACGAACAGGAAGAAGGCCTGATGCCTTCCCTGCTGGATAAAGCCGGTGAGCTGGGCCTGCTGGGGATGAGCGTACCCGAAGAATACAATGGCGTGGGCAAAGACTTTGTTACCTCTATGCTCACTACCGAGATATTGGGTGCTGGACATTCTTTTGCCGTAGCCTTATCGGCGCATACCGGTATCGGTACCTTGCCCATCCTTTACTACGGTAACGAAGAACAGAAAAAGAAGTATGTCAGCAAGCTGGCTACGGGCGAATGGAAAGGCTGCTATTGCCTTACCGAGCCTGGCGCCGGTTCCGATGCCAATTCCGGTAAAACCAAAGCCACCTTATCGTCCGATGGAAAACATTATATCCTGAACGGGCAAAAGATGTGGATTACCAATGGCGGCTTTGCCGATGTCTTTACCGTATTTGCCAAGATAGACGATGATAAAAACCTGAGTGCCTTTATCGTTGAAAAAGGCTTTGAAGGCTTATCGCTTAACGCGGAAGAACACAAAATGGGTATCAAAGGAAGCTCTACCCGCCAGGTATTTTTCAACGATTGTAAAGTACCGGTAGAAAACCTGCTTTCCACCCGGGAAAATGGTTTTAAGATAGCCGTGAACATCCTGAACCTGGGCCGCATCAAACTGGGCGGCGCTGCCTTAGGCGCTTCGAAAGAAGTGATCAGCAAAGCAATCAATTATGCCAACGAAAGAGAGCAATTTGGAAGACCCATTTCCAAATACGGCGCTATCAAATACAAGCTGGCAGAGCAAGCTATCAGGACTTATGCTTCCGAAGCGGCTACTTACCGTGCCAGTCAGAATATTGAAGATGCCACGAAGGCTTATATCGAAAGCGGTATGGACGCTGCCCAGGCCAAGCTGAAAGGCACAGAACAATTTGCGATCGAAGCGGCGATCATAAAAGTGCATGCTTCCGAAGTGCTCGATTATGTAACCGACGAAGGGGTACAGATCTATGGCGGTATGGGCTATAGCGCCGAAGCGCCTATGGATCGCTCTTACCGCGATGCCCGTATCAACAGGATATTTGAAGGTACCAATGAAATCAACCGTATGCTTTCCGTGGATATGATGCTGAAGCGGGCCATGAAAGGAGAGCTGGATCTTATGGGACCTGCACAGAAGGTAGCTGCCGAACTGATGAGCATCCCGGATTTCGGAGCAACAGCCGAAGGCCTTTTTGCAAAAGAACACCAATACATCTCCGGCTTTAAGAAAGCCATACTGATGACTGCCGGTGCTGCGGTGCAGAAACTCATGCAATCGCTGAGCAAGGAACAGGAAGTGATCATGTACCTGGCCGATATGCTGATCGAGCTTTATGTAAGTGAATCTGTATTGCTCCGGGTCGAAAAGTTGGTAGCCGAAAAAGGCGAAGCCGCCGCAGGCGAAAAAACAGATATGGCTAAAGTATATCTCTTCGATGCCGCACAACGCATCCATACAGCAGGCCGCAATGCGCTCAACGCTTTCGCCGATGGAGACGAAAGACGCATGATGATGATGGGATTGAAACGCTTTACCAAAACGGATGAGCTGAATACGACAGAAGCACGCAGGAAAATTGCCGCGAGGCTGATCGAAGCAAACAAGTATTGCTTCTAACCGGCAGGCACTGTACAGGAGTGCCCCGGCACTCCTCTTTTTTACCTCTTAGCGAAAGGACTTGATATTTGTCAGTAAAGAAAGGCCAACAGAACACAGCAAATATTTCAATTACTAACCCCAAAAACAATACAATGAAAAAGATCTGCACATTAACCGCTGCTGCCCTTGTAGCATCTTCAATGGCATTTGGAGGCAGCTTCCAGCTTAACCTTCAGGGCATACGGCAAACGGCGATGGGAGGAACAGGTGTGGCCTGGCCCTGGGATGCTTCCACTATATTCTTCAACCCGGGAGGGCTTTCCCGCCTGAGCGGTATCCAGGCTTATGGCAGCATTAACCTGGTTACGCCTAATGTAAAATATGTGCAGACACCTACCGGCGGCTATTCGGCCACTACCAATTCTCATACCACTACTCCCTTTGCGGTTTATGTGGGCGGACCGATAAAAAAGGACAGCAAGATCGGTGTAGGTGTGGGTGTATATACACCCTTCGGAAGCCGCCTGGATTGGGGCAATAGCTGGACCGGCCGCTATGTAGTGGAATCCATATCGCTGGAAAGTATTTTTATCCAGCCTACGGTAAGTTATAAAATCAATGATATGGTCTCTGTGGGGGCCGGCTTTGTATATGCTATCGGTAAGGTGGATATTGATAAGGCCATACCGATCCAGGATATTAACGGCAACGATGGCCAGGCCAAGTTAAAAGGTAATGCACATGGCGCCGGTTTCAACCTGGGGGTACAGATCAAAGCTACGGAAGACCTGCAGTTCGGTATCTCTTACCGCTCTAAAGTAAAAATGTCGGTGAACGACGGCGATGCTACCTTTAGCGTACCCCAGTCGGTTGCCAGCAACTTCCCCAACACTACTTTTAAATCCAAATTGCCTTTGCCCGAAATACTGACCGTGGGTGTTGGCTATAAATTCACCAGCGACCTGATGGTACAGGCTGATGTTGTTTTTGCCGGTTGGAAAACCTATGATTCCTTAAGTTTTGATTTTGCCGAAAACAAAGCAGTACAGGATACGCACGATCCCCGTTCTTATAAAAATACCCTTGCTTTCCGTTTGGGCGCGCATTACCAGGTGGCCGATGAATTTGCAGTAATGGTAGGTGGCGCTTACGATCCTACACCCACCCAGGACAACCTGCTTTCTCCCGATGCGGTCGACGCTAACCGTCTTACCTTATCCTGCGGCGCTACCTACCAGCCTTTACCCAGGTTAAGTATTATGGCTGCTTTAAATTATACCACTACACCCAGGAGGACCGTTTCTTACGATCCTGCCGGCCTGCAAGGCGCTTACCAGATCAAAAGCCTGTTGCCTGCCATTGGTATTTCATACACTTTTTAACAGCTAATCTTAATCCAAAATGAAAAAGTCATATATCCTTATAGCAGCAACAGCAGCCGTAGCAGCCATCGCCTCCTGTAAATCCAAGATCGATCCGGATACCCCATCGGCCGGTGAAGCCAATTTTGCTACTTATGTCGCTATCGGTAACTCGCTCACGGCTGGCTACGCCGATGGCAGTCTGTACCGCAGCGGCCAGGAAAGCTCTTATCCCAGTATGCTTGCCGGCCAGTTCAAAATGGTAGGCGGCGGCGATTTCAAACAACCTTTGCTCCCGGGCGAATCGGGCTGGCCTATAGCGCCTGCCGCCGGCCGTTTTCCCAAAAGGGTATTGGGTATTACCACCGATTGTATGGGTGTGAGTTCGCTGGGGCCTATCCTGTATCCCGGAATAGCCGATACAGCAGGAAGCGCTACAAGCATTGCTTCGGGAGGGCCTTACAACAACGTAGGCATCCCGGGCATCCGTTGTATCGATTACGGCTTCGCGGGTTATGGATTGCTGAACCCTTATGCCGGCCGTTTCTTTTCCAATCCCGCTTTGCAAAAACCCATAGAGGTGGCTTTACAACCTATACCCACCTTCTTTACCATGTGGCTGGGCAGTAACGATGTATTGGGCTATGCCACATCGGGAGGCGAAGGCGCCGTGCCCGGTATAGGCTTAAGTGATATCTCACCCGAGGCAGCCTTTAAAGCTACTTACGATGCTTCTGTTGCCGCATTGGTGAATCAGGGCGCCAAAGGTGTACTGATCAATATACCCGACGTTACCGCTATCCCTTATTTTACGACTATTAATCCGAAAGGACTGAACCTGACAGCAACCCAGGCAGCACAACTTACCGGCGCCTATGCCCAGGCGGGCCTTCCGAACATTACCTTTACCGAAGGCCTTAACTACTTTGTAGGAACCGATGCCGCAGGTATTCCCCGGAAGCTGAAAGCCGGCGAATACATTATACTAACTACCCCGGGCGATTCCCTGAAATGCGGCGGTTGGGGCAGTTTAAAGCCTATTCCGAAAAAGTACGTGCTTACCGAAGAGGAAGTGGCTAATGTAAAAAGTGCGACTACTGCCTTTAACAACATCATCGCTGCCAATGCCACCAAATACGGCCTGGGCCTTATGGATGCCAATACCTATATGAAGAGCCTGCAAAGCGGTATTACCTGGAATGGGGTGACCTATACGCCTGCTTTTGTTACCGGCGGTGCATTCTCGCTCGATGGGGTACACCTTACACCAAGGGGATATGGCTTGGTGGCCAATGAGATTATCAGGGTTATCAATCAAACTTATAAGGCAAGTGTTCCTACCGTAGACATCAATAAATACGGCGGTATCAGATTTCCTTAAAAATAAAACCGGCAGACCGGGATACAGCTTAAGGTATCCCGGTCTGTCTTTAAATGCTTGCCTGGTACAAAAAGAATCCATAAGTATGGACAGTATATTCTTAGAAACAAAAGTATTGTGGGCCCAGATCGATGCCAATATGCACCTGCGCCATAGCGCCTATGCCGACTTTGCGGCACAGGCAAGGCTGGAAATGCTAGAGCGGTTGGGAATGACCGCAGCGGTAATGCAGGCGGAAAAGATAGGCCCCATCCTGTTCCGGGAAGAAACGATATACATGAAGGAGATAAGGCTGGGCGGAACGGTAAAGGTGAGTTGCTTGTTGAGCAGGTGCCGCGAAGATGGTTCGCGCTGGTCCTTTGTCCAGGAGATATTCAGGGAAGATGGTGTGATGGCAGCCAGGATCACGGTAGATGGCGCCTGGATCGATATGGTGAAACGTAAGCTCACGGCGCCGCCGGAAGCCTTCAGGGAGCAATTCCTGGGCCGCCTGCCACGTACGGAGGATTTTATATTGGATCCCGTTCCGGACAAAAGCAAGCAAGAAGAATGAACCGGCTGCAGCAACAGGTGGACAAGGCCCGCCATTCGGGTTTCCAGCTTTGGCTGTTGAATATGGTGCTCCTGCGCACCGTACCCTTTAACAGGCCGCATGGCCTCAGGGTGACCCGCATTGCAGATGATGGCATTACCATCACCGCCAGGAACAAAAAGCCGAACCAGAACCATATCAAAGGAATACATGCCTGTTTACTGGCAACCTTATGCGAATATGTTTCGGGCCTCAACCTTTTATTGAAGCTCGATCCCCAATCCTACCGGATCATCCTGAAGAACATCCACATGACCTATCATTACCAGGCCAGAAAGGATGTATCGGTGACCTTCCATATTTCGGATGATTTTTGCAACAAGGAGATCATAGTACCCTTAAGCACAACCGAAGCTATTTTTAAAGAGTTTGCCGTAGAAGTGTACGATACGGAACGCAACCATATTTGTACCGGTCTGATCAACTGGCAGATCAAAGCCTGGAAAAATGTAAAAACAAAGTAAACAGCAGGAGCCAGGTCTTTAACGGGTTTATGGCTCCTTTAAACACTTAAAACGATGTTGAAAAAAATCGCATTACTGACGACACTGGCTATGGCCGTTCTGCTGGCGACAGCCAGCCTTTCTTATGCCCAGGCCCCTAAAGACAGGGTAGAAGGCTTCTGGATGAACCAGGAAAAAGAAGCCAAGGTCGAGATCTATAAAGCCAAGAACGGGAAGTTCTATGGTAAGATCGTATGGCTGAAAGAACCCAACAGGGACGGTAAGCCCAAAACGGATACCAATAATCCCAAGGAAAACCTGCGCTCCCAGCCGCTTATCGGCCTGCTGATCCTGAAAGCTTTTGAGAAGGATGGCGAGAAGATGTACGAAGGCGGAACGATATACGATCCGAAGAACGGTAAGACCTATAGCTGTAAGATTACGTACGAAAGCAATAACACTTTATCCATAAGAGGCTACATAGGCATTTCGATGCTGGGACGTACCACTACCTGGACCAGGAGTACCCCTTAAGCCGGGATTTGCGTTACCGAAGGCAAGCTAAAAAAAGCTTGCGGCAAATTTTTTTTTCAAAAAAATAATACATGACATTAACAGCGCAATTTGAAGCGGCAGTAGCCACAAGCAAGACCCTGGCCCAAAAGCCGGATAATGAAACCTTGCTGGCCCTTTACAGCCTCTACAAGCAAGCAACGACAGGCGATGCACCCGAAAAGGGCGATTATGCTATGTTTGATTTTGTAGGCAAAGCAAAACACGATGCCTGGCTTAAACGCAAAGGCACCTCCTCGGAAGAAGCTATGCAGCAATATGTTGACCTGATCACCAAACTAAAAGGGTAAATACTGAAGTAACTATCGAAGCATTTTATAAAGACAATTGCTTTCTTTTATCTGTACTTCACTTACCTTCGGTATCCAAAATACATTGAATGTCAATTATTATCTCCGGAACAGGACGGTACATACCTGAAGAAGTGGTTAGCGATGAGGATTTCTTGCAGCATGAATTCTATGACGCTGACGGAACAGGGATTGGATTGCCCAACGACAAGATCATCAGCAAATTCAAAGCCATTACCGGGATCGAGGAAAGAAGATATGTAAAGCCGGGCCAGCATACTTCCGATATAGGCACCGAAGCAGCGGTGATAGCCATCCGGGATTCGGGCATCGATCCGGAAACATTGGATGGTATTATTTTTGCGCATAATTACGGCGATGTGAAAGCAGGCAGCATCCAATCGGATATGGTGCCTTCGCTGGCCGCAAGGGTAAAGCATAACCTTAAGATCAAGAATCCTTCTTGCGTGGCCTTCGACGTACAGTTCGGCTGCCCCGGTTGGATACAGGGCACCATCATTGCCAGCCAGTTCCTGCAAAGTGGCTCCGCTAAAAAATATATGGTCATCGGGGGGGAAACATTATCGCGTGTCTCCGATCCGCATGACCGCGACTCAATGATCTATGCAGATGGCGCTGCTGCCACCATACTGGAAAGCGTTCCGGGTGAAGGCAAGGGCATCTTAAGCATGGCGAGCCAGTCGCATACGCTGGAACAAGCTTACTTTTTATACTTTGGCGAATCCTTCAAGAAAGGCTACCAGCCCGGTACCCGATTCATTAAGATGAAAGGCCGCAAAATATATGAGTTTGCGCTAAGCTATGTACCGCAGGCCATGAAAGACTGCCTGGATCAATCGGGTGTCCCTATCGGGGAGGTGAAAAAAGTTTTTTTACACCAGGCCAACGGCAAAATGGATGATGCCATCATCGAACGCTTCTATAAATTATACGATGCGGAAATGCCCAAAGATATTATGCCCATGACCATCCATTACCTGGGCAACAGTTCCGTTGCCACCGTGCCTACTTTATTTGATATGGTACGCAAAGGAGAATACGAAGGCCATGAGCTTAAAGAAAACGACGTAGTCATTTTTGCTTCCGTAGGCGCAGGCATGCACATCAATGCCATCACTTACAGGATGTAATTGTTGCTCACCACCTAATTCAACGATATGCCGCTATTCCAGAACAGAACCTTTTTTATTACCGGCGCCAGCCGTGGTATCGGTAAAGCCATAGCGCTTAAGCTGGCGTCGGAAGGCGCCAATATTGCCATAGCTGCTAAATCGGTAGCAGAAAATCCCAAGCTGGGTGGTACCATTTTTTCGGCTGCCGAAGAAATAGAACGCGCCGGCGGCAAAGCCCTTGCCATACAATGCGATATCCGTAACGAAGAGATGATCGTGGATGCCGTGGCCAAAACGGTGGCCGCTTTTGGCGGTATCGACGGCGTAATCAACAATGCTTCGGCTATTTCCCTTACCAATACGGAAGATACCGAGAGCAAACGCTTTGACCTGATGCACGATATTAATGTAAGGGGTACTTTCCTGGTAACCAAGCATTGTATTCCGCACCTGCTGCGTTCGAAGAATGCACATATCCTTACCTTGTCGCCACCGGTCGACCTTAGCCCCAAATGGCTGGGCGCGCATATTGCCTATACCCTCAGCAAATACAATATGACTATGATGGCAATGGGCTGGGCCGAAGAGTTTAAACAAGATGGCATCTCGTCCAATTCCCTATGGCCGGTAACCACGATAGCGACGGCAGCGGTGAACAACCTGCTCGGGGGTGAATACCTGATGCAGCGAAGCCGTACTACCGATATCCTGGCCGATGCCGTTCATTATATCCTGCAGCAAGGGCCGGGCAAAGTTACCGGAAGGCAGTTGCTGGATGAAGTGATCCTCCAGGAATCGGGCATTACCGATTTTAGCGATTATGCTGTAAACCCCGCCAACGGGCTGCAAAAGGATCTTTTCCTCTGATACTTGCAGGCTTCCTGAAAAAAAGTACATTTACAGCCTCAAAATAACGATTATGTCGGTACATAGCGAAGTAAAGCGCGTAACTACCCATACGCTGCAAAAAATGAAAGAGCGGGGCGAAAAGATCTCCATGCTCACCGCTTATGATTTTTCTTTTACCAAAATATTTGACGAAGCCGGTATCGATATCCTGTTGGTAGGTGATTCCGCTTCAAATGTAATTGCGGGGCACGAAACCACCTTACCCATCACGCTCGACCAGATGATCTTCCTGTCGTCCAGCGTAGTAAGGGCCGCCAAACGTTGCTTCGTGATCTGCGACCTGCCCTTCGGTGCTTACCAGGGCAACAGCAAAGAAGCGTTGAACTCTTCGATCCGGATCATGAAAGAATCGGGCGCTCATGCAGTAAAGCTTGAGGGTGGGATAGAGGTATGCGAATCCATTGCCCGTATTGTGTCGGCAGGTATCCCGGTTATGGCCCATTTGGGGCTTACGCCGCAATCTATTTACCAGTTTGGTACTTACAGTGTAAGGGCCAAGGAAGATGCGGAAGCGGAGCTGCTGATCAAAAATGCCCATGCCGTGCAGGAGGCAGGCGCCTTTGCCCTGGTACTGGAAAAAATACCCGCTGCTTTGGGTAAAAGGGTGTCGGAAGAGCTGAAGATACCGGTTATCGGTATAGGTGCGGGCATGTATGTGGATGGACAGGTATTGGTGATGCACGATATGCTGGGCATTACCCAGAATTTTTCACCAAGGTTCCTGCGTCGCTACCTGGATCTGTACAACGATATTAAAAACGCAACCACGCAATATATCTCTGATATTAAAGCCAAAGATTTTCCTAACGAACAGGAACAATATTAAGCAACATAAACGATGCCGGTCATTTCCAGACCGGCATCGTTTATGTTATCCATGATATACCCTTGAGGCTATAATTTTACCTTCTTTGATCTCGAGCACTTCGGCTACGGTCATTGCTTCTTCGCCGGACACCTCCCTCAGGTATTCCATAAACACCCTTTCTTCATTGGCTGTAAGCGAAGTGACGGTATAGTGCAGGTCGGGAAGCCGGTCGAAAGCATCGCGCCACCACGTTCTCAGGGCATCTTTTCCCCTGATAAGGCCATGCGTTTCCGGCTGCCTTTGCTTTAGCTTAGGACTGTAATGTTCGGCTGTATCATCATACAACGATAGTAACCGTTCAAGGTCGTGATCGTTGAAGGCGGCAAACCATTGCCCTGCGATCGTTTCGTATTGTGAAGCTGTATTCATTTCCGGATTTTGGGCAAAGCTATTTATTATTGCCGGTTGCGCCGGCAGAAAGTGACCTCTTTAGCACAAAAAACTTAGATACGCTACATCCCGTTTATTGCCAGAACAGGATATTGGCGCCTACCTGCCAGGCACTGCTGCGCAGGTTAACGAAGGAACCACCTTGGTTGATATTGCTCCCGGGTATAAACTGGCCGTAAATGTCCACCCTGTTTGTAACAATAATACCGGCTCTCAGTACTGCAGATAGCCATAAGGGGTTCAGGTTCATTTTTTCGTCGCGGGAATAGGAGGAATTGTTGATCGTCACGGGATCATTATCATAGAGCGATAGATTGATGCCAAAGCCAATGCCGAGGTTGGCCCGGATCGATTGACCGTTGTAAAGGTTATACATAATCTGGGGCGACAGGGTAGCGGTATACTGCTTATAACTATGACTGGAAACCTTTCCGTTGGCTTCTGTCCGGCTGATGCCCTGGTTCGCGGCAGAAAAGCCGAGGTCAAGGCGGTACATAAAACGTTTGGTATAGCTATTGTTGAATAGGTCCGCACCTACCGATACTTTGGGCAGATAGGAAGTTTTGGTGGTAGCAGCATCGTTAAAGGCGTAATTCCTGCCGTAAATACCTTTGCTGGCATACAAGCCAATGCCTGCGTAGAAATATACGCGGTTCTTCCTTTCCTTTCTTTCCTGTTTAACGCCATTGATCCTGTCGGCAACAGCAGCCAATGAGCTGGCATCATATTCAGCCCGGGCAAGCTGCTGTAACAGGCCGCTGCTTTTACTATCCTCACCTTTCGACGCCATTAATTGCAGTTGGTTGCGGAACATATTATCCGTTGCAATTCTTTGTGGTCCCTGGCCGGTGTAATACTTCCTGTAAATAAGTTCTGTAAAGATGCCATTGCTATTGTCCTTTACGTAAAACCGTGTTTTGATATCATCGGTATAAGCATAGAGGTTAATGACCTTTCCCGAAGCAATAGTTTTCAGGAAAACAGTTTCTGTCCGGGTCCTTTTATCCGGTCCTGTTGCCAGTCCCTGGATCATAGTCCTCGTGTCCAGGCTTATGGAAACCCTGGCTCTTTCGAAGCGGGCCAGGCCCTCTATTTCGAAAGAGCTTACTTCCTGAATGGTATAAGTTACGTAGTTACTTTCAGGAGACGGCTTGAAATGAAAACTGTTGGGGTTCATATCCCATTCCCTGCAATCGATCCAACCCCTGAGCTCCGTATTGTCGTCTTTAATAATAACGGCCTGTCGAAAATTGGATTGGGCCGATAAGCAAGCTGAAAGAAACAAAAGCATTATTGTCAAAAGGTAGCGGTGTGTCATAATGATAGATGAATGATTTAGATTGCATCAAAAATAATTCCAATTTATTTAAGTATTCAGAATAAATAATCCATACAAGGAAATGAGTGTGTGTTATTACAATAAACTGACTATCCATATATAGGTAACAATCACTCTTGCCCGTCATGCTGAACGTAGCTTGCGCAGCATGCGAAGAGAAGCATCTTGGGTATCCTGGTATTTATAGCGATCGGGATGCTTCAGTTCCTTCGGAGACTTCAGATGACGCGATGTAAGGTTTTTGCAGATAGTCGATTAAAATAAATAGCTTTATAGTATGTTTCCTTTTCTACGTTTAAGAACTGCAGCAATAGCGATCATGGCTTTATGCCTGGGCCTTGCTGCCCGGGCGCAAACCGATGTGACGGCTTTGGATTGCAGCAGGATAAAAGCGGCGATGTCCGAAACGTTCTTGCAACCGGCAGTAGCCGATATAAGAGAAGACGATTATGATGTACATTATGTGAAGCTGGAGCTGAACCTCGATAACCAGAGCACGCATGTAGTAGGCGTTGCACACACGATAGCAACAGTAACAGCTGCTGCTATGAATACTTATGTTTTTGAACTGCTGGAAGATTATACCATAGATTCCCTGAAGTTCAATGGCCTGATATTGCCGGTCGGCATTAATGGCTTTGTGCGCGAAGTAGCTTTGCCATCGGCCCTGGCTTCCGGCAGCGTATTTAATGTGCTCGTTTATTACCACGGGGAACCCAGCTTTGGTTCCGGGTTCTTTACTACAGGTATCCGTACACAAAGTGCAAGTAACTGGAATGCCCAGGTCACCTACACCCTGAGCCAGCCTTATGGCGCCAAGGACTGGTGGCCCTGTAAGCAATCGCTCCAGGATAAGATCGATTCCTCTGATGTATGGATCACGGTGCCGGCAGTATTAAAAGCCGGCAGCAATGGTGTCCTGCAACAAGTGAGCCCTATGCCCGGCGGTCTTGCCCGCTACGAATGGAAAAACCGGAACATTATCGACTATTACTTGATCTCCGTTGCCGCAGGTCCTTATGTCGATTACTCTTTCTACATGCACTTCGATGGCAGCATCGATTCCATGCTGGTGCAGAACTATGTGTACGACGATCCCGGGGCTTTGCCTTTTTATAAAAACGCCATCGATTCGACGGCTTTGATGATCAATTATTTTTCGGGATTATTCGGAAGATACCCCTTCTGGAAAGAGAAGTACGGGCATTGCATTACGCCTTTGGGCGGCGGTATGGAGCACCAAACCATGACCACGCTCAATAACTTCGGGCCTTCGCTGGTGGCGCATGAGCTGGGGCATCAATGGTTCGGCGATCATGTGACCTGCGCTTCCTGGTCGGATATATGGCTGAACGAAGGCTTTGCTACTTATCTCGATTACTTGTTTAAGGCCTACTCCCAGGGTGATGCAGCAGCGGCTGCTTCCATGCAAAATATGCATAACCAGGTAATGGCCGATTCAACGGGTTCTGTTTACTGTACCGATACGGTAAATGTAGGCCGCATCTTCAGCTCCCGGTTAAGCTATTCCAAAGGAGCGGCTGTTATCCATACCTTAAGGTTCCTGTATAATAACGATGCACAATTCTTTGCCATGCTCCGGAACTACCAGCAGTTATTTGGCGGCGGTACAGCCAGCACCGAACAGTTTAAGGCGGTAGCTGCAGCGGGATTGGGCCACAACCTGGATGTCTTTTTTGATCAATGGATATACCAGGAAGGCTTCCCTGTTTATAATGCAGCCTGGAACCAGGTCGGGAACCAGGTGATTGTACGGCTGGCGCAAAGGAATGCTAACCCATCTTCTGTCGCTTTCTTCCAGACACCGCTCGAAATAAAGCTATACGGGCAAGGAGGCGATACCGTAGTGCGCGTCAATAACACGGCCGCTACGGAAGTATTTGCTGTTAGCTGGAACCGGCAGGTAGATAGCATTGCACTCGATCCTGCCAATGATATCATGAACCGCACCGATAGTATCCGGCGCGACTTTTCCTTACTGTCTATTGAGGGATTCGACACGACCTTGTTCCTCCTCTATCCCAACCCGGCTGCCAGCTACTGGATGCTGGAAGGTATGCCGCAACAATGCAGGATTGTCCTTTGCGATATATCGGGCAGACAGCTATGGCAAGGCAGCAATGGCAACAACAATGCGATAAAGATCGATAACCGTAATATTGCCAGAGGCATTTACCTGCTGCGCATCTATAAAGAAGACCGGCTATCCAAAACGATCAGGCTGGTGAAAGATCGATAGCTCTTTTAATGTCTTTCGCCGGTAAAAGTATAATGGATCAGCTTTTCACCTGGCACTACCGTTTTACCTTCATCCATCCAGAATTCCATAGTGACCGTTTTGCCGTTGAAAAAGCCGGAAGAGCCTTCTTCGCGGATATAAAGGTTATTGCTCATGAAAGAACGGTCTTTGACCTTGAAAGCGCGCGGGTCTTTGGGGTCAAGCTCTAATGTTATATCAGGCGACAGGCTCAGCTCGCCTATTTCGGGGCCTGTATTGAAATACCATTGTGTAGTAGCGGCGGTACTGCTGTTGTCCATGACGGAAGTACCTTTATATATTCCTATGAACCGGGTCCTGCTTTGGATCTTACAATCGGGGTATTCCCAATAATCGGGACAGGTACTTTTGCTGCAGGAGCCAAGCAGCAAGGGCAGCAGGATAAGATACCTGCCGGGAAAAGCTTTCATCATGGGGGACAGATTTAATCTGCTCTTATAACGTGTAAGTCACCTGCAAATTACTTTCCTGTTATTTTTTTTAAGAATATAAAAAAATAGGTTGCAAGTTTCAAAAACATTTTTTACGTTTATGACAGAATGATGTTGCACCACATTATTCCCAAGGCAGCCAAGAGCGATCATAGAGAAATCCAAACACCAAGATCAGCATTTTCCATCCGACAGGCATTCCCCCCCAAGCTGCAATTATAATACCATTACATGACCGGTAAAAGACATATTCTTACCGTAAGGGATAGTCTATTTTTTATTTTTTAACCAAACAAACATCAAAATGAGAAAAGCGATCTTAACATCGATGGCAGTTGCCTGTGTCTTCTCCGTTCAGGCCCAACAATGGAACGGTTCCACCAATTCCTCCAACAACATCAATCGCCAGGGCGACCTTACCGTTATCGACGGCTGGATGCAAAGAATGACCCTCGGTGCGGCCTGGGGTGGCGCTCCTATCTGGGGTGGGGGTTATGTAGGCTTCAACCTGCGCCGCGAAAACACGGCATTGTGGTCTTTCCTTAATGATGGCGCCTCCAACGATGGCGCCGTGATCTACAAGACCGGCAATTCACTAATGTTTTCCTTAAAACCTTCCACTGGCGCCTCCAACGGCAGCCTTACCGATGCCCAGGTTGCCGGTAACGTGGTGTTCCAGATCAAAGGCGACGGCAAAGTGATCGTTGGCCGTTCGGCCGGTAGCAGCCCTACCTTCTGGAATTTCCCCGGCGATTATAATCTTTATGTAGAGAAGGGTATCCTTACCGAGAAAGTAAAAGTGGCCATCAAGAATACCGCCGACTGGAGCGATTTTGTATTTGACAAGCAATACAAGCTGATGCCGCTTAACGAGCTGCAGCAATACATAAGCGTGAACAAGCATCTTCCTAATGTCCCTTCTGCTTCGGAGATGGTCGACAATGGCCTGGATGTGGCCAGGATGGATGCTTCCCTGCTCCAGAAGATCGAGGAGCTTACCCTGTATATGATCGAGCTGAAAAAAGAAAACGAAGCATTGCACCAAAGGATCAGCGTATTGGAAAAGCAATAGCCCGGTCATGAAAAACATCTTCCTGATCCTGTCGTTGATCAGTTGTCCTGCTTTCAGTTGTAAGAAGGAAGATCCGGCGTACCGTTTTAAGTCCAATACACGGGACTATTTCGTGTTCTTTGGTAAAAACTCCTGGTGGGAATATGCCACCGAAGGGTATAGCGGTACACAGCAATGGCATGCGCTCAGCAGCATGTCGGGCATTACGGATGGCAGTACGTTAGGCGGCACACAACGCTACGAGCTGTTTACAGCTTCATTGGGGACATTGCCCGATGTGGGCTATGCCGCCTGCTCCTATACAGCTACGGCGGCAGCTGCTGTCGATCATATCCGTACCGGGGATTACTTTTCTTATACCATACAAGCAACGGATACAGGCATCAGCGGCGACGGCAACCTGCCGCTTGAAGACCGGGTGATGGTCGACGGCCGGCGTTATGACCGTGTGCTGCACCTGGTCAATAGCCATTCCTATTACAAAGAGGTATGGATCGCACCGCGTACCGGTATCATCAGGATGATACGGGAAGATGGAAGGGTACTCTATCTCACAAAATTTAAAATAGAAAATCTATGAAAAAAATATGGATTGCTGCTGTATGCATGCTCTGTGCGTATCTGCCCTCCCGCGGCCAGAACGCCGCTTCGGATGAGACCGGGGGGCTGCCTTTGAGCATGCTCAATAGTTTCCAGGATGTTCCCGTGATTGATATAGGCGATATCAGTAACCAGGAGCTTATGGATACGGAACTTCCACCCGACGATACTACGGTGATGGAAGGTTATTATTTTGCCAAGAACTACTCCCAGGACAAGGGTGTGGACGAGATTGGCGTATGGGATGTAAGCAACGATGGCAGGCAGGTATGGCGGGTTACCGTTACCTCGCGCACCGCTAAGGCAATAGCGCTCATCTTTAAGGAAATGCAATTGCCCGAAGATGCCGCCTTCTATTGTTATGATGCCAACAAACAGCAATTGAACGGCCCTTTTACGGCCATGAACAACGACGATGATGGCGTTTTTATTACGCCTTTCTTGAACGGCAATACCATTACGGTGGAGTATGTGCATCCCCTGAATGGTGCGCCCCTGCCTACTTTCAGGCTAAGGGACGTGGTACATGCCTACAGGGACCTGCCGCTGAACAGCAATAGTTCTTTTTCACGGAACCTCTCGCTTAATTGCCACAACAACGTGGTATGCGGGCAGTTCAACGATTACTGCGACCAGATCAGGTCGGTATGCGTGATCATGACGCCCTGGACCTATTCCTGGGGCAATTGTAACGGTACCAATGTAGAAACCCGCTGGAAAGGCGGTTCCGGAGCGCTGATCAACAACTCCTACAACGATTTTACACCCTATATCCTTACCGCAAGGCATGTGATCTGGGAGCAATTGGAACGTTTCTGGTGTGTGTTCAACTATTACAGTGTAAGCGGTTATACCAACACTTCCGAAACCATGTTCTACTTCAATTACCAGAGCAGGCGATGCAGTGAGAACCTGGACGTGTACAGCGATCATGTACAGTATATGAAAGGAGCTACTGTATCGGCTTCGGAGCCGGGATACCCGGGCGGTCCCGATATGGCCTTGCTCAAGCTGAAAAGTAAGCCGCCGATCCAGTATAATACCTTCTATTCGGGCTGGAACAGGCAATCGAAAGATAACCTGCCCTCCTGGGCCGTTACTGGTATCCACCACCCCAGGCTGGATATTAAAAAGATATCGAAAGGTAACCTGCACTATTCGCTGTTTTATCCCAATTACTGGGGCGTGGATTGGTATTCGGGGGTGACCGAAAAAGGATCATCGGGTTCTCCTTTGTTCTGTGATGCCGATAAAAGGATCATTGGTGCGCTGAGCTTTGGTACGAACAACGATTGCGACGACCACAACGAGCAGGATCGTTACGGAAGGTTGCTGAACTTCTGGAACAGTGCCAGAGGCTTCCTTTCTGCCGACAATACCAGCCGGGAAACGTACGATGGCGCCGATCCGGCTACCTTTTGCCAGAGCAGGATCGAGCTTAACGGCAGGGTATTGCCCAATGCCTTGTACAACGAAGGTCGCCCTTCCATGACGATCCAGGCAGGCAAATATGTAAGCATTGCCAATCTTGCCCCAACCGTGATGACCAATGCCGGCGGCTTCAGGCCTAAGTACAGTGTAAAAGCGGGCAGCGCTATCGAGATCAAACCCAGTGGCGGTAATTTCTTTGAAACCCAGAAGAACACCGTCCTTATCCTGAGTATCGAACCTTGCAAGTCCACCACCGGTTGCCGTTTAGATTTCAATACCCAAAAGAAAGGCGGCATGGAACAGCCGGATGCTTTGCTGAAAGAGCCGGAGCAGATCACTTCAAAAGTATATCCTAATCCGGCAAAAGAAACCCTGAACATCGCTTTCGGCGAGGCTTTCCACCTGGTCATCGCTGATGTGAGCGGCAAGGTTATTTTTGAAAAAGACGTATGGGAACAACAAGGGGTATTTAGTCTGAAGACTTCCAACATCCCCAATGGTGTCTACTTCGTGACTTTAAGCAGCCATAAAAATGGCAGCCGCGAAACCCATAAAGTAATCATCCAGAAATAAGCATACAACATAGGATACGTTTGTATCTGGTACAAACAAGAAGGCGCCTCAAAAGCCTCAAGACTATTTTAGTTGAGCGAAGTCGAAATGTAACAGGCTTGAGGAACAATTTTTGTCTTGGTGAGCGGAGTCGAAGCACGACAAAAATTGTTTGAGGCGTCTTCTTGTTTTATAAAACACTTATCGCCTTATCGCATATAGGCAACAAATACTCCTGCTAGTCATGCTGAATGCAGCTTTCGGAGCATGCGAAGAGGAGCATCTTGGGTATTCCTGATGCATAACGATTAAGATGCTTCGGTTCCTTCGGAGACCTTAGTATGACCGCGGTTTAAGGTTATTGCAGGCAATGGTTGGGTCCGCGGCTACAACGAGAGCACCTATCGGGACTATACCAAACGAAATACAAGCATACAATATAACATAGCTTTGTTCCCGTCTTACGGATAGGCAGTAAAGTACGTTACGATAGCTTAATCTTTGCCCACGGCCTTGGCGCCGGGCAGCCTGCTTTTCAGGAAAGCGATCTGTCCCCTGTGGTTGGATTCATGCTCGCATACATGGAACCATTTCCAGTAAGTATTTAAAGGCTCGTTGGGCTTGGACCATTGCGGGTCTTTGGCCAGCAGCCACCGATCATCTTTCTTTTTAAAAGCTTCCAGGGTTTGCGCCCTTACCCCCGCAATCAGGTCCAGGTAGTAAGACACCTCTTTGCCCCTGATCTCCTTCCGGCCTTCGTCGCCTAATTCCATAGCGGCATGCCATGTCTTTTTCTCATCGTCATTAAACTCCTGACGGCCTTCGAATGTGTTGATCTGGTAAAATTTTTCGACAGCGCCCAGGTGCATGATCAGTGCGCCTATGGAGTTGGCATGCTCATCGTGCAGGAAGTCGAGCTGTTCCCCGGTCAGCGATTGTACTGCCCTGATGATGGTGCTCCTGTTGTAATTAAGCATAGAGACAAGGGTGCTTACCTGGGGCGTATAACCCTTCATAGGGCCTATCATGAAAAGGCCTTCGGTCTCCTTGGGTTGCTCTTCGGCAAAAAGGTTGCTGGCCTCAAAGCCTTTGAATAAAGCAAAGCCTGCGGTAAGGGCTGTTGCCGCCTTCAGGAAATGCCGGCGGCCGGATGTATTGGGGTTCATTTGTCTGGTGGTTTTGGATAAAGCTAAATTAAGCGAATCCCAAAACAACAAAAAAGACAAGGATACATATTCCTGTTAAAACTGCCACAGAGCTATTGGCGAAGGTGGTTGACAGAAGTTTGGGGTACGCAGCGAAGGAAACCGTCTATCGGGGTGTCTTGCCAGTCGAAATACGAGGAATGAGCGACAGGAACGGCATAGTACAAAAAAGAAACGCCCCGGTAAGCCGGGGCGTTTCTGCTATAAAAATTAAGGTCTTGTATAAGAACCGGGATATTAATAACCCATATCCATGCCTCCACCTGGCATTGCAGGCATAGCAGCAGCACCTTTAGGTTCTGGCTTATCGGCGATCACGCATTCTGTGGTCAGGAACATAGAAGCGATAGAAGCTGCATTTTCCAAGGCTATACGGCTTACTTTAGTCGGGTCGATTACACCGGCTACGAACAGTTTCTCGAACTGCTCGGTGCGGGCGTTGAAACCGAAGTCAGCTTTACCTTCTTTGATCTTCTGTACGATGATAGAACCTTCCAGGCCAGCATTGGCAACGATAGTGCGGATAGGCGCTTCCAGTGCACGGCGCACGATAGCGATACCGGTTTGCTCGTCGTTGTTTTCTCCTTCTATTTTAGCCAGGGAGTCGATAGCGCGGATGTAAGCAGTACCACCACCGGCTACAATACCTTCTTCAACGGCAGCGCGGGTAGCGTGCAGGGCATCATCAACGCGGTCTTTCTTCTCTTTCATTTCCACTTCGGAAGAAGCACCTACATACAGTACGGCAACACCACCACTCAGCTTAGCCAGGCGCTCTTGCAGTTTCTCACGATCGTAATCGGAGGTAGTTGTTTCTACCTGTGCTTTGATCTGGTTTACGCGGGCTACGATGTCGTTCTTTTTACCTTTACCGCCTACGATAGTGGTGTTATCTTTATCGATAGTCACGCTCTCGGCCTGGCCCAGGTAACCGAACTCGGCATTTTCCAGTTTGTAACCTTGCTCTTCGCTGATAACAGTACCACCGGTCAGTACAGCGATGTCCTGCAGCATTTCTTTACGACGATCGCCGAAGCCCGGAGCTTTTACAGCAGCGATCTTCAGGGAGCCACGCAGTTTATTTACGATCAGGGTAGCCAGTGCTTCACCATCTACATCTTCTGCGATGATCAGCAGGGGACGGCCCTGTTGTACTACTTTTTCCAGCATACCGATGATATCCTTCATGGTGCTGATCTTTTTGTCGAAGATCAGGATATAAGGATTATCCATTTCCACCTGCATTTTCTCGGTATTGGTTACGAAGTAAGGAGACAGGTAACCGCGGTCGAACTGCATACCTTCTACTACTTCTACCGTAGTATCCGTATTTTTAGATTCTTCAACAGTAATCACGCCTTCGTTGCCTACTTTAGCCATAGCCTGCGCGATCAGTTTACCGATCTCGCTGTCGTTGTTGGCAGAAATAGTACCTACTTGTTCAATCTTCTGGTTGTCGTTACCTACTTTCTGAGCTTGTTTTTTCAGATTGGCCACTACTGCCTGAACCGCTTTGTCGATACCGCGTTTCAGATCCATAGGGTTAGCGCCGGCAGCAACGTTTTTCAGTCCTTCGCCAATGATGGCCTGGGCCAGTACAGTAGCAGTAGTAGTACCATCACCTGCCAGGTCAGCAGTTTTGCTGGCTACTTCTTTTACCATCTGGGCACCCATATTTTCAATAGGATCTTCCAGTTCTATTTCTTTAGCTACAGTTACGCCGTCTTTAGTTACAGCAGGCGCACCGAATTTCTTTTCGATAACCACATTACGGCCTTTAGGGCCAAGGGTTACTTTTACGGCATCGGCCAGGGTGTCAACGCCTTTTTTCATTTTGTTGCGGGCGTCGATATTGAAGAGAATTTGTTTAGCCATTTTTATTTGAGAATTTGAAAATTTGTAAATCAGTAAAAGGATACTGTCCTTTTTACTTTAATGTATGGGAAATGTCCTGCTCCGTATGAAAAGCAGGCACCATTGCCTTAAACAATGGCAAGAATATCGCTTTCGCGCATAATGATCAGGTCTTCGCCGTCGATAGTGATCTCGGTACCGGCATATTTACCATAAAGAACAGTGTCTCCTGGTTTTACAGTTACTGGTTCATCTTTTTTACCCGGGCCTGCTGCTACTACAGAACCACGTTGGGGTTTTTCTTTAGCAGTATCAGGGATAATGATGCCACCTGCTGTTTTCGTTTCAGCAGCCGCTGGTTTCACGATTACTCTGTCGTGAAGTGGGGTAATGCTAGCTTTCTTAGCCATAGTAAATAATTATTAATATTTGTTTTTTAAATGGGCACTGGATAGCGCTAAGGCTGTCCGACAATCTACTTCCACTAAAAATGTGCCAAGGCACAAAAATTGACAGATTTGCAGTATTTGATGGAGGCAATTTGCCCGGTGTATGGGGCGACGGTCAAAATTTCATTCTTTTATGCCGGTACTGCTCGAAATGGCAGAAGCCATTGTCGTTCTTATGCCTTTACGGGCAGGAACATGTGTGTCCGGGATATAAAAAAGAAGCCATCCTGCAGAATGGAATGGCTTGGGGTACTAAACATACATTTGATAAACCTCTTCGGGCCGGAACCGCACAAAATTACTTTTATCCAGTTTCAGCTTTTGCAGCACATCAGGGCTATTGTTGGCGCTTACATGAATATAAAACTCTGTAATGTTCCCATTGAGATCGGTAAAAGCCTCGATAGGCCGGTGGCTCAACAGCAGGTATTCAGTAAGTGTAAGGCCCAGCAAGCTGGCGATCACCTGGTCAGGAAGCCTGATCCTGAATTCAGGTACTGCTTCTTCTCTTTCCATAACATTAGTGTATTGGTTTGTCTTTAAAATTACGGTCATATTATGGCCTGTGCCTTTTTTTAAGATAAATTTTTCTTTTCCGGGGCATGGTATAACGTAGGCGGCAGGGGAAAAGCGTTTTTGCAGCGCTGTATAGCGGATTCTTCCTCTCTTTTGCCATATATAAAAACAGCGTATCCGATGGGCGAAGGCCGGCGTATGTTTGTGCAAACAAAAAAAACACTTATGAAAAACCGCATGCTTACTCTTGTTGCCGCAGCCTTGCTGGTACTGTCTTCCTGCAGCCAGATGAATGAACAGAAATACAACGACACTGTGGTCAATATGTATTCGGGTTATGTTACCAACATAAGCTCGGAAATGGCCGCAGTAAGCAGCAGCTCGGATAAGCAAAAATCCCAGGCAGAGCTAAAGCGCATCGAACAAACCACGGATAGCTGCATAGGCGTGATGAACGGCCTGAAGCCCTCCGATGCCGCTAAAGAATTTCATGGAAAAGTGCTGGCTGTATTCCAGATGATCAAAACCAATTTTATCCCCCTGGCCAGTAAAATGGTCCGGATGGATGCGAACGGGGATGCCGATGCTTACAACAAGCTGGTAACCGAATTTACCAGCCTGGGTGTCGCGATAGACCAGGCAGAGTCTGCCGCGCAATCGGCCCAGCAGGCTTATGCATCGAAGATCGGTATGCAGATGAAATAAAAACGGAAATAGCACAGGATCACAAAGACGCCGGACAAAAGACCGGTGTCTTTTGTTGTATAAAGGCCTGGCAAAGCTTCCCTTGCCTTTGCGGGCCCCCGCTTTTGCCCTATTTCTCCTATCTTTGCGCCGCACTAAAAAAGAACCATGCTTTCCAACGATATTTTATTGAAAGCTTACCGCCTGATGATGACAGCGAGGGCGATGGCGGATACTTATGAAAACAACCGGCCTGTATGTAAGTACGTGCATTCTACTTCACGCGGGCACGAAGCCATACAACTGGCTACCGGTTTCCTGTTGAAGGCTTACGATTATGTAAGCCCTTATTATCGCGACGAGAGCCTGATGCTGGGTATGGGTTGGCGCCCGTACGAAATGATGCTCCAATTGCTGGCCAAAGGGGAAGACCCTTTTACCGGCGGAAGGGCTTATTATAATCACCCCAACAGCAGAAGGGATAATGTACCGCAGATTATTCACCAGAGCAGTGCTACAGGCATGCAGGTGATCCCTACTACAGGTGTGGCGCAAGGGATCGCTTATATTGAGTCCCAGCAATTGAAGGAATTTCCGCAGCCGCCGGTGGTGGTGTGTTCCCTGGGTGATGGCAGTGTAACCGAAGGAGAGGTGAGTGAAGCCTTCCAGTTTGCCGTATTGAAAAAACTGCCGGTGATTTACCTGGTACAGGATAATGACTGGGGCATTTCGGTAAGCAGCGACGAAGCGCGCACTATGGATGCCTATGAGTATGCAGCCGGCTTTAAAGGGCTGGAACGCGTAAGGGTCGATGGCAGCGATTTTGAAGCTTCTTACAAATGCATGCAGGAAGCGATCGACTGGGTGAGGAAGGAACGCGGCCCTATATTGGTACATGCTAAAGTGCCCCTGCTGGGTCACCATACTTCGGGAGTGCGTAAAGAATGGTACCGTACGGAAGAAGACCTGGCCAAACATTATAAAGATGATCCGGGGCCAAAGCTGCGCGCGCTGCTGCTATCGCGCGGCCTGCAGGAAGCGGACCTGGATAAGATAGAAACAGAAGAAAAAGAATTTGTACAACGGGAATTCGAGATGGCCGTAGCGGCTCCCGATCCCGATCCTGCTACGGTATCCGATCATGTATTTGCTCCTACCCCCGTAACGGAAGAAAAGGGTAATCGTGCTCCTGCCGGCAGGGAAAGGACAGTTATGGTGGATGCCGCCTTACATGCGGTAGAAGAGATCCTGAGAAAATACCCCGAGGCCTTGTTCTTTGGACAGGATGTAGGACGCAGGCTGGGCGGCGTTTTCCGTGAAGCGGCTACATTGGCCGATAAATTTGGTGACAACCGGGTATTTAATACCGCTATACAAGAGGCGTATATCATCGGTTCTACCGTAGGCTTAAGCGCGCTTGGCCTTAAATCGATAGTGGAAGTTCAGTTTGCCGACTATATCTATCCAGGGCTTAACCAGTTGGTGACCGAGATCAGCAAATCGAGCTACCTGAGCTGCGGCAAGTTCCCCGTAAATATGATCGTAAGGGTACCTATCGGCGCTTATGGCGGTGGTGGTCCTTATCATAGCGGCAGCGTGGAAAGCACGCTCGCTACCATAAAAGGGATCAAAATTGCTTATCCTTCCAATGCAGCCGATATGAAAGGACTGATGAAGGCTGCCTTCCTGGACCCCAACCCGGTAGTGATGCTGGAGCACAAAGGCCTGTACTGGAGCAAGGTGCCCGGAACCGATGAAGCGCGTACTATAGAACCTGACGAAGACTACGTACTGCCTTTCGGGAAAGGGAATATCGTATTGGCAGCCGACGAAGAACAAGTAGACAACGGCAATTCCCTTTGCATCATCACTTACGGGATGGGTGTGTACTGGGCCAAAGCAGCGGCCAAACATTTCCCCGGCAGTGTAGAGATCGTGGATCTGCGCACTTTGTACCCGCTGGACGAAGAGCTGGTATATGCAACGGTAAAGAAGCACGGCAAATGCATTGTGCTTACAGAAGAACAATTGAACAATTCTTTTACGGAAGCTCTTTCGGGAAGGATCGCACAACATTGCTTCCGCAACCTGGATGCACCGGTGCAAACCATAGGCGCATTAAACTTACCCGCCGTACCGATGAATACGATACTGGAAGCGGCCATGCTGCCCAATGCCGATAAGGTGAAGGAGAAAATAGAATGGTTGTTGAACTACTAATAAAAGAACAGATACTAAAAGCAAATGGCCGGCAATAAATTGCCGGCCATTTGCTTTTACAGGAAAACCCGTTTACTTTATTACAAGTTTTTTGACTGTCTTGGTATTGCCGCTGCTCATGCGCAGCAGGTACACGCCTGCCGGCAATTTCGTGTCGAACTTCTGTTTGATCATACTGCCCATGCAGCTCATCTGTTGCTGCCACAGCGTTTGCCCTACTACATTGGTAAGCTCCAGGTTTACGGTACCGTTAAAGCCTTGCAGTTGAACGGTAAAGCTGCCGTTGTTAGGATTAGGATATACAGCTACGCCTTTATCCAGGTCCACTTCCGATACGCTCAGGCCGAATACGGTGGTGAAAGCATAAAAGATTTGTGCACCGAAATCGGAATTGAAACTCTTGATGGTAGCGCCGGTTGTTGCATCGGTTATGGCAAGGGTTCCCGAACCTTGTGCAGTAGCGGCCCACCAGCTCAGCCCGTTGTTGCCATCATCATCCAGCACCAGGGTAAAGCATCCTGTAGGCAGATCAAGCGTATCGCTGTACTGGATATTGGCTGCCAGGTTTGTTTTGGCAAGCACAGTATTGCCATCGCTGTCCTTGATCCGCAACGTGTTTTCTTCCGGGTTGTTGTTGGTCTTCAATCGTACCACAATCTTTTGCGTGGGTAAAATGTCGGGGATATTATAGGAAGATATTGCTTTGTCATTGCCGGCATATTCATCGGTACCGCCATTGGCCCCGGCTATAGTGGCAATGAATTTATTGCTTTGATCGCCTGACCAGAAACTGAGGTTGCTGATGGGTAAAGTAACCAGTGCTGTATCGAGGAATTTCAGGTTACCGGTCCAGTTCAGCGTTTCTTCTGTACCGCCCGAAACCTTGTATTTGATCACAGCCGAAGTCAGCGGGTTTTTACCGGCATTGCGGATCACTACCTGCGGGGTATGGCAGATCGGGTTGATGCGGGAAAGCGCGAAGGCATCGCTGGGTTTCAGGATGTCGTAGAGTTCGGCATCATTATTCCTGCCCGGGGTTTTGTATTCGATCACCTGCAAGCCTACATCATACACACCATTACCTACATTGCCGCCGCCGTTAGGAATGGGGGCGATGTTATAATCGAGGTTGATCTGGCCACCGGTTATGGATGCGGAAGCATTGTAATCGTGAGCGGTGATGATATCGCCCGGACACCAGCCTTCCCTGTCGTACACCCAGGTTCCGCCCTGGGGATAAATAGGATTCAGGCCGCAATCGCTTCGCTGGATACGGAAAGGGTAAATGGTGTTGCCGTTCGATTTGAAGAAATGGTCGTTGTACATAAACTCGCAGCATCCGTTGGGGAACGATGGGCCGCTGTTTTCGGCGCCGCCATGCCCGGAGATATAGGCCCTGAACTTCACCTGGTCGGTTGCAGGATCAAGGGTAATCGTTTGCGGGGCGAGTACAGCATCTGAAGCAATGGCAGCGTACTTGTACTGGCTCCATCCTTTGCCCCAGGGCTGGCTTATTTTGTTGACTACAGCCGGGGGATCGCCTTTAATAAAGGCAAATTTTACATCCTGTATTTCCTGGGTACCGCCTACTTCGAGGTCTACACTATCCTGCAGCAGGGGATAATAATCGGTAAGGTCGTACACCCGGGTGCGTCCGTTGCCCAGGTTCAGGTTGATGCCATATGGTGAGATGCTGCGTCCTATTTCGTACTTCACGGTATTGCTGTACCAGTTCAGGTCGTGGTTGTAGAAGGCCGAATCCAGTGTATTGGGGATAGAATCGGTCAGCAGTCCATTCTGGTAGATATAGGTGTATTGATGTGCCCATACATGCCGGGTATCGGTCAGTAAAGCGGGGTTGGCCGGGTCATTGTCATTGATGACATAATTACCATCGGGGTTGCCGTAAAAATTGACAATAGAAGGTTGGTTGTAAATGGTATCGTTAACCAATACGGAATCAACATGGGAATTATAGGTATTGCGTTCCAGTTGGATCTGCGGTCTCCAGTACAGCTTCTGTGCATTGTAATAATAATCTGCCGGATCTACAGGACGCCACCATAAATTGCCATGCAGGTGGCCGTCGGACTGGGCTGCAGGGGAGAAGTCCAGCACGTTAAGGCCCGAGCCGCCGTTAAGCCGGTAGTCTCCTTTCAGGAAGGCGTACTGGGGGTGTGAAGGGGTAACATCCTGGCCTATCCAGGCCTTGATCTCGGCTTGTGTCAGTACCTTATTCCAGAGGCGCAGGTGGGAAAATTTGCCCAGCAGGTTGCCGCCGTTATCGCCCCATTGCCCCAGAAAGAAGTCCCGGTCGGTAGGGGTATTGATATTGGTTTTCCTGCGTTGCTGGATCATATTGCCATTGAGGTAAATGCGGAGGGTATCGTTGCCAAAGGTAACGGCCAGGTGTTTCCATACGCTCTTCATATTAGGGCCGGCAAAAGTAAAGTCATTGCTGCCCCAGAAGTTGAATTTATAATTGTTGTTGGGGCTGGTCGTGATAAAACTAAAGTCTTTATTGTTGCTCCACAGGCTGCCGGCGCTGAACACAGCACCCCAGCCGGAAATAAAGGAATCTACTTTTACCCATAGCTCATAAGTACGCGCACTGTTACCGCTGAACATATTGAGCGCTTTATCGAACTGTACATTACCCCCCATATTCTGGAAGGCGCTTATGCTGTAGTTACCCGTAGTGCTGAACAAGCCGGAAGCGTTGGTGGTGCTGTTTCCCATAAGCATATTGGCCAGCCCTGGGGCATTATTGTCGTAAGAGAAATCGATAAGGAGGTTGCTGGTACCGTTCCAGGTAAAGGGTTGGTTGAACTGGAAATTGTTCCAGCCCGAAGCGGTGATCACCTTGTTGAAATAATAGCTGGTAAACAAGGTATCGTCGACCATAGCCTTTACATCAAAACTATCCACGGGCACCTGTTTGATGCGGATGCGGAGGTTGTTGAGCAGGGCGCTATTGCCCTGGAAGTTAAGTTTGATGCCGGTAAGATTGCCTGCCGTAAGACCGGCTGCGGTTAATTCCGATGCTTTCCATATAAACTGACTCCTTTCGTTGCCGGTAGCCAGGTTGAAGGGGTGTGGCATGGCGGTGGCAGCCGTGCCTACGGTATAGCTGTTGCTGGTAAGTATGTTGTCGATAACGGTATTGTACAGGTAATAACGGTTGATGTCGTATTGAGGCAAGGGATTGTACTTAAGCGTATCTATACTGCCGCGGCCTTCAACCGAGAAATACCTGCCGCTCTTCGCCGTAGAGTCCAGGTGCCCGCGATGGTCGTAGATACTGTTGAAATAGATATAATCCCATTCGCCGCAGGCATAGTTGCCGTCGCCCGACTTATCGGGGTAGCATTTGATGTTGAAATACATCAGGATCTTCCTGTAGTTTTCATTGGCCGTAGGGAAGTTGAATTTTGCCCTACGGGTCCATAAGGAATCAAAGGTGAAGGTTTGTACCCATGTCGTATCCTGTGCAGCTACCTTAACGGGTGGCAACAGGAAAAATAATCCGGCAATGAGCACCAATAGGTTGAGTTTTTTCATTTATCATCGAGTTTAATTAGCAAAACATTTTTCAAAAGACGCTTACCTGCTTGCTCAGGGACTGCATCAGTAATAGAAGTTTCTTTCTCCGGCAGGTTGCCTCTTTCTAATTTTCTTGTTTTCGGCAACGAGGTAAACAAAGCCTGCTAACAATCCTGTAAGTCCCCCTGCATAGCTGAAGTTGTGGATAGTACCTGTAAGGATAAAACCATTTCTATCCTGGAGCTCCGCGGGTATCCAACGGGATAGGTTATCGGTGTTCTGGAAATATTTTCCATAAATATAACCGGTAATACCTGTCAAAACGGTTATTCCAAATACCGCCAGGAGCGATCTGTAAAGGGCTTTACGCATTGTTTTATAATCCGGGAAGATCAAGGCGGTCAATCCTAAAATCAACCCTGTTACTGCCCCGGTCCACCAAGTGGCGTAAAAACCAACCAGGCTAACCCCTGTCCGGAAAGGCATGTGGACATCTATGCGGAACTGAGTAAACTTGAAGCGGGTAAAGTATTCTGGCGAGATGGAAGCGGTGATCTGGTTGTGCAGGATACCATATAACCCTGCACCAACAATAGATAGAAAAAGAAAGGTTGAAAAGACACCAGATTTACGCATCGTCAAATATAACAAATTGCATTGATCTGAATGCAAAAACAGCACCTTTATGTAGGTGCTGTTTGAGAATAAGCTATTGAAGTTACGTAGTGATTACCAGCCTAATAAGTAGGCAAAAATCAATGGCGCCACGATGGTAGCATCACTTTCTACTACGAATTTAGGGGTATGGATATCCAGCTTGCCCCAGGTAATTTTTTCATTGGGTACGGCACCGGAATAGGAGCCATAGGAAGTCGTTGAATCGGATATCTGGCAAAAGTAAGACCAGAAAGGAACATCATGCCATTCGAGGTCCTGGTACATCATGGGCACCACGCAGATCGGGAAGTCGCCGGCGATACCACCACCGATCTGGAAAAAGCCCAATCCTTTGCCGGTGCTCATTTCGCGGTACAGCTCGGTAAGCCATACCATATACTCGATACCGCTTTTTACGGTGCTGGCTTTCAGCTCTCCTTTGATCACATAGCTGGCGAAGATATTGCCGGTAGTGCTGTCTTCCCAGCCCGGAACCACGATGGGGATATTTTTTTCTGCGGCAGCAACGATCCAACTGTCTTTAGGATCGATCTCATAGTATTGTTGCAGATCGCCGCTCAATACTACTTTATACAGGAATTCATGCGGGAAAAAACGTTCGCCTTTGGCTTCGGCTTCCTTCCATGCTTTTTCCAGGTGTTTTTGTAAACGCCTGAATGCTTCCTCTTCCGGAATACAAGTATCGGTTACCCTGTTGTAATGATTTTCGAGCAGGTCCCATTCATCCTGCGGTGTAAGGTCACGGTAGTTGGGCACACGTTTGTAATGGGAGTGGGCTACCAGGTTCATTACATCTTCTTCCAGGTTGGCGCCGGTACAGGAAATGATATGGATCTTATCCTGGCGGATCATTTCTGCCAGGGAGATGCCCAATTCAGCAGTACTCATAGCGCCTGCCAGGGACACAAGCATCTTGCCGCCTTCCAGCAGGTGGGTTTCATAACCTTTGGCCGCATCGATGAGGGCTGCAGCGTTAAAATGTCGGTAATGGTGTTGGATAAACTGTGAAACCGGGCCTTTACTCATATGGATATATTTATTTTAAACTGGGATAATTTATTTGCGCTGCAAAAGTAAGATTTTAAAGGGCAGCATTGCCTGTAAGCGCGGTAAAAATATTACAAACAGTCCGCTGCCTGCCCTGATTGCGGGGAAATGCATTGCACAGCCTTTGCTATCTTTTCTATTTAAAGTAAAAGAGCGTTCCGTTGGGGGGAACGCTCTTTGTACTTTAAGCTAATGGCGTAAATTATCTTACAACAGCTTTGATCGTGCCAAATTCGGCACCGTTGCTGATGCGGATCACATACATACCGGCTTGCAGACCTGTATTGGCAATAGTGTAAACACCTTTACCGCTGTTTGCTTTTACATTTTCGTGGTGTACGCGACGACCGGCAAGATCGAAGATCTGTACGCTAAGGTCGGCTGCTTTCTCCAGGGAAATACCCAGGTTGATGGCAGCGGCAGTAGCATCGCCTAATACCTGCAGGGCCAGCTGGCCGCGGCTCGGGCTGAAGATACCTACTGTTTTGTTAGCCACTTTAATATCATCGTAAGTCAGTTCGTAAGCACCGGTGGTACCGCAGGTATAAGTGAACGCCAGGTAGAATGGTGTTGCTTTATAAGCACTCAGGTCGATACCGGTAATTTGTTCCCAAGTCAGGGCTGGATCAGTGCTCAATGCTGTAACCGGAACAGTAGTCCACACGGCTGCAGTAGGATCGCTGCCGGGAACGTAGTTGGTAGAAACTTTGATTTCGCGGGTTACGGTACCTTCGAAGCGGCGTTTTTGCCAGAAGCTCAATTCTGGGCTGCCGATGGCAGAGAAATTGAAAGGCGCTTTGGAAATCAGCCAGTCTGTATTAGCTTCGGATACACCGGTTGCAGAACCACCATTGATATAAACGGAAGCACTGTCGCTATGACCAAAGGTAGAACAACGCCATGTTTTAGCACCGGCTACGCTGTATTGTACAAACACACCCATAGCGGTATTGATACAGCCGGTAAAGGTTTCGTTCAGACTGGTCAGCGCTGTTGGGGGAGGAGGTGTAGTGGTATCTACTGTTTTGAATGCCCAGGTAGTAGAATCGGTAATCGCCAGGCAAGGCAAGGTACCACCGGTTTTGGTAAAGCTACCTGCAGCCATTTTCACATAATAGGAAGTATTGTTTTCCAGGGTCACGCCGGAAACGGTAGCGCTGGAATCGCTGTTGATGGTTACTGCAGATGAAGGAACGGCAAAGTTTACCGGGGTGGCAGAACCGACTTTGAACAGTTGCACCTGGCCGGTACCTGCGGCGATCGGGTTATCGAATTTTACTTTCAGGGTATTGGTAGCCAAAGGAATGCCATTGCCCATCGGCGCTTTATCCGTAACATAGATATTGGTAGCTACGGGAGGTGTACCGGTGGCGAAAGTAATAGACAGATCGTCGATGGCCAGGCCATCGTCGTTACCGGCTACGTTCAGGTCCATCCATGCGATAGAGACAACACCGCCTACAGGTACGCTCAGGGTTACTGTGCCTGTTTTGGTAGTGAAATTACCGGCAGCGTTACCATCTTTAGCGCCTGAAGTTGTATCGGTAATGATAGAAGTAAGGGTGAGCGGGTTGTTTACCGTCCAGTTGGCCGAAGCGGTATCGGAGATAGCGGTAGCTGTGGTGCTGTAACGGAACAGCAGGGTATCGCCATTGGGCGCATGGCCGTTACGCCATTGTTCGCCGCGGTAAGTAAGGGTAAAGGAAGTAATAACGGCGCCGGTATTGTTTACAAAGCGGGCTCCGTAGATTTCCCTGTTGCTGCCGGAGGCCAGGGAACCCAGGGCACGCTCTGTGCTTCCGGTAGAACCGAAGCTGTATGTATCGCCGGCATTGGAAGAGCCGTTACCGCCTTTGTACTGATTATTTGCGGCAGCACTGGTACCATACTCAAACAACTGCCAGCCTGCGGGCAGGTTGCTGCTGTTGGCATTGGCCGTATCCAGGGTATTGAAGTTCTGTGTATAGGTCAGGGAACCTGCAGTTACCGCGATCTGTGCATGGGCATTAATGCCTGCGAATGTTGTCAGGGCTAGTCCTGCAATGCCCAGAGCAATTGTTTTTTTAGTCAATAATGGTGATCTCATACGCTCCTGTTTTAAATAATTTATACTATGTAAAATTTAGTGGGGCAAAAGTAGATATTCCCCCTATGCTGCCCAAGAATGTGGAGAAAAGTTCATATATCCTTAATATACTTGGTTATGTATTTTTTGTATTAATGTGTTATGGCCTAAATACAACTACCTTTCCGATCCTGCTAACATTCCTTATTTTTGCGCAGCTAAATGATTAAAAGCACACAGTTATGGCAGACGAAAAAGTAATGGTGGAGTATAACGAAGACAGTATCCGGTCGCTCGATTGGCGTGAGCATATACGTCTGCGTCCCGGTATGTATATCGGTAAGCTGGGCGATGGCAGCAGTATGGACGATGGTATCTATGTCCTGGTAAAAGAGGTGGTGGACAACTGTATCGATGAATATACCATGGGCTTCGGAAAGCAGGTAGAGATTACCATAGCCGACGGAGCGGTGCAGGTAAGGGATTACGGGCGCGGCATTCCATTGGGAAAAGTGGTAGATGTGGTGAGCAAGATCAATACCGGCGCCAAATACGACAGTAAAGCCTTCCAGAAATCAGTAGGTCTGAACGGGGTGGGTACCAAGGCGGTAAATGCCCTCAGTAGTGCTTTTAAGGTAACTTCCTACCGCGACGGTAAAGCCAAAACGGCGGAATTCGAGAAAGGGCAATTGATAAAAGAACATAAGGAAGTAGCCACCCAGCAGCAAAATGGTACGGAAGTGTCTTTTACGCCTGATGATTCGGTGTTTAAGAACTACCATTTTATCCAGGACTATACCATCAACCAGATATGGAACTACTGTTATCTGAATGCAGGCCTGGCCATTTATTTTAACGGTAAAAAATATGTTTCGAAAAACGGCCTGCTGGACCTGCTGACGAACAAAACGAACCCGGAGGAAATAAGGTATCCCATCATTCACCTGAAAGGGGAAGATATAGAAGTAGCGTTGACACATACGGGCGACTATGGCGAAGAGATTTATTCTTTCGTGAACGGGCAGCATACGACCCAGGGCGGTACCCACCAGGCGGCCTTCCGTGAAGCTTTTGTAAAGACCGTCCGGGATTTCTATAAAAAGGATTACGAAGCATCCGATATCCGCCAGAGTATTTGTGCGGCGATCTCGGTAAGGGTACAGGAGCCGGTATTTGAGTCGCAGACCAAGACCAAATTGGGCTCGATCACTACCTATGAGAACGGTCCCTCGATGAAGAGCTTTGTATTGGACTTCCTGTCGAAAGAGCTGGATAACTACCTGCATAAAAACGCTGCCGTAGCCGAATCGCTCAAAAAGCGTATCGAGCAAAGCGAGCGCGAACGCAAAGAATTGTCAGGTATCCGGAAACTGGCCAATGAAAGAGCTAAGAAAGCCAACCTGCACAACAAGAAATTGAGGGATTGCCGCATACACCTGAATGCCGAACCTCCGGTCAAAAACAAAGAAGTGTTCCAGCAAAAGCAACTGGAGTCCACCATTTTTATTACGGAAGGGGATTCGGCAAGCGGTTCGATCACCAAAACCCGTAACGTGGAATCGCAGGCTGTATTCAGCCTACGGGGAAAGCCGCTGAACAGCTTCGGGCTGACCAAGAAAGTAGTGTACGAGAATGAAGAGTTCAACCTGCTCCAACATGCCCTGAATATAGAGGAAGGTATGGATGGCCTGCGTTACAACAACATCGTGGTCGCTACCGATGCCGATGTGGATGGTATGCACATCCGCCTGCTGATCATGACCTTCTTCCTGCAGTTCTTCCCCGACCTGGTAAGGAATGGTCATGTTTATATCCTGGAAACGCCGTTGTTCCGGGTACGCAACAAGCAAAAGACCATTTACTGCTACAGCGAGGAGGAAAAGCTAAAAGCAGTATCCGAGCTGGGCAGTAAGCCGGAGATCACGCGATTTAAAGGTTTGGGTGAGATATCGCCCGAAGAGTTTGGCCGCTTTATAGGTGAAGACATGCGTCGCGAACCGGTCCTGATCACCAAGGATGCCCATATCCAAAAGCTACTGCAGGAATTTATGGGAAAGAACACACCTGAAAGACAGAAATTCATTATCGACAACCTGGTCGTAGAAAAAGACCTGGTAGAAGAAGTCGCTTAATACCCCAAAGCAGGCGGCAGCAGGCGGAGATGCGCCTGCTGCCTTTTTTATACAGCCCATACCGGCTAATATTGGTACCCGTAATTATCCATCTTATCCTATCCACTATGATGATCCCCTTCTTTTTGCTCTTTATATCCGGGGGAATATCACTGATCGTTTCCCTGCATTTTTTTCAAAAAGCGAGCGGACAACGGAGGCAGGGAATATCTTTCGTGAAAAAGGCAGGTTATGCCTTCCTGGCTTTGCTGTTGTCTGTGATCCTCTTCCTGTCCGGCCTGTTCTACTTCGCCCATATGCTTAAAGGCAAGATCGGCGGTTAAGCCGGCCATAGCTTAACGATCTTTTTAGCCGGATTATAGCCCTGCAATTTTACAGAGTCGTATTTTTGCAAAAAAGTACCCTTGTCTTTTTCCGAAACCTTCCTGCAGAAGAACCCCGCGCTGGGCATAAAAGAATTCCGCTACTACCTTACCATCCGCTTTGGCCTCATCTTTGCGCTGGCCATGCAATTCTCCATCGTCAGCTACTGGATCTATCACCTTACGGGGCAAAGCAAGCTGGCCCTAGGTTTTGTGGGACTGGCCGAAGTGGTCCCCGTGATCAGCTGCTCTTTGTTTTCGGGGCATATCGTGGACCAGCAGGAAAAAAGAGGGATGTTGCTCAAGGCCCTTAGCGGTTATATCCTGCTGGGTCTCGGGCTGCTTTACCTGGCTACGCCTTATGCCATGCATCACCTGGGGCATGACCTGCGCCTGGGTGCTATCTTCTTCCTGATCTTTGTGGGCGGTATCCTTCGCTCCTTCCTCGGGCCTACTTCTTTTTCCTTACTGGGACAACTGGTGCCGCGCGAACTGTATCCCAACGCCACCAGCTGGGGTAGCATGGCCTGGCAGATAGGCGCCGTGCTGGGACCGTTGATCGCCGGTACTACCATTGCCCTGTTTACGCCTGCTATACCTGCCGAAGCCATCAATAATCCCGAACAATTAAGCGCTCTTAAATCCAACAGCAATGGTATCGTTATCGCCTCGGCAATGGTCTTTCTGATCGAACTGCTGCTGCTGATCCCGGCTTTGTCAATCAAGCCCAAGCCCATTCTGAAACAAACCCGCGAACCCATTCTGAAGAGCATAGGAGAGGGATTAAAATTTGTTTTCAAAACACCGGCTTTGCTGGGCGCGCAATGCCTCGATATGTTTTCGGTATTGTTTGGCGGGGCCGTAGCTTTGCTGCCGGCCGTACAGCAGGAGTTTTTCCCTGACAATGGCAGCTTTTTCAGCGGGGCTACCGCCTTTGGCTTTTTACGCGCGGCGCCGGGTATCGGTGCGCTCGTTACGCTGGGCTTGCTGGCTTTTATCCCTTTAAGGACCAATCCAGGCAAAAAGCTGTTTGTATGCGTAGCTTGCTTTGGGGCCAGTATTATCGTTTTCGGCTTGTCCCGTAACTTCTTTCTTTCCTTCGGCGTCCTGTTGCTTTCCGGTATGTTCGACGCTGTGAGTGTGGTGATACGCGGAACGATATTACAACTAGTGACCCCCGACGATATGCGGGGCCGGGTATCATCGGTGAATACGATGTTCATCAGCTCTTCCAACGAACTGGGCGATTTTGAGAGCGGTGTGATGGCCAACTGGCTGGGCACCGTACATGCGATTGTATTGGGCGGCTTCCTTACGCTGGGCGTAGTGGCGCTTACCTTCTGGCGAACCCCATCGCTCAGGGCTTTTTCCTTTACCGATGAAAGAACCGGGAAGAAGGAAGAAGCACCTTCGTAACCCATTAACCCTTATTGGGTTCCCAACCCTATAAGGGTTAATGGAGATAGGCCTTTATATAATCTCTCCCACATGCTTCCTGATATTGGAAGCCATTTTTGCCATCGGCAGATCATTGGGGTCAAAACCAAAGGGATCTTCGATCTCTTCTGCTACCATTTCCAGACTGGCCAGCACATAGAAAACGAAAGTGACTATCGGGGCTACATAATACCCCAGCAGCACCACATAGCCGAAAGGCAGGGTCATGACGTAGATAAAAATAAACTTCTTGATAAAAGCGCTGTAGGAGTAAGGGATCGGTGTATTCTTGATCCGCTCGCAGGCGCCACAGATATCCGTAAAGGAAGATAATTCCCCGTTTAAAGTAATCAACTGGTCGCCGGTTATTTTACCGCTGCGGTACAGGTTGTTGATCCGTTGCATCATAAGGCCCGCTACCTGGTTAGGGACATGTTTTTTGGTATCGATCTTATCCAACTCCGGGTGTGCCGTTTCGTCGAGCGCCATACGGGTTACTTCCGATTGCAGGTGGTCTTTCAGTACCGAAGCATATAAAGGAATGGTTTCCCGGAAAAAAGTGCGGGAAGCTTTGTCGCTTTCATCCAGGATCACGTTCAGCTTCAGGGCCAGGTTGCGGCTGTTGTTGACCAGCGCGCCCCATAATTTACGCCCTTCCCACCAACGATCGTAGGCAGTATTGGTACGGAATACCAACAGCATGGATATGGCAAAGCCCAGGAGAGTATGCATTACCGGTATATTCTTTACCCAACTGTTAGCGCCCAGGTGCAGGTATTCGATCTCCCAGAAAGCAATGCCTAGTGAAAAGAGAGCAATACAGACCATATACGGAAAAAGCCTGCGTAATGTATCCGATTTGTGGATGTGGAAGAGTACCTCGTACCAATCTTTAGGGTTGTAAATCTGCATGGAAATGTATGGGTTGCGTAGCCGCAAATTTATATTTTTTGAGGAGAAAACCACAGACAATAATACACACCGTATTCTTGTGATATAATGCTATTATTATAATTAACATATTGTGTACTGCGTGCTGGTTAAAAAGTTATATATCTGTTCCTGGAAATGTGTTTTCCATATGGCAAAAAGGTTACAGGTTTGGCTAACTTTAAAAAGCAATTATTTGTTTTAAACCTTCTAAACAACCAATTCTTATGAAGAAAAAAACGTTAGCATCGAAGCTGTCGCTGAACAAAAAACAGGTAGTGGCATTAGCCGGTAAGGAAGCGCAACAGGTAAAGGGCGGTGTCAATACCAAAGCCAACTGTCCGCCATCGGTAGGCTGTACCATACTACAGGTCTGCATTACCTGCAATTGTCCCGATTGGTAAGTTTACCGGAAAACCATTTTATGTAAACCAAAACCAAAATTGATTTTATGAAAAAGAAAAGCTTAAATACCAAACTGACTTTAAGGAAGAAAACCATTCTTCCCCTGGAAGAGCGGAAAATGTACAGGGTTAAAGGGGGGAGCTCCGAAGTAGATCCTTTTACCTGCCTGAGCCAGGTAATGTGCAGCGATTCCAAGCATATGTTCTCCTGCAAATGCTAACAGTATTTACAAGCATAAAAAACTCCTGCTGGAACAGCAGGAGTTTTTCTTTTAAGATACACCATTCGCCTGCTGACGCCTCATAAAGAGAAATTGTACGTTCAAATGAAATTTTCTTTTTGGTTATTTTATGTATTTTATTATTTTTGGTAATATTTTATGTATTTATTTTAACCCTAAAAATAATTCCCCATGCTGGACAAATCAATTGATACCCTGAAGAAGCTGAAGCAAACCCTTAGCGAAGAGAGTTGCAATCCGAAGGAGCCCTTTATTAAGCTGGGCACAGGAAAAGCACCGGTGCTGAATTACAGCATTCCCCAAAGCGCCTGCTTTACTATGTATGGAACCCAAGCGGTGAAAGGGATAAGAAGTGAAGTATTTAAACCAGAAACTAAAGTAGCGCCTCCCGGCAATTATTTCGAAATAGTGCAAAAGACTGAGCCCAAAGTTTTGCAGCAGCGATTTGCCGAAGCAATACAGCTTCAGCGGACTGATGATATGATATTACCCCAAGCCGAATTGTTGCGCAAACACATAAGCTTGAAGGACAGCGATCTGAAAGCAGTAAGTCTTGCCTCTTTCCTGCAGGTGGAAAGTTCTGTTCCTGCCACAGCTCCCCGTATCATGGAAAAGACGAATGCTTTGAATGAAGTGCAGCTTACGCGTATTGCGCAACAAGGTCTTCGGCCCTGTGTGATCGAAAAGCTGGGCGGTTATGAGACCAAGGTCACTTATGTACGGCAGCCGGTAAAAGCGGTGCCGTATTTTGCCGTGATCGAAGAATACACTACCTGCTCCTACCTGGGCGACTATGGCGCTGGTCGCTCGATCAAGACCTTTTCCTTATTGCCCGGCGAAAAGACGACCATTTCGGTAAAGACCTATAAAGAGAGCTCTGTTACGAAATCTTATTCCGAGAACGTGCTGGACAGCTTCAGCGAAAGCAGCACCAATGAGTTGGAGAAGCTGCTGGAACAGGAAACAGGGCTGAGCGATAGCAGTACCTCGAATACTTCCTCTTCTGAAACCAAAACCCGTAACGGTAAGGTAGGCGGTAGTGTGGGCGTATCGCTCTTCGGTATCGTTAATATCGGCGTCAATGGCGGTTATGAGTGGGGCTCTTCTTCTGCTTCAGGCTCTTCCTTTTCTGCTACCCGCACGGCTAATGTAAAATCGGTAAACCGGGCGCTGGACAAGCATGTACAAACCAGCAACAGCAACCGCCAGATCGATATCAACACTTCCAGCACCAACAGCTTTAAAGAAGGTGAAGAAGAAAGCATCGTACGGGAAATCACCAATTACAACAAAAGCCGGGTGCTTAATTTCGTATTCCGGCAGCTGTTGCAGCAATATATCTCCATCACTACGCTAAGCAATGTCCGCTTTGCCTTTTGCAATGGCTATACCGAAAGCCTCCAGGTAGTAGAGCTTGAAGAGCTGGACAGCCTGCTCGAAGCTACCGTGCTTCCTGAGCATATCGATGTAGTCCGCCAGACATTGCTCAAGCCTTACTGCACTGTTTTCAATTACCTGGATAAACCTATAGATTATATCGAGCATGTAGAATACGCGGTAGGAAGCTGCCTGGATCTGGAGGAAACAGAAAGTTTCTGGCGTATCCGTAAAAATATAGAGGACGAATATGTGGTCAATGAGGAAACGGGCTTTTCGATCAAAACAAAAAATCCTATCCTCAAGGTAGCCACACATACCTTGCGTACTTCTTCGGTAGTGGCCGATGCGGTGCTTGGCCAGGGCGAAGCGTTGGATTGCTTTAATATGAAAGCACAGGATGCCATGGCTATAAGCGAGCAACTAAAGAACCTGGAAGAGCTGCAACGGCTGGAACTGGTGGAAAGCCTTGACGATCCGCTGAAAAGAGCAGAACTGTACAAGAGGATCTTTGGCAGTTGCTGTGATACACCTCAGACACAAATTATTTCATAGCCATTAAAATGAAAATAAATGATCAATTGGAAACAAGAATGGGAGGCCATAACAAGTACGGATGCATTATTTGCACCCGATCCGGAACCCGGTGGCGGCGAGGATTATAAAAAAATAAAAGTCACAGACTACTCCTATTCAAAGATAGAATCAGCATATAAGAAAGACGGACAGGGCATTCTTGACTCGGAATCATGTCTGGCTTATTTGCGTAACACAACGCCTCCGACGAATACTTGTGCAATAAAATTATCCTGGGCGCTCAATGCTGCCGGGTATAACATTCCCAATGGGAAGTATACCCCCGGAAATGTCAGAACGCAGAATAATCCGGCCAATCCCAACAAAAATTATATCCTGGATGCTGCCAGCATGGTTAATTACCTTTGTCTGATAGAAAAGCCTACTTACGGCCCTTTCAGAAAATTGGATACCGAAGGAAAAATCAACGAGGCGATCGATAAAATACATCTTTCCGATGATATGCGCGGAATCGTAGGTCTGGTTGCCGGCAAGCCGGATAAATATGGCGCTACAGGCCATGTCGATTTGTTGTATGAGGATGGTGCCTGGGATCTGAGCCTCTTCAGCTATGACGGGGCTGACCTGGATCCTTATTTAAAGAGTAATTTGGATGTTGAATTTGATTTGTACGTATGGGTGCTCGAGCAAGATTGATAGCGACCATTGCCTTACTGGCGGTAGTGCTGGTGATCCTATACTTTGAGAATAGGTCACGATCTCTCCCAGAGGGAAAGGAACCTTATTTTTTCCAGGATGATCCTTTGCCGGATAGCAGCGACCTGTATGCCTTATGTTTTTCCGGCAGCCGGGATTATATTTTCCGTTTTCTGCGCGGACCGCAAAACTTCGATCGCTATGGTGCAGCTTTCAGTCGTGTACTGCAAAAAGGACGGGATTCGCTGATCCACCTGGGAAGCGATCCTGCCCTGTTTGCCAATGGCGACCTGATATTAGTAGAAAAAATCGATGCTGTGCATCTATCGCCGGATGCTGCTACGGAGCTGCAAATAAATACGATCAGGCCAATTATTGAAAAGGAGCTGAAACGAAAGGTAGAAAGGGTAAAACGCCAGAAGGCGGACCTGCTTTTCATACTCAATAAAAAATGACATCGCTTAGAATGCCGATGTAAGGTCTGTAAATGGTCTGTAAATAATCGGATCAATACTCCAAAACAAAATACCCGCCCTGAGAGGGCGGGTATTTTTATATCAAAGGCAAAGGATCAATCAATAGTCAGTTCACCCAGGCGGGCCAGGTACTTATCGATATCGCGGGCTTGTTGGCTGTAAGGATATTTGGATTTGATATCCAGGTATATCTTTTTAGCATCATCCGCTTTTCCTGCCAGTTCGCTGGCGAGTCCGGCACGGAAAAGGTACAGCGGGGAAACAAAATTATCTTTTTCGTTGCCGGCTGCTTTTTTGTACATTTCGATACCCTTGGCATTGTTATTGGTTTCCATATAAGCATCACCCAGAGCGCCGTAAGCAAGATATTCCAGCGGAGTACCTTTACCGTCAAATTTTTCAAGATGAGTAATGGCATTTTTGGCGTCACCGGTACGCAGGTAGCTCATGCCGGCATAATAGCGGGCCAGGTTACCTGCTTTGGTGCCATCATATTTTTTGATCACCGATAAAGCGCCCGGATGCTGCGGATCTCCATTCAGGGTCAGGTTCAGGGAATCAACTTCAAACCAACGTTCGGCGCTGAACAGGGCGGCGGCAGCTTTCTCTTCGTTCGGTTTTTGAATGAATTGCTTGTAACCGAAGAAACCACCTACCAGTACCACTACGGCCACAATAGCGCCGACGATCACTTTTTGGTTTTTCTCAAAGGAAGACTGCATTTTTCTTAAGGAATCTGTTCCCTCATTTTCTTTTACAACCTGGGCTTCGCCTGGATTCGTTCTGGTAGTATTTGCCATTATTGGAAATAAAATAAATATAAATTGAACGCAAAGGTAAAATATTTTCTCAATTTGTCAAGGAAAGCACAAAAAGGAATCGTTTACCGCGGTTAAATAAAATATGATCTTCGTTATTGGATATAATCAGGGCTGTTTAGCTTAAAAACAATGCAATTATACATGCTAATCTTTGATAAAAGGATAGTCGGCCTGTACATAAATGTCTTCATACAAAGCAGCATCGTCGGGGTAGGGGCTTTCTTCCGCAAACCGTACCGATTCTTCCACTTCCTCTTTTACCTTTTCGTTGATGGCTTCAATTTCCTCTTCCGTAGCCCAGTTGTTTTCTTTGATCTTGGCCAGGGTCCTTTCGATGGGGTCCTGCTCTTTGTACTCTTCTACCTCTTCTTTGGAGCGGTATTTAGCAGGATCACTCATGGAGTGGCCGCGATAGCGGTACGTTTTGATCTCCAGGAAAGTAGGGCCGCCTTTTTCCCTGGCGCGTTTTGCAGCGCGTTCTATGGCCACGTGAACGGCTTCGGGGTCCATACCATCTACCGAATCGCCCGGCATATCATAAGCATCGGCGAGGCGATAGATGTCGAGTACTTTGGAAGTACGTTCTACCGAAGTACCCATGGCGTAATGGTTATTTTCACAAATAAAAATAACCGGAAGCTGCCACAGCACCGCCATATTGAAGGTTTCGTGCAGCATACCCTGGCGGGCAGCGCCGTCGCCAAACATACAGATCGTGATCCTGTCATTATCGTTATACTGGTCAGCAAAGGCGATACCGGCACCCAGACCTATCTGGCCACCTACGATACCATGTCCGCCAAAGAAGCGTTTCTCTTTGGAGAAGAAGTGCATAGAACCGCCTTTACCACCGGTACAGCCGGTTGCTTTGGCATACAGCTCGGCCATACAAGCATTGGCGCTTATACCTTTGGCAATAGCCAGGCCATGATCGCGGTAAGCCGTGATCATATTATCGTCTTCGCGTATCGCTGAGATAATGCCCGCCGATACCGCTTCTTGTCCTATATATAAATGGCAAAATCCGCGGATTTTTTGCATGCCGTATAACTGTCCTGCTTTCTCCTCAAAACGGCGCTGAAGCAACATGCTCTCATACCATTGCAGATAAATTTCTTTTCCGAATTGTGTTTGCACAGTTTAACTATTTTTGTGCGAAAATATAAAAACTTTGCAGAAATGCCCGGCCGGGAAGGAAAAATACTGGCACAATCCTGCAAGGCTGTATTTACGGCTCCGTTATTGATCTATATCATGATGATTTTCGGGTAAAGCCACCCTTATCGTTACAAAGAACCAATTCTATCGCTGTTGTCTTTTTTACGGAAAATATCGGTTACCCAATTCAGGAACTTTACATTTGAATCTTTCGGTTTTGAATCGCAGGTTATAGGCATTACCGGTCTTAACGGTGTAGGCAAAACCAATTTGCTCGACGCCATTTATTACCTGTGCTATACCAAAAGTTATTTCCAGAGCAGGGAGATCAACAATGTGCAGCACGATACTTCCGGGTTTCGTGTTGAAGGCCATTTCGATACAGAAGAGATTGTTTGTAAGTGGAAAGAGGGAAAGAAAACGATAGAACATGATGCGATACTGTACGAAAAAGTAACCGAGCATATCGGGAAATATACGGCGGTCATGATTGCTCCCGATGATATCGAGCTGATCAACGAAGGCAGCGAGCTGCGGCGTAAATTTGTCGACGGCCTTTTGTCGCAAAGCGACCCGGCTTACCTGGAGCAATTATTGTCCTACCAGAAATACCTCCTGCAACGGAATGCTTTATTAAGGCAAATGCCCGCGCAGCAATCTGTTCACAGCCTACTGGATGTGTACGACGAGCAATTGGCCAGGCATGGCGCCTACCTCATACAGGCGCGGGAACAGCTATCGGCCAGCCTGCCCGCGCGTGTGCAGGAGTATTATGCTGCCTTAAGCGAGGGCAAAGAACAGGTAAGCCTGCATTACAAGCGTTGTGCCGAACCGGCGCAGCTTTTCAGCTTGCTGCAGCGTTCGCGGCAAAGAGATATGGAATACAAACGGACGCTTACCGGACCGCATACCGAAGACTGGCTGTTTACCATCGAAGGCAATGCCCTTAAATCACATGCGTCGCAAGGGCAAAAAAAATCTTTTCTCATCAGCCTGAAGCTGGCCCATATCGGCTGGATGCAAAGCCTGGGCAAAAAGCCTTTTTTGCTGCTGGACGATATATTTGAAAAACTCGACCATAAGCGTTTGCTGCGTCTGTTTGCGATGCTGCAGCAATTTTCCCTGTCGCAGATATTCATGACCCATACTTCGGCAGAAGACTTATTGCCAACCGTAAATAAGTACTATGATGATGTGCAATTGATCCGGCTTTAAGCATTGTATAAGGTTCTTTTTGCATAAAAAATAACAAACAAAATCGGGGAATCGCTAGGCCAAGTGGTCTAACTTTATTATTGTTGTAGATTGTATTGAATAAAAAAATCGCTGATGACATTTTTATCTCTTTTTGGTGCGGAGAAAATACCGATGGACCTGATTCATGAAGTGGAAAAAAACGCACCTAATCTGATAATATGGGCAGTGCCTGCCATGGTTCTTTTTTCTGCCCTGGAAATGCTGATTTCCTACCTCCAGGACCGCAAGTATTACGAAAAGAAAGAAACGATAGGCTCCATACTGGTGGGTATCGGCAACCTGGTAGTCAGCGGAGTGATCAAAGTGGTGATGCTGTATGCTGTAGTCGGTTTGTACAACCTGGTGCCCTGGCGTATGGAGCTCAACTGGTGGACCTTCCTTCCCTGCTATGTTATCTATGATATGTGCAGCTATTGGGCGCACCGTATTTCTCACGAACAACGTTTCTGGTGGGCGACACACGTAGTACACCACAGCGGTGAAAATTATAACCTGGCCGTATCCTTCCGCCTGAGCTGGATACAACACCTGAAGATCATTTTCTTCCTGCCCCTGGCCCTCATCGGCTTTCATCCCATCGTATTTTTTGCCACCTACCAGATAGCTGTATTGTTTCAGTTCTGGGTGCATACCGAATACATCCGCAAATGCCCGAAATGGATCGAATATATCTTTGCCACCCCCTCGAACCATAGGGTACATCACGGTTCGCAGGAGCAGTATATCGACAAGAACTACGGGGCGACTTTTATCTTCTGGGACCGTATCTGGGATACCTATGAGCCCGAAGGGGAAAAAGTGATCTATGGGATCACCACCAATATCGAAAATAAAGCCAATCCTTTCTTTATCAATTTTCATGAAGTGAAGGACATGATACAGGATGTGCGGAAAGCCAAGGGTCTCAGGCGCAAAATGTTCTTCATTTTCGGCAGCCCGGTTAAGATCATGCAGGAAAAAGAAAAGATTAAGGCATTACAGCAACAGGCCGGGAAAGAGGCCGTAGTAATGGAAAGTCTTGCTTAAAGATACATACCTGAAAGCCCCCGCAATGACAACATTCCGGGGGCTTTCGGGTAATATACTATTTGCCCATATTTCACCGTTATTTATTTTTACCTCATTTTTGCATTTATGCAGTTGAAAAAAATACATCATTGGTTATTACCGGTCTCCGTTTTGATACTGGTTGTTGCTTTGTCTACCTCCTGCCGTAAGGATAAGTTCCTGAACTCGGGAGGGCGGGTCGAGTTTTCCAGGGATACCTTGATGTTCGATACCGTGTTTACCACACAAGGCAGTGCTACGCGCAGCATACGCATTTTCAACAAGCAGAAGGAGAAGATCAAATTAAGCAGCATAAGGCTGAAGCTGGGCAGCAAGTCGCCTTACCGGCTGAATGTAAACGGAACTGCCGGCACCGAGATCAAGGATGTGGAAATAGCGGGCAACGACAGCGTATGGGTTTTTGCGGCAGTAACCATCGATCCTACCAACGAGAACAACCCTTTCCTGAGCACCGATGAGCTGGTGGCCACCCTCAACGGCCAGGATTTCTCCATACCTTTTATCGCCTACGGCCAGAATGCCCATTACATAAGGGATAGTGTGCTCCAAACGCAAACCTGGCTTACCGACAAGCCTTATGTGATTATACAGAATGCTTTGGTGGATACGGGCCAGACACTTACTATTCCTGCGGGGGTAAGGGTCTATGTACACCGTGATTCCCGCCTTTACGTGGCAGGCACTTTAAAGATCAATGGTACCAAGACCGACAGCGTGGTATTCCAGGGCGACCGGCTCGATCCGCTGGTTTGGATAGGTGCATACATCGATATTCCCGGCCAATGGGGCGGCTTGTATTTTCTCAAAACAAGCTATGGCAACGAAATCAATTATGCGGTATTGAAGAACGGAGGAGCACCCACGGCCAATCCCTTTGGTGAGGGCTCGATTTTAGGTGCTACGGTACAAGTCGACCCGGATACCATACCGGGTGATGCCCCCAAACTGAGGATCACCAACTCGGTAATCCGTTCTTCATTAGGCTATGGTATTTTGACCTTCAACAGCAATGTCTATGCCGAAAATTGCCGTATAACAGAGTGCGGAGGCGAGAATGTTATGTTGTTCCAGGGCGGCTTTTACAAATTTTACAATTGTACCATCGGTACCTATGGCAGCTCCTATCTTTCCCATACGGAGAATATAAGCATGGCCGTGCTGAATTACTATCCCATTTCCCAAACCCAGTACCTGAGCGCTCCCCTGACTGCCGATATTAAAAACTGTATTGTGTACGGCTCCCTGGAAAACGAGGTGTTCTTTGACCGGAAGCCGGATAACCAGGCCCTGGTATCCGTAAATTACTGTTTGCTGAAATCCAAAGACGGGCTTCCTTCTTTTATGGAACGTGGCAGCGGCAACAAATTTAACCAGGACCCTTTGTACGTGGATTATACGAAAGATAATTATCACCTGCAGGACGCATCTCCGGCAAAACATGCGGGCCAGGCTATACCGGGGATTACCGCCGATATTGATGGGGCACCCAGGGGCAACCCGCCTTCTATGGGCTGCTATGAGTAGCAATACCAAAAATGTTTTACATTTGTAAACCTTGCAGGCTGCCTGCAAGGTTTGTTCTATTATTCTAAAATGCAGTATCGCTAAGGATACATCTCAAAACAATATGAAAAAAATCTTAGGCGCATTAGTAGTCGCATCCCTGCTCTCTTTCCAGGCCAAGGCCCAATACAAAAACACGAAAATGGTTATTGGCCAGGTTGCCCCAGAGCTTTCGTACCCTAATCCCCAGGGTAAAACTATTTCCCTGAAAGAGGTTAACCAGGGACGTTATGTGCTGGTGGATTTCTGGGCAAGCTGGTGTGGCCCCTGCCGTCAGGCCAATCCGGAACTGGTGCAAACCTACGATAAGTACAAAACAAAGAAATTTAAGAACGCTGCCAAAGGCTTTACCGTTTTCAGCGTATCGCTCGATGGCCGCAAAGAAGCCTGGGTACAGGCTATCGCAGCCGATAAGCTGGCCTGGGAATACCATGTAAGCGACCTGAAAAAATGGGAAAGCACTGCCGCTGCTGATTATGGCGTACAATTTATCCCACAGGCCTTCCTGGTAGGCCCCGATGGAAAAATACTGGGCAAATACATGAGCGCCTTGGAGGCCGTTGCCGACCTGGAAAAATATGTAGACAACGGCGCGCCCGCTAAAAAAGCCGTTAAGGCCAAAGCAGGCAAGACTGCCGCCAAATAATAAAACGGTTCCCCCGTTACTATTCTTTTTATACACCTGTCAGGCCTTTATGGCCTGACAGGTGTATAAAAGGGCAGTAGGAAAGAAAAGAAAAATGCTGCTGCACTCCTTATAGTGCACAATTGAATAACCGCTCCCCCTTATTAATACGCGTTCCTATTTTGAATAAGATCATCATCATTACAGCCCCTTCCGGCTCCGGTAAAACTACTATTGTGAAACAGCTCCTGCAGCGGAGCCCTTTGCTTGGCTTTTCGATATCGGCCTGTACCCGCAATCCCAGGCCGGGTGAGCTTCATGGCAAGGATTACTACTTCCTGGATGAAGCGGATTTCAAACAGAAAATTGAAGAAGATGCCTTTATCGAATGGGAAATGGTGTACACAGGCAAGTATTATGGTACCTTACGATCGGAAGTAGGTCGTATCTGGTCCGATGGGAAAGCGCCCCTGGTAGATATCGATGTGTTGGGTGCGTTGAATATTAAATCGCAGTATGGCGATAATGCTATCTCCCTGTTTATCCAGGCTCCTTCCATAGAAGAGCTTAGAAAGCGGCTGGAAGCCCGTGGTACGGAAACGCCACAAACCCTGGAGGAAAGGCTGGATAAGGCTGCTTATGAGTTAAGCTTCTCCGACCGCTTCGATCGTATCGTGGTCAACGATGACCTGGAAAGGGCTATAGAAGAGACGATGGCGATTATTAGTAATTTTTTGCAAAAGGAAAGCGGGATGTAGTTTTTTACTGCAAATTTGTGGCCTCTAAAACAAGATACTTCTATGAAAAAATTAAGCCTGGTATTTGCAGTAGCAGCAGCCTGTTCTTTTGCAGCCTGCAACTCCTCGACCACGACCTCCGAAACAACTGTAGACTCGACGAACAACGGTACTACGGTTACCACAACAACCACAGAAACCACCACTACAGAGCAACCGACAGCCGGACAAGTAGTGGATTCTACGGTTAAGGATACCAAAGATGCTGCCGAAGCAGTAAAAGAAGATGTGAAGGCCACTGCCAAAGACGCCAAAGAAGGCGTGAAAGAAGCCGCCAAAGATGTGAAGGAAGGTGTGAAATCTGCTGCTAAAGATGTGAAGGAAGCCGCTCAGAAAGGCGCTAAAAAGGTAGATGAAAAAGCCAAAGAGGTAAAAGAAGACCTGAAAAAATAAGTACACGATAACTATCGTACCAATGGCAACCCTCGAGGTTGCCATTGTCGTTTTAGCAAAGGCACAGCGGCTTAATTTTTCAGGTGGGCATCCGGCCTGCTTGGTCTCGTGCCGGAAAGCAAGAGTACAACATGGATACCGGTAAGCAAGCACAGGAACAGGATCGGCTTGTGGTGGTACAGGCCTTGCCCCATGCGGGCTATAGCGATGCAAAGAGTGATGCCCAGGAATACAAAAGACAGCTTAGGGGCGGTGGGCCGGTATAGGGGGATAAAGTATAGAAGCAGGCAACCGCATGCCATATGGGCCAGGTACCAGAACAGGAATTGCCTGCCTGGAAGGTGGTAGGGAAACCAGGTGTTCAGGAACAGCCCGGCATAAAGACAGGGGAGTAAAAGATAAGCTGCCGTAGCGAGACATAATAATAGTTTGTTTTTCATAGGAATGTGGTTAAATAGTATTATAGATTTATTGGTCTTGTTTGCCCCGGTTCGTAGGGATACGAACCGGAAAAGATGAAGGCTTACCCGCCGCATCCGCCACAGCCACCACAACCGCCGCATCCTCCGCCACAACCGCTGCTCCCGCATCCGCCACCACTTCCGCTCTGGCTGGCATCGCCGTCCTGGTCTTTTTTGGTGCGCGGATCGGCTTGTTGGGCTGCTGCAGGGATAAGGAACAGTATAAAACCTAAGATCGGGACGATGAGGAATGCTGCATTACCTCCGTTGCAGCCGCTCAACAGTAACAAAGGGATTAAGATCAAATAATGGGTAAGCTTAACGGACAGGGCTTTCAGGAAACGGTGAAAGAGGCTTTTGCCGGGAGGGTTGTCGTGCCAGATATGGGGCGGAGGTGCTGTCTGGAAGGTACGGCGGTATAGGTCCAAGGTATCGGCCCGCCAATGTTCGTGTTTTTCTTTTTGGGACCGGCCGCCGGTAGCGGGATAATGGTGGATGTTGCGGCCCAGTGTCTGTTTGCAAAAAGCCTCCCAGTAATTGTAGGTATAGATCAGGTGCAGGTGCCATACTTCATCTACTATTTTAGAGGGAGAAGCACCATGCGGCGATATACAACAGAGGAAAATGAATTTGCGGTACTCTGCTATCGCCTGTAGTGCGAAACCGTAGTCCCAGTTGTTTTCCCGGGCAAGCCTTCTGGAGAAAGGGAAGGAAACCTCCGGAGCATCGAGCGGGAAGTCCCGGATCTTTTCCCAAAGCAGGTGGTTCTTTTGGCCGGTGTCGTCGAAAGGTAATTTCATCGTTAATGTCATGATTAATCAGGTTTTAAATTTGTTGACCCAAAGCTGCCGAAAGCCCGGAATGTAGCCGTCTTGCATTTGTCTCAGGAAAGCTTATATTCGTCTTAAAATCGTATTATTATGAGCAGGGAGGAATTGTACAACCTGGAACGGCTGATGAATTATATCGCCTATCATTTCCTGAAGAAAAACAAATGGGAAGATGTGTCGAAAGCAGAATGGGCCTATATTTCAGAGGAATTTAACCAGTTGCTGCGCAAAAAAAGCAAGCGTAAGGGTAAAGAGGAGGAGTCGCAGTTAGGGGAGCATTATTTTTACGAGCACATCATCATTAAAAAACTCAAATTGTGGAAGGCCAAAAAGCCTGTAGCGGATATCAGCGCACCCAATTTCTCCAAAATGAATAGCATAGCAGGGGCGTTGGGCTACGACAGCTACATCGATTTTATCAACAATGCCGCCGACAATTTTGGCTTCCAGGAGCTGAAGATCAATATTCCCCTGGCCACGGTCAACACAGCGCTCCTGGATCACCTGGTAGGCTACTGGTACTGCTACAACAGGAACCTGCCATTAACCACCGATAAAAGCGCCGGGGAGCGGGTATGGCGTTCGGCTATGGAAATTTACAAATCGGGCGGGGAGTACCTGGTGGAGCGCACCGGGAAAGACAACCACATGTATTATGGCAAGATAACTTCCTACGGCGATTACGTGTTTATCATCATGAACAGCACCACCTTTATCCGGCAAAGGCACTTCATAGGCCGCCTGAAAGATGTTACCTCCAAACTGAAGCACAAAGATTACAGCGTAGACCAGATGAACTTTGTAAGCACTTGTGTGAGTTTTAACGAAGAGCCGATTGCCCTGTACGAGATATTCGACCGGGTAAAGCGTGTGCGGGATTTTGAGAAAATATCGGTCGATCTGCCGCTCGATAGTTCCGGCCTGCCGGCGCATATCCTCGTTCATTTAAAGGATGCAGAATTGAACCGGATCACCGAGCACTGATCACAATACCCAGTCCAGCGTGCCAAAGTTAAACTGCTCGATACCCCGGTGGGAAAGCAGTACCAATTGCCCTTCGGGATTGACCTCCTGTACATAAGCATCGAAATGGCGGTCGATGGCCCTTTCGCGGAAAGAAGTTTCCTTATTGCGTTTGTAAAGCAGGCGGTTATAATCTTCCAGTAATGCGGTATAACGTTCGGGAGCCAATTGCAACATACAATTCAGTAAGCCTGATCGTATATCGGTGATCACTTCTATCAGGTTATAGCTGCGGCCCGAGTTCATAGCCAGGGAAGTAGCGCCCGTCAACTCTTCCGGGAAGGCAGATTGGTTGACATTCAAACCTATTCCCACCACGGAATAGGCCCATTGCATGCCACGGAATATATTTTCGATCAGGATACCACATGCCTTTTTGTCATTGATGTAAATGTCGTTGGGCCACTTTATGGCAACTTGCCACTGATCCGAAATTGTTTGTAAATATTTAGCAATTGTAAAAGCTACGGCTGCACTTAAGATAAACTGCCTGTCGGGAGCGATTACAGGCTTCAGTACCAGGCTCATCATTACATTTCCGGTATCATTTGCCCATTTTTTGCCTCTTTGGCCCTTTCCCTGGGTCTGGTGACTAGCCCAAACCACTTCTCCCTGTTGTGCCAATCCGTCGTCGATCCTTTGCATGGCATAATTGTTGGTACTATCTATAGTATCAAAGTAATGAAGCCATTTGGGAAATGTATTTTCTACGTTTTGTGGCAAAAGATTCCTTAATTTTGAGCGCAATATAATTCAATAACGAATATTAGCATAGCATTGGAGAAAATTATCAGTTCGCTTAAAAGTCGAAGCAAGTCTGAGGTACGCCTAAACCGAAACAGCAGGTTATTCAAAACCATTATTAAAGCCATCCAGGATAAAAAAGGAGAAAATATTGTTTCATTGGATCTGAAAAAGATCGATGAAGCGGTAGCCGACTTTTTTATTTTGTGCGAGGCGCAATCCCATATCCAGATCAATGCCATTGCTTCCTATGTAGAAGACGAGGTACGTAAGGAATGTGAGGAGAAGCCTTTTCATGTGGAATCGGGCCAGTTGTGGACATTGGTCGATTATGTCAACATCGTAGTGCATATATTCCAAAGGGACGAACGTAAGTTTTACGATCTGGAAGGACTTTGGATGGATGCAGAGAAAGTAGAACATGATGCTGTTTCTTCGTAAGGCTATATCGGGAACAGAAAGGCGATTTTTAACAGAACTATACAGTCCGGAGCTATAAGTACACAACAAAGTACGGGCGGGAGTAGCGTTTACAGGTTTATTGCTTTCAAAAAAACAAAAGGAGGCAGATAAACAATCTTGGTGATTATGGAAGATAATAAAAACAGACAGGGTGGTGGGTTGCCACCCGGATATGATAACAACAACCCTAAACGGAAAGGCCCTAAATTCAACATGTACTGGATTTATGGCCTTATTGTCGTTGCGTTGATCGGATTGAACATTTTCGGCAGCAGTATCCAGACTTCAGAGAAAAAAGTATCTTTCCTGGAATTCCGTCAGAAATACCTGGACCAGGGTAAAGTAAAAAAAGTGGTCATCGTCAATAAGGAAATTGCCGAGGTGTACCTTACCGAACATGAAGCGCCGGCCAATAATAACCAGCGGAACCCTATGTTTGGCAGCAAGAACGCCGACGATCCGGATTTTAAATTCAACATCGGCTCTTACGATGTGTTCGACCGCAATTTCCAGGAAGTAATGAAAACCTATGCAGCCGAAGGCAAGCCACAGGTTCCGGTTGAGGTAGAAAACCGCGGCAGCTTTTTCCGCGATTTCCTGAGCACGGCTTTACTGCCGCTCATTATCCTCATCGCTATGTGGGTGCTTATCTTCAGGAAGATGGGCCCGGCAGGCGGCGGTGCAGGCGGTGGTATCTTCAGCATAGGCAAAAGCAAAGCGCAATTGTTTGAGAAAGGTACCAAGGTTAATATCAACTTTAACGATGTGGCCGGCCTCGACGAAGCCAAGGTAGAAGTAATGGAAATCGTGGATTTTCTTAAAAATCCTAAAAAATACACTTCATTGGGCGGTAAGATACCCAAAGGTGCGTTGCTGGTAGGCCCTCCGGGTACGGGTAAGACCCTGCTGGCCAAAGCTGTGGCCGGTGAAGCCCAGGTGCCTTTCTTCTCCATGTCCGGTTCCGATTTCGTGGAAATGTTCGTGGGCGTAGGTGCGAGCCGCGTAAGGGACTTGTTCAAACAAGCCAGGGATAAAGCACCTTGTATCGTATTTATCGACGAGATCGATGCTATCGGTCGTGCCCGTGGCAAAAATGCCATGATGAGCAACGACGAAAGGGAAAACACCCTGAACCAGTTGCTGGTGGAAATGGATGGCTTTAGCGGCGACAGCGGGATCATTATCCTGGCGGCTACCAACCGCCCCGATGTACTGGACTCCGCCCTGTTGCGTCCGGGCCGTTTCGACCGCCAGATATCCATAGATGTACCCGATGTAAACGGAAGGGAGAAAATATTCAACGTCCACCTGCAGCCGATCAAAAAAGCTGCAGACCTGGATATCAAGAAACTGGCTTCGCAAACACCGGGTTTTGCCGGCGCCGATATTGCCAATATCTGTAACGAAGCCGCATTGATCGCCGCCCGTAAAGGACAAAGCGAAGTACGGATGCAGGACTTCAACGATGCTATCGATCGCGTGATCGGGGGCCTGGAAAAGAAAAACAAGATCATTTCTCCCGAAGAGAAAAAGATCATTGCTTTCCATGAAGCCGGACATGCCGTTTGCGGCTGGTACCTGGAACATGCACATCCTTTGGTAAAAGTATCCATAGTACCCCGTGGCGTAGCTGCGCTGGGTTATGCGCAATACCTGCCCAAAGAGCAGTTCCTGTACACGACTGAGCAAATGAACGACCAGTTGGTAGGTCTTTTCGGAGGCCGTGCAGCCGAAGAGCTGATCTTCGGACGGATCTCTACCGGTGCGCAGAATGACCTGGAACGCATTACCAAAATGGCTTACTCCATGATCTCGATCTATGGTATGAACGGTAAAGTAGGTAATGTATCTTTCCACGATTCCCAGCAGGAATACACGATGAGCAAACCTTATTCCGAAGCTACGGCCGAAATGATCGACCGTGAGGTAAGGACTGTGATCGAAACCCAATATGAGCGTGCCAAAGATTTGCTGCGCAACCATATGGACGCGCTGAGCGCCCTGGCCGAAGAATTGCTGAAAAAAGAGGTATTGTATAAGGATGACCTGGAACGCCTGATCGGTAAACGTCCTTATGACGATAGCCAGGCAGCCGATGTATTGCCAGCAGCCGATAGCCTGCCGGTAAGCGAGGCTTTAAAAACGAATAAAGAGGCTACGGCACATACCGGTGATAATGCCGGTGCTGCCGAGACAACAGCCGAGAGTTAATACAGGCATTTAAAGAAAATAAAAGAAGGGCGCTCTGCAATAGAGCGCCCTTCTTTCGTTTGGACTTGTCCCATCTTAAGCATTAAACCCACCGTCGATGGTCAATGCCGATCCCGTAATATATTTACCTTCGTCGCCGGCAAGGTGGGCTACCATCCCGGCAATATCTTCACCGGTACCATATTCTCCCAAGGGCATCCTGCTCCTGAGGTAGTCGGCGAATTCGGTATTGGCTGGGTTCATATCGGTATCGATAGGGCCAGGCTGTACCAGGTTTACGGTAATGCCTTGTGGCCCCAGGTCGCGGGCCAGGCCACGGGTAAAGCCTGATAGCGCCGATTTACTCATGGTATAGAGCGTGGTCTGCGGCCCTACGGCATTGTCGGCCATATTGCTGCCGATGGTAATGATCCTGCCGCCTTTGGGGAGATGTTTTACCGCTTCCAGCGAGGCTACATATACCGAATCCACATTCACGGCCATTATTTTGCGGTAATCTTCCAGGGTATGCTCGGCAAAGGGTTTACCAATATAAATACCGGCATTGTTGACCAGGATGTCGAGGCGGCCAAACTCGGTTACTGCCCGGTTTACCGCTGCGGTTACCGCGTCGGGGTCGGCACTGTCTGCTTTTACAGCCAGGGCCCGTCCGCCGTTGCGTACGATCTCTGCGGCTATAGCTTCTGCTTTTTCGGCCGATTGGGAATATGTCAGTACTACACTTGCGCCTTCTGTGGCAAGCCTTTTGGTGATGGCAGCACCTATTCCGCGTCCACCGCCGGTTACCAGGGCTACTTTTTGATCTAAACGTTTCATCTTTATTTTTGATTTGTACTGTAAAATTAGCACCTTGTTGCTATCTTTGTAAGTACACAATAAATTGTTAGGTACTAACAAAAAAGTAAGTTATGAGAAAAGATAGCTCCACGAATGCACTTAATGAAAAGCAGATCAATGCTACCTGTGGTATGGCCTATTCGCTTTCTGTTATCGGCGGCCGCTGGAAACCCGCCATACTGTGCCGGCTGGCTTATGGCGCTATGCGGTACAGCGAATTGAGGGATTCTATCGCAAATATTTCGGAAAGGATGCTGGTAGCGCAACTGCGCGAACTGGAGCAGGACCGGATTATTAAACGCATCGTTTATGCCGAGGTACCGCCCAGGGTCGAGTACATGCTTACCGAGATAGGGCTGTCCATGCGGCCCATGCTGGATGCCATGTCGGAATGGGGAGATAAATACCGGAATAAAGTAGCGGTGGAATCATTGCAGGACGCCTGATCCCGGTACCGGATACCTACAACTTCAAGCCTGCTTCATGATGAGAAGCCGGAATAAGAAAAAATGACTATCCGCAAGCAGGAAGCAAGGATGTGTTGTACTGTACCCTTGTACCATTTTTGATTCCATTTAATAGGATAAAAACGAGTACTGCAGGATCAGGTCGCGAACCAGAGCGCTTTATCTAGTAATAACCCTAAAGCGTGGTCATGCCGAGGTCTCCGAAGGAACCGAAGCATCTCAATCGCTATAAGTGTCAGTAATATTCAAAATGCTTCACTCCGCATGCTACATTCAGCATGACAAACTGGAGTGCCTGTTGCCTATATGCGGATAGTCAGTCACAAAAAAATGGTCCCATTTCAGGACCATTTTTTTGTGACTATTTAACCGGGGGATATGCTGTTATGCCCTTGCCCGGGCGGCTAATGCCTTCTTTCTTTTATGGTACAAAATATAAGAACCGAATATCAGCCCAAAACCGATGATCGCTGTAAATATCCAGGCCGAAGGGGGATCGCCTACGGCTATGGCAGAATATACGGCGCCGGTAATATCAAACACAAAGCCTGCATAAGCCCATTCTTTTAGCTTTGGGAAACCGGGTACCAGCAGCGTAATGCCACCCAGTATTTTAGCCACGCCGATAAAGGGGAGAAAGTAAGCAGGGTAGTGCAGGTGACCGCATACAAGCTTTACGGCATCCGGGTGGCTCATGACATCGGGGATAGCGCCACCGGCCAAAGGCACGACCATCAGTATGGTGACGATCCAGTACGCGATATTGATCTTTTTCATAAAATAATTTTTGACGGGTTTGCAGTGCAGGATAGTGCATATCGTGATCAGGCAATTGCCGGTTGATGCCCTGTTCTTTTACCCAGGAAATAAACCAGGGCCAGTATACCCAGCATAATGATCGGGAACACGACATTGGTACCATTGCCTACGGCAGCCCAGGAATATAAAGCGCCGATAAAATTGAAGGCAAAACCCGCAAAGGCCCATTCTTTCATCCTTGGAAAACCTGGTACAAGAATAGCGATAACCCCCAGTATCTTCAGCACACCGAAGAAACGCAATAAGTAAACGGGGTAGCCAAGCTGGTTCAGGGCTTCGATACCTGCCTTGGCCATAACAAGACCCCCCATGGCATCCATAAGTATAGCCGCTGCAAAAAGAATAGTAATGATCCAGTAAAGGATGTTCAATGTTCTTGGATTCATATAATGGTCGTTTAAAGTGATTGTAAAACAGGAATCGTTTCCTCTATGTCGTCACAGGGATTCTGCCAGGGATTTTATACTGGCGAGGGCTTTGTCCCAGGCTGCCGACATCTGGTCAAAGTAAGCCTCATCCATATCGGAGGATATAGCCAAGTGGGTAGTGCTGTTATCGCTGGTTAAGGTATACGTTTCCTGGCCGCCTTTTACGTTCTGCGCGTTTTTGCTATCGTAATCTTCTTCGCCCGCAGGAGTCAGTATACCGGTGTATTCCACGGCCAACAAGGCATAGGGTTTGTTGCTGATCACCTTGCTGATCATTCCCATACCGCTGTTATCTTTGAAAATGGCCTTGCTGCCTTCTTCCCAGGTGGTAATGGCATGACTGCCTTCGGAGAAGTGCTGGTACCAAGTCCTGTTGAAAGCGTCGTCGAGAAGTACCTTCCATACTTTTTCAGGTGAAGCCTGAATGTCAATATTCTTTTTAATGGGTTGTCTTTGCATTTTTTTATTGTTTTAAAGGTAAAAGTCAGGTTTGAGTTGTCTTTATATAATACAGTACCGGGAACATGAATTTTGGACCGATGTCTGTAAGCTCACTTGAGTTTTGCTTGTTAAAATATGTCTAAACACATTTTTATGCAGTACCTTCCGATCGGCTCAGTCCTGCTCCCGGCCTGTATCTGCCCAACCAAACACAAGAATCGCTTTTTAACCAAGGTTGCCGGTGTATCCGGCAGATTCATTTTGTTTACCTAATTTAGTTGATAATTATCAAGGCAAAAGTAATACCAATAACCACGTAAGACAGGGTGTCGGCACGGCAATCTCAGGCGGTGAATACGACAACTGCATCTTTTATTTTGTTTTTATGAAACACATATCCATTCTTGTGCCCCAGGGGCATAGTAGTATTACCAATATTGAAGGAGCGCATCAGATCTTTTCGGAAGTCAATGGTTTCCTGAAGGAGATGGATAAAGATCCGTTGTTCGAAGTGCAATTAGTCGGTATCCATAGCGAGTCCAGCATGCGTAACGGCGCCATCACCATAAAGCCGGATGTATTGCTGGCCGATGTAGAGAAGACTGACCTTATTGTGATCCCGGCTATATTCGGCGACCATGGCAAGCTGCTCGAGCAGAATGCCGCATTCCTGCCCTGGATCATAGCGCAATACCGGCAGGGTGCCGAGGTAGCCAGCTTCTGTGTAGGCGCTTTCTTCCTGGCTGCTACCGGCCTGCTTAACGGCAAGCAATGTGCTACGCATTGGCGCTTTGCCAACCAGTTCCGGAATATGTTCCCCGATGCTTTACTGGTCGACGATAAGATCATGACCGAGGCCGAAGGCATCTATACCAGCGGCGGCGCTTATTCTTACCTTAACTTGCTCCTGTACCTGATCGAAAAACATGCAGGAAGGGATATGGCGATACTGACTTCGAAAACATTCATGATCGACATCGACCGCGACAGCCAGTCGCCTTTCATTATCTTCAGCGGACAAAAAGCGCATGAAGATGAATCGATCCGGAAAGCGCAGGAGTATATCGAGCACAATTTTGAAGATAAGATAACCGTAGACCAACTGGCCAGCATGCTGGCCCTGGGCCGCAGAAGCCTGGAGCGCCGTTTTAAAAAGGCCACCAGCAATACGGTGACCGAGTACATTCAGCGGGTGAAGATAGAGGCGGCTAAAAAAGACCTGGAAACAGGCCGTAAAAATATCAATGAAGTAATGTATGATGTAGGCTATGCCGACGTAAAGGCATTCCGTACTACGTTCCGGAAGATCACAGGCCTTTCTCCTATCGAATACAAAAACAAATACAACAAAGAACTGGTAGCGGTATAGGCTTTATCCTATGTGCTATAATTGAAATGCCTGCTGTTTTTATACCAGCAGGCATTTCATTATGGCTATATGGTCTGCTTACAATACCTTCTTATTTTTACAAATCGGTCCACATGCGCATCAGGTTGCTGTACACCTGCATCAGCATCAGGTTCTCTTCCGATTGCAAGTCTTTGGCGGCAATACTTTCCTGTACGGTTTTCAGTTGATAGAGCAATTCTCTTTGCTCTGTTTCTTTTACCAGGGACTGCATCCAGGTAACGCAGGCTACACGCTCTCCTTCGGTTACCGGCCTTACCCGGTGCAGGCGTGTGGTGGGATAGATAATGGCATCGCCCTTATCCAGTTTATAGGTCACATAGCCCGATGGGGTATGGATCTCCAGTTCGCCGCCCTCATACGTGGCCGGATCGGACAGGAATAAGGTCATGCTGAGGTCGGCCCTTATCGTGTAATCGATAGTCATTACCGGGCTGTCGGTATGCCAGCCATACGTCATGCCATTGTTGTATTTGCTGATCATGGGCGGCAATATATTCTTGGGCATTACCGCTGTTTGCATTAAAGGATGCGAAGCTATTGCCGTAAAAACAATTTGCTGTAGGTGTCTTTTGTGCGGATTGTCTTCGCGACTGGCCTGCATATTGTTCTTTACTTCTTTGGCGGCTCCCGATGCTGTGTTTTTGCCTTCTTCAAAAGGAATCTGTTGTAGCAGAAAGTCGATCTGTTGCAGGTTTTGCGGTTGCAACAGTTGCCTGATATGGATAATAGAGGAAGGGATCTGAAACATAAGTTTAGGCTGGTTAATGGTGCTGCGGTCCATTGGTCGCTGGAAGCTGCAGCCGGTGTTCTGGTTGGATTATTGTTGCCGGATAAGGAACAAATCTACAAATAAATTACGGTGCTTTCCTGTAATGCTCTTGTATCGTTTCCGGTACAAGATAGGGCAACGTAAAGGCAGATAAAAATGTAAAGGAAAAACACCTTGCTGGATTACCTCAAGAAGAATGCCTGAGCCGGACATAAGAAGAGGGTGCTGAAAACAGCACCCTCTTCCTTCTATGCACAAAGGATTATAACTCCAATTCTGTTTTAATAAATTCTTTAGCACCATCTGGCCCGGTAATAGTGAGCCAGGTATAGCCATCCTCGGCACTGACCTTTAAGCCGAAGCTGAAAAAGCCGCAGCAATGCCTTTCCGTTTTAATAAAGGTAATCAGCTCATCCAGGACACTATCGGTGCCGTTGAATTTGTAGGAAAAGCCCTGGCGCAACTCCTTCCGGTCAAGAACCTGTTTCCTTAAACTGGCCAATACACCCGCTTTCCGGGCGTCTAATTCAGGAGTAGTAAGGCCGCAGGCCATTTTTCTCTTGCTGCAATCTTTGCTGCAGGCAGTGCTGTTTTTTTTGTTCGGGGAAGATTTGACGGCCTTTGTTTTTTCCTGGCCGAAAGCAGGCAGGGCAAGGAAGAGCAGGCAAACGATAAAAGCTTTTTTCATAAGGGAAAGCGGTACAACACCGGCTTGATTGTTTATTTTTACCAAAGATAAACCCTGGAGTATAGTCCACGCTCCGGGATAAAATTGCAATTGTTATGTTAATAGGTGAATTGTCTTCCAGATCGGGCCTTTCGAGGGATACGATCCGTTTTTATGAAAAGCGGGGTATGGTATCATTGGATAAGAAACAGCGGCGTGACAATAATTATAAAGAATATCCCGATGCTGTACTGGACCGCTTGCTGACCATTAAACGGATCAAGCATTTTGGATTTACCCTGAATGAAATTGCAGACATCCTGGTGCTTATGGAACTGGAGGAAGCTACCTGTGGTAATGTTGCCGGGCTGATGGCCGAAAAGCTGATGATACTCGATGCTAAAATCGCTGACCTTGTGCGCTTGCGGCAACAATTAACGGATGGCATGCAGCAGTGTACGATCAACAGGGAGCATACAGGTACTGATGCATGTTGCCCGATATTGACCTCCGACCAGTTTTTAAACCGGTAAAACATAAGGGCGGCCTTCTTAGAAGGCCGCCCTTATTATATTTATGTGATCAATTGACGACCGTTTATACTACGGTGAGCAAAGCATAGGTATAAGAGAACCTGGCGCTTTCGGGTACCATCAGGAATACCTTTTCACCTTTCTTCAGTTTGCCTTCGTTCATCAGCTCTTCCAGCATAAAGTATGGAGAGGCAGAGCCTACATTGCCCAGGCGGGACAGGTTGGTGTACCATACTTCCAGCGGCAGCTCTATATGGCGTCTTTCCAGCTCCTCATGTATTTTTTTACGAAAAAATTCGGAAGAAAGGTGGGGCAGGAACCAATTGACGGTACGGGTATCGAAGTTCCGTTTTTTCATCACTGTTTCCAGGAAATCTACACCGCGAGGTACAATATGTTCTCCCAGGAGGCGCGTATCCTGTTTCATGGAAAACACGCTTTTGTTGAGCCAGTCTTCGGTATTCAGTTCATTGTACCCGATTAATTTATCGTCTTCTTTAACGCTGCCGCTAAACATACAGGTTTCGATCTCCCCGGCAAAAGAAGTCATATCTACCCATTCTATTTTCAGGGATACCCCGTTCTCGTTCGGTTTGTTCTGGAAATAAGCAGCGCCTGCGCCATCGCTCAGCATCCACCTTAAAAAATCTTTTTCAAAAGCGATATAGCCATTTTCCTCTATCTCGTGTACTTTATCGATCTCGGCTTTGAATTTATCGGCAGTCAGGTATTTCGACATGCGTTCGGAGCCTGTAGATACGGCATTCTCCGTATCGCCGGAGGCTACGGAGAGATAAGCGTATTTGAAGGATTGCATACCGGTATTGCAGGCGCCGGAGAAGGAAAACAATTCCAGGGGCGGAATACCCAGCTCTCCATGCACCATAGAAGCATGTGACGGCAATGTTTGATCGGGGGAAGTAGTACCGCAGGCCAGGAGCTGTACCCGTTTCAGCTCTTCTTCATCTTTGAAGAGCGCCTGTATGGCCTGTGCAGTGAGCTCGGCATTGGAAAACGATTTCTGACCTTCCCTGAAACCATAGTAGCGTGTTTTAATTCCGTTATTTCTCAATATCAATGCCCTTACTTTAGAAGGCTTCCCATCGACCATACCTAAGACCGATTCCATTTCGTCATTGCTTACAGGATCGTATGGCAAACACTTAGCCATACGGGTAATATATACTTCTTGCATTTATTGTCTTCTGGGGTTTTCTGTATTGCTGTTATTTCTAGGGTTCAAATAAAAGGAAAAAAACCGGAACATGGTAATGTTCCCTCTATGCGGCGGCAAAGATAAGACAAAGCCCTTTAAAAATCTATTGAGGCTCAGGTGGCGGGTTGTGTCACCTGTTTCAGGTAGTCCTCTGCCATTTTTTTGTAATATGGTTTGAGCGCAGGCGGGACGGTCTTATAAAGATCGAGCAGGGATTGCCGGCTTTGCAGGTACTGTTGCAGCTCGGGCGGCATAGGGCGTTGTTCGTCCTTGCCGGCATTGGCATTTCGTTTATTGTCCTCTTCCTGTTCCCGGATCGACTTTTCCGCTTCCAGCAACCGGGTCATGATCTCCCGCTGGCGTTGCAGCATCTGGGCGCTTCTCCTGTTCACAATATCGGTTTCGTTTTTATCCATTTCTTCCTGTATGGCACGCAGTTCTCTGGCGTTGCCATTCATGCCCTTGCTGTTGAGCAGGCTGGACAATTCCTGTATCTGGCGGCGCAATGCAGCTTGCTGTTGTGCCAGGCGGGCCAGTTGTTCGGCATCGCCGGGTTGTCCTTCTTCGGTACCTTGCCCGTTGCCGCCTTGTCCGCCACCACTTTGCCCGCTGCTGCCGGGTTTCTGGCCCGGTTGTTTACCGCCCTGCTGCTGTCCCTTGCCATCCTGCATCCCTTTGCCCATCTGTTGTTGCCCGGTAATGATGTCTTTCATCATTTGCCCGGCATTCTGCCCTTTACCCGGTTTGGGATTCATACCTCCGGGTTTGCTACAACTGCCGTTGCCGGCAGACTGTGCCTGCGCCTGCGATTGAAGCAGGTTTTCCAATAGCTCGTTTAAGAGGAGGGCCAGGTTATTGGCACTGGTCATGGCGTATTGCTGGCGGGTAACCGCTTCGCTCAGCCTCCTTGCCTCCAGGGAGGTAATAGTGCTGTTGATATTGTTTTCCATATCGGAAGTCTCCTTATTGATAGAAACTGCGATCTGGAACACCCTTTTGCTTAGGGAAAACAAGCTATCCTTGATCATGCGGGCATTGCCCCTCAACCGGTTCTGCTCCTGGGTATTGGTAATATAGGCAGGGCTGGAAAACGGCGTCTGCTTTACATTGGCCATCAGCTTTTCCTGGTCGAAGGAAAAACGGATAAGGTTAGTGAGTATCTGCCTGGTGGCTTTAATATCGATATCGATCTGTTCCGCATCCATGCCCGAAGACATCTTTTTCATCGAGGCGGCCATCTGTTGCAGGTTTTGCTGCGCTTTGCTCTGCGACTGGCTGGCCTTTTGTTTCTGGTTCTTTTGCAGTTGTTGGTCGCTTTCTCCCATATTGTTGTCAGCTTCCTTTCCCTGGTCCTTCACATCATCCATCTTTTCGGGTTTCCGTTGCTCGCTGTTGAGCTTGTCGAGCTCCTTCATGTCCTTTTGCATGGCCTCTTTCAGCTCTGCCTGGATTTGTTTCTGGTCTTTGGACAACTGGTCGTTGCTCTTCTTCTCCGCATCGGTATTTTGTTGTAATTGCCCTTCCTGTTTGGCCAGGTTTTCCAGCTTATTGGCCAGGTCTTCCATCTTCATCTGCATTTCCAGCTTCTTCATCAGCTCCTGGATACGCTCCATATCCATATTGAACAATTTGTTCTGCTGTTCCATCTGCTGCAGGTTCTGGAAGGCATTGTCCTTGTTCATGTTCTTCATCATCTCCTGCAATTTTCTCAATTGCTCGGCCAGTTCTTTATTCAGCAGGTTATCGAGCTGTTTTTGTACCGCTTCCTGCTTTTCCTTGATGTCTTCGCTGTAACTCTTCTGCTCGCTTTGTTTGCGTTGCTCTTCAAATCTTTTCTTGATGGCTTCTACTTTGCTTTTCAGTTGTTCCTGCTTGTCTACCAGCGATTTCATACTTTGCTGTTTCTCCCAGCTCATATTATCCGATTGCAGCAATTCGTTTTGCAGGTCCTTCATTTCGCTCTGCAGTTTTTTTGCTTGTTCGGAGCTGGAGCTAAGGCCTTGGTTGATCTGTTTGGCATTCTGATCCATAGCGGAATCCACCTGTTTGAGATCGAGCATACGATACGTAAACACATCGCTGCGGCCGCTTTTGCTGCCGTTTACGGCATCGTTATCCCAGGTTTCCACATAGTAATTGACCTCTTGTCCCGGCAGCAGGTTCAGGCTGCCAAAATCAAAATATTGCTGGAAAGGCACTACGTTGCCGCTGGTTACTTTTATGGGTATATTTTTCTCCCGGACCACCTGTTTGGCGGCATCGGTCACCGTATAATGGAAATAAAGCCTGGAAATACCGTAGTCGTCGCTGGCATTGCCGGTAAGCAATACCTGCTGGCCCGTAATGCTGTCTTTCATTTCCTGGAGCTGGACCTGGGGGTGAAGATCGGGGATTACCTGGACGAGGTAGCGGAACGAGTCGGAACGGGGCATTTGCCTGTTGGACAGGAAAAGGGTATAGGAGGTATCGCTGAGGAACCGGGCACTGCTGCTCCAGGTGCCATCCTGGCCAGCCAGGGTAACGCCATTGCCGCTATTGCCCATGCGCATACTGATGGCATCGGTATGCCTTGCTTTCAGGGTCCAGCGTAACACAGTACCGGCGGGAACGCTCATGTCGCTGAGGCTTTGCAGCTCTTCCCGTTTCCTGCCGGTATAAGCAGGGTAATCTACGGTAACGCGGAAAGCCTCCAGCATAGGTTTTTCGATCACCGAAAGCTTATAAGGATCGGAGAATACGCTGGCTGCCGTAAGCTTGAAATCGATAGGTTGTCCTACGTGGTTGAACGTATAGCTGTATTTCGTTTTGCTGATCTTCTGCATTTCCAGTTGTTCTGCACCCACCTGCACATATACCAGGTCGGGCAGCTTGTCGCCATGCACTTCGGCTTCGAGCGTATAGTTACCATACAAAGGCACCCGTAAATCGGGCGTGGTAATGTGGAAGGTAAAAGGAGCCGGGGGCGCAAAATTCTGTGCCGGCTGCATCAGTCTCCTGGAAGCATCGCGGAATACATTGGGGGCCAGAATAAAAATGCCGATGGTGACCACTACAGGGGCCAGCAGGTAAGGCAGGTACTTCCGGTTCCGGCGCAGGTCGACTGCCTGTGTAAAGGGAACCACGGCAATCTGTTGTGCCTTCTGGTTAATGCTGGCTTCGATCAGTTCCCGGCTTTCGGCGCCGTGGTTGTTCTGCCTCAGTTGCAGTATGTTCAGCAATTTATCGCTTACTTCGGGGAAATGGATACCAATGATGCCGGCCGCCTGTTCATGCGAAATGATTTTTCCCAAGCGCTGTATCTTCAGTAACGGGATAATGATCCAGGCTATAAGCGTACTCAGGCCGGCAATCAGCAAAAGGCTTACAATACCTAGCTTAAGCCAGGCCGGAAAATAGAAATAGTACTCGCCGATGCTGATGAGCAACAGATAGATAATAAGACAGGATAAAAAGATAAGTGCTCCCCGTATCAGCTTATTGAAATAGTATTTACGGGTGAATGCGTCCAGTCGTTGTATCAGTAGATCGTAGTTGTTCATCTCGGGTCCGGTGTCGTTGCGGCAAAAGGGAAGTGCGCTATGCTAAAATGAAATAAATAAAGAATCGGTGGTTACCAGGTTACTTTTGTGCTTGGCCTCATCCTGGATATAGATCGTATAATGCAAGGTATCTTTTCGGACGGCCAGGTGCAGGGAGTCTGTTATGGGAAAAAACTGCCGCCCCAGGTTAATGGTAATAAAGCCTTCCAGGCCGCCCTTCGAGGGTCTCATCGACGGCGCTATGTAAGGAAAAGGATACTGGTAGGTATAGCTTTGCTGACTGGTATCACGGGAATCTTTAATGAAAATATTACGTTGGGTCGTCGTCTCGTCCCTGCCTATATCTCCGTCGCCATCCGTAAACTTAAGTTCGATCATTACTTTGGCGCCGGTATCATTCAGGTTAACCTGTTTCGGTGTCATTGTTTGATAGTAAATTTGCGGCTCGGGGGGGTAGTCCTTCGGTTCTTTGGTGCAGGATGCAAAAAATAACAATAAGCCAAGCAGGAGGAATATTTGCCTTTTCATCTTTAGTAGTTTATATTAATTCAGGCCTTCTTTTACCGGGAATATTGTACCGGGGATAGAGCACTGATCTTTAACCAATCATATTATTATCAAATTTAGTAAATGTCCCTCAATATTGAACATATTATTCCTCACCAGGATTGGCTTTCCGGTATCACGCCGGAGCATTTCGAACGATACGCCCTGTCGGTATTCCATTACCAGCAGGAACATTGCACCATCTACCGCGCATTTACCAGGGCTATAGGCCGGGATATATCGACAATAAACAACATCCGGGACATTCCTTTTTTGCCGATCTCCTTTTTCAAAACCCACCAGGTAGTTTCCGGCGGCTTCGATGCTGAAGTTATTTTTGAAAGCAGCGGCACCACAACTACACAAAACAGCAGGCACTTTGTAAAGGATGCTTCTTTGTACCGGGAAAACTTTCTTGCCGGTTTCCGGGAGTTTTACGGCGCCCCGGAAGATTATGTTTTCCTTTGCCTGCTGCCTTCTTATATAGAACGTGGAAATTCCTCTTTAGTGTATATGGCGGCGGAATTGATCCGGCAAAGCAAGCGGCCCGAGAGCGGGTTCTACCTGAACGAATGGGAGCAACTGGCTTCTTTGCTGCAAACCATGCAGCAAAAGCAGCAGAAAACGATCCTGTTGGGCGTCACCTTTGCCTTGTTGGATTTCGCAGAGCAATATCCTATGGACCTTTCGGGCATTACCGTGATGGAAACAGGCGGTATGAAAGGACGAAGGGAAGAGTGGACACGTGGCCAGGTGCAGGATTTCCTGAAGGAAAAATGGAACCTGCAGGCGATCCACTCCGAATACGGCATGACGGAATTATTGTCCCAGGCTTATTCCAAAGGGGAGGGTATCTACAGGCCGGCAGCGGGGATGCAGGTATGGCTAAGGGATGAAAATGATCCTTTTGACCTGAAAACATCGGGAAGCGGTTGCCTGAATGTGGTGGACCTGGCCAATATCCATTCCTGTTCTTTTATTGCTACCGACGATATCGCCAAAATAGCGGCAGACGGTAGCTTTGAAGTATTGGGCCGCCTGGATTACTCTGCCCTGAGGGGCTGCAGCCTTATGGTGGTTTAGTTATCCGTTAGCTTATCGAAAGGTATTTAACACCAGCTATAGGGGTATCCACAGGTCCAGGTATTGTCATAATAGGAGTAACTACAACTTCACGTTCCGGAGGCTTGTATCAGGAAGCGGGGCGCTTTTCGCTTTGTCGAACCGTTGGCGTAATTATAAAAATTGAAAAGCCCGGTGTCTTTGCCAGACACCGGGCTTTTATGAAAATAGCAGGAGCGAAAGGGCTACCGTATCAGGGTTACATTACCCTGCCGGGTAAAGGTTTTACCGGAATCGGTCACCGCTTCGATGGTATAAATATAAACACCTACCGGCTGTGCCTTATCATGGAAGGTACCATCCCAGCCTTTATCTATATTAGTAGTTTCAAATACTTTTTGCCCCCAGCGGTTGTAAATATTGAAGGATTTCAATAGGGCTATGCCTCTCTTCGAAGGCTTAAATATACTGTTGGCGCCACTTCCGGGATGGAAGGCATTGGGCATATCCATTACCGTCTCTTCTACCAGTACATCGATAGAGTCGGTCACTTTACAGCCTTTTTCCGTAATGGCGTTCACAAAATAACGGGTTCTTACCTCGGGGTTGGCCAGCGGATCGGAGATGTCGGCGGCATTTAATCCTGATGGCGGAAACCAACTGAAATAAAGGCAATTGGTTTCGGGCTCTATATGATAAGCTTCGCCCGGGTATATATTCACGCTGTCGGGCAGGGTAATTACTGCTCCAGGCCATGCGGCTACCTTTACCAGTTGCGAATCGGTGCAACCATGGGCATCCTTCGCGATCATCAGGTACTCCGTAGTGGTTTGCGGATTGGCTACAGGGTTGGGAATAGTAGTATCGCTGAGGCCATAAGAAGGGCTCCAGGCATAAGATACGCCACCGCCTGCCTGCAATTGTACACTTCCCTGCGGGCATATACCGGTATCATTGGTATTGACGCTGCTGAAGTTGCCGGGGTACACCGTAAGCCTTACACTGTCTTTAGCGCTACAGCCGATGGGCGTAGTAGCCAGGACCGTAATGGTAACAGAGGTATCGCCGAAATAGGCGTTGTTGGGGCCGCCGGCATATAGCAGGTTGCCACCGGGAGACCAGGTATAGGTAAAATTAAAAGTAGAAGGGTTGGCGATCGCATGCAGCACAATAGTATCGAACTGGCACATGGCCGCCGGCGAAGCATAAAGATGTATATCCGTAGGGTTCGGTTCCACATTGATCGTGATCAGTTCCGAACTGTCGTTACAGCCTGCATGCGAAGCTGTAAGCGTATACACCGTGGATGCCGTGGGACTCAGCAGGGGATTCTTGATATTCGGATTGGACACACCGGTGGTCGGCGTCCAGGTATAAGTATATTCATCACTGCCATTGACCTGGATCTGCACAGATGAGCCGGAACAGATAGCGGTATCGTTGTTAAGGATATCGAAGCCCTGCAGATTATGTACAAAAACGGAATCACGGGACGAACACATGATCGGGTTGGTGCTGCCTACGGTAACATAATACATAACATCGCCCGAAGGATTGGCTACCGGCTGGGCTATAGTGGTACTGCTTAATCCCGCTGCGGGCGTCCATTGGTAGGTATAGGTAAGGTTGGGATTATTGTTGCCTATGGTAAGCGGCAGGGCAACCCCGGTATTGCTGCAGGTGATCATCGAATCGGGCAACTGGATAATGGGCGGCGCCAATGCCTGGAAGGTGATATTATTGCCTACCGCCTGGCTGGAGTTGCACGTATCGCGTAGGGTATTGCCATCAGTCCCGTTTTGGGCCGTAAGGGTATAAGTACCTGAAACAGTAATAGGATTGGCCAGCGTTAAGGTAATGGTATTCGTATTGCCGGTTGCCGTACAACCTACGCCTACGGCGCTTGTAACGGTTACGGGCTGGGGACCCGTGATGGCAAATTCGGAGCCTGTTGCCGTTATGGAATTACATTTCACCGGTACATTGGTTTGCACAGTAAGGGTAGTACAGGCCAGTGATGCGCTGCTGTAAACGGCTCCCGGAGGTACTACGAATACCAGCGAATCGGGCAGGGATAAAGCCGTATTACAAAGGTTGAGCAGGGTATTGTTGTCCGTACCCACTTTGGCTTTTATGGCATAAGTACCTGCCGCCAGGGTAGGCGCAAACCTTACGGTCACATCCTGGGTATAGCCATTGGTGCCGGAGCAGTTGATGCCTGAGGCGCTCACAACTGTTCCCGATGGAGACAATATAAAGTCGGAGCCATTGGCCGCAATGGAGTTACAGGCTATCTGCGTATTCAGGTGTATGGTTACACTGTCCTTATACGTACAAGGTGAGGCGGTCGAAATATTGGCAAAATGGGGTGGGGTATTGTCGAAGAAAACAGCGGTGGAGCCGGCAAAATTGATGGTAAAGCCGGAGCTGGGGCCGCCGCCCGCGCCAAAGTTGTTGATCATGATCAGGTACACATCGCCTGCTACAGCATTGATCTGTTGCAGAAAGGAGCTGCCGGTAGTACCGCCGGCTACGGTAGTGAGCGTAGAAGTACTGTTGAGGCCTACGATACCGTTGTTGAATACGGGGGAGTTGTTGTTGAAATTGCAACGGATCACTTCCGCCTGGGTAATATTGTTACAATTGCCGTTGGTGATATTGGCAATGGCAAAATCGTAATCGTCGGTATTCACGACCGGTGTGATGGTAAAAACAATGCTACCGGGAGCGCTTACTACCAGCTTAAGCCATACCGAGTTAAATTCCCCGCTATTGCAAGGGGTGGTATTAAGGTCCGTTACCGTTCCTACGCCCTGGTAACTATAAGGCGTAAAAAAGCTGTTGCCGCACAGTTGAAGGGCGTTACAGGCATTTTGTTCCGGCTGGTTGGGCGGCAGCAACTGGGCATTTGCCTTTCCGAAAAAGAACAGGCAGCAAAGCACCACGCAAAGGCGAAAAAAAGGCAATTTCATGATGTTAAAGAAATTTGAATGCAATTAACTGAATATGTTTATAGGTTCACCCGAATTTGCAATAATTAACATCCGGCTTAATTTTGACCGGAATACCTGCGTACTTGCTTCCTGCCCTTTCCCTGGCAATATTAGCACGGGGACCATTGGTTTATTATCGGGAAAAGGAAGAGACACCTCAGCGTACAGGAGGTACCATGCTGCTTGGCTTCGGAACTGTTAATCACAATAATTCCCTGGTATCTGCCTTGTTCCCGGCGCTTGTGTCCCTTGCCGGAGGGCCTTTGTATCCTATCTGTCTGTAGCTCCTTTTTTGTGGTCTATCCTTTACATTCCTTCTTCTTTTATTTACTTTGCAAAAATTGTTCCCTTTTATACAACAGTGAAAAAACAACATTCATGCGTATCCTGATTGAAAACATAAAGCAACTGCTGCAAACGGAAGAAGGCCCGGAACGTAAGTCCCGTGTATATGGCAAAGAGATGGCCCTGCTTCCCTCAATAGACAATGCATGGTTACTTATTGAAGACGGCATTATTCATAGTTTTGGTTGGATGAACGACCGTCCTGAGTCCTTAAATGCCGATGAAGTAATTAATGCTGAAGGAAGGCTGGTATTGCCCTCCTGGTGCGATTCCCATACCCATCTCGTATTCGCAGCGCCCCGGGACCAGGAATTTGTAGACCGCATTAAGGGACTGAGCTATGAAGAAATAGCCAGAAGAGGCGGCGGCATTCTGAACTCGGCCCGTAAGCTCAACGAGACGGACGAAGAACAATTGTTTGAGCAATCATTAAAACGCCTGGAGGATGTGATTGCCCTGGGGACAGGTGCGATTGAGATCAAGAGCGGTTACGGGCTTTGCCTCGAAGGTGAGTTGAAAATGCTGCGGGTGATCCGCAGGCTTAAAGAACAGTCGCCTATTCCTATAAAGGCCAGTTTCCTGGCTGCCCATGCTTTTCCTACCGAGTACAAAGAAAACCATGAAGGCTATATCCGCAGCATTATCGACGAAATGCTGCCCCGGGTTGCGGGCGAAGGCCTTGCCGATTATATGGATGCCTTTTGCGAACAAGGTTTCTTCTCCGTGGAAGAAACGGCGCGGTTACTGGAAGCCGGTCTTAAGTATGGCCTTAAGCCTAAGATCCATGCCAACCAATTGCATCGCTCGGGCGGGGTGCAGGTAGGAGTGCGGTACAATGCCATTAGCGTAGACCACCTGGAAAGTATGGGCGAAGAAGAGATCGAAGCCCTGAAGGGCAGCAATACCATTCCTACTTTATTGCCGGGAGCGGCTTTCTTTCTCAATATGCATTACCAGCCTGCACGGCTGCTTATAGACGCCGGTTTGCCGGTGGCCCTGGCCTCCGATTATAACCCGGGTTCCTGCCCCTCCGGCAATATGAACTTTTTACTTTCACTGGCTTGTACCCAATTAAGAATGACGCCGGAAGAAGCCATAAATGCCCAAACCCTGAACGGCGCCGCAGCTATGGAACTGGAGCAGGAAATGGGAACGATTGCAGTAGGCAAAAAAGCCAGGCTGATCATTACCAAGCCGGTAACTTCCGTAGCTTACCTGCCCTATAGCTTTGGTGAAAACTGGATCGATCGGGTTCTGGTGTAATTTTTTCGCGCAGTGCTACAGATAGTGGTATTGGGTATTATTTCCCGCAGCGCTACAGCGGTGTTGCGGGAAATAACTTAGTCGCTCTAAAATTGTTGCCCACCAAGCCACAATCTTGTCCTAAAAATAACTCCCAGGCGCGTCCTGCTGAGGTCTCCGAAGGAACCGAAGCACCTTGATCGTTATACATCATCGCTCAATGGGGTAGCCTGTGATTCCTATTATGCACGTTGCAAAACTACCAGATTCGAGGAGCCGTTGCATGCAACGGCTCCTCGTTTTGTCTTTCTCGCAGTATTACTGACACTACGCGAAAGACTGGCCCGGGCATTTTAAATCTCTGTAAATGCAATTTTCCAAATGTATATACGTTTAGTTTTATTTGTGGAAATTATTTTCTATATTTAAACTTGAAATCTAAAACATGAAGAAACTTTTTTTACGTACGGCCTTATTGTGCCTTTTGTGCTGCGGTACGCAACACCTTTATGCGCAAGCGACATTTACGGCAGACCTGGAAATGATTTTCAGGGACGGAACAAACAACTTTGTCCTGAATCCCTATGATTCCCTGGATGTCGGATTCTCGGTGGTGAACCATGGTCCCGATGATATCGATACCAGCAACTATGTGGTTTTTGGCATTACAGGACTGCCCCCCAATCTTTTCCTGATCGTTCAAAATATGGATGGCGACCTGGTGCCCATCCATCATAACGATACGGTAGATTCCAGGGGTATCCGGTTTACGCACGATGGTAACTTTGCAAGGGATACTACGTTCGACTATTGTTTTTATTTTAAGAATAATGATTACCCCGACAGCTTTATCTACGATTCCAAGCCCTTGAATGATACCCTGTGTTTCTCCGTTACCTTTAAAGGGAATGGCGATTCCGTAACCAGTATCGCCAACCGCAAGGCAGAAGCAAAACCCTTGCAGATAGCGCCTAACCCGGCAAAGGACAGGGTAAATATCCCATTGAATGATTTCAGGAACCAGGCGGCCCTGCTTAAGATCTATAGTATCGACGGCCGGTTAATACATATCCAAAACAGGACGGCCGGCAGTGCAGAGAATATCCAGGTGGACGTGAGCAACTGGCACAAAGGGATGTACCTGGTAGAACTGCAATCCGATACCCAAAAGCGAAGAGGGCGGTTTGTGGTGCAGTAGAGAAAAACATTATTGAGGATTTCAAAAGAGGCTTGCCATAGGGTGAGCCTCTTTTAGTGTGGTGTTACGGTAGAAGCTAAATAAAAATGATTATTTTTAAGGTACAACCTGACCCTGCCATGTCCCATAAGATTAAAATTTTCATTGCCTCTTCCAAGGAATTAAAAGAGGAGCGGAAGGAATGCATCTTCACCATCAATCACCTGAATAAAAGTCACGATCACTTTCATCTGGAAGCGATAGAATGGGAGTACGATGTAAGCTCCGGTAATTTCCCAGGCTATGCCGGTATACAGGAGGGCATTAACCCTAAATTGGAAGAAAGCGATGTCGTCGTTTTCCTGTTTTATTCCCGGATCGGAAAATATACCTTGGAGGAGTTTGAACTGGCAACGTTGAAGCAGAAAAAGATATTTGTATTCTTTAAAGAAGGTTTTTCTCCAAAGAATGCGAAAGATATAGCTGCCTATAGTGAATTGCTGGCGTTTAAGGAAAGTCTGGATGGTATTCTTCCTGTTGTTTATAGCGATATCAATAGCTTCAAAGCCGGTTTTTATCCCGAATTAAACGGCTACCTGGCTGCAAATTATAAAAGTACGGTAAGACAAGACGAGTCTCAGAATAATCGCCTCTCTGAAAGCCTGGCTGCATCCGTTCAGCTCCTTACAGAAAAAGAAAAGGAGATTAAAGAACTAAAAGAAAGGATTAAGGAACTGCCTGAAGCCGGATCACCAGTGAAAATAACGCGATTAGAACAAGAAATAGCATCGATACGGAATGAATTAAGCCAAAGCGAGGAACTGAAAAGCCAATTAGCTAATGACAAAGCGGTACTGGAACAGCAACTATCTGCTCAAAAGGAAAAAGAAGATCTGAAAGCCAAAGCACTTGAAGCGGTAGAAAAAGGGGATTATGCAAAGGCGGAAATACATTTGAAGCAAAGTGCCCAAGAAAGTATTAGCGAAACAGCCACTACCTTTTACGAACTGGCCAAGATCAAGAAACTGCAATTGCAGTTCCCCGAAGCGTTAGAGTATTATGAATTAGCAGCGAATATTGATAGAGAAAATCACTTCTATTTGAGTGAAGCAGGGTTAATGGCGACTGATATGGGCTTTTATGACAAAGCAATAGCTTATTACAATAAGGCCTTGTCTATATCGACATCTCAATTTGGAGAAGAAAATCAGGATATTGTAGCTTATTATAACAATCTGGGAATGAGTTACGCAAGTAAAGGAGCTTATAAAGAAGCGATCAAATATTATAAAAAGGCTTTGAACATCAACAGGAAATATTATGGAGAAGAACATGTTAAGATTGCCATCTTGTATAATAATTTGGGATCAACATATTGGAATGTGAAGGAATATGATAAGGCAATTGACTATTATGAAAAGGCATTGTTCATAGATAAAAAATGCCATGGAGATGAACACTCCAATATCGCTACACGTTACAATAACCTGGGCTCAGCTTATAGGTCAAAAGGAGTTTATGATAAAGCCATTGACTATTGTTATAAAGCTTTGAACATAATCTTAAAATATCATGGAGAAGAACATCCTAAGATCGGCGCCTGTTACAACAATTTGGGTTCAGTCCATCGGGCAAGGGGAGAATATGATAAAGCCATTGATTACTATAAAAAGGGTTTGATCATAGATAAGAAACATTATGGAGAGAAACATCCCAGTATTGCTACTCGCTACAATAATTTAGGTACTGTTTATGAAGATAAAGGTCAGTATATTCTGGCGATAGATTATTACAAGAAGAGCCTATTAATTCTTCAGGAATTCTTGCCGGAAGATCACCCGAATATGATCACCCTAAAGGGAAATCTGAATGGCGCAATAAAAGCCTATGAGGAGGATACCAACGAAAACGGACCAGTCACTGACTAGTCCGTTTTGATTTGAAAAATATTTTGCTTTTAGCGCAAATCAATCACTTCTACACCGGGATTCTTCTTTTCATCCCAGGTAAATTCTGCATCGGATACAGCGGTATTGGCAGCTACACCGGAAATGGTATAGCCATAAGAACCGCCGGTTTTGTCGTACATAATACCGCCGGTGATCATAGTGCCGGCTTTGTCTACATACAATACTACTTTTTTGAAGGTACGGGCATTTACCGGTGTCATTTCGATCACATCTACCTTTTTACCGGCAACAGTCTTTTCACCGCCATAAACGCTTTTGTATTCGTTGTTGTAAGAACCGGAAAACAATTTAGCCGGGCTTATGCTTTGGGCATTGGGATCGTAAGCGGCTACCTGTACTTCTTTATTGGCCTGCAGGTAAGTCCATACGCTTTTGCCATCGCAGATGATCTGCTGGCCGGTCATATTAACCCTGTATTTATTGCCTTTCATCAGGAAAGTACCGCTCTTGGAACCTTTGGATTTGCCTTTGGCGTCGTTCATCGTGAGGGCGAAGCTGGCTTTCAGGCTGCTGCTGCTTTTGAATTTGGCACTTACTTTATCCAGGATAGCTTTGGCCCTGGCATCCTGTGCCTGCGCACTTACGCTAACAAAAGTTGCGGCAACGAACAATAACGAAAGAAATTTTTTCATATCAGATTCGGAAATTTGAATTTAAAAATAAGAAATAAACGCATTTATAGTACTTATTACAAATGAGAGCGTCAATGGTTGCCCATTTAGAGCCTTGTTTGCAATAAGGGTTTAATAATCAAAAGTGGGATAACGAATATTTATGATCCTGTTCGAGGGAATCAAGATGAAAAAACCGCTTCCGGACCGGGGTCTGGAAGCGGTTTTTTATTGTCGTATTCAAACTGTTGTGCTCAAAACTATATGGATTAAGCTTCAGCAGCTTTTTTACCTTTTGCTTTTGTTACTACTTCTTCTTCTACGTTTTTAGGAGCCTGTGCATAGTGGCTGAACTCCATGGTAGAGGAAGCACGTCCTGAAGACAGGGAACGCAATTGGGTTACGTAGCCGAACATTTCGCTCAACGGAACTTTTGCTTTGATCACCTGCAGGTTGTTACGGCTGTCCATACCTTCCAGCATAGCGCGACGACGGTTCAAGTCACCGGTAACGTCACCCATGTACTGATCGGGAGTCAATACCTCAACTTTCATGATTGGTTCCAGGATGATCGGTTTCGCTTTGCGGCCTGCTTCGCGGTAAGCTTGCTTGGCACAAAGTTCGAAAGACATAGAGTCAGAATCGACCTGGTGGAAAGAACCGTCAAATACACGTACCCTCATGCTCTCGATAGGGAAACCAGCCAATACGCCTGTAGCCATAGAAGTTTCAAAACCTTTCTGGATAGCAGGGATAAATTCTTTTGGAATAGATCCACCGAAGATATCGTTTACGAACTGGAAGTGGCCTTTACCTTCTTTCAGGAACTCTTCGTCGGCAGGTCCGATCTCAAACTGGATATCGGCAAACTTACCACGACCACCGGATTGTTTCTTGTACACTTCACGGTGCTCTACTTTCATAGTGAACGCCTCTTTATAAGCTACCTGGGGAGCGCCCTGGTTTACTTCTACTTTGAACTCGCGTTTCATACGGTCAACAATGATCTCCAGGTGGAGCTCACCCATACCGCTCAATACGGTTTGGCCGGTGTCTTCGTCTGTTTTTACGCGCAGCGTAGGATCTTCTTCCACCAGTTTGGCGATCGCCATACCCATCTTATCAACGTCGGCCTGAGTTTTAGGCTCAACAGCGATAGAGATTACGGAATCAGGGATAAACATGTTTTCCAGTACGATCGGGTGTTTCTCGTCGCAAAGGGTATCACCTGTTTTGATATCTTTAAAACCAACGGCAGCACCGATATCACCAGCTTCGATGAAGTCGATAGGGTTCTGTTTGTTGGCGTGCATCTGCATGATACGGGAGATACGCTCGTTTTTACCGGAACGTACGTTCAGTACATAAGAACCTGCATCCAGGTGACCGGAGTACACGCGGAAGAACGCCAGACGGCCTACGAACGGATCGGTCATGATCTTGAACGCCAGGGCTGCGAAAGGTTCTTTAGCATCGGGCTTACGTACCAGTTGTTTTTCTGCATCATCAGGATCGGTACCATTGATGGCTTCGATATCCAGGGGAGAAGGCAGGTAACGGATAACGCAATCCAGCATTTTCTGTACGCCTTTATTCTTGTAGGAAGAACCGCAAAGCATAGGAATGATGCTCAGATCGATGGTTGCTTTACGCACCGCTTCGTGGATCTCTGCTTCGGAAATAGAATTAGGATCTTCGAAGAATTTCTCCATCAGAGTATCGTCATATTCTGCTACGGCTTCTACCAGCTCGGCACGGTATTGGTTGGCCTCGTCCAGCATATCGGCAGGTACTTCGCCTTCGGTATAAGTCATACCTTGTGTAGCGTCGTCCCATACGATGGATTTCATCGTGATCAGGTCAACCACGCCTTTGAAGTTGTCTTCGGCGCCGATTGGCAACTGCAGCGGAACGGCTTTAGCACCCAGCATATCGCGTACCTGCTGTACTACCATCAGGAAGTCGGCACCGATACGGTCCATTTTGTTTACGAAACCGATACGGGGTACACGGTAACGGTTAGCCTGGCGCCATACGGTTTCAGACTGAGGTTCTACGCCGTCAACGGCAGAGAACAAAGCTACCAGACCATCCAGTACACGCATAGAACGCTCTACTTCTACGGTAAAGTCCACGTGGCCCGGAGTATCGATGATGTTGAATTTGTATTTTTTAGATTCGGGAATAGGTTTGCCCTGCACGGTAGGAAAATTCCAGAAACAGGTAGTAGCTGCCGAAGTAATAGTGATACCACGCTCTTGCTCCTGAGCCATCCAGTCCATTGTAGCCGCACCTTCGTGTACTTCACCTATCTTGTGGTTTACACCAGTGTAATACAGAATACGTTCTGTGGTAGTGGTTTTACCCGCATCAATGTGTGCGGCGATACCGAAATTGCGCTGTAAGCGTAAATCTGCCATGACAGTTTAGATTAAAAATCTTAAAATTAAATTTGAGGGTGCAAAGGTAAGTTTTTTAAATTAATGTATGCAAATGATTTTAAGTTTTGCTATGTTACGTTTTTTCTTCGCAAATGACGCTGCCCGACGGTGGTGCCGCAAGGCGTATGTATTTTGTTGAATTTACATATAATATAATAATTAAAATACTAATATGATTATTGCGTTTGATATTTTCCGTAATTTCGGATACAGGCTTTTCGCCCGGAATCAAAAAATAACCGAACCATTATGAAAAAACTACTCCTTTTTATTACTGTATTTTCCTTAATGCTTTGCTGGTCGGCCAAGACGATGGCTCAATATAATTTGCCCGAGAACAATATCTGGGCTTTCGGCAACCAGATGGGGATGAATTTTTCGGGGCCCAACCCCTTTACTGTAACTTCCAGTATGGTCAATGGTGAAGGTTGTGCTTCCGTATGTAGTCCCAATGGGCAACTGTTGTTTTATTCCAATGGGAATAAAGTATGGGCTGCGAATGGAAGCTTATTTCCCAACGGACAGAATCTTGATGTTCCGGCCAATATAGCCCTTACCACCACACAAGCAGCACTTATAGTGCCTGTCCCGAACCAGGCCAATAAGTATTACCTGTTTACCCTGGGCAATAAGCTCTTTTGTTACAGAATAGACATGACCTTAAACAACGGATTGGGTGATGTGGATGTGACTTTTCCCCTGACCCATGTGGCCCTGAAGGATTCTCTTACCGAAAAAATGATCGCTATCCGGGGTTGTGATAATAACGTATGGGTAGTGGTAAAGCCTTTGTACCATTCCCAATTTTACTCTTTTAACGTGACGGCACAAGGCATAGATACAACTGCTGTTGTTTCCAGTGCAGGTTTTTCGCAGCTGGCATATTATTTTCAAGGTACAATGGCTGCCAGCCCAGATGGGACCAAAATTGTAGCCAGCACTTTCCCTGCCATAGAGCTGTTTAATTTTGACAAAACAAATGGTAAGGTTTCCAATAACAAAATCATAGATAATCGGTTTAGTTATGGTTGCAGTTTTTCTCCCGACGGGAAACTTTTATATGCGAACGGACAGGGCATTTATCAGTATGATTTGGAAAACTGCAATCCTGCGGCGACAAAAATACGCCTCGGTGATGCGTATCTTGGAGATATAAGATTAGCACCCAATGGTAAAATGTATTTCAGGTCGGGAGTGAGTATGTTCAATCAGAACTACCTGGCAAGCATTGAAAAACCAAATATTTATGGGCCAGGCTGCCAGTTGCGTGATTCTGTTACCGGAACGGCAATGCCCATTCTGGATCCGTCTTCTGCGACAACTTTCTCCCTGGGTTTATCCAACACTGTAGTAAAAGCAAGCCCGGACCTGGAGGCGGTTCAACTGAACAGGCAATATTTCGATACCTGTGTTTGCCTGTTCCCACACAGTACAGGAATTAATTTAACTGCCGAAGCAGGCTTTCAGAATTATCAATGGTCCAATGGCGGCACTACGGCTACCATAAACATACAGCATCCCGGAATTTACTGGGTGAGTTACAACACAAGCTGCGGCAGGCGGACCGATACATTTAAGGTACGCAGTACCATCGATCTGGTCACCTTAACTTATAGCAATCCGCTTATCACTACTTCGGGCAGCTATCAATCGTATAAATGGTACAAAGATGGTTCCTTGCTTGCAGGTGCATCAGGGCCAACCTATACGCCCCTGGTAAGCGGTGTGTATTCTGTGGTAGTAGCTAACGCACAAGGTTGTACCGATTCTGCGTACATCAATATCAATATGGGACCCACCGGTATCGAAGAAATGTATGCCGGGACAAAAGTATCCGTTTATCCTAACCCTGCCTCGGCTTGGGTGCATATTGAAAGCGACAAGCCGCTTCAGGCCCTGGTTACCGATCTGAGCGGACGTGTGCTGCTTACTGCAAAAAGGGCGGGGAAGGTCGATATCAGCACTTTAAAGTCCGGTATTTATTTCCTGAAGCTGCTGCGTGAAAACGGTGATGTTGTTGTGGTGAAAAAAATAACGAAAATCGATCGGTAGGTATAGGCTCCGTTGTTTAGATGTTTACCGCGAAGCGGGTGGCCCGGCCACCCGCTTCGCGGCTGTTAGGGCATAAAGACATAAAGCTACCTTACTCCTATTGTATAGCGTTGCGTTATTAGCGCTCTCCGGCAATACCTTTTGCCACAGTGGGAACATCCGTATTTTGTCATTACATTTATGCTGTTAATAGTGAAGCCTTTTTATTATGAAAAAAATATACCTGGTGCTTACCCCTGTATTACTGCTGTTGGTAGCCCTGAGCTTTGGTACTGCTTATGTACAGGGTTTTGAGAGCGGGGAAATATTCAACAGCATCTTCAGCATAAGCCTGGCAGCGGTAACGTTCCTGTCGCTGGGCATGATGTTTCGGGAGGGCACCTTCCGGAAAACCGTGTGGTGCCGCTTTGCCTATGTGGGTACAGCCATCCTGATTATGGGCATATTATTCAGAATACAGCACTGGCCCAATGCCCTGGCTATGGTGATCACCGGATCGGGACTGATTACCATAAGCTACCTGGTCCATTTTATCAGAAAGCCTATGAAGCAGGTATTGGATTGGTTTAAGGCCGTTGCCGTCTGTGTTTTCTTCCTGAATATACTATCTGCTCTGGCGCGGTTCCCTTTCCGGGAAGAGTTTAATCTGTTGGCAGTTTTACTGGTTTTAGGCCTCATCTGTATGTATTATGTCGAAGTAATGAAGGCGAAAAAGAAGCCGGAAGCGAAGCTGACCATAGACGGGGAGGAGTTATTTGATTATCATGATTAGTAACGAGTTATTTTTAAAGTCATTCAATAACCATTTTGGTTAGCTTTTAACCATTTTCGTTACCTTTACCCCCTCAAATTATTGTAGAACAACTATGGCTAATCAATTATTATCTGGTAAAAAAGGGATTGTTTTCGGCGCGCTGGATGAGCGCTCTATCGCATGGAAAGTGGCTTTGCGGGCTGTGGAAGAAGGAGCGGAGATCGTACTGTCCAATGCCCCTGTAGCGTTGCGTATGGGCGCTATCAAGGAGTTGTCGGCGCAATGTAATGCACCGGTCATCGGTGCCGATGCTACTTCTGTGGCCGACCTGGAAAACTTATTCAACCAGACCACCGAACATTTTGGCGGTAAAATAGATTTCGTACTGCATTCGATAGGTATGTCGCCCAATGTGCGTAAAGGATTTCCTTACGACGCTACCAATTATGACAACTTTCTGAAGACCCTGGATATTTCCGCTTTATCGTTCCATAAAGTGATGCAGACAGCCAAGAAGCTGGACGCGCTCAACGAGTGGGCTTCGGTGGTAGCCTTGAGTTATATCGCCGCACAGCGTACTTTTCCCGGCTACAACGATATGGCCGACGCGAAAGCCCTGCTGGAAAGCATTGCCCGTAGCTTTGGCTACCAATATGGTTTTGATAAAAAAGTAAGGGTTAATACCATTTCCCAATCACCGGTACCTACAACCGCGGGTTCGGGCGTTACGGGCTTTGACGGCTTTTACCAGTATGCCGGTAAAATGTCGCCCTTGGGTAATGCCAGCGCCGAAGACTGTGCCAACTATTGCATTACCTTGTTCAGCGACCTTACCCGTATGGTAACTATGCAGAACCTGTTCCACGATGGCGGTTTCTCCTTTACCGGGGTAAGTCACGAAGTGATGGAAGAAATGATGAAGAAATAAAACAGAAGCGAATGGACCATGCCCGGTTACCATTCGTTTTCATAGCATTAAGAGGGGAAGCTACAGGTTATGCCGTAGGCTTCCCTTTATACAATATAAGTGTCGTAATTTCGTTCTAGGAATATGAGTAGATTTATCCGACTGGTTGCAGGTTTGGCTTTCATTTCTTCTTTCGGTTTCAGTGCCCGGGCACAAGTTACCGGCGGCCAGCATGCCTTTGAATACTTACGCATGAGCAACAGTCCGCATGTGTCGGCATTGGGTGGGTATGTGCCGGCGAGTCCCGACAAAGATGTTTCTTTTACGTTGCAAAACCCCGCGCTGCTCGGTCCAGCCAACCATAACCAGCTTGCGCTGAATTATAATATCTACTATGCCGGTATCGGTATTGCCAACCTGCAATATGCTTACCATGTTGAGCCTTTAAAAACGGATTTCGGTTTCGGCGTCCAGTACCTGAACTATGGTTCTTTTCAGCACACCGATATACAAGGCAATAATTTAGGGGATATCGGGGCCAACGATTATTCGATCAACCTTTCGGCATCCCGTAAATACCTGGAGCGCTGGCGTTACGGCGCCACGCTGAAATGGGCACAATCTAGCCTGGGCGACCGTTCGGCAATGGCTGTACTCGCGGATGTTGGTATCGTGTACGAAGACACAGTGAACTTATGGACTATCGGCGCTGTAGCCAAGAATATGGGTGTTATGTTGAAAAAATATAACCCCGAAACCCAGATGGAACCTATGCCTTTCGACCTGCAGATCGGTGTAACCAAGCAACTGAAGAACCTGCCTTTACGCATTTATGTGGTGGGCCACCATTTGTACGAATGGAACGTAAGGTATAACAACCCGGCCGACAAAGTGAACAATAACCTTATACCGGATGCTTCGGATTCTACGACCAATAAAAAATATATCGTAGATAAGATATTCCGGCACCTGAATTTTGGTGTAGAGCTTATCCTGGCCAAGAGAGTCACCATTTCGGCGGCCTATAACCATATACGCCGCAGCGAACTGGGTGTACAGGATGCCAAGGGGCTTGCCGGCTTTTCTTTTGGTGCAGGAATCGACTTGAACAAATTACAGGTACGTTATGCCAGGTCCTATATAGCCTCGGCCGGTGCCTACAACGAACTGGGGCTTAGCTTCCAGTTGAACAAATTCTTCAGCATAGGGAAAAAGACGGAGCCCTGGGGCTGGAACAAAACATATAATTGATCATAACCCGGAAGCCGCCGTTAGGCGGCTTTTTTCTTTTGCACAAACAAGCAATAAAAAGCAGATGCTTTAATGAAAACTAAATTCTTAGTTTTAAAACTAATTTTATAGTTTTAACAAAAGAACGGGAATGAGACCTTTTATCTACAGCATGGGCATATTACTGGTATGCCTGACGGCAAAAGCCCAATCGCCTATAGACCGCAACAAGGTGATGGAATACCTGCAGGAACAGCAATATGATCAGATGATCACCTATCTGCAGCCGGTTGCGGATGGTAACGAATCCAGGGACCTTTCCCTGCTGGCCTATGCCTATCATCAGTCCGGTAAGCTAAACGATGCGGCCCGGATCTATGAGCGTATCTTACTGCTGGACAGCAATGCGGTTTCGGCGCTCCAAAGCCTGGCCGGTATCCGGATGCAACAAAAACGATACCAGGAAGCATTGCAGCTCTATCAACGCCTGCTGCCTTCCCGGCCCGGTAATGCCTCTGTATGGCGGCAATTGAGCAATGCTGCCTATGCCTTGGGGCAGGTCGATTCCGGATTTGCCTGGCTCAGCAAGGCTTACCAGCTGAACCCGGCAGACGGGCGGGTAGCCGAAGCGTTTGCGGAACAATGGATCGCCAAGAAGGAATATGAGATCGCTGATACTGTTATAAACGCTTACCTGCAATCAGACTCGCTGAACAGCTCAATGCTGCAGATGGCTGCCAAGACGGCCTATCTGCTGAAGCATTACCGGCATACCGCCGAAATAGGAACGCGGCTGCGTTTGCAACAGGTGGTATCACCGGCCGCTTTCAATTATGTAATTGCGGCTTGTTATCAATTGAAGCAATACAAGGATTGTATCGCTATCTACGACTACCTGGACCAGAACCAGGTCAGCTCCGAAAATATAACGTACTATGCAGCGCTGGCCTCTACCGAATTAAAGGACTTTAAGAAAAGCAATGCCCTGTTGCAAAATTGCATAACGATGGCCAAATCGGACATGCTGGAAACCTACTATCATTGCGTTTCGCTGAACTATGAATCCCTGAAGCAATATAAACCGGCATTGGCTTGCCTCGACAGCTCCTATTATCTTTCCCGCCGGATACTACGCCTATATAGCATGGGGCGTATCTACGAGACAAACCTGAATAATATGCCTGCAGCTACGAAGTACTATAAACGTTTTCTGCAGCTGTATAAAAATGAGGGATCCGATGAAAGGAATATCTATGATTACCTGAAGGGCCGGATGAAAGACCTGTAAACAGTTTCGTATTCAAACAAACCGCGCTTCCCGGAAGAGAAGCGCGGTTTTACTATTGGTGAAGTATCGGTGGCAGCCTGGCTATTGCCGGGCGTTATTTCTTACTTCTAAAACAAATAGGGATAAAGACAATTGGAGTCATTTAATGAGCTGCCGATTGAGAAGCCTCCGTCTTTTCAGGATGTTGAGCTGGCTTGCGTTTCTTTTTGGGGATAATTTCCCCCGTAAGCCAGAAGACCAAACTTCCGTTTTCTGTATGGATAACCAGGTAGTCGTCTACAGGCCCCGGCTTTTTGCCGATATACGTAACCTGAACGCCTTGCGTTGTGAGCTCAATTTTTGTAATACCGCTATTCTTACTCATATTCGTTTTCGTAATTTGTGATTTCTTAAACGAAAAATAAGGTTGATTCTGATCAATTGTCTTAAAGTGAAAAGTAACGTCGAATGGTTCGTTTATCTTTTTACGGCCAAAATCCACATGGTTAATAGAAGTGTCCACGTTATAAATGGTCTCCCCCTGGGGGTTATTCCTGTCAAAGTTTTTGACCTCGGTATTTAATTTTGAAAGATCCTGTCCGTATTGAGCCAAACAAAAATGGCCTGATAGCGTGCATAACAGGAGGACGACTGTCCGGATAAGCAATTTCATAGGATAGATGTATTTGAATGTTAAACGTATAATTAACTTTTGTTTTGATAAAATTAGTATGTAAACAGGGCGCGAAGAGCTATATCTAGCAAACAGATTCTGTGTTAAAGGACAAAGGGCTGAAAATATACTTTTCGGCCCTTTGTTAAGTATACTGGGGAAATTACTTAACCCATTTCCGGGTACAAGCTGAAGCCATACATATATTCATTCACTTCGCCTTTTACAGCTGCAATTACCTGCTCATCGTCGGGCGACATCAATACTTTGTCGAGCCAGTTGACGATCAGGGCCATGTCTTTTTCTTTTAAACCACGGGTGGTAATAGCCGGAACGCCTACCCGGATACCGGAAGTAATAAAGGGCGATTTATCGTCGAAGGGAACCATGTTCTTGTTCAGCGTAATATCCGCTTTAACCAGGGTGTTCTCGGCCTTCTTACCCGAAATATTCTTATTGCGGAGATCGATCAACAACAAATGGTTGTCGGTACCACCCGAAATAATATCATATCCTTTGCTCAGGAAGGCCTCGGCCATAGCCTGGGCATTGCTTTGCATCTGGCGGGCATAGATCTTATATTCTTCCTGCAATATCTCGAAGAAGGAAACAGCCTTGGCCGCGATCACATGCTCCAACGGGCCGCCTTGCAGACCGGGGAACACGGAAAGATCGAGCAACTGGCTCATCATCCGTATTTCACCTTTAGGGCCTTTGATGCCCCAGGGGTTTTCAAAGTCTTTGCGCATCATGATAATACCGCCCCTTGGCCCGCGAAGGGTTTTGTGGGTAGTGGAAGTAACGAAATGGCAATGATCGAAAGGATCGTTGAGTAAGCCGGCAGCGATAAGCCCGGCAGGGTGGGCGATGTCGGCCAATACCAGGGCGCCTATTTTATCGGCAACGGCACGGATACGGGCATAATCCCAGTCGCGGCTGTAGGCCGATGCACCACAGATGATCAGCTTAGGTTTTACTTCGAGCGCTTTGGCTTCCAGGGCATCGTAATCCACGCGGCCATCTTCTTTACGCACACCATAATGATGCGCCTGGTACATTTTCCCGGAAAAAGTTACCGGCGAGCCATGAGTAAGGTGCCCGCCCATACTTAAGTCGAGCCCCAGGATAGCATCGCCATGCTGCAATACGGCAAACTGTACTGCTGTATTGGCCTGCGCGCCGCTGTGAGGCTGCACATTTACGTAGGCAACATTAAATATCTGTTTGGCACGGTCAATAGCCAGTTGCTCGCTTTTATCTACTACTTCGCAACCGCCGTAATAACGCTTACCGGGATAACCTTCGGCATATTTATTGGTCATTACATTACCCATAGCCTGCATTACCTGCAAGCTGGTCAGGTTTTCGGAAGCAATCAGCTCCAGGCCGCGACGCTGGCGGTCCAGCTCCTCTTTAATGAGGCCAAATATTTCGGTATCCTTTTGCATTGTTTGAATTTGGGCGTAAAAATAGAATAGAATGAAGGGAATAGCAAATAAGAATTGCGCTTTGGATGTATTTAAGATCGGGAAATATTAACTACGATAACCGGTAAAAGAAAAGACCCATAGCCTTAAGGCTGCGGGTCCTTCCAATAATATCATCAGGTAAAAAACGGGCTGAGTTTATCAAACAGGATATCTGGCATCGGTATTTTGCGCCGGGTTTTAGGATCAAAGAAAACAAGCGTCACAATACCTTCGTTCAAGAGCTTACCGGCTTCGTTGTACAAAGAAGAATGAAATTGTACCTGCGGGCTTTCCTTGTCTAGAACTTTGAGGCTGGTGTGTACTGTAACCAGGTCGTCGTATAAGGCCGGGCGAAAATATTTGGCATTCATTTCCACAACGGGCATCAATACGCCTGCTTCTTCCAGCTCTTTATACGTAAATCCCAATTGTCTTATCGCCTCGGCCCTGCCTTGTTCGTAATACAAAGCATAGAAGCCGTAATAGAGATAACCCATCTGGTCGGTTTCGCCGTAGCGCACCCTTATCTGTGTTGTGGAAGTGTACATGTTTTAGGGAACCGGGATGTAAAAAATCAGGATAAATCGCAACATGATCCTGATTGGTTACATCCCGGTATCTTGATACTTATTAAGCCATATTGTGGAATACGCGCTGCACGTCATCGTCCTGCTCTACGCGTTCGATCAGCTTGAATACATCGTCGGCTTGTTCCTCGCTTACTTCTACGGTATTGAGGGGCAGCCATTCCAGCTCCGAAGAAATGGGAGTAATGCCTTTTTCTTCCAACGCTTTCTGCATATTACCGAAGTCGGCAAAGTCGCAACGCACGATGATATTCCCTTCGCTGTCTTCGCCCAGTTCATCCAGACCAGAGTCGATCAGCTCCAGCTCCAGGTCATCGGTGCTTAGCCCTTCAGGGTTCAGTTTAAATACACCCAGGTGACGGAAGGTAAAGGCCACAGAGCCGCTATTGCCCAGGGTGCCGCCGCCTTTGTTGAAGTGGGAGCGTACGTTGGCCACGGTACGGGTGGTATTATCGGTGGCGGTTTCTACCAGGATAGCCACACCATGTGGGGCATAACCTTCGTAGAGTACCTCATCGTAGTTACTGGTATCTTTACCCAGCGCATTTTTTATAGCAGCCTCTACGCGGTCTTTGGGCATGTTGATGCTTTTGGCATTCTGCATGCAACGGCGCAGGGCGGGATTTGTGGCAGGATCGGAGCCGCCTTTTTTAACAGCAATGGCAATCTCTTTACCGATACGTGTAAAGCCTTTGGCCATACGGTCGTAGCGGGCAAACATCTTGGATTTACGAACTTCAAATATACGTCCCATATAGTGTGCAATGGATTTATGTAAAAACTGGCTGCGAATTTACTCAAAAATTATGGGGTTCAAACAGTTTTGTTATATTGTTGCCGGCCTGGAATTTGGTCTGTTTTTAAACCTTACATTTGCAGTTAATTTTTGGCATATTACATGAATAAAATCAAGATCAACAATCATACCGAACTGGATGTGGCCGCCCTGGACCGGGAAGTAACAATCAACGAGAAAAATATAGACTGGGATATGAAGGCCCTGCCCAACGGCACCTTTCACATCCTGGCCGATGGTAAAAGTTACAATGCGGTGATCGAAAATGTAGACCGCGCTGCCAAGCAACTCAAAATAAAGATCAACGGGAACAACTACGAGCTGGCCATTAAAGAGCCGATCGACCAGTTGCTGCAGAAAATGGGTCTTAACATTGCCAGCACCAAAAAGGTGGAAGCCATAAAGGCGCCCATGCCCGGCCTGGTATTGAAAGTATTGGTAACCGAAGGGCAGCAGATCAAAAAAGGCGATCCGGTATTGATACTGGAAGCCATGAAAATGGAAAATGTGTTTAAGGCGCCTGCAGACGCGACTGTGAAAGCCATAAAGGTTGCGGAACGTAAAGCAGTTGAGAAAGGAGAAGTGTTGATCGAACTGGCTTAAGTCCTGCGCTAATATTTATACTATGAGTGGAGCAATGAAATATATTTTCGGATGGATCGCAGGGATTTTGTTGTTGGCGCAAACAGCTTTCGCCGGCAATTATTCCTATGTCTATATCGAAGGCGATAAGCAGACGCCGTTCTATGTAAAGATGGAGGGCCAGATGGTGCCCCGCCTGGGCAAGAACTATTGCATTATCCCCAACCTGGCTTCGGGAGTAACTTACCTGGAAATACTGTTCCAGCAGAATGCTTATCCGGCGCAGAAATTTGCCATCAATATCCCGGAAGGTGGCAGCCGTGGCTTTGTGCTGCAAAAGGTGAACGACCGCCAGTTTGCCCTGTACGATATGCAGCAGGGAAACTATATTGTAGCGGGTAATAAGCCCGAAGATGACCGTATTCCGGAAGCAACGCAACAACCGGTGGTAAGCCCTGTGGATAACCCGGTAGCAGCTACCCCTAACACCAATGCAGGAACCGAAGAACCCCTGCCTGCATTCGGAGAGGGGAAAAAGAACAAGAAAGCAAAAAGCAAACCCGTTAAAGAGCAACCGGTAAAAGAAGAAACCAAAAGCAACGACCGTTTTATCGGCAATATGGAGTTGAACACGGATGGCGGGCAGCCAACAACTGCCGAGCCCTTGCCTGATTTCAATACCACTAAGCCGGCGCCTGTTGCTGTTAAAGGTAAAAAGAAGGCGAAGCCTAAAGCCGCAGAAACAGAAACAAGTCTGGCGGCGATCCCCGATGAAGAAGAGAGCAACAGCCAGCCTGCAAAGGAGGTAAAAGAAACGAGCAATGACCAGGGGATTCCCAATTCGGATTGCAAAACGGCGATGAGCAGCGAAGACTTTGAAAACTTCGCCTTAAAGATACTGGATAAAGCAGACGATGACGCACGTATCAAAGTATTGAGCAAGAGCAAAGGCCGGCAATGCTTTACCACGGAGCAGGTCCGTATTATCGCCAATAACCTGGATACCCAGTCGGGGCGGTACGATGTAGTCAAAATGTTATATGCCCAAACCAGCGACCAGAGCAATTACTACCTGTTGGAAAGCTTATTCAAAACCAATTACCTGAAAGGTAAATTCAAGGAGATCATTAATCCTAAATAAACATACCGGTTGCTGTAACGATCAGTATGCGGCCGCGGATTACAAAAAAAAGAGGTCAGATAATATCATCTGACCTCTTTGCTTATTCAATACGTTCTGCCACAAAATTCAAACCGAAGAAAAAATACTCCCTCCGGAACCTGCTTTTGCGCTGCAGCTCGATTTCTTTGCGCAGCAGCTTTTCGGGATCGGCATTCTGATACCGGAAAGGCAGGTAATACCGTACATACTGTATGGTGTCTTTATTAATATGGAAATGTTTTGGCGTAAACAGGTTGTCCCATGTTGCGAAGCTCCTGATATTCTCGTTGCCGATAAGAATATCCTTCTGCAGCTTCTCATCCCATTGTTTAATGATGCGTTTATTGCCCCTGTACTTGTACAGCTTGATGTTCTGGATCACATTATTGCCATTCTCTTCGATCGCGACCAGCTTGCCACCGGGCTTTAATGTCTCATGGAAGATATCCAGTGCATCGTTTATAGGCTCCAGGTGATGCAACGTATCCTGCACAATAATGATATCGTAGCTGGCAGGTTGTGGGGGACTATCAAACAGGTTTTCGTAAGAACAGGTAAACAGGTTGGCATTGCCGAACTGGTTCCAGTAAGCGTATCTCTTGGCTACACTTTCATAATAGAATTCGAGCGTGGTGCCATGCGTTTTAATGCCATTCATGGCCAGGAAAAGGGCAGTGGTGCCGTAGCCCGAACCACAGTCCCATACGAGCTTTGAAGGATCGTTGACGTGTTTTGAAATGTAACGTAACCTTTCTAAAAAGTAATTTTTCCGGAAATGGAAAGAAGAAGCTTTACCCAGGAACTTATAGTAACGATGCATTTCTTCGCGCTGTTCCAGTTCTTTAAGGAAGAGCTCAAAAAAACGTTCGGGAGTCATTTGCATTGTAATTACCGATTTCTGCAAATCTAAGGAAAGGAGCGGTTATTACTCTGGTATAAATTTCATTCTTCACCCTTCGGCTAGGTTCCGGCTGACCTTGCGTTATAAGTTGTGCCTGAAGTTTTTGTCCTGCTGAGCGTAATCGAAGCACGGCAAAAATTTCTCATCTTTCCATTTGGTGCTTTGTTTATAAGATGCCTGTTTACTCCTGTTTGTCATTCCGAATGTAGCTTGCGAAGCTTGTGTAATGAGGAATCTTGGGTATACTTTATATTTATAACGATCAAGATCCTTCGGAGACTTCGGGATGACCTATTTATAAGGTTATCTATCCTCGCCGCGACATGGCACCACAGCGAGGATAAAAGAACATACATTGCTTTTTTCACCCTCCGACTACGTTGAGGATAGCCTTGCGTTTAAGGTTTTAAGGATGCGTCACCAAGATCTTATTCACGTAAATAAGCACACCTTCTTGTACTATCTTAGTAATGTATAATCCTGGTACAAGGCTGCTAATATCTATGTCAGAACGATCAGTAAAGGAATGAGAAAGGACCACTTTCCCTGTGATATCACTCACCAGGAGTCTGTATTCCTTTCTGTCAGCAATTGTTGATCGTATCGAAACCTTGCCCGAGGCAGGATTGGGAGCAAGGATAAATCTATTTTGTGCGGGAAGTTCCCGATGTCCGATTGAAGTGAAACAGTTTTCCCCGAAAGGAGGGGTTGGAATAATGCCCTTATTGCTAAAGCAGGAAATGTTATAAGGACCCCATTCGCCTGTTTGCGCTGTTTCCAGGAAGGGCCCGGAGAAAGGACCTATACCCTCCGTAATTTCGTAATAGTCGTAGTATTCAAATCCAAGATTAATGGTTCGTATCCGTAAACGGGTATGCCATTGCGTACCGATCATAACCGAATCCCGATCCGTTACGATATGGATGCTCCTGTTGTCGGCGCTGTTTGTATTGACAAGGGGCATCATCATCGAGTCGCCCGGCTGCAAGCTGAAATCCATATACACAAATTCGGAGGTATCCGTGATCTTGTATACGGAAAGCCAGGTTTCCGTTGGTTGAAGGTGTACTTTTCGTGCTGCCGTATCCTCTCTTACCCATATCTCTTTGCCATATACTGCGCGAATAACGGCATATTGCTTACCGCCGTAGGACATAAGCGTATCGCCTGTTACGAAATTGGCGCTGCCTTGTATCGGATAGCCATCCGGGGCAAGGGTTTTACTACAGCGCCATATATTGGTCGTATCCGTAAAGCGAATGGTTTGGGCTTTGCCCTGTAGAGCGGTTAGCCATAAACAAATGAATAATGGAAAGGTAATTTTCATGGGTGTTTTTTTATTTGAATCCGGATAGGTTATTCCTGTCTATAAGTGTTTTAATATCTATTGGTCATTTAATGTATAGACGTGGGAAAAATATAAATAACTTGGTACCAGTCCATCATTAGAGCCGGTAAGGCAGCGGTTTGTACCTCGCGAATGGCCAGGTATCCAGGTAACTGGTTTGTGAGCGACAAACCAGGGTGAGATTTCCTGTGAAGATGTCGTGTGCAAAACATTACGTACACACGCATACAATAAAAGGGACGCAAACAATGCGTCCCTTTTATTGTATCTCATTTACTGTGCAGGCTTATAAATGCTTGCCATGACAGGATTTGTATTTTTTACCACTACCGCAAGGACAAGGATCGTTACGGCCGATCTTGGGTTCTACCTGTACCGGCTGGCGCTTTACCGCGGGTGGTGCGCCAGGCTCCTGGTAGTAATCATTTTCATCGGCGGCATAATCTTCACCGGCAGCCTCGATCTGCGCTTTGTTGTCGCGCATCTGGCTCATGTCGGTACGCTGTGGCGGCAATTGCGCTGCCTGCGGTGGTGCTTCCTGTACGGGGATACCGGCACGGAACAGGAAAGAAATGATATGCTGGTTAATTTCGAGCAATGCTTTTTTAAACAGCTCGAAAGCTTCAAATTTATAGATCAGCAAAGGATCTTTTTGTTCGTAAGAAGCCATACGTACCGATTGACGCAGATCGTCCATGGCACGTAAGTGATCCTTCCATGTATCGTCGATCATGGCCAGGGTAATGTTCTTTTCCAGTGTTTCGGGGACCGGTCTTGCATTGCGGGCAACGGCGTCGCGCAGGTTGACATACAACTGCATGCCCCTGATGCCATCTGTAAAAGGTATAACGATATTTTCTACGCGGTCGCCTTGCTGTTCCAGTATCTGGGCAAACTGCGGATGGATGTGCTCGCAAAGGCCGTCCATTTTACGCTCATAGAATTCCTTTGCCTGCTGGTACAGTTTGTTGCCTGCTGCTTCGGGATTCTTGAAATCTTCGGCCGACATTTCCGGCTCCAGGGCCAGGTGTTTCATCACCTCGATCTTGAAGTTTTCGAAATCATCGCCGAATTCGGTGGCCAGGTTGACACATACATCGTACAAGGCATTATCCAGGTCGATAGTTAAACGTTCTCCGAACAGGGCATGACGACGGCGTTTGTAAATCACGTCACGTTGCGTGTTCATAACGTCGTCATACTCCAGCAGGTTTTTACGGATACCGAAGTTGTTTTCCTCTACTTTCTTCTGGGCACGTTCGATGGACTTGGTGATCATGCTGTGCTGCAGCACTTCTCCTTCTTTATGTCCCATACGGTCCATCATAGCGGCAATACGCTCCGAACCGAAAAGGCGCATAAGCTCGTCTTCCAGCGATACAAAGAACTGTGAAGTACCTGGATCGCCCTGGCGTCCCGCACGACCGCGCAACTGGCGGTCTACACGACGGCTTTCGTGGCGTTCGGTACCTATAATGGCCAAACCACCGGCTTCTTTTACACCGGCTCCCAGCTTGATATCCGTACCACGGCCGGCCATATTGGTAGCGATGGTCACTGCACCGGCAAGACCGGCTTCGGCTACTACCTGCGCTTCGCGGGAGTGTTGTTTCGCATTCAGTACATTGTGGGCTATCTTCTTTTGCTGCAGCATACGGCTCAGCAATTCGGACACTTCGACGGAAGTAGTACCTACCAGCACGGGGCGGCCTACGCCGCTCAGGGCTTCGATCTCGTCGATCACTGCCTTATATTTTTCCCTCTTGGTTTTGTACACCAGGTCCTGGCGGTCGTTACGGGCTATGGATACATTGGTCGGGATGGTGACCACATCCAGCTTATAGATCTGCCAGAACTCACCTGCTTCCGTTTCGGCAGTACCGGTCATACCACATAGCTTGTGGTACATACGGAAATAGTTTTGCAAGGTTACAGTAGCAAAGGTCTGGGTGGCAGCCTCTACGGTAACATTCTCTTTGGCTTCGATCGCCTGGTGCAAGCCATCGCTGTAGCGGCGGCCTTCCATGATACGGCCGGTTTGCTCGTCTACGATCTTTACCTTTTCGTCCATCACCACATACTCTACATCCTTCTCAAATAAAGTATAGGCTTTCAGCAGTTGCTGTACCGAATGGATACGGTCTGCTTTGGCGGCATATTCCTGTAATACCTGGTCTTTGCGTTGTGTTTTTTCCTCTGCGCTGGCCGCTGTTCTTTCTACTTCTGCCAGTTCGGAACCGATATCGGGAAGGATAAAGAAGTTGGGGTCTTCACCTGCGCCGGTGATCAGTGCAATCCCTTTTTCGGTAAGGTCTACGCTGTTTTGTTTTTCGTCGATATAGAAAAACAACTCTTCGTTTACCTTAGGCATATTGCGTTGCTGCTCGCCTATGAAATGGTTTTCTGCTTTCTGCAAGATCTGCCGGTTACCCTCTTCGCTCAGGTATTTAATGATAGCCGTATTCTTGGGCAAACCACGGAACGCGCGGTACAAATGCAAACCGCCGTTATCCTTATCGGTCTTGCCATCAGCGATCATTTTCTTGGCTTCGGTGAGGGATTGGTTCACGATGCGTCTTTGCGCTTCCAGCAGCCTTTCGATACGGGGTTTCAGGATATGGAACTGTTGCTCGTCTCCTTTAGGCACCGGGCCCGAAATGATCAACGGTGTACGCGCATCATCGATCAATACGCTATCCACCTCATCCACCATCGCAAAATGATGCTTGCGCTGTACCATTTCTTCAGGGCTATGCACCATGTTATCGCGGAGATAGTCGAAACCGAATTCGTTATTGGTACCGTAGGTAAGGTCGGCCAGGTATGCATTGCGACGTTGCGGAGAATTGGGCTGGTGCTTATCGATACAATCAACAGTAAGCCCTAACCACTCGAATATAGGACCGTTCCATTCCTGGTCACGACGGGCCAGGTAATCGTTCACGGTTACTACGTGCACCCCTTGGCCGGCAAGGGCGTTGAGGTATGCCGGCAGGGTAGATACCAATGTTTTACCTTCACCTGTGGCCATCTCGGCGATCTTGCCCTGGTGCAGCACCGAACCACCGATCAACTGCACATCATAGTGCAGCATGTTCCAGGTTACTTCCACGCCTGCGGCCGACCAGGTGTTGTTGTAGATCACGTTGTCGCCTTCGATACGCAGGTAATCCCTGGTAGTGGCCAGCTCGCGGTCCTGTGCGGTAGCCGTGGATATCACTTCTTTATTTTCTTTGAAACGGCGGGCCGTATCTTTAATTACGGCAAATGCCTCGGGCAACAGCTTTTCCAGGATCTCTTCCAGCTGTTCGTTGCGTTTCTTTTCCAGCTTATCGGCCTCGTCGTAGATCGCTTCGCGCTGATGCAGGTCGATATCTTTCTTGCTGTCTGCTTCTGCTTTTTTAGTAGCAATCTGGGCATCGATATCGGCAAGATGCTCTGCTATGCGCTGGCGGAACTCCACCGTTTTGTTACGCAGCTGGTCGTTGCTCAGCGATTGGTAACTTTCGTAATGACCATTGATCTCTTTGATCAGGGGCATAATTTTCTTCACGTCCTTTTCAGACTTGCTTCCCCCGAAGATTTTGGATATGAAACCTAACATTTTTTATAATTTGAATTTTGAATGGTTGATTTGAATAAAAAGGAGCGGGCACTCTTCAAATCTCTATTCCAGCAGGATACGGCTTTTACGTTCGATGGCTGTTCTATGGTCAAAAACAAAATCGAAATATTGCGCTTTACCGGCTTTGCTGTCCAGGCTGACAGCGGTTCTGCCATATTCCTGGTTTTTACTGTCAAAAATTTTTGCAGATACCTGGCCCCTGTAGTCTTTGTCAAAAATGAGGTAGACGCTTACTACGTTTTCGTGGCCCGAGCTATCGGTGGTGATCTTGAATTTACCGCCTTTCAATCCTTTTTCCTGCAATACTTTGGCCAGTTCCAGGCTGCAGTCGAAGCTCTGACTGACCCCTTCGGATACCCCTTCTACAAATTCGGAAGAGCCTTTACCAATAACCGTTCCGGCATAATTGACCGATTGTTTGGCCTTCTCCTTCGCCCTGTTGCAGGAACTTACGGTCGCTATTGTGGTAATAGCAACGATAAAGGTAAAATAGGAGATTCTTCTAACGATCATCAGTAAACCTTATAGGGTTCGGTTATGTAAGGAATCAAATTTCATGCAAAAAAACGTCCGACTGCCATATAGGCATGGCAAAAGGGCTACAAAGGTACATAATTAGGCCGAGTATTACAGGCTACAGAGATTATCTCTTCTTATCACGGACCGTCCTGAATCCCTGGTTACTAAAGGAAGCCCCGGGATGAACCCGGCCTATATCCACCGAGTTGAAGAAGCTGCAGGCATTTTTGCTGCACCACCAGGAACCTCCGCGGGCATGAGCGGTTTGGCTGCCTTTTTTATCGCTGGCCAAGGTACCGGTACAGAACTCAAAAACATTGCCATATATATCGTAAATACCCCATTTGTTGGGCCGGAAGCTGCCCACGGGCGCTGTGTACAGGTACCTGTCGCTGCTGTCGGGCTGCAGGTGGTTACGGCCATGCCATACATTGGCATAAGTGCCGATCTGTTCCTGGCTATTGCCCCAGAAGTAGGTACCCGGGGTCCCTGCCCGCGAAGCGATCTCCCATTCCTCCAGTGATGGCAGCCTGAGGCCTGCCCAGGTACAATAAGCCAATGCATCCCTGTAGCTGATGGTGGTTACCGGGTGGTTCATTTTCTGTTCGATACCGCCCCGGCTGATGCCGTTGGGGTAGCGCCAGTTGGCGGTGCTATCCTCCAGCCATTTAAATTCTTCCAGCCCCGGTACGAAAACCAGGGCATTCTTCATCCGCTCGGCATCGGTAATGTAACTGGTGGCCAGCACAAACTTTTCGAAGGAGGCATTGGTCAGTTCCGTGGCGGCGATGTAAAAACTATCCATCTTCACTTGCCGCAAAGGATTTAAGGTATGTCCTTTTTGTCCTATCGTATAAGTACCGGCGGGGACGAGTACAAAAGAGGTATCGGTTTGTGCTTCCATCCTGCCGGCCGAAAACAAGAAAGATAAAAAAAACATCCAGCGGAGCATGATGTATTATTTAGAGCTGTTGTAGAAATCCGTAGCCCGTTTCAGGATCAGTGCTTCGTTGGCTTTATTGAAATCCAGGTAAGCCTGGTAGCTGGCATCTGCTCCATACAATTTGCGATAGGATGCTGCCGTAACGAAAGGGGTATAATTATTGTTTTTCATCAACAGCATCAGCAGGGTTAGGATGTCATGGTCCTTCTGGTCTGTGTTATAGGTGGTGACGAGGAAAGGGATCATTTCTTTGGCGTTGATCTCTTCGAGTGCCGCTTTATAATTAAGTCCCATCCTTTTGCTGCGGCCTACCGATTCTTTGATGAGTGCCATAACGGAGTCCCTGTTGTTTTTCAGGAAGCCGATCTGGCCGGCGCTCCAGCTGTATTCGCCAAAAACATCGGGCAGATAACCGAACAGTTTCTGCTGCTCTTCCTGGATTGGGGGCATGGCATCGCAGTTTTGGCTAAAACTTTCCCCGTGGATCATATGGTAGGTGAATTTTTCGCGCAGCGATAAAGCCTGGTATTGCTTGCTGTTGGGTTTTTGCAAAGTCTCTTCATCGCCGGTGGGGATGGCGGCGATTATTTTCTTTACTTTTTCCAAACCATAAGGCGGAACGCTTTCCCGCAGGCGGTATTCATGGTAGGCCTGGCTTTCTTTGCTGGGTTCTTTCCATTCTTCTTCCTGCGCCTGAAGGCCAAGGGTGCCGCATAAGCCTATCCATAGCAGCGCGTACTTCATAGGGTTAGTATTTTGAGGGTAAAAGTAAGCTTTAGGAAAATGCTTGTCGTGTTAATTCAGCTTCACCCTGGGGTCCATGCGGGTGTACAGCAGGTCGGTAAGCATATTGACAATGATAAAAATCGAAGCGGTAATGAGAATAGCGCCCATCACCACGGGGAAGTCGAACTTGTCGAGCGAGTCGACGGTGAGCTTGCCTATCCCTTTCCAGCTGAAAATAAACTCGACGAAGAAAGAACCCGCCAGCAGTTCGGCCAGCCAGCCCGAAATGGCCGTGACCACGGGATTCAGGGCATTGGGTAAGGCATGTCGCCAGATAACCTGATACTTTTTTAACCCTTTGGCATAGGCCGTACGGATATAATCCTGCGACAGCACATCGAGCAGGGAGCTGCGGGTAAGCTGGGTAATAATGGCGAGGGGCCTTATGCCCAGGGTAAGCGCAGGCAGGATCAGGTTTTTGAGGGAAAGATAGCGGCCGCCGAAAGTATCATAATCCCAGAGGCTGCCCACCATACTTAAGCCAGTAATATCACTAAGCACGTAACCAAAAAGGTAAGCAATGATAAGGCCGGCAAAAAAAGAGGGTGCGGAAATACCGGCTACGCTGGCCAGGATAGCCGAGGTATCGAGCCAGGTATCCTTTTTTAAGGCAGCCAGCACCCCTAGGGCAATACCGAAGATGGTGGCAAAGATGATAGCGCTGAAAGCCAGGACTGCCGTGCCCGGCAAGGTATCGGCCAGTACATCCCATACCAGCCTTTTGCTCTGGTAGGAACGGCCCAGATAGGGATTTTTCAGCATCAGGGCCTTTTCCCGGCCTACCGGCAAGGCGAAATAAGCCTGGTATTTACTCTGTTTTTCCTGCTGCGGATGGAGGCCGAGCGGGGAAAGGTCGTTGAGGTAGAGCAGGTACCGGACATACACGGGTTTATCCAGGTTCAGTTCCCTGCGTACATTTTCTACGGAAGCCAGGTCGCTTCGTTGCCCTAAAGTAAGCCTGGCCGGATCGTCGGGCAGCACATTGAACAATAAAAATACCAGGGTCACCACGCCCCACAGGACAGAAAGTCCGTACAGGATCTTGCGGAGAAAGTAGCGCAGTGTCAAAGGAAAAATATTGGCGTATGCTGTGATAAAAAGGGCAAATTAGGAAAATTGTCTTTAAAGTAATAAAGTTAGTCCTACTTTCGTTTAAGGCGCTGACTGACAAGCATTTTCCAGGGTAGCTGGTGATAATGCCTGGCCTTTTTTACAGGCAAATATGGTAGTGTAGCAGCTAAAACACGCAGCCGCTTTTGGCGGACTGGTCTTTTGGAATAATTTTTGTGGCAACATTTTCAAATTTTTAAAGAAAGTTCCTTTTATAATCTAAAAAAAGGCTTTACCTTACTTCTCCTTTTCATATGGTTACGAAACCTCATATTTCTCCTTCTTTTTCCTATATTCCGCTGGAAGAAACGCTGGAAATTATCCCGCGCAGGCAACGTTTGTTTATCGGTATCCCGAAAGAAACTTCCTTCCAGGAAAACAGGGTGCCGCTTACACCCGAAGCGGTTTCGATCCTGGTGCAGAACGGTCATGAAGTGGTGGTGGAGCATAATGCCGGGGAACATTCTTTTTACTTCGATACCGATTTCAGCGAGGTGGGCGCCCGTATTGTGTACGACAAGGCCGAAGTGTACAAGGCCCAGATGATTATTAAATCGGCTCCCATATCGGAAGACGAAATTATATTGCTGCAACCCAATCATGTGGTCATTTCCCCCATACATCTTCCTTTCCTGAAAGCCTCCATGGTAGAGGCTTTGATGAAGAAAAAGATTATCGGGATCACCTTCGATTCCATAAAAGACGATTCGGGTATCTATCCCATCGTACGTTCGATGAGCGAGATTGCAGGTAGCTCTGCCATACTGACGGCTGCCAAATACCTGGGCAATGTCCACAATGGCAAAGGCATCCTGCTGGGAGGCATATCGGGTGTGCCGCCGGCCAGGGTCGTGATCATAGGCGCCGGTGTAGTAGGGGAGTTTGCTTCCCGTACCGCTCTGGGGCTCGGGGCGTCGGTAAAGGTGTTTGACAATTCCATTTACCGGCTGATGCGGCTTCAGAATAATATCGGCCGCCGCTTGTTTACTTCCGTTATTGATCCGCGCGAGCTGGGTAATGAATTGAAGAATGCGGATGTTGCGGTGGGCGCCTTAAAGCCGGTTAACGGCGTGACGCCTGTAGTGGTGACCGAAGAGATGGTAAGCCATATGAAATCCGGTTCTATCGTGGTGGACGTAAGTATCGACAGGGGAGGCTGTTTCGAAACTTCCAGGGCTACTTCGCACGAACACCCTACGTTTAAAAAATATGATGTGATCCACTATTGCGTGCCCAATATAGCTTCGGGTGTTTCCCGCACGGCTTCCAGGGCAGTAAGCAATGTATTGATGCCTATTGTACTGGAATGTGCCGATATGGGCGGGGTAGAGCACCTGCTTCAGGCCAAGGCCGGGATCAGAAACGGCGTCTATCTGTATAAAGGTTGTGTTACCAATGCACCCATAGCCCGTCGGTTTGATATTAAATATACCGACCTTAATTTACTGATGGCTAACCCCATCTAAAACCCACTGTATTGTTCTTTATGGCGATGCGTTATGTCCGGATGCTTCCACAGAAGCCGGTAGCCGCGCTTTAGCCCTGTACAATGAAAATGTGAACTATAAACCCCGAAAACTTAATAAATGCCCAATAACAGAACGAACAAGACTATAGCCGGTTACCACCTTTTGATGATTCTTGCTGCTGCAGATTTCCGTTTCAAAGCTTCCGAAGATATGGTTATACGCGATTACCTGGAGCAGGAATTCCCTTTTCACGTGAACCTGGACCGCGAGATGGAGAAAATAAGTAATCTCACGCCCCTGGAATGGGAAAGCCATTTCCTCAAATACATGGATGATTTTTACGATGATGCTACCCCGGAGGAAAGGAATAACCTGTTACAGTTTGCCCTGGACCTTACCAAGGCCGATGGTGTGATTACGGTGGAAGAAAACCATTACCTGCAACTGCTGTTCGATACCTGGCATAGCGAATAAACCCTTCGTGGGTTTTTATTCCAGAGGAAGGTCGCTGTTGGCTACCGGTATGGTGCCACGCTGGTTTTTGATCTTGATATAGCTCAGGTCCTGGGAGGCTTCGAGGCCCGAACCGTAGGAGATCTGGTCGTCTTTAGTGATGCGTACAAACTTATCGGTATAGAACCGTTGGAGCTTTTTATTCCATACCAGCTCTTCCGTTTGCAATTTTTCCCCTTTCCTGTTTTTAACCACGACGCTGTCGCGCGCGATTACGTTTTCCTCCTGCGTATAATAACGGGCAGTGCGGGCCGTAATGGTGCTTTCGATCTCGAGCTTATCGTCGTACATATCCATTTTTACCCCTTTCAGAAAATCAATATAGGGAGGGTTGGAATTTTCGCTGCCTACAAACTCGTTGGTGTGGAGCTGGGCTCTGGTCTTCCCGTTTTCGCTGTAGATAAACGTCACATCGGTGGCCTTGTCGTTCTCCAGATCCTTAGCGGCGCCATTGGCAGGAAGCTTGCTCAGGTCATTTTCACAGGAAGAAAAGAGCATAAAGCAAACCACAAGGAAGATGCCTTGTGGTTTGCGGGTAAAAGAAGATAAAAAAAGAAATAATTGCTTCATAAAGCGCAGTGGCAATAATGAAAATAGGTACTTAGTCGTATTTACGTTTAACAAACCAGATATCGTTAAGCGATACGCCCAGGGTAAACTTAACATAGAATTCCCTGGCCAGGCCATTCTGTATGGTTCCGCGTTGACCTACGTCCAGCGCCAGGTTCAGCCTGCCAAACTGGTTCAGGCTCCGTTTCAGCGGAAGGGAAGCGCCAATGGTACCCCCTACGAAATTGACCTGGGTATTATTCAGCTCGATATAATCTTTACCATAGTATAAACCCAAGCGGTAGGTGGCCATGGTAAACATCTTTTTAGAAGTAGGGTCGGGGGTGATCTCGGCGCCTGCCGAAGCTCTCCAGGCATTGTCGCCTACACCCGAACGGTCGCCGAAATTGCTGAAGCTGCTCCAGTCGGTATACACGAAATCGGCGCCTACATCCCAGTTGAAGCTTTTCCCGTAATGAATACCGAAGCTGTATTCGGCAGGCAATTCGATTTTGCCTTTTACGCCTACCTGTTTGGAGCTGGCAACGGTATCGATGATGGTACCCGAGGAGGTATAGCGGTAGCCCAGCTCATAGGCATCGCGCTCCACATTCAGCTTTTGGGAAAGCGCCACAGTAGCGCCTATATTAATGTATTGCTCTTTTTTGAGCTTGGCTTTGTACAGCACGCCGCCTTTCCAGTAAAGGCCTTTCACGCTGTTGTATTTGAGGAAAGAAGAGTTGCGTACGGTAGTGGTATCCAGGTTTTCGAGCGAGCTGGCATAGCTTGTGGTACCGAACACATAACCTGCGTTGAACCCAATGCTGAAGCCTTTGTACTGGCCCGAAGCGCCGAGGTAAGCGTATTGAAGGCTCCCCGTACCATTATAATTATGGAGGGTTTTACCGATGCCGCTGATCTGGGTCGTATCGGAAGCGTTATAGTAAACGTTGGACATAGGTGCGATACCGGCCGCGATACCTGCATATTTTCCCATCGGGATACCCAGGGTAATATAAGATATAGTAGCTGTACCGGAAGAGGTGCTTACATCATTCATGAAAATGCTGCGGGAACGTCCTTCCAGGGCAAAATCCAGTGTGGTTACTTTGAGAAAGCTGTACGTCGCAGGGTTGTACGAATTGACCGAAAACAAATCATTATAAGCTGTAGCTGCGCCCCCCATACCCCTGAGCAGAGAATTGCGCGGATTACCCAGGTCGCCGATGCCATACCGGGAATAAGGGGAGTTTTCTTTCGTGGATTTGGGGCCGTCGTTGTCGTTTAAAGACTGGGCCGTTACCTGTGATCCTGTTGCTAAAAGGGCAGTCAGTAATAAAAATTGCGTCTTTAGTTTAGCGCACATTATGTCGTAGAATTGTGTTAAGTCCCTTCAATAAGAGTTGAGAATCTGCAAATATCCGATTTTTTAGCTTGTCAGCAAAAAGGTGGGCATTGCCTCCGGTTAAAACGACATTAAGGTCAGGATATTGTTCCCGGTACAAATTTATCATCCCGTCTATTTCCGCAGCAATACCGATCAATACACCACTCCGGATACTGGTTTCCGTATCGTAGCCCAGGATAACCAGTTCGCCCAGCTCCGATACCAAGGGCAGTTTGTCGGTGTACTCGTGCAGGGCCCTGAACCGCATATCCAGCCCGGGTGTGATATTGCCTCCCCTGAAGGCCTTGTTTTTGTGTACGAAATTATAAGTGATCGCAGTGCCTACGCTAATGACCAGGTTGTTATTGTCGGGATAAAGATTGTTGGCGGCTACAGCCAGTGCCAGGCGGTCGGCGCCCAATGTCTCGGGGCTGTGGTAGGCATTCATGATGGGCAAAGAGGTCTGGCTGCTGAGGGTCATGAACTGGGTATGTTCCTGGAGCAATACCTTAAGCTCCGGCGGATGGTGGGCAACCGAAGACAATATCGTCGCCTGGGGCTTGTATTCCTCGATGATCCCCATAAGCCGCGTGAGGGCTTCTTCTTCGGAAAAATTATACTCGTTCACCAGTCGGTCATCCTGGAAGGTAGCTGCTTTAACACGGGTGTTGCCCCAGTCGATACATAGACGCATAAGCTAAAAAATGGTTATTAGGATTAAAATAATTTAAAAGGAAAGATGACCGGGCAGGCCCGTTCTGTTGTTCATCTAATTCAGGCTGATCCTCGACTTGAGCACTTCGAGATCTTCAAGCTCGGGCATAATGCTGTTAAAATATCTTCTTAGGTATTCCATGCGCTGTACCTCGTTGAAAATGCTCAGCAATTCATACTCCTGCTCTCGGGTAAGGCCCAGCTTATGCGCAATGTCGTACGATGACCATTGCTGTACTTCTTCGGGCATCCGGTTTTCTATGTTCAGCAAGGTGTACAGCCGCTTTACCTCATCGTGGATCAATTTGGAAAGATTGGGGTGTACTTTCATTTTATCGTTTTCGGGATAGCTTACGATAGCGCCGGAGTACATCTTTTCGGGCAGGGTAGGCACGATCTCCAGTATCCGGAATACCTGTATCCCTTTTACCTCGATGTCCATACTGCCGTCCTCGTGGGTAGCCAGTACTTCCGTCACTTCGGCAAGCGTTCCGTATTCCTTTATCTTGTCTTCGTAACTCACAGGGATGCCAAACGTTTTTTGCTCCGCAATACACTCTCTGATCAGTTGCCGGTAACGGGGTTCGTATATATGCAGTTGTAACGTCTCGTCGGGGTACAGTATGATATCCAGTGGAAATATTGGAATGAAATTGGTCATTATCAGGTTGTTGTCAAATGCTTATGCCAAGCTGATTACTAAAAAAGGTACCCGCAATATAAAACAATTTTAGTGATTTTTTGGATAATTGAAAAGGATACCTACCTTTGCTCCGCGCACAAAAGTGCCGATAGTTCAAATTATCCCCGATGAGCATCATCCTTACAACTGCAAATCAATATTGGTGGCTTTCACGATGGCAACACGTGAACAGCGCTGATATGTACTAAGTTGTATCAGAATATTCCTTAACCGGCTTGCTGTTCCAGCAAGCCGGTTTTTTTATTTCCCCATTTTCAAAATTTTATTGGATCATGTTGTACCCTTTTACCGTACGGCTGCGCAGTATGCCGGCCGATACCCTTACCCCGGTAAGCGTTTACCTCAGGCTGCGGGACCACTTTCCCAATGCTTTATTACTCGAAAGCTCCGACTATAACGGCAACGAGAACAGCTATTCCTATATCTGCTGCCGGCCCCTAGCAGGGATTGTATTGCAGCAGGGCGTTTTAACCAAAGAGTTCCCGGATGGAACAAGCCATAGCAGCAGGCCGGCGCGCTCCGCACTCCTGGAAGAGCTGTCTTCCTTTATCGGCTCCTTTTCCTTTGCGCCCACACCCAAAGCCTGTTGCAACGGCCGCTTCTTCGGGCATATCAATTACGATGCCGTTACGGCTTTTGAGCAGATCGAGCTCCGGGAGCAGGACGATGATGCTGCAGCAATACCCGATATCAGGCTGCACCTATACCGTTACCTCATCGTCTTCGATCATTTCAACCATACCGTGTACCTGGCCTCGCAAGCTGGAGAAGACGAAGAACATCCCGGCTTTGAAAGCATAGAAGCCTTATTGCGCCGCCCTTGTACTGCTGCTTATCCATTTGATACCATCGGAGAAGAGACAGCCGATACTACCGAAGCGGAATACAAGGAGATGGTAGTGGCTGGCAAAGGGCATTGCCTCCGGGGCGATGTATTCCAGGTAGTGCTTTCGCGCTCCTTTACACAGGCTTTTAAAGGCGACGATTTTAATGTGTACCGTGCACTGCGTATGGTGAACCCTTCGCCTTACCTTTTCTATTTCGATTACGGCAATTACCGTTTATTTGGCTCTTCTCCCGAAACACAATTAAGAGTAAGCAACGACAATGCCGTGATGTACCCGATAGCCGGCACCTGCAAGCGCAGCGGCAACGAGGAAGAAGATGCCTTACGCATCAGTGAATTGCTGCAGGACCCTAAGGAAAATGCGGAGCATACCATGCTTGTAGACCTGGCTCGCAACGACCTGGGCAAAAGCCACGATCGGGTGGCGGTTACTTCCTATAAAAAGATACAGCGCTTTGCCCATGTGGCCCATATCGTAAGCGAAGTAACGGCCACCCTGCCGCAGCACAAGGATGGCATGCACATGATCGCCGATACCTTTCCCGCGGGCACCTTATCCGGCGCGCCTAAATACAAAGCCATGCAACTGATCGACCGGTACGAAAAAACGAAACGTGGTTATTATGGCGGTGCTATCGGTTTCCTGAGTCCCGACGGCAGTTTGAACCAGGCCATCATGATCCGTTCCTTTATGAGCAGGGACCATATGCTGTATTACCGTGCCGGTGCGGGTATTGTAGCCTCTTCCTCTCCGGAAAAAGAGCTGCAGGAAGTGGCCGATAAATTAAGAGGACTGAGGCTCGCCATCGAAAAGGCCAAAGCAATAAGCAGCACGATCCCGGTTACCGCAACACTAAATACTTAAACCCATCAGACATGAAAATATTGATCATCGACAACTACGACAGCTTTACCTATAACCTGGCACAACTGGTAAAGGCCATAACCGGCTCTCGTCCGGAGGTAAAGCGAAACGATGCCATCGACCTGGATACGGTGGCCTTATACGACAAAATACTGCTTTCGCCCGGGCCGGGTATTCCCTCCGAAGCCGGTAGCCTTATTCCCTTAATCGAAGCTTACGCTCCTTCCAAAAGCATATTGGGTGTTTGTCTTGGACATCAGGCCATTGCTGAGGTATTCGGCGCAAGGTTGCATAATATGGAACAGGTCTATCATGGCGTGGCTACCACAGTGCAGCAATTGGAACAAGATACTTTGTTTACCGGTATCGATCCTGTATTCGAAGCGGGGCGTTATCATTCCTGGGTAGTGGACAAGAAAGATTTTCCCCGGAGCCTTAAGATAACTGCAGCAGATGAGCAAGGATACATCATGGCCCTGGCGCATAAAACCTATGATGTAAAAGGCATCCAGTTCCATCCCGAAAGTATACTGACGCCGCAGGGAAAACAGATCATGACCAACTGGCTGCAACATTGATCCCTTTTTGTAAAACACAACTATAATCTTTAAAAAAAATAAACATGATTACGATACAGAAAAAACCGGATGGGGCATTGCCCTACCTGATGCAGAAAATACTGGAACGCCTGAGAAACCACGAAACACTGGGTTACGAAGAAGCCCGGGAGGTATTACTCGGCATTACCGGCGGCATGGTAAACGAAAGCCAGATGACGGCTTTTATCACCGCCTTTATGATGCGCCCCGTCACTATCCAGGAGCTGGCCGGGTTCCGGGATGCCTTGAACGAGCAAGCCATTACAATAAGCCTGCCTGCGGCGCAGGCGATCGATATCGTGGGCACCGGCGGCGATGGGAAAAATACTTTCAACATTTCCACGCTGTCTGCCTTTGTAGTGGCCGGTTGCGGCTACCCGGTGCTGAAGCACGGCAACTACGGCGCCACCTCGGTGAGCGGCTCTTCCGATGTGCTGGAATACCTGGGTTATTCCTTTACCGCAGAAGAAGCGGTATTGAACCGGCAACTGAAATGCGCCGGTATCAGCTTCCTGCATGCACCTTTGTTTCATCCGGCTATAAAAAGAGTGGCGCATATACGCCGCAACCTGGGCTTTCGCACCTTCTTCAACCTGCTGGGACCGCTTACTAATCCTGCCCGCCCGGGTTTCCTGTTGTTGGGCGTCAATACCGCCGAAGCAGCGCGCATGTTCCATTACCTGTTGCAGGATACCGCTACCTGCTACAAAGTGGTGCATACGGTAGATGGTTACGATGAACTGTCGCTTACCAGCCAGGCGAGGATCTATTCCCGGAGCAAAGAGCAATTGCTGAGGCCCGAAGCGCTCGGCTTTCCGACCCTGGCGCCGGAAGCGCTTTCGGCTGGTAAAGACATTAAGAGTGCCGCCACTTTGTTCCTGGAAGTATTGCAAAACAAAGCTACCCCGGCGCAGCAGCAGGTGGTAGTTGCCAACAGCGCTATGGCCATACAATGCCTCAAAGAAGAACACTCTTTTGAAGATTGTGTGCAGGAGGCCCGTAACAGTCTGCTTTCGGGGAATGCTTACCATACATTTAAACAACTAATCGAAACACATTGATCATGGAAAATATACTGGAACAAATAGTGAGCCATAAGCGGAAAGAAGTTGCTGCGCGTAAAGAGGCGCAGCCTCTGGAGCGGCTGTATGCAGCCCCGCTCTTCGATCGGCCAACCTGCTCCCTGGCAGGTAGCATAAAAGATAAAACCAGGTCGGGGATCATTGCCGAATTTAAACGCAGGTCGCCCTCCAAAGGAATGCTGAACGGCAACGCAGATGTCTTTGACGTTACGTCGGGCTATACCGCTTATGGGGCAAGCGCCTTGTCAGTACTCACAGACGAAGACTTCTTTGGCGGTGGCGATCACGACTTGCGCATGGCCAGGAAGAACAACGGCATACCCTTGCTCCGCAAAGATTTTATTATCGACGAATACCAGGTAGCGGAGGCCCGTGCTATAGGCGCCGATGCGATACTGTTGATCGCTGCCATACTTTCCCCGCGTGCGGTAAGCCGCCTGGCGCGTTATGCGCACGAATTGCAATTGGAAGTATTGCTGGAAGTACATGCCCCCGAAGAACTGGATTGCGTGGACAATGCCATCGATGTCATTGGCGTCAACAACAGGAACCTGAAAACCTTTACTACGGACCTGCAGCATTCTATCGACTTGTATCCTTTGCTTCCTTCCGGTCTGGTTAAGATATCGGAAAGCGGTATCAGAACGACAGCAGATGTATACCGCTTACGGGAAACCGGTTTCGACGGATTCCTCATCGGCAGCTTGTTTATGCAGCAGCCGGAGCCCCGGCAGGCCTTTGCGCAATTTGTAAAAGAGATAGCAAGATGAAGATCAAGATATGCGGCCTGAAGCACAGGCAGAATATAGAAACGGTTTTATCCCTTTGTCCCGATCATATCGGGTTGATCTTTTATCCCGGTTCCAAACGCTTTGCAGGAGATGATGCAGCGCTGGCTTCCTGGCTAAGGCCCATAAAAGAGATCGGTAAAATAGGTGTTTTTGTGAATCAAAAAGAAGCTGTTATCCTGGAAAAAGTAACCCGATACGGCCTGGACTATGTGCAATTGCATGGTACGGAAACGGCAGCTTTCTGCAGCCGGATACACACTACAGTGCCCATTATTAAGGCTTTTTCGATGCATGCTGCCTTTGATTTTAAAGCACTGGAAGCCTATGTGAATACCTGTAGCTACTTCCTTTTTGATACACCTTCAGCAGACTACGGCGGCAGTGGCCGTTCTTTTGACTGGACATTATTACAGCAACAGGAAGTACCCTTGCCCTTCCTGCTCTCCGGTGGCATAGGCCCCGGAGATGTTGCCCGGATCAAACAATTCAGGCATCCTGCCTTTGCCGGTATTGACCTCAACAGCCGGTTTGAGCAATCGCCAGGGATCAAGAACTATAACCTTTTAAATGAATTTATCGATGAAATACGCAATTGATGAAAATGGCTACTATGGCGCTTTTGGCGGGGCTTATATTCCCGAAGTGCTGCATGCCAATGTAAGGGAGCTAAAGCAGCAATTCCATATGCTCAGGGACAACCCGGCTTTTCAGCAGGAGTTCCATGCATTGCTGAAGGACTATGTAGGGCGTCCCTCTCCCTTATACCTCGCCGGAAGGCTTTCGGAGCGGTATGACACCAGCATCTACCTGAAACGGGAAGACCTGAACCATACCGGCGCCCATAAGATCAATAATACCATAGGGCAGGCTTTGCTGGCCAGGTATATGGGCAAATCCAGGGTTATTGCCGAAACGGGAGCCGGGCAGCATGGCGTGGCTACGGCTACCGTGGCCGCCTTGATGAATATGGAATGCACTGTATTTATGGGCGAGACCGATATGGCCAGGCAACAACCTAATGTCGAAAAGATGCGCCTGCTGGGAGCTACTGTAGTACCGGTAAGTACGGGTAGTAAAACCCTGAAAGACGCTGCCAACGAAGCTATCCGGCATTGGATACAACATGCAGATCAAACCCATTATATCATTGGCTCGGTAATAGGCCCAGATCCTTATCCCGAAATGGTTACCCATTTTCAAAGCGTGATCAGCGCCGAAATGCGGCAGCAATTATTGCAGCAGACAGGATCGGAACTGCCGGCTGCCGTAATAGCCTGTGTGGGCGGAGGCAGCAATGCAGCCGGGGCCTTTTACCATTATTTGCAAGAGGAGAAAGTGGCTTTAATTGCCGTAGAAGCCGCAGGCAAAGGCATTCATTCCGGTGCTACCGCGGCAACAACGGCTGTGGGTACTTCTGGTGTTATTCATGGTAGCAAAACCTTACTCATGCAGGATGCCGATGGCCAGATCATAGAGCCCTACAGCATTTCGGCAGGCCTCGACTACCCGGGCATAGGGCCATTGCATGCCCATTTGCATGCCAGAAGGAGGGCCGTATTTCAACAAGCCACCGATGAAGAAGCATTGCAGGCTGCTTTTCTCCTGATGAAAATGGAAGGTATTATCCCTGCCATAGAGTCGGCGCATGCCCTGGCCGCATTGGAGGCAAATCGCTTTGAGCCGGGTAAGCCTGTAGTCGTTTGCCTTTCCGGAAGAGGAGATAAAGACATGGCTACTTATATCGAAGCACAATAAATAACTAACCATAAAAGACAAATCATGAACCGTATTCAAGCCTTATTTGATCACAAAAAAGATATTCTTTCTTTCTATTGCACCGCCGGTTTTCCCTGTTTGCAGGATACTATCCCCATTATTGAAGCATTGCAGGAGGCCGGCGCCGATATGATCGAGATCGGGATACCCTTTTCCGATCCATTGGCCGATGGGCCTGTGATCCAGCAAAGCAGCACTGCAGCCTTGAACAATGGTATGACGATAGAAACGTTATTCAGGCAATTGAAGACCGTCAGGCGAACGGTAACCATTCCCCTGTTGCTGATGGGATACCTTAATCCCATATTGCAATTCGGTATCGAACGTTTTTGCCGGGAAGCGGCAAGTTGTGGAATCGATGGTTTTATTATACCCGATCTTCCCCTGGAAGAATATAAAAAAGAATGGAAGGTGTTGACCGATGCATTGCATCTCAATATGATCTTCCTGGTAGCGCCATCTACACCACCGGAGCGGATCAGGGAGATCGATAGCCTGGGCAACGGTTTTATATATCTGGTGACGGCAGCGGCCACCACGGGGCAGGGCCTGGTATTTGAAGAACAGGCGGAAGCCTATTTTACCCGGATACATCAAATGTCCTTAAAGAATCCTTTGGTAGCGGGCTTTGGTATCCGCAGTAAAGAGGATTACGAAAAGGTATGTACCTATGTGCAGGGCGTAGTGATCGGTAGCAGCCTTATCGCGGCATTGCAACAGGGAAAAGCAGTCGATAAGACCCTTATCCAGGACTTTGTGCATGCTTTCCGGAAGGAGCCGGCAGGCAGCGACGCCTTACCTTGATTTTAATCATCTAAAAATGACAATTTGGTAGCGGGACGATGTGCCCTGCCTGTATAAATGGAGTAACTTTGAACCGTCTTCCCGGATCATGGGCTAATCTGCAACCGGGAACACAATTTAAAAAACGATAATGGCATTATTACCCCTTGAACAATACGAAACAGGTAAGCTCCTGAAGAAAAGACCTTTGATCATTGCCGGTCCCTGCAGTGCCGAAACAGAAGAACAAGTGTTGCAAACAGCGATGCAATTGAAAGCTACCGGTAAAGTGGATATACTACGGGCCGGGATATGGAAGCCCAGGACCCGCCCTGGAAATTTTGAAGGGGTAGGGGCTATTGGCCTGCCCTGGCTGCAGCGCGCAAAGGCCGAAACAGGCCTGCCTTTTGCCGTGGAAGTAGCTACGGCAAAGCAACTCGAAGATGCCTTAAAGCATGATGCCGATATAGTGTGGATAGGGGCGCGTACTACGGCAAATCCTTTCAGCGTGCAGGAAGTGGCCGATGCTCTTAAAGGTATTGCCATACCTGTACTGATCAAAAATCCCGTAAACCCCGATATGGAGCTATGGACAGGGGCGCTCGAAAGAGTGATGAAAGCAGGCATCGAAGACATTGCCTTGATCCATCGCGGCTTTTCGGCATACGGCAGCTCCGATTTCAGAAATGCACCCATGTGGCAACTGGCGCTGGAAATGAAACGCCGTTTCCCTGGCCTGCCTTTTATCGTTGATCCTTCGCATATCTGCGGCAACCGGCATTTGTTGCAGGAAGTTACCCAGAACGCCATCGACCTCGATTACGATGGACTGATTATTGAAAGCCATCGGGACCCCGACCAGGCCTGGAGCGATGCCAGCCAGCAGATCACGCCGCAACGCCTGGCTACGCTGCTGGATGATATTGTATGGAGAAAAGAACAGGTAACCTCCGAAGAGTTGCACCAGCAATTGGAAAAGCTGAGAAGGCAGATAGACCGGCTGGACGATGAGATACTGCAATTGCTGTACCATCGCATGAAAATATCGGAACAGATCGGGGAATACAAAAAAGAGCATCATATTACGATCCTGCAGACGGAGCGCTGGAACCAGATCCTGGAGCGGGTTTGCCGCAACGGGGAGAAAGCAGGGCTCAGCAAGGAATTTATTACCCGGTATTTCGATGCCATACATATGGAAAGTATCAAGCACCAGGACGCCGTAATGAACCAGCATGGATAAAGGACCGGAAAAAATAAACCCCGGACGCAGACTGGTCAACAGTCGTTCTGTATTCGTCACCACCATTTTTGTTACCGTGGTCACGATATTGGGGGTATGGCTATTGGGCCTGGGTACGCATCGTACCTTGTTTGTCAATTCGCTGTTGTCCGTATCTATCCTGTCGGTTGCCTTTTTGCTTTACATTGTCTCCGGCCTATACCGGGGTATTAAATTGAAAGATAACGTAGGCCGGATAACAAATAAATATACTTTCAGGAGTATACCCGGTGTGGAAGGATGGGGCGGTGGTGGCGACCTCCTGGGGCTCGACGGTTGTGCGGGCGAGTTGGCTTCCCTTTTTATGTGGCTGATAGTGGCCATTATCCTGTCCATGCTCTTATGGTTCCTGGGTAATGTTTTCTGGATGCTGATCCTCATTTTTGTAGCTATGCTCTACTGGATATTCTTTAGGGCATTGCGGCTTATCTTCCGGAAATCGCCTGTTTGCAGGGGAAATCTGGTAAAGAGTATGGCTTATGGACTTTATTATACGGTATTGTATAATTTCTGGATCTATGGTATTATTATGACAGCACATTTTCTGATTCAAAACAACAACTAATTTGCCCTCTTATTCTATAAACAAATGCTACAGCAAACCATTACCTATTCCTCCGCCAGTACCGCTTTCTATTTTGATGCCTCCCTGGAAGTATTGAAAACGCTGGCGCCCACCGAAAACAGCTTTATCATTACCGATGAGAACCTGATGCTGCATTACCAGCAGGACTTCAAACCCTGGCAGGTAATTACAGTGCCTGCCGGCGAAAGCTCCAAGAACCTGGATGTACTCGACGATATCGTGAGGCAGTTGATCGCCCTCGGAGCAGGGAGAGATGCTACGGTCATCGGTATTGGCGGTGGCGTAGTGACCGATATTACGGGCTTTACAGCAGGTATCTACAAAAGAGGCATCCGTTGCGGCTTCGTGCCCACTTCCATCATGGCTATGGTAGATGCGGCCATTGGCGGGAAGAACGGACTGGATATAGGAGAATACAAAAACATGATGGGCCTGGTACGCCAACCCGGCTTTATCCTGTACGATTATGCATTGCTGCACACCTTGCCCGAAGAAGAGTGGATCAATGGCTTTGCCGAGATCATTAAACATGCTGCCATCAAAGATGCTGCCTTGTTTGCCTTTCTGGAACAACACACCATTAAAGATTTTCAAAGCGACAAAACATTGCTGGCCGAACTGGTGAACCGTAATGCACTGTTGAAGGCAACAGTGGTACAGGAAGATGAATGGGAGAACGGGGACCGGAAGCAGCTCAATTTCGGGCATACCCTGGGTCATGCTATCGAAAACACTTATGAGCTGCCGCATGGCCAGGCGATCAGCATCGGTATGGTGTTTGCAGCAAAGGTTTCGGAAGCTTGCACCGGCTTCAGCCAGGCAGAGAGGCTTACCCGTCTGCTGGAACAATATGGCTTGCCGGTAAGCTATCCCTTCGATAAAAAGCAGGCACTGCATTATATGCTGGCCGATAAGAAGAAGGCGGGGGAAAAAATAAGCTATGTATTGTTGCAGGAGATCGGCAAAGCCGTATTGCATCCTTTATCCATCGACGAGATCAGGAATTTTTTAAATGACTAAAATGTCCATAACCATTATACCTGTCGCCGTAAAAGGCACCTTAACCGCGCCTGCTTCGAAAAGCGTGATGCAGCGGGCCTGTGCAGCGGCTTTATTGCGCAACGGTACAACATTGATCCATAACTACGGGGCCTCAGAAGATGATAAGGCGGCTCTGAACATCATACAGCAACTGGGGGCTACTGTTACCTATTTGGATGGGAAAACATTGAAGATCGATGCTACAGGAAGGGTACAACCCAGTCCCGGCGTCCTTCTTGACTGTGGCGAAAGCGGGCTGTCTTTGCGTATGTTTACCCCATTGGTTGCCTTGGCCGCCGGAGCCGTTACCATCTCCGGAGCCGGCAGCTTGCTGCAGCGGCCCGTTCATTTTTTTGAAGAGACCTTGACGCCACTGGGCGTCAAGGTAAGCTTAACGGATGGTAAGCTGCCGCTGCAAGTACAAGGTCCCTTACAGCCTGCTTCCATAGTGATAGACGGCTCCCTCACTTCCCAGTTTCTTACGGGCCTGTTGCTGGCTTATACCGTATCGGCTTCCAATGCAGTCACCATTGAAGTAGATAACCTGAAAAGCAAGCCCTATATCGATCTTACCCTGAAGGTGATGGAAGACTTTAAGCTGCCGCTCCCCAAACAGGATCAGTACAAGGCGTTCCATTTCCAGCCGGCGGCAGAGCGCAACGCGCAGGAGGAGACTTTATCTTTTACGGTGGAAGGAGATTGGAGCAATGCCGCTTTCCTGATGGTAGCTGGAGCAATCGCAGGCAGCGTTACGGTAAAAGGACTTGATGTGTTTACCACGCAGGCCGATAAAAAAGTGCTGGAAGCCTTGCAGGATTGCGGTTGTCGTCTTTCTATCCAGGTGGAAGAAGTCACGGTAGCACAACACCAGTTGAAAGCCTTCCATTTCGATGCTACCGAATGTCCTGACCTGTTCCCGCCCCTGGTGGCGTTGGCCGCCTGCTGCAACGGTACCAGCGTGCTGGAAGGCGTACACCGCCTCGAGCATAAAGAAAGTAACAGGGCATCGACGCTGCAGCAGGAGTTTGCCAAACTAGGCGTAGCTATTACCGTGCAGGACGATAAAATGATGATCAAGGGCGGCGGAAAAATAACAGCGGCTACCGTACAGTCGCATAACGATCACCGGATCGCCATGGCTTGTGCCGTAGCAGCATTGCGGGCCGATGGTCCCGTTACGATAGAAGGATCGGAGGCGGTACATAAATCTTATCCTGCTTTCTGGGAGCATATGGCAACCTTGACCCAACAAGAACTATTACCACAGCATCATTAACTGTTTAAGACATTACCTCATGAATACATTCGGCAGGATTTTCAGGGTCAGTATATTCGGTGAATCGCATGGCCCTTGTGTGGGCGTAAGCATCGACGGCGTACCGCCGGGCATCGCTTTGTCGGAGGCCGATTTCCTGCAGGACCTGGAACGCCGCAAAGGCGGTTTGCAAAAGGGGACCACACCACGCAAAGAAGAGGATTACCCCCTGGTCAAAAGCGGTGTGTTTAACGGGCATACTACAGGAGCGCCTTTGACCATCTTTTTTGAAAACAACAATACCCGGAGCGAAGATTACGAAAAGCAAAGAGCCATACCCCGGCCGGGCCATGCCGATTTTGTAGCCCATGTAAAATACGGCGGCTTTGAAGATTACCGTGGCAGCGGGCATTTCAGCGCCCGGCTTACCACCGGTATCGTTGCGGCAGGTGTGCTGGCCAAAAAAATACTGTCTTCGGTAACCATCAGGGCCGACATCGCTGAGGTAGGCGGCGAAACCGATATCGAAAAAGGATTGCAAAAGGCTATTGCCGCGAAGGACAGTGTAGGAGGAGTGATCGCCTGCACCGTTTCGGGCTTGCCAGTTGGCCTGGGCGAGCCTTTCTGGGACAGTATGGAATCGCTGATCGCACACGCTATGTTTGCTATCCCGGCAGTAAAAGGCATAGAGTTTGGCGCAGGCTTTAAGGCGGCGGCCATGTTTGGCAGCGAGCACAATGATAGCCTGGAAGACCTGAGCGGTAAAACAGTAACGAATCATGCCGGAGGCATCGTGGGTGGCATTTCCAACGGCAACGAGCTCTTGTTTCGTATAGCCATCAAGCCTGCTTCCTCCACACCCAAAATGCAGGAATCGCTGAACTGGGAGACAGGTGAGCAGGAGCAGTTTTCTGTAAAAGGCCGGCACGACCTTTGTGTGGCCTTAAGAGCGCCGGTTATCGTAGAAGCCATGACCGCGCTGGTGCTGGCCGATCTGCTCCTGTTGCACGAAGCGCTCAGGCCCTTAAAGTAAAAAAAGCGAAGCATGATTGCCCCGCTTTTTCATAGTCTTCTACCGGGGATTATACCCTGGCCATATAATCATATAATTCCTGCCTGTTGGACGAGAAGGTAAAGATCCTGCCCAGGGCATAATAATTTTCGGGGTCTACGCAACGGATATAAGCATATTTGACAAACTCCAGTTTGGAACCATCGAAGCTGAACGATTGGGCTATAGCCCTGATCTGTGTTGTGCTGAGGCGGTTGCGTTTTGCAATAAAGCGGGCCATCTTTACTTTATCCTGGTCGAAGCTTTCGTTCCTGATCGCATATAATGCCTGGCGGAAAGCTCTGGGGGACATAGCCACCTGGCAATCGTGGCCGGGATCGTACCGTAGCCTCCTGGGGCCGTAAGTGGCGGCGTTATCTTCATCATTAATGGTATTGTCATAATAATTCTGGCTACGATCACGGTCGGTATCCCTGTTGCGTTGTGCAAAGGCGGCTTGGGAAAGAAATACGAGAGTAAGGGCGAAGTAAAATAGTTTGCGTTTCATAAGGAAGTAATTTGCAGCTTTGACTGCCGGTGCCCTATCCGGTTTATCAATCCCGGATGAAATTTTTGGTTAACGGGAAAACGGACAAACAATAGCATAGGACTTCCGGCGTTTGAAGAAAAAGCCCATCCGCTGTATTGCACTATTCGCATTAAAAGAATAAGCCTTAATTTTGCCGCTTCGATATGAAACGTTCCCGATTACTGTACCAATGGATATGGATTTGTCTGCTGCCCCTGTTTTCAGGCTGCGGTGTGTATAGCCTTACCGGGGCCAGCATAACGGGAAAGACCATTAATATACGGACCTTGCAGAACAGGGCTATGAATGTGGTGCCTACCCTGGCTACCGCCCTCACGGATAAACTTCGTAACCGGATACTTTCCCAAACCGGGCTGGCCGCTGTGAATACGGAAAATGCAGACTACGATATGCAAGGTACCATCACCGGTTACAGCGTAGGCTATACGGGTACACAAACCGGCGCCAACGGCATACCGCAGGTGTCGCAAAACCGGCTTACAGTAACGGTGGAAGTCGACTTTAAAAACAAGCTGGACAACAAAGCCAGCTTTAAACAGTCTTTCAGCCGTTTTTACGATTTCGATGCCACCAAACAATTGCAGACGGTAGAGGCTGCAGCTATTGAAGAGATCGGCAACCAGATCGCGGATGATATTTTTAATAAAGCATTTGTGAACTGGTAAACCAGGGATTTACAGACCTTAAAAGAAACGAATTGATTACAACAGACAGAATGTCGGCCTGGCTCAGGGAACCGCATCAATTGCAGGAGGTGAACCCTAAATCGCTGGTGCAGATGGCCAGGGAATATCCCTATTTTGCCCCGGCGCATTACCTGAAACTAATCGGTACACGACAAGATGCTGCCGCTTTGTTCCTGTTGCAGCAGTTGTATCCCGTAAACCCGGTATTGCTGAGCAGTATACTGGCAGCGGCAGAGCAGCCGCAGGCCGAAGAGGTGATTATACCACTTCTCGAAGAGACCGCTGTGCCGCCTACAGTAGAAGCAATTGCCCCGCTTACTGAGGAAATCGCTGCTCCGCTTACCGGGGAAACTGCCACCCCGCATCCCGATAAAGCAAAAGAACAAGAAGAGATTATGCTGCAACCTGCATCGTCGGAAGATTATTTTTTACAACAAGGTATCCATGTATCGGGAGCTTTGCCTGAAAGAAATGAAATAGCGCCTGTACACACCTCACAAGAATCCATACCCGATCCCGAAGAAGATAAAGAAAAATCATTGATGGTAGTTATGAGTTTTGCTGAATGGTTAAAGCATATCAGCTCCAAAAATCAAAAGGCTAAGGAAGAAGAAGCCGAGCAGAAAGCACTAAAAGCGATGTGGCAGCAGCAAAAGCTGGCTGCGGCAATCGAAGAGGAAAGCGAGGAGATACCGGAGCAGGTATTTGAAATGGCGGTGAACTCCATATCCAGGAAAGATTCATTGATAAGCGAATCACTGGCAGAGGTCTATGCTAAACAAGGTAAAAAAGAAAAGGCTATTGACATGTATCAGAAATTAAGTTTGCTGAATCCTGAAAAAAATGCTTATTTTGCTGCCAAAATAGAAAATTTACAAAAAGATTTATAAAAAATGACCACTCTATTAATTATCGTTATCATGCTTGCCTGTGTTGTACTGGGTTTCTTCGTATTAGTACAAAAACCTAAAGGCGGCGGCTTATCCGGCTCCTTTGGCAGCCTGGGAACACAAGTTATGGGCGTAAAGCAATCGGGCGATGTAATGGAAAAAGGTACCTGGTACACAATGGCCCTTATTGCCGCTCTTTGTATCGCTACTGTATTTTCACTGGATATAGTAGGTGCTCCAAAGGCCCAAAAAGAACAGCCTAAAACCCAGCAACAGGGTGGACAGCAACAAGGCGGCGCGCAGCAGCAGCCTGCTCCTCAGAAATAAGACCGTACACGTTATTCAATAGTTAAACCCGCCTTTAACAGGCGGGTTTTTCACTTAGGGTAAACGTCACCCAATTTCTATTGTCTATATTCGTCTATATAGACGAGTTATTGTAACTAAAAACAAACCAGATAATTCCTATGAAGTTTCTCTTATCGATAATCGCATTGGCCTTTTTCCCGTTAGCCCTGAAAGCGCAAACAAAGCCGAACCCAGTTCACTGGCAGTTCTCTGTTAAAAAGATGGACAATGACCTGTATCGCTTCGAAGCCAAAGCTACTCTTGATAACGGCTTTCACATATGGGCGCAGGACCCCGGCGGCGATGGTACCCTGATCCCCACCAGCTTTACGGCAGAAGAGTTGCAGGGAGGTTGGTCAGGCGACTGGAAAGAAAGTGCAGCGCCCAAAACGGCAAAACTGGATTTTATTGACGGCGCTATCCGCTGGCATGAAAAAACAATTACCTTTTATCGTGATTTCAAAGGCAAAAGAGGCGATAAGGTAAAAGGTGCCGTACAATACCAGACCTGTAACGATATGATGTGCCTGCCGCCCGCTATCGAAAATTTTGTGGTACCCGTTAACTAATCCTGCTTTGCAGGTAGCTATAAAAAGCGACAGGCCATAGACCTGTCGCTTTCTTTTTAGGTAGTGGAGTCTGCTTGTTTCTTTATCAGCTCCCATAGTACAATACCAGCCGAAACCGAGATGTTGAGGGAATGCTTGGTGCCCCATTGGGGTATTTCCAGGCTGCCTTCGCATAGGGCCAGCGCGGCCTCACTCACACCGGAAACCTCGTTGCCGAATACCAGGGCTATTTTTTTGCCGGGTGGAAAGTCCATTTCCTGCAAGGGAATGCTGTTGTGTACCTGCTCAACGGCATAGATAGCGTAACCTTCTGTCTTGAGCGTTTCAATGGCTTCCGTTACGGCTTCGTAATAGATCCAGGGTACCGTTTCCGTAGCACCCAGGGCCGTTTTGTGTATGTCGCGGTGCGGGGGACGGGGGGTGTAACCGCAAAGCGCTATCCCCTTAATGTGGAAAGCATCGCCTGTACGGAAGCAGGAGCCTACATTATGCATGCTCCGTACATCATCCAGTATTACATAAACCGGGAAGCGGGAATCTTCCGATGTACTCCCGGCGGGAGCCCGGTTGAGCTCCTCCATTGTCTTCTTTACAAAAGATATTGGCGTCATAGGGCGCAAAGAAAAGAAATGTTGCCCTGATAAAAGGATTGTTTCCTAATTTTGTAAAAGCAATTCTTCCAAAACCGATTTAGACTAAACGTAAAAGATAAATTTTTATGGAACCGTATCAAAAAACAATGTCGGAATTCAATCCCTGGAAACAGGAAGAATTCGATACCGATGTGTTGGATGCGCACCTGCACCACCTTATCATCTGGAACGATGAGGTGAATACTTTTGACTGGGTTATAGAATCGCTTATAGACATCTGTTCACATACACCGGAACAAGCAGAGCAATGCGCTATACTGATCCACTACCAGGGAAAGTATGCCGTTAAGAAAGGTGATTTTGAAACACTGCGCCCCATGTGTGAAGCTATGATCGACCGGGGCATCAACTCCACTATAGATAATTAAAAAAGACGCGGCGACCGCGTCTTTTTTAATGAATATCTTTAACGTATCAGGCAACAGCCGTTGCCACCCGGACCGGTTGCTGTACCGGTTTTCGGGATGTTATCCATAATAAAATAAAGGTGATCGCTGCATTCACGATCAGTAGTTCGACGCCGATCTTATAGCCACCGAACAGGCTTTGGGAAAGACGTTGCAAGCCGGCCTGCGCTTCTTCCGACATGCCTACCTTGGGCGCATACCATTGGTAATTATTGATCACATCCAGCACCAGGGTAAGGAACAAAGCCACGAGACAGATAATAAGCGGGGACCTGGCCGCCACTACTCTTTTGGTAAGAATACCGAAAGCAAAAAGCCCCAGCAATGGCCCATAGGTAAAGCCTGCCAGCTTGAGCAGGATATCGATAAGTGAACCATTGTCCACTTCTTTGAAGAAGAACACGCAGAGCAGGAAAATAACGGCAAAGACATTGTGTACGATGAGGCGGGTCCTGGTGCGTTTTTTTTCGGCCTGGAGGTCCGTTTCCATATTATCTTTTTGTTGCCCCTTTTTTTGCATTCCCAGTATATCGATGCAGAAAGAAGAGGTAAGCGCCGTCAAGGCGCCGTCGGCACTGGGGAACAGGGCCGAGATAAGGCCGATCACGAAGCAGACCGTAATAAAGAAAGGCAGGCCGCTTTGCAGGGCCACGGCGGGAAACAGGTTGTCGCCTTTGGCTTCGATCCCTTTGGCCGAAGCATACAGGGCCAGCACGCCACCCAGGAACAGGAAGATAAACACCACCAGCATTTGCAAGGTACCCATCACCACCATATTCTTCTGGGAATCTTTAAGGTTGCTTACACTAATATTCTTTTGCATCATTTCCTGGTCGAGCCCGGTCATTGCAATCGTAATAAAAGCGCCGCCCAGGATCTGTTTCAGGAAATAATTGCCCGGTAAAGGATCGGTTGCGAAGATCTTGGTCATGCCTTTGTCGCCTATCGCTGCCCAGGCTTCGCCTAAAGAGAAGTTGAGCTTGCCGGCGAGGTAAAACAGGCTGACGATAAGCGCCAGCAACATAAATGTGGTTTGCAAGGTATCGGTCCATACGATGGTCTTTACGCCGCCCTTGAAGGTGTACAGCAGGATGAGGCCCAGTATAACAAATGCTGTAACGCCAAAGGAGATATTAAGGTCTTTGAGTACAAACATTTCCAGCACCTTGATCACCAGGTACAGCCTTAGCGTAGCGCCGAGGGTACGCGACAGGATAAAGAAGAATGCCCCCGTCTTGTGCGCATTCACGCCCAGCCTTTTTTCCAGGTAGGTATAAATGGAGGTCAGTTGCATCTTATAATAGACCGGCAGCAATACATAAGCCACGATAAAATAACCCAGCCAGTAACCGATCACCACCTGGAAATAGCCAAAGGCCCCGCCATTGCCTACCGTGCCGGGTACACTGATAAAGGTCATGCCGGAAAGCGAAGTGCCGATCATGCCAAAGGCTACGAGCCACCATTTGCTGCTGCGGTTGCCTACGAAAAAAGACTCATTATTACTGCCCCTGGCCGTATAAAAGGCCACGCCCAGCAACAACAGGAAGTAGGCGAGTATGATACAAAGTAAGATTTGCTGATGACTCATATATCAGGTTGCGTATGGAAAAACAAAAATGCTAAGCCGCAAATGTAAAGGTTATTGAAGAAACAGGCGGGTTTTATGCCGGCTCCCTCCTCGTTTATTGAACGGTGAGTAGGGTGAGCATAATAAAACCTAAGAATACCGCCAGGAAAACAATGGAGTTGATGAAAAGGATAAAGGTCGCTTTTAGCCGGGACACAGCACGGCTTTCTTCATACAACCTCCGGTGCCCCCTGTAGAAATAAAAGACGCTCCAGAGCCAGATGATAATGCCAAAAACAAGGGATAAGGTGCCGGGGCTGATCAGAAAATACCAGGGAATAAGATTAAACACAATATTCCTGATCGTAATAAGCAACAAAAGGAACGAGAAATAATGCAGTGTGAAAATGGCATGATCGAAATACAGCCATTTCTTTTTACCATGAAACAGCCATAAGACGAATGCGAATAAAGGAAGGTAAAAGAATAAGGCCTTGGGAAAGTTATGCGCGATCTTTTCGTTGAATTTTTCCTTGAAAACTTCCGGGTCAATTTTGTTATACCCGGCCATTTTCCGGTTATAATACCGGTCAAAAAGGCCATCTCTTTTTGATTCGGGTAAGGTATGCTGAATGGAATCATATTCTTCCACAGAACGATAATCTGCATAAGTCAGGGGCAAGGAGGTAACAGAATCATGCCGTCCTTGGGCGGATGCTTTGTTGGCTTGCAGGGAATCGTCCAGCTTATCTAATTTGTTGCTTATCGTTTCCAGTTTCTGGCCTACCGTTTTTAAAGCGCCTGGACCTTTTCCCGTATTGAGATGCGGCAATAACCCGGGCAGGAAGAACGCCACGAAGCTGATGAAAATATACAGCTTTACCGGCGCTACATATTGCATTCTTTTGCCAGCAAGATAGGTTTTGGTGAGGTAAGCCGGCCGGAACAAAAGATACTTGACCGTTTTCCAGACATTGCCTTCGTAATGGGTAAAGTCTTCTGCGAAATGCTTTACCAGGTGGCCAAACGACTGCCGGGTTTCTATATTCTCCTGTCCGCAGGCAGTGCAGAACCTTTTTTCAACGGGGTAGCCGCAATTTTCGCAGTTATGCTCTTTTCTTAAATGATGTTTACTCATAGCAAGGTCGATACGCTTGCAAGAAATGGAAAAAAAAGCAAATAAGCCACCTTCCCGTAAAAAATAAGTCCCGCAACTTTGTGTAGCTGCGGGACTTATTATTGCTATGTTTTATTAACTAATTCGGTTGCTATTGATCCGAGGCGGAAGCGGAACATTATGTGTTGTCTTTTGATCAGAAACCTATGCTAAAGCCGATCCTGAAATCCACCCTGTTGGCATAGGGACTTAACGAATACTTGTCGCCATTGGCATCGGTACGCATATTGCCGGGAAGGTTCTGGAACACATCGTACATAGCCATGATGAACATGGAAGAATGTTCGCCTATAGGCTGGCGGTAACCGCCGCCCAGGAGCATACAAGGTATCATTACCCGCTCTTTGCCCGGCATCATCCAGCCGTCTTTATCGGCCTTATAGCCCAGCTCCCGGTTGTAAAAACTCAGGCTGTTCATTTCAAACTCCGCCTGGACAATCACATTGGGAATGATCATATACCGGCCCCATACACTACCGCTGTAGATCGATTGGGACAAGGGGCGGTACATTTGTTCATTGGTGCTGATGTTGTAGGTATAAAAAGCCTGCTTATCCCGGTAGTAATTGTAGCCCAGCGTAACGCCCGCAGCAAAATTATCGGTGATGCGGTAACCTATCGAAGGCGCTACATAAATATTGGTAATAGACCCGAAAGTGAGGCCCAATCCCCCGCCAAAAACCATGCGGTTGATGTCGAAACCTTTCTTCTGTTGGTTTTGTTTGTACTTCGCCTGCCCGCTTTTGCCCGTGCTGTTGTACACTTCCTGTGCCTGGGCCGTCATAAAGCCCGTACACACTAGAGCCAGCAAAAATATCTTCTTCATAAAATGGTTTTATTTTTCTGATTACCCTGCAAAGTTACGCGAATTAGATATCCAAGTTATCTATATTACTTTGCCCGGGTTCATTATTCCTTTAGGATCGAAAACCTGCTTGATCTGCTGCATCAGGTCCATCTGCACTTTGCCGAATACAATGTCCATATAAGGTTTTTGTACATAGCCGATACCATGTTCGCCCGAAATAGTACCGCCTACGGAATGTACATAGGTAAATATCTCCCGGATGGCCAGGGGCAATTCCTGCTCCCAGAAAGCATCCGTAAGGTTTCCTTTAACAATGTTCACATGCAGGTTACCATCCCCGGCATGCCCGTAACAAACGGAAGAGAACCCATATTTATTGCCTGTATCTTTTACCATTTGCAGGAGCTGCGGGAGATAGGCCCTGGGTACTACCGTGTCCTCTTCTTTATAGATAGAACCGCTTTTTACCGCTTCTCCTACGATACGCCTGAGCCGCCATAATTCATTTTTTTGCTGGCTGCTTTCCGCAAACAGAAGTTCGCCTGTAGCGAAAGACTCCATGAGACCGGCAATGCCTTCCATCTCGGAAAACAAGACTTCCTTGTTGTTGCCATCCACTTCGATCAGCAAATGCGCCTGCACCTCATCGGGAAGGGTAACGGAACTATTACCCAGGTAGCTTATGGCGCAGCTAAGGGCATCGCGCTCCATGAATTCCAATGCCGAAGGTGTATAACCGGCCAGCATAATCTTGTTCACTGCCGCAGCGGCATCGGTGGCCGTATAAAAAGGAACCAGCAACAACAGGTTTTCAGGAGGGTAGGGGACCAGCTTCAATACGATTTGGGTTACTACGGCCAGGGTGCCTTCGCTGCCTACGATCAACTGCGTCAGGTTGTAGCCCGTGGCATTCTTCAAGGTATTGGCACCGGTCCATATGATCTCGCCGTTGGGCATTACTATTTCAAGATTGAGCACGTAATCCTTCACCGTACCATATTTTACGGCACGGGGGCCGCCGCTGTTTTCGGCCACGTTACCGCCAATAAAGCAGGAACCCCGGCTGGCAGGATCTACCGGGTAAAAAAGACCTTTTTCGATCACCGCATTTTGCAGCACCTCGGTAATGACGCCGGGTTGGGTGGTTACCTGGAAGTTAAGCGTATCGATATCGATGATCCTGTTCATGCGGCGCATATCCAGGCACACGCCCCCATGCACCGGCAAAGCGCCGCCGCTGAGGCCGGTACCCGCGCCCCGGGGGGTAACCGCAATATGCTGCTCGTTACAGTAAGCCATGATCCGGCTTACTTCTTGTGTACTTTCCGGCAGCAGTACCAGTTCGGGAGGGAAGGAAAAGTCTTCCGTTTCGTCGGAGGAGCAGCGTTCAATATTTTCCCTGTCGCTTAATATGCTTGCCGCAGGTAATATCTTATGGAAAAAATCAAGGTCCTGCGTCTCTATTCTTTTAAAGGACATTTTTTAACAAGTATCACTATGAACAAAAAGATACAGCCGCAAAAGTCCGCCTTTTCCAAAGTATTTGAAAGAATAATTTTTGTTTCCCTCCCGGTGATGCTTGCAGGAATGATATCCGGACAGGCATTGGGCTGTTCGGGCAGTGCAGGAACATGCTCGATACAGCAGGAAAAACGTATGGCCCAAAGAAGCTACAAAGTTGTATTACGGGGTCCTGTCGATAGCCTGGTGGTATATAAAAGCAAAAGGGAAATGGCGGCTTATAGTAAAGGGCGTAAGGCAAAAACTTATATTATTTCGCTTGGTGCAACGCCCGAAGGCCGAAAAAGGGTGCAGGGCGATAATAAAACGCCCGAAGGTGTGTATTATATCAATGGTAAAAACCCAAACAGCAGTTACCACAAGAACCTGGGTATCTCCTATCCCAATGCGGCCGACCGTCAATATGCACAGGCCCATAAGCTCAATACCGGCGGCGATGTAAAGATACACGGGTTGCCCAACAGGCTGCAATATAAGCCCGAAGCCTATCTGTACAGCGACTGGACCTGGGGCTGTATTGCCATTTCCAATGAAGAGATCGACGAACTGTACCGCTTTGTACAAGTGGGTACGCCTATTGTTATTTTACCCTGATCCCATCTCTATCGCGCCCCGGTTGCCTCCTGTCGCATAACCGTTGTACAAGTTGTGATACTATAAGACCAGATGCACCGGCCGGAAGCATAACCGGCTAATTTTCCCGCTTTTAATGATTTTTTTATGTTTTCCTGTTGCAACATGCCTTATCTTTGCCACCTCATAAAAAAATCTCCGCTTTTTAGAGCACTTAACGATTCAGAATTTCCTGTTTATGCAATTTAATCCCTGGCACACAGTCAATTATGGAGATATATCCGGTGACCTGGTGAACGGTATCATCGAAATCCCCAAAGGCTCCCGCGCCAAATACGAACTCAATAAAGAAACCGGCATGCTGATGCTTGACCGTGTACTTTATTCTTCCGTTTATTATCCTGCCAACTATGGCTTTATCCCGCAAACTTATTGCGACGATGGCGATCCCCTGGATATCCTCATCCTTTCCCAGATCGAGATACAACCTTTGTGCATGGTACCGGCCAAAATTATTGGCGTCATGCGCATGCTGGACCAGGGCGAAGCCGACGATAAGCTGATCGCTGTTTGCGCTAATGACATGAGCGTAGCGCACATCAACGACATCTCAGAATTACCGGCCCACTTCCTGGCCGAGGTCCGCCAGTTTTTTGAAGAATACAAGGTGCTGGAGAAGAAAGTGGTTAAAATTGAAGAATTCCAGGGCGCCAAGCTGGCCAAAAAAATATTCCAGCATGCCGTTAACGATTACAACGAAAAGATCAGGCCCGAGCTGGTGCTGTAAGCATGGCATGGTACAACATAAAAAGAGCATAGGACGATTCCTATGCTCTTTTTGTTTATCGGACACTAAAGGCTTACCGGTCGGGACGCGAGGAACGAGCGACCTGACCGGCAGGATTACGGACCTTCGGAACTTGTCGTTGAACCAAAACCTTATGGCGTCTTATTAATGAACCTTACTTTAGACTTGCTGTCGGTACGCAATACGCTCTGCTGCCGGAAGCGGCGAAGATACCGTCGGGCAATGCTATCGAGGGCTGCGCTCCGCTCCCGGGTCATTTTGCCAAAGAAGGTAACCACTTTGGTGGGTTCGGTAATCGTCTCTTTGGTTTGGGTATCTTTCCAGCGGCCGTTGGCATCCCATTCCGTATAACCCTCGGGGAAATAGGAGCTGATAACGCTATCGCTGAAAGCTTTCCATTGTTGTTCGCTTACGGTACCGCCCTCGGGGATATCTCGCCCGAAGTAAAGGTCGGTGCGTTGATAGCTGGCGCAGGAAGCCAGGCCGAGGCAGCAAAAGACCGTCCAGGCTCGGAGTTGTTTTGTCGGCATCATTGTGTGCTTATCGTTTTGGTTTGGATAGCCGCAAAGCTAAACTTTAATCGTTCATATAATACCATGGGCAAGGCTGGTTACCCTATAGGCCTGGAATTGTGGGTAAGGCAGGTCCGGAAACGGGGCGGCGCACTTTTTTATTTGTATTTTTGCCGCTGCTTTCAAAAAAAACGATCCCGATCCTTTATGTCCGATAACAATAAAAAACTCTTTCTGCTGGATGCTATGGCACTGGTGTACCGCGCCTATTATGCCCTCATCCGCAGTCCGCGTATCACCAGCAAGGGCCGGAATACCAATGCCCAGTTTGGCTTTACCAATACCCTGCTGGACCTCATGCAGAAGGAAAAGCCCACGCACATGGCCGTAGTCTGGGATACCCATGCTCCCACGGAACGCCATGCCGATTTTACCGATTATAAAGCCAACCGCCAGGAAGCGCCAGAAGACCTGCTGGATGCTATCCCGGATATCAAGCGTATTGTACAGGCTTTTAATATCCCCTGCCTCGAGCTGGATGGTTACGAAGCCGATGATATCGTAGGTACTCTGGCGCTGGAAGCGGCCGAAAAAGGCTATACAGTGTACATGGTTACGCCCGATAAGGATTATGGACAGGTAGTAAGGGAAAAAGTATTTATTTATAAACCCGGGTACAAAGGCGGTACATTCGAGGTGTTGGGCGAAAAAGAAGTGTGCGAAAAATGGGGCATCAATAACGTACACCAGGTAATCGATATCCTGGGCCTCATGGGCGATGCGGTGGATAACATACCCGGTATCCCGGGGGTGGGCGAGAAGACAGCGGCCAAACTGTTGTCGGAATACGGCAGCCTGGAAAACGTGCTCGAAAATGCCGCCAATATCAAAGGCGCTTTGGGCGAGAAGATACGCAACGGAAAGGAAAGTGCTATTTTATCCAAAAAGCTGGCGACCATCATCACCAATGTGCCTATCGATTTTCATGAAGAAGATTTCAGGCTGAAAGAGTGGAACGAGGCGGAGCTCAGCGATGTCTTTGCCGAACTGGAGTTCCGGGCATTGACCAAAAGGGTGCTCGGCGAAGGGCGTCCGGCAGTGGACCCCGCTATCGCCAGCGGTCAGAAAGACCTTTTTGGCAACGATGTGGTAACGCCGGTGGCTACGCAGGCTAGTACAGGGCAACCCGATCTTTTCGCAGAGATGGAAGGGCTGCATACCATCAGTAATACGGCCCATGAATACCACCTGGTAGATACGCCCGAAGCCCTGAAAGACTTTATAGCGGCTGCTATGCAGCAGCCGGAGATCTGCTTTGATACCGAAACCACGGGTACCGACGCCATGCGGGCCGAGCTGGTAGGGCTTAGCTTTAGCTGGAAAAAACAGGAAGGTTATTATATCCCCTGCAGCGCCGACGAGCAGGAAGTAAAGGCGCTCCTGGAGCAATTGCGGCCCCTGCTGGAACGGGAAGACGTGTTGTGGATCGGTCAGAATGTGAAGTACGACCTGCTGATGTTGAAGAATTACGGCTTTACCCTGGCAGGGAAACATTTCGATACCATGCTGGCCCATTACAGCATAGAGCCTGAAGGCAAACGCGGTATGGATATGCTGAGCATGAAATACCTGCAATACCAGCCGGTAAGCATCGAAACCCTGATCGGGAAAAAGGGTAAAGGGCAGGGTAATATGCGCGATGTGGAAGTGGCGTTGGTAAAGGAATATGCCGCGGAAGACGCCGATATTACCCTGCAATTGAAAGAAGTATTCGCGCCCTTGCTGGTGCAGAACGATGTAACCGACCTTTTTGAAAAAGTAGAAAACCCATTGGTGCCGGTGCTGGCCGATATGGAATTTGAAGGGGTGGGTATCGATGTGGACTTCCTGGAACAATATTCCAAAGAGCTGGGCCGGGAAATAAGAGAGGCCGAAGAAAAGGTGTACCGCCAGGCAGGTGTCGAATTCAACCTGGCATCGCCCAAACAACTGGGAGAAGTGCTGTTTGAAAAAATGAAGCTGGATGAGAAGGCCAAGAAGACCAAGACCGGCCAATACGCTACGGGCGAAGATGTGCTGCAAAAGCTGCGGGCGCGTCACGAGATCGTGGACAGCATCCTGGTGTTCCGGGAGTACAGCAAATTAAAATCGACTTATGCCGATTCGTTGCCTTTGATGGTGAACCCGAAAACCGGCAGGATACATACTTCGTTCAACCAGTCGGTAGTAGTTACCGGGAGGCTGAGCAGCAATAATCCCAACTTGCAGAATATCCCTATCCGCACCGACCGGGGCCGGGAGATCCGCAAAGCTTTTGTCGCCTGCGACGAGCAGCACGTACTTTTATCTGCCGACTACTCGCAGATCGAATTAAGGGTTGTGGCAGCTATAAGTGGCGATGAGAGCATGATACAGGCTTTTCGCGACAATAAGGATATCCACAGGGCAACGGCAGCCAAAGTATATGGCGTTACCGAAGAGGAAGTGACCTTTGAACAACGCCGTAATGCCAAGGCAGTAAACTTTGGTATCATATACGGGCAATCGGCCTTTGGACTGGCCGATAGCTTGGGTATCAGCCGTACCGAAGCCAAAGAGATCATCGATAACTACTTTAAAGAATATGCCGCCATCAAGCAGTATATGGATAATTCCATTGCCTTTGCCAAACAGCACGGCTATGTAAAAACATTGATGGGACGGAAAATACGCCTGGCCGATATCAATTCGTCCAACCAGACGGTACGCGGCTTTGCCGAAAGGGTAGCCATCAATGCCCCTATCCAGGGCTCTGCCGCCGATATGATCAAGCTGGCCATGATCCGTATTGCCAAAGCGCTTAAAGATGCCGGGGTAAAGGCCCGGATGATCCTGCAGGTACACGATGAGCTTGTGTTTGATGTGCCGCTGGCAGAAGTAGAGCAAGTAAAGGCTTTGGTGCTGGAGCATATGCAATCGGCCCTGGCCCTGCCCAATGACGTGCCGGTAATTGCCGAATCGGGTACAGGACGGAACTGGCTGGATGCGCATTAGGGGGCCTGCCCTGCATGGGTGAACCAATTTGCCCGGGGTATGTTTATTAGGAAGGCTATGTCGCCAGGTAACGGCAGTTCCCGGGAAAGTAGTAACTCATTTGATTCAATAAAAAGTAATGAAAACAGAGCAGGAGAAAAAGGAAGTGCTTGCGGGCGGAGCAGAAGGGATGGAACAGCATCATTTCCTGATGTGCGCAAGGCTTTGCGAGTTTAAAAAATGCTGCAAAAAATACAAGGAAGGCAAGCGCTGCAAGAAATGCCCTAAAAAGCATTGATGTGGCCTTGACCGCGGGAACAATTTTTATTATCCTGAGCCACTTTATAACGCCAACGTCAGCCTGAGCGGAGTCGAAGGGTAGAAAAGGGAAATTTTCGCCGTGCTTCGACTCCGCTCAGCAGGACAAAAATTTCGGGCATACCTTATAACGAAGGTCAGGCCTGAGCGCAGTCGAAGGGTGAAAAGTTGATGTATATTTTTATAGGCTCGCAGCGCCACAGCGACGCTGCGAGAGATAGATAATCTTATAACGAAGGTCCGGTTCCGGCCTGCCTGAAGCGCTCTTTTGGTTGCTTTTGCCATCAGGGAAGGAAATGAGTCTGCTCCGGGCTATCATTCCGTATAAAAATCGCATTGCCAAACAAAATTTTCCTTTGATCTTTGCGTTAGAATGATGATGCAATCTAAAGTAAAAATATTGTCCCTGTTGGCGGCTTGCTGCGTAGTGATCTATGCCTGCTCCAAATACAAGGACCCCCCTCCGGCGCAGCACGACGACCGGCTCAACAATCCGTATTGCAACGATCCCAGGGCAGTCAACTATAACTGGGGCTTTCCCGGTACCCCCGATAACTCGGTATGTACCTATCCTGTAGACTCTTTCCTGGGCTCCTGGCTGCTGAACGATACCATTTATTTCCCCGACGGGGCCGTTGCCGGGACACTGGTCAAGAACCTTACCTTCAGCAAGACGGAAGATACCATACTGACCCACCTCGCCGTAACAGGCTGGTGCAGTGGCACTGCGCCTTTTTATGTTACTGCCAATAAATACAAAAAAGCGCTTGTCGATACCTTGCTGGTAGGTTCACCCGGTCAGTATTTATGCAATAATACGGATACATTGAGCGGATCGTTGACCACCCAATCGGATACGATCAGGATCGATTTTACCATAACCAATGCCGGCGGCACTACTTATCATAAAGGCACAGCCGTTAAATTGTAGCCGCTGCCACTTCTTATTTTGTTAGCTTATTAAATGTATATCCTGATGTTTACAGGAATTATCGAGTCGCAGGGAACCGTTACCCGCGTGATAAAAGAAGGTACCAATATCCATTTTACCATTACCAGCGCGATCAGCAAAGAACTTAAAATAGACCAGTCGGTAGCGCACGACGGCGTATGCCTTACCGTGGTGGCCTGCGATGATACAGAACATACGGTAACTGCCGTGGCCGAAACATTGCTGAAGACCAACCTGGATACCTGGAAAGTGGGTAGGGTATTGAACCTTGAACGTGCCATGAAGCTGGGCGATCGCCTGGATGGGCATATCGTGCAGGGACATGTCGATACTACGGGTATTTGCATCGACAGGAAAGAAGTGAACGGTAGTCACCTGTTCCGTTTCAGCTTCCCCCCACAGTTTGCAGCTCTCATCATCGAAAAAGGATCGATCTGTATCAATGGTGTAAGCCTTACGGCGTTCCATGCCGGACGGGATACTTTCGAGGTCACCATTATCCCTTATACCCTGGAGCATACCACGTTCCGGGATTTGCAGGCAGAGCAGCCGGTTAACCTGGAATTTGACATCCTGGGCAAATATATGTTGCGCATGAAAGAACTGGCGTAAACCCGGTAGCATATGAAGAATAGGTTATTGCCCGCTATGACCGGCTTATGCTTATGTGGGTTGCTGGCCTGCGGTTGTGCCGGCCGGGAAACGAAAGCTACTGGTGCCGGTGATCCCCATGCACCTGGCGTTAGGGGCAAACATCTTCAAAGACCTACGTTGACGGACATTGTTCCCAAAACAGATACGAGCGATCCCGCCTCGTTTGTTCTGGTCTTTTCCAATAAGGAGTATGTGACTTCCTTCAAAGGCAAAAAAGATACGGCTAATACCCTTACGGAGCTGAAAGCCCTTATCCGGCAGCATAGACCGGAAATAACCCGTAACGAGATTATTCTTGTGCCTGCACCGGAGACAAAGCTTGTCGTCATGACGGAAGTGATCGCAGTCCTGAAGGAAAATAAGCTGGGCATGCGGCTCGCTGTTCCCAAAGAAGGGCAATAATTCCGGGGATAATCTTATTATTGCGCTTATGTTCTCCATCGTTTTTCCGCAACACGATTTCCGGTACCGGCAGCAGGATGGCCTGCGGTATATCTTTGATTTTATCCGGAAAAAATATGTGGTACTGACACCCGAAGAATGGGTGAGGCAGCATATCCTGGTGTACCTGTGCGAAGTGATGCAATACCCTAAAGGGCTGATCTCTGTAGAAAAAGAGATCAGGATCAATAACCTGAAGAAGCGTTACGATATCGTGGTATACGATTACGACCATAAGCCCTGGATGCTGATCGAATGTAAAGAGCCGGAAACCGCTATTAAAGAAAGCACTTTGCAGCAGTTGTTGCGGTACCATAGTGTGCTGCAATGTCCCTACTGGATGCTGACCAATGGTAGCCAGCATTTTTGCGCTTCGGTAGCGGAGGGTAAGGTCAGTTGGCTGGAAGGCTTACCCGCCCACAATAGCGGTGTATTCCCTGCCCCGGAGAATCTCTAAAGCCCTTAATACCACTTTGTCGTCTTTATTGGTCTGCTGGTAGTAGCCGTTGCTGCGAAACAACATACGCGCCAGCAGGGCCTTGATCCTGGATTTAAGGAAGTCCTGTGTGCGGGCATTGCTCCATACTTTATTTACCTGCTGTGCATAGTCCCTGCCATAATTGGCTTTTAAGGTAGCCATCAGTTGCGGGGTAACGGAAAAGCCTGCATCAAATTGCCGGAAGGTAGTGAAGGCATTCAGCTCTTTATTGTTGCGGGAATAGTATTCGTACACGGTATTGTTCAGGATCGAAGAGGACAGCAGCTCGTACAGCTCATTGGCAAATGGGCTGGTTTCGTAGGGCGTAACAATATCGGGCTTGATGCCGCCGCCGCCATACACGACGCGGTGTTTTTCTTCGGTATAATAACGGACGGTATCGGCACTCTTCATGGTATCCATACTGGTAAGAGAACCGTTCCGGTACCTGTTCTCAAAATCATCTTCATAAGCCTCCCTGCCTTTGTTGTAGGGCCTCTGGATACTGCGGCCCGATGGCGTATAATAACGGGCGATCGTGAGCCTCAGGGCCGAACCGTCGCCCAACTCAAATTGTTCCTGCACCAGCCCTTTGCCATATGAACGTCTGCCTACCACTACGCCGCGGTCCCAGTCCTGTACGGCGCCTGCCAGTATCTCGCTGGCCGAGGCCGAGCCTTCGTCGACCAGCACGGCCAGTCTTCCTTTTTCAAATTTTCCTTTTTGCCCCGACATATATTCTTCCTTGTCGGAAGTACGGCCCTGGGTATAGACCAGCAATTTGTGGCCGCCTATCAGCTCGTCGGCGATGGCGGTAGCGGCATCCAGGTAGCCACCCGGATTCTGGCGCAGGTCCAGCACCAGTTGCTTCATCCCTTGTCCTAATAAGTTGTTCAGGGCTTTCATAAATTCCCGGTAGGTGGTGGCGCTAAAACGGTTGATGCGGATATAGCCGGTTTCGGCATCGATCATATAAGTGGCTTCCACGCTAAAGATCGGGATCACACCACGTTTTACCTGTACATCCAGCAGCTTGTTTTCGGAAGGGCGCAGCAGGCTTAGCTTTACGCCGCTGCCTTCGATACCCCTTAGCTTGCTGATAATACCATCGCTCGTAATACCGATCACCGAACTGTCGTTCACCTTAAGTATTCTGTCGCCGGTTTGCACACCTGCATCGGCCGAGGGGCCATTCTTTACTACGGACGTGATCATTAAGGTGTCCTTCAGAATATAGAACTCGACGCCTATGCCTTTGAAATTGCCTTCCAGGTCTTCTGTTACCGAGGCCATGTCGCGGGCCGGGATATAGACGGTATGCGGGTCCAGGTGTTTTAAGATACCCGTTACCGCATCTTCGTAAAGCGAATCTGCACTTACCGAATCCACGTATTTGGCGCCTATAATGTCGATAATCTCTTCCAGCCGGTCATTACGTTCCACGGCATTGGAAATGGGCCGCTTGTTGGCAAGATATTTATTGAGTTGAAAGCCGATCAGTATGCCCAGGATGAGGATTACAGAAAAGGTGAGCGGTGTCCAGATGTTAAAACGCTTCGGGGAGTCGGCAGGCATATCACATAAAAGTAGACTGCAAAATTAGGTATTAAATGGGGGATTTTTCAAATGTTGTGCGAAAAGAAAGCCACCCTATAAAGGATGGCTTTGGCAGGTTCAGTAATTATGATCAGAATTTGTTCATAAATGCTGTAATACTCTCTTTCATATGGTCGATCTGTGCCTGGTCCAAGCCGTGGTGGCAGGCGATCAGCATACCGCCGCGCATTACTTTATCGGCCTCGGGATAGCCTTCTTGGGCGGCCAGGTGCGCTACCTGCTTAAAGCCGGGCTGGCGCAGGATGTTGCCGGTAAATACGGTCCGGGTCTGTATGTTTCTTTGTTCCAGGAAGATCTGCAGGTCCCTGCGGATAAAAGGCGCTCCTTCCCTTACGGTAACGGCAAAGGCCAGCCAACCGGTGCGGGAATCGGGCAATTGTTGCGGCAGGATAAAGTGCTGTTCGTATTGTTTGAAAAACTCCCGGAGCTGGGTATAATTGGCCGTACGCTTGTCGATATTGTCGGCCAGCTTGCCCACCTGTACCAGGCCGAATGCCGCACCCAGCTCGGAAGGCTCGATATTGTAGCCTGGTTCCTCAAACACGAATTTGGCGTCGTAAGGAATGCCGTCTACCTCTACGTTAAAGCGGTTCTCGATCTTTTCGGATTCTACAAATAAGGAAGAGCTGCGCCCCCAGCTCCGGAGCAGGCGTCCGCGGTTATAAAATGCTTCTGTATTCACGCAGAGCATACCGCCGTTGCCGGCACAATTCACGATATGCGATCCGTAAAAGCTCGTGGTGCTCATGTCGGTATAGCGTCCCGAAGAAGCGCCGCCGATCTCAGCGCCCAGGGTATCGGCCGAATCTTCGAGTAGGAACAGGTTATACTTATCGGCCAGCTCGCGCAGTACTTTCCAGTCGGGCAGGTTGCCGATCAGGTTGGGGATGATCATCGCCTTTGTTTTTGGGGTGATCATGGCTTCTACCTTATGTACGTCTATATTATAAGTACCTTCTTCCACATCCACGAAAGCAGGAACCCAGTTGCGTTTGACCTGCGGGGCTACGGTAGTGGAAAATGTAAGCGCCGGTGTAATGATCTCGGTACCGGCTTCATAATCCAGGAGGTCGGCAGCCAGGTACAGCGCCGAAGAGCCGGAATTGACGCCGATCCCATACTGCTTGGCATAGAGACCGGCAATGGTTTCTTCCAACGCCCTTACGTTCTTGCCCATCTGGGTCGATGTTTTCAATACTTCCACCACGGCATCTATTTCCTCCTGTCCATGTACTGTTTTACCATAAGGCACATGCGGATATTGCGTTGTTGTTTCCATTATACTGATTTAGAAAGCGAAAATATAATCATTTACCGGTTTGTGCGGGTTTAAGGTACCGCTATACCGCCAAAGCACAAGCCAATGGTAAAAGCATTGCCGGTAAAATCGGTGGCATTCTTATTGTCGAAAAACAGGATGTGGTATTTGAAGTCCAGCCCTATATACGCCCCTTTGAACCAGTATTTGTAACCCATGCCTATATTGATATTCGGGCTGTACAGGCTGTGGGTGGTTTTGTTCTTGTCGCCGGGCCGTCTTTCGGAATAGACGAGGATCGCTTCGCCCCCGGCGCCTGCTTCGAAATCCCATTCATGACGGTCTTTTTTATAGAGGTTATAGCTGCCGTCGAGACCAAAATAACCGGCATTGTAGTGGCGGGAAACTTGTAGGGTACCATCTTTCAGGGTGGTATAACTATTGGCCGACTTAAGAAAACGGGCCGCCACGCTCAGGCTCAGCATCAATTTCCGGTTGGCAAAGCCCAACTGAACACCGGCATAGGGATGTACGCCCAGCAGGGAGAGCCTTCCGGTCGGCAGCCAGGCGCCGCTGTAAAAGCCCAGGTGAAAACCTTTGTACGACGGATTGTAGCTGTAAGCGGGATAGTAATTTTGCCCGGGTACAGGCTCGGGGCTTTCCGGCTGCTGCGCTTTAGCCAGTAAGCTGCCGAAGGCGAGCAAACCAAAACATAGAAATCTTTTCATAGGCTTGGATTAAAAAAGGCCCTGGCGACCTGCCGGGCCATCTTTATGTTTAATCGTTGCAAGTTATTTCTGGCCATCTTTACCGGACAGTATCTTGGAATTCTGGGCTATGGACATTAGTTCCTTCATAGTACGCTGCATGCCGTCGTTGCTGCCATCCAGGAAGATGGTATTGCCTTTGCCGTTCTCTGCAAAATGTTTGATGGCATCGGTCCACATCGAGAACAGGATAAAGGAAGCATCGAGGTTGGCCTGTTCCATTTCTTTAGCTGCCCTGGCCATACCATGAGCTACTTCTTCTCGGAAGAGGGCCACACCCTGGCCGCGCAATTGCGCCGCCTGTCTTTCGGCTTCGGCCTGTATCTTGATGGCATTACCTTCGGCCTCTGCAGCCTTGGTCTTGGTGATGAGCAATGCCTGCCCTTCGTTCTCTGCTGCGGCTTTAAGGTTGTTGGACGATACTACCTGTGCCATAGAGCGCATGATCACCTCGTCGAAAGTAATGTCGTTGATCTGCAGGTCGATGAGGTGATAGCCCCATTCTTCCAGCACTTTATCCAGTTGCTCTTTAATATGGAGGATGATCTCCCCGCGGAGGCTCAGTATCTCCGCCTGCCTTTTCCCGGCCACAAAAGCACGTACCGAGCCTTCTACCGAGCGCACCAGGGCCTGCATCAGGCTGCGTTCGTCCATGAATTTAAAGGCTACGTTCTTGATGGTTTCCGGTTCCTGGTTGAATACTGCGTACAGCATCATGGCCGAGAAATTGACATTGGCCTGGTCGAGCGTAATGGCCTGGAATTTTAATTCGATAGAACGGTTCTGTATGGAAATACGACGAAATATTCTTTCTACAAAAGGTATCCTGAAGCTGAGTCCCGGGCGGAGAATGCGCTGGAATTTTCCGAAAATAGTGATTACGGCTACGGTACCTTGCTGTACGGTTACAAAACAGAAGAACAGCAATACCACAATAACAATAAGGACAATATAGGTAGGGGACATAGGGGGAAATGAATTTAGTACGGTGGAAAATTACACAAAAAGAATGACTCCCTGCCTATGATAATACGTGATCGGGAATAAAAAGATGCTTCATAAGCCCTAAATAATCCGCCTTTATTTCCTGGAAAATTCTCGATTATCAGTAAAACGGTTAAGTACCTACAAGTCCGATAAACTTTCCCATTTCTTACCTTTTTTACCGGTAAAATGACTAGTTGAAACCTGGAAACGGTTGCATCTTTGCATTATCAAACAAGGAAATAAAAACCGAAATAATAAACTAACCAATTTTAAACCAAAACATTAAAAATTAAGAATATTATGAAAAAGATCGTTTTAGCCGCTGCCCTCATCGTTGCCGGAACTACAGCTGCCCTGGCACAAACTTCCAACACTTCCAGTGCTAATGCTACCCTGAATGTACTGGTTGCTAACGTAAAATCCATTACCGTATCCTCCGGTTCTACCGTTAACATCAACCTGGACAATACCCAGAAATTTACCAACGCTGCCGGTACTACCGGAGTAAACGGCGATGTAGTAAGCACTTTGGATGTAGTTTCCAACGGCGCCTATAAAGTAAATGTTTCCCTGGCAGGCGGTGAGACCACACTTAAAAATACGAACAACAATGCCACCGGCATTACTACTATACCAGCCGGCAATATTTACCTGGCCGTATCCAATCCCCGCCAGATCACTGTCGGATCAACTGTTCCGAGTGCAACCTTTAACACCACAGGCCAGAACCTGATCAATACCCCCAACAGCCTGATCGCTACCCCTACAGCGATGGCCGGTAACGGTAACGCAGGTACTTCCGGCACCAAATATGATGTGACTTATACCCTGGCTAACTTTGCCAATGTAGCGAGCTTAGCTACCGGTACTTTCACTGCAACAGTAGTATATACCATTACCGATCTTTAATAAAGAACCCGGTCAACTTTTTGAAATAGTGAGTTTAGAATAGTAGTGAGTTTTAAGGTGGAAACGTTCCTGCAGGTATTACCTGTGGGAATTTTTCTTTTAGGGGTATTGTCATTGTTTCTCGCGGCGATGCGTGTATTTGTATTTTCTCACAAAGGCGCTAAGGTAGCGTGCTTCTTATTTGCTCGCTACGGCGTGAATACGCTGCGTTGCGAACAATAATAATTCAACGACTACCTGTGGGATACCAACTCGCAACTCGCCGGGAGAGATGAATAAACCTTACCAATCCGGTCATCCTGAGGTCTCCGAAGGAACCGAAGGATCTTAACCGCTCAGATGTCAAGAGCACCCAGGATTTCGAATGACACATGCTGCGTAAGTTACATTCGGAATGATCAGCATCGTGTGCTTTGTGCTCTTTGTGAGAAAATAATAACTCAATGACTTTATTCATTATTTCTCGCAGCAATGACGCTGCGTTTGTCTTTATTGTTCGAATGATTGGTAGAGTCGTTGCCGGCAACGACTCTACGTAATGCCAGTCCATTGCGCCTTCGCGCCGCTGCGAGAAAACAATACCATGATGGTTTTAAAAAGCCGTTGCATGCAACGGCTATACATGATATCAACCCGCCGTGTCTTTGCGCCGTAACGAGAAAATAATAGTCTCGAGAAAATATTAATTCAATCATTACGGGGAAATAAATGACCCCTGTTCCTTACAAAATGATAACACAAGAAGCCTTTTTTTAACTTTTTTATTTCTGCGGGATTCCCTATTTATCAGTAAAACGGTTAAGTACCTACAAGTCCGATAAACTTTCCCATTTCTTACCTTTTTTACCGGTAAAATGACTAGCTGAAACCTGGAATCGGTTGCATCTTTGCATTATCAAACAAGGAAATAAAAACCGAAATAATAAACTAACCAATTTTAAACCAAAACATTAAAAATTAAGAATATTATGAAAAAGATCGTTTTAGCCGCTGCCCTTATCGTTACCGGAACTACTGCTGCCCTGGCACAAACTTCCAACACTTCCAGCGCTAACGCTACCCTGAATGTACTGGTTGCTAACGTAAAATCCATTACCGTATCCTCTGGTTCTACTGTTAACATCAACCTGGACAATACCCAGAAATTTACCAACGCTGCCGGTACTACCGGAGTAAACGGCGATGTAGTAAGCACTTTGGATGTAGTTTCCAACGGCGCTTATAAAGTGAATGTTTCCCTGGCAGGCGGTGAGACTACTTTGAAAAATACGAACAACAATGCCACCGGCATTACCACCATACCAGCAGGCAATATCTACCTGGCCGTATCCAATCCCCGCCAGATCACTGCCGGATCAACTGTTCCGAGTGCAACCTTTAATACCACAGGCCAGAACCTGATCAATACCCCCAACAGCCTGATCGCTACCCCTACAGCGATGGCCGGTAACGGTAACGCAGGTACTTCCGGCACCAAATATGATGTGACTTATACCCTGGCTAACTTTGCCAATGTAGCGAGCTTAGCTACCGGTACTTTCACTGCAACAGTAGTATATACCATTACCGATCTTTAATAAAGAATCCGGTCAACTTTTTGAAATAGTGAGTTTAGAATAGTAGTGAGTTTTAAGGTGGAAACGTTCCTGCAGGTATTACCTGCGGGAATTTTTCTTTTGAGCAATCATGTCTGGAAGAAATAAAGAAACCATAGGTATAATGAAAGCTGTAAATGGCTGCCTGAGAGGAATAGCGAAGTTGGGCTTTGCCGGGAAATAAATAAGTGCAACCTTTGCAGTAAGCATTGTAAATGGCAAAATTTTTACTGAACACCGCATTTGTTGAAGAAGATTTTTTTTCGGACAGCCGCCTGATCGCGATCAGCTCTGCCCTGAAAGGGTATAGTCTTTGCTGGTGGTTCAACCAACTCTTCGGCCTTAATTTTACCCGCGAACCGGATATGGACATCTGCCTACAGGAAGGTAAGGTATTGTCGCAAGGCAGCGGCACCTTATTCGACCAGGTAGAAGAAGAGGAAAAACGGAAGTATTATTTCCCCGTTTACCGCCACGAGCTGCCTTATTTCGATGCTGCCATTTATTTGTACACCAACAGGTGCTCGGTCAAAAAGCTGGTGCCGGAGCTCAAGCATGCCGATTACCTGTTGCTGATGCAGTTTGCCTCCTACATAGAGCCGGAGCGTGATTTTTCCCTTAACCTCGCAGGTGTGCAAGGTATAAGCTGGACGAGCGAGCTCGAGATCAATTCTCTGAAATCGAGGCGTAACCTGATTATTTAGGTATACTGCGGGAGCTTCCTTTCTCTGCAAGGAAGCCGGCTGTCCGTAGTGTTTCTGTCAAATCTTTACGGACATCCCTTTAAAAAGATTCATTTTTATTACTTTTGCCCGATTCTTTTTTCAATAAACAAATTAATACCTGTTTAGCACAATGGCTGAAAAAATTAAAGTAGCTAACCCCGTTGTAGAATTGGACGGTGACGAGATGACCCGGATCATCTGGAAATTTATTAAAGATAAACTGATTCTGCCCTACCTGGATGTGGATATTAAATATTTCGATCTTGGTGTGGAACACCGCGATGCTACCGATGATCAGGTAACTGTAGATGCCGCCAATGCTATCAGGCAATACGGCGTAGGGATCAAATGTGCTACCATCACTCCCGATGAAGAGCGCGTAAAGGAATTTAACCTGAAACAAATGTGGAAATCACCAAATGGTACGATCCGCAATATCCTGGATGGTACTGTATTCCGTGAGCCCATTGTGATCGACAACATTCCCCGCCTGGTACCTAACTGGACAGCGCCTATCTGTATCGGCCGTCATGCTTTTGGCGACCAGTATAGGGCCACCGACTTTGTAACCAAAGGAAAAGGAAAGCTGACCGTTAAGTTTGAAGGCGAAGACGGTACCGTACAGGAATATGAAGTGTACAACTTCAAGGGCGATGGCGTAGCCCTTACCATGTACAATACCGACGAAAGCATTGCCGGCTTTGCCCGCGCCTGCTTCAACCAGGCATTGATCAAACAATGGCCTTTATACCTTTCTACCAAAAACACCATCCTGAAAAAATACGATGGCCGTTTTAAAGATATCTTCCAGGAGATCTACGAAAACGAATTCAAAGCGAAATTCGATGCTGCCGGTATCACTTACGAGCACCGCCTGATCGATGATATGGTGGCTTCGGCACTCAAATGGCATGGTAACTTTGTATGGGCTTGTAAGAACTACGATGGCGATGTACAAAGCGATACCGTTGCACAAGGTTTCGGTTCCCTGGGCCTGATGACCTCTACATTGGTAACGCCAGATGGCAAAACCATGGAAGCAGAAGCCGCGCATGGTACCGTAACCCGTCACTACAGGGAGCACCAGAAAGGTAATCCAACCTCTACCAACCCGATCGCTTCCATCTTTGCCTGGACCCGCGGCCTCGAATTCAGGGGTAAGCTCGACGGGAATCAGCCGTTGATCGATTTTGCACATGCTTTGGAAGCAGTGTGTATCGAAACCGTATCCAGCGGAAAAATGACAAAAGACCTAGCGGTTTGTATCCATGGTAACAAAGTAAACCACGGCGAACACTACCTTTATACAGAGGAGTTTTTAGATGCACTGGATGCTAATCTGAAAGCAAAATTAGGGCATAATTAATAATTGCTTAACACGATAAAAAGCAATAGCAGGCTGGTTTTCAGCCTGCTATTGCTTTTTAAATGGTAACATAGAATTATTATATGGTCAAATAAAATATGGGGGGTATTTCGTTATTTTGCAGCCTGTTCTAATTCAGATTTATGAAACAAATTATTACTGCAGCTTTTGGCGTTTTAGCAATAAGTGCATTATTGGGCGCCAGCTCTTGTGTAAAGAAAGATTTTGATGCACCACCGGATACCACAGGGTACGACCCGATGCTCAAGGTTACGCATACTATATTCCAGTTACAGAATATGAAGCCGGGTGTAGCTATTGATTCCGATGTTGTCGTTGCCGGTATCGTAGTGATGGATGACAAGAGTGGTAACTATTACAAAAAAATAGTGATTGAAGATAATACAGGCGGTATCGAGGTATTGCTCGATCAGTACAACCTGTACAACGATTATCCTGTAGGCCGTAAAGTGTATATCAAATGTAAAGGCCTGTTCCTGGGGGCTTACGGACAAAACCAGCAATTGGGTTATACCCCCGATCAGACAGGTGCTATATCTAATATCCCTGCCGTATCGATCAGCGATTATATCGTTAAAGCCAATTATCCCAATCCTATCGTGCCTGATACGGTTACCCTGGCCCAACTGGCTTCACCGAACGGCGCCAAAAAATACCTGAACACCCTGGTGGCAATCAAAAATGCAGAGTTTGCCCCGGGTTCTTTTGGAGTACCTTATGCACAACTGGCCAGCCTGGCTTCCGCTACCAACCTTACGGTTAACGATTGCAGCGGTGGTACTATTACTATGCGTAACAGCGGCTATGCCAAATTCCAGCCCTACCTGACTCCCAAAGGCAATGGTGTACTGCTGGGTATCTACACCCGTTACAACAACACGCCACAGTTGTACATCAGGGATACTTCCGATACGAAATTTTATGGAGAAAGGTGCAATGGCACTACACCCGGAACGATGATATTGAATGATGGCTTTACCAACCTGAGCAACTGGAACTCAGTAAGTGTTACCGGCGACCAGCAATGGGGTATAGTACAATATGGTAATCCAAAACCCTGCGCTGCCATGACCGGCTTCCAGAGCCCCAGCAACTACGCCAACGAAGACTGGCTGATTTCCAAAGTGCTTAACCTGAACGGCTTTAACACCATCACATTAAGCTTTGAAACAGCAGGTAAATATTCAGGTAATCCTTTACAATGCTACATTTCCGATAACTATAGCGGAAGCGGAGCGCCAAGTGCTGCAAGCTGGACGCTGCTGCCTGCGGTTTACGATGCCAGCGGTAACTTCCAGTTCACCAATTCCGGTAACATCGACTTGTCGGCTTATAAGAACAAGCAAGTGTACATAGCATTCAAATACACTTCTACCACCAGCGCTGCAGCTACCTGGGAGCTGGATAACGTAAAAGTGGAAGGTACCAACTAAGCGAATAGCTTATTAAAGCATACCACATAAAAGAAGTCCCTGAGCTACATTGCTCAGGGACTTCTTTTATATTAAACAGGTTTTGCTGTTACGAACTAAATGTTGCGGGTGGTTTTAGTTATTTACCTGCTTGCCTATTTGTCTTCAAGAGAGAAAAGGCTATCTACGAATTCGTATTTATTAAAGATCTGCAGATCCTGCATCCTTTCACCCACGCCGATATACTTTACCGGTATTTTAAACTGGTTGGCGATAGCCAGCACCACACCACCCTTTGCCGTACCGTCCAGTTTGGTGATAGCTAAGGAAGTTACCTCTGTGGCAGCCGTAAAATGTTTGGCCTGCTCCAGGGCGTTCTGGCCGGTACTGCCATCGAGCACCAGCAATACCTCATGCGGTGCATCGGGAATATTTTTACTGACCACCCTTTTGATCTTGGAAAGCTCTTCCATAAGGTGCGCTTTGTTGTGTAAGCGGCCTGCAGTATCGATAATGATCACATCTACCTCTTTGGCAATACCGCTTAGTACCGTATCGTAAGCAACAGAGCTGGGATCGCTGCCCATTTCTTTTTTTACAATGGGCACGCCTACACGTTCGCTCCATATGGTGAGCTGGTCTACAGCCGCAGCGCGGAAGGTATCCGCAGCGCCGAGCAGCACACTTTTGCCGTTCTGCTTGAAGTTATAAGCCAGCTTGCCTATGGTCGTGGTTTTGCCTACGCCGTTAACACCTACCACCAGGATGATGTAAGGCTTTTTACCGGCAGGTATCTCAAAAGTTTCAAACTCGTTGCCCGGTGCATTGGTCAATATACCGGCGATCTCTTCCTGGAGAATACGGTTCAGTTCCGATGTGCCCAGGTATTTATCTTTGGCTACCCGCTCTTCGATACGGTTGATGATGGCTACTGTGGTATCCAGACCTACGTCGGCAGTGATCAGCGCTTCTTCCACACTGTCCAGCACTTCTTCGTCCACAGTGCTCTTACCCGCAATAGCTTTGGTTATTTTAGAAAAGAAGCTCTGTTTGGTCTTTTGCAGCCCTTCGTCCAAAGCTACCTTCTGTTCCTGTTGCTCTTTATTGCGTTTAAAAAGCTTGTCAAAAAATCCCATGATGTTGAACCCTGCCGATTGTCCGGCCTAAGGGGTTGCAAAAATACTTTTTTTACAGGGGTAAGGAAAACTTTTTCTTATTTGTTACTTTTGATAGTACCTTAAACAAAAAGAAATGGACGAATATATTCCGGTTACGCTCTGGATCGCGGGCAGGGGCTACCGTATCAGGATCAAAAGCCAGGATGAAGCAGCCGTACGCCTCGCCGTAAAGATAGCCGACGAACGGATCACAGAGTTGCGTACCAGCTTTGCCGGCAAGGACGACCAGGACTTTATCGCCATGTGCCTCCTGATGTATGCCACTGACCAGGTAACGGAAGGTAATGAATTGAATCCTGTACAGAAAGAACTAGTAAAGCAAATGACAGAAAAAATAGAAAGGGTCTTATAGTCCCAACATACTTTGAAGCATCCTATGAACAGGACAAGCTGGGTAAGCTTGTCCTGTTTTTTTGTGCTACTATCATTATAGAAAGTTAAATTTAATTTACTTTTTGTAATGTTTGCTTTACTTTTTGAAAATCTTGCTTTACATTTGAAGAAAATTATCTTTTATGAAAAACAAACTATTATTGCCTGCCTCCTTCAAGCTGCCAGGCCTGGTGCTGCTCCTGTTGAGCCTGGTGCTTTTTTATGCTTATACCTATTGTGAATTCAGATTTAAATTTCTGGATACTGGTAAAGAAGAATTGGATTTCTTTAAAGCTATATCTATGGGTGATCAAAACCTGACCAATGAATGCGCTTATTTGGGCATGCTGGCCGGACTTATTGCCATCGCTTTTGCAAGGGTGCAACACGAAGATGAGCGCATCACCTTTATACGCCTGCAATCGTTGCAGATCAGTCATTACCTCTGCTATTTTTCTTTTGCACTTAGTATTTTACTGATCAACGGCATCAATTTTTTAATGCCCATAATATTGATGCCTTATCTTTTCCTGGTCATATTTATTCTTGTTTTTTATTGCAGATTGTATCTGCTCCCTAAATTTGCAACTCATGAAAAACAGTCTTAAGGTAGAACGTGCGATCATGAACCTGACACAAGGCGATCTGGCCGAAAGGATAGGCGTTTCCAGGCAAACGATCAATGCCATCGAAGCCGGGAAATACGTGCCTTCTACCGTACTGGCTTTAAAGCTGGCCCAGGTTTTCGGGAAACCTGTAGAAGCCTTTTTTATATTGGAGGATAACGATTAAAAAACCAATTGAACCATGCGCAACCCTTTGCCCCTTTTACTATTGATCTGCCTGCCGTACCTAGTCAATGCACAGGATACCACAGCCCTTGCCCAGGAAGATACTATGGCAACACCCGTCATAGCCTCGGCTGCTTACCTGCCGGGACAGGATTCCTTGCTGCTGCGTGGTTATATGAGCGCACTTAGCTCTAAGAGTATGGCCGGAAGGGGTTATGTAGCCAGGGGCATGCATAAGGCAGGCCAGTATATCGCGGGTCAGTTTGCGGCTATGGGGTTGCAGCCTTTCGGCAAGGATTTCGTACAGCCCTATAGCTATACCGTCAATACCTTTCCCGGCATCGTGGATGTAAAGATCAACGACCGCACATTAAAAGCGGGAGAAGAGTACCTGGTACATCCTGCAAGCAGTGGTACCATGGTAGAGGAGCTTAAGCTAAGCGTTGCAGATGGTAACGAATGGGCGAAGAAGCTGGCAGGTAAGCTGGAAAAGCCCGCTACTGTGGAAAAAGCCTGGCAGAAGTGGCGCAAAAATCTATCGAAGAAAAAGTATGCTTACCTGTTGAAGAACATGGATGCTGTATGCAAGATCATGAAGTGGGCCAACGAAAAGGAAATGATAGCGCAATTGCCGGCCGGTGTTTTTATTTTGCCCAAAAAGGGAAAACCGATGTGGTCGGTGGCGCAGGAACAAGTGGCAGCCACCGTTATAGAGCTTTATGACACCAGTCTTGTATTCCAGAAGAACCGGAAAATAACAGCGACTATACAAAACAAGCTACAGGAGAAATTTGCTGCCGCGAATATCGCAGGCTATGTACGCGGAACAAGCCGGCCCGATAGCTTTATCGTGATCACGGCGCATTACGATCACTTGGGCAAAATGGGTAGCAGGGCTATGTTTCCGGGAGCGAGCGATAATGCCAGCGGGACCGCTATGCTGCTGAACCTCGCCGGGTATTATGCGGCCCATCCGCAGCCATACAGTATAGCCTTTATCGCCTTCAGTGGGGAAGAAGCAGGTCTCCTGGGATCGCAGCACTATACCCAAAACCCGCTCTTCCCCTTAGCCGGGATCCGTTTCCTGATCAATATCGATATTATGGGTGATGCTACGGACGGCATTACGGTGGTGAACGGAAGTGTACACCGGGAGCAATTTAACCTGCTGAACCGGCTGAACCAGGAAGGACATTACCTGCCGGTCGTAAAAGTAAGAGGTAAAGTGGCAAACAGCGATCATTATCCTTTCAGTGAGCTGGGGGTACCGGCATTTTTCCTGTACAGCAATGATAATAAAGGTCACTATCATGATATAGGGGATAAGGCTGAATATGTTTCCTTACGTAATATCCCTGCTGTTGGTGATTTATTAAAACAGTTCATCACGGCGCTGCAATGATCCTGTATTGAATATATTTTCGGAATATTTTGAAAATACAAAAAATACTAGCTACCTTTATATCATGAATCTGGTAGAAGCAAAACAACAGTTTATACAGAGCTGGGGCGTATTCGGCTCTTCCTGGGGCATTAACCGTACCATGGCGCAGATCCATGCTTTGCTGCTGATGGCGCCCGAAGCGCTCAACGCCGACGAGATCATGGAAGAGCTGCAGATCAGCCGGGGAAACGCCAATATGAATATCAGGGAACTGATCAACTGGGGCATCGTGGAAAAAGTATTAAAGCCCGGCGACCGGAAAGAATACTTCGTAGCCGAAAAAGATATATGGAAGGTGGCGATGCGGATCATGAAAGAACGCAAGAAGCGGGAGCTCGACCCTATTATCGATGTGATGGAGCAGATCAAAGATGTGGAAGGCAATAAAAAAGATGCGGAAACGAAAGCATTCCTGGATACCGTAACTCAGATACAGAGATTTGCCAAACAAGCCGATGGCGCGTTGGCCGGGCTGATCAAGGCAGATGAAAACTGGTTTACCGGTACTTTGTTGAAGTTGTTTAAGTAGAAGATAGTGTTACAGGACGACGTTTCCCCAAGGAGGCAAGCTTGTTCTGCGGAGTGAAGTATTCAGAAAAGTAACACTCCAGCTTGTCATGCTGAACGTAGCTTGCGCAGCATGCGGAATGAAGCATCTTGGGTATTCATGTAGATGCGCGGCCCTGTAGAATACAATCATCAGCCGGAGGTATCTTCAAGAGTACCTGTAAAATAATAAAGCTTCCCAGGAAGCAGGAAATAAAGACCGGGTGCGCCCGGTTTTATTGGAACCATTAATTTCAATATTTTCTGAAAATATAGTCTTAATTATTTAAACTAAAAATATGAAAACTACAATGAACCGTATTTCTTTCTGTAAATATACTGATGCTTGCCTGCAGCTGTTGGCATTTGTAGCAATGATGATGGTATGGGCCTGGGCCGACTGGAGCGTGTTTGCGATGTTTATCGAGGCATCGGTGCAAGTAATAAGCTGTCTGGCCTGGAGCCTTTACTTTACTACCGATGCACCCAGGTATAGGGGAGGGTGGTTTATACGTCGCTCTTTCCTGGTGGTGCTGGTCGTCTGGATCGGTGGTAGCCTATGTTCCGGTGCTTTTGCCGCGCTCTTCTTGTACCTTATGCTGTTGCTGGGGCCGGTAATGGGCATTGCCTATTTCGTGATTACCCTGCAGGAGGCTGCTTACTACGGCAAGGCACGTAAACCATTTTATCTACTCTGAATCGTATAAACACATGGATCAATATCGTAAAATAGTCCGACTGAAAGAAAGAGATAAAGCATTACAGTTGTTCTCTTTGCCGGTTACCGTTTTGCTTTTCTTTATGGGAGGCCACTTATTTTCCTTGTACCTGATAGCCGCAGTTCAATGTGTTAGCTGTCTGTTCTGGCAAAACTATTTCCGGAGTGCCGGTGATGCCTTACCACAAATGAAGGCCGGCATCAGGATAAGGAAGACCTTCCTGGTGGTTATGATCGTTCATGGCATCTGTCTGATCCTGCTGCCACTATTTCTTTTCCTGGCGGTTGTGATGCTGCTTGCCGGGCCTATCCTGGGAATAGCTTACTTCCTTATCGGCCTGGAAGAAACCGAATACTACAACAAGATGCAGCTTCCTTCTGACACTCCTGCCAGGATAGGTTATGAAAAAACAGATCCGGATATTTCATCGTCCGGCTCCCATCTGCAATGATTCCTTTTCATCAACAAAACCTCTTTTATATGCACCCGGATTCCCTCTTTGCCGAGATCATTAAAAAAATTTACTGGAAAGACCTGAAACAGCTTTCTCTTAAAGAAATGCTGATCGAGAACAACCTCACCTTACCCTGGTTATGCCTTTCCTGGATGCTGGCTTACGCCGGCTATTACTGGGCCGCCTTACCGTGTTCCGCTTTCTTTTTCCTGACCGCTTTACGGCAAGTACATAACGGTTTTCACAACAGTCTGGGGACCTCCCGGAGATTGACCTGGTTCACGCTTTTTTCCAACAGCATATTGATGATGGTTTCCGTGCATGCAGTACAATTCAACCACCTGAGGCATCATAAATACTGTTTGGGAGAGGAAGATTATGAAGGCAAACCGGCACGTATGACCTGGTATGCCGCTATCCTGTATGGCCCGATGCATATCTGGATGATCCATAGCATGACCTGGAAAACGGGTAATGCCAAATACCGGCGGCATATGCTCGCGGAGCTGGCAGCTATCGTGCTGTTCGTTTCATTAGCCTTTTATTTCCATGTCCCTTTCCTGGTGTACCACGTCATAGCTATGATCGCGGCGGAGTTGCTGATGGCCTTCTTTGCCGTATGGACAGTGCATCATGATACGGATGAGCACCCGATGATCGCCAGGACACAGCGTAAAGGTTGGAAGAACCTGCTTACCTACAATATGTTTTATCACATGGAGCATCACCTGTTTCCTGCCGTGCCCACCATCAAGCTGCCCGAGTTGGCCCGGCGTATAGATGAGGCTTTCCCCGGTATAGAAAAGAAAGAGACCTTTTGATTCTATAATCCTGAACATCAAAAGTCATGAAAGACCAATATCCCCTTATCGTTGCGTTGAAACGTATCGATGTTTGCCTCCAGTTATTGTGTTTTGCTTTTATCACGATTGTTGTCGTGTTTTACCAGGAAGACGGCACTTTTGCGGTGGGTCTCTCAGCGATCTGCATTTGCCAGGTATTTAGTGCGGTATTCTGGCTGTTCACATTGCGTCGCGAACCGAATAGAATGTCCACAGGCATATTTATCCGTGTTGCTTGGGTAATCGTTTGTGTATTGATGATCGCAATTTATGCCCTTTACACAAGGTGGAAAGATTACGGACTTGCGCTGATTGTCGCTTATATTTTGATGATCGTCGGTCCCGTACTGATCGGCGCTTACTTCCTGATCACCATTGCTGAAATCCATAATTACAAAAAGCTAGCCCGGAAAGGCTAGCTTTTGTGTTGCTATAATCTCTTTTATACTACTTCACCGGAACAGGCGGTTCCATTACAGTGCCGCATTGTTTGCAGGTACGCTTGTCGACATCGGCATAGAAGGCATTCATTACCGGGGGCAATTGGTTCACGATATCGTTAACCGGCATGAACTCTTCGTACAGCTTATGGGAGCAGTTTTCGCAATACCAGGCAAAAGAATCCATCATATCGCCGGAACGTACTTTTTCGATCACCAGGCCTACCGTATTGGGGCCGCGCTGGGGCGAGTGAGGTACCCTTGCCGGCAGCAGGAACATATCGCCTGCCTTGATCTCGATGGGCACGATCTTTCCGTCTTCGATAATTTTTACAACAATATCGCCCTCGAGCTGGTAAAACAATTCTTCTGTTTCGTTGTAATGGAAATCTTTACGGCTGTTGGGGCCGCCTACCACCATAACGATAAAATCCTGCACATCTTTATAGACTTGTTGGTTGCCTACCGGCGGCTTGAGCAAATGACGGTGTTCGTCGATCCAGTTTTTTATATTAAAAGGGCGTGTTACGGGCATGATCTGATATTTGCCCTAAAGGTAGAAAATTTTGAAAAAATCGATAAAGAGCTTATTTTTATTGTACATGACAAACAAAGAGCCCAAAGAAAATAAGATGAATGCCGCCATGAAGTATGCATCGGTGGGGACACAGATGCTGGTGCTCCTGGGGCTGGGCGTATGGGGCGGATTGAAGCTGGACGAGAAGCTGGGCACCAGTCCCCTGTTCCTGATACTCTTCCCGGTTATCGGCTTGTTTGTCAGCCTGTATCAATTATACCGGCAACTGGTCGGCCCTAAAAAATAAATTGCTTACCCAAACCATAACAATACTGTCAATGCGCTGCACTGAATAACATGTTTAAATGATTTATTCAGATGGCACAACAAGATAATGGTTTTCAATTTTCCCGCCAGTCGAGGGCGGGCGCCTTGGTATTGCTGGGTATTTTACTGGCAATGGCCGTGATCTGGCGGCTGCTTCCCGCATGGCAGCAACCCCGGGCTGATCCGCGGGAGCAGGAGCTGCAACAAGCCTGGACACAATTCAAAAAAGAAAATAGCACGGAAGATTTACCGGACGACGACCGGGAAGAAGGAAGCCGGTATTACCGGGATGCAAATGCTGCTCCTGTTGCTGTCCGGCTGGCCCCTTTTGATCCCAATACTGCCGGGGAAGAGCAATTGGTAGCCTTGGGGCTGCCCTTGCGTACCGCAAGAACGCTGATCAAATACAGGAGCAAGGGCGGCCGGTTCAGGCGCAGGGAAGACTTGCAGAAGCTCTATACCCTCAGCAAGAAAGATTATGAGCGTATTGCCCCTTATGTACGCATTGCCGGCGAAACGGGCGGCAATAGTGGTTATCCGTCCGAAACGACAATGCCTGCAGCGCCCGTACCTGTTGAGGCGCCGAAGCAGGTAGCGCTAAACGAAGCCAATGCCGAAGCTTTGATCGCCCTGAGAGGTATTGGCCCTGGCTATGCCAAAAGGATACTTGGCTTCAGGGAGGCGCTGGGCGGCTTTATAAGGGTAGAGCAACTACAAGAAGTATATGGTTTTCCCGACAGCACGTACCAGCAATTAAAGGATAAGTTCCTGGTGGACCCGGGGAAAATAAGGCGGATCAATGTAAATACAGCTACAGAAGAGGAGTTGGCCCGGCACCCTTACATTGGTAAAAAAATGGCCGGGAACATCGTTAAACTGAGAAATGACCTGAAAAATTATACCGATATAGAGCAATTACGACAGGTACCCTTGATAAATGAAGAAAAATATCGTAAAATTGCGCCTTATTTGAGTACTTACTAATTGCATGACAACTCTTATTTTATGAATTTTAATTTCACGGAGACCCAGACGCAGATTGCCGAGATGGTACGCGATTTTGCTAACAAACACATTCGCCCGGACATGATGGAATGGGATGAAAGCCAGACTTTCCCCGTTGAGCTGTTTCGCAAAATGGGAGAATTGGGCCTGATGGGCGTCCTGGTACCAACCGAATATGGCGGTTCCGGGTTAAGCTATTTTGAATACGTAACCGTAGTTAGTGAAATAGCTAAGGTTTGCGGTTCTATCGGCTTATCCGTAGCAGCGCACAATTCTTTGTGTACAGGACATATCCTGTATTTCGGCAATGAAGAGCAAAAGAAAAAATACCTGCCTAAACTGGCCACGGCCGAATGGATAGGCGCCTGGGGACTTACCGAAGCCAATACCGGAAGCGATGCCGGCAATATGCAATGCACTGCCACCCGCGACGGCGACGATTGGGTATTGAATGGTACCAAAAACTGGATCACGCATGGTAAAACGGGTAATGTGGCTGTAGTGCTGGCCCGTACCGGCGAGCCCCGTGCCAAGAATAACGTTACTGCTTTTATCGTAGAGCGGGGCACACCGGGCTTTAGCGCCGGTAAGAAAGAAAACAAGCTGGGCATGCGTGCTTCCGAAACCACGGAGCTTGTTTTTGATAACTGCCGTATCTCCGATGCGCAACGCATGGGCGAAATAGGCGATGGTTTCAAACAGGCTATGAAAGTACTGGATGGCGGTCGTATCTCTATCGCAGCTCTTTCCCTGGGTATTGCCAAAGGCGCTTACGAGGCCTCCCTGAAATATTCCAAAGAGCGTCACCAGTTTGATCAGCCTATTGCCAATTTCCAGGCCATTGCATTCAAGCTGGCCGATATGGCTACCAAGATCGAAGGCGCCGAATTGCTGATCTACCAGGCTGCGGATATGAAAAACCGTGGTGTGAAAATGACGAAAGAGTCGGCTATGGCCAAGTACTATGCTTCTGAAGTTTCGGTAGAAGTGTCTACTGATGCGGTACAGATATTTGGTGGCTATGGTTATACCAAAGATTTTCCTGTAGAAAAGTACTACCGCGATTCCAAGCTGTGTACGATCGGAGAAGGTACTTCGGAAATACAAAAATTAGTGATCTCCAGGGATATCCTGAGCCAATAAATTTATTCAATGAAACAAAGCGCGTTCCCATTACCGGGAACGCGCTTTGTTTATGAGTTGAGGCAGTGTAGGTAAGTCTGCTATAGGTCAAAAGAATGCGGGAGTAAAACAATTACCCCCGCAGGACCAAAAAACCACGCACACACACGATCTTAAGGCAACAGTACCGCATTGATTACATGGATCACGCCATTAGACTGGTACACATCTTTGATAGTTATCTTAGCCTTATTACCCTTGGTATCCATTACCCACAATTCATTTCCCTGCTGCATAAATGTCAGCGATCCGCCTTGCACGGTAGTGAGCATGGTTTTGCCTTTGCCTTCTTTTATTTTCATCATCAGCGCTTTGGAATCTATCTTGCCGGACACAACATGATAGGTAAGGATCGAGGTCAGCTTGTCTTTATTTTCCGGTTTAACCAGGCTTTCCACGGTGCCTTTGGGCAGTTTGCCGAAAGCCTCGTTGGTAGGGGCAAATACCGTAAAGGGTCCGGGTCCGGATAAGGTTTCTACAAGCCCTGCCGCTTTAACGGCAGCGACGAGTGTAGTATGGTCTTTAGAGTTCACCGCATTTTCCACGATATTTTTGGAAGGGTACATGGGCGCACCGCCTACGATTACTGTCTTTTCTTTTTGGGCAAAAGTGTTGGTTATGGTAAACACAGATAAAGCTATCGCTGCAATCCCAAAGATTTTGATTCCTGGAGTTTTCATAAAAAGAACGTTTTTGGATTAGTGTGCTTTCATATACGGCGGCGGCGAAAATGCGGTTTTGCGGAGAGGTTAATTTTTTCAAAGCAGGCCGCAGATGCAGCAACAGCAGGGGATTCAGGGCAATAAAAAATATTAAAAAGGTTGGCAGCGCCGGCGCTGCCAACCTTTTTAATAAGGATAATGTTTTGCTTTATACTTTCCCGGCTACATACATTTCGTCCAGGGTAGGGCTGGGACTGCCTCCTGCCTTTTCCAGGGTAATGGCAAACATTTGTGCTACAGGGATCACTTTCATTTTTTGCATGGCTTCCTGCTGCTGCAAGGCGTAAACGCCGGCATCTACAGGCTTGCCATCTACTATAGCCCAAAGCTGGTATTGCTTGCCGTCGGGCGGCGGTGGCATATTCTTAAGCGAAAGATATACTTCTTTAGAACGGCTATCCCAGAGGATCATCGCGCTATTGGCCGTATGGTTGCCCACACCGGCCAGCACTACCGTTTTTACTGCAGGGTCCAGCAACAATTGAAAGCGTTGCTGTGCCAGTGCCAACCGCTGTTTAAAGTCCAGGTTATCGGCCAGCATTTTTTCCTGTTGCGTTTTCATGGAAGCCATCTCCGTTTCCACCGATCTTGATCTGTTCCAGAACACGAAGTTGAAGATAAGGCTGCCTATGAGCAGGACTATGGCCGCGGCAAACGGCGCTACTTTCGTTTTTGCAGGGGCGGGCGTAAAGGGAACAACATGATCATCATGACGAGCGTTGGATTGTGGTTCCAAAGGTCGAGGGTTCGAGACCATTTTACCCTCCCCGAAAGGAAAAGATGGGTTGTCGCTTGTTGCACCTGGCTGTTCAAGCATAGTAGATTTTTCTGTCGCATTTTCCTGTTCCAGTGCCGACCATATCTGCTCTTTGAGCCCCGGTGGCGGCGTTACGGCGTGTAATTCGGAAAATTGCTCCAGCGCTTTGCGGTATTCTTCGGCAGCGGCATTGATCTCCGGATATTGGATGGACAAAGACTCCAGTTCGCGCACTTCTTCATCCGATGCTATACCCAGTACGTATGCCTCAATGATCCCGGACGCTATGTATTGTTGGATGTCCACCGTTATTTCATCAGGCTTTTTAGTTGTATCAATGCACTTCTCGATCTTGTTTTAACGGTACCAATGGGGATATTCAGTGCCTGGGCAATTTCTTCCTGTGTATATCCTTTAAAGTAAGCAAGGTCTATGATTAATCTGTATTCTTCTTTCAGGCCGCTTACGATCTTTTTCAAGCCGAGGTGGTCTGTCTTGATAGAAGTGGTCAATGCCTCACTATCATGTACGTTATTTTCGATGCCGGAGATTTTTTTATCCTGGTTAAAACGGGAGGACCGTAGCACATCGATAGCCGCATTGCGCGTAATGTTCAGCATCCAAGTGTACAGCTTGCCCTTCTCTGCATCATAGCTGTCGATGCTGCGCCATATTTTTACAAAAACCTCCTGCAGCAGGTCTTGTGCCGCATCTTCCCGGTTCAGCATCTTCATAATGATGCCATATAAGGCGGCGGCATAGTTATCATAGAGATAACCAAAGGCCTGCTGATCCTTATTCTTAAGGGAGGTAACCAGTTCCTGTTCTGTATTTTGGGTGTATGGCGGCAAAATTTGTTTTGGCGGCTTTCTGGGTCAAATATAGGGGGTGATATTTTAAAAAGCTTTATTTTTTTTAATGAATCCCGGATTTGTCCCATTGCGGACAATAAAGGTCACAGGTTCCCCCGAATGCTCTTCAACAGCAGTTCCCTGGATTTGTTCTATGATTGTTGTAAAATTTGCAAATATTTCTCCCTTGGAATCAGTTCAGCGCCCAGGCTCACCAGGTGTTTATTGGGCATCTGGCAATCGATAAGGGTATAATTGCCCTGGCGGCAAAGCCAGATCAGGGCTGTTTTGGAAGCATTGGGTAGCCGGCTGAACATACTTTCTCCGCAAAATACATGGTTAAGCCCCAGGCCATACAGGCCGCCGGCAAGAATATCGTCTGTCCATACCTCTACGCTATGGGCTATACCCTTGCGATGCAGGTTGATATAAGCTTCCTGCATGGCCGGCGTGATCCAGGTACCATCCTGCCCTTCACGGGGAATGGCGGCACATTGCGCTATTACGCTTTCGAAAGCCTGATCGAAGGTAACCCGGAAGCAGCCTTGTTTCAGGACCTGCTGCATGCTTTTGCTTACTTTTATTTTTCCGGGAAAGATAACACAGCGTTCATGTGGCGCATACCAGAGTATGGGATCGTCGTCGCTGAACCAGGGGAATATGCCCATGGAGTAGGCCAGCCGCAATCTTGCTTCGCTCAGGTCGCCGCCTATGGCCAGCAAACCGTCTTCTTCGGCGAGGGCGGGATCGGGGAAAGACATGACTGCTTCGGTCAACCTGAAAATCATACACAATAATACAAAGAAAAGCCTTCGGGCTTTGCAGGCAATATACATTCTTTAACCGGGAATGGCCCCCCAGATACGAACCAGGCCGGAGCACATGCTCCGGCCTGGTTCGTATCTGGATCGTATTTTATAGGCAGGCTGCGGACCTGTCCTGGTCTGGTTATTCTGATAAGGCGGGATTTACTTTTACTACCTTGGCGGAACCCCTGATCCATTCGTTCAACACATTGGCAGTCTCTCCGATGTACACATCTTTTTTCAGCGCTTTCAGCCAATCTGCATTTTTAGATTTGGAGCTGGAATCGATATTGACTTTTGCCAGATCAGCCTGGAGATTTTTTACCGTAATAGGGCTGGCTATTTTATCCAGCTCTTCCAGTCTTTTCGATAAAGCTTCCGATTCTTTTTGTTTGGCAACAAACTTAGTTTCATTCAACGGTACTTTATTGTTGTCCTGTTGGATTTTCAGCCTTTCTCCGGTTTGCTTGATGATTTTAAACGTCTCATTGGCTTCGACCCTTTTCCTGCTGTTGGCACGCAATTCGGCCAGTGCAGGCGGGCTATCCCAGAGTTTGTAATCAGAAGGATTGATCTTATCCCAGGGCAGTGCTGCCTTGTCGCGGCGTTCTCCTATATTTTCCAACTGCTCATAAGGATCGGGCAGGATAATGTCGGGGGTTACGCCTTTCAACTGGGTAGAACCACCATTGACGCGGTAGAATTTCTGGATGGTCAGCTTCAGGGAGCCGATGCCGTCATATTCCGCATTACCGCCTTTGGCGCGGTTGAAGGCGGCAATAATCTGGTCGCGCATGGAAGAGTTCACAAACTGGTCGAGGGATACGAGTTTTTGCACGGTGCCTTTACCGAAGGTATTGGTACCAATGATCACCGCCCTGCCGTAATCCTGCATGGCGGCTGCCATGATCTCGGATGCGGAAGCGCTGCCGTTGTTCACCATAATGGCGAGCGGGCCTGTGTACAAAGGTGCTGCGCTCTGGCTTTTCAGGGTTACCGACTGATTGCCGGTAGCCCGTACCTGAACCACGGGACCTTTACCGATAAAGATACCCGCCATATCTACCACATCGGTAAGCGAACCGCCGCCATTGTTTCTCAGGTCAAGAACGATACCGTCTACATTTTCGGCCTTCAGCCTGGTTACTTCGTTGGCCACATCCTGGCCGCTGCGCCTGCCGCCGCCTTCGCCGGTAAAGTCGGCATAGAACTCCGGCAGGTAGATGTATCCTATTTTCTTACCCCTGTCTTCGATAATGGCCGATTTGGCAAAGGTATCTTCCATATCCACTTTGCCACGCAGGATCGGGATCACTTCGTTGGTGCCGTCGGCATGTTTTACCGTAAGCCTAACCTCGGTATCTTTCGGTCCCCTGATCAGCTTCACCACATCATCGGTTTCCATACCTTCCACATCTACGGCAGGCTGGTCGCCCTGGGCCACTTTTTCGATAATGTCGTCGGCTTTAAGGTGTCCTTGTTTCCAGGAGGGGCTTCCGGTAATGATAGAAGCCACTTTTATCTTGCCGTCTTCCTGTTGCTGCAGGGAAGCGCCAATACCGATAAAGCTGCCGGACATCATCTCATCAAAACGTTTTTTATCTTCAGGAGGCAGGAAATCGGTATGCGGATCTTCAGAACCGGTAATGCTGTTCATGAACAAAGCGAAGCGGTCGTTGTCGTTCAGCTTTTTCAGCCTTTTGAAAAAACGGTCCTGTACTTTACCAATGGTTTCGCGGGCTTCCTGTTCCAATACGGCAAAGGTCCTGGCTTTGTAATTGGCCGAATCTTTTACCTTCTTGTCCTCGGCATTCTTCAGGTCAACATATTTGGCCAGGGTCCTGTATTTGAGATAATTTTCCCAACGGGCTTTAAGATCGTCTTCACTTTTGGCATACGACATCTTTTTGCCATCCAATTCCACTTCTTCATTGCCGTTAAAAGTAAAAGGCCTGGCCAGTATTTCCTTGTAATATTTCTCGGCCACGCTTACCCTTTGTACAAACAGGTTGTTGACCTTATCGAAAAATTCAAGAGAATTGTTCTTGATCTCATCATCGATCTGGTTGCGGTAAGTGCTTAAGGCATCTACATCGGATTGCAGGAAGAACCTTTTTTCATAATCCAGGTTTTCCAATGTTTTGTCATATACCGATTGGGAAAAAGCATCGTCAATGGGCCTGGGAGCGTAGTGTCCCTGGCTCAGTACAGCCATTACCGTATTCAGGATGGTTTTACTCTCAGTCTCAGTCCCTTCATCCCCTTTACCGCCAATATACCGGAAAGAAAAAAAAACAGCCAGTGCTGTAACGATAAGGCTAGGTATCAGGATCTTGTTTCGCATGAATCGCAACATATCTGTATTAAATGGTTGATTTTAAGTTTAACGTCAAAAGCAAATGTAAAGTATTTTTGAGTTAAGAAAAGGTGAAGCCCTAAAATACCCCGGATAGGGGTATAAACCATAACTATCAATGGTTTTGGCGCTTCTCCGGCTTATGGTAAAGCGCCTTTTTTCACCACAAAAACAGGTTTTTCCGGTAAAGAGTTCCGGGGTTAAGCGGCGGAGTTATATATCTGTCGAAAATACATGGACCTGTACCACTACATGCCATAAAATGAATAGTGTAGTAAGGTGGGGCGGTGATAATGAAAACGTTTCCTGAGCCGGAGCCACAGGAAACGTTTTTGATTATGTAAACCAGGTAAAGAAACTGTCGGATCTATTCCGGCTCGTTGCTTTCTTCCGTTTCTTCTTCCTTGCTCATGAACATTTCTTTAAGCACCTGGTCCTGCTCTTCGGACAAGGCGCCGCGCAGCTTAAAGCGCAGGTAATGGATCCGGTTGCTGCCGGCGATGTCGAGCCCTTCGTAATGCGTTTTGATCGACAGCTCCGGGCTTACTTCGCCTTTGGCGTAAATATTATCATCGTCGGTGAGCAATTCCAGGTCGTACAGCCCGATAACCGATTTGGTAAACTGGTAAAGATCGGGGCTGTCCGTTTTCAGGTTGATGGTGGCCGTATCTTTCATGATCTGCCGGTACAGGCGCAGGAACCTGGGATAGGTCAGGCGCTTTTTCATACGGGAACCGCGCAGTTGCGGATCGGGAAAGGTGATCCATATTTCGCCTACTTCGCCGGGGGCAAAGTAATCGGTTATCTTGTCGATATGGGAACGCAGGAAGGCCACATTATGCAAGCCCTCGTCCAGGGCGGTTTTGGCGCCGCGCCAGATGCGATTACCTTTAATGTCGATGCCGATAAAATTCCTGTCGGGATAAAGCCTGCCCAGGCCTACCGAGTATTCTCCCTTACCGCAGGCCAGTTCCAGGGTAATGGGGTTATCATTCTTGAAAAAATGGTTCCATTTACCCTTCATTTCCTGTGGGTACTCCAATACATTCTCAAATTTTTTGATCGCTTCGAAGCGGATCAGTTTCTTTTGTCCCAATACTTATTATTTGAGCTGCAAAAGTATTAAAGAATGACCGATTTAACCGATTTCATTCGGAACCATTGCTGCTGGCCCGGTTACGGGGTCTTATTTCGCTGTGGTTTTTTATTTTGCACACAAGCGCAAAGACACTAAGATCGCGTACTGCTATTTGCTCGCTGCGGCGCAAAGACGCTGCGGGATGTTTATATTACTTATGTTGTATGACACATTGTTTTTTTAATTAAAAAAATAATATTTATCACACCCATCCTTTGTGCTCTTAGTGCCTTTGTGAGCAATAATAATTCACTGATTTTTAGTAGAGGCAATTTATTTATTTCTCGCAGCGACACAGCGCCGCAGCGAGAGACATATAACAGATCATCAGCCGGACTTCGTACTTCATGGTTCGACTCCGCTCTCCATGCCCTGCGTTATAAGGTGTTTTTACTTCGTTGCGCAATAGGCTCCATAAGTGTAGTCCCACACTTTTGAGCTAAAAGCTTTTAAGTCCTTGTGAGAGCATAATAATTCAACAGCGCTACATGATATCAACCCGCTGCATTATAGGTTACAGCGGAAAATATAGTTGCACATAGTTTACATTAAGATGCCGGCAATACTGGCGCTGAGGTAAGAAGCCAGGGTGCCGCACAGCAGGGCCCGCATACCCAGCTTGGCCAGGTCGGCGCGACGTTCGGGCGCCAGGGCGCCGATACCGCCGATCTGCATGCCCACACTGCTGAAATTGGCAAAGCCGCAGATCGCTGTAGTAACGATCAGCAGACCTTTCTCGGTAAGCACGGGCACTTCTTTCGAGGTAAGGCTTTTGAAGGCCAGGAATTCATTCACCGTTAGTTTTTGTCCTAATAAGGTAGCGGCGCTGTTGATATCCTGGGAAGGTACGCCCATCGACCAGGCAAAGGGATAGAAAAGCTTACCGAAGACCCAGTTGAGGGACAAATTGAAAGAAGGATCGAATATATGGCCGATCTTGAGCAGCGACCAGTCGATAAAAGCGATAAGGGCAATAAAGCCGATCAGCATGGCGATCACGTTCATGGCGATCTTGAAGCCATCGGCTGCGGCATGGGAAATAGCGTCGATGAGGTTGGTATATTCGCTTTTTACTTCCAGCTTTACGGTACCCATGGTCTGGGACTCTTCTGTTTCGGGGAATACGATCTTGGAGATCACCAGGGCGCCGGGAGCGGCCATAAGGCTGGCCATAATCAGCTTGGGTGCCAGGTTAAGGCCGGCTTGCGCCCCCATATTGGTGTACACGATAAGGATGCCTCCCGCAATACAAGCCAGACTTCCGCTCATGGAGGAGAGCAATTCGCTTTTAGTCATACCTTTTAAATAGGGGCGGATCATTACCTGGGCTTCTACCTGTCCTACGAAGGCGCTGGCTACATTGCTCAGGGCTTCGGCGCCGCTGACGCGCATTACGAAGTTCATGCCCCTGGCGATAACAGAAACGATACGCTGCATAAGCCCGATATGATACATGATCGCTACCAGTACGCATACCAGGATGATAGCGGCGGTTACGCTAAAGCCGAAAACGAAGGGGCTGTCGTTGGGAAAATTCTCGCGGTAGGGAACATTGCCATGGGTAGCGGTGGCGGTAATAAGGCCGCCATATACGAATGAGGCGCCTTCTTTGGCAAAGCCTTCGATCTTGTGCATACCCCTGCCCAGGAACGCGAAGAACAATTGTACCTTTTCTATTTTAAGAATGAGGAGGGCGATAATGATCTGCAGCGTGATACCGCTTACAACCAATCGTATATTTATTTTTTTCTTATTGTTAGAACACAAAAATGCAATACCTAGTATCAGTACGATACCAATCAATCCCGTAAATCGTTCCATCCAGGAGAAGAATTTTTTTGAAACCGGTGCAAGGTAAAATTTTAATGATAAAATATTAGTATTAAATCTTTGTTGTTTTTTTGTGAACAGGATCATGGAAATAAAACCATAAAAGGGGGAGGCCCGCAAAAAGGAAAGGATTAATGTAAAAAGATTACGACCTTTGCAGCCTTTTTGCAGGGGTATCTTATCCCAAGAAGTAAAGCGTTACCGATCGCAAAAAGAAAAGGGAATAACTCAAGTAGTTAAGTCATAATGAAATATATAAACGAAATAAACCGTCGCAAAACTTTTGCGATCATATCTCACCCGGATGCGGGTAAAACCACGCTTACCGAAAAGTTCCTGTTGTTTGGTGGTGCTATCCAGACGGCGGGGGCCGTAAAGAGCAACAAGATCAAGAAAGGCGCTACCTCGGATTTTATGGAGATCGAACGGCAACGTGGTATCTCGGTAGCCACTTCGGTAATGACCTTCGAATACAAAAATGTATTGATCAACCTGCTGGATACGCCCGGGCACAAGGATTTTGCCGAAGATACGTACCGCACGCTGACTGCGGTGGATAGCGTAATCCTGGTGGTGGACAGTGTAAATGGGGTAGAAGAACAGACCCGCAGACTGATGGAAGTATGCCGGATGCGGGATACGCCGGTAATCGTTTTCATCAATAAGATGGACCGGGATGGTAAGTTTCCTTTTGACCTGCTGGACGAAATTGAAAAAGAACTGAATATTGCCCTGCATCCGCTTACCTGGCCTATCAATATGGGTAAGGAGTTTAAAGGGGTGTATAACCTGTACGATAAAAGCCTGAACCTTTTCGTATCGGGACAGAAGGGGACAGATGAAAATAGCGTGCCGATCAACGATTTGGCCGATAAATTGTTGGATGATAAAGTGGGCGAACGGGATGCTAAACAATTGAGAGAGGATGTGGAGCTGATAGAGGGCGTATATGGCGAGCTGGATGTGGATAGTTACCTGAAAGGCCGGGTGGCCCCGGTGTTCTTCGGATCGGCGGTTAACAATTTCGGGGTAAAGGAGATGCTGGATACTTTTATCCGCATAGCACCCACACCCGAAGACCGCAAAACGGATAAAGGCGTGATAGCCCCTACCGACGATAAATTCAGTGGTTTTATTTTTAAGATACATGCTAACCTGGACCCCCGGCACAGGGACCGGATCGCCTTTTTAAGGGTATGTTCGGGCAGGTTTGAAAGGAACAAAAACTACCACCATGTAAGGCTTAATAAGGATGTTCGCTTCAACGCCCCTTATAGCTTTATGGCCCGGCAGAAAGAGGTGATCGAAGATGCTTATCCCGGCGATGTGGTCGGTCTTTTTGACACCGGCTCCTTTAAAATAGGAGATACGCTTACCGAAGGCGCGGATTTCTTTTTTACCGGTATGCCGAGCTTTTCTCCCGAGATCTTTAAAGAGGTAATCAATAAGGACCCGATGAAGACCAAGCAACTGGAGAAAGGCCTGCGCCAGCTTACCGACGAAGGGGTGGCCCAGTTGTTTACCCAGCACAACGGCAACCGTAAGATCATTGGTTGTGTGGGCGAGTTGCAGTTTGAAGTGATCCAATACCGCTTGCTGCAGGAATATGGCGCTTCTGTGAATTTTGTGCCCCTGGCCTTTTATAAGGCTTGCTGGATTACGGGAGAAAAGAAGAAGCTGGAAGATTTTGTGCGTTTCAAGCAAGCGAATGTGATGGAAGATAAAGATGGCCGCCTGGTGTACCTGGCGGAAAGCGAATGGTTCCTGAATACAGAAAGGCAGAACAACCCCGACATCACTTTCCATTTTACCAGCGAGTTTTAGGCATTGTACCCTAAAGCCCTGAAGGTGGGAAAAGCCGGCCGGATCAATACCGCGGAATTGAAGAATAAGTAAAAAAGGCTATTTTGCCACGTGTAACTCTTGCATGAATTTTTCTGAAGCTGTAGTAAAAGGAATATTGCTGGGCCTGTTTATGGCCATTTCGGTAGGGCCTACACTCTTTGCCGTTATCCGCTACAGTATGCACCATAGCTATAAGGCCGGTATTGCCTTTATCCTGGGCGTATCGGTAAGCGACATTATCTATGTGGTGCTGGCCAATATTGCGACCAACTGGCTGCAATTCCTGGAAGACCATCAACGTACAGTAGGTTATGTAGGTTCGGGCCTGTTCATCGTTATGGGGCTGGTGAGTTTGCTGAAAAAATACAAGCCCAAAAGGCCCAAACAGGGTAAGGCACTGGAAATAAGTGCCGGGGCCTATTTTAAAATATGGGGTACCGGTTTCCTGATGAATGCCTTAAACCCTGCCGTTATCCTGCTTTGGGTAGGCGCTGCCATTTCCGTTGCCGGCGCCGCTATTCCTCCCCGCATCGTTTTCTTCGGCGTATGCCTGGCCATAGTACTGGGCTTTGATATGATCAAGGTATTCCTGGCCGATAAGATACGCCGCCAGCTTACCCTGCGCCGTATTCTTTACCTCAACCGCATTTCCGCCATCTGTATCCTGATTTTCGGCTTTATCCTCTTTGCCAAAGTCTATTTCAATATAGAATTAAGCCATTAAAGGAGAGATAAGTCCCGTTTCGGCAGCTCAATCCCTGTATTTTGAGAAATACTGCCGTAACTTTGCATTTTATCACAAAAACTGAAAATGGAAGTTTGAAATCCAGGATTAAGTTTTATAAAAATCTTAATTTATTTCATGCTGAACACAATTGAAGAAGCATTAGAAGACATCAGGAATGGAAAACTGGTGATTGTAGTAGACGACGAAGATCGCGAAAACGAAGGGGATTTTGTCACTGCGGCGCGTAATGTAACACCCGAGATCATCAACTTCATGTCGAAACATGGACGTGGGCTGATCTGTGCGCCTATTACCGAAGAGCGCGCCGCCGCCCTGAACTTGAACCTCATGGTCGAGAACAATACCGTTTTGCACCAGACGCCTTTCACTGTATCGGTAGACCTGATTGGGCAGGGATGTACTACAGGTATCTCCGCGCATGACCGTGCCAAAACGGTGCAGGCCCTAATCGATCCGGTAACCAAGCCGGAAGACCTCGGACGGCCCGGCCACATTTTCCCCTTGAGGGCGAAACCCGGCGGTGTATTGCGCCGTATCGGGCATACCGAAGCTACCGTAGACCTGGCCCGTCTTGCGGGTATGGAACCCGCAGGCGTTTTGGTCGAGATCATGAATGACGATGGTACCATGGCCCGTCTGCCACAATTGATCGAGATTGCAAAGCAATTCGACCTCAAGATCATTACTATAAAAGACCTGATCTCTTACCGCCTGGAGAAAGAAAGCCTGATCGAAGAAGAGGTGAGGGTGCAGATGCCTACCAAACATGGCATGTTTGAGCTGGTGGCCTTCCGCCAGAAAAATACAGGAGAGCAGCATATGGCGCTGATTAAAGGCACCTGGGAAGAGGACGAACCTGTATTGACCCGTGTACACAGCTCCTGCTTTACCGGTGATATTTTGCATTCCCTGCGTTGCGATTGCGGCGAGCAGTTGCAGGCGGCTATGGAAATGGTAGAGCGCGAAGGCAAAGGTTGCGTATTGTACATGAACCAGGAAGGCCGTGGTATAGGGCTGTTCAACAAACTGAAAGCTTATAAGCTGCAGGAAGAAGGTAAGGATACGGTAGAAGCCAATCTGGCCCTGGGTTTCAAGATGGATGAACGTGATTATGGCGTGGGGGCGCAGATACTCCGTCACCTGGGCATTACCAAATTGCGCCTGATGAGCAATAATCCGCGTAAACGCGCCGGATTGCTGGGCTATGGTATCGAGATCGTAGAAACTGTGCCTATCGAGATTGCGCCTAATGTCCATAACGAGTTTTACCTGCAAACCAAAAGGGATAAACTGGGACACGAGATATTGAAATAACCTGTTCCTGGAATGGACTAAAAAGCGGCTGTATCCTCTGGTGATGCAGCCGCTTTTTTAGGACTAGTCATAGTCATTATGCCTGATGGATTACCGGCTCGATTTCATGGCCTTAACCACTTTCAGTTTTTTGTCTTCCCGGAACTTTTGGTATTCTTCAGAACCTAAAGGATACAGGGCGATCTTTTCGCTTTCGTCGTTGTGCAGGCCCCAGCCATATCTCTTAGTGAGGGGAGAGGCGCGGAAACAAGGCTGCCCTTTGGAGAAGAATGCTTCCCTCGCTTTCTTCCGGTCGCTTTTCGGGATATTGTTCTTTGTTGCATACACCTCGAACAGTACATCATCGGAAGTGTACTGATACGGGTGCTTGATAATCATGTCGAACTGGATATTAGCGGCTGTTTTTGCTTCCCCTTTTTGTGGTGGAACGATGCCTTCCGCTTCGGGGCAATCATCGGCAACTACTATAAAAGTATCTTTATAATTGGTGGTATGGGTCTTCATAATTAAGCTAAATTTGATATAGCTTTAAATGTATCTACAAAGCTACAATTTTGAGATAAGATCATTAAGTGCTTCCTTGACTGATGGAATATGAGTGCATACACGTGGGTCCATAATGTTACCGCCAAAACCTCCGCTTTCGTCTGAAGCACTGCTTGCCGATTTTTCCAGTTGCGGTTTCAATTCTTTAGGGGAAAAAGTTCCCAAAGTCCAGATACATATTACCTGTACAAAATTATTCTGCGTTGTATCATTGACTATTTTTAAAAGTTGTTGTTTTCCTGAAGGAGTATTAAAAACAACCATTGCCCTTGCTGCTGAAACCTGACTGTGAAAATTCTCTTTGTCGTTGAGAAAGGGTAGTACCTGACTATCTTTAACATTGATTTTGAGATGGTGTACCGATTCCAATGCTACATGCTGTAAGAAGAAAGTACTCCGCTCGGGTCCATCTATACTGGCCGGAGTTTTGTTCAGATACTCATTGATGAAATTAGTCATGTAGAACTTATCATAAGGTAGGTTATGATAATTCCGGAATAAAGCAGTCATTGTCTTTTCATATATGCCAACAGGAACAAGTGCCTTGTGATAGCTATGCCTGTAAGTAGCCGCTACTGATCCTTGAAAAACTGGACTGAAGCCTGTTGTGGGTGTTGCAATACAGTACTTCCCTTCCTTATTCCGGCTAAGAAAAAAATAGCAACTGTCTGTTGGTGCGATTTGAAATTCTACACCATGCCCGGAAGAGCTGCAAAGATTTAGAAGGTAGAAATCATTGACCAGCAATTCTCCTTTTAATTCCTGTCCACCGAGTGTTTTGAGTACATGAATGGTAATGCCTTTGGCTTCATCATTGCTGGTCACTTTAGCCAGCACAAAGGATGATGCCTTGGCCAGTACATCGTCGGCCCAAGGCTCGTCCCAGGTAGTGGCCTCTGAGCGACTGACTAAAAGAAGGATAAGTAGTAATAAGGCGGATGTTTTTTTCATGGTTAGAAGGATATTGATTAAAGTGTCAGGGTTTTGTTCTCTTGTTCGTTTTCCTGGCAATAAAAATGGCATGTACCTGGGTGCTGCCTTCTTTTCCCGGGTAGTCTACCTTTTTCGTTTCCACCAATTCAAACTGATGCATTTCCAGTAGCGCTTTCAGGTGATCTTCCTGGTGATAATGAAAATAGATGGTATTGCCGCCGCCCGTCTGGTAGCCGGACTGGCTATCGTCGCCGGGTACAAAACTGAAATACAGAACGCCTTCATTGTTCAGCAAGAAAGCACAATCCCGGATCAGCTTGGCAACGTCATCTTTGGACAAGTAAGGTAGTCCGAAACCACAAATGATGCCATCGAAACCGGGTGGCAACTGGTCTATTTCCCGGCAATCCATCAGTCGAAACCGGGCGGCAGGCACATTGGCTTTGGCCAGCTCCAGCATTTGGGGTACTATATCCGTGGCTTCAATGTTAAAGTCAGGTCTCTTCGTCGCCAGGTAGCGGGTTATATTGCCCGGCCCACAGGCCAATTCCAGGATACGGGCTCCCGGCCTGGCGATCAGGGTGCAAAACTGATCGTATGTATCATTGTACAGGTCCATATCCATGAACTTGTCGTTGTAGACCTGTGCTACTTTGCCATAAGTCTCAAAGGTTATTTTGTAAGGATCCATGTATGCTAAGATAAAAAGTATTTTGTGTACCGTTGCAGGAGAGGGTGTGGTTGTCTTATGATTTCTTCAGGATTTTATAGGCATAGATGGCAAATAATACCTGGCCGGCAATGAACAATAAGCCGGCAATCAACCCGGCATAGCTCAATAGCCGTAAGCGCTCCGCCAATACTGTTGTATCGGAGGCATCGATACCTATCGGCAGCAGGAAGACAAAGAGCTTGGAATAGAATACCAGGGGCAGCGTTAGTAAAAAATGAGCTGCAAACACGAGGATACTTATCCGGCTTGCTTTACGGGACAGCCTCCAGTAGGTAAATAAGACGATCAGCAATATCAGGGAAATAATAATGGTAGGGATAACCTGCGGGGCAAAAACGGTAGTATGCCAACCCGGTACTACTGAGGTAGCCATTTCCAGGGGTAAGGGCATGCAGAGCAGTAATAATAAAGCGAAAGCCAGGATAGGTATATACGGTTTACGCATGTATTTGTTTGGAGTTCCGTGGTTATTTACCAGTACGCGCCGTCCGGGTACAGTAAGGCCCTCCTGGCGGTGTATTGTCAAATATAGCTGATCCTTGGGAAATAAGCCCCTGTACATCAAGAAACCTGATCGTATAGCTTGTTAATTCCGGGCCTTTGCCCTTTATTGTTTGCGATTGTCGGGCAGAACTGCCGCTTTTTCCCTAAAAGGAATGATATTTGCAGCCGGATCAATGAAAATTCTTTTTACTGCAAATCGTTTTCCCTACCCGCCTTACCGCGGCGACAAGCTGAAGATATATCACCTGGCCAGACGGCTGGCTGAAAAGCATGAACTGCACCTGGTAACCTTTCTCCAGGACAAAAACGATGTACAATACCTGCCCGAGCTCCGGAAAATATTTACCGAAATACACCTGGTGCCGCTAAGCCGCATACAATCGTATTGGCATAGCTTATTTGCCTTTTTTCATAAGGAGCCTTTCCAGGTGAGGTATTTCCGCTCGAGGGCGATGGCAGCTAAAATAGCGCAGCTGAAGCAGCAGCACCAGTACGATGCTGTACACGTGCAGCACTTACGCATGGCACAATACTGGGCGGAGGAACCGGATGTGCCCCGCATCCTGGACCTGCCCGATGCTTACTCTCTCTACTGGAAAAGAAGGATCGATTCCAGTAAAGGACCGTTGAAGCTATTTACCCGCCTGGAGCAAAAGAGGGTGTATGCCTACGAAGCGATCCTCGAGCAGTATGACCTGTCGTTGGTATGCTCACCCGAAGACCGGGAATACCTGAGCCGGGAACGGGGCATCGGCAATGTATCCCTGCTACCCAATGGGGTAGACCTGGAAACGTTCCGGGGTAATACGGACCACGATTATTCGGGGAACAAGACCCTATTGTTTACCGGCAATATGGATTACGCGCCCAATGTGGATGCCGTCATTTATTTTGCCACGGAGATTTTTCCCCTGATTAGGCAAGCCGTACCGGATGCCCGGTTTGTGATTGCAGGGCAACGGCCGGTTGCCAAAGTGAAAGCCCTGGCCGACGAGAACATCACGGTGACCGGTTTTGTGAAGGACCTGGCAGCATATTATGCGGCAGCATCCGTGGTGGTGGCCCCTTTGCGCTTTGGGGCAGGCACACAGAACAAGGTATTGGAAGCTATGGCGATGGGCGTACCCGTCGTCAGCCGGAATATTGGCTTCAACGGCCTCAATATTGTTTCGGGCGAAGGCGTAATGCTGGCTATGGAAACGGAAGCTTTTGCCGCAGCCTGCATTGATTTGCTGCAATCGGAAGCGCAGCGGCGTAAGGTAGGAGAGGCCGGTAAAAAGGTGATCTACCAGCAATTTGACTGGGATGTGATCGCCCTGAAGCTGGAAAATTATTTCAGGCAAATTGTAAACGTAAATAAGGGACTATAATGAGATTCAGCCATTTTTTACATAGCTGTAGAAAAATTTTTGTGTGTATCTGTAGTATATTAATTGCTGCTACGCTGCAATCTAACGGGCAGGAACCGGCTAAAACCGAAGATGTCGTATTTTATCATCCCAATGGACAAATAAAGATTAAGGGTACTAAGAAGGACGGTAAAATGCAAGGCGTTTCCTACGTCTACTATGAAAATGGGAAAAAGAGAAAAGAAAATCATTGGGAAAATGATGTACAGATAGGCGAAACTATTTGTTGGTTTGAGAATGGAAATATCGACTATAAAGGTCAGATAAAAGAAGGCGAAGAAGACGGTGAATGGAAGTATTACAATGATCTTGACGGTAAATATATTTATTCTGTTTTTTATGAAAAGGGAGGGATTGTTGGTTATAAATTTTCCAGGAATAAGTATAACTGGAGGAAAATTGATTTGGCAGATCTGTTAATTACCTTTGATTTTCCCAGCCATATTTTTGATTCAATGACAGTGCCGGGTTCCCTTTCCAGTTATTGGACAATGTTCCCCTGGCGGCAAAAAAGTGAAATTGAATTCTATTCTTTAACGGTAGTAAAGGGGAAAACAGAGCAGGAATTGGCCGAATTATTCAAAACATTCGATAGCAAGTCTGATTATGCCGGATTATTTTCATATAATGAAAGAAGTGATCCATCGATTCCGAACATTGATGTAGATAACTACACCATTCTACCTGCTAAAAAGCGGTTGTTGAAAAACAGGGAAGTGGTGGAGGTAGAAGTAATATTCCGCGATTTTGATATTTCGTTAAAAACTATGTTTATTCCGGTCCAAACTGAATTATACATGTTGTCCGTATATTATAATAACAAAACCCAAAATGAGATCTGCCAGCGTTTTTTAAACTCAATTGATTTTAAAAAATAAACGGTTATCACTTGTTTTAACCAATCACTTACGAACCGATTAACCTATTAGCTTAACTTTGTCCTCTTATGCAAGCTACCTTCAACAATTCATTACCCCTGGCTATCGGCAGCGACCATGCCGGATTTCATTACAAAGAGCAATTGAAAGTCTGGCTCAGCGCCCAGGGCTGGACCGTAGAAGATAAAGGAACTTATTCTACCGAATCGACCGACTATCCCGATTACGCCCACCCGGTGGCGACCATGGTGGAAGAGGGCAGGGCGGCAGCCGGTATCCTTATCTGCGGTAGCGGCAACGGCGTATGCATGACTGCCAATAAACATAAAGGTATCCGTGCCGCTTTGTGCTGGAACGAGGAGCTGGCTACGCTGGCGCGCCAGCACAACAATGCCAATGTGCTTTGTATGCCGGAGCGTTTTGTGGCTTACGATGTGGCGCAAAGAATGACGGAATTGTTCCTGTCTACCCCTTTCGAAGGTGGGCGCCATGAGCGCAGGGTAGAGAAAATTTAGGAGCGTTCCCGTTTTACCAAAATTCCAAACCGCAATATTTCCTTGAGTATTCTTGATAAATTTTTAGCGAAACGCAGTGGCGGCAATCCCAATGCAGAGATGGGCTTTACCGATCACATTGAAGCCTTGCGTTGGCACCTGGTAAGGGCTTTGGTAGCCATTATTATTTGCGCTATCGTTGTTTTCTTTAATGTGGAGTGGATTTTTGAGCATATTATCATGGGGCCTACCAATAGCGACTTCGTTTCTTACCGGCTCCTGTGCGATCTTGGGAAAATGATTCATGTCGATGCGCTATGCCTGTCCGATGTAAAGTTGCGGTTCCAGAACAACCAGCTTTCCGGCCAGTTCATGATGAGCTTCTCTATTTCCTTTATGCTCGGCTTCATCCTGGCTTTTCCTTATGTGTTCTGGGAATTCTGGAAATTTATAAAGCCTGCCTTAAAGCCATCGGAGCTTAAGTATGCGCGGGGTATCGTCTTTTGGTCCTCTTCCCTGTTTTTCCTGGGTGTAGCCTTTGCTTATTTCCTGATCGCACCCTTTACCATCAACTTTTTTGCAGGTTATCAGTTAAGCCCGCAGTTTGAGAATATCATTACTATCGACAACTATTATGATACCATGAGCGACCTGATCCTGGGGCTAGGTATCGTTTTCGAGTTACCTATCATCGTTTATTTCCTGTCCAGGATAGGTATTCTTACGCCTAAACTTATGCGCGACCAGCGCCGTATCGCTATCGTGATCATTATGGTGCTGGCGGCGGTGATCACCCCTCCCGACTGGTTCAGCATTTTCCTGGTGGCCATACCCCTGGTGCTGCTTTACGAAGCGGGTATCGTGGTGAGCGCCAAAATACTCCGGGAAAAGAAGGCCAAGGAAAAGGAGACTCTGGACTGGTAAAAAAGAAGAACGATAGTGCTTAAAGAAACAAAAGAATACAGCAGGCAGGATTTTTTATGATCCTGCCTGCTGTTTGCAGGGCAGTCCGAGCAAATGACGCTTTGTTAATTTTTAACCCTGGCAAAAAAAGGAATTCATAATCCATGTTGCATTATTTACCTTTGATCCTCTTTTAGTTGCACCATATTCATTATGAAGAAAAAAATTGCATTGGTTGCCGGTGGTTATTCCGGTGAATACATTATATCCTTAGGCACTGCCAAAACGATCGAAAAGAACCTGGACAGTTCTGTATACGATGTTTATAAGATCATTATCAACCGGGAAGAGTGGTACCACGAGACGGCTTCCGGTGCAAAAATACAGGTAGATAAAAACGATTTTTCCCTGGGCCTGGAAGGGCAGAAGATCACCTTCGATGCGGCTTTTATTGCTGTACACGGTTCTCCTGGAGAGGATGGCCGCCTTCAGGGTTATTTCGATATGATCGGCTTGCGTTATACCACCTGTAATGCCATCGTATCGGCACTTACGTTCAATAAAAGCTTCTGCAATAAAGTGCTGAAGGATTATCATATCGTGCATATTGCCAATTCTGTGGTACTGTATAAGAACCAGCCTTATTCGCTGGGCGCTATTATGGAAAGCCTCAAATTGCCCGTTTTTGTAAAGCCAAACGAAAGCGGTTCCAGCCTTGGCGTAAGCAAGGTAGTGAGCCCGGAACAATTGATGACCGCTATTGACAAGGCATTTGCCGAAGATAACCAGGTGCTGATTGAAGAGTTCATCGAAGGCCGGGAGCTGACCATAGGCGTGTATGCCCTTAAAGGAAAGATCCACACTTTGCCGCCTACCGAGATCGTGAGCAAAAACGATTTCTTTGATTATGAAGCCAAATATACGCCCGGAGTTACCAATGAGATCACGCCTGCACCTATCGATCACGATGTGCTGATGCAGCTGAACCGTAAGGCCGAAGGCATATACCAGCACCTGAATTGCAGGGGCATTGTACGTATGGACTTTATCCTGGACAAGAAGACCAACGACCTTTTCTTCCTGGAAGTAAATACGATGCCCGGCCAGAGCGAAAACAGCATCGTACCGCAACAGGTAAGAGCGGCAGGTATGGATCTGCAATCGTTTTATGGTAACTTGCTGCAGGAGATCCTGGCAAATTAATTATTTGAGCTGCCGGATTTATGCCGGTTTTGTCCCTGTTATCACCTGGAATATTCATTATCCTGAAAGGGAATCCGGTGAGAAAATAAATACGAAATGTCAAAACCCTTTTATAAGAGCCTAGGCGGAACCATTGTTATCATCGCCCTGATCTGTATAGGAATATACTGGCTGTTTTTTGCATCGCTGGGCTGGATCACCGGTCATGGCAAAGAAATATCGGTACCATTGCTCAAGGGCAAAAACCTGAAAGAATCTGTTGCCATATTGGAAAAAGCCGGTTTCGAGATCGAAATCGATTCGACCTACAGCCCCGATCAGAAACCCCTGATGATCCTGGATCAGCAACCGGAAGGAGGAACTACCGTAAAGCAGGGACGTACCATTTTCCTGATCGTGAATAAGCTGAGCCCGCCGGATACGCGGATGCCTAACCTGATCAATATGTCGTACCGGAGCGCGGAAATGTTGCTGAAAAGCAACAAGCTGATCCTGGGCGATACCATCATGAAGCCGGATATGGCACAAGGCGCCGTATTAAGCCAACTGTGGAACGGCCAGGAGATAGCCCCGAATACGACCTTGCCCCAGGGCAGTAAAATATCCCTGGTGATCGGCGATGGTCTGGGCAATAAGCAGGTGAATGTGCCCGATCTGAGCGGCATGACTTATCCGGAAGCCATAGCTGTACTCAGCGGCAGCAACCTCAACTATTCGGCCGTATTCGACGGTACGATAAGCGATACGGCTACCGCGGTGATCTATATGCAGCAGCCCGAGGCCTTCAACGAATTCAACGAGCCCAACAAGATGCAGGAAGGCGATAACGTGGATATCCGTGTGAAGCAGGCGATGGACGATCCCGGGCAATAATAGCTTTGGAAAATGACTTTAATAAATAGAACACGGCGACCCTTTTGGGTCGCCGTGTTTTTTGATGCATATGCTTTCCGGGTTGTATTGTGTCCGGGATCAATCTTTCTTAGGGGTCACTTTCATTTTGGAGGCATCAGGTGCTGACGGTGCTGTTTTTACCGTTTTCTCAAATGCAGCTTTATCTGCCTGTTCTTCATTGCCCAGGTAAGTCCAGCGGATGCCGTCGCTATAGGTATTGAATACTTTTTGAACGTCCTTCAGTTGCACCGCCTGCAGGTCCTGCAACATGGTTTCTCCCGTTTTCCAACTGTGTTTCAGCTCGGCAACGCCCAGCATAGAGGCCATGGCAGCAGTAGATTGCTTGCTCATATAGTAGTAGGTGGTGAACTGGGCTTTGGCATCACGCAGGTCGGTAGGCGTAAAGCCATTGTTGCGCAATCTTTTCACCTCATTTACCATTACTTCTATAGCTTCTTTGGGTTTGGTGGTAGTGACATAGATATGGGAGTTGGGCTTGAAAGAGCCGTCGGCCGAGGCGCTTGGCGCATAAGATAAATTCCTTTTGGTCCTTATTTCCTCGAAAAGATGCTCCGAAAGGATCTGGTAGGCAAGGCTATTGGCATAGCTGTTTTTGACATCGCTGGCTGCGGGGCCACCCATGATCCCTAAAATGTAATTGGTGGCCAGCGGGCGGTTTTCTATTATAAGATTATTCTGGCCGAACCGGGTCTCTTCGGGGACGGGCAGTTGTACCGGTGCGCCTGGCAACTGGCCAAAGCTGGCTGTGAGCTGTTGTTTGAGGTTATTGATATCCAGATCGCCCACAACAACCAGCAGCATTCTGTTCTTGTTGAGCAGGGTTTTGTAGTAGTAATTGCTTACCTCTTCCTTGCTGAATTTGGCCATGAGCTCTGCAGTACCTCCCGGGCGATAAGCATAACGGCTGCCGGCAAAAGCATTGTCGTATCCCTTACGGAACAGCATGGCATCGGGATTGCCTTCCTTCTGACGGATGCCCGAGATCAGTTGCTGGCGGGTATTGGCCAGTTCTTTCTCGTCGAATACCGGGCTAAGGATCGCCTGGCTGAACAAGTGCCAGCCCTCGTTGAAATAAGGCTTTACGCAGGACAGGCTTATGCTGCCATAGTCGTACGAAGCGCTGCCGCCTACGCCGATGCTGTACTTGTCGGCCAGGTCGCGGAACTGGTCTTTGCTCATTTCTTTGGTGCCGCAGGCTGCCGCTGCATGCAGTGCCAGGTCTTCGATGCCCTGCTGCGCCTCGGTATAATTGCTGGTGCCGCCTTTGAAAAACATAACGGCGCTTACCGAATATTTATCAGAATGCTTGAAAATGACCTTAAGGCCGTTGATATCGAATTCCGTGGTTTGCGCATAGCCGGTACTACCCAGTAAAGCCAGGCCTGCAAACGCTAAACATATTTTGAACTTCATGATTGAATTTTTTGGAAGTAAATGATTCGGGGTGATTAAGGTTTCCAGAAAGAGGCGGGGTTCAACTGATCTTTATCCTTGGTATTGATCAGCAGGCCGGCGCTGTAGTTTTTATCCTTAATATATTTCGCTACATAGTTTTTAATGTCGGCACGGCTTACTTTTTTAAGTGTAGGCACATAGTTGTACATAAAATCCATGTCGGCGCTGCACCACCAGTAGGCTATCGTGTGGGACAGCTCGCTGGTAATATCGCGCTGTTGCAGCGTTTGTATCTCCAGTTGGCGTTTAGCTGTTTCCAGTTGTTCATCGGTAATGTAATCGTCGGTATCCCATAAGCTGATCTGTTTTTTTACTTCGGCCAGGCATTCCGCTACCTTTTCGGGATTAGGTACCACCTGCACCGTTATCGGTCCGGTATACTTCAGCGTGCTGTAGCTTACGCCGGCATCGAGCGCCAGGCCTGCGTCCACAAGGTCTTTCTGGAACCGGGACGAATTCTGGGACAGGATATAGGAAAAAACGTCGGCTACATGGGTATCATAACGGCCGCTCCGGGTATCGGGGCCATGCCAGGAGAAAAGCATCATCGGTACCGGGGCAATAGGCGATTCGGTAATGAAATAGTCTTTCTTGGTCAGCGGTTTGAACTCGGGGATCTTCCATTTTTCGAAAGGATCAAAACCGGAAGGCTTCCAGTCGGTAAACGTTTTCCGTGCCTTGGCCATTACTTCTTCATGGTTGACATCGCCGGATACGATCAGCATCGAGTTGTTGGGCCAGTAATATTTATCCTTGATGGTTTTCATCTTTTCGGGTGTGGCCGAATTAATGATGGCATGATCGCCGATGGTATTTTTGCGGCTGTACAGGTCGCCCCAGAGCGAATGCGCCATGGCATCGATCAGGGGGAAGAAGGGGTTGGATTCGTTGCGCTGGAACTCGCCGTCAACCACCACGTTCTCTTTTTTCATTTCCTCGGCCAGGAACAAAGGGTAGCGTATGGCCGAGTTCATAAAGGCAATACCCTGGTCCAGGTTGGTTTTGGGGAGGGTGAAATAGTAATTTACCCTTTCGTCGGAGGTGGTACCGTTAAACGAAATGCCGAGCTCGCGTACGCGGGCCATATATTTTTCCTGGCTGGGATAATCTTTATTGGCTTTAAAAAACATGTGCTCGTACAAGTGGCTGAGCCCGTTGAATTCGGGCGTTTCGGTGTAAGAGCCGTTTTTGGTGGTGATTTCTACGGTTACCAGGGGTACGGAGTGATCTTCTACCACCAGTATTTCCAGGCCATTGTCGAGTCTGGAGGTGTAAAAATTGGCGGGCTTCTGTGCCAGCAGCGCGTTGCCGCTAAGGCTCAAAAGCGTAAGCATAAGCAATGATCGGGTCATCATGTTGTGTCCGAACGTTTTAGGAGGTGAAACAATAATTGATGAGGCAAATAAAGGTGATTTCTTAAATGGATATCTACCCGGAAAAGGGGGATTTTTATAGAACTGTTAATTCGGGGGAGGTGCAATAAAGGGTATGCGTTTCTTTACTTTGATAGAATTTTAACAATTTATTGCATGTATTTTAGTGTAAATAACTAAATGTTAACCTAAATTTTATTAAATTAAAAGTTAAATTTGCAAAATCTGGTTTTAAGTTGAGAAAATTTGTTCATTAGAAATAACTTTCTTAATTTTGCTGTCCCTTAATCGGGAAAAACGTACGTGCAAAAACTCTTTTGGTCCGGATTTTTTAAAATTTATTGCTAAACCTATCTCGAAAAGTACCTACTTTTTGGGGTGGGATTATTTTGTTTTTTACAAATAATCGGTGTAAAATACTATGTCTAACGTAACAAAACGCACACAATCAGGCCGTGTGAACTTCGCTAAAATCCATGATGTAGCGGACACTCCTGATCTGTTGGCCATTCAGCTCCAGTCATTTCAGGATTTCTTCCAGCTCGAAACCACGCCCGATAAGCGTGACGTAGAGGGACTGTTCCGCGTATTCAAGGAAAACTTTCCGATTACGGATACCCGCAACATCTTCGTTCTGGAATTTCTCGACTACTTTATCGACCCGCCCCGCTACACCATCGAGGAGTGTATGGAGCGTGGCCTGACCTATTCTGTACCCCTGAAAGCCAAGCTGCGTCTGAGCTGTAATGATGAAGAGCACGTTGACTTCGAAACGATCGTTCAGGATGTGTTCCTGGGAAATATCCCGTACATGACGCCCCGCGGTACTTTCGTGATCAATGGTGCCGAGCGTGTAGTGGTATCTCAGTTGCACCGTTCACCCGGTGTATTCTTTGGTCAAAGTACCCACCCCAACGGAACTAAAATTTACTCTGCCCGTGTGATTCCTTTCAAAGGAGCCTGGATGGAGTTTGCTACCGATATCAACAACGTGATGTATGCGTATATCGACCGTAAGAAGAAATTCCCGGTTACTACCTTGCTCCGTTCTATCGGATATGAAAATGATAAGGATATCCTGAACCTCTTCGGTATGGCCGATGAAGTAAAGGCCGATCGTAAATCGCTGGAGGCCAATATCGGCCGCCGCCTGGCTGAACGCGTATTGCGTAGCTGGACCGAAGACTTCGTGGATGAGGATACCGGTGAAGTAGTGTCTATCGAGCGTAATGAAGTGATCCTGGAAAGGGACAGCGTACTGAGCGCCGATCACCTGGATACCATTATAGAAATGGGCGCCGATTCCATCTATATCCAGAAAGAAGAATTGAGCGGTGATTATTCTATCATCTACAACACTTTGAACAAGGATACTTCCAACTCCGAGCTGGAAGCCGTACAGCATATCTACCGCCAGTTGCGCGGCAGCGATGCTCCGGATGATGAGACAGCCCGCGGTATCATTGAAAAACTGTTCTTCTCCGATAAACGTTACGATCTGGGCGAAGTAGGCCGTTACAAGATCAACCGCAAGCTGGAGCTGGACCTCAGTAACGATAAGAAAGTTCTTTCTAAAGAAGATATCATCGCGATCATCAAGTACCTGGTACGTTTGTCGAATGGTAAAGCGGAGATCGACGATATCGATCACCTGAGCAACCGTCGTGTGCGTACTGTGGGCGAGCAATTGTATGCCCAGTTCGGTGTTGGTCTGAGCCGTATGGCCCGTACCATCCGCGAGCGTATGAACGTAAGGGACAACGAGGTGTTTACGCCGATCGACCTGATCAACGCCCGTACCCTGAGCTCCGTGATCAACTCTTTCTTCGGTACCTCACAATTGTCCCAGTTCCTGGATCAGACCAACCCCCTGTCGGAGATCACGCACAAGCGTCGTATCTCTGCACTCGGACCAGGTGGTTTGAGCCGTGAGCGTGCAGGCTTTGAGGTGCGTGACGTTCACTACTCCCACTATGGCCGTCTGTGTACGATCGAAACGCCGGAAGGACCGAACATCGGTCTGATCTCCACACTTTGCGTACACGCCAAGATCAACGATATGGGCTTTATCGAAACGCCTTATCGTAAAGTAAAAGATGGTAAGGTAGATCTGAAACACGAATACTACCTGAGTGCTGAAGAAGAAGACGATAAAAAAATTGCACAGGCAAACGTTCCTTTGGATGAAAAAGGTACGTTTATAGAAGATAAGATCAAATCCCGCGAAACAGGTGACTTCCCGATCCTGGAGCGTGAAGAAGTGGAATACATGGACGTGGCGCCCAACCAGATCGTTGGTCTGTCTGCATCCCTGATCCCCTTCCTGGAGCATGATGATGCCAACCGTGCTTTGATGGGATCGAACATGCAACGTCAGGCAGTACCGCTTATCCGTCCGCAGGCGCCTATCGTAGGTACCGGCCTGGAAGCCAAAGCGGCCCGCGATGCCCGTATCCAGATTCATGCCGAAGGTAAAGGCGTGGTAGAATATGTGGATGCCAACGAAATTCATGTTCGTTACGACCGCAGCGAAAAACAACGCCTGGTTTCTTTTGAAGACGACCTGAAAGTATACAAGCTGACCAAATACAAAAAGACCAACCAAAGTACCAGCATCAACCTGAGTCCTGCGGTTAGAAAAGGTCAGAAAGTAGTAGAAGGCGATTTCCTGACCCAAGGTTATGCTACGCAGAACGGTGAGCTGGCACTGGGCCGTAACCTGAAAGTGGCGTTCATGCCCTGGAAAGGTTACAACTTCGAGGATGCGATCGTGATCAATGAAAAAGTGGTAAGAGAAGATTTGTTTACCTCTGTACACATTGATGAATACGAGCTGGAAGTAAGGGATACCAAATTGGGTGAAGAAGAACTGACTGCCGACATCCCGAACATTTCGGAAGAAGCCACTAAAGACCTGGACGAGAACGGTATCATCCGTATCGGCGCTCACGTTAAAGAAGGCGATATCCTGATCGGTAAGATCACTCCGAAAGGCGAAAGCGATCCTACGCCGGAAGAAAAGCTGTTGCGTGCGATCTTTGGTGATAAAGCAGGCGATGCAAAAGATGCTTCCCTGAAAGCTTCTCCATCCGTAGAAGGTGTGATTATCGACAAGCAGTTGTTCCAACGTGCCAAGAAAGATAAGAACGCTAAAGTGAAAGAGAAAGGTGAGCTGGAGAAAATAGAAAAAGTACATACGCAGAATGTAGAAGAGATCAAGAAACTGTTGCTGGAAAAACTGTTCGTACTGCTGGCCGATAAAGCTTCTGCCGGAGTAACCAATTCTTATGGCGAACCGGTGATCAGCAAAGGCGGTAAGTTCTCTTCCAAAGTGCTGAACTCTGTAGATTACCAGAACGTACATCCTTTGGGCTGGACCGGTGAAGAAGAAACAGATGGTTTGGTAAATCAGTTGCTGCACAACTACAACATTAAATACAACGAAGAACTGGGCCGTTACAAACGCGAGAAGTTCAACCTGTCTATCGGTGACGAATTGCCAACCGGCGTATTGAAGCTGGCTAAAGTGTACCTGGCTGTTAAGCGTAAGCTGAAAGTAGGGGATAAGATGGCTGGCCGTCACGGTAACAAGGGTATCGTTGCCAAGATCGTACGTGCCGAAGACATGCCGTTCCTCGAAGACGGAACACCGGTGGATATCGTACTGAACCCATTGGGCGTACCTTCCAGGATGAACCTTGGCCAGATCTACGAAACCATCCTCGGATGGGCGGGTGAGAAACTGGGTCTGCGTTTTGCTACACCGATCTTTGATGGTGCTTCCGGTAATGAGATCAAACATTACATTTCTGAAGCAGGATTGCCTTCCTTCGGCCACACCTACCTGTACGATGGTGAAACCGGTGATCGCTTCCACCAGAAAGCAACCGTAGGGATTATCTATATCATCAAGCTGCACCACATGGTGGACGATAAGATGCACGCTCGTTCGATCGGACCATACTCGCTCATCACACAACAGCCATTGGGTGGTAAAGCCCAGTTCGGTGGCCAGCGTTTTGGTGAGATGGAGGTGTGGGCACTCGAAGCATACGGTGCATCCAATATCCTGCAGGAGCTGCTGACCATTAAATCGGATGATATCGTGGGTCGTGCCAAAGCTTATGAATCTATCGTTAAAGGCGATAACATTCCTAAAGCCGGTATCCCTGAATCCTTCAACGTATTGGTGCATGAGCTGCGCGGCCTGGGTCTTGAACTGACCTTCGACGCGGAGAAGAGCTAAGAGCTGATTTTTTGAAACAGGACGCGGCCTGTCTGCGTCCTGTAACTGATAAAAATATTTTTAAAATCTTTTTAAAATTTCCTTGCTGACATGGCAATTAAAAAAGACAACCGTCCCAGATCCGGTTTCGATAAAATAACGATAAGTCTGGCTTCTCCCGATGGCATACTGGACCGTTCTTACGGTGAAGTGCTGAAGCCTGAAACCATCAACTATCGTACTTACAAACCTGAACGTGATGGTCTTTTCTGCGAAAAGATATTCGGACCAGTAAAGGATTACGAATGCTATTGCGGAAAGTATAAACGTATCCGTTATAAGGGTATCGTGTGCGATCGTTGTGGTGTAGAAGTTACAGAAAAGAAAGTGCGCCGTGAGCGTATGGGCCACCTGAAACTGGTGGTACCAGTAGTACATATCTGGTACTTCAAGAGCTTGCCGAACAAGATCGGTTATCTCCTGGGTTCCAGCTCCAAAAAACTGGAAAGCATCGTTTATTACGAACGTTATGTTATCGTTCAGGCCGGTGAAGCCGAAGAGCTGATCCGCCAGAAGCTCAACATGAAAGACAGCGAAGACACTTACATGGCGCTGCTGTCCGAAGACGAGTACCTGGATATCCAGGATGCTTTGCCAAAAGAAAACCAGTTCCTGCCGGACGACGATCCGAACAAGTTCATCGCGCGTATGGGCGCCGAGGCTGTTCAGGACCTGCTGAGCCGTCTGAACCTGGATCAGTTATCTTACGACCTGCGTAATGCCGCTGCGAACGAAACGTCACAGCAACGTAAGCAGGAAGCATTGAAACGCCTGGGTGTAGTAGAAGCCTTCCGCGATGCCAATACCCGTGTAGAGAACAAGCCTGAGTGGATGGTGATGCAGTATATCCCGGTTATTCCACCGGAATTGCGTCCCCTCGTTCCATTGGATGGCGGTCGTTTTGCGTCTTCCGACCTGAACGATCTTTACCGTCGTGTGATCATCCGTAACAACCGTCTGAAAAGACTTTTGGAAATCAAAGCCCCTGAAGTAATCTTACGTAACGAAAAACGTATGCTCCAGGAAGCGGTAGATTCCCTGTTTGATAACTCCCGTAAATCCAATGCCGTTAAAGCGGAAGGTGGCCGCGCCCTGAAATCCCTTTCCGATGTACTGAAAGGTAAGCAAGGCCGTTTCCGTCAGAACTTGCTGGGTAAACGTGTGGACTACTCCGGCCGTTCGGTAATCGTAGTAGGACCCGAAATGCAATTGCACGAATGCGGTATCCCTAAAGACATGGCGGCGGAGCTGTTCAAGCCGTTCATCATCCGTAAGCTGATCGAAAGGGGTATTGTAAAAACCGTGAAAAGCGCCAAGAAATTAGTAGAACGTAAAGAAGCTGTAGTTTGGGATATCCTGGAAAATGTGTTGAAAGGACACCCGGTACTCCTTAACCGTGCCCCTACGCTCCACAGGCTTTCTATCCAGGCCTTCCAGCCCAGGATGATCGAAGGTAAAGCGATCCAGCTTCACCCGTTGGTATGTTCTGCATTCAACGCGGATTTCGATGGTGACCAGATGGCGGTACACGTGCCTTTGAGCAGCGCTGCAATCATGGAAGCCCAACTGTTGATGCTGGCTTCACACAACATCCTTAACCCGCAGAACGGTACGCCGATCACCCTGCCTTCACAGGACATGGTACTCGGTCTCTACTATTTGACCAAGGGTAAGAAAACAATGGGCGACGAGATCATCAAAGGTGAAGGTAAAGCCTTCTACTCTGCTGAAGAAGTAACCATTGCTCATAACGAAGGCCGTGTAGACCTGCATGCCTGGATCAAGGTAAGGGCCGTTGTCCGTAACAAAGACGGTCAACTGGAAACCAAACTGATCGAGACTACTGTAGGCCGTGTGCTCTTCAACCAGGTAGTGCCTAAAGACAATGGTTTCGTAAACGCCCTGCTGACCAAAAAGTCGCTGCGTGAGATCATCGGCGCCATCCTGAAAAATACGAATATCCCGCAGACTGTTAAGTTCCTGGATGATATCAAAACCCTCGGTTTCCGCACGGCATTCCGTGGTGGTTTGTCCTTTAACATCAACGACCTTACTATCCCCGAAGTAAAAGAACGACTGGTAGAAGGTGCGCAGGCGGAAGTAGACGAGGTTTGGGAAAACTACAACATGGGTCTGATCACGAACAACGAACGTTACAACCAGATCATTGATATCTGGTCCCGCGTGGATACCCGTGTTACGGAAACGCTGATCCAGGAGATGGCAACAGATAAACAAGGGTTCAACTCTGTTTACATGATGCTTGATTCCGGTGCCCGTGGTAGTAAGCAGCAGGTAAAACAGCTCGCCGGTTTAAGGGGTCTGATGGCCAAACCGCGCCGTAGTGGTTCTTCCGGTTCCGAGATCATCGAAAACCCGATCCTGGCTAACTTTAAGGACGGTCTGAGCGTATTGGAGTACTTCATCTCTACCCACGGTGCGCGTAAAGGTCTTGCGGATACGGCATTGAAAACAGCGGATGCGGGTTACCTTACCCGTCGTCTGGTGGACGTTGCCCAGGATGTGGTGATCAATGAAGAAGATTGCGGTACCCTGCGCGGACTGGCTACTTCTGCCCTGAAGGATAACGAAGAGATCGTTGAACCATTGTTTGACCGTATCCTCGGACGTACTTCACTGCACGATATTTACCATCCTCATACCGAAGAATTGCTGGCCAACGCCGGTGTGGAAATAGACGAAGACATTGCCAACGCGATCGAAGAAGCGGGTATCGAAACCGTAGAGATCCGTTCGGTACTGACCTGCGAATCCAAACGCGGTTGCTGCGCCAAGTGCTATGGCAAAAACCTGGCAACAGGTTATATGGCCCAGCAGGGTGATGCGGTAGGTATCATCGCGGCACAGTCCATCGGTGAGCCGGGTACACAGCTTACGCTCCGTACCTTCCACGTGGGTGGTACTGCGAGCTCCACTGCGATCGAATCCCAGTTGCTGGCTAAATTTGACGGTACCGTTCAGTTCGATGGTCTGCGTACCACCAAACATACTAACGATGAAGGTGAAGAAGTGAATGTGGTTATCGGCCGTACCGGTGAGATGAGGATCATGGATGTGGACAACGACCGCCTCCTGATCACCAACAACATCCCTTACGGTTCTACCCTGAAAGTAAGAAATGGTCAGAAGGTGAAAAAAGGAGATCCGATCTGTTCATGGGATCCGTTCAACGCCGTTATCATTTCTGAAATCGAAGGTGCTGTAAACTTTGAAAGCGTTCTGGAAGGTATTACTTACCGCGAGGAAGCCGATGAGCAAACGGGTCACCGTGAGAAAGTGGTTATCGAAACTAAAGATAAAACCAAGATACCTTCGATCATTGTTGAAGGTAAAGAAAGCAAGACATACAACTTACCGGTAGGTTCCCACATCGTGGTGAACGTAGGCGAGAAAGTAAGAAGCGGACAGGTACTGGTGAAAATACCACGTGTAATGGGACGTTCCCGAGATATCACGGGAGGTCTGCCACGTGTAACTGAGTTGTTTGAAGCCCGTAACCCATCTAACCCGGCTGTAGTAGCAGAGATCGATGGTGTAGTAAGCTTCGGTAACATCAAACGTGGTAACCGCGAGATCCTGGTAGAATCCAAAGAAGGTATGGTGAAGAAATACCTGGTGCCATTGTCCCGCCAGATCACGGTGCAGGATGGTGACTTTATCAAAGCCGGTAATTCCCTGTCCGATGGTTCTACCACGCCAAGCGACATCCTGGCCATTAAAGGACCACATGCCGTACAGGAATACCTGGTAAATGAGATACAGGAAGTTTACCGTTTACAAGGGGTGAAGATCAACGATAAGCACATCGAGGTAATCGTACGCCAGATGATGCGTAAAGTAAGGATTATCGACCAGGGCGATACCCGCTTCCTCGAAGATGATACTGTAGATAAGAACGACTTCATGACGGAAAACGACTGGATTTTTGATAAGAAAGTAGTGATCGAAGCAGGTGATTCAGAAAAACTGCATCCCGGCCAGATCGTTACCCTGCGCGAGATCCGTGAAGAAAACAGCTCCCTGCGCCGTAACGATAAGAAAGTAGTGGAATACCGCGATGCCAATCCGGCTACCTCTTCTCCGTTGCTGCTGGGTATTACCAAGGCTTCCCTGGGTACACAAAGCTGGATCTCTGCGGCTTCCTTCCAGGAAACTACCAAAGTACTGTCTACTGCAGCCATTACCGGTAAATCCGATAACCTGCTTGGTTTGAAAGAAAACGTGATCACCGGCGGTCTGATACCTGCAGGTACCGGTATCCGCGAGTACACCGACATGATCGTAGGTTCTAAAGAAGAATACGAACTGTTGCTGGCCAACAAAGATGTACTGGAGTTTGACGAAGAAGAATAAATTGTCCTTGATCCAGATCGCTCCTGAAAAGGTCGCTCTGTCATAGGAACTATAAAAAATCCCTGGTTGATCTTTCAGCCAGGGATTTTTTATGGGTAATAGGGTAGGGTATCGTGGAGCAGTCCTGTTTCAATACTGGACACTGCTCAGCCGCCTGATGATCTCTACCCTTTTGCGCCGGGCTATTTCGATCTCTATCCCGTTCTTTAATACCAGGAACCCGCCATCCTTATTCGATATTTTCTCCACACCCGAAATGTTGACGAGATAACTTTTATGCGGTCTTAAAAAGGTTCGTGCAGGTAGTTCTTCTTCCAGCTCTCCGATATTACGGGTAAGGGTAAAAAGGCGCTGATCGGTAAGCGTTACATTGGAGTAGCGACCCAGCGCCTTTACGTACATGATTTGCTCCGGCCCCACGAATAAGGTACTGTCTTTATCGCTTAGCTTTACCAGGTGTGGTGTGGCAGGCTGCGATTGTTCTTTCCCGTACAGTTGCTTATACCTATTAATGGCATTTTTCAGGTCGTCGGGGTCTACCGGCTTCAGCAGATAGTCGAAAGCATTTACCTTGATAGCATTGAGGGAATAGCTTGGGTAAGCCGTGGTAAAGATGATCCTGGTGGCCGAGGGATCTATCTCACGGGCAAGCTCAAGACCGGTGCCGCCCGGCATAGCTATATCCAGGAATACAAGGTCGGGCTGGTATTGCCTGATCGCTTTCAGTCCTTCGAATATGGTGGCGCAATAAGCGACCACAGTTAACCCGGGACAATAGAGGCTGAGCAAACGATCGAGTACTTCGATCGCATCGGCTTCGTCGTCGATGATAATACAATTAATGTTCATGTTTGAAAGGAATGACGAGTTTGACTAATGTTCCCGAAGGATTTCCTGCTTCATCTGTTTTATCGATCACATCGAAAAAGTAAACACTATTAAGCGACTGCGCCAGGAGCTGCAGTCTTGATGTATTAATGCTTATGGCAAAAGACTGGTGCAATTGCCCTTGTTCCTGTTTGATCCTGATGGCTTTTTCCCGGCCTATACCATCGTCTTCCACTTCGCAATAAAGCAATTGCATTTTGCAATATAACCGCAGTATTACTTCCCCATTGCCTTGCTTATTAAGGATACCATGCCTGATCGCATTTTCGATGAAAGGCTGTATCAGCATAGGGGGTATCATTAAATGCTGTTCACGCAATCCTTCCTGGATTTCCAGGCGGTAGGTTATCTTTTTACCGAAACGTTCTCCTTCCAACAGCATATATACCTGCAGCAGCTCCAGCTCTTTCGTAAGGGGGATAAAGGCTTCCCTGCTTTGTTCCAGGCCCAGGCGCATGAGCTTGGCAAACTTGGACACAAAAGACACCGCCCGCTCTTTATCTTCCCGCAGGATATACTTCTGAATGCTGTTCATGGAGTTAAACAGGAAATGTGGGTTGATCTGGTTGATCAAAGCCTGTTGCTGATAATCCAGCATCAGTCTTTCGCTGCCGATCTTTTCCCTGATATGCCGCAGCTTAAGCCGGTAAAGGAAGATAACGATACCGCCTGCTACCAGGATGCAGCAACTGAAAAACCATCCTGTTTTCCAGAAGGGGGCTGTGATGTATATCGGCAATACCAGGGGCACTTTGCTCCATTGCCCGGTGTTGTTACAGGCCTGTATGACCAGCTTATAGCTTCCGGGTTCTACCGAGGAAAGGAAAAGCTCCGGCTCTCTTACATATACCCAGTAGTGATCGTCGTTCTCTTCCTGAAGCTGGTAGCGGTACAGCACATGTCCCTGCATCTTGGGAATAATAGAGAGGAAGCTGATCCGCAGGTTGTTTTGCCTGAAATTGAGTCCTGTAAGCGCTGCGGGCATTACAGGGCGATCGTTGACATACGCCGCCCGGAGCAATATCTCCGGGTCGTGGTCGAGTGTAGTGCTCGCCGGATCGAACAGGACAAGCCCGTTATGCGTACCGATATATACCGTGCTGCTGTCGGCGTAAACGTTCTTAAGATCGACTACAGGCAGGCCCGTATTGTTGTTGTAATTAAGGATCGCATACTGCCCGTTCGCCTGCTTGCGTAACCGGGACAAGCCTTTGTTGGTAGCCAGCCACAGCGTGCCGTCGGGCGCTATGGCTACATCGTTGACTACGTCGGAAAGGAGTCCCTTGTCCTGGGTAATGCTGTCGAGTATTCCCGTTCTCATATCGTAAAGCACCAAGCCCCTGCCAATGGTAGCCAATGCCAGGTGCCGGCGATCGATACATTCGATATCGTTGATCCTTTCCCTGGCATAAGGCGTGCCTTGCAGCATAGGGCTGAGTATGCCTTTGCTGTATAAGCACAAGCCCGACAAGGTACCCCCAAAGATGCTGTCTTCGTTAAGGCGAAAAAGACATTGCAGCTTAGGCTCATCCCGGCTGATGACGGTAAAGGGCCAATGTCCATTTTTCTTTTTACCGGGAGTGACAAAAAAAAAGGTGCGGTAACCACCGTGAATATAGCCGTGCTTATAGGGAACAATGCCATTCCCGGTAGGAACGGGCCGGTGCCGGATCTCTGCGCGGTATTTATTGTCCAGCAGCCTGGTCTGACTGGCCAGCAGGTAGTCGTTGAGGGTATCGTAAAAAATATGGGTACGGCCTACACCTTTTTCCGAGGAAGAGAAGATACGTTCCGGTTCCCTGCCTCGTTTGAAGTAATAGACCGAACCATTCTGCAGTCCTACAAAAACCTTGTTTTTAAAATCGCCGCATATGCTGTACACAAGATTGTCGTTACGCAAGGTTTCTCCGTCGAATTCATAAGTCTTGAAACCGGGGTGCGGGCAATACAGTACACCCTTGTTCAGGGTAGCGAGCCACAGGCCGCCCTCGCGGTCCATGATCACCTTATTGATCCTGTAAGCATCCAGGTGCAAGGGGCGATTGTCCGGAACAAAATCCTCGTTGGGGCCATAGCGGTAGAAGCCTTTTGCCGATAAGGCATAGAGGCAGGAATCCTGCGTTTCTGAAAAAGCGGCCAGGTGGCTGTTCCCGTATTTTTTGATCTGGCCGCTTTTCTTGATGATCCAGACGCTGCCTGCAAATGTAACGATAAGGTCCCCGTTATAGCGCTTTAATGCCCTGATCTGGTCGCCCCAGCACCAGGTGCCGTACGTCAGGCTATGGGTGCGGCCCTGGTAGTAAACACTAAGCCCGGCAGGTTTTTTGGTAGAGCCGTAGAGCATGCCATCGGTACGTTCCAGCACGATCCTGGCCATTGAGTTGGGGTTAATGTCCTGCAATTGCCCATGCTGCAGCCTGAAGAGGCCGTAGCCCTCGTAGCCCACATCCACATAATCTTTGCCGGGCAGTATCGATACGGGAAAGCTGGTAAAGGCAAAGCGTTTGCGGATCGCGGCATTTTCGGGGGCCGGGTATATCTTCCCTCCTTGGTAGTACGACAGGGTACCCGGCATTTCCCCAAACCATATTTTACCATCGGGACCCTCGGCGAGCCGGAAAACCACGTTGTTGGAAAGTCCTTCGCCCGTGGTAAAGGATTCAAAAGTATAGCCATCGAAACGGGCAACGCCTCTATCGGTGGCTACCCATATATAGCCTTTCCTGTCCTGCAGGATATCATATACCTCGCTGCTGGGCAAGCCTTGTTCCGAGGTGTATTGCCGGAAGGACCAGGATTGGGCCAACAGGCATACCGGTTGCCACAGCAGCAGCAGGCACAGGTAATGCCGGAAGTGCAGCCTCATTGTTGTCGTTGTTGTTGTTTGGTTGGTACTGATACCGAATATACTGTACCTCATGGAGAAATCCATGCTTTAAGCTCTTTTGTCCCAAAATATACCGTTGCTTACAAAAGACGACCGTTAGTTACAGCATGCTTACCGTTCGCTACTTTGCCCGGCAGGGTGGTAGCAATCTTGTTTTCTTTGTTGTCAGGCGCCTGCATTTATTTTTCACCAAACAATCTTGAAATGAAAAAAACAAACATTATCCTATTGCTGACTACACTTGCTCTGCTATGCTCAGCACCGCTTTTTGCCCAATTTCAATGGCACGCCAATATGGTAGGCCCTAACCCCTCCATACATTGCGGCTCTGATGGTATCCGGGTGGGTTTCTCCAATAACCAGACCTGTACTTTTTTAATGCCTAATATCACTTTGCAATTCCGGGCTACTGCATCCGATCCCTGGGGCACTATTGCTGCTATGGGACCTACTTCGCCAGGCGCTACGGGTGGTTACTACGATTTTAGCATGGCTGCGGCCCAGTCAGGCTATTACAGGGCTATCGTGAGCACGGCGCCGGGCTATACGCCTTGCTCGGGACAAACCGTATCTTCCTATACCAGCACGGCCGTCGAGCATGTCGTGAACCCGCTACCCCTGGTCGATTATAATATCAACGGCAATACAGCCAGTTTTGTGCAAACCTATGCATGCGCGCCTATATGGCTGAATTATACCGGTACCGGTACGGTAGGCCAATACCGTTATAAGATTGAAGAGTGCAGCCCTACAGGGGTAGTCGTGGCCGGCGGTTACTCTTCCAATGCTGCTTATGCCTGGGTTAATGGTACAGTTCCTGCCAGCACCAACCTGAATAGCGGTGCTGTAGCCACCCGGTTTGCTGCTTTCCCCGGCAACTACCTGGTGACCTTGCAGATCAATAACGGAACTTGTTCCTCCCTCGAACGCAAGGTAAGGATCAATGTCGCCAGCACGGCTCCTGCCGCTACTGCTGCTTTCAAGATCAACAACCTGTCCGTATCTTCGAATTGTGCTATCCCGATGGACTTGTTCAATTGTGCGGCCTACTTGACCACCTTAAGCAATCAAAGTGTCGATGCTATCAGCTATAAAATTGAATTGCAAGCCAGCTCCAGTAGTTGTGGCACCTATACCTCTGTTTACAACTCCGGCTTTCTCTCCACTTTTCCCACCGATCTGAAGAACCTGCCGGGTACGAATGGTACCTGGCTGCAAAGCCATACCGGTTTTTTCAAAGTGATCCTGACGGTCCAGAATGCCTGCGGCGTCGCTTCCGCTGCCCAGACCGGGTACATTAATATGGCCGGTCCTCCCGCCGGGATCAGCTTCAAGACCAGTGTAAAAGTAAGGCCAAGTCCACTAAGTGGATTTACGTACAAGGGTTGTACTGTTCCGGCCAATACTACTTTTGTTTACAGCGAAGCACCACAAAGTTGCACAGGAGGGTCTACTGGTTATAATTTCCCGATGGAGCATACTAATGTATCCAATGCCAATCCTGTCGGTCCCGTCTCTACTACTTTTCTCATCGATCCTGGTACGGGCAGCAGTAATTATAATGTTGGCATCACTTCCTACAAATATGATCCCGGTAATGGCGGAACCTGGATCAATATGAATTATCTGGGCCAGGAAGAGGTGTTCCCAATGGCTCTTGAAGTAGGGTTAGGCGATCTGTTATGGGATAATCCAGCGAACCCATACTATATGCATTTTTATAATAATCCACCTGCTTTAAATATATACAAAATCGTAATCAGGGTAAGCAATGAATGTACCACGCAAACGAATAGCCAGGTGATACAGCTTTTCCCTAATTCGCTGAGAAAGGGCGGCGCGCAATGGCCTGCTGGAACGGACCCGGAAAAAATGACCGCATCCGTATTTCCTAACCCCGCGACTTCCGATGTGACCTTTAAAGTAGCAGTTGCACAGGAAGGCCGGATGACGATAGACCTGTACGATCTCAAAGGAAGCCGTGCACAACAAGTGACCAAAGATGAGCCTGTGGCGGAAGGGATCAATGTGCACCGTGCAGATCTGAGCCAATTGCCAACAGGGTTGTATTTCTACAGGATTACAACGGGCGATAAGGTATATAACGGCAAATTCATGAAGCAATAATAGTGGGTTGCTAAAGAGCAAAAGAGGAGCGGGATACCGCTCCTCTCTCCGTATAGCTTATCCATGATGTGCTCCTGTACTTCCGGAGCATTCCCGCTTGCCGTTAATTACCCATAATGACCTTTGCTTACAAATTACCTACCGTTGCTTACTCTGTAGAACAGCAGGGGATGTTCTTTCCTTCTTTTGTACTGCGCGGAAGCCGAAAAGCGGGAACAGAGTAGGCATAAAACCATTGAAATTCTTTTTTTATGAAAAAACAGAAAATGACTTTGTCAAAGCTTTCTCTGAAGAAGCATAAGCTTGTTGCCTTACATGGACAGGAACAGGTCGTAGGCGGTTCTGGTAATACAAACTGCAATACCGTTTGCCCCGGCACTTCCATCGGTTTGCAGTGCGAGCTGGCTACAGTGAAAGCGAGCTGTGTGAGCTGCGCCACTTGTCCGCCGTACTGTTAATGGAGAGAGCATTACCCGCTAGAATACAAAACGGGCTGTCCTTATTTCAGGGACAGCCCGTTTTTTGTATCCGGGTACCATTTTCTGTTCAGACAGTAAGCGGGTGAATCTTAGTACAGGTTATAGATCTCCATAATGTCCTTCAATATCTTATCGAAGTCGATCTTGAGATCGATCAGCTTGCCGGTACGGATATCGAATACCCAGCCCATTACCCTCAAGCCTCTTTCTTTATAAGCTTCCTGTACGGCGGCCGTTTTGATCAGGTTCACGCATTGCTCCTGTACATTGAGCTCTACCAGCCTTTCGTAACGGCGTTCTTCATCGGTTATCGCGTTTAGCTCATCCTTGTGGAGCCGGTACACATCGCGTATGTTGCGGAGCCAGGGGTTGAGGATACCCATGTCGGCAGGCTGCATGGCCGCCTTTACGCCCCCGCAGTTGTAATGCCCGCACACGACCACGTGGTTTACCTTTAAATGCCTTACCGCGTAATTCAGTACCGACATTACGCTAAGGTCCACGTTATTGACCAGGTTGGCGATATTGCGGTGTACAAAGGCTTCACCGGGCTGGATACCCATGATGTCTTCCGCCGTGACCCTGCTGTCGGAACAACCGATGTACAGCAATTCAGGAGCTTGCCCTTTAGCCAGTTTTTCGAAATAGCCGGGATCGGCAGCCAGCTTTTCCCTGACCCAATGTTCGTTGTTCTTAAAGACTTCTTCTATTTTCATAAGCTGTATTGATGGTTATGACAGGTCAAATGTAAAAAGATATTGTATTGATCTGTCTTCTGTGGTTCTATTTTCTTGCTAAAATAAAAAATGCCGGGAAACATTTTCCCGCTTATGTTGTTTTCCCGGCAGCAATGCCGCTTCCGGTTGGCATGCCGTAAGGCTTGCCATTACGGGGCAAAAGCGTTGCCTGTAACAACTTTATTATAGTATTTACAGGTATATTGCCTGTGCAATACGTACCTTTATCCTTTATGCCCCGGGAACAGGGCAAATAGTTTTTAAATCGGATACTTAATATGTCGAAAAAGAAAGATAAGCGTCATATACCCAAAAAGCAGAAGCCCAGGGCCGATGCAGGTGGTAAAACAATAGTGGTGGGTAGATTGGATATATCCCGTGCCGGCATGGGATTTGTTGTAGTACTGGGAATGGAGCAGGATGTATTGATCCGGCCCGAAGATATGTTCAATGCGCTTAATGGTGATGAAGTAAAGGTGAAGATCGGGCGGATATCGTCCAAAGGAAGGCCGGAAGGCGTGATCACCGAGATCATTAAAAGAACCCAAACGGAGTTCAGCGGCAGGCTGGAAGTAAGCGATAAATTCGCTTTCCTGGTGCCGGATAACGAAAAAATGCGGACCGATATTTTTATCCCCGGACAAGCACTTAAAGGCGGTAAAACAGGTGACCGGGCTATTGCCAGGATAGTGGAATGGAAACCCGGGGCCAAGAACCCTACAGGAGCAATAGTGGAATTGCTGACGAATGAAAGAGAGAACGAGATCGCGATGAAAAGCATCCTGATCGAGGCCGGCTTCCCGCTCCATTTTTCCGATGAAGCCATGGAGGAAGCGGCCCGTATCCCCGATATACTGGACAGCGCCGAAATCAAAAGAAGGAAGGATTGCCGTAACATACTCACCTTTACTATCGACCCTGTCGATGCGAAAGACTTTGATGATGCCATTTCCATCCGCCCTTTGAAAGGTGGATACTATGAAGTGGGCGTACATATTGCCGACGTAAGCTATTACGTGGAACCCGATACCCAGTTGGATAAGGAATCCTACGAACGGGCCACCTCGGTGTACCTGCCCGACAGGGTGCTGCCTATGCTGCCGGAGCATATTTCCAATGTGCTGTGTTCGCTGAGGCCCAATGAAGATAAATTTACCTTCTCGGCCATGTTCCAGATCAACAAGGAAGGCAAGCTGAAGCAATATTGGATAGGACGAACCGTAATTCATTCCAACAGGCGGTTTACCTACGAAGAAGCACAGCAGGTGATCGAAACAGGGCAGGGCGATCATGCGGAAGAGATCTTGCTGCTCAACGAAATTTCCCAGAAGCTCCGCGCCGAAAGATTCAAGAAAGGCGCCATTAATTTCTCTTCACAGGAAATAAGATTTAAACTGGATGAAAAAGGAACGCCTATCGGTATCGAAGTAAAAGAAAGCAAGGAGGCGCACCAGTTGATCGAAGAATTGATGTTGCTGGCTAATAAAACGGTAGCCGGCTTCGTGGAAAAAAGGAAGGTAAACAATGTAGCTATTCCTTTCCCTTACCGGGTACACGATGTGCCTAACGAAGATAAGTTGGCTGTTTTTGCCGCTTTTGCTTCCCGTTTCGGTTATAAATTTAACCTGAACGATCCCGATCAGATTGCCCGGTCGTTTAATGTGATGCTGGCTAATGTACAGGGCAAGCCGGAGCAACATGTGCTGGAACAACTGGGGATACGCACTATGGCCAAGGCCATTTATACTACGGACAATATCGGGCACTATGGCCTGGGCTTCGAAAGCTATTGCCATTTCACGTCGCCCATACGCCGTTATCCCGATGTGATGGTACACCGTATCGTACAGCAATGTATAGATGAAAAGGTGAAGATCGATAAGAAAATGGAAGCAAAATGCCGCCATTGCAGCGACCAGGAGCGGAAGGCTATGGAAGCCGAGCGCAGTGCTAATAAATACAAGCAGGTAGAATACATGCAGCAATTCGTGGGAGAGGTGTTCGATGCCGTGATCAGCGGTGTTTCTACTTTCGGGTTCTGGGCCGAAACCGTGGAGCATAAATGCGAGGGCCTGGTATCCATTGCCGATCTTGCCGACCTGGATGAATTCACGTTCCTGGAATCGGACTATGCGCTGGTAGGCATGCATACCGGTAAGCGGTTCCGTATAGGCGATAAGGTACGTATCCAGGTAGCAGCCACCAGCCTGGCCAAACGCCAGATTGACTTTGCTTATGCTGCCGATGAACCTGCAAAGGCGAAAGGCCGGAAAAAGCAAAAAGAAAGCGATGCCGGAACGAAAACGAAGAAAACAAGCAAAAAAAAGTAGGGATGACTAAGGGTCTTTGAGATATTGCTTTGTCTTAATATCAACAGCATTTTTTTGTTGAAAAAATTAAGAGAAAATAAAAATAATTATTACATTTACTCCCGTTCTGTTAAACTGTTACTTTAAAAATGAAGAAATTAATACTAGCCCTTGCCTGTAGCGCCGCTCTTGCTTCTTGTGTTAAAAAAGAGGATAAAGATCCGATTGATGTATCCAAAACGACATTTGTTATGGACGGCAAGTGGCAGTTGAAAGTGTATACCTGGCTACCCGATGTCTCAGACCCTACCTCTTCGCCTGTAGATGTGTACACCCCGCTTCCCGGATGCAGGAAGGACAATTTCTACATTTTCAATACTAAAACCAGGGTAAGCCTGTACGATAATCTTTCCAAATGTGCTATTACCGACCCGGATAGTACGGTATACGGTTATACTTTGACCAATGACGATAAATACCTGACGATATTTAACAACCCGGATGATGCGAATCATACAAATGTCCTGGCTGGTGATATTACGTATCCGTCGATAGATACGTTCGTGGTTACTTATCTCGGAATCAATCCGCAGGATACTACCAAAACATCCCGGTACACTGAGAAATACGCGAAAATTCAATAAAGCCATTACGTAGTTATATTTGTAATAGTTCAGCACAAAGGCCGGCATCATGCCGGCCTTTGTGCTGAAGAAGCAAGTGATTTGCTTTGCAGGCAACTACACCAAATCCATGCAGGCCGCGGGAAAATTTCCTGTTGTTTATAACGAATCCCGGATGTATTGCGGGAATTCGTTCATAGAGGAGGCGCACCGGGCCCGGTAAAGCTAATCTGGACTTACTTCGCGTAATGCGGTTAATACCTTGTTCCCTTCTTTAAACAGGTCGAGCCACGAAGAAGAATTATTCTCGAAGTTTTTTATTTGTTCCTGCCCGACATACACACCCTTGTTGGTCAATAAGTAAAACTTAACTGCGTCCTTTTCGGGTAGTGGCGTTGTTTTCGTTCCGGTCGCTTTGTTCAGGAATGTTTGGGCTAGGGCTACCCATTGTTTGGCTGCATCGTTTACACTTTGATGCTGCCCACCGCCAATAATACCGCCGCCTGAGCTTACATATAGGCTGGCATCGCCGGTTTGAAAAGAAACCGTAGTCGCCGTCGCACCATCCATTCCCCAGTCCATTATGATGCCATAAACAACTGTTTGGCCGGCAGGCAATGAAAGCCCCAGTTGTTCAGGAGTTGCTGCAAATGCCTTATCCCTTAAAGCTTCAAATGGATTGTCTTTTGCCTGATGCACTTTTGGCTGCGGTTCGTTTAGACCGACGGTGGTTGGTTTATCGTTGACTGCCGACTTATCCTGGCAACTTGCCGAGCTGAGAAAAAGTCCGCCGCTTAATATAACGCCGATGATCGCGTAGGGTATTTTCATAGTAGTTTGCTGATCGCGGGTTTTACGATCGCTTGTAATTTAGTGAATATCGACATAAGAGCGCAGGAAGACACTGTTTTCCAGGAAAGGACGATAATGACAAGAGCGGCCTCAGGGAGCCGCTCTTGTCATTATTACCATATCAAGATTTAACTATTGTCGTCGTCGCTATCGTAGAACAATTGGTTTGCTTTGGCTTTTGCCAGTTTTTTGCCGTAGGCGATACGGGTAATGACTACGAATAAAACAGGTACAATAAAGATCGCCAGCAGGGTAGCGGCCAGCATACCGCCCAACACAGTATAACCAATGGTTTGCCTGGAAATAGCGCCAGCACCCGAAGAGAACACCAGGGGCAGGATACCCAGGATAAAGGCCATGGAAGTCATAATGATGGGACGTAAACGTAGCTTGACCGCATCCAGGGTAGCCGGTACTACGGCGATGCCGTGGTCTACGCGTTCTTTGGCAAATTCCACGATCAGGATCGCATTCTTTGCTGCAAGGCCAATAAGGGTAATGAGACCGATCTGGGCATATACGTTATTGGTAAGCTTGGGAATAAAGAACAAGGTAAGGATCGCACCAAAAGCGCCGATGGGCACCGCCAGCAATACGGAGAACGGTATCGACCAGCTTTCGTACAAGGCCGCCAGGAATAGGAAGACGAAGACGATAGACAAAGAGAAAATGATTACCGTACTGTTGCCCGATAGCAATTCCTCCCTCGTCATACCTGCAAATTCATAGCCATAACCATCGGGAAGCGCTTTGTCGGCAACTTCTTTCAGGGCTTGGATAGCTTGCCCGCTGCTGTAACCGGGTGCGGCATTACCATTGATCTCGGCATTCCTGAAGATATTAAAGTGAGACAGTACCGGGGCATTCTCGATTACTTTATACGTAGTGAGGGCACTTAACGGCACCATAGTACCGGCGCTGTTCTTGACATAATACTTGGATAGGTCCTTGATGTCGCCACGGAAAGCTTCATCGGCCTGGGCCACCACGCGGAAGTTACGGCCGTAAGTCGTAAAGTCGTTGATGTAAGAGCTACCCAGGAAGGTTTGTAAAGTCTGGTAAATATCGGCGATGTTCACGCCCAGCTTTTTGGCCTGCTCACGATCTACATTCACCTGGTAGGCCGGTGTTTTGGCGGTAAAGAAGGAGAACACGCCCTTCAGCTCTTTGCGCTGGTTGGCTTCCATCAGGAAGTTGTTTACCACTTTTTCAAATTGCTTGACATCATCGGTGCTGGATCTTTGCTGCAGCTCAAAGGTAAAACCACCGGTCTGGCCCAGGCCCGGAATCGGGGGCGGGGATATCACCAGTACCCGTGCTCCTTTGATCGAAGCAAATTTCTTATTGAGGGTATCCATGATCCCTTGCAACTGCAGCGATTTATCTTTACGCTCGTCCCAGGGTTCCAGTTGGGAAAATACAGTACCGGCATTGGGTTTCATTGAGAAGTTGATAACATTGAGCCCGCCCAGACCGGCATAGTGCTTGATGCCTTTGGTATGGCTCAGTATCGACATTACGGTATCCAGCACGGCAATACTCCTGGAAGTAGAAGAGGCATCGGGCAATTCGTAGGTAACGAACAGACGGCCTTCGTCTTCTGTAGGGATAAAGCCGGTAGGCTTGGCCTTGAACAGGAATACCGTACCCACGATAATGCACAGCAAGATGATGAGGGCATAACGCGAGGCTTTGATGGTTTTACGTACACCAATGGTATATTTAAGGCTGATCTTCCGGAACCATTCGTTGAAATGATAGAAAAATTTGTTGAGGCCGCTGGACTCTTTTCTTACCGTACTGGGTTTGAGCAACAGTGAACACAGCGCCGGTGTGAGCGTGAGGGCCACAAAGGCGGAGATGAGCACCGATACGGCAATCGTGATAGCAAACTGCTGGTACAACCGGCCTACGAGACCGGGGATAAAGCCCACCGGAACAAATACCGCTGCCAGGATAAGGGCAATGGCAATTACCGGCGCCGATATATCCTTCATAGCCTTACGGGTAGCCTCTTTGGCCGAAATCCGTTCATGGTCGATATAGTGCTGCACGGCCTCTACCACTACGATGGCGTCATCCACTACGATACCGATGGCCAGCACGAATCCGAACATGGTAAGCGTATTGATGGTAAAGCCCAAGGGTATAAAGAAGATAAAGGTACCCAGGATAGATACGGGTATCGCCAGTACGGGGATCAATGTCGCCCGCCAGCTTTGCAGGAAGAGGAATACCACCAGCGTTACGAGCAGCAGGGCTTCCAGCAGGGTATCTACCACTTCCGAAATAGATACTTGTACTACAGATACCGATTCGAAAGGAACGACATAATCGATGTCTTTCGGAAACGCCTTTTTCAACTCTTCCATTTTGGCAGTAATACCTTTGGCAGTTTCCAATGCATTGCTGCCCGGCGCCTGGTACACCAGCAGGTAAGAAGCTCTTTTGCCATCCACGAAGGAGTTGCTGGAATAAGAGAATTTGCCGAGCTGTACCCTGGCCACATCTTTCAGGTAAACGATATTGCCCTGTTTGGGATCGCTGCGCACAATAATGTCTTCAAACTGCTTGGTCGTATTGAGCCGGCTGTTGGTAAATACCGTGTATTCGAAAGTCTGTGAATTTTGCTGGGGTGGGGCGCCTACCGAACCGGCAGCCATCTGCAGGTTTTGCTCCTGCAAGGCGGCGGTAACTTCGGTGGTGCTCATGCCCAATTGCGCCATCTTTAAAGGATCGAGCCAGATACGCATACTGAAATCATCGGCGCGGGTAAAGATATCGCCCACACCTTTTACACGCAGCAAGGCATCCTTAATAAAGACATTGGTATAGTTATCGGTGAAAGTAACGTCATGCGTCCCTTTGGGCGAATACATAGCCACCAGCATCAGGATACTGGGGTTACGCTTACGGGTAGTAAGACCCAGCCGCTTTACCTGTTCGGGTAGGGTAGGCTCTGCGATACTTACACGGTTCTGCACATCGAGTGTGGCCACATTGATGTCGGTTCCCAGTTCGAAGTTGACCGTAATGGCACTGCGGCCATCGCTGGTACTGGTGCTCGACATATAGGTCATGCCGGGCGTACCATTGATCTGTGTTTCGATAGGAGTGGTCATCGTCTGCTCTACCGTCTGGGCATCGGCGCCGGTAAAGGCTCCGGACACCTGCACAGTAGGCGGTGTGATCTCGGGGTATTGGCCTATAGGCAGGTTGAGGATAGCAATAACACCCACCAATACAATAACCAATGATATGACAATGGCGGTAACCGGGCGCTTGATAAAAGTTTCTGCGATCATTTGTAGAAATATTTTTCCGTAAGGGGCAATTACCGCTCACGATTAAAAGCATCTGTTGGTTTGGGGTACTTCGCGGCTGCGAAGCAGCAATAGTACTAGGTATATAACGGCTTAGCCCTTTTTGGCCTGGCCAGGTCCTGCCTGTGCCGGTGCTCCGGTCTGGATCTTAGCACCTTCTTTTATCCTTTGCAAGCCTTCCACTACGATCTTCTGCCCGGCCTGCAATCCTTCCTTCACGATCACCTGGTCTTTAATGGCAGTACCCAGCTTCACCTTGGCCTGGGTTACAGTGCTGCTGTCGGTTACGACATATACAAAGTATTCGCCCATTTGCTCGGTAACAGCTTTGTGCGGGATCAGGATGGCCTTGCTGCCGTTGTTATGAAATACCCTTACGGTAGCGCTCATGCCCGGGCGTAATTTTTTCTCGCTGTTGGTAAAAGCCAGGCGTACCCTTATCGTTCCGGTATTGGCATCAACCGCCCTGTCGATAGAAGCCACTTTCCCTGGAAACTGATAAGCTGTCTGGTCGGCGAGTTGCAAGGTGAATAGGGAATCCTTTTCAGCATTGGCATTGCCTTGTAACAGCGTAAATGCAGGCAGCTCTTTTTGATCCAGGAAGAAATCGGCAGCCACCGGATCATCGGTAGAGATGGTATTCAATAAGGTGCTGCCCGGCGATACGGAAGCACCCAGCTTTACCAGGGAAATTCCGATAGTGCCGCTGAAAGGCGCTACTATATTGGAATAGCGAAGGCTGGTCTGCACATTGGTCACACCGGCTTCTGCTGCCTTTACCTGCATCCTGGCTCCTTCCAGGTCGGCAAGGGCATGATCCAGCACTTGCTTGGCAATGGCGTCTTTTTTATCCAGGGCTATATAACGGTCGGCATCTTTCTGCGCCTTGTTCAGATTGGCTTTGGCAACGGCGAGATTAGCCTGTGCCTGGCTTACGTTGGCCTGGTAAGCCTGCTGGTCTATGGTGTACAACAGTTGTCCCTGGTTTACATGCTGCCCGTCCTTGAAATGAATACCGGTGATATAACCCGATACCTGCGGACGCAATTCTACTTCATTCAACGCGGTAATGGTGGCAGGGTAATCCTCATGGTAAAAGGCCTGGCCTTCATTTACCGTATCTATCTCTACCGAAGCTGGCGGCGGTGTCGGCGGGGCATCATTTTTACTGCCGCAGGAAGCCAGTATAAAGGCCAGTCCGAAGCAATAAGGCATTAATGTCAGGAGGGCGGAACGTTTCATAAAGTGTACGTGTTTATTTGCGATGCTGTTCAATAAGATGTTTTTAATTCAGGGGAACGGTGCCCAGCGCACGTTCCAGGTCCAGCTTGCTGCCGAGTAACTGGTACAAGGCATTGCTGTAGTTGAGCTCTGCAGTACGGAGATCGGTTTGGGCGGTAATCACTTCCAGGTAAGCCTTGATGCCTGATTTATATTGCAGCTCGATCGTGCCGAATATTTCCTGGGCAATGGCCACATTCTGTTTTAAGGTATAGAAATCGTTCAGGTAACCTTTGTAGGCCGCCAAAGCCTGGCTGACTTCGGTGCTTACGGCATTACGTAACTGTTCTATATCATAATTCACCCGGTCCGATTGTAACTTGGCCTGCTTCATATTCTGTACCCTTCTAAAGCCCTGGAACAAAGGAATGCCCACCCTTACACCGGCAAAGGAGTTGGGATAATTGTCCTGGTAGAGCTTGCCGAAATCGTTGTTGAGGTAATTGAGGTTATAATTGCCGTAAGCCTGTACGGTAGGGATAAACTGCCATTTATAATAATTGTAGTTGAGCTCCTGCAGGCGCTTTTGTGTTTCCAGTTGCTGGAATTCGATCCTGTTGCGGACAACAGCGGAAACGGCTGTGTCTATAATAGCCAGCGTTTCCAACCGGGAGCCGTCATAAGCCAGTTCCAGGGGAATGCTGTCGGCAAGGCCTATCTGCATTTTGAGGTAGGCATATTTGGCCTTGAGGGCTTCACCGGCGGTTTTACGCTGTGCCTTCGTATTGTTTAAAGCTATGGTAGCCCTTTTATAATCCACCTTATCCACGATGCCGCCTTCGTACTGGTTAAAGGCATCGGTATAGCTCTTATCGAGCCGTACAATATCTTCGTCCAATACCCGTAATTGGTCGCGGGTCAGTAATACATCATAAAATGCCTTACCCACATTAACGGTAAGGTCTATTTTGTTGAGCACTATGTTTTGATTGGCCTGTTTGCGCACTTCTTTGGCACTGTTGCTGGCCAGTAAAGCATCGCTGCTGAACAGGTTCTGGGTAAGGCCGAATTGTCCTGCAGAAGTGTTTCTTAAGCCCAGTGGGATCAATTGCCCGTTGATGTTGGACACCTGCAGTTGAAAGGCATGCTGCAAGTTGTAATCGAACCTGAGCTGCGGGTACCAGTCGGCCAGCTTACTTTTGATGCCATGTTCTGCTATCTCCCGGTCGAGCATGGATTGCTGCAAGCCGGGATTATGCTGGTAGGCGTACTGCAGGCACTGTTCCAGGGTGAATGTGTTGGCATCATTATTCTGCTGCGCCTTACTTTCTAAGCTTTGTGTCGTGAAAATCAGGAGTGCGAGAAAAGGATATAACTTCATCAGGATATTGATTTTTAACTAACGGAGGATAAACACCTGTACCGGATAAGGAGGCAAAGATAGGTAGTTTGGGAGTTAATTAAACGTTTGTTTAATTAACTTAACGCATTATTATTTTTGAGAACCGATAGATTAGCAAGGCTTTATAAGGATAGTTGCAGGTGTAAACGAAAGCATTTCAGCCAGTTACGAATTAACCAGGCCTTGCTTCCCGGCCTTCCGGACGATGCTATAAAAATAATTGATAGCCCGATTTTTTATCTTATTGGGGCACATTTTTTCCCGCAACGCTACTGTGCCGCAGTGCAGTATCGCTGCAGGATCATGTTGCGAGCCCAAATGCTTTACTTGGTAGTAATCTTAAATCGTGGTCATCCAGAGGTCTCCGAAGGAACCGAAGGATCTTGAACGCTTGGATATGTACAGTACCCAAGATCCCTCATTTCGCATGCTGCGCAAGCTACATTCGGGATGACAGCAGGAGTGTTATAGGATGATAAGCAGGAATGCTGCAGGATCATGTTGCGAACCCAAATGCTTTACTTGGTAGTAATCTTAAATCGTGGTCATCCAGAGGTCTCCGAAGGAACCGAAGAATCTTGATCGCTTGGACATGTACAGCATCCAAGATCCCTCATTGTACATACTGCGCAAGCTACATTCGGGATGACAAGCAAGAGCGTTGCAGGATATGCTGTTCTTTTTCGTTGCAGCGTTGTTTCAAAATCTAGCAGCGCCACTGCGGCACTGCGGGAAATAAATGTTAACCTTGGTGAGCAAAATAAAAATCCGCAGCGAACACCGCTGCGGGAACAAAGATGATAAATGCGATACTATTCCTCCTCTTCGAAGAATTCGTTGAGGGCTTCGAAATAAACATCGTTCCAGCCTTCTACCATATCTTCATAAGCTTCGTCGGGGATATTGTTGTGCCGCAGCTCTACCGAGGTACCTTGTGCATGGGGATGCAATTTGATGGTTACGATAGAAGGCACCTCTTCTTCATCGCCGAAATACCATTCCTGGACGATCTTTTTGTTTTCTTCGAATTCAAGGTTGCAACCTTCGATGCTGCCATCGAACAAGGAGAATTCCGATCCGGGCTCGGTACTCATAGTAGCCTCTTCTCCTGTCCATAGCTTAATAGTAAGAGGATTGGTAAGCGCCAGGTACACTTCTTCGGGCGTAGCGGGCAGGATAAAGTATTTCTTATAGTCTTTCATTGTTGCCTGAATCAGTTTTTTATAAAGTACCTGTTATTACTTTCATCCTGATGATCCTTTTTATAGAAGCTTCCAATTGTTTGCTGGTGCTGTCCCGCCTGGCCAGTGCCGCTACAATCTTTTTATTCAGGGTGGCGGCATCTTTGGGCATCAGTACCAGGTCTACGCCCGCTTCCACGGCTTTCCAATCGGCATCGGGTACTTTTGCGGCTGCTTCCATGTTAAGGGCATCGGTGGTGATAATACCTTTAAACTTAAGCTGGTTCCGGAGCAGGTCGGTAACGATAACCCGGGACAGCGTTGCCGGCATACCATTGGTATTGTATTTAGGATTGTTCTTGACCACGATATGACCCACCATGACCGATACAGGCGGCGTAGCAGACTGGATAATATTCTTAAACGTTTCCAGCTCGGTAAGGTCGCCGTCGATAAAGACCGATTGCTTATGAGAATCGCCTTTTACCGCGCCATGGCCTGGGAAATGTTTTAAGGTAGCGCCTATACCTGCCTCCTGGGAAGTTTGTACAAATTGCTGCGACAATTCCGCTATGGTTTGCGGATCGCTGCCAAAGGAACGTTTGTTGATCACCGATTTATTAAGGGCTATATCTACTACCGGTGCAAAGTTGAGCTGCACGCCTACTTTTTTTACGACCTCGTTGATCTTATCTGTATTTTCTGCAACAGCAGCAATATCTTTTTGTTCCGATGCGGGCTGGATATCCTTTACATCTGTCCATTTGCCGGGTAGTAGGGTAGGCTCGCAGTCGCAGGCAAATAAAGGTTTTAATTTCCCTTTGGAAGCCCTCATCTGGTTCAGCTCTTTCACTTCCTGCCGGAACTCGGTGGATTGTCCTTTCAGGAAAACTACGTTAGCAGCAATGTCGTTGCTGACCATAGCTTTGGCGCTACTATAAGGATAGCCCAGCTTTTCGGAAGTGCTGCTGGCCGTCATGATCATTTGCGCTGCTTTTTCCTTATCGGATAAGGAGCGGTATATCGAATCCACGATAGTATTGACGCGGCTGTCGGGATGGAAGAACTGATCTGTCAGCGTCTTGCCGCTATCATTTCCTTTAGCGGATACGGTAGTTATATGGCTTTCGCTTACGACAAGCAGCAAAGTATAAAACAGGATTTTTCTAAGCATAGACTGGATTTATTTACAGGATATCCGGAGGCGTGAAGGTAAACGGATTTTCACTAACGGAAAAACCTTCGCATAAAAATGCAAAGGTTTGTTTGTAAAACAAGAAACGAAAAAGATAAGGTCAGGGCCGCTGCCGCGCATCAATGAACCGCTGCAGGTCACGCCAGTCGTAATATTGGAATACTTTGCCATTGCTCATGGCTACAAAAAGGCCTTTGGGAAATTGATGTCCCAGGTTGATGTTTGTTACTTCGGAACCATCGCTTTCAATCGTAGATACCGGTATCTCGGCAAGCAGGGGATGATGGTTGACATCATTCGCTGCACCTTCTCGTGGGTACACCATAAAGCTGTTCTTTTGCTGATTGGATACAAGGATATAACCGGTCGAATCAGTAGTGTTGTAGATGGAGATACCTTCATGATCCGAAACAAAACCGCTGGTGGCAAATAGCGCCAGCTCTGTATTACCTTTGCCAGGATCGGCATGGTATTTATGCACACCGTATTGTTCATCGGAGTAGTAGATATAACCTTTGGCCTGGTCTACGGCGATCGATTCGATCTCTTTTTTGCCGCTGTACTTGCCAAATTTGCGTACCAGAGTGCCGGTAATATGGCCCTGGCCGTCATCGGCCAATTGGTATTGCCAGAGGTAACCATCGGCAGGTCCCGATTTACGGCCTACGATAGCAAAGGTTGCGTGATCCGAAGCGCGTGTGTACAATGCTATACCCATAGGGCCGCGTTCTTTTTCGCCTGCAAATACTTCCAGGCCGCCATTATCGACAGGCTGCATATCGGGAAGCCGGAATATCCTTAACTTGTTGGTCTCCCTTTCCGTCGCAACGGCTATGTCTACCGGTTGGCCATTAAGCATAAGGCCATAAGCTATATCCACGTTATTGGGCCTTTTCAGGCCGGGTACTTTGCGAACGATCTTGCCTTGAAGGTCAAACACGAATAAGCCGCCGTTACTGTCTTTATCGGTACCGATGATAAGGCTTTTGCCGGCATCGTTTGGATTGATCCAGATGGCGGGATCGTCGGTATCATAACCCACCTGCTCTGTAACGATCACCGGTTTTATGGCTTGTTTGGCTACCGTGGCCCTGGTCTTTTCATTGCTGCCCTTGGCATCGGTGCAGGCGCTGTGCAGTACCATGCACAGGCCGCCAAGTACCACCAAATTTTTATTCATACTTATACTTTATGAGGTAAATACTGCGGTGTATCCGTTTTCTTCTTGTAAACCCGGAGGTAAAAAGAAGAAAACGGAACTGTTTTATTAATTATTCCCGAATGCGCCGATGTAAGTGGCCGGGGCCGGGGAGTTGTAGGTTCTGCCTATGGAGAAGGTAATGCCTATTGCTTTAAAGTGGGGGCTGAAGTCGGTCCTGCCGTGGTTTAAGGCAGGGGAGCCGCTCTGCAGGTGAAAATCCCAGCTATTGTTTAAAAGGCCATTGGTCATGTCGTTGTTCAAGGCATAGTTTACAAATTTAGGATCATTGGCACCTGCTGTAGCGCCGATCACGTCGTTGCTGCCTTGCAGGATCGCTTCAGAAGGCTGGAACTGGTCTACTGCTTCCTGGCTGTAGCCATAATACAAGGTATTGGATATAATGGACCGGTTGTCTTCGGGATTGCCTACGTCTCTTTTTATGCCATAACGGCTGTTGGCAATAAGGTTGTTGTACAGTTCGGCACGCACTGTTTTTTCCAGCCATATGGAGCCTCCTTTTGTCGTAGGCCTTCTCCAACCGCAATTCAGCATCGTGTTGTTGTAGCCTTTGATATAACCCTGGCGCGGACGGTCACCGGAGTTGGACAGCTTCATGGCATTGGTATTAGGGCTGTACATCAGGTTAAATGCGATGTCGGCATATACGCCCGACTTAGTATTTACCGCTTCGCCATTGGCAATGCCGGTGGTGTAAAACATATTGTGGTCTATAATGATGTCGCCACCTTCCAGGTAAAAAGCATCTTCGTTGAAGTTGCGGATAATGCTGTTGGTCACCACTACTTTGCCCGAACCGCCATACCAGAGGGCCGGTACACGTTCGCCTGCTTCGGCTTTGTAGAAGCCTGCCTTAACCGATGCAGAAGCTTCGGTAGTTACATTACCGCCTTGTTCCAGGATCACATGATCGAGCAGTAATTCGGCACAGGTAGGTCCGGCAAGGATACCGCCCCATTGCTCGCCCCATTGTTGTTTTTTGTCGTCGGGAACAGTAAAGATTACCGGCGCATCGGCAGTACCCAGGCAGTACAGGTTGCCCTTTACGATCACTTCGGGTTTGGCATTGGCATCAAAGATCACTTTGGTGCCGGCTTCGATGGTCAGGGATTGTCCTTCAGGGATAATAATATCGCCTGTGATGTGGAACGTGCTGTTTTTGCCCCAGGTACCATATACATTACCGGAAAGCGTGGAGTCTGTAGGCACTACTTCCGGATCAGGAGTGGGCGTTTTTTTGTCGGAACAGCTGGCAAACAGGATCGCGGTTGCAGCCGTAGCACAGAACAGGAGGTTACGTGTTTTCATTTGTCTGGAAAATTGTTGGTTAAAAATTTAGGAAGGATTGCTGTTTTATAATTTGTAGCGCAGGCCGATAAGATAGCTGCGTTGGTAAAAGTCTTTTTGGATAAGGGTATTGCCTTTAAGGTCCTGGTCGGGCACATTACTGTTAACCCCGCTCTGGCCCTTGATATAAGTTTCCATAGGGGTGTTGAGGAGGTTGTTGATCTTTACAAAAACACCGACATGATTTTTGAAGGTTTTCTCTGCCGAGAAATCCAACTGGATAAACCCTTTCTGCCAGATATCCCCGTCCAGGAATTGTGATACGGTAACGATACGGTCGCCGGTGTAATTGCCTGCCAGTTGGGCATCCCAGCCGTTCTTTACATCCTTGTACAATAAAGACAGGTTGGCTATATGGGCTGATTGTCCGTATAAAGGTCTTGTCTGGAGCGGGGACGAAGGCTTTATATCACCGTTCTCATCCCTTATCCTTTTGAACTTGGTGGTAGTGATCCTGGAATGGGTATAGGTATAATTTCCTTTGATACCGAACCGGTGAAAATACTTTACGAAGTCCAGTTCCAGGCCGTAGTTATTGGCGGTGCCATAGTTACCCGGACCGTAAAATACATCCTGCCTGCGTATCGGATCCTGCTGTAAGGTATATTCAATGGGGTTTTGGATATGTTTGTAAAAAACACCCGCCATTAAAGCTTCTCCAAGATGGGGATACCATTCGTAACGAAGGTCGAGGTTGTCGGCTATAGCATGTTGCAGGTTGTAATTACCCCGCTCCTGGTAATCTTCTGCCACGATCTTGTAGGGAACGATCTCGAAGAAGCCGGGACGGTTAATGGCCCTGTAGTACGAAGCCCTTATATTGGTATGCTTTAAAGCCATGTAGCGGAAATGCAGGCTGGGCAATACATCGGTGTACACCTGGTTGCCTGTGGGATGGTCTTCGCCGATAGGGGTTTGCATCGCATAGCCCTGGTCGGTATGCTCGGCCCTTAGACCTCCCGTAACTTCAAGGCTGCGCACGTTGATCCTGAACTGGAAGTAGCCAGCCGCTATTTTCTCGTAGGCATCATAGTTCAGCGCCGATCCCACGCTGCCTTTGGGATTGCCCAGGCGCCAGGCGATATCGCTGTAGTCGGTAAAATCTTTACCATACAGGGCATTGGGATTAAGTGCATCGAAATGATACTGGTTGTAAAAGTTGTTCCTCTTTTTATCGCGGTACATGCTGCCCAGCATCCAATCCACGGGAAGGCCCGCTATAGCTTGATTATAGGTAAGATTCAGGTAGCCGGTAAGGTCGCGGTCGGTATTGTGTTCCCATCTTCTGTCAGCAGCGCCGGGGTGGGTAATTTGTTGTACAAAATTCTTTTCAATACCATATAAAGATATGGTTGTATTATCGGGCTGCTCGCTGGTAGCCCTGGAATAGACAGCAGACCATTGCAGCTTGAGCTTGTCAAGCAAGATGTGCTCACCCTGCAAGGTGCTGTTGTAAATTCGTTGCCGCGTAATACGCGACCGGGTGCTGTAGCTGAGCTGTGCATTGCCATTTACCGGGTCGTAGCCGCCTAGTGAGATTTGCTGTTCCACCTCATCCTTTACCTGGATATTGTTGAGGCTGAGGTAGGCATTATACCATTGCAGCTTATGCTTTGCATTAAAACGGTAATCCATCTTAGCATGCAGGCCGCTTCTTACCTGCTGTTCCGAATAGGTTCTTTTATTCCGGTTGGTTAAAGTAACCCCGCTGAAAGTATCTACCGTTTCCTGGTCAAACAGGAGGCTGTTGCTGCCCCGGTGCGTATTCTGGTAGCTTCCGGCTACAAGCACCCCAAGCTTATCGCCAAAGAACCGGTTGCCTATGGAGATCCCGCCCAGGAGATTAGGCAGCGGCTTCCGGGCGGTATAGCTATAAGGAGCCGATGGAAAATCGGCATTGGTCGCGTTGTATTGTTTGCCGTTCAGCTCGTAAGGGGAGCGGCTATTGATATCGCCGGAGCGGTAGCTTATAAAATCCCTGTTGGCAAACAGCTCGCTATAGCCTGTAGCCAGGTTGGCCGATAAAGAGAAGCGATCGGGAGCATCTTTCATCACCATATTGACCGCACCGCCTATAGCATCGCCTTCCATATTGGGAGTAAGGGCCTTGTACACTTCCAGCCTGTCCAACAGCTCAGCAGGGAATATGTCGAGCGGGACATAGCGGTATTTGTTATCGGGGCTGGGGATCTTTACCCCGTTCACGAGCGTATAATTGTATCTTTTATCCATGCCCCGCAAGATGGCATGCTGCCCGTCGCCATTGCTGTTGCGTTCAATGGAAATACCGGATACCCTTTGGATTACATTGGCTACGGTAAGGTCGGGCGATATTTGTATGGCCCTGGCCGATACAATATTCATGACCTGGTCTGCCTTTTGCTCGAGGCTGCGGGCCGTATTATCGCTGCCGCCATCTTGTTTGCCGGCAATCACTACTTCGTTCAGTTGCTGGTCTTTCTTTGCCGCCAGCCTGAGGTGAAGCACCAGCGGTTGTTCATCGGCCACCGTGATTTCCTGCTGTAAGGCGGAGGCGCCCATATAGGTCACTTCCAGGGTATAGGTCCCGGCGGGTATTTCTTTAAATTCAAAGCTGCCATCGAGACCGGCGACAGCCGAAAAACCGGGTTGCTCCTTTAAGATAACCACGGCGCCGATGGCTGGCTCTCCTGTTTGCGGTTCTGTGATCTGCCCTTTAAGAACAGCCGCATAACCGGTACCCGAAATAAATACAACTAATAATAAGAGGTGTAAAAAGCGACGCATGAGGTCTTGTTTTTTTGACCGGACAAAAGTGCGACGACCTGGCGGTGCATGCAATTTTTGGGGGTAAACAAAAAAGAAGCAGCGTGAACAGTGGCGTAGACAAAGCGTGAACAAAAGCAACAATAAAGGTGTAATGTTTTGATTGTCAGTTGTATTCTCCGTAACAAAAACTTCATTAAGGAATTATTGCTGTAATATTACCTGAATGTTATGCGCTAAAGGCCCTGCAAAAAAGTACTAAGGTTCTCGCCCTGGTCCAGGTTGAGCTTCTTGCGCAAACGGTACCGGGCCACCCGGAGGCTGTCCTGGGATATGCCCAGGATGGTAGCAATATCGGTGGAGTTCAGGTTCAGCTTCAATAAGGAGATCAATCTCATTTCGGAAGAGGTAAGGTCTTCGGAGTATTGCTTTAGTTTCTGGAAAAAAGAGTGATGGATCTGTTCCAAAGTACTGCGAAACTCTTCCCAGTATTTATCATTATTGAAATTCTGGTTGATCTGCTGGATCAGTTCGCGGATCTGTTTTTTCTGGTCCCGTTTATCGTCTTTGGCCATAAGGTCCAGTCTGCCCCTCAGGTCTTCGAGCAATTGGTTCTTTTGGATAATATGAAGGGTATGTGTGCTCAGTTCCTTGGTCTTGATCTCGATCTGTTGTTTCAGGTGCTCTTCTTCCAGCTCTTTGCCCTTTAGTTCGGCATCCATCTTTTCTTTTTCCAACTGGCGGTTGATGATCTCTGTTTTGAGGTTTTCCTCTTCCAGCTTGCGGCTTTTTAATTCCGCTTCCGAAAGCCTGTTCTGGGATTCAAAAAACTGCTTATTCTTTTCGTGCAGGTCTTGTTCGCTCCTGATCTTTATTTTTTGCCTGCTGATGATCGCCAGTCCCAGTATCACGAACAGGATAATGACTACAACGACAGCTATGGTGATGATGATATTGGTCTTCTTCTCGTTCTGCAGGCGCTCTATTTCCTCGCTCTTTTTGTTGCTGTCGTATTGTGCCTGGAGAAAGGCCATCTGTTTATTGCTTTCTTCCGAATAGATTTCCAGCAGGTGCTTCCGGCTCAGCTCCAGATAGTAAAAGGCGCTGTCGTCCTGGCGCAGCAGGTGGTAAGCCTTGCCTATGTCGCGGTAGGCCGAGCTTACCTGGTAGCGCTCCTTGTTTTGTATCGCCAGCGACAAAGCCTCGAGGGAGTACTGTAATCCTTCTCTATAATTGCCGGTTTTACGATGGATATCCCCGATATTGTTCAGCACTTCTATCTTGTCTATTGTTGCGCCGGCTTGTTCATACAAGGATAAAGCCTGTGCAAAATGAACCTTTGCGGAGTCATATTGCGCCAGGTCTTCGTTGATGCTGCCCAGGTTTTCGTAGATCTTGGCCATGCCTTTCTGGTCTTTTACATTGGCATAGGCTTCCAGAGCGCTGTGCTGGTAGTACAGGGCGCTATCGTACCGTTGCTGCTTTTCGTACAAGTGGCCTATATGACCATAGGTGTTGCCGATGCCCTGCTGGTCTTTGAGCCGGAGGTAAATCGCAATGGCCTTATTGTATTGATTCCGGGCGGCAGCCAGGTTTTTGTTGTAATAGTAAAGGATCCCTATATCGTTGGCATTGGCGGCCAGTAAGCTGTACTGATGTTCCTGCTCCAGCAAATGTTCGGCCTGTAGGTAGTATTCCAGAGCCTGTGCAAAATGACCCAGGTGGTAACACATCTTTCCCATACGTTGCAGCGAGATAGCCGCCTGTGTGAATTGCTTGTTGGCCATCGCCGTTTTACTGGCTTCCTTAAGCCTGAGAAATTCCGTATTGGGTTCGGTGTAGGGATTGCTTTCCAGTCGGTCGATGCGCAATTCGCGATCTTCCTGGGCGATTGTTTTTAGGGAAAAGCAGGAAAGCAGGGCAGATAAAAAAAGAAAAAAACAGGCTCTGTTCATAACCACAACGATGTTCCGGCTTGCACCGGGCGAAATACCAAAACCTGCAAAGAACATATTTTAATATAACCTGAAGGTTAAGCCTGCAAGCCTTGGAACACATGAGCAGGAATAAATTTTGAAATTATCCTTTAAAAAAATTGGAAAATTAAGATCGGTCTTTTACCTTTGCACTCCCTTCAGCAAATGAGTTGAAGCGGTTTATAAAAAGGAGGCATAGCTCAGCTGGTTCAGAGCATCTGCCTTACAAGCAGAGGGTCCGCGGTTCGAATCCGTGTGCCTCCACGGAGTAGATTTTTAAGTTCTTAGTTTTTTAGTACGGAGGCATAGCTCAGCTGGTTCAGAGCATCTGCCTTACAAGCAGAGGGTCCGCGGTTCGAATCCGTGTGCCTCCACATCGATCCCTTGGTCATTAAGACTGAGGGATTTTTTATTTGGGGCATGGCTTATATAGCCTATATCCTTTATCCTGTTCTGTTAGAAAGGGCTACAGGATCAGGTCGCGAACAGAGCGCTTTACCTGGTAATAGCCTTAAATCGCGGTCATGCTGAGGTCTTCGAAGGAACCGAAGCATTCCGATGGCTATAAATGTCAATAATACCCAAGATGCTTTACTCCCATGCTACATGCAGCATGACAAATGGGAGTGTCGGTTGACTATATGCGAATAGTCGGTATACTTTTATAGTATAGTAAATGTAGTATTGGCCGCATAAGCTTTGCCGATACGCAATAAGGCCTCCATGTTTTCAAAATGATCCATCTCTTTAAACGAATTAATTTCCTGATCGGAAAAAGCAAAGTCCAACTGGCTAAGCGCTTTGTCCGTTAAAGCAACATTGTGCCTTTCAAAACTAAAAAGTTGCGCCTTTAGCCGGAATAAGGGTGGATACGTCTCGTCACTGAATTGGCTGTCTATTGGGTAAGCCGGGCCTATATTGTTTCCCATTCCTTCCAGTAGAACCTGGTTCATTTCCAATGCGTCGACCATAAACAGGTCGGAAAGTTTAGGCGCCCAATGAATGGCCCTATGCTTTTCCAGGCTGAAAGGATCTTCTTTTTTTATACCATTGCCTGTTCCTATGGTGGTAATAAAAAGATTGTCGGTACCTGCATTCCACTTAAAGCCAAAAGATCCTACAATCGACGTTAAAAATACAGCCCATGCAGGGTTATTTGCCAGACTGACCCCTCCATCGATAAAGGCAGCATCGAACTCTTTTCCTTCCCTGGTTTTCAGCTTTAATACCTTCGGTTTAAAGTAATAAGGTGCAGCAGAGGAAGCACGACATAATTCCCACAATTTTAAATGAGCGTTTGCCGCGTAGTATTTTCCATCAGGATGATTCGCGACAGTCCAAAGACTATACGTATCAGCTCTTTTTGCGTTAATCGCTAACCCGCATCTGATCTGCTCCTGGTCGCCGATGGTGGTTTCTCCAAGCACGCCTTTCAGGTAGGATTCCAGTTTTTGGGAAGAATAATTTTCCCTGAGAATTGCCCTGAAAGTTTTCCAGTTCCTCGGTATGACTTTCCATTTGCGGCCTTCCCCAAAAATTTTTACACCCAGGTCCAGGTAGAGATCAACGATCTCATCAACAGACTTGCCTATAGCGAGCCCGGATGCAATAATTGCCCCGGTGCTGGTGCCGGATATCAAATCATAATAATCTGCCAGCAAAGCTTTCGGTCCATATTGCTCCTTTACGAGGAGTTCTATTTTCTTCAGAATACCCAATGTGAGCGTACCACGAATGCCGCCACCATCCAGACTCAGAATCCGTTTTGGGCGATCATTGTTGAATAATTTTTCTTCTAAATTTTTGTTCATAGTGTTATAAGTTGATAATTACCCTAGTCCTCTTCTTTTCTAAAAGTAAAACAAATGACACCATTTATCATGCGTAGAAATACGCGATTTTTTTTAGCAGGAAAATTCGAAAAGTTCGGGCAGGAACATATCTCTTCGCAAAAAAGAAGGACAAATGAATGCATCATTTGTCCTTCTTTTGTTTTCCCTGATAGCCTTAGGGGCTTATGGCAGCGTTAGGTATTAATTCGGCACTTTCTGGTACTCAAGCTTGCCCGTTTTGTCGTTGGTGATGATCCGTTTGTTGGCATCGAAGTATTCCACGTCGAACTTTAAAGAGATAATGCTGATTTTTATGGTAAGCTCTTTGTTGTCGGCTGAGAGCGTCCATTTGCCTTTGCGCGATTTATCACCACTAATTCCCTGGAAAACGCCATCCTCCATAAAGACCTGGTAGGTCTCTTTGGGTTCACTTACAACCCCGTTTTTGGTTTCTTTGACGAGTTTCCATTTCCCGATAAGTTCTTTAGCGGTCTGCGCTTTTAAGGTAAAGCCTGCAAGACAGAACATAAGTAATAAAGGTAGTTTCATGTTTTTGTTTTAAAGTTAGTCTTTTGGGCCGATAGGTAAAACAATTGCTCATGGCGTAAGGCGGTAATCCTGGCAATCCGGTAGCGATGTTCGACCTTAGCATCTGAAGTGTAAGGCTGTTAATCCGGCATCCGGCCTGCGTTATCGCCAGGTAGTATGTTCCAGGTTGCTGTAGTCATGATGCTATACTTGGTTGACAATTATTTGAGAAAGGCTTTTAGCACGGGAAGAAAAAGCAGGCAATAAGCCCCCTTCCTTTTTCTTCAGATCAAAATCCTTTTGGCTTTCACATCTATGGCCGTTTTAAACCGGGCCGTGTTTACAGTATCTCTACATAGCCATCGGTGCCATGCACACGAATACGTTGCCCGTCTTTGATGAGGCGGGTTGCGTTTTCTATGCCGACCACTGCCGGCAGGCCATATTCCCGTGCAATAACAGCTCCATGTGTCATTAAGCCACCCACTTCGGTTATAAGACCTTTCAGGGATACAAACAAAGGTGTCCAACTGGGATCGGTAAACGTGGTAACCAGGATGTCGCCCTCCTCTATTACGGCATCTTCCATATTGAGTATGACCCTTGCACGGCCTTCTATGATGCCGGAAGATACGGCCAGCCCTGCTATAGCGTTGGCCGGAAGTTTTTCCTGTTTGTACTTGCCTGTAATAATTTCACCGTCAGAAGTAATAACACGGGGAGGTGTTAATCGCTCAAACAGCTTATAGTCCTCCTTTCTGCTGTTGATGATCTCATAGTCCGGCTTATGCGTATCCAGGACTTCACGCAGCTCTTCAAACGTGAGGTAATAGATGTCTTCTTTCTCCCGGATTACTGCGGCCTGCATGAGCTTTTCCGCCTCCTGCAGCAAAGCCTGTTTGTAAATGAAGTAACGGCTTACAATTCCGTATTTGGGATACTCACGGTAACCAATAAAGTTTCTTACCAGGGCAATCATCCGTTGGGTCTCCTTTACCTTTTCTGCACTATCCGGTAGCTGTTGCAGCCGGTCCAGCAATTCCTGTTCTTTGCTTAGGGCTTCCCGTAATCCCTGCTCAAACCTCCTTTTGCTTTCGCCGGGCGCAAAGTTCCTGATGTTAGTAAGAATAATGGGGATAATCATAGCAGGCTTTTCGCGCCAACGTGTTCTCGTAATGTCAATTTCCCCGGCGCAGCGCATCCCGTATTTATTGAGAAAACGATCGATAACATCCCAGACCTCCAGCCCGCCTTTGACCTGTACCAACGCTTCTGAAAAGTGATCTTCTTTCGTTTTTTGTAAACAGGCAATTACTTCCGGGTAAGGACGAATAGCATCTGCGACATCCAGCAGCTCCAGGCCCATTTCCGAAGTGATATTATTGGGCACCGATTGGGAAAGCACATCTGCTGCGTTCTTTTCACCTAACCATTCGTGCATCTTTTCATTGATCCATGAGGACGCATTCATACCGGTCATGATCACGCCGAAGCTTCGCGGATCAGACGAGCTTTTCCTGAGCTGCTGCTTGTCGGCAATAATAAAATCGATCAGGGCCGGTCCCGAGTATGCCCAGATGTCTTGTTGCAGCGCGGCTACCGATGCCTGGCTGCTGTTGATCAGCTCGTCAACGACAGCGGGATCGTATTCAGTGAGTGTTTGAAAGTCCCGGAGTCCCGGACCTTGCTGTCCTTGGCCGGAGTGTTGTTCAGGGATATCGTCCGGTAAGGATCTGATGAAGTCGCCCCGCTCCAGGACGGTGGTCAGCGCATCTTTTATAAGTGGATCGGATTTTCCCAGTACATCTATGATAAGCGTCCTGCCGGAAGGAGTAGCCAGCATATCTGCAACATCAACAAACAGCCTGCCACCGGCCTGGAACATAGGCCTGCCTGCTGTCAACTGCCACAAAGATATGCCCAATGGCTTCATGGCGTCGGTCATCATTTGCTGGTGCCCGGTAGATACATATACGTGATTCTCCTGGTCGTTCGTTTCCGGAATGGGGTAGAGAGTAGTGATGGGGCGGCTCTGTACGATATAGAAGGCATCGCCGGCCAGGCACCATTCGATATCCTGTGGCCGGCCAAAATGGGCTTCGATCTTCCTGCCTATATGTTCGAGTTGTATTACCTGTTCATCCGTCAGTGCCTGACTGCCCTGTTTTTCCAGCGCTATATCCTGCTGTTGGGTACCACCCGCAGATAACGCATAAATAGCCAGCTTCTTCGCCGATATCCTCTTGTTGGTAATCTGCCCGTTCACTACTTTGTAATTATCGGCATTCACCAGGCCGGAAACTATAGCTTCGCCCAACCCGAAGCTGGCATCAACAGACGATACTTTCCGGTTGCCGGTCACAGGATCGGCAGTAAACAAAACGCCTGCCGTCTGTGGAAATACCATTTGCTGCACCACTACAGACAAGAGGACTTTGCGATGATCGAGGCCGTTTTGAAGCCGGTAGATTATGGCCCTGTCTGTAAACAGCGATGCCCAGCATTTGCTGATATGTCTTAGTACTTCCTGCCTGCCGGTAACGTTCAGGTAAGTATCCTGCTGGCCTGCAAAAGAGGCCTGGGGCAGGTCTTCGGCAGTCGCGCTGGACCGTACTGCATAAGCGATTGCTTCACCAGGCAGGGAAAGCCGGCGGTCGATTGCTGCTACAATATCTCCTGGGATAACTATTTCTTCGATGGTCTTGCGTAGTGCAGCACCGAGCGCACCGATCTTATCCTGATCGTCTGTCCCGAGCAGCGATAACCGATCCAGTAATTGATGTACCGCTGAATTTTCTCCGATAGTCTTTTTAAAGGCTTCCGTAGTAAGGCAGAAGCCATCCGGTACCCTGATGGTTTCGATCCTGGAAAGTTCTCCGAGGTTGGCGCCTTTACCACCTGCTATAGCATGCTTTGTAGCATCGATTTCCCCTAAGCCGAGTACATAAGGATTCCCGTTGTTCATGGTCTGTGATTATTTATTGTTGAGTTTATCTGTTGCTTCCTGCATGATCTCAATAGCCTTTTGAAAGTAGGCTTCGATGATTTTGATTTCCTTGCCGGAAAAAGAATCGATCAGCTCTTCCGACCGGCTTCGGAATTCTTTATAGAGCGGTGTCAAAAGGGCCATGATATTTTTTGTGTTGGGTTCAAGGAGCACCTTGCGTCGATCGTCCGTATCCAACCGCCTTTTCACCAGCTTTTTCTTTTCAAACCTGTCGATCAGGCCTGTAACAGCGCCGGTGGTCAAACCGGTTAAGGCCGAAAGCTCTCCTGCTGTCATTTGCCCTTTTTGCATCAGGAAACCCAGGTATTTATGATCTGTCCCCGATAGTCCTGCTTTCCGGGCTACGGCTTCATGCATCTGGATGGAAGTATAGGCATATTGCTGGCTTAGTTTCCTCGTTGTTTCGTTCTTCATTTATATCTTATTTGCTAAATATCTTAGTTGCAAAGATAATTATTGCTGCAAAACAAGCTCGTATTATTTTGATAAAAAAATGATAAGAGGGCTGGAAAATCCATTGAAGGGGTGGATACCTGTAGGTATTGTGGCTCAATAGTAGTGCTAAGGGGTTAATTGTTGGCTGTATCCGGGCAACAAACACTCCTGCTTGTTATCCCGAAGGTAACTTGTGCAGCATATGGCATTCATGATTTTGGCGGTTCTTGACACCCAAGCGATTAGGATCCTTCACTCCGCTAAGGCTTCGTTCAGGATGACGCGATTTAAGATTACTACCGGGCAAAGAGAGCATATCGCGTATGTTATTCCGGGGTAGCGTCGCAATGAAGAAGAATTGTGTTTCCTGTAGCACTCCTGCTGTCATCCCGGAGGTAACTTGTGCATCATATGACATTCAGAATTTTGAGTGTTCCTGACATCCAAGCGATCAGGGTTCTGGGGGGTAAAACGCGATGCCGGGATACAACACAACATGTCCCGTTTCCTTTTCTTGGATAATCGGCCCTGTTAAATAGTTAATGGCAAAGAAGTATCACCCAACAAAGCCGCCTGGCATGCCGTCCTTTAAGATGATGAGAACCGATTTTATTTCGGTAGGAAGATGATATTGTAATAATAATACTTATATTTATCTTCTGTTAAGTGCGGTTTCGAAGTGCCGGAATGATATTGACTTTATACGTACAAAATCCTATTCTTTCAACCATTTAAAAAAAGTAAAATGACACGAATTACACTATCCCTTTCCTTGTTTCTTATCCTGCTGGTCACTGCGGCCGGGGCCCAGGAGTTTACTTTCAGGACGGATACCCTGATCGAAAATACCCATGGCAAGACGCCACCCAACGGCAGCGGATGGGACAACTACACCATTAATATGTATAATTATGCCCTCAACGAAACCCAGGCTCCCTTATTGATCCAATGGCAGATACTGGAACAGAACTACCCCAATGGCTGGGCTACATACGGCTTCTGCGATAATGCCACCTGCCGGAGCGAAGGCAGTGCAGCCATCACCAGTGCGGCAGTGCAATCGTCGTTACCGATACCTGTAGGTGATAGCTGCCTGTTGGAACCCAGGGTGAAGGTGCCTGTAGAAGCGGCCAATGGTACCGGTATCATTAGGGTAAGGGTCTTTACCAATAGCCAGGCAGATACGATAACCTATATCATTAATAAAACGGCTACAGGCATTAATACCATTGCCCTGAACGATACCAGGGTAATGCTTTACCCCAATCCTGCAACTGAGGAGCTTTCCGTTTATACAGACAAAAGCCTGAACGCGGCCTATGCTGATGTATACTCGATCGGCGGCGCCCGTATGGCGCATTACCCGGTTGCTGGTAGGGAAGTGACTGTACTTAATACCAACACCCTGGCTACGGGGCTGTACCTGGTGAAAATATTAGATAATAACGGCGCTGTGCTTACGACGCGCACCTTCGGCAGGAAGTAATATAGGGAACCGGCCTGTAATCAGACCTGCAGCAAACTGCTGCAGGTCTGATTATTTTTCAGAAAGCCGTTTCAGGGCTTCGGATAAGGAGTTGACAAAGCTAACCTGCCTCCCTTTATTGCTTTCGTACATGAAGTCTTTAATGCTATTGCCGGTATAGGACGTAAAGTCGCCTACAATGGCCAGTCGTACACGGTAATTGGAAAACTTCTGCAATATTTCACCCGCTATCCCGGTTTTTAAATCGAAGAAGTCGGGGATGATGTTCTGTTCCCGGAGGATGATCTTATCGAAGTCCTGGTAATATAAATTGCCCATTACATCCAGGCCGTCCTGGGCCGTGGTAATAATAATGTCGTCCGAGATGATCTCGGCAATGCGTGTACCGTTTATTTCGTGTGTCTCAATGTGCATATGGCGGGATTGGATCCTGGTCGTTTGATGCTGTCTTCCGGCAGCATCCGGGGCCTGTACGAAGGCCTCATATCAAAGATACGAACAAGCGTGTTGTTTTATTTTGTTCTTGCCGATAACACGAGTTCTTTTATGGCAAGAGGTAGCTGTACTTCCTGCCATTCCTGCTCTGCTGCTGCTCCGCCGGATTGCCTGACTGCTTTAAGCGCATAATCGGCAGCGCGTAAGGCATGGTCGGCCATGTGCGCTGTGGCAACGGCATGGCCTGTTGCACGGGCAATAGCTATAGCAACGGGGTCCGTGTTTTCCCGGGCGACGGCAATCGCCGCCAAGGACGCATTCCTGGCATCGCCAACGGTTGCATTGCCCTCTTCCCATTTCTTTGCCGTTTTCAAAGCATTGATCAGCCGAATGTCTACGGTTATTCCGGAAAGTGGTAATACATGCAGGACACAAGCATGCGCCCAATGTATCAACTGATAATGTTGCTCCGGGGAAAGTGGCCCGCCCCGGTGACTTGCTACAAAACGTTTGTCCCGCATGCTTTTAAAAAGAATAAGTTGTTGTTTTTCAAATTTAGGGATAAGTCTGCGTTCTATGGATGTTGCTACAGTATCCTATTTTATTTATGCTTATTTTTAGCAACAGCACAATAACCGCATACGCCGATGATCGCCGAATTAACCTTACGCATTACCCTTACTGATCCTTTCCCCGGCGTGGTGTACGGGCTGCAGGAAGGTAAAGGCAACGACTTCAGCACGATCCAGAAACAGGAAGGCGATGGCCATGATCTTGTTTTTGAGTTCCGGGCAAAATACAAGATAGAAGCGGGAAGCGTTGTACTGCTTGGTCCATTTGCACAAGGTACGCCCCAGGACCGTTTTACCTATCTAGATATCGGAACCATAGCCGGGCAAACGGATTCGGTGTGGAGCCGACGGCTGAAGATCCCTTTAACGGGTATTACTGAACAAATGATCCGGCAACTGGAAAAAGAAAAAGACAGCCTGCTAAGTACAACTGTGCCGGGTAAAGGTAAAGACGGCGGACCCAATTGCGCTACTGTGAAGCCTTTTGAAGGCTGGGCAGTAGCATTGGGGTAAATAAGTAAAGCCGTTGCGACATGTCTTTATCCGTCTGTTTGGCTTAAGCCGGTGTGGCATTCACGGTAGTTCACGCCCATAAAGTCGGATCGGGATATAACATTTCTTTACGGAACGGGGTCAGCGCCAGGTTGTGGCGTACCCTATGCACAAAGTCGGGATTGGCGATCGCCATTTTGCCTATGGCAAAAAGATCGGCCTGTCCGGTTTGTAACAGCTTATCGGCGAGCGCAAGATCGTGGAGCTTCCCGTTCGCAATCACAGGACAGTCCAGTATTGCCCTGGCCAGGCCGCTTAAGGAGCTGCCATCTGCATACAGTGTTTCTTCCAGCCAGCCTTTATGTTCCGCCGCAATATGGAGGTAATCGATGGGGATGTGTCTGATCTCCGCGAGCAAAGCCTTTGCCCAGGTACTGCCTTGCTCCCACCTGTAGTCCAGGTTGTTCACTTTCCCTTCCGATATTCTCAGGCCTACGATAAAGTTACCAGGTACTGCTGCTTTTATACCTTCAACGATTTGTGCAACGATCCGCAAGGCATTCTTAATGCTTCCGCCATAAGCGTCGGTACGCTGGTTGAGGTAGGGAGTAAGGAACTGGTCGAGCAGGTAACCGTTGGCGCCATGCAGCTCAATGCCGTCGAAACCGGCATCGGAAGCATTTTTTGCCGATTGTATATAACCTTCGATCACATCGCCAATGTCTTTCAGCGTCATGGCGCGGGCCATTGCAAATGCGCCCGAACCGCCGTAAGCCGGTAATTTCGCTCCCAGCGGCTGCAGGGCCGAGGGTGCTACAGTATCGGCGAGCGCCTGGGATATAGCTCCGGCGTGCATAAGCTGGGCAATCACCAGTGCCTTGTTGTGATGAATGGTCTTGTTGATCTTGCTCCAGGCCTCTACCTGTGCGGGGTTGACGATCCCGGGTTGATTGGGATAGGAGCGGGAATACAGCTCGTCGGTATAAAGGCCTTCGGTAATAATGCCGCCAAAGCCGCCGGTGGCAAAGGCAGTATAGTAATCATACATTTCCGGAGTGGGTACACCACCTGCATCGGCACTTACTCTGGACATGGGAGCTACCAGGAACCTGTTGCTGATCTCTTTGCTATTGATCTGTAGCTGATCGAAAAAAGTTTTCATTGTTTACATTTTATAATGCAAACCTACAGCGGCCCTGTTTTCCGGAACTTAAGCTATCTTAAGATTTTTGGACTTACTTCTTCCTGGACATCTGGCTGAAGTATTCGGGTGTAAGCCCGAGGAAGCTGGCTATCTTTTTTTGAGGAAGCCTGTTGTGCAAGCCGGTATATTTTTCCAGGAAGGCTTTATACTGTGCTTCCGCATTCCGGGTGAAATGCTGTACAAGCCTGTCCTGTAATGCGATCCCGGCATTTTCATTCAGGATACGGAAGAAGCGTTCAAATACCGGGAAGGTGTGGTAAAGCTCTTCCAGCCTGGCTTTGGAGATCTGCAGCAATACGGTGTCTTCCAGGGCCTGTATTTCCATGCAGGAAGCCTCGCCCGTTTTAAAGCTTTTGAAATCGCCTGCCCACCAGTCTTCGTGTGGGAAGTATAAGGCATGTTCCTTGCCCGCATCATCGATGATCGCCGCCTGGAAAAGGCCTTCTGCAATATAGCTTTCGTAACGGCTTACCTGCGCCTGTTTGATCAGGTATTCTTTCTTCTTCAGGTACCTTAGGGTAAAGAAAGGCTTTACCTGTTCGAACAGCGTATCGCTTAGGGGGATTGTTTTCTGAAGATGCACTTTCAAACGGTCGTAATACACTTCGGGTATGTCTTTCATAGATAGCTATGGGATTGAATCCTGGTTTGTTCCCCGTTTTTACAGCTTTCCGGGGCGTATGTTCCAAAGGTAACGAGAATGTGATTGGCCAGGCAATGCCTGAGAAGGCCGCCGGTTCAGAGGCAGCCTTCTCAGGTAATGCTTTGCGGGATGTTGCTATAAGATGGCTTAACCTTCCCGGAGGATCATGAATTGGTTACCGTAGGGCAATGTGGTTTCCATAAGGGTATCGAAAAAAGCCTCGCCTTGCTCCAGGTAATAAGGCATAAAAGTATCGTAGCGTTCCTGCAGCGATTCGTTGGGGAACAGCTTGTTCCGGAGCTTGTAGATCTGCGACAATTGTTCCGCCATATTTCTTTTCTCGGCCCGCATCATCTTCTTTTCCATGGTATCCAGTTGGTGGCGCATTTTGGTCAATGCCGCTTCGGAGCTGGCTCTCAGGGTAACGTCGATGTTGACTGCTTTGGCTTTTACCTGGTCGAAGATATTGTTCATCTGCTGCCGGATGTCTTCAAGCTGCAGGTCTTTATGGGTATGTTTCTGGACAAAAGAGCGCACCAGCTTTTCGGTAGGCTGGAACAGCTCTTCATCCATCATGCCTATCCTGCGCTGCAACTCGGCCGATTTAGGATCGATCCATAATACGGACTGGCGCAGGACCAGGGCAGGGAAAAATATATGGTAGTGGTCGAAGACAGGCTTTAACTGCAACCAATACGCTACTTCGCTTCCCCCGCCGATAAAGGCCACATTGGGCAATATGGTTTCCTGAAACAATCCTCTCAGTATGACATTAGGGCTAAAGCGTTCGGGGTGGGCTATGATCTCTGCTTCCAGCTCTTCTTTGTTCCATTGGATATTGCTGCGCAATACTCGCCATACGCCATCTACATGCTCGATACGCTCCCGGATATCGTCTTTAAGATAGAACAGGTTGATGGGACGGGAAAAGGCTTGCACCGTGTACTCCCTGCTTAAGGTTTCGGAAGTTTGCTGTACCAGGTCATTGGCTTTAGGTTGCAGCAGCTCTTGTTGCAATACGGGTATATACAAGGCTTTCAATGCCGCATCATCGGGGTCGATTACGACTACACCGAATTTACCCAGCAATTCGTTGACGATATAGCGTGTGGCTGCCGCAATGGTATGGTGCTTGCCATAGGCCTGCAGTATCATATCTTTCAACCGTTCGGCATTATCGCCGGGAGGGCCTATTAGGGCGATCAGTTGTTGCAATAAAGGTTGCAGGTCGTGTGTGGCCATACGGCCTACGGCACCTGTTTGTTCTGTCTGCCAGCGAAAGCGGATGCCATTGAAACGGAACACACCCAGCTCGTCCAGGTCATTATCTTCGGAGCCTATGTAAAATACCGGTACGAATTTTTTGCCGGGATGCCTGTTTTGCAGGTGCTGTGCCAGCTTAGCAGCGTGTATGATCTTATAAATAAAGTAGAGGTAACCTGTCATCAGGTTGGGCTGATGCGCGGTGGTAATGGTAAAGGTATTTTCGTCTGCCAGGGCGTCGATATTCCGGTTCACGTTTTCGTGGAGGGAATAGTTGTGGTATTGTTTGCGGAGCACCCTGGTGAGTACTTGCCGGTCAACGGGGAATTGCCTGCGGGCTGCGATGGCTTTATCGAGCCCTTCATCGTCGGGACTGAACTGGTAAAAGGAATCCAGGTTTTCCATACCGGAAAGATAATCGGTATTTAACTTAGAAAAGAAGGTAGTGGCTTGATGCGGTATACAGACTGTTTCCACGTAGTTAGGTTGATTTTGTACAAAAGGAAAACAAAAGTAACGGGAAATGTGCAAACCCTGCCTAAGCCGCTGTTAATAGGCAGATAAAGTAAGTCGATAGCTTAGCGGATCTCCAGGCCCCTTATATCCTGCAACTTGTGCAGGCAGGCATCTTTGGCCGCCAGAGGAATGCCGGCTTCCAGTACACAGAACAGTTGCATGTCCTGGCGGTACACGGTAGCCTCGCTTTGTTTGAGCACCTGCATCACTTCATTCATCAGAGAGTAATCGTATTCCAGGGTGACCCTGTATTCCACATTCTTTTCTGTAACCGTTGCGGTGGCCAGGCTATCGGCTGCCGCCGTTTTATAAGCATTGATCAGGCCGGGTACGCCCAGTAAGGTACCACCGAAATACCGGACTACTACCACCAGCACATTGGTGAGCCCTGCGCTGTCGATCTGCCCCAAGATAGGCCTCCCGGCACTTCCCGAGGGTTCGCCATCGTCATTGGCCCTGAATTGCAGGCCATCGGTACCGATACGGTAGGCATAGCAATGATGTACTGCTTTGGGATGCTCTTTTTTTAAGCCCTGCAAATGCAGCTTCACATCATCGGTGGTATGGATAGGGAAAGCATAGCCATGAAATTTGCTGCCCCTATCCTTGAACTCGGCGTAAGTATTTCCTGTTATCGTTTTATAAGTCAGTTGCATGTTGTATCGTCCTGTGTACCGTTTATTTTCTTGCCTTCCTTAACCCTATAAGGGTTTAAAACCCTTATAGGGTTAAGGAAGGCTATTTTTTCTCTGCCGTAACCGAGTACATCAGGGGCATTTTAGTACCCAGTGGTTTGATGATGTATTTTCTTTCTGCAATCTTCTCCATGTGGGCAAAGCAATTGTAATGGGAAAAGTCGTATTCACGGAAACCGGTAATGCTAAGCCCGTTGTGCAACAGGCCTGCAAAAACCTCGTCCAGGCTGTGGTTCCAGCTTACTTCCTCGTAGTGTATATCGGCATTCCTGTCGGTATAAGTACCGGTGCTTTGTTCCACGATGGTTTCTGTATTAAAATAGCTGTACTGTATCCTGGTAAAATCGGTATCGAACATCCATACGGCAGGGTGGAATTCTACCAGGAGCAGTTGGCCTCCCGGTTTCAGGAAGGTATCGATGATCCTGCCCCAGCGTTGGAGGTCGGGTAGCCAGCCGATAACACCGTAAGAAGTAAAGACGATATCAAATTGTTCCTCCAGTTGCTGCGGTAATTCGTACACATCGCTGCATATGAATTGTGCATCCAGCCCCAGTGTGTCATTCAGCTCCCGGGCTTTGGTTATGGCCTTGTCCGAAAGATCCACGCCGGTTACCTTGGCGCCCATCCTGGCGAGGGAAAGGCTGTCCTGGCCGAAATGGCATTGCAGGTGCAATATCTTTTTGCCTTTAATATCGCCGAGTAGGGACAGCTCCGTTTCGTGGAGGGAAGATTGCCCTTCTATAAAGCTTTTGACATCATAGAACTCGGAATCTATATGCACCATGGTCCTTTTGTTCCAGGCGTCTTTATTGGATTGGGTATAATGTTGTGGTATGTTCATGATAATAATGTTTTACGGTATCGGTTTCTAATGGATATTGTTCCTGTAGGATAGCTTGTTGCAGCAATGGCGCGGCAGTACCACTTCCCAATAGATGCGGTGTGTGAAACACAAAAGCTTCGTCCCAGAGGCCGGCATCGATAAATTGTTGCAAGGTTTTGCGGCCGCCTTCCACGATAAGCGAATTGATCTTGGGTAAATGGGTAATCACCTGCTGTGCTACGTATTCGGAAGTATCTGTTTTGATAAACTGCAGGTTCTCTTGTTCTTCATTTTTCGACTTATTGAAGACAAGGGTGGGCTGGCCCTGGTCAAAAAGATGCAGGTGTTGCTGCGGTAGTGCCAGCTCCGGATCAATAACAATCCGCAAAGGCTGAGTGCCGGAGCCATAGCGGTTGCTGAGCCTTGGATTGTCCTGCAGGGCCGTGTTATAACCCACCAGGATGGCATCTTCTTCGCTGCGCATTTTATGCACCAGCTTTTGGGAAAAATGGTTGGATAGCATTACCCTTTTCCCTTGCTCTGGTGCGATAAAGCCATCCGCACTCTGTGCCCATTTCAAGATAATGTAAGGCCGGTGCTGCTCCTGCCGGGTAAAGAACCTCCTGTTTAGCCAACGGCATTCCTTTTCCAGCACGCCGGTGATCACTTCTATACCGGCCTGTACCAGCTTCTCAATGCCTCTCCCGCTTACCTCGCTGAAGGTATCGGTACAGCCGATCACTACTTTAGGTATCTGTTGCTGTACGATAAGGTCGGCGCAGGGTGGGGTGTGCCCGAAATGGGCGCAGGGTTCCAGGCATACATAGATCGTGCTCTTTGCGATAAGGTGCCGGTCTTCGGGAGCAACGGAACGGATGCAGTTGACTTCGGCATGCGCCTGCCCGTATTCCTGGTGCCAGCCTTCTCCTATGATCCTGTCCTGGTATACCAATACAGCGCCCACCATAGGATTGGGCGATACCCTGCCTGCGCCTTGCTGCGCGAGCCGGATACAACGCTGCATGTATTGTTCGTGTGTGTACATCGGGAAAAATAAAGACGCACCTGAAGCGCGTCTTTACCGGGATATGATGTTATAGCTTAACCTTTCTGCTCTTGTTTTTTACCCTGGTATTTTTCAGGATTCTTGGCAAAGGATTCTTTGCAGTGCGGGCTGCAGAACCAGGTCGTATCTTTTCCGTTGACGCTGTACTCGGTCCAGTCGCTGCCTTTTTCCATGCCGCATACCGGGTCTGTTACCTTTGCTGTTTTTTCCTGACCGGCAGCGGCGGGCTCCTGTGTCGTTTCTGTCTTCGTTTCCGTTTTTTCCACACTTACATTACAGGCGCTGAGCAGGAAAAGACCTGCTGCCAGGAAGCTATATTTTTTCATGTTTTATCCGTTTTAAGTACTCGTGCAAAGATAGGTATAATAAGCATTGCTTTTTAGGAGGAATGGGCAGGGCTGCTATCCAGGAACCGGGCCAGCGTTTTCACTGCCTTTTCATGGGTTTTTACAAAAGGATTGCTCATGTCCCATACATAACCGGCAAGCACGCTGCATATCTGCTCTTTGAACTGTTCGCTTTTGTTTTCTGCAAAAAATATCTTGAACAAAGTACCATCATACCAGCCATTGACATAGGTACGGAATACGTTCACGCCCTGCATCGTGGGTTCGGTATATTCTTTCTGCCAATCTACCGCTTCCCCGTTCAGGTGGCGTATAACCAGTTTGGCAGCGGTTTGCGCCGATACGGTAGCGAGGGTTACGCCCGAAGAAAAGATAGGGTCAAGGAACTCGGTTACATTGCCGGTAAGCACAAAGCCTTTACCCCAGAAGGTATCTGTAGTAGCGCTCCAGCCTTGCAGCACCCTGGGTTCGAATATAAGCTCGGCTTTGCCGAAGCGTTCTTTCAATGCCGGTTCATCGGCTATCATGGCGCGGAACTGCTCTTCCATGCTGCCCTGGTATTTTTCAAAGAACCCGGGATTGGATACATAACCAACTGAGGTATTGCCATTGGCAAAAGGAATGGTCCATATCCAGCAGTCGTCGCGGTGTACATATACCACGATACGGTTAGGCTCTTCCTGTTCCAGCCGGCGCGGATCGGTCATATGGGCAAAGACGGTTTTGCGGGCTGGCTGGCTCGACGGCTTTTCCAGGTTGAACAGGCGGGGAATGACCCGGCCGTAACCGCTGCCATCTACTATAAACCTGGCCTTTATCTGGTAAGGTGCACCTTCTTCGGGCTTAACCGTAGTAATGCTGCTGCCATCTTCGGCGATCTCGATAGCGGTTACTTCCTCTTTATAGCATACAGGGATGCCTTTGCGTTCGCATTCGTTGGCCAGGGTAAGATCGAAGTCGGCCCTGGGCATCTGCCAGGCATAACGCCAGCCATCGGTATGTTGTTTTTCAAACGTAAAATCGCATATCTCACCGTTGCGTACAAACTTAGCGCCGGCCTTTACCTGGAACTGCTGTGCATTCAAAGCATCCATAAATCCTGCTTCATCAAGAGCTTCCAGGCAACGCGGCAACAGGCTTTCGCCGATTACGAAGCGGGGAAATTGTTGTTTCTCGATAATCCTTACGTCAAAACCTGCTTGTTTAATCATAGCAGCAGCAACGGTACCCGAAGGTCCTGCACCTATCACTAATACATCTGTGGTAATCATACAATATCCTGTGGCAATTAATGGGTGTGAATGTTTATTTGTTTTATAGTTTTCGGGTATTCCCGGGGCCAGTTGGCAACCTGCACCCCTTACGGGCAGCATTTATTTTTTTCTTAATTCTAGTATGGTATGGCTTAGGCCAATGAGGTCGTGCTGTTGCACAATCCTGAATCCGGCTTTATCGATAAGCTGGTAGAATACCTGGCTGTCGTACATCTGGCTGTTGCCATTGGCAATATTGGTAAAGTAAAGGGATGTCATTTGCAGGGCAAATGCGGAAGTAGGGAAACGCTGCCGGTCCCAGAAGGTTTCGTTGATGAAGATGCGGGTATTTTCGTTGGCAACCCGGTAGCATTTTTCGAGAATAGCGACGATCTCTGCATCTGCGAAGCAATCGAGAAACTGGCTCATCCATATGGTATCGTAACCCGAGGGCAATTCCAGGTCGGGGTTGAGCACGTTATGTTCATGATAATTGACCCTGCCGGTGAACCCTGCATCGTCGATGTTCTTTTCCGCCATTTTAAGCTGACCGGGAAGGTCCACGATGCCCATCGTTACCTGGCTGTTGTATTCCAGGCAGCATAAGGTCCATTTGCCGGTATTGCCGCCAATGTCCAGCATATTAACGGGAGGCGTATCAAATACCAGGGGTAGGGCTTCGGGAAAGGCATTGTCGGAATAGTAATGGTCAAAGGCGAGCCAGCTTTTCTTGGCCTGCGCCGGGAAGGTGGAAAGGCCCTCGTATAAAGTGTTCCAGTTGCCTAATGTTTTCAACCCTTCGGGTTTGCCATTTTCGATAGAGGCTTCCATCGTTGGTGATCCTTCGTAACATACATCCCTCATGAAGTCGAAATTGACCCTGGTCATTTCATGGTTGAGGAGAATGTGGCCTGTTTTGGCCAGGAAGTAACGGCCTTCCCTGCGATAGACCAGGGCAATACCCAGCCCTGCTTCCAGCAGGATACGGACACCATAATGGGACATGCCTGTTTTCCGGGCCACTTCGTCGATAGTAATACCTTCACTACGGGAAGCTTCTACTGCATGGAGTATGCCTTTGTCTCTTAGAAGCCTGGAGGCTTCCCATACATAAGGTGCAAATGCAATGAGCTGTGCTCGGTCTATGGCTTCCAGTGCGCGTATATTGTCTTCTTCAAATAGAGGTTTAAGCTGAATGTTGGTTGTTTCCATGAAATAAATACGATATAAGGGCTCAAAAGTACGATTTACGCCGGAAAGACATCATTTACCCCATATAGCTAACAGTTTTTTAGAATATTAAGCATTGGTTACAATTAGGTTACATGGATTTAATGCAAAGATAACTTGCATGTAAACCAATTGCGATGGGATAAATATTTAGTTTTGCACCCCAATTCTATTCTTAATTATGAGAGTTTTTTTACTCAGTTTTTTAGCCCTTTTAGGTGGCACTGTATCCTTTGCCCAGAACGGCGGTAAGCCCACGGCTATCGTTAAAGGTAAAGTGGTATCCGCTGCAACCAAAAACGCTTTAGGCGAACTCGAAGTTGTGATTCCCGACCTTAAGTTACTGACCAGCACTGATGGTAACGGGGAGTTCAATTTCAGCCAGGTAAACTACGGTACTTACCTGATGATCATCAGCAATGGATACTCCATTAATGATACCCTTAAAGTTTCTGTCGACCAGGGTGTAGTCGACCTGGGTACTTTGAGCGCAGAGATCAACGATGCGGTAGCAAGCCCCAATGCAGGGCAAATGCCAACGATCGCTTTGGAAGAAAGCTCTTCCAGCGCCGATGACGAAGGTGTGAGCGATCAAAGCATATCGGGCGTGCTTACGGCTTCCCGCGATCCTTTTATGTCGGCAGCCGCCTTTACTTTTGGCCCTTTGAGGTACCAGTTGCGCGGTTACAACAGGGACCAGCTCGAAGTGTATATGAATGGCCTGCAGATGAATGATGTGGAAATGGGTTCTACCTTCTTCGGACAGTGGGGCGGTTTGAACGATGTGTTCCGCAACCAGTCTGTAGTGTTTGGCCTGCAGCCCGGCGAAGACGGTATGGGCGGCCTTACCGGTTCTACCTCTATTAATGCTACTGCCGCTGCACAAAGAAAGCAAACCCGTGTTTCTTATTCCCTGACCAACCGTACCTACCGTAATCGTGTGATGGTAACCCATAGCACAGGTATGATGCAGAATGGCTGGGCTATTTCCGTATCCGGTTCCCGCCGTTGGGCACAGGAAGGCTATATCCCCGGTACTTTCTACGACGGATATTCTTATTACCTTGGCATCAGCAGAAAGCTGGGCAAGAAAAGCCTGCTGCATTTTACTACTTTCGGCGCGCCTACGCAGCGCGGAAAGGCGGCTCCCGCCACACATGAAGCTATGGATCTTGCCGGCTCCAATTTCTACAACCCCAACTGGGGCTATCAGGATGGTGAAAAACGCAATGCCAGGGTCAATAATTCTTATCAGCCTGTGTACATGCTGAACTATGAGTACAATCCCAATAACTCCACGCACCTGAACATCGTGGCTGCTTTCCAGACCGGCTTTAACGGTAATTCCGCTATAGACTGGTACAATGCGAAAGATCCGAGGCCCGATTATTATGGCTACCTGCCCAGCTATTATACCGAAGATCCCAAAGGCGCCGATTATGATGCTGCCGCCGAAGTAAAGCAAAAATGGCTGACCGACGAAAATACCCGCCAGGTAGACTGGGCGCGTCTTTACGAAGCCAACCGTTTTAATAAAGATGCACAGGGACGTATCCGTTCTGTATATGTGATCGGTGAAGACCGCGATGATATTAAAAAATACAGCTTTGCTGCCAACCTGCAAAAAGCCCTGAACGAGCATATCACTATCTATACCGGTATTTCTTTCATTTACCAGACCACCGAAAGCTACCGCAAGATGCTAGACCTGCTGGGCGGCGATTATTTCCTGAACCTGAACCAGTTTGCCGAAAGGACTTATGTCGGAAACGGTAGCCTGAACCAGGTAGACCTCAACAATCCGAACCGCGAAGTAAGGGTAGGCGATAAATACAGCTACGATTACAAAGCTACTTTCAGTAAAGGCTTTGCCTGGGCACAGGCTATGTTCACATACAATAAAGTGGATTTCTTCCTGGCAGCGCGTTTGACCAACGATGCTTTCAGCAGGGATGGGTTGTACAAGAACGGTTTGTTTGCCGATGATTCTTATGGTAAATCGGAGACACAGAATTTCCTGACTTACCAGGCAAAAGGCGGGCTTACTTATAAGCTCAACGGAAGGAACTACCTTTTTGTGAATGGTGCTTTAATGACCAATGCGCCTACTTTTGATAATACTTTTATCTCTCCGAGGACCAGGAACAGCGCTATCGGCAATCCTATGGTAGAAAAAATAAAATCAGTTGAAGGTGGTTATTTGCTGCGTTCTCCCAGTTTGAATGGCCGCCTGACCGGCTTCGTTACCGATATCGACGATGCTTCCGAAGTGATGCGTTTTTACCATGAAGATTTCCGCACCTTTGTTAACTATGTAATGAACAATGTAAATGTCCGTCACATAGGTGGTGAACTGGCCTTGCAGGCTAAAATATCTCCGAGCCTTTCTGCTACGGCAGTCGCTTCGGTAATGCAGGTATTCTATAAGTCTAACCCGAACATCAGTATTTACATGGATAACGATACCAATCGTACGGTTTCTAAAAGCGTAGCTTATCTGAAAGACCATAATGTTGCCACAGGGCCACAGTCTGCTTATACCTTGGGCCTCAATTATCGCTCACCCAGGTATTGGTATGCTAATGTGAACTTCAACTTCCTGGATCGTAACTATGTGGATATAAACCCGAGCCGTCGTACCGAAGAAGCGGTTGACCTGCTGACTCCCGGTAGCAAAGAGTGGCATGCTATCCTGGACCAGGAAAAATTACCTTCAGCCTTCACCGTTGACCTGTTTGCCGGTAAATCGTTCCTGTTGAGCAAAGCTATGAGGTGGTTGCCCCGCAATACTTTCCTTTATGTGAATGTGGGTGTCAACAATGTGCTGAACAATAAAAATGTGCAGACTGGCGGTTTCGAACAATTGCGTTTCGACTTCAGCAGTGGGAACCCCAACCGTTTCCCGAGTAAATACTTCTATGGTTATGGCGCCAACTACTTCATCAACTTGAGTCTTAAGTTCTAATTGACAATAACATTAAACGACAAAGCCCGTTGCTTCTGCAACGGGCTTTGTCGTTTAATGGCTAGCCGGGAGAAGTCTCAAAGAGAACAGGGTATTTTACCCAGAACCAGGTATGGGCATAATGGGTTTGTGTTGCTGCTCCTTAATAGATAGCGCCGTTGCATGCAACGGCGCTACAAATAACGTTTCTATAAACCCCAGGCTTACATTTGTCAATTGGCTCTCGTCGCTGATCTGAACTGCAACTGCGAGAAACAATATGTGCCTTACTTCTGTTTGGCGAGGCTCTCCGCATTACGTTTGTACTCGTCGGCATAAGGCGTAGGCGCCGCCAGGCTTGCCGATTTCTGGGCAGCGGCCAGGGCTTCTTTTTTATTGCCCATTTTCTGGTAGATACGTGCCTTAAGCCAGTACAGCCAGAAGGCTTCTTTATTCTCTTCTATAGCTTTGTCGGTATAAGCAAGGGCCTTGTCCAGATTCTTGCCTGTTTCCAGGTAATAGTTGGCTGCCTGCTGGTACGGACGTTTCGGCTCGTTGATGGATTTTTCCAGGTATTCTGAAATGCGTTGATCGTTGTCTGCTTCAACAGGGATCACTACCTTGGTGTCTTCCCAGCTCAGCACCAGGTTGCATTTGTTACCGGTAATATTGTCGACCGAGATGGTAAAAGATTGTACTGTTTCTCCTGATTTGGTCGCCTGAACACGGAACTCTGCCACATCATCCTTAGGATCGAAGCCGGAAGTGCCCCAGTTGCCGATGCCTTTGTTCAGGATGATCTTCCAGGCGTTTCGGCCCGGTACAGTATAAAGGGCATAAGTACCTTTGGGTATCACGTGGTGTGTGATCTCATAATTGGTACCCGGCGCCATGTCCGGCATTTCGGTGCCGGGGGCGATATTGGAACCGTCGAGCCATACATCTTCGCCAAAGGTGATTTTAGTAGCAGTATTGGCTCCTGTACGCCATACTTTTCCAAAAGGTACGATATCACCGAATATCTTACGGCCACGCATAGAGGGGCGGCTGTAATTGATCTCGATAAAAGAGGTGGAAAAATCCTGCTTTACTACGGCTGTAGGGCTTGGCGCAGGCAGCTTCATGTCCTGAGCATATGTGCTGAAAACCAGGCAGCCGCTGGTAAGAATAGTAATAAATATGCGCTTCATATTGCGTTCTGATTTAGGCTCCGAAATTATGGATTTGTTTTGGAACGAATTTTGAAATTTGGCTGTAGGCCAATAGCTTATTGTTATTCCTATGCTATGTAAGACCTTTTAAAGTATGTAGCGGCCTATGTGTATTAAGTCTTAGTTAGAAGTGCCTGCCACAACCATTTTGCACGCTTTTCCCTGCGATAAACGAAGTCTGTTGAATTGATATTGCTAACACAGAGGTAATATAGGGGCCTGTTGCTTTTTGGTAATTTTGCGGAAGTGAAAATTAATCAAATATGAATTTAATGTACACCGCCAGGCAGCGTGGAAAAGCCACTGGATGGCATAAAGCAGTCGCTGCTTCTTTATTTGTTTTGGCCTTAACATCGGGCAGTAAGGTAGGGGCGCAAATAGCCCAATGGACTTTTGAAACATCGCAACCTTCCAATGCGGGGCCGCATAATGCAGAGGTAGGTACGGGTATTGCCAGGGGGCTGCATGCCAGTGGCGGCACTGTTTATTCCGCTCCTGCCGGTAACGGTTCGGCCCGCTCTTTCAGCTCTACTGCCTGGGCAGCCGGCGACTACTACCAGTTCAGCTTCAGTACCACCGGACTCCAGGGTATCTCCATCTCGTTTGACCAGACGGGTAGTAATACAGGACCCAAAACCTTCCAGGTACAGACCAGTATCAATGGTAGTACCTATACTACATTGGCAGGTTCCAATTATGACATCACTAATGATGGCTGGAGTATGAACACACCCAGCTCGGTCCCCGCCAGGACGATCAACCTGCCGGCCAGCCTCGACAACCAGGCCACCGTATTTGTACGCCTTACCGTAGCGGCAGGCAGCACCGCTATTAATGGCAACCCTATAGCTGCCGCCGGTACCAGCAGGATCGACAATGTATCGGTTACGAACAGTGGGGTGTTACCGGTAACCCTTTCCATGTTTAAAGCCACAGCCCAGGCCGGTGATATCCTGCTGAGCTGGTCTACGGTTATGGAGAAAAACGTAAATTATTTCAGCATTGAACGGAGCATGGACGGCGAACACTTCTCCGCTATAGGACGTGTAACTGCCTTTAACCAGTCCAATGGCGCTGATTATACTTTTACCGATTTGTCTGCCCCCGATGTAGCAGCTTACTACAGGCTTAAGACGGTAGACTTCGACGGCCAGACCGAATACAGCCGTATTGTATCGGTAAAAGGCAATACCTCTTTATCCGGTGTGAACCTGGAAGCCAATCCCGTAAGGAATGTCCTGCCGCTTTCTTTCCCGGCCAAAACCGTTGCCGAATTGTATATCGTTAATCTTGCCGGAACGGTATGGCAACACCAGACAGTAAGCAATGCGACTATGCTTAACTGGGATATTTCTTCTTTACCGGCGGGTATGTACCTGTTGCAGGTAAAAGGAGCGAATAGCCGGGAGACCTTGAAGTTTATCAAACAATAACTGTATTTAAGATAAGCTGCTATCCGCATATAGGCAACAGGCACTCCAGCTTGTCCTGCTGAATGTAACATGCGGAGTGAAGCATCTTGAATACTATTAACACTTATAGCGATTGAGATGCTTCGGTTCCTTCGGAGACCTCAGCATGACCACGATTTAAGGTGATTACCAGGTAAAGCGCTCTGGTTCGCGACCTGATCCTGCAGTACTCGTTTTTATCCTGTTAAATGGAGTCAAAAATGGTATAAGGGTACAACACATCCTTGTTTCCTGCTTGCGGATAGTCACTTAAGATAATTGATCTTTCAGTAAGAAAACGCATTCCGTAATGGAATGCGTTTTCTTTTTTTAAATAATAACCATGGTAAGCATATAAAATGTGTTATAGTGTTTCTTTTCTCTTCTTTTTAATATTTTAAGCTTAAATTAACAATATTTAGTAATAAAATATTACTTTACTGTTTATTTTTATGCAATCCAAACTTCTTAATTATGGAACACAATTACACTCTAGGCACTCTTGTGCGAAGCGTTACCGCTATGCTTTTCTTTTCCCTGCTGACACTAACTGTACAGGGGCAAACAATCTGGTCTAACACGATAACGGGTACGAATCCCAATGCGAGTAATCCCTTTACTGCCGGGCAAACTACTGATCCCAATGTTACAGTTTCGGGGATAGGCAGAGGGCCCGGTATTACAGGCGCCAATGCGAACGACCGGTACAATGCATCGAATTGGTCTACTACAGCTTTGGATACCAACGACTATTTTACATTTACGATTACTCCCAACAGCAATATAGCCCTCAATCTTGCCTCTTTTACCTATACAGCACAGGCTTCCGGTAGCGGGCCCGGCAATTTTGCCTTCCGTTCCAACCTTGATGGCTTTACTGCCAATATCGGTACGCCGACAGCAGGCGGTACGACCATTGATCTTTCTGCCATCCAGAACCAGACAAGTGCAGTCACCTTCAGGATGTATGCCTGGGGTGGAAGCGGAGGTACTTTCAGCGTCAACGATTTTTCGTTTACAGGTACCACGGCTTTACCGGTTCACCTGGTGTCTTTCCTGGCAGCCCGGCAACAACAGGCTGTACTGTTGCAATGGCATACCGCTATGGAAAAGAATCTGAGCCACTTTGAAATTGAGCGTAGTAAGGATGGCCTGCATTTCTCCGTGGCAGGCAGTATAAATGCCAGGAATCAGGCTGTGGGTGCTTCTTATACTTATACCGACCGCCCAGCTGCCGACGAGGCTGTTTATTACAAACTCAGGATGGTCGATGTAGATGGCAGTTATACGTATAGCCCTGTAGTTGCTGTACCGGGAAAGGGAAAAACGTCGCGCGTTGTCCTTGGGGCTAACCTGGTAAAAGACAGACTACCGGTAGCTTTCCCGGATCAAACGGTAGCCGAACTGTATATCGCTGATCTGGCAGGGAAGGTATGGCAACGCCAGACAGTGAATAATACGACTACGTTTAACTGGGACATTTCCTCTTTACCGGCAGGTATGTACCTGCTGCAGGTAAAGGAAGCAGGTGCTGTAACCAGCTTTAAGTTTGTGAAAGAATAAGCCATAGGGCTTATGTATTGAATAAAGCAAAGGCGCTCCATCTGGAGCGCCTTTGCTTTATTCTTCGATATCGTATTCTTTGATCTTACGATATAGGGTACGTTCCGATATGCCCAGTTCATGAGCGGCATCTTTGCGCTTACCCTTATGTTTTTGTAGCGCTTTAACGATAAATTCCTTCTCGCGGTCGATTAGCGATAAGGACTCTTCTACCTCTTCGTGGTGGTTGACCTCCTCGCCCGGATGATGGATCACAAAAGAAGGATTGTTCTTTTTCTCCGCGCCCTGGTAATTGGTAATGGCAGGAGTATTAAATGCATTATCGGGTATATTGCTGTCAAAAGAAGGCATGAGATGCTCGGCCGGTATTGCAGCCGGGGTAGGGTTGTAGCCCTGGTGGTGCGCCAGTTCAAACATCATCTTCTTCAGGTCGTTCATATCTTTTTTCAGATCGAAGAAAAGCTTGTACAGGATTTCCCGTTCCGTGGTGCTGCTGCCCGGCTGTTCCTGACTGCTGCTGTTGAAGCTGGGTACAGGCAGTCCGTTGGTATGAGGACTTACTGCCGGCATGCGGGTGCTGTTGTCCCTGTTGGGCAGGAAATTGGTCAGTTGGTCGGCGGTAATGGTTTTGTCCTTGGCCAATACCGAAATTTGCTCCGCTATATTTTTCAGTTCCCTTACATTGCCCGGCCAGCCATAGCTCATCAGCAACTGCTTTGCGCCCTCGTCGAGCTGGATCGGCTGGCTTTTGTAGCGTTCCGCAAAATCGCCTACGAACTTGCGGAACAACATGGGGATATCGTCCCGGCGCTCGCGCAGGGCAGGCACCCTGATCGGCACGGTATTCAGACGGTAATAAAGGTCCTCCCTGAATTTACCTTGCTGGGTAAGTGTAAGCAGGTCTTTATTGGTAGCGGCAATTACGCGCACATTGGTCTTTAATACCTTGGAAGAACCTACGCGGATAAACTCGCCGGTTTCCAGTACGCGCAGGAGGCGGGCCTGTGTGCCTATCGGCATTTCCCCGATCTCATCCAGGAAAATGGTACCGCCACTTACGGTTTCAAAATAACCTTTACGCTGGTCGCTGGCACTGGTAAAAGAACCTTTCTCATGACCGAACAACTCGGAGTCGATCGTGCCTTCGGGAATGGCGCCGCAGTTAACAGCGATAAAGGGGTTATGCCGCCTGGAGGAAAGGTTATGAATGATCTGAGAAAATACTTCCTTACCCACACCGCTTTCCCCGAATATCAGTACGCTCAGGTCGGTATTGGCCACCTGCTCGGCCACCTGTAAGGCGTAATTGAGCTGCGGGTCATTGCCTATAATACCAAACCTGTTTTTTATGCTTTGTAGATCCATTGATTGAGCTGCTAGATTTAAAATGTAAGCTTTTAGATGAGCTGATTACACCAGCAATGCCAGGCATTGTTAGCAATAACCGAACTTATCCTTTTTTCTTGCGGTAGCGCCTGCTACCGGCTTTGCCTTTCCTGGAAGATGGGTGCTTAAGCCATCATGGCTGTAATCTTCCCGAGCAAAGTGCCGGAAGTAGCGCTGTGTACTTTTACCATTACGTAATCTCCCTTGGTCAGGGGGTATTGCTCTTTTGGAAAAACGATCACTTGCCCTTGCGTATTCCTGCCGCTCCAGTCCTGGTCGCTCTTACGGCTGTCTGCTTCGATCAGCACTTTAAAGGTTTTGCCTACTTCCTGTTCAAAAAGCTGTTGCGATACCTGTCTTTGGAGGCTTACGATCTCGGTCAGACGGCGTTTTTTTACCTCTTCGGGCACATCGTCTGCATAACGGCGCTGCGCGAGTGTTCCCGGCCTTTCGCTATAGATATACATGTACGACAGGTAGTACTTCCCGTAAGCTATGGCTTCCAGGGTTTCCTGGTGGTCTTCTTCCGTTTCGGTACAGAATCCGGAAATGATGTCGCTGGAGATAGCGCAATCAGGCAGTATCTCCCGGATACGGTCTACCTTTTTAAGATACCATTCTTTAGTATAAGTACGGTTCATCAATTGCAGGATACGGGTGGAACCGCTTTGCAATGGCAGGTGTATGCTTTTGCAAATGTTCTCGTACCGTGCCATGGTATAAAGTACATCGTCGGTAATATCTTTGGGATGCGAAGTGCTGAACCGTACCCGGAGCAGGGGGCTGACTTGTGCCACTTTTTCCAGCAGATTGGCAAAGGTGATCACCTCTTCTTCGCCGGGTGTGGTATAATAATAGCTGTCTACGTTCTGGCCCAGCAGCGTTACTTCCTTGTATCCCCTGTCAAACAGGTCCTGCGCCTCGGCCAGGATAGAGTGCGGGTCGCGGCTGCGTTCCCGGCCACGGGTAAAGGGCACCACGCAGAAGGTACACATATTGTTGCAGCCCCTCATAATGCTGATAAAAGCGCTTACGCCATTAGTATCGAGCCTTACCGGGGCAATATCGGCATAGGTTTCTTCGCGGCTCAGCAATACATTCACTGCTTTTTGCCCGCCTTCCGCTTCATTGATGAGGGCAGGCAGGCTGCGGTAGGCGTCGGGGCCTACGACCATATCTACCAGCTTCTCTTCGTCCAGCAACTTGGCTTTAAGGCGCTCGGCCATGCAGCCCAGTACGCCCACCAGCATGTCGGGCCGGTCTTTCTTCAAAGAACGGAATACACTTAACCGCTGGCGCACGGTTTGCTCGGCCTTTTCCCTGATAGAACAGGTATTGACCAGGATAAGATTGGCTTCTTCCATATTGCGGGTTGCTCCGAACCCTTCCTGGTTGAGAATAGAAGCCACTATTTCACTATCATTGAAGTTCATGGAACAGCCATAACTTTCAATGTAAAATTTTTTACTATATTGGTTAGGATCACTTTCAAAGGGGGCATAAGCCTCTCCCTGTCGTGTTTCATGGATCACTTTTTCCTGCAATTCAAACATGACCGGTATTTAAGGGGGCAAAGTTAAGTAATTGAACTGTCAAAATAGCAGGTCTATGCTTTAATAAGATATTATGATGCTTTATTTTATCCTTATTAATCCCGGCTAAATTACGGGCAAGGCTTTATATTTGTCCGTTAGCAGGTTCGTGAGGACACGAACCTAGAAAGGGCTCTTGCTGGCCCGGTATAGTATCAATAAAAAACAATTAAGGCAAGATGGCGAAGCGCAGGCGCAAAAGCAGCAGTTCGAGGAAATATATAGGGATCCTGTTGGTCCTGGTGGTGCTGGGCGCCGGCTACGGTGGATTTTTTTACTACCAGAAATGGCTGGCCCCCAATATTGCCCGGTCGGGTAAATTGTTTATTCCTACAGGAGCCAATTACCAGCAGGTATTGGATTCGATCCGCCCTTTTTTGAAAGATGCTGCGAGTTTTGAATGGCTGGCGCAAAAAAAGAAATATAATTTCCGGGTAAAGCCCGGAAGATATACCCTTACCAAAGGCGAGAGCAACAGCTCGGTGATCAACAGGCTGCGCATAGGAGCACAGGATGAGATCAGTATCCGGATCGGGAATTATGCCAGCATATTCGAACTGGCGGGCAAGGTAGGCCCTTTGCTCGAAACCGATTCGGCAGGATTGGTTAAGGCCATTACCGAAGCCGATTTTGTGAAAGGCTACGATACAGCCGCCATGATCTTTTTCTTTTTTCCCGAGACTTATAACTTTCACTGGAATACATCGGGTAAAGCCTTCGTCGCTCGGATGAAGAGGCAATACGACCAATACTGGACCGACGACAAGATAGCGGAGGCTCAAGGTCGCAACATGACGCCCCTGCAGGTGACCACGCTGGCTTCGATCGTGCAATTGGAATCGGCCAAGATAGACGAGCAGCCCAGGGTCGCCGGCCTGTACCTGAACCGGTTGAAGATAGGCATGAAGCTGGATGCGGATCCTACCGTGATCTACGCTATGAAAAAGGCGGAGGGCTTTAAACGGAAGATCCAAAGGGTGTACTACAAAAACCTGTCGATCGAATCGCCTTATAATACCTACAAATACAAAGGCCTGCCGCCAAGCCCTATTTGCATGCCCAACAAATCGGCGCTGGAAGCGGTATTGCACCCGGCGGAACATAATTACCTTTACTTTGTTGCCGATCCGCAAAAGCCGGGTTACCATGTGTATGCCGCTACTTTAAAAGAGCAGGAAGCCAATGCCGAAAAATACCGGCAATGGGCCAATGTGAATAATGTGCAGTAGGCCGGGGAAAGCATAAAGTTATAAATGGTTTTGTGAACCGCAGGAGATGTATGCCTAATTTAATTAGGTATGGTGCCAATGTTGATGAAACTACATCCCTGTTGTTACAGATAGTTCCCTAGTCCTGATAAATCCTAAAACATGCAGAAGACGTATACTAAAAGAGAATTCCTGAAAATGCTGGGTCTTGGCCTGGCCTTTATCCCTTTTATCGGTTGCTTCGACCACAGCAGCAGCGATAAGGAAGAAAAGAAAGGCGGGGATACGGAACCGGGCAAGCCTGTGGCCGATGCGCCGGAGATCAGCGATGCAGATGTCATATTGCTGAGCCGGAACGATGAGCGTTATGCTGCTTTCAACAGTGCTTTTAATAAAAGAATAAAACATATGCCGCGGTTTATCGCTGTTTGCAAAACAGAGAAAGGCGTACAATACGCGGTGCAAAAGGCGAAAGCGGAAGGCTTAAAGGTCGCGGTAAAAAGCGGGGGACATAGCTTTGAAGGTTTTTCTTCCAACGATGACGGTATGGTGATCAACCTGTCGCAGATGAAAAAGATAAACTGGCTGAGCGACGATGAAGTGGAAGTGCAGCCGGGTTGCCTGCTGCAGGATATACAGGCGGCATTCTTTCCCCGTAAAAAGCTGCTGCCATCGGGCTCCTGCGGTACCGTGGGCATCGGCGGTCTTACGCTGGGCGGCGGTTATGGTTTTTTTAGCCGCAAATATGGCCTTACCTGCGATAGCTTGCTGCAACTGACTATGGTAGGCGCCGATGGTAAGGTGTATCATACCACAGACGATAAAGAGCTGCTCTGGGCCTGCAAGGGTGGGGGCAACGGCAATTTTGGGGTAGTAACCAACTTTAAGTTCAAGGTGCACGATATGCCGCCCACCTTCGATAGTTATGTGCTGAAGTTCCGGAACATGAGTGCCGATAAATTTGAAAGCTCGCTAAATGCCTGGTTTGATGTAAGCGAAAAGCTGCCGCAGGAAGCATTTGCCGCTTATGTACTTAATGGGAAAACCCTTACGGTGCTAATCACTACCTATAAGCGGTACCCGGACTTTGAACAGATGATCGCACCCATTACCGCTATAGCAGATACCACAAGCCCGACCTTAAATGCCGATCTGCCCAAAGCGATGAAACGTTATTATGGACGCAAAGGGCCTATCTATTTCAAGAATGCTTCTGCCGGGTTATACAAGGGCAAGGAAGACATCCTGAAAGTGAAAGCAGCCTTGTTTGACCTGGTGATCGCCAACCAGGGTATCGTATTTCAGATCAATACTCTGGGCGGGAAGATCGCGGATGCTGCCTTTGAAGAAGCTTCCTGTTACCCGCACCGGCAATTGCCTTACCTGGGCGAACTGCAAGCCTATTGGGATAATGAAAGTCAGGAAAGTAAGCTGGTAGCGGCTTTTGAGAATATCCAGACCTTGTTCCGCGACAGCGGTATCCAGGCGCATTACCGCAATTATCCCGATATTAATTTCAAAGATTGGGAGACGCAGTATTATGGCAGCAATTATAAGCGCCTACAGGAAGTGAAACGTAAGTACGACAAAGATGACTTGTTTCACTACCCACAAAGTATAAGGGGGTGATGAGTAGTAAGTGAATAGTAGTTAGTCGTAAGTAATTAGTTGTGTCAAGATCTGCATCCAATACTCAATACTCATATCTAACCTCTCAAATCTTCTTTCCCTGCTGTTCCCTGATCATGGCGCTGTAGCTCATTTTCCGGGCGAGGGCCGAGAGGCATAGGGCCAGCCTTTTGACCTTGGTCGGTTCTGTTTTGGCATCATCTACCCATTTACTGAAGTAGCGTTGGTGCGAGGGCGCCAGGGACTGGAAATGCTGCAGGGCATCCGCATCATCAGCCAGGCATTCCAGCAGCTCGGGTACGATCTCTTGGGGGCTGGTATCTCTTTCCAGGCTTACCCGCAACATAGCGCCTTTTCTTTTGCCGGTACCCTTGCGCATACCGGCATTAATGGCCATCATAAAATTGCCATCTCCTACGGGCATTACCGCCACACTGGTAATGGGGAACTGATCCAGCTTACCCTTTACCCGGAACGCTTTCTTGTTGCCCGGAAACAGCTCCTGGACGATGTCTTCGGGGATATCGATATAAGTCCAGCCGGTTTTATCCCCGTTTTCTCCAAACTGGTGGATGGTAGTGGTATAGGTGGTCATGTATGCGCATTGATAATGCAAGCTAACCATTTTTCCGTTGTTGTCGTTGGTGTGTTGAATGCCGTGCTTCGACTTCATTCGGCAAGACCAAATTTTGCTGGCAACCTTATAACAAACGGTCAGCCTTAACGCAGTCGAAGGGTGAAAGGGAAATTTTTGCCGTGCTTCGACTCTACTCAGCAGGACAAAAATTTCAGGATACATTTTTCTGTAGAGCGGTTGCATACAACAGCTCTACAGAAAACAATACAGATAATGCTCGCGCTGGGAGTTACTACTATCTCAGGATTTTTTTCTAAGTTCCAAAATGTCACTGAGCTATGATTGCATCAAAATGTATAATTCCCCTTGATGTTCTTAGCGATCAAGATCCTTCATTCCGCTAAAGCTTTGTTCAGGATGACGCGATATAAGGTATTACCAGGGAAAGGGAACGGATCGCGTATGTATTATTGCTGCGCAAATGTTGCAACAAAAAGAGAATAGCACATCCTACAGCACTCACGTCGTCATCCCGAATGTAGCTTGCGCAGCTTGTGCAATGAGGGATCTTGGTTGCTCTTATCGCGTAGTTATTAAGCTTCTTCGTTTCATAGATCAGCCAAAGCCAGCCAGGACAATATTACTGGACTATGATTGCAGAATAATGTATAATTCCTCAGCCAGATAAAAATTACCGAAGGAGGCCATCAGGCCTCCTTCGGTAAGTAAACAGTACGTGTTTGTTTATTGTTTTATGATCTTGCGGGTAATGTTGATGCCGGTTCCTTTAACCTGGATCAGGTAAGTGCCTGTAGCCAGTTTGGCCGTAGGGATCACCAGCGGTGTCTTCAATTGATTGGCGGCAACCTGCCTGCTGATTATATACCTTCCGGAAAGATCGCTGAGGTGGATATCCAGGGCTGGGTGTGTTTCGCTGATACTGATCAGCAGCCGATCCTGTGCCGGGTTGGGATATACTTCCAGGCCCATAGCCTTTATTATTGCTGCTACCCCAGTGCTACCCTGGCCGGACAGTACGATCTGTAAAGAATCTGTTTTGCTGTTGTCAATAGTAGATATGGCTTTGGCCCATACCGTGCCATTGCTTTGTGCGGTTACGAGGCCGGTGCTGCTGATACTGGCGGTGCCTGTTCCCGGAACAATGCTCCAGGTAACGCTTTGCACGGCGTTGGCCGGCAATACTGTTGCTATCATTTGCAAGGTACCTGCATTAGTGGTAATGGTTGCCGGTACATTCCCTTGCGTGGTCACGTCTATAGCGACAATGGGAATTACCTGGTTGCTGATAGTAAGTTCCATCGAATCCGATTTGGTGTTGTCTGTTACCGATACGGCTTTGGCCCATACCGTACCATTGCTTTGTGCGATTACCAGGCCGGTACTGCTGATGCTGGCTGTACCTGTACCGGGTACCAGGCTCCAGGTTACGCCCTGGTTGGCTGTTGCAGGCAAAATGGCTGCTGTCATTTGCAGAGTGCCGGCATTGGTTGTGATGGTTGCGGGTATATTGCCTTGCGTGGTTACATCTATGGAAGTAACCGGCACTATCTGGTTACTGATGGTGACCAGCAGGGAATCTGATTTCGTGATGTCGGCTACTGATATGGCTTTGGCCCATATGCTACCATTGCTTTGGGCCGTTACCAGTCCGGTAGTCGTGATGGTAGCGGCGCCGGTGCCGGGTACGATACTCCAGGTCACGGCCTGGCTGGTGCTGGCCGGATATACACTGGCCAGCATTTGTAAAGTGCCTGCATTGGTCGTGATGGTTGCGGGCACATTGTTCAGGGTATGCACGTCTACGCTATCTGTAATGCTTACGGTGCCTGTGGTATTGAGGCACCTTACCGAAGCGCCGCCGCCACGGAGGTTACCGGCATTAGGATTATTTACGGCTGCGCTGAAATAATAGTATTTCGCACCGGTACTGCTCGTGGTACTGCTCCAGTAATAACCCCGGGTACCTACAAAGTCGAAGCCGCCGGAAGAAGAGCTGCGGTTGCCCCCTACGGTAAGCTTAAGGTTGCTGCCGAAAGCCTGATCGGGATTGGTGATCGCTTCATCATTTACGACACCGGCCCATTCCGCTTGTGTAGGTAAACGCCAGCCGGCACCTATACTTTTACAAGGGTCCGCGCCTTGCGTTGTACTGGTATTGGCCGCTGTAGCGGCATCCCAGGTATCGGTGAGCTGGCCGCCATTCCACCAGGCGGCCGTGCCGGTACCTGTAATAAACTGACTGGATCCGGCACCCAGGCCCGAAGGGTTATTGGGGGTAGGCGCTGCGCCTGTTGGCGAGTTGCGGGATTGGTGCCCGTCGTCCCAACGGCCCCATTGGAAAAAATCGCCGTAGCCGGCGGTATCGGTTTTGGATGTTGCTACGGCCGATGCACCCAGGTTTTGCTGCAGCCATACACGACCATCGGCGGCCCGTACCGTGGCATACGTTACGGTTTGTCCTTTATAAGTAAAGGTCACACAACCCAGGGCGCCGGTAGCGGTTCCCGGCATGGTATTGGTACAACCCGTACCTTGTGCTTGCACAGCTTGGGCGGAAAGAAGAAATAGGGCAGCATAAGCAATACCTGCTCCTGCCCGGAGATTTTTGTAGTTACTAAACATAAGATCCAAATTATAAGAAACGCTGAATTGCCTTGTAAGGCATGATTGAATACGCGGCGCAAAATTAGGACCGGGACGGGAGGCAGACTGATAAAAACGGGAATAGTTTTGTCAGGATATTGTCATTAAACAGCGAAGGAAAATAATATGGTTATGGTCTGAAACCCTTATAGGTACTGTGTTTGGTGATTCTTAAGATTACACTTCGCTGATTAATGCCGTTGCAATAGTGCTACCGGCTTTCCATATCGGGAAATGAATGATGTGATGCTATCATGCACGTATTGGCTGACGGAGCATGCTGCCGGTTTTGATGTTAGGTTTTATTGATATCTTCGGAAGCAATTGAACATGGCTATGCACCTGCTTACAGAAGAACAATTGATCTGCTTGTCCCTCAACCGCCGCCTGGATACATCCATACGGTTGCAGGTACGGCAGGAATTGCAGCGCCGTGATCCGCAGTGGGAGCAATCGGTTCCTTACCTGGAAAGGCTACGGGAACAGGAAGAGGTGGCGAATGCCCCTTTGCCCAGGGAGTATAGATACGGTTTGCTCTTATTGCCTTTCTTCTTCCCCTTATACCTGGCTATTAAGGGTATAAGGGAGTGCAAGGATGCCGCGATTAAAGGATGGCTTGTCGTATTCCTGTTCCTGCCTGGTGGTGTTCTAGCCAATTATACCGTTAACCAGTACCGGGCAACCGGGGCGATTAGGAAATGGAAGGCTTACTGGGCCTGGCTTTGCCTGGGATGCTTGCTGTGGACGGTTATCCTGTTGCTGCTGGCAAAAGTTTATTGCCCGGTCAAGCCTGACCGTAGTGCATAGGAGTAACGCCAGGATACTTATCCCTTGTCCCGGGAACCTGTTATCCCAATGTACCAGCCAGGCCGTGTTTTTCCAGGAAGGTATAGCAACAATCGATTACCCAACGTTCGCTCTGCTTGTGGGGCGAATGTCCTGCATTGATGATCATACAGGCCTCGGCAGGGCCGGATGTTTGCTGCACGATGGCTTGTACCTGATCGGCCGATCCATATTCGTCTTCTGATCCTTGTATCACCAGTACAGGGCATTGGATTTGCGGGAGAAAATGTTCTATGTTCCAATTACGATAAACTTCCGATAACCAGGTTTCTGTCCAGGCTTCAAATAAGGCCTGCGTTTTGGCGTCGTGGTATTTTTCCAGGCGTTCTTTGAGACCGGCATGGTATTGTTCTTTGGCGCGTTCAATACCATCCAGGGTAATGTCTTCTACAAATACATGGGCTCCTTGTGTAATAACGGCTTTGATCTTGTCCGGGTATTTGGCGGCAGCGAGCAAGGCAATAGTACCGCCGTCACTGTGGCCGAAGAGTATGGGTTTATCGATACCCGATTGCGCCAGCAGTTCTATCAATACATCTGCCTCTGTTTCCATGTAATCTGTTTGCCGTGGCTCATCGCCAAAGGGAGCAGATAAGCCGTAGCCGCGCCTGTCGTACGACATATACCCGTAGTGCAGGGTATTGCCCAGCTTCTCGGGGAAGTCGCGCCAGAGGCTGATACAGCCCAGTGAATCGTGCAGGAATACGATGGTTTCCGTGGTTTCTTTTGTGCCTTGATAACTTACATTCAGTTCGAAATCCCGTATGTTTATCTTTTGATTCCGGAGCGATGGCATGGGATTGTTGTTAAGCGTGTTTTTCATTACCAATGATCAGTTTTGGAGCATGGGTGTTACGGCTTTCGATGTACGGTAAGCAGTCCCTTTGAACAAGCATACCAATTCCCCTTTTTCGTTGGTAGTGCGGATATCGTATAAGCCTGTTTTATTACCCAGGTGTACTTCTTTGGCTTCTACAAAGAGCTTGTCGCCGGCTATTGCCGGGCGGGTGAAGGTGATCGACACATCCAGGGCTACCGTGATGAGGCCATGCGAGTTGCAGGCAAAAGCAAATGCGGAGTCGGATGCCGAAAACAGGACGCCGCCATGAATGCGTTCGAATCCGTTAAGCATATCTTCCTTTACTTCGTAATGCAGGCGGCAATACCCTTCGCCTATAGCTTCTATTTCCAGGCCGAGCCAGGCGCTGAAGCGGTCTCTGGCTGTCATGATGTCCAGTACTTCCTGCGGTGTTATCTTCTGTTCCTTGTTATCCATTTGTATGGCTTATAAATTGTTGATACCTGCATTGGTCAACCAGTCGGACTGGGAGCTTGCCGATGTAATGAGCATTGCCTTTTTACTGATCTTAGCCTGGGCGTTCTTTATGGAAGCGCTGATCATATTGTTTTCGATACCTTCCTCTTCCGTTAGCCCCATTTTCTGCATCAGCGCTGCTATTTTTGCACCCCCGAAAAGCAGGAACAAGGGTTCGTCCAGGGCAGATAATACGATAACTTCGTTAAGCCCGAGGTCTTTGAATTGCTGCTGCTCTTCTTCCTGCAGGGGATGATGCTCAATAAACAGCAAAGGGCCGCCTGTGGTATTGCCCTGGAAACCGGCCAGGGACAGGGAAGGGTCGTTGATGACCTGGCTGTTGAAAAAAGCTCCCAGCTTGTTTTTGCTTTCCTCGAACCAGGCGATGAAGCGCGTTGCATTGTTGCGCCGGTAAAGGTCAAGGCAGGCTTGCCATTTGGCTTGCTCGGTAAGCCAAATCTTATCTATAACTTTTACCTGTGCTTCTTTTTTCTTAAAAAATCCAAACATAAGAGTCTTTATTGTTCCTGTGCTAACAACAAATGCTTATTGTTTGTTGCGCAAATCGGTAATGCGGTTAAGCTTCCCGCCTTCGCTGCGGGGAATAGCGCCCGGCGCAGCAGGCACCACTTTCATCGACAAGCCTATGTCGTCTTTTATCTTTTTCCTGAATTGATTGAGGGCAGTCTTCAGCAGGTCGTGTTCCCATACCTCTGTTGTTTCTTTGCTTATCGATTCAAACAGGGTAGCGGTTGCTTCTACAGTTACCTCCACTTCGTCCATAGTACCGTTGCGGCTTATGGTTAAACAGTAATTGGTACTTAAGGCCGGGATATGTTCCAATACTGCTTCTACCTGGGTATGGAACAGGTTGACACCCCTGATGATCAGCATATCGTCGGCCCGGCCTGCAATAGGGGCCATTTTGATATGTGTTCTTTTAGCGCTCTTGTCGTAGTAAATACTGGTAATGTCGTTGGTCCAGTAGCGAAGCAGGGGCATCGCTTCTTTGGTCAGCGTGGTAAATACCAATACGCCCTGTTGGCCGTAGGGCAGGGGTTCGCCGGTATCCTTGTCTACTACTTCGGGGTAAAAATGATCTTCCCATATATAGCTGCCGGTTCCCTTTTCTTCATAATCTTCCTGAGATACGCCCGGGCCTATAATTTCGCTGAGGCCGTAGATATTGGTTGCCGTTACTTTAAGGCCGGTTTCCGCAGCGATCCTTATGCTTTCGGTCCAGGGCTCCGCTCCCAATACGGCATACCTGAGGTTGAGGCTGGCAGGGTCGATATTCCTTTTCCTGATTTCTTCGGCCAGGGTCACTGCATAGGAAGGAGTACAGCAAATGACATCGCTTTGAAAATCCTGCATCAGCATCAACTGCTTTTCGGTGCCGCCTCCGGAAATGGGTAATACGGTCATGCCCAGCTTTTCGGCGCCATAGTGCAGGCCCAATCCCCCGGTAAACAAACCGTATCCATAGGCATTCTGCAGGAGCATGCCCGGCCTGCAGCCTGCAGCCGATAAGGAGCGTGCTACTACTTCCGCAAAAAGATCGAGGTCGTTACGGGTATAGCCTACTACGATGGGTTTGCCCGTAGTCCCGCTGCTGCAGTGCAACCTGCTTACTTCGTTTCGGGGCAGGGTAAACAAGCCGAATGGATAGTTGTCGCGCAAAGCATTCTTTTTGGTAAAAGGTATCTTATGCAAGTCCTCTACCGACCTGATGTCGTCGGGCCGTACCTGCTGCGCATCCAGCAGGTTTTTGTAAAAAGGCACTTTATGGTATAGTGTGGCTACCTTATCGCGTAACCTTTCGTTTTGCAATTGCCGCAACCCGGCTATGCTAAGGGTTTCTGCTTCCCGGTTAAAAAATGACATGACTCCCTGGTTTTATTTCCAGGATAAAGTTAACTGAAATTGCTGCAAGGAAAGGCCCTGGATCTTTTATTGCAGCCCCAAGAAGCACACTTGACAGTTTATTTGATTTTTGTTAATAAAAAAAGCCCTCCGTACAAGGTAACGGAGGGCTTTGCCGGATATTAGGAAATCCTTATTTCATGATCTCGAACTTCCTGATCACGATGCCCTTGTCGGTTTCTATCCTCAGGGTATATACGCCGGCTGCGAAAGCCTGGGTATGCAGCTTGTGTTTGTCTTCGCTGTCGGCTTTGGTGGTAGAAAGCACCTGGCCTACGATGTTGTACACAGTGATCTGCTTCATTTTCAGGTTACGTTTGTTTTCGATAACTACTATATCCCTGGCAGGGTTGGGGTAGAGCACCAGGTCTTTGCTGTCTTCGATCTCGCGGATGCTGGTACCACCGGTGGCGTCAAATACGTCTACTGTACGGGATTTAAGGGTGCTGTCGTTGCATTCGCCTTTCATCAGTACAGAAACGTTATAGATACCATTATGGGCATATTTGTGTTGTACCATAATGCCGTTTACCAGGGGCGAGCCATCGCCGAAATTCCAGGTATAAGTGGTTACATACTGAGGGTTCAGCACATTGAAGGTATAAGTAGCCGTATCGCCGTGTACGGCATTGATGATACCGTTGGGCAATTCTTTCACCAGTATGTTGATGTTATCCGATCCTACGCAGGCGTAAGCATCGGTAACTACTACACCATAATTGCCGGTGCTGGTCACATTCAGGGTTTGCGCTGTCGAGTTGTCGTTCCAGAGGTAGCTGGCGCCCGGGTTTCCTGTATTTAAAGTAAGTGTGTTACCGTGGCAGAAGGTAGTATCGTTACCCAGGTTCACTACAGGCAACGGATGCACGGTTACATGTATGGTATCAGTTCCTTTACAGTTGACTGCGGCATTGCTTACCGTTACATAGTAATTGCCGGTAGTGTTTACGCTGCGGGTCTGCGCTGTGCTGCCATTATCCCAGAGATAGGTTTCGCCAGGGTTACCGGCATCCAGGATGGTAGTCGCTCCGGCACAAATATCCCTGTCGTTGCCGAGGTTTACTACAGGGGCAGGAAGGAAGGTTGTGGTTACCGTATCACGGGCAGTACAGTTAAAGGAGTTGGTTACCCTTACATAATAAGTACCATTGGTAGTTACGGTCCTTGTTTGCGCTGTAGTGCCATTGTCCCAGAGGCGTGTAGCGCCGGGGTTGCCGGAGTTCAGCACATAGCTGATACCGGAGCAAAGCGTAGTATCGTTGCCCAGGTTCACTACCGGAGTTGGATTAACAGTTACCTGGATCGTATCGCTTTTGGAGCAGTTGTTGCTGTTGGTTACTTTAACAGAATAAGTACCGGTAGCGGTTATCGCCCTGGTCTGGTTGGTGCTGCCGTTGTTCCACAGATAAGTAGCACCCGGATTGCCTGCATTCAGGGTAAGGGTATTACCGGAGCAGAAGGTAGTGTCGTTACCGATAAATACGGTTGGCGACGGGTTAACAGTCACCGTAATAGCTGCCGAAGAATCGGTACAACCGGTGGCCGGTGTAGTCACTACTACTTTGTAAGTGCCTGCTGTGCCTGTAGTAAAGGTATTATTGGTCTGACCACTGATATTACCCGAAGCGTTGCGCCACTGGTAGTTGCCACCGCCGGTTGCTGTAAGCGTAGTGGTGGTGCCTGCACAGATAGGAACGGCGCCGGATGGGGTTACTGTGATCGTAGGGAGTGGATTAACGGTTGCTGTAACCTGCTGACGCGGACCTTCGCAAAGAGGTAAGAAGCCGAAGGTTGTATTCAGGCGTTTGGTCGTCGTAGCTGCGGTTGTGCTTGAATTATAAGAGTAGCCCGACATGTTGTCGGTTGTGGCTGTATAGTAGGTTTGCGCGTTGTTGATATTATCAATACCATCGTGGCTTATCTCCAGTACTATATTGGAAGTGCCGTCCCAGGGGAAAGGGTTGGCAAAAGTAATTGTATTCAGACCTACAACATGGGTATAGTTTAGCGGTCCATATACAGTAGACAAACCGGTGGTGATATAAGTGCTGAACGTTGCCTGGGAAGTAGTACCCATTTTAACCGTATAGTTATTGTTGCTGGCAGCATCGCCCAGGGTGCTAATATTAAAACCAACCGAAGTGATATTACCGGGGAATATACCTGCGGCATTCAGTTCTGCAACGGTAAAGATCATTTGCATCCTGTAATTGACCCTGCGGTTACAAAATGCAGTAATTTCCTCTGTCGCGGTAGTAAGTGTTGTGGCTGAACCTATAGTTGCTGTACCTGCAACGCCTGCTATCCTGGCAGCAACCCAATAATTGGTTGTAGCTGTTACGCTCGGTGTGTAAGAAGCACTGGTTGCCAATGTTGCGCCACCTGTTGCAGCACCATACCAAGCGAGTGTTGCACCTGAATTTGCGGTAGCGGCAAGGGTTACGTTACCCGGACCGCAGCGGGTTGCCGGTGTAGTGCTTAACACGGTAGGGTTATTTACTATAGCTGTATCCGAAACAGAGTTGAGGCAAACAGTGCCTGCACTGTTTTTAATAACAACCCTGTAATATTTCGTGGCAGTTAAAACCGGTGTGGTATAGCTTATGGATGTAGCATTGGTACTTTCATTGCCAAAGCCCACATTATCGGTTGACGATTGCCATTGGAATGTAGCAGCGCCATATCCTGTTGCGGGTGTCAGTGCCAGGGTTGTAGAACCCGACATACAAATCGTGGAGGGTGTTGCTATGGCAGTAACAGTAGCCGGTAAAACGGTAACCGCGGATGTGGTGATAGCAGCACATAATGTAGTGCTGTTATTGGCATTCACGGTATAGGTGCTTGTAGCAGGAGTCGCAGATTTGAAATAAACCGTAGTAGCGCTGTTCCCGGCTAGGTAAGGTACCGTAGCAGCCGCGTCGGTGTATAAGTTAGTAACAGGGCTCCAGGTATAAGTATTGAAATTGCTTAAGGTCGAGGTGACAGAAAGCGGGGTGATGGCATTGTTACAGATGGTTTGATCGGGTGTAACGGTAAATGTAGGCGGTGTATTTACCGTTGCGGTAACCGGTATGCGCGGACTGCTGCAAATGGCCTGCCCTACGAATGTCGTATTTAATCTTGATGTTGACGTAGTCGCAGTAGTGCTGGAATTATATATGGACGTGGATGATGATGTATAGGCATACAGTACGGTATTACCTGTTGTTTGCGTATAATAGGTTACTGCATTATTAAGGTTATCAACGCCCGATTGCCTGATATCTACCAGGATGTTGGAAGTACCATCCCAAGGGTACGGTGTGGAAAAAGTGATTGTATTCACACCTATCGTTTGGGAATAAGTAGACGGACCATAAACGGTGGAGAGCCCGGTGGTCGTGAAGGTGGAAAGAGTGGTGTTACTGGTTGGTCCCATCATTACCGTAAAGTTGGTCACATTGGGGGCATCGCCAATAGTAGTGGTATTGAACCTCAGTGCCGTGATATTACCTGCATAAAGACCAGCAGCATTTAATTCTGCGGGAGTGAATACCATTTGGAGCCAGTATTGGTTATGCCGGTTCATAAATGCGGTAGGGTAGTCGGTGGCTGAAGTTAAAGTCGTAGCTGTGCCTACGGTAGCATCGCCGGGTGCGAGGGCTTCGGCGCCTACATAGTAAGATGTTGTTGCATTGATAACAGGTGTTGTAAACGGAGAGCCTGTACCTAAAGCCGTTCCGCCCGTTGCTGCGGTGTACCATTTCAGTGTAGCGCCTGCAGAGCCAGTAGCAGCCAGGCTCACGGTGCCATTGCCACAGCGTGCTCCCGGAGTAGTGCCGGTAACATTGTTGTTGTATAAAACTTGCACCGGCGTTGAGGTAGCGCTTACGGGGCCGATAGAGCAAGTTACATTACACCTGTAGTAATTAGCATTAGCAGGGCCGGTGTAGGTATTATTAGTAGCCCCGGAGATATCGGTAAAGGTTACATTGTTTTGTGAAGATTGCCATTGAAAGGTAAAGCCAGGACCTACCGGTGGCGTAGACATGGAAAGCGTTACCGTCACACCACTGCAAACAGGGGTGCTTAAAGATGAAACTGTATTGCCCGGAGCAGGTGCGCCACAAGCTGCAGCTCTTCCGTCAAACTCATCGGCGCCAATATCCGGCGCTGTTCCAAAACCATAAGAGGAGGGTCCGGGTCTTGTCTGGTTATCAATATCAACGGTTACACCTGTAGTCGCCGTTGGAGCACCGGCCGACTCCAGGAAGGAATAAGCACCCTGGATCAGGTGCAGATCGGTAGCAGATACAAAAGGCGGATTTTCATTCAGCGAGTTAGCGTCTTTACTGGTAGCGGTTTGCCAGTTAAGCAATGTAGCCTGGGTAGCATTATAGTAGCCTAGCTTACCGGCAGCATTGACGAAATAGTCATTCCTGTTGATCGTTCCTCCCGAGATATTGGCCGTAGCGCCTGCATAAAAGCAACAAGAATTGGCGCTGGCAACATTATTAAACATAATGTTATTCAGGCATTGGCTTATCGTAGCGCCTGATGAATTCACGAGAATACAACCGCCAATCACCGTCGAAAGAAATTGCGCCATGGTATTATTGTTGATAATAATGCCAGTAGCATTAGCGCCGATATAGATACTCCATCCGCCGTATTGGTTACCCATAGAAGAAACAGGGTATCCTGCGATATCACGGATGAAGTTATTCGTGATCGTAATACCGGCGTTACTGGTAGATGATGTAATACCGATACCATACATACCCCAAACGCCGGAGGTGGGGTTGATACAATCATGGATGTTGTTTCGCGTAATGAGTATACCGGCATTAGCGGAAGAAACTTCTATTGCAGACATACTTGAGCTTCCGGAAGTATGGCCGGTACGAATATCGTTGGCCTCTATTACGGCTGAGCCTGTTCCTGCTGTAGAAGCGGTGTAAGATATGGCAATACCCCTGAAAGCTACATAATTTGCAGCGGTAGCGCTACCGATCACATTGTTCTTGATCTGGGTTCCGGTATTAAGATAAGTAGTTGCGTTTCCTATCGCATTGATACCATAGTAGCACCGGGTAATGATATTATTCTGGATAAGCGTATTCAAGCTGGAATAAGCCCCGGTAGAAGAGCTACTGGTAGAAGTACCGTTGGAAAACTGGATACCATAATTGGTTGTCGTGCTGGTGGCACTGCTCCTGGAACCTGTAATGATACAGTTTTTGATGGTATTGTTATTGGCCCCGTCTGTTCCGGTACTGGAATTCGACGATAAACGGATACAGGCAACACCCGAAGTACTTACGCTTGCCGCAACAATACTTAAGTTTTGTGTGCCTGCCGTAAGCGGGTCGTCACCGTCGATGGTAACATTGTCGGCGCCTGTAAGTTCTATAACCCCGCGGTTAGCCGCAGGTGCTGCATTGGAATTAATGGTGAAATTACCGCCGCTTGGTTGAATATTGATTGAAGTATAACTGGATGTACCGCCACTGGCCAATAAGGGTACTGGTGTCGCCGGTTCTGTAGTATTGCCGGTAATAGCAATGTTGATGGTACCCTGGTGTGTACCTGCATTAATAGCCGTGAATGCGCTGTTGAGCGTGGAGTACACTGTAGGGCCCGTGGTACCGCCACTTGCAGTAACCGATACCTGCGCACTGGCACGGATGGATAGCAGACTTAGAGAAAAGAGCATGCCTGCCTTGATACAAGCGCCCAATTTTGTAAGTTTTGATTCATGACTGAAAGCAGATCTTCGCATAAGGCAGCTACCTCGATCGTTGTTGATTTTTTTCATAGACATAAATTGAATCATAGCTATTATCTGCGGCATAGTTAGCTTTTTAAGCAGCAGATAGAGCATCTATTATAAATGGCAATACAAAAAGCTATTTTCAAGACACGGCCCAAGGGGCTGATCTTTTTGATTTGGCTTTGGTTAAGTGGTTCTTTGGGCCTGCCGCCCGGTTGGATAAACAAACCGGCAAAAGCCGGAAAATGATTCTGTTAAATTCTGAACTTCAAATGTAAACTTTTTTTTAACATTTAGCAAGGCGAAATTTATGCAGGCGCAAAATATCACAAATCTGTTTGTAGAAATAAAATCCACCAGCGTTATGGCTGGTGGATCAAATTTTAATGAATTTTATTAATTTTTATGTTGTGATTAGTTTTTAATAACCTTGGTTACGGAGTGGTGGCTTTTGTCTTTGTAAAGGATCATATAGCTACCTTTTGCATAAGGACTCATGTCTATGATAGTACTATTGCCATCCATTTGTGTCTGGTGCAGCATTTTGCCCATAATGTCCAATACCTGTATTTGTCCAATACCGTCGGCCTTACCGGTAAGGGCAACATTTAATTGCTGGTTTACAGGGTTAGGGTGTACGCTTACAGCCAATCCATTGCCACTTTTCACGATCAGTTTTACGATACCCGAAACGGTTATTTTTCCATCCATATCTACCATATTCAGCCGGTATATATTGATTCCTTCATAAGGGCGTTCATCGACATAAGCATAAGTGCTTCCTGTCGGCTTCCTGTTTGCATTTATGGTCGCTACTTTGCTGAAATCAATGCCGTTGGCAGAACGTTGCAGCTCAAAGTGACTGAAGCGCTGTTCTTCGGCTGTTTCCCAGTTCAAGTAATTCACAGCGCCTTTATTAATACCGTCAAAGCTTTCCAGCACAACAGGCAGCGGTGTAGTGCCTGCATTAATGAAGAAATTGGAAAACCCGGGTGTGCTGAACTGGATCCAGCTAACACCATTGGCCGACCCGCTTCCCGATTGTGTTATCAGGGAGTTGGTACCTCCGGTAGCAAAGTTATTGGTGCAACTGCTTTCCCCTGTTTGCCGGGTAACTTTCAGATTGGCTAAGGTGGCATTAGGGTCGGCAGCCTGTAAAGTGGCTTGCTCTGTGTTCAGCATAAATAATTGGACATCATAGGTACCGGCCGTAGCATTGGTGATCCTGAAATTCCGGTCCAGGTATTTTGCGCCTGCTGCATCCTGGCGTATGCCGCCTGTGTTTACATTTTGTGCACAGGTAAAAGCCCCCGCGGTGGTACCGGCAGTATTCCGTACCAGGGCCACGAGCCTGCTGCTGCCGTCTACCAAAGGTATCCACCCTGTAAAATTGGTGGTGCCGACTGGCGCCTGGTAGCTGGAAGCGCAACTATTGGCGGTGGCCAGCATCGTAGTGTTGAGCGAGTCTACTGCTATGCAGAAAGTACCGGTAGTCGTGGTCGAGCCAAACCGGTCGACACCTACATAATACGTATTACCCGCTGTAAGTCCGGTAGCATATAATACCGAGGCCGATGAAGATGCCGAGCCGTTATCGTCATCGCAGGCGATAATATTGAAAGTACTATAGTCGTTTACATTGCCTGCGGAAAAAAGGGCGACCTTATGATCCGTGAAAGTAGCGCCTGAACCTACATCGGTCGAGACCCTTACTGCCCCGCCTGTGGGCGCCACAAAAGAAAACCATACCGTACCCCAACTACTGCCCGAGCAGGAAGGATAAGGCTCGCCTGCGCTCATGGAAGAAGTTACATTGTTGTAAAGAGCGCCGGCGCAACCTGCGCCTACACCAAGGACAACGGCCCCGGTAGCATTATCATTAGCTAAGGTAGGGGTTACTATGGACCTGGTTCCGGTAGGATTGGCGGTAGCAGGCGTTGCCGTATTACCATTGATCGTGGCCGAAGCGCAGGAAGCATCGATTACATTACCTGCTGTAGCAGCCGGGGCAAGGTCATAAGTTAACCAGAAATATCCTGTCCCGGTGCCAAGAGTTTGGTTGCCGGTAATGGTAAATGCCCCGCTGGGGTTGGAGAATGTACCAAACAGAACGGCAGTACTGAACGTGGTGCTGGTGGTATAATATACCTTGGCATTAAGCATGTTGGCTGCGCTGGTGGAGGAAGCCGTACCAAAGGTAATGCTGGTTACCAGTGCATTGATACAGCCTGTCAGATCCACTCTTAATACGGGATTATTTACGGAGCCTGCCGTAGCCGTAGCCGTACTTGGCTGATTGGTGGCAGCAGTGTAAGAAGGTGAGGCTATGGTTCTGGTGCCCGTAGGGTTAGGTGTAGTGACTGCAAAAGGTGTCCCCGAAAGCGTAACGGAGCTGCAGGAAGCATCGATCAGGTTGCTTGCGGGTGCCGAACAGTTAAGGTCATAGGTAAGCCAGAAATAGCCGGTAGCGGTTATACTCTGACTGCCGCTGACGGTAAAGCTGCCGTTGGGGTTAACTACCGTGGTGCCGTACTGTGTTGCCGAAGAGAAGGACGTAGAAGTGGTATAATAAACCTTGGCATTGCTAATATCCGTTGCCGGAGCCGTTGATCCCGTAGTGGCGAAAGTAAGGCTTTCGACTACAGAGGAGGCGCCGCAAGGTTGTACATCTACACGCAATACCTGGTTGTTAAGGGTGCCGGCCGTGGCAACAGCAGTAGAAGGCTGGAAGGTACCGATCTGTGTGGTAATAGCCCTGGTGCCGCTTGGGTTAGTCACTGTGGGTGTTTGAGGCGTTCCGGCTACGGTGACGGAGGTGCATTGGGCATCCAGCACATTGGCCGGTGTGGCGGCGCAAGCCAGGTCATAAGCGAGCCAGAAGTAATTGTTGGCTGCCCCTGAAGGATTGCCCGTAAGTACTTGGTTACCGGTTACGCTAAAGCTTCCGCTGGGATTGGCTGTTACAGTGCCGAAAGGAGTAGCAGTACTAAAAGTATTGGAAGTACCGGTATAATATACCCTGGCATTCATAATATCGGCGGTATTGGTCGTTCCTGTTGTGTTGAAATCCAATTGCGTTACACTAAAAGGATTGCCGATACCATTGACCACTACAGCCACCTGTATGATCTGCTGGTTGACGCCTCCGGCTGCTGTGCCGGATGTACTGGGCTGTGCTGTGGTACAGGAAGTGTACACCATGGGTTGCGTGGTAATGCAAACATCGAAAGTGCTTGTTTGCAGTATGATGCTGGTATAAGAGGCTACCCTCAGGTAGTAGGTATTACCCGGGGTAAGGCCCGAAACAATGGCACTCTCCGGATCGCTGCAAGTGATGCCTGCCGCGGCGCCGCAATTGTTCAATACCTGGAAGGAAAGATCGGAGGTACTGCCCCCGATGTTCTGTAATGTGATGGTATGGGCTGCTGCTGTAGCGGTAAAGGAATACCATACATCATCATCAAAAGTGCCGCAGGAAGCGCTGGGACCTGCCGAGGCGGTAGCGCCTGCCACCGTACCGGAAACAACGGCCGCGCAGGTAGGCGTGGGGTTAACAGGTACATTGATGGCATTGGCACATTCGTCATTGGCCGGTGGAGGATAGGGCGTGGCAACGCAGACGTCAAATATCGTGTTCTGTCCGCCGGTACTGGTATAGCTTGCCACCCGGATATAGTAGGTACTGCCCGGCGTTAATCCGGTTAGCAGGGCGCTATTGGGGTCGCTGCACACGATTGTCGAAGTTGCTCCGCAAGTATTTAATACCTGGAAGGTAAGATCCGTAACGCTTCCTGTAATATTCATGAGGGTAACAATATGGCTGGACCCGGTGGCAACAAACGAATACCATACATCATCGTCATAGGTGCCGCAGTTTGATGTGGGCCCCGTGGAGGCCGTTGCGCTTTGCAATGTTCCCGAAACAGTAGCAGCGCAGGTCGGGTTGGGGCTGATCGGTACATTGATCGCATTGGCGCATTCATCATTAATGGGAGGAGGAGGCAATGTGCCTACGCAAATGGTAAAGGTAGTGGTGGTGGTAGCCGTTGCCGTACTGGTATAAGCCCGGATATAATAAGTAGTACCCGGTACCAGGCCCGTAGCATTAAGTGTGGTAGAGCCGCAAGCGCCGGACACAGGGGTAAGGCTGCCCGGTGTACCCGTGTACAGCGCTGCCACCATAGTGCCTGTAGTTACATTGTTGAACACAATCCTGTGACTGGTATTGCCGGCGACAAACTTAAACCATACATCATCGTTGATCCCGGTAGGGCTACAACCTGAACCCGGCGCCGGATCGGTCGATTGCGAGGCCGCTATAGTCGACCCGTTTGCGCTTGACCCGCAAAGATAATTAGGATTGACGGTAAGGGTAACTGCGTTAGCCGCATCATCGTTAGGGGGAGGACAGGTATAGGTTTGGGTGGGTGATACCACGATACATACGGGATCGTTGTGCTCCAGGGTGAGGGTATGGCTGGTGCCGCTGGCAAAAGGCCCGATACTATAGGTACCTGCAACCGTTGCGGTGGCAAAAACGGTGGTGCCTTCTTTGATAGGAAGACTGGTAGCGCTGCCCATATTGGTGATCGTTACATTGACAGAGAACTGGTTGCTGCTACAGTTAGGTACTATGGTATAAGTAGCCGTAGGTGCAGTACAATTTATTCTTGTGACCGTAACATTGTCTATGGCCCACCACCAATCGTCGGATCCGGTGACCCAGTGGAACCTTACCTTGGCAGCAGCAGAACCGCCGGTTCCTGTAGTGATATCAATACTCTTATGACTGGCTGGATTGGGATACCCATCGGCCGAAGTGGTAGGGTAAGTGAGTACCGCCGTCCAGGCAGTGCCGTTCCAGACCTCGACGGTAGGTACACCTTCCGGCGCACTTCCCACGTTCCGGTATTGGTTATCGTACTCGAGACGGTAGGTGGCAGGTAAGCTGGCATCGAAGGCCGGGCTTTCCAGCGTAGCATTTTCATTGGTAAAAGAACCATTGTCCGAATCGAGTATGGCAAAATTGCCGGAGAACCCGGGCGTGCCGCCGGTAATGGTACGCGAGCCGGGGTTGTTGAACCGCCAGATCATGCCTACTGAGGTAACATCGGTGCTTACCCAGCCGGCAGGAGGTGTTGCGCCGGAAGCGGTACTAAAGTTTTCGTTGATCAAAACCTGGGCATGCGACAGCATAGCCATACTTAATGAAGCGGCTGAGAGTAAGCATGTCCGGGCCAGTTGCCGGCATTTTTGCCGTAGCAGATGGGTAATTGTTTTTTTCATAGAGCAATCATTGAAATAGTGATACCGGGCCGGAAGAAGCGCCCGGTCAAAGAACCCACGCCAACAATGCCCGGCCCGCCGGGCATTGTTGGCGTGGGTGATCTTCAAAAATGGATATTGGTTTGGTTAGTTTTTGCTGACTTTGATAACCTCGTTATGGCTATTGTCGGTATAGCGGATCATATAAGGGCCTGCTGCGTAGCTGCTCATATCTATGGTAGTGTTATTGCCCATAACTGTTATGGTCTGTAATACTTTACCCATAAGATCTAACACCTGTACCTGGCCTTTGCCATCCGTCTTTCCGCTGAGGGAAACCGTCAACTGCTGTTGAACGGGGTTAGGGTTTACGCTTACGTACAACGTGTTTCCTGCGGCAACCGATAGCTGTACCATATCCGACAGCCTGGTTTTACCATCCATATCTACCATAGTTAACCTGTAGATATTGAGCCCTTCCAGGGGACGGGTATCGGTGTAAGCATAGCTGCTGCCGGAAGTATTTCTGTTGGCATTGATGGTAGCTATTTTGCTGAATTGACTGCCATTAGCAGAACGTTGTAATTCAAAATGGCTGAAGTTTTTCTCCATCGTGGTTTTCCAATTCAGTTGGTTTACAGCACCCTTGTTCTGGCCGCTGAAGTGTTCCAGGGTAACAGGCAGCGGTGTGGTACCGGCATTAACGAAGAAGTTGGAAAAACCGGGAGTGGTAAATTGCACCCAGCTTACCCCATTAACCGATCCGCTTCCTGTCTGGGTGATCAGCGATGTGGTACCGGTACCGTTATTGGTGCAGGAAGTTTCGCCGGTAACACGGGTAATGTTCAGGCCACTTAAGGTAGCTGCGGGGTCGGCAGCTTGGAGTGCAGCCTGTTCCGATGTGAGCATAAACAATTGTACATCATAAGGACCCGCTACAGTATTCGTGATCCTGAAATTCCGGTCGAGATACTTAAGCCCGTTGACATCCTGGCGTACAGCGCCGGTATTGATGTTTTGTGCCGGGGTATAACCGCCCACAGAAGTACCCGCCTGGTTCCTGACCAATGCGATCAGTCGGCTGTTCGCATCCAGCAGCGGTACCCAACCGGTATAAGCCGGTGGTGTAGTGGTAGGTTCCGGGATCTGAACGCCCGATGTGCAAGTGGCTGCCGAAGCCAGCATGTTGTTCGATAGCTCATCTACTGCGATACAGAAAGTACCTATATTAGAAGAGATAAAACCATCTACCTCCGCATAATAAACCTGCCCGGGGGTAAGGCCGGTTGCATACAGAACAGACATATAGGTACCCAGGTCGCTGGGATCAATGATGACACTACCGCCGTCTTCATCGCATGCTATAATACTAAAAGTGGAAAATACCGAAGAATCTGTTGCAGAGAATAACCCCAGGCGGGTGTCGGTAAGCGTACCAGCGCCCAGGTCGGTGCTTACCCTTACTGCGCCGCTGGCCGGGGCTGCAAATTTGAACCATAAGGTATGCGTTCCGGTAGTGGCGCTGCAATTGCTTATCGGCTCACCGGTAGTAAAAGTGGCATAGGTATTGTCATAAGGAGCATTGGAACATCCGGCACCTACTGCCAGCAAGGTGGCAGTGGCGGGAACATCGTTTACCGGCGGCGGTGGCTGCGTACCTACACAGATCGTGAAATTAGTAACTGTAGTGGCTGTAGCAGAGCTGGTATAAGCCCGTACATAGTAAGTAGTACCGGGTGTGAGGCCCGTTGCATTTAATGTGGACGAGGCGCAAGCGTTGGCTACAGGACTAAGGCTTCCGGGCGTGCCGGTATATAAGGCTGCGACCATAGTACCGGTACCAACGTTGCTAAAGATGATCCGGTGCGCTGTGTTGGAAGCGACAAAGGTAAACCATACATCATCGTTGATGCCGGTAGCGCTGCAGCCGGGAGCGGTCTCCGGCGATTGGGTTGAGGAAATGGTTGTACCATTCGTAACCGATCCGCAGTTATAGTCGGGATTGACGGTCAAGGCTATTGCGTTGGCTGAATTGTCATTGGCAGGCGGCAGCGGCGTTGTACCTACACATATAGTAAAATTGGCTACTACACTAGCCGTAGCTGAAGTTGTATAGGCCCTGATATAATAGGTAGTGCCGATGGCCAATCCTGATGCATTTAACGTAGTGGAGGCGCAGGCACTTGGGACAGCAGTAAGGCTTCCCGGTGTGCCGGTGTATAAAGCTGCAGCCATTGTTCCGGCCGATACATTACTAAAGGTGATCCTATGACTGGTATTGGTGGCAACGAAAGAATACCAGACGTCGTCGTTGATACCTGTAGGGTTACAGCCAGGTGTGGCATCGGGCGATTGCGTAGCCGAAACAGTTGATCCGTTCGCAAATGAGCCACAATTGAAGTCGGGGTTTACCGTAAGAGATACGGCCCCCGATGCCTCATTATTGGCTGGTACAGGGGGAACAGCACAGGAAACGGCCCTTGTTCTTTCTATCGCCTGGCTGCCACAAGCGGCATTGGTATGGGTATAAAACCGGAAAGGGCCTGTTGTTGACGGCGTATACACAACGGGTGTAGTGCCAAAGGTAAGTGCCGCTGTACCACCGCTATTAGATATGGTAATAAAGTCGGTGGCTACGGAGCTGGTAAAAGTGTAGGTTACTCCGGCTGCTAAGGACACTAAACTATATTCGCTGGCATAACCGTCTGTAACAATGTTTTGCGGAGAACCGGTACACACTATGTTGACCGTAGAGAGCGGCCATTGGCCTCCGGCAGCTGTTAAACATTGGGCATTGGTAGTTCCTTGTAGACTTAAAAGCAAGAGCGATAATCCTGCGAGCCCCCTAACTTCTTTTTTCAGGGTGTGTTTGGTAGTTTTTTTCATCATAAAACTAAATTTGAGTGATGCCTACTCTGTTTTCTTGGGGCGTGTTCCATAGTTGATTGGTTGGTTTGGTTCGTATGCTTGGACATGCTACAATAGGGTTTTCAGCTTTCCCCCTTCTACCTGTTAGCGGTAGGTTTGGTTATGTTTAAGTAATGTTAAGTATTTGTCAAGTTTGTATAAATTTTCTGTAAAAAGAAGCCTAAAATCATATTTTTATTGACAAATGTCTATGTTGTTAATTATCTATAGGTTACCCACATTAACGGGTAGGTACATAAATCAGGTAAGTTTTAAGCATATAAAAAGCCCTGGAACATAAGTTCCAGGGCTTGGTTAATATTTTAATTTATGGAAAGGGCTGTTACGCTGACTTTGGTCTTCTCATAATAGCAACTACTTCTACCACAAAGCCTGCAATGATCAGGATGGGAGCCAGGGTAATACGCCTGAAGCTGTAAATCTCTTCTTTGTTGAACACATGCGGATCGGGGCTCTTACCGCCCGACATGAGTATAAAGCCCAGCAGGATAAGGGCCAGGCCCGCAAACATGATATAGTAATTGGTTTTGTCGAACAGGAATAGGGTATTGCCCTGTTTCTTATCCTTAACGATAGTATCTTTAGTTGGAGTGTTCACTGCCATTGTTTAAATATTTAAGCGGGCCAAAAATAATGTTTTATAATGATAATCCTTGTGATTTATCTTAATACAGGTCGTCCAGTTTCAGCTTCAGGTACTTCACCACAGAGCGATGGGTGCTTAATACGGAGATCAGGATACCCAGCACCAGTATGGCGATCACCAATACGGTAAGGGATGCATAATCCCGGATGGCATTAAGCTCGGTAAGCACGGAACCTGCAAAATACATAAGCAGGAACAGTCCGGCAACGGCAATCAGTCCGCTCAACAGTCCGGTGAGTATCGCCCGCTTGTCGAATGGCCGGGCAATGAACCAGCGGGTGGCGCCTACCATTTGCATGGTTTTGATCAGTAGCCTATTGCTGAACATGGCCAGCCTTACGGTATTATCGATAATGATGATCACGGCCACGAAGAGGATAAGGGCGATCACGCCCAACACAATACCCACTTTGCGGAAGTTGGCATTCATCTTATCCACCACGATCCTGTCGTAAGATACTTCTCTTACGATATTGCTCTGCATCAGGAACTGCTTGATCTTATTGATGCTGTCTGTATTCACATAATCCGAATGCAGGTTTATCTTTACCGAAGTGTACAGCGGGTTGGCATCCAGCAATTGCATAAAATCTTCCCCCATTTCCTGGGTCATTTGTTTGGCCGCATCTTCTTTGCTCACCACGGTAGCCTTGCTTACAAAAGGCTGTTTTTGCAGCATGGTTTCCAGTTCCTTTGTCTTTTCGTCCCTGGTATTGTCGTGCAGGATCACCTGCAATTCTACCTGCTCCTTAAAATAGCGCGACAAAGACCTGCCGTTGATGGCCAGCCAGCCTATGGTACCCAATAAAAAAAGAACTAGTGAAATACCTATAATGGAATATATATATGAAGGCGCTTTTTTCATCCCCGTTTTTTTAAGATATGCAGCCGGATGTACCGGTTGGCTTTACCTGATTGCTGATTATTTTCGGTAGCCCGAAAGCCCTGTTTTTTTCAAGGCTAGCAAAAATAAAAATTTGAAGCCAAAAGCAAGGATTTAATTTCCCCTGCAACACAAAATAAAAAGAAAAGGAGGAGGCTTGCCTTGTTTTTAACCTTAATTAACTTCTGTTATTTGAAACGAAGCGCCTTTACTATATTGATACTTTTTACCATAAGGGCAGGCAGCAGCATTACCAGCAGGCAAAAGAGCAAAGTGCCGGCATCTATAAGCAGCACATGCCAGCCCACCAGTTTTACCGGGGCGTACTGCATGTAGTATGCCGTTTCATCCATATGGATAAAATGAGTGTAATGCTGCAACAGGCAAAAGCCGACCCCAAGCAAGGTGCCGGATATAATACCCTTGAGCGCAACATTGCCGGCATGGTACAAAAATATCTGTTGCATTTTCCCGGAAGGCATACCCAGTGCCTTGAGCGTACCGATCATATTAGTACGTTCCATAATGAAGATCAGCAGGGCGGTAGACATATTAATGACGGCAACCACTGCCATAATAATAAGGATGATATAGGCATTGGTATTCATCAGCTCCAGCCAGTTGAAGATATTGGGGTACAATTCCTGCATCGTGGTGCGGGTAATGGGCGGGTTCAGGTATTTCTGGTAGATCCTGTTGGCAATAGTATCGGATTGGTGGTAATCGTTGATACTGACCTGGTACCCGTTAATGGCATTGGCATCCCAGTTACTGATCCGGCGTAACAGCCTGATATCGCAAAAGCAAAAATTATTGTCGATCTCCTCCATGCCCGTATGGAAGCTGCCGCATACCTGTAATTTCCGCAAACGCGGACGGTCTTGTTCCGGGTCGATGAAATGCACCAGTAAAGTATCGCCGATTTTCAGGTTCAGCTTGTCCAGCGTACTCTGGGAAAGTACGATCTGGTGGGCATAGGCCGTATCCCTGAAATCGGGCTTGCCTCCCGAAAAGCGGATCGCACCATTACTGTTCCAGTCGTAATTCTGGTCTACACCTTTCAGTTTAATGCCCTCCATCAGCGTACCGGTATTGAGGATGCCGGCCTTTACGGCAAAAGGATATACCGCCTTCACCCCGGGTTCCTTTTGAATATGCCGGAGCAGGGCATGATCGTATTCAAAAGGAGTAGGAGAAATAATAGAGCTGGGGTTAGGGTTAAAGGGGGCAATCTGGATATGGCCCCAGAAAACGAACATCTTATCTTTTATCGTTTCCTTAAAGCCGAATACCACAGCCACAGCAATGATCATGACTGCAACACTAAGCGCTGTAGCTACCGTAGCCAGCCGTATAATAAACCTCGAAAAGGAGGCTTTACGATTGGAAGCAATACGTCTGGCAATAAAAAACGGGAGGTTCAAAGGCAACCGGGATTAGATGATCAGCAAATGTAAGTTATCCTTCCAAAATCTCACACGCTGGTACAGATACCTGTTTATGCAATCCTTATCTTCGCAACATGACACTCACGCTTATCTTTATCATAATCACGGTGGCTGTTTCCATGCTCGCCTTCAACAACGATAAAATACTTCAGGACCTTATGTTATGGCCGGCCAGGATGCATAGTCCCGCACAATACTACCGCTTTCTCACCTGTGGTTTCGTACATGCCGACTATATGCACCTTGCTTTTAATATGATCACGTTTTACTTTTTTGGTACGGTATTGGAGCATACCATAGGCCCCGAACGTTTTGGCATCTTGTACCTTACCGGGATCGTGGTAGCAGGCATTCCTTCCTATTTTAAAAAACGCCATGCACCTGGCTATGCTTCCCTGGGGGCATCGGGCGGTGTCGCTTCAGTATTGTTTGCCACCATTTACCTCGATCCCTGGAACGAGATCATGGTCTTCTTTATCTGGCTGCCCAGTATCATTTTTGCGGTGGTCTACCTTGCCTATACTGCTTACCTTGCCCGCAAAGGGTACGGCAGGGTAAACCACGATGCCCACCTTTGGGGCGCTTTGTTCGGTCTTTTATGTATGCTGATCATCGACCCTACTCACGGACAGTTTTTCATCAACCAGTTGATGCATCCGCGTTGGTAATAACCTTTAAAAACGCTGAAATGATATAAAGGCCTCCCTTTCCGGAGGCTTTTTGCTTGTTTTTTCTTTTTATTTTGCACTATCGATTGATTTTTAATTATTTATTGATATTTAATTGAAGTAAACGGCATTCTTGATCGTTACAGATGCCAAAGCCATACCTGGAAACTTCCTTTCTCATGTCATATCCGGCAGCGTGTTGGGTATTTATTCATATTTATATTCTCGCAGCGAGAGGCAGATAACCTTATAACGAGGGTCACCCTGAGCGCAGTCGAAGGGTGGAAATGTGATGTATGTTTTATATGCTCGCAGCGACGCCGCGCCGCTGCGAGAAAAGATGTCAAGTGTACCCAGGATTCCTCATTACACAAGCTTTGCAAGCTACATTCGGAATGACCGGAAGGCGTAGTATAGGTTATGGATTCATATTTCTCGCGGCGAGAGACAAATAACCTTATAACGAGGGTCACCCTGAGCGCAGTCGAAGGGTAGAAAAGGGAAATTTTTGCCGTGCTTCGACTCTGCTCAGCAGGACAAAAATTTTGGATCATACCTTATAACCAGGGTCACCCTGAGCGCAGCCGAAGGGTGAGGAGGGCGATTTTTTGTCGCGCTTCCGACTGCGCACCGCCACGATGAGTACAGCACATATGTAAGAAAAAAGACTTGTTTTCTTCCCCGATTTACCTCCTGAAAATATAAAGAGAAACCTCGGTGTAAAACAGCTTCTTTATTTAGATGTGAATTAGCATTATGTATAAGTGGCATTTTCATCTTTCGACCTGTTTCCCTTCCCTCCGCTTCATATACCCATTTTTTCTTCCGGGTTATCTTTCTCCTATTTTAATCACCGGAGTATGTTGTGAGCCACATTGAAATGATCAAACCCGACATATGCTCGGTAAGTTGCATTTGAAAAATTTTGCTCCGTTTGAAAATTATAGTTAACAGTTGCAACTAAAATAGGAAAGGAGAAAGTTCCAGGCTGGTAACGATGTCTTGTCATATGTTACACTAATAGCATGCTTATATATGGTAATGTGATTCGGGATTCACGAATTGGTTTGGCCTTTGCTTTTAGTAATAATGTTTTCTGTTAAATATAATTTTCGTAGTTGTGTGTGGAGAGGTCCGTACGAAAACAGGAATAGGAGAGATGATCATTGGCCTTGGATTCAGTCCTTTTATATACACTTTTTACTAATTCGATTAATTAAATTTAATTTATCGCAATGTATTTTCATGCTTATTTATGCGCAAAAATTTAATTCTTTATATTCATATATATGACACTGTGTCAAAAATGACTACCTGAACATACAAAAAGGGTAGGGTGGCATAAATTTAAATTTATTATTATTTAATTAGTTTTATTTGTATTTGTTAGAATTTAGACCACTAAAGTACTTCCTCCTGGAGTAGAGCCAATAAAACTTTTATTCTCCTCAAAAATAAGTGTACCTCCTCTTTTAAATTTATATTTATTTAATTTGTTCCTGTTTTTAAAAGTATCGGTATTTTTATAATGAGCTCATTTTGTTAGTAATTTACTTTACTTAAATTGTTATAAAAAATTGAAAACCAAATTATTATTTTATATTTTTTTACAAAAACATGACACTATGGCACAATTTTATTTTTATCTTTCATTATTACAATCTAATTATTTCATTTTATCTATTTTATAGACTATATCTATACTTAAATATTCATTAATGAAACCAGTATTTATCCCGGCTGTATTTACATAGTAAATAATCAATATTTATAAATGAAATTTGCCATTTTGAGGCAAAAATTTGAATATTTTTCATATTTTTACGTCCCGCCACGATTTTTCTCTTTTTAGATTATAAAATTATAGAATGAAAAAAATATTTACTATTTCTTCTCTTGTCTCCCTTACCCTGGCCGCCATCTTTTCTCTTCTTTTTATCAATAAATGGATTAATGTCGATTTGGCAGTTATTAATGCCTTTTGGTGGTTATTTACTTTTTCCATTACAGGCTACGCCGTTTACCGCAAATCGCTCACGACCTGGATATTGGTGGCCATGGTGATCGGGGTGCAGGTGGGTTTCCATTTCAGGGAGGTAGCATTGGATCTGCAGGTGTTAAGTAAGGTTTTTTTAAAATTGATTAAAACCATAATAGGACCCATTTTATTTGCCACTTTAGTGGTGGGCATCGCCGGGCATTCCAATCTGAAACAGTTGGGAAGGATGGGATGGAAATCGTTGCTTTATTTTGAAATAGTCACTACGCTTGCATTGGCCATAGGTCTGTTGGCCATCAATATTTCCCAGGCTGGAAAGCACATCAATATCCCCCACAGCATCATAAAAGATTTACCAAAATCGTCGGAGAGACAAATGCAGGAAAAGGTAATATCTATTTTGGACAGCGCCAATGTCTCAGTTCCTGAAGGGCTTATCGACCGCCTGCCGGATGCCCCGGGCAAAACCTGGAAAGATCATATCCTCGATATTTTCCCCGAAAACATTGCCAAAGCGGTAGCCGACGGACAAGTATTACCCATAGTGGTTTTTAGTATTATATTCGGAATAGCCCTGGCCATGCTTTCGGAAGAGAAGAAAAAACCGATGCTTTCCTTCGCCGAAAGCCTAGCGGAAACCATGTTCAAATTCACGAATATTATTATGTATTTTGCCCCTTTCGGGGTGGGCGCTGCCATCGCCCATGCCACAGCAGAATTGGGTACAGATATTCTTTTTGCCCTGGCCAAGCTCCTTATTACCCTTTATTGCGCCCTTATCGTTTTCGTTATCCTGGTGTTCGGTTCGGTGATGCTGATCTGTAAAATCCCTTTTAAAACCTTCTACAGGGCTGTAAAAGAACCCGTGTCCATCGCATTTGCCACCACCAGCTCGGAAAGCGCTCTCCCCAAGGCTATGGAGAATATGGAGAAAATCGGGGTGCCGCGAAAGATCGTATCCTTTGTATTACCAACGGGTTATACATTTAATTTAGATGGTACTACGCTTTATCTTTCCCTTGCCTCTGTTTTTGTGGCCCAGGCTGCCGGTATGGATTTGAGTATCGGTACCCAAATCATGATCGGGCTTACTTTGATGTTGACGAGTAAGGGGGTAGCGGGCGTACCCAGGGCCTCGCTGGTGATCCTGATCGGGGCCGCAGCTACGTTCAAACTCCCGCTATGGCCCATTATGGCCATTTTCGGCATCGACGAGCTGATGGATATGGCCCGTACCTCGGTCAATGTATTGGGCAATTGCCTGGCCAGTTGCGTAGTGGCCCGCTGGGAAGGAGAGCTGGACGACGAAAAATTGCACGCCGAATTTATTGTAGATTAATTATTTAATTCATTACTAATTGTTTGTGTTATTTTATTTGAAGTTTAATTTCGTTAAGGCGATAGCAATACTCTGTTTGCTTCAATTTTGGGTATCCCTTGCTTATGGTACCATCACGATCGGAAGCTGGAATGTGCAAAATTTTGGCGCCCGTAAGCCCGACGCGGCTATTGAGCTGATGGCGGAATGTATGAAGGATTTTGACCTGGTGGCCCTGCAAGAGATCGGCATAAAAGAAGGTGGCGCTCAAGCAGTAGGCAGGTTGGTAGATGCCCTGAACCGGAAAGGGCAGCACTGGGATTACAGGATCAGCGACCCCACAACGGCGCCCCCGGAGCATGCGGGAGAATCGGAATGTTATGCCTTTATCTGGAAAACAGCCAGGGTGAAGCTGTCGGGCAGAGCCTACCTGGCCAACGCCTTTGAGGCCGTAATAAGCCGCGAACCGTATATCGGTGTTTTTAAGGCAGATGGAAAAGAGTTTACCCTGGTCAATTTCCATGCCCTGCCCAAAAAGAAACAGCCGGAACGGGAGATCAAATACCTGAAATACTTTGCTGACTCTTTGAAGCTACGACAGGGCAGCCTGGTTTTCCTGGGCGATTTTAACTGCCCCCAATCGCATTCTGTATTTAATCCTTTGAAAGGAAAGGGTTACGGGCCTTCCCTGGTGCAGCAAAAGACTACCCTGAAACAGGAATGCCAGGAAGATAACTGCCTGGCATCTGAATATGATAATATTTTTTATCCTGTAAAGACCTTTAAGCTGATCAAATCGGGTATTATCCCTTTTTATCAGCAATTCAATGGCGATATGACGGCTGCCCGTAAATTATCGGATCATTTGCCGGTTTACGCTGAACTTGATTAGTTTTTATTGATAATTAATTTATTGTATTGCTTATTTAAAGTGATTTAGGTATTGTATGCTCTCAACTCTGGGAATGTAAGCCTATAAAGCCCGGCGAAATGCATATTGTGGGGAAAAAAGGTGTGTTGCGGGGAAGCTCCTTATTTCTTTAATCCCGGGTACTTCATCTTTAATCCTTTCAGGGTCTTTTGCAGGATAAGCGCTACCTGGTACGACTTATACCAGTTCTGGTCGGAGGGGATAATATGCCAGGGAACTGCATTGCATTTCTCGAATACCTCTTCGTAATACTTCCGGTAGGTATCCCAATGGTTGGATTCGGTAATATCGCTTTCGTTGTATTTCCACATTTTCCGGGGAATATGGATGCGTTCCTGTAGCCTTTTCAGTTGCTCTTCGTGGGAAACATGCAGGTAAAGCTTGATCACATGCGTGTTGTTTTCCTGCAGTAATTGTTCAAATGCATTGATGGCCTTCATCCTTATGGCGGCGGTTTTGTCGTCGCAGGTACCATGCACCCTGGTTACCAGTACATCTTCGTAATGAGAGCGGTTGAAAATCTGGACCATGCCTTTTGCAGGCACCTGCCGGTGGATACGCCAAAGGAAATCGTGTGCGGCTTCTTCGGCGGTAGGTACTTTAAAGGAGGCTACATTTACGCCCTGGGGATTCATGGAGGTAAATACATCTCTGATAAGGCCGTCTTTGCCGGAGGCATCCATGCCCTGGATTACGACGAGGAGGGAGTGTTTGGCTTCGGCATAAAGGAGGTTCTGCAATTCGTCGAGCTCCTGGAGAATGGCGCGCGTTTTGCCTTTAATCTCATCTTTATCCATCCCTGCTTCGGCATTAGTGTTGATTTTGGAAAGCCGATAGCCTGCTTTTGCTGTTTTTGTTTTGGCCATATTCATTTGTTTTAAAGACACAACCGGTAACAGCCGGGTTGTGCCGGGAGTACTAAGATAAAAAAATGCCGGCTCTTTCTGCCGGCATTTAAGATTTCCTTACTTATTTTTTCAGGTATCCCGGTAGTAAGCTGCTGCCAGGATACGGCATTCATTTTATTGCTCCTGCCCGATCAGCATGGCCTGCTTGCGGTAAGCCTTGATAAAGATGGCGCCCAGGTTCTTGTTGGGTGGCATATAATCGCTGAAAAGGTCGTTGATCCCGGCGCCTTTGCCCGCAAAATACTTGGACAGGCCTTGCCACATACTGATCCAGTTCACATCCTGTCCTGAAAGTAAAATGTCATTTAAAGAGTTGATTATAGGTGTGTTAACGCTGTATGCTCCAACTTGTTTGGAGGATATAATGTGCGCATCAGGGGAAGCATTTAATACCTTGGCCAGGTTATGATAACCGCCGCAGGAACCCAGGATCACGATCTTGGCCGAAGGGCTGAGGTGCTCCAGGGTAGTGGGCAGGTAATAGCTGTGGCCCCTGTGGATCACTATGGAAGGATGCAGGCCGTTGTCGTCCAGGTATTGCTGCAGTTTGTTCTGGGCAAATACATCATTTTCTTCGGCCTCTTCGGGCAAAGGTTTATTGACATAAATGGTGATCAGGCGGGGGCCGGTAGTCGTAATGGTAGCCCAATAGTTATTCTGCTCTATTTTCCATTTAGGATTGCGGAACAGGTTGAGGTAACCGTTAAAGGCGCCCATGCCATCTTTATCGCCATAGAAAAAGACCTGTTGTACGATATTCTGCTTATCATCCTGGAGTGAGGCGTAGGGTACAAAAGTAATGGGAGGTATCAGCTCTTTGACATTGGCATTGAGCTGCTCCGAGTTTTCGGCGCTGTTAAAAATGGTGTACAGCAGGGCATAGACGATAATGCCTTTCTCGTTCGACTTCTTTTCATAATTATTCCGGATCTCGTTCTTCAGGAAATCGATAAGCTTGGGATCGTTGATGCTACCAAAGGCATCGGCTACATCTACGGCATCTTCCAGGTCGTCCATCGGTCCTTTTTCGAGGTTGGCTACAAACTCTTTCATCAGGGCATTCTTGTGTTCTTCATCCATAGAAGACAGGAAAGGAGAGAGCTTGTTATACCCGGCTGCCATACGCAGGAAGGTGCGGAAACGGCTTTTGCGTACTTTTTCCAGGAACTGGTCGCCGCTGAGCGGCTTCATTTTTTCCAGCATGCGGTCAAACATCCAGGTAAAGCTGCTGGTATAAATTTCATCCTGGCTGCCGATCATCATAAAATAAAGATCCTCTGCATTGAAATCCATGAGGGATTTGAAACGGACCGAGGCAGGGGAATCGTGCAGCTCGTTGACCACTCTTACGAATTGCAGCCCGCGGTAATTGATCTCGTCTTCGATGGCCTTGTCGGCCAGGGAAGGCCCTTGCATCCTGAGGGCCACCAGGGCCTGGAAATAGGCCTTGGGGTCGTTGGCAATACCGTCGATGGCCGCGATGGTTTTGCGGCCTTCAAATATTTCCTCCACGAAAGGCAGTACCTTCTGAGGGTTTTTGGCCTGGTCGGCAATGCTCACGATGGTTTTTACGAAAGGATCTTTATTCCTTCTTACGGCGGTGCTCAATACACTGGTTGAGCTGGCGTAGGTAAGAATAGTGCCGGGCATTACCCTGGCTGCTGCCGTAATTACCGGATCGGCATAGGACTCTTTGGCAAATTCCGGGAGTCTTTTGATCATCATTACCGGGTTGGCTTTACCCACCGCTTCAAATACTATCGTTTTCAGATCCGGGCGCTCATTCAGCATTTCGCCATTGTCCAGGGTATAAATATTGGCATTGGCCTTTACGTACTCGTCAAGCCTGTTCTGTTCCCGGGCCAGCAGCAATTCTTCAAAATTATCGACGCTTTTCCGGATGTAGACGGCATCTTCGGGCATAAAAGACCTGGTATTAAGCCGCCTTACCAGGTTTTCCAGCATACGGTGGTACTGGATCTTGGTCTGGTGGGGCATATCCATATTTTCGATATGGGTCATGATCTGCGGTACCCTTACCAGGAGGGCCTGGGTTACTATACGCGAAACGGTGGTATCCTCCAGTTCGATCACATGGTCGGTGGCGCCATCGCGGGCATCCGCCCTTTTGACCTGTGCCATGATCTTATCGGTAAACATAGCCCGGTTCATGGGGATGGGATTGATTAAAGTATCTACCTCCCAGGGCTGAAGCGGCACGCTTTCTTTTTGTGTTTTGTTGTTTTTATTTCTCTGGGCAAGCGCATCGCTGCTCCCGGCGAAGGCAGCGGCAATAATAAAGGAAAAGGCTATTGATTTATGCATATCAAGAATAAAGACGGAATTTTCGGAGAAGGGATTTGACGGATTTACCGCTATAAGGTATCATCAAATTCCAGGCCAAAGTATAAATGACAGGTAAAGGTAACTTATTTGCTTTTGTGGTATCTATATCCGGGAAAAGAATGGCCTGCTCCGCGGCAGGCCATTCTTTTCTTTATTTTAATTATCATCATCTTTCATGGCCATTTTACGGTAGGCCTTAATAAAAATGGCTCCCAGGTTTTTGTTCGGCGGAACATAATCGCTGAACAAATCGCGCTCCTGGGCGCTCCGGCCGCTGAAGTATTTGCCCAGGCTGGACCAGGAGCTGATCCAGTCTATATCCCGGCCCTGCAACAATTGCTCGAACATGGTACGGATAATGGGTTCGTTAATACTCATGGCGCCTACCTGCTTGGAGGAAATGATATTGGCATCGGGTGCGGTATTGAGCACTTTGGCCAGGTTGTGATAGCCGCCGCAGGAGCCCAGCATCACTATTTTTACATCCGGCGTCAGGTTTTCCAGCGAGCCGTCCAGATGGTAGCTGTGCCCCCGGTGAATGACCATGGTAGGTACAATTTCATTTTCGGTCAGGTAAGCTTGCAGCGCCTTTTGCGCTTCTTCATCTTTGGGCTCTTCCAGGGGCAGGTTGGCATATACGATTATGGGATGCTCTCCCAGGGAAGTATAAGTAATCCAGTTTTTGTTGGAAGTAACTTTCCATTTGCTGGCAGGGAAATTGCTCTTAAAGCTCGCGAAAGAACTTCTGCCATCCTCGTCTCCGTAAAAAAAGGTATGTACGATCACCTGGCCTTTGGCATTTTTTAGCGATTCGTAGGGCACATAGGTAATAGGGGGTATTACGCTTAACTGGCCGCTAAGGTCTGCTGTATTGTCGGCGCTGTTAAAAATAGTGCTCAGCAGGCCGTACACGATTACGCCTTTGCCGCTTTCGGCATTATTGGCGCTGTAAGTGCGTTCATAATTGTTTTTGATCTCCTTTTTAAGAAAGTCGATCAGTTTGGGATCGGTAATGCTTCCAAATGCATCTGCCACATCTACAGCATCTTCCAGGTCATCATCTGCACCTTTTTCCAGGTTAGCGACAAACTCCCGCATCAGGTCGCTTTTTTTGTCCTCGTCCATAGAAGCCAGGAAAGGAGAAAGCTTATTGTAACCGGCCGCCATACGGATAAAGGTGCGGAAATGGCTTTTGTGCACCTTGGTCAGCAACTGGTCGCCGCTCATGGGCTTCATTTTTTCCAGCATACGGTCAAACATCCAGGTGAAGCTGCTGGTATAGATTTCGTCCTGGCTGCCGATCATCATAAAATAAAGGTCTTCGGCGCCAAAATCCAGGAGGGATTTAAAGCGTACCGGGGCGGGAGAGTCGTGCAGGCGGTTCACCTCGCGTACCAGTTCCAGGCCGCGGAGGTTGAGCTCCTGGTCCACCGCTTTTTCGGAAAGGTTGTCGTTTTCGATCTTTAAGCCTACCAGGGCTTTGTAATAGGATTTGGGATTGGCGGTGATCGCATCCACCTCCCTGATCGTTTTCTTCTTATTGTGAATATCGCTGAGGAAGGGCAGCGCTTTTAAAGGGGTACGCGATTCTGTGCCTATGCGCACAATGGTCTGTACCAGCGGATCTTTATTGCGGCGCACGGCAGTGCTGAGCGCGCTGGTAGAGGTTGCATAGGTAAGGATAGTGCCGGGAACTATTTTGGCCGCTGCGGCAATCACCGGATCTGCATAAGATTCTTTGGCAAACTCCGGCAGCCTTTTGATCATAACCTCCGGTTTGGCTTTACCTACCGATTCAAAAACATAGGCCTTCGCTTCGGGATAATCGTTCAGCAATTCGCTATTGTCGAGGGTATAAATATTATCGTTCTGTTTTACATAGTCCATTATCCTGTTTTGTTCCCTGGCCAGCACAAGTTCCTCGAAATTGGCAACGGACTTCTTGATGTAATTGGCATTATCGGGTGTAAGCGGTTTGGCGTTGAGGCGGCGCAACATATTTTCCATGGCCCTGTAGTACTGTATCTTCCGCTGGCTGGGCGTATTGGGCAGGTTTTCGATATGGATCATCACATGGGGCGCATCTTTCAACAGGGCTTGTGTTACGATCCGGGACACAGTGGTATCTTCCAGTTCGATAAGGCCATCGGCCGAACCGTCCTTCAGGTCCGCTTTTTTGATCTGTTTATCGATATTGCCGGTAAACATTTGCCGGCTGATGGGAATAGGCGCTATAAGCGTATCGATCTCCCAGGGTTCGAGATGCTCTATGTTCTCTTTTTTCTTCTTTTTCTTTTTGCGTTGTGCGGCGGCATCGGGAGCAACTAAAACGGACAGGGAGGCAATAAGGAGAAATAGCAGTGCAAAATTTCTATTCATAAAGTTAAACAATTGGTTGACCGTGCTTTGTCTTGTACAGCACCTGTTGTAATTGCTGGCAATAAAATTAAGGTATTGGTTCAGTGCGTTACCGTCTTTTAGCAATAATTTATGTTTACCAGGCTGTTTACAAATGAGGAAATAAGCGCAGAGCAGGAAGAAGTTATACAGCATAAGTTTTTCCTTTCACGGAATGGAAAACCCGTATTTTTGCAAGCTTTAAAAGAAAATCCGCTGCTAAACGGATATCGACCTAAACTGGTGTATGTTTAAAAATTACCTGAGGATACAGCCGGCCCCTGTCCAGTTGCTCTTATTCCTGTCTTTCTGGTGTGCCTTCCTGCTGTTGGGCCTGCTGCTGCAGCCTTTATATATAAAAGCGGCGACAGGTATCAGTACCGACCAGTTGCAGCAGTTCCTGGAAAATGATATTTACAAACGACCCAATATCATTTTTGTATCCAATACCTTGTTCCAGATCTTTACCTTCCTGTTGCCTGCGCTGATCTACGCTTACCTTGCTGATCCTTCGCCCCGGCAATACCTGGGCATGAAGGCGCCCGGTAAAAAGGTGCAGATCATGATAGTAGTATTGCTATCGCTGGGGCTTATCGTGCTGTTGGGGCCGGTTGCCAACTGGCTCAAGCAACTGGACCTGGGCAATACTTCCAAAGAGCTGGATAAGCAAAGAGAAGCTTTTATCATGACCTACCTGAGCTCGGGCAATGCCTGGGCCGTGGTACGGAGCATTTTCCTGATCGCTGTGGTTCCGGCTATTTGCGAAGAGTTCTTCTTCAGGGGAATGGTGTTTAAGTTTGCGCAATCCATCCTTAAAAAATGGTGGTTGTCGGTGGTGCTTTCCGCATTGCTTTTTGCCGCATTTCATACAAGTATATCCGAGTTTTTGCCTATTTTCCTGGCCGGCCTGGTGCTGGGCTGGGTATATTATATTACATCCAGTATCTGGATGAATGTGTTGTTGCACCTGTTGTTCAACGGCCTCCAGGTATTGCTGGGCGTGTACAGCAATCCGGCATTGGAAAAGTCGCTGGAGGCGCCTTCGGTGGTGCTGGTGGTATTTGTTATAGGGCTTGCAGTGCTGACCCTGGGTATTTTTATCCTGTACCGCAAAAGGACACCTTTGCCCGCTTATTGGAGTGTAGTGCAATTGCCTGCTCCTAAAGAGGATATGGACCTGTGGGATAAACAAGCTTAGCCTCTTTTTATTAATCAAGAAACCTTACGTTCTTCTGAATGAATTGGCCTGTATTTTTTACCCGCTTGGGTTCTGCCATAGTTTTTGCCGCCATCATGATGTTTGGCCTGCTGTATCCCGATCCCTTCGCGATTATCGGGTTGGCGCTCCTGATCCAGTTTCTTTGTATCCGGGAGTTTTTTAAACTTATCGCTGCTATTTATCCCGACGTCTATTTCCCGTCCTGGCTGGTAGGACTTACCCAGGTCGCAGGTGTTGTTGTGGCGCTTAGTATACCCCTTATCGGCCTCATTACGCAAGTTGCATTCCTGGCGGTTATTTTCCCGGTGCTTATCCTGTTGTGCACCATATTAAATAAGAAGACTGGCCTTATTGCCGGCTTTACGGCCATCGTAGCCTTATTATACATTTCCCTTCCTATGGCCTTCCTGGTGACGTTAAGGGTCGACTTCGACTTCGCCATCCCGCTGGCCCTGATCCTCATGATCTGGATGAACGATACCATGGCTTATATCGTAGGCTCTTTCATTGGCAAAACACCCTTTTCACCTATATCGCCCAAAAAGACCTGGGAGGGTACGGCGGGAGGTGCTATTCTTACCATTGCCGGTGCTGCGGTATGGGGTTATTATTCACCCTTGAAACAATATCATATGGTAGACTGGATGGTGCTGGCCTTGCTGGCGGCTGTGGCAGGTACCGCGGGCGACCTGCTGGAATCCAAGTTGAAAAGGCTGGCAGGTATCAAGGACTCGGGCAATATTATGCCGGGGCATGGTGGGGCGCTGGACCGCTTCGATTCTTTATTGGTGACACTGCCCTTTGCCTTCTGTTATGCGGCCCTTTTTATGGTAAATTGATACGATGTATCTTCGCAAAATCCGGCAGGCAGTAAATATGGAAGGCAGTCGCCGCCGGTAAGCAATATCATACAATTGGCATGTAACATCTCAATACCCAAATCTAACATCTCATATCTTATATCTAACATCTAACATCTAAACATGTACATTCATCGCGAAGGTTACAGCCACATTTTAATCGCTACTATTTTATGGATCGGTATCAGTTGGCTTAATTATCATTTCCTTTATTCTATACCGGTATTGTATTGGCTGATACAAGTCGTGTTTTTCCTGTTGTGGTTTTGGGTACTGTGGTTCTTCCGGATCCCTCGCCGTACCTTTACCGAAGGCGATAATCTTATCGTGGCGCCGGCCGATGGAAAGGTCGTAGTAATTGAAGAAACCCAGGAAAATGAGTATTTCAAGGACAAAAGGCTCCAGGTTTCTATTTTTATGTCGCCGCTGAATGTGCACGTGAACCGCAGCCCCATAAAAGGAAAAGTAGATTACGTAAAATACCATCCCGGAAAATACCTGGTAGCCTGGCATCCTAAGTCTTCAACGGAAAACGAACGGACCACAGTGGTGGTAAGCAATAATCATGTAACTTTACTGATGCGCCAGATTGCCGGGGCCATGGCCCGCCGTATCAAGTATTATGTAAAAGGCGGTGATACGATCGGGCAAAATGCTGAGTTCGGATTTATCCGTTTTGGTTCCAGGGTAGATGTATTTTTTCCCGTTGGTACTAAAATAGAAGTGAAGATAGGAGAAGCGGTAAAAGGGGGGCAAACGATCCTGGCGAAAATATAAAGACAGGTAGCCAGGACGGTAATAGAACCTGCAGTATCTTTTAATAAAAACTAATATGGCTTTAAAAAACCTCCAGGGAGGCAATAACAGGAAAAGGAAGATTCTAGAGCGATTCAAAAACAGGGTGCCGCTACCGGCTATGGTAGACCGGAAACAACAAGATTCCATCATTATTGATGCTGCGTTGAAGGCACTGTACAATGATGGAGACAGGATACCCCGCTCACTGCAGGATGATGTACTACTGCCCAATAAGATTAAGATATCGGAAAAAGAAGCTGCCCGGATCTGGGATATCATGATCAATATGGGCCTGGTGCATGCCCTTATCGGATTCGGTAATGCCGGCAAACTGGATCTCACGAACGAAGGTTACCAGTTGATGAACCAGTTTGGCAGCTATAGCGCTTTCCTGGATGAAAAGAATAAACAAACCCAGCAAGGTCAGAGTATGATGTTTCCCCAGTTTATTATTGAGCCCGCCGAAGACAAGGAGGAAAAAGAGAAGGGAGATGAAGGGGAGAAGGCTGTGGGAAAAAATAAGGACCAACATTAATAATTAAATGAGTATGATGGCAACAGATGTGGCGCCGGTATCCTTTACGGAAGGCGCATTGAAAGAGATCAGAAATTTGCAAAGCCAGCCCGAAATGGAAAACATGTTCCTGAGGGTAGGGGTGAAAGGTGGGGGCTGTTCGGGCCTGAGCTATGTGCTGGGGTTTGACCAGAAAGAAGAAGATGATATAGAAAGCGTGATCGATGGGATTCCTGTGGTAATGAAAAAAGCGCATAGTATTTACCTGCTGGGTATGGAAATCGACTATTCCAGCGGGCTGAACGCAAGAGGTTTTGTGTTCAACAATCCCAATGCCAGCAGTTCCTGCGGCTGTGGTACTTCATTTGCTGTGTAGTAAGGACATTGTTTAACTTTCCTGCACGGCAGGATCTTTAATGGAGGATTAGCTTTGAGAAAGATCATTTTTTTATTTTTTGCAGCAACGCTTGCAGGTTGCTTTGTTGCTTTTGCCCAAAAAAATAAAACAGCAGCTCCCGATAAGAAACAGGAAGAGCCGAAACGAAAAGACAATCTGAACAAGACCGATGCACAGCAGCGGAAACAGGGGCTTTGGTTTTATGAATACCCTGCCAGGATGGGAGAACCGCATTATTACGAATACGGCACTTACCTGGACGATCAGAAAACCGGTGTATGGACAAAGCTGGACGGCGAACAACAACTGATGGCAACCGAAACGTATTCAAGGGGAGTATTGAATGGTACTGCCCAATATTACGAAGACGGCCGGCTGACCTGTATCGGCAATTACCGTGGTCTTTACTCACCCAATAAGTACGATTCGGTATGGATTACCAAGGCCGATACTTATATTGATACCTTAGTAGCAGTTCCTACCGAGCTGGGTTATACCAAGCATGGGGTATGGCGCTACTACGATGCGGCTACCGGCCAGTTGACCCGTGAAGAAGAATACCAGGTAGACTATCTGATCCATGAAAAAGAGTTTCAACACATCTCGAAGAGTGACAGTGCAAGGATAAAGCGGCGGAACGATAACCTGCCGCACAATAAAAAAACATATGCCAAGCCTCCTGCGGGTAAATCCAGAAGCTTGATTTATTAAAACCTCCATGGATCGTGTCTTCACGATCCATTTTTTTGGTGAAGAGTGAAATGTAGGCTATGTTCACTCCCCATGGTTCGACTCCCTCACCATGACCTTCGTTATAAGGTATGATCCAAAATTTTTGTCCTGCTGAGTGTAGTCGAAGCACGACAAAAATTTCCCTTTTTTATCCTTCGACTGCGCTCAGGTGACCCTTTGTTATAAGGTATTCACCATGGATCGTGTCTTGCTTCGCCTCTGCCTCGCTCCCCATGGTTCGCCTCTGCTCACCATGACCCTTTGTTATAAGATATGTTTACTCCATTCCGCCGCGCCTCCGGCGAGAGAAAACACTATTATTCCTAATGATATAATAGCAGAGCCGTTGCATGCAACGGCTCTGCAAAATGTAGCGGCAACCAGTTACGCTCTAAAATTTACTCAGCGCCTCTTCACTTTCTTTGGTGTCCTCGTTATTGGCCTTTCCTATAGCGATGGCGCGTTTCATGACCGCTGTGGCCTCCTGTTTATGGTCATCCCGGGCCAGCAGGCGTGCATAAGTGTCGAGCATAGCAAATGAGGTATTCGTATCCGTAACCTCTTTCATCAGTTGCACAGCATAGCGGATCACCTTCTTATCATAGCATTTTTCGTAAATGATCCAGCAGAAATAGTTGATCTCGTTTGCATTGATCGTTTTCCGGCGTACCTGCTCCGCTATATGAGTGGAGACCTTATCCCATGCCCCTTTTGCGATATTCATTTCAAGACTGTAAACGCTAAGGTATTGGCGGACATCAGCCGGTGGCAAATGCTGCTGTGCAAATTGTGCCGCGGCATTGTACCGGGCTTCATCTTTTGCTGCGATAGCATCGCCGAATTTTTCAGCCGCAATACGGTTAATGATAAATTGTACATCCGCTTTCCCGAACCGCTTTTCATAATCTGCTTTGTGTTGTACCAGGTTGCGGGTTACCTGTTCCGGTGCTTTCCCGAAATAGGCAAGGATAGCCAGGCTCACTTCCGATCGCAGGTCTTTATGGTTTTCCCAATAGCTGCTGAGGTCGCCGGGTTTAATATCAGCTATCCGGCGCACATACTTTTTGTAGAATGCAGGGTATATGTCCGGGTCGATCGTTGCAGAAATGCCTTCTATATATATTCCTTGTTTGTGGCGCTGAATGCTTTCCCGGAGCAGGGCGGTGTAGTTGTCAACAAGCGGTTTATTACCGCCGGTGCCGAACATTTTATGGATCAGCCGGCCTTCCCCGGTCAGGATAACGGTTGTAGGATAGGAGCATACATGATGCTTGAGCGATAGGTTGTGGAGGGAATCTTTTTCCGCATCATACTTGAGCACCACAAAATTTTTACTGATCTCGCCGGCGATGCTGTCGTTTTGAAAAATGGTTTTGTCCAGCATTTTACAAGGCACGCACCAGGTCGTGTAAAAGTCGACGATCAATAGTTTCTGCTGTTGCTGCGCTGTCTGCCTGGCCAGCTCATAATCCTGGTCTATGACCGTTAATGTTTGCTGGGCATAAGCGTTGCCGGCCAATGAGATCATAGCTGCTATTAAAGTGCTTTTCATCATATGCTGATATTTTAAAGCAAAGATGTGACAGGTACGGGTTGTGGCTGATCCTAACCCGGATAAGACGGTTGTTCTTTTATGCAAATTCTTTTCCGGGGTTTTCGTCCCGGTAAACTGCGCTTTGGGATAATTTATGGCCGATCTTAACCCATTTCCTATAATTTTGGCGGGATGAGCCTGCAAAAGACCGGTGCATTTTTAAGATCATACCTGTTCATCAGGTTACTGCTCAATGCTATATTTTTATATTTCTGGATAAGGGGAACGGCAGGCAATTTCAACTTGTCGGGTGTAACCGGCGAGGCGCAAGAGCTTCTTTTGCTGCATACCCTCCTGTACAATACGGCGCTTCTGGCAACCTTGTACATCAATACCTTGCTGTTCATCCCCCGGTTCTTACTCCGTAAAAAATACTTCATCTATGCGATTGGCTTATTGCTAAGCCTGGTGCTGCATACCGCTATTCTTGTTTTTTACCGGGAATATATCCTGGATCGTATACCGGGCATAAAAACATACGATTTCAGCTACTACTCTGCTTTCACGAGAAGTAGCAGAACACATACCCTGTCGTTCTTCCTATACACCTTTTACAGCTCGTCGTGTTTTACCATCATCCAATTTTCATTAGTCTTCCTGGGGCAACATTTTTTTATTGCGGTTAGGCAAAATGAGCTGATCCGGCAGCAGCAGACCGAAATAGAGCTATCGGTGCTGAAGTCGCAGGTGAATCCTCATTTCCTGTTCAATGTGCTCAACAGCATCTATTCTTTGTCCTTACAGAAATCGGATCAGACGCCGGAAGTGGTGATGCGGCTTTCGGAAATACTCCGTTACATGCTCTATGAAGCAAAGTATGAGTTTGTACCGCTGAAGAAGGACATACAGATGTTGCGCGATTATGCGGATATCGAAAAAATGCGGCTCAGCAGCGGACAGGTATTGCGCTTTTGTTGCGATCAAAGGATAACGGCCTACCAGATCGCTCCTTTGCTCCTGATCCCCTTCGTAGAAAATGCAGTGAAGCATGGCTCCAATTCCATGGCAGAAGATGCTTTTGTCGACATTGACATAAGCATGGCGGATGACACGCTTCGCTTTTCCTGTAAGAACAATTATAAGCCGCTACCCAGCCGAGAGGATAGCGGTCTGGGACTTGAGAACGTCAGAAAACGGCTGCAGCTGCTCTATCCGGGGAAGCATACCCTGGATATACAGCAGCAAAATAATATTTTTGAGGTACTACTTTTTATTCAGCTAAGCCTATGAAATGCCTGATTGTTGACGACGAATTGCTGGCGCAGGATGTGCTGGCTTTATATATTTCCAGGATCGGTTCGCTGACCCTGGCCGGCCGGTGCAATAACGCGTTACAGGCTTTTGCTGCGTTGAGCCGGTCGCCGGTGGATATTATGTTCCTGGATATTAAAATGCCGGAGATGAGTGGCATGGATCTGCTGAAGAGCCTGAAGCATCCGCCCAAAGTGGTGCTGACTACTGCCTATGAGGAATATGCGCTGGAAGGCTACGAGCTGGATATTGTCGATTATCTGCTCAAGCCTATCCGTTTCGAGCGTTTCCTGAAAGCCATAAACAAGGTGCAGCAATTGCAAAATCCTTTGTCCGCTTCAGGCCCGCTTTCGAAAGAGATGGATGAACCCTTTTATGTACGCAGCGAACGCAAGCTGGTCAGGATCGATCCGCAGGAAGTCCGCTACATAGAATCCTTCAGGAACTACCTTACGATCCATACGGGAAGCCAGAAAATTACGATCTATGCCACACTGGCTAACATTGAAGAAGAGCTGCATCCCAACCCCTGTTTTATCCAGGTGCACAAATCTTTTATCGTCAATACCCGGTTTGTGTCCGAGCTGGGTAACAGCATGCTCCGGCTTAAGGATAACACGGAAATACCGATCGGCGGAAATTATAAAGATGCTGTAATACAATCCCTGCGCATCTTTAATTCCTGAAGCACGGGACTGTCGGCGACAAGCAAAAACTTGAGATGGTAGTGTGATTTTCAGTTGGGATGTATATCGGAATATGGCCACCAAAAATCACATTTCTTATTTTAATATTTCCTGCCTACCTTTGCGACGCCTTTGAGGCATATGATGCAAACAGTACAAACCATAAAGAAACACATAAAGACCATAAAGCTTTACCATAAAAGGTGAGCCGTTCCTTATTGTGTGCCTATAAAACAATATTAGTAACGCTTACCTATAACAGGTAAGCTTTTTTTATGTCCGTTCATGTTCAAAAAATAAAACAAACCCAATGAATACGTCGATTTCCCCACAGGAGCTGATCCGGTTAGCCGGTGAATTTGGAGCACCGCTTTATGTTTATGATGCCGAAACCATGCGCAGGCAATACCACAAGCTGGAAGAAGCCTTCAAAGAATGTAAGGTAAAGATCCATTATGCCATGAAAGCATTAAGCAATATTCATGTCCTGAAGTTGTTTAAGGAACTTGGGGCCGGCCTCGATGCCGTGTCGATAGAAGAAGTGAAAATAGGATTGATGGCCGGCTATCTGCCCGGGGAAATCTTATATACGCCCAACTGTGTTTCTTTTGCCGAGATCGAAGAATGTGTTGCCCTGGGTGTAAAGATCAATATCGACAATATCTCTATCCTGGAACAATTCGGTAATAAATACGGCGCTTCGGTGCCTGTTTGTATCCGGGTGAACCCGCACATTATGGCCGGCGGGCATTACAAAATATCGACGGGCCATATCGATAGCAAATTCGGTATTTCCATACACCAGATGCGGCATGTAGAGCGGCTAATTCAATCGCTCCATATCAAGGTAGAAGGTATACACATGCATACCGGCAGCGATATCCTGGATGTGGATGTATTCCTGAACGGCGCCGAGCTATTGTTCGACCTGGCTTTGCAGTTTCCCGATATTGAATACATCGATTTTGGCAGCGGCTTTAAAGTAGGCTATAAACCTGATGATGTAACCACTGATATAAACCTGTTGGGCGAAAAGCTGACCGCACGCTACCGGGAATTCTGCAAAGACTATGGCCGGGAGATACAGATCCATTTCGAACCGGGCAAATTCCTGGTAAGCGAATCGGGCTATTTCCTGGCAAAGGTGAATGTGATCAAACAGACTACAGCAACGGTTTTTGCAGGATTGGATACGGGCTTTAACCACCTGATGCGCCCCACCTTGTACGATGCTTATCATTACATAACCAACCTGTCCAACCCGCAGGGTATGCAGAGGGTCTATACCGTGGTGGGTTATATCTGCGAAACCGACACCTTTGCCTGGGACAGGCCTTTGAAAGAAGTAAGGGAGGGAGATGTATTGTGCTTTCATAATGCAGGTGCTTATGGCATGATGATGGCCTCTAATTATAATTCCCGTATGCGCCCTGCTGAAGTATTGGTTGATGGCAGCACATACAGACTGATACGCCGTCGCGAAACCCTGGATGATCTCCTGGCGACGCAGGTATTTTGATGTATAATATAAAAAACATTTTAAAAATTCCCATAGTACTCCTATGGGAATTTTTCGTCTTTATAAGAAATGCTGGTGCTATGAACTGCCGTTATATTGTATCGGTTTTCTTACTAATAATGTGCTGTCCCTATTTTTCAGCGGCGCAAAAAGAGAATAATGTCTGGGTATTCGGACATAATAATGGCCTTGACTTTAACAGTGGCTCACCGGTATTTTTTCAAACCAATATAGTTACCTGGGAAGGGGCAGCGTCGGTTTCTGATGAGAGCGGCAACCTGTTGTTCTACTCCAATGGCAACCAGGTATGGGATGCCAATGGTAATGTAATGCCTAACGGCAGCGGCCTCCTGGGAAATGGTTCCCTCCTGCCCACACTTCCCGGGTCCAGCACGCAAGGTGTGGCTATTGTCCGTTCCATGAGCAACAGCCAGCGGTATTATATATTTGTTCTCGAAGCAATTGATAATGTTATTTTCCCTCCTTTTGTACCAGCACACCTGCGTTATACGGTAGTGGATATGTCATTGAACAGTGGCTTGGGTGATGTGGTGGCTACCGAGAAAAATATAGTACTGGACACTGGTATAGGAGAACAAATGTGTGTGGTGAGAGGCCAGGGTTGCTATTACTGGCTTTTGGTGCATAGCCTCAATACCCCAGAATACAAGGCTTTTAAGATCGATGCTGCAGGTATACAGCCTCCGGTAGTATCACCAGGTATTTATAAGAATTACCTGGCAGGAGAAATGAAGCTCTCGCCGGATGAAACAAAGCTGGCCCTTATTGTTCAGACGAATACCGATACTTTCGATGCGCAGTGCGCTATTGAACTGGGTAACTTTAATAGAACAACGGGTACCGTAAGTGGTATAATAACCATCGATCAAGCCAATGCGTACAATAAATACGGGCTATCCTTTTCACCGGATAACAGTAAATTATATTCCAGTAATTATCCCGTAAACCTGGTGCAGTACGACATCAGCGCCTACCCTAATGGGATAGCCATCGATAATTCCAAAACTGTTATTGCAACCGGTGGCTTTGGCGGTATGCGTATGGGGCCAGATCAGAAAATTTATATTACGCCGGCCTGGAACGGTAGCGTTGCCTACCTGTCCCGGATCAATAATCCTGACCTTCCTGGTGCTGCCTGCAATCTGAATGTCAATGCCCTGCTACTGCCGGCATACTCCTTTTTCCCGGGCAGCAACAATGTGACCATTGGCCTGGGCAACCCTGTTGTCTCCCTGGGCGAAGATACTGCTACCAGCCTTGAAGAGATCACTTTGTGCAAAGGAGCGAGCATAACGCTTGCTGTAGCGGAAGACTACGAGAATTTCAAATGGGAAAACGGCAGTACGGAATCCGAAAGGGTTATTAACGAACCGGGTATTTACTGGGTAATGGATGAAACGAAATGCAGGATTTCTATAGACTCTTTTAAGGTGTATGGCATAACTCCTGCCCTGCGGATTATGGAACCGGATACCTTACTTTGCCATGGCGCGAACATTACCCTGCATCTGCAGGCAGAACCGGCAAGCAGCTATCTCTGGAATACAGGCAGTACTGCCGATTCGATCCTCGTATCGGAGGCGGGAGTGTTTACTGTTACTGCGACCAATAACTGTGGAAGCTTCAGTGACTCGGTACGCATCAGCTATGAAGAATGCGATTGCCGCCCATTCGTGCCCAATGCTTTTTCGCCCAATGGGGATGGCCGTAATGATCTTTTTGAAGCAAAGATCAATTGCCCGGTATCGTATTATGCTTTTAGTGTTTACAACCGTTACGGTCAACGTATATTTTTATCCACGAACCCGAAAACCTTATGGGACGGTACTTTTAACGGCCGGCCTGTAGACGGCGGCATTTATTTTTATTACCTGACGTTCAAGAACAGGGATAAAATATCCTTTGAAAGGAAAGGAGATATAACGCTGATACGTTGATACTGTCTACGGCTTTATTTTACGATCACCCTTATTTCCCCCCAATGGTGGTAGCATTGCGATGGATGCCTCCGGTAACTTTGCGGGCATAAAACCTACCAATTATGTCGAGGCTATTACCTATACTGGCATTGACGCTTTTAGCGTTCAAGGCCACAGCGCAAAATGAAACAACAAATACCCAGCAAGCTATACAACCACTTTCAGGAGGCATTACCCTTTCCGGTATCATTAAAGATTCTGTAGCCAACCAGGTGTTGGAATACGGATCGGTAATGCTGGTGAAGAAAGGCGAACAGGCTTCCGATGGCATTAATTCGGATAGCACCGGTTATTTTGCATTTAAAAATATCCAACCCGGCGAATATACGCTGAGCGTATTTTACGTAGGATACAATAAGCTGGAACGTACGATTATCATCGATAATTCGGGCAAAGATGTGTCCCTGGGCCTGGTGAACATGAAAACAGGCGGTGGCGCCACTTTAAATGAGGTGCAGATCGTAGATTACAAGCAATTGATCGAACAGCGTCCCGATGGTATGGTGTATAATGCCGAAAAGGATTTTACCAACAAAGGAACTACAGCCGACCAATTACTGCGTAAGGTGCCTATGGTTACGGTAGATCTCGAAGGTAATGTGCAGTTGAGAGGCAGCCGGAACATCAGGGTGCTGATCGATGGTAAGCCTTCTACTATTATCGCCGCTTCGGTAAAAGATGCCCTGAAACAAATTCCTTCGGACAACATCAAATCGGTAGAGGTGATCACCAGCCCCGGCGCCAAATATGATGCGGAAGGTGCTTCCGGTGTGATCAATATCATTACCAAAAAGAATTTGATGAAAGGTATCAGCGGTACCCTTTTCAGTAACCTCAGCTACAATGTGCCGCAGGAGCTCTTTACCGGTAGCGGCGGGTTTAACCTGAATTACCGCAATAAGAATTTCGGCATGTCGTTGAACGCCGGCATGAGCCGCTGGGAAATGGTGCTGGCCATGAAGTCCGAAAGGACCGACTTCCCGGGACAGGCCAACCAATCGAAGCTGCTGCAACAAAATGTATTCAATGGCGGCGGCAACTTTTACTGGAGCCAGCTAAGCGCCGATTACCAGATCGATTCCCTGCAATCGGTACAAGCGGGTATCAACTACAACCCCGGCAACTGGAAGCAGCATACGAACATGAACAACAGCATTACCCCCGTAATCACGCCCGATTTCCGCAGGACAACGCAATCGGAATCGCCAAGGCAAAATGTGGGTTTCAATGCTTCTTATTCCCGCAAATTCAAAAACAACCCCAAACGTACCCTGGATATACTTTCCCAGTATTCGACCAATTCGACTACTTCAAAGTATGACCTCAACAGCAACAATATCGGCAGCGATGTGATCAATTACAAGGAACGGAACACGAATAAAAACCACAATAATGAATTTACGATCCAGGCTGATTATGTACACCCCCTGAAAAAACATAACCAGAAAATCGAAACCGGTGTTAAATTCATCAACCGCGATATTTCCAGCGATTATCAACTGGAATACTGGAACAATACGGGCGGCAGTTCCGATTATATAGTCGACCCCAGGAGGACCAATAAGCTGTCGTACACACAGCAGGTAGGCGCCGCTTACGGACAGTTCTCCACTCAACTGGCAAAAAGCCTGAGCATGATCGCCGGCGCCCGTTACGAATTTACCAATATCGATGGTCACCAGCAGGAAGTGGGTAGTGACTTCAACACCAAATTCAATAACCTGTTGCCTAACCTCAGCTTCGCTTACGACCTTAAGGGCTTCAGCAAATTGAAACTGGCTTACAATATGAGGATCGAAAGGCCTTCCATCGATTATGTGAACCCTTATATCAACTACAGCGACCAATACAACCTGTCGCAAGGTAATCCGTTGTTGGTACCCGAAAAGACCCATAACGTGGAATTGACCTACAGCACTTTCTTCAACATGACCAGCCTTAACCTGTCTTCTTTTTACAGGCATACTGGTAATGCTATCGAAAACGTAACCACCGTAGGTACCGATAATGTAAGCCGTACTACCTATCAGAATGTGGCAAAGAACAATACCATTGGTCTTGATCTTTATGGCAGCACCAATCTGTACAACCGCTGGATGATCAACCTGAACGGCAGCCTGTATTACAAAATGCTGCAAAGCCCTTCGCTGAATATCAAAAACAACGGCTGGCAATATTCTGCGAGCATGTACACCAGCTTTAAGCTTTCCGAGAAATTTTCTCTCGCAGGATATGCTATGTATAATGGCAACGAGATACAATTGCAGGGCTACCAAACCGGCTGGTACTACTACTTCCTGGGCTTACAAATGACGGTGCTTAAAGGTAAAGGTACCCTTAACCTCGCGGCCGAGAACTTCTTTAGCCCCGAAGTGAAAATGACTACCAAGTACCAGTACCAGAATGCTGAATACACGATGAACAATACTTATTTCGGAAGAGGTGTACGGTTAAGCTTCAACCTGAACTTTGGTAAAATGAACTTTGTCCAGAAGAAAAAGATAGACAACGATGACCTGAAGAGCGGCAACAACGGCCAGCAAGGTATGGGCGGCGGAAGATAAGGAACAGGAAAAGGATGAATGACGAATGGCCGGAACAATGTTCCGGCCATTCAAGTATTTGAAGGAACGGTATTAAGCTCCGGTAAGCACGCCAGCACCGCCTATGATGAAGGACAACAGTATCGTAACCAGGGAAATGATAAGCAGGATACCAGTGTACCGGAACATATTCTTCTGGTAGCGGAAGCCTTCATTGATCAGTTCCTGGTTATTACTAAGGATTCCTTTTTTCATATAAGAAGAAAACCGGAGCAAAGCATAAATAGGGTAGAAGTACAACGCTATCATGACCAGGATGGTGATTGTACTAACAATGCCGGCCACTCCTCCAAAGTCCGATACGCCACTATTGCCGCTGTTGGCCATGGCAGCGCTCAGGTACCGCATGGTAAAGAGGGTATAAGCTGAGAAGAGGATAAGGATCAGGATAGCACAAATACCGATGAACTTCGTCCAGCGGGTAGTTTCGAGCAAATGTGCCTTGGCCGTTTCATCCAGGCCGGTTTCAAAGAGATTCAGGTCTTGTTGTTGCATATAAGGTTGTTGCTTTTAATAAATCGGTTTGCTGCAGCAGCTATACCCTGGAGAGCACCAGGGAAGAGCAATTGCCGCCAAAACCGAAAGAGTTGGATAAGACGTGTTCAATAGTCATAGACTGCATTTCGGTTACCGGCTGCCAGTTCAATGCCGCTATGGGTGTTTCGATACGGAGGTGGGGCAGGCATTGCTGTTCCCGTATGCTCAGCAAGGCATACACCGCTTCCACCGATCCTGCCGCGCCAAGGGTATGACCGGTAAAAGCCTTGGTAGAGCTGGCTGCGGGCACGTGCTCTCCGAAAATAGCCTGGACCGCCGCGCCTTCCGAAGCGTCGTTGTTTTCGGTACCTGTACCATGCAGGTTGATATAACTGACCTGCCCGGGGCTGATGCCTGCTTGTGCCATAGCCTGCTGCATCGCCAGTTGATTGCCTTTGCCCTCCGGCGAAGAGGCTGTCTGGTGATGCGCATCGTTGGCATTGGCATAGCCCGATACCACGGCTACCGGTGTCACTTCAAGCTGCAGTATGGCTTTATCGCTTGCGAGTACCAGGTAAGCAGCGCCTTCGCCCAGATTAAGGCCTTTCCGGTTCTGGTCAAAGGGCCGGCAAAGTTCTTTATCCAGGATCATGAGCGAGTTAAAACCGTTGAGGGTAAAGCGCGAAAGGCTGTCGGCGCCGCCGGCGATCACGATATCATACCTGCCTTTTTCGATCAGCTTGGCGCCCATCATAATGCTGTTGGCCGAGGACGAGCAGGCGGTGCTTATGGTCGTGCTCCAGCAATCGAGTCCCAGGGCTTGTACTGTAAGCTCTGTAATGGCACCGCATTCATGATAACGTACCTCTTCCGGGTCACCGGTAGTATGATCGTCTTTAAAAGAAGCGTAAAAATGTTCGGTAAGGTCCATGCCGCCCACGGTATTGGCCGATATAAAGGCGATGCGCAGACCCTGGGCCTTTGCTGCCAGGGGTTGCCAGGCTTCCTGTGCCGCTTTAATGCTGAGTAAAGCCGTGCGGGGCAGGGCAGCGGAAACGCCGGTTTGCGCCGCCAGGGCTTCGTTGCTGTACTTAATCTCGCCTACTGGAAGCTGGTGATGGGTATGGAGATACTCCGGGAGGGTAATGGCAGCCTTGCCCGCTTGGAGCGCAGCCAGGTTTTCGGCAATATTATTGCCAATGCTGGTAATGATACCGCTTCCGGCTATATAAGCTTTTGTATGCATCAGGTAAAGGAAGGATTAAAAACAAGTTCCAGGTTGGCCTGGGTAAAAGGTATCGCAGCCTGGGCTACAGGCTGCTCTTTGCTGACCCAGAGCAGGGTGGCCGAAACCATATCGGCGGTTACTTCCACATGACCGAAAAGGCAAGCCTGTGTTCCCCGGTATTGTAACAGGTCGGAGACATACCAGGCAAACCAGGCCGGATCAGGCTTTTCGCTTATCGTACACATTTGCTCTCCTTTAAAGCCATGCCGGATATCAATCTCGCCCAGCATGATATTGGGCAGGGTATACACAAACAAAGCGGGACTGGCCAGGCTATGGCGGCTCTCCTCAAATTTCTTATCCACTTCCAGGCAGCCCGATCCCGTACTGATCACTGTGGCGATCCTGCTCTTGTCCACCTCTGTAACAGGGGGAAGTAATAGCTCGGTAGCCAGGAAAGCCACCCGGCTCAAAGGGTCCATTTTAAAGAACTTGGGATAGCCGATGCCCGCCTGTTGGTAAATGGCCAAAGGAATATCGTTGCCGCCCTCAGCTTCCGTCGCCAGGAGCAATTGCCCGTCTTTTGCTATTTGCTGCTGGCGCCACTGTATATAATGCCGGATATACAAAATACGTACCTGGTTTTATTATCGTGAAAAATTTCAGAAAGCAAAATAAAGCAATGCCCCGGATTTTTACCGGTTTTGCACAAAAAAAGAGGCAAGTGCAATGCTTGCCTCTTACGATATGGGAATTACTTATTTCCAAAGACCATCCTTCTTAGCTTTGTCTTCTACGGCCTTGGCACGGTCGCCGCTATCGGGGTGCGAGCTCAGCATCTTTTGCATACTACTTTGCTGTGCCCCGCTGCTGAGCGATTGCAGCTTTTTAAAAGCGCTGGCCATGGCCATTACATTGTATTTGTGTTTTTTGAGAAAATTATAGCCATAATCATCCGCTTCGCTTTCCTGTTTGCGGCTGTATTTGGATTCCAGCATAGCATTGGCCATAGCACCCAGTTGGCTGTCGGTAAGGTTGGAAACCACGCCGGATTGCGAACCCGCTGCATCGGAAATAGCGGCACGTTTATAAGCGGCCCGCATGGCATCGCGGGTATCATGGTTTTTAACATGGCCTATTTCATGACCTATGATCGCCAGCAGTTCTTCATCCGTCATCATGTCCATGAGGGCGGAAAATACACGGATGCTGCCATCGGCACAGGCAAAGGCATTGATGTCAGTCACCTTGTACACTTTATAGTTCAGGGTAAGACCGTCTTCGTTTTTGTGCTTGCCAAAAATTTTGTTCAATCTTATGGTGTAAGGATCGTTTTCGGGTGCCACAGGGTTGTTCTTATCCATCCAGTCTACCGATTCTTTGGCCAGTTTGGCGGCATCGGCATCGCTGAAGGTAGCTGCTTTCACGCCTTTTTCGGCGGCGCCTATGGTCTTGTCGTTCAGCTTGAATTGGGCATTGGCCGTCCCTGTCAGGACAGCGAGGAGCATCGTGGTGGTAAAGATTGTTTTTTTCATTTCCGGTAGTGTTTTGTATAAAAATGTATAAGGATGGGCAAATATGCAGCAAGCTTGTGGTTCTTTCCTTATTTTTAGATAGGTTTGGCAATTCCCGGGCCATTCTGTTAGGGAAATAAAAAAGGATAACCCCTTTTGCCGTAACTTACCTTTACCATGAAAAACTTCCTGTTCCTCCTCCTTGCCTCCTGTTGGCTGGTTGCCTGTACTGCCGGCGATGCCAATGAGCCTGCTGCCCGGCAGGCATCGCTACAGGCAGGCATTAATTACACGCGTATCCGCAAACATGCTGCTGCGGCCAAAGTATTCTGCAGCCGGAATGGCATGGACGGGAAGCTCTGCCTCCTGGCCGATATGCAGGTGCATTCCGGTAAAATAAGGATGGTGGTATGGGATTTCAGTAAAGACACGATCGTTGCCTCGGGCCTGGTAAGTCATGGTTGTGGCAGCCATCCCTGGGGAAAGGATAAGAGTAAGGATGATCCTGTTTTCAGCAATGCCTTCGACAGCCATTGCAGTTCGACAGGTAAGTATAAGATAGGAGCGAGGGGCTACAGCTCCTGGGGCATTCATGTCAAATACCTCTTGCATGGCCTGGAAGCCAGTAACAGCAATGCTTTGCGAAGAGAGATCGTATTGCATGGCTGGGAAGATATACCCGATCATGAGGTATTTCCCGATGGAACGCCCGAAGGCTGAGGTTGCCCTGCGGTTTCCAATGCCTTTATGAAAAAGCTGGACGGACTGCTGCAGCACCGGCGCAAACCGGTATTGTTATGGATCTACGAATAACAAAAGCCCGTAGAAAAAATAAGAGCGTATCACCAGTAGATCATTTTTACCTTATTGAACGAAGTTCTAATAGCGGCAAAAAGGGTGCCTCAAGCTGTTTACATGTCGGATCACTTCATGCAGTAAGCTTGAGGCCCTTTCCGGGATACGCTCTTATATAGGATGGCCTTTGTATCAGAACATCAAAGACACATGCACCATCATCTTATTTCTGGCCTTTACCACCTCCATAGCCAGTTGCTGGCTAAGCGGCGGCTGCCAGTTGCCGCCAAGGGCTATCTTTTTGTATTGCAGCTCTGCGCCTAAAGTACCGGAAAGTACATAGCCTCCTGAATTGAATACCGAATATTCATGGTCCAGGTCCCGCGCCGACCGCTCGTAGGCCAGTCCGGCATTGGGCGCCAACGTAGCTACTTTGCTTACCTTGAATTTATAGTACAATTGCGCGCTGGTGCTCAGCTTATTGCCATAGTTATAATCGTACTTATTGGTGGTATTCATTTTATAGCTGGCCGAAAGGTTGAGGCCTGCATCCTGCAGCCGGAGATCGTACATGCCGGTAAGCATAAAGTCGAAGCTGCCTGTGCCCAATTGGAACAGGTTAGCGCTCTTGCCGGCCTCTTCGTTGTCCAGGGGTTCGTATTTGCCGGTTGGTAATTTTACTCCGCCGCCTAGCCATAGGTCCTGCACCAGTAGCTTATTGCCCAGGGAGTGTTTGCTGTTCAATACACGGTAAAAGCCCTGGAGGGAAATATCGCCGAGGCCGGTCTTGGAAGCATCTTCTTCCTGGCTCTTCTTGGTATTATAGCTTAAGGGAACGGAAACCATAAGGCGAAACCGATTGCCGAAAGTCCAGCCGCCCCAGAGCTCGGCGGTATGGTATTGTTCCTTTGTAGTAAGATAGGAAGAGGAGCCGCCGGGGCCTACATGGGTCAGTACATCGTTGAAGCGATACCGCAGGCCTATGATGCGTGTATTGAAATCGGGGAGGATACCCAGGTAAGTACTGCCTGCACCGCAGCCGCAAATATCGCAGGCCTGCGCATAGCCGCCCAGGAACAGGAAGAGTATCAGAAGTCCTTTTTTCATATCCGTTTGTTTACTGCTCCGAGAGCATTTTATCTGTAATGAATTTTTTATCGTTCAAGGTATTCAGGAAAGCTATGAGGGCCGTCTTGTCCTCTTTGGATAAAGGGATGCCGGGTGTACCGTCCTGTTGCAGCAAGGGGTCCAGGTTAGGCGTTTGCTGTACATGGCCCGAATACTGATCCAGCACGGCTTCCAGAGTATAGAACCTGCCGTCGTGCATGTAAGGGGCCGTGTATTGCAGGTTGCGCAGGCCCGGCACCTTGAATTTGTACCTGTCCAACGGATTCAGTGTGATCAGATACCGGCCCTCATCGCCGTTGAAGCCTATCCCGATACCATTATCCCTGAAGGAATGATCTGTAAATAAAGGTTCGGTATGGCAGGCAGCGCACTTTTGCCGGAACAAGGTATAGCCTTGTGCTTCCAGGGCTGTAAAAGCAGGCCCTTCCTGCCGCATCACGCTGTCGTATTTCGAATTGCTGCTCACGCACATCACCATGAACTGCGATAAGGCTTTCAGAAAATGGGCCGATGTGATCTCGCTGCTCCCGAATGCTTTCTGGAACAGGCCCGGGTAATCGGGCCTGGCCTGTAACTTGGCTATTACATTGGCCACCGACTCATCCATTTCCTCATGCGCCGTAATGGGGGCTATGGGTTGCAGGTCCAGGTCAAAAATGCCGCCATCCCACATAAAAGAAGGGTTCCAGGCCAGGTTGATGATCGCCGGTGAATTACGCTTGCCCAGGCGGTCGTCGATACCATGGCTTACATCGTGGCCATGATGCGTAAAGCCCGCAGCTTGTATATGGCAGGTGCCGCAGCTGATCGTATTGTTGCGGCTTAGCCTGGGCTCGTAAAAGAGCTTTCGGCCCAGCTCAAAGCCGGCCTGCGTTACGGCATTCGTCTCGAAATGATACTGCGGCTCGGGGAAGTTGGCCGGCTTTACAAAACCGGGAAAAGCAATGGCTATTTCCTGTGCCACCTCCTTACGGCAGGCGGCCAGGCCAACGAGTAGCAGCAGGACCAGGGTTACGGTTAGTTTTTTCTTGCCCATAGCGCTTTAATTTTCGGTATGGTCATGACGGAACATCTGGGCATAGTTGTCGGCAATAGTCTTGCTGAAATCGCCGAACATAACCGTAGGATTGGCTGCAATGCTTACCGTAGTGCTGCCGCTTAATACCTTGTCGATATCTACCATCAGGTGGATATTGCTGGTCCTGCCTTTGCGTACCTGGGCCACGCCTCTTGCGCTGAGGTCGAGCGTTACTGTTTTGATGTTGTTGACGGTAGGGGCGTCATAACCGCCGAAGCCGCCTATGTGGTAGCGGAACTTCCGCTGGCCGCTGCCGTCAACGGGGGCCGCTGCCGAGATACCTTCCATCTTGAAAAAGATATAACCGCTGTTCCAGCCCCAGTACATGCCATCATCCATACTGCCCGAAGGATCGAGCACGCCGGTGCGCCTGCTCACGTCCATAGTGCTTCTCAGGCTGTCGACGCCTACGGTAAACGTAAGTGAGGTATAGTCGCCTTCGGGTACATTTACCAGGGCTTCGGAGAAATCTTCGTTGCCTTCTTTAATAAGGAAATAGCTGCTGTCCTGTGGCACTACATATTCGGTACCATCGGCCTTGCGTACCTTGATATTGCTGATGAAATACTGGAGCAGAGTAACGGAATAGTTTTCCCCTGCGGCATTGGTATAGGAACCGCTGTTGAGGTAAAGGTTCTGGCCGCCTACGATATTGTCGAACTCAACGGAAAGCGGTGCAAGGTCCTTATCGTCATAAACAGGTTCTTGTTTTTCTTTCTTGCAGGAAGATAAAGCAACAAGGGTAACAGCAGCGAGGGTAATTAATTTATGGAAGAGTTTCATTGATTGAGATGTTTTGAATTGATTTGTTTTAAAAAAAGGATATGCTGCGGCTACCTTCGTTTTCCGTGCACAGAAAAGAAGGGTACGCAAACCGCGACCATCCGGCAACCTATTCTCGTCTTATTGCGTAGTCGAAATAAGATAAGAATGGTTGGTCAGGCCTGCTTGCATGTCGAATTCGCTCCATGCCACAGGCTTGAGACTTTTGGATACGGTCTCTTAGCGGTAAGGCCGGTTAAGACCATACGCAACGTTGTGATGCTGCCGGCCAGGGACCGGGGCCATCATGAAAAAGGTACAGGAATGAGCCTGTTGCGGAACAACAAGGCACAGGAATGCTGCAGGCAGCGCTTAGGCTACGTTAGGCGGATGGAAATAACTGCGGGACCTGTCGAGGATATGCCCTATGGAATAAGGGAAAAGGTTGACTTTGACAACAGGGGCAATAAACAAGGGTTGGATGCGTATAAAATGATCCTGGTGGATCATCACTACTTCGGAAAAGGAGCCGCCTTTAAGCGGATCTTTCTGGTCACGCTCTTCTTCGGCTTTTATCTTTTTGGCCATCTGGCATTTACCATCGCAATGAAGCTGTGGCCGGGCCTTGTTGATACAATACCTTTCGTAAGCCTGCTTGTTGGTAAAATAGCTCAATACAATAATCCCCTTACTCATGGACTGGGTAAGCAGTGCTGCAATCAGTAATATGACGACCGGGATGCGAAGCATGAATGGTTAGAGCTGCCGTTTGTAGAGCAAGACAGGTTTTCAACGCTGCAAAGATAGGGCAGAAATTATTTGCCAGTCAAAATCTTTTTGACATTTTCGATAGAAGGCAGCTCGTCAAAGGTTTTTAGCTGCTTGCCGTTCTTATCGAACAACACAATGAAAGGCAACTTTGAAAAGTCGAACCAGCGATGCATGGATTGGGTATGGTCCTGCATTACTTTTAGATTGTCGATATCGTACAGGCCCATCATATCTTCAAAGGTGCGCAGGGTAGGGATAGGCTCGGCGCTCACCATCCATATGGTTGCAGGGTACTTGGCAGCAGCGGTTTTCAGCATATTGGCCGTATGCTCGCAATGGTCGCAGTCTGAGCGGAAATAAAGCAGCATCAAAGCCTTGCCCTTGGGGATATCTTTATTGGATACGGCAGCATTATCGGTATCGGTAAAATGTACTGCGGGTATCTTTTGTTGCGCGGTACTGACCAAAGGTATCGTTGCCAGTAACAACAGCAGGCAAAAGGCATATTTCTGTATCATAAGGGAACGGCTCCGGTGCTTAGTGGTTGAGTATTTTCAGCTTTACGGTTTCGATACGGGTGTCGGTGACCATCAGTATTTCGAACTCGTAGTTGTCGATAATGATCCTTTCTTTTTGCTTGGGGATCATCTCGTGGTTGGTAATGATAAAGCCGGACAGCGTATCGGCCTCATCGGAAGGAATATTCAGCTCATACTTCTCGTTCAGGTAATCTACTTCCAGCCTTCCGGAGAAGATGTACTCATTGTCGCTGATCTGTTTTTCGGTAAACTCTTCTGTATCGTATTCATCTTTGATATCGCCAAAAACCTCTTCCAGCACATCTTCCATGGTCACGAATCCGGCAGTGCCGCCAAATTCGTCTACTACCCAGGCAATGCTTTTGCGCTCTTTGGTGAACTTATGCATCAGGTCGATGGCACTCATGGTTTCCGGTACGGTAGGGATAGGATGCAGTATATCCTGGATGCTTTGGGGCCGGCGGTTAAGGTCGAGGTGATGCGTATAGCCCAGCACCGTATCCAGCGTTTCGTCGTAGATCACGATCTTGGAAAGCTTGGTGTCCACAAATTTATCGCGCAAATCTTTTACCGAAGTATTGATGTCGGCGGCAGTAGTCTCGTTACGGGGGGTCATGCATTTGCGCACTTTCACTTTGGTAAGATCGAGCGCACGTTCAAATAGCTCTTTATTGGCTTCGTCCATGTCTACGGCATGCCCGTGCGTGGCATGTTTAAGGAACTGCACCGCATTGGTTCTTTCAAAAATGCTTTCCTTTTTGTTGATGCGCACATTGAAAAGGTATTTGAGGATAAACTCCGAAACGCCGATAAAGATCGTTGCAAAAGGAGCGGTAATATCACATACAATATTGATAAACTTGCTCCATGTATTGAGTTTAGCTTCGGGATTAAACTCAAAGCTTCTTTTGGCCAGGATGCCGATGGTACCCAGGATAATAAAAGTAACCAGCAGGAAATCGATAAAAAGATGCAGGTAAAAAGCGGGATTCTGGTAATTGTCGAACCGCAGGTTCAATCCTGTTTTGGCCAGGTACTTTTCTTCCAGCATAGTCGTGAGCTTGGAAAAAAAGAAGCAGAAGCAGACCAGCACGATATAAAAGCCGATCACGGTTGCGCTCCAGAAGCGTTCGGGGTAATCGAAAAAAGTACCCAGGATCTTGCCCGAGGCCCTGCCTTGTTTTCGTTTCAGCTCTATGGTCAGCTTGTTGGAAGCCAGGTAGGCATACTCTACTCCCGTAAAGATTACGATGAACAATAAACAGATGATAATAAGCGCGATGGTTATGCTCATAAGATGGTAGTGGTATGTCCTGACAAAAATAAGTTTTTTACCTTAATCCCAATATAGACCCTTTGGGTTTTTGCATGTAGGGCCGTAGAGACGTAGCATGCTACGTCTCTACGGTAAAAGGTATTCCTACGTACCGGTAAGACCACATTCTTTTGTCTTTGGATTTTATATAGCTTACCTTTGCCTACTTTTTTATATTATGATAAGCCGTAGAAATATCAGAGTCAAGGTAATGCAGGCCATTTATGCCCTCGATGCCTATTCCGTTTCCCCTGCCGATGCCTCTGGCACAGCGGCTGCCATTTCTCCCGAAGAAAACGAGAAAAACGGGATCAAAGTGCTGGTAGAAAAGATACAGCGTTCTTCCGATTTGTTTTCCCTTATGTTGCTGTATATCAGTAAGGTAGCGCAATTTTCAGAAACCAGTGCCCGCCAGCGCGCCTCTAAATACCTGCCTACCCAGGCCGATCTCGAGGTTAATACCAAGATCGCCGGCAATACTTTTCTTTGGGAATTGCTGGGCAATACAACGTTCCAGGAAAAAGTAAAGGAAGACAAGCTCGAACGTTTTATCGATGAGGAAAGAGTAAAAAAAATCTACCAAAGCCTGGTGACTTCGGAAGCTTACCAGCAATATACTTCGGAACAGAGCCGCAACAATGCTTCCGAAAAGCAGATCATGCAGCATATCTGGCGCAAGGAAATGTTTGAAAACGAAGATTTCCAGGAATATGTTACCGACGAGTGGAGTGGTTGGGAAGATGATAAGGAAATGGTAGTGATGCTGGTCGATAACTATTTCCGCAGCCCTAAAAATGTCAATTTCCTGCAATTCATCTCTTCGGAGAAAAGGGAATATGCCTACAGCCTGCTGAAAACCGTTTTGCAGAAAGAAGAGCATATTATGGAGCTGATCCGCCCCAAACTGAAAAACTGGGATGCGGAAAGGGTGGCTATTATTGACATGATCCTGTTGAAAATGGGCCTTGCCGAATTGCTTTATTTCCCCACGATCCCCACCAAAGTTACGATCAACGAATATATCGAGATCGCCAAGAACTACAGCACACCACAAAGCGGGCAGTTTGTGAATGGCGTGCTCGACAATTTATTGAAAGAGCTGTTGGCAGCCAATAAGATAAGGAAAATAGAGAGGACAAAATAAGATACCGGCGCTCCCAAACCGTCAGAAGGATTTTATCCGTACCTTTGCACCTCAATTCTAAAAATTAAGTTTAAAATGACAACAACCTTTGCAAGCATTATGCTTCAGGCGCAACCCGGCGGTGGCATGATGATGCCCCTGATGCTGGTAGGTATGATCGTAGTGATGTATTTCTTTATGATCCGCCCGCAACAAAAGCGTGCCAAAGAGCAAAAGAAATTTGCGGAAAGCATGAGTACCGGTGATAAGATCGTTACTACTTCCGGCATACACGGCCGTATCGTGCGTACCAATGAAGACGGTACTATCGTAATCGAAGTAGACCGTAACACGAACCTTACCCTGGAGCGTCAGGCTATTTCTATGGAAATGACCGCTGCCTTCCAGAAAAAGACAGGACAAAGCGCTGCTTCTTCTGTAGCAGCAGTAAAATAAGCAAGTTAATACGCTTTATCATGCTTAAAGTAGGGCTTACCGGCGGAATAGGATCAGGCAAGAGCCTTGTAGCTGAATTGTTCGGGTTGCTGGGAGTGCCTGTACTGCATGCCGATGATACTGCGAAATACCTGATGGAAAACGATGCAGCTCTGCAGCAGGACATCGTCCGTACATTTGGTAAGGAAGTTTATGAAAACGGCCGGCTTAACCGGCCGTTTTTGGCGTCTATAGTATTCAACGACCCGGCCCGGCTGGAAAAGCTCAATGCCCTGGTTCATCCCGCCACTATTGCTTTCGGCAATGCCTGGGCAGCCCGGCAGCAGGCGCCTTACATCATCAAGGAGGCGGCCATCTTTTTTGAAAGCGGGAGCTATAAGGAGATGGACAAAATGATAGGCGTATCGGCGCCTTATGAACTAAGGCTGCAGCGTGCCATGCAGCGCGATAGCGCTACGGAAGCCGAAATAAAGAAGCGGATGGACAAGCAAATGAACGAAGAAGAGAAAATGAGCCGCTGCGATTATATCATCCGTAACGATGGCACCGTTTCCCTGATCGAACAAGTGCTGGAATTGCATAAAAAGATATCAGCGGTTAAATAGTAGACATCAGATATGTGGTGCTGTAGCTTACATCTACTATCTCACATCTAAAATCTACTATCTCACATCTTATATCTAAAGTCTAACATCTAAAAATCTAAAGTCTAACATCTAACATCTAACGAATGGCACAATCATCGGAAAGCAGCACCTTACTGGATATTTCTTCGATAGGCAAACTGGAAAATGCGCGGGTAGCTATCGTGGCTACGGAATGGAACGAAAAGATCGTATCGGAACAAATTGCCGGTGCAAAAAGGATCGCAGCGCAAACCGGGGCCCTGGTCGACAGCGTGGTTTATGTACCGGGATGTTTCGAATTGCCCTTTGCCTGCAAGGCAGTATGGGATAATAAAGATAACCTTTCCGAAGCGCCCGAAGCGATCATTGCCTTTGGTGCGGTGATCCGTGGTGGCACGCCGCATTTCGAATATGTATGTAAAGCAGCTACAGAAGGTATCCTGCAATTGAACCTTAGCTTACCGGTACCGGTTATCTTCGGGGTACTGACCCTGGATACTGAGGCGCAGGCCTGGGAGCGCCTGGGCGGCAGTCATGGGCATAAAGGAGAAGAAGCCATGATTACGGCCCTTAAGATGATCAGGATGAAAAATAACTTGTAAACAATAGCGGGTGCTATATCGTAAAACCGGTATCATTCCAGGCGCAGCGCTTGTGATGATACCGGTTTTCATTTGGGTTTGGTACTGTTGTTACTGCTCTTCCAGTATGGGCCGGCAGCCGAATTGTTCGATAAGGATATTATCGTAATGGTCTGCTTTCAGGAACAATTCCCGGAAGGCCTTTTCCCCGCTCTCTACCGTAAGGTCGATGTCGTAGATCAGGCTGCTCAGGACAATATTCTGTCCATTGATGCTGAACAGCATGCCCTGCATCTTACTGTTCTCTTTCAGCAGGAACTGGTATAGTGCGTTGATATTGTCTTTGGGCAGCGTGCACAGGAAAGCGTCGCTGATGATAAAATAGGTCTCCGCATTGTAGCTGATCTTTATGGTAGCAGAGCCTTCTTCCACCTCCCAGAAATTATAACCGCCACGTGCCAGTTCTTTATTCTTGCCCAGCTTATCCAGTACATCTTCGATGGTCTTAGCAATACCGCTTACTACGGCTTCCTTGTTTTCGTCTTCCACTTTCGGAAAGTCGATCTTGGTGCCGCAATTGGAGCAATACTGGCCGCCGTCAATATTCTGGGCTGTTACCAATGAAGAACAGGAGGGGCAGCGGATGGCTGTTTCGCCCCGTATTGGCGTATATTGGTCCAGTGCGATTTTCAATTCGTCTACCGGTAAAGCGAAGCCCAGGTTGTCGCCGCCTTTGATAATAAAAGTATTGACCCCTACGATCTCCCCGTTGCTGTTGACCAGCGGACCACCGCTGTTGCCCGGGTTAATAGCCGCATCGATCTGGATATATTTAAGGCCCGAATGGACGCGATCTACCCGCGACACCACTCCTTGCGTGGCCGTATAGTTGAGTCCGTAAGGATGGCCTATGGCAATTACCGTGTCGCCGTCGTGTACCGTGCTGTACTCGCCCATGCGTACCAGCGGCATGTCGCCGGCTTCCGGCGGTACAATAAAAGCGAGATCGTATTTTTCATCCGTGAAAATAACACGGGACAATTGTTTTTCAAATCCGCGCCCTTTGATCGTCACTTTCCAGTTGTCCTTGACTACGTGGTTATTGGTCACGATAAGGTTATAATCGCGCAGATAGAATCCTGTCCCCGTTCCTGTTTTGGTAGCGATCTGCACCACCGCATTCCGGTAATTATCTATAAGTTCCTGTGTTGTCATGGAGATTTTTTTCAAAAAAGCGCCTGGCGCCGGAAATGATATATTACCCGGCTTTTTTTATATCCAGGTTAAAATTGGCGATCTGCTCGCTGTAGCTGATGCCAAACTCATAAAGATTATCGAATTTCAGCCTCGTCATATCCATTTGCAGGTAAGGAAATTTCTCCTTGTGTTTTGCCACAAGCTGCAGTATCCTTTGCTGTATGGCCCCTTTGTCAAACTGGTTTTCGCCGGAGCGGTACAATTTCTTGGTCCAGCCCAGCGCTGCAAAGTAATCGGCATGCAACACCATCATGTACAGGTGGAAAAAGTCGGTAACCACATGCGGCATGCTGAAGCTGTACTGGTTATAGGATAAGCCATATTCATTTAAGATAAGCGCGATAGCCGGGTATTTATTCTCGATGTACCAATACGAATCGCGGTTACTCGTCTCGATGGTTTCCCGGGTCTTTTCCGTTTTCGGCGGATTGGTAATGGCAAAGGTGGCTTTGGCCCGGTACACGCTGGCTGCAAATTCCTCCCGGGATACCTCCAGCAGTTTGCGGAATGCATCCTGCATCATTTTATTCCGCTCGATAATGGGCACTTCCTCTTTCCTGGTCCAGTATATACCGTTAATTTTTTCCAGGTCGGCCAGCAATTTGGCTTCCGGCGCGATCAGGTAATCGATGCGGTACAGCAGGTTCAGCAGCAGGTAGGCTATCGACCCGGAGAAAGAGTCGGGGTTGAGCGCGTCCACTTGCTGCAACGTTTCTTCGATCCATTGGCGGAAATACCGGTACTTGGTATCCAGTTCTTTTTCCGGCAGGCGTTCGATGTGCTGGGTATCTATCTCTTCCAGCATCCGGAAATCGGCTACCAGCAAGTCATCCTGGCGGTCGGCTTTGGTAGCTAGTTCTTTGAGCCCGAAATAAAGCTTATTGGGATTGGCCGAATCTATGGCAGAATCAAACATCATGGAAATGACATTGTCGTCATTCATCGTGGTACGGCTGTAATACAGGCCGTAATTGAGCTCCAGCATCCTGCGCATCACGGCGGCGCTGGGCGTGCCCATTTTCACTACCGGCACGTGTGCGGTAATATGCTGCCCGTCGCTGGTGCCATATACCCGTTTGGAGCCTTGCACCAGTTCAAATGTAAAGCCTTCGCCATTGGGGCTGAATTGCACGTTTTTTTCTTTCTCGTCACTCAGGTATTCGAAAAATGCCGCTACCGATTCTTTATATTTCTTCTCCTTAAAAAGCTGATCGGCATCAAACCATTTTGCTGTTTTGGCCAGGGACTTGTTGTTATCGCTGTAACGGCCAAAGCGGATTTGGGCAAGGACAGGGTCCGGGTTATTTTCTGCAAAACTTTGTTCTTTACCCAATAATTTATCTAACCAACCCATATATTATTGTAGCTGAAATGATGAATGAAACCTTGTACTATAGCAGGCATCGGGGCTCTGCCAAACAAATATAGGGAATTTGTAAAAGGAGGAAAGCAGTACAATCCGGGCGCCCCGAATAAATTTTCTTTTCATAAAAAAGAGGCCGGAATATCCGGCCTCTTTTCCCACAAGCATAAAAATAATTTAGTCCAGGTTGCAGCTTACACCGGCATAAGCAGCATAAGTAGTATTGTAACCTTCGCAAGCAGCTTTAGCATCTTTTTTGGTTACATTCTTAAGTTGTACAGAGGTAGATTGCGATACACCACCTACGCTGTAAGTGCAGGTGCAGTTGTAATCTTTTTTGCAGGAAGGCAGAACGATGGCTCCTAAAAGGGCAATAGCAGATACGGTAACGATTTTTTTCATGAGTTTTTTTTGTGTTTTATTAAAAATGTACTGGGCTGCGAAATACTATAAAATTTCGTTAAATGGAAATTCTGATTTTATGAGCGGTAGTAAAATGTTTGTGAATGGTAGGGATTACGGTTTGAGCGGGCATTTTTTGTCTAGGAAAAGGCCGCTGTCGGTATAGCTTGTTGCTGCCTTAGCTGGAGCTGCTTCTGCAGGTTAGCTTTAATTTTCAATAAATTACACTATGTTGTTTTAAGTAGAAAAGACGGAGCGTGCCCAACCGGCCAGGGCCGAACCGCGCCTTTATAAATCCTCTTGGGGCGGCTCATTAATTGTTTTACCTTTGCGCTCCAATTTCTAATAGATTAATATGTTCGGATTACGTCGTTTTGTTGTGCTTAACCGTCTGGCTTTAGCTGTAGTGATGCTGGCCCTTGGATTTTTGCTGGGTTTTAAAGTCACCTGGTGGCTGGGATGGTTGCCTATGCTGATCGCGGTACTGATGGTGGTGGCGCATTTTATGATCGGCCCTGTGACCATTATGCAGCGTTATATCGAGGAAGGTGACGTGGAAGGAGCACAGAAAATATTGAAAAAGGTAAAATACCCTAACCTGTTGTATAAGCCTATCCGTTCGGCTTACTATATGCTGAAAGCCAATTTCTCTACCATGGGAGACGACCTGGATGCCGCCGAAGCGGAATTGCGCAAAGGGCTTGCGGCAGGTACCGCCGACAAAGATTTTCAGGGTACAGCCTTGCTGCAACTGGGCTCTATCGCTTACAGAAAAGGTAATATGAAGGAAGCTTACGAGCACCTGCGCAAAGCGGTACAATCGGGACTTCCTGATCCGGACAGCAATGCAACGGCTTACCTGCAGTTAGCTTCTATCTGCCTGCAAAGAAGGGACTTCAAAGGCTCTAAATTCTATTATGGCAAAGCCAAAGCGGCAAAGCCGAAGAACGAGCAGATCGTCGAGCAGTTGAACGAGATGAAAAAGTACATGGCAAGGATCCCTGGCTAAACAATCCCGCTATCGCTGGTATGAAAATTGAAGAAGGCATTGACTATTACTTCAACGAGGAGGGGAAAATGGTGCTCACGGCACACTACCTGTTGAACAGGGGCTATTGCTGCGGCAACGGCTGCAAACATTGCCCTTATGCATACCAGAACGTACCGGAGCCCAGGAGGACCGAGCTGCTTAAGAATAGAAAAGACAACGAAAAATAGAAAGGACCCGGTTCAGGACAATGCTTGAACCGGGTCTTTTCATTACAGGAACAAACAAATGATGGTTTCTTATGAAAGAGTCTGTTTTTGATCTCATTTTTGAGATTGTGAGAAATATACCCAAGGGCAGGGTAACCTCTTACGGGGCCATTGCCAAATGTATCGGTACCGGCAGCTCGGCCAGGATCGTAGGCTGGGCCATGCATGCGGCAGGTGCTTATCCCGGGGTACCGGCGCATAGGGTGGTGAACAGCAAAGGGCTTCTTTCTGGGAAGCATCATTTTGGCACGCCTACCCTCATGCAGGAATTGCTGGCCAAAGAAGGAATAAAGGTGAAGGACGATAAGGTCGTCGATTTTAAACGTCTTTTCTGGGACCCGGCAAGCCTCCTGGAGCAAATGTAATATTATCAAATTGTTACCATTGCATTAATTTAATGTGTCTTAATTATTAACTAATTGTTTCCTTTGAAAAGAGGAAAGCCATATTTTAGGCTAATCCAATAGTTTTGCGGCCTAAAAATCTGACTATTGAAAAAAATACTATTTTCTTCAGCGTTTATTTTATGCTCCTTATGCAGCGTGATTTCATTTGGTCAGAATCTGAAGACGGATGTCCAGGCTTTGTACAATAATGGCAAGTTGCTTACGGACATGATCGATACTTCGACCCGCATGGGTAAAAACATGCTTTCCCTGTACAATAAATTCGGCCAGATCGGTTTCAGCGGATACCTGCAACCCCAGTTTCAGTATGCCGAATCGAAAGGTAATCCCAACACCTTCCAGGGCGGCGACTGGGGCACTAACTCCGACAACCGCTTTCGCCTGCGCAGGGGAAGGCTCCGTACCGATTTCACCCACTATACTGCCGACGGAAAGCCTTCCGTATATTTTGTTTTCCAGTTTGACGGTACCGAACGCGGTGTCAATATCCGGGATTTCTGGGGACGTTACTACGAAAACAAATGGGAGCTGTTCCACTTCTCGGCTGGTATGATGGCGCGCCCTTTCGGACATGAGGTCCTGCTGTCGTCCATTTACCGGGAGGCGCCGGAACGGGGCCGCATGTCGCAGACCATCATGAATACCGAACGCGACCTGGGTTTTATGGTCAGCCTCAATCCCCGGAAAGCAACTTCAAAAATGAAATGGTTTGCTATAGACCTGGGTATCTATAACGGGCAGGGACTTACGGGGCCTATGGAATACGACAGCCATAAGGACATTGTATTCAGGATAAGCTCCAAAAGACAGACGATCAAAGGGCTCAATGCAAAAATATCGGGTGGTATCAGCGGCTACTTTGGTGGCATTACCAGCCAGAATGCCCGGCTGTACACCATGCAGCAACAAAACGACGGCATCTGGCGCATGCAATCCGATTCCCTGCAAAGCAATATAGGACGGAATGCCACACGCCGGTACTTTGGCGCAGATATACAAATCATTTTCCCCAATGCCGAAGGGCAAACGGAGTTCAGGGCCGAGTACATCAGGGGTACGCAAACCGGTTCCCTCAGCTCTTCGGCTTCACCGGGAACTTATCCTGTAGATGGTGCCGGGGCTGCCTTGCCTTTGGCAAGCCGGCCATTCGACGGCGCTTATTTTTACTTCCTGCAGCACCTGGGTAGTTGGCGGCACCAGGTCGTGCTGAAGTTTGACTGGTACGATCCCAATACCAAGGTAAAAGGCATGGAGATCAACAAAGCCAATGGCTATACCCCGGCCGATATCCGTTTTAATACTATAGGAGGCGGTTACCTGCATTACCTCAATCCTTATCTTAAAATACTGTTCTGGTACGAACACCCGATCAACGAAAAGACTGCCCTTGCCGGTTACGACAAGGACCTGAAAGACGGTATTTTTACCTGCAGGGCCCAGTTTAGCTTCTAAACTTTCACTTATTGTTACCAGCCGGGAAAAACGCCCCTGGACCCTTGTTGCCCTGCCGGGCAGAGCGGCTCCAGGGGCGTTTTTAATGGTGAAATAAGCCCCTGTCGGGGTCTTATTTTAAAAAAACGGGCTTGACGTTTCAATCCTTCAATTCTTTACCTTTGCGACCTACTATGAAGAAAAGATTAGCCATATTAGGTTCTACAGGTTCTATAGGTACGCAGGCGCTGGGTGTAGTGGATGCCCATCCCGACCTGTTCAGTGTTGAAGTCCTGAGTGCCCACAGCAATGGAGATCTGTTGACGGAGCAGGCGGTTAAGTATAAACCCAATGCCGTGGTGGTAACAGACGATACCCAATATGAAAAAGTAAAGAAGGCCCTTGATCATACCGATGTAAAAGTATTTGGCGGGGCCAAAGCGTTGTGCGAAGTAGTACAATGGGATAGCGTGGATATGGTGCTGGCGGCTATCGTGGGCTTTGCAGGCTTACACTCTACTATTGCAGCCATCGATGCCGGCAAGCAGGTGGCGATTGCCAATAAAGAAACCCTGGTGGTAGCCGGCGAGATCGTGATGCAGAAGGCCCGTGAAAAAAACGTATTGCCCTTGCCCGTGGACAGCGAGCACTCGGCCTTGTTCCAGTGCCTGGTAGGAGAACGCCTGGATACCGTTGAAAAGGTGATCCTTACCGCTTCGGGAGGCCCTTTCCTGGGTAAGAAGACCAACTTCCTGGTCAATGTGAAAAAAGACCATGCTCTGCAGCATCCCAATTGGGCCATGGGGGCCAAGATCACCATCGACTCGGCCACGCTGATGAACAAAGGCCTGGAGATGATCGAGGCCAAATGGCTTTTTGACCTGGAAAACGACCAGATCGATGTTGTGATCCATCCGCAGTCGATCATTCATTCCCTGGTGCAGTTTAAAGATGGTTCGTTAAAAGCGCAGTTGGGTCTGCCCGATATGAAGCTGCCGATACAATATGCTTTGGCTTTTCCGCACCGGCTGGCGAACGACTTCAAGCGTTTCGACTTCAAGGATTTTACCAAATTCAATTTTGAACAACCCGATTATAAAACCTTCCGCAACCTGGCATTAGCCAAAGAGGCTATGTATAAGGGAGGGAATGCCACTTGTGTGCTCAACGCGGCTAATGAAGTGGTGGTACATGCTTTCCTGCAGAACAAAGTGGGCTTCCTGGAAATGAACGATATTATCGAAAAGGTATTAAACACCATCGCCTTTATCGAGCAGCCCGACCTGGAAGCGCTGGAGCATACGGATATGGAAACCCGTAAGCTTACCGAAAGCCTTGCCAAAAAAAGCCAGTTGTACAATTAAGAAATAGCAGGAAACAGGCTTTGCGGGCAAAAGGCCCGGATCAATTTTAATTTAAAATCTTACACTAAAGAAATATGTCAGGAGTTTGGGTACAGGTAATCCAGTTTATAATGGCCCTGTCTTTATTGATCGTTTTACACGAAGGAGGGCACTTTTTCTTTGCCCGCTTATTTAAAACCAGGGTAGAAAAGTTCTATTTGTTCTTCGACTTTCTTTTTCCTTTCAGCAATATCCTGCCCTTCTCTTTGTTTAAAAAGAAAATAGGAGATACGGTATGGGGTATAGGCTGGTTCCCGTTAGGCGGCTATGTAAAGATTGCCGGTATGGTGGATGAAAGTATGGACAAAGAGCAATTGGCCAAGCCGCCGGAGCCCTGGGAATTCCGTTCCAAGAAAGCCTGGCAAAGGCTGCTCATTATGCTGGGCGGTATCATCGTGAATGTATTGCTGGCTTTCCTGATCTATGCCATGGTGCTCTTTGCCTGGGGACAGGACAAGCTGCCTTTAAGCGAACTGAAAAACGGTATTGCGGTAAACGATTCCCTGGCTTATAAACTGGGCTTCCAGGATGGTGACAAAATTATTGCCATCAACGGGGAAAAGCTGACTTACTACGACGATCTGATGCTGTCCCTCTTTAAGTCGGAAGCTAAAGTAGAGATCGAGCGCAACGGCGTATCCAAGACTATTAATATCCCGATCAACTTTGCCGAGCAACTGATCGACGGCAAAGGCGGCCGTCTGTTCTCTATCCCGCTGCCTAATATCGTCGACAGCTTTTTGCCCGGCAGCGGCGCCAAGCAGGGTGGGGTGCTGAAAGGCGATAAGATTGTTGCCATCAATGGTGTGGCTACGCCTTTCTACAACGATATGAGAAGGGTCTTTCATGAGAACAAAGGCAAGACTGTAAGCGTAACGGTAGAACGCAACGGAGCCAACCTCGACTTGCCTGTGGCTGTTTCGGATACCGGTACCGCAGGCTTTAGCCGCTGGATACCGGCAACTATCGAAGAAGGACAAAAAATGGGCTTCTATAAAATAGAACATACCTCTTATGGTTTCTTTGAAGCCTTTCCTGCAGGTGTTGGCCTGGCGATGAACAAGCTGCGTGCTTATGTAGACCAGTTCAAACTGATCCTTAATCCCAAGACCGGCGCCTATAAAGGGCTGGGTGGTTTCGATTCCATGCGTAAGATATATGCCCCCGAATGGGACTGGCAGCATTTCTGGCTGGTTACGGCCTTCCTGTCCATCGTGCTGGCCTTTATGAACCTGCTGCCTATTCCGGGCCTCGACGGCGGCTATGTGGTCTTTACGCTTATCGAGATGATCACCGGCCGTAAGGTAAACGAGAAGGTAATGGAAGTAGCGACTACCATCGGGCTTGTGCTGCTGCTAGGCCTGATGCTCTATGCCAACGGCATGGACATCTTCCGCTGGTTCAAAAAATAACAACGTATATCATGCTATAAAGCGAAAGCCCGTCGTACGACGGGCTTTCGCTTTATAGGGATGGTACTATTAATGTTTCAGCTTACCGGCAAACACCTTTTTGAATTTGTCCAGCTTAGGTTTGATCACCATGCGGCAATAACCTTCTTCGCCGTTTTGATTGTAATAGTTCTGGTGATAATCCTCGGCTGCATAAAAAGTGCCGTAAGGCTTTACTTCGGTAACTATGGGATTATCGTAAGCCTTTTCCTCGTTCAGCTTTTTGATATAGTATTCGGCCTTTTCCTTTTGTTCCGCATTGTGGTAATAAATACCGGAGCGGTACTGGGTGCCTATATCGTTGCCCTGGCGGTTGAGCTGGGTAGGATCGTGGCTGGTAAAGAAAGCAGCCAGGAGCTCGTCGTAAGAGATAACAGCAGGGTCGTAAGTAATATTACAAGCCTCGGCATGACCGGTGGTGCCGGTGCATACTTCCTTATAGCTGGGGTTGGCTACATGTCCCCCGGTAAATCCGGATACTACTTTTTGTACGCCTTCCAGTTGCTGGAATTGTGCTTCTACGCACCAGAAGCAGCCTGCCGCGAAAGTTGCAGTCTCTGTTTTGTGTTCTGACATTTTATTATCGGGTTGTTTTTTATTCATTTCTGTAAAAGTAGCGGAATGACTGACATCCGTCTTTTGCGCACAGGCTGTGAAGCTGAAAGGCATCAGCAACAGCATATTTTTTACGAGTGACCTGAACATGATTTTTCGTTTTATACCTAAAGATACGAGATTCTTATGTGAATGGTTTGTTACTGAAACCCGCTACAGTAAAGGCTTTGAAAAATAGTTTTCCTTTTTTTTTGAAAATTGAAATGCTTGTCTTTATTTTGCGCCCGGAGGGATGGCAGAGTGGTCGATTGCGGCAGTCTTGAAAACTGTTGACTGTAACAGGTCCGGGGGTTCGAATCCCTCTCCCTCCGCCAGCAAAAGTGAATGTCCAGCCGATAGGCTGGCATTTTTGTTTTCAGGAACAGGCAAAGTTTACTTTGCCATGTGGATGAAAATAAAAATGAAGGTGAGCGCAGCGAATGGACATTCACTTTTGCTGAAGCCTCCCATTCCGGGATCATGAAATAATCCCTCTCCCTCCGCCCCAAATGAAGCCCGACGATAGTCGGGTTTTTTGTTTTTATGATTTGCGAAATGCAATTTCAGCAAGTTGAAAAATGAATGAAAATAAAAATAGCCTATAAGCGAATAGGCATTCCGTTTTCTCCTCACTCATTTTAGATAACCTGAACGGCTACCGACTTTTTACTTTGTTATTGCCGATTGAATTTTTAATCCGGTCAGCTATATAACGCTAATAGAAATTATACCAATAGTATGTGATTTAAGGTTAAAAATACCGGCTGCTACCCTGGAATAATTAAATTGCTGATAAATCAATAAGGGGTAACATGAAAATCATTATCGTCATTTTTATAGCCTGTCTATCCATCAACACCTTCAACTGTATGGCACAGTCAGGGAGTACCACTTATCTGGACGAGCAATTTAATAATAACGACAATGGTTGGCTTTCGGGCGATTCCTCTGCGAACACCGGCCTTAATCTTGCAGATGGGGCGCTTTCCCTGGAAGGAACAACGTCCCCGGTTAACACTATCATCAAACGGCCCATCGACGATAGCCGTGATTTTGAAATTGAAATTTCGTATATCGTATTAAAGCGACCAGGTAAACATAAAAATGCCGGCCGGCTGTTCTGGGGCTATTCCGATTCCCTGGGAGGGGCGTGGATAGGATTATCACTGGACTTCTTTCCTTTTACCTACTGCCGGGGTGGTGATCATAAGGAAGACAAGCATAAAAACATTTACGCACATCCGCGTCCGGAGATCGGTGCGCCGGTTACGCTATTGATTCGCAAAGCATCCGATAAGTACAACATATTGATCAATGGGAAGCCCGAAAGAAAACTTCCTTTTGAGCATCTTCGGGGCAATGAACTCGCATTGGAAGTACGTGAAAACAGCTTTATAAAAGTCCTGGCCCTGAGCATCAGGTACCTGAATTGATCCATCCTTCCGCGCGATCAACGATTGGGCTTACTGACATATTTATTTCCTTTTACAAAAAAACGCCAGGGTAGAAGCGCATCCTCTTTGGCATAGGCAACACCTATGCGGGGTACGGCGGCGATCTCATCTGCTGTGTACCAGATACCGGCGTCTTCGACCCAGATCTCGTCCCCCTGCAGATCTTTCCCGTTAAAGGCTGTAGTGATGCCCAATGCTTTGGCAGCAGCGCCGGGCCCGGCCGAAATGGTGCTTTTGCTAACAGGCATATTCCGCCGGAGTTCCATAATATGTTTGCCCTGCCGGGGTTCGATCGCGCGTATCAATACCGCATGCGGTTCCCCTTCCGCAGCAGTAACTATGTTGAACAAAGAATGAATGCCATAGCATAGATAAACATAAGCAACACCGCCCACATGATACATGATCTCCGTACGCCGGGTACGCTTATGACCATAGGCATGCGATGCTTTATCGGTTATGCCGGCATAGGCCTCTGTTTCTACAATCATTCCCGAAGACAGTTCCCCATCTGCGCAGGTCCAGAGTACCTTACCTAACAGGTCCTGGGCCAGGAATAAAACGTCGGGGTTCCGGAAATACCCGGGAGCTAACTTCTGCATGGGCAAATATACTGCTTAAGCAGTAGCGGCAGCGAACGCACAGGAACAGTCTTTCCGGGATGGAGCGCGGGGAGGCGGGATAGCATACCTGCTTTGTAGATGACTGTAATGAAAAATCTGTTCCCGGAGCAACCCGGGAACAGATTTTTGTCGTTCTGTTGCACAGAACTGTGGTTACTGTTTCACGATCTTGTAATGCATGGGTTCGCCGCTAAGGGTTGTCACTATAGCGACATAGCTTCCCTGGCTCAACGAGGACATATTCAATATTACCTGCGGGCTATCAGCTTTCGCTTGCAATACCAATCTGCCTTTCATATCATATACCCTTACCGATTCGCCTTGTTGCAGGCCATCGATGGTCAGCCGGCCTTTTACGATGGTGGGGTATACTTTAATATTCCGTGCAGGAGCACAGCCGAGATTGGCGGTTGCGATGCGGCTGTCGTTATAGCTGCCATCGTGATCCACCAGCCTGAGGCGGAAGTAATTCATACCCTTTGCTCCGTTATGATAAGCATAAGTATAGCTATTGCCGGAGCCTCTGGCTGCTACACTACCTGCTTCGGTAAAGGAAACACCATCTGTACTCCACCGGATCTCAAAGCGGTCGAAGTTCCGTTCTACACCTGTAGTCCAACTCAGCAGTACCCTGCAATCGGCTTCTGCGTGTGCTGTAAAGGACAGCAGGTCTACAGGCAGTGCATTATCTATCCTGATGATTACCCGGGCCGTATCGCACAGTGGTGTAGGCGTAACGCTGTTGCACAGTACATAGCTGAAGGTATCGGTACCGGTAAATCCGGTATTGGGCGTGTAAGTATACGTACCGTTGGGATTGAGTGTCAATGTACCATGATCGGCAGGATCAGAAGCCAATGGGCTGTAGTTGCAGGGTCCCTGGCGGCAGGTATCGTTCGTGGTCACATTGCCATTCAGCGGTGTGTTCATAGACGTAGAGGCTGTATCATTTACTGCTACAGGAGGACCGGTAACGGTGATCGCCACCTTTGCGGTATCGCATTGTACGGGAGGGCCGCTGTTGCACAGCACATAGCTAAAGGTATCGGTACCGGTAAATCCTGGATTGGGCGTGTACGTATAAGTACCATTGGGATTGAGTGTCACTGTACCATGATCGGCAGGATCGGAAGCCAATGGGCTGTAGTTGCAAGGTCCCTGGCGGCAGGTGTCATTCGTAGTCACGTTGCCATTCAAAGGTGTGTTCATCGGTGTACTGGCGGTATCATTCGTCGCTACAGGAGGACCGGTAACGGTGATCGCCACCTTTGCGGTATCGCATTGTACGGGAGGGCCGCTGTTGCACAGCACATAGCTAAAGGTATCGGTACCGGTAAATCCTGGATTGGGCGTGTAAGTATACGTACCGTTGGGATTAAGTGTCACTGTACCATGATCGGCAGGATCGGAAGACAGCGGACTGTAGTTGCAAGGTCCCTGGCGGCAGGTATCATTCGTGGTCACATTACCGTTCAAAGGTGTGTTCATCGGTGTACTGGCGGTATCATTCGTCGCTACAGGAGGACCAGTAACGGTGATCGCCACCTTTGCGGTATCGCATTGTACGGGAGGGCCGCTGTTGCACACCACATAGCTAAAGGTATCGGTACCGGTAAATCCTGGATTGGGCGTGTAAGTATAAGTACCGTTGCTGTTCAGTGTTACCGTACCGTGGTCGGCAGGATCGGAAGACAGCGGACTGTAGTTGCAAGGACCCTGGCGGCAGGTATCATTCGTGGTCACATTACCATTCAAAGGTGTGTTCATAGGCGTACTGGCGGTATCATTCGTCGCTACGGGAGGACCGGTAACGGTGATCACCACCTGCGCCGTATCGCATTGTACGGGAGGACCGCTGTTGCACAGCACATAGCTGAAAGTATCGGTACCGGTAAAGCCTGGATTGGGCGTGTAAGTATAAGTACCGTTGCTGTTCAGTGTTACCGTACCGTGGTCGGCAGGATCGGAAGCCAATGGGCTGTAGTTGCAGGGTCCCTGGCGGCAGGTGTCATTCGTAGTCACGTTGCCATTCAAAGGTGTGTTCATCGGTGTACTGGCGGTATCATTCGTCGCTACGGGAGGACCGGTAACGGTGATCACCACCTGCGCCGTATCACACAATGGCGTTGGTGTAACACTATTACATACCACATAGCTAAAGGTATCGGTACCGGTAAAGCCGGCACTTGGCGTATAGGTATAGGTACCATTGGCGTTCACGGTAACGGTACCATGCGTGGGCGGGTCCGAAGACAAGGGGCTGTAGCTGCAAGGTCCATCGCGACAGGTATCGTTGGTCGATACACTACCATTCAGCGGTGTGTTCATCGGCGTGCCGGCCGTATCGTTCACCGCCACAGGAGGGTAATCATAGTCAATAACGATCGTACCTGTATTGCTGGTCAGGCCGGCAGCATCGGTTACCGTATAGTTGATGGGCGTGGGATCACCTGTAAATCCGGTCACCGGTGTAAAGGTAACGGCACCAGTAGTGCTATTCAGCGCCCAGGTGCCTTGTCCCGGTACGGTAAAGCCTACGGTATCGCCCTGAGCATCCACCACCACGCCGGTGGCGCCCGCGGGGGTTACCAGGCTGATGCTGTCGGGCGATAAGGTACCGCTGTTCGGGTCGGTATCGTTGGCCAGGATATTGGATAGGGTGGCTACTGTGCCCCCCGGTTGATGTGACAGGGTATCATTAGTTACTGTAGGTGGCTGATTCACACCAAAGTCTACGCTGGCGGTAACAGTGCCGCCGGCCGGTACGCTTACAGAGGTTTTGCCATCAAAAGGCGTAGCATCAGTACTGCTTACATTTTGGTAGCCCGCTGGCAGTGTTACACCCACTACATAAGTGGTATTGGCCGCAATATTATTGAAATGGTAATTGCCATCTGCATCGGTAGTGGTGGTGGCGATCACGGTGACACCATCTGCCGCATACAGGGTAACGGTAACGCCCGCCATGGGTGTGCCATTTACACCACCGGCCTGGCCATTGTTATCGTTGAGCACTTTACCGTTAAGCGGCGCTAAGCTCATGAGTGAGCAAACGGGAGAAGATGCATCGTAGAAAACCGCAGTCTCGCTTGCGGGGCGAAGCACTTCGGTGCCTGTCATCGTAGTCAGGTTTATTTTATAGATGTGTGTGGGCCCAAAGACTGCATTTGAAACATTGCCGGATGTAACATAATACATGTCGCCATTGTAAAAAACAATATCCGAAACTGAATTATTATTACCGGCGCCTAAATCAGGAGTACCCCGGTAAATGGCTGTAGTAGTACCCTTAGGCACCTGCCACAGGCGGCGTGTATTATCTTCAACAAAATAGTAATCGCCGTTGGCATCTATAGTCAAATCTTTAAAATTTTGGGTAAAAGTAGCGCCCGCAGGAGGAGCAGGGGTTGCTGCCAGGGTTACCGGATTGGCACTATTCCATATCGTGTTTACTGTTCCGCCAGGTGTCACCTGTATTAAAGTACTGCCATTATCGCTTGAAAAATAGTTATTGCCTTGTTTATCCGCCGAACCGCTTATATAGTAAGAACCACCAATAATGGCAGGCAGCACAATACCGGTAGAAACGGTAGCGGCAGCATTGGGGATGGCAGACAAATTTGTCTTAAAGATAGTTCTACTTGCGGCTGTTCCAGGGGCTGCATTTGCATAGCTTACCGTATAGGCAAACCCATCGTTGGGCGCAGCAATAGCAAAGGTTCCGGGACCATTAACATTATTGGGAGCAATATTGCTATAAGGCAGCGGATAGTTTCTTACCACGGTAAATGGACCGGAAGGATCCAGGACAAACAGCTCCTGTCCCCAGTTCGAACTCGCATTGGTAGAGCCTACTGTATACATTTCGACAGGGCAGTTGATGGGAGGCGTAGTCGTACATAGAGTAACTGCTGTAGCATCACCCGTAGCCGCAGTAGCAGGGTCGTCTGTCGGGATCTGGTCATTGGGCAGATTGAGTGTTTGCACACCGGCATAAGTTACAAATCCCTGGTTGGAGAAGGTAGCCCCGTCGCTGGCGGCCGTATAGCTGTAGTTCAGTACAATGGTAGCGGTAGTGCCTTTCATCAGTATACTGTCCACCGTGGAGCCGGGCGTTCGCAGCGGCAAGCCACTGCCGTTCAGCGCCGCTGCCGGATTCACAAGCGTAATACCGTTCATGGTACCACCGGTAAAGGTAAGGCCTGCAGGGGTGGCGTCTTTCAGCACTACGCTGTAGGCATGGGCATTACCCGTGTTCTGCACGGTAATAGTATAAGTAATAGTACGGTTGGTGCAGTTGCGGGTAGCTGTTTTCTGCACGCTGCTGATATTGGGCGAAGGTGCAGTGCAGGAAGCATAATCGGTTACGGAGGTACCGGCAGGGCTATGGGCGGTAAATACTCCGGTATTGGAGTTGATTGTACCGGTTTGCCCTGTCAATCCGGCGATATAGTTACCGTTGGGAAGAAAAGCCATTGCATTAGGAGTAATGGAAGTACCGGTATATGACTGCCCCGCAAGGCTAAGTCCCTGGTAAACACCGGAAGCATCATACTGCGCTTTAAACGCTACCAGATTATTGGAATTACCCAAAACAGAGGTCATGTTGCCCAAGGCATCAAAAACAATATCGCTATTGGATGTGAATGTGCCTGCTTCTACAACACCATCAAGGCTCAGCTTACCCAAAAAAACAGCACCGGCGGACGGGTTAGCCGGGCTGAGACGATACAAGCCGGCCGTTGCAGCAGCATTAGAATGAAAATAAATCATTCCGTCCGCAGGGTTATAGGCTGCTTTATTTATTGACATCGGATTAGCTACCGTACTACCGTTCATAAACGGATAGCTAGTGGAATTGGTATTGGTCGCCAGGTCGTAGGAGTAAATCCAGGATCTACCAAAAATATCGGGTCCCTGGCTGGCATACCATAATTTGCCATTTACGGGATCCCAGGCTAATGCATTACTCTGAACTGTCAGATCGGTGCCTGCGCCGTTAACGTCCGTACCTACGCCGGTAGCCGGGTTAATGGTATATAAAGTGCTACCAAAACCGCCTATACCATAAACGGTAGGGCCTGTAGCAGGGCACTGAGCATACAACTTTCCCCATAAGCCGGAGAACGCTGTAAGCAACAGCAAGGGAAAAAGGTTAATCGTTTTTTTCATTTCATTTGTTATTTTATTGTTTGCTATTATTGCTGCATGCCAGTTAGAAAAACGGGCTCAAAACCTGTTTGGTTTTGGGGCTGGCTGCGGCAGTGTCTGTTGTTGGGTATAGTTGTGCTCCGGGCATTCCTAAAACCGCTGGTCTGCAGTTTTTTACGGTGGTGCGGGATGCTGCATCAATACGGGCAAAAGCGATACGGATGTTAGGGGCATTAAGATGTATTCCTGGTATTCATGTCGTACAAGTTTTTTAATGTTGGTTTCCTGGTTATAAAAAAAGTATTTGCGGTTACCGGCTATGGCCGCTTTCCTGGTATTCTATCGTTGATATTGCTACCGGCCTTCCCGGTCAATGGCTAACAGAAGCCCAGCCGGCGGTATGCTGCTGTGGCGGCCATCATTTTATCCTGCCAGGTGCAACCTATGCGGGGCATCGCTCCTGGTGCGTGGTCAGGCAGCTTTCATGGTTCTCACCCGATACCATAAACCCCATATAGCATCATCCGTAAAGAATAAAGAAGCGGGTCGGGTATATGGTATTATTATATTTTGCAAAATAAGGGTACCGGTTTGGCGCTGGCAATCGAAAAGCTTCGATTTCGCATCTGCGATCTCTATAATTTAAAATGTGCAAGATCCGGTTGGCATTCATGCCAGGAGCGATCGTTTTATTCCAATCCCAGGTCGCTGCCCATACTTTCATGGTAATGGGGGGAAGCCTTGATCTTATGGATCAATGTGCTTAAGCGCTGGTCGATATTGCCATCGGGATAGAAGAGCGGCGGTCGGGGCAGGTCATAAAACCGGAGAAAGCTGGGAGCGCTATGTGCCGACCGCAACTCCCGCTTGAGTTTACGGACCTCCAGGAGGTACTCTTTCAGCTTTTCTTCCATAGTGACCAGCCAGTTGAATGCCAGGTATTGCTTGTTCAGGTATTCCAGGTCCTCAACCCCGATATCGAACAGGTGCATATAGTTAGGCATACGTGCAGCCAGTTTACGCAGGCTGGTATCGAGCTGCTTATCGGGAACAGTACGCTGCGTATGCTCTTCATTTGTTTTAATCTTTCTGTTCATGTTCCTGCGGTATAATGAGTAGTATGTAAAATGGAACGAGGTTCTTTGGTTCCTTAAACATCGGAGGGAAACAGTCCTATGGCGCTCCGATGCTCCCGGCACCTGGGTGGAGCGGAACTGTCCCGGCCATAAGGGACAGCTCCGCTCTTTTGTTTATCCATAAATATGCTTCCTATTGCTTTACGATCCTGTAACGTACTGGGTCGCCGGTAAGCGGCAGCACTACTACCCAATAGCTTCCGTTGCTCATGCGCGAAAGGTCCAGGCCGGCTACTGGGCCACCGGCCTTGGCTTGCAGTATCCTGCTGCCTTTTATATCATATACCGTAATCTGTTCTCCCTGTTGCAAGCCATCGATCGTCAGTTGGTCCTTTACTAAAGTGGGGTACACCCGTATCCTTCTTTCGGGTGCGCAACCGAGGCGAATGGGCACAACGCGGCTGTAACTGTAGGCGCCATCAAGATCCTGCAACCGTAACCTGAAATAATTCGGACCCTTTACCCCGTTTTGATAAACATAGGTATAGCTGCTGCCGGAACCTTTGGCCATAACGGAACCAGCTGGTGTAAAGCCGAGGCCATCGGTGCCCGATTCCACTTCGAAGTGATGCAGGTTTTGTTCTACGCCGGTGGCCCAGCTGAGTTGTACGGTACAATCGGGTCCGGCCTCTGCCTGGAACAATACCAGGTTGGCCGGGAGCGGGCTTGCTACGGCAATAAATACCCGGGCTGTATCGCAAAGGGATGTGGGGGCAGCGCTGTTGCATACTACATAGCTGAAGGTATCGGTGCCGGTAAAGCCGGTATTGGGCGTATAGGTATAGGTACCGTCTGCATTTACGGTAACCGTGCCATGTGCGGGTGGGGCGGAGGCCAGGGCGCTATAGGTACAGGGCGCTGTACGGCAGGTATCGTTGGCTGTTACAGTAGCATTCAGCGAAGTGTTTACCGGTGTAGAGGCCGTATCGTTCAGGGCTGCGGGCGCACAATCCGGTGCCGTAAGGATAACCTGGGTCACCGGGGATATACAGCCGTTGCTGTTGCGGACGCTTACCGGGTAAGTGCCCGCAGCCACATTGTTAAAGCTGGTTCCTGCCTGGTAATTGATGCTGTCGATGCTATAGGTAAATCCTGAGCCCGTAGGCGCCGTTACTGTTATGCTTCCGTTAGGATTGGTACAGCCAGGCTGTGTCGCATTGGCTGTAGGTGTAGCGGGTAATGCCCCTACAGTAAGGGTCACTTTGCGGGTCTCGGGGCAACCGGCGCCGGGCTGCGCCGTATAGGTAAAGCTGTCGATGCCGGTATAGCCGGTATTGGGTGTGTACACTACCGAACCGTTGCTATTTACGGTGATGCTGCCGTTGGTGGTAGCTATAGGATTTACGATGGCTGCGCCATTGATGGCGGTAACCGTAACCGGTTGCGGCGGGTTGGCCGTATTGGCCTCAAAGTTGTTGGGCAGGCCGCTTATCGTACCGGTACCGGTCAGTACATTAAGCGATTTATTGGCATCCTGGCAGGCATTGACGAAATAGTTAAGGGCATCATTTACGGGGATAATAGTAATAACTCGTTGTTGCATGTCTTGCTGTACCGTGCCAAGATATAGCTTGCTGGTGTAATTAAATGGCGGTTGGCAGGTACGATTAATATCTGGCGCCGATTGCCGGTACACCGGGCGCAATGAAGAGTCAACCATAAAGTTATTCAGCGCATCAACAGTGCCTGTTAATGTAATATTACCGGTACCCGAGCCGGATACCGTAACATCGGGGGTAGAGGCAGCGGTAAAAGTGCCTAACCCGGAGACATAACCACCAGCATTCGTCCCCGTATAAATATTTAAAGTGTAAACACCATTCATGCTTGCAGCCGGTGTATTGCCCGGAAAATAAAGATAAAAACTGCTTGGACTCCCTATCGGGGGTATGTATGGAACAAACGCGGGTTGATCTTCACTAAAGCCCATAGAGCCGGTATTAAGCTGTGTAAGATTACCGCCGCCGCCCGGCTCACTCGTTACTGCAATACCCAATGTACGGGTACTGCTGCTATTGGTGCCATCGGTAATATTAATGGTTACCGGGGGTACAAGGTTAGCGTAGCCGGTTACCGGGGTAAAGCTATAGCTACCATCGGCATTAACCGTAATATCGCCTGTATTGGCTATGGTATAAGTGCTGCCCGCAGGGGTAGTAACACTATTTACTGTGTAGGAGGCCACCAAAAGCGTACCACCCGTACTGCTTACATTATAAAGCAGGTTGTTAGAGCTGCCCGTGGCAGATGTAGTGGTCGAAATGAAACCGAAAGTAGAGCCGGCAACGGGTATGGTACGGGTAATTTTTACCGGTGCCGATACCGTAATTTGTGCAGATGTGCGGATACCTGCCAATAGCACAAATAAAAGATTGAGAAAGAGTACTTTCCTGTTCATGGATTTTTATTTTTAATGTTTAACAATGGAATATTTGAACAGGCAGGAGTAACAGGGTAGCTATTACGTCTGTTTTCCCGCCTGTCTACCTTTGTTCAAAAAATATTCCATATTATCGGCAGAAAACCGTGCAAATGCTGATAGAATGGCCTTGCTGATACATTACACATGCGTATGCTAAACTTGTCCCGGACATAGTATAAATTCGAGGCGCCAATACGGTTCCAGGGAGCGGGGCAGGATAGGACATGGCATGAAAGGAGGATAATTCATGTAAATGCTATATTAAAAGCAACGTAATTGCATATCTGACAGCAACCTTGCTATTAACTTATGGTAACAAAATATCTTAAATTGAGCCGATCTTTACCTGGCTGCATCCCACCCTATGGTATAGCGTGTATTTCGATGCCTTTAATAATTTGTTTATGATTTCAGTCAGCCAGCTTTGTCCCAATATCATCGTTGCAGATGACCACCCGATATTACGGTCCGGTATCTGCTTTATCCTTAAGAGCCATTTTCCTGTTGTACGGATACGGGAAGCAGAGGATGGTGATCAGGCAATTGCCTTGTGCAAACAAAGCCCTGCCGACATTATGATCATGGACCTGAATATGCCCAACACAGACCCACAGAAAATGGTGTACACCCTGCTTGCTTTACAGCCTGCGATCAATATCCTGGTGTTTACCATGTACAAGGAAGAGATATACGGCCCTTTGTATTATAAGATCGGCGCCAGGGGGTTCATTCCCAAAATGAATGGTGAAAAGGAACTGGTAAAGGCGGTAGAAACGGTGCTGGCGGGTAAAATCTATATCCGTGACGAGATGCGGGATTTCTACCAAAAGCGGGACGGGACAATTGATCCTTACGCATTGCTCAGTAATAAGGAAAAAGAAGTATTACGCCACCTGGTTACGGGAGATTCCCAGGTCAATATCTGCAAGAAATTGAATATAGGTATTACTACCGTTTCTACCCATAAAGGCAATATCCTGCGGAAACTGAAATTGAATAACCTGATGGAGCTTAAAGCTATGGTAGACAATCTGCCCCTGGAGTGAGGTGCCGGGGCGCAGCGGATAATCGTTATTCCAGGGGGAGCACGATGGTTACTACAGTCCGCTTCCCTTCTTCCCTGCCGATCTCTATCTTCCCGTTCATGAGTTGTACGAAGTAATGTACGAGCGTTAACCCCAGCTTCGCTTGCAGTTGGGGGGGAGCTGATGATGTGTGTTGCGATTTACGGATCTCTTCATCGGGGATACCGCTTCCGGTATCTGTTACCCGGATACGAAATTTTTTTTCTGAACTATCGACTGTCGCACTGAGCGTAATCTGCCCGTTGCTGCAATATTTATTCGCGTTATCCACCAGGTTGCGCAGTACGAGATGCAGTTTATTCCTGTCGGCAGTGATGGTCCCCGGTTCAACGGTCTCGATGAGGAGTTGGTTGTTCTTTTGCTGTGCCATCTCTGCGTATAGTGCCCTCACCTCTTCGAGCAAGGCCGCCAGATCGAAACGTTCGGGGGAAAGTGTTTGGGTGTCGCGGTTGACGTGCAGCCAGATTACAAGGTCGTTTGCGAATTTGTCAATACGGTCGGTGGATGTCATGATGGAAGCGGCTTGCCTGCCCAGCTCTTCTTCCGAAAGCGTGTGTATGTGCTCGTTAAAGAACTTGGTGGAAAGCGACAGGTAATGTAGCGGCGACCGGATATCGTGCAGGATGATGGACAAGGCCTGATCCTGGATCATATTGATACGGTTCAGCTCCTGTTCCGAGCTATCCAGGACAGCAATGGTTTCCTGCAATGCCGCTGTACGTTCGGTTACCTTTTCTTCCAGCATACGTTTCGTTCTTTGCAGGTACTGTATCCGCCTTTTTACAAAGTAAAAGACGGTAAAGGCCACAAGGAATACAGCGGCAATCCGGAACCACCAGGTTTGGTACCACCAGGGGCTTACCTTGAAGTCAAGCGTTCGGTAAGCATAATTACCGGTGCCGAAACCGGTTCTTTTGCGTATGGTAAGATGGTAAGTACCCTGGGGCAACTGGTTATAAACAATACGTCCATTGATCACGGGATACCAATCCGGGCTTATGGCTGCCAGTTGATACTCCAGCACATTATTTGCCTCGTTGCCGAGATAAGGTGCCGAAACATCTACCGTTAGCTGGTGAAAGCCGGGGGGCAATGTGAAGGAGGAATGTGTTTCCAGCAACCGGTCGTCGCAGCGGATATACTCCACCAATATACTTTTGTCGGGTAGTATAGGTTGTACCGCCAGGGGATCAAAGCTGAGTATGCCATGTATACTGGGCAGCAGGACCAGGTTCTTACAGTAGGCCACTGTAGCATTGCCCCCGCTGCCATTGAACTCATCCGTATATTTTCCTATGTTCTGATGCTGGTAATAATAAACGCTACCTTTATGGCTGCTGTTTACGTACTGCTCCAGCTCTGCTTTCAGGCACTGAAAGAGGCCCTTATTGGTGGGTATCCAGAAGAAACCGCGCTCATCTTCGACGATGCCATGCGCAAACAAAAGATGCTTTCCTGCATCCGGGGGCAGCGCAACAAACCCGCCTGCTTCATATTTGTAGATACCCTTCCCGTAAGTACAGACCCATATTCCTCCGTCTCTTGCCCGGAAAATATACTTTACCGAATTGCCGGGCAGCAATAAGGCGCCCAACTTACCTGTCTTTTTGTTGCAGGGAAGAATACCGTTTTCGGTACCGAGCCATAACCAGTCCGGGTCAAAAGGGAAAAGATAGTTGATGTTGTTCCGGTCCAGGTAATCCGTCGGTACGGGCAGGAACCTGATCTCCTCTCCTTCTATCCGGCCTACAGCGTTGTCCGATGACACCCAGACCGTATGGTACTCATCTTCCGCAAAAGAAGTGGCAGTAGTGGGAGAGCCGTCAGGGGTAGACGGGACTGACCGGAGCTGGCGGAGATTGCTGTCCGTAATATGTATCCGGTTGCCGGATGCATACCAGATATGGCCTTCGGGGCTACGGTAAAACCCGGACCAGGCCGCAGGGCGAAAACCGGCGGGCAATGGTGCTGTGATCTTCCGGAACGGATCCAGCCGGAAATTTGCATTCAGTACCCATGTATCCTCAACAGCCAGCAGGGTATAAATATTATTGGCCTGGAGGTTGCCTGCCTGGTGCACAATCGTCTCAAAATCGTTTTTTTGATACACGTAGATACCGTCCGTATAGGTACCCACGAAAAGGATACGATTGGCCTCATCGTAAAGCATGGCGCTGATGGCCTGGTCCCGGTCTATATCGCTGATCAGCAGCGTTGCATCCAGCAATGCTCCTTCCTGTTTAATCAGCCATATTTCGGAGTTGAACCGTAGCAGGCTGGAAGTGCTGCTATTATTTCGCAGGATGTTTCGGCTGGCCCCAGGCGCATGTTGAAACCGATGTAACAATGAAGCTAATGCCGGTGTAACAGGTGCCTGCACCAGGTTGCCTTCCTTCCAGAATTGATAGCGCATACGATCATCGCAAGTAAGGAGGTAGTCGCCAATCACTGTACTGCCTGTCCAGCCCGGTATTTCACCGCAGGACTGAAAGGTACGCAGCCGGGTATCGATGAAAAGCAGTGTGTTTTTTTCCACGAAATAAAAACGACTGCTGTCAATGGGAATGACACGGTACGCTTCGTCCCATAGTGATGTGCCAGACACCTGTTTGACCATACCCTCGTTGTTGCGCAGGGACAGGGTACTATCTATTCGGACAACCGGGTAGCCGGAATAAAAGAGAGCACCAAGCTGTTTGAACCTTTGGTCCCTGATCAGCCGGTAGTTGTCATCAATACGGTAAATGCGCTGATCCGGTTTGGCGGTAAGTAGCATCAGATTGTCCTGGCCGTTGAGGCTTAATGCCTGTATCCTATCTAAGGGCAACGGGCTGTTCCTGCTGTTGTATACAACGAAACGACTGCCATCGAAGCGGCAAAGACCTCCCTGCGTGGCCACCCAAAGGAAACCGTTGCGGTCCAGCATCAATGCACTGGCGGAATTCTGGGGCAGGCCGTTATCGATCGTGAAATGGCGGCGGATATAAAGGTGGTTTTCATTTGCCTTTGCCGGCTGGTAGCCTATTGCAGCCAACAAGATCAGTATCCATGAAATGCAGCGCCTGTACCTGGCTTCCTTTTCATAGTATAAAAGCAGCCGCCTGCTCCTACATGCTGTAATTTTGATAAGCATTCCCTTATGGCGCTTAAATTACATAATAATTATTGTTAGCTGTTTTTTTAAAACATTTTTATGCCGCCCGATCATTAATAAAACAGCGAAAGCCGGGTTGAAAACCCGGCTTGCTCATACCTGTATCTCGCCGGTCTTACGGCTGATACAAGATCTTAAAATAAGCCATCCCGGGCCTCGCCGATGTCTGTCCCGAAGGCCATATTGCCGAGCACCATACGTAACCCGGAACGGATCAGGGAATGGTCATCGGCGATGAGAATGTTTTTCATAGTGGAATGTGCAAGCGATGTTTGGTTAACCCGAAAGTACATATCCGTACAAGTGTATCTTCATCTGTACGGCAAATTAAGAGTTCACTAAATGTTGCGATTTTTATTATTCGTTTTTTGCCGGGTTAAATGCCGATCCCGGATAAAACATCTGTAATAAGGATTGTCAGGTTATTATTGATGTATTTTGGATATAATATATTCTTGCGGCAGATGGAATGGTTCAGTACTTTCGTTCGGAAAGTAAATTTTATTAACCCCACTAAACCAAACCAAACACTATGCCTATTCAAGACAACATCCGTCATGCGATGGAAACAGGAGGAAACCTCTCGGTCCGCTTCTCGCCCGAGCTGAATACCAAAGCGCCCGGAATGACCCAGGTATATTTACACCAGGTAGACGCCAACAACGTATTGATCGACCTGCAAGCAAAAGGCGGTGAACCTGCCAATATCCTCTGGCTGTTCTGGAGGCAGGGGGAGTGCCCAATGATACAACCCTTTTCCATTGAGCGTGCGCCGGTAGGCACCTTGTTTTTTACTTATGAGCTTACGGGGTGTAAAGTGTTTGCGATACAGGGAGGACCCGTGTGGCATATCGATTCACAGGTAACTGTGGCAGAATTCTGGCCGCAAATCATGGGAAGCGAATGGGTAGAAGATAACTGGCATGTTGGCGATGTTCAAAACGTAGCTTATCTGCATCGTGCCGGTCAGGCAGCCAACTTGTGGGACTTATCGGGCCATATTGCCGGAGCCGCCCCTGTGACTTATGGTCAGGGTAATGTGGGGAATGCGGTTGTAGGTGGCATCGTAAGACAAGGAGAGCATAGTAAGCAACTGGAACTTTACTACAAAGCTTCGCCCTGGGCCAGATTCAATTATGCTGCGCAGAAATTGAAGAAGTAGCCTTATGGGTTAGCGCCCGCCAGGCCCCAAACAACCCGCTCAAGGCTGTTTGGGGCTTTCTTATGTTAGGAACAATAGTTGCCGGCCTGCTACAACCGGTCCGCAAGTATTATTTATTTTTTTGTATCTTTAGGGGGATAGTACTATTTCCTTTGAATAGTGTCTCTGGTTGATATGTTTTTTTGAATATAGGTTTGATTAAAATATCCGGCGCCTTGGTAAGGTGGCCGGTTACGCTTAAAAATTTTGATAGCATAAAATACAGACGTATGAAGAAAATCTATTTAGCCGTTTTGCTTGCCTGTTCGATAGGAGGGGCGGTGCATGCACAAATAAGCGAGGGAGGCCTGCCCTGGACCATGAATCCGAAAAACGAAGGGATCAGGCAGCAGGCTGTATCAACGGCAACTTTTGCAAAGCCTGACTATGCGCAATATCTGAAAGAAGATGATGCGGATGCCAAAGCAGGCGTTGCCAAACCTTACAGGGTTGCGCCAACACTGTCTTCCGACATCAGTATGAACTCGGGTACCTGGTCTTACCTGGACAATGGCTCCCGCATCTGGCGCATGAAGGTTAATGTACCCGGTGCCCTGGCGATGGGCTTTAACTACGATAAATTCCGTTTGCCCGAAGGTGTGCATTTTTATGTAAAAAATGAAAACGGCAGGCAGCTTTTAGGAGCTTACTCTACGATCAATAACAACAAAGAAGACATGTTTGCCCACCAGGAAGTACAGGGTGAAACGGTTTTCCTGGAAATGGATATTGCTGCAGGTGTTGCTGTTTCCGATATTAAATTCCATATCAACAAGGTTTATCCTTACTACCGCGGTGCAGGGCTGGTTACGGAACTGTATGCAGATGCCTCCGGTTCGGGCGATACACAGCTAAAGCCTACCGACGCATCGTCGCCTTGTGAGATCAATGCCAACTGTCCCGATGGCGATGGCGTTCCTTTTGGCAAAGCCAAGGCCGCTACGGTTCAGATCAATATGGGAGGAGCAGTATGTTCCGGTACGATGATCAACAGCACAGGCAATGCTACAGGCGGAGCTTGTAAGCCTTACCTGCTTACAGCATCGCATTGCAGCAGCAACAACGGAAGGACCGATGCCGACTTCATCAACTGGGTATTCACCTTCAACTACCAATACACTACCTGTGCAGGCGGTACACTGGCTACTACACAAACCAGGACCGGCGCTTACTTCCGTGCCCGTTCCAACCTGCCTTCCCTGCCTTCGACGCCACCCGATACCAGTCTTAAGCTGGTCGCCGACTTCCTGTTGCTGGAGCTGCAGGGTGCTCCGCCTGCTTCTGCCAATGCTTATTATGCCGGCTGGAACCGTGATCTCAATATCTTTGATGATCCCGACTATTACAATAAATTTATCGGTTTCCACCATCCCAAAGGCGATCCGAAAAAGCTGAGTGTTTCCCTTGGCGTCGACCCGTCGGGTACCTTTAACCAGAGTTCCATTCCCAATACGCACTGGGGCGTAGTATCTGTTGTAGGTGGGATCGAAGGCGGTTCTTCCGGCAGCGGTTTGTTTGATGTGGATGGATTGCTGGTAGGCGATCTTTCCGGCGGGCCACCTTCTACAGGAGGATGTGCTCCTATGGGTTACAATGCCGGCTATGGCAAGCTATCCTATGCCTGGGAAAATGCGTTTGACCAGACAGCTTTCCCTACTTATGCCGGTGCGCAAAGCCGTCTGAAAGACTGGTTGGACCCCATCAATTCCGGAAGGCTGAAATTGCCTGCTACCAAATCGGATTGTTCCGATTACAACCAACTAGGCGTAGACGAAGTAGCGCAACTGAACGGTTCGATCGACTTCTATCCCAATCCTGCTACAGGTATCGTGAATACAAGGGTGAACTTTGCTTCCCCTACAAGCCTTACCGTTACTGTATTCGATATCTTGGGCAAAAAACAAACAGCTTATGATGTATCCAATGCGATGAGCGGTACTTATCAAATGGACCTGGGCCGTTTACCCAATGGTATCTATATGCTGCAGGTCCGTTCCGGTACTGCTACTATAAGCCGGAAGATCGTTATTTCAAAATAATCCGGGAACCGGACCCGCCTCTGCCTGACAAGGAGATTGAGGTCGCGGCATAAGGAAACGTAAGTGTTATGAAAAGATGTTAACTGCTTTTCATAACACTTATTTTTTTGCCCCTTGCCGGGCATATCGCGCCAGGCAGGCTTTCGGGTATATTCCCGCTTCGGATGTATCGACCTTTAAGTGATACTTATGTTAATAAAAGATATAAGCTTCATTCCGAAATATTTTCTCTCTTATATGGTTTATTCCATATGCTCTATAACCGAATCTTTCTCCTGCTGCAGTGTTTTGCCCTTCCGGCTATGGCCCAGTCCAATTTTACCTATACACCCGAAAGGCCCCGGCCCGGCGACCTGGTCACGATCAGCTATACCCCGGCCGGCGCGCTCAAAGGTATTACCCGCCTCGAAGAAGCAACGGCCTATCAGATAGGCCAGGGGCTAAAAGCCACGGATATGGTACTCAGTAGCAGCAATGGAAAGCTGACCGGCACTTTCCGGGCAGATACGGCCACCAGCTTCGCGTATTTTGTTTTTACCGAAGGGGAAAAAACAGATAATAACAATAATAAGGGTTACCGGATCAACTTTTATACCGGCGACCAGGCAATGAAGGGAAGCTATGCCGGCGAAGGCACTTTTTACAGCGGTAATGTCTGGGTGCCCAATGTCGAAAAAAATTACGCGGAAGCCATAGCCTGTTACGAAAAAGAATTCGCGCTTTATCCCGAGAGCCGGAAAGCCTATGTTAAGGAATATCTGAGGGCAATGATCGCCGTAAAAGAACAAGAGGGATTGGCGCAGGTGCAAAAGGAGATGGAAACAATCCTTAAAGACGGGTTGAAAGAAGAAGCCGATTACAAATTGCTGGAATCTTTGTACGAAATGCTTCAATTGCCGGAGCAAAGCCGTTGGGTAAAGCAGCAGAAAAGGGAACGGTTTCCCAACGGAAAATGGGTAATGGACAGGGCCATAAATAACCTTTATGCCGAAACCGATCCCGTTAAGAAAAGCGGGTACTTAAACGAAGTGCTTAAGGGGATCGAAACCAATCCGGACCATTCGGCATTAAAGGAACGTATTACTGCTTATAAGAAGGAAATGGCAAGCGTGTATATTGAAAAAAAGGACTGGGAGGGTTTTAAAAAGGCCATAACCGATCTGGGGCTCACGGATAAAGCGGCCCTTGCCGACTTGTATAATAATGCAGCCTGGCAGATACAGGAAACAGGCAAAGACCTCGATTATGCAGCCGGAATATCGAAAATAGCTACGGAATATGCCAGGGCAGAATGGCAGCGACCTTCTTCAAAGCCCGACTACTTTAGTGCCAAACTATGGAACAAACAGTGTGCAACTACCTATGGCATGTATGCCGATACTTACGGCATGATCCTGTTCAAGACAGGGCAGTATAAAAAAGGGCTTCCCTTTGCCCGTGAAGCGGCATTGGTAATTGCTAAAGGCGAAAACGCAGACGAAAACAACACATATGCTTTGCTGGCCGAAAAGGTGATGCCCCTCAGGGATTACCGGAAACAATTGGAACAGTTTGTAAAAGAAAACAGGCCGACGGCAATCATCAACGATATCCTGAAAAGGGCTTATGTAAAGCAAAATGGCTCCGATAAAGGTTTCCCGGCTTATATGGAAGCGCTTCAGAAAGAAGGCCGTCAGCATATGACGGCGACGCTGCGCCGGGATATGCTGAACGAAACGGCGCCATCGTTTACTTTAATGGATATTGAGGGGCAGGCCGTAACCCTTGAGGCCCTAAAGGGGAAAGTAGTAGTGATCGACTTCTGGGCTACCTGGTGTGTCCCTTGCAAAGCCTCTTTTCCCGGTATGCAAAAGGTGGTGAACGACTATAAAAATAATCCGGATGTCGTTTTCCTGTTCATCGATACTCGGGAATCGGGAAAGGATAAAAGAAAAGATGCGGCAGATTTTATCGCTGCGAAGCAATACACTTTCCGGGTATTGCTGGATAAGGACAATAAAGTTGTTGAACAATTTAAAGTCAATGGCATTCCCGCCAAATTTATCCTGGATAAGGAGGGCAAGATCCGTTTTAAAACAGAAGGTTTTGGCAGCGAAGATGAACTGATAACGGAGCTGACTGCTATGATCAAGCTGGCAGGAGCGTAAGTTTTTTTTAAATAAGCAAGAAATAACAAAGGTTTTTTCCGGCCCGGTCCGGGGTTAAAAATGTGGGATTTTGACGCTGTAAGGAGCGGTTGCGGCAAGGGGCGGGAAGCAGTGTACATTAAGAGAGACTTATTAGTATTATTATTATCAGATATGTGAAAATAAAAATACCAACCTCTTTATTTATCTTGCCGTCTTGTTAAAGCGATGTTACCCATGTCCGGGTACTTTCATCCGTTCCAATTTTTGAACCCAAGGATATAACACATGAAAATGAGCCAGTTATTACTACGTTCTGCCCTACTAAGCGTTTTGTTGTCGGGTGCCTATATTACCCAGGCAACAGATAAAGCAGACGCCTTAATGAAGCAACCGCCCAAAACGCAGGCCCTTGCTTTTATAGAAAATAAAAACCAATGGGCAAGCCCCGTAAAATATAAGGCCGACCTGCCTGGCGGGAGCGTATTTCTTACTGAAACAGGTTTTACTTACAGCTATTACAGCCAGAGCGACCTGGTGCGCATACATGATCTCGGGCACGATAACCCGGGCATGAACCGGGATAAGGAAATCGTGAATTGCCATGCTTACCGGGTTACTTTCATAGGTGGTAATGCCAGCCCGCGCATGGAAACCGGCAATAAAAAATCCTATCACCATAATTATTTCCTCGGCAACGATCCTGCCAAATGGGCGGGCAATGTTTCCGTATTTGGAAAAGTAGTCTATAAGAATCTTTATGCCGGTGTAGATGCTGCTGTGTACAGCAAAGGAACGAGCATGAAATACGATTTCATCGTAGCTCCCGGCGCGAATACTTCCAATATCGTACTACATTTTGAAGGCGTAACCCCCGAGCTGTTGCCTAACGGTAATATGAGGATCAAAACTTCGGTAAATGAAGTAGAAGAAGGCGCTCCCTACGCTTACCAGATGGTTAATGGCGTAGAGAAAGAAGTGCCATGTAATTATGTTCTTGACAAGAAAAGCGGTTCCATCCATTTTGAATTTCCGAAAGGTTATGATAAAGCTGCCGAACTGATTATCGATCCCACCCTGGTGTTCGGTACTTACAGCGGTGGTACGGGAAGCACTTATGGCTTTAGCGCTACCTATGACAACGACGGTAACCTGTATGCCGGGGGCGAATGTTTTGGCGCAGGCTGGCCTGCTTCTCCGGGAGCCTATCAGCTTACCTTCGGCGGCGGCCAGGATGCCGGTATCAATAAGTACAACGCCCTGGGAACCGACCTGGTGTACTCTACCTATTACGGCGGCTCCGGCTCCGACCTGCCCAATAACATGGTGGTGAATGCAGTGGGAGAGCTTGTGGTGTGCGGATCTACTTCTTCTTCCAACCTGCCCACTACAACGGGTTGTTACGACAATAGCTTAGGCGGTACGATGGATATTTACGTGGTCCATTTCAATGCCACAGGCAGCGCTTTGCTTGGCGCTACCTATATCGGCGGTAGTGGTGTAGATGGTTACAATAACTTTTCTTTGAGCGATAACTACGGCGATCAGAACCGGGGTGAGGTGTTTACAGATGCTACAGGAAATATCTACATCGCTTCCAGTACTTCTTCCAACGACTTCCCGGTTACGGCCGGAGCAGCGCAATCCACTGCAGGTGGCGGCCAGGATGGTTGTATTGTTAAGCTGAACGCCAACTGCTCTTCGCTGCTGTACAGCTCCTACCTGGGCGGTAGCAGCGACGACGCTTGTTTTGCATTGGTGTTGAACAGCGCCGGCAATGTGGTGACTATCGGCGGTACGCTGAGCACTAACTTCCCAACAGTTACCGGCGGTCTGCATACTGCCTCTCAGGGTGGGGCCGATGGTTTCGCCTCTATTATTAACTTAACTACCGGCTTGGTCAACTCTACTTATTTAGGGACTACGGCCTACGACCACGCTTTTAAAGTACAGATCGATGGTTCGGATAACGTTTATGTAATGGGACAAACGCTGGGCAACTACCCGGTTTCGGCGAGCGTGTATAGCCTGGCAGGCCACGATATATTTATCGATAAGTTGTCGCCTACCTTATCCACCTCTTTGTTGTCTACAAGGCTGGGTAATGTACAGAGCGGAGCCAAATTTGTACCCACTGCCTTCCTCCTGGATGAATGTGGTAATATTTACCTCTGCGGATTTAATCCCAATGCCACGCTGCCGGTTTCTGCCAATGCCTATGCTACGGTGGGCGGTTTCTGGCTGGCGGTACTGGAACCCGACTTTGCCGATCTGCTGTACGGTACCTTTATCGGGGGCGGTGGTCACGTAGATGGCGGTACCAGCCGTTTCGATCCTAAAGGGATTGTGTACCACTCAGTATGTACTGCTCAAACAGATTTCCCGACCAACCCAACGGTGTGGTCGCCCAATAAACTGGCCAGTGGGTACGATTGTGCCAGCTTTAAATTTAACTTCGAAGCAACGGGCGTACATGCGGCATTTGTGCTGGCAGCCAACTCTTCCGACTCCGGTTGCGCACCACATACCGTTTCCTTCGTCAACGAATCGATGGTAGCAGATAACTATGTATGGGATTTTGGCGACGGTACGGCAACTACAACCGTAACTTCACCTACACATACGTTTATGAACCCAGGTGTGTATACTGTTAGCCTGCATGCCAACAACCCGCTTTCCTGCATTACCGACGATACCTTCACTACAAAGATCTATGTGTTTAGTGCGGCAACACCACAGTTGGTTACCAACGATACCGTCATTTGTCTGTTCCAGAATATAAATATAGGGGTCAATGTGCTCAACCCTTCCAATACGGTAGGCTACGCCTGGACGCCTGTAGCGGCGATCAACGGGAGTCCAAACCAGCAAATCGTGAATGTAAACCCTGCCATGGCCCAGGACTTTACCGTTACCGTTACCAACTCCGATGAGATGTGCTCGGCCACGGCTACGGCCAATGTACATATCGATGTATTCGATCCTATCCTGATCAATATGGTTTCCAACGATACCGTGATCTGTAAAGGAAAATCAGTGCCTTTGCATGTAGAGGGTAATTCCATATTTACTTACCAATGGTCGCCTGATATCGATATTATAGAAGCCGATACCAACAGCACTATTGCCACACCGCAGCAAAGCCGCCGGTACATGGTTACCGTAACCTATGCCGATTGCGTACCGCATCACGATTCGGTATGGGTAAATGTAGAACCGGTACCCCAGGTGAATGCCGGCCCCGATCGCGTGATCTGTAGCTATGATACGGTACAATTGTATGCTGCTGCATTGCCTTCCGCTTTCAACGCTTATAAATACGAATGGCATCCGGGTATTAACCTCAACGATTCGACGATTGTCAACCCGGTGTTCAGCAATGGCCCCAGCAGCCTGATGGAAGTAACGGTAAGCACGCCTGCAGGTTGTACCGGTAAAGATTCCGTGATCATCACCGTACATCCCGGCAAGTTCCTGGAAGTATCGGCCGATACGGGCGTATGTCCGCCAGCGCTGGTACAGTTGCATGCCAGCGGCGCCGAAAGCTATAGCTGGTCGCCTGCCTACGGCCTCGACAATACCACTACACCTAATCCTGTGGCTACGCCGGAAACATCGGTGACCTATACGGCAACAGGTATCAACAAATACAATTGTGTCGATTCGCAAAAAGTAGTGCTGGATGTGTACCCGCAGGCAGTGATCACGATGCCTGACCAGGCAACGATATGGCCCGGCGAGCATTACACGATAAGCCCCGAAGGCAATTGTCTTTACTTCAACTGGTTCCCGACCTCAGGGTTAAGCTCCGGTGTGGTATCCAATCCCGATGCTGCGCCACAGGTAAGGACCCGTTACTATGTGACCGCTACTACCGAACACGGTTGTGTGGTAAAAGATTCTATCGATATACTGGTTAATGAAGAATCGGTATTGGATATGCCGAACGCCTTTACACCCAACGATAGCTATAACGGCGAACTGAAGATTATGAAGAGAGGTCTGGCAACTCTCAAATACTTCAGGGTGTATAATCGCTGGGGCAACAAAGTATTTGAAACTACCGATATCAATAAAGGCTGGAATGGTACATTCAACAACAGTCCGCAACCCATGGGCGTATATGTTTACAGCATAGAAGCCGTGACCAATACCGGTAAGCAGTACACCAAGCAGGGTAATGTAACCCTGATCCGATAAAGCGACACCGTAATCCATATGATGTAAGAATGCCTTCAACCACACGGGTTGAAGGCATTCTTGTTTTGTCTTATTACGCGTAGATGAAGGGTGCCAGAAGGAAATTTGACACGGCATCGTTGCGAGATAAATAACTTTATAGCGAACGTCACCCTGAGCGCAGTCGAAGGGCGAAGAGGGAAATTTTTGCCGTGCTTCGACTCCGCTCAGCAGGACAAAAATTTCAAGTGCAACCTTATAACTAAGGTCACCCAGAGTGCAGTCGAAGGGTGAGGAGGGAAATTTTTGCCCTGCTTCGACTCTACTGCCATGACACATTAGTTGTCGACATTTCCACGGCTGGTGCGCGCCCAGCCAAAGCCAGTCAGGGCAATGTTACTGAGCTATGATTGCATCAAAATGTATAATCCCTCTTGATGTTCTTAGCGATCAAGATCCTTCACTCCGCTAAAGCTTTGTTCAGGATGACGCGATATAAGGTATGACCAGGCAAAGGGAACAGATCGCGTATATTATTGCTACCCAACGCTTGGAACAAAAAAGAGTAGCACATCCTGCAGCACTCCCGCTGTCATGCCGAATGTAGCTTGCGCAGCTTGTGAAATGAGGGATCTTGGGTGCTTTTATCGTGCCTTTACAGACTCATGCCTTAATGTTCGTGCTCGCCGGTATTGGTCATTTTGGCCATGACGAAAAAAGCCCCCTTTACAATGACGCGGGTATGTGCCGGCAAGTCGGTTACCGGTTGAATTTCGGTATAACCCAGGTCGGTAGCGCCTTTTACTACCTGCACCCGTTTAAACCGGATATCTTTCCCTCCATGCTCCTGTGCTGCTTCCTTAGGATCATGATCATGGTCATGATTATGATCATGTGTCGCTTCTCCCGCTTTATGTGCCGTTTCTTTGTCATCCTGCAATACGAATACATAATCCTTGCCGGCATTGCTTACGATAGCTTCCGTGGGAATAGCCAGGGCAGTGCGGTTACCGATACTGACGATCGCCGTAACGCTCATGCCTTCGATCAGACCAGTTTTATCGCCTTCTACTTCGGCATGTACCGGTACCGATTTGGAATCGTCGGCAAATGCGGTGCCGATGGCAAAAATAGTAGCATCGTATTCTTTGCCCGGACTGTTGGTGAGCGTGAAGTGGATCGTTTGCCCCGCTTTGATATTGGGCAGGTCTTTCTCATACACGAACAGGTCCAGGTGCAGTTGGGAGTTGTTGACGATCTCGGCCAGGGGCGTAGCGGCATCTACCCGCGAACCGATCTGCGCATGAATGTCGCTGATGGTCCCGCTGATAGGCGCAGTAATGGTCAGCGTCGAGGAGATACTCCCGCTGGTTACCGAGGAAGGCGATATACCCAGGGTGGAAAGCTGTTTTTGCAGGGCCGCCTGCTGTGCTTTAATACTGCTTAGTTCGGCCTGGGCTTTCTGCAGGTTTTTTAATGGTGCTGCATTACCTGCCACCAGTTCCTGCTGGCGGTTATATTCCAATTGGGCCAGCTTGAGCTGGGCATTGGCAGCGATCAGGTTTTGTTGTATGCCGGTGAGTTCCGTATTGGTGATCCTCGCGATCACCTGCCCTTTGTGTACGCTGCTTCCCGGGTGCACATATATCTGTTGCAATACTCCTTCATACAGCGATGTTACCGCTGCTTTGTTCTGGGCGGGTACTTCCAGCTTGCCGCTTACTTTGACCGATACGCCCAGGTTCTTTTGTTCGGCAGGAGCCCAGGCAATGCCGGCAGTTTTGATCTGTTCGGCTGTAAGACTTACTTCGGTCATTTCCTGCTCGTCGTGGTGCTCCTGCGTTGCGGCCTCCTGCTTGGCAGTGGTATCCTTATTGCCGCAGGCGTACAGGAAAAGCAGGCAAGCTGCAGGGACTAATATTTTAACGTATTTCATATTGTTGGAGATTCTTTTTTATGGATGCTATGGCTTACTGTAATAGGCAAGCGTGATGGCTGCCTGGTTGTATTGATGAAGGACATCGAGATAATTTTTCCGGATATCGATGGCCTGGCTCATAAACTGGGAGAGCGCGGCAAAGCTTATTTCACCGGCACGGTAGGAGAGCTGCGCGGCATTCAGTATGGCTGCCGCCTGTTCCAGACCCTGTTGCTCGTAATAGTCCAGCAACTGCCGGTCCTTGTCCCTGTTCTGCAAAGCCTGTTGGGCTGCGGCATCCAGGTACTGTTGCTCGTAGCGGAACTGAGTTTGCCGGTAATCACGTTCCAGGCTGGCTGCCTTTATCTTAGCTTTATAGCTGCCCATGCCCAAGAGGGGAATACCCACCGATACGGAAAAGCCGCTGTAAGGGTCCTGCATACCATAAAGCCTTTGAGAGAAGAAGCGCCCCGAGAAATCCGGTAAACGGGTGCGCCTGGTTACTTTCAGCTCTGCTTCGGCTATGGCCACGGATTGCTGTTGCTGGAGCAGCAACGGATGTGCGGACCATCCTTCCTTATCGGGTGCTGCATTGATCCTTTCGAGCGGAGTATCCTGTGGTAAATAACTGGTATCTGTATTCAGCAGGGTTTTCAATGCCGCCTGCTGTATCTCCATATCCTTTTGCAACATTTGTAGCTGTACCTTGATCTCGGCGCTTTTTGCCAAAGCTGCGATACTGTCCAGGCCGGCGCTTTCGCCTGTTCTGACCCGTAATACGGCGGCTGCCGAGAGCGAGGTGTAAATACTGTCGAGCTGTTGCCAGAGCTGTTGTTTGCTTTGGTAATACCATAAAGTATAATAAACCGTTTGGAGGTTACGCCGTACTTCCAGTGCTTTTGCCTGCCGGGCATAATCCGATGCTTTTGCTTCCTGCTGCAATACCTGCTTCCGGGCGCTGTACAGGCCCGGCCATTCTATGCTTTGCGACAAGCCTATCTTCAGAATACCCTTGCTGTCGGAAGGCCGGAGGTCTTCATTTTCGAAGAACAAGCCCGTCTTAGGCAAAGAAAGGGAAGTGCCAGTCAGTGCGACAGCACGTTGCCGGGCAATATCCAGGCCCTGTAGCTCCAGGTTGCCTGCCAATGCCCTGGAATAGGCTGTTTCAAAGGATATACGCGACGCAGCAGGGGTATCCTGGGCAAAGGCAGCAGGCGAAAAGAGACATAAAACCAGCAAGACAGCAATACTGCCGCCCGGTTTCATCCCTTTCCCCGTCTTGCGTTGAAATATTAAGTACAGCAGAGGCAGTACCAGCAAGGTAAGCAGGGTAGCTGTAACCAGGCCGCCGATAACGACGGTAGCCAGGGGTTTCTGGACTTCGGCCCCGGCCCCGGAAGATATGGCCATAGGCAGGAAGCCCAGGGAGGCTACTGTAGCGGTCATGAGTACCGGTCGTAGCCTGATCTTTGATCCTTCCATTACCTGTGTTTTCAAATCGGTTATGCCATCTTTGGCCAATTGGTTGAACGTGCCGATCAATACGATCCCGTTCAGCACTGCGACGCCAAAGAGAGCGATAAAGCCTACGCCTGCCGAGATGCTGAAAGGCATACCCCTTAACCATAAGGCCAGCACACCGCCTATGGCAGACATAGGTATAGCTGTGAAGATGAGGGTAGCCTGCCTTAAGGAATGAAAAGTAAAGTACAGCAAAGCGAAGATGAGCAATAGGGCTACCGGCACAGCGATCTGTAAACGGGCAGAGGCCTTTTCCAGATTCTCAAAGGTGCCGCCGTACGTAAGGTAATAGCCTGCAGGCAAGGATAGCTGTTTGGCCATTTTTCCCTGTATTTCTTTTACCACGCTTTGCACATCTCTCCCTTGTACGTTGAACCCGATCACCACCCTGCGTTTGGCCTCTTCCCGGCTTATCTGGGCCGGACCTTCTTTAAGAGAGATTTTGGCTACCTGGCTCAGGGGTACCTGGTTGCCATTCCCTGTAGGGATAAATAGGTTGGCTACATCGTCTATCGAAGTGCGAAACAAGGTATCCAGCCTTACCACCAGGTCAAACTTCCGTTCATTCTCAAAAACCACACCGGCTGGTTGTCCTGCGAATGCCGCGCTGACCACATGATTGACATCATCGACCGTAAGACCATAAGCTGCGATCCGCGCCCGGTCATATTCGATTGTGATCTGGGGCAGGCCCGTGGTCTGTTCTATCTGCGGAGTGGTACTGCCTTTTACCGATTGTATAAGTGCAGCAACACGAGGGGCAATAGCGGCAAGCGTGTCCAGGTTTTCGCCGAATACTTTAATGGCAACATCCTGGCGTACACCGGTCATTAGCTCATTGAAGCGCATTTGTATCGGCTGGTTGGCCTCGAAGAAAACGCCTGGAATGGCTTCCAGTTTTTCGATCATCATCCTTGCCAATTCATTATAATCCTGTGTGGTGGTCCATTCTTTTTTGTCTTTCAGGACAACGATCAGGTCGGTAGCTTCGGGAGGCATGGGATCGGTAGGTACTTCGGCGCTGCCGGTCTTGCCTACTACTTCTTTTACTTCGGGAAACGACTTTAAAATACGGGAAGCCTGCATCGATGTTTCGATGCTTTGCGACAAAGAGGAGCCCTGGGGCAGGATGCAATGAAAGGCATAGTCGCCTTCCTGCAGCTGGGGAAGAAATTCGCCGCCCATACGGCTGAATAGGAAGCCCGAAGCCAGCAGTAAGGCCGCAGCCACTGCGATCACCACGTATTTGATCCTGATCGCCCGTTGTAAAAGCGGGCTGTACTTCCTTTGCAGGAAATCCATCATCTTGTCGGATAAAGTACGTTTCTGCGAGATACGTTTGGGTAAAAACAGAGCACAGGCCATAGGGATATACGTCAGCGACAACAATAAAGCGCCCAGTATGGCAAAGCCTACGGTTTGCGCCATGGGCCGGAACATTTTTCCCTCGATACCGGTAAGCGTAAGTATGGGGATGTAAACGATAAGGATGATGATCTCGCCAAAGGCGGCGCTGTTACGAATACGGGAAGCGGAGAGAAAGACTTCTTCGTCCATTTCGTCCTGGCTCAGCTTTTCCATGCTTTTACGCAGCCCCAGGTGGTGCATAGTGGCTTCTACTATAATCACGGCGCCATCCACGATAAGGCCAAAGTCAATAGCGCCGAGGCTCATGAGGTTGGCCGATACGCCGAAAACATGCATCATGCCCAGGGCAAACAGCATGGCCAGCGGTATGGCCGAGGCAACGATAAGCCCTGCTCTCAGGTTGCCCAGGAACAGGACGAGCACGAAAATGACGATCAGGGCGCCTTCGACCAGGTTCTTTTTTACGGTCGATATGGCCCGCTCTACCAGGTGGGTACGGTCGAGGTAAGGCTCGATCACTACATCGGCAGGCAGCGATTTTTTAATGATTTCCATTTTGGCCTTTACCCGGTTCACCACGTCGGCGCTGTTGCTTCCTTTCAGCATCATCACGATGCCGCTTACGACTTCGCCTTCCCCGTCGCGGGTTACGGCGCCATAACGTATAGCCTCGCCAAAGCCCACGCGGGCAACATCCTTTACCAATACAGGAATGCCGGCGCTGGTTTTTACAACAATCTTGCTTACATCATCGAGCGAAGTAACCAGGCCTACACCTCTTATGAAATAGGCATTGGGCTTTTTGTCGATATAAGCCCCGCCCGTATTCTGGTTGTTCTTTTCCAGGGCGGTGATCAGTTCGGCGATACTGACGTTCATGGCCTTGAGCCTTGCAGGGTCAACAGCTACCTCGTATTGCTTTACCTTGCCTCCGAAGCTATTAACCTCGGCTACGCCCGGTGTGCCATAGAGCTGGCGGGCTACGATCCAGTCCTGCATGGTGCGCAGGTCCATAGCGGTATATTTGCCCTCACTGCCTTTTTTGGGATGGATCACGTACTGGTAGATCTCTCCCAGGCCTGTGCTTAAAGGCGCCAGCTCCGGGGTGCCGATGCCTTTAGGTATTTGCTCCGTAGCTTCTTTCAGCTTTTCGTTGATCAGTTGCCGGGCAAAGTATATATCGACCTTATCTTCAAAAACAACAGTAACTACCGAAAGCCCGAAACGGGAAACCGATCTTATCTCTTCCAGTTGGGGTAAATTGGCAATGCTTTGTTCGATAGGGTAGGTCACAAATTGTTCTACTTCCTGGCTGGCCAGGGTAGGTGCATTGGTGATAATCTGTACCTGGTTATTGGTAATGTCGGGAACGGCATCTACAGGCAATTGCTGTAAAGCGTAGACACCCCATAAGATCAGCAGCAACGTAAAGATGCCGATGACCAGTTTGTTCTTAATAGAGAACCTGATAATGCGATCAAGCATAGTATAAACCTGCTTTAAATGTTATAACAACCTCCCGGCTTTGGCTGCAGGCCAAAACGGGAAGGGATTACTATCAAAGAAGAACTTATACTAATTGTGGGGGTTGCCATACCGGCAAGGCAATGCCGGAAGGACAATGAGAGACGAAGGAGACAAATTGCTGATCGCTCCATCCTGCTTTTACCCAGGTGCCGGGTGTACAGGCGAAGGGGAGCGCGTAGGCCAGGGAACAGCAGGCACATTGGCAGAAAGGAGAACAGAGATCCTGGTGCTCCTCTCCGGGGATATGCTGCGTGGTCTGTGTGTGGCTGGTAGTTACCCTGCTGTTATTTCCATGCGTAAAAATCCCGGTATCGCTGCAGGGCATGCAACTTAAAGCCAGGACCATAATCGCTATAAGGAAAGACAGCAATTTCATAGCGCAAATTTATAGAATTGATCTTTAATATGCTATAATTTATTGAAAGATGCCCGGATGGCTTTGAAACCGGGGTAAATATATAAGGATCGGAGTATCTTTGAAGGTACCCCACAGACATCTTTTACATATAATTGCCACCGATGATCGAAACCTTTACTCCCTATATTGTCATTATCCTTATTATTCTCTTCCTGGTGATGCTGTCGCAAAAACTGAAGATCGCTTACCCGGTCATCCTGGTGCTGGGCGGCCTGGTACTGAGCCTGATTCCCGGGTTGCCCGCCATCCGGATCAACCCCGAGCTGATCTTTATTATCTTTCTGCCGCCTTTGCTTTACGAAGCGGCCTGGTACACTTCCTGGAAAGGATTGTGGAAATGGCGCAGGGTAATCGGGAGCTTTGCCTTCCTTATCGTGATCCTTACCTCTCTTGTGGTGGCGCTGGTGTCGAGTGCCCTGATACCGGGCTTTACACTTGCTTTAGGCTTTTTATTGGGGGGCATTGTGTCGCCGCCCGATGCGGTGTCGGCTACTTCCGTGCTGAAACAGATCAAGGTGCCTAAAAGAATAACGGCCATACTGGAAGGGGAAAGTCTGCTGAACGACGCTTCGAGCCTTGTGGTATTCCGGTTTGCCCTGATCACGGTAAGCACCGGCAGGTTTGTTTTCCATGAAGCAGCTTTGAGCTTTATAGGGGTAATTGTGATGGGTATCGTGATCGGTTTGCTGGTGGGGCTGTTGTACTATGGTTTGCACAAATGGTTGCCCACCGATACCAATGCCGATATTATCCTGAGTCTTACAGCCCCTTATGTGATGTATATCCTGGCCGAAAGCCTTCATTGCTCGGGCGTGCTGGCCGTGGTCAGCGGCGGTCTTTTTCTTAGCGTGCGGAGCCATCGTTTCCTGTCGCACCGGAGCCGGCTGAGGGGCAGCAATGTATGGTCGGCATTGAGCTTTGTTTTGAACGGCCTGGTCTTTATGCTGATCGGTCTTGAACTGCCCGTCATTGTTTCGGGCCTGGGCACCACAAGCCTGGCGGCGGCTATAGGCTATGGCCTCTTAATTACCCTGGTCCTCATCGTTACCAGGATATTGTCTACCCTGGGTGCTTCTGTATTCACGGTATTCATCAGCCGGTATATTACTACGGCCGATAACCGCCCCGGCTGGAAAGGGCCTGTGATCATAGGCTGGGCAGGTATGCGGGGTGTGGTTTCCCTGGCTGCAGCCTTATCCCTGCCGCTGTACCTGGACAATGGTATTGCTTTCCCGCAACGCAACCTGATCCTGTTTATCACCTTTACTGTTATCCTGGTTACTTTGGTAGTACAAGGTCTTACCTTACCCCTGGTAGTCCGTTGGGTAGGTATGGAAGACCCGGATCATTATTTGTCGGAGGCAGAACAGGACCAGGCCATAAAACAGATGCTGGCGGAGCGTAGTGTTTCTTTTATGGACAGCTACCCCGGCAATATCTTTACAACCCATGAGACTTTACAATACCTCATGGCCAAGTATAAAAGCGAGCAAATCCCGGCAACGGTTCAAGAAACGGATCATACTCATTTCCGGGAAGCCTACCTGCAATTGCTCGACCGGCAACGGTCGTGGCTGATGGAGCTGAACCGTAAGGATGAAACTTCGGAAGAAGTAATCCGCAAATACCAGGGCCTGATAGACCTTGAAGAAGAAAAATTAAGGTTAAGGTATGAAGAAAGTTAAACAGGATCGTCAGTTGATCGTGCTGGAGGGTTGTACGATAACTGTTGTATTTGACGAACATGCCTTGCACATAACGAACGATAAAGAGCTGGAACGCTTGTTAAGTGGAGATATAGAACGAGTAACAGATATATTGGTGTCCGTTGTTCAAAAGGAGTTCAGGACATTGCATCATCGGGACCTGGCCATAAGTGCCGATTCCCTGGCGGTGGAGCTATGGGGGCATGTGTACTGCGGCCAATTGGCACAGGCTATAGCGGAGCTGGTGCCTTTGCCATTAGTAGCGCAGTTCAGGGATAAGGTCATTTCGTATTGCGAGGTGATCGATTGCGGGGAAATGCGGCATGACAATAACCGTCTGTTCTGGGATATGCTGGCTGCCTTTAAATCCGGGATCGCCGGGTGGCTGCCGGAACAAAAGCGACCCGAAGTCTGAACGCCAAGGCCAGACTCCGGGGCTTCCGGTTATAAAGTTGACGAGGCTTCCCGCAACAAGCCGGCTAGCTGGTTATAGTCGATGGTATCGCCCTCTTTTATAGTAGCGGTCTTCCTGTTGGGATCGGACATGGATTTGAAAAAACCTTTGATCTCTTCCAGTGTGGCTGCGTTAAAGATCATAAAGGATACCTTGTCTTTAGCGGCCATGTATACACAGGCATAGTGGCCGTTTTTAAGGTAATGTGGCTTGCCGTACTGCATACGTTCTTCTGCATCCGGTAACGTTTTGGTGATCATTTTGCGCAAGGTGTTGCAAACTTTAACCTGCCATTCGGGTAATTTTTCAATATAAGCGGAAACTTCCTGGTTCATGATTGTTGTGTTTTGTCTGGCAAAAATAATGGCATCGTTATAAAAAGAGGATGTGTTTTTGCGACAATGCAACAGGCCGGTTGCGACAAGACTTATCCCTTTGGGTAAAAAATAAAGACCAGCTTGCGGGAAGCTGGCCTTTTATTTTCCTGGTGAAAGGGGACTTTTGGTTTAATGATTGCGGTAAACGGTGTACATGCCGCTATTGGTAAGCCCGTAGCCAAATTCGACGTCCATACCCCATATCTGGTTCACCAATGGCGGTCCGGTCAGGATCTGGTTCTGTCCGATCACGATAGAGCCATAAGGTGTTTCCATCGAACCGAAGGTCACCTCAGTAGAAGGATTGTTCGGGTTGCTGCGTGCCTGGCGATCGTACATTTTGCGGAAATCCCTTTCAAAAATAACTATGGACATTACTTTGTTGGGGCTGGCCGGGAAAACAGGCAACAAGGAACAGCTTGAATTAGGCGATGTTTTAGAGATCACTTTTTCGCATACCTGTCCTGGTATCATCCACTGGTTGGTCAGCCCGGTAGTATTGGTATAGAAATAACCGGTCATGCGGTAGTAGTCGACAGGGCCGCTGTTGATAGGGCCGTAGTGATAAGCGCTTCCTATCTCCGGTCCGCCATTCACCCAGGTTTCTTTCCAGTCGTCGTACTGGATCCTGTTGATCCAGAAACTACCGTCGGGTGTACCCGTAGTGCGGTTGGTTCCCAATACCTCCAGCCTGGAAGGGACCTGTCCTGCATTATCGACGCGCTCATTTACGCCCACTACCCAATCATGATGGGTTGCGGCAGTGGCCCTGTCGATGGTAATGAGGCTGGGCATGTCGGATGTATTGTTTAAGGCAGGAGCTGTTTCCAGGCCGTTTTTGTTGATCACCAGGATCGGGGTTTCCGTAGCGGGCGCTGTGCCGAAAAACGGAATATAAATCTGCATATAGGCTGTCTGATCGAAATAAGAAAAGCCATTTATCGCATCATTGACATAAGGCACAAGATCGGTACGGCCTATCCGGTTCAGGGTTGCCGTCATTTGACTGGCAAGGTTAATGCCTTGTTCGGTACAGGCAGTTGCGAGGTTTTTAAACAGAACATCGTCGTCGTTGTCAAAATGATTGCTTACCGCTCCTCTCACTATATTGACAAATGCGGGGTTGGCCCTGAGGTCAAGAAGGCCGTAGGAGGCGGTTTCCACAACCAGGTCGAAGTGCGCTTCGTTGTCGGCCGGACTGCCGCCGGTCCTTACTTTTTTAAAATCGTTGCTGCTGCCGGGAACAACAGCATTTTCTTTATTCTTGGAACAGCTTGCCATCAGGATGGCGGAGGATAAGATGCCGTAAAGCAATTGGCGTTTGCCTGGTAACCGGTTTTTCATGTTGTGTTTTTTGAATAGTCATGGGTAAAATACAGTAACAATAAGGGCCCTTACCGGTACTAATGCGGCGTAAAAGTACCAGATTTCATAAATGCAAAAAGAGACAATTCATCATTGTCTCCTTTGGGTTCACCATTGGGTTCTATTGTTCTATACGGTGGACGAATTGCCTGTTGTGTTACCCGGGAATGTTGTTACAGGCAATATATGTGTCTTTATGCTTTCGCCAGGCTCGGGGCAGGTATGTCTTTCCTTTCGCCTATCTGCTGCCGCCACATGGCATAATAAAGGCCTTTAAGATCGAGCAGGGCATTGTGGCTTCCTGTTTCCACGATCTTTCCTTTTTCCAATACGTAAATGCGATCGGCATACATGATGGTCGACAGCCTGTGGGCGATCATTACGGTAATGTGTTGTCTCTGGCTGGTAATATGCCTTATGGTATTCGATATTTCTTCTTCTGTGATAGAATCAAGCGCGGAGGTAGCTTCGTCAAAGATCATAAGATGTGGTTGGCGCAGCAAGGCGCGGGCAATAGAAAGCCGCTGGCGTTCCCCGCCGCTCAGCTTTAAGCCGCCTTCGCCGATCACGGTATCAAGACCTTTGTCGGCGCGGGCCAGGATGTTCTGCCCTGCAGCCTTCTGCAATACGTCCCGGATCATGTCGTCGGTAGCCGAAGGATTGACGAAGAGCAGGTTTTCCCTTATCGTTCCGGAAAACAACTGGGTATCCTGGGTTACAAAGCCGATCTGGTGACGCAGTTCATCAAAGTCGATATGGCGGTCGTCGTGGTTGTTGTAGTATACATGGCCCGAGCTGGGATGGTACAGTCCTACCAGCAGCTTGACCAGGGTAGTTTTACCGGAGCCCGAAGGGCCTACAAAAGCTATGGTTTCGCCGCGTTCCACCTCAAAGGATACATCTTCAAGAGCAGGCTGCGTAGCGCTCTGGTGTTTGAAGCGTACCTGGTCGAAACGCAGGTGCCCGATCTCGTGCAGGGGTTCGGGGTTTTCGGGCATTTCTTCTACCGGCCTTTTCAGCAGCTCCTGCATGTTGTTGAGGGAGGCCTGGGCCTCGCGGTAGGAGAGGATCACATTCCCTATTTCCTGCAAAGGCCCGAAAATAAAGAAAGAATAAAATTGCATAGTAAAGAGTTGGCCCAGGGTGATCTTGTCGTAAAACAGGAAATACAGCAGGGCAAACATAATGCACTGGCGCAGGAAATTGACGAAGGTACCCTGTACAAAGGAGATAGAGCGGATACTGCGCACTTTCTTGAGCTCCAGGCCCAGTATCTTTATGGTATTGGCATTCAGGCGCTGTATCTCCTGCTGGGTAAGGCCAAGGCTTTTAACCAGCTCGATATTGCGCAAAGACTCGGTAGTAGAGCCGGCCAGGGCATTGGTTTCCTTTACGATGGTCTTCTGGATCACCTTTATCTTTTTACTGAGCACGCTGATGAGCAGGCTTAGGATAATGGCGCCGCCAAAATAGATAAGCGGCAGCCAGGGACTCAGGGTAAAGGCATAAATGGTAACGAATACGATGCCCACCACGGTAAGGAAAAACACATTCACAAAGCTGGTGATGAACTTCTCGCAATCGGCGCGCACCTTCTGCAATACGGAAAGCGTTTCGCCGCTGCGCTGGTCTTCAAAATCCTGGTAAGGCAGGCGCAGGGCATGTTTCAGGCCATCGGTATAAATCCGCGCGCCAAATTTCTGGATCACCACATTGGTGGTATAATCCTGGAAGGCTTTGGCAATACGGGATACCATCGCGGTGCCTACCAGCATGAGCAGGGCCAGCAGCACGCCGTTGAAAAAGGCGCTGTCCAGGCCTTTTACCTTAAAATCCTTGACCTTATTGGCAAAAGGATCGATAAGAAAATGGCCGAAGATATAGGGGTCGAAGAGGGAGAAAACCTGGTTGACCGCGGCCAGGAGCAAGGTAAGGAAGATTAAACCCTTGTAACGGCTGAGGTATTGTAAGAGTAGTTTCATAAGCGAATGCAAAGGTATTGATCCTGGCGGGAATGACAGAACGATGACAAAGGTCATGCTTTCCCCTGGAAAGTAACTGTTTCCTGTAATATAAGCAGGTAAAGGGTTACAGGCCATAAGCGGGCCGGATTGCTTTTTGCTATATGCTTATAGCTTACGCAGATCAAGCATGGATTGGTGGCTACTATCCACTTTTATAATGCCCCTTCTGGGGCGGTCCAGGTCCAGGGTGATATAAATAACTATGGAAGTAAGCAGGCAGAAGCCGGTAACGATAAACCAGTCGGGGCGGCCCTTCTTCTCTGCCGAGGAGTAGCCCACGTAGAAGGCACAGGCAACGGATAGCACGAATAGCATGATAACAATAGAATCGGGTACCCTTGCCTGTTCGCCCGAATTGCGCAGGGTAGCATTGTCGAGCATTTCGTTGAGGGCAGGGATCATTTGGTTGGAAGAGATCAGGTTGTCTTTATCCCGGGCCAGTGTGCTTACACGTTTCCACAGCAAGGCGCCCAGGGAATCTGCCTGTTGGTTGGCCAGGTCCATCTTTTGTTTGTCCCTTCCTGCTTCATGATAACGGATACGCGCCTCGGTATAAGCTTTGAAATCTTTGCGGAGCAAAGCTCTTATGGTATCGTTGTACAGGTCGGCGCGAAGGGTAGCAGTGCCTATGGCATTGGCCTCGTTGATAATGGCCGCTCTTCGGTTATCGAAGCGGCTGCCGCTCATGCCAAAGGTAAAGGCCAGCAGGAAACCCAACAGGCCGAAAAGCGAAGCGACGATGGTACCGTTGGCCGAATTATCCGGCTTGTCCTGGTTGTCTTTTTGCTTGCGGATGCCGGCTTTGCCCATTTTCAAACCCAGGAAAATGGCCAGCAGCATAAGGCAGCACAGCATGGTTGCAAGCACCAGGGCGTCGGTGCGGTATATGAAGGACTCCTGCATCTTTTTTACTCAAATATACCAAAGGAAAATACAAAAGCAGGGCCATAAAAAAAGCACGCTATAAAGCGTGCTTCGGAGACTGTATCTCTTAGAATTAGATAACTTTCACTTCTACTGCATTCAGGCCTTTAGGACCGTCTTTAGTAGTAAAGGAAACTGTATCACCTTCGCGAATTTCGTCAATAAGTCCGGTTACGTGAACAAACAGATCAGCGCCGCCGTTGGATGGTGTAATAAAACCAAATCCTTTGGTTTCATTGAAGAATTTTACTTTGCCTTCTTGCATTGTGTAATAAATAAAAAATGAATAAAGCGCAAAGGTAAGTAAAATATCAGATTAAAATCATGAATATCTGAAAGTATAAATTAATTTATCTTAATCAAGGATTTAGCCAAACCTTTCTACTAACAATTCTTTGATATTTAAATGTTTAATTGCTTTTTGCTTATTTTGGATCCCATGACTGCAACACGCGGCGTACATGGCTGCGATTTCATCCACTGCTTTTACAAACATGCTGTCATTGGCTACCAGACAAAAGTTCTCCCAGCTTTTTAATTTCTTGCTTACAGCATATTCATTCTTTATTTGTTCCAGCGATTTCATAAGCGTTGAAAGGGGTGTTTGTCGGTAAAAATTATGTTTCGGTTAAATCGGTATTCCAAGTAACATAAAATTTAAATACGCAGTTTTGCCTTTCGGAGATTTTAACAGTTCCGGATAATTTTTAAACCATTTGCAAACGCAACACTTTTAGGCTAAAGAATTGATTATAAAGAAAGCACCCCTCCGTGCGGGGAGGGGTGCTTTGGGTAAAATGTGGAAAAATTATTCCGGTGTTTCTTCTGTATTTTCTTCAGTAGCTTCGGAAGAGGCTTCTGGTGCCGTACCTGGATTTTCCCCCTTGCTGCTTTGTGTTGCTGCTTCGGTTCCTTCGGCAAGTACTTCCTCTTCTTCCTGGTCCTGTACCCGGGCGATCGCGGCTATTTCGTCGCCGCCATCCAGGTTAATCAGCTTAACGCCTTGTGTGGCCCTTCCTGCTTCGCGGATATGCTCTACTTTCATCCGGATGGTGATACCGGATTTGCAGGTGATCATCAGGTCGTCTTTCTCTTCCACGGCCAGCAAGCCCACAAGCTCGCCGGTTTTTTCGGTAACGTTGATGGTCTTTACACCTTTACCGCCACGGTTGGTAATGCGGTAGGAGAGGGTGTACAGCAATTCGTTGCCTTCTTCGTCCTTGATGCGGATCGCTTTTGCTTTTTCTTCTTCGGGAGCATCGGCTTCGAGCTGTTCCAGGAATGGTGTACGTTTTCCCAGGCCATTCTGCGATACTACCAGAATCTGCTTATTGATGTCGTCTTTGGGCAGGCAGATCATACCGATCACTTCGTCCTGCTCGTTTTCCAGTTCTATACCATACACGCCTATAGCACCACGGCCTGTTTCCCTTACTTTGTCTTCGGGGAAGCTGATCGCACGGCCCGATTTAACGGCCATCATGATATAGCTCTTGCCATCGGTGAGAGATACATCCAGGAGCTGATCACCTTCCTGTACCGTGATGGCATTGACACCACTCTGGCGCGGACGGCTGAAATCTTTCAGCTTGGTTTTCTTGATCACGCCTTGTTTGGTACACAATACGATGGAGTGACTGTTGATAAAGTCTTCGTCGTCCAGCCTGGGCACATCAATCACCGTACGGATCTTATCGTCGGCAGGGATCTGTATCAGGTTCTGTATGGCGCGTCCCTTGGCGTTCTTATCGGTTTCCGGTATTTCGTAGACCTTTAACCAGAAGCATCGTCCTTTTTCAGTAAAGAACAGCAGGGTATGGTGGGTAGAGGCAATAAACAGATGCTCCAGGTAATCTTCGTCACGGGTTTTGCCGCCCATAGCACCCCGGCCGCCGCGGCGCTGGGCGCGGTAATCGGCAAGAGACGACCTTTTGATATAGCCTAAATGAGAAATGGTAATCACCACATCTTCTTCTTCGATGAGGTCCTCGATGCGCATTTCACCGGCAATGTATTGTATCTCTGATTTACGTTCGTCGCCGAATTTTTTCTTTACTTCCAAAAGCTCTTCCTTGATGATATCCATCCTCATCTGCTCACTGGCCAAAATGGCTTTCAAATGGTTAATGGTTTTCATCAATTCTTCATATTCCGACCTGATCTTATCGATCTCCAGGCCGGTAAGCGTTCTTAAACGTAATTCCAGTATCGCTTTCGCCTGGATCTCGCTCAGCTCGAAAGATTCGATCAGGCCTTCGCGGGCTTCATCGGGTGTTTTGCTTTCACGGATGATCCTGATGGCGCGGTCGAGGTCGTCCTTGGTGCCGATCACTTTCATATACCCTTCCAGGATATGGGCTCTTTTCTCGGCTTCTCTTAGCTCGTACTCCGTACGGCGGGTTACCACCTCATGACGGAAGCCGATGAATTCGGAGATAAGGTCTTTAAGATTGAGCGTGCGCGGACGGCCTTTTACCAGGGCCACGTTATTGATACCATAAGACGTTTGCAGCTCGCTGTATTTGTACAGTTGGTTGATCACTACCTGGGCCACGGCATCGCGGCGCAGTTCTACCACAACACGGGTACCGTCTTTATTGGATTCGTTGGCCACATTGGTAATGCCATCGATCACTTTATTGTTGACCAGCGCACCTATCTTTTCGGTAAGTGCATCGCGGCTTACCTGGTAAGGCACTTCTGTAATAATGATCTGTTCCCTGCCGCTTTTCGTAGTCTCTACATTTACTTTGCCCCGCAGCACTACGCGGCCGCGGCCGGTATGCATGCCGGCTTTAATGCCTTCGATACCGTAAATGGTGCCGCCGGTAGGAAAGTCGGGGGCTTTGATGAACTTCATCAGTTCATCTATAGTAATTTCATTGTTGTCGATATAAGCTACGCAACCGTCGATCACTTCGCTCAGGTTGTGCGGCAGCATATTAGTAGCCATACCAACAGCGATACCGCTGGAACCGTTTACCAGCAACTGTGGAACACGGGTAGGCAATACGGTAGGCTCCTGAAGGGAGTCGTCGAAGTTGAGCTGAAAATCTACGGTCTCTTTGTCAATGTCTTCCAGCATGCTTTCTGCATAACGCTGCAATCTTGCTTCCGTATAACGCATTGCTGCCGGACCGTCGCCATCCTGGGAGCCGAAGTTACCCTGGCCGTCGACCAGCATATAACGCATGCTCCAGGGCTGGGCCATACGTACCATAGCATCGTACACGGAGGCATCACCATGCGGGTGATATTTACCTAATACTTCCCCAACCACACGGGCAGATTTCTTGTGGGCCTTGTTGAACTGCATACCCAACTCGTTCATGGCAAAGAGCACACGACGGTGTACCGGCTTAAGTCCATCCCGTACATCGGGCAGGGCTCGGCCTACGATTACGGACATAGAATAATCTATGTACGCAGTCTTCATCTGCTCTTCGATATTTACGGAAACGGTTCGGTTGTTACTGTTGGGTTCACTACCTTCCTGGGGTGGGATATTGTTTGTGTTTTCGTCCATTGGGAATGTTTAGAAAAGGAACGCAAATGTACGAAATTTATGCCTGAAAACGGGTTAAGGGCCGAAGTATTTTTTATGTATTTTCTCATTTTGCTACGAATGTGGATAACTTCATTTTATGTGTTGTTATTCATGTTTAAATGCATTGTTTTCATTTGTTTTTGTATAGCAGTAATTTATTTTGTTTGCTTTGCAATTTGTCTTCGTAGAGCGGGTATTGGGGGGCGGCTAAAGGCCCCGACCCGGATCTGACAGGAGAGCGCATTAAGAAGCTGTTTTGCACGGTGGCGAGCTCCAAGTATTAACCATTCGTAAACTTCGGAGAAGTGGTATTGTTGTACCTTGCAGCAAAAATTACGGATTATGAAATTCTTTTCCCTCCTGGTGTCCCTGTTTTGCTTTGCCGCGCCTAAGACCGATGCCAAAGAAATTCCCAAGTCGATTTACGATTTCAAAGTGGATGGATTGGAAGGAGGAACGATCGATTTTTCCCAGTTCAAAGGCAAAAAGATATTGATCGTGAACACGGCATCTAAGTGTGGTTTTACGCCTCAGTATGCCGAGCTGGAAAAGCTGTACGAGCAATATAAAGATAAGTTGGTGATCGTGGGTTTCCCGGCCAATAACTTCCTGTTCCAGGAGCCTAAAGGCAATAAAGAGATCGCCGAATTTTGCCAGAAGAACTATGGGGTAACTTTTCCTATGGCAGCTAAAATATCGGTAAAAGGAAAAGATATGGCAGCCATTTACCAATGGTTGACTAATAAGGATTACAATAACTTTCAGAACACTTCGGTAGGCTGGAATTTTCAAAAATACCTGATCGACGAAAAAGGTAACCTGGTAGCGATGTTCCCATCCAAAGTAAAGCCTTTGAGTGATGAGATCGTGAATGCGATCAAGAAATAACCGCTTACTGCAATAATGTAATAACAACAAACAGGGCTGAACAATTTCAGCCCTGTTTGTTTATCTCCCTAACCCTTATAGGGTTTGAATTCCTATAAGGGTTAGGGGATGGAGAATGGGGATCAGGAAAAATCGGGATATTTTATTTCCAGCCACTGCTTTACCTTATCGTCGGTAAAATCGATGCGGACAGGAACGATAGAAGCATAGCCGGCGTTCAGGGCTTCGATATCGGTATCGGCGCCGCGATCGCGGTTAATGAATTTGCCTGTCATCCAATAATAATCCCTGCCCCTGGGGTCTTTGCGCTTGTCGAAGTTCTCGGCCCATTTGGCATCGGCCTGGCGGCATACCTTAATGCCTTTAAACCCTTTTTCTTTGACTTTGGGTATGTTTACATTCAGCAGGAAATGTTCCGGCATGCTTTCGGCAAGCATGCGTTGCGCTACTTCCCTTGCTACTTGCTTGGCTATGCTGAAATCGGCATCGAAATTAAAGTCCAGCAAAGAAAAGCCTGCCGAGGGAATACCTTCTACCGCCGCTTCCATGGCAGCGCTCATAGTACCGGAATAAATCACGTTGATAGAAGCGTTGGAGCCATGATTGATACCGCTGAGGCATATATCGGGTTTATGGTGCAGGATCACGTCATGTGCGAGCTTCACGCAATCCACGGGCGTACCGCTGCTCTGGTATGCTTTTACACCGAGGTCCTGGAATACATTGACCTCGTCGAGCCGCAAAGGTTTGCCGATGGTAATGGCATGCCCCATGCCGGATTGCGGGCTGTCGGGCGCCACTACGATCACTTCGCCCAGGTCGTATACGGCTTCGATCAGGCTGCGGATACCGGGCGCCGTTACGCCATCGTCATTGGTAATTAATATAGTCGGACGCGTTGTATTGTCCATCGTTGTTATGCTAGTTTAGTAAGTTACAATCTTGTTACCAGTCGTTCTTCAGTCGTCTTCTGCCCAGCAGGTAATACAGCGCGATCCAGGCCAGCGTAGCGCATACATAAGCCCAATCTTCAGGTATGAGGTGCGTGGGTAATGTCATCCGCAACATCCGGGAAGGGTTGGAAGGTAACAGCTCATCGCTGCATTGCAGGGGTAGGAAAAAATCTCCCGGAGGGTATTTGTATTTGAACAGGATCATGAGATGCAGGATGGCTTCCACGATCATACTGTAAAACATGAGGATACCGATACTCAGTCCGCTTCTTTTGAGGAAGAGCGAGAGGGTATAGGCAAAGCCGAGGTAATTGACACAAAGGAGGAAAAGATAAAGCAGCTTTTCACTGTTATCGAAAAGGGTACCCAGGGGTAGCCCGCTTAATACGCCGCACAATAAGCCCAGCAGGAAGGTGAACAGGGTAGTGCCTGCGCTTATAGCGATCACAACAAGCCATTTGGCATGGAAAAACTGTATCCGGGTCCAGCCGTCAATCACATTCTGCCGGTTGGTGCGGTACTGGAATTCATTGGTGCCGATAATGGCCATTAATATAGCCAGGGCTATTACAAAGTAGCTTGCAAAAAAGCAAAGATCGTCCCATATGCCCGAAAAGCTGGATGCTTTGGCAAAGATAGAAACCATACCGCCTATGCCCACATTGATAAGGCCAAGCCCGATACTGATATAAAACAGGCTCAGCAGCACAGTGAACAACAGTACCATTACCCAGAATGTCGTGTAGCGCCGTTGTTTCAGCCATTCAATTTTCAGGAGTTGTAACATAAGCAGGGAAGGCGTTTAAGATTATTGCAAGATGCTTCAAAGATAAGACTTGAAGATTTTGAAATGATTATTTTTACCTGAAATTATTCCTTTACCCTTGTGCCCGGCACATGATATCCCGAACTTATGCTTTTGTATAGAATAATGTTGTTATTGGTATGCTGTACTCCTTTATGCGTTATGGGACAACGGAAACAGCCGGACATCCCTGTAAAGGTAGTGGTCAATGTCTTAAAGGAAGATGGTCCGGGGAATCTTATCCTGTACAAGAAAGACCGTCCGTTACGTATCAAGGATTTTAAAGGCAGGCCGGATGCCGCTTCGCCGGGTGTAGGTGCTACATACAGCGGTATCTCCATGGCAATAGAGGGAAGAACGGAAAACGGGGTATTAACGACTACAGTTTCACTGACCATCTATTTTGATCCCTTGAAGTCCTGGATGAAAAAGGAGGGTAAGAACGAAAGGGTGCTGGCCCATGAGCAAAACCATTTTGATCTTACGGCGATCAAAGCCTGTGCCCTGGCGCAGGCCATTGCGAGGGAAACGTTCCAGGCCGGTAACCTGAAGCAAAGATTGTTTGACCTGCATAAGGAGCATACACAGGCCCTGCAGCAATGGCAATATGATTATGATAAGGAGACCAAACATGGTACCGATGCTACGCAACAAGAGGCATGGTCATTGCATATCCGGAAAGAACTCGCCGCCGCTACTTGTATATAAGAAAAGGTACTGCTTCGCTAAGTTGGCTTTTCTGTTTAACTTTGCCCCCGATGCAAACAAAACTTCAGCTTCCGGATATACATGCCTATAAAGGTTTGCGTACACCTGCCAAAATAGTTTCCTATTTATTCCATCCGGTATTTATGCCTACCATTATGGCTATAGTGGTAAGCTACCTGAATAAATCGGCCTTCGCTGCGCTTGACAACCGGCAACGGTTACTCTTGTTTGCTAATATAGCCCTGAACACTATTTTCTTTCCTGTTATCTGCACCTTATTGCTCAAGGCCCTGGGTTTTATCGAAAGTATCCAGATGCACAAAAGCAAAGACCGCATTATTCCCCTGATCGGGACTATGATCTTTTACTTCTGGACTTACCTGGTGATGAAGAACGGCCCGGCTCCGCTTACACTTAAGGTACTAACGCTAGGGGCTTTCTGGGGTGTAATTGCCGTGTTTATGGTGAATATATTTCTTAAGATCAGCATGCATACTGCCGCCGCCGGAGGTGTATTGGGTATTGTATTGGTGGTGATGATGGTGAGCCATATCAACCTGTTCCTGCCTTTGTTGCTGGCTTTGCTGATAGGCGGTATTATAGGCACAGCCCGTATGGTACTGCAGGCGCATCGCCCGTCGGAAGTATGGCTGGGCTACCTGATCGGGGTGCTGGTGCAGCTGGCCGCTTATTGGTATCTTAAATAGAAAGTACAAATATTATTTCATCAGGCCTTTTATATGTCGGCTTCGCTCCATATAAAAGGCCTGATGCATTTTGGGATTTGCGCCGCTGTTGGTGTTCTCAGCATGACCACGATGTGAGGTTATTGCCAGGCAAAATATTTTGACGCGCAGGATGATCCTACTCTTTTTATACACTTTGTTCGTAGGCCTGCAGTGCAGCTACCAACTGCTGCACATCGGCTATGCTGATCGCATTGTACAGGGAAGCTCGGAAGCCGCCCACACTGCGATGGCCTTTGATGCCGGTGATGTTTCTTTCCCTGGCAAAATCCAGGAAAGCCTGCGTATGTTTTTCATCCCGTGCCCGGAAGCAGACGTTCATCAGGCTGCGGTGTTCTTTGCGGGCTACACCATAAAATAAGTTACTGTTGTCGATCGCTTCATACAACAGCCTGGCCTTTTCCTGGTTGCGTTGCTCCATCTCGGCCATACCCATGTTTTTGATCCAGCGCAAGGTAAGCAGGCTGCAATAGATAGCAAATACCGGCGGCGTATTCAGCACCGAGTTCTGCGCTGCCACATCCCGGTACGAAAGTATCTCCGGAAGCTCCCGTTTTTGCTGCGCCAATAAAGATTTACGAATTACGACCAGGGTTACACCGGCAGGGCCGATATTCTTCTGGGCTACGGCATAGATCAGGTCAAATTTTGTATAGTCCAGCTTGCGGCTGAAGAGCTCCGAGCTCATATCGGCCACCAGGGGTGCTTTTGTTTCAGGGAAAGAAAAGAACTGGGTGCCATAGATCGTATTGTTGGACGTAAGATGCAGGTAGGCCAGGTCTTCGGGTACTGTTCCCCAATCGGGGATATAAGTGTATTGATCCGCTTTGGAAGAGCCTAGGATATGGGTATGACCATACAGGTGGGCATTCTTCAGGGCTTCTTCGGCCCAATGCCCGCTTTCTATATAACCGGCAGTGCCGTTGTCGGATAAGAAGTTCATCGGTAGCATGCAAAATTGCAGCCTGCCGCCGCCCTGCAGCCAGAGTACATCATAATCGTCTCCCAGCTCCAGCAGCTCTTTTACCAACGTATTGGCCTCGGTCAATATAGCTTCGAACTGCTTCCCCCTATGCGCTATCTCCAGGATGGAAAGGCCGCTGTTATCGTAATTGAGAATGGCTTCCGAAGCCTGTTGCAATACTTCTTTGGGTAGGGCCGCAGGACCCGCATCAAAATTGATCAACATGATATATCGTAATAATGAAGTATAAAATAAAGCAGGTTTTGCACTGCTAGTTAAAAAAAGTCTGGTACACATCGCTTACCTTATTAGCAAGCCTGATCTCTATACCCAGGTTGGTTTTGTCCAGGCCTTTGGCATTGGCCTTGGGAATCACGATGAGGTCCATGCCCATTTTCGCCGCTTCGGCAATGCGCTGTTCGATCCGGTTAACGGCGCGTATTTCGCCGCTGAGGCCTACTTCGCCCACCAGGCATACATTGGAGGGCAGGGCAGTGTCTTCGTAGGAGGAAAGCAGGGCGCATACTATGGCCAGGTCAATGGAAGGGTCTTCTATCTTCAACCCGCCGGCAATATTGAGGAACACATCCTTCATACCGAAATGAAAGCCGCCTCTTTTCTCCAATACGGCCAGCAGCAATTGCAGTCTTCTCAGATCAAAGCCGTTGGTGGTGCGTTGCGGTGTCCCATATACGGCTTGTGTGGCCAATGCCTGTACTTCGATCATCATAGGGCGCAGGCCTTCGATGGCCGCCGCTATGGCAATACCGCTCAAAGGCTCGTCGTGCTGGGTCAGCAATATCTCCGATGGATTGGTAACGCCCCGCATACCTTGCGCGGTCATTTCGTAGATACCCAGCTCCGAGGTAGACCCGAAGCGGTTTTTTAGCGTACGCAAAATGCGGTAGGCATAATGGCGGTCGCCTTCAAACTGGAGCACAGTATCGACCATATGTTCCAGGATCTTGGGGCCGGCTATATTACCGTCCTTAGTGATATGGCCAATGATGCAGACGGGGGTATTGGTATTTTTGGCAAAGCGTTGCAGCTCTGCGGCACATTCCCTCACCTGTGATACGCTGCCCGGGGCACTCTCGATATAAGGCGATTCCAGGGTTTGTATCGAATCGATAATGACCCATTGCGGTCTTAGCTTTTTGATCTCCTGGAAAATGGTGCTGGTATCGGTGGCGGTAAGCAGGTAAAGGTCCTCATTTTTCATACCTACCCGTTCGGCCCGCATTTTGATCTGGTGGGCGCTTTCTTCACCCGAAACATACAAGGTCCTGACACCTTTCCATTGCATGGCGCATTGAAGGAACAGGGTGGACTTACCGATACCCGGCTCGCCGGCTACCAATACTACCGAGCCTTGTACCAGGCCGCCACCCAGGGTGCGGTTCAGTTCGGTATCGGGCAGCAACATCCTGGTCTCCTCTTCGGCTACTACCGACTCTATGCTTTTGGCCTTTCCGCTGTCTTTCCGCTCTTCCGTCCACAGATCCGTAACGGAGCTTTTCCCGTTTGTTTTCTCTACTCTTTCTTCCACAAAAGAATTCCAGGCGCCGCAGGATGGGCATTTGCCTGCCCATTTAGGGCTTTCGTATCCGCATTGCTGGCAAAAAAAGGATGTTTTATTTTTCAATGTACTGTTGTGCGTTTTATCTTGAATAAATCCGGAAGGCTTTATACGCCACTGCTATAGGTTACGATCACTTCTGTTTCCAGCGCCCTGACTTCGAGGTTGTAATAGCCGCCTTCTTCCCAATTGATCTTGATGGACTGGAGCCAGTTTACACCGTTCTCTTTTTCATAGGCTACTTTCCAGGTGTAGACGTTACCCTTACTGTCTTTGGTGGTATGCTCGCCTTCTTTCAGGTCGTTATTGGTTTTCAGCACCGGTCCGAACTCGTCGATGTTCCGGAGCAGGTTATAGACCGTGGCTATGTTTGCCGCAGGAAACTGAAGCGTTTCGGCCATATACTCGTACCCGGTAACCTTGGTGTAGACCATGCCATTCTGGTACAGTTGCCTGTCGACCACCTCTCCACCTTCTGCGATCTGGGTAGGAGCCTTTCCCGTGGTTAGCTTATTGCCAAAGGTGCGGCTTACCTGCGTTGCATATGAAGGCAGATCTTTGGTGCCGGCTTTGGGCGGAGCTGCAGGAGATAAGTAGGCATCGATCACATAGCCGGTTGCTTCTTTGTATTTTACCTTTTTCCAATAGCCGGGAAGGCCACCTACCACTACTTGTTTGTAGCTGCCGGTATCGTTATTGGCATTTACCGATACCAGCAGGCTGCCGTAGGGTATTTTGGTCAATACGGGCGATTGTGTGCCGGGGTCTTGCCGCAGGCTCAATTCCGGGTTGGCGGTCGCGTAATACTTTTCCTGGGCCCGGGTATCAGTGTTTATGGAAAAAAACAGGGCCGACAGCAGGAAGCCACGGCACAGGTGTTTCTTAAAGGCTTTCATAAGGCTAAGGTAGGCAAAGTTACGAATAACGCCGGTGGGTAAAGCTTACCTGCCCCTGTTGATGCGGCTGACGAGGTAAGTAAGCAGGATGTAACCGGCAAAGGAGGCCAGAAATAAACCCCACTGCGGCATATTGTAAGTCCAGGATGAATGCCGGTAATCCCGGTGATTATCCATGGTCAGTACAATTACCAGCTCCATGAACGGGCCGGCGGCTATGCATAAGGCCAGCAATAAGGCAATACGGTAGCGCCTCCGGTATTTTTTGATCCATAATATTTGTGGCAGCAAGGTTCTTGCCAGCAGTATAATCCAGTAGCTATACCCATAAGGTCCCATGACCTGCGAGTGGTATGCCCCGGGTGGGAACATGCCGGCCAATTGGATCAGTATAGCCGGTATGTTTAACATGGCGGCTATAAGAAGCAAGGTATTGGAAGCAATAAGAAGCCGGTTCCATAACGGAGCCCGGGCTTTCCAGCAAATGCGTAGCAGGATTAAAACTGGGGTCAGGATTAAAAAGCCATCAAATAGCAGGTTGATCAAAGGGGAGCAGCGGGCGTACCATTCATTCATGGGGTAAGGGTGGTTTACCGGCCCAAAATAAGTAAGGCAGCGCGAAAAAAATAACCGTCCCGAAAAAATCGGGACGGTATCTTACTAACCCATTAAATTCACTGTGTGTGATCACAAAAATAAGCTACGTACCACAATAAATAAAATTGAATTTATCAATGAAACCTATAATAGGAAGAATTATAACGGTATTTTACTCTTATTTGTTGGTTGTCAGTAATAAATGATGATTTCCTAAAGTGTTATTTAAATATAGTCATTAATACTGCGGCAAATGAGGTTTGCTATCCATAATAACGTCGATACGCTCTTTAAGGGCGGTATCGATCCTGGGATATACCTCCAGGGCCTTCAGGTTTTCGATCAATTGCGCCTCCTTGGTAGCGCCTAAAATGGCCGTAGTCACATTGGGATTGCTGATGCACCAGGCGATAGCCAGCGTAGCCAGTGTGGTTTCCAGTTCGTCGGCTACCTGCTGTAAGGCTTTGATCCGGGCAACCCTGTCTTCGGTAAGGGTCCTGTCCTTGAGCCATTCAAAACCTTCCAGGGCCAGGCGGGAACCTTCCGGGATACCATCGTTGTATTTGCCGGTAAGCAGGCCGGAAGCCAGGGGGCTCCAGATCGTAGTGCCCATACCCGTATTCCTGAAAATGGGATAGTACTCCGCTTCTACCTTGTGACGCTCCAGGAGGTTGTATTGCGGTTGTTCCACAGCAGGCCCTTCCAGTCCCAACTGCCGGGCTACGGCATGAGCTTCCATGATCTCTGCCGCACTCCATTCGCTGGTACCCCAATAGAATATCTTGCCTTGCTGGATCAGTATATTCATCGTGCGTACTACTTCTTCGATAGGCGTGTTTTTATCGGGCCGGTGGCAGAAGTAAAGGTCGAGGTATTCGGTTTGCAGACGTTCGAGGGCTTCGTTGCAAGCCTCCGTCACATGTTTGCGGCTAAGGCCTGTCTGGTTGGGTTTGTTGTTGTCGCCCCGCCAGCCAAAGAACACTTTGCTGGAAAGGGTATAGGAGCTGCGTTCCCAGGACTTGTTGCGCAATACGCGGCCCATCATGCGCTCCGATTCCCCGCGGGAATAGATCTCGGCATTGTCGAAGAAATTGATCCCATGCTCATAAGCCACACTCATAAGCCGGTCGGAGTGAAAATCATCGATCTGTTTGGCAAAGGTTACCCAGGAGCCAAAAGAAAGTACACTTAGCTGCAAACCGGTATTGCCCATTCTGCGGTATTCCATATTTTCTGTTTTTTGATGATGAACTTTTGAAAAGGAGGGAAAGTTTTATCTGCAAAAATAATCCCAATAAGCTTTTGGAAACGCTAAGCTTATTGGGATTGTTTTTATGGGCACTTCAAATATTTTTATTGCTCCGCTTTCTTCAGGATCACCGGTGAGATATGCAATCCCATATTACGGATGATCTCGCCGGCAAATTCGCTGGTCTTCAGCAGGGTAGCATCGGTCATCAGGTTGTAGAAGTCGATGGTCACCGTTTTACGCATGATCGTGGCGCTTAAGCCGCCGGTGATGAGCTCGGCAGCCTCGTGCCAGCCCAGGTATTCCAGCAGCATCACGCCGCTCAGGATCAGGGATGAAGGGTTCATCGTATCGGTATTGGCGAAACGGGGCGCGGTACCGTGGGTAGCTTCAAAGATGGCATGTCCGCTGTTGTAGTTGATATTGGCGCCGGGGGCAATGCCGATACCGCCTACGGCCGCGGCCAGCGCATCGGAAATATAATCCCCGTTGAGGTTAAGGGTAGCCACTACGGAATAATCTTTTGGCGCCAGCAGTATCTGCTGGAGGAAGTTATCGGCAATTACATCGTTGATGATGATCTTACCTGTGCTCTTAGCTACGCGTAAAGCCTCGTTGGCTTCTTTTTCGCCTTTTTCTTTCTTGATGCTTTCCCATTCGTCCCAGGTAAATACTTTATCGCTGAATTCGTTCCTGGCCAGTTCATAGCCCCAGTTCTTAAAGCCACCTTCGGTGTACTTCATGATATTGCCTTTGTGTACCAGGGTTACCGTAGGCTTGTAGTGTGTGATGGCATATTCGATAGCGGCACGTACCAGGCGCTCGGAGCCTTCTTTGGATACGGGCTTCACACCAAAGGAAGATGTTTCGGGGAAGCGGATCTGGGTAACGCCCATTTCTTCCAGCAGGAATTTCTTGAATTTTTCTGCTTCGGGAGTACCGGCCTTGTATTCGATACCGGCGTAAATGTCTTCTGTATTTTCACGGAAGATCACCATGTCTACCCATTCTGGATGCTTTACCGGGGAAGGTACGCCCTGGAACCAGCGTACAGGACGAAGGCAGACATACAGGTCAAGTGTCTGGCGGAGGGCAACATTAAGCGAACGGATACCGCCGCCTATGGGTGTGGTCAAAGGTCCTTTGATCGATACCAGGTATTCCTTGGCGATATCCAGGCTTTCTTCCGGCAACCATTCACCGGTCTGGTTAAACGATTTTTCACCGGCAAGGATTTCTTTCCAATGTATCTTACGGGTACCGTCGTATGCCTTTTCTACTGCGGCATCCAAAACCTTTACAGAAGCTTTCCAGATATCGGGTCCTATACCATCGCCTTCGATGTAAGGAATAATAGGATGGTTGGGAACTTGTAACTTATTGTCGGCGCCCATGGTTATTTTCTCGCCGTATGTATTATGGAGGGTGGTATTACTTGTGGCTGTATTTGCCGAAGTCATGATCAGTAAGTTTTTTGAGGTGTAAAATTACGGATTAATGCCCGTATTTGTTATAGGAAAAACAAAAGAAATCCTTACCAGGTGCTATTAACAGTCGTTTAAACTTAATTGATTTGGTAATCGTTTATTATTTACTTTTGGCGTACTAATACAAATCCCATATGGCCGTTAAAATAAAAAATGAAGTCAAGATAGGAATACTTGTTGCTGTTACGATTACCTTGTTCATCCTGGGTTTTAATTTTCTGAGAGGCAAAGGACTCTTCTCTTCCGACAAAGAGTATTATTCGTATTATGATAATGTGCAAGGCCTGCAGGAATCTGCCGCGGTGCAGCTTAGCGGCTATGCGATCGGTAAAGTGTCGCGGATCGAATTACAGCCCGACCGCAAGATCAAAGTAACTTTCCGGATGAAGAAAGATATTAAAATACCGAAAGGAACAACCGCACAACTGGCTGCCGCCGACCTGATATCCGGCACCAAGATCATTAGCCTGAATATGACCAATGAGCAGGAGTATATTGCAGAAGGCGGCATGATACCAGGCAAGGCCGCTGGTGGTATCCTGGATAACCTGGGCGACCAGGTATCACCCTTGTTAGGCGTAGTGCAGCATACGGTAAGCTCGCTGGATACCCTTTTGAATACGGTAAACAATACGATCAACGACGATACGCGCAAGCACCTCAACAGCAGCTTTGCTTCGCTGGAAGTAGTCCTGCAGCAGCTTTCGGGGCTGGCTACACAGTTAAATGCCCAGAGCGGCAACCTGGCAGGGGTTATTAAAAATGCCAATAGCATTACAGGCAACCTGGCTAACAGCAATGAACGGATCTCCAATACCCTGGGTAACCTGGAAAGCTTTTCTACTTCGCTGAACAAAGCGCCGATCCAGCAGACGGTCGAAGAATTGCAACGTACGGCTACAAGCCTGCAGGGCATTGTTTCCAAGATCAACGATAGCAATGGCAGCCTGGGTATGATGCTCAGCGATAAAAAGCTGTACAATAACCTGACCGGCACTTTGGGCACACTCAATACTTTGCTGGAAGATATTAATAAGCATCCAGCCAAATATATCAATATCTCTGTTTTTGGCCGGAAGGTAAAAGACTGATAAGATCGTCTTCTTTTTTGCGAAGAGCTGTCCGGGAAAGGATAGCTCTTTTTTGTGTACCTGAAACCTTATCCGTCCTGAAGGAATTTCTTCTCATAAAAAAACGCACCGGAAACGGTGCGTTGTTGCCAAGTGTAAATATGTCTCAAATCAGATAACCGTTACATTAACTGCGTTTAATCCTTTTTTGCCATTCTTTACTTCGAATGTTACCTTGTCATTTTCACGAATCTGCGCACCCTGAAGGTCGGAAACGTGAACAAAAACATCAGGTCCTCCGTCATTCGGTTTAATGAAACCAAATCCCTTGGTTTCATTGAAAAATTTTACTGTACCTTCTTGCATTGTTGTTTAGAGATAAAAGAAAATGAATAATACCCGAAAGGTACCTGAAAAACCCTAAAAGAAATCATAAATTAATGTATGGGTATAAATTTTTTTTGGAAAAAAATAACGAATAGTACTTTGTAGTATTAGAGTTGTCTTATTTGTAATTATTGTTTAATTTATTTGAATGGCTGATACCTATGTATAGGAGCAGTAGCGTTTTGAAAGGGAGAAAATACGAGTAGCTGCCTTATGCTGTCCGGACTGTTGCTCTCGGTCATTGGGAAATTTTTCTACACCTGAAAATTTACGGACTATGAAAATAAGATTACTTATCGTTCCTTTCTTATTGCTGCTGGCTACTCATGGCTTTGCCCAGCCGGTACCGGACGATACCCAGGGCCGGCTCTGGCGCCTGTGTAAGGTATGGGGCTACACGAAATATTACAGCCCCAATACCTGTCAGGTCAAATGGGACAGCTTGCTGAACGCGACCATCCCCCTGGTACAAAGTAGTGCTTCCAATGCCGATTTTAACAACCGGATCATGGATTTGCTGAGTTATATAGGACAGGTCCCGCCGGCATTGGCGACGCCCGTACCTGCTGCCGATTCCAACCTGAACCTGCAACTGGAATGGACCGACGATCCTGTATTTTCGGTAGCAGTACGTTCTTTCCTCGATACGTTTGAGCACAGGGCAGGCGCTAATGATTCCATTAGCTGCCGCCTTAAGCTTAACGACTACACCAATCCCAACATCAGGGGGCTTATCGATGCGCGCAATGACAAGATCAGGGACGTATCGGTTAATTATACGGATGCGGGCAGCAGGCTGCTTGTGTTGTTTCATTACTGGAATTTCTTCAATTATTTTGGCCCTTACCGCAATCTTACCGACAAAAACTGGGACAGCACGCTCCTGCACACTATCCCGGAAGTGATCGCAGCGAATACGGGCAAGGCATTTCAATTTGCCTTTATCAAACTACAATCCGCGATAGACGACTCGCATGGGTTTTTCTATTGCCCCGACTACGAGGATTCATTGGGTAGTAGCTTCCCGGGTATTGAAATAGAAAGAATAGAACAACAACCGGTAGTAACGAAAGTGTATCCCGGGGTGACAGGGATTGCCATAGGGGACCGGCTTGTGAGTATAGACGGGATACCGGTGGGCGACCTGGTCTCTGTTTTGCGGGATTATATTGCCGCTTCCAACGAGCCGGTATTTTACAGAGATGCTTATACCGCCTTGCTGAGGAGCAGGAGCGGAAGCAAAAACTATACCTTCTTAAATGCGGCCGGGGAAACCTATAGTCAAATGCTGGCCTGCAATTTGTCCCTGAACGATTGGAGCACCTGGGTAGCCGAGGATACTAAGCCGATATGGAGCACCTTATGCAATGGCTATGGTTATGTAAACATCGGCAAGCTGGACAACCCGGATATGGACCAGATGTATGCCGATCTTAAAGATAAGGAAGCCATCGTTTTTGATGTCCGGAATTATCCGAAGAGCACGATGTTTGACCTGGCCAGCCGCCTGATGCACTGGCCGCCGCTTGCTGCCCGTTATTTCAAGCCGGACCTTAGGGCCGCGGGCAGGTACACCATTCTTGACGATGAAAAAGATTATTGGGAAAACCCGGCGCCTTACACCGGTAGATGCTATTTCCTGGTAAATGAAGAAACCCAGAGCGCTGCAGAATACTTTGTGCAATACCTGAGCCATGTGGCAGGATCGAAGGTCGTAGGCTCGCAGACGGCAGGCGCCGATGGGAACATAAACAGCTTCTCTTATCCCGGTATAGTCCTGTACTTTTCGGGCCTGGGCTGGTATTACGACGATTGGTACCAATGCCAGCGCAACGGCATTAAAATAGACAATACGGTTACACCCACGATACAAGGCATACGGGAGGGTAGGGATGAAGTATTGCAAAGCGTAAGCGGTTGTACTTCTTCAATCGCCGACGCGATGCGAGGTGCTATAGCGGTAAAGCTTTATCCCAATCCTGTTGCCGGTACCTTGCTCGTCAGCATGAGCACGCTCCGTAAAGACAAGGCAACGATCCGTATCAGCGATGTGATGGGCAGAACACTGTATGTGCTGGAAGGGCGCAGTACCGGCCCCGCCCGGCAACCCGAAGAGATAGACCTGAGCCGCCTGGACGCCGGTATTTATTTTGTAAGGATCAGCAGCCTGAAGCATGGGGAGGCCAGCCTGAAGCTGCTGAAAAATTAGGTACATTTTCTTCTTTTTGTTTTGTTGTTTACGACAAAGCCCCGCAAGAGTAGCGGGGCTTTCGTTTGCGCCGCTGTTGGTGTTTTTCACCAACAGCAACAGCGGTTTTTATCGTTGGTGAAAAACACCAACGATGATGGGAAGCAGTGATGATGGCGGAAAATAATCTGCGCGGGTGCTGACTAAAAGTAAAATGAGGGCTTTGAGCATTGCTTAAACGACCATAGGCCCATCCGATACCCGTATAAATAAGGGCTGACCAATACTTTTGGTCAGCCCTTTATGAATAGGTTGTTATCCGATTATTTAAACTGGGGGATCAATCCTTGTGCCAGGGCAACCATTTTGCTCAGGCCTTCTTCGGGAAGATTTCCTTTTTTGAACTCGGCCAGCAGCTCCGGCATTTTGTTCTCCATTTCCAGCATAAAGGCATCTTCAAATGCTTTTACATTTTTAACGGGAACTTCGCGCAGCAGGTTATTGGTACCCAGGTAGATGATCGCTACTTGCTTTTCTACGGAGTAAGGAGTAAACTGGGCTTGCTTCAGGATCTCCACGTTACGGGCACCTTTATCGATTACGGTTTTGGTAGCCGCATCCAGGTCACCACCGAATTTGGAGAACGCTTCCATTTCCCGGTACAAGGCCTGATCCAGCTTCAAGGTACCGGATACTTTCTTCATGGATTTGATCTGAGCGTTACCACCCACACGGCTTACCGAGATACCTACGTTGATCGCAGGACGGATACCGGCGTTGAACAGGTTACCTTCCAGGAAGATCTGTCCGTCGGTAATAGAGATCACGTTGGTAGGGATGTAAGCAGATACGTCACCAGCCTGTGTTTCGATGATCGGTAATGCCGTTAAGGAACCGCCGCCTTTCACCATATGCTTGATGCTTTCGGGAAGATCGTTCATGTTCTTCACGATGCTGTCACTGTTGATCACTTTCGCAGCACGCTCGAGCAAGCGGCTGTGCAGGTAGAATACATCACCAGGGTAAGCTTCACGGCCCGGAGGACGACGCAGCAGCAGGGATACCTCACGGTAAGCTACGGCCTGTTTGGACAAATCATCGTACACTACCAAGGCAGGACGTCCGGTATCGCGGAAGAACTCACCGATAGCAGCACCGGCAAATGGTGCGTAGAACTGCAACGGCGCCGGATCGGCAGCAGATGCGCAGACTACAGTGGTATAAGCCATAGCACCGTTCTCTTCGAGGGTCTTCATTACGTTGGCTACGGTAGAAGCTTTCTGACCGATCGCTACATAGATACAATATACGGGTTTGCCCGCAGCATAAAATTCTTTCTGGTTGATGATGGCATCGATACAGATAGCCGTTTTACCGGTACCACGGTCGCCGATTACCAGCTCACGCTGACCACGTCCGATAGGGATCATGGCATCGATTGATTTAATACCGGTTTGCAGCGGTTCTTTTACCGGCTCACGGAACAGTACGCCCGGAGCTTTACGCTCGATAGGCATTTCGTACAGGTCGCCGGCAATAGGGCCTTTACCATCGATAGGCTCGCCCAGGGTATTTACTACACGGCCAATAAGACCTTCACCTACTTTAATAGAAGCGATCTTACCGGTACGACGTGCTTTGGAACCTTCTTTGATAGATTCGCTTTCTCCCATCAATACCACACCCACGTTATCTTCTTCAAGATTGAGGGCAATGGCTTTCGTGCCATCTTCAAATTCAACAAGCTCACCCTGGCGTACACCGCCCAGGCCGTAAACGCGGGCAATACCGTCACCCACCTGCAATACGGTGCCTACTTCTTCCAGATCAGCAGAACCGTTAAAGTTGCTTAACTGTTGGCGCAATATCGCCGATATTTCATCAGGTTTGATCTCAACCATTTTCTATGGAAATTAAAAAGTAAAATGAATTGTTTTATTTCTTGTGTTGTCCCTGTATATTAGATGTCGGCAATATACAGGTTTTTAGTAAACTGGTTCCTGATATCCGTAAGATCCCTTCTGATGCTGGCATCAAATAGTTTATCTTCGATCTCCAGCGTAAATCCGCCAATCAGGCTTTCGTCCACCAGGGTATTCAGCTCTACATGCCCGTCCTGAACCGAAGCCGCTACTTTCTCAAAAATAACTTTCTTCAGGTTGTCGTCTATAGCTACGGCTGTAGTCAGGTTCACGGTCCTGATATTTTTCAGTTCTTTATATTGTGCGGTAAAGGCGTCTACAATCTCAGGAAGATAGAATTCACGTCCTTTGTTCACCAGCAGGTCTATAAAGCCCAGGGTTACTTTCTGTATCTTATCTTGGAACAGGCTATGCAGTATTGCTGCTTTTTTGTCTGCTTTTACTACAGGGCTTCTCAGCATCAGCACGAAGTCGTGGCTGCTGGTACATACCTGTTGAATCAGCTCCATATCATCCAATACAGCTTCAAGAACATTAAGTTCCTGGGCTATATCGATCAATGATTTGGCATACCTGGATGCCAGACGAGGGTTTTGCATTCTTCTAAATTGAAAATTTGAAAATTAAACAATGTGAAAATGAAAAGTGAAATCGCAAGCTGAAGTACAATTTGCTAATTCCCACACTTTCTAATTTTCTAGTTCAGCTTGATTTCATCAGCCAGCATCTTTACAAAGCCTTGCTGTGCTTCCTGGCCTGCCAGTTGCTTGCGCAGGATTTTTTCTGCTACTTCTACTGCCAGGTTGCCTATTTCGTTCTTCACTTCGGTCATAGCGGCATTTTTCTGACGCTCGATCTGCATACGGGTATCATCCAGAATCCTGTTGGCTTCCACCTTCGCTTGCTCTTTAGCTTCGTTGATGATCTTGTCTTTAGTCTCTTTTGCTTCTTTCAGCATCAGGGTACGTTCTTCACGTGCCTGAATCAGCAGGGTTTCGTTCTGCGCCTGCATTTGCTTCATTTCTTCTTTTACTTTTTCGGCGGCAGCAATGCTGTTGGCAATTCCGGATTCACGCTCATGCAACGTTTTTACGATCGGGCCCCAGGCAAATTTCCGGAGGATAAAAAGAACGATCAGGAACGCAAGGAGGGTCCAGAAAAATAAACCGAAATCAGGGATAAGCAAGCCCATTGCTATGAAATTTTGAGTTGTTAATTTATAATGCGTGGTACGACGTACCGGTAAAATCTATATTTCTTCAAGAAAGAATAATTGCGCCCTCTGCCCTTTGCGTCGGGCGCAATTATAAGATGATCGTACTGAAATAATTATTTCAATACTACAGCCAGCAGACCAGCGATTACCCCGAACAGGGCAACACCTTCTACGAATGCTGCTGTCAGGATCATGTTGGAGCGGATATCGCCTGCAGCTTCCGGTTGACGAGCGATAGATTCTACCGCACCTTTACCGATCTGACCGATACCAACACCAGCTGCCAGAGCAGCAATACCTGCACCAATGGCGCCCAGACCAGTGCCTAAGCCATCAGCAGCTAACATTACAGTGTTCAAAAGAGACATTGTATATATGGATTTAAAAATGAAAAAACAGATTCAAAAAACGTTTACTTTCAGGCAATTATTTCCTGCTCCGACACATTATACTCCTGTCCGGTTACAGGGTGCTTTGCATGGTATTCTTCATGCTCGTGATCGTGGTGGTGGGCCTCTTCAATAGCCTGGCCGATAAATACGGCGGTCAGGTTGGTAAAGATAAAGGCCTGAATAGCACCTACCAGCAATTCCAGGAAGAACATAAATATGGTAAAGGCCATAGACACCGGAACAAAACCCCAACCGGCCACTTCATTCAACGCGCCGAAGATAAAGATCATAGAAACCACGCTCAGGATGATGATGTGCCCTGCCAGGATATTGGCAAAAAGACGGATCATAAGAGCTACTGGCTTGATAAACAGGGAAATGATCTCGATAGGAACCAGCAGGAATTTAATGCCCAATGGAACGCCCGGAGGATTGAACAGGTGGCCCCAGAAATGTTTGTTGCCGCTGAATAGGATCACGATGAAAGAGATAAGGGAAAGTGCTGCGGTTACGGCGATATTACCGGTAAAGTTGGCACCGCCGGGCAACAGGCCCAATAAGTTATTGATCCAGATAAAGAAGAACAAGGTAAGTAGTAAAGGCATATAGCGCATGTACTTATGGCCCAGGTTAGGCTTGGCTACCTCGTCGCGCACGAAAGTGATCACCGGTTCCAGGGCATTCTGGAAACCGCTTGGAGCTTTCATGGCACCGTTCTTTTTGTATTTGTTGGCTACGCTGATCATGATAACCAGTAACAGCACAACGGAAAGAAGCATTGAAGCTATATTTTTGGTAATGGAGAGGTCTTTGATAGCAACACCATCTTCAGAAACCACTTTGTTCTCAGCGTTCAGGGTGTAACCTTCGTAAGAAGCATGTCCATGCTCAAAATGGGAAGAGGAGAAAACAGACAGCCCCTTTTCGGGGTGGTAAACGATTACCGGAAGAGACAGAGAAACAGGGTGCCCGTTCCAGTCAAAAAAGTGCCAGTCGTGATTGTCGCCAATGTGGCCAAAAATAACTTCTGAAGCGTCAAATTCTTTCTTTTTACCAGCTTCTTCATGGCCATGCTCTTCAGAGGCAAAAGCGCTGAAACCCGCTACAACAAAGAATAAGACAGCAAATAATCGTTTACAAATAGTTAACACAGCACTGAAATTTTGCGCAAAGGTAAGCGTTTTAATCATAAAACAAAGTTTCTGCTTAAAAATGAATGATTTTTTTCTCTCTTTTTTGTCACAAAAAGTAACGGGTGATTATGATACTCATACCAGGTTTTTGTCTTTAATTCCGGCCTGGGAAAAAATGAAAACCGGGAAAAGTTTCTACCGGAAAACACGTATTTCTGCCATCCATGTTCTTTACTTATTCAAAAATATAATTACCTTTGCCTGTTTTCTTATAGGGATAGACCCGCAACCTTTATTACCCTAAAAACGATTATTGAAGCAGTACCGACATGAATTATCAGGAAATAGTAAGTCGTATAAACGATTTTTTGGCAGAAGATTTTGAGGTAGAACCGTCTTCTATTACCCCCGAAGCCACATTAAAAGAAACTTTAGACTTGGACAGCCTTGATTATATAGATCTTATAGTGGCTATTGAAAGTAATTTCGGGTTTAAGGTAAGACCGGAAGATTTTCAGACGATGGTAACCATCAAGGATTTCTATGATTACGTGGCGCTCCGTCTCGAAACCAATATAACTGCCTGAAACGATGTCCACCTGGGACGGACAATCCAGGGGTAACCGGCTCGGTTATTCCATTTTTATCTTTTTATTGCGTTGGGGCGGCATTACGCCTGCTTATATACTGCTGCGCTTTGTAGCGCAGTATTATATATGGTTTGTGCCTAAAGCAACAAAACCATTGGAAGCCCTGTATCAGGAGCACCTGCATTTTGACCGGAAAATATCCAGGAAGCTGATCCGGAAGAATATCCTCACTTTCGGAAAAACCATTATCGACCGTATCGTGGTTATGAGTGGCCAGAAACACCGATTTGCCGTAGAACGTACCGGCGGGCACTACCTCAACGAACTGGCCGATGGCGGGCAGGGCGGCATTATTGTAAGCGCCCACCTGGGCAATTACGAAATGGCGGGACACCTGTTGCAAAGGCTCAATTCCGTGATCAATATCGTGATGTACGATGGAGAGGCCAGGCAGGTGAAACAATACCTGGACAAGGTTACCGGCCCAAAAACTTTTAATATCATCTTCATTAGGGAAGATATGTCGCACATCTACGAGATGTCGGCTGCCCTGCGGCGCAACGAGCTGATCTGTATTCATGCAGACCGTTACGTCGAAGGCAACAGAACCATAACCCATGATTTCCTGGGCCGGGAAGCACATTTCCCGCTAGGCCCCTTTGTGCTGGCCAGCAAATTGCGGGCGCCGGTTTGTTTTGTATTTGCGCTCAAAAAATCGAAATACCAGTACCACTTTTACGGTTACCAGCCCAGGACCTATGAAGGAAGAGGTACTACGGGAGCCGAAAGTATGTTGAAAGACTATGTGGCCTTGCTGGAAGAGAAGGTAAAACAGTATCCCGAACAGTGGTTCAATTATTTCGACTTCTGGGCCAAACCGGAACAGGAAAAGAAAGTTACACCCGTATAAACCGGGAAAATCAGTCTTTTCACCATTGCAGGGCTTCGGCCTAATGATTAATTTCGTGCGGAGATGCCGGATGAGATGTTAGACATTTAGATGTCAGATATGAGACGTTAGATATTAGATATGAGATTTTAGCGTTTGGGTATTAGACATAAGAGGTGTCTTTTGCTTATTGAAAACTAAGACTGAAAACGAATAACTGACGATTGAGATGAAATATATACCACAGGCAGCGCCTTTTGAAATGATCGATGAACTGGTACAGGTTACCGAAGCCGGAACCCAAACCCGCTTTACGGTAAGGGAAGGGCATCTGTTTGTTGCCGGCGGCGTATTTACCGAGCCGGGACTTATCGAAAATATGGCGCAAACCGCTGCTGCCGGCACGGGCTGGAGCGCTGCACAACAAAATAATCCGGCACCGGTAGGCTTTATAGGCGCCGTAAAGAATTTTGAAGTAAGCCGCTTGCCAAAGATCGGGGATACCATTATCTCTACCATAGTAATACAGCACCAGGTAATGAATGCCCATATTGTACAGGGTACCATACGCCTGGACGATACCGTAATTGCCAGTGCCGAGTTTAAGATCTTCCTGCAATAGCAATGCTATTTTTGGTACCTGTACATCCATTCTGATAACCCTTAAATCAATATCAAATAGTATGAAACGTTTCGCGCTTGTCACCTTGTTATTGCTTTCCGTATGCGCTGTAAAGGCCCAGGATGCATTTGACCCCAAAGAAAAAGTAACCTGGCTGGGCCTGGATTTTTCTGCACTGAAACTTGTTAAATCGGACGAAACAGTTACGAATAATGAGCTGCAGACAAAATACTTCCCCGGTTGGAACGACCTTATTCTGAACGAACCCAAGAAATTCGATATTGCCAAAGCCATTGACCGCGATGCTGTCGATAACGACATTGCTGTGGTAACAGCCGTAAACGAAGGTGCTAAGGGCGATTTTATCACTACCGATAAAGGCGCTTTCGAACACCTGGACAACAATAAGGTAAAGCAGATGGTAAAGAAGTATAACCTTAAAGGCAAAAGCGGTATCGGCCTGGTCTTCATTATGGAGGGTATGGATAAGAACCGTAAAGAAGCTTCCATATGGGTTACCTTTATCAATATGGGTACGAAAGAAGTGCTGCTCAGCAAACCTTTAATAGGTGAAAGTGGTGGCTTTGGCTTCCGCAACTATTGGGCCGGTTCCATCAATAAAGTATTGAAAGCATTGCCGGGCAGTATGAAGAAGTGGAAAAAAGGAAACTAAAAGCAGCAAAGAACTGACTAAATTTGAAACCTCGCAGCCTTGTACTGCGGGGTTTTATATTCATTGTAAAATTAAAATAAGGAAGGCCCTGCCTTTCCCGAGACACTATTTTTGAAATGATATATGCAGTAAGCCATTCCCTGCTGAGCCCCATGGGGAATACGACGGAACAGCACTTTGACGCCTTATGCAGGCAACAACCGGCGATAAAACGGCAGGAAGATGAAGCCATTACGGCCGCGCCTTTTTATGCAGCGCGACTGGAGCCCGGTCAACTGCAGTTGGTTGCTGCGCGGTACGCACACAGCAATATCATGCTGAGCCCTTTTGAGCAAATGTGTCTCTATACAGCGGAAGAAGCCTTGGCCAAAACCAGTATTGCCGTAGCAAAGCAGGACTGTATATTGATCCTGGCAACCACGAAGGGTAATATCGAGTGGCTGGGTAAGCAACCGGACGAGCGGATAAGCCTGCACCATTCGGCTGCATTGATCGCGGCACATTTGGGTATGCGCACAGCGCCCCTGGTGATCTCCAATGCCTGTATCTCCGGCTCGGTGGCCCTTATCACGGCAAGCCGTATGCTGGACGCAGGCCGCTACCGGCATGCCATAGTAATTGGCTGCGACCGTTTCAGCAGCTTTGTATTCAGCGGGTTTCAATCCTTTCATGCCTTGGCCGATGGCTTGTGCAAGCCTTTCGATAAAGACCGCACCGGTATCAACCTGGGAGAAGCGGCGGCTTGCATGATCCTTTCGGTAGATAAGGAAGCAGGTATGGAAGAACCCCTGGCCATACTGGCCGGAGGCGGTATCAGTAATGATGCCAATCACCTCTCGGGACCCTCGCGTACCGGGGAAGAACTCGCGGCAGCCATTACTCAGGCAATGCAGCAAGCCGGCGTAGGTGCACACCAGGTCGGAATGCTTTCGGCACATGGCACAGCCACCCTATTTAACGATGAAATGGAAGCGAAAGCCATAACCCTTGCCGGCCTGGCCGAAGTACCTTTGCATAGTTTGAAAAGCTATGTAGGACATACCCTGGGTGCGGCGGGTATCCTGGAATCCGTTATGGCCTGTGTCGCTATGCAGCAGGGTGTTTTGCCGGCATCACTCGGTTATGAGCAGTCGGGTGTTTCTATGCCGGTACGGGTACAGCAGGAACTATCGCCGGGAACCACCGGATATCTGGTAAAAACAGCCTCTGGCTTTGGCGGCTGCAATGCGGCATTGGTCTGGAAAAAATATTAAGTGACTATACATAAGTAGGAAACAAGGACATGTTATATAGTGTCGTTATATGATATCCTTGTACCGTTTAAGGGATTCCATTTAATGGGATAAAATGCCTATTGCAGAATCTGGTCGCGAATCAGAACGCTAAACCTGATAGTCATCTTAAGCCGCGGTTATTCTGAGGTCTCCGAAGGAACCGAAGAATCTCGATCATTATGAATGTCAATAATACCCAAGATGCTTCATTGCGCATGCTACGCAAGCTACATTCAGCATGGCAGCGTGCGTGCTGTAGCATGTGCTATTCTCCTTTTGTTATAACGTTTGCGCAGCAATAATATATACGCGATCTGTTCCTTTGCCTGATAATACCTTATATCGCGTCATCCTGAACGAAGCTTTAGCGGAGTGAAGGATCTCGATTGCTAAAAACATCAAGGGGAATTATAGATTTTGAGGCGATCATAGCTCAATGACATTAGCATTCCTGATCAAATGGTTTGCTGCCTATGTGTGATAGTCAGTAAATATTAAATAGCTTTACTTTTTTATAATACCTGTTATGCAGGAACGCTTGGTGTTTCCATCTTTTGGCGATAAGGAGTAGGCATTACGCGCTGCTGTACCAGGAAATTGGTGAAAAATTACTAACACTGTTTTATTCATGAGCAAACAAAAACTGGTCGTGCTTACAGGGGCCGGGATCAGCGCCGAGAGCGGCTTGCGTACCTTCCGCGACAGCGACGGGCTATGGGAAAGCTACCGCGTGGAAGATGTGGCCACGCCACGTGCCTGGAAAAAAGATATGGACCTGGTACTGCGCTTTTACAACGAGCGCAGGAAAGATATCCTGGCAGCGCAACCCAATGCGGCGCACCTGGGACTTGCTGCCCTGGAAGATAAGTATGAGGTACATATTGTGACCCAGAATATCGACGATCTGCACGAAAGGGCGGGCAGTACAGCTGTAATGCACCTGCATGGCGAAATACTCACGATGCGCAGCGAAAAGGACAGCCGTATCATTTACGAGATCAGGGGCAATATCAACCGGGGCGACCTGGCGCCCGATGGCGGTCAGTTGCGTCCCAATATTGTATGGTTCGAAGAAGAAGTGCCCATGATCAATGAAGCCATTCCCCTGATGCAGGAAGCGGATATCTTCGTACTGGTAGGTTCTTCGCTGGCCGTTTACCCGGCGGCAGGCCTGCTGCAGTTTGTAAGGCCGGAAGTACCTAAATTTATACTTGATAAGCAGATCCCGGATGTACGCTATCCTAATATCACCGCTATTGCCCAACCGGCAACGCAAGGCATCGCGGAGTTGCTACAGGCATTGATGTGATTGATGCGTTTTAACTGAAAAGCCTAATCCTACCTGTCAAACATATTTTACCATGGGTACTATCAAGAACAGAAGAGCGAGAGATGTCAATAATTCCGGTTTCAGCGGCAATACCAGCACCCAGGGGGCGCGGCTGCTGAACAGGGATGGCAGCACCAACCTGCGTAAAACGGGTATGCCCTTTTACAAGCGCTACAGCATTTACCATATCTTGCTCAAGATGTCGCAGGGGCGTTTCCTGCTCATGGTCTTCCTGTTTTATACAGTTACCAACCTTTTGTTTGCCTGTATTTATCTGGGCATCGGTATCGATAAGCTTTCGGGTACTACGGCAGGCACTAATTTCTTCATGAATTTCTCGCAGGCCTTTTTCTTCAGCTCCCAGACCATGACCACGGTAGGCTACGGGCATGTAGCGCCTTCGGGTTTTGTAGCCAATACGATCGCCTCCATCGAATCGTTCCTGGGCATCATGACCTTTGCATTGGTAACTGGTATGTTCTATGCCCGCTTCTCCAGGCCCAAGGCCTTTATCCAGTTCAGCGACAATTTTATTGTAGCACCTTATAAAGACGGCAAGGCGATCATGTTCCGCCTGGCTACTTATAAAAACAATGAGCTGACCGATGTGGAAGCACAGGTTACATTGGCTTTACAAGTGCAGGAAGGGGACCACAAAATGACCCGTTTTTTCCCGATGCCCCTGGAAATATCGAAGATCAATTCACTGGCCCTTAGCTGGACCTGCGTGCATTATATCAACGAGGACAGCCCCTTGTTCAACATGACGAAGCAGGACCTGGAAGAAGGCAATGTGGAGATTATGATTACCATAAAAGGATTCGACGACCATTTTTCCAATACGGTGCAGCAGCGCACTTCTTATACCCGGGACGAAATGGTGTATGGTGCAAGGTTTGTGCCGATGTACGAGCGCTCGGCTTCGGGCGATTTTACCGAGGTCAGGCTGAACAAGGTGAATGCCCATGTGCCGCATGTGTTTGAGGCAGAAAATACAACTGCCGTCTAATCTTCAACTGCCAGGCCTTCATGCTTGCCCGGCTTTATCTTGAAGGTGATGCGGTGGTAGGGTGTATGGCCCAGCTCCTTCACTTTCTGCTTATGAAAAGGGGTGGGGTACCCTTTGTTCTCTTTCCAGTTATAAGAAGCATGTTCTTCATGGAGCTGCAGCATATAAGCATCGCGGTGGGTTTTGGCCAGGATGCTGGCTGCGGCTATGGAAGCGTATTTGCCATCTCCCTTCACCACGCATTCGTGCGGTATGCCAAAATAAGGGGTGAAGCGGTTACCATCGATCAACAGCAACTCCGGGACGATCCTCAGCTGGTCGATGGCCAGGTGCATAGCTTTGAAAGAGGCTTTCAGGATATTGATCCGGTCTATTTCGTGGTTGTCCACGAACGCGACTGCCCAGGATAAGGCTTTTTCCTCGATCACAGGCCTCAGGCTTTCTCTTTGTTCCTCCGAAAGCTGTTTGCTGTCGTTGAGCAGGGGATGATAAAAGTCTTTGGGAAGGATGACTGCCGCAGCTACTACAGGCCCCGCCAGGCAACCTCTCCCGGCTTCGTCGCAACCGGCTTCAATAATATGTTCCTGGAAAAAAGAAAGTAGCATTTCCGGCAAAAATAACTATTTCCCGATTTCTTTTGGCAGGGATAAAACCTTATCCACCGGCTTTATGGTTTTTCCTGTTTTACGGTTCAGGGTAAAGCGACGGGCAACAGTAAGGCGGTAATTACCCGTGCTGATCCGGTAAAAGCCTTCGTTATAGGAACCATCGGCAGTTACGGTGCTGTTGACCAGGGACGCAGAATAAACCCACCTTCGGCTGTTGTAGCCGATCGCTAAACGGGCCATAAAATTGGGCGAAACGCTGACCTTGTCCTTATCGTCAGTATGCGTTGATTCTTTTACGAAATCTATGGGGATATTGACGGTGAGCGAACCAGTAATAAACCAGTTCTTGTTATACACAAAAGTATAGGCATAGCCTCCGCCGGGGCCTATATTGAAGAAGCGGAACCGTTTGACATTGCCTTGCGGAAATTGGGATGCAATTTCTTTGGGAATCAGGAGGCTGTCGCTGTTCACAACACCATAATACACATCGCCTCCCAGCAGGAAAGTGCCTGCCGATTTGCTTTGCCATTCGTTCTGGATGAGGCCTGCCCGGTAGGAAAATTTACGGTAATTAAAGGCATAGTATGCCGAGCCGCCGATCATGTGTATCCGCACATCGGGACGGAGATAATAACCGGGAAAACCGGCAATATAATCTTTGGGCGACACGTAATAACCTTTGTAAAACTGTCCGAAGAAATCGATGACGATCTTACGGGCATAGAGATGCGCCTGCATATCCAGGTAGCGGGTCTTTCCTTTTTCCGAGCTATTGCCATTAAGCGCCGGGAAGCCATAGGCGAGGTTCAGCGAAAGCGAGCGGTAGGTAGCGCCGATACCCAGGTTCAGGGTTGTATTGGGCCGGTACCTGAAATCGGGGATGGTACTGGTTCCCGGTACCCTGAGGCCCGTATATTTCTGGGAAAGAAATATACGGGCCGTAATTTCATTGTCGTAGGGCTTCACATAAGCAGTATCGGTATCCGGTAGCTTCTCCCTGGACTTACTCTGCTGTGCATATGTTACGTGAACCATGCTTAAGCATAACCAACTTGAAGTACATAGCATCGCTACACGATTCACCATAGGAATAGTTTAGGGGGCACAAAATAGCTTATTCCCGGTTTATTTTGCTTTTGGGGCATCAGGTTCGAAATCCAGGGAAACGGAATTCATACAAAATCTTTTATGGGTGGGCGGCGGGCCATCGTCAAAGATATGCCCCAGGTGGGAATTGCAGCGGCCGCACTCCACTTCTACCCGGTGCATGCCATAAGAGTTATCGTCTTTATAAATGACGCTGTTGGGCCTGATAGCTTCAAAAAAACTAGGCCAACCGCAACTACTGGCAAATTTGGCATCAGATTTGAAGAGTATATTACCACAAACGGCACAATAATAGGTACCCCTGGTATCGCTGTCCCAGTATTTGCCGGTAAAAGCCCTTTCTGTAGCCTGTTCCCGGGCTACAGCATACAAGTCGGCCGGGAGGATCTTCTTCCATTCGCTGTTGGCAACATTAAGATGGGCCGTATCGGTACGGGAATAATAGGGGTTGTTTTTATGATTTTCCTGCATAATTTGGTCTTGCGCGCTGCCTTTACAGGCAGGTAATAGTATAATAACAAACAAAAAGAGTGTTAATCTCATCTTAAATTCTATTTTTGTATCAACCATTAGCATCATTTTTTTAATGAACAAGATACTTACCTCCCTATCGCTAACACTTTTGACTACAACAACTTTTGCACAAATAAAGTTCGCACCCGAAGCCGGTTTGAACATGGCCATGCAAAATACGAAAACAAAGATCGCTGATATTCCGCTCGGTTCCACCGAAACCAGCAAACTTTCTCCCGGTGCCTTTGGTGGCGTAATGGGAGACTTGAAGCTGCACAAAAAAATGTACCTGCAGGCAGGTATTTTTTATTACTACAATAACATAAAATATGCCAACGAGGTCGACTTATCTGCTTACCAGTTAGGCACGCCTTCTACGGTCCGCTACGACCGTATCCACAGCTTAAGATTGCCTGTGTACCTGATGTATAAATCCGGGTTCGAAGGCTCGGGCCGGTTTATGGCCGGCATCGGTCCTTATGTCAATTATTCCTTTTCCGGCAACAGGGCGCTCCAGGTTCCTTTCATTATATACGATTCCGCAAGCCATAAGGTTTCGAATTATACGATACGGAAAAGCAATACGGACCTGAAAATAGGCGATCAGGCTTTTAAAGATGATATACGCAACTGGGATTTTGGTCTTAATGCTTGTATCGGGTACGAATCCAATGTGGGACTCTACTTTCGCGGCACTTTCTCTTATGGCCTGTTGAACCAGGATCCGGCCAATACTGATAATTATAAAGTAAAGAACTGGGGTATGGGCATCTCTATAGGCTATCTTATCGGGAAAGATAGCTGGTAGCAGTGCTCCGGGTATCCGGTTTCTCAAATAATAGGTTAATGAGGCATTTACTTCGGTAAATGCCTCAGTTGTTTCCGGCCACAGGGCTTACCTTTGCGCAAAAATTGCAGCAATTGGATACTTCAGCAATCAAGACACTGTCCGATCAGGCTTTAAGCCTGCGCAGGCAGAAAATGGTAGCCTTATGGCTGATCACGGGCGTGATGATGATTATTGTCCAGACCTTATTGGGTGGTGTTACGCGGTTGACCGGCTCCGGCCTGTCGATCACGGAATGGGATGTGGTTACCGGCAGCCTTCCTCCTTTGAGCCACGATGCTTGGGTACAGGAATTTGCCCGTTACCAGGCTTCCCCTCAATACCGTTACCTTAACAGCGATTTTACCCTTGGCGATTTTAAAGCCATCTTTTTCTGGGAATGGTTTCACCGCTTCTGGGCCAGGCTTATTGGCGTGGTGTTTGCTATCCCGTTTATTTATTTCCTGGCAAAAAAATATTTCAACCGGGATATGGTCATGCCTTTGGTAGCTTTATTCGTATTGGGCGCTTTGCAGGGGGCTGTAGGCTGGATCATGGTGAAAAGCGGTCTCGTAGGCGACGCCATCTATGTAAGGCCCACCAAGCTGGCCATACACTTTGTGCTGGCGATGTTGCTGGCTTGCTATGTACTTTGGTTTGCGTTGCAATTGCTGATACCTACGGGGCAAAAAGTAAATAACCCTGCCTTGGGCAACCTCTATATTTTTATCTTCTGTTTACTGTTGCTGCAATTGGTATATGGTGCGCTTATGGCCGGTCATAAAGCGGCTACGGCTGCCGCTACCTGGCCTACGATCAATGGGAGCTGGATACCGGAGGGCATGGGGAAAGCCGTGTCGGGGCATCCCTTATTGGAAAATAAGATCACGGTCCATTTTATACACCGGGGTATAGCCTATTTATTGGCCTTGTTAATTGCTGCGGCTGCCGTAATGTCTTTCAGAATGAAAGATGCCAGTCCTGCTTTTAAAAAGTACCGCTGGCAGCCCATTACCTTAGTATTGCTTCAGGTTATATTGGGTATCTGTACCGTATTGATGAGTGTGCATATCGTGCCCAACCGCTGGGGTATCTTTGAAACACTGGCCGAATTGCACCAGCTAATTGCCATGTTCCTGCTTATGGCATTGGTGGTACAGCTTTATCTGCTGAAGGGGCGTAAAGCAAACGCATAATCTTATGCTACGCGGGTAAGCCTTTCGATCAAAGCCCTGTGTTGTGGAAATGCTGTAACCAAGTCTTGCCGACGGGCCATATCAAAATCCCTGAAATCGAAGCCCGGCGCTACCGTGCAGCCTACAAGCGAAAAGCTGTCCTGCTGTACCGGCGCCGAAGCAAACCATTGCCCCGCCTTGACTACGGCCTGGAACACCTCACCTTTGGCAATATCGCGCCCCAGGGTGATTACCTCAAGCCCGGCCTGCTCGTTAAGAACAAAAATATGCAAGGGGCCGCCTTCGTAAAAGTGCCAGAGTTCATCGCTTTGGATGCGGTGGAAAGCGGAAAAGTCGGTGCCGCTGAGCAGGAAATAGATCCCGGTACTGTACTGTCTTCCTGCTGGAAAAGCGCTGGCAATATTTCCTTCGATAGCGCCATCCGAACGATAGGTTTCCTTAAAGTAGCCGCCCTCCGGGTGAGGTTGCAATGCCAGTTGGTCAATAAGTTGAGGTACCGTAATCAAAATGTAATTGGTTTTGGTATAAAAAGAGATCAGGCTACGATGCCATTCTTTACGGCATACATTACCAGCCCGGCCGTATTCCGCACACCTATTTTTTCGAGCAGGGAAGAGCGTATGCCTTCAACCGTGCGGGTGCTCAGGAATACCTTTTGTCCTATTTCGGCTGCTGTATATTCCTGGCAGATCAATTGTAATATTTCCGTTTCACGCTCGTTCAGTTTTATTTCTTCCTTAAAGCGCGGCGCTTTCTTTTGCTGTACTACTTTGCGCAGCAGCGTGGTATTGACCAGGTCGTTAAAATAATATTCGTTCTCATATACAGAATGGATCGCAGTCTTGATCTCCTGCGGTTCCGCATTTTTGAGCAAATAGCCATTAGCGCCAGATTCCATCATGTGCAGGATAAAATGCTCTTCATCGAACATCGTGAGTACTACGATTTTCAGGTCGGGGTATTGTTCCTTCAATGGTTTCAGCGTTTCCATGCCATCCATCTCGGGCATTTTGAGGTCGAGGAGTACCACATCGGCTTTTTTGGTTTGGAGCATGTCGAGCAACTCCTGGCCATTGCCCGCCTCGCCTATGCATTTTAGTTTATGATCATCTACAAGGCTTATTTTAAGGCCTTGCCTGAAAATTTTATGATCATCTGCGATGATATAAGATATGATAGCCATAGTTACAGGTGATTAAAAAACCTCCTTTATAGGTGCTTGGATAGTAATCGTAAACAAACTTACGGATACTTGTTCAAAATGTATAACACCTTCTATGGATTTTAGCCGGGTAACGATGTTTTTTAAGCCGATTGCTCCTTTTTTATAGACCAGCTCTTCGTACAATGGCTGGGTGATACCAATGCCGTCATGGCTGATGGTAAGCAGGATCATAGCATTCCTGGTCCTGGTTTCAATGGTCAGGGATCGCGCATGAGCATGTTTGATAATGTTGTTGGCCAGCTCCTGGGTAATGCGATACAGGGACAACTCAATGCTTTCACCGAAGCGGGGCAGGTTTTGTTGCGTTGTATAGTTTACCGCCATACTGCCCGAATTGTTCAGCATCTCGGCCAGGGCCTGCAACGAGACTTGCAGTCCCAGGTAATGTAAGGTGGAGGGTTGCAGCTTATGGGCAATATCCCTGATCTTTTGCAGGCTTTCGTCCAGCAGAGATTTGGATTGCAGCATCAGGTTATTCCGGTCGGCTTCGGCATCCTTTAAAAGCGCGGTGGAAAGATACAGCTTTACAGAAGCCAGGGTAGGAGCGACATCGTCGTGCAGTTCCGCTGCAATACGCATGCGTTCCTGTTCTTCGCTCTGAATCGAAGCATTCATCATTTCCTGTTGCTTGTCCCGGTTGATCTTCTCTATTTCGATCTGGCTCTGGATCACGCGGCGCTGGTACAATACTACAAACATAATAACCCCCATTGCCATCAGCAGCATGGCCGATACACCCAGGATCACTATCGTTACCGTATTCAACTTTCTTCTTTTTTAGATAAAGCTATACCTAATAATATGTTTTTCAAAATGTTGAGGGAGAGAAAGAGTGTATTCCAGAGTTGTGTTAAAGCCAGTCGGTCTGCCGAATTTTTAATATGGCTGGTTGAGAGGAACAGGAAAAAAGCGCCTGCAGCATAAATCAGAATAGCGACATTGGACCAGAAGAAAGAAGATTTTTCGAGGAAAAGTATTTTTTGTTGCCGGAGCATAGTATAAAAACCCGAAATGCTCAATACAATGTAGACAAGTAATAATGTGCTTATGCCTTCTCTGTTCAATTTATACCAACCTTTATTGGTTGTGGTCAGGATAAAAAAGATGGCTCCACTACCAAGCAGCAAATAGAATAAAGTATCTTTTAAGGATACTTTATTCCTGAAATACAGCAAAATGAGTGTGAACTCAATAAGCTCGAAAATATTCCCCGCCAATGAGCTTTTAGGATTAATAAAGGCCCTGATCAGGTACGTAGCCAGTTCCGTACCCAAGCTGGCAAAGGCATACCACCACAAAAACGAACCTCTATTTTTGTGTCCGAAAATAAGCGGGATAAGAGGGCTTAGTATTGAAATGAGTTTAATTAGTGGCATCGGGTTTCTCCGGTTCTTCTTGACTGAAATCGAAATAAGCGGTCTGCAACTTTCCCAAACTATTGAAATAAATAAGTTTAAAAGGATAACATTGTTTCTTATTATCTCTGATTCCTAAGTAGAAGTCAAAGAGTACGGTGTCGGGAAATTTTTCAAAAAGGCCACGAAAGAAACCGTATGAATAATAGTTTGGTACTATTGGAGATGCTAATTCGATACTTATAAAATCGCCGGGAGTTACATGATCCGTATCTAGTTTTACCCAAAAAGATTTACAATCACGCCATGTTCCCGAATCCTGCAGTAACCGGAGCATCGACAGCTTGTCTATTAATTGTGACCTGCTTTGATCTTGCACCAATTGGAAAAACTGCTCAGGACTAACACAATGATTCATGACCAGCATTGCACGATCTTTTTCTAGTCTGCAATCCAATTCTGTATTAGGGGTTCCCGAAGGTTTACATTCTTGTAAGGTGTTTGCTGTGTTACCGTTGTTCATAACAAAGTGGTTTTGGGTTTCGCATTATTTTTGTTTATCAGGGTCCTCTTGGCTAAAGTCATAATAGGCGGTATACTCCTTACCGGATTGATAATAAATCACTTTGAAAGGGAAGGATTCCTTAATGTTAGACGGTTTTGTTCCAAGGTAAAATTGTAATTGTCTTACGTGTTTGTATTTTCTAAAAATACCTCTGAATAAGCCGAGATTGTATGAACCCGCATAAAATTGCTTAGGGATAGTCGCCAGTTCTATTTGAATATATTCCTTAGGATCTGTACTTGTGTGTTTTAATCTTAATTTATATGCATTGCAACTTTTCCGGAATCTAAAAATCCGCGTTCCGGTTATTTTCCGAATGTCCTTCCTGGTGACGGCTCTGAAGTATGTGCTATCAGGTACCATTTTTCTAAAAGCTTCTTCGCTCAAGCAATGATTCATCACCAGTTTTAACCGGTCTTCAGAACGTTGGCAATCCAGTTCACTGTCGGGTGTACCAGAATTTTTACAGCTGTCCTGGCCCTTGCTGATGCCGGACATACAAAGTATAGACAGCAATGTTACCATGATTTTTTTCTTCATTTCCCAGAAAAGTTTAAGGGTGTACGAGATGATTTCTGCTGGAGGAAGGCAATGCCTAATAGAAGGTTTTTAGCAATGTTGAGCGAAAGGAAAATAGCACTCCAAAGTATCAGCATGATTTCCGGATTAGTGTGATTTATTTTGTTGCGCAGTAAAAAGATGAAAAAATTACCAGCAGAGTACACCAATAGTGCTGTATTTACCCAAAAAAAAGAGGATCGTTCTGCTGGCAATAGTTTCGCTTCTTTAATCAGTACATAAAAACCAGCTATGGTAAGCAGTATATAATACAGGTTGAATAAACTGCTTGCAGTATAATTAAATCTATCGGCATAAGATGTGGACAATAACATATACAAAATGTAAAAGATGCAGATGCCCATATTGACACCAAGAAATACAAGGCTGCTTTTGAAAATTTTGCTCCTGAAATAAAAACTGATCAGTAAAAATTCAGACAACAGAAATAGATTTCCCATCCAGTAATAACTCGTATGAAAATAGTGCTTACTAAGGTATACCGCCAAATCGGTCCCGATACCCAGCAACGCATAAATCCACATATAAGACCTTTTGTTTTTCCAACCGGTAAACAAAGGAAATAATGGAGATAGGATAGATAGAAGCAGCATTGTTTACTTGTTGTGTATTTAAGGATGCATTTCTGAAAGATCGCCAAGATAAACCTGGATATCATTAAGCTCGACTGCAAATACAATAGTATTCTTCAGGTTTTGTCCGGCAAAATATTTATGGGCTTTATAAAATTTGAATTTACATCCTGGGAAAATACAGCAAAGCCCTTTCAGCAATCCTACAGAGTAACTGGAGACCTCCGGCAATCCATAAGTAATGGTTGGCGTAAAAATCAGGTCTGAATTAGTTTTGACTTCCGTCACCTCAATATTCACTCTGTCTTCAATACCGTATTGCTCCAGACTCTGCTGTACCGCTTCGGCTGTTTTAACAGTTGGTGAAAGGTCTTTGGGCAACATTGCAAAAAACGAATAAACCAAGGAATTGAATGTAGATAAAGAAATAGAATGCCGGTAGATGATTTCCTGCATTATTTCCAGGTCGCTTGGCGTTACCGTAGTATAAGGTGTTGCTCCTTTAGAAATCACAGTCATGGGAAAGTTCACATCGATAGCATGTGAAAGCAAATTAGCATTTTTTGTCATAGCATTAAAATTAAAAATTGAATGTATAATTATGAAGCTGAAAGTAGAATTGGAATAGTGTGCAAGCAATTTCGAGTTGATGTTGTATTTTTTCTTAATTTTTATATTTGCTTGATATTCATTGTATTGTGTTTTGCTTAATGGATGAGTTTCCGAAATGCTTCGTCTTGTTTTCCGTATTTCTACGGACAGGCTTGCTTGATATTTACGTATTATAAATCAGTAAATGAAGCCTTGTTTTGGCCCTCCAGGCACTACTACTTTTGTACCGGGAATTATGCTGAACAACCCGGAAAAAAAGTAAGCACCCGGAAGCCGAAAAGGGAACAAAGAGTAGGCCAAATAAAACAACTATGGAAATAACATTAGGATTAGGCTGGCTGAAAGAAAGACCCGATATCCGGGACTTTACAAGAGCTACAGACCATTTAACCGAAGCGCAAAAACAAGACGGCGATACACTGACGGTGAAGGCAATGATTGCAAAAGCCGGTATTAAAGACAGTACCAAAATGAAGATCCCTGAATATATTGATCTGTCTGCATGGTGCTCTCCTATAGAACAACAAGGGGCCCTGGGTTCCTGTACAGCACAAGCCGGAGTAGGTATGGTAGAATATTTTGAGAGAAGGGCGTTTGGTAATTACATGGATGCCTCCAGACTTTTTCTCTATAAAGTAACGAGAAACCTTTTAGGGTGGACCGGTGACACTGGGGCTTATCTGCGTTCAACGATGGGAGCCATAACCATCTTTGGTTTACCGCCGGAAAAAGTATGGCCCTACGATATCTCCAGGTATGATATAGAGCCTTCTGCTTTTTTATACTCCTACGCCCAAAATTTTCAAGGGCTTAACTATTTCAGGCTTGACCCGCCAGGCGCTACCCGGGAAGAGATACTGAACGGTCTGAAACAGCAGCTTGCTGCAGGTATCCCTGCGATGTTCGGGTTCACTTGTTATACTTCTTTAAGCCATTCCAGTACTTCCATTTCTGGATGTATCCCTTTCCCATCGGCAGCAGAAAAGGTATTGGGCGGACACGCAGTAATGGCTGTAGGCTATGATAACAGTAAAATTATCATCAACCCCTTGACCAACGAGAAAACTACCGGCGCTGTTAAAATACGGAATTCCTGGGGCGAGGAATGGGGAGAGCAAGGATATGGCTGGATCCCTTACCAATATATACAAGCAGGTATCGCCGAAGACTTCTGGTGCCTGATCAAAGCTGAATACCTGGAAACCGGTGAATTTGGGTTGTAAGATCTCCTTTGCAGATAAAATCTATCTCTTTACGTACTGCCTGATCTGGCTACTTTAAATCAAATTTTATGTTTGGGAATATAGCGTTGGACATTGTCCTAGGCCTGGTATTCGTATATCTGTTGTACAGCTTACTGGCCACTATTATCCAGGAGATCATTGCACAGCTTCTGGACCTGAGGGCTAGAATGCTACTCAAGGCAGTCAGGATTCTGTTGGAAGACCGAAGCAACAAGGAGCAAAATAGTGTTGTCCGGTTTCTGGAACATGTCTGGAATAACCTGTGTCATTTTTTTATGCCTTTTAAAACGGCTGCTTTGACAAAGGTATTTTATCAATATCCAACGATAAAATACCTGACTTCCAGCACCTGGAGAAATAAAGTTTCCTATCTCAGCGCAGCTACTTTCGCACAGGTCATTATTGAGATGCTGCGTGGCGTGGCGTATAATGCCACCGAACCACAAATGAATGCGATATACGAAACATTGTTCGTGAAGAAAAAGATAGAGGTTCGTGCCGGTAGTACAGTAGAAGAGGTTGAGTTACCAGTGGAAACACTATCGCAATTACAACAACTTTATATCAATGCTCAAAAAGACATAGACCGGTTCAGGGCGTTGGTAGAAAACTGGTTTAATGGAACCGTGAACATGTCGTCGGAATGGTTCAAAAGACAAACCCAGGTTATACTGCTCGTTATCGGATTTGCGATAGCCATCACTTTTAACGTCGACAGCATTGCGATCGCCAATTTGCTGGCCCATGACGACGATGCGCGTAAAGACCTGGTAGCACTTGCTATTAATACCACACCTAAATACGATAGTATGGTGGCCAAGATGGCCGCTACAACACACCCGGATACTATTTATCGAACATTTGTTGACTCTGCAACCAGTAGGATAGATACGATAAAGCTCATAAAAGATACGATATGGGTTAGCTGGAGCAATAAAGAGTTGGACGACGCGACCAAAATAGTCAGAGGTGATATAGACAAGGTGAACAGCATTCTGGGATTAGGCTGGTCCGACAAAGACAGTTGCCGGCGGTATGATAGTGTAAAGGCGCTTGTTACGTGTAATTGCTTGGATAGTGCGGCCAAAGATAGTACCCATACACAATTGAAACGGTATCAGGCAAAGTACCATTGCGAAGGAAACCCTTATCAAAAAGAGGGATTGGTGAGAATATTGGGCTGGCTGCTCACAGCATTAGCACTCTCGCTCGGGGCACCTTTTTGGTTCGACTTGTTGAATAAAATAATCAAGCTCAGGACAGCGGTGACCACTAATTCCCCCACCAATACTACGGAGGCGAAAGATAATAAGTCCGGTCCTGACATAAAACCTGTTGGATAATGAAAGTAACCGTCAATAAATTTCTGAATGCAAGATCGGGATACCCGAAAACGAGTGCCCCCATACCCTTTTTCCGGCCGCCGGGAACTACGCTGGATATAGATGATGTATTAGCAGGTACCGAAATTGATGGTAATGCCCTATGGTATCATTGTACCGATGATGGCTGCTACTACTGGAGTGGAGGAATAGAGGAGACCGCTTTTGAATTGGATAAGGATTGGTCGGCTCCTGATAGCGAAGACTTGAAAGCAATACTCTACAATAACCTGAAGCGTCATTTTGCTGTGTTCTATAAATTCAGGTATCCTTATCTGACCGGATTGAGAATCGGAGACAAAAAACAAAACAATATCACCATTGCCGGCAGCTACCTGATTTTTCAGGTGTCGGCCAAAAGGAAGGAAGTGGATTTGGAAGTAGGAGAACGATTGCCGGCAGCAGTAGTCTTTAAAGGCATCAGGATACTTACCGATGTTGTAGAGATGCCCAAGGCCGCATTGGATATGGTTTGTACGGGTTGGGAATATCCTGGAGTGTCCAGCCCGAGAAAAATAGGAGGTAGTGTATCCGCATTAAGAGAAAGTGATGCCGGAACTATTTCATTTGTGGCAGAAAGCGCATCAATGCCTGGTACCTGGTATATAGTTACCAACTATCATGTAGTGGCTATGGAATTATTGAAACAAAATATTCGAAGTTATGAAAACCCTTCTGCCGGAATAAAAGTCGTATCCCCTGCTTGGTTTTATATGGAAGATGAGAAAAATATCAAGGGAAGCATGGTCATGGGGCGGTTTTCTCAATTTCATGACGTGGCATTTGTACGCCTCGACAAGCATACAGGGTTCGTGAACCGGTTTAAGGATGACACTCAGATAACTGGATTTTTAGATGTTTTCAGAAAACCGTTTTATAAAAATAAAGAGGTAAAAATGTATGGTGCCAGAAGCGGTGTGAGAACAGGGCGAATAATCAATGTGGATGTCAATATGGATTTTACAGGGCCTGGCAATATTAGTAATGCCATGGTTGAGCTTTTGGAATTGGAAAAAATGAGTTGCCCCGGCGATTCCGGCAGCCCGGTCCTGTATGAAGGACAAATCATAGGCATTATTGTGGGGTCTAACGACCAGTACAGCTACGCTATCCCAATCGATAAAATAATTAACTACGGAAACCTTAAAAGAACAAAACAATGAAATACTTAATACTACTAACAATGCTATGTGCCACGTTAAATACGGTATGGGGCCAAAAGGAGACGACACTGGATGAAATATTTACCAGGCTTAACAGCGACAATCCTGGAACGGAAGAGCTTGATGAAAAAATAGTGTTTGTAATTTCCGATTTTCCAGCAACCGAAAAAGATAATGTTGTGATACAGAAGGGGGATCCTAAAGATAAAATAGCAGATATTAAAGGAAAAATAGAGGGGAAAGACCTGGTCTTTGATCTGACAGCCGATACTGCCAATTTAGGGACAATGGATTTTGTAGTTATAGAAAAAGGCAAAGACAAAAAGAACAGGTATAAAATACCCCGGATCAATAAAGATGCTGGCGCAAAAGAGCAAGAAACCGCAACGTTCAGGCTGCCGGCATCTACGCTGAATATATTAGCACCTAATTTGTCGAATAATAACCAGTGTCAGCCATGCGATTCTTTACCGCCCAGGATGGTGTATGATTATCGGAAAAAAAAGATCAGTACAGGAGATAAATACAATAGAGTAGGTAAGCCGTTTATCCTGGAGGTAAACGACATCAATCCATTCCGGGATAGTGTCAACGTGAGTCACAGAACAGCGAATTATGTGGATTCGGCTTTGCTGGCGCAGATTGCCGGCCTATTCAATGTTATCCCCAAAATCCCAACCGGTGGAGGAAAAATGGAGAGTAGCGGATCACCAGATGTCGTTCCCGGTTGCATACAGCTCATTGCCGATGTTTACGCTTTGGGCAACCAGATTCAGTTGCAGAAAAAGATATTGTCGCAGCTCCGGGATTGTGACGATATCTGCGCAGCAATACAGACAACGAAAGCAGCGGTAGATACCTTCTTCCGGCAAAAATGGGGACAAGGGGTTAAGGAATCGACAGAGTCCTGTATTATACGACAACTACAATGTGTCTATAACATAAAGCCTTTGGCCGATTCTATCGACCAGATCAAAGAAAAAGTGTCCGCCATTTTAATTGACTATAATTCATTTTATAGGGCCGCAACTTATTTCCAGTATGTAATTCCTCAACTGGAAGATGTCGATGAGTATATATTCGATCTTAGTATTGTTCCGCGACCAGGTATGAGCTCTTCTGCAGTTGTTAGCCACCAGCCCATTTCTGTGCCACTAGTAGGCGGCTTTAAAGTAGACGTAAGTTCCGGGTTATTTGTTACAGGCCTGCGCGATGATCAGTTCATGCTAAAGCCGGACAGTTCCGTTCTTAAGACTGCTTATGGCGGCGATTCACTGGTCTACAACAGGCGCAATAAGATCATTACTCAAAATAATGGTAGAGCCGATTTTGGCATATCTGCATTGATGCATTTCTATACCAGGATCCATCCCTGGATAAATGTAAGCGCCAGCCTTGGCGTGGGCGTCTCTGTGGGCCCTGACCCTGCGTTGCGTTACCTGGGTGGGGTAAGCTTAATCGTAGGCAGGAACGGTCGCCTGGTACTGAGTTATGGATGTGCTGCAGGATATGTCAAGAGGTTGGCAGATGGCTACCAAGACCAGGATTATCTAGCGACTACTGACAAAAGCCAAATTACAAAACGAGTTTTCGGTGTCGATGATTTTGCCTCGCTCACCTTCAGCATTCCTATCTTCAAAACAAAAGTAAATACAGCCAAAAATGAATAAGTGGTGAGCGGATGGGTAGCTCCCGGAATTGCGCTATGGATACGCGGTATGCAGCGACCCTGTAAATACTTTCTATTAAATTTTTGGCAATTTTATACTTGATTAACCTTTTAACAAAGTGTTAAATACTGTGATAGAATGACAGATTTCATGAATATATTTCAGTTTGTTATCCATTGTACTGATATATTATCGTTCATTATCAGCGCATTCTATTGACTTTAGTCAATTTTTCACATTTGTAAGCTTTGCATGGTAATTGATCATTATTTAATGTCCCATAAAATCAGGGATTTTAGATTATGACTAGATTTACAACAAGAGTAGAATTGCACGATGCCGATTCTGATGATTACGAAACACTTCATAATGAGATGGCATTAGCTGGCTTTACTAGAACGATTATTAGCGATTCTGGAATTGAATATCATTTACCACCTGGTGAGTACAATCTTCTCAGCAATGACACCGGAGATCATGTTCGTCTATTAGCAACTAATGCTGCAATAGCTACCAGCAAAAAATATTCTATAATAGTCACACCCTCAGATGGTCGTTATTGGATTAATCTCCAGCAGGTAGCATAGTTATTCTTGATGAACAATCCCATCAAATTGAGACAAATCCTGTTCAACATTGAAAATTTTAAAGTAGGCATCACGCACTGATAGTCCTGCTTTGTAGGTCTCATCAAGTGCAAGTGGATTATATCCACTTGCCTTGGTAACAGACCAATTATATCTCCTTACGAGCATTACTTTGAATTGCTCTATATATTCCTCAAAAGTTACTTCTGCATTCATTGTTTCTAATTTTTGATAAAATTCCCAATCTTCAAAACGATCTGAAACAGCAAAAAGGTTTTGCTTTCAATATTCTCCCGTTTCTTCTTCTGAAAAAGTAAGGTATCTTTACGCCTTAATTCAAACATGCTTTGCCTATAAGATAATAACAAACTCAACATACTTTGTATTCTAATACAATGCTGCCGCTCTAAACTACCACAGATGAAAGGCTACACAAGTATTAGACTAGGATACGTCCGTAAGGGCGTAGCTGTGTCTTTTGTGTAGCAGGCCGTGGTAGGCCTTGAGCGGCAAGAGAATTTCAGTTACGCTCAATTTTTTATAACCGCTCATAAACTACCACAAAATGAACAAAACGCCAACTTCCTACAGAACATTACGTGTCTGTTCCAGAATCCTAAGTTCAATAGGTATTCTCACTTTCTTCATTGCCCTTGCTGGCTTTCTATTTATCGTCTTTATGCTGAAAGTATATGATCAGTATATCAGTAATACCCAACAGATGGGATTAATCATCTATGCTATCGTATCGGGAGCTATCTTTTATTTCTGTGGAGCAATAATACCTGTGATATGTGATATTGCTGATAATACAAAACAGTTGATAAATAAGAAATGGGAAATGCCAGGTCATAAAGAAGCATCGAAAGAAACTGACCATTCAAAATATCTTCCTAAGATTTAAATGACTTATATTTGTAAGGCTTGCACTATTTAAAAAGCAAGCCTTATTTTATGACTAATGATGTACAACAAGAAGCAATAGATATATTAACTGAAAACTTTAGAGGTAAGAAAATGCTTCCTAAAAATCAAAAAGTGAAAGACTTTGTAGCTGGTCCACAGTTTAAAGATGCGTTACCTGAATTTATGATGTCTTATTTTAAAACCAAAGGAGATAAAGACGAATTATCAAAACTTGTTGCTAAAGAAAAAGGATGGATTATATATGCTGTTCTTGATAGCAGCGACAGTAATGAATTTATACCTCACAATCTTTCTTTTGTGCCTTCTCCAGAGTTTCTGCAAGCAAACGACATTGATTTGCCATCTCTTCTTCATCAAAAGGTGCACAAAAAAGCAGACCAGTAACTTGTACTCTATCTTTACATTGAGAATTATAATAAGGACCTCCTAAACAATCTAAAGCAACGGTAACTCCTGTTGCTTTCCATTTCTCTTCGAAGTTAGAAATCAATTGATTAATGTTATGTTGTAGTTGTCCCACTTCCTTGTTGATTAATTCATTGTTTTGTTCCATAGCGTGATTTTGCTATAAACTTCCTCAACAATCAAATACGAAATCAAACTCAAAAAGTAGCTTTCTTATCTAACAACCTATGCCGCTTTATGAGTAAGCTGATTCCAACTTAATCTTCTTCCCAGATTAGTCATAGACTTTTTAAGAAGGTCTTCTGCATTAAGAGAGCGATTGTTGTACCTGAAAGTAAACTCTGCCGTGTAGCGATGAAGATGCTTACGTGTCACATTATGATATGCTCCTATTATAGAGCGCTTGAGTATTGACCACGCATTCTCAACACCGTTAGAGCTTAAACCGCTCTCGCTTACATACTGCTTCTTCAGATGATTAACGATGTGATGGTCATAGATACCATCCAGTCCGTTGTATGCCTTCCACTCGTCCGTAATCAAAGTAGTGCCACGTTCTACCATTTGATAAATTATTGGCTTTAGAGTTCCTGCCTGTGTATTACGTACTACTTTAGTTACCAAACGACCTGGCTTAACGATCACCTTTTCAAAGACGGTTCTTGATGGTATTACCTTATGTGGACGTTCAATCGTATAAGATAGTTCTTGTTCCAGCAATCCTAATACTGGAGTTTTATCTTTGAAACTACGGCCCTGGCTATTCTTTACTTTTTTGTCCCAATGCCTGTTTTTATTTTTGCCACCAATGAAAGTTTCATCGATCTGCACGTAGTCTTTCAACTTTTCTTTTAGAGTACGTTCTTTCAGCATATAACGAATGCGATGCAACATGAACCACGCTGTTTTGATCGTAACCCCAATATCTTTTGATAATTGAACTGAGCTTATACCTTTCTTTCGTGATATAAGAAGGTAGATTGCAACAAACCATTTTTGAAGAGGGAGAGGACTATTTTCAAAGATGGTTCCTTTAATAACTGAGAACTGCTTTTTGCAAAAAGAACACTTAAAACGCTTATTCTTTCCTTTTAATTCATAGACCTTTTTACATCCACAAAAGCAACATTGAACTCCTGATGACCAGCGTACTTGTTTGATATATTCAACACACTTCTGCGTGTCTGAGAAGTACTCAGAAACTTGCAGTAAGCTATTGAATTTCAATATGTTATTCGCTGATTTCAATGATTAAAATTACCCTGAAATCAGCGAATAAACTACTGCGTAATGCGTTGTTTCTTTGAGTATTTATCGTGAGTAAACGATAAAAACAACATCTTTAAAAGTGGAGTACAACTAAGTTGTAATTGAACAAATCAACTTAAATTCAGAAAGAATTTACTGTATGTTTTGATTAAATATTTGTTATTCAGAATTAGTCATATTTAGACGCTTAAATATGAGGTTAAACTGCTACCAAATTGCCAAATTTTTTAGAGAAACACAACCCTCCCTTATTTTCCTTAACTTCCCTATTGAACGCGGCCCCATAAACCCTAGCTGGCAAAACCTAAACCATGTCCCAAACCAAAATGAAGGTATCCGATTTCAGCGGTGCGGTAAAGCCTTTGCTGGATTTCCTGGAACGTAAGTTTCCCGAAGGGCTTTATATTTCCGATGTTGCTGACAATCCTGCTATCACGGAAGAGGAATTGCGGGCAAAAGGCGTGTTGGATACGGCGCCGCGCCGTTATGTAGACCTGGTGCTTGAAGGAGGTGGGGTGCATGGTATCGCCCTGGCAGGTTATACTTATATCCTGGAAAAGATGGGCAACTCTTTTATGAGTACGGCCGGTACCAGCGCCGGGGCCATTAACAGCATGCTCCTGCACTGTGTGTACACCAAGCGGGAGGCTGTGATCATGGGCCAGGACCCCGACTATAAAGGCAAAAGCCCGGAAAACTACTACGAAACCCGTTCCGAAAAGCTCCTGGAATACCTGTCGGCCAAGGACCTTGCCGAAATAGTGGATGGCCATAAATGGTGGAAAGATCTTATCCTGAATGCTTTCACGGGTAAGGTACGGTTTGCCAACCTCAAGAAATATGTTAAGAAATTCAGGTTTTATGGTATTCTGTTTGTGGTCAATTTGCTGGCCTTGCTTTTCTTTATGATCGGGAACGTTTTCCTGGAAGGTGGTTCGGGCTGGATACACGGTATCAGTAAATGGGGCAGTATTGTTTCGGGGGGATTGCTTTTTGCCGCTTTGTGCTTCCTGGCGGCGCAACTGGTGCGCGGCCGCATGCTGTATCTTTTTGCCGAAAAGCTGGGTATCAATCCGGGCGATGATTTTGAACAATGGATAGCTGGATGTATGGAAGATAATGGCATTTACAGCGTAACCGACCTAAAGGCCAAGCTGGAAAAAGAAGGAACCTGGCTGCGCTACGAATATGATAAATGTCCTGGTAAAGCGACGGTAGCCACAGGAGATACAACAGTCCCAAAGGTACCGGTCGAAACTGTTAAAGTCGGCAGTTCTTTACAGCAAAAAATTGAAGATCCTAAATACAGCATTTCTGCCGTAAAGGAAGAGATAAAATCGGTACAGGCCAGTGCAGGTATGCCTTTGACCAGGACAGCAACTCCCTTGCCGGAAAGTACGGGGCCCCAGCTTGCAGTGCTTCAAAGCCTGGAGAAAAGAGTAGAGAATTATTACCACGAAAAGCCGGTGAAGCAGATCGTGATTGTGAGCGCCGATATTACCAACGAGATCAAAGTAGAGTTTCCTGCTATGCATGGTATGTATTGGGGCTCCGATTACAGTATTTCGCCTGCTATGTATGTAAGGGCTTCTATGTCGATCCCTTTTTTCTTCAAACCATTGAAAGTGGTTATTCCGGCGGGTCAATTGGAGCAGATCAGGCAGGAATGGTCCGATAGGATGGATATCCGGAAGGAGTTTAGCGCCGAGAACAATTATTCCCTCTTTGTGGATGGCGGTCTTATTTCCAACTTCCCCGTTAATGTATTTTACAACCCCGAAATACCGGTGCCGGCCAAGCCCACTATCGGGGTTAAGCTGGAGTATGAAGATGATGCTGCTTATAAAAGCATCAAATCGGAACTGGCCCTTGCCGGCTCCATGATCTCTACGATGCGTTATTTCTACGATCGGGATTTTATCAATAAGCACAACATGTACAAAAAAACAGTGCGGAGTATTGATACGGGAAATATCAACTGGCTGAATTTTAACCTCAGCCCGAAAGAGAAGATCGAATTGTTTTTCAGGGGCGCCCTGACGGCGGTTATCTTTTTAAGTCGTCATATTATGACCGAAGAAGAACGGCAGGAGCTGCTTGACTATGGCAAAAAAGTAAGTCTTGGGGAAGACAGTACTTTTTCCATTTATGAAAAAGATAAAATCGTCTTCAATACAGAAGATTTCTCTGTAGCCAATATCACTTTTGAATGGCAGCAATACAAATTCGAGCGCATGATGGCGGATGATTTCTTCAAGGAGAATACTGCGGAACAACTTAAGAAAGACGCCGCATTAGCTGATCCTAAAAACACGGTGCAATGAATATCGGAACCTGCTTTTTAATGACCACCGGCACCGATCCTGTACTGCAATGGGCTTGCTTCTTTTTGCTATCCGGCACTATTTTCTGGGGTATCATGCTGCGTATCCTCTCCCGGGGCTTCCTGGGCCCCGGCGGTAAGCTGTTTTCGATTTTTGCCCTGCAATTCCCTTTTTCGCATAACCGCTTCCGGCAATTGCTGAAACAGTTTCCGGTAAAGTCATTGAAGCCTTTGCAATGGTCGTTGAAAGTCGATTACCTGTTTATGGCCTTTGCTTACCCACTCCTGGCCTGCAGCGCCTGGTTTCTGTTCCGCAACGACAGGCCGTCCGGCTTTCTTGCTGTGTATGAGGCCAATTTATACCTGCTGCTGCGTTGGTGTATCGCTTTGCCTTTTGCTGCCTGGCTGCTGGATATTGCCGAAAATATACTTTTGCTTTCCTGTTTGCCTAAGCCGCGCTTGCCGGACTCTGTAGCTAAACCGGCATTTACGGAGCCGGAACCCGCGATAACCCGGCTGCGATCAAGAGCGCTATTAGGAGTTGCTTTACTCAAATGGGCCTGTGTCGTTTTCGTTGTACTGGTGCTATTAGTAGTAACACTAAGCCGTTATTGGTCTTAAAGAAAACATCTTTGATCAGGAAACTTTTGTTCAAAAAAATATTTATTGCAGCTATAATACAATCTCAAAACTTTCGTTAGGTTTGTATAGAAAATAGCACTCCTATGAATTCCTTTCTTTGGGATATCAAGCCTTGCAAGGGTTCCCGCCTTGTGAGGCTTGCTTTTATCCCCCTTTTCGCCCTTGTTTTCTGGCTCTCTTCCTGCAGCAACCGTAACGAAGTGCGGGTAGTCGACAAGAATTTTGACACCGAAGTGGAACAACAGCAAAACCTGGTGTTCCGTTTTAACAAAGACTTATATCCCGACAGTATGCTTAACCGCTGGGATACGGTAAAGTACATCGAATTTGAGCCTAAAGTGGCCGGCTCCTTTCGCTGGAACAGCTCCAGCGAACTTGTCTTTTCACCGGCGGCCGGTTTCAGGCCTGGTGTGGAATACAAAGCTACGCTTACCCGGAACATATTGATCCAGGGCAAAAAGGAATATCATTTTGCCAAAAGCCAGGTGCTGAATTTCCATACGGCGCCGCTTCGGATACAGCAGGCGCATACCTCCTGGACCCGCGGCCGGGAGTCGGCCAATGTAATGGTACAGCTTGATCTGGATTTCAATTATGAGACCAACCTGAGCGAAGCCTCTTCAAAGCTGAAATTGAGCGCCTCGGGCAATCCCGTTAGTTTTAACGCCCTGAGCAGCGGCACGGGAAAAACATTATCGGTGCAGTTTGCGCCGCTAAACGATAAGGATGAAGAAGTCAAGCTGGACGTTGCTTTGGGCAAGGGCATTACCATTGCCAACAGTAAAGTGAGTTCAGAAAAGGATACGGCCTTTTCCACAGGTATTGCCTCGCGTTATACCCTGGCCGTTACGGCAGTGGATGCCCAGCATACGGGCACCGAAGGTATCGTGAACGTAAGCCTGTCGCAGCCGGTGGCGGAAGAAGGGTTAAAAAATAAGATAAAGATCGAGCCATCGGTCAACTTTGAGGTAAGCGCCGAAGAAAGCGGATTCACCATTACCAGTAAGGACTTTGATCCGGCAAAAACATACCAGATGACCCTCGGTACGGACCTGGAAGGTGCTTTCGGCGGTAAAATGAAAGAAGCCAAAACGGAGGAGGTTATCTTCGGGGAATTGGAGCCGGCGATCAATTTTATCAACAGCAAGGGCATGTATCTTTCATCCAAAGGCTATCGCAACCTGGCCATGAATATCGTGAATGTGCCCAAAGTAGAAGTTACGGTAGTAAAAGTGTATGAGAACAATATGCTGCAGCTGTTCCGTGCCGGCACAGACTATGGTTATGCCTATGACGAAAATGATGATTACCACAATTACCAGGGCTATAATACCACGAACCTGGGCGATACGGTGTTTACTACTACCTACGACGTATCCAAACTGCCCAAAAACAACGCTGCAAGATTGCTGCACCTCGACTTCAGCGATAAGCTCAAAGGCTATAACGGCGTGTATGTAATCACGATCGCCTCTGCAGAGCAGAAGTGGGTGCAGCAAAGCAAAATACTTTCGCTTTCCGATATCGGCCTTATTGTAAAGCAGGAAGCCGATAAAATGTACGTGTTCGCCAATTCGATCAGGAACGCGACGCCTTTGAAAAATGTAAAAGTCTCTTTTATCTCCACGACCAACCAGCAGGTGTTTACTGCCGAGACTAATGGCGACGGGGAAGCGGTGTTTGACCAGATAAAAAGTAAGGCGCCGGGCTTTAATATTGGTATGGTATCGGCCAAGCTGGGTGAGGAATATAGCTTTATATGGTTCGATCAAAGCAGGGTAGAGACCTCGCGTTACGATGTAGGCGGCCGTACCACCAATGCCACGGGGCTTAACGCCTGGATCTATGCAGAACGCAATTTATACCGTCCGGGAGAGACCATACATGCCAGCGCCGTTGTCCGCAACGAAGGCTGGGGGCTGCCGGGAGAGATGCCGGTAAAGCTTCGCCTGCTGATGCCCAATGGCAAGGAAATGCTTACCCGGAGAAAGATATTGAACGAGCAAGGCAGTACCGAAACCGATTTTGATATACCCCGTACGGCATTGACCGGCACCTATGTGATGCAGGCTTTTACAGGTAACGATGTATTGCTGGCTACCTATAATTTCAGCATCGAGGACTTTATGCCCGATCGCATCAAAAGCGATCTGAAGCTGAATAAGGAGGACTTCGCGGTAGGAGAAGAAGTGGCTTCGTCCTTACAGGCGGATAACCTCTTTGGAACACCAGCAGCTAACCGGAACTATGAATGGGAGTTGAACATCGACAAAACGACCTTTGAAGCCAAGGGTTATGAAGATTATAATTTTGAAGTGCAAAAGAAATTTAGCTTCAACACGGTGTTCCGTTCCGGCAAGACCAATAAGGCGGGCCATGCAGCCGAAGCCATTACCCTGTCTGACGAATTACAGGAAACCGGATTGCTGAAAGGCAATATCAGGGCCACAGTCTTCGATGAAACGGGGAGACCCGTGCATCGCTATGCCCACTTCAATGTGTACAGCCAGCCGGTATTTATCGGCATCCGGAACTTTAACGATTATGTAGGCACCCGCGTACCCTTGCGCATAGGGCTAGTCGCCTTAAACAGTAAAGGAGTGGTGCAAACCCAGCCGGTAACGGTTTCCATCATACGGAGAGAATGGCAGAACGTGATCCAGGAAAATGGCGGCAAATATAAATATGTGGCGCAATGGACGGAAAATGTAATACAAACGCAACAGGTGACCTGCTCCGGCAACAATACCACCTTCACCTATGTCCCCGACCGGAGCGGACAGTACGAAGTGCGGGTAGCCAGGGCAGGCAGCGAAAGCTATGTAGCGCAATCCTTTTATGCCTATGGCTACGGCGATACCCAGTACTCTTCTTTTGAAGTTAACAACGAAGGCAATGTGACCATCAAGGCCGATAAGGAAAGCTACGCACCGGGTGAGACCATGAACCTGCTGCTGACAACACCATTTGAAGGAAGGATGCTGGTAAGCATCGAGCGCGATAAGGTAATAGAGCATGTATTTGTCCAGACACAGAACAAATCGGCTTCGCTCAAGCTGAAAGTTACCGATGCGTACCTGCCCAATATTTATGTATCGGCGACCTTGTTCCGTGCCATGGATGCCAGCGATATGCCGCTTACCGTGGCTCATGGCTACCGCAACCTGAAAGTGGAGGCCCGGCAAAACAAATTGCCCGTAGCGGTATCTTTAAAAGAAAAATCGAGGTCGAAAACCAAACAGGTAATCACCGTGAAAACAGCGCCTCATGCCTACGTTACGGTAGCTGCCGTAGACGAAGGTATCCTGCAGGTCAAGAACTACAAGACACCTGATCCCTATGAATATTTTTATCAGAAGGTAGCTTTGGGCGTAAACAGCTTTGATATCTATCCTTTATTATTGCCCGAATACAAAGCAACTTTATCCAGCACGGGTGGCGATGCGGCCGACGATGGGCAGAATGCCAGGGTCAACCCGATGTTTGTCAACCGGGTAAAGAACGTTTCGTTCTGGAGCGGCATCCTGCAGGCCGATGGCAGTGGTAATGTACGTTACGAGATAGACGTACCGCAGTTTTCCGGCGATCTGAGGGTAATGGCCGTAGCCTACAAAGACAAAGGTTTCGGTAGCTTCGACAACCATATGAAAGTGGCCGACCCCGTGGTGATCAGCACTGCTTTGCCCCGGTTCCTGAGCCCTAAAGACCAGGCGGTAATGCCCGTTACCCTGAGCAATACCACGGCCAAAGAAACCGTCGCCGAAGTGACGGTTGCCGTGAAAGGCCCGCTGGCCGTAAGTGGCAGCAGCACCCAAACGGTGAGCATCAAGCCCAACAGCGAAGGCCGTGCCGTGTTCAATATAGTTGCGGCATCGCAGATAGGCGCCGGCGCCGTAACGGTAAGTGTAAAAGCCCTGAACGAAACCTTTACCAACGAAACGGAAATAGCCGTAAGGCCGGCGGCATCGTTGCAGAAGCAATACCAGAGCGGAACAATAGCAGCCGGGACCACGACTAGTATACCCATGAATGCCAATTTCCTGCCGGGTACCTTATCGGGTAACCTGATGATAAGCCAATCGCCCCTGGCGCAGTTTACCAAGAACCTTGCCTACCTGGTACACTATCCATACGGTTGCGTAGAGCAAACGACCTCGGCTGCTTTCCCGCAATTGTATTATGCCGACCTGGTAAAAGCATTGGGCGGAAAGAATTATACCGACGAGAACCCGAACTATAATGTACAACAGGCTATCCTGAAACTGCAATCGATGCAGTTGCCTAATGGCGCGCTCACCTATTGGCCCGGCGGTGATTATGAAAGCTGGTGGGGTAGCGTATATGCGGCGCACTTCCTGCTGGAAGCGCAAAAGGCGGGCTTTGAAGTCAATCCGAATACGCTGAACCGTTTGCTCGAATACCTCAAGTTCCGGTTGAAGAAGAGGGAAATGATTGATTACTATTTCAATGGTAAAGAGCGGAAAAGCATTGCGGCCAAGGAGATCCCTTATTCGCTGTATGTACTGGCCCTGGCACGTCAGCCGCAGCAAAGCACCATGAACTATTACAAAGGGAATTTATCCATGCTGAGCCTGGACGGCCGTTACCTGTTGTCGGCAGCCTATGCCTTGTCGGGTCTTAAAGACCAGTCGAAACAAGTGCTCCCGCCGGCCTTTTCCGGTGAGCAGGCGAATACGGTATTTGGCGGCAGCTTTTATTCCTATACCCGGGACAGGGCCATTGCCTTAAATGCCCTGCTGGATATAGACCCTGCCAATGGACAGGTGGCCGACCTGGCCCGCCAGCTTTCAACCGAGCTCCGCAACAATGTTTACCTGAATACACAGGAAAGTGTATTCAGCATATTGGCTTTGGGTAAAATAGCAAGGGCCTCGGCCGGTACCAATGCCGAAGCCACGGTAATAGCAGGTGGGAAAAATATCGGTACCACCAAAGGGGCGCCCTTAAAGATAGACCTGAAGCCTTACTTCAACCAGGCTCTGCAGGTGAAGGTCGCAGGTAAAGGACAGTTCTTCTTCTTCAGGGAGCTGGCCGGTATCGCTGCCGATGGTAAAGTGACAGAAGAGGATAAGTATATGAAAGTACGCCGCAGCTATTATGACCGGGAAGGCAAACCGATTGCGGGCACTACCTTCAAACAGAACGACCTTATCGTGGTGAAAATAACCGTGGTGGCCCAGTACAGCGGAGAGATCGAAAATGTGGTGATCACCGATATGTTGCCTGCCGGCCTGGAAATAGAGAACACGCGGCTTAACGCCATGCCCAATATGAAGTGGGTTACCGAAGCCAAGGACAAGGCGGAACCCGACTATATGGATGTGCGGGACGACAGGCTAAACCTGTTTACCTCGATCAACAGCAGCGAGAAAACATTCTATTATATGGTAAGGGCCGTATCGCCCGGTAGCTACCAGTTGGGGCCGGTGCAGGCCGATGCCATGTATAACGGCATGTACCATTCCTATCATGGCGCCGGGGTGGTGAAGGTGTTGGAATAACGGACTATATTTTTTATTCATTTTCTCGCAGCGGCGCTGCGAGAAAATGAACAGCCTTATAAGTAACGTCAGCCTGAGCGTAGTCGAAGGGTGAAGCAGAAAATTTTTGCCGTGCTTCGACTCCGCTCAGCAAGACAAAAATTTCAAGCGCAACTTATAACAAAGGTCACTCTAAGCGGAGTCGAAGCGTGAAAGGAGACGATTACTTGTTGTTGGGGAAAAAACACCAACAACGGCGAAGAATAGTTGACCGTATTTTTTATTCATTTCTCAACATGCCGCTGCGACACTGCGAGAAATTATGATAAAGCATAACAATACTTTTGTAGTTATTGGTAACCGTTTAAAATAATTTCTTTACCTCCGCCTTCAACACTTTGCCCATAGCATTCCGGGGTAGGGTTGTGGCCTGTATGATCTGCCGGGGCAACTTATAGGGAGCCAGCTTGTCCTTGAGCCAGGCTTTTAATAATTGATGATCGGTATCGCCTACGATGGCGGCAGCGATGGTTTCACCCCATTCTTCGCTGGCCAGGGCCACCACTGCACATTGCGTTATATCGGGATGCTCCAGCAATACATTTTCGATCTCGAGCGCAGAAATCTTATAGCCACCCGATTTGATGATGTCGCTGGAACTCCGGCCCAGTATCTTGTAATAACCCGAGTCATCTCTTTCTGCAATATCACCTGTCTTGAACCAGTTGCCGTCAAAAGACCGGGCTGTTTCCTCAGGCCGGTTCCAGTACCGCTTGAATACCGTATCGCCGCTTACATACAGCTCTCCGGGTATGCCCGCGGTATCGATCTCCCGGTCGGTTTCGTCCACAAGCTTAATCGCTACAAAAGGCAGGGGCAGGCCAACATGCCCGGGCTTCCTGGTACCATTCAAAGGGTTGGATAAAGCCATCCCGATCTCTGTCATGCCATAACGTTCGAGTAAAGTATGCCCGCTGATGCCGCGCCATTGTTCCAGCAAGGTAACCGGTAGCGCTGCGGAGCCGCTTACCATAAGCCGCATCTGCCGCATACCCTTTTGCCAGGCCTGCTGCACATCGGCAGGAAGCTGATCGAAATACTGTGCCAGTTTGTGATAAATAGTAGGCACGGCCATAAACAAGGTCAGGTTGCCTATAGTCATGCGTGCCGCTACCAGTGCCGCCTCAAACTGGGGCTGCATTTCCAGTGTAGCCCCGTTGTACAACGCGCAGCAGGTTATATTTACCACGCCATGCACATGGTGCATGGGCAATACGTTAAGGATATGATCCTGTTCCTGCCACGCCCATGCCTGCGACAGCGAGCGCATTTGCGTATCCAGTTGCCCGTGGCTCATCACCACGCCTTTGGGCCTGCCTGTGGTGCCGCTGGTATAGATCATCATGGCATCATCGGTTATGGCCACTTCGGGCAGATCGCTTTTTCCCGTTGCCGATAACTGATCCAACGTGATAAGCACAGCCGGATCCACAACCGCTTCCCTGGCTTTAGCGGCCAGCGCTTCTGTGCAGATCAGCAGCCGGGTACCGGTATCCTGTACCAGGTAAGCCATCTCTTCGGCAGGGTGGGCCGTATGTACCGGGACGGCAATGCCGCCTGCCAGCCATATGCCCCATTGTACCGCTACGTAAGAAAAGCCCGATGGCACCAGGAACAGCACCGGTCCGGGAAAGGCGCCTGCCTTTGCTACGATGGCCCCGGCAATGTCTGTCGACTGTTGCAATAACTGGGCATAGCTATAAATGCCGTCCGGATCGATAATCGCTGTTTTTGATGCGTATCGCCTGCTTTTTTCAATGATAGGGATCATAATCTTTGTGCTGAAGGTTCAAAAAACGTAGCTTTGGAAGGGCAAATATAGCATTAGCTTATCTGTTTGTTAAACCAAAACATATAGCTATTTTAAGTATAACCTTAACCTGCGATTAACAGGCTTAAATAGGCCACCTGTATAACTTTGTAGTCAACAAAAAATACAAAAACAACATCTGTTATGAAAAAGACTTTCCTTGCCATTGCCGTGATTACGCTTACCGCTACCGGTGCGTTTGCACAAGGTAAAAAACTGCAGGCTGCCCAACCGGCTGCTGCTACTGCTCAGACTGCTACTACTACCGCCACTGCTGCTGAGCCGACCACTACCATTAAATTCAAAACAGAAACACATGATTTCGGTACTTTGCAGGAAGGAGATCCGGCCGAAGCAGAATTTCTGTTTACCAATACCGGTAAAAAACCATTGATCATCCAGAACGTTCAGCCTGGTTGCGGTTGTACTACACCTTTCTGGTCAAAAGACCCGGTAGCCCCAGGTAAAACCGGTGTTATCAAAGCTGCTTACGGTACTAAAGGCCGTGTAGGTCCTTTCAACAAAAACATTACCGTTACTTCTTCTGCCGGTACCAATGTAATTTACATCAAAGGTACTGTTGAGAAAGCTCCTGAAGGATCTGTTCCTCAGAATAACTCTATGATGAAAACCAACTAAGATTTTTCCCGCAACGGAAAGATTCCTGTATAACCCAACACCGGATACGATCATTTCTGACCCGTGTTGGGTTTTTTAAACTAAAAAAGATATTCAGATGAAAAAAATGATGATGGCTTTGTTGCTGGTAATGGTCGCTACTGTTGCAGGATACGCCCAGAAAGGAGCCAAATTTGAATTTAAAGATAAGAACGATACCTACGATTTCGGAACGGTAAAAGAAGGCGAAAAAGTCGTACACGTTTTTGAGTTTAAGAACGCGGGAGACCAGCCGTTGATGATCCTGAAAGTAGAAGCCGGTTGCGGTTGTACCGTACCCGAATGGCCTAAAACACCGGTAATGCCCGGTAAGTCGAGCAGCATTAAGGTAACCTTTAATACTGCAGGTAAAGCAGGTCCAGCCTATAAGGATGTGACTATTAAATCCAATGCCGTACTGGCCGACAAATCCAAAGAACGCTATACCCTGATCCTTAAAGGCAGTGTAACTGCCAAATAGGATTTGTTATAAAAGAGCATAAAAATCCGGTTTCATAACGAGACCGGATTTTTTTATATTCTGCAGAAGCTTGCCTGCAGGGCATTACGGCGCCGCAAACCCTGTATTTCAACATATCGGCAGATAGGCTTATCTTTGCGCCCAAAATTTAATCTAAAATTATTCCTTCATGAGTTTCATTACAGACATCTATGCCCGCCAGATACTGGATTCCCGCGGCAACCCTACTGTCGAAGTAGATATTTATACGGATAATGGTGCTTTTGGCCGTGCGGCCGTTCCTTCCGGCGCCTCTACAGGCGTACACGAAGCTGTTGAGCTGCGCGATGGCGACAAAAAGAAATATCTCGGTAAAGGTGTCTTGAAGGCGGTAAAAAATGTAACCGAAACGATTGCCGAAGAATTATATGGCATGAACGTGATGGATCAGGCTGGGATCGATAAATTGTTGCTGGCTATCGATGGTACGCCTAATAAATCCAAGCTGGGCGCTAACGCCATGCTGGCGGTAAGTATGGCTGTGGCTAAAGCTGCTGCCGAAGAGGCTGGTATGCCTTTGTACCGTTATATCGGCGGTACCAATGCCAAAACCCTGCCTGTTCCCATGATGAACATCCTGAACGGTGGTGCGCATGCCGACAATAAAATCGATTTCCAGGAATTTATGATCATGCCCATAGGTGCAGGTTCCTTCAGCGAAGGGCTGCGTTGGGGCGTAGAAATTTTCCATACCCTGAAAACCGTATTGAAAGATAAAGGCTATAGCACCAATGTGGGCGATGAAGGTGGTTTTGCCCCTGATATCCAGAGCAACGAAGAAGCGATCGAAACCGTGCTTAAAGCGATCGAAAAAGCGGGTTACAAACCCGGCGAACAAGTAGCGATCGCTATGGACGCCGCCAACAGCGAACTGTTTGATGCCAAGAGTAAAAAATATGTTTTCCATAAATCGGATGGTAAAAAACTGAGCAGCGAAGAGCTGGTAGAATACTGGGTAAAATGGTGCAAGAAATACCCTATCGTAAGTATTGAAGATGGTATGGCCGAAGATGACTGGAAAGGCTGGAAAATGCTGACGGAAGCATTGGGCAACAAAGTACAGTTGGTAGGCGACGACCTGTTTGTAACCAATGTGCTGCGTCTCGAAAAAGGCCTGAAGGAAGGCGTGGCTAACAGCCTGCTGGTAAAAGTAAACCAGATCGGTACCCTTACCGAAACCATTGATGCCGTTACTATGGCGCAATTCAACCGGTACAATACCGTGATGAGCCACCGCAGCGGTGAAACCGAAGACAATACCATCGCGGATCTTGCCGTGGCGCTGAATTGCGGTCAGATCAAGACCGGCTCTGCATCCCGCAGCGACCGTATGGCTAAATACAATCAGTTGATCCGTATCGAAGAAGAACTGGGTAGCCTGGCTTATTATCCCGGCAAAAAATTAAGGTTCGGTAAATAATATATATCGGATATAAACGAAAGCGCGACTGAAATTCCGGTCGCGCTTTTCTTTTGCCTGCTTCTCCGCTAAGCTTTATTTTTACAGCATGTTGCAAAGAGGATACTATACAAAAGTGCTGCTATTGTTGCTCTTGTTAGCCGGCAGACAGGGACATGCCCAATACAAGGATAATACGGATTTCAATATCTGGTATGCCAAGCCTGGCGATACCTTCAGAGTATATGGAAAGATGGCCAATGTACGTTCGGCGCCGGACAAGACAGCAGCCATTATAGATTCCCTGGCCTGTGGTACTTTAGTCACGATTAAAGAACAAGGCACTACGCTGGAAAACGTAAAGGGAATATATGCGCCCTGGGTAAAGGTGAAGTATTACACTACCGGTCCCAAAGAAGGTTATATCTGGTTGGGTATGCTGGCGCTTCAAAGCTATACCCGTACCGATGGTACCTGCTTCCTGTATGGTATCGAGCGTATAGAAGCTCCGGTAGAAAAGGCAGACGATTATGTTCCTGCTGCCTGGTACATAAAGGTAAGGGCATTAAACGCTGCTCTTCAATTGCTGGATGAAAAGGAGTACAAGATGCGGGGCGGCGAGAGTTCGGCCACCGGCGGGCTATTGCTGGGCAATATGGGGCTGGACAATACCATAGATATACTGCGTATTTATTTTGGCGGGGAAGCCTGCGGCATACCTACTAATTACTATTACTTTGCCTGGACCGGGACCCACTTCCTGCCCCTGCCGGGTAAAATGGAAGTAGGCGATGCCGGTGTATTTTACCATACCGAAACGCTCCTGTTCCCCAAAGAGAAAGGAGGACAGCCGGGAAAGATCATTAAGCTGAGTGAAGAAGGAGAAGCGGATGAGGAGAAGGTAGATAAGAAAGGAGAGCCCATATTCAAGGTCAAGAAATCCCGTGAGGTTTATCTATGGGATGGAGCCAGCGCGAAGAAACAATAAACAAGGTCAGGGACCTCCTCACCCTTCGACTGCGCTCTGGGTGACCTTGATTATAAAGGCTATCCATCTCTCGCAATGACGCCGGGTCGCTGCGAGCATATAAAGCTGCGAGCATATAAATAAATATGCATCAATTCCCACCCTTTGACTGCGCCTGCCACGACCTTGCGTTATAGGGTGTGCCTAAAATCTTTGTCCTGCTGAGCGGAGTCGAAGCACGGGAGAAATTCGATAATATCCATGCCAGTCTTTTCTCTCTTCGACTCCGCTTAGAGTGACGTTTGTTATAACGTTGTAGGTCCGAAATACATTATTGTCCTTCCGTCCTGTATTCTATTTGAGGCAATGCTTCCTTTAAGCCTGTTTGCAGGTAGCTGGCCGTTTGCTGATCGCCTGCTGCTGCCGCTGTTGTGGCCAGCCGGTTCAGGATACCGGCATCACGTTGCAGGTCGTTTTTCATGGATGCTTTCCGGTTTTCGGCCAGGTCGTTGATCCAGGTAATGTCCTGGCGGGCATTATCGGCAAGCAGCCGGGCCAGGCGGGCGGCTTTATCGTTGGCACCGGCATGGTAGTAAGCTTCGGCCATATAAAGCGACAGCTCATCGTGAGGATAGGAGGCTGGGGTAATGTTCCGGAGCATTTTATCCAGCAATTGCACCGCTTCCTTTTTGCGATCGAGTAGTGCAAGGCGATCGGCCAGCTCTATACTGTTGATCCGGTAAGCCATCAGCATAACCCGGTTTTTTTCATCAAAGTAGACCTGCTCTTTCTCTGCACCGCCGTATTGATAGCGTGAAAGAAAGTGTTGCAGGCTTTTGTCTACGTCGATGTTATTGACCTGTTTTGCTGCAACATTATAATCGGCAGCCGTAAAGGGGGCGAGTTTATACACGATGCCTTCCATACGCAGATATGGATTTAGGCCTAGCATGTCTTCCCGGTTGGGGTAGCTGCCGTTAAAGTACACGGGCCGTTTCCAGCTATTGCGGGCATTGGCGGCTAGTATATTCATTACGGCCAGCTCTTTCTTCTGAATGCCCTCTTCTTTAAGGCTGAAGTATATTTTATCATTATTGTCGCCTAAGACAGCCGGCACCTGCCGGGTTCCGGACGGCAATTGCAGGTAAAAGTTTTTTGCAGGCAGGTAGTGTACCTTTTTGCCCGCCCTGTTCTGCAACATATTATTATCTCCTTTGCTGCTGATAAAGGTACAGATATCGTAAAGGTCAAAATACCGGTCCTTGGGTACCGAAGGATTGTCGTAATAAGAAGTGAAGTTGTTATTGTCGCCCATATAATCTTCCTTGCTCCATACCATAGGCAGTGCATCGGCATCGTTAAGCTTATAGCTAAGCTGGTCGATATACCAATCGGCATTCAACAGCTCGGTAATCACCACCCTTACATCGGGGCGTACGCCCTCCACTTCCTGCAGGTACCACAAAGGATAGGTATCGTTATCGCCCTGGGTAAATAAAATGGCATTGGGTTCGCAAGACATAAGGGTGTTCCATGCAGTAGCCTTTACCAGGCTTTTGTCCGCACGGTTATGATCGTCCCATTCTTCTCTCAGCATTAAGGCCGGTACGGCAGTAAGACAAAGTATGAAAACAAAAATAGTGCTGAACCGGCGCAGCCATTTCCGTAATAGCTTGTCGAGGAATAGCACCCCCATACCGATCCATATGGCAAAGGCATAAGTACAGCCTGCAAAGGCATAATCCCTCTCCCTGGGCTGCACTGGGTTCATGTTCAGGTACAAGGCTATGGCAATACCTGTAAAAAAGAAAAGCAATGCCACAACAAGGGCGTCTCTCCTGTTGTTGCGGAAGTGAAAGATCAACCCCAGGATGCCCAGGAGCAAAGGCAGGCAGTACAATTCGTTGCGGGCGGCATTGTTGCGATAGGGATCACTCATCAAATTGATATGTCCCGTACGGGGATAATCGATAAAGGGTATGCCACTGATCCAGTTACCGTTCCGGGCCTCCCCCTGGCCTTCCCAGTCGTTCTGTCTTCCGGCATAGTTCCACATAAAATAGCGCCACCAGAGCCAGTTCATCTGGTAGCCGAGGAAAAAAGAAAGATTATCTTTCGCTGTGGGCTGCTCGTCTTTTCCCAGGCTCAGGTAACTCCTGTAAAACTGCTGATGGCCCGGGTCCAGGTTATCCCAGATGCGGGGAAAGAACCGTAGTTCCGAAGGTTCATAGCTGTATTCCAATTTTACCCCGGCCTCTTTATAGCGGTGTCCTTCCGCGCTGTAATCGGGATAATAAAATTTTTTGGCCTCGTTTGCTCCTGTAACCTGGCTGCTGAAATCCTGCCCGTACAGCAGGGGTGGGTGCACGTATTGCTCTCTTTGCACATAAGGTACCAGGCTGATGACATTATCGGGGTTGTTCACATCAACAGGCGTATTGGCCTGCGACCTGATGATGGGGACGATATAAGAAGAGAAACCGATGATCACGAAGATGAGACAAAGTAAAGCCGTATGCATCCGGTCCCAGGTCTTTCTCCTGAACCACAGCAATGCCCAGGTCAATACGGCGGCAAGCAGGAGCAGGAAGAAAAGGGCGCCCGAATTAAAAGGCAGGCCCATGCTGTTGACGAAGAAAAGCTCAAGGCCCGAAGCCATAATAGGTAAATACTGGATCACGCCGAACTGGATAAGCCCCAGGATACCGCAACCGCAGATAAAGGCAATGATGGTGCCCAGCCTGGTTACTTTATACCTGCGGAAATAACAAAGCATGGCAATGGCCGGTATCGTGAGCAGGTTGAGCAGGTGTACACCAATGGAAATGCCCACCAGGTAAGCGATAAGGACCAGCCAGCGATCGGCGTAAGGTTGATCGGCCACGGCTTCCCATCGAAGTACGGCCCAGAAGACAAGTGCGGTAAAAAAGGAAGAGGTAGCATATACTTCGGCTTCTACAGCCGAAAACCAGAATGTGTCGGAAAAAGTATAGGCCAGGGCGCCGATAATGCCGGTGCAGAGGATCAGGATGGTTTGTCTCCTGTCAGGCGTTGCTTTCCCAGTGATCATCTTCCGGGAAAGTCTGGTAATGGTCCAGAAAAGGAACATTATAGTAAGGGCGCTGGTGAGCACCGATAGGGTATTGATGGCATAAGCCGCCCGGGCCGAAGGGTGGGCCAGCCAGGCCTCAGGGCCGGCGCCCAATGCAAAAAGCCGTTGCAGCAACATGAAAAAAGGAGCGCCCGGCGAATGCCCTACTTCCAGCTTATAGGCACAGGCGAGAAATTCGCCGCAATCCCAGAAGCTGGCGGTGCGTTCCATGGAAATAAAATAAACGATGAAGGCCAGGAATGCCAGGCACCAGCCGGTAAGATTGTTGATTTTACGGTATTGCATAAGGTATCGGTTCAGGGGTATTTTTATGGGTTGTTTCTGTAGAGCTGTAGCATGTTACGGCTCTACAAAAGTGCATTAGCGGAAAGGACATTGATCTTTTTGCGAAGCTACCTGGATAGCATATCGATGGGGGTTAATGCAAAGAGAACTAAGGTTAATTAAAGTTAATTGCGACAGCATCTGGCTCCTATCTTGTAAATTGCAGTACCTTTTATGAGTAATACTTTCCGCAAATACAAATTGGGCCGTACCCGGCTTATTATGGCAATCAGCTATGTGTTGCTCATGGGCTTTGCCATACAATGGCTGTACACCCAGTACGAAAAGGAGGAAAATACCTTGCAAAAGGAGCTTAGCAAGCTTTTTGACCATGTACAGCAAGGCATTACCGATTCTTTATTACTGGTATCCGTTGTAGAGCCGGGGATACAGGAAATGCAAGCGGGACAAAAGGCTGATGCAGTGCAATCCGTAGCGCTTAACGACGATACCCTGAAACGGCTGTCTTCTCTGCTGTTCCGCGATACCAACCACGACCTTTCGCTACAGGGTCTGAAAATGGCGGTACGCAAAGTACGGCAGTTGACACCTGGAGAAAAGCAATACCTTTTCCATATCGACACCACGGTATTCAACAACGAATTTGCAGAACGCATGCGACGCATGGGCTGGCGCTTCCCGGTACGTTGGATCGCGGGCAATGCGCTGCAACCCGGAGCACACGATTATATCTTTATACCCAACCGCTATTTCCAGGCAGGTCATGGCGTGATCATTACCCAATACAGAGGCTACCTGCTGCAAAAGCTTTGGCCGCAGGCCGTTTTTATACTGGTGTTGCTGAGTGTGATCCTGATCGCCTTTTACACCACTTACCGCAGCCTGCAAAGGCAACTGCAACTGGGCGAGATGAAAGATGATTTTGTCACCAATATGTCGCATGAGCTCAAAACACCGATTGCTACTATGAAGGTAGCCCTGGAGGCGATCCAGCACTTCGATGCTGCCGGTCAGAAAGCGCTTACCGCCGAATATATGGAAATGGCTTCCCTGGAACTGGAACGCCTGGAACTTCTGGTGAACCGCTCTTTGCATACTTCGCTGCTGGAATCGGGCAAGCTGGCCATGCAGCCCGAACTATGCGACCTGAAAGAGATCGTAACCGAAGTATTGACGGCTTATCAGGTCAAATTCCTGGCCAGCGAAGCCAGGGTAACCTTTGAAGCGAAAGGCCGTCATTTCAAAGCCATGGCCGATAAGCTGCATTTCCAGGGCGTGCTGATCAACCTGCTGGACAATAGCCTGAAATACGGGCAAGGCACGATCAGCATCAAGGTATTGCTGCAAGAGGACAACGACAACTTTACAATATCCGTAACTGACAATGGCCCCGGTATTCCGGAAGATTGCCACAGTAAAGTATTTGAAAAATTCTTCAGGGTGCCGGCCAGGGATGGTCACCAGGTAAAGGGCTATGGCCTCGGCCTCAGCTATGCAGCCCAGGTAATGCAACAGCACAAGGGGAGCATCGCTGTGGCGAATGTACCCGAAGGCGGTTGCAGGTTTACGCTTTCCTTGTAACCTTTATCCTTTCTTCATGCAGAAAAAAATACTTTATATCGAAGATGAACCTTACCTGGGTCGGATCGTACGCGAAACCCTTACCCTGAAAGGCTATGAAGTGTTGCACAAAAAAGACGGTACCCGGCTTACCGATATCATCCGGCAATTCAATCCCGATATTTGCCTGCTGGATGTAATGCTGCCCCATGTTGACGGTTTTACCCTGGGCAATGTGGTCCGCAATATATTTCCGCAATTGCCTATCATTTTCCTGACCGCGAAAAGCCAGACGGAAGACCTGGTACAAGGTTTTGCCAGCGGCGGTACCGATTATATTCGTAAGCCTTTTAGCATGGATGAGCTGATGGCCCGGATCGATAACCAATTACGCTTGCAGCAGCAAAAGAATAACCCTAAGGCCGACCTGCCGGAAGAAGTAAGCCTGAATGCCTGGCGGTTTTACCCGGGCAAGCTGGAGCTGCACCTGGATAAGGACATCAAGCGCCTGTCGCAGCGGGAAAGCCAGATATTGAGTATGCTGTGCCTGCACCGCAACAAGGCCCTGGACCGGCGTATCCTGCTGCAAACGGTATGGGGCGATGATTCCTTTTTTAACTCCCGCAATCTCGATGTGTATATCCGTAAATTAAGGGCGCATTTTGCTGCCGATGAAAGCATACAGATCATCACGCTGAAAGGACAAGGTTATCTTTTTGTCTGTGGGGAAAGATAAAAGCACGATCTGCGGTGACTACTTGTCGTTTGAAGAAAGGATACAGGCCTGATCGATAGAAATTGTTTGCCAAATGGCGTTATCAGGTGTTCCCGGCATAATATTTGTGCATAATAAAGAATGGAGTAAATCCATGTATATACTTGCTAAGATAAGCTTTCCCTTTTCAGGGAAGGCTTCTTTTTTGTGCGTTGGCGATCTCTCCGTAACATAGGTATACAACCAGTAGCCAGTATGGTTTTAAGAAATACTAAGGATAAGGACATGATGTTTCAGAGACAAAAGCCTTACTTTTATTACGGAAACCAATAGCAATGAAACGGGTTCCTCTTTTTATGCTGTTCCAGTACCCGGTAGCCGAAAAAGCAAAGTACGACGCCGTAATTACCCGTATGGCCGCCTCTTTTCATTAATCAAAACAAGATCATGAACCAGCCTGTTGATATCCTGGAAACCAAAATACTGTCCGATAAAAAATATCTCCTGGAGGAAGTATCCTTTGTATTTAAGGAGGGCAGGGGAGTAGGGCTGCAGCAGCGAAGAGAAGTGTATAAAAGAAACAACAGCACCACGGTCCTGCTGTACAACACAATGCAGAAGACCATTATCCTTACCCGGCAATTCCGTTTGCCTACTTACCTCAGCGGCAACCGTTCGGGTATGATGATCGAAAGTTGCGCAGGTATCATGGACGAAGGAGAAAGTCCCGAAGCCTGTATCCGGCGGGAGGCCCTGGAGGAGACCGGCTACCAGTTGGAAACGGTGGAGCAAATTTATAAAGCCTTTATGTCGCCGGCATCGGTTACAGAACAAATACATTTCTTTATTGCGCCTTACCATAGCGGGATGAAGGTAAAGGACGGTGGAGGCCTGGAGGGAGAACAGGAATATATCGAAGTGCTGGAACTACCTTTTGACGAGGCTTATAGCCTGATCGCAAAAGGAGATATCCGTGATGCGAAGACCATTATGTTGCTTCAGTATATAAGGCTGCAAGGGATTTTGTAAAAACTGAATTAAAATAAAGGAACATGAACCTGAACCAAGTAACCCTGCCTTCCATAGACCTTGCCAGGGCTGTAACTTTTTACCAGAAGCTGGGTCTGCAATTGATCGTTGATGCCTTGCCGGGATATGCCCGTTTTGTATGCCCAGATGGCAGCAGCACTTTTTCGCTGCACCAGGTAGCGCAATTGCCCAGGGACGAAGGCGCCTGGATCTATTTTGAATGTGAAGACCTGGATCAAAAGGTAAAAGCACTCGTGGATGCAGGCGTAACAATGGAAGCCCTGCCGGAAGATAAGCCCTGGCTTTGGCGGGAGGCCCGCCTCCGCGATCCCGATAATAACCTGCTGATCCTTTACTACGCAGGTAGCAATCGGTTAAACCCACCCTGGCGGATCACGGAGGCTGGGCAACCGGCTCCTGCAGGCAACAATACTGATCATTAAACCGGTATTAGCCAACTTTTACTTCCCGGCATTGTTAAGCAACCGTACTTTCCCCGTACCAACATTTTTTACTTATGGCTTTTATCGATTATTACAGTGTTCTGGGAGTGGATAAAAATGCCTCTTCCGACGAAATCAAAAAGGCTTACCGCAAGCTGGCCCGCAAATACCATCCCGATCTCAACCCCGACGACCAGGAAGCAAAAGCCAAATTCCAGCAATTAAACGAAGCCCAGGAAGTACTTACCGATCCCGAAAAGCGAAAGCAGTACGACAAGTATGGCGAAAACTGGAAACATGCCGAACAGTATGAACAGGCCCAGCAGGCCCAGGGGCAATACCAGGGTGGCGGAGGCGGGACCAATTGGCAGGACTATTCGGGTAATTTCGACGATGGCCAGTTCTCCGATTTTTTCGAATCCCTTTTCGGAAGCCGCTCCGGTGGCGGGCGTCCATCTGTTTTTCGCGGACAGGATTACCATGCGGACTTGAACCTGAGTCTCAGGGATGCCTACACCACCCATCAGCATACCTTTATGGTAAATGGCAAGAGCGTCCGGATCACCATCAATGCCGGTGTGGCGCAAGGCCAGAAAATAAAACTGAAGGGTTATGGCGGGGCCGGAACGAATGGCGGACCGGCCGGCGATCTCTATATTACCTTCTCCATTGCCGATGATCCCGTATTCAAAAGAGAGGGAGATAACTTATATATGACGGCCAACCTGGACTTGTATACTGCAGTGTTGGGTGGCGAGCTTACGATAGAAACGCTCGATGGCCAGGTGAAGCTGAAGGTAAAGCCCGAAACCCAGAACGGTACCAGAGTAAGACTTAAAGGAAAAGGTTTCCCGGTATACAAAAAAGAAGGACAATACGGCGATCTCTACGTCAGCTTTAATGTGAAAATACCCACCGATCTTACCGAGGCGCAAAAAGAATTATTCCGGCAACTGGCAACCTCCTAAAACATTTTTCTCATGGCAACCGAACTTATCACGATAACAGAATACTGTATTCATCATCATACCGATGTTGCTTTCATCGATGCGCTGGAACAGAACGGCCTGATCGAAATCGTACTGGTGGAGCAGGAGCGCTGCATCCAATACGACCAACTGGCACAGCTCGAAAGCTATACCCGCTGGCATCATGAGCTGGAGATCAATGTAGCAGGGATAGAAACCGTGCATTACCTGCTGGAAAAAATAAAAGATATGCAGCAGCATATTCATGAGCTGGAAGCCAGGCTCCATAGCCAGGGGCAGGATGCCTGATCCTGTTCTTCCAGCAACGGCACATCGACGCCGGTTTAGCGGAGCACGCTGAGGCGTTTGGTTACGTTCCCGTTTTTAGTATCGATGGATACATTATAGACACCTGCACCTATTCCTTCCAGGGGAAGTATGATCGTATTGCTGCCGCTGCCGCCTTTATTGTTCTTCTGATATACAATATGCCCGGCCATATCCGTGATGCTGGTCCTGATGGTTTGCGGTTCCCGCAACGAGATGGAAAGCGTAGCCGTCCCGTATGCAGGATTAGGGAACAGATGAAGTTCCTGTATTCCTGCAACAGTATTAATGCTTGTTGTGGGACGCGCTTCCTGGGGGCTGGCGGCATTCACATACCGGTAATCGTTGTATTCCTTTCTCCACAAAACGGTATATACTTGCAGCTTTCGTTTATCCCATTGGGGATCGGCTATGGTAAAGCGGAATTCCTTATCATAAAGCTGACCTGCATTTATAGTGCCCCCGGCAACCAGGTCTCCGAAAGGCTTCCCCGACATAGATCCCCGCAATACTTTACGATGTGCTGCCCGGGTGCTGAGGCTGTCCGGCGTTCTTTGCATATTGACAACGCTGTCTTCTATAATATAAGCGGCCAGGTAATAATCGCCCTGGGCCGCCGACCAGAACTGGACTTTGGCCCGTACGGTAAGCGTATTGCCGTCAATGCTCATGACACATGCCGGGCTGGCCAGTGGTGTCGTCATGGAAAATTCATCGACCACCCTCAGGCATTCTGCCTTAAGCCCTGCTATATCCGTATGTTTATCGGTAATATAATCTGCCGTCCGTCCTACGCCATTCACGCCGAAGTTGGGAAGGCCGCTGGTTGTGGTAAAATTAGGCGCCAGGGATTCGGAGGTGGGGTTTTTAAACAGCCCGTTGTTGTTGTCATTCAGGCCTACATAAAGACTCATGAAAAGCGCTTTCCCCTCTGTGCCGGCAATCAGTTGTTCTGCGGTAAGCCAGCCCCAGCCCCCGCAGGGAGGGCACCAGGTTGCGGTGAGCTTATCGATAAGCGCAACGGATTTCTTTTCAGGTACCTGTGCATACAGGTGCATAGCAAGGCCTGTCATTAGCACCGTAATGAACACTTTTCTCATGTAATCCCGTATTTGTTGGGGGAGTAGATTTTCTAAATAAAACAGGACGTTTTTTGGCGCTGCAAAGTAAAGCCGAAATAAGCGGAAAGAAGGAGAATCTTATATTAAGAAATAATTATAAGATTTCCGGCCGCGAGACTTTTGGTGTAAACAGGCATCGCCTAACAATTTTATAAAAAGTGTACTCATTTGTATCGGCCAGAAATACCGTATAAAAAGAAAAGCGCCCCGAAAGGCGCTTCTGATGTATGGGTAATGTATTAGCTCAAATCGGAAGAGATCAGCTTCAGGAACTCTGTCCGGGTTTCATTCACGTGGAACTGCCCGCTGAAGGCCGAAGTAGTGGTTACACTGTTTTGTTTGCCCACGCCGCGCATCATCATGCACATGTGCTTTGCCTCGATCACTACCGCTACGCCCTGGGGCTGCAAGGAGTCCTGGATTGCATGGAGTATCTGTTCCGTAAGCCTTTCCTGTACCTGCAGCCTGCGGGAGAAGCAGTCTACCACGCGGGCCAGCTTGCTAAGACCGGTAATATAACCATTGGGGATATAAGCAATATGAGCTTTGCCGATAAAAGGCAGCATATGGTGTTCGCAGAGCGAATACAGTTCTATATCTTTTACGATCACCATTTCGCTGTAGTCCTCTTTGAATTTTGCCGAATTCAGGATCTCGGCAGCATCCATCTGGTAGCCCTGGGTAAGGTATTGCATAGCCTTAGCTACCCTTTCCGGGGTTTTCTCAAGTCCGTCGCGCTTCAGGTCTTCTCCCAGCAAGCTGATCACGGAAGTATAATGATCTTTCAGGGAGCCGGTAATGTCTTCGTCGTAATGTTCTACTTTTTTATAAGCCATTAAGTAGTTTGTATTTTCTTAAACAGGAGCAGGAAGTACCCGGAGTTAACCGAAGTATTCTACATATATCTTGGGCGTTTCGTACAGCCGGATGCCATGCAGCGTCGCGCCTTCCTTGGCGATATGGGGCTGCAGTTCGTTCCAGATACCGATGGCCAGGTTTTCGGCGCTGGTAAATTTATTCTTCATGAAATCCACATCCAGGTTCAGGTTGCGGTGGTCGATCTTTTCAATAATAACTTCTTTGACCAGGCTGCCTAATGTTTTGGCATTGAAAATGAAACCGGTTTCGGGATGAGGCTCGCCTTTCACGGTTACATGCAATTCATAATTATGCCCATGCCAGTTGGCATTGGAACATTTACCGAAAACGGTACGGTTTTCCTCTTCGCTCCAATCGGGGTTATACAATTTGTGTGCAGCATTAAAATGCTCTACCCGCGTCAGATATACCATATAATCTTAATAATTTCCGCAAAGGTACTACCTTAGAGAGGTTTGGCAAAAAACATTCAGCATAAAGCCATAAACAGATTAAATTTGCCGGAATAAAAAAGTTATGAGATTACTGGTTGCGGCAGCGACTGTTTTTGAGCTGGGGCCTTTGCTGCAGTTTCTGGAACAACAATTTGACAAGATTAAGGAGCACCATTATTGCCGGAAAAACCTGGAAATCCATATCTGTATCACGGGAATAGGGGTAATGCAAACCGCTTTTCGCCTTACGGAGGCGATAGCGGCCTTTAGTCCCCATTTCTGCCTGCAGGCGGGTATAGCCGGGGCCTTCGACCGGGACCTGGCGCTGGGCGCCCTGGTTATTGTGCAGGAAGAGCTCATGGGCGACCTGGGCGTAGAGGATAACGGGAGCTTCCTGGATATTTTTGATATAGACCTGATGAAGGCCGGTGAAAAGCCTTTTATCAATAAAAAGCTCATCAATACTTTCAGCGATTTCCCATTGCGCCTGAACCTGCCTTTCGTGAGCGCCATCACCGTCAATACGGTGAGTGGAAGCGAAGCTACGATCAAAAGCAGGGCGGAGCATTACGATTGCGCTGTGGAAAGCATGGAAGGGGCCGCTTTTCACTATGTTTGCCTGCAAAAAGGTATTCCCTTCCTGCAGATAAGAAGCATCTCGAATTATGTAGAACCCAGGGACAAGAGCAAATGGAAGATGAAAGAAGCGATCGAAGCGCTGAACGAGTGGATGATCGCTAATATCCCCGAATAACAATACCCTAATGAAGACCCTGTTTTGGTTATGGCCCAACTGATCACTTTACGCACTTTCGATAATTATGTGACGGCACATATCGTGAAAGCCAAGCTGGAAAACGAAGGTATAGCCTGTGTGCTGAGAGATGAAAATACGATTGTGATGCAATGGCATATTGCCAACGCTATCGGCGGCATTAAGCTGCAGGTAGCGGCCTGTGACTATGCTACCGCCGAGCATGTGCTGGCGGTAACGGAGCAGGAAGCCCTGGCCGAACAGGGAACCATAGGTTTCTGGGACGAGGAAGATATAGACCAGCTTGACCCCAACAACAGGATCTGCATTCATTGCGGCAGCAAGAATACCCGGAAGGGAGATTTACGTAAAAGACCAGCCATGCTGAGCTGGCTGCTACTGGGCTTTCCCTTATTTTTTAAATCGGATAAATGGCATTGCTTCCATTGCGGCGCCGACTTTTAAGCCCCGGAATACCAAGGCTTCCCATTTTATTCCCCATTCACATTTGCCATTACGACAACATGCATATTGATATTATAACCGTAGTACCGCAGCTCCTGGATAGTCCTTTTGCTCATTCTATTATGAAAAGGGCCCAGCAAAAAGGCTTATTGGAAGTACAGGTACACAACCTCCGCGATTACACGCCTTATGCCCATGCCCAGGTAGATGATTACCAGTTTGGCGGTGGTGCCGGAATGGTGATGATGCCGGAGCCATTAGTGCGCGCCATCGAAAGCCTGCAAGGCGAACGCGGGTACGACGAGATCATCTATATGACGCCGGACGGTAACCGGTTTGAGCAAAAGACGGCCAACCGCTTGTCTATGAAAGAAAACCTGATGATCATCTGCGGTCATTATAAAGGCATAGATGAACGCATCAGAGAACATTTTGTGACGATGGAAATATCGATAGGCGATTATGTGCTCAGCGGGGGAGAGCTGGCGGCTGCTGTAGTAGTCGATGCCGTAGGCCGCTTATTGCCGGGTGTATTGAACGACGAAACCTCTGCTTTATTCGATTCTTTCCAGGACGACCTGTTGGCGCCGCCGGTATATACCCGTCCTGCCGATTTCAGGGGTTGGAAAGTGCCTGCCGAATTGCTGAGCGGCGATCCGAAGATCATCGATGCCTGGCGTTACGACAAGGCGCTGGAACGTACGCAGCAAAGAAGGCCCGACTTGCTGGAGGAGGGAGAATAGCGGATACAATCGGGACGCATACGGTCGGGACGCGAAGCGACCTGATATGCGTCAAAGTAAACTTTCCCAATCGCCGGCGCCCTCCCGCACCAGTTCCGGCGTGTCGCCGGTGCAGTCGATCACGGTAGAAGCCAGCATGCTGCCGATCCCGCTATCGATCACGAGGTCTACCTGTTTCTCAAAAATATCGTGAATCACTTCGGGATCGGTGAAATATTCCACATGATCATCCATAGGCAAGGAGGCGCTCATGATCGGGTGCCCCAGTTCCTGCACGATGGTCTGGCAAATGATATGATCGGGCACACGGATACCTACCGTGTCTTTTTTTGTTTTGAGCAGCTTGGGTACCTCTTTGGTGGCTTCCAGGATAAAGGTATAAGGCCCGGGCAGGGCTTTTTTCAATATCCGGAAAACAGGTGTCCCTATATTGCGGGCATAATCGCTGAGGTGGCTCAGGTCCCGGCAGATAAAGGAGAGGTTGGCGTCTTTGGGCTGTATCTTTTTGATCCTGCAGATACGCTCAATAGCCGTTGGGTTGTAAATATCGCAGCCTATACCATAAATCGTATCGGTAGGATAGATAATAACCCCGCCGGAACGCAGGCAGTCCACCACGGTTTTTATATTCCGTGATTGCGGATTGTCGGGATGTAAGTGTATCAGCATGGTACTAAGCTACTCTTTTTTTGATTGCCCGTATCAGGTAATCTTTTCCATTTCGGTATGCGTTACCATTTCCACTTGTTTCTTTGTGGGTAACAGGATCAGGCGCAGGGTAGTATCATTGGTAAAATAACTGATAGCCCAGTTAATGAAAATAAACAGCTTGTTGCGGACACTCAGGATCAGCATCAGGTGCAGGAACATCCAGGTAAACCAAGCCAGACGGCCCTGGAAGCTGAATTTGGGCAGATCTACCACTGCCTTTCTTTTCCCTACGGTAGCCATGGAACCCGGATCCTTGTATTCAAATTCTTTCCAGTTGCTGCCACCAACAGAAGCTTTAAAATTTTTGGCCAGTAATTTGGCCTGGTTAATAGCCACATTGGCTACCTGGGGATGGCCTTTCGGATATTTGGGCGTTTCCATATAAGCAACATCGCCCAGCGCATAAATGTTGTCGAAGCTTTCTACTTTGTTATAGCGATCCACTTTGAGCCGGTTGCCCCTTTGCACTATTTCTTTAGGAATGCCGCCCGGTACATTGCCCGCTACGCCGGCGGCCCATATCAGGTTGCGGGTCTTGATGCGCCGGCCATCTTTCAATTGTACCATCTGCCCGTCATATTGCTCTACGATCGCTTCGGTCCATACCTGTACGCCAAGCTGTTCCAGGTATTGCTGCGACTTTTGCTGCGATGCCTTTGACATGGGGCCCAGGGTAGCCGGGCTGCCTTCCAGCAGGAATACATTCAGTTTGCTGAAATTCATATCGGGATAATCCTTGGGTAGCACATTCTTTTTCATCTCGGCCAGTGCGCCGGACAACTCTACGCCTGTAGGGCCGCCGCCTACTACCACCAGGTTCATGATCTCTTCCAGCTCTTCGTCCGAAGCGCTGAGGGCATCTTCAAAATTCATGAGGATGCGGTTGCGCAAAGCCATGGCTTCGGTCGTACTTTTCATGGGGAAGGCCTTGTCGCCGATCTCTTTGTTGCCAAAGAAATTGGTAGTGCAGCCCATGGCAATCACAAGATAGTCGTATGGAAAATTACCTATGTCGGTTACTACGGTATTTTCCCTGCTGCGTATTTCTTTTACTTCAGCTATCCTGATGTGTATATTCTTTTTCCCCTGGAATATCTTACGCAAAGGAAAGGAAATACTACTGGGTTCTATCCTGGCCGTAGCTACCTGGTAAAACAACGGTTGAAACTGGTGGAAGTTGTAGCGGTCGATGAGGGTAACATCGAAAGAGGTATTGCTTAGATGCCGCGCCAGTTGTAGTCCTGCGAAGCCCGCACCAAGGATAAGGATCCTTTTGTTTTGTTGGGACATAGCAATTTATTTGTAAAATTAAGACGGTAAATCGGTAACCCGAAATAAATACGCCTGATGCAGACATATTGTTTTGCAGTACATGTTAATTTAAGGGAATAACCCTACTTTCCCGTTAATTTAAGTGTCTTGCGAGGGATGGGTTAATTATATTTTTTGTTGCCTGATTTTATTTCTAACTTGTAGTACGGATTGTAACTTTGTATTTAAGATGAAAAACATAATTGCAGGTGTGGCCTTACTGCTGGTCTCTTTTTCGGGACTGGTTCATGCTCAGGATATCTTTTATTCCAAGGAACAGAAATTCACGTTCCAGAACAGTGATTTTAGTGTAGTAGGCTGGTCGGGCGATCGCTTATATACCTACAGGGCCTCCAAAGAAGGGTACTACCTGGATGCCTACAACGATTCGATGAGGCTGCTGGCAACGGTAGCTCTGGATTTCTTCCCCCAGAAGATATATGAAACCAAATTTTATGCTACCGAGGACCAGATCATTGTACTGTACCAAGCAGTGCAAAGCAATATGGTGGTGCAGTATGCAGCAAGGCTCGACAGCAGGGCCAGGATGTTGCAGAAGCCTGTCGCCCTGGATTCGGTAAAGATGGGTTGGTTCTCATCCGACAGGCAGTATTACTCTTCTGTGATCAGCAACGACAAGAGTAAGATTATGGTGTATAGCCTGGGCAAAAGCAAGAACAACAAGAAGGAGTTCAGTACCGTACTGCTGGATAATATGCTGCGGATACTGGCAAAAGGAAAACCTTATATCGAAAGCAACGATGATTTCAGCATGGGACAATCGTTGCTGGGCAATGACGGCAGCCTTTATTTGTCGGGTTTCAGTGGGTCCGATACCCGCAGTTTCAGCGGCGATGCCTGGCTGTTCAAGCTTTCGCCCGATGCGCAGCAGTTTAGTAATATCATATTACCCTTGGCGCCCAATTACATTACCGGTATGTATATCCGCCTCAACGATCAGAAAGAGGAGATATATGTAGGTGCTTTGTATTCCGGGAAAAAGTCAGGCAACATAGATGGCGTGGTTTATGGTTTGTATGCCACTGCCGATAATAAATTCACCACGTTTAAGACTATTCCTTTCGACGACGAGCTGCGCAATGCTACCGACGACCGCAACAAGAAGAAGGCATTCAACGATTATGTAGTGCGTAACCTGATCGTTAAGAATGACGGTGGTTTTATCCTGGTGGCAGAAAACTATTATATGACCACGAGGACCTCCAATTATGGCACCGGCTTTGGCTATTACTCCTGGTACAACAATAACAACTATATGAATAGTACCACCCGGGAGTATCATTACGGCGATGTGATGGCGGTGGACTATGATGTTAATGGCGAACGCAAATGGCACAGCTTTGTGCGCAAAGAGCAATATTCGCAGGAAGACGAAGGGCTTTTCTCCTCTTATGCTATGTTGAATTCGGGGGCCAGCCTGGTGTTTCTATACAACGATTTTTCGACCAGCAAATCCACGCTTAACCTTGCAGCGCTGGATGTTACGGGCGCCCTGCAATTGAAAAAAATAAACCCGGGCCGTTCGGCCGGCGCCGATTGGCTACCCCGTTCGGGCAAGCAAACCGACCTCAAAGAGATCGTAATACCGGTACTGCGTAAAAACAGCCTTGGATTCGCCAGGGTGGTTTTCTAAGAATATTAATTTTCCCGGATGTAGCTTGCGCAGCATGTGCAATGAGAGATTCTGGGTATGCTTGACATCCATAGCGACCAGGATACTTCGGTTCCTTCGGAGACCTCAGTATGACGCGGTTAGTAGTTACTCCCAGGCCAAGGTTGCACTGCGCGAATCCTTTTGCTGCTTTGTGTGGGCGTATAATATTCCGTTTTGTCTGATGAACGAAGGTTGCATTAACAAAAGGCTTCTACAGTAAAATATGTAGAAGCCTTTCCTTTTATACCCGAATTCCAGGTTGTATTGTCTACTGATCAGCTAACCAGCTCCCTGGCATTCTCCAGGGCTGCTTCCGATGGCATTTCGCCCCCGATCATCTGAGCAATAGCCCTGATCCGTTCGTCGGTGGTCAATAAGCGGATGCGCGTCTTTACCTGGTCCTGATCGGTCGTTGTTTTGTACACATAAAAATGGCGATTGCCTTTACCGGCTACCTGGGGCTGATGCGTAATGCACAATACCTGATGGTACTCGCTTAGGGAGCGCAGCAAAAGGCCTACCTGCTTGGCGGCCTCGCCGGAAATACCAGCATCTACTTCGTCAAAATAAGGGTAGGCAGGTCGAGCGCTTTGGCTGTAAGCGCTTTGATACAAAGCATGATGCGGCTCATCTCACCGCCCGAAGCTGCTTTTTGTACCGGTGAAAATTTTCCACTCTTGTTGGCATCGAAGAGAAACGCGATATGGTCGGTGCCGTATTCCTGTAAGCTGCCGCCTGCTGTTATCTCAATTTTCAGGATAGCATTCGGCATGCCTACCAGCATGAGCAGCTCATTGATCTTTGCCGAAAACGCGGGGGCAGTCTCTTGCCTTCTGTGGTGCAGCACGGCAGCGGCTTCCTGCAACTCTTTTTCTTCCCGGGCTATTTGCTCTTGTAAAGCCTGCAACGCCTGTTCCGAATTGCTTTGTTGTAATAGTTCCTGCGCTAATTGCTGGTGCAGCGCTACCAGCTCGGCGGTACTTTGTACACCATGTTTTTTCAGCAGCCGGTAACCCAGGTCGATGCGTTCCTGCAGGGTCTGTAGCTGTTCGGGATCGAGGTCCACCTTATTTTGCAGGCTGTCCAGTTCCTGTGCAATATCTCTCAGTTCCAGCAAAGCGCTTTCCATACGTTGGGCCAGCGCGCCCGCTTCGGCCTGTACGCCGGCAATGCTTTGTAATTGCTGCAGCAGCTTTTTTAATTCATTATTCAATGGCTGCTCTCCTTCTTCGAGTGCGCCATAGGCTACCTGCAATACCGATTTAATTTGTTCGGCATGGCTCAACTGCTTCAGGGTGTGCTCTGCTTCTTCTATTTCATTGGCCGTAAAGGAGGCTTGCTCCAGTTCGTCAAAAAGGAATTGTTTGTAGTCCGCCTCCTTTTGCCATTGGCCCTGGCTATCGGCCAGTTTCCGGTAATCGCCCTGCAGTTGCTTGTAGGTGTTGAACCGGGAGGTATAAGCTGCCAGCAGGTTTTGGTTTTCGGCCACGGCATCGATCACCTCGTACATAAAAGCATTTTCCTCCAGGGCCCTGTTGTCAAACTGGCGATGAAGGTCGACCAATGTAGAGGTAAGTTCATTCAACTGGGTAAGGGTAACGGGCGTATCGTTGACAAAAGCACGGCTTTTGCCCGAAGCGCTGATCTCCCTGCGGATCAGGGTAACCGGTTCTATATCCAGCTCTTCCCTGTGCAGCAAAGCATTGAAGGAACGGTTATGCTCTGTATGGAAACTGGCTTCCACTACGCTCTTCTCGTCCCGGTTGATCAGCACCGAGGTATCGGCCCTGTCGCCCAGGATCAGGGACAATGCGCCCAGGATAATGGATTTACCGGCGCCTGTTTCTCCCGTGATCACATTAAGATGGGCATCGAAAGCAATATCCAGCTCGTCTATGATCGCATAATTGCGTATGTATAGTTTCTGTAGCATAGGTAATGAGATGTGCAAATTTAAACGAATGCCCCGGCTTTTGTGAAGAGGCGTTGATTAAATTTTGATTTTAGGTAGGCATAGTCTAATTGCAGTACCTTTAGCGCCGGTTTTTGGAAAAACAGACATGACGATAGCAACAGCATTTGACCGCTTGCAGCAACAGCTAGCCACCATATATGATACCGCCGAGGCCCTGAACATAGCCGATTGGGTTATGGAATCCTTATGCGGGCAACGCCGCAGCCAATGGCTGTTGCAAAAGGATAAGGAACTGGATGGTAAGGCCATGGAAACACTGGAACGATATACCGCCGAATTGCTGCAGCACCGCCCGGTGCAATATGTATTGGGCGAAAGCTATTTCTACGACCTGAAACTGTTCGTGGATGAAAGGGTATTGATCCCTAGACCAGAAACCGAAGAGCTGGCCGACTGGATATTGAAATATGCCCGCGGGCGCAAGCTGCAAGCTCCCATGGTACTGGACATAGGCACCGGCAGCGGCTGTCTGGCCCTTAGCCTCAAAAAACACATAGCGAACGCAGCTGTGTATGCAGTGGATATTTCGGAAGGCGCTTTGGCTGTAGCAGGGCACAATGCGAATACCCTTGGGTTGGATATTCACCTGCTCCGTGCCGATATCCTGACTGCTTCCGGATGGGAAACGGTACCCAATCCTGATATTATTGTGAGCAACCCGCCTTATATTACTTTGCCCGAGCAGGATACCATTTTGCCTAACGTATTGCAGTACGAACCGCACCAGGCCTTGTTTGTAACCGATAATGACCCTTTACAGTTTTATAAAGCGATCGAACGTTATGCCGCACAAAGGCTGAAGCCGGAAGGATCAGTATTCCTGGAGCTGCACCGTGACTTCGCGGTGGCTACGCAAGCCTATTATGAACAGCAGGGATGGCAAACCGAATTGAGAAAGGATATGCAGGGAGCGGAGCGGATGCTGCATTGCCATCGCTAGCCGGATATTAGCCGTCTCCCTTGCTCGCCGCATCGCAGCGGGCAATAAACCACATTCCCTAATCTTTCTAAAATTTGGCATTTGTAATCCGGTTTGTTACTTTTGCTACCCTCGCAAAAAGCAATTTTGTATATGTCAGAACTATCAGATAAGATTATAGGAAATACAGGGGAACTGATGAAAAAAGCGATCAGCCACCTGGAAAATGAGCTGATCAAGATCAGGGCCGGCAAGGCTAACCCGCAAATGGTAGATGGTATCATGGTCGATTATTACGGTAGCCCCACACCTTTGAACCAGGTTGCCAATATTACGGTTACCGATGCCCGCACTTTATCGATACAGCCCTGGGAAAAGCCTATGATCGCGCCTATAGAGCGTTCTATTATGCAGGCCAACTTGGGTGTTACGCCTCAGAACGACGGACAGGTGATCCGCTTGTACATGCCCCCGCTTACAGAAGAACGCCGTAAAGACCTGGTGAAAAAGGTAAATGCGGAAGGAGAGCAAGGTAAAATTTCGGTACGCAATATCCGCCGCGATATGATCGAGCAGATCAAAAAACTGCAGAAAGACGGCCTGAGCGAAGATGAAGCCAAACAATCGGAAGCTACCATCCAGGGGATCACCGATAAGAATATTGCCCTGGTCGACCAGCATTGCAAAGACAAAGAAAAAGAGATCATGACCATCTAAGGCCCTGATCCCGTTCATAAGCCAGGAAGGCTGTCTGTTACGAGGGCAGCCTTCCTGTTTTTGTATATAGAAATAAGCATATGTTTTCCCCGGCCAGGGGTATTTATCTTCCTGATCTCCTTCTTATCTTTGCCGATCGATGCGTATTCTTAAAAAAATCCTCAAAGGCTTTGCCTGGATCCTGGGCATACTCCTGCTTATTCTTATCGTTTTCTGTATTTATGTATGGAAGGTATCGGAATTCAAACCACCTGTTGAAACCGATCAGAAAGTAGTGCAACTGCAGCGCAGGGCACTGGACAGCACGGCCTATGTGCTGGGTGACAACTGGCTCAGGAAAAGCCGGTCGGGATTGTACGAGATGTACACCTCCGGAGCGCCTTTCGAGCGCGGCGTGATCAACGGGAAGCTGTCCCGCGAGCTGATCATATCGCAGGAAGAGGCCTTTACCCACCAGATCAAAAAGATGATCCCGTCGCCGGGCTATCTCAAGTTCCTGAAATACATTATCGGTTTTATGAACAGGGACCTGCCGGAGCACGTTACGCAGGAGTACAAGGAAGAAATCTACGGGGTGTCCCTTTCTGCTTCCGACAGTTTCCGCTGGATCGGCAGCAATTATTCCCGTCAGTTAAATTACCATGCCGCACACGATATAGGCCATGCCTTGCAGAACCTGATGCTGGTAGGTTGTACTTCGTTTGGCGCCTGGGACAGCAAAACGGAAAACGGGGCCATGATCCTGGGACGTAATTTTGATTTCTGGGTGGGCGATGAATTTGCGAAGAACAAGATCGTGGCTTTTGTAGCGCCGCAATCGGGGCACAAATTCGCCTTCGTAACCTGGGGAGGTTTTATAGGCGTGGTTTCGGGCATGAATGACCAGGGGCTGACGGTGACGATCAACGCTGCCCGTTCCGACATTCCTAAAGGTGCCGCTACGCCGGTTTCACTGGTAGCCGTGAAGTGCTGCAATATGCGGGTAATATTAAAGAAGCGATCGCTATTGCCCATAAACGGAAAATGTTTGTGAGCGAAAGTTTCCTGATCGGTTCCGCTGCCGACCACAGGTCGGTGATCATTGAAAAAACACCAGATACCCTGGATGTTTACGATCCGCATACCGATAATATACAATGTGCCAATCACTACCAGAGCAACCTGTTGAAGAACCAGGAGCTGAACCGGGAGCAAATGGCCGTCAGCGCCTCGGTGTACCGCTACCACCGCACGCAGGAATTGCTGCAACGCAATTACCCGCTTACGCCGCAAAAGGCTGCGGCGGTCTTAAGGGACTACAAAGGGCTGAACGATGAAGATATAGGAGTAGGTAACGAAAAGGCAGTGAACCAGTTTGTGGCACATCATTCCATCATCTTTATGCCCGACAGCCTGCGTATGTGGGTAAGCACCTCGCCCTGGCAAATGGGAGCTTATGCCAGCTACGACCTGCGTAAGATATTTGCGATGAAAGGCCTCCCTGCCGACCGGGAAATAGCCGATACGGAGTTGAATATTGCTCCCGATAGTTTCCTGAATACGCCCGTTTATGCTCGCTTCCTGCAATTCCGCCAGGCAAAGATGAACTGGCTCGATCACCTGAAAACGGATGTCAACCAATTTATCCCCAACAATCCTTCGTACTACGATGCTTATCGGTTTACCGGAGATTATTACCTGCAGCAGAAAGACTATGCTAAAGCTATTGCCGCTTACAAAACGGCCCTGGGCAAGGTGATCGCCACGGAAGGAGAACGTAAAGCCATCGAGGAAAAGATAATAAAGGCCGAACAGCAGGCCCGGAAGAAAGCAGCAGGCGGTAAATAAAGAAACGTCCCCTAAGAGTAGAGGACGTTATAAACCAATAACCGCGTACTATGAAAAGATAATTTATGTAATACAAATACTGTGCCAGAATCTGATACCAGCTCCTGTCTTTAAATATCTTTCTTAACCAGGATGGCAACGCCGGTAGCGCAATTTTTCTTTTACTTTAAGATTGTCAACACTTTAGAAGCTCGGAAAGTGGTTTTGTTCGTCTGCCATTCCGGATAAGAATTGGCTATATAATGGTAACATTATTTTGGGCTGTTCTAATTTTATCTTTTTCATTCCTTACTTTTCCGGGTAGAGGCCCATCTTCACCCGTTCCGGTAACATGCTGTCCGGCCGGTATCTGTTTTCCAGATTGAATTCTCTATTTTTGGCAGCAAAACAAACGCTACATGCAAGAAACGGAACAGGACGACGAGCTTTCTTTTCAGGATTTTAAACAGCAATTGCAGCAACTCAGAAAGTTTGTGCGCAGCGTTTCCCTGCTCCTGTTGCGTAGCGTGAAACGTTATTATCTTCTGTTGATCGTGTTGCTGATCGGTTGTGCTGCTTTGGGTTATAAACAATACCAGCAAAGCCATGTTTTTGAAGCCCGCAGCTCTTATGTCTATGTGGAATTGCAGAAAAAGACTTACGGCGAAATGGTAGACAAGCTGCAGGATATGATCAAAGCCGGCTCTTACAACCGGCTGGCCGCTTCCCTGCAACTACCGGTAGCGCAGGCCAGGGACATCGTAGACCTGAAAGCAGAGAATATTTATGGTTCCAGGCTTTCGGAAGATGTAACGGAAGAAAAGAAGCTCTTTTATATTAATGTTGTGGCCACCAACAGCACTGTTTTTGATACCTTGCAACACGCCCTGGAAAATTACCTGAACAACAATATCCTGGTTAAGGAAACAATAGACCGCAAAAAAAAGATATTGCAGCAAAAAATAGCCTACCAGGAAACCGAGCTCATCATGCTTGATTCGCTGAAAGCAGCCTATACCAAAAGCTTGGAAAGACCAACGGGGGGTATCTATCCTGCTAATGCCCCTTTCAACCCGGTGCTGCTGTACGAGAAAGGCGAGAAGATAAACCAGGACCTGGCCGATATGAAAGCGCTCCTGGCCGACTACCGTGCCGTACAGACCCAGGACAAATTCCTGGTAACCGAAGAGCCTGACCGTAAAACGCGTTCCTTTGTATTGCGGTACACCGGTCTTTTCCTGGTGCTTTCCCTGGCTTTGGTTTTCATACTGTCAATGTTTAAAAAGTGATGCAGTTGTTCCGTAACAGGAATATCGCCAACACGTTCTGGAATATTTCTGACACTTTTCTCTATCCTGTATTTTTCTTTGGCAGTACCGCTTTCTTTATTCATAAGCTGGGTACGGCCCAGTTTGGCATCTGGATGCTCATCAATACTATCGTGGTCAGTATGCAGGTATTCAACTTCGGGATCGGGAGCAGCATTTTCCGCAATGTGGCTTTTCACGAGGCGCAGCACAATACGCAGGGTAAGCGGGATGTGATGAATAATGGCATCAGCCTTACGATCGTGCTGTTCGGTATCAGCCTGCTATTGGCAGGCGCCGGGGCTTATCTCGTATACAGCCACGATCTGTTGCATGTAGCAGCCGGCTTCCGGATCTTATGTTGCCAGGGCATCCTGCTGGCTGGGTTCATCGTAGGCTTTAAGTTCTTCGAGCAGGCTTTTACCTCGTATTTTAAAGCCAGGGAGCAATTCAACAAGGCGATGCTGATCTCCAGCGGCAATAAGCTGGTGGCGCTTTTGCTGAATATTTCCTTGCTGGCCCTTTTCCCGTTAACGGTAGTACACCTGTTAACGGTCATTATCCTGGTCAATATCGTAGCTATGGCATTGGCATTGGTATTGTTGTACCGCGATTTTCCCGGCTTCCGTTTCCGTTTCAACCTTAAACCGCCCCGGCACGAAGCCCGTTTTGCTTTCCTTACCTGGCTGCAATCCCTGGCGATTATCCTTACTTTCCAGGCCGACCGCTACCTGGTGGTGGACTTCTTTGGCCTGGCTACACTAAGCTATTACGCCATTACGGCTACCATTTTCAATCACCTGCACATGGGCCTCAGCGCGATCTTTCCCTGGCTGGCACCCAAGCTTACGCGGCTATATGCCCGCAATGCCGACGGGCAGGAACTGTATATTGCCGCGAGGAACCTTATAGCCGCCAGTTCGCTGATCTTCCTCCTGGTGATGTACCTGCTCTATCCTTTTGTATTTGGCCTGGTGCTGGGAAAAAATACCCTGGCGCAGGTTACGGAATATGTACGTTATTTTATCCTCTTCGAATTATTCTTTGCCCTTAACATCATTCCGGGCTATTATTTTAACGCGATGGGGCAGGAGCGAAAGTATTTTTATTTGCTGCTGTTCTTCGCCATACTCACCCTGTCCAGTATGTGGATAAGCCTTATGATCTTTCATACCCCGGTTGCCGTGCTGTATGGCCTTGTGACGGCCTGTATGCTTTTTGTGATCGTACAAAACCTGATGATGAACCAGATCATGCCCGAAAAGAAGGGCTGGCTCCGGGCTTTATTGCTATTGGTGCCCCAGGTCTTGACAGGTTGTTTTATATTGTCGAAGGAGCCTTTGGTACACTGGATTGCTTTACCTGCCGGTATTTTATCATTGTACTTTATTTACATCAGGGGTAATCTGCCTAAATTTAAACTATTGTTCCGGTCATGATGAATAGTAAAGCGCTTAGTTCCGTATTCCTGGCAGTAAGTATCCTATACCTGTTCTTCAACAGCTTCTTGTTGCCGGACGGCTTGCTGTACACCACCTTGCTTACCCCTTTCTTTTTTATCAACCTGTTGCAGCATAAAGGTATCCGTGCCTACCTGGTATTCCTGCTGATCACAGTGGTATTTGCTGTGTTGCAATTGCCGGGGGTGGAACATGTCAGGGAGTATGTCAGCTCGTTCGTACTGCTGCAATGTACGGCCATCTTTACCATCAATGCTTATTATGTGATCCATGAAAGAACCGACCTGGCGGCAATTTTTAAAGTGCTGGGAAGTGTCAATATGGTTATGCTGGCGATCAGCATCGGGTGCCTGTTTATTCCTTTCCTCAAGCCGGTGCTGTGGTACGAGATGTCGATGAGCGATGGCCTGCCGGTAATACCCCGGCTCAAGATGCTTACCTATGAAGCCTCCTATTATTCGTTCCTCATTGTGCCTTTATGCTCCTACTACTTTTTAAAGAAAACACTGTTGAACAGCAAAACAGGTATCCTGCTCCTGAGCCTTTCGCTTTCTTTGCTCCTGAGTTTTTCCTTCGGAGTCCTGGCCGGCTGGCTGATCAGTATTTTCCTGGTTTACTTTTTTAACCTTAACGAACTGGGCAAAAAGATCAACCTGAATTACTTTGCAGTAGGGATCGTGCTTGTCGTTCTGGTGATACTGCTTTTGTACTGGTTTTATCCCCATAACCTGGTATTCGAACGGTTGCGTAATATTTACAAGGGAAAAGATACATCGGCCCGCGGGCGCACCTACGAGTCGTTTATCCTTGCCTGGAATATTGCCAAAATGAAATCGTTGTATTTTGGTATCGGTCCGGGGCAGCTAAAGCTGATCGGCAGGGATTACATTATCCAATACTACAGCTATACCAGTATTCCGGGTGTGATCAGGATACCCAATGCCGTAGCAGAAACGTTGAATATTTTCGGACTTGCCGGTTTGCTGCTTCGTTTCGGGTTGATCGGGTACCTGTTCTTCAAAACGAGGGTATGGAATAATTATTACCGTTTGCTGTTGTTCCTGTTTCTCTTTATTTACCAGTTTACCGGGAGTTTTCTCTTCAATATAGTAGAGTATATCACCTGGATACTGGCCTTCAGCCCCTCTTTATTTCCAGCCTTCAACAGGGAAAACTTCAAGAGCGCCGGGCTTCCTGCAGAAAAAGAATAATGCCATTTTGCCGCTGCGAGCAATAACTTAGTCTTTAAAGATCGTTGCTCACAAAGTCACCAAGGTACAACCTCAGGCGAGAGACAACTTTGTCCTGCAGACAACTTCCAACCTAGTCATGCTGAGGTCTCCGAAGGAACCGAAGCATCCCGATTGCTATAAATATCAGGAATACCCAGGGTGCTTCTCTTCGCATGCTACGCAAGCTTCGTTCAGCATAACCAGCAGGAGTAGTTGTTGAATACTTTATGCCTGCTGCATCCTGTACAAAACGTCGCCGCGAGAGATACGTCACCCCGAGCGCAGTCGAGGAGAGGAGCTTTTTGTAACCTTCGGCTCCGCCGGTTAATTTCCCAATTTTGGGTTAATTCCTGTACCTGTCGAGTATTGATATTCGTACTATTTTAATATCTTTCCTGCTTAATGACCGGATCAGGCAGCAAAAATACCGGTTCAGCAGGGTTTATTCCCCGGCGGAACATATAGTAATCAATGCCCGAAATGCTTTATATATATTGCGTGTTATGGCCAATACTAATATATAAGCTATTGCGGCCGGCGGCATTTCTGAAAAGATAAAACAAATATGAGAGTGCTTTTTATCAGCAGGGCAACCTTGTTCAACGTAAGGGGGGGGGATACTGTTCAAATGGAAAATACGGCGAGAGCGTTGCGCAGCTTAGGCATAGAAGTGGTTATCGAATTATGCAACAACAAACATATAGATTACAGTATTTATGAGTTAATTCATTTTTTTAATATTATAAGGCCTGCCGATATTCTTTACCACATTTATAAAAGCAAGCTTCCCTTTGTTGTTTCGCCTATATACGTGGAGTATGATGCAGCGGCAAAAGATGCCAAGTCCGGTTGGGCGCAAAGCCTGCTTGCTTTGCTGGGTAAGCATTTCAGGGAGTATGTGAAAACAATTGCACGGGCCGTAAAGAATAAGGAGCGGATCATGTCGCTGCGTTACCTGTTCCTTGGGCACCGGCGCTCCATCCGGGGTATACTCTCCCGCTGCAGTTACCTGCTGCCTAATTCCCAAAGCGAATACAGCAGGCTAAAAAGGGATTTTAATAATGCCGGAGCTTACAGAATAGTGCCCAATGCCATTGATACAACGCTCTTTCATATTGCCTCCGATGAGTGTCTGGAAAAAGAGGAAAATACCGTGCTTTGTGTCGCCCGGTTCGAACCGCGGAAAAACCAGCTCAGGGTTATCCAGGCCTTGAATGGCACGCCTTATAAAGTTTTGTTTGCCGGCGATACCGCCCCCAATCACAGCGCTTATTACCAGGCCTGCCGTGCGGCAGCAGCAGAGCATATTTCTTTTATAGAACATGTGGGGCAGGAAAAAATAGCGGCATTATACCGCCGGCATAAAGTACATATCCTGGCCAGTTGGTTTGAGACAACAGGGTTAAGTTCCTTGGAAGCCATTGCCTGTGGTTGTAATGTGGTTATCAGTAAAAACGGAGATACAGAAGAATACTTTGGGACGCATGCTTTTTATTGTGATCCCGGAAATACAGCAAGCATCAGAGCAGCAGTAGACAGGGCTATGGCCGCAAGAACAAACAGAGAATTCATGGAGGAAATTAATGCACATTATAATTGGGAGGTCACCGCCCGGGAAACATATAATGTCTACCAAAAAGTGATACGGGCATGAAGATAGCGATTCTGGGTACCAGGGGCATCCCCAACCACTATGGTGGCTTTGAACAATATGCAGAATTGTTGTCGGTGTATCTTGCCGAAGCAGGCTGGGAAGTATTAGTATACAATTCTTCCGATCATCCCTTTAAGGAGTCGGACTATAAAGGTGTGCAAATCAAACATGTTTATGATCCCGAACGCAGGTGGGGCACTGCTGGGCAGTTCCTCTACGACCTCGGCTGTATCTGGCATACCCGGAAACAGGGATTTGATATCGTATACCAATTGGGCTATACCAGCAGCGCCGTCTTTAATTTCCTGTTTCCCCGCAAAACGACCATCGTTACCAATATGGATGGTATGGAGTGGAAAAGGACCAAATACAATAAGTGGGTACAAAAATTTCTTCGCTTTTCGGAATGGCTAGCCGTAAAGATGAGCGATCATCTTATTGCCGATTCCCTGGGTATACAGGCTTACCTGGAAAAGAAGTATAAAGTAAAGGCATTTTATTCGGCTTATACGGCTACCGTACCCGCTGCCTATAAGGAAAACGAACTTGAGCATCACTGTCTTACCAAACATAACTATGACCTGCTCATTGCCCGGATGGAGCCGGAAAACAATATAGAGATGATTATCGAAGGCCACCTGAAAGCGGCCGGTACAGTGCCATTGATCATTATCGGCGGCATACATGCCCCTTACGGGCAGTACCTTTTCCGGAAATATAACGCAGCCAATATACAGTTTCGGGGCGCTATTTATGAGAAGGACGTGCTGGATAATTTACGGCATTTTGCCCGTCTGTATTTTCATGGACATAGCGTGGGCGGTACTAATCCTTCCTTGCTGGAAGCTATGGCCTGCGGCTGCCGCATTATTGCCCACGACAACCAGTTCAATAATACAGTGCTTAACGGGGATGCACTCTATTTCAGCGATCCCGAAGGGCTGAAAGCCGCCATGGATATGGCTTTGTCGCATGAAGCTTTTTATAAGGAGGCTATAGCGAAAAACATAGAACGGATTACCAACCTTTACAATGAGGTCGCTGTCTTTTCCCGGTTGAAAGATAAGCTGAGCGAATGGAAAGGAGGTGAATCATGAAAATTACCGGAAAGCTGTATTGGGTCATTTCGCTGTTGTTGGTAAGCTCGCTGTTTTTCAGTTATAAGATCAACAGCTTGTGCATTATAGCGCTGCTGCTTACCTGGTTGGTGGAAGGTGGTTTTGTCTTAAAATGCAGGCGGCTGGTACGGGAGCCTTTTTTCCTGCTGAGTGTATTGCTCTTTGTATTGTACTTGTTTAGTATCGCGCAGTCGGCCGATAAGGCCAATGCCCGTTTTTTTGTAGAGAAAAACCTTTCGCTGGTAGTATTGCCCCTGGTGTTGCTTTCCAAGCAGTGGTTCACCCAAGCGGAAATATTCACACTGGGAAAAGTATTTGTAGCAGGTACGGTGTTATTGATGACAGTAGCGACTATAGGAGCGGTAAGGAGCTATCTTTTGGTGCATAACATCGATGTGTTCTTTTACCATAAGCTCCCCGGATCAGTAGGTGTCTCGGCCATAATCGCTTCCCTGTTCTGTATTCTGAGCCTGGCCCTGCTGTTCTACCTTCCCGCCGGAAAATGGAAAGGCATCGCCGGTGTCCTGCTTTCGGTATGGTTGCTGTTGCTGGCTTCAAAACTGTTTCTTACCGTCCTTTGCCTGATGTTGTTGTTTAACCTGGCAGGAAAGTTCGGGCTTCGTACAAAATTGCTGGCAGGCTTTGTGGCAGTGACTTTGGGGATATTGCTGGTTGCCATTCCCAATCCCCTGGCCAGGCGGTTCAGCGATATGGGCAAGTTTCACCGCTACTACCTGACGGCCCCGGTATTTAACGAAGGCATTTATTTTGACGGGTTGAGTTTAAGATTGGTATATATAAGGTTTGGATTGGAAATTATGAAGGAAGAGAATAGCTATTGGTTCGGTACCGGTACCGGGGATGCAGAAGCCTTGCTGCAACAAAAAATAAAGGCCTATCACATGTACCAGGGCGATGGAGTCGGGGATAAGCAAGGTTACCTGCAATATGGGTATCACAACGAATTTTTGCAGAAATTTGTACAACTGGGTATTACCGGATTGTCGGTTTTTATAGCCTTGCTGGTTTATAGTTATTACCTGGCCATCCGCTACCGGCGCCCGTTTTTAGGAAATCTTTTATTACTCTTCACCTTTAGTTTTTTTACGGATACTTTACTGGAACAGCAGGTGGGCCTTGTACTTTTTCTGACGTTTAGCTGTATCGCGATATCGGAAATCCGGGCAGGAAAAGAGGAGAAGAGTAGGGAACTTTCCGAGGTGTCATTGGATCAATAGCTGATTTTACCGTTTCAGTATCCGGTATTCCCCGATGAACCGGCCCCATTTTGATATAAGACCGGATTTTTTAATTTGCAACATAGCCATTAACCCATAAGAAGCGTTTCAGATGATAGTGCAGGAGCAGCATATAGCAGAAATTACTTTCCGGGAAGACGCAGCTTATGTTTTACCTGATCGAAAGGTAAAACGGGTGGGGAAACGTTTGTTTGACATCCTATTTTCTCTTGTGGTAATACTGGTTCTTTTCCCTTTGCTTTTCCCTTTGTTGTATGTGCTCATCCGCCTGGATTCCAGGGGTGGCGCCTTTTTTGTGCAGAAAAGAAATGGCCTGAACAACAAAGTGTTTCGTTGTCTCAAATTCCGGACTATGGTACACAACGAAGAAGCCGATGCCCTGGCTGCCGGCGAAGCTGACAGAAGAATAACCCGGATAGGCAGGGTACTTCGTGTTTCGGGTCTCGACGAATTGCCCCAGTTTATTAATGTGCTCCTGGGACAAATGAGCATAGTAGGCCCGAGGCCGCATATGATCAGCGATAATCTTAAATTTGAACGCCTGTCGGAGCGTTACCATCAGAGATGCCTGGTAAGGCCGGGTATTACGGGGCTGGCGCAGGTAAAGGGTTATAAAGGAGATACCAGCGATGCGCGTAGTATCCGCAAACGGACGGCCCTGGACCTGATCTACGTGGAAAATTACAGCCTACTGCTCGATCTCTGGATCGTTGCGGCCACTGCGGGTATGATGTTTAAGGAACTTTTTAAAATGGCCGGTAAATAATGGAACAACTGCGCAAAGATACCGAAGCCCTTACCCTGCTGAAATATTTCAGCATTTTCAGGCATCCCCTTAAATTCGGCGAAATATTGAAATTCTCCGGGGGGCAGGAGAGCGCAGCAAGCCTGGCACAATATCTCGATGAAATGATTACCCTGGGCGTTATACATAAAATAGGGGACTATTATCTTTATAACGGCACAGAAAAAGATATTGAGAAAAGAAAGCAGGGCGAGGAGCAGGCAGCATTGGTGATGCCTAAGGCCAGGAAAATGGGAAAGCTCATCGGCTGCTTTCCGTTTGTACGATTTGTAGGTATTTCGGGCTCCCTGTCGAAAGGCTATGCCAACGAAAAGACAGACTTCGATTACTTTATAGTAGCGGCACACAATACGCTCTGGATATGCCGTACCCTGTTGCACCTGGTCAAGAAAGTAAGCTTCCTGGTGGGCAGGCAGCATTGGATGTGCATGAATTATTTTATTGACGAACACGCCCTTGAACTGGAAGAACGCAATTTATTTACCCAGATAGAGCTGAGTACCCTTATACCTGTGTACAACGAACCCATGTACCGCTTGCTGCTGATCAAGAATAAAGGGAATTTACCGAACTTTGATCACCTGCCCCTGATCCATCAGCCGCAGGCCGATAACGATAAACTGGATTACTATACGGAACGCTATGGAAAAGAGGTCAACAATGGCTGGCGGCCGCTTAACCGCCTGCTGATGTCCTGGACCGATAGCAAATGGCGGAAAAAATGGAGAAAGAAAGGCTACCCCATGGAGGATTACCCGCTGGCTTTCAAAACTACGCCCTATATATCCAAGAATCATCCGAAAAACTACCAGAAAACCATACTTAAACAGCTACGGCAGGACCAACCTTGAAAGTTTTATTCAGTCATTCCTATTTTTTGCAGTTCGATCCCAAACAGGTATCGCATGCACAGCCTTATCCGCCTTTAGGTACGATATGGGCTGCCTCTTTGTTGCGGCAGCACGGCTTTGAAGTGGCCTTATTCGATACCATGTTTGCTCATAAGCCGGAAGAGATCATTCCGGAGCTGGACCGCTTTAAGCCCGATGTATTGGTGATGTACGACGACGGGTTCAATTACCTGACCAAGATGTGCCTGAGCAATATGAGGGACGCGGCTTTCCGCATGCAGCACCTGGCCCGGCAATATGGCTGCAAAGTGATCGTAACCAGTTCCGATGCGGCCGATCATTATGAAAAATACCTGGACAACGATGCCGATTTTGTGATCGCCGGCGAAGCGGAATATACTTTGCTGGAATTGATGCAGGAACTGCAGCAGGGCACTACTGATATGCAGCATATTCCCGGACTGATCTATACGCTTTCCGGTGCGCCGCACAAGAATATGAAAAGGGCGGTGGCCAAGCACCTGGACGAATTGCCACTGCCTGCCTGGGACCTGGTAAACATTCAGCCCTATAAAGAAGTATGGCAAAATAAGCACGGCTATTTCTCCATCAATATCGCTACCACAAGAGGTTGCCCCTATAAATGCAACTGGTGTGCCAAGCCCATGTATGGCAATAGCTACAACATGCGCAGCCCGCAGAATGTAGTCGCGGAAATGGTCCTGCTGAAACAGATGTTTGCCATGGACCATATCTGGTTCTGCGACGATATCTTTGGCCTGAAACGCAGTTGGGTACAGGAATTTGCCCTGCAGGTCCGGGAGAAGGAAGTAAAAACCGGGTATAAGATACAGTCCAGGGCCGATCTGCTGGTGCAGGAAAAATACGTGGCCTATCTCTCCGACTCCGGTTGTAACGAAGTATGGATGGGTGCCGAAAGCGGGTCGCAGAAAATACTGGATGCCATGGATAAAGGCACTACGGTAGCCCAGATAAGGGAAGCGCGTCGCCTGTTGAAGCAATACGGCATCAAAGCCGCCTTCTTCCTGCAGTACGGTTACCTGGGCGAGACCATGGCCGATATACACCTGACTATTGACTTGCTGAAAGAAACGATGCCCGATGATATAGGTATCTCCGTTTCCTATCCCTTGCCGGGTACGGTGTTTTATGATAAAGTAAAGCAGGACCTGGTAAGCAAAGCCAATTGGACCGATTCCGACGACCTGGATATGATGTTCCACAATACTTATCCCAGCACTTTCTATAAAAAACTGCATCGTTATACACATTATATTTACCGGTTTCGAAAGCTGAAAACTACTACCCAACCGGTTCCCGGACGTTTGCTGAAAATGATCAAGTATTATCTCCTGGAAAAATACTACAACAGGAAATTGCAACAATATACCCGGTAAAGCCACTTAGCTATGATCAATACAAGTACGGAAGGGCTATACAGGGATGAAGGCGTATGGGTATCGCCATCCGCATTGGCGCAATTCGGCGCTTTTGAAAAAGACTATCTTCAAGTAAGAGGCAAAGAACAAAGGATCTTCAGCATCGATGAGATCAGGCAATTGCCACAGGTACCTGCCGGCTACCTGCATGCGGCAGAATGGAAAATGCGCGTCGGTAGTATCAACCGTTTTATGCATTACCTGAAAAACCGCAAGCCGGGAGCGGCAACCATAATCGATATCGGTTGCGGCAACGGCTTTTTTGCCAATACCATATCCGCTTATGCCGGCAAGGTATATGGTGTAGATGTCAATCTGCGGGAATTGCAGCAAGCTGCTACGGCCTTTGAAGACAACCCCAAACTACAATGGTATTATCTCGATATTTTTGACGAACATGTATTCGAAGAAGCCGACGCCGACCTGGTCACCTTTTGCTGTTCCTTCCAGTACTTTAAGGAGATAGACGCTTTGATCCATAAATGTAAAAGGCTATTGAAGCCTGGCGGTTCGATTCACATTATCGATACGCCCTTTTACCCGGAGCAGGACCGGGACCGGGCCAGGGCAGCCACAGCCCGCTACTATGATAGCCTGGGTTGCGGCAGCCTGGCGCAGCATTATTGTCACCATTCCCTGGAGCAAATAAAAGCCTACGATCCTGTGATCCGTTACCGTCCGGCCAGTAATTTCCTGACTTCCCTGTTCCGGAAAAACGATTCCCCATTTCCCTGGATTGAGATCAGGAAACAGTAATTTTACAGCAGCGGTCACCTTATGATGAAACAAAACGAAACATTGGTCAGCAAAGCATTCTCTGCACAGTCGGGTATCTTCGACCGGATCAATGTGGAGAACAAGCTCACCGATCATTTAAGGGACATATACCGGGCCGAAGTAGATGCACAGATAAAACCCGGCAGCACGGTGCTGGAGCTCAATTGCGGTACCGGTATCGACAGCCTTTATTTTGCCGCTCAAGGACATTATCTGCTGGCCACGGACAATGCCGAAGGTATGCTGGAACAGCTAAGGGTCAAAGTGCTGGAGCAAAGGGTGGAGGATCATATCGAGGTGCAGCGATGTTCTTTCTCCGAGCTGGACCGGCTGGGCGACCGGAAATTTGATTATATCATCTCCAATTTCGGCGGATTGAATTGTACGGATGACCTGAACCAGGTGCTACAGCAATTCAGGGATCGCCTGAATGATGGGGGCAAAGCTACGTTGGTTATCATGCCCAAGGTGACTCCCTGGGAATTAATCATGGCCTTGAAAGGCGATTTTAAAACTGCTTTCAGGCGCTTCCGCAAGCATACGCCGGCCAGGGTGGAAGGCGTTTATTTCTCCTGCTACTATTACAACCCTGGTTACGTGATCCGTGCACTGCACAAGGATTTCAGGACGCTGACAGTGAAAGGTATTTATATAACCGTCCCGCCTGAATTTTACCAGGGCTTCGTGGAGCGTTATCCCAAATTATACCGGCTCCTCAGCGCTGTAGATAAAAGGATCAGCAATTGGTTCCCTTTTAACCGTTGCTGCGACCATTACATGATCACATTGGAAAAGAAACCTATTGTTTAAGACCGAATAATATTGCCCCATCAACTTATGTCCGTAAACGAGTACCATAAAGAAAAGGCCGTATTGCAGGCATCGATGATCACAGACTGGAAGCGGGAAAGAGGGGTCTACAATTTCCAAACCTTACCAAACAAGGCGATCGTAGCCTTGACGCACCAGGTATTTTCGGCTGAGCTGCGGCTTTTTTCCAAAAACATTAAAGGCATCAACGGTAAAGTATCGGTCGAAGGCGATTATGTGTATTGCAGCGGCTTTGGCAGCGGTGCCCCGGCGCTGGTCACTTTAATGGAAGAGCTGCAAGCTTTGGGTGTATCGGAATTCATTTTTATAGGTCTTTGTGCTGCACTGGATGCGGCAATAAAACCGGGCAGCGCTTTTTACGTAGCGCAGGCGCTTAGTGCCAATGGCATTACTGCATCCTATTATCCCGGTACGATGATCGTGCCTTACGACCTGTCTTTTGTGCAGGAACTGGCTGCTGCAGCGGGTGTGCAAGGCATTGCCTGTTGTTCTACCGATAGTCCCTTCCGGGAAACACCATCCTTCCTGCAGGAAGCCAGGACAGCCGGTTGCCGGCTGATCGAAATGGAGTGCGCAGCAGCCTATGCTTTTGCCCATTTTTACAAAGTAAAGGTAGCTTGCTTCTTGGTAGTGGCCGACCAGGTCGGTTCAGCCTGGACGCCGCCTGCGGATATGGGACGCTTGTTGGCGATGCAACAGCAACTGGTGCGTCACATCGTAAAACACAACTCCTGATGGCAGTACTGGTCAGCATCATTATTCCCTTCTACAACGAGGAACGCTACCTGGAAAGGGCTGTACGATCGGCCCTGGCACAGTCTTACGAGACAATTGAAATTATCCTCGTGAATGATGGAGCTACCGATGGTTCTCCTGCCATAGCTAAGACATTCAGCACTGCACATCCTAACGTGATCCTGGTCGATATACCCAATGGTGGTCCCGGAGTGGCACGTAATGCCGGTATCGCAATGGCAGGTGGCACTTACCTTACTTTCCTCGACAGCGACGATACACTGGAACCGGATGCGCTGCGTTCCTGGATGGCGCAGATCGGCGATGCAGATGTCGTTATCGGCAAATTCCGTATGAGGAATGCCAGCCGGGGATCGGAGTGGATAACAGGCTGGAAAGGGGAGGGGAAGCCTGGTTCGGGGGCCGATGGCGTGAGGGCTATGTACGAATACCGTATGGCTTCTACCGTATGGGCCAAGCTTTACCGTACCGCTATTATCAAAACATTGCGCTTCCCCGAAGGTCATTGGTTCGAGGACCGGTATTTTTTATTGAGCTACCTGCTCCGGGCGCAGCATATCGTTTTTGACGGCAACATTGGCCTGACTATACTATCCCGGCAGGATTCGCTTACCCGGCGTTTGCTCTCGGACCGGAAAATAAAGGACGCTCATGATGTTTACCTGCGGGAATTGGCCCTTGTACGCAACCATGCCCTGCAACCCGAATTTACTCGCCTTATCGACAGGCACCAGATCAATGCCCTGATCGAGACCCTGATTATTCTTTACTACGACAAAGATCAATTGCCGCATCGTAAGGTAGTAGAACAATGCCTCTCTGTATTTATAGTTGTTTTCATACAGCAACTCAAGCAGAACGGAACGCCTGTAGGCCTCAGGGACAGGGCCGACCTGCTCTTGCTGCGGTTGCATCGTATAGCAGGCTGGCCGCTTGCCTACCGGCTATTGCCTTTATGGAAAAGAAAGAAATGTTGTGCCGTACTGCTATTGAAATCTTTCTGATCCGGTATTTTTGTAACTATGAAGATCATCAACATCTCCCATGTCAGCTTCCCGGAGGAGCACGATCCGGAAGCCTGGATCAGTAAATCCTCTTTCTTTAAAGGGATATGGGAAGCCGTGGCGCAGAAGGAGCAGGTGATCTTTATCGATTTCATCAACTACAACGGGAGTTTCAAGCGGAATGGATTGGAGTATCGCTTCCTGAAATGCAGCCGCAAAGCCCTGCGCCTGCCCTGGCGGGTACACCGTATGATCGCCCGCGAAGCGCCCGACGTGGTGATCGTACATGGGATGCAGTTTCCTTTACAGCTATTATCTTTAAACTTTTTCCTGGATAATAAATGCAAGCTTGTCGTGCAGGATCACGGCGGACAGCCTTTGCGGCATCCCTTTAAAAAATGGTTGCAGCGATGGGCGGCCCGTTATGTCGATGCTTATTTTTTTACAGCAACAGCACAGGCTGAAATCTATCGACAGGAGGGGATCATCACCGACGGGCAAAAGGTAAAGGAGATCATGGAAGTCTCTTCGGTATTCGGACCGGAACCCAGGGAGCAGGCTCTTGCTATAACGGCAATCGCTACCCGTAATAATTACCTTTGGGTAGGACATTTGAATGCCAATAAAGATCCCTTGCTCGTACTGAAAGCCTTCGGTTCCTTTGTAAGCCAGGGAAAAGATGCCCACTTGTACATGATCTACCAGATGGATACATTATTGCCCCCAATGCAGGACTGGCTGGCCTCTCATCCAGAGGTGGCCAGGTATATACACCTGGTGGGCGAGGTGCCTCATGCCGGGTTGCAGCATTGGTTTTGCAGTGCTGACTTTATCATCTCCAGCTCTCATTACGAAGCAGCAGGAACCTCGGTTTGCGAGGGCATGTCCTGCGGCTGTATCCCTATACTGAGCCGCATCCCATCCTTTGCCGCCATGACCGGCGGGGTTTACGGCCTGTTGTATGAACAAGGTGATGAAGCTGCACTTACAGGCGCATTATTAGCCAGCAGCACAATGAAGATACCGGAGGAAAGGCAAAAAGTATTGAGCCGGTTCCGGGAGCATTTATCTTTTGAAGCGATCGCCCGCCGGATACGGGAGGTATTACAGGCGTTGTAAGCAACGTTTTTTTAATAATAAAAGCGTCCGGTGATATCCACCGGACGCTTTTATTTATGGCTAATACAATAGCAATTTACTTTTTTACCCATTTCATGATCGCTACTCTTTTCCCGGAAGCGGTTTGCAGCTCGGCGAAATAGTTTCCGGCTGCGAACGATTTGGTATTGATCGTTACTTTATCGTTGTTGCATGTTACAGTAGCGATAAGCTTGCCGTTAATATCGAACAGCTTCACCACATTACCTTTGAGGCTGCCGGCTGCCGAGATCGTGATTTCGGTAACGGAAGGATTGGGATAAACCAGGAACTGGTCCGATTGCTGCAGGACATGCTTCGAGATGATTCCTGTTTCGATCTTCCTTACGTATTTACCTTGCACGGTAAGCAAATGCACGTCTGCTTCTTTACATTTCACCTTGTACACGCGGTCTTTATCGGCATGATAAACGACCATTGCCGTAGACAGGTCCTGGCTGAAGAGATAGACGTCGGTACCATCGGCATCGTAGGTAGCGGCATATATATGCTGCTCGTCGGTAAAGTCAACGGAAGTAACAAAGCCCTGGTTAACGGGATAGATATGCTCTTCCCAGGTTTGCCCGCCATCGGTTGTGGTCAGGTATTGATTGCTTAGGAATAAGGTGCCCTTGTTTTCATCGGCAAACCTGAGGCCTGCGATGCTGTAGGCACTGACTTCACTGCCACCCAGGGAAACCGGCGTTCTGTTCCAGTGAGCGCCACCATCCGTTGTCTTATAGACATAGACATTACCCGCATCGGCGGTATAAGAGCCAATGCTTACCATCACAGCCTTATTGGCGTCCAGCGCTTGGTTGAACCAGAGGCTTTCGCCTTCCTGCAAGGCTGTCTCCCCGGTTGCGGTATTGCCTGACGGTTGCCAGGATGTGCCGTTGTCGGGGCTTTGGTAGCCTGTGTAGTCCATTTGGTTATGGCTATAGCAGGGCTGGTATTTTAGGCTCAACTGTAACAAGCCCAGGGCATCTTTCCGGATGCTGCTGTAGCCCCAGCAGGCATCCTGGCCTATCTGGCTGTTTAGTGCAGGGGCAATGCTCTTTCTTTCCCAGGTAGCTCCGTTGTTGTCGCTGGTATAAAAATAAGGTGTATTGCCTATCGTTTTGCGATATATGATCATGCTGCCGTCATCGTTGAGGACAAGATCGGAGAATGCGGATATTGCCGGTGTATGCTCTTCGAACATTGTCTCCTGCCATTGGGCATGCAACGTAGTGCAGAGTAGTATTGCAATAACGCAGGTTATGATATGTTTTTTCATTTCAGTTATGTTTAGAACCCGTTGGGGGTGTTAATAATTTTGGCAGTAACTGTGCTGCCGGCATCGGCGCTGAAGCCCGGCTTGAAGTCGATAACCTTGGCTGCCCTGAAATGGCAGGTCCCGCCATTGTTGACCTTAAAGCCTCCTTTGGTATCGGTAACTACCGAAGTGCCGGAACGGCGCACATCACCTATATACATCTCGCCCTGGTCGTACTGGCTGGTGCCGGTATTGTAAACGGTATAGCGATAGGTCTTGGTGGCGCCGCTGGTAACCGCAAAGGTAGTTCCTTTATTGCCGTTGAGCAGTACCGTGCCTTTGTAGGCATACCATACGTCATACATATTGCCCTTGAATTGCAGGTACCTGTCGTCTACCTTTGTAGCGCAAGCCTCGGTGGTATATACCGGTAAGTTGGCCGGGAAAAAGGTGGAAGGCATGCCCATCCAGGTTGTGGTAAAGGGCAGGTTCATGAGGTCGATGGAACCATAAGTGGTGGTATGCGCCTCTTCCCAGTCGTCCCATACTTTATCCACCATGCCGTGGTGCATCCAGAAAACCGGGTCGAGCGGAGAATAGAAAGCGCCCATCGTACCACCTATGTATCCATGAATGTTGTCGTGGGGGCCATGTTCCAGGCTTGCCGAGAAGCCGCCGCTCATGGAGCCATAGTTGTAAAAGGCGGAGTTGGACAGTACGTTGTTCACTGCCGTAGGGCCGGCCACGGAATTGATCACGGCAGGAGAGCCAAAAGTGGTAGGCCTGCTAAAGGTGACCGAGCGGGGTGTTCCGGGAAAATACAGGCCGCTGACATAATTGAAATGCCAGGTAGAGAAGTTGGCAGCCGGTATAAAAGAATAAGCCCAGAAAGAAGGCAGGGAGCTGCTGGTTATACTTGCAGTCGAGCTGCCGGCATCTTCGGTCCAGTCCCAATAAGGCGCAGCCAGGTAGTTGTAGCTCTGACCGGTGACTGTATTGCTGAAGCTTCTCAGGCGGTTTTCCCAATCCAACAGGAAAGTACGGTGGAAGGGCAGGAAGTACAAGCTCATATGTATGGAATGTACATCGCCGTTATAAGCATTGCCGGCTTCCCAGTGCATGATCGGGTAGTCGGAAATAAAAGCGCTGGAAGTTGGAGGGGCAAAGGTAGAAGTGCGGGCGCCGCCATTATAAAACTGCTGTAAGGCATCATTATAATCGGTACGTTCTGCCGGGCCCATTTCGCGAAAGCTTTTGCGGATGGCCTGTGCCTGTGCCGGGATCGTACTTCCGGCAAGGACTAATGACCATAGGAGGAGTTTTATCTTTCTCATAGGGTCTTGTTTTTAAGCTGTGCTACTTCTTTTTTCAGTTCTTTGTTTTCTTTTTCTATTTCGATCACATGCAGGTACAGCTCTTCCAGGGCTTCAACGATCTGTTGTTGTGTCTTGCCCAGGGGCACGCCTTCTTTTTCCATCACGGCTGCGCTGGGCAGTTGGGGCAGGTGCTTGTTGATACTAATGAACTGTGCTACATCGCTCAAGGGACGAAGCTTGTAATTATCGGCAAAAACATAATCGGGCCAGGGTGTGCCGGTAGGTAGTACCTTTAATTCACGGCAACTGATAAGGCCTTCTACTGCAAATTTGGTATTGGTGCCGGCAAATTTAAAAGCGTATGCACCCGGGTCGATGCCGATCCCTGTCTGTCCGTTGGGCCAGGCAGTAAAAGCATAGTTGACATTGGCCAGTCCATCGGGGCTCGTCAGTATGGTAAAAGGAATAGCTGTTTTATTCTGGGAGAAGGTCAGTAACATATTCGAACCGGCATTCACCATTTCAAAGTAATCGTAAGAGGCAGTAGGGCCGCTGCCGGTTAAATGGGACAACAGGCCGACGTTGGAATGGCCGGTGCTGCCTTTGGACTGGATCTCGATAGTGGAGCCGGGGGAGGTAGGCGTTATCCATGCGGGAATGGCTGCTGTACCGCCCACTACTATTTTGGCGCCATAGCCATTAGGGTCGTCTACTACCAGTTGCTGCGTAGGTGTTCCCGAAATGCCGATACCTACTTTACCGGTCCTGCTGATGTCGGTTGTAGTCGAAGTGGTGGATGGTGTCCATTGGGCCAGCACGGGGCTGAACAAGGATAAGCTGCAGAAAGTGGTAAGCGCTAAGGCTTTGAATGTCTGGTTTTTCATTTTTAGTTTTTGAATTTTAAAAATAAATATTAGTACGAATTTACTTATTTGTTGTTACGGCTATAATATTTTTTTGTAAAAAAGAGGTTATAATGTATTAGTTACCCTATCTTATTGCAGTCCCTGATTTTTTTGCCTATCCGGAGGTAGATGTAACTGTACAGATAACGGAAACGCTACTTTGCATCGCTGTCTTTAAGACCATTTTCATTTGAATGAATTATGATTGTACGGAAGGCAACCAAAACTTATATTTGTTGACGGAAGCAGGAATAGTCCTTTTGCCGGGTTGGACTGTCTTTATAAGAACCATTAAGCGCAGCAATAAAAGAAGCACTGATCTATTAATCGCAGACCCTGCATGAACAGCTTTACACAAGATTTTTCTACTTCAAGGCTTTCTCTTCGTAACAAGTATTTCCTCTGGATCGTGCTGGGCCTGTACCTGGTTATAGCCGGCTATACCATGTGCCATCATGAGCTATGGGGCGACGAGCTGCACAGTTGGAATATGGCCAAAAACAGCAACAGCCTGGGTGATCTGTTGTACCATAAGAAATACGAAGGGCATCCGCCGGTATGGTATATGATGCTATGGACAATAGCCCAATGCAGCCATGATCCGGTATGGATGCAGGTGGTACACCTTGTTATAGCGGTATCGGTGGTTGCGCTCCTTCTTTTTTATTCGCCTTTACCTGTACTTACTAAAGTATTGCTTCCCTTCGGTTACTACTTCCTGTATGAATATGCCGTGCTGAGCCGTAATTATGCCATAGGTATCCTGGCCTGTTTTCTTATTTGCCTTATGCTTAAAAAGGAATTCAAATACAAGCTGCTCTTGTACTATGCACTGTTGCTGGTAATGAGCAACACACATTTGCTGGCCCTGGTGCTGGCCGGTGGTCTGCATCTCTATTTCTTAATGTGTTTAGCGGAGCAAAAGAAGAAACGGTCTACCGTAGCTATCCATGTATTGCTGGGTATCCTTATTTTCCTGCCTGCCGTCGGTTTTATTTTCCCGCCTGCCGATACTGATCTCAGCATTGCTTCTTCGCTGCACCGATGGTCGAAAGACCGTTTGCTGATCGATATACAGGCACCTTTACGGGCCTTCGTGCCTATGCCGGCCTGGTGGGAGTACAATTTCTGGAACCGCCAGTGCATCATGGAGCTGAATGCACAATACAAGGTCATGAAGGTAGTAAGCCCCTTGCTGGCATTGGGCTTTATGCTGCTGGGGCTTTACCTGCTGCAAGGTAACCGGAAGACACAGGCGCTGTTTATCGCTACAGCCGTGGGTATCTTTATCGCCGGTCTTGTGTATCCATTGGGAACGCAACGCTATGCGGGCTTTGTTTTTATAGGCTTTATTGTGGCTTACTGGTTGCATGGTGCAGATGGTCCCTCGTCCCGGAAGAAGAACAGGATCCTGAATATGCTCCTGGTGCTTCAATTGATCGCCGGTGCTTTCATCGTGGTCAAAGACATCCGTCTTCCCTTTTCCAATTTTTACCGCATCAAAGAGCTGCTGGCTAAGGTACCGCCTGGCAAAAAGGTGGTGACGGAGTATTGGGCACTGATCGCCGGCGTTGCTTATACCGACCGGCCTTATTACTGCCTGGACCTGGAGCAGGAGGAAAGCTTTATTATGTGGGGACCTCGTATGGTGGCTATGAATCAAAAGCCGGCACGTTATGATGAGGGTGTCCGCCATCTGTTCCAAAAAGAAGGCCTAGAGGAGCTGTACTTTTTTTCGGCTTCGCCGCCGGATATTGTACGCAGTGCCGATGCGAAGGTGTTCCATACCTTTAAGGTGCAGGAAGTGGCCAGGATCGAAGGGGCTATCGAAAAATGGAGCAACCTGTACTTGTACCGGATCAGCGAATGATACGTTTTACCGCTCTTCATAGCGGAACAACTGCATCAGTCTTATCGCGGTATCTTCCATAGCGTAGGGCAGGGTGCCCGGCCTTCCCCGAAGCCCGCCCTGCAAGAGTTCCAGGGCCTTAGCAGTCATTTCTTCTTTGTTGCTGACGATATGCCAGTGATCGATAGGCACATCCAGTGGTTTACAAAAGCTGATGACCTGCGCACCGGCATACAAGGCTTCCAGGCATACCATGCCCAGGCCCTCGTAAGCGGAGGTATGCAGGAATATCCTGCTGCGTTGCATATAGGCCAGGGTGTCTGCATGGGTTTGCTTGCCTGGCATACGGATCTGTTGTGCTATGCCCGCTTCGGCAATCTGTCGCTTTAACGATGCTTCTTCGGGGCCATTACCCAACAATACCGAAGTAAGGCCGGGATGTCGGGCCGCTACTTGTTGGGTGACCGCAACAAACTGGTCGTATTGCTTTAATGGGATCAGTGAACCTGCGGCCAGCAAATCGATGTCCTTGCTGCCGGGAGCAGGCGGGAAGAGCGTGGTGTCCAGCCCGATCGGAATGACATAAGCGGGCCGGATATGATGATTGCGTTCAAATTCCCTTTGCAGAAAATCGGAGATTACGACCAGCTCTTCGGGCTGTGGCTTTATCCTGCGTACCTGCGGGTTACCGGCCCGGGCATCCTGCCCCAATACCCATATCTTATGGATAAGGCTATGCCTGTGGGCAAAATAATGACCGATGAAGGCACATTCGGAACAGAAAAAGCTAAAGATGCCGATCAACTCATAGGTTTTGTGAAGCCGTGCCAACTGCTGCCATACTTTTTGCCAGCGCAAAAGACTATGCAGCTTGCCTTTCCTGTCATTACCGGTGGTGATGATCTTATTGCCATGCCAGGTGTAAGTCTGCTCCTGCCGCACCGGGTAATGAAAGGTAAGCACCACTATCTTTAAAGAAGGATATAGCCGGTTAAAGGTGCGCACCAGGATCTCCTGCGAGGGCAGGGCGCTGTCGGTTTCGCTGGCGGCGAAAGCAGGACTCAGGATCACCAGTGCTTTGGCTGTATCAGGCATGTACCGAAACGGTTTTGGAACAATAAGAAAGACTGGAAGGGTTATGGGTGATCAGGATCACGATCTTGCCCGAAGTGGCAAGGCTTTGCAGGTATTTCAAAATATCCTGTTCCGATGCCTGATCCAGCTCGCTGAAAGGCTCGTCCAGCAGAAGCACATCGGCGTCGCGGTACAAGGCCCTGGCCAGCGCAATACGCTGCCGTTGCCCGCCGCTTATGTTTTTACCACTATCGGAGATCACCTTTTGAATACCTTCGGGAAAGGCTTGCAGGAAGGGTTCCAGGCCCGATGCCCGGAGCGCGGTTTGCAGTCTTTGCGCATCAAAGCCTTCTTCCTCGAGCGTTATGTTGCGCAGGATCGTGTCGTGGATCAGGAAATGCTGTTGCTTGACATAAGTGATGTTGGGCCAGAACTGCTTTCGTTCCGATGCACTCAGGGTTACCTCGTTGATCGTTATCTGCCCTTCCTGTTGTTGCAGGAAGCCCAGCAGCAAATGGATCAAGGTAGTTTTGCCTTTACCCGAAGAAGAAGAAATACCCAGGAAGTCTCCCGATCCTAATTCCAGGTTGAATTGCTGCAAAATGGGCGTATCCTTATAGGCAAAGGAAACATCCCGGAATGATAAGGCTGTAATATGCTCCCGGATATGGTTATAAGGTGTTGTGGCTCCTTCTTTTTCCGGCTGGATATCATTTAAGGTAAAAGCATAAGTCCTGATCTGTCCGCTGAGGGATGCGATACGTGTAATGCCCGGGATGATCTTATAAGCAGCAGCCATAAAGGCGCCTATGTTGACGATCTGTGTGGTGGCCTGCCCGGCGTATTTATTCACGATGATGAGCAGCAATAGGCCAATCACGGCAAATACTTCCACGAAGCGGGAAGGCAGCGCCTGGGTAATCTGCAAGCGGGCCAGAAAGTCATTCAGCCTTTTCTGGTGGCGGCTGTAGCGGGTGCTGAAAAAATCTTTTTTCCCCAGGATATTACTTTCCACATAGCCGTAAAGCGCTTCCTGCAGGTATTGGGTGGTTTTCTCCGCATTGTCCTTTACTTCCGAACGTGCCGTTCTTAGCTTCTTCCTGGTAATAAAAGCGGCGATCAGTACCGGTGGTACGATTACCAGCAATAACAATAAGAATAGCTTAGCCTGGAAAACAAGGATAGCGATCACCGCGATAAGTGTTACCGTAATTTCGGTAAACAGTTGTTGCATGCCCGCTAATACATAATGGGCAAACTGTACAGGGAGGTTACTGATGCGGTTAATGGATACTGAAGCATCGATATGGGTATAGTCGGTATAATTGCTGTCGAGGTATTGCCGCAGGTTGGCCAGTGAGAGCCTGGAAGCCACCTGGTACACATAGTTGTACTGCAGCTTTACGGCGATATAAGCCAGGGTGTTTTTAACGAGGAACAGCAGCAGGAACAACAGGATGGGCAAGAGATAATGAACCCGTAACAGGTCGCCTGCGATACCTTTTGCCTGGCTTTGCTCCGGTCCGGTGTACAGTTGTATGATAAAGATCAGCAGCACCAGGGACGCGATGTCGGCCATGCTGATAAAGGCTTGCAGCAGGCTGAGCCGCCCCAGTTGCTTCCGTTCCCGGCTGCTTAATACCGCAATGGCTTGTTGGATGATCTTTTTCAATACCGATAACGCAGGCGTGGTCTGGCTTTTGCCGCAGAACAAAAATAAAGAACCACGGCCATATTAAAAGCCGTGGTTCCCGGAAATTTAAACGATTCTTTCCTGTTCGCGGAACCATCGTTCCGGTATTTCATTATTACCGGCAGTCAGATAGTCATTATAACTGCAGGGCGTGAAGGTACCATCGGGCAATTGCATCCACCAGCGGTTGGTCTTTTTGCTTTTCAGGAACAAGGTATCGTTGCCGGTAAGGGCTATATTGTATTCTACAAATTCGTCACGGTTGCTGAGGCTGGCCTCGTTCTTGCGGATGAAGTAACCATCGGCAAAATACCAGAGCATCTGCGCGATCAGCTTGGCGCCTTGCTTGTTCTTGTCCAGTTCGGCCTGGTAGCCATAGATGCCGAAAGAAGACAGTTGGTCGCTCATCCCGGCATAGCGGGCCAGTTGGCATATCTCATCGCCGAAGAAGCCGTTGGGAGAGCCGTTTTTGAGAAAGGGCGCATCGCAGGACCTTACGGCATTCATATCGATGCTCAGCATATCGCAACTGCGCAATACCGGTTCCATTTCTTCTATGTTTTCCCTTACCCTGCCCAGGCGGAAACAGTCGAAACGCAGTTTATCCAGGGTTTCGAGCATATTGGGATTTACATAATAGCTCTGGAAACCCAGGTGACTGAAGTGGCGTACGAAATTGGGCTGTTCGGTAAGCATATCCATCAAGAAGCCGGTATCGCTTATCCCTTCTGTTTCTTCGAGGTCGATCAGCATATCCACCACGGAAGCGTTGATGGTCTTTTCGGCTTTTTTGAATACATCATATTGCTGCAGGGTAAGGTCGTGGGAACCACCGATCACTATAGCTATCTTGCCTGCCGCTTCCACTTCCTGCAATACGGTACGCAAAGCCGCGCGGGTATCACCGGGCGTTGCTCCTTCACGTATATTACCCATGTCGGCTACCTTAACCGAGGTATGCCAGTCGTACATACGGTACAATTCTTCTCTTACGGCATCGGGGCTATGGCTCCAGGCTGCATCTATACCGGTACCTCTCTGCTCGCCGCAGCCTATCAATACGATATCGGCTTCGCTCCAGTCGCTGTTGTATTCTGTAATGGGCAAAATGCGTTTGCCGATCTGCAGGGCATGCTGCGCATCATTATGGGGCAATTCTGCAAAATGTTTTGCAGCAAAAAACGAATGTAAATCGTTCATGAAAATCCGGTTGTTTTTTACGGCGGTAAAGATACCATACCGCCGTAAAAAGAACGGAAAAAGTTATCCAGATCGCTTTAAGCGCTATATGTCCCTCAGCCCTTGCTTTTGAGGTGACGCTCCTGCAATACTTGTTCTATAGCTTCCAGGTCGTGTCCTTTGGCCTGCAGCAGAATGAGGAAGTGGTACAGGAGGTCGGCGGCTTCGTTCCGGAATAATGCAGCATCATCGTCTTTGGATTCGATCACCAGCTCCAACGCCTCTTCTCCTACCTTTTGCGCCATCTTATTGATGCCGCTTTGGTACAATTTACGGGTATAGGAATCGGGGCTGCCTGTTGTAATGCGTGATGCAATCGTATTTTCCAACTGGTATAGAAAGCCTTTGCTGCTTTCTTCCTTAAAGCAGGTGGTAGCGCCGGTATGACAGGCCGGGCCCAGGGGCTTTACTTTGATCAGTAAAGTATCCTGGTCGCAATCGACGGTTATGTCTACCACTTCGAGGTAATTACCCGAAGTCGCTCCCTTGGTCCAGAGCGCTTTCCGGCTCCTACTGTAAAAGGTGACCATGCCTTCGGCCTTTGTCTGGGCAAGAGCTTCGGCATTCATATAACCCAGCATCAGTACCCGGTTGTTTAAGGCATCCTGTATGATTGCCGGTACCAGGCCGTTTGATTTTTCAAAATCAATGATCATCGTAAAGGGATGTTTTGCGTTTTTAAATAATTTTTCAAGGCCGGTATACGTAGTTCCCCGAAGTGGAAGATACCGGCTGCGAGTGCTGCCGTAGCGCCTGTTGCCCGGAACAAGGAACCGAAATCCTCCTGCCTGCCTGCACCGCCCGATGCGATCACCGGGATATTGACCCTGCGGCAGACCGCATCGGTGGTGTCCAGGTCGAAGCCGCTTTTGGTGCCGTCCCGGCTGATCGAAGTCAGCAATATTTCTCCTGCGCCATAGGTGGCTACCTGTTGTACCCAGTCTATAGTCTTTAAAGAAGTAGCTGTGCTGCCTCCCCGGATAAAGACCCGTTCTGTACCTTCAACGGCTTTGGTATCCACGGCTACGGTGATGCATTGGCTGCCCAGGCGCAAGGCAAGCTCTTCGATCAATTGCGGTCTGAGCACGGCAGCTGTATTGATGCTGATCTTATCGGCGCCGGACTGCACCAGGGCTACAGCATCGGCTACAGTAGTAATGCCGCCGCCTACGGTAAAAGGAATGTCGATGGCATAAGCGATCCGCCGGACCAGCTCGGGCAGGGTCTTCCGCTGTTCCAGTGTGGCGCTGATATCCAGGAACACGAGCTCGTCGGCGCCGTCGCGCACATATTGCTGCGCCAGGGCTACAGGGTCGCCGGCATCGCGAAGACCATCAAATTGTATGCCTTTTACCGTCCTGCCGTCTTTGATGTCGAGACAGGGAATAATCCTTTTCTTTAGCATAAGGTACTTAATTTTTCCAGGCTGATATAGCCTTCGTATAATGCCTTACCGATGATCGCCCCGCTGCAGCCGATCTGCTTCAGGTCCCGGAGGTCCTGTATCGTCGTAATGCCGCCGCTGGCGATCAATTGCAGGGGCGTGGTTTGTAATATCTCTTCGTACAAGGCGAAGGAAGGTCCTTGCAGCATGCCGTCTTTGGCAATGTCGGTACAGATCACGGTGCTTACGCCTTGCCGGTTGTAGTCTTTGATAAAGGTCACGATGTCGGGGTCGCCTGTTGTAAGCCAACCCTGGCCTGCGGGCTGGCGGTCGCGGCAATCGGCCCCCAGTATGATCTTGTTGGCTCCATATGCTGCTAACCATTCCAGGAAAAGTTCGGGTTGACTTATCGCTACACTGCCTATCGTCAGTTGTGCAGCGCCGCAATCGAAGGCCTTATCCAGATCTTCCCTGCTTTTCAGGCCGCCTCCGAAATCTATCTCCAAGTTTGTTTTTGTGGCTATTGCGCGCAATACTTCGTAGTTGACGATGTGCTGCGAACGGGCGCCGTCCAGGTCTACCAGGTGTATCCGCCTGATGCCGGCGGCTTCTATGGCCTTGGCCATTTCCAAGGGTTGCTCTTCATATATCCTGCTGCTGGCGTAATCGCCCTGGGACAAGCGTACGCATTTTCCGTTGAGGATGTCGATGGCCGGTATGATGTTCATAATGCTACAAAATTTTGAAGGATCTTACTGCCGCTGAAGGCCGATTTCTCCGGGTGAAACTGGACGCCATAAAAATTATCCTTTTGTAAAGCGGCGCTGAAGGGCAATACATAATCTGTGATTGCAATGGTATGGGCGCAGCATGCGGCATAATAGCTGTGCACGAAATAAACATCGTCTTCTGTACCGATACCCTGGAATAAGCCGCCTTTCAGGTCCTGCATATTGTTCCATCCCATATGAGGCACGCGTTCGCCGGGCGGGAAGCGTCGTACTGCTATGTCAAAAATATTCATGCCGGTGACAGCGCCTTCTTCCGTGTAGTGGCACATCAGCTGCAGCCCCAGGCAGATGCCCAGTACGGGCTGGGTGAGGGTGGGGATGAGCTGATCCAGTCCTTTGTCCTTAAGATAAGTCATGGCAGAGCCTGCTTCTCCTACGCCGGGCAGTATTACTTTAGCCGCAGCTTTTATCTCAGCGGCATTATCGGTTACCTGATAAGCATAGTCCAGCCGTTCCAGGGCATTGGCTACGGATTGTATGTTGCCTGCATTGTATTGAATAATCGCTATCATAATTGTCCTTTGGTGCTGGGTATGGTATAGTTGCCGGTAAGCTGTATGGCGCTGTAAAGAGCTTTGGCAAAGGCTTTGAATATGGCTTCTATTTTATGGTGTTCGTTATCGCCTCCGGCCTGGATGTTAAGGTTACAGGCAGCACTATCGCTGAAGGATTTAAAGAAATGGAAGAACAGCTCCGTAGGCATATTACCTATCATTTCCCTATGAAACACCGCATCCCATACCAGCCAGGGCCTGCCGCCGAAGTCGATCGCCACTTGTGCCAGGCAATCGTCCATAGGCAGCAGGAAGCCGTAACGGGCAATGCCTTTTTTACTACCCAGGGCTTGCTTAAAGGCCATACCCATGGTAAGGGCAACGTCTTCTACCGTATGATGTTCGTCGATATGCAGGTCGCCCTTCGCTGTTATATCCAGGTCAATAAGGCCGTGCCGGGCTACTTGTTCCAGCATATGGTCCAGGAAGCCGATGCCTGTGCTGATCTTGCTTTTACCGCTACCGTCGAGGTTAAGCCCGATGGTGACCGATGTCTCGGAAGTGTTGCGTGTTACCTTTGCCGTTCTGGGTATTGCTTTCAGCCATTGGTAGATATCGGCCCATCGCGTGGTACACAAGGCAGCGCCTTCTTTTTGCTCGGAACCTATGGAAATGGCCTTGCAGCCCAGGTTTTGTGCCAGTTGTATATCCGTTTCGCGGTCGCCGATCACATAAGAAGCATCCAGTTGATAAGGGCCTTTAATATAGTGCGTCAGCATAGCGGTGCCCGGTTTGCGTCCCGGGTTATTTTCATGGGCAAAGGAACGGTCGATGAGCACCTCGTTGAAGACAACGCCTTCGTTGCGGAAAGCCCTGATGATCTGCTCCTGCACGGGCAGGAAATTTTCTTCCGGGAAAGAAGCTGTGCCGAGACCGTCCTGATTGCTCACCATCACCAGCTCGTAATCCAGCTCTGTAGCGATCCTGGACAGGTATTGGAATACGCCGGGATAGAATTCCAGCTTCTCCAGGCTATCTACCTGGAAGTCTTCGGGTGGTTCTATCACCAGGGTGCCGTCGCGGTCAATAAAGAGTACTTTTTTCATTTGACTTTGTTTGTGTCTGTATAGATAATGTGATTTGAGCCAGGGCATCGATCAGTTCCTGGTTCTCTTCGGGCCTGCCTACGGTGATCCGGATACAATGGGTTACCTGGCTGTGCCGGTTGCGGGTAATCACTTTACGTTTTATGAGTTCGTCGTAAACAACAGGTGCGTCAGCCATTTCGACCAACAGGAAATTGGCTTCGGAGGGATATACTTTTTTGACGATGCCCAATTGCTTGAGCTGCATTTCCAGCCAGGCCCTTTGTTTACGGATCATACTTTTGTTGGCTTCGAAAGCTTCCCTGTCGGAAAGCGCTTCCAGGGCTGCTTCCTGGTTTAAAGTACTTACATTGTATGGCGGCTTTATCTTGTTGAGCAAAGCAATGATCTCCTGCTGTGCATAGGCAATGCCGATCCTGGCAGCGGCCAGTCCCCATGCCTTGCTCAGGGTTTGCACCACGATGAGGTTGGGGTAATCGTTGATCCGGGAGATAAGGGAAGGACTATCCGAAAAATCAATATAGGCTTCATCTACTACCACAATGCCTTTGAACTGCTGCAGTATTTTTTCAATACCCTCCAGGCCATTGCCGGTAGGATTGTTGGGAGAGCAGATGAAGAGCATCTTCAAACGTTCGTCCGCGAGCAAAGGAGAAAGGGTAGGGTATACGATCCGGAAGTCGTTGTCTAACGGGAGGGACACCAGTTCCACATCGTTTATGGCTGCCGCTACTGCATACATGCCATAGGTGGGCGAAAAGGTGAGCGCCTTGTCTCTACCCGGATCGCAAAAGATGCGGAGGCAGAGGTCAATGATCTCATCGCTGCCATTGCCTATGAAGATGTTGGCTGCAGGTACCCCTTTCTGCCGGGCCAGCTCCTGCTTTAATAGCTGCTGGAGGGGATCGGGATAACGGTTGTAAGGCCCGTAAGGGTTTTCGTTGGCATCGAGGAAGATACCTTCCGTGCCTTTGAACTCGGAACGGGCGCTGGTATAGGATTCCAGCGCGGCTATATTTTTACGGACAAGCTGTTGTAAGGAAAACATGATCAAATATTTTTTAGTCTCAGGGTGACAGCATTTTTGTGTGCATATAGTTGTTCGGCTTCGGCCATAAGCTCTATGGCCGGACCGATGTTGCGCAGGCCTTCGGCAGTAAGCTCCTGGAAGCTGATCTTCTTGTTGAAAGCATCCAGTGTGATGCCGCTGTAGCTACGGGCAAAGCTATTGGTAGGCAAGGTATGGTTGGTGCCACTGGCATAATCGCCGGCGCTTTCGCAACTGTAATTGCCCAGGAATACAGAACCGGCATGGGTAATGTTTTCGGCATATGCTTTTGCCTGTTCGAGTGCCAGTATCAGGTGTTCGGGGGCGTACAAATTGCTGAAGTCGATACAATCTTTTACCGAAGGCAATAGTATGGCCTTGCTGTTTTGCAGGGCGCTCAGGGCAATGTCCTTTCTCGGGAGCAGGTTTACTTGTTGTTCCAGCTCTTCCAGCACCTGGTCGATCACTTGCTTGTTGTCGGATAACAGCATCACCTGGCTGTCGGGGCCGTGCTCGGCCTGCGATAAAAGATCGGCTGCTACGAAAGCGGTGTTGCAGGTCATCCCGGCAATGATCAACACTTCGCTGGGGCCGGCTGGCATATCAATGGCCGTACCTTTTAGCTGTGCCCATTGCTTGGCTGCCGTTACATACTGGTTGCCTGGCCCGAAGAGCTTATCCACTTTGGGCACGGTTGCCGTACCCAGAGCCATAGCCGCTATGGCCTGCATACCGCCGATACCGAAAATGGCAGTAACGCCCACCAGGCTTGCGGCATACAATACTGCCGGGTGCATATTGCCTTCCCTGTCGGTGGGACTGCAGAGGACGATCTCTTTACAGCCTGCCAGCTTTGCGGGTATGCCCAGCATTAATACGGTTGAGAACAAAGGCGCCGATCCTCCCGGTATATACAGGCCAACGGTATCAATGGCCCTGCTTTCGCTCCAGCAATAGACACCTGCAGTGGTTTCGATCACTTGCCCTGCTGTTGCCTGTGCAGCATGGAATCGGGTGATATTACCGGCAGCTAGTTGTATGGCCTGCTTCAGGTTTTCGGGTACCAGCCGGATGGCATCACTGATCTGCGTGGGACTGATACGCGATACACGGGCATCTGCCTTATCATACAAGCGGCCGTATTTTTGAACGGCAGCATCACCGTTGGCTTTTACATCCTCAAAAATACTTTCCGCCAATTGGAACAGGTCTTCCTGCGCTGCTGCAGGCCTTTGGACAAGTGCCGGCCAGGTATTCTTCGGGGGATAAATGATCTTTTCCATTTAGCGTATCATTTTTTCAATTGGGATAACGAGAATACCTTCGGCCCCGGCATTTTTTAATTGCCCGATCACTTCCCAGAACACATCTTCGCTGACCACGGAGTGGATGCTGCTCCATCCTTCTTTAGCCAAAGGCAGTATGGTAGGGCTTTTCATGCCGGGTATAATGGCCGTGATCTTTTCCAGTGCGTTATCGGGCGCGTTCAATAAGATGTATTTGTTCTCGGTGGCTTTGCGTACGGCATCGATGCGGAAGCGTAGTTGTTCGAGTATGGCGAGCGGTCCGGGCTGCATCGCAGGACAGGCAATGATCACAGCCTCGCTTTGCATCACGGTTTCCACTTCCTTAAGCCCGTTCATCATCAGGGTGCTGCCGGTGCTCACGATGTCGAAGATGCCCTGTGCCAGGCCTATACCGGGCGCTATTTCCACGCTGCCCCCGATCTCTTCTATCTCTGCCATAATCTGCTGTTGCTTGAAGAAATGCTGCAGGATGCGGGGATAGCTGGTAGCCACTTTCTTCCCGCTAAAATAAGCGGGGCCAGTATACGTCTCTTCTTTGGGAATGGCCAGGGACAGCCTGCAGGCTGCAAAGCCCAGCTTGTCGAGGGTATCGACCTTGCGGGCTTTTTCCCATACTTCATTTTCGCCCAGGATGCCAATATCGGCAACACCTTGCTCTACATATTGCGGGATATCGTCGTCGCGCAGGAACAGGACTTCCAAAGGAAAGTTGGAGGAGGTAGCCCTTAGTTTGCGATCGCCGTTGGAAAGCCTGATGCCGCAAGCTTTGAGCAGCTCCAGTGATTTTTCGCTCAGCCTCCCGTTTTTCTGGACGGCCAGTTTCAGGTTATTCATCTTGTTGGAAATGATGTGCCTGAGTAAACCTGGACGTAGGGGCATTAAAAAACCCGTCTGATTTACTCAGACGGGTTTGAAAATTATGGTTAAGGTTACACCAATACATTTCCACCTGGCTGAGTGCCGGTATGAAAATGATGATGATGTAATTGAATAAAAGACATAGTTGTATCGCTTGTACGGAGGCAAAAGTAGGCAAGTATTTTAAATTGCCAAGAAAAATTTTGTTTTTTAGCAAAGCCGGCTGTCAGATCCAACCATTATTATTCAGCGGACAAAGTATGTTTCCAGGTAACGTGAAGCTGGGATCCTATTCTTTTTACCCTTGAATTTAAGTAGATAGATTGTCTGATGTTGCAGCCCTGGTTGGAAAATAAAGACTGCATATGCTTTCTTTTTTTGGAGAAGGACAGCAAGATGTTCTTTACCCCAAAGAGTAAGTTTAGTGGTGTCCACAGATTGGTATCCGGGAGAGTATCTTGTACTGCCGGCGATGAAATAGTTAATGTCGCTAGTTTTTACAGGCATCCAAGTCATTTGAAACCTGCTTGTCTTAAAGCTGTAATTAGAGGTAGGTTCAGCGTCCGGAAACTGGGAAACAGGAACTGTGTGTTCTGAAAACGAGTAAGTCGTTATCGTATCCGGTCGCAGGTTTTTAGGTGGAAAAGGTATGCCACAACTCACCTGAGCCTTTGCAAGAGCCATTTGCAGCAAGAGCAATAAAAGTAGCGACAAGTACTTCAAGGTAAGTGGTGTCCGATTTGTTTTATTGTGATCACTAACTGACTTGTGCCGATAAACCATTTTTGTTTCGTTCACTTATCAAATTTCTCCTTTTTAGTTTAAAAAAAGCCACAGGCTTAAACAAACCTGCGGCGTAACAAAAAAACAAAAAACAAAAACTATTCTTCCTCTTTCTCGGTGAACACTTCTTCTTTCAGTTTGGTGTTCACTTTGTAATTACTGAAATTGATCTGTATGGTCCCGTATTTCTGTACGGGCGCTTTGGATTTATCGGCGCTACTTTTATTGATATCGGCTGCGAACATTTTGGGTACTTTGAACTTCCCGGTTTCTACCCTTACTTCGATGCGGCTGGGCAATGCCTGGCTGGTGTTGCTCCCGAAAGTATTGAAGGTTTCCACGGTACCGTTGTTCTTGGTCGTGATCTGTGAGCGCATGATGAGGGAGTTGACCGGGTCTATCCATAGCTTGGAAATAATGAGCTCTCCATCGGTTTTCAAAGGGATCACATTGATCACAGCGCATTTTACGGCGCCTATGTTTTCATAGCCGGAGAGTACTGCCGTGTACGATTTCGTATCGGCCAGCATGGTATTCATTTGCTGGGCCATGTTTTGTTTCGGCAGGAAAAAAATGCCTTTGGCCTTTATCCGGAACTTATCCGGCTTTTTGTAGAAAGCCTTTCCGTTAAGGCTTTTGATCTTTACACCAGGTATATTGAATACCATGTAGGCATCGGCGGTATAGTCGTTTACCTGTCCGAATTTCTTGTTGACACCTGCAATAATGCTTTGCGCATCTTCGGTGGCAAAAACCGTAAGCGAGCAAAAGCAAAGCAGGAAGGCGATGATGTGTTTCATGTAGTAGTTAGTGGTTAGTGATAAGTATTCAGTGATAAGTTGTAAATAAGTTTGTTTATTGTTTAAAAGAAACGGCTAAATCAATATCTAACGTCTAAAATCTGATATCTAAAATCTAACCTCTAACTAATCACATCTTTCCGGTTAAAGAAAAAGAGGGATACGCCCAGGAACACGGCAATATGGGCCAGCAGGATATAACAGGACCGGATGATGTCGGCTTTGGGTATAGGTTCTTCAAACATGCTGCGCCAGGAAATCATATGGGTGGTAAACAGGTAAGGGCGTATGGCGTCGAATATGGGCGCCTCAAAGGTGCCGATGATCGTGAAGATGATTACAGTGGCCATTACCGTAACAATGGGTGTAATGGAATTGTCCATGATGACGGAAAGCATATTGGCCAGGGATGCGATCAGGGAGAGCGACAGGAAAGCGATGAGGAAGGCAAAACCGTATCGCCAGTTGATATCGTCTGCTGCAATAATGGTAAGGGAATCGCTGGTCATGGCGATCATATCGCTCTGGCCGAATATGGCCCTGGACAGGAACAGGGCCAGCACGCCCAGCCACAACAGCAGTACCAGGGTATAGATCAGGCTGGCTACCCATTTGGCCAGCACGATCTTTATGCGTGAGGCCGGGCGGGTAAGCAGGAAACGTATCGTACCGGATGCAGTCTCACCCGACATGATATCGCCCGTGACCAGGGCCACCAGTAAAGGTAATTGCACGATAAGGGTTTGCAGCAGGATAAAGCAAACAAGGTTACCGTTTAGTATTTTGCCTTGTATGGCAAAGGAGTTTTCGAGCTGCTGCGTTACGAAGGACAAAATGTTACTGCCATCCTGGTGAAAGGCAAACTGCAGCATGAGGCATATAAAGGTGATCACGCCAAAGCCGATATAGCTCCTGGGCCGGCGGCTTATCTTGATCAGCTCATTTTTTAAAAGTGCAGTAAAGGCGGTCATGGATTATGCGTGGGTCATTTTAAGGAAATACTCTTCCAGTTGTCTTTTATATTCTATACGTTGTACCGGAATCTGCTCGGTTACGAGAAAATCGTTAAGCGCGGGGATCATAGGCTTGGACAAGTTAAATCTTAATGTCTGTTCCTGTTGCCCGGTAAAGTAAGGCTGCCATCCGGATGCAATGATCTTCCGTGCTGCGGCTTCAATGTCTCCTACAATTTCTACCACTACATGCAGGTCTTCGTTGGACAGCAATTCCTGCACCCGTCCCTGGGCCACGGTTTTACCTTTGTTGAGCACGATCATGCTGTGTGCAATTTCTTCGATCTCACTCAGGATATGGGAGGAGAGCAGGATGGTCTTGCCTTGTTCGCGGTTCAATCGCACCAGTAAATTTCTCAGGTCTATAATCCCTTGCGGATCGAGGCCGGTATTAGGTTCGTCGAGAATAATAAGATCGGGATCGTGTACCAGGGCTTGTGCCAGGCCCAGGCGTTGTTTCATGCCGTGGGAATAGGTCTTTACTTTATCCTGTTCCCTGCCGCTAAGGCCTACCAGTTCAAAGAGCCGGGTATAGTCTGCTGCTTTGTACCTGATGCCGGATGCGCGGGCCATCAGCTCTATATTTTTTTGTGCTGTGAGGTAAGTATAGAAATCCGGCTTTTCGATGATACAGCCTATTTTTCCCATGATGCTGCTGCGCTCGGTACGCATGGGATGGCCAAATACTTTTATATCGCCGGAGGTAGGCTTGATAAGGGCAAGCAGCATACGGAGGGTGGTACTTTTTCCCGATCCGTTTGGACCGAGGAATCCATATATTTCACCGGCTTTTACCTCCATGCTCAAATCTTGCACGGCGTGGAATGTACCGAATTGTTTACTGACCTTCTCTAGTTCAATGGCAGGATGCATGCGCTGTTCGATAAGGAATGCCTGTAAATTACTGCATAAGGTCCAGACAGCGGCATTTTTTCGGTAAGAACGGGCAGGAATAAGGTGAATGCCTGTTCCGTTCAGGAGCGGCATCCCGGAATACCATGGAATGCTTTTTATAGTAATGTGTGGAAAGGCAGGATATTGTTGGAATGGCAAGACCGGAGCAGGGTATTGCTTACCCGGGCTCCGGCCGTATCTTTTAGAACTACCTGTTTGTACTATATTATCGCTTGACGATCTTCGTGCGGATCACTTCGGTACCCGTACTATTTGTGATCTGCAGCCAATACATGCCTGCGCCGAATCGGCTGAGATCGATTTGCTTGTTGCTTCCACCGGTAGGGACCAGGAGCAGTTGGCGGCCGGTAAGATCAAAGAGCCGTATGCTGTTTTGTCCCTGCATTCCTTTGATGACGAGTACATCATTTGCCGGATTAGGTGATACAGTAATCGGGGCAGCGCCTCTACAATCGTTTTGTAAGCGCAATAACCGTTCGTGATAGGCTATCGTACCGTCGTTGTCGGCTATCAACAGACGGAAGAAAGCTACACCGGTTGGTACCTGGGCCATGGTAAAATTGTATTGATGCGATGCCGCTCCGGGACTAACTGTTCCTGCGGTAGCAAAGGTCCTGCCATCGGCGCTATATTCCACCTCGTATTGTTTAAGGTTGGTTTCAACCCCTGTCTTCCAGGTCAGGTGGGCATTACAGCTATTATCCATAGTGCCGGAAAACGCAATGATGTTCGTGGGCAACGGCGCATCCTGGACATTGCCTATGGCAATAGCACTATAAATACTCATATCGGTTACTGCCCCGGAAAGGGTGCTGCCTTCCGTAAGGCCCGAAGCACCGGTGGCGCCGCTCAGGTTATCCCACTGCAGTGTCGCGGTATTCCAGCCAACAAGACGCATATTAGCGGCATTGGTATAACCTCCGTTGCCGGAGAAGTCTGGCAGCGACACGGTAATGGTAAGCGGGGAGTTGCCGTTCACCGGTATCCAATCCCAGAAGCACAATGGAGAAACAGAGAATAACCTGTCTATTCCGGTAGTGCCGGAGGGGTTAAGCGTGCTGAGGCTTTGTGTGCCAGCAGGTGTAGGATCGATACCAGAGGCATTGCCCAGCCAATAGGCAATGGAGAGATGATCGGTGATGGTTGCCGGTGCGCCGATCTGCAGGGAACGAAGATCGTTGCCAGCCTGGCTGCCTACGGGGAAAGTAAAAGCATCATTCCCGATCTTACTTACATAGCCGTTTACATACTGGGCATCGCCCAATGCGGAATTGGTATAGGTAGCATTGTCCAAAAAGCGCAGGGCGCCTGTGCTGGTATTACCGCGTACCGTAGTCGTAATGCCATTGCCAAAATGAGCGCTGTTGCCTACGGTAGCGCCGCCGCTGTTGGTAATGGCAACGGTCTGACCGGCGCCGTTCATAAAAGTTACGGCGCCGAAAACAGGCGCTACGGCGCCGGAAATGGTTTTGGGTGCATTCACCGGCGGCCAGGCTGTAGAGCCGTCTCCGGTAAAAGAATCTACTGAACCTGTAGCGGCTGTATAAGGCCCGTCGATATGCAGCACTTTCCCGCCATGTATGGTACGGGCCGCACCTGCTGCCGTATAGCTACCTGCTGCCCCGACCAACGCGGAGTCGGTATAGTAGGATACGATACCACTGTTATTATAGTTATTCAGTCCGTTAAGGTAAAATTGCGCCCCGGCGGGAGTGATAGCTACTGATAAGCCCAGTAGGGTAAGTATGGAACCAAATAGTTTCATCTGTAATGATTTTGAGTTTGATCAACTTGATGTCCTTTGTAGATACTTTTTGACGGTATTGCTGTTGTCCTATATAAAACTGCAATACTATCAACTGTATCCCTCCTCTGTCAAAAATGCAAGCGATGCCGGTGGATTAGTTGGCTATCTTATACCCATAGAAAGTACTTACTACCACCTGGTAAGTAGTGCCCGAAGAAACACTTGCAGCCGCAGTCATGCTCACGGTTTCGCCGGCATTCAGGTACACGACGCAGGAAACGTTGGCACCCACAACCGACCCGGTGGCCGGTACATAGGATTGGACAAGAATATTGTTGGTGGTCAGGATATTTTTTACCAGATACAGGACCGCCCAGTTGAAATTGGGATTGCCTGCAACCAGCCCGTTATCAAACTGTGTAGCGCCATGGAGCAGGTAATACCCGCTTGTAGGTGCTGAGAACCTGCCGTTACCTGTATTCAGTACGTTAGCGGTATTGATCACAGTGCCTTCGGGGTAATTAACCTCCGTCTGTACATAAGCACCTGCGCCGATCGTGGCATTGCCGGTTTGCCGTGTGGCTGTCGCTACAGAAGAAAAAGGATAGATAGAAGATGCTGCAGGTACGCTGTTGGAGCTGGAAAGCAGCACCAGTTCCCAGGTAGTGCCTGTTGTGGTGCCTTTGGAAATAAAGAAAGCATAATAGCCTGAGGGTACGCTTACAGATGCAACGCCGCTTCCGGCCTGGTTATCGATCAGCTCGGCGCCATTGGCAGCGATCGTGAGTGTTGCTGAACCGGTATTCTTGAAGTGGTACATACGTCCCAGGAAATTTCCCGATCCGCTTATAGCAGCAGGTAAGGTCAGGGTGCCGTTGGTACTGCCATTGTAGGCAATGTAAAAATCATTGGCGCCTACGGCACCGCCTGTGGTCACATTGGTGTACTGCGCCCCGAAGGAACCGTTCACCGATAATTTTGATCCTGGTGTTGTGGTGCCGATCCCGGTATTACCTGTTTGGGAAAATGATGTGTAGCCGGAAAGGAAGGTACATAAAGCCACAGTACCAAGGAGTATTGGTATTCTCATAAGATTTTGGTTTTGGATTTGGTTCAGAAATTGATTAAAGCGAACCAAAAGTAGAGTAAATCGAAAAGCCAAGCTCATGCATACATAAATTACCCTATGCACTATCAGAGCTGTATTATCCGCTGCAATAAAGGCTGGGCTTGAAATATGCAGAAATCTAATGAACGGGAAAGTAATATCACTTTAACAATAAGTTGGGTATTGTCTTTTGCCGGATGAATAAGACAGATTATATCATACCTGAAAAGCAAAGACTGCATAGTGATGCTGACAGCCAGTGTTTTAAACAGGATATACTTGATTGCTGAAGCGGGCTGTAAATATTTCCCCGCTTCTTTCCCAATAAATCAAGATGTGGCATTTTTTTAATATCCTGAATTCTACGCCGTGTATCGGCGGTAACGGCCAATATTTTTGCCGCATCACTTAAAAACAACTAAAACCAACCATCGACATGACACACAAATGCGGGTAATACCTGCAGCAGTATTTATTGCTTCATACCCCTGATACGGGTTTCTATTACCATTTATTCATTTTAATTATGCCTAATCCAAACGACCTACTAACTAGTACCCAGGGACAGACCAATACGGCATCCAATAATGGCGCCAATAGGGTTGCCAAGTTTAAAGGCAAGTCCCATTTCTTTCTGGAAGATGCTACCTATACGCAAAACCAGAGCCAGGCATTTGGCATCGTTTCCGACCAGGAGTTCTGTACTACGGCCCGGGTCAGCGTAACTAACAAAAAGGTTATTGCTGTTTGTTCCGGCCAGGTGTTCATACAGCCCCAATCGGGACCTTCGGCCGATCCTGCGAAAGTGAACGTGATCCTGAAGCCTTACCGGCAGCCTGTAAACGGGCTTGCCATCAAGTACTTTATTTACCGCGGGTTGCCTAAATCCGAATTCTTCGACAACGCCGGTAAAGTAAAGACTACGGGTTCCGGCCTTATCACCTATATCAGGAATGAGTTCGCCAGCTTTTATAGCAATAGTTCCGGTACTGTTCCCGATTTTCTCGGCACCTTTATCGGGTTCCCCGATGCGCAATCGACCCAACAGGAAATGGACCTTATCGACAGCTATTTCTATAAGGTATCCCAGACCTTCGATAACGAAACCACCGGCACCGATCCGAAGCTGGCCTATGAGCTGCCGATGATCCCTGCCGGCACGCATATTGCAACGGCTAATGGCGAGATCGGCTTCGATATCGTATTGAGCGAAGGAGATTACTTCATTGCGAACGATACCAATCCTTTCCAGCTCAACCTGAAGTTTGCCCGTGCCGTAAAGAACACACTTACAACCACTGGCATTACAGACCCTTACCAGCAGAAAGTGCTGCGCGAAGCCTGTGCGCTCTTTATCGATCCTGCTGCTTATTACGGCATTCATGCCAACGGCGGCAGCATCTACCAGGCAGGGCAGACACAAGCCATCGAGAGCGCGGCAAACATTGCTGCGCTGATCGCCAATTTTTACACGAAGAACAATATCTATCTCTATATACAGAGCACCAGGCAGCGTTCTTATAATTTTTACGGTACCCACAAAATAAGCGATACCAATCTCAATAATATGAAGATCGGCATTGCTGCCAACAGCCTTACCGAAACCACATTTGAAACCAATAAGTGGCCCGTTAAGGTGTTCAATACAGCACCCGCTTCGGGCAGCACGCAGCAGACCATTATACTGCAGCTGACCACAGACCGGGGAAACAGGACGGCTTTGTTTGGCAAGCTGGCCAACATCACATCAGCCAACCAGGAAGGCTTTGCAGATGCAAACGACCTTATTGAGCCGGCTGGCGCCAATGGTACTCTGTCTTATTTTACAAAGCCCGTAGTGCTTTCTTCACCTGTAAATGGTAACCAGAATATTGCTTCTTTTGCCCAACTTATCTACCTGGGTAAGGGTATCGTTTTGTCGAAGCCGGGCCTAGATGACGGGGATCCGAATACACCGCCGCCTGCACCAGTATTGTATACTACGAAATATATGGACGATGTCTTTGGCTTGGCTAGGGCGACTTCTTTCCTGGTAGCCGATAAAATATACCATGTGCACAGTAATGTGCCCACTTTGTATAGCCAGAAGGATATCGATAAGAACAGGAATAATGTTATTGCTTATGCCCAAAGGACCGAGAATACAATCCCGGCTGACGAAACGCAGTCGCTGATCTTATTTACTTACTTATCGCTTGTGGATCAGGAGCAAAGCAGCCATTCCAATTTTTCGACCAATGTTTCGGCCAATAAAAGCGCTACGGGCTACTCGGTGCAGAATATAACGGCTTTTCATTCGTTGCCTAATCTGCCGGATAATGAGTATGTTATTCTCTCTGCCTTTACCGACTTGGCGCAAACGATCACATCCGTTAACTTAAGTACACGTGACGGTGCTATACCTACTACCTTGGTTTTGGGTATCACTAAAACGGAAAACGACATACTTAAGGGAGTTATGGGAAGTGTATACAATCCTACGATTTATTTCCAGCAATTTTCTGATGACGTAGCTATTTATGTATCGCAGAATCAGCAGAAATACAAGAAGTATAAACTCGGTATACTGTATGATGAGCCGGATATGAGTACTAAGGTCATGACCCCACAGGGAGCGGATACAATTATCGTGTACACAACGGATGACCTGGTCTTTTATTCAAAAGAATACAGCGAGTATATTAGTTACTACAATAACGATAACAACTTAATTTCTGATATAATAAACAAAGTATAGTATGACGGTCGCAATATTAAAAAATGGTATGCCTATCGATGTTGACCAATTTGCTGTCAACAACAGGGTTTACGATATCGACGGAATCCTAACAGGATTTGAATATTCCAGTGAAAAATATTCATTCTTTTACGTAAAACAATATATAAAACCTACTTATGCCTATGGGATGCCCGTGGAGAGTAAATTGAAAAATGGTTATTATGCGGAGGAGAAATTTTTGAATTATGCGCAGTATTACAATATGCCGCCTGATCTTCCGCCTTATGACAGATTAACAGAACAGAATTTAATTGATAACTACTATTATGATGAAGCTAATTTTTTAAAAATACTGGCTAAAGAAAATGACATCGTAACCGTTAGATCTATTGACAGTTCAGTACATAATTTCATTTCGGAAGAAATTGAAGTAAAATTCAAAGTAGTAAAAGAAGTATCCGGCAAGATTAAGTACTACTATAAGAATGGCCAGGTATCTATTCCTAAAACGAGTGCCGATGAAGGTTTTATTTCATCCACATTGGTGCAGACTAATGACTTGGGGAATATGCCCGCCGGGTTCTTTTATCAAAGGAATTTCGGGGTACCCCAGGCTGGCTGGAGCATAAGCGAGGAGTTAAAGGTAAACTTGGATAGGGTTACCACCTTGATAGCTTTCAAGATTTACTGGATCGAGAAGATGATTTTCCCCAATATATTAAGCAGTTTTCAAGTGGTTGATAATTTGGGCAGAGGGCTTATCAATAATACGGCTCCTGGCGTTACCGAACTAGTAAAGCTATTGGCGGAGCTGAAGAAGCGCTGGGGGTTTTATTATGTGCCTGGCACCACATCGCCTAACCCGACTGATTTTCTTCCTCTTTTCAATATCATCAATCCTGAACCTGAGCAATATGAGGCGTATTATGATTCGCTGAAATCTCTTTATGCCGAGACTTATAAAATAAAAGAAAGCTTGCAGAACAAAGATGATGATGAAAAGCTACAGATCTTAGGAAAATTGCTGCCGCATGATGCCTTGCTTATCTTGCCGCTTAGTACCAGATTGGCTATCTTAAAGAAGCTTGCCTTACAGGATTCTTTGTTTAACAGTGATGAAGAATATGCTATCAAGATTATTAATACGATCAATATCAATGATCAGACAGTGGTAAATTATTTCCTGGGTTGGCTGATCGATGAAAAATTCCCGACGCACAATAGCTTGCCTCCCTATGCTGATAATATCTATTCGCTACTGTATAATAAAATACAGAATTATAGCGGCGCTGTAAAAGCAATTCCGGAGTTATTTGGCGATAAGAGCTTCAGCAAAGATAACAGGACAAGATTTGTAGAGGCAATTTATCTTTTATGGACCGAAAGTAAATACAATCCATACAAAAACTTAGATGGCAATGGAAATCCGGATTATAGTTTGATAGATAACAGCACTTATACTTATGATAAAACATATTCGCACAGTGCGATCATAAATTATAAATCGGAGAAGAACAGGTTTGGGATATACGATGATATATTCACGTTTGAGTTTGATCCCCAGGCAGAGGGAATTTATTTTATTACCGACGAGAATTTTACATTGACCCCTCACCAATCCAATCATTTGTATCAGCCGATAACATTACTTTATTATCCGTCTGAAACAGATACATCAATTCGATTGCCGTCTAAGGATGATCAGTATAATGGTGCTATTCCATTATTTTATCTGGCTTATGTGGATAAGGATGGTGATGCCAAGGACTTTAATACAAAGCTCGGTATATTGATAGATGTTGTTACCACGGTTTCTGGTATTGGTAATCTGGCTAAGCTAAGGCACCTGCGACACTTGTCTAAACTAGGCCAGATATTGGTTATCATTGAAAGTGTTCAGATTGCCGCCGGGATAATGAGTTTTCTCCTGAATTTTGTAGAAGGATGCGACGACCAGGCATTTTGTAAAAAATTAAAAACGTTGTTGTTCTTTATCGAAATTACTTCCCTAGTCACAGATCCAATCGCTGCGGCAAAGGCTAAAAAAGCCGCAAGGGAAGTGGTTGAAGAAGGGATTGAAAATGGCTGGCCTTCGGGAATGCTGGATGATCTGGATGGCCATACACCAAAACAGAAGATCGAAGAGATCGCTGATATCGATATTGTAGAGTATCTGGCGAAGTACAGGGAGAAAGCGAAGAAAAAATTTTTAGAGAAATTAGCTGCCGACACCAAAAGCTTTGAGAAATATTATTCTGACAGCCAGATAGACGAACTGCTGACCGTTGCTGCCGGTAAAGGCCTCTCTTCCGATGATATTGCGGGTATTATGCATCAGGCTTGTCGCAAAAGAGATCCGGTGCATATTGCCACCGTCCAGGAATTAACTACCCGTATGGATAATATCATCCTGGTGCGGCAAAGAGGTTACCCGTTCCCTTTTACCTCAAAGGCTGCTTTTGATGATTACGTAGAGAATAAAATAAAACCTTTTATTGAAAAATTCGGATTGCCAAAGGATAGCATAAAGTATGGTGGTTCGGGATTGACCTCACCCAGCAGCTTTAGCCCGGGAGCTCAGGATACAGATTGGTGGATCTTCTTTAAAAACAAAGATGAGGAAGCGCAATTCCTTGATGTGTTGGAGCAACGGTATTTATCCTACATTGAAAATGGACTACTGCCGGGAGCTGATGCAAGGAGAAAAATAAAACGGATGCGTGCCCGGTACGAAAGCAACGGATTCATTGACAAAGAGTACATTACCGGTATGCACAATGGCCAGGTCGTAGATATGAGACCTTCCGCCTGGCAAGATGCTTTTTTCGGCACAACGCCCACTGATATTTCTATTAAATTGCGGAATGTAAACGAACCTATTCCAAGTGTAACCATAAATCTACAATAATATGTCTGAGATAATAAAATATGAAAATGAATTTGCTACTCCTGTTACTGTGCAGCAGGTGCAACAGTTAAAATCTTTTTACAAGGTTTACCAGGTTGGAGGAACAACCAAAAAGAAAGAACAGTACAAGGACAATAAAATAACAGATGTAGTTTATTATTTAGATGTAAACGAATCTGAAAGTCAGGCTGCTTCCTCAATTGCATCCCAATACCAGGTAGCTCATTTCGAAATCAGGGAAAGAGAGACCTATGGTGTCTATAAGATTGAGAAGGCGAAAATGTACAAAGGAAATGGCACCTACGATAACCATAAGGAAAGTGAAATATTTGATGCTCAGGGAAGGTTAATATGCGAAAAAATAGAAAGCCTTTTTAATAATGTGCAGACAACAGAAACAAGAAAATATTTCTATGACGCATTGCAGGATGTTACTTATGAATGTCTGTATAACGCCGGTGGAACATTAACAGCCATGAAAGGTAACAGACCTCCTTTCGTAGCGGAAAACGACTACACCATCCAGGCTGCTGAGATGTCCTTGTATTTTCCTGGTTTCGTTACGCAAAATCCTTATTACGCCAACGCAACCTTTTTGCCCTAACCTTTAATTCATTGCTTTTAATGATTGGTATTCGCTGTGGTTTATATAACCACGGAGTATCCCGTCATGTACGTAATGTTCATTGAAAATGATAAAAATAACTAAACATGCCTACACCACCCGCCATTATACGCAGATATTATCCCACGTTAGCGTCTGTTGTCTCTTTAGACGACTTTCCCGAATCGCTGGGGTTTCTGAAACAGGCGATACAAAGCCTGTTCGATAAAATACATTATAAAGACCTTCAGTACAAGAAGAGTCCTAAAGGAGATGCGGCTTTCTATAGCCTTACCATCGTTTCCAAAAAATTGGCTGTCGAGCTGTTTGGCTCTGGCGTAAGCCTGGTGCTGAATCCCGATGACTCCAACAACCCTGACTTTTATACCTCGGCCTTCCCGGTTACGGTAGAATACCAGTGGAAGATACTGGCTTATTTGCGCCAGTTCGATTTAAAGGGATTCTCTTTCACACCGCAGGAGTTCTATGAGCTGGGCTTACAAATCTTTAATATTTCGGAAGAGCAAGCCTTAGCACGATTTATTTATACGTTTACCGAGCCGATCGATCAGTTCACAACACCGTTACGTCAATTCATCAATGATCTTAATGCCTTCAACCAGAGCCCGGTTATTAATGAGCTGAACCTGACCATCGACGAGAATACTTCCTTGTCCCAAGTGGTAAAGGCCATTAATGAGCAAACCGGTAAATACGCGACGTTGCTGGCATTTGGCGCTTATCTGTTAAAGAACAATCTCAACGAAACCAAACAAAAAGTAGCTGCGTTCTTTAAAAAATTTGTCCCTGATGATCTTGAAGAATACATCAAGGATCTTCTGGTGCCTAAAGCCAAAGCGACCCTTATGGTATCGGCAGCGGTAGAATTCCAACGGAATATCCTTTATCCTTATCATGAAACTTCACCTGGTATCTGGGAACGCGAACCGGAGAATAGCGGCGTTCTCTCCCGGTTTCATTTTGGTAAGATCCTGTTGTACGCCGATACGCAGGAAGGCATCGGTTATAAAATGGACCTGGTGGGTAACCTGGCCCCCAAGTTTTCGGAGATCGGCAATACCGGCCTCCTGATCCAGCTGGAACGTCTGAAACTGGACCTCAGCGATAAAGTAAATATCGAAGAAGCAGATGCTGACGGTCGTCCAGCCAGCTTTAAGGGCGTATATGCCGATGCGCTTTCGGTTACCCTGCCTTCCAAATGGTTTAAAACAGCAGCCAATACCAATCAATCTACCTTACGTATCGGCGGTTATAACCTGTTGGTGGGTACAGGCGGTGTTTCGGGAAAATTCGCGCTGGAAGCGGTGCCTACGCAAAACCCGCTGAATGGCCAGATCACCGACTTCTTCAGCAACCATTTCACCTTCGTGTTCCCGATCACTGGGTTGAAGAACAACACTACTACCAACCAGGAAGAATCCGTTGTGATATCGAACCAGGCTGGATTGCTTACGTATCTCAACTCGCTGGACAACAAAAATCTTTATGCCTTTAAGTTCCCGTTGAAGATTACACCGGCAGGTGGGGCACAAAAAGAGTTGAAGAGCCAGCAAGAGCTGCGCGCTTATATTACCGACATCATCAACGGCCAGAACGGTACGATGTGGTTCAATATCGGCAGCGAGACCAATGGCTTCCTGGTAGGCTTTAAATCTTTTGATATTACTTTCAAGCAGAGCAAAGTAATTTCTTCCAATATTAAAGGCGCCCTAGAGATCAAGAAATTCACTTATCCCCAGGGAACGCCCAATGCAGGACAGGTAGTGCATATCGATATTGAAGGCCACCTGGCCGACAATGGTGATTTCAACCTTACGGCATCGGCCGCACCACCTTATCCAATAACGCTGAAAGATGTGTTTACCTATAACATAAAATCACTGGAACTGGGTAAACAGGATAATGATTATTACATTGGGACTAGCGGCTCTCTGCAGTTTGAAGGGTTCCTGAAAGATACCTTGCACCTGGGCCCAATAGACATCGACCGCCTGCGAATCTACAGCGATGGCTCCATCGAATTTTCAGGAGGCTCTATTCACTTGCTGAAGCCCATCGTGCTGTCGCTGGGACCGGTGGAGATCACGGTAAGTGCCATACACTACGGTTCCCACCAGAAAGAAGTGAACGGTACGATGCGTAAGTTCAATTACTTCGGTTTTGACGGAGGTATCAGTGTAGACCCGCTGGGTATTGAGATCAGGGGTGATGGTGCTAAATATTACTACTGTACCGATGAGGTGCAGGGTCAGCCCAAGCCGCGTCCTTACCTGCATATACAGACTTTATACCTTGACCTTACTATTCCTGCGAGCTCGCCTGCAGCGATCATCAACGGATGGTTGTCTATTCCAGAGCCGGGTGTATCGAAGGAATATGCGGGTGGTATCAAGATCCAGCTTCCTAAAGCCAAGATCTCAGGTAGGGCAGACATGAAGCTGATGCCTAAGTATCCTGCATTCATCATCGATGCGGAGATCGAATTCCCGGCGCCTATACCATTGGGTACCTTTGCCATCTATGGCTTCAGGGGCTTGCTCGGTTACCGTTATGTGGCAGAGAAAGAAGCTGCAGGCCTGGTATCGGGTGTCAATACCTGGTACGAATATTATAAAGCGCCGCCAAGGGGCATCCATGTGCAGAAGTTTAACGGTCCGGATAAGACCAAAGCATCGGGCACACCGTTCTCAATAGGCGCGGGTGCTTCGCTGGGTACTTCTTTCGATAACGGTACTGTGATCAACATCAAGGCTATGGTGCTCTTATCCATCCCTTCGCTGTTCATGATCGACGGACGGGCTGCTATATTGTCGGCGCGACTAGGACTTACCGATACCAAAGATCCTCCGTTCTTCGCTTTCGTAGCGCTGGGTGACAATTCCCTGGAATTCGGCTTTGGCGCCGATTTCAAGATGCCGACAAGCAGTGGCTCGATCATCAGCCTGTATGCAGATGTGCAGGCCGGCTTCTTCTTCAAGAACCAGCATCCCTGGTATGTAAATATCGGTACCAAAACCAATCCGATCACGGCGCGTATCCTTACTCTGATCACGCTCAAGAGTTACCTGATGCTTTCCGCAAAGGGTATCGAAGCCGGGGCAAGAGGAGAGTTCAATTTCGACAGGAAGTACGGTATCATTAAAGTACGTGCCTGGGCTTACATCGAAGTAGGCGGGCACATCAGCTTTGAAAAGCCACAGTTTGGGGCTTACCTGGCAGCCGGCGTTGGTGCAGAGATCAATATCAAGATCGTCGAGCTGTACGTGGCTATCGATATCCTCTTTGGTGTGGAAGCGCCGAAACCATTCCTGATCTATGGTAAGTTCAGGCTTTGCGTCAAGATCAAGATCGCCTGGATCTTCAAGTTCAAGTTCTGCGGCAACCTGGAAGTAATGTGGGAATTCAATAAGGACGTGGATCGTACGCCGATCAATCCGATGATCAACGAAAGCAGCACCGGAACGATCCCGCAGCTGGTGAAAGGGGTGAACATGCTTTCCAATGAAGTCTTTGAGCTTGCGTATTTGCCGGCACCACCTTCCGGTCTGCCACAAAGCTTTAAGGACACCATTATACCGCTGGATACTTATGTGGACATTAAATCTGAGAAAGGCTTTTTACCCAATGCCGTAGGCAACCTGATCGGTGGTGTCAATAATCCGCCGGAGAAATATACCGACCTGCTGCCACCGGAAAAAACGGTGAAAGGAAAGACCTTAAGGCAGGTAAAGCACCAGTATTCCATCGAAAACCTGGTTATCAAATCCTGGAATGGCAGTAGCTGGGTAGACTACCATCCGTATAAAGCGCTTTATCCTAACGATCCGGCTGTAAACAGCCTGAAAGTAGGCCAGTTTCAGAAATCGGACGGACAGTACAATACCATCAGGATATTAGCGACCAACCCGTTCTCTTATACAGAACAAGGGCAACCGGGATGGTTTGTACCGGAGCAAAACGGTATTACTGCGGCAACATTGTTCTGTAAAGGAAAAGAGAAGACGCCGCGCTGCGCCAACTTCCTGGCGAAACCGCTGAACACGAAGTACTATTGCTATGACGAGAATTATTCTTTCTATGCGAACGACGTGTCTTTCTACCTGATGAACAAAACGGATGATGAGTATGCCTCGGTGACCAATGAGGCCAATGTGCATGGCTTTGCCCAATCACTGGCTTTTAACAACAATAACAAGCTTCGCATTATATTGCCACAGGCATCTACCAAGGTGGACCTGCGCCTGAGCACCTTCAGTCAAAGCGTTACGATCAAGTACTACAGTACGCTGATCGATGATAATGCGCTGGAACCGGTGTATGGCAACCCCGATCCTTATGCGGCCAATCCTGCAGAGCCTTATGTCGTGACCAGGTATGCCTATGAGCTGAATAATGTAGTAGGATACATGAGACCTGACTGGAAGCCTGTTTCCAAGATCGTGATCGAACCACAGTTCCCTAATGCCAATCTGATCAGTAGTATCATGGAACAGATCGACCAGATCAATTTCCACAACGACCAGGTCGCGTTGGGTGTTATTAAAGGCGAATACCAGTCCACGGCCGAACTGGAAGAGAAGCTATGGAGCCTGAGGAATGAGGGTTGCAAGATAAACACAGCCTCACCTCCGGTAAGCTCGCCACCAGTAAGCTCACCGCCTACAGGTGATCCGAAGCTGTGTGAGTTCTCCGCTTACCTGAAAGAGACGTTGTATGCGAGCATTGTGTACGATGCAAAAGATCCGTTCTACGATAACTGGCATTGCTTCGATAAGATGCTGGCCATGATCAAGGAATTTGATGCGAGCAACCCACAATACAGGCTGTATGCAAGCTTGAGCCGGGAAATAGAAGAGCTGGCGCAATATCCGGAACGGGCTAATCCACCGGTGCTGAATGGTGCGCTGCAGCTGGCTACCGCTGTCTTTACCGGCATTGAAAGGATAGGTGGCTGTAATACTGCTGCCAACTCTGAACTGTGTGAATATGCTGTAAAACTGAGGAGCGGTCTGTTGGGTTGTGTATCTGCACAAGCTTCCTTCGAGGAAAACTGGTCCTGCTTTATCCGGATGATCGACGATATCAAGAAGTTTCATGAAAGCCATCCTCAATACCGTCTCTGGGAGTACCTGGTAAGGGATGTCGAAAACCTGATGAGCTATCCTGACCGTGTGAAGCCACCTGTGTTGAGCGATGCCCTGCAGCTTGCTGAAGTGATCTTTACCGATATCGAAAAGCTGGGCGGTTGTAATGGTGATGAGACCGGTGAAATCAAGAAATGCTTTACCATGCTGCACCAGGTATGCTGGCTGTCGCTGGAAGATTACCAGTTCAACATCAATATACCTAGTCAGCAAGCCATCGAGCAGGATTCCCTGGCGGCTGTGGACAGTATCACTAAATTCATACAGCCTGTATGGAGGCCCGATACTTCCTACTATGTGCATTTCACCTTAAAGGATACCGTAGACGATGGTGCGAACCAGCAATCTTATGGCTTCGTGTATGGATTTACCACCGCAGGTCCTGTAGGCTTCTTCCATACCAACGATAAAGCGACCTATGGCGACATCAAGCTGCCTAACGGCAATATACTGGAAGATGCCAATGGTATCGTACGTACACCTGCTGGTGCAATAGTACCTGCCGATCCGAACAACCCATTGACAGCGCACCCTGATAAATATGCGCTCACCTCGCTGAAGCAATACATCGATTACAACAGGTCCTATCCTAATGCGGACGGCAACCTGCTGAGTGCAAAACCATTGTTCTACAACGATAAGAGCACCGTTATCTCGCTGTACTTCTCCAAAGCGTACGCTACGCACTTCTTCCAGGACTGGGCGCCGTACAATGGACTGGCAGGACGTAAAGGAAGGCTTAAAATCGTGATCAAAGATCCGAGGGAAGGCACAGAGATCCAGAACCCGCCATACCTGGATTATGATCCGAACGATACACTGCATATCACTATCCCGCAAACGATAGAAGCATGGCAGGATGATGAGAACCCGCAGGTGCCTTTCGTGATCAGCCAGTACCTGAACATGTACAACAACAAAGAATGCTTTGTGACCGGCGGCGCTATCATTAAGCCGAAGTCGAAATATGCAATCATTACGCCAAAGCATTTAAAACCGTTGAAGCTGTATACGGCTATTGTCAACAACCTGTATGACCTGAATAACGACGGAACATTTGCAGCGGGAACTGAAATACGCGAAGTGCACAAATTTGGCTTCCAGACATCGAGATACGCCAATTTCAAAGAGCAGGTAAACAGCTACTTGCTGAAAGATGGCGCAGGAGCGGCACAAGTAGAGCAGAAAGCCATTTTTGAGATTGCCAAGGCGTTCACACCGCAGGAAGTTGAAGCTGCTTATAAGACGATCATGGGCCAACCGGATCCTTTGAGTGATGGTATCGCATTGAACTACCAGCATGCATACGACAGGATATTTGAAGGCATCCTCGGATTTAAGCCGCTGAACGAAGCTATTTCGACAGAGTTCAATTTCATCAGGAACATGAACAATAATAATGTCATCGCTGTGATCATCAGGAATCCGGAACCGTTTAATATACCGAAGATACCATTGAGCGACGGAGCAGACACTATCGTTGTAATGACAAACAACCAGGTGAATACTACCTATCGTGTAATGCATTCCAAAGATTACTCACAGGTGATCATCATGCACGACAGCAGGGAAATAACTGCCACCGAACTGGATTTCAGGTTCCAATACAAAACATGGAATGGCACTCAGTATACGGTAGATACGACCAATGCAAATAATATTGTTTTAGTAGAAAATATACAGGTAAGCCCTCAAATTTAAATAACATGACATTCATTAATAGATATACGCAGGCCGATAGTTTAAATTACTATTACTCCAAGGAGTTTCTCGAGGAGAACCGGTCGTTCATTTACGCCATAGGCAAAACGCAGCAGCATGGATTGATTACCAAAATTGATGTTGACGGTAATATAGTATGGCAAAAAAGATATGATGCTGAAAACAAGGAGGAGCCTTTGGCTTTCCATCAGATCATTCAACTAGGGGAACCCTTGGGTTCCCCGCCCCAAGGGGGCGGAGGTATGGCCTCCCCGCCGCCGGCGCTCCAATATATCGTTTATGCAACGAAAGGGACAGCGCATTACCTGCTGGCCATCGATGCCGTTAAAGGCGATGTAATATGGATGAAAGAGATAGGCTGGAAAAACACGGACATCCAGCTTTATCTTGAAAATTCAAAAACGGACTATAGCTTTTACATGGTCATTTCGGACAAGAACCAGATGGAAACGGGTATGAGGCCCTTTGTAGCCAGATATAACTACCTGTGCAACCAACTGGCAGGAAATCTGATGTATGTTCCTTCGGAAGACTTTATGCTCAATGCGATCCATACCCATGAGGAAGGGGTGGCGCTGGCAGGCAGGTTTATGAAAGAGAATACTACGGGTGCTATTATGCACCTGGACAGTGATCTGCAGCTTGTCGATGCCAACTATATCGAAAGGCCGTTTACTGATTTGCACGATATCAAGCTGCTGCCCGAAAAGAAATATCTTGTTTCTGGTTACAATAATGGAAATGATTCTGTCTTCATCAGCCTTATCACGGGCGAAGGCAGTATGATTACCTATACTTTCCCCGAATCCGGCGGAAACAAATCCAAGATACAGCTGGGAGAAGGCGAGTTTTATGTATTGCTCACTACCGGCTCGCATGGCGTCCTGTATTGTTTTAAATGGGATTTCAGCATGCAATGGCGCAAAGAGATCCGTTTGAATGGTGGCGAGAATGGTATTGAGGATGTGCAATATAACCTGTATACCGCCAGCTTTGCAGCGAACGGTTTTAACCCCGCAACGGAATCCGTAGTGATCCATACTGCAAGCGACTTCTCCAGCTGCCTTACAGAAGTGCTGGAGAACCAGGAGCTGAAAAGGGACAAATGTTCTGTACGCCGCATGGAAACCGGCCTGGAAGATTTCAAAATACCTTTCAAGGACCATGGCCTCAAGATGGTCGATATCGGCTCGGATAGGGTAGAGCTGTGCGGCGGAGATGTGAAAGGGGAAGAAGTGCCTCTTACTGAGACGGCTTCCATCCAATCGCCGCATATCTATCTTCAGTCTGCCGGCTCCAAAGGCCAGGACAGTACCAAGGGCATGCACCTGCGCTGGGCGCTCAAAGGCGCATTGGCTAACCACTTGCCCAAAGGTGATTATGCAACGCAATATGTCAACTTTAACAGGCCGTCCGACTATGTAAAGATCTATCGTACGCCTTATGTGGCTACTCCTGTTATCGTTGATTTCGGTAAAGTACCTGGCCTGGTCAATGATGCCGGCAGGACCTGGGTGTATAGCATAGACAATTATGTATTCCATATTTATTTCAGGAATGCAGCGCGTTACGACCAGGTAAGGAGTAGCATTAACCCGGGCAGCGATCCGCTGGGCTTTGTAAAAGCCTATGGTAATGCCTTGATCGAAGTAGAGAACAAAACAGAACTGAGCTTTGCGGTAACGCTGAAGTTCCTGAACAACAACACGAATACAACACGACTGGAATTACTTTCCGTTGAGGAGAACAAAATATCCGCCCCCAAAGCGGCCTCGCTCCGGAAAACATTTTCGGCTACTGACCTGAATAACCGCAAGCTTTTCAGTGAGAACATCAGGAGTGTACGTTTCAACTCTGCCAATGATACGGTTACACAGATCCATTTCGAGTTCTACACCTTGTTCCTTGCCCTGGCCAATAAGCGGCAGAGCTGGACTTCCCTGGGAAAATATGCCCTGACCAAAGAAACACCGGTGGCGTATTCCAGGCTGGAACCCACGTCCAACAGCGTTCATGGTAAATGGCTGCGGTATAACGACAATGCCTATGTAGATGTCAAGAACTACCAGACCCGCTGGGACGGAACGCCGGTTGATGAAGACAAGATCGCTTCCGTGGTAGATAGATACATCTCGTTGAGCGACGATGCGGCTAACCCTACGGCCATAGAAAACATACCTTACTACGATCCGGGCCAGGCGCCTATCCCGGGATATGAGCCTGATCCTGACTTCGAACCGGGCGACCGTTCGTTTGAAATATCCAACCTGTACCTGCTGAATATCGCGGCGCTGGATTATCACGTAGCGCGTATGCTGGGCCTGGGTACGCTGGATATGAACTCGACTGTGTTTAGCGGACAGTTTATCTACCTCGCGGAATACATGACCGAGGGCAGGCTGGGCGATGAGCCGGAACCCCAAAAGGTACAGCACATCTATATGTCGTTGCCTACTTCTATCAACGACGAACGCCTGCCGATACCGGTAGACCTGAAAGCGCCGGTACCGGGTATCTTCGTGGCCAATGGCACCGAAGCGCCCACGATACTGACCGATGCCAACGGCTATTCGCAGGATGGTAAAACCAGGTTCCTGACCTTATACAACGAGCTGTTGCCGGATGAGCTGGCCAACGCGGCTTTCTTCTATAAGACCTTTGAATTTATGTCTTCGGCCAATACCATCCCGGTCTATGCCGGCCTGGAATACCGCAAGACGGGGAGTGCCCTTTGGAACAAGCCTGAGCTTTCTTACAGCCGTACCTATTTCAATGTCGATAACTCGGTTAGCGACCAGGAGCAGAAAAGGGAGACGGTGGCTATCGTGATTCCCGAGCAGAATAATCCTTTGTTCCTGCACAGGGAGAAGCAGAACGGCTTTCATGACTACAGTTCTTATGGTATCAACTGGTTCAGCAGGGCTGCCCGCAGTACCGTGACCTGGTCTATTGAAACCAATATCAAGCCGACCAATAGCCTACTGCCGCCTACCAATATCAATGCTTACCTCATCCAGAAGGAAAGTCCCTTAATGTTCAGTTCGGCGCAAGAACAGCAGCAGTTGAATAATATTACCGGCAGCGATAAAACGCTGATCAGGCTTACCTATGATTACAACCATGCCCAGGAGCTGATCAGCTACCACTCTCATGTGAACGAAGAGCTGGTAAGCAGCTTCCAGGTACTGCCCGACAATGAAGAGCTTTTTGCAGAGGATGTGGAAGTATTCTTCAGGAACGAAGTGCCCAATGCCATCTCCGGTAAAGTGATCTCGGTAACCGATGCACCGGGCAACCCGCTGCTTTCCGTGATCACCACCGGTCAGTATGTGGTATTGAGCGCGGGCGTAAACCCGACGACCAACCAGCCGAACGAGGTGTTGGTTCCCCAAATCCCTGCCGGTACCGAGGCCAACTATATCGGTAGTCTTATGGTGATCGACAATAAGGAATATGTGATCCACCAGATCGATAATTCGCAGACCTATCCGAAGTTTACGGTGTTTAAATCGACGCTGAACGGCGAACCGATTACCCTTAACGCTACGGTTCCTGTCAATGAGCTGGTAGCACCGGTTGCCGGCGGATTGTTCATGATCGTGGAGAACATGTTGTCCACCGGATCATGGAGCACGCCGGCCCCGCTGTCCTTTAAAGTAAAGGCAGAACCGGTAAACGTGTACAGCGAGCAGGTGTTTATCCGCAATACCGATGGCAGCAACGATACCTACCTGCAGAAGTTCAGGGGGGTGTACGGCAATGCTACAGTAGAAGCGTTCCTGGAAAAAGTGGATGAGAACAACGACGGCGAATACGATAAGGACGGAGCGGGTAATTTTATCCTCAAACATAAGGGTATTTATAAGATCACGTTCCCGGGAGTTCACCTTAACCAGCACTCCCAGTTCAGCACCACCGGCCATTCCGTATCGTTCTACAATGGCGTGGTAAGGCTTTATACCGACGACAGCATGCTGATGCCGGCAAGGCCTAACGGCAAGCGTAAAGACCTTACGGTGATCCGCACGGAAAATATCGGTACCAGCAGCAACCTTATTGTTTATGCGGTAGATAATGGCTACCCGGCCAATGGCTTTGATCCGAACTACGATTACATCCATATGGGTACCAACCTTTCGGTGAACTATTACCCGGGCTATAAAGTGTATCTCTACAAAGATGCGCCCAACGGTCTGGTACAGGGAAATATACTGCCTGATGAGGGAACCGATGTCCGTTATTCCGTATTCGGGTTAAGGAGCCATGATGCAGGACTGAACTATGTGTCCCGTATCTCTGCACCGGTATTGATGTTTGCGCAGTCCATTAAGGAGCCTAAGCAGCCGGAGCAGCCTCTTGGCGGCGACTATGCAACACGTCCCGATTTCTTTGGCAAATCGTCTTACACCTTTACTACGAAATACCAGCAGAAGCCTTACTCTGTGCAGTTTAACAGGGCCAGCGATATCCAGATACTGTCGGCTATCTACGACAATACTATTGTCTACAATGCCAATGGTACTCCTATAAACCTGCCCACTACGGTCCAGGAGATCATGGTGGATATTTTCGGGGAAGGAGAAGATGTGTACTACATCAACCGTTGGAACGATTTCCTCGACTTCGATACCAACAGGGCAGAATACAAAAGATACCCGGATACGGCCGCAGGCGTGCGTTTGCCTATGCCCGACAACCCGAGGTTCATCGCAGCTATTAATGCGTTTATTACCCAGCACAATGCTTATTTCCCGACAGAGCCGCCTGTAGGGCAGTTGATGACGATCACGGCATTGAACCAGCAGATCATACCGCAAACGGCTTTGCACGATAAGCTGCTGCTGATCGACTTTATCAGGGATGCTATCTACAACTGTTTTGTGCCCCTGACAGAGATCCCGGTGATCTACCAGCATATCAAAGGCGGAAGCTATGCGCCCATACCTAAAAAGCAAGTGGTAAGGGATCGCAACGGCAACCTGCTGCCACCTACAGATCCGGACTTTGATATGGCGCCTATGATGAAGGTTACCAATACCTCACCGAACGAAACACAGTTTACCGATTTCGGCCTGGATGGTGCTTCCAACGCCCGCTATTTCTATACGGTCAGGGAGATCAACCTGCAGATGAAAGTAAGCCCTTACAGCAAGATCAAAGGACCGATCACGCTGGTAAATACCGCGCCGCCTTACGCGCCGGAGATTATCAAAGTGATCCCCGTAATGGAAAACAGAACCTTAGGTATTGCACCGGCGATGCAGTTGCAGATCAATCCTTATCCTGCTTCGCAGAACGTAAGGAAGATCAATATCTACCGCAGCTTCAAACACGTTGATGCCTTGACGGTACGTACCATGGACCTGGTGAAAACCATCGACCTGGAAGCGGAAGGCATGATGGCGGATCAGAAGTGGATCTTTACCGATGATTTCAGCGACCTGGCTGAAGTGCCTTACGGCGATGTATTGTACTACAGGATAACGGTTGCGAGGAAGATCAAGTACAACGATAAGGACAATAACCTTATGGTGGAATATGCACCATCGGAGGCGTCCAAGGTAATTGTAACCAATATCGTGGAAAACTATCTGCCCCAATCGCCGGAAGTCAAGTACTACTCCGAGCCTATTGATGCCGCAGGCCAACTGGCTTCGGTGGTATTGAACTGGGAAAAAACAGTCTATACCGGAGGATACACGGTTTACAAAATGAGCGACCAGGGCAACTGGGTAGAGATCAGCAAGCTGGAGGTCGACCTGGCCGATAAGAGCCTGTTGCATGTTTCCCGCGTGGATGCTTCCGGCAACTGGACCGAGCTGGTGACTGTACAAATGGTGAATAACCAGGTGTACCTGCCGCTGGAGTTTACCAATGTGAATACAAGCACCCTGCAGACTAAGGACGCAGCAACCAATAAAACCATTTTCCATCACTTTAAAGTACTGGCGCAAAACTTCGCAGGTATGCAAAGTAAGGAAGAGCATATCCTTTCGCTCTACAACGCCGCCAACTGGCAGGACCTGGGAGGTATTTCCGACGGTACTGCAGGTAACGGCCTGGTAATAGAAGGATCATTTATAATCAGGTAACCAAACACAAAACAGACCATGCCTACAAACAGAGACACCCTGAAAGGGTATTTTAACACGGGCGATCGCCCTACAGAAGCGCAATTCGCAGCGCTTATCGACAACGCTGTTAATTTGAACGACGATAAAGCAACGCAGGCCGAAGCCGAGGCCGGTACCATCGATACCAAGTATGCCACGCCCAAAAGCGTAAAAAGAGCTATCGAAGTATTGACACCCGTAGCAACAACATCGGTAAAAGGGCTTGCGGAAACAGCCACGATAGCCGAGGTGGATGCCGGTACCGATGCGGAGCGCTATGTGACGCCTGCGGGTGCGAAGCGTGCAGCAGAGAAACATGCGCTGGTGCAAAAAGTGAACGGCATCAGCCCTGTGAGCGGCAACATCACCATCCCGATCACCGACGATGCAGGATGGCAGGTATTGGCTGCCGGCGCTTTCTCAAATAGTACGTCCAGCTATGATGCGAACACAACAGTAAGGTGCCGTGCACGGAATGGGGTAGTGTACCTCGATGGCTGTATCAAAGGAGGTGTGGCGCAAACCAATGGCACCGCTTATCAACTGTTTACATTGCCGGCCGGGTATGCTCCTGCAAGAAAGATGTCTTTCACCTTGCTGAGGGCCAATACCTCACTGACCACTTATACCATTGGCCGTATTGATATCAATACCAACGGTGCAGTGTATGGTGTTAATTACAGTGATCTCTGGAATTCGCTTTCCGGAATTGTATTCCCGCTTGGGTAAAAGCAGATGAGTAATAGCGTGCGGTTTCCCTGATGCAATAGCATGGGGAGCCGCATTGCTGTTTTTTATGGTAAGATTATTGCCTGATCGCTGCTTCCCAGGTTTGCTGCAGGTCTTTTATGGATCTTTTACTTTCTATTTTGAATGCAGCCATGGTAATCAAGTACACCAATAGCAACATGCCTGCCGGAATCAAGGTGGCGGTACTCAGCCCGCGTGACAGGGAGGCGAGAAGGCCAATCATGACCCCGCCGCACCAGATACATAGGAAAATAATAACTAAGACGGACAAACGCATTTGCAGGTTGATTGTTGTGCCGTCAAAATCGTTTTGTATGGTTCCTTTGATCTGTGGTAAAAAAGAATTCCTGTAATTGATGATCCTTTGTATGGAGAAAGCACTGCCTTCCAGTTTTCCAGAATACCGTTTCTTTGTGTCAGGACCAAATATTGTACGCCGGACTTTCCCCGTTTCCAATAATACGGACAGGCGTTTTATAACCTCGGCTTCGCTCAGACTCGTTGTAAAGATGATGTTTTCTGCAGGTAACCATTTCATGATAGGAAGTAGTGTTATACAAGTAGCTTAGGATGCCATGGAGCAAAGCTAAAATATTCAAACAAAAATCCGCAAACAGCTATTGTTTGCGGATTTTTCCTGAGATAATAATGCGCTTATTTCAAATCGAAGGTTTCGATAAACTTAGTGGTGAAATTACCTTCCCGGAACTGTTCGTTCTTCATCAATTGGATGTGGAAAGGAATCGTGGTTTTTACGCCTTCGATCACGTATTCGCTCAGGGCACGTTCCATGGTAGAGATTGCCTCTTCACGGGTTTGCGCGATAGCGATCACTTTGGCGATCATGGAATCGTAGTAAGGCGGAATGGTATAGCCGGCATAGATATGCGAGTCTACACGGATGCCGTGACCACCCGGTGTATGCAGCACCGTAATAGTACCAGGGCTGGGACGGAAATCGTTGTACGGATCTTCGGCATTGATACGGCACTCGATGGCATGCATCTTGGGCTCGTAGTTTTTACCGCTGATAGGTACGCCCGCCGCTATTTTGATCTGCTCTTTAATGAGGTCGAAGCTGATTACTTCTTCCGTTACACCATGCTCTACCTGGATACGGGTATTCATCTCCATAAAGTAGAAATTGCGGTGCTTGTCGACCAGGAACTCGATCGTACCTACGCTTTCGTAATTGATAGCCGCTGCAGCTTTAATCGCTGCCTCACCCATTTTCTGGCGCAATTCCGGCGTAATGAAAGGCGAGGGCGATTCTTCTACCAGTTTTTGGTGACGGCGTTGTATCGAGCAATCCCTTTCGCTCATATGGCAAACCGTTCCGTACTGGTCGCCTGCAACCTGGATCTCGATGTGGCGGGGTTCTTCTACAAATTTCTCCATGTAGATACCGTCGTTCTTGAACGAAGCGGCGGCCTCGGCCTTAGCGGTTGTAAACGCTTTTTCGATCTCCTCATCGGCCCATACTACGCGCATACCTTTACCACCGCCGCCTGCAGTGGCTTTCAGGATCACGGGATAACCCATTTCCTTGGCCAGCTTTTTGGCTTCTTCCACGCTCGCCAGCAAGGCTTCGGAACCGGGAATAACTGGTACGCCTGCCCGGATCATGGTTTCTTTGGCGGTCATTTTATCGCCCATAGAACGGATCATTTCCGGTGTGGGCCCTATAAACTTGATATTATATTGTGCACAGATCTCGGCAAAACCGGCGTTTTCGGCCAGGAAGCCGTAGCCTGGGTGGATCGCATCCGCATTCGTGATCTCGGCGGCTGCCATGATGTGCGGGATGTTGAGGTAAGAATCTGCACTCTGGGCCTTGCCTATACATACTGCTTCGTCTGCAAAACGTACATGCAGGCTGTCTTTATCGGCAGTAGAATACACCGCAACAGTCTGGATACCCATTTCACGGCAGGTACGGATAATACGCAGGGCAATCTCGCCACGGTTGGCAATCAGTATTTTTTTGAACATTGAATTGTAATTAGCGGATAAATTTTCTCGCAGCGACGCGGCGCCGCTGCGAGAAATTTTGGTATTAATTCTATTCGACCTGTTGTTGCACTCATGTAACGGAACAAAACAACATATTGCTCATTAAAAAATTAAACAGGTTCAACCAGGAACAGCGGTTGGTCGTATTCTACAGGGCTGGCATCATCTACCAGTACTTTTACGATACGGCCGCTTACTTCACTTTCTATTTCATTGAATAATTTCATGGCTTCTACGATGCAGATTACCTGGCCCGGCTTGATCTCATCACCTACACTTACGAAGGCAGGCTTATCGGGAGAAGAGCTGCGGTAGAAAGTACCGATCATCGGGGATTTGATAACGCTTGTGTTGCTTGCTGCAGTTGCTTCAGCAGCGGGTGCAGCGGCAATAGCCTGTGGTTGTGGCGCTACCTGGGGCAGCATAGGTTGTGCAGCCGGTTGCTGCATCATTTGCGGCATGGCAGTAGTGGTTTGTACCGCTACAAACTGTGTTTCGGTAGCAGCCTGTTTGATTGTGATCTCGAAATCACCATCCTTAATGGATACCTCGCTGATATTGGATTTGTTCACCGCTTTAAGCAGCTCCTGAATCTGTTTGAATTCCATAATCTATTAATTTGAATATTAACTGATGTGCCCATGAAGCGGAAGGAATACCATTCCCGGCTAAAAAACCGGGTTGTTTACCTAAGCTCCTTTCATAAGGCCAATAAATTATCCTTTTACTCTTTCCACGTACTCACCGGTAGTGGTGTTGATCTTGATCAGCTCGTCGTTGTCTACGAATAAAGGTACGTTTACGGTAGCGCCGGTTTCCAGGGTAGCTGGCTTCAGGGTACGGGTAGCGGTATCGCCCCTCAGGCCCGGCTCGGTGTAGGTTACGCGCAATACTACGGAAGCAGGCAATTCTACGCCCATAGGCAGCTCGGTTTCCGTATTGATCACCACATTGCATTCCTGTCCGTCTTTGTACAGGTCGGGGCGGTCGATCATATTTTCCGGAACAGTTATTTGTTCGAAGCTTTCGTTATCCATCAGGTTGAAACCACTCTCATCTTTGTACAGGAACTGATAGTTGCGGCGCTCAACGCGAACGGGATAGATGGTATCGCCGGAGTTCCAGGTATGTTCGATACTACGGTTGTTGTCTACACCCTTTAATTTAGCCCATACTTTAGCGGCAGCCCTGGCGGTTTTGTTCTGACCAAATTCTACTACACTGTAAAGCGACCCGTCCAGTTTCAGGATGATGCCGTTGCGAATGTCTGCTGTGTTTGCCATGAAAATGTTTTTACCTTGATCTACAGATAAAGGATTTTGTGATTAATTGCTTTAATAAATAAACAGGTTGCAAAAGTAAATATTTAGTTCTTTATCCGAAATTTAAGGGCATTTATTTCTCTGTTTTGTGGAAAAAAGATACAATTCCGGCTTAAAAAGACGAAAAAATGAAAAAATAGGGCGCTTTTACTGGTTTTGGGCAGGAATACTCTGGCCGTCGATACGATACACTTTAAGGCCGGGGATACTGCCTTTGGTCAGGTCGGGTTGTACTATACCGGCTGCATCTTTAAAAAGATAGTCGTCGCCTGCACCTTCATAAAAATAGAAATAGTACTTCACCTTATACCGGGCGGCATCGGCCAGGAGCTCGGCAGTGGTATGCTGGTTCAACGTATGGCAATACCAGGGATTTTGCGAAAACCAGGCAATCCGGATCATGGTACCCGCGCCGTCGGCATAGGAACGGTTCGACACAAAAGAACCTTTGATACCACATTGCGCCAATTGCCCGGCCGTTTCATACTCGGCACGGCCTATGTGCAGCATACCTTTCATATCGCTTATGGGCGTTACGAGAAAGGAAAGGAAAAAGACCGCGATAAAGCCCTTCTTTAGCTTCAAGGACAGGCGGGGAAACAGGAATGCGTCGGCGAGCAGCAAGGCCAGGATACTGCATAAAGGTATCGTGAACCAAAGGTACCTGCCGCCGTCGAAGGTAAGCAGCCAGTAAGGCAATGGGAAAATAAGGAAAACCAGGAGCACGATCCTTTCGGGCTGGCGTTTAAAGAGGAGCTGCCCTTTCCTCAGAAGAAAAAGAATGCAGAGCACCCAGGTCCCAAAGTAGAAAGCAGAGATACGGTTGGCGCTGCTCACCCATCCTATACCGTTAAAGGCTATGCGGGCCAATTGCTTGCCCAGCATCCGGGGCGAATCCCAGAAATGGGCTATAGGACCTTGCGCCAGGTAAGGATCCTCGAAATAGTACAAAGAGCCTTCGTAGGGAGGCGGCACCAGTACGCTGATGCCCTGCCTGAATTCCTGCGTGCCTACGAGCCACCAGCTCATATTGAGCTTGCCTGCCGTAGAAGAGGTCCAGGTATCGTATTTCGCATGGATCAGGTACAGCCAGGGAGAGATCGCCAGCATCATGATACCTATAGATAACAGGCAGATCAAAGCTAGCTTCTTCCAGCTGAATTGTCCTTCGGCCTTCAGCCTGATGGCCGTAACCAGGAGGATCATCAGGGGGAAAAAATAGAAAGAGTAGGCCTTGCCAAAATAGGCCAGTGCGCCCAGGCAGCCCAGCAGGAGCCACAGACCGGGCTTCCGGGTAAAGCCCTTCCGGAGCAATATCAGCAATCCCAGGGTAAGGAAGAAGAACTGCCAGATGTCGGTAAAGGATTGAAAATAGACGGTGTACGTCCAGAAACCGGCAGACATGAGACCGAAGCACCAGCCTTCCCAGTTGTCGTGCCGGAATTTGCGGAACAGGATTTGCCCGGCCAGTACCATGCCGGCCGCAGGTACGGTATTGACTATGATAGCGGCGGCAAAAAGCGGCCATGCGGTGACTTTGACCAACAGGGCGGTGAGCCAGCAGCCCATAGGGCTCCAGAAGGCATTAATGGCATGGGTATAATCTCCTTTAATATATTGTGCCGTTATATTAAGGTAGCTGATGGCATCGGGATCGATATAATACCGGAATAAGGGCCATAAGCCAGCCACCATACAGCAAAGCAGGACGGGAGGCAATACCAGTTGCCACCGGCCGGGGCAGGGAAAGGTGTTAAGCTCGGGTCGCATGGGCTTGTTCCGTTTTTTTACTTTTTCTTTGATCCCACCAGCAGGCATAACCCAATACAGCAACGCCAGATAGTATGGGCAGCACGGGCAGGAAATACCTGGCGTTGGCCACGGGACCTGTGACTGCTGCAAAATACAGGATATAGCCGGTAATGCATAACCTTATGGGAAAGGGTATCTTTTTCTGGAAAAAGAACAGGATACCGCCCAGCACTCTCAGGAGGTTGAACAGGAAAATGAGCAGGACCAGGGGAAGCCATGGGTAGGTTTTCAGGTAATCCCAGGCGCCGGTAATGCCTCTCTCGCGGTAGCTTTTGTAAAAATTGGGAGCTTTCGGATCGAAATTATAGCCAAGGTAGCCGGTGTAGAGGTCCAGCTCGCTTTTGCCCGGCTCTATAAAAAAACGGGCGCTTTCTTTCAGGTGGAAGATGCTGTAAGCGGCAAGGTGGGCCTTAATGATGCTGCCTGCTTCCCGCGAAGCATACTCGTATTTTTGTTTCAGGCCGGACAGGGCATTTTGCTCTGCCTTTTTTACCCGGATCAGGGAATCGGCATAAGTGGGGCCGTATTTCCAGGCCAGGAAATAATGGACGTTATAATGAAGCAGGTTAGTACTCTGGATGCTCGAAATATGGAACAGCCCGGTACGTTGTTTGTTCCATATGCCATAGCTCAGCATGAGGAGCAGAGGCAAGGCTGCCGTGGCCACGGGGATAGGGGAGCGCAGCCGGAAGCAATACCATAAGGCATACAGCAAATGCAGGAAGAGGAATGGGTACACGATGGGCTTGGTAAGGGTGGCCAGGATAAGCCAGAGGCTCATATAGGCTATATGTTTGCCCCGCTTCGTTTGCAGCGACAGTACCAGTTGCCGGCAATAAAGCATGAGGAAAAACTGGAGCAGGGTATCGGGCGCCAGGGTAGTGGCAAAGAACATCTGTGCCGGGTAAAAGGCTAGGAAAAGGGTGTACAGCCAGGTATAATCAGTGGCCGGTTTTATTTTAAGCACCGTATCCCTGATGAGCCAGCAGGATGCGATGGAAAATATATTCTGCAGCAACAGGATAACCCAGTTGGTATAACCGAAAAGGGTATAGCAAATCAGCAACAGCAGCGGGTACACGGGTGTACGCAGGGTAAGCCGGAAATCGTTTAAGGGTAGCAGGGGATTGGCGCCGTAATAATGGCCATGCTTTATGTTATCGGCCAGGTATATGTATTCGTAGGAGTCGCCATTGTAAAAATGCTGCCACAACATACCGGCCCCAAACCAAAAGGCATGCAGCAACACTATAATAAAAAGGAAAATAACTGTTTTGCGATTCATGAATCTGTTTTTCGGGGCCGGTCGGGCCTTGCCTGTGCTATCTGCGGGCTATCCCCCAACAAAGCATCAAAAATAATGTGGAAAATCTTTAAATTGGCATCTTATTCAGGAAGCTTGCCGATATATCCTGTTTACTATCTATAAATTACCCTTTTGGCCAAGGACCATAAACATATTACCGACGAAGAATTATTATCCCGCTTCCGGGCCGATGGCAATAACGACTGGCTGGGTATTTTGCTGGAGCGTTATACCTTATTGCTTTTTGGTGTGTGTATGAAATACCTGAAACAGGAGGAAGCGGCCAAAGATGCAGTGCAGCAGGTTTTTCTGAAGGCGCTTTCGGAGGTACCTAAATATAAGATAGATAATATAGGTGGCTGGTTGTACCAGGTGGCCCGCAACCTTTGCCTCAGCAACCTGCGCAGCAGGAAGGATTATATGGGCGAGGAACCTTTGCAATATATTGCGCAACCGGAAGAAGTCCCTTTATCTTTGCTGATAGAAAAGGAAAAGGATGTTGACCGGCTGAAAGAAGAGCTGGCTAACCTGAAAGAAGACCAGCGGGTATGCGTCGCTTCTTTTTACCTGGAGAAAAAAAGTTACCAGCAGATAGCCGAACTTACCGGCTTTAGCATTAAGCAGGTAAAGAGCCATATCCAAAACGGGAAACGGAATCTTAAAATGAAACTGGAATCCCGTTGAGCGGATACCTGACCTTATTTTGAAAAAGCATATTGTGCAGCATAAAAAGAACATAGGAAACCCTGATAGCGCCGCGATCGACGAAGAGCATCTGCTGGCTTATATCGAAGGCAATATGCCTCCCGAAGAGCAGCATCGCATCGAAGAGATCCTGGAGGGGGATCCTTTCCTGAACGATGCTGTCGAAGGCCTGTCGGAGCTTAAGGATAAAGAACAGCTACGCGCTATTGCTGCGCAGATCAATGCGCAACTGAGCCGGCAGATCAGGAACAGGCGCAAGCAAAGGCGCCGGCACAACAAACTCACCGATCATTGGGGCTGGATGTTTGTGCTCATCGTATTGCTGCTGATCCTGGTAAGCTGGTGGGTGATCAAGACGATTTCCCACCCTTAGCCCGTTTGCATAACCAATAGCCCGGATGTTTGTACCTTAAAAGCCTCCGGTCACTTTCCCAGGACCTGTAAAAAATCCGCCTTTCTCCTGGCCGATACTTCCAGCACTTCCCTTCCGGTAAGGGTTACATAGCCGCCGCCGCTTTTCCCTTTGCTGTATTCCAGTACCTGGTTAATATTGATCAGGTGCTTATGGTGTATCCTTACAAAGCCATAGCCTTTCAGCTCTGATTCATAATCGCCCAGGGTTTGCGAGGCGGTTATTTTGGAGCTGTCGGTAAAGCTGATGATGGTATAATTGCCCGAAGCTTCGCAACGTACTATATCATCGGCGTTGACCAGTGAAAACCCGTTAAGTGTGGGTATCCTGATCTTCCTGATCTTTAAATGCCGGTTGACGCTTTCCAGCATAGCGGTTAAATCGGGGGTGTCGTTGCCGCGTTTTGTTTTCCCCAGGGCATGGTTGACTGCAGTAATGAAATCTTCCCTGTTCACCGGTTTCAGCAGGTAATCCAGCACCGAAGCCTTAATGGCCTTGATGGCATAATGATTATGTGCCGTTACCAGGATCACGTTCATGGACAGGCTGTTGCAGGCTTCCAGCAAGTCGAAGGCTGTGCCGTCGGGCATTTCCACATCCAAAAAAATGAGGTCGGGTTTCAGGTTCCTGATGAGATTGATACCTTCGGCTACGTTCTCGGCCTGTCCGGCCAGGTACAGCGTTGGGAAGTTTTGTTCCAGCAACAGGGCGATAATATTCCTGCCGTCCGGCTCGTCGTCAATGATAATTACTTTGGTGAATGGTTCCATAAATGTTGTTTGGTCTTTGGTGTGAAAGCTTATAATCCAGGAAACAAGATGCACTGTTTTTTTAGCCGTTTTACTTCAAATCATGAGTGGCAGCCTTGAGGTCCATGTCTATTTTTACTATGGCTCCGGTGAGGCCAGGTTCATTATCTTGCCTGTTGTAACAATGGATGCGGATATTGAGGTTAAACAATTCGTTGTAGGATAAGGCCCTGGTCCCGGAAAGGCGCAGACCCAGAGCGCCCGGCCTCCCGGTATGGAAGAAGCCCGGCCCATTGTCCTGCACGATCACCTGCAGGTTGTTTTCCTGTTGGCGAAACTGTATGAGCACCTGCCCCTTTTTGTTCCCTGCGATACCATGCTTTAAGGCATTTTCCACATAAGGCTGTATGAGCATAGCCGGCAGCAAAGTCCCGGTGGCAGTCCCTTCTTCGATCCTGATGTCGTAACGCAGCTTATCCTTGAACCGCAACTGTTCCAGTTGCAGGTAGAGGGACAAGTAGTCGACTTCTTCCTGCAAGGTGATGAACGTTTGCTGTGAATATTGCATGGTCATGCGGATCAAACGGGCGAAGAGGTCAAGATATTGTTGTGCCTGTGCATGTTCCGTTTTATAATTGAGGTATTGGATAGAATTGAGGCAATTGTAAATAAAATGGGGATTGATCTGTGCTTTGATGGCTTCGAGCTCCAGCTCGGCGAGACGTTTTTTTTCCTGGACCTTTACATACTTTCTCTTATCACGACGCAGGAGCCACCAGCGCAGCGATAGATACATCAAAAGAATTACAAGCGTAAATAGGGGAATTTTGAAATAGAGGGTTTGCCAGAAATAGGGTTTAATATGAATATCGAGGGCAATAGTCCTGAGGCTTCTTGTTCCTTTGGCATTAAGGGCATAAGCCTGGAAAGTATAATCCCCGGGCGGCAATTCGGCGAAACGGATATCGGGATCGGTAGCCGTTACCCATTTTGTTTGCAGGGGATAGAGGCGGTAATGATATTCTATATTACCCAGGCTTTCGTAAGAGATGGCGCTAAGGGAGAGCAGGAGGTTGTTTTGATCGGGCGGCAAGGTAAGCAAAGTGTCTGGGTCCCGGAATACGGCTTTATCTGTCTGCAGCGTATTGAGATAAAGATCGGGCGGTGCCATTTGCAGCAATGTGCTGTCCTGCAGAGGCAGGATACCGATGCCTTCGGAGGTGGCTACATAAGCCGTATCCTTGTACACATAAACACTGGTGGCATTGTTGGAAGGCAGCCCGTCGTAGAAGGTATAATTCCTGATCTCCTTTACCACCCAGTCGCGGTTAAACGTATAGGCATAGGCTCCTTCATTGGTAGCGGCCCAATAAGTGCTGTCGTTCTGCTGGTAGAGAGAACGGATATTGGTAAGCTTGCTTTCCGGAATGGGCTTTACCCGGCCATCGCCGTAGTAGAGGAACATTCCCTTTGCATTGGTGCCGATAAGGGCATGGCCACCGGGTACGGGCATGATCTCGGTAATATTGCATTCCTGCAAGGCGCTGTCTTTTACGGGCAGAGCATCGCTTTTGAGGCTTTGTTTGGTAAACAGTCCCCTTGCGGTACCGATCAGTATAGTTCCCCCGGGCAATATATCCACCGCTGTGGCCCTTGCGTTGAAAATATCGGTACGCCGGGGGCTTTTTAAATAGGAGTCAATATGCAGGACCGAGCCATTGTCGGCAACAAGCAGGTCATTTGTTCCATAGAGACAAACATCCTTACAAGAGCCGATTCCGGGGCTAATATAAGTTATCGTATTGGCGTCCATATCATATATGGCCAGTGTAGCGTCAAAGATGAGAAAGCGGTTATGCCCGATCGGTTTTATGCCCCGGCTGCCTTCGCTGAACCTGTTGTCGAGCCTGATGATTCGGTGCTTGTTGCCCTGTATGCAGGCTAAACGGCCATCATTGTTATAGCTGATGCATAGCCTTCCCTGTCCGTCGCCGGATATGCTTTTGGGGATTTCTTTTTTTAAAGGAAAATTCCGGCTCAGCAGGGCATTCCTGAAGTGCTTTTTAGAGATAAAGTATAAGGCATTGTTCTTGGACGAGAGCCATAAGTTGTTGTTGCGGTCCACGAAAAGCGAATTGATCATGCCGGGCTCCGTAAAATGAAAAACCTCCTGCTGGGTATAAGGCTTTTCCAGGTTGCCATAATAGGCGACGCCCCCGCCCAGGTATTTGGCCCAGATATCCAGGTTATGGTCTACTGTTACTATAGGTGCAATAAGGTTGTTGATCGATAATTCGAGGCGGTTGAACAAGTGTAAGATACTATCGTTGGTATCGTATTTATAGATATTGAGTAGCTTCCGAAGAGGATTCATGGTAACGAGGTAATTGTGCCCCTTTGTTATACCAGAGCATTGAATGCCTTCTTCTGCGGGAAGCCTTTTGCCGTTCTCGTCGTACAGCCAATGGTAGGTATTCGTATTCAGGTCATAAGTGCAGAGCCTGGACTCCGGTGCTCCTTTTGCTAAAGAATCGATATACATACCTACAAAATGATCGTTGATAATGGCCGCGATACAGAAAGTCGGACGATTAAGCGTAACCCGTTTAATCTTTCCTTCTTTAAAGCAATACAGTGTTGTCAGCCGCAACTCATTGGACAACCATATGTCGCCAGTAAGAACATCCTGTGTGATAACGTTACGTCTGAGATTAATGATATCCCTGAGCCATGGCTCCCCGGTGTCAGTAACTAGTGTTCCTTTGTCCATTAAATAGATCCTTTGGGAAAGAGGCATGAATAAGTAACGCTCGTTGCCCAGGGGCTGTACCCTCAGTATCTCTACATCGCCAAAGCTGCGTTTGTCCAGCAGCATTTTAAACTTTTTACCATCGAAGGTCATGCCGCCATTATCGGTGCCTATCCATAAAAGACCTCTTTCGTCCTGGGTAAATTCATAGCTATTGGTAGCGGAAAAGCCGTCGAGCTGCGTGTATTTCCGCATGCCCAGGAGTTGTGCGGTTGCTTGGGGAACACAGCACAACAGGCTTTCCATAAGAAAGGTAAGAAGGTATAGTACTCGCCATGCAGTCATAAGTAAACCCATTCGAAGCAACCAGAAACCATTGAAGGTCTTAAAGATACCTTTTTTAGGGAATTATTATACTGTTCTACAGGTACTTATGGTAAATTCTGTATGGCAGCCTTGAGGTCCATGTCTATTTTTACTGTGGCTCCGGTGAGGCCGGGTTCATTATCTTGCCTGTTGTAACAATGGATGCGGATATTGAGGTTAAACAATTCGTTGTAGGATAAGGCCCTGGTCCCGGAAAGGCGGAGGCCCAGAGCTCCCGGCCTCCCGGTATGAAAGAAGCCCGGCCCATTGTCCTGCACGATCACCTGCAGGTTGTTTTCCTGTTGGCGAAACTGTATGAGCACCTGCCCCTTTTTGTTCCCTGCGATACCATGCTTTAAGGCATTTTCCACATAAGGCTGTATGAGCATAGCCGGCAGCAAAGTCCCGGTGGCAGTCCCTTCTTCGATCCTGATGTCGTAACGCAGCTTATCCTTGAACCGCAACTGTTCCAGTTGCAGGTAGAGGGACAAGTAGTCGACTTCTTCCTGCAAGGTGATGAACGTTTGCTGTGAATATTGCATGGTCATGCGGATCAAACGGGCGAAGAGGTCAAGATATTGTTGTGCCTGTGCATGTTCCGTTTTATAATTGAGGTATTGGATAGAATTGAGGCAATTGTAAATAAAATGGGGATTGATCTGTGCTTTGATGGCTTCGAGCTCCAGCTCGGCGAGACGTTTTTTTTCCTGGACCTTTACATACTTTCTCTTATCACGACGCAGGAGCCACCAGCGCAGCGATAGATACATCAAAAGAATTACAAGCGTAAATAGGGGAATTTTGAAATAGAGGGTTTGCCAGAAATAGGGTTTAATATGAATATCGAGGGCAATAGTCCTGAGGCTTCTTGTTCCTTTGGCATTAAGGGCATAAGCCTGGAAAGTATAATCCCCTGGCGGCAATTCGGCAAAACGGATATCGGGATCGGTAGCCGTTACCCATTTTGTTTGCAGGGGATAGAGGCGGTAATGATATTCTATATTACCCAGGCTTTCGTAAGAGATGGCGCTAAGGGAGAGCAGGAGGTTGTTTTGATCGGGCGGCAAGGTAAGCACGGAGTCCGGGTCCCGGAATACCGCTTTATCGGTTTGCAGCGTATTGAGATAAAGATCGGGCGGTGCCATTTGCAGCAATGTGCTGTCCTGCAGAGGCAGGATACCGATACCTTCGGAGGTGGCTACATAAGCGGTATCCTTGTACACATAAACACTGGTAGCATTGTTGGAAGGCAGCCCGTCGTAGAAGGTATAATTCCTGATCTCCTTTACCACCCAGTCGCGGTTAAACGTATAGGCATAGGCTCCTTCATTGGTAGCGGCCCAATAAGTGCTGTCGTTCTGCTGGTAGAGAGAACGGATATTGGTGAGCTTGCTTTCGGTAATGGGCTTTACCCGGCCATCGCTGTAATAGAGAAACATTCCCTTTGCATTGGTGCCGATAAGGGCATGGCCGCCGGGTACGGGCATGATCTCGGTAATATTGCATTCCTGCAAGGCGCTGTCTTTTACGGTCATGGCGTCACTTTTCAGGCTTTGTTTGGTAAACAGTCCCCTTGCGGTACCGATCAGTATAGTTCCCCCGGGCAATACATCCACTGCTGTGGCCCTTGCATTGAAGACGCGCTGAGTTACCGGCTTGTTTAAATAAGAGGCAATATGGAAGACTTCGCCATTGTTGGCAATAAGCAGGTCTTGTGTTCCATACAAACAAACATCCTTACAGGGAGCATCCTTAATAAGCGTCATCGTATTGGCCTTCGCATCATAGAGCGCCAGCACGTCGTCAAAAGCAAGGAACCGGTTATGACCTATGGGTTTAAGGCCGCGGATACCTTGCCTGAATCTGTCACCCAACTTGATGATCCGGTGCTTTTGGCCCTGTATACAGGCTAAACGGGTATCATTGTTATAGCCAATGCATAGCCTTCCCTGTCCGTCGCCGGATATGCTTTTGGGGATTTCCTTTTTTAAAGGGAAATTTCTGGTCAGGAGCGCATTCCTGAAGTGTTTTTTAGAGATAAAGTATAAGGCATTGTTCTGGGAGGAGAGCCATAAGTTGCTGTTCCGATCTACGAAAAGAGTATTGATCATATTGGGCTCTGTAAAATGGAAAACCTCCTGACCGGTATAGGGTTTTTCCAGGTTGCCATAATAGGATATGCCTCCGGCTATGTATTTGATCCAGATATCCAGGTTGTGATCTATACTCACCAAAGGTGGAGTTGAGGGCTTGGTCGGTAGTTCCCCGATAACGAACTTGGTCGACAGTTCCAGGCTACCCGACTGTCTTACTATGCTGTCATTGTTTTTGTACTTGTAGATATTAATCTGTTTCCAAGAAGGAACTGTGGTAAGCAGATAGTTGTTGTCCCGCGTAGCTTCTGCAGTTACAGTATGTTCCTTGCTGAATAGTTTTTTTCCTGTTTCCTTGTACAGCCGGTAGTAAGTTTGGGTATGCCAATTATAAACACAAGGTGTTGATACATCTGTTACGGAATCAATAAGGTTGCCTATAAAGTGATCATTGAGGATGGTATGAATGAAGAAATACTTATTATTAATGTGGTATGATTTTATTTTTCCGGCCTCGAAGCAATATAACGTTGTCAGTCGATGGCTATTGGTTAACCATACGGTCCTGGTAACAGGATCTTGTTGTACAACATTATGTGTGGGGTTAATGATATCCCTGAGTATGGGTTCTTGGGCAGCAGTAACCAATGTCCCTTTATCCATTAAATAAACCCTTTGAGAAAGGGGGAGGAATAAGCAGCGATCATTGCCCAGGGGCTGGATCCTCAGTATCTCTACATCACCAAAGCTGCGTTTGTCCAGCAGCGTTTTAAACTTTTTACCATCGAAGGTCATGCCGCCATTGTCGGTGCCGATCCATAAAAGGCCTCTTTCGTCCTGGGCAAATTCATAGCTATTGGTAGCGGAAAAACCGTCGAGCTGCGTGTATTTCCGCATGCCCGGGAGTTGTGCGGCCACTTGGGGGACATAGCACAACAGGCTTCCCATAAGAAAGGTAAAAAGGTATAATATTCGCCATGCAGTCATAAGGAGAACCGTTCGAAACAGCCAGGAGCTATTGGAGGTCTTAAAGATAATTATTTTAAGAAGTTATCCTAGCCTTGCTGCCCTTTGATGAGGTCAGTTGCCACTATTGCTTTATCGCTTGTTATCTGTTATCGCTAAAAAGCCACACTTATTCCATTTAAGCTACACTTAATCATTGGTGCTAGGGAGGCTGGTAACAGAATCTTTATTTTGAACAAAGCATTTATAGGAAAGCGCTACCATAGCCATACCTGTTTTTCGAAACGGGAGCAATCCGGGACAGCGAGTTTAGGTTGTAACGTATTGCCCGCTGGAGCAATAGCAAACCACTTTTTAAAACTACAAAACAATACTTATGAAAAAAAGCAGACAACTTAAGGGGATTGTAAAAATGGCAGCATTGATTTGTGTTATTGCCGGCCCGGATAATCTCTATGCTCAATGGACGACTTCCGGAACCAACACAACTACGACCAACAATGTAGGTATTGGCGTTGCTGCGCCCGATGCTAAACTCTCTATTTTTTCGGGGTACAGCAACGCCGGATGTGTCAGCTACAGCGGCCAGCCCGCCATGAAAATAGAGTGGCAAGTACCGGATATGCTTTGTACGTCTCCCGGCCCTACCGGCCCCATTCCCAATATAATGGAGATATATAATAAGTACACGCTCACCTATCCTCATGTTATTACACCTTACCTCTGGCTGGATTATGCCGGGCGGCTGGGATTAGGGGCATACCCCTCGGGTAACAACCGGCTGACAATATCAGGTAGTTCGCTACTGAACGGCGCCGTACAAATAGGAAACCAACCCTTGCCTGCCGGCAGTAAGCTGGTTGTCGATGGTGATATAGCCCTCACCAATGCCTCGGGCTCGGCTTCGAGGAATATAAAAGCCTATACTTCGACAGGCGCTTTGACTTTTGCTACCAACACAGGAAGCGGCGATGGCCCCGCTATTGAAATGTATGGCCAGAGTAATGCAGGCCGGGCCGGGCGGATCCATATCTGCTCGTATGGAAGTTCGGGTACCGGTGTCGAATTCATTACCTACGATCCTGCGGCTACTACCTGGAAGTCCAATATGAAGATCCAGAACGATGGCAAGGTGATCATAGGCACTGCGCAGCCCTCAGGTGCATTTGCCGGTTACAAGCTGGGTGTGGATGGCGATATCGTATGTAAACGTGCCGTGGTACAGATCAGCGATTGGGCCGACTTTGTCTTTAGCCCCGATTATAAGTTGCGCAGCCTTGGCGATGTCGAACATTATATTCAAAAGAACAACCACCTTCCCGACGTGCCCAGCGAAAAAACTATCCTGGAGCAAGGTGTGGATATGGGCGCTATGAATAAAATATTGTTGCAAAAAGTGGAGGAACTGACTTTATACATGATTCAGCAGCAAAAGGAAATCGAGCTGCTGAAACAAAAAATAAATCCTTGATTAGGGCAACAAAAGCAATAGCGATGGCAAAACAATTTTTATTATCGATCTTATTAATATTCGGCTTTGCCGCAAGTAATGGCCAGGGGCAGGAATTGATTACGGCCACCATTCCCTATCAAGGGGTTTTGGCTTCGGGTGAATATGAAATATGCCGATCCTATTTTACATCGGTGAGCATTGCTAATGCCAGAAAACTGGTCATTTTTGTAGAAGGAATAGATGCCAATAATGAGCGGAACATCAGTCAATTGAAAGCTGTAATCTACCAGAACAGCCCAGGGAGCCTCAGTCTGGGGCAAAAATTGAATATGGCCGGTTATGATATCCTTATCCTTAATTTCAAGGAAGGAGGCGACTATATTCAGCGTAATGCCTTTGTGCTGGCAGAACTCATCAAGCAGGTGAACCTGCAAAAAACTACTCCCGAACCCCTGGTGGTGGTAGGGTATAGTATGGGCGGCCTGGTGGCACGATATGCATTAGCCTATATGGAAGCGCATGGCTTGCCACACGATACACGGCTGTATGTTTCTTTCGATTCCCCGCACAAAGGCGCCCATATACCTGTCTCCGTACAGGCGCTGGCACTGAATTTCAGCGGACCTTTAATTCTTTCCATGTTTCCGCAACTGGCGGAAAGCCTTAACCAATTTAAAGCTCCGGCCGCCCAGCAAATGCTTCGGTATGTTATCCCATCGGCAACAACCACTTCCGGCATTATACCGGTAAACGTGAAGCATATTGCGTTCATGAACGAGATGAAGGGGCTTAATGACTGTAACGGCTTCCCCACACAAACAAGGAATATAGCTATATCCCTGGGAAGCTGGAACGGGATTCCACAACGTACCAATCTTGATGTCAACGGCGACGGCGAAAAGGATTACCAGTTTGGGGGCATATTGACCATGTCCCTTAATATGACCGGGATTGCAGGGGGAATGATCACTCATGCTTCTCCCTGTGAGATTGCAGCTATCACTTCTTTTCAGGCATGGCTGGCCAATTCGGGATGTACGGACTATCCTTATGCAAGTACGCGCGGGGCTTTTACAGGCATTACTAACCCCGCCGAAATGGAAGCAACCTTCTTCTATCATAACGGAGGAATCGGACTTGGTATGCTATTGCCCTCCGGTAGCTGGTCGAGAGGCTGGGCATACAAAGATGGCGACAATCCCATGGAGCCTACAGATTTTGAGCCAGGTTCTTTTACCCCTCTTTACCGCACGTTGACGGAAGCTATTAATACAGACGAATTGAAGTGCGCATTCAGGATAGCGGACAATGCCACTTTTGTACCCACTGTAAGTGCGCTTTGTTTTGATACCAATGATCCTTTTTACAATATCGGCGCTGATCCTGATAGATTGAAAAAAACACCGTTTGAGGCCATTATAGGGGTAGACGGCGACAACCGTTCTCATGAAAGCGACCAGGCGGTGCACAACGATATCAACGACTGGCTGCTTGATCAGATCACTGGTGGTTATACTAAAAGCTGTACTAACGATATCCGGGAACTGAACAGTGTTGTGGCTACCGGTAGCAATGTAACGGTCAACGATGCCGGGATTATTAAAACCATCGGCTATTATGTTCAGGCAGACGCGACGGTACACCTGGTAGCGCCGCAATACATAGAACTGCAATCTGTATCCGATATAGGCTATGGCAGCAGGCTGATTGCCGAAATAGGCCATTGCAGCCCCAAGCCCTGTGGATATGCGCCGGAGCATCCTTTGTACAAAGGTACCGGTGTGACCGATTCTGTTTTTTATACCAGCAATATCGGGGAACCGGGCATATCGGTTGCGCTTAATAAGCCATTGTATATCCGTATTTATCCGAACCCGGCTACCAACACGATCCACCTGATAGCCGATACAAAAGTCGCTTTTAAAGAAGTAGGCGTTTACGATGTTATGGGACGCAAATTGTTGTCCAAGAGCAGCGGTGCTATAGATCAGAAAGGAGTCGTGCTTGATGTGTCGGGTTTGGCGGAAGGTAATTACCTGTTGTTGATCGCTGATGAAAAAGGTAAAACAGAGACACATATGTTCTCTAAAAGATAGACAGTGCCCGAAAGGCTACTTCAGGAAAGTACCATGAAAAAATATGACGGTAGTATAGTAAATGCCTCATATGTAGTAAGTGCAACAATAGCCCCCGTTCCCGGGGGCTATCTTTGTTCTCAGGTGTTTGTTCCGCTTTAAAATGGCAGATCGTCTTCCGCTTCTGCTGGTTCGGGTTCCGGGGCTGTTTGTCCGGAGTGTTTTTTATCCAGCAGGGTGATGCTGCTGGCGCGCACTTCGGTAAAATATTTTTTGTTGCCGGAGCTATCTGTATAGGAGCGGTTCACTAGTTTACCTTCCAGCATAATATAGCTGCCTTTGTGGTAATGCTCCACCGCACGCTCCGCCAGTTTCTCCCAGGCGGTAATGCTATGCCACATGGTTTCCTCTTTCCACTCGCCATTGGCCATCTTATAGCTTTCATTGGTAGCGATACGGAGGCGGGCTACTTTGGCGCCGCTTTCCAGGGTTTTCATTTCGGGGTCTGCGCCCAGGTGTCCAATCAGTTGAACTCTGTTTCTTAAGGTGCTCATGGTACTAAAGTTTAAAAATGAAAAATGGATATTGCTTTTCCCGGGGCCGGTCATTTCTGGTGACCAACGCTGATGCAAAGATGGGGGCAGCAGCAGGCCTTAGCCGGTTTTTAACCATTTATGAGCGGATGTAACTGTTTGTAACCGTTTGTAAGCGGAAAATATTCCGTATTTTTAGAGCATGGAAACAATGCCCCGCCTGTGCCTCACATGCAGTAAGCCGCTTAAAGGCCGACTGGATAAGAAATTTTGCGATGATGCCTGCCGTAATGCCTACAATAACCAGCAGAACAGCGATCAGAACAATTTTGTGCGTAACATCAACAACATTTTACGCAAAAACCGCCGCCTCCTCGAAGAACAGATACCCGAAGGGGAGGAGATGAAGAAACTGCCCAGGGAGAAGCTGGCGCTGGCAGGCTTCAACTTCAGGTACCATACCCATCAGTACCAGAACCAGAAGGGCCAGACTTATTTTTTCAATTACGAATACGGCTACCTGGTATTGGAGGGTGGGGAATGGGTGCTGGTGGTCAGGCGGAAAAGTGAAATATAAGATGCTTCGGGGGAGCTATTTTTGACCGGCAGTTTCCCAGGCAAGCACTGCCGTTACGGTGCCGGGCTGTTGTTCTACAAAGTAAAACCGGATACCGATCCTTTCGGCGAGATCCTTGGCAATCTGCAGGCCAAGGCCAAAATTATTACTGCTCACCACTCCTTTTTGCAGCAACTCGTTGAGCGCGCCGGCGCCTGCACCCGAAAGAGATGGATTCGAGATCAGCACCTTATTGTTTTCCGCTTCCAGTTTTATTGTCGCGGCGGTATGGCTATACCTTACTGCATTCTGAAGCAGGTTACGGAGAATGATACCCACAAAATTTTCATCGGTTACCGAAAGGAAAGATGCCGGTATGTTGTTCTCGATCATTAAAGCCTTTTCTTCAATCTGGCTGTGCAGCAGGTTTATTTCTTTTACGGCAAGGTCCTTGATCGCTACAGCATGGTATTCCGGCGTGAAATTTTCCATCTGGCTTTTGCTCCATAACAACAGATCTTCCATGGTATTGAGCAGGTTGGCTGTTACATGGCTGAATTTTTCGTGGTAGTCGGAACGGGCATTATCGTTGAACAAATCGGGGTTCTCTTTTTGCAGACGCAGGAACTGGGCGATCTTACTTACCGGCGATCGCAGGTCGTGGCTAAAGATGCCAAAAAGCTTTGCCTTGCTCTCATTGGCCAGTGCGAGCCTGGCATTGAGCCGGTCCAGCTCTTTATTGCGGTCGTTCAGTACCTTGTTCAGCTTTTCCTTGTTCCGGTAGATACGGTACAACAGGATAGAGATAATGCCCAGGGCTATCAGTCCGGCTATCAGCAACAACCTCAGCCGCATGGCATTTTTCAGTTCCAGTTCCCTTACCCTGTTTTCGCTGCTCAGTGAATTGATCTGTTTCTCCTTTTCACGGGTACGGTATTGTACATCCAGGTCGGCAAAGTAACGGTTCATATTTACCTTGGTAAAGGTGTCCTTTTCCTTATCGTAGAGATCATAGTAGGCGATTGCCTCTTTCAGATTTCCTTTTGCCTTGTAGGCATCGGCAATGGTATGCACGGTTTCCAGGTAATTGCCTTTGTTCACTTTTTTACTGATCTCCAGCACTTGTTTGAGGAGCGCAATAGCTTCGTCGTAGGCTCCTGTATGGAACTTATAGAAGCCTTTTATATTTTGCGCCTGGTGCAGCAGAAAAGGTGATTTGCTTTCTTCGGCAAGGCCCATGCCTTTGTCGATATAGGGAACCGCCTGGGGGTACTCTTTTTTCTTGATGTAATACTGGGCTATGGCGATATTGGACATCACGTATTCTGAGCCTATTCCTTTGGCGCCCCTGGGTATCTCTTCCAGCTTGTGGTAGAAGTACAAAGCAGAATCTATATTGGCAATAGGCAGGATCGTGTAGGCATCTACATAAGCCGAATAATAACGAAGGGTAAGGGCAGAAGAACGGTGCATGTAACGGCTTCCGTCCTTCAATGCCGCCAGGGCTTTGTCAAACAACTCGTTGTTGCAATATATCTTATACAGCATATAGCTCTGTACGGCATATTCTATCCGGTAACGGTTATCGTCGGAGGTATCCGAGATGCGCCTGTTGATCTCCAGGCTTTTCAGGAAATAGCCCTGGGAGGTAGTGTAATAAGATTTGAGATAGTAATAATTACCCAGGCCATAATAGCATTTGGTGAGGGCAACCTGGTTTTGCGTTGTGTCCGAAATCGCTTTGAGTACTTCCGTTACAGCATCTGCCGCCGCCATTTGCTGGGTTTGCATGTACAAGGGGATCAGGTTGCTCTGGCTCCAGGCGATAAGGCCCGTGTTGCCCGACAACATGCTTTCCTTTGCCGAAAGTTGCATATAGGTGAGGGCGCTGTCGAAGCGGGCGGCGTTGTAATAAGCCACACCGGCTACGAGGGCGAAAGTACCTATAGATTTATGGTCGTCCTTATGGGCCAGTTGCAATCCTTTAAGCCCATAGACAAGCGCCTGGGGAAAGTTGTCGCCTTTACGGGCATCGCTGCCCAGGAACTGGTTGCAATACCATTTCAGGCTGTCCATTTTTACCTGGTAATCCCGGATGTGGTCAAAGTCGGGGGCAGCCTGCTGTGCCGCAAGCGGGTAAGTAAAACCAAAACTGAAGATAAAGGCGTAAATGTATTTCATCGGGAAATCGATTATACCAGTTATCAAACCCGTGGGCTTCGGGATCAAGGTTAAATCCGGAGACTAAGGTAATACTTAAATAGTAACTATTGTAATGTAAAAAGGCTTGTGACCATACACAAGCCTTTTATAGGGTATGCCGTTGAATATTATTTGATGCTGAAATTCTTGCTGTCGCGTTCCTGGCCATCTTCGGAAATGGTGCAGGTATAAGATCCTGTAAACAGGCCTTCGGTTGGTAAGGTAAGCACACCCTTGGTAGCCTGCTTGATATGCTCGAACGTTTTAATGATCTTCCCGTTGCTGTAAACGACCTGTACAGACACATCGCTTTTGGGGGAATCGGAAGTATAGGTAATGGCTATTTCCTGGTCGGTGGCTACTACGCCTACGAGGATAATGATGTACTCTTCTGTTCTCATGAATCGGAGGTTTTAAGTGTATAGAATGTAAATATAGATTTTATGAAGTACGGCCGGTAATAAGTTTTTGTCCTATTGATCCGGAACAGGAGCATAGCTATCCCATACGGGTATTGACGATGCCTTTGAACGATTTGCCTACCGGTAGCTCCATATTTTGTATAGTAACCTTATTGGTCGCTATCGATTCTATCTTACCCAGGTTCACGGCATAGCTGCGGTGTATTCTCAGAAATTTATCTTCGGGGAGCTGCAGCAGCAGGCTGCTCAGTGTTTCCAATACCAGCAGGTTTTGCCCCGACATGGTCCTTATTTTGGTATAGTCCTTCATCGACTCCAGGAACACAATATCGCTGTGGTGCAGCCGGTGCTTTTCATAGCCCTGCTTGACCACAATATACCCCGACTCGCCTGATTGTGCAATGTCCATAGCTTTTTGCCGCAGGCGGAAAAAATCGAGGACACGGCTCATGCATTTTTCAAAACGCTCTGCCGATAAGGGTTTCAGGATATAATCGAATACTTCCAGGTCGTAACTCTCCAGGGCAAATTCGGGGTGGGAGGTAATAAAGACGGGTACCGGTATCTTACCATATAAGGTACGCATCATTTCCATGCCGTTTGTCCCGGGCATCTCGATATCCGAAAAGACAATATCAGGTTTCAGGTGGTTGATGTACTCGATGGCTTCCTGGCCATTTTTACAGATAGCCAGCCTTTGCAGGTAAGTATATTTGGACGCTTCATTGATAACAGCCAGCCGGTCCAGTTCATCATCATCAACTACCAGGTAAGTAATCGTGTCATACATAGGAAAGCTATTATAGCATGAATTTACTCATTTTTCATGGGAATGTCATATTAAATAAATGCAGCGCCCGAATGGCGCTGCATTTATGTTGAACCGTATCATGCAAAGATCATTTTACATCAAAGTCTACCACTACCTTTTCCGTACGCGGATGCGCCTGGCAGGTCAATATAAAATTGGCGGCCAGCTCATCGGGTTCCAGGGCATAATTCACTTCCATATCTACCTCGCCCGATACCAGCTTGGCCTTACAGGTGCTGCATACGCCGCCCTTGCAGGCATAAGGTAGGTCGGCGCCCTGTTGCAGGGCCGCATCCAGTATATTATCGCCGCCATAGGCCAGGTTCATTTCAAAGGCTGCACCATCGAGGCGCACTGTTACCTGGCTCATTTTGGAAACATCGATCTGCTGCTTTTTCTCTTCCCATGCTTTATGTACGGTCTTCGGTTGGTCGGGCGAGCTGAACAATTCGAAATGAACCTTGCCGGCTTCGATCTTTTTATCTTCGATAAAATAGTCCCTCAGGCCCAGGATCATATCTTCGGGCCCGCAGATAAAAATCTCATCCATTTTGTCGGCATCGATCAGCCGCTCGCAAAAAGCTTTGGCCTTCTCCGTATTGATCCTGCCGTTGAACAGCGGCGTATCCATCGTTTCCCGGGTAAATACATGGTATACCAAAAGCCGGCTCATGTATTTATTCTTTAAGGCTTCGATGCTTTCTTTAAAAATAATGGAGCCACGGTTCTTATTGCCATAAACCAGGGTAAACTCGCTTCCGGGTTCCTGCTGCAACACCGACTTCATAATGCCGATGATCGGTGTAATACCGCTTCCCGCCGCAAAAGCCAGGTATCTTTTGCCTGTTTTTTCGCTTGACCTGGGCGTAAATTTGCCCAATGGCGGCATTACTTCCAGTTCATCTCCTGTCTTGAGGCCGGTATTCACGAAACCGCTGAACTTTCCCTGGTCTACTTTCTTTACAGCTACCCGCAGCTCATCGCCCGGCGCCGAGCAAATAGAGTAAGAACGGCGTATCTCTTTACCATCAATGTGTTTGCGTAGTGTAAGGTATTGCCCGGGTAGGAATTGAAAAGCCTGTTGCAGCGATTCGGGAATATCAAAAGAGACAGAAACACACTCGGCCGTTTCGGGACGTACCTCTTTTATCTTTAATAAATGAAAATGTGGCGTTGACATATTGGCCGCAAATGTAAAGAATACAGGCTAATTTTTGACCGTTTTGCCCCGCAGCCTGGCATAATTTGATGTATATCGTGGAGCAAAAGAAAAGCTAGTAACAATGAGATGCATAATTAATGCATTTTTTATTACTTTTAGTCCAGGTATTCTACTCCAGACAAACAATGCTATGCTCGTAAAAGTATTTGCCAGCGCCGTACTCGGCGTCGAAGCCATGACCATAACCGTTGAAGCCGATATTGCGCCCGGTCTCGGTTATGTGATCGTGGGCCTGCCCGATAATGCCGTAAAAGAAAGTATCGACCGTATCCTGTCGTCTATCAAAAACAACTGTTTTGAAAGGCCCAGGAGCAAGGTGGTGATCAATATGGCGCCTGCCGATCTGAAAAAGGCAGGCTCTGCCTACGACCTGCCTATTGCCATTGCGATGCTGGGCGCTACCGGGCAGATGTCGTCGCACCGTTTCAAGGAATACCTGCTTATGGGCGAACTGTCGCTCGACGGCGCCTTACAGCCGGTAAAAGGCGTGTTGCCCATGGCGATCCAGGCCCGGAAAGAAGGATTCAAGGGCATGATCCTGCCGGTACACAACGCCCGGGAAGCTGCTATGGTTTCGGGGCTTGACATTTACCCCGTAGCCGATCTGCGCTCGGTCGTGGACCTGCTGAATGAGGTAAGCACCTTACAGCCCGTTAAGGTAGATACCCGGGCCGAGTTCTTTGAAGCGCAGAACCACTTCGACATCGATTTCAGCGAGGTAAAAGGCCAGGAGAACATTAAACGCGCTCTGGAGATAGCGGCGGCAGGAGGTCATAATGCAATACTGGTAGGTCCGCCGGGTGCGGGGAAAACCATGCTGGCCAAAAGATTGCCCACCATACTGCCGCCACTTACCTTACACGAGGCGCTTGAGACTACTAAAATACATTCTGTTGCCGGTAAATTGCCGGTGCATGCTTCTTTAGTGGCGCAAAGACCGTTCCGCAGCCCTCACCATACCATAAGCGATGTGGCGCTGGTAGGCGGCGGCGGTATTCCGCAACCCGGCGAAATATCGCTGGCGCACAATGGGGTGCTCTTCCTGGACGAACTGCCCGAGTTCAAAAGAACCGTGCTGGAAGTAATGCGCCAGCCTATGGAAGAACGGCGGGTCACTATTTCCAGGGCGAAGATCAGCATCGATTTCCCCGCCAGCTTTATGCTTATAGCCTCTATGAACCCATGCCCCTGCGGCTTTTACAACCATCCCGAAAAAGACTGCACCTGTTCTACCCAGGTAGTGCAACGCTATCTGAATAAAGTATCGGGCCCTTTGCTCGACCGTATCGACCTGCATGTGGAAGTAACACCGGTAGCCTTTACGGAACTGTCTTCGGAGCGCATTGCCGAGTCCAGCGATGTGATCCGGGCCCGGGTTATCAAGGCCCGGAACATACAAGCCGAAAGGTTTAAAGCGTATCCCGGTATTTACTGCAATGCCGTTATGGGCAGTAAGCTGTTGAAAGAAATCTGTGTACTGGATAAAGCCAGCGCTACCTTGCTTAAAACCGCTATGGAAAAGCTGAGCCTTTCGGCCCGTGCCTATGACCGGATCTTAAAAGTAGCCCGCACCGTTGCCGATCTGCAAGGCAGCAGCAGGATACGCCCCGAATACATAGCCGAAGCCATACAGTACCGTACCCTGGACAGGGCGGGCTGGGCAGGATAGGGCTGGACCGGGCATAAAAAAGCACCCGATAGGTGCTTTTCATGGCTAATGTTTGCCGGGAGCTTATAAGGCCTGTTGCTGGTCGCAGCAGCAACGGGTATCCCATTCCAGGGAATTGACACCACCGGCTATGGCCTGCGACTTTTTGCTGTCTAAAGGAGTAATCACTTTTTTCTCCAGGGAGAGTTTCAGTTTGACGGGTTTTTTCTTCATAAAAACAGTTTTAAAAGATGAAGGTAAAGAAGCCCTTCCTGGCGAAAAATACCGGGAAACCGGGGTTTCGGTGCCGTACCGGTAATTTTATGGCGCTAATAACGAATACAACTGCCGATAGGTAATAACAACTGCCGGACATACGGCCCGGATGTCTGCAAGGAAAATCACAAAAACTTTTTTACAAGGCATATACATTGTATCGGGCGATAAGCTACATTCGCAACACTAATTCACAAGCAATAAACAAAGCCAAATGACACCTGAATCAATAGCGCTTTTAAAGAAATACCACGAGAAAACATTGAATGCTTTAACCGAGCTGGACAATACTATGCACAACCTCATTAAGCTGGGGATCAAAGATTTTACAGATAACCCCGAATATAAGACCCGCTTGAAGAAATGGAAAAAGGCCTCTAAGGAATACCTGGGCCTGGCCGCTTTATTGTCCGAGCTGGATAAAGAGTATGGCGCAGTCTGATATAATTATTGTATAAAACATATTGAAATATCCTTCCATTGCTTATTTTAGCAGCAAAAAATAAACCACCCCTATGCTTCTTTTAGACATCTTTTCTTATTACAGCGGAGGCCTGGCAGCAGGAGTGATTGTAATAGTAGCCATTATTGTATTGGTTGTTATACTTATTCCTGCGATATTTTACCTCCTCACCTTACAAAACACGTTGAAAGCGATCCAGCCCCAGCATCGCAAGATGGAACCCGGTATGGTATGGCTGATGCTGATCCCGTTGTTTAACCTGGTGTGGCACTTTATAATAGTATCCAGGATATCGGATTCCATTAGAGACGAACTGATCGCAAGAGGTGAGACGCCTTCCGACCGGCCCACCTACGGTATAGGGCTGGCTGCCTCTATTTTGTTTGTCTGCGGCCGTATTCCCGTCCCCTTCCTGGGAGGTGCCACTTCACTGGCTGGCCTGGTCTGCTGGATCATTTACTGGGTTAAGGTAAATGAATACAAAAATAAATTTCAACGCGAGCCTTTTGAACCGAAGCAAGACAGCGAGATATTCGATTATGTGAAACCTTATTGATCGGGTTTTCACTTCCCAAAAGAAAAATTAAAGTTAAAGCCTGTCCCTTTGGGAGACAGGCTTTATCATTCTTGTAAAAAAGGCTTAAAACGCAACGATTTACGTAGGGTTGCATCCCCAAAACTCCTTACCTTCGTCAGTAATAAACCGGGGGATTTTTTTAAGCAAAAAACAAAACATGCAATTAGCGAAGCGACTCGACCGCATTTCCGAACCGCAAACCATATTGATGGCCAAGTTAGGCCGCGAACTGAAAGCCAAAGGGATAAACGTTATTGATCTCAGTCTTGGCGAGCCGGATTTCAAAACACCGCAACACATTATTGATGCCGCTACCGAGGCTATGGACCAGGGATATACCAAATACCCGCCCATCTCCGGTTTTGCGGAGTTGCGGGAAGCCATCGTTACCAAACTCAAAAGGGACAACAACCTCGATTACGCACCGGAACAGGTAATGGTAAGCACCGGCGCCAAGCAGGTGCTGGCCAATGCGATCCTGAGCATTATCAATCCCGGCGACGAAGCCATTATACCTACGCCTTTCTGGGTTACCTACGCCTCCCTGGTCAGCCTGGCCGAAGGTAAAAATGTATTTGTGCCCTGTACCATCGAAGATCATTTCAAGATCACGCCCGAAAAGCTGGAGGCGGCGATTACCGAACGTACCCGCCTGTTTATCTTCTCGTCGCCCTGTAACCCTACGGGGGCTGTATATTCCAAAGAAGAGCTGAAGGCCCTGGCCGATGTTTTTGTAAAATACCCCGATGTGGTCATCATCAGCGACGAAATCTATGAATACATCAACTATATAGGCAAACACGAAAGTATTGCCCAATTTACCGAACTGAAAGATAGGGTAGTAGTGGTGAATGGCTTTGCCAAGGGCTTTGCCATGACCGGCTGGCGCCTGGGCTACATGGCGGCGCCGGTGGAGCTGATAAAGGCTTGCGATAAGCTGCAGAGCCAGTTTACTTCTGGAGCCAATTCCATTGCCCAAAGGGCGGCCATAACCGCGTTGCTGGCCGACCTTAGCCCTTCTTTTGAGATGGTGAAGGCTTTTAAGGAAAGAAAAGAGTACATCATACCGGCTCTGCGGGCCATCAACGGCGTGCGCATCAGTGAGCCCGAAGGCGCTTTCTATGCCTTCCCCGATATTTCCTCTTTCTTTGGCAAATCCAATGGCGCAGCTACGATCAACAATGCCGACGATATGGCGATGTACCTTTTGAATACGGCACATGTGATCGGGGTAAGCGGAGCTGCTTTCGGTGACGAAAACTGTATCCGGTTCTCTTTTGCCGCCTCCATGGATACCCTGAAAGAAGGGGCAAGAAGGCTGAAAGAGGCCCTGGATGCCTTGCAATAAGAGGGGGCAGGGTTAAAAGAAAGGCCTGGGAAAATAAAGCATAAAAAAAGGTTTAAGTTTAGCCCTTAAACCTTTTTCATTGACCCATGTCTTAATTTTGTACTAATCAATGAACAATAGCCATGAGAAAGCTCAGCACTGCACTTATGATAGCCGGTCTCGCCTTATTTTCCGCGTCCTGTGTACGCGACAACGGTCCCCGGCCTTACCCGCAGGCATATACCTATAACGACGAATTCAACAATAACAGCAACGGATGGTCCTTTGCCGATGCACCCAACAACGCTTATGGCGTGGTAAGCAACGGGACCTTCAAATTTGATTATAACTCCGATTTTTCGGAAGCCTACTATGTATCCAAAGATATAGGATTCAATCCCTACAACGACTTTACGATTTATACCAGGATCGGCTCCAACAACAATATGGGTCTGCTCTTTGGCTACAATAGCAGTGCCGGAAGCTACGGCTACAGCTTTACGATCGATTACGACGGCTACTATGCCTTGTACGATGAAGGTGGCAATGGCTATGGCCCCGATATCCAGACCATAGTAGCGCCCGCTACCAATAGCAATGTGGTGAGGAACGGCGGCTGGAACGAATTGCGGCTGGAGCAAAGAGGTAACCGCTGGCTGGGGTACGTAAACAATACCCAGGTATTTAATGTGCCTGCCCAGAACCTGAAAGGAACCGGTGTCGGTTTTGTAGATGTAAAACTCACCCAGGGAGAAGCCGATTACCTGCAGGTTGACTGGCTGGAGTAGGTGCGCAACAAGAAATAAACCGGGAGGGCATGTCTGTAAAGGATATGCCCTTTTGCATTGGGCAGGGCCGTTATATTTTTTTACCTTTGCAACTCTTTTTTGATTTACCCTTTTTTATAAAATGAATATACTGCTCTTAGGTTCCGGTGGCCGGGAATGCGCTCTTTCCTGGAAGCTGGCACAAAGCGAACATTGTACCAATTTGTTCATCGCACCCGGTAATGCGGGTACACGTGCTTATGGCACCAATATTAACCTATCCCCGCTGGATTTTGAAGGTATCAAAACCTTTTGCCTCGAAAAGAAGATCGATATCCTGTTCCCCGGTGGCGAAGATGCCCTGGTAGCCGGTATCTACGACTTCTTCAAGCAGGACGAAAGCCTGAAGCATATTATCGTTGCAGGGCCTTCAAAGGCAGGTGCCCAATTGGAAGGCAGCAAAGCCTTTTCTAAGAAATTCATGCAGCGGCACCATATCCCAACGGCTGCTTACCGCGAGTTTGACGAAGCCTCTTTTGAAGAAGGCCTGCAATACCTGGAGCAGCACAGCACCCCCATCGTATTAAAAGCCGATGGCCTGGCGGCAGGCAAGGGAGTGGTGATTACCAGCGATATAAGCGAAGCCAAAGAAGTATTTACCGCCATGATCAAAGAAGCGCAGTTTGGGGATGCCGGTAAAAAAGTAGTGATAGAGCAATTCCTCAGCGGGATCGAAGTTTCCGTCTTTGTATTGACGGACGGCACGCATTATGTATTGCTTCCCGAAGCCAAAGATTACAAACGTATAGGGGTAGGGGATACCGGCCCCAATACCGGTGGCATGGGCGCTGTTTCGCCCGTTCCTTTTGCGCAAGGGGAGTTCCTGCAAAAGATAACAGATCGCATTATTAAGCCTACGGTGAATGGATTGAAAGCCGAAGGCATCGTTTACCAGGGTTTCATCTTCTTTGGCCTCATCAATGTGGATGGCGAACCGTATGTAATCGAATACAACTGCCGTATGGGCGATCCGGAAACCGAAGTGGTGATGCCCCGCCTGGAAAATGACCTGGTAGCCTTGATCGTGAAGATGAACGAAGGCCGCCTTGACGAAGTACAAGCGCAGCACAGCGAAAAGGCTGCCTGCACGGTAATGCTCGTATCGGGAGGCTACCCCGGCGATTATGCCAAAGGAAAAGTAATGACCGGTTTGGAACAAGTGGAAGGAAGCCTCCTGTTCCATGCCGGCACAGTGCTTAAAGAAGAAGAGACCTTAACCAGCGGTGGTCGTGTACTGGCCGTTACCTCTTATGGTAAAGACCTGAAAGAAGCCCTGGCAACATCTTACGCCAATGCCGAAAAGATCCTTTTTGAAGATAAATATTACCGGTCCGATATCGGTTACGAGTTCTGATACCTTGGTAATACACTGTTTCACCCATAAACAACAAAGACGTGATTGCGATAGACAATAAGCTGATAAGCGACGAAGTAGTAGAAAAGCAATTCGTATGTAACCTGGATAAATGCAAAGGCGGTTGCTGTGTCGACGGCGATACAGGTGCGCCCATTACCCAGGAGGAAGCCAATATTATTGAAGACATTTATCCCGAAATAAAACACCTGCTCACACCACAGGCTATTGCCCACATCGAAGACGAGGGTACCCACACCTTCGACGACGAGTACGGCCTGGTAACGCCTACCCTGAACGGAGGCATCTGTGTATATGGCTATTATGACGAAAAAGGTATCGTGAAATGTGCCATGGAACAAGTGTACAACGAAGGAAAGATCGATTTTAAAAAGCCGGTCAGCTGTCACCTCTTCCCGATCAGGATCACGGAATACGAGAACTTCGAGGCGGTAAACTACGAGCCGCGCGAAACCCTCTGCAAACCGGCCTGCAAGCTCGGCAAATCTTTACAGGTGCCGGTGTACCAATTTTTAAAAGAACCCCTTATCCGCAAATACGGCGTTGAATTTTACGAAGCACTGGATGCTACGGCCAAGGCGCATTTCTCCTCCGGAGCCGACCAGGATTGACTTCCTTAGTAGGGACATAACCACAAAAAAGAGACCTGGCATTATTACCAGGTCTCTTTTGTTATATTGTAAATGGGGGTAGTTGTCCTTTCTTTAAATCCGTTGCGTCGGAGATCAAAGGTTTACCGTAGATACCTTGCTGGGGTCGAGGTTGGCATTACGCATAGCCACGTTACGGGCCACTGTCGCTGCCAGGTCGGTAAATGCTTTTTTCGAAACGGGTTCATCGTTGAGTACCGCGGGAAAGCCTTTATCGCCGCCTTCGCGGATACTTTGTACGATAGGCACTTCACCCAGGAAAGGTACTTCAAACTGTTCGGCAAGATTTTTGCCGCCGTTCTTTCCAAAAATATAGTATTTGTTTTCCGGCAGTTCTGCAGGCGTAAAATAAGACATATTCTCTACCACACCCAGGATCGGTACATTGATCTGGCCTTGCTTAAACATCATCATGGCTTTCTTCGCATCGGCCATGGCAATGGCTTGTGGCGTAGTTACAATTACAGCGCCGGTAATCGGTACGGTTTGTACCATAGTCAGATGAATATCGCCGGTACCCGGTGGCAGGTCCAGGATAAGGTAATCCAGTTCGCCCCAGTACACATCGCCTATAAACTGGCGTATGGCAGAAGTAGCCATAGGTCCGCGCCAGATCACGGCTTGTTTTTCATCGACCAGCAGGCCTATCGACATCACCTTTACGCCAAAGCGCTCTACCGGTTCGATCATGCCTTTGCCGTCCACATCGCGCATCATGGGCCGTTCGCCCTGTATCCCAAACATCATAGGAGCCGAAGGACCATATATATCGGCATCCAGAAGGCCTACTTTAGCGCCTTCCTGGGCCAGGGCCAGCGCCAGGTTGGAAGAAACCGTAGATTTACCCACGCCGCCTTTACCCGAAGCTACCGCAATAATATTTTTTACCTGGGGCAAGGTAGCTCCGCCATCTTTGCGGTTGGAGTTTACCCTGGCCGTCATGTTTACCGTTACCTGCGCTTCTTTATCCACGAAGATCTTCACCGCATTCACGCAGGCCGACCGGATCATATCCTTCATAGGGCAGGCCGGTGTGGTCAGCTCTACGGTAAAGGAAACCTGCTTATCCTCTATTTTGATGTCCTTGATCATATTCAGGGTAACCAGGTCTTTGCCCAGGTCCGGATCATCTACATTGGTTAACGCTTTTAATACTGCTTCTTCGGTTATCATTGCTATAATAAATATTTCTGGATCTTCGTTAAAGGACTGGCCCGGTAAGGAGCCATTTGCGGCGGCAAAGTTAAGCTTTAACTTCCTCTTTAAAGAACCGGAACAGGATATAATTGTATTGGAATTAGTGATAGAAAAACATTTATTTACAACCTTTATCTTTACTTTTGTTACTTGATGAGAAGCATTTTCAGATTTATCCCGGTATTGATTATCAGTTGTTGCCTCAGCCTCCAGGCCCATGCACAACAACACCGTTTTTGGGAAGACGTAATACAGATTACCGGGGTGACCATGACTGCCGACAGTTTACGGGCGGTTCCCGACGTGACGATCGAGATCAAGAACAAAGACAGGGGCACTTACTCCAGCAGGTATGGCGTTTTTTCGCTCGTATGTTCCAAGGGAGATACCCTCAGTTTCAGTGCAGTAGGCTTCAGGCCCAAAGACTATGTAGTTCCTCCCGATATCGAAGGGCGCTATTTCAATATGGTGCAGCTCATGGTTCAGGATACATTTTATCTCCCCGAAACCATTATCCGGCCTTTGCCTTATGGCGATGAGTTTGACTATGCTTTTAAATACTGGGAAATACCCGAGGACAAATATGCTATTGCCCAAAGAAATACCAGTGAGCGTGCTATGGCCTATCTCCGCAGGGTTACCCCCAAAGATGGCAGGGAAAACCAGGCCTATTACCAGGCCGAGCAGGGCAGACAGGGATATTACTATGGCCAGCAGCGCCCTATAGGCATCTTTAATCCTTTTAAATGGGGCGAATTCTTTAACGCCTGGAAACGAGGGGACTTTAAGAACAAAAATTAGCGGGATTTGCCCAAACTATTTCCCGGGGAGCACCGTCTTATCTTAATAATTCTTATTTTGTGTTACCAAAACAAAATTCTGAGGCTCTCAAAAACAATATTAAAATGATGAAAAAGTTATTATTTTTCTCTTCCCTGGCCCTGACTTTGTGCACTACCCAGGTAATGGCACAGGCAGGTACCGGCAATGCTCCTACTAAGACAGCTTACGGCGCCGCTTTTTTACCCAAAGATAATTATGCCCCTGGCCGTTTACCTTACTTGTTGAGTGTTAATAAAGACCTGAGCCAAATCCAGATGACGGGTTATATTTCCCAGGTATGCCAGAAAGAAGGTTGCTGGATCAAGATCCGCACCGATAAAAATATAAACGACGAAATGCTGGTTAAAGTGAAAGACCATGCTTTTGCTTTGCCTAAAAATATAAGCGGTAAAAGAGCCCTGATCAACGGATCGGTAGTGAAAAAGACCCAGTCCGTGGCCGATCAGCAGCACTATCTGCAGGATGCCGGCGCTTCGAAAGAAGAAATTGCAGCGGTAACCTCACCTAAAGAAGTGTACGAAATGGTCGCTACAGGTATCGTTGTCTATAACCAGTAATTAATTACATCGATACAAGATAAACTTGTCAAAGGCGTGTTCGGAAGAGCACGCCTTTCCCCTTTTTATAGCTGCTTATTGACCTCGTATAAAACATCTTAAATACACAGGTATTGTCGGCTTGAACGATAGGATATCTTGCCGGTTCCTTCGTTAGTTTTGCTTGTAAAGAAAAAACGCTGCCTGTAAAGGGCAGCGTTTTCAGCATCGATAAGGTATGATTAGCCTTGCAAAGCGGCTGCACCACTCACGATCTCGGTAAGCTCGGTAGTGATCGCTGCCTGACGGGCACGGTTGTAAGAGATTTTCAGGCTGCGCAATATCTCGGCAGCATTTTCGGTAGCCTTATCCATCGCCGTCATACGGGCGCCATGCTCCGAAGCGTTGGCATCCAAGATGGCTTTGTACACCTGGGTATTCAGGATCTTGGGCATCAGTTCCTGGATCAATACCTCTTTGGATGGTTCAAAGATAAAATCGGTTTGTTTCTTGCTTTCTGCTGCCTCTACCTTAGGAATAGGCAGGTAAGGTTCGCTCACAAATACTTGGGTAGCAGCATTTTTAAACTGGCTGTATACCAACTCTACGCGGTCGTATTCTTTGTTCAGGAAAGCTTCCTGGGCATAGATTGCCGCGCGGCGCACGTTTTCAAAGCTGAGATCAGAGAACAAGCTCCAGTAATTATCGATCAGCTTATAACCGTGACGCTGGAAATATTCATAACCTTTTTTACCGATAGGTAATATGGTTACGTTGCCTTTGGCAAACTGGGCAGCATATTTGCTGTCAATGGTCTGCTTGGCGGCTTTAATGATGTTGGAGTTATAAGCGCCGCAAGTACCACGGTCACTGGTAATAGGGATAATGAGCACCTTTTCTGTAGCCCTTTCGGCAGCCAAAGGCAGGTCCATGTCACCACTCAGGCTGCTCACGATATTGGTCAGCATTTCCTGCATTTTCTGGGTATAAGGACGCATCTGAAGAATGGCATCCTGCGCACGGCGCAATTTGGCAGCACTTACCATTTTCATGGCTTTGGTGATCTGCTGGGTAGAGGTTACTGACTTTATGCGTAAACGAACTTCTTTAAGTTGTCCGGACATATAATAAAATTATTTTTAATTTCTCCTATTCGGGTGCAAAGGTACTTCTATCTCGTTAGTTCTGCAAATTTCGGGACGCTTAATTCCATGCTTTTTTTAGAAAATGACAAACCAGGTCTAGGGATGCTGCACGGTTCCTGTTTTGGGACCCGGCGCCGGGGTTTTGATCGGGCTGAAATACAGGAATACCAGGTAAACCAGGATATTCCCCGCGAAGAGGAAGCTATTGGCCTTCACGATTTTTCTTTTCCGGATAAAATACAAACCGGAAGCCAGGGTAAGCAATACGAGCGGTAACACAACCAGGAATGGAAAGACAAGCCAGCCGGCGAGGCCCCTGTATTGCCATATTGCCGGAAGGTCAAGGTGGCTGACATTGCGGCAGCAACCATACAGTATCCACAGTGTCCAGATCAGGAGCGCGATAAAAATAACGATCGCAGCCTCTGAAAAAGGCTGCGATCGTTTGGTAGGAGGTGTTTCCGTTGACATAAGTGTAAACAGGAATAATTATAAACTTTGGAGTATCTCGTAGAACCGATATACATCTTCAAAGGAGTTGTACAAGGGTACAGGTGCAATACGGATCACATTGGGCTCACGCCAGTCGGCGATAACGCCCTGGCTGGTCAGGGTGTCAAATACCTGGCGGCCATTTTCACCGAACAGCAGGGACAATTGCGCTCCGCGGCGTTCCGGCGCGGAGGGGGTAATGATCTCGAAGGACAGGTTGGTGAGCTGGCGCAGCAGGTATTCCAGGTAGGCTGTCAGCTTCAGGCTTTTTTCACGTAATACCTGCACACTGATCTTGTCAAAAATATCGAGGGAGGCTTTATGGGCCACCATATTAAAGACGGGAGCATTACTCATTTGCCAACTGGCGGCGCCTTGTGCAGGGATGAAGCCCTTTTTCATTTTGAAGCGGGTGCTTTCGTCGTTGCCCCACCAGCCTGCCAGGCGGAAGGTATCCGGGTTATTGCCGTGGGTCTCGTGTACAAAAATACCGCCTACGCCACCAGGGCCCGAATTGAGGTATTTATAAGAGCACCAGCAGGCAAAATCCACTTCCCAGGCATGCAGTTGCAGGGGGACATTGCCCATGGCATGCGCCAGGTCAAAGCCCGCATAGGCTCCGGCCTTATGGGCCGCGGCAGTAATGGCAGGCAGGTTGTAGAACTGCCCGGTGTAATAATTGACCGCGCCTATCATTACACAGGCCAGGCTATCGCCCGCATCTGCGATCGTTTGCAGTATATCTTCATCGCGGAGGGTATGTTCGCCTTCCCGCGGCGTGAGCTCTATAATAGCATCGTCGGGGTTATAGCCATGCATGCGTACCTGGGTCTCCACCGCGTATTGGTCGGAGGGGAAAGCCCCGGCTTCCATAATGATCTTGTAGCGCCCGTCTTTGGGTCTGTAAAAAGAAAGCAGCAGCAGGTGCAGGTTCACGGTAAGCGTATTCATCGCTACCACCTCTTCTTCTTTTGCGCCTACGATCCTCGCCAGGGATGCCGAGAATTGTTTCTGGTAGCTGAACCAGGGATTTTCTGCATTGAAGTGCCCTTCAACGCCCCATTTGGCCCAGTCGTTCAACTCTTTTTCGATAAGGTATCGGGTACTTTTGGGCTGCAGGCCCAGGGAATTGCCGCAGAAATAAACGGCATCTTTTTCCTCATGCTGGGGGAAAAGAAATCTTTCCCGGAAGGAAAATAAAATATCCACGTCGTCGAGCGAACGGGCAAATTCCAGAGTCGGTTCGAAGTTTGTCACGAAAAAGAGAAGGAGGTTTTTATTTCAGTTATTGATCGGAATTTTCACCCACCGGTTGTGTGTGTTGTTCTGCGGGTACCGTTGTTTTCCTGCTTTGTGCCAGGAATCTTTTCTGGAAGATCAGCAGGGTAATGACGCCTACAGATATGGCGGCATCGGCCAGGTTAAAGATCGGTTCGAAAAATTGCAGGGGCTTACCGCCGAAAAAAGGTACCCACTGCGGCCATACTGTATCCACGATAGGGAAATAGAACATGTCTACTACTTTACCATGCAGGAAAGAGCCGTAGCCTTTGCCAGGAGGTACCATCTGGGCCAGTTGCATGAAATCGCTTTCGGTAAAAATGAGGCCATAGAACATGCTGTCGATCAGGTTACCGGCAGCGCCGGCCAAAATAAGGGCGGCGCAGATCAGCAATCCTTTGCTGTAGCCTTTCTTTACCAGGTTCTTTACCCAGAAAAAGCCGAAGCCAACCGCTACCAGGCGAAAAAGGGTAAGGATCACTTTACCCAGCGGGCTGTCCATAATGGTCATGCCAAAGGCCATGCCTTCGTTCTCTATAAAGCAGAGCTGGAACCAATTTCCGGCTACATGCACTGCACCGGCATTACCAATTACAAAATGGGTTTTGACGTATATCTTAATGATCTGGTCCACAATCAGGATCAGGAAAACTATAAAAAGAAGGTGCTTGTATTTCACTTAGGAACAGTATTTACCAAAAATTGCTTGCAAAAATAGCCATTTAAAGGGGATTTTCAGAAGATATGTTTTACTGGGCTATAGTCTGGTTTATAATGGCTGCATAATACCGCAAAAAGGTTATATCGTGCAACAAGATGCGCTTTTTGCAGCAGAAATTTGTAAGGAGAATATTATCAATTCATGAAATAACCGTTTACATTATGGACAGGAAAAATTTTCTACTGAAAACGGGCGCAGCTATGCTGGCTTTTACGTTACCCATCAGGAACAATTATGCCTTCGGACCGGAAGGCCAGGTAGCCGATGCCTGTATACCCACCACTACCGATATACTGGGGCCGTATTACCGCGCCGGGGCTCCTTTCCGCAGCAACCTGGTAGTACCCGGAGATACAGGGACTATACTCAACTACAAAGGCAAAGTGACCGATAAGGATTGCAGACCGTTGGCCAATGCTATAGTGGATGTATGGCAGGCCAATAGTGATGCCGAATACGATGGTACCTCCGCTGATTTTAATTACCGCGGCCGTTTTGAAACCGGCGCCAGCGGAGAGTATGCATTTCACTCGGTAAAGCCAGGCTGGTACCTCAATGGAGCACAGTACCGGCCGGCTCATATTCATTTCAGGGTTACTAAACCGGGGTACACCGAACTGATCACCCAGTTGTATTTTGAGGGCGATCCCTATATCGCTGCCGATCCCTGGGCCTCAGACCCTGCAGCCGAGATGCGGATCGTGCCTATTACAGTCGCCGGTAACGAAGGGACGGTGGTATTCGATATCACCCTTATAGCCAATACAACGGGGATTAAAGAGCTGCAAACCCCTTCGCCGGTTAGCCTGGCGCCGAACCCGGTAAGAGACCAGTTGCATTTTGATTCAGGGGTACCGATCCTTAATATCGAAGTATTCAATATTGCAGGACAAAGGATTGCTACTGCTTATGGCTTGCATACGACCACCTATACTATGCCGGTAAACTACCTGGGCAATGCGCTTTATTTCTGCCGGATAGAAACGGCAAAAGGTATTTTTGTTCACAAATTTGTAAAAGAATAAATGGCGAAAGCTTGTTTTTGTTAGCTTAATGTAGGTTTTTGTTTTTATATTAAATTTATTTTCTCTTTTATTAGTTAGTCTGTTTTCTATTTGATAGTTTTGCGCCCTTCAAAAAAGAAACGCTATTTATGAAAAAGAAAATTTTTACAATCATCGCAGGATTGACTGTGGCGGCACCGGCAGTGGCGCAACACAGCTATTTTAAAGTAGGTGCGGGTTTCCATTTCCCGGTTATGCAGCAGGAGATGCCCTATTCCAACCTGCGTCAAAAAGAAGGTACTTTCAGTTATGAAGAGTCTGTAGCCAAGTATTCGCTTCACAGGGGAGTAGCCCCTACGGTAAGCTTTGGCCATATGTTTAATGAGCATATCGGTTTTGAATTAGGTGTGAATTATCTTATCGCTACCGAAAATAAAGCCTGGCAGGGCGTAAGAGTAGGTGGGGAGGTGATATTTAACGAGTTGGTCAGCAAAGCTAGTAATGTTAATTTTTACCCTGCGCTGCGCCTGGCGGCCCCGCTTGGAAAGTACATATCCGTGTACACCAGGGTAGGCCTTGTGGTGCCGATAGTATCGAAAATAAAAGATAAGTTCACCAGTGAAGGCTACGATTCATTAGGTGAATTTCACAGGGTAAATATCACTAGTGAGACAAAAAATCGCTTTACTATAGGTTTTGCAGGGGCAGCGGGTTTACATATCAAACTATCGAAGCATACTGCTTTCTTCGCGGAAATAAACGCACAAATGCTCAATGTATGGGCCAAATCCGCAGAGCGGACTTACTATGCAATCGATGGCAAAGACCAGTTAGCCGGGCTCAGGATTTTTGAAAGGGAAATGATCTACAAGAAGAAGCTGGATACGGTGCATAATACCGGTGCCGTGCCCAACAAACCCAGTGAAGGGCTGACTTACCAATCTCCTTTTCACAGCGCGGGTCTTAATGTAGGTTTGAGTTTCAGCTTGTAGTGCCGGTGTAGCACGAAGCCTGCCGTTGCCGGTAAAGTCAGGCCGCACTTGCAACAAAATGTACCTATGCTTTTTATATAAGCTCATCTGATCAATCAGGTGAGCTTCTTTCATGCCGGCCCGATAAATGTTCTTTCAGTGCTATGTAAAATGTTTAATAGTCATTAGCGTAGCAGGCCTGGTGCTATTTCTTTTCCAGGACAATGCTGTATATAAACGCGTTTCTATCCTCCTTCCTGCTTTCGTCAATGGCATCATTGTCCATTCCTGTTTCCAGTATTATATTTCCGGTAGTAATCTGGTCCAGGTCAAAAGACTGGGAGGTACAGGTTCCTGAGGTATGAAAATCAAATGTTCTTTTGCCGTTTATAGAAATATTAATGTGCGGAAAAATTTGTCGTACCGGAGTGCCCTGCGATACGATTTTGATGGTGTAGTTGCCCTGTTCAAGATACAAAGGATGCGCTTTGACTGCCTGGTTATCCCATAGGGCCATCACCTTCTTGCCATTCAGATCAAAAGTGTGCTCCTTGTCAAAATCAAGGTAAGTCAGGCTTAACCCCGTTTGGGCTTTGGGTATAGCTGTGATCTCGCTTACGGTATAGCTTTTATAGCTAAATTCTTTTACAACCAGGTTCCTTTTCTTCAACGCCTCCATTACCTTCTGGTAGCCGTCTACACTTGAATCGGTTGCATGGAACAGGATATAGTTGGACCTGGCTCCGCTTACCGCTTCAAAATACTGCTCCGGGCTGATGTTCCATTCCAGCCCTTCGTACAAGCTATCTTTGACTATACCGGTAAGTTGATGGTATTTGTACAAAGTATAAGGTGTGGTTATGTAAATGTAAGAACGGGGATAATTCCGGTCCAGGTAAGTCAATACAGGCTTTACTTCCCTGAAGTATATAGGAAAATTCCGGAACGATGGCTCTGTAAAGAAATAGCCGCAGGCCAGCAGAACAATACCTCCTGTTATCCAGGTCGCCTTTAGCCGGTGGGCAATAAAGCTTGCAGTGAGTACGGCTCCATAAGACATAAGCGCGATGAGGGGTGGTACGAGATAAAGGATAAGCCGGTACCAGAAAGGATATACTTTAAACAAAGAGAGCAGGAAATGAATCAGTACCGGCAGGCAGGTAAACAGTAAGAACGAGTATTGTTTCTTATATAACGCATGACCGATCGCTACCAGGAAAAAGAAGAACAGCACATAACCGAAACCATAGGCTTCGGACACATACAACAAAAGCCGGAAGCAGATCTCGCTTATGCTATCCGACATAAAATGATGGAATGCCGGGCTGAACAGCGGTAGTGGCGGAAAGCCGAAAGCATAATTAGCCCTTTGTATAGCTGCATAGGGGTGGTGATATATAAAGGAGAAAAAATAGAGTACAAAGACTGTGGCCCAGGCTATTAATACTTTCAGCTCCTGCTTATCTGCCTTCCTGTTCCTATACCAATGCATGAGTATATGACATGCGATACAGAACAGTATAATGAAAGCTACATTGGAATACAGCATACAGATACAGCCAGCTATACCCAGCCACAGATTGCGTTTTTCTTTTACCCGCTTATGAGACGATACTGTGAGGTAGATCATCAGCAGGTAGGAAGCTACATCCAGCTCATAGGTTTTTAGCTCGGAAGAAAAATAGATGACTGCCGCATTTACAGCAAAAACAAAGAACCCGAGTAATGCCGTGATCCTGTTTTTGGTCAGTTCGAGAAGGATATAATAGAACAAGGGCAGCGTAACTACCGAAGCCAGAAAGGGCAAGGCCCGTAAGGCGCAGGGACCATAGCCAAAGAGTAAAGTAAATGTTTTGACACTGAACAGAAACAAGGGTGGGGCAGCCTGTATATAATCCAACGGCTTAAGCAAAGCAAGATAGCCCCTCGTTATAAAATTTAACGCCAGGTGAGCTTCATCTTCCCAAAGGCTTCTGCCCATGAGATATTGATAACACCTGAGATACAGGCCCAGCAACAGGATCAGGATAAAAGTAATTTGAGTCAGCCTGTTGTATTTCTGTTCAGACAAAGACATAGTGATGATGCGCTTGATATAGTAATGCCCGTTAAAGATAATCATATCATCGCCTTCCGGTACTTCGTAGGCTATTTCTAGCTTAGGCGAAGCAGGAAAAGTACAGATGTGGAAATGAAAAATTTCAGGTATTTTATTGGAAAATCTAAAAAAAATTTGGCGGGTTAAAATTTCCGCCATTATCTTTGCGCCCGAAGTTCTTATTTCAATTATTGCTACTTATCCAGAAAGGTGGAGGGAAATGGCCCGATGAAACCTTAGCAACCTATACACGATATAAGGTGCTAATTCCATCTCGCGAAGGCGGGATAGATAAGTCAGGTCACAGCTTTCTACAAAGAATGTAACAACTCTTTATACAAGCTCATCTGATTTATCAGGTGAGCTTTTTTTATGCCCGCCTGATAAATACTCTTTCGGAGGTATGCAAAATGTTTAATCAAAATTTTGTAACTGTCTAATCCAAAGAAAGAGATGAGCACAACCACGCAAATCCTCAACAGCATCCCGGTGGATGCGCAAACCGGCGCGATCAGCGTCCCTATTTACCAAACGGCCACCTTTGTACAGGAAGCCCCTGGCATCCATAAAGGCTACGATTATTCCCGCAGCGGCAACCCTACCCGGGCGGCGCTGGAAAATGTGCTGGCACAACTGGAAGGCGGTGCTACCGGCCTTGCTTTTGCCAGCGGCCTTGCCGCTATAGATGCAGTGCTTAAGCTGCTGCAAACCGGCGACGAGATACTGGCTGTAGACGATATCTATGGCGGCGCTTACCGCTTGTTCACACAAGTGTACGAGAAGTTCGGTATCAAGGTCAATTACGTGGACACTACCGATGTGAGCAATGTATTGAACGCCCTTACGCCCGCGACCAGGCTGATCTGGCTGGAATCGCCCACTAACCCTACCTTAAAAATATCGGATATCGCGGCTATAGCCCAACTGGCCAAACAGCACGGGGCCTTGCTTTGCGTCGATAATACCTTCACCTCTCCCGTACTGCAAAAACCATTGGCTCTGGGTGCCGATATTGTGGTGCACAGCGCGACCAAATACCTGGGAGGGCATAGCGACCTTATTGCTGGCGCTGTTATTGCCAAAGACCCGGAGCTGGGTGCAAAGCTTAAATTCCTGCAGAATGCCGCCGGCAACGTATTGGGGCCTTTCGACAGTTGGCTTATCATACGCGGCCTGGAAACACTGCCATTGCGGGTGCGCCAGCAATCGGCTTCGGCATTGGCCATTGCTGCTTACCTGGAGCAGCAGGATGAAGTAGCGCAGGTGTATTATCCGGGCCTGCCTTCGCATCCGGGGCATGAGCTTGCTGCGCGGCAGCAAACCGGTTTTGGGGGTGTGATCAGCTTCCGGTTGAAGGAGGATACTGCCGAAGCGGCCACAGCATTTCTGAAGAGCACACAATTGTTTCACCTGGCCGAAAGCCTGGGTGGGGTAAAGAGCCTTTGCTGTCTGCCCAGTGAGATGACACATAAATCAGTGCCCAGAGAGAAGCGTTTGGCTACAGGTGTTACCGATGGCTTTATCCGTTTGTCGGTGGGGATAGAGGAAACAGAGGACCTGATCGCCGATCTGCAGCAAGCCCTGGCGCAAGTGGCGCAGGTGAGGGGTAAAACATTGGTCGCTGCTTCATGAAGAGATAATATAGCTGAAACGCCTTAGGGCAGCGGGTTATAAAGATAATTGATCGCCGCTTTAAAATTAATTTGGAAAATGAAAACAGAAACCAGTAGCTTTGTTAGAACAGGTGCAACCTATTGCAACGCTATGATCAATTCGACAATTAATATTACACGCTTTATAATGACGCAGCCCTGTGTCATGTGCGTCTATTGTTGTAATTGCTAATTATCTCTTTTCTTTTTCCCTTTTTCTTTTTTACGCTTAAAGTTTGAAATGCTTTCCTGTAAAGGGTTTTGGCTTTAAATCATTTTCAATCATCTACAATTTTTCCGTCATGGCTACTCTTAATTTTTCGTTTGCCGGTGAAAGTATCAATGCTGCAAAGCTCGAATCCAAAATCAGGAAATTTGAACTGGAATTTGAAAACCCTGCTTATGCGGCGCTTCGCAACAAAACCAGTTTTTCGGTAGAATACTTTTTTACCATCAATAAATACGCCGAAAACCTGAGCGAAGCCTTCCATATGGCGGCAAAGGAATTCGGGGTTAAGATCGACCGGCTTTCGTTGCAGATCACGGGTAATCTTGATTCGGAACGAGACCAGTTTGCCGCCCCCGAAGGACGTGTCTTTAATAAAATAGATGTGGCGCTGATCATTATTTCGGATGCGACAGATGCCCTACTGGAAGAGGTCCTGCGCCTTGCCAATGAATTGAACCCGGCAGGCAACGAGGTTGCGGGTAAGGTTCAATTTCAATTTTCCCTGAACTCTATTGTTCATTTAAACTAACGCTCAAAAAATCTAAAAATGTCTGAAAATAAAAAATTAGTGATCGGCCTGTTCGGCTTTGGTGTAGTAGGAGAGGGCCTGTACAAGGTGTTGCAGCAAACTCCTTCCCTCAATGGTGAGATCAAAAAGGTATGCATCAAGCATCCCGAAAAGAAACGCGATGCGCCTGCTTCATTGTTTACCACGCAAAAAGATGAGTTGTTGCAGGATGAAGAGATCAACGTAATCGTGGAAGTAATAGACGATGCCGACGCTGCTTTCACTATTGTAAAAACAGCCTTGCTCGGGGGAAAGGCCGTAGTGAGCGCCAGTAAGAAAATGATAGCCGAGCATCTTCCCGAACTATTGCAGTTGCAACAGGAAACAGGCTTGCCTTTCCTTTATGAAAGTGCCGCCTGTGCTTCGATCCCGGTGATCCGTAACCTGGAAGAATACTACGACAATGACCTGTTGCATTCGATCAAGGCCATTGTAAATGGTTCCACCAATTTTATCCTGACCAAGATATTTGAAGAGCAGCTGGAATTCAGCACCGCCCTGAAGCTGGCGCAGGATTTGGGTTTTGCGGAGAGTAATCCTAAGCTGGATGTAGAAGGTTATGATGCGGCCAACAAATGGACCTTCCTGCTGACTCATGCTTATGGCATTGTGGAAAGCACCGGTAATATCCTGTTCAACGGTATCCAGAATATACAACTGAGCGATGCACAAGTGGCCCGGGAAAAGAATTATGAGATCAAGCTGGTAGCCCAGGCCAAAAAGCTTTCCGACGGTAAAGTGGCGGCAGTCGTATTGCCCCAGTTCATCGACCGTAAGGACCCGCTTGTATTTGTGAAGAACGAATACAACGGTGTGGTGATCGAAAGTGGTTTTGCCGATAAACAGTTTTTTTATGGCAAAGGCGCGGGCAGCTTTCCTACGGCATCGGCGGTATTGAGCGATATCTCGGCGTTGCGTTACGATTACAAATATGAATATAAAAAGCTGTACCACCATAAACCCTTACAACTGGCCACCGATTATTTTTTGCGGGTTTTTATCAGTGCGGATGATTGGTCTCAGTTGCCCAAGGAAGAGCTGGAATGGATAGAAGAATGGCATGGCGGACAAAACCGCTGCTACCTGAGCGGCGCGATCCATTATACAAAGCTACGAGACACTAACTGGTGGAAACAACCCGGCCTGTCGCTGATACTGGCCCCGGAAGCCGTAATCGAACCTCATGAACTGAGCTTGTACCGCCCTGCTAAACAGGTGCATGCCCTGGATGAGGCTGTAGCGTAAGCGGGCAGGTCTGCAAGCAGCTCCGGATGCTGCAGGTTAGCCTCTTTACCATAATCAGGAAAAATATTTTTTAACCCGATAAACTATAAACGTATGTCTTTAAGACTCGGTGATGAAGCACCCGATTTCAAAGCGAAATCAACGGTAGGTGATATTAATTTTCATGAATTCCTGGGTGAAAGCTGGGGGATATTGTTCAGCCATCCTGCCGATTATACACCGGTATGCACCACGGAGCTGGGCCGCACAGCGCAATTGAAAGAGGAATTTGCCCGGCGCGGTGTAAAGGTGCTGGCTTTAAGTGTCGACCCGCTGGACAAGCACCAGGGCTGGATCGGCGATATCAACGAAACCCAGCATACTCAGGTGGAATTCCCGGTAATCGCCGATGAAGACCGTAAGGTGGCGGAGCTTTACGATATGATCCATCCCAACGCTTCGGCCACGGCTACGGTACGCTCCCTGTTCATTATCGGGCCCGATAAGAAACTGAAGCTGTCGCTCACATACCCGGCCTCCACAGGACGGAATTTTAATGAAGTGCTGCGGGTGATCGATTCTTTACAATTGACGGCGCAGTATAGCGTAGCTACACCGGCCGACTGGCAACAAGGAGAGGATGTGATCGTAGTACCGGCCGTAAGCACCGAGGATGCGGAAAAACGTTTCCCCAAAGGGTTAAGGATCGTAAAGCCTTACCTGCGCTATACACCGCAACCGGAATAAACCGCATACCCCTTATTTATTCAGTATTTCCTTTTTCTTTTATTCATGAAACAGATCCGTATAGGTTTATTTGGCTACGGGGTAGTAGGTTCCGGTTTCGGAGACCTGGTGGCCGGCATTGATGAGGCAGCGATAAAGAAAATAGCCGTAAAACATCCGGGGCTGCACCCGGAGCTGGAACCGGGTATCCTGGCTGCCGACCGTTACGATATACTTTACGATCCCGGGATCGACCTTATTGTAGAGGCCATCGATGATCCAGAGGCTGCTTTTGATATCCTGAAGCTTGCCCTGGAGCAGGGAAAGCCGGTGATTACGGCCAATAAGCAAATGGTGGCGGCGCACCTGCCGGAGATTATCCGGCTGCAAAAGCGTTTCCAGGTACCGGTGTTGTATGAAGCTGCCTGCTGTGCGGGTATACCGGTAGTAAGAACCCTGGAGGAGTATTTCAGGCCGGAACTGGTACGCAGCACTTTTGGCATCATCAACGGCTCTACCAATTATATTCTTACTGCTATGGAACGGTACCGCTTCCGCTTCGACCATGCCCTGCAACTGGCGCAGGAAGCGGGCTTTGCCGAAAGCGACGCTGCCCTGGATGTGGAGGGCAAAGATGCTGCCAGTAAGCTGAGCATTATCAACAGGCACTTATGGGGCAAGTATATTGCGCCCGAAAACATCGTCCATACGGGGATACAGCATGTGCTGCCCCAGGATCTGCGGCTAGCCGAACAGTTGCATGCCGTGGTAAAGCTGGTGGCGCAAACTACCGTGATAGCACCGGGCAGGATCGCGGCGTTTATCCTGCCCCGGCTGGTGTTGAAAGGTAATGTATTGTACCCGGTAGCCCATGAGTACAATGGCCTGGTGCTGGACGACGGGGAGGGTAACGAGCAGCTTCTTTACGGAAAAGGTTCGGGGGCTGTACCTACGGCGCAGGGCCTTTGGGCCGACGTGAGGGCCTGGCAAAGGGGCTATCGCTATAGCTATGCCGCCAAAGACCGATATGAACTAAGTCATGATCATGAAATAGCCGTTCACCTGTCGGTACCCGAGTATGCGGCTATTCCTGAAGCGGTATCGGGGCAACTGCATTACTATGCCTCCGACAGCCGGTACCAATATTATACAGGTAAGCTAAGCCTGGCATTGCTGGCTGCCGGTGATTGGTGGAAGGAGCAGGGTATTTCCCTGATCGATATTTCGGATATAGAACGGGACGATGACAGTGTTGATATAAGAGAAAAGTTTGAATCGATAACTGCTTTGCAGGGAGATATTTTCCAGGCCGTCTAGTTGTTTTATCCCATAAAGATGCAGGCATTTTTTTCATGCCTGCATCTTTATGTAGTTATCTTACGCCATCTACCCCTCTCCCGGTCGGGCTATGCTCCTGGTGTTTGAAAAACCTGGGTGCATAATGGCCTACCACCCCCAGGGAAATATACATAGGCGCCGTGCCGCTTACCCGGTTATCCTGCGTCATTTGGGTACCGAAGCCTATCTGGGCATTAAATTTGATATACTCGGCGCCAAACTCAAAATTGACAAAAGGTTCCACAAAAGGGAAAAGCTCATTTTCCACATTGATGTCGCCCGCAATATAGGTGTTCAGCTTAGGATCGTTCAAGGGCTTGAAATCGTAATATTTATGTAAGGCAAAACGCAAACCCGCCGTAAAAGACATCTTATTGGTGCCAAAACCGATCGCCGGCTGTACAAAATACCGGTGATACCGGGTATCATAGTCGTAATTAAGCCTTTTGAGGCCCCTTCTTTTCAGGACGCCGTTCGCATAACCCGCATACACTTCTACTTTGCCCCTGTTGCCAAAAGTGTTAAAGTAACCGGCGCCTATTTCGAAGCGGTGCCCGGAAAACTTACCGCCTACATTCTTTTCGGTAAGCAGGGTACTCGACTCCTCTTTAATATACCGGTTGAGCGTAGAACGATAGGATGCGATAATGCCGAAATGATTGGCCGGGGCGAAAGCGATATCAAAAGCGGGGCTGAGGATAGCGCCATTGGCCGATTTGCCGGAATCGATAGTACCCAGGTCATTGGTCTGCGGTTTGATCGAAAATGTGGCTTTACCTTCATAGGCTTCGGTAAGACCGGGTGTATTGGCCCGGTCGGGGAAATACATTTTCTGCTGACAGGAGCAGACAAAAAGGACAAGGACGGCGGGAATAACTACGTAACATTTCTTCATAATGTGTCATTTGGTTAGACAATAGCGCGTGCGGATCAAAGAGGGCGTGGATATTGGTAGGAAGTTGTGCCTGTATCGGATATGAAAATACGAAATGTATTCCAAAATTAGCATAATTACTATTTCAACTAATCTACTACCTTTGCCCCCTAATTCAAATTTTCACTGTTGTGGGAACACATGTTAAGAAGGCAAGCCTGGCCGGAATTATTATTGCTCTTGGAATCGTTTTTGGAGATATAGGCACTTCCCCATTATATACGATGGGCGCTATTGTGAGAGGCAGGGCTATTTCGGAGTTGTTGGTTATCGGTGGTGTCTCCTGTATCATTTGGACCCTTACGCTTCAGACCACAGTTAAATATGTAATGCTTACCCTCAGAGCCGATAATAAAGGTGAAGGGGGTATTTTTTCGCTCTTTGCTCTTGTAAGGCGGCATGCCAAATGGATCGTGTTTTTTGCTATGATCGGCGGCGCTGCACTGCTGGCCGATGGTCTGATAACGCCGCCCATTACGGTAACTTCGGCTATCGAGGGGCTTCGCTTAGGCCCCAAGGTGACCATTATCACGGTACTGGCCATTATTGCGGGTATTTTCTTCATGCAGCAGTTTGGTACCAATTCCATCGGCAAGCTGTTTGGCCCTATTATGGTGCTCTGGTTCCTGCTGATGGCCATTTTAGGCGCCATGCATATGCAGGACAACCTGCAGATTTTTATGGCCTTCAATCCTTATTATGCGATAAAGCTGCTGATCCAGTACCCGCATGGCTTCTGGCTGTTGGGAGCGGTGTTCCTGTGTACTACGGGCGCCGAGGCGCTGTATTCGGACCTGGGACACGTGGGCAGGGCCAATATCCGCGGTTCCTGGATGTTTGTGAAAATATGCCTGATCATTAACTATATAGGACAAGGTTCCTGGCTGCTGCAAAATTACCTGGGCAAACAGTTACCCGACGATACCAGTGTATTTTTTGCCCTGGCGCCTGAAGGGCCTATCCGGGTGGCTTCTATTGTGATCGCTACCCTGGCCGCTATTATTGCATCGCAGGCGCTTATATCCGGTTCTTTTACTTTGGTGAACGAAGCGATAAAGCTGAACTTATGGCCGAAGATGAAGATCAATTTCCCCACCACGGAAAGGGGGCAGCTCTTTATCCCCGGCATCAATTTCGTGCTGTGGCTGGGTTGTTGCGTAGTGGTATTGTTCTTCCAGACCTCTGCCAATATGGAAGGAGCTTATGGCCTTTCGATCACGATCACCATGATCATGACTTCCTTATTGCTGAGCTTCTATCTTTTTACCCGCAGGGTATCCCGTCTATGGATCGCTTTGTACCTGGCGGTATATCTTACTATCGAGTTTTCGTTCCTGATCGCCAACCTGGAAAAATTCCCTTACCCGCATAATGGTTTTGTTACAGTATTTATTGCCGGGGGTATTTTTGCCGTGATGTTTATGTGGTACAAGGCAAGGCGCATCAAAAACCGTTATGTGGAATTTGTGCGGCTGGAAGATTATGTACCCATTATACAGGAGCTGAGTAACGACCGCAGCATTCCCAAATATGCCACCCACCTGGTGTACATGACCAGCGCCAATTTCAGCAAGGAGATCGAACATAAGATCATTTTCTCGATCCTGTACAAAAAACCGAAACGTGCCGATATATACTGGTTTGTGCATGTGGACGTAATGGATGAACCTTATACTATGGATTACGTGGTGCAGACGGTAATTCCCAACGAGATCATCAGGGTGGAATTCCGCCTGGGCTTCCGTGTAGAGCACAGGATCCAGATGATGTTTAAAAAAGTAGTAGAGGAAATGGTGGCCAATAAAGAAGTGAATGTGACCAGCCGCTACGAATCATTAAGCAAAAACAATGTGCGCGGCGATTTCCGTTTTATCGTGATGGAAAAATTCCTGTCGCGGGATAATGCGCTGCCTTTCCTGGATAAGCTGGTGATGAGGGGCTATTTCTTTCTCAAAAAGGTAAGCCTTTCGGAAGAGCGGAGCTTTGGCCTGGATCAGAGCGATGTGACCGTGGAGAAATTCCCCCTGCTGGTTTCCAAAGCTTCCGATATCAAATTGCGCAGGGTAGGTGATTGATGATCTATGTGTATCTGTCGTAATCGTAATCCCCTGTTCCTTTAACTATCTCTTATGGCTGTATTCCATCATTTAAATAACCTTCCTGCTTTCCGGAATCCTGTAGTGACCATTGGTTCCTTTGACGGGGTACATCATGGCCACAAAGTTATCTTGTCGGAAGTGGTGAGAGCCGCAAAAGAAGTGGACGGCGAAAGCATCCTGATCACTTTTGAGCCGCACCCGCGTAAGATCATCCACCCGGAGCAGCCTTTGGGCCTGCTTACCGCGCCGGAGCAAAAGATCGCTCTTATGGAGGCCGAAGGTATCGACCATATCGTGGTGGCTCCTTTTACCCGTGATTTTTCCATGCTCTCCGCTTCGGAGTACGTGGAGGATTTTTTACTGAAAAATTTCAAGCCGCATACCATTATCATCGGTTACGATCATCATTTCGGGCATAGCCGCGAAGGGGATATCAATCTCTTGCGCAAACTGGTACCGCCCGCGGTTACCATCCGGGAAATTTCGGCCCAGTTGATCGAAGACGCTGCCGTAAGCTCCACTAAAGTGAGGAATGCACTGCTCCAGGGCAGTGTTCAGGAGGCAGCAGAGATGCTGGAACGTCCTTATTCCTTTAAGGCTATGGTGGTACATGGGGATAAGATCGGAAGGACGATCGGTTATCCTACGGCCAACCTGCAACCTACCTATGCCGATATATTGATGCCCGGCATCGGTATCTATGCCGTAAGGGTAGCCTGGCAGGATAAACTGTACCAGGGCATGATGAGCATAGGATACAGACCCACGGTTACCGAGGAACGGAAGATTACCTGCGAAGTGAATATCCTGGATTTCAGCGAAGATCTTTATGGGCAAACCCTGGTGGTTTACTTTGAGCAGTACATCAGGGGGGAAGAAAAATTTGATTCGTTGGATGCTTTGAAAGCGCAGATAGCCCTGGATGAGGCCAATACACGTACCATACTGATGAATTAAGCGACAACGATACCTAAAAAAAGAGGACCGCCGGTCCTCTTTTTTTAGGTATCGTTGTAAATGTTATTACCGCACCAAAGTGAGGTCGCCCTGGTAGGTGAATTCTTTGGTACCCATTTCGCAGGTATAACGTATACGGTAAAAATAAGTGCCGGCATCCAGCAGGTTGCCATTATTGTTATTGGTGCCGTTCCATCCTTCGTTATATTTCGTAGTGTAGAATACCCTTTGTCCCCAACGGTTAAAGATGCTCATTTCGTATTTGGGGATAGCTCTATTGGTTACGGCCACGAATGCATCGTTCAGACCATCGGCATTAGGAGTAAAGGCATTGGGTATGCCCACCTGGCAGCAGGAGTTTTCTTCTACAAGGGCAGTGGCATCGCCGGTACAGCCATATTTATCGGTGACCACGACTTTATAGTTGCCTTTGGGAAGGTTGAACATTGCAGCGCCTTTGCCTGATGATAGGCCTTCCCAGAAATAACCATAGGGAGTAGTGCCTCCCGAGGCAGTGATACTTACTTTGCCGCCCAGGCCACCTGCATCGCACCAGGCATTTTCGGCTGTTGCTTCCACATCAAGCTTGTAGGTTTTGTTGGTCAATACAACAGCAGTATCATTCTGGCAGTCATTCTGGTCTTTCATGGTGATCGTATGCAGTCCCGGGGCCAGGTTGGTGAACTTGCGTACTGATCCGAAAGGGCCGGCATCGAGACTGTACAGGTAAGCGGGGGTGCCGCCCAGGCCGTTTACTTCTATAATACCGTTGCTGGAAGTGCAGAGGGTATTTTGCGTATCAACCACTTTCACAAATACAGGCGAGGCATTGCCGGTTACAGTAAAGCTCTCGGTAAAGGTGCAGCCGTTGCTTTGGGTTACGGTTACGGTATAATTGCCCGGGTTTACGCTGGTCAGGTTCTGGCTGGTTTGCACCGGTGTTGTATTCCAGCTATAGGAGAGCGGGGGGGTGCCGCCGGTAGGGGCAAGGGTTACTGTGCCATTGTTTCCTTCACATACAACGGGACCTACCACACCATTCAGGACTACCGGATCGCTGCCGAAAGTATAGTACTGGTTATTGGTAAAGGTAACAGGAGCATATAGTTCGGTGCCGTTATCCTGCATAGGGATAAAGCTTAAGCCAGTGGTAAAAGCAGGATCGGAAGCCACGATAAGGGTCTTGACAGATGGCGGTACCTCGGCTTTTTTAAGGGCGAGGGTAACCACACCCGGAGCACCACTCACCTGTACCTTCCAGGTCCTGGCCATCTTGGCAAATCTTCCGTTGCTGCTGCATTGGTTAACGAGCGAGTCGGCGAGATTGTCGCCAAAAAGAACATAGCTGGCATTGGTACTGAAAGCATTGGTATTGTCTACATTCAACGCAGGGAATACGCCGGGTATATTGCCGGCATACATGGTTACCATGGCCCTGTTGTTGATCGACCGCGACTGGCGCTGATCCAGGCCCGAAGCATCGTCGCGGCCAACGCCTGTAATATTGTTGACGTAAGGAGCATTGGCCGTGCGGTTCCAGATCACCGCCCCGGAGGCATTGGTATAATCATTGGCATAAGTGCCGGTCTGGATCAGGGTCATACCGTATTTTACTGCCAGGTAAGATTCCACCTGGTTTCGTTCCAAAGCGCTCAACCCCCTTTTGTACAGGATAAATTCTGCTATATCTACCTTGGTCGGATAATCGTCTCCATAAGGTTCGGCGCCTAACGTAAATCTGCCCGTTGTTGTGCCGGGTGTAAAGGTGCCGGAAGCGGTAATGCTGGCATCCTGGTTGCCAATCAGCCGGATCGTTTTCTGGGTGGCAATAGCCTCTTCCGTTACCAGGGTATTTTTTTCAAAGACATTGCTGGCCGAATAGAAGCTGCCGGCATTGGTCCTGAAATCGAACCTTATAGCGCCGGGGTTGCTGGCGTTCCACTCGTTGCCCAGGCGTGGCCCGCCATAAGGATTGGTGGCCCATTGCCATTTTACCCATACCCCGGTAGAGGTCATGGTGTGCAGCTTAATGACCTGGAAAAGGGTACAGAAGGTGCCGTCCAGTATCTGCGTCCCGCTTACAGCATTGCCGCTGGAAATCGAATTGGGAGTGGCTGTATTGTTGAATACGATATAAGGATTGAAGTTAAGGCCATTGGCCAGGAAAGTAGGCGGCTGGTGCGAGGGCTTATTAATAAGAGCGCCTTGCGTCGAAAAATCGCCTGTGATGGCCGAGCCGGATTGCTCTGCCCAGGTAGTCACGGTATTGGTAGGGCTCAGGGTAGTACCGGTATTGGCCTTAAGCCATATCGTATTACCACCGGTAACGCCACCGGGCGCTTGGGCATTTATTTTTTCATGGGAAAAGAGAAGGGTAAAACCCAGCAAAACCAGGGGAACGTAGCGGTTCTTTTTCATATCAAGCGTATGGTTTGCAACAAAAATAATCGAATAATCAAGATTCTCTAGTAGTACGGCCGGCCTCCGGAATGCAGGAAACCTGCCCATACATTTACCTTTCCGGAACTGCGAAATAGAGTGCTAATAAACTATTGGTTTACTTGATATTAAGAAAGGAACCGGATTGCTAAAGGTTGGGTCAAAATCGTTTATAAATGCAATTCCTACATCTATATGTGGTAAATTAAGCGCTTCCCATATGATAGCCGACGGCGAATACAGGCAGGAAGAAAAACTAAAGGTATAATCGCAATACCTTGTTACCTTTGGCGCTCTATTGATAAGAGAATGAACATTTTCAAAAGGATCGCGGGGCATCTTTACTTTTTTGCAGGTATGATCTTGTTTGTCGCTACCATGCTGATCGCAATTATCCCCGCAAGTATAGCTTTACTTTTCCCGGAGCCCAGGCGGGCAAAGATCATTCACCCTACCTATAAAATATGGATGAGTATTTTCCTTCCCCTGGTAGGTTGTTGGGTAAAACGCAAAGGCAAAGAACATTTTGTAAAAGGGGAAAACTATGTAGTGGTCGTCAATCATAACTCCCTGGTCGATATCCCCGTTTCTACGCCCTGGATACCAGGGCCCAATAAGACCCTGGCTAAGGTGGAAATGGCCCGGATACCTTTATTTGGCGTGATCTACCGGGCAGGTTCCATATTGGTAGACCGCAAAGAGGACAGCAGCCGCAAAGAGAGCTTTACCCGTATGCAGCAAACCCTGAAAATGGGTCTGCACCTCTGTCTTTATCCAGAGGGTACCCGCAACAAAACTGGTGCGCCATTACAGGCATTTTACGACGGAGCCTTTATCGCAGCCATCAGGGCGCAGAAACCTATTATGCCTGCCGTTATTTTCGGAACCAGGGAAATATTGCCCAATACTCCCAAATTATGGGCGCGACCCAAGGCGATCCGGTATCATTTCCTGGATCCGGTACCCACCAAGGGGCTTTCGATGAGCGACCGGCACGAATTGAAAGAAAGGGTGTACAAAACTATGGAAGCCTACATCATACAACATTCTTAAGCTTTTTACCAACCATTGATGCGTATCGTTTTTATAGGATCAGGCAACATTGCCCACTTTTTTGCTACCCGCCTTAAGGGTAAAGGGCACGATATAGTACAGGTTTTCAGCCGCGATGCCAGCCATGCGCAGGCGCTGGCCACACTTTGCGGCATTCCCCTGGTCACCACGGATATCGCCGATATTGTAAAGGATGCCGATGTGTATATCCTCGCTATCAAAGACGATGCCCTTGCAGATATAGCGGCGCAGCTCAGCTTTCCCGGTAAAGTAGTATTACATTGCGCCGGCGCCGTAGCGCTGGATGTAATGACGGGTGTTTCGGAGCATCTTGCCGTAATCTGGTCCCTGTATTCCATAAAGAAGAACAACCTGCCCGACAGCGATCGTATCCCGCTTATTGTCGAAGCCAATACGGATACCGCGAGAACCCTGGCCCTGGCACTGGCAAAGGATATGTCGGAAACGGTACTGGAAACGGACCTTGTGCAACGGCAGATGCTGCACCTGAACGCCGTATTCGTCAATAATTTTACCAATCATTTATTGGCTATTGCCGAGAAGATAGGGGAGGAGCACCAGTTGCCTTTTTCGATCTTGCAGCCTATCATCCGGCAGACCCTGGAGCAGGTACAAAGAGTACTGCCTTCCGAAAGCCAGACAGGGCCTGCTATACGGCATGACGAAGCCACTATACAAAAACACCTTTCGCTGTTGGCCGGCCACACGGGCTGGCAGCAGATCTATGCCGATATCAGTGCATCGATACAACAGTCGGCTACTGTAAATTCTTAAATGCTTTTTCAGAACTTATGAATGTCCTTGAACTATTTGAACCCATTAAAGTATTTGTATTCGATATAGATGGTGTGCTCACCGATGGCATGCTGCATGTGCAGGAAGACGGGGAGCTGCTACGCCGTATGAATATAAAGGATGGTTATGCCCTGCAGTTGGCGATCCAGAAAGGGTACCAGGTATGGGTGATATCGGGTGGCAAGACTACGGCAGCCCAAAGGAGGCTGGAAAAGCTGGGTGTTGAACAAGTGCATGTGGCGGTAACGGATAAAGTAGCCTTATTGCAAAGATTGATAGCAGAAGGTGGTTACAGCAAAGAACAATTGCTCTATATGGGCGACGATATGCCCGATCTTAAGGCGATGCAACTTTGCGGCCTGCGTACCTGCCCCGAAGATGCTGTTTCCGATATTAAACAGACAGCCCAATATATATCTCCGTTAAAAGGCGGTTCGGGCTGTGTGAGAGATGTGATCGAAAAAGTGCTCCGGATCAACGGGCATTGGGAATAGCCCTGCAAAGCATATCGTAAAGAGGTAAATTATCCCCGGAAGAAGAAAAACTACAAACCCTGTAAGCCGGATTTTGTCCGCCACATTGCTGCGACGTTGCTGCCATTTATCTGGGTGTTACCTTGCGGCAACACTCTATCTGCCTACCCGCAGGCATCGGACGAGCAGCCCTCAAACGCCTGCCTATTGGGCATTTCATCACGCAAGGCTTGCCCATCGTTACAGTTACCTGCAACCATCGTGCGCTCTTACCGCACATTTTCACCCTTACCCCGGGATAAGCCGTGGCGGTTATTTTCTGTGGCGCTGTCTGTATTCCCTTTTGAAGAACCCCATCCGTTAGATGGTGCGTCGCTCTATGCTGTCCGGACTTTCCTCCATTCCTTTCAGAACAGCGGCAGCACGGGTTTGTAGTAGGGCAAAGGTAATTTAAAAATATGGCTTGTCGGGGAATAAAAGCCGGGATAGGAAATTACATTGTAGCAAAGAATGTATATGGTTAGCCTTCCTGGTAGTAATCTGTATCAGTTCCCTGGTTGTTACGTTTGCTTTGCTTCATCTTACGTTCTACCAGTACAAAGCAAGGCAATAAGGGCAGGCACAGGATACATATATTCAACATGGGGTAATAACTCCTGCCATCGCCGATAAGCCGGGATACATAGCTTGCCGGAGGTAGGTTTAGTAAACCCGTTATGACACAGCCGGCAAAAAGAATCCCCAAAAAGATCATAGCTGCCTGCAGCGGAACAGGGGCATTGCGGAAATCGTTGCGGCTTTTTGCCCTTTGCCCTTGTTTCAATGTTTTCCATTGTTGCAGAATATGCAGGGCTGTTTCGTACCGCAGGTTTTCTTCAAGGTTAATGACTTCTGTCATCGGCAACCATTTCCTGTCCAAGGCCAGTAAAGGCGCAAAAGCCAGATTGAATTGTGCCGCCTGGGAAAAACGGATCTTCATGTTAAGGGAAAAGCGGGCGTAGAGATAGCTGCCCGCAGTCCTGAGCAGGAAATAATACACCACAAAAAGCAGGCTGCCGCAAGCAGCAAGTACGGCGATCAGGAACCAGGGGCCGCGCAGCGAATCCAATGTTGTTTCGAATCTGTCGGTGAGGAAGGCCATAAGCGCTATTACCAGCAACATACAGATTATTTTCATCAGCAGGTCGTATTTGTGGGTCCAGATCATTTTGGAAAAATTGATGCTTGCAAATATAAACAGGCTATCGGAAGGCAATGTGATTTTTAATTGAAGTTTGCGCTCATGGAAAAGAGCTGTCCTATATACCAGTTCATCGGAAATCGGTCTTTGTTTTGTTCAATATACCCCTGATATAGCTTGTAAAACGGTTGTTGGTAGGGTATTTCCGGGAAGAGGTCATATTATTGAAGATGAGGGCTACCAATAAAAGGATCAAACAGCCTGCAAGTACCGGAGCTAGTACATATATATAACCCAGGGCCTTTATTTGCGGCGAACCGGTTACTGCGATCAAAGCGGTGGCCCCGCCAGGCGGGTGCATTGTCTTGGTAACCTGCATCAGCACGATGGACAAGGCCACGGCCAGTGGAGCGGTGATCCAGATAACATCAGGCATGAGCTTGCAAATAGTAACGCCGATAAGGGCCGATACCAGGTGCCCGCCGATCAGGTTGCGGGGTTGTGCCAGCGGACTCTGGATGGCGCCATAGATCAATACGCTCGAAGCACCGAAAGAGCCGATAAGAAATATCTGCTCCTGCTTAGGTAGCAGGAAGCTTTGTAAAAAAGCAATAAGACCGATGCCGGTAAAGGCACCTATAAACGACCAGAAGTGCTCCTTGCGATCAACCAGGGTTTCTTTGTAAATCACATACCGGGAAACCCTTAGCCCTCTTTTAATTTTCTTCCTGACCATAATAATGGCTGCTTATCTGTGCTTTTGTAATGCAGGTGCAAAAATAAGGTACCTAAAGGCGAAAGTATGGAACGTCGGTTTTTTTGTTTCCTTCTGGATCAAAAATCTTATCATCAACTATCTTATGGAGATGTGGCATGCTATGTAAGATTATTTGTTACACACCAAGCGCACCAAGTCACAAAGAAAACCTTATAACTAAGGTCACCCTGAGCGAAGTCGAAGGGTGGAGCGGAAATCTTTGTCGTGCTTCGACTCCGCTCAGCAAGACAAAAAATTCAAGCGCAACCTTATAACCAAGGTCACCCTTGAACGCAGTCGAAGGGTGGGGAATTTTCATTGTCTATAACATCGGTATAAATGTGTGCAAGGCCTTTTGCAAAGCCTCCGTATACAATATCCCCACAAATAAAATAGGTACCGTAGGCCAAATGGAAAAACAAAAAGGACGGAGATCGCTCCGCCCTTTTTGAGAATAAGAATAAATGACCGTTTTACACGGCAAAGGCTTCTTCTACCAACCTGTTCTGCTCCTGCACGTGCTTGCGGGCAAAGCCGGTAGCCGTAGCGGCGCTGGCCTGGCGGGTAAGGTAGCCGATATTGATATTTTCCAGGTTCATCTTCAGGAAAGAAGCGGCGCCCATATTGCGGGGCTCTTCCTGCACCCAAAGCCATTGTGCGGATTTGTATTTTTCGTACAAGGCATTCAATTGCTGTTGGGGTAATGGGAAGATCTGCTCCAGCCTGATGATGGCTATGTCTTCCCGGTTATCGTTGATCTGTTTTTCGCTGAGGTCAAAATAGATCTTGCCGCTGCAAAGCAATACACGCTTCACTTTGGAGGCTTCCTTCACATTCGGGTCGTCGATCACTTCTTTAAAACCACCTTGCGTAAACTCGGCTACAGTAGAGTAGGAGCGTACATGGCGCAGGTTGGCTTTGGGGGAGAAATTGATCATAGGTATGCGGAAAGGCAATGCCAATTGACGACGCAGGGCATGGAAGAAGTTCGCAGCAGTGGTAATATTGGTGATGAATACATTGTTCTCCGCAGCTTGTTGCAGGAAACGTTCCAGGCGGGCGCTGGAGTGGTCGGGGCCACCGCCTTCGTAGCCGTGCGGCAGCAACATTACCAAGCCGTTCTGGGTCGTCCATTTCTGCTCGGCGCTGGTAACATACTGATCGATCACAATCTGGGCGCCATTCATGAAGTCGCCATATTGCGCTTCCCACAGTACCAGGTTGTTAGGGTTGGCCATACCATAGCCATACTCAAAGCCCAGTACTGCATATTCGCTCAGCAGGGAGTTGTAGATATAGAACCTGCCCTGGTTATCGTTGAAGTGGTTCAGGCGGTTGTATTCCTTATTAGTTGCCTCATCCATAATGCAGGCATGACGGTGGGAGAAGGTACCCCGTTTCACGTCTTCACCGCTAAGGCGCACATCGTGCCCTTGTACCAGCAAGCTCGCATAGGCCAGCAATTCGCCGGTAGCCCAGTCAATCTTGCCATCGGTTTCCAACAATTTGGATTTATCGGTCAGCAGTTTTTCTACTTTGCGCAATGGTTTAAAATCCTGCGGAATAGTCATCAGCTTGGCAAATAATTCCCTTACTTCGGCTTCGGTAATCGCTGTCTCCGGTGATTTGAGGAAATCTTCGGGCTTGGATTTGCGTAACTCCTGCCATTTCTTCTCCGGTTCCTGGTAAGTATAAGGAATTGGCTTTTGCTTGATCTCGTCCAGTCGTGCCTGCAATTCGTTCCAGAATTTCTGTTCCATTTCCTTGGCCATCTCTTTGGCTTCGGGCTCGCCGTTATCCAGCAGGTACTGGGTGTACACCTCGCGTGGGTTCGGGTGCTTATCGATAAGGGCATACAAGCCGGGCTGGGTAAATTTAGGCTCGTCGCCTTCGTTGTGCCCATGCTTACGGTAGCATACCATATCGATAAAGATATCTTCGTTGAATTCCTGACGGTAATTGATGGCGAAGATAGCCGCTTTCACTACTGCTTCTGGATCGTCGCCATTAACGTGCAATACCGGTGCGTGTACCATAGCCGCAAGGCTGGTACAGTAGTCGGAAGAACGGGCATCGTCGAAATCGGTGGTAAAACCGATCTGGTTATTGATCACGAAATGCACCGTACCACCTACTTCATATCCTTTGAGCTTGCTCATCTGCAACAGCTCGTAGATGATGCCCTGGCCTGCCACCGCGGCATCGCCGTGGATCAGGATAGGCAGTATTTTATCATAATCGCTGCTGTACAATACATCTGCCTTGGCACGGGAAAAGCCAGCCACGATAGGATCAACTACTTCCAGGTGGGAAGGGTTGGGCAGCAACTGTACATTTACGCCTTTGCCCGATGGGGTTTGGATATTGCTGCGGAAACCCAGGTGGTATTTCACGTCGCCGCTACCCATAGTCATATCGGCAGGCATATTGCCTTCAAATTCGGAAAAGATCTGGTCGTAGGTTTTCCGCATGATATTGGTCAGCACATTGAGACGGCCGCGGTGCGCCATCCCGATCACTACCTCCTGCACGCCGCCTTCGGCAGCCGTATTGATCATGGCATCCAATGCGGGGATCATACTCTCGCCGCCTTCCAGTCCGAAACGTTTCTGGCCAATAAATTTGGTATTGAGAAATTTCTCGAAGATCACACCGTAATTCAGCTTTTCCAGGATACGTTTTTGCTCCGGTAAAGTGAATTTCTGCTGCATCAGCTCTTCAAAGCGGTTCTGTACCCACATATGAGCCTCCATACGGTTCATATAAGTGTACTGGATACCGATATTGCCTGCATATATCTTTTTCAGCTTGGCATAAATATCTTTCAGCTTGGCTTTGCCCAGGCCGATGAAATCACCTGCATAGAATTCTGTTTCCATATCGCCGTCGCCCAGGCCAAATTCGCTTAAGTCCAGGTGTGGCTGGCGATCGATACGGGGCCTGATAGGATTGGTTGTGGCAATAAGGTGCGCTCTTTTGCGATAGGCCCGGATCAGCTCAAACACGGAAAACTCCTTGCGCAGATCGGCAGGGGCCGAAACGCTGGAACCAAAGGCTACATTGGCAGTAGTTGCCTCTTTACCAGAGCCGTTTGCAGCCGCTTTGGCATGGCCATTTCCGTTTGCTTTGGTAATCGCGAAGTCAAAACCTTCAAAAAACTTCTTTAATTCGGGATCGACAGCTTCTGGATTTTTAAGATAATCGTTGTAAATCGACTCTATATAAGCCGGGTGGGAACTCGTGATGTACGAAAAGTCTTCCATTTCGTTTAAAAAGAAACTTATTATGATTAACTAATGCAGTTGATAAAACCCATGTGCCCAGGCAAAAGACGGTTACTTTTACCATAAAAGCCCCCAAAGTTACTATAATTGAAAGTATATATCCAATGGAAAATAAATTATCACCCTATTCTTTAATTCTACCCACTAATTAACACTTTCTTTTGAGGGATAAATTGGCCCCGTTTGTCTAAACTTCCGGGAAGCAGATAAAACGTTAAAAAACAAAGTTCTTTCCTGCTGCGGCATGATTTTTGGATCATTCCATAAAACGGATGAAACACTCCGGAAAATCCAAAACCGCCATTCCTGTTTTTCGTCCATTTCTTAACCCGTAACACTAAATTGACTATTATGAAAAAAATGATTCTACTGGCCTCTATGGCTATCGCTGGTGTGAACATCGTACACGCACAATTAAGTATTAATCCCGAAGCGGGCATTAACATTGCCAATATGAGCCAAAAAGCAGGTGACACCAAGCTGGGTACCAAGTCCATCATCGGTTATAAAGTAGGTGCTGTGCTGGACATCGATATTGCAAAAGGGTTTTATATCCAGCCCGGCGCTTTTTATTCGACAAAGGGCTCGGAATATACCGTCCTCGGGCTTACTACCAAGACCACGGTTGGTTATATCGAAGTTCCTGTGAACATTGCTTATCGTTATGATTTTGGCAATGCCGGCGCTGTTTTTGCCGCTGCCGGTCCTTATATAGGCATCGGCATGACCGGGAAGAACAAAACGGAAAATGTACCCCTAGTAGGCACCTTGGAGAACGACATCAAATTCGGCAGTAAAGATGGCGAAATGAAGAAGATCGATTATGGCGCCAATTTCAGTGTGGGCTATATCTCCCCGATCGGTATTTATGTAAGAGCGCAGTATGGCCTGGGATTGGCCAACCTGTCTAATACAAACAACAGCTCCAGCAAAAACAGGGTATGGGGCTTTTCGCTGGGTTATGCCTTCCAGTTGAACGAAAGATAAGAGACAAAATACAGTTGCAACGCAAAGCCATCCCGCTCCGGGATGGCTTTGTTTATAGCCGAACGGAAATATTTTCCTACTTTTCGCGTTGTATTGACTGGCACAAATGTACTTTAAGGTTATTTACCGGCTCCTGGTTGCTTTGCTGTTTTTCGGCCTGCCCCATCATGTGTGGGCACAGGCAAAGGATACCACGATACTGCGTTCCAATATACGGCATAAGGTAATCGTTGTCCCCCATTCGGATACGTTGCATATCGATACCCTGTCGCTGGCTGCCGGCAGCTTTTCCATAAGCGGTGTGCCCGATTCCACCTATGTTTTGCATCCCGAAAGGGCCTTGCTGGTATGGAAAACCAGGCCCCGTACCGATTCGCTGCAATTGCAATACCGGGTACTCCCGTTTTTATTTACCCGGAAAAGGAGGCATAAAAATGAGGGCATCATCGAAACCAACCTGCCTTTCTCCTCGTACCGGTATTCCCTGGCCGATACTACCGTGAGTGGCTTCGTGGACTTTAACAGCATCGATTATAACGGTACCTATGGCCGCAGCCTTACCATCGGCAACAGCCAGGATGTGTCCCTGAATTCGAACTTTAACCTGCAACTGAACGGCTATATACTGGATAGCGTACGCATCGAAGCTGCCGTTACCGATAACAACATCCCTATACAGCCGGATGGCAATACCCAGCAGATACAGGAGTTCGACCGGCTCTATATTACTTTTGAAAAAGACAAACATAAGCTGACGGCCGGCGATTATAACCTGGAACGGCCCAACAGCTATTTTATCAATTTCAACAAAAGAGTGCAGGGCCTCATGTACCAGGCCGAACTGCCTTCTAACAGCCGTGTTAAGAACAAATTCGGGTTGAGCGGCTCTATTGCCAAAGGACAGTTTGCCCGCAACATATTTCAGGGTATAGAGGGCAACCAGGGGCCTTACAAGCTTACCGGTAACAACGGTGAACAATTCTTTATTGTACTGGCGGGTACCGAGAAAGTGTATATCGACGGCGTATTGATGGAGCGTGGCGAAGACCGGGATTATGTGATCAATTACAACACCGGCGAGATCACTTTTATGCCCCGCCAGTTGATCACTAAGGATAAGCGTATCCAGTTCGAATTTGAATACCAGGACCGCAATTACCTCAATACCCTGATCTATGCTTACGATGAATTGCAGGTAGGCAAAAAATGGAATTTCCGGTTCAATGCCTATTCCAACCAGGATGCCAAAAACCAGCCTTATACCCAAAACCTTACTGGCGACCAGAAGCGTTTCCTGGCAGGGATCGGCGACGATATCAGCCAGGCCTTTTACCGCGTGATTACGCCCGATACTTTTGCGGCAAATAAGATATTGTACAAAATGGTGGACACCCTGGTGAACGGTGTGGCCTATGATAGCGTATTTGTTTATTCCACCAATAAGGATAGCGCCAAGTATACGCTGGGTTTTTCTTATGTAGGTGAAGGAAAGGGAGACTATATCATTGCTGGCACCAATACCAATGGTCGTTCGTACAGTTGGATAGCGCCGGAGGGAGGGCTGCACCGGGGCAACTACGAACCGGTGGTGCTGCTGATTACGCCGAAAAAACAGCAATTGTTTACGATGGGTTCTACTTTCCAGATTGATTCCCTGAAAAAGATAACGGTGGAGCTGGGAGCGAGCAATTATGCCCCCAACCTGTTTTCGGATAGGGACAAAAGCCAGCACTGGGGCTTTTCGGGCAGGGGCTTGTATGAGGAGCAACGTTTGCTTGGGAAAAAGGATAGCCTGGGCCGGCATTCGCTGAGCTGGAAAAACCAGTTGTCGTATGAATTTGTGCAGAGCAATTTTAAGGCCATTGCCCCTTATCGCAATGTAGAATTCGCGCGTGACTGGAATATCCCGGTAGATGCCGCCCCGGAAGACGAACACCTGGTGAATTATAATACGGAACTGAAGAAAAATGCACTAGGCAATGTACAGTACAGCCTTACCTGGTACCAGCGCGGCCTGGATTACAAAGCCAACCGGAATGTGGTTACCCTTAATTACGATCGTGGGACGGTAAAGGGGGGTGCCGTTTTTAACCTGATGAACTCCAGTAGCCCCTTCCAAAAGACGATGTATTTCAGGCCCTCCGCCTTCCTGGAAAAGGCATTCCCCAAAGTAATGGGCATCACCCTGGGGGCAAAATACCAGAAGGAGCATAACGAAGTTAGGTATGCGGCAACAGATACGCTCATGCCTTCCGCTTTTGCCTTCGACATCCTGAATGTTTATGCCCACAACAAGAACGACAGCAAAACCAGGATCGAACTCAATTATACCTACCGGAAAGACGATATGGTGGTCAACAATGCTTTCCGGCAGCAAAACAACGGGCATACGCTGGATGCCAAGCTGGGCCTGTACCGCTGGGCCAATCACCAGATTTCCTTTACCGGCGCTTACCGCAAGCTTTTTGTCAATATACCGGCGCCTAATGCCCAGCAGGCGGGAGAAAGCATACTGGGCCGGATGGAGTACAACGGTAATATAGGCAAAGGTTTCCTGGTGCCTTCGGTATTGTACGAAGTAGGATCGGGACAGGAACAGAAACGCATTTATACCTATGTGGAAGTACCGGTAGGGCAGGGGATCTATATGTGGAACGATTACAATGGCGACGGTGTGCAGCAAGCCAATGAGTTTGAACTGGCTTTGTACCCCGATCAGAAAAAATACATAAGGCTTATTACACCTACCAACGAGTATGTGAAGGTAAACTATGTATTGCTCAACCATTCGTTGCAATTGAACCCCGAAAACCTATGGGCGGCTAACGACAAGAAGAAAGGCTGGCAACGCTTTGCAAGCCGCTTTTCGGACCAGCTTTCGGTACAGATCAACAACAAGGTATTGTCTGAGGCCGGTTTTTCGGCTTTCAATCCTTTTGCCGGCAATATTAACGATACCAATATCATTGCCAACCTTACTTCTTTAAGCAATACTTTTTTCTTTAACCGCAACAGTGCCGTATGGGGTGGAGAATATACGATGGCCTACAATGCCGGTAAGTCGTTGCTGACCTATGGCCTGGAAGGCAACAACCAATTGCGGCATACCGCCAAATTGCGCTGGATGTTTTTCCGTGCGCTTACCGGGAATATGACGGCGCAGACCGGTGAAAAGACCTACCGCTCCTCGCTGGACGATGGCCGCAGCTACCTGGTGCAGCAAAACAATATCGAACCTTCCCTTACCTGGATCCTGCGTTCCGCCTTCCGTCTTACGGGAAGCTATAAACTGGACGACCGGAAAAATAAACCCGAATTCGGAGGTGAAAAAGCGTTGATCCAGTCTGTAAACCTGGATTCGAGGGCTACCTTAACCAGCCTGGGTACGATACAGGGCAGACTTACCTATGCCAATATTACTTATTCGGGCGTCGCCAACACTTCCTTGTCTTTTGTTATGCTCGATGCTTTACAGAAGGGTACCAATTGGTTGTGGTACCTGAATTGGGAAAGAAGGCTCAGCAAAGGCATCGAGCTTTCCCTCGAATACGAAGGCCGCAAACCCGGCGCAAACCCGGTGGTGCATACGGGCAGAATGAGTATCCGGGCCATACTCTGACCCTTAGCGGATAAGTGTTATGTCTCCTTTCATTTTGATCCTGGGCACTTCCTGCTGTACTACATCTGCTTCCAGGTAATAGTAGTAAGTGCCCGCATCGCAGGGCATGCCTTTGAAGGTGCCGTCCCATTGCTTCCCGATATCGTTGGCGAAAAATATTTCCTGGCCATATCTGTTAAATACCCTGAACTGGTATTTTTTGAGAGGGCACAGCCCTTTGACCTCGAAGCGGTCGTTGAGGCCGTCGCCATTGGGCGAAAAAGCATTGCCGGCCCAGATACACCGGCTGCAGTTGGAAATAGTAACAGTGCTTTCCGAAGTAAAGCTGTCGCAATAATTCGATACTTTGAGCCAGTAGCTGCCGGAGCTGTTTACCTGGATACAACAACTGGTGTCGCCCGTATTCCAGAGATACTTTACGCCTTCCTGCGGTTGCCCCAGGAAGATGATATTGCCGGAGCAAAGGGCTGTATCCTCCGGTAACCTGGCAGGCTGTGGTCGGATCAATACCTTTACTTTGACCGTTGCCAGGTCGCTGGTACAGCCGTCCTGTGTTTGGGAAACATAGAACAAATAGCTGCCAGGGGCAGTAGCATTGACTGGTGGTTGCGTGGGGATTCCGGCATCACCGGGTTCCAGGTGCCAGGTAAGCTGTGGTTGCCCGTAAGGTAGCTTAATATTGGTGCCTGCCCCGGTGCAGATAATGGTATCGAGCGAGGGTGGCGGCGGGACAGGTGGTTTAACCGTAACGCTTATCGAATCTGTAAAGGTGCCGCAACTGTTACTGGCAGCTACCCAGTAAACACCAGAGGCGGAGACGGTAACAGCAGCGGTGGTATCGCCGGTATTCCAGGAGTAATGATTGAAGGCTGCGTTAGTTGCATCCAGCAACAGGGTTTGTCCGAAGCAGAGGCTGGTATCCCTGCCCAGATTCGGTTTTGTGGTGTCGCCGGTGGCCAGTACGTGAAAAGTGTCTATCCCGGCCTCACATTCCCCGAAAGATTTTACCCAATAGGTACCCTGGGCAGTAATGGTTAAGGACTGGGAGGTATCACCAGTATTCCATAAAAAGCTCTGCATGCCGCTTCTGCCCTGCAATGCACCATTGGCCAATCCGCAAAGGGAGGTATCGTAGGTATGGGTATTGGGGGTCATGTCAAATACACAAATATCGTCGAAGTAATAGTAAGGTATATTGGTACCCGTACTGCCGGAGATAACCTGTGCCGTTTGGCTGGTAAAAGGATTAAAATTACCGATTACAATGCAGTTTTCCGTGCCGTTGGATACGAAGGTGCCCGAAACTTGGGTCCAGTTAAGCGTATCGCCTATGTAGTTAGCTGTATTGATGATCTGCGGCGTGACATTGTCTATTATCGATGCGGTGGATGTAAGATATCCGGCGTTAAAGTAAGCAGCTATCTGGTTGATTGCCGAAAGATTGCCGGGTTGCCAGTCGGCAAGGCTGACCCAGAAGCTCACATAGTATTCATGCCCAGCGATCAGGGTGCTGTTGAGCAGTGTTTGCAGGTATTCCCTGCACACGGCCGGGTTGTTGAATTGCATATAGGCGCCCACATAGCCGTTGCCCGTGCGTGGGGGCTGATGTCCGAAAGTATTATTGGGCACGCTTGATCCTGCAGTAGCAGAACAAGCATTGAAATAGTCCGAACTGCCGCAGCTAGGTCTGAACCAGTTGCTCACCGTCGTAGCCGGTGTAGGAGGTTGTGGTATGGAGCCCAGGCTGGAAGGGCAGTTTACATAGGTTTCAAACGACGGATTAGGCACCAGGTTCTGGGCCTGTGCGTTTTTTATTATGAAAAATAAGAAGGAAATAACGGTTAAATATTTTTTCATTTGAATATAAAGATAATGAAAAATATTCGTTGTTTTTTGAAAAAATGGTAGTGCTTGTAAGCAGGGCGTTTGCAAAAAGTAGATAAACCAGGCTGCCGGAACCGGAAATGGTGGATAGGGTTTACAGGTCCTTGGTTAAACAACACATCAATCGTGTGTATATTGGTTACGGTCACAGGATTAGACAAGGTTATACCGGAAAGCGTTGGGGCAAAAGGCTAAAAAATAATTCGGGCATATTAGCGCTTGCTTTTTTATTTTTGCGCTTCGTATGTCTCTTTTAATCAAAAATGCCACTATATCGGATCCGCTTTCCCCGTTGCATGGAAAGAAATCAGATATCCTGATCCGTAAAGGATCAATAAGTTCTATCGGTAAAAACCTGAAAGATAAAGCCGAGCGGGTAATCGAAGGCAAGAACCTGTATGTAAGCCCGGGTTGGGTAGACGTACTGGCCGATTACTGCGATCCGGGTTACGAACACAGGGAATCGATCGATTCGGGATTGGCAGCGGCCGCTGCCGGCGGGTTTACCGATGTGCTTATCGTGCCCAATACGCAACCGGCAATTGCTACCAAATCGGTACTGGAATATGTACAGAAGAAAGGGAGTGGTTACGGGGTACAATTACATGTGCTTGGCGCTGTTTCCCGCAATATAGAAGGCAAGGACCTGGCCGAAATGATGGATATGTACCATTCCGGGGCTATTGCTTTCAGTGACGGCTGGCACCCGGTACAGAATGCGGGACTGATGATGAAAGCGCTGGAATATGTGAAGGCTTTCAATGGGGTTATTGTACAATTGCCGGTGCAGGCATCTTTGTCACAAGGCGGCTTAATGAATGAAGGAGAAACTTCTGTACGCCTGGGCATGAGCGGTATTCCCAATATCGCAGAAAGCCTGCTGGTGCAAAGGGATATTGAACTGGTGCGTTATACCCGTTCCCGTATCCATTTCTCAGGCGTGAGTACACCCGAATCCCTTGCCCTGATCAAAGCGGCCAAGAAAGAGGGTCTCGACGTGACCTGTTCCGTAACGCCTTACCACCTCATGTTTACCGAGCAAGCCTTACAGCAGTATGAAAGTGTCTATAAAGTAGAGCCGCCATTACGGACCGAAGCTGAACGGAAATTGCTGGTGAAAGCGCTTACCGATGGTACCATCGATTGTATCGCTACCCATCACTGTCCGCAGGACTGGGATGCCAAAATAAAAGAGTTTGAATACGCGCAGCCCGGCATGATAGGCCAGGAAACCTGTTTGTCTATGCTGCTGGCCGCAGCGCCCAAAGTGGAGCTGGCCCGTTGGATAGAACTGCTGTCTGTGAATCCAAGGAAGATATTCGGTCTCCCTCAGGCGACTATAGCCGAAGGAGCAAAGGCCAGCATTACCGTTTTTGACCCCGATGCTTCCTGGACCTACGACAGCAGCAATAAAAAGTCATTGGGTATTAACTCCCCCTGGCTAGGAAAAGAGTTGACCGGAAAGATATATTCATAAATCGATAAAATTTTATTTGTTCAGTAAGCATGGAGCAATCTTCAAAAACCAAAACAGGTATCCGGTTCGGTATCCTTACCGGTATCGTCTATATGCTGGTGCTTGCAGGACGCTATTACTTCGGAGATACGCCGGTGCACCTGGGTGTGGCTACAGCAATAGGATATGTGATCATTATTGCCTTGTTCTTCCTGGCTGCTTATACTCGTAAGAAGCAATTGGGAGGCTTTGCCGATGTAAAAGAGCTTTTCGGTACCGTTTTTATCGTGATCCTGATCGCGGAGCTGTGTTTTTCCCTGTTTAACTATATTTACCTCTGGCATATCGATCCTGACTACCTGGACCGTTTCAGCCGCAGCACGCTGGCCTGGATGCAACAGGCAAAGTTGCCGCAAAAAGAGCTGGAAGCCTTTGAGCAAACCATACAGGAGCAAAAACAGACAAGCTTTGGCGCAATGGCCATGGGCTTTGCCCGGTCGATAATTATGGATAGTATTGCAGGGCTTATTATTGCCTTTATCCTGAAAAACAAACCGGTTGCTTCCTAATATCTAAATTGCTCCCGACTAAAAGAGCAGAAAATCATCATGGAACTGAATCCTGAAAACGTCCGAATCGCTGATACTTTAACTGTAAATACCCCTGCCAGGGATACCGCTGACATGCTGTGCTTGTCTATAATCGTGCCGTTGCTGAATGAGGCGGAATCGTTGCCGGAGCTTACCGAATGGATCGACCGCGTAACACAAGCCAACAATTTATCTTATGAGATCATCTTTATTGATGATGGCAGCACCGATGAAAGCTGGGATGTAATACAGAAATTGTCTTTGCAGTATCCTGTTGTAAAAGGCATAAAATTCCAACGTAATTACGGAAAGAGTGCAGCGCTTAACGAAGGGTTCAAAGCCAGTGGCGGCAAAGTGGTTATTACTATGGATGCCGATCTGCAGGACAGCCCCGATGAGATACCGGAGCTGTACCGGATGGTCATCGATGAAGGATACGACCTGGTAAGCGGCTGGAAAAAGAAGCGCTACGATAATACATTCACTAAGAACATCCCTTCCAAAATATACAATTCGGTAACCCGCCGTATGAGTGGTATTAAGTTGCACGATATGAACTGCGGCTTAAAGGCATATCGCAGAAATGTAGTGAAGAGTATCGAAGTGTACAGCGAAATGCATCGCTATATCCCGGTATTGGCCAAATGGGCCGGTTATAAGAAGATAGGAGAGAAGGTGGTAGAGCACCGTGCCCGTAAATTCGGCGTGTCCAAATTTGGCATGAGCCGTTTTATTAACGGCCCCCTCGACCTTGCCAGTATTATGTTTGTGGGCCGCTATGGCAAAAAGCCAATGCAGTTTTTCGGACTGATCGGTAGTCTGATTTTCCTGGTCGGTTTCATTACCTTCTCCTACATGATTTTTGCAAGGCTTTACTATACCGATTACTGGCTGATGAACAGGCCGCCTTTTTATATTGCCCTCTTTTGCATTGTGCTGGGATCGATGTTTTTCCTCTCCGGGTTCCTGGCTGAGCTTATCGTGCGGAACGCGCCCGAGCGGAACCATTACCTGATCGAAGAGAAACTGAAGGTATAGGAATAAGTTATGTAAGGCGCTCCTTACTTCTCAGACCTAAAAATTATCTTCGTACCAGGAATTTGACCACATGCTCAGACAGACCCAGCAACAGAAACTAACGCAGAAACTCTCGCCCCAGCAGATCCAATTGATGAAGCTGCTGCAGGTACCTACTGCCAATCTGGAAGAGCGTATTAAGGATGAACTGGAAAGTAACCCGGCATTGGATACGGGTTCCGATACAGAGAATGACCCTTATGGCCTGAACGAACAGGAAGGCGGACAGGATAAGCAAGGCGAGGATGAGAACAGCGAATTTGATAACAATGACGAGTTTGAAAATATTGATGTAAGCGATTACCTGCGCGACGAAAATGAAATGCAGGGCGATTATCACCTGAACGAAGGATACGAAGATGATGATGAGCCCAAGAGCATACCCGTAAAGGTCGAAACTACCTTTTCCGATTACCTCAACAACCAATTGGGTATGCTGGAACTGGACGAACGCCGCCAGGAGATTGCCGAACAGATTATTGGTAGTATTGACGATGATGGCTATCTGAGGCGAGATGCTATTTCTATTGCCGATGACCTGGCTTTTAACCGGAATATCGCCACCGATGAAGATGAGGTGGCAACATTGGTAAAACTGATACAGGATTTTGATCCCCCGGGTGTAGCTGCACAGGACCTGCAGGAATGTTTGTTGCTGCAATTGCATCGGATCCAGGATCAAAGCGCCGCTGTAAAAACCGCTACTGTTATCCTGTCTGACTACTTTGATGAGTTTACCCGTAAGCATTATGAAAAGATCAAGCAAAGGCTTAAGATCGATGAAGATCAATTTAAAAATGCAATAGGCGTCATTTTAAAGCTTACACCTAAACCGGGCGGCTCCTTCGCTTCTTCCAGCAAAATAGGCGGCTATATCATTCCCGATTTTTTTGTGTTTAACAATAACGGCAACCTTGAGCTGACCCTTAACGCCCGGAATGCGCCCGAATTGCGCATTTCGGAAGGCTACCGGGAAATGTTGAAGACTTATGACTCGGGACAAAAGAAGAATAAGAGTCAACGGGAAGCTTTGTTATTTATCAAGCAAAAGATAGATGCCGCCAAATGGTTCATAGATGCTATTAAACAGCGGCAACATACTTTACTGGTAACCATGAATGCTATCATGGAATACCAGCGGGAATTCTTTCTCTCGGGCGACGAAGGTTCTTTACGCCCCATGATCCTTAAGGATATAGCCGACCAGATCAATATGGACATCTCTACCGTTTCCAGGGTAGCCAACAGTAAATATGTGCAGACGGAATACGGTACTTTCGTATTGAAATATTTCTTCTCGGAAGCTATTGTGAACGATAGCGGGGAAGAAGTATCGACCAGGGAAGTAAAGCGGATACTGACGGAATTGATAGCTCAGGAAGACAAACGTAAACCGATATCGGATGAGGGTTTGATGGAGCAACTTTCGGAAAGGGGCTATAATGTGGCCCGGCGCACAGTAGCGAAATACCGGGAGCAACTAGATATAGCCGTAGCCCGGTTGCGTAAGCAGGTCTGAGCCAAATAAATAAACAACGGTCCGCAATATTGCGGACCGTTGTTTATTTATAGCTGTTGTACGATCCGGTTCACCGCCGAATATGGACTGATCGTGCCCTTGCTTATTTCTTCTTCGACCCTGTGTATTTCTTGTTTAAGACCCGGTTTGCTATAGAGCATGCGATTTAATTGCTCGGTAAGTAACCGCTGGAAGGCAAACAAATTCTGCTCTTGCCGCTTTTTATCGAAATAGCCGTTTGTAGTTTGATGTTGCCGGTATTTTTCGATCATTCGGGTTACTTCTGTAATACCGGTATGGTCGTATGAGGAACTCACCTTTACTTCAGGTATCCATCCCGAAGCCTGGGGAGGAAGGAAGTGCAGGGCCCTGGCATATTCGCTCCTGGCAGCTTTGGCCTTTTCAATGTTATTGCCATCTGCCTTGGTGATCACCAGCCCATCTGCCATTTCCATAATGCCCCTTTTGATGCCTTGCAATTCGTCGCCGGCGCCGGCAAGCATCAGAAGCAGGAAAAAATCGGTAATATGGCTTACTTCTGTTTCGCTCTGGCCTACACCTACCGTTTCGATAATGATGGTATCGAAGCCTGCCGCTTCGCAAAGCAGGGTTGCCTCTCTTGTCTTATAAGTGACGCCACCCAGGCTACCGCTGGCTGCTGAAGGCCGGATAAAGGCTGCGGGATGAACGGAAAGCTTTTCCATCCGGGTCTTATCGCCCAGAATGCTGCCTTTGCTGATGCTGCTGGAAGGGTCAATAGCCAGTACCGCTACTTTTTTGCCTTCGTCGATCAAGTGCATACCGAAAGCTTCGATAAAAGTACTTTTGCCCACGCCCGGCACACCGGTAATTCCTATGCGCATCGATTGCCCGGTAAAAGGGAGTATGGCATCAATAAGCCTTGCTGCAGTTTCCTGGTGCGCAGGCCTGGTGGATTCAATAAGGGTGATAGCCCTGCTGAGCATAGCAATATTGCTGCTTTGCAGGCCATCGATATACGCTTGCAGGCTGAATGATTTGGACAATGTTCGGGCTGTTTAAAAAGGGTCTTTACGGAACAGGCATATAAGGATAGTGATCCGGAAAGGGGTGATCGATGCTCTTTGTCTAAGGACTGGTTATTCGTTTTACATTGCCTGGCTAGTCTTCCCGGAGCCTTTCGTCGGTATAAATGATTTCTGTTTTTCCATGCGGTGTCGGTACACCTTCTTCATCTACGCTTACAAAAACCATTTTATCGATGGTCAGGATCATCTTTTGTGTGATCTTATTCCGTACCTGGCAGGTTAAGGTGAGCGAGGTCCTGCCAAACTGCATGGCTTTAATGCCCAGTTCTACAATATCGCCTTGCTTTGCCGAGCTGATAAAGTTGATCTCCGACATGAACTTGGTCACGCAACGGTTGGTGCCCAGTTGGATAATGGCATAAATAGCCGCTTCTTCGTCGAGCCAGCGCAGCAGGCTGCCACCAAACAAAGTATTGTTGGCATTCAGGTCTTCGGGTTTGATCAGTTTACGGGTGTAGAAGTTCATGGTCATTATTGTTTAAAGTGCTGTCAGGAATAGAATCAGCTTAGTTATCCAAAGGTTCATGAAAGACGTAACGTTCATCATAATTGATCCCGAATTTTTCAAGCAAAGACCTGTATTCGTCTTTGAAAGTGATTTTTTTATGATGTTCCTGCTGGTTCAAAATATATTTTACTACATTATCAATATGTGACCGGGAGTAGCTAAATGCTCCATATCCTTCCTGTCAGTTGAAATGTTCTTTTGTGAGCTGATTGCTATTGATCCATTCGGAAGATTCTCCTTTAACGATACGCATCAAATCCGAAATAGATTGCATTGGATGCAGACCCAGGAATATATGGATATGATCGGGCATATTATTAATGGCAAGCATTTTATGTTTATGATGCTGCACGATTCCCGTGATATAGGAACGAAGCCGCTCTTCCCATTGTTTGTCGATCATCGACTTTCTGTATTTCACTGCGAATACAAACTGGATATATAATTGTGTATAGGTATTGGACATGATAGCTGTATTTGGTTTTGCCCCTACGGGGCAAATTATAAATATTGATTACATACAATCATATATTTTTCTACAAACGTTTTGCTCCTACGGAGCAATATGTCACAAATGTTTTCCTGTTGTTTAATGTCTTTTGTCCGAAACGTTTTGATTAAGTTTTGTAGGAACAGAATGGTTGTAACAGAATTATGGTAGACCATATGCTTGACCCGTAGGGGCAAAACTCCTGTAAGTCACAAAACATTTTGTTGCAGATGTTTTTGTCATCGTTTAGTGTTGTTGTTCGGAACGTTTTTTCTCAAGCTCCGTAGGAGCAGAATGTTTGTAACAAAACTATGACAGCCTATCCGCTTGCCCCGTAGGGGCAAAACATTACCCACTTACCGTTTCAATCAATTTCTTCAGCACCTCGATGGCACTTTTGGCAATAATGGTTCCCGGTCCGAATACGAAAGATACGCCGGCATTATACAGGAAGTCATAATCCTGTTGCGGTATCACGCCACCGGCTACGATCATGATATCGTCCCTGCCGTATTTTTTCAGCTCTTCGATTACCTGCGGCACCAGGGTCTTGTGTCCTGCTGCCAGGCTCGATACGCCCAGGATGTGTACATCATTCTCCACGGCCTGTTTGGCGGCTTCGGTTGGTGTTTGGAACAGCGGGCCGATATCTACATCAAAACCCAGGTCGGCGAAGCTGGTGGCAATCACCTTGGCGCCACGATCATGACCATCCTGTCCCATTTTGGCGATCATGATACGGGGCCGCCTGCCCTCCAGCTCCGCAAATTCGTCGGCCAGCCTCCGGGCCTCTTCAAAGTTTTTGTCCATAGCGATTTCTTTGGAATATACGCCAGCAATAGAGCGGATACGTGCCTGGTAGCGGCCATATACTTTTTCGAGGGCAAAAGATATCTCTCCTAAAGTAGCCCTCACCCTGGCCGCTTCTATGGCCAGGGCCAGCAGATTGCCTTGCTCGCTCCTGGCTGCTTCTGTAAGAGCGTTCAATGCCTGCTGTACTTTTTCATTATCTCTTTCTTCCTTCAGTTGTTTCAAACGTGCCAACTGCTGCTCGCGTACTTTGGCGTTGTCTACGTCCAGGATCTCGATATGGGAAGGCTCATCGGTAAGGTAATTATTGACCCCTACGATCACATCTTTCCCGCTATCGATACGTGCCTGTTTGCGTGCTGCAGCTTCTTCGATGCGCATTTTGGGCACGCCCGTTTCTATAGCTTTGGCCATACCGCCCAGTTGCTCTACTTCTTCGATCAATGCCCATGCCTTTTCGGCGATCTCTGCAGTAAGGTACTCTACATAATAGGAACCGCCCCAGGGATCGACCGTACGGCATATATCGGTTTCCTGCTGTAAAATGATCTGGGTATTGCGGGCGATACGAGCGCTGAAATCCGTGGGAAGCGCGATGGCTTCGTCCAGGGCATTGGTATGCAGGCTTTGGGTATGTCCCATAGCCGCGGCCAATGCTTCTATGGCAGTGCGGGTTACATTATTAAAAGGGTCTTGCTCGGTAAGGCTCCAGCCGCTGGTCTGGCAGTGGGTACGAAGCGCCATACTCTTCTCTTTCTGCGGGTTGAACTGCTTGACCAGCCTGGCCCACAACATACGTGCAGCACGCATTTTGGCGATCTCCATAAAATGGTTCATGCCTATTGCCCAGAAAAAAGAAAGCCGTGGTGCAAAATCATCGATCGGCAATCCTGCCTTAATACCGGTACGGATATATTCCAGGCCGTCGGCCAGGGTATAAGCCAGCTCAATATCGGCAGTGGCGCCTGCTTCCTGCATATGGTAGCCACTGATGGAGATCGAGTTGAACTTGGGCATATGCTTTGATGTAAATTCAAAGATATCTGCAATGATCTTCATCGATGCTTCGGGTGGATACACATACGTATTCCGCACCATGAACTCTTTAAGGATATCGTTCTGTATCGTGCCGCTGAGTAGTTCCATACTTACTTCCTGCTCTTCGGCGGCAACAATATAAAATGCGAGTATCGGCAATACGGCGCCATTCATGGTCATAGACACGCTCATCTGGTCCAGGGGTATCTGGTCAAACAGTATCTTCATGTCAAGAATAGAGTCGATAGCTACGCCTGCTTTGCCCACGTCGCCTACAACCCGTTCATGATCGCTGTCGTAGCCGCGATGGGTAGCCAGGTCAAAGGCAACAGATAAACCTTTCTGGCCTGCCGCGAGGTTGCGCCGGTAGAAAGCGTTACTTTCCTCTGCTGTACTGAAGCCTGCGTATTGCCGTATGGTCCAGGGGTTCTTGACGTACATACTGCTGTAGGGGCCACGCAAAAAGGGCGCAATGCCGGCAGCATAGCCAAGATGCCCGGCTCCTTTAATATCGGCTGCAGTATACGAAGGTTTTACGGCTATATTTTCTGCCGTATGCCATAGCTGTTCACTATCCAGTCCGGCATTTTCGCTTTCCTGCCGGACTGTTTTTTTATACTCTATATGGGAAAAATCTTTGCGCATGGCGACCTTGTCGTTTTTTAAAATTCAAATTCTCTGTGCAGCAACCCGAAGATCACAGAATCTTCGATGATGCCGTTTTTGCAATAGTGTTCCCGTATCAGCCCCTCTTCTTTGAAGCCCAGCGCTTTCAGCAGTTTTTGCGAAGCGATATTCTCCAGGCTGGTAAAGGCTTCTATCCTGTTGAGGTCCATCACCTCGAAGCCATAACGGATAATGGGCCGCAATGCTTCCGTCATAAAGCCTTTGCGCTTCCATTGTTCATCGTTGATCATATAACCGATCTCCGCCCTGCGATGTGGCAGGTACCAGGTATGAAAACCGCAGGAACCTATCGTTTTGCCGGATGCTTTTTCCTGTATATAAAAAGTGAGGAAAGACCTGCGGTAACCGCTCAGCCCTTCGGCATGTTTCTGTAATTCTGTTGCCCATTCTGTATCCGTTGTGACGCCCAGGAAAGTCCTGATCTCTTCTTCCGTGCGCTGGAGGAAAAGCGCTTTCCGGGTTTCCGGTGTCAGGTCATGCAGCAGCAAACGGGGTGTTTCCAGCGTAGCCATATTCTGTTCTGTCTTTTTTGTTCTGTCTTTTTTTAAATAATGTGATCGGCAAGCGACAACTGCTGCAGGCCGCCGTTTGATGACGTTTCTCTGCCGGTTGTTTTGGGCTCGTCCTTGGGGTTGGGAAATTTATTGACCCCGATCAGTACCCGTTTGCCTTCCTTATATTCCTGTATCAATTGTGCTGCCTGCTGCCCGATACTTTCCCCGATAATGCCCTTTTCAAATGCTGCTATAAGGCCGCCTGCGGCTTCTATTTCTTTAAATTGCTGCCAGGCTTTCTCCGCGATCTGGTCCGTAAGCGTTTCAATATAGTAGGAGCCGGCAGCCACGTCAGCTACTTTGTCGAGGTAGCTTTCTTCTTTAAAGATCAGCTGTTGGTTACGGCTCATCCTGCGGCTGAAGTCATCCGCCTCTTTCAGCGTTTCGTTAAAGGAGCGGATGTATAAGCTGTTGCAGTCGCCCAATACGCCGGCCATGGCCGCTATGGTATCGCGGAGCAGGTTGCTGTAACTGTCGAACGGAGAACGGTAAATATTACCAGTTTCAATGTGCAGGTGTATTGCCGGTTGTACATTGTATTGCTCCAAAAGAAGGTGGAGCAAATTGCGAAAAGCACGGAGCTGGGCTATCTGTTCAAAGAATGCCGTACCGGCGGCCAGAGTAATATGGATCTTTTTTGCCTGCCGCAATTGTTGCCGGACTTCCGGCTGGTTAAGGTACTCATTTACCTGCGCCAGTGCTGCGGCGAGCTCGTAGGTGGCTGTCGCTCCTGCATTTTGGAACAAAGCGGAATCGATGCATAAGTTGTGCATACCCCGGGTCGCCTCCAGGAAAGCCTCGAATGATTGCTGATCCTGTTCTTTGTCAGTCTGCCAATGTCCTTCCTGTATATAACCGGCGATATAATCGAAGGCGATAAAGCTCTCCATCTCTTTCCACGACCATCCTTTCTGTGTTGCATAGCTCTGCAGACTTCGGATAAAGGTCGGCAGGTGCCTGGACAACCTGAAACAAGTATAAATATAAGGCAGCTCTATTTCCTGCAATAAAGCTTCGGCATCAATATCTTCTTCAAGCATAAAACAAATGCCTGAAGCGCCGTTGTTCAGTTCGTAAAGAGCCCGTTTGTTGGCTGTAACGGCATCGCTTACCTTGATCTGTGCGCAAATGTTCCAGCCCGGTTGGGTAACTATAGGTTCGGGTGGTACAGCAATATCTTCCCTGTTGTAAAAAGGTCTGATCGTAATGCCATTGCGATCAGTGAGAGAAAGCTGGTCAAATGTAATGCCTTTCAGGTCTTTTTCCAGGCGGGCCTTCCAGTCTGCTGCAGTTGCGAGTAGGAAATCCTTTAATAGTTCGTCCATGTATGCGTAGATATGTGGCATTGTCTGCCGGAATATGCGCACAAATATACGACCCTCTGTACAAAACCTTAGCGGAAACCCCGGAACCCTATAAGGGTTTAAACACAATAGCGCTTATTTAGACCAGGTATAAGGACTTGGTTATGGGAAAGACTTAATGCTTAAAGGAACCCTTATAGGGTTAAGGGCTAAAAATTATTATAGGCGTTATCCGCTTTTTTGACCGATTCGATCTTATCTACAATATATTGCCCCTTATCCTTGTTGTCGTTGTTGTTGTTTTCACCCCGCCAAGGCAGGCTTTTGCGGTATTGGTTGTAATGCACGCCCACCTGCATGCCGATACATTTTTTTAAAGAATCGGCAATGGCTTCGTCTGTAACGGAGAAATGAAATTCATTGGTATTGAGGCCGCCGGTACGTGCCGACCGGAGGCCTGGCTGCAGGATAACCCCTTCATAGGTTTTAAAGATATTGCCCTTGCGGGAGAAGCTGTACAGTATCCCTTCTTTTCCCCCTTCATCATACACCTTGTAGTAATTCCAGAATACATAGCCGCCTATAAAAACGACCAGGATCAAAATAGCAAAGAAGATGATTTTGCGCATATTTTTTTGAATTAGTAATCATTTAAAAACCTTGCTCCGGCTTACTTTACCTGTCTTCCCTTCCAGTGATAGGTGCCGAATTTGCCCAGGAAGCCGGCCAGCATTATATACACAATATGCAAAGGTTGCAGGAACGGGAACAGCAACAATTCCCTGGTTTTCCGGTAAAATGCCGCAACGGGTACCAGGAACAGCAACTCCGCAATGATCTTAGCCAGTAAAAGCGCCAACAGCCACAGCCAGTACCGGGAATGCCAACAACCGGCGATGCCCAGGACTATAAAACTAAGATTAAAAAAGTAAACAAAAGCCAATATGACCGTTAGTTTTTTATCATCGTAATGGTCTGCCTTGGACGACCACCTGATGCGCTGGTTCAGAAAACTGCTCCAGGAAGGTTGAGCCGGAGTTTGTACAATGGCTTCCCGGGATTTGAGGTAATGAATGCCTTGGGGATATTGCTGCTGTATTTTGTGCATCAGCATCATGTCGTCGCCGGAAGCGATATGGTCGATACCCTGGTAGCCGCCCACCTGTTGGAATGCTTCCTTTTGAAAAGCAAGGTTGGCGCCATTGCACATATTGCCCAGGTGCAGCCTGGCCGATGCCGCGGTAATGCCCTGCATCGTCATAAAGTCGATGGATTGAAAATAGTAAAGGAGGTTTTTGCGGGCCAGGGGAGGGGAGAAGGAGACCGGCGCCGCTATAAATTTCACGTCTTCGTCACACATTGCAGCAGCCATTGTGTCCAGCCAATTGCCTGGCACCATGCAATCGGCGTCCGTGGTAATGATCCATGTTCCCTTTGCCGCTGTTACCGCTATTTCCAGTGCTTTTTTCTTATAGGAATTCAGCCGCTCGCCGGCAGAAAAATAATGTTCCAGCCTAAGTACCCTACCTTGTCCCTGTTGCAGCAATCCGGTCGCTATTGCGGCGGTTGCATCGGTCGAAAAATCATCGATAACGATCACATCCAGCAAGTGTGCGGGATAGTTGTTGGCCAATATGGAGCGTAGGCAGTTGCCAATATGGGCGGCCTCGTTGCGGGCCGGGATAATGACGCTGATAGCCGGCTTTGCCCCTGTCTTTGCCTGCTTTACCTGTTCCGGCTGCAGCCGCCAGCCCCGGGCATAAACCAGCATCAGGAAGGCGTATACCACGAGTAAAACGGAAGAAATAATGATTAATGTCATGAACGGAAGGTAAAGCAATCAGGATGTACACAGACCGGGGAAAACACTGTTACCGGAAGCGAAAAAAATCAACTTTTTTTGAATTAAACACTATCTTCGCCAAAATTTTTTAAAAAATGAATCTTCACGAATATCAGGCAAAAGAACTTTTAAAGCAATATAATGTTCCTACGCAGGAAGGAATCGCTGTACACAATGTGGATGAAGCGGTAAACGCTTACAAACAGATCGCTGTGGATACCGGTAGCAAATTTGCAGTGGTAAAAGCGCAGATACATGCTGGCGGCCGCGGTAAAGGTACTATGAAAGAAGTGCCCTCGCAGCATGGTGTACAGGTAGTGAAGAGTGCTGACGACGTGGAGACGGTAGCCAAGAACATTTTGGGCAATACCCTGGTCACCATTCAAACCGGTGACGCAGGTAAGAAAGTAAGCAAAATCCTGATCGCGCAGGATATGTATTACGATGGACCCAGCGAGCGTAAAGAATTTTATCTTTCCATTCTCCTGGATCGTGCGAAGAAGCAGAACGTGATCATGTACAGCACCGAAGGTGGTATGGATATCGAAGATGTGGCGCACAACACGCCCGAAAAAATATACAAAGAGTGGGTAAAGCCCGGTTATAGCCTGCAAGGCTTTCAGGCACGCAATATCGCGTTCAACCTGGGTTTGAGTGGAGAAGCGCACAAGAACATGGTGAAATTCGTAACCAACCTGTACAATGCATACATCGGCCTGGATTGCGCTATGCTGGAAATCAACCCGCTGTTTAAATCTGCCGATGACAAGATCATTGCTGTAGATTGTAAAATGGGTCTGGACGAAAATGCCCTGATCCGTCATAAGAACCTGGTAGACCTGCGCGATAAATCTGAAGAAGATCCTACGGAAGTAGAAGCCGGCGAACACAACCTGAACTATGTAAAGTTGGACGGCAACGTAGGCTGTATGGTAAATGGCGCTGGTTTGGCCATGGCTACCATGGATATGATCAAGCTGGCCGGTGGCGAGCCTGCCAACTTCCTGGATGTGGGTGGTACTGCCAACGCACAAACAGTAGAGGCCGGTTTCCGCATCATCATGAAAGACCCCAATGTAAAAGCCATCCTGATTAATATCTTTGGTGGTATCGTACGTTGCGACCGTGTTGCGGCAGGGGTAATTGAGGCTTACAAGAACATGGGTACCATCAATATCCCGATCATTGTGCGCCTGCAAGGTACCAATGCCGAAGAAGCCAAGAAGCTGATCGAAGAAAGCGGGCTGCAGGTTCAATCTGCTATCCTGTTGAGCGAAGCAGCCGACCTGGTACAGAAAGCAGTAAGTAATAACTAAGGTTAAAAAAGCAAAATAAGGGAAAGCGGTACTTGAAAAAGGACCGCTTTCTTGTTTTTTCACCCTCTAAGGGGGAGCAATTTCCGGTCTTTTGTATGGGTAAAAAAAGGGTTCAGGTTTTTACCTGAAATACGTTCAAATGTTTGCCTGGTCTGAATTCTGACGAAACTTTTACAACAAATTAATTTGATTACATACTTAACTTTCCTACTTTTGCTACTCTAAAATTTACTCACTATTAAAATTTTGAACTGTGGCGTACGACAACAACAAATCATTTGAAGAAAAGCGGAACACTGAAAGTATTTTCAGCAAGCGTATTAAAGCCGGCAAAAGAAGGACCTACTTCTTTGACGTTCGTGAAACCCGTGGTAGTGATTATTTCATCACCATAACTGAAAGTAAGAAGCGTTTTAATGATGATGGCTATGACCGTCACAAAATGTTTATCTACAAAGAAGACTTCAATAAATTCCTGGCAGCGCTGACTGAAACTGTAGACTATGTAAAGACTGAACTGATGCCGGATTTTGATTTCGATGCCTTTAACCACGACGATAGCGAAGAGCGCGAATACGGCAGTGAGAGCACTGTAATCGCTGCTGTGGCTACCGAAACAGTTGCGGTACCGGAAGTGGCTGTGTCGCCTGCCGAAACCGATGATTCGGGAATGGATGCCTGGAAAATCTAAGTAACGCTATTGAAACTACTACATGATACCCAAAGCCCTCACCTAATGTGAGGGCTTTTGCTTTAGCAATACTTTAGCGTTTGCAGCATGTTGGATGTCAGTCAATTGTAAAAAAAATACGGATCGTAAAAATTTTCTATCTTTTATTTTAAATTATTCCTACCTTTGCGGCCTGAAAGGAAGGCCTCCTTTCTTTTTCTGACTGGTATGAAGGCGTTGTAATAGTGGATTTTCTTTTAATGATTTGATGATGCAATGGTAACAAGGCATTAATGATTTCAAATCTAATTTTGTTCTGTAAAACAGCAAAACAGTTCTCTAAAATTCTTTAAATACAATTTAAGATGGCTACAAACGGCAAAAACTTTGTGGAATCCGTACTGGAAGCACAAAAAAACCTGGTTGACAGTATGGTAGAAAATACCAAAAAGGTAACCAATGGCAACAGCTTTATCAACGAAGCAATTGATAAAGGAACAGAGTCCTACAAAAAATGGATGGAACAGCAGAAAGAAGCGATCAGTGGTGTAACCGGAAAAGCAGAAGACGTAAAAGAAGCAGCAAAAGAGAATTTTAATAAAGCGAACGAATTTAACCAGAACTGGCTCAACAACCAGATCAACTGGGCTAAGCAGGCTTGGGAAATGAACCAGAACTTCATTAAGAACAATATCCCTACAGCCGATACTTTTAAAGCAAATGCTAATCCTGCGGATTGGTTCAATAACATGAACACTGCCTGGAACAATATGACCAACTGGATGAAGCAGGCTAACCAGGCCAGCCAGATGCAGAACCAGTGGATGAATATGATGCAACAGTTCACGCCTGCCAATGCAGCGGAAACGTTCAAAAAATCAACGGAAAATTTCTCCGGTTTATTCAACCAATACAACGAGCTGCTGAACAATTCTTTTGCCGATATGCAGAAGAACATGCAGAATGCTACCACACAGGATGTGTACAGCAATATGGTGAATGTAGCCAGCAGCTTTGGTAAATTCTACGAAATGTGGGCCCCTTTCTGGAAATCTATCCAGGACAATAACTTCAATGCCGAGCAGTTCAAAAAAACCTTCAATGCCGAAGCCTACAAAGAAATGCTGGATAAGTTTTTTGGCTTTATGCCCGAAAATGGCCGCCAGTATATGCAGCAGGCTACCGAATGGTGGAACAACGGTATGAAGAGCTTCACCGACATGGGTAAAGCCGGTTACAGCAACGGCCGCGACTTTATGAGCAATATGAACCCCTTCGCAGGTCAGAATGTATTTGAGCAAATGATGAATGGCTACCAGAGCATGCAGCAGGCTTTCCAGCATGCGGTATCTCCGATCGCGAAAATGGTGACCCCGAACCAATTCACCAAAAATTCGGCTGAATGGGCCGAGATCGCTGATCGTATGGCTGTATTCAACATCAAGAATGCAGAAATGCAATACATGGTATACCAGCAAGGCACCAAAGTAATGGACAAGCTGATCGAAAACATTACCAACAAAGTAGAGAATGGTACTGAGATCAACAGCATGACTGCTTTATACCAGGAATGGCTTAATATCAGCGATAAGGTTTATGTAGAGCTTTTCGAAAGCGATGAGTATAGCAAGCTGATGGCCGAAGTAAGTGCCCTGCAACTGAAACTGCGTAAAGAAATGGACCTGCAGGCCGAAAAAATGCTGGCTGGTTATCCTGTAGCTACCAAAAGCGAAATGGATGAACTGTATAAAGTAATCTATGACCTGAAGAAAGAAGTACGTCAGTTGGAAAAAATGATGGAAATGGATGATGCCGACGAATCTACTGAAGAAGCAAAGCCGGCTCCCCGCAAAACAGCGGCTAAAAAGTAAGTATTAAAGCAAAACATAAGGTATAAAGCCCGGTTCCATAGGAACCGGGCTTTTTTGTGTTTTTTTTAAAGTTAAGGATTCGATCGTCGCTGGAAATAATTGTTAACTATGTATGGGTTTTTTATGACCATTACTGCATTTTTATTGAAGATCTGCTCCGGGGTTATCGTTGGCTTTGTCCTGGTTTTCCATTGTACTGCATTGTTGAAAGGATTCTACTTTTTAATTGAGAGGATGGGTAAGCCGAAAACCATTTCAGAGTAGGCATATATTATTCTTTGAAAAATTATGATTAAAACTTCTACTGCTAACCGCTTGATGCAAAAAACGGGTTGCCTGCTGCTTGCTTTGGGCATTACCGCCTTAAGCCATGCGCAGGCGCCGGCAAATGATGAGTGTACCGGGGCTGTGAGCCTTACCGTTAACAGCACTTGTATTCCTGTCAACGGAACAACCATTGGCGCTACACAATCAACTACGTTACCCGATCCTGATTGTGGCGATGTGGGTAGCTTTGACGACGATGTCTGGTACACCTTTACACCCGGAACCGGCCAAACGGCCGTTACCATTGACTTTACAAGCGTTTCGGGAGAGCAGGACCTGGTAGCGCAGATCTATACTTCGGACGATAATACCTGCTCCGGTACTTTTACTACTTTCAACTGCTCCGATGATCAAGTGGGTAGCCTGCCGGGATTCGTCAACCTGGCCGTGACGGAAGGCACCACCTATTATATCCGGGTATTTTCCTATTCTACCGATCCTGGCGTAACCGGTACCAGCAATTTTACCGTATGTGTACGTACGCCATTAACCACCCCGCCTGCCAACGACGATTGCAGTGGCGCTGTTGCCTTAACGGTATCGCCGGGGACTAATTGTACGAGCCCGACGAGCGGTACAACCGAAGCGGCCACTGCTTCTACTGAAACCCCTCCGAATACAGGTGCTAGCGGTACCAACGATGATGTATGGTATTCTTTTACTGCAACAGCCGCAACACATAAAATTGAATTAAGCAATTTTACCGGTACCACCAATGACATGGTGATCGCCCTGTACAGTGGTACTTGCGGCGCCTTGACCCTGGTAGGGGACAGTGATCCCGAAATAGCCGTCTTCAACAATCTTACGCCTACTGAGCAATACTACGTAAGAATATATACCTATACCAGCTCGGCAACCGATTATGCTGGTTTCAACATTTGTGTGACCACGCCCACACCGCCTGCTAATGACGATTGCGGTGGCGCCGTGGCTTTGTCGGTTTCTCCTTCCGGAACTTGTACTACGGCCATGAGCGGGACCACGGAGGGGGCAACACAGTCTGCTGAAGCGGCTCCTGTTACTGCCCCTAATGGTACCAACGATGATGTATGGTACTCGTTTGTGGCTACTGCCGCTATGCACAGGATCGTCTTAAGTAACACTAATGGTACAACGGGCGACATGGTTATGGGCGTTTACAGCGGCAGTTGCGGTTCGTTGACCTTATTGCAGGACAGTGATCCTGAGACTTTAAATATTACCGGGCTCACACCCGGACAGACTTATTATGTAAGGGTATGGACTTATAGCGATGCGCCTTCCGATTTTGCCAGTTTTGATATTTGTGTCACTACACTCACGCCGCCGCCAAATGATGACTGTGCAACGGCTATTCCGATAACCGGTACTTCGGGTATGGTTGCCGGTACCAATAACGGCGCTTCGCAAAGCCAGGCCCCGGCGGCCTGTAATTCTTCATCCGCTACTGCTTCCAGCGACGTATGGTACTCCGTGACAGCCGATTTTACAGGAGATATTAATGTGGAGGTAGACCAGTCGGATTTGGATGCGGTTACCGAAACTTTCTCCGGTACTTGCGGCAACCTGGTGCAACTGGATTGTGCGGACGGCAGCAATCTTACCATCGCTGCTACTGCAGGAGAAACGTACTACCTGAGGGTTGATGGCTGGAATAACCAGCAGGGAAATTTTGGTATCCAGGTTACGGGTACGGCTTTACCGGTAACTATGGGCAAGCTCAGCGGGAATGCAACGCCGGATGGTACTGTTCGCCTGGGCTGGACTACCTATATGGAGCAACATAATAAAGGGTTTGATATAGAACGCTCCGGCGATGGCAAGCAATTTGAAAAAATAGGTTTTGTGAAAAGCAGTGCCGCAGAAGGAAATAGCAAGACGGCATTGAATTATGAATATACCGATAGGGATAAACCAAGCGGGAACCTTTACTACCGGTTAATGCAGATCGATAACGATGGTAAGTTTGTATATTCCAATATTGTCCGTTTGTCAGCTGTAGAAAATAAAGGATTCGATATCGCGGCGGCGCCCAATCCTGTAAAAAATACGCTTGCTGTAAATACTTATGGTACACAAGGTAGTAACGCTGTGTTACAGGTAGTCGACCTTACCGGAAAGGTATTAAGGAATGTACCTGTTAAAGGAAGGGAAACACAGATAGATATGAATGGATTGGTACAGGGGCTTTACCTGATCCGATATTCGGATACGGAACACAATCGGATTATTAAAATAAATAAGCAATAGAAGTGTAAATTTATCAGCGCCACAGGAAATAGTAATTCTTTGCCGGCAACATAAAAGGCAGCCACATGGCTGCCTTTTATGTTGCCGGCAGTTTTTTGAAAGGCAAAGTGATTTTTGCAGGTACCCAAGAGGTATATTCCAGGAAATGGAAGTTGCTATCAAAGAGTAGACAACGCCGGCAAACAGTATTTTGGAAGGAGCTGGATTTTAAGGTGATATATTTTGCGTGAGAGACACTTTTCAAGATAGTCAGGTACCTAAAATATACTTTTGGGGGGTTATGTAATAGGTAATTATTTTACTGATAAACTGTTGTAAAATATAATTTTACTAATTATGTATAAATTAATTTGAAATATTATATTTTCTTTAAGTTAAAATTGTAAACAAATAATCAAGCATTTGTTAAGTTTACTGGAAGTGTTGCTACACTGGACCAATCTTAATAACTCAAATTTGAAGCTTCCTTTTCCCGGATTTTTAACCGGGAAAAGGAGCATTTTGACCCTGGTTCAAATCTTATACCACACTTGTATAAGGATGCATTCCAGCTATCGTTAAGGGGAAGCCGAAAACCTTCCAGAGTAGGCATTTACTTATAAACTGAGTTTCCATGAGAAAAATTACAAGCTTTAAGTACCATGTAAGTAAAAAATTGGCTACGTTGCTCTTATTGTTTTCTTCATCATTGGGATATGCCCAGTATTGTACACCTTCCTTTACCGAAGGTTGTAGTTTTGATGATGATATCAATACTTTTATACTAAACGGAGAGAATAGCACAGGATTTAACGATGTAAATACCGGCTGTTCGGCCGGCAGTTACGATGACAGGACGGCCCAGGTAGCTGTAGACCTGGCACAGGGAGTGACCTATACCGCTACCATTTCTTCGCAATATAATGACGGTTCAGGTGGTGATTATTGCACTATCTGGATCGATTTCAACAATAATAATACATTTGAGGCCTCAGAAATGGTGACTGCCTATAACAGTTTCCTGGCACTTACGGGCTCGCCCGTTCCCATTGCTATCCCGGCTGCGGCAGCATTGGGGGGACATAGGATGAGGGTAATGGTTGGCTATCCCTACGATGTTAATTTTGATCCTTTAACCGCTGAAAATTTTGATCCCTGTGGTAATCCTAACAATACGGAGTATGCAGAGGTTCATGATTACAGCATTACTATTGTCGGCCCGCCTTCCTGTGTTCTTCCTTCGGCATTGAATGTTACCGGTATTACTTCAAGCAGCGCAACGCTGGGCTGGACCGAAAACGGAACGGCAACACAATGGAATGTACAATACGGAACCACTGGATTTGCATTGGGTACCGGTACTTCGGTATCTGCATCTGCAACGCCTTCTTATACGATCAGTTCAGGATTAAGCACGGGTATATCTTACGACTTTTATGTAAGAGCCGCCTGTTCGGTTACCGACTTGTCCAGTTGGGCCGGCCCCTTTACTTTTGGTGTTCCCCCGGCTAATGATGAATGTACTACTGCTCAGTCCATAACACCTACTGCGACCTGTTCTCCCATTGCCGGCTCCAATTTGGGAGGGACGCCATCAAGCCCCGCAGCACCTGCTTCCTGTGTCGATTTCGTTTCCGGCAGTGATGTTTGGTACAGCTTCCAGGCTATCAATACCGACCAGATTATTGACCTTTCGGATATAGTTGCTGTAAATACCAATGCCGCTTATTATGAATGTGGCATGGTAGCCTATAGCGGTAGTTGTAATGCGCTTACCCCCCTGAGTTGTACTATCGGCGGCTTCGATGGCTCTAGCCAGATAGATGCCAGCCTGGCGCTGAGCAACCTCACTATTGGAGAAACCTATTATATACGGATATGGTCGGATTATGCCGAAGATAATTTAGGGAATTTAATCGCTACAGACTATACCTTCAATCTTTGTGTAAAAGAGGTGCCCCGGGGCGCGCGCTGCAGCGACCCATTGGTAGTTAATGCCAGTCCTTATACTTTTAGCGGTAACACCGGAGATTATGGCAACTTTTACCAAGGCGCGCCGGGAACCGGTTGCGGTAGTACCAGCAATTATCTTTCGGGTAATGATGTTGTATTCTCTTATACAGCGTCGGCGGACGGAAGCGTAGACATAAGCCTTACCAATCTTGGTGACACTTATGCCGGTATGTTTGTTTATAATGATTGCAACGCTATTGGTAATTCCTGTGCTGCAGGAGTGGTAAATGGTAATACAAGTACCGACCTCGCAATTAATACTTTTAATGTTACCGCCAATACCACTTACTACATCGTTATTTCCACCTGGGCAGCTCCCCAAACCGTTGCTTTTACTTTAAACATTAATGGTACAGCACCCTTACCAGTTGAGATGGGGCAATTAAAAGGTGCATTGACAAATGGTAATACTGCACGGCTTTCATGGGCTACTTTTAAGGAGCAAAACAATAAGGGCTTTGCTGTACAGCGTTCCGATAACGGAAAGGATTTTTCTGATATCGGCTTTGTGGCCAGTAAAGCGAAAAACGGCAACAGTGCGGAAGCATTGAGCTATACCTTTAATGACCTGAAAATAGTTACTGGGGCTTCTTATTACAGGCTACAGCAGACAGACAGGGACGGAAAAATTACAAGTTCCAACGTAGTAAGACTTTCTGCGAAGGAAGAAGGGGTGTTTACTATTACGGCAACACCCAACCCGGTTACCGACTTGCTCACTATCCAGACAAAGGGAATTCCAGGAAACCAACCTGCCATTTCCATTTCGGATGTAACAGGTAAGCAGATCACTACAATCCCTGTGAATGGCAATAAAACAATAGTCAATATGAATGGCCTGCCTGCAGGGCTGTTCTTTATCAAGTACACCGATGCAGAACATACTCAAACCATTAAAATAAGTAAGCGATAGGCCTTCTCCATTAAGTAAAACTTGTGATAATTTGCTAAAACACAGCTTCTTAACAAAGCTGTGTTTTTTTTGTATAATATTGTTATCATATTGTTACTATTTAAGCCAGTCGACGATCTGCGACCCGCTCCGCATCGTCTACTATCCATCAAAAAACCAGACCAGACAATGGGTTTCCACCACAGCAGGGGAAAGCCGAAAACCTTTTCAGAGTAGGCGCTAAAAAACCAATTTTAACCATTTTTATGAAGAACAACAGTACAGTAAAGCTTTCGGGTACAAAGCCCAGGGCTGTCACCACGCTATTATCCTGTTTGATAAGCGTCGCCGCGCTGGCGCAGCCAACCAATGATAATGCTTCCGGGGCCATCTCCCTGGTGGTGGGGCCTTCCTGCGGCGGCAGCGGGTATTCCAATGTGAATGCAACCCATACTCCGGGCGAGCCGTATGCCAATTGTAACAACGAAAGTACAGGGGATCATTCCGTATGGTTTTCTTTCTCGGCGCCGCCCAATGGTGTGGTAAAGATCACCACGGATAACGGAACGGCGGGTACCCTGAACGATACCAAGATCGGCCTTTTCGAAGCGACTAATGCTTCGGACTATAGTACCTTCCACCTTATTGCCTGTGATGAAGACAATGGCGTGGATAACGGAACAACAGATCTTCTTTCTACTATTTTCGCAACAGGCCTGATCCCTGGCACCACTTATTATATCCAGGTTGATGGGCGTACGTCAACCGCGACCGGCTCTTTTTGTATCCAGGTACAGGAAATGAACCCGGGTATGCTGCCAGGTGCAGCAGCCTGCGCCGCTGTGCAGAATCCCGTAGGCAATAACCCTGCTTATACCGGCTGGGTTACTTTGGTGGATGTTACTGGTAAAGTAGTTGCCCTGGTACGCAATAATTCGGGCGGAGCGCCGGGAGCATACAGCGGTTCCTACCATATTAATGCCAATGGCTTCGTACCCCCACGCCAGTCGTTAAGCGGCATCTCTTACCTGAACCGGAATTTCGCTATCAACAGCAGTTCAGGGACTACGGCAGTTGATGTCCAGTTTTTCTTTCACCCCGGTGAGGTTATCACCTACAACGGAGGCAATATAGGCACTTTAAATGTGACCCAGCAGACAGGCACCGTCTGCAATGCCGATTTCGTGGAAGGTAATGCCGCTACTTCCTTTTTGCCGCAAACAGGGAATGGGGACATATATGGCGGAGGCTGGATACAGGTAAGTGCATCGGTACCGGGTAACTTTTACTTGATGGATGGAAGCGTTCCGTTGCCCATCAGCCTTACCCATATAGATGCGGCTAATGAAGGCAGCCAGAATAAAATAACCTGGACTACCGTGCAAGAAGGACAAGGCGAATACTTTGAACTGGAGCGCAGCAGCGACAGCAAGAATTTCTCTTTCCAGGCCAGGGTAGCAGGGCAGGGTAAGGCAGCCGGGTATACCTATCGCGATCTTGCAGCCTTAAAGGGGACCAGTTATTATCGTCTTAAGATGAGCAATAACGATGGTCAGGCTACTTATTCCAAAGTAGTGAGTGCGACTATGGCTGATAAAAGCGTCTTTAGCTTGAAAGCGGTACCCAATCCTGTAAACGGGATGTTGAAAGTAGCTGCTATCGGTGGCAGTGCCGGTGCAAACATTGTGCTGTGTGATATAACCGGTAAAACCCTAAGTACTTACCATACTAATGGAGAAGGCGTAAATATCGATATGAGCTCAATGGCAAAAGGTGTTTACCTTATCCGGTACCATGACGGGTTGCGTACAGAGGTCCTTAAGATCAGCAAACAATAATAAAAAGGAAAGGATGTACACTGTACATCCTTTCCTTTTTTATCTGAAAGCTCAAAAGCTTATTCTGCTTTTCCTTCTTCCTGTTGGGGTTGTTCCGGAGTTTCTTCAGTAGGAGTAGTTTCCTCTGCCACTGGTTTCACTTCTTCGGCAACTTCTGCAGTAGCTGTTTCTGCTGCTTTTGTAGTAGTACCGCCAGCTTTGGAGCCACCGCGGCTACGACGGGTTTTCTTGGCAGTAGTAGCTTTAGCATCTTTGGTGTAGATCGTGTTGAAATCAACCAGCTCGATCATGGCCATTTCGGCAGCATCACCCATACGGGGTTGCAGCTTAATGATGCGGGTATAACCACCGGGACGGTTAGCTACTTTATCACTGATAGCGCTGAACAGTTCTTTGATCGCTTCTTTATCCTGCAATTTAGCAAATACCAGACGGCGGTTGTTAACATTGTCGGTTTTGGATTTAGTGATCATAGGTTCAACATACGTACGCAGTGTTTTGGCTTTAGCCAAAGTAGTAGTGATACGTTTGTGTTGGATTAACTGGCAGGCAAGGTTAGAAAGTAATGCTTTCCTGTGAGCCGTAGTACGGCCTAAATTGTTGATTTTGTCTCCGTGACGCATGACATTTTTGTTTTAAAATCTTTGTACCGTGTCAAGGGTTACAAAGAGCGGCCTTTGTAAGATAAAAGCCTGTTAGTAAATAATAAAAAAACCTTGCTGCCGTGCAGGCAGCAAGGAGGAAATACTTGTTCTTAATCTTCACTCATTTTAACACGGCTGATATCCATGCCAAAGTGCAAACCGCGTTCGCCCAGTACCTGGTCGATTTCAGTAAGTGATTTCTGACCGAAGTTGCGGAATTTCATCAACTCATCCTGGGTGTACTGAACCAGCTCGCTCAGGGAGTTGATCTTGGCCGCTTTCAGGCAGTTGAAGGCACGTACGGAAAGTTCGAGGTCTTCCAGCGGCGTGTTCAACACCTTACGCAGTTGCAGCATACCTTCATCAACAGTTTCTTCTTTCTCTTCTCTCTTCACATCCAGGGAGATATTCTCATCTGTGATGATCATCAGGTGTTGGATCAGGATACGGGAAGCTTCTTTTACGGCTTCTTCGGGGTGAATAGTACCATCGGTAACTACTTCCATGATCAGCTTTTCGTAATCGGTACGTTGCTCCACACGGGTATTTTCGATAGTATATTTTACATTCTTTATCGGGGTGTAGATCGAATCGATCGCGATGAAGTTAACCGGCGCATCTTTAGGCTGGTTTTCTTCGGAAGGTACATAACCGCGGCCTTTACCAATATGAAGTTCGATTTCCAGGGTAGCGGCAGTATCCAGGTTGCAGATAACCAGCTCCGGGTTCATTACTTCAAAGTTAGGTGTAGCATCACCGATCATTCCGGCTGTGAACTGCTCTTTACCTTTGATCACAAGTTCCACTCTGTCATGGCTAAGATCACCATCTCCATTCTTCTTCAAACGAACCTGTTTCAGATTCAGGATAATTTCAGTCACGTCTTCAATCACGCCTTTGATCGTAGCAAACTCGTGATCGGCACCTGTAATTTTGATACCGGTAAGTGCATAACCCTCAAGGGAGTTCAGCAATACCCTACGCAAAGCGTTACCAATAGTTACACCGTAGCCTGGTTCCAACGGACGAAACTCGAATTGTGCTTCAAAGTCAGTTGCTTTTTGCAACACAATTTTATCCGGTTTTTGAAAGTTCAATATTGCCATTTGGAAATTTTGAAATTAATTTAGAATTTTTTGTAAATATATCAACAAAACACCAAAAACCCCGTAGGGTCCTGGTACAAGTGTTATTTAGAGTACAACTCAACGATAAGTTGCTCCTTAATGTTTTCGGGAACGCTTTCTCTTTCGGGATAAGCCATGAAAACACCTTTCACTTCTTTTTCGTTGAAATCCAACCAACTGATAGATGGGTTTTTACCACGTACATTACCGGTAACGGCAGTGTTGGCTTTAGATTTGGGTTTCAGTTCGATTACATCACCTGGTTTCAGGGAGTAAGAAGGGATATTAACAGTAGTGCCGTTAACCAGGATATGTTTGTGAGAAACCAACTGGCGGGCAGCGCTGCGTGTAGGGGCAATACCCAGACGGTAAACGGTGTTATCCAGACGGGCTTCCAGCAATTTGATCAGGTTTTCGCCGGTTGCACCTTTCTGGCGGGCAGCTTCAACATAAGTGTTGCTGAATTGACGCTCCAGAACCAGGTAAGTGTATTTTGCTTTTTGTTTTTCTTTCAACTGGATAGCATACTCGCTCGCTTGTTTACGTTTGCGGTTTGCACCGTGCATACCCGGAGGGTTGCTGTTTTTTCCCAGATTTTTTCCAGAACCTAAGATAGGTTCGCCGAAGATGCGGCAGATTTTGTTTTTTGGACCTGTGTAACGTGCCATTTTTTGATTAATTATCGGTTTTTGATGTAGAATAACCCTGCCGTCTCATATAAAAACCGGAAACCGGATCCGGAGGGCTTTGTTTGCAATATATTTTAACGAATACCAGAAATTGGAAATTACCAGGTGATAATTTCCAATTTCTGGTACATCTATAATGGTTATACTCTTCTTTTCTTCGGAGGACGGCAACCATTGTGCGGCATAGGGGTAATATCCTTGATGGTTACTACTTCGATACCACTGTTGGCTACGGAACGGATAGCGCCTTCGCGACCGGAACCGGGTCCTTTTACATATACATCCGCTTTCTTCATACCTGCGTCCAGTGCTACTTTTGCAGCATCGGCGGCAGCTTGTTGCGCTGCGTAAGGTGTGTTCTTTTTAGAACCGCGGAAGCCCATTTTACCGGCAGAAGACCAGGAGATTACTTGTCCTTGCTTATTGGTAAAACTGATGATGATGTTGTTGAAAGTAGCACTGATATGCACGTCGCCGTGAGTATCTACTTTTGCTACGCGTTTTTTGGCGGCTACTTTTGCTGAGCCTGCTTTTGCTTTTGCCATTTTTAATTTAAAAAAGGTAGTCTGTTAAAAAATAGACCTAGCCTGGAATTCCGAAGCTAAGCTGCATAGTCCCTAACCTGCAAAGAAGTAAAAACGAGGCTCCGGTGAATATGCAAGGAATAAAATCCGATTACTTCTTTGGTGCTTTTTTCTTACCAGCAACAGTTTTACGTTTTCCTTTACGGGTACGACTGTTGGTACGGGTGCGTTGTCCGCGCAAAGGCAAACCTTTACGATGACGAAGACCGCGGTAGCATGCAATATCCATCAGGCGTTTGATGTTCATTTGCACTTCGGAGCGCAACTGACCTTCAACTTTGAATTCGCCGTTGATGATATTACGGATGGCAGTTTGCTCATCGTCGTTCCATTCGCTTACTTTCTTATTCAAGTCAATTTCTGACTTTTCCAAAATGTAGCGAGCGGTGCTACGTCCGATACCAAAGATGTACGTGAGGCCTATTTCACCACGTTTGTTTTTGGGAAGATCAATACCAGCTATACGAGCCATGTAACTTAATTATGAATGTTTAATTATGAATTCTGAATTGATACAACAATTCGATTATCCCTGGCGTTGCTTAAAACGGGGATTTTTTTTGTTGATTACGAATAATACGCCTTTGCGACGAACGATTTTACAATCGGCACTACGCTTTTTGATGGCTGCACGAACTTTCATCTGGTTGTGAATTTGATATTAAAAATGGGTTACTATTTATACCTGTAAATAATCCTGCCGCGCGAAAGGTCGTAAGGACTCATTTCTACGCCTACTTTATCGCCGGGAAGTATACGGATGTAGTGCATACGCATCTTTCCGGAAATAGTTGCCAATATTTCATGGCCGTTTTCTAAACGTACCCGGAACATAGCATTGGACAACGCTTCTACTATATTTCCGTCTTGTTTAATCAGGGACTGTTTTGCCATATTTTACAAAAGGACTGCAAAAGTAGGAAGAATTTCCGAATATCGCAAAAAGTTTTTCTTCAATGCGTGAATACAATCAAAGAATTACTTACATTTCTCATTTATGTGCAAATAATAAATATGTTGGAGGCGGCTTTTGGGCCGCAGGCTGCAAAAGTACGACTTTAGAGGATAAGAACAGGGATGATTATATTGACTTGTTTCTTAATGCGAAGAAGGTACTTTCTGTTTCCCCGTGTGTCCTGTTTTATAACTAGCTAGACTATAAATTCTTAACAGCGGATTTTGAATAAATACGCTATTTTTACCCCTTCATATAAAAGTATATTTAAACATGAATAAAAAGACGTTATTCCTTGCTGCCGGAGTAATGATGGCAACGGCTTCTTTCGCACAAAAGGATAAGCTGAAGGAAGCTACCAAAGAATTGGATAAAGCCATTGAGAACAGAAACAAGCCGGAAGAAGCTGCAACGGCTTTGCAAAAAGCGAAGGCAGCCATCGACCTGGCAGTGGCCAATCCGGAAACCAGCAGTAATGCCAAAACCTGGATGACAAGAGCCGGTGTTTATATAGGCATGCAGGAAAACGAAAAGCTCGCAGCCGATAATCCTTATAAGGAGGGGATCGTTGCTTTGAAAAAAGCCTTTGAACTGGACAAGAAACTGGCAGGGGAATCGGAGGGCGTAAATCTTACCGCCAATGCCGGTGTCTATTCCTACAACGACGGTATCAATGTTTATAATAATTCCAAATTCGGAGCTGCTTACGAGCTGTTCAAAACCGGTTCCGAGTTGCTGGGCCCCGATAAGGACAAGCGGTTTATCCTGATGCCGTTTATAGATACGGTAAGGGCAAAATCCCGGATGTTTATGGGGTACACTGCTTTTTACGACGATAAACCTGCTGTGGCAGTGCCCTTGTTGGAAGAAGCCAAAAACAGCCCGTATATTGCCAGCAGTTCCGATGTATATATGGAGCTTTCCAGGGCTTATGAAAAACTGGGTAATAAGGAGAAACAATTGGCTACTATAAAAGAAGGACGTCAAAAATTCCCCGACGATAAGAACCTGAGTGCTGTTGAAGTGAATTATGCACTTTCAAGCGGCAACCAGAACGAAGCTATTGCCAAAGTGGAAGAAAGCATAGCCAAAGACCCGAACAACCCTGATCTGCAACTGAACCTGGGTATCCTGTATTCGGCCCTGGCACGTCCGGCAGGTGGTGCAGCGCCTCCCGCCAATGCTAAAGAATACTCCGATAAAGCAGAAGCAGCTTATAAAAAAGCCGTAGCACTGTCCCCGGATAATGCCACCTACTTCTATCAGTTAGGAGCCTTCTACTTTAACCAGGCCGCCGATCTCAATACCCATATGAACAACCTGGGCACCGGTAAAGAGGACCAGAAGAAATACAACGAGATGTTGAAGCAACGGGATGCTTTGTTTACACAATCGTTGCCCAGCTTGGAAAAAAGCAAAGAGTTGTTTATGGCCAGGAAAAACGACCTTAAAGGAGAAGAGGCCCGGTTTTATGTAGGTACGCTGACTGCCTTGAAGGAGATCTACAACAGGACGGACCAGGCGGATAAAGTAACCGAAGTGAAAAAGTTAATCGCCGAAATGGAAAGTAAATAAGTCCACTTTATGTTATACGGATTAAGGGCAGACTATCAGGTCTGCCTTTTTTTTGCCCACCTGCTCCCAGAAATAAGCCCAGCGGGTTACGTCGCTGTAAGTATTGATCCCTTCCTGCTGCCCGTGCATGCGCAGGTATTCGTCGTACAGGGAAGTGCTTAAGCCCCTTAGCTTGCTCCGGTACCGCCTGTTCATCGCCCTTAAAGTATCCAGGTCATTTTTGCTTTGCTGGTTGAGGCTGGAAAAAATATTCCTGGCAGAGAGCGAATCCCTGAGCTGCAGATCGGAGTAGGCATAGAGGAAAAGATTGAAATAGGCCGAGTAGCGGAAAGCGGGATTGCTGCTTTCGGAGCCCAGTACATAGGCGATCAGGTTGGCGTCGTCTTCGGCGGCAATACCGGCCTGGTGGGCCATCTCGTGGCATACTACAAAGGGGTGCATAAAGGCCGGTATAAAGCGGTTGAACTGCCCTTCACCCGAGATAGGATTATAATAGCCCTGGATGCCCAGGTAGTTGAGCATATAGCCCAGCGAGGTTGGCTTCACCTTAAGTATGGGCAGGCGGTTGCCAAAGTGCTGGCGATACAGTGTGTTGGCAATAGAATTGGTTACTTCGAGCCCGCTGTACACCAGGGGGCGTAATTGCTCCCGGTTCATATGGGCCACCAGGCTTTGGTTGAGGCTGACGAGCGCTGCCGAATCCCATTGTAATTCCTTAAGGTTCCAGTTGGCCGATAAAGGCTTGCGTGCATAGTTGCCGCCCCAGAACAAAAGAAAGATGAAATAGATACCCAGGGGGAATTCGATAAGCCTTAATATTTCCACAAACAGGTCCTGCTTGTTTTTTTTGAAAGTAACCAGGAAATAGAATATCCGGATAAGGATCACCAGCAACAACAACGCCAGCAGGAGATAAATGAGGTCGCCAACACTGATCGGGACATTATTCAAAAGACTGCTGCGCCAGCTTTGTATAGGCAGGAAAATATGCCTGACATAGAACACAAGAAAAGCTTCGTTGTGGTGCAACGAATATTGGCCAATAATGATCCATAATAAAAGAAAAACAATAAGTCCGCAGCGGAGGTAGATTCTTTTCATATCGGGATACCCGCAATAGGGTTATGGCAAATGTTAGGCAGTTGATAAACCTCCTGGGTGCTCATCCTCTAGTCCTAAAATTAGCTAACTTTACTTAATTATGACGATGAGGGGTTTTAAAATCTTTGTTTTTTGTTTGTTATTAAACCTGGGTCCGGTGGGTGTATGGGCGCAGTTCCGGCAAGCCAGTATCGGCATCAACGGGCTTACCTGCTCCCAGTGCAGCCGTAGCGTAGAAATGCAATTGCGCAAGCTTTCTTTTGTAAAAGATATCCGGATGGACCTGGAACATACCGAGGGGAAGATCTTCTTTAAGGAAAACAAGCCTGTAAATATCAAAGCCATTGCCGATGCCGTGAAAGATGCCGGCTTTTCCCTGCGCTATTTGAAAGCAGACATCAGCAGGCAGGAGGTACATATTTCGGAAGACGGTTGCTTTAAGCTGTACGGCGATGTCTATTATGTAAGCCAACCGTCAAAGACAGATGAAAGCCCCATACTCACGCTCCTGTTTTTAGGCAAAGATTACCTGGCCAAAAATGAGCTGAAGCAATACAAATTACCCGCAACTGTCAAGTGCAAAGGAAAAACCGTTTATTACACCGCCTTGAGCCGGTACTAGCTGTAGCCGGCCATCAGCCGCCTTCCATTTCCCGGTCACTATTTTTACAAGCCGGAGTCATTTTCTGGAAAGTAGTCTGGCCTTAAATGTTGTAAGCTTATACCAGAAGGCAATAATAGCAAGTACCCTCTTTCTGCTGTTTTTAATTGCTTTTTGAATAGTGTAAGATGCTTGCTAACTTCGTTTATGGTAACCGGTTACCAGGTTTTATTTTGAAAAAGCTTCTGATCATACTGTTTGTTTGCCTTCCTTGCTTTAGCTGGGCCCAGGAGCTTTTTCCCCTGAGCGAGCCTGCCAGCAATATACCCAAGGGTGCATTGGGTGTAAGGCTTTTTTCCGAATCGTACAACGAGGTCAACCAGTTGCGGAATATGACAGGACTTCGCCTCATGTATGGCGTTACGCCGCGGCTGTCGGTGTATCTTACGGGCATTGCTTCTAACCATCATGGTAAAAAAATGCCGGTAGAATTCCCCTTTCACAATACCCCCGAACGCGGCGCGCATTATCCTTATAAATTCAATGGGGTACACCTGTATGCCAAATACCGCTTTCTTTCCAAAGACGGCGAAAACAGCCATCTGCGCATGGCTGCCTATGGGGAGGGCGCTTATGTCAATACAACGCATCATGAAACAGAACCGGACCTGGAAATGGGCGATAACAAAGGCGTAGGCGCCGGTTTGATCACGACCTACCTGAAAGGAAAATTTGCCGTCTCGCTTACGGGCGGCGCTATTTTCCCAGCAGTGTACGAGGGCGAATCTCCCGATCCCATCGAGAGCCTGCCCGATGTACCGGTAAGGGTGCAGTATGGTAAAGCGCTGACCTATAGCCTGTCCTTTGGCTATTTATTGTTCCCCAGGAAATACAGCAATTACGACCAGGTCAATGTCAATCTTTATCTCGAGTTTCATGGTAAGGCTTTCGAGGCGGCCAAAGTGGATATTTTTGCCGGCCTGCCCAACGAGTACTTCCTGGCACAATCACGTTATCCCACCGCTTTACAGAAAGGCTGGTATGTGGATGTAAGCCCGGGCATACAAGTGATCCTGAAATCAAATCTCCGTATCGATTTTTCAACCACTTTCAGCTCTATGGGTATCTCTTATGCCCGGCTATATCCCGTATTCAACCTGGGTATCCAGCGTTACTTTTTCTGGTAGTGCGGTACTCAAATATCCTAAAAACATTAAAAAAATGAGAACACTGTATTCCTTATCCTTTGTGTTGCTTATCCTTTCCTGCTCTTCTAAAAAATCAAATCCGGATCAAACCACAAACCCGGTTTCAAAAACTGAAAACTATAGCCCAATGGATAATCAAAGTCTGGATGATCAAATGAATGATTTGAAAAATACAATGATAGAGTATAGGAACGCTGCCCAGCCTTCCTATACGGAAGGAGATATCAATGCCTGCCTGGACATTCTGAATCAATACAGAATACAAATGGTAAAATCGAATTCAAAGGAAGAGGGTATGAAAGCCGTTAAGACAGCGGTTTTGAAATTGAATGAATTGAACGAAAAGTGTGGCCTGGAATTAATAGAAACCGAAGAACGGGAAAGAATTGCAGAAATAATTATTACAGCAGGAAGCCAGAAAGGATATAACACAATAAGGGAGGATATAACCGAACCCTGGAGGGAATGGTAGAAATCACCGGAATAATCGAGTAGCAGCATGCTGCAAAAAGTGCGTGCGCTAGCCAGGACAGTATATTTTCTGCAAAAAGCCCCAGGAGATACAAATGCTATTCGTATATGGGTAACAACCACTTCTGCCGGTCATTCCGAATGAAGCCAAGCGCAAGTTTTTTAATTAGTAGAGACGTTGCATGCAACGTCTCTACTAATTAAAGGTCTGCATTTATACAGCCCCTTTTTCAGATCTAAAGGCCGCTGCGGGAAATGATAAATATCATAATTATTGCAGGATGATCTTTTGCACCTCCCGTTTGCCTTCACCTTCCAGGTGTACCAGGTACATGCCCGCTGTGAGGCCGGTGAGGGGAATACTCATCCCGCCGCTTTGCCCTTCCAGGCTTTGTCGCAATACCAGGCTGCCGTTAGTGGCCACAATGCGGAGCTCTTTATAGGCTTCCCCGAGCAACAGGCGAAGCGTGTTATCGTTGATTACCGTAGGGTAGATAAGCGAGGCATTGCCAGATGCGGTATTTACCGTAATAATATTGGAATACCGGGACTGCCCGTCCTGGTCTATCATCTTTAAACGGTAGTACAATCGTCCCTGCATCGGGATATAGTGGGCGAAGGTATAGGCAGTAGCCTTATTACGGGCCGATACCATACCGGCATGTCGGTATTGGATGCCATTGTCGCTGTATTCCACTTCAAAGCGGTCAAGCGCTTCTTCTGCCGCTGTTTCCCAATCCAGGTAGGTTGTATTGTGTTTATATACCCCGGTAAAAGAAGTGAGGGTAAGCGGTAGTACTGCCGATAGCTGTACCTTGTAGACGGCGTTCCCGTTCAAAGAAGCAGCGTATAGAGTCCCGTTTTCGGCTTCGCCAAAGGCAACGAGGCTGCCGGGAAAAGCAGCGGAATTCTGCTGGAAAGTGTTCCAGCCGCCGCTGCCATTGGGACCTATTGTCCACTGGTTGCCCGAAACATAATCGGCGCATATATAGTACCCGCTCAATGCCGGATAGTCGGGCCCCCGGTACACATAGCCCCCGGTAATGGATGAGCCTCCGGTCACATTATTGTGCGTATAAGTAAAGATGGGAGAGACGTAAGCAGAGGCTGCCTGGCAACCCGCCGTATTATAGGCTGTTGTACCTTCATAGCAGCGCCAGCCATAATTAATACCCCCGGTTGTGGCTGCGGTCCGGTAATTCACTTCCTCGTAAGCGCCCTGGCCTACATCGGCGATCCACATATCGCCATTGCTCCGGTCGAAGCTCCAGCGGAAAGGGTTGCGCAGCCCGAGCGCCCATATCTCGTCAAGCACATTGGGATCGGATACATAAGGGTTATCGGGAGGGATGGTATAAAAAGGAGCCGTAGCGGTAGTAGTCACATTGAGCCGCAGCATTTTGCCCAGCAGGACATTGCCATTCTGTGCGTTATTGGGAACATCGCCGCCGCCGCCGCCATCACCGGTACCCAGGTACAGATAACCATCGGTGCCGAAAAGCAATTTACCACCGTTATGATTGGAGTTCACCGGGTGGGGAATATTCAGGACTACTTGCTTGGAAGCTACGTCGGCACTATCCGGGTTGGTGCTGCTTACGTGGTAGCGGGCAATTTCCAGGCTAAGGTCGGGGAGGGTATAGTACACATAGAAAAAACCATTGGTCGCGTAGGAAGGGTGGAAGGCCATACTCAGCAAGCCGCCTTCACCTGCGGTACCGATGCCACTCACGGTAAGGAAATTACGGATAAAGCCAAGAGACTGGTTGTACACACGTACCGTACCGCCCCTTTGTACAATAAAGAGGCGGTTGCTGGCATCGCCTGCATGCACAATATCGATGGGATTGCTGAGGCCTGTAGCAATAGCCGGAGTATATTGCAATACCGGTTGCGATCGTACGATCCCGGGGATGCTGGACGTAAAGGCCATGGTCAGCAAGAGGAAGGGTAAATGTAGTAGGCGCATAAGAATATAGTTTTGGTTAGGAATAGGTTAGATGCCACAGCCGTTTTTAAAAACGGTTACAGTCGTGACATCACCTTGTATTGGTTTATCAGGTAAACACAAATGCTGTCTGAAAAGATGATAAGGAAGTATTAAAAACAGCAATAAACTGTAGGGCAGGGCAGCCTTAAAACCTGTGCCTCCGGGCTGATATGCCGATATATGTGTGATTTATGTAGTACATTCGCAAGTAAATGAAAGCTGGCTTTCAGCTCCCCGTTATCTTATGCGTTTTCCTTCTTGTTTCGTACCTGTTGCAACGGCAGGGATCATCTTATTTTCTACATTGGGTCTGAGGGCACAAGACAAAGAAAAATCCTATAAAAGCCTGTTATGGGAAATTACCGGCAATGGTTTGCAGAAGCCCTCTTACCTGTTTGGTACCATGCACATCAGCAATAAAATGGTTTTTCACCTGAGCGATAGTTTTTATGCAGCTATCAGGAGTGCCGATGTAGTGGCTATAGAGCTTAATCCCGAGCAATGGCAAAGCGAGATACCCCGTATGAATAAGCAGGGAGAAATCTATAAATACTATAACGCTACTTATTATACCGATTACCTGAAAGAAAACTCCTTTACCGAAGGCGACTTCCTGTCGTTGTTCCGGGAATCGCTGCGCTTCGAACCGGCCCTCAACGATGCTTTATTGTACCGCAACGAGAGCCGTATGGATAATTTCCAGGAAGATACCTACCTGGATCTTTACATTTACCAAACGGGCAAAAAGCTGGGTAAGCAAACGGCGGGGGTGGAAACCTTTGTAGGAGCGCAGCGTATGATGATGGAAGCAGTGGTAGATGCCGCAGCCGATAAGGAGAAGAAGCGCCCCGACCTGGATGGAGCCCAATACTACGACCTGAACCAGACCCTGCAGGATGCCTACCGGCGGGGCGACCTGGATATGCTGGATTCTGTCAACAGGATCACGGAATATGCCCAGAGCTTTACCGAAAAATTTCTCTACAAGCGCAATGAGATACAGGCTGCTTCGATGGACAGCATCATGAAGCACCAAAGTCTGTTTGTAGGCGTAGGCGCGGCTCACCTGCCCGGCAGCCGGGGCGTGATCGAGATACTCAGAAAAAAAGGATATACCCTGCGCCCTGTTTACATGCAGGACCGGGATGCCATGCAAAAGAAACACATCGATTCGCTTACGGTTCCCGTAACCTTTACCCGGCAATATGCGGCCGACAGCTTTTACAGTGTATCTGTACCCGGCAGGCTCAACAATATCGAAAGCCGGAATATGGACCTAGAACATTATGCCGATATGGGTAACGGTTCCTATTACCTCATTACCCGTATCAAGACCAATACTATCTTCAATGGCTATAGCGAACAGTATATCCTGAAAATGGCCGACAGCCTGCTGTATGAAAATATCCCCGGCACGATCCTGTCCAATAAAACCATCGCGAAGAACGGTTATCCCGGTATGGATATCCGGAACAAGACCCGAAAAGGGGATATGCAGCATTACCAGTTGTTTTTCACGCCTTCGGAGCTGCTCGTCTTTAAAATGGGAGGCAAAGGCGATTATGTCAACGGTACAGAAGCGGAGACCTTCTTTAATTCCATTGAGTTGAGAGAACAACCCCTGAACACAGCCTGGACGACCTATAGCCCTGCTTCCGGTGGCTTTCGCGTTAGCATGCCTGGAGCCCCCAAGGTAATTTACAGGAGCGCCGGCGACGATAACCTGCCGGAATGGAAATACGAAGCAACCGATCCGAAGACCGGCGACCGTTATGCCGTTTTCAGGAAAAGTATTTACAGCTTCAATTTTATCGAAGCAGATACCTTTGACCTGATGCTGATAACCGAAAGTTTGGCCAGCTACGACCAGTGGGAAGATAAAAAAACATACCGTAACATTACCTACAAAGGCAGGCCGGCAAAAGAAGTGATGTTACGAGCCAAAGATGGCTCCTATGTTCAGGCCAGAGCTGTGCTGTTTGGGCCGCAGTATTATTTATTGATACACCGGTCCCGGAACCAGGGCAAAGATGCCACTGCCTTTTTCAATTCCTTTGAATTTAGCCCTTTCCGTTATCCGCAGGCGCAACTATTTACAGATACCGCTTCCCGCTTTACCGTAAATACAAGTGTACGTCCGTTGCTGGATGCTGATATAGAAGATATGATGCTGTACGTGAAGCGCAGCGAACCCCTGTTGCGGAAAGAAACTTTTTATAAAGAAATACCCGATGATGATTATGCCAATTTTGTTTCGGAGGAAACGGGGGAGGTAATCGTCGTGAACCATTACAGATACCCGGAATATTACAGCGTCGAAGACAGCACCACTTTCTGGAACAACCAGTTCCGCCCCGACAGCAGCCTGGTATTGCAACATAAAATAAAGCTGGACCGGGGGCCTGGTGTACAGGCCTGGATGCTCGAATGGTCGGATACGGGCAGCACCCGCCTGATCCGGAAACTGGTATTGCTGAAAGGAATGGATATGATCACGGCCAGTACCATGAGGGACAGCACGCTTCCCTTAAGCAGCTTCCTGGCCGATTTCAGTACTACCTTCCGCTTTGCCGGCAAAGACAGGCCCGGTTATTTGTTTGATAACAAGCAAGACCTGTTTTTCAAGAATTATTACAGCAAAGACAGCTTGGTAAGTAAGCAGGCAAAGCTGGCTTTGTCTTCCGTTGCCTTCAATAAAGAGGGATACCCCCGGCTTATGGCTGCCATAAAGCAACTGGACCCCAAAAGCCCGGATTATTACGATACCAAAGCAAAGCTTATTACAGAGCTAGGGCAGATCAACGATAGTATAGTAACAAGCGACCTGATCGCACAGTTGAAGCAAATGTACCTGGATGCCGGCGACACTACCATTTTTCAGAATAGTATCCTGAAAGCCCTGGTAAGGATAGGCCGCCCGCCGGCTACCCGCCTTTTTAAAGAGCTGATCCTCCAGGACCCACCCGCCTTTGAAAGCAGCTACGAGTACAACGATTTGTTCAGCCGGTATAACGATAGCCTAAAGCTGGCGGCAATGCTTTTTCCCGAGATCATGACCCTTACTTCTATCGAGGATTTTAAAGCGCCGGTGAGAGAATTGCTGGCATCGCTGCTGGATAGTAATTATATCAGGCCCGCTCTTTATGAAGATTTTGCCGGTAATATTTATTTTGATGCCAAGATAGCGCTTAAAAAAATGCAGTATGCAGCAGAAAGCACGCAAGGGAGGGACAAGGAAGAGATCAATTACAAACGTATCTACAGGAATGCAAGCGGTAATAGTACTACAGGAGCTAATGCCGATATGCTGACCTATGTAAGGTTACTGGCTCCTTTTTATGACAAGAATCCCAATTTGCCCAAATTCTTCGATAAGTTGCTGACCCAGGGCAATTCTTTCGTAAAAATGCATACGGCCCTGGTCATGCTCCGTTACAAACAACCCGTTGCCGATAGCATTTGGAAAGCGCTGGCTATGGAAAAAACGTACCGGAATGAACTGTGGCGGCAACTAAAAAAAGCGAATCATACCGAGCTCTTTCCAAAACAATACCGGAGTGGGGAAGCGATAGCTTCCGACCTTATCCATGCCTCCTATGGCAGCCGGCTGGACACCCTGGCTTTGTTGAGCCATCCGCCCGTAGTGCAAAAGAATAAAACCGTTACCAGTTACTTCTTTAAATACAAGCTGAAAGAGTCGGCAGACTGGAAGCTGGCCATCAGCAGTGTGTTCCAGGAAAAGGGAAAACCGGCCGAAGGCTATGACGACCTGTTATTGCTCACCAATAAAAAACTGGTAACCACGGCAAGCGGGCAGGACAAGCAGATCGCGGAACAATTGCGGAAACTATGGATCAGCAAAAGCGATTCGGGCAGGGATTTTTATGATGTAAATACAGGCTCCGAAGCCTATGCCACTCCTGATTTCTGAGCCGGGTTACGGGCTGGAGCAGTGTTGTAAAACCTTTAATGATAACCCTCTGTTGATATACGAATTTAAAAAATAGTTAGTATTTCTTGTTTTTGGGTATTAACTTTGCACCCGAAAAAATGACAAAAAAATTACAATTCAATTTTTTCTTACTTGCATTATGAATTGGAAACACGCTTTTACATCTTCTATTGGTAAAAAACTGGTTATGGGTATTACCGGTGTATCGCTCATCCTCTTTTTGTGTGTACACTGCTACGTTAATGCCCTGATATTTTTGCCGGATGGCAGAAGTTATGAAGCTTACGCTAAGGCCGCACACTTCCTGGGTTCCAATCCGCTGACCCGCGCTGCCGAGATCGGGTTGTTTGTGGGTATCATTCTGCACATCGTCCAGGGGCTAATGCTTACTTTTCAGAACCGGGCCAAGCGTCCTATCGCTTATGCTTCCTATGCCGGCAATAAGAACAGTAGCTGGTACAGCCGTTCCATGGGCTTACTAGGTACCCTTATCCTGATATTCCTCGTATTGCACCTGTATCATTTCTGGGCGCCTAACCGCTGGCAGCAATTGATGACAGGCCACGAAAAAGACCTGTACTACGAAATGGAGCTTTTGTTCCAGAACGGGCTGGTGGTGATCGTATATGTACTGGGATGTATTTCCTTATCCTGGCACCTGATGCATGGTTTCTGGAGTGCTTTCCAAACCCTGGGCCTGAGCACCAAGAAATATAAAGCTGCGATTAACTATACCGGTATCGCTTTTTCTATCATCGTTCCCTTGATATTTATAGCAATGCCTGTGGCCTTTCATTTTGAATGGTTGCCTAAGGCAGCGTCTTTTCCAGCATTTAATGCCCACGGCGCCCATTAAGTTGTAGCGGGAGTTCTATTTTCATAAAACAAACCATACCGGCGCGGGCAATTGATTGCGAGTGTCACATAAAAGATAAAAGGTAAAGAATTTCTGTTATGATCAATTCTAAAATACCAGCAGGTGAGATGTCCCAAAAGTGGACAGATTACAAAGACCATTGTAAATTGGTTAACCCCGCCAACAAGCGCAGTATCGAGATCATCGTGATCGGTACCGGCCTGGCAGGGGCCTCTGCGGCGGCTTCCCTGGGCGAAATGGGGTATAAAGTAAAAGCATTCTGCTTCCAGGATTCGGCCCGTCGTGCGCATTCTATTGCGGCACAAGGGGGGATCAATGCAGCCAAGAACTACCAGAACGACGGGGACTCTACCTTCCGTCTCTTCTACGATACTATTAAAGGCGGCGACTATCGCGCACGCGAGGCCAACGTTCACCGCTTAGCTGAAGTAAGCGCCAATATCATCGATCAATGCGTAGCACAAGGCGTGCCCTTTGCCCGTGAGTATGGTGGATTGCTCAGCAACCGTTCTTTCGGAGGTACGCAAGTACAACGTACCTTCTACGCTGCCGGCCAAACCGGGCAGCAATTGCTCATCGGGGCTTACCAGGCCCTGGAGCGCCAGGTAGCCCTGGGTAATGTAACGATGTACGACCGTCACGAAATGCTGGACGTGGTTGTGATCGATGGCAAGGCAAGGGGTATCATAGCCCGCGACCTGGTATCCGGTAAGCTGGAACGCCATTTCGGTCATGCTGTACTGCTGTGCAGCGGTGGTTATGGCAACGTGTTCTACCTGTCTACCAATGCTATGGGCAGTAACGTAACCGCAGCCTGGAAGGCGCATAAGAAAGGCGCTTACTTCGGCAATCCCTGCTTTACGCAGATCCACCCTACTTGTATCCCTGTATCCGGCGATCACCAGTCGAAGCTGACCCTGATGTCGGAGTCGCTGCGTAACGATGGCCGTATCTGGGTACCTAAAAAACAGAACGATACCCGCAAGGCATCCGATATTCCCGAGGACGAAAGGGATTATTACCTGGAAAGAAGGTATCCTGCTTTTGGTAACCTCGTACCTCGCGACGTGGCCAGCCGTGCAGCTAAAGAACGTTGCGACGCCGGTTATGGCGTAGGTTCCAGCCGCCAGGCAGTGTACCTCGATTATGCCGCAGCCATTGAGCGTTATGGTAAAATAGAATGCAACAAGCAAGGTAACCATAACCCTTCCATGGATTTGGTGATCAAATTAGGTAAGGAAGTGGTGAAAGAGAAATACGGTAACCTTTTCGATATGTACGAAAAAATTACCGGTGAGAATCCTTACGAAACCCCGATGCGCATTTACCCCGCGGTACACTATACCATGGGCGGTATCTGGGTGGATTATGAATTAATGACTACAGTACCCGGCCTGTATGCCCTGGGTGAAGCCAATTTCAGCGATCACGGCGCTAACCGCCTCGGTGCTTCGGCCCTGATGCAGGGACTTGCCGACGGCTATTTCGTGATTCCTTACACTATCGGTAATTACCTGGCCGATGAGATCAGGACCAAGCCTATCCCGACTAATCATCCCGAGTTTGAAAAAGCAGAGAAAGAAGTTGCGGACCGTATCAGCAAGCTGATGAGTATCAAAGGCACTGAGTCGGTAGAAAGCATGCACAAGCGCCTGGGCAAGATCATGTGGGATAAATGCGGTATGGCGCGTAATGCCAAAGGCCTGCGTGAAGCCATCACCGAGATCCGTGCGCTGCGCGAAGAGTTCTGGAAAAATGTACGCATTCCCGGAACCGTCGAAGGCATGAATACAGAACTGGACAAAGCCAACAGGGTAGCCGACTTTATGGAACTGGGCGAGCTGATGTGTATGGATGCACTTAACCGCGAAGAAAGCTGCGGCGGCCACTTCAGGGAAGAATCGCAGACCGAGGACGGCGAAGCAAAACGTAACGACGAGCAGTTTATGTATGTAGCTGCCTGGGAGTACAAAGGAAACGATAATTGGGAGCTGCATAAAGAAGAGCTGAATTACGAGATCATGCATCCGACACAGCGTTCTTATAAATAAGCATAAGCAATCCGCTAATAAAGCATTGAAGGAAAAATTAATCATAAAGAATTTTGGACCTATTAAGTCTGTCGAGCTAGAGCTTGGCAGATTTAATGTGCTTATTGGAGATCAGGGAACCGGAAAAAGTACTGTGGCCAAGTTGTTAGAGGTATTAAATCGATTCCTTACGGAGCTTTTTATTACCAAAAATGTTGAAGCCAGGAATTTTCTTACGATTGCGTCTTTAAAAGGAAGATTAAGGGTTCATAGTATCGAACACTATCTTAAAGATGATTCTACTATTAAGTACTTAATTAATGATATTACGGTTTTCGAATTAAAAGATCACAGAATTTCACCGGATTTTTTTGAATCGGATTATACGACGACTTTAATGTATCATTGGGATTTTAAGCTTTGGCAATATATTCCAGCAGACAGAGGCGCTAGCTCGTTATTCCATGCAGCAACATGGACAGATTTACTGGTTGCAAATGCAGGGAGGATAGATATCCCTACTTATTTCTTGGAGTTTTATAGTTTACAAGATAGGGCCAAACGAGCTAAAATTGAATATGATTTTTCAGGGATTCTTGGAGTTAAATATCAATATGCTGACGGAAAAGAATACATCTTTAAGGACAGTGAAAAATATAAATTGATAGAAACATCAAGTGCCATTCAGACGAATATTTCTTTATTATCGGTTGTTGACTGGCAATTTTCAGAAGCATTTGAGCATGGGAGTAAGATTATTATTGAAGAACCAGAGCTGAATTTATTCCCCGAAACTCAAAAGAGATTAATGGAGTTTTTAGTAGATAAATTGGTATTAAATAACTCGCTATTCCTTACAACTCATAGCCCTTACATCTTAACCTCATTAAATAACATGATGTACGCCTGGCAATTGGGCCAAGCGAAAGATGCTGGAGAGGTTAGTAAAGTAATTGAGAAAAGTTATTGGTTAAATCCTGCTGAAGTATCGGCTTACAGGATGATGGAGGATGGAACTTGCAGGAATATTCTTGATGTTGAAGAAGGACTTATTAATGCGGCAGAAATTGATGGGGTTTCGAATTTATTGAATAAACAATTTGATGCATTGATAAATTTAGAGGTATCATCAAAATGAGTTTAATATTAGGCAATTGCATTGAGTTTGAAGAAAAAAGGAAATTTTGCATAGCCAGCGAAAATAAAAAAGTATATAGAATAGAAAATAGCAGCAATTATACTATAAGAAAAGTTGTTGTTGACGGATGTTTAAATCAAAAAGCAGCAGAAAAGCGATGTGACTTTTTATTCAGTATCGACAACGATGATCTTCAAAGAGTAATATTCGTGGAATTAAAGGGAGGAGCTTTATCGAAGGCTCTTGAACAACTGTTGGAAACTATTCAATATCTCAAAAATGAGTTTGTGGGATACAGGATTGATGCGAGAATTGTAGGTAGTAGAGATGTGCCTGATTTGAAATCCACGCCAACTTATAGAAAATTGGCTGTCTTAGTTAGTCGTAACAATGGAACGCTTGAAAGAGCAACAAATAATATTTATACCGAAATAATATAGCGATGGAACATTACAATATGAACCTGACCCTTAAAGTATGGCGTCAGCAGAATGCACAGGCTAAAGGTGGTTTTGAAACATACCAGGTAAAAGATATTTCTTCCGAAATGTCGTTCCTGGAGATGTTTGACGTGTTGAACGAACAATTGATCAACGAAGGCAAGGAGCCGATCACTTTTGATCACGACTGCCGTGAAGGGATCTGCGGCGCTTGTTCTATGCACATCAACGGGCAGCCGCACGGACCATGGGCGCAGACCACGACCTGCCAGCTGCATATGCGCGCTTACAAGGATGGAGATACCATCGTGGTAGAACCCTGGCGTGCCCAGTCGTTCCCGGTGATCAAAGACCTTATGGTGGACCGTCGCGCGTTTGACCGTATTATCCAGGCAGGTGGTTATATCTCGGTAGATACCGGTAATGCCCAGGATGCCAACTCACTCCCGATCAATAAAGACAAAGCTGATGAATCCTTTGCGGCAGCGGCTTGTATCGGTTGCGGCGCCTGCGTAGCGGCTTGTAAAAACTCGTCGGCCATGTTGTTCCTCTCTGCAAAAGTATCGCACCTGGCTTTGTTGCCGCAAGGCGATGTGGAACGCAAGGCCCGTGTAGTAAACATGGTAGACCAGATGGACAAAGAAGGCTTTGGCAGTTGTACCAACACCCAGGCTTGTGAAGCGGAATGTCCTAAAGGTATTTCGGTACAGAACATCCGCCGCCTTAATTCCGAATATATTCGCGCCGTATTCAGCGGAGAATAAGCATAAATAATGACGATCATGTAATAATGATCGGAAAAAAGACTTCCTGTACGGAGGTCTTTTTTTTGTACCCTATACTTCTTTGTTATTGGGTCGTCTTATTAACGAATCCGGTAATCAAAAGACAGGTTAAAGTTTTAATTAGATTTTTATATATTGTTAGAAGAATTTACTGAATATCCCTATGAAAAGAATAGTATTGTTTACGCTCATGATCACCTGCATGAGTATGGCTCACGCCCAGAAAGAGGGCAATATCTGGTATTTTGGCAACGGCGCCGGCCTTAATTTCAATAATACACCGCCCACACCCCTTACTGGTGCGCTGTTCACTACCGAAGGCTGTGCCAGTATTGCCGACCCGCTTACCGGGCAGCTTTTGTTTTACACAGATGGTATCACAGTATGGGACCGTACCCATACCCCCATGGCCGCGAGTGTGGCCACACCTTTGTTCGGCGATCCGTCCAGCACGCAAAGCGGTGTCATCGTGCCGAAGCCGGGGAGCAATAACTTATATTATGTTTTCACCACACCGGCACAGGCCGGTTGGGTAGGGGCTTCTGCCGCCATGTGCTACAGTGTAGTGGATATGAACCTGAACGGAGGCAATGGTGACCTGATCTCGATAAACACACCCATTATCGATTCGACAACAGAGAAGATTGCCGTAGTGGGCAATTGCGACCGTTCTGCTTATTGGATTGTAGGGCACCGGTGGAATTGCGATAGCTTTTATGCTTTCAAGCTTACAGCCGCAGGCCTTGCTCCTCCTGTAAAAAGTAAAACAGGTATTGTACATACGGATGGCGGTACCAACTCGGCCCTGGAATCCATAGGCTATATGAAATTTTCGCCCAATGGTAAAAAACTGGGCCTGGTAACGTATGTCAACTCGAATACAGTTGAGCTTTTTGACTTCAATTTTAGTACAGGAATTCTTTCTAATCCCATTACCGATCCCCTGGGCTTCGATCTCTTCAATCCAAGCGACGGGCCTTATGGTTGTTCTTTTTCACCGGATAACAGCAAGTTCTATGTTTCCTGGTTCTCTTTTAATGCTAAAATCTATCAGTACGACCTGAACGCCGGCAGTGCAGCCGGGATACTGGCCAGCCGGACGGTTGTGGGGACGCCGACTGCGGGGATAATTCCCTGGGCCATACAAAATGGTCCTAACGGCAAAATGTATGTCGCTACTGGCAATACGAATACCCTGGATGTGATCAATAATCCCAATGCCCTGGGAGCCGCTTGTGGTTATACCGCTGCTGCGCAAAGCATAGGTACCAATATGTGCTTGCTGGGGCTTCCTGGTATGGTGGAAAGCTTCCTGGCGCCGGGTGCCGCCGTTTCCTTTGTACCGCCGCCCGGCACACCCGTCTGCAAAGGCGATACCGTGTTTGCTCCGCAGGCAGCGCACAATGCATTTACGGTTACGCCGGGTACAGGCGTATCGGTAAATGCAGATAGTTCACTCTTTGCTTTTGCTCCCGCCGTTACCACAACCTATAAGGTGATCAGTTCGGGGATTTGTGGCTCGGGCGATACGGTTACGTTTACGGTCCGTGTATCTGCCGGCCCTACAGCCGATTTTGTTTTTGATCCGGCAAAGCCCGATGTGAACGACCCGGTTATTCTTTTGCGCAACAAAAGCCGGGACGCTTCCCTTTATGCCTGGTACAACAGCGATAATGTATTCCTGTCTTCCGACAAAGATTACCACCTGCCCAATCCCGGCGAAGGAGAATTCTGCTATACCCTCATTGCCCGGGATTCGGTCAACTGCGCCGATACGGTCAAGAAATGCGTGACCGTTGAAAAAGCCGGTATTATCTTTATCCCCAATAGCTTTAGTCCTAATGGCGATGGCAACAACGATGTGTTTAAAGTATACGGGGTCAATATCCAATTGGAAAACTTCTCGGTATTCAACCGCTACGGAGAACGTGTTTTTTATACTACTGACATCAATAGAGGCTGGGATGGAAAATACAAGTCGGCGCTCTGCGATATGGGCACTTATTACTACCTGGTCCGGTACCGGAATAGTGAAGGGGAAAAACTGACCATGAAAGGAGATGTAGGATTGCTGCGCTAAACAAATCATCTGCATCCCGATAAGTAGCGTATCAATTACATAGCATCATTAAAGAAAAGAGGCTTGGTTGATTAAACCTCTTTTCTTTAATGGTTGCCTTATCCGGGATGGATATCTATCGCTACTTATTGTTTATCCTGTCGGCAATACTTATTTCATTTATAGAGGGAATCCATTTTAGATAATCAGTGCATTCACAAAAAAATAGCAACACTCTTTTTATCTAATTTGTACCTTAGCCCACATGGTATCTATTCTCCGTTTTCTTGCCTTTGCCGGTATTTTCTTGTTTACTTTCAGTGCCGCACAGGCATTGGTGATGAAAGGAAAAGTATATGATTTTAAGACCAACAAGCCTATGGCTAACGTCAATATCGTCAATACTTTTACTGAAATAGGCCTGACCACCGACAGTACCGGCAGCTTTACGCTTAACGTAGAAAAAGGACATCTTATCGAATGCCGGAGGATCGGTTATAAAATAGCCCGTATCCGTATAGAATCCCAGCAGCTTCCTTTCTACAATATTGCCATGAAGGAAGGGGCCTTTGACCTGGACGAAGTGGAAATCAGGGGTAGCAATTACCACCTGGATAGCCTGGAAAGAAGAGAAACCTATAAATGGGCTATCGATCATTATACCCTGGATGGCCTGGATGTGATCCAGCATCCTTTCGATGCGCTCAGCAAAAGAAACCGGCAGATATGGGCTTTCCAGAAGCGCTACGATTATTTTGAAAAGGAGAAATATGTAGACTTTGTATTCAATGCCAAATTGATTGCTAAGATAGGTAAGATAGACAGTACCGATATGGAAGATTACAGGCGGTATTACCGTCCCGAATACGACCAGGTAAAGGCCTGGACCGAATACGAATTCCTGGAATACATTAAAAAAAGCGCGGCAGCCTTCCTGAACAGAAAAAGAAGGTAGTTTTCTCGGAGTCAGCCGGATCTCATGTACACATCTCTTACGTCATACCTTGCAGGCAGCAACTTATTTGCTGCCTGCATTATTATACAAGCTAACAGCAGGGCTATGCTTCCAGGTACATAGTTATACATTGGTATGAGCGTGTGCCTCCATTTTGATTTAGTTTAATGGAAACATTCAAAACTATTTTATGGAACACAACGCTTTACATGGGTTGCTCAAGGGGACAGGGTATGCGGCCGCCTTGCTGCTGGCTGGCACTTTAACGGTATCGGGGCAGACCACCGAAGAACGTACACATGCCTACCGGTCCTTTGATGTGAAAAATTATGCGATAGACAAAATACCGGAAAGAGAATTCGTTTTAATGGCCGGGACAGTATTTGATCCTGCCGGTGGCGACGACAACAGCATCAACATGATGATCACCGAAAATTTCCCGGGCGTGATCGGGAATACTATAGTGAACCGTCATTTCGATGATCCGGGTTTTGATGAAAGAGCCGTAGGCGTGCATTATGTCGAAAACAAGCCGGATGATATCGTGGTGATAGCATCACGAAGGGACCTTATGAACGGAACCGATGAAACCAATATCGAGATATTACGGATGGACGACCGGGGCAACCTGCGTAACAGCTTCATTGTCCGTGACAGGAACAACCGGTTCGACCTGCACCCTATGAGCACCTTGTTAGTGGGAAAAGACCTGTACATCTGCGGATACACTACGCCGCTGGCCACGCCGGTACCCGATGCCCGTACAGACAAAGAGATATTTGTAGTCCGGTTTGACCTCGGTGGTAATAACGTGGTGAATTCGCAGACCTTCAACTACGACTATCCCGGCCGTCAGTACGATTATGATATGGCTACGCGGATGAAGCTGATGAGCAACGGTGATATTTTCGTGACGGGTAGCTGCAGCGCTTTTTATACCAACAACCCGCCGCCCAACTGGGACTGGATGAGCGAAGGCTATTACTGTGCTACACTTTCGTTGTTCCTGGACAAGGATCTCAATACGCTTTCGGATGTGCCTTTCAGCGAATTCAGGCCGGTATACGGCGGCTGGCCCAGCCCTGATAGGATGACTGCCTGCGAATACGGCAACGATATCGTGGAAGACCTGGGCTCCGGTGGATATTTTGTGTTTGGTAATACCTATGTGGGTTCTTATCCCGATCCCAACCCCTTCCTCCAGTTCTTTACCATTACCTATATAGATCCGCAGGCACGGATCCCCGGTACCAGGCGCAATCGTTTCCGCGGCCCCGGCTTTGACTATGCCTGGGGCATAGGTGTGGAGAAAGGCAACAATCCCGGCTGGTTCCTGCTGAATGGTATCGAAACCGACCGCTATTGGCAAGGACCAAACCCTACCTATCTTACCTCGATGGATAACATCAATCCCTTCCTGACTGAGATCAGGCCCGATTATTCGACCGGCAGTCTGAATGTGGGCTGTAATTTCTGGAGCATTATCCTTTCCACCGAAGGCACAGGAAACAGAAGTACCTATCCTAATAACTATTACGATCTGGGCGGCTTCAACAGCCACCTGGCCTGGAGTCCCAGGAATACCATAAGGGGATTTGACTGGACCAACGATATCTTCCTTTCTTCGCCCATCTGGAATCCCAGCGGCTACAATAAGCTCAATATGAAAACCATCCGTACCAACCCGTTTGGCAGGATGATGAACGATTGCCCTTATGACTATAAATATACACTGTCGGGCATCACTTACGATACTTATGAAAGTGTGCCGGGTGACAGGATCAATTCCGATTTTGCCGAGGCCATCGCTTTTTCCGAAACGGAAACCGATTTCAACCCAGACTATATTGTCGATTGCCGCGGAACAGGCGTGTTTAAGCCTACCGGTATCGAGACAGCGACTACAGAGCTTCCCCGGTTTAACGTAGTGCCTAACCCGGCTCATGAGTCCGTTTCCATTGTGCTGGAAGGTAATTCCGGCGAGGAAAATGTCTTTGAGGTAGTGCTTACCGATATGGCTGGAAGACATATTGCTAACCTGTACAAAGGGGATAAAGCCGGCCTGGCAAAAATTGCGTTGCCGCAACTGGCTGCAGGCTCCTATACTGTCAGCATAAGCGGTGCCAAGAGCGGAAAGCTCCAGTCCCGGTTGCTGGTGATACAGTAAAAGCGACAAGGTGCTTGTTTAAATAAAGTTCCCCGGCCTTCAAAAGGCCGGGGAACTTTAAATGTCCCATTTTACGGATAGCTTATTAAGCGCCTTCACAACTCACAAAGGCCGTATGCTGCCGCGGGCAGGTTCTCTGCGTTACTGTTCCGGCGCCGCCAGCTACATTTCCTTGTTCTTTCTTGCTTAATGAGCCTAATGTTTCTTTGCCCAGTACGAGCTTCTTCTTTAGATCAATGCTTTTCTTTTTCATTACTTTAAATGTTGTGTTTGTTTTGTTCCCCCCTTTCTTTAGCTGCAGCAATGCCTCGGGGAGATTGTTCAGCAAGTCAAGTCTATCCGGAATACAGACTATAACAAAGTTAAGCAGCGGCATAAGCGCAGGGAATACCTGTTTCTCAGGATTTATAACTGTAGGTAAACCGGTATTTTATGAATGAGATATTGGGGCAATTTTCTTTTGTCTATCCTGTTACAGAAGGGAAGAAGGGTATAGCTATAAAAAAGGAAAGCTACTCATACAGAGTAGCTTTCCTTTTCTTTATTGGAAATGGCTTATTTATTTACCGGCACTGGCTGATACTTTTACCCATTCTTTCAATTCTTCGCAATTCTGGTATTCAGGGGCGATTTTGACATAATAAGTCCCGATGCGCTCATTGATCCATTTATGGATGTACTCCGATTGCTTTTTGGACAAAGCCACCTGTTGTATCTTACCGTAATCGTCTTTCAGGTTCAACAAGTGCGGATCGGTACGGTTTTTCATGTAGAGGATACGTGTGGCCCTGGAACCGGTGTTCGGGTTTTCGACGAAGATCTGCGGCTGCGAATATTCACCCACCTTAAGTTCGCCTACTACCTGTGCCATTTCCCTGTCCAGGCCGTCAATAGCGAGTATCGGGCTGCTGGTATTGTTATCATACACCATACCACCGGTCATTTTCGATTGTTCGTCGGTGCTGTATTTACCTACGGCTTCGGCAAAGCTGAGCTTGCCGCTCACCAGGTCAGCCCGTACACTATCCAGCTTTTTGATGCCTTTTTGCAGGTCCACATTGGTTACCTCCGGTACAATGATGATATGACGCACCTTGGCTTCTTCGCCCATACGGCGCACCATCTGTATAATGTGATAGCCGAATTTGGATTTGATCACCGGTGATATTTCTCCCGGTTGCAGGCGGTAAGCTGCGGAGGCAAACTGCGGATCCACTTCTTTACGGGTAATATCCATTTCACCGCCATTGTCTTTGGTGCCGTCCATGCTGTAAATACCGGCCATAGTGGCAAAGCTCTTACCATTATCTACGATCTCTTTGCGGATACCCTCCAGCTTTTCCTTAGCCAATTGATCTACTTCAGGATCTACCGCAGGCTTAATCACGATCTGTCCCATCTCGACCGTAGCCGGGAAGGGGGGCATGCTGTCCTGGGGCAAGGATTGATAAAAGGCATTGATCTCCTGGGGAGTTACTTTCACTTTATCCATGATCTGGGACTGCATCTTGTCGGCAACCGTTTTATCTTTGAAAAAGGAACGGTATTCCTCTTTTAACTGGTAGATCGTCCGTCCGCCGTTGGCTTCTTCGAACGCTTCTTTGCTGCCGTATTGCTGCATCATTGCCCTGATCCTGTTGTCCAGGATACTGGATACTTCTTCGTCGGTTACGATCACACTATCCCTGCCTGCCTGTTCGATCAGGATCTGCTGGGCCAGCAAGTTATAGAACATGCCACATTTAGCATCTTCGGCAAGGTTGGGTTTCCCTTGTTTTTCCTGGTTGAACAGTTCATTGAGATCGGATTGCAGGATGATCTTATTACCTACCTGACCTATAATTTTATTGGCTACCTGGACCTGCGCCACTGCGGGCATTGCGGCCGCAGCCATTAGAAGTACGAATACCGTGATACGAAACATAGCTTGCAAAGATAAGCGATTGCTTTGTTGAATTTTGGTTAAACAGGAATTTTTACCCTCAATTAAACTGATTTTTCACTAAATTATTATCAGCTCCCTCCCTTTTAATTGCGCTTTGCGATTTCTTCTTTTTAAAATAACGGTTTATGCTTTACCTTTAAGCCCTAAATTTAAAAACGATTCTATGGGATTCAATAAAGTGGTAGCCAATGCCGAAGAAGCCATAAAAGATATACAGGATGGCGCTGTGATCATGCTCGGAGGGTTTGGATTATGCGGCATACCCGAAAATTGTATTACTGCTTTGATCAAAAAAGGAGTTAAAGACCTTACCTGTATCTCCAACAATGCCGGTGTCGATGATTTTGGCATCGGACTGATGCTGCAAACCAAGCAGGTAAAGAAGATGATCGCATCTTACGTAGGCGAAAATGCGGAATTTGAACGGCAATTGCTGAGTGGCGAACTGGAAGTGGACCTGGTGCCGCAAGGCACCCTGGCTACCCGTTGTATGGCTGCCGCTTATGGCTTTCCGGCCATATTTACCCCTGCCGGTGTAGGTACCGAAGTGGCCGAAGGCAAGGAAGTGCGCAACTTTAAGGGAAAGGATTACCTGATCGAAGAGGCTTTCGACGCAGACTTCTCCATTGTGAAAGCCTGGAAAGGAGATACTGCCGGCAACCTTATTTTCAATAAAACGGCGCGTAATTTCAACAGCGTGATGGCGATGGCCGGTAAAATATCGATCGTAGAAGTAGAAGAGCTGGTACCTGCCGGTACTTTGGACCCTAACTTTATCCACGTACCGGGAATATACGTACACCGTATTTTCCAGGGCAAAGACTACGAAAAACGTATTGAGCAGAAAACCGTAAGCCAATAAACTTCCCGGTTTGCTGCAAGAAAACAGAGACGGTAGTGGTACCGTCTTTTTTTTAATAAAACAAAAACAAGTACACTAAATAATGGATACCTACCAACAACTTATTGAAGAAGCTTATGCCAACAGGGATTTATTGACCCAACCCCAATACCAGGATGCCATACGGGCAGTGGTAGACCAGGTGGATAAAGGCATACTGCGCGTAGCGGTACCGCAGGATGGCGGCTGGCAGGTACAGCAATGGGTTAAACAGGCTATCCTGCTTTACTTCGGTATTCAGAAAATGAAAACCTGGGACCTGCCTCCGTTCGAGTTTTACGATAAGATGGAGCTGAAAAAGAACTATGCCGAACTGGGTGTGCGTGCCGTACCCCATGCGGTAGCCCGCTATGGCGCCTACATCGCCCGCAACGTAGTATTGATGCCTTCCTATGTCAATATCGGCGCTTATGTGGGCGAAGGTACGATGGTCGATACCTGGGCTACGGTAGGCAGTTGTGCGCAGATAGGAAAAGAGGTACACCTGAGTGGCGGCGTAGGCATAGGCGGTGTGTTGGAACCCTTGCAGGCGGCGCCTGTGATTATCGAGGACGGTTGCTTTATCGGTTCCCGTTGTATCGTGGTAGAAGGTGTGCGGGTAGAAAAAGAAGCAGTGCTGGGGGCCAATGTAGTATTGACGCAATCTACCAAGATCATTGATGTGAGCGGCGATGAGCCTGTAGAATACAAAGGCATCGTGCCTTCCCGCAGCGTGGTGATCCCCGGCAGTTATACCAAGAAGTTTCCTGCCGGTGAATACGGCGTAGGCTGTGCCCTCATCATCGGTAAACGTAAAGAAAGCACCGACCTCAAAACCAGTCTGAACGATGCTTTAAGGGACTTCAACGTGTCTATTTAAACCTGGTATTATCTTTAAATATATAGTTGTTTCATTAGAGGATTTTCGTAAATTGTTTCCGGAAATTTTCAACATGAAACAACTATTGCTTTTAAGTAACCTTCTGCTGGCCGGTACGATAGCTGCTTCCGGGCAGGGCGTCGCGGTAGATGCGGACCGGGTACATGTGACTTACGAAACAGTGGATAACCCCATTACTATAGGCCTGGAAAATTGCAGTTGCAAGAACCTGAAGCTGAGCGTCGATAACGGGCAGCTCCGGAAAGGTCCAAACGACTGCACTTATATCTTTAACAGTAATAAGCCAGGTACTGCGGTTTTTACCCTGAGCCGGAAGGCGGGCAATGGCTATACCGATGTGGGAAAAATCACTTATCGTGTAAAACCTTTGCCCTTGCCGGTGGCAGCATTGGCGGGCAAGCGCGATGGCGATGTTCCCCTTAATATATTCAAGGCCCAGATGGGGGTGATTGCCAAATTAGATGGCTTTGATTTTGATGTACACTTCAAGGTTACCTCTTTCCAAATGAATGTGATCAGGGACGGGAAGGTATATGCAAGCGTGCAGAACAACAATAATGTATTCGAGCTACAGGCGAAAACGGTGATCGCGCAGGTGCTGCCCGGCGATACGATAGTTTTTGACGATATCATGTGTCTTAAGCCGGATCAAAAGGAAATAGCGCTCGAATCTTTCTCTGTAAACATTACAAAATAAGCACCATGAAATATCTCTTGATACTGGCCTTATCCGCTATGCCTGTGTTGTCGTTTGCCCAGGACTTCGTGGTGCGGGCCGATAAAATGAACCTGGTCTATATCGGGATAGATAATCCCCTCACTATAGTTTCGGGCGACTGCGGCTGTGACGCGCTTTCTGTAAGTGCGGATAAGGGCACCTTAAAAAAAGTATCCGGCTGTAAATATATGTACACAGCAACGGAATCCGGTGTAGTGAACCTGGAGGTGGCCACGCAAAAGGGTGGTAAGCGCCAGGTGATAGGCACCCAAACCCTCAGGGCAAAGTTTATAGCCGATCCGAAAGCCGTAGTAGGCGGGCGGAGCGGAGGTTATATCGCATTGAACCGGTTCCAGGCACAGTTAGGAGTAAGCGTGCTTGTTCCCTATTGCGAGGTGGACCTGGCGCCTAAAGTAACCCGGTTTACTTTTAAGACAGTAAGGAAAGGGGCAATTACGGGCACTGCAGATATTACCGGCAACACTTTTGCCGGTGAATGCAGCCAACTGATGGCTGCCCTTCAACCAGGAGACCAGGTGATCCTGGAGCACATCGTATGCTTTGGCCCGGACAGTGTTGCCCGGTCATTGGGTAATTTGACCTTTACGATGAAATAAACCGGCCGAGGGCTGAAAGGTATTGTGGTAGCCGCTTTTAGCAGAAACAGGCCCGGCCTATCATATACTATGTTGCCCTAAAACCCTTGTAAGACTATTTTTCTCCTTATTTTGCAGTAAACAAACTGCCTACATTTGAATCTGGATTTTCTGCAACAAGTCTATTTCGGTAATACGGTAGAGGTGTACCTCCGCTTTGTTATCATATTGCTGCTGGCATTATTGCTCAAGCGTTATATCTCTTCCATTTTTACCCGGTTGTTCTTTACCGTATTCCGGAAATTCTCGGCCGATTATTATGGTCAGCAATTCAAAGGGCTGGTATTACGGCCCATCGAAGGGCTTATCGTTACCGTATTTTTTTATATCGCCTTTTACCAGCTCAGCGTTTCGCTGGATAAAATGATCCTGTTCAAGAGGCTTAAACCGGTAAAGGAAGCAGGTCAGGAGGTCGCCAAGACCCTGGTTACCCTTATGGACCTGGTCGATCACCTGTTTTTTCTCTTCCTGTTGTTTTACCTGGCATTGCTGGTTTCCAGGGTCCTGGATTTTATTTTCCTGGTATTGGTCAATAAAGCCAAGGAGCGCGACGACCGGGAAAGGCAACAGATATTACCCCTGCTCAAAGATGTACTTAAGGTCGTGGTCTGGGTTTTTGGTGCCTTATCGGTATTGGGCGCAGTATTCCACGTCAATGTGGCTGCCCTGGTGGCCGGTTTGGGTGTAGGGGGTATTGCCATCGCCTTTGCCGCTAAGGAAAGCCTGGAAAACCTCCTGGCCTCATTTATGGTCATGATCGATAAGCCTTTTACCATAGGGGATTGGGTAAAAATAGACGGGGTAGAAGGTCATATCGAAAAGGTAGGATTCCGCAGTACCCGCATCCGTTCTTTTGACAAATCCATTATTTCGATTCCTAACCGTCAACTGATCGACAATCATCTCGAAAATTTTTCCGAGAGAGGGATAAGAAGGGTGGTATTCAGTGTAGGCGCGGTTTACGGGCTTTCCAGGACTTCGCTCGAAAACGCGATGAAAGAGATCCGCAACGTGTTGCTGAAAACGGAAGGTACTACGGGTACGCCTGTGGTACAACTGGAAAGCTTCGGGGATTCATCGGTAAATATCCAGGTCATTTATTTTGTCAACGTAAATCCTGAGACAGATTTCGGAAAAGTACGGCAACAGGTTTATTTCGGCGTGTACGAGGCTATGTATCAGCATGCTAAGGGATTTGCTTATCCTACGCAGATCGAGATCAGCGGATCGGAGATCAACGAGGTATTGCCACCACCTGCAAACCCAGGAACAGCTTGACTTACAAGCATTTTGGTGTAGGTACAATTAACAATTTCGTAATGTTATTTTTCTTTTAACTTACTCTAATATTGCACTCGAATTCAAAACCGTAATATGGAATCCAATTTTGGAAAAATTCTGGTAGTTGATGATGAACAGGATATTGTAGAATTCATCAACTACAACTTGAAACAGGCTGGTTACGAAACCGCTACTGCTTACAATGGCGACGAAGCTATCAGGAAAGCGGAAGTATTTAATCCAGACCTGATCCTGCTCGACATTATGATGCCCGAAAAGGATGGACTGCAAACGATCCAGCAATTGCGCCGCAACCCGGAACTGGATAGTACAATTATCATTTTCCTGACGGCATTGAGCGACGAAAAATCTGAGATCGAAGGACTGAAACTGGGGGCTGACGACTACATTGCGAAACCGATCAAACCGGAACTGCTGCTGACCCGCTTACGTACTGCCTTGCGTCGTGTGAAGAAAGATGAAGAACAAGGCAACAAGATCGTATTCGGCGACCTGGAGATCAACAAATACAAATTTACGGTAAGCTATAAAGGAGAAGAAATTATCCTGGCCAAGAAAGAATTTGAACTGCTGAATCTTCTGGCTTCCAAGCCCGGCCGTGTATTCCTGCGCAACGAGATCCTGCAGAAAGTATGGGGCACCGAAGTAATCGTGGGCGACCGTACCATCGATGTGCACATCCGCAAAATACGCCAGAAGCTGGGTATCGATGTGATCACTACCGTAAAAGGGGTGGGGTATAAATTTGAAATGGAATAATAAACTGCAACAGTAATAGCCAAAAGGCCCGTCCTCATTGCGAGGACGGGCCTTTTGGCTACAGGCCACTCCGAAAAAAATGAGCACAGACACGGTTCCCTCCCTTTAAATCCTTAAATTGCAGTATACTGACTATTCCGATATAGGAAACAAGCCCCTTCCGGTCCTTGAGCCTGTCGAAAGGACGGCGTTACAATGGTGCTTCGACAAGCTCAGCAACGTGGAGGAGGTAAATAGTGCTAAGGTTTCTTTTATCGGGATAGTCAGATGCAGTACTACAAAATGATAGATCATGGATAAAAAAATCGTCAGGGCTTTGGGGCTGGGCATATTGCTCGGGGCTACTTTTGTGGCAGGCCTTGCTTTCAATAAAGGAGATAAGGATACACCGGTAGAAGTGATGGAGGACGGCAGGCTGCAATACAAATGGTACTCCACGCCACTCCCCAAAAGTATGAGCTTCGCCGGGGAAAAGGTGCCCCTGGAACGCTGGGAGATCAGGGAGCGGCTGGACCGCGAATTGCTGATGAATTATTATATGCATGGCTCTACGCTGTATATTCTGAAGCTGAGCAGCCGCGTATTCCCGGTTATTGAAAAAAAACTGAAGGAAAATGGCCTTTCCGACGATTTCAAATACCTCTGCGTAGCGGAAAGCTCGTTACAAAACCCTACCTCGCCCGCAGGCGCTGTAGGCTACTGGCAGTTTATGCGTGAAACAGGCACCCGTTACGGACTTGAAATAACGGAGGAAATAGACGAACGCTACAACCTGGAAAAATCGACGGATGCCGCCTGCAAATACCTCAAGGAAGCTTATGGCAAATTCGGAAGCTGGACGGCTGCTGCGGCCTCTTACAATTGCGGTATGGCGGGTTTCAGCAATCAAAGCACCTTCCAGATGTCGGGAAGCTACTACGATCTGCTGTTGCCCGAAGAAACTAACCGTTATGTGTTCCGTATCCTGGCTTTAAAGCACCTGTTGGGCAATGCCAATCAATTCGGCTATATCGTTCCCGGTTCGGATGCTTACCAGCCGGTACCTACCCGCAGCATGACCCTTACCGAGTCGGTCCCTAACCTGGCACAATTTGCACAGGACCAGGGTACCAATTACAAAATGCTCAAGATACTGAATCCCTGGCTGCGCGACCGCAAGCTCACGATAAAAGCCGGTAAAAGCTATACCATCCAATTGCCTATGGATAAGTAAACCTGCTTATTGCCTGCCATTCGGCCTAAATGCAATATTTTTGCGGCCGGAACGTTTTTGTACCACCGTATGAAGAGCATCATTTTCTTAGTTTTTTTATTGTCATTTTGTATTCCGGGGGTGTATGCGCAACAGCCGGCCGATACGGCCGTAAAGCAGCATGACACTGCCTTTGCGCCGGCTTCGCTGCCGCCTGTAGGCATAACGGATGCTGCCGATACTACGCCTTTTGTTACCCCTAAGAAAACAGCATTGTTCTCGGCCATAGTACCCGGCCTGGGACAGTTCTACAACAAACAATACTGGAAAATCCCCGTGATCTATGCGCTTGTGGGGGCCGCGGTCTATTTCCTCAACGATAATTCGAAAAACTACAATGCTTTCCGCAGGGAATACGCTGGCCGGCAAAGCAAGGACCCTAATTTTGTATCGCAATTTCCGCAATACCAGGACATCGCCACCATTGCCGCCGCGCAGGACTATTACCGGCGCAACCTCGACCTGTCTATTCTACTTACAGGGGTAGGGTACACGCTCCAGGTAATCGATGCAGTGGTGTTTGCCCACCTTAAAGGCTTTGATATATCGGAAGACATCAGCCTTAATGCCCGCCCGGTTATTACACCGCAGGGCGGCCTGGGCTTTGGTCTGGTGATGAAGTTCTGATCCTTTCTCTCTTTTAAAAACATGAAATATGGCCCGCATACTGGCGATCGATTATGGTAAAAAGCGCTCTGGGCTTGCCGTTACCGATCCGCTTCAAATTATTGCCTCCGGGCTTACTACAGTAGATACCGATCAACTGGTGCACTACCTGAAACAGTATTTTACCCGGGAACCCGTGGAACTGATCCTCCTGGGTCATCCCAAAAGGCTGGACGGCAGCGATAACGACATTACGCCCAAGGTGGAAAAATTCTTCGGACAATTGCAAAAGCTGTTTCCCGCTATACAAGTACAATTGATCGATGAACGGTTTACTTCCAAAATGGCTTTTCAAACTATGATCGACAGCGGCCTGGGTAAGAAAGACCGTCAGAACAAGGCCCTGGTAGATGAGATCAGCGCTACGATCCTGTTGCAGGGCTATATGAGTGCGCGTTAAGCGGTAGATTATAGGGTTTTGCCGCAACATTATGGCTGTTGGCAGCATTTTTTAGGGTAGGAAAAGGAGATTTATACTTTTGTTTTTCAAATGCGCTTCAACCAAAAAACGCCGGCTGGGCCTGATGATCCGGCAAACCTCATGCCGGAAAGGGATCGTAAAAAGATCTGGCTGGAAATAGTCGCCCATGTGCTGGTATGGCTTATTATATTCCTGCTCCCTTACTTCGTCCGTTTTAACTACATCGATCACGCTTCGGCGTGGAAGCTTTTTTCCCTGAGCGATATTTTCAATGTCGATACAGGGCTTAAGCTCATCTGGGTTGTTGTCTTTTACCTGAATGCCTTTTTGCTGGTCCCGTTTTTTTTCAGCAAAAAAAAGTACCTGGTCTATAGCATCATCATCGTTGCGTTGTTCTGCCTGGTTATCCTGGTACACGATTCGATCATGAACGTGTTTTTTTCGCCAAGAGGAAACTTCGTGCGCTTTCGTACCACTGCTCCGGGAATAATCACGGAAAGGATTGCCGAATTGCGCGATACCGATACTGCATTCCCCGACAGCAGCGCCGGGCTCACGGCGGTGATGCCCCTGGTACCCGATACCGGCTCCATAACCAATATAGTACCGGCCCTTCCTGCCCGTGCCATGCCCCTGACGACGACTTCTTTCAGTGCGCTGGGAGCGCTTACCTTTAGCTTGGCGCCTTATGCCCTGACTATTGCCGCGGGTATCCTGTTCCGTATGCTGCGCGACAAAGCCAGGGCCGATAAACAGGCCATGCAAAAGCAGGAAGAGAACCTGAAAACTGAACTGTCTTTTTTGCGTTCCCAGGTCAGCCCCCATTTTTTGTTCAACGTGCTGAACAATGTTACATCACTGGCCCGTAAGAAAAGCGATGAGCTGGAACCTACGATCATCAAGCTTTCCTCACTGATGCGCTATATGCTGTACGAAGCCAACGAGGAAAAGGTGTTGCTGAAAACGGAAGTGGAATACCTGAACAGCTATATCGAACTGCAGCGCCAGCGCTTTGGCGATAAGGTAACGATCGATGTGCAACTGGAAAACCTGGAACAGCCCGAAGCCAGGATAGAGCCCATGCTACTGATCCCCTTCGTGGAAAATGCGTTCAAGCATGGTGTAGGCTTTATCAAGGAACCCAGGATCAATATCTCCCTTGCGGCAGAGGAAGGTGAACTGGTATTTACAGTAAACAATAAGTGTAATAAAGATGAGGCGGAATTGAAGGATACCGCTTCGGGTATAGGCCTGGCCAATGTGAGCCGCCGCCTCAACCTGTTGTATGGCGAAGCACATGTATTGGATATACGTAAAGAAACAGACGAAGAAAATAATATCTGGTTCAGTATAACGTTACATGTAAAACTACATTAATGATCAACTGTATTGCGGTAGATGATGAATCGCTGGCATTGGACTTGCTTATAGATAACATTGGCAAAGTACCTTATCTGAACCTGGTAGCTTGCTGCAAAGATGCCTTCAGCGCAACAAAGGCATTAAAAGAGCATACGGTAGACCTGGTTTTTATTGATATACAAATGCCGGGGCTGACGGGGCTGCAACTGATCGATAGCCTGCAGCAGAAACCCATGGTGATCCTGATCACCGCCTATAAACAATATGCCCTGGATGGCTACCGGCTCAACGTATTGGACTACCTGCTCAAGCCGGTCGATATGGTGCGCTTTATGAAGGCTTGCGATAAGGCAATGGAGCTGCACCAGTTGCGGCAGGGTATGAAAGAGATACAGACCAAGGAGCATAGCAAGGCCCTGGCCCCCGATTATTTTTTCCTGAATGCCGACTACAGCATGGTCAAGGTAGTGTATAGTGATATAGTATGGGTAGAAGGCTTACGGGATTATATAAAAATATACCTGAAGAGTGCGCCGCAAAAGCCTTTAGTGGCGCGTATGAGTATTAAAGCGTTGGAAGATCTCCTGCCGGCCAACCGCTTTCTGCGTATCCATAAATCTTACCTGGTGTCGATCGACAGCGTTATTGCCGTAAGGAAGAACAGTGTATTTATCAAGGACCATGAGCTTGCCGTAGGGGATACTTACCGCGAAGTAGTCAAGAGCCTTACCGGGGCCTGATGATACGGCCGCGCCTTCGGCAATGCAGGAAACGGATGGTAGATACCATCCGTATAGAAAACACTACCTCATGAAAAACAGTTATAGCCGGACGCTTGTACAATAGTTCGCTTTTAGTTGTACAAGCGCATCTTCCGGGTGTTGTGCCAGAATTCTTTCAACGTAACGCCGGCCGATATCTGTGTATATCTTTCCCTGATCTGGTCTTTAGTGGTACTGCCTTTGCTGCCTACTTCCAGGCCCAGGTACACGTTGATGAGCCGGCTGAGGTTGCTGCCGATCCCTACCGTTGCCGAAAGGTCGTTGACCTGCTGCCCCTTTATGGCAATATAACCCTGGTCGTAAGCAACGCCGGCCTGGATGAACACTTTCTCCCGCATTTGCCCCTGCATCTGTTTCTGGGATACATATTGGAAGCCTAAAGAAAAACGTTGTGCCTGGTGCAGGTAAGCATTGGGATAGTCGAGTTTACGCTGTTCCCAATCGGAGCGGTGGTAATCGGCTGCGATCGTGATCATATCGTCGATCACCAGCGCATAGCCTATGCCGAATTGCAGGGGAAGCTTAAAGCCTTTGCTGTCTTTGGAAGCTGATTGGAGTACGGTGTCTTTATTAGTGTATTCCGTTTCCAGGCTGCCTTTGAGCTTTGTGGGATTACTCACCACAAGGCCGATCGTATGGCTAAGGTGTTCCCCGGTTTTCCCGGTATATTGTATGCCTCCCTGTAATTGAAAGCCCTTCAATACCTCATACTCATTCCGTGCAATATTGACACCCAGGTTTTCGTAAGTATACAAGGTATTCCTGGTTAAAGACCCGAACAGGTAAGAGGCCGTAAGCCCCATGGAAAAATTTTTCCCGATCTTGAAACCGTTGGCAAGATAGACCTGGTTAATGCCCCCGCTACCCGATACTTTTTTATTAATGCTGGTCTGGCCGCCGCTGCTGAGGTTCAGCTTTTCCTCTATCTGGTAATTGACCGTGCTGTAAGGTTTGATACCAAAGGAAAACCCCCATCCGTCGCCGGGTCTGAAGGTAAGCGACAAGCGCCTGATGGCGGCATCGTTATACGAAGAGGTAAAAGAATCGTTTATGGGGTACCGGAAACTGCTGGAACGCCAGCGGCTGTTCACATCTATATTCAGCATGCGGGCATCCAAAGCCGTAAGTGATGCAGGATTACCGAGGTTGATAAAAGAAGCGCTGCGCATGGCCAGGGTAGTGCTGGCCATGCCAAAGAACTTGCCATAGTCCTTAGTTTCGATATCGCCTATGCCCAGTATTGAGTAAGGCGAAGTGATGTCCTGGGCAAGGCCGCGGGCCGTCCCGGAACATAAAAGCAAGATCAATAAACACCGTTGCAACATGGGAAGCATAAATTACAGGCCTAATACGTATAGTTTGAGTTTTGCGGAACTATTGTGTTGCCGTGCGTCGAGGATAAGCCTGGACTCATAGCTGCGGCTTATAGGGATCATCGCCAGTGCCTTCTGGGATGTTCTTCCTTTATCCAGTATCTCGTTTATATAAGCGGTGAGGTCGTAGGTATAACGGGTGTCTTTATGATAGAGGTAATCGATCTGCAGGTTGCCTGTTTGCACCGAAGTGCCGTTGGCATCATAGATAACCGTACTGATCCTATTGTCGGTACTCATGGTATAGAGCGCTATAGCAGGCGGGAGGGGATAAAAATTACCGGTGCCGTAATTCAGTCCGGGAGGGGTTATTTCCAATTCGGCTTTCACCACTTTGACATACGGGTGCAATTCTTTAATGGAAAATAGTGAGGGGATATTGAGGGTAGGGAACAAACCGCTGTTGCCATGCAGAAAAGCCCTGTTGCCCATACTGGCTGCAGGTATTACCTGGTTCTTCTTTGGCATAAATACCGAAAGTGCCGTACCGCTCTTATCGTAGGTAAAACTGTTGAACTGGAAGCCCGGAGCGGAAATAGGAAAGTCGGTGTATAAAGATTGCGGCGTAACGCCATTTTCCCGGTAATACAAACGCATAATGGCATTGCTTCCGGCAGTGGCATTGGCAAAGTAGTAAACCGATCTTTTGTTGGCTCCCTCGCCGCTAAGCACTATCCCGTTGAAGTATTTGTAAAACTTATCGGCATACACGATGGTATCCGAATTCTTGTTCAGCATGCGGAATAATTGTTGCCCCAACGTTTGTGACAGCGGTACAGAGAACTGTTCCCGCGCTGATGGCCTGGGATGGGAAAAGGTTGTAACGCCTAGCGGGCTGGCATTGTAGGCCAGTTTGTTGTTGTTATAGCCCAGCTGGCTTTCCTCCTTCATCTGTTCTGTAAGCTGGTGTACTTTAAGGGTAAAAGGTTCGGTGGTATCGCCATAATAGCTGCCATAAAAACGGATGATCAATACCAGGGAATCGAAAATGCAGTTGTTACGGTCTTTGAGATTATTGGCAGCCGGGAGGCCCAATTGCACAAAGGCATTGGCGCTATAGCTGCCCAGCAGCGAATCGATATGCAGCCCTGCCATAAAAATAGTATCGCCGGCCGTGTAAAACGAATCGGTCTGGTAAGTAGCCATATCGATGGTCATGGAGTCGATATAAATGATATTCGGGTCATCGGTCAGTGCTTCTTCCCCGAAGTTGACGGTGGCCTTGTTGCAGGCGGTAAAGCCGGTAGCAATAAAGAATATTGCCGATAAAATTGTGCAGGTATTCTGGAAACGCTGACGCATAACTGCTAAGCTGTTTTGTTAAGGTATTAATCCCGTTGCAGGGAAGTGTCCGGCAGGATATGCAATTGCTGCAGCTCTTTCCTGCTCAGTGAAGGGTTGCTATTGCTTTTGAGCTTAGTCACTACATAATTGCCTGTTTCCCAAGCCTGTTGCGAAGAGGCAAAGGGTGTTTCGCCTGCGATAGCGGGGATAAAGCGTTGCCGTATATATTCTTTGTCGTCGATAAAAACGGAATAGCCCCATCCCGCCTGTACCTTAAAGGTCTGTACCCTGAACAAGGGTGCGGTTGCTGTGGGAGGCACTTTCTTTATATTGCCTGTGGGATTACAGGAGGATAGTAATAAGGCCAGCAAAGCTACTCCGTACGGGGCTTTAGTCATTGTCTACCTGTTCAGCGTAAGGATTAAATTCCCACATATCATCGAAACGCGTACCGCTGTTGTTGCCGGTGGTGATATACCCCCTGTTGTTGAGCGAAAACCCGATAGCGCCTATCCTGGTGGTACCTTCAAAGCTGGTCATCTGGGTCCATAGATCGGATGCAGGGTCGTAAGCCCAGGTAAGCTGGGTAACGCCGCTCTTTTCGCCGGTAGCGAGATATACGACACCATCGATGGTAAAGGTGCAGGCATTACTCCGCTGTATGTTGTAATCGTCGTCATAGTCGTCATCGCTTATATTGCTGATCCTTCTTTTCTGCGTCCAGCTATTGGCAGCCGCATCATACATCCAGAAGTCGTCGGGATAAGAGCCGTTATTGATCCCGGTGCCCACATAAGCATTGTTACCTACCACGAAAGCCACGGCATCCATACGCTTGGTGCCCGCCAGGCTTGCCTTTTGGGTCCATTGGTCGCTGCCGGGATCGTATTCCCAAAAATCTTTAAGATAGTTGTCGTTAAAGCCTGTACCTATGTATCCCTTTCCGTTGATAGCAAAGGCTACGGCGCCGTACCGGCCTATGCCGCCAAACTCCGCCTTTTCCGTCCATTTGTTAGTGGCAACATCATATTCCCAGAAATCCCTTAGGTAATTGCTGCCATCATAACCTGTGCCTACATAGCCTTTATTGCCGATAGCAAAAGCCACAGCCGAATTGCGGCCCGCTACAGGCATATCCGCCTTTTGTATCCAGGTACCCGTGCCCTGGTCAAATACCCATAAGTCGTTTAAACGGGTATCTTCTTTTTTGTAACCAGTACTGATGTACGCATAATTGCCAATAGTAAAACATACCGCCTCTGTACGGGCCACCCCTTCAAAATCGTAACTCCTGAACCAGTTGCCTACGTAATCATCCGAATTATTATTGGATTTGCTGCAGGACGAGAACAGCAGGGGCAGGGCAAGGGTCAGGAACAACAGGGGAAGAGGAGCACGAAGCGTAGCGGTCTTTGTGAAAAGCATTACTGTTTATTTAATGAAGAAAAAATGAGGCCGTTTCTTTGGTCTGAAGCAAATGTTCGAAATAAAAGAACAGGCGTTGTCCCAAATGCTGCCAACCGGCAAAATGTTGCGATGAAAAAGCAGGGCGCTATGTTTTGTAGATGGAACAGGAAGGCTGAGCAGGGGTACAAGCTTCCTTCGGCTGCGCCTAGTGTATACCTGTATCATTGAGGGTAGGGTACACAAAAAAGCCGGCATCCTTTGAAGGGATGCCGGCCGTATTACACAAGCTTACCAGGTTAGATCTTATATTCCTGGGCTTTGAATTCTTCTACTTTTGCTGCAATTTTTTCGTCGCTTAAAGCAAACATACGGGCGCATAATACTGCGGCATTACGGGCGCCGGCTTTACCTACGGCCAGGGTACCTACGGGCAGGCCTGCAGGCATTTGCACGATAGAATAAAGGGCATCGATACCACCGGGAAGGCCACCATCCAGGGGAACACCCAATACCGGTAAAGAGGTATAAGCGGCACAAACACCAGGCAGGGCAGCGGCCATACCAGCAGCGGCAATCACTGCTCCAAAACCATTGCTGCGGGCATTCACCATCAGGTCACGAACCTTGTCGGGATTGCGGTGCGCAGAAGCTACGATCATTTCGTTTTCGATGCCAAACCAGTTGAGCCAGTTGCGGCTTTCCTGCATTACGCTTTCGTCGGTTTTGGAACCCATGATAATCATTACTTTCATAACTATAGATTGAATTTTAATTTGCCATTGGTTGTTGAAAACAGGTGTTGCCCTCAAGTGACTCCTACCTGGAATTTTGTGCAAAAATAATATGCATTTCCTAAAGTGCGCACTGTATTTTTGCAGGAATATGAATTTATTCCTGAAAGATAAGGTGGTAGCCATTACCGGGGCTTCTTCCGGTATCGGTAAAGCGCTGGCCGATGCAGCCCTGGCAGCAGGCGCCAAAGTAGCCACCTGTGCGCGTAACCTTGCCCGGCTCGAGGCTTCTTTCCCCGAAGCGGCAAGCAGCCAACAACTGTTGCTGCTGCAGGCCGATGTATCGCTTGAAGCAGATTGCCGCCGGTTTGTAGAAGGTATTGTGCAACGTTGGGGAGGCATCGATATCCTGATCAACAACGCGGGAATGAGCATGCGCGCCCTCTTTGCCGATCTGGACCTTAAAGTCCTGAAAGAGTTGATGGATGTAAATTTCTGGGGTACGGTATATACCACCAAGTATGCCTTGCCTTATCTGCAGCAGGCAAAAGGTACGATAGCTGGTATCTCTTCCATCGCAGGATACAGGGGATTGCCCGGCCGTACAGGCTATTCTTCTTCCAAATTTGCCATGCAGGGTTTCCTGGAGGCCCTGCGTACCGAGCTATTGTACAGTGGGGTAAATGTAATGTGGGCTTCTCCCGGTTTTACGGCTTCCAATATCCGCAACGTAGCCCTGGGGGCTAATGGCAGCGCCCAGCAGGAAACACCCTTGAAGGAAAACCAGTTGATGAGTGCCGAAACCTGTGCTGCCATTATCTGGAAAGGGATCGAAAAAAGAAAACGTACCGTGGTCATGACCGGACAGGGAAAGGCCACCGTATGGATCAATAAGCTGTTCCCCGGCTGGATGGATAAAATGGTGTTCAATCATTTTGCCAAAGAACCCGGAAGCCCTTTGAAAAAGTAAAGCCAATTTAGTATCATTGTCCTACAGCCCCGGTGCTGCATACATATGGATCTTCAAAAATTTAAACGCAAAGCGGCCCGCAAAAGAGGCGAACTGGAGGGCTTTCTGAAAAAGCTGGACGAAACAGTGCCGAAAGGCTTTTCCAGGATCATTACGGAAGAAGATGCCCAGGTATGGAAGGAAACGGATTGCACTACCTGTGCCAATTGCTGCAAAACCATGACCCCCGTATTTACCAAATCCGACATCAAGCGTATTGCCACGCATTTCAGGATGACGCCCAAAGCTTTTTTTGACAAATGGCTGCTTAAGGAAGAAGACAGTGGCAGCATCGTCAATAAAGTACAGCCTTGCCAATTCCTGGTAGATGATAAATGCAGTATCTACGAAGTACGGCCGAGGGATTGCGCCGAATTCCCCCATCACTACAAACGTCCATTCGATCTGTACAACGATACCTTTATCCAGAACGTTCACCGTTGCCCCGCTACCTTTAACCTCATTCAACGGTTGAAGAAGCGCGTCGAGGATGAATACGAGTGGGATTGAGCTGCCAAGGACACCGTAGTATTAGAAGAAATTACAAAAGAGCCGCTGAATCCCTGACGGAGTAGCATTGCAGGCCTGATCCGCAATGGCAGGGAAACAGTGCCGCTGTTGATGTTTTTCACTGACAGCCAGATTGTTTCTAAAGCTTTTGTTTTGATGTATTGCCTTGGTTGGTGAGATTAGAATTACGGCAAAGCATTCCTGCTGGTCATCCCGAATGTAGCTTGCGTAGCATGTGGAATGAGGGATCTCAGGTGCTTTATTGCTAAGCGATCGGGATACTTCGGTTCCTTCGGAGACCTCAGTATGACCACGATTTAAGGTTATTGACAGGTAGTTGTCTGTTTCCTGATCGCAACCTGTGTTTATAATGCAGTGGATCGCGTTCTCTCGAGCCATCAATTGTTTGCCTATACACATCATTGGTTAATCTGTGGCATGAGCCTAACTTTATTGAGCTAGTAGGTCAAAGATTGCGGGCTTGACCCGCAATCTTTCCCGCAGAAAAACACAAAAGGATATAAAGTATGGATGGTTACTGTATCCAGCATTATGGCCAATAAATACCGAACTACACTGTATATTGGTATAACGGGAACTTCAGGAGACGCATTGCAGCGCATGCTTGGGGCCAGGCTCTGGAAATATGCCGGATATGCAATAAGACAAAAGCACCCCTGCACTATCACAAGGCAGGGGTGTTATTTATTTACGTGAAGACGTTTTGGAAGATGGTGGTACAAAATTATACTCCGGATACGCCGGCCGCTGGATTAGTTAGTTGGGGGACATGCAGTAGTTTCCGGCGTATTACATAAGGTAAGAACACAGCTGTTCGGGCAGGTTTTGGCAGTAGGGCAATGGGGAGTTATAGTTGCTCCTCCGATCATCTGATTTTTTTCTGCTACGGTAAGCGGTACAATAGACACTTTGCTCAGAAGCAGTTTTTGATCCAGTACAACTTTAGTCTTTTTCATAATAATTGTGTTTTAATTATAGATGAACTGATCCAACAAAGTTGATATTTGCTTCCTACCCTACAAAGCCGCTCAATAGGTTTTTAGTACATTATGGACGCCTTGGTGTGTGTCGCAGGAACGAGGGGGCAGATTGCGGGTCAGGCCCGCAATGACCGGAAAATTAAGTTGTGTACTAAGAAAAGAATCCACGGCAGGAGCAGGCGCATGCGCCCGCACATATACCCACAAGAGGTTACCGCCAGCGCAAAGGGTTACGCCTGTTGAGCCATATATAATTCCGGATATTCATCCAGAAAGCCAGGATCATATATATGATAAGCGGGGAGCCTAGGGTAAGAAAAGAGATATAAATAAACCAGAGCCGGATACGGGATGTGGCGATACCCAGTTTATCGCCGATAGCACTGCAAACGCCAAAGGCCTGCCATTCAATATAATTTTTAAAACGGTACAGCGGGTTTCTCATGAGTGAAGCTTGTCTTTTGATTCGGGTTCCGATACAAAATTATCGTGTTTTCCTGGTATTGCGTATAGGCATCCACTCAAATTTAAGATAAATTTCAGGAAGCAAAAAACCTTCCGGGTGAGGAAGGTTTTTTATTAAGCATTAGCTTTTTTGCTTGCTGCTTTTTCTGCTTTTGGGGCATTTGCCTTTTTAACTTTAGCAGGACGGGAAACGCCGAAAGTGCCGCTGGAAATTTTCCCTCTTTTGGTGCGATTGTCACCTCTACCCATGGTAATCTGTTTTTAATGAAAATGAATAAAACGCAAAAATACAAAAACCCACGAGATTGTTTCGTGGGTTTCAGCAATAAAAGTATTTATGTAATTATTTTTTGCCGCCTATTTTGGTTGAGAATTCTTTACCCGCTTTAAAACGGGGCACTTTACGTGCTTTGATCTTGATTACCTCGCCGGTTTGCGGGTTACGGCCGTTACGGGCCGAACGGTCGGAAACAGAAAAGGTACCAAAGCCTACCAGGGTTACACGATCTCCTTTTTTAAGAGCGCCTACAACGCTATTGGTAAAAGAATCTAAAGCGTCATTTGCCTGTGTCTTGGTAAGGCCTGCATCTTTAGCAAGTTTGTCAACTAATTCTGCTTTGTTCATAATTGGAGTTTTATTAAGTGAATTAATAGGTGAATAATCAGTGATATATAGCAAATATACTTCTCTTTTCTACATATGCAAATTTTTATCAAAAAATATTTTGCCCCGAAACCCTTTACTGTATTGCTTTTTCACAAATTATGCACTTTATAATCTGTTAAAATGTACGGCTGTAGCAATGTTCAGAAATTTTCCTTACATTATCTTTTAACAGGTACTCCTGAAAACTGCGCCGGTGCTTGACTGTAGCCTTTTATGGTTCTTGTATCGTTCATAGCGGTCATGGTGGCGCTGCTTTCGCAAAGCTTCTTAAGATTGGCCAGCCCGGCAGAGAAAACCTGGTCCATCCTGGCATCCCTGTCCATAAAAAAATAGGAAACGGCATTGAAGGGATAAGTCGTCTTACTATCGAATCCCCAGGTGATTTTAGTCGCCTTTCCTTCGGATGCCAGGTGGTAAAAAACGGCTGCTTTGAATGCAAACGGTTTGACGCATTGCAGATCGATAGCAATATGCTCGAAGGGTTGGATTGTCCTGATGGTCTGGCTGCCACTGCCCACTGCTTTGTTGCCTTTCCAGGAATAGGTGGCTCCCACAGTACCGTCGGTGCCGGTAATCGTACGCAGCATACTGCTGTCCCTTACTTTCCAGGGGTCCCATTTTTCAAAATTGGAAAAGAGGCAGATGTTTTTCCATATCTCTTCCCTGGGCGCCTGGATGCTGATACTGCGTTCGAAATGGTATTCCCTGGAAATAAATAAACCGCTGACAAGGATAAAGATGAGGCCCAGCAAAATAACGATGCCGAGGAACTTCAGAAATTTTTTCATACTGGTCTTTATTAGTGTGCAACTGCAATCCGTTAAGCATACTATTGCGACATGTAGCCCGGAAGCTTGTACGGGGTGGCATGTAGACATACAGGCAGCCCGGATTGCCGTCCCGATGCCGTAAAAATAAGACTATTTACAGGGAATTATTTCTTTCCGTATTCCCGGCCCGGCGCTTATTCGGGTTGCACCGCTTTCGCCGCAATGGTTTGAAAGAAATGATCCAGCAGTCGTGCGAGCTGTTCCTGTACTTTTTCCTCTTTGATATTTCCGTCCTCCGAAAATATTTTGTTCACGGAAGAAATGCTTAGAGAGGCCTGTTCACCGGTAAGCGATCCCAATGCTTTTAAGGTAAGCAGTAAAGATGCCAGTGCATTACGGCCACCGGTAGGGAGCGGGGACGCGCTGACGGCGATCAGCGGTTTTTCATTCAGGCTGCCGGAAGATACGGTCCAGTCCAGGGCGTTCTTTAATGCTCCCGGTACGCCGAATGCATATTCGGGTGTACATATCAGTACACCGTCTGCTATAGTGATCTGTTCCCTGAATGCAGCTACCGAAGGTATTGCCGGCCCATCTATAGGGTCTTTGTCGGGATTGAAAGCCGGGATTAACTCCAGGCTTATACTGTATTGAAACTGTACTTCCGCAGGCATCATCCTTTCCAGTGCTGAGAGCAAGGTGGTATTGGATGATGCGGCACGAAGACTGCCCGAAATGGCAAGAATGTTTATGGGTTTCATGAATGGATCGTTTTATTGGGCAATCCAGTTTTCGATTTCTTTCTGGTTCAGCTCGCTGCCATTCATTTTGCGCACTACGGTAGTATCCTGCAGCCAGAGGATCACCGGTACACCATCACTTCCCGAAAGCTGGACCATATTTATAAAATCATCTTTACCCAGGAAGTGATAGGGTATATCCTTTGCTTTTGTCTCTTTCAGGAAATCGGCAAAACGCTCGGCCCTGGTGCTGTCGGCGCCGGAGGCCAGGGCAAAGTAAAAGGGCAGGGCAGGGTTGTTTTTCTTCATTTCGGCGATCATGCCTGCTGCCTTGCGGCAATGGGTACAACTCAGGCTCATGAAGCACAGGATATGTTTGCCTTTTCTTAATTCCAGTACGGGATGTTCCGATTTGTCTGTGGTGTACAGTTGGCTCAACGGCATTTTCAATTGTTTTTCCACCGGGAAAAAGAAAAACGGAACAGCGATAATAATGAGCGCTACGGGATAGGTCGCTATGTTAAGCACGCGGCCGTCTTCCGGCTTATGCCAGCGGATCAGCAGGAGCAAGCCCGCTATGAGCGCGGCATTTTTCAATAAAGAGATGCCTGGCGACATGGGCGCTATATTACCCATACAACCGCAGTTCACATCGTTGCCTTGCGAGATCAGCAGGTACAGCAGGTGTACGCAAAAGACCAGGAGTAAGGCGAGACAGGCTTTTAAGACCCAGCGCCGGGCGCCATATACATTAATCAGCAGCAAAATGCCCAATGCACCTTCCAATCCTATAAAGAAACGGGCCATCCAGGCGGCAAGCTGCTGCGGCAGGTGTAGTTGACTGCTGATGATGTATTCGAAGTATTGAACAGGCCAGAGTTTGGTAAAGGCCGAAAATATAAAAAAGGCGCCTATGGCTGCGGAAAGCAGGATCAACAGGAGTTTTTTGATACTTGTCTCTTTCTTTATCTCAGGGATGGGGATGGGGGTATCCCATTCTTCTTTTTCCATGAATCAAAAATAAACCGGCATTCGGGAATGAATGCCGGTATCTTGTTAATATACCTGTTAATAATCCAGGCTATAGTCAATGGCTTATTTAGGAATGCTGAATACGCCGTTGTTAATGTTGTAATTGTTGGCAGTACCCATACCACCAGGGGCTACTACAAAGTTGAAGGTACCTTCCAGATTGGGATTGTCCTGGGTAATAACGATTACTGCCGAGGTATCGCCGGTCTTGGCCAGGTAAGAGGTAGCCGTACCTTTATCGGTCACGATATAAGCCCCTGCTGTACCCAATTGGATAGGATAAGTTCCTGGCCCGTTGTAATTGGTGATGCTTAACGAAATCGTCTGGTTGGTTTTAGGATCTTTTATTTTGCTGTCCATAACGCCGGAGATCGAAACGGTCCTTACGCCGTTTGCCGTAATATCGCTTGCGTATTTGGCATTGGCTTCGAAATAGACGCCTTCGACAGTGGCCGTGAAATTGCCCCTCAACGGATTTTTGATCGTATCTCTTCCGGGTATCTCTGGTGTTGCGTCATAAGCAGAAGAACAGGAAGTAGCCGCTGCAAATATTCCGATACCTGCGCATACAAGAGCCAATTGAAGAATTTTTTTCATGCTATGGAAGATGTTATTCGTTTTTTTGAAATTATAATTCCCGTAAAGATATAATTTACAGGGTAAATTCAAAAAAATCGGGTAAAAAAAATGAAATCAGCGGGATTACCGGTCGAAATAGAAAAAACCGGGGCCCAGCCCTACTGTAAAAGACTGTAATCGGACGCCGTTCGTTTGGTACACGCTTACATTTCCCTGCTGGATAAAGCCTTTGGGGTCGCCCAGGTAAATGAGGTTGGTTCGAGGGTCGATGCCCAGCGCCCAATAGTATTGCAAAGCCAGTGCCTGGATAAATAACTGGGTCGGCAGCACGGGAGCATCAATGCTCATGCGGTACACGCCGTTATAGTCCGTACCACCGTTGTAATTCACACCCAGGTAGTAGAGCGTATCTTTAGTAGGGTTCCAGCAAGGCTTCATGATGTCGGCGCCGGCAGGAAGCGTATAGCTTCTGATCGTACTGCCGCTGACGGGATCAATACGGGTGATGGTCGCCACTTTCTGTTTGTACACATTACCGGCGAGTACCCATAGCTTCTGGTCCTTATCGACCAGTACCTGCTGGCCCGCGGCCCCCGCTATGGGGAGACGGTTGGTGATGGCATCGGTTGCCGGGTCGATCTCGTAAATATAATGACATGCTGTATCCCAGTTACAGGCATATACTTTGCCGTTGTGCAAGGTCATTCCCTCGGAATTGGGATAGTCAATGGTGATGCTTCCCGTTACCTGCATGGTTTTGGGATTTACAATATTGATCCTGGGATAATACAGGCTGCTCACATACATTTTTTCTTCGCTCACCCAGAGCATATACCTGGGCTTGGGTACGCTTATGCTGCCTTTAAGCGAAAAATCATTTTTATCCACCACAACGATCTTGTCGGAATTGTTGATGGCCATGTATAGCAGGTCGCCGTCGATCAGCATGCTTTGAAAGATGTCGCCGAGCGGCTGGTTGTTCTTTTGCCTGAATACATCGTTGAATACGCTTCCCTGGTCGATATCATAGAGCGATAACGAAGCATTGCCATTGCCCAGGCTTCCCTCATTGGCAATATACATCCGGTTGCCTGCGCCGGGTGGCGGAGGATTGACGGGATCGGCAGGCTTGTCTTTTACACAAGCCGATAAGGCTGCGAGCAGCAGCAGGGCGCCATACTTTTTAATGCCGTTTAGGATACGATTACTCATTGTTTCCTGATCTTGGATACAGACCGCTCTTTACCATTGTCGAGTTGTACAAAGTAGATTCCGGGCGCCAGGCCATCGATGGCGATGCGGGTATTTTTTACAAAACTGCCCTGGAGCAGGGATTTGCCGCTGATATCGGTAACCTGGTAGTTCAGGCCTGTTTTGCCATTGGTCTCGATGGCGAGGTAATTCGTTGCCGGATTAGGATAAAGCCTTATCTGCAGATCGGCGGTCAGTTGATTGACCGAAGCAGGCACATTGCTGTTGATCACGCCCAGGCCACGGAGGTCGAATCCGCCGGAAGCGAATACCGAAGGATAAGGGGCGTTGATGATGCGGCCGTCCTTGTCCCGGGTGGCGTACAGCGGGTCGATGGTCCCGATCACATCCACGATCCGGACATGTGTAACCTTGTTTACATCCAGGCCTGGAATGCCTTTGAGCTCTTCCAGGTCGAATGGTGTTCCATAGGCCGACAAATACTTACCGGCGAGATTGTTATAAAGCCGGGCATCGGTATAGGTGAAATTATCGATTTGCACGGTATCCTGCATAAGCGAGGTGGCCGGGAAGCGGAAAAAATTAACGCCATCCGAGCTGACTTCCACAAATGCCAGTTCCAGGAAAGCCATGGTATCGTTTACCGGGTCGGCAAATACATTCTCAAAAACGGCAAAATCGGGGCCGGGGCCATTGTATATCGAATGGTTGAAGGTAAGCACCGCTACACCGCTATCGCCAAGGCTGAGCACATTGCTGCCCGGCGGTCCATACACATCGCTTTCCACGCCTACGGTAGCTTTTCCCAGGCTTTTGTCGGCGATATCGAGCCAGCCCCTTTGGAGGGTACAGCCCGATATCCACTCTTTGAACGAGGGGCTGGATTCGGGAATGCCTTCGTTGCCGGGCAAGGGCACTTGCGGGGCATACTGGGCGGTCGCGTCAGAAAAAATAAACCCGGCTGCAAGGGCTAGAATAGTAAATGCTTTCTTCATATCGGCAAAAATACGGTTGATAAAAATAGGAACCCGCAAAGCGTATTGTTGCGGGTCCCATTTTGGTGTTTGGCTAGCGTTGCTTTGTAAATCTCAATGTTGTCTGTTTGCCGCTGCCTGCTTTATCCGTCACTTTGATCAGGTAAACACCTGCTGGTAAAGAAGCGATATTGATCTGCCGCGCATTAGTTACCTGTAACAGCTCCTTACCTTCAATACCATATATAGTAGCATTCACGGCAAGGTTGGTATGCAGGCTCAGTATATCGGTAGCCGGGTTGGGGCTAATGCTCACCTGGAGTGCATTGCGCTGTGCCTGGAAGATACCGGTTCCCTGTAAGGTTTTGAAAGAGGCGGTATCCCACGCAGAGAAGGTACCTCCTTCGCAAGCCGTACGAACGTGTACATAATACAGCGTATTGGCAGCCAGGCCGCTTTTGCTGTAGGTAGGTGCGGTAACGGTACTGGCAGTAGCTGTCGGGGCCAGCGTTGCCGACTGGTCGATCGCTACTTCGTAGCCGGGAGTGACGCCGGTGATGCTATTGGTCCAGGTAACGGTAGCACTGTTCTCATTCACACTGGTAGCCGCGATATTGTGCGCCCTGGGACAAACGCCGTCAAGCGTGGTCAGGTTATCGAGGGCAAAGTAATAAGGGGTAATGCTTACCGAAGAAGTGGTCTGGAAAGTAAGGCTGTCCACATTGCCTAAGGACTGCAGGTTGACCCATTGCCAGGTATTGAGCACCGATGTATCCGTGGCGCTATAATTGGCCAGGGTTACCACTACACTATCGGCGGTCCTTACATTGTTGAGGTAGCCTCTTACGGTTAGTTTGTACCAGTTGCCATTGACATAATTACTTTTGATCCAACGGTAGGCAACGGTAGTATTGGTTACATATACGCCTGCTACTTTATTGCCTGCGGCGGCGCCGGTAAGTTTGGGGCCGGTGGGCACGCTTTGGTAAAAATTGCTCATGTCCGATTCGGAATAAACGATACCGTAATTGGCCGAGTTATCAACGCCCTTGCCGGTGATCGCCGCCCATTGGTTGGAATAGCCGGGGGTAACAGTATCGGTCCGGTTGGAGTAGTTGAACTGCGCCTGGTATCCTCCGCCATAATCGATCTTGCCATAAAATTTGGCGTTGCCTGTGGTAAAAGGATAGGTGCCATCTACGGCTGGTATCATTTCCAGGAAGGAAGTATCTGTACCTGCGAGCGTAAGATCGTCGAAAGTGGCAACGGTCTGCGCTTTTAAGGAACCAACGCCGAGCAGGGCGGCTGCTGCAAGAATAAAGGGTAATTTGTAGGTCATATCGATAGAATAATTTACAACATTTGTGTTGCAGCTTTGTACCGGGAATATAACCGAAGGAATGAAAATACACCCCATACCAGGTATGGGCAAAAGGCATTTCGTATCCTCGCTTTTATTCCCGAAAGCTACTGATCCTGTTACTATGCTTTAGGAGGTCTTCTGACTTGTCCGGTTGCTTCCGGCCTTCCCGCCTCGGGGGCAGTGGCATGGGGTGGGAGCAACATAAAAACGAACTTACAGCAGCGGGTACTGTTCCGGATTTGCACCGGATTCCCTTTTCTAATGCGGCACAAAGGTAATTAAAAATTAAAATTCATCTTGAATTAAAATTTTGTTCCGAAATTTGTATTGCTGCATGGGACAGCCTTTTGTTCAAAGGCTTTAAAGGGCGAAACACCGGTCATGAAATTTTCTATTGGGGATATAGTATTGCTGAAGCGCACCGGCGAAGAAGGCAGGGTGGTCGATTTCGTCAATAAGGAAATGATAGAAGTAGAGGTAGGCGGGACACATTTTCCCGTGTTCCTCGACGAAGTAGATCATCCTTATCTCAAATGGTTTACTGATAAAAAGAAAGCGACGTCACGACCCGTCCGCAATGTTGACGATCTGCCTGTAGAAAATAAAGTCAGGGGAATTGGCCATGGCGTGGCCTCCGGCTTCCATCTTTCTTTCCTGCCCGTATTCCGTTTCGATGAGTTTGAAGATATTGTAGACAAGCTCAAAGCTTATTTCATTAACCAAACGGCCCACCAGCTAACCCTGCATTACGAATGCCTCAATGGCGCCGGGTCTCTCTTTTCGCATAAAACAGAGCTGCAACCCTTTTCGCATTTTTACCTGCACGATATCCCCTTTATGGAGATGCATGAGCAGCCTCGTTTTTCTTATCTTATCGAACAGAAAGGCATTAAGCAGCCAGGCTGCCTGAGGGATACGCTGCGCATCAAGCCCAAAAGGCTTTTCGAATATATAAGCTATAGCCAGCGTGAAAATAATCCCATGTTCCATATCCGACTGGCCGAAGATTTTCCTTTGCCCCCCGATAGCTTCCCCGAACAAAAGCAGATACTGAAAGAATCGATCGGTTCTATCGTTACTGCTTTAAAAACGGAGAAAAAGGAAAAGCCCCGCTCCGAGATTGACCTCCACATCGAGCAACTGGTGCCACATACGGCGGGGCTCAGCAATTTTGAAATGCTGACCATACAACTCGAAGCTTTTGAAGATGCCCTGGACGAAGCCATCCGCAACCACCAGCAGTCGCTCGTGGTGATCCATGGCGTAGGTAAAGGGAGATTGAAAGAAGAGATACACGCCATCCTGCATACGGTACGGGAGGTCGAGTTTTTCCAGCACGACTGGAGCCCCCGATATGGCTATGGCGCTACCGAAATCTTCTTCCGGCAATAGGGCCACAAGCATCATACATTTGTTTACCTCTGATTGAATTAAGATGCCGTATGCCGGAATTGTCCGGCCGACATCTGCATGTATTTCCGGAAAAAACGGTTGAAATAAGCGGGGTCCTCAAAGCCCAGGAAATAACTGATCTCCTTGATGTTGTACTCGGAATGCAGCAGCAGCCTTTTGGCTTCCAGTATAAGCCGGTCTTTGATGAGGTTGTTCATGGTAATGCCGCAATGTGCTTTGCACAATTCATTCAGCTTTTTGAATGATAAGGCAAGGGTGTTGGCATAGAACATGGGATAATGCTCTTCCCTGTAATGATGCTCCAGTAATTGTTTTATTTTACTGAACAGCAAAGTATCTTCTTTAACGGTCCTTTCCGGCTTTTCCGAAAACTGCTTGCATTTCAGGAGAAAGATATGCAGGTAGGTACGGATCACCTCGATGCTGGACACATTGCTGATGTCCTTTTCCCGGCCCATGGCCGAAGAGAGCGCCTGTAATTCTTCAAACTGCTCTGTGGCCGGTATATTCAGGGTCGGCAATCCCTGGGTCTGGGTATTGAGAAAAGGGTACTCGAAAAGAGAAAGGTCGGCTTTGGCGCCAAAGTGATAAAAATCTTTGGAAAAGAGCAGGATGGAGCCGTAAGAATCGGGTTCCCGCCGCACTTTGTGTACCTGGCCGGGCGAAACAAAATGAACACTTTGATCGGTTATGGAGTATACTTCAAAATCGATCTCGTGCGTGCCGCCGCCCTTGGCAAAGAGGAATATTTCGTAATAGCTGTGCCGGTGCGCTTGTGAGATATCATAATCCGATCGTTGGTTGAGCGGGATATGACGGAAATAAAGACTGTCTTTCCCGGTCCTGGTAAAATCGTGTATCGGTATAAATTCTGCTTGCATCTCTTCTACAGACTGGAAAACGAAGTCGCTCTATAGGGGCAAGGTAACAAAAGATGAGCATAAAATATTTAGTGCAAAAAAATATAACAGGATCAAAGTGCTTAAGGTGCAGTTTCCTGTTTTGTCCCTCCCCCTTTATGCAGGTATAAAAAAAGCGCACCGGAGTGCGCCTTTCGGGAATATATCTGATACTAAGATTATGGGAAGATACCCAGTTCTTCGTAAGCCACACCTACTTTGTTGATAGAGCAGATGAAAGCAGCAGTACGCATATCTTCTACGCCGGAATGGGATTTCAACGCTTCGCGGATCTCGTGGTAAGAAGTGATCATCGTATCTTCCAGGCCGGAGTATACCAGGTCTACTTCATCAGGACCGTGCAGCAATACTTTGCGCTCCATTTCAGTAACGCGTTTACCAGTCATGCTTTCCATAGCGTGAACGATCTCGCCGTACATATTTTCGCTGAAACGTTTTTCCAGACGGCCATAACGTACGTGGCTCAGGTTTTTCAACCACTCGAAGTAAGATACGGTAACACCACCTGCATTCAGGTACATATCCGGAACTACGATGACACCTTTTTTGTTCAGGATCACGTCGGCATCAGGAGTCAAAGGACCATTAGCCGCTTCACCTACGATCTTAGCTTTAATGTTGGCAGCATTACCACTATGTATTACTGCTTCCAATGCGGCAGGGATCAGGATATCGCATTCCAGTTCCAGTGCATGAGAACTTACCGGGATGTTTTCGGCGCCGGGGAAGTTCATGATAGAACCTGTTTCTTTACGGTGAGCTACTACTTTTTCCAGGTCAAGACCGTTAGGATTGGTGATAGCGCCTTCGTACTCGGCCAGGCCTACGAGGATAGCACCGCTTTCCTGGAAGTATTTGGCAGCGTGGTAACCCACGTTACCCAAACCTTGAACCACTACTTTTTTACCCGCCAGGCCTGTAGTCAGACCCAGGTTTTTCATATCTTCGGCAACATTGCACAGCTCACGGATACCGTAGTATACACCCAAACCTGTAGCTTCGGTACGGCCACGTACACCGCCCTGGGCGATAGGCTTACCGGTTACGCAGGCTTGTGCATTCAACTCGCCGGGGTTAAGAGAAGCGTAAGTATCCACGATCCAGCTCATTTCGCGTGCGCCGGTACCGTAATCGGGAGCAGGTACGTCGATACCAGGTCCGATAAAGTTTTTCTTAGCTAATTCGGAAGTATAACGACGGGTAATTTTTTCCAGTTCAAACGGCGTGTATTTCTTCGGGTCAATTTTGATACCACCTTTACCACCACCAAAAGGAACGTTTACGATAGCACATTTATACGTCATCAGCGCAGCAAGGGCCATAACCTCATCCTGGTTTACATCCATGCTGAAACGGATACCGCCTTTACAAGGCAGCTTGTGGTGCGAGTGTTGTACACGGTAAGCTTCAATTACTTCCACACCGTCGCCGATACGTACCGGGAATTTAATCTGGAGAATGGAGTTACAGGCTTTAATTTGCTCGAGGATACCTTTTTCGAAGCGGGTAAATTTTGCAGCTTTGTCGAAGTTGCGTTCAACGCCCTGGAAAAAGCTGTATTCAGTGTGACCTGAAGTAGTGGTTACTGTTGCCGTAGAAGCCATAAAAATTTAAATAAGTGATGAATTACTTAGTCTCCCGACTAAGGTTTAGAATTGTTCTGATTTTTTTCCAGTTTTTTGATTTTTCGCTCCAAATAGACCAGAAATAAAATAATGCCCGCAAAAATAGTGCAAATAACCAACAACACAACATATATTTTGCCGTTGGAACGAAAAGTATCTGCCATATCCTGACCTTGCTGGGCGTACGAAAAAAGAGGCGCCAGCATCAATAAGGTGAGTATCCACTTACGAATGGAAAAGGGGGAGATTTTATTCAGGTTACGCATGGAAAACTTCTCTTTTTTCAATTAATGTTATACGAATGACTATGGAGGTAAACCATACGCCCAATAAGATCCAGCCCAATACACCGGGCCAGAAAACGGCACGCATCATGGCGTCCAGGTTCTTGGGATCGGCCGGGTTGTTGCCCCCGCTGCCCGGGTGAAGCGATTCCACCATACGGGGAATCACGAAGATGAGCGGGAACATGAGGGCACAGGCAAATACATTATAAATAGCGCTTATCTTAGCGCGCTGGTCAAAATCGGGAACGGAGCCTCTCAGTACAAGGTAAGCCATATAGATCAGCATGCAGATAGCGGCGCATAATTGTTTGGGATCGCCGGTCCACAGGAAGTTGGCGTTCTTGATATCGCTGGGCCAGGTAAAGTAGGCCCATTCCATACCGGTAACCATGCCCAACAGGCTAAACACTACACCCACCTTGGCAAAGGAAACGGCGTAGAGGTCGTGCATCAGGTTACCGCTGGTAAGGTATTTTATAGAATACACTACCGAAACGATGAAGAGCACTACCATGCCGAACCACATGGGCACATGGAAATACAGGTTGCGGATACTTTCGTGAACAAGGGGCAATCTGGGAACAGGAAGCAGCAAGCCGGCCACTATCGTATAGGCGAGCAAAATAACGCAAAGGATCTTCCACCAGGACTTTCGCATTGAGGGCAATATTGGATGGTAAAGCGGGCTGATCCGCTGTAAAATTTGCGCAAAGGTAGGGGGATTATTGAAATAAACGCTAAACCCGATTCTTTTTTACAATTCAAATTATAATACGTTATGACGGCAATTGTGCCCTGTTTTTGTTTTGCTGGGCCTTAGCCTGTTTTATAATGCGGTAATTGTTATTATGTATTGCAGGGGCAGTTTCCAGCATGTACCTTTGCCGCGTTATTATTTTACATCGATGATCACAATTATCTCAGGTACCAACAGGAAAGACAGCCGGACCATACAAGTTGCCAACCACTATTTTAATTTTTTACAGCAAAAAGAAGAGCCGGTACACCTGGTATCGCTGGTAGGCATGGATGTATTGTCGCGCAATGAGGACCTGCTGCAGTTGGAGACGGAATTGCTGATCCCTTCGGAGAAGTTTATTTTCGTGATGCCGGAATACAACGGGAGCTTCCCCGGTGTGCTGAAAGCCTTGCTGGACAATACCGACATACGCAAATGCTGGTGGTTCAAAAAAGTGCTGCTTGTAGGTGTGGCCGATGGCCGCGGGGGCAACCTGCGGGGCATCGAGCACATGACCAATATCCTCCACTACCTCAAAATGAATGTGTATTACAACAAGCTGCCTTTATCCCGGATCAATGAAGAGCTGGACGACAAAGGACAGTTTGTACGGGAGATCACCCTTAATGTAATTGCCGAACAACTGGACGGATTTATAGCTTATTAAGCTTTTCCTGTTCTCATGAATTTACCGGTGGTGAAAAGGAGGCAACAAAGCTCTCGGTCACCCTTTTCGGGTTAGGGATATATGTGATTTTAAATGCAATTTTGCAGCTATGTCTTTTCGCAAAAATTTATTACTGGCACTGTTGACCGTTTGTATCTTTAACGCCTGTCATACCTCCAAAAAGGCGGTCCAAACCAGCCCCGTTGCCCAGGCCGAAACCCGGACGGCTGCAACAGATAGCATGCTTGGTATTTACCGGGCCTCTGCTACCAAATATTGGGAACTGGTCCATACCGATATTGATATACGTTTCCATTTGGAAGAACGCAGCGCTTCCGGGCTGGCCCGGATAAGTCTCCATCCTTACTTTTATGCTACCGACAGCCTGGTGCTCGATGCCAAAGGCATGGAGATACAGGAAGTAAGCGGCGCAGGGCAAAAACAATTGCCTTACACCTACGATACGGCACAGTTGACTATCAAATTGCCCAGGGTGTATAACCGTAAGGATACATTGCTGATCAGTATTAAATACAAGGCTCTGCCCTATGCTTTTGCCGTAGGCGGCAGCAGCGCCATATCGGAGGACCGGGGTTTATACTTTGTAAATGCCAACGGCGCCGAGCCCTACCAACCGGTACAGATATGGACGCAGGGCGAAACCGAAGCCAACAGCCATTGGTTCCCTACCTTCGACAAGTCCAACTTCAGGTCTACGTTTGCGATCACGATGCATGTGCCCGACAGTTTCAAAACCCTGAGCAATGGTTTGCTGGTGCATTCGGAAAGAGAAAAGAATAGCATGCGGGCCGATACCTGGAAACAGGATATCCCTATTCCTACTTACCTGGTGATGATGGCAGCAGGTGATTTTGCTGTAACGAAAGAAAGCTGGAAAGGAAAAGAAGTAAGCTACTATGTACCGCAGGAATATGGCGCATACGCCAAAGACATCTTCCAGCATACGCCCGAAATGATCGGCTTTTACAGTAAGTTGCTGGGTATCGATTATCCCTGGGACAAGTACAGCCAGGTAGTGACTTACGATTATGTATCGGGGGCTATGGAGAATGTATCGGCAAGCTTGTTCGGCGCTTTTAACCTGAAAGACAAACGCCAGATAGCCGACGATAACAACGACTACATTGTCGCTCATGAGCTGTTTCACCAATGGTTTGGTGATTATGTTACCGGCGAATCCTGGAGCAACCTTACCCTGAACGAATCCTTTGCCGATTATAGCGAGTATTTGTGGAGCGAACACAAATATGGTAAAACAGCAGCACAGGTGATCTGGCAGCAGGGCCTTACCAAATACCTGGGCCAGGCCGCCCGGAAAGACCCGCCCCTGGTGCGTTACCATTACCTGTCGCAGGAAGAAATGTTTGACCGGGTATCTTATTCCAAAGGCGGTCTGATCCTGCACTATATGCGGTCGCTGGCCGGTGATGAGGCCTTTTTCGACGCCTTGCACCGCTACCTGGAACAGAATGCGCTGGGCAGTGCCGAAGCATCACAGCTGCGCCTGGCTCTGGAACAAGTAACCGGGCAGGACTGGAACTGGTTCTTTGACCAATGGTATTACCGGGGCGGCCATCCTAAGCTGGAACTGAGCTATGCTTATGATGATGCCCGGCAAATGATGGAAGTAAAAGTAGTACAAGCACAGCCGGAACCGGTGGGCTTGTACCGTTTGCCCTTAAAAGCGCAATTGATCACGGGAAATACGGCATCTGTAATAGATTGGCTGGTCGATCAGAAGGAGCAAACCTTCCGCTATCCCTATGTAAAAGGTCAGCGGCCTGTATTTGTGCCCGATGCGACACACTGGCTGCCGGGCGAGTTGAAGGAAAAGAAGAGCGCGGCGCAGTGGAAGCAGCAATACCTTTATGCCGGCGATTACCTGAGCAAAAGACGGGCGCTTGAAGCCTGTGGCCAGATGAAGAAAAATGATACGGCCTTACAGGTGTACGAGCTGGCGCTTAGCGATAAAGACGCACAACTGCGGACAATGACTATCGTTTCCAAAGTGATCGAAGGGAAAAAAGGTATTCCCGCTTCCTGGACCGATAAGCTGGGCGATATGGCGGCCAATGATCCCGATGCTAAGGTAAGAGCCAGTGCCATAACAGCTCTGGGTATATTGGGCAACAATAAATTCATCAGCACTTATGAACTGGCCATTGCCGACAGCTCTTACCGGGTAGCGTCTGCTGCTTTACATGCCCTGGATGGTGTTAACCATAAACGCGCCGTAGAGTATGCCCGTAACCTGAAGCCCGAAACTATGAAAGGTAACTTGCTGCTGTATGAGGCGGCTGCCATTATTGCCAGGGAAGGGTTAGCAGCCGACTATTCTTTTTTTGAGCAAAAGATATTGCACCTTTTTGAAGGCGCACGTACTTCATTTATACCGACTGTGGAGGAATACCTGAAGCAGGTGAAGGATGAAAGTGTGTTCCGGAAAGGGGTAGCCCTGCTGCAAAAGTTATCTGTTAATAATGCTGCCAATTACAATGGCCTTTATACCGGTATGACCTTGTTTAACCTTAAAGCTGCTGCCGATAAGGAGGGAAAGCTTACCACGGATAAAGAAAAGGCAGATGCTGCCAAAGCGAAGAGGGAAATCGCCCTGCAGGCATGGGAAGCCTATAAAAAAGCAATCGTGAAAGAGGAAATAAAGGAAGCGGCTTCCCGGATCGAAAAAGACTAAGTGTTTTTATTTCTCGCAGCGTTGCTGTAGCGCTGCGAGAAACAATAACAAATCATCAGCCTGGCTTCGTTTCTCATGGTTCGATTCCGCTCACCAGACCCTGCGTTATAAGGTATGCTCCATGGATCGTGTCCTCACGATCCATTTTGGGAAGGGGGAATTTTTTGTCGTGCTTCTCTTCGCTCTTTATGATTCGACTCCGCTCATCATGACCCAGTCTAAGGAACCAAAGCATCTTGATCATTATTGAATCTTTCGCAGCGTCGCTGTGGCGCCGCGAGAAAATAACAGATCATCAGCCTGGCTTCGCTCTTCATGGTTCGACTCCGCTCACCATGACACGACGTTATAAGGTATTTTTATTTCTTTGCCTGTAGAGACGTTGCATGCAACGTCTCTACACAACCCAAAGTTTACACTTGTCGTGGCAGGTCTAAGGAATCAAAGCATCTTGATCATTATTGAATCTTTCGCAGCGTTGTTGTGGCGCCGCAAGAAAATAACAGATCATTGGCCTGGCTTCGCTCTTCATGGTTCGACTCCGCTCACCATGACCCTGCGTTATAAGGTACGCTCCATGGATCGCGCCCTCACGATCCGCAGCGCGGCTGAGAGCAACAAAATAAAAGATCGCTATGAAGGTTAGCGTCCTAAAGGCTTTGGGTCAGCACCGTTTTCAGGGACGGTACTTTCCATAAAGCATCGGTAAACAGCCGCTCCTGGTCAAAGAAATTATGCAGGGGTTCGAAGCCTGCCTTCTTCGCCATTTGCCCGATCTGGTTCAGGTCGTACTTCTGCGACACTTCCATATAGATAGCTTCATCTTTTTCAAAAGAAAAAGTAATACTGCCATTAATGCTAACTTTTTGCTGCTTCTTACTGATGAGGTAGCTTTTGCAGGCGCCCGTACCCGGATCATAAACCGGGTAATGGCTGAACTGATCGACAACGAAATTGCCGCCCAGTTCCCGGTTGATCCTGCGCAGCAGGTTCAGGTTAAACTCACGGGTAATACCTGCAGCATCGTTATAGGCATCCAATATCGTGGCCGGGTCTTTCTTAAGGTCGAAGCCGATCAGCAAGAGGTCGCCTTCGTTGAGGTAGGTATGCAGCTCCTTGCAGAAATAAAAAGCTTCTTCGGGTAGCATATTACCTATCGTAGCACCCAGGAACAGCACCAGCTTTGGTCCTTTGTTCTTATGGTTGAGCTGTTCAAGCATATCGAAGTACTCTCCTGCAAGGCCTTCGGTATGCATGCCCGGGAGCTTTGATGGGATAGCTTGTTGCAAATGACCGATCATCGACGCTGATATATCGACAGGGTAGTAGTGGTTGCTGATCTCTTGCTGCAAGGCTTGCCGCAGCAGGTGGATCGATTTGGAAGCATCGCCGGCGCCCAGCTCTACAATGTCGAAGTGGCTGCTGTATTGCCGGCATATATCCAGGATACGGGCGCTTTGCTGCGAGAGTATTTCCAGCTCGGCATTGGTCAGGTAATATTCGGGGGCCCGCATGATCTGCTGGAACAACTTATCGCCGGCGCTATCGTAAAAGTATTTGGGCAGCAGGTATTTTTGCTGTGCCGATAAACCCCTGATCACATCTTTCCTGAAAGACATATTCACTTCTTTATCACAGATATCTTGTTCCTGGAGGATCATTGTTGTTGTGTTTTTGATGAGGCCGACCTGGCAAGGCGTATGCCGGTAAATTGCCAGCGCAGCCCCGGTTGAAAAAAGTTGCGGTAAGTAGCGCGGCTATGTCCCGGTGTCGTGGCTTCGGACGCGCCCCGCAAGACCATCTGGTTGATCATGAACTTACCATTGTATTCTCCTATCGCACCTGCTGCTTTCCGGTAACCCGGGTAAGGCAGGTAAGCGCTTTCGGTCCATTCCCAGCGCTGGCCCCAGTCCAGCTTTTCGCTGGCTATTTCCCATTCGGCTTCGGTAGGGAGGCGGTAACCAGCCCAGGAGGCAAATGCCCAGGCCTCGTAATAGCTGACATGGCACAGCGGTTTTTTCAATTCCACTAAGGACAGTCCGTCTGGGGTATAATGGTACCAGGTATCTTCGATCCGCTGCCAATACAAGGGTGCGGTTACCTGGTGCTGCTTTACCCATTCCCAGCCATCGGCATGCCAGTGCCGGAAGTCGCTGTAGCCGCCTGCGCTAATGAAGGCTATGTATTGTTCGTTTGTCACCGGGGCCGATTGGATGGCAAAGGCCTGGGCATATACCTTATGCCGGTTGAGTTCATTGTCGAAGCAAAAGGAATCGCCCTTAAAGCCTATTTCGTAAACCCCTTCCGCTATATCGATCCAGGTATGCTGTATGATATCGCCCGGTTCCGGCTGCTCATAATCGCGTCGGTAGGCCGGAAGCAGGGGATTGTGGCCCAGGATGTATTTGATATCGGTGATCAGCAATTCCTGGTGCTGCTCTTCATGGTTGAAGCCCAGCTCGACAAGAGCAGCTATATCTTCGGTAATATTATTCCCTTCCAGGAAAGCATCCATAGCTTTATCCACATAAGCCCGGTATTGCAATACTTCTTCTACCGAAGGCCTGCTCAGGTTGCCCCTGTCGGTACGCACCACGCGCGCGCCAATAGTTTCGTAATAGCTGTTGAACACGTAATTGTATTCGGGATCGAAGACCGCATAATCTTTTGCGTAAGGTTCCAGCAGGAAGGTTTCAAAAAACCAGGTGGTATGTCCCAGGTGCCATTTGGGCGGGCTTACGTCCACTACAGGCTGTACTACGTAGTCTTCGGATTTTAAGGAAGAACAGATGGCGACAGAACGTTGTCGCAGTAGTCGGTATCGTTCTTGTAAGTTCATGGTCATTGGTCGAGTGAAAAGAAAAGATTGTTGAGTGATTCGGAAAGGGTAGGGTGGGCAAACATATGTTCCTTTACCTGCTCATATGTAAAACCGGCCACCATAGCCATTTGCAGCACGCTCATGATCTCACCGCCATCTTTGCACAGTAACGCTGCACCGAGTATTTTTTTAGAATCCTTGTCCACTACCGCTTTCAGCAAACCCTTTGTCCTGTTTTCGATAATACCCCTCGATGCCTTGCTCATATCCAGCCGGGCAACAGCAATGTTCAAGCCCTTTTGCCGGGCTTCTGTTTCGGTAAGTCCCACTCTGCCCAGCTCGGGATCGGTAAACATACAGTACGTCAGCAAGCGGTCTTTAGTCGAAAAATTGCCTTGTTCTGCGAGGTTGCGGTACACGATCCGGTAATCGTTATAGGAAACATGGGTGAAGGCCGGGCCGCCTTTTACATCGCCTAATGCGAATATACGGGGTATATTGGTTTCCAGTTTGTCATTTACTTTAATGTAACCTTTATCGTCCAGGGCTATGCCGGCTTGCTCCGGCTGTAAGGTATCGGTATTGGGCCGGCGGCCGGTAGCTACCAGCAAATGACTACCGGTGATCAGCCCCGGGCTGCCGTTTTTGGATACCTGCAATACGATATCTCCTTTGTTGTTCTTGCTTACGGCATTTATCGTAGTGGCGGTTAAAATGGTAACGCCTTCTTCTTCAAGAAAAGTACTTACTGTCGTCCTTATATCTTCATCCTCCTTAGCGAGGATATGGTCCTGTGTTTCGATCAGGGTTACCTTGCTGCCGAAGCGCCGGAAGGCTTGACCCATTTCCAGGCTTACATAACCTGCACCCAGGATAATAAGGTGCTCGGGCAATACTTCCAGCTCGAGCAACGAAGTTGAGGTGAGGTAATTGATACTGTCCAGGCCTTCGATGCGGGGAATAACCGGCCTGGCCCCGGTATTGATAAAAAAGGCATCGGCGGTGTACACTGCAGCCTTGCCTTTTTTGTCGGTTACGGTAATTTGCTTTTCAGCGCTGAAGGCCGCGCTGCCATATATCACTTCCAGGCCGGGCGTTGCTTCCAGGCTGTTTTCGCTGCCGCCGCGGAACCGGTTTACAATAGCCTTCTTCCGCTCCATGATCTCCCCGAAATGTACCTGGTAGTCTGTCGTGTTGTGAATGCCGAGCCCTGCTGCTGTTGCTGCTGCATAAGCTGCTTTGGCCGAAGCGATGATGGCCTTGCTGGGAATACAACCATCATTGATACAAGTGCCTCCTATATACCGTTGCTCGATCAGTGCTGTTTTAAAACCCTTCTTAGCCAGTCTTATCGCTAAAGGAGTGCCTCCTTGTCCCGACCCGATAACGATAGCATCAAAATGATTCATAAATATTCCGTTTCCAGTTGCTAATGTAGGATACAACAAGAATTATCCGGGCTTTGTTCGCTTGCTTATCTTCTTATGTGCCTATACTACATCTTTATAAGAAATGGGTCCGCTATTTTGTGTTTATGGAAAAAAAATACTATTGCCAGTTTTCTGCAAAAGGCTTGTTAGTTTTGCCCCGAAAAACAGAGACAATGATAGCACTTATGGATTTGAGGCCGGGAAATTATGTTCATCCCGCTATGCCCGGAAAAGATAATGAACCTGATGCCGGGCGCTACCTGCGTATCCTTTCGATAGACTTGCTGGCCAAACAAGTAACAGCCAAGGCCGATGGCGAACAGGAGATACATACACTGAATGCGGACGCTATATATCCCTGTGCGCTTGATGTGCTGATGCGGGTTATCGGGGGACTTTCTTTCGGAGACCATTCGATCCTGTTACAGGATGGTGCGGTAGCCATTATACATGAAAATGGTTCCCTTTTTCATGTACCTCATATACAATACGTGCACCAGTTTCAGAACCTGTTCCGCAGCCTTACCGGGCAGGAATTTCCTTATAATGTAAAATAATTGTGTTTAGGGACCTTGCCCGCAACGTCTCTACTGGAAATAAACACAAATTTATTCGGGATCGTAGGCATATGCGACCTGGTAAGGTACATCTTTAAGCTTGGGAGACAGCTCACCTATGGAAAGGTCCTTCAATTGCGGGGTAGGCTCACATACAGAATAGGTATTGTTCTTGTAGTGGATCGCTTCGCCTACAGGTTTGTCGAATTTTACGGCAATGGTTACATGGTGCGGATAGGCCAATACGATCATCGGCAGCTTGTATATTTCCTTAACCAGGCAAAAGAACAAGGCGGCCCTGTCGTCGCAATCGCTGTACCGGGTCAGCAAGGTCTGTTCGGGCGAGAGCCGTTTTTCCTTGCCGAAATTTTCCTGGTCATTCTCGTATTGAAATGCATTACGTGTGAAGCGCATCAGGTAATCTACTCCTTTTCGCTGGTCCATGCCTTTCACCGAATTCTTCAATTCGGGGATCAGGGTATTATAGGTTTTGTTGCTTAATGGGATGTTGAAGTAAGACTCATAATCTACCACCGGATAATTGGCAAAGAGGCTTTGTACCTGGCTGTTGACCATGATCTTAAACAGGTAGCTTTTGTTTTTGTAATCAAACTGTATATCCTTTTCAGCATAGTCCGCATCCGTGAATTCGGGCATACGGGTTACTTTGTAGGAGAACGCCTTTTTACCTTCGGGTACCTGGACGCTTACCTCGTTGGGTTCTTCTTTCCGGAAGTCGATCGTACCGTAATCGTGGTAGTTCAGGCATACATATTGTTTGCCGTTTTTCAGATAGTAAGGAATATCATAAATGTTCTCGTCGCTCTGAACATAGAAGAGCAATATATCCCCGCGGATGGCCAGGGTAGCATCGTATCCCGATTTATTCAGGAGAAACCATTTGTATAGAGTATAGCGGTGGTAATTAGTTTCTTTGGGACTTAACTGCTGCGCCATTTTCCGGATCAGTTGATAATACAGCCAATCGTTGAGCTGGTTCTTTTCCTTACAGGCCAGCAAGGCATTGATCAGGGGCTGGTAATTATTGGCATCGATCTTTTCGTAAAATGTCCTTATGGCACCATTGGTCAGAGGGCCTTCAAAGTCGGTAAAGGTCCAATGGTCCAACTGTATGTCCAGGGTATCGCCATAGAAGGTAAAATGAATCTTCGGCACACTATCCTGTGCCTTGGCTGCAGGTAACAGCACAAGGAGCAAAAGAGCGCAATATAGTAGCCGGATGTGTTTCAAAAGGATTTTACTTTTTCTAAAGTTACAGAAAATTAATAATTAATTAATATTGAAATTTTGCTTTTCCGGAATAGATAATAATTATGGTGCTTGTGTATAGTTTATTCGCGTAATGTAATGCCAGCCCCGGATTTTTAATTTGCCGGAGGAATAAGCGGGATATGAACGGCCCACACGGCGATCCGGCACGCTGGTAATATTCTCTTAACTTTAAAAGGAGGCCAGGAATGCTGTTTTCTTAACCTTGAGTTCATAATCAATATTGACCTTCGCCGCTTCGATATGCCCCTTGGGCAGTTCCCCTTATGAAGCGTAGCCTGAGGTTTTTTCTCTTTATCAGTTCCGGTATTTTTTTCCTTTATACTTTATCTGCGCTCAGCACAGATAAATCCGAACCCAGGGAATGGAGCCAGCATTGCCTGGCGCAATTCGTGGCCGACTCCCGCGCCTTTGCCGCAACAGCCAATGAGCTGCAGACCAGTCTCCATGCTTTATCCCCCAACGATATGCCCGCGCTTGCCCGGGCAAAGGAAGCCTTGCTCCGTTGCCGTAATGCCTATAAAAAGATAGAGTACTTTATGGAATACTTTTTCGAGTATCCCGTGAATTTATACAACCGTGCGCCGGTACATGAGATAGAGGAGCCTTATATGGAATACCAGTCGCCGGTGGGGCTACAGGTGATCGAAGACCTGTTGTGCCAGGAAGATGCTTATGCTAATAAAAAGGAACTACTGGAACAGGCGGCGGTAATCCAATCGACGGCCAATGATATCCCGGCCACGGTTTATGGCTTCAAGGCTACCGATGAACAGGTAGCCGAAAGCATTAACCTGGAGCTGATCCGCATCATGGCCCTGGGCATTTCGGGTTATGATGCCCCTGTGCTAAAATCCGGTATCGCCGAAGCTGGTACCGCTTTGCAATCCCTGGTCGATGCGCTTAAATGGCAACGGGGCAGGGCTGCGGCCGATGCCATTGCCGAGAGTGCCATTGCTTACCTGGAGCAGGCTATAGCCTTTACGGCCACGGCTGTGGGCTTCGATCAGTTCGACAGGCTGGCCTTGTTAAGTCAATACTTATTGCCGGCACAACGCAACCTCAACCGTTACTTCCTCAGGCAATATCCCGGCATAGGGCAAAAGGGCGTGTACAATTATGCTGCGGAACATTTGTTTAGCCCCGATGCTTTGCGGATCGAAAAATTTGGTGGTTATGCCGGTTCCGATACCGCGCAGGCATTGGTTGCTTTGGGAAAAACTTTGTTTGGGGAGAACCGCTTATCGGGCAACAACAGCAGGAGCTGCGCTACCTGTCATAAGCCCGAAAAATATTTTACCGATGGCCTGCCGGGAAGCATCACTTTTGATGAAAAGGGAGCGACGAAGCGCAATGCGCCTTCTTTGTTGTACAGCGCTTATCAATACGGGCAATTCCTGGATGCACGGGATTCTTCACTCGAAAAGCAGATCTTCACCGTACTGCAGAACCCCGATGAGATGCACAGCAGGCTAGGCGATGTCGAACAAAAGCTCGATACCAAAAGTTATCGTTCTCTTTTCCGGAAGGCCTTCCCGGGCGAACCCAAAAAGATAACAGCCTTAATGGTGTCCAGGGCTATTGCTGCCTATGAAAGAACACTGCACCCTTTCAATTCCCCATTGGATCAATACCTGTCGGGTAACCGTAAGGCCTTAAATGTGCAACAGCAAAAAGGCTTTAACCTGTTTATGGGAAAAGCATTGTGCGGTACTTGCCACTTTGCCCCTGTCTTCAATGGTACCTTGCCGCCTTTGTACAACAGGACAGAGCTGGAAGTATTGGGTACACCTTTGAACGGCAGCCTGGACCAACCTTTAATGGATACCGACAGCGGACGGTTCAATATTTTCAAAATCGAATTCTATCAATTTGCATTTAAAACACCTACGGTACGAAATGTAAGCGAGACGGCCCCTTATATGCACAACGGCAGCTTTAAGACCCTGGAAGACCTGATCGAATTTTACAACCGTGGCGGCGCTGCCGGCATTGGTCTTGAGGTGCCGGCGCAAACACTTTCCGCCCGCAAATTGCATTTATATACAGAAGAGATTGCCGCGCTCAAAAGCTTTATGCTTGCGTTGAAAGACTCCTTATGATAATTATCCAAATGGGTGTTAATGTTTATGTAACAGGATGGTAAGAAGGAGGTTATAATGACGTAACACTGGGTGTCGACTTTTGCGCCTTCAAAATCGAACTTAATGAATCGTTTCTTTACCTCCTTTCTCTTACTGATGGCTATAGTGCATGGTAGCCTGGTAAGAGCACAAAGTGTGCCCAACAAGGCATTCCAGTTCAATGAAAGCGGTACAGTCAAAGTGAGCAACTTTGGCAATCCCGCCGGTGATTTTTCCGTTGAAGCCTGGGCCAAGGTGAATACCGCAGGCGCCAATACGGACGATATTATCAGTACCCACGAAAACCCCGGTACCCGGAAAGGTTATTTCCTGGAATACGCCTGGGGCGTCAACAGTGTGTTGAAAGCCGGTATCGCTAATTCGGGCAACAACTGGACATCGGCGGATTATACAGCCAACTGGCAGGTAGGTGAATGGCACCATGTAGTAATGACCTATAATGCTGCGACCAAGACCATCAAGCTATACCAGGACGGCACTTTGGTGGCCACCAATAACCTGGGCAGCTTTACACCGGTATTCTCCACCCGCCCTTTCGGGATCGGTTGCAGCGATTACTATACCGGTAATGGTTTTGCAGGTTCTATCGACGATGTTTATTTCTGGAACAGGGAACTGTCTGCTGCGGAGATCGATTCGGCGGCGCACCTCTTCCGCTCCGCAACAGCAACCGGCCTCAAGGCTTATTATAAGCTCGATACTATCAGTGGTACTACGGTCGCCGATATGACCGCAAATGCCTTAGATGGTATTGCGGGTAATATGACCGACGCGGGTAACGTCTTTACTTCTTATGCCCCGATAGAAGCTGCTCCACTGGCAGGTTATACCGGTTACAAAGGCAACTGGAACGGTAAGAATAATTCTTCCAGTGCAGGCGTGCGTATTGTTTCCGCTTATACCGATGAACAGAACTATACTTTATATGCCCATACCGCGGATTCCGGTATTGCCACTACAGGGCTGCCTGCCAGCCTGCAAAGCAGGTTGAAAAGAGTATGGCACATTGCCAAGTACGGCGCCACACCCGGTACCGATACTTTACGTTTTTCCTTATCCGGAAATAATATCGTTTCCAATACCGGGACGATGTTCCTCCTGCGATCGGCCAACGGAGCGGCTTTCGGCTATGTGGATAGTATTCCCGGCGTAGTGAACGGCGATTTCGTTTCCTTTATCATACCCGATACCCTGAACAGCTATTTTACTTTAGGTGCGACCCAGGTGATTAATCTTACCACTTTAAACAGGGCTGTTGCCGCAGGTAGCGACGATGCCGAAGAATACGTATCCGGCGGTACCTCGGGTACACCGGGCGATATGGACCTTACCAGCTCCGACCTGGAAATTATGCTGGACGGCGCCAAGAAGCAAATGATCGGTGTCCGCTTTGCCAATATCAGCATCCCTCCCGGTGCTACCATCCAGAGCGCTTATATCCAGTTTGCCACAAAAGGCGATAAGAATGCCGTACTGGGCGATGCGTATATCAAGGCGCAGGATGCCGATAATGCAGCGACTTTTGCCACAACCCCTTTCAGCGTTTCTTCCCGTCCCAAAGGAACAGACTCCGTTTTGTGGGTAGGCAGCACCAGCGCTACCTGGGGATTGACCGGCGGTGGTACTGCAGGTCCCGATCAGAAAACACCGGATATCAAATCGCTGATACAATCCATAATCAACAGGCCAGGATGGAGCAGCGGCAATGCCCTGGCTATCTTCCTAAGTGGTAACAGTGGTGTGCGTAATGCCTATTCTTACGATGGTAGTGCCGCCAATGCCGCCAAGCTGATCATCCAGTACATTGCGCCGGTAACACCACAAATGCCTATTACCAATTTCCCGATCGCTAAATTCAGCCAATGGAAATACCTGGACGATGGCAGCAACCAGGACACTGCCTGGAGAATGCCTGGCTATAGCGATGGTACCTGGGCGTTTGGCCCCGGTAAACTGGGCTATAGCGACAACCCTGCTACTACCTTAAACTACGGCCCCAATGCCAGCAATAAATACATCACTTACTATTTCCGCAAGCAATTTAATGTAGCCAATGTCGCTGCACTCACGGATAGCCTGGACCTGAACATCCTTAGGGACGATGGCGCTGTAGTCTTTATCAATGGTGTAGAAGTAGTGCGCAGCAATATGCCTGCAGGCCCTTACAATTACCTTACCTTTTCCAGCAGCATCGTAGATGGTGTGGACGAGTCTACTTATTTCCATTATTCCGTTCCGAAAAATATACTGGTAAACGGACTCAACACGATTGCCGTAGAGGTTCACCAGCGCGACGGTACCAGCTCCGATCTTGGTTTTGATATGGAGCTTACCGAGCATGTGGTACCACCGGCGGCTTCCCTCATCAGGGGGCCTTACCTGAATGCCGCTACACCCAACAGCATCGTGATCCGCTGGCGTACCGATGTAGCCGCCAGGAGCAAGGTGCGTTTTGGTACAGCTGCCAATGCCTTGACCCAATTTGTACAGGATACCACATTGGTAACAGATCATATCGTTAAGCTTACCGGCCTTAGTACTTATACCAAATACTTCTATGGTATAGGATCGCTTACCGATACGCTGCAGGCCGATTCCAGCAATTTCTTTTCTACCTTGCCGGTACCTGGTTTTACCGACAGCCTGATCCGTATCGGTGTGATAGGCGATTGCGGTAACAACTCGACCAACCAGCGTAATGTGCGTGACCAGTTGAGCAATTACCTGGGCAGTAACTATATGAACTCCTGGATACTGTTGGGCGATAATGCTTATTCGAGCGGTTTGGATGCAGAGTACCAGGCCGAGTTCTTCAATATTTACAAAGACAAATTCCTGAAGCAGAACCCGCTGTTCCCGGCCCCGGGCAACCACGATTACGGCAACAGCACCAGCTCTCCTTCCGTAACCAACCATATGCTGGCGCCTTACTACCAGAACTTCACGATGCCTGTTGCGGGTGAAGCCGGTGGTACAGCATCCAACAATCCTGCTTTCTATTCCTATGATGTAGGTAACGTGCATTTCCTGTCACTGGATTCCTATGGTAAAGAAGCGGATGCTTCCCTGATGTATGATACTACCGGTGTACAGGTACAGTGGATCAAGCAGGACCTGGCCAATAATACCAATAAAGGCTGGGTAGTCGCTTACTGGCACCATCCGCCTTATACCATGGGCTCGCACAACTCCGATACCGAGAACGACCTGGTACAGATTCGTCAAAAATTTATCCAGATCCTGGAGCGTATGGGTGTAGACCTTATCCTTTGCGGGCACAGCCACGATTACGAGCGTTCCAAGCTGATGAAAGGCCATTATGGTAACGAAGCCAGCTTTGACGCCAATGTGCACCACCTCAGCGCTTCCAGCGCGCTTTACGACGGTTCAGTCAACTCTTGTCCTTATATAAAAGATTCGGCGACCAACTACCAGGGTACTGTGTATGTGGTATCCGGTTCTGCGGGTCAACTGGGCGGACAGCAAGGTAGCTTTCCGCACAATTCCATGTACTATTCCAATGCGACCAACGGCGGTTCTATGATCCTGGAAGTATTGGGCAACAGGCTGGATGCAAAATGGGTATGCGCCGACGGTGTGATCCGTGACCGCTTTACCATGATGAAGGATGCCAACAGGAAAAAGACCATCAATATGAATTCAGGCAATCAGGTTACCCTTACCGCAGCCTATAACGGCACCTATAACTGGCAGGGGGTAACAGCCGCTACCAAATCGGTTACCGTTACACCGGCCGATACCACGACCTATGTCGTATCCGATGCCTTTAGCTGTATCAGCGATACCTTCGTGGTGAACGTGATCAATGCGCCGCTTCCGTTGAACTGGGGTTATATCAAGGCCAGTGCCAAAAACGATCACGCTAACCTGGTAGCATGGCAAACCTTATCGGAGCGCAATACCGCAACCTTCGAAGTAGAACGTGCCACCGGCAACGGATCATTTGCCTTCGCCGGTAAAGTAAATGCCACCGGTAACAGCGATCATGCCATCGCCTACGAATTTACCGACGAGCAGATCGATCCCTCCGTACCGGTTTACTTGTACCGCGTACGTCAGGTAGATGCCGATGCCAAAGCCACTTACTCCAAAGTAGTAAGCGTAGCCCGTCATCATATGGGAACACCGGAGCTACTTGTAGCGCCCAACCCGGCCAGGAACGGCGAAATGATCATTGCCCTTAACAGCATGGAGCCTGTTGCGGCACAGGTATCGATCACCGATCTTACCGGTAGAAAAGTAATGAGCCGGGAAATGACGCTGAGCAGTAAGCCGCAATTGTTCCTGCCCGTATTACAGGATGGCGTGTACTTCCTTTCCGTTAAATACCCCGGGCAAGCGTTTACCCGTAAAATAGTTATTAAGAACTAAGCATCGCATAAGATAAGGCTTGAGGTCTGTGACAGGATCTCAAGCTTTTTTGTGTGTACTTTATAAAGGATTTAAAAACCTGTTTGTATGTTACAGCAGTATAAAAAGGAAGTGGTTTGTGTGGTCGTTGTGAGGCATTGCCTTTGACTCCGAGCCGTATGAGGATACGAGGACGATCTTGGTACAGCAAGTAATGCTGACATTTTTAAGTGCATAAAAACAAGTCCGGGTATTGTTTTTATGCACTTTTTTGTTTGTTAATTAATTGTATTTCAGTTGATTGGGTCAATGTTATCTTTGTGATAAGTTATGCGAACAAGGGTGTGCCCTTTAATTAGTTCGATATTTTTGCAGCAAATTACTCTTATTATGCTCCGACAGATCGACGAACTTTACGAAGAAACACTGAAAGCGGGAAAGAAAGTTGCAGAAATCCTGATCAGTTATATAGGTTATGATCACCTCAAAAGTGAGCTGAACAATCGCAAAGAAAAACCGGAATGGATCGACAGGATTAAAGTGGTGGAAAATATGAGAGGCGTGCAGATGATCGCTGAAAACGATCACCGCAGCCATTAAGCTTTTACGCCGGTCAGCTTCAGACCGGTAATGCCTCCCATGATCATCAGCATAAACAATACTTCGCTCAGGAGTATTCTTTGCTGGAAGAAAAATACCTCCGATAGCTTGATGAGGACGAGGCTGATGCCTGTCCATACCGCAAAGGCGGTAGCTAAAGGTATTTGCCTGGTGGCTAAGGAAAAGAAATACACATTAGCAATGCCAAAGATGATATAGCCCGCAAAGGGAGCTATGATCTTCAGGCCGCTCTGTGGCAGATAAAAGTTGGACCAGCTAAGCTGCTTCAGGTTCTTGAATTGCATCAGCTTGAGCGAATAAGTCCATACGGCTTCCATAAGAGCAGCCAGTACCAGGTATCCCCAATATATCCAGTTAGACGACATAATTACATTGTGATTGGAATAACGATTCCGGATTTGCCTATGTAAAGCGATCAACAGGCAATAATCAGTATTCCGTGGTGAAAGAAGAGTGCCGGTCTTCGGTGGCAGCCACGGCAGCTTCCTGCCGTCGGCTGCAGGCGGCACAGGCGCCTTACTTTTTTTGCTAAAGCCCATCCACCGCAGTATAGCGGGTCTCAGGTTATAATACCAGCGGAACCATTTGTAGCGCAGCAACGATTTTTCATCAAACCTTTTCACAGAAAAGGCATGTTGCAGGAAATAATCTTTGGGGTAATCATAATACAGGCCCCAGTGCTCATTTTTATTGCCGGGTTTGGTGCCTGGAAAATAGACGGTGCCGAAAAGATAATCCCAGAGCGATAGTTTGGTGGCGAAGTTAGCGTGAAAGACTTCCTGGTAATTGGCATGATGCCATAAATGAAGCTCGGGCGAATTAAAGATATATTTCAGCTTGCCCAGCTTTACATTGATATTGGCATGGATGAACATACCGTACATCGAATCGATAAGCGCCTTGATCGGCACTACTTCGGGCGATGCACCCAGTAAAATAATGGGTCCGAATTCGATGGTCTGGTTGATGATGATCTCCAGCACATGCGAGCGCGAGCCGGAAAGGAAATCGACTTCCTTGCCCGAATGATGCGCCTCGTGGGTGCGCCAGAAATACTTGTTGTGGTGCTGGAACCGGTGGAACAGGTAGATATACAGGTCATGCGTGACCAGGAAGAAAATAACCTGTAACGGCAATGGCCAGCTACCGATGCCCTGCACTCCGGACCAGTCGAAATGTTGCTGCAGGGGTGCAATGATAAAGTCGAAGATCAATATCTTCAACACGAAGCTCTGGATGATGGTGTACCATACCAGGTCTATCCAAAAGCCTTCCCGGAACAGGGGAAGGCCTTTGCGATAGGGAGCTAATCGTTCCCAGCTAATAATAACTATAGCCCAGGCGATCAATATTACCGAAGTAATGGTCAATAACTTTTCAGGACTCATGCCGTAACTGCGTCTTTCTGGGTTGCTGTGGTTACCGGGTTGATATTTACCCTGAGGCGTTTCATGGGCCCCAGCTCCGATTCATATACTTTCTTGATACCATCACCCATGGCCAGCTCTATGTCGCGGATATCGCGTACCAGGCGCTGGAAGCCCTGCGGCTCTACCGATGCGGCATGGTCGGAACCCCACATGGCGCGGTCTAGGGTAAAATGCCTTTCCACGAAAGTGGCGCCCAGGGTTACTGCTGCTACCGTGGTAGATAAGCCGGTTTCATGACCGGAATAACCTATCGGAACACCGGGATATTTACGGGTAAGGGTAGGGATCATATTCAGGTTCAGCTCCTCCAGCTTGCAGGGATAAGCCGAAGTGGAGTGGGCGATAAAGAAAGGATATTCTTCATCGTAGCTTTTGATCAGGGCTACCGCATCTTCGATCTCCTGTATGGTGCTCATACCGGTAGAAAGCATCAACGGCTTGCCGGTAAACAGGATGCGCTTGATCAGTTCAAAATCGGTGAGGCAGGCAGATGCCAGTTTATACATTACCGTATCGAACTGTTCCATGAAATCTACGGAATTGGTATCCCAGGGAGAAACAAACCAGTCGATGCCACGCTCTTTGCAATACTGGTCGATGGCGGCATACTCATCAAAACCAAATTCGGTTTTGCGTTTGTAATCGATATAGCTCATGCGGCCCCAGGGGGTATCGCGCATCACTTCCCATTGATCTTTAGGCACGCAGATCTCCGGTGTCCTTTTCTGGAACTTAACGGCGCAGGCTTTGGCAGCTACGGCTTCATCGATCAGTTGTTTGGCGATATCCAAAGAACCGTTATGGTTGATGCCGATCTCGGCAATGATATAGCAAGGCTGGCCCTTATCGATATTCCGGCCATTGCTTAGCGTAACACCCTTCCTGGCCGAAAAGGCCTGGCTGTTGTGTGTACGGGCGGCAATGATGATCTCTGCGAATTCGCGGAAGCAACCTTCGCCGCCTTTGGCACGGCAAATATAATCTACCTGTTGCTTTACGGCAGGCAAGGCATCGGAAGGACAAGCAGTCAGTCCTACCAGTTGCATCAAGGCAAGGTCGTTGTGATCGTCGCCGATATAGGCAATGTTCTCGGCATTCAGGTTATAATGCTGGAGGATCGAAGGCAATAAGGCTGCTTTATCTTTTACACCGCCATGCAGTTCTGTAATATGTAATTTCTCGGCGCGTTGATGCAGGGAAGCGGAGTTCTCGCCGGAGATAATACCCGTTTCCGTTCCTGCAAATTTGCGGAGTCTTTCCACGGCCATGCCATCGCGCAGGTTAAATTTTTTCAGCACCTCGCCCTGCTCGCCATAATAAACGCCGGCATCGGTCAGTACACCATCGCAATCTGTAAGTAACAATTGGATGCGGCTTGCTTTTTCCTGAAGAAGATTGTTGTTCATTTGCTTGTTTTTTATGGGTTAAATAGCTGTCCAGCCGCCGTCCACCACAAGATTGGCACCGGTCATATAAGCAGCGGCATCGCTGGCCAGGTAGACCAGTGCGCCCTGGTAATCATCGGGCCGGGCCATGCGGCCCAGAAGGGTTTTGGCTGAATAGTTATGAATAAAAAAATCGTCCTGGTTATTGGTGACGCCACCAGGGGAAAGCGTATTGACCCTTACTCCTTTGGCGCCCCAATAGGCGGCCAGGAAGCGGGTGAAATTGATCACGGCGCCTTTGGTTACGGGGTAAGCCGCCGATTTGTAAAAAATTTGTTCGCCTTGTTCGTTACGGTAAATGGATTGATCGGGGCCTACCATACCATACGTAGAAGCGATATTGATGATACTGCCTTTGCCCTTGTCGGCCATTACCTTTCCCAGTATCTGTGCACAAAGAAATACGCCGGTAATATTGACATCGATCGAACGCTGAAAGGCATCCAGGGGATAATTTTCAAAGGCGGAAAGTTCCGCGGCCATAGCGGGGTTTTCAAACATATCGTTGATCGCCGCATTGTTGACGAGGATGTCTATACGGCCATAGCGGGCCATTACTTTGTCGCGGAGGGCTGTAACCGAAGCTGGGTCGGTAACATCGAGGCCGATGCCCATATGTTGTGTGCCTAAGTCTGCGGCAAAAGCAACGGCAGCCTCTTCCCTTATATCGGCAACGACTACTTGTGCGCCTGCCATAGCCAGGGCCTCGCAATGTTTTTTACCCAATAAGCCTAAAGCGCCGGTAACGACTGCTGTTCTGTGATCGAGGGAAAACATATCCATATTATTCTGCAACGCTTACAGGCCTGGGTTTAATGTTATAGTTGTTCACCTTACGGAATACGGCTTCCAGCACTTCGCCTTTCAGGTATTGTTGTATATCTCCGCTTTCGATGGCTGCTTTCATAATAGGCATTACATCGGCATAAGCGGCCAGGGTGTAGTTAATATCTTCGTTGGTATGGCTGTAGCACATGTTGTGGAAGCCTGCCCATAAAATGCCGCGTTTGATCATTTCCTGCTGCATCAGGGTCTTTAATTCCAGCGCATTGCCGGCCAGGGGAGAGAAAGTAACCATAGAGCGGCAGTTGTAGCCAATGCAAAGCGTGTACTCGCTCATGCCCTGCTCTGCAGCGATACGGTTGTAACCATCTTTTAATAAAGCGCCTTTTTCATCGAGGTACTGCGGTACATTTTTGTCGCGCAGCTCATCTATGGTGGCGATACAGGCTGCCAGCGACAAGGCTTCGCCGCCGAAGGTGGTATAGCTGAATACTTCTTTGTTGAACAGTTCCATAACATCGGCACGGCCGGTAAGCAAGGCTATAGGCATGCCGTTGGCGCAGGCTTTGGAATATACGGCCAGGTCGGGAAGTACTTTGAAGTATTCCTGAGCACCGCCTATAGCAATACGGAAACCGGTCCACATTTCATCGAAGATGAGCAAGGTACCATTGGCTTTGCACACTTCGGCAAGCTCCTGCAGGAAACCTTCCTTAGGTGCATCAAAAATAAAAGGCTCAAGGATCACCGCGGCCACATCCTGGTCCAGCGCCGCTTTGATCGATGTTATATCGTTGTATTCAAAAGTATAAGTCATGTCCTGGATGGCGCCGGGAATGCCTGCGTTCCGGGAAGTGATGCCGATATACCAATCGTGCCAGCCATGATAGCCACAGCAGAAAATTTTCTCCCTGCCGGTAAAAGCCCGGGCTACCCTTATGGCTGCAGAGCACACGTCGGCGCCGGTCTTGGCTATTTTTACCGCCTCGGCATTGGGGATCACTTCTTTGATCAGTTCGGACAGCTCCACTTCCAGGGGATGCATCAGGGAAAAAGTGATACCGTCTTCCAGTTGTCTACGGATGGCTTCATCTACTTTAGGATAGGCATACCCCAAGGATATAGGGCCGATGGCGCTGTTGTAGTCGATGTATTCGTTGCCGTCCACATCCCATACATGGGAGCCTTTTCCCTTTAAAATATACTTGGGGGCAACACCTTTGGTAAACTGGCCGGGGCCTTTGGCCAGGGTTTGTGTCACCGGTTTTTGAACGGCCTGGGCGCGTTGGTACAGATCATCGGAAATATGGATCTGCGGATAGTCTTCGTTAAAGGAAACGGTATTGGGCATTATAAAGGATTGTTTTGTTGAGGGTATTATTCTGCAAAAACGGAAGGGGCGACAGCTGCTTGTTGCTGGTCGGTGGTATATCCCAGGATCTCTTCGGCGATCTGTTTACCGGTAAAGCCTTCATGATGGATTACGTCGGGGAGCAGTGCTGGTTTGAACCATTTTTCTTTAAGGGCAAAGGGAATCACGTTGGCGGTAACGCGATGCTTCAGGAAGGTCTCGGCGATGATGCTGTACAGGCCCCCGGAGAGCAGGTGGTCTTCTACAGTGACCAGCAGCTTGCTGTTTTGTGCAGCATTGATGATCGCTTTTTCATCGACGGGTTTCAGCGAACGCATATTGATCAGGCCCACCGACTTGCCTTCTGCAGTAAGGATGTTGGCCGCCTGCAGGCATTGTTCCAGCATAAGGCCATAAGTAAGCAAGGTAATATCGGCGCCTTCGCTGATGATCTCCGCTTTGCCGAATTCGTAGGGTGCATGCGGCCGCAGGGCAGGGCGGGTGTTGATGCGCACATAAGCGGGCAGGGGAGAGGCCCAGATATAAGGCAGCATCAGCATCAGGTCCTCCTCATCAGCCGGGGCATATACTTCCATATGCGGGATGCCACGCATTAAGGCGATATCTTCAATGGCCTGGTGGGTAGGTCCGTTGGCATCGGAAAGAAAGCCGGGGATAAAGGCGCTGAGCTTAACCGGGAGGCCGGGAATGCCGACATCGGTGCGAATAAATTCAAAGGCACGCATAGTAAGAAAGGCGCTGAGGGCATGCACCACGGGTATCCTTCCGCGCAGGGCCAGGCCGGCAGCCGCGCCTATCATGGTTTGTTCGGTGATGCCCGTATCTACAAAGCGGTTGCCTAATATCCCGGGGATATTGCGCACCAGGGCACGGTTTTCGGCAGTCATGACGATATAGCGGTCATCTGCTACAGCCGTTTCGGTTAATAGTTGTTCGTAAGGCATATAATTATCGCACTACAAGCGTTTGTGAAGTAAGGCTGGCATGGTGTTCCCCATGCAATTCCTGCAGGAGCTCTTCGGTTTCGGATACGGTAAAGTTGCAGAACCAGCGGTCGGCGCGCCTTTCGATACTGGGCAATCCTTTGCCCCTTACCGTATCGGCGATCACCACATTCAATTTTCCTTCCTCGAAAGGGTAAGCGCTAAAGGCTTCGTCCATGGCCAGGAAGCTGTGCCCGTCCACCCGCTTTACCGATGCGCCGAAGGAACGGAACTTATCGGCCAGGGGTTCCAGCGGGATCAGGTCTTCCGTCGCCATGTTGGCCTGGAACTGGTTACGGTCTACGATAAAGATGAGGTTGTCGAGTTTATAGGCATTGGCTACCAGTACGGCTTCCCAACAGGTGCCTTCGTTCAGCTCGCCATCCCCGAGTACACATACCACTTTATTGTGACCACCCCTTATCTTTATATCGATCGCTACACCCAATGCCACAGAGGGAAGATGCCCTAAAGAGCCGGAGTGAAATTCGATACCGGCTACCCTGGTATTGGGATGCCAGTAGATATGATCATCGACAGATAAATGATTCTGCAGGCGCTCTTTGCTGATCAGTCCCAGTTCGGCAAAGGTGCCGTACAAGGCAGGCACATCATGCCCTTTGGAAAGAAAGAAATAATCCCTTTCCGGATCGTCGAGGTTGTTGATGTTCAGGTTCAGAAAATCGGCATAGAGGTACACGAGCACATCCACGGCAGAAAGGGAGGCGCCGATAAAGCAGCCGCCGTTGGCCGACATGCGGATTATATGTTCCCTTACTTTAAGGGCTATATCTTTCAGGTGCTGGTATTGCATTTCCATAGCATCAGGATTAATAGATTACAGTATTAGTAAACTGCCCTGGTCTGTTGGGCGGTGATGGTTTTAAGGTCGGATAAATGATTACGGTACCAGTTCACGCCGGCATAGCAGGCATTCAGCTCGTACAGCTTGGGCTGATCTTCCAGCAACTGCAGTATGTCGTTGCAACTGAAATTATTTTTAACGGGGTACAGCCTTTTAAATACCTGTACGATGAAGTCGTAGTCTTCGGGATAGTCGATCGTGAAGCGGTGGGTCATGGACAGGTCCATACCGGTATTCCATTCCAGGTTAGCTATCCGGAAAAACTCGGGATGCTCCCAGATATAAGGTGTAGTATGTTCCAGCTCCCAGGTCTCTCTTGCCGCTTTCCAGGCCCTTTCCAGGCAATCCATCGTCATGATCTCCACATCGTTGCCATCGGGAAAAGTAGCAGGATGCAGGTTGCTTACATAATCGTATTGCCGTGGATTTTCGTAGAACAGATCTAATGCCGCATCTATAATGGCCGGATCGATCAGGGGGCAATCGGAAGGTATCTTGAGCACCACATCTGCATTATGCTTTAACGCAGCTTGGTAATGGCGGTCGAGCAGGTTGTCGAGGCTACCCCGGTAACAAGGTATATCATTGCGGTAAGCTTCGTTTTCTATCACATCATCCGAAGGGTCGGTAGAAGTGGCCACAACAATGGTTACTGGGTATTGTGTCCGGCTTACCCTTTCGATCATGCGCAGCAGGAGGCTTTTGCCCGATACCGGGAGCAACACTTTTCCCGGCAGACGGCTGGACGACATTCTTGCCTGAACAACGATGACTATTTTATCCTGCATACATGGACTCCTTTTCTTTATAGTATTGTACAGGCGTAGCCGATGGGTATGGGAAGGATTGGATGAACTCCTGTCCCGATCCTTTGAACTCGACATAGGCCCTGCAGATGCCTGCTATGTTACGGGCCGATGTGCCGCCATTCTGCAAGGGCGCCAGCCGGTATAATTCGTTTACATCAAACCAGGAATGTACTTTTTTGCCCAGGGCGATGCCGGTGTACACTACGGTAGAATATTGCGTGATCAGCTCGAGGCAATTGGCGATCATATGACTGGTATTGCCTTCGGTAAAGATCAACGTGTCTTTGGGGGTATTTTGCTCGATCTCTTTTATTGCCCTTTTGAAGTTCTCATTGGGATGCAGCTTGAACAACAACGGCCTTCCTCCGGCAATAGCTACGCAATGTTTAATGAACTTCACACGGTTCTCGGGTCTTGCTGTTTCCCGCATATCCGTTGTGGCCACCATGATATAGTCGTGGTGGAGAAAGTCATTATCCAGGTATTGCGCGGCATTATCATAGTTGAGCATGCCGGTTACATACACTTTGGCCATATCGGTACCCATACGGGAAATGTATTGCTTATAGCCTTCGGAGGCGGCGCAATAGAGATCGCATTTGTTGGTGGAACCGTTCAGTGAAGTATTGAAACAAAGGGTGGGCGATGCTTTCAACGCTTTAACCACTTTGCTGAGAAAGGTAACCCTGTCGATCATGCCTTCCTGTACCCATATGGTTTTGATAGCCCGCAGCTTGGCAGGAAGGATAAGATCGCTGCAGCAGACTACCAGGTCGTAGGTATTCAGCCTGGCTTCATAATCTATATTACAGCCATGGCTGCGCAGGAAAGCTTCTGCTTTTTTCCGGTGCGGCCTGGAGATAATGGTTTTATCCAGGAGCGAAGTCTTGTTGTTAAGGTATCTTACTAATGGAAAGTCGCTGAACATCTGGCTGAACCAGCAATCGTATTCCGGGAGCTCCCCGGCAATCTGAAACATCTGGGAGGTCTGGTTCATAGACCCTGTAATAAACAATATTTTTTTGCCCATTCCCATTAACGGTATTCTATTATGGAGGCAAACTTATATCCTGATTTGATAGCTTTTAGCTCTTCCGCTAAACATAACACTTACTTGATATTTTGCTAACCCAGACGTAGTATAGTGATAAAAAAAAGGTAATATTCCGGTAATTGTAACTTCATTTTTGAGTTTATATTAACGGTATAGGGCCACTTCAAAACGATCGTTCAGCCAAACCATTCAAGCATGCAGGCAAAGACCATTTACTACTAATCATTATCACTAACCACTTCTTATAACATAGCGTTATATTAACTCTGCGCTCATATTATGGTTACATTGAAGGGGTTTCTTTGCAAAACCCAACGTAATGAAGCCCCTAGCTTTACTCTTCTGTTTGTTTTGTTCTTTCTGTGCTGTCGCGCAACCGCCCGGCGGTCCCGATGCGCCCAATGTATTCATCATTACCATCGACGGCCTGCGCTGGCAGGAATTGTTTAATGGTGCCGATGAGCGGATCATTGATGCGGGCAAGTATGTATCGGATACGGCCCTGGTAAAGGAAATGTATTGGGATAAGGATACGACGCAACGCAGGAAGAAACTGTTGCCTTTTCTTTGGAATGTAGTAGCCCGCAAAGGACAGATATACGGGAACCGGAATTATGGGAACCGGATGAATGTAGCCAACCGCTATAAATTTTCTTATCCTGGGTACAACGAGATCTTTACCGGCTATGCCGATAGCCGTTTTGTGCCCAATACACCTGTGCTGAACCAGAATACCAATATCCTCGAGTTCCTCAACAGCCAGAGCGAGTACAAAAAGCAGGTGGTTGCCTTTACCTCCTGGAATATTTTCCCTTTTATCCTCAACGAAAAAAGAAGCGGTATCAAGATCAACAGCGGTTACGAACTTTTAAATGAACCCGATCCCGTTTCCCTGTTGATCGACAGCATCCAGAATAGTATAGCCGATAAAGGACATACCCGTTGCGATGAGCTGACTTACCTGAGCGCCCGGGAATACATTAAACGGGAACATCCCAAAGTGGCCCTGGTGGCTTTTGGCGAGGCTGATGAGTTTGCCCATCACGGTCATTACGACAGCTACCTGCAATCCATTGCCAATACCGATCGTATGATCTCTGAACTTTGGTATTATGTACAGACCGATCCTTTTTATAAGAATAATACTACCTTCCTGATCACTACCGATCATGGCAGGGGCAACAAGACCCGTACCTGGACCGATCATTTGTTCCTCATCAAAGGAAGCCGGGAAATATGGATGGCCGTAATGGGGCCGGGCATACAGCCATTGGGAGAAGTAAAGACGGAGCAGGTGTTGTACCAGAAACAGATCGCGGCCACCATCGCACAATTGCTGGGCAAAGAATTTACCTGCGAGCATAGCGTAGGAAAAAGCATCGATATACCTAAGGAGCCGGGTGCCTTGACCGACAGGGGGATTGCCTTGGATCACTCTTCGGCCCCATAACCCTCTCTAACCCTATAAGGGTTTAAAACCCTTATAGGGTTAGAGCAGCGGCCCTTCCAGCGACCTTTCCCGAAAAAATGCAGCCGCCCAGGAAAGTGCCTTCCAGGGCACGGTAACCATGCATACCGCCTCCGCCAAAGCCGCTTACCTCGCCTGCGGCATACAGACCCGGTATAGGGCTTCCGCTTTGATCCAATACCTGTGCATCCAGGTTGGTTTCCAGTCCGCCGAGTGTCTTGCGGGTCAATAGGTGCAGGCGTACAGCAATCAATGGACCGGCGCCAGGGTCAAGTATAGGGTGGAGCGGCGCTGTGCGGATAAGGCGGTCGCCCAGGTAATGCCGCGCGCCTCTTATCGCAGTTACCTGCAGGTCCTTGCAGAACTTATTCTCTACTTCCCGGTCGCGGGCTTCCACTTCCGCTTTTATCCTGGTATAATCAAGAAGGGTATTGCCGGTTAACGCATTCATAGCCTGCACCAGCTCTTCCAGGTTTTGTTTCACGATAAAATCTGCTCCCTTTTCTTTAAAAGCTTCTACCGGCGGTGTGGCAGCTTTGCCTGTTGCTCTTTTCAGTACCTGCAGCCAGCTTTTACCGGTCAGGTCGGGATTCTGTTCCGATCCGGAAAGCGCAAACTCTTTTTTGATGATCTTCTGGTTCAGGATAAACCAAGTGTAGGCCTTGCCGGTATGTTGTATATGCTGTAATGTACCCAGCGTATCAAAACCCGGGAACAAAGGTACCGGCAAGCGGTTGCCGAAGGCATCGAACCAGAGAGAAGACGGGCCGGGAAGAATGCGGATGCCGTGCTGTGTCCACAAAGGGTCCCAGTTTTGGATGCCTTCGGTATAATGCCACATACGGTCGGGGTTGATGATATTGCCGCCTATTCGTGCTGTAATGGCCAGCATACGGCCGTCTACATGATCGGGTACTCCGCAGAGCATATGTTCGGGGGCTTTGCCCAGCCGTTCCGGCCAGTTTTTCCGCACCAGCTCATGGTTGGCGCCTATGCCTCCCGAGGTCACGATAACGGCAGCAGCGGGAAACGTGAATTGGCCAGTGACGGTGCGGGAACTTTTGCGGCCGCGTTCCACAGGACTCTCTTCCAGTATGTCGCCCGAAACGCCGGTAACCGCGCCACTCTGGCTGAGCAGCTCGTTGACCCGGTGCCGGAATTTTAAAGTGACCAATCCTTTTTTTACCCCTTCATAGACCTGGTGGATAAAAGGCGCCAATACACCCGGTCCTGTACCCCAGGTTACATGAAAGCGGGGCACCGAATTGCCATGACCGATGGCGCCATAGCCGCCCCGTTCGGCCCAGCCCACTACGGGAAAGAAGCGCAGGCCCAGCTTACCCAGCCAGGCCCTTTTTTCCGTGGCGGCAAAATGAAGATAGGCTTCGGCCCACTGCCTCGGCCAATGATCTTCGGGTCTGTCGAAAGCCGCGCTGCCCATCCAGTCCTGGTAGGCCAGCTCGTAGCTGTCTTTGATCCGCATACGTCTTTGCTCGGGCGAATTGATGAAGAACAAACCGCCAAAAGACCAGAAGGCTTGCCCGCCGAGGCTTTGCTCCGGCTCCTGGTCGAGCAGGAGCACCTTTTTTCCTGCCTGTATCAGCTCGCAGGCAGCTACCAGTCCGGCAAGGCCTGCACCTATAACGATAATATCTGTACCCGATGCCGCCATTTTTATGTGTATTGGTCAGGAAAAATCTTATACCGAAGTTAAAAACAAAGCCGGGAATTGCTTCCACCGAAATCTCACCGAATTTTATTTTGAGAAAATTAAACAGTTGTTTAATTTGCAGTAGCAAAGGTGAAATATACTTTTTGCCCCAACCCAGCAGCGGAAATCCCTATCAGCCACATTCATTCTTTAAAACGCAACAATTATGAACAGAGAGCGAAACGACTTTATTATGAAGGGCCTGGAAGGCCTCTATTGCATACATCACCGCAAAAACCCAAACGTATTTATCAACGAAGAAGGATTTATAACCGTATCTACCTGCTGTGAAGAATTCCATGAGGCATTGTACCATGCCCAGGACAGCCTGCGGGAAGAATTTGAGCACCTGGGGGCATCGGCCTGATGCATGTGTGTGTAAGCACGACTGATCGTATAACCCTCCCCGGAGGGTTTTTTTATTGCAGGATAATCAGGTGACAGGCGCTGTATGCAATTATAATCTTATATTGTTATGCCAATTCTGATGGTTCATTTCCCAAAACAGGCATTCTATGAAACATATCCTGATGATCGAGGAAGATGGGAAGATCGCAATGCTGGCTGCCGCGCAGCTTAAAGAGATCGAATGCAATGTACAACATGCCGGTACTGGAACCGAAGGTCTTGCCCTTGCCCTGCGGGATCATTACGATCTGATCATACTCGACCTCCTGCTGCCCGATACCAATGGTGTAGCCCTGAGCCGGCAATTGCGCAAGCAGCAGATCCATACACCGGTGATGATGCTTACCGTGAAGCTGGAAGAGCAAGATAAGATCGAAGGACTGGAAGGCAGCGCTGAAGATTACCTGGCCAAGCCTTTCAGCATGGGGGAGTTTATTTTGCGGGTAAAAGCGATGTTGCGCAGCGCAGAAATACCGCACAGCGGGGAAGAACAGGATGTCTTAATCCGCGGGCCATTGGTATTGGATAAGGTGAACCGTAAAGTAATGCTGGATGGGTCGGAGCTGGAATTTTCCTTTAAGGAATTTGACCTGCTGCATCTTTTTATGGCCAGCCCGGGCAAAACATTTTCACGGGAGCACCTGTTGGGATCAGTATGGGGACAGGGTTTCAACGGCTTTGAACATATGGTCGAAACCCATATCAGCCATATCAGGGCCAAAATTGAAGAAGATCCCTTACATCCTAAATATATACTCACCACTTGGGGTATCGGCTATCGTTTCAGCGATGAGTTCTGATGTTTAGGGGGGAAGATTGTTTTCTACAGTATACCTTATAACGCAGGGGTCATGGTGAGCGGAGTTGAACCATGATGGGCGGAGTAATTGTAGCACGGAGGAGGCGCACTCCTCACCCTTCGACTACGCTCTGGGTGACCCTATTTATAAAGTTATCTACCTCTCGCAGTGCCGCGATGTAATCGAAATACTTTATAACACAGGGTGACCTTACGTTGTAAGATTATGCTTTAAATTTTTGTCTTGCTGAGCGGAGTCGAAGCACGACAAAAATTTCCTTCCTCTCTTTCGACTGCGCTCAGGTGACCTTAGTTATAAGATTATATTGTTACGGCATTGCGCGTAATAAACACATAAAAAGAAGGCAGGGAAAATTCCCTGCCTTTCCGTTATTGCAAAACTCCTGACGTTCAGCTATTTTCTAATAATCAATTTACCGCTTCTGGTAAGTTCTTTTTGGGTAAGGCTGATCAGGTACATGCCTTCGGGCAGGGAAGACACATCCACTGTCGTGCTTTTTAAATGTTTGCGGGTAATCAAAGTCCTGCCTTGTATATCGGCTATCTTCAGGTCGGCGCCCAGGAAAGCCTCGTTCAGGTACACTTTATCTTTGGCAGGATTAGGATACAGCGTATTGCCCTCCAGCAATTCCGTTTTACCGATGCCGGTACCGCCGTCTGTAATTTTGATGTAAGCCGTTTTGGTAGTAGAATCGCTGCCATCGGCATTGCTTACTCTTAACTTCACATTATAGTTGCCGGCTGCCGTAAATTTCACAACAGGGTTTTCGGAAGTGGCCGACGTTCCGGACTGGTAGCTAACAGTATTGGGTGTAAAAGTCCAGTTCCATGAGGTAGGTGTATTCGTGCTCAGGTCGTCGAAAGTAACTACCGTTGTATTGGTAGTACCGGTAGTAGCGTCTGCTGTAAAGTTGGCTACTGGTGGAGTTGCCGGTTTGTATAGGGTAAGGCTGTCGAGATACAAGTCGCTGAACACAGAATTGGTCGGTACAGTGGCGGGGTTCGATGCTGAGAAAATAGTGGTTATGGTATCGGGCATTACACCAGGCATGAGATCGGTAAGGGTAATGGTAAAGGGTGCATAAGCCTCCTGTACATTAAAGATATGGCTTACATAGCTAATGGTATCCCGCTTGTTGGTTGCGGTGTTGAAACGGCTCAGCAGCACTTTGGCCGTGCCCTGGTCGGCAGCCGAATTGGTTTCGTAGCGGTAAAAGCCCCTCAGCTCTGTAGGTTTAATGGAAATAGGGGTGCCACCGCCGGAAGCATATTCCACGTTGGCGCCACCGCCACCGCCGCCATAAGTAAATTCTGCTCTCCCATTCACCAGCATACCGATGGTGGTATATTGTACAAATCCAAAAGGCGCTGTGATCACATGTGCGGCATAATTACCCTGGTAAACACTATCTGTCTCTTTGCGCAGCGACTTTACCGGGTACATCACTACGGAATTGCTGGAAGACCAATCGATCAGGGAATCGGCATTGTTCCCGTCCGTTGTCCAGTTTTCAAAATTACGATTAGGTAATTGCGTCTGCGCCATAGCCAGTTGCACGGTCAGCATAGATAACAAAAATGTTGCTGTCTTTTTCATCATAGGTTTTTTTTAAGGAATTTCGCAAATACTCCGGCTGAAAAAATATAACCGGAATAGGAAAAACAAAAATAGCTTTGCATGAATTGGGAAATTAGATACAAGTGTATCATAAATTAATTTTTCATACATTAGGCCATGTTTGTTTAACCATTTCCCGTTATCCGATCTATTGTGCATGTAGTTGTGGCGAAAAAGAAAATGCCCGGACTTTACCGGCCGGGCAGTGTTGGAGGCCCGGTTCTTTTACAGGTCTGGTACCTTATGCAGGCTTGTATTGCCGTTTTTTGCTGTCTGCTGTCGTTGTGTCCCTTTGGGGTACAAGCGCAGGAGCCGGAAAACTATACTGCTGTTTATAACTTTGCTCCCGAAAAAAACTACGATACTCTTGCCATCGCGGCAGCTATCAAGCAAGGCGAGCGCCTGCTGTCTACTGCGTCCGATAGCGCCATTAAGGTTTTGGGTACGGCCTTAAAACAAAGCGAAAGGATAGCCTATGTCGCGGGGATGAAAAAGAGCCTGCAACTGGTATTGCCATTGCTTACCGACGAGGAGAAAAAGAACGTACTGCATCGCCTGGTATTTGTGTGCACACAATCACAGTCATTGGAACCGGTGCTGGCTGTAGTGTATAATGCCCTGGCCAAGACCAGCCAGTTACAAGACCATTATGAGCTGGCAGGCAGCTATTATATGAAAGCTATTCCCATAGCAGGTAAATATAGTCCTGAATACCTGGCAACCTTGTACAACAATTATGGCGCCATGTTGTCTTCCCTGCCGGATAGCACAGCCGATTACGAACGGAGCATCTATTACCTGGACAAGGCCGATGTGATTGCCCGGCAATTCAACGATCTTAAGATCATTACCTGCGTGCTTTGCAACAAAGCCAAGCTGTACCGTAACCAGAAACGGTACGCGGAAAGCATGGAATTGTCGCTCCGGGGGCTGGAATTGGCGCAGCGACATCATTTTACCCAATGGGAGCTGGTATTGCTGAACAATATCGGCGATATTTATTTTTCGATGGGCAAGCCCAAAGAAGCAATTCCTTTCCTGGAACAATCGCTTAAAGTGCAGGGAGCGGGTATCGATCCTTATTACCGGAACATGGCCATCTTTACCCTGGGTGAAGTGTATTATGCGCTTAAAGACGATGTCAAGGCCGAACATTACTTTATGATTTCCCTGAAGGCGGCTGAACAGTTCGGTATTGTAAGAGACCTGGTCGAAGCCAACAGGAAATTGGCTTTGATCTATGCCGGGAGAGGCGATTATGCCAGGGCTTACCGGCACCAGTTTGCTTATTCCCATGTGAACGACAGCTTCCGGAATAAGGAAGTTATGAGCAATGTACAGCAACTGGAAGTCAAATACCGCACTTCGGAGAAGGATCGGGAACTGCTGAAGAACAAGCTGTACATGGAGCACCAGGAACAATCATTGCACCATAAGAACACGATCATTACCTTGTCGGTGGGGCTTGTCCTATTATTGGTGCTGATGGTGCTCTTTGGGTACAACCGTTTCCGGCAGAAACAGAAGTTGCTGATACGGGATGAGGAGATCAGGGAAATGAGGGCGTTGATCCAGGGAGAGGAACGCGAACGGATACGCCTGGCGCAGGACCTGCACGACGGTATCGGTGGAATGCTGGCTGCTGTCAATATGAATATGCAGGTAGCCCGGAAAGCGGATTTTGCCCATAAGCAGGAGTTGCTGGGCATTATGCAAATGATCGAGGATACTACCGAGGAAGTGCGCAAAACTTCGCATAACCTGATGCCTTCCGCATTGCTGCGGGAAAACCTGAAGGAAGCCTTGCAGCATTATTGTGACAATATCAGCAGCAACGGGGCTTTGGCGATAGAGCTGAATACCTACGGCAACCTGGAACAGATGCAGCCCACTTATATTACCCTGCTCTTCAGGATCGTGCAGGAGCTGATACAAAATGTGATCCGTCATGCCGCTGCCAGCCATGTTGTGGTGTTCCTGGAACGGACGGGTGATCATATCAGCTTGCTGGTAGAAGATAACGGGAAGGGATTCGACGCAGGACAAAAGACTTACGGCTTTGGTTTAGAGAACCTGAGCTTCAGGGTAAAGACCTTAGGCGGTACCCTGGATATCCGGTCGGAACCTGGTGTGGGTACAAGTGTAACGGTTGCCTTTGAGTGGAAAGATGCGGCCGCGTAATTTTTTAGAATGGGTTTGGTTATAACAGAAGAAGTGTATGAAGATAAATGTAATGATAGTCGATGATCACCCGATGATCATCGACGGGCTGAAGAATATGTTGCAAGGCTATGCACACATTAGCCTCATCGGGGCCTTTAACGACGGAAATGCCTTGCTGGAAGGGCTTTCGGAGCAACAGCCGGATGTGTTGTTGCTGGATATCCAGTTGCCCGGCAAGCCCGGTGATGAGCTGGTACCCCTGATCCTGAAACAATATCCTGGCATCGGCATCCTGGCGCTTACCAATTACAACAGCTCTCTTTATATCTCGACTATGTTCCGGCAGGGTGCTTTAGGTTACCTGCTCAAAACCACGCAACAACATACTTTGATCGAAGCGATAGAGACAGTGTTTCGCAAGGAGACATATATTGAACCTTCGCTTAAAAGCAAGCTGCAGCAGGAAGATCGTCCGCAGCATAAGAATATCTATGCCCGGTTGTCGCTTACGATAAGGGAGAAAGAGATCATTCGCCTGCTGGCTGCAGGGAAGTCGAACCAGGAAATTGCCGCTACCTTGTTTATCGGCTACAATACCGTCCGCAATTACCGTGCCCGCATTTTTGCGAAGCTGGAAGTCAATACCATAAGTGAGTTGGTAAAAAAAGTACTGACCCTGGGACTGGATGAATAGTCATCCTGCCGGGAAGCTATGGGTAACCATCAAGGAGGTAATAGCATTACCAAGGCCTTGCTGGTGTGATAATACGAAAGCGAATCGGGGATTGCGATCAGCTTGCCGTAACAGCTACTATGTTGTAGATATTGTTCAATTGCCAGGTATGCCGTTTAATATGACAGGTAACGAAATGAATCCATTCCAGGCCTGTCAGCTCACCTATTTGCGGTAAGGCGAAGCTGGTACAAGTCTTGGCAAGGTCTACGGAGCGGGCAGTAGATTTTATCGCATCCAGTGTTGTTGTCAGCGACTGCAGTAAAGCGGCTTTATCATGTGGCCCGTCTGAGGGTATAATAAAATCGGGGGCTTTCAGTTTGGTAGTAAAGTCAAGGAATACGGTGCTGATTATTTCCGCTTTGGCATCGATGGGCCGGTCGGTTTCCTGTGTCGTATCCTGCAACAAGGTGGGTAGCCCGACGGCGGATTGCAACAAATGATCGCCCACCTGTCCTGCGGTCCAGCTTCCTTCAAAAGGGATGGTATTGAATTGCCGGGGGCTGAAGGCCTTGAAGGTTTGGAGCAGCGTAGTTGCAGTAACATCAAATTCGGATAAGGCTTCCTGATTGGTTATCATGTCATTTATTTTATAGAACAGAAAAGTAATTTACTAAGGCAAAGGTACTGGGCACGAACCGGAACGGCGAGATCATACGTGACATTTTAGAGGGCAGAAAGTGACATTTTTCTCCCGCAAAATACTTGCGGGTAATCAGGGAATAGCTACTTTTAGCGCATGTTTTCCCCCGATACTTCTTTCTTTATCGCAATGTCGGTATTGGCTACTGGTGCTGTGTTAAGTGTTGTAGCCCGTAAGCTGACCCTGGTTGCCGGGCTGGGTGCATTTGTAGTAGGGATGGGCGTATATCTTGGTGACAATTATACCGGCTTGCTCCTGCTGGCCGCCTTTTTCCTGCTGGCGACGCTGGCCACGGCTCATGGGAAACAGCTCAAAGCAAAGCTCACAGTACAAAGCATACATCCCGAAAGGAGGACACTGGGCCAGGTGTTGGCTAATGGCGGTGTAGCGGCGCTTCTGGGCCTGCTGGCCTTCTCCTTTTCTGTATATAAGGAGCTGTATGCTTTGCTGCTTGCTGCAGCCCTTGCCTCTGCTACGGCCGACAGCCTGGCTTCGGAACTGGGCATGGTATATGGTCGTAATGCTTTTAATATTCTTACCGGCAAAAAGGAAGAACGTGGCCTGGATGGGGTGATCAGTCTGGAAGGTACTTTATTGGGTATGGCCGGTTCCCTGGTGATCGCCCTGATCTATGCAGCCGGTCATGGCATTGATTTATCCCTGGGTATCATTATTGTTGCAGGCACTCTGGGCAACCTGGCCGATTCTGTGCTGGGCGCCTCGCTGGAGCGGAAGCATTATCTGAACAATGACCTGGTGAATGCGCTGAATACCCTGGTAGCGGCCCTGGTAGCTTTCCTGATGTATTTGTTGTTGTATTGAAAGACCTGGTTATGGCAGACCGCGCAGCACTTCCCGGTAGTGCCTTATGCTTATGCTATCCCAGGCATTTTCGGGATCGTCGATGAAGGTTTGGATCGCTTCGCGGTATTCTTCCCGGAAGGCGGCATTGTTCTCGCTGGTCTGGTATTGTCTTTCCGCTTTGATCAGTGGTTGTTTGTTTTCCACTACCAGTAATCTTTTGCCGTAAGGCGATTCATTAACCATGATGGCAATGTTCTTTTCAAATCCCGGTATATACTTTACCACGAACCGCTCGCCCTCGGGCGGTATCAATATCTGGTTGCGGATAGGATATAAGGATGCGGTGGTTGTCGAAAATCCCGTAACAATATCTTTGCCTTCCGCTGTTTTGACCACCACATCATAGTCCCAGATGTATTCGTCGTTGAGGGTGGAATTGGTCTGTTGGGAGAATGTGATCACTGCCGAGCCACGGGTGCCAAAACGTGCAAGGAACCAGGCATTGGCAAATTGCCCGGTAAACACATTGAGTATGGCGAGGATAAAGGCAATGATAATATAAATGGCTTTTTTTCTCCATGCCCAAAGGAGTGTACCCAGTGTCAGGAAGACCAGGAAGGACCATACGCCATGGTGTGCCAGGAAATAAAAAAGCAGGGAGAGGATCTTCATCTGCTAAAAATAGAGATATTTCCAGACTAAGTAGATACGACCATGATTACGGTATCGTGTTTTATATTTTTATTAGGAACCAGGTTTGCCAAGCGCTCTTGCCCAATGCAAATAAGCGCTTATTTTTTCATCAAGCTGTCGCGGGTAATGATAGCCCAGCGCCGCAGCAATAACAAGGCCCAGCTCCCTGCCCAGCGCAGCATAGGCAAATAAGGCATCCCAGTTGTCTTCGATGTCGCTGCCCGAAAAAGTAGCTTCTATCTTCTGCCACAGTTCAGGGCTTAAGTATCTTTTGAAGAACCTGCCTTTTTTATTGACGGTAATGTTCCAACCCTGTTCCAGTCCTATATGCCATTCTATTATTTTTATAAGATACTGGGTCCGCATATTGTCTTCCGACATGAATTTGGCATAAAACAGTTCATCCCTGCAAAGACACTTGGCCACATAAGTCATGTCCCACCAGAAGTCATTGAAGATATGATCATATTCGGCCTGTTCCGGTTTACGGATAAGGACGGATTGGTAAGTGGGGGGCTTCATCCCAGAGGTTAGGTTATCCTTGTCCACAAGTACTTTATAGCCTACATCCCAATCTTCGCATAATTCATCGGCCAGCACTTCCTCCCTGAACCGGGGAATACCATAAATCTTGAAATCGATCTTTGAATAATCTTCGTAGAAAACCATCCTCATGGCATGCTTGCCATCAAAAGCAGCTTCATCTTCTACAACAATAGCTATTATCGTACCAAAGCGACTGATCCAGCTATCATCCGATAGGAAAAGAGGCAGGTCGCGGACTACGAGTTCAATATTGAGGTCGCTGAAACGGTCTACCGGTGCGTCCGGATTTACCATAGAGCTGGTCAGCAATGCCGCCCTGATCGCTTCGTTAGTATTGGCCCAGTCAATGACTTGTTGCAACTGCATTTCCCTGTTCATAGCAGTAAAAATTAAATGATCCTTCTTTTCTTATTCCACTCTTTATCAAACCACACAAAGATAAATCATTGTGCTTTTGGTACTTTCTCCGTCCCGGCTTTGCTCCCACGGTTTTTAACAAAATAAATTTGAGCAAGCAAATGTTTGCCTTTATATTTGCAAGTACTTGCTTGCATATTTTTGTGCCCATAAATGGATAATGCAGCAAGAGGACTCAATGGATAATCTTTATCGTCTTTCGGCTTCGCCCGATAAAGCAAAGCTGCCGATTGAACACCGTAATATTTTTAATCATAAACAACAACGATGAGAAAACTAAAACTGCAAATACAAGTCTCTATCGATGGTTTTGCCGCGGCAGGACCATATGATGACCAGAAATGGGTGACCTGGGCACTAGAGGACATCTTTAACCCTGTGCTTGATATATTCAAGGATACCGATACTATCCTTATCGGCAGGAAACTGGCTGTTGATTATATTCCTTATTGGGAAGATACTTTCACAAAGCCCGATGATCCTATGTATGCTTTTGCAGAAAGGATTGTTGCGGCAAAGAAGATCGTGTTTACAAAAACACTTAGCCAGTCGGTATGGAATAATACGGAGCTGGCTACCGAGGATCTGGCCACGGAAGTAAAAAGGCTTAAGGCACAGAGGGGAAAAGATATGATCGTTTATGGGGGCTGTTCTTTTGTGGCAGCATTAATTAAAGAAGGACTTATAGATGAGTTTAATTTCTTCGTGAACCCGGTCGCGCTGGGGCGGGGTATTCCTATATTCCAGGAACTGGAAGACTTTCAGCAATTGGTGCTTACAAAGTCGGAAGCCTACAAAAGCGGTATCATCCTGCTGCAATATACGCTTCGTAACTAGGGCAGCACTGATGATGGTATAAAATACGTCTAGAGCCGGACATGGATATTCCGGTTCATGTATACAAAGATTGTCTTTCTCGCTGGACGCCGTGTGCCGCTACGAGTGGTAAAGAAACCGTAGCCTAGCCCGGGGATTTTGCTGCAATCAGGATGAAATAAGTTCTGCTATCGCCTGTTCCGGGTTTAGAAACAGCAACTCCGGGTTCTTTGATGTCACTAGTTTCTTTAACTTTCGTTGTGAGTAACTCAGCAACCTGGATTCCCGGCGCACGGCATCCAATGCTTCCTTGTAGGCTTCATAATAGACGAGATATTTGTCTTCCTGTTCTTTACTTTCAGCCAATGTTTGCAAGCGGTCTGCGGGGTTGGTCGTTGTTTCAATGTTCCATAAATTTTTTAGGTTATTGGTCAGGATGCATACATAGTAGGTAGTTCGGTATTGGATCTCCATAGAAATAAGTTCGGGGGTCTTACTGCGGGTTTCCGGGTATTGTTGTAGTATGGAACGACGGCTATTGGTCGCTATCTTATTAATGCAATATCTCCTCTGAAGGTTTTCTGTATTCCGCCGGGGTAGTTAAGCCGGATCAGGTAGTAATAGGTATCGCTATTGCAGGGTTTCCCTTGCTGCGTCCCGTCCCATCCCTTTTGTGGATCTGTTGTTTCAAATACTTGTTGTCCCCATCGGTTAAATACACGGAATTCCACGATCTGCTGATAAGTAATACCTGCTATTTTAAATACATCGTTCAGGCCATCGCCATTAGGTGAAAAGGCATTAGGTATCAATTGGGGCAAGGTGTAATCGATATCGATATTTACGGTGGCCGTATCGCGGCAGCCGTATTCATTCAATCCCATAACGGTATAAATAGTAGGCTGTAGTGGCCGTACAAAAGGAGCCGCGATGGTGTCGTTGCTTACCGTTCCCGAAGGCCACCAGGCATAAAAACGTGCCCCGGAAGCATAAAGCTGAATGCTGTCCCCATAACGAAGGATAGCTTTGCCAGGGTCGACATCCAGGTGTATATCGGGGTAGGGCAGGATCGTGAAATGAATCGTGGTATCACAATGGGATGCAGTGCTGATCTCCAATACATAATTGCCCGGATTGAGACCCGTAACGGTATCGCCGGTATGGGTCTGTCTGGATGATAGGGTACCGTCACTGTTGCGCCAGGTATAAGTGACCAATGTACTGTCGACCGGACGGGCATAAGCACTGCCGGTTTGTGCATTATTGCAGGCAAAGCTGTCCCAGGATACGAGCGGGAGGCGCAGGAACTGCACGTTGAGGGTATCTATCTTGTCGGTGCAGCCATCGGCTTGGTAGTGTACGATGTATTGGCCCGATTCTTTAATAGCCCTGGATGCAGTAGCACTGCCATCTTCCCAAAGATAGTTAATGCCGGGGCCGGCAGTAAGTACAACACTGTCTTGTGTAAAACAAATTACCGTATCGCGCCGGCTATACAGCGTATCCACAACAACCAAAGGGCGTTTAGGGACTTTGTTGGGCAGGGATACCCTTGACCCCGGGTTGTTGGTAAAATTAATGAAGGGAAAGGCATCAATTACGGGGTTACACAGCACCCCTGACTGGTTGGGATTATGAATGACGGTTAAGGGCTGTGGGGCTATATAGGGCGACCAACTGAAGATTGTGGCACTGTATATTTTGCCGTCTTTCCCATCTTCCAGGTCCCAGAACCTATAGTAGGCAGGCCAGAAAGGAGAGGGCGCCTGGGACGTTAATACCGGAAACCTGGAAGATTGTATCGCTCCGGGCGTAGGCAAACTTACATTGAACTGAAATATATTCTGAACGGGATCGGGTACTGCGGCGAGCACAGAACTCGCATACAGTTTGCTGTCGTCGGGAGAGAAACACAGGTCGGCATAAAACTGGCCGATCACAGAAATACCCAGGTTAAGCCCGTTATCTATGATAGCCGGGTTGGACAGTACGCCTGTAGCGGGATTGAAATCGTATAATTCAATCCCTACGTCCAGACCCTGGTTGAAAGGACCTTTGGACAAAGAGGCCGCTAGCCGCCTGCGGTCATGGGATACCCTGAGCGGACAATAGGTATAAGCCGGCAAAGGGTATGTGCCGCAATTGGATACTACGGGGGCGGGGTTAATACCGCCTCTTGTGATTTCGTAGGCTTTGTATTCATTGGTTTTTTTAGCCCTTACCACCAACCAGGTATTGCATTTGTCGCCTTCTACAGCGATCATTTTCTCTGCAAGATAGCCATCGAGTAATTTCCATTTTTCTCCCGGCACCACATCACCCCATCCGTTGTTGAGGCGCATATCGACTATCGTATAATACAGACGGGAGTTAATTTCCGAAAGATCGGTATAGGTGCTTCCATAGGTTGCCTGTAATGAAAATACATAGTATCTGTTGGTATCGTTGGGGATAGGGACAATGACTGTCCCTTGTTTGGCGGCAAGCTCCAAAGCCACTCCTGCAAGCATTCCGTTGGGCATCACATTATAATTCCTGTCCCATATTTTTTTTCCATTGGTATAAAACAACAACGCTCCTGCGGCATTGCATACCGTTGCGCTTTGATTGACCAATTCCCCGCTCCCTGATACAGATGTTGTGATGGATGTAGCGGGGCCACTGTTGAAATCAATGCCATTGCCATAGCCTATAACCCAGATATTATTCTCTCCCTGCGCCCCCGCTTTCAAAGCCAGGGAAGTAATTCCAAGGAGCAATAACAGAAATGCTTTCATAAGAATTTTGTTTAAAAGGGACGATAACAATACCGTTGTTTTGTTATCGTCCCCGGATGCCGGTCATTTATCGCCTTGCCTTGACCACCTTATCCATTTTTAATAAGCGGCCTTCCGTATCCGTTATTTTTAACAAGTAAATACCGTCGGGAAGCTTACTTAAATCCATAAGACTGGCCAGCTCCCAATACTGCAACTGCCTTCCGTCAATACTGTATAAGCCGACATTTATTTTTACCGGGGCGCTGATGTGCAGCACCGTTTCCGTAGGATTGGGGTATAGCCTGATCTGGTTGCCGATCCCGGTTATATTCCCTATGCCTAGCCCCGTTACATTCAATACGGCAGAAGTAGCTTTACAGCCGTTGCTGTCGGTTACCGTAACGGTATAGCTGCCATCGGCTGTAATTATGATACTGGAGCCTGTAGCGTTGGTAATCACTTGTCCGTCTTTGCGCCATTGGTAGCTGCTGAAACTTCCGGTGCTTAATACAGACCCGTTGCGGGAGATCACCGGAACAGGGGCAGGATACAAGCCTACGTTCAACGTTTGGGTATTGCTGGCGCCACAGGTGAAATTTCCGGATACGCTGATAACCCCGGGTGTATTGCCTGCTGTAACGGTGATGCTGTCTGTAGTGCTGCTTCCTGTCCAGCCTGTTGGCAATGTCCAGGTGTACGATGAGGCCACGTCGGGTATGGAAAAGGTTGTGGTGCTGCCGGCACACAATAAAGTATCGCCCAGGATAGCAGGCAGCGCTATAGCATTGAGTACACTGTCGCAGTCTTCAAACTTTACCAGCAAGGCCATTTGTTGTGCATTGGTAAGATAAGCGACCTGGTGGCTGCCCGGCGTGGCCCAGCCGTTGGTAAGGGCATCCGATGAAAAATAGACATTGCCGAAAGCGTCGCAGGCTACATTGGCATAGTCATAGAATTGCCCGTCGCCGAAATAGGTCCCCCAGACCGGGAAGCCGTTGCCGGTATTGATCTTTGCCAGGAAAGGGGAGGGTGCAGTGGAAAAAGTAGTGTTCAGCCCGTTAGCGGAAACGAAACCAGAATCCGATTCCGTGATACCTGCTACCCAGAGGTTGCCTGCTGCATCTACCGATGTGGATTGCATTTGCGACCAGAACCATAATGTCGATGCTGAAAATTCGCCATAGTAAGTGCCCCATTGCCTTTGGCCCAGGGTATTGAATTTGGCAATAAAGTGAAGAAATCCTTGTGTATTGTTGCCTGGGGTTGTCTTATACGCACCTGCCGTAGCCATTGCATTCGGGCTTCCGGTTTGCCCTGTCATATAAATATTGGCGTTATGGTCTATGCTGATGTCGGCAACCATATCGTTGCCGCTGCCGCCATAGTAAGTGCCCCATAATACCTGGCCGTTGCTGTCCAACTTAGCAAGAAAGCCATCTCCGGCAGCAACAGTCGGATCGGAATGACCGCCATAAGTGCTTTGATGAACATTGCTGCCAAAGGCAATTCCGGCAGTAGCACTGGTCGCGCCGGCTATATATACATTGCCACCGGTATCGCAGGCCAGGCCCCCGTAGCTCGCGGTTACGTGGTCGGGGCTGAATTCCACATCACTGCCATAATAAGTTCCCCAAATGCGTTGGCCCGAGCTGTTAAATTTTACCAGGAAAGCATCATGGTTACTCAGGGATTGTTTGTGGCTGCCCGGAGTGGCAATGCCTGTCGTGGAAAAAGTAGTACCCAGCATATATACATTTCCGGATGGGTCGGTAGCTACCCTTGAACCAGAGGTGGGACTATCGCCGCTGTAATAAGTAGCCCACAAGCGGTTTCCATTGCCTGAAAATTTGATTAGAAAAGCGCCCGCCCAACTGGTTAATATTTCCTGGTGGCTCCCCGGCGTACTGAAACCGGGCAATGCATCGGACGTCTTGCCGGTAATATAAACATTGTTGTCCTGGTCGCAAGTCATATCGCCGATCAGGCTGGTTTCTTCGCTGCCGTAATAGGTTCCCCAGAGCCTTGTTCCAGATGGACTGAACTTGGCTATATAGATATTGTTTGCTCCATCCAGGATAGTCTGGTAACTGCCGGTAGTAGCTATATTGTTGGAGGCATAAGCCCTGCCGCCTATATACACATTACCTGCATGATCTGTCGTTATCTTATCTATCGTAGTTGCTACAAATGTATTGGGACCAACATCGCCTCCGTAATAAGTAGCCCATTCAACAGCAGGATCGATGACCAGGGTACCGGAATGCGCTGCCGTCCTGAAACGCAGCACATTTTTATCGAGAACAAAAGAAGAAGCAATTACGCTGTTTTTATGAACATCATCTGTCAATATATAGCTGTGTGGCGCGGCTTCGGTAATAGCACCCATCGGTGTTTTGGCGGTAAGACTGCCATCTTTATTAATGGCTAATGCTGCAGCGCCGTTGTACTGTATGCGGATGTCGGATACTTTTCCCCCGGGGTGTATGATAAAATCATGCTCCAGCTTTCCCGATGCATTAAAGTAAAAGACCCAATCTATGCCAGGATACACTTCCTTATAGGTTATTTGCTGAAATGAACCTGCCGCTATATTGTCTTTGCCGGAATAGTATTGTTCAAAAAAAGACAGCTTTTCCCCGGTAACCAGGGTTGCCTTTTTGTTGGCGCCTATCAAAGCCACATCCATCCTGTAGGAGGCTACCTTGCCATCTTCCGCCTTCAAAAACTGGTAGTGCATAGTGCCCTTTCCAATGAAAATACGGAGCCCTTTGCCGGTTACGGCAAAATCGATATCGTTTCGTTTCTGTCCTTTTTGATCCCTGATCTGTCCTTTGTTTTCAACAAAGAACATAGGCATAGCGTCATTTTGTACCGGTTCCCGGATCTCATTTCGGGTTGTAAGAGTATGCCCCGGCTTACAGGCCGGATCGCCGTTGCGGGCATCTGCAACCTGTAATCCCCAAAGCGTCATCGCTGCTAGTAATGTAAATACCTTTTTCATATCGCTTTTTGTTTTAAGTTTACCTCGCGAATGTTACCCTGCCTGCACATGGCCCTGGAAACATTTTGCCTCAACAAAGAAAGCCGATCTGTAAGTCCTGGTATAATGCCTAAAGATATATATTGTTATTTTTTATGAGTGTCCAACGCGGATCTTATGTATCACCGTCTTTCTTGTTTTACTTTATGTCTCTTATCCGGATCATTCTCTTACGCATTGTCATAATGGTATCGCTGCTTACCGGCGCCCTTGCAGCCCCTTCCTTCGGGCAGGGTAAAGGAATGCCCTTATGGGACGAGCTATGGCGCTATACAACCTATACTCCTTTGCCCAAAGACAGTAGTGCTATAAAAAATGCCCTGGATACTGCGGTTGTTCTTTACCGGAAAGATCCCGATGCCGCATTGCTGATATTCAGGCAGGCCTTACAGGCGAGCATGGCGCAACGCTTGCCGCACCCGGCCTCCGAAGCCTTCGTCTACATCGTGACCATTTACAACAGCAAAGGGATGTATGACCAGGCTTACCGGGAAATCCTGAATACCTTGTTGTTTGCAAGGACTTATGGAATGGACGATTTGCTGCCTGCATTGTACAATAGTATGGGCAATAGGTATCAGCGTATGGGACGCCTTGATTCGGCTATGTTTTACTATTATAAGGGTGCCGAAATTATCGAGAAAGATACAGCCTTCTTCAATAAGTCGGCATTGCCGGGCCTTTATACTAATCTGAGTTGTGTGTTAGAGCTGACAGGCGATTACCAGAAAGGGCTGGATTACCTGATTAAGGCCGAAGCGGCTGTAAGAAAGGCCGGCAATACCTATCTGCTCGCCCTGGTCCTGATCAATCAGGGCAATGCTTATACGCACCTGGACAAGCTGGACAAGAGCGTCGCTGCGCTACATGAGGCCCTGAGGATAGCCCGGAAAAATCATCTGCTGCAATGGCAGCACCTGGCGCTTAGCAACCTGGGCAGTACGCTTTATCACCAGGGAAAGAATAAGGAAGCTTTAGCTTATCTTGAAGAAGCGGTGCAGCTCAAAGGGGATATTGACCCCAGTTATCAAAACATCAATATTGCTATACTGGGCAAAGTATATTTTGCTTTAAAAAACTATAAACAGGCAGAAAGGTATTTGCTACAATCCTTGCAGAACGCGGACCGGCTTCATATAGCCCGCGACCGTACGGAGGCCAACAAGACGCTGGCCGGGCTTTATGCCGCCATGGGCGATTATGCCAAAGCATTCGAATACCAATATGCCTATACCCAGGTCAAGGACAGTGTGGAAAGCGTAGAAACAAAGCGGAATATCAACCAACTGGAGATTAAGTACCAGACTGCACAGAAAGACAAAGCGCTTGTGGAAAAGGAGCTTAAGATCAATAAGCAATTGGCGCAGATCAAGCAGAAGAACCTATGGATAGGGATAATAATATCGGGTGCCCTGGTATTGACGGCAATAGGACTTTTGTTGTACCGGATCAGCAGGCATAAACAACGGTTCCAGTCGGAGCGGCTCCATAGCCTGGAACGGGAGCAGGAGATAACGCAATTAAAGGCGGTGATGAAAGGTGAAGAGCAGGAACGCACCCGTATCGCCAGGGAGCTGCACGATGGTATCGGTGGCATGCTGGCTTCGATCAAGATGAATGTAGGTGTATTTAGAGAAGAGTACCCCGCCTTGCAGGAGGCGCCCACATTGGCGCGGATAGCGGAAATGGTTTCGGGCACTGCCATCGAAGTGCGCAGGACGGCGCATAACCTGATGCCCGATGTACTCGATAAGCAAAGCCTGAAAGAAGCGCTCCTGCTTTATTGCGAATACCATAACAACAATAACCTGCACATAGAGCTGCAATATCATGTGCCGTTGGCATTGAGCAAGCCTGCAGAGCTGTTTATCTACCGTATAGTGCAGGAGCTGTTGCAGAATATAGTAAAACATGCAGAGGCCAGCTATGCCGCTATCCAGGTGATGCTGCACGAGCAGGAGCTGAGCATCACCGTCGAAGACAACGGTAAAGGTTTTGATAGCAGCATATATGCGGGAGGAACGGGCTTGCAAAATATCCGGTCGCGTACAGAAGCGCTGCAGGGATATATCTCGATAGACACTACTGCAGGTATAGGCAGTACTTTGCATTTAAAATTTGATTACCGTAAATTGGCTAATCTTTAATTCTACTACCGGACCTTATGGTTATAAACATAGCAATCGCAGATGATCATCCTATCGTTATCGATGGACTGCAGCGTATCCTGGCGCATTTTCCCCATATCCGGCTTGTAGGGCATTATGTAAATGGTACGGCTCTGCTGGCCGGACTTGAAGAGCTGGTGCCGGATGTATTGCTGCTGGATATACAAATGCCGGATATCACCGGCGATGAATTGATGCCAATTATTGCCAGGAAATATACAGACCTGAAGATCCTGGTGCTGACCAATTTTGACAGCGCGCTTTATGCCGATAATATGTTTAAAAGAGGCGCCCGGGGCTATCTGCTGAAGACAGCCGAAACCGCTACGCTGATCAAAGCGATTGAAGTTGTTTTTAGCGGTAAAGAATTTGTCGAAGAGGATATGAAGGAGAAAATCGCGAAGATGCACCAGCAGCACCGGAATTCGGGATTTTCCAAAACAACGCTTACCATGCGGGAGAAAGAAGTATTGCAGCTTATCGTCGATGGCCTTACAGCCCCTGAAATAGCGAAGAAAATTTTCCTGAGCTTGGGTACGGTTAAAAACTACCGGATCAGTATCATGCTGAAACTGGATGCCGACAATACAGCTACGCTTGTAAAAAAGGCCTTGAAGCTGGGCCTGGCGCAATAATACGCGGCCTTCGCATATAGCTTACCTGCCAAAAAGATCGAAATAGATCAGCAGCAGGGTTATGGTATCGTAGCAAGCATGGGAAACAATAGGGTACCAGAGGTTTTGGTAGTAACGTCGGAATAGCCAGGTCCAGTAGATGCCGGCCATGCCTGTAGCAATGATGCCAAAAATGCCTTGCTGCCAGTGATAGGCACCAAATAAAACACTGGTAAGGATACCACTTATCCAGAAGGAATACCTGCTTTTGCCTGCAGCTTCCTGCAGGCTCTTCTGAATGAATCCCCTGAATACAAGTTCTTCGTACAGGCCTCCTACGAGCCATGCGGCAATAAGGGTAATTACCAGGGTAGCTATATGATTGCGGATAAAGTCGTACTCGGTATAAGGTGTTACATAACCAGGAAACATGTAAAAAATAAACGGGGCATAAACCCACCTCATGAAGGCTGCCCAGGCGAGGGCCGAGACCATACCTACCAGTAATACATGTCCTACCGGTCTTGGGGGCTTTCTGAGGCCAAGCGTCCCGAAGTTCTCTTTCCGCCGCCGGAGCAGGATAAAAATCAATGCCAGGCAGACAAAGGCATAGGAATAGAAGGGCAGGGGAACGAAGTGAGGAAACAACAGGAGCAGGATAATGACAATTCCATTGGTGATGCCTGTTTTATAATGTTTAAGGTTCATAGTATGCGCCCGTTTAGGTTGGACGTTTGGTGAGGGAAGCCAAAAATACCAAATACGGCAGAATATGTCGTCAGGTAGCAAGAACATTTCGGTCAGGAGCCGTGTTGCCTGTCGGTATGTGCAGTACAGGTGGCTGAAACGACAACATCGATAACTATAGATGGTCTGTTGCCCTTGCGGTTCTGTTCAAAGATAAAGGAGCCAATGAAAAACGTTAACCTTTTTTTTACTAGCCAATTCATATCAAATTTTTTTCCGCTCTCAATCTTTCACTAGCTTTGGCGCGCAAATGAAAATAGCTGTATTTTTTATGTACCTGTGTTCCCTTCTTCTGGGGGGAGCTGTACCTGTTGTTGCTGGTACAGCGCACAGGGATATAGACTATACAGGGACGCAACATACCCAAAGAAGCCTCCAGGCAAAGCTTATTCATGCGGTCCGGGATAGCCCGGTAATCAAGGGTATCGTGCCGGATACCGAAACAGAATACCTTGTAACCAATGATGCTGAAGATGACGACAGCAATCAGTTCTTGGCCAAGAAAATGAAATTGCTGGCCAGGTATCCTTCGGCAATAAGCTACCAGTCTATCCTAAGTTATCTCTGCAATTGCTTTAAGGCCCCACCTCCCTTCTGGGCCCCCGTATCTTATAAATATATTCTGCAACGAGCTTTAAGGATCTGACCGGTACTGTATGTCATGCCGGTTACCGGAGGTGCATGCCTGCATCCCTTCGGATCGTTCTTGTTATTAACCCTGCTCTTACATTACAGTTCAGGCCCGGCCTGCCAACTGAAGTCTTTTAAAGCCCGGAAACATTGCTGATGTTCCGGCATCCCATCGCTTAATATCTATTTAAATATCATGAAAAGAATCGTCGTGCTGACGTGCTTGTTTGCGCTGTTGTACCAGACAAGCTGTACATCTAACAAAGAGAAAAAAGAAGAAGTTGTCCGGTATACCGTAACCAGTCCGCTGAGAATGGATACCACCTTTACCAAAGAGTATGTGTCGCAGATACGCTCCGTACGGAACATCGAGCTCCGTGCGCAGGAGAAAGGTTACCTGCAGAACATTTATGTGGATGAAGGACAGTTTGTAAAAGCCGGCCAGGTATTGTTCCGGATCATGCCCAAGTTGTATGAAGCGGAATTGCTGAAAGCCCAGGCCGAAGCCAAAGCCGCGGAGATAGAATTGCAGAATGCGAAAACCCTCGCCGATAAAAACATCGTATCAAAAAACGAGCAGGCTATGGCGCAAGCCAAGCTGGACCAGGCCAAAGCCGAAATCGCATTGGCCAAGCTGCACCTGTCCTTTACCGAGATCAGGGCGCCTTTCGATGGCACCATCGACCGGATACCCAAAAAATTGGGAAGCCTTATCGATGAAGGCGAGCTTTTGACCAGCCTTTCGGACAATAGCCAGATGTTTGTCTACTTCAACGTATCCGAGCCGGAATACCTGGAATACCAGACCAATATAAAAGGGCGCGGCGACAACAAAGTAAGCCTGCTCCTGGCCAATAATCATCTGCTGGAAGATAAAGGGTCTGTAGAAATTATCGAAAGCGAATTCAATAATGAAACAGGTAACATCGCTTTCAGGGCCAGGTTCCCCAATACCAATAAGCTCCTGAGAAATGGTGAAACAGGTAAGGTGCTGATGACGGTTCCGGTAAAGAATGCTCTTATCATACCGCAGAAAGCCACTTACGAGATCCAGGATAAGAAGTATGTTTTTGTCGTGGACAAGAATAATGTAGTAAGATCAAGAAACATTATGGTGCTGGGCGAAATGCCCGATCTGTACGTGGTGGAAAATGGCCTTGATGAAAAAGACAGGATATTGCTCGAAGGGGTGCAGAAGGTAAAAGAAGACGACAAGATCCGTTATGAATACCAGGCGCCCCAGGAAGTTATTGCTCACCTGAGATTAAAAGCGGAATAACTAGTTCAATCCCCAACAGCATACTTCCATGTTCAACAAGTTTATACAGAGACCTGTTCTCTCCATAGTTATATCGCTTATCATTGTCTTCCTGGGGGCGCTTGCCATTACCAATCTGCCGGTAACCCAGTTTCCCTCCATCTCGCCGCCTAAGGTGAATGTAACGGCAGAATACCCCGGGGCCAATGGTGAATTAATGATCAAATCGGTAATCATTCCCCTGGAAAGGGCCCTCAACGGTGTTCCCGGGATGAAATACATGACCTCGAATGCCGGTAATGACGGTGAAGCCACGGTACAGATCGTGTTTAACCTGGGTACCGATCCCAACCAGGCCGCCCTTAACGTGCAGAACAGGGTAGCGTCCGTGGTCAACAAGCTGCCGCCATTGGTGGTGCGGGAAGGGGTGAAGATCACCCGTGAAGAATCCAATATGTTGATGTACGTTAACCTGTACAGTAAGGACCCTCATGCCGACCAGAAATTCCTCTTCAACTTTGCCGACATTAACCTGCTCTCCGAGCTGAAAAGGGTCAACGGGGTTGGTTTTGCCGACATCCTGGGTAACCGGGAATATGCCATGCGTATCTGGCTCAAACCTGACCGTATGCTGGCTTATAAGATCTCGGCCGACGAGGTGATGGAGGCCCTTAGTCAGCAAAGCCTGGAAGCCTCTCCCGGTAAGACCGGTGAAAGCTCGGGCAAAAGATCGCAATCTTTCGAATATGTATTGAAGTATTCGGGACGGTTTACCAGCCGGGAGCAATATGAGAATGTTGTTTTGAAATCCAGCCCTGAGGGGGAAATCCTCCGCCTGAAAGATGTGGCCGATATAGAATTCGGCAGCTCGATGTACGATATTTACTCCAACCTGAATGGCAGGCCTTCGGCAGCTATCGTGCTGAAGCAATCGTACGGCAGTAATGCCAGCCAGGTAATCGAAGATGTAAAGGCCAAGCTGGCAGAGATCAAGAAGAGCTCTTTTCCCAAGGGAATGGACTACGAGATCAGCTACGACGTTTCTACCTTCCTCGATGCTTCTATCGAAAAAGTAGTTCATACCCTGGTAGAAGCCTTTATTCTCGTGGGCCTGGTCGTATTCCTCTTCCTGGGCGACTGGCGCTCCACCCTGATCCCCGCTATGGCAGTACCGGTATCGTTGATCGGTACCTTTATGTTCATGCAGTTCTTCGGTATTACGCTTAACCTGATTACACTGTTTGCCCTGGTACTGGCTATCGGTGTGGTGGTGGATGATGCGATCGTGGTGATTGAAGCCGTGCACGCCAAGATGGAGACAGAGCACCTGAGCCCGCGCAAAGCCACTAAAAAGGCGATGCGCGACATCTCCGGCGCTATTATCGCCATTACCTTCCTGATGGCTGCTGTATTCATCCCGGTAGCCTTCATGTCGGGCCCGGTAGGATTATTCTACAGGCAGTTCTCTATCACGATGGCAACGGCGATCATTCTTTCCGGTGTCGTGGCGCTTACACTTACGCCCGCACTTTGTGCCATCATTTTGAAAAATAATCATGGCAAGGCAAAGAAGAAAACACCGGTCAACCGCTTCCTGGATGGCTTCAACAATATGTTTAACCGCTCTGCCGATAAGTACCAGGGTTTCCTGGGCCGTATCGTAAGCCGCAGGACCTTTACCTTTGGCTTGCTAATAGCTTTCTGTATCGGCACATTTTTCCTCAATAAAGTAGTGCCCTCCGGTTTTATTCCCAACGAAGACCAGGGTATGTTCTATGCTATTATCCAGACGCCTCCCGGCTCGTCCCTGGAACGAACCAATGAAATAGCGGAAAGGCTGCAGAAAATAGCGGAAGGGGTAGAAGGGGTGCAATCCGTTTCGGCCCTGGCAGGTTATGAGATTCTTACGGAGGGTACGGGATCCAACTCGGGAACCTGTCTTATCAACCTGAAAGGCTGGGAGCACCGGAAGCATTCGGTACAGGAGATCATCGATGAGCTGGAAGAAAAATCCAAGGACATTGCCGGCGCCAATATTGAATTCTTCCAACCGCCGGCAGTACCGGGTTATGGTGCGGCAGGCGGCTTTGAGCTGCGCTTGCTGGATAAAGCAGGTTCGGGCGATTACAAGAAGATGGAGAAGGTGAACAATGACTTTGTAAGGGAGCTCAGCAAACGTCCCGAGCTGTCTTCGGTCTTTAGCTTCTATAGTGCCAGCTTTCCGCAATACATGCTGAAGGTAGATAACGACCTGGCCCAACAGAAAGGCGTATCGATCGACAATGCCATGAATACCCTGTCCACATTGGTGGGCAGTAACTACGAGATCAGCTTTATCAAGTTTGGCCGCCAGTATAAGGTGATCGTACAGGCATCGCCGCAATACAGGGCATTGCCTGAAGATATCCTGAAGCTGTACGTGAAAAACAACAAAGATGAAATGGTGCCTTATTCTGCTTTCATGAAGATGGATAAAGTATATGGACTGTCCGAGATCACCCGGCACAACATGTATAACTCTTCGGAGATCAGCGGCTCTGCTTCGGCAGGCCATAGTAGCGGCGAAGCCATTAAAGTGATCAACGAAGTGGCCGAAAAGACCTTGCCCCGTGGCTTTGGCATAGGCTGGGCCGGTATCTCCGCCGATGAGGTCGCGCAAGGCAACCAGGCGATCTATATCTTCCTGGTGTGTCTTGGTTTTGTGTACCTGATCCTTGCTGCGCAATACGAAAGTTTTATCCTGCCGCTGGCTATCATCCTTTCGCTGCCGGCCGGTATTTTCGGAGCTTTCCTGCTGCTGAAATTATTTGGCCTGGAGAACAACATTTATGCCCAGGTCGCTATGGTTATGCTGATTGGTTTGCTGGGTAAAAATGCCGTTTTGATTGTCGAGTTTGCCGCGCATGCCCACAACAAAGGCATGTCGGTGTACCAGGCAGCGCTCGAAGGGGCCAAAGCCAGGTTCCGTCCTATCCTGATGACCTCCTTTGCCTTTATCGCAGGTCTGATACCCCTGGTATTTGCCAGCGGACCGGGTAAACTGGGTAATCGTACCATTGGTACGGCCGCTGCCGGAGGCATGTTGCTAGGAACCATATTCGGTGTTATCATCATACCCGGCTTGTATTACATATTTGGCACCATTGCGGCTAAGCACAAGCTGATTAAGAACGAAGACGAAAACCCATTAACTGAAGAAATCTGATGACCATGTATAAATACAGGATACAGGTATGCAAGGGGCTGCTGGGCATTTGCCTGGCCCTTGCAAGCTGCAAAGTCCCATCCATCATATCCACTGCCGATAACAAACCCATTCCCTCCGCCTATAACGACAAGCGGGATACGGTGAATACGGCTGCTATACCCTGGCGCGAGTTTTTTACCGATAAGAACCTGGCGAACCTGATCGATACTGCGTTGCAAAACAACCAGGAGCTGATGATCACCTTGCAGGAGATCGAGATCGCAAAGAACGATATCCGCGCCAAAAAGGGTGCCTTATTACCTACCGTGGGTGTAAGGGCCGGCGCCGGTATCGAAAAAGTAGGCAGATACACCAGCCAGGGGGCAGGAGATGCTTCTACCGAGATCACACCCGGAAGAGAAGTGCCGGATGTGCTGCCCGACTATGCCCTGGCCGCTTATGCCAACTGGGAGGTAGATATCTGGAAAAAGCTACGCAACGCCAAGAAGGCGGCGGTTACCCGCTATCTGTCGACCGTAGAAGGCAAGAATTTTGTGCTGACCAACCTGATCGCCGAAGTAGCGAACAGTTATTATGAACTGCTGGCCCTGGACAACCAACTGGCCATCGTAAAGCAGAATATCGAGCTGCAGGAAAATGCCCTGGCGATTATCAAGGTGCAAAAAGAAGCTGCGAGAACTACAGAACTGGCTGTTAAGAAATTCGAGGCCGAGGTGCTGAAATCCGAAAGCATGGAGTTCGATATCCTGCAAAATATCAAAGAAACGGAGAACCGGATCAACCTACTGCTGGGCCGTTATCCGCAGGAGATACCCAGGGATAAAAGCAACTTCCTGAGCCTGGTACCGACGGTAACCAATTCGGGTATTCCTTCGCAGTTGCTGGCCAACAGGCCCGATATCAAACAGGCCGAGCTGGAGCTGGCTGCAGCCAAGCTGGACGTAAAAGTAGCGCGTGCCGAGTTTTATCCCTCGTTCAGTATCTCGGCCACGCTGGGCCTACAGGCATTCAATCCTTCTTATTTGGTCAAATTCCCGGAGTCCTTGCTGTATTCGCTGGTAGGCGACCTTGCCGGACCGCTGATCAACCGGAATGCGATCAGAGCAGAATTCAACAATGCCAATGCAAGACAGTTGCAGGCCATGTACAACTACCAGCGTACCATTTTAAATGCTTACCTGGAAGTGGCGACACAGCTTTCCAATATCAGCAACCTGGGCAGCAGCTATGCCTTGAAGTCGAAACAAGTGGATGCTTTAACGCTGTCGATCGATATTTCCAACGACCTGTTTAAATCGGCCCGTGCCGATTACCTGGAAGTATTGATGACCCAGAGAGATGCCCTGGAAGCCAAGCTGGAGCTGATAGAAACAAAGAAAGGACAGATGAATGCCGTGGTCAATGTATACCGCGACCTGGGCGGCGGCTGGAAATAAACCGTAACGAACAGGATAACTTATACAGAAGCCAACCGGCCGCAATTATGTTTGCGGCCGGTCGGCTTTTTATTTTTTTCAATACTGCGGACAACCCTTAGCGGATGCTTACTTTGCGGGCTTCGGTACTTTGATCGGTATAGCTGATGTTGACAATATAGATACCCGGTACCAGGCGCTGTGTAAATTCTTTCCGGAAATTGTTGCTGTTCACCTGGCGTACATCTGCGATCAGGCGGCCATCGATGGACAGGAGCCTCAGCGAAGCAATGGTTTTGCCGGTATGGGCTACCTGCAGGTGTGCTGCATCCATTACCAGGGTACCGGCATCCGCAAGCAGGCTTTGGGCCTGATCCGGCGCCAGGCCGCGTTGTTCTTCCGTGCATTCGGGAACAACAGCCACCCTGATATTGTTTACTTTGATCATGTTAAGCGAACGGGCAGTAAAAGGGCCGTTGATGCTGGTGTTGAGGCCGGTCCTCAATTCTCTCAGTGTATTGTAGGCTTCTTCAAATTTATACAGTTTGATACAGGACATTACACTGTTGTCAATAGTATTACCTGTACCAAATTTGAAGCCATGTTCCTGGTTGAAGCGATCGGCAATAAAGGTATAATTGTATTGCGGGTCATAAGTATTATTGGGGAAACCACCGGCTTTGTTGATGCCGATACCGGACATGTACCATACATTGGGCTGCTTCATAGCGCCGGTAAGCGGATCATAGTGCAGGGTAGTTACTCTGCCTTCCGGATCGCCGAAGTCGTTATGATGGGCAACTGTAATGAAATAATTTAAGTCCCGGTTGCCTTTGGTCCCATGACCATCACGCCCCATGCTCATCCGTAATTTGCCACGGATGAAATGATATTTTTTCCGCCAGTTAAGCGTGGTCATGCTGTCCTTTTGCTGTATGCAAAGATCACCTTCCGAATCCAGGAAAGCCATGTCGATCTGATGCCTGATACCATCGGGGCCAAAAGAGCCATTCATTTGCACACCGGTTATTTCGTCGGTTCCCCTGGCCGAGATCAGATTATACTGCTCGAAGACATTGTCCGAATAACAGAAAGCCACAGATTTTTGGTCCCGGGATGTGCCCATACCATAAAAAGAAGTCTCGTAGCCCAGCCACCAGTGGCCATAATGATGCGCATCGATGTAATAGACCGAATTGTATTTTGCCAGGTTGAATGCTGCCGGTTTGTAGTGAATGACTTTGTACTGGCCTGTATTCAAATCAAACTGCAGTTCCATAACACCTTCATCGTTTCCAATGGATACTGTGCACAGGATACGGATCAGGTCAGGCATACTTAATTCCGTAGTGACGTCGAAGACATGAAGCAGTTTATAACCAACGGGCAAAGCCGAAAGGTCCCAGGCTTTGATCAGGTTGCCGGTAGTCCTGTCATAGTAAAGGACTGCGGTACCCTCTACTATTCCGCTTTTTTGTTTTTCTCCTACCACGAAGAAATTGTCGGTACCATATTTTACTATCTTCCGGGCCACAACCTGTTCGGAAGAACTGTTAAGCAGGTAATGGGTGGCATAGCTCATGGTACCGGCGGCACTCTGGAAAAGCATGGTACCAACCACCTTTTTGCCATCGGCCATGATAAGGTTATAAGCCTCCTGCGATTCGTCCGAATTGACGGGGATGGAGCCTTGTTCCCAGCTGATATGATCGGCGACCCGGGTGTATTGATCCCCATCTATCTTGATGTAATAATTCTGCGCCAGGGCTGTTGATCCGGCAAACAATTGAAGGGCGAGCAGCCCGGGGATAATGCTTGATTTCATAAGTTTTGTATATAATGTTTGGTTGTGAAAAAGACTTAATGCCAGGGATGTTGCTATAGCCAAAAGAGCGCGACGCAATGCATGCAGCTGTTGCAGTTAGCCTTTTCGTTTGTCATAAAGCAGCACCGGTAATGGTTGCAAGTAGCGTATTTTTTCAGGAATACGGTCAAAAGGCGGGATCAACTGTTGCGCGGAGCTGACCAACAGGATAAAACGCAGGACAAGCAAGCCAAAGTAAAGATTTGTCCTTTCTGTTGCCCTGTTGATCCGGTGTATCCCCGATGTCTGATTATCCTTCCCGTTTGCAATACATGTATCTCAACACGGATGCCTCGTTTCTGTTCCGGATGGACAACCCTAAATTTGTATCCCTATGGCATCTATCCAAAAGATCACCGAAAAAGCAGTGCAGCTACTCAGCAGCCGCCTGATCCTGAATACATTAATCTGGCTATTTATTATCGACGGCGTGTACAACAGCAGCAAGGACGATATTTACCGGCTGCAAAATACCACGCACCTATGGGCTGCTGCAGGTATGCACCTTATCTGTTTTGTACTGATCTATGGCAATACCTCGGTATTGCTGCCCCGCCTGCTGCTCCGGAAAAAATATATCACCTACTTTCTCTCCCTGGCTGTACATGCCGTATTATTTACCTTGATTATAGGTTGGTATAGTGAATGGCTGATCCTTAATTTTCCCGGGCCCCGGAAGAGCTTCTATTTCTTTATCGATACACCGCTGAGGGCTTCCTTCACAACCGGTCTGGATTACTATACACAAGTATTCCTGTCATCGGTGTTTCCCACTCTGTTTTTGTTTTCGATGGGCCGCCTGATGCAATATTTTTTTACCGAACGAAAAAAAAATGCCTTGTTGGAAAAACAGCACCTGGAGTCGGAACTGTCGCTGCTGAAATCGCAGATCAACCCGCATTTCCTGTTCAACGTACTCAACAGCATTTATGCACTCTCGTTAAAACAGTCCGATAAGACATCGGAGATGATCCTGAAGTTATCCCATTTGCTGCGCTATATGCTTTACGAGTCCAGGCAAAATTATGTGCCCCTGGTAAAAGAACTGGAAATGCTGAGGGCTTATATCGATATTGAGAAGATAAGGCTTAAAAACAAAGAAGCTATCCGCCTGGTTATGCCTGCTGTGCTGCCGGAACGTTATATTGCTCCGGCCTTGCTTATCTTCTTCGTGGAGAATGCAGTAAAGCACGGTCTTGAATCTATGACCGGTAATGCTTTTGTGCATGTTGAAATTTCGGTAGATACCGACGAAGATACCTTGTGTTTCTGCTGTACCAATAATTATACAGCACCGGCAGCACCTTCTCATGGACGGGAGCAGGCCGGTGGAATAGGCCTGCACAATGTAGCCAAACGGTTGGAATTGCTGTATCCGGACCGGCATAGTCTCAGAATATCAGATCAGAACCATATTTTTGAAGTTATGCTAAACCTAAAACTGAACACACATGACTTGCCTGATTATAGATGATGAAGCACTAGCCCAGGATATTATTGAGCATCACATTGCGCAGACCTCCTATCTCACGCTCATGGGCAAATGCGACAATGCGCTGGAAGCTTTTTCTTTCCTCGGCAGCCACCAGGTTGACCTTATTTTTCTCGATATAAAATTACCCAAAGTGAACGGCCTGGACTTTATACGTCTTTTAAAGCGCCCGCCCAAAGTGATCCTGACCACGGCGCATACGGAATATGCCGTAGCCAGTTACGAGTTGAATGTGGTGGATTACCTGGTCAAGCCCATAGGGCTGGAACGCTTTCTGCAGGCTGTCGACAAAGCCAAGGCCCTGGTAAAGAATAACAGTGCGCAAGTAGTGCCTGTTTCCCCGCCACCCAAAGATATTTTTATAAAAAGCGAAGGTAAACTGCTGCGCATCAATATGGCGGATATCCGTTATGTGGAAAGTTTTCGCAATTACCTGCTCATCCATACCGGTACCCAAAAAATTACCACCTATGCAACGATGGCCCATCTGGAAACGCAATTTGCCGCTTCCCCCGATTTTATACGGATACATAAATCGTACCTGATCAACAAAAATTACATTACGGAGATTATGGGTAACGTAGTTACGGTCGGGAAGGCGGAACTGCCGGTAGGAGCCGTGTACAAAACGGATATGATGAAATTGCTGCGTGTGCTTTGATGGAAGGAACAGGGCGACGGGCTGGCTTATGCCCAGTCTCTTAGTTCCATATCTCATTCTTTTCCGTGAGTATGACCGGATGACCGTCGGTAACCACGATGGTATGTTCGTGCTGTGCCATAAAGCCGCCTTTATTCCCTACCATTGTCCAGCCATCATTCAGGGTTAGGGCATAGGTTGATGTGGTTGCTATAAAGGTCTCAATAGCAACCACCGTGTTTTTCTTAAATCTCGCCAGATTATATTTGTCCCTGTAATTGGCTATCTCGCTTGGTTCTTCATGAAGACTCCTGCCTATGCCATGTCCTGTCAGGTTCTTGATTACTTTATAACCGCGTTTCTTTGCCTCTGTTTCTATCAGGTGGCCTATGTCCGCAATACGAACACCGCCTTTTATGTTGTAGATAGCTTTGTGCAAAATCTGTTTTGAAGCATCGACCAGTTTCTGGTGCTGGTTGATGTCTTCCCCAAGCACAAACGAGTTGCCATTGTCTGACCAGAAGCCGTCGAGTTCGGCCGAAACATCAATATTGATCAGATCGCCTTCTTTAAGTATTTTGTTGCCGGACGGAATGCCGTGGCAAAATTCATTATTTACACTGATACAAGTCCAGCCGGGAAAGCCATAAGTGAGGTATGGCGCCGATTTAGCGCCCATGTCGTTGAGGAGCTGCGCACCATAGTTATCCAGTTCCTGTGTCGACATCCCGGGTTGAGCAAACCTGCTCATTTCCTTCAATGTGAGGGCGACAGCTTCGCTTGCTTTTTTCATCCCGGCTAGTTCCGATTCTTTTGTAATAGACATGTTTCTTTTTTTTAATAAAGGATATGTTGTATTGTCGGCTACCCCGGCCTTTAATGGTAAGGCATTGACGTTGTACAGGTAATGAAACTCCGTGAGCCGAATATAGTACAAAAGTATAAATTGAAATGCAAATACTGTGCTTATGTCCCGGCGCCGTAATATCAATCCGATTTATAGCCAAATCATTTTATGATGGACAAACGGGTAAATAACGTAATATTGCGCCAGTTTTAAAGGTGGATACTTTAAGCTGTTGTGACCTGGATGGCTTCTATCCAGGTCTTTTTACTGGAACAAATCGCCGACTGCCGGGCGGTTGACTTGTTGGAATAGTATGCTACGGGCCGGTATAAAGAAACGGAGCATTTCTGTTCAGATTTTCTTCAAAATCTCCTATTACATTCGTTTCTTTTTTTAAGGGCAATCCATGAGGGCGTCTTCGGCCTTCGGAACAATTTACCGGAATCAGGGTCTTACAATATCTTTCTAACATTCTTCCCGGGATCATCGTCAATAACAAAGAAGCTTCTAAAGTATAAATGTAAAAACAGTCTTGTCAGAGGCACTTTCAATATCTGGTGAACAATCCAGCTCCAAGCATCCGCAGGATGAACTCAGTACGCTGATTCATAACTGTATTGCATGGAATAGATCCTCGCAGCGTATCTTTTATGAGACATATGCCCCTGCCTTGTATCAGGTAATTAAACGGTCAGTATCTGATGATCACATCGCCCAGGAAATTCTAAACGATAGCTTTTACAAAATATTTACACGCTTGAACCAATTTTCGGGGCAAGGACCTATAGAAGCCTGGATGCGTAAAATAGTCGTTAATACGATGATCGATCATTTACGTAAATATATGAAGTATGATAAGTATATGACTGCGGAGATAACCGAGGAAAATGCTTATATCGATAATGAAGCTGTAAATAATCTATCATTTAAAGAGCTGGTGGGTTGTCTTCAAATGTTGCCGGAGCTACAACGGACAGTTTTCAATCTTTTTGTTTTTGAAAATTTGTCCCATAACGAAATCGGTGCGGCATTATCGATCTCGGCAGGAAATAGCCGCTGGATAATAAATGATGCCAGGAAGAAACTAAAACAAATTATCAACAGCATGAAGCAATAGCCATGGACGAAAGCAAGATGCATATAGATGATTTATTCCGCAGCAAGGAGCAGCCATTCGTGGCCTTGCCTGCTGCTGCCTGGGAGGATATGAAATTGCGTCTGGATCAAAACCAGCCCAAAAATGGTTTTCTGAACCGTTGGATATGGTATGTGCTTCTATTGCTTTTGGTATTAGGGATCAGTTTCTATCTTTTAATGAGCCGCAAGGATCAGGAAAATACGGGAATTGCATCTCCTGATCCGGTGGTATCCCTGGAAAATAGCGGGAAGACGGCATCCACGATTAGCGGGACTCCGATTCTTAGTCAGGCCGGCTTTCAAAAGAAAACGCCGGCAAGGGCCAAGGGATACAGCAGGAACTTAGGACGGGGACGAACAGGAGGAAATTCGCATCTGTCGGAAACGGGTATGGGCCTATGGCCGGACAGGGCCGGTAAACAGGTTATATTACCTGAGCCAGCGCTGTTGGCTAATCGATATGCAAGTTTAAAAAATGATACGGCAAAAGATAGCGTAACTGGAATATCGGCAGTACTAGCTGCAAAGGTGCCAGCACTTTCTGCCCCTGATGCCGATCCTAGGGTAAGCCCGATGCATAGTTTCATAAGCCTCCCCGGCGCGGCATTGCTTCCTCTGGCGATAAAAAGACCGGGTGTAATACCCTTGACAAGCCGGGTAATGTCGCTTCCATATAGCCGGGCAGAGTCTTCTTCTGAACCGTTACAGGCAGATGTACCTGCTGTTGCCCATGTGGTACATAAGGATACAACCGCACTTTCGTTCAGGGCGGCGGGGCCAAAATCTACAGATAGCAAACTGCCTGTTAAAGAAACCGGGAATGCCCCGGTTTTTGATACCCGGCCCGGGGAAAAAGATTCTTTACCCGTTCAGAACAACAGGAAACGGTTGCCTATCGCATTTGGTTTCAAGGCCGGCTATGCGGTGGGTACAAGCAAGCCTTCGGTCAATAAGGTGCTCTTTGCACCGTATTTGCAGTATGGCTTGGGCAATCGTTTTTCATTGACATTGCAGCCGACTATTAAATACGGGACATTTGTAGGGACCTTATCTCCCAAAGAAAAAAGCTATTACAATACCACAGGTACTACTGTCGATTCACAAACGATCACGAAAAACGGGCACCCTTTTTGGCAAATTACCTATACCCATAGCTACGATTCAATTATTGTTCAATATAAGCCTGCCGGGAATACAATCGAAATAGCGTTGCCGCTCATCCTGCAATACCATTTGAAAAAAGGAATTTTCTTTGATGCAGGTCTGGATTTCGCTTTGGGCAAGCTGATCACAATTGAGGAACAAAAGCAAACGGTACCCATGACGCAGACCGCTGTTTTTCAAATCGAGAAAGCAGGAACACACCCGCCTCCCGATACTTCCAAATCGTTCCATCATAGTGTACCCCCATATGCTGCATATGTCCCGCCCGGACCTACGGATCTGAGTCCCCTGAGGGTTGGTTATCTGTTAGGCATAGGCTATGAGCACAAGAAATGGCTTTTGGAAGGTTATCTGCAGCAGAGCGTGTTGGGACTGTCGGGCATTACACAGCCTGACGTTAAAAAAGCTTACCAGATCCCGTATCTCCATTTTATGCTGGGCTACCGGCTGAGCAAAAAGTAATTTTCTAACATACTGTTGTAAAGTTTCGTCAATTATAACAGAGGCTCTCTTCAAAAAAATATCTGACCACTAAAAAAGAAAAAATGAAAAAACTTGCATTGTTCCTGACCTTATTGTTGAGTTATTGTATCAGCCAGGCATCCGTGGTACAAGGTACTGTTGTGAACATGAGCAGCAGCCCGGTGATGTCCCAGATTGTTCATGTAGTGGATTCGAGTGGGGGGCAGCAGATTTTCCACCTGACGGGAACCACCAATGCATCTGGTACTTACAGTATCACACTGCCGGCATCCCTCACCAGTGGTGCATTCCTGCATATCTATACGGAAAAGTGCGGCCAGAAGTATACCAATAACCAAACATACAGCGGCGCCGACCTTACCGCTAATTTTACAGTGTGCGGTACTACGGCAAGCGGCAATGAGGTTTCGGGGACGGTAACTTATGTTACCCCTACCGGTAATCCTGCTTATCCCGCGATCGTTTACCTGATTCACAAGACATACAGCAACAGCACATCAAGTTATATGCTTACCCTTTTAGACAGCACCAATACCGCCAGTAATGGAGAATATCATTTCTATAATGTACTGTATCCTGCGGGAGATCTCCTGGTGAAATGCGCTTTATTGCCGGCAAATAGTGATTACTGGAATTACCTGCCGACCTATAAAGAGAACAGTATAACCTGGTCGACCGCGCATCCTGTATCCTTTACGCTTGGGGCTAATGATATCCACATGGTGGCGGGTATTAACCCCGGTGGCCCCGGCTTTATCGGCGGCTCTGTACTGCTGGGCGCGAATAAACCTACAGGGGTAGGGGACCCGGTAGAGCACAGCATTTTGCTGCTGACCACTATTGCCGATGTTGCAGTAGCCTATACTTACAGTGATATGTCCGGGCATTTCTCTTTCCCGAACCTGCCTTATGGAACCTATAAACTCTTTGGCGACGCGTTGGGCAAAAATAATCCCGTTACGATTATTACTATAGACGGAGATCATCCCGGTGTAAACAATATAGTATTTGAAGAAAATGACAGTAATTTCGGTACCACGGGAATTCTTAACCCATCGTTATTGAACAATGTGGCCCTTTATCCCAATCCCGTAAACACCGAATTAAACATTACCGGACTGGATAAGATTGCAGGTACAAAAAATATAAGCTTGCTGGGAATTACGGGTGTTCAAGTGCTTCATCAAGCAATAACCGGCGGTTCGGCGAAACTTTCGTTAGCAGGATTGGCCAATGGCGTTTACCTATTGCAGATAGCGACCGCGGAAGGTTCCGCTACTTACCGGATTATCAAATAACAGGGCATGATCCCAATGAGCAATAGCATGAAGCTTTCCCGGGCTTGGCCCTGATTATATTCGTCCATCTGTTTAATTAAATGGCACCTGTATGAATCACGAGTATTTCCGTGTTTCCTACAGATGCCATTTGTTTGCTGCGTGAGTAGTAATATGTGTCTGTTTTCTTTGTTTTAACTTGCCCTGTATCCTGATATTGGCTTTTGGCCTGCGATCCGTAGTCTGAGGCCCTGAAACCACCGCTGGTTGTTGAATAACAACGACAAGTAGAGTGCATGCAACTAATAGGAGCCACGTTTTTATTGATTTTGGAGATGCTCCCGAATATCTTTGCAGTATCGAAAAAAATGAAAAGATAGTACCTATGGAAGCTAAAATGATCGGCAGTAAGATAGCCGAAGCACGAAAAAAAATAAATCTTTCCCAGGCGCAACTTGCAGAACGTCTATTTATTAGTCCGCAGGCAGTGGGCAAATGGGAGCGGGGAGAATCCACTCCCGACATCATTACTTTTAACCGACTCGCGGAAATCCTGGGTGTTGACCTAAACTATTTTTCGGAAAACTTCCGGTCGGTAGTTGCAGATACTGCACCTGTTGAACACTTGATACAACAAGACGAAGCGCCCGCCGTCAGACAGGAGAAAAAGCTGAGCTGGAATATGTCGCGCGGGAATTGGGTAGATGCCGACTTTTCCGGGTTGAAAGACCTGCAGGAAAAATTCAGCTCTTCCAACATGCAACGCTGCAAGTTTATCGGTTCGGATATGTCGGGGCTTTTGCTGAAAAGCAATAATGTGGAAAACTGCGACTTTACCGGTTCCGATTTTAGTGGCAGCCGTATTCAGAATTCCTATTTGTCCAACAACCAATTTAAGGGCTGCTCGTTGAAAGAGGCCGGGTTTTCGGAAAGCTATGCCAGCGGTTGCAATTTCTCCGGAGCCGATTTTACCGGGGTTGCTTTTATATCCGGGGGGCTGGCAAAAAACAATATGGCCGATGCGATATTACACCATACCTCTTTTAAAGGCTCGCAGCTTTCCGATATCATTTTTGAAGGTATATTGGAAGACTGTTATTTCGAAAACTGCACCTTTACCAGGGTCACTTTCCGGAATGCAAGCCTTACCAATACCTTCTTTAAATGCAGGAGCCTGAAACGGATCCGGTTTATCGATTGCCAGACAGACCGGATGACCTACGAGTTCCTTAAAAACGGGAAGGCTGATCTGGAGGGCATCACATTGCTTGCATCTTAAACCAGGAAAGGACTGTGCCGCCCAATGCAATAACCATATCGACACAAACTTCGTGTTTTTAAGAAGCCGCATAGGTGCTATTGTACCCGGAATGGCAATACCGTCAACTGTTTGTCGGCTTCGACCTGTGCCGCATCCGTAATCTCAAACAGCCGGTTAAGCCGGTTGCCTGCAAAGTCGTAAATCACGCCGTTTAAAGAAAGCATATAGTTTCCTTTTGCCCACTTCTTAACAGGGGTAATGGTAAAAATACGGTCGGATCGATGTTCCCGGACAGCACAGGGAACGGTATTCCCGCTTTCATCCAAAACAATAGTGCCTTCCAGTACGGAGGCATTATCTATCCCTTCCGAAAAAATAAAAGATACCGGCCGGGTAGTATTGGCTTTAGGCAAGCGCAAATCATCTATACGTACTTTGGGGATTTCCCGGTCTTCACCGGCAATGTAATACTGTTTGCTGAACTTACCGGAGCATGGATTGCCGTTGGCATCCAGGATACCGTTACCTACTTCGATGGTATAGTAGCGCGCCGAATCGAACAAAGGGCCTTCATAGTGAATGCCATTTTTAACCCGTCCCGGGTGTATCATAAGCACCAGGAGCTTCCTGTCGTCCAGCCAGAAGGATTTGTGTCTCCAGGCATTGATGATCTCTTTTCCCTGGTCGTTAAAAACCTTTACCCACTTAAAAGCATTGACATCTTCGTACATGGGTTGATTGAAGCGTACATGGAAATAGAGCGCATTGTACGGAATAGTATCGGTAAGGGGATACATGGTTTCGACGCGGGCTTTTACCGTCGATAGCGGGTGGGCCGGGGTATGGAAACGCTTACGCATGATTACTGCCCCCGCTTTTTCGTATCGTGCCTCAAACTCCAGGTTGTAGCCCAGGGCGTACATCGGTGTATAGGATAGCCTGTTGTGCGCCACATGGTATCTACCGGCAACGGGGATCTGTGCTGCCACACCATTGCTGACCATATATATCGCCAGCATTTGCTGCGCGTTGTCCCATCCTTCTTTATTCAGTGTTGCCGCTTCGGCAGGCGAAAGCGGTATGCTGATCGTTGGCTGAAGCGATTCCAACTTTGTTATATTTATTGATTCACGCGCCGATGCCGGCGCGTGAATCAATAAATATAAAGCACAACATAATGTTTTAACCAAAAGCCGCATTATTCAATTGTAAGTTTTTTAGAAGCTGTTTCACCGTTTTCAAGTTGAAGCGCAACGGTATATATACCCGGGGCAATGCCTTTAACATTGACATGGGTTGTCTTGCTATTGATGTTTTGCGACATTACCACGCGACCATTGATCGATATGATGTTCAGCACTGCTTTGGACTTTCCTTCGGGTAAGGTCAGCACAAATTCCGAGGTAACAGGATTGGGGTATACATCAATATTTATCGCCTTCAGTTCACGGATACCGGTGGGTGTTGGCGGATTTTCCTGGGATACCTGTGTAAGCACTAATTTACCGGTAGTGCCCGATTCCAGCAGCAGCAGGCGATAGTCGTCCCACTGGGCCATCATGTCGAATGTAGTGTTGCTCATTTGCTTCATTTCTGTTGCCGCATAGGTAGCCGGAACGTTGCCGCTAAAGTCACGTAATTCGTCGGCATTGTTGTTGTGCTTATTGGCTGTAACCTGGCTGCCGTTCAGGTATTTTTTACCGATACGGTATAGTTTGCTGTCGTGCAGGTCAAAGAGCCAATTACCATTGTCATGACTCATAAAAACAACCCGCCTGGAATTACCAAACTGAACATTGAAATCTTCTGTAACACTTAATACACCTGTGCCTTGCAGTGTGGCGGCGTCAATGGAAAAACCAGGGGCGCAAGTGGTGACACCCATCAGGCGGTTCTTGTTCTCTACCTTTCCGAAGGCAAGCGTTTCAAGCGGAGCCGTTGTTTGATACTGACCACCCCAGTTGCTTTTAAACATAGTAGTGGCGCGCTTTGTAAATGCCGAATTGTTGGCAAAAGGCGGAGACATCCATCCGATTTCGCCGTTCAGTTGGAAAGAACCCGAAGTAATGTAAAGCGTGTTATTACCAAAGGCCATATCGTTTACCTCCATTGTCTGCCCGCCCCAGGTGAGCTTGCTGTGGGAAATATTGCTCAGGTCTAACAAAGAAACATTGGCGCCATTATTTTTTACTTTGACAATAAAACGTTGCGTGCCGCTGGAGGCCAATACATATACCGACTTGGATATGGGATTTACTTCCATATCCAGTACCTGGACGTTCTGTCCGGTAAGAGGATTAAGCTTAGCCGTTACGAAGTTGGGAATAGTAGTTACCAGGTTGGCAGCGGCTTCGGATGCATTCTTATCGGCTATATCGATAGCGTATACAGCACTGTTGCTTGCGGCCAGCAATACAACCTGGGTACCGTTGGATGCCATGCAGATACTGTTGATCCCGGCAGTAGGAACAGCGCCGGTTGCGGGATTTTGTAATAGCGTGTTTTGCGCTGAAGCAGCGAAGCCTGTACACATGAGAACAGGAAGTAAGAATCTTTTCATTTTGGGATACATTTTAAATCGGTTGAAGAAATATTGACTCATCTATACCTGCATCTACCAAGCTTGCAGTTCGATCCAATACATTGCGATAAGCGGTTGGGAACAAAAAGTTCCCGGGTAGACAGATCTGAATTCATCAGTTGATCGTTTGTATGGGTATGCCGACCACAAATTGGCGCAGCAGGAATAGCTTTGATTATAGCAAAGGAGTACCGGTGATCTTGTCCTCACCGTTCAAGTGAAAATATACAGTTATACCTTTAAGCGGGCTCATACGAACGGGCCGGCAATATCATTTACACGATGAGCAACGCTTTTGATTGTGGCTTACATGACTGGCCCCATGCGCTTTTGCTTAAAGCAATGCACACAACAGGAATCAAGTCAAGAAAGTTTTTCTAGGAATTAACGCAGGATAAGCTGACGTGGATTTCGGGATACATTTTATACATCGGGTGAAACATTAATTCATCTAAACAGGCATTTTACCAGGCTCACATCTTAGACCCATACATGACTACAAAAGGTTGGGAACAAAATAAAATCCCGGATGTATGGATGGCAGTTCATCAGTCAATAAAGGTTGTATAATTAAGCCGATCGCTATCTGTACAGAATAGCAAGAGGCAGGTTATTGCAAAAGAGCGTACCAGTTATTATTTTAGTCAACCGGCGTAAACACTATACTGTTTATACATTTGATCCGGCTTGTTGCCGACAGGCCGTCACTGATCTGTTACACGATAAACAACACTTGGTCTTATAGCTTGCATAGCTTGTCCGGCGCGCATTTGCCGTAAGCAATGCACACAACAGAAATCAAGTCAAAAAAAAGTTTTTCTAGGAATTAACGCAGAATAAGCTGTCGCGGATTTCGGGATACATTTTATACATCGGTTGAAACATTAACTCATCTAAACAGGCATTTACCAAGCTCGCATCATAGACTTGTACTTTGTATTAAAAGGTTGGGGCAACAGGTTGCTTCACTAAAAAAATGAGCAACGTGCCTGTTATAACAATGACGGATACTTATGGCACATTGAGATATAAAGTGCTGTTTATACATCCCGTGTAAATGGTGTTTTGACTTACACTATTCTTTCCCCTAAAAGCACACAGCCCATCCATAATGGACGGGCTGTGTTGTTGCAAGACGGTTTGCATGCATTACTGTTTGCTTGATGGATGCGGCTTATAGTATGGGGCCGCTTTCCAGTGGGACGATGCCCGACTGTACTGCAAACAGCGCCAGGCTTACCCGGCTGTTCACCTTTAACTTTTTAAACAAGCTGTCGCGGTAGCCTTCTACGCTTTTGGGCGTACTTTTCATGATCTGGGCTATCTGGATATAGGTAAGATCGCTGCAGCAATGTTTTAAAAAGGTTTGCTCCCTGTCCGTAAAATCGGGAATGTTTATTCTTTTACTGTGCAGGGCTATCGCTATTTTCCGGGCAAACAGGTCGGAGTAATAAATGCCATTCTGGTGGATCGTGAGCAGCGCCTTCTTTATTTCTTCGGGATCGCAGTCTTTGGACAAGTAGCCGTTTACGCCGGCTCTTATCATTCTCAGTACATACATTTCCTCCGCAAAGGTGGTTAATACCAGCGTTTTAATCTCTTTCCACTTCTGTTTGATAACAGATATGGCTTCAAAGCCATTCATCAATGGCATCCGGATATCCACCATGCAGAGGTCCGGTTTGCGGCTGGCCTTCTCTAGCTTTTCAATTAACTCTTTGCCATTTGAGGCTTCGATAGTGACTTTTACGCCGCCAAGGCTCTGGATGTAGGATATGATACTTTTTCTTACTGCCGTATGGTCTTCAGCATACGCAACAGTGACAGGATTATCAATGTTCATTTTCTATGGTGTTTGGTTTAGGATAAGGGTTTATAAAATTAGCTATTTTGCTTATTATTTTATAAACAATTAAATCGTAATTTATTATTCTCTTGCTTTTCTTTAACAAATTTACTTGCTTTATGATTTATAAAAATGATAGTTTATAATATAAACGGTTCACTGGTTTAGAATATTTTAAATGCATTTTTGCGTTAAGATGTAGATTGGCTCTTTAACAAAATGTTTGATTCATATTAAAATCACTTTACGATAATATTTCATGATAGTCGACAGGGAGCTAACAATTTTTCAGGCCTTTTGTTCCAGACAAAAACCGGAAAAGTTGCTGGCTTTTTCCTGTTGTCACAATGGCGTAATAATGCGAATTTTAAACACCAATCACTTTTAATTTTCAACTTAATCATTTAGTTATGGCCTGGACACCTTTAAGCAGCAGAATAGATAATCTGCCCAAGATCCTGGCAGGTCCCATATTGAGGCGCGTGGAAAAAGATGCTGTTTCCGTTTGGATCGCCTACCGGGATCTGACCAACCTTTCTGAAATCAAACTGAAGATCTATAATGAATCCGAGACAACGGTATTGCTGACCGGAACCTTTTCCAACGGTGGCGGTGCTGCTAGTTTCGGCAGCCGTTTAGGTATATGTGTGATAACCGCAAAAGCGGCTAATATTTCAGAGTACCTTACCGAAGGAACTACCTACCGTTATGATGTTTTGTTCAAGGAGGATGGAACATCGCCCGAGCTGGGACTCCGGTCCCCGGGTATGCTGTTCAACAGCAACTATACCTTCGACATTTCGTATGACGGCAGCGGACTGCCTTCTTTTGCGATCCCACCCAGCGATCCCAATTATTTGAACGTGGTGCATGGCTCCTGCCGGAAGCCACACGGGGGCGAACTGGATGGTAAATATGATGCCTTATTCGGCCTGGATAAGGTGATCAATAAAGCTTACCAGGATTCCCTGATACCTAATCCTGTGGTTCCCGAAGCTTCCAACTTCGCTTTTATACGACCGCATTTTCTGTTCCTGACCGGCGATCAGATCTATGCCGATGATGTGGCCGATATGCTCCTGTTCATGCTGGAGGATGCATCGTTATTGCTGATGGGCTGGAATGAAACGCTGGCCGGGTGCTATACGCCGCCTACGGATCCCCGGTTGAATTTCCTGTTTCCCGGCTTGAGGTCCAACCTGCGACCACAATCGGGCTTTACATCGACGGAAGATAAAAGCCACCTGGTAAAACTGGGAGAGTTCTATTGTATGTACCTTTTTGCCTGGTCCGACCTGTTGTGGCCGGCTATTGTGGACGAGGATACCAACGATCTGCCTGTCTATCAGCAGGTCTATATAGGCGATTATTCGCTTAATATCAAACATAAGTCTTTCGACAAAGAGAAACAGCTGCTGATCGGCTTTCATGAGACGTTAAGGGCGGTAAGGAGGGCATTGGCCAATGTACCTACTTATATGATCTTTGACGATCATGAAGTAACGGATGACTGGAACATTAACCTGGAATGGTTTAAAGCGGTCCATGGCGATGCGCCGCCCAATGAGGCTACCGCAGGAAAGCCCCTGGGCAGGAGGATCATCCAGAACTCACTTTCCGCTTATGCCGTATTCCAGGCCTGGGGCAATACGCCGGATAAGTTCCAGATCAATGTTCCGGGCAATACGGGCGGCCAGCTGTTCCAAAACCTGATCAATTACCCGGGAGATGAGTGGAACCATTCCATAGCGATCCAGGGCCTGCTGTTCCCTTCTCTGGCGACAGATGGCAGCGGGGTCCGTTACCTGAGCGGGGGATTCGACTGGAGTTATCACCTGCAGTTCATGAACACTGCAAATCATGATCATTCCTACCAGTTCATTATTATGAACAGCAGGACCAGGCGTAAGTTCGGGACCAATTCGGAACCAAAGAAATATGCCGCGCTCATCAGCGATCCGGAACTGATAGCACAGATAGGATCTGTAACGCCCAAGGACATTCTTACCTTCATCATTTCACCGGCGCCTTGTCTCGGCTCTTATGCCATTGAAACGCTGCAGGCTTTCCTGGCTTCGACGGGCGTACAATCCGTTTACGATGTGGATGCGGAATCCTGGGCGCTTAATGGCGTGAGTCTGGAATACCTGCTGCAATTGCTCAGCGAATTCGATTATACCGTGGTGCTCTCCGGCGATGTACACTATGGCTATAGCCGCCATATTATCTACTGGAACAACAGGACTACTACGGAGAAGATATCCCATATAGCGCAATTCGTGGGCAGCTCGCTCAAGAATGAGACCGATGGTATTACCGGAACAAGAAACTCGCATAAGTCGGACGAAGGAAAAGGCTGGCGGCTGGCGTTCATTCCTCCTTCCGATCCTATGGATTTTATAGGATTTACCGATGCCGGTAACCTGATACAGAAAAAGCTCCTGGGTATTCCTGTGGGCAAAATAAGGGTCAACGGTACCCCGAGAGTACACAAGCATTATGTGAGCGATGCCATCAAATACGAGATCGTGAATAAGACCGTACCGCACTGGGCTTACAGGATACTTCCGATCAATGACTTCCGGTCGGATATCGACCGGTCTATTGACGATAAGGCCAACACGGCGGCTCCTTACCAATATCCTTCGGGCACCAAGCTGAACTACAGCGAAAAGCAAAGGAGGCTAAAGGGATGGAGCGACACCAGGAGGGTGGTCGGCATCAATAACCTGGCCACGGTAACGTTGCGCTGGGGTGCTGTGCGGGAAGTAACCCAGGAATTTTATTATACACCCATTGGCAAGACCCTGAACGATCCGCAGAATAACGGCGCATATGTAAAACATGTGATCAGTCTTGGTTTTGTTCCCAGTGATAAACCCGGAGGATAGTATGAATGTAAAGAGAAATTTTGGTCTCATCGCAGCGGGCATCCTGCTCTATTGCCTGGCTAAGCTGGGTTTATGCTATGAGCCCGGGAAGTTCGGCCATAGCGTGCCGGCCTTCCTGGTCGAACTGCTGTACGGCTATGTGCCCATGCTGCTTTTACTGCTGTCCTGCTATGTGTTGTTTTATGCCCCGATCAAAAGGACAGAAGTCAGGGTATTATTGTTTATACTGTTCTATTTCTTCCCTGCCAGACGTGTGGTTATGGGGGATAATGACAGGAGTGGCATTCTTTCTTTACAGGCCTACTTCGATTACTGGACGTATGCCTCTATGGATTTCAGGCTGGAATACCTGGTCCTGTTTGTGATTGCCAGTTTATTTTTTATTGTATTTCTAATTAAACAAATTCAGCTATGGCCCAAACGGTGAATTTTCAGAAAAGAATATTGGAGGAGCTCAATTTATTTTTCCTTCCTATTAAGCATTTTGCCGGCGATCCCGGCTATATATTCAAGTTCTTTGAAATAATGGGATGGGATATGTATTCCATCCTCGGTACCGGCGAGACTTCATTCGTCAATAAGATCGGTGATATTATCAATAGCTTTTCCATCATCGAAAATGCTATCGCAACGCCGCCGGAGGACTTCGAAGATTTTAAGGATATCCTGGAACAGGTAATCACCATTATCCAAAATGTACGTGACCTGGAAAGTATCGCGGCCGGTTTTAACCCGCCCAGCGATATAGGCGATCTGCCCCAGAATACATTAGAGGTGTTGCTGCTGATCTATCTCGAAAGCTATCACCCCATTGTGTTCACGATCTTCGAATTTATCGGGGTGGTGTATTATGTAGCCCCTACGGATACGATCAAGAGCGATATTATCCTGAGAACAAAAGGCCAGACGGCCAGAATTGACCTGAGCGTGATCGGGCAGTTCCTGAAGAATCCGGTTACTTATCTTAAGAATAAATACCTGACCAGTTTTGCCACTATTCAAAGTACGGGGCAAACAGGGAAGCTGTTGTTCCGGCAGCTGGAAAGGATATTGATGAATTTTGATATTGATGTGATGGTCGGAAGAGGTTACCCGGCGGTACCGGCAGTGCCTGTTACCAACGAGCAGCATACGATGGAAGGGATGATGACTGCATCCTTTGCCTTCCTGATCAATAACCTGGTGACTACTTTCGGCGCTTCGATAGGATTGCTCTCGATACCCGAAGGCGGTCCCGGCGTGTTTATCGTTCCTTTCGGAAGCCTGGGGTACAATACCGAATTCAAAGACTGGAACATCAGCTTCTCGCTGGATACCAGCCTTAATGGTTTCGAGATCACGAAAAATGGCGTCTCCTTTTATGAGAGCACGACCAAGAAAAGTATTTCCGCCAAAATTGTAGTTGACAAGAGCAGCGACAACGATGCGCCTGCTATACTGATAGGCTCCATGAAAGGCACGCACCTGCAGATAGGTGAAGTTACCTTTACCGGTGCACTCGATGTGGTGGACAAAAAGTACCTGGCCGATATCTCCGTGCACCTGAAAGATGCGGCATTCGTGATCAAGGGCGGCGATGGCGACGGCTTCCTCAGCAAGATATTACCGGAAGATGGCATCAAGATCGATTTTGATCTCCTGGTAGGTTACAACAACCAGCGCGGGCTTTATTTTGCCGGTGGCGCGGGCCTGCAGGTAGATATCCCTGTTCATAAAAAGCTGCTGGGCATCGATTTTGAAAGCGTTACCTTATCCATTTTTGTAAAACCTGATGGTACCATACCATTGGCCGGTGCGGTAACGTTTAATGTCGATATAGGCCCATTGCACTTGTCGGTTCAGAACCTCGGGTTGAAAGCCAATCTTTCTTTCCCTGCCAATGGCGGAAACCTGGGACCCGCCGATCTTTCCCTCGGTTTTAAATCACCTAATGGCATTGGTTTGTCGATCAATGCTTCCGCGGTAAAAGGTGGTGGTTTCTTAAACTACGACGAAGCTACCTGGACCTATACCGGCGGCCTGGAGCTAAGCTTTTCGAAGATCTCGTTCAGCGCCATCGGTATTGTGAGCACTAAATTGCCCGGCGGCAAGCCCGGCTACTCGCTGCTGATCATCATCTCGGCGGAGTTTACGCCTATCCAATTGGGTATGGGCTTTACGCTCAACGGCATCGGGGGTATCCTGGGCCTTAACCGCACGATGAACCCCGATGTGCTGCGCAACGGTATCCGGGACAATACGCTGGACAGCATCCTGTTCCCCAAGGACATCGTCAAGAATGCCAATACCATCATCAGCAATATAGGGCAGGCCTTCCCGGCCAAGGAAGGGCAATTCCTGATAGGTCCTATGGCCAAGATAGGTTGGGGTACCCCCACACTGCTGACCATAGAACTGGGGATCATCATCGAGCTTCCGGAACCGGTACGGCTGGCGATCCTGGGTGTGGTCAAAGCACTGCTTCCGAGCAAGGACAATGCCATCGTCAAGATCCAGGTGAACTTCCTGGGCATCATCGACTTTACGAACAAATACCTGTCGTTCGATGCCTCGCTGTACGATTCCAAGATCCTGACCTTCGGCCTGTTCGGCGATATGGCGCTGCGGCTGTACTGGGGCAACAAGCCCAACTTCCTGCTGTCGGTAGGCGGCTTCCACCCCAAGTTCACGCCGCCGCCGATGAACCTTCCGGAGCTGCGTCGTCTGACAATCGTGCTGGCCAACCAGGACAACCTGAAGATCAGCGTAGAGACCTACTTTGCCATTACCTCCAACTCGGTTCAGTTCGGTGCCAAAGTAGCGGCAATGGCGAAAGCCTGGAAGATCCAGGCGATCGGCGCACTGTGGTTCGATATCCTGTTCCAGTTCAAGCCGTTCTACTTCATCGCGGATATGGGTGTGATGTTTGCCATCAAAATGGGCAGCAAGACGATCCTGTCGCTATACGTAAACCTGACGCTGGAAGGCCCCAACCCCTGGCGTGCCCGTGGCAAAGGGTCCTTCAAAGTCCTGTTCGTTAAAGTATCGGTATCGTTCGACAAGACCTTTGGCCAGGCCCGTGTGGAAGCGATCCAGGCCGAGGCTATCGATGGCCGCGTAAAAGCAGCCTTGACGAACCGGGACAACTGGGAAGCGTTGCTTCCTGCCCGCAGCCACGAGCTGATCTCCTGGCGGGAAGAAGACATCTCGAACCCGGCAACAGAGATCTCCGTAGACCCAGCAGGCTCTTTGAAGATCAACCAGCGGCTGATCCCGCTGCAGACGACGATGTCGAAGTTCGGTTCCTCTGCCATCAGCGACTACAAGCGCTACGACATCACGAGCGTAAAAGCCGGCACCGACACGCTTCCGAAGCAAACGATCCAGGACAACTTCGCCCGCAACGAATTCTTCTACATGACCGACGATGAGAAGCTGTCGCGTTCGAGCTACGAGCTTTTCGACAGCGGTGTGATCGTAGGATCGGACAAGATCGATTCTCAATATGCAGTGCACAGCGCCTGCCATTACGAGGAGATCACGCTGGATGCGGGCTACCGCCGTCCCGAGCCGATCTACGCGTTATCTGCGAACCTGTTCGGGCTGCACCGTTTCGGCAACTATATCAGCCGTTCTGGCCTGTCTGACTTCGATCGCATCACGACGAGCGTAGGCCCCAACCGGGTGAAGGTAGACCTTCAGAAGGAGGAGTTTGTGCTGATCGACCGCAACAACATGAACGAAGTGTCGGGTTACTTCAGCAACTCGGCAGCCGCGCAGCAATACCTGACGGCACAGCAGGCGGGCTCCCCGGCCACTGCAGGCAACTGGATCGTTGCCAACCGATTTGAACTATAGAACGAACTATTGAAACTATAAACCGGCAACCCTTTTCCTACAGACAAACACCGGAAAAACACTGTTTTTTCGGTGTTTTGTTGTTGGGAATGAGTGGAAGTTTATGGAGTTTTAGGAACAAAATAAACAGACGACTCCTATTCCCTTTCAGACAAAAACCGGAAAAAATACTGGCTTTTTCCTGGCCGTCTTATTTGGATAAACTATTTCCCTTTGGGAACTTTATTGTAAGTGTACTTTAATTTTTTCGTACCAATTTAACCGGAGGTATTTATGACTTTGAGAGAATATTTAGAGGGGCAAATCAGCCTCATACCTGAAAATAGTAATATCGTTAATCCCAGCGTTAATAATAATCCCAAGATTGTTTTTGTAAACGGCCATTGGAGCAAGGTGGTGCCCGGGCCCTCGGAAGGAGGTCAGAACTATTGGTTCGACGGCACCACTTTTTTCAACAGCGCCGCAGCTTCTTTTAATCTGACAACCTGGGAAAATAAATTCGCAGATGGGTCCAAGTGGCTGTTGAACTCAGCTTCCAATAGAAAACAGCAAGGCAGTACCTGGGCACAAAATAATTATAACGACCTGATATCCCATTCTCCTAACGTGCTGGATTTTTATTTCGTTTGCCACAGCCAGGGTTGTGCTTTTGCTGCCGGTATTGCGGAATACCTGAAAAGCAGGGGGCATCGTATAAAGCAGCTGCTCTTCTTATCCTGCCATCAGGGGTCCGACATTAAGATCGATAGCACTTTTTCTGTTTACCAGATGGTATATGCCAAGTGGGTAACGCTGATCAGCAGCACCTTGTCGGCACTGGTAATGGATTTGGTTGTTGGTGATCACCGGGTCAAGGGAGCCAAATATGGCGTCATGCTCAGGAACGACCTGGATGTGCAATACTTACACGGACAATCCAACAGCAGTGACGTTTTCCCGGAGATAGCCGATTTAAGAAATGTTATGATAATAGATGTGCTTGGCTCTGACGGCCATACTTACACCGGTCAGAGTAGCGTTGCTAATCATACCGTTTTCTATTCTATTAATAGTACCATCATACAAGCAAACCTGCCCGGTTTTCACTAAAAGAATATTGATCCTTATGCGCTTCTCCAGGTATAACATACAATGGCAGGGTATATTCCTGCTTTTATTCCTGCTCCACTCCGGATGTGGCCGGAAGGAGTATATCCAGTTTTCCAAAGAAGAGCAACGGGAGATAGCGCGGCTATCGGCGCAATGCGCTTGCAAAGTAAACATGCATTATGACTATGAGATCCGGGAGGGGAAAGCCGTTCCGAAAACAGGACCTGGCAATAAGTATGCTGTTTCCTTGGAGTGGGAGGGTGCGGATAGCGATAAAAGCCCGTGCCGTCAAGACACGGCTTATCTTAAAAGCTATGCGTTAAAAGTGCTCCCGGAACTATTAGGGTCTATGCGTTTCATAAATGACTATCACCAGATCGAATTTACTTTTTCCGTGAAGGACAAATCCAATCCGATAAATGGTTTTAGTTGTTACAAACATATTGTTATAAGGAGATGACATCTTTGTTTCATGCTATTAAAATTATCCTATGTCTTCCAATACTAAAGAATATATCATTGGCGAATTAGCTAAACCTTTCATTCCTCTTCAGGATGCATTAAGCAGTAATGATGCATTTGAAACGTTTATGGCTCAGTTTGGATATGTGATCAATACGATCCCTGCGCCCATAATGTCGCTTTACACCAAGGTTACTGATTTGCAAGCTGCAGTTGCCCCTATCATTGGCGGTACTGCTACTTCCTCCGATTACCTCACTGCTGCCGGCGATTTAGTTGCCCTAGTGGCTGCTATTCAAAATTTAAGTACGGGTAATTTCAGTGCTTACCCGCAGCTGGGCAGTAATTTTGCCACTGTCTTTCCCAAGCAGCTGATCGACTTCCTGATCATCTCTTATTTCGAGGGAGAGCATCCCGTATTTGCATCGGTGCTCCGCATCCTCAGTATTTTTCAGGTTAATTATACATTACCCGCTGACACCCGTAACAGGCAATCATATTATGCAAAAACAATATTATGGTCCAATATTACCGCTTTAATACAGAACCCTGGCTCTGTATTAACGAATGCATATAACTGGGGTGACAGCCAGAATGAATATGGCATAGCCAACCTGTTATCAGGCGCCCAGCAGCTATTTGAAGGCCTGGGAACTATTTCCCAGGTGGGCCGTGTGGATTACCAGCTTGCCCGGAAAATTGAAGAGGACAATTCTATCCCTGCCGGTTCCATACATTACAGCCTTGATATGCTGTTTTATCTCAAAACATTGGTTTCGGGATCTTTATCCGCAGGTATAGGCGTATATCCATTGGCGCCCAAAACGGGCCGGAAACCAGGCGTTGCCTTCCTGCCTTATGTGAACGGGCAGTACACGGTCAAGACTTCCTTATTTGATTCCCTTTTTCTCCAGATTACTTCAACGCTCAATATGCAGTCCGGGCTGGCGGTTATATTCCGGCCCAACGAGCGCATGAAAATTATTACAGACTTATCGGGCTCGGGTACGGCTTCCAATGGGGGAGAGCTGAAGATCGACCTCATTAATGAAGATGCAAGCGGTAAGTCGATACTCTTGTTCGGGTCTGAAGGTGGTACAAATTTTAAATACAAGACGCTGTCCTTATCCACAGGACTAAACCTGAGGATGCCCGATGTCGAAGATCTGTTTATTGAACTGCAGATAGATGGCGCCGAACTCAATATAGGAGGAGGAGAAGGAGATAGCTTTATACAAAAGATCATCCCGGTAGGCGGTGTTAAAAGCAAGATCAATTTTCTGATCGGCTTTTCTTCGAAACGTGGCTTATATTTTAACACCAGTGGCGGTGTGGAAATAAAGATACCCAATCATATACAGATTGGCCCATTGGAGGTTTCTTCCATCGTGATATCCGCCATGCCTAAAAATGGCAGCCTGCCCATCAATATCGCGGCTGATCTAAAAGTAAAGATGGGGCCGATTGATGCAACGGTAACCAACATAGGCGCCCGCGGAACTTTTACCTTTCCCGGTTCGGGTGGTAATATTGGCCCGGTGAACCTGGATCTGGGCTTTAAACCACCTACCGGCATCGGCCTTGCGATCAATGCTTCCGCGGTAAAAGGTGGTGGTTTCTTAAACTACGACGAAGCTACCTGGACCTATACCGGCGGCCTGGAGCTAAGCTTTTCGAAGATCTCGTTCAGCGCCATCGGTATTGTGAGCACTAAATTGCCCGGCGGCAAGCCCGGCTACTCGCTGCTGATCATCATCTCGGCGGAGTTTACGCCTATCCAATTGGGTATGGGCTTTACGCTCAACGGCATCGGGGGTATCCTGGGCCTTAACCGCACGATGAACCCCGATGTGCTGCGCAACGGTATCCGGGACAATACGCTGGACAGCATCCTGTTCCCCAAGGACATCGTCAAGAATGCCAATACCATCATCAGCAATATAGGGCAGGCCTTCCCGGCCAAGGAAGGGCAATTCCTGATAGGTCCTATGGCCAAGATAGGTTGGGGTACCCCCACACTGCTGACCATAGAACTGGGGATCATCATCGAGCTTCCGGAACCGGTACGGCTGGCGATCCTGGGTGTGGTCAAAGCACTGCTTCCGAGCAAGGACAATGCCATCGTCAAGATCCAGGTGAACTTCCTGGGCATCATCGACTTTACGAACAAATACCTGTCGTTCGATGCCTCGCTGTACGATTCCAAGATCCTGACCTTCGGCCTGTTCGGCGATATGGCGCTGCGGCTGTACTGGGGCAACAAGCCCAACTTCCTGCTGTCGGTAGGCGGCTTCCACCCCAAGTTCACGCCGCCGCCGATGAACCTTCCGGAGCTGCGTCGTCTGACAATCGTGCTGGCCAACCAGGACAACCTGAAGATCAGCGTAGAGACCTACTTTGCCATTACCTCCAACTCGGTTCAGTTCGGTGCCAAAGTAGCGGCAATGGCGAAAGCCTGGAAGATCCAGGCGATCGGCGCACTGTGGTTCGATATCCTGTTCCAGTTCAAGCCGTTCTACTTCATCGCGGATATGGGTGTGATGTTTGCCATCAAAATGGGCAGCAAGACGATCCTGTCGCTATACGTAAACCTGACGCTGGAAGGCCCCAACCCCTGGCGTGCCCGTGGCAAAGGGTCCTTCAAAGTCCTGTTCGTTAAAGTATCGGTATCGTTCGACAAGACCTTTGGCCAGGCCCGTGTGGAAGCGATCCAGGCCGAGGCTATCGATGGCCGCGTAAAAGCAGCCTTGACGAACCGGGACAACTGGGAAGCGTTGCTTCCTGCCCGCAGCCACGAGCTGATCTCCTGGCGGGAAGAAGACATCTCGAACCCGGCAACAGAGATCTCCGTAGACCCAGCAGGCTCTTTGAAGATCAACCAGCGGCTGATCCCGCTGCAGACGACGATGTCGAAGTTCGGTTCCTCTGCCATCAGCGACTACAAGCGCTACGACATCACGAGCGTAAAAGCCGGCACCGACACGCTTCCGAAGCAAACGATCCAGGACAACTTCGCCCGCAACGAATTCTTCTACATGACCGACGATGAGAAGCTGTCGCGTTCGAGCTACGAGCTTTTCGACAGCGGTGTGATCGTAGGATCGGACAAGATCGATTCTCAATATGCAGTGCACAGCGCCTGCCATTACGAGGAGATCACGCTGGATGCGGGCTACCGCCGTCCCGAGCCGATCTACGCGTTATCTGCGAACCTGTTCGGGCTGCACCGTTTCGGCAACTATATCAGCCGTTCTGGCCTGTCTGACTTCGATCGCATCACGACGAGCGTAGGCCCCAACCGGGTGAAGGTAGACCTTCAGAAGGAGGAGTTTGTGCTGATCGACCGCAACAACATGAACGAAGTGTCGGGTTACTTCAGCAACTCGGCAGCCGCGCAGCAATACCTGACGGCACAGCAGGCGGGCTCCCCGGCCACTGCAGGCAACTGGATCGTTGCCAACCGATTTGAACTATAGAACGAACTATTGAAACTATAAACCGGCAACCCTTTTCCTACAGACAAAAACCGGAAAAATCACTGGCTTTTTCCTGTTGGAAGTAAGGGTTGTCTTTAGGAACTTTATACCCAATAAACCAGGTGGACCTCATCATCTTACAGGATCATTTTCCTGTATCCTTTTTCACCTTAATCCTATCACCATGCCACTAACAACCCTGAATGATTTCATTACCCTGAGGGGTACTTACCTCAGCTACCTTCAGGCTAAGGGAGGGAATACTTCCAGTAATCCTTCCACCAAGCCTACAAAGGATATCTTAAAAGTTGCCACCTATTACAAGAGTGATGGCTCCTTTGACCACTTCGACGCAACTAATCCGAACGACGAGGCTTTTTACCTGAATCCCCTGACCAGCCAGTTTGTAAAACTGGGGATCAGCAATTCTACTTTACTGCGCATCGCAGGCACGGCTTTCGCTGAGGCTTATAATATCTCGGGAACGATAGCTGCTATCCCTTTCGTGGTTTTTAACCACTACCGGATGCAAAAGAACAGCGGCTATTCTACCTATGGTGCCACCTGGAAGATCGTGCACACGCTGGTCAGTATCCGTAATGGCTGGACCGATGACACCTATTACAAAGAGAATAAGGGCTATAAAGCTTTCTTTGACTCGCTGGTGACCAACCGGAGCGCTTTAATGATCCTGGCTATAGCCAGTACCTGCAAGGCCGATATCCGGGATACCGCTGTTGCCGCTGGTCAGACGCCGGCTTTTCCCGATAATGCCAATGGCGGGATAGGCTGGCACGGGTACGATTTCAGCTTATCGACCTGGCGGGCCTATAAAGAGTGCTACCAGGCCGGTTTCCATTTTACCCAAACCGCTCATGACATCTGGAATATGGGAAGCTATGACAACTCTGCGAATATCGGCCCAAACTTAGCCAAGAAGGTCGTAGTGCCTAAGAAACCCAAGCTGCAGGAGCAATGGCGAAATGATGTGAAGCTGTCCTTCAAGGACCAGAAATATAAATGGCAAAGCACGGCCGCTTTCGGCAGCCTGAAGCAAGGTAGCGTGCTCTACACAATCGATCCCGATTATGATCGTTTATACAACGATAAGCGTATAATCGGCGAAGGCAATGTGAGTAAGGGCATCAAAGCCTATGGCGGTGTCGTGTACAAAGGAGAAGCTGCTGTAGATCCCTAAAAAATAAGATGCGGGATGAAAAGAGTATTGCTATTGCTCTGTTGTTGTATCGGGTCTTTTTACAAGGCCCCGGGACAATCCATACCTGATATAACGGAGCAAAAGCTGCAAGAGCAACTGGGATTCGTTTCATCAGGAGAAAACCTTGAGCTGAGCCCTGAGGTGCTGGAAGATCATTGGGATACCCGGTCGGTGTTTTTACCGGGACCCAAAAAGATCCAGATCTGCTCCGTTGATCCGGTAAGCCTGGATGATGACAGCGACCTCAGTAAGATCAAAAGCAGGCTATGCCCCGGGTTGGGAAGGCGACCCATCAGGGAGAACAGCCGGATTCTGCGTGCGGTCGGAAAATGCATCCTGGTCGATTCTTCAGGTTATATTGATCCTGCCGCCCGTTCCTGGTATAAAGCAGTTTTATCCTTACACGACGCATCTTATATCACTACCCCGCAATATTATTTCCTGGTCACAACCTGGTACAATTACAATCCTAACGGAAGTACTTCGGAAACGAAGCTAAAGAGTGTTTTTGTTTTTGACCGCAATATGCGGTTTAAAACTTCCTTTTCTTACCTCGATATGTTTTCTCCCGGGTTCCGTTCTTACGGAATGGATAACAAGGGCCGTTTTTGTTTGGTCTACCTGGATGAAAGAAGCGGCAGCGATGCGGAAGAAATTTATTCTTTTGTGCTCATCAGAATAACCGATGCATTCCTGGCCCATCCGGAACAGAAAGGAACCCTGATCAAAGAAAACCTATCACCAAAATAACACCAGAAAATGCCTATCAACCCTGTAACCAATGAAGACCAACTGTCGGACATATTGTTCGGCATCGATTGGTTGATTTATCCCATAACCCAGGCCGGGGAGGACCCGGCTTACCGCGACCAGTTGTTCCTGGAGCTGGGCTGGGATTTTTCCATAATCCCCAATTTTCCGCTGACACAGCTGAATACCGCCCTGGCAAACTGTTCGAATGCCCTGGGTGCTGTTCTTGACTATTACAACCATTTCCCGAAGAGCTTTCCCGAAGTGATCCTGCTGATCAATGACCTGCGTAGCCTTTTTACCTCACTCAACAGCCTGCCCGATGTCGTGAACAGCAGTTCGGTAAGTGCTGCCGTGAAGACCGAATTTGGCACATTGAAGACAGAGCTGTTCGACTTCCTGCTGTACCGTCACCTTACGATGAAAAGAAGAAGAATGGGCGCTATACTGGAAATACTCGGCGTGCTCACCTCGCAGGAAGTTGCAGCTAAATACAGCGGCAGTACCCTGATCCGGAAGGCTTATACCAAAAGGGCTTTTAATTATGATAATATCGGTAAGCTGCTTTCCAATGGTTTCAACCAACTGAAACCCCTGTTCTTCCAGGGCGGCAATACCACGTTATCTACAGTGACCGAAGCCCAGTACCTGGCTGATCAGCTTTTCCCGATCATCGCCCGTTTCTTCAGGGCGCTCAACTTCAGGGCCGACTACGGAATCGACCAGGCCTACCTGAATATGTTCACGACTGCACAGGCGGAAAGCGGTAAGAAAACCCTGCTGCTGCAGAAGGATTTTGACTCCCTTTCTTTTGGCGTGTTCATTAACCCGGCCTCAACTGCCGAAGGCGGGCTGGGCTATCTTATTATCCCTTTCGGTACTTTCAATCTATCCCTCGACCTGGGTAAATGGGCATTGAAAGGCAGTCTTAATGAAGTGCCGGCTATCATCCAGTATAAGAATGGAAAGATACTGCTTCCCTCTTCTTTCAGCAACCAGAAGATGGATTTCAGTATAGGCCTGCAAAGCACCCTGGCCGAAGATGGGGATGAATGCATCTTTAATTTTGAAATAGCCAACAGCATATCGCTTGCCGTTAAGAATATCGGCGTATCCTTTACCGTAAATGCAACCAAGGGGCAGGATACGGAATATAAAGCCGGGATCAACGTACAGCAAATGGAGCTGAGCATCAAGAGAGGAGATACCGATAGCTTTATCAATAAAGTAATACCCGAAGACGGCCTTTCTTTCCTTTTCGACTTTGAATTTGGATATTCCAATAAAAACGGCTTCTACCTTTCCGGCGGTGCCGGCTTCGAGGTAACGATACCTTTGCATATCAAAATACCCGGACTTTCTGTCAATGAGCTAAAACTCTCTATCAAATTGGTAGACGGAAATATTGCGATCGGCGCCAGCACTTCTTTTGACCTGAATTTAGGACCGATCAGTGCTACGGTGAGGGATATCGGTATCCGTTCCAAATCGAGCAGCAATACCCAGGGAACCGGCAGCGTCGGTAAGCTGGATTCCGGTGTGGCATTCAAGCCCCCCACCGGCGTAGGTTTATCGATCAATGCTTCCGCGGTAAAAGGTGGTGGTTTCTTAAACTACGACGAAGCTACCTGGACCTATACCGGCGGCCTGGAGCTAAGCTTTTCGAAGATCTCGTTCAGCGCCATCGGTATTGTGAGCACTAAATTGCCCGGCGGCAAGCCCGGCTACTCGCTGCTGATCATCATCTCGGCGGAGTTTACGCCTATCCAATTGGGTATGGGCTTTACGCTCAACGGCATCGGGGGTATCCTGGGCCTTAACCGCACGATGAACCCCGATGTGCTGCGCAACGGTATCCGGGACAATACGCTGGACAGCATCCTGTTCCCCAAGGACATCGTCAAGAATGCCAATACCATCATCAGCAATATAGGGCAGGCCTTCCCGGCCAAGGAAGGGCAATTCCTGATAGGTCCTATGGCCAAGATAGGTTGGGGTACCCCCACACTGCTGACCATAGAACTGGGGATCATCATCGAGCTTCCGGAACCGGTACGGCTGGCGATCCTGGGTGTGGTCAAAGCACTGCTTCCGAGCAAGGACAATGCCATCGTCAAGATCCAGGTGAACTTCCTGGGCATCATCGACTTTACGAACAAATACCTGTCGTTCGATGCCTCGCTGTACGATTCCAAGATCCTGACCTTCGGCCTGTTCGGCGATATGGCGCTGCGGCTGTACTGGGGCAACAAGCCCAACTTCCTGCTGTCGGTAGGCGGCTTCCACCCCAAGTTCACGCCGCCGCCGATGAACCTTCCGGAGCTGCGTCGTCTGACAATCGTGCTGGCCAACCAGGACAACCTGAAGATCAGCGTAGAGACCTACTTTGCCATTACCTCCAACTCGGTTCAGTTCGGTGCCAAAGTAGCGGCAATGGCGAAAGCCTGGAAGATCCAGGCGATCGGCGCACTGTGGTTCGATATCCTGTTCCAGTTCAAGCCGTTCTACTTCATCGCGGATATGGGTGTGATGTTTGCCATCAAAATGGGCAGCAAGACGATCCTGTCGCTATACGTAAACCTGACGCTGGAAGGCCCCAACCCCTGGCGTGCCCGTGGCAAAGGGTCCTTCAAAGTCCTGTTCGTTAAAGTATCGGTATCGTTCGACAAGACCTTTGGCCAGGCCCGTGTGGAAGCGATCCAGGCCGAGGCTATCGATGGCCGCGTAAAAGCAGCCTTGACGAACCGGGACAACTGGGAAGCGTTGCTTCCTGCCCGCAGCCACGAGCTGATCTCCTGGCGGGAAGAAGACATCTCGAACCCGGCAACAGAGATCTCCGTAGACCCAGCAGGCTCTTTGAAGATCAACCAGCGGCTGATCCCGCTGCAGACGACGATGTCGAAGTTCGGTTCCTCTGCCATCAGCGACTACAAGCGCTACGACATCACGAGCGTAAAAGCCGGCACCGACACGCTTCCGAAGCAAACGATCCAGGACAACTTCGCCCGCAACGAATTCTTCTACATGACCGACGATGAGAAGCTGTCGCGTTCGAGCTACGAGCTTTTCGACAGCGGTGTGATCGTAGGATCGGACAAGATCGATTCTCAATATGCAGTGCACAGCGCCTGCCATTACGAGGAGATCACGCTGGATGCGGGCTACCGCCGTCCCGAGCCGATCTACGCGTTATCTGCGAACCTGTTCGGGCTGCACCGTTTCGGCAACTATATCAGCCGTTCTGGCCTGTCTGACTTCGATCGCATCACGACGAGCGTAGGCCCCAACCGGGTGAAGGTAGACCTTCAGAAGGAGGAGTTTGTGCTGATCGACCGCAACAACATGAACGAAGTGTCGGGTTACTTCAGCAACTCGGCAGCCGCGCAGCAATACCTGACGGCACAGCAGGCGGGCTCCCCGGCCACTGCAGGCAACTGGATCGTTGCCAACCGATTTGAACTATAGAACGAACTATTGAAACTATAAACCGGCAACCCTTTTCCTACAGACAAAAACCGGAAAAATCACTGGCTTTTTCCTGTTGGAAGTAAGGGTTGTCTTCAAGAACTTTACAAGCGTTAATGGTTGTGGAACCATTATCTGGTAAAGCATACAGCTTTTAAGCTGTGAGATACGATAACACCAAAAGAAAACATTCGCTATGCCTACTACACTTGGATTTTATTCCTTTCTGCCTTATATGCGTCAGGGGCTCAATAATTACCTGAGCAACCCCGACAGCACCTCTGGGACCTCTACCCCGGCAAAACGTCCTACATTCACCTTGAGTGTGAAACTGGATGCGACTCCCGTAAGCGGTGGCGGCCCGACCCCTACCAGTGCCGATAAGCTCTTTGCGCTTAAAGGCCCCTGCGATGTTACGGGGATCAACAGCAATGCCATCGTAAAAGTAAGCCCGGCCAATTGGGTTACTAATTTCGAACCCAATTACCTGCCTTACGTCGAATTTTTCGACGAGGATTTTTGCTGGCGCTACACACCGGCCAAATACAAAGACGCCGCTCCTAGTCAGCCCACGCAATACCAGGTACGCTTAAGGCCCTGGATAACACTGGTCGTACTGAAAGACGACGAGTTTCAAACATTCACAGCACCCAACGGTAAAAACGCGATCAAGGTACTCAAAGAACCTTACAAGATTTTCCCGCCACAGGACGAGCTGTGGGCATGGGCGCACGTGCATGTGAATGGTAACCTTTCCGATTCCGACAGTGCTATTGGCAACAATATCTCTACTGCGATCAACAACCTGAAAGGTATCCTGGCCACCGATCCCGATAAAGCAGTCTCCCGGCTTATTTCGCCGCGCAGGCTGGAACCCAATACCGGTTACACGGCCTTCCTGATTCCCACTTTTGAATCGGGCCGGCTCACAGGTCTGGGCCAGAACCCCTTTGGCGGTACGCCCATGGTCGATATGCTGGATGGAGCCTGGAAGAACGCTACGCCTGCCAATACCGAATACCCGGTATACCACACCTGGTATTTTAAAACCGGTGGCGCCGGCGATTTTGAATCGCTGGTACGGCTCCTGAAACCCAAGATCCTGGGAGAAGATGTGGGTAAAAGAGAAACCGACCTGCAGAAAAGCAATAACGCAGAGCTCGAAGCTATAGCGTCGCCATATCCTGCCACCTACCTGCAAGGCGTGGTACAGCCGGTAACGGCTATCTCCGACGCCTGGGACACTACCGATGGTAATGCCTATACCGCCAAGATAAGGCAGATCATCAATAAGCCCACGGAGATACTGGAAAACAATATTACTGTCGACCCGATCGTAGCGCCGCCTATATACGGACGCTGGCATGCTGCACGAAACAAAGTGGACACGGTTGCCGGTTCGCCCAATTGGTTGCAGGAAGCTAACCTGGACCCACGCTATCGCATTTTTGCAGGAGCGGGAACGGAAACGATACGCCGCAACCAGGAAAAATATATGGATATAGCCTGGGAGCAGATAGGCGAGGTAATGGAGGCCAATCGCAAGCTCAGGCAATTGCAGATCTCCCGGCAGGCTAACCTGGCCATGTATAACAAACATCTGGTAACCCTGAACGACGAGCTGCTGGTCAATATCTCGGCGCCGGTACATCAGCGTATCCGCAATAACCCGCTTACCGCTACGGTATATAAAGACATTGACAACAGTGCTATACCGGTCACCATGCTTTCGGGCGCTTTCCGCAGGATTACCCGCCCCGGTGGTATGCTGGTAAACGGTATCGAGGCTACGACCAATACGGTGGTGACTACTACGGACCTTATTGCCCAGGTGAATAACGGTACAGTGCTGCCGGCATTTCCCTATACAGCGCCGGCCGGGCAGACCTCCTATTCCATATGGAACAGCAGTCAGCTTACGCCCTCGTTCACGCTTTCCCTGCAACCCAATGCCGGTTTCCAGTTTTCCAATCCCGGTATGATTATGAGCGGCCCGGCGCCTGGTCCCAATGCCCCGGCAACCCAGGTAATGGTCAGCGCTATTGCTTCCCTGCATAGCGTGATCCAGGCATTGCCCAGTTATAATTTTGTTGCCAATCCTACGATATCCATTGCCAACACACGGAATATTATCCTGACAAGAACAGAGCCCTATACGAATGCATTGAGCATGGCTAAGAACCAGATCCAGCTCACCAACGTTGCCGGTGCACAGGTAAATGTCATCAATACCAATTTCGTAATGGCAGCGCCAAAGATCAAGACGGCAATGTATGCGGAACTGGCTGCTTTATCACCAGAATGGATTATGCCAGGACTCAACGATATCGAGATGAACTCGATCAATATACTTAAGGTCAATCAGAAGTATGTGGAAGCATATATGCTTGGCCTTAATTACGAGATGGGACGCGAGCTTTTATGGCGTGGCTATCCTACCGATCAGCGAGGTACCTGCTTCTCCTACTTCTGGGGTTATAATAATTCCGTAACCTCCCTGTTGCCGGTAGTGGCCAACAGCAGGGTCTTTAACCTGCAGGACTACAGGGATATTGAAGACATTCATCGCTGGAGAGTAGTGCCCAATAATCCTAACTCCGCATTGACGGCATTGGGTGCGAATAATGCCCGTACCGCCATGAGCGGTGTAAGCGATATGCTGATCCTGACCATAAGAGGAGAGCTGTTGCGGAAATATCCGGGTACTATTATTTACCTGCAGAAAGCAGAATGGATTTCGTTCAATGAGCCGAGAAAATTAGTTCCCGGAACAGAGAAATACCCAGTATTTACCGGGCATGTAGAACCCGATATCTATCTTTTAGGGTTTGCAGCCAAGGCCGAGGAGGTGCGGGGCGGACACCAGGATACGAATAAGCCCGGTTACTTCGTGGTCTTCCAGGAGCGGGCAGGTGAAATCCGTTTTGGCGCCGATGAGGCCAGTACCAATCCACCGGGGACACCCAATATCGCTAAATGGGACGATGTCAACTGGGGCTTGATCAAAACCAACCCGCAACAGGATGGCTTTGCCAACATAACAAAACAATTCACCGTATCGACCGATCCCGACAGTGTAACTGCCTGGAATCGTAATGCGGCCACGGTAGCCTATGCTTTATTGCAATCGCCCGTAAAATTAAACGTACATGCCGAAGGCCTGATCCCTGTATAAATAACCGTTACAACTACCTGTTTCAGGGAAACAGTATTTTATAAATCCTATAAACGAACACCAATATATTATGGCAAAGGAATTTGATGAAGTGGTAAGGCAGATTACCGATATAAGAGCTCAGAAAATGCAAATCAGCATAGACGCTCATCTCGAACAGCAATCACTTATACGCAATAAGTACTTACTCGACGCCGCCGTGAATCAGAACCAGCGGGGCGACGAATATCTGAGAAATATTGATACCAACCTTGGTAATATCAAAAGGCTGAACCAGGACCTGGATTCGGTAAGAAGCCAGGAGACCACTCTGATAAAAGGGCTTCAGGAGAGCTTCGGCGGCTTTGACAACCTGGTTAACCAGATGAACGACCGTTACCCGATCTTGTTTTTCCCGGTAAGGGTAGAAACGGTCTTTATGGAACAAAACGGGAAAGAGCTTTGGGTGCGTATTTTCCCGGATGATATCGCTGTGGAAACACATGAACAAGAGCTTACCCAAAGCGAAATAGACGAAGGCACGGCCTATTGGACCAGCTTTTCAAGTGCCGCTACCGATGCAGAAAAAGTACATGCCTGGGATCTGCTTTGCCGCAGCTTCGGGGCAGAGCGGGCTGCCTGGGTAGCATTGAGGATGGATCCGGCCAACCCGGTTCCATCGCCTAAGAACGATGCCTGGAGCAAGCAACCGTTAACGCGCATTATGCCCGATGCCTTTGTGATCTATGCTTACGATTACGATGGCAATGTGCAAACCTTCCAAACCAGTAATATCCCCGATGAGCTGAAAATGGGTATCGACCCTTCGCTGGACCCGGCTACACAATCCATGTCCTTCGATCAGACCACGGTAAGCGGAAGAATGAATGAGCTGGTGGCGAATCCTGACGTGAACTGGATGATTAACTTTGATGCTGCTATTGCCAGCGGTTTGGGCGGTAAAATGCCGATCAGCCAAAGGCAGTTCGATTTTGGATTCAAGAAAATAATGGTATTGGGCGTTAAAGCGACACTTACCGTTGAAGAATCCAAAACCAGGCTTGAGAACCTGATAAAAAGCCATCATTACACGGACGGTTTCAGCCTGCTGAAACAAGGCACCAGTACCAATAACTCCGATACAGACTATTCCGGTTACAGCTTTGTCGAATTTGGTAATCCTACTACCTATAAAACAGAAAGAAAAGATCCTCTGTTCACGCCGGTATATACACAGCGGCAAAAGACAGACGGACAGGTATTGTGCGAGGCGCTCGGTATCGAGTATGACCTGTTGTACCATATTTTCCAGAGTAATGGGAATGACATCAGCAGTTCTATGACTATCAATAACCTGTTATACCAGGTAAGCTTTGGTTATACTGCCAACGAGCTGATGCCCATCTTCGGGTCCAGGACATCCAACAACAACGAGCTGAAGCAATTCTTCTCCGATTACATACGCAGCAGAGGCGCTTTGCCATCTATCCGCTCGGGTACCCAGCCTTACGGTATCCTGCCTGCGAGCGTTTATTCCCGCATCAATTGGGATACTGATCCCAATGCAGGTCTTTACCGCCGCATCTTCGACTATACCCAGGCACTGGATAAACAGTGGACCAATGCTGTCGCTTCGTTCCAGCATTCGGGCCTGGTGCAGGGTAGGGCTGCCAGTCCGCCTTCCGGCTCACCGGTACAGCAGTTATCCGATATCTTAACGGCACATGCCGTCTCCACCGACTATGTACAACGTGTAGGCGTGGGAGCGGGCTATACCTGGAATAACTTGCAATACGCTTCCCTTGAGTTCCGGGAATTATCGGAACAGTGGAACCGTCAGCAGATGGAGCGTATGGGCCAGGTTGTCGGTGAATTAGGCCTGCCGCTTGATTTTAGCCATAAAGCCGTTCAGATCAATTACCTCGACGAGCAATCTTCTATTGAGATCCCGATGGTAGCAGGTCCCGATACGCCGCTGGACAGTCCTTTACCCGAGATCAGCAAAAGTGGCAATATGCTGCAGTTGTTGCATGACGCCAGCTTTGATGAATTAAGGGACGAGAATTTTGAGGCATATGGCGTACCGGATGATATCGCAGAAAAAGAGCTGAAACGCAATATGCTCTATCGTTTCACCCGCCAGTCCTTAATGCTGGAATACTATGAAGCCGCTTGCGAACTGCTGGGCGTGCCGGAAGAAGAAAGAGGCGAAGTTGAATTCATAAATATCGTGAATCCGGCAAGCCCTCCGGGAGGCCAGGAAGGATTTATGGGATCGGCACAGCAGGAAGGAGGCCCTATGGGCAGGCTGACACAAGGCCGTAGCAGGCTGCAATTGATGGCTACGCCTTATAACGGTTTCCCATCCGTAGCTGCTTTCCTGAGCTCCAATAACCTGTCCGATGTTCCTCAGGCCAGGAACTTGCTGGAAGCAAAAAATTCACTGGCAGTAATTTCGAAAAGCACAGTAAGAGAACTGAGGCTGCTGACAGCAGAGCTGGTCGATTCCGTATCGTACCGCCTGGATACCTGGCGCCTGGCCCTGGTAAACCAGCGCCTGAATGCGTTGCGTGGCATTACAGAAGGAAGCCCCAACCGTACTAAAGGATTGTACCTGGGCGCTTATGGTTGGGTGCTCGATGTGAAAAGAAACTCCCAGTTGGACCCCGCGCCAACTCCTTCGGGTCAATTTGAACCAGGAATACTGCGCGATAAGAAAAATAAAGGCTATATCCATGCGCCTTCGATCAACCAGGCAGTAGCCGGGGCGGTAATGTTGAGCGGCTATAAGAACAGGGCCAATCAGAGTATGGAAGACCCGTTATCCATCAATCTTTCCTCCGAAAGGGTAAGGGCTGCACTCGATATTATGGATGGTATCCGCAACGGACAGGACCTCAGCGTGCTGTTGGGTTATGAATTTGAACGCCGTTTAAGGGAACTGTACACCGATCCTCAGTATGTAAATACAGTGGTTTCCCGCCTGCGGGAGAATTACCCGATCGAAAGCTTCGTCGTGGAAGTTACGCCCGATCCAAGCGTAGTGCAAAAAGTGAAAGCCCGTAATGTTGTAAGTGGTGCACGCCTGGTAGAGGTCTTCAAGACAACGGGTATTGCTCCTATTATCACTGCTATGGGTTCCGGGATCCCTGCAATTGCCAATGGTTATGTAGAGCAAGCAGTAAACTGGATATGGAACTTGATGGATGCCGTAAGCGACATTGCCATGTCTGAAGGATTGTTCCATGTGGTGCAAGGCAACCCTGTAAAAGGTGGAGCTTTGTCAGATGCCATATCCAAAGGCAACCTTGTAGCAGAACCGGATATCCTGGATTCTATTAAGTCAGGTTTGGAAGTAGGACAGCGTTTTACCATGCACTTCAAACATGCGGATGCTCCCGTGAACGGCTGGACCGATGTGACCGCAATAAGCAGGCGCAGGCAGGCAGAGCCTTATGTCAATACCTGGCTGAGCGAATTGTTACCCAATCCGTCCAAGCTGATGTGTACCGTAATTGTAGATGGCGATGTGATGAATCCGAAGATAGTATTGGCTGTGGATCTGGGGTTACAACCCATAGACCTGATGTACCTGGTAAATGAGGAATTGGATAACGATGATTCGATGCTCTCCCTTATCATTAAAAAATATGTAAGGTCTAATAGTGGTACCCCGGGCTATACCAGGAGCAAGAACCTGGAAATTGTATATGGTCCTTCTACTGCAGATGATTATTTCTCCTTTGAAGATGTGCTGCCCGTGCTGCTTTATGCCCGCAAGGTGATCACCTCTTCCCGAGCTTTGAACACCCACGATTATATGTTGCCGGAAGTAGCCGGAGGGGTATTCCCGATCTACGATACTGCAGACCTGGCAGGACGGATAAGCGTAGTGCGCGGCGCGCTCAATACGGCCATATCCAACCTCAGCGGAGCCCTGGGAACATTCAGCTTCACTGGTGTGATCAATGCTTTGTATGCTTTGAGTCAATATGGGTTGGAGCAGACAGTATATGAATTTGTACGCGATACTACTCCCGAAGATGAAGATACGCTTAAGGCATGGGGCGCCTCTGTGTTGGCGCAGGCACAGAAGAAATACGACACGAGTAACCCTATAGCACAACCTGGCTCCGGCGATGATCCGGTGCCTTATGTCAACAGTGTTATTGAATGCCTGAAAACCATATTCGGACAGTCATTTGCACCTTTGCCCGTTTTTGAAATAAGGCCTGATGAGCAGGCTTATCTCGCTTTAATGCTGAATTACACCAGTTCTCTCAAGCAGGATCATACCACAAATGATCTGCTTACGGAAGAATGGCTCAGCAGTATCGCCAGGGTAAGGAAAAATGCGGCTAACTACGAAATGTTGTCCCTGGTAGCCTCTGCCGTTGATTTCAAATCCTTCCACAACGAACGTAACCTGTTACCGCTGCAATTACCTTATGCCAGCGATGGTACAGAACGATGGTTAGGCGCTTCGGTGAATAACCAGGCCGCCCTTAAAGAAGGCCGCATCGCAATCGGTGCTTCCGTGCCTTCCGGACATCTTGCTTCCGGTAAACAAGTGGGTATCATGGTAGATGACTGGGTTGATGTGATCCCTTCCAGGGAACAGACCTCAGGCGTGAGCTTCCACCACAACCAACCCAATGCCAAGGCGCCGCAAGCCTTGCTGCTGGGCCTTACGCCACGCATTACCGGCAGATGGCAGTGGAACGACCTGGTAGACATGCTGAACGAAACCCTGGATCTTGCCGTGAAGCGCGCAGTGGATTACGAACGTATTTCCTCTGGTGCAGTAGGGCAACTGCCGGCCTTTGTCCTGCCTTTTGCCCAATCCGGTAACCTTATTGGTCTTTCCGGCAATCACATCCTTTCTGTAAATCCCTAATAATTCTGAAATCTATGCCACAACCGATTAATATATATGCCGCAGATATAGTAGCCTATGCAAGAATAGAACCGCGGGCTATCGCCGCGGATTACCGACCTACCGTCAAAGCACAGGTACACGATGCCTTATGGATGCTTACCCAGCAATGGCGGGTAAAGGAATTCAACGGCGAAGATGCCGGTACCCTGGTAAAAGCCAGGATAGAAACACAGTCGACCAAGCTCAACCGGTTCAAGAGCCGGAACGGTGCTGTGGAAGCTTTTGATGAAAACGTGCCCCTCGAAGCCAAAGTAGAGCGCCTGCCGCTGAAACCCGATCTGGCGTTCCGGCTGGAACTGGGCAACAGGTGGTTCAAGCTGATGGCGTTAAGCTATGCAACAAGTACTACCCAGTTGTTCAAGGAATTCCGGCTGGCCTTTCCTATCGATCCCCTGACCGCCACTTCCGGCCCGGAGAAAAACAGTAACAAACCGGCGCTCCGGGTACGTAAGCTGGTTACCTCAAGGGCTATGGACGGCTATAAATTCTACCAATTCCTCGTAGGAGGTGGTAATGCCGGTACCATTCCCAGTAACCCTTCCGCCTTCCCGTTGCTGAATACCATACAAACGAAGTTCAGGGACTGGCTGGAGCACACTTATTATTTCCCCAAAACGGCAGCAGATAACTCCTGGTCGGATACCCAACTGGAATACCAATGTTCCGTATCCGCACCGGTAAATGCCACCGCTTCTTCGGCGCAGAATGTATTGCTGGCCGATAAATACACCCGTGGTAATATCGACTGGTACTCTTTTGACCTCAACGGCAACAGCAGCGCCAAATTGCAGGAAGGCACAGGAGTGACCATCAATAATGCAGCAGCCGTACTGCCTTCCGTTGCTGTTTCTTATATCCCGCATACCATCGAGTTTAAGGGAATGCCCAAAGGCCGCTGGTGGGAATTTGAAGATAAAAACAATGACCTTTCCAAAATGCTCACCCAGAAGCAGGATATCGCTAAAATGGTGATCATGGAATTCGGGCTGATTTATTCCAACGACTGGTTCCTGATACCGCATATCGTTCCTGATGGTACGCTGAATAAGATAACAGGACTGGTGACCACCGATGTGTTTGGACGGAAGCAACTGATCAATAGGGCGGGTTCCGGCCTGGATGAGCAATGGGAACGCTGGGATATGTATAATATCAGCAAGCAGGGTTCCGCCAACGTGGACACCTTTGCACAATTGCTGATGGTACCCAGCCTTAAAAACCGTGTGGAAAGCGAGGCGCTGGAACGAGTGCTCTTCCTCAGGGATGAAATGGCCAATATGGTATGGGGTGTGGAAGAAGTAGTGCCGGATGAATTGCTGAGCGGTATGGATGGCAAAAACGCCAATAATGAACTGCAGCAATACCTTGCCGCTACCACGCCGCCGCTGCCCAGTGCCAGCTATATTCCCAATTCCGCAGTGCACCGGTTCAGGCTATCCAACGAGGTACCGGAAAACTGGATTCCTTTCATTGCCAAGCAAACCACCTATAACCCCCTGTATGGCGGACGCGACGTTTTGCTGCAGCGGGGAGCGATGCTGCGCTACATCAATGGAGATTATACCAACGAGATCATACGCCCCAGAACCGATATCTTATCCATAGGTATTGCGGACAACAAACCTTATTTCATCTACGAAGAAGAAGTAAGCAGGAGCGGGTTTATCGTGAGTGAAAATTTCCAGCGTACTCGTTGGTACGACGGCCGCACCTATACCTGGCGCGGACGTAAGATAGAGTCGGGCAAAGGAGAAGGCAACAGCGGCCTTAAATTCGATATCCTGGCCGATAAAGAAGCCGATCTTGATGCACTCAACATACCGTTCTCCGGTATGGCAGGCTGGTGGCGTGCCGATAATCCCAGTAACCAGGTGGTCGGCGGTAGGGTAACCTTACTCAAAGATATGACCGGTAATGGCCTCAACCTCGGGTTATGGGGTGCTGTGCCCGGTCCTCAATTGACCACCTCCAATGGTATGACGGCCATGTCGTTCAGCAATAATATGCTCCTGAACCAAAGCACTAGCAAGCCTTTCCAGGGCTCCGATGACTTTACTGTTTTCTATGTAGGCAACAGTTCTGTAGGCCGTGGGTTTGACGATGTAAGCGGCGGAATGTGGAGTATGGCATTGAAGCCGGCGAGCATGAGTGTTGTGCTGGTTAATACAGGGCAGACAGCCTATACGGTGAATACCGGCATACCGGCAGCTTCCGTACGGATTGTGGTTGCCACACTGGAGCAGCGGGATCCTGCACAGTATCCTTTTTCTTCAAGGCTGAGCCTGTATGGTAAAAGTGGCAACTTGCTTTCTGTTGCCGGTAACCCCCTGTCTGTGCCTACCAACAAGGTGTTGAGAGCCACCAATAATATAGGATTAACGATGGGTGCTACTGGAGCTTCTACCGAGTATTCCAACGGTGTTACTTTTGAAACCATCATTTACAAGAGAAAGCTGAGTGCAGCAGAGATAAAAAGAGTGACGGATTATCTCGGTACCCGTTACACTTTCGCAGTGTAAGCGCTTGTAATTATATTTGCTTGTGTAAAATTCCGGAAAGGCAAAGCCTTTCCGGAATTCTTATTTGAAAAAAAACCGGCGTTGCTGTCACGGGAAAGGACGAAGATTTGGAATCCTTTTATCAAGGATAACAAATGCTCTCTGAATAGAAAGAGACGTTGTAAAACAGGAAACAACAATGTGTAATAATGATAAAAAACCGGAACACGTGGCCATGTTGCAAAGACAATCGCCAATAAACGGTAATTTGCATTAACTTGCTTTGATGTAAATATTATATTTCAGTAAAATTTAACGAGTTACCAATAAACTTTCGGACTTGTTTACAGTCTGAACCAAACGCTAAACATTAAACTATGATGAAAAGACATTTTACGATCAGTGCCCTTTGCCTGACGGGACTTTTGCACTCCGGATCCTATGCCCAGCAACCAATACTGGTGAAAGACATTAATACCGGAAGCGGTAACGCCACACCTAAAAATTTTACGCCTTACAACGGGAAATTATATTTTCAGGCTACCGATGATGTAAACGGTACGGAGCTATGGGCCACGGACGGAACCGATGCCGGTACCGTGTTGGTGAAAGACATCAACCCCGGGAGCGGCAGCAGCAATCCCCAGGAATTCAAAGTCTATAATGGCAAACTCTATTTCCAGGCAGATAACGGTGTAGATACGGTAAGGGCGGAGTTATGGGTTTCTGACGGCACTGCAGCAGGTACTTATATGCTGAAGCGGATCAATACCAATAATACCGCCAGTACCCTGGGCAGTATTCCTTCCGGCTTTACGGAATGTAATGGTAAGCTCTATTTTATGGCGCGCGATAATGGCAGCGAGGGTACCGGCGACGAACTGTGGGTAACAGATGGCACCGAGGCCGGTACACACCTGGTAAAGGATATAAGGCCGGGATTCGATTCGGGGCTGCCCAGCTTCCTTACCGCGTACAACAACAAACTGTACTTTGCCGCGGAACCGGGCACACCCAATACGGAGCTGTATGTAAGCGATGGTACCGAGGCCGGAACCTATATGCTTAAAGATATTAACAACGGCAATTCCAGCGCGCCCAAGGAATTCAAAGTATATAATGGTAAGCTTTACTTTTCTGCCGACGATGAAATTCACGGGCGGGAGCTGTGGGTAACAGATGGTACCGAAGCCGGTACAAATATGTTCAAGGATTTTTATACGGGGCCACAGGGCGGCAATCCGAAAAAGCTCACCGTATGGAACAATAAGCTTTATTTTATATCCGGTGATGCTACAAACGGCAACAACAGCGGCCTTTGGGAAACCGATGGCACACTTGCCGGTACCCGCAGGGTGAATACTGCAGCCCCGGTAACCAGCTGGATCGTAAGCGATATTTATATCCCTTACAACGGTAAATTGCTGATGAATGCTTCCAACTCCGCTGCCGGCGACAAGCTGTATCAAACCGATGCTACGGCAGCAGGGACAGCACCTGTGGTGAGCATCAACAACACAGACAACTTCGGAGACAACGTACGGCATACCGCAGCGCATAATGGAAGGGCTTATTTTACTGCAGACGACCGTACCGGCCGTGGACGGCAGCTCTGGGTGACGGATGGTACCGCCGACAGTACCTTTATACTATTGCCTACCGGCGGTGCTTTGAACAATGCCCTCCCTTACAACAATGAGCTGATCGATTTTAACGGCTATCTCTTTTTTACGGCCAACTATAAAAATACCACCGGCCTTGAATTGTATAAAATAAGCCTTCCGGCCCCGCAGCCGCCTACGGGTATCGAAGAAAAGAATACCTTGTCAGGCGTTTCTGTACTGCCTAACCCTGTTAAGGACGAACTGAATATAAGGGTAGCGCAGGCGGGCAAATATGACCTGCAAATACTGAACGCGGTAGGCGCAACCGTTTACTCGGGCTATTGCAGTGAAAAAGTATTGAAGATCAATACCCGCACCTTTGCGCCAGGCTTGTACATCGTCCGTATCCAGGGCGATAAAGGAGCGCAGTCCGTAACCCGGATCATCAAGCAGTAAGAAGTTGGTACTTATTTCTCGCAGCGTCGCAAAGGCGCAGCGGCTTGTTTTTATTGTTCGAATGATGATTGGTGCGTCATAGACGCTGATTTTATAGAAAATGTAATTATTGCCCGCAGCGCCTCCTGGTGCTGCGGGCAATTTATAGTGATCAAGGCGCTTTTGTCTTTGTGTCTTCGTGCCTTTGAGCGCAACAAATATGCTACTTTGATTTTGTAGCTATTCAATTATTCCCGCCATGTACCCGCGCTGCAGCGGAGAAATTATCGCGATCTCCCCGCTATCGTTGGTGCAAAACACCAACGATAAAAACAGCTGTTTCTGTTGGTACAAAACACCAACAGCGGCGCAGTACAGATAAAATACATTTTCAAGCGGAGCAGTAAAATACTGCTCCTGTTTGTTTTTGGAAAAGATAAGGGAACGAAAATTTTAGATTCCCGGATTACTAAGAAAGCCCGGTGATCGTCCGTCTTTACCTGATAGCCGATCAAAAGACCGGTAGCGGTAAGGTAGAGTAAGAAAGCAAAAGAAAGCGTATGGATTAAGCTAAAGCCCGGTCTTTATCGATAAAATATCATCCTATTTTTATCACCAGGACGCCATTGCCTGCAAGGTAATGGTTGTTGTTAAACCCTTTTGCCTATGCGTTCCTGCATGTTGTTATTAAGCCTGCTGTGCCTTACCGGTATGGCTACCGCCCAATCTTTCCAGCCCGATCCGCTCTTCGGAAATGCGGGCATGGTGATCACCGCCGAAGCCAATAAAACCAGCGTCCTGTATGCGATTGCCATCCAGCCGGATGGTAAGATCATAGCGGCAGGTATGGACTATGAAGAGAACGGGCAGATGGACTACCATACTTTCCTGGTACGGTATCATACTAACGGCAGCATAGACAACAGCTTTGGCGCAAACGGGAAAGTAAGGACAGCGGTAGGACAAGAGGATATTGCTTATGCCATAGCAATGCAGCCTGATGGGAAAATAGTGATCGCAGGTAACGAAACAGTTATTGTCTCTATTGATTCCACATCGGCGACTATCACATCAAGGCCTTTCCTGGCGCGTTACCTCAGCTCCGGGGCCTTAGATAATACCTTCGGTGTAAATGGCATTCACCGGCTGGAAATATTAAACCCTTTTGAAGAAAAATACCTGAGCAGCCTGGCTATACGTCCCGATGGTATGATCCTGGCCGGGGGAGGCGCCGGTTTTGCCGGCCAGCCGGTCCAGATGTTGGTTGTCGGGCTTCATCCTGATGGCACCTACAACAGCAATTTCGGAACAGGAGGCGTAAGCAGGATCGGTATTGAACCGGGCAAAAGCGCGGTGCTTAATGATATGGCGCTACAGCCGGACGGCAACCTGGTACTGACAGGGTATTCCGGTACCGCTACCATTACAGCGCCTCCCAATACCGCGATCGCCGTAGTGAGGCTGTTGCAGAATGGCAGCCTGGATGCCACGTTCGGAAGCGGGGGAAAAGTAGTTACCCAGGTTTCGGCCCAGAGCAATCCTTTTGATGCAGGACAAAGCGTGGCGATACAAGATGATGGAAAGATCGTAGTCGCAGGCGCTGTTGACAGACATCTGGCGCTCCTGCGTTTTTACCCTAATGGATCGGCCGATATGACCTTTGGCAACAATGGTATAGTGCTTAACAGCACCATACCCCCGGCTACCGATCTTTGTATCGATAAGGAGGGAAAGCTCATCACTGCCGGTCTGTTAGGGCATCAGAATCCTTATACTACGGATATACACCTGGCCAGGCACCAGAGTAACGGCGCTATTGATCAGAACTTTGGCAACGCGGGTATGTTGGTCATCGACCGGTCGGACAGGGACCAGGCCTATGCGTTGCAGGCACAGCCCGATGGTAAAATTATCCTGGGAGGCCATACCACAGATATGGTAACAGGAAGGGGAAGCTTCACCTTGTTCCGGTTTACAGACAATAATAGCGGCACGGGGATCGATGCCGGTGGGATGCCGGGATACGATATCAGGCTGTATCCCAACCCGGTTGCCGACCTCCTGCATATAGCCTTTGACCGGCTGCCGGCAGGAACCGTTTCGCTAAAGATCATTAACGCAGCAGGGAAGGTATGTGATCAGGCATACACCCGGAAAGCAATAACCACCTTAAATACCCGGAAGCTGAGACCGGGATTTTATATACTGCAGTTGACATTAGGTAAGGAGCAAAAGATACTTCCCTTTATCGTGGAAAGATGATCCCGTCAGGGACATATATTCCCTGGAAGGGATGTGTGTACCCTGAAGAATAATTATCGTACCGTGCTGAGGCAGCGCAATTTGTCCCGGGTCTTTGTGGTGGTCTGCCGTGCAACCAGTACATTTGCGGCATGGACTTCTCAAGGCAATTTCCCGTATTAAATAACTGTACTTATCTGAATACCGCCGGTTCGGGTATTATATCGCAATCCATCCGGCAATGGCGTCAAGAGCACGATGAAGACTATGTCCGGCAGGGAAGCCGGTTCCGCCTGCAGCAAGCCGAATTCCTGGAAGACGTGAGGCAGCATATAGCACGGTTCTTCCATGCCAGTGCGGCGAACACCTTCCTGGTGCAGAATTTTTCCTTAGGGTTCAATATCTTCCTGAACGGCCTGTCGGAGGACCATCGATTCCTGCTGCTCCAGGGCGATTATCCTTCTGTAAATTACCCCGTGGTGAGCAGAGGATTCTCTTATGATTCTGTCACAGCCGACGAAAACCTGGAACAAAATATACTGGATGCAATAGCGCGGTTTAAGCCTACCATACTGGCCCTTAGCCTGGTGCAATACACTACCGGCCTGCGGGTGAACCTGGCTTTCCTCAAAAGATTGAAAGAGGAATATCCTGGTATGCTGATCGTTGCCGACGGCACCCAGTTTTGCGGTACTTGCGACTTTAATTTCGAAGCGTCGGGATGTGATGTGCTTATAGGTAGTGGCTATAAGTGGATGCTGAGTGGGTATGGCAACGGGTTTGTACTTATTAAAGATAATGTTATCCCTCATGTATACCAGGACCGGTTAAGCCGCTCTTTACCTACGGAGTCTTTTTTGAAACACAAAAAATTATTATCCCTGTGCTTTGAGCCAGGGCACCTGGATACCCTGAACTTTGGCAGTTTGAAGCAATCCATCTTGTTCCTGGAAACGCTGGGATTTGACCTTATAGAAAAAAGGATCTGGTCTATAAGCAAAATGGCAAAAGATGCCTTTATGGAGAGAGGCCTTCTTCCCGCAGAACAGGCGCAGCGGGACGAACCTACTGCCATATTCAAGCTAAAGGCGGAAGAAGCGTTGCTGCAAAGGATGAATGCCGCCAATATCCTGTTTACCCACCGAGGCGACGGGCTGAGGCTGTCCTTTCATTTTTACAATGATGAACAGGATATCGAATACCTGTTAAAGGCCATTGACGGGAATTGATCATACTATTCATATAATCCCGCTGCGGTGCTTTGCTGCAGCGGGATTATCTTGTGGACAGAGGAACCAAGGTATTGAAGAAATTATTCCCCACCATGGTTCGTATCCTTACAATCGTTATCCCCACCGTGGTTCGGTGTCCTCACGAACCACTAGTTACTTCCGCCGTGGTTCGTATCCTTACGAACCACTATTGTTCCATGTAGTTGCCCGGTTTTAATTGCTGCTTCGCTACGGTTCGTACACTTACAATCGTTATCCCGCCGTGGTTGAGTGTCCTCACGAACCACTAATTACTTCTGCCGTGGTTCGTATCCTTACGAACCACTATCGTTCCATACAATTAAGGGTCTATTGTTCTATTGAACATGGGAGATTTTATTTTAGTATATTATTATTGAATTTATATTTTTGATTATATTTATTTTTGATTATTTTTGTAAGGATGCCTGCTTTTGTGCAAAGACCAAAAAAATCAATGATGAGGATAAGAAAGACAGTGTGCCTTGCTACCGGCAACAAACGGGTAAACCTATGCTATAAAAGGCCCGGCGGTTTTTATTTAAGCATCTGTTGCAGCATCTTTATCTTCTTATTGCCGGGAATTACCGTATGGGCGCAGCAAGAGGATAATGTATGGATCTTTGGTGATAGCGCCCGGGTAGATTTTAATTCCGGGGTGCCTGTCGCTTCAGCCCTTCCCGCCTGGTATGACTACCACGAAGGTTGCGCTTCCATAAGCGACGAAACCGGACAACTGATCCTGTATACCAATGGCAGCACTGTTTATGGAAAAAATTACCTACCCCTGCCCAATGGTACGGGGATGATACCGACCAGCCCCATCTCCACCACACAGGCGACTGTGATAGCCCCCATACCCGGCCGGCCCGGACAGTATTATATTTTTTCGCTTGAATCTGCAGGATATGCCGGCCGCTTGTATTACAGTGTAGTCGATATGAGCCTCAACAGCGGCATAGGCGATGTGCTGCCGGCCCAGAAAATGGTACAGCTCGATAGTAACCTTACCGAAAAAATGACCATAACAGCTACCTGTGACCGGGTATGGCTTATGGTACGCTCCCGTAGCCTAAACGAGTACAAGGCTTATAGTATTACCGCATCGGGCCTTAACACCACACCGGTAATTTCCACGATCGGTAATGGTATTCCAGATAACTATCTTATCGGCACTATTCGCTTCTCGCCGGATGGCAGTAAAATGGTGGCCCCCTTATTTGGCTTCCTGGTAAATGATCCGCTGCTTGAACTGTACGATTTCGACAATACCACGGGTTTGCTCTCTAATGCCCGTGTACTGGACAGGATTGTTCCGCTTGGAACGGGCTTCTATTATGCCACGGCTTTCTCGCCCGACAATTCGAAGCTATATGCTGGTTTTGGTCCGCTGAGGCAGTTTGACCTGAGCCAGCCTACATTGGCCGGCATTATCGCCTCCAAGACGGAAATCGCCAGTCTGGGCGTTTTCGGAGATATCAGGCTCGGACCTGATGGTAAGCTTTATGTGGCCAAAGCCGGTTTCCCTTACCTGCATTGCATAAAATCCCCTAACCAGGCAGGCCTTGCCTGTGATTTTGTAGCAGACGCCCTTGCACTTCCTGCTGGGAATGTCAGTTTAGGCTTACCCAATGCGGTTGTTTTCTTAAATGCCCTATTTAAGGATACTGTAAATTATACGCATGACACAGCTACTTGCCTGGCCTTTCGGCTGGAATGCCCTGCGCCCGGCGTATCCTGCCTCTGGAATACCGGTGCCCGGGATTCGTTTATTAATGTTACCGCTCCGGGTATCTATTGGGTACGTTATATCAGCGATTGTATCCGTTATACCCATACTTACCAGGTTTCTTTTATAGATCCGCCTGTGATCGACCTGGGTAAGGATACCGTGTACTGTGCAGGGGCTCCTTTCTCTATGGATATTAAAGCTGCCGTCCCCGCAGGTTATAAGCTCCGCTGGAGTACCGGCGCTACCCAGCCGCAAATAACAGTTACCCGGCCGGGCCTTTACTGGTTGAGTGCCGTGCAGGGCGATTGTGTTGCCAGCGACAGCATCCGCATCCGGGAGGAGACATGCGATTGCACTTTCAATATTCCTTCCGCATTTTCGCCCAATGGCGATGGTCTCAACGATATCTTTATACCGGTTATAGGAACCGACTGTCCTCCTTTGAGCGATTATGTAATGAACATTTATAACCGGTGGGGTCAACGGGTTTTTCATTCCCGGCAGCCCGGCAAAGGTTGGGATGGCTATTACAATGGCGAGCTTTCTACAATGGGTGCCTATATGTATGAAGTGCAGTATACCATATTCGGGACGAGGTTTAAAAGAAAGGGTGATATAACATTGCTGCACTAATTGCAATCCTTATCCCTCCCGATCTCGAAAGCAATGGCTATATTTACGGTCTCAAGCAAGAACGGAATAGTATCGCCAATGAACAAGGTCATCGAGAAAAAGATAAAGATCGCAGCGCCGGTAACCGGAGTATGGCAAGCCATTACAGAGGCTGGGCTGATGGCAAAATGGATGGGAGGGCCTGAGTTGCGCCTGGAGATTGATACCACCTGGGAAACCGGGACGCCTATAACGATAAAAGGATTTCATCATATCCGTTTTGAGAATAAGGGTACCGTACTGGAATACATACCTGGCCAGGCTGTAAGCTACGATTTCTTAAGCTCGCTCTCCCGGCTGCCCGATACCAAAGAGAACTACACGGTGATCCGGTTTTCTATAGCCCGGGAAGAAGACCAGACTTTGCTGACCTTGCTGATCACCAATTTCCCGACCGAAACCATATACCAGCATCTTAATTTCTACTGGAATGCAACGATAGTGCTGCTGAAGAAGTGCATAGAGCAGCCTTATAATTAATTAAAAAGAACACAGCCATATTGTTTCGCCTGCTTGCCGCGTATTTATAACGGCCCGGCCCCTTATGCCTAAATACAGGAGATACAAAAGCTTTTTTTACGCTGACCATAAAAAAATATCCCCAAAAATTGCGAAACTGAAAAGTTGCACATATATTTGCAACCAACTGGTTTCTTAAATAGATTTATGAGCAAATGAGAAGAGATGTTTTCCAGGCTATAGCCGATCCTACAAGAAGAGCAATCATTACCCTGATCGCGTTGCAAGCGATGACGCCCAATGCCCTTGCCGAACATTTTGATACTTCCCGGCAGGCGATCTCCAAACATTTGAGAATATTGACGGAGTGTGAGTTGGTAAAGCCCAAGCAGCAGGGCAGGGAGATTTACTACCAGCTTGAGATCAACAAGATGAAAGAAGTAGACCAATGGATAGCGCAGTTCCGGAAGATATGGGAAGATCGCTTTAGCCAGCTTGACGATGTATTGTTTAACCTCAAAAATAAAAAAGGATGAAAGGCCATTTACAATTCGATTTCCTTGTAGATAAGGAAAAAAACACGATTACCATCAGGCGGGAATTCGCAGCCGGCCGGCAATTGGTATGGGATGCTTATACCAGGCAAGAACTGCTGGACCAATGGTTTTCTCCCAAGCCTCTGACCACCAAAACCAAGAGCATGGATTTCAGGGAAGGCGGCCACTGGCTCTATGCCATGATCGAGCCCAATGGAACCGAATACTGGGGCCGTATGGACTATGTAAAGATTAAACCCATCGAAAGTTATACCGGCCTGGATTCCTTTTGTGATAACGAGGGCAACATCAACCCGCAGCTTCCGCGTGCCAATTGGAAGGTGACTTTTGAAGACCTTGCCGACAATGCCCTGGTACAATCGGAAGTGACCTACGCCTCTTTAGCCGACCTGGAAACAGTGGTTCAAATGGGATTACAGGAAGGCATGTTATCCACCCTGGAAAAACTCGATGAATTATTGGCAACCCTTAACCATAAGTAATGATGAAAAAGAAATTCATTTTTGTTGTAAGCCTGCTTTTCGGGCTGATGTTTATCAATGCAGGGTTAAACAAATTTTTTAACTACATGCCCCTGCCCGAGGACATGCCTGAAAAAACAAAAAAGGCTATGATGGCCTTTATGGAAATAGCCTGGCTGATGCCCCTGGTCGGTTTGGCTGAGGTGCTGGGCGGCATCTTGTTTATTATACCCCGTACAAGAGCCCTGGGCGCTATTATTATCTTCCCGGTAATGATAGGGATCTGCTGTGCCAATGCAGCCATGGGGGAATCTACTGGCCTGATCATTGCCCTGGTATTGCTGGCGATCGACCTTTGGGTTATTGTAGAAAACAGGCGTAAATATTTACCCATGATTCGTTCTTAATCTTATTGTATAATGGCACAAGACAAACTGACCGTAGACGAATACATTGCACGAGCCGGAGATTTTGCAAAACCGATCCTCAGCCATTTGCGGCTTATCATCCGCAAGACTTGCCCCGAAGTGGAAGAAGCCATCAAATGGGGGATTCCGCATTTCGATTATAAAGGCGCCATTCTGTGTATGCTGGCTGCTTATAAGCAACACTGCTCTTTTAGCTTCCACAAAGCAGCTCTGATGAGCAGTCCCAGGTTGAAAGGTAACGACCAGCTAAAGCCCACGGAAAGGTTTATGGGTAAGATCACGCAAGTATCGGAGCTGCCGCCCGATAAAGAGCTGGTGGCGCTTATCAAAGAAGCCATGGCCTTGAATGAGCAAGGCGTAAAAGTAGCGAAAGCCAAATCCGACAGACCCAGGGAGATCGAAATGCCCGGTTACTTTACAAAAGCATTGGAAGCCCATCCCCAGGCTAAGAAAATATTTGATGCCAAGTCTGCCTCGTTCCGGAAAGACTACCTGGTATGGATAATCGCGGCCAAAACAGAAGCGACAAGGGATAAGAGAATAGAGGAAGCCCTGACCTGGATCGCAGAAGGTAAAGGCCGGTTCTGGAAATATGAAAAATAGACGAGGTAGTAGAGACGTAGCATGCTACGTCTCTACTACTATATCCCTTACGATTGAATAAAAGTCAGGAGATCCTTATTGATGGTGGCAGCTTCAGTAGTAGGCATGCCATGCGGAAAGCCAGGGTAGGAGATCAGCTTCCCGTTTTTTAAGAGTTTTACGGCCTTTGCACCGGTAAGCGCAAAAGGAACGATCTGGTCGTCTTCACCATGCATTACCAGTACGGGCACTTCCGCAGTGCGAAGGTCCTCGGTAAAGTCTGTTTCGGAGAAGGCTTTGATACAATCGTAATGCGCCTTGATACTCCCCATCATGCCCTGTCGCCACCAGTTATCCCTCACGCCTTGCGATACTACGGCTCCTTCACGATTGTAACCATAAAAAGGTATGGTGAAATCCTGGAAATACTGCACCCGCCTGGTCGCCGTGCCTTCCCTTATTTCATCGAATACCGCTACAGGAATGCCATCCGGGTTGTTGTCCGTTTGCAGCATAAGCGGTGTAACCGCGCTAATGAGTACCGCTTTGGCCACACGCCCGGCTCCGTGCCGGGCTACATAGCGGATCACCTCGCCTCCGCCCGTCGAATGGCCTACATGTATCGCGTCTTTCAGATCAAGCGCCTTCGTAAGTTCCGCTACATCGGATGCATAAGTGTCCATATTATGTCCCTTGTCGGTTTGGCCGGATCTTCCATGTCCCCTGCGGTCGTGGGCAATAACCCTGAATCCATGGTTGAGGAAAAACATCATCTGCCCGTCCCAATCATCTCCGGACAAAGGCCAGCCATGATGAAAAACAATAGGCTGTCCTGTACCCCAATCTTTGTAATAAATCTCGGTGCCGTCGGCAACTGTAATCTTGCTCATGTTTTCGTTTTTTGATTATTGGTTAAAAAATGCGGGAATCGGGTAGGGTTACCCAATGGTTTGATAGGTTCATAAATATACGGCTTATTCGTTGGATCATAATGCTCCTGTTTCCTGTCATGAAATCTGATGCGATTAAAAGTACTGTTCGTAGGCTCAACAGGAAATGCATAAGTCGCATCCCTCCTTTTCGCACAGTCATTGGACCATAGTGCTGACAATCACCTGACAATAGCTATGACATTCCTTTGACAATGCATACATATCTCTTTTTTGCTGCAGGTAAAGAAGCCTACTTATTAATTGGCTACGGTCCTGTTAACGAAAGGATTAACATTTACATAATGAAGGCTTAGCATTAAGAAAATACTGTAGCTCTAGTTTCGCCGCACAAATACAACTACATGAAAAACAACTTTACGAAGGTTCTGTCCGGCCTTGCCTGCATGGGATTAGCCCTGCTGACGCACCAGGAAAGCCATGGCCAGATCAATTTGTTACAGGATTACCAGAATTACAATTCTGCGCCCATCGGTGTTTTCCAGGGCATTAATTTCAGGGAAGCAGGGTTCTCTACCCTGTATCCTATTGCAGGAACAGACGGTAAGGAATTCTGGACTTGTTCCGACAGGGGCGTGAATGTGGATTGCGCCAGTGCCAATCTATCGGGATGTACTCCTACTTATGACAAGATGTTCTGTTTCCCTTCTTATGCGCCCAAAATACACCGTATTAAGCTGAGCGGAGATTCGATCCAGATCCTGCGTACTATTACCATGAAACGTCCCGGCGGTGCCAATGCCACTGGTGTACTGAACCCTACCGGTTTTGGCAGCACCGCTGCAGAGCAGGCTTCTACCGATACCGTATTGAACTGCGCTAATTTCAATGCCAAGATCGCTGCCAAAGACATCTGGTCTATCGATCCCGAAGCCCTGGTAGTGGATAAAGACGGTAACTTTTATGTATCCGAAGAAAATGGCCCTACCATCTGGAAAATGAACCAGAACGGTGTAGTCATCAAACGTTATAGCCCTTATGCCAACCTTGCCGGTGCACAGCCACAGGATGTACAGATCGATACTGTATTTAAATACCGCAAGAACAACCGCGGCTTTGAAGCTATGGCTATCGCGCCCAATGGTAAATTGTATGTAATGATCCAGAGCCCCATACTGTACCCCAGTACTGCTGTAGGTGAAAACACAAGGGTACACCGTATGCTGGAGATCGATCCGGTTACCAATGCACAACGTATGCTGGTATACCTGAACGATGGCGTTGTAGGCGCTGCAGGCGCCAACCAGATCCGTTTAAGGGACTGGAAGATCGGCGATATGGCTGCGATCAACGACAGCACCTTCCTGGTAATTGAAGCCGCACTGCGCGGTACTACCGATATCAAAAGGATCTACAAGATCAATATCAATGCAGCTACAACAGTGAACTCCGGCCTCTATGGCGGACAAACGCTGGAAGCTCTTGCAGACTCTGCTGGACTGGCTTTCCAGGGCATTACTGCTGTAAAGAAAACTTTGTTCATGGACCTGAATGCCAACGGATGGCCTTCTTCTTTGGAAAAATCAGAAGGTCTGGCGATCATTAACGACAGCACGATCGTAGTCGGTAACGACAACGACTTTGGCCAGGTTTCTCCTACTGCCAATGGTATCGCAACCGCAACCGGTTACCTGTCTCACGTAATTAAGTACGGTTTACAAGGCAACAACAAGCTGACTAATTTCGAATTCCTGACGCCTACCTTGTCACAAGGCAAAACTGCTTTGAAAAGCAGCCAGGCGCCTTACCTGACCCCTACTTTACCCGGTGTACAATACACTTCTATCCTTACAGCAGGTGATGTGGTGAATGGTTATAAAATGGTAGGTGTACCGGATGGTCTTGGTGCTTTCGACAACAACGACGGTACTTTCACCGTATTGATGAACCACGAGCTGGGTAATACTTCCGGCGTGGTAAGGGCACATGGCTCTACCGGTGCTTTTGTTTCCAAATGGGTGATCAACAAATCGGATATGACCGTGATCAGCGGCGCCGACCTGATCCAGAACATCAAGCTTTGGAACAGTGCTACCAACAGTTACATTACTTATAATGGTGCTTTCCCTTCTGCATCTGCTGCCCTGGGCCGCTTTTGCTCTGCCGATCTTCCGGCCGTATCTGCTTACTACAACAGCATTACCGGTAAAGGAACAATGGCGCGCATCTTTATGAACGGTGAAGAAAGCGGTAACGAAGGCCGTGGGTTTGCCCATATCGTTACAGGCCCCGAAGCCGGTACTTCCTACGAGCTGCCTTCTTTGGGTAAATTCTCCTGGGAAAACTCCGTAGCTAACCCACGCAGCAGCGATCTCACCATCGTAGGCGGTATGGACGACGCTACGCCCGGACAAGTGTACTTCTACAAAGGCACCAAGACCAACAGCGGATCTGAGATCGAAAAAGCAGGCTTGAGCAATGGCAGGTTATTCAGTGTAGCCGTAAGCGGTATGCTGGTAGAAACAGGAGCCAGTGTTCCTGCTGCCAACACTACATTCAGCATGGTGGACCTGGGTGATGTAAGAAACATGAGCGGAACTACCCTGAACACGAACAGCAACAACGCCGGTGTAACCAACTTCCTGCGTCCTGAAGATGGCGCATGGGATCCCACCAACCCTAACGATTTCTACTTTGCTACAACCAATGCATTCAACAGCCCCAGCCGCTTGTGGAAATTGCACTTCAACAACTTGGATAGCATCGAGAACGGCGGTACTATTGCAGCCGTGCTGGACGGTACCGAAGGACAGCAAATGCTGGATAACATCACTATCGACAATTCAGGACATGTATTGCTGGTAGAAGACGTAGGCGGCAATGCACACATCGGTAAAATATGGCAGTACACCATCGCTACAGATGAGCTGATCCAGATCGGAAGGCACGATACCACCCGTTTCCTGAACGGTAGTGCCAACTTCCTGACCCAGGACGAAGAAGCATCCGGTGTACTGGATGTACAGGCAATCCTCGGCCCGGGTAAATTCCTGATCGTAGACCAGGCGCACTACAGTATTCCCGGCGAAGTAGTTGAAGGCGGACAATTGCTTGTGTTCAACAACCCTGCTTCTGCTAACGCCAATTCTGAAATCAGTGTAGCCGGTAACAATACCAATATTACCGATGGTGACAATACGCCTTCTGTTGCCGACAATACAGACTTTGGCAATGTAAAGACAACACAGAGTCTGAACAAGACGTTTGTGATCCACAACGATGGCCCCGGAAGCCTGAAAGTAACCGGTGTGAATTTCATAGGTGCCAATGCGGCTGACTTCGCCATAACCGGCACTACTACATTCCCGATGAATATTGCCGCTAATGGTTCCGATAGCATCAAAGTAAGCTTTACGCCTGCTGCAGATGGTATCCGTACCGCTACGATCAATATCTTGAACAATGACTACAACGAAGGTGTTTTCGACTTTGCCCTGAAAGGTAATGGTGTATCGCCGGAGATCAATGTGAAAGGTAATAACCTCAACATCATGAATGGCGATCCTACACCGGGTACTGCCAACTTCACCGACTTTGGTACCATTGTAAAGAATACCACGACCAACAAGACCTTCGTGATCCAGAACAATGGCGAAGGAAGCCTGGTAGTTTCCGGCATTACTTTCGGTGGCGCCCAAGGTAGCGAATTTACATTGGTAACACCGCCTGCCTTCCCATGGAATGTTCCTGCCCATGATTCACAGACCATTACCGTGAAATTTGCTCCGGTAGCATCCGGTATCCGTTCTGCCAATATCGCTATCGCCAGCGACGATGCCGATGAAGCCAGCTACAGCTTTGCCCTGCAGGGTATCGCTTCCGAGCCTACCGGTATCCATGGTGTTAATGGTATAGAAGGATCTGTAAAACTGTATCCTAACCCCGCTAAGAACGAAGCGGTACTGGCCCTTGACCTGAAAAAAGAACAACGCGTGATCGTCAGCGTATTCGATATCCAGGGTAAACAAGTACTGGCTCCCGTAGACCGTACGTTCAAAGCAGGTGAACAAAAAGTGACCTTAAACATTGCCGGTATCGAAGATGGTTTGTACTTCGTACAGATCGCTTCCGAAAACGGTGCTGTAAAAATCAAACTGGTAGTTGCGCACTAAGTAATTACAGTATACAAGCTTCAAACAGGGTGTGCTGGCGACAGCGCACCCCGTTTGAATTATAACCATAAGAGGAAAAGCTACTGAGGGATATGAACCGAAAATCTATTATTGTCCTGGCAATGGTCTTTGCTGCCGCATTATTGATCTCCTTTAACAACAGCAGCAACACCAATACCTATACCCTGAGCTATTACAAGCATATCAACGAGCTCAGGCAGGGCCAGGAATCTTTATTGCAATCCATAGTACAAAGCGACCTGGGAAAAGAAGAAGACCTTACCCGGATCAAAGAACAATTGCAGGCCTGCCGCTTCCGGATGAAGCAAGCTGATTTCTGGTTGCGTTACCTGGAACCCATCAATTATAAAAAGATCAACGGGCCTTTGCCCGTAGAATGGGAAACCGAAGTATTCGAAAAATTTGAAAAACCGTACAAACGCGATGGGGCGGGACTTACGCTTGCTTACCTTCACCTGGATGAAGGCAATGCCAACAAAGATACCCTGGCCCGGCTGATCCGTTCCTCCCTGGAAGGCATCCAGGCCTATACCGCCGATTCCGTGACCCGGAACCTTAAAGACTATCATCATTTTTTCCTGTGCAACCGCCTGTTTCTGCTGAACCTGACTGCGCTATACACTACCGGCTTCGAATGCCCCGATACGGCGCAGGTGCTTCCAGAATTAAGGATCATGCTGGCCGGCGTTTCGGATATCTATAAAGTGTTTAATGAAAGTTTCCCGGCTACGACGCTTACTCCGGAGTATCTCGGGCTTTATGAACGTACCATGGCTTTCGCTGCAAAGCCCGTAGCCTACCTGGACTTCGATCATTTTACCTTTATCAAAGACTATATTAATCCCCTGTACCGGCTTAACCAGGAAATGATAAGGCAATACCGTGTGGTCTCCAAAAGCATGGTCGATTATGCCCTGAACAAAAATGCGAATTCGATTTTTGATAAAGCCGTGTACAACGGCTCCAGCCCAAAGGGACTTTTCCTCAGGGTAAAAGATTCCGCGGCATTGGCCACAATAGACCATGTGGGGAAGCTCTTGTTTTTTGACCCCATCCTTTCGGGTAATAACCTCCGGAGCTGCGCTTCCTGTCATAGGCCCGACGCCTATTTTACCGACGATGTAACAGCTACCGCCTTACAGTTTAACCGGGAAGGTTTCCTGCCCAGGAATACACCATCCCTGGTGAATGCCACTTTCAACCACCTCATTATGCTGGATGGCAGCCACATTACCCTGCAGCACCAGACCCGCGCGGTAATGACCAATCCCGACGAGATGGGTGGCGAAGAGCAGGCGATCCTGGCAAAAGTGCTGAGCTGCGCTACCTATAAAAAAGCATTTACCAGTTTGCTGGCTTATACCCCGCAGGAGCCGGAGATCAGCCTGGAGCACATCATCTCTGCCGTTACTATGTATTACGGCAAATTCAGCAATTACTATTCCCCATTCGATGAAGCGATGAACGAAGGGAAAAGTCTGGAAGCGCCTGTACGCAGGGGCTTCAACCTGTTTATGGGTAAAGCCCAATGCGGTACCTGTCATTTCGTGCCCCAGTTCAACGGCGTAAAGCCGCCTTTCGTAGGGTCGGAATTCGAAGTGCTGGGCGTGCCAAAAGATACGGCTTACCATGAGCTATCGCCCGACAAAGGCCGCTATAATGTAAACCCAGCCTGGGAAACCTTACACGCCTTCCGTACTGGTACCATACGTAATGCAGCGCATACTGCACCTTATATGCATAACGGTGTTTTCAGCACCCTGGAACAAGTGATCGACTTTTACGATGCCGGCGGCGGCCAGGGAAAAGGCCTTACCGTAGAGAACCAAACACTCTCTGCCGACTCCCTGCACCTGAGCCCGCAGGAAAAGAAAGACCTCATCGTTTTTATCCGGTCGCTGGATGAGAAAATAGTATTTGAAAAAGCACCTTCCGCCTTACCCAGGTCAAAAGACCCTAAACTCAATGTACGGAAAGTAGGCGGCATATATTAAATAAGGGAACGGCCTCGTAAGGCCGGGAATAACAATGAAAGTATGATGAAAAAAATAATAGTTGTAGGGAGCCTGTTCCTCACCGCAATATTGGCAGCAGCACAAAAGAAGCAAACCAAAGTTGAATATGTGTTCCCCGATGCTATGGCAGAGCCGGTACGTGCCGAATACCTGAAATTAAGCGAGAAGGGCAGGGCGCTCTACGAGCTCAGTTGTGCAAAATGTCACAATACGATGGTTAAAGGCAAGCAGGTGATCCCCGATTTTACCGAGGAACAATTGGGTGCTTATTCCATAAGAGTAGCCAATCCCAAACATGAAGAGCAAGTATCGGAGATGAACGTATCGGCCGAAGAGCTTACCCTGATCAGCACCTTTCTTACCTATAAAAAGAAAAATGAACCTTTAGTGCTGATCAACAACGGCCTCGCGCACCAATGATTTTTTTTGCTTCCGGCCATTGAGCAGATGCAATACCAATGCCAGGCCCGTACACAACAACCCGAAGCCGGTTACGCCTTTCCATTGCCAGTGGTCCCAGGCATAGCTGCCCAAGAGGGTGCCCAGCGAGCCACCTATAAAATAAATAACCATATACACTGTGTTGAGGCGGTTACGGGCTTCCGGGTATATAGCAAAAATGATCGTCTGGTTGGTAATGTGTGTAGCCTGCAGACCCATATCGAGGAGGATAACTCCTATAATAAGCCCCGTCATACTCGCCGAAGCATAGCCGAATACGATCCAGGAAATCACCATCAGGGTAATGGTAATGATATGGACAGTATAAGGCGGTACCCGGCTGCTCAGTCTGCCTGTCATGGAAGCTGCCAGGGCCCCCGCAGCTCCGATAAGGCCAAATGCTCCTGCCACGTCGCTGCCTTTGAAAAAGGGCGGGCCTTCCATCAGGAACACCAGCGTGGTCCAGAAGGCGCTGAAGCTGGCAAAGCCCAGCGCTCCTTTAACCGCAGCAAGCCTTAGCTCCGGTACGATCTTGAAGTAATGGATAAGCGATTTCATCAGGCCGCCATAAGTGCCTTTATATTGCGGCGCTATCTCCGGCAGGAATTTCCACAATAAAGCCGCATTCACCACCATAACGCCGGCTGCTATGCCAAACATCGTACGCCAGCCATAATGTTCTCCTACATACCCGCTGATGCTCCTGGAGCACAGGATACCGATCAGCAGGCCGCCCATAACGGTACCGATCGCCTTTCCCCTTTCCTTGTCCGAAGCCATATGCGCTGCCATAGGTACCAATAACTGTGGTATCACCGAAGTAAAGCCGATAAAGAAAGAGATACCTGCGAGCAGGTACACATTCCTGGCCCATACCATACCACATAGTCCGAGTATAATAAAAATAAAGTCGAAGAGGATCAGCTTCTTCCGTTGCAGCATATCGCCCAGGGGAATAATAAACAGCAGGCCAGCGGCATAGCCCGTTTGGGTAAGCGTGGCAATACTGCTTACGCTGGTCTCGCTTACTTTCAATTCTGCAGCTATTTTGCCCAGTACAGGCTGGCAGTAATAAATGTTGGCTACTACCAGGCCGGCGCTGAAGGTCATGAGCATCAGGGTAAACCTGCTCAGGCCTGTAGGGGTTGTCTTACTTTCTGTATCCATAATTCATAATCATTTAACCGGGATCATTTCCTGTTGCTGTCGCCATTCCTTATAAATATAGACTCGGCTGGTTAATATATTTCAGGCTGCTAATTTACTTCTTTACTGTTTTAAGTATCAATGATGTATATCAAGTTATTCTATGCCTGGATGCACCTTTGCATCACACCATTAACCAAATAAAATCAACAACAGTGAAACCATTACGTGTCTTATTATTCAGTTCTTTACTTAGTGCAGCCAGTCCTTTTATCAGCAACGCCCAGACTTGTACCGCTACTGCAAGCGGCAACAATATCAATGTTGCATCCGGTCAGGTAATCTGCGTGACATCCAATATCAGCAATGCCAATGTGGATATTGCTTCCGGCGGGACTTTAAAAATTGAAAGCGGTGCTACGCTTTCGATCCAGAACTTCAACAACTTCAACGGTACCTTGGTGAACAACGGCACCCTGGTAGCTGGTAATATTAATTTCGGCAATGGCGGTGCCCTTGTCAACAACAGCCAGGTTACTTTTAACGGTACGCCCAACTTTAACGGTACCGGTACCATTACTAACAATACTAACGCTACCATTACCCATAACGCTACTTTTACACTCGGCAACAATTCTACGATCACTAACTACGGCATGATTATCTCTACTTCAGGAGATGTATCGGCCAACCAGAATACGACGATCAATAACTACGGCCGCTTTGAAGTAAGGAATGGTAACCTGAATTCAAACGGTACTTTAAACAACAACGGATTTTTTAAGGTCAACAACTTTATTAACTTCAACGGTGGTAATGTCAACAACAATTGCCGTTTCGTAGTAGGCAATGGCTTCAACAATGCTTCCGTATTTGTGAATGATGGCCTGGTATGGGTTACCAATACGTCGACAGGAAAGATCCAGAACAACTCCGGTAGCTGGATGAACACCACACGCGGTAAAGTAAGGGGAAATGATTTTCATAACAATGCCCCCTTATCCGGCAGCGGAGAATTTTATTTTACCGGTGATACCCGCCAGCAGAGCACTTTTGCAGGCTCGTACAACAGCCCCGATAGCTTTATTAAATTTTACGATGCCAGCCTTACGTCGCCACAGGTAAGCGGAAGCTTCTTCGACTTCGGTATCCAGGGCGCTAGGGTGAGCCGTCCGGCTACTATGGTTCCAGGCGATACTTCCAGCTTCTACGGTTCCTGCGGTCAGCAAACGTTCCTGCCTGTTATTCCGTTGCCGCTCCAGTTGCTTGATTTCAAAGCCACACTGATCAATACTGAAGTACTGCTGACCTGGGAAACCGCTAAAGAAGTCAATACAAAATCATTTGAAATAGAATACAGCAACAACGGTTCTCAATGGAAGTCTATCGGTACCGTAACCGCTGCCGGTAAGCCGGACAACAATTACCGCTTTACCGATTACAAAGCTACAGCAGCGATCAACCTGTACCGTCTTAAGATGGTAGATATTGATGGTAACTTCTCCTACAGCCCGGTAAGGTCGGTAGCGCTGAACAAAGGAGATAATGCCATCAGTGTTTATCCGAATCCTTTCTCAAGTCAACTGACCATAAGCCTGAACAATGGAGATGGTCAAAGCAAAGCCCAGGCCCAGGTACACGATATCAGCGGTAAATTGTTACAGACCATTTCCCTGGATGCAGCTACGCAATCCCTTGACCTGAGCCGTCTATCCGGTGGTATTTATTTCCTCATCGTTAAAGATGCGAACAGCGGTGCGGTATTGCTCAATAAAAAAATTATCAAAAACTAAAAGCCATAGTTTTTAAAGAAGGTGCCATAGTTTTGGTGTTTGGTTTAAAAGCGGCCCCTTGTCTAAGGGGCCTGCTTTATTTTGGAGCTATTATATCATAGCTCGCCGCGCCGCGGTGTCGCAGCATGATTCTGTAGCACTCCTGCTGTCATTCCGGATGTAGTTTGCGTAGCATGTATAATAAGGGATCTTGGATGTTCTTGACATCTAAGCGATCAGGATTCCTCGGTTGCTGCGCAGACCTCGGAATGACACGATTTAAGGTTATTATTATGCAAAGAGAATAGATCGCGCACATTATTTAGTGCAATACCCGAAGCAAAAAAGAATAGCACGATCTACAGTACTCCTGCTGTCATTCCGGATGTAGCTTGCGTAGCATGTATAATGAGGAATCTCGGGTATTCTTGACATTTAAAGAGAAAGCTGTCTTTCGCTTGACTTTGTGGCTTGTGTCGTTGTGTGCAATAAATTATAGCAATCATGCTATTGCTCGCAGCGGCACGGCGGCGCTGCGAGCAATTAATAATAATAATCTCATTTTGACTTTGTGCCGTTGTGTGCAATAAACAGGCTATACTCCTGCTGTCATTCCGAATGTAACTTGCGCAGCATGTGTAATGAGGAGTCTTGGGTATTCTTGACATCTAAAGAGAAAGCCTTCTCGCGATCGACTTTGTGACTTAGTGCCATTGTGTACAAAAAAAAGCAGCGCCATTGCGGCGCTGCGAGAAACAAAAAATAATTTATAGCTATTTATTTCAATAACTCATCGGCTATCTTGCGGTCGTTGCTTAATCGAGGTGTCTTATTCTGTCCACCCAGCTTGCCTACCGATTTCATGTAATCGATAAAGGCATTTTTCTTTAAGGGTCTTATCTTGAGCGGCTGCAGGATCGCGCCTTTGATCAGGTCGTCATAATAAATATTCTTTTCCCGGAGCTTATTGTCCACCTCCAGTTCGAACTGTTTCAGGTTTTCGGGGGTATGTTCAAACTCTACCAGCCATTCGTGGAAAGGCAGCTCATCCTTAGTCTGTATCATGGGCGCTACGGTAAACTCCACGATCTTGGCCTGGTGCATCGAGGCAGTCTGCATCATGGCATGTTCCACCTCTTCGGCGATCACATGTTCTCCGAAAGCGGAGATAAAATGCTTGGTACGGCCTGTAACGACGATGCGGTAAGGGTCAAGACTTACGAACTTGATGGTATCACCGATGTTATAACCCCATAAGCCTGCATTGCTGTTGATGATAAGCGCGTAATTCTCGCCCAGCTTTACTTCGCCCAGGGATAAGCGGGTAGGATGCTCGTTGAATATTTCCTGCGCAGGAATGAATTCGAAGAAAATACCGGAGTTGGTATTCAGCAATAGGCCTTCTGCACTCAGGGTATCCTGGAAGGCAAAAAAACCTTCTGAGGCCGGGAACGTTTCGACCGTATCGATCTTGCCGCCGATGCTGTCCATCAGCTTTTGACGGTAAGGCTCGAAGTTGACGCCGCCATGTACCAATACCTGCAAATGGGGGAACAGCTCTTTTATCTTTTTACCATCCGACTTTTCCATCAGCCAGTCGAAGTACATCTGCATCCATGGTGGGATACCGCTGATGAGCGTCATGTCCTGGTGGATCGTCTGAGCTACGATCTTGCCCAGCTTTGTTTCCCAGTCTTCGATACAATTGGTTTCATAATCCGGCAGTTGGTTCTTGCGTAGGTAGCCGGGCACATGATGGTTCACGATACCGCTTAACCTGCCTGTAGGAATACCCGCTATGCGGTCCAGGGTAGGGGAACCGGACAAGAAGATCATCTTGCCATCGGCAAAGGCGGTATTGCCGCTTTCTGCCATATAGCAAAGCAGGGCATTACGCGCCGTGCCTATATGATTGGAAATGGAATCGTTGCTGATCGGGATATATTTTACCCCGCTGGTGGTACCCGAAGTTTTGGCAAAATAAAGCGGTTTGCCTTTCCAGAGCACATTCTGTTTGCCTTCTTTGATCTGGTCGATATAAGGGCTTATCGCCTCATAATCCCTGATAGGGACAGCGGCTTTATATTCAGTGTATTCTTTTACTTCTTTGAGCTGATGATCCTTTCCGAATATGGTCCTGGAGCCATGTTTCAGAAGTTGTTGCAGTATGTTCTGCTGATCGGCAACAGCAGTATGCATCGATTTCTGAATGCGCTTATGTACTACAGATGCGTATGGTTTAGCCAGGAAGGATTTTATCTTCATTAAATACGGTTAACGGTAAACGTAAACAAAGATACAGCAAAGAAGTTCAAAAGGTTTTACCGGCCGGGATAACCTGATGAATGTATATCTTTTGCATATTGCAGTTTACCGCTATCTCTGCCTTTTAAGGGCATGGTGCATCACCTATTATACAAAATCCATATAGGCCATTTCGCGGCCAAGTATCTTTTTGTCGTCGGCGCCCAGCCAGTTTTTGAGCAGGGTAGCATAGACACTCTTAAAATCTACTTTATACTTAAGATCGCCGTCCTGCAGGTCTTCGAGGTCGGGCAGGGCATTCAGCAAGCCTTTTTGCTTCAGGCCGCCGCCGATAAAGAACATATTGTTGGCCGTGCCATGATCGGTACCATCGCTGGCATTTTGCGCTACCCGGCGGCCAAATTCGCTGAAGGTAAACAACAGGACATCATCGAAGCGGTTGTTGTCCTTCATGTCCTTGGTAAAGGCCGCTATGGCTTCGTTGATCTGGCCGAAAAGCCTTGCCTGTTGACCTTGCTGGTTGACATGGGTATCGAAGCTGCCGGTGCTGAGGTAATACACTTGCGTGTTGCAATCGGAGAGGATAAGCGAGGCGATCGTTTTCAGGTTTTTGCCCAATTCCGTTTTGGGATAATCGGCAGCCGTTGTACTGGCATTGCTTTTTTCGAAAATATAATCGGCGCTGCTTAAAGTGCCGGCCATGGTTTTGTAGAGGTAATCCACGGGCCTTTCGTGTTCCAGTTGATGGGCATCGGGCCGGTGCGCCTGGCTCAGGCCTTTCAGGTAATCCCTGTGGCTGTTGTTGTACAATTGTTTGGGGTCTTTGAGGGCAATGGCCTTTTGCAATTCCCCTTTAAGCGCTAGGCTCAGGGTATCGTCTATTTCCAGGGCCTGTGTGGGCAAGGCGCAATCACGGCATTGCACATCGAGGTACCTGCCCAGCCAGCCCGTCTGCCACACTTCATTGCTCTGGCTGGCGCTTTGCCATATATCCATACTCCTGAAGTGGCTCCTGTCGGGATCAGGATAACCTACGCTGTTCAGTATACCCAGGTTGCCTTCGTCGTATAAGGATTTGAAAGAGCTTAATCCGGGATGAAGGCCTACCTCGTCGGTCAATAGCAGCGCTTTATCCTGCTTTAATCCCAAGGTAGGCCGGGAGCGGTAATAGATGTCGTTCCTTACCGGTATTACCGTGTTGAGGCCGTCGTTTCCGCCATCCAGTTGCAGTACGATCATTACTCGGTTGCCGGCCGGTATCGTATTACCCGTGTTTCTGGCTATTGCCCGCAGCATACGGGGTACCAAAAGCGAAGCTGTTGCCAGCGAGCTCATCTTAATAAAGGTCCTTCTTTGTATCAACATATCGTTTGTTTTTTGAATGAAGCTGATCGCTTAGCAAAGCTGGTATTCCGGCGTGCTCATTAGGGCAATGACAAGGGTTTGCAGGTAGGTCTCATCCGAAGTATTGCGGATCAGGGGCTGCAACGCATTTTGCGCTACCGAGCCTGCCGGCGTTTGCAGCAGCAGGCTTTCGAGGGTGGCGTACAGTTCTGCTTTCTCTGTTTTTCCCAGGCCCTTCTCAAAAGCTTTCCAGTCGATGCTGGCCACGATCTGGTAGCCCCCTCCCGGCTTTTTGGCTTTCGCATTGCCTACGGTCAGCATTTCCTTACGGCCCATTTCCACATCGTCATTACCCTTGGGTTTGATATTGATCGTTTCATCATTTTTGATCAGCCCGGGAATACGCAGGCGCAGCATCAGGCTCGAGCTGTCGATCCAGGCTGTGCCACCCGGCCAGCCGGCTACATTGGGCGGATTAAACAGCCATTGACCCAATAGCCGTTGCAGAAGTATCTGTACTTCTTCGTTCCGGATCTTCATAGGCAGTATCCGGCGCAGGCCTACGATGTATTCTACCGGCGATTTAATGCGTGCGCCGATATTTTGTTCTTCGTAAAACCAGTCGCTGGTAAAAATATCGTGCATGAGTTGGCCTATATCATAATCGTTTTGATACAACCTTGCTGCCAGCCAGTCGATATGTTCCCCATTGAGCTGCTCGTTGACAAAATACCGGTATATCTTTTGGGTAAGGAAGATGGCCGTTTGTTTTTGCTTCAGGATAATATCCAGCACATCGTCGCCGTTGAAAGTACCGCCGGCGCCCAGTATCGTTTTGCTGTCTTCGTCATGCGCCTTATCCCTGAAAACGAAAGTGCCGTTCCGTTCAAATCCCCAGCCGGTAAAGGCCCTGGCCGCCTCTTTAATGTCTTTTTCGGTATAATGCCCTCGTCCCATGGTAAACAATTCCATTACCTCGCGGGCAAAATTTTCATTGGGCTTTCTTTTCCTGTTTTGCTGGTTGTTGAGGAACGACAACATGGAAGCACTTTTGCTGACGGCACGCAACAGATCGCCGAAATGTCCCAGCGCATTTTGCCGGATGATATGCAGCAGGCCTTGCTGATAGAGACTGTTGTTGACCCGGCAGGCAAAGTGGCCATGCCAGAATAAAGCCATCTTTTCCCGGAGTTGCGCTTCGCTGCCGACCATCTCGTCCATCCAGGCCAGGGTCATTTGCCTGATATCCACATTACTTTGCATATTGATCTCCCTGCGCTGGGCGGCATTATACTTTTTGCGCATCTCGGGATCGGGCTGGGCATCCGTATCGCGTTCCGGCATGGAGAGCGCTCCTTTTATATAGAGGCTTACCGTATCGATAGGCACCGGTGGCGTAGCCGATGCCTTTTCCATTTTTTTATACAGCTTATGGGGTTGGATATTGTCCAGGTGGGATAAATCTTCGGCTGCGATACCAAAACCCGCCCGCCACAGTAAATGTTGGTTTTTGACTTGTCGCGTAATGTCCATCAGGCTCCTTTTGTATACCGGTTAAGATAAGAAGAGAACAAAAAAGTTAAAAGGGAGCCGCATTAAGAAAAGTTAAAGTACAGGTACACGGATATAGGATGAATTCGGATATGTGAAAGATCATTCTGCGCGAATAGTTTGCCATACCCTCTTTTTCCGTTAAACTTGCATACTAAAAATCTGAAACCGGGGAAAAATAAATGAATTTTATATATTGGCTTCTTTGTGTCCTTATTGGCTTGTTACCCGCAGCGCTGGTCTATTTTAAAGACCGCCGTAAGAATATTCCCATCCGGTGGCTCCCGGCCTTATTGCGCTTCCTGACTTGTTTTCTTACGGCTGCTTTATTACTCGCGCCTGCTTTCCCTTCCACCAAAACAGAAGAAGAAAAGCCCCTGTTGCTCTGGTTACAGGACAACTCTTCTTCCATGAGAAGGGCATTGGGCAAAGACACCGCTGCTTATAAAGAAAAAGTAAACCGGCTGGAAGATCGCTGGAAACAGGATTATACGGTAGTGCCTTTAAGCTTTGGCGCCGACCTGGGTAAAGACAGTACCTGGAAGTTTGATAAACGAAGCACCAATATAGCCCGTGCACTGCAAACTGCTACGGAGCAATACCAGGATCAGAATATAGGCGCGGTGATTATCGCTACCGATGGTATCTATAACGAAGGGCTTGATCCTTTATATGCGCCATTAGGCACGGCAGTACCGGTATTCAGCATTGGCCTGGGCGATAGTACCCAACCAAAGGACATCAGCATTGCCAGGGTATATGCCAATAAAACAGTGGCCCTGAACAGCAGCTTCGAGATCGTTGCCGATATACGTGCGGAAAAGCTTACCGGTACCCAAACGAATGTAAGCATTATGCATAATGGCAAAAGCGTAGGGCAATCGGCGGTACATGTCGATAAAGCGCGCTTTACCACTTCTTTCCGTTTCGAGACCAAGGCCGATGTCAAAGGCTTCCAGCGTTATTCGGTAGTGCTGCCGGTGCAGGAAGGAGAGCTGAACACTGCCAATAACCGGATGGACTTCTATGTAGAGGTTATCGATGAGGAAACAAAAGTGCTGCTCATGGCTGCCGCGCCCCATCCCGATCTGGCTGCGATACGGGGAGCGTTGGAGAACGTGCCGCAATATAAAGTAGACCTGCACCTGGGTAACGATGTGCCAGCTAACCTTTCTGCCTATCACCTCATTATTGCCCACCAGGTACCTTCCCTTACGGGGGTACAACTGGCAGCATCCCGCCTGCCGGTATGGTATATCCTGGGCCGGCAAAGCAACCTGGGCATATTCAGCCAGCAGCAAGACCTGGTAAAGGTATCGGGGCAGGGTACGAATGATGTGCTGCCTGTGATCAATACTGCATTCAGCTTTTTTACCCTGCCTGCCAATATACGGGAAGCCATGGCCAAGATGCCGCCGCTGCAAGCCCCTTATGGTAATTACACCGCTGCTGCCGATGCACAGGTACTCTTCCGGCAACAGATAGGCAGCGTGGCTACCAATTACCCGCTCTGGATCTTCCAGAACAACCCGGTGCCCCAGGCCGTATTGTGCGGCGAGGGAATATGGCGCTGGCGCTTATACGAATACAAAAACACCGGTAAGCACGAGGTTGTGGATGAATTGATCCGGCAAACGGTAAGCTTGCTGAGCATCAAAAAGGATAACCGCCCTTTCCGGGTATTTATGGACAAGTATATTTTCAGCGATAACGAGGTGATCAATCTTTATGCCGAGTTGAGAAACGATAACGGGGAGTTGGTCAATACGCCCGAAGTGCCCCTGGTATTGAAGGATAGCACTGGCAAGGCATTAAGCTATAATATGGAAAAAAATGGCAACAGCTACCGCTTAAATGTAGGTTTGCTGGCCCCGGGCACTTATACTTTTAAAGGGAGCGTACAATTGAACGGTAAAAGTTATACATCGGAAGGTTCGTTCCTGGTAGAATCGGTACCGCTGGAAGCGCTACGTACGAATGCCGATTTCGACATGCTGGCACAATTGTCCCGGCAAACAAATGGCAGCTTTTTTACCTATGCCACTATGGATGCGATTACCGACAGCTTGAAACACAATGCCGCGGTAAAGCCGGTGATTCATACCGACAAAACATACACCGAGCTGATCGATAAAAGGTGGCTGTTTTTCTTGATCTTGCTGCTGGTAACCGGGGAATGGCTGCTGCGTAAGTACTGGAACGTATAACGCGCTTTTGAATATAGGGCGTTTGTCCCGGAAGGCTTTTCCTGGTAATGCATACTTGGATCCCCGGGAAACATAAAATAAAAGGCAAAAGGCCCGCGTTCTTGTTTAATTTATTTGAAAAGACGAATCAATTCAGGGATTAGATAAATATCTTTGCTGCCGGCCTGTGGCATCTTTGTACCAAACATTAAAACAGGCTTTTAAATCATTACATTTGCCCTATGCGAAAAACCTACCTGTTGCTTATTGCCTTGCTGGGTACTGCGACTGTAAATGCCCAGGATTCCTTATGGACATTACAACGAAGTATTCAATATGCTGTTGACAATAACCTGGATATCAAACAAAGCGTACTGAACGAACGCCTTTCCCGGCTCCAGTTGCAGCAAAGCCAGTTGGGCATGCTGCCTACCGCCTCTGCTTCCGGTAACGTGGGCCGGAGCTATGGCCGTTCCATCGATCCTACTACCAACCAGTTTATCGATGCCAAGTATTACTTTGTAGGGCTGAACGGTAATGCGGATGTATTGCTGTTCGGGTGGTTTCAGAAACAAAATACGATAAGCCAGAATAAATTTCTGAGCAAGTCCGCCGCCGCCGACCTGGACCAGTTGAAGAACGATGTTTCCCTCAATGTCGCCACTGCTTTCCTCCGGATACTGCTGGCCCGCGAACAGATTCATATCAGTGAAAACCAGGTAACCTTTAGCCTGAAGCAACGCGAACAAACGGAATATTTTGTAAAAGCCGGGCGTTCGCCCGAGCTGGACCTGGCCCAGATGCAGGCCCAGGTAGCAACCGATAGCTCCAATTACATTACGGCTGTAGCTACCTACCAACAGGCGGTATTGGATATGAAGGCGATCATGAACTTTGAAATGGCTACGCCCTTTACACCGGTAGCGCCGGAGGTGGAAAAAATACCTTTGGGCGAAATGGGAACATTGAGTCCCGAGCAGGTATATGATGTAGCGAAAGATCATTTTGGGTCCATACGCAGCAACCAACTAAAAATCGCGGCTGCCCAAAAGGGCCTGGCCGCTGCGAAAGGCAACCTGTACCCACAGCTCTCCTTGGGCGGGCAATTGGGAAGCAACTATGCTTCCAGCTATAAGGAGCTCACGGGCACAGGGACATTTAACGGGTACAATCCCAACGGGGATATTGTTGTGATCAACGGCGCCCCGGTGTATGTGCAATCGCCCAGCTTTACGCCCGATGTAAGAACAATACCTTTCTGGAAGCAGTTGAACACTAACTTCAGGCAGACGGTAGCTTTGACCCTTTCGGTTCCTTTGCTCAACGGCTGGAGTGCGCGCACTGCGGTAAACAGAAGCAAGATAGATGTGCAGAGCAAGCAGATAGGCCTGGAACAGAGCAGGGTAAAACTAAAGCAGGATGTTTATAAAGCCTATTATGATGCCCGTTCTGCAGTACAGAAATTTTATGCGACCAGCCGCGCCGACGAAGCTTCCGACCGGGCCTACAACTATGCACAGAAACGTTATGAACTGGGCCTGATGAATGCCCTGGAACTGCTTACTACCCAGAATAACGCCTTTAAAGCCAGGGCTGAAGCACTTTCCGCCAAATATGATCTCCTGTTTAAATTAAAGGTAATAGACTACTACTTGGGAAAAGAGATCAGGCTCTGATCCCTGTTTTTTACTTTGGTTCTATAATTTGAAGCTTGCATGAAAGAGACACTGCTCCAGGCCATAAACGAGGCCGGTATACTGATACAAAAGCACTTTAACGGGCCTTTTACGGTATCGCACAAAGAGGGTGTCAACAACCTGGTGACCGAGGTAGACCAGGCTTCCGAAAAACTGATTACGGCCATTATAAGAGTGGCCTATCCCGACCACGGCATCGTGGGCGAGGAGTTTGGCGAGCATGATATGCAGGCCCGGTACAAATGGATCATCGATCCTATAGACGGTACCGTAAATTATGCCCACGGCATCCCGCTTTGTTGCGTGAGCATCGGCCTTATGGAGGACAATACCATGATTATGGGCGCGGTGTACAACCCCATGATGAACGAGCTTTTCTTTGCCGAAAAAGGAAAGGGTGCTTTCCTGAACGACCAGCCTATAAAGGTTTCGGAGAAAAGCGACTTTGCCAAAGCCTTCCTGGTAACGGGTTTTCCCTATCATTTCCCGCAGGGCAAAAATCCCTTCAGCATTTTTGAACGGCTGGTAACGAGTGGTATCCCTGTACGCCGCCTGGGTTCGGCAGCATTGGATCTTTGCTGGGTGGCCTGTGGCCGTTTCGATGGTTTTTGGGAATACAACCTGAATCCCTGGGATGTAGCAGCCGGTTACCTGATCGTGGAGGAAGCGGGAGGTAAAGTCACCGATTTCCAGAACAACCCTTATACCGTATGGGATAAAGAAACCCTGGCCACCAATGGAAAAATGCATGAAGAGCTGCGCCAGGCCATTATTGCCTAGTGCTCCGTTAAGCATGATCCGCCTACACCGCTACAACAAAACCCTGATAGCTGACATCTAGTATCAAATATCTAATGTCTGACATCTAACATCTAATGTCTGACATCTAACATCTAAAGTCTAAAATCTAACATCTCAATACTCATATCTCAATACCCACTACGCAACAATGATCTCCGTTAATATTATCAACCAGTCACATCACCCATTGCCTAAGTACCAGACAGCCGGTTCGGCCGGGATGGATCTTTGCGCTTTCATCCCCGAAACCATCACGCTGCAACCTATGGAAAGGGTGCTGGTGCCTACAGGTTTGTTCATGGAACTGCCGCAGGGGTACGAAGCGCAGGTACGTCCGCGCAGTGGTATGTCGATCAAAAAAGGCATTACCGTGATCAATGCGCCGGGAACCATCGACAGCGATTACAGGGGCGAAGTGAAAATTCCGATCGTCAATCTTTCCGGTACCGTGCAGACCATCGAAGACGGGGAAAGGGTGGCTCAGATGGTGATCGCCAAGCACGAAACGATCGCATGGAGCGAAGTAGGCGCTTTGAACGAAACCGAAAGAGGAGCCGGTGGCTTTGGTCATACCGGCGCCAACTAATCCTTTAATCCTTTTTTCTTTGCCGAGAATATGAAAAAAATTGCACTGTTGACATCGGGAGGCGATGCGCCGGGAATGAACGCGGCTATACGGGCGGTGGTCCGCACGGCCCTGCATCATGGATTGAAAGTCTGCGGTATCCGCCGGGGTTACCAGGGCATGATCGAAGGCGATATTTTTGATATGGAAACTACTTCCGTGTCCAATATCATCCAAAGGGGCGGCACTATCCTGAAGACGGCGCGCAGCAAGGAGTTCATGACCAAGCCCGGCCGTCAGAAAGCCTTTGATCAATTGAAGAAGCACCATATCGACGGCCTGGTCCTCATCGGCGGCGACGGTACTTTTAAAGGAGCCAATGTTTTTTTTAAGGAGCATGCCATGCCTGCCGTGGGTATCCCGGGCACCATCGATAACGATATAGCCGGTACCGATTATACGCTGGGTTTTGATACGGCAGTGAATACCGCCGTGGAAGCCATCGATAAGATCAGGGATACGGCAGAGGCGCACGACCGTATGTTTATCGTAGAAGTAATGGGCCGCGATGCCGGTTATATTGCCCTTAACAGCGGTATCGCATGCGGTGCGGAAGATATATTGGTGCCGGAGCAGACCTCCGATTTTCAAGCCATATTAAAACGCATCAGCAACGATAAGCGCCGCAAGAAGCTGGTGAATATCATCGTGGTAGCCGAAGGCGACGATTTCGGCGGTGCCGAAGCCGTACGGTTGAAGATCGTCAAGAAATTTCCCAAGATCGATGTGCGGTCCACGATCCTGGGCCATATACAGCGGGGCGGCTCGCCATCTTATTTCGACCGGGTGCAGGCCAGCCGTATGGGCTATGCCGCCGTCAATGCGCTTATCGAAGGGCAAAGCCAGGTGATGATAGGCCTGGAAAGCCAGGAGCTTATCTATACGCCTTTTGCCCAGGCCATCAAGCAGCACGAGCCTTTGGACATACAGATGCTGGAAATGGCCAAAATACTGGCTTCTTAACCTCCCCAATAGCTACAAATTTTTACAGCAACCTATTGTTTGATCTTGATGTATTTAAGGTCAAACAATAGGGTAACCATATGGGCGCTCAACCCATCTGTCCTTTTGTACCAGGCATATCTTAAACCGGCTTCCGTAAAGAAAAAAGATTTCAGGAAACGGCTTTGTGGAGCATAACGCAACGTGATCCCTGTTTTATAGCTGTTGAACGATGATAGATCGTAATCCGAAGTATAGAAAAGTTCGGTAGCAAGGTGTTCTTTATAAGGCAGGAAATAGGTGGAGGCCGTTTGTGTATAAAACCGGAAATGAGGCGTAATGGTCCATTGCGGTGATACCTTAACGGGTACTTCCAGTTGCAGGGTATGGGCTGTAATGCCGAAATTATCCCAGTAAAAACGGTAATAAGTACGCAGGATGATCCGCCTGGCGGCAAAAATATTGACCTGCAGGCCCAGGGGCACCTTCCATCTTTCCTGCGGCAGGTTCTCGACCCTGGGCAGGAATTCGCTCCTGAAATAAACCCGGTGAAAAGGCGTGGACAGCAGGCCTTTCTGGTACACCAGCTCCGGCATAAAAGCAGCCTGTATCCTTTTATTGATCACCTGGTAAATAGCCAGGTTCAGGTTGTAGGAGTTGCGCCTGTATATGGAAAACCAATCTTTGTACCGCAATTCTACTGGGTACACCAGCCGCACGGGCCGGTAATATTCCTTGTCGAGCCGCCCCCAGCGCAGATCGTCGAAATAGGCCTGCAGCCGTACTTGTACTTCCCTCGAGGCATCGGGATTGGTATAGGAGAAGGACAATCCCAGGGGTAGGGACGTATAATCGGATTCGATGGAAAGACCGGTATTAATGCCGGCAGTAATGCCGCTATGACCCAGCCTGCGACTGTAGCCCAGGTTGACATGGCTGCGGACATCCACGCGGGATGCCGAGCTGATCACAAAATCGATCTTATCGGTAGAGGCCGATGTGATCACATCGGCGCCTGCATTAAAGGTAATGGTATGAACGGAGTCGGGCCTGTAGGCCAGTGTGGCTTCCGGGGCATACACGCTCAGCTCTTCGGTACCGGTACCGCCGGTAACGGCAGAGTGATTGCCCTCCTGTGTATAATAGGAACACAAGACCTGTACATCGATTTCTTTTAAACGCTGTTTTTTATAGACGGTGGTATCGGTGCTCTTTTGCCCGAAGGAAAAGAAGGATGGGGCGAGCAGGCCGAACAACAGGTATTTTTTCTTCATGAATTTTTCCGGAAAAAGGATCTATTAATTACAGCCGCAACCGCCGCTGGCTTTACCGCTGCCGCCGCCCGAAGCGCCTTCCCGGTAGCTTTGTACATTCTCGTCAAACCGTTCGATATCTGTCTTGCCGGCCTGCATCGCGGCATCATTGAGATAGGCCCTTTGGTAAGGCTTTACCGTAGCACAGGAGCTTAGTCCTGCAAGCATAAAAGCTGCGATCAGGAGCCTCCGGCTTCCTGGTTTCCGGACATCAGGCATGGGCTTTTATTTTTGAAGAGGTATGTACCTGGTTGTTTTCATCGATAACGACGGCATGTACCTGGGGTATCTGGTCGACTAAGTTAAAGCCTACTTCGATACCCATAATGGTTACTGCCGTGGCCAGGGCATCGGACAGCTCGGCGCTGGGGCTGATGACCGTCACACTTTTGAGGAACCTTGCCGGCCGGCCTGTCCTGGGGTCTATATTATGCGAATACCGTATGCCATCTATATCGAGGTACTGTATATAATTGCCCGAAGTGGCTACGGACGCGTTATCCAGGGGAAGCCACAACAAAATATGATCAGGATCATCAGGGTTGGCAATACCTATTTTCCAGGGCTGCCCATCTGCCTGTGTACCCCAGGCTGTAAGGTCGCCGCTGGCATTGACCACGCCCGATGCGACGCCGGCCTTTTGCCAGAGCCTTTTTACGCAATCGGCGGCATAGCCCTTGCCTATAGCGCCAAAGCCGATGCGGCAGCCTTTTTGCTGCAGAAATACTTCCTGCGGCTCCTGTAAACGGATATGGCGGTAGCCGGTTGCAGCCAATGCTTCCCTTATCGTTAAGGCATCTGGCAATGCCAGCTCCGGTTGTTTAAAAGGATACAAAGCCTTTAAGGTACCTGCGGTAATGTCGAAAGCGCCTTGGGTCAAAGCCGATAGGTGAAGGCATCTTTGGATCAATTGAAATACTTCGGGAGCTACCCTCACTGGCTTTATGCCTGCATGGGCATTGATCTGCCCGGTATCGGACTGCTCATCGAATTCGGTGAGTAAGGTTTCCAGCCTTTTGATCTCCTGTATGCCTGCTTCCAGCAATGGAGCTCCCTCCTGTTCGGTACCGGCCATAACGATGAGCTCAAAATCGGAGCCCATCAGCCGTGTATTGATTTTACATTTCCGCATGGTATTTCTTTAGCTCCTGTTCCAGGTCATGCACTAGTTCCGAAGGTTGTGTATAATCCGTACGAAAGGTATGGATGGGCTTTTTGTTCCGGTCCAGCAATATCATTTTAGGGAAGCTGCCTTCTTTGTCGTAGGCTTCGGCCAGGGCCTCGTATTGCTGTTCGAGGGAAGCTTCCAGTTTTTTGTTCTGGGGAAAATCGGCTTTCAGCAGGATAAAGTTATCCTTTGCAAAGTCGAGAAAGGCGGGCTGAGACAATACCTTATGTTCGAGATGTATACAGGGAATACACCAGTCGGAGCCCTGGAATACCAGTAAAACCGGCTTTTCCCGGGTCAGTGCCATTTCAAAAGCTGCTGCAGGGTCGGTAAAGACCTGCGCTTTCACAATGGGGGTGGTCCATAACAATAATAGGAGTATGATCCCGTATCTATACATCATCTGCTGCACTGCTTAAACTGTAAAAATAGTCAGTGCCCGTCTTTTGGTCAAATTACATTGCTTAACAGGCGTTAAATTTTTATTACCGGGTAACAAGGGGGCGGGGGAGCGGTCCGGGAAAAAGGCTATAAAACAACGACTTCAATGCCTTTTTTGCAACCAAATCCTCGGGCATTTGTCAATAGTTAAGTATCTTGCAGTATACAAATGGGTTTAGCTGCTTCTTATCAATCCGTCAACAAACGTTTACAATCCCAATACCGTGAACCTGCCTGGGGCTGGGGTATCAGGGTGGCTATGTCTGTAACCATTCCTTTGTTGTGGGGCGCTTTTTTTGAGAAGGAAAGCGGCGCAGAATGGATGGCCATCGCTGCGGAATGCGTTTCCTTTATCGAGCTGAAAGGCAATATAGGGCAAAGGGTACGTTTGCTGCTGAGCGCTTCTATCCTTTCCATCCTGTTTTGTATCGTAGGCAGCCTGGCCGGCAACTATATTTGGATCAGCCTGCCCGGCATGTTTGCCGTAGGCTTTCTCAGCGGCCTGTTCAAGAACCTGGGTGACCGGGGCATGGGCCTTGCCCTTAGCGTATACATCTTCTACATTATTACCAGCGCTTATCCTGTGGCCGATGCGGCAGGGCTATGGTCGCGGTGCGGCTGGGTGGCCCTGGGTTCGCTGTGGACAGTATGGGTAGGGCTGTGCAGCTTCCTCTTTATCCGGATCGGGACCCCTTACCGGCGCACCATTGCCGCGATATGGAAATCGGTGGCGGCGCTGGCCCAGGTTACGGGTAAAGGCTGGGACGGAAGCTCGCCCCGCAGCTCCATAAGAGAGATCTACCTGAAAGAAAAGGACGTGCGGACGGCCATTGACAGTTCCCTGTTCCTTTTTGAAGAAACCTCGGACCAGGTAAGCAAAAGCCAGAAGACAAAATATGCGCTGGCGCAATCCAGGCGCTACGCCTCGTTGGTGAGCCTGCACATTATCCAGATCAGCGAAACCGCCGAGCAGCTCTATAAAAATACCGGCAACCGCGCCTTCATGGTGCAGCTCTACAGCTTATTCCGGACTTTGGAGCAAATAGGCGAGCGTATGGAGATCTATTTGCTGACTTTAAAGAACGAGGAAAGAATATTGGTAAAATCCCGGATCGAAAGGCTGCGTACCATTTCGGTTCAGCTCTCCGAACTGCCGGAAAACGTAGGACCGCAGGCTGCCCAATCGATAAAAAAGATATTGATCCTTTCCGAAAGAGTGGCCAAGCTGGTAGAAAGATCCCTGGAGCTGCTTATATTGCCGGGCGAACGCCGCGTGTACCGTGCTTATTCCTTTGCCCAGACCTTAAACATCCTGCATCCCAGGTATGTCCGGAATAACATACGACAGTTGCTGAACCTCGACAGCATTACCACGCGCTATGCCTTAAGGATAGGCGTGGCGGCCTTCCTGGGTATCCTCATCGGCTACCTGCTTTCGGAAGACAGCCGCTTCTCCGTTTTCCTGCAGCAACAGTACGATCTGCCCGCTTTCAAACTGCGGCATCATGGTTACTGGATCGCTTTCACAGCCATTATTGTGTCGCAACCTTACTTCGGAGCCACGCTCAAAAAAGGCCTGGAGCGCAGTATAGGCACCATAGCCGGTATTATCGTGGGCTCTGTTTTCCTGTTACTGCCTTTCCCGGCAGTGGCCCGGTTTGTACTGGTGTTCTTTAGTTCCGTATTCCTGATCTATTTCCTGCGCAGGCAATATTCGGTAGCCACCTTCTTTATTACGCTGATGCTGGTTGGTCTTCTGGCGATCGACCCCCATTTCGATGCCGGCCTCATGAAGACCCGTATCCTTTGCACCCTTATCGGATCGGCACTGGCGATAGGCGCGGGTTTCCTGCTGTTGCCTTCCTGGGATAAGGACCTGTTGCCCAAATACCTTGCCGAAGCCATCACCGCCAATTTCAGCTATTTCCAGGCTACTTTCTACCGCAGCGAAGAACGTACGCCATGGACCAAGCTGAAACGTACGGCCGAATCGCGGAACAGCAATGCCTTCGATTCTTTTACCCGTTTTATGCAGGAGCCGAAACGCGATAAGAAAGGATATGCGAATTTCTATTACCTGCTCACTCATAATGTACGCATCACGCGCGAGCTCAACAATTTCCATAGCGAAACGGAGCTGGAAGAAGAAAAGATACCTATCAGGGAAAAGGAAAAGTTTTACCAGTTGTTGTACCAATGCGACGATATGTTCCGGGAAAATGTACAGCTCTTGAAAAAATCGGGGAACGATTTTGTGCCGGAAAAATTCCTGAAAACCTTTCCCGAAGAGGGTTTTCATAACATGACACCCATGGAAAGCCAATTGGTATACCTGGAGAAAATGATGATAGAGCTGCGCGCCATTAATGCAGGGCTGCATGGCTCTACTATTGAAAGCCGGGAGAAAACGAAGGAGGGTTAGACAATGCAGGAAAAAAGGATACAGGAAAGTAGTTCATAGAATAGCTTGTATCCCTCATGAAATAAGGCATTGCTGCGAAAAAATTGCAAACCGATAACAAATTTATGTATCCATGTTATGGATGCGCTGCCTATCTTTATGAATATAAAAAAACTCCCGATGAAAAAACTAACTTCCCTGCTCCTGGCCCTTATGCTGATGGTCTCCGGAGTAACTTTTGCTCAAACTGCTCCTGCTAAAGCAAAGCCTGCACCCGCAGCGAAAACAGTAACCAAAGAGAAAAAAGCAGATGAGGCCAAGCCTGCAGCCGAACATCTGAAAAAAGACGGTACACCGGATAAGCGCTATAAAGCCAACCAGAAATTAAAAAAAGACGGTACGCCCGATAAGCGTTACAAAGAAAATAAAACAGCACCTGCTGCCAAGTAAAAGAAAAGACCGGTTCCTGCCGGTCTTTTTTTATTGATATAAGTCAAAGCAGAGAGGGCATCGTCCGGCATGATACCGAAATCATAAAAAACAATTGTCATAATCCTGTCTTTTTTTTCTTTTCTCTTTTTTATGAAGTAAATTTGCGTGCCAGTTAGGAAGATAGCGTAAAAAAATCTTGACTGGTCTAAAAATCCGGAACCTGTAACCGGAAGTGTTCAAAATTTTCAAACTTTTTATTCTACAAATGGCTTTCGACTTAGATCTCATCCAAAAAGTTTATGCTGAAATGCCGGGTAAAATCCAAATTGCCCGTCAGTTGCTAGGACGTCCGTTGACCCTTACGGAGAAAATCCTTTATTCGCACCTCGATAAACCTGCCAGCAGCGCTTATGAGCGCGGTAAGGCTTACGTGGATTTCCGCCCGGACAGGGTCGCGATGCAGGACGCTACGGCGCAGATGGCTTTACTTCAGTTCATGACTTGCGGAAGGGACAAAGTAGCGGTACCTTCTACCGTACACTGCGATCACCTGATCCAGGCCAAGGTAGAAGCAGACAAGGATTTGCAGGTAGCAGTTGATTCCAATAAAGAAGTGTACGACTTCCTGTCTTCCGTATCCGACCGTTATGGTTTGGGTTTCTGGAAAGCAGGCGCCGGTATCATTCACCAGGTAGTGCTGGAAAACTATGCTTTTCCCGGTGGTATGATGATCGGTACCGATTCCCATACGCCTAATGCCGGTGGCCTGGGTATGATCGCCATAGGCGTAGGTGGTGCCGATGCCTGTGATGTAATGGCCGGCCTGCCCTGGGAGCTTAAAATGCCCAAACTGATAGGCGTACACCTGAAAGGTAAACTGAATGGCTGGGCTACTCCTAAAGACATCATCCTCTGGGTAGCCGGTAAACTGACCGTAAAAGGCGGTACTGGTGCTATCGTGGAATACTTTGGCGAAGGGGCTACTAATATCAGTTGTACCGGTAAAGGTACCATAGGTAACATGGGTGCCGAGATCGGTGCCACCACATCCACTTTCGGCTACGACGAATCCATGGAGCGCTACCTGCGTGCTACCGGCCGTGAGGCAATTGCCGACCTGGCCAATGGCATTAAAGAGCACCTGACCGGCGACCCCGAAGTATATGCTAATCCTTCCCAGTATTTCGACCAGGTGATCGAGCTTGATCTGTCTACACTGGAACCTTATATCAACGGACCTTTCTCTCCCGACCTGGCTACGCCTATTTCTAAAATGAAAGATGCGGCAGCAGCCAACGGCTGGCCTACCAAATTGGAAGTGGGCCTGATCGGTTCCTGTACCAACTCTTCTTACGAAGACATCAGCCGTGCGGCCAACCTGGCCGAGCAGGCAGTAACTAAAAAACTGAAAGCAAAGGCGGCTTACACCATTACTCCGGGTAGTGAGCTGGTAAGGTTTACGATCGAGCGCGATGGCTTTATCGATACCTTCGGTAAAATAGGCGGTACGGTATTTGCCAATGCCTGCGGTCCTTGCATCGGTATGTGGGCACGTGAAGGAGCCGATAAAAAAGAAAAGAATACCATTATCCATTCCTTCAACAGGAACTTTGCAGCCCGTCAGGATGGTAACCCCAATACTTATGCTTTCGTAGGTTCTCCGGAAGTAGTGACTGCCCTGGCTATTGCAGGCGATCTTACTTTCAACCCTTTGACCGATAGCCTGACCAATGAGTTGGGCGAGCAGGTAAAACTGGATGCACCAAGCGGCTTCGAACTGCCTCCTAAAGGTTTTGATGTGGAAGATGCAGGCTACCAGTCTCCTGCCGAAGATGGCAGTGGCGTATCGGTGATCGTTTCTCCCGAATCCCAACGTCTGCAGTTGCTGGAACCTTTCACGCCATGGGAAGGTACCGATCTGAAAGGGTTGAAATTGCTGATCAAGGCAAAAGGTAAATGTACTACGGATCATATCTCTATGGCTGGCCCCTGGTTGAAATTCCGTGGTCACCTGGACAACATTTCCAACAACATGTTGATCGGCGCTACCAATTTCTTCAACGATAAAACCAATAGCGTTAAAAACCAACTGACGGGCGAATACGGGCCAGTACCCGATGTGCAACGGGATTACAAAGCGCACGGCATCGGCTCGATTGTAGTAGGCGACGAAAACTATGGCGAAGGCTCCAGCCGTGAGCATGCTGCTATGGAACCCCGTCACCTGGGTGTTCGCGTAGTGCTGGTAAAATCTTTTGCCCGTATCCACGAAACCAACCTGAAAAAACAAGGTATGCTTGGCGTAACCTTCAACAATAACGAAGATTACGATAAGATACAGGAAGACGATACATTCGATGTACTGGGCCTTACCAGTTTTGCCCCAGGCGTACCATTGACCGTGGTAGCACACCACAGTGATGGCACCGAGGATAAGATCGTCGTAAATCATACGTATAATCAACAGCAGATCGAATGGTTTAAAGCCGGAAGCGCATTAAACATTATCCGTAAGGAATTCGGTGTTGCTTAATACTTCATTACGCGGGATTGCTTCCCGTTCAATATTTGCCAAAAGCAGCGTAGCCACAGCTACGCTGCTTTGTTTTAACGACATGTTGATGTAGCGTAATATTAAGCTTAAAAGATATAAATTCGCATAAACTATTATTTATTATGAGAATTATCGGGTGCAGAAGATGGTTATTGTGTATGTTGTCGGCTGGAATGCTGACGGGGACGGCCTTACAGGCACAGAACAGGCTGACGACCGCAGTGCAACAGGAATTGCTTACACATCAGGCGACGAATTACAGCTTGTTTGAAAAATCGGCCCGGCAGGATGCGGCGATCGACAAAGAGCTCGGGAATGTGGTATACCTTAAGCTGAATAAAAATGCGCTCAGCTTACTGAAAAATGCAAACGGTCCCCTGATCTCTTTTTCTTTACCGCTCCGGGAAGGAACTGAAACTTTGACCCTCCATAACTACAATATCCTCGACGAAGGCTTTAAGGTATATGCCATGGGCAGCGATGGACAAAAGAAAGAGGTAAGTGTGCCGCTGGGTGTTTTTTACCGGGGCATCCTAGATGGGCAAGCTAATTCAATAGCGGCTTTTACGTTTACCGATGGCGAAGTGGCCGCGGTATTCAGCACCCCGGAAGGAGGAAACTATAACCTGGTGCTGAACTACAATGATCCCGGTACCGATCGCGATAATTATATACTGTTCCGGGAGGCTGATGCTATTAATCCGCATCCTGCCCGTTGCGCGGTAACCGAGGAAATGCGCCTGCCCGGCCGCGATCAGCAGACGGCGGCCAGAGGTACTTACAGCAGTTGCCACAAGCTCCGGGTTTCCATGCGCGGAGATTACAAACTGTACCAGAAGAAGAACAGCAATATGACCAATTCGGTCAACTACCTGACCAGCCTGTTCAATGTTATTGCTGCCTTATACGATAACGAAGGTATCGTTGCTGTAATGTCGGAAGCCGTAGTGAGCAATGCGCCCGATGGTTATACTTATGGTGGTTCGGACGAAGTCCTGCAACATTTTGGTGAGGTTACACAAAGTAATTTTGTGGGCGATATCGCCCATCTTGTTTCGGGATATGCGCAAAACAACTTCCCGCCCCTCGGCGGCCTGGCCTGGCTGGATGTGCTGTGCCAGACGCCTACGCAATTCAGTAATGGTACCTGGTATGGCCCTTTCAGTATTGCCGACAATTATATCCTGAACAATATTCCTAACCTTCCTATGTACTCCTGGGATGTGGAGGCATCGACCCACGAGATAGGACACAATATAGGCTCACCACATACCCAGAGCTGCACCTGGCCGGGCGGCCCCATCGATAATTGTGTTGCGGTAGAAGACGGTACCTGCGCCCCCGGTCCCAATCCTGCTGCCAGCGGCGGAACGATTATGAGTTATTGTCACCTCACTGCTGCGGGAATCAATTTTGCTTTGGGATTTGGCCCCTTGCCTGGTAACCTGATTCGTCAGAATATGAATAGCAGTCCCTGCCTGACCAGTTTTCAGCCCTTGAAGACACTTACCACAGATACAACCGTAAGGATTGCCAACCGTCAGTGTAGCGATGGCGGCTGGGCATATTTCTACTACGATAACAATACCGCTACCGAAGCGGATGATGAATTGTTGCTCATGATCCAGGCCAATGGGCAGAATATAGGTAATGTAGATGTAGCCGGCGTAACAGTAAAAATGACCACATCCGGATATGGTTCCAATACGGGCCGGACTGTTACGGCACCTTATGCTTCGACCGGTTGGCTGGAGGCTAACCGTACCTGGAACGTGACCCTGCCGGCAGGATCGCAGCCCACCGCTAATGTGGGTATCCGCTTTCCTTTTACCGATCAGGATGTGCTGGATATCAAAGGTTCCAATCCGACCCTGACACAGGCCTCACAATTATCCGTAGTTGCTTTTAAAACACAAGCTGCTGCAGCAAACCCTGCTACGGCTACCACTACCGCCGTTCAATATTATACTGTTGCCAACAATGCCGATAATACCCATTGGAAGCTGGGTAGCGAAGGCAGCTATAATTATGCCGAATTTGAAAGCACATATGGTATTTACGGTGGCAGCATAGGCTTCAAAACACCGGTAGGTATTAATGAGCTTTATAACAAGACACAAGCGCTGGTGGTGTATCCTAACCCGGTTGCGCACCTCCTGAACATTACCGTGCCAACGGGTGTCACATCTGCGCAGCAGGAGCTTTCCATATTCGACCAGTTGGGAAGGGTAGTGTTGAAAAAGACCTACCATGCTGCTGCCGGAAGCACGATAGGAATTAATGTTGCCGGCCTGCCTTCAGGCTTGTATCAGATCCGTTATACCAACAATGCTGCTGTTTTTACAGCAAAGTTTGTGAGGAAATAAACGCATAATCAACAATAGGCAACTATAACGAGGCGGATCATTACAAAGTGATCCGCCTCTTACTTTATATAGTGTGGCCGTTATAGATTACTGATCATTCATAAAGACGGAAACAGGGGACAAGCAGGAATATTTGTTGCCTTGGTACCGATGGCCGGTTAGATTTAATACTGAATTAATTCTATGCACTTATTATCTCTGTCACAGGAGTGTAATTTGCGTGCTTAAAAAATAATATGAACTATTTGAAAGCACTGTTAGTCGGTTCGGCCTGCTGCCTGCTGCAATATGGCGCTATGGCGCAAAACTGCAATTATGTAAAAAATGAGACTGATAAGTTTACCAAGCAAAAGTCGCAGTTGACAGAAGTGATGCGTGTGGTAACGAAAAACATTAAGGTGAAACGGGTGTATACTATTGAGAAGATCGATATGCAGGCAAAGGCAGAGAACGGGCAGCGCATGCTTGTGCTTACCTACTACTTTGCATTAGGTTCTACCGTGGCCAATACCAACAGCAAGGCAATTGTATTGACTGCCGATGGCACCACATTGGAACTGCCTTGCTTGCAAAACATGCCCGACCAGATGCAAAAAAGATCGGGTGTGGCCGTGCTTAGCTATGCCTTTGGCATCGACGATGCTGCTTTCGAAAAATTATGTGCTTCCAACATAACCGATGTGCGGGTGACTTCTATTATCAATCCTGTAGACTTTACCGTAATGGAAGGTGTCAATACCAATTCCCTATTCCAGTGTATCCGGTAAACACTGTGAATGGAAGTGGTCTATTCCTGGCGGCGATGCCAGAGGTTACAACGGCAAATAGGCCGGCGATCTGGGATCGCCGGCCTATTTGCCGTTGCTTATCGTTCGTTGTACTATAATATTAATGAGCAGGCCCTACCGCCAGCTGTACTCCCTGGTATGATGGCAATTCGGGGGCCTTTTCTTTTCCAGAATCCGCTGCCGGAACTATTGGCGCTGCTTTGGAAGCCATAACCTGGTTGCCAGGCTTATTCATTTTAAGGTACTCTTCCTTGATCAGGTCCTCTTCCGATACCTTAGGCACCTTGTTCAACCATACCGATCTGGTGAGATAATTCCTGTTGGGATAATAGATATAAAGACAAGTCCTGTTTTTGATCGTATTGATAATGGCTTTAGAAAGTGCTACCGGAACAGCAGGGCAGCCCCAGCTACGGCCCAGGCGCTTATTGTCCCTTATATACGATTCGCACACATAATCGGCGCCATGCATGACTATAGCCCTGTTATAGGCCGCATCGTTATAGCCGATGTCCATACCATTTAGCTTAAGGGAGTAACCATTGTCTCCCTCATAAGTTTCAGCGGTTACATAAAAGCCCAGGCTGCTTTGGTGGGAGTTTTCCTGGTTGGAGAAACGTTCGGCATATTCTTCGCCCGTGCCTTGCCCGTGGGCAACCAGGCTATGAAATAGTACCCTGGCTTTACCCAGGTCTATGACCCAAAGGCGTTTCTCATTGGCCGAAAGGCTGAAATCACAAATACTGATCAGGGATTGGTCCGGGTCGAGCTTTCCGGCATCTTTTAAATTAAGATACCCAGTATAAGCTTTTCGGAATACCTCGCGCGAAAGCGGGTCTGATTTTCCGAAATCGATCTGGTTATAGATATTATCTGCTTTCTGGTAAACACTGGTACGGAGGTTGCCTATTTTGGTGTTTTCCTCCCCTTTAACGACTTTCACAAAAAATGAAGATGCACACATCACAATCATCAACAAAGCCACTCTGATTTTTTGCATAGATTCTATTTATTTTATTTTGCCCTCAAAAAAATTCGAACCAAGTATTCAAAAGTATCTATTTATGATAAAATAAACAACCCTTTGAACTGATTTAAACATAGATAAATATGATGCATGTGTTAGGTTTAAACCTGGTTATTGGAGCTAACCGTTTGGGTATGAATTATTACCCTTAAAAATGTCAGGAAACGGTAAAAAAATGCAGCGGCAAAATTGACTTTGACTTATGTATTGTTTTTATTTTTATTTGTACGAAAAATTTCCTTTTCTGCCAGGAATAAAAAATGCTCCCGGAATAAGCGCTTCCAGCCTAAAGAAGTGGTACAGATTGCCAATTCTATCTTAGCTTTGCGCTCCATAGAAACTTGCCCCTATGCATACATTCCAGGAGATATCCTTATTGTTTGAACAATACCTGAAAACTTCTCTTCCTTTCCCGGATCACCAGGAAAACCTTTATGATCCCTGCCGGTATCTGCTCGATGCGGGCGGTAAGCGGATCAGGCCGGCCCTTTGCCTGATGGCGGGAGAATTGTTCGGCAGGACCAACGATGATGCTTACCATGCCGCGATGGCGGTGGAACTTTTCCACAATTTTACCCTTATTCATGACGATATCATGGATAAAGCACCTTTACGCAGGGGGAAGCCCACGGTACATGCTAAGTATGGCCTTACTACAGGCATCCTTTCGGGCGATATCATGGGCATTTTCGCCTATCATTGCCTGGGTAAAATCAACAGGGAATACCTGCAAAAAGTCTTCACTATTTTCAACAAAACAGCCATAGAAGTATGCGAAGGACAGCAATGGGATATGGATTTTGAAGAGCAGGAAGCGGTAACTATTGACGAATACCTGAAAATGATCACGCTCAAGACTTCCGTACTGCTGGCCGCCAGTTTGCAGATAGGCGCAGTAGTTGCAGGGGCTGCCGATGAGGATGCGCAGCATTTGTACGAATTCGGCAAGCATATGGGCATTGCCTTCCAGTTGCAGGACGATTACCTCGACACCTTTGGAGCGGAAGAGAAAATAGGTAAAAAACCGGGTGGTGACATCCGCGCCAATAAAAAGACCTTCCTGATGCTTAAAATGAGGGAACTGGCCGGGGAAGGTACCCTGGTGGCAGTAGATGACCTGCTCCGTGCACATGAGGACGAAAAGGTAGCTGGGATCAGGCAGTTGTACCTGGACCTGAACATCGATCAATACAGCAAGGACATTATCAACTACTATTCGGAGCGTTCTTTTGAGCACCTGGATAAAATTAACCTACCCGAAGAAAAGAAAGCGCCCCTGCGTAGCCTGGCTTCCTGGCTCCTGAACAGACAACATTAATACAGAAAACATTGCTATACAGGTGTCAAATTGGCAAGAAAAATATTTTGGCAAAAAAATTGAACAATAATATACAGATGAGTCGATTTAACCCTTTCAATAAAAAAAAGAGTATGAGTAACAAAGACCAGGAGCTTCAAAATGAGGCCCAAAGCACGGAAGAAACAAACGAGCAAAATATAGAGGATGCTGCCATGAATTTTAATTCAGATGATAGTTTGGCAGGAACCACGCACTTAAATGACGAAATGACCAATGAAGAGGATGAAAAAGTGCAGCAACTGGAAGCACAGGTAAGAGAAGCCAACGATAAATACTTACGCCTGGTGGCCGAATTTGATAATTTCAGGAAGCGTAATGCCAAAGAAAAGATCGAATTGATCAAAAGTGCCGGAGAAGATGTAATCAAATCGTTGCTGGACGTTCTGGACGATTCGGAACGTGCAGTAAAGCAAATGGAAACCAGCGAAGACCTTAACCTGATCAAGGAAGGTGTGAACCTGGTGTTCAGCAAATTCAGAAGTGTGTTGACAGGTAAAGGCCTTAAGGCGATGGAAAGCAAAGAGCAGGAATTTGATACAGAGCTGCACGAAGCCATCACCGAAATTCCCGCACCTACCGATGAGCTTAAAGGAAAAGTGCTGGATGAAGTGCAAAAAGGCTATTACCTGAACGATAAGATTATCCGTCATGCCAAAGTGGTAGTAGGGAAATAACCTTCAGGGACACACGATCCTTTAACGAGTGAGGACAAACGCCGGTAAAGGATCGTGTGGTCTTTGTGGTATATCCTGGCCTAGGTCCCGGGGCACTGCCCGGGAAACGGAAAACAAGTAATTACCGATCAAGGATTTTTCCCATTAACCTTATATGAAAGCGGACACGGAATGGCGATGGGTGGCAGACTGCCTGAAGCAAAAAGCGGTAGGCAATACCGACTTGGAAGCTTACCTGAGAGCCAGGAAGGTGGCAGAAGAGATGATCCCGGTTATCGTAACCCAAACCCTTAAAGCACAGGAAGCCCGCAAAACGGCAAAAAACCGGATGCGGGAAGGTAGTGTGATCGCCGGTCTCGGCTTGGGAGGCGTAGCGTATGCAACGATAGCGGAAAAGGACGGGACCGTATGGCTGGTATGGAGCGCGGTGGGTTTGGGTATCCTGGCGAATGGTTGGTGGAAAAGGAAAAAGTTAAAACAACTACTGTTAACGGATTAAAAAAAAGCTGCTTTGCGAAGAAGCAGTAAAGCATATGAGCAAGAGAGATTACTACGAGGTCCTGGGTGTCCAGAAGGGTGCATCGGCCGATGAGATCAAAAAAGCATACCGTAAAGTGGCTATGCAATATCACCCGGACAGGAACGAAGGAGATAAAGCGGCTGAAGAAAAATTCAAGGAGGCCGCGGAAGCTTATGAAGTACTGAGTGATACCAATAAAAAGGCCCAGTATGACCGTTTCGGTCATGCGGGTATGAGCGGCGCAGCCGGTGGAGGTGGTTTTGGCGGCGGCGGTATGCGTATGGAAGATATTTTCTCCAACTTCGGCGACATCTTTGGCGACGATATGTTCGGAAGCTTCTTTGGCGGCGGTCGCCAGGGCGGCGGTGGTGGCCGCAGCAGGGGTTCCAGAGGATCCAACCTGCGTGTAAAGCTGAAAATGACTTACGCCGAAATCGCTCATGGCGCGACCAAAAAGATAAAGGTAAAGAAACACGTACATTGCAGTACCTGTAATGGCAGCGGGGCAAAAGATAGTAACTCGGTACAGACCTGCAGCACTTGTGGCGGCAGCGGCCAGGTACGCAGGGTGCAAAGCACCTTCCTGGGCCAGATGCAAACGGTTACTGCATGTCCTACCTGTCATGGCGAAGGCTCTACGATTACGGCTAAATGTACCAGTTGTAAAGGAGAAGGCCGGGTATTTGGCGAAGAAACCATTACCATAGATGTACCTGCAGGTGTTCAGGACGGTATGCAACTGAGCATGAGTGGTAAAGGTAATGTAGGGGAGCGTGGCGGTTCGGCCGGCGACCTGCTGATCCTGATCGAAGAAGAGAAGCACCCGGAGCTGACCCGCGACGGTAACGATATACAATATGTATTGCCTTTGTCGTTCCATGATGTGGTTTTTGGTACCCAGGTGGAAGTGCCTACCATCGATGGAAAAGCAAAGATCAAGATACCGGCAGGAACGCAAAGCGGTAAGATCTTCCGTTTAAAAGGAAAAGGCTTCCCGGAGATCAACAGCTATGGCAGAGGCGACCAACTGGTACTGGTAAAGGTATGGACGCCGCAGCACCTGACCGATGAAGAACGCAAAGCCCTGGAGAAATTCAAGGATTCTCCCAATTTCGAACCTGGCGAAGAAGCCCGGAAAGAAAAGAGCTTTTTTGAAAAAATAAAAGATGCTTTCAGCTAATCCGTGGAGGGGTTAGTAGAAGTACACAGAACCGGGAAGCAATAGCTCCCGGTTTTTTCTTGTCCTAACCTGACAAGATTTTCGGGTTGAGGCAGGATATTTAGTCTGCCTGTTACTACGGTCGGGAAGCGAAGCGACCTGAACGGGTAACCTACGCCCTAGAGGTAATAAAAAAATAATTTCTGCTGCTCTTTCTTAATTTAATTGCTACCTTTGCGCCCTCATTCCATTTTCTACATGCAACCTTCGGTAAAAATATTTTCCGGTACTAATTCTGAGTATTTAGCCGCTAAAATTGCCAAGTCTTTTGGAAAAAGTCTCGGCGATATTACAATCCAGAAATTCAGTGACGGCGAATTCCAGCCTGTTTATCAGGAATCCATCCGCGGTGACTATGTTTTCCTCGTTCAATCTACCTTCGCACCTTCGGATAACCTGATGGAATTGCTGATGATGATCGATGCGGCCAAACGTGCTTCTGCCGGTTATATTACGGCAGTAATCCCTTACTTCGGATTTGCACGCCAGGACAGGAAAGATAAGCCCCGTGTGTCTATCGCATCCAAACTGGTGGCTAACCTGCTGACCAAGGCCGGCGCCGACCGCGTGATGACAATGGATCTCCACGCGCCCCAGATTCAGGGCTTTTTCGATATCCCGGTGGATCACCTGGACAGCTCCGCAATTTTTATACCGTATATTGAAAATCTTAATCTGGAAAACCTTACCTTTGCGTCCCCTGACGTGGGTAGCACCAATCGTGTACGGGAAGTAGCCAGCTATTTCAACGCCGAAATGGTGATTTGCGACAAGCACAGGAAGCGTGCCAACGAGATCGCTTCCATGACAGTGATCGGTGATGTATCGGGCCGTAATGTTGTTTTGATCGATGATATCTGCGATACTGCAGGTACCTTGTCCAAATCGGCAGCGATCCTGAAGGAAAGGGGTGCTTTGAGTGTGCGCGCCTTCTGTACCCACCCGGTACTGAGCGGCAAAGCATATGAGAACATTGAAAATTCGGTTCTGGAGAGTTTGGTTGTCTGCGACACCATTCCTTTGAAACAGGAGTGCAGTAAGATCGAAGTACTGAGCACCGCGGAATTGTTTGCCGTAGCGATCAGGAATACATTCGAGAATAAATCGATCCACTCCCTGTTCATCCATAGCCAGAGAAAAAAAGAAGCATAATGCAAACAAGGTTTGCTTTAGCGATACATTGACTGTTTAAGCAATAAAACCCGGTCGGCTTTAGCCGCCAGTTCTTTAAAATTTAAATCATAAGACAATTCAAAGTGCAGATGTTCGCCGGGAATTACGTTTGGCTTTGAAAAGTATAAAATACACACAAAATGAAATCTGTTGTTATTGAAGGACAACTGAGAACCGACATGGGTAAAAAAGCGGCCCGTGATCTGCGTTCACAAGGACAAGTATTAGGCGTAATCTACGGTGGTAAAGAAGAAGTGCATTTTACAGCACCAGCTATGAGTTTCCGTTCTTTGGTGTACACCCCCGAGTTTCAGATCGCCGAGATCAAAGTAGACGGTAAAACATACCGTACTATTATGAAAGACAAGCAATTTGATGTGGTTACCGATTCCCTGAACCACATCGACTTCCTGGAACTGGTAGAAGGCCGCAAAGTAATTGCCAACCTGCCTTTGAGCTTCCAGGGACAATCCGAAGGTGTAAAAGCCGGTGGTCGTCTGGTGATCAAAATGAAAACATTGAAAGTGCGCACCCTGCCTGAAAACCTGGTTGCGAGCATCGATGTGGACATCACTAACCTGCAACTGAACGGTAATATCCGTGTAGAAGACGTGAAGCTGGAAAATACAGAGATGATGAACCCTGCCCGTCAGCCTATCGCTTCTGTAGTAATGACCCGTGCGCTGCGTCAGGCAGAAACCGAAGAGAAGAAAGGAAAATAATTTTTTCCCTTCCCCATACAAAAATGCTGCTTTCCTTACGGAAGCAGCATTTTCTTTTTTCAACAAAAAACAACGGGAGCCGGATTAGAAAAAACGGCCCCCTCTCTGTTATTGACCTACCATGCCAATCTTTTTAAGCAGCTTGCGATTAGCTCTTCTGTGAATAAGATTATATGCCTTGTAATAAAGTATGGGTAAAATAAGCAGGGTAAGGATCGTAGACGTCACCAGGCCGCCGATAACCACGATAGCCAAAGGTTTCTGCGTTTCGGAACCGATACCGGTGCTGATGGCAGCAGGCAGCAGGCCGATAGCGGCCATCAGAGCGGTCATTACTACCGGCCTGATGCGGGAAGTGACCCCATGCTCCAGGGCTTCCTTGATAGGCATTTTGGCCTCCAGGTTCTTTTTGAATACACTGATCAGGATAACCCCGTTCTGGATACATACCCCAAAGAGGGCTATGAAGCCGATACCGGCGCTGATACTAAAATTCATGTGCGTGAGGTGCAGCGCCAGGATACCGCCGATCAATGCGAAGGGTACGTTCATTAAGGTAAGCACCGAATCTTTTACATTGCCAAACAGCACAAACAAGATCATAAAGATACCCAACAGGCATAGCGGTACCACATTGGCCAGGGTATTGGAAGCCCTTTGCGCATTTTCAAACTCTCCATTCCAGGTAAGGCTATAACCTTTGGGAATCTTGACGTTGGCCTTTACTTTTTCTTGTGCTTCTTTAATGGTGCTGCCGAGGTCGCGGCCACGTACCGAAAATTTTACGGGGATATAGCGGGAGTTGTTGTCCCGGTAAACAAAGGAAGGCCCGGTCAGCACTTTGATCTCGCTGATCTCTTTGATCGGGATCTTGGAGCCATCCTGGGTAGGGACCATCAGTTGTTCGATCTTCTCTTCCGTATTCCGGAATTCTTTATCGTAGCGGATACGGATATCAAACTTCCGTTCTCCTTCGTACAATTGTGTGGCAGCCTTACCGCCTATCGCCATTTCGATCACGGAATTGGCATCAGTAATGCTCACGCCGTACAATGCCATTTTCTGCTGATTGAGCTCTATCCTGAATTCCGGCTGGCCGAGGTTGCGCAACACACCAAGGTCTTCGACACCTTGTACCGAGCGCAACTGATCCATGACCTGGTTGGCCATCGTATTGAGGGTATTGAAATCCTGGCCGAAAATTTTGACTGCCAGCGATGCCGGTACGCCTGCTACTGCTTCTTCCACATTATCCCTGATGGGCTGCGAATAGTTGAACAGGATACCGGGAAACTGCTGCAGCTTTGTATTCATATCTTCTACCAGGCTTTCGGTAGTAACGCCTTTTGGCCATTCCTTCTTCTGCTTCAGGTCTACGGCGATCTCCACGTTAAAGAAGCCCTTAGGGTCGGTACCGTCTACGGTACGGCCTACCTGTGCCAGCGTATGGTTGACCTCGGGGTATTTTTCGATAATGTCCATCATCTTCCGGGCCATATCGTTGGACTGTTCGAGCGAAGCACTCATGGGCAATTGTGCCTTTACCCATAAAGCGCCTTCGTCCAGCTCGGGCAGGAATTCGGAGCCCAGGAATTTTGACGACAGAAAAGTGAGCAGCATAAAAGAAACCGCTACGGTAAGACTAAGGCGCTGATGGGAAAATACCCAGCGATAAGCCCGCCCGATGGTCTTTTCGAAGAAGGCGACCACAATGTTATGCTTCTCCCTTACATTTTTACGCAACAGCACGCTGGCAAAGGCCGGCACAAAAGTGAGCGTATAGATCAAAGCACCCAGCAAGGCAAAGCCCAGGGTAAAAGCCAGCGGTGAGAACATTTTACCTTCCACCTTCTGAAAGGCAAAAATGGGGATCAGGCAGGTAATGATGATGAGCTTGGAAAAGAAAATAGCTTTACCCATTTCGGTGCCTACCTGTTTAAACAGGCCCAGCTTGGCCAGCTTGTTGAACTTTTCCATGCCTACCTCCTTGGCCTTATGATCCAGGGCCACGAAGATGCCTTCGACCATGACGACCGCACCATCGATGATGATACCGAAGTCTACCGCTCCCATCGATAGTAGGTTAGCCGTCATACCCCGCATACGCATCAGCATAAAGGCGAAAAGCAAAGCCAGGGGAACAATAAGGCTCACGATAAGCGTGGTGCGCCAGTCGGCCATAAAGATCAGTACGATTACCGTAACGAGGACAATGCCTTCAAAAAGGTTATGCAGCACGGTTTCGGTAGCGAAATCCATAAGGGTGGTACGGTCGTAGAACGGAACAATCTTTACATCCTTGGGCAGGATATTCTCGTTCAGGTCTTTTACCTTATCGTGGATGCGCCCCAGCACTTCCGCAGCGTTTTCTCCTTTACGCATCACCACGATACCTTCTACCACATCATCGGCCTTATCGCGATGTACCTGCCCCAGGCGCGGCTTTTCGGTTTCCACTACTTCGGCCAGGTTCTTAACCAGGATAGGTACCCCGTTTATTTTGGTGACGATAACATTCTTTATTTCATCGATATTGTTTAAAAGACCTATACCTCTTACAATAAAGGCTTGTCCATTCCTTTCAATCACATCGCCGCCCACATTGATATTGCTTTTGTTGACCGCATTGTACACATCCAGCGCGGTAAGGCCGTAATTAGTGATACTGTTGGGGTTGACCCTGATCTCGTAAATTTTTTCACCGCCGCTGAACGTATTGACATCGGCTACGCCGGGGATGGATTTGAACCTGCGGTCGAGCACCCATTCCTGTATGGTATTCAGCTCTCTTATATTCTTGGTTTTACTTTCCAGCGTATAGCGGTATACTTCCCCGGTAGGACCATACGGCGGTTGCACATCCGGCTTGATGCCATCGGGCAGATCGGCATCGTTAAGGCGGCTAAACACCTGCTGCCGGGCGAAGGCATCGTCTACATCGTCGTCGAAGATGAGACGTACATAGGAAAGGCCGAACGAAGAGGTCGAACGAAGATTGATCTTCTTCTGTACCGAGTTCATCGCTGTTTCCAGGGGAATGGTAACAAAGCGTTCCACCTCTTCGGCACTGCGGCCAGGCCATTGGGTGATAATAATGATCTGTGTATTGGTGACATCGGGAAAGGTTTCAATAGGCGTATTACGGTAGCTTACGAAGCCGATTACCGCCAATACCGCGGTAAGGAAAAAGACAAGGTACCTGTGCCTTAATGAAAAATGAATGATTTGCTTTATGACTTTATTCATCGATTATTATTTGAGTAAGAAAGAAAACAGGCGGGCTTGCTACATCAGGGCCCTGCTTAGTCATTCATGAGCTGATTGAAGATAAGGTTCTGGTAGCTGGTGATCAGCTTCGTGCCGGGTTGAACGCCTGAAGTCAGGTACGTGCGGTCATTAACGGTCTTCAGTACATTTACTTCCACTACGGAAATGTTGTTCTTATCCTGGTACACCACTACATAGTTCTTGCCATCCTGCGATACCAGTGCGGCGGTAGGGATGCATATGGCTTTCGCCTTTCGCTCGTTACTCACAATCACTTTTGTAAACATATCGGGCTTCAGCAGCATGTCTTTGTTATCGAGGATAACGCGCACCCGCATGGCTTTGCTTTGCGGATCGAGTACCTGGCCTGTTTTATCGATTCTGCCGGTATATATTTTGTCGGGATAAGCAGCCGGGATTACTTTTACCTCGTAGCCTTCCTGCACCTTGGCAATATCTGTCTCGTACACATTGGCATAGATCCATACATTTTTAAGGTCGGAAATGGTAAAGAGGTTGTCGCCCATATCGGGACGGATAAAAGCGCCTGTAGTGGTTTTTTTCTCCACCACATAACCATCTATCGGCGATGAAATAATGTATTCGCCTCCTGCCGTAGTGCGGCCGCCGCCATTGATGTTGATGGCAGCCTGTACCTTCTCTTTCCCGGCAAGCGCTTTCTCGTAAGTCTGTTTGGCTTCGGTGTATTCGCGCTCGCTGCTGATGCCGTTTTTATAAAGCGCTTCCGCATTGTCCATTTGTCTTTTGGCTATGGCCACATCGGCTTTGGCGCTGCTGAGGTCGCTGTAGTTGCCGGCTACGTCGGCACTGCGTACGATAGCCAGTACTTGTCCTTTGCTTACCTTGTCGCCCAGGGATACTTTGGACTCGATCACCTGCCCGCTGCTGCGCGGAAAGATCTTGACCATATTGTTTTCATTAAAGCTTACCTCGCCGCTGAGCGACAGTTCGTCGCTGATACCGCAAAAGGATACGGTATCTATAGTGATCAGGTGCTGCATCGAATCGCTTAAGCTAAACTTGGGTGCAGTCGTTTTCTGTTCTTTCTGCTCCTTGCAAGCAGCAAGCAGGCTGAGGGCGATAAGGGATATTACGATGGGGAACTTCATAATGGTTTTGTTTTTTTATTGCGTAGGAAAGCTATTGGTTAAGGATTAATCGAATAAGTCGGCGCCTACCTGCAGGTTCAGCTCTTCTTTGGCCAGTTGCAGGTCCAGTTGCTGCTGCAACTGTTTGGTACGCACATCTTCGTAATCGTTGAAATAGTCGATAAACTCCAGCAGGCTGATTTGCTTCTGCCGGAAGCTCTCGGCTATGTTTTCCTGCAGCTTTTTGTAATCGGTATAAAAATCCTGTTGCATACTGGTGTGCAACTGCAATGTATACAAGTACTTCTTATAAGCGCCTGCAACCTCGTTCTGCAAACGAATATCGGCCTGGGACAGGTTGGCTTCTTCCTGTTTTACCTGCCAGCGGGCTGCCTTGATATTGCCCCGGTTGCCGTTGAGCACAGGCAGGGGCAGGGATAGGCCAAGGCCTACATACCGTGGTGCATAATTACTGTTGAGGTCGTAGCTGGGGCCTACTGTAATGTCGGGCACGGCAAGCGCTTTCTGGAACGAAAGGTTCTGGCGCTGGTATTGTACCTGCAATTGCTCCAGTTGATAAGTGGCATTGTTTAGCTTGGCAGAGTCAATTAAAGCGGCCACATTGATCACCGGGGCCGGGCTCGCGGCTACTGCGGCTATTTGCGGCCGTATAAAAGTAGCCCCATCGAGCTGCAGCAGGATACGCAATTCCGTCTGGCTGTCTTCGATCTGTTTGAGGTTGGCAGTTATTTCCTGTTGCAGGTTGATCTGCAGCGCCTGTACCCTTAACAGGTCCTTGCGGGCAATATTACCTGCCTTGAATTGCGATTGCATGCCATTCAGCAATTTGTCCAGTTGCTGTTTTTGCTCATCGTACAACTGTTGCACGGCCATCAACTGGGCAATGGTATAGAAATCAGTACGAAGCTGGAATTTCAGGTTTTGCATCACCTGGTTGAACTGCCATTCGCTGATACGGGTATTGGTACGTGCCATATCAATTTGCTTGCCCCTCTTTCCGGCGGTCTTGATCAGTTGCTGCAACTGGACAAAATATTGTCCTTTGGGCGTTCCGTCGGGATTGGTTCCGTGTTCGAACCATTTATTGTTGGAATAAACATTCTGATCCGTAACCAGGGTAGGGTCATCCCATAATTTGGCTTGTTGTACCAAAGCTTTACTGGCTTCGATGTTGTAATGCTGGGCCAGCAGTTCCAGGTTCTTTTCCAGGAATGTTTTTTCGGCCTGTTTCAGGGTAATGTTCAGGGTGTCGGCCTGGGCCCGGGCCGGCTGGTGCCACAGCAATGCTGTCAGCAAGCCGGGTAGGGTGCAAAAGACCTTTCCACATAAGCGGAAGGCATGTTTAGGGGTAGTCATAAACAGAGGTTAATTACAGAAAACAACCCAAATGGGCAAGGATGTACCATCATAAATGTACACCATATCTAAAAAAAAGAGAAAGTGAAGCGGTACTTTGTTATGCAGGGGGATGATTAATCTCTTTCCAGAAAAGAAAGGAATAATGGTTACAGAAGCCGGATAGCTCTTCATCGGAGGCCGGGTCATAGCTGACGGTCTTCTCCTGTATCTTGGGGAAATGATTCTGATGGAATAACTGGAAACTGGTATTTTGTTTCAGTTCGCCCGATTGTTTATTGTCCTTATGCGTAGGCTCGGGAAAGGCATTCTGGTAACCGGCAACATCTTCGAGCACCAGCTCCGCAAAGGAGTCGATAGGGTTAATGTCCTTTAGCTGTGCTTTATTGGTACGGAAAATGTTGTTACTATAAAAATTCGTATTGTAAATACTGAGGTTCAGTATTTGCAAAGCCAGGAGGACCAGGGTGAATTTTTTAAAGTAGGTGTTCAGTACGGGCATCGATGTAGTTCAAACGAAATATTACTACGAATATTGTCACAAAAGTAGCAGCAATTTTTTTCTCATAAGTTTCCTCAGCGCTAAATAACGAATAATTTACCAAACACTTATGTTACAGGTACAAGGGACTTATACAATAGGGATAATAAAATGCCTCCGGTGAGGGAGGCATTTTATCGGCAAAGAGATGTTTTATTTATTTGATGAGGCCGGCAAAGTATTTCACTGTGCGTACCAATTGAGATACATAACTCATTTCGTTATCGTACCAGCTTACTGTTTTTACCAGTTGATGATCGCCAACGGTCACCACTTTAGTTTGTGTGGCATCGAACAGGGAACCGAAACGGGTACCGATGATATCGCTGGAAACGATCTCGTCTTCATTGTAACCGAAAGATTCGTTGGCTGCTGCCTTCATAGCTGCGTTGATCTCTTCGGCAGTTACTTTTTTACCCAGGATGGTATTCAGCTCGGTTAGAGAACCCGTAACTGTAGGTACGCGTTGAGCGCCACCGTCCAGCTTTCCTTTCAGGTCGGGCAGTACCAGGCCTATCGCTTTGGCAGCACCGGTAGAGTTGGGAACAATATTTTCTGCAGCAGCACGGGCGCGGCGAAGATCGCCTTTGGCATGTGGTGCATCCAGGGTATTCTGGTCATTGGTATAAGCATGCACGGTAGTCATCTGGCCGGCTTTGATCTCGTATTGCTCATGCAATACTTTAGCCATTGGCGCCAGGCAGTTGGTGGTGCAGGAAGCGCAACTGATAATGGTTTCGGAACCATCCAGGATGTCGTGGTTTACATTGAATACTACAGTCTTCAGGTCGCCGGTAGCGGGAGCTGAGATCACTACGCGCTTAGCGCCGGCAGTAAGGTGTGCCTTTGCTTTATCGGCATCGGTAAAGAAACCGGTACATTCCAGCACCACATCAACATCATGTTGTCCCCAGGGAATCTGGGCTGGATCTTTCTGAGCGTATATTTTAATTTCGTGTCCGTTAACGGTAATTGCATTCTCAGAATGACTTACTTCCTGTCCGAAACGTCCCTGCGCAGTATCATATTTAAGCAGGTGTGCCAGTACTTTTGGCTCAGTAAGGTCGTTGATGGCAACGACATCAATTCCTTCCATATCGAAGATCTGACGGAAGGCAAGGCGTCCAATACGCCCGAAACCATTAATGGCAACTTTAACTTTACTCATCTTTATAGATTGGATTTTTACTGTGTTAAAAAAATCGCTGCAAAGGTAAATGCAAGCAAAGGATTTTCCAATTAATGTATGGGACAAAGCGGATAAGGCGATTTTAAAATTTTTCTTTTCTTTTTTTGGAATTTTGAAAAAGTACATTACCTTTGCACTCCCAAACAAACGATGCCGCGTTGGTCAAGGGGTTAAGACGCCTCCCTTTCACGGAGGAATCACGGGTTCGATTCCCGTACGTGGTACAAAAGCAAAGCCCGCTCAGAGAGCGGGTTTTTTGTTATGACTTTTACTGAGGATGGAACACTATCTCTTTAGCTCTTACTATCGTCTTCTTTTGCCATAAACATTTTCAAAAAAACGTCCCAATATACTTTTGTTCTCAGTTTGTATTTCCGCAACGCCTTCAAGCTTAGGTTGAGCTATATCGACACCGGTATTTGTTTTTAACCCATAGGGAAGTTTTATTTGTATAGCAAAGGCGCTATCCGTCGCAATACCTGACCTGTCTGATACGGTTCCTCTTAAACTACCATATTCCTCATAAGGGTAAGCCGGGAGTTTAATCAATACCTTTTGCCCTTTCTTTATCTTCCCCGCACCGTTGATCCCAACCTGGCCCCGGGCTATATAATGACCTGTTAAGGGAACAATAACCATGACGGCTTCACCTGCCCGAATGAACTGATTGGCACTCCAATATTTTAGAAAAGTAACTTTGCCATCGATTGGTGCTATAAATAGGTACTTATCTTCCCATTGTCTGTAATTGGAGGAAAACAGCCTGGCGGCCTCCCTGATACGCTGTTCATATTTGGTTGCATCATTCTGATATTTAATTTCAGCATCGGCAATATCTTTAGTTGCCGCCTTCTCTCTCAGTTGGTTTTGAAGTAAATCAGTTTCGTTTCCTTCAGCGTTAATCTTTAGGTTCAGCATAGCTATCCGCAGACTTTCATATTCCCCCTGTGACAAAGCCATATTTTCTGATAAGCCGGAGGCAGCTTCGATACGTTGCTCCTGCAAGGAAAGTTGCTTGTCGATCTTTTTTTGTCTCTCTCTTAACCGGCTGGAAAAATAAGTTTGGAACCTTGATTGGTCTTTTAGCTGATTGATCCTGTCAGTTTGCGAATTGTCTTTCATAAAGAGCTGGTATTCGAGCACAGCCTGGCAAAAATTGGTATAGGCTACTTGTAGGTCTCCTAATAAGAGGTTTTGTGATACATCAATCATTTTCACTAAACCTGTCAGATTAGTTGTTGTATCAAGAGTTTTGCAAAGCTGTATGGATCGACATACATCTTCGTAAGATGCCGAATTGGACAATATGCCCAATACAGCTCCTTTTTTTACTGTCTCCGAGTTTTGTATTAATATTTGCTGCAGGGGAAGATTGCTTCTGGAAACGATCTCTACGGGAGGATTATCAGAAGTTATAATAACCCTGGCCGGAATAACATCCGGATATTCAAAAAAGTAACAACACAGAAAAAAAACAACAATAATGCATCCTATTAAAATCATTCCATACCGGATGATCCATGCAGGCACTTTGCCCATGATCTCCTGAACCTCTTCTGTGCGAATCTCATCGGGAGACAAAGGAAGCTCTTCCCTTTCATCGATGTCTTGGATATAGTGAATGTTGGTGGTTTTAAGGGTGTCTGGCATGCCATAGTTTTTAAGCACCAATTTCAAGTTGGTTTTTTACTAATTCGAAATAATTACCTTTCAATTGCAATAACTCCTCATGGTTCCCGGTTTCAATGATTTCACCTTTCTCCAAAACAATGATCTGGTCTGCATTTTTTACCGTACTTAGCCGGTGGGCAATCACCAGCACCGTTTTCCCCTTGAAAAACTGATCAAGGTTTTCCATAATGACCCGCTCATTGTTAGCGTCGAGCGCACTTGTAGCCTCGTCGAAAAATATATACTGCGGGTCTTTATAAACAGCTCTGGCGATCTGTAGCCGCTGCTTCTGCCCAGTACTGATTCCCGTACCTGTGTTGCCGATTTTGGTGTTGTACCCGAGAGGCAACTCATCGATGAATTCCTGAATATTCGCTACTGTAACAGACCGGCTAAGCTTATTTGTATTGATAATCTCATCACTAATGCTGATATTTTTTGCAATCGAGTCAGAAAATATCATGCTTTCCTGCATAACACTTCCAATCTGATGTCGCCAGGTGCCTTTATGAATATTGCGCAAGTCCTTGCCTCCTACGGTAATTTTTCCTTTTACCGGTTCATAGAATCCTAGAAGCATTTTCATCAATGTTGATTTGCCGCTGCCGCTGCTGCCCACTACTGCTGTAATCTTGCCCTCGGGTATTTCAAGATTTAAATTTTTCAATACTGTTGCTGAAGATGTTCCATTATATTGGAAACTTACATTTTCCAGCCTGATTGAACCGGTAGGCATTAAATGGTTGAGGTGAGTATTACTCTCGTCATTTTCATTGGCCTTCCCATGAATTTCGCTTAGCCGATCAAGGCTGATTTTTGCGTCCTGGGCAGATTGAATAAATCCTAATAGTTGTTCCAGGGGACCGTTCATGTTGCCAATGATATAGCTTACTGACAACATCATACCGAGCGTCAGCTCTCCGCCTATGACCGATTGGGCACAGATAAATGAAATGAGTATGTTTTTTAATTGATTGAAGAACCCCGAACCGACTTTCTGATATTGCCCCAAAGCGAGTGACTTTATACCGATCTTATATAACTTGGCCTGAACGCGTTCCCATTCCCATCTCTTTGTCGTCTCACAGTTGTTGAGCTTGATTTCCTGCATCCCGGATATCAGTTCAAATAGTATGTTCTGGTTATCGCTCATCCTTTGGAATTTTTTATAATCAAGCTCCTTTCTTTTTTTTAGGAAGAAAAGTATCCAGATTACAGAAGCAGCGCTGAAGACAACGAACAATGCCAATATTTTCCAGCTATAAATAGCAAGTACAATAGAAAAGACAAAAAGATTGATAAAGGAAAAAATAGTGGATAACGTAGTCCCGGTCAAAAACTCTTGAATCCTGCTGTGATCTCCCAAACGTTGTTGGATGTCGCCAATCTGCTTGGTATCGAAAAAGCGGATTGGGAGCCGCATTAGCTTGATCAGAAAATCCGATAGAATGTTGATATTGATCCGCAGGTTTACATGTAGCAGTATCCAGCTCCGCAGTATTTCTATTGCAGTATTGCCCAGGAACAATAGCAATTGACAAGATAAAACTAGATAAACGAAGCCTATATCTTGCCGAACAACACCATAATCTACCAGGCTTTGTGTTAAAAAGGGGAATATAAGAGCCAATAAGCCGGAAAGCAAAACACTAACAAACAATTGGACGATAAAGCGTCGAAATGGCCTTAGATAACGGGTTAAAAAGGAAAAACCGATTATGCTTTCTCCTTCTTCATTGTGCTCATTAAATTGTGGGGTAGTTTCCAAAAGAAGTGCGAGTCCTTCAGGATTTCCTCCTTTCCAACTGCTTAAAAATGTTTCTTTGTCGACATAAACCAATCCATGCCCGGGATCGGCAATTAATATTTTTGCTTGTTTATTTGAGCTGTCATAATTCTGGGGAGGTAAAACAACAAAGTGATTTTGATTCCAGTGCAGGATTGCCGGTAATGGGGCTTCTTTATCAAGTCTTTCAAAACTAAGCCTTGATGCCAGAGTTCTGAAACCGATACTTTCGGCAGCTTCACTGATATCTAAAAAGCTCGTCCCATGCCGTCCTACAAATGTTTTTTGCCGAAGTGCTTCCAGGGAGCATGTTTTGCCATAATATTTTGCCACCATGCGCAGGCAGGTAGGGCCACAGTCCATCACGTCCAGTTGCCTGTAAAAGTGGAATTTCTTTTTCATCATTACCTTTTTGTGAGCTGATAAAATGCTGTCGCTTTAAACTTTTGCGGCAGATGCCTCCAATGCGACCAGGTGCATTCATGTGGGTCATATCCGCATTTCAAGGGTTTACTGAACAGGTCATCCGGGTTTTCAATATAGGCTCTGCAATCGGTACACATCCGCCTATATTCACAAATACTGCAAACCTGGATTTGGTCTTTGGTGATGGACCAATAAGCCCGGAATTCATCACTCTGGAAAACTGCTCTAAGATTTCGCTGCTGTGTATTACCGTAGCTAATGGATGTGCCGGGACAATTCTTAATATTACCATGCTGATCAATTGCTATTTTCCGGTTTAAACATGTATTATGGGTAAGCGACTCGGTGTAATGACCTAGTGTTGAATTGAAGTAAAACGGTTGTACACACCCGCAACTTTGATCTGTTATTCTTTCCTTTAAAAACAAGATGCTACACATGATCCTTTCGTTTCTTTTAAAGGTATCTAGCCCGGCATTATACAGGATCATCTCCGTTATAAAGCTGAATCGCTCAACAATTTCTTCAATGGCATTTTCTGTATCAATACCTGTGCTTTTTAAGTTGCAGACAATAGAAATTCCTCTGAAAGCACTGATCTTATCCAGAAACAGAAGCTGCTCTTCGATATCTGTAAATGATTCGTCATTCAGAAATCTCAACTGCAAAGTATGGCATCCTAAAAATGCAATTTCCTCAATTGCCATCCGGATGTACTGCTTTTGAGTTACATTAAAATCTATTATGGCACTGCCGATCGTGAATGGGAAATCCCACTCATCTTGTGTATAAGTCAGCGAAAACCAAGTGGGACAAGTTGAAGATATCTTTCCCATACCCTTGTCGATAAGGTGTTTGAAATAGTCTGAGAGGAGTTTGATTTCTTCTTCGCTGTAAACATCCTTTAAGCTACTCATAGGCTTATCGATCAATTCTTCAACGATTTCGATGAGGACAGTGGGAACCCATACATAACTTGATTGGGTCAGGTTTTGCACTACAGATCCCTTTACCCCTTTTGTAATCCGGCAGTTGGGGAGAATATGAAAGTAATTGTTGGCGTCAAACATCGGTTTCGTAACGGGTTATCGATTTTTCATAAATTTCCTTCCTGCAATTTCTATTCTGGATTTTAGATAGATTCATGGTATTGGCGCTCCAAAGGATACACTGTGATCTACCGGGTCCTGGTCCTGTGCCATTGGGTACTTCCCATTCCAGCTCCCGGTAGTTATAAGGTACCAACTCCCAATCCTTACTATTTATTAATTTCTTCTTCATTACATTGTAGGTTTAGATAATCTGCGATTTCGCGTTCGATCTGAAAATTCGAGCATACACTGAGAAAGTCGATTTGTCCTACCGGGTTAATCTCGATAAACAGATGCTCTCCATCGGGCTGCCGTATAAAATCCGCAGACCCGCAAGTGACATTCATTATCCTGGAAAGGTGGACAAGTTTGATTTTGATATCCTCGGGTAGATGGTAAGGGAATATTGCGTTTTTATCGACGAAGTTCCCACGACCCCTATAGTCGATTTGTACATCATCGTTGTAGGGTATAATAGCGGCAGCAAATACAGATTCTCCTATAAAAAAAGCCCGGATATCTGCGCTATTGAGAACAAGACTTTGAAAAAGAGAAGGGAAAAATTCTTTCGGCGACTTTTCTTCAACATTTTCCGGCACTCTGGTAGTTTGTTGTACTATTGAGACCTTATCTGTAACACATCGTAGAATATCCTGAATGTTTTTTGTTACTAACAGATTTTCCCGGGCAAGCATTTGAAGATCCCTTTCATCGTTTAAAACAGCGGTTTGCGGTATTTTCAAGCCCGCTTTTCTTGCTTGGTATAAACACTCCAGCTTATTTATCTGGTACCGGGTTGGACAATTAACCAAAATACTCTGCTTTTCTAAAGCGAAATATACAAAGCGTAATAACGCATTGGCCTCTTCGTCTAAATGCTTATTTATTTTTGAATTAATCTCGAAATCTGTGGAACAGATGTCATTTAGAATGATCGGTATATCTATGGTAAACTCTCCTCTCCGGAACCAAATAACATCGAAATCAATAAGATCATACAGCCCAGCCTCATATGTAACCTTTATGTCAACTGCTGCATTGTCTTTAAAATCGATCTTGGTAATCCGGGCCGGATAGGTGTCTGTATTGAATCTAATATAAGACGTGCCCGAATAGTTCAGCCAGGTACATACTTTGTCAGCCGTCCTGTCAAAGCTCTCTGTAACTATTAAAATCATTTTCCTTTTTAAGCTTTATCGACTTTGTTACCATATTTTTGTAACGGTACTATCGGGTGAATAAAGTATTCGTAGCACTTTACAAAGGGAAAAGGTAAACCCATGGGGTCTACCTTTTGACCAGGACAATCCCATTATTCATTGTCATTTATAAATTGTTGCCCTTCGGTAGTATTCAACCATTGTTGGTAGGTAAGGTTATCCCTGTTATAAATAGTCTGATGAGTAACCGTTCCTATAACATCCCAATTATAGCTGAATGTTTCACCGTCGCGAGTAATCGTTCCTCCTCTACTATGCATGATGGCGCCGCCGGCAATATGTTGTGCGCCGGATGGGATTTGGGTATCGGTAAAAGCTTCTAGTGAAGCTAGATTTTTCTTCAACATTCTGATTTGTCTTTTGGTCCCCTGTCTTTTTTTTAATATCCGCCTTGGGGAGTATTTCAGCGTGCACCAGGTTTATTCAGGTTGCAGATGCCTCTTCCTATTGTATTCTTAAAGTACAAATCCAATAGGGCCACGATCGTCGCATGCTCTTTGACATTTGTTAGGGGAGGGTAGATCCACATGGATCTACCCTCGGATTCATGGCTTACCTGTTATGTATTTCTATTTACAAAGTCTATTCCATCAGGTGTACTTAACCATTGTTGGTAAGTGAGGTTATTATCTCGGTTATAAATTGTCTCACGGGTGATAGTTCCCTTAACATCCCAGTTAAAGCTGAATGTTTCACCACCACGAGTGATAGTTCCTGCCTGTGTTTGGTTGACAGCTCCTCCTGCGATATGTTGTAGGCCGGAGGGGATTTTGGTGTTGGCCAAAGCTCCAAGTGAAGCAAGGTTTTTCTTTAACATTTTAGTCTGCTTTTTAACCCCTGTCTTTCTCTTTGATATCCGCCTTGGGGAATATTCAGCGTGCACCAGGTTTATTCAGGTTACAGATGCATCCTCCTGTGATTGTACTCTCGAGATACAAATTCTTGTGACAGTTAAATGGAACGAAAAATTTCGACCGGTTCAAAAAATATTATAGATGCATATTGGCTATTAAAATAAACTGTACGGAGGCATTTTACAGATCCGTTTCTTAGCGGGAAAACCTGGGATTCTTTTATTTTTCTTACTGATGCTAATACAGCCTGGTTTTCAGAAAACATTCTCTGTCGGTACTTCCGGGTTTTACACTGTGAAAGAATAGCGTAGGAAGGCCTTGCACTGTTTCTTTATCGAGTGTAGGTATCTGGCAGGATTAATGTTGAGTTGACAGCCAGATCAATACCAAAGATAGAGCAGCCTTGTGTTTGCGGTATAGTAAAAATGCGACATTTTAAGTGCCCCGCTCGAAGAGATTTACCAACTTAAGGGAATCATGCAGGTCCTTACCGATAAAGGAAGGATTGTGCCCTGCAAAGCGTTTGAAGTCATGGATGAAATGCATTTGATCATGATACCCAAATTCGTGAGCGATCTTTAACCAGGATAAATGCGGATATCCTTCTTTATACATATATGCTTTGGAAAAACGAGTAAGTCTTGCAAACAATTTTGGCGACATACCCAACCTCTCGATACATTTCCTTTCGAATTGCCGTTTGCTTAGACAGCTTAAAGCAGCTGTCTTTTCGACGCTTATGTTGCCATGATGTTTAACCAGTTCGTTAATTGCATGATCAAATGGGAGTAGTTCCCTTGCATGGCACAAGCGTTGCAATAAGAACCGTTCCAGGATAGTGGCTATAATTTCCGGGGTACATGCCTCTTTTAGCTGTCTCTCTACAACTGCAATTTCGGGCCCGAAAATGATCGAAGCATCCACTTCTCTATTGGTAAGGTCAAATATAGGTATCCCAGCAAGACGTTGTAGTCCTCCGGCACGAAAGCTAATGGCTGATGTGAGTACCCCTTTACCGAAATTAAGGTATGTATCGGTCAATTGCGGACCAACTACGAAACTGGAACAAAGTGTACTAAAGGGATCATCTGCCTTTTTCTTTACACCTATCAGATCACCTTGAATATAGAAACAAAGTCGTATCTGCGTTGACCATGGATAATGGTATGAAGAAGGCAGGCCGGCTTTGGCAAAGTCGGCATTCATAATGCCTATGGAACTTATAATCGTATGGAGAGCGGGGTGGGGTTTGAAGAAAAATTGTTGCATAGATTCGATACCAAGGGTTTAAAAAACAGCCTATAATATCGTCGACAGTGACAATTCCAACTTATAGTAAAGAGCTGGGTGACAGGTTGTGAATCGGTTTAGCTAGCGCCGCAATGTCAATTTGGATGATAATTAGGCTTCAGTACATGTTCGTTAATTGAAAGTAGGAAGGTTTTATAAATTTCGACATAGCACTCTTTGTTAAAAGTGTCAGAAATTTATCGCTACTGTCAGGGCTTATATTTGAAGGGTAGCCATGTTGATAACGGGCCGATAGTTCTTCTTTGAAGCGCTCTTACGATAGTAAGCGGTTTGGAAAGAAGCAATATTTGTATAAACAAAACAGATAAAAGTTGTATTCTGTTCAAACAATACCATTGGAGAACAAAAGAAAACACACTAGCGGTCTTGAAGTGGGAGATTGCTATTAAAGAAAAACAGGGTAAGGTGTATCGTGATTGTAGGGGTTGTTTATTTATGGCAGCATTGGGTTACTTTTCCTTGCTCTATCTGTGGGCTTATATAAGGCAGACCTAAATTAAGGCCTCTCAGTATCAGCAACAGGCCTATAGCTGCGGATAGCAGGGTAGAGAGGGATACCCTGCGCAACTGCCGGTGTAACCGTATCTTATGTTTGAATAGGATAAGCAATACCAGTGCGGGTGTTGTGCCTAAGCCGAATAACAGCATAGCTAATGCACCACCGGTTATGCCGCCGGCCAGTGTAGCCGTCGTAAGCGCAGTATAGACAAGACCGCAAGGCAATAAGCCATTCAAAAAACCCAGCATGAAAAAATAGCGTGTTCTTGGCTGTTCCCGGAGCCTGGTATATATGCTTTGAAATTGTTTCCTGAAAACAAAATGCATTTTCGCATGCTTGAGTGCAGGCAGCAAGGCCATCAGCAAGATAAACAGGCCGGCCAGTATGGACAATACCTGCTGCCATTCCATCAACATGGCTCCTTTCCCTATTATACCCATAACGCCTCCCATAATGCTGTAAGCGAATGCTTTTGCCAGGTAGAAAAAGAATATCCTGCGCCATCTGCCGTCATCTTGTGCAGAGAAGGGTATTGAAAGCGCCAGGGGGCCGCACATGCCCAAGCAATGCATACTGCCCAGGATGCCTAGCAGGAAGGCGGACCAAAGAATGAAGGGATTCATATTATTGCTGCAGGTTGAATTCTTTGTAATAGGATTTACCGGAAGCGGTAAACGACAATTTGAGCAGGTATCCTTTTCCCGGAAATTGGCTGCGGTTGAATATATATTGCCCGCTTTCGCTGGCATGCAATGTTATTTTCCGGTCCATGCTTTCATTCGCAGGACAATAGAACCATGCCTGGCCTGCTTCCATATGTTGTGCCAACATTTGCGGTATGGATAAAAGAAGCTGCTCAGCTTGAAGACGGACCTGGAATGCCCCGGCATAAGCATTGGCGTTAGTGCTGGCGTCGATCTTTTGCTGGTATATTAATTCCTGTTCGTAGTACTGTTTGCTGACGAGGGATATGTCTTGTCTGACAGAAAGGAATACCAGTACCCCCATCATCAATAACATAAGGCCGAAGCCTGCCAGTAAAATGTTACCGGGATGGCTTACTCTTTTAACGTTCATCATATAGTTTAATAAGCGCTGATAAAAGTTACTTTTTTGATCTGAATGACGTCGTTTCCCGACATTACCTTCAACCGGTACACTTCTTTTCTCTTGCCACTCTTTCCCGGAGGTACCTTGAGAAAGAATGTTTCTTCGGCGCTGATACCTGGATGCAGGGAATCCAGGTGCTTGCCTATATATTCCAGCCGTATATACTTATCCTCCAGTTCCAGGTGATACGGCTCGGTATGCATGCTTTTGCTGACGATCTTTATACGATAAAGGTTAGATATGGTACCGTCTTGATGCTCCTGTAACAACTGCCCCGGTACCCGCAGCACGGTGCTGTCAAACTTGGACCGGGTAACGAGCAGGGTAACCAGGGCGGTAAGCAGCAGGACCAACGCTACGCTGTACCATTTCGCCCTGTAGTTGGCGCCCCTGGTTGCATTACTGGTCAGGGCTGCTTCGCTGCTCCACTTGATCAGGTGTTCCGGCTGCCCTGTTTTTTGCATCATCATATTGCAGGCATCTATACAAGCCGTGCAGCTCACGCATTCCATCTGTAAACCATCCCGGATGTCTATGCCGGTAGGGCATACCTGGACGCATAGTCCGCAATCGATACAAGCGCCCGAAGGGTTTTCTTGTACCTTTTTTCTTTTGCTGCGAGGTTCTCCCCGGTTGTAATCATAGGCCACCACCAGCGAGCTTTTGTCTAAAAGCACACTTTGCAATCTTCCGTAGGGGCAAACTACGGTACATACCAATTCCCTGACGAAAGCGTATACGGCATAGAATGCCAGGGAAAATCCCAGGATAGCGATAAGACCCCCGATATGCGATCCTATAGGATCGGTAATAATCCTGAACAGGGCATCGGTACCGATAATATAGGCCAGGAAGGTATTGGCGATAAGGAAGGAGATAAAGAAGAAAATACAATGCTTGGCGATTTTCCTCAGGTAAATCTCCGTAGTCCATGCTTTGCCATCTGCTATCCGTTGACTGGAAGCGCTGCCTTCGATCCAGTATTCGATCCTCCTGAAGACCATTTCCATAAATATGGTTTGCGGACAGGCCCAGCCGCAAAATACCCGGCCGTAGGCAATGGTAAAAACGATAATGAACAATAGTACAGTGAGCATCCCGATGCCCAGCAGCAGGAAGTCCTGTGGTAAAAATACTTTACCGAAAAAGATGAATGTGGCTTGCGGAAAGTTGAACAGGAACAAAGGTGTCCCATTGACCCGCACAAAAGGAAAAATGAAAAAAGCGGCAAGATAAATAAGGCTGAGCCAGGTACGGTAACGGTATAGTTTGCCTTTGGGCTGTAAGGCATAAATCCATTTACGTTTTCCCTTTTGATCTACTGTAGATATCCTGCCGCCGTAATGTTCCTCCTGGTTCATAGCTGGGTGGTTGTCGTTGTATCCTGGATTTTTGGAGCAGCACCGGCCTCGGTATATAAGGTGCCTTGTGGTTCTTTGGCGCCTGCAGGGTTGGTGCCATGCAATGATTTTATATAGCTGGACAATTGTGCAATTTGTACCGGTGAGAAGTCATCTTTCCAGGCTTTCATGCCCTTTTCCTGCCAGCCATATTTGATACTTTTAAAAATGTCCTGTAAACTGCCATTGTGCAGCCAGTAATCATCTGTGAGGTTAGGACCTACGCCGCCTTGTCCTTTGTCACCGTGGCAGGCCTGGCAATTCTTTGAAAAAAGGGTTGCACCTTCGGCCACACCGGCAGCATCGAGCAAGGTCACGTTATTTTCGTCTATGTTATTGGCTGCGTTTTTCAGATAAGCTTCTTTTTGAATCGCGGCCACCTGGTTGGCTGCCTGTAATTCGCGGAGCTGGTCGGGTAAGGTTTCGCTTACGAACATCCGGTACAGGTAAATGGCCCCGAAAACCATGGATGCATAGAAGGCATACCGCCACCAGGAAGGGACCTTGTTGTCCAGCTCGCGTATACCGTCATAATCGTGGTGCAGGTCAAGCGCATGTTCTTCCTCCAGGGAAACGGTCTGGTTCATTTTCTGGAAAAGCAGTTTCCATTGCAGCCGCTTCTGCCTTGCTGGCTTCTTGTTCTTTAGGAATTGCTGCAGCAGGTAGGCAAGCACGAAAATGATCAGGAATTCCAGTACCAGGAAAAGGGTCATAATACTGATGTCGGCAGGCGGCCAGGATGATTGGGGCACTGTCTGTTTGGCGACTTCACTGGCACTGGCTGTGTTGGCTATGCCTGCCAAAACAAGCACGAACAAGGTTTTGAGCAATGTACCGGCATTTTTCTTTTCTTTTTCCCGGTACAATTTCCCGGCACTCGCAACGGCGCTGCCCAGGACGGCGATCACCATTAACAACAGGAGCATGATGCCGGCAAGCGCATAGCGGAGCATGTCCTGACTATCGAATAGGGGCGTGCTCTCTTTGGGCGCAGCCTCTGCGGCATGCAGGGCTTGAGGAAGCGGTGTCACCAGGAACAGGAAAGTGATTATTCGTGGCAGGTATCTTTTGGTCAACATGTTAGTTAGCTTATTATTTCATAGGAATATTGGCGTGGTCCTGCATCTTGTTCTTGTCGGAAGCATAGACATACACGGCAACGGCAATAAAAACAGCGATAAACAAGAGCAGCGAGATCAGCGGGTAGATGCTTACGTGACGGATGTCTTTGAGATAATTGGTAAACTTCATTGCTATTTTATTTACGGGTGAATTTGTCTTTCTTAACATCGGTACCCAGGCGTTGCAGGTAAGCGATAACGGCAATGATCTCCTTATTGCTCATTACAGTGATCTTGTCTTTCTTCAGGTTGGCGGCAATGCCCTCTGCCTGCGCCCTTAGTTCCTGGTTGGCAATTTTATCATAGCCTTTGGGATAGGGTACCCCCAGGCGCTGCATGGCCCTTATCTTCCCGGGCGTGTTGCTGGTGTCTAAAGCGTTTTCGAGTAACCAGGGGTAGGGTGGCATTATACTGCCGCTGCTGATCTCTTCGGGGTCGTTCATATGCCTGTAATGCCAGCTGTCGGGATACTTGCCGCCTAACCGTTGTAAGTCGGGGCCGGTGCGTTTGCTGCCCCACTGGAAAGGATGATCATAAACAAACTCACCGGCTTTGGAATACTCGCCGTAGCGGGCTTCTTCGTCCCGGAAAGGGCGTATCATCTGGGAATGGCAATTGTAACACCCCTCCCTTACATAGATATCCCGTCCCTGGAGCTCAAGCGGCGTATAAGGTTTTACAGAGGAGATAGTAGGCACGTTATTATCGATCAGGAATGTCGGGACCATTTCTACAAGACCGCCAATTGCCACTACGATAAGGCTCAGCACCAGCAGTCGGACTGGTTTACGTTCGATAACAGAATGCCAGTGCATTTTGGCTTTTGGCATGGGCTGGAGCTGCAGCGGCACCGCTTCTGCCATTTCATTGGCCACGAAACGGCCGGCTTTCATGGTTTTGCGTAAATTATAGGCAGCCAGCAATACACCGCTTAAATATAAAGTACCGCCCATGGCCCTGATGATATACATCGGTATTACATGGGTTACCGTTTCGAGAAATTGGTACTGAAGCTGGCCGCTTTCCGTAAACCTGCGCCACATGAGGCTTTGAGAGAAACCGGACCAGTACATCGGAATAGCATATAGCAGTATCCCTATGGTACCGACCAGGAAATGAATATTGGCCAGCTTCCGGGAATATAATGTGGTGTTCCACATCCGCGGAATGAGCCAGTAGAGCATGCCAAAGATCAGGAAGCCATTAAAACCCAAAGCCCCAACGTGCACGTGCGCAATGGTCCAGTCTGTATAATGGCTGATTGCGTTTACATTTTTCAGGGAAAGCATCGGGCCTTCAAATGTAGCCATGCCATAAGCGGTAAGGGCCACCACAAACATTTTAAGTATCGGATCTTCTCTTACTTTATCCCAGGCACCTCTTAAAGTGAATAAGCCATTGAGCATACCGCCCCAACTGGGCAGGATGAGCATAATACTGAATACAGTACCCAATGCCTGCGCCCACCCGGGCAAAGCCGTATAGAGCAGGTGGTGCGGTCCCGCCCAGATGTAAATAAAGATCAATGCCCAGAAGTGTATGATGCTCCAGCGATAGGAGTAGATAGGACGTTCGGCCGCTTTAGGGACAAAATAATACATCAGTCCCAGGAAAGGAGTGGTAAGAAAGAAGGCTACGGCATTGTGACCATACCACCATTGAACCAGTGCGTCCTGTACACCTGCATACAAACTGTAACTCTTGAACCAGCTAAAAGGAAGCTCGAAAGAATTGACAATATGCAGCATAGCTACTGTTACCCAGGTGCCGATGAAGAACCAGATGGCGACATACAAGTGGCGTTCCCTCCGTTTCAGGATAGTACCAAACATATTGATGCCGAAAACCAGCCATATGATAGTGATCAGGATGTCCAGAGGCCATTCCAGCTCGGCATATTCTTTTCCTGTGGTATATCCGAGCGACAGCGATAAGGCGCCTATAACTATAATGAGCTGCCAGCCCCAGAAATGGATTTTACTCAACAGGTCGCTGTACATTCTTGTCTTCAGCACTCGTTGCAGGATATAATAAGCACCGCCAAAAACAGCGTTGCCGACAAAAGCAAATATGACCGCATTGGTATGGATCGGGCGCAGCCGTCCGAATGAAGTGTAAGGAATCCCCATATTCAGGGCGGGGTAGGCCAGTTGGAAAGCAATCAGTACACCCACCAGCATGCCTACTATACCCCAGAACAAGGTGGCTATACCAAACATTCGTACACTTTGGTTATCGTAGTAGAATTTCTCGGTTTGGATCATTTTTCGGTTTTTTTATTTTTTCCCTTTTTCAGATTGTCTTCAAAAAATATGCGGTGCGCAGGGGCAAAGTCATCGTCGAATTGTCCGGTCCTGACACTCCATAGGTAAGCGCCGAGGAAAACAATGGCTACTATAAGGCTTACGGACAATAGAAATATGGTTATAATCATAAGCTGGGTTAGTTGTGGTGGCAAAGTTGCTTTGATATATCTGCCCTATAAATGCTATTGCTTATTACCGGATATGATCTTCGTCATTATTTTGCTTGGGAAAATGATGGACTATCCGTGCTGTTACGGGTTATCATTTTAATGCCCATATAGGCAATCAGGATGATACCCAATGAGGAGGAGGGCATAAGAATTGCGGCTACCAAAGGCGACATATGTGCGGTTACTGCGAAACTTATGCCGACCAGGTTGAAGAGCAGCGAATAAATAAAGCCGGTTATGATGAGTCGTTGCGCTTTTTGCGCTTGCCTCAGAAAGCCGGGAAGCAACGATAGTTTACCGGCTTCAATAATAGCCTCACAGGCAGGCGAGAAGGAAAAGGAATGCGCTACAACAGCAACGCCGACTTCGCTTTGCTGCAAGGCTCCGGCATCGTTCAATCCATCGCCAATCATCATTACAGCTTCGCCATTCGCTTGCAAGGCCTGAACATGTTTGAGTTTCTCTAGAGGGGATTGCCTGTAGGCTAATTGTGCACCTGGAGGAAATAATGATTGCAATTGCCCCTTGCTGCTTTCATTGTCGCCGCTTACCATGGATAGGCCATAGTCTTTGGAAAGGGTTCCAAGCAGCTCGGCTACACCAGGTTTTATTTGGTTGTCGAACGAGAAATGGGCCTTCACTACTTCGTTGACGGATACCAGGACTTCGCTGAAAGGGGTATCGTTTTCTTCATCGACCCCCGATACGAAATACTTGCTGCCAATCTTTATATGTGTGTGCGCTATCCAGGCATCCAGTCCTTTTCCCGGTATTTCCTGTATCTCGCCTTTGACTATTTTTGCCTTATACCCATAGTGATGCGCAATAGCCCGGCTTAAAGGGTGGACGGATTGTGATATCACAGCCAGCATTAGTTCTTTTTCGATAGGGGAGAGCGACATCTTAACTATCCTTACGGAACGTTGCCGGGCTTCGGTAAGGGTACCGGTTTTGTCAAAGGCTATATGACTGATCCTGGCCATATTCTCGATAGTGCCGGCGTCTTTAAGAAATAAGCCTTTAGCAGCAAACTGCGCCATCAGGTAGCCATTGGTAAATGTTGTCGTTAATAAAAGGGAACAAGGACAAGCAACAATCAGCACCGCTGTCAATGCATTCCAGGCCAATCCCGGATCTTTGACCTGCCAGAAGGCAAAGGCGCCCGATGCAATCAGCAATACCGTTAGTGAAAAGTACCTGCTGATCAGATTGGTTATCGCTTCGTTGCCGGATTTGCGTTGCCGGAATGCTTCGTGATGCCACAGCTTTGTAAAGCTGCTCTGATTAAAATCTTTGATCACAATTACCTCGATGCTGCTGCCTGCAACCCTGCCTCCCGTATAGATCAAGTCCCCTGCCAAAGGGTGTTCGGGTGTACTCTCTCCGGTAATAAAGCTGTAATCGATAAGCGCCTTCCCCCGCGATAAGATACAATCGGCCGGGATAATCTCCTGGTGACGCAATGTCATTATATCTTGTGTACTTACCTCATGAACAGGGATTACCAGCTCTTTTCCTTGCCTGGTAATGGTTACGGCTATGGGAAAGTATGATTTATAGTCGCGGTTAAAACTCAAAGTACTATAAGTGCGGTTTTGGATCGCTCTTCCCAGCAGCATAAAGAATACAATACCACTCATACTGTCCAGGTACCCGGCCCCGATATTACTGAGGATCTCGTAAACGCTTCGAGTAAACGTTACAGCAATAGCCAGTGCAATAGGTGCGTCGATATTGATATGCCGTTGTTTTATGCTAAACCACGCATTCCTGAAGAATTCCTGCGCACCATAAAAAAATACAGGCAATGCCAGCAACAAGTTAGTATAACGGAAAAAAGTGATCAGGCGGGCATCCTGGGCAGATTGCAGGCCAAGGTATTCCGGGAAGCTGATAAGCATAATATTGGCAAAACAGAACCCCGTAATACCTATTTTGTAAGCTGTCTTTCCGGGTGCGGATACCTGCCTTTCTTTCTTTGGTTCCTCAAAATTAAGGTGAGGTTCATATCCCAGGCTGGTCAGCAATTCCACCAGGCCCCGGAGCGATAACTGTTGTATCTCAAAACTGATGGAGAGCTCCTTAGCCGGGAAATTGATCTGAGAGGAGAGAATATGCGGGTTGATCCGGTTCAGGTTTTCTAACAGCCACAAGCAGGAGCTGCAATGAATTTGAGGTAGGTATAGTGTGGCACTGGCCCGGGTGCTGTTATTAAAGCTAAGTATTTTGCCTGCAATATTTTTATCGTCCAGGAAGCGGAACTTTTCGGGGGCAATATCCTTAATCGCGGTACCGGGATTTTTATTGAGACAGTAATACTCTTCTAATGTATGTTCATTAAGCAGAAGATATACGCTCCGGCAGCCATTGCAGCAAAAAGACTTTGTGCCTATATCCAATTTATGATTTTTGCAAGCATCGCCACAATGAAAACATGGTAATTGATCATTGGGAAGCATAGGCGGAAATTTGGCAATTGTTGTTGCAGCTTTTAAATCTGTTGAAAAGATGTTTTTCCTTGGCCCGTTGCAGTTCTACAATGCCTGACTCCAGGTCGTTTACCTGCTTTAGCAACTCGGGTGTGATTTTATTTGAGACCGTATCTTCCTGAAGCAGGTATTTTAAACTCTGAATGGCAGAAAGAAGGGAATGATAATGTTTCTTTACAAGTTTGAAAGGGCCGCAATCCGATTTCCGATCCTCTCTTTCCAGGGTTGCCAGGAGTGGGAAGAGTATCATTTTTTCTTTGCTGACCATTCCGCCCAATTCCTGCTGGATTCTGTGTAGGATTGCTTTCCTGGCTGTGCTGTCGTTCCCGAACAACTCCGAAATGCTGGTGTCGATGTAGTCGATAAAGATCGAGAGCTGCGGGTAGTAAACGTTGATTAGGCTATCTGTAATACCGGCTGTAGGCATACCCTTAATGTGCCGGAAGTTCGTATCGAAGGCTGGCGCGATCATGTTGCTTATTTTGCTGTAAAATTGCCCAGGAACGCATTAAGGGAAAATGAGCAAGGTTTCGGGGAAAGATGATCAAGCTCATTTTTAGAAATGGGAGATAGTGTTTGCGCGGTTGGAATTTCGTGATCTTTATTTTGAAGCGAACAAAAGAAGCTCATGTAATCAATATAGCCTGCCCATTTTGGGCCGGCTATATTGATTATGTACGATTGCTATTTGATAGGAAAAGTCAAATGCGTATTTAAGTAGAAAAATATTTATCGGGGTATACGTTATAAGCGGAGGGCTTTCATTACAATGCTCCTGCACGGCATGATTATTTTTACAAAGTGAATACCTTTATTCAGTGTTTTACCGTCAAGAACATAAATATTCTCCCCTTTCTTGCCTTTAATCACGGTTCTCTGCTCCATTTTTCCGGCTCCATTGTAAATAATAACTGTTATGTTTCCATCGCTGCTATTGTTGAAGCGAACAGAGGCGTAGTCTGTAAAGGGGTTTGGATAAAGCTGATCCTGTGGCTGCTGCAGAAGCGTAGCAGAATGGACGACAAAGCTCCATGGATAAACTATCGAGTCGCTGGGGGCAGACCTTCTCACCAGTACTACAGAATCCCTCCTCTGTGTACCTGAGGAGTCGATAGTGACAAAATAATACGTTCCGGGACATACCGGGCCAATAACATAAAGGCTGTCATTTAGGAAGGAAGGTGGGATTGGGTTGATAAAATAGGGATTGGGAAGCAGGTAAACATGGTATGGCGGAAAGGTACCGAACCGCTTGCCTCCCGATACATCGATATATATCCAGCCATTACAGGTATCCGTAGGTTGCATTGCCGTGACGCTGGTGGTAAGGCTATCGGAAAGGTTATGGGCCGCTGTATCATTGGGACCTGGCTGTAAAGGCGAACCTGGAATGTCTTGTGCCTTACTTTGTGCTGCGGTTAGTAATAAAATCAAAGAAAGGGCCAGGAAGATAGTCATCCTGGTACCCGATGTGAAATGTTTCATAGTTTTATGTTTGGTTAAATAATAACAAATATAAATTCAGGCGCTGCACATTTTTTGCAGTACTTCCCATAAGAAACAGGCTAAGCATGGTTTCTGATTGCTACTATCATCGGCCCCTAACACGCGACAAAAGCAGATAGCTTGAGTACTCTATTAATAAACGGGTATTGACATTCGTAATGAAAAGCATTCGGAATTCCTGCACACCTGTATTAAGGTGGCAGGTGTACGGCCATATGAAATTGCACTCGGTAACGTATTGTATAGCAAAGAGGGTTTGCAGGCGGATAATGATTGCCGGTACAGATGATAAATACGCCGCGATATGGCGTATCTCCGTTAGTATATTTAGAAAAATGGATGAAGCTGCCGGGTTGGCAGTTCCGGCCATTGATCATTTAAACTATAGTTTGTACCGAATTATAAAACGCAATTATCAAAAAAAACAAGCCTGCTATGACTCATATTGCAACCATCCTGGATAGCTGTCCCTTATGGCTGTCCTTCATCATTATCGTGCTGATATATACCTTGCTGTCCTACCTGGTTGTTTTTCTCCAGGAACGTGGTTCTAAGGGCCGGCGCTCTTATTGATACCAACGTATTGGATAACCGGATTTATGATACCGTGACGAAAGAAAAGACGATCACCAGTCCTTGTAAGGGCTTAGGTGGAAAAATATAGAGTATAAAACAAGACCGAAATTGTTCCGGTTTGTTTTATACATGTATGCTTAATGAAGATGTTATTTTCTCATTCTTCTTGACTCCTTTTCTGGTGGGAAAAGGATTGGCTCGGTGCCGGGATCATCCTGTCCAATATAGTTATAGGGTTCTTTAGCGGGGTGGGGAGTAAGTGTTGCCATCTGTTCCTGCGTAAATAAACCAGTTATCCGGGACAGTTTTTCGTCCGGGTTGGTTTCTTAAAGCACGAAACCCCGCTCTGTGAGTAGGGTTTCGTGTCGGCTGGACGCATTAACTGCCTTCAAAACGATTGGTTGAAACCTATAAGATAAGTACTCTTTAGTTTGCTACCAGCCTAACTCAGCTTTCCTTCCAAGCTATCAATCATCTTACCCAAATTCTGCCAACTTTGAATTTCGGCTGAATTGAAGCGCACCTTAAAGGCTTTTTCAATAGCAACGATCAACTGTATGTGTGAGAGAGAATCCCACTCATCAATATCGCTGGCCGTCGTTGTTTCCGTTAGCACTATTTTTTTGTTGTCCAACTCTTTCCTGAAAATATGGACTAATTGCTCCAGAATGTCTTGTCTGTTCATTGTCTTAGTGTTTTGTTATAAAGCATTCCCTGGGTTGATAATCTGCGACAGAAAGAACCCAGTAGTCATCCTGCAAACCGAAACCCAGGTTTAGGTAGTGATCTTTAACCAACTCGTTTTTAGCGGTGGGGATATATTGGCCTTTAAGTGTTACAAAGCCATTTGCCTGCGCGATCTCCATCATTGTATTTAATACAAAGTTTTCCATGCCACGTTTCAGCACGCGACAGCTCATAAACCAGTTTTCGATAAATAATGTGTCAGGCGTTTCTTTATGTAATACGACCACACAGATTAGACCATTGTCTCCAAACTTATCCTTAAGTCCAAAAGAAAGTGTATAATAGTCACTATTACCTGCCAATTGCACTATGTCACCTTCTGAATAGCGAATAGTACGAAGGTTGAACTGGTTGGAGCGTTGGCTGAGCTGGGCAACCCTAGGTGTATTGAATGTATTGAAAGGCTGTACTTCAGACTGCATGTTGAGGCTGATCAGAAAGCTATTCTCGTCTGTAAACTGCTCCCGCACAATGGTTCTCCTGGCCTCTGTTTGATAATGTGCTGTACGAAGGCTATCTTCTTCTGAATAAGAAACGGTTTCGAAAAGATTGAGTGTATACAGGAAATCCAGGTAGAGTGCCGGATCTTCGGGCAGCTCCGGAACGGTAATACCAGGTATATTGCTCCGTACCATCTCCCGCTCGAAAGGATTATCGTCCAGGAAGACCATACTGTCGAACCCTATGTTCAACACCGATTGTATATACCGGATGTTGTCTGCTTTGTTTTCCCAATTGACAGCAAACACGGAAAAATCCTCCATGCGCAGTACCATGTCGGGATGTAGTTCAAAGGCTGTTCGGGCAACAGATTCCGTATTCTTGCTGCATACCGCCAATATAATGCCGCGTTCTTTCAACGACTTAAGCCAATATTGCAGTTCGGTAAATGCTTTGCCAATTCCAAGGTTGCCAACCTGGATATTTTCTATACCATCGTCTCCAATAATGCCGCCCCATAAGGTATTGTCCAGGTCGAGCACGACACATTTTATGGTTCGACCTTGCAATGCTGCAATAATATCCATGGTTGCCTTGGCGGCATAAGGCAGAAAGTCGAGGTGGAAAACAGCGTCGGTATTGATGTATATTGCCGGCGCACTGACAAATGCTCTTCCTAACTGATTCTGAAGCCTGCTGATGTCGCAGATAAAGAGATCGCGATGGGCGATAGCCATCGACATCAGGCCGGTATTGATTTGCCGAAGCTGATAGATCCAGGACGCTTCGGTCTTGTTGCCATAGTTGCCGAAAATGCTGTTGTCTATCTCCGGAAGGTTATAGGAAATAATTTTACAGCCCGGAAGCCGTTGCTCGATCTGCTTCAGCAGATCTGATGTTCCATTGAGAAACTGCGAAGAAAAAAGCTTTCTTTCAGGCTCAGGCATTTTATAGAAACTCGATAATTGCTTTTCCGTGGCCTTGAAAATAAGGATGATTTCCGGTGAGAAATCATATAGCTCGGAAGACGGATCGAACACCTGTCTTTCGATCTGGTTGAAATCTGCTTCAAAAATAATCGGCGCGATCTGGTAAAAATAGGCACAGCCCTTTATGGCCTGTGCCAGGAATTGAGTGCTGGAATCGCCCAAGATAGCAAGCTTTACTGACTTATGTCCTGCAGTATCCTTTTTGGCGTTTTTCTTTAGCTCACCGAATGTATACATTGGAAGTTTGTTTATAGCTGGCTGATCGCCCCTTTATTGTTAAGGATACTGATTACGGATTCGTCAAAAAGTGCCGCACCTGAGTCGTTCAAATGAATATCGTCCTGGAAAAACTGCGGCTGCATCAGGAATCGGGGATCATGGGAAAAGTCGTATAGCTCACAACCGTGTTCTTTCAAAATATCACGGATCGCGATGAAGCTGTTGTTCTCTTTAAACGCTATCGGGAAATAAAAAGGGGAAATGATTGCAATAAGCCTGGTGTTGTGCTTCTTTGTTAGCATAATAATGTCTTTCAGCGCCTGAACACAGAAGGTATCCAGGTCCTGGCGACCGGCAGTAAAGTTACCCCATATCGGCTCTTTATAATAGCGGGGGTCTATAGCGCTGTTAAGCGGCTCATATCCCTTTATCGATTCATGCCCCATATGGGTAAATGTATTCTGGAATGCAGTTCCCACAGTAGAGTTGAAGGGGTATATACTACTAAGCTTTATTTTATAACGCTCAAGCTGATCCTTCCTGCAAATGACATCAGCAAGTGTTGGATATTTTACAGAGAAAGGCAGCAAGACCTGTTTGAGCGCATCATCGGCTTGTTGCGACGGCCAGAGACCGGTAGGGATTACATCCAGGATAACAGTTTTAGGATGGGCATGTTCGTAAACAATGTTTAATACGGCGGCGGCATATTGTATAGGCATATTATCACGGCCGCCATTAAAGCAACTGAGGCCTGTAGCAGCTTCTATACGGCGACAGTCGTAATGATGAGAAGCCCTGGAAGCACCCAGTATAATTATCTCTTCCCGTGCATCTTTTAACAGGTATTGGGTTACACTATCGTCTCCGTGGGTTTGCCTGAAAAAAAGCTGTGACAGTCCCCAACCGCAGAGCCTATCGGCTACTACCAGAATTGCCAGCAACAAAAGGCATTTCCCGGCAAATATGGCCAGCGGCCGGCTATATTTTTTAAGCATACATCAGAATTGAAAATAGATAAACTGTCCTCCGTCAAAAACACCGATCATCAGAATAGCGACGATCAGCAGGACATAGCCCAGTGTTCTTACCAGATAATATTTGCTCTTTATCAGGGAAAATTTATTGTCCCATACTTTACTATTAATGTCAGCCGCCATCAGGAACAAGATCAGCAGCAGGGAATAGACAAAGCCGGCGGCATTTCCGATAAATAAAGGACCAGCCTTGCCGGAAAAAAGATTGCCGGTAAGGGTAAAGGCATCTTTAACGCTGGCAGCGCCGAAAAAGATAAGCGCAAATGTTACATAGCTGAATGTAAGCAATACGCTCACTGTCTCGTTCAGCCACAGCGGCATCAGGCCGAAAACCCTTTTCCTTATTTTTTTTGTCAGGAATTCGTAGGAAACAGCCAAGCCATGTAGCAGGCCCCAGAGGATAAAAGTCCAGCCTGCACCATGCCATATGCCACTAACGAAAAAAGTAAGGAATAAACCGAATACAATAGCAGCCTTCCCCCAGTTACGCAGTCCTGTAATGACCGGTGTAAAGAGGTAGTCTCCCAGCCATGTAGACAACGAGATATGCCATCTGCGCCAGTATTCTGTTACACTGCGGCTTAACAAGGGGAAGCTGAAATTATTCATCAGCCGTATGCCCAGTACTCTGGCCGATCCTAAGGCAATGTCGGAATAGCCGGAGAAGTCACAGTAGATCTGGAATGTAAAAAAAACGGAAGCCACCAGAGTAGACTTCCAGTTATGATGAACCGGATTATGGAAGACGGTATCCACGTACAAAGAAAGCCTGTCGGCGATCACTACCTTCTTGAATAATCCCCAGAGCATCTGCTGCAGGCCGCTGACGATCCTGTCGTAGTCGAAGCTTACCTTTTCGTAGAACTGGTGCAGCATGTTTTGGGGCCGTTCTATAGGACCGGCTACCAACTGGGGATAAAACATGACATACAAGGCATAGATGCCCAGATGTCGTTCTGCTTTTTGATTACCTCGGTACACTTCTATGGTATAGCTCATAGCCTGGAACGTATGGAAAGACAGGCCCAGCGGAAGAATGATATTTAAATAAGGAATCGGGTTTTTGGTGTGAAAATATCCAAGCAGCCCTGTTATATTTTCGTTCAGGAAATTGTAATACTTAAAGAAGCACAGCACACCCACATTGGCCACGACACTTAAGAGCAGCAATAGCTTTTTATGTTTGTTGGAATTTTCTATTTGTATGCCCGCGATGTAATCGATAAGAATCGTGACAAACAGGATAAGAATATAGACTGGCACGAAGGCCATGTAAAAATAGCAACTGATAGCCAACAGAAAAAACCAGCGAAAACGATGAGGCAGTAAAAAATAGGCAATAGTAGTCGTAAAGAAAAAAACAAGAAAAGCCAGCGAGTTAAAGATCATCGTTGCTAGTGGTAATTAGGGACAATACAGGATGTTAGTTTTGTTTATTATAAAATAAGCACGCAATATTAGCGAAAAAAGGCAAAAAAATGATGTGTTTCCCGCTATTCTTTTCTTTGCTAACCAGAGCTTTCGGCTCATTTGATTTCGATGCAAGGCCTTCTGCCATAGTGGATGCGTTATTGGTAAGTTTCAGATTTAGAGTAGGTAATAAATTATGAATACTGCCTTGGGACGGCATTTATAATTTGTCGGAATAATAACGCTGATAATGCAAAGCAGTAAGAGCGATAACGTCAGGACTACTTCAAAAACAATTTGAACAGCATTATTTTTAGTCTTCTGAGATGCCTTTTTGTCTTATCGATTATAAGCCAATCAGCAAAGGATTGGTTTTGGTACCCGGATCATCCCGTCCAATGTAGTTATTTGAAGGGGGGCGTAATTTTTGTGGTTTTAATTACCAGAGATAATCAACGTATTATTGCTTTGTATTATCTGAATATCGCAGTCAATTAATAGCTCTTCCTTCTACTTCTAATTTTTCAATATATTTTTGACTGCTGCTAAAATGTAGCTAGTCGCCAAGAATTTGCGCTCAGTATTTGATTTAAGAGATTTTGTGAGGAATAGCACATCAGATACCAAGCCTCATTTTTATAAAATATTTTGACAAAGCTGATTCTTTTGAATACTAGGCTTAATGTGTCAGAAAGATCTTTTTATGTCAAATTTTCTATAAAGTATTCGTAACAGAGATGGCAGGACTATCAGCAACAGAGGCAAGGCTACGATAAAACCGCCGATTACGGCTATAGCTAAAGGCTGATGCAGTTGTGCGCCTGCACCAATACCCATGGCTAGTGGGAGTAAGGCAATGATGGCGCCAAAAGCGGTCATTAGCTTTGGCCTTAGCCTGGTGGAAATGGAATACACCACGGCATCGTCAACGGATTGGGTAAGCAAAGCTTCCTTAAATTGCAAGAAGGTAAATATGGCGTTCTCGCCTATAATCCCCACTATCATAATAAGCCCGGTATAGCTTCCTACATTAAGCGGTGTACGGGTAAGGAATAATGCCCAATAGCTTCCTGCAATCCCTAAGACAGATATCGATAAAATGGTAAATGCTACCTTGAAATCGCGGAACAGGAACAAAATTACCCCGAATACCAGGAGCGATGATGTAATTAAAATCAGTAGTAACTCGTGGAACGATTGCTGCTGTTCGGCGTAGGCTCCGCCATATTCGATATGATAACCGGCCGGCAAGGCTATTTTTGATTGTATTTGTTGCCGGATCTGTTGAATTACGGTGCCCAGGTCACTGTTATCCAGCCGGGCTGTTATTACACCCATGGATCGCAGGTTTTCCCGCTTCAATTCCGCATCGCCATTTCCGATATGGATCGAAGCCAGTGTCGACAATGGGTAGAGCCTGCCATCCGGCAGGAATATGCGTAGGTTAGATAGATCCTGCACACTGGTTTTTCTGTTATTGGGGTAAACGATCCGTACCGGGGATAGCTGTTCTTTTTCCTGGATACTACCAGTCACATTGCCTTCCAGTGAAGTCTGGATCTGCATTTGAAGATTTGCCGGTGTGATACCCAATTGCGCCAGCTTGTCGTAATTGGGTACAATGCTTACCGAAGGGCCTGCTATAACGATACCATCAAATACATCGGCCGTACCCGTAACCCCGGAAATGACCTTGGCGATCTGCTGAGACAACTCCTGTAATTTTTGTTGATCCGAACCGAATACTTTGACCTCGACCGGTTGTGCCGAAGTCATAAGATCACCCAACATATCACCGATCACCTGTCCGAAGTCGACACGTAAGGCCGGTTGTGTAGATTCAATTTTTTGCCGGATATCGCTGGTCACTTCATCGGTCGACCGGTTGCGCGATTTTTTGAGCTGGATAAGATAATCGCCGGTATTCGGTTCCGTGATAAAAAAGCCCATCTGTGTACCGGTACGCCGGGAATAGGCGGCTACTTCCGGTACTTTTTGAATGATCTTTTCTACCTCCCGTAACATCCGGTCCGTTTCCTGGAGCGAGGTGCCAGGAGGCGAGGTATAATCCAGTACGATGCTGCCTTCATCCATTTCCGGCAGGAAGCCTGTCTGCAACTTCGGTAAAATGAGTATAATGGAAGCGATCAGCAAGAGGATAAAGACGACACTGATAGCAGGCCGCATCACGAAGAAAGAAACCCACTTTTGCCGTTTTACGTCATGAGATGTGCCTTTAAAGGGTTTGCCGGACTTGCCGGTCAGCAACAGGTAGACTACCGGCAATCCGATCCAGGTCACTAAAAAGGAGGAGAGCAGGGTAATGATCATTGTGCTGGTCATTACTTTAAAGTAGGCACCTGCTACGCCGCTCATCAGGATAAAAGGAATAAAAATAACGATCGTACTGATCGAAGACCCGACCATGGCGGGAAATAGATAGTTAATCGATTTTTGAACGAGACTTGTGCTTGGTTCGTCCGGGTGTTCTTCGTGTGTGCGGTGTATCTGTTCTACAACGACGATGGCATCATCGATAATCAACCCTATGGCTGCTGCAATCGCTCCAAGGGTCATGATATTCAGGGTATATCCCAGCGTGTACAATACGAGGAGGGTGAGCGCAAGTGTAACGGGGATTGTAATTAGTATAGTGGCGCTGGCTTTAAGTGAACGCAGAAAGATCACCGCGATGATAATAGCCAGTGCCAGTCCGATCCATAAACTGTCTGCCACACTCCTTACAGCGTTGTTCACAAAATCTGCCTGGATATAATACGGTTGAATCGTTACGCCCCTGGGCAGCGTTTTCCTCAATACCGCCACTTGCCGTTCCATGTCCGCCGAAAGCTTTACCAGGTTGGCATTGGGCTGCTTTACAATAGCGATCAGCAGGGCATCTTTACCATTGGCATTTATTTTTGTGAATTCGATGTTTTCATTTACGCCGATATCGGCAATATCCTGCGCGGTAACGATGCGTTTGCCATCGTTTCTGATCACCACATGCCTGAGGTCGTCCAGTGTTTTTATCGTAGCATCCGTTACGGTAAGGTACATGTACTTATATTCTGAAAGATAGCCGTTCGATTTGATGAAGTTGGTTTGTGCAAGCGCATTGCTGACTATGTCGGGTGTAATACCCAAAGCGCTCATCTTTTGGGCGTCCAGTTGTAACCAATACTCCTTGGTACGGCCACCGCTGACCCTCACTTCAGCAACCCCGGCGACCTGTGACAGAAATGGTTTAATGGTATAGTCCGCAAGCAACCTCATTTCAATCGGGGACTTATTATGACTTTCGATTGTATAGCCCATTACGGGAAGTATCGATGGATTCATTTTTTCTACGGTAATCCGTGCCTCTGGCGGCAACTGGCTTTTGACATCGTTTATTTTGGCCTGTATACGCTGCAGGCCCAGGTCGATTTCCGTATTCCATGACATGTATGCCGATATCTCGCAGCTTCCCTTGCTGGTCGTACTTCTGATAAGCTGCAAATCGGGTACTTGTTTTACTGCGTTCTCCAAAGGTTTGGTTACAGTAACCATCATTTTATCTACCGGCTGAAGACCTGCGTCGGCTATAATTTTTATTTTGGGAAAGGTAATCTCCGGAAATAACGCCGTCTGCATTTTGCTGTATGCCAACATGCCTCCGGCAATAATAAGGGCCAGCACAACCGATAGCGGGCTTTTATAAGCCACAAAGAAATTCTTCACGATACTACAGATTTCGGTCTATTGAATTATTTTTACTTTCGCCGTATCCTCCAGTCCATAATTTCCGCTTACGAGTATGCGATCCTTCTCCGTAAGTACAGGAGACAGTATCTCAACCTTTGCGGCACTTTCTATCCCCTTTTTTACGGGCACTTTTATTGCGGTATGGTCATCTTCCATTTTCATAATCCAGAATTCGCTTTGGGTCTCATCGGTAAGCAATGCTGCTTTGGGTACTGTAATCGCATCAGGCCGGTTCTGCTTAAGGATGCTTGCTTTGGCGACCAGGTTTTCCGGTATGGGACGATCGGAGGCTACTTTAATTACGATACGCTCCGTTTGCGAGGCGGAATCCATCTGGGGCATTGACGATGTAATGATCCCTTTAAACGACGTTCCGTCGGGCAAAATAAGGGTCACATTATTTTGACGTGAAACCAAGGTATGTAACTCGTAAGGGGTATTCATGACGAATACAAAGCTACTCTGATCACTGATTACAGCCAGTTGTTCGCCATCCTGGACATAGTCCCCGGTCTGATGGTCCAGCTGAGTGATATAACCGTTTTCGCCCGCCCTGATGCTGTTGGTCCCGGTGAACTTGAAAGACGAGTCGAGCTTGTTCAGTGTATTGCCAAGACTTTGGGCTTCTTTTGTAGTGATCGTAAACAATACCTGACCCTTCCCTACCTGTTGTCCCAAATGTACATTGGAAGAGCGGAGATAGCCGTTGGCATTGGCTTTTACAAAATTTTTCAACAGGAATACGGAGGTTGCATTGATTTCGATATACTCGTTCATGGTGTCACGGCTGATATGGACAACTGTGACTGGCGTTTCTACCGGATTTGCCGACGTATTGTCGTCTGCAACTTTATTGGTGCAGGAGGATATCCAGGCGCTGGCCAGGAGAAGGAGGACCCATAATGGTGCTTGCCTTTTTAGCATAAGATTGAGTTACCGGTTCCAATAATTCATTTGATTAATAATCTGCCACCTTGCTATTTTTTGCTGGACAAGCTGGCTCCTGACACCCAGATAATTGTTCAGGGCGATCACCAGGTCTGCAATCTTGACGTCGCCTGTAGACAGGAGTCTCGTATGTGCTTTTATAAGGGCTTCGGAGTATTTCATTTGCCCGTCGATCTGGCTGATCAATTCTTCTGTAGCATGAAGCTGCTGGTTGTACTGGATCAACTGCTGTGTGTACTGACGGCTAAAAAAGTCCCTGTAGTTACCTCTTGTCTGTTCGGCCAGGTCCAGTTTTTTATACGCCAATTTTCGCTGGTGGCCATCATATATTGGTACACTCAGCGTGAAGCCGAAATTGTAGCCAAAGTTTTTATATGGACTTGCAGCCAGGGATGAAATATAGCCTGCATCAGCGAATACACTCAGTTTTGGTTTGTAGCCAAAGTCGACAAGTGTTCTTTTATTGACCAATGAAAGGCTGTCGATCCGGTATTGTTGGAAAAAGACAGACTGTTCGGGTTGCGGATATTGTGGTGTGGTAACGGCCGGTTCAATCAGGCTGACCCGTGCTGTATCGATAATTCCGCAAAGATAGTTCAGACCCGCTATGCCATTTTGTAATTGAAGGAGCGCCTGGTTTTTGGCAATCTCCTGTTGTTGCAGCGTCACCAGAAACGTAAGGTAATCTGTTTGACGGTAGACATTATTTTGTGTCAGCTTCTTCAGTGCTTCATCTTCATCCTTCAACAACCGGTAACTCTCTTCAAGAAATGCATACTGCTGCTGATCACCGAAAGCTGAAATATACTGTGCTGTTATGCTTCGCCTCAAATCCTGTTCCGAAATCCTTTGCGTGTTTTCCAATCCCCGGTTCAACAGATTAAGCGCTTCTAATTGGCTTTGTATGTTCCTGCCTCCAACCAGTATTTTACTGACGCCAACTACTGCATTGATGTTCTTACCATTGGTGATGGCCTCATCGTATCCCCATCCATTAATAACGGGTGCATAGCTGTTGCTGGTGATGGCCGTAACCTGCGGCTTATAACCTGCCCTTATCTTAGCGCTATCGAGTATATTGCTCCTGACCTGGTTTTGATAATCCTTAAGCAAAGGGCTTGCCTGCAATCCGGAGGCCAGGTAAAATTGAAGATCATGTTGCTGTGCCAATGTCGTGAAAGAGATCAGGAAGCAACAGCAAGTAAGCAGCCATTTCATGGTATAATATTAAATCGGGAAAAGGCCAGAGGCTGCGCTAGCCGGCAACTTCTGGCATGATTTTTATTAATCTTTCACTTCCTTGATAAATTTGCCGTTGGCATCAAACAGCACATCTGTTTTATCTATTTCGGCTTCGTAGTTTACTGCTCCGTCCGCTTTCACAATCTTTGCTGCTTCTTTCACTTTTTTGCCGGGATAATGCTGTTGCAGGTATTGGGTAATGCCGGCGGGTAAAGAGGCAAGGGCTATTTCCGTTTCGGTTTCCGTTAGTGTGCCATTAGCTGTAAAGAGTGCAGACATCTCCTTGCCGTTTTGCTTAAAACCTACTTCAAACAGGTTGTCTTCCTTTTCCCACTTTACGTTTGTGGCGCCGGGAAATTTACTTACAAACCCGGCTTTTGCTTCCCGGGTAGGTGTAGTCTGAACAGCTTTCTGCTCCTGTGCATATAAGGCGGAGGTCAATCCAATGGCTAATGCCAGCAGGCCAATAGTCTTTTTCATTTTTGAAAAAATTAGTGTGAAATAATAAAGCGAAGATGGTTGCTGAATCTGGATTTTCTTTGGATAACGCCGTCGGAAATTGTTAATAAATAGCCGGCTAACCCAATGCAGCCTTTAACAATAAAAGGTTCCGCTTTTTCCCCGAAGTCAGCTTTTCTTTGCAATACGTGGTATGAAAATGATGCTCGTGCATCAGGTTGATAGTTCCCTGATCCCAATGCGCAACCGATATTCCTCTAAGCCTGAATTCCTCTTTTACCAGATTATCTATGCTCATGAATTCATCGGTTCCCAAATGATAAAGATCCGCATCGCAAAGTATGGCTTCAATCAGGGTATAAGGACGTTGAGGCATTCGTGTTGCTAAAATGCAATGACCGATGGCAGTGAGGAGGTCTGCCGGAACAGAAGCCAGGTCGTGGAAAAAAATATTGGCGACTATTACGCTTTGCTCCTCATGCCGTTCCGGAGTAGCGAAAAGCTGGCCGGTATCATGAAACCAGGCCGCAGCCATTAATACAATGCGATCTTCTTCGGCCAGCTGATAATGGTTGGCAATTTCCAATGTACGCGCGACAACAGCCCTGGTGTGGTTGATGTTGTGATATACCAGATAGGCCGGTGTATATTGTGCAAACATAGCTGTAACTACCTGTTCGATCTCTGACAAAAGTTTACCTGTCTGTTGATAATCCATTGGTATTTCCCGGGTTGATGAAGTTTGCCATGTAATAAGCTTAGTTGTGTGAGGGTGTATCCGGACGTTCTTGTACGTTATGCTTGTCGCTGTCCGGTACTTTGTAGATACCTTAGGGCAGGTAGCTAATTATCTTAAGGGTAAACGATAGTCCTGAGGAATGGCAACGCTTTATAAATTCTGTAGCTAATCCAGTAAAGGTGCTTCCCATTCCAGTGTGAAAACATGAAGCTTGTCTACCCAATTGTAGGAAACGGTTATGCCGGATTGTTCAGCAATCTGCTTGACAATCGCCAGGCCCAAACCATGTTTCGTAGCATGCTGCTCATCTTTGTAAAAGCGGCGGAATATTCTTTCCTGATCCAGGCTATGAGTGCTCCCGGTGTTTGCTATCTGGAAAAATCCGGGGCGGAGCAAAATGTTGATTTTCCCTTCTTTACTATTGTGCCTTACAGCGTTGCTGACAAGATTGTTCAGCAGAATTTCCAGCAACATCTCATTGCAGGCAATAACCGCGTTTTTGAGCTCGCTGGTTACCGCGACGGATGATTCCTCCATGATCTCCTGCAATTGTTCCAGCTTTTCCTGCACTTTAGTTTTCACATTAAGCATAGAGATCTCCTGAAATTGTTTATTCTCAATCTTTGTAAGCAGTAAGAGGGAACGATTAAGCTTATCCAGACGGGTAATACCGGCGTAAGCACTTTTAATAGCCTTGGCCTGTGCCTCGGATAAGCCCTCTTGCTGTATAACCAGATCCAATTTGGATCTTACGATCGCCAGGGGCGTTTGCATCTCATGGGAAGCATTTTCTGTAAATTCTTTGAGGATACGGTATTCCTGCTCTGCGGAATTTATAGTCTGCTCTAAGGTATTGTTTAAAAAAAAGAATTCGTCAATATTCGTGTTGGACAAATTTAACCTGTCGCCCTTACTGATTTTGATCTCTTTAAGCCTGTTGATCGTGTCGTAAAAGGGAGACCAGATCTTTCTGAGAATTATCCTGTTCAGCAATACAGAACTTAAAAGGACAAATAACAGGAGTACGGTTGTGGTCGCAACCAGAATACTGATAAGCATCCTGGTTCCTTCTACCGGTTTGGCGACGGCAATTTTGTATATCTGATCTTTGTTCTTTTTCGTGAACAGGAGTTGGCGAAAGGTATGCAGTTTATCCTCGTCTGCTTCACGCATTTCTGTGAAAGAAAATTGATCCTCGGAAGCGATTCCTGTTAGCTGGTAATTAATAAACGTCTCATCTATCGAATTGACTCCAGGAAATGTTCCATTATTGTCAACATACTGTTCAATTCTATACTTGTAATCGATCAGAGCCTCATCCAGCTCATGGATGAGTAAACCTTTTACCAGTAAATACGTCGCTACTCCTGAGCACAGGAACAAGATCGACATCAGGATAATATTTATCCGGTTGTACTTACTTAAAAGTTTCATGATTTAAGATTGAATGCTGAATTTATACCCCATACCGTAAACAGCTTTGATATAGTCGGGGCATCCTGCCTGCATTAGTTTTTTTCTCAGGTTTTTAATGTGGGAATAAATGAAGTCATAGCTGTCTGCCATATCGATATCATCGCCCCAAAGGTGTTCTATAATGGATTCTTTCGTTACCACTCTGTTTTTGTTGCTGATAAAATAAAGGAGCAGCTCATACTCTTTCCGTGTAAGGCTTACAGGCTTGCCTTCGTGCTTTAGGGTCTTATCGCCAAGGTCCAGGGTAAGATGATCGATTGCGATTATGTTTTGCCCGCCAAAAGATTTTCTTCTGATAATTGCCGCCACTCTTGCACCTAATTCAGCAAGATGAAAGGGTTTGGCGAGATAGTCGTCTGCACCGAGGTTAAGGCCTTCTATTTTATCGTCAATGGAATTCCTGGCGCTTATGATCAGTACGCCATCCTCCTTCTTTTGTTTTTTGAGTTCCCTTAAGATATCGAGTCCGCTGCCGTTGGGCAATGTCAGATCCAATATAATGCAAGAGTATTCATTTAAATGGATTTTCTCCAAGGCAGTATCAAAATCTTTAGCAGGTTCGCAAACAAATTGTTCGGAACTCAGATAGTCTATAATGCTTTCGGCAAGTTCTTTTTCGTCTTCTATGATCAGGACTTTCATATGGTAATTAAACTGCAAATTAATATATCAATTCTGATTTATTTTGGGATTGTTGATTAAAGCGGCCAGTGTATGTTTCCCGAATACATGCAGCGCTAATTCAGATTTTCTTCCAAATGCCCGTTCATCTTTGCACAAATTGAAAAAGGATGAAACGAACTGTTCTTAGCGCATTTTTTACGCTTACTGCTAACCTGGCAGGCGCGCAGATAATAGAAGACGACACCAATAAAATGGGCTTTAAAAGCGACAGCCTTTCCTTTATCCGTTCAAAGCGGATGTCTGATGCCGATCTTGCTAAAAAGAGAGAGGGGACTTTTATTACGGGGATTCCCGATGTTTCTTCCGATCCGGTAACGGGCTGGGGCTTAGGGTTGAGGACCAATATCATTTGGAATGGCAAAGTAGAAAACCCGCTTTTCGCCTACACTCCTTATCTCATGAAATTGAAGGCCAATGCGGCTTACTATTCCTCCAATGCACGTGAGCTGGTGTTGTCCTTAGACGTTCCCTATTACAAAGGGTCACGCTGGCGTTTTAAAGTAGATTTCAAGGCGCAGCAAAACCCTGCCAACCTCTACTTTGGATCTACAGAAGCCACGCTGGGGGAACTAAGATTACCGTCTTCACCAAACGGAGGAGCAACCTATGCTACATTTGCCGATTACGACAAAGCCAGGAAAACCCTGCGTCCCGGGGGACACGGCGAACATGACTATGTAACCGATGCCCTTTCAAATCGCTTCCGGGAAACGGAATTCATGTTAAACCTCAAAGCGGATTATGCTTTAGGAAATGGTAAGTGGCGGCTAATGGGCGGTTATGAAATACAACACCTGAGCTATAAAACCTTTGAAGGAACCCAGGCCGACGGCATCGAGCCCCTGACCGGGAAAGCAGTGAAAGCGCCCAATGGTATATCATTATTAAGGCGGGATTCCGAACAAGGTTTGGTTTTCGGTCTCGATGGCGGATGGGTATCCATTATACAGACGGCATTAATTTATGACACGAGGGATTTTGAACCGGATCCGAGCCGTGGGTTTTACTTTGAGGCTGCCAATGAATATTCAGGCAAATACATAGGCTCTCAGTTTGATTTCAATAAACTTTTCTTCCAGGGACGTTATTATTACAAACTTCCTTTCGGCAAAAGAACGGTTCTGGCAGGGCGTTTGGGAACCGGAACTATATTCGGGGACAACGCCCCGTTCTTTGAATTCCAGGATCAATGGTCTCCGGATGGAAGTATCAACGCACTTGGAGGTAAACAATCCCTTCGTGGATTCAGAGCCAACCGTTTTTTGGCCAGATCGCTTGCTTTTGCCAATGTAGAATTGAGATATAGAATTGCCGAAGCCAAATTAGGGAAACAACGCTTCTCCTTTGGCGTGGCGCCTTTCTTTGATGCCGGTACCGTACGCGATCGTTGGCAGGACCTGAATTTTCAAAACATCAAGATTTCTTACGGTGCCGGTGCACGCATTGCCTGGAACCAGTCTACTGTATTGTTTTTTGATTATGGGATATCCAAAGAGGATAGGCTGTTTTTCTTCGGAATTGGGCAGGCGTTTTAATCTTTCAGCGGAGATAGTTTTTATTTGGTACTCAACTGTAAAATCTGATGAAATTGACCCCTCGTGCTACATCTTAACAGGGGGGCAATTTGCACCGGCAGAAGGGGACAATTTGAATCTGACGTCCTCCCCAAAGTCGAAGCAGTTAAAAGTAGAATTTTGGGGCGTTTTCAGTGGTTAAACCTTCGATGGATTTGATGACTTTTCTGATGTAGCTGAGGCCTGTTCCGAAGCCGCAAAAGTTATCAAATTCAGAGAAGGCGCCCCCGGCAGGGTTAGATCATCAGGCGCATTGTCTTTGATCATTTCAATAAATTCCATAGGTGTCAGATTATCCAAGGAGCTATGGGGCCTGAACTCATTGTACTCTACCCGCCAGGCTTCAATTTTTTCCTTTGCGTCTTCCAAAGATAAGAACCAATGCGCATTTAAACACTCATCCCGAAAACTCCCATTAAATGATTCTACGAATGGATTATCGGTAGGCTTACCTGGCCTTGAATAAGTCCATGGTTACTTTGTTTTCATAGGCCCACCGGTCTACTTCCTTGCTGATAAATTCACTTCCGTTGTCTGTTTGCAGCCGCTCTGGAATTATGCCTTTTTCGTGTTTCAGATACTCCAGGGTCGAAACAACATCAACTCCTTTCAGTGATTGGCCGACCTTAATTGACAAGCATTCCCGACTGTAATTATCCACTACAGTTAAGGTCCGGAACTTCCGCCCGTCAAACAGCGCATCGCTGACAAAATCCATTGACCAGCATTGGTATAACTGGAGACCATCGATCCGGTCTAACCGACTTGCAGCGGCCCGGCTACGCCTCGGGCGTTTGCTGCGCAGGTTCAATAGGTCTTCACGTCGGTTGGGATGGTAGTAATAGACTGAGTGGGATAACTGCAACACTTCACAACTTCGCCTTGTAGAAATCTTGTAGTTAATGATCAGATTTTGGGCCAGCGCCTTTTTCTGCGCCGGCCTTAAAGCTTTTTTTGGATTACATCCTGTAGCATTTGCTTGTCCAGACTGAGGTTGGCAACCATCTGTTTTAACCGCACGTTTTCATCTTTAAGCTGGCGTAGTTCCCGCAGTTCCGTAACGCCAAGACCCCCATACTTTTTCTTCCAATTGTAAAAGGTTGCCTCGCTGATCCCCATCTTACGGCAGATCTCTGAAACGGTTACACCATTATCAGATTGCTTAATCGCAAACACAATCTGAGCTTCCGTAAATTTTGACTTCTTCATCGGTTAAATTTTCATTTTAAGTTATGAATAATTACCCCGTTTTTCTAATTTACATCGCTTCGGCTTTTAGGGAGGACGTCAAAATGTATGAACAGGGTGTAAGCGTCAATCCGAAAGGAGGGTACAAGAAACGGAAGTGGGAAATTCTGACAGCTAATTATATTATTTAGAAATAGGGATTTGTCTCTTTTCTAAATTTCAAGATTATTAATTATGCTCTCGATATCACTAGCTCTAATAAGTGCCTCTGATTTTGAATTAACTTTCCTGTATCTATACATTTGAAAGTCCAACCAGTGCTTGTCATACAATATTAAAGCTTTGAAGATAGGAGACCAATACACATCAATCTGGTCTTTCAAACCGAAACCTTTGATTTTACCGCAATATTGAGATATTTTAAGTAGATAGTATTTTGAGGTACCAAAAAATTCTTGAGGGTTCTCGATAATTGTAGATGTGTTATCAATATAGGTTTGATCTAAAAGTAGGATATTGCCTTCGTTATCTCTACAGAATTTCAACTCAACATGATAACTACCACCATCCCATCTGACGAAAATTCCATATGAAAAATAGTGTCCACCGATTGGGAAGCGTATTTCGTATAGAACCTTCGTTTCCCCAGATGCTAGACCGTTGATAGGTATTTGATAAGCGCCATTTATGTCTTGATCTAAATATATAGAGTTGTACTTGCTTAGTATCATAGTATCTCCTTCTTTACTTACACATTTAATTTCTCTTTTTTCTGAATTGTGGGAAATTATATTGGCTACATTTTTATAACGATCAATTACAAAAATCTGAAGGTTTCTGATATTTGTCGTACCAATGTTTGATACGCTTAACAAAGAATATTTCGCCCGTTTTAAAAGACCATAAGTATTAAAATGAGACACAATTGGTTTATTTCCTCTGCCAGTTATCTCGTTCAGCGATTCCTTTTGAAGCTTTATTATTTCTAGGCTGCTTGTGATAGCGCTTTCTTGTTTTTCGATTATTTCTTTTGATTTTTCGAGACTTGAGTTCTGCAACTCAATTATAGTTTTATTGGCTTCGGTAATTTCCAATGAGGCATTTTGTAATTCTCTAGTTGCGTTTTTTAGGCTATCTGACTTTTTTTTAAGGGTCTGTTGAAAGTTGTTGTTTTCTCTGTCACTTTCGCCCTGCTGAAGGATGGAATATATTGCTATTGTTGATGCCAATATAGTTGATGCGATTGAAACTCCAAACGCGACATTGTTTGCTTTTGCCTCTTTCTTCCTATTACGAGTTAATCGTTTAACTTCTTCTTTCCGCTTCAGCCATTGATATGTTGCATATCCAAGAGTAATGGCGGTTGCAATTGAAGTTATAATGACTAGGGCTATCATTTTTTACCCCCAAAATAAGGAAAAAAGCAATATAAGTATCAATATGTGATGATGGTAAAAAGGTGCCCGGACAAGTAGAAGTATGCGCTAACAAAACAACCACCCTGATGCGTAAAGTATCCGTCCGGGCGTTTCTCTATTGAAAGGGAAATAAGCCGGTCGTGGGCGGTGGTTGTTTTGTTAGCAGCGCAAAGGTAAAGAAAAGGCCGGCATAACGTCAAATACTGTCCTTTCAATCCTTTGAGGGTGATATTAATATTGCCTCATGGATATTAAAACCGGACTTGCTATCTATAATCAGCCCTGGCTCATTGAACCCCAGGCCGCACTCCGCATGCTCAAATATTGGGAGCAGGTTGTTGCAGGCAAAGAGGCCTGGAGCTATTCCAGAATTCTTTCTTACAAGGATGACGGGCCAAAAGAAAAGGTACTTTCTCAATATGAGTTCCGGCAGCAGTTCCTGGGCAGTAGCGACATCATGCTCTCCCCGTCCTCCAGGTATGATCTGAAGGATTTTAAAGGCTTTGATGGTGCACGTATTGCGGTTATTCCCGTTTCGGGTCCGTTAATGAAGGCGGACTTCTGCGGTGATTTCGGGACAGAAAGCCTAAAGCAAATGGTGCAGCTGGCTGGTAAGGCCGAAAGCGTAGAAACGATAGCCTTTGTCTTTGACACCCCTGGGGGAACTGTTGACGGTAACGAGGCCTTTGCTAATGCGATAAAGGGATCCCCTAAAAAAACAGTCGGTATTGTTGCCGGGATGTGCTGTTCTGCCGGCTATTGGTTGGGGAGCAGCTGCAACGAGCTATATATAACTGCCGAAACTGATATCGTTGGCAGTATCGGTACTATGATGGCCTGGCGCGATTACTCTAAGATGGAGGAGGAAATGGGCATTGTGGAGCACCAGGTATTTGCCACCAGGAACAAGGATAAAAATAGGTCGTTCGCTGAAGCCCAGGACGGCGATTACAAGCTCCTGATATCCGAAACCCTGGATCCGCTCAACAACGTTTTCCTGAAGACGGTAAAGGAAAATAGGAAAGGCAAGATCAATCTGAAAAAAGAGGATGTACTTACCGGTAAGACTTATGTTGGAACTGCCAACATTGAAAACGGGCTGGTTGACGGAATCTCTTCCTTCGAGCACCTTATGGATAAACTGCTTTCAAAAACTTCTAATAACAACCCAACAAAAACTTACAAGATGAGTCAAAAAATTTTAGCCTTTGGTGCCGTACTTGCTGCAGCCAAAGCGTCCGCTTTCCCTGTCGTGGAAGGCGGCTTCTTGCTAACGGAGGACCAGCTGAACAGTATCGATGCTAAGCTGGACCAGGACCAGGTTACTGCAGCAACTACAGCTGCAGCATTAAAGGCATTCCAGGGCCGTGAGGAACAATTCAGTGCTGCAGCAAAAACAGCCCAGGATCTTATTGCAGCCAATCAAAAAATCAGCCAACTGGATGGAGATCTGAAAGCTGCCCAGGAACAGGTTGCGAAGCTGTCTAAAGAACCGGGTGCTACATTCGCCCAACCTGCTGCCGGTACTCATGGTGATCCTGATCCGGAAGGGAAGGATAATAAGCCTAAAAAGAGCTACAGCTTTGATCAAGTGGCCGATGCGCTGCTGTCGTAATTAACGGTCTTGTCCTGCATTTAAATTTTTACATCATTTACAACTAAATAAATTTTACGACTTATGGCATCTGAGATCAAAATTGAAGATATCGTATCGGCCTATGGTGATCATTACATTGACAACGGCCAAAATCTTACGAACCTTCGCTCCCAGTTTTATACCCCTGCAGAGACTGCTGCAACGCTACAACGGATTCCCACCGTCAACACGGAGGAACAAGGGGCGTTAATTACCCAGGGCAGCGTGCTGCAGGGATATCAGCCGGTTTGGACGCCTTATGGTACCACTACGCTCAAACCTCATAAAATCCAGCTTTACGAGCAAAAGATTGACCTTTCCTACACCGCTGATGAACTTGGTGCTATTGCAAAGTCCTGGGTAGGCTTTTTAGCTGCTCTGGATACGGCAGATCGTTCACAATGGCCCTTTATCCGTTACATGATCGAAGTGCATATCCTCAAAAAGCGCGATGAGGACTACGAGCTGCAGGCGATCTATAAAGGGGAGTATGATGATGCGGTATCAGGCACCCCAACTCCTGCTAATAAAAGTATGATGGGATTGAAGTACATCGTGAATAAAGCTATTGCGGATGGCTATGCCATGTCCATCGCTTTAGGGGTACCACCAACAGATCCTGTGGCGTTTGTTGATTACTTCGAGGCCTTTGTCAAAGGAATCCCTGAAATTGTCCGCAGCCAGGTGGACATGGTCCGCATGAGTCCGAATTTAAGGCAGCGTTACAAGGAAGGTATGCGTAAGAAGTATAACGCCAGTTGGGAGCAGACGAAATCGCTGCTGACGCATATCGACTATGATGATATGGCGGTTCGCGGGTTCCACTCGATGGCAGGTAGCAACAAGATCTTTGCCAGTATCAAAAACAACCTGGTCGAGTACACCAAGCGCCCTCAGGCTGCTAACGTATTCAAAGTAGAAACTTCCAAGCGTACGGTGGATCTCTTTACAGACTGGCATAAAGGTGTCGGCGCCAACGATCCCAGGTACCTTTTCAGCAACGACCAAGAGCTGACGCTTCCGACTCCTTAGTTTAAAAGTGGCCTGCGACATGGCAGGCCGCTTTATTTTCTCATTTAACAGCAATACAAGCATAATTTAATCCTTACTATGGATACAAAAGAAACAAAGGCGCCCACCAACGAGGAGCGCATCAAAGCCCTGGAGGGAACTGTGGCTAAGCAAAATCAAACGATTAAGGCCCTGAGCGACCAGCTGCAGAAAGCAACAGCACCGGCTAAGGAAGAAAAGCCACAAAAGGCAGTCTTGCCGGATAAAACCTTTAAGGTTGATGATCGGGAATTTGAATTCGTGCTGGCCGAGTTCGTTTTCGGCGAGGCGCGGATGACGGCAGTCGATGCGTTGGCCGATAAAACTGTTCTTGCAGAACTTGTAAAGCGCGGTAGTGGAGTTATCAAGGAAGTGCATTAGCAATTCCTTGATAGCAATAAGCCCCGGATCCTATCACTATTTTTTTCATTTACAACAATTTTTCAGACAATGGCAAGTAACTATTTTAATCGTACCAAGGATAAAGTTAAGAACCGCGATACCGGGTATAAGAATAAGCTGTTCATGGCGTCTAAGTCCGCATTTACCATTCTGGCAGAACCGGCGGCGCCTTTCACTAATCCGGGGGATGATCTCCGGATTACTGCTGATCACACCTTTCCTGTTGGCAAGGGCTTCTATGAGTTGTATTGCACTCAGGACACTGTTGAGGCTCCCGGAGAATCCGGAGGCGATATCGGCAGCAAAAAAATGATGTGATCACCTGCAGGGTTCCTGCCTGGTGACGGCCCTGATGTGCTGGCGCTTATCCGGGATCTGCTTAACGACGATGTTATCTTGTTGGCCCAGGATGCGAATTGCCCTGGTGGTCCGACGATCCAATTTGGTTGTGACTGCAACCCCTCCAGGTTGGACGCGGTGCAGTTTACCAGCGGTACAACGGCTACTGACGGCAGGAAGGGCTACCTCCTAACCTTCAAATCCGCTCCAAAATATTTCTACGAGGGTACTGTAGCTATTTCTACAACGTAGGATTATTTTCTAATTTTCATTTACTCTTTAAAAACAAATACAATGTTTAAAAATGCTGAAGTAGCGACCAGGTTTGAAATGACAGGCGGAGATCAACAGATCTATTGCCCTGGCTACTCCGGTCCGCTGAGTAATACCCCTGTAAGCGTTATAGAAGGTCTTATAAGCCGGAACAGTAACCTGGTTAGGCCTAAGCAACCAACCACCGGCAGAAAGGACGAAAAATAGCGCTGCCGGCTGCTTATGAACCAAATCCAATACGGGAGGCCTGGCTTCCCGTATTTTAGCTTATACCTATTTATATGAGTGATCAGAAACTGAACCTGGAAGCCAGACAATGGCGCCTGGAGACAATGGATAAATTAAGGGCGCAATGGGATAAGTACGGGATCAAGCACGATCCCAGGAGTCCGAGTACCGTTGCGGCCTTGGAGCTGCTCAGATCTTCTACCACCAGCAAATACGGTTTGCTATCCAGTATCCGCTTTAAGTTTCCCCGGCACATGATATTCGTGCATAAAGGCGTAGGGCATGGCCACCCGATCAGTAATCCCAGGAGGGCAAAGCCCTGGTTTAACGAGATCCTGGACAAAGAGATCGAAAAGCTGGCCGATATCGTAGCTGAAAACACGGCAGATAGGGTAGTGTCTGATTCATTTGGTCGGCTGAAAATTAAGTAACCCCCCACGAACGAGGGGGGATAAACTGATCAGATTTCGTATTTTGTTGCCATTATGTCAATTATTAAAGATAATGTTGTTGCTGCAACCGTAACTGGGATGGTCTTTTGTGTAGGCTTATATCAATTTTCCTATTGGGAGAGCTTTTCATTTAATCCTATTGGTATCTTAACATTCCAAGAGTTAGTTACCTCCGGCATTGGATTGCTTGTCAAATCATTTGGAGTGATATTGTTGGAAGTGATTTTCGTGTTTTGGATAGGTGCTAAGATGCGGAAATTTAAGGTAGAAATGGGGTCTGGCCGTGGACCAAATTTTTTGGTTCGGAGATATATTAGGCCTCCTTCAAAATTAATCGCAAAATGGGCAGATAAGCGTAAAGGTCAAAAAAAAAGGAAACTATTCTTTTTGTTCTATTGTATTCTATTATTGGTTTTTTATGTTTTAATAACGATTATGTACGCTAAGCATCAGCGATGGGATCTAATAGTTATGTGTACGATACCTTTGATTGCTGTTCTTTTATTTTTTACTGTAGCTTCAAATATTAGCATTTTGAAGCCCTTCTTTAAAGCAAGATTAAGTCAACTTATAGCGACCTTAATTATTACTGCTGTACCAATTGTTTCAATTGGTACAGGAATTTTAAAGGCGGTTAAAATTAAGTACAATATTGAGTACGATTATGCTTACTTGAAATATGGAGAAACCCAAAAGCGCCCTTATAAAATATTGAATGTTGGAAAGGAAGATTTGATTGTAACGACTTTAGACAATAAAGAGATACTAATTGTTTCGCGGGAAAAAATAGATGTTTTAGCTACTCAACATTTTAGGCGCCAAGACAAGTCTGGTGTTGTTTTTAATCTAAAATGGCCCTTCATTCACACTGTTGATAATATAAAATACTAGGTTTCATTTTGGTAGAAACCTTAGCTATCTTGCACCCATAAACAACCAATGCAAAATGAAAAAAATTGTCCTGGCTATTTTTTTAATGGCCGCTGCACCTGCAGCATTTTCGCAGGAGCTGAACCAATCCGTAACCGCATTGAAAGCGGACGAAAACTATGAGTACTGCCAGATCCTGGGCGAGTCCAAGTTTATGAGCACCAAACTTACCATTACGGTAGATTATGGCCAGGAATGGAACGGCTGGACCGGTAGGGAAAAAGTGAAGGATGAAGAGGGCAAAGTCAAAAAGTTCAATTCCATGATCGACGCCCTAAATTATATGAGCAAAGAGGGCTGGGAGTTTGTGCAAGCATATGCCTTCGCTGTTGGTAATCAAAATGTATACCATTAACTGATGCGCCGGAAGGTAAAGAAAGGAAGTTAAACCGGTTCTGTGCACTGTTAACGATCAATGCCGGCCCTGTCGAAAGACAGGGCTTTTTTGTTGTGTTTACTGTCCTTTCCTGCGCTGTCTTGCAGGAGTAGCTTGCCGGTAAATTTCCTATCATCATGGCCGGAGGTAATCCTGTATCGCGTACCGTTGCGATATACATTGATCAGGCTGCTGCAGAGCATGGCGCCGAAAAACTAACCAAGAAAATTGAGCAACTGGAGGCAGCAATCCGGAGAGGGCAGACAGCCGGGCGGGATATGTCACAACAGATTGCCCAGCTGGGGCAGACACGAGAGCGGCTCAACGAGCTGAACGGAGTAATATCGGGTAGAATGACCCCATCAATCAACCAGCTAACATCCTATGTAACGCAGCTCCGTAATCAATTAGTTAATATGAGCCGGTCAGGCAGTTTGGGCTATCAATGGTCAGGGCCTTTGGCGTGAAGTGGTAAGTCACATGGATGCGCTGGTCATGAGGTGATAGGTTAGCGTAACAAAAGGGCAGCCCCGCAATTTGCGGGGCTTTTCGCTATTTTTATGATTATTTAATTCTTAAACCATTCTTTAAGCACCGGTATGGCAAGATATACGAAAGAAAAATCGTTTGTAAATCATCTACTCGATATTGCTGTAAACATTCCTCAGCGGATCAATATTAACGAACAAAGGCTTTCGAGCGCCTATTTCGGAGCCGGTAGTTCGAACATATCCTTTTTGGGAGCGAAGCATCTGGGAGATTTTAATGACATTGTAAAACACCTCTATACCCATAATAAAGAGATCGAACTCACCTATTCCATAAATGAATTTCAGCGCAATTTCGTCGAGTTGCTTCGAACGTTAAAAAGAAGAAGCGAAAGATGTGATGAAAAAAGACTGGAGGTCTTTATAAGTGGTCTGCTAGAAGTTGAAAGGGAAGATTATGAGGTTTTCTGTGAGATACACGGCGTTGTGATGTCGGGGGCGGCCAAACATTTCGGCGACTTTACGATTTATAAGATTTCTGAAGCTTTGGGGTCGCTTAAAAAAAAATATGCTTTCTTAAATGTTGAAAATAGCTATGAGCAATTCGAAAGTTCCGGTTATTGGATCAGCCGGGTCGTATCTTCTAGAGATTCCTTAAAAGCGCAGGAGCAATGCAATCCGCACTTCGAGATATTTGAGTACATAATTGGATACATGCTCCTTGACCCTAAAGCAAAAACTAAAGCAAGAATTTTTAATCCTATTACGACAGACAGTATCAAACATATTGCCTGCAGCTCTGATAAAATGGCTTGGGGAGAAACATTTAACAACAATGACTATCTCGACCTCGATAGTCCCCTGTTTTGCAATCAGGAGCTAGGCAATGATAAAATCTGGGAGATCGCTGCTCGTAATAATAAATCCGATATCGAAAAGCGACTTCTGTCAGCTATTCAGTGGATTGGAAAAGGCATAAGGGAAACAGATCCTGCCAAAAGTCTTGTTCAATACGTTTTCGCTATTGAAGGAATGTTTCAGCAAAACGAAAACACATTGTTCACGCCTTCTATAATCAGCAGTATCAGCGAGGATCTTTCTTTCTTAATCGGCGCGGATTATGATTCAAGAAAAGAAACAGCGGAGACTTTTAAAGAAGTGTATCGCAATAGGTCGGCAATAGCGCATGGAGGCAGCAAAACTATAACGAGCGAAAATGCGAATCAAGCACATTTAATTGCCTGCCGCATGGTGATCGCATTCTTGGTAAAAGAACCATTCTGCCACATGAAATCGATAAAGGAAGACTTCAACCCGCATGTCCGCATTCTGAAATTCACTTAGGTAAAACGACCGTCGCCAGACTTCAAATTATGCTAAGGATATTCGGCACTAAACATCTCCTGCACCAGCTTTAGTTGGGCATTAAGCCGAAAAATTACAGGTTCATGTTGTTCTGCCTTATTTATTATACACTAACATAGGTTCCGGCAAAATGACGGTTGCAATTAGGCAGGTTAGGCAATGAAATTTGCAATGCCGCATGTAAACGGCATTAATTTTCGATTCTAGCGGCCCATGACCTTGCTGTAGGCGCAGGGTGTTGGGTGGAAATAAGGCCCTTAATGGGCCTCTTGCGCGGCCGGTAGGCCTGCCCGGCCGGGGGAGGGGGGCATATACCAGCGGCGGGCAAAATGCAATTGCAAATTTTGGATAGGAGCAGCCGTGGTTTGGAACAATAATTTTGTTGTTTTTTGATATAGCTATAGCTTCAAAACCCCTTTGAATAACGATTAAATATTTTGCTGGTTATAATGACTTTATTCTAATGTGAGCAACATTTTAAGGCTTTTACCTGATATAAATTGAGGTTTTTGACTGTATTTGATAGGTATTAATAACTCTATTTTTACGCCAGTTTTAAATTATTATATCATTTATTAAATTAAACCCGTCTCAAAAACAAAATGAAAACGAACCCTAGTATTAAGAGGAAGGGACTTGCTGGTTTCCTGGCCCTTGCTTTCATCACCCTGCTTTACCCCTCCTGTAAAAAACCGCAATTGGAAGAAACACCGAAGCCATCAAAAACAGTAAATGGTCAGGTTCCGGTCACTATCAATTTGGAGGAGGTATATGCACGTTTGCCACAAACAGTCATGTATAATCTTGCGGGGGACGTTCATCTTAATTTGGCCGAGGCCCAATGGAGATATGAACAGGAATATGTAATGGTTCGTATCCCGTTGAACAATGCGGTTGATCGGTCCTATCTTTATGCTGTAAAACCTTATAATGCTCCCCTTGGACCTGTAAGGTCATTTCTGGTACAGTTTTTACCAGAAGATGGAAGTACGGCTTCTGACTTTAGTGGTAAGCAAATGTGGCTGAATCTTCAGGATGGACAGGTGTACGGTGTAAGTTATGTACATAACACCGCCACTTCATTCCTGACTTCTGAACCCACATACCAATATTGGGAGCTAAGTATGCTCAATGCTGGTCTGTTTTACTTTGATGGCAATGATAAAATCGGAGTGTATCCAGACCCAACGAATCCAGATCCGATATGGGTACCAGATCCGAGGGGTAATTATGAACCTACTATGCTTTATCAAAAGGGGTTGGCACATGGTTTATTTGCTAAAATGTTGAATGGACTAGGTGGGATTTTTAAAGCCGTTGGTGGTTTATTTAAAGATGGCGGCAGTGGTGGAAGCGGTGGACCTGGTGCCTGGGGACCTGGTGGCGGCGGCATGTACGGCGGTGGTGACAATCCTAATAACCCACCCGGAAGCGGTGGCCCCATAGGCGGAAGCGGTTACGAAAACCCGCCATCACCACCACCGCCACCGTTCAATATCTGGGATAATGCTATTGGCTCTACTACCTGGGCCAGTCTTGGCGAAACCAATGGCACATCTTCACCGCTCTATATAAATGGGGTGTCGATGGAGAACGTTGTAGCCGGGGGACAGCAGGTTTATAACATTGTAAATCCAACCATATCCTATTTGCAGAGTGTGCTTGGCCTTAATCAAGCTCAGTCTGATTGGCTGACACTGAATATAGATAAAGCAAACAGGATGAAAAACTTTATCTTAGTGTATGAGCCTAATCTTACACAACAGCAGAAAAAAGACGCTGTGAGAGAGCATATCTTATTAATGATGAACGATCCATCCTACTTTAGTTTTGTGACAAATTATGAACAAAATAACGCTGGAATGTGGTGGATTAATGAAACTTGGCTAGACAACCCTGCTAATGATTTTCAACTTTATCCGCAGCAAAACTACCAGCAAAGCCAGAGTTTGAATGCAGCCGAAAAAGCGCTTGTTGCACTATATCCGGGTGCGGCATACGTAATACACCATAATGTCCCGATCGCATTTACCTATAGCCAAAATACAGGTTTGCCTCAACCTCATAATGGAAAGCAGGATGCCTTTAGGCACGCATTCTTTCAGGCGATAAATACAAGGGATGTAATGCCCCGTTTCCCGATAACAGCGAGTATGATAGTAAGGATGTTTTCTGACGCGCATGAAAGCGATGTTCCACCGTCACAAGAACTGGAAAAGACGATGGATCTGTTTAACAATGAAATTGGAATTAATTATTGCTGGAATTGTGTGTCCGGCGTTACATCAAGTAACTCGATAAGAGATGCAATTTTAACCAGGCTTAATAATGGGGAACTCCGATATTTGAAACCGCTTGATGCGAATGATAATATTATCCAGGGAACAACCGTTATTTTACCCACAAACCAATAAGCATGAGAAAGTCAATATTCGCCCTACTTTTGTTAGCAGTTACAAGCTGCGCAATTGGCAAAGAGACGGGTTCCATTTATGTTGAAAATAATTCCGGACAGTCTATTGATAGCGTAGTTATTAATGCTAACGGTTATTATCTCATCAAGGTCTATAAAATAGAGTCAGGCCAAACGAAAAAAGTAGAGGTTAATTCAAAAAACATAAAAGAAACGCACCATATAAAAATGGTTCCGGTTATTTATGTAGGAGGGAAGTCTGTACAAGCGTCATACTTCTACAATGATTTATCGGGGTTTGAAGGTAATTACAAAGTCAGCATTGATAAGCAAATGACTGCGAAATGGAAACTCTTAAAATGAGAGTGGAAAGCAGCTTGCATTTCATTGCTATATTTCTTACATGATTAGAGCACAAAGCAGGCCCGAATAATTTCGGTCCTGCTTTGTAAATGTATTATTATGAATATGCTATTAACCCCTTCTTTTTGACTCTTTTTCTGGTGAAATGATAACAGGCCAGTCATCAAACGATTGCCTAACGCCAGGCGGGTCCAATGGATTAGACCCGGCATTTTTTATTTTGTTTGCAAAGTCCTGGGCCTTTTTAATGGCCTCGGCAACCAAAACTGGGTCTTTTCTTTCTGTGATCATCTGAGTGATAGTTTGTAGCCCGTTCCTCAGTTCCCTATACGGGTTGAGATATATTGTCTTTCCCTTATCATACTCATTAGGATGATCAAAATGCCATTGCTCAAACTCATCTGGTGAATACCAAGCCCCATCGTATTTAATCCAATGGTTCCATTCTCTCGCTATTTCGGCGGCACTTGTTTTTGATCTTCCGTCCGGCATTTTTTTAAGTTGTATAGTCAAGTATTACATGTTTTTCCTGGTCGAGAAAATAAGCCGTTAAATTGGAAATGTAGTCCTGTGTTTGCTGTATAGTAGCATGCCGGTTATGCCGCCGCAACCATTCCCAATCGATATTATGCTTATTATTCTCTACGTAGTCTCTGTTAAAAGTTCCTTTTAGGCCATACATCTGTTTGTCTTCAATCTCCAGCTCAATGGTTGCTTCATGGAATGGTACACCTAACTGATTCTCTGATTTTTTAATATCACCAGGTATGAAGTAATGGGAGAACAGATAGTAGTGGCCAGGGTAACGATGTAATTCCATTCCCAACAGAACTTTATAAAGTGGGTCCAGTATCTGCACATACTGCGACAGCCCATTTTTTGACTTATAGAAAGGTACAAAAATCGTTCTGCTGTTTAGGTTTATATTTTCGATAAATATCCTGGTCGATTCCCCAGGGCGGATACAGGTATAGTACTGAAATAGTAAGAAATTATTGTAGTTCGGACTCTTTCCGCTGAAGTGATCGAAGATTTTATCTTTTTCTTCTATAGTAAACGGTTGAAAGCGCTCAGTTTCATTTTTAAACTGCTTCACTCGGAACGCTTCCGGATTAAGGTCATTAGCAAAAGGCAATTCTCGAAGCCTGGTCAGGAGTTTAGAGAATAACCAAAGGTGCTCGTTAATGGTCTTTCCCACATTACCCAAATCCTGTAAATACCGTATGTACTCCTTTAATATGAACTTATCTAGGGCTGAGCAATACATTTCACTTATTGCAGGACGATCTTTTACAAAATCGGTGTACCTGGTGATCACTGCCCTGCAGAGCGCCCGCTGGTACTTAGGGTTATCATTATCCTTTTGGAAGATTTTAAGGCAATCAAGTACCGTCCCATCAGTGTAAATAACTCCGGTGCCTATATGAACTGGAGATAAATGCTCGTAGTAAAGCTTCTTTTCGTTTCTAATCTTGACCTCAGCATTTATTTTTTCTCCAGCTCATTAAGGAGCACCTTTTTGCGATCAGTACCCAGGCCTTTAATGCCGAGTCTTATTTTTTCCCTTTCGTATTTTCGGGTATAGAGCGAGTACCAGGATAATGATACAAAAGCATCATCCGGTCCCATATAGGTATAGGCTTCATTGTAAGGGGGAGGTGTTAGTGTGGTCATACTTTCCTGAGCGATTATTTCTGCTATCCAGGACAGTCGTTTTGTCCGGGATTTTGTCCGGGTTGATTTCTTAAAACACGAAACCCCGCTCTGAGAGCGGGGTTTGTTAGTCGGGAAGACAGGATTCGAACCTGCGACCCCCTGGTCCCAAACCAGGTGCGCTACCGGCCTGCGCTACTTCCCGATCCGGTTAAATTGTGCTGAAAATTGTGAGTGGAAATTTTCAGCGGTGAGGGCGGGATTCGAACCCGCGGAACAGTTTGACCCGTTCGGCAGTTTAGCAAACTACTGGTATCGGCCACTCACCCACCTCACCATCACTGTTATAAGAACTTCGTTCGTCCGTTAAAGGAGTGCAAAGGTAATGTCTAGATTTTGAATCGCGAAATTATTTTTGCAGATTTTTCATAATTATTTTTTTGCCTTACATGGCTGCCAGTTGTACCTTTTGCTGGATCTCCAGTAATTTCTCGCGGTACGATTGGTCGGTTTCCATAAGGTTCTCCACTGTCTGGCAGGAGTGGATAACCGTAGTATGGTCCTTACCTGTGAAATGTTCACCAATCGTCTTTAAAGAGCTCCTGGTAAACTTTTTGGCAAAGTACATCGTGATCTGCCTGGCTTGTACAATCTCGCGTTTGCGGGTCTTGGACAGCAGGTCGTTGTAGGGCACATTGTAGAAGTTGCAGACCATCTTCTGGATATCGTCGATGCTCAGCTCTTTGAATGACGCTTTTACAAAATTCTTCAATACCCTTTTGGCCAGCTCCAGGTCTATTTCTTTCTTGTTGAGGGTAGCCTGGGCAAAAAGGGAAATGACGGTACCTTCCAGGTCGCGGACATTGTTTTGTACGTTATAAGCCACATATTGCACTACTTCTTCGGGTATCTCCAGGCCTTCATTACGCATCTTCATTTCCAGGATCGCCTTACGGGTATCGTAATCGGGCGATTGTATCTCGGCGTGCAATCCCCAACGGAAGCGGCTCAACAGCCTTTCCTGCATCCCGTCAAGGTCTTTGGGCGGCGTATCGCTGCTCAGCACGATCTGCTTGCCGTTCTGGTGCAAATGGTTGAAAATCGCAAAGAACACGTCCTGTGTTTTGGTGGCGCTCACAAATAAATGAATATCGTCCAGCAGCAATACATCAATCAATTGGTAGAAGTGAATAAAGTCATTTACTTCCTGGTTTTTGGAATGATCGATGAATTGGTTGATGAATTTTTCGGTGCTTACATACAATACCGATTTATTGGGATGCAGGCGACGCACTTCGTTGCCTATTGCCTGCAGCAGGTGCGTTTTACCACAACCGGTGCCGCCAAATATCATTAAAGGGTTGAATGCCGTAGCGCCGGGCTTTTGTGCTATATGCACGCCGGCTGTGCGGGCCAGGCGGTTGCATTCTCCTTCTATATAATTTTCAAAACTAAGATTGGGATTGAGTTGCGGGTCGATCTGCACACGCTTCATCCCTGGTATTACAAACGGATTTTTGATCTTCTGGGGATCTTCCATAATATAATCCAGGTTCAGGAAATTGTTATCCTTCGGGGGCTTGGGGTGTGCGCTTCCGGGCAATTGCATGGTAGCGGGTTGTTGTCTCTGCTGTGCCGTTGCTTCCATCTGGATGCGGTATTCCAGTCTTCCTTCGCGTCCCAGGATACGTTTAATGGTCTTACCCAGGAGTTCTACATAATGCTCTTCCAGCCACTCGTAAAAAAACTGGCTGGGTACTTGTATCGTCAATATACTGTTCGTCAATGCCACCGCCTTTATAGGCTCAAACCAGGTTTGAAACGCTCGCCAGTTGACATTGTCTTTAATGATGCCAAGACATTTGTCCCATGCCGCTACTGCGTCAAGATTAGAAGTAGAACTATTGGATTGGGATGGAGTCATTGAGTAATGCAATATATTTTTCCTGTTTTCAAATGTGATTTTTTCCTACAGTCGACAAGCTCACCTTCGATTATTTTTTATAATCAAAAATCGTTCAGTTTTTTAAGTTTTTTTCCTAATGAAATTTAAAAAATCTATGCGTTGCTGGAGCGTATTTTCTGTTTTCCATGGTGATGAAAAGGGTAAAAATCGCTTCCGTTTTTTTCTTTAGCGGGAGGACGAAATTCTCAACATTTTGTTGAAAAAAAAAATTATCAACCTATTGTTTGTTTGCTTAGAATTACAGTTTGGGCATTGGCGAGTTTGGTATTTTTTTTGCTGTCAAAAACAAAATCAAGTTTGCCCAATCTGATGCCAGCCCAGCCCACTTGGTTAATGATTACCTCTTTCCCCGATTTGTTTTTAATGAGGGTAGGCTGATCCAGGAAAGTGTGGGTATGGCCGCCTATAATAAGGTCTATATATTCTGTTTCCTGCGCTAATACACAATCACTTACCTTATTGCTGCTGTATTGGTAACCCAAATGGGAAAGGCAGATCACCAGGTCGCAGCCTTTTTTCTTTTTCAGGTTTTCGCTCAACTCTTTTGCAACAGGCAAAGGATCCAGGTATTTTGTTTTGCCAAAGGCATCTTTGGGTACCAGGCCCCATAGCTGTATCCCCAGACCAAAAACACCGATCTTGATACCTCCCTTTTTGAAGATATGATAAGGTTGTGTTTTCCCTTCCAGCTCCGTATGTTTAAAATCATAATTGGCAGTCAATACCGGGAAAGAGGCATGGGGCAATTGTTTGGCGAAGCCTTCCACACCGGCATCAAAATCATGATTGCCCATAGTAACGGCATCATAGCCCATCATCGTCATAGCCTTGATTTCGGGTTCTCCTTTATATAAATTGAAATAAGGCGTACCCTGGAAAATATCGCCGGCATCCAGGAGCAATACATGCTGTTCTTCTTTTCTTATCTTTTCGATCAATGCAGCCCTCGCCGCCACGCCGCCCAGTCCCTGGAACTTGGAACCATCCATAGGAAAGGGTTCCAGCCTGCTGTGCACATCGTTGGTATGCAGAATGGTCAATCTTGTTTCCTGGGCGGCTGCCAGGGCTTCGAAAGGAAAGCTCCCTGCCAATACCAGTCCGCTGCCCAGGGCAGTATGTTTCAGAAAGGCTCTCCTATTCAGCATAACTTATTCTCTTTTCGATTTTAATATTTAGTTTTTGTCCTTTACTATTTAATTCCGAGAGGTAATCGATCAACATATCCCTTACAAAAATGTTGATATAAGTCTTTTTGCAAGTACCCAGAAAATCACAATTATCACCTCCGTTGGCGATATAGTCCGAAACAGCCGTATGATACACCAGTTGCTCGTTCAGGGGTTCGCTGCCTATCAATATATCGATGGCTTTTTTGTCTTTTATTTTAAACGATATACCCGCTACCGGCCAGCCGCCGTATGCGGCCATATGATCGCAGAATTGCCGCAGCACTTTACCCGGCAGCTCTACGATGGTAAGCTTATTGTCAAAAGGCATCAATTCATAGAGCTTACCTTTTGTGATCGGTCCGGGGCTGATGTAAGGCAGCCGGATACCGCCATAGTTCATGATCGATATCTGTGTGGCGGGATCGCTGCGTTTAGCCAATGCCAGTTGCGCATCGGCTATGAAATTACCTAGGGTACATTCGGGGAGCGCTTTTGACATCGGCGCCTCGCTGTACCCTATAACGATATTCATCGCAGTATCCATGCTTTTCTTATAAGGCTGCAGCATCTGCTCGAACCTGCTGTCTTTTTGCAGCGTGGTGTCGATTACGGTGTAAGAAGTATGGTAGCTGCTTACCTGCTTGCGGGAAACGCTGCAAGAAGTCAGTACAAACAGCGAAACAGCAATAGCGGCATTACGTAGAAAAGGGATCATTTGCGGGAATGTAATCGATGGCAAAATTACGCTACCGGATTTTTAAAGTGGTTAATACAACATTAAATTACTTGAAGTGCTTCAAATAGTAAATAATACTGTTTTCATCTTCGATTACCAGCTCTTCCTGGCTTAGCCGCCAGACTTTAAGGCGGTGTTCTTTCTGGGTCGTATCGGTAACGATAAGGTCGGGGGCTTTAATTTCTTTGATTAGGAACAGGGGTTCCTTACTCCCTGCCGAAACAGAACCGATATGTGCTTCGGGGTTATGCTCAAATATAGATAGCCCGGTTATCAGTGTTGCATAATCTACCTTGGGCAGGGGGCCATTCCTGCTACTTCTTTTATATACCTGCCATATGCCCGTGAGCATGGGCATGGAAATATTATCTACCGGCTTGTCCGGTAAATCTATCGCTTGTTTTTTAGCGGCTGCATCTGCCGCCGACATATCTTTTGCCTCCCGGCTGAATATATGGAAGAATTCTTCATCCCTTAGCCTGATTTCTTCTTTGCTGTTTTTAACAATACCAAAGGTAAGATAGCCGAAATCGAGCAGGTCGTTGCTGATGGTGCCTTTATACAGGAAGGCGCCTTTCCGGATGCTCATGCTCTCTTTGGTCACCTGGAGCAGTCGTAAAGTATCCGTATAGCTTACCGGCTTTTTATTCAGGTCCAGCCTTTGGGTTTCCTTCCATCTATCCGAAAGGTTATCCTGGGCCCAAAGGGAAAAACCGGTGGGCAACAGCAGCAGTAGCGTAAAGATTTGTCGTTTCATACAGGCGTTGTTTTACGGGGCAGTGAACCATCTGCAAAAACTGTTCCAAAACTTCCCTTATTCCGGGGGATGGTTTGCTGATTCGAATGATTTATCTTTGGCCGGTCACAATACTCCCTGGTTTTTAATACGTAAAACTAACATTTAATGGTAAAACAATCTTTATTAATGCTGTGCGGTTCGGCGCTGTTGTTTGCGTCTTGCAACAGTCATAGTGGCGACGGTGCTGCAAAACAGACAGGTGATATCCTGCAGGCCAATATGGATACTACTGTTAGCCCTGCCAACGATTTTTTTGAATATGCCAATGGCGGCTGGATCAAGAAAAACCAGATACCCGATGAGGAAAAAAGCTGGGGTATCGCTTACCTGGTCCAGGAAGATCTGTATCAGCGCCTGAAGAGCATTAATGAAAAAGCGGTGAGCAAGCCGGAGGATGCCATTGCCAAAAAAATTGCCGCCTTCTGGAAAAGCGGTATGGACTCCGCGGCGATCAACAAGGAGGCCTTAACTGCTATTCAGCCCGAGCTGCAAATGATCGACAAGATCAAAACGAAAGAAGAGGTATTGGCTGCTGTAGCTGCATTGAACAAAAAGGGTATCGGTGCGATGTTTGGCAACTATATCGGGCAGGACGACATGAACAGTGAAAAAATGACCCTTATTCTTTCGCAAGGTGGCCTGGGATTGCCTAACCGCGATTACTATTTCAACACGGACGAGCGCACCACCAAAATAAGGAATGCTTACCCGGCGCATATCGAAAGAATGTTTAACCTGGCTGCATTTGCACCGCTTAGCGAAACCAAGGCCAAAAGCGCCAATATCATGAAGTTGGAGACCCGCCTGGCCAAAGCCAGCAGAAAGCTCGAAGATCTGCGCGATCCCTATAAAAACTACAACAAATTCGCGGTAGCCGACCTGAAGAAAAAACTGACCGCCGATATCGACTGGCAACAATGGTTCCCTATGACCGGGATCAATAACCTGGATACGGTTATCGTTGGGCAGCCGGAATTTTTCAAGGAGTTGAATGCAGCTCTGGTTTCAGAAAGCATTGATGTATGGAAAGATTATTTGAAATGGTGCCTGCTGAATGAAACTGCCGGCTATCTGAATACGGAATTGGAGCAAGCTAATTTTTCTTTTTATGGTCAAACCCTGAGCGGCATCAAGAAGCAAAAGCCCCGTTGGAAAAGGGTATTGAATGAAGAGGAGAGTGCCATGGGTGAAGCGCTGGGACAGCTTTTCGTAAAAGAGTATTTTAATGAGAAAGCGAAAAAACGCTATAGCGATATGGTGGAAGACATCAGGGAAGCGCTGAAGAACAGGATCAAGAAGCTGGATTGGATGAGCGAGGCTACTAAAGAAAAGGCATTGGTGAAACTGGCCAAGATGAAAAAGAAGGTAGGCTATCCCGATAAGTGGAAAGACTTTTCTGCCATGGACATCAAAGAGCAGCCCTATGTGCGTAACGTAATCGCTGCAAGGGAGTGGTGGCACCAATACAGTGTCAATAAGCTGGGCAAGCCGGTGAACCGTGATGAATGGGACATGACGCCACAGACTTATAACGCTTATTACAATCCTTCCAACAACGAGATCGTATTACCTGCTGGTATCTTTACCGTTCCGGGTAAAAGAGACGAAGAGCTCGACGATGCGCTGGTGTACGGCTATGCGGCTGCCTCTACTATCGGTCATGAGATCACACATGGTTTCGATGACCAGGGAAGGCAATATGATGAGAGCGGGAACCTGAAGAGCTGGTGGACCAAGGAAGATGAAGAGAAGTTCAACAAGCGGGCTGCGGTAATGGTGAACCAGTTTAATAATTACATCCCGCTCGATAACCAGCACATCAATGGAAGTGCTACATTGGGGGAAAACATTGCCGACCTCGGCGGTGTTCTGCTGGGCTGGGACGCCTTTATTCAAAAAGAGCAATATAAGAAAGGGGAGAAGATAGCAGGCCTTGAGCCCGGAAAGCGCTTCTTTATGGGTTATGCCCTGGGTTGGCTGTACAATACCAGGAAAGAATCCCTGGCACAGCAGTTGCTTACCGATGTGCATTCGCCAGCGAAGTACAGGGTAAACGGTCCCTTCTCCGATGTGGATGCTTTTTATAAAGTATTCAATGTGACGCCGGGCAGCGGTATGTACCTGCCCGACAGCCTGCGGGTAAGGATCTGGTAAGAGCGTTTATAGCATATGTTTAAACGAAAGAGGTCAATTGAAATTGTTTTCAATTGACCTCTTTCCTATTGATAAGGTTGGTAGCCGGCTTTATGATGTAAGATCGATTGAGCGCTCCATGCTGATCTGTTTTAAAAAATATTCATCGTGCGAGACAACCAGCAAGGTACCCTGGTAAGCATTGATCGCATACGTAAGTATTTCTATATTCTGAATGTCAAGGTTGTTGGTAGGCTCGTCCAGTACGATCAGGTCGGGAGCCTGGCTGCCTATCGTCAGTGCGCAAAGCATCAGCCGCATTTTTTCCCCGCCGCTCAGCGTGCCGCAAGGCTTATCCCAATAGGCCGGTGTAAACAAAAAGCGGCTTAAGCGGATCTTGACTTCATGTTCCTGCAAACCACCCGCATTGAAGAGCTGGGCTTGTTCATAAACGCTTAGCTCATTATCGATCAGGGAATAATCCTGGTCGATGTAAATGGCTTTAATGCCTGATCTGTCCAGGGTTCCGGTTGCAGGCTGCGCTTCGCCCAGGATCATTTTCAGCAATGTTGTTTTACCCGAGCCGTTGCCCCCTTTGATCACCACGCGTTCACCGCTTCTGAGCTCTATATCCAGGCCTTGCTTCCAGAGCATAGTATCCCCGTAATGAAAATTGATACCGGTCGCCTTTACCAGTACCTTGCCCTTATGAAGCGAGGATGCACCAAAGTACATCTTCATTTTATCCAGGTCGGGAAGGGCCTCCCGTAATTGCTGCAACTCCTCCAAGATGGCTCCTACTTTCGCGGCGTGTACCCCTTTCATCTTTGAGGTGCTTTTCTCGGCATTGTTCCGGAGGGTATTCATCGAAATGGTCGGCAGGCCGGCTTTCTCCTGCTTTTTCTTTCCGCGGGCATCCAGCTTTTGTTCTCTTTCCATGGACTCCCTTTCGGTTTCTTTCGCCTTGCGCAACGCTTTTTCCTTGCTTTTGAGATCGCGGTCCATGACAGCGCCTTCCATTATTTTTTGCGCTGCATAAAACTCGTAATTCCCACCGTAAACGGTTATTCCTTTTTTGCTGAGCTCGAAAACGGTATCCAGCAAGTTCAGCAAGGTCCTGTCGTGGCTTACTACGACCAGTGTGCTAGTGGTCGATTGTATATAATCATACAGCAGCTCCCGCCCGGCGTTATCCAGGTGATTGCTGGGCTCGTCGAGCAATACCATCGGTTGCCGGTGGATCATGAGTCCTGCCAGGAAGACTTTTGTTTTCTGGCCGCCACTCAGCGTTTCCATTTTCCGGCTTAGCTCCAGGTCGTCTAACTGCCAGTGGGCAAAGGCTTCCCGGCAACGCTCTTCGATGCCCCAATCATCGTCCAGCAAGGCCATGTTTTCGGCCGTTACCCGGCCTTCGAGAATATCGTTTAACGCCTGCAGCTTATCGGCGATCCCGAGGGCTTGAGCAATGCTGTAGTCATTAAACTGGCCAAAGAGCTGTGGAATATAATAGGGTTTTACATCGGCTTTTACCTGTCCCTCGGCAACCGGTACAATACCGGCCATGATCTTGAGCAGCGTGGATTTGCCCACGCCGTTATTGCCTACCAGGGCAATTTTTTCCTGTTTATTAATCGTTAGGTTGATATCGGCAAACAATAGGTCCCTGCCAGGATGCAGGTACTTGATGCCTTGTAGCATGAGCATAATTTCTTTCTTTAAAAAGTAAATAAGTGTACATCTTTTTTGAAGGGATGTCTTTTCTTTTCCTGAAGAAATTAGCTACTACATGAGGGGTATTGTCTTTTATTAAGAGGGCAAAGATAAGCAATTTATTTTTTAGTAATGTTGGACTCCCTTTAGGGCCTTACCATTGCCGGTTAAGGGCATCGAAGCCTAAGTCTGGTTTACTGTCTGTCTTGGTTATCCCGTATTTCTTCAATGTTATCTGTCAGCCACCCGACCCACTCGTCCGTAATGCCTTGTTCAGAGAGGGTTGCAGCATATTCTGCCAGGGTTATTGATTGCTCATGGGTCAGCTTATGCGTGGCGATAATGAGCGCACAGGTCGCTTTTTTGAATTGAAGAAATCCTTCCTCACTTAGTCGTGCGGCATAGTTGCCTGTCGTCGTGGAACAAGCCGGAGCAGGTATGTCGCCTTTTTTCGTGATGTTCATCGTAGTAAATTTTAAGCAAAGCTATTTTTGCCTATAACGAGAAAATTGAACAAAACCGACAGCTGTTTTTTATAATAGCGGGATAACATAAATGCTGCTTGACAGGCTTTCTTTCTGTCGATCTTAGTGTGCGTTATATTTTAGCAGACTATCCCGATACAGGAAACAAACCCCTTCCGGTTCCTGAGCCTGTCGAAAGGACGTCGTTAAAATGGTGCTTCGACAGGCTCAGCAACCGTGGAAGAGGTAAATAGTGCTAAGGTTTCCTATATCAGGATAGTCAGAATATTTTAATCAGGCAGAAGTCGATACCTTTACCCGCTCTCCGGAAATGTAAAAGGAAATAAGCTATGAATAAAACTATGCCTGCCGTAGTGCTGGTACGGAACGGGGCCATAGATAAGGCATTTGCCGTAAAAGAACTCCCGGTGCCGGCACCCAAAGATCATGAGGTGTTGATCGAGGCCGAAGCCTTTGGCCTTAACTATGCCGATGGCCTGGCTATTAAGGGCCGGTACCGCGATACGCCCCCTTTACCGGCCGTATTGGGCTATGATGTCTGCGGTCGTATTGTGGCTATAGGAAAACAAGTAACGCAACATCGGGTAGGGGACCGCGTTACGGCGCTTACCCGCTTTGGCGGTTATGCCCGCTATGCTGTTACCGACGAACGTGCCGTGGTGCGCATAAAAGAAGATACCGGTTTATGTGCCGCGCTCTCGCTGGCTACACAGGCGGCTACGGCCTGGTATTGCGCCGAAGAGGCCTGCAGCCTGTACGAAGGCGAACGGGTGGTTATTACGGCTGCGGCTGGTGGTGTGGGTTCTTTGCTGTTACAACTGGTGAAACGCCATAAAGTACGTGCTTACGGGATTGTAAGCACGACGGAAAAGGAAGCGATCATAAAAGGACTGGGAGCCGATGGTGTGCTCAATCGTTCCCGCGGCGATATATTCAGTCAATACCAGGCTTATGAAGGTAAGAAAGCGATAGACGTTATGTTTGATTCGGCCGGTGGCTCGTACCTGAGAAAAGGGATTAAGAACCTGGCTCCGGGCGGGCGTATGGTAGGCTACGGTGGCTCACAGGGCAATGAGGCCAACAATATTTTTGCGATGATCTCTTTTGCATTGTCCTTCGGTTTTTACCATCCTGCACCTTTCCTGTTGCAAAGCCAGTCGCTTATCGGTGTCAATATGCTGCGGCTGGCCGATCATAAGCCTGCTGTAGTGCAACGCTGTATGGAGCAATCGGTGCAATTGTTCAACGAAGGGGAGTTGAAGCCGCTAGAAGGGCGTGTCTTTCCGGTGGATCAGTTAACCGAAGCCCACAAGGCGCTGCAGCAAGGCCGTATTCCCGGTAAGATCGCGATAAAATGGTAGCCTGTGTTGCCCCGGTACAATAACCTCTTGCGACCTGTTGATAAGCGTTGCGGTGCATGATTAAAGCACTTCTTCCAGACTGTTATCTGCTATCCAGCCATGCTGATAAGCAAAGCAGGAAGGTACAAAGGCAAGCGGGTTCCTGGCTATGGCGGCTTTGAGGCTTTGTTGTTGTGCTGCGTAGACCGAGGGACTCATACCCTGGCACCGTTTGAACAATACACTGAATGAGCCCAGGCTTTCGAAGCCCACTGCAAGGCAAACTTCCCAAACAGGTTTACCCGCTTGTAACAGCTGCATGGCCTTGTCCATGCGTACTGCGACTAAATATTGGTGCGGAGTTTTTCCATATATTTTTTTGAAGAGCCTGATGAAATGAAACTTGGAAAAGTAAGCTTCATCGGCAATATTGCCTACATCGATGGGGCTGGCATAGTTGTTGTCGATAAAACATTTGGCCTGCACGATACGCCGGTACAGGTACACTTTCTGATACGCTTCCATAAATCTCTTTTGTCTTTTCCTGTAATCAAAAGTAGGCATTCCGTTTCCGGGGTACAGGGGTAAAGCCGGACAAAAAAGAGGCTGTTTGCGTCAATGCAGGGTGTCCTTATTCAGGCTGGCCAAACATCTGTAACATGCCCGAAAGCCCTTCGGGCGAATGCAGGGAATGTGTCTGCTCCATCGTAATGCTACCTATTTCCGCGAACCGTGCATTCATCTGCTTTTCATAGGCAGCAATGGCGGTTTGTAAGTCGGGATAAGCTTCATTGCAGAGGCAATCGCTTAGTTCCAGGGCATCCAGCATGGCCATGTTCACGCCTTCACCTGCGTAGGGTGGCATTACATGGGCGGCGTCGCCCAGCATGGTCAGGTTGGGCAAGGCTGTCCAGGTCTGGTCCAGCGGCATGCAATACTGGGGACGTAATGTCAGCGGCAATGTTGTCTTGTCGAATAGGTCTTCCCATACCGGATCCCACCCGGGGAATTCCTGCCGGAACCAGGCCAGTACCTGGTCCCTGTTGCCAAAATTGATCCCGCAATCCCGGTGCCAGTGCTCTTCCGTTTTACAGCCGCTGTAGAATACAAGGCTGCCATCGCCTTTGGAGCTCAGGATCAAGGTGCGTTCATTGCCCAGGGCAAATATCTTCCCGCCTTGTAACAGCTCGTATAAACGGGGCACAGCTTCTGCGGCATGATACACCGCGCCTTCTACAATGGTAACCCCCGAGTAAGTGGGTTTAAGGGAAGTGATCAGGGGACGTATCCTGGAATTGGCGCCATCTGCGGCTATAACCATATCGGCAAGGGCAGTGCTGCCATCCTGGAATTCGAGCCTCCAGGAATCGCCAACCGGCACCAGGGCCGTCAGGAAGCTGTTCCAGATAACCGTACCGGGTAGTAAGGAATCCAGCAGTATTTTTCGCAGGGGGCCGCGGTCTATCTCGGGCCGGAATAATTCTTCTTTACCATCGATGCCTTCATCGTGCAGGATACGTGCATGCTTATCCACGATCCGCATTTTATCGGCGCCCGGCCGGTAGTTGGCCTTAAAGGCATCCATCAAGCCGGCTTTTTCCAGCGCTAATAATCCCGATTCTTCATGCAGGTCAAGGGTAGCGCCTTGTACGCGTGCCTCTTTGCTGATGTCCCTTTCGTAGACATGTACCCGGAGGCCTTTGCATTGCAAAAGCCTTGCCAGGGTTAATCCTCCGGGACCACCACCCACTATCGCTATCTCTTTATTTTTAAGGTTATTCATGATCTTTTATTTGTCCGTTGAAAAAATGATTTACAGCAATAAGCCCCGGATAGCGGCATCGCAGCAGGCCAACAATACTTTTTCGGTAATGACCTGTTTGCTTTTTTCCTTGCTTTCAAAGTACTCATTGACCAGGTCGAATACCGGGGCGAATAATAAAGCCCTATGTGCTTCTCTGGGAAGGTCGCTGATCGTACCTGCAGCAACGTGCCTTTTTATGAAGCGATGAACAGGAGCAAAGAACTGACCTTCTTTGATGTTCTTTTCCCGGAAAGCTTTATTAAGCAAGGGCGACGATTTGCCGTATTGCATTAAAGCGAAGGCATGCCGGTTGTTTTTGAAATAATGAAAAGTATTCGTCCATATTTTTTTTACGCCGGCAGCAAAATCCATCGCTTCCGAAAACCCTTCCAGGACTGCCTGCTCGTAAGCGCTGAGAACGGTTTCTATAAAAAGCTTGACCAGGAGGTCTTCCTTGTTCTCATACTTTAAATAAATGGTCCTGGGCGATACATTGGCTGCTTTGGCGAGTCGTTGCATGCTCAGGTTTTCCAGGCCTTCTTCCTGGATGATCTGTAATGCAATGTTCCGGATAGCTTCTTCTTTTTCTAAACTTCTTGGTCGCATATTTGAGCAATAAGAATACAAAAATAAGTAAACGTTTATTTACTAACAAAATATTTTACTATTCTTTAACGTGATCATGATCGGAAGCTATCCTAAAACGCGGCTTATTGCTACTTTGAGTTGGGGCAACAATTCCTCGGAGAACCACGCGTTGCGGGCCTGCCAGATATTGTTCCTGGGAGAAGGGTGAGGTAAGGGAAAATAAAGGGGGAGGTAATCCCGGAAATGCCGTACTGTTTCCGTTAAGGTCGCTTTGGCATTCCCGGCCAGGTAATAGTTTTGGGCATATTGGCCTATCAGCAGGATCAGTTGCACATGAGGCATCCGGTCCAGTAGCTTTTGGTGCCAAAGCGGAGCACATTCGGGCCTGGGTGGCATATCGCCATTGGTTCCCTTTCCCGGGAAACAAAAGCCCATAGGCATCAGCGCAAACAAATCGGTATCGTAAAACTGGGTATCGTCTATCTCCAGCCATTGGCGCAGCGTATGGCCGCTTTTATCGTTCCAGGGAATGCCTGTCTGGTGTACGATACGGCCGGGCGCCTGGCCTACGATAATGATCTTGCTTCGCGGGCTTGCCGCAACAACGGGACGGGCGCCCAGTTCCAGTTGCGCCTCACATACTTTGCATTGCCTGATTTGCTGTAACAGTTGTTTCATCCCAGAAAATAAAGTTAAGCAGGTTTTGCGGCCTTTTGCAAAGGTATTACCGGAACAGTATTAACAGGATACTTGTCAACAGTAAAATACCTGACCGGATCAAAATACCGGCGTGATAACGAGAGGGTTTTGGAATATACCGGATAAGACTAATGACGAAAACAGAGAGTAACAGAAGAGCCCCGGTTCTTATCAAAAGTGAAGCTCCTTCCCATCGGTTGAGCACAAAGAGTATTCCGGGAATACCAAGCATCAGCACAATGCCGGTAAGTACGGCCCAAAGCAATCTTTTCCATCCCGTATCTCGATAAGCTTGCTTTTTGAAAAGCCCCCTCAACGGGATATTATTTAGGAGTAAAAAGGCTAGTAACAGATAAAAAAAGGATAAGATGCCAAAGGAAAGGGTAGATAAGAACACTCCTCCTTCAATGGATAATAACCTTAATACTACAGCTATCAGCGCCAATAATACCAATACGATTTCTGCTTTCTTCATTTTTTCCGGGGATAGAGAGTGTTTTTTGTTCAACTACACAGGCAATAGTACAGAATAATAGCTACTTATACATAATTCCTGCAATTTTCATGATGTCTTTTTGTTGTCTTTTAGTTTGTACGTACTCCTAGTCCTGTTTATTTATTGACTTTTGTATTCAGTAAAAATAAAATAGCCATAGTGCAATACTATGGCTATAAACCGGAAACAGTTTTTGGGTACCGTATCTTAATTGAGCAGGCAGGTAGTCGTAATGTTCGCGTTTACATTATTGAATTGTTTGCATTTTTCCTCACTATTACCTTTGGTACCAGAAATCGATTTGGTGGTTACATCGGTTACGGTACCGTTGGGCTGTACCGATGTGCAGGTACAAGTGTAAGTCTTTGAACAGGAGGACAACGCTACGCCAACAATAACTACAAGCAGCATTCTTTTCATATAAAACTTTTTAGGCTGCTAAAATATAAATTTCTCTTCTAAAAAGAAAGTGAGGACAGGGAAATAATACAAATAGGTTTTCCCGGCTCATTTTAGCGTAGTATTGATCTCTATGGGATGGCTAAGGGTACGGTGTATCGGACAGCGATTGGCGATATCCAGCAAACGATCTCTTTGTTCGGTGCTCAATGGGCCTTCCAGCACTATATCCCTGGTGATAAAGGAGCGGTCGGTGCCGCGGTTAAAGACTACCTCGACTTGTACGCCGGTTAGCTCGGCCCAGCCTTTACGATCGGCATACATGCGTAAGGTGGCGCTGGTACAGGCGCCCAGGGCCGAGGCCAGCAATTCGTCGGGCGAAAAGCCAAGATCGCCGCCGCCGTGGCTCAAGGGTTCATCGGAAAGGAGCGTATTGGTTTCCGTTTTGATTTCGGTACGGTAATGCTGTGTGCCTATAGTTGCTGTAATCTTTGCCATATTATTTTTGTTTTGCGTGTGGGGATTCCGGTGGCAGGGGTACAAAATCGGTTTCTCCCGGTACTGGTACAAAGGCCTGGGCCTTCCATTTTTCTTTGGCGGCTTCGATATGTTGGCTGTCGGTCGCTACGAAGTTCCAGTAAATAAGCCTTTCTTCGGGTAAAGGCTCCCCGCCGAAGATATAAACCGTAGTATGGGCTGCCATGGTAAAAGTGCATAGCTTACTGTCTTTGGCTACCAGCAGTTGTTTGGGGCCAAAGTCATGTCCTTCGCCGGTTACACTGCCTTCCAGGATGTACAGGCCGGCTTCTCCATAAAGTTCGGGACCCAGCTGCAAGGTTTGTTCTGTCTCACTTTTTATTTCAAGAAAGTACAAAGGGCTGAAGACCGGCACCGGCGACACTTTCCCGGCATAGGTACCGGCCACGAGGCGGTAAGTGACGCCATGTTCTTTCCATTGGGGCAGCTCGTCTTCATCGGCATGAAAGAAAGAGCATTCCATATCTTCCAGGGCTTTGGGCAAGGCTACCCATATCTGCAGGCCATGTAATACTTTATCGGCATGCCGCAGGTAATCGGGCGTTCTTTCGGAATGGACGATACCGCTTCCGGCCGTCATCCAGTTCACTTGTCCCGGCTTGATCTCGATCTCGGTACCCAGGCTGTCGCGGTGCATGATATTGCCTTCAAACAAATAGGTAAGGGTAGACAATCCGATATGCGGATGCGGCGGTATATCCATGTTTTCCCGTTCGCTCAGCTTTGCCGGCCCCATATGGTCTATAAAAATAAAGGGACCGACCATTCTCTTGCTTTGGAAGGGCAGCAGGCGGCCCACCATGAAATTACCTATATCCCTGGGGCGCTCTTCGATAATAAGATTGATGTTAGACATAGTTTGCGTTATTATGACCCGTTATGATGGTTGGTTATTTCATTGATGCCTTTGACAGAAGGCTTAATCCGGTTTGAACATCACCTGCGGGGCAAAGTCGCCGAAGCTGTTCCCGAAAATTACTTCTTTGCGGGGAGATATTTTATAAGGATAATAAAAGAGATAGGCAAAGTCGTCGTTGGTATGTTCTGCGAACAAAGCTACCGCCTTGCTGGGCTTACCTGTTGCGGGATCGGTAACCTGGCTGACATAGAAGATAGCGACTACCTTATACAGCCCTTTTAAGGCCCCGATGCTTAGCTCTTCCTTAAGATCGTCTTCGGTATAGCCGGCTTTGGCCGTGTCGTTAACTGCTATCTCGGCAAGGCTGTCATTGGCAAGGATCACCACGGCAAAGGGTTTGAAAGTTCCGTTCTTTTTCAGCAAAGCTTCGATATCGGGCAGGGTCTCGTCGACCACGCGCTGTATGTCCTTAAGCTCCTGCGCAGTGGTATCATATTCCTGGTAAGTTTTTGGGGCAGCTGCCGCCTGTTGCAGGCAGCAATAAAAAGCGAGAAAAAATAAGGCAAGGCCTTTGTAATACATAATGGAACCTGGCTTTTGGGATGAAACTACCGGGACTCCAAAAGTAAATAAACTTTGATTGCGCCCCGTCTTTTTGAAAGCAAGAAGGCGTATTTCGGCGGCTTTCCCTACTTTTGCATCCTGTAAAAAGATAATAAACAATTTTAATCTATGAGTAAATTCGCCGCATACTACTTCAACAACCAGAAAGCATTGATCCGGGTAGATTTTAACGTACCCATTAAAGAGGGCAAAATAACAGACGATACCCGTATCCGTGCGGCTGTACCTACCATTAAGAAGGTGTTGCAGGATGGCGGCAGCGTGATCCTGATGAGCCACTGGGGACGCCCGATAAAAGATATGGAGAAAAAGCCTGAGCTGAAGAAGGAAGATTTTTCCCTGAGCCGTATCGTGGAGCACCTGGGTCAGGTATTGGGTGTGCCGGTACAATTTGCGGCAGATTGCCTGGGCGAAGAAGCTGCTGAGAAGGCTGCTGCTTTACAACCCGGCCAGGTATTGTTGCTGGAGAACCTCCGTTATCATAAAGAAGAAGAAAAAGGCGATGCAGACTTTGCCGGGCAATTGGCAAAGTTGGGTGATGTGTATGTGAACGATGCTTTTGGTACTGCGCATAGGGCACATGCTTCTACCGCAGTGATCGCACAGTTTTTCCCTGCCGATAAAAAAATGTTTGGCCTGCTGATGGAAGCAGAAGTAAAAGCCGGAGAAAAAGTGCTGCATCAAAGCGAAAAACCCTTTACGGCTATCATTGGTGGGGCCAAGGTATCCGATAAGATCGTGATCATCGAAAACCTGCTGGACAGGGCAACCGATATTATTATAGGTGGCGGCATGGCTTATACTTTCTTTAAAGCCAACGGTGGTCATATCGGCAATTCCCTTTGCGAAGACGATCGCCTGCAAATGGCTACGGATCTGCTGGCCAAGGCAAAAGAAAAAGGCGTAAACATTCACCTGCCCGAAGACAGCGTTATTGCTGATAAATTTGCTGCAGATGCCGCTACCGATAAGGCGGAAAATACGGCTATCCCGGACGGCTGGATGGGCCTGGATATTGGCGAAAAAGCCATTGTGGCTTTTAGTGAAGTGATCAAAAAATCAAAGACCATTTTGTGGAACGGGCCTATGGGTGTATTTGAAATGGAGAAATTTCAGGCTGGTACCAAAGCTATCGCAGAAGCGGTAGTGGCAGCTACGGCATCGGGCGCTTACAGCCTGGTAGGCGGCGGCGACAGCGTAGCTGCGGTTAATAAATTCGGCCTTGCCGATAAGGTAAGCTATGTATCGACCGGCGGCGGGGCTATGCTGGAATTCTTTGAAGGAAAAGAACTGCCGGGTATTGCCGCAATCAATAAATAAGGGAAGCCTGCAACTATTGTGCAAGAATGTGTAATTAAAATCTATAGCGCCTGGCCTGGGGTTATCCCGCCAGGCGCTTATTTTTGCGGGGTGCCGGGGCAAAGGCTACTGCCTGGCTCCGCTTGTGGCGACTAACGATACACGTGAAGGCAAGGCCAAAAGCCGCAGCGGAAATAGTTAAACGATAGACTTTGTCATTCTTTAAATTTACAGCATGATCCTGATCCTGGTAATAGTGGCGGTGCTTGTACTGATCACTATTTTGTTTATGCAGCAAGCTTCTTTTGGTAAACTCCCTTCGGGCGAAAGACTGGAGCGGATAAAGCGTTCGCCGCAATACGGCAAAGGCAGCTTTCAGAACCAGTCGTCGACACCGCAGCTTACAGGAGGTGTAAGCCTCTTTACGGTGATCCGGGATTTTCTTTTTGGAAAACATGAACGCAAGCAACCCGACAGGATACTGCCCTCGGTTAAGAGGGAGCTTGTGGCCAGGCCGTCTTCGGCACAACCCGAGCTTACCTGGTTCGGGCATTCTTCCTATCTCTTACAGGTGAACCAGCTCAATATACTGGTAGACCCTGTTTTCAGCGAACGAACCTCGCCGGTGCAATATGCCGGTACCAAAGCTTTTGCCGGCAGCAATGTCTATACCGCTGCCGATATGCCGGCCATCGACATATTGCTGATCACCCACGATCATTACGATCACCTGGATTACGGAACCATTATGCAGTTGAAGGATAAGGTAAAGCTATTCGTTACTTCCCTGGGGGTAGGCGCACACCTGGAATACTGGGGCATACCGCCCGGTAAGATCAGGGAGCTGGACTGGTGGGAAAATACCAGGATTACTAACGATACTGCTTTCACAGCCACACCTTCCCGCCACTTTTCGGGCAGGGGCTTTAAGCGTAACCAAACCTTATGGTCTTCCTTTGTATTGGAAACCGGCAGCTATCGCATTTACCTTGGCGGCGATTCGGGCTATGACCAGCATTTCAAAGTAATAGGCGAACGCTTCGGCCCTTTTGACCTGGCCATACTGGAAGACGGGCAATACAATGTGTACTGGGCCAATATCCACATGATGCCGGAAGAAACGGCCCAGGCTGCCGTCGATCTTAAAGCGAAAATATTGTTCCCGGTGCATTGGGGTAAATTTGCCCTGGCTACGCATCCCTGGGACGAATCGATACAAAGGGTGCTGAAGCAATCCGAAGCCTTAAAAGTAAAGGTGATCACCCCGCAAATAGGGGAACGTATCGTGCTGGATAATAGTCATCGCTATACGCATTGGTGGCAATAGATGGCTATGCCCCTCATGGTTCGACTCTGCTCAGCATGACCTTTCGTTATAAGGTATATTTGCTCCATTCCGCTGCGCCCCGGCGAGAAAAAACACCATTATTCCTAATGATATAATAGTAGCGCCGTTGCATGCAACGGCGCTACAAATAGAACAATATTTATGCCCCATTCATTCCTCCCTTCTTTGTGTCTCCGTGCCTCTGTGCGCAATAATTAATATCCTCCTTTTAAAAAGAATACCACTGCGTCTCCGCGGCACTGCGAGCAAAATACAGCTCATCAGCATGGCCATGCTCCTCATGGTTCGACTCGGCTCACCATGACCATGCGTTATAAGGTATGCGCCATGGATCGTGTCCTCACGATCCATTTTGGGAAGGATGAAATTTTTGTTGTGCTTTCCCGCTGCTTTTCTTTAATGCTAATAAAAACCGGCCATCGCGAGTTCTGCGATGGCCGGTGCTATGGTATCTGTATGCAAGTATCTTAAGCTGCTTTCTTTTCGTGTACAAAGCCCTGGATAGCATTCACGATCTGTTCTGCGCCGCTTCCGTACAACATGGTCTGGTGGTTGCCATCTACCTTGAGGTACCTGCCATCGGGTAGAAGGGATACCGATTCCTTTGCTTTAAAATCGGGTAGTATAGGCTCTCCCATATTGTATATATCGGCGCCGTTGATCAGCAGGGAGGGTTGCTTTACCTCGCTGAAGATAGAACGCCAGGGCTGGTTGGCTACGCCGATCGAAACCCGTATCATTTTGGACAGGTTGGGATAAGGCCTTACCCTGCCATCGGGCAATGTCTTTACATCGGCCCGGTAATAGGTAGTCATAGCTTCATCCCAGAAATTGTTTTGGGGCGAAGCCTTGGCGTAATCAAGGTATTGTTCAAAAGAAGGAAAAGTACGGTCCAGTCTTTTCAGGATCGGCAACAGCATATAGGGCACTTTGGGATTCATTTCCGCAGCAGCATCAAGGATGATTACCTTTTCGATTCTTTCGGGAAAATGGGTGGCCAGGTATACGCTTAACAAGCCGCCGAAAGAATGGCCGCCGATGATCGCCTTTTCGATACCCAGGTGGTCCAGCATACCCAGGATGTCTTTGGCATGATGCTTCAGCCCATATTGAAATGCCGGTTGGTCGCTGTGCCCCCGGCCCCGCAGGTCGGGCGCTATTACCCTGAAATGGTCCGACAGGCCACGATGTACCAGGCCATCAAAGGCATGGGCATTGGCTGTAAGTCCGTGGAGCAGTATCAGGGTCGGTTTATTCTTCTGGCAATCGTACTCGATAAAGTGAAGGTTAATCCTGTTGGTAGTTATAAAGTGATCCTTATAAGGCATGATAAATTTTCCGGCTATCGCTTCGTTTAATTGTGTTACAGATCATTTCCTGCGCCGTAGTTGCTGTTTGGGGAAGGTAAAGCTAAAGTATTTTCCTTGTTAAAAGAAATAAAAAATGAACCGATATTCATTTTGCTAATAATCAGAATAAGAAGCCCTGGGATATATCGTCTTAAAATGGATGCCTGTACCCGAAAACCAGTATTTTGTCTTCGGGGCTGATTACACCGGCAGTAAGTGTCTACATTCGCGATCCAGGACAATAAGCAGCATTGATTGATCCATATCAAAATGGCGTCCGCAAAAAACACTTTATGAAATACCTGATCACTCTTTTAATCTCCGGGATGGCCTTGGTGGCTACCCACGCGCAAAACGGCGCTTATATAGCAGCAGCTGCTGGTATCGGGTCCTGTGCTATCAACACGAACATCACTTACTTTGACCAGAAAGGCAATAGCATCGAAAGATCGGCTTTAGTAAGCTACAATGCCGGGATCGGCATCGGTTACGAGCATAAGCACTGGCGTTTCGAGACGGGCGTGCAATACCTGAGGACAGGTTACGAGATGCCTAACCTCCTGTTTGGAACGGATTTTGACGGAGAGCTATCCCACTTTGCTACAGGCCCGGGCAAACTACGGCTCACTTATAATCATATTGGTATCCCGCTCAGGGCCGGCTATGTGTTTTATTCTTCCCGAAAAATAAACTTGGTGCCTTACCTGGGTATATTGTCTACATATAATACCGGTGCGCGATCTGTATTCAACAGTACAGCCAACACCTGGTCAGCCACTGCATTCGATAACCGTTACAACCGTATCTCGGTATGGGGCACTGCGGCGCTTTATCTTGAAGGAAAAGTAAGCAGCAAGGTCAGCCTGTTCGGGGGCTCATCGTTGTACTATATGATCAGCGATTTTGCCAAGGCTTATACCACCCAGAGAAATTATATGATCGGTGTCGACCTCGGTCTTAAAATGACCTTATAGTGTATTGCCTTCGCTTATTTAATTTCGGGCGTAGAATAAGCTACATGAAACCATTGATCGATAACAAATACCGCCTTGAAAAATTTGAAGGAAAGGGTGGCTGGACCTACGCCGTTATTCCCGGGATACTGCAGGATAAGCATGCCCCTTTCGGCTTGAAAAAGGTAAAAGGCAGTATTGATGATTATCCTATTCACAAACACCACCTCATGCCCATGGGGGAAGGCCGGTTATTCCTGCCGGTAAAAGCGGCTATTCGGAAACAGATCAATAAAAAGGCCGGTGATACCGTGCACATTATCCTGTATCCCGATCATGATGTGCTGGAAATACCGGAAGAGCTGCTGTTATGTCTCAACGATGAGCCGGCGGCACTTCATTTCTTTCATACACTTTCCGAAAGCGAGCAAAAGCACTACATAGAATGGATCTATGGGGCCAGAAAGGAAGCCTCAAAAGTAGAAAGGTTGGCCGTTGCCATAAACCGGCTACGCGTTGGCTTAAAAAAGCATGATAAAATAACGGAGTAGCTTCCGGGGATCCGTCATAACAGAAGTTGTTGGTTGTAATATAGCTATCCGGTTATACATTTACAGGCAGGAAAGCAGTAATATGGAACAAAAAAACGCTATCGATACCACAGCATCTTCTGAAAAAATATCGCGCCATACCCTCAGATCTATTGTGGGCGGTTCTATCGGTAACCTCGTGGAATGGTACGACTGGTATGCCTATTCGGCGTTTGCTCTCTATTTTTCCGGGGCTTTCTTTCCGGAGAGTAACCCTACTGCACAACTGCTCAATACTGCCGGCGTATTTGCGCTGGGCTTCCTGATGCGGCCACTGGGGGGCTGGATGTTTGGCCGCATTGCCGATAAGGTGGGGCGCAAGCAAAGCATGACCCTTTCCGTATTGCTGATGTCCCTGGGCTCATTGGTTATAGCCCTTACGCCTACTTACCAGCGGATAGGGATTGTCGCTCCTGTGTTATTGCTCACGGCACGCCTGCTGCAAGGGCTTAGCGTAGGCGGTGAATACGGCGTGTCGGCTACTTATCTCAGCGAAATGGCGAGTAAGAACAGGAGAGGGTTCTACTCCAGCTTCCAATATGTAACGCTTATTGGCGGGCAACTGATCGCCCTGGCCATCCAGCTTGTGCTGCAAAAATTGTTGCTTACGGAAGAACAGCTCCTTCAATGGGGCTGGCGGATACCTTTCGTCATTGGCGCCATATTGTCTCTAGTCGCATTATACCTGCGTAAAAATCTGGACGAAACGAAAGCCTTTGAGGGCCAAAAGGAAAAAGCGAAGACTGGTAAAGGGACCATAAGGGAGCTGTTGAAATACCCCAGGGCATTGCTGACCGTGGTAGGGCTTACGCTTGGCGGTACACTGGCTTTTTATACCTATACTACTTACATGCAAAAGTTCCTGGTCAATACGGTACATCTTTCCAAAGGGGAATCGACGCTCATTTCCTTTGTAAGCTTGTTGTTGTTTGCCTGCCTGCAACCCGCATTCGGCGCGCTTTCGGATAAGATAGGCCGCCGCCCCCTGCTCATCGGCTTCGGCTTGCTGGGGACTATCTTTACAGTGCCCTTGCTGACGGCGCTTAGTCATACTTCCAGCCAGTACACGGCATTCTTCCTATTGTTGTTTGCCCTGGTGATCGTAAGCGGTTACACCAGCATCAATGCCGTGGTGAAAGCCGAGCTGTTCCCGGCCGAGATCAGGGCCTTAGGTGTGGGCCTGCCTTATGCCTTAACGGTGGCGATCTTCGGCGGCTCGGCAGAGTATATCGCTCTTTGGCTGAAGAACATCGGGCATGAATCTCTTTTTTACTGGTATATTACCGGGTGTATCTTCTTTTCCCTGTTGGTGTACCTGTTCATGAAAGATACCCGGGAAACCTCCAGGCTGAATGAAGATGCGGGCTGATCGAGGTGTTACTTGTCAGGAAACTTTAGTCGGCTCTCAGTAAGGGCCGGAGCTGTTGCGCTTCCCGCCAGTGTTCCCCTTTCTGATACAGCCTTTTCCGTAAAGGATGCCTTGGATTAAGGAAGCCATTATAATCCACACCCCATATCCTGTAGTCTGTCGTGACCTGCTCGGCAATGCATTCGTTGATGGCAGCGGTATATACTGTAGGGCCGGTCATCTGGTGACCATTATGAGGATGGCGGTTGTTCTGTATATTATCGATTACTTTTTCCAGGGTTCGTTTTAGAAAGGGATGGCCTTCGGCAAATACCAGTGCATATTGTGCATACAGGCCGGGATTGCCTTCATGAGTAACAATGCCATGATCGCCGGGCCGGATCATCTTATCCAGGTTGCGCAGGGTATAGCCGTCGATATCCAGGTACACACCGCCTTTCTTGTATAAAATGGCATACCGGAAAAAATCGGCTTTTACTGCCCCGATATCTATCTTTTGGTATGCTTTATAGGTTTCGTCGTCAAACTCGGTGCGGATAAAGGTATCAATTCTTTCATCATCGTAAAACTGGTAATCATAGGTGGGGTTCCGGAATTTCATCAGCTTAATGAATTGCCGGGTAACAAAGGGTAGGCGGTCGCTGTGGAATGTCTGGTAGATAACTTTTGGTATGGCCATGTGTCGTAGGTCTGGATCATTTAAATGATCATTTTTTAATACTTCATTTCATAAATAAATTCTGGTTGATAGTGTTCATGATGATTTGTCTCGGGTATGGCAATAACTATATTGCCAAAGGCAAATTTGTACTTGGAAAAATATGGTTTCCTCTTTAGAGCCCGGCCCGGGCCAAAAGTTAAACGATGGTCAATGTGAAATTCTTGTTAATAGCAAAAAACCACGCCTATGCGTGGTCTGATGGATTTTTGCTTTATGAATAATTCCCTATAAGATAGAAAGATGGGTGCGGATGATGTACTGCTATGCTAACAGCCGCCTGCCGCAAAGCTAACTAGGCTATTGGCCGGCTTGCCATTTATCTTTGCCGTTTCCCAGTCCGGGCCTTCCTTGATGATCTTGTCTACAAGCGCATTCAGCACCGGTTCCGGCTTGGCAAAAGGGTATAGGTATTTTAAATTTTCCTGGTGTTGCGCGTAAGGCCTGTAATATTGTACATCGTAGTATACTACTTTTCCTGCCTTATCAATAACAAGATTGGAGATACCTACAGCAGTCAGGCTATCGGGTGTATTTTTAGTAAGCATCCTGAGCTCTTTATTGATATACCCGACATAGGACATATTATCGGTGCCAAAGGAAGCCGGCTGTTTCAGCGATTCATTGGTGTACACGGGTTCGCCGTTCATGCCGGTTATCACTTGCCTTTTGGCTTTGTTGCCGGCCGGGAGCGATGTTGCTGGTGTTTCATCGGTAACAGCTGTATCGCGCCAGCTGAATATATTGCCGTTAAAGGCCGTTTCGTTGGGCTTCAATGCCCGTTCTGTTTTGGCTGCCGCTTTCGTCATCAGGAAGGTACAAACGATAAGGGCAGGTATGAGCAAAAGATACTTCCGGTCACTGCCGGTTACATGTGGTTTTTGGCTGAGCATATGGATCCTGTTTTTTATAGGTGAAGCATGAAAGGAATGGACAAAAGAAGGTGTTCCCTTTAAAAGCGTTTGCTGCAACAGAAAATGGCCGTAGGCATAAGGATCATCATTGGCCGCTATTGCATCTGCCTCGTACTCCTGCTGCAGCTGCAGCAGGTACCGGTAGCGCCATATCAGCGGGTGGAACCAGAAGGCCATGCATGCCAGCTGGATAAACCATAGATCGGCCCAGTGTTTCCTGGTGTTGTGCGCGGCTTCGTGCTGTATAATGTATTCCAGCTCCCGCGTTGTATATATATCGGGATTGCTTATGAAAATAAGGCCTATAAAGGAATAAGGACCATGAAGCTTACCGGTCACCATCACTTTATGCCGATGGATGATATGTACCGGGTTACGCCGGATGAGCACCAGGATGCTGTATAGCTCCACCAGGAACTTGCTGCATAATACCAGTACGCCTAGGCCATAGGCTATACCCATAAGCAAAGCCAGGTCGGGAGTTTGTGCCGCGGTGGTTATTGCAGCAGGGGCCAGGGGATTATCTGCCTGCTGTACCGGCGCAGGATCGGAGAACAACGCCGCCGGTGTTGCAGGCATCAGTTCGGGTATACCAGAAGGCTGTGGGATCAGGGGCAGCAACAGCCCGAGAAGGATGGCGGATAGCAGGTAAGCACGATTGGCGCCGAACTTCCTGTTGCGCTTGTACAGCGCTTCGAAGAGCAGCAGGAAAAGAGCCCAGATGGCAGTTACTTTCAACAGGTAATCCATAAACTCAGGGTTTAAAATGATGGTTTATTTATTGGCTTTTGTCCTTCTTGATGTTTTCTAATTGCTGCCTTAAAGCATCAAGCTCCAGGAGGTTCAATTCTTCTTCTGTAACCAGGAAGGATACCAGTTGCCTGGGCGAGCCGCTGAAATAATTGTTGATCCAGGACTTGATACCGCTCCTGGTAAAATCCTGTTTGGCGATCAAAGGAAAGTATTCATGTGTTTTTCCATAAGCCTTATGCCCTACAAAACCTTTCCGTTCCAGTATGCGTACTACCGATGAAACCGTACTCTGCGGTACCGGCGATTCCAGCGCCTCAACGATATCCCGTACCAGGCATCGCCCTTTTTGCCAGATGATCTGCATGATCTGCTCTTCTGCCTTCGTCAATGATTTCATAGCTATGTTTTTAGCTTTATAACGCAAATGTACGTTATAAAGCTGAAAAATAAGCCATTTAAATAAATTAACGATAGAAAAACATCTTTCGGCGGCCCTGGAAGGAAGGACTTTTCTTTTGCGCAAAGATCATATCTGCGCATGAGCTGTAACTTTTTCCTGACATCAGCGATTCAGGAAAAACAAGTTTATGTTGCTCCGACTTTTTTTTGCCATTGCTATTCTTTTATTTTTTCCTTTTATCTCTTTTGGCCAACAGCCTGTAGTTACAGGAGGCAGGGTTGTTGACCAGGAAGCCGGGAACCCCCTGGAAGGCGTTAGTATTATTGACGCAAGCGAAAACATGGGTACGGTGAGCAACAGAGAGGGCCTTTTTTCCCTGGCATTGCCTCCAGGTAAAGACAAGGATAGCCTGCGTTTCAGCATGCTGGGATACAAAAGCCGGGTGATCGCTGCCGCAGAATTATCAGGAAGTAACAAGGTAACGATAGAAATGGCATTGGAGCCTGCCGCTTTAGCCGAAGTCATTATCAGGGAAGAAAATCCAATCGAAATCATCAGGGAAGCGATCAGGAAAATACCAGATAACTATATTGCAGACGGACATACACGGCGTGGCTTTTATAGGGTGGCAACGAAGAGAGGCACGGAGTATATGCAGCTTTCCGAGGCTGTTTTTGACGTGTTCCATTACGGATATGGAGAAAATAAAAAAGGACAGCTCAGGCTGGAAAAGGTAAGGGCTTTAAAGGACGAACAAGCATCGCATGGAATTGAGCTGGGCTTAAAGCCCAATCTTCTTTTGGGCTTTGATATTGTCGATAATATCAAAGATAACCCGGTCTTTGGAAAAAGCGGGCTCAGGGACCATCAGTTCCTGCTACAGGGAATAGTGAACTACGAAGGACGGGAAGCTTATGAGATAACATTTGATCAGAAAGAAGGGAAGAAAAATGCCCTCTATAAAGGAACAATCTATATCCTTAAGCAGGAAAAAACAATTGTAGCGGTCCATTATGAGCTTAGCCCCCGCGGTATAGCTTATTATCGTTATGGAGACCTGCCGACAAGGGCCTTGCTACGGCTGATGGATATGTCGATCCAGGTGAAGAAAGAGGAACTAAACGTAAAGTACCGGCAATGCGGGGCAAAGTGGGTATTGTCTGACGTGAAAAATGAGACAGTGCTGCAATTAAAAAGCGGGAGAAAGCAATATGATTTTATAGCTGATGTATTGGTCGATTATGTGAATACCGGAATTGATACGAGCCGGAAAATGCCCTTCTCGGATGATGCGGTCCTGGGCAATAACCGTTTCATCGAACATGAAGATGCTGTTATGGACACTGCATTCTGGAAAGACTACAATATTGTTCTCCCTGATTTTCCGGTGAGCGCTGTAGTAGCGAAAATACAGGCGGCCAATGAGACATATAACCTGAAGAAACGTGTGCAGCAATATATAGCGAAGCTTCCCAAAGAGAACAGAATAAGGATAGATTCGGTCCTTAATTATTATTACCGGAAAGACCAGTTCAATGGTACAGCATTGATACTGCATAAAGGAGCAATTATCCTGGACAAAAGTTATGGCAAAGCCCACAGTGACAGCAAAGAACCGGCTACTAAAAATACAGCTTATCGTATCGGCTCTCTTTCCAAATCCTTTACTGCAACCATAATACTGCAACTGGCACAGGAAGGTAAGCTTGATATAAAAGCGCCCATTGGTAATTACCTTCCTGGTTACAGGCATAAGGAAATTACCATTGAACAGTTACTAACACACACTTCCGGGCTGCCCAATTGCACCAGCAATCCAACCTATCTCGCAACATTGGTCAAGCGGCCAATGCCCCGTAAAGACATTATAAAACAGTTTTGCAGCGACTCCCTGGAGTTCTTGCCCGGAAGCCACTTTGCCTATTCCAATACCGGTTATATGGTGCTTGCCTACCTGGCAGAATACATAGAACAAAAAGATTTTGGCCTGATCTTAAAGGAAAGGATATTCGGACCTTTAGGTATGAAGGATACCTACCTGGGCTGGGATGCCAATGCTGCTAATGCCGCTACGGGCTTCTTATATGGCCGGGAGGAACCTTATTATGCAGTAACCAATCTTGCAGGCGCCGGAGGCATTACGGCCACGGCCAATGACTTACTATTGTGGTACAAAGGGATACGCAGCGGCAGACTGTTACCGGATACTGTTATAGAAACTATGTACCAACCCAGGGCCGCTTATAAGGATTGGAGTGCTGACTATGGCTATGGTTGGATGCTGGATAAGCAACAATTTGCTGTTTCGGGAAAAAGCAGGATCGTGTATCATCCTGGAACCGATTTCGGCTTCTATTCTATCTTTGCAAAGAAAGAGGACACCGAAAGCCTGGTTATTCTTTTAAATAATACAGGTGATTTTCCCCGCTTTGATATAACAGACCTTATTTTATCCAACCTGGCCTATGATTGAGTAGTGCGGCTATTTAAGATCCCAGATCCCCGCACTGCGTTCGAGGGCGACCAATGCCGCGGCATAACCATACAACGCCTGGTAATAGATTCGTTGTACTTCGTTATAAGTACGCCGGGCATTCAATACTTCCAGCAAGGAGGTCTGGCCTCTTTTGTAGCTGTATATTTTGCCCTCCAGTATGGCTTCACCTGCAGTCAGCAAACCGCTTTGAAATTGCTGTACTTGTTTCTCGGCTGTTTGGTATTGAAAATAAGCCTGGGTTACTTCTGTTGCTACCTGGAGCAATACCTGTTCGTATTGCAGCTCCGTTTGCTTGATGGTGAACCGGGCTGCCTTTATTTCTCCTTTATAGGTATTGGAAAATTTCAAAGGGATGGAAAGACCGGCACTGATGCTCCGGTAAGCCGGGGTAGGGGCTTCTTCGTTGGTCGATACCCCGGAAAATAATAGGCCTGCCGAAAGGCCCAGGTCGATCCTGCGGTTGGCCTTGGCTAGTTGTAAGCTCCTGTCTGCAACTGTTCTGGCGGCCTGGGCGGCGAGGGCGTCGGCACGTTCTTGGCAGGCATTGCTGATAAGTGCAGGTAAAGAAAAATTCCGGGACAAATGGCTGAAGCTATCGATGGGTAGTAACAGGGTGTCTGCAGTTGCCCTTCCTGTATTCAGGCCCAATTGCAGCAAGGATGCTTTCCAGTCGGCCTCTGCCTGCAACAGGTCATTCAGCAGGTTGCCCGCTTCCAGCCCGGATTGTTTCGCATCTGTTGCCGTGATTGCACCCAGCTTAAATCGTATGGCATCGGCATCGGCCAATTGTTTCATGCTGCGATAAGCATTCTGCTGTACCTGCAGCAAATGGTATTGCAGCATGGCATTGAAATACTGCAGTACTGCATCGGCGCGCAGGTTGCGCAGGTAGTCCTGGAACTGTGCCTTGCTCAGCTCCCATTGACTATTGGCCAAGGCAGTCCTTGCCTTGCGCTTGCCACCCAATTCCACAGTAGCGCTTATCCCTGCATTGTAGCCCCTGCCAAGATGTAGCTTCGCTTCCTGGTTGTCGTAGGCGCCGATGCTCAGCTCCGGGTCGGGAAATACCTTTGCGCTTTCTATCGCAGCTTCGGCAATGCTCACCTGGTAGCGGGCTGCAGCGAGATTAAGGTTATGACTGCCTACCAGGCCCAGGTACTGGCTAAGGGTTACTTTTTCGGAGACGATTAAAGTGTCTGTTTGTGCCCGGCCTTGTACACTGCTCAGGAGTAAAAGCAATAGTATAGCGCTGCAGGTGTAAGTATAGGGATGAGACATATGCTGTGTTTTAATGGATACATTACTTGTTTAAGCTTCATGGTTTATCACGTAATCATGTTTACCCCATTTATTTTCGAGCAAATAATATAAGGCTGGCAATACAAATAAGGTAATAATGGTAGCCACGCATAGCCCATACACAATAACTGTTGCCAGGGGCCTTTGTACGTCGGAGCCTATGCCGGTAGCCATAGAGGCGGGCAGCAGGCCCAGGGCGGCTACGGTAGCGGTCATCAATACCGGCCTGAAACGGTGCCTGGCGCCTTCGCATACAGCTTGCAGCAAGCCATGTCCTTTTTTGCGCAGCTCATTGATGTGTGCGATGAGTATTACCCCGTTCTGGATGGCGACGCCAAACAGCGCGATGAAACCTACGGCCGAGGATACATTCAAGGTCATGCCACGAACGTTAAGCGCCAGCATACCGCCAAACAGGGCCAGGGGCACGACACAGAGGATAAGTCCTGCCTGCCGGAATTTTCCGAAGGCGGCATAAAGCAAAAGGAACATGATCGCCAATGCCAAGGGTACAATGACGGCCAGCCGGGCATAGGCCCTGTTCTGGTTCTCGAACTGGCCGCCCCATTGAATACGATACTTTGCATGGTCGTATGGCAATGATTGTTCGATCTTGGCTTGTGCTTCTTTCAAAAATGCAGACAGGTCGTTGCCGCGTAAGTTGAGCTTTACGGTAAGGTGTCTTTTGTTCTGTTCTCTGGTGATGGTGCTTTCACCGGTGGCTGTTTTTACGGTGGCTACCTGGGATAAGGGTATCCTGGCCCCTGTAGCGGAGCTTAGCATAAGGTTAGCGATTTTATCGGGCGTATTGCGGCTTTCTTCCTCGTAGCGGCAGGTAACATCGTACACTTTATCGGCTTCGAATACCTGCGATACTGCCTTACCGCCTATGGCCACTGCTATCAGCTCGCTTACATCATTTACATTGATGCCGTAACGGGCTATGGCATCCCGGTCGACCGATACCTGTAACTGGGGTAAGGGCGGCTCCTGGTCAATGGCCAGGTCGGCAGCGCCTTTGATGGTTCTCAACACCGTCAATACACCTTCTGCAATATGCCGGATTTCTTTAAAATCATCGCCATAAACTTTTACCACCAGCTCGCTGTGGGCACCGGCTATTTTATCCATCACACCATCGATCATGGGCTGGCTGAAGCCAACGGTATAACCCGGCATGGCGGCGTATTCCCTGGCCAGGTCGCTGATCAGGTCTTTTTTAGACCTGCCGTTTTTCCATTGGCTATAGGGCTTAAGACCGATGCTGCATTCGAAGTGGGAAGCGGTCCAGGGATCGGTGCCATCGTCGTTGCGACCTGCTTGTACCATCATATAAGTTACTTCGGGGTACTTTAGCGTATGTTGCCGCAGCGTGTCGCTCATTTCTTTGGATTTCTGTAAAGAGATACCCGGTGGTAGCTGTACCTGCAGCCAGATGGAGCCTTCGTCGAGCGGAGGCAGGAAATCCTTGCCTACGGTAATGGAAAGTACCAGGGCGCCGCCAAGCACCAGGGTCAATGGGATAAACACCCGCCTGGGTTGGTGCATGATCTTTTTGATCCTGTTGTCATAGGCCCTGGTCAATCGTTCCAACCATTTGTTGTGATAGAGCTTCCGGGGCTTGCGGTATAGGGTATAGGCCAGGCCTGGGATCAGGAGTAAAGCTACTGCCAATGCACCCAGCAGGGCGTAGCCCACTGTAAATGCCATGGGCGTAAACAATTTTTTTTCTACTCTTTCAAACGAAAAAAGCGGCAGGTAAGCGGTAATGATAATGATCGTGGAAAAAAGAACAGGCTTGGCTACCGATAATGCTCTTTGTCCTATAGCGGTCTCCTGCAACGTTTCGTAGGGATGATCTTCCCGCTTCTTTAAAATGGTTTCCAGCATTACAATGGCGCCATCTACAATAATCCCGAAATCGACAGCGCCCAGCGAAAGCAGATTGGCCGGGATATGGGTGAGGTGCATGAGGATAAAGGCGATAAGCAGCGCCAGGGGTATGGTAATGGCTACGATCAAGGACCCGCGCCAGTTGCCGAGGAATACGATCAATACTACGATAACCAGGGCAATGCCTTCCAGGAGCGTATGCGATACGGTATCCAAAGTCGTTTCCACCAGGTTGCTGCGGTCGAGGTAAGGCCGTATCCGTACACCCGGGGGCAGGATATGCTGGTTGAGATCGGCTACGGCCACATGAATATTACCGAGCACCCGGGAAGGATTCTGCCCTTTAAGTAAGAGCACGATACCGGCTATTCCCTCGCTGTGGTCTACCTTACGATCGGTATAGCCCAGGATACCTTTTCGTTCCAGGTTACCGTATTGGATCGTACCCAGGTCTTTCAGGAAAACAGGCACGCCCTCTGTCGACTTCACGACAATGTTGCCCAGGCCTTCCAGCTTTTTGATCAGGCCCATGCCCCTGATCACATAGCTCATATCGCCCCGGTCAAGCACACTACCTCCTGCATTGGCATTGTTGTTGTTGATAGCCGCTTGTACATCGGACAGAGAGAGGCTGTACTGTTCCAGCTTGCGGGGATCGATCGCTACCTGGTATTGCGTGGTAATGCCCCCGAAATTGGTAACATCGGCCACACCTGCTACCTGCTTGATGCGGGGAATAATGGTCCAGTTCTGGAGATCGGTAAGCGCCCTCAGGTCATGGTTATTGCTTTCGATGATATAGCGGTATATCTCGCCGATGGGAGAGGTAAGCGGGTCGAGCCCAGGCTGGGCACCATAAGGCAGCGCTACATCGCCCAGGCGTTCGGTGATCCGTTGCCTGGCCCAGTAATCGTCGATGCCATCTTCAAATACAAGGGTGATCATGGAAAGCCCGAAGGTGCTTTTGCTGCGCATCACGTGCATGCCCGGCATACCGTTGAGCGCCCGTTCGAGCGGGATCGTGATCTGCTGTTCTACTTCTTCGGCGGCCAGCCCCGGTACCTGCGTTACCACCTGGGAAGTAACGTCGGCAATATCGGGATAGGCTTCTACCGATAGCTGTTGCCAGGAGTAATAGCCAAAGAGAGCCAGGAGCAGGAACAGGACGGCAATAAGCCATCGTTTCCTTATGGTCGTAAGGATGAGTTGCTTCATAAAACAAACAGGATTGGGTGTGTTATAAGGATAAGATTTACCGGGCATCAAGCAGGTAGAACCCGCCTTCGCCGACGATATGCTCGCTTGGCTTTAATCCCGATTGTACAACTGCCTTGTCGCCTTGTGTGCCCGCCAGGATTACGTTGCGCCTGATATACCTGCCCGGCGTCGTTTCCACGAAAACAAAGCTCTGCTCTTCCCGCTGCAATATGGCTTTGGCTGGAATAAGGATAGCGGTAGCCGGTACAGCGGCAAAGTGGACGGTTACATACATGCCGGGTTTTAAGGCGCGGTCTGTATTGTCTGCTTCGATAAGCACCTCTACGCTGCGGCTGGCCTCGTTCACGATCTCGTTTATATGATATACTTTGCCCGTGATCTGCTTGCCCGGTAATGCGGGTACTTCGATATGGCAGCCATCGGACTTTTGGATAAAGCGGATGTCCTTTTCCTTGACCTGGCCTGCGATCCATATCCTGGAAAGCGAAGCCACGGTAGCCACAGGGGCGGCATCATCCCCGATGAATTGTCCCAGCACGATCTTGTTTTCGATTACTTCGCCCTTAAGCGGCGAGCGGACCACGAGGGCCTGTCCCATGGAAAGCCTGGCGGGATCGGCTTTGAATATTCTGATGCCGATAGCTGTGTTCTCGTATTCTTTCCTGGCTATGACGTAGCTGGTCTGGGCTTCTTCCAGGTCTTTTTGTGTGCCCACGCCGTTGGCCGCGAGGTCTTGTTCCCGCTTCAGGGTTTTTTCGGCTTGCTGTAATTGTGTTTTTTCCTGGAAAAAAACTTTTTGTGCCTCGATAAAATCGGGAGAGCTGATCTCAAATAAAGGTGTTTCGACATCGGTCTTCATGCCGAGCTGCAGGTATACACGGCTCACCCTGCCTTTGAAGGGCGGTGCAATTTCGGCATACTGCGTTGGTATCACTTTTACGATGCCGGCTGTCGTCAGCTCCCGGCTGTAGGGCGCTTCCTGCACCACCAGCGTTTTCAGCTTTGCCTTCAGAGGACTATGGGCCGCGAGGATAAGGGTATCTCCCCGGAGGGTATAACTGTTGGTTGCCCCTTCTTCCTGCTGTTGACGGCAGCTGCAGCATAGGATACTGGTTGCGGCAAACAGCGCCGCAGCAAACATTTTCAGGATCATTGTATCTGGAATTAAACGCTAAAAGGTATGCCCCGGCAAATGCTTTGTGCCTTGGCAGCGCAAAAGTAAAACGGCCTTCCGAAGCAGGCGGTTAGAGACCCGATAGAATGTGATTAGAAAATAATTAGAACAAATGATTGCCCGCATCTGGTGATCCTGGAGATCAGGTATGCGGGAAGGTAAGGGTGAAGATGGTGCCTTTGTTCTTTATGGAGCTAACGGCTATACGGCCCTGGTGCAGGTCTATTATTTTTTTGGTGAGGGAGAGACCTACGCCGTTGCCATCCACTAACTTCTTGTTGCTGCCCCGGTAAAAAGGCGTAAACAGGTGAGGCAGGTCTTCGGGTGCGATACCCATGCCCTGGTCGGAAAAACGCAGGATGGTGTTGTGCTCATCATAGGCAATAAAGATGGTGCTTTGGTTCTGCTCCGAAAATTTACAACCGTTCTCGATAAGATTGATGAATGCGACTTTCAAAAGATAGGCATTGCCTTTGACCGAAATAAATTTATCGTCCTCGATCTCATGGTCAAATACGATATCGACCCTGGATAAAGGCTGGTGATGCAGCACTTCGTTCCGGGCATCGAGCAGCACTTCGTCCAGCCTGATGTTTTTAAAGGAGATTTCGGTCTGGTCGTAATTGGCTTTTGCCAGGTCGAGAAGGCTGTTGGAAAGCCGGATCAGCTTTTGCGTATCGGAAATGGTATGTTCGATTACCTGCCGGTATTCGGAATTGCTCCGCTCTTTGCCTGCGGCCAGTTGCAACTCGGCCAGCATAGCGGTGAGGGGCGTTCTGAGCTCATGGGATATGTTGGATACAAAGCTCTTTTGGGCGTCGAAAGAATGCTCGAGCCGGTTAAGCATCTCGTTAAAAGTAATGGCCAGCGCCGCGATCTCATCCTTACGGTTGCCTTCGTCTACTCTCAGGTCGAGGTGGGTGGCAGTAATCTCTTTTACCTTATGCAACAAGGAAGATACGGGTTGCAGCGATTTCCTGGCGAGGAACAAGCCGGCAAAAAAGATAATGACAACGGAAACGAGCAAGGCTATGATAATCGTATTGCGCAAATCGGCGAGCTTGGTAAGGCCATACTCGTCTTTGGCAGCAGCCGTTACTACATAGGATTTCCCGTTGTGCTCATACACAAAGCCCACTACCTGTACATCGTTGAGGTAAAAGCGGATCTCCTTCCGGGAAATGATCCTGTCGATCATATCCCGGGTTTCTTTTACCTTATCGATCTCTACCGCATCGTGGTACAGTAAATGGAAGCTGGTGTCGTATATGGCTACCTCTTCCTGGAATAAGGCGTTGGGGGCTTTTTTATAAATGAGCTGCAGCACGGAGGGGGCGACTTTGGTATCGAACAGCAAATTGGCCTTGGTGGCAGCCTGCTGCTGTAACCGTTTATAATACTCATCTTCCCGCGTATCGGCCGAAGTAAAATAGACCGTTAACGCAAAGGCGAGCAATAAGGCAGCTACCAATGCGGTAAACAACAGGGTGAGCCGGGTCTTGATCTGCATGCTCAGTCTTTTTTGAAAATGAAACCCAGTCCGGGTTTGGTATGGATGAGCTTTACTTCGTGGTCTTTGTCTATTTTTTTGCGGAGGTAATTGATATAAACATCGATAAAATTTGTCCCCGTATCAAAGGTGGTGTCCCATACATGCTCTGCAATCTCCGTCCTCGATAAAACCCTTTCGGTGTTTTGCATCATGTATTGCAGCAATTTCAGCTCTTTGGGCGTCAGTGAAATTTCTATATTGTTCCGCTTCACGATCTTGGTATGGAGGTTCAGCTCGAGGTCGGCGTATTTCAATACAAAGCCATGGACAGGAGTGTTGCCGGTATTTCTTTTGAGCAGCGCCCTGATGCGTACGTGCAACTCTCTTAGCTCGAAAGGCTTTACGAGGTAATCGTCGGCGCCGGCATCGAAGCCTTCTACCTTATCGTCGGTAGTGCCCAGGGCGGTAAGCATCAGGATGGGGATGCCCGGTTTTTGCAATCGTACCTCTTTGCATAAGTCCAGGCCATCCATCTTGGGCAGGATGATATCGGTAATGATGAGGTCGAAGTCCTGGGACAGGGCCAGCTTTTTGCCCGAAAGACCGTCATAGGCCAGCATCGTGCGGTAGCCTTGCTCTTCCATGCCCCTTTGTACCAGTTGGGCAATGCGTTCATCGTCTTCTATAATAAGGATATGGATCATACGGAATGGACTACCGGCAGCAAAGATAGCGGATTGGCAGGCATATTGAAAAAGTGATCCCTGGTAATGACTTCATACAGGATTATCACGCCTGCTTTGATGCTTCTGACTACCTTTACACATTGGATAAAAACTATGGGACATAAAAAAGTGTGTTTGGATTGTAAATTGAGTTTGAACCGGGCCTTCGATCCCGGCCTGGGCTTAAGCTATCCCTGCCCGGAATGTGGCAAGGCCATGATCCTTTTGCCTCATCGATTTAGACCACCGAAAAAGACGGATGAAAATGGCTGGCGGGTAGTCCAGTTCCTGATTGAAAATGGTTTTTATTTCCAGCATATTTACCAGGAAGGTTCCAATGAATACAGCCGAAAGAGCGGGGATAATTATGTGTCCTACCCAACGAACTTACGGGATGCCATAGCATTTGTTGAACAATATAAAGATCAGAAGCGGGAGTGTTAAACCGGCTATTCAGGAGAAAACAAGGCAAGTTATATATGCTTCGTAAATTTCATTCAATAGGATAAAAATAAGTACTACAGGATGATGCCGCGGACCGATGTTATGCCTGGTAGTAACCTTAAACCGCGTCATTCTGAGGTCTGCGGAGCAACCGAAGAATCCTGATCGCGATGAATGCCTGGAGTATGCCGCGATGGGACGCTGAATGCCGCATACAAGCTATACTGCCAATGACACATTATTTTCTATGTTCTTTTCCCTTGATGGAAAAGAACCAAAAAATCAAGGCCTGTAGAAAAATAGGCTAAAAATGGCTTGACAGGCTGAAAATTTTTAAACTCGTCTTGGAGACTCAAACAGTAAAAATTTTTTAACCGCCCGTCAAACCATTTTCTTAACGCCATTTTCCTAAGGGCCGTTATAGCGAGTGCTGCATGAGGTTGTGACGGCGTTTTTCTTTATGACCTTCTCCTATCAAATGCCCAGCCGTTGCGGCGCGGCAAGAAAAGATTAAAAGAAACCGGCACTTGAAGCAAGTGCCGGTTTGTCGTAAGGGGAACAATAAATAGCGGGTGTATTTATTGCTTCACGATTTTCAACGTTTCTTTAATGCCTGCACCGCTGATCTCCAGTACATAACAGCCTTGCGGCAATTTAGGCCCGATACTGCCGAGTTGCGTATTGATCTGCGCGAGACGGCCATTGAGCTGTGTGATTGTTTTACCATGTATACCGGACAGCGTAAGGCTGTAGGTCTGCATGTTGTTGTCCTGTCCGACCAGGAGCTGGAAACCCGACTGGAAAGGACTGGGATAAGCCATTACGCGCGCAGCAGCAAGGGAGGTTTCCTTAACCGAAACCGGCGCAGGTTTGAAGTTGGTAGCCGCATCGGGTTTGGTTTTGGTTACCATGTAATAACCGGTATTGTCCATCATGGGGAAAGCACAAAAATGCTGGCCCGTCCCGTCTGTCTCTTTATTGAAGGTCATAACGGGTGTACCCGAAAAGCCGGTTGAAGCATTAGCCACATACATATAAGAGGAAGGAGTGCCATTAAGATCGGCAGTGGCGGCTATATACCCCCCCTGAGCGGCCAGAAAATTTTCAAAATACCAGCCATAAAGGATATGGCTGTCGTCGCCGTTGTAGGCCAGGGTCGGATACCTGCTCTCTCCGTTATTGATGGGGGCTATGCCATCGAGCGTGGTCGAATAAGTGGCGCTGCCATTGCGTGTACGCGCCCGTATGTGGTCTGCATCCCTATATACATAAGACCAATGATTGGATTGGCTATGATCGGGGCAGTCCAGCTGCAGGCTATAGGCATTATAGGTGCCGGAATGGTTGGGCGGTGTAAAGCTGCTGACCGGCTGTACATCTTCCTGTACAAAATTTACAGCACTGCTACTCAGTTCCTGCAAATTGTAGAACTTATAACCGGCCACGTGGATAACGCCGGCAGCGGGATTGAACTCGTTCTGTGTCATATAAGCGATTTTGACGTACAGGATATCGTCGTAATGGGCAAAAGCAACATCGGGCGTTACGCCACCAATGGCATTGGCTACAAGGATATCATGGCTAAACTCCATAGTCCCGGTACTGGAAAGACCGGTCATTATCTTGATCTTATCCTTGTCCTGCCATACGATGGCTACGCCATAACCCCTGTGGGCATCGATGCTGATACGGCCATAGACAGGTGCTGTAGATATCTGTTGCACAGTTTCCAGCAGCAGCCCCGAAGAGGTCCACTTATAGGTATTAAAGTAATGCCCGGAAGTGAGGCCTGTAGGATCTTGTTTGTAATAAGCCGCGATCAGGTAAGGTTGCGATTCTATGCCTTTGTACATGGCCACTTCTATATCGAGTGCGCCATCGGGCAGACCGTTGGTTCCGGCGGGGATATAACCTTCCTGGCTGGTTGCTTCGCTGGCAGCATTCGTATGCCGCCAGGCAATGCCCGCGGAAGAACCGAAATGCTGGCCATTCCAGGCCCAGGCCTGCAGTTCATAAGGTTGCCCTTCGATAAGGCCAGGCCTGTTGTAGCAGGAGGTGTGTACGGTACGTTTGACTGCGCCTGTTTCCGGTCCGGGATAAATGTTTTCAGTGCCGTAAGCCGGGGCGATCTGTCCTTGGGCGTTGGTGCATGCCATCGCGATCGTGGCGATGAGCAGGGTTGATTTACGCATGGTTTTTAAAAGTTTAGGGTTTAGGGCGGCAATTTGATAAATAAAACTGAACCATGCAATTTTATCTATTAATTATTATTTAATTATTTATGCATGATTGTTAGCGAAATGTTTCAGGAATAGATTTATAATAACCCCAAACGAGGTATCGGCCTTATTGCTTTAAGGCATGCATACGAGGGGTGTTATTCCTAAAATAAACGTTACCCTTGCCGGGGGCGGGGAGAAAGATCAGCGTTTACGATGGCCCAGGGTCTTCACGATCCAGGGCAAAGTAAGGCCCTGGCCTATAAGGGTAAGCAATACCACGACCACTGATATAAAGATGATCGGGTTGCGTTGGGGAAATGCGGTGCCGTCATCCAGCGTTACCGGCAGACCGATCGCTATGGCCAGCGATACGATACCGCGCATGCCCGACCAGCTTATGATAACGCTGTCCTGGAAACTAAGTAATGCTTCTTCAGTTATCTTTCCTTTCTTTTTCTGAAAGGCACGTTGCAGGTTGATCCTTTGGAGGAATACCCTGCCCATACGCAATATAAGCGCTGCAATAGTAATGATAAAAGCATAGCCGATATAGGGCAGTATCAGGCTTTTGTCGATGCTCCTGGCTACATAAGGAAACTCCAGGCCGATGAGGATAAAGATGAGGCCGTTGAGCAGGAATAGGATCATATCCCAAATGGTTTTGGACTGGTGCTTGATATGCGCGGGAAATATCTTGTTGCTAAAGCGCGAAATGCCCAGCCCCAGCACTACTACCGCAATAACTCCCGATACATGAAAAGCCTCTGCCGTAAGATAGGTGACAAAAGGCATCAGCAGCATAAAGCTGAGGGTAACCATAATGTTATGTTGTACCCTGTAGAGGATAAAGGAAAGGATTTTGCCCATTACGAGGCCTACCAGGAAGCCGCCGGCCATCAGCAAAAGGAATTGAAGGCTGGCTTTCCACAATACAAAGGTGGTGCCGGTAACGGCGGCTACGGCAAAGCGATAGGCTACCAGGGCCGAAGCATCGTTGACCAGGCTTTCCCCTTCGAGTACGGTAGTTGTGGAATGGGATAAGCCCAGGCCTTTGGTAATGCTAATGGCTGCTACAGCATCGGTAGCGGCCAGTATGGCGCCCAGCACAAAAGACAAAGGCCAGCTCATGCCGGGGATCATATAATGGGAAATAACGGCTATGCCTATAGCAGTAAGGAATACGAGACCGATAGCCAGGGTACCTATGGTGTTGATATGGGTTTTGAAGGTAGTAAAAGAAATATTGAAGGCGGCATCGTACAATAAAGGGGGCAGGAAGATCAGGAAAATGACTTCGGAATTCAGCTCGATCACCGGCATGCTGGGAATAAAGCCTATAGCAATACCGGCTACGATCAGCAGGACCGGGTAGGACAGCTTGATCTTATCGGCCAGGGCCGACAGACCGATCATGATGGCCAGTAGAAAAAGGACGATGCTATAATTCTCCATGTATAAGACGGGGCTTTGTAAAAAGGACAGGGATATATTATCGGGCGCATACAGGGATAATGCCTTTGCAATATATTGATTAAAATTTTATTGCTAACGATGGGCCGCAACGCGAACGGTCAATAGCATTTAACCCACTAACTGCATATAGACTATAAGCACTCCCAATTGTCTTAATCATTTGGGAGTGGTTTAAAGGCAAAGTAGCGCCTTGCTTGCGTGTGCATCCCTGCGGCGTTGCGGACAACGAACAGATCCCCCCGGTATATCCTTCCTTTCTGCGGATAATGATGGCAAAAATAAAACCGATTTTCCGGATAACGCCGCCTTGGCCCTGTTTTAGTTTTCAACAAATGACATTTAAAGAAGCCTTTTTGATTTTCTAAAGACCACAGGCAATATATTTGCGGTACTATGGAAAAAGTTACCTGTATTATGCCTACAACAATGGCCAGGCGTGCGTTTTTGCCTCTGGCTGTTCAATATTTCCTGCGCCAGGATTATCCCGGCGCAGAGCTGCTTATATTAGATGATAATAACGATCCTTTGGAACCCTTATGGCCCGAAGGCAGCAATATACAATACCATCAGGGCCCCGGGCCTTATTCTTCCCTGGGCGCCAAACGCAATCATGCTTGTTCCCTGGCTTCCGGCGATTTTATTCTGCATCTCGACGACGACGATTGGTATGCCCCGGATTGGATCAGTAGACAAATACAGGTATTGACCTCGCAAGATGCCGATATCTGCGGCCTGAGCGAGGTCAATTTTTTTGCACCGGGCAGCAACCTGGGCTGGCTTTATATTTACCCCGAACAGGAGCGGCCCTGGGTGGCAGGTGCTACTATGGCTTACCGGAAAAGCTTATGGGAGCGCAATCCTTTTCCCGATATACAGGTAGGGGAAGACAACCAGTTTGTATGGTCGTCCAAAGTAAGGAAAGTGGTGGCGCATGATTATACAGCAGGTTTTGTTTCTATATTGCACGACCGGAATACCAGCCCCAAGTATACCAGCGACATGCGCTGGCATCCAAGACCGGCGGCCTCAATGATCGACCTGCTCGGCCCTGATGCACAGAACTATTAATGCCACCAGGAGCCCCAGTAATGGTGTATGGCATAAGCATTTTGCAGTAAGGCCGGGTTATGTGCATCTTCAGGACGTAATCGTCCCGTGGTATCTTTAATCAAGGGATAGAGGATGTCATGCTCCAGTATCCTTACTTCCTCTTTGTTGTGGTACTGCTCGTAAGCGCGGCTCAGCATAAAAGGTCCGGCACAATCCAGTATGACATTGAAACCCGGCTCGTTAGCATAGCGGTAATAGTTGTTTTGTTGCAAGGTATCGCAGATGTTTTGCAGGAAGGGGGCGCCACTTGCCGCCGCCATAAAGGCATTGCTGATGATGTATTCTTTTTGATGCGATAGCGCATGTTCTGCCGGTTCTTTGCCGGCAACGAAAGCCGCGTCTTTCAGCAGGCTCCCGGTATGCCTGAGGCATTCGAAATCGAGGTCTACAAATATCCCCCCATATTGGAACAGGATAAAATACCGGACAGCATCTACCTTTTGAATGGCGCTGGGATAACGGTCGTACACGGGCAGGAAGGAGGGATAATGCGTAGCGATAAAATCACGGTTCATATCATCGGTCCATAACGTGTAATGCCAGTCGGGGTGATGGTCGCGCCAGGATTGTACATAAGCTTCCAGGTGTTCGGGTACCTGTTCATTCTTCCAGGTCTGGTGAATTTGTTGGGGTATAGTCATAGATAGGTACAGGTATTTATTGCCAGCGCCAGCTTCCCAGGTGCAGGTGTGCTGCATAGGAGCCGAAGTGGCAGGAGGGTTGCAGGGTGCATTTTTTGATACAGGTCAAACCTGTATTGCGTAATAAATGAATATCCGGGTAAGCCGGTTGTTTTTCGTGGTAGAAATTGGTGAAATGCCCCGGGCCTGTTGTTTCCAGTATATCGTTCGTGGTCGTAACAGGCTTTTCCGAATATTGCAAGGCCGCCTGTACAAAATCGAACAGGAAGGGATACCCGGCTATGCCGCCGAACATATAATTGGCGATACGCAGATCGTGCCGGTGATGCGGCTCCGACATCTCGGAAGGCTTTAATGTCTTTTCTTCGCCCAGCACCAGGACATGATGCAGCAAGGTATCGAGCGGCTGCAGGCAATACATATCCATATCGAGATAGAAACCGCCCTGCCAATGTACGACCAGCATCCGGAACAGGTCGCTGCGTTGTATGGCGTGCGGGAAGCGCGTATAAGGTTCCAGAAGCCCGGGGTAATGCCGCGCTACCCATTGCAGCATATCTTCATCATCATAACTATGGATCGTCCAGGCAGGATGCAGGGATACCATACGATCGTAATAGGCTTTGTAATGCTCCGGGACGGTTTGCTCCTTGCGGATAAGGTGAATGATCTTCGGAATCATAAGGGCGGTATCAGGCTGGGTTAATTTGGGCAAACAACAGGTCCATCTCTTCGATCGTGGCGGTATAGTTATCTGTAGGGACATACAGGCGTCCCATCACATCGCTTATCGTTTTGCTCAGGGCCTTGCTGTAAGGGAAGAAGCCGCTGAAATGCCGGTAATCCCAAGTATTGGCGCCGTGAAAAGTGTACACGAAATAATGCGGGTGCTGCAACGTATTCAGCAGGAGCCTGTCTTTCAGCAGGGCATCGATAAAAGGTGTGTCCTCTCCTTTTTCGATATTGACATAAGGATAGTGCAAAGCCGCCTCCCTTTCACAAAGGACAGTGCCTTCCCAGTGCCGGTAGCAGGAAAGATAAGCCTGTTCGCCCACGGAATCGTGAATGATCACCTTCCCCAGCACACAAGCCGCATAAGGCCCTTGTTCGAGGAGGGAATATTGAAAACGCAGGCGGTCGGGATGGTACCAGTCATCATCGTCCCATTGGCAGATATAAGCCCCCGAAGCCGCCTGGATAGCAAGGTTTCTTAAGCCGCCAAGGTATTGCCCTGCAGTTCTTTTTACTTTAAGCTGCTTAATGGTGTTATCGTTTAGGGCAACATATTGCTCCAGGAAAGCTTCCGTTGCCGGATCATCATCTTCGTAGAGAATGACAATTTCTTTATTGGGGTAGTGCTGCCTCTTAAAGCAGTCTATGGCGCGTTGCAACAAATGCGGGCGTTTGCGGGTGATACAGATACAGGATATTAAAGGAAAAGACATGGGTAACAGGGTATATATATTGCCTAAAATTAGGGAATTACTACGCAAAATATTGGCGTACTGCTAAGATTAAGGTAAGAAAAGCAAGCCCTGATGGTATTCAGGAAATGCCTGATTGCCTGTCGCAATTCCCGATCTGCTTGCTGAGGAAGGCCCGGTTAACGGCAGAAGATGTATAGGCTAATGCCATTTCAAAATGGGCCCTGGCGCCTTGATAATCGCCGCTCTTATACAGCAGGTTGGCTTTGGCAGCATAATACAAGTAGTAATGTTCCAGCCCCGCGTCACGGAGCTGGTCAAGCAATTGAAGCCCGGCTTGTGGCCCTTCCAACTGGCCAACGACAATGGCCCGGTGAATGCGTACTACCGGTGAATCATGCAGACGGAGCAATTGGTCATAATAGAAAATGATTTTTTGCCAGTCGGTTTGTGCATAGCTGGCAGCCGTGCAGTGGGCTGCCGCAATACCTGCCTCAAGGTGATAACGGCTTAAGGTATTGCTGCCGCACGATTGTTCCAGGTAATAAAAGCCTTCCCGGATAAACTCCTGCCGCCACAGGCTCCTGTCCTGGTCTTCCAGCAGGACAATGTCGCCTTGTTCATCCTGCCGCGAAGGAAAGCGGGCTATGCCGAAGAACATGAGCGCCAGCAAAGCTTCGGCCTCCTTATGGCTTTTAAGTTTATGGAGCAGCCGGCACAATCTTATCGCTTCGTAGCAGAGGTCCGTATTGAGCAGTTGTCGGTCCGAAGTGGTTTTATAACCTTCGTTGAACATCAGGTAAAGCACCTGCAGCACCAAGGCCCTACGTTGCTCCGAAAAGAGTATATAGTTGGTATGGATATGCAGACCTTGCTCACGGATGGCCTCTTTGGCCCGGTACAAGGCTTTCTTGACCGCCTCTTTTTGCATGAACAAGGCATTGGCGATCTCTTCAAGAGAAAAGCCGCATAAGACCTGTAAGGTAAGCAGGAGCTGGCTTTTTTCGGGCAACTGTGGATGACAGCAAAGAAAGAGCAATTGCAACTGGCTGTCCGTTATTTCTTTTTCCGAAAATACCTGGTCGATATAATCGCCTGTGGCATCCCGCTCCTGGTCGGCGAAGGCCGAAATGCCGGAATAGCTGATGCGGGCGCCCCGCTTTACCGCATTGATGGCTTTGTTGCGGGCAACAGTCATAAGCCAGGCTTCGGGATTTTCGGGCAAAGCGGCATAGCTCCATTGCTGGTATGCTGTAACAAAGGTATCCTGTACCACATCTTCGGCCAGGTGTACTTGCTCAAACCCAAACAGTCGCACCAATGCAGCAATCATCTTTCCCGCCTGCAGGCGGAAAAGATGTGCTACTAATGTCGAAACCTCGTCCTGCTGCATCAGGCTTTGCTTATTGCGTGCTGAACACTTCCCTGATCTCCACCTGGCCGCCTGAAGCCAGGGTAGGGCAGCCTTTGGCTAGTTCCGTAGCCTCTTCCAGGCTGTTGGCCAGGAGAAAATAGAAGCCGCTTACGCCTTCCTTGCCTTCGATATAAGGTCCGTCCGTAATGGTTTTCTGTTGGCCCGATAAATGATTGCCTTCAGGCGATAAGGGATTGCCATGTTTGAAATGGCCCTTTGCCGACAAGGCTTCTACCCATTTGATGTGCTGGTTGATGTCATTTTGCATGTCTTCGGGCGACATATTGCTATAAGCGCCGATGTCTTCCCGTAACAGGAGCAGGAATTCTTTCATTGTTGTGTCGTTTTATCAATAGACAATTGATATAGAGTAATAGGGGACATTTTTTGGGAAATTATTTCCGGCAGCTTATTGTACCTTCTTCATAGGAAATTGCCGCGACTTGTGCTTGCCGCCAACGGTTCCCGAAATGACGGCAACCAGGGAGTCGCTGCCCACTTGCCTGTAGCTTATCTTTTGAGGGAAATCATGTTTTGGATTATCAAATACTACTTCTGTTGTGCTGATACTGCCCAGCTTAAAGGAAACAGGTTTGCCGCCGTTCTGTTCCTTTACCGTGGGGATATAGAACAGGCCTTCGGGTTTTTGTACCAATTGGATGGTCTCGAATACCAGGGTATCTTTCCCGTTAAGGGCATAGCTCTTTCCCGAAAAGGTAAATGTGCTTTCCCGTGTCCAGGTCTCGTAAGCCATGCCCCGTGCTGTTTGCTGAACCCAGGTGCCCAGTATCCAGGCTGCCCTTTCAATAGCGGGTTGCTTGGGAGGATCTCCCCGCCGGACCTGCCCCCGGGCATTACCGGTAAATAATAGGCCGATGCCTAGCAGGATCGTAATTGCTTTTGTGTACATGATATAAAATTTATGGCTGCAAAAATGAAACGATTCCTTGTCCCGGAATTGTAAAATTGCGACAAGCTATCCGGCGGCGTGAAAGAAGGCCGAGAGCCTAAGATGGCCTTCATAAAACTTTTTGGGGCTCATACCGGTGAATTCTTTAAAGTCTTTTATAAAATGGGCCTGGTCGTAGTAAGCGCCTTCATGAGCCAGCTCGGTAAGGCTGGTGTACTGCTTGCTAAGCATCAGCCTGAGCGCAGCCTGTAGCCGGATGATCCTGGCCAGTTGTTTGGGGCTTAAGCCTATTACGGAAGCAAACCTGCGTTCCAGTTGCCGCCGGTTAATGTTCATCTGCTTCGACAGGTCGGCCACGGAGAGCTGGCCGTTGTCGCCCAGCATCAGGGATACGCCGGACCGTACCACGCGGTCGATTGATTCCGGGTTGCCGAGCTGCTTTAGCAGGAATGTTTCAGTGATCTTGATCCGTTCTCCCGTATCAGCGGCTTGTAGTACCTGCCGCTCCAATTCCAGACCTGCCACCCCGAACAAGGCTTCCAAAGGAACGGCGCGGTTTTCCAAGTCCTGCAAGCGCATGGTGGCAAAGGGGGTAAAGCTTTCTGGGAAAAAGCGGGCTGCAAAAATGCCTGAAGCACCGGTAGGCGCTATGTCCAGGGTAGTGGTGATCTGGCCGAACACAAAACAGGCCGGTTGCAGGATAGCGCTGCCGTCGGCCTTATATTGAAGGTAGGGGTCGCCATAATGAAAGATCATTTCCAGGCAACCATCCGGAACGATCCTTTGCTTTTGAGGGCAGGCTTCGGCCGGGGCCTCCAATGTCCAGAAGCATTTGACGAAATCGTTTAAGCCAGGGCATACCTCATAAGTTCTGTAATCCATGTAGGTCCATTTATCCGTATGCCGCTAAATTAAGCTAAAATCACTGCTTACCCGCGTTAGGGGTTAACGGATCAGCCCCAGGTCTATAGCCTTTTTGACCAGGCTGGCAAAGTTCCTGGCATCCAGCTTGAGCAGGAGGTTTTCCCGATGCCGGTCTACCGTTCTTTTGCTGAGGAAGAGCTTGCTGGCGATCTCGTTGCTGTTGTGGTTGAGGACGATCAGTTCAAGTATCTCTTTTTCCCTGCGGGTGAGCAAAGGGTTCTGGTTTACACTTTGCTGTGCCCTGGTTGCCTGTTTGCGGATCATGGGGTCGAAGTAGTGCTGCCCGCGGGCTGCGGCCCTGATCGCTTCGAGCAATATTCTTTCATCGCTGCTTTTTAAAATATAACCCATGATACCGTGCTGGATCATGGCCTTGATGTAATACTCATGTTCCATATGGGTAAGTACCAGTATCATGATTCCAGGGTATTGCTGGTGCAGCAAGGCTGCCAGCTCTTCGCCGTTTTGTCCCGGCATCTGTATATCGAGCAGCAATACGTCGGGCTGTACCAGGGCTATGCCCTGCAGCAGGTCCTTGCCATTAAAGTAAGTGCCGGTGATCTCCATATCGGGATTCAGTTGCAACATACTTTGCAGGCCCTTGATCAATAAAGGGTGATCGTCCACAATTGCGATCTTAATGCTCATGCTCAAAAACTGTTTTATGCTTTATGAAAAATGCAGGTACTTCGGGAATGGGCTATTACCCCGTCGGTATTTCTATTTCTATGGTAGTGCCGGTGCCGGGTACCGAGCTAAAAGTAAGAGAGCCGTTACGTTGCTCAATGCGGTTCTTTAAATTGAGTAGGCCCATACCCGCGGGCGATTTTTTTTCATCGAAACCCACGCCGTCGTCTTCGGCCGTCAGGTACAAGGTATGATCCTGGATAATCAGTTGGAGCAATAAGCTGTTGGCCTGTGCGTGTTTGATCGTATTGTGCACCAACTCCTGCACGATGCGGTACACCGAATAGGCAAGCTCCTTGTTCAATAAATTGAAAGCGCCGTACAGCTGCACGTCTATACGAATGCGATGCCCCTTCTGTATCAGCATGCAGAAGGACTGTATGGCGGCGGGCAGACTTTGTTCTATCAGCAGTTCGGGCACCAGGTTATACGAGATGGCCCTTACCTCCTGGCTGGTTTCGTTAAGCAGTCGCATCACTTCCTGGTAAGTGGGTGTTCCGGCTATTTGCTCCTGTTCCTTACCCAATACCGTATAGTTCATTTTGGCCGCCGACAGCAAAACACTGATGCCGTCGTGCAGCTCTTTGGCAATCCTTTCCCTTTCCACGGCCTCGCCCTGCATGCGGGCGTTAAGGCGTTCGATCTCCTGCTGCTGGGCCAGGTTCCTGATCTTTTCCGTCTGCAGCTTTTGCTTGTGCTGGTACCTTACCCCGATCACCAACAGGAACAACATACTGCTTACCGCGATACCGCTGATCCAGAAGTTCTTTTCCCGGAGCTTATTTTCTTTCTGCACCAGTTGCAGTTTTTCTTCTGTCAGTTGCTGTTCTTTGCGGGCAGTTCTCAGCCTGGTTTCAGCTTCTGCGATCCTTTCACCCGTGGTATTGCTGTTGAGGCTGTCGAGAGAGCGGGCGTAGCGATCCATGTATTCGTAGGCTTCCCGGTAGCGGCCGGTATGCGCATAGATCGTGGCCAATTGGGTATAGGCATCACCGATGTTGTCGATACGACCCTGTTGTTCTGCTTGCCGCATGGCAGGTAAGAGATAAGCTGCGGCTGCCTGGTATTGCTGCAATTGGATATAGGTGTAGCTGGTGATATAACCCGCCGTAACCTGGTTGTCGAAATTATGGACACGCTCAGCGCTTTCATATGATTCTTTGCAATAGTCCAGCGCTTCCCGGTAACGCCCGGCGGCATTAAGGATAAGCGCCATCCTGTATGCATTCAGGGAGCGATAGCTATCGTATTTCATTTGCCTGGAGAGGGCCAGGGCTTCGAGGCATAAGGTTTTGGCCGGGTCGTAATCCTTGGTGTTAATATAGATGCCTGCTTTATTACCCATGCACATCGTAATCTGGTTGGTATCTCCATAACGCCTGGCCAGGGCCAGCGCTTTGTCGAAGAAGATAAGGGCATGGCCATTGGAACCGATCTTTGCCGAGATAGCGCCGATGCCGTTATAGGTCTCTACAAATACGGTGAAATTGCCGGAGTCGGGTTCGCGCATATCGGCCAGGATGCGGTAATAATAGCTCATGGCCGAATCGTAATTGCCCGAGCGCAGATGGGCGATGGCGACATATTTCAGCAGGCGGCAGCTTGTTTTTACATCAGGCGTATAATGCTGGCGATACCCTTTAAATTGCTGCTCATACAATGCCAGGATAGCTTTATAATTACCCGTATTATAATATAAATCCGATAGATCAACATATTTGGTCAAAAGAGCATGGGCATCCCCGGTATAAGGAACCTGCAGGGAATGCTGCATATAGGACAAGGCATGGACATAATCATTTTTCTGCTTGTAGGCAGCCGACATATTATTGCTGGAGATCGACTCCCCGCGCAGGTAATGGCAGGCCCGGCTTTCCGTAAATGCCTTTTGGTACAAGGCTATGGCACTGTCGGGCCAGGCTTTGAGGACTGCATTGCCTTTGTCTATAAGTTTATTGATGAATAGCCTTGTCCTCGGGTCTATTTCCAGGCTGGGATTGGCGATGCCATTGGAAAGCAGGGTATAGCTTTCCTGTGCCCGGAGTATCCCGCTGTTGGATAGCAACAGGGTTATCAGAAGCAGGATACGCAGTAGGATAATGCTGTTGTGATGCATGCCGGCTACAAGGTTAAAGTTACATCCGGTTGGGAGTTTACTGGCCCGGTAGCATGCCGGAACCTTTTCTCCCGGTAATGTAAAACAATCCGGCAACAAAGTGAAATCATCACCTGTTACCGGACTGTTCCTGCCTCTTCGTGTTTATTGGTTTTTGACGATTGGCATTACTTTGATAAAACGGCCTTCTTTATCGGTAAATTTCAGCCAGTAGGTTCCCCTGGCCAGGTTGCCGGTGGCGATGGTCGTTGCATTTTTTCCTTGCTGCAATACCCGACCCTCCACGGTCATTAAGGTAGTATGCAGGCCTGCGGGTGCCTGAATATAGATCTTATCGGTTACGGGATTGGGATATATGCTGATCTGTGCGGCCAGCTTATCCAGCTCGTTGATCGCGGTTATATCCGATACGGTAAAGGCTGCTGATGTGTCCTTACAACCATTGGCCGTGGTCACAGCCACCTTGTAATCCCCGTTTTGGGTAACGGTATAAGTATTGGCGGTTGCACCGGGAATATTGCTGTTGTTCCTGATCCATTGGTAGCTGCTGTAAGTAGCTGCCACACTAAGCACATTAGCCGTTCTGCTGATGGTGGCCGGTGCAATGGTATTGATGGTCAGTTGCAGCAATACGGTACTGTCGCAGCCCGAAGCATTTACAAATTTATTGGGATAGTTCCCGCTTGTAGTATAGGTATGCCCGTTATAGCTATAGCTGCTGCAGGCGCTTGCGGTGAGCGTGGAAGAGGTAGTGTCGGTGCAGAATAATTTTTGGGCAAAGACGTGGCCGCCCACATCTGAATTAAGGGTTACCGTACCCGGGCCCGGATCAAAATCGGCTATACCGTTGAACATACCGGCTGTATATATATTACCCGAGTTATCTGCTTTTATGGCAAAGCTGTAATCGTTGGAAAAGCCGCCTGCCTGTTTTACCCATCTCAAGGCGCCGGCGGCGGTTATTTTACAGGCAAAAATATCGTCGGCGCCGGCTGAGGTAAGGTTAGTGGTACCTGCGCCGGGATCGAAGTCGGCAGTGGCATTAAAATAGCCGGTAAGAATAGCATTGCCGGCTTTATCGGTAGTTACCGCCGTGGCATAATCGTTGGCATTGCCCCCGAACTGCTTGGCCCATACCAGGTCGCCCGAAGGATTCAGTTTGGATAAGAAGGCGTCGCTGCCGCCGAAGCTGCTGAGGTTGGTGGTACCTGTCCCTGGATCAAAATCGGCTGTGCTTTCGAACGAACCTACTGTATACACATTGTGCAGTTTGTCTACCGCAATGCCATAACCCCAATCTACTCCCGTACCGCCCATACTTTTGGCCCATACATAATTGCCCGAAGAGTCCAGTTTGGATACAAACACTTCGTAGTTGCCGGTCGAGGTAAGATTGGCAGTACCTGCACCTGGATCGAAATCGCCGGTGCCCTGGTAAATGCCGGTGGTATAGGCATTACCGGCATCGTCTATGGCAAGGCTATTGCCGAAGTCGCTGCTGGGCCCGCCCATTTTCCTGGCCCAGATGTAATTTCCGGCTGAGTCCAGCTTAGAGACAAAAATATCGAAACCGCCGGTGGTGACCAGGCTGGCTGTTCCTGTGCCAGGGTCAAAGTCGGCAGTGCCCTGGAAATAACCCGATGTGTACACGTTGCCTAAGGCATCGACCTGTATGCCGGTGCCCTGGTCCCAGGCAAAACCGCCCAGTTGTCTGGCCCATTTGAAATTGCCGCTGCTGTCGAGCTTGGATACAAATATATCGGGCTCCATTGTGGAAAATGCTGTAAGGTTGCTGGTGCCGCTTCCCGGATCAAAATCGGCGGTACCCCTGAAATAGCCGGTCGAATAGACATTGCCCATGGCATCGACGGCTACGCCAAATCCCTGGTCGGATTCGGTGCCGCCAAACTGCCTGGCCCAGATCAGTTGTCCCGAAGGGCTGAGCTTGGTTACAAAAACATCTTCGGCGCCTGCCGAGGTCATGTTTTGGGTACCCGTGCCCGGGTTAAAATCGCCGGTGCCGGTAAAGTAACCAACTACATAAACGTTACCTGCTGCATCGGTAGTGATAGCATTGCCGTACTCAACGCCGCCGCCCCCCATATTCCTGGCCCATTCAAAGCTGACGCCCTGGGCATGCAGTTGCAAAGTACACAGGAGTGCGCACAGGATACCTGTACTCCTTTTAAAATTTAGAATTTTGCCCTTCATGTTCTTTTGTTTGTATTGTTTTAGAAACGGTTGCATATTGGCCGTAAGCTTTGGTCTGGTTATCTACGACTTGATGTTTTCCCGAAGGATATCAGATGGATACAAAACTAATTTTCCCTGAAGAGCAACGTATGGGTATAAATAGCCATTTTCTGAATGGTGAAAGGTGAGGAGGAGCATTTTGTTGCCTTTGCCTTTGCCTTTGCCGAAAGTTCGATGTGAAGTACGGGATTATTTGTTGTGCACAAAGCGACAAAGTCAGAAAGGAAACCTTATAACTAAGGTCATGGTGAGCGGAGTCGAACCATGAGGAGGGAAGCCTGGTGTATGATCTGTTATTTGCTCGCAGCGCTGCAAAGGAGATAGGAATGAGATGGGCGATGAATATTGTTGAATTGTTAGAGACGTTGCATACAACGTTTCTACAGCGCAACGAAATGAAAATACCTTATAACGCAAGGTAACCCAGAGCGCAGCCGAAGGGTAAAAAGGGGAATTTTTGTCGTGCTGAGCGGAGTCAAAGCACGACAAAAATTTCAGGTACACCTTATAACTAAGGTCAGTCTGAGCGGAGTCGAAAGGTGGAGAGAATAAACCGGAATGTAAGATTATTTGTTGCCCACAAAGCGCACCAAGTCACAAAGAAAATCTAATAACTAAGGTCCCCCTGAGCGCAGTCGAAGGGTGAGGTATGTTTTTTATACGCCCGCTGCGACTTTTAGCAGCGCTACGAGAAGCGTTATAGTAAACAGTAATATTACTCATCGTCGCTGTTGTCCGGTCTTGTTTTTCTTTCATGCGCTTCTTCGGCAGCATCGATAGAGTGGGATTGATGAATATCTTTATCCTCTTCTGCCTTATCGGAAAGATGTTTGTAAAATTTGCGGAGTATATCTAGCTCTTTCTCGTCGAGGCCTTCGATGTTCACCATACGGTTGCTCGCGTGCATGCTGGCGGCGATCAGCTCATTCAATTTTAATTGTATAGCCTTGGAATCTTTGTTCTGGCTTTTCTGGATCAGGAATACCATCAGGAAAGTAATGATGGTAGTGCCTGTATTGATCACCAGTTGCCAGGTATCGGAGTAGTGGAATATGGGGCCTGAAATAAGCCAGGCCAGCACTACTACTGCGGCAGCGCCAAAGGCATAAGAAGAGCCGGTCCATTGTGTGATCTTGTTGGCGATTTTTTCGAAAAAGCTATGCTTGGTCTGGTTCATAACCGGTGTTTTGTGACAAAGAAAATGACAGGTGGCAGTGTTTACAGCTTGTGCATAACAGCAGTGGTCCTGTTTCCGGGACTATTATGATAACCGTAACCGGCAAATAAGGTTCAAAAGAACAGGAGCTAAAAGGCAAGGACTTTAGGTACCAACAGCCTGTTGTAATAAGTCGATAACATACCTGGGCCGGTTGCTGAACATATCGGCCTGCAAATCGGGCTTGGTTAGTTTCCGGAGTGCCAGGAACATGGCCAGGCCTTCTTCCTGCGACCATTGGTTGCGTTTTCTACGGAAGCCTTCTACGGCATCTTTATAGGCCGCATTGCCTCCTTTGGGATGGGTAAGCCAAAGAACGGCGACCATTTGCCCCAGGCCTTCCATCGACAGGAAGATATTGTCCAGGGTGGCCAGGGTTTTGTCATTGGCGAAATAAGTAGCCTGGCGTTTGCGGTAAAGGGCGATGGCTTGCCGGGTCAGTCGCCTGCTATCTTCCTGTTGTTCGGCAAAGGCCGCTTTATAGAACAAGTCCACTTCTTTGCGGAAGGCAGCAACATACTGGCTGTCTTTGGCATATAGGTGCTGGATGATGTCGTCGCTCATGGGTTCCCCGGGAAAGGGATGCGCTTTTTCAATGGAATCGACGAGCATGCCGAAGCCTTTAAACTGCCGGGTATGTGCAAATTCATGCAGGAAAACACCGGTCAGCATTTTGTCCAGTGAAAACGCCTGGCTTTCAATACCGGCGTTTTTCCAGAAAGAGGGTGCGGCCATAACAAAGAATACTTTACGGCCTTCGGGGGCCGGGGCGGCAAAGGTCATGAGCTGTACCGGGACTTTCTGCCGGTCGGGCAGTAAGAGGCTATCCTTGTGCCTGGCTTTGAACCAGGACAGGTTTTGCCGGAAAAGCCCGGGGCCGGGGAAGGGTGTACCTTCCGGGAGGCTTATACGAGAAGTGGTGTACACGTATTGTTCGTCAAAAAAAAGCATATCGGGCGCTGTATCCCTGGACAAGTGCAGCATGGTATCGCTCACCAGCTCCCAGGCTTCCAGCCAATCCGACAACCAGGGTACCGTCTGCTGTCCGGCCGGCATCTCCTCTGCAATATTGTCTTCGGATGGCGTGCAGGCCATAAAGAAACACAAGAGGAATGGGAAGGTAAAGGTGATGGCTTTCATAGTGCTTTTTATGGGAACACTAAAGGTACGTGATTTGTTTATCGGTTTCCGATATCTTGTTTGCCGTTCAGATCCCGGTTATCTCGGTAATAGATTTATGCCTGCATTGCAATACCATTTTGGAGTGAAAGGCTTCGGCTGGTTCCAGGATATCGGCGCAGGTCTTGCGGTCGGCCTCGCTCAGGTCCCTGAACAGGAAAGCCCTGAGCAGAGCGGCTTTTTCGAGGCAGGGCAGGAGCGCTTTTCTGCCTTTCTCATGGATGGAAACCATTTTGACCCTTTTGTCGGCTTCGTCTTGCTGCTCTACGATCCAGCCCTGCTTTTTAAGACGGTTCAGTATTTCCGAGCCGGTAGACAATTCGGTAAGTACAAAGTTGATGAGGTCCGTCCTTCTCATAGGCCCCATGAAGTGCAGGGCAGCCAGGAAAGGATAACCTTCCGGTATGGGCATGTCCAGCTCTTTTAAAGCAGCTCTCATATAGATATTGAAGGCGCTGTACAACCGGCCTATAGAACGCATCAATCGACTATGGCTTTCTTTGGGCACTAGTTTCTTCCTGGGTGCCGGTGTCTTGTCCTGCAGCATGTGTTTGTAAAAATCTTCCAGGCTGGCCTTCGGGTTTTGTTCTTCAAAGGCGGCAAAGGCCGTCAGCAGTTCGATATGCTTTTTCATGTATTTCAATATTGCAATAAAATTATAGAAAAATAACGGAATAGGAATATTTAGTTCAATTGTGTTTGTATTTGCAATAAATAGTTCAATTTAGAAATAAATGAAAGCAGCAACAGAAAGAAAGATCATCCGCTGGGTCCATATATTACTCAGCATACCTTTGGTAGGTTATATCTATGGTCCGCTGGCCGGTTTAAAGTACCCGGCTATGGCCGTCAAATTTGTTTTCCTCCCTATTATCGTACTGTCGGGCTTCTGGCTCTGGAAGGGTCATTTGCTGAAGAAACGTTTCCGGCGCCCGTCGCAGCAAGGGGATCGCAGGATTTAATCCCTACAATGAAACCTCAGGCCTGTCACAGGCAACAGGCCTGAGGTTTTTTAGGACCCTACCGGCTGTGCAAACCATGTTCAGGGATGTGGCACTCTTCAATAAGCTGCTGTTGCGGTAAAAGACCTAATTTTAGTGCAGATAATTATGCTATGAAGCCAACATTAAACGGGAAGCATTTCCTGGAATTGAAAGGGGAAAAGGTGTACCTGCAAAAGCTGGAACCGAAATTTACGGCGCAATACCTGCAGCATATGGGCCAATTGGATATGGCGACCCGGATATTGACCTCCACGGGACAGGTCTTCTCGGACAGTGATATAGAACGCTACATAGAACGGATATCGGCAGATAGCAGCAGGATCGATTTCCTGGTCTTCGATATCAGTACGCAAACACTATTGGGCGAAGTCGTCCTTATGGACTTGGATACCCGTAACCGGAACGCGCATCTGCGTATCGCTATTGCCAGGCAGGAGCATTTCGGCAAAGGCTATGGCAGCGAAGCCATACTGCTGGCCTTGCATTATGGTTTTGGCATGGAGGCTATGCACCGCATCGACCTGGAAGTATTGTCGTATAACGAAAGGGCTATCCATGTGTATGAAAAGCTGGGCTTCCGGCAGGAAGGGATGAAAAGGGATGCCTGCTTCTATAATCACCGGTATTATGATGTCATAACCATGAGCATGCTGGAGCATGAATTCCGGGAGCGGTACCTTCCCGGCATAGCAGCGGCTGAAAGCCTTGTCTGATAAGCTTTGTCTCTTTAAAGGAGCTGCTACCCCCTCTCAATAATATAACGAAAATGAATCGTAAACCTGACCGGTTTATGTCTTAAAAGCACAGCATCTGCTGTGCTTTCTGTTACACCTTTATATGCTCCCAGCTACCTGTTACACCTTTATATGCTCCCAGCTACATTTTGACACATTTACCCCCGTAAAAAGGCATTTTGAGCTACCTTCTTTTTGTTGGCCGGATACTAATTTTATACCTGCAATTGTTTTTATCCTAACACAACATTTATGGAAACGATAACAATAGACAAAGACATCAGGGTATTGTATGTTACGGCAACGTCTTTTCCCGAAGGTATTGCGGATGCGCTTGCGCAGATACATGCTTTGGTTCCCGAAGTGCCGGGCAGGCGGTTCTTTGGCGTGTCCCGTCCTGAAAGCGCTGCCGTGATTATTTACCGGGGTGCTGCTGAAGAAATGCAGGAAGGCGAGGCAGAACGATTACATTGTGATACGCTGGTGCTGAAAGCTGGGAAATACTTTGTCCTGACTGTAAAGGATTATGTAAAGGACATACAGGCGATAGGAAGGGCCTTCCAGACCTTATTGCACAGGCCAGACCTTGATCCCCTGGGCTATTGCGTGGAATGGTACTACAACGATAAAGATGTACACTGCATGATCAGGTGCAGGTCATAGCTTTAACCAGATGTGTTGTGTTCTCATAGGTTAGTTCAACACCTCATTTTATTAATAACGATTACTATAACATGGGAAGATTAACTACGTTTACCTTTATTACCCTGGACGGGTATTTCGAAGGCCCGGAAAAGGGCGATATAAGCTGGCATAAGCATGACCGCGAAGAAGGCGCCTTTGCGGTCGATATGCTTCAATCGGAGAACATCCTTCTTTTCGGGAGAAAAACTTACGAACAGATGGCCGGTTACTGGCCTACGCCACAGGCCCTGCTGCATAACCCGGAGCTGGCAGCCGGTATGAACAAGGCCCCGAAAATGGTTTTTTCGAAAAGCCTGGAGCAGGCATCATGGCACAATATCGAGCTGCTACGGGGTGACCTGGTGGCCACGATCGGCGAAAGGAAAAAAACTTCCGGCAAGGATATTACCTTACTGGGCAGCGGCAGTATTTTGACCCAGTTGGCCGGGGCCAACCTCGTAGATGAATACCAGATCATGATGGACCCCGTGGCCATAGGGCAGGGTAGTGCTATATTCCATGGCTTGCAACGCCAACTCGACCTGGAACTTACGCACAGCCAGGTGTTCAAGAGCGGTGTTATCCTGCTTTGTTATAAGCCCTTACCGGCTTAACTCTGGCCGGGTTGTAACAGGCTGCAGTAAAAACAATATGCCGGAACAGCAGTTGCTGTATGGTTATACCATTTGCCGTTGCACCGCTTCTTTAATAAGGGCCGCTACGTTTTTTACTTTGAATTTCTGCATCAGGTTTTTGCGGTGGGTTTCGATCGTGAGCGGACTCAGGTAAAGCTCTTCGGCTATAACGGCCGTTGTTTTGCCTTCGGCGATAAGGTGCAGTATTTCTTTTTCCCGTTTGGTGAGTTGCGGAATACCTTTGAGATCGCTGGTCGAAGGCCGGGCCATGATCTCTTTTACTGCCTGGCTGAATGTGATCTGCCCGTTCATGGCTTCGTTGATGCAATTGGTCAGTTCTTCCGAAGATATGTTCTTCAGCAGGTAGCCGCTGGCCCCATTCTGCAACATCTGCAGGATCATGCTTCGTTCGCTGTGATTGCTGAGGGCCAGTACGCAAGTATCCGGCGCTATTCTTTTGATGTCTTTGCACAAGTCTATACCGTTAACATCGGGCAGTGTGATATCCAGCAACACGACATCGACCGGGTTGTTTTTTAAAAAGGAAAGAAATGCCAATCCTTCAGTAAAACAACCCGCGATATGGATGTGCTTTGCATGGAGCAATAATTTTTGTAACCCTTCCTGTACGATCAGGTGATCATCTACGATAGCGAGTGCTGCTTTGTTATCCCACATATAATTCTATATTTATTGTCGTTCCTTCGTTGAATTCCGATTCTATTTCCATTTTACCGCTCAGGAAGCCGACCCGGTTCCTGATATTGCTTAAGCCAATTCCTTTTTTTGCGCCGGCAATACTGGTGTCGAAGCCTTTCCCGTTATCTTCCTGGGTAATGAGGAAGGTATTGCCATCCTGGCTGCATTGGAGCATGATATGGGTAGCTTCGGCATGTTTGATGGCATTGGCAAGGGTTTCCTGTACGATGCGGTAGATATTGATCTGTATTTGTTCGGCCATGTGCTCCTCGATACTATAGGCCTGGAAGTCGATATGGATGGTATCGGTCATATACGATTCGCAAAGGTCCCTGAGCGCTGTTTCCAGCCCGAATTGAAGCAGGTTTACAGGCATCATGTTGTGGGCAATACGGCGCAGCTCTGTTACAGAATTGTCGAGCTGGGTGATGATCCTCTGCCATTCGGAGCGCTGGTCCAGGGACGTGTTGTCGACTACCTGTCCCGTCAGGTTTATTTTTACGCCTGCCAGCATACCACCCAGCCCGTCGTGCAGGTCGCGGGCCAGCCTGCGACGCTCTTGTTCCTCTCCCTGTAGCACAGCCTGCCCAAACTGCAGGCGTTGCTGCTGCTCTATTTCCTTGAGTTGTTGTTTATGGTTCAGCTCTTTTTGCACCAGTAATTTTTTGTTGTTCCGGTAATACAGGAGCGCGAAGGTGGCAATGATCAGCAGGAACAAAGTAGCCGAGCCCAGTAGCCAGCTCAGGAGCTTGCTGTTCCTGGCCGACAGGGCAGTTTGTTCATTTTTTGCTTTAAGTACTACGATCTCTTTCTGGCTTTGCGCTTTCTGGTATTTTATTTCCAGCTCGTTAATGTCTTTTTGCAAACGGCTTTTCGTCAGGCTATCGCTCAGGTCGCTGTAGCGCTTCTGGTAGTTATAAGCCATATACATATTGCCGGTACCGGCATAGCTTTCGGCCAATAGTTCATACAACTCCTGCCGGCTGGTATTATCGATCATCAGATCTTCATTTCCCGAAAGTTTTTGCAGCACCAGGAGGGCCGATTCAAAATATTTCCCGGCGATCAGGCTACGTGCCTTCAGGAAGAGCAGCTCGCGAATGATAAAAGGCTTATTGGGGCCATTGGCATAAATAACTCCTTTATCAAAATTGGTAACGGCTTTGGCGTATAGCCCCAGATGATGATTGTATAGCCCTTGTACGAGGTAAAAGCCTGCGTAGAGTTCGGATTCAGGATAAGGTTCGAGGAGGTTTTTGACTTTTACCAGTATGATTTCGGCTTCTTTATATTTATGCAGGTTAATGTAATTCTCCCCGGCCCGGTTATAGGTGGCCACAAGGCGTGAAGGCTGTGTATGGCTGTTTTCCAGGATGGCAATGGCTTTGTCAAAATAGGTTTCTGCCTTTTCGTATTGGTCAGTATTCATAAAGGAAACACCCAGGCCCGAATACTGCGAGGCCACGAGCGCCGTATCTTTTGCCAGTAAGGCCAGGGGGATCACTTTATTTAATACGATATCCACGTAAGCGTTATCATTACCTACTCTCTGCTGCAGTACAGCGCAGTTCGACCATATGTTCGTGCGGGCAATATAGGCTTCTTTTGTCCGGAAGCGGGTTAGCAAGGCATCGGCTTTCTTGAAGGCAGCTTCACTTTTGTCCATGTCGGTAGTGTAGTAAAAATAGCCTTCATGTGCGTAGGAAAGCGCTTCCAGGTAAGGGTACTTCCGGCTGAGGGCACGTCCGGCATCCAGGTATTGCCTGGCTTTCTGGGTATCCCTTGGGGTCCAATAATACAGGAGGAAAAAATTGGCCCTTGCTTTTACGCTGTCCGTTCCATTTTGCTTCAATATATTATTCAAGCTGTCCACGAACTTTTCCTGGTCGAGCGGCAGTTGGGCGGAGCAGTAGCCTGCTAAGCCTATCCAAAGAAACAATAGGAAAAGAAAGCGTCCCATAAGGACAAAATAAAGAATAATCCCAACGCTATGGGCTTGTTTTCAAAAATCCCGGAAAACAGGTAGATGAAAAACCCTTTTTCTGGGGATTGATCACTGTAAGGGAGGAATATAATTTTGCTCCTGCATATTACATGAATGATACAGGGAAGCCGAAAACTGTGCATTAAAGAGTAGGCAAAAACTAACGACATTATGAAATTATTCAGAAAGACATTTCCCCTGGCTCTTGCGTTCGCAGCAATTTTTGTTTCTTCTTGTTCCAGCGATAACACCAACACTCCGGGACCTTCCCCTGCTACATCGCATAAAGTATTGTTTAAGGCCCAGGTTTCGGCAGGATCCAATATAGAACAGGCCGTTTATGGTTACGACAGCGATCTTACTACGGCAACCAGCCTCAGCGGTACAACCTGGCAAAGTCCGGAGCTCACTGCCCCGGCCGGTACGGTAAACGCCGGTATTACAATCGATGGGGTAGGGGCCGATGCCAATGCAACTATTAAAGTGCAGATCTATATTGATGGCGTATTGAAAAAAGAAGGTACGGGTAGTGGCAGCGCCCTTGTGGCTACAGCCCAGTATTCTTTTTAGAAAAGGCTAAGATCCATACATCGCAGGTAGCCAAAATAGTGTGGGCAACCTGTAAAGAAGGTTCGGTTTCGTGCACGTGACCTGAGGCATCCGGAAGGGTGCCTCGGGTATTTACAGCTTTCCAATTCAATGGACACTGCTCCTTATTTAAAAAGGGCATCTCGTTTAATATGCGTATTTTAGTGGGATGAACAGGAACCGTTAAACTGCTTCCTTTTCCCACGGCATGAAAACGCAATCTCTTTTTCCTCCTCCTTACCTTGCCGGCTATGTAAGCGATATCGTAACGATTGAAAACTGCAATATTTACCGGGAAGCTTTGTTGCCGCTTATTGCAAGAGGGCAGCCGAGTATTGTGTTCCAGGTCACGGATCAGTCCCTGCTTACCGGTATCGATAAAAAAAGAGCCATATTGGTGCTGTATGGTCAGAATACCAGGCCTATTGAATTTTATACCGCCGGGCATGTGACCATGATCGCCTACTTCCTGTACCCGCATATGCTAAAGGCCTTATTCGGGTTTGATGCCCGGGAGCTGACCGATCTTTCCATAGACCTGAGCCTTACCGGCCCGGCCCGTACCATAAGCCTGGAAGCACAATTACTGGATGCCGCTACTATGGAGGAACGCCTGCGCCTGCTGGACCGTTATGTATGGCAGCTTGCCGCAGCAAATGATAAACGCATGACACATCCGGTCATTTCCCAGGCTATGGAAATGATACAGAAGCACAAAGGCGCTCTGCCTTTACTGGCTGTACAAAAGGAATTGTATCTTACCGAACGCACGCTGCAGCGTTTATTCGAAACACATATAGGGCTTACGCCAAAGATGTTCAGCAGGATATGCCAGTTCAATGCCGCCTTGCAGCAGTTGAGCCGGAATGGCTTTAACGGGATGGCCGCTATTGCTTATGAAAACGGCTATTCGGATCAAAGCCATCTTATCCGTTCTTTCAGGGAGTTTACCTGTTATACCCCGCTGGAATACCTGAAACAGGCCGAAGCATTTCCGCAGTGAAAAGCCTGTTTTTTATTTTGTCGGGTTTCTTCTATCTCTTGGCATTGCGGTGGCGTTACTTTGTATCCTAAAACAAAATAATCGATGAGCAAGTTAATTGTTTCGGCATGGATCACGCTGGATGGCGTATTTGATGCCACCACGATGCATGAATGGTTTGCCCCTTTCGACAGTACGGAAAGGCAGGAGTATATCAGGGATGGTATCCTGGCAGCGGATGCCTTGCTGCTGGGCAGGCTCACCTATGAAATGCTGGCTTCTTACTGGCCTCATTTAAAGCATAACGAAATGGGGATTGCAGCTAAACTCAACAGTATGACCAAGTTCGTGGTGTCTTCCAGCCTGGAACGGGCCGATTGGGAAAATACTATCCTTATAAGGGAAGATGTAGCAGCCGCTGTAAGGAAGCTGAAAGAAGCCACCGGGAAGGAAATACAGATTGAGGGCAGCGCCGAACTGATCCATTCTTTAATGAAAACGGACCTTATCGACGAATACAGGTTCCTGCTACACCCGGTTATAGCGGGGAAGGGAAAACGCTTTTTTAAAGAGGAGGCGATTCTGCAGCAGTTGAACCTGGTTAAAGCGCAAGCGATGGCAAATGGGGTACAATTGCTTTGTTACGAACCTAAACGGAATTAACGACCGGGGTATAAATCAGAACTTCAGGGTATAGGATAGTGCGGCGGATACAGGTAGCAGTGAATTACCGGACACCCGGCTGTTCCCGAAGAAGTAGTAGAACGAACTTTCCCTGTTGTACACATTGAAGATACTCAGGTTCCAGGTACCGGTCATGCCCGACAGGTATTCCTTATGCCAGTTGATACCGATATCGAGGCGATGATAAGCTCGTATATCTATCCCGGCAGTAAAATCCTTGATGTTCCTGGCGGCATCGGACTGGTCCGTGGTTTTAATGATCGGTGTCGGGGCCTTGAGCCTGCTCTGGAATGCGAACACCGCCGATATATCGAACGATTTGCTCAGCTTGTACAGGGCTACAAGATTGAGGTTGTGGCGGCGGTCATATTTATAGGAAAATGTTTTGCCGTTGTTCACTTCGGGCAGGGTTCTGTTGCTCCAGGCCAGTGCATAGTTGAGCCAGCCGCTGAATCTGCCTTGCGATTTCCTTACGGAGAACTCGATGCCATAAGCAACGCCTTTGCCGATAGTCACCTCGTTGCGCCAGTTGGATTCTTTGCCCATGGGCGGTGTCACATTGACTACGTTGGCCAGGTATTCTGCCACATTGTTCAGGTCCCTGTAATAAGTTTCTATCCCGATATCAAACAGCCCGTTCCAGGGTCTGCCCGAAAAGCCTAGGCTAACCTGGTTGGATGATTTGGGTTTGATAGCCGAATTGGCAGGAATCCAGGCATCGACCGGCAAATTGGTGAGGTTATTGGTAAGGCGGTGCAGGTTCTGTTGCATTCTTACATAGGCTGCATTCAGGAACCAGCCTTTGCCGAGGCGGTAGCTAAGATTGATCCGGGGCTGAAAGGAAAAGTAGGACTTCTTATCGTAAGTATAGTTATTGATATGAAATCCCAGGGATGCTTTAAAGGCTTCGGATATGCTTATTTTGTCTTCGAGGTAAAAACCGGCTTCTTTACTTGCCGTATCCTTAATCTCCGTTTCGTCGAGGGAGGGAGCCACGAATGTAGGATCCGTGGAGGTAAACTCGAGGGAGGTCTTGTAGGGATTAAAGCTATGCCGGGTATAATAAATCCCGGTCTCGATCTCGTGCCTGGTGTTGGGGGTATATTTCAGGTCGAATTTACCGGTAAGGTCGTACAAGCCGGTCTTCGTGCGGTCGAATATATCTACTTGGGCGCCTTCGTTGTTGGGAAAAAAATAAGTAGAGGTATACTGGTTGTTTGCCGACAGATTATAGGAAGAGTAGAGCAGGCTGACATTACTGATGAGGTGTGCGGAATAGTCGTGCCGCCAACGTAAGGTACCGGCATAATTATCGGTATTAAGCTTGATACTATGTTTTGTAACCTGGGAGGGGTCTTCTATGGGATCGTCTGCATTCAGTTGGAACCGATCCTGGGAAGCATAGCCCGAAAGGTACAAATGGTCTTTGTTGGAAAGTCTCTGGTGTAATTTGAAGTTGAAGTCCTGGAAATAAAATGTAAGTCCGGGGGTAAAGAGCCGGGCATAAATGTCATGATAACTTCTCCGGCCTGCGATCATGAAGGTGGTTGTTTTGCCGATAGGGCCTTCGAGCATCAGGTCGGATGCCATGGTGCCGAGCGACAGGATGCCATGTACCCGCTCCGGGTTGCCTTCCTTTGTGGTAATATCCCATACCGAAGATATCCTGCCGCTGAACCGTGCCGGGAATATGCCTTTATACACATCCATTTCTTTTACGGTATTGGCATTTACCGAAGAGGTAAGGCCGAAAAGGTGCGAGGTGCCATATACCGTGGCATCATCTACCAGCAACAGATTTTGGTCGGGGGCGCCGCCGCGTACAATCAGCGTACCGGAACCATCTTTGGCTTCCTGTACACCAGGCATCGTTTTAAGCAAGCTGATCAGGTCTACATCGCCGCTGAATTTGGGCAAAAAAGATAGTTTATTAATGTTGGGCGAAACCATGCCGAAAGGGAAAGGGCTTATATCGTCCGGGTTGCCGATCATAACGGAATCCAGGTTTTCCGGCACTACATTCATCCTAATGCGTACGAGGGGCGCATCTACCGCGTGCAGGATGATCTCAATAGGTTTGTAGCTCAGGTAGCTTAAGTGCAGTTTTAAGGTATCGGAAGGGGCTGTAAGGCTGAAATACCCGTTCCGGTCGGTGAAAGTGCCCTTGGTTCCATTGGAAGGATCATATACGGCAACACCTTCCAGCTTGATGCCCGTTTCTTTGTCTTCGATCACCCCGTTAAATTCGTAAACGGGCGGTATCTGTTTTATAGCGCCCTTGGCGGGGCCTATAATAATTCCATGATGTTTTTCTTTGAAAATATACCCGGTGCCTTCCAGCAAATAGCTGAGTACATTGTGCAGTTTTTCGTTCTTGAAGGACCTGGCCGGTGTTGCGAACGATTTCAAGCCGCTTGATTCGTAAGCAAAAGAGACGCCCGTGGTTTGCTGTAGCTGCAAAAAGCACTTATCCAGACTACCGGGGCCAAGATTAATAGTTATCCTGGTGTCCAATAGCTGGGCATAAGCGCTTATTCCAGTGAAAACAAAAAGAAGAAAAAATGAAAGCCTGGAACAAACTCGTCTTAGTCGCTGTCTACATACCATCCACAATTCTGAAAATAAACCGGTATCGTTAAAACCGGGATACAAATTACTTATTATTTACGATAACCTCGTTTTCTTTTCGTTGAAACTGAAGGCCGCTCATGGTCCTCAGCATATCCAGTACCTGGTCTATAGACAGATCCCTGGAGAAGCTCATGTTAAACTTGTATTGTGAGGTTTGTTGCAGATCAAAGTTGAGGTTGACGTGGTACATGGTTTGCAGCACTACTGCCAGTTCACTTGTAGAAGCATTATTGAGATAAATCATGCCATTGTCTTTCCACTCCCGCACCTCTTCGGGCAGGTAGCTTTCCTTGAAAAAAGTTTTATCCTGGCAGGAATAGGAGAGTCTTTCTCCGGGTATCAGCACACCGAGCTTGTTCTTATCTTCGTCTATTTGTACCCGTCCGGTAAGCACGCTTACTTTAATAAGGTCTGCTTTTTCCTTTACATCCACTACAAAAGAGGTGCCGAGTACTTTTACGGAAAGGGATTTATTGGTACTTACCGTAAAAGGAGCATTTTCATCATGGTGTACCTGAAAATAGGCTGTGCCGCTTAAGGTCACTTTACGGGCATTGGCTGCAAACTTCTGGGGATAGCTTACTGTACTGCCGCCGGATAGCCATACTTCGGAGCTGTCGGGGAGTGTTACTGGCATTTTGTTGACGCCTACGGGTGCTGTAACGGCTATAATTTTGCCTTCTGTATTTTTATTCGAGAAATAATAAATAGCGAAAAAACAAAACCACAATGCTACTGCAGCGGCGGCACTTATAGTCCAGAATTTCCTGGTAGTGAATTTTTTGATTGTAGCAGGTGCCGGGTTATTGATCCTTTGCCTTATTGCCGTGCTTATTTCCGCCTTGATTTCTTCTTTCTCTTCTTCCGAAACGAATGTTAGTTCTTCAATAACCGGCACCTGCTCAAACCAATCTTGTAACATTGCTTCCTCTTCCTCGGTACAAGTACCCAGTTTTTGTTTTTCTAAGAGAAGAAGAAGCTGATGTTTATTTGTTATACTCATAATAAGTTTACTATTCGCAGGCCGGTCTGCATTTTTATAGGGGGCAGAACCGGCGCTACAGGTAAAAAGACAAAGCAAAATTCCCCAAGTACTATGCCCGCTAAAAAAAACTACTCAGGTAAACCAGTACCGGCAACAACAATAACCGGTAATGCTCCAGCCCGCTCCTTATCTTTTTTAATGCGTTACCCAGCTGGTTTTTAATGGTTTGCTCGGAAAGGGATAATTGCCCGGCAATCTGTGTTATCGAGAGGCCCCTTTCTTTGCTCAAGGTAAAAATTTCTTTCATTTTGGGGGGTAGCTTCCTGATCTCCTCCTGGTACAAGCGCCTCAGCTCCCGTTCATTATTCAATTCCTCGGTCGAAAAACCATCTTCCCTGCTATCCTGGCTTATTGTGTCGTAATGTTTTTTTTTAATGCTTAATGACCTGATATGATTATATATCCTGTTCCTTACGGCAATCTTAAGGTAACCTTCCACGGTTTCCAGGATATTGATCTGTTTTCGTTTGTCCCAAAGGTCGACAAATAATTCCTGCACCAGGTCCTTGGCGCTTTCCTGCTCCAGGATATGCCAATAGCTGATGGTATAGCATTTCTCCCAGTGCCTGTTATACAGCACTTCAAAAGCGGAGGAATCATCCTGCTTTACCAAAGCCCATAATTCGATATCAGAAGGTGAATGCAAAAACGAGAATTGATTTAAAATTAACAATTAGGCCAATCAACTTACGGACACCCCCCGGTACTGCAGGGTACTATTCCGACAATGTATTTTATTTATGTTTATGTTTTGGCGGGCTTATCCTTACACCCGGCCACTTTAAAAGTGCCGATGAAATTAATACTTTTAGCTGATCATCGGCAAGAAGAAAACGAGACAATACATTATAAGGTCGGCTTGTATCGTATTTTGTCTTACCGGGCACTCCCAGGAACGAATCTTTGGTAATGATGTGAGGGATCCCGGTCACTGCGATAAGCAGGCAACAGGGATGCCCGGTAGCCATACCGGCTGGCAAGATAGAGCGTGTTTGTTACCTATGCATGGTTCATCATTTAAATGTTGAACCGGCTTAGTACATTAGCTCCTGATATGTGTCTTCATACTAATCCCGGCAGCGGATCGTTTATTCTTTTATGAAGAACCTACTTACCATTGTACTACTTTTTGCATTATCCAATACGTGGGCGCAGCAGCAGCCCTGGATCGTAGGCGGGCACAATGCCCAGGAAGGCCAGTTTCCCTGGATCGGGGATATCAGGATGTCGGGCGATCATGTTTGCGGCAGTTCCCTGATTGCGCCACAATGGGTACTTACGGCCGCGCATTGTTGTTTTAACCCTGATGGCAGTATCGTAGATACTAATGCTTACCGTTTCCGTTTTAATACGGTAAGGACAAACAGTAACGTGGTAAACCCCTCCGGCGGTGTAGAACGGCGCGCCTCGAAAATATTTGTCCATCCTGCTTTTAGCGAGTCGCAGTTATTTACCAGGGGGTATGATATAGCCCTGATCAAACTAAGCCAACCCATTACTTCAATTACGCCCATCGTCTTACCGGCCCTGGCCGATTCGGCTACGGTATATGCCGCGGGTCATCCTGTGAAAATAGCGGGCTGGGGCTTAAGCGATACCACTACCAACTTCCCGAGCCCCGATACCATGAAATATTGCAGTACCAAAGTATTTGACCATAACCTTTGTGGTAATATCCTGCCTTTCTTAAGCTCAAGGGTCTTTTGTGCAGGTTATAAATCAGGAGAGGAGGAAGCCGGTGCTGCTGCAGGCGATAGCGGCGGGCCGGTATGGGTCGAAAGCGGCGCCGATAAAAAGATAATAGGTCTGGTGAGCGGCGGTATCAATCCCTGGACGATTGCAGATACACCCGGTGTCTTTACCAAAGTAGCGCTTTTCCGCCCCTGGATCGATTCCGTGATGCAGGCTAATAGCGAAAGTAACTCAATAGCCACACCCTGGGACGACGATAATATCAGGATCGGTACGGAACGCAATACGTTGCACCTTTATTTTGGCAAAATAGATGCCAGAGCGGCCGTATGCGACCTGTATAGTATAGAAGGAAAGAAAATTTACAGCACAACTTTGCAGCAGCCCTCCTACCGGAATTATACCCTGGATATAAGCAGCCTGCCGGTGAGCATGTATATTGTGCGGCTGTATGATGTCTACAGCGGAAAATATTTTAGCCGGAAAGTATTGCGGAATTAGGTGCATTTATACCACAGCGGCAATACCTTTGTACTTAAACTGATTGTTATGAAACGTTTCTTGTGCTTTGCTGTTTTACTGAGCGTTGTGCTTACCGGTACGGGCTTTAAAAAGAAAGACCAGGTAAAGGACGCCGGCCTGTCGGGACCCTGGATCATATCCGTGCTGAACGGTGTGGATATTTCCCGGCTACCTGCCATGAAACTGAATATTGATGCAGGTGGCAAAAAGGTGAATGCGGTTGCGGTATGCAATACGATCGATGGTAATTACCGCCTTGATGCCAAAGCCGGTACCCTGTCGTTTGAGTCGCTGACGATAACCTGGAAAGCCTGCAACGATATGAAGGCCGAAAAGCAGTTGCTGGATGCATTGAAAAACGTGACCCATTTTAAAAGCGATGTAAATACTTTACGCCTGTTGCACCACAACGAACCGGTTGCTACCTTGATAAGAAACCGCTGAGGTCTTGCGACAGCATACGATACGTGTCTTTGTTTTATCCGGATTGGTTTTCGTTTTCCCTGATAAAATACGGCGCTTTGGACGAAGAAAGAGCACTTCTGTGCTCTTTTTTTCATGTAAGATAATGTGTCCATGCCGATCAGCTTGCGGGGCCTTCTTTATTTCACCTGGCCGAGTTGTTTCATCAAAGTCAGCTCGTCGGTTACCCGCCAATGGTCTTTGATCCTGCCTTGCTCTATTTCCTCGATATTGATCTGGTTGACCTCGACCCGTTTCCCGCTGGGGGGAATCCCGAACAAGGGCCCGGTTTGTGTGCCGGTCATAACCACCCTGGCCACCACCCGGTCTTTGGTGGCAATAAGGTCTTTGATCTCGTAATGCAGATCGGGGAATGCCTGTCTTATGGCCAGTACAATAGGCTTTAAGCCCTCTGGCCCTTGAGGCGGATTAGGGGTCGATGGCGTATGATTGGTGTAACCGGGGCTGAGTAAAGTATCCAGCACCGATACCTTTCCTTTGTTCCATACTTCGTTAAAATACGTATGGACCAGCTCTTTATTCTGCTCTTCAATAGTGAGGTTAGCGGTAGAAGGAGTACATCCGATAAATAATGGGAGGATAACTCCTAAAAACAAGTAATGTTTCATGAATTTTCTTTGGTTAAAATAAGTAATCAAAGCAAAGAATAATCGAAGCACCCATCCTTAAAGTAGTTTAACGGTTAGTAGTTTTTCTTTTAGTAAAGCACTTTACTGTGCCCTTTATTTTGGGTCACCGGTAATTCAAGGAAAACCATACCCATAATTGTTTTTATTCTTTTAACCTTATTTTGATATTATGATTTTTGAATTCCTGTTAGGCAGGGAAAGGAGGGGATTATTCCTTCGTCTGTTATGCGATCCGGATAAGCCGTCTTACATTATGCAAGCCGTTTTTTTGTCGATGATCTAGTGATCAAGTCGTCACAATAGACTGCCAACCTCCCCAGGAAAGGCTCCGTCTTTGAGGAACAGATGTGCTTATTACAAAACAAGGCCTTGTTTCTCAAAGCGATAGACGCATCTGCACCACACAAGGCCGAACCCGAAAAGCCTTCATCAGAGTAGGGGTCATATTTAAAACCAAAACCAGAATGAAGTTAAAATTGTTCTCAGGGCTCACAGCCCTGCAGCTTCTTGCTGCCGCAACCCTCCCTGCACAGATCTACACCTTTACCGTTGGTAACCCCAGCTCCTTGTCCGCAAGCAGGGTCGAGGTCGCCGATCATATCGGCGGTGAAGGATTGAGTGTCGGTGGTGCGGAGCATAGCCTGGAGGCCTATAACCTCAGGTATGATGGCCAAAACATTATAGGCATGATTAAATTCAATGGCCAGGCCGGCAGCATCTTATCTGCCACCCACTACGGACTTGCCAATACCACCGACTACCTGCGTTTGCTTAAGGGGTATGAAAGAGGTTACAGTGTAGCAGACGTTGTTGCCGAAAAAGTAGGTAGTGATGGTACTGTGAAAAGTGCAGTCCTGCTTGGTTATGACCCGAACAACGCTTCGATCATAAGTGCTGTTGAGCTGACACTCCCTGAGGGATACACCTTGATCCGCGTCTTCGATGTGATTCTGAGCGATCTTGTAGTCCAGAACCCGGAACGCATTCTTTGTGCGGCCAGTGTTGACGGTGCGGTGGTCATTGTTGAGCTGTTGTACAATAGCTCCAATAACCAGTATACTGTTGTGCAATACAAAGCTCCCAGTCCACCCCAATCCTACTTATCTGTACACTATGTGCGCTCCTATCACTATAGTGAAGCCTGTGTAGGCGCACCGGCCTTCTACGGATTAGCTACCGATGGCAAGACCACTTCGGCATTCTGCTATTACAAAGACCCGACTAATCTTTCGCAGGTTTATGAACGTTACGAACTGGTCTCCGTCAATGGTATCAAAGGGATATCCGGCGTGCAAATGAACGGATCATACGGACCCAATGGCGGGAAGAACCGGATAGAAATGGCTTTTACAGATAAAGAAGGAGGAATCTGCATCCAGCAAAAGGATGAGTTGGTAAATACCAACTGGGTAAGGTATTACCAATTTTCCGACAAACAGGAATTTTATTTAGGGCAAGGCCGCGATGGTCATGGTACCAAATCCGGTCCGGGTATCAATTCAGGTATGGGCTACTTCCTGGGTGCCTGGATGCCGTATGCCAGGCCCGGCGACAGCAGGATAACGGCGCTGCATTTTGATGGGACTAACGGCGACCTGGCCAAGCCACGGGTGTACAGCATGTCGGGGGTCGGTATCTTAGAAGGTGGCAGTTTCCCAAACACCTGTTACGACAATGGCGAATTAGTAAACGGCGCTTTTGTCAATAACTACACTTTCATTGCCGATCGTAAAGGAGTAAGAAATGGTTTCCAGTTTGGTACCGGTAACGGAATGGCCAATACAGAAGAAAAATCATTCTGTGCGGAGCCTTATGAAATAATCGAAACCCGGGAAAAGAGGTTGACGCCGATTAGCGATGTCTTGGATGTATCCGAGGTGGGACCCTTTAACGGAGTACCGGTCGGGTTGCAACAGCATGAGATTATGGTTAGCGTAAAGCAGGATTGCCCGGTTAAGAAAAGTGCTATTGGAAGGTTGGATACTTCCCTGCTGGACGCTAACAGTACTTTGAGCGCAGATTTACAACACATCCGTATCGATGCCACCGGCAAGGCAATTACATCTCTTCGCATCTTGTCTATCGATGGCAGGACGATAACGGAGGTACAAAACATGAATACTTACAATTACGAGCACCGGTTTGTCCCACTGCTGGCACCGGGTATTTACGTAGTGCATATCGGCTATTCCGATCATACTACAGAAGCAAAAAAAGTGAGTATCCGTTAAACAAGGATCAGGTCTTGTGCAGCCTGCCTTATAGTAAAACAAAAGCCCCGGTGCATTCTAAAAAACCGGGGCCTTGTTATACTTTATGTGTTTGCTTAATAAAAGAATTGTTCCGAAATAATCCGGCCGTCCTTTACTTCGTACAGCATGATCTGGTTGATTTGCACCCGTCCCGATCCCTGCAGGGTAATATCCGATTCCCTGCCTACGGCAAAATGATTCCCTGCGATAACGGGTTCGGTAGTGTGGGTTCTGTGTACCGCTTCTATCCGTTTCACAAAATCTTCCCCTTTCCGGCGTACGGCGGCCTTGCCTTCGGCATACCCGAAATACGGGGAACCCGGCGGATCGATGCTTTTGACATCGTCTGCAAAAAACGTATCCTGGATCTCGAACCATTTTTCCTGCTGGGCCAGTTCGTTGAATTGGGCTGCTACTTCGTGAATGGTATAGGCTTTTTCGCTGGTATTGGGCTGCCCTTTGCCTGTAGTGATCAGGTCAAATAAACTCTGCTGTATGTATTGGCTCCACCCGTTGACACAAGCATTGTAACATTCGTATTCGGGTACCAGGCCCTGATGGGTAAACCGGAGCTGGGTTTTATCGCCCTTCCGGGAAATATCGAAAATGATTTCCGTGCCGGTCCATTCACTTTTATCTTTTGTAAAATTAAAATGGTTTTCCAATACCAGCCAGACTACTTTTTGACCGGGAACAACTTCCGTCAGCCTGATCCTGCATTGATGTACATCCCGGTAGCGATACCTGAATTCATCGTTAAGCTTGCTGGTGTTGCCTTCGACTTCCTCTGACCACCAGCCCCTGACATTAGTGACGGCATCGAATACCACTTCCGGGCTTTGGTCTACCAGAATAGTAGTGCTGAAACTTTGATTTTCCATGTGTTGCTTTTTATGGATTGATAATTTTGTCCCAGGCTTAAGATTCTTTCAGATTGGGTTGTCCCTGCCCGGTAGTGATGTAGCGCTGTAAGCTGTCCAGGTAATAAGTCCATCCTTTCTGGCAATCTTTAAAGCATTCGATTTCGGGAACCAGGCCAAAGTGTGTAAAGTGGATTTGTGTTTTGCCATCCTGTTCGCTGATATCGAAATCGACCTTGGTGCCTGTCCACTCGCTTTCATCCTTAAGAAAAGTAAGCTTACTATCTGTAACCAACCAAACGACTTTCTTGTTCGGGACAACTTCTATTAATTTTTGCTGCGAGTAATGTATGTCCTTGAAACGGACTTCAAATATGTCGTTTACATTGCGGGATGCACCCCTGAAATCCTGGGACCACCATCCCTGGATATCATTAATAGCATTGAATACGGCTTCCGGGTTTTGGTCTACGGAAAGCGTCGTATTAAAATCTGATGTTTTCATTTTTCTTGTTTTAAAAAGTTGAACGATCAATGGAATGTTTCCAGGGAAACGATTGATCAGGATACAAAGCTATTATCTTAAACAAAGATACCCGGGGTGTAAAATGGACTTTAGTAAAGGCCGATATGGACAGCATCTGCTACCGTTTAGCCGGAAGCATTTTAAAGATACCGGATGTGGAAATAGTTAGCCTGCTGTACAACCAGGGCCTAAAGGCAAAGCCGGCAATCCTGTTTGCCGGCTTTATTAGTATGCTGTCAGAGAACAATTATTCATGTACAGGGTAGGGACCATGTTCAAACGTTTCGGAGTGATATCCTTTTATACCCACTGATCGGGAAAGCGCGCTTCTGAAATCTTTATCATTTTTAATGCAGGCTAAGGCATAGCCGAAATCGTACCGCGGTTGCCATCCCAGTTCCGTTCTTGCTTTTTCGTTCACATAAACCCTGTCGATACCGGGCAGCATTTTCCAGTTTCTGGACCGGTAAATGGTTTCATAATCCGGGAAAAGCTGTGCCACCACACCGGGCGCATTTTCCCGTAAAGCAAGCAGGTCGTCTTGGGAAAACGGCGAAGTGGCGCTGATGATGTATTTGGCAAATCCTATTGCTGCTGCTTTTTCAATAGCGAGCAAATGGGCGGTTACCGCATCTTCAATATCGACCCTTCTGTAAAGGTATTCGTTCAGTTTTATGTTTTCGTCGCTGTACGCATCCCGTATCGATTTCTTGTCATCCGCTTCGGGAAAGAAACGAGACGTTTTTAAAACGATACAAGGCAGCCCGTAATTCCTGTAAAACAACTGGCAAAGGTCTTCGGCTGCGTTTTTGGTCACGCCATAAATATTTTTGGGGATCGCGGCTGTCTCTTCTGTAATCCATACTGCAGGTTTGCCTTTTTCGGGTGTCAGCATATCCCCGAAAGTACTGGTGGTGCTGGTATAGATAAATGCCTTTACACCATGTGCTTTTGCCGCATCGAGTAAATGGAGTGTACCGGTCAGGTTAGTGTCAATAAAATCCTGGTAGCTATGTGTGGCCACATGTGGTTTATGCAATGTGGCCGTATGAATGACGGCATCGATATCCTTCATGCATTGTTCAATAAAGCGTTTGTCCGTTATCGATCCTACTTGTGTCGTATATGCCGATGGGTTTTGGTCGATACCTATACAATCTATTTTCTGGTCCCGTAATGTTCTGATGATCGCTTCACCCAAATGGCCACTGCTTCCTGTTACTAAAATACGCATAATGGTTGGATTGGTTTTTGTTGGAGTAAGGCCAAAGATACGGGATTACTGTTGGCCGAAACACAACAAGCCCTGCGTTATCCTGCAGCAAAAGCAAGCCCCTGTTTCTTATCCGAAACAGGGGCTGTATCAGGAGCCCGGCAAGGTGGTACCGGAACACTTATACGCCTATATAAACCTTTATTGGGGCTGTTGTTGCGTAACACAGTGGATCATACCCCCGTTGGCAAACAGGTTGCGGCAATCGATCCCTATAACCTGCCTTCCGGGGTATAGCCTGCCGATAATATCCATAGCGACACTATCGTTAGGATCGCTATACACAGGTACCAACACCGTGTTGTTGGCAATGTAGTAGTTGATATAGGAGGCCTTCCCTACATTTTTGCCATAAGTTGTTATCACGTCGTTTTGTGTAAGGGGAACGGTTACCAATTGATAGGCGGCCTCTTGCCGATTAGTCGCCGTATGCAATTTACTGATGTCCTCTTCCGGTACCTGCCAGTAGTCTAAATCCGCGTCGGTCATAGTAATGATCGTTGTGGCATTCACAAACCTGGCAAAGCCATCGATATGCATATCGGTAATGTCCAGGCCCGCTTTCCCGTTCAACCAGATAAATTTGGTGACGCCCAGGTTTTTCCGGAATATTTCCTCTGCCTGCGTTTGGGTCATGCCGGGGTTCCGGTTCTTGTTTAAAATAGAGCTTTTGCAGGCCATAAGCACACCCGCGCCATCTATTTCAATACTGCCTCCTTCATTGATCATGACCGTATTCAGGTCAACTTTAGGTATGTTTTGAGCTGCAGCGATCTTGGCAGGTATGGCATTGCAGTTATTATAATCCGCCTTCTGTCCCCAGCCATTAAAGCCCCAGTCTTCGATAAGCAGCTTACCCTCTTTATCTTTTACATAAATGGGGCCATTATCCCTTGCCCACACATCGTCGGTAGGATAGATCCTGAAATCCACATTGGTCAGAGACACGCCTGCATGCGTCAGTAAGGCGGTTATCCTTTCTTGTTCCGATGGGTCGTAAGCAATGATGTGGACGGTTTCATTGGGGACCAATGCCTTGGTCATGGCTACCCATGTTGCATCCAGCCGGTTACGGAACGTTTGGCCGTATTGGTATTGGTGGGGCCATTGCAGCCAGGTACCTTCGTGCGGAGCCGATTCCTCAGGCATGGTATAAGCTATGGTAGTATCCGTTGGCGCAGGGTCCGGATGAGCTTCGTTGGGGCTGCAGGAGAGTAGCAGGGCCGGTAGTAACAAAAACATGTTTTCCTTTTTTTGCATGATTACTATTATCGTTTTTTGATAAGGCAAAACTAGCCTGCCCGGTAGCAGCAATGTTGTCCTAAATGGACAATCTTACAGGAGCGGCAATAAGATGCAGGTAACCAGCTCTTCCTCACCTGCCGTATTATCGGGGTGTTTCAGGTATCGTTCTATGATGGGTGTAGTAGCAAATTCAAGTTCCGTGGTAAGGATCCAGCCCGAATAAATCTTCTTGTAGGTTTCCTCTATGTGCTCGTAAGCGCCGTAATGGATAAACTGTGCGTACCGGCCGCCTGGTATCCATTGGGAGGGCAGCTCTTTATGCTTTGCCTGTACCGAAGAGCAGGCATCATACCGGCAGTTGAGTTCTTCCTTTATCAAAGGCTCGTCGGCTACTACACCAAAATATTCGATGTCCCGGTGGGGAAACTCATATTGCATCATCCGGCTCCATAGCTGCTCTATTGCTTCATGGTTATAGGGTATAAAAGCACTTTCATAATAGACGAGGGTAGGAGGCAGGTAAATACGTTCCGGTTGCAACTGTTGCCCTGGTTCTGCCACGGCTATGTCGGCCTTGCTGAACAAAACTTCTTTGTTGGCTTTGGCTTCTTTGGGAGAAAAGCCGAAGTGTTGTTTAAAGGCTTTGGAAAATGAGGCCAGGTTGGCAAAGCCCACTGTAAGGGCAATGGCGGTAATGCTTTCTTTAGTGTACAACAGCAGTTTATAGGCATGTTCCACTTTAAGCCTTTGCTGGTAAGCCCCGATCGTTTCGCCGTAAGTGTATTTAAATATCCGCTGGATATTCCGGTAAGAATAATGGGAAACTGCTTCCAGCTCTTTTATGGAAATAGGCCGGTCATAATTGTTTTCGATAAAGTTTAGTGTGCTTGCAACACGATACTGGTTGGCTAGTTGATTCCCTTCCATATACAATGGTTTTGGGTTGAAGGAAAATTTACCTGTAACAAAAGATTGCCCTCCAAAATAAAAATGTTTTCATAACCGCCTTACCGCCCTTATGCTGCCTAATGGTACTTAAAAGTACTGATTTCCTTTAAGATTTACAGGCGGCTCTCAGGCCCGGAAAGTAGAAGCAGAATTACAGGCTATTTATTGGCATCCTGCTGCGCTGGTGTAGCGCTGCAGGATACAGGAGGTTAATTCATTAGTTTTGTGGTAGCCAATATCATTAAAAGCAACCTGAAAATGAAAATTATAATCGTAGGCGCAACGGGCACCATAGGAAAATACCTGGTAAGCGCATTTGAAAAAGAGCACGAGATCATAAAAGTGAGCACTACCGGAGGCGATATTCCAACCGACATTACCAACACACAAGCCATCGAAGAGATGTACAGGAAGGCAGGGAGCTTTGATGCATTGATCTCTACAGCGGGCCCTACCCATGTAGGGCCATGGGATCAGCTAACAGATCAAGCGTTCCGGAAAGGCATCGAAGGCAAGCTCATGGGGCAGATCAACCTGGTGCTTATCGGGCAGCGTTATATTAACCCCAGGGGTTCGTTTACGCTCACAACCGGGGTGCTGGCACGCGAGCCTCAACGGAATTTTGCCAACGCTTCGGCCGCCAATGGAGCTGTAGAGGCCTTTGTAAGAGCGGCAGCTATTGAATTGGAGCATGGTATCCGTATCAATGCCGTAAGCCCGACCGTTATTGAAGACTCGCCGCAATATTTTCCCTATTTCCCCGGGGAAATTCCCACAACGATGAAGCAATTGGAATACGGCTTCCGCAAAAGTGTTTTTGGCGCCAATACAGGACAGATAATAGAGCCGGGCTGATCCCAGAGACATTACATGTAACGTCCCTAACAATAGAACAATATTCATTGCCCAGCTCATTCCTATCTCCTGTGTGTCGTTGTGTCTTTGTGTGAGCAAAATGTAAATATTTGCTTACACCGCTGCATCTTCGTGCCGCTGCGAGCCAATAACAGATCGTCAGCACGGCTTTGCTCTTCATGGTTCGACTCCGCTCACCATGACCCCGCGTTATAAGGTGTACCCGAAATTTTTGTCCTGCTGAGCGGAGTCGAAGCACGGCAAAAATTTCCCTCTTCGAATATTAGATCGTATCCCGGATATACCTGGCCAGGTCATGTTCTATTGTATTATCGCTCTTTTCCAGTTGCTGTGCGATCCGCTCCCGCTCGGCAACGGATTTGTTCTGGCTTAATTTCTGTTGTCCTTGTACATCCGATACCTCTAATTCAAAGGCTACGATACCCCGCATCATGCCCTGCTTAAACTTTGGACTAAGCTGTTGCCATTGCTCCAGGTAGCCGGGGTCATAAAAGGTGATCATTTGCTCCAGGGCTTTGATTTTGGCGGCTTCTTCCGTAACAATCTTTGCTTTGCCATAAGCGTGCACCGCGATATAATCCCAGGTGGGTACGCTCTCCAGTTTATCGTAATGCGCAGGAGAGATATAGGCATGCGGTTCGGTAAAGACAACCAGTGAACTATGGGCCTCTATATATTTGGCCTGCTCGTTAGCAATGGCGAAGTGGGCACATAGCAACAGGTTATCCTTGCTGTCGTTTATAAAGAAGGGTAGCTGTGTAGCCATAGGCACATTGTTATGAGCCGTAATGATCGTGGCAAAGCTATATTGCTTCATGAAAGCAATTTTTTCCGCTTCCTGTGCCATATTAAAAATATGCGGTATAAACATGATGTCGCTTTTTGACGGAGGTGGAAAAATGATTTTGGAACGGGTCATTCCGTTTACCGGGCAAACCGCTTGGAGCCCAGCACACAAAGAATAACGCCGAGAGTAATGCCCAGCATACCTATGCTCACTTGTTCATGCAATAAAGTAGCGGCCAATGCCAATCCCAGGAACGGCTGAAGCAGTTGCAGTTGCCCTACAGAGGCAATGCCTCCCTGGGCCAATCCGCGATACCAGAATATAAAACCGATAAACATGCTGCAGGAAGCCACATAGGCCAGGCTGATCCAGGCTCCCGTGCTGATGGCCGCCAGGGAGCCGGGGCGCAGCATATAGGTAAAGGGAAGCGTGACCGGCAACGACAATACCAATGCCCAGGATATTACCTGCCAGCCGCCCAGGGTTTTCGAAAGCTTGGCCCCTTCGGCATAGCCAAGCCCGCACAGGATAATGGCCAGCAGCATAAGTATATCGCCTGCGGGCGCCGCAGTGAGACCTTGCGCCAGGGCATAGGCAACTACCAGGAGGCTGCCCATGATGGAAAAAAGCCAGAAAGCAGGGTGGGGGCGTTCTCCTCCGCGCCATACGCCGAACACAGCAGTTGCAAGGGGCAGCATGCCTACAAAAACAATAGAATGAGCCGCCGTGACATATTGCAAAGCCAATGCCGTCAGTAAGGGAAAGCCGATCACAACGCCCAGCACAACAATAATCAAAGGGAAAAACTGCTTTTGCGTGGGGCGCTTTTCTTTGAAGGCCAGGAGGGCGCAAAGGGCCAATACACCTGCGATTGCGGCGCGGGCCACGGTTAAAAATACAGGGGAGAAATCCAAGACTGCTACCCTTGTCGCCGGTAACGAACCGCTGAATATCAGCACGCCGATAAACCCGTTTATCCAACCCCTGCTATTGTTGGCCCCTGCTTTGTCTGGAAATGATTGCTTATTGCTCATAGTGCTCCGATTGCTTATCAGCATGCGAAAGTAGTATAGATGCAATGATAAGTACAGTGTCAGTTTTGTGTATTTTGAGGAGTACAGTTGCATTTTAACAAGTAGGAAAATACAAACGTTACTAGCAGGACAAAAGGAAAACAAGGAGCGCAGCGGTATGGTGGTAAGGCAACAGATCCGGGTTTAACGGGAATGGTTTTGTTGTTATAGATGGGCAATTATTGTAATGTCGTATCCTTTCCAGGCTTATATTTTATATACTCGAAAGAACTTCAACACTTTAACTTTATATGTTGTTTGAGCGGAATAAATTATTTTAATTTTGCCACAAATTTCAGCGAACCTGCTCTGTTTGCTGTTGTTTATAATCCCAGATCGTACGTATTTTCAAACAAATCATTTCATGAAAACCAACTACAAATCATTATTAATCTTATCCCTGGTATCTTTAATAGTGGTCACCAATCCCAGCGACACCTTTGCACAAAGAAAGAACAAAAACAAGGTCGATACGGTAAAACAGGCAGAACTTTGGGAGCTGGATACAATGATCGCCTCTGTACCTATAGGACGGAGGTTGTTTACCGACAAGATTGAAAATAGTTTAGACGAAATTGATGCCCGCGACGGCGAAAAAGACGGGATTGTAAAATACAGGGACGAGACAGCATCCCGGCTGCTTACCCAGGCATTTATGGCCGATGCACCCAAACTCATCATCCTGACCGAAAACCTCAATATTGATCACAACGAGAAAGTAAAATACCATAAGTCTTTGCTGGATAAGCTACGGGCCATGCAAGCCATGTCCTGGGATACCGTGGCTGCCGATTATTTTACCAACGATCTCAATAATTTAAGAGGCCTTATCATAGCCCAGTACCGTAAAAGTGTACTTCCGTATGTACAGCAAAATAAATCCTTACTGACGCTTCAGAATATCCAGTTGCTGGAAAACAATGTAGTAGAAGTAAGCGATGCAGCCGAGGCTAAAGCCTATCTCTATAAAAGCCTGGCCAAAGATTACCCGGCGATAATGGTCGACAAGCTACCCGAAGTTAAGGACCAGCCTTATGCCGATACGATGGTTGCGGATATTGCCCAGGCGATGCCGGGCGCTATCATGAGTCTTGCCAAATCGGGCAATCCTTTAAATAGTGTGATCAAAAGGAATGCTGATCCGCTGGTACAAACTATTGTGCGTATAGCAGGCGAATCGAAAACGCCCGAAAAGCTTTTGCCTTTCCTGGGACCCATCAACAGGGGCGAGAAATCCATCTCGGAAGTGAACGGCTACCTGGCCGATGGTGCTAAGTATTACCAGGGACTGGTCGACTTGCTCATCAGTAAAGAGCAGGTATGCAAAAGCTATATAGAAAATGAAATTAAGAACCGCACAGTAGCCTATGCACTTAAAATAAACGATGAATCGAAAGATAACAATACCCGCTTTGCTGCGATCCAGAACATGCGCGACGTGGATTATTATGTGATGATCATCGGCGGTAAAGATGTGCTTTCTTCCAGCTCTTTTATCAACGGACCTTATGCCCTGATGGTAAAGGCCATGAACAAGAAGTCGGGCAAGGAGCTGCTGTTGCAGATGAACAACTATCATTTTCGTACCCTGATCAGGTTATGCGCCGAGAACAACACCTTTGCCGATTTTCTGAAAACAATGACCAAGCCGGAAAAAAACAACCTGTTCAAAGAATTCAGCGATCACCTCGAGCTGGGCGATATCAACGATCTGTCGGAAGCTACGGAAGTAGCCAATACTTTTCCCTTCCTTAAAGACGAAGACATCTCCGACCAGTTGAGGAGCGATTTCTACATGCATTACGACAGGGTAAAGACGGCAAAGAACGAGCATACGGCAAAGGGGATACTGACCTATGGCATTATGCAGATCTTGTTTAACCATGACGAGAACAGCGGCAAGTCCATTGAAGAAAGCCTGGGCATGAATTCCATTGCGCAGATACCCTACGACCAGTTTTTCAACAGCAATAATGAAATCGTAGAACAGGTATATTTCTATAGCAAAAATGATTATAATGCTTTTATCAATGATACCAAAAGCAATAGTGCCTGGAAAATCACGGAGAATACCGGTTGGGTAAAGATCACTTCCAACAGCGATAAGAAGATAACGATCTATGCCAATAAAGCAGTTAGCGATTCGCAGAATATAGCCACGGTCAATGCATTGAAAGGGTATTTGCAGCAGAATAACATTGTTCCTGTAATCGCCTTCCACTTCGGGCCTATCGGTTATTTATCCCATACCCTGGAGGTAATGAATCCTAATGCAAAAATTGTGATCGCCGGTAATACTTTCGGCGACGATAACCTGATAAAAGCGTTACGCAAAAACATAGATGTCCATCTGCTGGGCTGCAGTCAGACGGCAACACCGGGAGTTGAACTGAAAGTGTTTGGCGAAGTAAACAAGCAATTAAGTTATGGCCGCAACCTTAACTGGAATGACATGTGGAAGGACCTAAGCAGCTATTATACCGATGTAGACCCTTCGGAAAAAGCGGCGTTCAGCAACTTCATACAACCGGATAAGAACCTGGGCGTGATCTTTGCCAAAGCTTACCTGGAAACCAAACGCAAGAGATTGGGCCGTTAGATATTGGGAATGGATAGTTAGTCGTTTTGATCAGCAAATTAAATATCATAAAGAAAGCCGGAGTGTAATACATCCGGCTTTTCTTATGTACATAATTTTACGCATCATAAAAGGTCAGAGATTGCGGGTCAGGCCCGCAATGACAGGAATGTGTCGGTGACCGCCTTCCAGATACCTCGCTTGATCCCAACAAACCAACCAACTTGCTACCAACATCTGACATCTAATATCTAACATCTAGTGTCTAAATGTCTAACATCTAATGCCTAAGATCACTAATCTACCGACATCGGGCTTAAATACAATTCTGTTTTAAAGGCAAATTTTTCGCCGGTTTCGGCAAGCGTACCTTTGAGTACAATCACTACCCGTTTTTTTATTTCCGTGTACTCTTTGATGGGCCACATTTTTTCCACCAGCTCAGAGTGAATGGTGGCGTCGGGATTGAGTAGCCGTGGTTCGTATTGCGCTACCGTTTTAATCACCGATAGCCTGAAATATTCCTCCCACTGTGTATCGGTTAAGGAGTTTTCAAATTCCAGGTCCCATATCTCGTTGCCATAATTATTGTCATACCTGTTTTCTCCGAACTTTGTCGTGATGAGGAGTTGTATATGCTGTGCGATATTCTCGGCTATGCTGGAGCTGAATTCGGCATCCTGGCCATGAATAATTTTTCCGAAGTCGAAGGGTAATTTGTAATACATAAGATAGCGTTATTCAAATTCTTTGGAGCTGCGTTGCAGGCTTTCGGCCAGTATCTTTGCGGTAAGCAGTTTAAAGTCGGTCATTTTATCCTTAGGCAGGATCAGGTTGGTGGAGCCTGTCTTGTCCATATCCGTTTCAAAATTCTTGTTCAGGCTCGTAAGCCTGGCCATAGGGATTGTCAGTAAATCGGCAATCACATCCAAACGGTAGCCGGCATTGATGGTGCAGGAGGCAAGCCCTTTGGCATACAGTTTTTTATCCTTCGCCATCTGCTCCATTTCCGCATTGTCCTTTACAACGACAGGCTTCACTGGCGTAAGGGTATAAGGCGTCACGCCATTCATATCGGTACCGTTCCAGGCAATGGTTGCCGCGATGAACCTTCTTACATAGTCTTTGGTTTCGCTGGGCAGATAAGCCTCCAGTACCAGGATATCCCTGGAGCCGCCCGAGCGTACAATAGCGTTGTTGATATTCCCGGCGCCTGCGTTATAAGCCGCAATAGCCAGCAACCAGTCGTTGTAGCTGCGGTTGAGGGATTTCAGGTAATTGATGGCGGCAGCAGTGCTTTTTACCACGTCCGTTCTTTCGTCCAATGTGGCATCTACCGTCAGGCCAAGGTCTTTGGCCGTGCCCGGCATCAATTGCCAGGGACCCCTGGCTCCGGCATTGGAAGTGGCCTCCAGCTCCAGGCTCGATTCCATATAAGCAAGGCTTTTCAGATCCTTGGGCAGGCCATGGCGGACCAACTGCAGCTCGAAATACTTCATCAGGCTTAGCTTGGTGGAATTGAAAGCGGCAAAGTGCTTTTTATACCGGGCTGCAAACTTTTCAATATAATCGGCCCGCTCGTCATTCGGTCTACCGGCATCACTATCGCTATCCGTACCCGTTTTAGTATGGGACGCATTATAAGCCAGTAATTTTTGCGCTTGTAACGACGCTGTACTGCCTAAAAGGAGTGATATGAAAAGGGCAAAGGTTTTCATTTCATGAATAAAATTAAGAAAATAAACTATTCTTTTTCTTAATTACCAGGCTCAGTCATCGGAACTCTTTTTCTTTTTACCGGAACTTTTTTCCTGTTCTGCCGATGAAGCATTCTTGTTTTTATCGGTCGCCGGCGCAGCATTGTCGAGGTCGTTTAGCAAATTGCTGAAATCCTCTTTGGCTTTGCCTGGCTCTTTTGTTGTTGTGGACGAGCCCGCAGCCTTTCTGCGTACATTCGGTGCGGTTAGCTTCTCGTCCGAAGGATTGATTTTACCGTCATTGGCGTTACTATTCCCGCTTTGCAACTGTTTCAGGTCGTTATCCAGTTCGTTGTAATTCTTGGTTTTAGGCTGCTCTTTTTTCTTTTCCTCCTGTTTCTTTTCTTTTTGCTCCGCAGTTTTTTGCTTGGTAACCCTGTTCCTGTAATTAACAGTATCAGTGTTTGTCGTTGTGGTCGTGCTGTTTTCTTTTTCCTTAGCCGGGACCTTATTCAGTTCGTCTTTTACGGTATTGATATTAGCATTGCCTTCCTTCTTAATATTGATATTGGGTGCGGTTACCTTTGGGGTTTCGGCAGCAGCATTGCTGTTTTGCACCGGGCGGCCGCCTTGCAGTTCTTTCAAGTCATTATCGAAGTCGGCATTGTTTCTTTTGGGTTGTTCTTTTTTCTTTTCCTTTTGGACCTGCTGTTCTGCAATCCTTTTCCTGTAGTTGATCGTATCGCTATTATTTTCGTTGTTCTTCGGGATTGTTTTGTTTTGCCCGCTTTCGCCCTGCAATTCCTTTAAGTCGTTTTCAACGTCGGCATTATTCTTTTTGGGCTGTTCTTTTTTTCTTTCTTTTTGTGCCTGCTGCTCTGCCAGTCTTTTCCTGTAATTAACCGTGTCGTTATTGTTACTGTTGTTGTCCTTTTTGATTGTATTCGCGCCTGCGGTTGGCGGTGCGGCATTCAGATCGTCATTGATGCTGCTGATATTGCCGCTTTCTTTTTTAGGTGTCGGTTTGGCGGTCGACGGTTGTTCCTGTGGGGCAGGGGTACTGCCGGCAGTTTTGTCCTTCTTGATGTTGGGCTTGGCTTTTGCTATATCTTCAACCTCTTTTTGGGCGGTATTGCTCTTGGATGCTGCTGCGCCAGCAGGATTATTGTTGTAATCGCTGATCACCGTACCAATGCTTTGCATACGGTCGGGGACCGTATTTTGTTCTTTTTCCTTATCCGAGATGGTGGTTGTTGTGTAGGTTGCGATATTGCGCTCTACCGGCGATTGACCGATGAAAGTATTGATGGGCAAATGTGTTTCGTCGATGAGATAATATATCCTGTCATTGTTCCTGATCTGCAGGTTGGAATTGTTGCTATGGTCGTGCAGCCATACTGCTTTGTTTTTACATTCTTCCAGGAAACCCTTGCCCACAGCCGCATTGACTTTATCCATCGATTCATATTCCGAAAGCGTGGTGCTGCGCCATATGGGATCTACCGGGAAATAACCAGTAACAAAACCCAGGGCTTCGGAAAAAGTAAGCTCTTTTACCGGTTTCTCCAGGCGTATGTTCTGCGTGGATTGCGTTTTCTCTACGGCATTGGTGATCTGCTTTACAATGCCCGCTTTGGATTCTTCCCTGCTGCTACCCAGTAAAGCCATCTGGTTGGCAAAGTCGATGTATTCTTTTTCGCTCAGCAACACGCCGCCTGTTAAGCCGGCCTGGTTACGGCTATCGTTGCCCAATACCAGCCAGGCGGGGATCAGGAAATTTTGGTTGCGCAGCGTATTGGATTTTAAAAAGTCCAGGGGTATTTTCTCTTTGGAGTATTTGGGAAACCGGTAAGCAAAAGCATCTTTAATTCTTGTATTGGCCGAACCGCTTTGCGCAATGGCACTGTGCAGGGCATTATCAATAGTCCTGTTGTCGAGAGCAATAGAGTTGATGAGGGAATCGAGACAATCGGCCAGGTATTTAATCGGCATGTTTTCGCCGTCATGAGGGAATATGAGGTAGCCCTGCGTAATGGCTTTCCTGGGGTAATCCAGCTTCTGTACCCTCATCGTGGAATCATTGGTGAAAGAGACCCCGTTAATAATATTAGCATAGGTGCCGGGAACGATGATCTTCTTTTTGAGCTCGGTAATATTGACGGCGCTTTTGGTGATCAGCTCCTGGGCATCGCCCACGAAGCTGGTATACGCTGCCTCATTGGGTACATTGTGGGTCTGGAAAAACAACATCCTGGCGTTTACATTCTGGATGTTTTTGATGGCTTCTCCCTTCCTGGGTGTTTCATCGCTGCCGGAGCCATATACCAGTATCAGGTTGGATTCGTTGCTGTGGTCGTGCAGCATTTTGGCTGCTTTGATAATACCGCCGTACATGCCCTGGTAGTAATTGTTATCGTCGCAATCGTCGTTCTCCGCTTTCCGTTGTTCCAGCAGGAATTCGCCTACTGCGCGCACATCGCTGGAGAGTGGGGTAATAGCATTGTCGCAGTTGGGGCCATAGTCTTTATACACTACAGCGCCTATGTTGATCTCGTTAAAGTTATTTCTTGCTGTATTCTGCCAGGCAGCGGTTTCCAGGACACCTTGCAGGTTATTCAGGTACTGCCCGTTTTTGCGGCCTGCTGATACCACGAGCACGATATTCAGTTTCGAGCTTTTCGAGCTGAATTTTTCAATGTCTTCGTTGGAGATCAGGTCGCCGGAAATGTTGTAGATCCTGTTTTTATCCTTGTCCAGGATATCGGCCAGGAAGCTGCTGCCGATCATTACTTTGCCGTCCTTCGTGCTATATTTTACGATGGGGTACAGCTTCTCCAGGTTGGATTTGGGTGTGGTATAAGGTGAGCGTACGACCATTAGCGGATCCTGGGCCATTACCTGGTTGTCCTGTATAAAAGGAGGTGCTTTAAAAAAGGGAAGCGAAGCCTCTATAGCAGGGTTCAGGAATATAAAACCTTTAGTACCCCATACCCTTATCAGGTCTTTGGATACCCAGCCCATGCCGGCCTGGCTTGCATTTTCAGGTAAGAAGTTGGGATCGGGGCCTATGAGGTATTCGTTGCCTAGTACCGATTCTTTATAAATGTAAAATATGCTTTCCATGCCGCATTTGCGCACCGGCTGGTTCAGGAACGGGTTGGCAAACATGATAATGGAATCGCCGGCAACATGGTTTTGCAGTACGTCGAAAATTCTTTGGGTACCAAAGGCAGTGATCGTTTTTAAATAGTAATTGGTCACCTTATCTTTAAGCGACCTGTTCCACAGCAATAAGGTATTCTTATTGACCCAGCCCATGTACTTAGGGTCTTCCAGGGTCTTTTTGCCTTTGCTTACATTGAGGCGGGGCACATATTCGGCCAGCTCTACATAATCGTCTTTTTCACCGATCACGAAGTAGGCCTGCATAAAATTGAGGGAAGCCAGGGGCTGCTTTTCATTACCCGGGTTCTGATAAGTCGTATTGTTATCCCGGTCGGAATATACTATCCAGGCGCTTTTTTCATCGGGATAACCATCCATCAGTTTGATGGTCGACCGGTATTCGGGATCATGCAGCACGTATTCACCGATGGTAGGTGTATTGAGTATGGTTGCGCTTCCCGTTTTCTTTTTACCCAGACCAAACTGCGCAAAGCCGGAGCAGGGCAGGGTAAGCAGGGATAGGAGCAGTATATTTTTTAGTGTCATAATAATCGGTTTAGCTTACGGAATATCACTTATTCCGCATCGTCAGTACTATCTGTTTCCCTGGGCTATATTGACCATAACCACACATTTGCTTTTAGTATCGTATATCAGTTGCACCGACTGGATCAGTAGATCGGAATTGAACCGGAGGTTTTGACAATAGGTATAGAACTCGAATGTTTTCTGGTCGTTTATTTTTAAAGGGATACGGGCATTGCTGCAAACATACTTCCGCAATAAGTAGTTATAGTGCTGGTCGAAATTGCCGCCGTCTATTATCTTTTGCAGGTGCAGCTTAAAGTCGTTTTCCGCAGCAGCATTGGCATTGCCTCCGGCCCCGGCCAGCGGGATACTGGCCGTATCCACTATTTCGTATTTAGGGGAAATAATGATCTTGTGCTGGTATGGGTCGGCATTATTCTTAGAATACAGGTTTACCTGGTATACACCCGGATTTTTATAAATGTGTTGTACCACACTGAGGCTCGTGGTAACCTGGTTGCTGTTATCGCCAAAATCCCATACAAATTCATCGGAGCCGTAACCATCGACGCGGAACATAATGTTTTCTCCCTGCATAGCTGCCGGCGGGCCCACGATCTTAAACACCGAATCCTGGGCATTGTAGGTATAACCCGTCCCTTCGACCCGTACATAGAAAGAGTCTTTGAATTGGTTGTTCACGATCAGGGTCACTACATAATTCCCCGGAGCTTTATAGCTATGATAACCATTTTGGGTGGTATCGAAAGAGCCGTCGCCAAAGAGCCATTTACGGGATTGCGCAAAATCGGTAGAGTCATAGTAATACAGGCTATCGGCCAGCTTAATGATCCTGGGCGACACTTTGGCCCGGAGCATGCTGTCCCTGGGCATTACAGCCCTCAGGCCAAATACGATAAACAGCGCCAGAAAAGCTACAATCAACGTACCCCCCAATACCTGCAATGTATTTCTGTTCAGCATCATAACACAATAATCATTTGTTGCTTTTGAAAAGTATCTTAATGTCCTGTAGGGTTAGCAGCCCTGATCTGGTCTTCTGTTTTGCCCAGGCCCATGCGGCAGTCGTTGAGCTGTTTCTGGAACAGCTGATTATTGGCCAGGCTCTTGTGCATATTCATGGCATCGCCGAAGTACATTTCCAGGAACGTGCTCATTTGCTGAAAACAGATACTCCTGGAGTCGGCACTGGTATTCCTGCTGTCGTAAAAGCTGTTCAATGTTTTGATGTCGCTTTTGATGTCGGCTTCCAGCACATTGTTGGGAGAGGTCCTGTAATTATTGACTTTGTATATGATGGTATCGTAGAGCGCTACTCCTTTCTTTTGCTGCTCTTCAAACAGCTTTCCCTGTTTCAATATCTCTTTGTCGGCATTGGATATGGTTCTGAAGGGATTGGTAACACCATAAAAAAGCAGCCAGCCCAAAAGGCCCGATATGGCTACGAACAGCAGGAGCAGGTACCAGAAATATTCTCTTCTTTCTTTCGAGGTGAGGTTAATCGTTTCTTGCATGGCTATAGGATAGTGGTTTAGCGGGGCCTGTTCAGAGCCTTTCTCATTTGTGTATTTTTAGACAGGCAAATATCAAATTCTGCTTTCAGATCGTCGTTTTGCTTCTCAATAGTGATAATAGTATCCCTGATGCCGAGCTGCATATCCAGCTTATCGGCGATCTTTTTGTATCCTTCAAAATTGGTAGTGCTGTCTTTGAAACAAATTTCCTGGATAGATTGTTTCCGGCTGCGGATATGGCTTACCAGGAATTTTTCGTCGGAGGTCTGATGGGAAGCGAGCCTGCCTACATACCAGTAAAGGGAATCGACTTTATAGCCCAATAGAATCTGTGTGTTTTCGATTTGTTTGTACTGCTGCAGTTGGGCAATATATTTCCGGTTCTCCTGCACCGAGGACCATACAAAAAAGTAAACTACAAAAAGGACACTGAAGACCAGTATACCAAATTGTACCCAGAAATTGAGTGACTTGGCCCTGACCTCCTTTCTGTTCAATGCTTGCATCGTGATGGATGTTTAGGTTTGGCAAATATAGAATTGTATGAAATCATTTTTGCCCGGATAATAAATTTTATATGATAATCTTATGACAAAAAATGAGTGTTTCCTGGTTACTAAAGGGCGTAAATATAATGGAGCAAAAGCAAGGAGCAGCAAGGCATTGCGAAATATAACCTTTCTTTAAAACACTACCCCTCCGTACTGTTGAGGTAATGTTAATTTCCTGTATGAAGTGCATCTGCTTTGAGTTTCTTTATAAGTTTAAGCCCTAAAACCTAGCTGCTTATGCCGGCGTTGAACTTTTCGACCGGAAAAGCATTATAGACCTTTACCCTATGCCGGATACTATTTACCTCAACGAGTCCACGAAAGCTATCTTTCACATAGCCAAGGCTTTTGCCCGCGAAAACCACAACGAAGAATTTGGTCCGGCCCATTTGCTGCGCGCCTTGCTGCACAAAGAATCGGGGCTGAGCAGTTTCCTGGAAGCCGCAGGGAAAGATATTGCTTATCTACGCGATTGGGCCGAAGTACGGATCGAGGAATACCCGAAATCGGGGATCCTGCCCGAAGCGCCTCAACCCGACGACACCATTGGTACCCTGATGGAAGTAGCCGATGATATCCGGTTGAAATTCGGTTATGATGAGATCACCGCGCTCTGCCTGCTGGCGGCTGTCGTAAAACCGGGTATCGCTTTTTCGGTGGCGCAATTGAAATCGTTCCCCCTGCGCGAAGCGGACTTCATGCACCTGTTCCACTTTACACCCGGCGTACAAAGTGGCGTTGAGGCCGATGCTTTAGACGGAAATGCCGCAACTTACCAGCCAGGTACTCTGGGTGTTATCGCGCAATATTGTATCGATAAAACACAGCAGGCACGCCAGGAAAAGCTTGACCCCATAATAGGACGGGAGCTGGAGACCCGGCAGATGATCGAAATACTCGGCCGCCGGAGCAAGCCCAACGTGATTATTGCCGGCGAGCCTGGTGTAGGTAAAACAGCCCTGATCGATGGCTTTGCGCAATCTATCGTTAAAGAAGAGGTGCCGGAACACCTGCGATCCGCTATCTTATTCGAGCTGGACCTGGGCGCCTTAATGGCCGGCGCTTCGTACAAAGGCGAGGTGGAAGACCGGGTGAAGAAGATTATTGCAGAGCTCAAGCAGTTTGATAAAGCTATCTTGTTCGTGGATGAAATGCATGTCATGCTCGATGCTAAAGGCCCTATGGGCAGTGGTGTTGGCAACCTGCTGAAACCAGAACTGGCCCGGGGCGAAATTACGGTGATCGGTGCCACCACTATGGATGAGTACCGCAAGATAATAGAACCGGAACAAGCCTTCAACCGTAGGTTTGAGCTGTTGCAGGTTACAGAGCCCGATATGAAATCGGCAGAAAAAATGGTAGGCCTGCTGGCCACACGCTACGAGAACCACCATGGCCTCAAGGTGGAAAAAGAAGCGATCCCGGAATGTGTGCGCCTGGCCAAAAGATATATCAAAGACAAACGACTGCCCGATGCAGCGATAGACTTGCTCGACCAGACATTGGCAGCCATAAAGCTGGCCGACGAAACGTCGGAAAGGGAAATCGAAAAATCGAAGGTGGCATTAGCGCACCTCAAAAGCAATACTGAAGTTGACGAAGCCGACCTGCTTGCCGAATTGTTCTGGTTTCACCGTACCCTGGAAAGCAAGATCAGCCCTATATTGCTGGGCGCTCTGACCGACGAAACAGAAGTTGCCAAAATCGCCACCACAGCAGCGATGATCGCCTACCTGGACAATATGCTGGACCAATTACAAACGATCGCAGCCGTAAAAAGGGAAGCGGTAACATCATTGGACGTGGCAGCAATGGTAGCTTCCAAAACAAAGATACCTATAGGGAAAATCCAGACCCAGGAAAAGGAGAAGCTGGTAAACATGGAAACCTACCTGAAACGGAGAATGGTGGGACAGGAACATGCTTTGAAATCCATAAGTGAAGCTATTATCGAAAGCCGCAGCGGTATCAATAAAGCGGGCCAGCCTATCGGTTCTTTCTTCCTTTTGGGACCTACAGGTACCGGTAAAACAGAGCTGGCCAAGTCTATTGCCGAGCTGCTGTTCAACGACGAGAAAGCGATGATCCGTTTCGATATGTCGGAATTCAAGGAAGAACATTCGGCGGCATTATTATATGGTGCGCCTCCCGGTTATGTAGGCTATGAAGAAGGCGGTATGCTGGTCAACAAGATCCGGCAGCAGCCTTATTCCGTGGTGCTGTTCGACGAAATAGAAAAAGCGCACCAATCGGTGTTCGACGTGTTCCTTCAGATTATGGATGAAGGGCATATCCACGATAAGTTGGGTAAGGAAGGTGATTTCAGCAATGCCCTTATTTTATTTACCTCCAATGTAGGCAGTGATTTTATTGTTACCGAATTTGAGCAGGGAAAGATCCCCGCTTCCAATGAGCTGATGGAACGGATGACGGGCAAGTTCCGTCCCGAATTCCTGGGACGTATTACCGAAATTATCCCGTTCGGACCGGTTACGGAAGATATGGCCGTTCAGATTTTCAGTATTCAGATGCGTAGTCTGCTCGAAGTGTTGAAGAAGAAAAATATTGAACTCATCATTGCTCCCGAAACACAGAAGATGCTTGCCCTCAGCAACTTTGACCCGAAATACGGTGCACGGCAGATCGTGGGTATTATAAGACAAAGGATCAGAAGGCCGATTTCGAGAATGATCGTTGCCGGCGAGATCAACTCGGGCGATAAAATAGAAGTAAGGCATAATGAAAACGGCGACCTGATCTGGAAAAGCTAGAATAATTTAACTTTATTTATCGTTATTAGAAATTTTTAAAATATAGTTTTGGGTTCAATTCAGTTGTATAGCATAAGACCTAAACCATAGCAATGCAGATTTGGGATGCGATCAAAAGCAAATGGTTTGCTTTAGTTGGAAAAAGAACAAACCGGAAACACAACAATAAAACTATTCTATCATTACAAAAAACAGACCATATGGCTACGTTCAATTACGAGGTTGGCGGCAATGAAATCAAAGTGGACGCTAACGAAGCGATCAACGAGATACAGCAAAATAAGACCCTGCTTGTCTCTCAGCTGACAGATGAGGAACCTATTCAACCGGAACTGATTTCAGGATTGACTACTATCGATGAAGTGTTCCGGTATTTTAAACCCACTATTGATGTAACCATGACCGATAGTGAAGGTGTTTCGACCAATGAAACGATGAAGTTTGGCCGCCTGGACGACTTCACGCCCAAAGGTATTGTGCGTCAAAGCGACTTCCTGAATAAACTGAAGATCCAGCAGGAGCAATACAACAAAATCATGAAGCAATTAAAATCCAACAAAATACTGCAGACCATGCTGGCCAATCCCGAAACCAAAGCGGCATTGATCGATGTGCTGAGGAATGTAGCAGCCGAACTGGAAACCAATAAATAACTTTTCAAAAACCGAACTTAATATATGTCTACGACTAAATTAAACGAATCTGCACAACCAGCGCAACAGGCGGAAGCGGCGGTACAGGCGAAACAGACAGGCGCCGGATTAAAGGAATCGCTGGCAAAGCTTGCGAAAGCAGGGGGCTTTACCTTCCTGGAAAGCTGTGTAGACGGTATCGCCAATGTAAACCCGGAACGCAAGGCAAGAAAAGAAATTTTCCTCAACGATAACGATAAAAGCAAAGAGCGGGAAGACCTGTTGCAAACCCTCAACCTTTGGATCGATGTGCTTGCGGGCGGTACCGATGTAAGCCAGATGGCTGAAAAATGCAAAACATCGGCGGAAGCGGCCGAACAATCCATGAAAGAAAACCTGAAGCATACCCTGGAAACCACAAGGGCCCTGGAAACCGCTTACAGGACCGTATCCCAGTTCTATAAAAATACCGAATCCGATAAGGTTAAAAACGTAGTCCTGCTCAATGCTTCGCTGGACCAGATGAAAGACCTGGACAACACGTATTTCATGGACCATATTGCTGCCGAGCTGAAACAAAACTACGATCGCCTGGATCTGCGCGACAACTATTCCCTGCTGGTAATTCCCGGGTACCTGGGCGCCAATAAGGTAGTGGAAAAATGGGCTAAAGTAGCCAACGACAATAAGGTGATGCTGGTTACCGACTTCATCAATCTGGATAAACCCGACGATGTGGTGGAGATGTTTGAAAATGCCAACCTTACGGGAGGTGAGTTGCATCGGAGCAATGTGATTATGACCTGCAACTACCTGGTAGGTCGTGGCAAGGAAGAAGAAATTGGGGAAGAAGAAGATGTGTTCCTGCCTCCGTCCAGTTCGCTTGCAGGTAAAATGCACTATACGCTTATGAGCCAGGTTACGGCCGGTAAAAAGCATGGTAGCATGAATGAAGTGGATGCGGTACGGTTCAAACTTAAAAAATCGGAAATATCCCACCTGGAAAAAATAGGGCTGGTACCCATGGTAAGCGAATATGGAAAGGTAATGGCCTTCTCTGCCAAAACGCTGTTTAATGGAGACAATATAGGCCTGCAAACCTATTCGGTAGTTCGCGTATTCGACTACGTGACCAAAGTACTGTTCGACTTCCTGAACCGGAGGGCATTTGAAAACTGGAGCCCCAAAACAGAGGCTGATCTGCGTTCCCAGATCATCAACTACCTGGACAGCATTAAAGGGCCCGGAAGGCTGATCGAGAAATTCAGGATCGACCGCTTCGAGCAGGACGAAAAAGACAAAGACCGTATCTGGCTGGATATCCACCTTACCCCTTATTTCCCTGCCAAAAGCTTTGTGATCAAGCTGGACGGCCACAAAGGAGATGATGGCAACGAGTGGAATTCGGAATACAAGCAAAGCTAAGCTTAGGGCTTACAGCATATCTCATCGTAAAAACCGGAACCGGGTTTCCGGTTTTTACGCTTTTATAAAAGGATAATGCTTTGGAGTGTCTTTGATATGGGGTAGAATAGTACCTTGGGGTATAGCAATGTCAGTCTTTTTCGGCCATATCCCGCATGGCCTTTAACGATTTTTGGGCATAGCTGTTCAGCACATCGCTTTCTTTCAGGTAGCCGAAAGTGCGGCTGTACACCTGTCCGAAGCCAAACAAGCCAAAGGATATTTTGGGCATCGGCACTACAGATCTGTTTTTACCGTTGTGAAACTCTTTCCATATTTCCGGATCGTCCAGCACCGTTATTATCCGGAGCACTTTGCTGTAGGCACTTACGTTTCCCCAGATATCGTTGTTGATCATCCCCGATTTGAGGTGGAACAAGCGGGAAACGAGCTGCCTGAAAATAGGCATAGGCTTATCTTTCCGGGTAGAAGTAAAGAAAGCAACTGTAGAAGCATTTTTAATGGCCTTTACACATTTTTGCAGATCATATTCCAGCGTATCGAAAGCGTATTGTTCGGGAAATGGCGTGAATGAAAAATTCATGTTATTGACAAACAGTATCTCGGGAGCAATGTTCCGCTCTTTCAATGTGCGTTCATACTCTTTGGATAACTGCGTGATAAAAAAATCGGCAGGCTCAAATGCGTTTATAATTACAACTCTATTAGTCATTTTTGCAAAGAAACTACTATTTTTAATAATAATGTTTTGTTGTTTTTTGGAAGGCATAACACCAGGTAAAACAGGTAAGCCGGCTTTTGTCCCGGAATGTGTGAAAACACATAGATTTACAGATAGAATACTAAATTTGCAAACCCTGAAGCGATACCGCCTATGAATATCCTGCAGAAAATAGAAGCTGATTACAAGGCCGAAGTGATTGCTGCACAACTGCTGGTGCATGAGCAGGATTTCAATAAAATTATCATCGAACGGTTAGGCGGCCTGCCTCGTACCCATACCAAAGATATTTACCATACCTACGAAGACATAAGCCAGGTAAGCCTGGACAAATACACGGTATTGCAAAGCTTTCGCCAGAGTATCTACGAAGCCGTTCCCGAGAATATTTTTCATCCTTCGACCCTGGGTGGCCTTGGCAAATCGTCGGAAGAGATCGTGGAAGAAATAAAGCTTCAACGTAAGAAGGAAAATGAAGCGCGTACGTTCTTCAAACCATTCGAACAGGAAGCGCCTTACCTCGAAATGCAGGCGCTGATGCTCGAACTGATGTACGAGCAAAAAGGAACCTATAATAACCTGTTTACGTTGTTTGAACAAGGCTGGCCGGTAATCAGGATGCTGCCACCCGCTACTGCCCTCAGTTTTATTTACATCCTGCCCATCCTGACCGAAGTGCGGGGTAAAAAAGAATGGATCGAAAAATGCCTGGGCTTCCTTACCGGCTTTCCTATTGCCATCAGGGAAACCTTTACCGGCATTCCCGTGGAAAAGGAAGCCAGGAGCTTTACCACGGGCGATTCGGTACTGGGACTTACTTCCACCTTCCCGGGCCGGCAAGACGATGGTTTTCCGACCTGGATCGTACAGGTAGGCCCGGTACCCGACGAAGAATCGGGACAAGTGCTGCCGCAGTCGGGGTTTGAAACTTTACTGGACACCTTACTGGAATATATGGCGCCGGCCCATATTTTTATTCAAAAGAAAATAGACATATCGTGTGAACGCGAGACTACCTTATCGGGCGACACAACGGCTGCGAGATTAGGCTATACCTTTACTATTTGATCCTGAACAGATGAAAACTATATTTTTACAGTACCTGATCATGCCCATTATCGCCGTCATCGCCGGTTGGGTGATGATGGTGTTAAGCAAGAAAAACAAATTACTCAGTAATCGTAAGCTCATCTTTTTTGTATTGCTCAGCAGCCTGATCATGGTGGTGCCGGGGTTGTTTGGCCTCGTCGATTCTACATTTGCACCCTGGCTCTACCTGGTATCGCAGGGTTATTACCTCCTTATGGGCATTCTTTTTGTGCAGGCATACGAGCACCATATAGGCAAGAACGTGGAAAAGCATAAAGTGCTCCTGCAGGTTTTCGTCATGCTGGTCATCGTGCTCCTGGGTGGCTACCTGTTTGCGGTAGTCTATAACCTGCTGCACAACGATACCGTAGGCTATATAGGGGCTACCTGTATCCTGATCTTTTTTATCCCTGCTATTTTCTATTGGACCTACCTGGCCTTTATCAGTATCCCCTTCGAGATCTACAAAGTATGGGAATACCCCAGCAATACGGAGGAAATCAATTTTGACGGCCTGGACTTTGACCGACTGCTGGTGCTGGATATAGAATTCAGCAAACAGCCCGATGCGGAGGAGCGCCTGCGCGTAAAGGCCAAAGCGCCTGCCGATATTACCCTGGGCGATTGGTTCCGCAAGTTTATCGACGATTACAATTACAAATTCCCGGCCTCTACCATTGAGTATATACGCCCCGATGGGAGTATGCATAGCTGGGTTTTCTATTGCAAAAAATCCTTTTTGCACAGCAGGAGATTGCTGGACCCGGAGCTGACCATCACCGAAAATAAAATTAAGGAACATATAAAAATCACTTCCAAAAGGGTAATCGGGCATTTTGAAGAAACCTTTCATAAAGTAATTGATAAAAATAAATAAGACCGACTATGATCATTCCTCAGAAATATTTAGCCGTCAATTGGGCCGACGGCATGAAGATCAACAAAGAGCATTTTATCAACACGGAACATTTCTTTGCCGACCAGGTACGGGATACCGCTTCATTACTGATCAACAACCATACTTTTGGCGTATTGCCACCCCTGGCCGGTAGCGGCGCCCGGATGAGCGATTATGCCATTACCCGCTCCAATGCCAACCAGCTTAATATTGTTGTGAGCGATTACCACGCCGTTACACCGGGCGGTGTACGCATTCATATCGCCGGAACGGCGCTGGAAGGTGCCGTTAAGGTTTCCCAGCTCCAGGATGCGGAAGAAGGGCTGCAATCCGAAAAGACGGAATACTTCAGTGTGGTGCTTGTCGTGAACCTGCATGAGAAAGTGTTCCAGGGCAATCCCGATCCCGAAGAAATTCCGATCCGCCAGCCTTATACCAGCCCCAAGTATGAGCTGCAGGTGATTTCCGAAAACAGCCTTAACTTCAACCAACTGGGCGCCTATCATCTGGTGATCGGCAGGATCAGGAAGAACGGCAACGACATTTCGAAAGACGATAACTTTATCCCGCCCGCTGTATCCATCATCAGCAACGAAAGGCTGAAGCAGCACTATAAGAACATTATCGAACAACTGGCCGACATCCAGAACCTGGCACAGCTTATCGTGCAAAAAGTAAACTTCAAAAGCCAGAAATCGCCCGTTGCCCAGAACGTAAAAAGCCTGTGCGCCGTGATCCTGAATTATTGCGCCAATAACTATTTCGGCATCCGGAACATGATTCCGCAACAATCGCCTGTATTCCTGGTAGACATGATGGCGCAATTATCGAATCAGGTATTGACCTATGTACGCATACTCCCCGAAAGCGAAAAAGAAGAACTGCTGAACTACTTTTTTGAATGGAGTGATATAACACCGGTCCTGTTTACCGATAAGCTGTCGCAGGTAATCGATATCAATTACAACCATCACAATACGGGTGAATATTTCGCGGGTATCAACGAGATGTTGAACAACCTTATCGTTATCCTGCAACGCCTCAATACACTGGAATACATCGGTGTGAAACGTGAAAACATCGTGGTGAAAGAAGAGGTACTGGCCAGGCCCAAAGACCGGAAAGGCTGGAGCATCCTGGATTAGCGCGCATCAGTATAACATCGTTGTAACTGCCTTTAAAAAAAATGATCCTTTAAAATATTGATAGCTAACAAGGTATAACAATAAAAATGCATTTAATAAAATATTAACGCTGGCCTTACGCCAGCGTTAATATTCTGTGGCTACTTTAGCACTACAAAAATCATTTTTTTTAACCCTTAAAGCTTAACTACTATGGCATCATCTGCTAGTACGCTCGCTCGTCTCAGCCTGGACGGTAAGGAATACAATGTATTCCAGGCAAGTTTTGAATCCATGAAACCCGTGGATCAATGGAACCGCGTAACCGCCTATGCAACTAAGGCCGACGCACGTTTTGTAATCGAAGGGACGGAAGACACCGCCACCCTTTTTGAAAAGTTTGCCAACTCCCGCAAACAATTTGACGCAAAGCTGACCCTCAACAAGACCAACGGGGACGGCAAGCTGGTAGAGAAAGAGTTCAAAGAGTGCTCTATTACCTACTACGCATCCAAGTACGATTCTGTTGATTCCATCCCGTACACGATTACCATCGTGATCTCCTCCAAGACCACCAGGATTGGACAAGGCGATCTCACATTTGATTACAAGTCGGCATAAGCAACATAAGTTTGCTGTAAACAGACAATGCTTTAACCGAGTTGTTGTGTATCTATGCTGATGCTCTCCTGGAACAAAAGGCGTTTAGCCGCCGGGGACCTATGCTCCTTTCCTTGTGGTGTAACAGTATATAGCGCACAGTCAATACATAAAAGGGTTGTCATTAAGGCAACCCTTTTATCTATACCTTGTTATAGGTTGATGAAAGACTTGCTTATGATACATATAACTTGAGACCATAGTTCCCGACGATCATTGCCGGCTTCCCAGTGCTGTCCAGGCAACGGAGCGCTTATGGTTATCGTTTTTCCTTGTATTTAATATCCCCTATAAAACCATTGATTATGTCCTTTGCACCTACACCCATACCGGCAGCTTCGGGCCATACAGAAGATCTGATGAAGGATATGCCCGCCGGCCTGCCGGGAGAGAGGGCAAACCAGCTTAACCCCGGAAATATTCCCTTTGACCAGCTCGATACCCCTGCTGCTACTGCGGCAGCAAAGGCCAATAAAATACCTACTTCCTCAGATAGTATTGTGGCAACAGCCGCCGGTATCTTATCTTCACGCATAGCGGCCAATGTATCGGTCAATGGAAACGTGATCAATGAAGTATTATCGATACACATCCGCCAGGAAATAGGCGGTCATAACGAATTAAAGCTACGCTGCTTCCAGGACCAGGTACAAGCATCCGGTACCATGATCATGGATGGCGCCGAGAAATTACTGGGACAGGTAGCGGAAGTAGAATTGTACGATACCAATAAAGTTGCTCCCGGCAAGCTGCAGAACCTGTTTGTGATAGCCGATGTACGCCTGGAGCAAGATGCATTGAACGAGGGTATTCTGGAACTTACCGGGTATTCGCCCACCTGGCTGCTCGACGGAGCGCCACACTTCGAAACCTTTTACAAAAAGAGCTTAAGCACGATCGTCAAAGACAGCGCCAGCCAATCCTTATCCCAGGTCAAGGCTTCGCTTAAAGTCGATCCCACCATATCCGATACCATTCCCTTCGTATGCCGTTACAACGAAAATGTCTGGAACTTTTTCAAACGTCTGAGTTCGGAGACCGGGCAATGGCTTTATTTCAATGGCAAGGAGCTGGTCTTTGGCAAGCCCGAAGCCCTGAGCGGCACCAGTATCATTTACGGTCACAATTGTTCCCGGATCAATATGAGCCTGAAGGCAAAGCCTATCCAGCAGGGCCTGTTCGACTACGAGGCAGACGGGCATCGCTCAGTCAATGCCAATGGCAACGAATACAACAGCAATGCAGGTACCTATAACCAGATTGCCTTTAATAAATCCAAAGAACTGTTCGGCACTACGCCTGCTGTAGGCGGTCAATCCTTCTTGCCGGCCAGGCAGGCCACCCTGGAAGCTATAGGCAAAAGTAAAAGCGCGCAAAGCGCTGCCGGTATGTATTACGTAACCGGCGAGACATCGGTACACGACTTGCGCATAGGCATCAATGTACAGGTAGACCTGCGCAGGATGGGGCAAACGGCCAATCATGCACCCGTTCGCATTACGCAGATCGAACACCATTGGGATATTACCGGTAAGTACTACAACCAATTTGAAGGCATCCCGGCAGCGGCCGAAATGCCGCCGGTATTGCCCTACCACAAGCCCGTAACGTATCCTATGCTGGCCCAGGTGATCGACAATAAGGATAACCAGGGAAGGGTAAGGGTAAAATTCCTGGGCTGGCAACAGCAAGGCATACCGCAAACCGATTTCATACGCGTGCTCACGCCCGATGCCGGCGGGGCAGGGGATAAGGTAGCTACCAACCGAGGTATCGTCACCATACCCGAAATAGGCGACCAGGTATATGTGGATTTTGAGGCAGGCAATCCCGACCGTCCCTTTGTAACCGGTAGTGTATTTCACGGGAAGATAGGCGAGGGCGGCGGATTGGAGAACCATAAAAAGACCATTACCACCCGCAGCGGATGCCTGATCCAGATCGACGATACCGAAGGCGCCGGAAGCATATACATCAAAGACCCCAGCGGCAACAGCTGGCTTATGGACGGAGCAGGGAACATCACCGTTTCGGCCCCTAAAAACATAGTGATGAATGCCGGAGAAAGCATTATTCAGAATGCCGGGGTTAATGTGCTCACTACCGCAGGAGAGAACATAAGCCAGAACGCCGGTATTAATGTGGCGACCAATGCCGGGATGAACATCAGCAAGCTGGCCGGCGGGGATTACAGTGTGGTGGCTACGAATGTAGCTCACGAAGCAACGGAGAATTATAGTGCCAATGCTACCAATGTTCAGAAATCGGCTAAGGACGATATCGTAGTTTCTGCAGGAAAGAATATCCACCACAATAGCGATGGCGAGATTTTAAATACCTCCGGTTCCCAATCCCATAACTCATAAGGATCAAAAGATATAACGGTTATGAGTAATTCAGCAGACAATGCCAGTAAAGGCAACCTGAGTATAAAAGCGGGCGGGAAAATTTTGTATAGCGCAAAAGAAACTTACCGGGTAGACGGTGGCACCGTTAAAAATAGCTCTACGAGTGCTTTTCAGCAAAAAAGCGGGGAAGGGCAAACCGTAAGGAATGAAGACCGGGTAGAACGGCAGATTCTGAAAAAGCCGTCAACACAAAAAGCGGAAGTGGAAAAAATACAGCTTACTACCAAGCTGGAGCAGGGTTACGACGATAGCGGAACCCTGGTGGAGGGTATGCAGTATGAAGTAACTTATGAGTTTGAAGTCATAAAATTTAAAAATGACAATATACCTTCAGACGATAGCTTGATCAAATGGAGTTATCGTTTTGAAGGAGAAGACGGAGCCATAGAACCGGCCGGGGCCGGGAAGATATGCGACACAAGAGGAAGAAAACTGAGGCTCCGCCTGACCAATAACCCGGATATATGCGGTAGGGAACTTGTTATCTATGCTTTTATCGAATCGAAAGATACCGGTGCCACATTTAAGAAGTGGGTGCATTACCGGTTCAGATGGTTGAGCCGTAAGCAAATTAAACAAGAGGTGGCAGATAGGGTTGGCAAAGCCGAATTAATCGATCAGGGAGGTACCTCTCTTTGTGGCATAGCCGTAGTGGGTTATAATTTTGCCAAAGGGCAAAGCGCTGCTTACGAAAAATTTGTGCTGGATATGCATCGCAGGGGCGATGCGACGATAGCTGCCACAAATTACAAGGTAACGATTGATAGCGATGAGCATTTGCTCAAGTATAAACAAACGGATAAAGAATACCCGGAAGAGTCGGCGACAAAGAAAAAGATGGCAACAGCCGACTTCGTATTCCTGGTAACGATCAGGGACTATCTGAATGATGTATTTGACTATGATCCGGATGGGCCCAATGCCGGCGGCCTTGTGGAAGGCAGTACCGGTATCACTTTCCCCGGCACAGTGGCTTCGGTAATGAAAAATGTTGCCAACTACCAGGATGTGATCAACGACACCAATCTGCTCACCTCAAAATGGGAAACAGCTTCTGATATGGTCACAAAGCTGAAAGAAAAGCTGACGGAAGGATACCGGCTGGCTATCGAGATAAATGCCGATAATTTTACCAAGAATAAAAAGCCCTTCTGGACCAATCCTAACCATTGGGTAGGACTACTGGATATCTGTCATGACGATACCGCCGGTACAGTATGGGTACAAATATATACCTGGGGTAGTATCCGGGAATATACCGTGAATGACGATGTATTTACAGATGGGTTCTTCGGATATGTAGCCGGCAAATAAAAGAAACATGAGCAACTTCAAAAGCATTTTTGAAAAAAGAATAGATAGCATTCTGAAATCAGAAATGTACTTTTTTCTGTTCCTGATCGTGATCACCATAGTATATCACATGGACGGCGATGCCCATCAGTATTACAATACAGGCCCTTACTGGAACAATGTTCATGGTTTCTTTTCTTTGGTGATCATTATCCTCTTTGGCCTGTATTTCTGGTTCTGTATTCTTTTTCCTTTTATCTGGATCATACAAGCGATACTTATGGGACGCTTTAATATCTTCCGCAAAAGGTTAGGGCTAAACTTTTTAATTATACTCTTTTACCTGGGCGCTGTTGTCGCTTTATTTTCTCTTTATTCCATAGGGGAGCGCCAGGGCTTTATAAGGCGGAAGAGCGGGAACAGCTCCCGGCTTTATCCATCGGCTGATATGGGTAATGAGGTACAGCCGGAACAGTTGTGTTTTCGATAAACGATCATCTCCAATAAAGATGACCCAAACCATACTATAAGACCATCGGGCAGCTTTGGCAATGCCGGATAAAATGAAATGTAAATGAGTTGGAATACCATTTCACCAAAAGTAAATATACCGCTGCAGGCCTGGGAGGATATCCGCCAATACAGCGTATCTTATAGATCTTCGGAGCAGACCCGCTACCGGACAACGCTCGATGATATCCGCTATGACTTTGCTCTAAGTGCTGCTGCTACCGCTGACGGTATGCTTGCGCTGGAGTTCTTAAAGTACAACCTTACCCTCAACAACCAGCCCTTTTATGCCATACCGGACCAGGTAGCCGTGGCCATGCAGGCGGCGATCTATCCTTATGTGATCATGATCGGAGATGAAGCAGGCCATATGAACGGCATCGGCAACTTTACCGATATCAGGAAAGCATGGGATAAAGAGAAAGCGGTCATAAGCGCTGTCTGTAATGGTAATGCGGATGTGATGCATGTTGTCGAACGTATGGAACCTTATCTTGCCGGTGAAAATGTTTTCTATGCTACGATAAAAAAAGATATACTCTTCCAGAGCTTCTTTCTACCACTTTACAACAAGTCTTTTTATGTGGACGGCCTGCATACGGCCATCGACCTGGAGCTGCACAACGATATTTTAGGTGCCTATCGCATCGATGGGAAGCTTACCGTAGCGTCCGTTGATGAAGATGCCTGTACATTAAGGATCAATGCAGAAAAAAGATTGCAGCATCCCGAAGATATAGCTGCAGTGCGTAAGGCACTGGCTCATCATTACGACCTGAACCTGGTACAGGATATTTACCCGGTCATAAAAATAGCGATAGAACAGCAGGTGAATAGGGCGACAGGCAGGGTCGACCGCTGCCATGCCGTATTTGAAATAGAAGCAGGAGCCTATTTATCGCAAAAGGAAGAGCTAAGTATAGATTACCTGGGCAGCATAGCCCCTGAAGCAGGGGAGGAGAGATACAAAACAGCATACCTGAAACAAAACAAGGATATTATTTTTTAGGCTATCAGTAAATTATCATCATGGGAAAAGCTACGAAAAAGCCGGAGGAGAAAAAAGCGGATAAACCGAAACAGCATGCCTATTATGTATGTGATGGCGGCACTTGTACCTGTGCCGGGGCCGTATCTCCCAACCCGGTACCTTTGCATGTTACTTCGCACAAGAAATTCTATATACTCGGAGGTAAGAAGCTGGTCGCTACCGATAAAGATAACGGCAACCAGAACCTGGATTTTATCAGTTGCAAAAATACCAGCAACCCCAACAATCCACAGCCTTGCAAAGCCAAAATAAAAGTACAATGGCAAAAATTCTATAAAGACGTTACCTACGATGCCGATAAAAAACATCCCCTGCTGGATGTTTCGGAAGGCACCTGTAAAGGCTACACCGGCAGTCCTGTTAAGATCTCCATTGTGAACCACGGGCAAACCGGTCATGGTACCGAAAAAGAGATAGCAGAACAAAATACGAATGCCTTAAGAAAGCTGATCCCCCTGTTGCCGGCCGAAGAGCCGCTGACGAAAGGAGAAGCCCCTGCCGTAACCTCGATCACGCTCAAGGCTAACCTGCCCATAAACATCAAGGAAGTTACCTCAGGCAAAGAGAAAGGCAAGATCACCAGGGTCAGCATGGAAATACCGGATAAAGACCAGGTGCTGCATTTCACGGCAGCCGTCAGCAAGGGCAATGCTGCTTCGGTAAGCTGGAACAGGTACGGCACCAAGAAAGATACCGATACCACGCCTTCGTTCGATAGCCTGCTGCGTTCCTTTATCGAGTACGGCTCTGCCTGGAGCATAGCCATTCCCAAAGGGTATAAAGGTGTGTTCCGTGTAGAAGCCTATGGCTTTTCCCCGCGCGACAAGAACTGTTGTATCGATGTGGAAGTGCGCCCTGATGAAGTATTGCCGGTTACCGGTATGGATAAAGGGCTGCGGAATGTGCCGATAGTATTTAAATCGGGCTACTTATTTGGCAGTGGGCCTACCGATATTTTTAAATTTTTAGGTGGTGGTAAAAAGCTGCAATGGAAAATCACTTCCGGCAAGGAAGAGCTGTACAACTCGACCGGTTCGTTTTTGCCGCATGCCGGAGTGGGCGTAGGCAATGTGATCCCCGGCTCCCTTACCGTGATGTTTTCCAATGCGGGAACCTACACCGTAACGGCATTCGATACCACGCTGGATTCCAGCAAAAGCTTTACCATAAAGATACTGCCCAGGCAAGGAGTCGACAATATCGAGCATAACCCCAACAATTACCTGAGGGAGACCGATACCATTAACTGTAAGATCAAGCAGTTTAATGTGGCGCAGAACATGGTCAATAAAAGTCTGATCAAATGGAAAGTCTATTATGGCGATAACGGAGCAGCACAGCTTGCTTACAAGGGAGAGCTGCCAGGATCGGCAGGCCAGACCGCCGTCAGCATTACTCCCTTGCAGATACAGCAAGCCTTTAACCTGCCCTCGGTAAAAGGCAGCTATGGCATAGAAGCCTTTGGTGAAGAGCCTGCCCAATCGAACCGGATCAAGAAGGCCGCAGGCGCCGACCGCTATGTATTCGAAGTAAGAGATAATGCGGTAACAACAGCACCGGCGGGGCCTTTGCAGATACCTTCGGGAAGTACTGGTACGTATAAGGCCGCTACCCTTATGGAAGTGAACAGCGCCGAACAGAATGCTTTTGTATGGCAGGTAACCGGCGGCGCTTATACCATAGAGCCTGCAGCCAACCAAACCCAAGAGGTAAAAATCACCTTCAAGGACAGTGCCGAGTACACCATTACCTGCGGCCTCATGGTCAAGGGGGTGAATACCGGTAACAAGGAAGTAAAAGTGAAGGCCGCCCCATTGGCCTTGTTCAGCGCCAACTGGTGCTATAACGATGGTTACCTGCGTACACAGACCGGCTATGGCGAAGAGAGCTATGCCTATGTAGAGCTGTCGGGCCTGAAGGAGCTGAGCGGCAAGCTACAGGTATGGGCTATCGCCGAGGGGCTGAAGATGGAGGACATCGTAAAAGATACAGCCAAATACCAATTGCTGGAATCGGACCTGAAGCTGAGCGCCGATGAGAACAAGACGCCGCCCAATGCCCATGGCCATGTAACCTTCAAGCCGGATAAGACCGCGCTGTTGCCCAAGCTCCAGGCGGCATTGGGAGAGGCCGTTCCCCAGTTTACCTTCACTATTACCCTGGCCGATGGTAACGGGATCAAGTTTGGCGCCGGTATCGACATCGATAAAGCAACGGCATTCGTTGTGGGAGATAAAACCTATTACCAGGTGCTGGCCAAGCCGGAGCAATACCTGAACCTTACCGATAAGGAACTGCTCAAGGCCATGTACTTTACCGATACCCAAAAGAAACGGATACAGACAGGTTATACCACTTATGGCAATACCCACCAGCTACGGGTACATACCGTGAACCTGGTAGGACAGAAGCTGACGGTAAGGATTTACCGGGAAACGCCCAATGCTTTGCTGGACGGTACTTACGATGCGAAAAATAAGACCATCGTTATCGCCGAGCAGATGCAGGAGTATAAAGATGTGCAGCCTAAACCCGATGGTACCTTATCGGTGGATTTTACCCTCAAGCCCGAATGGAAGGAGCAGCATAAGAGTGAATCGATGCGTGTATTCGTAGCCGATGTGTACAAGACCGTAAAGGACGAACAGGGCAAGGACACCCTGCGCCTGGTGATGAGCCAGTACAACACCCGTGATTTCCTGCCCTTTGAAATTATCCGCAACGATAACCAGCAGGTAGGCATCAAGATACTGACCGAGGAAGAAGCCAAAAGCAACGATACCCTGCAATTATACAAACAACAATACCTCAGCACGCACAACGCCTTGCTGGTGGTAAAAGACCTGGCTGCCAATAAAGAGCCTCAGCCGAGTCCTACCATTGTATACTTCGAAGATCTGGATATCAACAATGAAAGTTGCCCGAGATGCGACGAAGACTTTACGCTGGCCATGTTAAAGAAGGTGTACACACAAGCCAGTGATACGAAACTGACCGAGTTGGCGGAAACGCTGAATAAATACAAAGGTGTTTTCAAGCTCAATACCTGCGCCCGCAAAGCCCATTTCTTTGCCCAGTCGCTGCAGGAAGCTGGAACAGATCTTTCCGGTGCCCTTCATGGCGAGAACCTGAATTATACGGTAGAAATGCTGGCGGTGCAATACAGTGCCTTTCGTGAGAACAATGATAAGACCAAGCCTAATGATCTGGCAAAACAATATGGCGGGATCAAGGATGCCAAAGGTCATTGGTCGCAATCGCCCAATGAAGAAATGATCGGTAATGTGGCCTATAAAGGTCCGAGGGTGGCCGGTAACGGAGATGCTGCCAGTGGCGACGGATGGCGGTATAGAGGCCGCGGGCTATTGCAGATCACTGGGAAAACCAAATACGGGCAGATCGACACAACGATCAAGGCCACAGCGCCGGATGCCAATGTCAACATTCTCGATACAAAAGAAGACTACAGTCCTAAGGAAGCGGCCTTGACCGGTATGGCGGAATGGTACAGCGAGAATATGTACGTAAAGGCCGATCAGACCTATAAAGGCCTTCCCGACGATAAGGTAGTGGATGCCATCGTAGATATTATCAACCGGGATACCGATTCCAGGACAAACAGGAAGATATGGTACCGGGGTGGAAAGCTGGGTAATTGGAAGGTAGAGACGGATGCTTCTATGAAAATGGTATTTAAAGTAGGTTCTTGTCCTTTAGGTAAGAGCAGTACCAGTGAAGACCCCGATGGCGTATTGAGCAAAATGAAAAAGCTGGCGGATGAACATAAAACGTACAAACAGGAAACGGACGAGAACAGGACGGCCGACAGTGAGGCCGGAAGGGAAAAGATGGACTGTTCCGAGTTTGTGAGCCGCTATCTTCATGAGCTCGGTATCACTTCCGATATTAAATACATCACTACTGCTTCCATGACAACCCAGGCCGACTTCAGGAAAGCCATTGATAGTAATAATATTGAATTTGCAGGGGATGATGAAAGCTTTATCCCGCAAAGAGGTGATATATTTGTGTGGCGTAAAGACGATGGAAACGGCCATACCGGCGTAGTGTATAAAGCAGATGCTACTGAGGTAACCATTCTTGAAGCCATTGGTAGCTCGGGAAGCGCTGATGAAACCTATAACAAGAAAAATGGGGGCTATGATGGCTCGGGTGTGAGCAGAACGGCTGTTTATCAAAGGAACGGCGGGGCCCTAGCCGGGCATAGCGGGTGGAAAGGCTATTTCAGACCAATTAATTATACCAAAAAACTGTAGATTTTATGAAAAACGGCGTTTTCAAAAGGAAACAAAATAACTGCGGGGCATCCTTTTTTATAATGTTTACTTTTTTACTAACAGCTTGCGGAACGCAGAATGGCACAGCGCAAAAAAAAGATACCCCAGCCGGGAACAATAACTTTAATACTCCATCTTCTATGATAACAACAAAATTATTAGAGAAACAAATCTCATTGGGTGGTAATCCTTCCGATTGGGGTTTTAATGCCGCCAATCAGGAAGACTTAAACCTAAGCCTTTCCTTGCAGGACAGCATTCTTGAAAAAAACGGTTATCAGAAAAGTGCGGATTTTGCCCAAAAGGCAGAGGCTATCTTTCATTTAAAAAGCAGCAGATGGCAAAACGATCCGGTACAGCTGGAAATAGGGTTTGATGAAAACATCAATTATACCCAATGTTATGAATCATCTGATGGCCTGAGGCTGGCATTGGCCCAGCAATCGACCCATGTTTTTATTTCGGCGCAACACCAGTTGGTAGGTAATCTTTATCTTGTTCCCCAGCTAATAGACTACCAGAAACAATTTCCGCAGGCACAGAAATTTGAGCAAACCGGTGCCTTTCGTACTGCCTCTTCAAAAGCAGTACAGAAATGGGAGGACATACCGGGCTTAGCGCAGCAGCGGAATACTATTGTGCAAACTATAATAGCGCGTAATAAATACTTGTTTAATAATGACAGAAGCCAACTGAGGTATTTATTGATCAATGACAGCGTTTTTATGAATGCCCTGGTGGAAATATTCGGTTATAGCAAGGATGAAAACCTGCTAAGGGCCGTGCTGCAGAAATATAATAGTGCTGCTACCGATTTTGAAACCAGCCCCAATAAGCTGGGACGTATTATTTTTCCCAAAGACTGCAGCAAAAAACTGGAAGTAAGAAAAGATATGCTGGATTATATATCCGGGAACACTGCCCAGGATGATGTTCGCCTGATGTTTGCCTTAGGCGTGTTTGCCTCCAATTTGATTATTGCTGAAGATGAAACATTAAATCAAGTCTATTCGAAGGAGGATAAAAGAAAAATAGTGGCCCATATAGCGGCTATTTACGACCCGGCATTTAAGCTTTACAGGGAAACCAATAATGCTAATTGGCCTAAAGTCCCGCTTCTGGCTTTTCTTTTTAGAAGGGACCCGGGAGCAGAACAGGCGTTAAAGCAACAGAAAAACTACAATATTCCACATTTGCAGGAGTGGATAGATTTCAGTACCGAAAATTTCAGTGACGATTTTTTGTATAAATAACAGGACAATAAATAGAGGTTGTCGCCAGGTGCAATGGTAAAGAAGAATACCATTGTTATCTGTAGCGCCTTTTCACCCTTCGACTGCACTCAGAGTGACGTTCGCTATAAGGTTGCGCTTGAAATTTTTGTCTTACTGAAGGAAGTTGAAGCCCAGCAAAAGCTCGATGATATCTCCACCGTTGTTGGTGTTTTTCACCAACAACACATTAGATTATCTATCTCCCGTTGTGACGCCGTGTCGCAACGAGAATATAAAAATGCATATCGGATAATCCTGCTCCCGCTGCGGATATCTTCATTCAGGTTACGGATATTTATTGTGCCATCCTGCTTCGCAGGTATAGGCTTAACTTGAATTTTATAAGATTTTCCATCCAAATAAATAATTCATGAAAAAGCATCTTTTGATCGTTTGCTCCTTATGCTGGAGCAGTATTTCCTTTGCACAAAACCAACAGAATAAAAATATTATTGAAGCCGATAACTTATCGGCAACCCAACTGGAGCATTTGGATGATACTGCGCCTAAGGATGGCTGGGTACTGGTGAAATATAAAAAGGAAAACTACATCATGAATTTCTCCAATGAGGATTACATTTTCAAGTTATCGATCAAATGCCCGGAAGCAGGGCAAACCCCTAGTTACCTGATCGAGTATTCGAGAAGCTACGGCGACAAGGAAATGGGAGGGATCGACTTTATAAGTTCTTCCAGAATGGATCATGCCCAGGTAAAATTTTACCTGGACGGCAAAAGTTTCGGCGATCCCTTTTCCAATACCAGGGATCAAAATTTTACGAATTTCTGCCAGGCTTTAAAGACAGCCGGGATACTTAAGATCGAGGTTTTTGATCAGGAAACTGATCCCGAGGGAGCTAAAGAAGGATTAAAATTGAATCGTGCCATCGACTTCAAAGTCGCCCACGGCGCGCTTTTGGATACGCCCGTAAGGTGTAAGTAGGGATACAACAGGGCCACGTTTTCACGTGGCCCTGTTGTATAAATGGAAATCTTAACCATTCTTATCACCAGCTAATATTTATTCCCCGAGTTTGTGCTTGATCCAGGTCAGGCATTGCCATCGATCACCACTTTATAATGCACGCCATCCGGGCTCAGGTTCTTTATTTTCTGGAGCAGCATATTGGCAATATGATCCCATTCTTCGGAGTTCAGCTCGTGAATATTGGCCGGGATAAGGTGTACCTCCAGGATACGGATATACCCTTGCTTAGGATGCGGCGACAGCTCAAGGCCCTTGGCAAATTTTATCTCTTTTATTCTTTTACCCAGTTCCGTCTTACAGAAGTTGCGGATGTCCTCCTGGGTGATCAGCCTGTTCCTGCTGCTGAGGGCATAGCGGTACATATCGAGCCGCTCGCCGGCCTGTAAAGGTTCCCGGCCCCCAAATGATTCGCTTAACAGCAAGGCGCCCTGTGTTTCTATGTCGGGATTATTCTGGCACACAAACTCGGTTCCGGGCCTGATCTTATTGGCTTCGATGCCCTGCGTTACCCAGTAATCGACCTGGATATTTTCCTCGGCATCTATAGGCTCTACCACGATATAGCTGGGTGATTGCTTGATATGCTTATCCAGTTGTGTGGTTTTGTTCTGGATCTGTTTCAATTGCCTGGCAAGGCTTTCCAGCGAGGTTCTGATGAAAGTCTGGTCCAGGGAAGAAAAGGCGGCTACCTCATCCCTGGTCAGTTCCAGCAGGTAAGTGATCATGTCATGCGCTGTACGTTGGTCAAAACGTTCTACGCCGCCATGCCGTACCGAGTAGAAGCCCGATTGGCCCTTTGATGATTGGCTGTAAGGTATTTCATGGTACTCCCTGTTGCCGGCGTCAGCAACCCGGTGTACTGTCAATAATCGTTCATGTGTTTCGGTACGCAGCGGCAGGATACTGTTTAAGCCCTTATAGCTGTATATGCTGCTGAGCAGGCTCCTGTTGGAAACAGGGAACGAATTCAGGGAAACATAGCAATTGCTCAGCATCTCGTAGTTGTAATTCGGCGGGAAATTGATCCTGATCCATACCAGGTCTGTGGGTACTTTTCCCATCAGTTGCGTTTCCGTAAAATATTGCTTTATCTCTTCCGGGTAGCCTCGCAGCTCGCGGTCCAGCACACAGTTATCGATCGTGATAAATTTTTGATCGTAGTACTGTTCGATCTCTTCATGGAGCTTGGCCATCAGGTCATGGTCGCGGAAGATCTCCTTACCTGTATTGGTTTCTACTGTATCCAGCCCCGGCCTGCCCGGTGTTATCGCTATTTCCTGGCCGTTGTACGATAATTTGGAAAGGGATAAAAGCTGGTAGATCCAGGTATTGGTTTCGTACGAGGGAAAGTCGAAATAGAGCGACACCTTGTTCAATGCCTTTACCTCTTTATCCAGTTGTAGTCCCAGCCAGCAAGTAGCCCAGGGAAAAGCTTCTGTAGTGCGGAGCAAGGGCTGTTTGAAGCCCGTATTGTCTACAGAAAATATCTGGTAGCTATTGGCGATGAAAGCTACCTTTCCTTTGACCAGGTTACTGGTGGAGGTAGGCGAAAAGCTGATCTGGATCTCTTCGTTCCTGATGCTCCCGGTTGTGTTTTGCAATAACCTTTTCTGGAAGCTGAATTTAGTATGGGGATGAATGGCATAATGTGCTTGTGCCGGCATGGCCTGCATTACGGCATGTGCCGGTTTGGAGGCGGTCAGTAAATTGGGGGTAAGCATATGCGCGATCTTATCCAGTATCCGCCCTTCTATATTCTGTGTTTCGTTGGCTGCCCTGTATACCTCCGTGCTGAATGCTTCTATAAGCAAACGTACAAAAGGGTCCAGCGAATTGGGATTTTTAACGCCCCAGAGATTGGAGGCGTGCTGCAGCATACGTAACTTGATGGCTTCTTTGGTGAACTGGTTGGCGATAGCAATGTTTGAATTCATAAGGATATTACTAGGTAAGTTCTGTACTATTGAAGACAGGCAAATGTAACGGATATATTGCTTTACGTGGCCTTCTTTTTGGACTGCCTGCCTGCTGTTAGCTATAGCGAACAATCTGTTTTTTTAATGACTTGATAGTTAGGGAAATATAATGATAAAAATGCATTTAATAAAACATTAACTCCCGATTTTTGCTGTGGTAATATGCAGTGTCTACTTTAGCATTACTAAATTATTTAACCCTTAAAGCTTAACTACTATGGCATCATCTGCTAGTACGCTCGCTCGCCTCAAGCTGGACGGTAAAGAATACACCGTACACCAGGCTATCTTTGAATCCATGAAACCTGTGGATCAATGGAATCGTGTAACCGCTTATGCAACCAAGGCTGATGCACGTTTTGTAATTGAAGGTACGGAAGACACCGCTACCCTTTTTGAAAAGTATGCCAACTCTCGCAAACAATTTGATGCAACCCTGACGCTCAACAAAACCAATGGAGAAGGCAAGCTGGTAGAGGAAGAGTTCAAAGAGTGCTCTATTACCTACTATGCATCCAAGTATGACTCTGTCGATACCATCCCGTACACAATTACGATCGTGATCTCTGCCAAAACTACTAAGATTGGCGCCGGTGATCTGACCTTCGATTATAAGTCGGCTTAGTGAGCCGGTTATAACCGACAATGATTAATTTGAATGGCTATGTTTGTATTCTGACGAACCCTGGAACAAAATATAGTTACCAAGTATATTAGTTGTTGTGGTTTACAGCTTGTAAAACATATTGTATACAAAAAGGGTTGCCGGTAGGACAACCCTTTTTACTTTATTCCTCCTGTTGATAATAATGATGTGTCTTGGTATCCCTATATGAAGATGGGGAAAGTATACGGCCCCGATAGCCGAAAGCATTGATCCTGTCTTTTCATCGATTTGTTTTTAATTACCTATAAAACTACCGCTCATGTCCTTTGCTCCACAAAACAGGCCGGTTGTGCCGGAGAATACAGACGATACGCTAAAGGATAGTGCTGCAGCAGCGACAGCAGATAAAGCGAAAGAGGCTCTTCCCGGAGATATATCCGGAATAGCTGGTACAGCACAGCAGGCGGCCGGCGCCCTGGGCGCCGTGAAAAATATGGGTGCCCTCCCCAACGATGTATCCGGTATTGTCAATAAAGCGCAGCAAGTAGCCGGGGCCGTAAATATGGCCCAAAGCCTGGTCAACGGAAAAGGCACATTGCCCGGCTTACCCGATGTACCCTTCGACCAGCTCGATACCCCGGCAGCTACCAGGGCTGCCATGGCCAATAGTACGCCATCATCAGCAGCCGATACCATTAGCTCTGTGGCAGCCGGTATCTTATCCACGCGGATCATTGCCAGCGTTTCCATCAATGGAAATCTTATTAAGGAAGTACTATCGATACAGATACGCCAGGAGATAGGTACGCATAACGAACTGAAGTTGCGTTTTTTTCACGACCAGATCCAGTCTTCAGGTACTATGATTATGGATGGCGCCGAAAAATTGCTGGGCCAGGTAGCGGAGGTAGAATTGCTCGATGCCAATGGCACTTCACCCGGGAAGCTACAGAATTTATTTGTGATCGCAGATGTACGGCTGGAGCAGGATGCCCTGAACGAAGGCATACTGGATATAACCGGTTATGCGCCTACCTGGCTGCTGGACGGCGCCCCGCATTTCGAAACTTTTTACAAAAAGAATTTAAGCACTATCGTGAAAGACAGTGCCAGCCAATCTTTGGCCCAGGTCAAGGCTTCGCTCAAGGTCGATCCCACACTTACCGATACTATCCCTTTTGTATGCCGCTACAACGAAAGCGTATGGAACTTCTTAAAGCGCCTGAGCGCCGAAACGGGCCAGTGGCTTTACTTTAACGGCAAGGAATTGGTCTTTGGCAAGCCCGAAGCACAAAACGGGACCAAGATCGAATACGGGCACAACTGTTCCAGGATCAATATGAGCCTTAGGGCCAGACCCATACAGCAAGCCCTGTTTGACTATGAAGCAGATGGGCACCGTGCTATCAATGCCAATGCCAACGAATACAGCAGCAACGCCGGGACCTATAACAAAATTGCCTTTGATAAATCCAAAGAACTATTCGGTACCACACCCGCCGTCAGCAGCCAGTCTTTTTTACCGGCCAAGCAAGCTATTTTAGAAGCGATCGGCAAGAGCAAAAGTGAGCAAAGCGCTGCCGGGATGTATTATGTGACGGGCGAAACATCGGCACATGACCTGAGAGTAGGTATCAATGCCAATGTAGATATGAGCCGGCTGGGGCAAACAGCCAACCATGCACCCGTGTGTATTACGCAAATAGAACACCATTGGGATATTACCGGTAAATATTACAACCGCTTCGAAGCTATCCCCGCAGCGGCAGGTGTACCGCCTTCTATTCCTTACCATAAGCCGATCACCTATCCCATGCTGGCGCAGGTGATCGATAACAAAGACGCGACAGGGCGTATCCGGGTAAAATTTATGGGTTGGCAGCAAAAAGGTATTCCGGAAACTGATTTCATCCGCGTGCTCACGCCCGATGCAGGCGGGGCGGGCGATAAAGTGGCTACCAACCGCGGCCTGGTAACCATTCCCGAACTGGGCGACCAGGTATATGTGGATTTTGAATCGGGTAATCCCGACCGGCCTTTTGTGACCGGCAGCGTGTTCCACGGCAAGATAGGCACCGGTGGTGGCCAGACCAATAAGACCAAAAGCCTCACTACACGAAGCGGCTCCAACCTTACCCTCGACGACAGTAAAGGAAGCGCCAAGCTCGAAGATCCCAGCGGTAATATCGTAACCCTGAATGGCGACGGTACCATTACCATAGCGGCTCCCAATTCCGTAACCATCAATACCAAGGACTTTATCGTGAACGCAGGCAACAGCATTAGCCTCAATGCGATTCCCGGGCCCAAGGGCGGGGGAGAAGGCACCTTGGATATTACGGCTAAAAAGACCATTACGGCTACGGCACAGGAGGAAGACATCAATATAAAGGCCATTGCCAAAAGCATTATCGCCACGGCGCCGGCAATGAATATAGAGCTGAAAGCCGCTGCAGGCAAAGTCGATATCCAGTCGAAAGAGATATCCATCATTGCCACGACCACCAGCACTTTCACCTCTACCGCCTCTACTAATATTTCCGGTAAGCCCATACAACTTAACCAGGGTTGATGATGGAGGTGTTTTATTACAAAAAGAAAAGCCCGGGGCCTATCAAACGTTATCAGATGCTCCGGGAAGAATATTCGGGTATAAGAGGGATCGAGGCGCTTAATGTTTCCCAGGCGAAGATAGAACTGGAGCTGATCAGGGATAAGGAAGGTATCCAGCATTTCCGCTTCGATATGCTGGAGTACACGCAAAGCAACCAGGCTGGCTTATACAAATGGGTAAGCGATATGATGCCCCTGCGCAAGCACCTGCTGATCGAAACAAGAGGAGACGGTATGATAGGCTGTATCCTGAATGTAGACCAGGTGAGGAAAGAATGGAAAAGGCTGAGACCCTTGCTGGAAAAGGAACACCGGGCAGAGGAGAGCATGCTGAAGATGATGAATGAGATGGGAAAAGTGATGGACGATGGCTATAAGCTGGCCGACGTGCTCCGCTATACACCGCCTTTCATCAATATATTCCCGCCGCTTCTGGATAAAGAGCTGAAGGAAGCCCCCGACCCGGAAAGCCCCGGCTACCGCGAGATCGAAAATTTTGTAGGCGTGAAAACGGTGCCCTTACTTACCGAAGAGTATGTGCTTACCGAAAAGCAGGATGATTGTAAAGTGGTAGAAGTTACCGGAAACATCGATCGTATTGCTTTTGAACAACACCTGGTTACCGATTTCGTGAAAACGATCAGGGGAAAAAGCAATGTACGGACGGAAGTAGAGCTGAAGTACAACGAAAAATATGCTATCGACTGGTTGGGCTGGCCCAAACAATGTCTGCAGCTATATGTTTTAAGGATACCAGGATTTCTTTATCGAGAGGAAAAAGTAATGATCAAAAACCTAACATCATGGCCAAAAAATATGTACCCGACGGCGTATTCTTAGCCTGTGACAAAGGTACCTGTCCCTCCACTTATAAAGTCCGGTTCGACAACCAGACGAATGTGTACAGCGTTCCGCTGGCCTCCGAGCTGGATATTATTCCCTTCCTGAATATAAAGCCTATGGGCTTTTGTATGGTAAAAGGCATGTGTACGCCTATGCCCCTGCCCTGGACGGGATACAAGAGCGATGTAATGATCAATGGCCGGCTATTGCTGGAAGACTCTACCTGTCAATGCCTGTTGGGCGGCAAAATATCCATCCATTTTACCCGCGCATCGGCCAATGCCGTGGCGCTGTGGGGGGGCGCTAAAATGCCTACCGAATACATCAAGGAGGGATTCGACTGGATGGCGGAGCAAAAGGAACAATCCAGGAAGTTGCGCGACCAGAACCTGCCGGGCTGGATGCAGTCGGTAGCAGGTGTTACCGATTGGATGGATGACTTTGGGACAGGTCTGGTGGAAGGAGCGGTAAACGGAGTGGTAGGCCTGGGAGAAGCCGTGTACCAGGTAGCGCAAGATCCTGTAGGTACGGCCGAAGCCCTGGGCGGTATGGCCAAGAAGGGGTGGGACTGGGCGAGCGAAGGTGATAACTGGAGTAATGCCGCCAACGGTGCCTGGAACTGGGCCAGCGATGGCGATAACTGGGTCAATGCTGCTACGGACGGCGCTAAATGGGTGGCCGATAACCCCAGGGGTATGGGTAATGGTATAGGGCAATTTATTCCGGATGCTGTAGCCGCTGTGTACACAGGTGGCGGCTCGCTGGCCGCGACCGCAGGCAAAACAGTGGTAAAAGAAGGCCTGGAAGCAGGTGGGAAAGCGGCTCTGAGAGAAGGCGTGGAAGGAGGTCTGGAAAGAGCAACAAGAGAGGTAGTCGGAGAGGCCGCCGAAGCCGGCGCCAGGAGAACAGGAAGGGAAGCTGTAGAAGAAATGCTGGAACATGCAGACGACGGGCATATACCCATTGTACAGACAGGTGCCCGAAGGGCCGATGAAATGGTGGAATCGCTCGTGGACCCAGAGGATATGGAAAGGAAGTGGCAGGAATACCTGGCCAAGAACGAAAGAGCAGGAAAAGAACCTCGGTTGTCTCAGGAACAGTGGGAGAATAACTATAAGAACAAGCACAAAGGTATCGTAGGGGAGCATATCGTTGACGATGATTTAGTCAATCGAAGGGGATTGCAAAAGATAAACGACGACGGTACCCTGGTACAGTTGGGCGACGCGCCTAAAGGACCGGGTATTGACGGCATATACCGCAACCCAAGTCCGCCGCCGGATTATTATGTAGTAGATGCCAAATATGACAAGGCTTCCCTGGGTAAAGCCAAAGATGCCAACGGTAATACAATCAACCAGATGAGTGATGAGTGGATACTGGACGATGACAGGCTTTCAGGTGCGCTTGGAGGCAACAGGCAGCAAATACGGGACTTCAGGTCCTCTTACGAAAATGGCGACGTTGAAAGGCTGGTAGGCAGAGTAGATCCGGATGGCAGTGTAAGGTATTATACTGTAGATAATGGTGGAAACGTCGGTGGCGCTTTTAACTTCCCCGAATAGAAATATATTTGTAAACAAAATCTAGCATATGCATAGAGAACCATTAAGAGATAGTGCCTATTGGCAGGAATGGATTAAAGAATGTATCGAGGACGTTAAGGAACGGCAAGAGAAATTAAAAGTGACACCTTTTCCGGAAAAGTGGAAAAAGAACAGCATAACCCAAAACCTATATTACGATTGTAAGAGGTTGATAACTTTAAAGTATTCAGGAGAAGCTACTGTAGCAGAGATCGCAAATGATTATCCTCAGCTTATCGATGCCTGGGTAGCCTACAACCAGAATATTTCTACGGGAGACAACAAGAAGCACCTGCTTTTGACAAATGATTACTACCGTGTACTTACCCTGATCAGCTGGGGCATTATTTTTGATGCGCCGGCAGCCTTATTCCAAAAAATAGCCGATCATATGCACAGCAATGGCGAAGATGCCCTGATCGAAACATTGTTGTCGACCAAGCTAAAAGACAGGACTACAACGGATAAATTGATCTATCCCAAATCTTTTGAATTACTATATAGAGCAACTCAGGCCAAAGGTGCGGAGCAAGCGACCCTGGTGAAAGAGTACCTGGATAGTTGGTACAAGAACATGAAAGACTTCATCAATTACGATAGCCATAAAGCTAAAGGCGAAGGTGGTTTTGAAGGCTATTGGAGCTTTGAAGCAGCGGCCGTAGCGGTATTGTACAATATCGACGACAGCAGCTTCAGGGATATGGATTTTTACCCGAAAGATATGGCAGACTTTGCCCGAGTAAAGGCTTAATAATACCTTGTTGTATGGTACAGGAACAAAATATGGTTGCAGCAGAACAAAAGCTGAAAGAGCTTGTGGCGGCGGCAGATAAAACGCTGGAAGGCTTTATTACCCTGGGACAACGTTTCGGGTTGAAGATGGATTATAGCCTCGAAAGCCTTGACGAAGTGGAAAAGCTACTGGTTACCTTTAAAGAGAAACCGAAGTTTGAAGAGTTGAAAACGGATGCCTGGCTGTACATCGGGCAGTGCATCTGTAAGTCGCTGGGCGGGCAATGGAAAGTTTCCAACGATGTCAGTCATAACCGGAAATACTATATGCTGCCGGTCGTGGATCATTTTTCCAAATTCAATGATGAATATTGCCCTATGGTAGCCATCAACCAATTCCTGGCTTATAGCAAAAAGTCATTTTTCAAAACAACTATTGAGGCCATGCGCGCAGGCACTTACCGCGAGGAATGATGCGGAGGCTGTGTGCCTGACAATGCCCATCCTGCTAACAGGGATGGGCATTGCTTTTATACTCCGGGATTATATTTCTCATGTCTATATAAGATTAGAAAACTCCTTGAGCTTTTTGATGATCTCTCCTTTATCCTTGCTGCTGAGGTATATCCTGGAACCATTGCTCATGAGGAGGTAACCATTGTCGTCGCGGTGCAACTCGGAGATATGTTCCATATTGATGAGATAGCTCTTGTGTACCCGGAGAAACCCCTTTTCGGCGAGCTGCAGCTCGAAGTCCCGCAGGCCGCGGCTCACCAGTATGGGCTTGCCGTTGCTGAAATGAATACGGGTATAGCTTCCTTCTGCTTCCAGGCTAACGATCTCTTCCATATTATAATAGCTGAAGCCGTTTTTATTAGGTACTGCTATCTTGCGGCTGTTCCGGCTGTTGAAGTATTTAAGCAAGGTATGCACTGCCGGAGGCAGGGTAGCATGTCTGATGCTGTGTATCGCCTTAGCCAGTGCCGTCTTAAACTCACCCGGATCAACAGGTTTGAGTATATAATCAAAGGCGTGGCGCTTGATGGCCTGCAGCGAATAATGCTCATGTGCGGTAACGAAAATAATATGCGCATCGAGATCGGGCAATTGTTCCAGTATATCGAAGCCGCTGCCATCTGCCAGCTCTATATCCAAGAACAACAGTTCGGGTTGATATTGCCTGATGGCTTTGACCGCATCTGGAATATGCTGGCAGGTGCTGCATACCTGTACTTCGTCGCTGTTGTTGTGTATCAGCGTCCGGATGATTTCCCCTGCAGAAGGTTCGTCGTCAACGATTATGGTTTTGATCATAGTTCAGGGGGAGATAAAATTGTATACAAGTACCCGACGGGCTTCCGTCAGGATGAAAAAGATCTGTGAGGGCAAACCGGCTACGGACAACAGATTTTCCCCAGGCTTGTGCAATACGGGCAATAGTAATGCTGGTGCCTGTATGCTTCCGCAGTGAGGAAGGCATATCCTGCTGGTTAAGGAACGCGTTTTTCCTGCTTTTTATTTTAGCGGCTGCCGCCCGGCCTATGCCATCGTCTTTGATGCATATCAGGATGCTGTCGTTATCCTGTTCTATCGTGAGCCAGATATTGCCTGGGGCATTTTTGGGCAACAGGCCATGCAGTACGGCATTTTCTATAAAGGGTTGCAGCAGCAAAGGGGGTATCAATGCCGGTTTCAGGCTTTCCTGCAGCCGCTCCGGCAAATGGAATGTCAGCTTTCCCGGGAAACGCATGCTTTCCATTTCCGCATACAGCTTCAATGCCTCCAGGTCCTTTTGCAGGGTAACCACTTCCTGTACCGTATTGTTGAAAATGAGCCGCATCAGGCGGGAAAACTTGGACAGGAAAGATACCGACATATCCGTATCATGCTTCAGTATATAATTCTGGATGGCATTAAGCGCATTGTAGATAAAATGAGGAGACATCTGATCCCGCAAGGCCTTATCGCGGTAGATACCCAGGTCGGTCTTTAATTTTACTTGTTTCCGGATAGCCTTTACGCGGTAATGAATAAACAGGAGGACGCAGCATGCCACAGCGATAACCATTAATAAGGTAAACCACCAGGTACGCCAGAAAGGCGGCGTTATGGTAAAGGAAAAAGAAGCAAGGAGTACTTCCGATGATTGGTTGGGAGCCGCGGCGCCGTATTCAAAGGTGTAATTACCCGGTGGCAGGCTGTTGTAGTGAACAACGGGGTCGGCAGTATAGCTCCAGGCTTCGTTGTATGCACCCCGTAAGCGGTACTGGTACTGCAATACGGAGGCATAGCGATAATTGAGCCCGATGAAGCTAATGCTGATATTATTCTGTTTGTAGTGTAGCCGGGGCAGGTTTCCTGTATTAAAGCGAACCCCGTTTACCGACAGTTGCTGTATCAATACCGGTATCTTGTCCTCATGTTGCATCTCTTTTCCCCTCGGAAAGATACTGATGCCTTTTGAAGTTGCCAGCCACAGGTCCTGGTTAATGATGCACATGTCATGGATCTCGTTCGAGCTGATGCCATCGTTTACATCGGCCCACTGTATACGGGTACGAGGCTTGTCCAGTATATGCGTTATTTTGTATAAGCCCTTATTGGTGCCCACCCATACCACACCATCGCTATCGCAGCGTACCACGTTGCAGATCATATTTTTCAACCCTTCAGCGTCGGTAATGTGCCTGACGACCTCGTATGTACGTTTGTCGAGCACCAGCAAGCCCTGGCCGCTGGTCGCGATGACCCAGTGCTCTTGGTCCAGCTCCTGTATATCGGACATCCTTTCGTTATGTGAGGCTTTACTTAATGCCAGTTGCTGCAATTGGCTGTTTTCATACAGGTAAAGACCATCGAGGCATCCCAGCAACAGTTTGTCGCCTTGTATTTCCATGATGGAGATAATGTAAGGCAGCTTTATGGTAATCTGGGTTTTTGTGGGTAAACCTTCCTGGTCAAGGCGGGTCAGCTTTCCTCTTATTAAGATCCATACGAATTGGCCGGCATGGAATATCTTTGAAGCAGGGACAGGGATGTACTGCGGATCATGGGGCACCGGTTTCGGGATATGGGGCTCAATCGTAAAATACACATGCTTGTTGTTGCCTGCCATCCCTACTGCGGTATTATTGCCTAAAGGTCTGTACCAGGAGCCGCCGGTCCCGTTTTTTAAAGCCCGCAAAGAAAAATCCGATTGCAGGGCTATTATTTCTTTCCCGTTAAAAATGATCTGTTTTACTTTCACGGGAGACAATCCCGTTCTTGCGTCATATGCCATTAAAAAACCGGGAGGCAGGTAATATACCCCTTGCTCCAGCGTAGTAAACCATAAGCCACCTTCGCGGTCTTCCAGCATACCCGAAACAGAATGGTGATCGAGTAGGTAAATAGGCTTGGTATAATTATCTTTTTTACGGTACAAGACCAATCCTTTATTCTGATAACCCAGCCATACATTTTCTTCTTTATCCACAAGCATGTATAGTGCAGGATCGTCACAGGTTATGATCCTGCCTCCTGTCTTACCCCGGAACCTATACACATCCTTATACAAAAGCCAGATATGCTCTCCCTTCCTGTAACCGAATAGAGGGACCATCTTATGTTTGAATGGCGCATCGGGTTTGAACTCCGACAGTAAGCTCCCTGTTTCCCAGGAAAAAAGTTTTACTTTTTTTGCTTTATCCAAGCCTGTTCTTAGCCATCGGTTCCCGGGTGTTGCATAAATACGGACATAATCGCTATCCATAGGGGCAGACAAAACGGAATGTGCCGGATGAAAGGAGTCGACTTCAATTATCTCGTAGCCTTTATCCACAACCCTTCTATTGAGGTAAAGCAAACCATTTTTCTCCCTAAAAAAGGTAGACCACAGACCGGATTGCATTATTTGCCCGATCGCAGTATTGTACTTATAGGCATGGGCAGTATCGTCTTGCAGGTAGCCCATTAGAGCGGAGTAAGTATAATACCACAATTTTCCCCTGTCTCCCTTAAGGGTGAAGATCGTGTTGTTGACCAGGCCGTTTTGGGTAGTGATGGTTTCGAAGTGCTTGCCGTCGAAGCGGGTAAGCCCCCTGTCGGAGCCGATATAGATATAACCCCGTTCGTCCTGCTCAACACAATAGGTTTCGGAACTGGGCAACCCGTCTTGTGTATTGTAGTTCCGGAACACAGGAAGCTGAGCCCTGCCGGTTGTACAACCGGCCGCTATGGCGCCCATGATCAGGATCAATCGCTGTACAAGGCGTAAAGAGCGTAGCATGGTGTAAGGCTTATAAAAATTAGCTTTACAATATAGCGAATAGCTGTCAGAATAATAACAGCTATAGGATACCTGCGGCTATCTTTTTATCGCTGCGATGGTATTCATAATCGCATTACATTTGTGCCGTTAAATTAAAAAACCGAAGCCATGGAAAAGCGATATAACCTCCCCGAAACAGATCCTGAAGGATTTAATGAACTGCTGAAGCTGGAAGCATTTTGTCAAAAGAATACATGGATGAAATCATTGGCGCACCTGATAAAAGTAAGGGCCTCCCAGATCAATAAATGTGTTTATTGCATCAATATGCATACAAACGAAGCCCTTAAGGCCGGGGAAACGTTGCAGCGCATCGTGTTACTACCGGCCTGGCAGGAAGCTCCTGTGTTTACGGAACAGGAACGGGTAGTGCTGGAAATGACGGAATCGATGACATTGATCAGCCAGGCCGGGTTCCCGGAAGCGTTGTATGCAAAGGCTAAAACTTTTTTTACCGATAAAGAAATAGCACAGCTTGCCCTGGCCATCGGTCTTATCAATCTGTGGAACAGGGTCGTGCTTTGCTCCGGCAACAAAGATGTATCCTGATCCGGTAGCTGCCGTTATAAGAAGCCAGGCCCAGTGTTTGTAGCCGGGCCTGGCTTTATACACCAAATTGTCTCAAGTGATGGTCGAAGTGCTTGTAGGCAAAAATCCCGATCTGTTCCCGCGACATCCTGCCAAAGAAGTCATGAACGAAACGGTCGTTCGAGAAGTGTTCGTATGCGTCGATGAACTGTATCCACAACGTTTTCTGGGCTGCTATATCGCCTTCTTTATCTTTAGCCAGGAAGGCTTTGCCTGCCGGCATATTTTTGTCGATGAGCTTATCGTCCCTGGTATTGTTGCTTAAAGCCCATCTGCCAAAGATCTTGCCCAGCAGGCTTTGCTTATAGATATGATTGGCATAGCGGCCTTTCCCTAATACCCATTCGTTCCAGATATTGCAATGCTTCGTCATCTGGTACACATTCATCTTGCCCCAGCGTGCTTTTTTGTCCTGGGTAAGCAATGCGACCCGGTGCTGCAGCCCGGCCCTTACCTGCGGATCAAACATTGTTTTCATGGTTGAAGTTGTTAAGCGGTTGCAGGGAAAAGTAATTGCCGGAATCGTCCTTGAACAAAGCTTCGGTGCCATAGAACTCCTGGGTAGGCGGCTTGATAAACACGACGCCTTTAGCTTTCAGCTCTTCGTAAGTGGCGAATATATCGTTGCAGGTAAGCACTCCGCAACCAAACACGCCTTTCCTGATCAGGCTGATCAAAGTATCTGCAATGTCTTTAGGGAACATTTTGCTCACCTTTACGGGAAACAGTACCAGTTGCAGATCGGGTTGTTCGGGAGGAGAAACCGTGAGCCACCTGCTTTCCGGGCCCATAGGTATATCATCCACCAGCGTAAATCCTAGTTTGTTGATGTAAAAATCGTAGGCGCTATCCTGGTCAATAACATGGATATTGGTAATCGTCATCCGGGTGATCATGATCTTTCGTTTTTGGGGGTTAATACGAAAGTAAAGGTAGCGATCCCCCGACCAGGCTGTTTCTTCAAAATTGCTATTTTCCAACGGGATACTCCCCGGGACTATAAATTGCTGTTGCCTTTACGACCCGGGGATATGCCTGTACAGCAAGGCTTAAATGAATTTGATCTTTATCCTGATGTCGGTATTGCGGCCCTTATCGTCGGTGCAGGAAATCTTGATGTTGTTGTCTGCGGGTACAAAGAACAGCTTTTCTTCTTTGGTACAACTGCCCAGGTATTTATCATTGATATACCAATACACGGTATGTACATCGTTACCGGCTGCACAGCTCAACTGCAATTGCTGCTTTCCCTTATCCGTGATCAGGTAAGTGGCATCGGCGGTAAGGGAATTGATGGAAGGGGCTTTGCCTTCAAAATAGCGGCTGCAGGCGGGATTATGTTCCGGCACTTTATCATAGGCAATATGCCTGGATTCGTAAAAGGAAGCCAGTTCGGGATCGATATCGGGATAAGTCTTTACTTTATAGCCATTGGCAGGCAGGCAGGTGGTACAATAAGAGAACTTGCCATCGGCAGAAAGATATACTTCCCTGAGGTGATTGCAAGGCCGGTTGTCGGAAATGCCCGGCAGGTAAGCGTCGGTAACTATTTCGGTACAATAGTCATTGGGAATACGGCCGGTCTGGGTGCATACCAGGCGATAAGCAATGCCTTCCGGCGCGGGTTGCCAGTCCTCGTTGTCGTTACGGTCTATGGCGCTGAACAACTGGAACAGGAGCGGAGTGGCAGTACCGGCGCCGTTGATCTCCGGTGCGCCCAGTCCCGAAAAATTACCGATCCATACGGCGATCGTATAACGCTGGTTGTATCCGATGCTCCAGGCATCGCGACGGCCATAAGAGGTGCCTGTTTTCCAGGCTACCCTGGGCACATGGGTAGCATTGGCATAGTTGTTTGGTAAATCGGGGCGATGCAGCTCCGACAGGATGCGGGTAAGCATATAGTCGGCGCCGCTGCTCAAAAGCCTTATGCTATCGGTTGCGGCGGCTTTCTTTTTGTCCTTGCTCATAGTCCATTGTAGGGGCACGTATTGCCCATCATGGGCAAAGGCGCAATACAGGGCAGCCATTTCGTCCAGCCGTACGCCGCAGCCGCCCAGGATCATGGATAAGCCCAGCTTTTTACGGCTCTTCCATACCGAGTTAAAACCTGCTGCATGCATTTCATTAATAAGCGTCGTTGTCCCCAACTCATTCAGCAGCTTTACAGCGGGTATGTTCAACGATTGCTTCAACGCATCTTCCACAGTCACCTTACCCCTGAAATCCAGGTCATAGTTTTCCGGCGTATAACCTTTCATGTCGATAGGTATGTCGGTAATGATGGTTTTGGGCGTAGCCAGGCCTTTGTCGAAAGCCAGTCCGTACAGTAAAGGTTTTAAAGCGCTGCCGGGCGAGCGCAGCGCCTGTACGCCATCTACTTGCCCGTGGTGTTCCTTGTCAAAGAAGTCGGGGGAGCCGATATAGCTGCTTACCTGTCTTGTCCTGTTGTCGACAACGATCACTGCAGCATTATGAATATTGTGCAATTTTAAGGCGACGGAATAATTGCGTACCATTTCTTCCGTTTTGTATTGCATGCGGGCATCGATGGTGGAGGTTAAGTCCAGGCTACCCGGATAAGCCCGCCGCAGCCGCAAGGCCAGTTGGGGCGCCGAGCGGGGCGCCTGGTGGCGATAGGCATTTAAGGGCTCGGCCATAGCATCGCGGATTACTGCCGGTGAAAATAAGCCCGCGGCTTCGAACCGTTTCAGCCATTTATTGCGCTCTGCTGTAATACGGGCGTTGTCCTTACCCATTACCAGGGAATTGGGGCGGTTGGGAATAATGCTTAATGCCGTAAGCTCGGCCAGGGAAAGCTGGTCGGGCGTTTTGTTGAAATAGAGCAGGGACGCGGCTTTTACTCCTTGTATGTTGGAGCCGTATGGCACCAGGTTCAGATACAATTGCAATACCTCTTCTTTGGAATAGTGGCCCTCCAGTTGCAATGCCCGGAACATTTCTATTGCCTTATTGATATAGCTTCTCTTTTTGGGCGATAGCATACGGGCTACCTGCATGGTAATGGTCGAGGCTCCCGATGTTCTTTTAAGATGGAATATATTGTTCCAGGCCGCGCGACATATCGCTAAAGGATTAACCCCCGCATGTTTGTAAAAATGTTTGTCCTCTTTAAAAATGATCGCCTCTCTCAGTTCCGGTGTGATCTCGTTCAGGGTGGTGAACATGCGCCATTGTTGGTCTTTGGTGAGGAACATATATAAAGGGCTGCCGTCCCGGGCCCGAACCAGGGGCGCATATTCCAGGTCTGTTTTTACAGGGAACAGCACATCCAGCAAGGCAAAGAGGGAACACAGGGTAAGGACAATATGGAAGCAACGTTTCCAGAAACGCCGTTTATGGACGGTACGTAAAAAAGCAAAAGGCTTTTTGAAGGTAAAGGGCATAAAATATAAACCGCTGTCCCGTATCAGGGACAGCGGTTTAAAGTTACAGTATTCCGGGCATTGCACTTGTCGAAAGGACAGACTTTATTCCCGCTGCTTTCCATAGAACAACTTCCTGCATCTAATCTCTAATCTCTCACATCTAATATCTAAATACCCGCTATGATCTCCAGCGATTTCCGGATCATATGATCGATGGCGGCAGGAGCGTCTTTCGAAAAGGTCTTGGCCTGGCGGTTGGCTACTATCGTATTAATGGAAAGGCAATGATGGCCCATGAGCTTGCCCAGGCCGTAAATGGCGGAGGTTTCCATTTCAAAATTGGTAATGCGGTGCATGCCGCTGCTAAAGGTAGATAAAGTATCCACCAGGTTGGGGAAGGCCAGGGGTAAGCGGAGCCTGCGGCCCTGCGGTGCGTAAAAACCGGGACAGGTTACGGTAATGCCATGGGTATATCCTTCGGTAAAATGATTCAGCAGGCGTACCGATCCCTGCGCCACATAAGGCTGTACCGGGTTGCCCGACAGCAGGGTATGGTTCTGGAAATCGTGCAGCACAAACGTCTCATCGGCATTGTTCTCAAAACGGTAATAATGCAGGAGGTTGTCCAGGCCTATGCCAAAAGTAGAAGCCACGAGACTGTCCACAGGCAGGTCTTCCTGCAGCGAACCCGAAGTACCCAGGCGGATAATGTTGAGGCTGCGTGTTGTTTCCTTAACCTTGCGTTCTTCAAAATCTATATTGACCAGGGCATCCAGCTCGTTCAGCGTAATGTCGATATTATCGGGGCCAATACCGCTGCTGACCACGCTTAGTCTTTTATTACCTATATAACCGGTATGGGTTACGAATTCGCGGTGCGCCTTCCGGTGCTCCACACGATCGAAATATTGCGATACCTGGGGTACCCGTCCCGGGTCGCCTACCGTAATCACTGTATCGGCGATCTCGTCGGGGTGTACATCGAGGTGGTAGATATTACCTTCAGTAGTGAGGATCAGTTCTGAATTGCCTATCATATGTCTTGCGTATAAATGTAATGAGTAAGAATAGCAAAGTAAGCAAATATCCTGCAGTGCGGGAGCCCAACAGGATTATCTGTTTCTTATTTAAACAATTAGGAAATAATCTTTTAAAAACTGTTTGAAAAATGACTAAAGCTTGTTACCTTTGCCCACCTTTACAGGCACAGGGTATCGTGGCCGAGTGGCTAGGCTCAGCTCTGCAAAAGCTGCTACAGCGGTTCGAATCCGCTCGATACCTCCAGGTAAAATCCCGTCAGATCTTCCGGCGGGATTTTTTTGGCAAAAAGAAATTCGAAAAGCCGATACAACCAAATACCGGTTCCTGTGTTGTACCTGGCCGGGCTTAAAAGTTAACGAACCGGAAAAACAGCGTAAATATCTTCTTAATATCCATGACTAAACCCAATAGCAAAGCCGGTAAGGCCGTCTATTTAAAGAACAAACCTGCAACCTTTGAATATGCTATCGAGGATAAGCTCACTGCGGGTATTGTACTTACAGGGTCGGAAATTAAATCGGTAAGACTGGGCAAGGTAAGCTTTAACGACAGCTATTGCTTTTTTCACAAAGACGAATTATGGATCAGGAGTTTGCATATTGCCGAATATGTAAACGCAGGTTATGCCGGTCACGATCCGGTGCGGGAGCGCAAGTTGCTGCTGACCCGAAAGGAAATCAAGAAATGGCTCCAGAAGATAAAGGAAAAAGGATTTACCATTGTTCCGCTATCCATGTATATCAATGAAAACGGGTATGCTAAACTGGATATAGGCCTGGGAAGAGGTAAAAAGCTGTACGATAAAAGAGAAACCATCAAAAACAGGGACGCGGAGCGCACCATGAAAAGCGGTGATTGGTAATAAAGTAAGATTATTGCAATGACTGATGTTGTATTATTGCAACATAATAATTTCCAAAATGTTAAATATGCTTGTTAAGGTATATTAACGATATTTTGTAAACTTATTAGGCTTTATCTATCCCGTTTTCTAAAAAAGATTTTTACTTTTGGCACACATTTTGAGTAACAACCGGTGTTACTAATATCAAAATGTATGAAGGTTGATCTGAAAGTTATTTTTGCTATTCTCCTGACCTTATGTGCTTTTGGAATTATCGGTTATGCGGCAACGCACTAACCTCCGCATAAAAATAATAAAACAACAATACAAACATTTACAAAAACAAGAATTATGAAAAAAGCACGTTTAATCTTGTCCGCATCCCTGTTGACGATTGGTACATTTGCAGCCGTAACTTTTACTTCCTGCTCCAAAGATGAAGTATGCCCTGTAGGTTATACTGGTAAAGATTGTAAAACACTTGTACGCGATCAGTTCATAGGTGTATATGTTGGTACCGAACAGTGCACTCAGGGCAATGATAGCTACACCGTAACAATCGCTGCCAATTCGGATAACGTAAAAGTGACAATGACTAATATTTACAATGATAATTATACAGCTATCGGAACAGTTACAGGTGACAACACTATAAGTTTTAATGGTTCTCAAGCAGGTGCTACCTTCTCCGGAACTGGAACAATTGTTGGCAGTCAGCTTACTCTGGACTATACCGTTAGTGATGCAACTACTTCCAACACTTGCAAATTTACAGGTAATAAATAAGTAGCTTTTTAGGGTTAGGGGACGTTGTTCCCTATCGCTATAATATAAAAACGAGCCGCTAGCTGCGGCTCGTTTTTATATTATAGCGAATTGAAAATTATTTATATTAAAATTGTAATTTAGAGAAAAATAAAAATAGGAAAAAATGAAAGCACCATTAAAAAAACTATGCTTAACCTTAGGTGTAATAGCTACGCTGTCAATGGCACCTTACACGCATGCTCAGACCGGACAGGTTCTTTTAGATCTTTCTACGGGAGTATCAAATGGTAGTAGTAGTCCTATTGCTTATGGTTCTCCTGATGATACCTGGCTAATTAAAAGAGGGCCTTTAAAGCCGGCGCTAACGACATACGTATGTTCTAACCTGAATGGGGCCTGGGATGTAAATAGTTGTGCCAGATGGATAACCCCCAAATTGGCCAGCGATGGTATCCAACCAGATGGTAATGCTGCGGCTGGGAATTATATATACCAAACGGCTTTTAATCTCAGCACTACTTGTTTTCCTTGGGCAAAAGTTAATTTTTCTTATTTGGGAGGAGATGATAACATTATTCTCTTTACTTTGAATGGTAATGACTACCCACTTAGTCCGGCTACAGTTAATGATTTCTCATCGCTCACACAGAATGTATCTTTCAATTTAGACCCAAGTCAATTTGTCGTAGGTCCAAATGTAATATCGATTTGGACTACTAATAATGTAGGGCCTAATGGTTTATTTGTCTGTGGCAATGTAACTGTTGGTTACTGTACATTTTCATCCGGCCCCGTTTCCGGTACCGGCTTATTTCTGGAGGGTCCTCAAACCTTCAGCGTATATCCTAACCCAAGTACGGGTAAATTCGTTTTGACATTGGAAGAGGCAACAGAAGGTAGTGTAGAAATAGTCGATATGCTAGGACGTAAAATCCAGGGCCTTCGTCTTAATCCAGCTATGACTACTTATTCCGTTGATTTGTCGGGGTTCCCCAAAGGCATGTACACAGTTATGCTGCACACAGGTAAAGCAGTGCAGATTCGAAAAATCACCTTGAAATAGCTGATTATCTAATAGTAAAGAGAGTCGGGTAAGGTTTATAATCGGTTTCTCAATAATTAAATAAGCCTTGTAAGCTGGACTTACAAGGCTTATTAATATAAACAGGGAGGGATTGAACATCTTATAAAACTAAAACCAAACATGCATGAATAAAGCTAAATAAAAAAACTGCGTAGCTCAAGAAAGAGATTCTACGCAGTTTCCATTATTTTATTAATCTTAATTATTTGTTTTCGTCTGTACGTTTATCACCCATTTTAGGTTTGCCGTTTCCTATGGTATTGGCATCTTTTTTATCACCCATTTTAGGTTTGCCATTACCTATGGTATTGGCGTCATTTTGATTACCCATTTTAGGCTTGCCATTACCAATAGTTTTAGGCTCTTCTTTCTTTGGCTCTTCTTTTACTGGTGGCTTGGTCGTAGGCTTTGTCGGTTTGGTATTTTTCTTAACAACAGTAGCTGTCCCGTTTTTCTTACCGGCATTGAATAATGAATCGGCAACACGAAGAGAGTCTGCTGTTTTTTGGGCTTGTGCCGCGATAGTAGAGTCGTTTTGTGCTTTCAATGCCGCAGCAACGGAATCTGTTTTCGCTTTGGAAATAGAGTCCAATTGTGCCTGGCTGTAAGAACCTTCATTATTACCACCATTACATGCTGCAAATGCTACAGCTACACCGGTAGCTAAAATCAAAAGGCGTTGTTTCATAACTGTTTGTTTTTCGTTTTATAAGGCAAAAATAGTGCCAATTTTTAACTAGTCATAATAAAGAATACAAAACTTTGCTTAAACCTGCCATTTAAGTCCTGAATAAGCTGCCTGGATTATGCCTTGGGCCAAAAGCAAAGCGCTTACAAAAGAGATACAAGCTTTCCGGTCATCAAGTTGCAAGACGTGGCTTAAAGCCACAAAATATGAAATTCTGTACCGTATCGAAAGGCGTTAGGTGATCGACCGTAAAGCAGGTTACAGGCTCGAAAAACGGTTCGAGCACCTCCTTCAGCGATTGCGTCGTATATTGTTTAATCGCGATCCCGCTGCATTTTTGGGGTCCCTGCTCCGAAAAAGTACCGATCAGCCCTATACCATGGGGTTGAAGCCCTTGCTGCAGCACCTCCTTGTACCTGTTAACTTCCCGTCCTTCCGTCAGAAAATGAAAAGCTGCGCGGTCGTGCCAGAAGTCGTAAGGGGCGGCCGGGACAAATTGGGTAATGTCGGAAACAATCCAGGTTATCTTTTCCGCCTTGTCGCCTAATCGTTCTTTGGCCCTGTTGATGGCTGTTTCGGAAATATCAAGTACGGTAATGTCCTGATAGCCGAGTTCCAGTAAATGATCGGCAAGGAAGCTGTCGCCGCCGCCTATATCGATGATCCTGGCCTGCAGCGGTATCTGTTGCTGCTGTATGAAAGCCAGCGATGTTTCGGGTACGGGCTGGTACCAGCTTACCTCGGTCAGCGCTTTGGTGTTGTAGATACGTTCCCAATGTTGTTGCCTGTCGATATGCTCCATCCTGCAAAATAAAGGAAAATAGACCGGGAAATGGCGCGTTTGTTCCGGCCGGGCATTCTTTGATCTGCCTATCTATTATTGCTATCGTTGCTACTGTCTACGATTGTGTAATTTTGCTTCCATGAACGATTGGATCAACGCTAAGTCGGAAGAAGACTTTTATACGCTCATGGAAAACTCGGCAACACGGCCGCAGATCATTTTTAAAGACAGCATAACCTGTGGCATCAGCGCACATGCCAAAGAACGGTTAAAGGATGGTTATAGCCTCATCGAAGGGAAAGCCGACTTTCATTACCTGGACTTACTTGCTTTCAGACCTGTTTCCAACCTTATTGCGCGGGAGCTTGGCGTAACGCACCAATCGCCGCAGATCATCGTAGTCAAAGATAAGAAGCCAGTCTATACCTCCTCGCACCACGCTATCGATCCGGCTGCCATAGCACGGCATTTGTAAGGGGCTATTGCTGTCCGTCGGTATAGGGCAGGTTATAAAGGCTGTTCGGCTTCAGGTACACTTCGTTGTGCTGAAAGTCAAGCAGGGTATTGAACCGCTTGAGCACCTCATTGCCCAGGATATGGGTCTTGAACCCGGTAGGGTTGGCAGTTGTCATCAGTTGTACCGGGATATTGCGCAATACATGCTGTCCCAGGTTCAGTTGTTCGTTGTTTACCGTGAGCACCGGTATCTCCTGGCCCTGGCCATTTTTCATGATCACCTTTTTAAGCACCGGCAGGTCTTTGGGAAAGCCTTGTTCGCTGATAAGTATCGTATCCAGCATAATGGTGCGTTGGTAACCGTTATCAAACAAAAAACGATTGGCATATTGCCTGCCTTTTACCTGCAATGCAGCACGGATGCAGAACAAGGTATGGGTGTACTCGATGGCAAACCGGGCATAGGTTTCGTCTGTTGGTGGCAATTGCGGATGTACAATGAAGAGATTTTTATCGTAATCGATCTCCACCACTTTCCCATCAAACAGGTCCCAGCCAAAGCGGCCATCGGTGCCCTGTCCCGATAGTTCGACAGGATATATCCTCAGGCTATCCCAACGCATGGAGCCCAATGTTAAGGTATTATCGGCACGGCTATTGCCAGCCAAATGGGTTTTGTTTTTGATGGCATCCCGGGTAAGCAGCAGGCCTGTTGTGCCGGAGTCGAATTTGAGTTCCAGGGTGTCTTGACCGTTCAGTACCGCTTTTACTTTAATATTGTTGTAGGCTGTAAGGGTAAAGGGTAGGGTATCGTGTTGGGCCGGTTGTATATAGGCATAGTTTTTTAAGGGAGGGCTTTGAAATCGGGTATAACAACTGTCCTTACCTTGAAGCACTACCACGAAATCGAACTGTTCCCCTGGCTTTAATTGCACTTTAATGGAATCGATATCGGTATAGAAGCGGATCCACTGCGGAGTAGCATGCTTTGTAAGGGTATAGCAATCGGGCTTTGTTTCCGGGCTCAGGTACCAGTCACTTTTGTTGTCTGCACCTTCCACGATATAAGCTTTGCTGGTACCGGCCCGGATCACGTGCAGCTCATCCTTTGCATGGGATACGGTAATACTGTTGCTTAATAGGAAAAGTGCTATAAATTGGAATAGACGGGACATACAGCGTGAGTTTAAAATCCGGCAAAACTACTATTATTGAACTTCTTCCCGGCGTTTCTTTTTTAGATGTCTGAACAGGATATTCCCGGTAATGAAGTTGTGGGTAGGAAGGAGCAACCTGTCAATCTAAAACTTAGCTGCGAAATAGGTTGTATTTGCCCTTTGCTGCAAGGTTTTGATAAGTTTTATATCCGTATTTATATTTTGACAACGACTGGTAATGTATGCTCAATACTTTGGTTTAAGCGTTGTGTTATGATAGCTGTTTATAAGGATTGATTTTCTTTTGGGATGTCAAAATTTTTAAGTTGATCTATTGCTTTTTGCATTTGTTCTTCGTCAGGTTCTTCATCAATATTGTTTTCTAACTCTGCAATAGTATCTATCCAATAGAGGAATTCCTCATTCGTAAATTCTGATGCTTTTTTGCCTGCTGTAATTTCAATATGATCAGCCATCTTTAACGTTAATGATTTTATTTTTTCATTCGGGACGCTTTCGACACCATCCTCAAAAATATCTTTCTGATAGTTTTTAAAGGCCTTGGCTTGTTTGATATACCTGAATAAATAGTACAGCGCGCTACGCTTTTCAGCAGTTTGAAAGTCTTTTAAATAATTGCTTAGGTTGTTCATTTTATCCAATTTTAATTATGTCAAACGCAGATTGTGGCAGATTTGAAAGAATATATTCATGTGATAGTGGGTTAGCTTTGTTCTTTATGTCGACTTTCTCGTAATAGGGAATAGCCTCAATGCGTGAAATGATGCACAGTAAAGGCCTGAATTGTTCATTGGTTGCCAATTTTGAAATCGTGACAATTTCATCATGCGATTCTTGGGTAATCCGTCCAAGTCTTAGCAAGGTATCTGCACCTTTCCTAATGCCATTCCTATTCAGCTTTATTTTAGTATTATGTAAGTCGGCTCCTTCAATTTCCTTTTTTAAAGTGTTGTAGATTTCCATTGGCGAAGAGCTTGGAGGCACTGTAAAATGAGGGGATTGAAAGTCGGAACCAAAATAGGGGGTACACCACATGTAGTGTTTGTCCCCGTAGTATTTCTTATTGATATTATAGGCTAGCGTTGTCATCGTAGAATATAATATTGGATGCTGGATATCTTTTAAGGTCATTAGTAACAATTGTTTATAAGTATTGCTTCTGCCGAGAAAATTTAATATATGATGCTATAAAAAATCAGGTGTTGCAAGAAACAAATGTAAAAATTTTATCAAAATGTTTTCTCTATACCTATAGTTTCTGCAATTGCCTTTTACTAAAAAGGCATCGCTGTGCACTATGAATAAAGGAAAAATGACTCACATCATTATTGTAATCAACTGCATCACATACTATGCTAAACCCTATACCCGGATTTTTTGTATATTTGATTTTTACAAACCAGGTTGTAAGCATGAAAAACCTCAAAAGCACTTCCCTGGAGGAGTTTTACCAGCAGGCCGCCGACTTCACAGGTAAAGACATCAACACTTTGCTGCCTTCGGGGATCAACAAAGAGATCGGGCATTTTAATATCTTCGATATTGCGGCTACGATAGAGGAAGTGAAACGCAAATCGACGATGCCCTATAACCGGAGGGCTTATTTCAAAATAAGCCTCATCAGGGGCCGCAACAGGGCAGAGTACGCTGATAAGGTGATTAACGTTGAAAAAAATGCTTTGCTCTTCGCTACGCCTAAAGTACCCTATCACTGGATACCGCTGGACCCTAATCAATCGGGGTATTTCTGCGTGTTTACCGATGCTTTTTTAATCCGGAACAAAAGTGGCGTGGTGCTGGATGAGTTGCCTATTTTCCGCTCGGGCGGCTATCCAGTATTCGAGATCAGCGATGAGGAAGCCGACGAGCTGGCCCTTATCTTCCGGAAAATGCAGCGGGAGATCGCTTCCGACTATGCTTATAAATATGACTTGCTGCGCAACTACGTGCTGGAGCTGATCCATCAAGGCCAGAAGCTGCAACCGGCAACGGCATTGTACGCGCCACACAATGCCTCGGCGCGGGTTACGGCACTGTTTGTCGAGTTGTTGGAGCGCCAGTTCCCGCTCGAATCACCCCAGCAGAAAATACAATTGCGGACAGCCAAAGATTATGCCGACAGGCTGGCGATTCATGTCAATTACCTCAACAGGGTGCTGAAAGAAAGTACCGGGCAAACGACGACCCGCATCATCGGCAACCGGGTAATACAGGAAGCCAAGATACTGCTGAAGCAAACAGACTGGAATATTTCCGAGATCGCTTACAGCCTGGGTTTCGAGGAAGTGGCGCACTTCTCCAATTTTTTTAAAAAACAAACAACCCTGTCTCCTTTGCAGTTCCGGTAAGCGGGCCTTTTGAGGAAAGCAGGCAGGAATGGACCGTAGCCAAGTGTTGATTTTTGCAAACATCGGATTGATGCACGCAAACGATGAACCTTCCTTTCGACCGACCTTTGTATTGTCAAACATAAGGACAACAACTGATCTTTAAAAACAAAAACAATATGACAACAAAGAGCAAAATAGCCCTGGTAACCGGGGGCAGCCGTGGCCTGGGCAGGGATACCGCTATCAGTCTTGCCCGCAAGGGAAATGATGTAGTATTGACTTATAACAGCAACCGGGAAGAAGCCGATAAGGTGGTGGCAGAGATCCTGGCCCTGGGACAAAAAGCGGCGGCATTCCAGCTCGATACCAGCAAGGTAGCGACTTTCGCCCCTTTTTTCCAACAAGTAACAGCGCATTTGCAGGAGCATACCGACAGTCCTAATTTCGATTTCCTGATCAACAACGCAGGTACTGCCTTGTATGCGCCTTTTGCCGAAACTACCGAAGAACAGTTTGATGCGATTATCGATATCCATTACAAAGGCGTCTTCTTCCTTACGCAACAAGCGTTGCCTTTCCTGAACGATGGTGGTCGTATCGTCAACATTTCTTCGGGTCTCGCACGATTTTCTAACCCCGGCTCTTCGGCTTACGGCTCGGCCAAAGCTGCGATCGAAACACTTACCCGCTATCTGGCCAAGGAATTAGGCGCCCGTGGCATTACCGCCAATGTGGTTGCTCCCGGTCCTGTTGCCACCGATTTTGGCGGGGGTAGGGTAAGGGACAACAAGGACATGAATGAGCTCCTGAGTTCGCTCACTGCCCTGGGCCGTGTAGGCCGCCCCGACGATATAGGCGGTGTGGTAGCCTTTCTGTGTTCCGAGGATGCCCAATGGGTGAATGGACAGCGTATCGAAGCCTCCGGCGGGATTAATCTCTAAAGACCGGTACTTTAACATGATAAAGCCCCGGCGCTGCTATCGCTGCAGGCCGGGCTTTTTATGTATAGGATAATTCCGGATGGCTGTTTCCTGCGCTCCGTGGAGTGGTATTTGTAACGACTATTGTACAGGCAATAACGCATTTGTTTGTCGAAGGTTACTTCTTGATGTACTTATTGTCTTTCCATCGGTTGGTGCCTGCTTCACTGTCAGCTATTAGTGTTTGCAGCCTTTTTAGCCTGGTCGTTTCCTGTTTGGCGCTCATTACCCAACTGTGGGAAGATTTCCTGTAAGATGGCGCCAATGACTGGAAGTATGCCCATGCCGTTTTATTGGCTTTAAATTGTTTTTCGAAACCGGGTGAAAATGGCATGAGTTCATTCTCGTGCGGATAAAGTTTCGCTCGCTTTTGGTTACGGTTTTCAAAGCTTTCCCATCCTGCCGCTTGCATCAATCCCTGTTCCTTTAATGCTGCTACCTTCTTGATGTTGACGGCACTCCATATGCTGTTGGGCTTCCGGGGCGTAAAGCGGATCTGGTAGCTGTATTCGTCGATAGAAGTGCGGACGCCATCGATCCATCCGAAGCAAAGCGCTTCATCCACCGATTGTGACCAGGTCATAGAATCGTTGCCGGAGTTTACTTTGTAAAATCCTACCACCAGCTCGCCGGCTGTTTTGTGGTTTTTTTGCAACCACTTTCTGAAGTCCTTTGGACTTGTGAAAAACTGCGGTGTCATTAATACAAGGGGAGGGGTATTTTTAATGTGCCTATTTGCTGCCTGGTGAAACCGGGGCCGGATAAGGATTTTGCTGTTGCGCGGGGTTACATATTTTGTCCGAAAGTCAATAAATTATAATCGGGATCAAGTACTGAAAATTCCTTTTGGCCCCAGGGTTTTGCTTGCAAATGTCCATTGGGAAGAATACTTATGTTTTTGTCGATCATGTCCTGGTACAAAACAGCAATAGCATCGGTGCGTATATACACCTGCCCGTAATTTTCCTTGGGGTCAAGTGTCTTAAATTCAAAAAAATGGATCTCTATACCCTCTTTGGCTACCATTAAATAACCTTCAAAATCGGTGCTTCCCAATTCCCGGAAACCTAGCTTGTTGATATAGAAATCCCTGGTCGTGGCTTTGTCCCGCATCGGCAGTTTAGGATGAATAGCAGTCAGCATAACTTTGTTTTGGTAAATATAATTTTTCCTGTTCAGAAATACCAATATTGTGCTATACCTTCAACGAACCCCGGAAGCCCCTGGCGGCGTAATAAGATTCGGCGCCGTTGTGGTACAAGAACACCGTATCGTAACGGCGGTCGCAAAAAAGGGCGCCGCCCAGTTCCCTGATAACGGCAGGTGTTTGCACCCAGCTCGATGTTTTGGTATCAAAGGCGCCTGATTGTTGCAGCTCCCGGTATTGTTCTTCCGTTAAAAGCGTAATACCCATTTCGGCCGCCATATTCACAGCGCTATTGGCGGGTTTGTGCTCCTTCCTGGAAGCCAGCGCTTCCTGGTCGTAGCAAATACTTCTGCGGCCTTTGGGACTCTCGGCAGAACAATCGTAAAAAATAAATTCGCCTGTTTTTTTATCCTGGCCTACCACATCGGGTTCGCCGCCGGTTAGTTCCATTTCGTCCAGTGACCATAGCTTTTCGGCATGACTTTCCAACCTGGCTTGTACGGCAGTCCACTCTATACCTTTATGGCGGGCCCTGTTTTTCTCAAAGCGGGCCTTCAATACACGGAGCAAAGCTTCGGTTTGTTCGGCAGATAATTTCTTTTTGTTGTTTTTCATATCGTTCCTGCTTAAGGTGGATAAAGTATGCGTGCGTTAATTAATCATCCAGGCCCTTTCCATCCAGGATCTGAGGTATATACTTTTCCACTCTTGATGTCCTGGTTTTGGATTGCTTGGGTTGTGCGAAATAAAAGAGGTACGCTCTTTGCCTTCCCGGTGTAAGGGAACCGAAAGCCGCCTTCAGCTCCGGCATTTTTTTTAATTGCTCCTGGAATTCTTCCGGAATGGGAAAATCAGCTGTCTTTTTAAGCGCTACTTTCAACCCGGCTTCTTCTACTTCGCAAGCTTCGTAAATATAGGCTTTCAGGACAGTTTCCAGCGCTGTTATTTCCTCAAGACTGGTAAAACGTACCTGGCGCGCGGACTGCACATTTTCTGTTTGTTGGATCAGGATACCATGTGTATCCTTTAACAGCGCTCCTTTAAAAAATAAAAAGGCGCAGTAATCTTTAAAGGCGTGTATCAATACTATATTACCGTCCTTAAAGGTATAGCAGGGACAGCCCCATTTCAGTTCCTCGGTCAGGTGACAGCCGAGGGCAATGGCTCTCAGCTTCAGCAACTCTTCCCGCCACTTTTCGGCTTTGGTAAAAAAGAAATCAACTTTAGGATTCATGTCGTTTGCTGTTTTAAGGGGTGATCATGAGCGGCCGTGGTGTACCAGTTTCTTTTCAAAACAAATACTGGTGGGCACAGCGGCATATTGACCATAGTTAGGAATTACCACGTAGTTGTTTTTCTTGTAAAGCTGAATGGCTTCCGGTTGCTTTTCACCGGTTTCCAGGATGCAGGCGGAAAATTGCAGCTCTGCGGCCCAGTGTTCCAGTGCTGTTAATATTTGTGAAGCAATTCCTTGTCCCCGCGATGCCGGGGGCACATACATCCTCTTGATCTCCATTGCCTGTTCACCGTACTGTTTTATCGCGCCACAGCCAACAGCTTCGCCATCCCGGTAAGCCACGATCACATACTTGATCAGGTCTATTTTATTGAACTGGGCAAAAAAGGAATGGTCTTCGCCATCTCTTATTTGTAAGTCTTTATCCAGGTCGGCAACGAGCTTTTGAAAATCGGGATTGCCGGAATCGGTTCTTATGAGGGTGATCATAGGGTTGTTGCAATTGATTGCTGATTCTTTTTAGGACACCTTAACTACTGCGAGTCTCCTGCCTGCAGGCCTGAAGTACCAGGAGATCAACGTCAGCGCCAACAGCAAAGTTGGGCCAAAAAGTGTTAAGAGGGCATCGCCAATAGCCAAATGCGAAAAAACAGCGCCTGACATCGCAAAAAAGAAGCCGGCATAAGCCCATTCTTTAAGCAAGGGGAGTTTAGGGATCAGTATGGCAACAACGCCCAATAGTTTCCAGATGCCCAGCAGGGTGAGCAGATAGGCCGGATAACCCAGTTGAGTCATCATTTCCGTTTCTTTGTCCATCCTGATCAGTTGTACTATCCCGGTAGATACCATGCCCAGGGCCAGCCAGGTGGTAGCTGCCCAGTAAATGATCTTATTGATTTTATCGCGCTTTGTCATAGTACATTATTTAAGTAGATTTACAACTTCCTGCAGCCGGTCATGTGCCATATTGATACCATAGGCAAAGGGGAGCTTCAACTGTTGGTCCCTTTGCCCGGCAGTCCTGTAAATAACATGCATGCTGAGCTTACTCTTTTCGTCGGAGAGCGCTTCAAAATCCAGGAATTCCAATTGCACACCAAAAGGCGCATTGTCCATTTCAAAAGTGCGAACGATCCGTTGCTCAGGACTAAACTCGTGGATGGTGCCATGGGCGCTGAAGACTACGTTGCCCTTGGCATCGGAGGTTTCGAACTGGTAACCGCCGTGTTGTTTGTTTTCTAGTTTAAGCACCTTGGTACCCATCCATTGCGCTACAATATCGGGTTCCATGTATGCTTTAAACAGTAATTCCAGGGGGAGATCGAATTCCCGGGTGATCATCAGGTCCTGCCGGCCTTCTTCGGCATTGATTTTTGTTTTGCGTTCCATACCAGGTTATTTTTTGGATTTGTAGTTTTTCATAATGCTTTCTAATTTGTTGAACCTGTCGTCCCACATATCGCGGAAAGGCTCGATGAAGTCGGCTATCTCTTTCATTTTTTTTGGATTTAGATGATAATATATTTCCCTGCCGTTTTGTTCTTGTTCCAGCAAGGCGCATTCGGTAAGTATTTGCAGGTGCTTGGAAACCGTGGGCCTGGCCGTGTCAAAGTTGGCGGCTATAGCGCCTGCCGTCATGGATTGCGTGGCTACCAGCAGCAGTATGGCCCTTCTCGTGGGGTCGGCTATGGCCTGGAATACATCGCGTCTTAAATTCATTGCGTAGCTATTTGACTACAAATATATGTGTAGCTATTTGACTACGCAAATTTTTCTTGAATTTTAACAAAACAATCTCTGGGTTTGAATGATTGGGAGTCCTTTAGCCAAAGGATGCTGCCGGACATATCGCTCTCTTAAAGCAAAGCTTTCATACCTAATCCTGATAGGCACTTCAATTTTTTTGCAGGTTGTAATACATCGATATATTTCGATGTATTGATATTCTGTTTTACCTTTGCCCTGTCAAAAGAAGGATACCTCAGGGTTCCGGTGAAATAATGAACAATAAAAAAATAGAGAAGATATCCAGGGCCTTGAGCGACGCAAGCCGGATAGCTATCTTACAACAGTTTAAGAAAAAGAAGGGCTGCCTGTACTGTGCCGAAGTGCAGGACATGCTTGATCTTGCCCAGCCTTCTGTATCGCATCACTTAAAGCAATTGGTCGATGCCGACCTCTTGTTGCCGGAAAAAGAAGGCCGGAATCTGAAATACATCCTGAATGAAAAAGTGTTGAACGAATATATTGCCTGTTTGACCAGTTTAAAGGGTTAAGCTTTTTTGAAGGGGTAATGTAGCACGTTGCTTCCTTATAAATACATCGAAACATTTAAATATTTCAATATAAAAACCAATGAAACGATCAATCTATATTATGGCGCTGGGGGCGTTTGGCATTATCACCACCGAATTTGGTGTTATCGGTATCCTGCCCGACCTGGTAAAGGAATTTCATATCTCCATCGATACGGCCGGCTGGCTGTTGAGTGCTTTTGCCCTGACGGTAGCGCTGGCCGGCCCTTTTACCAATATGCTTACGGCAAAGCTCAACCGTAAATTTATCATGTGCCTGGTACTGGGCATATTTGTGCTCTCTAATTTATTATCGGCTATAGTGCCCAACTTTGCGGTATTGATGATCGCCCGTATCCTGCCTGCATTCCTTCACCCGGTATTCTGGGCCGTATCCATGACGGCTGCGGCTAAGCAGGCGGGACCTAAAGATGCTCCTAAAGCCATCGCAGTCGTTATGGGCGGACTAAGTATAGCCACGGTATTGGGTGTTCCTCTTACTACCTATATGGCCGACCTGTTTAACTGGAGAGTATCTTTTATCGTTGCGGCATTCGTCAATCTGCTGGCTTTTGCGGCGTTAGTGGTATTGGTGCCTTCCATGCCGGTAAAAGAGCAGCAGACAAGCGCTGCAAGCCAGGTGAAGCTGTTGCGTAACCCACATTTATGGGTCAAATTGATGGCCTCTACGATCATCCTGGCCGGTATGTTTGCCACTTACGGCTACTTAGCCGAATTCCTGAATAAGATATCGCATATGAGCGGTGCGCAGATCAGTATTATGCTCTTGGTGTTTGGCGGTACGGGTGTTGTGGGCAACTGGCTCACCGGTATTGCATTGAGTAAAAATGTAACCCTTACCGTACGCCTGCTGTTGCTGGCGCTGGTAGGTATGCACTTGCTGGCTTACCAGTTTGGCGGTTACTTTATTCCTATGGTTATTATATTGTCGATCTGGGGCTTTATCCATACCGGGGGCTTCCTGGTGGCCAATCTCCACCTCACCCACGGTATACAGGAACCGGCACTGGATTTTGTGAACAGCCTGTTGCCTTCTTTCTTTAACGCGGGTATTACGATAGGTACTTTGCTGGGTGGTTTTGTAATTGCCCGCTATGGTATTCATGAAGTGATCTGGATGACTATACCGCTGCTCTTGCTGGCACTAGGCCTGACGTTTATTACTCCACGAAAAGAAAAAGTGGTAGCGGAAGAAATGGCTGCTGAGGAGCTGGTTCCCGAAGTGGTTGCGGAGTAGGCGCCTGGAGTGGTAACGGCTAGGTGAAATAACAGAATGAACTGTTTTATTATCCCGCAGCGATACCCTATCGCTGCGGGATAATAATGTTGTAATATTTAGAGGATGATCCCTTGCTTCAGGTCCACTTCTTTCATCTTGGCCCTGATCACGGCATAGGTGATCTTGGAGAAAGGGTTATTGGCGCTGTCTTTCAGGGCATCGATCTCGCTCATGCCATCGGGGGCCAGGATGCCGTAACCGCCATAATAAATGGGTTTGGCATTCATGATGGTATCGAAATCGGATTTGCGGGCCATGATCCAGAAGCCCGGATTGAGACAGCTTACAAAATTGGTAGCCAGGCCACCGCTCAGCTCATCCTTGGCCGCCTGTGAAAAGCCGATTTTTATCGCCTGGCTCTGGAAAAGGACTTCGGGCTTTTTATCAAAAAGGCTGTCAAGCATGCCGCTTACACAATTGAGTGCTGTTTCGGTAATGCCGGGAAAGCCGATAAGGGAAAAAAGGTCTTTGGCGGTATCTGTCTTGGCAAAGGAAAATACCTTTTGCCACCATTTGGGCTCTTCGTGTTTTACCACTTTCAGGGTAATTTGCCCCATACCGCCGGGCATAGAAATGGGTTTATTGCCCATCGCTGCATCGGTACTCTTCTTAAAATCTTTGGCATCCGTTTTCCTGCCTTTGATTTCGTTATACAGGTCCAGGCCGCCATTGATGCAGTAAAACAGCTTATCCAGCGCATCTGTCTTTTTCTCCTGGCCGACCTGCAGTTGCAGAGTGGCTTTGGTATCTTTATCGATATCTTCATTCGCACCGATCTTAAAGCTTTCGAAATCCAGCTGCATGTTTACATCCGGTTTGTCGGCTGCGCCTTGCAGTATGGGCTTTATCGTGCTGGTGCTGGCAATGCGCTTATCGTCGTCGGTAAGCTGCAACAGGATGAACTGGTTGTTGTCGGCAGCATCGTCGGAACTGTTGCCGCCGCCCCTGGTGGTAACAGCCGAAGTCAGGTTGTTTTCCCACAGGGCCTGATCAAAATAAGTGTTTTGGTTCTGGAAGATAGACATAGGTTTACATTAAAGGTGAATGTAGATAAAGGGTTGGTATAACCTTTCAGGCAAGTTAGAACAAAATAAAAAAAAACGGAAAAATCTTTCCAGTTTTCTGCTGATTTAATATCCCGGTAATAACCGGCAGGCTATAATTAGGGTTACTGTAGAGCCGTAGCATGCTACGGCTCTACAGTACAATGTCTTTATCATGCAATGTCTCTACAGATCCGAAAATTCCCAGGCGCTCTGGTAAGCATCTATGCCTTCGGCATAAGCGATCAGGTCGGTATAGAAAGGCAGGGCAGCCAGTGTGGCGCTGTCGCCTATCATTACCAGTTTTTTACGGGCGCGGGTCATGGCTACATTGATCCTTCGGGTATCGGCCAGGAAGCCGATTGTATTTTCCGTATTGCTCCGGGTCATGCTGATGTACACGATGTCCCTTTCCTGTCCCTGGAAGCTGTCTACGGTATTTACGGAAATACGGTCGCCGCAGGCAACCAGCTCGGGGTGATGGGGCAGTAGTTCCTGCAGCAATTGAAGCTGCTGCCGATAAGGAGCAATGACGGCTATGGAAGGGAATGTCTCCGGGGTATAATAAGCCCTCAGTGCTATAACCAGTTGGGTGAGGTGCTTCAATACAAAAGCTGCTTCTTCCGGGTTGGAAATGCTGTTGCCTTCTGTTTGCTCTTCATAGCCGCAGCCTGCAGTATCAACAAAGGCCAAGGGGACATCTCCAGCATACAGCAAATGGCCGGCTACGGAATGGTGCGCTTTCAGCTTATCTTGATAAAATACCTGCGCCGAATAACCCATGATATTAGCATGCATACGGTACTGTTCTTCGAGCATCACTACCGATGCGGGATGCAGGGCAACGCAACGTTCCATCAAGGTATGGTTGAGTCCTTGCCTGCCCGCTTCGTACGATTTGATGGTAGGGGGTAACTGGTAATGATCTCCTGCCATAATCACCTTTTCCGCTTTGAGTATCGGTATCCAGCAGGCTGGTTCCAATGCCTGCCCGGCCTCATCGATCACTACGGTATGGAATTTCAGGTTGCGGATGGAATAATGATTGGCGCCTACCAGGGTTGCCGTGATTACCTGCGCTTCTTTGATCAGGTTATCCTGGATATACTGTTCGGTTTGCTCGACCTCTTTCATAATCTTGCGGGCCTCGTCAAACAGGGCTTTGCGTTGTTCCCGCTCGGCCTTCCCGAAATTACGCTTGTATTTATGGGCCATATCCTTAAAGGCATTGGCTTGTTTCTTCAGCTTTTTGATCTCTTTCATGCGGCTGTCTTCCGCGGTCTTGCTGTCGAGCGTGAGCGAAAGCAATCGCTGCGAGATCCTTGCCGGATTGCCGGCCCGCAATACGTTCAGGCCTTCGTCGGCCAGCTTCTCGCTCAACAGGTCTACAGCGGCATTGCTGGGGGCAACTACCAGTATCTGCCTGTGCTCCCTCTGTACCAGGGTTTTGATGGCCTGCACCAGGGTCGTCGTTTTGCCGGTACCGGGAGGGCCATGTACGATAGCCAGCTCGTTGGCCGATACGATCTTGTTTAAAGCAGCCAGTTGAGAGGTATTCAGTTTGTCGTTGGCTACTATTGTCGTTTCGTCAAAGGTAGCGGCCTGCTGACCAGTAAGCACCTGTACCAGTCTGCCTTCTTTGGGGTCGCCGGCCAGGTCTTCGGCGCGGCGCAGTGCCTGGCCCATCTCTTCGTAGCTGTTGTCGTCGAAAAGCAGGTCGATACCCAGCTTGCCGTTCCGGCTCCAGTCGGGAAGTTCATCGGTACGTAAGGCTATCTTGAGGCGGTTGCCGTTCAGGAAAGAGATCACTCCTTCGGCCCGGTCTTCCTGAGGATCATGATTGGAAAAAAGTACGGCAGGCATACCGGAACGCAACTGGTGGCTTATATCCTGGTGGGTGGTACGCTCTACTTCGACAGTGAGGTAATCGCCCCGGCCCAGCTCTGTATCTCTTATGGCAACAGGGTACCAGGCAATACCGTTGGCCCTCCGTTCTGCTGCCGATGCCGATGCTGTGAGTTTAAGATAAGCGTTGCGGTCCTCTTCCTGTTCCAGTTGCAGCAAGTGCTGCAGCTTTTTAAAATAATCCATGCGCAAAGGTAAGTCTCCCTTTCGTAAATTGCAGGTATGTCGAAGAGTGGTTCCGCCGATTTACCCCTGCATTACGGAAAAGTACCCGAATGGCTTGCTGTGAGAATGAGCAGGCTGGGCGGCGCTATTGCCGAAGCCATCGTGATGGAATATGGCAGGGATATGCTGCTGCGCAAGCTCAGCGATCCTTTCTGGTTCCAATCCCTGGGCTGTGTGCTGGGCATGGACTGGCATTCTTCGGGCATTACCACTTCGGTAATGGGCGCGCTGAAAGGCGCTGTCAACAGGCGTTCTGCTGACCTGGGGATCTACATTTGCGGGGGCAGGGGGAAATACTCTTTACAAACACCTGCCGAATTGACTTTGATCGGTGAAAAGACTGGCCTTGACGCGCTGCAGTTGGTGCAGCACAGCAAGCTGGCGGCCAAAGTGGATAACACGGCCGTACAGGACGGCTTCCAGTTGTACCTGCATTCCTTTATCCTCAGCAAGGACGGCGATTGGGCCGTGGTGCAGCAGGGGATGAATACCGAAAGCCGGCTGGCGCGAAGGTACCATTGGCATTCACCTTCGGTTACTTCTTTTACCGAACAGCCGCATGAGTTTATCTATGGTAAAAACCAGGGATCGATCCTGAACCTTACCGATATCGGCGCAGCCGAAGCCAAGAAAGGCATGCTGGCGCTGGTACAGGAAGATCCCGGCGACATAATGCAGGAGATCAACCACCTGGTAATGCCTTCTCATCATGATGTGCGTAAGGAGGATGTGAACAGGACGCGCCTGGGCGCGGTGCTGGCCATGGCCCATGAACAAGGTTGTCTTGACTTTGAGTCTTTATTGTTGTTGCCGGGCGTAGGACCGCGCACGATCCAGTCGCTGGCCCTGGTAAGCGAAGTGATCCATGGCGCTCCCGTGCGCTTCCGCGACCCGGCAAGGTTCTCTTTTGCCCATGGGGGTAAAGACGGCCACCCTTTCCCCGTACCCGAAAAGGTATATGATGAAACGATCGCCGTACTGGAAACTTCGGTACGTAAAGCAAAGCTGGGCGAAACGGAGCGGTCCGAAGCCTTGAAGAATCTGTCCAGGACGGCTGCACAGCTTGAAAAGAATTTTGTACCTAACGAACGTTTTGACGAATGGATTGAAACGGAAAGGCGGGAAAGCTGGAAGTACGGCGGCAGAACGGTGATGGGCAAAGCAAAGCCGCCGGAAGAAACCATAAAGCAGCTTAAGCTATTCTGACGCTGTATCAGAGATAGGTATAATCGTGCTCTTTTATGCTGATATAAATGGTCTGCCCCGGTTTACATTTTGCCTGCTCTGTTTTGAGGATAAGCATATTGTCTTCCAGGACCACGGCAACTTCATAATAGCTCCCCCAGAAGCTGATCTTTTGCACGATCGCTTTCAGTCCTTTACTTTTACCTGAAGTCCATTTTACCTGTTCCGGCCGTACAAATTGCTGCTTTCCTTCGGGAACCGGCGGCAGGTTCAAAGCCGTGGCCAGGGCGGGGGACAACAAATTGTATTTACCCAGCAAGGCGCCGGTGTACTCGGTTCCGGGATGATGGTACAGCTTTTCCGGGCTTCCCTGTTGCAATAGCTTGCCTTCTTTCAGGATCAGTAGCTCATCGGCCCAGGAGAGCAGGTCTTGCGGGTCGTGTGAGGCGATGATGCAGGTCAAGCTTTTTTCTGCGGCCAGGTCGTCCAGCACTTTTTTCAATATCGTTTTATGGATCAGGTCCAGATTGGAGAATGGCTCGTCCAGCAACAACAGCCTGGGCGCCGTAAGCAACAGCCTGGCCAACGCTATGCGTTGTTTTTCTCCGCCGGAAAGCTGGTTCGTTTTTCTTCCCAGTAAATGACTGATGCGGCAAATGGCAAACAAAGACGCAGCTTCTTCTTCCAGCAAGGTATTGGCATAGGACAGCAATTCTTCCATGCGGTAATGGTTGCGCAATTCGTAATGCTGCGACAGGTATGCGATGCCCGGTTGTCCGGGTATAAGCCGGTAAGCCGGCCCTTTTACTTTTTCACCTTCAAAATAAACGACACCGGTATCGGCATCTTCGAGGCCGGCGATAATTTTGAGCAGAGTACTTTTCCCCGAGCCTGTAGCGCCCGCAATACCGATATTCTGCCCGGCCTGTTGGGAAAAATGAATATCCTCTAACGTGAAAGTGGCGGCTATACGTTTACCTGTTCCTGTTACCTGCAATAAAGACATAAGACAATGACATTTACAAAGAGACCCAACGGAGCGGCAAATTAGTCCATTAGGGGCATGTGCCCAAGAATGGCTTGGGAGCAGGGTTAGCTTTGCTGCCGCAGTAAGCTGGTGGCTTCCGTATCGGTAAACCAGGCAATTCGTTTTTTGCGGATGAGCTGTGCCGGATAACGGTCCGTATCGATTTCGCTGCTAAAGACATGTTGCATGGCAAGGGCTTTTTCTTTCCCGAATACCAGGAAGGCAATATGTCTGGCATTGTTGATCATGGGGGCATTGAGGGTAATGCGCCAGCCTTCGTCGCCGGATAGCTGCACTGCCTTTACCGCCGGTGCGGTATCCTGCAATACAGATGTATGGGGGTAAAGCGAGGCCGTGTGTACGTTATCGCCAAGGCCCAGCAGGATAAGGTCGAAATGTATTTCCCTTACCATGTGAAAGTCTTCCAGTTGTTCCTGGTATGCTGTTGCTGCGGCTTCGGGGGGCAAAGAGGTATCTATGGGGAAAATATGGGAGGAGGGAATACCTAACGGATCGAATAAGGACTCCCTGGCCATCTGGTAATTGCTGTTTTTGTCGCCGGGAGGAACGTAACGTTCGTCGCCAAAGAAGAAATATATTTTTGACCAGTCGCTTATCTTTTCACGATAAGGGGTTGATACGAGCAACTGGTACAACTCCCTGGGCGTATGGCCTCCTGCCAGCACTACTGAAAAACGGTTATGATCTTCTATGGCTTCATTGGCGATCTGCACAAAGTATTTTGCCAGCACTGCAATGGCTTCATCCCGGGTATCAAATATATTCAGTGTCATAGCATAGTTTGGAAACCTAAAGATACTTATTTCCTTTTACTATTCATAGCGCTGGAAACCAAGGTAAACGATTGCTTCAAATGAGTTCCATGTCCTGATAAACGCGGCAGGGATGGATTTGAGATGGTAGATGATATCAACGGTATTGAATGGCCCAATAAAGGCCTGCTGTACAGCAGGCCTTTATTGGGCAGGAAGTATTTAGCCAGCCTGGTTATCCCCGATCACATCATCTATGGGCTCCCAGAGCTCTATAATGTTCCCTTCCGGGTCCAGTATATGAACGAATTTACCAAAGTCGCCATAGGCCGTAATCTCATCGATAACGGTTACGTTGTCCTTTTTCAGCTCTTCTACCAGTGTGGCGATATTGTCCACACGGTAATTGATCATAAATGGCTTTTCCGAGGGTTGGAAATTTTTACTGTCCTGTGGAAAGGTACACCAGGCAGTGGTTCCCTGTCGGGAAGGATCGTCGGTATGCCGCCACTCGAAGGTAGCGCCATAAGGACCGGTAGCCAACCCGAGGTTTTGGGCGTACCATTCATTCATAGCTTTCGGATCATCGCATTTGAAAAATACACCGCCGAGGCCTGTTACTTTTTTCATGTTAAATTATTGTACGATTTAAAAATAGATAAAAAAGGAAGGTTTTTCAGCCGCTGTGCGGTTACGAGATAGCAGTTGCGGGTTGCTTAGGTTTACGTTTTAAAATAAGGGCGCAAATAAGGGAAACGATAAAACCGACAGGGAATATTTCGGCATAAGTAAATAAGATAACAAAGATGGGGTTTTTATACATCTCTTTGTATTTCGCCATTTCTGCTGCTTTAGCTGCTATGGTGGCGGCATCGGCGCCTGACTTTTGTGCCTGTCTTAAAGTATGGTCCGTATAGCGGTCCATGAATTCGGGCATAAAGCAGTAGTATTCTACCAGCCATGCCAGTACATACATGCTGGACGCAATAAAGGTAATGAGCAGGCCGGCGCCGAATGCTTTGCCAAAAGAGATAGCGCCGTCGTTGTGTTTGTCCCGTAGATTTTTTACGCCTACGAAAATAAGGGAGAAGGCAATAAGCATGCTGGCATAACCCAGCACCATGCTTCCCCCGAAATCGGGATTGCCGTAACACGCAGCCATGGAGATGCTCATTATAGCGGCGGCAATAAAGCCCGAGATGAGCCCGAAAATAAGGACAGTCTTTTTCATGTTTTGTTTTTTTGAACCGGGGACAAAAATGAGGTATGGCACTGTTTTTATCCTCATACTTTTGGGTGATTTTTGAAAAACAGCGCATTTTTCACCCGGAAGAATGATGTTTTAAGAGATGATACTCATTCTTTTAGCTTTTTCGACAGCCTGGGTTCTTCGTTTGACGTCCATTTTTTCGAACAGGTTGGAGGAATGGGTCTTGATGGTATTCAGCGACACAAACAAACGGGCGGCTATTTCCTGGTTGCTGAGTCCTTCGGCCATCAATTGCAGTACTTCCATTTCTCTCTTGCTGATGTTAAGCTTCTCCCTTTCTTGTTCGTTGATCTTAAAATCAGGATCTTTTTGAATATAAATTTCCTTTTCTATGATCACTGTTTTAGTCCTGGGGCGTGCCAGTTTTAAGGCCAGCCATATGCCTAGTGCGGTGAAGACTATGGCAATGCCGCCGATGTAAATTTCAAAAGCATGATCAATAATGATCAATTTATATTCCATCCATTGGAGCAGGAATAACAATAAGGCAAGTGAAAAGCCGTAAAGCAGTACATGTTTATATTTATGCAGAAAAGGGGAGCGCAACATATCGGGCATTGGATCTGTTGCAAAGATAATTTTTTTGCTCATTTATGGAAGCATGGCAGGGCTTAATTGCCCTTACATTGCCCGGGAGGCAGGCCGAATTTCTGTTTAAAAGCCTTGCTGAAATGCTGTACGGAAGAAAAGCCGAAATGATCGGCGGTCTCTTTAATGGCTGTGCCGGAGGCCAGCATTTGTTTGGCTTCGTGCAGGCGGTAATCGTTGAGGTAACCGAATATGCTGTTGTTGAAGATCTCCCGAAATCCCTTTTTTAATTTGAATTCGTTGATGCCGGCTATCCTGGCCAGTTCGCTGAGCGAGGGTGGTTCGGCAGCATGGAGCAGGAGGTAATCTTTGGCAAAATGTATCTGGTCTTTATCGTACCCCGGCTTAAAGGTATGCCTGCCGGCATGGTCGTAGTATTCTTCGTATGCCTGGGCCTGTAGTGCCAGTAATTCAATGCATTTGGACTGCAGGAACAACAGCTTAAGCCCGCCCCTGAGGTTGCAGTTCATGATCTCCCTGATGCATTGGTGCATGGGAAAAGATATGGGCAGGCTGGGGGTCACGACCTCGGCCTTATGGTTACCTGCTATTTTATGGGCAAAATCGATGAGCACGGGGGCGCTGTCTTCGGCAAGCTCCCGGAAAAAGGCAGTAGTGAAATGGACTTCAAAGAACTTATAGGCCAGGTCTTTTCGGTAATCGCCCCTGCCGGTAAAGCTGGGGATATAATGCATGTTGTATTGGTTCTCCTTGAAAAGGTAGTTGCTGCCGGTTTCCTGGTTGTACATACTGCCGTTGCCGGCCAGGGTAAAATGCAGCTCTACCAGTTCGCCCTGGTCGGAAAGATTAAAGTAAAGGGTCTTGGCCTCCCGCATGAGGATATCGCCATACACAATGTAAATACCCGAAAATGCGATTTGTACCAGTTCCGCATCGCCAAAGGGAAAGCTGTAGCGGGTCCTGTTTTCGGTAACCAGTGGTTGGTTGATGGCCCCGAGGTCGAAGTTATTCCCCAATATGAATTGATGACCTTTTTCGTCATAAACATTGACCGGCATAATAATCCTTTTGGTATAAAACAGTATCCCGATCGTATAAAAACAAAAACAGGGATTTGTTCCAGTTTTGCAAAGTAAAGCTAAACTGCCGATACGCGATGAATGCCACTAAAGTTATTACGCAAATGCGACAATCTTATGCCACGATTCCCCATATCCATACGGAAAGGAGCCGCTATCATTTTTTCTTTGGCGATGAAACTGCGCTGGATCTGTACACTGTTCTTAAGGATGAAGTAGAATGGTACAACCATAAATATATAGGGGTACTGGAGCTGCCTTACTGCATGCTGTCTTTCCCCGAAAGGCAAGGCCTGATGCTGGATGTGGTGCAGCAGGGCAGCAAGCCCGCTTCGAGGGCCATTGCTTACCTGGAACAGTTGGAGCAGGAACTGTGGAGCCTTTGGAAAAAAGGCATCTTTTACCTGGCTGGAAAAGATGATGCTGTCAACGAATTTGAACGTGCCCTATGGCAAAAGGATATTGTGCCGGCGCAGATCATGCGGCTGTAGCCGCTTCTCTTCCTTTGCTCAGAACTTGAACATCGCGGTAAGCTTTACAAAGAAAGGTGTTCCCGGTGTAAAATGGATTTCGGATACGGGCGTCGCTTCGTTGCGCAGCCTGGATTCGGTATCGAACTGGGCTTCGTTCCATTCGGTATTGAAGATATTCTGTGCCTGCAGGCCCAACTCGAATTGTTTAAAGGTATAAGTGGCCGCTGCATCGAATACGGTATAGCCATAGGCAATTACCGAATTGTCTTCGTTGGCCGGCCGGTTGCCCAGGTGCCGGTACCGTATGCTGGCGCCCCAATGCCCTTTCTTATAGGTCAGCCCGCCTATAGAGGTGATCCTGGCCGCCAGTGGAATAAAATTCTCCCCCGGCGCTGCATCCCTGGCCCTTGCATGCGTATAGTTAAAATCAGCATCCAGGAACAAGTATTTCAGCAACTCGTAACGGACCGATAAGTCAAGGCCCATCCTGCGGGTCCTGCCGCTGGGCTCTACTACAGCCTCGTCACCCACATATACAAATTCCTGTTGCAGGTCCAGCAGCCACAAAGCGCCCGACAACAGCAGCTTAGGATAAGGTTTGATCACGGCGCCAAGGTCGAAGGAATGTGCCATGGGCAATACATCCCGGCCTTGTTGCGCTACCACCACCCGGGTATCGTTGCTGTGGAAGCCGGTACCGTAATTGAAGTAGATCCTGCCGCTGTTGCTGAAGTTGTAATACAATCCCGCCTTAGGGCTGAAGCCCCGGGTATCGGCGCTTTCCTTTACCGGTTCCGAAGGCAGCTTGTTGTTGTATTCATGCACAAAGTAATCGAAACGTAATCCGGCGTTGAATACCAGTTGCGGCAACAGGTAGATGGTTTGTGCGGCATACCCGTAAAGATTGGTTTGGTAAATATCGCCCAGGGCCAGCCGCTCCAGCCGGATGTCTTTATCCAGGGTATGGCTGAGCTCAATATCCATACTGTTGTCGAAACGGAAGCCCAGCCCCGCTTCTGTTCTTGCTTTGAACCGGCCTATGTTGTAGTCGGCATAATACCGGGCATTGTAACCGGCCAGGATACGTTTTTCCTTCTGCCTGATCTGGTCGCCATTGACGGGATCTTTGAGGAAGAACGTGAAATCGGATACCAGGTCGAAATCGTAATAGCTCACATAAGCATTGCTTTTAAAAATGCTGTGTTCGTTGATGGCTTGCAGGTATTGCACATTCAGGTTGTAGCGGCTGGTAATGCCCGATTCCTTGTCCAGCTCGCCGAAGCGGCCTATGATCCCTTCTGCTACGGCTCTTTCGGGTATCTGTCCCGAAGCGTCCCAATTGCTTTTAAAACCAGAGAGTGTTAAACTAAGCTGTTTGTTGGCTGCCAGGCGGACGGTATATTTTCCGGTTAGGTTCAAACGGTTGAAATTTTGTGGCACATCGAAGTATCCCCGGTTATAACAATACTCTCCCGCCAGGTAAGCGCTGGTCCTGCCATCGCCTTTATGGCTGTTGAGCAGGTCTACGGCTGCCACGGTGCGGAACCAGCCGTATAGTCCGCCCTCTACCTTTACAAAGCTGTTGTCCAGGTAATCGAAGGTCTTGAACTCGGCAAAGCCTGCGGTAGCAAAATCGCCTTTGTCCAACTGGTAAGGGCCTTTGCCGAAATTGATGCGCTGCACGAGCTCGGGGATCAGGAAATGCAGGTCGGCATAGCCCTGGCCATGCGCATGCGATACCATATTTACCGGCATGTCGTCTACACTTACATTAATGTCGGTGCCGTGGTCTATATCGAAGCCCCGCAGAAACATTTGCTCAGCCTTGCCGCCACCCTGGTGCTGTGCAGTAAACAGCCCCGGTATCATACGCATGAAATCCTGCGAACTATTGACCGGCCTTAGTTTGATGTCGACATCGCTTATCGTGTTTACGGCCTGTATTTTTACCGCATTGATGGTTACTTCGTTCAGGTTGACGGCGGCTGTAAGCAGGGCTACCTCAATATCGGTGGTAATACCGTCTTCTACTTTAATGGTTTTCTCGATGGTTTCAAAACCGACATGTCCTATGGAGAGCACATAGTCGCCCGGCTCTATATCGCGGAGCAGGAACTGCCCGAAGGCATTGGTAAGGGTGCTGCCTTTATGATCCCTGATATAAATATTGACCCCTTCGATACCCTTGCCGGTCTTACTGTCTGTTATTTTGCCCCGGACACTGCCTTTATGGGCCAGGGCATAGATTGGAAGGAGAAGTAGGGCTATAAAGGTAAAGGTCGCCCTGAGTGTATGGTTGAGCTGCATAGTAAAAGGTTAGGTCGGTTAAAAGATCAGCCGGCAAAGAAGAACCGTTCTATAGTCCAGTATCCGGCTATAAAGGCGATGAGCAACGAAGAGGGAACAACAATAATTTTCCGGTACCATTGTTTCTGTGAAAAAACACGTGCCACCAGGAAGTACATCAGCAAAATGATCGTGAGCTGCCCCAGCTCTACGCCTATGTTGAAGCTGATGAGGGCCGTGGCAAAGGCATAGGAAGGCATGCCCAATGCCGATAAGGCCCCTGCAAAGCCCATGCCATGCACCAGCCCGAAAATAAAGACCATTACCAGGCGCCAGGGTTTTACCCTCGTGGAAAAGATGTTTTCAATGGCTAGGAATACGATGGACAAGGCAATGAGCGGTTCTATGATATGTGCCGGTGGCGCGATGACCTGGTACATAGCCAGGCCAAGTGTAATAGAGTGGGCCAGGGTAAACATGGAGGCCTGTATGATAATTTGTTTCAGATTGTTGTTGAGGAAAAAGACGCAGAGGATAAACAGGATATGGTCGAGCCCCATAGGAATGATATGCTGATAGCCTATGATCAGGTATTTGAGAAACACCTGGCCGCCCGGCAGGGGATCCAGTTCATAGCTGATCACATGCGCTTGTAAGGCAGGACAGCAAAGCAACAGAAGGATCAGTAGACAGTATAGCTTTTTCATCGGAAGCACATTAGTTCTTGACAGATGCAGTTATCCTGGGGTCGATATAGGGAGATATGGCCATAGCTTCTTTATGCAATTGCATCCCTTTGTCCGTATTGCCGGCCGCTGTATATACCATGCCTGCTTTAAAGGTCTGGTTGGCATTTTTAGACTTGGTCAGGAACATTTTATCGGTATATTTTTGCGCAGCTTCATAATCGCCTTTTTTATAGAGTATCCAGGCCATCAGGTCGTTGGCATCTATATTGTCGGGGCGCATGGCGTAGTCCACTTTGGCATAGGCCAGCGCTTTGTCGTAGTCGTTGATGTTGAGATAAGCCATGGCTAGTTCCCGGTTTCCGTTGTGCCGGACCACGGTGTTTTTGGCCTGTTCTTTTTCTCCTTCTTCCAGCAGGCGTACTACCTCTTTATGGGTTTCCATCGCTTTTTCCTGATCGCCTTTCAACAGGTACATATCGCCCAGGTAAGCCACGAAGGAAGCTTCGCTCAGCTCTTTGATGGCATTGCGGGTATGGGTAATCGCTTCATCATAATTCTTCTGTGCTGCTGCTATCCTTGCCAGTCCCATTTCGGCATAAGCATAGCCCGGACGGTATACCAGCGCTGCTTCGTAAATCATTTTAGCTGTATCCAATTTGCCGGTATTGGCATAGAGGTCGCCCCAGGTCACTCTTGCCCATTCGGTGCTTTCCATGCCAGGCACACCCGCTTCTACAGCCATTTTCATCGCTTCGATAGCGCCCTTATTATCGCCGTAAAGCTGACGCAGGTACGAAGCCCGGGAATAGGAACGTAGATCGGGACGGATACTGAGCATTTTATCACAATCCTTCACTGCCTCATTGTAATGACCCATTTCCACATTGGCGTCGACCAGGGCGCCGTATATACCTGCGTTGAAATCGTTGATCTTCCTTCCTTGCTCGGCTATGCTCAGGGCATCTTTGAACTGATGCATATTAAGCAATACAGCCGATTGCAGGCTCATGGCCTCAAATAGTATATTTTTATCAGAAGGGTTGGCTTGGGTTACTTTCTGTAATACCTCAATGGCTGCATTGCTGTAGTAGCCTGTATTTCCAGTAAGACGGCCTTCCGAGATAAAGGCTGTCGCCAGGTTGAGGTATTGTTTCCAGTCTTCGGGATTGCTTTGCAGCACTTTCACAGCATCGTTGTACACTTTCCTGATCTGGTCTGCCTCTTCTTTGGGGCCGGAATTGCTTTTACGTTCCAGGAGCCGGGGTACGGAGGTATTACCATTGATGGTTACCTCCCTTGCTTCACCGGGTTGTGCGCAGGAACCGCATACTAGGACGCAAAGCAGGGATAAAGAAGCCAGTACTACCGTTTTCAGGGTAGAAAATGTATCGTGTAACATAAAAACGGGTTGTGTATTGTGTGGTGGTAATCCAGCCGGGGAAGCTGGTCAGGGCTTCCCCGGCCTGATGTTGTTATTTTGCCTTAACTAGTTTTACACTTTGGAACATGTGTTCGTTCACCGTGATTCTCGCATAATAAGTTCCGGCAGCGAGGTTGCTGCCGTTCCATTTCACCATGTATTCACCTGGCATTTTGTTGCCTTCTGCTATGGTTGCTACTACACGGCCGTTGAGGTCGGCCACTTGTATCTGCACATTTCCTTTGGCTGCCAGTTTATATTTCATATTGACGGTGCTGCCGAAAGGATTGGGATACGCTACCATAATGGCTTCCGGAGCCGACATGCCCAATTCGTTGATGCCCGTGATCACCGGGGCATTGTAGCTGTCGCCGGTAAAGCCTCTCCAGGGCGCTTGTACATAAGGGAAGCAAGCCTGGAAGGTGGTATCGTTATGCGTAATGCCGGCATTAAACGAAAGCACGCTTAAGAGATTAGGTGTGACAGGACTGCCGCTTGAGTAATCGTCGTACCAGAGGCCAATGGCGGCAAGCGCTACGCCGGATACGGCTTGTAGCTCGATCGTGGTTACATCATCTTCGAGCCTTCTTCCGTTAGGGAATCCGTCCATGTTCGGAATGAACTGGAGGTTGATATTGGCATATGCAGGATCGGTAAGGCCAAGTACCGCAGCTTTAACAATACCCAGCGAGCTGAAATTGGGATCGTTCCTGGGTGTGGCAGGTACTGCCATATTCAGCCTTAAGGCATCGCTCAGGGTAGGCAGGAAGTTGTTGATAAAGGGTTTGCCTGCTGCCAGCGGATCGCCGCCTTTACCCGTAGCCAGTTGGTAAGGGCGTACATTGGGTACTCCTGTGTAAAAGATAGGCAGGATATCTACTGCGCGGGGGCTGGCATTATTGGGTAGCAATATAGTGCCAAAAGCTGCATCGGATAAGGCCGTACCGGCAACAGCGGGCGTATTCTTTAAAGGGTAAAGTCCCTGGTGGCCATTTCTGAAATCAAATGCACCTAAAGAAGCCGTTTGAATACGTAATGCAGCCAGGCCGGGTACGGCGCCACCGAATTGTGAATTGTCCATGTATAAAGCCAGTTCGGGATTGCTGAAATTGGCGGCAAAAGTGAGGTCATTGGTATAAGGATTGCTCCTGTTCCACAGGTCTTTGCTGCCGATGGGAATTACAGCTTCATTGGTAAGCGGCATACCCAGGCGGGAAACCTGTATCCAGTCGCCGCTACCGGTAGCGGGATCGCCGTTGTTGCCTAGGGTAGTGATCTGCTGGCGGCTGGCCGAGGCCCATATACCGATCACGAAATCGGGATCGAGTATATTGGCGGCCTGGGCTAAGCTCTTACCGTCTTTTTGTAAGGTGGTAACAGGCACTTCAATAACGATGGAATGGCAGTTGAATTTAGCCAGGCCGTCCCTGGCCTGTGCTGCGGGCCTGAAGCCACCTGCATCGAAAGCGCCGCCAAGGTCTACGAAGAAAGGATCGTCAATAGGGCCACAGAAAATCTTTTCACCGGTTGAAGGTGTTTGTACTGCGGCGGCCATAAGGCTGGCATAGCTGCTGCCCAGGCCTACGGTAGCATTATCGATGGACCTTGGCCCGATATTGGGTGGTGGTACCACTCCGTTGGTAATAATGGTCGTGAAGCTGGCACCGCCATTAATGCTTCGTTCGCAGGTATAAGTGGTTTTGATGTTTTGTTTGCCCAGCCTGATGTTAAAGAAAGTGCTGCCGTCTTCATTGGTCTTGTGAAAAGTAAAACGGTAAATGATATCGTCACCGGCGGTGGCGGTGTTGTTATCGATATGGATCTCGTAGCGGATATTTTCTCCGAAAGTGTACCAGTTGGGACCTCCGGCGGGATGCTCAAAGGGAATATAATTGGCGATGAGTACAATTTTATTCGAATCGCAGGGGCTTTTGAAAGCATAGAGATCGGTATTGTCGGCGAGGGGATCATTGGCGATCAATGGTGCTTCCCTGTGCGACGAAGCCAGTGCCTGTAGCTGCGGTAGCAAACACAGTGCCACACCGGCGATTACTTTGTTTATATAAGTTTTCATATGTTGCTTTTTGATTTGGGAAATGAGATCAGAACCTGGCCTGCAGGGTATAGTCGTAGCCTCTCCAGGGTTGCTGTACATAAGGGAAGGAAGCTTTGAACGTAGTGTCGTTATGCGTAACGCCTGCTGTAAAGCTCAATACACGTACCAGCCTGTTGGTAACCGGTGAGGCCATATTACCCTGGTAATCGTCGTACCAGAAGCCTATGGCGGCCAGGGCCACACCCGATACGGCCTGCAGCTCTATCGTGGTTACGTCATCTTCCAGTCTCCGGCCATTGGGGAAGCCATCCATGTTAGGAATGAATTGTAATGTGGTGGAGGTATTGTATTGGGGATCGGTAAGCCCAAGTACCGCTGCTTTAACGATACCCAGCGAACTGAAATTAGGATCGTTCCTCGGTGTAACAGGCACGGCCATATTGAGACGCAGCATATCGCCCAGAGTAGGCAGGAAATTGTTGATAAAAGGTTTGCCTGCAGCTAGTGGGTTGCCCCCTTTGCCTGTAGCTAATTGGTAAGGGCTCAGGTTGGGCACACCGGTGTAGAAAATAGGCAGGATGTCGACCGCACGCGGGCTGGAATCGTTAGGCAACAATACCGCACCAAACAAATTATCGTCGAGGGCCGTGCCTTGTACGCCGGCGCCACCTTTAAAGTTGTAGAGGCCGCGTTTGCCATTTCTGAAATCGAAGAGGTTCAGCGATTTTGATTGTATCCTGAGTCCGTTTAAAGAAGGTACGGCGCCGCCAAACTGCGAGTCGTCCATGTATAACGCCAGCTCCGGGTTGCTGAAGAAGGAGGCGAATTGCAGGTCGTTATAAGGTGTAGTGGCATTCCATTTATCCTTGGTGCCTACGGGTATGATCGCTTCGTTGGTAAGGGGCATACCCAGCCTGGAAACCTGTACCCAGTCGCCGGAAGCCGTGTTAGTGCCATCTGCATTCAGGGTGCTGATCTTACGGCGGCTGGCCGAGGCCCATACACCGATCACGAAATCGGGATCTAGAATGCTGCTGGCCATAGCCGCGCCTTTGCCGTCTTTTTGCAACATGCTTATCGGTACTTTAATGGCTATGGTATTGACATTGTAACGGGCCAGTCCATCTTTGGGGGCGTTGGTGGTATTACCGTCGGGACGGAAGTTGCCTGCGTCGAAAGCGCCTGCAAGGTCCACGAAAAAAGGATCGTCGGCAGGTCCGCAAAACAATTGTTCACCAGAACTGGCGGTAGCGATCGCATTCTGTATCAGGTCGCCATAAGAAGCGGCTCCCAAGCCTACCGGACTGCTATTGATAGAGCGGGGACCGATATTGGGAGGAGGTACGATGCCATTGGCGAGAATGGTAACAAAGCTGGCGCCACCATTTGTGCTCTTCTCGCAGGTGTAGGTGGTCTTTAAGTTTTGTTGCCCTAAGCGGATATTGAAGAATGTAGTATTGTCTTGGTTCGTTTGATTGAAAGTGAAGCGGTAAGTAATGTCGTCGCCGGTCGTCGCCGTTTGGTTTTTGATGTGTATTTCGTAACGGATATTGGCGCCGAATGTGTAGTAATTGGGGCCGCCTTCGGGGAGCTGGAACGGAATGTAATTGGCAATGATGGTTATTGTATTGGGATCATCAGGGCTTCGGAAAACATAGAGGTCGGTATTATCTGCCTGCGGATCGTTGGCGATCAGGGGAGCTTCCCTATGGCTGGATGCAAAGGCAGGGATACTGCCTGCGGCTATGCACAACAGGAAAGCGCCGCTAAGCACATTCCTGATCAATAGTTGGCGTTTTCTCATAAAATAAATTTTTAGCGTTCTGCATTTGTCTTCATATACGGGGCTTGTTCCGGTTTAGATTTTTAAGGAGAAAAAAATATGCGGCATCCGGCTTCCTTACAAGTTCCCAGTGCTATCTTGCAGCTTACAGACCTATAGCGATATGCCCGGGAAGAAAATCAACACTTATGCACCCAAGGCTTTTACTGCCAGGTATATGCCCTCGCAGGAGCTCTATGCCTTGTTGAAAGGAGATTTTGAGCGTTTTTTCATCCTGAGGGTAGAAGAGATGTACCGTCATTTGCGTCATGCGGTATCGGCATCGAGAACGGTAAACCATATCTGTATCTTTATTACGGAGGGCAGGGCGCATATTAAGATAGGCCGGGAGCAATTGAGCATAGGGAAGGACGAAATGCTGTTTGTACCGGCAGGACAGGTTGTCTCTTTTGAGGAGCACGATATTAATAAAGGTTACCTCTGCTGTTTCCACAATGAAATGCTGTTGGGCAAGCTGGGTAGTATAAAGCTATTGCAGGAGCTGGATTTTCTTAAAGTATGGGGCCATCCCGTGGTACGGCCCGATAAACGTACGGCCGGTTATATCCTGCAATTGCTAAAACGTATGTTACAGGAGTACCGCAGCAACGGCTTGCAGCATGTAGAGCTGCTCCAGGCCTATTGTATTGCGATGCTTTGCGAAGCAAAAGAAGCCAGCCGTCCCGCTTTGTATGAAGGTGAACATGCAGCGGTCCAGATCACGCGCCGGTTCCGGGAATTACTGGTTAGCCATATCAAAACCTTGCACCAGGTAACGGACTATGCCGCCTTGCTCGCTATCTCCCCCAATCACCTTAATAAAGCAGTGAAGAAGACGAGCGGTAAAACAACTACACAATGGATCGATGAAGCCATTGTAATCGAAGCAAAAGTATTGCTGGGGCAAACGGAACTGTCGATCAGTGAAATTGCCCTGGAGCTTAACTTCGAGGACCAATCTTACTTTGCAAGGCTGTTTAAAAAATACGAGCAGGTCAGCCCGACCGACTACCGCAAACGGATTGAAAAATCCCGATGAATACCTGTTCCATCCTAACATCGGCTTATGTTCCTGCGGAGCTTTGCAGGATTAAAAAATCAAAGCCCGATGTACAGCGTTTTACTGGTACTCCATTCTTTTTGCCGCTGGCTGTTATTCCTTGCATTACTGATGGCTATATACAAAGGCTTCCGGGGATGGCTGGGGAACAAGCCTTTCGGCCGTGGTGATAACAGGCTAAGACATACCACGGCGACCATAGCACACATACAGTTGGTGTTGGGTTATATTTTATACTTCAATAGCCCTTTTATCCGGTATTTCCGGCAGCACTATAAGGAGGCCATCATGCAGTTCGATTATGTCTTTTTCGGAATGATCCATATCGCCCTGATGACGATCGCCGTGGTCTTGGTTACGGCAGGTTCTTCCATAGCCAAACGAAAAGGTACGCCCCGCGGGCAGTTCCGGGCGATGGCCTGCTGGTTCCTGGCTGCTTTCCTGCTTATTTTAATGGCTATACCCTGGCCCTTTTCCCCTTTATCGCAAAGACCTTACTTCAGAATGCTTTAACCCGTTTTTGTTATGTTTCACTTAAGCTCAAAAATCGGCCGTCTGCGGCTTTTCGGATTCCTGGAAGGGATCTCCTTATTGGTATTGCTCTTTATTGCGGTACCGCTCAAATACTGGTATCATAATCCTTTCCTGGTAAGCGGGATCGGGCCTGTACATGGGTTGTTTTTCCTGCTTTATGTCCTCAATGCATTAAGCGTAGGCGTCGAGCAGCAATGGAAATTCAGGACTACTACCTGGAAGATATTGCTGGCCTGCATTATTCCTTTCGGCACTTTTTATATAGACCGGAAAATATTGTCGGGTATAAAGTAACCTGACTACCTGTATATAAAAATCACTCCTGCTGGTCATGCCGAGGCTTTTATATATTTTGATGCAAGCATGGTTCAGTGACATTTTGAATTTGGAGGAATTCTTACCGCGTGAAGTCCCTGTATTATTGCCAGATATATCCTTATTTAGTAGACGATAACAAGCTTTGCTAAAGAAAAACAGTCTCCCGGTTGCATTGCTTCTCTCTATAAACACATCAAGCTAAGCCCGCCTGCTGCCAGCAGGTCTTACCGTACTTTTGCTACTCTTCCCGTAAGGTAATATTTCCCGGGAAGCAGCAGTATATGAAAAGAATAAGATTATCGGTGCTGGACCTGGCTGTAGTAAGGGAAGGCGGGGATGCGGCAGAGGCTATAGGCCGTGCGGTAACGCTGGCCCAGCATGCGGAAAGCCTCGGCTTTGAACGGATATGGCTTGCCGAGCATCACAATATGGCCAATATCGCCAGCTCGGCAACTGCGGTATTGATAGGCCATGTGGCGGGGCATACGCAAAAGATAAGGGTAGGTTCCGGTGGCATTATGCTACCCAATCATGCTCCTTTAATGGTGGCCGAGCAATTCGGCACACTCGAAACCTTATATCCCGAAAGAATAGACCTGGGACTAGGCCGGGCGCCAGGCACCGACCAGGTTACGGCCGCTGCGCTGCGCCGCAATTTTGCCGATGGCGCCGCCTATAACTTCGGCCGGAGTATCGAAGAGCTGCAGGGCTATTTTGGCAATACACACCAGCAGGCGAGGGTAAGGGCTTTCCCAGGCGAGGGGGCCGCTATCCCGATCTGGATACTGGGCTCCAGTACCGACAGCGCTTATCTTGCTGCCGAAATGGGGCTTCCCTATGCCTTTGCCGCACATTTCGCCCCGGCTCAGTTCCGCCACGCGATTGCCTTGTACCGGCAGCATTTTAAACCATCGTCCTACCTGGCCGAGCCTTACGTAATGGCTTGTGTGAATGTAGTAGGCGCCGATACCGATGCGGAAGCGCAAGTATTGTCTACCAGTATGTACCGGATGTTCCTGGGTATTATTACCAATCAAAGAAGGCCGTTACAGCCACCGGTACCTTCGATGGATGGCCTGTGGGACCTGCAGGAGCGCGCAGCCGTAATGCAGATGACTTCCTGCGCTTTCATCGGCAGTAAAGATACGTTGACCACAAAACTAAGCACGTTTGTGGAAGAAACGGGAGTAGATGAGCTGATGGTTACTTCCAATATTTATGATACGGAAGCACGCCTGCATTCTTATACTGTATTAAAGGAAGCGATCGGGCTTTAAGTTACCCCCTTAACCCTATAAGGGTTTAAAACCCCTATAGGGTTAAGGCTACGGCAATACATAATGAAGCCCTGAGCAATCAGGGCTTCATTATGTTATCGTTCGTGGATACATGTATCATTCTGCCAGGCCGGTGCGCAAGGCATGTCTTACTAAAGCCGCAGTGCTGTTGACTTCCAGCTTAAGAGAAATATTGAACTGGTATTGCTTTACCGTATTGACGCTGATGCCCAGGTCCTGCGCTATTTCTTTTTTGCTTTTGCCGCTGGCGATCATTTGCAGCACTTCTTTTTCTCTCGGGCTTAAGGTCGTTTTTACGGAGGCTTCCCGGGTACGGCCTTCGCCCAGGGTGGCTATCTTATGTTCCAGTGTTGGCTCCAGGTACTGTCTGCCTTCGGATACGGCAGTGATCGCCTTTTTCCATTCGGTATAGGTAGCATGCTTCATAATATAACCCAGGCAGCCGATACGCAGCATGGTATTGGCGCTGATCGCGCTGTCGAGCACGCTGATCGCCAGCGTTTTTATCTCCGGGTTTGATTTTTGCAGTTGTTGGGCTACGATGTCGCCATTGAGGTCGGGAAGCAGGATGTCGAGTAGTAATACATCGGGTTTTATACCATGCTCCAGGTCAGTAAGGAAATCTTTAGCAGTGTACCAGCAGTATTTTATCGTAATGTCATTATCGTGCTCAAACATCTTCTGTATCCCGCTTACAACCACGGGATGGTCATCCAGTATTCCTGTAATTATACTCATGTTTTACCGGTATCGGGTTTAATCTGTTCAAAGACCGTGGTCCTGCTGCATACGTTGGCCGGAACTGTTCTTTTTACAAATAGTAACTATAAATTAATCATTATAGTACAGGTGGTACCTTTGCCGGGTGCCGACTCCATACTGATATCTCCTTTTAACAACGACGCCCTGGCATAAAGATTGTGCAATCCCGATCCATAGCGTATATGGCTGGTGTCAAATCCTTTTCCGTCGTCTTCTACAAACAGTCTTATCCTGTCGTTAAAACAGGACAAAGTTACGGCAGCATATGCTGCATACGAATGCATAATTATATTCCGGATCAGCTCCTGTGCCATACGGAACAAGGAATGCAGCACGGCCACATCAACCTTTGCCCAGTCGCCGTAGCAATTCAACTGGATTACCGGGTGCTGTTCTCTGCTGATGAGTGTGCAATAGGCAGTCAGGGACTCTTCAAGGCCCCGTAAGGCTATTGTTTCAGGGATCAGGCTATGTACTGTATTTTTTAATTCTACTGTAGTATCATTTACCAGCGAGATCAACCGGTTCAACGCTTCTTTGTCGTTGTGATCGTTCTTGTTGAAATACGTTTTCAATTGATGACTGATGGTAAACAGCATGGCGCCTATGCCATCGTGCAATTCCCGGCCTATGCGGCTGCGTTCTTTCTGTTCGCCATCCAGGAACGCTTTCAATCTTTCTTTTTCCTGTTCTGCTAATGCCAGGTTCATGGGCAATGTTCTTTTTCTGGTTACTTGTCTGCTACCGGAGATACTCTTGTCGTTTTAGGCCAGGGTACCGGGGATAAACGGCGAAATTAGAGACAATGATTTTGATTGGGCATAGCCGGACGATATGGTAATTAAAAGTTAATCTTGGTATAGGCCTAACCTGTTTTTGTATTATCGTTATGTTATGAAATAAAAGCAGGAATATCTTAAGTTGCTGACAGACAATATTGAAGGAATGTGTAAATTTCATACTTAACTAGTGGATTATAGGTGAAGAACTTTACCCCAAATACTTTTGTGACGGTTAAGGCATTGTTCCGGCCGTTTAAATGAAGTAAGGCAGGGACAGCCTTTGTAAATCAGGCAGGATGAATCTGGGAACAATCCTGTTTTGTTGATTTTATCCACTAACCAGGTAAACCGTTTTCCCGGTTCTGTAAGCATAATAGTTGGCTTCGCCGGGGAACAAATGATTTTCCAGGTCAGGGGATCTAAAGAAGAGCATGTACTGCCGATAAGGCCAAAAGCAGGGTCGCCTGTCGGATAAATAACTTAACCCGATTATTTCACCCATCAACAATCATCATCTGACGGAGCAGCGCGTCTTGCTCCGATCGGGCAATCTTTAACCAAACACTAGTTTATATATGGGATTCATCAGCGCCAGCCGGCACGATCAGTTTTGTATTCAATTAAGGCAACAGGTACTGCTTTGGTCGGACCTGGGTATAGAACAGGAGGAGATTTTCCAATACATCAATGACATTGTGCAGCAAGAGAATATTTTTGTCAAGTACAAAGCCAAGCTAAAAGAAATACAGGAGCTGGCCGAGCATTACCATGTTATGGAAATGATGAACAAACGGAAGTTCCGGAAGAAACACCTTGAATTAAAAAAGGATAAGCGGTTTAAAAATTACAAACGCCTCGTCCGTCCCCAATAATACCAATATAAATAACTGATGAAATCATTTTTACCGGCCTTGTGCTTTTCCTTTGCTGCCTGTACTTCCGTGTATAGCCAGGGTACCGATACCTTCTCGGTGATGCAGTATAACCTGCTGAACTATGCTGCTTCGGATAACCCTTCCACCTACAAAAATCCGAGGCTGCAGACTATTATCAATTATGTGAACCCGGATATCTTCGGGGCTAACGAGATTGCCAGGGGAAGCCAGAATGCACAAAATATCCTGGATAACGTTTTGGGATCGGCCTGGGAAAAAGGAGGCTATATCAATACGAACAACTCCAACCAGACCAATATGCTGTTCTGGAAAAAAAGCAAGTTCGGTCTTGTTTTCCAGGAGTCGATCACCAGCCAGGTACGCGATATTATTGCGTTTAAGCTTTATTATAAGGACCCTTCACTGGCACAGACGCATGATACTACTTTCCTTACTGTAATCGTAGCGCACCTGAAGGCGGGAAGCAATGCCCAGGATTCGACTGATCGCTTAACGGAAACCAATATCGTAGCCAGTTACCTGAACGCTACGGCCGGTACCGGGGGAAATTATCTTTTTATGGGAGATCTTAATGTGTACTCCTCCAACGAAGCTTGCTATAGCCGCCTGGTGAACAGCAGCAATGTCTTGTCCAAATTTCATGATCCTATAAACAGGCCTGGTAACTGGAACGGCAATAGCTCGTTTGCCGATATTCATAGCCAAAGCACCCGGAAAGTATCCCTTCCCGATGGCGGCGTTACCGGTGGCCTGGACGACCGTTTTGACCAGATCCTTATCTCTGGCCCGATATACAACAATGAAAAAAGGATCAAATGCCTGAGCAATACCTACCATATCGTAGGACAGGACGGCGCTCACTTCAACAAAGGGCTGTTGGATAACCCCGTCAATACATTGGTACCTTCCAATGTATTGCAGGCATTATACGAGATGTCGGACCACCTGCCTGTTACCACGAAATTTGCGGTGCAAAAGACAAGCGGGACGAGTAGTGTAGCGGAAACAGGAGTCTACAGCAAGCAATTCAGCGTCATCAATCCTGTTGGCAACCGGAACCTGAACATCGCTTTTGCTGGCCAGCCATTCAATGCTCCCGTGCACATCAGCCTGTATGGCCTTTCCGGCAATACTTTATTCCAGGCTTCCTGGAATACGGCTCAAAACCCTCATTTCAGCGCCGGTATCCCGGGGCTTGCTTCCGGGTTATACCTGCTCAAAATTACCGGGCAGGAAGGAAGGGGCCTGCTGCATAAATTAGTGCTGGTACAATAAACAACAGGTAAATTTCCTGTTTATAAATAGCTGTGTTTTTTGTTTTATAAGTCCCCTTAAACAAGGGACTTTTTTCATAAACACCTTTAAGAAAAGCGCATTATTATAATGTTATCAAATGAATCATTGATTATTTAAATAGTTGTTGGTTATTGATAAATGTATTGTTAATTATAATACATAACGATAGGGTTATAGGCCGTCAGGGCAAACGTAAATAATTTTGGGCGCCGGATTAAAGATAACATGTTACAACAGCAGAACCGGGTTAAAAAGGGTGATCCGGTCGTCAATTTCTGGTAAAGATTATTCCGGTCAATCAGCGTCAAATTATCCACAATTTCTATGCGACAGTTAAAAATCTCCAGGTCAATTACGATCCGTGAAAGCCATGCCTTGGAAAAATACCTCCAGGAAATTGGTAAGGTTGACCTGATCACCGCCGAGACAGAAGCAGCGTTGTGCATCCGGATCAGGCAGGGAGATGAAAAAGCATTGCATCAGCTCATCAATGCCAATCTCCGCTTCGTGGTATCGGTAGCCAAGCAATACCAGAACCAGGGCGTAAGCCTCAGTGACCTGATCAATGAAGGTAACGTAGGGTTGATCACTGCTGCGCAACGGTTTGACGAAACCAAAGGCTTCAAATTTATTTCTTACGCGGTATGGTGGATACGGCAGTCCATATTACAGGCATTGGCAGAGCATAGCCGCATCATCCGTCTGCCATTAAACAAAGTAGCCCTCAACAACAAGATATTAAAGGCCAATAATTTCCTGGAACAGCAATTGGAACGAGAGCCGCTGGCCAAAGAGCTGGCAGACCACCTGGGGGTAGAGCTGTTTGAAATAGAAGGGGTATTGCATGCTACGCAAAAATGCGCCAGCATCGATGCGCCCATGCAGCACGACGAGGAATCGACGCTGGCAGAGCTTCTACAGGACCACCAGGTATCGGGCGCAGAAAAAACAATGATCCACCAGGAATCGCTGAGAAAAGATATAGACCTGTCCCTGGGTGTACTGAACGAACGCCAGCGCAACATCCTGAAGCTTTATTTCGGTATCGGGGTTTCGGAACCTTATTCGCTCGAAGATATTGCCGCCTACTACCGGCTTACCCGGGAAAGGGTACGCCAGATCAAGGACAAAGCGCTGGCTATACTCAGAACAAAAAACCAGCACCAATTGCTTAAAGCTTATCTGTAAACCACGATGAACAAGACAACCACGACAGCCGTTCCGGGCCAGGATAAAGGTATATACCAGTTGTACCTGTGCCATAACCTGAAGTGGGTAAAAGAATAATGTTTTAACAGTAGTGCCGGCCAGCAAGCCTGGTACTGCCTTTTTGATCTCTTATGAAGAAATTATATCGTTCCTTCTTTCTTTTTTTATTATCCGTTGCTGCCGTGTCCGGGAGCTATGCACAGTTGACCGTTACCTCTAATCAAACGGCAACGGTACTGGCGCAGAACCTTGCCGGCGCCGGTGTAACCGTGCTCAATGCCACCCTGACCTGTGCCGGGCAGGCCAACGGTACCTTTACCGCAACGGCCAGTACCCTGGGTATCTCCAATGGCATCGTGCTCACTACAGGCCAGGCTTCTTCGGTAGCGGGCCCCGAGCCGGGATTGACGAGCTTCAACAACAATACCGCCGGCGACCCGGACCTGCAGGCTTTGTCTGGTGCTTCTACCACCAGGGATGCCTGTATCCTCCAGTTTGACCTGGTACCCAAAGGAGACAGCATCAAATTCGATTATGTCTTTGGTTCGGAAGAATACATCAATTCCATCTGTGGTCCTTACAACGATGCATTTGCCTTCTTTATCAGCGGGCCGGGCATTACCGGCACCGTGAATATCGCCAGGGTACCGGGTACCAATATCCCGGTTGCCGTTAACTCCATCAATTCTGGTATCCCGGGTATCTACGGCTCTTTGCCCAACTGTACCGCTATGGGGCCGGGCTCTCCTTTTACTTCGTATTACAACAACAATATAGGAAGCACTACCGTTGCCTATCGCGGCTTAACTACCGTGCTCACGGCATCGCAACTGGTGATTCCCTGCGATACCTACCATCTGAAACTTACCGTAGCCGATGCCGTTAACGGCTTATACGATTCCGGGGTATTTATTAAAGCCGGTAGCTTGCAATCCACCACCTTTGGCATGAATGTGACTGCACCGCTTACCGTTGGCGGCTTCCCGACTATCTATAAGGGATGTGCCCCTGCTACGATAACCTTTAACCGTTCGGTGGCCACACCTTCGGCGCAAACACTTACGTACCAGGTTGCGGGTACGGGCATTAACGGAACAGACTATACAAGCCTGCCGGGAAACATTACGATCCCTGCAAATGCCCTGCAGACCACCCTTAGCATTGCCGGTTTGGTAACGCCACCGGCGGGTATCAAAACCTTGAAATTATACCTGAACTCCCCCTACAATTGCAGCGGGACGGCCGAGATCGTGGATTCGGTAACACTGCATATCCTGGATGCGCCTATGGCAACAATACTGACGCCGGATACTACGATCTGCAGCGGCAATAGCGTACAGCTCAGGGTAAACGGCGACAACAGCCTGCAATACACCTGGACACCAGGTACAGGACTGAACAATGCCGCAGTAAAAGAGCCTTTTGCCACACCGGCTATAACCACTACTTACCAGATGACTGCCGTAATTCCCGGCAGCGGCTGTACACCTATTACAGGAGCCGTACAGGTTACCGTTTCGCCGGTGCCGGGCTTTACCGATGCCGGTACCGACCTGCTCATCTGCGAACATACGCCTGTGAGCATCACACCGGATATCAACCCGGAGAATCCGGCTTTCAGCTATACCTGGACTGGGCCTGCGGGCTTTACTCTTGCCGGTAAAGAGTTGCAGATCGCCGATCCGCTGGTAGCGCAAAGCGGCTATTACCGCTTTACTGTTTCCAGTGCCGATTGCGGTGCTATTTCTGATTCTGTACTTGTCGATATCGTTGAATTCCCATCTCCCCCGATCGTATCCGGTAACCTGAAGCTCTGCCTGAATGAAACGATAAAAAGTCTGCCGGTTACGGGCAAGGATCTGAAATGGTATAAATCGGCAACCGGTTCAGATCCTTTCGATCATGGTCCGGATATCAAAACCTCGGCTACGGGTGTATTCGATTTTTACGTATCGCAACGTTATGGCAACTGCGAAAGTGAAAGGGTGAAGCTGACGGTGATCGTAGAGCGCTGCTGCGACGATTATGTATTCATTCCTACAGCCTTTACCCCCAACAACGATGGTAAGAATGACTTCTTTGACATTATCGTACGCAATGGCAGTATGCTGAGCGAAGTAACCGTCTTCAACCGTTGGGGCCAGGTGGTGTATAACCGTAAAAACGGCGGGGCATGGAACGGGACTTTTAACGGTACTACAGTCGACCTGGGTACTTATTATTACATGGTTGATGTCACCTGCAAAGACGGGACACTTATCCGGAAGAAAGGGGAAGTACTGGTCGTTAAATAATCTTTTATCATGAAACTGAACAGCAAATATTTTCTCCTTGCTTTTATAGCCTTGCTGTGCTTCGGAAGCTATGTACGGGCGCAAATCTCCGTGACCCCGGCCATGACCTATACCGAAAACTTCGATGGTTATAACGGGAACAGTGCCGCCACTTTGCCTGCAGGCTGGACTATCGGCGGTAACTATACCCAATTCCGCGGCCAGGGCAATGGTACCAGCAATTCCGGCGGCTCCTGGGCTTATGGTATCGGTACTGACCGGTCCTTGGGTTACCTGGGATCGGGAAACTCACCCAGTATTACCTACACCGTAAGTTTCGTCAACAATACCGGGAGTACGATCACCAGCCTCAACATTAGCTATGCTTATGAACAATGGCGTTATGCCGGGGGCAATACCCTTGGCTGGACTGTTACCGGTACCGGTGCGTTGAGTACCGTAAACCTGGGTGGCCTCAATACCAACAGTGCCCTTACCGGTGTCAATGGGGTAGTAAGCACTACACCTAAATCCATTAGCCTTACCGGTCTCAATATTGCAGCGGGTGCGGCTTTTGGCATCCGTTGGTCCTGTTCCGACGGGGCAGGCAGCGATAATGGTAATGCCATAGACAATTTTCAGATGGTATTGCCCTGCGCTCCTTCCGCTCCGTCAACGATCAATCCCATACTTTGCGCAGGCGCTTCCTATACCTGGAACGGCAATACGTATACTACACCCCAGAACCTTACGCATACCTTTACCAATGTCGGTGGTTGCGATAGCGTAGTTACCCTTAACCTGGGCTTTTATCCGCAGATCACCTACAATTTTTCCGATACGGTTTGTTACGGGCAAAGCTATCCCTGGGGCAGCCAGACACCGAGCACTACCGGGAACTATAACCAGGTATTTACAGCAGGCAATGGTTGCGACAGCACCGTAACCCTACACCTGTATGTAAGGCCGCAGATTACGCATATTGCTAACGATACCATTTGTGCCGGCGCAAATTATCCCTGGGGCGCCCAGACCCCGAACACCACGGGTACCTATACACAGGCATTCCCGGCCCTTTCGGGTTGTGACAGCACGGTAACCCTGCACTTGTTTATGCGCCCGCAGATCACCCATAACTTTGCCGACACGATCTGTTTCGGGGAAAGCTATTTGTGGGCTGCGCAAACATTAACCGCAACCGGGAACTATAACCAGGTATTTACAGCAGGCAACGGTTGCGACAGTACGGTAACCTTACACCTGTTTCAACGGCCGGTGATCACACACAGCTTTGCCGATACGGTTTGCTTTGGCCAGTCTTATACCTGGGGAGGGCTGACGCCCAATACTACCAGCACTTTCAGTCAGGTATTTACAGCAGGCAATGGTTGCGACAGTACCGTAACCCTGAATCTTTATGTAAGACCCCAGATCACACATGCTTTTGCCGATACCATCTGCTTTGGCCAGTCTTATACCTGGGGAGGGCTGACGCCCAATACTACCGGCACTTTCAGCCAGGTATTTACAGCAGGCAATGGTTGCGACAGCACAGTGACCTTAAGCCTGTTTGTACGACCACAGATCACGCATACTTTTGCCGATACCATTTGCTTCGGCCAATCTTATACCTGGGGTACGCAAACCCACAATACAACAGGTGCTTTTACCCAGGTGTTTACTGCCGGTAATGGTTGTGACAGCACCGTAACGCTAAACCTGTTTGTACGGCCACAGATCACACATACCTTTGCTGATACCATCTGCGCGGGTCAGTCTTATACTTTCGGAACACAAACATTAAACACCACGGGCATTTTTACACAAGTATTTACTGCTGCTTCCAATTGCGATAGTACGGTAACCTTGCACTTATGGGTAAGGCCGCAGATCACACATACCTTTGCGGATACCATTTGCTTCGCGCAATCTTATACCTGGGGCACACAGACACTGAGTACCACTGGAACCTTCAACCAGGTATTTACTGCCGGCAATGGCTGCGACAGTACGGTAACCTTGCACCTGTTTGTGCGGCCGCAGATCACACATACTTTTGCGGATACCATTTGCTTCGCGCAATCTTATACCTGGGGCACACAGATACTGAGTACCGCAGGAACCTTCAACCAGGTATTTACCGCCGGCAATGGCTGCGACAGTACGGTAACCTTGTACCTGTTTGTACGACCACAGATCACGCATACTTTTGCGGATACTATTTGCTTTGCACAATCTTATACCTGGGGCACACAGACATTGAGTACCGCAGGAACCTTCAACCAGGTATTTACTGCGGTCAGCGGCTGCGATAGTACGGTAACTTTGCATCTGTTTGCACGGCCACAGATCACACATACTTTTGCTGATACCATTTGCTTTGCGCAATCTTATACCTGGGGCATACAAACCCTGAATGCTACAGGGACTTTCAACCAGGCATTTCCTGCGGTCAGTGGCTGCGACAGTACAGCAACCTTGCACCTGTTTGTACGACCACAGATCACGCATACTTTTGCGGATACCATTTGCTTTGCACAGTCTTATACCTGGGGCACACAGACATTGAGTACTACAGGAACCTTTAACCAGGTATTTACTGCGGCCAGTGGCTGCGACAGTACGGTCACTTTGCATCTTTTTGTACGGCCACAGATCGTAAACAGCATTACGGCTACCATCTGTACCGGCCTTACCTACACTTTCGGTCCGCAATCGCTTACGGCTACGGGCACTTATACCCAGGCATTCCCTGCGGCTACAGGCTGCGATAGTACCGTTACCCTCAATCTGACCGTTACCCCGGCGCTGACCAATACGACAGCAGCTACCATCTGCAACGGGACTGTTTATAACTGGGGCAGCCAGGTGCTGAATGCCACTGGGAGCTATACGCAGATTTTCAGCAGTGTGGGTGGCTGCGACAGCATTGTAACGCTGAACCTTACGGTAAGCCCTGCAATTACAGGCAGCATTGCTGTTGCTGTATGTAATGGCGGTACCTATACATTCGGCACGCAAGTATTGAATGCCAGCGGTACATACAATCATGTATTCACGGCTGCCCAGGGTTGCGACAGCACAGTTACCCTGGTGCTTACCGTTAAGCCGGCGATTACCAAAACTGCGCAAGCGCATATCTGTGCCGGTAATAGCTATACTTTCGGTCCGCAGGTGTTGACCTCGGGCGGTACCTACAACCAGGCATTTACAGCTGCCGATGGTTGCGATAGTATAGTTACGCTCACCCTTTCCGTAAGCCCTGTGGCTGCCACCCAGATTATTGACACTGCTGCCTGCGGCGTGGTTATTTTTAAGGGTAATTCTTATTTCAGTAATACAGTGTTGCTGGATACCCTGGACAACATGTATGGCTGCGACAGCCTTCGCCGTACGATCAATATTACAGTGTACAACAATACTCCTGCACAGCAAAACAGCAATGTTGCGGGTTGTGGTACTGTCGTGTTTGAAGGAAATACGTATACGCAGAGTACCGTACTGCACCATACTTATACCAGCATGCATGGCTGCGATAGCCTGGAACGTACGGTAACCATTACTGTAGAACATGGCCAGAGCGATACGACTTCTATGGAGTTGTGTGCCGGTAGCAGCTATGAATTCCATGGCGCACGTTATGCCAGCACGGGTGTTTACACAGCCACATATGTAGGCGCGCAGGGATGCGATTCCAATTTTGTATTGATCCTGAAAGTAAACCCTCTACCCAAAGCTATCGTTGACATACCGGCCCGGAACAGTTTCTGTGTAGGCGATTCCATCCTGCTGGAGACCAAAGGCGTTTATGAGTACCGCTGGACCGGTGCCTTTGGCGAAGACCTGGGCACAGGTGCAGAAATGAGGGTGTACCTGTCTGCCTACTCGAACCAGTTTACGACCGAAGCTACCGATGCGAACGGTTGCCGCGATACGGCTTCCGTTATGGTGACTGCGGAAGCCTGCTGCTCGGTATGGTTGCCCAACGCTTTCAGCCCCAATGGCGATGGTCTGAACGATGTCTTTAAACCGGAAGCCAAAGGACATCCGAAAGAATACGTCATGTATATCTTCGACCGTTGGGGCGCTACTGTCTTTGCCTCTTTTAATATTGCAGAAGGCTGGGATGGTACAATCAAAGGTAAGCCGGCCAATGTAGCGACTTATTACTACCGTATCTCAGGAAAATGCGTGAATGGAGAGCCCCTGGACCGCAAAGGAGAACTGACGCTGATCAAATAAACAATAAACGGCCGGTAAGGTAACCCGATTCTATATCTGGCAATGGTCAATTGAAATCTTTTCAGTTGACCATTTTGTTTGTAGAGATGTTGTATACAAGGTCTCTACAATATTCAGATACTCCGGCTGACAAGAATTATAAGCGTACAACCTTATAATCAACCGTCACTCTGAGCGTAGTCGAAGAGTGATCCTGGTTATTAGGTTACACTATCTCTCTCAGCGGTGCCATGTAACCGGAATACTTTATAATGTCGGGGGCATGATAAGCGCAACCTTATAACGAACGTCCTGCTGAACAGGTATACATTTCATGCAATCATAGGTTGATGACAGGAGAAAGTTTATAAAGGAAACCTCCGTCACAACCGCTATTTTTCTAAGGGCCTTGATTTTTTGGTTCTTTTTGATCAAGCAAAAAGAACATAGAAAATGAATGTGTCATTGACAGCGAAGTCGAACCATGGATGGGCGAAGCATAATTGTAACACGGAAAAGGCACTCTCATCCACCCTTCGCATGCGCTCAGGCTCACTTACGTTATAAGATATTTGTAGAAGGGGGCAAAACACGATTGTTTCTAATTCGGTTTGTAGAGACGTTGCATGCAACACCTCTACAGGCAATGTCTTTGACCAATTGGAATTTATAAGGAAGTTATATGCAACGCCTTTATAGGTGATGTCTATAAACACAACGCCGCTACAGGCAACGTTTCTATTCAATCAGGATTTAATGTTTGTAAACCCAATTAATTTGCCGTATTACCGGGCGATCCAATCGGAAGGATTAACCGTAAAGACGCTGCTGTTGCTGCCCACCTTCCATACCTGGAAGTTCATCATGTTTTCTCCGTCGTCACTTTTCCCGGCTCGTCCTATTACCTGGCGGTTACTTACCTTGTCGCCCACTTTAACCGATGCCGCTGCGAGATTGGTATAGACGGTAAAGTATTCACCATGGCTGATCATGACCATAATGCCGTCGATATTGGCCATACGTATCACAGTGCCTTCAAACACAGCTCTTACCGGTGCGCCTTCGCTGGTAGTAATATCGATACCGTTATTGTCCTCGATCACTTTCGGGAACAGTTTATTAGGATGTTTGCCATAATTACCCGAGATAAATCCCTTTTCTACCGGCCAGGGCAGCCGGCCCCTGTTGGCAGCAAAACTATTGGACAATGCCTGTACATCGGGAGTAAGGCTCAACTTGTAAGATGGTTTGGGTACCTCGCTGGCCGGAGGAGCCGTGTAGACGGGTTTATTCGCTACCGGGTTATTGCTGGCTATAGGCTTGCCATTGCTTTTGGGTTGTTCTGTCGCGGGCTTTGTATTGTTGGCCGATGGTCTGCCTGTATTTAAGTTTACCGTTTGGCTACCTGCCTGGTAACTATTCTCGCTATTGTTGGCAGCAGCTTGTGCCGCCCTGCGGCGGGCCTCTTCATCGGCGGCCTTTTTGCGGGCCAATGCAGCTTCCTCTGCCGCTCTTTTACGGGCCTCTTCTTCTGCTTTCTTGCGTGCCAGCTCAATTTCCTTCCTGATCTGATCCTTGATCGAAGCTTCCAGCTTGCGTGCCGTTTTTTGGTTTTGCTGTATCTGGACCATCAGTTCCTTTTCGCGGCCTTTCAGCTCGGTTACGAGCTGGTTGGTCTGTTGTGTTTCCTGTTGGATCTCATTTTTTTGTACCTCTTCCGCTTGTAACAATTTCCCTTTTTGTGTTTTCTGGGCATTTAATACCCCTATTTTCTGGGTCAGTTGACCCTGGGTCACCCTGATCTTTTCAGCCTGCTCTTTACGGTAATCACGGTATTTGCGCAGGTACTGCATGCGCCTTAAGGCATCGTTAAAATCGTTGGCCGAAAAGAGAAAGGCCATCATATTCTGGCTGGTGCGGTGCTTATAGGCATAGCGGATGGACTGGGCGTAGCCGGCTTTCAATTTAACCAGGTTACCGTTCAGCGTCTGGATCTCTTCGGCAGAGAGGTGGATGCTGCCGTCTATATTACTCAGCTCGGAGTTGATGTTGTTGATAAGCTTCTGGCGGGTTTCCAGCTTGGCGGTGAGTGCCCGCAGTTGTCCCATGGTTGCTTTTTTGTCCTTTTTGGTATCTTCTAGTTGCTGCTGCGTGTTGACGATTTCGTTGAGCAGGCTGGCCCTGCGTTTTTCCAGTTCGCCGCGGCTGGGCTGCTGGGCCCGGACCGCAAGCGCGGTTCCGAGGAGTAAAAAAACAAAAAGAGTATATAGGCGCATGAAATAATTACGGATTTAAGCAAAGGGCAAAGCTAACAAAATGAAGCCAAAAAGAACGCACAAACTATTACCGAACGGGGAGCCTTAAGATTCCCTTTACGGATCTGCTACGCTCTTGTTATGAGATGATTTATTTTGCCGATTCCATAAAGAAACAGGGAGTTCTTTGCTATATTTGCGCATTCTTGATCGTATATTCACCACTGATTATCGCTATGAAAGTTGTCATTTTTGCCGGGGGCCGCGGAACCCGTATTTCCGAAGAGTCCACCTTAAGGCCCAAGCCTATGATCGAAATAGGCGGTAAGCCCATATTATGGCATATTATGAAAATATATGCCGCTTACGGGCACACGGAATTTATCATTTGCCTGGGATACAAAGGCTGGATCATCAAAGAGTATTTTGCCAATTATTTCCTGCACAATGCGGATCTTACCGTGGACCTAGCCAGTAACAGCATGCAGATCCATCAGAATAACGCCGAACCATTCAAAATTTCCCTGATCGATACCGGTCTGGATACCATGACTGCCGGAAGGCTGAAAAGGGTATTGCCTTATACGAATAACGAACCCTTCATGCTGACCTATGGCGATGGCGTGAGCGATGTGAACATAGACGAATTGCTGGACTTTCACCAGAAAAGCGGTAAAGTATGTACCATGACTGCTATCCAGGCCACCAGCCGTTTCGGGGTGATCAAGATGCAGGAAGACGGGACGATCGATTCCTTTGAAGAAAAGCCTGCCGACAGCGGCACCTGGATCAATGGTGGTTTTTTTGTGATCAACCCCGAGATCAAAGATTATCTCGAAGGTGGCAATATGGACGATATCATGTGGGAACGGGAGCCGCTGGACCGCTTGGCTGCCCAAGGGCAGATCGCCGCTTATAAACATCCCGATTTCTGGAAATGTATGGATACGCTCAGGGACAAAGAAGAGCTGGAGCAAATGTGGGAGGAGCAGCCTGCGTGGAAGAAATGGTAAGCACCATCCGCTGATGGGTGGGTACTTCAGATTTAAATAAAATAGAAAGTGAAAGAATTTTTTGAGAATAAACGGGTCTTCCTGACGGGACATACCGGCTTTAAAGGTAGCTGGCTTTTACAGATACTGCACTATTTTGGCGCCGACGTAAAAGGCTATTCCCTGGCCCCTTTGGAAGAGAAGGACCTCTATAACCAGATCGACGGGGATAAGCTGTGCTACGCCTCGGTAACCGGCGATGTATTGGACAGCCACTTGCTGAAAGGCGAATTGATCCGCTTTGAACCCGATTATGTATTCCACCTGGCCGCGCAATCCCTGGTACGGCGCAGTTACCAGCAACCGGTCGATACCTTTGCCGTAAACGTAATGGGCACCATTAATGTGCTGGAAGCCATGCGCAGCCTGGAAAAGCCTTGTGTAGGTATTATGGTGACCACCGATAAGGTATACGAAAACCATGAAACAGGCGCTGCATTCCGGGAAGACGAAAAGCTGGGCGGCTACGATCCTTATTCTGCCAGTAAAGCAGCAGCAGAAATTGCTATATCCTCTTACCGTAATTCTTTTTTCAACCCCGAAAAGCATGCGCAGCACCATAAATCAATTGCCTCCGTAAGGGCGGGTAATGTGATCGGCGGCGGCGATTATGCCGAGGACAGGATCATTCCCGATATTGTACGCGCCATAGAAAGAGAGGAAGCCGTAGTATTGCGTAACCCTAAAGCCGTACGTCCCTGGCAGCATGTGCTGGAGCCGCTTTTTGCCTATCTTTCCCTGGCTGCTAAAATGACAAGGGACCCGGTAACTTATGCTGCCGCCTATAATGTAGGCCCCGATAAGCAGGATGTACTGGATGTGGAAACGGTGACCCGGAAATTTATCGACTATTACGGCAAGGGTACCTACCGGGTCGAAGGCAATGCAACGCAACCCCACGAGGCGCAACTGCTGATGCTGGACAACAGTAAGATAAGGACCGTAGCAGGGGTGGAGCCTAAATATCATGCCGATGAAGCGGTGCGCATTACGGCCGAATGGTACGCCCATAAAGAGCAAAGCGCGGCCGAAAAATGCCTGAAACAGATCAAAGATTATCTTTCATAACAGTATGGGACACGCAAACTGCCTTAATTGTGATACTGCCCTTCACGGGAAGTTCTGCTCCCATTGCGGACAGAAGTCGGATACCCATCGCATTACGGTAAAGCATTTCGTACAACACGATGTTTTGCATGGGGTATGGCATATCGAACGGGGCATCCTGTTTACCCTTAAGGAACTCTTTACCCGGCCGGGCTATGCTGCTACCGACTATATTGCCGGTAAGCGCATCCGGTATTATAACATATTTTACCTGCTGTTGCTGATTATCGGGTTTAACCTGATTGTGGTTCACTATGCCAAAACGCTGAGCCCCGACAGTGTGGTCAACGCCACGGGCGATGGTATCGTTCTTCAGCAGTTTATGGAAGAACATACCAAATTTATTGTATTATCTATCATTCCGTTTTTTGCTTTTAATGGCTGGCTGATCTTCAGAAAATTGAAGCTGAATATCGCCGAGCACAGCATTATTGCCGGTTTTGCCCTTTTAGGCTGTACAATCATCGCTTTGATCATCAATTTGTGTAAGCTGGCGCCTCCGACAGTACAGGAGGGCTTTTTAGGCAAGATCGTCGTCGGCTTCCTGGTGCTGATGGCGCTGTTCCCGGCCTGGGTCTATTATATGGCTACCCGGTCCAAATGCACATTTGCAGGCTACCTTTGGCGTATCATTACCTTCTACCTGGTTTTCTTGCTAGAGATTGCACTGGGGTTTGCGGTGCTTATGATGCTCACCTCGGGCGGCAACTTCAACGGTTCAATTACGATCTGATATTATGAGTTCTACAGAAAATACAATACTGGGTTTAAAGCTGCCTACCGACCCCCGTTGGGTGGATATAGCAGCTATATCCCTGCAGGATATTCTTACCGATCACGCTTTTTGTGAACAGAAAGCGGCAACACAATTTATTTCCCTCATACAGCGTTATCACGACAAAACGGAACTGGTAGAAGCGCTGGCGCCGGTGGTTACGGAAGAGTGGGGGCATTTCAGGATGGTGCTGGCCGAATTGAAGAAGAGAGGTCTCACCTTTGGCAAGCAAAGAAAGGACGAATACGTAAACCAGTTGCTGCTGCATGAACCTAAAAATATTTCCAGTGAAGAACGGTTATTGCACAAGCTGGTGATCTGCGCCTTGATCGAAGCCCGAAGCTGCGAACGGTTTCGCCTGCTGAGCCTGCACATCGAAGAAGAGGCATTACGCAACTTCTACCACAAGTTCATGGTATCGGAAGCGGGGCATTATCGTCTTTTCCTGGACCTGGCCAAGCTTTATTTTGACGAAGAACGGGTACGGCAAACCTGGCTGGACTGGCTCCGGATCGAAAAAAATATCCTGAAAGAGTTGAAGCCGCGTGGTGACCGTATGCACTAGACCGTAGGGTTCCGACATTTTTCTCCATTTTAAATTACTGCAATTGAATACGCTTTTTAAAGAAAAAAACAACCCGGCCAACTTCTTCCTGATGGCCGGCCCCTGCGCCGTAGAAGGTGAAGATATCGTGATGCAGATCGCGGAAAGGATCGTTACCCTGACCGATAAATTAAAGATACCGCTGGTATTTAAAGGCTCTTACCGTAAGGCCAATCGTACCCGTTTGGACAGCTTTACCGGTATCGGCGACGAAAAGGCTTTAAAGATACTGGCAAAAGTCAGGGATACTTTCCAGGTACCCGTAGTGACGGATATCCACGCGGCTAACGAAGCCGCCATGGCCGCCGCTTATGTGGATGTGCTGCAAATACCGGCCTTCCTTTGCCGGCAGACTGATATCCTGGTGGCCGCAGCGGAAACGGGCAAATATGTAAATGTAAAAAAAGGACAATTCCTGGCGCCGGAATCCATGCAGTTTGCAGTGGATAAGATCAGGCAAAGCGGGAATGATCATGTGATCCTTACCGACCGCGGAACCACATTCGGCTACCAGGACCTTATCGTAGACTACAGGGGCATACCTACCATGCGGAGTATGGACGTACCGGTGGTAATGGATTGTACCCACTCCCTGCAGCAGCCCAACCAGACAAGCGGCGTAACGGGCGGTAATCCTTCCATGATCGAAACCATAGCCCGTGCTGCCATAGCTACAGGCGCCGACGGCTTATTTATAGAAACCCATCCTGATCCGAAAAATGCCAAATCCGATGGCGCCAATATGCTGCACCTCGATTTACTGGAAGGGTTGATGAATAAATTAGTTGTGTTAAGACAAGCTGTGATGCAAATCGCCTAAGCAGAATGGGAGTTGTATTCCGTCAGTCCATCAAGTCCACGATCATTATCCTTACTGGTAATGTGATCGGTGCGCTGGTTACTTATTGCACTACTTACGTATTGAAGGAAAATGATCAGCAGTTTGGTTTTTCAAAAACCTTACTGAATGTAGGTAATATATCCATGATTATGGTATTGCTGGGCGCTGCAAGCACGTTACAGATATACGCTCAGAAATACCAGGTTGCCGATAACCGTAAAAAGGTATTGATCACTTTTTGCACACTGATGCCCCTGGCTGCTGTCCTGGTGCTACTGCCTTTTTACCTTGCTTTTAAAGAGCAGCTTATAGGCATTTTTAAACCGGACGACCAGATTTACCTGTCCACTTACTATTTATGGATACCCCTCCTGACCCTTGTATGGTCCTATCTTACGCTGTACGAGGGCTACCTGGTATCGCAGCATAAAGCGGCAAAGTCCCTGCTGATAAGGGAGGTTTTTTTAAGGGTATTCAATATCGGGACACTGGCAGCCTTATATTGGCATGTCATCGATTTTCACGGCTTCATCACTTGGACCATTATCAGTTATATCCTGGCGGCTTTTTTGCAACTGCTGCTCTCGGCGCGTACCGAGGGTTTTGGTTTTTCCCTGGACTGGAAGCTGTTCAGCAGGAAAGAATATAAAGAGATCGTCCACTTTTCCTGGTTTCACCTGTTAATGGGCGTTTCCTTTTATCTGAACGGCTACCTGGATATCCTCATGCTGGCCGTGTATGACAAAAAGGGAATGGCGGCTTTACCTGTTTATATCATATCGGGGTTTATTGCCCAACTGGTGTATATTCCTTATCGTGCCATCGTCAATGCAGTATTCCCTGTGCTGAACAAAGCTTATATTGATGGCGATAAGGAAGAGTTAAAGCATGTTTTCAACCGGTCGGCCATCAATGTCCTGATCGTTGCCGTAGCCATGGTACTGATGATAGGCCTTAACCTGAACAATGCTGTAGCGATATTGCCGCATGGCTATGATGCCGTAGTACCCCTGGTACTGATCCTGATGCTGGGACGTGCTTCGGAAATGGTCTCGGGATTCAACAACGAAGTGCTCAGTATTTCCAGCTTGTATAAATTCAATTCCCGGATCTCTATGGTCCTGGTACTGCTTTTCCTGGTCCTGTACCGCATCACGATACCGGCATACGGTATATACGGCGCTGCCTGGGGCACCACGATTTCGCTGGTGATCTTTAATGTTGCTAAAACCATTTTTCTATACAAAAAGATGGGGCTGCAGCCTTTTAGTGCCGAAAGTCTCCGCGTACTACTGGCCGGGCTGATAAGCGGAGGCATCGCGTATTGCATTCCCTTCCTGTATCATCCCGTGCTCGACACTTTTATACGGACAGGGATTCTTCTTATTATCTATACTTTATTATTATTGTGGCTTCGCCCTTCGGAAGATATTAATACTTACCTTGCCTCTGTCCGTAAAAGCAAACGCCTTTTCTGACCGGGAGTAATTGTGTACTTAGTTATATACTCTCTTCAGTAAAATATCAAACGATCAAAAGATGATGTTTCTACTATAAAAAAAGATAAAATTATTTTTACCTTTGTCTGATGCTGTATTGATGGAAGCAATTTTGAACTGGAAAATTGTCCATTCTGGTTGTATTGAAGCAGCAGACTAATTATGGAACAACTATTTTGATATTGATTGAAACATGATTAGGTTGTTTAAAGGTTCTCAGGACAAAAAATAGCATCGGTGTTATTTATAGTGCCACGGGTTTTTATTTGAAATAGATATCATGGTTATAGGCGCGGGAATGATCGCTCAAAGATTTAATAGTTATTCATCAAATGAAAATCTGCTTATTTTTGCTTCAGGGGTATCCGATTCAAAAAGTACAGATTCCAGGGCGTATGAACGGGAAACCAATCTTTTGGAGAGAACAATATCTGAATATCCAGACAAATTACTGGTGTATTTCAGTACTTGCAGCATTTACGACCCCGCAGAGAATGATTCTGCGTATGTTACCCATAAAAGAAAAATGGAAGACCTGATACAAATGAACGCAACTGCTTACAATGTATTCAGGGTGTCTAATGTAGTAGGCAAATCAGCTAATCCGAATACCGTCTTTAATTTTTTCATTAATCATATCCGGAATAAAATACCTTTCTCGGTATGGGCCAATGCTACCCGTAATCTGATTGATATAGACGACTTGTACTGCATTGTCCATTATATTTTGGAAAACGGGTTTTTGAAGAATAAGGTAATTAATATAGCTAATCCCCAAAGCTATTATGTACCGGAAATTGTTACTGCCATAGAAAACCACTATGGTATAAAGGGAGATTACATGATGGTAATGAAAGGCTCAAATTTTGAAATAGATAATTCCGGGATTCAACCTGCTCTGTCTGAAGTAAACGTTACTTTCGATGAGAAATACCTTAAAAAGCTATTGGATAAATACGCCGTAAATGAACTATAGAACAGCTATTTTAAAGCGTAATGCAGAGCTGCTCCTGATGTTCCCTTTTGTTTTATTGGGTAAATTGGCAGGACTATTATGGCCTTTAAAAACCAAAAATAATATCTTTCTGTTTTTTCCTTCTGCAGATATCGGCGGATCTGTAAAAGTAAATGCTGATATAACAGAATGTATTAAAGACGTAAAACCTCTAATCATTTTTTCCAAAAAACCAAAAAATAATCAATTCAGACATTTGTTTGACATAGAAGGTGTGCGTATCATTGATCTGCATCGGTATGTAGATAATAAACTGTATCATTTTGTCAATTTTTTCTTTCGTGGTGTTTTGGCATCTTGGGTCAATGCTGCCGAGAAACCGGTCGTTTTCGGTGGAGAAAGCCTTTATTTTTATAAGGTTATTCCTCACATAAGCAACAAGGCAAGATGCATAGAGTTGTGTCACCTTAATACTTGGTTTAATTTCTCCCAGGCCTTTGTAAAATATATTGATCGACGCATCTTCAGCACGCCTCAAATAAAAAGAGATGTAGAAAAACAATATAAGGATAATGATGTGCCATCCTTTTACCAGGAGCGGCTGCTTTTTATTGATAACAAAGTTAATATTCCACCGTTGTTATCCGTTGAAAATAGCCGACTTGAGGTTGTATTTGTGGGCAGAGGTGCCCCACAGAAAAGAGTATACCTGATTGCAGAGATTGCACGTAAAATGCATGAAGCCGGAACTCGTATCCATTTCTCATTCGTAGGAGATGTCGAAGATATCATACCCGAAGACGTAAAGCCTTACTGTACGCTGTATGGCAATGTACGCGAACAGGATCAGCTTTTTAATATTTATACCCAATCGGATGTGCTGTTGCTAACTTCTTTGTATGAAGGATTGCCCCTTGTTGTAATGGATATGATGGCCAGGGGGAAAGTCGTGGTTTCTACTGCAGTAGATGGTATTCCGGATTATATTACCCATATGCAGAACGGGTTACTGATTACTGAAACCGAAGAAGCTAAGATTGTATTGCAGGCAATAGACCATCTTAATTTTTTAATAGAAGAGGAAGGGCTCAGACAAACCATTGGTCGTAACAGTTACGCCTATGCGATAACACACTTTGGTGGAGAACAATTTTGTAATACTTACAGGAATATTTTTTTACAATAAATCGCGCTGCATTATCGTTTGCACAATGCTTTGTAAATAATATCCTTACTAACCTAATAAATAGCGGGAAGTATAACGTCGACAAGAGAACAATCAGATGCAAAAACATGAAGGTTTTATTATAAAGTGGTACCATTGCTTTACCAATCCATTCTTTTTTATCAGGAAAGGAATTTCTGATGGGGTAAAGAGGTTGGCGCCCAAATTGAAAGGTGATATCCTTGATTTTGGTTGCGGCGCAAAACCGTACCGGACTTATTTTACCAATGCTGATAAATATATTGGTTTGGATATCGAAGTGTCAGGCCATGATCATAAAAATGAAAACATTGATGTGTATTATGATGGTAAAACTATTCCAATGGCGGACAAATCCTTTGATCATGTTTTTTCAACAGAGGTTTTTGAGCATATATTCAATATAGATGATGTACTTCCAGAGATTAAAAGAGTAATGAAGTCCGGAGGATATCTGCTTATTACCTGTCCGTTCATATGGCCGGAACATGAGAAGCCTTATGATTTTGCCAGGTATACCAGTTTCGGTATAAAACATATCTTGGAGAAACATGGATTTGCTGTAAGAGAACAAATTAAAACGGGCAATGTTGTCGAAGTGCTGGTACAACAATGGATGCTTTACCTGAGTTATTTTCTGCCCAAAAAGCCGGCTATAGTGTATTATATTCTGCACCAGATATTTCTGCTGCCTCATATTCTTTTTGCAATTCTCTTGAACACTTTAATGCCTGAAAAATTAAAAAAGAAGGATTGGTTTCACAACAACATTGTATTGGCAGAGAAAATAGACTAAGCTCTTCTGATAATTCATGTTTAAATCTCTTCTGTCAGAACATGTTTTTGAATTCCATAATATCTCAAGCCGTAAAAGTCTGGTTTCATCAGCTTTCAGCATTCGTTTATATCTTTTGCATGATAGAGAGAAAGAAGAACTTTGCCGTTAAAGGCGCGGAAATAGAAATTTCCTTTCCTGAAGAATTGTAAATAATACCGACCCAATTTTGCATCTTTGTAATCGTTAATGGCAACCATAATCACCATAGTTCCATATAAATTTCTTCCTCCTGTAAATGGGGGGCATTGGGGCGTTATTATCGTTGAGAAAACCCTGGCGGTATTCAATAAAGTACATACGCTGAGCACGGATAACAATGAAAAAGGGAAAGCCTATCCCTTCGAGCTGTATCCCGTGTTTACCAGCGGTAAATCCCGTTATCTTCCGTACAGCCAGTTGGCAAAGGCCTATGCCGTTGCCAGCCGGTTGCAGCCCGATTATATTTTTTGCCATCATCATTATATGTACCCTATGGCCAAAAGGCTGGCTGCCAGGTTAGGCGTACCCTTGTACATCCGTTGTCATAATATAGAGGCAGAGCGGTTCCGGAGCACGGGTAAATGGTGGTGGAGGGTTATGCGTTTCCTGGAACGCCGGGCCTTTCAAAAGTCCGATGGGGTGTTCTTTGTAACGCAGGAAGACCGGGACTGGGCGATAAAGCATTATCACCTGGATAACGATAAGGCCGTTGTAATGCCTTTCGGGATTGATTTCAAAAGTACACCGGCGCTACAAGCCGATAAAGCAGCTTTAGCCCGTCAGTATAACCTGCGGCAGGATGTGCCTTGGTTGTTCTTCATGGGGCAGTTGGACTATGGTCCCAATGAGCAGGCAGTACAATTTATTATAAGGAATATCTTCCCGTTGCTGAAAGAAAAGTTACCTTCCTTCCATATCCTTCTGTGTGGCAAGCGTCTTTCCGAAACATTGCAGCAGGAGATACGATCGGTTGCTTCCGATAACAACATCTGCTACCTGGGCTTTGTGCCGGAAATAGAACCGGTTATCGCTGCGTGTGATGTAATGATCAACCCGGTTGTGGCGGGTGGTGGGGTTAAAACAAAAGTAGTAGAAAGCCTGGCCTGGAACAAGACGGTAGTATCGGCCTATAGCGGCGCCATAGGGATAGAACAAGCCGTTTGCGGGGAAAAACTCCTCGTGGCCCCCGATGGCGACTGGCAGGCATTTACCGGTCTTATCGGCAAGGCCCTGGCCCAGCCGGAAGCCCATATTCCCAAGGCTTATTTTGATTATTACTACGCCGGGCATATTGCGGAAAGGCTACAGCCTTTCTTTAGGGCCGGGAAAGGTAATTAACATGGTACATACTTCCCGGATTGGTTTAATCGTTTATTTTTGCAGCGCACCGTTTTAAGGCCTTTAGCAAAAAACAGTCCATGTATAGAATCACCACCTTTATCCTGATGCTCTTTACCTGTTGCGCTGCCAACAGGTGCCTTGCCCAACTAAAACAGGCCGATAATCCTTTATTCAACGGTGAGCGAAAGTTTTCGGGCGGATTGGTAGCTGGTATCAATGCCACCCAGGTCGATGGCGATTATATGAACGGCTATCATAAGCTGGGTCTTAATTTAGGCGCGGTAGGCTATGTGAATTGCAGCCCGAAGGTCGCTGCCAGCCTCGAATTGCTGTATTCGCAAAAAGGAAGCCATAGCGTTACACAATCGGAATCTCCTTATTTCGGTGCTTACTTTGCCAAGTACACGATTCATCTCAATTATGCCGAAGTACCGGTGATGCTGCATTATTTCGTTACACCTAAATATCACCTGGGTATCGGCGCTTCGTATAATGTGCTGATCAGCTCCCGGGAGGACTATAATGATGCCAGCTATACCGTTGTTGTAGATCCCGAGTTGTTTCCCTTTGCCAAGCAGACCTTCGATGGCCTGCTCAGCGCCAGTATGGTATTGTGGCGGGGGCTGATGCTCAATGCCCGGTACCAGTATTCGCTGAGCACCATCCGCAAGTTCAGTAATATCCCGCAGGGCCTGGGTTTTGAGGACCAAAAGAACAATATGTTCACTTTCCGGCTGATGTATCTTTTTTAGTTGCCGAGCATCCGAAGTGCGATATAGCTCATGAGGCCCGCGCCGGTCTTGAGCGCGGTTTCATCTATATCAAAACGGGAATTATGTACCGGCAGGGTAAAGTCTTCGTTGTTGCGGCTGGTGCCTATCCTGAAGAAGCAGCCTTTGGTATGCTGTGTATAAAAGCTGAAATCTTCCGCACCCATACGTAGTCCCAGCTCTTCCACCTGTTCCGCGCCCAGGTAATCGGCTGCCGCGGTTTGGGCAAATGCCGTAGTCTCCGGATCGTTGAATAAGGAAGGGTAGCCCTCCGGTATATCGATGATGGCTTCGGCGCCAAAGGCAGCGCAGGTATTTTCGGTGATCCTGCGTACATGTTCCAGGGCTTCTTGCCGCCAGGTTTCGTCAAAGGAGCGCAAAGTGCCCATAAGCTCCACGCGGTCGGGGATGATATTGGTCGCGCTACCACCGGCTATTTTGCCAAAGGTAAGTACGGTAGGCGTTAAGGGGTTGCTTTTGCGGGATACTACTTGCTGCAGGCCGGTAATCACCATAGCGGCTACAGCAATAGGGTCTACGGTTTGCTGGGGCAGGGCGGCATGGCCACCTTTCCCTTTGATCGTGATGTAAATCTCGTCGGCGCTGGCCATGTACTGGCCGCCCCGGAAGCCGGCCATACCTGCAGGAAGCTGCGGATACACATGCAAGCCGACAATGGCTGTGGGTTTGGGGTTTTCCAATACACCAGCTTGTACCATAAGATTGGCACCGCCGGGACTTTTCTCTTCCCCGGGCTGGAAGATCAGCTTCAGGGTACCTTCAAACTCTTCTTTCAGCTCCTGCAAAATATGTGCTGCGCCCAGCAGGCAGGTCGTATGCACATCGTGGCCGCAGGCATGCATCACGCCTTCGTTTTGCGAACGGTAAGTGGTTTCGTTTTCTTCGGTAATGGGTAGGGCGTCCATATCGGCCCTTAAAGCAATGCATTTGCTGCCCGGGTTCCTGCCTTCGATGAGGGCAACAATACCTGTGCCGCAAACTTGTTCATAGGGAATATGCAGCTTGTCGAGCTGTGCAGCCACAAAGGCCGCTGTTTCGTATTCCTCGAACGATAATTCGGGATGGGCATGCAAATGTCTTCTTATCTGCACCCATTCCGGCAGCAAGGCCTCGGCCCGGGCTTTAATATGATCAATCATCTTCTGCTTCGCTGTTGTCTTTGTCCTTGTTTTTGTGAAGGGTGTTCACATTCACCACATCGGGGACCACCATACTGGGGTCGAACCTGGAAGATAGCTTATTGTACAGCTCCAATGCATCTTTCCGGGAGCGGAAGTCGCCTACACGCACCCTGAACTGGGGATTGTTATAGACCAGGTAAGAACGTACTCCCGGGAATGCCCGCATAAAATCAAGCTTGATCTGCGAGGCTTTTTTGCGGTCGTTACCATTGTAGATCTGTACCCTGAAGCCCCTGATCTTGCCTATAAAGGCGCGATTTACAGCAGCAGGTTTGTTCACAACGGCCGCCAGTCTGGGATCGGCATGGATATGGACATAACCGCTGTCGGCATCTTGTGCAACAGCAGGAAGGGCAGCACCCAGCAATAGGAAAAATAGTATGTGTTTCATATAATGTGGCGTTTGCTCCGGAAATCAGGATGTGGCAATAGCTACACTTGCTGAAGCTCCTATACGGGTAGCCCCGGCCTCTATCAGTTCTTTGGCAAAGGCAAAGGTACGAATACCTCCCGAAGCTTTGATCTGAATCTCCGGGGGCAGGTTGGCGCGCATCAGTTGAACGGCGTGTACGCTGGCCCCGTGTTCCGCATAACCGGTAGATGTTTTCATAAAATCCACCTTATGCCTGGCGTATAAATTACAGCAGCCTATAATTTCTTCATCGGTCAATATCCCGCTTTCAATAATGATTTTCACGATCTTGCGGTGCAGCCTTATGGGTTGCAGGCAGGCTGTGATCTCGGCAGAAAGGTAGTCCCAGTCGCCGCTCTTGAGAGCGCAAAGGTTAATTACGATATCCAGCTCATCCACGCCTTCGGCAAGCGCTTTTTTGATCTCCTCCACTTTGGCGCCTATACTGCTGTAGCCGAAGGGGAACCCGATAACGGTAGCAGTAGCCACCGGGCTATCCTGGGTATATTCCCGGGCCGCCTGTACATAATGCGGAGGAACGCACACGGCCGCAAACTGGAATTGCCTGGCTTCATCGCAGAGTTTGACTATATCTGTCAAAAGGGTGGTGGGCTTTAATACGGTATGGTCGATATAACCGGCTATACTATTTGTTGGCATAAGTAAATCGCTTATCAATGAATTTTATCGGTTTTCTGCTATTGCCCGGAAATTGCAACTGCCTGATCTGGTCGGCAGAGCAATAGGTGAGGCGAGGTACTACACGCCATTTATGCTGGAATACCGGCCGCAGCAGGTTAGTACAGGCTTCCGTTTCCAGAGCGGTGTGCAGGTAAATGTTCAAAAGGTCCTGGTTATCGTCGCCGGTTTGCACCTCCACTACATACTCATTTATTTCCCCGATGCGGTTCAGCACTTCAAAGATCACAGGTGGATAAAGGGTAGTGCCTTTAAACTTGATCATTTGTTGCTTCCGGCCCAGGACGGGGCCCAGGCGCATGGTATTGCGGCCGCAAGCGCAAGGCTCATAATAGGCCCTGCAAATATCACCCGTACGGTAACGCAGCAGGGGCATACCTTCCACACCCAGGGTAGTGATGGTTACTTCACCCTTTTCCCCGGCTGCTACCGGTTTACCTTCCTCATCCAACAGCTCGGCAATAATCAGCTCGGGATGGTGATGCCCTCCTTTCCCTGCCTGGCATTCTGTAAAGGCGGTTTGCATTTCGGTAGCGGCATAGGTACCATATACTTCTATATCCCATTTGTCGCGGATACGCTGCAGCAAGGCATTGGGCTCCAGGCTGTCGTCGCGCAGGCTTTCTCCTATGGCCAGTACCCTTTTCACGGGGCTGTCTTTTAACGATATTCCTGTTGTCGCCGCATGGTCGATCAGCTTGTGCAAAAATGAGGGCACTGTTACCAGGCCCGTAGTACCCAGTTGCTGTATCGTATCCCATTGCAGGGCCGGTAAGCCAGGGCCGGTACGTACCGTTGCGGCGCCCAGCTTGTGCAAACCGCTGTAATATGCAATGCCGGCCATAAACTGCCGGTCCAGGGTAAGCATGAGCTGGAATACATCGTCCGTGCCGGCGCCTATACAATGAAAGGAAAGGTATTCGTTATAAGCCAGGCGTTGCAGGTCATTATGCGTTAGTGCAATCACGACAGGCAAGCCTAAGGTACCCGAAGTGGCTGCGTATTCCCTGATGGCCGAACGTGGTACACACAGAAAATCCCAGTTACGGTTTTGTATATCTTCTTTAGCTGTTGTGGGTAGCTGTTGCACATCTTCCCATGTCTGCACAGTAGTAATATCGATCTTATGTTGCCGGAATAATTGCTGGTAGAAAGGAGAGTATTGCTGAAGGTAAGCCAGCGTTTCCTTTAATTTATGGAATTGGAAAGCTGTTTGTTCCTGGATACTTTTTTGTTCTATTTCCGGTATAAATGCCATCAGGCCGTGAAGATAATTATAAAGGGAACGAAGAAAAAATTAAATCCCTGCTATATTATTCCGGAATGGGGCTGGGTGGGCATTCCGGAGCAGCTAACGGTGCAATAGGTGCTGCCTGTTTTCCTGTGGCAATAAGAGAAGGCGAAAAAAAATGTCTAACCAGAAAATGGTTAGACAATAATGAATGGGTGATGCCCGCGGGATCGGTATGTCTAAGCCTGTTCCGGCTTGGAAATATTAGTCGCTAATTGGTTGATGAGGTTGTACAATTTTTCAATATCCACTTCCAGCCTGCTGATAGTTTGCTCGTACATCCTTTTTTCGAAAGAGCTGAGGTTAGGTGGAATATTGGAATGCAAAGCCTCTCCCGCGGTGGGATTAGTGTAAAAATTGTCGTTGATGTTAACTAATTCGGAAGGGGTTGTTTTGTACAACTCGGCCAGGACCTCTATCCTGTCCAGTGTTATTTTGGTAGTCCCTTTTTCTATAAGGCTATACGCATTTTGAGATATGTCCAGCACCCGTGCCACATATTCCTGGGTGTAATTATTTATCTCTCTTAATATTTTTAATTTCTTGGAAAACTTCTGGGTTAGGTTCATTGGTGGATACTAATTATACTACGAATTTATAAAAGCTTTTGTACAGCAGAAACGAACTATAAGAAATTAAGCCCTTTCTTATAGTTTCTACTAGTTTTTCCTCTTAACTAAACTTTATAAGGAAAGCACATCCATTCCCCCTCTCTGCAAAAATACAAATTATAGACTTAGCGAGTGAATATCTTTTTCCTTGCTAAATTAAATCAAAGATGGTTTAATAATAGAGCTTTTATATGAGCTGTTTTGCAAAAACGAGAGATTTTTGCGTAAATATTTAATGTTTATTAACAGAATAATCTATGTCATTTTTAAGCAAAAAGGCCGATAAATGCAACAAAATGTGACTTATACAGGCCTTATTTAACTAATCGGATAGTAATAATAAAATCTGTACAAAATCATAATTCAATTGTAATTATTTGAAAATAAATAGGTTAATATTAAATCATTTTTATTTAAATATATATACTTAGTAAAATAATACAAACAAAACAAACCAATAGTATTAACGCTTAAACCTGAATTAATGAAAAAAATTATATGTTTTGCGACTGCAGGACTATTAATGGCCTCAATGGAGACTCAGGCGCACCGGATCGAGTATTTTACGCCCAACGGATGTGTCGTTTCCGGCCAAGCTCTTGTAATTGATGCTTATGTGGTGGCTGCCCCATCCAATACCAACTACAGATGGGTGTATAAAACTGCCAGTGGTTCATGGACCTGCTTCATCAACGGGACCAACAATATCAACGGGACAAACTTTACGGTAAGCAATGTGTCAGGTACGGGGGCCAATAACGCTCCCGAGTTAACTATTTCTAATCCCGGTGCGGCATTGGATAATGTAGAGATCCGTTGCCTGATGAGAGATGGTGCTACTCCATGTAATGCGCCTACCGGTACCACCTGGGGCGGCGATGATCTGGCTAAAGAGGAAGTGAAAACGCTACGCCTGAGATATAATGCCGTGAGCGGTGCTTGTTCCATTTCATGCCAGAACAACCTGCTGAGTAACAGCGACGGCTTCTACGGCGGATTTGAAGCGGCGACGCTTTCCAATGGTTCTATCACCGATAAGAACTTCTTATCCGGCGCCGGCTCTTCCGACTACTCCAACGGCGGTTCCGGAACAGGTAGCTTTAAAGTGAAGAACAATCCTTATGACGCTTATTCAAGTGTCATTCCTTCTACTTCAAGATTTGCGCCGCACAGCGGTAATTTCCAAATGGTAGTAAGAGGTAATACTTCTGCGTCTGCTGATATCTGGTACAAAACGATTACAGTTCAGCCGGGGCAGACCTACAGTTTCTCGGTATGGGTTTCCAAAGTAGACAATACTACGCCCCGGATCCAGTTGAAAGCCGGTAACGCGGAATTGGTAGCCACCCAGGTCACGGCTGCCATCGGTACCTGGACGCAAGTGACCGCCACCTACAGCGTTCCGCCCGGCGTTACTTCCCAGACCTTTGCCATCAGGGATAAGGATGCCGGTACCGCTGCGCACAATTATGTGCTGGACGACATTTGCCTGGTGAAAACAGCAGACCCGATCTCTATCGGTGACAGGGTATGGTTTGACGTGAACAGGAACGGCGCCCAGGATACCGGCGAACCGGGTATCAATGGCGTAACCGTTAAGCTGTTCTATGATAACAACGGCGATAATGTTGCCGACTCGGCCAACGCTACTTATACAACGACTACCAACGCCAGCGGTAATTATACTTTCAGCGGTGTGATCCCCGGGAAATACTTTGTACAGTTTACCCTGGCCAGCGGCTATGATGCTTTCACGATCCAGGACGCCGCTGGTGTGCCGGTAGGAGAGAATTCCACTGCCAACGTAACCACCGGTAAAACAGGTACACACAATTTTACCGCGGACTATATGTTTAAAGATGCCGGTATGGTGAAGAACTTCGGTATTTCCGGTAAGGTATTCAACGATGTAAACGGTCTTACCGATAACACCGTAAATGGTACATTGATCTCTGCATTGGGTACTGCGCCCTTGTATGCCAATTTGTACAAAGGCAACACTTTTGTTGCCAGTACGCCGGTAACTTCGGGTACTTACGCTTTCGACAATCTTCCGGGCAATACCAGCTACACCATCAGCATCAGCACTGTGGCCGGTACTGCTTCCAGCACGCCTGCTTCTGTACTGCCTGCTGGTTGGGCCAATACAGGAGAATTCCTCGGCACCGGTGCCGGTAACGACGGTACTGCCAATGGCCTGCTTACCGTAAGTCTGGGTACATCGGGCCTTACCAATGCTAACTTCGGTGTTGAAGAGCTTCCCACTCCGACCAGTATTACGGCTACTACGCAGCCCAACCCGGGCGGCACCATTGGCGTAACTGTTCCTCCTGCTACTTTTGGCGGTACCGATCCTTCGGGCGGTACCATCACTTCGCTGCGCATTACCGCTTTCCCAACCGGCGCTACCAGCATTACGATCAATGGTACTAACTATACAGCCGCCAACTTCCCTCCTGCAGGTGTAAGCGTGCCTACCAATACTACGGGTCAGCCTACGCAAACGATCATCGTTGATCCGGCTGCCGAAGGTGCGACTACCGTTGCGATCACTTTTAAAGTGACCGATAATGCCGGTAAAGAATCAACCACTACCGGAACGGCTACCGTGCCTTTCAGCGGTTATACTGTTACCGGTACTGTATTCAATGATGTAAACGGTCTTACCGATAATACGGTGAATGGTACCGGCATCGGTTCTGTTTCTTCCCAACAACTGATAGCTTACCTCACCAAAGCAGGTGTGATCATGGATTCTGTGAATGTGGCAGCTAATGGTACTTATACTTTTAATAATGCATTTGCCAATACCAGCTACGTAATCTTGGTAACCACAGTAAGCGCCGCTATCGGCGGCAACAGTCCTGCTGCTACCTTGCCTGCGGGCTGGGTATATACCGGTGAGTTCCTCGGTACCGGTGCCGGTAACGATGGCAATGCCAATGGTTCCCTGGCCGTAAATGTAGTAACCAGCAATGTAAGCAATGCCAACTTCGGTATGGAGCAACTGCCTACGCCTACCAGCAATACGGCTGCAGGTCAAGCTAACCCCGGCGGTACCAATAGCGCCACTGTTCCTCCTGCTACCTTTGGTGGTACCGATCCTTCCGGTGGTACCATCACTTCACTGCGCATTACCACTTTCCCAACCGGTGCTACCAGCATCACGATCAACGGTACTAACTATACTGCCGGTAACTTCCCGGCTGCAGGTGTAAGCGTACCCACCAATGCTACCGGTCAGCCTACACAAACAATCGCTGTAGACCCGGCTGCCGAAGGTGCTACTTCTGTGGTGATCACCTTTAAAGTGACCGACAATGCCGGTAAAGAATCAACTACTACCGGAACAGCTACTGTGCCTTTCACCGGACTGAGCATCAGTGGTAAAGTATTCAACGATGTAAATGGTCTTACTGATAATACCATAAATGGTACCGGCATCGGTTCCGTATCTTCCCAGCAATTGAAAGCTTACCTGACCTCTACTGCAGGTGTGATCGTGGATTCGGTGAACGTAGCTGCCGATGGTACTTATACCTTTACTAATGCTTCCGGCAATACCAACTATGTTGTTATCGTAACCACTGCCAATGCTGCTATTGGTAGCAGCAACCCTGCCGCTACCTTGCCTGCCGGCTGGGTATATACTGGTGAATTCCTGGGTACAGGCGCTGGTAACGATGGCAATGCCAATGGTTCCCTGGCTGTAAACGTAGCCACCAGCAATGTAAGCAATGCCAACTTCGGTATGGAACAATTGCCTACGCCTGCCAGCAACACGGCTGCAAGTCAGCTTAATCCCGGCGGTACCAATAACGCAACTGTGCCTGCCGCTACCTTTGGTGGTACCGATCCTTCCGGTGGTACTATTACTTCACTGCGTATTACTGCTTTCCCAACCGGTGCTACCAGCATCACGATCAACGGTACTAACTATACTGCCGGTAACTTTCCGTCTGCAGGTGTAAGTGTGCCAACTAATGCTACCGGTCAGCCTACGCAAACGATCGCTGTAGACCCGGCTGCAGAAGGTGCGACTACTGTAACAATCACCTTCAAAGTGACCGACAACGCCGGTAAAGAATCAACTACTACCGGAACAGCTACCGTGCCTTTCACCGGACTTACTGTCAGCGGTAAAGTGTTCAACGATGCCAATGGTCTTACCGACAATATGGTAAATGGTACCGGTATCGGTTCTGCATCTGCTCAACAACTGAAAGCATACCTCACTAGGACTTCCGGTGTGATCATCGATTCAGTGAACGTGGCGGCTAATGGTACTTTCACTTTAGACAATGCTTCTGCTAACTCCAGCTATGTGGTGATCGTTACTACAGCAAGCGTTGCTATCGGCAGCACCAATCCTCCTGTTACTTTGCCTGCCGGCTGGGTAAATACCGGTGAGATCTTCGGAACAGGAACAGGCAGCGATGGTAATGCCAACGGTGCTTTGACCGTGAGCGTAGCTACTACCAGCGTAAGTAATGCCAATTTCGGAATGGAAGAAAGGCCAACTGCCGGAACCTATACCGCAAGCCCCCAGATCAACCCTGGTGATACGCTGAATGTAACTGTACCTCCTGCTGCTTTCGTATCGTCCGATGTACCTCCCGGAACAGTAACTGCGATCAAGATCACGGCTTTGCCTACCAATACAAACAGCATCACCATCGGTAATGTGAAATATACTGCAGCCGGTTTCCCTGCAGGCGGTATTATCATCCCGGTTAATGCCAGCGGCGAGCCAGTACAGCCTATCAAAATAGATCCTGTGGACGGTACCGTGACTGCAAGTATTCCATTTATGGCTAACGACAATGCCAATGTGCTTTCGGCCAATACCGGCGCTGCCAATGTACCGGTGTACGAAGTGCCTGATTTGACGCCGATCATTACCGTTACGCCATCTACCATGTACAGCACATCCAATTTCGTGAACCGGATGGATATCTGGAACCTGGGTAATGTACCTACCAGCGGACTGATCACTGTTTACCTGACCAAGAGCGCGTTGATCAATTATACCTTCAATCCTACGCTCACCACAGCTTCGGGTATGTCGGTACAGAACAGCGCATGGACCCTGGATGCCGAAACCAACTCCAGCTATTACATTTTCACCACCAATACGGTGATACCCGCACAAAGCAGGTTGTCTTTCGGACTTAATGGTATACTGACCCCGGCAAGCACACAAGGCCAACTGAACAACACCGTGATCATTAATCCGGGTAGTGGTACAGAAAACAACTTTACGAACAATACGGATGCTGACGTCATCTATTATTTCCAGAATTAATATCCTTTTAAACCAACAAACTAATATAATATGAGAAAAATTTTAATGATAGCAGGGCTTTCTTTAATAACCGGGACCAGCCTGCTGGCCCAACAGAATCCTGCCTGTGCCAATCCACAGTTGAACCCTAACCCGCTGACAACATTAGGTTCTCAATTCGACCTGAGCTTCAGGGTGGGTAACAGCGGTACAATAGATATATCCGGGGCCAATGCGCTTCAACGCATGCAGTTCACGATAAGCCTGGGCAAATGTGCGCCCAGTGTGGGTGATGCGGTATCGACCACGGGTGTGAATGCTTTGACCGGTGATGCATTGAACTATTTCGATGTAACCTATGATGCCAACATCAGAACATTTTATGGTATCCAGAAAGCAGGCGTAGCCATGGGCATGGTACCCAATGGTATGCATACGATCACGGTGCATGTACAGGTAATAACAGCTTCTACCAACACGGCTATCAACGATATCGGCGGCAGTATGAATGTACAACCCAATGCAGCGGCGGCAGGAAGCCAGCCTACCAGCGATGATGATGTGGCGATCTATTCCCACACCCTCAACAACCCGTTGCCGGTAACCCTGAGCAGCTTTGGTGCCCGCAGCAACGGTTGCGCGGTAACGCTGGACTGGAAAACCGGTGCTGAGCTTGGCTTCGACCATTTTGAAGTAGAGCGCGGCAGCCAGAACGGTTTTACCCAGATCGGTTCTGTAAAAGCTAAAGGAAACAGCAGTGCTTACACCTTTACGGATGCAAAACCTGCTACCGGTATCAATACATACCGTCTTAAAATGGTAGATGCCGACGGATCTTCTACTTACAGCGAGATTGCAAGCGCCAAAGCCAATTGCCCTGTACCGGCTGCTGCTATAGCGGTATATCCTAACCCCGCCAGCACTGCTGTGAATGTGAAAGGCCTGAAAGAGGGCAGCACTTTGCGCCTGATGGACGTAACCGGTCGTATGTTGCTGGAAAAAGCAAACAGCGGAACAACAGAGACGCTCGACCTCAGCAGGTTACCTTCTGCCTTGTACACTTTGCAGGTGATTGAAAATGGTGACCCGGTTACTACCGTAAAAGTGAGCAAGCAATAAGAGCTTGCTTCGTAATGGCCAACGTTACGGTGAACTGAATCCCATCAGTACATCTATTTATAAAGAGAGCAGCCTTCCGGGGCTGCTCTCTTGTTTTTGAGCAACGGTTAACCGTTGGTAGACGCTACGACATAAAAAATCCCCGCTGGATGGCAGCGGGGATTGTCGTTTTTTTGTTATGATGAAAAGATCAGGAAAGCAACTTCTGGCGCAACAGGAACTCCAATTGACTGTTGGAGATTTCCAGCTTTTCATTCATCTGCTTTATCTTTTCCCGTTCCATAAAAATGTCGTAGGCTCTTTCGATCGTTTTATCCAGCTCTTCTTCGTTCCAGGGCTTTGTGAGATAATGGAAAATCTTCCCTTTGTTAATGGCATCGACAACGGCGTTCATATCTGTAAAACCTGTGAGCAGTATCCTGATAGGATCCGTAAATTTCTCGATTACCTTCTCCAGGAATTCGACGCCCGTCATATTGGGCATACGCTGGTCTGTAATGATAACGTGTATAAGATTTTTTTCCAGAATTTCAATGGCATCGGATCCGCTGATGGCGGTAAACACCTTGTATTTCAACCTAAAAGTTGCCTTGAACGAAATTAGATTATTCTCTTCATCGTCAACATAAAGAATCGAAATCTTGTCATTATTCATCACTGAGATGGTTTATATAATTACTTAATATGTACTTAGGGACTTGGTTTGGTTAAAAGGCTGGTAAAGATAAGCGATAATCCGGTTATTGCACAGAAGATAAGCAATTGTAGATAAATATTAATTCGAGATATAAGATTGCCCTTTATTTTTTAGATAATGAATAGATTATTTAATTGACTATCAATTGTTTGCATTGTTTAAAAAATAGCTGCCGTCTTCGTGTGTTCCCCTTCAGCCTTTCTTTATACCGGCATCTCAATAGCATTTACGGGTATCTGCAGGGTAAAGGTGGTTCCCACGCCCAACTCTGTTTGCACCCCGATATGGCCGCTATGCTTCTGTATCGTAGTAAACGCGATAGACATGCCCAGGCCCGTACCTTGCCCTACGTCCTTGGTGGTGAAGAAAGGATCGAATACTTTACGCTTGGTCTCTTCCGTCATACCGGTACCATTATCCTCAATGGTTATATATACCTGTTCTTCGTCACAACTGGTACTTACCGTCAACTGGCCACCAGGAGTCTCTCCGAATTTTTCAGTAATGGCAAAGAGTGCATTGGAAATAATGTTCAGGAATACCTGGTTCAGTTTGCCCGGGTAGCAATGTACCAAGGGCAGGTTGCCGTATTTACGTGTGACGGTAATATTGCCCAGCAGGTTGTTGACAATGATAATTGTAGACTCGATACCTTCGTTGATGTCGGCCAGCTTAAGCTCTGCTTCATCCAGGCGGGAGAAGATACGAAGACTTTTCACGATCTCCGCCGTACGGGAGGCACCTTCGTTAATGCCTTTCAGCAGGTGGTTGATTTCCATTTTCAGGTAATCAAAATCCTGTTCCTCTTTAAACAAATTCGTTTGCTTGATCTTTTCCTCGTCGCTGATGTTCTGTGTATTCAGGTTTTCCAGCAGGCCGATAGTTTGTAGTAAGATGTCTACGTCGCGTTTCAGCGGGCCGATATTGCCGGTAACAAAATTAATCGGATTATTGATCTCATGCGCAATACCGGCAGTCAACTGACCCAAAGAGGCCATTTTCTCGGCTTCTACCAGTTGCATTTGCGCCTGTTGCAGGTCGGCCAATGTTTGCTGGATCTTTTTATTGGTATCGACCAATTCTTCGGTACGCTCTTTTACTTTTTGTTCCAGCACGATATTTTGTTCCTTGATGATACGGCTGTTTTCCTTGGCAATACGCAGGGCCGCCAATCGCGACTGGTCTTTCTCCTTCTTAAGGATATTGATACGGTCGGCCAGGGCAAAAGACAGGAGGATGGCTTCCAGGGCCGATCCGACCTGTACCGAATGTACCGTAAAGAAGTTGTAGGGAAATACGTCAAAATCTTTAAGCACAAAAACAAGGACGCTGAAAAGGAATATACTCCAGGCAATCAAAAAGAAAAAGGCCGGCTTCTTGTTTTTACGATACACCAGGATCGCGGTTATGAATATCGAGATAGCACCCAAGGCCGCGATCAGGTTGACCACCATATAGCTCACGAGCGGATAGCCGATAACCAGCAGCAGGATGGCGATAATATCGGCCACCATGATAACGTTGAGAACAACGTTCCACCGGGGCGTATGGGTCTTGGTACTCAGGAAATACTTGACGAATATTACGGTACCGATCCCCGACATTGCGCCAAAGAAGGTAAGCATATGCTGTGCTACCCAACTGTCCCGCTCCATGAGCACGAAGCGCTGTATATAGCCCAGGAGCGTGGCCTGGGCAAGGGTGACCCAAAGAATATAGTTGACGTAGTAAAGATACTGCCTGTCCTTGGCAGAGAAATAGACAAACAGGTTATACAGGATCATAACAATCATGATACCCAGGTACATACCCGAGAAAGCATCTGTCATGGTAAGCTCCTGCAGCATATCCTGCGTATTGCCTAAGGTGATAGGTACAATCAGTTGCTTGTTGCTGCGGAGTTTGAGGTAACAGGTTATTGTATCGCCACGGGGGGCGTCTATATTAAAAATGCTGAACTCATGCTTGTGGCTGGGCTGTAACGTGTATTGTGTATCCGTTTGTTGTGTACCCCGCCGTATTTCATAAAAAGCAACTTCATCGATAGGAGGGTAGGACAGGGTAAGGATAATATGTTTGCGGTCCGTATTATTGACCACCCGCAAACGCACCCAGTTGTTGTAGCCTGTTACGCCAAAATCAGGAACACTTTTTTTGCCCTGTTTGAATAAATGCGGTATTTTTTTGACATCGTCCAGAGTAAGGCGATTACTGGAATCCTGGAAAGTAGCTACTGATTTACCGATATAGGTGCCGCTATGGCTGTCGCCAAACTCAATAACCGGCTGTGCCGATGCGATAGTCCTGGTAAAAAACAGGAAAACAAATAATAATAGCTTGTAGTGGTAGTGCATTAACGATATAGGATGTCCCCGAAATTAGGCCATAAATGTAAACAACAGATTTTTAATTCACGCTATATGCTGAAAAAACTGTGTGAATTATTTATGGACTAACCGGGGAAACGTGGCGGTAGTAACTTCTTATACCTGATCCTTTATGATATCTTCCGGGTCTATGTAAAACCTTCCTGATCCGGTAAAACTGCCCAGCAACATCCTGCGGCATACATCTGCTGTTACAGCGCCACCTAGTACTACCGAAGAGGCTAATTGCGGTAACGCGGCTATAGACTTTTGCAGGGCGGCGATCGATAGGCGAAGTCTTTGGGATATGGAATCAGCACCCACGATTTTAAGGATCACCGACATTCTTTCTTCCGGGCTCAGCGAGGCCAGGTTGTCCAGCGACATACCTTCAAGGTAGCCGTGCAGTATCGGTCTTTGCGGATCCAGGTCAAAGCGCTCTATGTCCATCATCCCTCTGTCGTTGGTATCCATCACTACGGCGATACCCAGGCTGCGGGCTATCAACCGGCTATAGATCTTCATGTCCATATTATCGCATACCTCTACCATAATATCGAGCTTTCCTCCTTCTTCGAGGAAAGAATTTATATTATCGTGGGTAATGCCTTCGGTATAGATTTCCAGCTTGAGGTAAGGATCCATTTCCGCTATCTCCCTGGCAGTAATCACTACTTTGGATAAGCCCAGGCTTTTTACGCCCGCTCTTATACGGTTAAGGTTGCTGAGCTCGAGCAGATCGAAATCGGCGAGACGCAATGAGCCGCAAACCCTTTCCGTAGCCAGGGTAAGGGCTATGGATTGTCCTACGGAAGAGCCGATTATACCTATCTTTTTTTGCCGTAACGTTTCCTGTTCTTCCCTTGTTATTTTAAGCTGGTTCCTGTTGGTCCTGACGGCAATAAATTCTTCTTCGTCCAGCAGGTGAACTACGGATTTGTTCCAGGGATAATAGGCCCATACGCCGTAATGGTCGGGTAGCGTATCACCAAGATGCTGGCTGATCAGTGCGTCCGTTTCTTCGGAGCTTAATTGCTTTGAAGGATGCAGGCACTTCATCAGCTCCTTTAACTGGCTCAGCAGTTCGTCGTGTATAAAGGTTACAGCGTCCGAAGAACAAAGCTGTTCAAATGCAATACGGTCGTCGTATTGGTTCAGGCGGTACAATACAGGCCTGTAAACAGAAGATAACTCCTGGGTGGTTCTGATTTTTTGATTCTTGATATCCATTTTACGGTATCTTGGTTACTGGTATGGCAGACCTGGCGGTCAGTTGGTTGGTTCAATTGGTTACAGGAAGCTGATGTTTTTTTCATCGACATTTGCCGATGCAAAATTTCTTTTGAGGTTGGAGGTCACCTCTTGCAAGCTCCAGGCTTCCAGGTTGGGTATTGCAATGTCATAATGTATGGTCATACGTTTGTTCCTCAGCTCTTCGTCAATAACGATCTGGAGGTTTTGCCGCAATTTCAATATGGCGATCCGGTCTTCTTCAACGGAATTTTTCAAGGTATCAATATCCGTCATATATACTGCCGTGGCCAGCAGGTCGAGCTTGGGATAGTAAAACGTACCATTATTGCCCACGGCTTCCAGCACTTCGAAGCCTACATTCTGGGCCATTTTTAAGGTATAGGGTGCGCATAAGCCAAACAAGGATGTAAGTCCGATTTGGGCAGATATGGCAACAGCTGCACGAAAAAGGAATATACTGCCGATACCATAACCCGCTATCTCCCTCGAATTCCACAAACCGCAAACTTCCCCCGTCCCCCTGAGCGCATACTCATAAACATGTTCAAATATCTTACTGTCGAAAGACCCGGTAGCTTCTTCCACCGGCAAGGGGTGGGTGCCGTTGGCCACATGGACTCTTGCTCCGCCATATACTTTGCTGCGGTCAAGCGATTCCACTATAAGTACAAATGAAGAGGGGTTGTACATCCAGGCATTGTTGGAAGAGGTTACTTTCTTAACGCCGATATTGGTTAGTACCCTTTCGTGACCCTGCAGGAAAAGCATGCAAGCTTCGGGGTCGTCTATTGCCCTGAACGCTCTTAACCTGACTTCCGGGTTATTTTTGTTTAATAACGTATCCATCTATATAGTCCTAATAATCACTTAAATTACACAGAGACAATGTCTTTACTTCATGGTGTATAAAGTGAACACTTCCTGAGAATTTAAACTGAAGTAATCAGAAAATCACTGCCAACCACCAGTATAGAACCAGTTGTCGGAAATAATGATGCCGAGTTGATAGGAGTGAGTTTGATTTAAATGCTTTACGGTGGATACTGTTAAAAGCAAGCAAAGGTATGAAAATCAAAGTTAAATAATGCGTTTTTTTTATGTAGAACAGCGTAAAATCCTTCCTGGCGGCCATTTTGATGCAGCTTGCAACCTTTATAGATGCAGTTGACAACTTTTAAACGAACCGGTTACCGCAAGGATGTTTTCGCCTGTAGCCCTTACCTGTAAACGTTTTGGGTATTACCTGTTTTGTCTGTCTATGGTAAAGTCGCCATTTTTGATCCTAAACGAAGCTATATCAGGTACAATAAATATTTTTGTGGCCTACTTGTGAGACAATAATTTCAATGGCTTTACACGGTCTTTATTGGTGGTTAAAACCTTGGATACGATCCGATAAAAAGCGGCATCCTGTAGATGATAGCACTTCTGTATAAATCAAAAGGTAAAAGAGCATAAGCAAAATGCTATCTCCATTCCGCGGAACAGAGATAGCATCGGCATTGGGAATGGCTGTAGATTTTTAAAATTTCCGTTCCTGGAAAGGCGTACCTTTTCCTTCTTCGCAATACGTTTTGAGGCTGAGCAGGAACATAGCCCAGTTATAATTGCACCACCGGTAAAATTCGGTAAGTTCCCTCCAGTCAAAATGCCTGAGGATAACTGCAGTAACGCCGTCTTTTTCCGAAAGATCAAAAGAAACCTTCGTACCTATCCATTCGGGATCGGAAGCGATACACTCCCACAGGATCCTTTTGTCCTGAGCCAGTTCAATGACCTTCATTTTTGTGCTGTAATCATCATTGAAATCAAACTCGTTGATAAAGTCAACTTCGGGCTCTACCCTTAATTTATTGGTCCAGGTTTGTGCCAATCCTTCTTGTGTGCTGAGTGCCTGGTAAACGGCAGCAAGCGGCGCCTTGATGTAATTAATGTGTTCGATCTTTTCCATGATATGCAGCTATAGTTTTTTGAGCGCCGAAAATATTGAAATAAGAACAAACCGCGATTGAAAAGAAGAACTTTAATCTTTCTTTGGTAACGTATGCAGCCGTTTTCTCATGAAGTGGTGGCTGGAAAATAGTGTTTCCTTTAATACGCCTTGAACTGGCGTACACGTTAAGCACCTTTGCAAAAGATGCATACCTATCTTGTTTTAAAGTGCAGTAATGGTTGACACCCGCTTTTCAGCGGGTGTTTTGGTGTTTAAAAATCCGTGGTGCGAATGTGGTGCGAAATGAAAAAACGGTTAGACTCAATTAAGTCTAACCGTTTTGATTCTTAACGTGCTCCCACTCGGGCTTGAACCAAGGACCCCCTGATTATGAGTCAGGTGCTCTAACCAACTGAGCTATAGGAGCAATCACTGGTGTGATTCCCTTTTAAAGGTCGGCAAAGGTAAAGGTAATTTTTGGAAATAAAAATACTTTTCCCATTTATAATTCCTATACCGGGCAAAATTTTTATTTCCTTTTGATGTACCTTTGCAGCCAATTTTAATTTTCAAAAAAATAAATAGTTAATCCATCGTTATGGCAAATAACAACATTGTGACGCTATTGGGTGCTGATGCTGAGTCGTTGCTGACGCACCAATGTAAAACAATCGAAGCTTCTTCTTTACACGCTCCTTCTCCTAACCACGTAGATGAAGTATGGGCAGGTTCTAACCGTAATATCCAGACCTTGCGCAGCATCCAGAACATCCTGGGGCATGGTCGTCTTGCCGATACCGGTTATGTGTCTATCCTTCCTGTTGATCAGGGTATCGAGCACAGCGCCGGCGCTTCTTTCGCTCCCAATCCTATTTATTTTGATCCTGAAAATATCGTGAAACTGGCTATGGAAGGCGGTTGCAATGCCGTTGCTTCCACTTACGGCGTATTGGGTGCTGTAGCCCGCAAATACGCGCACAAGATCCCGTTCATCGTAAAGATCAACCATAACGAATTTATCTCTTATCCTAACCGCTTCGACCAGATCATGTTTGGCTCTATCAGGGATGCCTGGAATATGGGCGCTACTGCGGTAGGGGCCACTATCTATTTCGGTTCCGAGGAAAGCCACCACCAGATCATCGAAACAGCTAAAGCTTTCGAATATGCACATGAGCTGGGTATGGCTACCGTATTATGGTGCTACCTGCGCAACAATAACTTTAAGAAAGATGGTGTAGATTACCATACTGCTGCCGATCTTACCGCTCAGGCCAACCACCTTGGCGTAACAATCCAGGCCGATATCATCAAACAGAAATTACCAACCAATAATGGTGGTTATACCGCCCTTAACTTCGGTAAAACCCATAAAGATGTATATGGTAAACTGACTACAGATCATCCGATCGACCTGTGCCGTTACCAGGTGGCCAATTGCTATATGGGCCGTGCCGGTCTGATCAACTCCGGTGGCGAATCCAAAGGCGCTTCCGATATGGCCGAAGCAGTAACTACTGCGGTAATCAACAAACGTGCTGGTGGTATGGGATTGATCAGTGGCCGTAAAGCTTTCCAGAAACCTATGAACGAAGGTGTAGCCTTGCTGAACACCATTCAGGATGTGTATTTGGATAAAGAAATTACCCTGGCTTAATTTTATAGTCCTAAGTATTTAATAAAAGCGATGGCCGCAATCTTCAGATTGCGGCCATCGCTTTTATATCATTCCGGTTTCTTTAAAACCACCCATTCGGAAGGCGCTTTGCCAAACTGCTTTTTAAAGGAATAGGAAAAATGAGAAAGGCTTTCAAACCCCAGGTCAAGATAAAAGGAAGAGGGTTTCCTGTCCTTCTTTTCGATGAGATGCCTTGCCTCTGTCAATCTGCGTTCCAGCAGCCACTGCCTGGGCGCTTTGCCAAATGTTTTCTGAAAATCACGTTTAAACCCCGCAAGGCTTCTTCCCGTGAGCTGCGCAAATTTCTCTACCGGGACATTGAAATGAAAGTTACTTTGCATGAACCGCTCCAGGTCTATCTTATGCGGCTCCGAAAAGTCGAACAAAAAATTACGGAGGCCAGGCATCGCATGCAGCAGTAATTGCACTCCTTCTTTCACTTTCAAAAGACCCATGGCCGTAGTTACTTTTTCTCCGGGATTACGGACATAAGGTATGATAGATTGAAAATAACCGGCCAGGAAATCGTTGCGGGGAATAAGGATATTGGGCGGGCCCATATATTTCTGCTGCGTCTGTATCTGCTCTTCCAGGGCGATCTTCCGCAGTAGGTCTTCCTGCAATATAATGACTATGGTTTCATAATCCTCGCCGGGCAGCGGGGTCTTGGTGATCTGGCCCAGCTGATTTTTGCCGACCAGCAGCATTTCACCGCCCCGCATGGAAATCTTCTGCTTAGCCGTTTCGAGGGTAAATTGTCCCGAAACCTGCAGCACCAGTGTATTGTGCAGGAGGAAGCCCGCCCTTTCCTTGCGTTCTGCCGACAGGTAAGCATGAAAGATCACGCCCGGTATAATTTCAGATGGTTGCATCACTGCGTAAAGGTATTAAAAAGCATGGGCTATCGCTGCAGGTAAGTGCTTCCCAGGATCGCACCCGGCGCGAAATGGGTGTTGAGGGTAGCCATTTCTTCGGGAGTGAATCCGATGCTCATGGCTTGTATGTTTTCCGGTAACCGGGAGCGCTGACTCATGCTCACCAGGGGCATAATATGGTCACCCTGCGCATGCACCCAGGCGATGGCCAGTTGGGTGGGGGTGTATCCCTTTTCCCGGGCCATCTGTTTTAATACTTCTACTTTCTCCAGGTTTCTGACCAGGTTATCGCCCTGGAAACGGGAGAAGTGATTTTGGTAGTCGCCTGCTGCCAGCGGGGCTTTCATCTGGCCGGTGAGCAGGCCCTCGGCGGTATTGGCAAATGCCACCACGCCTATACCCAGCTCTTTTGCCGTGGGCAGCAGGTCTTGCTCTATCTGCCGGTCGGCCAGGGAGTAACCGATCTCCAATGCGCTTACCGGGTATACGCTATGAGCCTTGCGTAGCTGTTGGGCATTGATCTCCGATACGCCCAGGTAACGCACCTTGCCTTCCCGGATCAGGTCGGCGACGGTACCGATCACATCTTCTACCGGGACGCTGTCGTCCAGCCTGCAGGGCTGATAAAGATCGATGGTGTCAATGCCTAAGCGGGTCAAAGAATAGTTGATGAAATTTTTGATGGCAATGGGTCTTAAATCCAGACCGAGCCATTGACTACCATAAAAGATCGCACCAAACTTCACGCTGATGAACGCATCATCACGCCTGCCCTTGATGGCTTTGCCTATAAGCAGCTCATTGTGGCCGCTGCCATAAAAGTCGCCGGTATTCAGAAAATTAATACCACTGTCCAGGGTCTCCTGAATGGTGGCTATGCTTTCCTGTTCGTCCCTGGAGGGGCCTCCCCATACCGGTGACATGCGCATGCATCCTAATCCCAGTTTGGAGACGATCGGGCCATTCTGACCCAGGCTTACTGTTGCAATCTTTGTCATTTGTCTCTGATTTATGATTTAACGACACAAAGGTGAGCCTTGTCCGCATGTACTGGGTTACTTCCAGGGCTCAAATTGCTTATTCGTATGGGTCAGCGGGTTTTGCTTTTTGTGTTTTCCGCATCCAGCGCCGGGTATTGACGCGCAGTGCTAAATAATGATTGTTTATAAAAGGGAAAATATTGTTTCCACAAAAGTAATAATATGGAAATAAAAATTATCTCAATGATACTTAAGGGTTTTGACATCCTTAATTCATCATAAGCTTATAATCTTCTTAAATGACTGTTAAGCCTGGAATCAGAACTAATGCCACTGTCCCGCCAGTAAAAAAAATAGAGCAACCGGAATTACCTGCACCTGCGGAAAAAGCAGGTTCTATTAATTTTATACAACATGTATGGAACACGCCGGTAAACAGGAAATATTTTCTTGCGGGACTGCTCCTTAATATCATCCTGTTTATTGCTTACAAATATTGTTACCCCCTTCCTGATATTTGGGGCGATGGACAGAGTTATATTTATGCAGCAGTTACTAATAATAAGTCTTATTACAGGCCATTTGGCTATTCCCGTTTTCTGCAGATTATTCACGATGTTGCAGGTAGCCATTATGCTACTGTTGCCCTGCAGTATTTTGTGCTTGTACTAGCCGCTTTGTTCAGCTTTTTTACCGTTGACTACCTGTACCGGTTTAAAAGCAAAAGAATCAAGTTTTGTTCCTGGTTGTTTGTTACGCTCAATCCCTGTCTGATAGTATTGGCCAATATAATTCAGGCTGATGCCATCTTTATCGCTTTTAGCGCCATTTGGTTTACCTTGTTCCTCTGGATCATCAAGCGGAAACAATGGTGGAGCCTGGTAGTCCAGCTTTTTTTCCTTTACGCCAGTTTCCAGATCAGGTATAATGCACTTTATTATCCCGTAATTACAGGCTTTGTTTTCCTGTTTAGTCCGGGAATGAAACTTCCCTACAAGCTCACGGGTATTTTTGCTTCTTTCCTTTTGATATTTAATGCTTACACGAATGTAAAAAGAACCAATTACGAGACTACGGGAGCTAATGTGTTTGCCGGCTTTAGCGGTTGGCAAATGGCCAGTAATGCCTTGCTGATCTATAAAAAAGCGGATATAAAAACAGAAGATTTTGATGATCCGGAGCTTAAGTTATTGGATCAGTTTACAAAGCATTTTATCGATTCAATAGATATAGATTACCAGCGTCAGATAGAGAAGGATAATACCCCTTTGGCCGTATTTTTATGGGACAAGAACAGTCCATTGAAGAAGTATTTGTTTTATTATATCAATACCCATAGAATCTCTTATTTGCCGGGATGGTATTATGTAGCGCCTGTTTATAACGAATATGGCTGGCATATCGTGAAAAGAAACCCGGGATTGTTCTTCCGTCACTACCTGATGCCCAATTTTATCACCTACATAGTACCGCCGCCCGAGGTTATGGGTGAATATGATGTAGGTAAAAGTGAGATGACCCCAATGACCAGCAAGTGGCTACATTTAAAGGAAAACAAATTGCATGCGGCTGTACCTGGAGTACAGGAAAAGCTGATGTACCCTTATGCTGCATTTCATGCAATACTGTTGTTGTTTTGCCTGGTAGTCCCTTTGGCTTATTTATGGAAATGCCGCAAACGCCAAGGCTCCTGGAGCCTCGCTTTTGTAGTCCCGGTTATGCTGTGGTACCTTTTTCTGGGCGCCGATATGGCCTTCAGCACTTTTGCATCGCCTATTGTTTTAAGGTATGTAACACTCCTTTTTATCATTGGCTTCGGCCTTCCCTTCTACTTTTTAGACCAAGTGCTGGATAAAAGCAAAGAAACAGAAACACGATAGAACGATCTTCAATGAATTATATGCAACACACACGCCCCGAACAAAAAAAAATAGCGCTTATTGCCGGTGCAGGACCGGCTGGCCTTACGGCAGCTTACGAATTGCTGGAAAGAACGGATATTATCCCTGTCATTTTTGAAAAGAGTAATGATATAGGAGGAATAAGCAAAACCGTAAATTATAAGAATAACCGGATCGATATAGGCGGTCACCGTTTTTTTTCCAAATCCGACAGGGTAATGAACTGGTGGCTTAAGATTATGCCTGTACAAGACAAAAGTACCGATGCATTGCATATACATTATCAGAATAAAGAACGTGTACTCGAACGGGAACAGTTTCCTTTTGCTGATGACCAGCAGGAAGACCTGGTTATGCTGGTCAGGGAAAGGCTTTCCCGGATTTATTACCTGAAAAGATTTTTTAACTACCCCGTGCAACTTTCGGCGGAAACCCTTAAAGGGCTTGGCCTGCTGCGCACCACGAAAATTTTCTGCTCTTATGTAAAAGCCCGGATAGCGCCCATTAAACAGGAACTTTCTTTGGAAGATTTTATGATCAACCGTTTTGGAAAGGAACTATACCTTACTTTTTTTAAAGACTATACCGAAAAAGTATGGGGCATCGATTGTAAAAAGATAGCACCGGAGTGGGGAGCGCAACGCATCAAGGGGCTAAGCATTACCCAGGCCATCAAGCACGCGCTCAAGCAGCAAAAGAAACAAAAGGATACAGGGAGTGATATAAGGCAAAAAGGTACGGAAACAAGCCTTATTGAAAAGTTTCTTTATCCCAAGTACGGACCCGGGCAAATGTGGGAAGAAGTAGCCCGCCAGGTGCAGGAGCGCGGCGGTACGATGAGGATGAATTGCGAAGTACAGCAAATGCACCACGAGCAGGGGCGTATTGTAGGGGCTACCATCAAGGATCTGCTTACGGGTAAGGAAGAATATGTTTCCTGCGATTACTTTTTCAGTACGATGCCGGTAAAGCAATTGGTAGGCGGTTTCAGTCCTGTCTTGCCTCAGGCGGCCAGGGAGATTGCACAAGGGCTTTTGTACCGGGATTTTATTACCGTGGGCTTGCTTATGGACAAGCTGAAGATACGCAAGGATCAAAGTAAGCCTGCCGGTTCCGGAAATACGGTAGCCGATAACTGGATCTATATCCAGGAGCGTGAGGTAAAGGTAGGCCGCTTGCAGGTATTCAATAATTGGAGCCCTTTTATGGTGTCCGATCCCAGTAAGGTATGGATCGGGATGGAGTATTTTTGTAATGAAGGTGATAAGCTATGGAATATGGAAGATGGCCTTTTAAAAGAATTTGCCATCAGTGAACTGGAACAGATCGGTATTATTGATGCTGCAGATGTAAGAGACAGTACCGTATTGCGTATGGAAAAGGCTTACCCGGCCTATTTCGGCACTTACGACCGGTTCGATGAGCTGAAAACGGAGCTGAATCGTTTCTCTAATCTTTTCCTGGTTGGTAGAAACGGGATGCATAAGTACAACAACAGCGATCACTCCATGCTTACGGCAATGGTGGCCGTAGATAACATTATTGCTGATAGTAAGGATAAAGAGAACCTTTGGAAGATCAATACGGAAATGGAATACCACGAAGAAAGTAAATAGACATTTTCGAAGGAAACGATTCTATCCGCCACAGTTACTATAAAAGAACAAAAGCCGCAAGCGTCTGTTTGTGGCTTTTGTATGAGGTGTCAGGGAATATGTCAGTACTTTATCAGCTCCCGAGCAATGGGAATATCTGCAGGGGCCAACTGCCAATGAAGCAATTCGTGCTTATCTACCCATTCGTACCGATCATGATCGGTAAAGATATAGGTGGCCTCCTGAAACTGGCAGAGGTAAGCGATGAGCTCAATAGTGAAGGTGTCGTAAGTGTGCACCACCGAGTGGAAGTACTTATCTATCGTCACTTTCATACCTAATTCTTCCAAGAGCTCTCGGTACAAAGATGCTTCTTCTGTTTCATTAGTCTCTACCTTACCGCCCGGAAACTCCCAATAACCAGCTAACGATTTGAGCGCATTTCTTCGACAAAGGAAAATCTTATCTTCCTTGAAAATGATGCCACAAACGACTTTAATGATATCCATGCGTTTTACGGTGATACTGCAAATTTACTTTATTAAGCGTATGCTTTTGATGAAGGATGAGTTTACCGGCTACTGTGCCAATTAATGCCAAATCATCATTAATCGAAAACGATCCCTTGTCAAACATGACATGATGATTAGGACAAAGACAAATAAGATTGTCTTTGCTATCATCGCCATCGTGTGGTCTACCTAACGGTTTTACGTGAGCGCCCTCAGCATACCGGCCACCTCCCGGGGTATGTATGGTGTCCCCACATACTTGGCATTTGTAATCGTAGAGCTTCTTAATCTCACATGCCATTTTAGTATCTCTTACAATACGTAAAATGGTTCCTTCCCTGCGTTGTGTGGACTTTCCGTTAGAGCTACGCTCTATTTCTTCTGGTGTTTTCCTTTCTTGGTTTTGACCACTATATTCCAGTCTGAATCTACAGATTTTGTAGCCACTTTTACCTGTCTCTTCCCAAGCTTCCATCACGCTATACAAGCCAGCATATTGATAGCCAGAAGCAGGCGAATAGGGAGACTTATGGTAGCTACCTCTAACTACCCTTACTGGCAGGCCTCTATCCATACTTATCCGCAGGCCGGCATTGCCCCTGTCCCAGTTTTGGTCCTTCGTTTGCTTGCCCGTACTAGGATCATTGCCACCGGCGCCGGTATATATAATCTCATCGCCATTATCTTTATCGTCCTCATAGTCGCCCGATAATACGATAGCAGCAGCACCATCGGTGCTATTACCATCAATGCCCGCTGCCCAGTTTCGATGAAAACTGGAAGGCATCATCTCTTTTCGGTTTTTAAATATATGGCCTTCTTCTATGCCTTCTATAGGTCCAAATAGGATTGGTCGGCTCATTAGTGTGGTTTAGTCTTGGTTGGTAAAAGCCACCTAAAGCACAGCTACTATCAACGCTATGCCCATCGAAACTTTTACCAATAAGATCTTGCCTTTGCACACCGCTGTCGGAGGTAAGTTGTAGAGCCGCTTGGATTATATGGTTTCCTACCACTTGCTTATGGGCTATTGGGAAAAAATTTCCAATAACTCGCTCAAAGAAGTAAGGGATCATTGCAGTACTGGTTTATTGGTTGGTTGGTGGTCATGTTACGTTTGAAGTAACATGATATGGGTCTAAATTACAGTTTTTGGCTGTAATTAGAAAGATGTTGGCGTAAGTGCCATTAATTTGACGTAAGCGGTGTGGATTCGATTAGATGAGGGGCATACCTTGACCTGCAAATTCTGAGCCAAAAGGTATATGGAAAAGGTCCCTAATTTCGTATGGATTTATTTTGGGGTATATCTGTTGTTTTGTGCTGGTTCATGAGGACACGAACCAGGGCGTAGTTAAGTGGAGCGAAATAAATCTATCCCTTCTTTTTCTTTGACACTTTGGCCTCCGGGTTATAGGCCAGGCAAAGATCTATCCAATACTTCAGCGCCTTGGCGGTGTGCAGCACTTCGGACGATACGTAACAATAGCCTTTGAGTGTTTTCCCGCGCATGATCATGGGTTCGTAGCCGGGTTGCTCGGCCAGGGTTTCGTCGAGGGCAGGATCGAAGCGGCACATAAGTCTGTCGCCGCTTACGTTCACACACATCTTACCATCTACCATAAAGGCCAGCCCGCTGAACATGGTCTTCTCTTCTACGGGTAAGCCGGGCTGCTGCTGCAGGTATTGCCGTACACGGTCGGCGAGTTGGGTATCGTATGGCATAGACTTGATATTGGAGGAAATTTTTCCGCAGATTATCGCAGATACTTTTCGCCGATCAACCTAAGAGTTGATCATGCTGCGTAGCTTTTCGTTCCTGTTTCTCAGGTCCAGGCCGCCTTCGAGCATCGATTTCAGGTTGGCAAAGTAAAAGGTCCAGCCCACTTGGCAGCCTACATGGAACTGGTGTTTACTTTTGTCGTCGGTAGGTATCTCGCTTTGTACCAACTCTATTACATTTTCACCTTCTATCTCACTTACGCTTATGGTACAAATGCCTGCCTTGCCAAAGCTGAAACGGAAAATGTTTCCGTCTGCTTCAAGTACAGTTCCGTACTCTGCCGTATTATCGGGATAACCATGCCAGAGCCATTTATAGGTATCTCCTTTTTCGATCTTCTCAAACCGGCCTCTCACTGTTCCATTGGGGGCAGTGAACTCGGCCAGTCTTAAAAACCAGAGTTCCAACATCTCCTGGCTGGTCCAGGCTTCGTAAATAGCTTCTTTGGAAGCCCTCACATCGATACGGACTGCAAAGCGGGACCAATCAAAATCAAGGGACATAACTATCGTTTTTTGAATAAAAAATTAAAAAAATTATCTCGGAACTTCCAGTTTGGCGATCAGCTGTTTCAATACATCATCCGCTGTTGCACCTTCCATCTCTCTTTCGGGTGTTAAGGCTACGCGATGGCGCAATACCGAAGGCGCGATGTATAAAATATCTTCCGGTGTAACAAAATCCCTGCCCCGCAATACTGCTATGGCCTTTGAGGCATTCAGCAGTGCCAGGGAAGCCCTGGGCGAAGCGCCAAGGTACAGGGAACGGTCGCTCCTGGTGGATACGGTAAGCCTGGCTATAAACTCTATCAGTTTGGTGTCTATATGTACTTTTTGCACCAGGGCGCGGCATTCGCTTAGCTCCTGCTGGCTAATCACAGGTTGCAGGTCTTCCAGCAGGAGTCTTCCTTTTTGCTGATGATGCTCTGTAAGGATACGGGTTTCTTCATCGATGGAAGGATAGCCCACGTTGATCTTGAACAGGAAACGGTCCAGTTGGGCTTCGGGCAGGCGGTAGGTACCTTCGTGCTCTACAGGGTTTTGGGTAGCCAGCACAATAAACGGCGGTTGCATTTTATAGGTATGACCATCTACCGTAACTTGTCTTTCTTCCATCACTTCAAACAGTGCTGCCTGGGTTTTGGCAGGGGCCCTGTTGATCTCATCGATGAGCACGATATTGCTGAACACAGGCCCCTGCCGGAAGGTAAAGCGTGCTTCCTGGGGATTAAAGACGCTGGTACCCACCACATCGGAAGGCATAAGGTCGGGTGTGAACTGGATACGGCTGAAGTCGGCGTTGATAAGCCTGGCAAGGGTTTTGGCCATCAGGGTTTTGGCCACGCCGGGTACGCCTTCGATCAGCACATGCCCATCGGCCAGTAATGCTGCAAGCAACAGTTCAATGGTTTCGTGCTGCCCTACGATAATACGTGCCGTCGCATCTTTGATACGATCCGTGATCACCTGCATTGGATGCAGATCCATCCTTGGTGCAAAAGAGGAAATGCCTGCCGCCTTTTCGGGTACCGGTTCCTGGCTTGCTGCATCGGGGGTATGGTTTTCCGTATTAAGTTCGTTATGCGCTGTATTAAGCTCTTCATTTTCCATGGTAAAACTGCTGAATTTGGTTGTATAATGAGTAAAGGAAGGCTTCGTCGGCTTTCACGCCCCGTTGCACTTCTTTGATGGTATGAACTAAAGTATCTGTTTGGGCAATGTTGTTCCCCGATTTGGCAGCCAGATGCTGTACAAATTCTTCGTCCAGCAAATTGGTATTGAGGTAATAATTGTTCCGTACGAAATCCAGGAAGTGTTGTACCATTTTCTCCGAAAGATTGGTGTGGTTCTTCTTGTTGTAATACAGGCGGCCAATGGTTTCGGCAAAGGCCACCGAAGAGTTTTCCACGGGTGCTATGATCGGTATGATCTTTTGCCTCCGTTTCATCTCAAACAAAACAAAGACCAGGAGTGCCAGTAAGGCCAGGAGTAAAGCGGTACGGGTGGCTTTGTTGCGCCAGATCACCGACCAATCCGATTCTGTTATCTCCCGGTAATTGTAGGAGTAAAGATATACATTGCTCAGCTCGTCGGGTACATAGCCGAACAGGGTATTCAGGTAATTCCTGTTGTTCTGTTGCAGCAGGAAATGGTTGGAAAAAGCCAGGGGCGCCGCATGCAGGAACAATTTCCCTTTACCGATAAAGAATATGATGCAATCGGGATTATTCTTTTCGTTGGTACCTAAGGTAAAGAAGGGGGCATTGATGGTATCCTTGCTCCCGAAATACCCGTAAATGCTACGATCTTTAGAGGTATAGGAAAAGGGTAGGGCGTTGTTGTTTTTGTCCTTCAACAATATCTTTTGTGTTTGCCCCCCTTCTACTTTTTCATTACCCGAAAAAGTCTGAAAGGATTGGGTTAGCTGCAACCGGTTCAGTAATTCTTCGTCAAAGCGGTTAGCCGAAAGGAATACCTGGTGCCCATCCGATACAAAGGAAAGCAGAGAGTCAATTTCATCGGTGGCAAAGCGGGTTTCAAGGCCTATCATTACGAGCATCGATTTCCCTTTATTCTTCCGCAGCTTATATCCAAAATTGCTGAGGCGGTAATTGTCCTTTAACTTTTCGGTTTCGACGCCGGGAAACAGTAAGGGCAGGCTTTGGTAAGTGAGGTACAGGCTATAAGGTTTTTTGGCGGTCAGGCCCAGGTCTATGGTCCAGTCGGTTTTCTTGCGTGCTTTTTCACCACAACCAGCCAGCAGCAGGCCAGCCAGCAATAAGCTGAAGGATACATATAAAGCGCGTGTAAGCGGTAAAGCCATAGTTTCAGCGGTTAAAGCAGGTCTTTTTTAATTCCGGTTATCTGTTCATAATAGGCTTCAAACCTTTCTTTGCCAATGGGAAAGCCGCCATACCATACATACTCGTAACCACGGGTTAGTTGCATAAAGGGTTGATACAGGTTGGTTCCTGTTAACTCATAAGCATACTGGTAATTGGTTTTGGCTGTCTGGTACCGGATCACTTCTTTATCCTGGAGCATGCTGAGCAGGTAGCGGTAGCAGTGTCGTACAGCAAGCCTGTAATTGCCTGCTGCAGCGGCATTCTGTATTACCTGCTCCCAACTTTCCGGGATAAAATGGTCGGATAATTCGTCCTGGTCCGCATTGCTGATCTTCTTGTCCTTTTTTGCAAAAAAGATATTGCCTTTCAGTTGGAACACCCGGAATATGATATAGATAACCAATAATGCAACAAGGCCGATGATCAATGCTTTGCCTGCAAATGACCCCAGGAATTTAAACAGGGATTCAAAAAAACGCAGCCAGGCGGAGTCTTCCTCCTGCTTTATCTCCTCTTTCTGTTCCTCGTATTGAAATGCGGGGTCGTTGGTTAGTTTTTGCCATTGTGCGGCGGATATGCCCCTGTCTTTTTGCGGTAATGACGATGCCGGCTTGCTAAAGACGATACCCGGCTCTTCGTTTTCAGCATACTCATTTGCGTAATCCTCTTCGCTATAAGCTGTTTCCTTTCCAGGTGCCGATGTTTCGGCTGTTTGCGTCGTATCTTCTTCGTAAGTATCGCCTTCGTCCTGCACCTGTTCCGTATTGGAAGTACTGGTCTGCGCCCATAGCCGTGGCGCGCATAACAAGGTACTTAGCAGTAATAAAATGAATATGATTTTTCGTCGGTAATACATCGGGCTAAAGGTAAAAAAGGGAAATCAAGGTATCAAAAAATGTTTTGGCCCGGGAAGCTTATTCTTCCTCTTTGCCCATGGCAGCCCTTTTCATCTGCATGGCCTTGGCTTTGCCCACATATTTTTCGATGACGGCTTCGAGCAGGTAGATCAGCGGTGTAAGTGCAATCGCCATAACCACTTTATAAGAATAGTTGACCATGCAGATGGCGATAACCCTTTGCCAGCTCCAGCCGGCTCCTATTTTGAACGCGATGAACAAAACGATAAAGCTATCGATAAGCTGGGATACCAGAGTAGAGCCTGTAGCCCTTAGCCAGACATGCTTTTCGCCTGTTTTTTTCTTGATCCTGTGAAACACGAAGACATCCACAATCTGGCTAAAAAGGAAGGCGACAATGCTCGCAAAAATGATCCACATCCCTTGCCCGAATACAGCCGAAAAACCTTTTTGCATATCGGGCACCCCTTCGGCCGCCTTACTGCCTATCCAAAAATCCTGATCTGCCGGCACTCTTATAGCCACGTAAAACATGAGGAAGGCGTAAGCAATCAGGATAACGGCTGTGTAGGATATCCTTTTTACGGCCCTGGGACCAAAGTATTCGTTCACGATATCGGTAAGGATAAATTCAAGCGGCCATAGCAGTACGCCGCAAGTAAGGGTATAAGACAAGCCAGGTTCCCCGAACAAAGTAAAGTGGGAAACGGGAAGGCCGAGGAATTGTTCCAGCGAAAACAGCTTGCCCCCGATGCATTCTGCAATAAGGGCGTTGGCTACAAAAAAGGCGGTAAGGGCAAGGAAGACTTTGGAAGGTTTATCGGAGAGAATTTTATGGATCATAAGGCCGCAATAAAAAGCGGTCAAAAATACATTTACTTTTGTGAAAAAAGCGTAGAGGCATAGTGGGACAACCGCTTTGTTCTCCGAAACTTATGAGGGAAAAATATTTTTGAAAAAAACTTTAGAAGTTTCTTGTTAATTCAAAATACATCCCTACCTTTGCAATCCCAAAGCAAACGGTACAACAATATCGAACGACGCTAAAGGGATCAGTTCTTTGTAAAAACGTTTAAAAAAGGCCACTTTAGCTCAGCTGGTAGAGCAACTGATTTGTAATCAGTAGGTCGCTGGTTCGATCCCGGCAAGTGGCTCTTTCGTAATTTTAAGTGATGAATTTTGAATTTCAGATTTTACTGGTCAAAATTTAAAATCTGAAATTCAACATTTAATCGGGTAGATGGCCGAGTGGTTAAAGGCGACAGACTGTAAATCTGTTCTCTCGCGAGTACGTAGGTTCGAATCCTACTCTGCCCACTTTTTCAATGGTACGGGAGCAGATTTTTATTTGCTCCCTAAACGCGGAAGTAGCTCAATTGGTAGAGCGATAGCCTTCCAAGCTATAGGTTGCGAGTTCGAGACTCGTCTTCCGCTCAGAATAGAATTGTTGAATTGATAAATGGTTGTAATTGTTATTTCTGATTAAAACAATTTAGCAAAGCCAGCCATTTAACAATTCAAAATGCTGTTGTAGCTCAGTGGTAGAGCACTTCCTTGGTAAGGAAGAGGTCGGCAGTTCAATCCTGCTCAACAGCTCATAGAATTTGGTAAATTTTTTTACAATCTATATTACAAAAACTTCTTTTAAAAAAGAAAATAACAATGGCAAAAGAGACCTTTAAGAGGGAGAAACCCCACGTAAACATTGGTACCATTGGTCACGTCGATCATGGTAAAACTACATTGACTGCCGCTATTACCAACGTTTTGGCTAATAAAGGTTTGGCAGAGAAGAAAGATTATGATGCGATCGATAACGCTCCTGAAGAAAGAGAGCGTGGTATCACTATTAACACTGCACACGTAGAATATCAAACAGCTAATCGTCACTATGCTCACGTTGACTGTCCAGGTCACGCTGACTATGTGAAAAATATGATTACCGGTGCTGCTCAGATGGACGGCGCTATCCTTGTAGTTGCTGCTACTGACGGTCCAATGCCTCAGACTAAAGAGCACATCCTGCTGGCTCGCCAGGTAGGTGTACCTCGTATCGTAGTATTCATGAACAAAGTTGACTTGGTTGATGATCCTGAGATCCTTGAGCTGGTTGAGCTGGAAATCCGTGAACTGCTGAGCAAAAACGAATTTGACGGTGATAACACACCAATCATCCAAGGTTCTGCTCTGGCAGGTCTGAACGGTGAACCTGCTGGTGTTAAAGCTATCGAAGACCTGATGAACGCTGTGGATGAATACATTCCATTGCCTCCACGTCCGGTTGATCAACCATTCCTGATGTCTGTAGAAGACGTATTCACTATCACTGGTCGTGGTACTGTTGCTACAGGTCGTATCGAGCGTGGTGTGATCACTGTAGGTGACAACGTTGAAATCGTTGGTTTCAATGATTCTCCTCTGACTTCTACCTGTACTGGTGTTGAGATGTTCAAAAAACTTCTTGACCGTGGTGAAGCTGGTGACAACGCTGGTCTGCTGCTGCGTGGTATCGATAAAAAAGACATCCGTCGTGGTATGGTTATCTGCGCTCCTAAATCCATTACACCACACACTGAATTTAAAGGTGAGGTTTATGTACTGGGTAAAGATGAAGGTGGCCGTCACACTCCGTTCTTCAACAAATACCGTCCTCAGTTCTACTTCCGTACTACGGACGTAACTGGTGAGTGTATGTTGCCAGAAGGCGTTGAGATGGTAATGCCTGGTGATAACGTTTCCCTGTCTGTTAAGTTGATCGCTCCAATCGCGATGGACAAAGGTCTGAAATTCGCTATCCGCGAAGGTGGCCGTACAGTAGGTGCCGGTCAGGTTACCGAAATCGTAAAATAATAAGTCAATCTTATTTATAGAGAAGAGACTGTCGTAAGACAGTCTCTTTTTTAATGCCGATACTCGCGGTATATCGATAGCTGTTTGACTGCAAGGTTTGTTTTTGGGCCCGTGCCTGGGATAAGGCCAGCGAAGGGGCATGCTTTATGGTGCTGCAGGGATTTTGATTTGTTTCGCAAGATGCAGGTTAGCAGGCCTTTTATTGAAAGGGATTCATTATTTTCGGGAAATTTTAAGAATGAGTGACATCAATAAGACGGAACGACTGGACTATCTTGACTCGGCAAGAGGTATTGCAGCTTTAATGGTGATGTTCGGGCATCTGATCAATTGGAAGTATGCGGATAAGACCGTGGTCCAGGCTACCTCCGTTTTAATCAATGCCAATGATGCCGTATCTTTTTTCTTTGTCCTGAGTGGCATGGTATTGTCTTATCCTTACCTGCAATTGGGTAAAAAGCTGGATATCGGGAAGTTTTACGTGGCCCGTATCTTCCGCATCTATCCGGGTTTCTGGGTGGCTTTGCTGGCAGGCATTCTTTATGCTAACCGTTATGCCCTTAATGCTGCCAACCTGGTAGATGTCTTTATACACAACAAACAGCAGTTCTGGGAGGAGTTTTTGCTGATCAGGGGACACAATGTTTTTTATGGCGCAGGCTGGACCCTTTCCTACGAGTTGCTTTATTCCTTCCTGATGCCTTTCCTGGTGGTTATTGCCAAACAAAACAAAAGGCTGGTTCCCTGGTTCATCTGGACGAGCGTTGCTATGGCCTATGTGACAGGTATATTCCTTTTCCACTTTGCTTTGGGCTTGTTTATCGCTGCACATTTCTCGACATATAATTCGGAGGCGATAAAAGGTACCTGGTGGTATCGTTACCGGTACCCGATTATTATACTAGCCCTTCCTATGTTCTCGATGCGCTACTGGACCAAAATATTTCCTATCGGCGGTTCTACTTTACATTATACGCTCGACTTCCTGAGGCTTGACTTCTTCTATCTTTCGGGCCTGGCTTCCTTTACTTTTATCATTTGCCTTATCCACTATTCAAAGCTGCGACGCATTTTCCAACTGCCTTTTCTCGTGTACATCGGGAAGATATCGTATGGTATATACCTGGTGCATTGGGTATTGGTATGTGCTATGGGCGATTATTGGGAAAGCCGGATATTGCCATTGTTCCCGGGGGCTGTAAGCGCTTTGCTTGTTACGGCGGCGGTATGCTTTACCCTCACTATTATTCTGGCGAGCGGTTTGCATTACTGTATCGAGATCCCTTTTATGAAGCTGGGCAAAAAAGTGATTAAAAAGATGAAGCCTACGCTGGAGATTTAGACGATAGCCTCTTAATTTTGCCTGCTTTTACTTTTGCAACAGATATGACAACACAACTAATTACAGCGACCGCGCTTACCGATGATAAAGGCTTGCAGAAGGACAGGCAATACCTTTTCTCTTTACAGGTTTCGGACGAAGGAATTATCCGTATCATCACTACCGACGATATAGAAGTGTATTACGGCAGCATACACGATTTCCTGCTGTCCTGGTCCGGAATCAGCAGCCTGGGCTGGGCCAATGATAAAGAAACCTTCCAGAAAATGTTGGAAGAGCTTAAGGGCCGCGGCTAAATAGCTTACAACAAGGGACAAATTTGTTTTCGCGTAGCATGAAAAGTACTACGCGAAAACAAATACAGAAAGCACATCAATAGCGGTTACGCCGCTTCTACAAATTCTTTGAGGTGCTTACCTATAAGCTCTGTCCAGCCTTTGGTAAAGCTTTCTACGGCGAAATCCGGATGTTTCGGGAAGCTTTCCAATCCCTCATGGGTCAGCTTAAGCCGGGTTTTTCCCGCTTCTTCAAACAGCTCAAACGTAACCACGGAACTACCTTCATAGCCGCGGTAGCGCCAGCTATAGCTAAGCTTCCGGTTGGGGATCACCTCCTTAACCTCGCAGAGATGTACGTAATCTTCTCCTTTCGATCCTTGTCCCGTAAAGCTGAAGGCAAAGCCGGGTTCCGGTTTAAAGGCAGCGATATCAAAGTACCATTGCTTCATCTGGTCCTTGTCGGTAATGGCTTTCCAAACCTTGCTTACGGGGGCATTGTAGGTTCTCTCGATTACAAAAGGTTCCTGTTTCATTTTTTTAGATTTTGAAATTTTGTTAAGTGGTACAATTGTTCTTCTGTAACAATTCGGTTACAAATATATGAGTAACCATTCGGTTACGCAAAATTTTTCCACAATATTATGAATCCTTAAACGGGCAATGCACCCAGAATCATTGCCGGCCTTGCCTTGAAGCGGTACCCGCACGATTCAGCCGATGGCTTTACAGGGCACTTTGGCCTGGAATAAATAACAATTGTACCGCGGGACTGTTTGCCAAATTAAAAATAGTCAAAAACGATATACTATCGTCCCGGTTCCCGGCCTGCAAAATCCTTGCTAAATCATTATCTTCGCAACCCGTAACCAATGGATGTTTCAACCCTGGATTAGCCTGGGTTCCTAATATCTAAGGTCTACTATCAAAGTCTAACATCTAAAGTCTAATACCTACACATAAAATGTACCGTACCCATAATTGCGGCGAGCTCCGCAGTGAACATATTGACACTACAGTAACCCTGGCAGGCTGGGTGCAGACCCTGCGTAAGTTTGGAAGCATCACTTTTATTGACCTGCGTGACCGTTATGGTATTACGCAATTGCTGTTCAACGAAACTTTGACCCGGCAGCTAGATCAGCAGCCCCTGGGCCGCGAATTTGTGATCCAGGCATCGGGTAAGGTGATCGAACGCAGCAGCAAGAATGCCAAAATTCCAACCGGTGATATCGAGATCGCAGTAACGGAGTACACAATACTGAACAAATCGGCTGTGCCACCTTTTACCATCGAAGAAGAAACAGATGGGGGAGAGGAGCTGCGTATGAAATACCGGTACCTGGACCTGAGACGCCCTGTATTGCAACGCAACCTGGAGCTGCGGTACCGGGTAAACCGCTCGGTGCGTAATTATATGGATGCAAAAGGCTTTTATGATATAGAAACGCCTTTCCTCATCAAATCCACACCCGAGGGCGCACGCGACTTTATAGTGCCTTCCCGTATGAACGAAGGACAGTTTTATGCCTTGCCCCAAAGCCCGCAGACCTTTAAGCAATTGCTGATGGTAAGCGGTTACGACCGTTACTACCAGATCGTGAAATGTTTCCGTGATGAGGATCTGCGTGCAGACCGCCAGCCGGAGTTTACCCAGATCGACTGTGAAATGGCTTTCGTAGAGCAGGAAGATATATTGCAGATGTTTGAAGGATTGACCAAACATGTGTTCGAAGATGTGAAGGGTGTTACGTTTACAGAAGCTTTCCCGCGTATGACCTGGGCCAATGCTATGAAGTATTATGGCAACGATAAGCCCGATCTGCGTTTCGATATGAAGCTTGCAGAACTAAAGTCCCCGGCCGGTTCTTTAAGCGAAGGAGATCCGGAAATAGACCTGGTAGGCGGCGCCGAATTTAAAGTGATGGACGAAGCAGAATATGTGGTGGCGATTGCCGTACCCGGTTGCAGCGAATATACCCGTAAGCAGACCGATGAGCTGACCGAATGGGTAAAGCGCCCGCAGATTGGCATGACCGGCCTGATGTTTGTTAAATACAATGCTGATGGTACTTTAAAGAGTTCCGTAGATAAATTCTATAACGAAGAGCGATTGAAGCAATGGGCAGCAGCGGCCCATGCCCAACCCGGCGACCTGATCCTGGTGCTTGCCGGTGCTGCTTCCCGCACCCGTAAGGCCATGAGCGAGCTGCGCCTGGAAATGGGCAACCGCTTGGGGCTGCGTAAGCGTGATACTTATTGCCCGCTGTGGGTGATCGACTTTCCTTTGCTGGAGTTTGCCGAAAGTAACGACGACGGCGGTGGTGCCGGCCGTTGGGTAGCGCGTCACCATCCTTTTACTTCGCCCAAGCCCGACCAGATTAGCTGGATGCAGGACAAAGAAAGATATCCTTATATCCTGGCCAATGCTTATGACCTGGTGCTGAACGGGACGGAAATAGGCGGCGGCTCGATCCGTATCTTCCAGCGCGACCTGCAATTGAAGATGTTTGAGGCATTGGGTATCGACGAGCATGAAGCGCAGGAAAAATTCGGCTTCCTGCTGGGTGCCTTCGAATATGGCGCGCCGCCGCATGGCGGGCTGGCCCTGGGCTTTGATCGCCTGTGCGCTTTGTTGGGCGGCGATGAAACCATTCGTGATTATATCGCCTTCCCCAAAAACAATGCGGGCCGTGATGTGATGCTGGATGCCCCTTCGGCCGTAAACCCGGTACAGTTGGACGAACTGAAGCTGAAGATCACGTTGTAATCTTATTTTAAGTAATGCCAAGCCTTAACGCAGGAAACTATTTCTCCGTTAAGGCTTTGTGTTATGGATCCTGAGGCTCGTTTCTACCAGGAAACAACATACATGGGTGATGAGCGTGAGCCCGGCGCCGAATATCCAGAATACAAAGTAATAAGCCACTGCGGCTAAACCGCATACGTAGTGCTCTTCGCTCGAGGGTAACATCGCACTGGAAAATATCCTGGGTAACAGGTACAGATGGAGGAACAGCAAGAATAATAAAAACAGCAAGATCAGAGTCTTTCCATGTTTGATCCTGTGCAGCCAAATGTAAAGACCGATCTGCAGGAGCACCGAGCCTCCGATAATGATTGCGATCATGGGAGTGGGATTTCCTGTTTATTCCCCGGATGGGAAAAGGTAACCGTTGGCATACCAGGCTTAACAAACAAACGAGGGTCTTCCCTGGTAGGTCCGGAGAAGGGATACACTTTTTAGGTATGCCGGTCGGCTATTTTCTTAATGGCTGCTATTGAATACCGATCGCCGGCCGTTCAGTCTCAAGCATAAATTCGGCTTCATCATAAGACCCGGTAAAATAGCCACCGGAAATCTGATCTTTTATTTGCTCTGCACAGGGGGGAAGCTTTCCCTGCCGGTTAAACGATAGCAGATTGGAAGTGCCAAGCTGTATGACATCTTTAGTGCCGGCATCGATGAAATTCAGTATATAAGTCCCCGTCGCTTTGAAGCTGCAGCCTGGTATATTCACGGTCATCACGAATTCTTTTTTATTGATAAAATGAATGAGATACACAGCCTGATCGCCATTCCTGAGCTTACGTAAAATCAGCGTTTTGGTATTGCCGGAAGTATCGATCGTAAGGTTCCAGTGTGTATTCCGGAGCCGGGTGTCGGAAGCCGGCTTTTCTTTAGCGGCTTCGGTCTGAGGTGGTGATGGAGACTTCTTTTGTCCGTATCCGTTAAACGACAAATATAGGGCAATGCACAGAAAGAGCAACTGTTTCATAGAAAGCCGGTTTTAGATACAAGAATAGGTCGAAAAATACTCCTGCAGCGCCTTTATTACATATCTGCGGACAAATAAGGGTTATCTGCTACGGATAAGCCAACAAGCGCTTTGTGGGGGTATTGGGAAAGTAGCCTTAACAAGTAAACGGACAGCCAGAGAGGCTGTCCGTTTACTTGTGCTGAATACTGTTTACTACTTGACAATGGTCGTTGGTTAAGCATGATCTGCCTTGTTCTCCGTAGCAGCCGCTTTATTCACCTGCTGGGCATCACGGGTATTCTTTTGTACGGCAATAGCGCCGAATAAAGCCAGCAGGAAGGCAAAAGCGTAAAAGCCTTTTTCGCTGGGCAATAGTGTGGCATTCCATAAGCCTACTACTAATAGAACAATAGACAGGATAGTGGAAAACCAACTGAGGCCATAATAGATATCGGTTACCGGGATGCCTTCCAGCCTGTCGCGTACGCTTTTCTGTACCGAAATAACAGAAAACAGGCCATACATCAGAACGGCAAAATAGTATCCTTTTTCATTCAATTGCATTTCGGCTCTCCATAGTCCGATCAGAAATCCTGTCATGCCGGCTCCCAGGGCAATCCAGGAGGCGGCGATAAAAGCATTCGAAGGTTTTTGCATCGTGAGGGTTATTTTTTTGTAATGATAACCAATTCTGATATACCGGCCTTGTTTTCTTCCCTGATTTTTTGTACAAAAACAGGAATACAGCAAGCGTTATTTTATTGTCCCCAATGTTTATAATGCAATAGCTTCAACTCATTTTTAAAGGTGCCGGGAAATATTTCTTTTGCCTCGGCCTCTTTACCCGGCTCCATGGCAAAGAGGGTTATTTCATCCTTATCATCAAATACTTTGTTCTGATCGCTGTCTTTTCTCAGGGTCATCAGGAGCTTCCCGGAGGGCACTATAAATTTCCAACTGATCAGGTGATAGCCCGATGGCGAAACACGCCTGAATGCATCCCCGTTTTTATCGGAAAGGTAGAGGTACAGCGGGTCTTCCTCCGAAAGTATTTTGTCTTTATTGTAATCTTCGGCGATCACATGATAAAACAGGTAGGGCTGGGGTAAAGCGATACGCTCTTCATTGCTGAATGAATTATTGCTATTGGGAGCGATGAGTATTTTCTCCCGGGTAAGCAAATGATAAGTGCCGGTCTTGCTGTTCCAGAAAATGATATTCCACCAGTAGTTATTGTATTCCCGCTTACTTATATAGCTGCTTCCCTTTCTTTCTTTTGTCTTGTTGGTTAGGGGAAACATCAATATCCCGGAGCTATCAATTTCATAAGAGGTGTTTTCGCCTACGTTCAGGGTATTCTGTTTATCCGTTAGAATAGCAGTGGAGTCGACAGCAACAGGAGAGGCAATAGATTCGGGTAGTTCTTGCCTGCAGGAGCAGAAACCCAGCGCGATAAATAAGAGATAGATAGGTTTGTGCATAGGTGTTTTTTGTAGAGGTGTTCTTATAAACAATAAAACAAACAAGCCCGGGCTGTAGTGGAGCTTGTTTGTTTTATGATGATCAATTAATCAGTTTCCACATTGACCGATGCCCTCATCGTGCTACGGTCTTCTTTGGCATCAGTATTGACTTTAGGAGGTTTGCTGCCAAACTTCCAGGTGTTGTTATCAGGCGTGCGGTCGATCAGTTTGTTGTAAGGATCAAGCCCGGCGCTTACCGGCTTTTCATTTACAGTAAACTCGAACGTCTTTTCGGGACGGTCCATCTTTATTCTTTGCAGCAGCAGCTCTTTATCGGCCGTTTTTCCTTTTGCCTCGCTGCCGCCAAAGATGCCGATATCCATGTAATCGGCTACGGGCACCTTGGTACTTTTACCCAGGCTGTCGGCCCTGAATTTGGCGCTGCCCACAGTGAGCTTTACTTTGTATTTACCATCGCCGGTAGGTGTATAGCTCAGGTCTTTCACATAGTTTTCATAAGTGGTGATGGTGGCAAACATATCCTTGATGATATATTTCAGGCTGTCAGGCGTAGCGGCATTGATATAGCTTACGAAGTCCAGGGCGGTGGTATAGGGCGGCTCCTGGTATTTGTACTTTTCCAGGTAAGCCCTGATCGCGCCGTTGAGCACATCTTCGCCCAGGTAATCGCGCAGGGAATACATGATCACGCTGCCTTTATTGTAGTGAATATAATTCTGGTTCTCGCACAGCATCAGGGGTACCTCTTTCTTGCTCTCCGTGGCCCTGCCTTGCAGGTAATTATCCATTTCATACCTCAGGAACTTCTTCATCGCTTGTTTGCCATATTCTTTTTCCATTACCATCAGGGCAGCGTATTGGCTCATGGTCTCCGACATCAGCACACTGCCTTGTACATTGGCGCCTATCACCTGGTGGGCCCACCATTGGTGCGCTACTTCGTGCGCCGTTATATAAAAAGGAACGTCAATCTTATCTTTATTCTTGTCGTCGACCTTAGCGATAAAGCCTACCGATTCTGAAAACGGAATGGTGTTGGGGAACGACTGGGCAAAGCTGGCATAGCGCGGGAATTCCAGTATCCGTACCTGCCGGTGCTGGTAGGGACCAAAGTTCCGGGTATAGTAATCCAGCGATTTTTTAATGCCTTTGATCATTCGGTCGAGGTTGTATTCATGCCCTTTCTGGTAATAGATCTCGATATTGACGTCGTTCCATTTGTCTCTTTTTACCTGGTAGTCGGCACTCAGGTAAGCATAGAAGTTGAGGATAGGGCTATCCATTTTGTAATGGAAATAACGGCGGCCATCCTGCTGCCATTCTTTTTGCAGGTAACCCGGTGCTATAGCGATCTGGTCCTGGCTGGTGCTTACGGTAGTCTCGAACCGGATCCAATCGGCATCGTTGGAGATATACGTATTTGCCCTGGCCAGGGTATCGGTAATTGCGGCCATGCGGGGCTTGAATTTCAGGTGGTACTTTTCGCGGGCCGTATTGGAACCCAGTTCCCCATCGGAGTTGTAGCCGATGGACGGGAAGCTCATATTGTTGAAAAAAGTACCGTTGTACACTACTTCCGTTTCTGTACCGGCATTGCGGAAACCAACCGGCTTATAAGTAACATCAAAGTCGAAACGGATCGAATCGCCGGGCTGTAAAGGTTGTGCCAGCTTGAACAGCTTCACGCCGAATTGCCGGTCATCTTCCAATAATGTTGCTGCTACCGCCGGCTGCAATTGCTTGTAATGATAATAACTTTTTTCGCCGCCGTTATAGTCGATAAACAGGGTATCGATGGCGGTGTTGTGTTTGTTTTTCAGGTAATAGAACCCTTTTACCGTTACCATCCTTTGTGCCGGAAAAATAGCGACATCGGTTTTGCTCGATACGATCCGGGGCTGCAATACTTTTTCATACTGCTTATACTTCTTCTCGAAAGCGACCTGGAGCTCTTCGCTTTCTTTAGGCGTCATGTATGTATTGAGCACATTGGTATTGTAATAAATATAGGCGCCTGTGCCGATCGAAAGCAGCATAAAGAATACCAATGCCAGCTTGTATTTTCCGTTGATGCTGTACCGGGAAAGCTTATATCTGGCTTTGAATCTTTTTTCCTTGCCCCTGGCAAATACCATAAGCGCCGTCAGGCAGAATAAGATGATAATGCCAAGCCAGTACGTTTTGTAAAGCATCCAGGAGCCGGTTACATGACCATAGCCATTCATGTCGGAATATTCCATTTCGGGACCTTCCGAGTTGAAGTGATACAGGTTATTGTCCCATTCCAGGTAACCGAATACCACGTTGATGAAGAGGATAGGGACCAGGGGCAGGAAGAAGCCCAGGTATTTGTTGGGGCTAAGTACTTGCAGGCCCAGGCACATGCCGGCGAAGATAGCATTATAGGTCAGCAGCCTCAGGGAAGATTTAAAATACAAGCCCAGGTCTACCTGATAGAAGCCCATAGAGAACTGTATGAGGATACCAGTAATGGTGATCACCACCATCAGCAAAGCAAGCACATACAGCAGGCCAAGGTATTTGGAAAAGAACAGCACCGTATTGCTTACCGGGGTAGTGCCGATAAGCTCGTCGGTCTTGCTTTCCCGTTCCCGCCATATAATAGTGCCGGAAAGGAAAACCAGGAGCAGCATGATAAATACCTGGAAGAAGGGTACGCAGGCATCAATGATCTGGTACGTGACAGGATAAGTTTCGGTACTGTAAATAGCGCCCATAAACTGCGATACGGAGCACATGGTAATGATGCCGAGGAGACAGAAAATGATAAAGAAGCTGCTGCGGGTCATTTTGTTGAACTCGAACCGGGCAAGGTAAAACAACTGTCGCCAGGTTTCTTTGGCGGAGAAACGTTGCTGCACTTTGGGCAGCAGGGATAAGGACTGTATAGCAGATAACCGGCCGGCCGGTCCGTCTTCGCTTTTCCTTTTGAACAAAGAAAAAGGCATAAGGAACTGGCTGAAGCGGAACCGGAAGAAGCTGATAAAAGTAAGGACGGCGGCAATACCCAGCCAGAGCAGGCGGTTCCAGAGCAATATGCCTTCCAAAGGGATCAGGCGGGTGTTCTGCTCGGCAGGTGTCCAGTATTGGGTAACATAGCCCAATGCTTGTACTCCAAAAGGTTCCCATAAGGCTGCAATCGCTTTATTGTCGATGTCGGCAGTAATGCTGGAGGTGAGCGAACGGATCACCATCAGGATCACGCAGAACAAATAAGAGGATAAGGTATTGCGGGTAAAAGTAGTGACGGAGAAAAAGATGATACCCAGGAGCAATACATTAGGTACGCTGAACAGCAGGAAAGGCTGCAGGAAGTTGTACACTTCAAAAGGCCCCATCATGGGTTTGCCCATACCAAAGAGGCAACCGGTATAATACCCGATAACCTGCGCCAGGTACACGAAGAGCGCTGTTACAAAAGCGGAGAAGAACCGGCCAAAGAAATAACTGGCCTTGCTGATAGGCTTGGTATAATAAAGCGGATGGGTATTGTATTCGTAATCTTTCTGGATGCCTGTAGCCATTATGGCCACCAGTATCACACTATTTACAAGGCCAAGGATACCACTGTTGAGGCTTACGATAATGGCGGCCACGGCTCCGGGTGAATTAAAGATAAGGTTGGTGTCGCCGCTGGCTACGTTAAACACGCCGGAAAGCGCCAGGCCGATAAACAGCGTGAGCAGGAAAAATACGCCAAAGAAGATATAGGTCTGGGGCTTCCTGAAATTCCGTTTCAGGTCAAATAGAAATATTTCGGTGAACATGGCGCTTAGTTTTTAGTGATGGTGGAGAAATAAACATCTTCCAGTCCTGCCGCTACCTGTTCGAAACCCTCGCCCGGATTACTGTCTGCATATGCATGGATCACCAGCATACCGTCCGACATATGCGAGGAGATGACCTGCATGCGCCCCCTGTATTCGTCGATCCTGCTTTTGTCGATACGTTTGCGCCATATCTTGTTTTGTACCGTGGCTTCTGCTGCGGCTGGCGTGCCTTCAAACATGATGGTGCCTTTGTTCATGATCACCATGTTGTTGCATAAGCTCTTTACATCGTCCACGATATGGGTGGATAAAATAACGATCACCTGTTCGCCGATCTCGCTCAGCAGGTTATGGAAGCGGTTGCGTTCCATAGGATCGAGGCCCGCCGTAGGTTCATCTACGATAATCAATTTGGGATTGCCCAATAAGGCCTGGGCTATGCCGAAGCGCTGGCGCATACCACCGGAATAATCACTTACATTACGTTTGCGGTCGGCATACAGGTTAGTTTGCTGCAACAAGGCTTCTACAATTTCTTTACGTTCTCCTTTATTGTTGATGCCTTTTAATACCGCAAAATGGTTCAGCAGGCTCAATGCCGATACTTTTGGATAAAAACCGAAATCCTGTGGCAGGTAGCCGAGGTTCTTGCGCAGTTCCGTTTTTTGTTGCAGCACGTCGATGTCGCCCAGGGTAATGTTACCCGAATCGGGGTCCTGCAGCGCTGCGATGGTACGCATCAGGGTAGATTTACCCGCACCATTGGGGCCCAGCAGGCCAAACATGCCTTTGCCTATCGTGAGGTTAATGTTGTTGAGGGCTTTGAGGCCATTGGGGTAAGTCTTGCTTACATTGGTGATTTGAAGATCCATCGGAATGTTTTTGCAGCGTTTATAATTAAGTATATGGTATTTGTATGTGCCAGTTTTACTTCTGTATGCAAACATAAAGTGATGGCCATGCGGATGGAGCTACAATTAGACATGTAGCCCGAAATACTCGACAAAAGACACAGGACCGTTTTCGTCTAAGAAAAAGGAAGGTTTGTCGAAAGGATAAAAACAGCAAAAGGGCCATTCCGGTGCGGAACGGCCCTTTTGAGGTAATGTTTCGGGAGTACTAATTATACGTTGAAACGGAAATGCATCACATCGCCGTCGCTTACTATATATTCCTTGCCTTCGATACGGAGCTTGCCTTTTTCTTTAGCTACCGCTTCACCACCTAAAGTAATGTAATCGTCATAGCCGATCACTTCGGCCTTGATAAAGCCTTTTTCAAAATCGGTATGGATAACGCTGGCAGCCTGTGGGGCTTTCCAGCCGCGATGGATGGTCCAGGCCCGTACTTCCTGTACGCCAGCCGTGAAGTAAGTGATCAGGTTGAGCAGTTCGTAAGCCGAGCGGATCAGGCGGTTAAGGCCGGGTTCGGTAAGACCATACTCGGAAAAGAACATTTCTTTATCCTCGGGGCTTTCCAGCTCAGTGATCTGCGCTTCTATGTTGTTGTTCATTACGATCACCTGTGCGCCTTCTTCTGTAGCTACTTTAAGGATGGCTTCGCTGTATTTGTTACCGGTCAGGATGGCGCTTTCGTCCACATTGGCTACGTACAGTACCGGTTTTTCGGTAAGGAGGAACAGGTCGGCAACTGCTTCACGGTCTTCGCCTTCCAGGCCCAGGCCCCGTATATTCTTCCCCTGCTCCAGGTGTGCCTGGCATTGCAGCAGCACTTCCAGTACCCTTTTCGCTTTAGGATCGTTTTTGGCTATCTTTTCGGTACGGGCTATCTTCTTTTCTATACTTTCAAGGTCTTTCAGCTGCAGTTCCGTATCGATAATTTCTTTATCGCTTACCGGGTTGATGGCGCCTTCGTCACGAAGAATGTTCTCATCCTCGAAGCAACGGACCACATGTATAATGGCATCTACTTCGCGGATATTGGCCAGGAATTTATTGCCCAGGCCTTCGCCTTTGGATGCGCCTTTTACCAGGCCCGCAATATCCACAAACTCGATAGCAGTAGGTACTATTCTCTGGGGCTGCACAATGGCAGATAATTTAACCAGGCGCTCATCCGGAACATCTACCAGGCCTATGTTCGGTTCAATGGTACAGAAGCGGTAATTGCTTGCCTGTGCCTTTGCACTGTTACTTACTGCGTTGAAGAGCGTTGATTTTCCTACATTGGGTAGCCCCACAATGCCTACTTGTAATGCCATGTCGTTTTCAAAAATTTTTGCAAAGGTAATCTATTACGGAAAAAAAAGGACACTTGTTTGTTGATAGAAGGATAGGCACTATTACTTACATATTTATGTAGGCGCCGACGATTTTTACCATTGGAATATTGTAAAATAATTATTAAATTTGGTTATCGTTTACCAATAAATTGTTTTTAATTATTATGGAACATACTATGATTTTAAAAGAGGAGATCGGGCAGTATGAAATTGTTCCTTCTTATGACGGAGAGAACCTGCAGTGGAAACAAGAGTTGAGTTATGCCGAACGACTTGGCAACGAATTTAAAGGTAAGGCTACCATTACCTTTGCCACAACCAGGGGCGCCCGTACCGTGCAGACCACTGTATGGTCGCTTACCGAAAATTATATCGTGCTGAAGGGCGGGATCACCGTTCCTTTAAATAGTATAACGGAAGTACATTTTTAATGCTCCCGGTTTAGTACTTTTGCTGCCATCATGCGGATTGCAGTAAATACAAGATTATTTCTCAAGGGTAAGTTGGAAGGTATAGGATGGTTTGCTCACGAAACACTTTCCCGGTTAGTACGTAAGCATCCCGAGCACGAGTTTATCTTCTTCTTCGACCGCCCCTATCATAAAGATTTTATTTTCGCGCCGAATGTCAGGCCCGTGGTACTTAAACCACAGGCCCGGCATCCGGCTTTATATTATCTCTGGACAGAATGGGCTATTCCCCTTGCCCTGAAGAAATATAAGGCAGATATCTATTTCTCGCCCGACGGCCTGGGCAGCCTGCGTTCCAAAGTACCCACCTGTATTACTATTCACGACCTTGCCTATAAGCATTATCCGCAGTTCATGGATAAAATGCACCAATGGCATTATGCTCATTACCTGCCCCGCTTTGCGCAGAAGGCCAGGCGCATTATCGCCGTATCGGAATATACCAAACAGGATATCGTGCAGCAGTACGGCATTGCCGAAAATAAAATAGACGTAGTCTACAACGGCGCACACGAAGCATACAAGCCCCTGGATTACGAAGCCAAAGAGCAAGTAAAAGCAAAATATACGGATGGGGAAGAATTCTTCCTGTTTACCGGCGCCTTGCATCCCCGCAAAAATGTGATCAGCTTGCTGAAAGCATTTGTATTGTTCAAACGGAGACAGCGCAGCCGTATTAAATTGGTAATCGTGGGCCGTATGGCCTGGCTGTACGACGAAATAGCCAAGGCTAAAGAGCTGATGCCTTATAAAGAAGATGTGATATGGACCGGCTACCTGAACGTAGAAGAGCTGGCCAGTGTCACGGCCTCGGCCTATGCCCTGGTATATCCTTCCCTGTTCGAAGGCTTTGGCATTCCTATCCTGGAAGCCATGACCTGTAATGTGCCGGTTATCGTTTCCAATACTTCGTCGATGCCCGAAGTAGGCGGCGAGGCGGCTTTGCTGGTCGATCCCCAATCGCCCGAAGATATTGCCGCCAAAATGATGCAGATCTATAAGGACGAAGACCTGCGCAACAAGATGATCGAAGCCGCCAAGCTGCAAAAGCTGAAATTCAGTTGGGACCGTTCGGCCGAGCAGATATGGGATAGCCTGATGAAATGTTTGTAAAAGAAAGATTCATTTTTGTACATGCTAATGCCACAATTTATTTCGTCACAAATTGCAATATACTAACGCCGCGGTTTATGTCCTTACAAACGCAATATACCATTACCTGGTTTGTGAGGACACAAACTAGGGCATCTGGACATAGTACTTCCGAAAAGTTTAAGAATTTCCGGGAAGCGGGGAAAAGCGGGAACTGCCTACCTTTGCTGCATGAAAAAAATGCTTTTACTGCTGGCCATCCTGGGATGGGCCGGTCTACATACTGCGCAGGCGCAGAAAATCAAATCGTACAGCGCCGATGAGCTGCTGCAAAGGACATCCAGTCCCGATACTCTCTACATCGTTAATTTCTGGGCTACCTGGTGTGTCCCCTGCGTTAAGGAATTACCTTCTTTCAACATGGTGCACGATCTGTATAAAGGCAAGCCGGTAAAGGTATTGCTGGTGAGCTTTGATTTTAAAGAACAATACCCGGCCAAGCTACAGGCCTGGGTAGCGAAGAAAAAGCTGCATCCTGAAGTAGTATGGTTCAACGAAACTAATCCTACCGAATATATTCCCAAGATAGCGCCTAGCTGGGAAGGCGGCTTACCGGCCACTTTGCTGATCAACAATAAGAAGGGCGAGAAAATATTGAAGGCGGAAGAGGTAACCACTGAAGAGCTCAAAGACTGGATCGAAAAGCAATGGTAATAGGGTAGCAGCATCGGCAACGATACCGCCATTTGTTACAAAAGCCGTTATATTTCAGGCAAAAAGAGAGCCGCTTTCGGAAAGCTGTGCCCTTTTTTGTACTTTTGAAGCGTATGCGTAATATCAAAATTATCGAAGTACGATCGGAGATAGGCGCCGGTACAAGAGGCGCTAGTCTGGGCGTGGATGCCATTAAAGTAGCTGCCCTGGATTTTATGAGCAGCCTTTTTGTCAATATACCCACAGAGGTTATTCCCGACGAAAATAAATTGCTGTACGAACCTGTAGAATCGCCTTATGCCAAAAGGATCAAGGGTATCTACACCATGTACGAAAGAATATCGCAGTCGGTGAATGAAACCCTGAAATCGGGCCTGTTCCCGATAGTGCTGGCGGGCGATCACAGTACTGCCGGCGGTACCATAGCCGGTATCAGGATGGCCAAGCCCAAAGGCAGGCTGGGGGTGATCTGGATCGATGCCCATGCCGATATGCATACCCCTTATACCACACCGTCGGGCAATATGCATGGTATGCCCCTGGCGGCTTCCCTAGGCGAAGATAACACGGAAAACAAAACCCATAAGCTGGACGGCAATACAGTCGACTGGTGGAACAAACTGAAAAATATAGGCAAGATCAACCCGAAGATATTGCCTGAAGACCTCGTGTTCATTGCCTTGCGTGATTATGAAAAAGAAGAAGAAGCCTTGTTGAAAAAGCACAACATTAAAGTAATACCGGTACAGGAAGTACGCAAAAAAGGCGTGGAGAATATCGTGCGCCAGGCCTTGCTGCACCTGAGCAATTGTGAAGATATTTATGTATCCTTCGATGTGGATAGCCTCGACAGCTCTATTTCGAGGGGAACAGGTACACCGGTAAGCAATGGCCTGCGTGAAAAAGAAGCGGAAGACATCCTCGCTACCCTGATGCAGAACCACAAAATATGCTGCTTCGAGATTACAGAAGTAAACCCGACCCTGGATAAAGAGAACCTGATGGCCGAGATTGCCTTCAATATCCTGCAACGAAGCGTGAACCTCTTGTTGGTGAACTAATTTTATGGAAAAGGAGCGATCGATCATAACCACCCAATTAGTGCAAAAGCTTAGCGGCAAGCCTATGGAATATTGGTTTGCTTTGCTGGATGAACGAGGCGCCAGGACCATGAAGCATACTGCGATCTTTGACCTGGTGAGTAATATAGAGGGGTTAGAACCTTTAGGAGCCTGGAACCAGAACCTGCTCACCACAACTTATGAATGGGACAGGGGCTTGAAGCAAAGGGGAGAGAAGGAAAACGGTTTTGAGATCAGCGTAAGCAAAACCATGACGGTACCGGTAGGGGTTTTGTACCAAAGCTGGATCGATGAAACGCTCCGGGAACGCTGGCTGCCGGCACAAGTCCTGCAGATCAGCAAGGCTACCGAGAACAAGTCACTGCGTATTCTATGGGGCGACAATACCACCAGGGTAAGCGTGGAGTTGTATATAAAAGGCGAAGAAAAGACACAGGTGGTAGTACAGCATATGAAGATCGCCGATGCAGAAACAGCAGGCACTTTAAAACAATATTGGTCGGAACGGCTGGAGGCCCTTAAGGCGCTGATAGCTTAATATAACAGAGATGAAAACGTTTGATGTTCCTGTTCATTATCGTAGTCCTTTAATTACAGCGATAAAAAACAAACGCAGGAAAGAAGATAAGCTGAAAAAGGATTTCAGTCCTACCATATTGGATATCGGTAGCCTGGAAATTATACTGGCAAGGCATTTTGGCTTTTGCTACGGCGTGGAGAATGCCATCGAGATCGCGTTCAAGGCGGTGACGGAAAACCCGGGGAAACGTATTTTCCTCCTGAGCGAAATGATCCATAACCCTCAGGTTAATGCCGATCTGATAGTGGAAGGCGTGCAGTTCATCATGGATACTTACGGCCGTCACCTGATCAGTTGGGACGAACTGACCGAGGACGATGTGGTGATCATCCCCGCATTCGGCACCACGCTTGAAATAGAAGAAATACTCAAGGAGAAGCATATAGAGCCTACGAAGTACAATACGACCTGTCCTTTTGTAGAAAAAGTATGGAACAGGAGTGAAAAGATAGGCAAGGATGGTTATACGATCGTGGTACATGGCAAGCCCAAGCACGAAGAAACCAGGGCCACCTTCTCCCACAGTAAAGCCCATACACCTACCATAGTAGTCAAGGACATGAAGGAGGCGCAGCGCCTGGCTTTATACATCACCGGCCAGGAAGCCCCCGAGCATTTTTATACCGAATTTGAAGGACAGTATTCCCGTGGATTTAATGTAACCACCGACCTGCGCAGGATAGGTGTGGTTAACCAGACGACAATGCTGGCCAGCGATACACAAGGCATCGCCGACTACCTGAAACAGGTAATGGCTGCCCATTTCCAGGTGGACGACCAGGCCATTAAAGAACATTTTGCCGATACCCGCGATACTTTATGCTATGCCACCAACGACAACCAGACTGCCGTGAGCGGTATGCTGGAGCAAAAGGCCGACCTGGCCCTGGTGATAGGCGGATACAACAGCAGCAATACTTCGCACCTGGTAGAATTATGCGAAGAGCAATTGCCTACTTACTTCATCAATCACGAAGATTGCCTTATCGATGAACAGCATATCAGGCATTACGATCTGCACAGCCGTACGGAGAAAATAACGGAACATTTTTTACCGGCGGAAAAACCTTTAAAAGTGCTGATCACTTCGGGCGCAAGCTGTCCCGACGCCCTGGTCGAAAGGATTGTGTACCGGCTGAGCGCCCTGACAGGCAATACGGATATGCTGCAGGCTGTACAGGATCAACTGGCGCTTTCCTGATATTTTTCTTTCAGGAAGGCATATTTCCAATGTGTATATAAGGCATTGATGCGGGCAATCCTGAATCCTGCACGGCCATCTGCAAACCCGGCCTCAAAAATATATTCCCTGACAAAAGTAAAGGCAGGAGACAAAAGCCTTTTCCACAAAGGGCTCCGCTTGCCCCGTTCGAAGTACTTGGCTGCCGATAGCCGGGCATAACGTTTGTTTTTTTCTAAAAAAGAAGCATAGGTATCGGCGGTATAATGTAACAAAATGCCCTCAAGCAGCAGCACTTTTGTACCAGGTTTCTGCTCCAGCGCTTCGTGTACGATATCCTGGTTCCATTGCGTATAGGTCTTATTGTAAAGCCGCAATACCCGGTCGCGGCCCCAGGCGCCATGCTTTATTTTTTTACCTTCAAAAAAGGAAAGCCGTTTAAACGTACCCATCGTGCCGGGAGCCAGGTTGGCATAATCTAAGTCGGTAGTAGCTTGAAGTAATTGTTGATCGGGCACCTCGTCGCCATCCAGCGATAAGATCCAGGGATGAGCGGCCTCAGAGGCCAACCTGTTTTTGGTAGCGCTATAGCCTTCCCATTGCAAGGGCACTATGCGGGTATGGGGAGCAGCGGCAAATGAAGCGGGGATAGTTTCGGGGCGGCCATCATAACCGATCAGTATTTCGGCAAAGGAGCCCGAACACACCCGGATAATCTCTTCCAGCCGGGCATCCAGCCGGTTGGTAACAATGCATAACGATAAGGGGGCTACTACCGTATTGCCCTTGTCCTTTATTGTACCAACAACGTTTGCTTTCATCGAAATTAAGAGTAAAACAGGATCAAGAAACAGGTCCTTCCTTCTTTTTCAGTACTGCCACGGTTAGCCTGCTGATACAAATAAGTTTATCTGCTTCATCAGTGATCCTGATATCCCAGACGTGGGAAGTGGCGCCGATGTGCAAAGCGGTTGCCGTAGCCGTAACCATACCATCTCTTTTACCCCGTACGTGGTTGCAGTTGATCTCAATGCCCACGCATATCTGTTTGTCGGTATCGATACATAGGGAACTGGCCACGCTGCCGGCTGTTTCGGCAAGAGCCGCCGATGCGCCGCCATGCAACAAACCATAGGGCTGATGCGTCCGTATATCTACCGGCATTTGCAATTTGAGGTAATTTTCCCCTATTTCCGTAAAATTCATGTCCAATACTCCAGCTAAGGTATTGGTACGCATTGCATTAAGATAGTCGAGGGTTACATTTTCCTTTTTCCAGATAGCCATTCCATAATCATTTTAACGGGCCAAAGTTACTATCCTTAAACGGATTATTTATACTTTAAAAAGATCGCAATTAAAACAAACCTTTTTTTTTAAATGTAAAAAAAATGACTGCAAGATGTTTATATTTGCAACGCACTTACTAACCAATTAAATGATGTACTATGCTCACAGTTCTAATTGCCGGAGCGGGCAAATCGTCTGCCCACTTAATTGAGTACATGCTTACCAATGCCAAACAGAAATGGCGCGTGGTAGTTATGGACTCCAATCCCGAGATGATCGCCGAAAAACTCAATGGCCATCCTAAGGGAGAAGCAGCCGTTATTGACATTAAAGACGACCACGCCAGGCAGCAACTGGTTAAAAATGCAGACATTGTCTTGTCGCTGATGCCCCCGAATTTACACTACCTCCTGGCTAAGGACTGTGTAAAGTTCAAAAAGAACCTGATCACATCATCTTATGTATCAGATGAGATCAAAGGCCTGGACGAAGAGGCCAAAAAAGCCGGTATCAGCATGATGTGTGAAATGGGCCTGGATCCGGGAATAGACCACATGTCGGCCAATGCCATTATCCATGGCGTTCAACGTATTGCAGGCTCTATTCAAAGCTTTAAAAGCTATTGCGGCGGCCTTATTGCTCCGGAAAGTGACGACAATCCCTGGCACTACAAGATCAGCTGGAATCCCCGCAATATTGTATTGGCAGGTAAGCAGGGCGCCGTATGGCTGGAAAACGGCAAGCAGCATGAAGCGGTTTATGAGCAACTGTTCTCCAGCAGCAAGAAGATCAAAGTGAACGACTTAGGTTCGCTGAGCTATTATCCCAACCGCGATTCCCTTAAATACCTGGAATTGTACAGTCTGCCCGAAATCAAAACCTTTATGCGGGCAACGCTTCGTTACCCTGCATTTATGAAAGGCTGGGACCTGGTGATCAAGGCTGGGCTGGTCGACGAAAGCAATAAATTCTCTGCCGACAACAGTTCTTATGCCGATTGGACTGCCTCCCTGCTGGGTGTGGCCAATGATGCTAAACTCCGCGAGCATTTCAAGAAGAAGATGGGTGCCGACGAGAAGGAAATGAAGCAAATGGATTGGCTCGGCTTGTTCGACAACCGCAGGATCAATGGCGTAGGCCAGCTTTCTTCTGCCGATATTCTGCAAACCTTGTTGGAAGAAAGGTGGAAAATGAAAGCGCTGGATAAAGATATGGTGGTGATGCAGCACCAGATAGATTACGAACGTAAAGGGGTATTGGTAAAACTGACCAGCACTATGATCGTAACCGGCGACAACAGGCAGTACAGTGCTATGTCAAAAACAGTAGGCTTGCCTATGGCCATCCTGGCTAAGAAGATCCTGTTGCAGGAAATCAGCACGAAAAACATCACGGGTGTACAGATACCGGTAATGCCGGAGATTTATGTACCCATCCTGAAAGAGCTGAAAAAGAACGGCATCGAATTTGTCGAGACTATAGATTAATGCCCGAAGGGTTGATCAAAAGCAACGCCGGCATTCCTTTGAGGGATGCCGGCGTTTTTATCGCTTTTCGAGTCAGCCTACAGGTTACCCCGTTTGGCCTGCTCTCTTTCTATGCTTTCGAATAATGCCTTGAAGTTACCTGCGCCAAAGCTCTGAGCACCATGGCGTTCGATAATTTCGAAAAACAGTGTAGGACGGTCTTCTACCGGCTTGGTGAAGATCTGCAGCAGGTAGCCTTCTTCGTCGCGGTCTACCAGGATGCCCAGGCCCTGCAGCTTTTTGATATCTTCGTCGATACTGCCCACACGCTCCGGCAGCATCTCGTAGTAAGCATCGGGTGGGGCACTCAGGAATTCCACGCCACGGGCCTTCAGTTCGGTTACCGTTTTCACGATATCTTTTGTGGCTACGGCGATATGTTGTACACCTTCGCCTTCATAGAAATCCAGGTATTCTTCGATCTGGGATTTTTTCTTGCCCTCGGCAGGCTCGTTGATCGGGAATTTGGAATAACCGTTGCCGTTGCTCATTACCTTACTCATCAGGGCCGAGTATTCAGTATTGATCTGCTTATCGTCGAAAGAAAGGATATTCACAAAGCCCATAACGTCTTCATACCATTTAACAGTAGGCAGCATACGGTTCCAGCCTACATTGCCCACGCAATGATCCACGTATAGCAGACCGGCATCAGTGGGATTGTAAGCGCTTTCCCATTTTTCATAACCGGGCATAAAAGGTCCGTTATAATTTTTGCGCTCGATGAACATATGCACCGTTTCGCCGTAAGTATAGATCCCCGACATGCGCAGTTCGCCGAATTCATCGGTAAGGGTAACCGGCTCCTGGTAGGGCTTGCCGCCGCGTTTGGTGGTTTCTTCAAATGCGCTGTAAGCATCTTCTACCCAAAGGGCCAGTATCTTAACACCATCGCCGTGTTTCTTTACATGTTCCGAAATAGGATGGTCGGATTGGAGCGCCGTAGTCAGTACCAGACGGATCTTGCCTTGCTGCAATACGTAAGAAGAGCGGTCGCGGACACCAGTCTCAGGGCCTGCATAAGCCAGGGCCTGGAAACCAAATGCGGTTTTGTAGAAATGGGCGGCCTGTTTGGCATTACCCACATAAAATTCGATATAATCGGTACCGTTGATCGGTAAAAAATCCTGCGCCTGCGCTATTTTTTCTGCAAATGTTTTGCCGGTTACTGTTGACATATTTTTAGATATTAGATGTTAGATAGTAGATTTTAGATCGGGGGTCACTGCATTTGAAATCCAGTAATCCAAAATTAAAAATCGGGTGGACTCCACATCGCCATCACCAGTTTTTTTAGCCTCTTCTTCACTCTGATATAAGAAGAGTTGTTGAATTCTCTTTCCACTTTGCGTTTATTTGTGATGCCATTATGGGCAATTATGTACCGTTGCTATTCTTTTATGAATCGTTCGTATTTGTTGATCTGGAAACTTATTGGAAAAGGTCATATCCTTGATCAGCAAGCTATTCAATTTCAACATCTTTCCATTCTTCATCTGAATGACATATACATAGCACTCACCCCAGGCCGACTTGTAACGGGTATTATGATATTCTTTCATCCATTCAATATCCTGTTTCCTGTAATGCGCTACAGCACCTGTAATACCAAAGTAAAAATTATCGTTGCCTCTTGAAATTTTGAGGTAATGTTTTTTACTGAACCGATAATAGTTAAAGAACAAAATTACATTCATTCCACAAAACAAGAAAAACGGTATTATCATCGCTGCAAGACCTACTAAAGCTGAAGCCCAATCATGTGCTGCTGTCAAAAGAACGAATACAAACAAGAGACCAAGGCAAACCGGCATGTATAAAAAACTGACAACACGCTTAGCTGTGACTGTATACTCAAATTCTTTAGTAACAAAATACCGAGATGGGTTTCTTACCCATTCAAAGTATTTTACAAAGCTATCTTCAAGTGATACACCTTCATAAAAAGCGCTGACGTTTGATATTACTTCGGCCCAGGTATCGACAATTTTCAAGAACAATTTCTTCCGGTCATTTAAGAGATACAAACTGAAAGCCCCGTGGTAATAAAGTCCGACTTTTAGAAATCCCCCGGATCCATTTTCAATAGTTACGGAAGCGCCATTAAGGTCGACAAAAGAACTCTTTCGTTGTTCCTCCCAAGGGAAGTTGTTCAGGAAGCTGATTGTCTCTTTTAGACTTCGCTGTTCAATATTACTAAACTCTCCAATTTCGTAATAAAAATATTGCAACTTCGAAATCTGCATAACCATCTTACTCAGCCCAGCTCATCACATAATGTTCGTCCTCGATTCCTTTGGCGGCATCGGTCATCATCAGCGGGTGGAAGGTATCTACCATCACCGCCAGCTCGGGCGTTTCGGTCTTGCCAATGCTTTTCTCTACGGCCCCGGGGTGCGGTCCGTGCGGAATACCGCCGGGATGCAGGGTGATCATACCGCGCTCTACATGCTTACGGCTCATGAACTCGCCATCAACATAATAAAGCACTTCATCGCTGTCGATATTGCTGTGGTTATATGGTGCAGGTATCGCCAGGGGATGATAATCGTACTTACGTGGCACAAAGGAGCAGATCACGAAGTTATGTGCATCGAAAGTCTGGTGTACAGGCGGCGGCTGATGCACGCGACCCGTGATGGGTTCAAAATCATGTATGCTCAGCGCATAAGGATATTCACAACCATCCCAGCCGATCACATCAAAAGGATGTGTGCCGTACCAGATGGGATACATCAGGCCCTTCTTCCGGATATTGATCAGGAACTCGCCTTGCTCGTCTATCGTCTGCAGGTTTTCGGGTTTGCGGATATCACGCTCGCAATAGGGCGCATGTTCCAGCAACTGGCCGTATTTACTTAAATATCTTTTGGGGTAAGTGACAGGGCTGAAAGAATCGACGATAAACAGGCGGTTGGCCTCGGTATCGAATTCGATCTGGTAAATAGTGCCCCGGGGAATCACCAGGTAATCGCCATAAGCAAATTTGAGCTGGCCATACTGGGTTTTCAATACGCCGGTACCTTCGTGCACGAAGATTACCTCGTCGGAATCGGCATTCTTATAAAAAACATTACCACTAAGGCCCTTAGTAGGTGCAGCCAGGGAGATATGCACATCGTTATTGAACAATACCGTCTGCTTGCTTTTCAGGAAGTCGGCATCGGGCTTTATCTTGAAACCCTGGTAACTGCGGTGCTTTAAAATATTATCGGTAGCAGCCTTGGGCGAAACATCGACCGGCTCTTCCGTTTTGATGATTTTGGTAGGCGGATGAACGTGGTACAATAAGGAATAATTGGAAGAGAAACCTTCGGTACTGAACAGTTGTTCGGAATACAGATTGCCATCCGGCTTTCTGAACTGTGTATGCCTTTTGTGCGGAATGCTGCCCAGGCTATAATAATGCGCCATTGTAGAATGAAATATTGTGCCGTAAAGGTAAAACTATTTGGCAAATAAAGGGATGGCTGGTTTCTGTAACTGGTTATTTCCTTTAAAAATCTGACTAGGAATAAATAGAATTAACAATCTGCTTAAAATGTACCTTATCTGATCGGTATTGTTTTCAGGATTGATCTTCCATAAAATGTGGGGAAGTACATCAATTCAGCTTTGGACGGATTCAGGGTGTAGGTGCCGGTATAACGTGGCAGCAGTTCTATAGAATAAGTGTATATTCCCTTGGGAAGCCGCTCACAAAAGATGCTCACTTTATCTTTCCTGTATTCCCGGTGCGTTTCGTACCCTGTGTACAATTGATCTTTATTGTTGTAAGAGCAACCGGCAGGTATCGGGATCTCAATCATGACAAACTCGGCGCTTTTATCTACTGTTACTTTCACTTTCATAATTACAGGTATGCCCGCGTGTAAAACTGAAGTTGTTCTTTCCTGTTCCTCAAAATAGCTGTGCAGAGCGAAATTTCCCCCCAGGTTTTTATTGGTAGTATCCCAATATTTATAATGCCAGGTAAAGTAAACAGGATAGGCGCCTCGTTTACTTACCGTTACCGGTTCTTGGGTAGTCAATCTCTTCCGGTATGGAAATTGAGTGATCGTTTGTTGATAACCGCCTGAGAAGACTAACTGGGGCTGCATTGCCTTTGTTTTGCCCAGGGATAGGTCTTTCGCTATCGCTTCGATGATATGAGCACTTTCATAAATATTACGCCATCCTTTGACGCTGCGTTGTTGCAGCAACCAATTGATCACTTTATCTTTATTAACCGGGATCGAGCTATCGTTCTGGATAATTTTTAAGGCCGTAAGTGTGGTCAGTATTTCATTTTCATAGATGGTACTGGCGCTGTCTTTCCAATAAATATTACCCAATACATCCTGTTGTTGTGCTGATAGGAGTTTTGCTGTTTGATAAGGTAATTGCAGTTGCTGGCGCATCAGGATCAAATCCAATTGTTGGGACAGAGATAGGCCTTTCTTACGTTCCATTTTTGTAATTAATGATTCATAATTCACTTTTAGCCCTGCACTGTAGATCAGTTTCAATGATTGTATATCTGTATAAGCAGTATCCGACTGCCACCGGTACAATTGCGGTTGCAATATGGTTTCAAAATTGAGCTTGCCTGTATTGTACTTCATTTTCATAGCTTCCAGTAAGGCATGGATTACATGGTTGGATATCCAGTAAACGGTTTCACCGTTTTCCCACCAGCCCCAAAGCCTTTCTGTATTTTGCCGTTGTTGCAACTTGTCTATCATTTCCTGTACCAGTTTTTTATCCTGCTTATCAAAAGGCCGTTGCCATAATTCCGCTATGCGTTGTTGGTTCAATACGGTAATAATCTTGGACGCCAGTTGCTCATTGCATAGATGTTCGTATTCTTTTACCATTCTTATTTCATCATCAACAATATCCAATAACGAAGCTGTAGCCGATAAATACAGTGTATCTACATTTCCTGTTGGAGGTATAATGAAAACAGTATCCCGCATATCCAGAGGCAGAAAAGCGCCTTTGGCTACAGATATGCCTTTGGGCAGCACCGGGATCGGTTTTTCCTCCCCATCGAAATAGCCATCCTCTTTAGTTAACAGGTATTTTAAACGTATAGAATCCGTATTCCCTGCAACGAGTTGCAGCGTATCGTTGTGGTATTTTCCCAATCTGATTTTCTGCTCATTGAGCAAAGTTCCGTCTTTATAATAAGTAGTGGTTACCGGCAATGTATCGGGTATATAATTGACCGACTTACCCAATAGCTGTGCTGTATCGCCTTGAACCAAAAAAGCAGGCATCATCAAAGAGGTCGATACAGGTTTATACGATTTGATCAATCCTGAAGCCTGGCCAGTATGCTTTCGGGCATCGGTGGCAAGTACAAAGGTCTTCCAGGCAGTAATGTCATCCGGGAACTTTACTTTGAATGTGGCTTTACCATTTTTGTCTGTCTTCAGATCTGGCTGCCAGTAAGCATCGTCCCTGAAATTGTTTCTCAGGCTGCTCAACATAAGGGCTTCGGGCATTGCAGGTGGTTCAAGGCCTTTACGGATATATTCCGGTAGCCGTGCTCCCTTTTTCGTGGTGATCAAGACTACACCTTGGGTGCCACGAGCCCCATACAGGCTGGTAGCTGTGGCATCTTTCAGAAAGACCAGCGATTCTACGATAGCCGGATCAAGAGAAGCCATTCCACCGCTGTACACAGAACCATCTATCACTACCAGGGCATTGTTGGCGGCACCTTCCGGGTTGGGAATGCCGAACAATATTTGTTTACTTCCGGATTCACTGCTGCTTACCTGAACACCCACTGCCTTGCCTTCAATCGCTTTTACGATGTCTATAACCGGCCTTGTGTATGTATTCCTGGAGACGACTGTACTCATTGCCCCGGTATAAGAACGTTTATCAATCATACTTCCATAAATCGTTATATCCGAAAGGCTCTGTAATTGATCCGAGACATTCATCTGGACCGTCATTTCCGGATGTGCTTCCATCAAAGTATCTTTCATCCCCATTGTTTTGAACCACAGCAAGGGTTTAGCAATCTTTACCGGGATATCCAATGTAAACCTTCCTTCCAGATCGGTGTACGTTCCCATGGTGGTATTGTCAATAATGACACTGACACCAGGCATAGGCTCTCCTTTTTCATCCAGTACAGTACCGGTAACTTTATGCAACGGCCCCCGGTAAGTGGCTTTGATGTATGCGTTCATGATTCTGGTTATTTCGTAGCCATAACTCCCCTCATACATACTGCTCAGCAAGGTATCGATGTCGTTCACATCCTTTCCCCGAAAGGTATCCAGCCAACATACCCGGTAAAAATTTTGGCCACCGTTCTGTACTTCTATTATACCGGTTTTGAGATATAGGTTGCCTGGCGTCGCAAACAGCAATTCATAATTTCCTTCGGGCAATTTGTTGAATTCGTTAGTCTTTCCGCTATATATCTTAATGAATTTAAAATCGTCTTTCCTGAAAAGAATAACGTTCAAAGGCGCTTTAAGGGAGAGCATCGGCCCTATTTCGATTTTAAGCCGGGCTTTACCAGGCAATGTGTCGTTGTACCCCGGTAAAGCTTCTTCATGCCGCTTTTTGTCCAATTGTGCTTTATAATTGCGCTGGAAAATGCTCTCCGTAATTACCTCTTCATTCAGACTGGGAATATATCCGGGCAGCTTACGGGGAAACAGGGCAGCCTTTTCCATACTTTTCATTTTTACCCGCTCTCTGCCAAAGCTGTAATGGTAAAAAGGTTCATACTCGAACTGAAGCGAAAAATTCTTCAATATATTCAGTTTCCAATACTTCCATACTACCGGGCCTATGGTGCTGAATCCGGCCCTGATATCCCGCTTATAGCCGGTAAGCGAAAAGACGACATCTGAGCTGCCATCGGTCATATAGGCATTACTTAGGAAGTCGTTTTCAGCACTTAACCCCATCACAAAAAAGGAAAGGAAATGCCGTTCGGCTTTGGTAAAGGTATCGGGAAGTGCATTTACGGTAATGTTCTTATCCTTGATAGCAGGCGAAATGCTGAAAATGGTCTTATGGTATGCTTTTGCCTTTAAGTTATTTATAGTAACCAGGCGCTTTGATGTGCGCACCTTTACCTGGTGCGGCAGCGTATCGATCTTGAAGCTATAAGGTACCTTGGTATCGGTAAAGCCAAAGAAAACCGGTATGCTATCGATCAAAATATAATGTACAGGCTCTATCATACCGCTATCGACTATAAAAGGCGCAAATTGTGTAATGCTATCCGACTGTGCTGCTGAAAAGGGGGTAACTGCGTGGTTCTGTGGGAACAGGAAGCGGTAATACCAGTTCGTATCTAGCTGCTTTATTTTATTCCAGTAGGGAAAGTTAAGCTGTATACTTTTGCTATCAGGCTCCAGTTCTTCAAGGCTGAATTTATTGCGATACTTTTTATTGGGGAAATCTGATCCTATATAGGGTAAATAAGGCTCTCGGTAGTTGAACTTTTCAGTGAAGGCATAGGCTAATATGCTCATACCGCTAACCGGATTATTTCGATAGTCTGTAGCCCTGATACTGATCTCGGTTTCCCTTCCGGGATAGATCACGGGAGGCTGCTGCACTTCCAGGTTCACAATCGATCTAGGTACCCCGATATTACAAGTAACTGCCTCCACTTTGCCGGCCCATATGTATTCCAACATCATATTGTATTTGTCTTTTTCTGCTGCTGGCATTCGCAGAGCCAACGTTTTACCTGTACCTCTTCTTATTTCTCGGTCATTGCAGTAAAGATGATACACTACGGTCAGCTTTCTTGGGTTGATCAGATCGAAGAAGAGCGAATCCCTGGTACGATAGTTATATACGCTTATCTCGGCAGGCATTCTTTCCATATCCAGGTCATCATCCATATCATTCGTTTCGCAGCTGTACTTTTTGGCATGAGTATTGATCGGAGCGGTATAGGGCAGGGTAACCGATGTATCCAGCACCTTGAGATCGAAAGGGTCTAAGGCATAAATATGCGCCTTTATATTTTCGCTGTAAGGGGTAGTTTCAAATGTAACAGAGTCATCCAACAAGGCAATGTTTATCTGCTGGTCATTATCCAAGAAGTCTACATAATGGCTTTTTAGTGTCAATTCATTTTCACTGTTCCGCATTATGACAGTAAGCTTATAATCGATATTAGCTGCGGGAAATATGCTGTCAGGTATTGCTACAATCATCTCCCCGTTCGTTACCCCGATGGTGTACTGCCATAAAGTGTCCGGGAGGAACAGTAGATCGGGTTTGATGCCTGATACCGACTTCAGTTCTATTGTAAACTCTGCTCTGGCATCGTGGACCGGCAACCCATTTTCGTCTTTAGCAGAAAGCTTAAGGGTAAAGGGCTTTCCTCTGAAATGTTTTTTGTCTTTGCTTAACAGCTCGATGTCGAATACTGTTTTTTTCAGTTCATAGTCTTCGTAATAGAGAAACTCGTTAGCAACGATGAAGGAATCCTTATTCTTTAAAAGAATGCTGTATCGCCTGTCCAGGGCAATGTTCATGCTGTCAGACAATACGAACCGGAAGCTGTAGCCGTCACCTTTTTGCTCAGGCTTCACTTGACCCAGGCAATGTTCCTTATCGCTGTCATCTTTCAGGTACGCCCAAAGTGTTTCATCTATCCATTGCGATGTTTTCTTGTTCAGGATATGCGCTTTGAACTTTACAGTATCTCCTTCCCTGTATTTCGGCTTGCTGAAGAAAACGTGACCTCTATATTTACTTCGCTCTTCCCATTTGCCGGAATATTGATGTAGCTGCTCTTTCCGTCTCAGCGATTTGATAGCTGCTATTGTAACCTGTTTTACTTTAAAAATACTACCCTGTGCTTTTTTTTCCTTTATAGACTTGTACCCATCGAATGGTAAGCTGACCGCGAATATTGCAGGCTGTATCAGGTATTGCCTCGGAGCACGCCACAATCTATGTAAGAAGGCGCTGTTCCTGTCTCTGTTTACGGTATAATAAAAAGTCTCTCCCTGGTACTGCACGGTCAGCATACCCTTTTGATTTCCTTTTGATATCTTATAACAAGATGTTTCGGGATCGAAGGGAACAGGTTTATTATTGATCTTTACCAATGCCGTACTTATTGGCACATCGTTGGCAATACCGATAAGCTGCACCAGGAAATCGGTACCATTTTCCGGCATATAGATACGCCACGGTGTCAAAGGCAGATAGGTATAAGTTAGCCGTGCTTCCCTTATGCTGTTGACCACTATGTAGTGGCCGTAAGGTAAGCCAAACGTATCTTCGATACTACCAACAATGCCTGCAAAGTCATGAAAGAAAGTTGTGTCTTTACTTTGCAAATCATGATCGAGGAGGTACCGTGCTTCTTCCGAAGTGATGCGGTAGATGTAATCCGGCTGATAGAATGATGGGATGCGGAAAGGCTGGGCCACAACAGAACAGCAGCACCAGAACAGCAATATGCTCAACAGGCTGGCTTTCATAACGGTAGTAATTAGGATTCTTTAAAAAGCTCTTACAATAAGGACAAACAGAACAAAAAAAAATACCACATTTTTGATGTGGTATTTTTTATAACTTCTTTACAAAATCTATCGGCTTGTCATTCTCACTACCGGTACAATAATCTCTTCCAGAGATACGCCTCCGTGCTGGAAGGTATTGCGGTAATAGTTTACGTAATAATTATAGTTGTTGGGATAGCAAAGGAAAACGTCTTCCTTGGCAAAAATGTATTTAGAATTCACATTGGGCTGGGGCAGGCCGGCATCATGTGGCGTGGTAATGGCAAATACATCTTTCTCTTCGTACTGGATATTGCGTCCGTGCTTGTAACGAAGATTGGTCGTTGTGGTTTTATCGCCTACACACTTGCTTGGCGTTTTTACCCTCATAGTACCATGGTCGGTGGTAAAGATCACTTGTATATCTTTCTCGGCAATCTTCTTCAATGCACGGAACAGGGGAGAGTGCTCAAACCAGCTTACGGTAAGGGAGCGGTACGACTGCTCATCGCCGGCCAGCTCTTTCAGCACTTCCATCTCGGTACGGGCATGCGACAGCATATCTACGAAGTTGTACACGATAACAGTAAGATCATTTTTGAGGTAGTTATGGATGTTGTCTTCCATCGTTTTACCATCATCATTATTGGTGATCTTGAGGTAGTCCCAGCGAATGCCGTTCATGTTCAATCTTTTGATCTGGTCGCCCAGGAACTGCCTTTCGTACAAATTCTTGCCCCCCTGCTCATCATCGTTTTTCCATTCCAGGGGATAACGCCTTTCGATCTCTACCGGCAACATACCGGAAAAAATAGCATTACGGCTGTACTGTGTGGAAGTAGGCAGGATCGCATAGAACATATCTTCTTCCTGTACCCTGAAAAACTGGTTCACGATAGGCTCGATAGATTTCCATTGATCGTAGCGCAGGTTGTCGATCAGCACCATAAAGGTTGGCTTTCCTTTCTGTACATGCGGTGCAATCATTTCGCTGAATAAAGTATGTGACATTACGGGCGTATCGTCGCGTTTGTTCTTGATCCAGTCGATATAGTTGCGGGAAACAAATTTAAAAAACTCGGTATTGGCTTCCGATTTCTGTGTATTGAATACTTCCTGCATCTCAGGGCTATCGCTCTTGCTCATTTCCACTTCCCAATACACCAGCTTTTTGTACAGGTCCTTCCATTCTTCCACGTTCGGATTACTGTTGAGGGCCATAAAAAGGTTGCGGAAATCCTTTTGGTATTCGATCGTTGTTTTCTCCGATACGAGGCGTTTGCCATCCATGATCTTTTTCAGGGAAAGCAATACCTGGTTAGGGTTTACGGGTTTGATCAGGTAATCGGTGATCTGCGAACCAATGGCTTCTTCCATAATGTTTTCGGCCTCGTTCTTGGTCACCATCACCACCGGTACGCTGGGGTAGGTTTCTTTTATCTTAGACAAAGTTTCCAGCCCGGTCATACCCGGCATGCTCTCATCCAGCAGGATCACATCGGCCTGGTTGCTTTTTAAATGTTCGAGTACATCGTAGCCATTGGTGAACGGTTTTACCTCGTAGCCTTTGTTTTTCAGGAAAAGGATCTGTGATTTCAACGATTCTATCTCGTCGTCTACCCATAAGATTTCTGCTTGCATATAATATTTGAGTGCCCTGTGCAATACAGGCGTTAAATGTTAAATGAATAAATGTATGAGGTAAAGTTACTGAATAGAAAACGAATATATTGAAGGGTGCTAAGCTACAACGAAATAACGGTGCGGCTATTGTCTTTAACACAAGTTTTTAAAAAATGTTTGCATCCGTGTTACATGCCCGTAGTGATCTTTTTATAGCTCGTTACGATACCCCGTATCAGCGAAGAGCTGAAACCCCGGTGCTCCATTTCGTTGAGGCCGGCAATAGTGCAACCTTTGGGCGTGGTCACTTTATCGATCTCCTGCTCGGGGTGCGTGTTATTGGTCAATAAAAGTTCGGCTGCACCTTTTACGGTTTGGGCGGCAATCAGGGCGGCCGTCCGGGCATCGAAACCGATTTCGATACCTCCCTGGATATTGGCCCTAATATAGCGCATGGCATAGGCGGTACCGCAGGCGCCCAATACTGTGGCGGCGTCCATCAGTTGTTCTTCTATAAAAACGGTTCTGCCCAGGTGTTCAAACAAGGTATTGATGTATTGTGTCGTGGGCTGGTCGGCATTGGAGGCGCAGATGCAGGTAATACTTTCCCTGATGGCAATGGCTGTATTGGGCATAGCGCGGAACAGAGCAAAGCCGGAACCCAGTATTTCCTGCAGATCTTTGATCCATACGCCGGTGATCACGCTGATAAGCACGTGCCGTTCCGGATCCAGCCTGGGTTTAAGATCATCCAGTATTTCCTTGATCTGGAAGGGCTTTACGGCAAAAATGATCCAGCGCGCATTGTCTGCGGCAAATGCATTGTCGCTGCTTACCCTTACGCCCCGGGCTTCCAGGTGGGACAGGGTAGCGGTATTCCTTTTGGTAACGATGATATCTTTTGCCTGGGCAAAGCCGCTGCCGATAAGCCCTTCGGCTATAGCAGAGCCCAGGTTGCCGCCGCCAATAATGGCTATGGTCTGGTTCATATGGAGGTGATAAAATGTGAATATCTAACCCTATAAGGGTTTTAAACCTTTATAGGGTTAATGGGTTTGAGAGGTTATAGTTCAAGTCCGGGCATTACCACATTCACGATCTCCCAATAACCATTGACCCAGGTAAGGTAGAGCTTAAATGGCGCTTCGATGTCTTGTACTTCCCTGCTTTCAAGTGTAGCCTTGTAGCGGATAGTGCCTTCCGAATGCCCCAGGCCCTTAAGGTTGGCATCATTCATTTCATCGTAAGCGATGTTTTCAATCGTGTAGCTTCCCTGGTCAAAGGATAGGTAAGCGTCAAATATGTTATTGATGAGGCCAAAGAATTGCTCCCGGGAAAAGATAGTATCGTTTTTCGAAATAAATTCATTGCCGAATACATAGCTGCCCTCATCTATTTTTTTTGCCAGCCACATATCGAGGAACTCCTCTGTAATGCCTTCGATGGAAAGCCGGTGGTTAGGGTGGAACTCTTCGTAAATGAAATGGTTCACCATTTCGGGAATATCGAACTGCTGTGTTTCGTGCAGAAAAAGCTCTTCGGTAATGAATTTGTATTTAAGTCGGGCTGGATATTCGGTGCCATAGTCTACTTCAATATTTCTTTCCCTCATAAAGGTTTCGAGCCGTTCCAGTTCCTGTACGATCTGTTCTTCGTCCAACGTATCTTCGGCTTTAAAATCCTTGGGCTCTCCCAATATCTTGTAAATGCTTACTTCTTCTATGCTGTCCAGTTGCCGTTCAAAGGCCAGGATGTTGTTCAGAAAGGCATTTTCCACTTCGGGAGATACGTCTTCCAGTTGTTGTATATCTGCCCCCGTTTCTGCTTGTAATTGCAGGCGCAGCAATTCATTTTCGATCCTCAATTGCTCTTCCGGGTCGTCGCTGAACTTTTCGGGCTCATCATTTGCTTCCCGGTTAATGTTATCGTCTTCGGTATTCATAGGGGGTAATTTAAAGGACAATCGCTGACATGTTGCAGCACTTACTATAAAACTAGTGTATTTGCCCAGCAATCTGAAATTTAATTTAAGTTAAGTCTACACATAAAAATGCGGTCCGGATGTACAGGGACCGCATTTTATATACTTGCTCCGGGGGCTAACTCCGTTGCATTTTCCATTGGGAAACCTTACCGGATACATTAGGGGGCAGGGTCTCTTTCTTTTCCTTTTCCCACAAAATTCCGGCCAAAGCCGCTGCTATAGCCGCCTCTTCTTCACTTTCATGCAAGAGGTATTCCGGCTTGAAATACTGCGCAATGAAATTGGTGTCAAATTTTCCTGCTACAAAAGCCGGCTGGCGTACGGCCCATTTGCCAAAAGCCAGGGTAGTCTGGATACCCTGTATCTTATATTCGTCTACGGCGCGGCATAGCCTGTCTATGGCCTCATTACGGTCTTTACCCCAAACCACCAGCTTGGCGATCATGGGATCGTAAAATATGGGAATATCCATACCTTGCTCGTAGCCATCATCCACCCGCACGCCGGGCCCCTGCGGCCTTATATAGATATTCAGTTTGCCGGTATCGGGCATAAAATTATCGGTAGGATCTTCGGCGCATACCCTTAATTCGATCGAGTGGCCGTTGATCTGCAGGTCTTCCTGGCCGAAGGAAAGCTTTTCGCCCCGTGCTACCCGGATCTGTTCCTTTACCAAGTCTATGCCGGTGATCATTTCGGTAACGCAGTGCTCTACCTGGAGGCGGGTATTCATTTCCAGGAAGTAAAAATTGAGGGCTTCGTCTACCAGGAATTCCACCGTACCAGCGCCGTAATAGGTACAAGCCCTGGCTACGTTCACAGCACATTCGCCCATCGCCTTGCGGATATCCGGTGTAAGGCAGGAGGAGGGTGCTTCTTCGATCAGCTTCTGGTGGCGGCGTTGTATCGAGCATTCTCTTTCGAACAGATAGACGTAATTGCCATGTTGATCGCCCATCAATTGTATTTCTATATGCTTTGGAGAACCTACGTACTTCTCGATAAACACATCATCGTTGCTGAATGCATTCAAGGCTTCGCTCTTTGCCATGCGCATCTGCTCTTCCAGTTCTTCGCTGCCGTTTACCACGCGCATCCCTTTGCCACCGCCACCGGCCGAGGCTTTGATCAGGATAGGGTAACCTACTTTTTCGGCAATCTCTTTAGCTTCCTCATAGCTTTGCAATGGCTTATCGGTACCGGGCACCATAGGCACGCCAAACTTCTGCGCCGCTTGCTTGGCGGCAATTTTGCTGCCCATTACTTCGATAGAATGAGCCGAAGGGCCAATGAAAATAAGACCGGCATCGGTTACTGATTTGGAAAAAGCGGCATTCTCACTCAAGAAACCATAACCCGGGTGGATGGCATCGGCGCCAAAAGCTTTGGCTACTTCGATAATTTTATCGGCACGCAAATAAGACTGGGCCGATGGCGCCGGACCTATACATACTGCCTCATCGGCATACGCCACGAAAGGCATGTTACGATCGGCTTCGGAAAATACAGCCAGTGTTTTAATACCCATCTCTTTGGCTGAGCGCATTACCCTGAGGGCAATTTCGCCACGATTGGCGACTAAGATTTTATTCATTTATGTTCTGTAATTGTAAGGATTAATATTTGATCGTTGTCCACAAACTAAAAATTGAAGTCCATACCTTCAAAAGTACCCGAGCTCATCAACAGCAGGCATACCGGGCGGTCGGCGCTATTGATCGCATCTTGTATCCATTGCTGTAAGGCTTCGCTTTTTTCAAAAATAGCCAGGCTGTCGTTTTGAAAATGGGCTTTTACGGCCGTGGCATCAAGCGGCGGCAGGCCCTTTAACGCCAGGGCATGGCCGCTGAAAAAAACGGCGGCCTGGTCGGCGGGGTCCATCGTATGGGCATATTCCGTCAGGAATTTTTCGTTCAGGCTGCTGAAGGTATGCAATTCGAAGCAGGCAATAAGCTTGTGGTCGGGATAGCGCTCCCTTACAGCGCTCAGTGTAGCTTTGAGTTTGGAGGGGGCATGGGCAAAATCGCGGTAAGCGATAAAGTTTTCCCTTTCGCCGATCTTTTCGAGCCTCCGGGCCGCACCGGTAAACGAGGCTATGGATTTGTAAAAATCTGCATCGCTTATATCCAGGGTATTGCATACTTTGCGTGCGGCTTCCATATTTTGCAGGTTATGGCTGCCGAATATCTGCAGGCTGACTTTCCCTTCAGATGTATTCAGCACCACAGCATTGTCCGATATTTTAAATGCCGGCGTCACGTAAGGCATTTGTTTCAGGTGCCCGGCCTCTTTGGCCACCAGCGATACTACTTCCTTATCTTCCGCATTATAGATCAATGTACAACCCGGCTGCATATCTCTGAGGTAAATGGCGAATTGCTCTTTGTAAAAATCATAGGTAGGAAATACATTGACATGGTCCCAGGCAATACCGGTAAGTACCGATACCTGCGGATGGTAAAAATGTATTTTGGGGCGCTTTTCGATAACCGAAGCCGGGTATTCGTCTCCTTCCAGGATAATGACGGGGGCATCGGATATTTTTACCGACAGGTCGAAACCTTCCACTTTGGCACCAACGAGATAATCGAAATCCTTGTTCTGGTCCCGGAGCACGTGCATGATCATGGAAGTGGTCGTCGTTTTGCCATGGCTTCCGGCCACTACCACCCGTTTTTTATCTTTGGAAGCTTCGTACATATACTCGGGAAATGAGTAAACCGGCAGGCCCATTTCCCTTGCTTTTTTCAATTCCGGGTTGTCTTCTTTGGCATGCATACCCAGGATAATGGCATCCAGGTTAGCGGTTATTTTCTCCGGGAACCAGCCAAAAGACTGGGGTAGAAGCCCTTGGCGGGCGAGATTGCTGCGGGCCGGATCCGTTATTTCATCATCGCTTCCGGTTACGGTATATCCTTTCTTATGCAGGGCTATGGCCAATTGGTGCATAATGGCACCGCCCACAGCAATAAAATGTATGTACATTATTAATTTTTGTATTAATTTCGTTGCAAAAATAATAACCGTTTATTTAAACGGGATTTTTATTTATCATTGCAGCAAAGTAGCAACAACTATTTTAAATAAAATAATTCTGGAAATGAAAAAAATGAACAAATTCTGGAGCGCGGCCATATTAGGTGCCCTGTTATGTATGATGATGCAGTCCTGCGCTTCTTCCCGCAATAAATACGGATGCCCTGAACGTATCCAGTCGTTCGTATCATTGCTTTCCCTGAAATAATAACCTTTAATTCAGTACCTATTTCGGATGCTATTTTCTATACGGAGAATAGCGTCCTTTTTTATGGCATACGTTTCCGGGAGCTTCTACGTTAATTACTGTGAATTATTGCTTTGCCGGGTTTATATCCCCCTAAAAGTGTGAAGCAGGATTTCCTTATTCTATTATCTTTGCGACAATTAATTAAAAAAATCAATTTTTCATGAAACGTTTTATTTTAAGTTCTGTTCTTCTTGCAGCAGGGGTATGCACGCTCCGGGCCCAGGGAGGGAATATTAAATTCACAGAGTACGACCTGCCTAATGGGCTGCATGTGATCCTGCACGAAGATCATGCAGTGCCTATTGTGTCGGTATCTGTAATGTACCATGTGGGTTCCAAAAACGAAGATCCCGCACGCACAGGTTTCGCTCACTTTTTTGAACACCTGCTTTTCGAAGGTTCAGAAAATATACAACGCGGCGAATACTCCAAGCTGGTACAGAATAACGGTGGCGTTTTGAACGCCAATACTTCCCAGGACAGGACTTATTATTTTGAAGAATTGCCTTCCAATCAGCTGGAGCTGGGCCTGTGGATGGAATCGGAAAGGATGCTGCATGCCAAAATCGACAGCACCGGGATCGAAACCCAGCGTAAGGTAGTAAAGGAAGAAAAGAAAATGCGTTACGACAACAGCCCTTACGGTATGTGGCAATCGCTGATCTTTGAAAATGCATATACCAAACATCCTTATAGCTGGACCCCGATCGGTAAAGAGCAATATATAGACCAAGCTAAGGGTAGCGAGTTTATGGATTTCTATAAAACCTTTTACGTACCCGACAACGCCGTATTGGTTATTGCAGGCGATTTCAAACCCGAGCAGGCCAAAGAATGGATCAGCAAATACTTTGGCGATATTCCAAAAAGCACCAAAACTATTCCCCGTCCCAGTGTCGTAGAACCAGAGCAAACCAAAGAAAAAAGGATAAAATACAATGCTAATGTGCAATTGCCGATGGTAGTGCTGGCTTACCATAGTCCCAAGGCTGGAACAGATGATATTTATGCTCTTGAAATGCTGAACCAGCTTTTGTCGCAAGGCGCCAGTTCCCGTTTACAAAAGCAGATCGTAGATAAAGACCAGAAAGCCGTTCAGGTAGGTGCTTTCAATTATCCGCTGGAAGATCCGGGTATGGTAATTACTTTGGGTATAGCTGCAAGGGGCGTGTCTCCGTCCGAGCTGGAAAAAGCAATGAAATCAGAGATCGAAAAAGTAAAAGATAAGCTGATCAGCGAAGAGGAATTTAAGAAGTTGCAGAACCAGGCCGAAAACAGCTTTGTTTCCCAGAACGGTCGTATTGCGGGTATTGCAGAAAACCTGGCTACCAACTATACTTACTTCCGCAACACCAACCTCATCAATACGGAGCTGGAGCGTTACCAGAAAGTAACCCGTGAGGACTTGAAAAGAGTAGCGAATAAATATTTGACGAAAGAAAACAGCGTAGTACTTTATTATGTTCCCCAGGGACAATAAGACTACATAACAGATTTAAATAAAAATTCCGGGAACCCATCGTTCCTTCCGTTTTTCAAAAAAATTATCAATTACAATGAAAAAGATACTCTTTTCTATATACGCATTATCGCTTTTTACAGCAGTACATGCACAAAAGCTGGACAGAAGCATTCGCCCTAAGGCGGGTCCTGCTCCCGAAATCAAACTGGGCGATGCCGAAAGCTTTACCCTGGACAACGGGATGAAAGTGTTCGTGGTAGAAAACCATAAACTGCCCGCGGTTACTTATTCTATCCAACTGGATGTACGCCCCGAGCCGGAAGGCAACAAAAGCGGTATGCACTCTATGGTGGGCGAGTTGATTACCAGCGGTACCAAAAGCCGGAACAAAGATAAATTTGACGAAGAGACGGATATGATCAGTGCCAATATCGGCGCCAGCAGCCAAAGTATGTTTGGCCGTTCTCTTACCAAGTACCAGGATCAGATGCTGGAACTGATGAGTGATGCTTTGATGAATGCCAACTTCCAGCAAAAAGACCTGGACAGGTTGAAAAAACAAGCTCTGTCGGGCCTGGAAGCCAGCAAGACTGATCCTGATGCGATGATGAGCAATGTAGCCAGTGTACTGAATTACGGCGCTAATCACCCTTATGGTGAAGTAACAACCGAAGCAACGATTAATAACATTACCCTGGCCGATTGTAATGCTTATTATAAAAAGTATTTCCGTCCTAACGTAGCGTATATGGCTATTGTAGGGGATATCAACCTGGCGAAAGCCAAAGAAATGGCCAATAAATACTTTAGCAAATGGGAAAAAGGCGAAGTGTCTAAGTCAACTTACCCGGCTGTTACCGCGCCTGCGGCAACAGAAGTGGATTTCGTACCCCGCGACGGTGCAGTGCAAAGTGTGGTTAGCATCACTTATCCCATCAACTTAATGATCGGTACGCCTGATGTTATTAAGGCCCGTATCCTGAACCAGGTATTGGGTGGCAGCTTCCAGCGCCTGGACAGGAACCTGAGAGAAACCCATGCCTGGACTTACGGTTCCAATTCTTCTATCAGTGCCGACGATATCGTGGGTAATGTAGATGTAAATGTACAGTGCCGTAACGAGGTTACCGACAGCTCTATCGTAGAGATGATGAAGGAAATGAACCTGCTGCGTTCTACGCCGCTTACGCAGGATGAATTGCAAGGCGCCGTTAATTACATCAGCGGTGTTTTCGCCCTTGGCCTGGAAAGCCCTCAGACGATAGCACAATATGCTATCAATATCGAGCGCTACAATATGCCAAAAGATTACTATAAGAATTACCTGAAAAACTTGAGCGCGACTACAGTAAGTGATATCCAGGCTACTGCCCAGAAGTATCTTACTACTACCAATGCACACGTAGTTGTTGTGGGTAATAAAACGGAAGTAGGCAAGCTGAAAAAATTTGGCGATATCAAATATTTCGACAACTATGGTAACCCTATGAAGATCACCGAATCCAAAGTGATCAACGGCGTTGGTATGGACCAGGTACTGGAAAAATACATCAACGCTATTGGCGGTAAAGCAGCCCTGGAAGGCCTGAAAGACCTGAGTGTTTCTTTGACTGTCGTAGAAGGTGGACAAGAGTATGCTGCCAACCAGGTTGCCCTTTCTCCCGATAAGATGAAGCAAACCGTGATTGCCGATGGTAAAGTAGTACAGAAAATGGTTATCAACGGCGACAACAGCTATATGGAAGCTCAGGGGCAAAAGCAAAACATGCCTAAGCAAGCTGCTGATGAATATTTACCGGAGGCCGATCTGCAGGTATTGTTACACCCCACTAAGTATGGTATTTCTTACACATTGATCGGTATGGAAAAACTGGATGGCAAGGATGCTTACAATGTAGAAAAACTGGAAAACGGTAAAAGAACAGTGCAGTTCTACGATGCTGCTTCAGGCCTGTTGATCAGGGAAATCGTTAACGAAGACCGTAACGGCCAAGCTGTAGTGCAAATCAAAAACCTCTCCGACTACAGGGAAGTGAAAGGTGGCAATGGATACAAAATTCCATTCCTGGAAGAAGCGATTGGCGGTAGAAAAGTAACCGTATTGTCGGCTAAGGCCAACAGCGGCGTTAAGGAAAATGATTTCAGGTAAGTATTTTCCTGATTCTATATTGAAAGAGTGGTGGTATCTTTGCCGCCACTCTTTTTTTGTTTCCTGTACAGATGAAACGGCGGTAGCTATCCCCATCTATAATTGAAATATTGTGTTTGCAACCATACGTAAAGAACTTTTATTATTGCTGCGTGATCCGGGTGGATTGCTCCTCCTGCTGATCATGCCTGCTGCGCTTATCATTGTAATGGCCCTGGTACAAGATGCTCCTTACAGGGATTACCAGGAAATGAAATTTGAAATACTGGTTGCCAATAAGGACAAAGGCTCAGTCGGGAGTAAGATCATCGAAGGCCTAAGGAAGAACAAGAGTTTTGTTGTTATAAGCAATTTTGATGGAAAAGCTGTAAACGAAGAAATGCTCAAAACCAGCCTCAGAGACGGCCAGTACCAGATGGGTATCGTTATCCCTGAGAATGCAACTACTGCACTTATCAGTACTTCCAATAAACTTGCCAATGAAATGGCTACGGCAATAGGCATTACGGCCTCCCTGCCCCAAGGCAGCGACAGCAGTAATTCCGTGATCCAACTGCTCTTTGATCCAGTTGTAAAACCCTCTTTCCGGGCTTCGCTCAACTTTGCCCTCAATCAATACATTACCCAGGTAAAGACCGAAATACTGCTGCAGCGTATGAGCAAAATAAATGGCTCCGAGCGGGAAGCGCATATCGATATGAATGCCATGAATGTGCTGGCGGTAAGTGAGAAAAGCCTGGACAACGGCATACAGATCAGCCCTTCCATGAACTCCACGCAGCATAATGTGCCTGCCTGGGCCATTTTTGGTATGTTCCTTATCGTAGTACCCATTTCGGGGAATATGATCAGGGAAAGGGATGAGGGCAGTGCGTTGCGTATTCAGCTAATTCCAACTGCAACCAAAAGGGTAGGGCTGGGCAAGATCGTGTTCAATATTATGGTCTGTATGCTGCAGTTTTTTGTCATGATATTGGTGGGCATTTATATACTGCCTTTTTTCGGTTTGCCAAAGCTCAACCTGGGCAACCATGCCCTGGCTTTACTGCCTATTGCCTTCGCCATTTCCTTTGCTGCAGTGAACTATGGCTATTTTATAGGCAGTATTTTCAAAACGGCCAACCAGGCTATGCCATTCGGCGCTATATCGGTCGTGCTTTTTTCGGCAATAGGGGGAGTATGGGTACCCGTAGAAATACTGCCGGAAACCATGCGTAAAGTAGCCCTGCTCTCTCCGTTGCATTGGAGCCTTGAAGGCGTAAACGAAGTGATCCTGAGGGACAGCGGATGGAAAGGCATCATCAAATCCTTCTGCATCCTTATCGGTTCCGGTTTCCTGCTGAGCATTATGCCCGTCTTTTTGGGTAAGAAATAAGCACATTGCTCATTAATGCACGAACATATCTTTCCTCAAAATCAAATTCTTTTGAGCCTCTGTGTTTGCCTAGGAAAAACACCGGGCTGATATTTTAAAAAACAATATGAAATTGTTGCCGTGTCACTCCGCTTAGGTAAGGACAGGCTTCACTCCTCATGGCGCGACTCTGCTTACCATGACCTTAGTTATAAGTTACGCTTGAAATTTTTGTCTGCCTAGACGTACATATGTTGAAGTTATTTATAGAAGATTTGATGGCTACTAATGAGTACTTTATGAAGTAAGGCACTCATTAATAGCACATAAACCGATTTACCTTTTCAATTCGTTTATCAACTTCTACGGTATTCTTAGTAGAGAATACCAAATTTGAGTTCCCCAAAAGGGGGAACCCAAATTTGCAAACTACTGGAAAAACTGACTGTGAAAATTTAAAAGCAAATTTCAATTCACTTTGCGACAAAAAAGCTTCCAATCAATACATTCAGAGAAAAAATAAAATTCAAGCTGAAAGAAAAAATTGGAAAGCGGTTTGAACGAAAGGAGCAAGTAAAAAAGCGTTATATCCATGTGGAGTTATTCATTAAGGGAGATTTGACCGGGATTATTGATTCAGCATTGGACGATCTGAATAACGGAATAAATCTTGATCTGTTTATTGATTTCCGGTATGATCACAATCGCCAATAGCGGTTATTTTAGAATCCAAATTCTTTAATTCCAATTAAATCACCGCTCAACTTGGGTCGAATATTGACACATGCTCTCCGGGTTTAAAAGCCCGGCTTTTACTGTTAAGAAAATTAGATGTCATAAGACCTGCACTTTTAAAAGATTGCCGGCCAGCCTGGGCCGCAAAAATCCATTCTCGTCGTTAGTTTTTCCTTTCCTGAACAAAATCGCAGTGCCCGATCCAACACAGGGCAATACTTTCGCACCACTTCTAATAAACTGACAATTATGAAAATGATATTAACCCGCATGGCATGCGCCCTTATGCTTGCTGCGCAAGCCTTGCCCGGGCAGGCCCAAATCCAGATCAGCGAAACATGGTACCGCAAGATAGATCAGGACGAAAGTGATTTTGTGAGCGCCATCTGCACCGACAAATACGGCAACTCCTATGTGACCGGCAACTCTTACAGCATACCTCCGGGAGCATCGCTTAAAGAGCATTGTGTGCTTACCGTAAAGGTCAATACCAACGGACAGACCCTGTGGACACGTAACCTTTTTGTGCCCCAGAACTACGGCGCAATGAGCAAGAGCATTGCCTCCGACGATTCCGGCAACGTGTATGTGCTGTACCAATCACGCTTTGACTATGGCGATACTATTATGAACAGGCTGGTCGTTAATAAATACGACCCGCAGGGCAATACCATCTGGAACAAGTATCTTACCGAATACCAGCACGGTCTTACAGAAGAAGTAGCGCCACGGGAATTCATTTATCGTGACGGATTTCTGTATTGTGCCGGAGGAACCAACTTCATGCCCGACGGTCCGGCCAACATAGACGGATTTTTGTATAAAGTCAATGCCGTTACCGGCAATGTGGTATGGCGCAGCGTGTATGACGGCCCCTTAGGTTCCGACGATGCCTTTCGCGGCTGCATACCAGGACCCAACGGCGATGTATGGGTAGTAGGCCGCAGCAAAGGCCTGTTGGGTCCTACTGGTATTTTTTCCGATTACGATGTGCTGGTAGCACGGTACAATGCTTCAGGCGCTTTACAATGGTCGTACCTGCTCAACGGCAGCGGCAACTCCGACGACATAGGATTGAACCTGGTTGTCGATGCGCAAGGCAATAGCTATCACTCTTCTCAGGTAGATGTATTAGGCATGGGCTCAGATTCTATCGTTGTAGAAAAAATATCACCTTCCGGCCAGCGCTTATGGCGTCATGGCTTTATCGGTTCCAATTCTGGCTCTACTCGCAAGCAGCCTATCCTGTTGCTTCCTTCGGGCGACGTAGTGGTTACCAGTAATACTGTAAACGGTATCACGACCTTTGCCATGAATGCCTCAACCGGCGCCGAACTGTGGCGTACACATTACAGCAGGGCTGCACAAGGCGCTGCCGACAAGCCTTACGAGATGATCGCCGACACGGCAGGCAATATTTACATCGCGGGGGGTACCCGTCACAACTCGGGTATACTGGACGATGTAACTACCTTGAAATACAACAGCAGCGGCGTGCTCCAGTGGTATGCTTACTACAATGAGCCGCATACCGGTAGCCAGGACATGGGGGTAGGCCTGGCGCTGGACGGTGTACAGAATGTATACACCATTGGCTGGGTACAGGATTCGCTGTACAATGACGACTATTTCATTGCCAAATACGGCAATGCATTGCCCCCTGTAGAGCCAGATCCGGAACCGACAGCCATTAAAAGGATAGCAATGCAAGATATGAAAGTATACCCCAATCCTGCCGATCAGTTCCTGATAGTGGAAAGAGCCGACAGGCAATCTTTACCGGCTAAACTTATCCTCAGGAACGTTGCCGGGCAAACAGTATGGCAAGACCAAACAACTAAAGGGCAGCAGCGTATAGACCTGCGCCTGCTTCCGCCTGGCGTTTATATACTGGAATATGCTGACGACAAGAATCTCCCCTTACGTAAAAAAGTGATGATACGACATTAATTGTGTCATGGAGTTCCTCTACCGTTATGTCGAAACCCAAGAGTAGGCAGAGTATTCGCCTATATGGCACAACTGGCAAAGATTAGGGAGGATGGCAATGGCAATAATAACGCCTAAGACCCAGGCGGGTGTGCCTGGACTTGCTGAACGGAGTAGAAGTACAGCAATAATTTCCGTGTATCACCCTTTGACTGTGCCCAGGGTGACCTTGCTCTATGAGCATCCTTATTGCGATGATTTTTATAACCAACAGTCCCATGTCGATTTCGCGTCATGGGACTGTTGGTTATAAGGCATGTTACATTTCGTGCTGCTAACAGGGATTTTTAATATCGCAGGACACCTGGGAGCAACAAGCTGTTTCCTTTTGCCAAGGCAGAGAACCACAGCAGGTGGAATACTGCGTCAATCCGCCGATAACGGCTTCCTGGCCTTCGATACTCAAGCTGGAGATTGTTTTCTTCTTTAAGGACAATCGTGTGGTTGTTTTTTTCTTTTTCATATCAAGGGGCTATTAAGATCGTGATTGATGGATAATGAATCGATCTTCGTTATATCGGCGATCCTTCATGGTCGCTGTCGGAAGGGTAGGCCATCGTAACTTCATCCGAATCGGTAGGAAATTTCTTGGTATAAGCATCTTCGGCATCGGAAGGATACTTATGAGTAACTACAGGCGGGTTATCTTCCGCATCGGAAGGGTATTTATGCGTTACATTTTCTTCGCCGCCCTGCAGGTGCTCTTCCTGTATCTTTTCCATCTGGCTTTCCAGGAAAATGGAGAAAAAGGGTTTTTTCGACTGGTTTTGCTTTTTCATAAGTTCAAATTTTTGGTGTTGGTGAATAAGGACAAATTTAGGTTTCCCTACTGCAGCTTTTTTGCAGTGAAGCCTGGTGTCTGCATTAACCCAAAAGCGGCAAACGCCAAGGGGAAGCTGGCCTCCGTACGAATAGCCCCGACATTTTTCGCAGTTTTAATTCTTTCGCTGCAGCGAACCTTTTTGCCGGATTTTTTTTATTAAAACAGCATGGTTTAATTGATGCTTCATATGGCCAAGGAAAAACATTTGTACTCATCGGGAATTATAGGTAATTGTTCTTTTATCGCACATATCGACACCAGCACGAATATAAGCTGGATGTGCCTGCCGCGTTTCGACAGCAGCTTTGTCTTCGGCAGCTTGCTCGATAAAGAAAAGGGCGGAAATTTTTCCATATTGCCCGATGGGCCATATACCACGCACCAGTATTATGTCGAAAATACCAATATCCTGTGTACCGAAATTACCTGTAAAGACGGACAGTACCGGGTCACAGATTTTGCCCCCCGCTTTTATTTGTACGAACGTTATTACAAGCCTTTGATGCTGATCCGGAAGATAGAGCCGCTTAAAGGTAATCCCAGGGTAAAAGTAACCTGCAAGCCGGTTTCGGAGTATGGGGAAGTGGTATTGCGCGCTGCACCGGCCAGCAATCATATCGATTATTCGGGGGCTGAGCACACGTTACGGCTCACTAGCAATTTTTCGATCAGCCATATTCTGAACGAACAATATTCGGTACTGAACGAAACCAAATACCTGGTGCTCACTTACAGCACGCCGCTGGAAGCCCCTTTGAAAAGTACTGTCGAAGAATTTTATACCCGCACCAAAGATTACTGGCAGCAATGGATCAAGAAGACCAGCATCGGGAATATGTACCAGGACCCGGTGATCCGCAGCGCCCTGGTGCTGAAGATACATCAGTATGAAGACACCGGCGCCATTATTGCGGCCAGTACCACCAGCCTGCCCGAACACCCCGGAAGCGGTCGTACCTGGGATTATCGCTATTGCTGGCTGCGCGACGCTTATTATATCCTGCAGGCCTTCAACAATATCGGCCACTTTGAAGAGATGGAAGGCTATTTCAATTTTATTGCCAATATCTCGGTTAAGGAAGAAGGCCGTTACCAGCCCCTGTACAGCATCACCGGCGAAAAAGAGCTTACCGAAACAGAGCTGCCTCTGGAGGGCTACCTGGGCAATAAGCCCGTCAGGATCGGCAACCAGGCCAGCGAGCATATACAGAATGATGTTTATGGGCAGGTCCTGATCTCTTTGTTGCCACTATATACTGATGAACGCTTCGTGTTTGAAGAAAGGACCGATTCGTCTGCCTGGATCTCCGCGTTGCTGAAGGTGATCGAAATGGTGATCGATGAAAAAGATGCCGGTCTTTGGGAGTTCCGCGACATCGACGGCTATTTTTGCTATACCTACCTGTTCCAATGGGCGGGCTGCCGGTCGGCGATCAAGATCGCGCAGCGGATCGGAGATAAGAAGCTGGAAGCCTGGGCGCAAAAGCTATTGAAAAAGGCGGCACACAGGATAGAAGCCTGTTACGATCCTAAGCGAAAGGTATACCAGCAGGCTATAGATTCTCCTTACATGGATGCCAGCACCCTGCAGCTGATCATGATGAATTATCTCGACCTGGCATCCGACCGGGCAAAGGATCATCTGAAAGCGGTTGAAAAAGTGCTCTCGGCCCCGGGTGGCTTATTCTACCGGTACAAGCACGAAGATGATTTTGGCAAGCCCCAGTCTACATTCCTCATCACGGCTTTCTGGCATGTGGAAGCGCTGGCCTGTGTAGGCAGGGTTGCTGAGGCACAAGAGCGCTTTGAACAGTTGCTTACCTATACCAATCACCTCGGATTGCTTAGCGAGGATATAGACGCCAATACCGGAAGCCAATGGGGCAATTTTCCGCAGGCTTATAGCCATGTGGGCCTGATGAATGCGGCCTACCGGATCGCGAAGAAACTGGACCGTCCTAATTTTTTATAAGCTCGGTATCGATCTCTTTGTTGTGATTATTGTCTGATGCTGTGCGGACCAGCTTATCCAGGAAATTGCGAACCTCTTCGGGATTTTTCAGGAAGTAAGTAGCGGCCGAAATGCCCACGCCTACTTTTATCGTAATAGCGGTTTCGGGCATGGCTTTAAAGGTATCTTCGTCCGTATGATCGTCGCCTATGGCCAATACAAATGCAGCAGGATAACTCTTCAGCCATTCCTTAGCGGCATTGCCTTTATTGATATTGGCGCTTTTGATCTCGATCACTTTATTGCCCTCCAGCAACTGCAGCCCCAGGTCTGCAGCGGCATACTTCAGGTTGCCGGTCATTTCTTTAGCCCTTAGTTCGCCCAGGCCTTGATCCGCCTTGCGGTAATGCCAGGCCAGCGAATAGTCTTTCTCTTCGATAAAGGAGCCGGGAGTCCGCATTTCAAATTGTTTCAGCAAGGGGAAAAAATCATTTTTCCAGTCTTTGCTCAGGTCATTGGCTATTACCCAATCCTTATCGCCTTCCCGCAGCCAGGCGCCATGTTCTGCAATAATATCGACAGGCATATCGCCGATCCATTGCTCTAGGGTTTCTTTTTTCCTGCCGCTGATGATCACTACTTTGTTATCAGGATCGCTGTACAATTTCCGGAGCAGCTCTTTAAGTGCTATATCCGGAGCGGCTTTCAAAGGATCTGTAGTGAAGTTGACCAAGGTGCCGTCGTAGTCAAGGAAAATCAGCCTGGTGTCCGCTTCTTTATACTTTATACACAGGCTTTCCCTGAAGGATTCCGTGATGATCCGGGTGCTAAGCTGTTCTTGCTTCTGTTTTACTTCTTCCAGTTTATCCATAAAGTTGTCGATCCAATGTTGTATGTCGAAATTTCTGACGGTTTGCTGCATCAGCTCCATGCGCCGTATCTGTTCTTCTTCGGGCATGGTAAGGGCTTCGTGTATAGCATCTGCTACCGCATCTTTATTCGTAGGGTTAATGATCAGTGCTTCGTACAGTTCTTTGGACGCTCCGGCCATTTCACTTAAGATCAATACGCCGGTTTTATCGGTACGGCTGGCTATATATTCCTTGCATACCAGGTTCATGCCGTCCCTTAAAGGGGTTACCAAAGCTATGTCTGCCGCTACGTACAAGGCCGAAAGCATTTCGAGGGGGAAGGCGCGGTAGAAGTAATGAATGGGTTGCCAGGATAAAGTGCCATAGGCCGCATTGATGTCAGAAACCAGCCGGTTGATTTCCTCTTTGAGGGAAGCATAGCTTTTTACCTGGTCCCTTGAAGGTACCACCAATTGCAGGAAAATTACTTTTTCTTTAAACTCCGGGTACTTTTCCAGAAACAGCTCGTAAGCCTCCAGCCGTTGCGGAATACCTTTGCTGTAATCGAGCCGGTCTATGGAGATCATCAGCTTTTTATCGCCCATCAATTGATGCAGCTTATGTTCGTTTCGCCTGGTTTGCGGACTGAATACGCTGTTGTTGTATTTGTCGTAGTCGATACCCATAGGAAAGGCGTCGACTAGCAATGAGCGTTCTTCTTCGAGGATAAGTTCGTTGGCATTGGACGCTATATTCACGATCCGCGTAGCGGCACTCATAAAATGCCGTACATCGTCGTAAGTATGGAAGCCGATAAGATCGGCACCCAGCAATCCTTTCAGCAATTGATCACGCCAGGGGATCATCCGGAATACTTCGTAGGAAGGGAAGGGGATATGCTGGAAAAAACCGATGCTTACATTGGGCATACGCTCCCTTACCATTTGCGGGACAAGCATCAGCTGATAGTCCTGTATCCATATGATGTCGTCCTCATCGGCAACTTCCGTTACTGCATCTGCAAACTTCTTATTTACGGACCAGTAAGCCTCCCAGTCGGCTTGCTCATAATGGGCATAGCTGGGAAAATAATGGAAGAGGGGCCATAAAGTATCATTGGAAAAACCATCATAGTAATGCTCGATCTCGTATGCCGAGAGCATTACCGGGTAAAGCTTCTGCTTCAAGAAATCCTGCCTGATGATCCGTTGTATCTTTTCATTTTCAATAAAAGCGCCCGGCCATCCGATCCAGATATTATCACCTTCTTTATAAATACTGCCAAGGCCAGTAGCTAATCCTCCTTCACTGGAATGGTAAAGCCACTCATCGTCTTTAATCTCTACTTTTACAGGTAAGCGATTGGATACAATAATAATCTTCCGGGATTCCATTTTGAACTACTGGTTACATTGGTTGTCTTTGTTTATTACAATTTTTAAAAAGAATTGTTGGTATAATAAAAAAGCAACTATTACCCGCAACAACTATTCCAAAAAGAGCATTGTTTAGGAGGTTGAAGGCCTTATGTTTAGGCCATATTTTCCATTTATACGGAAGGATTATACTGTCTCCTTTTTGAAGATATGATAAAGGCTGTGTACATGGGTTTATACAATAATGCACGAGGTACTGCAATACACGCCGGCATTTGAAGGGATTGACTTATCTTCAAGGCATCGCTGGGTATGGCTTTACGCCTTCAAAGTATTAGAAGAGGGTGGCTGGATAAAAGGCTACTTGTTGCTCCTGCCCAGAAAGATTTATGACAATCGTTACCTGCACAAAAATCATGAACAGACTAGCGGAGGATTGGTTTGAATTTAAAGGATGGAAACCTTACCCTTTCCAACGCAACGCCTGGAAAGCCATAGCAGAGGGCTATTCGGGTCTGTTGAATGCACCTACGGGCTGTGGAAAGACCTTTGCCATATGGTTTGGCATTATCGCTGATTACCAGAAGCGGCAGATAGAGACCCGGAAAAAGACAGCAGGGTTGCATTGTTTATGGATCACCCCGCTTCGAGCCTTGTCCAAAGAGATATTTAATGCGGCTACATCGGTAAGCGAAGACCTGGATTTGCCTTATACCATAGGCTTGCGTACAGGCGATACCTCCGCTTCTGAACGCGCCAAACAGCAACGGAAATGGCCCAATGCGCTCATCACTACGCCTGAAAGTGTGCACATCATGATGGCACAAAAGGGTTATGCCGAAGTTTTCCGGAACCTGGAGTTTGTAGTGGTAGATGAATGGCATGAATTGATGGGCAGCAAAAGAGGGGTATTGGCCGAGCTGGCTTTGTGCCGGCTCAAAGAGATCAATCCTGCACTTAAGATATGGGGTATCTCGGCCACGATCGGTAATATAGAGGAAGCCCGGGAAATATTGCTGGGTAAGCAGCATCCCCATGCTACGATGATAAGGGCCAGCATTCCCAAAAAGACAGTCATAGAAACGATATTGCCCGATACGCTCGACAAATTTCCCTGGGCCGGGCACCTGGGCATCAGGCTTGCGGAAAAGATATTGCCGATCATCGATGCCAGCCAGTCTACGCTTATCTTCACCAATACACGTTCCCAGGCAGAAATATGGTACCAGCACCTCCTGCACATTCATCCCGGTCTTGCCGGCGTTATGGCCTTGCATCATGGCTCACTAGGCGAGGAGATCAGGCAATGGGTGGAAGAAGCCTTGCACGAAGGCATTCTGAAAGCGGTGGTGTGTACCAGCAGCCTGGACCTGGGCGTGGATTTCAGGCCGGTAGATACGGTGATCCAGATCGGCTCTGCCAAGGGCGTGGCGCGCTTCCTGCAACGCGCCGGCCGCAGCGGGCATTATCCAGGCGCTACCAGCAAAATCTACTTCCTGCCCACGCATTCCCTGGAGATCATGGAAGGCTCTGCACTGCGTTTTGCAGCCAAGCACAGTATGATTGAAAGCCGTATCCCTTATATCCGGTCCTTCGATGTGCTGCTCCAGTTTATGGTTACCCTTGCCGTTTCGGATGGCTTCCGCGCCGATGAGTTATATGCCCAGGTAAAACAAACACATTGCTTCGATTCCATTAGCCGGGAAGAGTTTGACGAATGCATTTTACTGATCACGCAAGGGGGAAAGACGCTGGAAGCTTATGACGAATTTCATAAGGTAGTCCTGGTGGATGGCTTGTATAAAGTAATCGACCGGAAGATTGCTATGCGCCACCGTTTAAGTATCGGCGCCATCGTAAGCGATGTGATGATGCAGGTCCGGTTCCTGGGCGGTAAATACCTGGGCAGTATCGAAGAGTGGTTTATTTCCAGGCTCAAGCCCGGGGATACTTTCTGGTTTGCGGGCAATAACCTGGAATTGGTTATGGTAAAGGATATGCGGGCTATTGTCAAACGATCCAACAAGAAAAAAGGGATCGTACCTTCCTGGATGGGGGGCCGCCTGCCTTTGTCTTCTTATCTTACTGAGGCCTTACGTCATAAGCTGAATGAAGCCCGGGACAAGGTGAAGGACCGGGAGCTGGATTTTCTGCAGCCTTTGTTTGAGGAGCAAAAAAGACGTTCCTATCTTCCGGGGGAACAGGAATTGTTGGTCGAGAAGATCAGGACGAAGGAAGGCTACCACCTGTTTGTATATCCCTTTGAAGGCAAATTCGTACACGAAGGCATGGCGGCTATCATTGCCTACCGGCTGGGTAGAGTGCGGCCTTTCAGCTTTTCCATGGCTATGAATGATTACGGCTTTGAATTGCTGAGCGACCAGGATATACCGGTCGAAGATGCGCTGATACAGGAATTGTTTTCTACCGAAAACCTGAGTGCAGATATTGCCGGCAGCATTAATACTACGGAGATGGCCCGCCGCAAGTTCAGGGATATTGCCGGCATTGCCGGCCTGGTCTTCCAGGGCTTTCCCGGCAAACAAGTTAAGGCCAGGCACCTGCAAGCCAACTCGGGATTATTTTTTAAGGTCTTCCAGGATTACGAGAAGGACAACTTATTGCTCCGGCAGGCTTATGAGGAGGTCTATGATTTCCAGTTGGAGATCGTAAGGATGCGGCGTGCCTTTGAGCGCATCAGCCGGCATACGGTCGTAGTCAGGCATCCAGAGCAACTTACCCCTTTTGCCTTTCCTATTTTTGCAGAAGTCTTCCGGGAGCAGTTCAGCAATGAAAGCCTTGAAGACCGGATGAATAAAATAAAAGCACAACTGGAAAAGGAATAAGGCATGCAAATCGAATTGGGAAATACAACGGTGCTGTTGCTGCCCGAAAAAGCGATGTTCCTCCCGGAGCATGGGATATTGGTTATAGCCGATCTGCACCTGGGTAAAGCGATGCATTTCCGGAAGGCCGGCTTACTGGTTCCGCCAGGCAGCGCGCATAAGGATTACCAGGTATTGCATGCCCTTATGCAGCAATACCGACCGCGGGAGGTCTGGTTCCTCGGCGACCTGTTTCACAGTACGTACAATTCGGAGTGGCAGCAATTGGAAGCCTTTATCCGGGCTTATGCCGATGTTCGCTTCACTTTGATCCAGGGCAACCACGATATTTTACAGACGGTGCATTACGAACATTTGCATATCCAGGTGCTTCCGGATGTCGTGGTATTAGAGGATCTTGTCTTTTCCCATGAGCCCCTCGCCAATCCTGCTGCCGGCAAGATCAATATTGCGGGACATATACATCCGGGTTGCTTGTTACGGGGCCTGGGCAGGCAAAGCCTACGGCTGCCTTGCTTTTATTTCAGGGATAACTTATTCCTGTTGCCTGCCTTTGGCGCGCTTACAGGCCTGCATATGATGGCACAGGGTAGTACGGCAACTATATTTCCCATCGCCTCCGGCCATGTCCTGCTGTTGTAGTGATTATTGTCGGTTAAAGCCGAAGACCTCTTCCCGCTCGTCTTTCCGGCCCTTCAGCTTATTGCGGATCACCTGGGCAGTAACTCAGGTCTAAAACAAGGAAGGTTGGTCGGCAAGCTCCTGGTAGCCGGCTTGCAGCCGCCCGGTGCGGAACAGGTTGACAAACTCATGTGCTCTGCGGGTAGGTTCGGGTATACGGTAATTGCCGGTACAGTGTATGGCCACCTGGAGGCTGTTCTCCAGTGTCATTTTATTACCGGGCGAAATGAATACTTCTTTTACCCTGTTCTTGGTACGCAAGGCATATCCTATGGTTTCTTCTTTATCTTTTATAGGCTCATGAGCGCCTTTACCGTTTTCGGGTTCCTGATATTTGCCAAAAAGCAGCTTCTTGGCACAGCCTAATGTAGTCAGACCGGTAAGGGAGCCCAGGTGGGCTGCGATACCCATTCTTCTGGGGTGGGCTATACCGTGTCCATCCACCATAATCACATCCGGCTGGAAAGGCATCTGTTCCAGGGCTTGTACCAGGGCCGGTACTTCCCTGAAGGCCAGGAAGCCTGGTATATAGGGGAAGCGGGTAATGCCTTGCACCAGGGAACAGGCAATAGGCGTAAGATCATCGTAACGCAATACGACGATGCCCGCATAAATGACTTCACTAAAGCGGTTCAGCGAAATGTCTGCTCCTGCAATCGTGTGTATCTTTTGGGATAAAGGAAGGAGTTCGATATTTTCCCGCAACCGGTTCTGGATCACTTTGGCTTCATCGATCCGTAACGAATCGTAGGCGGATGCAGCAACTTCCATATGGTGTATTTATTGAAGAGATGGTCCTTTTAGCGGGGTAAACTATCTTGTTTCGTACTTGTATTGGCCCTACGACCGGTATCATCACTGGTATCCAGGCTGCGCGTCGTATCTTTAGGGTCGTCGGGGCCGTAATGTACCGGAGCAGCACCGCTTATATTGCTGCTGTCCACGTTTATGCTTTTGCCTTTGTTCTCTGCTTCGCCGGTGCAGGAAGTAAATACAGCAGCGGATAATAATGAAATGGTATAAAGCAGTGTGATCCCTTTCATAACCTATTTTGTTTGGTGAAGTTTTACATCAAAAAAAGACCAGCGATGTGCGGGATATCCTGTTTCTTAAAGGTAATGACAGGATAGATAGACCGCATAAAGAAGCCGGTAACATTACCGGCAGTACCCCTTGCCCCGGCCTGCAGTTATTCGCCTTCTTCAGTTAGATCGTCCAGGTCTTCCAGTTCACTGTCCAGGGCACCATCTTCGTCGTAGTATTCATCATCGTTGTTCCGTTCTCCTTCCGGATCAAGGGCTTTATGCTGCGAAGGGGTATCTGTGGTACCCCTATGCGGATCCGTTTTCTTGTCATCCTCCGGCGTTTTGTGTTGCTCCTTATTGGCGCGCTCCTTATCTGTCATTGTGCTGTTTTTTTATGGATAAAATATGGCAACTGTTGTACATGCTGTTTTACTTCTGCATCCGGACTTTTGAACGGTTGCCGGCTGTAAGCATTATTTAAAAGTAGCTTCTTTTTCTATAACAATATTCAATGGATTAAGTTGACTGCGTTAAAGGGTTGCAGGCAATAAGGGCGGAGATCGTAATAATCTCCGCCCTTATGCTTAATTGAGGAACCGGTCGTGTTTTTTCGATGTATAGAAAATAAATACTACAGCTATTGGCTTTGCTTACTGCGTCGTTGCAGCAATGCAAACGGGGAATGCCTTACTTATAAATAGCCTGCTGGTTACTGCACAGCAAGCGGCAATTCCATTTTAATATCTGCCCGTTCATATTTTCCTTTTTCGAGGGGAATTTCTACAAACCCTAGCTTGCGGTAAATGCCTATAGCCGCTTGCAGTCCGGTTTGAGAATATAAGAGTACTTTGGTGGCGCCCAATTCTCTGGCTTTGTCAATAGCGGCGGCGCAAATGGCTTTCCCGGCCCCTAAGCCCCTGTAGGTCTCATCCACGGCCATTTTGGTCAGCTCGTAAAGCCCGGGTTCTATATATTTTAAAGCGACTGTGCCCACGATCTTATCCCCGTAAGCTGCAAAGAGAATGGCACCGCCATCTTTTAATATGGCTTCTTCCGGGTTGCCCAGGACATAAGCATCGATAGGCTCTACTTTGAAATAGGCTTCCAGCCAGGCTTTGTTGAGGCGTTCAAAGTGAACCTGCAATTCCGGGCGGTAGGGAAGGATAGTAAGCTGCATAAAAGATCAAGGTTGTATAAGTCGTCTGTGGTAATTGATTTGTCCCAAATGATAATTCAAATGGGCATATAGGTAAGCCAGCATAAAGCCATTGGTCTGGTCTTCTTTGATGGATACCGCTTCCGGGGGAAAGGGCGTATCGAGGAAAGCGTTGTCTTTGTCCTTCAGGCTACGTTCGATAATTAGGGCTGTTTCTTCCAGTAGCTCTACGAGCTGGGCGCGGGTAAATTGTCTTTCGTTGAATTCACGATCGCGTTCCCTTTTGTAGTCGATGCCACCCATAACCTTACCTACAAATAGTTTCAGATTGCCGACAAGGTGCTGTGCCAGGTTACCTGCCGAATTGCTGATCCCCGCTTCGACGATCCAAAGCGTTTCTTCATCAGCATAGGCCAGCAATTCTTCTTTGGTTTGGTTAAGGCCTTTACGGAACAGCCAGGTATATTGTTCTGTCATGGTCATTTAGCTATTGCTTTAAGTTGTGGTTGATTTTTGTTCTTATAGCCGCTGTTGATCCAGAAAACGCCGCTCAGCGTAGTGATAAAAGCGACAACTGTGATCCAGGTGACTTTCTCCTGGTTCCATATAAAGCCAAGGCTTACGGCTATAAAAGGATTGATATACGCATAGATCGACACCAGCCCTACCGGGAGGTTCTTAACGGCATAGATATAGCACAAGAAGGAAAGCAGCGAACCGAAGAGGATCAGGTAAGCCAGGGCCCAAAGGCTTTTCGGCTCTATATGGGCCAACTGCCTCAGGTCATCCAGGAAAGGAGAGCTCAGCAACAGCACTAGCCCGCCGCTGCTTAATTGTATCGCTGTATTGACATACGAATCGGTTGTAGCTCCACTGTTCTTCATGTACACGGTGCCGGCAGCCCAGCTCAGCGATGCTGCGAAGGTAACGAGCACGCCCATCAGGTATTTGGTATCGGTAAGGTCGCTGAGGTTATCTTTAAAAATAAGGACAATGCCTGCACAGCCGAGCAACAGGCCGAGGATGATCTTCCCGTTAAGGCTTCCTTTGCCTTTGCCCGTAACAAAATTGATCAGCACCACGTACACCGGCATGATGGATACGATGAGCGCTGCCAGACCACTGGGTATATATTTTTCGGCCCAGCCTATAGTGCCGTTACCCAAAGCCAGCATCAACACACCGGGGATCACTTGCTTGATGATGTCTTTGCGGGTAAAACTTACCTTTCTCTTAAGGAAGGGAAGCGACAGCCAGATGATAAGGCCTGCGATAAAATGCCGGAGACCGGAAAAAAGAAATGCGGGAAAACTGGAAACGCCTATAAGCATAGCCAGATAAGTAGTTCCCCATACTATACAAATGGTAAACAGGGCCAGGTAAGCCTTCGATTGATTCATGAGTTCGTGGAATTGCCGGCTTTTCTTTACCGGTCTGCTGAATGACTGTACAAAGATGCAGGAAATTTATTTTCCAATACAGATACAATTTCGTTAATTTTGACCGGTACAGTTTTGTAGCTCATGAAAACAATTGTTAAAAAGCCGAAAGACCTGCTTTATCTGCGTATAGCGAGGAGCATAGAACAACAGATCAATGATGAAGTGTTGAAGATAGGTGATAAACTGCCTTCGATACGCATGGTGTGCCGGGAACATGGCGTGAGCATGAGCACGGCCACACAGGCTTACCTGGAGCTGGAAAGCAAATCGCTGATCGAGTCCCGCCCGCAATCGGGCTATTATGTGAGTTTCTGCCCTAAGCGGCATCCTGCTTTTCCCGAAACCAGCAAACCGGACAATCAGTTGGCAGGGCACAATCCCAGGGATATAGTGGATAAGGTGTTCCGGAATATCGGTAATACCAATATCACGTTGTTTTCACTGAGTGTACCGGCCGATGATCTTTTACCGATCGCCAAATTGAATAAAGGCGTATTACAGGCCCTGAGAACCTTATCGGACAGTGGTACCGGCTACGAAGAGATACAAGGCAACGAGAAGCTGAGACGCGATATCGCCAAATGGTCTTTTAATTGGGGCGGTAACCTCAACGATAAAGATATCGTGACCACAGCAGGTTGTATGAATGCCATATCTTCCTGCATGATGACGCTGACCAAATGGGGCGATATTATAGCTGTGGAAAGTCCTGTCTATTTCGGCATCGTGAGGCTGGCCGAAAGCCTGGGACTTAATGTGCTGGAACTGCCGTCTAATGCCAGGACGGGTATTGAAATAGAGGCTTTGAAAAAAGCATTGTCCACCAATAAAATAAAGCTGTGTCTGCTCGTCAGCAATTTCAACAATCCTCTGGGCAGTTGCATGCCCGACGAGCATAAGCAGGAAGTGGTCAGGTTGTTACAGCATCATAATGTGCCGCTTATCGAAGATGATCTGTACGGCGATGTTTATTTTGGCGACAGCCGGCCCAAATGTTGTAAGACCTACGATGAAAGTGGCCTGGTATTGTGGTGCGGTTCCGTATCCAAAACCCTGGCGCCGGGCTATAGGGTAGGCTGGGTGGCACCGGGGCAGTTCAAGAACGATGTGATCAGGATGAAGCAGGTGCATGCTATCTCTTCTACGAAACTAACCCAGGAAGTAATCGCCAACTTCCTGGAGAACGGTCGCTACGAAAGCCATCTGCGTAAGCTACGGCAGACCTTGCATACCAATTGCCTGCAATACATCAGGGCTATTGCCGATTATTTTCCCGAAGGTACCAAAGTAAGCAGGCCGCAAGGCGGCTTCGTGTTGTGGGTAGAGCTGGATAAAAAAGTAGATACGATGGAACTGTACGAAAGGGCCATCAAGAAGAACATCAGCATTGCGCCTGGTCGTATGTTCACCCTGCAAAAGCAATTTGACAACTGTATGCGCATCAGCTACGGACTGCCCTGGAACGAGCAACTGGACGATACCTTAAAGACCCTGGGCAAGCTCGTGAAAGGTATGCTGTAGGTATTCTCTTGTCATAAGCCAGCATTTCTTTGTGTTGTTGGGTGCCAAACGGAGCCTCTTAATCAATATGATACAAGCGGGTACTGCAAGATCAAATCGCGAACAGGAACACTTTGCATGGAAGCAACCTAAAACCGTGTCATTCCGAGGTCTGCGCAGCAACCGAGGAATCCTGATCGCTATGGAATATCAATAGTACCTGTCATACTTCATTCCGCTTGCTGTGCAAGCTGCATCCAGTATGACAAAAGCGAGTGCTGCGGGCAAATAACAGGTCAATCAGCCCGGCCTCGCTGCTCATGGTTCGACTCCGCTCTCCATGAACCGCATCATAAGGTGTCCAAAATAATCACATTGCCACACTGTGAGATCCTATCAACATGGGGAGAAGCATCTTATCAATTAGCTCGCCCCGCATCGTCATTGGTGGTGTTGCGTTGTCTTTTCTCCTTAACATCCCGGTTGCCGAACTTCCAGCTTAGCGCAAGACGGAGCATACGGTTGTCGAAATAACTGCGCTGATAAGTGCCGTTATAAAGGTTCTGCATGATCCATATATCCGTACGCAGCAAGTCTTCCACATAGGCAGACAGGGTTAGCTTCTTGCGGACCATAAGTACTTTGGCCCCCGCAGTGAGGCTGTAAAATGGAGATTGAATGTCGAAGTCGCTTTGCTGGCGGCTGGTATAGCTGAATCCCAATTCTGCGATCAGGGTTTTGGCCGGGTTGAGGGTAAAGGTGTTTTGTGTTTCTAAGGAAAAGGAGAACCGGCCATAACGGACGTCGCTTTGGTAATAAGAGGAGCTGAAGTGATTATAGGTGCCGAAAAGCTGCGTAGTACTTTCCCACCAGGGCAACGGATCTATATTTAATGTCCCGGTAAGGCCGGTCTGCAATTCGTTACCTGCATTAGCCTGTCCAAAGCTGAAGGAATTATTGACCGTATCGATACGCGACACACGTGTGGCAAAATGATCCACCTTCTGTACAAAGGCCGTAAATACAAGCATGGACTGATAGGTATAACCCAGCTCTATGTTGTTACTGAAAGAAGGCTGGAGAAAAGGATTGCCTTCTTCATAAGCCGTAGCGGTACTATATACCCGGAAGGGGTTCATGTTCCAGAACGAAGGCCGGTTGATCCTCCGGGTATAATTCAGGTTCCAGCTATGGTTTTCGTTGTGCTTATATTGTACATAAGCCGAAGGAAAGAGTTTGAAATAATCATTAGTATTGGCCTGGTTCAGGGTAGGTGATACGCCTTCGGTCTGGGTATATTCGGCGCGGAGCCCTGCCTGCACCTGCCACTTGCCCATGGTACGCTGTGCGCTGGCATACAGGGCCTGGGTATTCTCTTTATAGTCGAAAGTATTCGTTTTGCCCGGGTCGGTAACGTAATCCTGCCCGGAAAGATAGCGGAATACATTATCGCTGTTGTTGTGGATAAAAGTGGCTTTGGCCCCTGTAGTAAAAGTTGCCAGCCGGGTAGGCCATTCCAGGTCGGCGCGGGCCGTACTGATCCGCGTAAGCTGGCTACCATAGGAACGATTGTCGCTATTGTTTCCTGTTGCCTCTCCATTATTAAAGAAATTAGCCGTTGTAAAATCACGGGTTTTATCGCCTCTCCGGTTAAAGTAATCGACGTTCAGGCTCAGCTTTTTTCCGCTGGAATCTATTTTCCATTCGTAGTTAAGATTGATCACATCCCTGCGGCCTTTGTCCGTGGCAAAAGCATCGGTACGCATCGTCGAATCCTGTTGTTCAGAAGGCAGGCTGAACACACGGGTACGGATCTGCTCATCTCTTTTGGTATCCATCGTGCCGTGGGTGTACTGGATGCCTAATACCGTGTTGGAAGAAAGGTTGTAATCGGCGCCTACCTGCGACCAGGTGTATACAGGACGATTGTCCTGGTCCAGCGTCTGGTCCTGCTTTTGCCGCGGGTAAACTGTATTGGTGATCTCGTTGGAGATAAAGCGATAACGGTTGGCATTCACCGTGCCGTATATATTCAGCTTTCCTTTCCTGTAATTGAAATTGCTCTCTACTACCTGCGAAGGCTTGGTCCTTTGCTCATAGCTCAGGGTTATATTGCCGTTAAAGCCGGCCTTCCGGTTTTTCTTCGTCACAATATTGATGATGCCCGAATTACCTTCGGCATCATACCGGGCCGGTGGTGCGGTGATCACTTCTATTTTGGCTACATCCGCAGCGGGCATGCTCCGCAGCATCGATTCCAGCTCACTGCCGGTAACTTGTACCGGCCGGTCGTTGATCATTACATTTACCGTGCTTTTGCCTACGATACCGACATTGTTATTGCTTACCTGTACGCCGGGGGCCTTCTTGAGCAGATCGTACACATCGCTGCCTATTGCCGCCACGCTCTGTTCTACGTTGAATATGGTACGATCGGCCTTGCGCTCAATCAGGTTCTTCCTGGAGCTGATCACCACATCATCCAATGTTTTTCCGCTGGCATGCAGGCTGATGAAAACGGTATCCCGGTTTTGTACTTCTACCGGTACTATTTTTTTATCGTATCCCAGCATACTGATCTCGGCAAGGAAGGCATCCCCGGATGGAAGCTGGAAATTAAAATAGCCTGTATTATCGGTAAAGGTGGTCTGGAGTAAGGCACTGTCGGCGGCCGTGCGTAAGATAATGGTCGCAAAGGCCAGGGGTTCTTTCTGCTCACGGGTAACTTTCCCCTGAAAAGTGTGCTGGGCTTGCGCTGTAAGCACAAAAAGGCTCAGGCCGGAAAGCAGCAAAAGAGGTTTCAAAGAAGACACGGTTCGGGGTAATTTTATAAGGTAAGGTGTACAAAATTATCGAACCTGTTATTGCGCCGGATAAGCACTGTAGTATTTATTATTTCATCATATGGTCTTCGTTTTTTTATTAACGAAAAGCCCGTTGCGCAATGCAGAACGGGCTTCTTTTATCTTCTATTTAGCTATCCTTGTCAGGTAGGATTTGCCTGTTCTTCTTCCCATTCCCTGGCTGAAAAGTACACCGTCTTATGGCTATCGATGTCCAGCTTGTCCAATATTTCAACCGGGTTTTCCCCATGAAACCGGATATAGTATTTGTAGATCTGCTCTTCGCTGTCGGTTACTTCCTGAAGCCCGCTATGGTGCAACTGTAGCCATTCTTCATAAGTAATACCTAATAAATGTGCCAGGTGCTTGTCCCTTTCCCGTTCTTTCAGCGTTTTTGCCGGACTGTTATTCATAACAAGTATTGTTTATTACAGATAACGATTAAAAGATGGCATTTGTTTTCGCCGGGTTCCCGATCCGGAATATTTATTTTTTGCGTGGTTTCGCAGACTGACATAGGGTTGTCAGTGGGCGCCGCTACTTTTGTGGTATAAATCAGGAATATGAAACCTTTTTATCGCATACTCACTTATCTTGTATTGGTCCTCCAGTCCTTTGTGATCCTGCTCCTGCTTGTGGAAAAGAAGCAGGAAGGCGGCAACCATAGTGTAGTTTGTGCAGCAAAACCTGTTAATCCGAAAGTGGCCGGAACGGATGTTGACCACCCTTGGGCATTACCATTACTTCCTCCTCAATTGCTGTTTTTCAAACTCCATTATTGCAAAGGGTAAAATAGAATTGGCTGCGTCAGCAACTATAACGCTTTTATACTGTTAAGTACAAAACCTGATTTATGTTCAGTACGATAAAGCATGCCTTTCAGTTGTTGAAGCATATTGATTTTGCCACTTTAAGCCGGATTTCGGATAAAATAGACCTGCCCAAAGTAATGGATGCTGTGGGAAAGATGGATGACAAGCAACTAGCCGGTTTAATGAAAATGCTGCAAAGCGGCGGGCATCAGAAAGAGCTACCGCCTATCGACGGCGATTTCTATGACCTCAGTCATACCTTAAACGAAGCAGACAGGGCGCTGCAGTTGCAGGTGAGGACCTTTATGGAGCAGGAGGTACAGCCCATCGTTAATGAATACTGGCTTAAAGCCGAGTTCCCTTTTGAGATCATCGAAAAGCTGGCCGCGCTCAATATTTGCGGACTTACTTATAATGGCTATGGTTGCCCGGATCGCTCTTTCCTGATGGAAGGTATCGTGGCTATGGAAATGGCCAGGGTAGATACTTCCATCTCTACTTTCTTTGGTGTGCAAAGTGGCCTGGCTATGGGTTCTATCTATTTATTGGGTTCCGAAGAGCAGAAGCAGGAATGGCTGCCAGGCATGCAGCAATTGAAGATCATGGGCGCCTTCGGGCTTACGGAGCCGGAAGTAGGTTCGGGCGCAGCCGGCGGACTGACTACAACGGCCAAGCGGACCGGAGATACCTGGGTATTGAACGGGCAAAAGAAATGGATTGGCAATGCCACCTTTGCCGATGTGCTGGTGATCTGGGCCAGGGACCTTGACGACAACGAAGTGAAAGGTTTCCTGCTGCGCAAAGATACACCCGGCTTCAGCGTGGAAAAGATGCAGGATAAAATGGCCTTGCGTATTGTACAAAATGGTCTTATTACCTTAAAAGATTGTGCCGTGGCCGAAAGCGACCGGCTGCAACTCGCCAACTCGTTCAGGGATACGGCCAAGGTATTGCGTATGACCCGCGCCGGGGTGGCCTGGCAGGCGGTAGGCTGTGCCAGGGGCGCATATGAACATGCCCTGAAATATACCCGTGAGCGTAAGCAGTTCGGGCGTCCTATCGCTTCCTTCCAACTGATCCAGAACCATCTTGTAGAAATGTTGTCCAACCTTACGGCTATGCAGACCCTATGCTACCGACTTTCGGAACTACAGGACCAGGCGCTGCTTAAAGATGAACATGCCTCGCTGGCCAAAGTCTTTTGCTCACTACGCACGAGGGACATCGTGAGCAAGGCCAGGGAAGTAATGGGCGGTAACGGGATATTACTGGAATACAACGTAGCCCGCTTTGTAGCCGATGCGGAGGCGATCTATTCTTATGAAGGTACCAAGGAGATCAATTCGCTGATCGTAGGCCGTGCGATAACCGGTTCCAGCGCCTTTATATAATTCAGCCGAAATTGTTGATCGTTGCCGCGAGGGCATGATCCGGCAGCAGGAAGTCGGGTTGCAGCAGGTTGAGGGCTGCCAGGGGCATAACCGGCATCTCTGCATTGAGCGGGTCCTGGATAATGATGGTGCCGCCGGCAAGCTGTATGTCTACCAGGCCGGAAGCGCCGTCGTCATTGGCGCCGGAAAGCAGAATACCCAGCGTTTTTGCCCCAAAGACTTCTGCTACGGACTGGAAGGTGACATCGATACTGGGCCTGGACCAGCGTATTTTTTCCGAGCCGTCAAGGGAGAGGGAATAATCTTTTTCGACCAGGAGATGATAATCGGCAGGGGCCAGGTATACGATCCCATTGAGCAAGGTTTCTTTATCTTCTGCTTCTTTTACGATAAGCCTGCAACGCTCGCCAAGCAATTGCGCTAATGTGGAATGGTGGCCGTTTTGGCGGTGCAGCACGATGATGATGGGGGAAAGGAGGTGCGGATCGAGCCCGGGCAGGATACGTAACAGCACTTTGAGACTACCGGCGGAGCCACCGATAACCACACAGGCAGGGGCGGGGATCAATTCATTTTTCTCCATATTTTTTCCGTGGTTACGGGTTGAAACCTGGCACTGGCCTGGGCCAGCCGCAACGATTCCTTACTGCCCAAAGCCAGGAAACCCAGGTGTTCCAGGCTTTCATCAAATAGCTTAAAGACCTTTGCCTGCAGGTCTTTGTCAAAATAGATGAGGACGTTACGGCAAACGATAAGCTGAAATTCGTTGAAGGAGCTTTCCGCCGCCAGATTATGGGTAGAAAATACCATATGCTTTTTAAAGCCGGCATCGAAAATCACTTTGTTATGACCTGCGGTATAATAAGACGAAAAGTCGCAACGCCCTCCCGATTGGATATAGTTTTCCGAATACTGCTTCATGGGCATCAGGGGAAAGATGCTGCTGGCAGCCTGTTGTACTACCCATGGATTGATGTCGGTAGCATAGAGCAGAGATTTATGCAACAGGTTAGCTTCCTGCAACAGGATAGCCATACTGTACACTTCTTCGCCAGTAGAACAGCCGGCATGCCATATCCTGATAAAGGGGTAGGTAGCCAATACGGGCAATACTTCCTTGCGCAAGGCCAGGTAAAAGGAAGGGTCGCGGAACATTTCCGTTACATTAACCGTGATCTGTTCGATGAACCTATCGAAATAGGCTTTATCGTCCCTTAGCCGGAAGCGGAATTCAGCAAAACTGGGAAAGCGATCCAGGGCAAAAAGCCGGTTGACCCTTCTTTTAAGCGAAGCCCTTGCGTAAGCATTGAAATCATATCCGTACAGTTCCTGTATGTCGGATAATAACCATTCCATCTCTTCATCGGTAACGGATAGCGTCATTGTCTTCAGGGTAAATACTGGGTCAATATTCCGGTTAAGATATCCAGGTCAATGGGTTTGGATATATAACCGTCGGCGCCTGCCTGCAGGCATTTTTCCTGGTCGCCCGGCATAGCTTGTGCCGTCACTGCTATTACCGGCATATGTTTCAGTTCCGCTGTGGCACGTATCTGCTGTAAAGCCTGGTAGCCGTCCATATCGGGCATCATCATATCCAATAACAGAATGCCTGTATTATTGTTGCGTTCCAACATCAGGTTAATGCCGCTTTGTGCATCTCCGGCCGTTTGTATCTCATAACCTTTGGAACGGAGTACCAGGCTCAGGGCAAAAACATTCCTGGTATCGTCATCGATGATCAGGATGCTTTTTCTTTTTTGTTCCATGGGGTTATGAGGCATTACCTTGTTTATCGTAAAGCCATACCCGCAACAAAGAGACGAGCTGGTCTATGTCTACGGGTTTGGAAATATAATCGGAAGCACCGGCGGCAATACACTTTTCCCGGTCGCCCAGCATGGCCTTTGCCGTTACGGCAATCACCGGTATATGTTTGAAACGGGGATGTTCCCTGATCCTCGTCGTGCTTTCGTAACCATCCATCTGGGGCATCATCATATCCATGAGCACGATGTCTGTTTCGGGATGCTGTTCCAGTTGCAGCAGGGCTTCGGCCCCGTCTGTGGCGGTAATCACATTGACCTGGTGCTTTTCCAGCGATTTGGTAAGGGAAAAAATATTGCGCACATCATCATCGGCTATCAGCACGGTTTTTCCCTGTAGTATTTGTTTCAGGTTACTGCTGACGCTGGCGGCCTTGGCGGTATCCATATTCTTTTCTTCTACAAGGTGGAGAAAAAGGGCTACCTCGTCGAGGATGCGCTGGTAAGAGTGGGCGGTTTTGACTACGATAGAATCGGCATACCGCCTGATCCTGCTTTCTTCGGCCTGCGACAAATTTTTACCGGTAAATATAATAATAGGCACCTCTTCCAGCCCCTGGGTCGCTTTTATCATTTCCAGGGTATTGTAAGCATTCTTATCCGGGATACCCATGTCGAGGATCACACAGTCTACCTCCTGGCTTTGCAGGATATCTATACTGCCGGATATACTGTGCTGTATGCTGGAGGTCACATTATACGTTTCCAGGAAATAAGAGAGTGCCTGGGCGTGCTTCGGGTTTTCTTCCACGATCAGTACCTTCTTGGGGCTTTTGGTGAGGGCTTCTTCCAGTTTACCAAACATCTGCTGCATCTGTTCCAGGGCAACAGGCTTATTGATAAAGTCTACGGCGCCATGCATCCGGCTTTCCTTTTTTACTTCAAACGAAGACATGATGTGTACCGGGATATGCCTGGTGCCTGTATTGGATTTAAGTGCATCCATCACCTCCCAGCCATCCATTACCGGCAATTGGATATCGAGCAGTATGGCATGGGGTTTATAGGTCGAGGCCATTTGTACGCCCAGATCGCCCCTTACTGCTACAAGGCCTTTATAGTTTTGGCGGCGGGTAAATTGCAGCAGGGCCTTTGCAAATACCGTATCGTCTTCGACGATAAGGATCACTTTATCGCCTGGTTGTATGCCACCACGATCGTCTTCGATCTCTTCGGGTATTACCGGCGCCAGGTTCCTCGTTTTGGTTTGCGGCGCCTGTGGAGCAATAGCGGGGCCTACGGGGGTAGGGTAGGATAGCAGTTCCGGCTTATCCGTGTCAGCTGGCTTATTCAACGGGATGCTGAGCGTAAAGGCACTGCCTTTGCCGGGCTGGCTGTTTACTGTTATTTCGCCGCCGAGGAGGCGGGCCAGTTGCCTGCTAATGGAAAGACCCAGCCCTGTACCCCCATATTTTCTTTTGGTCGAGCCATCGGCTTGGGTAAAGGCTTCAAATACCAGGTCCAGTTTTTCGCGGGCAATACCTACGCCGGTATCTTCCACCGTAAATTGTACTTGGCCTGGATTTTCGGGGGCCAGGTTTATTTTTAAAGCCACATAACCCGCGGACGTAAATTTAAGGGCATTGGACAACAGGTTTTTGAGGATCTGTTCCAGCTTGCTTTTGTCTGTCTCCAGGGTTCTGTGTACGCCAAGTCCGCTTTCGATCCGGAGCTCAATATATTTCTCTTTGGCTATGGGTTGAAAGAGCCCTTTAAGATCAGACTCTATATCCTGTACTGACACAGCGCTGTACTCTACATCCATTTTGCCGGCTTCAATCTTCGAAAGGTCCAGGAGTTCGTCTATGAGGTTGAGCAGGCCGCTGCCGGAATTAAAGATAACCCTTGCTGATTCTTTCTGGTCTTCGGTCAGGTTGGCCTCGTTGTTCTCGGAAAGATAACGGGAGAGCAGCAGGATGGAATTCAGCGGCGTTCGTAATTCATGGCTCATATTGGCCATAAACTCAGATTTGTAACGGGTACTTTGTTCGAGTTCTTCTGCTTTCTTTTGTATTTCCTCATTGCGCTCAATAATGGTTTTGTTGCGTTGTGCTAACTCTGCATTGCTTTGTTGCAGTTCTTCCTGTTGCACTCTCAGTTCCTCCTCCGATGTCTGCAACTTCTGGGTATGGGCTTCCAGTTCTGCATTCATATTCTCCAGTTCGCTGTGCTGTGCCTGCAGCTCTTCCGATTGGGCTTGTGTTTCTTCCAGCAGTTCCTGCAGCTTTTTATGATTGATAGCGCCATGTATAGCTGTTCCTATATTCTCGCCGGCCGATTTGATAAAGGCGAGGTCGCGACTGGTATAAACCTTTATGGCTGCCAGTTCCAATACACCGACAGGTGCTCCTTCGTGAAAAAGAGGGAAGGCAATCACTGTCTTTGGTTTTATACGACCGGTAGCATGGCTTATGGTTACATATTCGGGGTCTATCTCGTCGAGTACGATCTGGCTCTGGTTCTGCATGGCCTGGCCAACAATACCTTGCCCTACAGGTATTATTTTCTGTACTGTTTCCAACAAAGAATAGCCACCCGAAAGAACCAGGGCTTCTCTTTCCAGCAAGTATAAAGCACCGGTATGACTCCCGGTGAATGCGGTAACAAAAGCTACGATCTGGGTGGTCAAAGGACCGAGGTCTTTTTCTCCGACCATCTTTTCATTCAACCGGGCTATGCCGCTCTGGAGCCACTCATTGTCCGATAGCCGGGTAAAGGAGATGGATAACGACTCTGCCATTTTGTTGAGGGAGGAAGAGAGGTTGCCCAGGGCGTCCTTTTCTTCATCATTTATTCTTAAGGTATAATCGCCCGAAGATATTTGTTCTGCAATACCGTGGATCACATCGATACGTTTGCTTATCTCCTGGTCTTTTTGCTGCAGCGTGGCCTGTAGCCCGGCACGCTCTTTTATATCTTTGATCACCCGGGTATAAAAGACAAAAGAGATAATGATGGCCAGTAAGGCAGCGATAACGATAATTACCGGGGTAATCAGGGTAAATTGCTTTTCTTTTTCCGTACGCTGCTGCAACAGGTGGTTTTCTTCGGAAGTCATTCTGCCTATCTGCGCCCTTACGCTATCCATATAGACTTTGCCCACCTTCATGTCTTCATAATCTACAGCCTTGCCCGCCTTTTTTTTGTCGATCATCATTTGCATCCGGGCCAGTCTTTTCGTGAGGCTGTTCTTCAGTTGCTGTGCGTTTTCCTGTTGCCGGATATTGTCCGTAGTAAGCTCCATGAACCGGTCCAGGGACTTGAGTGCATTGGTATATGCACCGTTATAGGGTTCCAGGTATTCGTCCTGGCCGGTAAGCAAATAGCCCCTTTGCCCTGTTTCTGCATCTTTAAGGGAAGAGATCGTGTTTTCCAGCGCATATCTTGTTTCGTTGGTATGCTTTACCCATTCGGCGCTGCTCAACAGGTTCTGGATACATATGTAAGCAACAATGGAACTGATGATCAACAGTAATACGGAAAGTCCGAAACCAACGCGCAGATTATTGTTTGTTTTGATATTCATCATTCTCGGTTAAGGTCGTTTGTGGCTGTGCCAGGGGTAGGGTGAAGTAAAAAGTGGAGCCTTTTCCGAGTTCGCTTTTTACGCCATAGGTGCCTCCGTGGCGGCGAATGATCTCGGCACAGATATACAGTCCCATACCCATGCCCTGGTATTTGTTGGATGACTGCGGCACGCGATAAAATTTTTCAAACAGGCGTAACTGGTCCTGGGCTTTGATACCGATACCCGTATCTTTTACGGTAACACCCAGGTTGCCTTCAGGTTCCAGCGATATGTCGATATATACTTTATCGGTATCGTGGGAATATTTAATAGCATTGGAAAGATAATTGAGCAACACCTGTTCCAGGCGCATTTCATCGGCACAGAGGCTCACATCGGCCACACCGCTCCTGATGATCTGCCACTCAGGATTGGAACGCTGGAACACATCGAGTACATTGTCCAGAAAAGGTTCGAACTTAAAGTGCTCGAAATTGAACTCAAGGTTTCCTGTAGTCATTTTTGAAATGTCCAGGAGTTCGCCTATCAGTTGGTTCAGCTTATTGAGCTGGAGGGAAGAGCGGCCCAGAAAGTGTAAAGCATTTGCTTTTTCATCGCCCTGCACCGATAACTCCGCCAGTTGCATATATCCTATTACCGAGGTGAGCGGTGTTTTTAGCTCGTGGCTGGCAATACTGATAAATTCATCTTTTTTAGCTTCTGCCAGCTTGCGTTGCTCTATTTCCGCCAAAAGGATTTGCTGCATCCGCGATAGTTCGGCAGCCTGCTGGTGCAGTTTGACAAAGGTCCTGATCTTTAATACCAGGATATCGGGATCAAAAGGTTTTACCAGATAATCGTGCCCGCCCGAAGCGTAGCCTTTGGTAATAAATTGTTTGCTGATGTTTACTGCGGAGAGAAATATAATGGGGATATCGCTTGTTTTGCTGAAACCGGATATGGCCTCAGCTACTTCAAAACCATCCATTTCCGGCATCTGTACATCCAGGATAATCAATTGATAGGGGTACTTCAGTATTTTTTTCAGTGCTTCTTCACCCGACAAAGCGGTATCTACAAGGAACCGGTGTGCCTCGAGGGTCTTTTTGAGTGCCGTGATGTTTTCAATTTTATCATCAACGATTAATATCATGAAGTGTATTGTGTAATATTGGTTTTCGTAAAAATATAGCTTATTTTACTAATAGTCAAAAAGTTAAAAGATTATGAATCCGGTAGGTCACGGCATCCTTCCTTATTGATCGATATGACGAGAAAGCTCTTCCTGCAGGAGCAAGGTATAATGTTGCGGGAGGTTTTCCGTCTTGGGGCTTTTACTCATTTCCCCAACGATCCGCAAAGCCTCTTTCAGGAATTGCTGCCGGTCGGTGGGATCTTCGAAGCAGTGCAGGTACCGGCTAAGCAGGTCGGGAAGCTCGGGAAGGCTTTCGTGAGGAAGACTGTACCATTGCTGGGTAAGATTAACGGCCTGGATTTCAATTTCGGACTTTAGGGGTTCCATAATTCTTATAGCTTTGCTCTAATACAATTGATAAAGTTATTTGTTGGAGCCGGAACTATAAAAATAAAGCAGCTCCTAGAAAGAAGCTGCATTTGAACCAATCTCCATAACCAAATTGGAGAACCATCTTTAAGACTCCCGGAACAAAGCCGACAGTCGCTATATTTAATTTACAATCATTTGATTGTTAAGAATTCAGTGTAATAGAGGTAATTTTCCCAAGAAACGTAGTAGCCACAGGATGAAGATTCCTCCTGTTACAGGCCCGCCACAGATTATTGATCTCTTTCTGACGCGTAAATGTTTCCAGAAGAGAAAAGCGAATGCTCTTCTCCGCATTCAGTTTATTGGATTTATGAGCGCCAATATAGTTGGTGACCAGTTCGGCTAGAGAAAAAGTACCATGCATAGTTTCTAAGTATTAAAACAATTCAGGTATATATTTTTTTGGTGTTTGATAGAACAAAAATAGCTCCTGTTTTCTATAAACCTCATACGATAAACTTGTATTTTAGCAGTTTTGCAAATAACTTATCTGAAAAACTTGTTTTCGCAATAAATGTATGTAGATGTACGTTTTCAGCAGCTTTAGCGTTTTAGGGTAACTACCAGAAATCGGTTATAAAGTTCCTATAATCGTAATGTGCCAGGCAATTTTTGTTTTTACAGCAACAGCATAACTATAATATATACAGATCATGTTCGGATTTTTTAAGAAGAAGAAACAACAAGGAATAGATGAAGCACAATTACAAACCGACTGGTCTTTCCTGGGTACCGATATCCATTCCCATTTTATTCCCGGTATAGATGATGGCCCTGCTGCGATGGCCGACAGTCTGCTATTACTACGGGAAATGAGCGATAATGGTTTTTCGAAACTCATCACTACGCCGCATATCAGTGCCGATTATTTCCCCAATACCCGGGACAAGATATTGCAAGGACTGGATCAACTAAGAGAAGCGGCAACCCGGAGCCAGATTACTTTGCCGCTTGAAGCAGCAGCCGAGTATATGATCGACGAAAAATTTATGGCAATGCTGCGCAGCAAAGAGCCGCTTCTATATTTCGGGGACCGGTATGTTTTGATCGAAATGGGGTTTATACAGCCCTCTCCCATGTTGCAGCAGGCTATTTTTGAACTGCAGGCCCTGGATTATAAACCGGTATTGGCGCATCCCGAACGCTACGCTTATTATCATAGAATGTCGCTTGAAATATTAACGGCCCTAAAAGATAGCGGCTGCCTTTTCCAATTAAACACTATAGCTTTCTCCGGTTATTATGGGAAAGATACCCGTCTTTTCGCCGGGAAAATGCTGCAAAGCAAGCTTTACGATTTTGCCGGGTCGGACATACACCACGAGAGACATATAAAAGCCTTTAACTCCGTTTTAAGAACTGAACAAGGAATAGCGTTAAAAAATTATTCCTTTTTAAATAATAAACTATGAAGACTTTATGCTTTCTTAATGTCTTTATTCGTGAAAGTTTGCAGTAAGTTACTATCAGATTTAGTATATATATAGCGTTAACCGAATGTTGTATTTGTGTTAAATGGAGAATTACTTCTCCATGTATAAAAAAATAATGTACTTTTGTTACGAACCTTGGTGAGTTAATATCTCATCAGATTGAACCAACTGCATAACCAATTGCTTAAACTAACCACTTAAGCACGAAAACGAACCACAAATGTACATAGTATCTTCTCCAGGGTACATACCCTCTGCAATGCGAATCCCTCCGAGATCGCCCTTTACTTTAAACTTTTTGGAGTTGCGTAAACCCAGGTGATTACCCCATCAACCTACTGGTTTTTATTGGATCCAATTTTTGGAACAATGACGCTTTTTTATTTTTTCGTATATAAAAAGCAAAATCAGCAAGGTATTTTATAGGTGAATCGTAATCATATATATCATGCCACGAATTTTACGCCTTTTAAAATTGATTAATATATTCTTTGATATATTCGCGTTGAATATATCACTGCTGGTCTCCTATTGCCTTTTTTTTGGGAAAAGTGCAATTATGCTGGGACAGGCGGTGCCTTACCTGCTCATTATCAATTTCGGCTGGCTTTTTGCACAATCCTTTTTCAAGATTTACGATCACTACCAGCATCGTAACTCTGTTTCCATTTTCAGCCGTACTATTAAATCGCTTTTGCTGTTTGGTATCTGCCTTGCACTTGTATTTACGATTTCCCTGCAAAATAGTTTCTTCAACGTCATCTATTCTACCTATATATACTTTTACGGAGCAACGTTGCTTTCGTTTGCCGCATGGTTGGTGGTTAACCGTATTGTGTTGCTGAGTATCAGGAAGAAAGCAAGGCAAAGCATTTATTACAGCAAAAAAAATATTGTTATTGTCGGTCAGAATTCTTCTTCAAAAACATTGTCCCATCTTTTTTCCGAGAATGTTATTTCGGATTACAACATTATGGGCATTTTCCACGACCAACAGGAAAGGCTCGAGGATAACGCCCTGTACCGGGGTAGTACCAGCGATTGTATTCCTTTTATCCGTAACAATAGGGTAGATGAGATTTTCTGTACACTACCCGGTGTAAGCAAGGAGCATGTGAACATATTGATGCATGAGGCCGACAGGAATCTTACCCGTTTCCGCCTGGTGCCCGATTATCAGGAATATTTCCCGGGTACGGTTAATATTGAAATGATTGATAATATACCAGTCATGACGGGCAGGAAAGAGCCGTTGGAAAATATCCGCAATGCAGCTTCTAAACGGGTATTTGATATCGGGTTTTCCATATTGGTGATTGTGTTGCTGATCAGTTGGCTGATGCCATTGCTGGGCTTGCTTATCAAACTCGAATCAAAAGGGCCCGTACTTTTCAGGCAATTGAGATCGGGCAGAAGCAATCAACCTTTTTACTGCCTTAAGTTCCGGAGCATGACGGTTAACGATCATGCCGATTCGTTGCAGGCAACCAAAGACGATAAGCGTATTACCCGGCTGGGGGCTTTTATGCGAAAAACAAGTCTTGATGAGCTGCCCCAGTTCTTTAATGTCCTGGTAGGGCATATGTCGATAGTAGGACCACGGCCACATATGCTGAAACATACAGAGCAGTATGCGGCCTTGATAGACCAGTTTATGGTACGCCACTTCCTTAAGCCCGGCATTACCGGCTGGGCACAGGTTTCGGGGCTTCGTGGCGAAACCCGGACTACCAACGATATGGCGAAAAGGGTAGAGGCCGATGTGTTTTACCTGGAACATTGGTCGTTCCTGCTCGATATGAAAATAATTTTCCTGACGATATGGGGAATTTTTAAAGGAGATGAGAAAGCGGTTTAAACGTAACTATAAACACCATTACATCCATTTAAAGTAAATTATGAACAAAGCAAACAGACAAACAGGCTTTTGGAACAGCGGCCTCCTGCTGGGGGGATTACTATTGCTTTCTATCAGCAGCAAAGAAGCTAATGCACAAGAGGTGCAGGACAGCAGCGTGGCTACAGAAAATGCCACATCCACACCACCGGCGGTGCATAGCCCTTCGCTGGGAATCACTTTGGGTACTACAGGTATCGGGTTGCAGGGTATTTATCCGCTCAACAATCATTTTAGCCTGAGAGGCGGCATCAGCGTGATTCCTGCCTTTAATTACACCCGCACCGACAAAGTGGGTACTACTACCCTTGAGCAGAAGTTCAAGACCAGTTTTGTGAATATCCATGTACTGGCCGATTATTACCTGCCTGTATTGCAAAAGGCTGGCTTCAGGCTGAGTGGCGGTTTTGCGTGGTTTGTTCATGCACAAAGTAAAGTACGTTCTATACCAGTAGGCGATTATTACTATGGCGAAATTCCGATCAACGATGAGCGTATGGGAGAAATAAGCACTGTGGTTAAGAGGAATGGCATTGCCCCTTACCTGGGAGCCGGGTTCCTGAACCTTTTCAGCACAAAGCATTTGCACCTCTCTTTCGACCTGGGTACTTATTACCTGTTCCCCGAGGCTAATGTAAAAATGGAAGCAACGGGCTACCTCACCGGCAACGAAAGAAACCAGGAACAATTGAAAGAGAACCTGAAAGGCTATCGCTGGCTGCCGGTTGTACAGTTCGGGCTTTTTTATAAACTATAACCACAAAATCCTTTTGCCAACAATTTCTCAATTAAAACGAGCACGATGAAAAAAATATTTATTACCCTCCTTGCATTAGGCAGTATGTTGTTTACACAATGTACCAAACCTACTGATGGGTTCACCATCAGCATTAATGCTAATGTATTTGACAATGTGGTTGCTGTTAAATTTTACGACGCGGCTACACCCGGTGTAGCGCCAACTAATATCAGGCTTACTATTACGGGCGACAATGCCCAATCTATATACGAGGTTAGCGGCTACAAGCGGTTTAATGTAGTGGATGGCGTTATTTCGCTGGGGTTATTACCTGCCGCCGCGCCTACCGAAGGTAAACCTGCTCTTTTCGTAATCAATGCGGAAGCAGATGGATACCTTCCGGTGAGGGTTCCGGTTACAATCCTGGCAGGCCAGGCCACTAAATTGGTTACGATAAGCATGGTTAACCTGGACAATCCGCCTCCCGGTGTTACCGTAGTACAAAAAGCGACAACGCTTTCTGCAAATGCTATCGGTACTCCTGAATCTATTGCAACGCCAACCGGTGCCGGCAGCGATGTAAGCACTGCTATTGAACTGCCTTCCGGCACTACGTTCCGGGATGCTTCGGGCAACCAGATCAATGGTGCTACTTTAAATACAACCATAGTACATTTCAATACCAAGGAGGCTGCTTCGTTGAATGCTTTTCCAGGCAATGGTTTTCATTCCGATGATATTACTAACGAAAGTGGTGCTAAGGTAAGCGGTATCTTCCGTACTGCAGGTTTCAGCAATATCGACATGAAGCTGAACAATAGCAATGTACGTACCTTCAGCCAGCCTGTAACTTTAAAAATAGGCGTGAGCAGCGATCAGATCAATCCCCGTACTGGCGTAGCTTTTGCTGCCGGCGATCAGATCCCGGTTTGGAGCTATCAGATCGAAACAGGCAAATGGGTTTTTGAAAAGCAAGGTACGCTTACTAACAATGCAGGCAAACTGGAAGTAGCTTTCACCACTACCCACCTTACCTATTACAACCTGGCTTTCCTCGATAATGTATGTGCTGCTGCTAAAGCAAGCTTTATTACCAATCTGCCTGCCACGGAAAGCTTCCTTGTTGATATTTTCCCCGAAGGTGAAACAGCAATCCCGGCTATTTCGGGCTATATCATGCAGGTGGCCAACAACGGAGTGGCTTCGTTTGAGAATGTGCCGCAGGGTAATGTTACGATGAAAATATACCGTAATACCGCTTCCAATAGCCAAACCAATTGGAAAGTAAGGGATGCGCAACCATTGGCCACTTATACCGGCGCACTTTGCGGCACCCAGCCTACCATTACCCTGAACATCCCGGCGCTGACACCTATCCTGTTTGATATTGAAGGCAAATGTCCCAACAACTCTTCCAATCCTTACATAAGGCCATCGGTGGATATATGGTACCGTCTTCAGGGCAATGGCGAATTCCAATTACTGGGACATGTCGATCAAGGTAAATTCCAGACGACCAATATCGACTATCATTCCCGCTACGATTTCAAAGTGATCTGGGGTGGCAGCAAAGTCTACCTGAGAACTAAATATATTGACAGTACCTCTTATACCCGTACCATTACGGTTCCGGAAAATGAGCAGCAGAATTTCTGCAGATAAAAATACAGATGCAGGTTCGGGTCTTCGTACGATACACAGGGCAAGGTTACCATAACGGGGGTAAAAAATCAGACGAAGGCTTGTTCCTGCATTTCCTAAATGCCTGAAAGCAAACAAAAATCAAAGCGTGAATACAATAATCTATTTTCTAAGTAAATTCAAACGAAGGACGGCAAGGTATAACGGTTATTCTACAATTTCCCTGATCAGCATCATTGCATTATGCCTTGTGTTCGGTTCCTGTGCCAGCTACAGGAACATTCCTTATTTTAAGAATGTGCCGGATAGCAGCTATGTATACCGCAATGGCGTACAGATTCCTGTCGCCGCATATGAAGATGTAAAGATACTACCTAACGATATACTCAATATAACGATCCAGACCATAGACCCGGACCTGAACAACATTATGGGCAGTGCCGATATGACTACGGCCAACCCGGTAAGCCAACCTATAACAAGCCGGCTCGACAGGGCCAAAGAAGCCGCCACCGGCTACCTGGTAGATCATGATGGCTTTATTGAATTGCCTATAGCAGGGAAAATAAAAGTAGGGGGGCTCAGCACATCACAGGCCAAGGAAGCTATAAGGGAAAAAGCCCTGAAGTATTATAAAGAGCCTGTGGTGAACGTACGCATCGTTAATTTCAAAGTTACCGTGCTGGGCGAAGTAGCTATGCCCGGCGCCTATATGATCAATGGCGAAAAGGCAACTATATTGGATGCCCTCGGACAGGCAGGCGATATGAGTATTTTCGGAAAGCGGACCAATGTGCTCCTGAGCCGGCAGGAAAACGGGAAACAGAAAATAGTACGTTTCAATATGAATTCTACCGATATTTTTGAATCACCCTATTTCTATCTGCGCCAGGGCGATGTGCTGTATGTACAGCCCGGCAAAGGCAAAGCCGCTGCTAACGATGCAGCCATGATCAGGACTTACACTATTATATCGTCTACCTTATCCTTGCTGGTGATTATACTGACAAGAGTAAATTAAGGGAGTAATGACCATACATTTTATTTAACCCAAGAGTACATGCAACAAAATACGATACCCAATTCCGGATGGGATACCGTGGAACAGGAAAAAGGAGTTGATATCAGGAAGATCATGAGCAAGGCTATTAGCTTATGGCCCTGGATGCTGATATGCGCGCTGGTGACGGGTACTATTGCCTTCGTTTATTTATATTTCACTACATCGGATTATAAGATCAGCGCTAAAATCCTGGTAAAAGATGATGATAAGAAAAGCGGCGGACCTATGGGCGACCTGTCTATGTTAAAAAGCATAGGCCTGTTGTCGGGGGCAAGTAATGTCGATAATGAGCTGGAGATCATTAAGAGTTATACACTTATGAACAGGGTGGTGAACGATCTGCAATTGAACGTGCAATACCAGACCCGTATAGCCTTGAAGACAGTAGAGCTTTACGGAAAAAATACACCTTTCCTTTTCCAGTTTTTCACTTTTGACCAGCAACGACTTAAAAAAAAGAATCTCGTCTATACAGTTGAATTGAGCAATGCCGGCCCTCTCATTGTAAAAGACAATGAACATACTTATAAGGTAAACTGGAACGATACGATAAGTCTGCCTGCAGGGAAAGCAGTCGTAAAAATGAATCCCGGTTTTACCGGAGAAAGGAAGAGCAAATACAGTGTGCTGGTAGCCGATCCTTTCAGGGTTACACGTGGGTATATGAAAGCCATGGAAGCTTCTATTCCCAATAAGCAGGTAAGCACCATCAACCTTGGGCTGGCACAATCTATACCCGAAAAAGGCGAAGCGATCATCAATACATTGATACAGGAGTACCTGCAGGCCAATGTAGACGACAACAACCGTATTGCCGACAGTACCATGACCTTTATCGATGCGCGTCTGGCCGTAGTAGGCGATCAGTTGACCGATATCGAAAAGCAGATCCAGACCTTTAAGCAAAAGAACGAGGTGGCCGACCTGAGCGAACAAGCCAAAGTGCTTATTGCCAATACCGGCGATTATGCCAAGCAGGTAGCCGAACAGGAAGCCCAATTGAGCGTGATCGAGTCCCTGGAAAAATACATTAAGGAGAACAGCAATAACCCTAGAGTAGTACCGGCTTCTCTGGCTGTACAGGACCCTACCTTAACGGTAGTGATGACGCAATACAATACTTTACTGATGCAGCGCTCCCGCCTGCTCTTAAGCTCGACGGAGAGTAATCCTATAGTGCAGAATATCGATGGACAGTTAAGTGATCTGCGTTCGGATATGATCCATGCCATAGCCTCTGTAAAACGTGGAGCCCAGGTGGCGCTCCGGTCGATAAAAGGCAATGCAGGCCAATTGGAAGACAAGATCAGGCAGGTACCGGCTAAGGAAAGGGTATTCCTGGATTACAGCAGGCAGCAGGCTATCCGGCAGGAGCTTTACCTGTTCCTGTTGCAGAAAAGGGAAGAGACAGCTATTTCGCGTTCTTCCACTATTGCCAATGCCCGCATTATCGATGCTGCCAAATCCGAAGACCTTCCGTTCCAGCCCAAGAGAAAGCTGATTATGGCTCTGGCCGTGCTGGCTGGTATCTTAATGCCTTTTGGTTTTGTATATACCAAAGACATGCTCAACACACGGTTGTCCGGCAAAAGTGATATCGAATCCAACACGCCTATCCCTATCATAGGCGAGATAGGCCATAAGGATGACGATGAATTTGTAGTAGTAGCGAAAAAGTCAAGGGCTATCGTATCGGAGCAATTCAGGGCGTTGCGTACCAATTTGCAATTCCTGCTGACGCACAAGGAAGATAAAGTGATCATGGTTACTTCCAGCATGAGCGGCGAGGGAAAATCGTTTATCTCTACCAACCTGGCAACCATACTGGCTATGGCCGACAAAAAGGTGGTGCTGCTGGAGCTTGATCTGCGTAAACCTAAGATTACCTCCTCTATTGGCCTTACCGACCGTAAAGGATTTAGCCAGTACGCGATCGGCCTGGCTACCTTGGACGAAATTATCCAGCCTTCCGGAGTACATGAGAACCTGTACCTGGTTTCTTCTGGCCCTATTCCTCCTAACCCTACGGAACTGCTGCTGCAGGAACGAACCCAGAAGCTATTTGAGGTATTGAAAGAAAGTTTTGATTATATCATCATCGATACTACGCCCAACCTGGTAACCGATGCACAATTGCTCAGCCACTATGCCCAGGCTACTCTATACATTGTAAGGGTAGACGTTACCCGAAAAGAACAACTCAAACTGGCTAATGCTCTATACAAAGAACATAAAATGCCGGGCCTCAGTCTCGTAGTCAACGACATCAAGCAAAAACGGTATGGCGGTGGCTATTATGGCTACGGTTATGGTTACGGTTATGGCTACGGTGCCTATGCAGAAGATGCGAAGGGCAAAAAGAAGAATTGGATGAAAGATATGCTTGGAAAATCCTGACCGGATTAAAAGCAGAAGCCAGATCAATGTATTCATATACTGTTTACGAAACAATCCTTACAAAAAGATCCGATCATGGAAAGAGAACAGCAGGTAGCAGGGCACACGCATGATGTGCGTCCCTGGGGCCAATATTGGGTACTGGAAGACAGTAAAACCCATAAGGTAAAACGTATTGAAGTAAATCCGGGCGGTCGTTTGAGCTACCAATACCATCATCACAGGAGTGAAGTATGGACAATAGTAAGTGGCGTAGCCAGGATTACCCTTGAAGGTAACGTTTGCGATTTCGATCCGGGCCAGGTAATCCAGATCCCCCAGGGTACAAAGCACAGAGTCGAAAACCCGGGCGCCGATATCCTCACCATTATTGAAGTACAGTTGGGCAGTTATTTTGGAGAAGACGATATAGTAAGGATTGAGGACGACTATAAAAGAGACTGATCTAAAAGACATACCCGCTTTCCACTTACAGGTGTAGTGGGAAGAACAGATCATAATGGGTATTGAACCAGCGCAACAAGAGGTATCATGGACAAGAAAGTATTACGGTGGAATTACGTTTTTCAATATGGGTATGTTTTTACGAACATATTCAATGCGCTTCTGCTCCTGCCACTTTATGTAAAGTTTATCGATGCGGCAACATTGGGGGTATGGCTGGCAACCGGCAATATTCTGGCATGGTTAACCATGGCCGATCCCGGTATAGGGGATGTGCTGCAACAAAAAATAGCGGAGCTGAACGGCTCCAAATCTTTCCGTGAACTTTCCCTCACCATCGGAAGCGGGATCGGTGCCACCATTATCGTGCTGCTGTTGTCCATAATTATCGGGCTTGGATTTTATGCCAGCCTGGACCTGTTGCTGAACAGCAAAATAGCTCGCTATCCGGGGCTTCCTGAAGCCTTCCTGATCTCCATTATCTCTTCGGGAATAACCCTTGTTTCGTTTGCCTGCTCCGGTATCAACCAGGGGCTGCATCATTCCAAGCAGGTGGCCATATCCTATATTTTATCCAATATTGTATTCCTGGCCGTAAACGTTTGTTTGCTGTACCTGGGTTATTCCTTAATGTCCATTGCGTTGGCCAACCTGGCCAGGGCCTTGTTCCTGGTGTTCTACAATACGGTGTTTATAATCCGGTATAACCGGTCTAATCCTATTGTTTTCCAGTTTAGCCATTTCAAAAAGTTTGTCAGAGTATTTTCTTATACTTCGTTCTCGAAGATATTACTGGCCTTTGCCGGCAATATCGACCTGCTGATACTCGCCAGGTATATTCCGCCTAGGTTCATCACTTTGTTTGAGATCAACCGGAGACCGGTTAAAATGGCCCAGAGTCTTGTCGGCAGGTATTCCGTTGCTTTAATGCCTTCTATATCTTATGCCAAAGGCCAGAACGATATGGAGCAAAACAAGATGTTTATTCGTCAGCGGCTAAAAAAATATCTCTATTTCACCACGCTTTTTACTTTTATCTGCTGCCTTGTATACAGGGACCTGATCAGCCTGTGGACTGGTGCCCATAACTATGCAGGGGCCACAACGACTTACTTGCTGGCAGCGCTTTTCTTCGTGTATTGCATCGGCTATTTCCTGCTGAATATCGGTTACGCGCTGGGCGATTTCAAGATCAACAGCTTCTTTTCGATTCTTAAATGTTCTTTACTGATCATTTTCACGATCGTAGGGGCGCATTTCTGGGGCATAAACGGGGTACTGGTTTTTACACTGGCGATATCCCTGATCATAGATGTCATTTTCTATACCAGGCGATTGATGAAGATGGGCTATATCCTTCCCGCTTTTATGAAAAGCATATTTAAAGTATGGTATATCCTGATCCCGGTAAGCGTGGGCTTGATTTTTCTGAACAATCAATATATGGATTGGGTACATACCCGCTTCCAGTATGTGATGCACCTCTGTCTTGTTTCGGTGGTTTATTTACTGGTCTGGGCAGGCATTGTGTATATGCTCGATAAAGACATGCAGGGCGATATCGCCAGGATAAAGATCACCATGAACAACAAACTTAGTTTATTATTTAAATCTTGATTGGTCCCTGATGAAAGTTTTACTTTACCTGAATGGCACAGAAGGTCACCAGACCGGCATCGAAGATGGCTTCAATTACCTCAAGGAGAAGGGTAGGGTTACCGGGCTGCAATGGTTTTACTACCAGGAATATGAACGGAACAACGGGCACCAGGCAACGATCAATGAAATTGTTCGGATGGCGCAGGTATTCCAGCCTGATATCATCGTCTTTTATCATCTTGCCAAATTCAGGATCGACGAGGCCACGTTAGCCACGCTGAAAGGATTGGCCTCGAAGCCGCTCCTGGCTTATGACGAAGGTGATATGTACGGTGGTATAGCCAAGCCGATAAGCAAACAGATGAGGGCCATTATGAAGATGTCGGATGTGGTTTCGATAAGAGGATTAGGCGCTATTTCGGAGCAGATCAGGAAGATAAATCCAGCCATCGTTTATACGCCGCATCATGCCGATATCGCACGGTTCGACCAGGCACCTTATATACTGGAACAAAGGAAGTATCCCATGGTGCTGATCGGCAACAAAGTGCAAAGCAGGATATTGAGCAGCTTGCTCAGCATTCCCGGTGCCAAAGCACGCGAACGGGTCATCAGGTATATCGACAGGCATTTCCCTAATGAGTTCCATCTCTTCGGAAATGGCTGGAATGGTATCAGGAGCCATCGCGGTGCTGTCGATTTTCAAAAGCAAATGGAGATCTACCGGAACAGCTGGATTACGGTAGCCTATGAACACTATCCGGACATCGCCAACTATTTTTCCAACCGCTTGCCTATAGCGCTCATGGCCGGTTCCTTGTATGTATGCCATTATCACCAGGGCTACGAAAATATATTTAAGAATTGTGACTTTATCTTTTTCTATAAGACCAAGCAGGAGCTGTACAATGTGTTGAAGTACCTGTTTTCCCTGAGCGAAGAAAACCTGCTGGAACGCTCCAGGAACGCGCGTGCTTTTGCCTTAGCCAATTATACACCACAAGTTGTCTGGAGCAATTTCCTGGAGAACATTCAAAAAACAGCGAAGCAACATGGCTAAGAAAATACTGGTAAGGATCTTATTGCTGCCTGCTGGCTTGTTCCGGAATTTGTTCCTGCTGTCGTTGAATGGCGCCAGGGATATACAGAACAAATACCGCTTCAAAGGTGCTATGATAGGCCGGGACACAACGCTGGATGAGCAATGTAAGATAGAACCTGGTTCTCGCATACTTGAAAGCTGCACCATCAATCACAGCACGGTAAAAAGATACTCTTATGTAGGCAAAAGATGTATTGTGCAGCATGCCACCATAGGCTCTTATTGCTCTATCGCCAATGATGTTTTTATCGGGTTAGGAAGACATCCTACTGATTACTTTACGACGTCCCCTTTATTCTACAGGGTAAACAATACACTCAAAAGAAAGGTAGTAAAAGAGAACCTTGATTTCGAAGAGTACCAGCCGATAGTGATACAGGATGATGTGTGGATAGGTGCAAGGGCGATTATCCTGGGTGGGGTAACGATAGGACAAGGAGCTATCGTAGCAGCTAATAGTGTCGTAACGAAAGATGTACCGCCCTATGCTATTATGGGTGGCACACCGGCGAAAGTGTTGAAATACAGGTTGGAGGAAGAAAGAGTAAACTATTTGCTCGCAGCAAAATGGACCGCAGACGCCCCCGACACTATTCTAGAGAATATAGAGCAATTAAATAAGGGAGTGAAGCATTGAGCAATTATTGTGACGACAACTAACCTGATAAAATGATTATCTGATAATATCAGTTTTCAGCGAAAAGACAGAAGACCGGGAGCATATCTCCGCAAAAGAACTATGAGTGAGCTTAAACATTATATGGACCTGAGGTATCCTGTAAAGAACCATAAGATGTCATACCTACTGACATTTTTAATGGTCGCTTTATGTGGTAATCCCATATTCAGGATATATAACATTGAGCTGATTTACATTTCCTTCTCCTGCGTTCTTTTCTTTATGGCACTCAATAGAGGGCTGCTATCGATCTACAGCGTACCGGCATTTAAAATGACCGTAGCCATAGTCGCGTTGCTATGTATTGTACAATACATAGACCAGGAATATGTGCAGTTTAATGCCTATATAGGCTTTATCCTTAAGCTGTTTATTATTTATTCTTTACTCCGGTTAGTAGATGGCTTTGAATTTATCCTGGTAAAGGTCTTGTATTATATTGCCGTTATTGGTCTTGTAGGACATTTCATCTATTTGATTTACCCACAGATCATGGACTATGGCGTTACCATTGTGGGCGAAAACGAAACGTACTTTTATCATAAATCGCTTTACATCCACACCTTGCTGATCGACGGATTAAGCGTACGTAATTCCGGTATGTTCTCGGAGCCGGGCCTCTTCGCCGGCAACTTAAATATTGCCTTGATCTTAATGCTATCGCTGAAAAGCTCGATCTCAAAAAAAGCATACAAAAAATATTTAATTGTCTTCGTTATAGCTATACTATCCACTTATTCTACCCAGGGTTATTTGATACTCGGCTTGGTTTTGCCCTACATGTTCTACCGGAGGATAAACAATGCATTTGCCTTAACCCCGGGACGACGAGTATTTATGCTGATGGGCCTGGGTGTTTTGCTCCTCCTTTTGTTCTATGCCTTTCAAGAGATCCCATTCCTTAGCCAGAAGATCAAAGACCAATCGGCGTTAGTGTCTAATGAAGAGCATAATTTCGAAATTACCCGTTGGGGCGGCTTTCTTACCAGTTTACAGTATATAGTTCAAAAACCAATATGGGGTTGGGGTATTGATGTGATTTCATCCATCAACTTAAAGAGAACACAGAAAGCCATTTCTTCAGGTACCGGTATGACGGATATTATTCTGAAGCTGGGCATTCCTTTCTTTGTTTTCATGTTGAGCAAAGTTTACAGAGGCTTCGATCTTATGTTCGGTAGTAAGGCGGAGGCGCTCTTTTACCTTCTTGTTTTCCTGTTGCTGATACAAGGTGAGCCTTTCTTTAATTTTCCACTGATCTATATTTTTTATTTTATTGGTTTTAAGCATAAATCCAAATTAAAACCAAGTCTGAATTATGCCTAGCGAAAATAGACTTTCGGTGTATATTATTATTCCGGTGTTTAACCGGTTAGCGTTCACTATTGCCTGTATCGATAGCCTTTTGCAGCAGGCTTATCAGGACTACACCATCGTAATTGTGGATCATGGCTCCAAAGACGGTACTTCCGATCATATAAAAGAACATTATTCGCAGGTTGTCTTACTACAAGGAGATGAAAGCATGTGGTGGACTGCTGCTACCAACCTTGGTCTTGAATATGCCCTTGACAATAGCGCCGATTATATCCTTACGTTAAACAACGACCTTATCGTAGGCAAAGATTACCTGCAGGGCTTAATGCAGGTAATGAATGGTCGCAAGGACCTGATCATAGGAAGTGCTTCTGTCGATATTGCCCATCCGCAAAAAGTAGCTTACGCCGGTACACGATGGAATCCCTGGCTGGCTAAGTACCGGCATGCTGTCAATCTTGGCCTCTCTTACCAGGAACTGATTGGCAAGGCCGAAACCATCGAAACCGATTTGTTACCGGGCAGGGGCACCCTGATCCCGGCCATTGCCTTCCGCAACCTGGGGCTTTATGATGAGCATAATTTCCCACATTATGCGGCCGATGAGGATTTCAGCTTAAGGGCGAAGAAGAGCGGCTTTACGCTGTTGGTGCATCCCAGGCCGGTAGTACACAGCCACATCCAGGAAACCGGCATCCGTAAAGAAAAAATGTCGTTGCAATACCTGGTCCGGAGTTTCAGCTCTGTAAAATCACCCAAGAACCTGACCATAAGATGGCGCTGGGCACGAAAGCATGCGCGTACTCCCGCACCATTTTATTTTTTGCTGGATTTTGCCCGGCTCTTAAAAAGTACCATTTCACAATAAGGCTATGAAAAACGTTCTCATTCTTTACAAGTCGATGCCGCAATACCGGTTTGAGTTCTTTTCACTGCTCAAGAAAAGGCTGTACGAGGAAGGAATCGACCTGCGTATCATATACGGCAGCATCGATTCCAAAGGCAAAGATGATAGTAAGGATATTGCTTTTGGTCAATACAAGGAAAATAAAACGATCCGCATGGGTAAGAGCAACCTGATCTGGCAGCCTTGTATGACGGATATCAGGAAGGCCGATCTGGTGATCGTGGAGCAGGCCAATAAATTGCTGATCAATTACGTGCTCTTATGCCGCCGTTTTTTTACCCGGAAAAAATTTGCCTTCTGGGGGCATGGCCTCAATATGCAAGCCCGGGAAAAGTCGTTCCTCAACCGGTTTAAGAAATTGTATTCCAACTATACCGATCATTGGTTTGCCTACACGCCCAATGTAAAGAACAGGCTGATCGATAACGGGTACGACCGGGAAAGGATAACAGTAGTGGATAATGCCATCGATACCCGTAAGCTGGTAGCACAGTACAGTTCCATAAGCGAAGCTGAAGTTACACTTGTAAAAGAACAGCTTGGTATCAGGGATCAGGAAACCGTTTTTATCTATTGTGGTGCTTTGTATAAAGAAAAAAGGCTGGACTTCCTGGTGGAGACCGGAGATAGACTAGCTGCGCTGGGACATGCCTTTAAGCTGGTAGTGGTAGGCGGCGGACCGGATGCCGGCTATATGCAGCAAGCTATGCAAACAAGGCCCTGGCTCATCATGACCGGCCCGAAATTTGAGCGGGAAAAGGCATTGTATTTTAAGATAGCTGATCTGTTCCTGATGCCCGGAGCTATAGGGTTGGCCGTGCTGGATGCCTTTGCTTTCCGCACACCAATGATCACTACGAGCTATGAATTTCATGGCCCTGAATTTGAATACCTGGTCCATGATCACAACGGGATAATAACCGGGAATACACAGGAGGAATACGTGAACCAGATCCTGCAACTGCTGGATAACCCGGAAAAGATAAAGATGCTGAAGGACAATTGTACAAAATCTTCGGAACGCTATACCGTGGAGAACATGGTCAGCAATTTTATGGAAGGCGTCTACCATGCTTTAAACTGATCGCTATGGGTATAACAAACCAATTAAAGAAGCTGGTGATAGCTTGCTATAAAAAAACCAAATGGCGGAGGTATACGATCGCTCCTGGTTTTCATGCCGGGGTAAGGGTAAGGCTATGGGCCAGGAATACCCTCGTGATCGGTAGGAACTGCTATATAGGACGCGACTCCCAGATAGAGACGGATTGCGTTATCGGGGACAATGTGATCATGGGTAACAAAGTGGGCATTGTAGGAAAGTACGATCATCACTTCCAGCAAATAGGTACGCCGGTACGCCTGGCCAGCCAGATAAGAGATGAAGATTACAACTGGCATGGCAAAGGCCTGGTGACCAGGATAGGCAACGATGTGTGGATCGGCTATGGCGCCATCATTATGCAGGGCGTAACCATAGGCGATGGCGTTATTGTGGCGGCAGGCGCGGTAGTAGTGAAGGACATGGAACCCTATTGCATATATGGCGGTAACCCGGCACGGAAAATAAGGGAACGGTTTGACACCAAAGCCGACCTGGAACAACACCTTGCCGCATTGGAAACCTATGAAATGAATCATTAGCATAAAAGGCCTGCGGCACTGACCAAGCCGGGCTTAATATAACCGAACCAATTTAACCAAGCCAAGTGAAACAGAAACTGATAAGTATCGACACAACAGTGGGCAATTACGCCTCCTTTGTGCAGCAGCTTACAAAGGCCGCGCAGCAAGGGACTTCCAGCTATACCTGTGTTGCCAATGTACACATGCTGGTCGAGGCCCACAATGATCCCGAATTTGCCAGGGTGGTGAATAATGCGGATATCGTTACACCCGACGGTATGCCCCTGGCGGTAAGCATGAAGCTGATCCATGGATTGCAACAAGACCGGGTAGCCGGCATGGACTTGTTGCCCGACCTGTTACAGGTAGCAGTAGAGCAGGGGATACCCGTCTACTTTTACGGAGGCACACAGGAAATGCTGGACCGTACCGGCGAATATTGCGACACACATTTTCCCGGGCTGAATATAGCAGGCATGTACAGCCCGCCTTTCCGTTCTCTGACGCCGGAAGAAGATGAAGAGGTAGTCCGGAAGATCAACAACAGTGGCGCGGGGTTTGTATTCGTAGCCCTCGGCTGTCCCAAGCAGGAGAAATGGATGGCTTCGATGAAAGGCCGGATCAATGCCTGTATGATCGGTATAGGTGGAGCTCTACCTGTAATGGTGGGCATGCAGCGCCGTGCGCCGCAATGGATGCAGCGGCTTTGCCTGGAATGGCTGTACCGGTTGGTGCAGGAGCCGCGTCGCCTCTTTAAACGGTATGCTATCACCAATACTACTTTTCTCTTCTTACTGACACGGACCTGGATCAAACAAGGGTTCCGCCCATTGAACACGCATTAGCCTCAACTATTATGAAACATTATTTGTGGTCTTTACTTCTTCTTTTGTATCCTGCAGTAACGCAGGCGCAGTACCTGGAAATACCCGACAGTACCGGCGAGCTGCATTACCGCCTGGATGCAATGGCTATAGGCACGGCCAACGATCAGGTACCTTTCTGGATGCGGACTAACCAGTTTGGCAGCATCCCCGAATATGGTGCTTCGGGTAGCCTGGTAGCAGCCATGAAGCGGGATTACGACTATAGTAAAGACAAACTAGTGGATTGGGGCGCGGGTATAGAAGGCCGGTTAAACATGGGACGTACAATTAACTTCCGGTTTATTGAAGCTTATGCCAAGGTAAGGCTAAGCGTTTTCCAGTTAAAAGCAGGAAGATCGCGGGACATTACCGGTATTGCCGACCCTGATTTATCGTCCGGTAATTTTTCTATTTCCGGCAATGCCCTTGGTATTCCCAAAGTGGAATTCTCTATGCCCGACTACCAGGCTGTACCCTTTACCAAAGAGCTGATTGCGGTAAAAGGATCGATAGCTTATGGTATGTTCGGCGAGGTGAAAATGAACACAAAGATATCGCAAGAGGCCAACGCACAGGCCTATTATCATCAGAAAACTTTATACCTGAGGTTGGGCAAGCCCGATTGGAAGATCAAGCTTTATGGCGGCCTTAACCACCAGGTAATGTGGGCCAATGAGCGGAAGGTATATGGCAACAGTTACGAGCTCAGCAAGCTGGAAAGCCTTTGGTACGTTACTATAGGAAAAGCCTATGGTAACGATCATATACCCCGGTCCAAAATCGGGAACCATATGGGATCGCTTGATCAGGCTATGTCTTACGATTTTCCGAAAGTGAATGTTACTTTATACCATCAGTTTTTTTATGAAGTGGGCGGCTTGTACCATCTCAATAACATAAAAGACGGTTTGTGGGGTGTCTGCTTTACGAACAGGAATGAAGGAAGACAAAAGCTGGGATGGCGGAAATTCCTGTTCGAGTTTTTGTATTCCAAAAGCCAGGGTGGGGAAAAAGATGCAGTAGTAACACCTTCAGGCGATGAAGATTACTACAACAATTACCTGTACGTAAACGGCTGGACTTATCAGGAAGAAAACCTGGGCAATAACTTCATGACGAATAAAAAATACCAGCGTGCCGAATTACCGCAACAGCCGCATGAGTATATCGGCAACAACAGGATAATGCTGCTCCATGTGGGAGGCCAGTTCAATTATGCTTCCTGGGATGTGACCGCCAAACTATCTTATGCCGCAAATTATGGCACTTATGCTACCAGCCCGGAGGGAGTCAGTACCGGCGGTCATAGAGAAGTTTTCGGGCCTCCTTATTTTTCCAAAGTGAACCAGTGTTCAGGTTACCTGGAAGCTTCCAGGCCATTGAAAAAAGGATATAGTATCGGTTTTGTACTGGCAGCCGATTATGGTGATCTTTTGTATAATTCGCTAGGGGGAATGGTTCGGTTTACTAAAAAATGGTAACCCGATACTGTTTTGATGGGATTTAAAGAATATTTGTTCCACCTTCTTACATAATAAATTATTTTTCCATTATACAAATATTTGATCTTTAACACTTAAACCTACTGCTTGTGCTATAAAATATTACAAAATCCGGATTCCTGTTTTCTTTGGCACAGTTTTGGATCATAGATAAATGTCAAGGGATAAATGCTAAAATCCGGGAATATATGAACAATACAATTATAGCTAAGGCCGGCAAGTTTTCTTCGGAATATTTTACGGATTCCAGTTTAGGGCAGGATCAATTTATGGGCTTAATGAAGGAAGTGTTACAGTCAATTCCTGTGATAGAGGATAAAGTTGTTTTCCTGACAGAGGTAATCCGGTTAAGTAATCTCTTTCTAAGCGAATCCCAGCATATGCTCCGCAAAATGGAGGAACAGGATCTTTCCAAAACCGGGGTTAAAAGCCTTTTGTAAAGCAGAAAATCGCTAAGAGGTTTTCTTATAAACATTAATATTTCCTTAAGGGGCTGGGGCATTTTACACATGTTACCCCTTCAACCGCATATATGAAAACAAACCCGTTCAAATTGAACGGGTTTGTTTTATTAAGGGGAAAAGCAATAAGGCATACTTATCTTTAAGGTGCTTACTAATGGGAATGCTGCACCATTACCTTTTGCTGGAATTGTTTTCCTCCGGCATCCAGTTGCAGCAAGTACATACCGGAAGGCAGTTTTTCCAGGGCAATATCAAAGGTGTTGATGCCTTGGTTGCCATTTACGGTATAAGTGGCGACCTTTCTGCCGGCAAGATCGGTAAGTACGATAGCGGCAGTGGCGGCTACTTCATTATGCCAACGTAAGTGCAACATATCATTGGCAGGATTGGGATAGGCCTTAAAGGTTTCATCTCCCGGTAAAGCGCCAAGACCAGGAGCCGCACCCTGTGGTGGTGTGCTGCCGGTAAAGCAGAAAGATTTTACATCCTGGGTGGTATAAGAACCACCGCTGGCCAGAACCACATTGCTTGAGTTTTTAAGCGTATAGGAACCATTGCCATAGGCGCAACAAATGCCATCACCATAAGAATCAAGCATGGTAAGGGTATAGCATCCGTTAGGCAGGCAAAGAGGGATGTTGACCGTCGAGCCGCTGGGCTGACTACCATAAGTGCCGCCGGAAGCTACTATGGTATTGGCGCTATTCTTGATGTTCCAACTGGTTTCTCCGGGATAGTTATCCAATACAATAGTGAGCGTAGCACTATTCGTAGTGCAACCTCCGGTAGGTGTACACGCCGTAAGGCAGGAAGCAGCACTCACCCTGCTGCGGATCAGGTTGCCCGGTTGGGTGCCAAAACCATTGTTGAAATTAATGCCATAACTGGTGAGGTGGCAATAGCTCATAATAGTACCGCCATTAGTAGGAGCGGGGCCGGCAGCGCAGCCACCTTCGGTAGTATAGCAATTATCCAATGCACCGCCTACCCAGCTACAGCTTTGGGTATGGGGAGAGCCCAGGTTATGGCCCATTTCGTGGGTCATAACATATACCGACCAGGAGTAAGTAGGTACAGTACTGTAGCTGCTGTAAATATTGCTGTAAGCATACCGATAAGTAGAATTACACAGCACATCTACCCAGGCAACACCACCAATATTGGCGCCACCAAGGGCGGCCAGGTGTGCAATGTCACCGTTGAAAGTGGGCCTTGTGGTTTTGAAAGAATTCAATGCACTGTTGCTGTTCGTAGTAGGATAGCTATCCTGCGAAGTCCATACAAATACCTGTGAAATAACAGTAGTGATCTGCTCATTGGCATACAAAGTAGCAAGGTTATTGAATACGGCGGTAATGAAATTGGTAGCGCCGGCTACACCGCCTTTATTCTGATTAAGGGCATAATCGCATTCGAGATATACCCTCACGCATTTATCCGCAGTAGGTTTTGCTGCAGTCTGGGCATACTCCCTTATTTTTTCAGTATAACCTAACGGCTCTGTGGCGCCGCACACAGCAGGTAATGGGGCATGAAGATCCTTATCGGAATACAGGATATAGCCCGTTTCGTTACTCTCGGTCTGCAACTTACCAAGTACCAGGTTACCTTTATCAGGCGTAGCGGCAACACCTATGATCTCATTTTCAAAAACACTCAGGGCAACTGTAGAGCCTGGCATACCTTTTATAACACCCCTGTAATAAACCCCCGGAGTATAGGCAACCGGTTTGTTATCGCTGCCGCTGGTACTTACAAAAAAGTCGTTGGCAAGAGGGGATTGCTGCACCAGTTCCATTGTTAATGGCTGCGCTCCGTTTACCGGGATGCTTAAAGTAAGTGCTCCGGGATGTTCACGGAACATACGGAGCGTTTGTTCGGGCTGCATTTGCAGGTAAGTGGCGTCGCTCACTACCTGTGTGAGACCCCGGGCAGCTACGCGATCTGCTTCAAAGGGAGTATAGGTCTGCGTAAACAAACCATTGGCTTTGGCTATAGACAATTGCTTGTCGATAGGGCGATAGGAGGAAACATCTTGTGCCATAACTCCTGTAGCCAGACACAGGCTAAGGCCGGCTAACAGAAGGGATACATACTGTTTTTTCATAAAACAAAATTTACGGTGAACAATAAGAAGTTTGCAATATGTGGTTGCTGGTCATCTGCAATGCTTATTATCCTCTGCATTTGTTTTAAACTGTAATGGCCTTACAAACAAGGAATGTAAGTTTAGAAAGTGAATAAAAGTGTGGAATAGGCGGTAGTGTTTTGAAAAGTAATAATAGCAAAAGCGATAACCAGTGATTAACAAATCTATTTTATTTTGAAAGATCGTTCACCAGGCAATAACCTGAAAAGCATAACAGGCCTACTTTTCAGCGTCATTACATTTGATAATCATTTCACTACCAGGATACTGCAAAAAGCCATTATTGATATTTTAACTTATGAGAAGGTTTTTTTAAGGAATGTTTAGGAGATTAAAATGACAATGTGCAAAATATTCTTTGCAATAACGCTGTGCTACTATTGCTCAAAGGTCTGTTGCTAATTTCTCTTCTTGTACTTATACATCGTCATAAACGACTAGGCTGGACATTCTAAAAGTTTTGCTATAGTGAATCTATATTCGTTGATATGGTTAAGTCCGGATCAAACGTAATCTTGCCAATTGCACTTTTACGTTGCTGCATCCACTTTTTCAAGAGGGAAAGATGTCGGCGTACTACCTGATTTACGTAATGTCGGAAATCGTCTTTCTTTAGTATATAAGCGATATCATTGATGCTTATCGTACGTGATCGTTGACTTGGCTCAAGGTCATTTTTAATAAGGGAATAAGTAATAAACACCTGTTCCTGGACATCCATTTCAATCGTATCTGCACTCACTATACGCCCATCTTTCAATTCCAATATATCACCTTGTTGTATCACCAATTGCTGCAAAAAGTAAGATCGCTGTTTTTGTATAATCGCGGCTTTTTCATCAAAGAGATATTCATCATACAAATAGATAATCATCCTCTTATATATCGGCTTATCATACCGGCCGATACATTCAATGTGTAACTCTTTCTTTAGTGCCATTACAAGGCTGGGTATATAAATAAGGATTTCGTCAATTGTTTTTTCACCCTTTACCTTAATAGCAATTTTATAGCGAACTAATAAAGAACGAATATCACTCAATGGTAGAGCAAATAGTCGGCATAGTGCTATATCTGTTATACCAAAATGTTGCTTGCGTTTACGGTAAAAGGTCCTGGATTGTGCCGCCAGTTTATGCAGGTGTTTCCATTGCCACACCTCGTTATCAAGCGTAGCATGCCTGATACTGAAATAGCTATCCTTGAGTGCTGTATTGAGGTATTGCTCTGTATAGTTGGTTTCTGGCCAAAAGTCTATTTCCTTTATTTTGATAATCTCTGGCAGCAGGTACTCCCTTAGTTGTAGGTAAGCATAGGTTGTAAGGCTTTCGTATATATACCTGAATTCTACTATGCGTAAGGGTTCTTTTTTCCGGGTAATTCTACGTCTTTCATTATGTGTAGCCAATGAAAAGGTATAAATGAGATCTGCTCTAAATATCCGCTCTTGCTCTTTTAAAGGCAATGTTCCAAAAGCCTCGTTGAGATCGAGTGTGTAATGAAGCCGGATATACCGGTTACCAAAAGTTTCGTCGTATTCATATCCGATGCGTACTTCAGCAATGTACTGGCTATAAGTAATTGTTTCCTTGATTCTGGTAAAGAGGAAATCAGCCATTTTTAACGAATCCATATTCTAATTATTTGACAATAATACACTTGCATTTATGCTAAATTAAAAATGAAATTTAAAATCAATTATGGAAACTAGAATAGAAAATTAAATATTGTCCTTTAGTGAATTAAGGAAATAAGCTGTAACTAATTCAAACAAATAATTTTTATTTGTTGAAAATAAATATAAAAAACATATATTTATTTATATTATTTTCAATCAATAGTGAAACTATACAAATAATATTGCATAAAAGATAGAGATAGAAATGCAAAGTGCTGAAAATAAATTAGCTTACATTAAAGATGGAGTGTGTAGGTTCGAATCCTATTTTTATGAAACCCCGAAAGTTTTTTTGAGAATTGGAGCTTGTTTTTCTGGAAGACCGCCGGCGAACAAGACCGGTTATTTTATCATAAACAAAGCTCGAGAGAAGGTTAATCAGCAGCCCAATAATTAATTTAGTAATGCTCATCAGTACCAAAGATAATGATAAATCAGCAACAAATACGCAGCCTGCTCAACAAAACAAAACAGCAATTGATAACCCTGCCCATTGTATCGCGGATACTCAGGCTAGATACGGTGCAAGCTACTGCAGTACTCACCAACCTGGAGGCACAGGGATTTATAGAGCAACCGGGTATCGAAAAGTGTTGGGTAATGTCGTTAAGAGGCAAACTGCTGGTATACCAGAAACAGGAGCGAATGTTTAAGCTAAACACCTTACAACAACACTTAAAGGAATTTCTGGAACGGGTTGTCGAGGTCAATGATTCCACACACTATCCCGATTGTATCACAAGTATTAAAATCATCAGCGAATATCCACTAGTACAGTCGGGACGGGGCATTCAAATAGCTTACTCGCTGGGACGCAAAGAAATTCCCAAGCAAGAATACAGGGCAGCGACTAGTAAACTAATAACACAATACAAAGGAACATTTAGCAATATAACTGAGCGTACTTTTTATCCACATGAGGCTGTACGCATTTTTTTAAAATCCCACAGTCAGGTACTAAAATTAAGGCAGTATGCTTATCCAGAAGTACATCAGTTGGATGGCACATTATTGCTTGACTAGCCATTGCAGAAGTAAGTTGCTTTATCTGACTTCCCGCTCCAACTAGAAGAGTAGGGCAGGCCCAATTCATCGGGATCAATACCGAAGGCATGTAGCAATGAAAGTAGAAATACCTGTTTTGAAATACGGGTGAAAATGCGCTATTATTATGGCGATTACTGACGGATATTTGTATTACGGTTGCACACCTGATGGGATGGGTGACCGCAGGGAAACTGAAACCCTTTAAAAGTAGGACCAAACATAACCATTAAAAAAACACGCTATGGGCTTCTATGCATCTCAGCCGGTAGATCCGGCCAAAACTACTGTCACTTACCTGTGGACAGGATTACGCACACCCGGTATATTTATTGTCGAAGTTCAGGGAGACGCACCTAATTATTCTTATGGATTTACCCTGACCCGCGATCCTCAATTCGTTGGTGGCTTGAAAATCGATTCTATGGGTTGGACCGGCCCTCTGGCCCAGGGTACCACACCTTATACATCCAAGGGATCATTTCCCGGACAATTTCAACCAGAAATCGTTGTTGCCGGTTCCAACGGCAGCTTCCTGATTTCAGTTCAGGAAATTCCGCACGACCAGGTAGACGAATACATTAAGTCGAGAGCTCAGGCTACCGAGCTTGTATAATTGCGGCTTCTGCGTTCTACGATAAAAGAAAAGTTCATTCTATGCTGACAAGCATAGAATGAACTTTTCTTTTTAAAGGGGTATGGCTTTGCTTTTTGCGGGAGGAGTTGGTGTATATCTGGCCATACAATATATTTGATAGAGGCTTTGTAAAATTTTTACTTAACATAATATAAATTATAGGACAAAACGGGCAATCGCTGCTTAGACTGAGCAACTCCGTTTGTCAGCTATAATTTATATTATGTCGGCGCTCCGTTAGCACTACGCTTGCCCTGACGGGTAAATAAATCAAAGCGGTGGCTGCGCCGGGTTTTAGTGTAAATTTTTTTTCAAAAATTTTGGCCTCGCGTTTTGTCCTATAATTTGACATTATGTCTCCGCTTCGCTACGGGCTGCGCCTAAATAGCCGGTGGCATAGCTGCATTGGCTGGTAAAATTTCCTGTGCCGAACTGAAAACTTACACAGGAAAATTTTACTGGCGCCAATTCCGCTATCCATTTATAGTGTCTTTAAAATTGTTGCCTTTTTTTGCCCGGCTTCTTTTTAAAACATGGTCGCTACGCTGGCCTGTAAAAAATGCAATGTGCGCCGCTTCGCTCTGCATTTTTTGCATTTTTTACAGGCTGGCGCTTCGCGGGGCTTTGTAGCTTTTACTTTTTTGCCTTGATGCAAAAAAGTAACAAAAAAAAATCAAGGCTGTGAAAAAATTTGCTAAAAACAATCTTGTAAGCCTAAACCCGCCAAACTCGCCACAGAGCTACGTTATAGCATCAAAAACCCGCTGGCTCGAACAATGGCGGCTTTTTAACGGCTTCCTGCAATTGTTTTCTTAACGCAATTTTTTCAAGGCCGCCTGCACGCGCAAAACAGCATACTATACCGCTCTCAATTTTACAGCAGCTTTGTCACGCTCCAATACGTCCAGCAGCTCCATCACAGCCGTAATATCCAATACCATACCGCTCATTTCGGGTACACAATCGCCCGGGGCAAAGCCAATGTAATGAGTGAGCAACTCACGCAGATAACGGTGTACACGCGCCGCCGGATGCTGTTGTTGCCAGCGTTTCAGGTATTTCTGTTTTTTCATCAGTATATTTTTATGTTTTTAATGGCCTGATGGAACTACGCAAATCATCATGCTGCTTATGAACGGCAAACAATTATGCTCCGTTTCATGATGATGGAATTTGGTGTATATAAATAGCATCTTCTACTTAACATAATGTTCAGTACTCCTCATTCTCAAACCATGCGGGTGTAATGGTAAGTTTGCCGGGTTCCTGCCGCACCTCAATGTGCTGACCGGGCCTGAAACCACACTTGTAAAGCCATAGGCCAAGCAATCGTATTTCGGGAGTAAGTACGCCATAACTCCTGATGATGCCCTGGCCGCCACGTATAAATATTTTGTCGTACACCTTAAGGATGCGTACATTTTCCGGAAGATTATTTTCTGCACTCATGGGGTTTGCGATGTTTGTTTACTGCAAAGCAATGCCGCTGCCATGCCGTAACCTACACGGTGGCTTTGTACTTTACCGAATGCAACATTGTATTTTACGTACCTTTAAATAATGTGCCACGAATAAATTAAATTTGCCTTATGACATCACATAACACCATGCCCAACCGTAACAAAATACACCAGGGCCGCAACATAAAACGCTTTCGCGAAATGCTCGGTATAAAACAAGATGCCCTGGCCTTCGACCTCGATATGAGCCAGCAGGCCGTATCCCTTCTCGAACAAAAAGAAACCATCGATACCACCCTACTCCAGCAAATTTCTGCCATACTAAAAGTGCCCGTTGAAGCAATTCAAAACTTTGATGAGGAACAGGCAGTGAATGTGATTGCAAATACATTCAATATTGAGAAGGATGCTTACATTGGTAATTCGCAACCCACTTTTAATATTAATCCCATAGAAGAAATTAAAAAGTTACATGAAGAAAAGATTGAGCTTTACGAAAGGATGCTGAAGGAGAAAGATGAGATGATGGTGAGGCTGGAAAGGTTGCTGGAGGGGAAATGAGCCTAAACTAAAAGTTTTTATCGGTAAGGGATATTATGCTATTGAACACCACAAATATTAGCTTAAATTTGACCCTTAACCAGACCGATAAAAAATAAATGGACATTTATCAGCAAATAGAGGTAAAAATAGCCCTACAACATGGCGCTGTTGCAAAAGGAACAAAAAAGTCAATAGGTGATTTCCTGTTAAACAACAATGATAACCAACCCGTAAACGTAAAGAGTAACAATGTAGCTAAAAGCAACTATTCGCCTAATATAATCTCTGCCAAGAGGCTTATTGAATGGCTAAAACAAGAAGGAAACGAACTGTATTTCATATTTGTTGATTACAAAATAACCGAAGCTGGACTTGAAATTGTTAAAGATTCAGGTTTGATACCAGTTCACAATATAAGTTGGGATTGTTTAACTATTGAAGCGCAGGGCTGGGGCGTTATTCAAATGTGTAAGCCTTTAAAAGTAGATGAGACTCAAGATATAAAAGGATTTTTCAAAGGCATGAAGAACGCATATGAGGTTTATATGAGAAAGGAAGCAAAGAAAGTGGAAAAAATAAAAGAAATGATAAAGGACTTCTAATAATGAGTCTTTTTAAATTACAGTTATACAAAAACAGAGCAAGATGAGAATTTTTGAAGCACATATTCCGCCTGCTGTTCAAAGGTTCTTTTGTGAGAAGCTTACTTCTTATATATCACTAGAAGCAGCAAATTTTTTAATTCACTCTATATCTGGAATCAATTCTTTTTTTGAGTCTGAATCCGATTTCCTTGACTTTAAAGAAGAACTTTCAATAATAGCCAATGTAGTAGAGGAACCTGATAGAACAGAATATGGCGATTTTCAGACAAATATAGAATTAGCCAATAAAGTTGCTTCACGTTTGGTATCAAAACGTATTTCTCCGGAAATTGTTATTGAACCAACTTGTGGAAAAGGCAATTTTATTCTTGCAGCGTTACAGTACTTTAAGAGTACAAAAACCGTAATTGGTATTGAAATTTATAAGCCTTATACCTGGGAATGTAAGTTTAATATCATTGATTTCTATTTAAACAATCCCGAAGCAAACAAGCCGCAAATTTCAATTATTCATAGTAGTATTTTTGATTTTGACTTCGAGAATATTACCAAAGAATATACAGGCAAAGAAATTTTAGTTATAGGCAATCCACCTTGGGTTACTAATTCAAAATTAGGAAGTCTCAATTCGTCGAATCTTCCTAAAAAAGAAAACTTCAAAAACCATAGTGGCTTAGATGCAATTACGGGAAAAGGGAATTTTGACATTGCAGAATATATTACACTCAGTATGATTGAAGCCTTTCAAAACTTGAAAGGGAATATTGCTTTGTTGGTGAAAAATTCGGTAATCAAAAATATTGTCTTCGACCAAAATAATAATAAGTACAAAATTGCTGAAATCGAAAAATATTCAATTGACAGCAAAAAAGAATTTAATGTTTCTGTAGAGGCTTCTTTGTTCTATTGCAAACTAAATCATCAACCTGAATTTGAATGTACCGAACTTTCTATTTACAATGTAAATGAGCAGCGAGCTGTTCAGCGAACCAATAGAAGGTTGGAAGAAACAAAAACTAATCGTTTTGGGTGGATTTCAAAAAAGTTTGTTTCGAATATTGGCACATATGCACAATCTAAAAACTTAGACGGCACTTGCCCATTTGAATGGAGGCAAGGAATTAAACACGACTGCTCTTCCATTATGGAATTGGTTAAGGTAAACGGGCATTTTATAAATGGATTAAAAGAAGAAATCAAATTAGAAAATGATTTAGTTTATGGACTTCTTAAAAGTTCTGATTTAAAAAATACCGTAATTAGCGAAACAAGAAAATATACTATTGTAACCCAAAAGAAAGTTGGGCAAGAAACTAATTATATCCAATACGACTATCCAAAGACATATCAGTATTTATCCAAACACCAGGATGTTTTCAATTTAAGAAAGTCAAGCATTTACAACAATAAACCACCATTCTCAATTTTTGGTATAGGCGACTATTCATTTAAGCCATATAAAGTAGCTATTTCAGGACTTTATAAAACTTTTCATTTTACGCTTGTTCTGCCACAAGGCAAAAAGCCTGTAATGCTTGACGACACTTGTTATATGTTGGGGTTTGATAAGTTGGAGTTTGCTGTATACTCCTTGATACTTTTAAACTCCGATGTAACCATGAAATTCTTGCAGTCTATAACATTTACCGATGCAAAGCGGACGTTTACAAAAGATGTTTTAATGCGCATTGACCTTTTGGAGTTGGCCAAGACCATTAATGAATCTGAGTTGCAGAAAGAATTGGATAATATAAATGAAAAATACAATTTCAATTTGGTTTTTGAATTGTGGGCTGATTTTATGGAGGAGATAACACCCATTCAAAGCAGACAAGTTGCACTATTCTCATAGGAATAAAACAACAGGCGCATAAAAACGCTTACGAACCGTGGACAACGGAAGACGACGAAAAACTGGAACTGCTTTTTTGCGAAGGTAAAACGGTAAAGGAGTTAATGGCAATTTTTGAAAGACATGAAGGGGCTATAAAATCGAGAATAAAAAAGCTGGAGCTAAGAGAAAAGTACGACAGGTAGGATAACTTTTCTTCTCTCTTCTTTCACCTCTAAATGGCTTTTATATGAACGGATATCTTTATATACTTAGCAATGCTTCAATGCCGGGGCTCTACAAAATTGGGTGTACATCTCGCAGTCCAGAAGAACGAAGGCGCGAACTTTCTAAGGCAACAGGCATTCCTATTGATTTTGAAATAGAGTATGAAATTTATTCCACTAATATGGAGGCCGTTGAAAAAGAGGTCCATTTAAAATTAGCATCATATAGAATCGGAAAGGAATTCTTTAAGGTTCAACTTCAGGTTGCCGTAGAAATTTTAAGAAAAAAAGTGGAAGAGTACAGATTGGAAGAGGCAAGAACCAGCGGATTTAATGAAATATATGATGTGTATGAAGCCATAGAGATATTAGGAAAATTGAAGAATAAATATCCTCAAATGATTCGATGGGAGATAAAGTCAGTTCGAGTTTATCAAACAAGAACAAGATGCTACCTAGAGATTATGGAAGAAAATAATATTAGGGAAGGTGAAATTGTTGACCAAAAAATTGTGAGGAGTGATTTGGCCTTTATTGTTTATAATCCGGAGGAGGATGATAGCCCAATGTTTGACCCACGCAATAAAGTAACAGAGAATGCACGTGTTTTTATTGAAGAATTTGATGCGTACTCTATAATGATATGTACGGATTTATTTACAGAGGAGGCTGTGAGTAAAGTTGCTCGGGATTTGTCAAAGAAATAGAAGTAAGAGAAATAATGGAAAAACACTGCCGCCTACCCTTCTACATCTTTTAAAAACTAAAGAACAAAAAACCTTGCGCGGCTAAGGCCGCTAACAATGAACTGGGTCGTCTATCCATTACGGCCGCTTACAGCTCAGCACCTCTCCCCTGCATTTAAAAATAAAGGTTAAAACAATTACGCGGCTGCGCCGCTAACCCAAGAACCCAAGCCCACCCACCACCCAAGAATATTGAGGGGTTGGGTTATACTCCACAGTACAGGCATATTGTGGCGCACATTGTTAAGCATTTGGGCGTGCCCCCGGTAAGAAAAAACTACGGCTCCTACCCTCGCCTTGTTTTTATAACCGGGGTCGGGCTATCCGCTTTTACTCCTCGCTCGTACCTCGCTGCGGGCTTTCCGCTACTATCCCTCACGCATTAGCCACCGCACAAAAGGCAACCATTTTAAAGGGCGGCATATTTAACATAATGCTGACCATTATAGGACAAAACGGAAATCAAATTTCTGATTATCAGTCAACTGTATCGACCCGTTTGTCAACTATAATTTATATTATGTCTGCGCTCCTGCGTCGCTTGCCCTGCGGGTAAATAAATGAAGCGATGGCTTCGCCGGGTTTATTCCGGAATTTTTTGTAAAAAATTCCGATGTGTTTTGTCCTATAATTTGCCATATGGTGGGCTTCGCCGAAAATTTACACCATAAATTTTACTGCACCCATGTGCGCTACAGATTTGTTTATGTCTTTAAAACAATGCGGCCGCCGCGATTGAATACTTTGTCGTACACTTTGAGGGTGCGCACTTGGGGATTTGACATAGGGTTTGCTTTTTGTGTTCAAGAGCAAAGCAAATACAATGGCTGTGCGTATTCAAGTTGGCCGTGGCATATTTTAAACGATGGTACTGGATATTTTACCTATTTTTATACCAAGCTGTTTTATGCCAGAAAAATTTAAATTTGACCCATGCAAATACCAACCATTATGGATAAGAAAGTACACGAAGGTCGCAATGTGAAACGTTTTAGAGAGATGCTGGGCATTAAGCAAGAGGCACTGGCCTTTGACCTGGGCGAGGATTGGAACCAAAAGAAAATATCTTTATTAGAGCAGAAAGAAACCATCGATGCTCCCCTACTCCAACAAATATCGGCTGCTTTGAAAATACCTGTGGAGGCTTTTCAGAATTTTGATGAGGAGCAGGCGGTGAATGTGATCTCAAATACTTTTGGCGATAATGCCTGTGTAGGCAATCCCAACTCCACTTTCAATTTTAATCCTATTGCAGAACTAAAGAAGTTGCATGAAGAAAAGATTGCCTTGTACGAAAGGATGCTGAAAGAGAAGGATGAAATGATGCTGAGGTTGGAAAGGTTAATCGAAAAGAAGTAAAATAATAGACAATTTCGACATGCCCGTTTAATAAAATAAAAATCATAATAGAACACATGCACCTAATAGCTGACGAACATAAGTTGAAACAAGATGGCGAAGCGCTCCTTTTAATTCAAAAAATTAGAGATAAGGATTATGGCAATGTAAATTTATATTACAACTTCCCATTTTATAGGGGCGAAACCAAGGATGAACTGGTCAGCGCCCATGTGCTTTTTGTCTCCCAAAGTTATGGAGTTATTTTCTTTAGATGCTTATCGTCATTAGACGACTACAATGCCTTAGAAAAATCAAAATTAGATGAGCTTGATAGTCATATCTTTTCTAAAGTAAATAAACGTGAAGAATTTAGACAAGATAGGCGTACATTAAATATCCGCCTTACTCCGTATGTGTTTGTTCAGAATTCAAATTCGCAAGACAAAGACATAATAAACATAAATGATGTAGACCGAGTAATTTTAGATAATAAAGCAACAGAACTTACCGACGAAGCATTTGATATTTTAACTGCAACAATAGAGGGTACCCTAAATCTAAAAAAGAAAACTGAGCGTTTAATAAAGAACGAAGAGAAACTTACAAAAGGCAAGATATTTAATATTCTTCAGAACAGGGAGGCCACCTTTGATCTAGAACAGAAAAAAGCTGCCTTAAATATTATAGATTCACCTCAGAGAATAAGGGGGCTAGCAGGCTCAGGAAAAACAATTATCTTGACAATGAAAGCCGCGCTATATCATCTGCAAAATCCTGATTCAGATATTTTATATACTTATTTTACAAAAGCATTATTTGGACAGGTCAAATATTTAATTGAGAAATTTTATAGAGATTTTTCTGATAATAGAGAACCTGATTGGAATAAAATCCATATTCTACACGGCTGGGGTGGCAAGGGCCTTAGAGGTGTCTATTCTGACACTTGTTTTGAAAATTATATTACTCCCATCTCTTTTTATACGGCAAAAAGTCAACGCCCTAAAGATCCCTTCGAGTATATTTTTGAAGAACTTGACAAATACAATGTGAAAGAAAAATATGATCTGACATTAATAGATGAAGGACAAGATTTTAATAAATTCTTTTATCGAGTATGTCGAAAAATTACAAAAAATAATCGCATTGTATGGGCATATGATGATTTTCAGAACATATTTGATATCGAAATTCAGGATGAGAAAGAAACTTTTGGGAAGGATCAAGATGGAAACTACCATATAGATTTTTCCAAAGAAACCAATAGACTTCAAGATATTATCTTATATAAGTGTTACAGAAATCCCAAATATGTACTTACTAGTGCATTTTCGTTAGGGCTTGGCATTTATAATGATAAGGTACTTCAACGATTAGAGAATAATAGGCATTGGGAAGACTTAGGCTTTAGGGTACTAGAAGGTAGTTCTAAAGATAAAGAGAAGATGGTCATAGAACGTCCAGAAGAAAGTAGCCCCATAGAAACTAGCGAATATTTTAAAGAAGATTCCATTGATATTAAAGTCTTCGACGATTTGAACCAAGAAACCGATTATATCGCTAACAGTATTGAAGATGACATAAGAAATGAATATTTAAATCCAGAGGACATTTGCGTTATTTCTTTAGATCAGAAAAATATTGGAATTTATTTTGAAGTGTTAGAAAGGAAATTGCAAGCGAAGCAGATAAAAGTGTTTAACCTTTTAAATGCCTCAAATAACAATACTCAGTTTATCGTTAAAGATCATGTAACCCTTTCGACGATTAATAAGGCAAAGGGTAATGAAGTAGGTATGGTTTATGTTCTTGGCGTAGATTATGTTTTTGGCAATAAAGATTATATAATTAGCAGAAACCAATTATTTACAGCAATAACGAGGAGTAAAGGTTGGGTCAAATTAACTGGCTTTAAAAAGGCTGAGCTTTGTGCTAATGAATTAGCTCAGCTCAAGAAAAATGATTATAAGTTAATTTTTACTCAGCCCAGTACCACAGAAACTAAAACTATCTATAGAGGTATGGATAAGGTTCAATCAGAACTGAATGACCTTACTCGTCGCTTAGAAAGTATCTCAAGAAAAACTGGCATTTCTTTGGAAGAACTACTTAAAACAATTGAATCACAAAACATAAAAAAATGATTTCTAAAGGTAGTTTTAGCATATCCATCGATGATTCGATTGCATTCTTAAAAACACTAGGTTTGTTTAAAGGGAAAGGGGTAAAAAATACTGGAGAATATTCTTCGGAATTTTTGAAAGTTTGCAGAACAAATAAGCATACACATATTTACAAAACTGCTATTGGAAATTTGGATTATGAAATTTTGCTAGCAGACGACTCCATATTTCAGATTGCTCAAAAAGAAAACTACTTACGATATTGTTTTATACAAAATCCGAATTACAGCTTTTCAAAACATGAATTCTTGAAAATGCTCTATCCTGACGAAGAGCTAGTAGAAATTGATGAAAAAACATTGGACGAACTTATAATGGACATTAATGAGAATGAATATGAGCAATTTTTGAATGAGCAGGAACTAAATCTTGGTGCAACGATTATCAGATATGATTATGATGAACATGGATATAAACCGTTACTTCATTCTTGCTCTCATATGCACATTGGATTAAATGAAAATTTCAGATTACCGTCCTCGATTATACTTACTCCATTAAAGTTTGTTCTTTTTTGCATAAAGCAATTGTATCTTGATAAATGGTCTGACAGACATCAAAATGATGCTGACTTCGTTAGTTATTTAGCTACTGCGAAAAAAGGTTGTCCAGCCATGCAAAAAAACTGGGATAAGGTAGAAGAAAATGACATTTACATAAAGTAGATTTTTAAATGAGTTTTAAGTAATATTAGGGAAGCTAATTGGTCCCACCGATTCGCTTTGGGAATAAGACGTATAATGTTAAAATAATTAGTACGCATAAGAGTCTTGAAATTGCCGGCTTCGCCGCCAGCCCAGGCCCACCCACCACCCCACCGTTCGTTGTCTTGTTATAATGCACATCGTCGTCTTTGGGTTCTTTATTGGGTTAGGCATATTGTGGTGGCGCACATTGTGAATGATTTGGGCGTGCCCCCTGCCCTTACAGGTCGCGCCCATGCCAGCCGGGGCACAACGGGAGGTTAGTACATCCGCAAAATGATAACAGCAGGGTCGGGGTCGGGCTATACGCTGCAAGTCCTCGCCGCTCGTGCCTTGCGGCTGCGGGCTTTTCGCTGCTATCCCTCACGCGGCGCCCGCTCCTGGATGATCCGCATGAAAGGAAATTCCAAAAAATCGGCTATTATAACATAACGCGAAATTATAGGACAAAACGAAAACCAGCGTTCTGATTATCAATCAACTGCGCAGGTCGTTTGTCAACTATAATTTATATTATGTCTGCGCTCCTGCGTCGCTTGCCTGCGGGTAAATAAATTGAAGCGGTGGCTGCGCCGGGTTTTATTCCAAAATTTTTCGCAAAAATTTTGATGTGTTTTGTCCTATAATTTGACATTATTTCTCCGCTTCGCTTCGGGCTGCGCCTAAATAGCCGTGGCATAGCTGCATGGGCTGGTAAAATTTTCTGCGGCTTCTGAAAATATACGCCGCAAATTTTACTACGCCCATGTGCGCTGTGAATTTTATTATGTCTTTAAAATTTTGCCTTTTTTACCCTGCTTCTAAAAAAACATGGTCGCTACGCTGGCCCGTAAAAAATGCAATGTGCGCCGCTGCGCTCTGCATTCTTTTGCATTTTTCCAGGCTGGCGCTCGCGTAGTTATAGTGTTTACTTTTTTGCCTTGATGCAAAAAAGTAACAAAAAAATCAAGGCTGTGAAAAAATTGGCTAAAAATTACTGGTAAGCCTAAAGCCGCCAAACTCGCTCCGGGATTGCGTTATAAAGCCTGATGCCTACAGGCTCGAACAATGGCGGCTTCTTAACGGCTTACTGCATAATTTTCTTAACGCCATTTTTTCAAGGCCGGTCCAGCTCCGTAGCGGCATACTGCGCATAACACGCCTGACTCGAAAAAACAAACCCACTGGGAGCGGCGGGTTTGCCAAGAAGCTATGGTTTTTCATAGGCAGCTTCATAGGTTATTCTTATTTAACATAATATCATCACCCTACACAATCTCTATCTTTTCTTTTTGAAACAGCTTTTTCAGGGCCTCGTACTTTTGCTCCTGCGCTATGGTAATGGTAAGCCGGCCCTGCTCACAGGCAATGTCTACCACATGGCCTATTTCAAAGCCGGTATCTGCAGCCATTTGCCACAGAGCCTGAGTACGGGAAAAAGTGCGGGCCTACGCCCTTTATTACGACGATCAAAAGCTTTGCAGCAAACGGTGATGCGCCTTATGGGTTTACCGCATTTGTGTGATGATGGTAGTGCTTGCATAAGTTTGCTTTATTTTGTTGCCACAAAGCAACGCCGCTATTATGCCGTAACCTACGCGATGGCTTTGTACTTTACCGAGTGCAAGATTGTATTTTACCTACCTTCAAATAATATGATACGAATAAATTAAATTTGCCTTTAATGACAACTTTTAAAACTATGCCAAACAACAAGATACATGAGGGGCGAAACGTAAAGCGTTTTCGTGAAATGCTGGGTATAAAGCAGGATGCGCTGGCTGCCGACCTGGGCGACGATTGGAACCAGCAAAAGATCTCCCTTTTGGAACAAAAGGAAACCATCGACACTCCCCTACTCCAACAAATATCCGCAATACTTAAAGTACCTGTAGAAGCAATTCAGAATTTTGATGAGGAACAGGCAGTGAATGTGATTGCGAATACTTTTAATGAGCGGTCTTTTGAGAATGCTTTTGCCAGCAATTGTACTTTCAATTTTAATCCGATTGAAAAAATGATTGAACTATATGAGCGTATGCTGCAACAGCAAAAGGAAATGATTGAGAAGTTGGAGAAGTTGATTGAGGGAAAATAGATTTTTATTTGAGAGTTGCTTATTATTAATTACTTACGAATAAATGAATCATACTTTCGTACTTTTTTAGACGTAAAAAGATACACTTCGTTACGTTGGTAAATTTTGCAAAATTTGCGCTTATCCATAAATTATCATAATAGGTAAATTAAATAGTTGCTTTAGGGAAGCAGATTGCTACATAAAGCCAATAATCAAGGCTCAGCAGTATCTAATTTTCTATCCAAATGTCTGCTGCATATTTGTAAGCCATATACAAATCAAGGCTTGAAAAATGGCTGTAATTTTGCCAATCTACAAAGAGTGAACAACTTTTTAGCTAAAAAATTTGGCAAGATAAATTCCTTTCTTATATTTGACAATATTTGTCAAGTGCGATTTTTCAAGCGACAATATGAACATTAAGCAAACCACAGGTGAAATACTTCGGGAAAACCGAGAAAAGAAAGGTTTGTTACTTAGACAGGTTGCGGCTCTACTCGACATTGACACTGCAATTTTAAGCAAGGTTGAGCGAGGAGAACGGAAAGCAACAAAAGAACAAATCATCAAACTAGCGAACATTCTCGACCTGAATAAAGAAGAACTTCTTATTCAATATTTAAGCGAAAAAATTGCTTATGAACTTTTGGACGAAGATGTTGCAAGCAAAACATTAAGAGTAGCAGAACAAAAAGTTGTTTACTTAAAATCAGTGAAAAATGGGAAGGTTTGATAAATCAGTTTTAATTGACAATGGCGTAGACAGACGTGAGTTGGGTTATTATTCCACACCGGATTTCATTGCAGATTTTATGTCAGAAGCAATGCTTGAAATTAACCCAAATGGAAATACCGCACTCGACCCTTGTGTGGGTAAAGAAGAACTTATTAAAGGGCTTTACAAAAAAAATATTGATATTGACGGGATTGATGTTTACAACTATGGAGACTACTACTATTGCAATTACATACAAAAAGATTTTATTGAATTTTACAAGCAACAAAAAATCAACTTACTATTTGACCAGCAAATAAATCTAAAGTATGATTACTACATAGCTAACCCACCCTATAATTGCCACGAAGTTGATTATATAAGAAGTAACAAAAAAGAGCTAAATCAACTTTTCGGAAACATTGGTGTTCACAATATGTACTCAATGTTTATTTCAGCAATTATTGACAGTGCAAAAGACGGAGCTTTGATGTCAATAATCACATCTGATAGTTTTCTTACGGCCCGAATGCACAACCCACTAAGAGAACAGATACTGAATAATTGTTCAGTTCATTATCTTGTTCTATGCCCGACAAATTTGTTTTGGGAACAAAAAGCTGATGTGCGAACAGTAGTTATCATTTTACAAAAAGGTAAAAAATATCAAAAGCAAGTAAAATCATTAAACCGAACAAAAAATATAGAAGAATTTAGGTTAAAGCTCACAGAGAAAGAATTTATTGAATCATCACTTGAAAATATTATTAATTCAAGCGGAGACAATCAGTTTGAATTTGTAATAGATATTCCTAGGGAAATTCAATCTCTATTTTCTTATCCCCGTATTGGTGAGCTATACAAATGTATTACCGGAATTTCAACCGGAGCCGATGCAAAATATCTTTCCAAAGATAAGAAGGATGGATTTGAAGTCCCATTTTATAAAAATCCAGGGTCAAGAAAATTCTTTTGTGAAGCCGATAGTTTTCTTACGAACGACTATCTAATTTATGATAAAGAGATTAAAACCTTTATGGTTCGCAATAAAGGTTTCATGTTGAAGGAAGGTATTACCTGTTCTTCAATGGGGCTTCCTTTTAGTGCCTGTTATCTTCCCGAAGGGGGTACCTTTGGTGTGAACGCAAATATTTTTTGCGATAAAAAAGATATTTGGTGGCTTATTGCTTACTTAAATAGTAGTCTCGTTACCTACATTGTAAGAGGAGTACTTATTCGCTCTAATATGATTACATCGGGCTATGTATCTAAAATTCCTGTCATTCAATTTTCACCAACAATAAAAGATAAGCTGTCTTTAATTGCTAAAGGAGCTTATAACGAAAAAGTGCAACCCAAAGATTGTAATAAGTACATTCAGGAAATTGACGATATTGTTTTTGAAAAATTAGATTTTGAACAGTCAATTATAAATGAAATTCGACATTTCGCTCTTAACCTTCAATCAAGGGTTTAGTTTCTTATGCCTTTTCTGAATTGCAACTTCCATTGCACTCTTGAACTCTTCAAAAAACTCTTGAGATGTTCTTTTTACAGCATCATCTATGTTTTTATACTTGCTTGATTGAAGATTTCCATTGTTGCTTGGGTTAATATACACATCAGGAATCCAGGCAATTGGAAAGGCAGTACATTTCACAATTTCAATCGTCATATCTTCATTGAAATTGATAAAAAAGGTAGCGACAAAAAAATCCCTGTTAACATCAGCTTCATAAAAATTCTTCAGTCCAACACCTTTTGATATATCGTCTTTTTGTGTTCTACCACCAAAAACTGCAGATTTAATGTTCACATAAACTGGCTCTTCTTCTTCCTCAAATCGAACCGCAAAATCATAAACCGTAATTTCTGAATCAGACGTTGTAATACTTACGATACCTAACTCATTAAAATACTTTTCAAGATTTTGAGTGATAAGTTCTTCTAAAATACGCCAGACTGTTCTTCCTTTTGCAGCTTTCCGCCATCCTAAAGGAAACTGTTCTTTCTTACCTATTTGAATTTTACCAATTTTGGCAATCAATTTATCTAAACTTGCTTGTAGTTTAAGTCTTCGTCTATCCGTTTGTTCGACACTCATTTATTTTATGCCTTTTAATAATTCACTAATTGAGATACAAAAGGCAATCGATAGTTTTTGAATCACTTCAATGGACACATTTCGTTCACCTTTTTCAATACTTGGTATATAAGTTCTATCAAGTTCGGCGAGATGAGCCAATGCCTCTTGAGACAATTCTTTTGATTGACGAAGCTCTTTGACACGCTTACCGAATTGTTGTCTTACATCCATAATGCAAAGGTGGCAACTTGTAGACATTTGTACAACGGACAATTGTCTACATATAATTATTGATAATATTTAATGGATGAGCAAACACATTTACAAAATGCATAAAACATTCTCACAAACCTAAAGATTAATAGTGTACTCGTTACTGCCAGCGGTTTCGCCGCTAACCCAATAAACCAAGCCCACCCACCACCCAGGTATTTGTAGCGGTTGGGTTATACTCCACTGTTCAGGCACATCGTGGCGCACATCGTTAAGGATTTGGGCGTGCCCCCGATAAGAAAAAACTACAGCTCCTGCCCTCGCCTTGTTTTCTAATCGGGGTCGGGCTATCCGCTACAAGTCCTCACTACGCTGCGCTCCGTTGCGGGCTTTCCGCTTCTATCCCTCACGCATTTGCCATTGTACAAAAGGCAAAATTTTAAAGGGCGCCTACTTAACGTAACACGGGCCACTATAGGATAAAATGATCTCCACCTGACTGGCTGGACAAAGATTGCGGGGATGATTTCCGATGGAATATCTATTAAGCAAACTACTTTGTTTAAAATGTCATTTTCAGGATAGGACGTAAACTGGCCTGGCAGCAGAATTATATAAGTTTCTTATATTTACTTTCCCAATAAATATTGCAACGACTTTGAAGCCACAGGGAACCAGGATGAAAGTACGATTGACGGCAGATATATACCAACGTATCGCTGCTGCCAAGGTTTTTATCGATGAGCACTATCGCGAACATATTGACCTGGAACAAATAGCCCAACATGCTTTCTTGTCGCGCTTTCACTTCCATCGGCTCTTTACCCGTATTTATAAAAGAACGCCGCACCAACATATAACCCGGATAAGGCTGGAGGCGGCAAAGGTATTGCTGGCAAATGAAGACATAAGCATTGCCGAGGTCTGCAACAGTGTAGGTTTTGAAAGTATAGGCTCTTTTATCCTGTTGTTCCGGAGAAAAAATGGTTATTCGCCCAAACGTTACCGGGACAAGGCTTTGGCCCAAAAGAGATTAGCGAGAGAACAACCCAAGCGGTTTATTCCTCATTGTTTTATAGAGCAATATAGCTTAGGTGTATCGCCTGCCGATAACGGTACTTAATTGAATATCGGCACCCCTGCCGTAAACAAAGCAAGATTCGAGTAGCATGGAACAGTACAGCACTGCTATCTTTACTTTTTCAAAACAATATTTATGATCACAAAGCTAACCCACACTACCTTTTTCGTAGACGACCAGGAAAAGGCATATGATTTCTATGTCAACAAACTGGGCTTTACAGCGCATACCGACACCACCCTACCTAACGGCTATCGCTGGCTTACCGTAAGCCCGCCGGAACAGCCCGATACCGAAATTGTGCTTATGGAGGTATTGCATCCAACCATGAAGAAAAAGGGTGATTCCCCCGAAGGGCTTGATGAAGAAAGCCTTAATGCCTTTGGTGTCCTGTTGAAAAAAGGAGTATTGGGCGCCGGTGTAATGAATACACCCGATTGTCACGCTACTTACGAAGAGTTGAAAGCCAAAGGTGTTGTATTCCAATGCCCGCCAAAGGAACAGTTCTACGGAATAGAAGCAGTGATGTTCGATGGCTGTGGCAATTGGTTCAGTGTGCTGCAATCGCGGGAACAATAGCGGCTAAAGCAGGGAATAAATACATAACTCCGTTAAACCTTAACAACATGACACATAAAATGACCCATTTTGCCATTCATATCGATGATATGGAAAGGGCGAAGCAATTCTATGAAGAAGTATTTGACTGGGGCTTTACGACTTACGGGCCATCCGATTTTGCACAGATAAAAGCAGACCGGACGGGCAATGGAGAACTGATCGGCGCTTTGCAATCACGTGCCTATTCGCCTGTTCCGGAAAAGATAATTGGCCTGGAGTGTACGGTTGCCGTTGAAAGCGTGGCCGAAATTGTTAAAAAGGTGGTCAGCAGTGGCGGACAAATCCTGATGCCCCAAACAGAGATTCCTCATGTGGGCTGGATCACTAAATTCCTGGATACCGAAGGTAACCTTGTCTGTGCCATGGAGTATCATAACAGTAAAGCCGGAACACATGGCTAAAGCACGCGGGATACATACCGATTTTCTTTTTCACCTGGGATTTAAGACCCCGCAGTTAATTGAATTGTTCAAAGACCTGCGTACTTTCCTGCTTGAAATACATCCCGACAGCAATGAACTGTTGTATCATACGCACGCCTTAACGGCAGTCTTTTCTGTCTCCGATAAACTGGCTGATGCCTTTTGCATGATCCCGGTTTATACCAATCACCTGAACCTGGGCTTTAATAAAGGGACATTGCTGCATGATCCGCATCAGTTGCTGACCGGTACCGGTAACCTGATCAGGCATATCCCCGTGACTACCCCGGCAGACTACAGGAATGCAGGGGTAAAGACCTTGGTACATTCGGCCATTGACTTTGCTATGGCCGACAGGGAAAAGCCAACGACGGCGACCGGTCAAACCATTTCAAAAATAAAAAAACAACCATAGGCCTGTGCCGTAAAGGTTGAGTAATTGTTATATCTGAAAAGAAAGTCCCTGAGCCGGGAAAGGCTCAGGGATCCGTCTTATACATTAGCAATAAAAGGCGCCTTTCGCACATATTTGTTGTCTTGCAATAAGGCTACCAGGAAAGCAGCTATATCGCCGGCGCTTATCGTATTACCAGGGCAGTCTTCTTCCTGTACGACAATCGTACCTTTTGCTTCCTTAAATTCGATAAAGGGAACGCGTACCATAGTCCAGTCCACATCACTATCCGACAATAGCCGGTAAGCTTCCTGACGGTCTTCCTGTATCTCGGGATAGTTGGCCTTCATCCATGCAGTCGCTTTAAGGGTAGCTTCGCTTTTTTGATCTGATGGGGTATCGATATTGATACCGGCCAGCAGCAAATATTGCTTTATGCCCAGGATCGTCATAGCCTGCAATACATTCCTTGTCGCCCGGCTGGCGACAAGCGCTTCTCCTTGCCGTTGGCTGAGGGTGTTGATAACAGCAACACAGCCATCGCATAAGCTGAGGATCGCCTCCGGATCGGTAGCATCTCCTTTTTGTATTTCCAGAAAAGGACTTTTTATAGTGAAATTATCGGGTTGCCGCAACAACACTTTGCAGGCATAGCCCTGGTCCAGTAAACGGTTGATAAGAAAGTGGCCCGTTCTGCCACCGCCGCCTAATACGGCTATTTTGGAAGTTGGATTCATTGTTTTCTTTATAAAATAAGATAATAAAATACCCTGCCCGCAGTACAGGCATGATGAACGCAAAACCACAGGAGCTTTGCTGTAACGCATCAATATTTTATAAAGAGATTTTAATACGGCAAAACTACTACTTAATCCGAACTTTCTTATTTTTTGCAGCGTTACTTATGGAAAAGAACATTGCCTTGTACTACTTATTTCTTTTAAATGTTATCCATGGCCCTGAAAAGTATAAAACCGGAAAGTATCGATCAATACATTGCAGACTTCCCTAAAGAGGTCGCCGATGTATTACAGATCGTCAGAGAGACTGTAAGAAAAGCAGCACCGGCAGCGATCGAAACGATCAAGTATGCTATGCCTGCATTTATACAAGACGGAGACCTTGTTTATTTTGCAGCATTCAAAAATCATATTGGATTCTATCCGGCTCCCACCGGGCATAAGGCTTTTGAAAAAGCGCTCTCCGTATATAAAACAGGAAGAGGCTCTGTACAGTTTCCCTTGGACCGCCCCATGCCCTTGTCCCTGATCGGCAAAATCGTCAGGTTCAGGTTGCAGCAAAACCGGGAAAAGATAAATCAGAAATCAAATAAGGGACACATTATGAAAACTGCTTCAAAGGAACAACCATTTGCATACCTCTCCCAACCGGCCCAAAGGGCCCTGAGCGCCGCTGGTATCACAACCCTGGCACAGCTTTCCGGGTGGACAGAAAAGGCTTTGCTGCAATTGCATGGTATAGGTAAGACTAGCTTGCCGCCACTGAGGACCGCATTGGAACAACAAGGACTGTCTTTTGCTGAAAGAACAGATTAACAGTTGTTTTCACTAAATTCTTTCCTGTATTTTTTGTAATTTTAGGGTATGATTATAGAACTCTCGCTCACGGCTCCCGAGTATGCCCATCTGATCGAAGGATACCACGAAGTTTTCCGGGACGATCACTCTTTTGCTATGGAATGGGACTATCCCGTTTTACCGGGAATAGGAGAATCATTTGATGAAGCATTTATCCTTTCCCTGTTGCAGGGCAAAGTAAACCTGGATAAACTTCCTCATATATGGACCATTATGGACCGTAAATGGATCCACAACGGCAACCATATGTATCCCAGGCTGTATGTAGTAGGTAAATAGAGCATTTGACGAAGCGTTATATCTGGGTTACTATATATGGACAATCAACATGAAGCGGATCGCCGCCTGAGAGACGAGGGAGACGGGAACGAGGATATCCGTGCTACCGTAAAGCGGGCACAAAATTTCGTGGATATGAACTTAATGACGGAAGCGGAAGCGTTAAAATATTTCAACCTGCCCAAAGCGATCTATGAACGCTTTAAAACTCACCAAACAGACCAGGAATAATAAATTTTTCCTCAATAGCTACCGGGCAAGCCGGTCCAATACCATCTTCGACAGCATGTAAGCAGTTTTATCACTCAGGTGTTTTTTGAGAAACATCCATAGCTTAGCGCCCTTTCCGGCAGGATAACGTATCCTGGGATTCTTTGCCCTTAAGGCTTTCAGGATAGTGACCGCGATTGCTTCAGGCGCTACGCCTATACGCGGATCGTTTACTTTGCCCAGTATTTTTGCGCCGCGTCCGGCCTGTTTTGCATATGCCGTATGCCCCGATCGTTTCATCAAATGAGCAATCGCAATAGGCGCCCATTCCGTCATAACAGGTCCTGGTTCGATCACGATCACTTTTATCCCAAAAGGCTTCAGCTCCAGCCAAAGCGCATCGCTTAAACCCTCTACTGCATATTTGCTTGCATTGTACCAGCTACTCATAGCTTCACTACCTCTGCCGCCTATCGACGATATATTGACAATAGTCCCCTGCCCTGCTTGCCGCATCCGGGGCACCACCAACTGTATGAGCCGGGCCAACCCGAACAGGTTTACCTCCACCTGGTACCTGGCTTCTTCCATAGGAACATCTTCCAGCGCGCCCATGGAGCCGTAACCGGCATTATTGATCAGGACATCAATATGCCCGGCTTCTTTATAAATTCTTTCGACACCGGCAAGCATAGACTGTTCATCAGTGACATCCATAGCCAATGTAGAAATACCTTTCTGCTCCAGGTCCTTCATCAGCTCCAGCCTCCTGGCCGCAGCATAAACATTATAGCCTTGCTCCCGCAGCAACAAAGCTGTAGCCCTGCCGATACCACTGGAAGCGCCCGTGATCAAAACCGTTTCTTGCTTCATGAGCTTCTTATTGAAAGGGAATCTATACTACCTATTGACCAGCCACTCTTTTTATGCGCACAAAATACTATCGGGCAAGCCTGATCATATCCCTTCCGTTAATGATCTTTTTATCGTAACCACGTTCTGCAATATGGATCATGGAAAGCCCCAGCTCCTCCAGCCTGATGAAGCCATTAGGAGAAAGCAGTCTTCCGATAGGGAACATCCAGGTGATGAATGTATAAAAACGATGCGCCCGCTGCAAGCCCTTTATCGGTTTCATAAAACCCGGCCTGAAGGCAAATACCTGTTTGAACGGCAGTTGCATCAGGTCGTTCTCCGTTTTGCCTTTTACCCTTGCCCACATACTTTTTCCTTGTTCCGTACTATCGGTTCCTGCCCCGGAAACATAACAGAAGGTCATATCGGGGTTAAGCCGGCATAAGATACCGGCCATGTGTACAGTAAGGGTATGGGTAATTTTAAAGTAATCGGCCTCTTTCATACCCACCGATGTGATGCCCAGGCAGAAAAAACAGGCATTATAACCGCTTAATTCAGCCTCGATCGGTGTCAGGTCGTAAAAGTCAGCATGAATGATCTCCTTTAATTTAGGATGGCTTATGCCGGAAGGGCGCCGGTTTACAATCAGGACGGCTTCTACCGCCGGATGTTGCAAACACATATGCAATACCCCTTCTCCTGCCATACCGGTACTGCCGGTAATAATAGCTCTTATTTTTGTATCCATTGCGCTCCGGGATTGATTAGTACAGTCCGGGTATTCACAAATGTAACAGAAAAGAGCCTACCCGGCTGTCATCTTATAGAACTATTTTATAGCTTTTAAAGAGATCAGAAAAGAACAAGTCCTACTCACTTTTATATCTTTTATCCACGTTTAAGAAAAAGTAGACAACCTCTTAAAGAAAAGACTTTAGGTTTGTGCCCCAATTGTTACCTTATTGATTAACCCGAACGATTATGAAAAAAAGTAACCTCACTCTTCTTTTATGCTTTAGCCTATCCTTATCGCTGTTTTTCCCTGCCTGCAATACGGGAAACACAAAACAGGAGGATAAAACAAGCCAACCCGAAGCGGCTACAGCGGCAGCGAAGCCGGTAAAGGCCCCTGAAGCCCGGGGCAGTAAGCGTATCTTGTTCATAGGCAACAGCCATACCGAATACTATGTCAGCATCCCGGACCTCTTCCTAGAATTATGCCGGTTTAACCATAAGGATATTAAAATAGATAAGGTAGTGGAAATGGGTATTTCGCTCCGGGACATTTATCAGGACCATAAGGACAAGGTAACTGCCGCCTGCAGCGGTACCGATCCCGACGGCAATTTTTACGACTATGTCGTGCTGCAGGAAAAAACGCCTGTTGCCGCCAACAATGCCGCCGAATACAAAGCTTCGGTAAAGCAATACCTGGCCGAGATACGCAAAAATAGTCCGGGTGCTGTATTCCTGGTTTATGAAGTAATGTCGCCGGCCAGTTTTGATAAAGAAAAGAACGATTATCAGGAACTATATAAAGAGATGAAGCAAACGGCACAAGCGATAACCGGCGAAAACGAAAATACCAGGTTGTACCGGGTAAGCGATGCTATTACCGATGCTTATGCCGGAAAACACAATTATGTACACCTGGATGCAGGAAGAGACAGGCTCCGGTTTGGCGACAATACCCTGCACCTCCTCAATGATGGTGGGTTTATGGCGGCAGTTCTGCTGTACGCTACTTTGTTCGATACTATGCCTGAGCTGCCCGGTCAAATGCCTTTCAGTACCGGCACCGGCGATAATGATATGCCGAAAATGCAACCAATAAAAACAGCCGTTTCCAACCTGGATGCACTGCAGAAGATTGCATGGGATAATAAATAACAAAGTATCATTTAAGATCAAAAGTACCGGACCCGCCAAATGGTCCGGTATTTTTTTGCATAGAGGGTTACTCTACGACACCCCTTCCCTCTTCGCTCAAAAAAAATTTCCGGGTCCGGTTTCACACTGCCATACTGTTGTCAGTGGACCATTCTTTCTTTGCCTTATCAAAAAAAACATACCATTTTATGTCAATGATCTCCATGTTCAGAAAAGAACTCGACAAAGAATCTGTAATTACCCGCAAAATGCTGGAACGCGTCCCTGAAGGGAAGTTTGACTGGCAACCACATCCCAAGAGCATGACCATACGTCAACTGACGTCGCATATTGCGGAGCTTCCTACCTGGATCACCCTGACCATGACTACCGATGAGCTGGATTTTGCTACCTCTCCCTACGATCCGCCCAAAGTGGATAATAAAGAAGAGCTGATGGCACTGTTCGAGAAATCGCTGGAGAACGGGTACACTGAGCTGAAAGAGGAGCATGAAGCCCTCCTGGACAAACCCTGGACTATGCGCAGCGGCGACGTGATCTACACCAATGATCCCAAAAGCGACATGATCAGGATGACGCTTAACCAGGTGACGCACCATCGCGCGCAATTGGGTGTGTTCCTGCGTTTGCTGGATATACCTATTCCAGGCAGTTACGGTCCCAGCGCCGATGAAATGAGTATGTAAGTATCTAAACAAGTTTACGTGGTCGCGGGAAACGGCTGGATCCATTTCCCGCGATCTTGTATTTTTTTAATAAAAGGGAGATGATCACCAAAACAGATTTTTGCAAACAATACAAGGAATATTATACGGCAAAAAACCGGCCGGAGCTTATCCATGTGGAACCCGCGGTGTTCCTTTCGATCCAGGGACAGGGCGATCCTTCCGGGCAACCGTTCGCCGATAATATCCAGGCGCTCTACAGCCTAGCCTACGGCATCAAGTTCTATTACAAAGCAAAGGGAGCCGATTTTGTGGTTCCCAAGCTGGAAGGTCAATGGTGGTTCGACGAACGTAAATACAGCGGCCTGACGATGAGTACGGCCCCGCAGCAAATACCCCGCAGCGAATGGAGCTACCGTTTACTGCTGCGCATGCCTTACCAGATCAAACAGCACGAGCTGGAGCTGATTAAAGAAGAGGCTGCCTCCAAAAGACAAATCCCGCGGCAGCAGGATGTATGTTTACATTATATGGAAGAAGGCCGTTGCATCCAGATGATGCATCATGGCCCTTTCAGCAAGGAGCCGGAAACGCTGGCTGTATTGCAGGCCTATATAGCCGATTATGGGTTTCGGCGTAATGGCCTGCACCATGAAATTTACCTTACCGATTTTCGTAAGACACCACAGGAAAAGTTGAAGACTATATTGCGGGAACCGGTGCAATGATCAATGTCTTTTTTCATGCGTATAGAGCCGGCGCCGGTATATGAGTGGTAACAGTCATCGGGTGCTAAGGAAATTCCACAACATCGTTGGTAAACAAAGTTATTTCGCTGTTTGTTCTGTAGCTTTACCCTTTTCTGCAAAACAACAGCATTATGCCGGAACAATCTTACCAAAATCATCTCCGCTTTTACACACCGCACCATTTCGTATTTTACCCCTTATTGTTCCTTTTGTTCACCAGCAGTATTTGCTGTGGTTTTGTTTACGAAAACCAAAGATTGCTCTGGTTTGCTGTTGCCATCGTATTCCTGTTGCTGGGCTGGCTTTCTTTCATGATGCGACAGCATTATGCTCTCGGCAACCAGGACAGGATTATAACGCTGGAAATGCGTTTCCGTTATTTTGCCCTTACGGGACAAAGGCTGGAAGTGGTGGCCCCGCAATTGTCGTTCAAACAAATTGCGGCCCTGCGTTTTGCAGGCGATGAAGAATTACCATCCTTATTGGAAAGAGCGCTTAAGGAAGATCTTTCTCCCGGCGCTATTAAAAAGGCAATTGCACATTGGCAGCCCGATCACATGCGGGTTTAACCCGGATTGGCCGAAATAAGCTTTCCTTAACAGGCGTTATCAACTGATGCCTTTATCTTTACGATTCCAATAAGAAACTAAAAACAAAAACCTATGAGAAAAATTGCTGCTTTCTGCTCCATGTTGATGGCTGTTACTGTAATGCAGGCTTCGGCCCAGGAAATGAAAAAAGAGGCACCGAAAAGCCCCGCGGCTACAGCAAAAAACAATATTGCTGAAGTATCCTACAGCCAGCCTTCCAAAAGAGGCCGTGTTATTTTCGGCGAACTGGTGCCTTATGGCCAGGTATGGCGTACCGGCGCCAACATGTCTACCGACATTACCTTTAATACCGATGTGGTATTTGCCGGCAAAGAAGTAAAGAAAGGTACTTATGCCATCTTTACTATTCCCGAAGAACACGAATGGACTGTGATCCTGAACAGCCAGCCTAAACAAAAGGGCTCTTCGGAGTACGAAGCCAATAAAGGTAAAAATGTGCTCGAAGCAAAAGTACCGGTAACCCATACTACAACTGTACAAGAGCAATTCCTGATCAGCTTTGATAAAGACAACCTTGTCTTTACCTGGGACAAAACCAAAGTAAAGGTTAGTTTGAAAAAGAAATAAGCACCGTTTGCTGTGCAAAGCTAAAAGCCCCTCTGTAACGATGCAGAGGGGCTTTTGATTATTGGATTCTCCAACGGCAAATGTTTCATTTACCAGTCGCCAATAGACTTGCGCACCATCCGGAGTAAGGGCCTTAAAATATGGTTACGTACCAGGGCTTGTCTCAGGGGAGCACGGGAGAGCCATTGCGCCAGTGGTGGCGAAAAGAAGTAATACATCCGGATAAACAACTTTCCCGGCAAAGTGGCTGCCAGTATATGATCGCGGTATAACCGGAGGTATAGCACTTCGGGGGCATCATAATCGCCATAGCAGGCTGTAGCGATAAAACAGCCTGTTTTCTTACCCGGTAGCGTATGCCCTTTATCCAGTGCATCCACATAGTCTTTGGCCTGTTTCAAGCTCCAGCCTGTATTGTCTTTTACAAATTTAATGGCTTGCAACTTGCCCTGGGTCTGTGCCATGTTTATGACAGCTTTAGGATCGGGGGCGTTAGTATTTATGGGTATTGTAGCGCCTGTCTCCATTCCTGTTGTTGCATAAGTATGCGCAGCGCCGTCAGCCTCCTGTGACAGCTTACCTTCAACGGGTTTGAAAATATGACCACAAGCATTGCATTTAAGCTCCATGTTATTGCTGGCTATATTTCCGGCAGGCATGCTCATAATGCCCGCACTGCTGCTGCTCAGCCCTTCCATATACATGTTCAAGGCAGCACTGTAACACAGGGGACAAATGATCTTTACTGGTTCGCTCATCGGACATTAAGGGATGGTTAGGGAAATAACAACAACTGATTGCCTGTTTATAAGAAACCAAGCAGGAACTTTACTTCTCGTCCAGGTCGTTCGCTCCTAACGTCCCGACCAACAATCCGTAATTTTCTTTGTTTTCTATAAACACATAGTTCAACAACAATATTTGCGTTCCCAGGTTCGCTTTTGACACAAATAACTTTAGGAAAAGTATCCGGCCAAACTACTGTATCCTTTTCGATACCAGGATTTTTTGTATCTCAAACTCGGTGTCTTCATACTCCGGCTCTTCTTCTCCTTCCTGCATCGATATAGCATGCTTTGGCTTTTCCAGAATAATCAGCTTCCTGATAAGCTTTTCATTTGCCCTGCCCCAGTTTTTATACAGTTCTACATAGGCCTTCGCTTTTGAAGAGGTTTTAGTACGATCGTCGCTATAGTATTCAAGCCAGCTCCGGTATGTGCCTGGAGCCGCTTTTTCCTGTACAAACATTTCGGGGCCGAAGCCGCCGGTTACGTCGATCGTCAAACGGCCGCCATTGGCTGTTTCCCTATGCCCGAAATAGCATTCTTCCTTGGCCGGGTCTTCAACATGCAGGTCTATATCGGTATTGTCCCTGTTCCAGGAAAGAATCATAACAATATCCGCTTCGGGGATAAACATGTCTTTCTGCTTCAACAGAACGGCCAGCTCTTCCCTGAAATTACTGTAAAAGGGAGTAGCTCCCGGGATCAATAATTTACCGGGTTTATCGAGTATGCGGTCCAGCATACGGTAATTGTACAGCGCAGCGATCTCGCGGATGCTACCATAGTCGCGATCCCAATGGGTATGGGTACAAATGTAATAGTACACCTGTGCCAGGTCGTAATTGCCGGAACGTTCCAGCGCACGCGCAGCGATCAGGTACGACAGCGCCTCTTCTTCCCGCGCCGATATAATGCGTTTGATCATATGATACGCCTGTAATCCCATGCCCCAATCCGTAGCTCTTAAAGCCATATCGCGCAGGGCTATAAAATCGGAGGGATTACGCTCGATAACAGAACTCAACAGCTTCAGGGCCGCGGGATTGCCGAATGCGTTTTTCCGGTTTTCGGCCAGGGGTAACAGCTTATCATATTTGAGGTATTCATTGCCCAGCATCTCCAGTTCTTCTTCTGTTTGCTGGCTGGCGCGGATCAGCAAAGGAAGGCCTATGGGTGCCCGGGGCGATAATATACCCTCGGGCAATTGCCGTACATAGGTCATAAACAAAGTATCGGCTTCAAGGCCCAGGCTTTCGCTTTGCCGCAAGCGACCCAGCCAGGAAAGAAATGCAGTTTTGCCGTTGCCCAGGGGTGGCCCATCGCCATTTTGCAACCATTCCTGCAGCAGCGATGCAATCGTATTTTGCTGTACATAACTTTCCGATGCGGCATCGTCGATACCAAAGCGCTTATAGCTCCAGTCATTTTCCAGCATCAGGAACGACATCGTTTCGCCCGGGATACGGAAATGTTGCGCATACTTTTCTACTGCTTTCTCCCCGTCTTTGTCTTCATTGTACGGCTGCAGGTACGATAAGGCAAGCTGTCCATAGATGCGGGCGCTCAGGTCGGACGACAACTGCTGCGCCGCCGGCAATACCAGCTCCCGGGTTTCTATACCGTTGTTCAGTTTGCAATAAACAGGACCCGCAGGTCTGCCCCTGCCTGACAGGATCAGCTTCTGGCCATTGTACAATTGCGTAGGCTGTCCCGATACCAGCAGGTCGGTTACACCATCTACTTTCATCTCTTCGATCGTCCAGGGACGATAACGCAGGGACTGCGCCGCCAGCGAGGCTTCTTCTTCACCAGTAACGGTAAAGGCAAAGCCCCCGGTAACCTTGCTCAGCGTATTGAGCACCGTGGTATTGGTACCTGGCAAACCGGTTTTGTAGGTATGTATCCTGTCGCCTTTATTCACGGCCAGTTGCAAGGCATTCAAGTTGCTTTCTCCCCAGTTGTAGTCGCCGTCGGTCATCAGGAAAATATGCTTGGCCTCGTTTTTCTTCAGCCAGTTGGGATGCGAGGCCTCCTGCAACGCGCTGCCGAGGTCCGTGGCGCCTTCGAGTGCCAGGGTTTGCGCATAGTCCAGGAAGCTGTACATATTATAGCTGTTGTTTTTGAGAAAACAGGGCTGCCACCATTGCTGTTCTACATTAAAGGTAAGTACGGCAAATTGTTTGATCACGTCTTTGTTGTGGCTCAATACCTCTTCTATAAGCTTGAGCCATACATTGAACTTATCGGGGTTGGCGCTGAGCGAGAGATCGAGCAGGAATACGGCCTTCGTGGGCAGATCGGGCTGCCTGGCTTCCGGTAAACTGATCCGGTAACTGCTGCCGAAAAGGGCTGTAGTACTGTCGTACAACTGTACAGGCGCAACATTATCGTACCGGATCGTGAAGGTTTTTGTTTTGGGGTCCTGCAACGCAAACCGCAATCTTTTACCCGCTTTGGCGGCAGGAACCGCAGGTTGTATATGGGGCACTAAAGCACCTTCGTCCGCTATATCTGCTGCCAGGTGCAGGCTGCCGGCTTCGGGTAGTTGCAGCACATATTCACGAAAGTCCAGGGCTTCCGTCATGTTAAGATCATAACCGATCACGATACGGTGCATGCTCCCTTTAGTAAGCGGGAATACACGACAACTGAACATATCGGCGCCCGCCCATTCCATAAGGGCAGGGTCTACTCTGCTGCTGACTGTTTCTTCATAAGCCTGCGCCGCTTTTTGTTTCGATACGACCCTGGCTTCCTTCACCCGGCTCCAGTTGCGTTCTTTTCTTTGTGTAAGCTCTTCGGGCGAAAGGTGAAAACCTTGCTTCAGGTAATCGATATAAGGAAACCCTTTTATACTGTCTTCGGCAGTGTACACCGTTTCGCCGAAGGCAAAATAATAAGGCGAGGCCCCTGCGGGCAACTTTAATTTGAATACGCCTTCCAGCCCGCTCTGTTTGTCGTTATAAAAAAAGCAATCCAGCAATACCCTTACCCGGAACCCGTCTACTTGTACCGCCATCGATGCCGCTTTAAATGGCAGGTATTCATTATCGCCTACTTCGAGCCGTATCGCGTTTTCGGGCAGTCCCGATCTTTTCCAGGTAGTGCTCCGTTTCGTTTTATCGGCGGTATTTACGCTGGTAGCAGTAACGCCGGCTGCCGATCCGATATAACTGCGCCGGTCTATCTTTTGCGCGTAAATGGCTACTTCCTCCAGCGACAGCGCGTTTTCCTTTAAAGCAATGGCTATCGAATCTTTACCCGGAGCTATCCATATGTTTGCTTCGATAAGCCCCAAGGCTCTTACTTCGAGCAATACACTATCAAGCGACACGCTTAACCGGAACTGGCCATCCATGTCCGTCACCGTAGTATTCATGGTTCCCTTTACGGTAATGCTTGCGGCAGGTAGCGGCTCATTCCTGTTGTCCATCACCATGCCTTTGATTTCTCTTATTTGTGCAGTGCCTATAGTATAGCTGCCTATGCTGAGCAGCAAAAGCCAGTAAACGATCCTGATCGCCATAAAACACTAAATTAAATGGTTAAAAACGCAGACTGAGAGAGGAAGGAAAAAGGCCGGCAATAAGGCGTGCTATGCTTCTCTGTAACCCCAGGAAATATATTGCCTAATTGTCCCGGCACGCCCACTATATACCGGCCTTTTATTAAAGACAAGCTACCTGGAGAAAAGTACTATAATCCCTACCGATTTTTTCAAAGGCAGGAATATATTCAATACAAGTGAGGATATGGTATTTGCCGGGTCAATCCAAAGTAGAAGGTACACAAGCCCGCTGGAAAGCTGCCCATGATAGGCCTTTCCTGGATGGATGAAGCTGCTTATCGAGGCAGAGTCACACAAAGCGTGTTTCTCAAAACAGCTGTATGCTGCAGTTTACTATAAAAAGGAACAGCGCCATACCAGGATCATCCGGCGGGGCGCTGTTCAGGTTATGTTGTTAATAAGCTCTATCGAAGCAATTCCAGTTTCCGGGCTACGGTGCCTTTGTCGGTATATACCTCAATGGTATATATGCCTGTCGACAGGCTGCTCAGGTGCAGGGTATGCTTGTCCTGGCTATCGGATTTGGATTTGTAAACAATCTGGCCTGTTACATTATAGATGACCACTTGCTCCATTTTCAGCGCTCCTTTATTCAGGATCGTTGCGGTTTCTCTTGCCGGGTTCGGGTAAACGGTCAATTCTTCTTTACTTACATTCAACTGGTTGACACCTACGATATGTGCCGAGGTAGAATCGGACAGGAAGCCACAACTGCTGCTCAGGCGCAATACGACTATATAATTACCGGGGGCACTATAGGTATGTACAGGCGAAGGCAGGTAGCTTCGTGCCGATCCGTCGCCGAAATCCCAGTCGAACCCAAGCACATGCTGAGGATTTACGGCCGTGAAGTGGAAGGTCGTAAGGCCATTATTGGAGATATTGATCCCATCTACCGAGGGCAGTTCTCCTTCCATGCTTACCACGATGGTATCTCCTTTAAAGCAGGCCTGATCGTTGGTTACAAATACATTATAGCTGCCGGGACTATTGACGATTATGCTTTGGGTGGTTTCACCGGTATTCCAGAAATAGCTGATGCCCTGGTTGCCTGCATTCAACGGCAGCATGACGCCGTTACATACCGAAGTATCATTACCCAGTGCTACCTGGGGATTATCTCTTACGATTACATTAATGGTGTCATAGCCTACGCAGGTAAACTGGTCCGTTACTTTAACGGAGTAGGTACCGCTCTCTTTAACATCCCTTATCTGCATCGTGGAACCATCGTCCCAGAGGTATTGGGGATTATTCGCTACTACACCGGCATCCAGCACGATCTTCGTTCCGGTATCTATACACTGGTTAATGTCATTGCCGAGGTCTATGTGCAGTGGTAAAATGGTTACGGTTACTTCATCGGTAGTATCACTTTCGTTGCTATTGGCACAATCGACGACGCAGCGGAACTGCGTATTCTGCACCAGCAGCGGCGTGGTTTGCACGGCGGCATCGGTCCCGAAATCGGTCCAGGAACCATTAACGCCATACTGCCAATGATAACTGATCCCAAGCCCTACGGTAGTGCCTATTGCCGTTAGCGTGGTCGATGAATGACATTCTATAATGGGTACTCCTACCGTTATACTACCCGCTGTGGGGGTACCGCTACAGACGGGGCTTATGGTTATGGTCGGGTATTCCAGCGGGACATCTTCCTGGTTCAGCGACCGGAAGAGATAGGTACCTCCCGGTATGGCATTGGCCGTAGGCTTTATCACCCATTCGTATTCCGTTCGCTCGGCGTCGCTTAAGTTCAATGGCGTAGCAGAGGGTGCCGTTACGATACGCCCGGGGACGTAAGTGCCAAAGGTAGTACTGCCCATCTGGTTGGTGGTTGCAGCACCATTGGTGACGAAAGTGCTGGTGGCATACATAAATTCATCGGTAGCGGCGCCGGTTATTTCGGTCCATGTAGTACCACCGTCGGAAGAATATTCCAACGCTTCGTCTATTGGCGAGTCGAAACCTAATCCGTTATCATTATCCAGCTCTATTCTTAACCGGATCGCAGGGGTATTGCTCAGCACCGTAATCGGTGTATTTTCTGCGGCGATCCAGGTCGCCGAGTTCTCGTTACCATTATCATTGCGCCAACGGTATTTTGTTTGCCGCAAAGAAGCCTGAAGCTGGATAACACTGAGCAATAAAAAAGAAAGGAGAAGCAATTTCTTCATGGGGCGAAAATTGATTTAAGGGGTGATTTATTTTTTCAATAATATTATCTTTTTTATGATAAAACCCAACAAACAAAACCAGACCAGGCCAATAAAAGCCAATTTGAATGTTGTGTATAATGTTATGAAATTATTTCCATTTAAAAAAACTTTTGATACATATCCACCCGTATGTGTAGGCAAAATATCTGTTTCGCCACTGGCACTCACCTTACCCGAAATCCCCATATTGCTGTTTACCGCCATATCTTTGCGTGTTTCTACTGCCCGCACCCGGGCGTTGTAAAAATGCAGGTTAACCAGATAAGGTATATCGCTGAACCAACCATCGTTGCTGATATTCACCAGAAAGGTGGCACCGTTTCGCACCAGATCGGTAGCAGCATCCGTAACAGTAGCTTCGTTACATATTAAGACGCCTGCTTTACCGTAAAACGTTGGAAGAGGATTGGCTTTATCTCCCGCTTTTGCATAAAAACCGTCTGTGCTGAGGAAAGGCAGGGAATAGAAACCCAGCGGCTTTTCTACAAGGGCCAGCAAGAAACGCTTGTCGTAACGCCCGGCCATCTTCCCGTCGGGCTGCAGGCAATAAGCCGAATTGTACACTACATTGTCTTTATACTCCGTATTCATCCCCAATATATGGGTAATGCCCTTGGGCGAAGTGGTTTTAATCACCTCCTTTACAAAATTGTCGTCGGGCGAATAGGTCCAGGGGACCGCCGACTCGCTCCACAGGGCTATATCGGGTTGCAGCGCCGCCACCTGGGCATTCAGTCCCAGCATACGTTTGACCAGGAAATTACCGTTCTGCTCATCCCATTTTACATCAGGGGCCGTATTCTCACACAGGATCGCGACGGAAAAAGGCTTAGTGGCTACACCTGCCTGCCGTTGTGTGAACCGGTAATGGATACCATAACCGCCGAGCATATATATAAGGACCAGGCCGGCTGGAATGGCCATCCTTTTCCATTGTTTCCTGAAAAAGAAATGCGCTATGAGGAAGTTGATCAACACCACAAAGAAACTCATCAGCAATACACCGCCATATTCCGCCACCTGGATCGCATACAGGTTATCGAACAACATATGCCCCGCATGAAAGCCGAACCAGGGCATACCTGTAAAGCATACTGACAACAACCATTCGCCGCAGGTCCATAGGGCTGCCATCAATAAAGCGTTGCCCCAGAATGATGGTTCCGGTCTTTTCAGGACTGTATAAGCCAGCAGGATCAATCCGAAATAAAGCGCTGCAAAAATTATAGCTATGAGGTAAGCCACGATGCCAAAGACCTGTCCCCCGGTAAAATGGGTAACCACCGAGGGCATCCAGTAAAAGGCAGGCACCCCCAACACCAGGCCAAACAAAGCACCGTCATAGAAAGCACGCTTTCTTTTTTTGTCCTGTAATGCCCCGAAAAGAGGTACCAGGCATATCCAGGCAAGATAGAATTGAACAAAGACAAGAGCAGCAGCAAACAAAAGGGCAGATACCACGATCCACAACCTGGAATTGGAATTTAAATAAGGCATAGAGCAAATATATAGTGAAATCCCTGTAATTTATAGTAAGTGCTTAGTCCGGGATTTTTAAAGCCACCGACATTTTCCAAACGGCTGATACTGCAAAAAACGCCGCAGGAATGATCCTGCGGCGCTGCCATTGAAGGTCGGTTTATAGCTACAAAGCCATTAAGGCTCCAGGGCAAAAGCGGCCAGGTCCGAAGCATCGAGGCCAAGGTAATTATTACCATCGGTTGTTAAGGTGTACACCCCGAGCGATTCCGCAAAAGCGGCCTTACCACCCGGCGCACAGATACCCAGCAAGCTGGTTGGCGTAAAAGTTTTGGTGTATACGCTCGTATTGTCCCTGTGATAGTTCTCTACGGCTCCGTTAAAGGTGCTGCCGATCACCATGCCGCTGGTATTGGTAGCCCCTGTTTGCGCAGCATCGTTACAGGTGCCCTTTTGTACATTAAAGCCAAAAGTGGCAAAATTGTAAGGATGGTATGCCCGGAAGCTAATCTCGATATTGGAACCAGGCTGGTATTTTACAAAACCGCAGCAATTGGTAGCAGCCGGTACCCCGTCCACATTGATCTGGTAAATATCTGCCTCGCAAGGCTGGTTATCGATACGCAGCAGCATATGATAGGCGCTGGCTTCGGTAGGGCTGTTGAGGATGAGCAGGCTATCGGGCGCATTGATAGATGGGGCAAAAGTACCGTAATGCGGCACCTGGAAAAAGTTCCGGGGCAGACTGTTGATCTTGTTGCCGTTTTTATCGAACAGCTCCAGCTTGAATTCGTACAGGCCATCTTCCATGCCTTTGGAATCGAAGATCACCGAAGCGGTATCATAACCCCAGCCCGCAGCCGTTTCCGGGGCATTGATAGGCGCCATGGCCGGGTTTTGCGGCGGGATCAGGAACAGGTTGTCGGTAGTGCCTACCTTTACCGGCCCCAGCAATACGCTCTTATAATCAAAATGGGTACCGCTACCGTCGGTATATTCATATGAGTACGATTTGGACACGGCATCGTTCATTACCTTCCAGGGACCAAGATCGGTGCCCAGGTTGGCATTTCTTACTTTCCTGCTGCTCCATTGGTAATAAGCTATATTGGTATTGGGCAGGCCGCTGCCGAATTGGACCAGGAAGTAAAGATTACCGCCGAAAGGCCTGCGGAAATCGCCTACGGTATTGGGGCGGTAAGGTACCGAAACATCGCTCAGCCCTATACGGTTAAAGCTTTTACCCTGGATCGTGGACAGCATATCGCTTTGCTGGATATGGCTTACACTGGCGCCATGACCCACGGTTTTTATCCAGGCTACAGCTCCGGGCAGCTCGGTATTGCACCACCAGCGTATCCTGGGGTCTGTTATTTTCAGGTTGATCTGCGCGCCGCAGGTATAGTCCCAATAAGTATGGCAGGGAATAGAAGGGCGATATACCGTAGTCCATATCCCGTCGATATAGTACTCTACCCAGAAATAAAGATCGGGCTTCGATTCGCAATCGAAATAGATAAAGTTCTTATCGATACGGCCAAAGTTATCGGTATAGAAAGTAGCGATCTCCGTGCTTTTATAGAAATAGGGCCATAACCAGGGAATAGAGCAGAAGATAGGATGCAGGAGCTGGAAATTCTTGGCGACGGCATCCCTGATCAGGCTTATATTGCCGGAGAGTATCTGCTTGCGGGCAGCATCCGGTAACGATAAAGCCGGGTTATCTTCCGCTACCTTGGTCACAGGAGCCTGCGGCGCCATTACTTTGGGGTTCAGCGCCAGGTTGGCCTTTACTACCGGGTTCACTTTGGCATCAAACCTGTTGGGTAGTTGCGGCACTACGACCCTGATCGGGTCTGGTTCGGGAATGGGAATCGGGATACGGGGCTTCAGGATAAGCTCCGGTATTTGCTTGATGATAAAATCGGGGATACGGGGCAGCAGCCAACTGATCTTGTCGATCTCGCATACATGTACACGCGCATTGCAAAGCGGCCTTTCCTTGGTGATCCCGTCCATGGTAAAGTCCTTGGTCAGTTGCAGCCTTAACCTGCAAATGCGGAAGCACCAGAGCTTGATCAGGCTTTCGGGAATAGGCAGGATGTTCAGGTTGCCTTTGGTATCAAATTTCAATACCGGCTCATAAGCCTTGTATTTTTCGAGGTCGGCTATGGTAGCCACCTGCAAAGGGCGTTCCTTGTAATCGGGCGCGATAAATACCCGGAGCTCCGACAATTTATCGGCATCAAGATCAAAGTTGGCGGTACCTTTTACTACCGGTACCGTTTGTAACAATTGCCCGTTGCGGGAGAAGACGAATGCAGCCAGTGGGGTTTCTGTCTTGGGTGTTTTTTCAAAACTTACAGGCATGAGGAACCTGCGAAGCGAACTTTTTGAAGTTGCCATTTTTCTGAGGTTTACAGGGTTTATAAATAGTAGGGTCTTATCCGGGTATGCATCCGGTCTGGTTACATGGCGGCAATGACCCTGACACGGGCCGGTGTGGTTGCAGACAATAGATCATACCTGGTAAAACAGGGTGAATACAAAAGTAAGGCTTCCCATAAGCAATTTCGCCGCACGGGCCGCCACAAGGCTCGTAAATACGTCTTTTCCAGTAGGAAATCGGGGGATTTTCCCCTACGCTAGACCTTATCAATTCAGCGATACTCCCATGTGCCGGCCTTCAGTATTATCGCCTTATTTCAGTACCTTTGCCTACTTTTAATTGAAGGGATGAAAAGCAGAACACTGAAACAGAATAAAGTAAACATCATTACCCTGGGTTGCTCCAAAAACCTGGTGGACAGTGAAGTGCTGAGCGGCCAGCTTAGGGCCAACGAAATTGCGGTAGCGCACGAGAATGAAAAGTTCGACCATAATATTGTCGTGGTGAATACCTGTGGCTTTATCGACAAGGCCAAAGAAGAATCCATCAACACCATCCTGGAGCAGGTTTCCTATAAAGAAGCCGGCCGACTGGATAAAGTTTATGTAACCGGATGCCTGAGCGAACGTTACCGTGGCGACTTGGCCAAGGAGATACCCGAAGTGGATGCCTGGTTCGGTACCCTCGAGCTGCCTTTTATCCTGAAAGAGCTCAATGCCGATTTCAAAAAAGAGCTATTGGGCGAGCGTATGCTGAGTACGCCGAAACATTATGCTTATCTGAAAATATCGGAAGGTTGTAACCGTACCTGCTCTTTTTGCGCCATACCGCTGATGCGTGGCGGGCACGTTTCCAAGACCATTGAAGAGATCGTTACCGAGGCCAAACACCTGGTGAAGAACGGGGTGAAAGAAGTGATGCTGATCGCCCAGGAGCTGACTTATTACGGACTGGATATCTATAAGAAAAGAATGCTGCCCGACCTGATGAAGCATCTTTCCGATGTGCCCGGCCTGGAATGGATACGCCTGCACTATGCCTATCCCTCCAAATTCCCGATGGAGATACTGGATGTGATGAAGGAGCGCGACAACATCTGCAACTACCTCGATATGCCTTTGCAGCACTGCAGCGATGCCATGCTGAAGGCCATGAAACGCCAGATCAGCAAACAGGAAATGTACGACCTGATCGCTGCCATCCGTGACAAAGTGCCTGAAGTGGCTTTGCGTACCACCATGATCACCGGCTTCCCCGGCGAAACCAGGGATGATGTGGAAGAGCTGAAATCCTTCCTGGAAGAGATCCGTTTTGAGCGTGTAGGCATCTTTACTTATTCTCACGAAGAGAATACCTCGGCGTACGACCTGGAAGATACCCTGTCTTCGGAAGAGAAGGAGGCCCGTGCCCAGGAGATCATGGAAGTACAGCAGGAGATCTCCTATGAAAAGAACCAGGAGCTGATCGGCAAAGAATTTAAAGTGATCATCGATAAGATAGAAGCCGGCCGCTATATAGGCCGCACCGAATACGACAGCGTGGAAGTGGACAACGAAGTGATCATCCATTCGGAAGAAGATTTACCGGTAGGCGATTTCGTACAGGCAAGGATCACCAAGGCATTTGATTATGACCTGGAAGCCGAAGTGGTTTCATGAGAGGCTTTAAGATAGTTTTCGGCCTTTGTCTTTTGTTCCTGTTGGGAACAAGCATTTATTTCCTCTTTATTGATGGATATGCCGAAGCTAATGTAAGTACCTACAGAGGGCTGGCAAAGGGATCGAGACTTGATGGTTGGGGTATCCTGTATATGTTCGTGATGCTTGCCGGGATGTATATTTTTACGATCCGGGAGCACAAACGAAGAGACAAACGGACAAAATATAAAAAGTAAGCAAAATCAATTAAAGATAACTTCTGCTTGTTCAGAACAGAGGTTTTGAATGTTTAATTTTCACTGACAATATGGTTTATAATGTGATCGGACTTATGTCCGGAAGCTCTCTTGACGGATTGGATATAGCCTATGTGCAGCTTACCGAGATCAGCGGGAAGTGGAGTTACGAGCTGCTGGAAGCGGAGTGTACGCCCTACCCTGCTGTACTGACGGCAGAACTGAAAAAAGCGCATACCCTGGCCGTTCCCGCATTCCTGCGATTGCATACCAGCTTCGGGCATTACCTGGGCGAACAGGTCAACCATTTTATCAAAAAATACAGCCTGCAGCATAAAGTCCATTTTGTGGCCTCTCACGGGCATACGGTATGGCACGAGCCTGCCGCCAGGACCACCAGCCAGATAGGCGATGGCGCTGCTATTGCGGGCTGGACTTTATTGCCGGTGATCAGCGACCTGCGCAATATGGATATTGCCCTCGGCGGCCAGGGTGCGCCCATAGTGCCCATTGCCGATAAATTGCTGTTCTCCGATTATGATTTTTGCCTCAACATAGGCGGTATTGCGAATGTAACCGTCAATGGCGAGGATACGATTGCCTTTGATATCTGTCCCGCCAACCAGTTGCTGAATCATTTTGCCCTGCGCCTTGAAAAAGAATACGACGACAAAGGAGCTATGGCCAGGCTGGGCAGCAGCAACGAAGCCGTACTGGAAAAGATCAACCAGGTAGCCTTTTATGAGCTGGAAACACCCAAATCGCTGCACAACGGATTTGTAACGGAAGAAGTATTGCCGCATTTCGACACCCTGGAAAACGGGAGCGATGCCTTGCATACCTCTACCCGGCACATTGCCACCCAGATCGCTAAAGCCTTGCTCCCCTATCGCAATCCTTTACACACGCAGCGCATGCTGGTAACCGGCGGCGGTGCCTTTAACGACTTCCTCATGGAAACCTTACAGAATGAGCTGAACAAGGAAGGCGACCTGGAGCTGGTACTGCCCGGTGAGCAGACGATCAAGCACAAGGAGGCCATCGCTATGGCGCTTATCGGTACTTTACGCTGGCGCGAAGAGATCAATACGCTTCATACGGTGACCGGTGCACAACGCAGCAGCGTAGGCGGCGCCATGTGGCTGCCACCTGTAGATTGATGCCCTCTTTGAACAGAACACTATCCTTATCTACAATTCAATATTATTTATCTCATAGCTGACGTGGAATATAATTTTCAAAAAATAGAAAAAGCAGCCAAAGCATTCTGGAACGAACAACAGGTATATAAGGTACCGGCACATAGCAGCAAACCCAAATACTATGTCCTCGATATGTTTCCCTACCCGAGTGGCGCAGGCCTACACGTAGGCCACCCGTTGGGTTACATTGCCTCCGATATTTTTTCAAGGTATAAAGTGATGAAAGGCTACAATGTATTGCACCCGATGGGCTTCGATGCATTTGGCTTGCCGGCCGAACAGTATGCTATGGAAACCGGGCAGCATCCCGCCGTAACCACGGAGAAAAACATTGCCCGTTATAAAGAACAACTCGATAATATAGGCTTCAATTACGATTGGAGCCGGGAAGTACGTACCAGCGATCCCCAGTACTACAAATGGACGCAGTGGTTCTTCCTTCAACTGTTCCAAAGCTGGTTCAACAGGGATACCCGTAAAGCCGAACCGCTGGAAAGCCTTATTACCCTTTTTGAAAAAGAAGGTAATGCAGCCCATCCTGCTCCCGGCGATGCTACGCTCACTTTTACCGCCGAAGAATGGACAGGTAAAAGCGAGCAAGAGCAAAGGGCTGTGCTGATGCAATACCGCCTGGCTTACCTCGACCATGCCGAAGTATGGTGGTGCGAAGCCCTGGGTACCGTGCTGGCCAATGATGAGGTGGTGAATGGCGTGAGCGAACGCGGCGGCCATCCTGTAGAAAAAAAGAAGATGCGCCAATGGTTTTTGCGGATCACGGAATATGCCGATCGCCTGATCAGCAGCCTGGACAACCTGGAATGGAGCGAAGCCATGAAGGAGATGCAGCGCAACTGGATAGGCCGTAGCGAAGGCGCCTCTATCCATTTTGCAATAGCAGACAGCGGGGAGCAGGTCGAAGTATTTACCACCCGCCCCGATACTATATTTGGTGTGGACTTTATGGTGCTGGCTCCCGAGCACGAGCTGGTCGGTAAGATCAGCAGCGATGCACAGCAAGCAGAAGTAGAACAATATGTAGCGTATGTAAAAAGCCGCAGCGAACGGGAGCGTATGGCCGAAAAGAAAATCAGCGGCTGCTTTACCGGCGCTTATGCCATCCATCCCTTTACCGGGAAGCAAATTCCCATATGGATTTCCGAATATGTATTGGCAGGCTATGGTACCGGCGCGATCATGGCGGTACCTTCCGGCGACGACAGGGATCATGCTTTTGCGCAGCACTTCGGTATCGAGGTGACCAATATCTTCGGCGGGCAGTACACCGGCGAAGCGGCGGTATCCGATAAGAATGTAACGATCAGCAACAGCGATTTCGTCAACGGCTCATCTGTTAAAGAAGCATCGGCTAAAGTATTGCAGGCGCTGGAAGATAAAGGTATCGGCAGCCGCCGGATCAATTATCGCTTGCGGGACGCGGGTTTCAGCCGCCAGCGCTATTGGGGTGAGCCTTTCCCCATCGTTTATAAGAACAATGTGCCTTATGCGATCAACGAATCAGGAGCTAACCTGCCGGAAGCCTTGCAGCAATTACCTTTGGAGCTGCCTTATGTAGAACATTATAAACCGGGACCCGAAGGCGAAGGGCCTTTAGCAAATATTACAGACTGGGTAATCGTACAGAATAACGACGGTGACCTGCTGAAGCGGGAAACCAATACCATGCCGGGTTATGCCGGCAGTAGCTGGTATTTCCTGCGGTATATGGACCCCGGCAATGCCGATGCCTTTGCCGATAAAAATGCCACAGCATACTGGCAGCAGGTAGACCTCTACATCGGTGGTACCGAACATGCTGTAGGTCATTTGCTGTACAGCCGCATGTGGACCAAAGCCTTATTCGATCTGGGTTACCTCAACTTTGAAGAACCATTCAGGAGACTGGTCAACCAAGGTATGATACAAGGCAGCACCCGTTATGTGTACCGTATCAATGGCACCAACACGTTCGTTTCCCTGGGTTTGAAGCAGGAGCACCTGGTTGACCAGATACGCGTAGACGTGAACTTTGTAGATGGTGTAGAGCTGGATACGGAAGCCTTTAAAAAATGGCGTCCCGAATATGCTGATGCGGAGTTTATCCTGGAAAACGGCAAGTATATCTGTGGCAGCGAAACCGAGAAGATGTCCAAGTCCAAATACAATGTGGTGAACCCGGACGACATCGTAAACCAATACGGTGCCGATACCTTCCGCATGTACGAAATGTTCCTGGGGCCTATCGAAATGAGCAAACCCTGGGATACCAAAGGCATTGAAGGTGTGCACCGCTTCCTGAAAAAGTTCTGGCGCTTGTACAACGATGAGCAGAAAGGCTGGATCGTGACCGATGAAGCGGCCACAGATGCAGAATTAAAAGTATTGCACAAGACGATCAAAAAGATCGAAGGCGATACCGAAAAGTTCTCTTTCAATACGGCGGTAAGCCAGTTTATGATCGGTGTTAACGAACTCACCGATCTCAACTGCCACAAACGCAGCATACTCGACCCGCTGGTACGCATATTGACGCCTTATGCACCCCATATAGCAGAAGAGCTATGGAAGCAATTGGGCAACGATGGTTCCGTGATCCATGCAGCTTACCCGCAATGGGAAGAAAAATATACCGTGGAGAACAGCAAGGTCTATCCTATTGCCGTAAATGGCAAGGCCCGTACCGAGCTGGAATTCGCGCTGGATGCCGAGCAATCCTTTATCGAAAAAGAGGTGTTGTCCAACGAAGTGATCCTTAAATGGCTGGAGGGTAAAGAACCCAAGAAATTCATTTATGTGAAGGGCCGGATGATCAATGTAGTGGTGTAAGATAATGTAAAGTCCCTTTATGCAAAAAGCGGTTGCCACTGGCAACCGCTTTTTGCATAAAGGGAGTATTTAAAGTATTGTATTGTTACCTGTAGAGACGTAGCGTGTTACATTCGGGATGACCGGCAGGAGTGCTGGATGAGGTAGCTATTCTTTTTTTGCTGCAGTGTTGTGCCGGAATCGCATGTGCGATCCGTTCCCTTTATTTAGTTATAACCTTAGATCGGGGTCATCCAGAGGTCTCCGAAGGAACCGAAGGATCTTTATCGCTAATGGTAATCGCAGCTGTGCCTAATCCGTTACCTATTCCGGTTGCAGCCATATAAGCTGTACTGGGCTTTTTCTGCCGCTCCTATCTCTTTTCAGGGTAATAAAAATATTGCGTTCTTTATCGTAATCCGATACGGGACACATGGCGATATCGTCTTTGCCGGCATCGGTCACCGCGCCAAAGGCCAGTTCTCTTTGTGCAATCGTTTCGGGGCCACCAATCCGGAAAGCGTAGGTACGACAGTCTTTGAAATCCATTACCGGCGCGATCTTTTCGTGACGGTCCACTTTTTCCTGGTTCCCGGGCAGGTCATTCATAAAGACATAATCTTCTTTTTTGCCATTCAGGTAATAGGAATGGGTGAAATGAGTGTACCAGGTAAGCTCCTGGGCATCGTCCGACTGACGATTATAGCGCATCTCCGATGGTGCGATGTCTACTTTTCTTCTTTGTGGAATATAATAGGAAGCCTTTACTTTACCTTCCAGGGTATATTGTACGACACCCATATCGCCAAGAAATAACTGGTACTGCTCCGGCCAGGTGCTTACCCTGGTCTGGCTGGACCTCCCACTATAGGTACGGGTATGGGTAACCGTAGCTGGAAATACCTTCTTGCCGACCTCTTCATATACAACAGAATAGCTGCCATCTTCTTTTAAAAAAAGTCCTTGTGGCGATCCCTCGAATTCTTCCGAAGTGTAGCGACCTGCACTATTTTTTATGCTGTCCATATCCAGCATGGATGTTTTTACGGCATAATCGCTTAACCTGACCGTAGATAAGAAGGTATTGATCCTCGCTTTACTGGTGGTTACGGCTACCCGTTCACTGGCCAGCAGGTACAATTGATCGCTCGGCTGATGGTATTGAACGGCTATGCTTTGAATCGCGCCGGCATCCTGGTAATCCAGCGGGTGCAGCACTACTTCCGAAGTTCCTTTACGCAGGGATGCAGCCAACATAGGTCCGTCCTGTACACCGGTAATAGTACGGCTACTGCCACCGACCAATAAGGCCACTACCTCTTTATCATTGACCACATGCATGCCCATATACTTCAGCATTTTGTTCTCTTCACCGGCAGACTGGAAAGCGCCCCTGCCGACCTCTCCATGGTCTTTGTTGTAATGTACCAGTTCTATTTTATCGTGCTGCCCGTCGATGAGGTACAGCAGGGCTACGGCATAGTTGTCGCTGGCCGGGTCTTTGCTTACATAAGGCATCGAGCCTACCAACGCATTCTTCACCAGGTCTACTTTAAGCGGTGGCAGAGTTACAATCGCTTTTTCCTCCAGCAGCTTGCCGTCGTTACCGCTTATGATCAGCCGGTACAGCACGCCCTTTTTATCTTCCTGCTGGTGTATAAATACGACAATATTGTTGCTGATCTCAAAGACCGCTTTTACATCGGCCCTTTTCAGTTTGCCATAGGAAGGTCCCAGGTCATTTACGGCTATTTCTTTATGCTGCGGATCATATATCCGCACGTGGATACCGTCTTTTACACTGATATGCAAAAAGGCAGTATTACCATTACGGAGGGCCAGTATCTTACCAAACCCGCCCCTGGGTTCATCAAAGGAAGCGCTGCTGCCCAGTACATGGAAACGGGCAAGCACCTGTTGTCCCGGTAGCAGCAGCAGGAGCAGCAGGTAACCGAATAATCTTTTTTTCATGGTGTATATAGGTAGTTTAAGGCTCGCGCCTTATTGGTTAATTTTCAATATGGCCTGTGGTCTTAATTTTATCGGACTATCCCGATATAGGAAACCTTAGCACTATTTACTTCTTACTTCTTCCACGGTTGCTGAGCTTGTCGAAGCACTATTTTAACGACGTCCTTTCGACAGGCTCAAGGACCGGAAGAGATTTGTTTCCTATATCGGGATAGCCAGTTAATTTAATTTACCAGGCAAGTAATCGGTACTTTTAAAATACTCTACTTCGCGCAGTAAATGCTTTCTTTTAAGTGCCGTCTGTATTTTGGCGATCAATGCCGTGATGGGGGAAAGCACGAAGATGGCCACGATAAGAATCCGGCTAAACAATTTAATGACCGGTTTGCGGGCCTCGCTGCCAGGACCTCCTTTGGCTCTTGCTTTTTCGGCCCATTTGGGGAACTGGCTTACCCCTCTTTTTTCCAGCACGATAAGGTTGGGGCGTAAATGTATTGCTCCCAACTGCAGCAGGTCTTGTTGCAGCTTATCTATTTTATTTTGTTTCAGGTGCTGCAATATAGGCATGCCATATTTCTGCGTATCCCTGATGTCCTGCTCCGAAACCCCGGCGTCGGGAAGCATCCCGGAAGCCTTTTTCTGCCCTTTGAAGAGCCAGCGTATAATCGTAAGCGTGGAGGTAAGGTTGCTGTGTTTATCTTCCAGTACGATATGGCCTACATGTTTTGCCCCTAGCCGTTCCAGGTCCGCTTTTACTCTTTCCTGGGCGTTCAGCCACATATTACGGCTGCCCACAACGGTTACTACAGGCTTCCCGGCCAGGGCCGTTGCCCATTCACTTTTCAGGAAACTATTGGCAGGGTTGGAGGGAGACAGGAACCAGGGCTGGTAACCGAAGATCACCAGATCATAATTTTTGGCTTTCAGTTCCGGCATGGGCTGTATGGCCGAGGGTATCTGCAGCACACACTCCGGCATAGCATCGAAGAATGTTTCGGAGGTCCAGGGAAAAGGAAAAGGTTGTACCAGTTTAATTTCCGCAAAATCAACTTCTGCCTCATTTTTCATATCCTGTACTACATTGTCGAGGATACTGCGCAACTGTCCGCTTTGCGTAAAATAGATAACAAGAATCTTCATGCCTCAAAGATAATTGTATTGTCCAAAATACATATAAGGTTAACAAGTGGAGGGCTTAAAAATAATCTACACTGCTGACAGGCACTTTGTTTACAAAATGACGGTCTTAAAAGTGCCTTAATTTGTCCGGTATGTCCTGTTGCCGGATAGGTTAATCCTGATATTTTTGTAAAAAAGAGCTCCATATGAAGAAACCCATAATTCTATTTTCAAGCATTTTACTCTGCGGTATGTATGTGCTATTAGGCAGTAATGCTGCGGGCCCGGCATCGGCCGGCAACGGTATCCGTAACGGAGGACCGGGGACCAATGGCAATTGTTCGGCCTGCCATAGCGGCGGCAGTGGCACCACCACGGCAGCCATAGCGCTCAAAGTCAAGGCTACCGGCGCTGTGGTAAGTGGCAAGTATGTCCCTGGCACGGTGTACACGGTAACGATAAGCGGCAACAACAGTAACCTCGCTTTTTTTGGTTTCCAGGTAACGGCAACCAAAGGTTCGGTACAGGCAGGCGCTTTCAGCAATATGGGCAGCGATAAGCATATTGCCAATATCAGCGGCCTGCAGGTGGTGGAACACAGTACTTCCCTGGCCAAAGTGAACGGGGCTTATGAAGCCTCATTCGACTGGACAGCACCTGCTGCAGGAACCGGGACCGTTACCTTTAACGGGATCATCAACGGGGTCAATCATGATAACAACACATCGGGCGACAGATCCAGCGATCCGGTAACGCTTAACCTGACCGAAGATGGGCCTACAGCTATTGCCGATCTTTCCTATTGGAAAAACCTGAAACTGTTTCCTGTTCCGGCTACAGAACTGCTCAGGATAAGCAGCGAAGGCATGGAAGCCGGCAGCTATACCTTCCAGGTATATGACCTGAATGGGAAGGCCTTATGGTATAATACCTATAATGTAAAAAATGATCTGCTGCACATGGAAATACCGTTGAAAGGTTTCGCTGCCAGTACTTATTTCCTGGTCATAAAAGGTAAAGGCCAGCAAGCAACACGCGCTTTTTCCAAGCAATAAGCAACGTAATTTTAAAGAAAATAAAACGCCGCTTACATGGGATGTAAGCGGCGTTTTGGATTTGTATCCTATGCAAAATTATATGCGCCACAGCAGGCAACCATCGCCATAGCTCAGGAAGCGGAAGCCCTCTTGCAGCGCATAGTTATAGATATCCCGCCAGGCATCGCCTACCAGGGCCGAAACCAATAGTAATAAGGTAGACTGCGGTTGATGAAAGTTGGTAACCAGCGCGCTGATCACTTTAAATACATATCCCGGTGCAATAATGATCTGCGTACGGGTAACCAGCCGCGAAAGCCGGTTCTCCTGCAGGTACTGCAACAGCGCTTCATAAGCTGCTATGGCGGTGATATCTTTGTGTTTCTCATATGGGTACCACTGAGGTACTGCGATACTATCGGCAGGATCAAAACTTTTGTTGTGTATGCGTACACCAATCCAGTAAAGGCTTTCCAGTGTACGGGCAGAAGTAGTGCCTACAGCAATCACCGGCTCATGGGCCCGGAGCTTGCCGATGACCCTTTGCAGTAAAGGAATATCCACTTCTATCCATTCCGCATGCATATCGTGCTCCTGCATGGTCCCGCTCTTAACAGGCCTAAAGGTACCTGCACCCACATGAAGGGTCAACAAAGCAGTATGGATATTTTTAGCGGTTAAGCGGTCTATGATCGTTTCGGTAAAATGCAGGGCCGCTGTCGGCGCCGCTACACTACCCTCTTCTTTGGCAAAGATAGTCTGGTAACGCTCTTCATCGCTTTGATCGGCCTCCCGGTCCAGGTAAGGCGGCAAGGGAACGTGCCCGGCGATATGCAGCGCTTCGGCAAAGGTCATGTCTTTGTTCCAGTCCAGCTTCAGGATAAAATAGCCTTCCCTGCGTTCTGCTACAGCGGCTGTCATTTGCAAATGCTGCGTCGCTTCACCGGCCGATAATTGCAGTACTTGTCCCGGTTTCCATTTGGCAGCGCCTCCTACCAGGCATTTCCAATATACTTCACCCTGCTGCAGCATAGCTTGCTGCACTTCTTGATACCTTTCGTCGGGCTCCAGGCAAAAAACCTCGATACGGCCACCAGTGGGCTTTTGAAACAGCAAACGGGCATGGATTACCTTAGTCTGGTTGAATACCAGCAACGCCTGCTCCGGGATATGCCTATCGATGTGCCGGTAAATATCTTCGGTAAGCGCACCGTTATTATAAATCAGTAAACGGGATTGGTCCCTTTGTTCTAAAGGGTAACGCGCAATTTTTTCATCGGGTAAATCGTAGCTGAAATCTTTTATCTGTAAACTGGAAGGATGCATACTCTTTGTATTGCAGCAACAGCCCGGCAACTAGGCTACCCGGCCATTGCGCTGGTCGGAATAATATTATTGATTCAGGAAGAAACAGAAGATCTCTTTGGGGCCATGTACACCGGTAACCAATGTTTTTTCAATGTCGGCGGTACGGCTGGGACCGGTATTCAGGTTGATCATGGAAGGTAGCTGGTCGTTATATTTCTGTTTCAGTAATTTGAGACCGTCGGCAATATCGGCTACAATCTGGTGGGGCTGCACTACGACAATGTGTACCGGGAAATACACCGGCGCTACCCTGCCGTGGTTCTGTTTGCTGCTGAACAGGAAGCTCCCGGTACGGGCTACAGCGGCTTCGCAATCCGTGATACAGGCCTGTGCGTGCTCATGCAGCGGGTTAAATTCTCTTACAAAGGAAATTTTATTGTTGACCAGGAAAGAAAACAAAGGTTTGTGGGCGCAAAGTACCTCTGTCCAGTTACGGCTTTCGGCCAATACTTTCAGGTTAGTCAAAAGATCGTCCTGGCTGGCGCAAAAAACGAAATGCCCTCCCGCCCGGGAAAACTCGGCCGCGAAAGCTTCTTCGGGCGTGCCTTCCGGAGGTTCTGCAAAAAAAGAGGACACCGCCAGTTTTTCCGTTTCCGGGAAAGGCATGGGTACCGTTTCTTCCTGCAGGGCCATCCTGACCTTGCGCAAAATATTTTCCCTTGCTTTTGAGGTTTTGAAAGTCTGCATGTATCAATCCGGGTTCAAAGCGCGAAGGTACATCGTTATTTATTATGAAAGCGGGGATGGTATTTCTCCAGGGTCCGCAACAGGAAGCCACGGTCAAGATGAGTATAGATCTCGGTAGTGGTAATGCTTTCGTGTCCCAGCATTTCCTGTACGGCCCTCAGGTCGGCACCCCCTTCTACCAGGTGGGTTGCAAAGCTATGCCGTAAGGTATGCGGATGGATATTTTTACGGATACCTGCCCGTTCCGCGGCTTCTTTAATGATATAAAAAACCATGACCCGGGACAAGCCGCTGCCCCTCCTGTTTAAAAAAAGGATGTTCTCCTGCCCCTTGCGCGGTTCCAGCTTGTTGCGGATATGCTCCCGGTACAGGTTAATATGCTTGGCGGCTTCGTCGCCTATGGGCACCAGTCTTTCTTTGTTGCCTTTGCCAATTACCCTGATAAAGCCTACATCCAGGTACATATTGGTTAGTTCAAGGGCAATCACTTCGCTTACCCGTAAGCCCGAACTGTACATTGTTTCCAATATTGCCCTGTTGCGCTGCCCTTCCGGCTTGCTGTGGTCGATACCGGTAAACAATAGCTCCACTTCTTCCGGCCCCAGTACATCCGGGAGTTTCCTTTTGAGTTTGGGCGCCTCCAGCAATTCGGTAGGATTAGCAGGGATTACCTCTTCCATAACCAGGTAATGAAAAAAGGCCTTAATACCCGAGATAATGCGTGCCTGCGATGCAGCCGCCAGGTCCTTTTCATGAATGGATTCCAGGAATTGCTGCAACTGTTTTAATTGTATCTTATCAAAGGGCAATGCCTCATCTGTCTTTTGAAAAAACTCGGCCAGCATCTGGACATCGTGCAGGTAAGCGTCTACAGAATTCGGGGATAGGGATTTTTCGAGCTGGAGAAAGGCTTTAAAGCCTTTGATATATGCATGCCACATCACTAAAGGTCATTTTAAGATACCGGATCAGAAAGCAGGTTCGGCCAATGGCATTTCCCTGATTTTATCGAGCCAATCGCCCATCTTTTCGGCTTCCTGTTCGGAAAGCACGGCAGCCATTTGGTTATAAGCATCGCGTGCAAGGGCGTCGGTGCTGTTGATCAGTTGCAAACCTTGTTCTGTAAGTTTAACATCGATCATCCTGCGGTTTACGGTACTGTTTTCGCGTGTTACCAGGTTCTTTTCCACGAGCTTTTCCAGGATACGAGTTACATTGGAGGTACGGTGTATCATGCGTTCCTGGATAGCGTAAGCACTCATGGGTTTTCCTTTCTGGCCTCTCAGGATACGTAAAACATTAAATTGCGGCGCTGTAATATTGAAATGCTTCAATTTTTGTTGCATATTGGTTTCCATCCAATTGGCAGTAAAAATAATATTGAGATAAGCCCTTTGGAAATTATCCGTAAATTGTTGCATCTTTAATTCGTCTTCGAGTTTCATGGGCGAGCTCTTAAATAATAGTATAGGTTAGTGTTGAACAGGACAAGGGTCACCTTGATTAGTACCAGATATAAACAATTACAACGCCATCCCAGGGCACCTAAAAAGTATATCTTTTTTTTATTTGTATGGCAACGAAAGTAAAACAAATTACTAATAAATACTGGAGAATTTTAGTAGATGCGGGTACCGGTTTTGCAGATGACAAAGGGATGAAACTAAGCTCTGCCCTAGCTTACAGCACTATTTTCTCGTTGCCGCCCATGCTCCTCCTGGTCATCATATTTGGTGGTGCCATTTATGGAAAAGATGCTATAGAAGGCAGGATATTTACGGAATTGAGAGATGTGGTAGGTCCCGAAACGGCAAGGCAGATACAGAATGTGATCAGGGGACTACAGTCGCAAAAAAACAGTACCCTGGCTACCGTAGTGGGCGCTATTGCCCTGGTGATAGGCGCTACCGGGATATTCGTAGAGATACAGGATTCACTTAATATGATATGGGGTGTAAGGCCAAGGGCCAAGAAAGGGTTTATTAAACTGCTGCTCAACCGGGCGCTTTCGTTTTCGATGATCATTGGCCTGGGCTTTCTCCTTATCGTATCGCTGATCGTGAATGCCTTATTGATCGCGATGAGCAACTATCTGCTCAAGTTATTGCCTGAGCTGCCGATCAATATCCTGAGCATGATCAATACCGTCGTCATTTTCTTTGTGATCAGCTTTCTGTTTTCCGTTATTTTCAAAATGCTGCCCGATGTCCGTATCCGTTGGAAACAGGTGTGGCCGGGGGCTTTCGTAACCTCTGTACTATTCCTGATGGGTAAATTCCTGATCGGTTTATACATCAGCAAGACTAATACGGTAAGTTTGTATGGTGCAGCCAGTTCTATCATTGTACTACTGCTTTGGATCTACTTTTCGGCTGCAATCCTCTATTTCGGAGCCGAGTTCACAAGAGCTTATATCGAATACCATGGCAAGCGGATTGTTCCCAACAGCTATGCGGAATATAGCGATAAACGGCTGCTGAAGCACCTTAAAGAAGAGCACAAACTGTGAGCGCAGGCAGTTTGGCCCCGTCAGATGATCTTGTTGCTCACTGCATAGGAAAGCGCTGCTATAATATTGTTGACTTCCAGGGCTTCAAAAATCCTTCTCCTGTAATATTTAACAGTATCCGGGGCAACAAATATCTTTTCTGCGATCTGGCCTATGGTCAGTCCCTGCGCATACAGGCGCAATACCTCGACTTCCCGTTCCGAGAGCTTGGGTTTCGGAAACCGTTGCCACAGCTTACGCCGTGTATCCAGTTGCCAATAATCGCCGGAGCCCTGTTTGTGTATGACTACATTACCGGCTTCCTGTCGGTGAGAAAGAGAAACGATACACATCGCCTTCCACATTTTCCCAGCTTTGTCGAGGAATAACGGCGTCAGCTTATGGTTGATCAGAACAGTTTTACCCTGCTCGTTCTGCAAATGAAAATCGTAAGTGATGCTGTACAATTTCTTTTCCTTATCGGGTACCTGCTCAAAGAAGTCAAACCCGGCGTCGTTAAGCACGTTCAACAGTTCCAGGTCCCCGGCGGGCACATGCCTGAAATAGAAATCATAACCCATCTGCATTACTTCCTGCGAGGTGTACCCACACAGGAATAAGGGATTGTCGGAAACATACTCGAACGACATATCGGTATAATCGATCACATATACGCTCTCATAGGTAAGCCGGGCAAAGGCTTTCACCGCTTCCAGGTAATCGCCGGGCTGCGGGCTGTCTTCAGCATTGGTCTTTACCCTGTTCCGGGTAAGTAATCCTGTATTCGATTTATGCTCCATCTCTACTCAACGAGTGAAAATTGATTTTTACACTAAAGTGTAGTTTGTAAAAACAATACTTTCCGCACATTTGTGCTTCCAATATCTTTTCAACCTTTAATTTAACCTATGACATCCAAACCGCTTCAGGAACTGGATACGGCAGCGCTATACCGACAACGATCCAGGGTCAAAGGCCTTATAATTGCCATTGTTATCCTATGGTTCCTGCTGCTGGCAATCACCATCTACCTGATTTTTTTCAAAAAAGCAGGGCTTGGACATATTGGCATATCAGTACCGCTGACATATATGTTAATCCCGCTCTCATCTTCTTTAAGCAAAATAAATGCAGAAATTAAGTTACGGAATGCAAATATCTGAGGAAATCCTGGAACCTGGCGCAAAAGTTGGCCATACAGCGTGTTTAAATTGTGACCGGGCATTATCGGAAGCCTATTGTGCCTATTGTGGCCAGAAAGCATCTACGCATCGTTACTCTGTAAAGCACTTTGTGATGCATGACCTGGTGCATGGGGTATGGCATGTGGACAAAGGCTTGCTTTTTACCATAAAAGGCTTGTTTACAAAACCAGGGACCAATGTAAGGGCATTTATTGAAGGAAAAAGGATACTATATTTCAATTGCATCACACTTATTATCCTCGTTCTGGGTGCGGGGCATTTCCTGGGAGCGCTTTCTCCGGTAAAGCTCACCGATATTGTGCCGGATAACAGCCGGGCTGTAATGTCGGTGATCGAGGAATGGTCGACCAAATATCCCAAGTTTGTACTCTTGTTTACGATCCCGGTGTCTTCCCTCTTTAGCTATTTGTGGTTCAGAAGGGCAAAGCTGAATGGAACAGAACATCTTGTTCTTAATACCTATAAAGCCGCTGCTGAACTGGTCATTGGCCTCCTGTTTACAGCTATCACTATTGTTTATCATAACAACAAAGAGGTGCTTTACCTGTTGTATAGCTTTTTCGGCCTGCTGACCATGCTCTACTCGGTATGGTTCTACTACCAGTATTTTTCCTATTCCGGGTATAAAAGATACAGTCTTCTGTTGCGCAGCCTGATGGTCCCTGTTTCTATTACCTTTTTTTACCTGCTGATCGGATTGCTTGTCGGTATGGTAGCCGGGGTGATGGCGCATAAGGGGCTGCGATAGTCGCTATTAAAGTCATGCAGCAAGGAAAATATTTTATGGAATGTAATAATGCCTTAGTCTTATCATTAAACAATAAGCTATGGCCGAACTACAAACCAGGCAAGGCAAGGGAGGGCATTCCGCAGCTTCGCCACGCATCGATCTTACACCCATGGTAGACCTGGGCTTCCTGCTCATTACTTTTTTCATGATGACTACGACCATGGCCCAACCAAAGGCTATGGACATACAGATGCCTTACCAGCCGGCAGGTACCGAGCCAACCAAATGGTATGCTTCCTCGGCTATTACTTTAATACCTGCAAAAGACCATAAAGTATTTTACTATGAAGGAGAATACACTCCCGGTATTGTTCTGAAAGAAGTATATACGGAACAGGCTTTGAGAAAGGTATTAATAAACAAGCAAAAGTCGCTACTACAACTTGCCAATCCCAGGGAGCAACATTTGCAGGTGCTGATCAAAGCGCATGCCTCGGCTACTACGGGTGATATAGTGGCACTCTTTGATGAAATGAGTGTCCTGCATGTGAAATATTTTGCTATGGTGGATATTTACCCGGATGAGGCCGCCATGATCGACCTTAAAATAAAGTAGCTCTTTTGCTCCTGCAATACTGCATACACAAGCCCCTCAAACCTTAGATACATCATTGGTGGTTGGATCGTCAACCGCCAATGATGTATAACCACTCTATGGCTTAGGTCCTGATCAATTAAAGGATTGCCGGAAGGCCAATGGCGACAGATGGGTTTTGATCTTAAACAGCTTACTAAAGGATTGCGGATGCTCAAACCCAAGCTCGTAAGCAATTTCACTCACCGACAAGTCGGTAGCAGATAATTTTTCCTTCGCTTTTTCAATAAGCTTTTCGTGGATGAGCTGCTGGGTATTGTGACCCGTTAAGGCCCGGAGCATGTCGCTTAGGTAACGTGGCGAAAGGTTAACCTGCGCCGCCAGGTATTCCACTGTAGGCAATCCATTGGTTAGCGATTTTTCGTCTCCGAAATAGGCTTCCAATACCTGCTCCGTTTTAGCCAATATATCGTTGCCCACTACTTTTCGGGTTATAAACTGGCGTTTGTAGAACCGGTTACTGTAATTGAGCAGCACTTCGAGATAAGATACCAACACATCCTGGCTGATTTCATCGATAGCGGTATTGAGCTCATCATTTACGCTTTCGAATAACCCCAGAATTACTTTTTTCTCTTTTTCGGATAAATGCAAGGCTTCATTTGTATCATAAGAGAAAAACCCATACTTTTTTATTGTTCCGCCCAAAGCATAGTTACGGATCAGGTCGGCATGAAAAACCAGGGTATAGCCGTAATACTCCGCCCGGTCATCTGTATATATCAGTTGATTGGGCGCCGTAAACATCATCCCGCCTTCATTAAAATCGTAATAACCTTGTCCGTACCCCATTCGTCCGGTCGTTGAAAATTTGTAGGAAATCTTGTAGAAATCGAGGAAAAACGGGCGATTTAAAATGTCGGTATTTACAGCTATCTGTGAGTTGTCGGCTAAGCTGATCAAAGGATGCACAGGCTTAGGCAACTGTAATATTGCATGCAATTCCGAAATAGATGCAATCCGTAGCGGGGCTTTCTTATCCATAACAGGAAATAGAATATTGATGGGTTACGCAGATGCCAAAATAGCTGCGTAACCCTGATTTGATTAATTACCCATAAACTCTTTTCCTAACCATGCTCTGAACGTTTCGTCGCCCTGCTCCAATCGTTGGGCATACAGTGCCCTGGCATCTTCACCTGCCACATACCGGAGTCTGTTGCTGCCATCGGTTGCAGCTTCGTACACTACTTCCGCAATTTGTGCCGCCGAAGAAGCTTGCTGCATCATAGCTCCGAAACTTGCCATCATGGATTGTATCATTTGTTCATACTCGGCACCGCTTGCCAGGTCCAGTGAGCGTCCTGAAAAGTCGGTATCAATCCCCCCGGGCGATACGGTTTTGATGGCTACACCAAAACTGCTCAGCTCAAAAGCCATGCTTTCGCTCCACCCTTCCAGCGCCCATTTGGTAGCATGATAAGTGGACCCCAGGGGAAAAGCAACCAGACCGCCTATGGAAGTCGTAGTAATGAACAAGCCATTTTTCTTTGCCCTGAAATAAGGGATAAAGGCCTGCGTAACCCGGATTACACCCAGTAAATTAGTGTTAAGCTGCTTTACGATCTGCTCATCAGTAAGCGCTTCCAACGGTCCTATCAGGCCATAGCCCGCGTTGTTAAATACTACGTCTACTCCTTGTGCAATGGCTTCCTTTACCGTGGATTGGATCTGGGCGACATTGGTTACATCCAGGGGAAGCAGTGTAACATTTTCCAAGCCGGATAATTCGGTTTCCTTTTCAGGGTTGCGCATCGTAGCAATGACTTTCCAGCCTTTGCTTTGAAACAATATGGCAGTGGCTTTTCCTAAACCAGTAGACGCCCCTGTAATAAAAATTGTTTTTTGCATTTTTCGATTGTTTAAGATTGATCATGCAAAATTGGATCAGACAAAAAACTATTGCGAAGCCAAATTGAGTTTGGTTGTATCCAAAATGACGATTCTCCCGGAAAAGTCGATCATAGCAATGATGGCCGGATTCCGTTAGCTCAAATTTAATGCAAAGAGTAATATGGCTTTATACTTCAAAAAGAAAAAAGCCATCGGTAACCCCTTCTTTCTGCAATACCGGCTTGGCTACATTAAATATCTTAATACCCGATATCTCCGTATCCAGGTTACCGGCATGGGCATGGCCGTGAAAGGCCGCTATTACTTTGCGCCGGATCAAAGGCTCTGCCAACCGGGAAGAGCCCAGAAAAGGGAAGATCACTTCCGGTTCCCCTTTTACGGTTTCGCTTACTGGTGCATAATGCAATAAAGCAATCTTCCTGATCCCTTCATGCTCCTGGTCCAACCTGGCCAATGCCCGCTCCAGGTGCAAGGCTTCGTCTACTGCTTCCTGTACAAAGGCTTTCATGGCCGGTTCGCCGAACATGGAAAGCATATGGTTATCAAAGCCACCACCAAACCCCTTTATCCCGGCAAAACCGATATCCCCGATCACCACCGACTCACCGTCGAGCAGGTGCAGGTGTGCATGCTGTTGCAATACCTGCCGGATCAGTTTCTGTCTTCCTTTTTCATAATCGTGATTGCCCAGTACAGCTATTATCGGTATAGTACAGGTTTTTAATTCTTCCAGCAGTACTTCTGCTTCCGACTCATCGCCGGTATGTGTAAGGTCTCCTGCAATCAGGAATACATCGGCGGCATGGGATACCTTATCAAAATAATCTTTCCATTTGCCTTTATCCGATTCGTGTATATGGATATCGCCTACAGCGGCTATACGTATCTTTTGCTGTTTCATAAGCTAAACCGTTCTGATCGTATAAGATTTATAATTCCATTCCTTAACATCTACCTGGTATTGGGTCTGGTCGATCCAGGGTCCCCGGCATACTTTTTCCTGTGGAGGTGGAAGATCATACTGTTCCTTAGCCCTGTCGATCAATTCGTCGAAAAGCCACCGGGGAACAAGTTCCAGGTGGTCGGCGGGATACACGAACTGGAACAGCAACAGGTAGGATAGCAGCAGGTGCCAGTTGGGTTCCATCAATTGTTTGAGGAAATGCCAATCCAGGGCTTTTCCCTGTTTCAGGATAAGGTGGTTGACATCGGCGCCATCATAACGCTCGCGGTTCATCACATACATTTTGCCCCAAAGCAAATGCTCGGGGGCAATCAGCTTTACCTGTATATCAAAAACAACGGCATCATACGCCCGGGCAAACCAGGTCGCATCTATCCGGCAAATGTTATTGACGGTATCGAAAATAATATCGATAAATCTTCCGTCCTCGTCAAACACCTTGGCCAGCCAGCGTACATCAGTCAACTGTGTCTCGTATCCTTTGGCAGCAAAGAATTTAAGGATAGCGGGATAGTCCTGCGGTATACAGTAAATATCCATGTCCTTGGTTTCCCTGGTGGTACCGGTATATTCAAATACGGCGAAAGAGCCTCCGATCATAAAAGGAATACCGCTGTCCTTGAGCAATAAAAGGAGCTGTTTGTAAAACATCGCCGTTTTGTTGTATTCCTCGTTGGTTTTCATCATGCTTTATTGTATTTGAATAACACCCGGATTCCCAAAAAGATTAAGCAGGCAGTATTTTTCCTGATATAAAAAAGCAGCGTACTTCCGTACTGCTGCTCTTCTCCCGGGATGAAGCATCTCACGCTATTGCATATCCCTTAAGGTTTTCACGCGGTCGTGCATGGAATGGATACCATGCTCCTGTTTTTTCAATACGTTGACCACAGTATTATCCGCAGAGCTTTCCGGTTCCGTAATAGAAGTGTTGTATGTATTCAGGGCTATATCTTCGCCCTTTTCACAGCTCTGCAATACGGCTTTGGCATTATTGGCGGCCAATGCCGACTTCACATCCATCCATACCCGGTAGAGATCGCCTGCCACCGAAGCATCGGCAGCCGGTGTACCGCCATGCCGGATCACGATCTAGCGCAATTCATGGATGTATTCATCGCTTTGCTTGCAGCAATCTTCAAACAATGATTTTAATTGCGGTTCCTTAATCTGGTCGATTGCTTTTTCATAACCTTCCCTGCGGTCGAGGTTCACCTGGATGGCCTTGTTGACCTGGGTTACAATATGTTCATTGGTATGCATTGTTATTATTTTTAAATATGGGAAAATTAAAGTTTGGATCAATGTCAATAGCGCCTGGGAAGCGAATCTGGTACTGGCTGTCCCGGCCTGGGCACAGGAAGCGAATCTGTCTTTTGCATAGGCGGCATCGTATTTTTGTGTATGCGGGTATCGGAAGCGGTATCTTTAGGTACCTTATTCTGTTTGTTCCGCTGTCTGGGTGTATCCTGGGAGTAAGCTCCGCTAAAGATGATCAATAATGCTGCCGTACACAGGCTCCAAAAATATTTTTTCATAATCGTTCATTTAAGCATTAAAAAATGAAACAGAAGCACCCTGCTATTTATGTTTAGGAGGCAAGGCCTCGTCTTTTTCTTTAGCCGCGCTGTCGAGGCTGGGATCGATCCTGGGTACTGCAGCAGTGTCCTTTTTTTGTATGCTGCCCTCGGGAGGCTCGGCGGCAGGGAGCGTAGTCATTGTAGTGTCCGCTATATTGTCTTCGTGCGGCGGCGTCTCGTTACAGGCAATCATCGATAAGGTGATGCCGGTCCCGATAATCAATAAAAAGATATTACGTTTCATGTCTTGCATATTTTAGATAGAGAGGAAGGGTTCCCTGCTCTTTAAAAGCCAAACACCATGCCAGAAATAAAAGGCATTTATAACCAGAACCTTAGTCCTGACGGCCTTTTCAGGGTTGGGGAACAGAAGCCACTACAGTACCCTGTTTTTCCCCATCACCCAGGATTAAGAGAAAGTTAAACACCGGAGGGATTGGCGAAGGGGGATTCGATAATTGTTAATATCTTTAGGTAGTGGTATCTCTTTTATCTTTAAACTGTTCGTCTTTATGAATCTTTTGCAGCAATTCAGGTATAAAACAAAGGTGGGCATATGGTTGGCTGTTCTGTTGTGCTGTTTGCTCCTGAACAATATCCTCAACCAGGCCCATTTCGGAAATATGGAAAAAGCTGCAATAGCCATCTATGAAGACCGGCTGCTGCCCTCCACTTATATCTTTGAAATCAGGGAGTATTTATACAAAGAAAGAATGTTGCAGCAATCGGGCTTAAACGATAAGGAGCGGCAACAACGCTCGGGCCAATACCAGGCGGCGATTATGGCGCTGCTGGATAAATATGAGCATACCACACTTACCCGGCAGGAAAGGGTCGACTGGCAGGTATTCAAATCCAACCTGGATGGCTTTTTGGCGCAGGCCAATACCGCCACGGATCAAAATGCTTATTTCGAAAAAACGGTAAAAAGCCTCGGTAACCTGCTGCGGATACAATCGGGCGAAGGGAAACACCTGAAGACCAATATGACCGATATCGTGCGCGTCTCTACCCTTACTTCCTATATCGAAGCAGGCTTGCTTGTCGTTATCGGCTGCATTACGCTTTCGCTTATCGGTTTTTCCAAAAATGTTTTCAACCAGAAAGCATTACGGAACCCTTCTCTTAATTAACCCAACTTGCTAGTCTTAACTAGTAAGTTGGGTTAATTAAGAGAAGGGCAATTTTTCTTCATATGCTATTTTCCTACTGACCTTCCTGGACCATGAGCAAATAGTTAAGTTTAAACCGGACGACTTCGGGCGAGCCTGAATTTCTTCACGCCCATTCAGGAGGGCGTTAATTTGAAAATAGGTTATACAATCCATATGCCGGGGAGAATCGGGGCATGTACTAAAGCATGGCTATAGATACCGGCAGTCGGTGGTATTTATAGCCGTTACATGGTAAGACCTGGTCCAATTGTGAACTAGACCAGGTCAAAAAAGTATAATGTTTAATCAAGGTCAGGCCACCACCATCTTACTGTATATGTACACCAGGGCTGAATACTTGTTGCCGCTCCTAGTCCTGTCCCTGCCGGTTGCGCTTGGCCACCTTGAATTTTCTGATTGTTCAATAATGAAACTGTCTCTTTTTGCAATTGGAGCTTTTTGCTCGTTAAGCGCCTTTTTTTCATAGATTGAAATTTAAAATTTACTATAAAAATGAGCAGAAAGTGTACAGCAAGTAAGCAAAATTCAAATCCGCCCGCAGAAGGTTTAAATGCGCATGTTTTTTTGTATAAATCCGCAAAAGAGCTTATCAAATCATTATGTCGGTAGAAGAATTACAGCATAATCTACAAAGTATTGGGATTGCATTTAGTTGAACCTTCCATCGATTATTTAGATCGGAAAGCTTCCAAGTTTTACTTTCCTATACTTTATAAATATCTAATTTTCAATTAGATAAAAATATTTTGCTCCATTACGAAAATTAATGCTATTTTAGATGTCAGTAATTTGACACTAATAGTGTCAATCGAAAGATAAAACCAACCAAATATCAAAATCTAGTCGCCGCCCCTGCCGGGACAAACTGCCCGGCAGGTTTTAACCAACCTTTTTAATGATGCAAGCAAACCATGGAACGGCATATTGTGCATCTCGACCTGGATGCCTTTTTTGTAAGTGTAGAAAGACTAAGGAATGCCACGCTTAAAGGTATTCCGCTATTGATAGGCGGTATGGGCGACCGAGGCGTAGTAGCAGCGGCAAGCTACGAAGCCCGTAGGTTCGGTATTCATTCCGCCATGCCCATGAAACTGGCCCGGAAGCTGTGCCCCGAGGCCCGTACCATCAAAGGGGACATGGAAGAATACAGCAGGCTCTCCCATATTGTAACCGATATTATCGCTTCCAAAGTACCGGTGTATGAAAAAAGCAGTATCGACGAGTTTTATATCGATATGACCGGTATGGACCGTTTTTTTGGCTGTGCCCAATACACGCACCAGTTAAAGCAACATGTCCTGCGGGAGTCGGGCCTGGTGGTCTCCTATGCTTTAACACCCAATAAGCTGGTCAGTAAAGTAGCGACCAATGAAGTAAAGCCCAACGGGGAAAAGGTAGTTCCTGCGGGCGGAGAAAAATCGTTCCTCGCGCCCCTGACCATAGATAAAATGCCGATGATCGGCAGGAAGACGGCGGACCTGCTGTACAACATGGGTGTAGATACCATCAAACTACTGAGCGAGATACCCAGGCCCATGCTGGAAAACCTGCTGGGCAAAAACGGCACCGAACTGTGGCGCAAGGCCAATGGCATCGACGATACGCCTATAGTGCCTTACAGCGAGCAGAAAAGCATCAGCGCCGAAAGCACTTTTGGCCAGGATATTACCGACCTGCAATGGCTGCAGGGGCAATTAGTGCGGCTTACGGAAAGAGTGGGTTACGAGCTGCGCGAACAGAACAAGCTGGCCGGCTGCCTTACGGTGAAGATACGCTATTCGGGTTTTGATACCTATACGAAACAGTTGAGCATCCCGTACACCGCCCTGGACTGTAACCTGGTGGAAAAAACAAAAGAGCTGTTTCACAAGCTGTACGACCGCAGGCAAAGGGTACGCCTTATAGGCGTGAGGTTGTCGAAGCTGGTGCCCGGCAATTACCAGATCAGCTTATTCGACGACACCAGCGAGCTGATCTCGCTGTACCAGGCCGTAGACCAGATGAAACACAAATTCGGAAGCCGGTATTTATCCAAAGCCGTTACCTGCACCCGGCTTACCGATGAGATCAAAATACTGAAGGGAGAAGAAGATTCACTCGTATTGAAAGAGGCACGTCTGAGCGCAGAGAAAAGAAAGGCCAGGAAGCCTTATATATATGAAATCAGAGAAAAGAAAAAAAGGAAATGCTATGTACCTGAATTGTAAAACTTGGTTCAGCTATCGTTACGGAACCTATAAGACCAAAGAGCTGGTGCTGGATGCCAAAGCCCTGGGCCTGCAAAGCCTGGCGCTGACCAATATCAACAACACTTCCGACATATGGGATTTTGTGCGCTTCTGCGACGAACATAGCATCCAGCCTATAGCCGGCACCGAGATCCGCAACGGGGATACGTTTGAATATATACTGCTGGCGGGAAATGCGGAGGGACTTTTTGCCATCAATCAATTTCTGAGCAGGCACCTGCAGGGCGGGATACCCTTTCCGGCAAGGCCGGTATTTGAAGATAATGTATGGATCATCTATCCTTTGGGGGCTATCGATCCTACGCTGTTGCATCCCTGGGAAAAGATAGGCGTATTGTCGCGCGAGGTCAATAAGCTGCACCGCTACCGCAGCAAAGAGCATGCCGGTAAATTTGTGATCCGGCAACCGGTTACCTTCAGCAATAAATTTACTTATAACATACACCGCCTGCTCCAGGCAGTAGATAAGAATATCCTGCTGAGCCGGCAGGATAAAAACAGCATTGCCGCAACCGATGAATTTTTTGTGGTGCCCGAAGTATTACTGCAGCAGTTCCGGGATTATCCCGAGATCATCTACAACACGACCCAGCTCATGGCCTGCTGCAGCTTATCCATGAACTTCAGAACTCCTAAAACCAAAAGCCATTTCAGTGGGAGCAAAGAGCACGACAAAGAGTTGTTGCGGTCGTTGGCCCTGGAAGGTATGGAACGCCGTTATGGCAAAGAAAACAATGCGGAGGTAGCAGCGCGGGTAGAAAAAGAGCTGAAGATCATCGACGGTCAAAACTTCAATGCCTATTTCCTTATTACCTGGGATATCACGCAGTATGCCCGGCACAAAGGCTTCTTCTATGTGGGTAGGGGCAGCGGCGCCAATTCCATGATCGCTTATTGCCTGCAGATTACCGATGTAGATCCCCTGGACCTGGACTTGTATTTTGAACGCTTCCTCAACCCGAACCGTTCTACTCCACCCGATTTCGATCTTGATTTTTCGTGGCAGGACCGGGATGAGATCATCCGGTATGTTTTTGAAAAATACGGTAAGGATCATGTATGCCTCCTGGGTATGTGCTCCACCTTTCAGCATAATGCCCTTACCCGTGAGCTGGGCAAGGTATTCGGCCTGCCCAAGCAGGAGATCGACAGCCTGGTCAATAATCTTTATGCGGCCTACGAAGATGATTCCTATCAAAAACTGATCGCCACCTACAGCAAGGAGATGGTGGCCTTCCCCAACCATCTGTCGATCCATGCAGGCGGCATGCTCATCAGCGAGCAGCCAATTTATCATTATACGGCCCTGGAGCTGCCCCCCAAAGGCTTCGCTACCTCCCAGATCGATATGCACGTAGCCTCGGCCATCTCTCTTGAAAAGCTCGATATCCTGAGCCAGCGTGGCCTCGGGCATATCAAGGATACCATACAGCTCGTGAAGGAAAACAAGGGTATAGCCATCGATATACACAATATTGCCGCATTCAAGCAAGACCGGAACCTGGCTGATAAGCTGAAGCAAGGCGACAGTATTGGTTGCTTTTATATCGAAAGCCCCGCCACAAGGCAATTGCTAAAAAAACTGGAGTGCGGTGATTACCTCACCCTGGTAGCCGCCAGTTCGATCATGAGACCTGGTGTAGCCCAGAGCGGTATGATGCGGCAATATATTTTCCGGTACCATAACCGGGACAATGTGCCTTACCTGCATCCCAAAATGAAAGAGCTGCTGGAAGATACCTTTGGCGTGATGGTGTACCAGGAAGATGTGATCAAGGTGGCGCATCACTTTGCCGGGCTGGATATGGCGGAAGCCGATATCCTGAGAAGGGCCATGAGCGGCCGGTACAGGGGCGATGAAGAAATGCTGCGCATCCGCGAAAATTTTTTCCGCAACTGTAAGGAGTTTGGCTATCCCGACGAAGTAACTACCGAAGTATGGCGGCAGATTGCCAGCTTTGCCGGCTTCTCCTTTTCCAAAGCGCATTCCGCCAGCTTCGCGGTAGAAAGCTACCAGAGCCTTTACTTGAAGACCTATTTCCCGATGGAATTCCTTGTGGGGGTGATCAACAACTTCGGGGGATTTTACAATACCGAGCTGTACTTTCATGAGCTCAGAAAAACAGGAGCGCAGATATATGCTCCCTGTGTGAATCACAGCGACAAGCTGACTGCTATCCGCGACAAAGAAGTGTATGTGGGCCTGATACATATACAGGGCCTGGAAGATGCCTTATTGCTGCGCATCATTAACGAACGGTATCACTACGGCAGCTTCCTCAACCTGAACGATTTTATGGAAAGGACAGATGCCGGCCTCGAACAACTGAATATCCTGATCCGAGTAGGCGCCCTTCGTTTTACCAGCAAGAACAAAAAGCAATTGCTCTGGGAAGCCAACTTCCTGCGTAAGAAAACCCCGCGCCCCGTACCCATGGCGGTGGGCAGCCTGTTTATGGAAGCGCCCGAAGTTTATGAATTGCCCGAGCTGCACCAGCATCCGCTCGACGATGCTATGGACGAGCTGGAATTGCTGGGTTTTCCGTTGTGCAATCCCTTCGACTATGTAGACGATGATGTAAAGCAGTATCCCCTGGCTACGGCATTAGAAGATCATGTGGGCGAAGAGATGACCCTGCTCGGCTACCTAGTCACCCTGAAACATATCCGCACCCTTAAGGACGACCGGATGTTCTTCGGCACCTTTATGGATGCACAGGGCAACTGGCTGGATACCGTACATTTCCCGGAATCGGCTTTTAAGTATCCCTTGTCCGGGAGCGGTTTTTATCGCTGCAAAGGTACCGTGCTGGAAGAGTTCGGTACTTACAGCCTTAATGTATCTTTTATGGAAAAAGCGGGGATACGTTCGAGGAGGTAAAGGGTTGCGGAGCGCGGCCATCACCTTGTCAATAATGTTCTCCCCCGTCTTGTTGCTTTTACTGCTTTGCCTTAATTTGCAGCAATGATTCTACCGATTGTCACTTACGGGGCTTCCGTATTACAAACCCCCTGTACACCTGTTGCGCAAGATCACCCGGCATTAGCCGACCTGCTTTCCGATATGTGGGAGACCATGTATGCGGCTTCGGGTTGCGGGCTGGCAGCACCCCAGGTCAATCGCCCGGTACGCTTGTTTATCGTAGACAGCGCAGCCAGCTATAACCAGATGGAAGAAGAGGAACGCCGGTATTTTTTTGAAGGAGACACCGGGATCAGGGCTGCTTTTATCAACCCGGAACTGCTGGAAGCTAGAGTAGACATGCTTTGGGAAGATACGGAAGGCTGCCTGAGCCTGCCGGGATTATCGGCCACGATCCTGCGCCCATGGCATATCAGGATCCGTTATTACACCCCCGATTTCGAAGAACGGACGGAAACGTTCTCCGGGCTCACCGCCAGGATGATCCTCCACGAATACGACCATATCGAAGGGACTTTGTATATGGATTACCTGCCTGCTAAGGAAAGGAAATTATTTTTGCGCAAGCTCAACAAGAAACATAAAGAAGGCTGGAAAGCCCATTATCCTTTACTCTCGATACCGGAAGCAAGTACCTAAGTCGAGGCTATCTGAGTCCCCAAGACGAGTTTAAAAATTTTCAGCCTATCGAGGAGCTATCTTCTGCCTGTTTTTCCACGAGCCTTGATCTTTTGGTTCTTTTCCATCAAAGCCTATCCGCATCAGCGGGAGGAAAAGAACATAGAAAATAAAGTGTCATTGGCAGATCTTCATAACACCACCTAAGCATCTCTATAGGTATCAGAGATTCCCCCTTCGTCGGAATGATAATGTTATAAGGCTGACGCTTATGTGAGCCTATGGAGGGAAGGGTATCTGTCATTATTGGTGTGCCGGCTACCCTTCACGAAGATCCTTGCCGGTAAGGGTGATGAACACATCTTCAAGGTTGGCTTCCTTTACTTTCTTTTTCCGTTCAAAGCCCGAGGCTATTAGGTCATTGATCAGGTTATCGGGAGTGTTGAGCGATACGATCTTACCACTGTCGATGATCGCTACCCGGTCGCACAATTCTTCCGCTTCATCCATGTAGTGCGTGGTGATCACCACTGTAGTGCCGGAAGCACGCAGCTCCCGCACCAGTTCCCATAAGTTGCGCCTGGCCTGCGGGTCGAGGCCTGTAGTAGGCTCGTCCAGGAAAATGATCTTAGGCTTATTGATAATAGTAGTGGCAATGGAAAACCTTTGTTTCTGGCCGCCGGAAAGTTCTTTGAACTTGTTGCGGGCTTTATCTTCCAGGTTTACATTCCGGAGCAGCTCCTGGGGATCTACTTTTACATTGTACAAGCCGCCGAAAAGGGAGATCAACTCTTTAAGGTTGAGGTTGGGATAAAAACCGGCTGCCTGCAATTGTACGCCGATGATCTTTTTGATATCCTGGGATTGGGTGTCCAGGTTCATGCCATCCACGATCACCGTTCCCGAGGTCTTTTGGCGCAGGGTTTCTATGATCTCAAGCGTGGTGGTCTTGCCGGCGCCATTGGGGCCCAGCAGGCCGAATATCTCGCCTTCGTGCACGTCAAAGCTTAAACCGTCCACTGCCGTAAAATCACCGTATTTTTTTACAAGTTCCCGGATACTGATAATTGCCATAATGCTCTTTTTAACCTGTGCATCGGTAAATGATACCTGTTATCCGGCAAAAGTACTGCAAAAGAAAATTCCCTGTTGGGCGACAGGGAATTTAAAGTTACATATTGATATAGTGCATCAGCGATTGGTAGCGGTCCAGCATACTTTCTGTGGCCGGCATCTCGCCGAATACCTCTTTTACGGTGTATTCGTATCGTTCAAAGGAAGAGATAAGGGACTGTATCTCCTTCGTATTGGTCTTGAGCACCACTTCCATAAGCTCGGCCCCCGGGTAGGTAAATAGCTGTACGTTCAGCAGGATGGCATCGTTGTTTTCACATATCCTGGCGATCTCCGACAGGCTGTAATCCACGGGTTTCATTTCCAGGGTAATGATGCCCCCGGGCTGGTCCAGGCCCGAATTGTTGCTCAGGTACTCGAGCAATTCATCCCTGCTTACGGATCCCAGGTATTTATTCTGTTCGTTAATGACCGGAACGATAGAAATATGTTGCTGTATGGCCCTTCTTACGGCTTCGTAAGGGTGCTGGTACCCGTAAACCACGGGTCTGAAATTGAGGAACTCGGCCGAAGACAGCGGCGCTTCAGGGGTGTCCCAGTTGAGGATATCGTCTTCTTTCACCAATGCCTTATACTCTTCTCCTTCCACCAGGGACAAATGCGATAAGTGTAGCTCCTGCATCAGCTGCAAAGCCTTATCGCCCGTATCCGCCGGGCGGAGTACCGGTATATCCGATGATATGAGCTGATAAATGAACATGCTGTGTCTGTTTTAAATTAATTCTTCTGGTCTCCTGTACTATCTACGTCAAATTCCATTCCACAGATGTAAATTAACCTATAAGAAATCGTAATACGGTTATACAGTAGGCAATGCGTGCTGGTTAACGCTATGCTGCTCCAGGAAGGCCGACAGCACTTCGTTAAACTCCTGCGGTACTTCCATCATAGGAGCATGACCGCATTTATCGATCCAGTGCAGCTCCGAATTAGGCAGTAATTTCTTGAACTCTTCTGCCACCATAGGCGGGGTGATCGTGTCATTTTTACCCCATATGAGACAAGTAGGCACTTTAATATCCCTCAGTTCCTCGCTCAGGTTGTTGCGGATGGCCGATTTGGCCAGGGCAATGATCTTGATCGCTTTCAGCCGGTTGTTCACAATCGAGTATACCTCGTCCACCAGGTCTTTGGTGGCGGTGGTGGGGTCATAAAAAGTCAGTTCTGTTTTTTTGCGAATAAACTCATAGTCGCCGCGCTTGGGATACGTTTCGCCCATGCCGTTCTCAAACAGGCCGGAGCTGCCGGTCAGCGTCAATGTCTTTACTTTTTCCTGGTTATGCAGGGTATAGATCAGGCCTACATGTCCGCCCAGGGAATTGCCCATCAGGTGTACCTGGTCAAATTGCCGCGTCTCGATAAATTTCTGCACATATTTCGCCAATGCGCCCACCCCGGTTTCCAGGCCAAGGTCAAATAAAGGCAACATCGGGATAATTACTCTGTATCTGGATTTAAAATGATCAAAGAGATCCTTGAAATTGCTCAGGGCCCCAAAAAGTCCGTGCAATAATATAAGCGGCTCTCCTTCGCCTTCTTCCACGAATTTGAATTTGCCGAGTGATTTAATTTCCAATTCCATACACGAATTATGAGTTTGCTGCTAAAATACTGTTATTCTGTTATGTCAGCATTATTTTTCCGGAAAAAATTTAGAGCTCCAAACTAACGTTAATCCATTCCCCATCGAATTGCGCCTGGTATTTCTTATAGAAATTTATAGCCGGTTCGTTCCAGTCCAGCACCTGCCACATCATGCCGCTGAACTGTTTTTCCTTCGCTATGCCGATAAGCGCGTCCATTAAAAGGCCACCAATACCCTTGCCCCGCCAGGCTTCATTCACGATAATATCTTCGAGATACATCCGCTGCCCTTTCCAGGTCGAATACCTGATGTAATATAAGGCAAATCCAACGACCTGCTCTGCCTGCCCTTCCGAAGCCGGAACCACTGCTACCAAAGCCCACCAGACCGGGTTAGGGCCAAAGCCGCTTTCCTCAAAATGCTGTTCCGATACCGTAACGGCTTCGGGCGCTTTTTCGTACAGGGCCAGTTCGCGGATCAGGGACATCATTGCCGGAACGTCCTGACGCAAGGCTGGCCTTACCTGCGCTGCTGTTGTTACCATCATTATACAAAGCTATAGGCTTTATGTTTATTTTAATGGGCTACAAAGAATATTTATTCGTTTTAAGTGTTTGGTAACTATAGAATACCCTATTTTTACAGCCAACGTTGCCTTTATAAAATACGAACCATTGTCCCATAGTAATTACAGAAATTTCAGTGACGAAGACCTGGTACACCGGATCATATCCAAACAGGACCAGGAGGCCTTCGGCACCCTGTACCAGCGTTATGTGCACCTGGCATTGGGGGTTTGCATCAAATACCTGAAATCGGCCGACCTGGCTAAAGATGCGGTACAGATAATTTTCACCAAGCTATGGACAGATATGCACCAATACCAGGTACGTAAGTTCAAACCCTGGTTTTACCAGGTAATCAAGAACCACTGCCTGATGGAGCTGCGCAAAAACGACCCTAACCGCAAAACGGTGGCGGAATGGGATATGGATATTGTGGAATTTGAAGATACCCTGCATCATAAGGTAAACGAAGAACAATTGCTATTATACCTGAATATGTGTCTTAAAGGGTTGAACGAGGAACAGCGTACTTGTATCAGCCGTTTTTACCTCGACCAGAAAAGCTATAACGAAACAGCTACGCTTACCGGGTATTCCAATAAACAGGTAAAAAGCCATATCCAGAACGGGAGAAGGAACCTGAAGAATTGCCTGCAGCAGAAAATGAGTTAATGTACCGAATATGAATGCGGATCAGCGGATATTACAAATACTGGAAAACAGCGCCTGCCTTAGTAAAGGGCAGTTGCTGGGTTATCTCAAACATACCCTGTACCCCGAAGAATTGCGGGCGGTAGAATTGCACCTGAGCACCTGTGCCTTGTGTAACGACGCCCTGGAAGGCATGGAGCTGCAGCAGGATCCGGATAAGCTGCTGGCCTCGCTGGTGCCGCCGGTACTGCCTGCTATCGTTGTTCCCAAAGAAAAGCCTAAAGAGAAAAAAGAAGCGGCAGCAACACCCAAACAGGAAAAACCAGTAGTTCCGGCTGCCAAACCCGCACAGCCGACACCTGCCCAGACCGATAACGGCCATGTACACCGGCTCCCACACCGTAATCCATGGCTGAAACCATTAGGGATCGCCGCCGCCGTGGTCCTGGGCTTTGGCGCTTTGTGGTTTTTTGAATTCCGCAAAAAAGAAGAACCCCGCTCATTAGCCAGCCAGGTTGTGGATACTAATAACAACGCTATTGCCCGTAGCAGCGATACCCAGGGCCCGCAATTGGCCGCCGCGCCGGCCGTTGACGAGGCAAAGCTCCGGGCCGAGCGGAAACATAAAGATTCCCTGTTGCTGGCCAGAAAAGAAGAGGCACAACATAGAGCCCGTAAAGACAGCCTGGCTCTCCTCGCTGCACAAACGGCAAGTACAGAGCAGGGCAAGGCCGCCCAGACGCAGGGTTTATTGGCCAAACAGGCAGAAAGCGAAAAAGAATCGACAGCTGTAGCCGATGCAGCCCCCCGTAAGGCTATGGCAGCCCCTGCAGCGGCACGCAGCAAGGAAGAAGCCCCTAAAGAATCCAAAGAGGATAATAGCAGCAAGGATGCCAAAAAGGTAATGACGGATTATGAATTGGGTATGCAGAAGTATAAAGAGAAAAATTATGCCAGCGCATTGCTCTATTTCAAATCGGCCGAATCGGATAAAAACGATCCCAAACACTGGGAAGCAGTATATTATTCTGCGCTTTGCAATAAGAACCTGGATAAAAAACGCAAGGCCATCAAGCTATTCGAAAGGGTAATCGATAGCAACGCACCGCAAAAGAAAGCCGCCCAAAAGCAACTCGACGAGCTGAAGAAGAAGGATAAGGAATAGTAGTTAGTTATAAGTGATAAGTAGGGATGTAAGAGTCAAGATATACAAAAATATAGTAGCGCAACATTATCTGATGTCTTGTATCTTATATCTGATGTCTAATATCTAACGTCTTACATCTTAATACGCCACGAGGAAGTTATTGTCCACCGCAACTTTTTTTGCCTTCACCTGTAGCTCCTGCCAGGAGGTAAGCGGATACACCCATTGCTTTTTGCCGTTAAGCTGCAGCAGTATAGGCATATTGAAGCCTTCAATACAATCAGTCCAGCGGTATTGCAGCCCAGCGGCCTTTCTTTTTATTTCCAGCCGGGGTATATTGCTTTGTCTCAGGTATTGGTCAAATATTTTGGAAAGATCTTTCCCAGAATAGGTGCTTATAAAGGTCTCTATTTCGCTGCCGCTGACAATTTTGTGGTAGTACCGGGCATTCATTTCACGCAGCATGGCATAGAATTGGGTATCGTTATCCATGATCATCCGGATCATATGCACCATGGCCGCGCCTTTTTCATAATGATCGCCGCTGCCTTCGTCACATTGACCAAATGCTCCCTGCGCCGGGCGGTCGTTGCGGATAATATACCGCTTGCCATTCTGGTATTTAAAGGCTTTCTTCTTTCCTTTAAGGCATTCTTCAAAAATGGTTTCAGTATAAGTGGTCAGGCCTTCGTGCACCCAGGTATCGGCTTTATCGTAGGTAGTGATGTTGTTGCCAAACCATTCGTGCCCGCTTTCGTGTATGATGATGTAATCAAAATCAAGCCCGGCCTTGGTTCTGCTCCTGTCTTTCCCCAGGTACCCCATCTGGTATTTGTTGCCATAGGCAATGGCGCTCTGGTGCTCCATACCCAGGTATGGCGCTTCTACTAGCTTATAGCCATCTTCGTAAAAAGGATAAGGCCCCAGCTTTTCTTCAAAGCAATGCAGCATGGGCTTTACCACTTCAAATTGCTTTTTTGCTTTTTTGAGGTTGCTGCGCAGCACATAGTAGTCAAGCGGCAAATTTCCTTTCTCTCCCGGCAGGGTATCTGTCCAATGCACATAATCGCCGATGTAAAAGGTAATGTTATAGATATTGATCGGGTTGCTGACATTCCAGGTCCAGGCTGCATCGCCTTTGCCCGATTGCACGCCTTCGGCCAGGCATTTACCATTGCCCACCATAGTGATACCTTCCGGCACCTTCATGGTCAATTGCATGCCTTTATCGGGCTCATCGCCCTGGAAGTCTTTGCAGGGGAACCATACACTGGCACCATCACCCTGGCAGGCCATCCCTATCCAGCGTATGCCTTTGTTGTCCCGTTCCAGCACCAGGCCGCCATCCCAGGGCGCCATCCGGGCTATGCGCGGTGTTCCTTCAAAGCGGATAAGAAGTTTGAAATCTTTGGCATTCTTGATAGAGCCCAGGTCGGTTATATAATAAGCATTGCCTTCCTGTTGCCAGTTGAGTGTAACCGCCGGGGCCACACCCTGCCATTCCATCGCGGTTATCTTCATGGGGGCCTGCAGGTCTATCTGTAAAGAATCGCCCACCGGGCCGGTAATACCGGCTTCCAGGAGCACTTCCCCTTGCAGGTAACCCGATGCGGTATCGATACCGGCATCAATCGTATAATGTTGCACATCCCACCAGGAGCGGGCAGCATTATTGGTACAAAACGACGGTTGTGCATAACCGTTCCAGGCCAACAGGCAGCTAAGGAATGTCAGTACCTTTTTCATACTGGCTTATTTATTGTATGCATTCATGGTTCTTTCAATGCCGGTGGTGGCAAAGCTTTCGATCACTTCTACGGATTTCAGTATCTTGTCCTTGACATAAGGCAATTCGTCGGGCCTCCATTTGCCCAGTACAAACTCCACTTGTCTTCCTTTGGGAAAATCGTTGCCGATGCCAAAGCGTAAACGCGGATAGGCCGGTGTATTCAGTACCGCCTGTATATCCTTTAATCCATTATGCCCGGCATGTGAGCCCGATGCCCTTACCCGTATAGTTTCAATTGGCAAGGCCATCTCGTCCACGATTACCAGCATATTTTCTACCGGGATCTTTTCTTTATCCAGCCAATATTTCACGGCTTTGCCGCTAAGATTCATATAAGTAGTGGGCTTGATCACCACAAACTGTTTGCCTTTCCACTTTACCTCGGCCACATGGGCCAGGCGTTCCAGCTTAAAGCTGCCGCCGTGTTTGATCACGAAGGCATCGGCTACATCAAACCCGATATTGTGTCTTGTTGCATCATATTCAGCGCCTATATTACCCAGCCCGACGATTAAATATTTCATGGTATGTTCTTAATGTGGGCAAAGGTAAAATGTTTCCTTTATGCCCTACCCTTTTGGACAGGTATTTTTAAATGCTTATTTTGGCCACTTATTTTAAACAGAAGTAACGCATGTCGCAACCGATTACACAAAGAAATCATCCCAAAGGGTTACCGTTTTTATTTTTTACCGAAATGTGGGAGCGTTTTGGGTATTACCTGATGCTGGGCATTTTTGTGTTGTACATGATCGATGTGGATAAAGGCGGGCTAGGCTTCCCCGATGCCAATGCCGATGATATTTTCGGTACTTTTATTGCTTTTACTTACCTCACACCTTTCCTGGGGGGCTTTCTGGCCGACCGGAAACTGGGCTATATCAATTCGGTGTACCTGGGTGGTACGCTAATGGGGATTGGCTATATAGGCCTTGCCATTCCGGGCCTTGTCAGTTTTTACACTTCCGTGGCCCTCATCATCATTGGCAATGGTTTTTTCAAGCCCAGTATTTCTACCCTGCTGGGTAACCTTTATTCCGAAGAGCCTTATAAAGAGAAAAAAGATGCCGGTTATAACATCTTTTATATGGGTATTAATATCGGCGCCTTTGTGTGTAATATTATTGCCGCTTTTATGCGTAACAAGATTGGGTGGCATGCCGCTTTTATTACCGCGGGCGTGGGCATGTTCGTAGGGCTTATTGTATTTACCATCGGTCTTAAAAACTACCGTCATGTCAATGTGCTGAAACCTGCCGTGCCGGGTGATATGGGCATTGGAAAAGTAGTAAGCATAGTATTTTTACCCGCCATCGTTGCCGGTATATTGGGGTGGGCATACCCTTATGATTTTTCCGGAGTTAATTTATCGCACCCCCAGACGCTGCTTCACATATTCAGTAACCCCAAAAATATCTTTGGCAGTAAAAGCACCGACGCTTTCATCTTTGCTACCATACCCGTTATCGGTTTTTTTCTCTCCCTGTATTTCAGGGCCACCAAAGAAGATAAGCGACCCATTGCAGCCCTGCTGGCCATATTTGCCGTAAGTGTTATGTTCTGGGCTGTGTTTAAACAAAATGGCACGGCTTTGACCCGCTGGGCCAAGTTCTATACCGACCGGCAACTGTCGGACGAACTGGAAAAGCCGGTGAGCAAACTTTATCTTGCCGAAGAAGTACCTTCCGGTATCCGCACCGTTACCAAGTTTGATGATCAGTTCAGGGCAGTAAAAGACGAACAGGGAAAGGTAGTTAAAGAAGAGGGGCGGGATATTTACTTCCGTAACGTAGCTCCGGGAAAGCTTCCGCAGGACAACAAGCCGGTGTACCTGATGAATACCGAGCTCTTTCAATCCGTGAACCCTGGCTGGGTTATTATATTAACGCCGGTTGTCGTGGCTTTCTTTGCATTCATGCGTAAACGGAAAAAAGAGCCGAGCACCCCTTCAAAGATTGCCATAGGCTTGCTGATCTCGGCATTATCTACCCTGGTAATGGTAGCAGCAGTATATATAGGTAGCAATGGCGCTGTTAAAGTATCGCCGCTGTGGCTGATCGCCTGCTACGGAGTGATTACGATCGGGGAACTGTTTCTCAGTCCTATGGGCCTTTCCCTCGTATCCAAATTAAGTCCGCCCAGGCTTACGGCATTAATGATGGGTGGCTTTTTCCTTTCGACTTCTATCGGCAACAAGCTTTCTGGCATACTGGCCAGTACCTGGTATGGTTACGAAAACAAAGCCCATTTCTTCCTGTTCAACTGCGGCCTCCTGCTGGCGTCAGCCGCTATCGGGTTTATCATGCTCAAATGGCTGAACAGGATCATGCGGGAAAAAGGCTTAAAATAAAACCACATCCGATAGTAAACCCCAGGCTCCATAAGCAATTCTTTGTTTATCTGGTGGGGGAAAAACGGGGGTAATTTTTAAAATGCGCAGCGCAACATCATATTTAATAATTACCTTACGCTGCAAAAAAATAAAAACATAGCTGTTCATCAATGTCGCAAACTACTACACACGACTTTTTCAAGAGTAAAGTACTGGGCCATCCATCCGGATTATTTGTTTTGTTTTTCACGGAAATGTGGGAACGTTTCTCGTTTTACGGGATGCGGGTACTCCTGATCAATTTTCTCACGATGGCCATTACCGGAGCCAATCCCGGCTGGGGCTGGTCGGCTGAAAATGCAGGCGCCCTGTTCGGTACTTATGCCGGCTTGCTTTACATCACGCCTATTCTTGGTGGCATTATTGCCGATAAACTTACCGGGTACCGCTGGGCTGTGGTTATCGGTGCATTGATAATGACCCTGGGGCATGCCGCCATGGCCATGGAAACAGAATTTTCTTTATATGCCGGTTTGGTATTGCTGGTCATCGGAACCGGCTTTTTCAAACCTAATATTACGTCGATCATTTCCCAGATGTACAAAGACCTGCCGGAAAAGAAAGATGGCGCTTACACCATTTTTTATATGGGTGTGAATGCCGGCGCTTTTTTCGGTATGATGCTGTGCGGTTACCTGGCCGAAAAAATCGGATGGAGCTGGGGATTTGGCCTGGCAGGCATCTTCATGTTGTTGGGCAGCCTGCAATTCTGGTTGGCTAAACCGTTGTTTGGTACTATAGGGGACCGACCTGTAAAGGAGGCAAAGGCAACAGTAAAAGAAGAAGTGCTGGACTATAAGCCTAACCGTTTTACCGCCATAGATAAAGTATTGATCGTAGTTACTTCGGTAATAGGGTTGCTTTACCTGCTCAATGACCCTATCTCCAAGATAGGTAAGATCAACTTGCTGCCCCAGGAGTTTTTGCTTTCCAAAGATACGCTCTCCGGGCCGTCTGTAATCATCATTGGTGGTTTGCTTTTGTTCCTGGCGCTTACTATTTCCAGGATAGTGCGCTACGAAAAAGTGATCCGAGACAGAATGATCGTTGTAGTGATCTTCGTATTTTTTACCGTATTTTTTGTGCTTTCCTTTGAACAGGGTGCTACCTCTTTGGTATTGTTTGCCAGGGATTTTACCGACAGGCAACTGGTTGGCGGTGCAGCTACTACCTTTAATGTTGTCAATACATTGCTTACTGTGATCCCTCTGATCATTATCAGTTGGGTATTGATCAAGCTGTTCAAAGAAACATTTAAAACCATAGCCTTTTCGAATGTTGTACTGGCTATCAGTTTTCTGGGAGTATGGGGGCTTGTTATCTGGATGCTGGTCAGGGATTTTTCGCAAGAAGGTACCGAGATTACAGTATCCTGGTTCAGCATTCTCAATTCTTTTTTCATCATTGCTTTTGCCTCTCTTATTTCCAAATGGTGGGAGAGTAAATATAATCCGGGTGCTGCCGTCAAGTTTGGCTTAGGCCTTGTTATCACGGCTATAGGCTTTGGCCTGTTGGCCTACGGATCCCGCATCATACCCCAGGGAGCTGCTGCCGGCAGTATAAGGGTAAGCATGATATGGCTCATACTCGCCTATCTTTTTCATACCATCGGCGAGCTATGTATCCAACCTGTAGGGCTAAGCTATGTAAGTAAATTAGTACCAGGAAGAATGATCGCATTCATGTTCGGGATGTGGTACCTGGCCATTGCTATAGGCAACAAGCTGGCTGGATCGTTAGGTGGAGAAATTGAAAAAATAACGGCTAAATATAATATGCCGACATTTTTCCTCATCTTCACGGTAGTGCCAGTTGTAGCCGGTGTGATCATTATGATGCTTAACCCGATCATTAAAAAAATGATGCATGGTGTAAAATAAACCGAGAAGCAAGTGTATTCCTGAAAATGAATATATTTGACCTTGCTTCTAAAAAGGCTATTAAATAATAATTTCAACAATAAATATGAATCAAAATCAACTGACGCTTAACGAAATCCAGGATTTTAAAGGTAAATACCCCAAGCAGTTGTGGTACCTGTTTTTTAGCGAAATGTGGGAACGCTTTTGTTTTTATGGTATGCGGGGTATGCTTACTTTCTTCATGGTTCATCAGTTGATGATGAAAGAAGATGTGGCCAACCTTCAGTATGGCGCTACACAGGCTTTCGTTTATGCGTTTACCTTCATTGGCGGCTTATTTGCCGATAAAATTCTCGGTTTCAGAAAGTCGTTGTTTTGGGGCGGATTGTTGATGATTACCGGTAGCCTGATCCTGGCGGCCGATCCCAAATCTTTTTTCTTTTTAGGTATTAGCTTTACCATTGTGGGTACAGGTTTCTTTAAACCCAATATCTCTACCATGGTAGGTTCATTGTACAAAGGCAGCGATAACAGAAGAGATGCCGGTTTTTCCCTTTTCTATTCCGGTATCAATATAGGCGCTCTTATGGGGGGCTATGCCTGTATCGCCATCGGTAAAGGAGAATTTTTAAGCAGCATCGTTCCTGCTAATCTGACCTGGAACGTAGCTTTCGGCCTTGCTGCAATTGTAATGACCATCAGTTTGATCACTTTTGTTTTCACCCAAAAATCATTGGGTCCGATTGGCTTGTCTCCATTAATGCCCAAGCCTGTACAATCGTTGCCAGGGGAACCTTCTGATGAAATATTTACAGCTGCCAATGCCAAAACCGTTCAGGAAGCTACGAAAAGTAAGAAATGGTACGAATACCTGGTCTATATAGGCGCCCTGGCCATTATTCCTGTTATTATGAAAATGGTAGCCAAAACAGAATACACCGATTGGTTTATGTATATAATCGGTCCTGCCACTTTATTATATCTTGTATTTGAAATGACCAAACATAATGCAGCAGAGATTAAAAAACTGGTGGCTGCCTTAATATTTATCTTATTTTCTATCTTGTTCTGGGCGTTTTTTGAACAGAGTGGCGGATCGCTCAGTTTATTTGCTGCCAACAACCTGGACAACAAATTACTGGGTACCTTTACCCTGAGCACGAATGGTGTGAATAATGCTGCCAACTCTTTATTCGTTATTATTTTCGCTCCCATAGTCGGTATTATCTGGTTGGGCCTCAGCAAAAAGAAAATCGAGCCTAATACTGTTGTTAAATTCGGGATGGGCTTTTTATTCCTTGCCCTTGCATTTTATGTGTTTTATGCCACCAGATTTTTCCTGAATTTCCAGGGGATGGCTTCTCTGGATATTTTCACTCTTGCTTACCTTGTAATTACCTTTGGTGAGCTTTGTCTTTCTCCTATCGGTTTGTCTATCATGACTAAATTATCTCCGGCGAGATTACAAGGTGTTATGATGGGGATGTGGTTCCTGGCCAGTGCTTATGGGCAATATGTTGCCGGCATTCTTGGGGCTGGTATGGCAAAGGCAAACGAGAATGCCTCTGCACATGATAAATTGATTGCTTATACAGACGGTTATTATCAATTGGCTATATATGCTTTAATCGCTGGTGTTGTTTTGATCGTTATTTCTCCGATCGTAAGAAAACTGATGCAGGAGGTAAAATAGCAATTTTTGTGCGGCATGTTGTTGACGCATGTTGAGATTCCTCCGTTTCAGGCGCCCATTAGACTTTGTTCACGGGTGCCTGAAGCGGAGGAATTTGTATTTTTTGCATCGATATAGCTCCATGGATCATCTTCATTCGTTCCGGGAACGGATGGCTTTTAAATACCTTTTAGCAGGGGAACTAAAATGAAGATAAACCCGCAGCGGTTGGTCTTAAAATTCCTTTATTTTGTAAGCTGTAAACAAAACGTATGCTATGGAATTTGGAAGAGTGCCTGATCCGGGAGTGATCGATTTCACCTTACCCAAGGATGCACCGGAGACTGCCCCGCTGCTGACTGCCCATAAAGACGACCAGCCTTTTGAAGTATATGTGGGCTGTGCCAAGTGGAACCGAGGTGATCTTAAGGGCTTTTACCCGAGAGGAACCAAAGATGAGCTTACTTATTATGCCAGCCAGTTCAACAGCATAGAGCTGAATGCCACGTTCTACGGCATGCCCGACTGGAAACAGGTAGAGACCTGGAAAGATAAAACGCCGCCGGGCTTTAAATTTTTTCCCAAGCTTACCAATACCATCAGCCACTTTAAACGCCTCATCGATGTAAAGGAGCCGGTAGAGCAGTTTTGTAATGCTATTGCTGCCTTCGACGATCGACTGGGCATGGCGTTCCTGCAATTGCACGATAATTTTAAGCCCAAAGATTTTGAGCGCTTAAAAACCATGCTGGAAGATTTTCCCAAGGGCATTCCGCTGGCTGTAGAGGTACGCAACGAAGAATGGTTTACCAATAAAGAGATCAGCAAGACCTATACCGCCCTGCTCGAAAAGCTGGGTATGGCCAATATTATTGTCGATACCGCAGGCCGCCGTGATATGCTGCACATGCGGCTTACCAGCCCGGTAGCTTTCGTGCGCTATGTAGGCGCCAACCACCCTACCGATGTGGAGCGCCTGGACGATTGGATCGTGCGCATCAAAAAATGGCGCAAAGAAGGCCTGAAACAATTGTACTTTTTTGTACACCAGAATGTAGAGATAGAATCGCCTTTACTGGCTACTCATTTTATCGAACAGCTTAATAAGGCATGTAAGCTGTCGCTTGCCCTGCCCGCAAAGCAGAGCACCCAGAAATCGATGTTTGATTAAACGGCAAGTGCTGCCCTTATCGCTAGCCTTGCAGCTAGGGGAGTAATAAGGGCAGCAAACAGGCATTACCCTGTTTGCATAAAGATAAAGGAAGGCCCTGCCAAAAGATACTTACATTTGGGCCTGCTACAAGCGTTGCAGTTGTTACCAGACATGCCATTAAAAGACATCATTGCTCAAAATCAAAAGGATATTGCATTTCTTGTTGGGAACGGGATCAACCGTTTCCCCAATAACCCGAAGGCCATTTCCTGGGATGATTTGTTGCTGAAATTATGGACACGTTTTTCACCCGATGTATTTAAAGCGGTTCCCAAAGGGATTACCGTTACCGAATTTTATGACCTGCTGGATATTGCCAACAGTGCGAAAGGACCGGAACATTTCCAGATCCAGAAAGAAGCAAGTCTTTTGCTCGCCGATTGGGTGTACCAGGAACATCATGCTGCTTTTGTACAAAAAGCGCAGGCTATTGATGCGCCTGTACTGACGACTAATTTTGACCTGGTACTTCCTTCCTGCCTGGGCCTGAAACAATATTATACCGAATCGAAGCATTTTTCAGACTTTTACCCCTGGACCACTTATTACGGCGACCGGCAACTCCGCTCCCCTGCCGAAGGCTTCGGGATATGGTTTATCAATGGCCTGGTCAGGTACCCGAGAAGCATAAGACTGGGCCTGTCGCATTATATGGGTTCAGTTGAAAAGGCCAGGAACCTGCTGCATAAAGGCGAAGCCAAAAGACTCTTTAATGCGAAGAACCGCGACAACTGGAGTGGTGCTTCCACCTGGCTGCATATTATCTTCAACAAGTCTCTTTGCATATTCGGATTGGGCATGGAGGAGAATGAAGTATTTATCCGCTGGCTTCTGATCGAAAGGGCCAAGTACTTTAAAAAGTTTCCTGGCCGTGCCAAAAAAGGTTGGTACGTAGCGCCGGCGGACGAAAAACCCGACGACAGGACCCTGGGCAAAATAAAGTTCTTAGAAGGGCTGGGCTTCGAGCTGCTGGCCACCAAAGATTATACCGGTATCTACGAAACACCCTGGACATAGCATTTCCGTTTTCACACACAACTGCATTATGATACGGGGATGTCACTCCGGAGCCACAATACCCTGCTGTTTATTCCGGTTCCTGGTAATGCACGATGTCGATGCCGATACCATTGGGATCGACGATGGCAAAATGCCGGTCGCCCCAGGGCTCGTCCCTGATATCGATCCGGATCTCCACACCTTTCTTTTTCATTTCCGCGTATAGCTTATCGACGTCGGGTACTTCAAGCGTAAGGTACATGCCTTGTCCCTGGAAGGGCTTGTGGAATAACGGTTGCTGCGAAGGATGATCGGGCAGCAGGAAACTGAAAGCCGCCTGGCCGTCCGGCGTATGTAACAAAAGGTAGAATTCATTTTCGAAGGTCACTTCCATGCCCAGGATACCGGTATAGAAGGCTTTGCTCTCTGCCAGCCTGGTCGTAACGATGCCTGCGTTTAATTTCATAGTTTTTTGCTTTTTAATATCGGATGGTATTTGTGCCTGGGCCATAGTACCCAGGCTTATTGCCAGCATGCTGATCCAGATGTATTTCATGGCCCCTTTAGTTTATCATACCGCAAAGTTGCAGCTTGTAACCTGCAGAACATTGTAAAAAACGGACAAAATAAGGGCTAACGGCCAAAGGCTTTTGAAGGCGTAAGGCCATAAAAGGTTTTAAACTCCTTGATAAAGTGCGCCTGATCATAATAACCAGCATTAAAGAATAGCTTGTTCCGGCGCAGGCTCTGCGTGGAAGGTTTGGCTTTGAGAATATGCTGGAACCGGACTACCTTGCTAAAAGTTTTGGCCGTATCGCCTATATAATAGCTAAAGAGCCTGCGCAACTGTCTTGCGCTGATACCGGTATCCAGGTCTTTTTCCACATCCAGTACCCCGCAGTTGGCCAGGATAATTGCAATAGCATGATACAGCCTGGGATCGTTATTGATAACGGTTTGGGAAAGCCGGTTGAGCCAATAACGGTCCAGAAGGTCTTTTATCTGGTCCCTACTCTGTCCCGCCTGGAAATGGTCTTTTATAAAAGCGGCCACCTGGGGAAGCACCGCGTCCAGGTTTTCATAACGATTGCTGAGTGTAGCGGCATCGATGCGGAAAAGCTGGGGAAACATAGTAGGCAAAAAGCGGATGCCGATATAATGAAAGGAAGGTTCCAGTTCGAAGGTCGTGTACTGCCTGCAAAAGCCCATTACAAAGCTCTCCTGTGGTTCATCGAGCGCAAAGTAGATATCGATGCAACCATCGGCCACTACACGATAGGTAAATGCCTGGGAAAGCGGCTGCAGCGTTTTGAGCTCCCAGTAGCAGTAAATAAAATGTTGCAAACTGGCATCCGGTAGCCACTCTGTATATACCACCTCGTCGACGACCTGTTTGGGTGCTGGCTGTATAGGCGTATAAAGCTGTCTTATTTCGGAAGCGATAGGCAACAAGGCTGGAATTTTTGCCCTCAAAATTAAAAGAAATTGATTATTCGTAAGGAGGAAACAAAGACATATCATATTCCTGTATTTTTTGTACAGCAGGCATATCCTAAAACAAGATCTTAATGTTTGAAAATTCTCGATCACTGTAACATATCAGGAGTACCCATTCCACATGTTTCATAAATATGATGCAATAGTATCAACAGATGCTGTAATCGCAGTCGCGTCCCCAAGCACTTTGTCTGCAGTAGCTTAAATCGCGTCATTCCGAGGTCTGCGCAGCAACCGAGGAATCTTGGTCGCTTAGATGTCAAGAATACCCTGGATTCCTCATGCCACAAGCTGCGCAAGCTTCATTCGGAATGACCAGCAGGGGTATTTGTTGCTTATACGTGGATAGTCCACTGACGGAAGTAAAGAAAACGCTGCTGCGGTGACGACGACGAAGGCGTCCTCCTATAGTACAGCAGCCAGGCGTTTTTTCTTATCGCCATGTTACCTGCATCCCTGTATTTTTGCAGCAAACGCAATCCATCTTTTATGCAGCAAAGAATAGCACATATTGCCCTGGTGGTACGGGACTATGACGAAGCCATCGATTTTTATACCCGCAAACTGGATTTCAAAGTAATTGAGGATACCATCTTGAGCGATACGAAACGCTGGGTGCTTATAGCGCCTCCCGGTGCCAAAGAATGTTGCCTGTTGCTTGCGCGGGCAGCCAACGAACAACAGGAGGCCAGCATCGGTAAGCAAAGCGGAGGCCGGGTGTTCTTGTTTTTGTTTACCGATAATTTCCAGCGGGATTATACCCGGATGCAGGAACGTGGGGTACGTTTCGTAAGGCCGCCCCAGGAGGAAAGCTATGGTACGGTTGCTGTATTTGAAGATCTTTATGGTAACCTATGGGATTTGCTGCAACCCAATGACCTGAATAAAGGACAGGCGCTTTAGTATACTTATTTACCTGGCCATATGCAGTAGTGGAGATTAAGCGGCCCGGTTCAATAAACCCGGGTCGCTTAATCATTATGCTATGTGGTCTGGTCGTCTATGGCGGCTCCGGGGGCATTGTCCTTTACCGATTCGATCCCATTGTCGCGGTTTTCCGTGCTCTCGTACATTTCGCTGGTACCGATCACCTGTCCATTGGTAGCTTTAAGGTTGAAATACGGCTTGCCGTTCGTGGCTACCAGCCTGTCGTAGCGTGCATCTTCGGGTGCATTCCTTCTTACGGATTCGATACCCGATTCGCAATTGGCTTTGGTAGTATAACCTTCCGAAGTAAGGATCACCTTCCCGTTATCGGCTTTCAGGTTAAACTGGAATTCACCATTGCTGCGGGTTTTGATTACAAATGTTCCCATGTTTTGTGTTTTTGGGGTTAAGGAAAAGTTTTGTGTTTGTTTTAAGGTAACAGGGATTTCGATTTTTATAAAAATAACAAAAAAACACCATTCATGCTTAAATAATGCAAAGCCCATATGTTGGGCAAACAACTTATTCCCGGCAATTATTCCCAACGCTGGCTTCCGATAGCGGTTTATACTATTTAACTGATAATTTTACAGGATGCTGACTCCCTACATCGATGTCCATACCCACTACCCTGTCGCCAGCGACGCGATAACGGCTATTGTCAATAAGTATGAAGCTTTTGAACAAGGCCCGGGTGCAGGTTATTGCAGTATGGGGCTGCATCCCTGGTATCTTAACGATCTGACGGCACAAATGAGATCATTAAAACAATACAGCCGTCAGGCCGGCGTACTGGCTATAGGAGAATGCGGACTGGATACCTTATGCGCTACCCCGCCGGCCTTGCAGGAGCAGGCTTTCGGCGAACAGATCGCCTGGGCCAACGAGAGCGGGAAACCACTGATCATCCACTGCGTAAGGGCGTATAGTAAAGCATTATCCATGCTTAAAGCAGCAACAGTACCGGTCGTGTTTCATGGGTTTTCCAAAAAGCAGCAACAGGCCAGGGAAATACTGGACAAGGGGCATTACCTTTCTTTCGGTACAGCGCTGCTGCGGGAAAAATCTTTGTTGCCTGCTGTATTGGCCGAAGTACCTGCCGATCGTTTCTTCCTGGAGACCGATACCGGCACTACTGCCATAACCGAGGTGTACCGGGCAGCGGCCGTTATTCGGAAAACTGAAATGGATACGCTTATTTTGCAGCTTCAACAAAATTTCAAAAAGGTTTTCGGTATATGATGCAGGATACGGCATGGCTTTCACGCACTACGTTATTGATCGGTGAAGCACAGTTGCAGAAGCTGACGAACAGCCATGTATTGGTGGTGGGTATGGGTGGCGTAGGTTCTTTTGCCGCCGAGTTTATCTGCCGCAGCGGTATCGGAGAAATGACCATAGTGGACGGGGATGTGGTGGATCCCAGTAACCGCAACCGGCAATTACCGGCATTGGCCACTACACACGGTCAAAGCAAAGCCCTGCTCATGGCCGAAAGGCTGCGGGCCATCAACCCCGAGCTGAAATTGCATGTGGTCAAAGAGTTTATCAGGCCCGAAGCCGTGGCAGATATCCTTTCCGGCTCTTTCGATTATATAGTGGATGCCATTGACAGCATAAGCCCCAAGCTTACTTTTATGAAAGCGGCCTACGCCAAAGGCGCTCCCCTTATCAGCTCTATGGGTGCAGGCGGCAGGATGGATCCTACGCAGCTACGCATCGCCGATATTTCCAAGACCTATAATTGTCCTTTTGCGCAGCAGATCCGCAAGCAGTTAAAAAAGGAAGGCATTTACAAAGGCATTAAAGTGGTGTTCTCCCCCGAAGAGCCTTTAAAAGAATCCCTGATGATGACGGACGGCGCCAATTTCAAGAAATCGGCTTATGGCACCATGTCTTACCTGCCGGCTACCTTTGGCGCTACGGCCGCTTCGGTGGTGATCCGCGACCTGATGTCGGCTGCAGGATAAAATCATTGGCAGCCAGGCTGCCTGCTTCAGAGCAAAGGTTTTAATCTCTCGATTTGCCGCCTGTGCCGCAGGATATGAACGATAGCATGCTCCATCATCTGCTCTATATCGTATGCCTGGCCCCAGCGGGTATGGATTTTATGCCCTTCCTCAAATCGTTCCAGCTCGCTGTCGTCAATGGTGGCGAATACGGCTACCGTAAACGCGAAGGCATCATCAAGATCACGGGCATAGGCCCCAGCCGATTGCCGGAATTGGCGCTCGGGCCTTTCCACATCCTGTCCTTTGGATTGACCGATATAGGTAGCATAACTGTAGGCACTGCTGACTACATGCGTCATGATCGTTTGCATAGAACGGCAATTCTCGTCGGCAGTATCAGGGTCTACAATGGCAGACCAGTCTGCGTCCCGGATATCGCCGATGCATACCTTTAAAGCGGCAATGGCCCTTTCGTATTCATCCAATATAGCGCCTGTGGCGCCCTTTCTGTATTGTGTTGTCATAGGAAGCGTATCAGGGATCAAATATAGCATCTTATGTCCTGATCCCTTACCGGTGCTGTCCCTGGCCGCTGTAATAGCTTCCTTAGCGGCGCCATAAATAAACCTTATCGGCGCGATAGCCGAAATGACCTTAATATTGCGAAGCCTAAATTTTAGGGTATGCTTTTAACCCCAAAAATAACCTGCAATGAATAAGACACCCGGCTCCGCATACATTGTCCGTTTCAGCGATTGCGATCCCTTCGGGCACCTGAACAACGCACGCTATCTCGATTATTTCAACAATGCCCGGGAAGATCACCTGAAAGAAGCTTACCAGATGGACCTGAACGAGCTGTATAAAAAAGGGACCGGCTGGCTGGCCGTCAACCACAATATTACCTATCTTAAACCGGCGGCTTTCAACGAAAAGGTGTACATCCAATCTTCCCTGCTCCAGGCCGATGACAGCAACCTGCTCGTGGAATTTCTCATGATGAACGAAGCCAGGACACAGCTCAAGGCCCATATGTGGACCCGGTATGTGCCGGTAAGCCTGAGCACCGGCAAGAAAGACATTCATTCTTCCGAGTTTATGGCCTTTCTTGATACCATACTGGTAACGGATGTGGCTGTAGGGGAAGGCTCTGCCCCCAGGCTTGCGGCATTGATCGCAGGACTAAAAAAATAAACCATTGGCTGTACTTATAATACTCCTGAACAGGCCGGGCCGGTTTAGGGAGGAAAATTATTGCCCATATAGCGCTCCGGGTCTCCCATCCGGACAATAATCTTCTTTTTATCCTGTTATAGTACCCGGAGGCTTCCGGATATACATTTTTTCCCTTAATATCGCGCTTCAAAACTGGAATAGGGGTAAATCCTTATTTGTTTGTCCTAAGTCAGTAGGAAAATGATGGCCAGTACATGAGCTGCATTAAGCGATTCATTGGTTCTTTGCCTGCCGGGAGTGGTTTATAAAAGAGTAATGCATGAAATGGTATGGTGTTTTGCTGCTGGGAGCGGCAATTTTTACAGGCAATAGATCCGAAGCACAAATAAAGGTAAAAGGTATCGTAAAGGATGAGCATACAGGTGCTCCTTTATCTTTTGTCAGCGTTGGTTTTCCGGCAACCGGCGTTGGCATCGTCACCGATGACGAAGGCCGGTTTTCCCTCGAAACGGAACGCGCCAGCGATAGCTTACGCGTGTCGATGGTGGGTTACAAAGAAATAATATTGCACATCGGTAAAGAGACCAAACAACCCCTGGTTATTGCCCTTAAGGAAGAAGGTACTACGCTACAGGAGGTTTCGGTAAACAGCCGCAGCGAAAGATACCGCAACAAGGATAATCCCGCCGTGACCCTGATACGGCAGGTGATCGAACACAAAGACCAGAACTACCCCAAAGGCAATGTACATGCCGCTTACACGCAATACGAACGGCTACAGGTATCGCTGATGCGTACCCCCGACAACAGTAAGATGAAGAAAGGCTCCTGGGCTGCCTATTTTTTAAAAAATGCCGATACGGTCAAGGTCAAAGGCAAAGCTTTATTGCCCATCTTCCTGCAGGAAAAAGCAGTACAGCATTTTTATAATACCAGCAACCGTCAATGGGAAGATAAATTGCTGGGGCAAAAGAAAACCAACCTCGATGGCATTGCCGATGACGGCGGCCTGGAAGCTTATTTCGACAAGATATATGCCAGTACCGATGTGTACGATAACAACATCCTCCTGGGCGATTTACAGTTGCTGAGCCCCATTGCCGGCCTGGCCCCTACCTTCTATAAGTATTTCATTACCGATACCCTCAAGGAAACGCAGCCCTGGCAGGTGCAGCTTTCGTTTTTTCCCCGGAACCAGGCCGATCTTTTGTTCAAAGGGACTTTACTGGTAGCGCTGGACGGTACGTATGCCGTTACCGATGTAAAAATGACCGTGAACAAGAACATCAACCTTAACTGGGTAAACGATCTCCAGATCGCGCTGCAGTACCAAAAAAGCGATTCCGGCACTTATTACCTGCAGCAAAATACCCTGGGCATGAGCCTGAGCGTTATCGGCAATAAAAAAGGCATGTATGGCGAAAGGGTTGTTTCGATAACCGATTACCAGAAGCCATTCAGCATAGCAGACAGCGACCAGACCGGCAAACGCAGCCATGAAGACGATAAAACCTTACCGGAAGAAGCCTGGATCACGCTGCGGCCCGAAACCCTGAACACAGCAAAGGGCGATGCTTTTGCCAACCTCGATACCCTGAAACACAGACCTTCTTTTAACAGGGCAGTCAATATTTTCACGTTACTGCTTTCGGGATACGAGGTGCTGGGACCTGTGGAGATAGGCCCGGTCAACTCTTTCTACAGCTTCAACCCGGTAGAAGGGTTACGGTTAAAGCTCGGAGGCCGCACCACCGATCTCTTCAGCACGCGGGTAATGCTGGAAGGCCATATTGCTTATGGCTTCAGGGATAAAAAATGGAAATACAATGCGGGCGTTACTTATTCCCTTACGGGAAAATCCGTTTTCCGTTTCCCGGTAAGGTCGATCAGTGTGCGGCACAGCTACGAAACGCAGATCCCCGGCCAGGATATGGCTTTTATGGAAGAAGATAATTTCCTGCTTTCGTTTAAGCGGGGCGATAACAGCAAATGGCTTTACAGTAAAAAATGGAGCATCGAATACCTGCACGAAATGAGGTCGCATATTTCCTTCAGGGCGGGTTTCAGCCACAGCATCCAAAACCCTGCGGGCAGCCTGATATACCGTGCGCCGGTACCCTTACCCAAATGCGACCCTTCCAACCTCAGGCTTTCCGAGTTCAGCGGGGAAATACGATGGGCGCCGAACGAGCAGTTTTACCAGGGTAAAAAATTCCGAAGGCCCGTATTCAACGGCTACCCCATATTTACCCTAAGGGGTACTATAGGCGTGAAAGGCTTTATGGGCGGGCAATACGACTACAAGAGCGTTAGCCTCAATATATTCAAACGGTTCTATCTTTCGCAGCTGGGCTTCTCCGATGTGGTGCTGGAAGGCGGTAAGGTATTTGGCAATGTGCCCTTCCCCCTGCTTTATATCCATAAGGCCAACCAGTCTTATGCTTACCTGCTGCAATCCTACAACCTGATGAACTTTATGGAGTTTATCAGCGACCGTTATATCAGCCTTAATGTCGACCATTCGTTCAATGGTTTTTTCCTGAACAAAGTGCCCCTGGTCAAAAAGCTGCAACTGCGCGAAGTAGCTTCTTTTAAAGCATTGTACGGCACCATCGGTGACAACAACCTTCCCGGCCGGCGCCGCGAGGGGATATTTGATTTCCCATCCGACAGGCGCGGCTATCTCCTGAGCCATAGCCTGCAGCAAGGCCCCTATATCGAGGCCAGTGTGGGCATTTCCAATATATTTAAGGTACTGCGGATCGATGTGGTCAAACGATTTACGTACCTCGATCATCCCAATATTACAGAATGGGGCGTACGGGGCAGGATCGTACTGGCACTGTAATGTGTTAGCGGAACAGGTCGAAGCCGTATTGTGCCTCGCTCCAGAAGGCATCCAGTGCCCGCATCCGGGGTTTGAAGAAGGATATCAACGCAGGCCAATCTTCCTGCCGGAAAACGCTGACCTTGTCCAGGCATTTGCGGATCCTGGCTACTGCCTTGCCTTGTTCATCAAAGGTATTCCGTTCCCATAACCAGCTTTCCTTCAAATGACTGTCCAGCATGGGTTTCAGGGCCTCGAACTGGTCCAGCATCAAATCCCGGAGGCCCTCATCGGGATGGGACAGTTCGATCATAATGCAGGCGGTCGAGTTGTCTGCCTGCATTTTAAATGACAAATATTTAATGCCTGTTTTATAATTGATCCAGTTGATCTTAAGCCCTTCGGCAGAAGTTTCCAGGGCCATATACTGCCCGAAAGCTTTCCAGAAAGATTGCTTGATCGATGAAGCTTGTTCTTTGGTGTACAAAGGGAAACGCGTCTTGGTTAAGCGCCAAAAATAGCCAATAATTGTTTAAGCTTGCTTTACGGCTGTATGCAGAATGCCCTGCCGGGTCAAAAAGATACGGGGATATGGCACAGCCGCCGCTCCATGTTTGCAGGACTGTCTATAGCTATATTATCTCTCAAATAAAAATAAACATTATTATTAAAAATATAATTGTTTTCAAATTAAATACTTAACTTTATCAGGTATCCCATAACCAGATTTTGAACGTGCATATATTTAGCCGCTATCCGCTTTTGCTGCTTTCCTGCCTGTTGCTCTTTGCTTCGGCTGCCGCTCAGAAAGAGGATAATACCTGGACTTTTGGCTACCGGCTGGGGCTCGATTTTAACCAGAACCCACCTGCTTTTTTCCAAACGAATATGATGACTTCGGAAGGCTGTTCTTCTGTTTCGGACGGTGCGGGTAATCTCCTGTTTTATTCCAATGGCAACGATGTATGGGATGCCAGTAACAATGTAATGCCTAATGGTTCGGGTATCCTGGGCAATGGATTGGCAGGGGGTAATATCCCCGGCTCCACTTCCCAGGGTGTAGCGATTATAAGGTCGGTAAGCAATCCCATGCAATACTTCCTGTTTACACTTGATGCCGAAGAACAAATATCAGCAGGTCTTACGCCGGGCTATCTCCGGTATTCGGTAATCGACATGAGCCTGAATGGGGGCCTGGGCGATGTACTGCCTGCCCGGAAAAACATTATCCTGGATTCCCTGATGTCGGAGCAGATGGATGTGGCACGGGGGCAGGATTGTTCCTACTGGTTGATCACGCACCGGCGGCATACTACGCTTTATAGGACATTTAAGATAGATATCAATGGCGTGAACCCGGTACCTGTAAATTCTTCGGGCGTAGTGCCCGGTCAACCGGCTGGTCAATTGAAGCTATCGCCCGATGGCCATTTGCTGGCCTGGGCCACCGAAACCACCAAGCCAATAGAGCTGGCCACTTTTGACAATGCAACCGGTATCGTAAGCAGTGCCGTGGTGATGGATACATCCACCGCCCTTTTCCTGTTCCATTATGGCGTAGCCTTTTCTCCCGACAGCAAAAGACTCTATTGTACGGGGTTCTCCCAGGTAATACAATACGACGTGAGCTTATGGCCTGATATTACTGCCATTAGAGCATCGAAATACCTGGCGGTCAACTCACCTACATTTAATTATAGCCATTTGGGTATGCGGGAAGCGCCCGACAACAAAATATATATGGTCAAGGTGGACATACAAAACCCAGCCAACCCGGCCTATCTTGCCAGTATCGATAATCCTAATGCATTGGGGGCAGCATGTGCCTATAATGCTACAGCGCTGCAGGTTCCCCCCGGGATGATCCTGCCTGCCTACTTCGGAAGATACGGATACAGTCTCGGGAACAGGTTCTTTATTAACAGGAGCGGCGATACGCTTATTCGTCCTGCCAGGGATACTGTTGCCTGCTTTGCCGGAACAGTCCGTCTTTCAGCCCCGGAGTATGATGAATATACCTGGAGCAACGGCGCCATTGGCCGTAGCATTAACGTGAATGAAAGTGGTACTTATTGGGTTGCCGGTTTTAAAGACTGCCATACCTATATCGATACCATTCACTTGAACCTGGTCGGTTTCGACCTGGCGCTGGGCAACGATACGGCTATATGTCCCGGCGATCCATTATTCCTGGATGCTACAGTGCCCGGAGCAAGTTATCAATGGCAGGATGGCAGCCACGATCCTGTTTACAGGGTTACGCAAGGCGGCATGTACAGGGTAACCATAAATAAAGAGGGCTGTAGCCGTAGCGATTCGATCCGTATTACACTTATGGAACCCTACCTGGATATTATGGAGAAAGATACCATTATCTGTTCCGGTACTGCCATCGACCTGCATGCCAAAGCCTTCCCGGAAAGCAGCTATTTATGGAACACTGGTAACGCCACCAGTGCTGTTACTGTAATCCAGGCCGGCATTTACGAAGTTACAGCCACTAATGTGTGCGGCAACTTCAGCGATTCGGTACGGGTCGACCTGGAAAACTGCGCCTGTCCTGTTTTTGCGCCCAATGTCTTTTCGCCTAATGGCGATGGTACCAATGATCAGTTCTCTGTAAAAGTAAGCTGCCGGGTATCTTCGTTCCGGCTCGACATTTACAACCGCTATGGCGAAAGGGTATTTCATACGGAAGATCCGCAAGGCGGTTGGGATGGCCAGTATAAAGGGAGGCTTTCCGACACCGGTACTTATTTCTATTACCTGAAATATACCGGCCCCGACAATACCCGCTTTGAAAAGAAAGGCGATCTCATTTTGCTGCGCTAAAAAAAACAGTTGGCATAAAAGCGCAAACACGTGTAACCTCCTTTTGCCAGGCCGGCATTGTAGCTACAGTAGTCGCTACTATCAACTGATGCAATTGTGTTTTCTTGCTATTATCCGGGTATTACCAACCTTTAAGCACGGCTCCGGGTCTTCCTATGCTTTCGGGAAGGACTGCATTTTAAGAACCAATATATACACTAAGGCCAGGTAATTATCGCCATGGAAATATTCTTTTTGACAAAGGAGTTAGTCCGGTCGCAGCTTATTGTGGCCGGACCTGTTTACTTCCCCCAAGTATTGCTGCAAAGCGCAATCAATAAACCATAAAAAAAATAAAAAGAAGGACAAGGCACTAAGATCGGGCGGTAAATATCCGTCAAAAGAAAAGGAAGTATTAGTACCCTACAGCAAAATAGTAATTGCACCATACCGGTAGCAGGAAATTTAACCAGATTTACCAGAAAACCTGCTTCCTCATTCCAATCCAGAATATCACCACAAAAGGTTAATCACAAAGCTGTGGATAACCGTAGCTGTTTATGGAAAATGGGCAGGGTTTATTATCCCAGGCATCATCGAACTCAAAGAACACAACTACGGCAAGGGTCTGGTATCGTTAATGCAGATAAGGTAGCCATTGTGTGCCCACAGCATATTATCAGACAGGATGGAGGATGGTTCCGGCAAAATGCCGGTGTACTCCAAAGGAACTATAAACGACAAAAGAAAGGAGAAAGAACATCATGACAACACAATTGGAAATGGCGCATAGCTTCTATGATGCCGAAACACTTGAATGGAATTACAGGGAACGGGGCGACAGGTTACTGGAATTTGAAACACCATATACCTGCGGTACCCTGGGCATAGCCGGCGGCAGGAAAACAAGCTGGAAGCAATTGACCTACGGCTCTTCAGGCAGCCAATGCCTTACCGTTTTCTTTGTACGCAGCAACAGTGCCGTATTTATCCCGCCTACCGGGATATCGGTATCTTATAACGGAGGTATCTTCATCGACAAACCTAAATACAAGCTTCAGGCGGCAGCCGATACGCGTATGCCCCTGGTTTATGCTTATTTTGATTGCTCCGAAACTTTTTTCCGCTTGCTCAAGGAGAATTACGGGATCAACCCTTCGGGGTTTACTTTTGACGATCATGCAGCTATCCAGATAGCCGGCACACCCGAACTGGAGTATATTTATTATTACCTGGGTAAAATGCTGGCTTTCCCGGTCAACGAAGATCATGTCGACCTCCTGGTAAAAGACCTTGTTACGATCCTTACAGATACGCTTATGGGGAAAGTAAGGGGGAAGCAATTGCATAAAAACGTGATCAAGAATTATGCCGGTACTGTAGAGCGGGCCAAGGAATATATCTTCCGGAATTTCCACCGGGAAATATCGCTGAACGAACTGGCGAAACATTGCTATGCAAGCCCCTTTCACTTCAGCCGTATTTTCAAGCAATTCAGCTCTTACGCCCCGCATCAGTATATCCAGATCCTGCGCCTGAAGCATGCCGAAATACTGATTAAAACAACAGGTCTGTCTATGTCGGAGATAAGCGAACGCAGCGGTTTTACCAGGACCGATTATTTCTCTGCGGCTTTTAAAAAGCGATATCAGATAGCGCCTTCGGCTTATAAAAAACGACTATTGCAATAGCTGCAGGTATTTCCGGTCTTCAATGCCCGGATCGGAAACATTGTTCCGTTGCTACAATACGACAGCTAGTGCAAGCAAAACAAAGAGGCCCTTTTGAAGGGCCTCTTTGTTCATCACGGTTGTTATAAATAATAGCTGTTATCGTTAGCGGATCAGTAGAATATCTCCTTTTTGCTCTATCGCTTCCCGCTGAGGGCCTTTGTATCTCAGGTAATAGAAATAAGTACCGGTATCCAATGGTTTGCCTTTATAAAAGCCGTCCCATTTGCGGTCGGGATTATCGGTCTGGAAAATACGCTCCCCATAACGGTTGAAAACATAGAACTGAAAAGCTTCCAGGTTAGGGCAATTCAGGTGCAGTTCGAAAACATCGTTGCGCCCATCGCCGTTGGGCGTAAAGGCATTGGGCACAAAGCTCCGGCAATCGCATTGAACTACCGCTATGCGTACGGAATCGCTGTAAGTGCCGCAAATATTGGTTGCCGCCACGATATAACTGCCCGAAGCATGTATCTCCAGCACGGAGTCGGTAGTGCCGTCTTGCCAGCGATAGCTGCATTCCGGCCAGCCTTCGGCCCTAAGCAATAGCGTATTGCCTTTACACAAAGTAGTGTCCTGTTGCTGTATCTCCACATAAGGTGCAAATACTGCTATCGTGAGTGTATCGGAAAAAGTACATCCCTTTATATCAGCGGTTACCACATAGCTCCCCGCTCCTCCGGCCGTATAAGTGGGGCTGGTACTGCCATCGGACCAGAGATAATGATCGATAGCCGGGGCATAAGCATTGAGCAGCAGCGATACGCCGGGACACAGGGTGGTATCGTTGCCGATGCCCCAATGGTCGAGGGTTACCATACGTACAATAAAAGTATCGGCATACATCCGGCAGCCCTGCCAGCTATGTACCCAATAAGTGCCAGGGTTCTTTACCGTAATTGTGTTGTCTGTTTCTTCGTTATTCCACAGGTAGTGATCCCTGCCCTGGGTTATGCTGAACGTAAGCTGGGCGCCGGGGCAAACCAGTGTATCTTTTAAGCTTGAAGTGCCCGTCCCTACATGGCTACGGACCGACAGCACCGTCTGCCCCAGGCCAAGTCCATAATAGGGATTGTTGGGCGAAGCGGGATTGGCAAACTGGGCAAAGGCGGGAAGACTGATCCCATTGGGGTTATAATTACAGGCCAGGCCGGGATTATTGGGGTTATTGATCACGGCCAGGCTGGGACTGTTGTAGTCGGCAATATAGATCTTGTCATCTGGCCCTCTTCTCATATAACCCCAGGGGGCATTATTACCCGTGGCAATTTCTATAGCAGAAGCCTCAAGCGCGCTGACATTGGGAAAGAAGCTCACATCGTATTGCAATAGCCTGCTGTTCCGGCTAAGGTATAGCTTGGTATTGTCGGGGGAAAAACAATGAGAAGACATCCCGAATTGCCCCATGCTGGAAAACTGCCCTACATTACTGATTACCCCCGTGGCCTTATCGAAGGCGCCGATCTCCAGTCCGGATAGGGAATGGGACAGCACCACTTTGCTTCCATCGGGGGAAATGCTCATCATACCGATGCCCATAAGGCCGGGCAGCAAACCGGTAGAAATAACAGGTGTTGCGGCGATACCGCCTGCATCTATTTTGAAAGCATAATAAAGGGGTTTGCTCACATGATGTACCAACAGCCAGTAGTTGCACCCGTCACCGGGTACCAGCATCATCTTTTCGGAAAGGGAATCTTCCAGCACGATATTCTTTTCGCTGGCGACCACATCACCCAGGCCGCTGTTCAGGCTCATATCGATAATAGAATACCGCAACTTGCCCAGGCCAAAAGGAGGTACATCTTCTACGGCATCGAGGGTAAACAGGTAGTATTGATTGGGATTAGTAACCGATTGCGCAGATACCGTTCCCTGTGCCGAAGAGCAAGGAAAGCCCGGGGAAGCAGGGCCATTGCCCGTAATGCCGCTACCGTTGGGCATTACGTTGTTATTGGCATCCCACACCTCGTTGCCGTTGGAGTAAAACAGTTTGTTGCCCGAAGCATCGGAAAAGAAAACGGACCCGCCTTCCCAGCATATTAGCTCTGTTTGAAAAACGGCGGGAGGATTTTGATTGAAGTCCAGACCCATTTGATGGCCAAAAGCCCAATACGTATTTTCTTCCTGTGCCGTTAAGAAGGAAGGGATAAGGACACCGAAAAACAACAAGAGATATTTCATGTTCCTGTGTGGGTTCTTATGGAAGACATGAAGATATAAAGTTTGGTTGGGAATCATGTACTTCCGAACAATATTAATTCAATGGGTAATGCATTCTGTATGTACCAGCAGGAAAAAGAATAAAAACTGTATTGGTTAAAATTGCTGAAATTGTATCTGTATTGGTATAGATAATTGTCCCACCTTTGTATCGCTTCCGGTTCTCGTGTTACCCTGTTTATCATCACAGAACCGGCTATACTAAAACCTAAATGCAATAAGCAATGAACACAACCGCCACGATTCCGGTAAACAAAGTAACCCACAGCAGGATTACCGGGTATGATTTCGACCATATTGTTTTCGGCAACAATCCTACAGACCATATTTTTATCGCGGAATACAAAAACGGCGAATGGGGGCAGGCCAGGATAGAACCTTTTCACGGCCTGAACATAAGCCCGATAGCCCTGGGCCTGCATTACGGCCAGACCGTATTCGAAGGACTGAAAGCGTACAAGCTGGAAGATGGCAATATCAATGTTTTCCGTCCTTATAAACACCACGACCGCTTCAATAAATCGCTGGACCGGATGTGCATGCCTGCTATACCGGAAAACCTGTTTATGGATGCCCTGCATACCCTTATTGAACTGGAACAGGACTGGATTCCCAACAGGCCCGACAGCTCTTTATATATCCGCCCTTTCGTATTTGCCTCGGAGCCGCGTATAGGCGTAAAAGCATCGGATGAATATTTGTTTATCATTGTTTGTATGCCTATGGCCAGCTATTATTCCGGCAATCTTAAAGTGAAAGTGGAAACAGCCTATGTAAGAGCGGTGGAAGGCGGTACGGGTGCGGCCAAATGTGGCGGGAATTACGGCGCGGCTTTTTACCCCACCCAAAAAGCCAAAGAAGAAGGTTACGACCAGGTGCTCTGGACCGATGGCAAGCACAACGAGTTCCTGGAAGAATCGGGTACCATGAACCTGATGTTCATTATAGATGATATCCTCATTACCCCACCCCTTTCCGGTTCTATCCTGGACGGTGTAACCCGCGACTCTTTGATCGCCATAGCCCGCAAATCCGGCATTACAGTTACCGAAAGAATGTTCAGCTATCATGAGCTGGAAGCGGCTTTCCAGGCAGGCAAAAAAGTAGAAGCATTCGGAGTAGGCACCGCAGCTGTGGTTTCGGTAATCGAAATGATCGGGATCAATGGTAAGCAGTATCGTACTAATATATCAGAAGATGCAGTCTTGTACCAGTTGAAAGCAGAGCTGCAGGCTATCAGGAGAGGACAAAAGCATGATGTCTTTAACTGGAATTATATTATTCCGGCCAGGACTACTGTGTAACGTGGGAAAATGCGATCTTCGTCTTTATCATGGAAGATCAATACCTGGAACGCAGCATTGCCTTTATCCGCTCGATCGGGATCCCGGTCATACACCGCAGCATCGCGGAAGCGACTTTCCTGCCGGGCATCCTTATCGAAGCAGGCAGCATTATTATAGACCCCGAACGGTTACAATATCCCGGCGATGTACTGCACGAAGCAGGCCATATCGCGTCGGTGCCGGCACAAGACCGGGCCAGCTTAAATGGTGATGCCATTGCCGAAAGGCCCGAACGGGCCGCGGAGGAAATGATGGCTATTGCCTGGTCTTTTGCCGCCTGCAAACACCTGGCCATAGACCCCTATTTTGTATTTCACGATGAAGGTTATAAGGGAGGAGGTAAAGAGATGGCCGACCAGTTCGAAGAAGGAAAGTACTTTGGCGTACCTATGCTGCAATATGCCGGCATGACTGCAGAGCCGCGGCAATCTCAAAAACTGAACCTGCCCGCCTATCCCCTCATGACTAAATGGCTAAGGGATTAAGAAGCCTTTTGTGCTTACTATATTGGTATAGGATGAGTGGTTATTGCCCCAGATAAGCAGCCAGTATATTGAACCGCATTTTGTTCAGGTCGGCCGTTTCGGTATTGGAAAGCAGGATCAGCGTTATGTCCTTGTCGATAAGGTGTACCCAGTTGGCGTTATGACCATAGCCTTTGCCTTGCCGCTCGGCCAAAAGTGTATTTACCTTGCCTATTTCTTTGGGATAAACCCAAAAGCCGATGGCTACGTCTTCCAATTGTTTATATGGTGTCAGCATCAGGTCAACCGTAGCTTTTCGGAGCAGGGTATGGTTAAAAATGGCCTGGTCAAATACCAGCAGGTCCTGTGCCGTGGAATACATAGCGCCTGCCGAAAAATGGTTGTCGATGTAATGATTGGTGGGCATATACAAATCGGTAACATTTCCCTCTTCGTTGTAATACCCCTCGTCTATATCCGGGATAATGTCTGTATGGTGCCGGTAACCGGTATTTCGCATCTTGAGTGGTGTCAGTATTTTTTCCTGTAACACCGCTTCAAAAGGCTTTTTACAAATTTTTTCAATGATCCTGCCCAGGATAATATAATCGCCGTTGCTATAGTTAAACCTGGTGCCTGGTGTGTCGACCAGTTTTCCCGAACAATACCTGCTGATAAAAGTATCGACCGGCCAGAGGTTCTGGTCATAAGCCTCGGAAATAGTACCGATCTGCATTTCTGTGGTCTCCCTGCCGCTGCTGTAAGTAAGCAGATTTCTTATCGTAGCCTTTTGCGCGGCCGGCCCTTTGTATTCGGGATAATAAGCCGATATAGCAGCATCGAGGTCGATCTTGCCTTCTTCATAAAGTTGCATGATCAGCACAGCCGTAAAGGTCTTGGTAACCGAATATATCTCCGAGCGGATTTGCCCCGAATAGGGAATACCGTAATGCCTGTTGGCAATGCCCGCATACTTCAAGTAATCTACTTTCCCCTTATTGGCGATAAGGACTACCCCATTAAAGTTGAGGTGGCTAACAAAGGAGTCGACGACCTTATTCACCCTTTGTCTTTGTGGCTGGGCATTGGCCGGCAAGGTGCCCAGGACCAGCAGGGCAACGATAAAAAGCCTGAGCTTATAGCAGCTATTAAAAGCACTTTGCATAGATCGGAGCAACAATTACTTTGCCGGTTTTATTGGTGGAAGAAAACGTTGCAAAGTAAAGAAGATTTCCTTTCTGCGGTATCATTAGTTCTGGATAAAGTCCAGGACGGCATTCCGGTAACGCGGTAATTGAAGATGTTGCCTCATCTTGATAAAGCTCTCGATAGGTCCCTGGGAAGAAAGCAGGTTTACGGCCCAGGCCGGGATTACCCCGCCGGGATCGACCTGCAGGCTGTAAGCTACCTTTACCTGTGCCTGGTTCAAAGGCGTTATAGTCCAGAAGCCCAGGGATTGATTTACCCTTACGATCCCTTTTTTAGGCGCTACCCAACCCGGTATGGCCGGCGCATTCACCGTCACTACCCTGCTTGTCTTATCCTGGCTCACTTTTACATGCGCTACAAAATCGCGGTTCTCCAGCGGCCAGGGTAAATTGACTTCCGAGTAATAGAAAAGCTCGGCGGGTGAAACTTGTTTGAGCAGGACACAGGATTTGGTATGGTACACCCATTGGGTTGTCGCAGGCACATCCAGCAACAAAGTGACCAGGGCCGATAGCGAGGTATTGAGGGTACATTCCACTTTAAGCGCCTTTACCTTGGAGCCCGTCACCGACCGGGAATAAACCTTTATTCCTTCCTTTTCGGTCACGAACTTCCAATCCGTCTGTGCCCGGGCCACCTGGAGATTGCAACAAAACAACAGGCTGATAATGAAGAAGATTGAACGTGCCATTTGAGGAAGCAAAGGTATTTCAATTACACAGCAGGCTCAGCACTTATATTTAATGGGCTTATTGAACGGCTTTATAAATAAATACGGAAATAATTACTTAAATCATTAGTTGCATACCTCAATTATTTCCGCAAGCGGGCGCATAATGCTTCCTTTATACTTGTACATACAAAATTTATACAGCAACGTTACCGGATACTTTAATTTTACGGCAATTATGGAAAACGCAAGGAAGAAAGGCTTTATATTCAAAGAGTATGAAGCGCCTTATATATCCCCTTTCGACAAGCTTTTCGAAATTTTCACCGAACTTATTACCCATACTTCAGGCGATCTCGACGAGGCGCTGGACTGGCTGCGCGAGCTTGACCTGGAATATAAGCTCACCGACGAAAATTATACGATCGACGATTTTATCGAAGACCTGAAAAAGAAAGGTTATATCAGGGAAGAAGTAAAAGACGATGGCTCCAACGGCTTAGGCATTACAGCCAAAACCGAAAGAGCCATCAGGCAGCAAGCTCTGAACCAGATATTCGGTAACCTGAAAAAGAACGGTTCGGGCAATCACAAAACCAAATATGCAGGAAGCGGCGACGAGCATACCGGCGAATTCAGGGAATATCATTTCGGCGATGGCCTCGATCGTATTTCCCTTACCGAAAGCCTGAAGAATGCCCAGGTCAATAACGGCACCGATGCCTTTAAGCTGACCGAGCAGGATCTGGTGGTGGAAGATGCGCAATTCAAGGCACAAATGAGTACTGTACTGATGATCGACATCAGCCACAGCATGATCCTCTATGGTGAAGATCGTATTACCCCGGCCAAAAAGGTAGCCATGGCGTTGGCCGAGCTGATTACTACACGCTATCCTAAAGATACCCTTGATATCCTTGTATTCGGCAACGATGCCTGGACCATAGCCATTAAAGATCTGCCTTATCTGCAGGTAGGTCCTTACCATACCAATACCGTAGCCGGTCTGCAACTGGCGATGGACCTGCTGCGTCGCAAGCGCAATACCAACAAGCAGATATTCATGATCACCGATGGCAAGCCCAGTTGTATCAGGGAACAGGACGGCACTTATTACAAGAACAGTGTGGGCCTCGACGATTATATTGTGGACAAATGCTACAATATGGCGCAACAGGCGCGCAAGCTGCATATCCCCATCACTACCTTTATGATTGCCAGCGACCCTTACCTGCAGCAGTTCGTCAATTATTTTACCGAAGCCAACCAGGGCAAGGCTTTCTATACCGGCCTGAAAGGCCTGGGAGAAATGATATTTGAAGATTATGAAACCAACCGCAAAAAAAGGATTAAATAAAAAGCATTCCCTCCAAAAGTAAATACATGAATCAGGAACATATCAAAACATTAGGCGCTTTGAAAAAAGCGGGATACCAATCCCAAAGCATTAAAGACGAATTAAGAAATAACCTCCGTGAGAAGATCAGCAAAGGGGAAAACGCTTTTGAAGGCATATGGGGTTTTGAAAACACCGTTATCCCCGAACTGGAAAGAGCCATTTTATCCCGTCATAATATTAACCTCTTGGGCCTTCGCGGCCAGGCTAAAACAAGACTGGCCAGGCTGATGGTAAACTTGCTCGACGAGTGGATTCCCTATGTGGCCGGCTCCGAGATCAACGACGATCCCCTGCGACCGATCTCCCGTTATGCCAAAGACCTTATCGAAGAAAAGGGCGATGATACGCCCATAGCCTGGCTGCACCGCAACGAGCGTTTTTATGAAAAACTGGCTACTCCCGACGTTACCGTGGCCGACCTCATCGGCGATATCGACCCGATAAAGGCAGCTACGCTGAAATTGTCTTATGCCGACGATCGCGTGATCCATTTTGGCATGATTCCCCGCGCCAACCGCAGCATTTTCGTGATCAACGAATTGCCCGACCTGCAGGCCAGGATACAAGTGGCCTTGTTCAACATACTCCAGGAAGGGGATATACAGATACGTGGCTTTAAAGTAAGGATGCCCCTGGACCTGCAATTTGTGTTTACCGCCAATCCCGAAGACTATACCAACCGGGGTAGTATCGTAACGCCGTTAAAAGACAGGATAGGTTCTCAGATACTGACCCATTATCCTGAAACGGTACAGATAGCCCGTACGATCACCGAACAGGAGGCCAACCTCGACGGCCGTCAAAGCGAAGCGATCTATGTGCCTTCTTTGGCCAAAGACCTGATAGAACAGATAGGCTTTGAGGCCCGGATCAGCGAGTATATCGATTACAAAAGCGGCGTAAGTGCCAGGATGAGCATCACGGCCTTTGAAAACCTGTTGAGTACCGCCGAAAGAAGGGCTCTGGGCGCCGGCCTTACGAAGACCTCCATAAGGCTCTCCGACTTCATGGGTATTATTCCCGCCATTACGGGGAAAATAGAACTGGTATATGAAGGCGAGCAGGAAGGCGCTGCTACAGTGGCTACGCACCTGATCGGTAATGCGATCCGTACGCTTTTCGCTGCTTACTTTCCCAAAATCGAAAAGCTGGAACGTCCCAAAGAAAGAAGCCCTTACCGCGAGCTTATGGACTGGTTTACCGAAAATGAACTGGAACTCCTGGACGATGCTTCCGAAGAAGAATACCAGAAATTATTGGCGGAGATTGCACCCTTGCAGCAAATCCTGCAAAAATACCAGCCTGATATCCCGGCTGCGGACCGTTCTTTCCTGGCTGAATTTTTACTCTGGGGCTTATCGGAGCATAAGAAACTGGGAAAAGACCGGTTTACGGAGGGTTATCAATTCAAAGACCTGCTGGGCCTGTACCAGTAACGATCAGTTACTTTTTTAGAAAGCCTGTTCCCGCCGGAACAGGCTTTTGCAATTTATAGCAGCACAAAACCTTAACGTACTACCACCAACGTAGTCTTCCAGGACCGCGCCAGGGTCTGGATGCGGATGAAATAAGATCCGGGAGCCAGGCCGCTCAGGTCTACCCTGTATTGCTCCTCCTTTGTCATAGCGTGGTACACTTGTCTGCCTTGTAAATCATACATCGTTACCCATACCGGCAGTTTTTTATCATTGCCGGAAAGCATAACATAATCCCGGGCCGGGTTGGGATAAACCCTGAATATATTTTCTTCCTTCGCTACTTCGGATAAGGAAGTAGGTTGCAGGCAAAGTTGACGGGAACGGCGATAGCAACCGTTACTTGTTTTTGCAATTACCTGGAAACAGCCGTTAGCAGTCGTGGTATAGCTATTGCCTGCAGTAGTAGCGATCAATGCGCCGTCTTTATAATACTCGTAGCTGGTGTACCCTCCAGTAGTAACCAAAGCCCCTGCAGTATAAGATAAAGGTAAGGTAAAAGCTTCTTCGTTATCACGGGCAAAGCTATCAATAAATGTTTCATAGGCTATCCTGCGGAACTCTGCTGCCTGTGCGGCGCTCAGCCCGCTATTGGATGCCAGCGGTCCCGGATCTCTTTTGAAAATAGAACTGAACAAAACAGCCGCAGTAAGATAACTTCCGCTAAGCGAAGCATGTGCTTCATCGGCATCCCACAGGTCGACACCTGGATTGGCGATAACAGACCTTTTCCAGGCCGAGCCGATAGGTGCTATGATCTGGTGCAGCGAATCGTTCATGAATTTATAATTGGCATCGATCCGGTCCATAAGCTCGATACCGGTATTGCCATAAGGAGGCGCCCCGCTTTTGAAAGCCCATCCGCTAAACCAGATCATAGTGGCGCAGGGATTATAATGCAGCGTGGAATCCTGGATACGCTTGTGTCCTTCTATAGTCCTGGCCGAAGGGCTGAAAACACCATACTCCCGTATAAAGCGGCCCTGGTTATCCTGTAGCACTACATAATCCCAATTGCCCTGCCGGATGAGGTTGTATACTTCGGGGTTTTCCATATGTGCATAAGTACCTTGTGCCAGATCACCCACTGTAGCACCTCCGGGCGCATGCATGGCATACCTCATGGGAATATTGCCTTGTTGGGCCAAACCTTTGATGATATCCGGCACCATATTTACATAAGTAAAACTATTGCCGATGAACAATACTCTTGTGGTATCGGATGCTGTTGCCGGTGCAGGGATAAGCAATCCACAATAAAAGAGTAAAAAGGCCAAGCGTGATTTCATGATAGTAGCGCGCATATGTCGTTAACAGACGCTGCCGCTATCTACCAGGTTGGGCTAGCTATTGTATTCCGCAATAATCCTCAAATCATATCACTGTTTGCCCTAAACCTGACACGCAACAGGATTAGCAGCAGATTGAAGTAAGAACGCGTTATAACGCAGGTCAGCCTGAGCGTGCAAATGTCGAAGTATTTCACCGAAGATTTGGCAACTATTAACGAGTATTTTACGCAATAAAACACTCGTTAGTAGCATAGATATTCCGAAGGCCTTGACGAATAGATTACGTAGCCAGTTGACTATAAAAACTATTGATAGTTAGTACTTTTCCTGGTCATCGAATGCCGGAATAGCATGGTCAAACCCTCCGGAATGTCCAGATAGGTACCGATGTATATGATTTCATAACTGGTATTGTGTTAAAGCCTGTGAAGACGTGGAGATGAATATTGAAGTCAGGCTTTATAAAGACGGCATAGAGGAAAACATTATGGCCGATCAAAGAGGCGTCTATACTATGAAGCTGTATATGTACAAAGAGCCACCGTTTTATGGTGGCTCTTTGCGATTTAGTGGATATTACTTAACAGAGATGAAAGCTGTTTGTCTAACTTCCCCTTATTTTTCGATAGTTTAAGGTTAAATATTAACCTGTTCAAAATGTCTCTTGCTTTGTTTAGCATTCCAAATACAACACGTTCTATCATGTTGTGAAGATAGTCTATTTACACTAGAATTGGACTATCAAAAGGAAACTTATTAAAACTTCAGGTCGAACCTGTTAAAAAATCCTTCCTCTCTGAACTTGCCAAGAATAACATGGCTTCCGATTATATTTCCGGTATAATATTTCCCAGATCTATCGACATGAACAGAGCATAGCCCGCCATTGTCAATTACGAAATCTAACCTGTCTCCAAGCATTGCAATTACTTTAGCTTCAAACGCTATCTGCATGCACAGGTTGGAACCTGTATAAAATGTAGCCTTCTGCAATATGTTGTATCTGAATTCTAGTGTCTTCATATGCTCATTTCTATGGAAGCCGTCTTGTAATGATGTTACATAAACCCGTATAGTTCTCCCTCTACAGGCCAAAACTTTAATTGGTATTAATGTTGAATGGTGGCGTCAACTGCATGTTGTTGCGCCTTGACAATGCTCTCCGCAGCCGCTTGCACATGCACCTTAACTTTCTCCTCATTACCGGCCTGGTGTTCTTTATGGGCCGAGTGATAATGTTTGGCAGCATTTTCAAAATACTTGGCTGCGTCTTTATAATGATGATGCTTTGGTTTTATCATAAATACCGGTTTTGGAGTAATTCACCTGTGGTCCTTCTGCATTGCAAAAAAAGACAGGATATTTGAATTCCCTGTCTTTCTCATTCTATATAGGGACCATAAGGACTAGAAAATGCAATTGATGTGTAAGGTAATTTAAGGCAGATAGAAAGACTTAATGATTTAGCTTGTCTATCGTATCATTTATTGTAGCCACCACAGCTTTTCGGTAATTAGATGATCAGACTTTATAAACAGGCGGCCTACATCCCCTGGTGAAGCAAACTGGATACGGGATCCGGCTGTTATAACGAGCTCTACCATTTGATTGTTGGCATTAATATGACGAATCTCATAAGCTTCAATGCCTTTGGGGTACTGTATATCGGTCATACTTCCGGGCTCTTCGCTCAGTGGACATTTAAGAATAACATCACCGGCAAGCAACTGTGCTACCTGTTGAGGTGTTGTTATTTTTATAGGCACGATTAAAGATTAAGTTGGTTAAGAATCAAGCTATAAGCAGCGCTTCACTGACCATAATGATTTGTTGCATAAACTTGCTTCCATTCAGGCTTTTGATAGCCCTTACAGCATCTACCCGTTCTTTCATAATAATCCAACAAAAGATATGAGGCTCAACGGCCCTGCTTTCTCTGATAATCATTACTTGTTTGACACTGCCAAATTCAGAAAAAAGGTTCCTAAGTTGCTTTAAGGAAGTAGCCGTAGTTAAGTTACTGACAAAGATGTGCATAAATGCAAATAAAAGTGAACCGAAAATGGCTAGAAGAACAAGGTCTGAAGAGAAGAGAAGGAATACAGATCAGGATGGAGCAAGTGGCCACTGTTAATACTTTGGTGAAGGTAACCATTCTTTTCGATATGCGCTGTTTTATTTATTAACCACTATATTACTATGATAAGACTGCAACATTGCATTCACCTTAACAAAAAATAGATTACCTTTAATGAGATTCGAATACAGCAAATCCTTTCTTCCAGTCCCTACTTCTTTATTGATCTCAATGTAAGTGGCTTCTTCTAAAATCAATTTCTGCGTTCAATTGTTCATCAAAAATTGATTTTATGACAATTCTCCTTTTTTTCATCGGGATATGGTATCTCTCTTTATTCTCTCAAACCTTTTTCCAGCACCGGTATGCCGCCCATCATGCATTTACCATGAGCAAATTCTGGGAACAGTTTTTCTTTGTATTTTCCTACATAACATAGGGGGCGTCTTATATGTGCGCCCGTGCCTATGCTATAATGCACCGTATGCACCATGCATATACCGATACAGCAAAAGATCCCCATTCTCCCAACTTTTCCTCTAATCTGTTTAGTATGATGTGGCGGACAAAAAGAATATACGTCAGTATTCTAAATGGTAAAATGGCCGTGGACGGACGTTTTACTAAAAATTTGCCGGAATGGCCGGGATTCGAAAAATGGGCTAATTCAAAAACGTCTAAAGTACTTTGGGCCTTGGGTTACATTTTATTTTTTATCTGGTTCTCATCATCTCCCTGGCTTTATATACTATTACCCTTAGTCATTCTGATGGGCCCCTTTCATGGCGCTATCATCAACTGGTTTGCTCACAAATACGGCTATAAGAACTTCAGACTGAAAAACGCCTCCCGCAACCTGTTGTTGGTCGACATTTTGATGCTTGGAGAGTCGTACCATAATAACCACCACAAACATCCTTCCTCTATCAATTTTGGTAATCGCTGGCATGAAATTGACCCCGTTTATCCTATCATACTCTTGTTCCAGTGGTTGAGAATCATAAAGGTTGCCAAACCGGCATTGCTGAGAGTAGCTTATTAATTCAAAACATACTATGCAAATAAAACTAGTAACCCCCGAACAGTTGGACCAATTGAAAGTAGGTAATATTTTAACAAGGTTTCCTTCCAATGGAAAGCCGGAGGATAAATTTGATGAGAGCAGGAAAAATGATATCGATGTATTCGAGATACTAACAATAAACAGGCAGGATCAAATAGTAAAATTAATATTGGCGGATGATGCCATAGAAATTTTCACCTGGCCCGGTGACATTGAAAGACTGAACATAAAGTTATCGACTATCATATCTGAAAAGAAATGGTGGATATCATAAAAATGAAGGTAATATCCCAAATGTAACCTACTAGTATTCGTCATTGCCGGAATGTGCTTTGAAGATTTACTTCAATGGACAATACCCGTTTATGTACTAAACAGAAACGTGTCTCTACCTTCCGTTAAAAATCTAACCAATAGATACGACACAATAACAAGCCGGGTTTTGAACCCGGCTTGTTATTGCTTATACCTTTGCCACCTTTAATCCCCAAAAAATCAATACCACTTCCCTTTTCAGAAGACTCAAAAATTACTTGATTTATCAGCCGCCAATCCTGTAGCTTCACTAATATTGATGCCAACTGGTTTTATGACCATGGGGGAAATGAAAAACGATCGGGAGTGGATTATTATTTTGCGATAGGGCCCCTTCCCAACATTATGAATTTACGTTCAATGCCGTTCTTTGAGCAGATTTAACTTCCTAACATCTTCTGGCTTGAACCTGACTAAATTCCGTTTGTCCATACTCAGTTTCTTGAGTACTTCAGGATCATTATTAGTGCTTACCTGGATGTAATACTCTCTTATGTTTCCTTGCAAGTCAAGGAATGTTTTCAGTGGCTTATGACTTAATGCCTTATACTCTTCTAAAGTGATACCTAGAATTTTGACGATAGATTCATCGGAGAGTTTTTTCATTTATGTAAGCTAAGCTTATTTCATCAATCTTCCTAATCAATATTACCAGGGCCTATAACGTATCAGGCTTCCTTTGACTATTTAAAAAAATGGCCGGTCGGTGGTAACATTAATGCTATTCTTGAATTTCAGGCTGCGCTATTAATTGAACACAGAATGGACTATCCATAGCCAAACTTTGAGAAAGCAATTTGCGATTATAAAAGACACATTTGTATTGTTTCCTTATCTCTTCAAAAACTGTGTAAGATACAGTACTTGCCAGGACAGGTTTGCAACATTGTTTAGGCTAATATTTTGTCCAGTTATCATAGATCCAGTATTTTACTGCTATCTGGTCTACCATATTGAATGGTAACTTCATTCTGATCATTCGCTCCATCTTTTGCCCCTCTCTTAGGTGAAGAAAGTTCCACAAAATCATTAGTTCGTTAATGATGTAAATCACTTCATATCCATTACGTCTATTGAACATAGTATCGTCCAAGGACCCTGCTATTTTCGGATCACCATCCGGCCGGGCTGTCCAATCATAGTCATTAAAGATCAAGGTAGATTTCTTATAACTCATAGCATTTGATTGAAGCATTTGATTGCGCTAACAGAATAATCTTTATCACACAGGCGGGCAATCACGAATTAAAGTGGCTTTTTAAATTTTCTATTAGCTCATCACCATCTACCCGTTTAAAGTGAACGATGTTCCTTTTATCCATGTTGAGCCTCCCTAATATTGCAGCAGGGTTGTCTTTACTGAAATGTATGTAATAGCCATTTACTTTCCCATTTAAATCGAAAGATTCTCTCAATGGTCTGTGCTTTAAAATCAGGTATTCGCCCAACCTGATTTTCAGGAGCTCGGAAACCATTTCATTGGTTTTTTTTTTCATACAGGAAAGGTAAACTTATATTAAGGTAACTCCTAATTGTATCTATTGATAGGAATAACACTTTTATTGGCATCCACCTTAAGCGCGATGTTAAATGTTAGCATTAGTCTTGTAAATGAACTACCTTACAGAAAATACAAAATATGTCAAAAGAAAAATCTGTACAGAAAGGAGTCAAAAAGAAGGCCGATAAAAATCTGAAAGAAAAAAGAGCAGATAAAAAGGCTAAAAAGGAAGACAAGAAACACATTTTATAAGCGTCATTCATGATGCTTTTACAATAATCCTTAGCCCTTATCCAATGCGGATGAGGGCTAATTTCTTTGCATTGATTGTTTGCGATTGCAGATCATCTTCACTTTAAAGACACTCTTTGGGGCCTGGCTATTATTAAAGATAGGATAAATAGGGCGATAGTGAACAGGTCTCGCAGCTTTGTCTCCTTGCGCCAATGTGGTGAAGGTGACTAGCTCACAGCTGCTAAAGAGAAAGGCCTGTATTGATAGTTTGCGCATGGAGATCATCAGCAAGGTTTACAATTGGGAATGATAAAACTATTTTGCAGAAGGAAGAATAATTTCGTAAAGATGATTTAGGTCTATGTTTATTACAGTGGCAAACAGAAATTGCAATTCCTGCTATTCCCGGAAGAAATACGCTACAACCACAAAAAAGACGAATGTCGAAATCCTAGGATAAATAGTGTGTTCGCCTGTATGGCAAACTGGCAAGGGCTAAAGAGGACAGAAAAGGTAATAATGACACGAAAACCCAGGCGCACCCGCCTGGGTCACCCTGAGCGGAGTCGAAGGGTAAGGCAGAAAATTTTTGTCGTGCTTCGACTCCGCTCCGCTCAGACAGACAAAAATTTCAAGCGTAACTTATAACTAAGGTCATGGTAAGTGGAGTCGAACCATGAGGAGTGAAGCAAGGCGTATGCTCTGTTATTTACTCGCAGCAACGCAATGCTGCAGCGATATAAAGCAATTATTTGTGTTTTGTTCACACAAAGACACAAAGGCATAAAGGAGATAAGAACAAATGGAACAATAATGGTGTTTTCTCTTTCGCATTGCCGCTGCGAGAAATAACACTATCTAAAATGATTCATCGTTCCGGAGGTAACGCCACTTGCCAGGAGGTAGTTTGCCCAATTGTACATTACCCATCCTGATGCGTTTGAGACCAACGACATGCAGGCCTACCAGTTCGCACATACGGCGTATCTGGCGCTTTTTTCCCTGCTTTAATATAAAACGCAATTGGTCTTCATTCTGCCAGGTTACTTTAGCGGGCCGCAGCTTTTCGCCATCCAGGCTCAGGCCATGGTTGAGCAAGCGGAGACCATTAGCCGCTATTTTACCGGTAACCCTTACCAGGTACTCTTTCTCGATGCCGCTGGTAGCCCCGATCAATTGTTTAGCTATACGGCCATCTTGCGTCAACACCAATAAGCCTACGGAATCTATATCCAGCCTTCCCGCAGGGGCCAGGCCGTATTTATGAAATTCGGAAAAACGAATATGGCTTTTATCTTCCGTCCATTGATTTTCCGGCACGATCAGCTCCGCTGCCGCTTTATAACCTTTTTCGGGCTGTGCACTTACATAGCCCACCGGCTTATGCAATAGGATAGTGACCCGGTTATTTTGCTGCTGCTGTGCCTGAGGACTTAGGGTGATCACATCTTTTTCCGTAACCTTTTGGCCTTTTTCGGTAGCCACCTGGCCGTTCACCTTTACCCAGCCTTTTAAGATATAGCTATCGGCTTCCCTCCTGGAGCAAAAGCCCAGTACGGCCATACGCTTGGCCAGGCGCATATTATCGTTGTCTGTATTCATTTGTCGCCGCAAAAATACAGTAAAAATAAAGAGCACCCGAAAAAGGCGTACATCGTTGTACGCCCTTTACTACTCATGCATCCCGGAACAGGAATATACCAGGAATGTTCAACCCCAGCAAAGGTTAAAACTTGTAAGAAAGGCTCAGGGTAAAATTCCTGGGCCGCTGCGGATTAACCGACCAGTATCCTATATAGTATTCTTTGTTGGTAATATTGTTCAGGTTAAAAGTTGCCCGATACCGGCCGGCATTGTAAAATACGCTGGCATTGAGCAGCACATAGCTGGGCAGGGAAAACACCCCCGTAACACTGTTATCGATAACCTTGTATTCGCCGGCATAGTTACCGCCAAGGCCCAGGCCGAAATTTTTCAGGGCGCCGTTGCCGAACTTATAATTGGCCCATACATTGGCCTGGTCCTGGGGACCCTGCCCACCCGGGCTGCGCCCCGGTTGGTTGTAAAAATCGTTCGCCGCTCCTGTAAGTATCCTGGTACTGTTGTGGCTATAGCCTGCAATAAGGCTTAAACCCGGTACCGGACGGGCATTCAGGTCGATCTCGAAGCCTTTGCTGCCTACTTCGCCACCCTGCAACGAGTTGTTGGGGTTAAGCGGATCGGGGTACACCCGGTCTGCCACCCTGATGTCGTAATAAGAAACGGTAATGTTCAGCTTATCGTTGAGCAAGTTAGTTTTTACCCCTATCTCCCATTGGTTGGCATGTTCCGGCTTAAACGACTTTACCCTGGTGTTGCTGCCATCGGCATCGGCTACGGGCCTGGGTGCTACATTCACGAAAGCATTCATGTAGTTGGCAAAAAAGGATACCTTATCCAAAACAGGCTGGTAGACGATGCCCAGCTTTGGCGATAATGCGAATTGGTTAAAATCATCTTCGGTAGTGCTCTTTTCTCCGTTGGACACAAAATAATCGGCCCTTAAGGAAGCCATAACCAGTAAGCCTTTCGTAATGTTCAATACATCCGATGCATAAGCGCTGTAAGAACTGTTGCTCACATTGCTCTTACTGCTCTGGGTTCCGGCAAGTGCCCGATCGACCAGGCCCTGGGATAAGTACACGGGTGGAATGGTATCTCCCGTACCCGGATCGATATAGCTTACTTCGGCTTGCTGCGGCGTTACCTTTCTTACGGTGGCCCAGCCGGAACCATTGTTGACTACATTACGATGGAAGAAATCGACTCCGATCAGCAAACGGTTGCGCAGGTTCCCGATCTTAAAGTCGCCATTGAAGTTTTGCTGAAAGTCGGTGGTGGTAGTCGTTTGCTGCTCTTTGTGAAAATACTGGTCAAAGTAGTTATCCCTGTTTGCATCGTCCCATATATAAGAATAATAACCGTTCGACTTTGCCGAACCTCTGGAAAGCACTGTTTGGGAGGTCCAGGCGCCGGAGAGCTTATACAGCATCTGGGCCTGCAGGTTAAACCTGGGGTTCTTTATACTTAACTCGTTATTGGTAAAAGACTGGTTGTAATCAAGCCCCAGCGCCTTAATATCCTTATACTGCAAGGGTGTAGCCCTGTCGGAGTGGAAAAACACCGGTGCCACGGCCCTTTCTTCCTCCAGTATCTCCGTCATTACCTGGAACGAAAGCCGGTCATTTACTTCGTAAGTAAGGGAAGGCGCGATAAAGAACGATTTCTTAAAGCCGGCATCCTGGAAACTATTCTCCGTATGATAAGCCGTATTGACCCTTAAAGCGATCTTCTCCGTTTTGCTCAATGGCGTATTGATATCGGCCGAAACCCTGTTCAGTCCGAAGCTGCCGATATTATAAGTAGCTTCCCCGCCAAAATCGAAATAAGGTTTCTTGGTAATGGTATTGATCATCCCGCCGTAAGCATAAAAACCGCCGCCAAACAAAGTGGCGGAAGGCCCTTTGATTACCTGGATCTCTTCTACATTGGCCAGGTCCAGGTTGCCGCTGGTAAGCCCCGGTAAGCCGTTAATAAGCGCAGGCTGAGCTTCAAAGCCCCTTAATGCAAAATACGAAGCGCCATCACCTGCCCTGCCGGTCGATTCCCAGGTCCTGTTGATACCCGGCACATTCCTGAAGGCATCGTCGTAGCTGGTAATCCCTTGTTGCTTCATGGTTTCCAGCGAAACGGTATTATAGACCTGTGGATTTTCCAGGTTCTTTAATGGCATTTTAGCCACGATGGTATTGATCTTCGGCTTTGCCATCGATACCACTACTTCCTGCAGCTGTGCTTTATTTTCTTTAAGCAGAAAATTGGCGATAGCTGTTTCTCCTGCTGCCACTTCCACATACTGTTCCTGCTTTTCGGAACCTATTAAAGTCACCGTAAGGGTATAAGTACCCTCTGCGATATTTTTAAGTTCATAACTTCCTTTTTTATCGGTCATTGTTCCTTTGCTCATGCCCAGGATATTTACGGTTACCAGCCCGGCGCCCTGGCCATCCGATGTAGTGACCGTGCCCTTGATGTTTCCTGTTTGCCCAAAGGCAAGCTGGGCCATGCAGGTAAAGAATAGTACAACGTAGTGTAATTTTGGGATCATAAATTTTGAATCGGTTTTGAATAAACAGTTGTCTGAAGGGTACCGGTTGGTTTGGGCTTTTGGTATCGGCGGCAAAGGTAGAGCGGCAGTAAAAGGAGGGTTTACACAATCGGGAAATTCTTTTGTAAAAGTTCTGTCACAGGGCAGCAAGGCATCAGTGACAACGACCTGACAATGCCACCGCTAATCCTTACCGGTTAAGGGTTGTAGCGTTGTGGCTGTTGACTGTAACACTTACCCATCGCTTTCACAATCGGGAAACCGGGGGGTGATATAACAAAAAGCCCGGCGCCGCTAAGGCCCGGACTTCTGATACTGGATAGTCAAAAAACAATCGTTACCGGATCATCAGTTTCCCGGTTTGCACCTGTTCTGCGGTTTGGATTTCCATGCTGTACATACCTGTTGACAACCGGGATATATCCAGCGTAAGAGCAATTTGCCCGGCCTTCCTTCTGCCATAATCGTTCATCATTACCGTTTTTCCCGTCATATCTCTTATTGTTGCTTTTACTTCCTGGTCCGTTTGCAGAGAGATAGCAAAGGTCACTTTATCCCTGGCAGGATTGGGATACAGCTTCAGGCTGCTTTGCGTTGCGGTATTCCTGCCTGTTATCCCGGTTGGTTTTCCTTTGAAAATAAGTGTTACACAGGCTTTGTTGTTGAGGGGTATAGTATCCAGTGCTTCGGTTGCGACAGGGGGAGCCATAAGATTACCTGTTACAAGGCTGATGCAAAGTTCCATCGTGGTATCGGTAGCTTCCATCCTATTCACAGTACCTAAAGGCCCCGAAAATTGTATGGCCGCGCTGACACCGGGAGGTATGGCCTGGCTGGCGGAACCTTTCAATAAGCCATTACCAGGCAGGTTCAGCAGGCTCCCGAAAATATACATCGTATCTGTGGTCCTGAAAGTGTCGGGGCCATTATTGATGAGCTGCATCTGGAATACCCTACTGTCGCCGTTATCGATGATCGTTCCGTTTGCGGGCGAAAGAATACTGAAACCCAAATCGACATAGCGTTGTGCCTTAAGCTCCGAAATGCTTACCAGGAGCAGCCATGCGGTCAATAGTAGAAATCTGTTCTTTTTCATGTTGTGCTTTTTTCAATGGTTAGTATTTACTTTTTTAACAGGTACAAACATAAATGCAGCTTTATACAAAAGAGGTTAAGCAAGGTTAATTCCGGTTAATTATCCTTAATGCTGGTTGCGGCCCTTTCCTGGGGCCATGTACAGACAATACGGTTACACTGCTAGGAAGGCCGGGCTGGTCTTTTTTACTATTCTTTCTCCTGAAAAAAATAAATGCAATTGAGTTGCATTTGAAAATTATTTCCTAATATTGCAACTGAATTGCATTTGCAATGTTCGAAAATATTCACATGAACGGCACATACAACAGGAGGAAGTTTATCCGGGATACAAGCCTGGGCCTTGCCGGACTGTCTTTGCCTGGTATCGTCCGTTCGCAAAACAGCTATCTTATGCAAGAGCCCGTTATTTATGATGTTATTATTATAGGCGGCAGCTATGCCGGCTTATCCGCAGCTATGTCCCTTGGCCGTGCCTTACGGAAGGTCCTTATTATCGATAGTGGTGATCCTTGTAACAGGCAAACACCGCATTCCCACAATTTCCTGACACAGGATGGCGAACCTCCACTGGGTATTGCCGCTAAAGGCAGGAAACAACTGGAAGCTTATCCGACAATCAGCTTCCTGGAAGACAAAGCGGATAAGGCAAGCCGGACAGCCGAAGGCTTTCGTGTGGAAGTATCGCTGGGCACTGCCTTCATCGCTAAAAAACTTTTGTTCGCAACAGGGATCAAAGATATTATGCCTGATATACCAGGGTATGCCGAGTCATGGGGTATCTCGGTATTGCATTGCCCTTACTGCCACGGCTACGAGGTACGCAACCAGCCTACCGGCATTCTGGCCAACGGCGATATGGCTTTTGAGAAAGCCAGGCTGATCGCGCAATGGACCAGGGAGCTTACGGTTTTTACCAATGGCAGCAGCACCTTATCTGAAGCCCAACGTTCCTTGCTGGTCCGGCATCATATCGACGTGATCGAAAAGACGATCAGGTCTATCGCGACTGAAGAAGGGCATGTCAGCAGGCTGGAGTTTACAGATGGCAGCAGTCATAATCTTAAAGCTATTTATGCCAGGCCGGAGTTTAAACAACAAAGCGATATACCGCAGGCACTGGGCTGTGCCATCACGCAAGAGGGTTATATCCAGGTCGATGATCTTAAAAGGACAACGGTATCCGGCGTATATGCCGCAGGCGATAATACTACCATGCTTCGTTCCGTGGCCAACGCCGTAGCAGCAGGTTCCATGGCAGGCGCTTTCCTCAATAAGGAGCTGATTGATGAGGCGTTTTAATACAAAGGAGGTGAAGGCATATCAGGCTTCTGTAAGTGCTTGTTCTGACAGGGCAGATTTATTGTGCCGCAGCCCCCAGGCTACCATGGCCTCCATCATGTCGCCAAGCTCTTCCCCGGCAGGGCTCAGGCAATAAGTTACAGAAGGCGGGATAACCGGTTCCGCCTTCCTGATGATCAGGTCGTCGGCTACCAGTTGTTTCAGGTGCTGGATCAGCATCTTCTCCGTAATAGCTGGGATAGCCCTTTTTAGTTCTCCGTAACGTTTGGGACCATTCATCAATTGGTACAGGATGATGGGCTTCCAATAGCCGCCTATTTTATCCATTACATAATTGACCGGGCAGGTCATGGTTACATGCTTATTGTGGTTGCGTGTCGAGCTTTCTTTGATCCTGGTCATGTGTACATACTTTGGGGTAAGTACTTGTATAAAAGTAAGCACAAAGATAGCTTTGCATTCTGATAATTAAAAATCATAAAGACATGAAATTTGTAATCACAGGATCATTAGGCAATATCAGCAAACCCCTTGCCCAATCATTACTTGCAGCCGGCCACCAGGTAACGGTTATTTCCAGCCAGCCCGAAAGAGCCAAAGACATCGAAGCGCTAGGTGCTGTTGCCGCTATAGGTTCCATCGATGATGTGGCCTTTCTTACCCGGACCTTTACCGGTGCCGATGCCATTTACACCATGGTACCGCCCCATTATACCACCACCGATTACCGGGCATACTATAACCAGGCAGCGCAGGTGTATATCGATGCGATCAAGGCGTCGGGTGTAAAGCAAGTTGTGAACTTGAGTAGCATCGGCGCCCACCTGCCCGGTGGTACAGGACCTATCAAAGGCTTACACGACCTGGAAGGCGCATTCAATACACTTGAAGATGTTGCCATCGTCCACCTGCGGGCAGGTAATTTCTACACCAATTTTTATGGTAATGTGGCTATGATCAAGCAGGCCGGTATTCTTGGGGCCAACTATCCCGCGTCGACCGCTATCGTGATGGTACACCCGGCAGATATTGCCGATACGGCTGCAACAATTATGCAACAACCTATTACTGGTAAAAGTGTACGTTATGTTGCCAGTGAAGAATTAACTGCGGAAGCGGCAACCCGCTTACTAGGCGCAGCAATAGGCAAACCCGAACTTCCCTGGGTGGCCTTCAGCGACGAGCAGGCATTGGAAGGTATGCTCCAGGCGGGTCTTTCCGAAGAGCTTGCGCGCAATTATGTAGAGATGGGCCAGGCGGTAAAAAACGGTATCCTCTGGGAAAATTACCAGCAGCACAAACCGGAATTATCTCCCAGAAAGTTCGCTGATTTTGCAAAGGAATTTGCATTGTCCTTTTAAAACATCAAATAACGATAAGGGCAGGCACCGGCGCTGCCCTTATCGTTATCAAACCGGCAGTTATCCTGTTTACCAACCCAGGTAATAGTCCTTACTCAGCCACTCCGGACGTTTCAGGCCAAAGTGCTCCTGCAGCATTTTCTCGGCTACGCAAAAAGCGCCTTCGACCCATCCCTGCTGGTCGGAATAAGCTTCGCCGCAGATATGGATCTGCTCTTTGGCATCGGGCTGGCGCATATAGGACATCACATCCTTTACCGATACCCCGGCTTTCCAGGCATGGTAGCCCGCGCCATAGGGATCGTCGGTCCAGTCGCGGAAGTAAGTAACATAGGGTTCCGGTATCTCTACCATTTTGCCATGCACTTCCCGCAGTTGCGACATTACTTCATCCACCATCAATTGGGTAGCCTGCACCTTATTCAAGGTCCTGAGCTCGGCAAGTGAAGCGGATTTGGCGGCCCTCACCTTGAACAATACGGTATCATCGGACAAGGCCTTCCAGAAGGTTTCCGTTTCCATATCGCCATAGCTGCCCAGCAACATGGCATTATCGGTTTCGGGGTCGGTACCGAAATAGTAACACTGGCGCAGGGGCAGATCGGTGATGGAATGCCCCGAATCAAGGCCCAGCTGCTTCCACCAGGGATGCTTAAAGCCCATCAGTATCTTAAACGACGGCTCCATGATCACCGAACGGATATTCTTATCCCTGGTGCTGTTTTCGTTCACATTGAAGAAGAAGTTTTCCTGGTCCAGCAATTCCAGCGATTTGCGGGGCATACCGAGTATAATGGTATTGGCATATACTTTCCATTGCTTATTGGCAGGCAGGTTGAGGAAGGTAAGCTCATACTTGTGCGTTTTCTTATTGGGATGTTCTTTCGTAAAAGTGATGAGCTTATTTTCGGACCAGATGCAAGCGCCTTTCTGATCCATATACTGGTTGGCCAGCGCGTAAGCGATGCTGTCATACCCTTCTTCGATAGTCCGGTAGGTAATGTTCTCCGAAAAATCGCCCACCATGTATGGGAAGGCTTCGGCAGCATTCCAGTTGATCGTATTGGAATAATAACCGCCGGCATTGGCCACGAAGGCATAACCTTCCTGCGATACCTGGTCTTTGATCAGGTTCCAGAAACCGATGTCGTTTACTTTACGGCCATCGTAAGGCGAGCCTTTAAAACAATAGGTCAGTTGTGGCTTGATATCGTCCCAATCTCTGCTGGTGAGCATAAAGTTGAAATCGTATTGGGACGGGCCTTTGGATACCTTCTTGGCATATTTTTTGGCGAACCAGGGATCGGCCATCAACACTTCATAGATGATCTTGTTGAACAATTGATCGGAGCTGAAGCCCAGGTCGTCTTCGTTGAGGAAATACCGGGTTTCGAGCTTTTCGCCGTAACGCTGCGCTACATTCCAGGCATCCTGTTTAAAATGTTGCTTGCGCAGGTAGAACAGCAACTCGGAAGGGTTACCCATGGGGAAATCGACCGGTGTCATTTTATCCTTAAGCACCGGCTTCCGCTTCTTGGGGTCCTGCTCGGTAAGCGGGTAGCCTTCGATCAGGGTGGTTACGATCTCCTGCGAGGTGAGGTAACGCATACCGCCCAGCTCGCCCCAGAAGTTCATGCCCGGCATGATCACCGATTCGAGTCTTCCGCCCAGGCGGGTGCTCATGTCGAAGATCTGCACTTCGCTGGCTTTGTATTTTTTATCGTCCGTGAGCCTGTAAGCGCTGTACAGGCCCGATGTGCCTGCGCCTATGATGGCCACTTCGATTTTCATATCCGGTGACATGCCGTTGTTGAGTGGGGTGTTCTTGTTCATCGTTTTGGTTATTTATTTGGTTTAAATAGCTTTGAAATAATGGTATCCCAATTGGAAAGGCGTGATATCAAACTTCGAATGCCCGTCCAGCGCCAGTTCCGTAAGTATCTGTCCCAGGAAAGGGGTAAACTTGGCGGCCCAGCCGGTAGCATAGATCACGATGTTTTTGTGATTGGGCACATAAGAGGGCGCAAAGTCGATCAGCAATTCTTTATTGGCGATCTTGCTGAGCGCTATAAGACAAGTAGACGTGTAATGGGGGACCGGATCAAGCCCTGTCATATGGTTTTTGACCCACTCAGAAGTGTAAGCCAGCTCCTCCTTATTGGGTACCAGAGTACGCTCGTCCGGGTTATCCAAAGGATCGATCACGAAATCGGGCGCCACCCTTATGTATTCGGGATGGTCCCAGATCACACCGGGAAAGCCGTAGAACTGGTTGCCATTCTTCCCTACTGCATTCTGGAACACAAACCAGGTAGGATATTGGATCGAAGGGTCCGTCTTTTTGAAGTAAGCCGAAGACATATTCCAGTAAGTAGCCGCAACTTTAAAGTGGAGGTGGTTGATCACACTGTCGATATAAGGCCCGGGGGCGATCACCAGCTTTTCTGTGATATAACTTTCCCTGGGCGTCACTATTTTAAACAATTTACCATCCTGCTGAATATCGATTACGGGCGACTGGTCCTGCAGGGTCACATAAGGGCTTTGTTTTCCCGCTTTATATAAAGTTTCGATGGTCGCTTTGAAATCGATGCTCGCACCGTCGGCCTGGAATAAGCCAGTATAGGTATCCGGCAGGTTCCTGAAATGATATTTGGCCTCAATCTCCTTTGCCGTAAGCGAAGTATAGGGAACATTCAAATCCTTTAAGGCCTGTTCTGCTTCCGCGATGTTGCCTTCGGTCGAATGCACTGCAGGATCGCCAAACCACAGCGTACCTACTTTATCGCGCAATTGTTTTTTAGTATGGCTTTGCAATTCGTCCCAGTAAGGTTGTGCATCCAGTGCCATTTGCACCATATACGCTTCGGGATAAGGGATACGGAATTGCCGGGAAACACCGGCCGAGCTGCCCAATTGGTTACCAAAGTCGAACTGTTCCAGTACCAGTGTCTTGCTTTTTCTTTTGCCGAGATGATAGGCTGTGGCCAGGCCGATAGCGCCCCCGCCAATGACCACTACATCGAAGTGATTACTGTTGCCTTGTGTCATGTGTTGTTGGGTTATGTTTGGTTGGAATAACGTTGCTGCAGTGGTAATCTGCGGGCTGCTAAAATACAATTCTGACAATACTGTACAACCCCCTCTTTCGTGCCCCCTCTGTAGCAGTAGTGGTTTTCACCCGTTTTTTTCATTGCCGGTAAAGAGGCTGTGTTATCTCATTTTTAAACGATAGTTTTGAGCAACCATAAAGCAAAAAGGCCGTCCTGTCCCAATAACCGCCTTATCCGTTTTTGCTTAAACCAAACCTATAACACTTCATATTGCACCCTATGAAAACGTCCACCATCAAGGTCGCCGTCCTTATCTACAACGGCGTCGAAACTGTCGACATGAATGGCCCTATCGATGTATTCCTCAAGGCCAACGCATACAACAACAACCGGTACCAGATCTATACGGTCGCGGCAACCAAAGCCCCTATCCTCAGCGAAGGAAAAGTAGTGACGATAACGCCGCAGTATGACATTACCAATTGCCCGGTCCCCGACCTGATCGTGATTCCCGGCATTATTGACCTTGAAGTAGACCCGGCGATGATTGCCTGGATCAAGGCAATGGGTACGAAAAAGAAGACGATCATGTCTGTTTGCATAGGCTTGTACACCCTGGCCAAGACCGGTCTTTTATCCGGTAAAAAAGCGACGACCCATTTCCTGGCCATCGATTCAGTACACCAGCAGTATCCGGACATTAACCTGATCAAAAATGTAAGATTTGTAGAAGACGGGAATATCGTATCTACCGGGGGCATCACTTCTGGCATTGACGGCGCGTTGTATCTGGTCGAAAAGTATGATGGCACGGTGATCGCACAACAAACATCGGATGTCATGGTCTATAACAGGGAAGCGCCTTTGCCTCCTTTTACGATCCTGCCGCCTTACTATACTATCTGAACCAACAGGTAACCAAACACCAAACCAAACGTCATAATTATGGCAAACACATCCCACAAGCCCGGCTCCGGTCTATGGACTTACCGGAGCCTGCTCAACAATCCCGACTTGTCGGCGGATTTCGACACATTGGAATTCGGCAGGGCCAATCTCAAGATCAATATTGCCGAATCGGGCGCTATTACCGGTAAGATCTACGATACCGGCTGGGAGCTTGATCTCAAAGGCTCTGTTCAGTATGGCTGCCCGGCTACTTTATGGTTCCAGGGAACAGGCATCGTGAGCGGCTCGCTCTGGATTTATGATTACTTATGCTACCTGGTGCCACAGATACCCAACGGGGTACACCAGGTACCGGCCATGACCGGCAGCGTAACCCGAGCTATACCGCATCCCGATGGCCAGGGCGGCACCAGTCCTGCGGGTGTGGTCGCTTCCTTTTATGCTGTATTGCAGCCGGAATCCAAATAGGATACCTGTTTTCTGTAACCTTAAATCCACTGCTTATGAGTACTTCCGGAACAAGTCCTTCCTGTTGCTGCGACAATAAAGCACAGGAACCCAGGAGGGACGGTGCCCTGGTCAGGATCAAAAAAACTTCCAGGTCCCTGCCTTCTATTGTCACAAGCGTATTGATCGCCTTTTTTCCCAAATGCCCTATGTGCTGGGCCGTGTACATGAGCATGTTTGGCGGCTTAGGTCTTGCCAAGCTGCCCTATATGCCCTGGTTACTGCCCATACTACTTGTCTTTATGGCGATACACCTGTTTATGCTGTACCGTAAAATTCCGCAGAAAGGTTATCTCCCGTTCCTACTCAGTCTTTCCGGTGCGGTGGTGATCCTTACCGGCAGGTTTCTTTTACCACAGGAAAAATGGCTGTTACTCACGGGTATGGTCTTTATCATCTCGGGCTCCCTGCTGAACAGCTTTTCCGGTGCTTCTTCTATTTTCTTCAACCTATTTAAAAGAACATTTTAAAACCAAAAACTATGGCAAAGATCAAAGTTCGCCGTTCCCTGCTGGAACTCCAGAACGAATACGAAAAAGGCAATAAAAAACCGCTTGAAGACCTGATGCGGGCCTGGAAAGGAATTAAAGAACTGCCTTATACCGATCTTAAATCTTTCTTCAAGCTCGGCGGCTATCACGGAGAGCCTTTCCGCGGCGCCGGATGGGGCAGCGCTGCCTATTGGGGCGGCTATTGCAACCACGGCAATGTACTGTTCCCTACCTGGCACCGGGTCTATCTTTTAAAGCTGGAAGAGGCTTTGCAAAGCATCAAAGGCTGTAAGGATGTGATGCTGCCTTTCTGGGATGAAACCGATGAGTACTCCCGCACCAAAGGTATTCCCTGGCCGCTCACAGCCGAGTTTTTCGAGCTGGATGGCAAAAAGATCCCTAACCCTTTACGCTCTTTTGTGTTCCCGGTAAACATAACCGACCACATCAGCGGCGACGATCCCAATTATTCCAAGCCTAAAAACTACGAGACCGTCCGCTATCCCTTGTCCGGCATCGTAGGTAATGAAAAAGAGATTGCGGCTACCAAAGCCCATAATGCCCAGTTTCCTGATTATGAAACGAACGTTGAAATCCTGAATGCCAATATCCTTAACTGGCTCAACTCTCATATCGTGGTGGACGGCAAAGTGATCGATACGCATGTGGCTAAACAATACAAGGACTGCCTCGAAGCCCCCAACTATACCGTTTTCTCCAACACCACTTCGGCCGCCGAATGGAACGCCGAACGCTGGACCGTCGATCCGGTTACCGGGAAACCTATTCCGGGTTCTTATAAAAAAGTAGTGCCCCTGGAATCGCCGCACAACAGCATCCACCTGGCCGTAGGCGGTTGCGACATTCCCAACTACGACCGTTCTCCTATCGAAGGAGCCAACGGGGATATGGGCGAAAACGATACGGCGGGCCTCGATCCTATTTTCTATTTTCATCATTGCAATGTAGACCGCATGTTCTGGCTCTGGCAAAAGAAGCATGGCGCTACGGATCAACTGGAGATCATCCCCGAGTATCCCGGCACCAATACGGTAGACAGCCAGGGCCCCACCCCGGGCTTTGCGCCCAATTCGTGGCTCACGCTGGAAAGCGAGTTGCTGCCCTTCAGGAAAGGTGTCAATAATGATGGTCCTGTTTATACTTCCCTGGATTGCATCCATATCGAGAAGCATATGGGTTATACCTATGGCCCCGGTTCGCTCGACGAATCCGACAAGAGCAAACTGATGAAAGCCAAGGCAGACTACCCTACCAAATTGATTAAGGTAACAGGTATCAATAAAGCACCCATCAGGGGCTCTTTCATGATATCGGCTTATATGACGGTAGGCGGCAAAAAACTGCACCTGGGTACAGAAGCTGTACTGAGCCGCTGGAACTCGCAATACTGCGCCAACTGCCAGACGCACCTCGAAGTAAGGGCCTTTTTCGAACTACCTGTTATCGGGGGTAAGCTGCTGGAGAGCCTGGAAAACAGCGCCTATAAAAATGTAGAGGTTGAGATCAAAGGACGCGACGGCCTGCTGAGCGGCACCAATAAGAAAATGCTGCAAGCCGATGGCAAGCCTCCTGTAAATTTCCACATGGAGATTGTGTAGTGTTATAAGTTCAAATGAGCGAACAGGCTGCCTTTGGGGCGGCCTGTTTTGTTATGTCTATAGCCGCTGTTCTCCTGATTATGGTATCGGCTTAAGGCCATATGCAAAAAGAAACCGGGGCAACAGCCCAGGCGCTCCGATATAACATCATCAGAAACAGTTGCCCTTTTCCAATAAAAAATTTCGAACTTCAAGGCAATTTTTCACCCTTTACCTGCATTTATATAAGTATGAAAACATATTATTGGTGCATTTCCCTGGTATTGGCCTGCCTTGGGGGCAATCGTTTACCAGCACAGGAGTTATCGGGTACCTGGGTAGGTAACTATGCCAAACACATCATGATGACCAATCCCCAGAAACTGGTTGTTGAACTTTTCCTGCATGAGGACAGCATCCTGAGTGGAGCTAGCCACTTGTATTACCGGAACAACATGTACGAGCATTATACCCTGGTAGGCCGGTACAATAAAAAAGATTCCACAGCATATTTCAGGGAAGACAGCACCCTGGGGGTGAAGCTGGGGTTTATGGGCAGCAATTGCCTGGGTAATTATGCGGTCAAGCTCGTAGTCACCGATAGCTCGATGCAGCTCACCGGTAAATGGAGCGATAATTCCAGGTCCTTGTTTCACTGTCCTACGGTTAAAGTATTCCTGGAAAAACCATTACCGCATGCTACCGTAAATAAGGCAAAGCCGCGGATAGTGGCTCAACCGATTGCCAAAGTGGAAGAAAAAGCACCGGTCATAACGAAACCTGTTGTCAAAGCGCCGGTGGCAGAAAAGGCAGTGATCAAAGAGCACGTAGCCGACAGAAACCTGCAACGGGCCTCCGAGATACAAAGCCTCATCGAGCTATCTGCTGCCGAGAAGGACTCTATCAAAGTAGAGATTTATGACAACAAGGATGTAGACGGCGATATTATTTCCTTATACTTTAACGATAACACCGTACTGTCCAAACAAATGCTCACGGCAACACCTTTGGTCCTGTACCTTTCCCTGAATAAGGACGAGCCTATGAACAAAATCAAGATGGCAGCCGAAAGCATGGGATCGGACCCGCCCTGTACGGCCCTGATGCGTATCACGACCAACAAGGGAAAGAAGTACGAGATCAACCTGTCCAGCAATTACAGTAAGAACTCGATCGTCGAATTGTTTTTAAAAGAGTGAGCAAGCGGCGGCTTTGTTTATTTATCCGGGAGTGGGACATCTATCTCCCCGAGCAATTGTTCCAGCCGCAGCAGGGAGCGTTCCAAAGCTGCTTTCGTCTCATCCTTTTTTAACGAGAAATGAAATTCGGCCTGCGGGCTGTTCCTGGTATAATAATCTATGGTAAGCAAAACTTTGCCAGCCCCTTTGTTCTCCAGCAGGTAATGTGTCGCGTTCTTTTTGTCTTCATCTGTTTCACTGAATTCGATCCTGTCGGGATGAAAAGTATAGCTGCTCGAATAGATCGTAGTGGTGCCATTATCCATTGTCCTGCGGCATTTCATACCTACCCTGGGCAGAAAGTGGGTCACTTCCTCTACCTTTTGCACGCCTTCCTGCCAACGGCTCCGGTAATTAAAATCGCCGGTAGCATGAAACAATTTGATGATGTGCGTATCGTATTCCCGCGATACCGAAAGCAGTTTTACCTTATCCTCTATTTCGAGGCGCAGTTGGGGAACCGGGGTCAGCTCCGCTTTCAAATGGCTTAGCTGTGTATAATGAAACGCGATTTCTCCTTCTTCTACCTGCTTTACGCTTTGGTTCCATTCCATCCAACGGGCGAAAGGAGCCGGTTCTTTTGCTTTGGTAAGATTCTGGGTCAGCAACCAATACTCATGCTGGGCTATGTCGTTCTTCAGCAACTGGTGGGCTACAATAATATCTTTCCCGATCAGCTTATTAAAGCTTTTCACATGGTACTCCGTAAATTCCCCGTAATGGGTGATGATCTTCAGGCTGAGGTGTACCGCCGAACGACAAGCTTTACATTGGCAAAAACGATGCGTGTCATAACCCGCCAGGTAGCTGTGAAATTCCCGGAACATATTTTCCACCTGGTGGTACAGCTCCTGTAAATCGGGGATATCGCCATAACGGTAAAAGAGAATAGCATCACCTTCTATTTCGGATACTTCCAGCCCGATCTTATTGGCATTGATCAGTAATTCCAGCAATTCCTGGATAATGATCCGGCTATGCCCTATCTCCGTTTCGCTTACGAAACGGGTAAAACCACTGATGTCGGGAATAAAAACAAGGCCTCTGGTCTGCATGATACTGCAAAGATATTGCGTATTGCAATACCAGGCTTTAGGCTCCGGATAAGCAATACAGGGGCCGAGCGATCTTTTATGCAAATTTTAATTTACCATGATCCCGGTTGCCTATGCTTCATTAAGGACAACTCCTTCTTTACTGTAACGGTACAGTTCTGCCATAGCAGCATCCCTAATGGCCACAGCTTGCTCATAAGGCAGAAATCCTTCTTCCGATAAAAAAGTAAAATCTATACGGCCGGCAAACGAGGAGATCACCAGTGTATTGGGGTTTCTCCAGGGAAAAGCAGCATTAGGTGAATATGCATTTATCACTTCAAATGTGCCGTAATGCTCCCTGAGCGGGATAATGCCGACATTGGAAAACGTAATGTCATGGCTTCCCCTGGACGTTTTCAGGAGCTTTACCATTTTCTTTACTGCCGGGTGAAAATATTCGGAAGCGGCAAGCATTTCGCAGCCGTTTAAGGTGTGGACTTTCTTCTGCAGTTCTTCTTTCAGTGCCTTTGCCTGGTCCGGGAAATCAGGTTCCTTATGCTTATCCGGTGAAAGCTCCACGATAGGGGCAAAAGCAAACATCGTGTCTGTCCTGATGCCATCTACGTATCGCCTGATGTCTACCGGGCATATAAGCTTGTTCCTGGCTTGTGTCCCCTTTACCTTACGGAAAGCACGCAAGAAAGCAAGGCCGACAGCCGCATGGATATTGATCTCCTTGCTTTTGCACCAATCCACGATCTGGCCGGATAGGTCTTTATCCAACTGCCAGCGGAGCATATAATTTTTATTGGGAGTCGCCTTGCCGCCTAATGTTTTTAAGGTCAGCAAAACGGTTGCCAGCCTGGAGAAGGTTTTGGCTTTTTGAATTGCTTTTTTATCGGGCAGGGACGCTTCCGGTATCAATTCTGTTACGGACGTAAAAGAAGCATAGGGCACAACGCCGGCATCCGGGTTATCCAGGTGTTCCAGCAATTCCTGCATCAGGTTGATAATGGTAGTACCATCGCAGATGCAATGAGGCAATACGATCATCAAGTCGGATACCGTATCTGACTTGATCCATACCAACCGTGCAAGAGGCGCTTGCTGCAAGGCAAAGGACGTATGGAACTGCCTTGTGGTTTCGGCTACCCAATCCTCGTCCGATTGGCGCTCTTTTATACGGACGGGGATTACGGGGGCCTTGTCCCCGATCACAAACCAGGGCATCCCTTCTTTATCTTCTTCGATCGCCGCCCTGAGCAAAGGATGTTTGGCTTGTAGCTTGAGCAATGCAGCTTCTATAGCATTAAGCCGTAAGGCGCCGTTTAAGGTAACCGTAAAGGTGCAATTGACGGAGCTTCCGCCATTGGCATACATTACTCTTTCGCCTACTATTAATCTTCTTTTCATCTTATACAGAAATAGGTTATTGGATGGAATAGTCTTGTGTCAATAAAGCCATCATGCTTTCCTTGATGGCCTGTGCCTCTTTATAGGGGATATATCCCTCGCTCGAAACGAAGCTGAAATCCAATTGCTTTTTAAAGGTAGAAACGATCAACGTGGTCGGGTTACCTAATGGACCGATAACGGAAGGACTGTAAATGGTATCGACTGTAAAAGAGTCGTATTGGTCGGGGATATCCAGCACGCCCATGTTCGAAAACATACAGTCATTGGTTGATTTACCATACTTCAGGAAATCGATCATGCGGGGCAATAAAGCGTGGGCGTATTCAAACATCATCAAAGAATCGTAGGCGCTCAGCTTTAATGACCGCTTCTCGGCCAGGGCCTGCATCTTTGCAGCTTTAGCCGCAAAATCCAGCCCGGGATTCTTATCGATGGAAAGTATCAGCATCAGCCCGAAGGCAAACATGGAATCCTTTTTGATCTGCGGCGCATACTTCCTGATCTCTACCGGGCAGGTGATCTTATTAAAAGCATCCGGTCCGCGTACTTGTTTAAAGGCCGACAGCAGGCAAAGGCTGATGAGGGTATTAACGGTAACGCCCAGTGCTTTGCTCTTCCGGATCAGGCTGGCAGTGGTGGTTTCATCCAGTTTCCAATGGAGCAGGTAATCTTGCTTCCGTTCCTTAGCCACTTTTTTTAAAGGTGCCATGTTCAGGAACAGCCGCCCTACCCCGCTGGCCAGTCTTGCTTTTAAAATCCTGCGCCTGCTTTTCAGAATAGCTTCGGGAACCACATCGGCAATACAGGTGAATAACTGTTCCCGGCCAATATCCGTATCGGGCTTATCCAGGAGCAATAAGAATTCCTGCAGCAAGGCTACCGCCGAACCGCCGTCGCACATACAATGGTGAAATACCATCAGCAGTTCGGAAACCGTATCCGACCTGATCCATACAAACCGGATCAAGGGACCATTTTGCACATCGAAAGCCGTATTCCACTCCCGGACGGCTTCCTGCTCCCAGTCCTGCTCCGTGCGCCGGGTAATAATGCGTACAGGTATCTCCGCATCAGGTACAGCCGGTACAAACCAGGGCATGCCCCTGGCATCGGTAGCTATGGCCGTACTCAATATGGGATGCTTTTTCTGCAAGCGTTTCAGGGCGTGGCCGATCCGTGCTGTCGTCAGCATGCCTTTTATCTTTACGGGAAACAACCCGTTGAAAGGACTTACGCCGTCGCTATACATCATCCGTTCGGCGAACAACATTTTTCTCTTCAGCATAGCATTAATCCGTAATTGTTTTGATGGTTGCGGCCTCCTGTTGTACAAAGGCTTCCAGCAGGGCTACTGCTTTATCGTTGCCACCGGCATCTATAAAGGTTTCCCGGATATGCAGGGCCGCTTCTTTGTATTGTTTGTTGTGCAGCAGTTCCCATACCGCTGCTTTCAGTTCGGCAATACGCATTCGTTTGTACCGTATTTTAATACCACATCCTGCTTTTTCGATTAAGGAAGCCGTATGAAAATGATCATAGGCAATAGGCGTGATCAGCATGGGAAGTCCGTTCATAAAGGTATCGTTCACAGTATTAAAGCCACCATGACATATGACTGCATCCATATGCGGCATCAATTCGGATTGTGGCACGAAGCTTTGCACGATAAAGTTAGCAGGCCACGTTTCGATAATCCCGGGATCTGTTGCGGCTATAATAGTCAGCGGCTCGTCGGCAAAGGCTTCTATCAGTTGGGTAAAAAAAGATTTCCTGATATCGACCAGCAAGGTACCCAGGGAAACAAATACTTTAGGGGTTGTGATACGAGATAGCCTGTCCCAATCAAACGGAGCTTTGTTGGGTCTGCCCGTTACCGGTCCTATAAAATGCATATGCGGTTCCGGCAGGGTATAACCGGCAAACGCTTTGGAAGTAAATACCAGGTTCATTTTGTGCGAATGGATAAACATGCCTTCCTCATAAATGCCGGCGCTATATTGCAGTGACCTGATCAATTGCTGCTGCCATTCAAATATCTTAGGTGCGTTTTTTTTCATGTCGCCCATAACATCCGGGGGAACGGGTGTAGTGGTTACACAGGGAATACCCCGGCTGTATGCGACCAGGGCGCCGGCAAAGCAGATACAATCGTTCACGATCACATCCGGTTCGAAGCAATCTACTGCCTGGTTAAGACCCTTCATCATGATACGGGCTATAGGGATATAAGTCTCTTCCAGGGCCAGTTTCATGACTTCTGGCCCGGAAATGCCAGGGCCGTCATCCTGTCTTTTCAATATCGCGGCAATTTCTTCACGGTATCCGGCCAGTGCTTCTTCCGGCAGGAAAAAGGTACCCCCTTCCGGGATATGTTCCGGCGACAGCGGGACGATACCGGTCCATTGTACGTCGTGACCGCGGGCAAGCAGGCTTGCTCCTATGCTCAAGGTAGGGCTGACATGCCCGAAAAAAGGAGGAACAACAAATAAAAATCTCGACATGTTCTTTTTTTAAAGAGATAGGCTGGTTGGTTATATCATGGATACATCGTGTATCGTTTCTTCGATCATGCTTTTGGAAACAAGCTGTTCTTCAAGCATACGTACGGCTTGCTGGGCCCCGCCTGCTTCTTTAAAGGATGCTTGTATATGCCTTGCCGCTTCGGCATAGGTTTCGTTTTGCAATACTTCCTGCACCGCCTCCTTAAGATGGGACGCCTTAAACCGGTTGAAGTTGAGCCGTAGCCCGGCTCCTACCCTTACTACTCGTCCGGCCATATGCGACTGGTCGTAAGCAATAGGAATCACCACAAGGGGCAAGCCAAAAGATAAGGCTTCACAAACGGTATTGTTGCCGCCATGACAAACGACGGCTTGTATATGCGGTAACAGCGCCAGTTGCGGTACCTGTTGCTGCACGACAAAGTTATCGGGTATCCTCCCCAGCAAAGCGGGATCGGATACCAGGATCACGGTGACCTCTTCCTGCGCAAGTGCCTCTATTACCTTATCAAAAAAAGCTTGCTTATGGGTATGATCGAAGGTGGTGCCGATGCTGACCAGGATCTTTGAGCGACCGGTAGCCTGGTGAAAACGTTCCCAGTCGAAGCTTGCCTGCGCCGGGCGGTTATGTATTACCGGTCCAATGAACTTAAATTGTCCGGGCAGTTCCATGTCACCGAAAAAGGTTTTGGACGTAAAGACCAGGGTAAGCAGTGCGGAACAATCCAGACATTCATGGCCCGGTACACCCAGCTCTTGTTGCAAAGCAATGATCTGGTTTTGCTCCCATTCATGTACTTTGGGCAATTCGTTCATGACCTTGATGGCCGCAGGAGCGGTGACAGAGGTAGCATAAGGAATATTCTTTTGAGTAGCGGCTATAGCCCCGGCAAATACCTGGTGGTCGGCGATCACGAGGTCGGGGGCAAAGTCCTCGAGCCAATCGTTGATCCCTTCATACATATACCGGTTAAGCGGCACCAGCACTTCTTCGTACAGGAACTTGATGCTGTCGATACCATAAACGTTTTTTTTGCTGATGAGATCCAGGTAGGCTTCGTTCTCCTTCTTCTGACTCTCGGTCTTCTGATAGCTGATGAGCAGCAATAAGCCCCCTTCGGGTAATTTATCCTGCAGTGCCGTATCGATGCTGATCCAGCCTACTTCGTGTCCTGCGCGCAGCAATTCGCTGCCTAAGCTTAATGTCGGATTAACATGCCCCGCAAGCGGCGGCACAATAATAGCAAATCGCGCCATAGTGGTTGGTTATTGGTTCGGTTCTTTGTTGATCTTTTACTGTGGCATGCTTTACTATGGGGCTACATAGCATTATGCCCATGCCATGGCATTAAAAAAATCCAGTAATTCCTGTGCAATTAATTCCGGCTCCTGTATCGGCACATTATGGTCACCGGGCAGTTCTTTCCATCCGGCATAGGGTATCTGCCGTTGCAGGAACCGTCCGGCTTCCAGGCAATTGGAAGCATTGCCATACAACAGCAAGGTCCTGATCGCTATGCTGCGTATTTCTTCCCGTTTAAAAAAATCCCTTTCCAGCAGCATATCCTTTTTAAGCGATGTCTGGTAAAAAAGATACTCATACATCCTGTGGTTACGCTCCAGTTGCCGGTTACCCATCTTTACCTTCGTGGTGTCGGTAAAGTTGTTGATGTAGTTGACCAGGAAATCTTTGCTGTAATCGTCTATAATATCACGGGTCTTGTCGTCGCCTGGATCGGGCGCTTCGATCAGCACCAATTTGTTACAGCGTTCCGGGAAGCGGATTGCTGTCTTAAGGGCAATAAGGGCACCAAAGCTATACCCGGCAATGTTTACACGATCCAGTTGCAAGGCATCCAGTAAGGCGATCAAATCGTCCGACATGCTTTCCAGGTCGTAGCCTGTGGCCACCCGTTCGCTTTTGCCATGGCTTTTCAGGTCGTAAAGCACTACATGAAATGCTTTGGCGAGCAAGGGTGCGATGCTGAAATAGTAAATGGAAAGATTACTGAACATGCCATGTACCAGGACAACCGTTTCGGCGGCGCCTTTGTTCCATTCCTGGATATGGACATTGCGGTTATTGACCGGGATCACTGGCATGCTTCGATATAATGGGTTATGTCTTTTAAACGGAGATTAATAAGCTGGTCCAGGTCCATGTTGGACAGCCATCCTGTAAAATCGATGTGTTCGCCAAAGCCTGCCTTTACCTTTTCCGAGAAAGAGACGATCTCGATGCTATCCATTTCCAGGTCTTTGGCAAAAGAGCTTTCGGGGGTAATCTCCATTTCTTCCACAAACTCTTCCCCGATCACTTCGGTAATGAATTGTTGGAGCAGGTTGAAGATCGCTTCGCTGCTTAGCTGTTTGGTTGTAGGTGTTGTATCCATCCTATGATGTAGTTTTTGTATTGTGTTGTTTGGATTACGGTATCGTTAATAATAAGCGCTTCGCCTTGAATAGCTGTTACGACGTATGTTTTGGGATTGCCTTTCAATCCTGTTCCCAGCATTTTCCCATAAGCTTCTTTGGCGGTCCAGAAACGGGTACTCCACTCTGCCTGATCCTTACCTTGCAACAAGGCCAACTCGCTTAGGGTAAACGACAATTCCATAAAGCCGGAGCTTCGTTCTTCGATTCGCTCCAGGTCTATACCCACCGGCCCATAACCGGCAATGGCTACCGCATCGGTACCTTTATGGGCTAGGGATATGTGCATGCCCTTTGTCAAATCTCCGGTTACCAAAGGTCTTTGTACGGCATCCGATAGTACCGCAAATTCAATGGGGTAACAGGCTTGCCCCTGTGTGGTCTGCAACAAGGCCCTTACGGCATCTTTTACCGCAACTCGGCTTATCATCCATTCTTTTCGTTTGCCGGGCGAAAGCGATTGGTAATACTTCTTTTCTTCCTGGTTAAAATATCTCTTCAGGATAAAGTCCCAGCTCACCACCCGGGTATAGGCATTATGGAACATAAAAATACCGGGCAATATTTCCTGTGATAAACGGTTCTGCAAAGGCGACATGGAGACTGCCCATAAAGGCCCGTCGATTTCCAGCCTCCTGTTTTGCCAGCCGGTTATAATGGCCCATATTATTCCATCGCGTTTCAAAACAAAGTCGGCCGTGGCAAATTCATCGCTGATACCGGTGAGCACACAAGTACAGGTAAAGGTACCTTGCTGGTTCTGCCAATCTTTATAGAAAGCGATCTCGCCGATCTTAACCGGGAAAGCAATACGGTCTTTGGTAAGCGTAAGCTGCAGCCATAAGCCAAATAATTGTCCGGCGTTATCCAGGAGCGAGCCTTTGCCTGCCCCGCCTTCGATAATACCCGTAATACCTTTGGTGCCTATCTTACTTACTTCCCTGATACCCTGGTAGCCGGGACCATGAAACATATTTTCCTCGTATATCTGCTCCGGTGTGATCGTAATATCAATTGCAGTTCCTATATCCGGGATAAAAGATGCCGCAGCAGGCAGGTCTTTAAGCAGGGTCACTTCCGTTTGTGCATATTTTTCCATGTTCAGCTCGACGGTCTCTTCGTTCTTCCACTTTCCCGCGATCGTTTCCCGGAAAGGTTGCGCTACATTCATCCATTGAAAAACCCTGGTATTCGTTATCTGGTAAAGCTTCCTGCCGGGAGCTTGTGCCAGGGCCGCTTCTGCAAACAGTTCCAGGACCATTGTCATGGGTATCACAGGGTCCATATCTTCTACGCAGCCCCAGCCTTTGGGTTGCCGCAGCAGGGAGTGATCCAAAAGGTAGCTTTGCTTTTCCAGCGAGATATCCAGTTGCGTAGCGAAAGGCACCCTTGGCTCCGGGGGCAGTACCGTTGTGGCTGTGGCATTATCGGCACGGGATATCGTTCTGTTATTTTTAAGGAAGAGGGTTATCATCTCCGATTGCAGCGCCATCAGCTCGTCCATGTTCTCTTTCATGGCTTGCATTACCGGGTGCGCCACTTCTTCCAATGATAATTCTTTTACATTCGTTGGTCTGACCAACGGTTTTAAAGCATGAAAATGTTTTACCAATGGCAGACCCAGGCGTAACGTCATTCCTTTATTAGTTATGAGCGCGGGTGCTGCTTCTGTTGCTACACTCATAAAATCAAGATCGACCTGTCGTCCTTCTGTAAACAAGGCCGCCAACACACGTTGCAACTGTGTAAGCCCGGGACGTAAAGGCACATTGGCCGATACCGCACTATATGCCTTGCCCTTTAAGGTATCGTCTATAAAACCGGTAAGGCCACCGGAGCCTACTTGTATAAACATCCTTACTCCTTCTTCGTACAGTTGCTCCGTAAGCTCCCTGAACCGCACCGGGTTAATCAGGTGGGCAATACTCAGGTGTTTGATCTCATCCGGTGTGTCCGGGTAGGTGGTTAAAGTGGTCGCCGACCATAAGGGTATTTTTGTCTTGCGGAAGGTCATTTCATCCATGCCCTGCAGCAAGGCCTCCAGTTTGTTGGCTACGAAGGGAGAGTGAAAGCCCGATTGGAAAGGCAATACCTGGTGGAAAACCTGTTTTGCCTTCAGCACTACTATCAACTGATCCAGGGCGGCATAGGTACCACAAAGCACTACCTGGTTGGGGCAATTGTCGTTGGACAAATACAGGTCGGGGATCTCTTTCATTACAGGACGCAATACATCCATACCACAGCCCACTGCAATAAAACGGGAGTCTTTCAACTCAAAGGTTGCAGGGTCAAGATAACGCAGCAGGGATACTACAGAGGCTTCTTCAGCCAGCTCCGACGATCTGGCGGCGAGCCATTCGCCCAGGCTGTGCCCTGCATTCAGGTCAGGGATCACCCCCAGGCGTTTTAAAGCGCTGTCCAGTACGTTGCTTTTATCTAATACCTGCAATGCCTGGTACAAAAGGCCTTCCTCTTTAGGTGCACTATGCGGCAGGGATAAGTTGAAGAAAGCCGCGACACTTTCTATCTCCCCGCCAGCCAAGCCATCCAATCCCGGAAATACAAAGGCCACCTTATTGCCATCCTGCAGCAAAGGTTTATTGGTAAACCATATATCCTGCTTGTTGCGCCATATGATGTCCCGTGATACTATTTTCAAAGCCTTTTGTATGCGGGCAGGCGTAGGGTCGAACATCGCTATGCGGTAATCTCCTTCGCCCGTATCCGTTTCCTGTTGTTCCAAAGCCTGTAAGAGTGCTTCTTTAGTGTTACGCGCCAGCAGCAATACTTTATCTCTTGCCTGTTCCTGTTTTCCGGTTATTGTTTCCTGGTTATCAAAACCGGCCAATACCACATGGGCATTAATGCCGCCAAAACCAAAGGCATTGACCCCGGCCAGCCTGGGTAGGCCGCTGCTGTTCCAGTCTTTCGCTTCCTGGACCGGTATAAACCGGGTAGTGTCCAACTGCTCTAAGGGTTCTTTACAATGCAAGGTCGGTGGCAGTATTCCGTGATAGAGTGCCAGGGCCGTTTTGATCAGCCCAGCCATACCGGCAGCAGGCATCGTATGACCTATGTTCGACTTCACTGTGCCTATACCGGCTTTGGGTAAACCGGCATCGATGCCAAATATCTGAGCCAGCGTTTCCAGCTCTGTCTGGTCGCCTAGCGGCGTACCGGTACCATGCGCTTCTATATAACCAATGTCTTTGTAATCGGTTTCCGCTTTAGTCCATGCTTCTTGTATGGCTTTGGCCTGGCCCTTTACCGAAGGGCTCATCACGCTTGTTCCGCTGCCATCGCTGCTCACGCCTACGCCTTTGATCACGGCATAGATATTGTTTTTATCGGCAATAGCGGACTGTAGTTTTTTTAAGACCACGAAACCGCAGCCTTCACCGATAACCAGGCCATCGGCATTTTTATCGAATGGTTTTATTTGCCCGTTCCTGGACAAAGCGCCTAACTGGGTAAAGATGCTCCAAAAGGCTGCATTCTGTGCTATATGCACGCCTCCCGCAATCACCATATCGCAGCGGCCGCTGTTAATTTCCCGTACCGCATGGTCTACGGCCAATAAAGAACTGGCACAGGCGGCATCCAGGGTATAGGCAGTACCGCCCAGGTTCAGGCGGTTGGCCACAAGCGAAGCAACGAGGTTGGGGATAAGCCCCATGGCAGTATCTGCTGTGAAGCGCCCTTTTTGTTCCTGGTATTCTTTTTTTACCGTATCAATTTCAGCAGCTGTTAAATGTGGTAACAGGTCGCGCAGCAGCAAAGCGATCTGTTCGCCCGTACGTACGATCTCGATCGCACGCGTAGCGCCGGGACCTGCGTAATTACCTTTTCCGATGATGATCCCGGTTTGCTCCAGCGATATGCCTTTGTTCCAGATACCGGCATCCTGTAATGCCTTACAGGCAAGGTTTAAGGTGAGTAGGTGATCCGGCTCAGTACCTTGTACTGCCAATGGCAAAATGCCAAACTGCAGCGGGTCAAAGCTTACCTCCGGGATGAAGCCGCCACGGTTGCAGTAAAAACGATCCACGCCTTCGGTTGCCGTATCGAAATGTACCGCATCCAGCCGGTCATGCGGCACTGCCCCCACCGCATCTACTTTATGAACAATATTGTGCCAAAATGTTGCCAGGTCTTCCGCGCCGGGGAAAACACAGGACATTCCGATAATCGCTATATCCGTATCTTTTGTATGCATATGTTTATCCGAAGAAATCTTTACCAGGTGTTGCCTGCCATAATCAGTACCTGGCTTTCTGTACCGTACTTCAACTCGTCGACAAAGCAAGCTGCGCCTTCCTCCAGGGGGATCATGGCGATACCTCTTTTATCATATTCCTGCTCGAGCGATGCCGATACCATACCCGCGCCTTTCCAGGGGCCCCAGTTGATGGTAACCACCCTGCCCTTCATTTTTTTCTTCAGTGCCCAGGTGTACCTATCCATCACGCTATTGGCTGCCGCATAGTCCGTTTGTCCCCGGTTGCCATATACGGAAGCGATACTGCTGAATAGCATTACAAACTGCACTTCCTCCCGAAGCTCTTCTACCAATACCCGCAAGGGGTTTACCTTGGTGGCAAAAACACGTTCGAAAGACTCAGGTGTTTTATGGGCAAACAATTTGTCTTCCAGTAAACCCGCCCCATGAATCACGCCATCGATGCGGTGGTACTGCCGGTATAGCTCATGAATAAAACGACTCAGGGCTTGTTCATCCCTCAGGTCAAGAGAATGATAGGTAACGGTAGCGCCGTTGTTTTCAAGTGAAGCTATGGCCTGGCGGATCTGGTTGTCTTTGAAGCATTGTTGTACCTGCTTTTCCAGCGCTGCCGGTGTTTTAAAATTGCCTTCTTTAACCAATTGCTGCCGTAGGGCCTCTTTTGTCGTAAAGCCCGCATAAGGATTACTGGCACCACTGTCCGGGTGAGGCGAACGGCCTATGAGGATATAGCGGCAGGGATAATCTTTGGAGAAACGACTGACCAGTTCGGCGGTAATGCCTTGCGCACCGCCCAGCACCAGGACTACGGCTTCTTTATCCAGGGCAAGGGCCGGGGCTTGCTGCTCCCTGGCCAGCTCGGCTGCCACCAGGTTGTACAGATACCGTTCGGCGCCTTGATAGATCACTTCCGAAGCCTTATCGCTATGCAACAGCTCATTCACCAGCAAGGTTGCCAGGTCATTATCTTCCATTATGGATTGTACACTCACCATCCGGCACAGGGTATGCTCCATTTCCCGGTCCAGGCTTTTGATAAAACCGGGAAAGCCTTGTATGTCGCGCAATGTGCCGACATCGGCACTCCGTTCTATATGTGCCATTACATCGCTGAAAATATAAATCCAGCGTACTCTTTCCGGGTTTAATTTCTTGACCATACCAAAAGCATCCATAATGCTGTACTGCGCGGGGGCATGGTACCTGTTCAATATAAACAAGCCATCATACGATTCAAGCTCGTCCGGTACCGTAACGATATCGGCTGTGGCGCCTTTGCTTTCCAGTAATGCTTTCAAAGCGAGGGCTAGCTGATCCCGGTCGTCTGTAATAGCGAAGCGTTTGCCGGCCAATAAGGTGCTGTCGGGTTGGTTAAGGGTTGCCCGTGCCAATTCAAAACGCATACGGGATATGGGATGGCCATCTCTCTTATGATGTCGCGGCAGTCCTTCGTCAATTATTTTCTGAGCTTCTTCTATCGGTGTTGCGATATGGGGCAATGCCTCCCTGAGCCAGTTTACAAGGTTATTCAGGGTTTTTATCGCTGTTAGCTGCTCCATCATGTCGCCGGTATCATCCGAAGCATCCGACCATCCTATTTTTACCTGCAGCTCACCTATGATTTCCATACGCTTGATAGAATCTATACTCAGATCGGCTTCCAGATCGAGATCCATGCCCAACATATCTACCGGGTAGCCCGTTTTATCGCTTACGACTTGTAATAAAAGGGATTTCAGGTCTATGCTGGCTTGTACCGGATGATGATTTACGGTTGCGGCAACGGTGAGCGACGTATTATGATCGGAAATCCAGTTGATCAAGCCGTTGAGTGTTTTTATGGCGGCCAGTTGTTCCATCATCGACTCTTCGTCGCCACTGTCGTTGAAGCCGCCCAATTGTATGCGCAGCTCGCCGATGATCTCCATACGCTTAATGGAATCTATGCTCAGATCGGCTTCCAGGTCCATTTCCAGCCCCAGCATCTCATTGGGATACCCTGTCTTATCGCTCACGATCTGCAACAGCAGCGGCTTGATATCGCCGACGGGTTGTGTGCTTCGCATCGCCGGTACAGCAGGTTCGATATATCGCTTTGCCTCGTTTCCTACGACAGGGCTTATAGGTTGATGCTGTGTGAAAGGCTTGTCCTGGACAACTTGCGGCGTATGTCCCAGGTAACCCAGCATCACGTCTCTTTGCGCCTGTATCATCATTTTCATGTTGTGCAGATATTCGAGCATCATCTGGTCGGCAACATCACTGCTTTTTGTCTCTGCAACGGTTGTCCTCGCTAATGCTATGGGCTGCGTAATAGGTAAGGCGCCGTGAGCAGGGAGCTTGCCCGTTGCGGGAACCGCATTGTGACCATTGACAAGCCATACGGCCGGGTTTCTCTTATATTTTTCAGGATGATCGAGGTCCAGCATAGCTACATTCCTGCCTTCAAATAATTTTTCCAGTTGTATTTCCCTTCCGCTGGCGATATAACGGGCAAGGGTTTGCAGCAAAGTACCGATACCTTCCTGGCCTTTTTCTTCCGTAGACAAGATTAGCTCTTCCTTGCCCAGTATAGATCTGGTCAAGTCACTCAATACTTTGCCGGGGCCTGTTTCGATAAATACCCTTGCGCCTACCGCATACATGTTTTCGATCTCTTCAGTAAACCTTACCGGCTCCACCAGGTGTGCGCTGAGGTATTCCGCGATCTTATGGGCGTCCGAAGGATAGGCTGCTGCTGTAGTATTGGACCATACCGGTATGGTTGTTTCCTTAAAGGTAATGTCTTCCAGAGCTGTGCTATACAAATCTTTGGCGCGGGATAACAGAGGACTGTGGAAAGCGCAGGCTACTTCCAATGGCTTGAAGGAAATTTTTGCCGCTTTCATTTGTTCCATAAAGGACATCATGTCTTCCGTACAGCCCGCCAATACCGTTTGCCTGGGCGAATTGAAATTTACCGCCCATATCCCGGATACCTTTTCCAGCAAAGGCCCCAAGCCGGATAAAGGGGCATTAACTGCTACCATCATACCCTTATCTTCTCCTATGGCCTCCAGTATAGCGGCAGCTCGTCTTTCGCTGAGGGGTATTAATAACTCTCGCTCAAAAGCACCCGCAAAGCATAGCGCGGGCAATTCACCATAACTATGCCCGGCTACCATATCAGGATGTATACCTAAGTATCTTAGATATTCTGCAATTGCCAGGTTTACGATGCCCAATAAAGGCTGTGCCCGGCGCGTATCTTTGATTGTTTCCTTTTGTTGTTTTAATGCTTCTTCGTCAAATACGGCATCGGGGAACAATACCTTTTCATAATCTTTTCTTCCCTGCAACAACTGCTGCATAGCCGGGAAAGCCACAAAAAGCTCCCTGGCCATATGGATACGCTGGCTTCCCTGTCCGGAGAAGAGAAAAGCGACTTTTCCTGTTACCGGCTGCCGGTAGAAGATGCCTTTGGCCTTCTTGCCGGCCAAAGCATCGCCAATAAGTGCTAACAGGATACCGGCCTCACCTGTAACAATAGATACCTGGATGGGTTCCCGGCTTTCTACTGCCAGGCTCCAGGCGATATCTTTAAGTGGTATGTTATTATTGAACTGCAATAGTTGTTGTACCTGCTGCATGCGTTGCTGAGCACTTTCCATATCCTTACCCCGGAATACAAAAAGTTCCGAAGGCCAGGTCGGCAGGGTGTTGTATAGCGTTTTCGATTGGGGTTCATTTTCCAATACGGCATGGAAATTGGTGCCTCCGAAACCAAAAGCGCTTACCCCTGCGCGGCGTTTTGCTTCGTTCCAGATACCGGCTTGTTTATTGAAGACAAAGGGACTTGTCTTTGCATTATAGTAGGCATTGGGCTGGTTCAGGTGCAAGGTTGCCGGTTTTACGCCATGGTACACCGATAAAGCCGCTTTGATCAATCCGGCCAGGCCTGCGGCGCATTTGGTATGTCCTATCTGGGTTTTTACCGAGCCCAAATGAGTTTGGCCTACCAGCGCCCCCGAATGAAGCAGCAGATCGGTCAAAGCGCTTAACTCCGTTTTATCGCCCACTACGGTACCCGTGCCATGCGCTTCCAACAGACCCAGGCTTGCCGGGGAAATGCCCGCCTGCTCATAGGCGTTCTCCAATGCCGCCATTTGCCCGTTCTTGCGGGGAGCAGTCAGGCCAAGGCTTTTGCCATCGCTGCTGCCACCGATACCTTTTATTACGGCATAAATGGTGTCGTTATCGCGGCGGGCATCTTCCAGCCGTTTAAGCACGACAATGGCTACACCTTCGCCCAGGGCAATACCATCGGCTTCCGCATCGAAGGTGGCGCAGCGCCCTTTGCGGGAAAGGGCATGTGTGCTGGAAAACATCAGGTAATCGTTGATGCCGTTGTGCAGATCAACTCCACCGGCCAGCACCATGTCGGATTTGTGGAGAAAGAGTTCCTGGCAGGCCAGGTCGATAGCGGCGATGGAAGAAGCACATGCAGCATCTACCGTATAATTGCGGCCACCGAGGTTTAACCGGTTCGTGATCCTCCCGGAAATGACATTGGCCAGTACACCCGGGAAAGAATCTTCGGTAAGCTTAGGCAAAGCATCATCTACTTCCTGTGGCATTTCGCCGAATACCTGTTTGAACAAGCAACGGAAACCATAGCTATTGGCCAGGTCGTTCCCGCCTTCGGCACCGATGATGACGGATACATTTTCCGCATTAAACCGGCCATCCTGGTATCCCGCATGTTCCAGGGCCTGCCGGGCAACCAACAGGCTGAGCAATTGACTGGGTTCTATAGCAGCTAAGGATTGCGGCGGGATGCCGAATGCCAGCGGATCGAAATCTATGGTGGGTATAAAGCCGCCCCATTTGGAATGGGACATATCCCTGGCATCGGAATCGGGGTTGAAGTAGATCTCTTTGTTCCAGCGTTCATCAGGAACTTCGGTAACACTATCTTTTCCCAGGAGGATATTGCGCCAGTATTCTTCTATATTTTGAGCACCAGGATAGATGCAGGCCATGCCTACTATCGCCACATCGAGGGCCTTGGTTTTCCGCTCCGGTAAAGGATCTGGCTTTGCCGCTGTGATTAAAGGATAATTATCTACAGCTACATTTTTATGCAGATCCGATAAGGAAACTACTTTATGCTGCATGGCTGCTACCTGGCCTATCATATACATGCCCTTATCCCATTGAGTGACGGCATCTACTGGCAACAATACATCCTCTTGTCTTTCGATGCCTTTGGCAGCGATCCGGAGCCGGCCTACATTAAGGCCTTCCAGTTGTTCCCATATTTCTTTTTTGGCAACGCCTGCTGCCTGGAGCTTATCTTTTTCTCCATTGAAGAAAGGCACGAAGGGCGAATGCAGGCAACGGGTTTCGTGTCCTGGGGCTGTTTCCAGCAATACCGTGCTTTTTTGTGCAATGGCTTGTTCCTGGAATTGCGGTACGATGGCTCCTGTCGCCACGGCTTCTTCGGTATAGATATAAGCCGTGCCCATTAATACGCCTACTTTTACACCTTTTGCAGCAAGGCTTGCGGCCATTACGGCAATGAATGCGGCAGAAAAAGCATCGTGGATACCACCTGCAAAAAACACGCTGATGGATTCGGCCGCTTCTTCCTGCAACAACCGTTCTATCTGCTTTTCCCAAAGCACCATACTGGATAAAGGACCTACATGCCCGCCGCATTCGCGGCCTTCAAATACGAAGTTCCTTGCTCCTTCTTTAAGGAACATATCGAGCAGGGAAGCAGAAGGTACATGCAGGAACACTTTAATGCCCATTTTTTCCAGGGGCTTTGCCTGGGAAGGACGCCCCCCGGCAATCAGCACCACAGGCGGTGGATCGGCTTTGATGTATTCCAGTTGTTCGTCGCGCAGTTCCTGCGGGGCAAAGCCAAGCATGCCCACGCCCCAGGTACGTTCTCCTGCCAGTTGCTTTGTTTGCCGGATCAATTCCTGAGCCGCTTTTCCTTTCAGCAGGCTTAAAGCCACAAAGGGTAATGCTCCGGCCTGGGCTACTGCCTGCGCAAACCCGGGCACATCGCTCACGCGGGTCATAGGACCTTGTGCTATGGGATACTCTATGTGCAGCGATTGGGCCATGCTGTTGCCCGGGCTTAACACGTTTAACGCTTTTGCCTGCTGCAGGTGTCCGCTTGCGGCCTCTTCCATAGCGAATACCAGGCGGCTGAGTTTTTTATAACGGTTTACCAGGTCGATTGATAAAGCGATGTCCTGGCCTAAAGGCAAGAGGCCTTGTTCCAGATCCCAGCCCTGAAGCAATGGCTCCAACTCAGGGAATGAAGGCTGTTCGGCAATTGCAGGAGAATTAGGCCGGAGCAATACTCTGTAATGGTCTATAACCCGGGTTTCGCTGCCATTCAGTTTTTCGCAAACGGCCTTAATATATTTGGGGGCACTGCATTCGGGGAAGAGGATTACCTGGCTATCCAGTATCACACCTGCGGCGCCAAGCCCCAGGGCCGCAGCCGCGGTATGTATGCCAACGCCTCCCTGTATATATACTGTGGTATCGGGCAACGCTTTTATTACTTGCTGCAAAAGAATGTAGGTAGATTCGCCGCCTACTTTCCCGGCGCCTTCATTGCCCTTAACAATGATGCTCCGGGCGCCCGATTCCTTTGCCAGTAGCGCTTCTTCGAGGGAATGTACCTGGTACAGTGTTGTTGCTGCATCGGAGGCGGGCAGCCGGGTGCCCCAGGGTGCGATGATGGTAGTTGCACCTGCCGGCAATGTTATATCCGATAATATATCAGAGGCGATACATACCCCATACGGCATTGTTGTTTTCGCGGATAAATCATTTAGGGCAATTATAGCTTCTGTTTTTATCCTGCCCAGGTGAAGTATGGGGAATGCCCCCGATTGCAGGGTAGCTAATGCCAGTCCTACGTCGGGTCTTTCAAAAGGAGAGACAATCAATGTTTTGTTTACAATGGGTACAATTTTTTCCATATAATAATATAATAGCCATTACCTATGTTTGTCACATAAGTTTAAATTAAATCTGTATCTAACGACAGATAATATGCAGTTTCTAGAATAAAATATGATGAATGGTTAACGTTCAATAACGCTATAAGGGCTTACTGTAGTAATTTATAGGAGATAAAGATAGTTACAAATAGGAGAAAGAGAACTTAATTTTCAGAAATTACTAAACATTAATAAATATTTAATAAATTTTTTCCATTGCCATCGCCTTAAGCCAATGTTTATGTTGTATTGCAAGCAGTATTTACATTGACTTTATACTTTTCCGGCTACGGATTGCGCATGTTTGCTTTGAGAAATGAAGCTGTATAGGTAGTGTATTTGATGCTCCATTACGATCGGCATCTTCGTGATGTGCGCGCCGCATTCGGGATGATCCCAGGAAAGAACAATATAAGCATGGAGCATAACATGCCTTCGTTTCCTTTTGCGGATAGCCGGTTCCTATTATATAATGTTGGGAAGAATTACTGCAGTCGTATAACAGGAGCGTACCTGCCAGCCCAGTGTTTCGTACAAAGCCCTGCCTTGTGCTGTAGCGACCAGGATACCTTTATGCCTGTTACAGCGAATCGCTATGTTTTCAAGGGTCAGCATGATTGCAGTCGCCAGGCCTTTACGCCGATGGCCTGGACTGCTTTCTATACGATCATAAATGGCATGGTCATCCACAATGGCAATACGACCTATAGCAGCCAGGTCACCTGTAACCGTGAGTATCTTTACTATGGAAAGGGACGGGCTTTCGTCAATGGATAGGATATATCCTTCGGGCAAAGCAGATGCTGTTGTCTTTATGGATTGGCTGCAAGTCATCAGGAAACGCGGCTCAGAAATGGCCCAACGGGGAGGAAGGTGTTGCTTTATTGCTTCGGCAGGAAGGCATACCTTTATAAAGACATAAGGCTCAACGATCGTACAGGCTAGTTGCAACAGCCCTTCTGTAATCCCTGTAAAAATATATCTCGTCTTTTGTTCCGGCCACCCTACATCGATGCGCAGGCCCCCTTTGTCCCTTATCAGGGGAGCAATGCCACGTGTGAGCGCCCAACCTCTTGCCCAGGTTTCGAGCAGGGCAAGCGTTATGGATTCGCCATAGTCCAGGCCGGATTGGAGGGGTGTCATAATGAAAAAGGGATACCATAAAGATACGGTATCCCTTTCCATCCTCTTCGTGTTTGGCTATAAATATCTTTGCAGATCGTCAGCCTGGTTATATTATTGGTACAAGGTAGCGGCAGGTGGTATCCTTTGCTTGGGATAAGCCGCTATTGCCTTACAAAAATGAAAAGTATTTATGACAATCATATAGGTATAAATACCCGTTTTGTCCTTCGGTCCTTATTATTTTCTGCTATGATGGCAAAGAATAACAGGACATGATACAGTCCGGCAGCTGCATTTATTTGAGGTATGTAACAACAAAAAATTTTAAGAAGACTGCAGCAGTGCCGTTTCCATTAATGCTGCCTGCTGCAGGGAGGCGGGGGTATTCATTTGCCGCAGCTCTTCAATAATCTTTTGCTGGTCTTCCCGGCTAAAGGTATGGGCCGGTAAAGCGTCTATATCTTTCCGGAACAAGGAAGTATCTTTCAACAAGTCTTTTACCCAATCGTTCACTATGCAATCGATTACCAGATGGATACGGTCTGTATTACCGGCATTGTGTACCCGGTGGGGCAAGCTAAGATTAAGGTACCAGCATTCCCCTTCCTGCATCGGAATCCGATCTTCCTGTATATAAAAGGCTACATCTGCATTGGTTTGTATAGGGATATGCAATCTTGCCTCGCCGGCCTCCATGTGCATATCCTGGTCGGTATGCTCTTTGATTAGGGCGCCTGCATTCAGTTTCATGAGCCGCACCGACGTTTTTTCGCAGGCAAAGGCATCGATAGCCGACCGTAGCAAAGGACATTGGTCCATTAAGGGCGTATCGCTGTAGCTCATACCCAGATCGGATGGTATAGAACAAACATTCTCGCTATTGCCACCGATGGCCCGCAAAGAGAGAATACTCCAATCGCCCTGGTAGTGGGCCTTATTGTAATGCTCTTTCCAATAGTTATCGGATAGGCGTGCTACTTCCTCCTGCAAAGGAATGATATCAAAATGAAGGGCGGTTTTGAGGTATTTGATCATGGCTTACGCATATAAGGACAATAATACAAATTTAGGCACAAATGCGGCAATAGCATCTGGCATTAATGTATGCAACTAACAACCAGGTGCATACAGCCGGCCTTTTACAGGATATGAACTTTAAACGCAGCTCCGGCCGGTGAAGCTGCCATAATAAAAGCCATTACCAAATGCTAAAAGACTACCTTCACCTAAATCACATTATTTTATGTCAAATAGTAACAGGAAAAAAGCGAAGACGCCTTCTCGTTTTGTAGATGCTGTAACCGGCAGAACGTACACCAAAGTGGACAATAACGACAAAGCGGCTAAAGCGGCAGAAAGATTTGCCAAAGCGAATCCCAAGAAAGCGTTCTATGCCTAAGCAACACTGGTGATTAATACAGATATCATTCTTCATCGAAAGTATTTGTATTGGCATCATATCTCTTGCTACAGGTTCAGCATTATTTGAAAATATTTCCTTACAGCGGAAAATAACCTATAATACTGTACGTTAAAAAACGACGAAGAGCACCAGCATGAATGTTGGTGCTCTTCGTCGTTTTCATGGGTAAAGAAAAACTGGCCTGGAGCAAAGTGCGCTGCTCCACGGCCAGGTTTTCGGAACAGTAAATCCGTTTTAGAAAGGGCCATTCTGGCACCATTTGGAGACAGGGCAATCTCCCCCGGTACGGCTTTCTACCGGTTTTCCCCCTTTAACCTGGTGGCTGCCTTCATTGCTGAGCCGCAGGATTTCGCTTTTCCCGATCTTGAGCTTGGTCAACGCTACTTTCTTTTTCATGTAATGCTGTCTTTGTAATCTTAAAAGACAATAAACTTTAACTGGTGATGAATAAATAGATAGCAAACATAATAGCATGTCCTGGTCTTTCAGTTGCTTTTCTATAAGATGCAACTGGGAAAAACGAAGGGTAATATAACCCGATGGAATGTCGGTTCGGGTCTTGGGCGCCGTTGGGCGTAAAAGCCTTTTTCCTATATCGACCAGTGTTGCATCCTACGAGTAAGAGAAGGACAAGGAACCAATGTGCTTATTTATTTTCCTTATGTTTTTATATTTTTACCGGTCTTTGCTCCTTACAAGATTACAAGAGGGAGCCATTAATGATCGCTCTGGAAATAAGATAGATACACTTCGAAGATGGATGCTTACTTCAAGGTAATAGCATGGCTAAAGGAAAGAGGTATTTCCTTAAACAGCAGGGAACAGGTCCTTCTCTGCTCCCGTACCGCTGTACGTTTCCTTAAGGCAAAGGAAATAGTGATGGCACAAGACCAGAAGGTTGAAAAATTCTATTTCCTGAACAGCGGCATTGTAAGGCTATACCGCGACTATGAAGGCAGTAACCATACCCTGGGGCTTATCGACAGCAACGATTTCCTGGCAGCGCCGCAAATGATTATGTCGGGAGAAATATCGACCTGCAGCCTGGAAACACTGACCGAGGCTGCAGTCCTGGAATGGAACGCGGAAGATATCCTGTTCATCAAGGAAAGAATCGGGTCCGTATATACTATAGAGCTTGCCATAATGACCCGTTTGCTCAATTGGGTGCAGCAAAACCAGATAGAGTTGGTTTGCCTTTCAGCAGAGGAACGATATAAGCTGCTGCTCGAAAGGCAGCCCGATGTTCTGCTCCGGATACCTTTAAAGTATGTCGCGTCTTTCCTGGGTATTCATACAGATAGCCTGAGCCGGATACGGAAAAAGATAAGCTGATAGCAAGAAAACACAACTGACATACGTCAGAAAATAACGGGGCCGCCCTTGCCTGTCCGAGCTCCAATAAGACAAGGCCATATCTTCAATTCCTTTACAGGAGCGGGATTCGAAGAAAAAGAGCATTGGTCGGGCATACTTTCATTTTATCGCTCCTTATTTCACTTCGACGGTTTGCCTGCATTGGAATATTGTTTGGAATTATTTTTGCCTCCCGGCATTAAGCCCCTACCCTCTATTGACCTTAAGTACAAAACAGATCAAACCTTAATCACCTCAAAACAATTGAACCGCACCACGTATGTCCAAGAGAACAGTAATTATAGTAGACGACGAAGAAGCTTCCCGGCTGTTGATCCGGGAGTACCTGCAGCAGCATGGCGATTTTAGCATTGCCGCCGAATGCTGCAATGGCATAGAAGCTATAGCCGCTATCAATGCAACAGAACCCCATATTGTGTTCCTGGATATACAGATGCCGGGAGTGAACGGGATCGAAGTGCTCCAGGAAATCGATTTCATCCCCGATATTATCTTCACTACCGCTTTTGATAAATATGCGCTCAAAGCTTTTGAGCTGAACGCATTGGATTACCTGCTGAAACCTTATACCCGGTCAAGATTTGAACAGGCTTTGAACAAGATAAGAAACAATACTCCTGCTGCCGGTATCCATAATTTTATAGAAAGCTATACCACACAGCAGAACTATCCCGAGAGGCTGCTGCTCAATTACGGAAACAGATTAAGGGGTATCCCGGTTACGGATATCGTTTACCTGAAAGCAGATAAAGATTATACCCAGGTAAATACCCAGGGCAATGCTTACCTGAGCGCCCAGGGTATAGGCGTGATCGAAAAGAAACTGGATCCCCGATTATTTGTCCGTATTCACAGGTCCTATATCGTCAACCTGAACTACATCAGGGAAGTGTACAGGGATATAACGAAGATGTTCCTGGTTCTGGAAAACAACGTAGAACTGATTGTAAGCAGGAACTATATGGAGAATGTAAGAAAATTAATCCTGTGACCGGCGAAAGGACACCAGGGCCTGTTATACGGGGATGCCCGGCACTTTTGAATCGTTTTTCGACTGCTGCATCAACCGGCAGCAGGAAGTTATGGGCAGCAGTTTACTAAGGTCGTTATCGTCCATTTGAAAAGCAGTAAAGCATACATGAAAGAGCGCGAAAAATATACCAGGTTATATAAAGACGGGGTATTCCGTACCAAGGAGATATGGGGCGAAATACTTGGCTTCGCAGGAGCAATTATAGTTCAAAATCTGGTTTATAGTATGTCGAACATTGTGGTTCAAGGTATCTCATCTGCTTATATGAAAGAGGTGATGGTGGATTGTCTTTTTATATTTTTGGCTTGTTTGCCAGGATGGTGGCTGCATTTCTACCGGTTCCGGCAGGTTAAACTGCAGGAAAGATTCCTGTTGCACCTATTGTCCGCCATTGTTTTCTATGGCATATGGGTGCTGGCTTACCAGGTTTATAATCCGCTGACCGGCAGGCCGGCCATCTCCGGCACACAGGTATTGCTGAATATGGGGCCTAATATCCTCTTCTATATACAGGCATTCAGCTTCCTGCACCTGTACCATTTTTTCAGGCAAAGAGAGGCCCAGATCCAACAGGAAAAAGAATTGCGGGAACTGGCTTATAACGGAGAGATTGCCGCCCTTAAAGCCCAGATACAACCACATTTCCTCTTCAATACCCTCAACAGCATCAGTGCGTCGGTACCGCAACAGCAGGAAAGCACCCGGGAACTGATTGCCCGGCTTGCCGACACTTTCCGCTACGCTTTGACGGCTACGCAGGAAGATCGTGTGCCGCTTGCGCAGGAGCTGGATTTTATACGGACTTATCTATCCCTGGAACAACAACGTTTTGGGAAAAGGCTTGAAGTATATATCCATACCGGCGAGCAGGTTGCGGGCTTACCTATACCGCCGATGCTGCTGCAGCCCCTGGTGGAAAATGCGCTGAAACATGGTATAGAGCCCTGCATAACGGGCGGGAAAATCACGATATCCTGCACCAGGAAAGGAAAAAAGGTAAAGATATCGGTAGCGAATACGGGTACAGCTTATGAAGGTCCGTTACAGGATATCTTCAGAAGCAATGGCGTGGGGCTTCGTAATACTGCTGGCAGGCTCAGCAAGCTCTACAACGAGCCGCTTGATGTACATCGTGAAGCGGGTGAGTTGTCATTTACTTTTTTTATTCCTGTCTCCGGAGAAAACAGGTAAGTTGCTGTATCTCCCGGAAAGCCGCATATGGCCGGGTTTTGCTCAAACAGGTATTGCGTCAATAAAATGTTCACTTCCTTATGCCAAGGAAAATGGCTATATTTAAGCTTTGTAACCTGCAGCCATATGGCCTTTAAGCTATTCCTGTATGAGCGACAACAAGCCCCCAAGGTTGCTGCGGCAACTGAAACTTACTATAGCCAGGAGGTTTAACCTGAATCTGGATAAAGCCGACGAAAACGATGTAATTGTTTCAATCAAAAAGAACTCGGATTTTAAAGGGGCCAACCTGTGGACCCTGATCTTCGCGATCTTTATTGCTTCAATCGGATTGAATGTAAACTCGACAGCCGTTATCATCGGCGCTATGTTAATATCCCCGTTAATGGGACCGATTATGGGCATTGGGCTCGGTATAGGCATCAATGATTTTGAACTGGTTAAAAAAGGTGGCCGGAATTTGCTGATCGCAACGCTGATCAGCATCGCAACTTCCTCGCTCTATTTCTGCATTACCCCATTGCACGATGCCCAGAGCGAATTACTGGCAAGGACTACGCCCTCGGTATGGGATGTATTTATTGCCTTTTTCGGCGGGTTGGCCGGCATTGTTGCCGGTACCCGCACCGAGAAAAGCAATGTAATACCGGGTGTAGCCATTGCTACAGCATTAATGCCACCGTTATGCACGGCAGGTTATGCCCTGGCTTCGGGGCACATTTACTATTTCTTCGGTGCCATTTATCTCTTTTTCATCAATAGCGTTTTCATCTGCATCAGCACCTACCTTATGGTACGTTTTCTTCGATTTAGGAAAAAAAGCTTTGACGACAAAGGATATGAACAGAAAGTTTCCCGGTACATCTTGATTATTGTGATCCTTACTTTATTGCCCAGTATTTACCTGGCATATGGTATTGTACAGAAAAGCTTTTTTGAGGGTAATGCCCAAAAGTTCATCAAAGAACAATTCCAGTTTGCCAATACGCAAGTGGTCAATAAGTCGTTGAAATATGATACGCGGGGCGGTGAAATTGACTTGTTGCTTATCGGTCATGAGCTGCCCGCTGCCACTATCGATTCTATCCGTAAAAACCTGGCATTATACGGACTAAAGAACGCAAAGCTTGATATACGGCAGGGGCTTAATGCCAAACAGGAAATCGATTTTTCGCAGATCAAAGCAAGTATACTGGAAGATGTTTTCAAAAAAGATTCGACGAGCTACCGGGAAGCACAGCAACAGTCACCGACATTGGAAGGGGCCTTTCCGGACATAGGTCCCGAGATCAAAGCCCTTTATCCCGATCTGCAATACTATGCCGTATCCAATATCGTTATTCACAGGATGGCCACTACTTCGAAGGATACACTGACCCTGGTGCTTGCCCGTTTTGCGAAACCGATACGCAATACCGACAAAAATAAATTACAGGATTGGCTCAAGACAAGGCTAAACGCAGATAGTGTTACACTTGTGGTACCTTAAACGAAAAGAACGGCTAAGCCGGTGTTAACGACGGATAAATAAAACCCCTGCATCCAGTTGCAGGGATTTTAAGATGATTCTTTATACCGTGGCAGCAGCCAGTATATTGGTTAAAAGAAGTAGTGCCATAACCAGCCTAATGCGATAAAGCTAATGAGCGGCATGCCCCACTTCATGATATTATCCAGCCGGCTAACTGCTTTTTCCCGCTTGTGGAACAGAATAACATATTTGATTACGATAGCGCCTATCAGTACAAAGATGATGATAAATCCTGCAATTACGGTCGATTGGATAAAAGTGTTGTAGGGCAGCCGCGGCAAGTAAGAAGCGCTGTAAAAGCTGTATGCAACCAGCGTAAGCATAAGTGTGAATGCCAGCGATACCTGAACTTCAGGATTGCTGATCCAGAACACAAACCAGCTAAGCAGAATGAGCAGGGCCAGGGGAAGCAGGAATTGCCAGATATAGTATTCCGGGTTACGTTCTATATCGATTTCCAGGTTGAACCGGTAAAATCCGGCCCCTTTCCGCAAGTGTGTTTTATACAGGTACTCATTGGCATAAGTCCGCGAGCCGGTAATCTTCCATTCATTAATGGAGATATCATCCGTATTCAAGGCGTTATGCTGTACATTATCAAAGACCATGACGGTATCGCTGAAACCAAAAGACTCCAGCTGGATTACCAACCGCTGACTGTCGAAAGGGAATTTTTTAAAATCCATCTTACAGGACATGGTAGCATAAAAACGTTCGGTATAAGTAACGTTGCCCACCGTATCCATAACTACCCTCCGGTAAGGCGTATGTCGCTCTCCCTCCACATTGATAAAGTCGATATTGGGCCACCACATTTTTTTCCGGAAAGCAGCCGTCACCTCATCATTGTCGATAATAAACACCGGCTTATAAGGCTTCTCTTTCTCCGGCGCTTTCCACATAAGGGTCAGGAAGCCATCCAGGGAAAAGGACTGCGTCACTGTATTGACATCATATATCTTAAGAATGTGCACTTTAACCGTTACACCAATGGGTTTTCTGATGTTGGATACCGATACGGAAGCCTTTAGAGAAGCGCTGGCCATAATACAGCAGAACAAAAGCAGGCTTCGCTTTTTTAAATAAGACATAACAGATAATTTGTAGTAGTGAATAGAAAGAGTGTCCATCGTCAAGGCCTAAAGTCTCCCTGAATTAAAATCGATCCAAAGCGTTTGATAAACCAGTTGGTTCCAGGCAGCATTCCGGTCCAGCCATGCAGTGTATAACTGATCGGCAGCCATAAGCAGATCAACCGTAGTACCGGTATCAGGCCTGGTTGCTGTAAGCCAGTATCCGGCTGTTCTTAGCGCTGCTTCCGCCTTATGAAAATTACGGCTGCTTATTTGATGCTGTATATAATAGCGGAACATATCCTGGTACAACAAACGCTCATCTTCTTTTAACCGTAAGGCTGCTTGTTGCGCCGATAACAGCGCCTGCTCTTTTTCTTTACGAATAGTACCGCTGTTGAACAAAGGAACGTTGAGCCGTAAAGAGAGCCGGCCATTGAAGTCGGTGCCCTGGTAGATAACAGTTCCGGTTTGCTGCCACAAGGGACCATAGTAACCTTCCATATATAAGGCCGGCCAAGCAGCGCGTTCCTTGTATTGTACCAGGGCCTCGGTTGCAGCCAGATAAAACCGATCGACCCTGAGCCCTGCATCGGTAAGCAAGCCATTATCGATGGCAGCGTCAAAGTTGTTGTACACCGGTACTATGCGTCCTGGATCAACAAGACTGTCATCGTTGTTTAAAGGCAAGTACAAATATGTCATTAATTGCTGGTAGCTTAACTGGTAAGCCTGGTCCTGCGCAGCCACGATCCGGGCATACTTTTGCCGCAGGTAATCGGTTACCGCAGCAATATGATCTCTGGCATAGGTATCCAGTTGCGCGGCTACCTGCCGGGCGGCCGTTCTGTCGGCTCTTGCCTGCAGGGTTCTCAGGTATAATTCTACCACGGTCCACTTTACCCCGGCAGCCGATCGTTTGCTTTGTGCCCGCGCATATTCCCATAGTGTCTCCCTGTAGGCAAATTGTTTTCTTAAAAAGCCACCTTGGAACAAAGGGAAGCGGGTGGCCAGCCCTGCTGTAGCCTGGTAGCCAGAACCGGAAATACGGGTGCCTGCATATTCGTAACCGGCTGTGGCGCCCAGGGATGGTAATAAAGCGCGTCCTGCTGCTCGTTTGTCGGCATCGGCCTGCCGCTCTTCGAGCAGGGCATTCCTGATGGCATATTGGCTGTCTTGTGCCAGTGCAATATAGGATTCCAAGGTACGGTAATGCTGTTGTGCCCGAATGACAGTACAGCATAACATTCCCGCATATAACAGTAAAAATGGTTTCATGATTTTTTATTTAAGGTGTGATACATGACATGGTATTTTACCTGTTGCAACGATCCGTTTTGCATACAAGGGTCACCGATCGTAAGGGTCGCTGCAGTAAGAAAAATAACTTACCCGAGCCCATCCCATTCTTGTTCTGTCAACACCATCCTGCCTTTGTAAAACAACGATTGCTTCTTTTGGAGGATATCCTTCAGCAAGCTTGTCAGGCTGGTACCGGGAAGCGGGGGATGATAAGAAAGACAAGTAGTTCTGTCGGCAAGGATCTTTGAACCGGGTTGTTCGCCCAGGAGTGCTGCTATGGCAGCTACCTCGGTCTTGCGTATGACCTCCGCTATTGCTTCGATCCGTTGGCTGTAATCGTCCTCTTGCAGGCAGCTTGCAACAATGTAGCGTAACAGGGTTGTAGGACTGAACACTACTTTATTTTTAACAGGATAAAGCAGACTGATCTCTTCTCCGGCATCTACCATCGCCGAATGACGGAATCCTGCTACGAAAAACCGTACCCTGTTGCGGTCGAAAGAGGTTTTGTTGTGGTGTATTCCTTCAAAAAAACGTCCCCAGTTATTGTCCAGCGCAAATGGCGAACGGGCTTCGAACCGGGCATTGAAAGAGATAATATCGAATAGCTCTTTGTTACCGGCTATGGTCTGGATGGTATCCAGGATGGTGGCTACCGGTGTGTCGCCATCCTGCAGCAGGTCGTTGCCAAAGGTACCGGCCACCGGATCTACCGGGATCAGGGTAATTTTCCGTATCTTTTTAAAGAAGGGACTTTGCTCCTTTTCGTATTGTGCCAGGGCGCACAGGTTGGATAGGAAGCCGATCATGCCGGCTGCAGCACCCCGGCTGTGGCCACCTATAACCAGGTCGATACCTTGTACCTGTTTATCATCCAGGAAGCGGTCGAGAAACGGGATAAGCTGGTATTCCTGTACCTCCTGGTGCTTTTCCATGTATCCCATGATCTCATCTTTGGAAGTGTTGCTCCATTCCCAAAAGGCTGGCTTCAGCATTTCTTTTGCCTCTTTGTTGTTGGCTGCAGTACCAAGACCATCGATAAAAAGTGTATCTTCTTCATGTGGGATACAACCTTTAAATTGGTCCTGCATTTGTTCTTTTGTCGTACTGGTTCCGCAGAACCATACTAATAATTTCTTGTTCATATTGTGCTCTTGTGGTTGATTATATTGTTAGCGGAGTTCGATCCTCCCAGGGCAAAGGGTCGGCATTGCTTCAAAAGCGACCGGCATAACGAAGGCTGCAGGAAGATGTTCCTGATTTTTTGTGCAGCACAATGGGCTTTCCTGCTGTCAGCATTTTCTGCCGGTTCCTTTAAGGCAATACCGCTCCCCTACCCCCTGAAGGATAAAAAATGGTGTCCGTAAATAGAGGTATTATGATCCGCCGCCTTGCATTGCCTTATACCACCAGGCTGTTGATGGCGGCGTCAGGATCAGGCCAGTCCTTCCAGGAAATTGAAGGAGGCGTCTTTGTCGTTTCCCGAAAGGGTTGGTTCCGGAATGGTGAGGATGCCTAAAGCATCAACATACGTTGCGGCACGGCCAAAGAACCCTACTAACTGATGGCCTTCTTCTACTATGTAAGTAAAGTTCACAGGACTGCTGCTGTTGCCAAAGGTCTCTTTCCTGCCTTTGTCGGTTTCAATTACGATCAGGTCTACAAACTGGCTTGCACCGCCGTACACCTTCGTGATCCGCTCTCCTTCCGACAGGCGGAATAACTTAAGGCCGCCGCCATTACCACCGGCCTTTTCGGTACTGTCTTCCGTGCCATCCTGTTTTTGAAAAAGAAGCTGTACGGCATCGATCCAACCGCCGCAACGGATGCTCAGGGCTGTAATGCGGCCGTCGGCCGAAATAGCAAATTCGTTGCCCCCTTGTCCACCATGGGGACCTTGTTGTTTACAATGCAAAAGGTTAATCATGTTTGTCGTTTTTAGTAGTGAATAATTTGTTTCAATCAATTGCCGTGCTTAATGCTTGCCGGTACGGTACCAGCTCACCATTTCCCGCCAGGTGATCAGCGCTTCGAGCAGCAGCTCCTGTTTCCTTATCGTATCTTTCAGGGAAAGCATTCCTTCTTTGCTCATCTTGCTGCAGGATGCCAACTGCTGCCAATCCCGGTCGTCGGTTACCTGCTTGCCTTGCATGGCGATTGTCAGCCGGGGCAAACCTTTCCTGTCGGCGGGCAGCAATATTTCCCATACCAGGTGCGGGCCGGTCAGGTAAGCCAGCTTGCCGGCATTATCCATCTCCCGGCAAGCTTCCAGGTTCTGTTCTTTTACCACCAGGTAGGGCTTGTGTTGCCTGGAGGCGCAGGTATATGGGAAAAAGGAAATGGGATAAAGAAATTCGGTCCCGCTTTTGCGGAAACCCAGTGCCCGCATCAACTGGTCGGCATGCTGGGCATAGCCCTCTGCGACCAAAAGAAGGCAAGCCAGCAAGGCCAGGATACCGCGTTTAAAATAGTTGCGTGTTGTCACTTTCATCAGGTTCGTTTTTATTGTTATAGAATAGTATGTTTACGTAATCGTTATCGATGGTACTGTTCAATGGATATCCTCCCGGGCTTCGCCTGCAACCAACTGCTGGATTTTTGCCATAATAGATTTCAAGATCAGGAATACGGATTCGGAGGCAAAGCCGCCCATGAGGGCAAATACAATGGTATCAAACTTCACAGGGGTGCCGGGAATATCGTAGTTCAGGCATAAAAGCTCGCCCATGATTAATCCCCCGAATATGCCCAGCATCAGTGTCGACCAATAATACATATCGCTTCCGGGCAAATAAGTAGCCTGCCGTATCTGTTCATTTATTTTGGGCAATAAGGAAAATACGGAGCCAAGGCAGGAGACCGAGCTGATAAAAAGCAGGTTCACGAGCAGGTCCAGACCCGAACTGTTCAACAGGCCGTGGGCCAGGTTTGCTTCGTTGACCATAGGAGAGCAACTGCTAAAGACCAGGGTAAGAAAGGAGATGATCCCTACCAGCATCAAATAGCACACTATCGGGACCGATCCAAGAAATTTCAGGTGCCGGTACTTGCTCCGCTGCTCTTCCAGGTACAATACCGAACCCGGGATAGCCGGCCTGATCAAAAGAGACAATTCCTGGTACACCTGGATAACATTGTTTAAGGTATCCTGCCGTAATAGCTCCTTTATTTTCTCGGGCATTCTTTTCCCCGTACCCAGGGCATATTTCAGCAGTACCAGGGTATCGGCATGCATATCGTGTGGTGCTATCACTTGGTCTGCAGAACCGGTATCCATAATGCCGGTATCTGCTGCCACCTCTTCGTCGCCGGTGTCAGGGGGCCCGGTATCCGGTTCTGTCGTTTCGGTAAAAGACTCCGGTGTTTGCTCCGGTTCGGATGCCGGCGGGCCGGCTTCCTTTTCCGGGATAGCTTCTTCCCGGGAGTATGCCACCGGTTGTGCAAGTGTTCCGGGGCTTTCAGGTGTGCCGGTATGCTCCGTAGCCGCTGTTTCCTGCACCCCCTGCGGATTGGGCTCCTGCAGCGGCTCTTCCTGGCTTATCCGGCGCTTATGCTCCTGTATCTTGTCCAGTGCTTTCATGATCGTTTGTTTTTGGCTCTAGTTGCCGGATTAGATTTGCAGCGCTTTTTTAAACAGGCCCAGGTATTTGATACGATCGTCCAGCCCGTTAAAGCCGCCATTGATCAGCTTGGTAATGCCCCGTACATCATCTTTATCGGCCAGGCTATTGAGCCCCCTGCTTTTCCAGAACCAGCCGGCCACATCTATGCTCCATGATGGTTCCAGCAGCAGGTCGGGGTTGTTTACAAAATCCTGCCCCCGTTCTTTTGCGTAGACTACATAGTTGTATTTTCCCGTCAGTTGTACCAAGCCACGGCCCCGGTACCGCCAGCCATCGCCGCTTGCGGTATCGCCATTGCCCATACGGTTGGCATATACCACATTGGCTATGGCCTCCGGCTGACGGGCATACTTTGCGGCCAGTTGCGCCGTAGGAAAGTATTTTCTGAAAACGTTGCCCAGCGCTTGCGCCGAATAGTTCAGGTTTTCTTTATTCAGGCGGAAGCCGCCGCTCTCGTGTGCGATCTGGGCCAGGAAATGAGCCTGCCGCAAAGGCGTATCGATCTCATAAGTACGGGCTATGCCATCGAGGTAAGGCAGGTAACTATTATAGCTTTCCCTGTTTGCAGCAGGTAATACTGCCGCTATTGCTTGAAATGACATCTTGTATGATTTTATCAGGTTATAAAATACTTTTGATCAGGTGATCGTTGATCCGGAGAAAGGATTCTGCCGGGTCGGTACCTACAAAAGTGATCTCCACATGCGCCCTGCTATCGTCGGGGTTACCGGTACTGCGCATAGCCATATCCGCGGCAATCACTCCTTCGGTGGCCTCATCCTGGAACAGCCCCAGCGAGGTATTGAAATCCACTTTCAATTCTTTGATCTTGATGGCTGTGGGTGGGATAAGGGATAAAAGAGGAACCTTAACGATCGCACTGGTACCGGGTGCCGCATCGGGGTTCATGGAAGGCAATTCCAATTCCTGGACAATGGGCTTTCCTTCTTCATCAAAGTACTTATCCAACTGAAGGATGTGTTGCTCTTCAGTAATTTCCTGTGCCCGGATCACGGCATTGTGAATGGCCCTTAATAAAGTGTCTAATCGTTGTTGTGACATAGTCTATGTTTTTCGGAAGGTTATTTGGTGAGCCATGCAGGTACACGGGTAAAACCAATATGATAGGTGACGCATTCGGTAGTGAGCTGATGCTCGCCTACCTGGAAGGAACCAATGGAGATATCCTTTCCAATGATCTGGCCCCGGGGAAATTCACTAAGACATTTGTTCAGCAGAGCCAATTGCTCATCGTGCTGCATATTGCTGAACGGTGCATTGGGATTGACGCTTCCCACGGCAACCTTTTTCACGTACTTTATATCTTCCATTGGTTCTTGTTTTAACAGGTTATTTTATTACAATTAATTACGCGGCTTCTTGTACCTGGCCTTCGTTGTCGGCCGGGATGCCTTTGCTGGTGTCTATTTTACCTTTATCGGTTACCGGCAACTGGCCGTTTTCGTCTGGCTTGAATTGTTTCACATCTACGGGCTTGATCGCCTGGTTCATCATGTCGAGTATCCTGGCCAGTCCTTCGGGCAGGGCGCGGTTCATCGCTTTTACTTCCACATGGTATTTGGCCGAGGTATCCGAGGTGCGGGTATTCTTCTGGCTGGTGGCAATGGAACCATTGATCTTTACGGAAGCTTTGAAGAAAGCAAAGCCGACAGAAGCGCTGGCTTCCAGTGAAGCCGATTTGGACGAAGAATCTTCCGAAGTAGTGGAGCTTTTTACCTCCATATCAAAAGTAATGTCCACGGTTTCGACCTGCAGCGCAGGGATAGGCACGATAGCCAGCATGGGAGCGGATAACTTTACCAGGTCTATTACCCTGTTGCCATCCTTGTCGACGTTGGGGCGCTGGAATTCAAAATCAACCATGCGGGGCTTTCCGGGAACAAACTCTTTGGTTTCAGGATCCATAGTTTGTTCGAAACCGACCTTCGTGATAAAGTCGGCAGTGGATTTTGCCATGTTCAGGTTAGCCGTAACGGCCGCGCTCAATGGTCCGCCGATGAGGTCTTCCATTGGCAAACCTTTAAATTGATCTGCTACATTCATGTTCGTTTTTTTTAAGGTTAAATGGTAATTATAATCGGTCCGGAGATTATGAGATCAAAGGTAACCTGCCACCAGAGCGGCTAGGGGACAAATGGCAGGAGCTGCAGGAAAAAGGGTATAAAGGGTCCGTTATTAATCATAAGGGTTTTTCCCTATCTTAGCGATACCAAATACCAGCTAATGATTAAAATATCCAATGTCCTTGTGCAACCCTTATGTGCGCAGGATAATGACGGCGCGCTCGATCTTTTAGGCGAGGACGACATCTTGGTACATACCGTAGAAATTACTCCTGAAGGCTATCCTGGCGATAATGCGCTTTTCCATACCAAAGTACTCTGTATGCTTTATACCGATATGGCGGCGATAACCGTAGAGGTACAAGAGCCCTGGGTCATGTGGAACCGTTTACTACCTATGAGTAATTTTGTGATCAACTACCAATCCGGATTCCCCCAACCCCGTTTATGGCTCATCAGCTTTCAACATGAGCAACCTTCTTTCCTGCGGTTTGCCTGTGTGCTGATCGAGGATCCTACACATATGGGACTAAGGGGTGGGAAAAGTGTGGGTGCTGCTTCGATTGGTAAAGGAAACTAAATCGTGAATCGGTAGTAAAGAGAGAATAAACATGATGAACAGCTATATTGCCAGCCCTGGGGTGGTTGTAAAAAAAAACAAGTAAGCCGGCGGCCTTCCTGCTCTTAATTTTGTTTTTCTATCCTGCCCTGGGCAAGGATCAAAAAGATAATGAATACCGGGAAGCCGTTATACGCCGGTTTTGTGGGGTCTGCAGGCAAATGCAGGATAGCTGTTGTCCCGCTTCGCCACTGGCCGGCTTGCTGCCGTATGGAATAGCTGCCAGGGATATGGCGCTGCACAACGCCCACACGTTCCTGGCACGGAAAGCACCGGACTCAGCTTACCAATTTGTTTTGAATGCCATCAGGATATACGAGCTTGGGCAAAACGACAGTCTTTTGTATTTCGCACGGATGCTGAACGGTTTTATCCTGCAGGAGAAACAGCTTAACATACAGACGCTCCGGGAATACAAGGCCGTAAGCCGCATAGGGGAACGCTTAGGGATGCCTTTGCTCAGCGCTGTTTATGCAGATATCGGTTTAGCCTATTTTCAACTGGGGAATCATGATTCATCTTATTTCTGGTATCGTAAAGCAGAACAGCACAAGGATTTTGCAGCTTTGCTCCCGCTTCAACGGAACGTGTTTAATAATATGGCGATCTATTACCTGTACCAAAGAAACTATCCCCTGGCCACCAGCTACCACAAAAAAAGCCTGGCCATAAGAAAATTACTGAAGGATACCACTGGTATAGCTGAATCGTACCTGAACCTGGGCGATCTGTATTTTGATCAATACAAGGACAAACAAGCCGCCTATTACTGGCGCAAGAGCCTAACGCTGGCTTTACAGCTAAAGGATATGCGCCTGCTGGAACTGGCCTACTACAACCTTTCCCAGGTAATGCAGGCAGGCCGCCGGTACAAGAAGGCATTGGCTTATTATCAGCATTCGGTTGCCTGGAAAGATAGCCTGTGGAACAGGGATAAAGTATGGACACTGGGCGAAACGCAAAAGCAGCTGGCCGTAAAAGAAAAGCAATCCCGCATCATCAGCCTGGAAAAAGATATGACCTTACAGCAGCAGGAAACGATAGCCAAGAGAAAAGAACGGAATGCTTTGCTGGCCATATCCCTGCTCCTCTGCTTGGTCGTTGTAATGGTAGCAGCGCTCTACCGGCAACAGATAAGGACCGCCAGGATACTAAAGGCACAGCACCGGCAACTGGACCAGCTTAACCAAACCAAAGACCGCCTGTTCTCCATTATGGCACATGATATGCGTACACCGCTCTCCGGCTTATACGACAAGAGCAACCAGCTTGCCGAAGAAACGGCGATACAATGTAACGACAGGCTGCAAGCGCTTGTTGCCGACACCCGGCTTGGCATTACCGCTTTTCACGGCTTGCTGGACAACTTGCTATACTGGTCGTTCAGCGAAACGGGGAACCTGTTGCTGCAGGTACAGTCTTTGCCTGTAGCCTCCCTTATAAAGCAAGCCGCTGCCCACCTGGACCTGCAACTGAAGCACAAACAGATACGCCTATGTTATACGGACCCGGCAAGGGCTTTTGTATTGGCTGATAGCTATACGCTCAAAATGATTTTCCGCAACCTGATCCAGAATGCCATCAAGTTTTCCTTTTGCGGACAACTTATTGATATTGGGATCCGCGATGAAGACGGCAACTGTTACATTACCATCAGGGACAGGGGAACGGGCATAGCGGAAGAGCTGTTCCCTTATTTGTTTTCCTTCAACAGGGAAAAACAACGGAGAGGTACTACCGGCGAATCGGGCTCCGGGCTTGGGTTGTGGCTTTGCCAGGATTTTATACAGAAAAATAAGGGTAGCCTTGAATTAAATAATCATCCCGGGGGCGGTACTGTAGCCTGTGTACGGCTACCCTCGGCCAACTTATAGTTTATGCATCCGATAAAGATACTGATCATCGAAGACAACAAGCAGGAGGCGGAAGTGCTGTCCCGTTCCCTGGCCCAGCTCGGTTATGAGGTAACCGCCGTTGTTGCCGACCTCCAAGCCGCCCTGGGCAGCTTTTACAGCCTGACACCCGATATCGTTATTGCCGACATCATGCTCCAGGGCAAAAACGAGGGAATCACTTTTGCTGCCTCCATCCATGAAAAGCCGGAACTGGCGAGGCCGGTTATCTTTCTTACCGGCATGATGGATAAAGATACTTTTCTCGCCGCCAAAATGACACGGCCCGTGAGCTACCTGCTTAAACCCTTTCATATACTGGAGCTGGAGTTTGCCATCGAGCTTGCTATTGAAAGCTGGGCCGGCTGTACCGGTGCTTTTGCGACAGACAAGGCAATTGGCCTTTTTATGGCAGAACATTTTTTTATCAAGAAAAGGGATAATCTTGTCAAAGTGGCCTTGAGCAGCATTCATTACTTGGAAGTCTCCGGTAAGTACTGTCATATTGCAAGCGAAGAAGGTAAATTCCTGGTACAAAAATCGCTAAAAGAAATGCTCCAGCTTTTGGCAGGCCAGCGGTTTCAACGCACCCATAGAAATTATATAGTACACCTGGACCGGATCAAGGCTTTGAACCTGCAGGACAACCACGTTGAGCTGGTTTCGGGAACTTGTGTGCCCTTGAGCAGGGAATACAAAAAGCAGCTTACGGATACCCTGAATATATTATTATAGGGTCAGCCGGAGCCCTTGACAGGTATAGAATTGCTATACTGAATTAACAAATGTCTTTTGAAAAAAGTGGAAAGTGTGCCGCCGGTAAATGCAAATGACGTTTCCCTGCTTATCTTTATCCCGATATGTAACCGATGATACCAAACAGCTTTGTATTAAATGAGTCTTGGCGGCAGAAGTTCCGCTGCTTTTGTAATATGATAACCCCAAAACACTCCCATATGAAACGTTACGCCTATTGTTTATGTTTACTACTGTTGAGTATTTCCGTTTTCGCACAGGATAAAGGAAAAACAGATGTCGTGTTCAAGCTGAATGGCGATGAATTGAAAGGAGAAGTGAAAGAGGTAGGAGACGATGCGATCAAATTTGTATATAGTGGTGAGACATTGCTGTACTCGATCAAGAAAGAAGAGATCGCTAAAATCGTTTTTAAAAGCGGCAGAGTAGAAACGATTAATAGTCCGCAGCCTGCCGGAAACAGGAATGCACCGGCGCCTGCCGATGCAGCCGAAACGGACCATCACAACAAAGTGGCCATACTTCCTTTCAGGTATGTTATGGACGGCCAGCAGGCCGGAGAAGATATGGCCCTGAAGGTACAGAACGAATGCTTGGCCTTATTCAACAATCATGCCGGCAGCTATATCCTGCTCGACAACCATACTACCAATGCTTTCCTGATCAAAGCAGGGATCAATGCCCAGAATATTGCAGGCTATACGATGCAGGAGCTATGCAATATCCTCGGAGTGGAATATATTATTTCGGGCATGGTAACGGTAGATAAGACCAGCCAAACGGCCTATAATTCCAACGTGCAGAACACGACCAGGAACCAGAAAAGCGACACGAAGAAAAGCACCAGCTCTTATGGAAGTTCGTACTCGACCAGTACGCAGAATTACAATACGACATTGAACATGACTATATACAACGACAAGAATCAAAGTGTTTTCAACCAGGACCGCAAGGCTTTCTGGCATGACCTGGATGCTTATAAATCCACCCTGGAATACCTGGTAAAACGTTGTCCCCTGTACCGGAAATAAGCAATCGTCGCTTCATATAAAATTCTGCTCTGTCCAGGAGCCTTAATGCCCCCAAGCTAATGCCGATGCGCCTGTATTTACCCCTCTTTATCTTTTTCCTGTTTACAGGCCATGCCTTGCGGGGGCAGCAGCCTGCCGATACCCAGGTAGTGCAGCGGCCCGACTCTGCAACTTCTCCTTTTGTGAAAAAGGTGATGGACGCGGCGGCCAGGGATAAACAGAAAAGCCAGAATACGTACAAGGCAGGCAGGGTCGCTATCAAGCAAAGAGCCATCTGGGAAATGCTCAGTAGAACGGCGCAGGATGTTAAGCTATACCTCGGCAATGGTATCAATGCCAAAGCCTTTGGGGCAGAGCTGGAATCGGTGCGGCAATCATTTACCGTAGTACAGGATGGTATCTTTACCAATGTAGGTACAGCGCAAACGGAAAGAAACCTTTCAGTATCCTCGGCTATTCTTTACCAACTGATCCAGAAAACAGATGCCCGGAAAAAGCAGGTAGACAAGTATGTTGAAGACCTTGTACAATACCGCGACAGGATGGACTCTCTTTTAAGCGACCCGGCCATTTATATCTTTCCGCAGGATTCTGTTGCGCTGGTCAAATACCTCTCCCGGTTAAGGGTTATTGCTACGCAAGGCAATCCTTCGGACAATGCTTTGAACGAGACCCTCACTTCGATGCAGGAGCTGCAGACCGAAACAGACTACTTATTATTTAATCTTAAAATATCCTGGGAAAAAATTGAATCTTACCGCGATAAGCTGTCTAATATCAACTTCAGGCGGGAGTTTGCTAATATATGGGATACTGTAGGCTATGCCCGACCCTATTCCGAAATACTCCTGTTCTCTTTTGCCAAAGAACGTATAGCCCTGGCTTTTTATTTCGGAGACAATATATTCAAGCTGTTGCTGCTCTCAGGTCTTATCCTGCTTACTTACTTTGCCATTCGCTCCTTAAAGAAAAAGCTTTCTGATGAAGCCCACCCCGAACACGAATGGAGCAAGCAACTGATTGTAAAGCACCCGCTGGCCGCCTCCCTTATTATAATATTGAGTATTTACCAGTTCATCTTTATCAATGCCCCCTTCATCTTCAGTTTTTGTATCTGGCTTGTGGAAGTAGGTTGCTTGCTTATCTTGTTAAAGGGGTTCATTACCCCTTTCTGGCTCCGGTTCTGGATCATTATGTCGGTATTGTTCCTGTTGGCTTGTACCGATAATTTTATACTACAGGCATCCAGGACGGAAAGATGGATCATGGCTGTGCTTTCCCTTACGGGCGCCATCTATGGCATCTTTATTGTGCTCAATGCGCACCGTCACGAGCTTAAAGAAAAATCGATCATCCTGTTTGTCCGCTTTTTTATTTTCGCAGAATTGAGCTCCTTATTCCTCAACATATTCGGCCGTTACAACTTGTCCAAGTCATTGCTCATCGCAGGATACACGGGCGTCATCGTGGCCATCCTGTTTATCTGGGTAGTACGGCTGATCAACGAAGGACTGTCCCTGGGTTCAGTGGTTTACAAGCATCCGGAACGCAGGTTATTTTATATCAACTTCAACCGGCTTGGGAACAAAGCTCCCACTGCCCTTTATGTGTTGCTGGTAATAGGGTGGCTGGTAATAATCGGCCGTAATTTTTATGTATTCAAACGTATTGCCATGCCCTTGCAGGACTTCCTGCATAAAGAAAGGACCTTGGGTGATTACAGCTTTTCGATCAACAGTCTTTTCTTTTTTCTCCTGATCGCTTTCTGTGCTTTGGCGCTCTCCCGCATCGTCTCCTTCTTTGCCGCCGATCCGCAGGCCACGCATAACAACAGTAGCCGCAATTCCCAAAAAGTTTCTGCCGGGAGCTGGATATTGCTGATACGGATCTTTATCATCAGTATAGGTATGTTCCTGGCCTTTGCGGCTTCGGGCCTGCCCCTGGATAAAATTACAATCGTGCTGGGTGCGTTAAGTGTGGGTATCGGGCTTGGATTGCAGGGGCTTGTGAGCAACCTCGTCAGCGGGTTGATCATTGCCTTTGAAAGACCTGTTAACGTGGGAGACCTTATTGAGATCAACGGTAAATCGGGTACCATGAAATCGATAGGTTTCAGGAGCAGCATCGTTATGCTGAGCGATGGTTCCAGCCTGGTGGTGCCCAACGGCGATCTGCTCAACGATCATGTGATCAACTGGTCGCTGGCCAGGAGCTATAAACGGTTAAGCGTGCAGGTAGGCGTTGCTTACGGTTCCAACCTGGACCAGGTAAAAGATATACTGGAGGCTGTTGTTGCAGAAAATGTGCGGATACTGAAATCACCTGCAGTGTATGCTGCGGCAAAAGCTTTTGCCGCCAGTGCTATCGATTTCGAACTGGTATTCTGGATCAAGAACCCGGCAGAATCCTCCCTTATTATGGGTGAAACCATAACAGCTATTGACCTTGCCTTTAAACAGGCAGGTATCAGCATTCCTTTTCCGCAACAGGATATACACTTGCTTCCCGGCCGCCGTGAAGAAGGAGAATCCGGCGAACCGCAGGCGCCAGGGAACTAAGGCACTGATATACTTTTTTACACAAGACGGGACAAAAAATCTGCAAGCCGGACCGGCGCTAATAAAGCCGGACCCCTGGGTAATTTCTTGTGCTTTTAATACCCTCAGGGGTCATTTGGGGTTAGCCGGTTGCTTCATAAAAGTAGTAAAAGAGACATAAAATATGAAATTATTAATATGAGGTAAATCCATTATTTACAAACAATACACATTTTTGGCATTAATATAGAAGTTTAAACACATTATTTATATAATTATCATATAAAAAATGCACCCCTACGCATTCCGTTGGCCCAGGCAGGGCGACACCGGTACTTAAATCATCAAGGGAGGGCAATGCTGTTACGTTACTGTTACCATTACCTAAAAAATAGAAAGCCACCCATTGGGGTGGCATAGGTAACGCTTTTTGAAGAACCCATCAGCCTGCTGCCGGCATGTAATTACCTGGCGGGCTGGTACCTTGCCTTAATCCCTGAAATGAAAATTTTGTTTGGTGTAATCTGCGACCGTTTAAAAAATTGCTTTACCTCCGGGCAAACAACTGTCTATCGCACTGCCATCGTGAGGCCTATCTTGGCGTCTCATCGGGAGGCTTTGCTTTCAGTAAATGTTCTATTAAAGGGTCAAAACAAACGAATTCCTTATCGGTTTGCTTATTTAATGCCTGAAACTGGGCCCAGGTTGTCGATTTTTTAAGCATATCCAGGGTAATCAGGGTCACTTTCATGACGGCTTGTTTATTAAGTCCTTTAGGTAAGTTTATTGAATTGAGGTTATCTGTCTTTATAATTTCCAGTATCTCCTGATCGCTTAATTTATCATATATATATTCAGAAAAGATCTCTTCAAATTCTTTTTCACTTAAATCGCCCCTTAGTCTCTTTAAAGCACTTAGGAGCTGTTCATAAACCTCTTTCATAGTTCAAAGTTAAATACTATTGTCGGTACTCATATCTGGTTTTGTTATCATTTACCAAATCTTTGTGGCTTAATCTCGCCCCCGAATTACTGAGAACAAGATCGAACCGCTGCTGGATACCCATTGTTCTTGTATTATACCTTAACGTAATCTCATTACAATAGCGCTGCAAGTGTTTCGGGCTTACTTTCGTATAAGTCCCCCCGATCGTTTTTTTGAAATGGGACCAGAAAGATTCTATTTTATTGGTGGTAAATCCCGATTCGTTCAGGTATTGTTTTCTGGCATGCACCACCACCTCATGCTGGTAATGCTGCGCCACTGTTTTGTACCCCTGCCATTCGTCGGTAACCAGTATGGCTCCCTTTTCCACTACCTTATCCACTACCGGGGTAATGGTTTGGCTATGGGTATCGGGAAGCGTAACACACCGTACCATCCCATCCTGGTCGATAGCTCCCCAAACGGGTGTTTTGTCCTGGAACATTCTGTCCCCGGAGTATTTGACTTTTTTATCATGGTGGCGGAACCTGTTCTTGCCGCCTACAAAGGTTTCATCTGCTTGTACGACGCCTTCCATAGGTCGCATAAACATCGAGTGTTCAAAAGCGAATCTCAACCTGCTCAGCATGAACCAGGCCGATTTCTGGGTAATATTCAGGTCGGCAGCTAATTGGTACGAGCTAAGCCCTCTTTTGTGCGTGGCAAAAAGGTAAATGCCGATAAACCAGGTTGTCAAAGGAATTTTACTATTTTCAAAAATAGTCCCGGTCTTTACATTAAAGTACTTGTTGGTTTGGGAGCATTTATACCGGTTGCCCTTTAAATGGTATACCTTGCTGTCAGGGGCAAAGGGGCTAACTGTTTCCCCATTCCATCTCAAATGGGTCAGATAATTTATACAGCTTTGCTCATCGGGGAATGCATTGATTAACTCTAATAAACTCTTAAATTGTATCATAACTCTTAAAGTGTGACTACAGGTGTAGTAGTGGATGTTTGTTTGGTTTTTTAATGACTTAATAGTGACTTAAAATAGCATTATTGTTTTGTATTAAGACAGTACATGTAGATTACTTTTGTAATAATCCGGCACCGGCCTATACCCGGCGCTTCGTATGCACAGCGGAAGCCGTAAGCAGGACGGATTTATCCAGCTTCAGTAAGATTGTATGGTATTTAATTTAATACAGAGAAAACCCCGGCCGGGTAAATAATATAACTGCAACCCGGTCTTTTTATGATGCCCGGAATTACATTTATCTCCGGTATATAGATACTATGGGCGGGTGGAAAGTTGGTACGCAGCCTGTGGGGGAAAGAAAATATATTCTAGCCCGTATCATAGAATATATCAAAGGCAAAAGCGGTATGACAAGTACACGACAATTGTTGAAGTACCTGTATCCTGGCTGGTCAAAAATGTCTTTATAAAATGGTTGAGCCAATATTTAAAAAGCCAGGAGATGCCTTGAGCATCTCCTGGCTTTTTTAAATATCATACTCTAAGCGTGGTCTGTAATGGACTTTGTTGCTTATGCGCGGATGGTCGGTAACGGAAAGTTTGTTTTTAAAATGTCATACTACCTGATGACCAACTTGCTTGCCTTGCCGATCCTGTTCCCTTTGCCATCGAACAGGGTAACGATGTAGGTTCCTTTAGGCCAATGTGCCACAGGAAGCGGATGCCTGGCAATTCCGGAGGTAACAGGGAGCCTGCTATCCATAAGTTTACCTCCTAAGATATTCACTACAACAAGCCGTGCATTATCTATATTCTTATCAGCGTTTATTTGCACCATAACTTCATGACCGGCATCTGCTGGAGCTGGAAATACAAACCAATCCGCATGGTTATCCTGGCATTGTGTATGTACAGTTACGATCTGGCTTTTCTGAGTACTTCCATCCTTGTCTACCATCGACAGACGGTACATACCTATGCCATCGGCCTGTTGCGTTGCAAAACTATATTGGTTTTTTTGAAGAATATTGTTCCCGGTTATATTGCCGATAGTCGAGAATTCGTGACCATTGTCGCTGTATTCCATATCAAAATGATCCAAATTACGTTCAGTGGCAGTTTCCCAGAAGAGCGTTACGGTACACTTATCCGCATTACCCGTAAAACTGGTCAATGTAACGGGCAGCGGTATTAACGGCTCGCTGCTCTTCGAGTAATAGGCCGTTGTAGCTGAAGCTGCAGTTGCAAAATCGGTATAAGTACGGCTACGGATGGATGATCCGCTTACGGTTCCTGTACTGCTGAGGTTACCTGTTGTTCCGGCGCCTAATGTATTGCTCTGCCAGGAACTCAGGCTCGGGTTATCGCCGGTATTATTGGGTGCTGTACCATTACGCGTTACAAAATGACTGCCATCGTTAAAGGCACTCTGGTTGGTATTGTCATTGTGTTGCAAAGCAATAGTGCTGCTTCCCGAAGCATTGCCGGCATATATATTCCAGGTGCGGTTAATGCCATTGCCGGTTATAGCAGTCTGTTCGGCAGCGGCGCTTGCCACATAGTCCTGCACACTTATATGCATGCTGTTGGCCGTAGCATTAGTGATCTGCGCCGGGGTATAATCTCCTGCGGCAATACCAATGGGGAAAGTAAAGCTGCCTGTGTATGGGTCTTTTACTACATGGCTTAGTATACTGTTTCCGGTAACGATCATTCGGGCAGGGCTATAACCGCTGATAACGGCATTGCTGTCCAAACGCAGATCACCCGGTATACTGGTACCCAGGAACACATTGGCGCCATCTACCGCCAGGTTAAAGCCGGCGCCTGCATAGAGTGTAGCAGCAGCGGAATTATTGGTAAAACCCGCTACCGTAAGATCAGGGGTAAAATCCGTATTCAATAATTGCATGCCGCTGATATTCTGCAGCTCCATATTCACCTTTATGGCATTCGTGCCTGCGTTACCGTCGACCAGGTTAGGGCTGGCTACACCACCTGCCGTTATGGGATTTAAAAAACGGATAGTACCTGTGCCCGTAATAACGGCTGCCGGATCGATCACTATGTACTTGCTGTATATTTCCCAGATGCCATCGACCTGATAATTGCCCGGGCCTACATATAATGTCTCGGAGATATCGGCCTGGGTACCGCCTGATGCTACGGCTACTGTACTGAGCGACCCGCCATAGGTATTTACCGAGCCAGGTGCCTGAGCCGAGGCCATGCGGGCTTCCAGCAGTAATGCAACGGACAGGCAAAGACCTGTTGTATAAAGCTTTTTCATCGTGCTATTATGTTTTATTCGCTGTTCCTCCTGCCAGAGCAGCACATTAAAGAATAACAATTACCAGGAAACATTCATAAACCCTGCCATCGACGGCCATACTTCCCGGCCGGCTTTTAAATAACGGAACAAGCGCTTAAGGAAGGAATAGGTTGTATGCACAACCTGGTTTTGACCGGCTTGTGATCACATCCATCCTTGTTGCATAAATGGCCTGTTAATTCTGAACTTTTGTAGCCAATACATATATAGAGGGATTGCCTGCGTTGCACTGAGTGGGGACAACAGGATTGGTTTTGCCCGCCAATATGGGATAAGTGCCTGCATTAAGGAACAGCATACGGCCCTGGTCGCGAGGTACCATAAAGGCGGCGGTAACAGACCCGCAATAGACCCGCCAGATATCGGGGCTGCCGCTCCCGGTATTGAGATACATCCAGTAGTCGTTACAATCGGTATTCAGCGTGAGGCCAGTCTCGAAATAATACCAGCCTGCGGAAGGTATGGTAATACTCAGGCCTGTAGAAAAACCTGCACCTCCCGATGTACCATTAAAGGGACAGGTAAAAGTTCCGGTAGCAGCGATCTTGGTATTGCCAAAGGAAGTAGTTGCCTGCCAGGTAGCATTGCCAAGGTTATCGGTGGTAAGTACTTTGCCCGCAACAGGTGTTCCGGCCAGGGGGAATTTAAGGCTGCCATCAACCTGGAATGTAGCTGTGGGGTTGTTGTTGTTGATCCCTACATTCCCATTAGGTAAAATGTTGAGATATTCTTTTGTGCCTTCAGGCCCGCCTTCCCGGTAAAAACGGAAACTGCCACTTGATACATCGATCGCCCGGTTGCTCCATACAGCGCTGCTGTTGGTTTTGAAATATACCCTGGGGTTGCCATTGTTTATGGCAATGTTCCCACTGCGTTCAATCCAGGCTATCTTGTCCCCGCCCGCATCGTTACTGGTCCCCCATAGCGTCCATTCCGTCTGGAATGGTGATGTGTATGCTACCCAGCTACCGCCGCTGCAGGTCCATTGCTGGCCTACCGTAGGGCTGCTGATGCTGGTGTCGGTGTACAGCGATGGGCTGTTGCAGGTGCTGGTGGGTGCACCACTGCCATATAAGAGCGTCTGACCTTCAACGATGAAGGCCAGGCGTACCCAATGCGTACCATCGTTGTAGTACCAGCCAGGCGATACAGCAAACGGTGCGGTGCCGGCGGTAGCAGTATTGTAAACGGTCATCCCTGCAATGTGCGCCGTAAGCGGCGTTGCTACATTGGTAGCCTGGAGTGGAACCCGGGGCAGCAGCAACCCGCGTTGTGTACTTTCCAGGTCGAGTACCGCATTACTGTTTGGGAGCGATGAAGAACCCGAGACGCTGCCGTCTTTGATTTTTGTTTGTCCCGTTGCGACGCCGGCCATACTAATGGTTATTACGGCTAGTGTGTACCATTGTTTTCTCATCTTAAAAATACAGGTTGGTTTTGGTAAGTTATAGTGTTGGTCTTACAGGTGGTTCCTTAGCTTGTGCATTAAAACATCAGGAACGCATTTAGGCTTAAATTAAATAAGTAGCGCAGCCCTGCATCATTGTCAATATTTGGAAACGGGTTTGCTAAAACATAAATGATTAAAGTAACGCTGGCCATTATGGAATACCGTAGTTGATCAATGATTTTGGATGCTGCCACCTTTTCTTTAACTACGCTAATTGATAGATAACAATAGCTTCCTGTTTGGCTGTTATTTGTCGGCCGGACAGGAAGCCAGCCGGATATGTCAGCTTCTCTTCACCTGATGGATATCCCTATAATGGAATGCGCTTATACCGTCTCCAACTTGCTTCAACGTATTTTCTCTTGACAGAAGACACGCATTAAACCTGTGAACCGGCTGCCTACTCCGACTCGATTTTCCTTAGGATTTTCCTGCTTTTATCAAAAAAATCATGGCTGTTTTGCGGGATTAAAAGTAGAGCCTTTACCAGCAACAAGCAAGCTGTAATTTGTAGAATTAGTTCTACAAGTGTACCATTTTTGTGTTCCCGGCTTTTTTATTTCTAAATGCTAATAATTTGTTCAGGCCGGTTGAATCCCGAAAAGTTGTTCTACTTTTCGCTCTCCAAACACACATTGTATGTCCCCTCAAATACTGATCGCTGATGATCATTCTATCGTCAGGCATGGACTCAGCCTTATGCTCAGGGATATGTTTCCTGATGCCGGTATTTTTTTTGCAGTGAGTTTTGATACACTCCTGCAAGCTTTAGCCGAAAGGAAAATGACATTGGCCATTTGCGATGTCAATATGCCGGGCTGCAACACTTTCCATATGGTAGAGATTATGAAACAGATCCAGCCCGAATTGAAAATTGTTATCTATTCTGCATACAGCGAAAACCTGTATGCCACCCGGTTTATAAAGGCCGGGGCAGATATGTACCTGCAGAAGGAAGTAGAAAACCAGGATTTGATGAATGCCATCTACAATGTCGTAAATGGAACCACATCCACCGTAAATATCCTGAACCCTGCAGCAGACAACGGGATGATTAATCCTATAACATTATTGTCTGACCGGGAACTGGAAGTAACCAACCTCCTGGTTAAAGGCCTAGGCACATCGGAAATCTGTAATGTACTGGATCTTGGCAAAACCACCGTGAGCACCTATAAAAAGCGTATCTATGACAAAATGCGTATCTCCACCATGCCTGAACTGATAACTATTTACAGGAACTATGTCGATACAATTATTTAAATGTAACCGGGATGCTTAGCCGGATGACAATACCCTGTGGATGGTTGTGCAATAAGATCAACCGGGCATTGATCAATGGCAGAATATTCTTGATGATAGAAAATCCGAGGCCTGTATAATTTTTGTTTTCCGGTTTATGTTCATCGTTCAGGTACTCGTTGTACTCTTTCATTTCCTGCGGGGCAATCCCTTTGCCGGTATCGGATATGATGATGATGGTATCATGCTGCGTTGTTTCCAATTTCACATTGACCGTCCCTTGGGTGGTATGCTTGATACTATTGTCGAGCAGGTTATGCAGCAGGATATCTACAAGAATAACATGGCTGAAAATTGTCTGCCCGACCGGAACCAGGTTGATCAATTCAATGTCCCGCTCTTTTGCAGCAAGACCGAAAATATTGAACTTCTGCTCCACAAGCTGAGCGACAGCTACCTGTTCTTTGGGTTGGCTGGCTACTGTCCAGACATTAAAATAGGAAATAAGTCTGCCCGTAAAATGGAATATCTGTTCGGTAGCTTTATAAATTTCCCAGGCATCTTCTTCTTTAGGATTTTCCTTTCGCTTTATGGAATGGTATAAATGTGCCGAAGAAAGGGTAAGGTATTTTAAGGGTGTTCTTACATCATGGGCAATATGGTTGGTAAGCCGCTGCTGAAATTTATTTTCTTTCGTCAACCGTTCTTCCGACTGCTTTAAGGCATTGATATTTTCCTCCAGCTTCTGTGTTTGTAAGGCTACTGCTTCTTCGAGATGTTTATTCCGTTTTTTCAAAAGATAAAAACGCAAACGAAAAGCCAGCCAAAGTAAAATAACGGCAACGAGCAAAACAACTATTCTGAATGTCCAGGTCTCCCACCAGGCAGGTACCACATGGACCTTCACTGTTTTTATCGCATATTGGTTACCAAAGCCAACCCTTTTCCTGATATGCAATACATGGTCGCCTGATGAGAGGGCATTGAAGGTTACCTGGTTATTTTCCGGGAACATCCATTTACCATCGTCAAACCGGTATTCGTACTGCAGGTTGTCAGGATTACCAAAGTAAGCCGTAGCGATGGTAATGGTTACCGGGTCAAAGGCATTTTCCAGTACGAGCGATTCCGCAGATGGCATTTCCGTATTTCCGGTCTCCATTCTGTCAATTATCATCTCTTTGTCGGGAACCATTCCTTTTACACTATCCGGGTAAAAAAATACCCAGCCTTTCATCGAAGAAAAACAGAAAGCACCATTGGGCAATTTAAGGCCGGTACGGTTGTCGCCGCCATTAAATTCGTCAGATATAAAACCGGCCTCTTTGTTGAAGTGAAGGTAATAAGGGATAGACGCGGATTTTTCATCGTATGCCAGTAAGTCCCTCTTTCGCATCAGGAATATCCCGTGATTGGTGGATACCCAAAGCCGCCCTTTATCGTCTTCCAGTATGCAGTGTACACTAGTCAGGTAGTTGTTTTTGTCCGGAGGAAAATGTTTGACTTTCCCATTCTGATAAAGGTAAAAGCCGGCATCGTAGGTACCAATCCATAGTTCGTTTTCTCCAAGAGGATAGACAGCCCTCACGGTTTTCCCCTCGAGTGCTTTGAGGATTTTTAGCTTACGATCTTTTAAATCGAACCGGTATAGTCCCGCTTTTGTTCCGATCCACGCACTTCCCTGGTAAGCTTTTATGGTGTGAACATGTGTCTTCACCGTACAGACAAACCGAGGGTTGCTATTTCCGGAAGCATAGTTAATACTGAAAACCCGGCCATCGTAGCTACCCAGCCAGAGTTGCCCCTGCACTTCCGCAAGGTCGGATACCGAAAAATCCAATGACCACTTCTGAATCAAAGTGGTGAAATCGGGAGCATACTGGTAAAGGGTGCTACCGCTCACTGCCCATACCGATTGTTGCGTTTTCATGATCCTGCTCCCGGCATACTTCATTGTTGTTTTGGCCTGGGGCAAAAAGTAAGGTTGAGGCAGCCCGGTAGAGAATACAATGCCTTTGTCGGTCAATATGCTGCTATCGTTATAGATAACCTGGTCTTGCACTACGTTATAAGAAGAAGCGAGGTCGCTGATAACCCTTACCTGGAAGTATTTTCTTTTCAGCACATATAAGCCATCAACGTTACTCCCCAATAAAAGCATGTCCTGCTCTTTGTCGTAGCAAGCGGCAGTAATAACCTTTTTTTTAAAATCAAATCCCGAAAGGAGTAGTGTTGTGTTCAGGTTACCGGTAGCATCACGTTCCACTAAATACAGGCAATCACCGGAGGAAATAAAAGTCTGCCCGGTCGCATTGTTGACACAGATAACAGGTGATGCAGAGCGCTCCTGCAAATCTCCGGTCAATGCAATCGTAGTGGCGCCTTGGGGCGTTATGCGCAGTACTTTAAGCTGCTTTCCGGCGGCCTGGAGCACATAAAGGTCCTGTCCTATATTGAAAATGTTTTCCAGGCCTATCTCCTTCGAAATGGGATACGCCGCGATTTCCTTCTGGGATAAGAACCAGGATACCCTACCCTTAGTCAGGAGCGCCGCCAGTTTGGGCGACATGGGCAGCAAGATTGTATCCTGCTCAAAGTTAAAGTATTGCTCCTGGCCAAAGCTCCATGTATGGTGAAAATAAGACTGGAAGCCGACAGGGAGCCCCATCTGGCTAAAATGATCCTGTACATTTTTAGCCGACAAAACGGATTTGCCTTTTTCTATAGACATTGTGGCTCCTTGTTCCGTTACCGCAAACAAGCTGCCGGCATTCACATCCTTCATGATATCCACAATACGGTTGGACCCGATACCCGTATTGGCCTTGTCAAAAAGCCTGAAATTCCTACCATCAAATCGCACAAGACCACCTTCCGTTGCCAGCCAGTAAAAGCCAAGTTGATCGTTGGTGATGGCTTTAATACTGTTCTGCGGCAGTCCATTTTCCGTAGTGTAGTGTGAAATAGAAAATGCATCTATATGGCAGCCTGCATGCATGTTTGTTATATTAAACAATACAACCATGACAACCATCATTAAATATCTCATATTGTCGGAAAATAAACGGCCCAATTGTACCAAGATTTGTGCAAAATATTACAACATGCCAGCATTCCGAAGCATTGCATCATCTATTTCATATTTGCAATAGTTATCTGTGCGGTTGAGGTGTAAACCTGAAAGAGATATGTAATAAATATCTGTAAACTGAAGAAGGAGTGAGGTACAGTTTTGCCCAAAGCCATATACCACGAAGCCATACGGTCAAAGGCGGGTTACTAGCTCTTTGCGGATACCAACCCATTGGCTATGAGATTGGCAAGTAGCAACACCCGCAGTTTACTCCCTATTGTTGCTTCCGGTAGTCATATGCCCTTTTTTGCCGCCCGTCGTTCAAAAAAATAATCTTTGTCTTATCGCTGCTCTTCTTTTGTTTGTTGTTGAAAAAAACAAGGTATTCTCTATGTCTTATAATTTCCCCTTGATCGGTTAAATCAAAACGCAATCCTACAAAAAAAAGCCGGCCAAGCTCATCGCTTGCTGTGTACCGGTTTTCCGACCGAGAAACCGTCATACTGACGTCTGCCTGGATATGCTTCAGGGGATGTGCTTTAAAGTTGGCATCAAAACTGTCAACACTTAGTTTGACATTCTTGAATGCCCTTGCGTCCCATTTACCGTCAGCATCGGGAAACTCTTCCTTATATGCCATAAAGAAGTCCGTTATAGCAGGATCATGATCTTTCCTGCAATAATTCATAACATCCCTGGTTAACTTATCCCTGTCGATAGCATACCTTTTACGAAGCGTATCATGCGCTTCTGTTTTTTTCGGAGCATTAGTTTGTCCGCTTGTACAACCCATGGCCAGGAAAGCAATTAAAATTGTCAGTACGTATTTCATATAAACGCTGTATATCTGTCCGGAAGGGGTTGAGGCGCCTCCCTTTATTTAAAACCGTATTAATTTAACTTGAGCACCAGAGGTTACTTTCATAACAGGATGGTCAACTATCTTTCTTAAAAACATTCTAACTATCCCGATATAGGAAACCTGAATGCTATTTACCTCCATCGCGGTTGCTGAGCCTGTCGAAGCACCCTGCTAACGCTGTCCTTTCGACAAGCTCAAGGACCGGAGGACATTTGTTTCCCACATCGTGATAGTTAGAAAGAACATTTCCCGTATAAAAAATAAGAGCGCCTGATCTGTTTAAAGTAAACATTTCCGGAAGGTAAGATTTATCCTTTCCCGCATGGGTAACGAAGACTTTGCAATCCGGTGATCCCAGAATCGTTGCAGGTCCCCTTTCATCAGCAGCAACGATCCGTGCTCCAGGTCGATAGCATACCGCTGACTATGGTTGGCTTTATTGCGAAAGTCAAAGCTGCGCACCTGACCGAGGCTTACAGAAGCGATCTCTGTCTTTAAGCCCGGTATCGTATCCTTGTCGCCATGCCAGGCTACGGAATCATTGCCGTCACGGTAGTAATTCAACAGTACGCCATTAAAGGTAATCCCGGTAAAGGTTTCGATTTTATGTTTCATTTCCAGGAGCTCGGGCGTCCAGGGCAAAGGCGATCTTTTATCCTCTGCCCGAAGAGGCTTGTCGCCGAAGAAAGCCGAAAGCCTGGGTGTTGCCACCTCTTTCTCATACATCATAACCTTATGCTGCTGCCAGGGTACTTCCTGCAGCAGCTTTTCCAGGTAGGCATTGCCTTCGTCCCGGCTAAAAAAAGACGGGATGTAATCCAGCAGGTCGCGAGGCAACAATAGTTGTTGTGTATCATCAAAAAGCTTGGGTTGTACGGCTACCAACTGGCTGGGCATCTTTGTTTTTGCTATAATCCGTTTCCGGGCTATGGATTGAACCTGCATAGAACTTCTTTTGCAAAATGGTTAGTGAAACAGTTATGATTTTTTTGCTTTGATAATGCTGATATCCCCCTGTATTTCTCTTAACGCTTTTGCTATGCTTTGCAGATCGGGCTGTACATCGGGAATAGTGCCGGATATAAACCTTTGGAATTCCCATAATTCCAATACTTCCGAAACCGGGACTATATAAGGCTCGTATTGGGTGTTCAAAGATTCCAGCAGCAAGCCACCGGCCTGTAACGTTACTTGCTTAAATACAAAGTCCTGCTCCCCTTTCAGGATAACGATACAAACTGTTTTTGCTTTGATACTCCCCCAGTCCTGGATAAAGCGGCAGATCACATCGCTGCCCTCCGGTATAGGCAGCATAGAATCACCTGTGGTGGGGAACATCCTGTACGTGCCTCCTTTGCCTAAGTTGGGCAATGTGAATTTGGGAAGGGTTGCAATATAGTCGGGGTCGTTAAGCCCTGCCCTGTACCCTGCCTTGGCTTTAATGGGTACATACTCCGTATTTTCCTGGTTGTCCTTATCGACAGTGATGGCCAGCACCCGCAAATTGCTGCCGGTCATATACACATCGTTGCCGGCTTCCAGCTCCCGGAGCTTCAGCGCCCCTAAGCTGGAAAGGTCTACTTTCAACAGGCTGTCGGTGCTGATCTTAAAATATTCGGAGAACAGGACGAGGTCTTCTATTACCGGCGATTTCGTTTGCCCGTTTTCCAATGCCGAAAGCTTGGATCTTTTGAACGCCAATGCCGTAGCGAGTTCTTCTTGGCTCATAGTTTTACGTTCCCGCAGGAATTTCAGGTTACTGCCGAAGAATATTTTTGGGTTGCCCATTGGTTCTTGTTATTGTTAATGACATTAAAATGACACCTTTAGTGTCAAAATTAGGGAATTCAGTTTAATTAAAGCGAGTTACCCCTTTATTAAATTATAGGGAAATGAGGTGTGGTAAAAAGAAAGGCAGTGGTATATGCCTGATAGCAACCCGGAATGCTTTTGCCCATATGTTACTTGCGGCACGCCGCTGCTGTCAAAGTATTGTAGGCTGCGCGTAAGTAACAGTAAAAAGAAAGCCGGAAAATTTCCTTTAGAAAGGTGAATATATTATTTTTAACAAGATTACCTGTTACCCTAAGGCAATTGATACCTTCGAAGACACTCCGACATGGCGCTCCCGGCCATGCTGTATGTCTTTAGAACAGCGCCAAACATGAGAACGTTAAAAATATTTATTTCATCTTCTATCAGGTTTGCGGACCTGAGGAATACTATTGAGCTGCATTTTGCCGGGAAAAATAAAGCGTTCGAAAACAAGATCTTTTTCAAAACAGTACTCTGCGAGGATTTTGATAATTATGTATCGGAAGAAGGCTCCCAGGAGTTGTATAATAAAGCCATAGATGAGTCGGATATCCTGCTCCTGTTCTATTCCAGCCGTATCGGCAAATATACCCTGCAGGAATTTGAACGCGCCTTCCGGTCCAAAGTCAAAATATACATTTACAAACTCCCGGATAATATCAATAATAACCAGGTAGCAGATCCCGACAGTGTAAAGGCTTTTAAGGATCGTTTAAATACACTGACGGGGAACAACCAGTATTTCGATGAGCAGGCGATGGATGTGCGCGATCTCCTGTTACAGTTCCAGCGGAGGATCGATCCCTATATCAGCGATCTGATCGTAACCGAACAACCGGTATTGCCCAAAGTACGCCTGGAATATAAGATCAACCGGGAAAATGGCATCAGTCTGTTTAAAAACAGCCTATCCAAAGTGGGCTATAAAAACCGGGTCATATATGTCTCCTATGGAAAATCCAGTGATAAGCCTAGCTGGTTCAATTATCGCCTGGACGAAGAAGTCAATAAGCTGAAAGTGCTCCTGGAACCTAATCAAAAGCCGGTCAAAATATACACTTTCAATACGGGGCTCAGCGGCTCCAATCTCTTTTTGAGTTTTGCACAGGAGATCATGCGTATTATCGATCCCAATTTCATCTTCAGAAACCTCGGCAATACCAATGAGGAAATTATGGATTTTATGTACGGGCAGTTAAGCAGGCACGACATTACCCACTTGATGGTTCCCATACGGTTTGACGGCAATATCGAAATCGATGAAGGCGTCATCAATAATTTTTTATACATCATCCAGAATTTTACTTTTTCCGGTTCAAGCCACACCGACCGCTTTGTGCATTTCCTGCTCAGCGTAGACAATAAAGATTCCGCCCTTATCCGGAAGCTGAAAGAAACCTGCGACTTCGAGGTGTACGATCTACAAGCCATTACCAGGCCCGATCTTACGGAATGGGCCGAGATGCTGGATGGCGATAAGAGCAGCGAGATAGAAGACCGGGTGATGTATCACCTTAATGAAGACAAGCTGGATTTTCCATTGCCCATAGGCAGCATATTAAAACCACTCCAGGAAACGATCAAGGACCTGGAACAAAAAATAATATAACCACAGGATATGAATTCAATTAAACTCACCCGGGAGCAGGATATCAGTACATATGAACTGCCCGATGGCTTAAAGGAAGTGATGCATATGTCGCGGGCACTGGGCCGCCCCTTACTCCTGGCCGGACAGCCAGGGACGGGTAAAACACAATTTGCCCACTGGTATGCTTCTCAAAACACTCAGGAATTCAATAAGGAAGTTTTCCAGTTCGATACCAAGTCTTCTTCCCTGTTTACCGACCTGTTTTATAACTATGATGCCGTATCCCATTTCCGGAATAAAGATGAACAGAAGGATATTGCCGATTTCATTGTACTGACGGCATTGGGCAAAGCGATCGTTTGCGCCAAATATGCTGCCGATGCCACTGCTATCGATGGCTTGGATGTACTGATGCAAAAGGTACTGCACAACTCGTTCCGCGACTTACCCCTGGGCCAGTTAAAAAAGCACTCGGTTGTATTGATAGATGAAGTAGATAAAGCGCCCCGTGACTTTCCCAACGACCTGCTGAATGAAATCGAAAACCTTTGCTTTACCATCAGGGAGATCGATGCCACCATCCGGTTGGACGATGCCCAAAAGCAGACGATCGTGATCATACTCACCAGCAACGACGAGAAAAGTCTTCCGGATGCCTTCCTGCGCAGGTGTCTCTTTTTTTACATCAATTTCTTTGAACGAAGCAAGCTGGAGCAGATCATCGTAAAAAAACTAAGCGTTACCCCTGCGGCACTTAAAGATAAGCTGGATTTTTTTTATATTATAAACGATAGTCCCGAAATAACCAAGAAGCCTTCTACTTCCGAATGCATCGACTGGATCAATTACCTGAAACAGCACGACCTGCAGCAACAAAAAGTATCGGCCAAAAACAACTCGTTTGTGCATTCCCTCTCCATCCTGCTTAAACGGAAGGATGATCTTGACGCTGCTATGCGGATACTGGCACGTGTAGAAGTCGCCAACTGATGCCGCAACAGGATCAACATACCGCTACAATATTCACTGGGGCCTCTGTATTCGAGTTCCTTGATGATCTGCGTAAAAAAGGTTTCACAGTGGAACCTGATGACTATTATGTAGCAATACAATTGTCGGGCGCTACCAACTGGTCCGATAAAGATGCCCTGCAACAGTTCAAATACAAGGTAGCGGCCACGGTATGCCGGAACAAACAAGAACAGGAAGAGTTTTACCAGCTCTTTGATCATTATACCCGGTTAAAGGAAACAGAAGCAGCCAGCCAAACCGGCCAGGCGTCCCTGGCAGCCCGGAAGCGAAAGGCAAAGTACCGGAAACTTATTACCCTTGCAGCATCAGTCATCCTGATCGCTTTTCTCTTTGCTTTTTTCAGGCTTAAGGTGCTGACTACATCCTATGCGCCCATTACTATTACCCTGTCGGGACAACATATCGTGGCGGGGAAAACAGCCAGCGTGGCCACGGTCGACTATCCGCCGGGCATGCATTTTAGCAGGCAGCAAACACTTTACCAGCGATGGGTTGCTCCTTTATACGATTCGTCGGGCCTGCAAGTATCTGTACAAACAGGGAATACTACCGCTGCCAACAGCAGGGATATTATCGCCAGTTTTAAAGATACCGGCAAGCAGGAAGTACATATTGCGGCACATAACCCCGGCTTCCGGAAAGACACCGTACTTACCCTGTTTGCCTGCGACGAGCGCCCGGCCATCCATGCCGAAGGGGCCGTGTATCAGAACAGGGAAGCCAGGTTTATTGTCACTAATAATACCCATAAACAACCCGTAGCCTTCAGCCTCGACGACACTTCGGTGACGGTACGCAACGATACCCTTCGCTATACATTTAAAAAGGCAGGCACTTATACGGTCAGCAGCAAGTTCCAACAGCAGGTTTGCCAGCATGAGGAAACCAACCAGTTCCCGGTTACCGTCAACCAGGAATTCCAATTGCAGCCTAACGATACCCAGTGGAAGGACTATATAGCGCATGCTACTTTAACCACCTTATTTTTCGTCCTGCTGGCGGTACTATCCTTGCTTACCCTGTCGGGCCTGCTACTGTACCGGTATGCCCGGAAGTTCCTGCTCCGCTTTGTACTCAACGAACAAACGTTGAAAACGGAGAATGATTACCTGGACCAGACCGTATTACCTTTGTTTGAGGGTAATAAGATCCCGGCAGATGTCCGATTCAAAAACAACAACCATTTGATCAGTGATGGCGGCTTTATGCGGCGGCTATCGCTGCATCTGAAGAAGAAAGTAGAATCCGGGATCCGGAAGCTGAACCTGCAAAAGACCATAAATACAACGATACGTCGGCATGACCTGTACACCCCTATCCTGGACGAGAAAGCCGCCACCCGCGACTTCCTCGTCTTTGTGGATCATAACTATAACAATCCCGTACAGGCGGCGCTTTTCGGATACCTGGTAGCCACGCTGACCGATAACCAGGTGGCTATTGACGAATATCTTTTTAACCGGGATCCGCAGCAACTATACACGGGTAAGAGCAATATCCCGGTAAGCCTGCGCTATATCCGCAACAGGCATTACCAATCCGTACTGGTGGTCTTCAGCGACGGCTATTCCTTTATTGATCCGGTTTACTCGGTGCTGGATGAATCGGTCCGCAAGGAATATGCTTTCTGGGGGCACCGCATACTGATTACCCCTGCCCCTTCCAACGATTGGTCGGTGCAGGAAAAGATATTGGCCACCTTTTTCCACCTTATTCCTGCCGATACCATCGGACTGGAAATGATCCAGCACCTGCTGCAAAAAAACATTTATAAGCAGGAGACCATTCGCACCAGCCAGTATAATACCTATACCGCACAATTTATCGAATCCGAATCCATAGAGGCGCTGCAAACCTATGCCGGCGAACTGTTTCCCTGGATAGCGGCATTGGCTGTCTATCCCCGTATCAACTGGCAGGTGATCATTGCCATCGGTAAAGCGCTGGCGCCGGAACTGGTGACCTATACCAACCTCCTGAAGATAAGCCGGATCGACTGGATCAATGCGGCTATGTTTGCTACACGGCTCCGGTTAGAGTTATTAAAGACCTTATCGACTGACCAGGAAATAAAAGCGCGTCAGGCACTGATCGCATTACTGGAAAACGGCGCGCTGATCGATACCGAAACCATTGCCGAAAACGAACGGACACTCCAGCTTATTATCAATAAATTTATCCTGTATGCCTACGCCCCGGATCATTTTCCAGCCTACCAGAAGGAAGAAAAGCAATTCCTGAAACTGTTTGGGGAAAAAGCCATTGGGGATATTGCTTTAAAGGTGTACCTGCAACAAGACGATCCCGATAAAGATAATGACGAAGTACTTGCCGAATGGAAAACACCCCTGGATAAAGAGAACCGCACAGTAACCCTTTCCGGGTATTACAACAAGCAGACGGGGCAAACAGACCGGGCGACCGTTATCGATAATAAAGTACGGAACTTCCGGCGGAAGCTGCTGTATGGCTTAGTGCCGGCGCTACTGCTCCTATTGGGTTTATCCTGGGTAGGACTCATACAAAAGCCCCGGATCCCGGGCTTGGTACATATCAGCTTTTTGAAGCCGCTAAAATGGGTAGTACGGCTGGACAGGGATTCCTGCTTTACGGCGTTTGCACCGGATAGTATGTTTATCCGGTCTAAAAGTGGGAACATACAGCGCGTAAGCCTATCCGATAGGAAGGATTCATTCGTATTCATCAGGCCGAATGATGCTTTTGCTTCTATTTCCCTGAGCAATGCACGTGGAGATATACTTTCCGATACTTTCCCTGTGAACAACGGCAACCGGAGCGTGGCCAGGTTGTCCCTGCACATCGAAGGCCCCGGATGCCGCAGGGCCGATACGGTATTTATCCAGTACCACGATCTCTCCCAGCGTGTCGATGCTACGCTCCTGGCAGACCATTTAAGAACACTGGGATATATAGTACTATCTGCCATCCGGGAAGATCCGCAGATTACCGGTAATGAAATAACCTATTATACCAGGGATAAAAATGCAACAGCGTCACAGCTCAGGGCTACGGTCAATGCCTTCTTCAGCATCACTACGGCAGATACCTTCGTAACGCGAATGGATAACGGGCAGGCTCAGGGGAAGCAAGCAGGTCAATACCGGATCATGATCCGGAACCTGCCCGATAGTATGCAAAATGTTCCTGTAGTTTTTATCCAGTACACGCCTTTTAGCAGGAAGAACGATGTCAATAATTTCAGGAATTTTATCATACGCGGGAATATTGCCCGGAATAACGGGATCGATTCCGTGGTGTACAACGGCCCCAGCGAAGTAAGGTATTTTGACGATAAAGACGCTGCTGCTGCCAGCAAGTTGGCAGCAGCGGCAGGGAACTATTTCAGCCTGTCCTCTGTAAGTATCGTAAAGACATCCTGGGGCAAGAGCAAACGCCCGGGGCAAAAGAACATAGAGCTCTGGCTCAACCTCGGGCAAGACTGCACTTCTTTCGGCTCGGGAGATAGCTATGCCATCTATTACGACTTTGATAAAATGACCTTGCGCCCGGAAGCAGTGCCAATACTGGATAAGATCATAAGCATTTTAAAAGACAACCCTTCCCAATCCGTTGAAATTAATAGCCGGTACTACAGCCAGGACAATAACTACCAGTACAACATACAAGTGGCCCGGAGAAGAGGACAAAGTATTGCGGATTATTTTGTAAAAAACGGCATATCACCGTCAAAAATAACCACGAAGGGTATATCGTCTCAGGCCACCGTGGGCTCCTGCTACAGTCGTGTAGAAATACTTCTTGTTTCTGACCTCGGATCTGATACTGTTGTAAGTGGTACTTTTGACACGATCATCCAGAATACTTATGTAGGCTATCAGGATGGTAAAAGATGGCTTAATACCCCCCTCAATGACAAATACAAGATACAATTATCGCTTACCAGGATGCCGGTAGCAGACGATCCGGTAGCGGCATTCCGCTGTACCTATAATGAGGGCAAATGTCAATACGCGAAGGACTTTGAGCTCCGGGTACACAGTTCCTATGTTATGGAGATTTGTGATGAGGAAGTAATGATTACCCTGAATGCCATCGGTCAGAGGCCAGAGGAAAAGGGACGGCTCAAGAACCCTAAAGACCTGCAATGCTCTTTTGATATTTTGATACGGAGCTTAGATCAGCCTAAAAGATAGGACTTATGGCATCTCCAATCCGATTATGATCTTTTTTAATGATATTCGCCTTAGTTGCCGGGTATCATTGAGCCTGACTTTAAAGATCGCTACCTTTGACGAATGAAAGGCAGTATCGATATTGTAACCTATAACCATGAGTGGCCGCAGCAATTCCAGGAGCTAAAAGCGGTGTACAGCAGTGCCCTGGGCGATCAGGTAATCTCTATTGAACATGTGGGGAGCACTTCCGTTCCAGGGCTGGCAGCCAAACCGGTTCTGGACATCGATATAATTGTTGCCGATGAAGCTCATTTAAATAAAGTTATCCCGGTCATCGTATTATTAGGCTACCAATTCATGGGCGATATGGGTATTAAAGATAGGTATGCCTTCAAACGGCTTTCCGAATTCAGCCCGGATAAAGGTACCGGGGCATCCTAGCCCAACCATCATTTGTATTGCGTCCTGGCTGGAAGCCTGAGCCTTAAGAATCACCTGCTGTTTCGTGATACCCTGAGAAACGCGCCGGAACTGGCGAAGCAGTATGGGGATCTGAAACGGAAACTTGCCTCGCTTACCGGCGATATAGATATTTATGTAGAAGCAAAAAGCTCTTTTATTGCGGATGTTTTGCATCAGGCAGGTATTCCAGAGGTACAGATCGAAGATATTGTTGCCCAGAACAAAAACGATAAGCTTACGGAGCCGGTTAGCACATGTCCTGCTTTTTATTAAAATATTATTTATACTACACCGATTAGTAACCGATTCACAATTTTTTCATCCCGGCAAGCTCCAAAATCATTAATTTTGCCCCCATGAAAAAAATGCTGCTCTACTTATTACTCTCCGTGATGATGCTGGGCAACACGACTTTTCACCAATTATCAAAGATCCACTTTCTGCTGGAGCATTACCAGCAGCATCACCGGATAAATCAAGATCTGTCCCTTATCGGCTTTTTGGAAATGCATTACTGGGGCAAAGACTTGCCCGACAAAGACGATGAGCAGGACAACCAGCTTCCGTTTAAACGTCTTGCCAACCATTTCCACTACGACTTTTACCATCCGTCAGTACAGGTAACTATAGACCTGGCTATTCCTTGGTCACAGCCGGTACATGGGTTGCCCAAGCCTCATGACCTGCCCGAGACCACGCTCAACCAATTGCGGCGTCCGCCCAGGATACACAACCTGATATAAACCGACCTCCCGGGTCATTTCCTGCTATAGCCGAACAAAACATTTCGACGGCTATGGGCTATTGTGTATTCCAAATCTATATTTATGCTGAATAAAATTATCAGCTTTTCCGTAAGGAATAAGCTGATCGTAGGCCTGTTCGTATGCGCGCTTGTTTGCTGGGGCGCCTATGAGGTAACCAGGCTGCCTATTGACGCCGTACCCGACATTACCGATAACCAGGTCCAGGTGATCACCGTTTCGCCATCACTGGGCGCGCCGGATGTGGAACGGCTTATTTCTTATCCCGTCGAACTGGCCTGCAGTAATATTTCGGGCTTGAAACAGATCCGGAGCTTCTCGCGCTTCGGGCTATCTCTGGTCACCATCGTTTTTGACGACCATACGGACCTTTACTGGGCCCGGCAGCAGGTGAACGAACGCCTGCAACAGGTAACCCGCGACTTACCGCAGGGTATTGGTGCGCCGGAGCTGGCTCCCGTATCGACCGGTCTGGGTGAAATATACCAATACGTGGTACGACCCAAACCCGGCTACGAGAATAAGTATGACGCCATGGAGCTACGTACGATACAGGACTGGGTAGTACGACGCCAATTGCTCGGCACGCCGGGCGTTGCGGAGGTATCGAGCTTCGGCGGCCGCCTGAAACAATATGAGATCGCCGTATCGCCGGGCCACTTAAAGGCGAATGGCGTAGCGATTGCCGATGTATTTGATGCGCTGGAACGCAACAACGAGAATACCGGTGGGGCCTATATCGAAAAGGGGCCAACAGTACTGTACATCCGCAGCGAAGGCTTAACGACCAGCCTGCAGGATATCGAAAAGATCGTTGTAAAGCGCCTGTCCAATGGCATGCCTTTGCTGATGCGCGATGTGGCAAAAGTACGTTTCGGCTCTGCCATACGCTATGGCGCAATGACCTATAACGACCAGGGCGAGGTTTCGGGCGCAGTTGTGCTGATGCTTAAAGGCGAAAATTCCTCTGTGGTGGTCAAACGAGTGAAGGAAAAAATGGCTGAGATACAGAAGTCATTGCCGGAAGGTGTTATCGTAGAACCTTTCCTCGACCGGACCAAAATGGTGAACAATGCCATTGAGACCGTAGAGCACAACCTGCTGGAAGGCGCATTGATCGTGGTTTTCGTATTGGTATTCTTCCTGGGTAACCTGCGGGCCGGGTTGATTGTTTCCTCCGTTATCCCGCTGTCCATGCTGTTTGCCATCATACTGATGAATATGTTCGGCGTCGGTGGCAACCTGATGAGTCTCGGCGCTATCGATTTCGGCCTCATTGTCGACGGATCGGTGATCGTTGTGGAAGCTATCCTGCACCGGTTTTCACATGCCCACCAGTTCAGGGGGCTGGACAGGATCGACCAGCAGCAAATGGACAAAGAAGTAGAGCAATCGACCGGCAGCACCATCAATTCTGCCGTGTTCAGCCAGATCATTATTCTTATCGTCTATTTTCCTATCCTTTCGTTACAAGGCATCGAAGGCAAAATGTTCAAACCTATGGCCTGGACCATTGCCTTTGCCATTCTCGGCGCCTTTATCATGTCCATCACTTATGTACCCATGATGAATGCCCTGCTCCTGAACAAAAGGCTGAACCATAAAAAAACACTGGCAGATAAAATAACCATATGGCTGGAACGCAAATACCAGCCGCTGTTGAAGAGGGTCATGCAATATCCCAAAACCATCATTGCCGTTACCCTGGGATTTTTTGCCGGCGCCATAGCCTTGCTGAGCACACTGGGTGGGGAATTTATCCCACAGATCGAAGAAGGCGATTTTGCGGTGGAAACACGCCTGCTTACCGGGAGCAACCTCAACAATACCATTAAATATACCCAGCAGGCATCCGGCATTTTATTAAAGCAGTTCCCGGAAGTAACCAAAGTAGTTACCAAGATCGGCAGTGCAGAAATACCTACCGATCCTATGCCATTCGAAGCCGGGGATATGATGATCATCCTCAAGCCTAAAAGCGAGTGGACCTCGGCAAAAAGCTTTCCGGAGCTATCTGAAAAAATGACGCAGGCGCTTAAGGAAGTGCCCGGCATCACCGTCGGCTTTCAGTTCCCGGTCCAGATGCGTTTTAATGAATTGATGACAGGCGCACGGCAGGACGTGGTATGTAAGATCTTCGGGGAAAACCTGGATTCGCTCAGCGCCTATGCTCACAGGCTTAACAACATTATCCAAAGCGTATCGGGAGCGATAAACGTGTACGAAGAAACGGTAACCGGTATGCCGCAAGTGATCATACACTATGACCGAGATGCCATGGCTAAGTTCGGCTTGAACGTGCAGGATATCAACCGTGCGGTCAATACCGGATTCGCCGGGCAGGTGGCCGGGCAGGTATTTGAAGGCGAACGTAGGTTCGACCTGGCTGTGCGGCTGGATAACGATGCCCGCCAAAACCTGGAAGATGTCCGCAATCTGCTGGTGCCCACTTCTTACGGCGAGCAAATACCCATTTCCGAAGTAGCCAGGATCGAAGAAGTAGAAGGCGTGAACCAGATACAACGGGAGAATACCCGCCGCCGTATTGTAATAGGATTTAACGTAAGTGGCCGCGATGTGCAATCGATCGTGTCCGAATTACAGGAAAAGGTAAAGCAGCAGCTTAAACTGCCACCGGATTATAAGCTGGTTTATGGCGGTTCCTTTGAGAATATGAATGCGGCTAAAGCCCGTTTGGGTATCGTGGTGCCGGTAGCGCTGCTGATGATCTTTTTGCTGCTTTACTTTGCCTTCAAATCGGTAAAGCAAGCAGTGCTTGTTTATACAGCCATTCCCTTGTCTGCCATTGGCGGTATTCTCGCGCTATGGATACGAGACCTGCCCTTCAGCATTTCAGCCGGCGTCGGTTTTATAGCGCTGTTCGGGGTGGCAGTACTCAATGGTATTTTGCTGGTGTCGGAATTCAACCGCCTGCGCCAATCGGGCTGGAAGGATGAAAAACGTATCGTGGTCCATGCTACAAAGTCTAAACTGCGTGCTGTGCTCATGACGGCGCTCGTCCCTTCCCTGGGCTTTATACCGATGGCTGTAAGCACCGGCGCAGGAGGCGCAGTACAAAAACCTTTGGCCACCGTCGTAATCGGGGGGCTGGTTATATCTACCTTGCTTACCCTGTTTGTACTGCCGGTCTTTTATATCCTGTTCGAACGCGGGTTCAGGTATGCCGGCAGGGTATCCAAAGCAGCGCTGGTAGCCCTCTTTTGCTGTCTTGCCGGAACAATAGCCACCGCACAAACACCGATAACCTTACAGCAAGCCACCGAAATGCTGCAAAAGAATAACCGCTCCTTACAGGCATCGATATTGAACGAAGCCTATCGCGGTCAATTGCTCCGCTCGGCCTTCGACCCGGATAAAGCGGTCGTTTCCCTGGAATATGGCCAATTGAACAGCAGCCTGAAGGATACCCGTTTTGCGGTTAGCCAGACCTTTCTGTTTCCCACTATTTACAGGCAGCAAAAGAACCTCTTGCTGGCGGATCTGGACATCGGTAGCATGCAAACGGCCGATAAATTGTCGGAGCTTCAATTCCAACTGAAGCAGGTCTTTTATGGCATGCTGGCATTGGCCGAGCGTAAACAGGTACTGCTGTACGCCGATAGTATTTACGGCAAATTTGCACAGAAAGCGCTCAACCGCTTTAATGCAGGAGATGCCGACAGGCTGGAAGCCACTACCGCCGCCAACCAGCGATTGCAGATCGCGGCCCAACTGGAAGCATTGCTTACGGATGAAGAAGTATATCATAAAAGGTTGCGTTACCTTACCCACACTGCTGAAAACATCGTTCCATCGGCCGATAGTCTTTTCTATCCCCTGCCTCCTTCGGCCATAAACACGCTTAGCGAAGGCAGCCCGCAATTGCAGCTGAAGCAGGCTTTCCTGGCGCAAAGCCAGGCGGGACAACGCCTGGAAGCCCATAAGCTCCTGCCTTCGGTCTCGATAGGCTATGCTAACATGTCGTTGCGGGGCTGGCAAACCCTGTCGGATCGAAGCGATGTTTTTTATCGTTCATCAGATCGTTTTCAATCGGCTACAGTGGGCATCAGCGTTCCGCTATTCTTTGGCGCCAATACAGCGCGCATTAAGGCAGCCCAAGTGCAGATACGGGTACAGCAAAATGAGCTGGAGCATACCAGGTCCCGGTTACAGACCGAACTGGAAAGTGCAATAGCCTTGTACCGGCGGAGCGGCAGCCTGGTTGATAAGTACCGGCGGCTTTTGCTGCCCAATGCAGCTACCATTATTGAGGTGGCTACCAACCGGCTGGAGGCAGGCGAGATCGATTATCTTAACTGGGTTATCCTGGTCAATCAAGCGCTGGAGATAAAAGGCAATTATGTTCAGACTATTCAAGAGCAAAATGAAGCAGCGTTTGCCATAGAACGCCTGCAAGGTATTCATCCATAAAAATGTAAACAATGAGAATCACTGCATATACTTTCCTGGCTGCGATCCTGGCGCTGGGATGCACAAGCAAACAGGATACCGGTAACACTAAAAAAGCGGCTGCAACAGAAGAAACGGCGGTTACGCTGACAGAAACACAATATAAAAATGCCGGGTTGGTATTGGGCCAGGCAGAGACGAAGCCCATGTACACGGCTCTGCGCGTCAATGGCGTTATTGATGTGCCACCCGAAAAAGTGTACAGCATCAGCTTTCCTATGGGCGGCTATATCAAAAGCACCCAATTGATACCCGGCATGCAATTGCGGAAAGGCGAATTGATGGCGACCCTGGAAGACCAGTCCTTCATACAATTACAGCAGGATTACCTTACGGCCAAAGCCAGGCTGGCTTTCGATAAGGCTGATTTTGAGCGTCAAAAGGAATTGCAAAACAGCGAGTCCAACAGCCAGCGCGTCTATCAGCAGGCAGTCGCCAATTACGAAAGCCAGAAAGTACTGTTCAAAGGTTTGGCTGAGAAGCTGCGTCTTATCGGCATCAACCCCGATAAGCTCTCCGAAGATCGTATCTCGCGTACCGTTGGTCTGTATGCACCGATTTCCGGGTACATCCGGAAAGTCAATGTGACCCAGGGTAAATACGTTACGGCAACAGACGTGCTCTTCGAGCTGATAGATCCTTCCGAGCTGCATGCCGATCTTGTGGTTTATGAGAAGGATGCACAGGGCTTAAAGGCCGGGCAAAAGGTTGTCTGCACAAGCAGCAACAACCCCGGTGAGCAATTCGAAACACGCATAGAATACATCACGCATAGTATCGATGAAAACCGTGCGGTAGAAGTGCATTGCCATTTGAAAACGCCCAACAGCAAATTATTGCCGGGCAATTTCATCAGCGCCGAAATACAATTGAATAACCAGAGCGCAACGGTATTACCTCATGATGGTATTGTTACATGGCAGGGTAAAAGCTATATTTTCACTACGAAAGACAAGAAAACGTTTCATCTGTTGCCCGTAACCACCGGGGCTTCCGTTGATGGCTACAGCGAAATCCAGAGTCCCCTGCCGCAAGATCTTATCGTGACGCAAAATGCCTACGTATTGCTGACCATGCTTAAAAATAAAGCGGAAGACTAATTCTGGTATAGCCCCGGTTGCTCCGGGGCTATATTTTTCACGAAATGGCAATAACAGAGCTGGGCTCCCAAAGCAAAGCCCGGTCCGTTTCCGGACCAGGCTTGCAGTTCCCCTTTGTGGTTATTGGTTTATGGGTTGGTCTTAACTAGTTTTTCCACCTTCAGCAGGCGCCCTGCCCCATCGCTTATTTTCAAAAAGTAGATGCCTACGGCCATATCGTCCAGTGGTATATCCCTGGCATTATCCAATGCTTTAATCACTTTACCGGTTATCGTAGTAATGGCAGCTTGTACCTTTACCGGCGATTGAACATGCACTATTTCCCTGGCCGGGTTGGGATAGATGTGGATCTGCTGCACCCAATAGGGCATATCATCTATACCACTAAGGTTGGCATTAAAAACAGCGGAAGTATCGCTGCAGCTCCCCTTGGTAACCACTACCTGGTAAGCGCCGTTCTGTGTAATGAGATAAGTGCTGCCTGTAGCGCCGTTGATCTCATTGCTGTTGCGGTACCACTGGTAGGTATCATAAGCAACGGTGGTACTCAGGGTATTGCCATTTTGCTGGATCACGGCATTCACTTGTACCAGGTTCACTACATAAGTATCCACGCTGTAATGGCAATAATTACCGTTGCGTACATAATAAGTCCCGGATGCGCCAATGGTACGGCTGTTGCCGGTACTGCCATCATCCCACAGGAAATTGAAAGAACCTGCGGGCGCTTGCAGCACAAAGGTTCCTCCCGCAGGATTACAGACTGTGGTGTCATGATGCACATAGGTAGAATCGGCCTGTAAGGGTTTTACAAATACACCGCCAAGCGCCTCTGCCCCGCTGGAATAAGCGGCCAATGCTACCGCATGACGGTTCAGGTTACAGGCGGTCCCTGCTACATTGGGATGCTGGACACAACCCAGCCAGGCCTGGAAGGGAGGACCCGAATAATTGGAAGGGCTATCGCCTGAAGGATAAAAATAACCGTCAGTATTTGAAGTATCACCGCCATAGGAAGCAGGGAGATAGATCTTTCCGTCGGGCCCGAGACGCATCACATTGTTATAAGAAGAAATGGAATCGGAAAGTAATACCCTGGAATTGTTGATCGCTCCCGGTGTGCTCAGTGCCAGGTTGTACTGGAACAAGGATGACTCTACATGCCGGTTATTGGGATTGGCAGGGCTCAGCTCACCGGGATTCAGCATAGAGAGGTAGAGCTTGCTGTTATCCGGTGAAAAGCACATGCTGAAACCAAAAGCAAAATCCAGGGTATCAATCAACGCAGCATTGGTTACTGCCGCCGTTGTGGTATTGAAGTCGAAAAGCTCCAGGATCGGCACCAGCTCGCCTCCGTTCTGCGCCAGGGCAATTTTGCTCCCGTTATGGGATACGGCCATGTTCCCGGCAAAGCTCAATGCCCCCATAAAGCCAACAACCCCGTTACCCGTATTGGAAATAACCGGGCTGGTATTGATACCGGCGTTATTAAGCTCAAAGACTTTGAATTGCGTTTCGGTCACATCATGCGTGATGAGCCAGATATTGCAGCCATTGCCCGGCACCGCCTTCAGCGAACCGGAAAGGTTATCTTCCAGCAACAGATTCTTTTGTCCGGCTACGATATCGCCCATGCCGTTATTCAAGGTCATATCCACAAGCGAATACCTGAGCTCGTAGGCATTGGGTGTAGCACTTAAAAAGTCCATCGTACCGCACATATAAAAGATATAGTACTGGTCGGGATTGGCGATCACAGGAAGAATAACTGTTCCGTCCAGTGCATTGCCACCCGATAAGTCGTTTCCTCCTAGCATCAGGTGATGGTTACGATCCCATACATGATAAGCATCGGTATAGAAACGCAGGTTACCATGGGCATCGGAAACAGATGCCGTATTTTGGGTAATGATGTTCTGCGTTCCGTTGTTGTATTGCCAACGCATGGCAGAAGTATCGGCTACCGGGCTGCCGTTCACAAAACTCAGCCCTCCATACTGGTAGAATTTCCAGTTGTTATTTTCCTTCAGCGTCCAGGCCGGCTGTGCCAGGCTCTCCAACGATAGGCACAGCAGGAATGCCGCACATAGAATTCGTTTCATCATTTGCATTTTTATCGGTTTTAAAAGTATACAGAACGGTTACCGCTGTAGGTTTAGCGGATCAATGTTATATTGCCCTGGTAGGTTTCGGTATGCTGATTGTCGATCCCGGCGGTAATCTGGTACAGGTACACACCCTCTGGCTGGTCTTTCCCATTGAAGCGGCCGTCCCAGCCTCTGCCATCCGTTTTTTCGGTTTCAAACACGACCTGTCCCCAGCGGTTCCATACCTGCATACGGAACCCGCTTAACCTGCCGGACAGCAATTGGCGGGGGAAGAAATAATCGTTGCTCCCGTCTCCGTTAGGCGTAAAAGCATTGGGAATATCGATAAAGCAGTTTTTGCTGATCTTAACCGAGGCCGCGTTCATACAACCGTGCGCCTCCCGGACTATAAGGCTATAAAGCCCTTCGTGTACCACCCTGATCGTGGCCGTAGTATCTCCGGTGCTCCAGGAGTAGTGTGCTCCGGGCAGCGCAGACACCCGGTTAGCCAATGAGATCGGTTGTCCCCGCAGGCATAATGCACTGTCAGGTCCCAGGTCCACGTGCGGAAGCGCATACACCTGCACGGTATCATGAAAATCGACTGACGGGCATACACGGAAGGACGCAGTCATGTGTACGGGTATCGTGCCAGGCTCGTCGAAGGCATGCTTTACTGCGGCACCGTCAGCAGCAGTAAGGTGATAGTTCGTGCCCAGTTCCCAGTAGAGGCTTTGCAGGGTGCTGTCGTATTGTGGTGTGAATACGATATACTCCCCGGTACAGATACCCGGCCGGTCCATCGTAAACCGCATATCTGCCACCGGCGCATCCACAGCGATATGCCTGTAAGCCGTATCCCGGCACAGCATTCCGGCGCCGGTAAGCATCACCGTATAGCGGCCCGGCTGTGTGTACAGGTGTTGTGGGCTGGCCTGGGTTGTCGTAGCCTGATCACCGAAATTCCAGGCAAAGGAAGTGAAATAGCTATCGGAAATGTTTCCGAAAGCAATAGTGGTACCCAGGCAAACAAGCGTATCTGCTGTAAAGGCGACATGATGCTCTTCTTCAGAAACAGTAAGGGAAAGCATGGTATCGCAATACACTGTATGTACCTGCAAGGTATAATTGCCGGCAGGTACATCCCGTAATGTATCGGAAAGGGAAAGTGTATCGCCGGCGGCATTTTTCCAGGTATAGTGATAAGTTACCGTATCGCCGGGATAAGTATATGCCCAGGCCCTTCCGTTACGTGCTCCCTTACAGCTACTACGGCTACCCATCTGTGGCAACATCCCATTGGGGAAAGACACCCGGAAAGAATCCACGTGATACACGCAGGGAGCCGTATGATAGTGCAGCAGGTATTGCCCGGGAGCAGTAACGGTAAGCGAAGGCCCTGTATCGCCGATATCCCATGCATAGCCCCAGCCTGTGGTATCGGATGCCCTAAGCTCGTAACCTGCCGCAAAGCAACCGGCTGACTTCGTGCTGCCGGTATAGAGGGTGTCGCGGGAAAAAACGGGAACATTATTATGCAGGCCGAAATTCATGGAAGTATTCTGCAGGAGGCTAATAGCGTCCAATACCGGCTGGCAGGCCGTTCCCGGCAGGTTGGGAAACCGGATATAGGAAACCCTGTTGTTCATTGCCGGGGCATGCTCGAAGTAGATCTTACCATCCGGGCCAAGTTCCATGCCTGTATTGCGGCCATTGCCCGATACCTGTATCTTGGTACCGGCAGGATCGGGCACATTCAGATCGAATTGGAAAACCTGCTGAAAAGAGCTGCCATAAAGCTTTGTATTGTCTGGGGAAAAAGCAACACCATAATAACCCAGTTGAGGCTCCAGTTGAACAGGGTCGTACACCGCACCGGTAGCAGCATCGAAACGGGCAAGTTCCAGGCCATTGTTACCACCGAACAACGATTGTTCTGTGGCGGCAATGCGTTTACGGTCGGGCGATACGGCAAGGTATCCGAAAGACAGGTTTTTGGCCGTAGCAGCAGGAGAAACAACCGGTGTCGTATTCAAACCCGATGCCGTGATCTCATAGGCTTTATATAGTGCCTGACCTCTTACACAAGTCAATACCCATACATTGCATTGATCGCCCAGGATACCGATCATTTTTTCAGTAAGACCCGAATCGACAGGGATACCTTTTTGTGTACCGACCACATCACCCCATCCTCCGTTCAGCTTCATATCGACGATGCTGTAAAAAAGCCGGCCTTTTATAGCAGAAGCCTGGTCTACGGCCGTAAGCGAAAAAACATAATATTTATGGGCACTGTCCGGCATAGGGACAATAAGCGCCCCCTGACTGGTGCTATTGGTACTTCCCTGCCCCAGCCCGGTAAGGTTGGTACCATTGGTCATTAATGTTCCCAGCCTGTTCCAGACCTGAGAACCATCGGTATAAAATTGGAGTATGCCATGGCGATTGCATACCGAAGTATTGGCTTCCAGGGTGCCGCCGGGTACCAGGGCGTCTATACCGGATTGTATGGCTACCGGGTTGCCGGTAGTAAAGTCCAGTCCTGCTTTGCTTCCGAATATCCATATCTTATTGGCTGCTGTATTGTACTGTGCCTGTGCCGGCAAAACATTCCCAAGGAATAGAGCAAGCAAGGAGGCCAGGACATAAGGCCGGTAAAAGATAGCAGATAAGATCATGGTCAATCGATAATATTGTTAATAGGAATGAGTACAACAGGACAGGATTCTTTTTTCCTGGAAAACCCTGGTATAACCACCTTCCTGGAAAGGTTATTTCAAAATTACCAGGCTACGCCGGGGCAGAAAAGAGTAAAAACACTCATTTGGAAAAGAGCATTTTTTCACAAAAGGGGTACTTTTGATCCATCGATAATCCAAACCCGGAAATGCCGTTATCCCCCATTGCTCTATACCTCCGTTTCATTCTGGCGCTGCTATGCATCGGTGCCGGTCCCTGTGTATGGGCGCAGGAAAGGAATGGCAGGATCAGCACCGGGGAAGATACCTTCTTAGTTAACCAACTGATACAACGTGCCGCAGTAGCCAGGAGCGAGCGCCCTGACAGTGCGATAGCTCTTTTACAGCAATCGTTGCACATCAGTAAAGTGCTTCACTACAACGAAGGTATTGCCGGCTCTTTGCTGGCCATGGCTTTTTGCTACCAGGATAAGGGTGCTTATGAAAAAACAAAAGAGCTGCTGGACATTGCCTATCCTTATTGTGTCGAAGCCGCCTGGCGCAATAAAAAGATACTGCCCTTGCTCTACAATGGATGGGGCGGCACTTACAGCCTCCAGGGCAACAACGATAGCGCGCTCCACTTCTTTTATAAAGCCCTTGCTGAAGCAGAGCAGAACAATAATGCAGACCTTCCCCTGCGGGCGCAGATATACAGCAATATCGGTAGCAGTTGGATGCAAAAGGGGGAACCAAGCAAGGCATTAGGATACTTGCAGCAGGCCGAAAGTATCGCATCAGGTTCGGGCGATACTATTATACTGGGCGATATCTATGTGAATACAGGGCTTACTTATACCCTCCTGAAGGATACGGCCAAGGCGGTACAGTACCTCAAAGCCGCACAGGCCTTTCTCCTGAAGCGGCCGCAGCGCAAGACGATCAAATACGTTTACTATGCCCTGGGTAATGTTCAAAGCAGCCTTGCCGGTGCAATACCTTATTATGAAGCGGCACTCCGCTACGACAGTAGCTCGGGCTTTGCCGCAGGTATCTACCAGGCCATTGGCAGTATCCATTACCAGCTTAACGACTTTGCAAGTGCCGAACCTTATTATAAGAAGGCGGAAGCGCTCGGTGAAGCCAGGGGGCTGGTAGCTCATCGTATTGCCACCTATTCGGCATTGTCTTCCATATACGAGCACTTGGGGCGGTACAAGGATGCGTTCAGGTACCAGGTAGCCTATGCCGACCTGAACGACAGCCTGCTGAACGTAGAAAAAGTAAAAGCGGTAAACCAGCTCGAACTGAAATACAGAACGGCGGAGCAGGACAAGCAACTGGCCCAGGGTAAAGTAACCCTGTACCGGTACCAAAGAGGTTTGATACTGGCTGCCGCCTGCGGGCTATTACTCCTGGGTATTGCGCTGGTAATATGGCGCAACAGCAGGAACAGGCAAAAGCTGCAGGCCGAACGAATCCGGAATTTTGAACAGCAGCAAAAGATCGAGCACCTGCATGCCAGAATGCAGGGCGAGGAAGAGGAACGAAGCCGTATTGCCCGGGAATTGCACGATGGCGTAAACGTATTGCTATCGGCTACCAAAATGAACTACGCGGCATTGGGAAAGGAACATAAGGGCCTGCAGGATACCGGCACCTATGGGGAGATTATGCAGCTCCTGAATCATATGGGCCTTGAGCTGCGTACGATCACTTATAAGCTGGTACCCGAATTGCTGATACAGCAAAGCCTCCCCGATGCGCTGGAAACTTTTTGTGAGCTGATCCAGAAAAGCAACAGCTTGCATATAGAATTGCAAACTTATGGTTCCTTTACAGCCTTGCAGCCGGAGCTGTGCTTTGGGGTATACCGTATAGTCCAGGAACTGGTACATAATATCGTAAAGCATTCCGGCGCTACCCAGGTACTGGTCGCGTTGGTATGCCAGGACGACCTGCTGCAGCTTACCGTGGAAGACAATGGCAACGGTTTTGATACCGGGAAAATAACTAAAGGCCTTGGCCTCGAAAGTATGCGCAGCAGGGTGCGTGATCTGGGCGGACAGATCAGCTTCACTTCGCGTGCCGGTGAAGGTACCAGTGTAGAAATGGAAGTAAACGTAATAACCCCGGCCGGAGCCTGAATCCACCATTACAACCAGACATGAGTATAAAGATCACCATAATAGACGACCATCCTTTACTGATCAAAGGCCTGCAGAGCATGCTCAGTCATCATCCCGACATTGAGATCATTGGTGCTTTCCAGGAGAGCACGGGTCTGCTGAAGGCTTTGCAAACCGATCAACCGGATGTGTTATTGCTGGATATCCAGATGCAGGGACAGATGGGCGACGAACTGGCGCCTGTACTACACCGGCTTTATCCAGAAGTTATGGTCCTCGTGCTCACCAACCTGGAACACCGTTATTATATCAGGTCTATGCTGCAACATGGGGTGAAGGGCTATGTATTGAAAAGCAGCGATGAACAGGTATTGCTGGAAGCCATCAGGACGGTGGCAAGGGGCCGTGAGTATTTCGATCCCATCATCCGGAAACAGGTACTGCAGGAGCAAAAGAGCAACAGCTTATTCCCTTCGCTGACGCGCAGGGAAAAGGAGATCTTGAAAATGCTGACCTTAAACCACAGCAGCCAGGAAATAGCCGATCACCTGTGTCTCAGCAAGCGTACGGTAGAGAACCACCGCACACACCTGTTACAAAAGCTGGATGTAAAGAACTCGGCCAGCCTTATTGGTAAAGCAATGGAACTGGGATTGATCTGATCCGGCGGCCAATATTTGCCGAAGCAGGTATTGCCAAATATTTTTACATTTGACAAGCAGTATCCGTGCAATGACGGATACAATAAGCCATTATTTGCTTTCCCGATTGTCAACCTTTTCCAGTACGAAACAAAATGTATTGTTATACCAGTGCAACACACTTACGAGGTAAGTGAAGTACAGCAGGAAAAAATATGCTTTAATAGTAATACTGTCGGTCTGCTGCAGTATTTATTCCGGGCTATATGCGCAAGCCCCGCTTTTCAGACATTATACAGGGGCCGAAGGCCTGGCCAGCAGCACGGTATATTATTGTATGCAGGACTCAAAAGGTTATATCTGGTTCTGTACGGAAGCGGGGGTAAACCGTTTCGACGGTCGGCGCTTCGAAACCTTTACTATCGCGGATGGCTTGGCGGATAATGAAAATTTTAAGTGCTTCGAAGATAGCAAAGGAAGGATATGGTTTGCAAGCTACAACGGACGGCTGTCTTATTTCAAGGATACCGGCTTTGTCAATGAACAGGTTGATCCAGGCCTGAAATATGAAGCGTTGCCGGGCAAATTCCTGGTGGATATTACGGAAGACAAGCAACACCGCATTTGGTTTGCTGCATTTGTAGGGCAGGTATATGTGTATAATGGTAAAAGCATATCCTGCGAGGGCGATTCACTCCAGGCAATGAGCCAGGTATTGCTGGATCGCGAAGGAGCCGTTCACACTATCCGGTGGATGGAGGACAGCTACCGCTTATATAATTTAAACAGGAAATCTTATTCGGTACTTTTGCACAAGGGGGAACCGGGAATTGTTATGGGTACCGTATGCAAGCAAACAATAGCGTCCGGATCTTTTTATTTTGTCAGTACAAACGGTTTGCAATGCCTGCGGGGCGATTCATTACTTACGGAACCGAAACTGCAACTCCCGGGATCGCCTCTTTCCTGCTTCAATATTATAGGCAATGACCTTTGGCTGGGATACATCAGGGAAGGTGTGCTTTGGATACCCGATTTTCTGACTAAGGGATTTAACGGGCATGCTGAAAAGTTGCTTGGCACATCCTCTGTTTCCTGCATTACCTCCGATAATGAAGGTGGCCGATGGATTTGTACCCTGTCAGAAGGGGTTTATTATCTGCCCGGTTCGCAATCGTATATCACCAATATTCCCTGTTCTTCGGTAACGAGCATTAAACACCAGGAAAATACAACGCTATGGGCAGCGGGAACTTATCATGGAGACGTGATCCTGTACGATGGGGATAAGGAATTAAAAAGATTCCGTAACCCTGCCTCCCCGGTTCCCCGTGTTAAAACGCTGGCATGGCTGTCTGACGGTAAACTTATGGTGGGCCTGGATTGCAATCCTTACCTGTATGACCCGCGTACTAATGAGGTAACATCAGTATTCCGTAGTGTGCAGGCAGGAACAACAGACCTGTACCAGGGTACGGAAGGTTTATGGATGTGCGGCAGAAATTCCATTTACTTTATCGGCAAAGGGAAGATAAGATGCATGTTCGACGAAAAATCATTGTTTGCCCATGATAAGTTGGTAAGCATTGCAGACGATAACGGCGATGGATGCTGGTTTACATCAGTCCGTAAGCTATACCGGATGAAGCTTGCTGATGGCGCAATTACGGAGACAGGCGGCCCCGAGCTATTCCATGCGAACCTGATAGACCTGGAATATGTCAAGGGGGATCTTTGGGTGGCTACTCATGGAAATGGCCTGTTTGTTTTCAGGAACAAAAAACTGTATCGTCATATCTATTCCGGAAACAGCAATATCACCAGTGATGTATGCCAGAAAGTGATTTACGACGGGAAAGGAAAAATGTGGGTAGCGACCAACAAAGGCATCAGTGTTTATGATGCCGCTACCTGTCAATATCTTTGCCGGCTTACTACAAATGACGTCCTGATCAATAACGATATCAGGGATATAGACTTCGATCATCAGAAAGCGTATGTGGCCACACCTTCCGGCATCTCTGTTATAGACAGGAGCAAGTTTATTGCTGCTACAGATCCTCCCAGGGTGCACTTCCATAAACTGACCGCAGGGGAGCAGTCATATCATTATGGGTCAGGCGCCAGGTTTCCCTACTTCAGGGGTGCGATATCCCTCTCTTATACGGCCATTACTTTTCAGGCAGGTCAATCGGTGCGCTACCGGTACAGGATAACAGGTAAAAACGAAGTATGGAACGAAACTTCTTCCGGACAGGTAACATTTTATGATCTGCTGCCGGGCACTTATTCCTTCCAGGTAGCGGCAGCGAAATACAATAGTAAGTGGAGCAGCCCGGTGTTCTTCACCTTTACGGTGTTGCCGCTTTGGTACCAGACCATATGGCTTAAAGCAGGTACCGGTATATTGGCACTTATGATCATCTACCTTATTTACCGTTACCAGGTAGGTATTATCAGGAGAAGAGAACAGGAGAAGACCAATTACAACAAGCGTATCATAACGCTTGAAGGCAATGCACTCGCCAGCCAGATGAACCCTCATTTTATTTTTAATTCCCTGAATACGGTACAGCAATTCATACTGTGTAAAAAGGAAAGACAGGGATTGGATTATCTTAGTGATTTTTCTGTTTTGATCAGGCAGATACTAAAGAATTCAAGGCAGCCTTATATCGACCTTGAAGACGAGATCAACTTCTTAAAGCGCTATATGGAGCTGGAACAGGTGCGGTTCAGTGGTAAATTTGTTTTTGATTTCCGTGTAGATAAAGCAGTGTGCCGGGAAGACATTACCATACCCCCCATGCTGATACAGCCGTTGCTGGAGAATGCCGTCAAACACGGCATGAGGACTGATGGGGGGCATATTATCATCCATTTCACCATCCGGGACGAGATGCTGGCGATAACCATAGACGATGACGGCCTGGGCATCAATACGGTGAAACGTAATGTATTGCTCAAAGACACAAAATTCGAGTCAACAGCATTGAAAGTAATAGAAAGCCGGCTGAAGCTGTTATACCACCAGCATGGCCGGTACGGCTCTTTAACCCTGGCGGACAAAAGCGAAGAAGGGAGTGGTGTGTCGGGAACGAGAGTAACTTTATTGATACCTGTAAAAGCAGATATGTTTTGATCAGAGCTATTTTAATTGACGACGAAGACCGGGCAATCGATGCTATGTGTCAACTGATACGTAATTATTGCCCCGGCATAACCATTATAGGCACGGCTACCGACATCACAACGGCTGCCGTACTTATCCGGCAACACAAGCCCGATCTTATCTTCCTGGATGTGGAAATGCCTGGGGGCAACGGCTTCCAGCTTTTAGAACAATTAGAGCCTATCGACTTTGAAATTATTTTCGTGACTGCCTACAACGAATATGCGATAAAAGCCATCCGTTTCTGTGCGTTGGACTACCTGCTGAAGCCTGTCCGTATCGCGGAGCTGCAAGAAGCTATCCGGCGTTTGGGTAATAAACAAGAGCAAAAGCCGGGGGACACACAGCTACAGCAATTGAAAGACATTCTGGTACACAGGCTCCCGTTTGATAAAATAGTGCTTAACGATATGGCCGGTTATCATTTCGTAACGATTACTGATATCATCTATTGTGAGGCCAGTGAGAATTATACTCATTTTATCATGAAAGATAGGGCAAAATACACGGTATCCCGGCCGTTAAAGGATTTTGAAGAACTATTCGCGAAGCATCATTTTTTCCGCATCCACAAAAGCTTCCTGGTAAATCTCGGTCAGGTATCTATGGTCAGCAAAGACTTCCAGGTTGTTATGAGCAATAAAATGGAGCTTCCTCTTTCTTTCCGTAAACGAAGCGATTTTTTTGCCTTGCTTAGAGAAGGGCAATCCATATGATCTTTCTTCCGCCAGCAATGCTTCAAGCGGCATGTACACCGGAAATACCCGACACCCGAAAGGCGTCCGCAAAATACGGGCGCCTTTTTGTTATCTATTACAACCTGGATATGGCCTATTCCACCTTGACCATTTTTGATGTATGTAATAATACCTCGTCGCTGTAATGTTTTACGATATAAATACCGGCAGACCATCGTGCTACATCCACGGAAAGGCTGCCGGAGGTCATATGCTCCTTGTACATGGCTTTACCAGCTATATCCGTTATTTCAATAATATCTTTCGGGGCCGGGGATACCTCTATATGCAGCATATGCGTAACGGGATTGGGATAGAGTGCCAGTCCGCCTGTTGTGCTACTGACCTCATCGATACCCAGCGGTTTCCAGAATGGGTTAAGAATATCTATCACGCCATTGGCATGCATGTCGCCAAGTTCGGTACTGCCCGGGGGAGCCAGTTCTCCGTCTCTTCCCGGAGTTCCGGTAGCGATAGGGATTACCGGAGTGCAGGGCCCGGTGTAACAACGGGGATGTCCGGGTTCGCTCAGGTCTTCTATATAATCCAGGCCGCCATCATACAGGAACATGTCATTGCCACTGGTGTCTTTAAAAACGATCCTTGGAAGACTCCCGAAATTGCCGCAAGTACCTCCGTCGTCGATTGAGGACAGGTTTATGACCTGGTTGGTTACGCTGGTCTGACCAGTAGCCATGTAAGCGATTTTTTTGAACAGCAGATCACAATCATTGGTACTGTATAAAGTAGCGATATGATGTATTTCAATACAGTTCAAAAGATCATATTCGATACCGACAAGCTCGTGCCTATCTATATCATAAATGGCAGTAAGTGTTCCTGAGTTATCTGTAAAATCGTAGCCGTTGTTTATGCTATTCGCTCCCGGATTATGCAAGGCTGATGCCGTTGCAAGGCTCAGGCGGCAGAAAGCCCCGAACCGATCGCAGGCTCTTTTGATAACAGGGTTCGTGCAAGGACCGCCACCGCTACCCCCACCAGGACCACCAGGATTTACAGGACAAGAGGGTGCACAAGGATCATCGAGCAGGGGAAGCGGTGTGAAGTCTGTCCAGCTATATCCCCCTGGACCGCCCTGGCCTCCGGCGCCACCGCCCACATCTATGGCTTTGATAGATGTAAATCCTGCTGTCATATGCTCCGCAAATACCCATACCGTACCCGGGCCGGCCCCGTTGCCGCCATCGCCGCCATTACCGGGCATGCCTGATTCGCCTTTGCCGCCTGGACCACCGGGATCGCAAAACTGGCCATTTACCCAGCACGATCCGGCACCACCATTGCCGCCATAACCGCCTACGCCGCCATTGCCACCGTTCCTGCCGTTATCGCCGTCCTGCCCTTTGGTCGTGAAATATACCGTAGTCGTGGATACTACACTTATGTCATGTGCTTTAATAATGATAATGCCGCCCCCTGCAGCGCCATGTCCGGGATCACCGCCCTTTTCGCCGTTAGTGCCATCCCCGCCCTGATCGCCGCTAAGCAGGCAGGTTGTTGCACCTGTACCGCCTTTGCCACCGCCACCTGCTCCGGTACCGCCACCATAAGTAAACCGGTAATAACCGGCAGTACCCATTACGGCTTTGGTGTTTTTAATCCGCTGCGGTGTTATGAACTGGGGCGCGATCCAGGAGTTAAGGCTTCCTCCGCCGCCTGGGTTGTTTGCAGCGCCGCCTGCCGAACCGGTAAGAGCGGTTCTTGAAGTGCAGCCGATAGCGGCAATAGGCGCTGTGTGGCCGATACCACTTACACTTACTGCGCCTGCAGCCCCGGCGCCTCCCATACCCCAGGCCACTTCGGAAGGGGTATATCCTTTGCCTGCGACATTGAAGATGCCGCCGTTAATAGCCAGTTTATTTTTTACCAGGAAGCAAAGCACCCCACCCGTTCCCGTACTTTCGTCCCAGGGATGACAGGATACTTCACCGCTGTTTATCGTGAAATCCGTGTATTGATCGATCTTTATGACCTGTACTCTGTTTGAAGAGCCGGGGAGCGCATAGAAGTTAACCACCGGGGTGGCAGATAAGGCATGCGTTGAAATAACATTGCCTACAATAGCATCTATAATAGCATTTTGATGATTGCCTGTGGGTGCGCTGCTGATGGCATCTTTCATTTGCACAATGAGCACCATATCGCCGACCTGGAATCCATTTGCAGAGGGAACAGTAAGGTCATATTGAGGTATTCCCCCCGGCGGCGTGCTCGTATTTACATTAGTTACGGCTGCTCTTATATTATCCGTGTACAAAATACCTTTACTCACGTCGTGCGTGTAAATGTTGGGGAGGCCGCCACTATTGAGACCGCTGCCTAAGCCCATGACCTGTGCCACAATGGGTCCGGATAGGCATAAAGCAGCAAACAGGGCGATTACTGGTCTTTTCATAATGCTGTTGGTTTTCTGAATGATGAATAAAAAATGAATCCATATACTCACAAAGGGGGCGCCTGCCAGGAGTATGCAGGGCAAAAATGCACCTACCCGTTTGTTTTCATACGGCCTATTCTTTAATCGTACCAGATCGGCACAGGAAAGTAACAGATCATTGTTTTATCGTAAAGCCTGCCCAAACTATTGGCAGGCTTTACGATAAAACAGCAGGGCAGTTTTTCAGCTACAGCGCATATCGATCCGACTGCCGCAGCATCTACGGAAGGGAATTGTTAATCCCAATAAATTTCCTGTGATTTCTTGTTTTGTAAATGACTTATACCTTAAACGCTGATGTGGATAGTATTGCCAAGCAGATTTAAATCAGTGCTTCACTATTTCTTTTTCCTTTTGCGCCAAAAGCAGTTTTGACTTATTGAACTCCCAGTTCATACGCGCTATCGTCAATACCGATATTTGCTGAGGACATTCCACTGCACAAGCCTCGGTATTGGAACAATGCCCAAATTGTTCCGTACTCATTTGCGCGACTATTGCATGGACACGCCGGCCCGCCTCTAATTGCCCCTGGGGCAACAGGGCGAGATGCGCAACTTTTGCTGCGGCAAACAAGGCCGCACTCGAGTTTTTGCAGGTGGCAATACAGGCCCCGCAACCGATGCAAGCCGCCGCATCAAATGCCTGCTCTGCAGTTTCATGGCCAATCGGAATGCTGTTGGCCTCGGGTGCTTCGCCTGCGCTAGCGGAGATATATCCACCCACCTGGATAATGCGGTCCAGTGCGGATCTGTCTATTTTAAGATCCCGGAGCACAGGGAAAGCCGCTGCCCGGAAGGGCTCGATATAGATGACATCACCATCCCTGAAGGAGCGCAGGTGTAACTGGCAGGTGGTAACATGCGACAGCGGACCATGCGCCCTTCCATTGATCATCATACCGCACTGACCGCAAATACCCTCCCGGCAGTCGTGATCGAACTCTATAACCCTTTCTCCTTTTTCGATCAGTTGCTCGTTGAGCGCGTCCAGCATCTCCAGGAACGACATATCCTCTGTTACATTGCTTATGGTATAATCCTTCAACATACCTGGCGCTGTCCTACCCTCCTGCCGCCATATCTTCAATCGTAAATGCATAGTTTCGTTTTAAAAGATGATCAGATGCTATTCTGAAGATGTAACCTTAGCTTTCACTTATAGCTCCTGGCGGTCAATGCGACGTTTTCAAAGATAAGGGGCTCGGGATGTAGCAGGTGAGGTAAACCGGGTCCCTGCCATTCCCATGCGGAAACATAACAGAAATCCTTGTCATTCCTTTCCGCTTCACCCTCCGCGGTTTGGTACTCTTCCCTGAAATGGGCGCCGCAGGATTCTTCCCGTGCCAGGGCATCCTGGCACATCAATTCACCTAACTCGAGGTAATCGGCTACACGGCCCGCTTTTTCCAGTTCTGTATTTACCTTTTCGTCGCCCGTTATTTTTAAGCGGCTGTAAAATAGCATTCGCAGGGCTTGTATATCGTTTATTGCCTGCTGCAGTCCTTCCCTGGACCGTGACAGACCACACTTATCGTAAAGCAACTTTCCCAGCGCCTTATGAAAATAGTCGGTAGACAAGTCCCCGCCTATAGACAACAGGGTATCGATCTTCGTTTGGACCTGCTGCTCTGCCTCGTTGAATGCAGGATGGTTAATGGTTACTTTTTCCGTTTTTAATTCCCCTGCCAGGTAATCGGGGATCGTATAGGGTGCCACGAAATAGCCGTCCACACAAGCCTGGAGCAAGGAATTAGCGCCAAGCCGGTTTGCACCGTGGTCCGAAAAATTGGCTTCGCCCAGGACAAACAGGCCTGCAATGGTACTCATCAATGTATAATCGACCCAAAGACCTCCCATAGTAAAGTGAGCTGCGGGCGATATCAGCATCGGCTGGCTATAGGCATTGATCCCGGTTATCTTCTGGTACATATTGAACAGGTTCCCGTACTTCTCTGCTATCTTTTCCTTTCCCTGTTCTCCGATCGCTTTCGAAAAGTCGAGGTACACTGCATTCTTCATAGCGCCAACGCCATGTCCCGCGTCTATACGCTCTTTGGCAGCTCTTGACGAAATGTCTCTTGGTGCGAGATTGCCGAATGAAGGATAGCGTCGCTCCAGGTAGTAATCCCGTTCGGCTTCCGGGATATCATTGGGGTTGCGTGCATCGCCGGCTTGCAACGGCACCCATATCCTGCCGTCGTTGCGTAAAGACTCGGACATTAAAGTCAGCTTAGATTGGTGTTGTCCTGATTGCGGCAAAGAAGTGGGATGTACCTGTACCCAACTGACCCCTGCCATATAGGCACCCTTTTTATGTGCCCGCCATATAGCCGAGGCATTGCAGCCCATCGCAAGCGTGGATAAATAATAGATCTTACCATAGCCTCCGCTGGCAATCACGACGGCATCTGCTGCAAACCTGCTCAGGGCACCGGTTTCCAGGTCGCGCACGACAATACCCTTTGCTTTTCCGTCGATAACTACCAGGTCCAGCATTTCGTGGCGGGTATGCAGCCTTACTTTCCCGGCATGAACCTGTCTCATTAAAGCCTGGTAAGCTCCCAGCAGCAGTTGCTGCCCCGTCTGGCCCCTGGCATAAAATGTGCGGGATACCTGCACGCCTCCGAAAGAACGATTGCTGAGATAACCGCTATATTCCCGGGCAAAAGGCACACCCTGGGCCACTGCCTGGTCGATTAAGGCTGCGGAGCATTCGGCAAGCCGGTACACGTTTGCCTCCCGGGAACGGAAGTCTCCTCCTTTAATCGTGTCATAAAACATCCGGTACACGCTGTCGCCATCGTTCTTATAGTTCTTACAGGCATTGACGCCTCCTTGCGCAGCTACGGAGTGCGCTCTCCTTGACGAATCCTGGAAACAAAAGCAATCGACAGCATATCCTTGCTCTGCAAGAGAAGCCGCGCAGGAAGCGCCGGCCAGCCCTGTGCCGACTACAATGATGGTCATTTTTTTCCGGTTGGCCGGATTGACGAGCCTTGCATGAGCTTTATAATAGCGCCACTTATCCGCTATAGGCCCCGGTGGTATTCTGGCGTCCATATGAGATTAGGATTGGTTGAAATAAATATAAACGGGGATAAGCATAAAGCCGGCTGTAATCAGTAGTGTATAAAGCCGGCCAATCACGGTAATCATCTTACTATATGCGGGATGATACAATCCAAGCGTACGGGCCGCGCTATGGAAGCCATGCAACAGGTGCAGACCTAAAGCGGCAATACCGGCCAGATAAACCAGTACATACCACAGTTGTTTATAAGCGACAACAACAATGCTGTAAAGGTCTGTATGGCCTTTCTCATCTACAGGGATGCTGCCGAATTTGTATTGATACCAGAAATCCTTGAGGTGAATGATCAGGAACAGTAATATCAATACCCCTAATAGTCCCATATTTCTGCTCACCCACTTGCTGGCTACTTTCCTTCTGTCGTAGGCGTATCTTGTGCCATTCGCTTTACGGGATTTGAGGGTAAGCAGCAAAGCGTACAACATATGGGCAAGTATACTGCCGAACAAAACAAGCTCTATGATTTTGATCAGCAGGTTGCCGGATAAGAAATGGGAATACCCATTGAAGGAAGTCCTGGCCCTATCGGTAGGCAATAGCAGTTGAAGATTCCCCAGCAAATGGATCACGAGAAACAGGCAAAGGAATATTCCCGTAAGCGCCATCCATATCTTGGATATTTGTGCAGATCGCATAATGTTCCGTATTGAAAGTTACCAAAGACCTATCAGTTTCCACCAAAGCCCCCCGGCGGCGAACCAGACGGCGAGAAAGAGCACGCTGATGAAGAAGCCGAATTTCCACCAGTCGTGCATGTCTACATAAGTGCTACCGAAGAAGATGGGAGCAGGCCCGTGCCCATAGTGGGTAAGCCCGCCCATAAGCGTTGCCGCAGCTCCCAGGAATATGGCCAGCATAGTACCGGGAACGCCTACAGAAATACCAACGGTCAGGAACACGGAATACATGGCGGCCGCCTGGGCTGTAGCGCTGGCAAACATGTAGTGGCAATAGGAATAGACCAATATGATGAGCGGGAAAGCCCACTGCCAGCTTAAACTTCCCAGTTTACCGCCTACCAGGTTGCCGAACCAGCCGATAAAGCCCAAAGAATTGAGATAAGAGCCCATCATCACCAGCGATGAGAACCACACGATCGTGTCCCAGGCGCCTTTCTCCGATTTTACATCTTCCCAGGTAAGGACACTGGTCAGCAATAAAATACAAAGCCCGATAAGTGCTCCGGTAGTGGCGTCTATGGAAAAGAGATTTCCAAAGATCCAGAGCACCAGGAGTATAATGAAAGTACCAACCATCAGCCATTCCTGCCTGGTAATAGGCCCCATCTCTTTTAGTTTTGCCGCAGCCATTGCAGGAGCTTCTTTCGTCTTCTTGAGTTCCGGCGGGAAAAAACGGTAAAGAAAGAGCGGTAGCAGCAGGAAACATATAATACCCGGGACAAAAGCAGCTATTGCCCAACTGGTCCAGGTAATGTGGATGCCCAGATCTTTTGCGAATTTCTGCGCCATAGGATTACTGGCCGTTGCCGTCAGGAACATTACGGAGGTGATCATATTTGCATTATAGCTGCTCAATGTCAGAAAGGCGCCGATCTTCTTATGGGTTTCCGCTTTCTCGGGTACTGAACCCATATTGACGGCGATCGATTTCATAATGGGGTAAATAACACCGCCTGCTCTTGCTGTATTGCTGGGAATGGCAGGGGCCAGGATCAGGTCGGCCACATTCAAGCCATAGGCCAGGCCCAGCGGCCCTTTCCCGAAAAGCCTGATGAAGTAATAGGCCATGCGCGTTCCTAAGCCGGTCTTAATAAAACCGCGTGCTATAAAGAAGGCGAGACCAATTAACCAGATTGTCGAATTGCCGAAGCCGCTTAACGCGTAAGTCACCGATTTTGCCGGATCGCCGGGAGCCAGCACCTGGGTTACGGCACACATGGTAATACCCAGCATCGCCATGGTACCCATGGATGCCGCCTTTAGAATAATACCGGCGATAGTACCGACAAATATGGCCAGCAGGTGCCAGGCGTTGGGCTTGAGCCCTTCGGGTACCGGTATGAACCAGATCACCAATGCAATAATTACTGTTGCCAGCAGGGCTTTGAGGTTTATCTCTTTCATATTTATCGGGGTTTAGAAGCGGCATTGTAACTGAACGTACAACAGGTTATGATTATAGGTTGCAGTAAGCGGGATTTCCTTTTGATAGAGATCGATCGAGCTGCCGACCTGGAGGGTTGCAAAAAAGTCGTCGGCAAAAATCAGGCTAAGGTTGGGAATGATTGTCTGGCGGAGATTATCGTCTTTTTTGTAGGATTCGTTGAAGCATTCATAGCGGGTGGAAAATTCAATAGCGCGCACCCTGGGCGCCTTATACTCGAATCTTAAGATGGGGAAAAAATAAAAGCCCTGCATCCTGTAATCCGACAGGCTGGGATTGGGTTCCTTCGTGGCATGAAAGGCAACAAAATTGGTCCCCGATTTGTATTCTGCCATCAGGAGCAATTTCCATTTTTGGGAAAGGTCTATCCGGGCCGAGACATCACCGCCCCAGGCATTACCAGTGGCGCTGGCACTGCTGCCGGTACCGGCATTTACCCCGATGGTCATGCTCTTCAACAACTTTTTTTCGAGCCTGGCATAGAGGTTTTTAGTGTCATCATTATCAGAAGGCTGGTTCCTGTTGTTGCCGTTATACCCGCCAACATAATAACGGAAGGGATTGTCATCGTCTTTAGTGATATCGCCAAACACGGTGACGCCGATCTGGAAGCTCTGCCAGCCATTGGCGCCGAATGAATAGTACTGGTTGGAATAATCCATGGTACGGATCAGGTCGACAGGGACGGCATCCTCTATGCCGAAAAAGGGGCGGAACTGTCCTGCCTGTACATTCAGATGCCTGTTCAGGGTGTATTTTATATAAGCATTCTCAAGCACTTTGTTTATCGGGTTTGCATTGAATTCCGCGAAGTTGACCATGAAATTGGCTGAAAAATGGTCATTCACATTGGCCTTGACCATAAGCCGCGCCCGTTTTATAAGGAAAGTGTTGGTTACGGGATCTTTTGTATCCTGGTTAAAATGAACGCCGTTAACGTCTACATTCCTGGTGAGCGAGGTCACATATCTTGTCTGTAACAACCCGCTAAAAGATAGCGAACGTTTAAAAGCCGAAAAGTTTTTAATTGTATCTGCTGCAATGACAAGCTCCTGGGCATAGAGCTTCGTGGAATCAAAACCTCCGGCGGAAAACAATATAATTGTTAGCAGACAGTTGAGAAACCTCATAGATAGTTTGGGTTTGGCTAGGATAAATATACAAATCATTCTAATGAGTTTTGACGAATGATATATATTATGCAAACCTGCTTTACTCCTGCAAGCCTATGATGACCGAAAAAAGTTTCTGTTCTTTTCTGTAAGGCGCCTCATGCTTTTCGATGTAATATCAGAATGTTTGTGGATGCATGAACTATCCACCGGGATAATGTAAGCTGCTTTACGATATGTAAAAGCAGCTTACTGCAAAGTTAAAGGCCATATTAAAGAGATATGGTACCGGGGCATTGCGCTTCGGTACCATATCGCCGGCTTCACTGCTGCATCGTGGTTCGGTTTATTGCTTTATCATTTTTTTGGTTGCTACTGCCTGTCCGTCGGCCACTAAGGTATAGGTGTACATACCTGTACTTAGATCGGAGCCGAAAACGGTTAAGCTGCCCACCCCTCTTTCCGTTACTTCGACAGTGTGCAGCAGCTTACCATTTCCATCGTAGAAATGGATTTGCGCTTTCTGAACTGTTTTAGGAATGGAGAAATTGATTACGGTTTGTTCTGCAAACGGATTGGGAACGTTCTGGTCCAGAATAATTGTGTTGCGATCTTTCAACGTAACATTCAGGTTTTTGCGTACCTCTTCCTGTGCAGCCGGTGTATTTGCTTTTACTGCGCTTTGGCTCAACTGGCACAGGTAAGGCAGGATGCCGGAAAGGCAATTTTCCAACTGGCTTAAACGGCTGTTCAAGTCATCGATTTTTCCCTGCTGTGCATTGATAACACTATCCTTGCTTGCTATTTTACCATTTAATTCCTTGATCGCTTCCGCTAAAACCGGAACTACCTTTTCGTACTCGACATGTAACAAATTGTCATCTGCCACAAAAGTCAGACGAGGGTCGACCCGTTGCAATTCCTGCGCCACGAAACCAATGTGATTGGCACTGTCCAGGTTCAGTTCCGGATGTACATTGTGCATCCAGTTGTAAGATACACCACGCATCCGCAATACCTTGCTCAATGAACCGCTTAAGTCCTGTACATTCGTTTTGATTTTTTGATCGGAAAGTGATGTTACATCAACTTTCCTGTTCAGATCGAGGATTGCCTGTGTGTTTATCGGGATCAGCCCGTTATAGTTCAGTGATTTGTATGATGTTGCTGCCGTAATCTCATTACCTAAGCTGTCATGCGTTGCCGGAAGCCCGCTTTGGTATACCAGGCTTGGAAGTACCGCTTCTACTTCCTGTGCAATAAATCCATATTGCAGCTCGGTTCCAAAGTTGAAACGCGGATGTGCCTTTACATCGAAGTAGTATTTTACCGGGCGTAATTTTTCCAGGGTTTTCAACCCGCCTTCAATCTGTGCAACATTAGTCTTGAACTGCCGGTCCGAAATATAGGTTCCGTTGATTACCTCCACATTCCCGTTGAAATATCCGGCGTGGTTCAGGGCGCCGCCACTGGCAGTTGCATAGATACCGTAGGCATGGGCCCCGCCATAACCCGCTGCATGAACGGCCATGTTCTCACCTGCAGAGTATGCTCCTGTAAATTGTCCTCCGATATTTTCAATCTGTGAAGGGTTTGTTGGACTTGTACCAACACCGCTAACCCCGACATTGCGCTGCTTGGCTTCGGCACCTTGTGCAACGACACCAGTAGCTGTCAGCTCTCCAAATGAACCTTCAAAGTGCCCGCCTATATTCTGAAGGCCAATGTACAACGGGTTACCTACGCCGCCCTGTTCTGCTATAGCCCGTACACCATAGTTGATCTGTGCGTTCTTCGCATAAAACGAACCTCCGGCATTCATCGTCTTCAGGTTATTGGGTTGTAAACCGCTTGCCTCGCCATATACCCCATCCAATTTAGTCAGGATCATAGGATTGTTGGCAACATCAAGGTTAAGGAAATGGCCCGCACGCGTACTTATCGGTACCGTCTGGTCATGTAGCTGCAAAACGGAGAATTTCCCGGGAAGCGGTGTTGCACAGGGGTAGCCAATGCCCATTCTGTTTTCATCCAGGTTCATGGGGCTTGTTCCGTTCACAAAATGCATGTTGTTATTGTTGAAATCCACTTTGGTGTCGAATTGGAGCTTACCATTTACATTATCACCACAGGCTGCGCCAAAGCCTCCGTTACCACCGGGATTTGTAGGCGCATTTACATAAATCACATCACCGTTGTCATTTACGGAAAGTACCCCTGCTCCCGGGTTAACGACAGTTGGCGAAGCGGAATTTAAATTCGTAAAGCGCAGACCCGAGCTGCCGCCTGCAACATTGGTATTTCCCCATGAGTTCACTTCCAATGTAGCCGTAGGGTTTATACTGCCGCCAACGTAAGTGTTAGCGGTTGGATCTCCGCCGATTCCGGTAAAAATTCCCGTTGTTGTTGTAGGCGTCATACGTAATCCTTCCAGGCCATCTGCACTTGTAGCCGGAGAGGTGTTACCAGATGCGGCGGTAAAGATCATCCGGAAATTGTCGGCCCCTCCGGTCCCGGTTATGTTATCACCCCAATTCAATACCGCATCCTGACGATCGCCCAGGGTAGTAAAGTCTCCTTCCGGCTTTAGTCCCAGGAACACCTGGTCTGTACCATTGGAGGTATAGATACCAACATCCATCCATTTGCGCCATCCGTCATTTCCACCACCATAGGTTTGATAGCCCAGATGCAACAGGCTTAAAGGTTTTGTAATGGGTAGTCCTCCATTATGGCTTATACCCACGCGGGTAATACCGGATAGTGCCTGAGCGGTCGTTAAGCCTCCATAGGAACTGCCATAGTTCAGGTTCAATGCCCCGATGGAAGTAACACGTATCCGTTCGTTGCTTCCAATGTTCGGCGAATTATTATCCTCTGTCTGGATGATAAAGCTGGAGGCTTCCTGCCAGCGCAGGTAACTGTTCAGGAATTTATTGCCGCCAACAGGGTTGTGTACAGCGTTATCGATCCCCAGGCGAAGGCCATCTGTAGCGCCTTCTCCCTGCCCGATAATGTCTGTCGATTCACCAAGAGCACGCTGGTAGGTGATCTGGTGAAAGCCATATAATTCGAATGGATCTCCTTCCCTGAATTGGTAGCTCATGTGCAACAGGGATTGCGGACGTGTGTAAAGCATGGCCCCGTCGGTTACGCCAAAGGTATTGCCAAGCCCCATTAGCCCGGTACCTGTGAAGCGGGCTACGTGGAGTCCGTCGAGATCACCTTGATTAGAAAGGTCCTGGTTATAGGCGCCGTTGTTATTTCCTCCCGTAAAACGGAACGAAAAATCATCGGGGCCTGTTGCTCCTATTCCGTTATTATCTGACCAGACTACTGCAGTTTCGGTAACATCGTTTCCGGTTCCGATCTTTCTCAAACCGAAATAACTCAGGTCGTTATTGTCTGTAAAGGTAATCCCGGTCTTCATCCATGCCCTGTGGCCAAACTGTTGCGTAAAGGTCCCGTCGTTGCCACTTAGGTGCAGCAAGGAAAACGGACCACGGTCATACAAGGGGCCATCTCCACCCAGTGTTATTTCTGACCCAAGCAGTAAATAACCATCCCGTGCTTGTGAAAAGCCGGCAACAGTATAGCTCTGCGTTCCGTTCAACCGCATGCGGTTGATGCCTGTGGTTCTGAATAACAAGGAGTTGGCTCCACTTGGACCGTCCCATCCCAGATATCGGCCTGAAACGAAGTTGTTCGTGGCAGATGAGGATTGTGCAAAAACCTGATGAGAGATAACTAAACTCCCACAGGTTATGAATAGTATTATTCTTTTCATTTAATTGGTTTTATGCCGTCAGATAAATAAAATTTTTTTCACCTTTTACCACTTTTATTATTGGAGATAGTTTGCTGCCGCAAGCAGCACTTGTCTAGAATAATGCTGCTCTAAGCGGATATAAAAGAAATGAAAAAGTAAAGCGAAGGCAAGGGGAAAGTAACCAACGGTAGACGATTTGTAATAATCGGTCTTTTTAAAAAGGATACATGGGCAATGCCTGGATTCCTTCTTTCTATGCCGCAGGAAATGCCCATTGGGCGATTGGTAGTGCCGATATCTATCCAGAACAATGAGCATTCATCTGTTCAGATGTGCGTATCGGTGCCATAACTTCTTTAAGGTCTTGCGGCTTAACAAACTTTACAGAAAGGCATATTGTCAAACGGGAATACTGCGCTGGCTGTATCGCCAGAATATGGGAGATGCTTTTTAGTAGTACGCAACAACAGGTGCTTCGTACTTGGAGAACAACCGAACAGAGTCGCGTAACGACAAAGGAGCCGGATTGCTTAAATCCGGCCCCTTTGTATATAAAATAGTAATGCTTTTGGTTGTACTTATACTTTAAACCTCCAACCGTGGTTGTCCGCTACACGACCGTAACGGATATCATCCAGTTGCGCTTTGATTTTGGGGCTGATGCTCCAGGTAGATACTTCGGGCAAGTGCAAAGTCTCGCCTTTATAGGTAAGGTCAGAGATAAAGGACATGGAAGCGGCGGTGCCACTGCCAAATGCTTCCTGCAGCCGGCCATCTTTCTGTGCCTGGATCAATTCGTCGATACTGATAGGACGTTCTTCTACGGTCACGCCATTTTCCTGCAGAAGCGTAATGATACTGGCACGGGTTACACCTGCCAGGATAGTACCGCTGTTCAAGTCAGGGGTAAGTGCTATACCATCTACGATGAAAAACACGTTCATGGTACCTATCTCCTGTACATATTTATTTTCTACGGCATCGGTCCAAAGGTTCTGGTCGTAGCCCATTTTCCTTACTTCGGCAGCAGGCAGCATGCTCGCGCCGTAGTTACCGGCAGCTTTAGTAAAACCGATACCTCCCTTGGCGGCACGTACATAGCTGTCCTGTACATAAATACGGACTGGTTTATTGTAATAAGCGCCGGCAGGGCTGGTTATGATAGCAAAACGATAAGTATCGGAAGGTCGAACGCCTATAAATTCATCCATCGCGATCATGAACGGACGAATATACAGGGAAGTCTCTGGCTCACCTGGTACCCAAGCCGCATCCAGCTCAATCAGCTGGCGCATGCCTTCCATAAAGATTTCCTCGGGCAATTCGGGCATACCCATACGGTGTGCAGATACATTAAGACGCGCCCAGTTATCGTGCGGGCGAAAAACGGCAACAGACCCGTCTGGCTGACGGTAAGCCTTAACACCTTCAAAAATGGCTTGTCCATAATGGATAAAAGAGGTTGCAGGGCTCAGACTGAAATTGTCAAAAGGCACAATTTCAGGTGTTTGCCATTCTCCGTTTACATAGTCACAAATCAGCATATGGTCAGCATACTCTTTACCAAATACAAGATTTTCCTTTGTCAGCGGATGAACTCTGCTTTTTTCCGTTTTCCGGATATTAATGTTTAGCATAGAAACATTCATAAGATTATTGATTTACGCCGGTTATCTTTCTTTTCTGTTTTCGTCTTCGTTATCTTTGACGCTGCAAAGGAACGAAATTTTTTTGTCCTTTGATTATCAACAGAATATTTTACAATAATATGATAGTGTTAAATAGTAAAAATGCAAACTTCTACAATGTTTTGTTTTCTAATAATAAAGTTATTAGGGATAAGGATATTCTTGAAAAAAATATTAGTGAGGAATTACTAACCATACGCACACTTCTGTTGGTAGCACCATTCCGGAACGAAACGGAAGAAAGCGCACAGTTGGATAAAATCCTTACTGCCTGTAGATTACAAAAAGAAGACTATAAAGTTGACCAGGAAATAAAATCATGGTCATTTTATCGCAAAATGAATAACATCAAAGAAGTTTTGTTATTTGGTATAACTGAAAAAGACTTGAATTTAGATTTACAATTCAATAATAACCAAATAAATAAATTTGACGGAAGAATTTTCATTAAAACAGCCTCCGTTGCCGAGATGCTTACTAACCAGCTTATTAAGAATGAATTATGGCAAAATGCCCTGAAACCGCATTTTGTTTCCTGATCTTTTTATCGTCTCAATCAGTTCTATGGATTTAATATTTGCTTCCAATAACAATGGAAAGATTATTGAAGTTCAATCATTAATATCAAATGATATAAGAATAATATCCTTGAAGGAAGCGGGCATTACCGAAGCTATTGAAGAGCCTTTTCATACCTTCCGGGAAAACGCCTGGGCCAAAGCGGATTATGTTTCCCGTAAAACAGGACATGCCTGCATAGCCGAAGACAGCGGCCTGGTAGTACCCGCTCTCGACGGCGCACCAGGAGTGTACAGCGCACGGTATGCAGGCGAACCGACTGACGATGCTGCCAACAACCGGAAATTGCTGGCAGCGATCAAGGATATGGATAGCCCCGAAGCGTACTACCAGTCTGTGATCTGCCTTATCCTGGGAGCAAATACCTATTATTTTGAAGGAAAATGCCCGGGCAGGCTTATCCACGATCCCCGGGGTGATGGCGGCTTTGGTTACGATCCCTTATTTATCCCGGAAGGTTATAACGAGACATTTGCCATGCTGTCCTTATCCGAAAAGAACAAGATAAGCCATCGCGGGGCTGCTATGCGGCAATTCAGCGCTTTTATGAACCAATTGGCACAGGAGTAACAAGGAAGCTGCACTCCATCCTATAAAAAATGCAGTTGCCCATAACCGGCAACTGCATTTTTTATAGGTATGTACATGGTACTATTTCTTTCCGGCCGAAAGCAAATTCATCATTAAGCGTATAGCCCCTGTATTGCCGGCAGGTAATTCCCGGAAAAATACCAGGGAGGTATAGATGAAAGTACCTTTGCCATAGGGGGTATAAATAACGGCGCTTTCCAATGGCTTCTCACCGGTATCGTGCATCGAGAACAGCGTTTTGTAATTGGCTTCATAACCGGATGGGTAATAAATACCTCTTTCCTGTACCCAATGGTCAAAATCCTTGTCGCTGATCTCGTTGGGGAAATGCAACAAACGGGCCGCTGGATCGGTAAATGTGACTTTTGCATCCTCTTCCGTTACCCTGTCCCTGGATATGGTAAAGGGATAAGGTCCGAACTGGCTGGTCAGCAGGTTCTGGTTGGTATTGTATTGTACGATCAGGGTACCGCCGTTCTCCACATATTTCATCAGGGCCGGCATCCAGCTCCCGATCTGTTTCTGGGTATTATAAGCTCTTATCCCGATAACGATCGCATCGTAATTGCCCAGGTAGGCGGGGCTGCTCATGGCGCTTTCCGGCACACGGTCTACGTCCAGCCCGGCAAGATTCAGTATCTCGTCTACATAGTCGCCGGCGCCTTCGATATAGCCGATCTTTTTCACAGCCACTTTCCAGTCTTTACGCAGCACCTTCATCCAGGAGCCGGTAAAATACTGCAGGTCGGGCAGGTGGGGATATTGGATCAGGTGCATATCGCGGTTGTATTCCTTACCATCGGCCAATACCGAGAATAAAACATAGCTGTCTTCTCCGGCTTTTTCAAAACCGGTAACGGGTATAGAAAAGGCACAGAGCGTATCCGCATCCTTTTTCAGGCGGCCTACAGGAATGGTGGCAATTACTTTATCACCGTATTTTGCCTGTACCGAGGCATTGGCGATTTCTTTAAAGGTTTTCAGGCGCAACCATACCTGTTTGGTTTTCCCTGGTTCGTAAATGAGCAGGGAATGCAACGGGGCCACCGCCACGGCAGGTACTATACGCAGCCGTTGTACCACATCCCCTTTTACAGGATCCAGCTTCTTATAGGAGACCGGGGCGGCGGCATAAAAGAGCTCATCCCCTATTTTTACCGAAATGCCGGCCAGCAATTTGTTTGGCGTTTCGGGAACGCCCCCGTAGGCGCTATCGTACTGGTAAGCGCCTGTAGAGGCGGCATATCGCAGCCAGTAAGGTTCGGTAAGCGGTTCTTCGTCGTTAAGCTTTATGTCGAATGCGAATTTCTGTACGGAATCGGATACGAGCGCAACCGGTTTGGCATTACCCTTTTCTACCAATGCGGGGAAAGAAACACTTTCCAGGTGTACCGGTACCGCGCTGCGGGAAATCACATTCACGGTAACGGGAATCGTCGTACCGGCAATGGTTTCGGGATTGTCGGTCAGGGCTTCGATCATCAGCCCGGCACAGGAAGTAACAATGGCGTTAAGCTCGGCCAGCTTCCGGGTTTTCCAGAAATTATCTTTTACCGTATTGATCTCTTTCTTTACGGCTACTAGGGCCGGCAAGCTTTTCGAGGGGTTTTTAAAATCAAAATTGTCGATCAGGGCCTGTATGTGTTCGCCTATTTCTTTGCGGCCTACCCTGCCCCATGTCATATCCACATCGTCGTACAAAGAAACGGCTGGTGGCTTACCAGCGAGAAAACGGAAATATTCGTTGCTGACACCGATCGATTGCGGCGTACCGGCACCCTGGCTTTTATGAATGCTGCGGCTGCGGCCTGCCATTTCCCCATAGCCTTCGCCCAGTAAGGGGTCAAACTGGTTGACGGGTACTTTGAACTGGTCTTCGCTGGTGGTATTGGTACTGCCAAAGCGGAAAGCATTAAACAAAAGCCGTGTAGGCAGCCATACATCCTGCCTGCCCGATTGCTTGCTTTGCTCCAGGGCTTTAAAGGCATCGCCGGCCACTATCGCCGAAACGGTATGCTGGCCATGACCACCTTCGCCCGTTGTGGGAAAACGGCAAATGATCACATCGGGACGGTATTGCTGAAAAGCCGCTTTTACATCGTCGATCAGCTTCTCCCTGTTCCAGAACCGGAAGGTTTCTTCGGGGGATTTGGTATAGCCAAAATCGATTACATGGGTAAACAACTGTTCGGCACCGTCGATATTGCGGGCTTCCATCAACTCGTGGGTACGGATAAGGCCAAGGGTACTGCCTTGTTCATTGCCCAGGATATTCTGGCCGCCATCACCCCTGGTCAGGGACAGATAAATGGTGCGGACATGATCGTGGTGTACGAGGTAAGAGATCAACCGTGTATTTTCATCATCGGGGTGCGCTGCTACATACATTACAGTACCCAATACATTCAGTTGTTGCAGTTTCTGATAAATTTCAGCCGAGGAAGACGGGCGGTATTGTTGTGAAAAAGCAGATGTGGCAAGAAGAACGGAAACAAAAAAAGTAAAGATCCTTTTCATTAAATTAATTTGATTAAAAAACCCCGCAGCAAAACTACGGGGTTCAAAGATCAAAAAACCAGGTTGTATTCCGGCATCAAAGATTTTTATCGCATAATATATAATTTACCATAGCCATTTTTAAAGAACTTATCTACTGTCGCGTTTTTGCGCTGTTCTATGCTTTCGCCCCTTATCGAGGTGATAACACGGTACAGGTACACGCCATTGCCCAGCATCTGGCCATATTCGTCTTTACCGTCCCAGCGGTAATCGGTTATGTTACGGCCTATATGCAGGTCGCCCAGTTCGTTCTTTTTGATTTCCCTGATTACTTTACCGGTAACGGTCAGGATCTGGATCTTAAACTGCGAAGGTATCTCTGAACCGGTCATGGTAAAAATAAACCGAGTGGAAGTAGAGAACGGGTTGGGATAGTTAAGTACATTGGTAATGGAAGGCTTGTTCTCTACGGTAAAATTGACTTCATACTTAACGGCATTTCCGGCCAGGTTACCTACTTTATCTTTACCACTTACCAGTAGCCGGTATACGCCATCTTCGGGGAGTACGGGCTTGAATTCCACCCTGGCCTCATTCTTCTGTCCGTTAACGATCTGTGCCGGGATAAATTTGCAAATGGTACCGTCCATAGGAATGTCTACAGGGGCCGACTGGTTCGGGTAGAGCATCTGTACCTTGAGCATGGAAGTATCGTTGAGGGCAAGGAATTTATTCTCATCCCGCAGCAACACTTTAATAAAGGGCTTTGCCGATACAATGTCTTTATCGAGAATATGTACCCCATCGAAAGTTACATCCAGCAGCGGATTGAATTTATCGGCTTCCATATGGATCGGGAGGTACCCCAGGTTGTTGGGATGGTACTGCTCCGGCTGGTCATTGTTTGGATTTACTTCCACAAAAAGGAAGTTGTTGCCATGATAAGCAGAAATGTCAAAATCCAGGTCGGCGATCAATGTATCATTACCCGGTAATTTCCGATACCTCTTTTCGGCAAGCGGGTGCCTGACGTTATTGGCATCTATAATTTTATAGTTCACCAGCATGCTATCCATCGGAATGGGCGTAAGGTTTTCTATAGCTACCCTTAGTTTGCCCATTTGTCCCTCGCCCAGGGAATCCAGGAACTCAAAATGTGCGGCTGCGTTGAGTGCTGCCTCCGGAACAGGCGAATACAATACCCTCCAATAGTCCAGGTGGGCGCTGGTACGGGTTATATTGTCCACGCTGTACCATTTGAGGCGCAGGTTGGGATATTGCGATGCGGAGATAAAGGATAAAGAGGTATCCCTGGCAAAGCCCGAATACAATAGGGTCTCGTTGTGTAATGTATCTACACCATAAACGGATACGTAGGGCGAATCGTTTACAGGCACATTGTCTGTTGCAGAAGTACGCCATTTAAGGCTTTGCCATTCGAGCGCCGGTCCTATCAGGTCGGTTTGTACCCTGCCGGTATCGGGATAGCTGAGGAAAGGCGTTTCAAATTCTATTTTATCGTCAACACCCATGCTCAACTTCTGTATTATAGGATAAGAGCTTATCCCTTTCTGGCGGAAAAATGCGAATACCCTTTTGTAGGTAAATTGATCAATCTGGTCAAAGCCCAGGTTTTTAACCGCGTGGTAAAGGGAGTTGCCGGAGCCATAAGCGGCAGTATCGGCCATCCAGTCGTTGATGGTTTTGCCATTCCATAATCCCGGACCGCCTGTAGCATTATAGATCAGGTTTTTGACCATGACATATGCTCCTGTAGGGATGTTTTCGATAAAGATCCTTGCATTATTCCTGGATACAGAATCTGCGGTCGAAAATTCAAACATTTGTCTCACGATCTGGTTGGCACTGCATCGCGGAGCAGAACTATAAAGGCCTTCCCACGAGTTGCGCCAGGGGCTTCCCGATGAAGAATCGATGACCACAACCTGGATAGAGCCGGAGAATACGCAACCATAGTTATCGAAAACAATATCGTTAATGGACTGACGGACATTCTGGTAGTCGCCCAGGTCGGGGTTCACCACTTTGTCTTCCACTTTAAAAATATTGGTTACCGGGCTGAACTTGAATTTACGGGTATCGGCCGGGAGCGAAAGCGCGAAGAACGGTTCGTCCCTTTTGTATTGGAAATAATGGGATTGGTTCCAGCCATCAGATCCGTTGGCCAGAAAAATAAAGGAGCTGCCGGTCCAACTGTAATTGCCTTGTATCAGGGTATCGGGCGCTGCTCTCCAATAATACACAACACTGTCCTGGTACACCATCGTCGGCTTCCATTTGATAACGCCCCCCATGCTGGTGACCTGGGTGCTTTGCTTGAGCGTGCTGTTGAAGTTGCCGGTAGTATCTATTTCCAACAGGTAACGTCTTACCGGTGCAAATGCATTTAAGGTTGATGCTTTAAGGGTAATATTCTGCTGGTGTACGATAGCAAACTCTTTGGGATATACCGGCACCAGGTTTTCGGAATAGATAAAGAGCTGCAGGGTCGCCTGGTTGTTGGCCTCCGATATTTCATCGAATTGTTCCGCAGCATCAATTTTAATAGTATAATTATTAAGCCCTATATCGGTAGTCGGATCTAAGGGTACTTTGAATTCGATGGTATCGGAATTTAATAGATTACCCACTTTTATAGAATCGGAGAAGAGCACTGTGCCCGAACCCGGCTTGGTATGCTGTAATCTTACCCATACACTGTCGTGGGTAGTGCGGCCCAGGCTATACAATATTGCTCTTACGGAAAAGCTGTCAAGTTCGGTAGTTACATTTACGGGAATAGAAGACAAGCCGGTTTCCTCTACGGCAAAGTCAACTTTTTCGGGGTTGTATAAAGCTATACCCGGATCGCCCTGGTACAAGAGGCACTGGGTATGGATATCCATAAAATCGTCACTGAAATTATCCTGCAGGTAAGCAATATTCTTCTGATACTGTTCGCCCAGGGTTTTGCCATACTGGCGGAAGCCCCAGCTCCGGTAAAGGTTTTGCATATAACTGGGCAGAGTCCCAGTCCAGCCTGTATTGTTACCGGCAATCATGACAATAGAACCGCCAGACGAAGAAGCGATATACTTTTCTCCGACTGTTTTATTGGGGCTTATATTGAAAATATGCGCTACTTCGCAGGCAAAAGCCGAAAATACGGGGAACCTGGGGTTGGAGTGATAGTCGTCGGGAGTGTTCAGGTTAAAGTCGAATCCCGATGAAGAACCATGCCCGTAAAAAGAGGTATAGCCAACCCCCTGGTTCATGAGGGAATCGATACGGGAGTTATTTACCTGTTCTACAGGGTCGGTACCATTCTTTTTAATAGTAGTTACTACACCGCCAATAAGCGTATCCTGGAAAATGCCGGCACAAGCATCCAGGGAAGACAGCAGCATGTTTTGCTCATTGATATTCGAAGAGCCTACGATATGCAATGCTCTTTTTTTCCAGAATTCATGATCTACTGTAGGCACTGCCAGCGGCTTTATGGCCAGCTCGTAAGCTTTAACCTTCTCCAGGTAATTACCGATCTCCTGGTTGTTCCAGGCCGACAGCCGCCCTGTGGCCAATATAGGCTTCTGATCGTTGTTGAAGCTGGATAGCAGGTTGTCCGATCCCGGCTCACCCCAGGTGGGGATAGGAGAATAGGTAATAGAAGCCGCGTTAGCTTGGTAAGAACTATAACCGGTATAGCTGACACCTTTACCTATAATAAACATAAAATTGGGCTTAATGGTCCAATTGGCATTGGCATAAGCCACAAAATTGCGGATACTGAGCGGGTGGTAATCGTAACCATAGGCAAACTGATCGTACAGTTCCGTTATGTCTACTACCACCGGCTGGTAGGAGCCTCCTGCCAGGCTACTACGATAGCTCTTAAAATCATTGATATAGTTAGGGCTGGCATTGATATAGCTCTTATGGGTCAGGATAATGTAATTACCCTGGTTACCGGTGCTGCTGTAATCACGGAAGGTAACCGGTATAAAGGCCGGTACATTGCTTACAGAGGCTATATTGGTCAAAAATGCGTCCCTGGGTACTGCAGAGACGTCCAGGTAAAACTTAACGACGCCACCCGATTCCGTTCCGTTGTAGATCTTATTATTGGTCAGATCGTAAAGACGGGGCTGCTGTCCTCCGGTCACAAACCCACTTACTTCCAGGTAACGGTCGGCTGCCGGTATCTGGAAAGTCGCTTTTGAAGCAAAGCTGCCCGAAAAATCATAAGTATGCGGATACCTTATCCAGGCGCCCAGCATATAAAAGTTGTAATCGTCGCTAAAGCTCAGGGTATTGTTACCTGCACTCAGGCTCGAAGGGGCCACATTAAGTGTCCGTTTCACCATCCTGAAATTGGCGGTGACTACAGTATCGAATATATAGCTGCTGTTGAGGTTTACATAAGGATGATGTCCCGTAGCTATCTTGGAGTGGCAGCCGAGCGCAAAAGATACGCTGGCCTGCGGTCCGGCACTATAGGCTTGCGGTGTAGGAATAGTAAGCGATCCCGTAGTATTAAGGTTCTGGTAGGCATAGCCTTCGCCCAGGTCGTAGTCGGAAGAATAGAAATATTCCTGGTTGGTATGCGACTGGCCCGGGTCCCAGTATCCTGATCTTATATTGTCGATCGGAACAGATGTAGCCCAGCAATAAGCAGCCGGTGCAGGCGCAGGTACCGGGATGCTATTGTTAGTGAGCTGCAACCGTTGGTGTACACCATTATCGAAGGTCAGGAAATAATAAGCAGTATCCGACAGGAGGTTAACATCCGTATTGGGCTGATAAGATGGCGTAATGTATAATTTCGTATCAATGTTACCATCGGCCTTCGCGGCATACAGCTCTATGAAGTCGCTGCTGCCAAAGGCTCCGGCGGTAGAGGTATATATCGGTACTTCCTGGCCTTCGCGGAAAACAGCAAACCGGTTACCGGTTACGCCACCCATACCTATGGCATCCAGTTGCGCTTTACTGATCCGGTACACACCACTCTGGGCAATCTTGAATTTATAATAGGTGTTCCCGAAATTGATCCAGGAATTGCTGAAAGGTTGGGCGGTACTTTTCCCCGGAACAAGGCAACCCAGCAAAAGCAGGAATGCAATAACCGGTAAAACAGGAGATAGTAATTTTTTCATGTTCATCTTAAAAGGGTATTTTTCATCCGCAATCCGGATTATTGCTTATTTCCTTGTGGCTTTACGGGCGTTGCCTGTGGCGCCGGTTCGGTACTTTCCGTTTTGGGCTTCCTCGATTTCATAATATCCAGTCGTATGGACACTACATGCGACATTAAAGGATTATCCTGCATTTGGAGGCTGGTAAAAGCATAATCTACCGAGAAGCTTTTGATCTTAAAACCTACGCCTACCGAAGGCTGGAATACGGTATATTTTTTCAGGTTATTGGTATCGGCATTATCCAATGCCCGGTAGAAATTACCCACGCCCACCCTTACAAAAATGGCGTTCTTATAACTAGCTTCGATACCCAGTCTGGGATCTATGCTCAGCGGTTTAGAAGCGATCAGGGTATTTCTTTTACCATCTGTAGTAACGTCAAAGCCCAGCTCGGCCAGTACCTGGATATCGCTTTCCGGTTTCAGGAAGCTGCGGCCGATGCCAAAGTTGAACCTGGGCAGCATCACCTCATAGGATTTTATCGGGATCTCGTTGCCGGTACCCGAAAACTTGGCCTTCTCTTCTTCGGTAAGATGAAAAGACCATGCAGTATAGCTTGTGGTAATATCTTTTGCCGTAAGGCCAAAACGCCAGCCTTTGTATTGTGCCTGCAAACCTATGTCCAGGCCAAATCCCCAGGCATTGGCCATGCTGCCGACATTACGGTACAGGATCTTGGCATTGGCGCCGATGCTGGTATGGATCGCAGGGTTTTTCTTGAAGAAATTCAGCTTTTGGGCGTAGGAAAGCAGTACGGCATAATCGCCGGCAGAGAAATCCTTTAGCTTGCTTTCGTCGAAAGAGCCATCGGGCTGCACATAATCGAGGGTATAAGGAATATTGTCTGTCGCAAAACGGATAAAGGAGATGCCCAATGCCCTGTCTTTATTTTTCAAGGGCATAGCCACTGCGCCGTAATCGTATTTGAAAATGCCTGCAAAATATTCGGCGTGCATCAGGCCTGCCTGTATATCGGACTGCATATTGATAAGACCGGCAGGATTCCAGTAGCCGGAATACACATCCGAAGTGGAAGCGGCCGTAGCCCCGGCCATGCCCAGGCCTCTTGCTCCTACACCTATATTAAGGTATTCGTTGACATATATCCTGCTTTGCGCTTGCACCGTAACCACAGAACCTAATAGCAACAATGACAGTACAGTTTTTTTCATAAGGTGATCCTTCTTCCGTTTTATAGTTGCAAAGTATGCTTTATTATCCGTTGACCGGGTATTAACGGCTTCAAAGCAATCTTATTGCGTGGTATATATATGAAAATATACCTCTTGGTTCAGACAAAGTTACAGAAGATTAACATTATCTTTTACTTCATAGTAAATCTTGTCTATTATTTAAAACGCTTTACTTTTGCAGACAGGGCTTATACACAGAATAGCTTGCCCTGTACCCGTTTTTTATTTAAATTATCATAATTAGTGATCAGAAATTTTATCCCAGAACTACAGCAACGCGGACTTTTACAGGATATTATTCCCGGAACAGAGGAACAATTGGCCAAAGAAATGACTTCGGGCTATGTAGGCTTCGACCCTACCGCCGACAGCCTGCACATAGGCAGTATGTTGCCGATTATTTTACTGATGCACATGCAACGTGCAGGCCATAAACCTTATGCCCTGATAGGGGGAGCTACCGGCATGATCGGCGATCCTACAGGCAAATCGGCCGAACGCAACCTGCTGGACAACGAGACCCTGGCCAAAAACGTAGCCGGTATCCGCAAGCAATTGCAGAAGTTCCTCGACTTCGACGAAGCAAAACCCAATAAAGCAGAGCTGATCAATAACTACGACTGGCTCAAGGATTTTACCTTCCTGGATTTTATCAGGGATATAGGCAAGCATATTACCGTCAATTATATGCTATCGAAAGATTCGGTACAGAAGCGACTCGAATTCGGGTTGTCTTTTACGGAATTTACCTATCAACTGATCCAGGGCTACGATTTCTACTACCTGAATACGCACGACAATATTAAACTGCAGTTTGGCGGCGCCGATCAATGGGGCAATATCGTAACCGGTACGGAGCTCATACGCCGTAAAGGTGGCAATGATGCCTTTGCCTTTACTTGTCCTCTGCTGAAAAAAGCAGACGGCGGCAAATTCGGTAAAACGGAGTCGGGCAATATCTGGCTGGACAGGGAAAAAACCTCGCCTTACCAGTTTTACCAATACTGGCTTAATGTAGCCGATGAAGATGCCAGGAACCTGATCCGGATCTTTACTTTTATACCGGTTGAAGAGATAGCAGTCCTGGTACAGGCACATGAGGAAGCCCCGCACCAGCGCGCCTTGCAAAAGCGGCTGGCCGAAGAGATTACCACGATGGTACACAGCAGGGAAGATCTTGAATTTGCACAACAGGCCAGTAATATCCTGTTTGGGAAAGATACGACGGAAGCATTGGTATCGTTAAACGAAAAACAATTGCTGGAAGTAATGGAAGGCGTGCCGCAGGTAACCTTCAGCAAACAATCGCTGAAAGAAGGTGTTGACCTGGTGCAATTCCTGGCCGAAACGGGAATCTTTCCTTCAAAGGGAGAAGCCAAAAAAATGCTGCTGAGCGGCGGTATCAGCATCAATAAAGCCAAGACGGAAGGCAACGAAGTATCCTTAACCGAAACCCATTTACTGAACGATAAGTATACCCTGATCCAGAAAGGGAAGAAAAACTATTATCTCGCAGTTTTCGAGTAAGCGTTAAAAAATAAGCGGGGTCAATGCCCCGCTTATTTTTTAACTTAGGGTCTGTAAACCAGGAACGCCATTCATGAAGATATTTACGGCTCAGCAGATAAAGGCTTGTGATGCATTTACCATTCAGCAGGAAGGTATTGCTTCCGTTGCCCTCATGGAACGGGCGGCCACGGCCTGCTATTCCTGGATTGCCAGGTACTATAATCGCGACCGGCCTATGCTGGTGGTATGCGGTATGGGCAACAACGGTGGTGATGGCCTGGCGCTTACCCGTATCCTGCTGCAGGAAGGCTTCCCGGCCAGAGCTGTGGTGTTGAAGCATGCCGAAAAGTTTTCCCCGGATGCCGCCCACCAGTTCACCCTCTTGCACCAATTGGACCCCGGACAGTTACAGGTACTAACGGAAGGCATGTTCGTCACCGAGCTACCTGCCAATATTGTTATCATCGACGCTTTATTCGGTACCGGCCTCAACCGCCCATTGGAAGGATGGCCTGCAGCTTTTGTAGCCGAGCTTAACGAATTGGAAAATGAGAAAATAGCAATCGATATACCCAGCGGCCTGCCTGCCGATAGTCTTGTTGCTCCCGAAATGGCCGTGGTTAAAGCCGGGCATACGCTGAGTTTTCAATTTTACAAACGGAGCTTCCTGCACCGGGAAACAGAACCCTTTACCGGCAAGGTCAGCCTGCTGGATATAGGTCTTAGCGCCAGGTATATTGAGGCCACACATTCGCAATACCATACCCTTGATGCTCCGGCAGCTCGGAGTATCTATATGCCCCGCAATCCCTTCGGGCACAAAGGCACTTATGGTAAAGTAATGCTTGTGGGTGGCAGTTATGGTAAAATAGGAGCGATTGCCTTAAGTACTAAGGCCGCTTTACGAAGTGGTGCAGGTTTGGTTTTCACCCAGTCGCCGGCATGTGGTTACGGGATATTGCAAACCATCAATCCCGAAGCTATGTTTATGGCCAGCGGTGAAAAATACATAACGGATATCAGCCTTGACAGCGATGATATGGTGGTGGGCATTGGCCCTGGCCTGGGGCAGGCCCCGGAAACGACCCGGGCATTACTCGGCTTCTTAGAACATTACAGCAAAGCCCTGGTACTCGATGCCGATGCGCTGAATATACTCTCGGCAAAAGAAGATAACCTGCACCTGCTGGCTCCCGGAAGCATCCTGACACCACACCCCAAAGAGTTCGAGCGGCTTTTTGGTCCGGCCAGAAACAGCATGCTGCAGGTAGAGATAGGCAGGGCAAAGGCCATGAAGTATAATATCTGCATTGTGCTTAAGGGGCACCATACCGCAGTGTTGCTGCCATCGGGCGCCTGCTGGTACAATACAACCGGGAATGCCGGTATGGCAACCGGCGGCAGTGGCGATACCCTTACCGGTATTCTTTGTGCCTTGCTGGCACAAGGCTATACGCCTGGTAATGCAGCCCTGCTGGGCGTTTACCTTCATGGTCTTGCCGGTGATCTCGCGGCCGAGGCCATGGGACAGGAAGCTTTAATTGCGGGCGATATTCCCGGTTACCTGGGTAAGGCTTTTTTAACGTTAAGGAAAGATACCTATAGCTAAACCTATTTGAATATCATATGTTGATTATAGCGTAAGAAGGTGCTAAACTATATTCAATGACGCTTAATTGATACTTAATGTCCTGGTTCAAAAGTAATTTGCTCTTGCTGCAATATCGGGGCACAGTATCCCGTTTTTGTTACATGCGTTTCTTTGTCGCCCTGGGGCTTCTGCTCATAATTAGTTATTCCGCGACCCATGCCCAGACCCGCTGGATGGTATATGCCGGTGTGGGTACGCCGCGCAATAACTTCGGCAACAATAGCAAAGATTTCTACTACGACTATTACGCCGCTAAAGGGGCCGATGGATTTTACCTGCTGCCGCAGGCCGGACTGTCGCTCATGGTGCCCATAGGCAAGAAATTGCTTTTTGAAACAGGGATCAATTATACACGCAAACAGTTCCGGTCTACAGAAAATAAAGTGCTCGATGCCTATACGAACCATCAGCTTACGGTGTACAATAGTTACAAAACCAAGCTGGACTATATGGAGTTGCCCTTTACCCTTTCTTATATACTCCCGGTTTCGAAGAAAAGCGCTTTCCACCTGGGCCTGGGTGTGAATTACAGTTTTTTGCTGCATGCTTCCGGAAGTGTTTACAGCAGCCAGGTAACCATAGGCAACTCTACGGATGAATACCAACTCCCGGTACGGGTACCTATAGGTCTTATTCAAACGAGCAGTACGGCGCCGGGTACGCTTAATATTTTCGATACCGGGCTTAAATTGCAGTTGTCGTATGTATGGCGCTCCAAGCTGATGGTACGGCTTTTCCACGAATACAGCCTTTATACCATTTACCTCAGGGGCGACCTCAATAAGCCCGACCTGCAGTTGCGCTACACCGGTTTGACACTGGGGTATATATTGTAGGAGAGATGTTAGATTTTAGACATTAGATGTGAGATACCTGATGTCTGATGCAGGATATGGGACAGCAACGATAGTAAGCGCTATACGCTTTTCAAGCTTCACCATTACTGGCGACTCCCTCTTTCTATCTTGTATTGCCCGTAATGAGTCCTGTGTTTTCCTTCATTCAGAGGACTATTTATAAACTATTTAATCAAAATTGTACTTTTGAGGTGACTTCAGCTAGCGTATAAAGAGCTAAGGGAATAGTTTTTCTACTTTAGATATTAAACAAATCCTATACAAAACAAGATATGAAGAATACCCCGTTATATACCTCAGGTACTCCGCTCTATATTTTAAGCAATGGCCGTGTGGCTGCAATTGATAAACAATCAGGCGATATCATTTGGGAAATAAAGCTGCGGCAATACGTCAATGGCGCACACACTAACGCGGTAGGGCAAATCAGCTATGAAGAGAACAGGCTTTATATAAGTATTCCCGGTATTTTGATCTGCCTGGATGCAAAAGACGGCGCGCTGATCTGGAAAAATGAGCTGAAGGGCTGGGGCTACGGTTTTGTGAGCATGGCTAACGCTAATGCTGATACCGGGGCGGCTTCGGCCTATGGCCAGGCAGCGACAGCAGCTATTATTGTGTAATTTATAACCTATATTCACCTCGTTAAGGTCAAAACGGCTGCTGCTGCAGTTTCTACTACCGATCACTTACCGCTGACAACTGCCTATTGGCTGCCGGTTTTTCCTTGGCTGTTTTCTTCTTCCTACCCCACCAGATCAGGAAACCGGTAACGGGCATGCTGGCACATAGCAGACTGGCCAGGAAGGCCATGATCTTACCGGCAAGGCCGGCTACTGCGCCCACATGGATGTCGTAATTCATCCGCTGGATCTTCTCGGCCGTAGTGGTATTTTTCAGCTTGCCATAAGCATGCTTTACCTCCATTTCCCGGAGGGTGTATTGATCGAAATAACGGTAGTCGGCTTTCCAATAGGTACTGCCATCGGGATTGAGTGCGATCTCTATGGCCGTGGTGTGATCTTCGGGTATGTGCACATCCATAATACCGCTGTAGCCGGGATTTTCCCCTCGCATCCTTTGCCAGAGCAGGTCTATACTTTTGGCCCCTTTCGCGAATGCCAGAGCAGTGGTATCGGATTGCGGCATGGCAAATTCCGTCATCGTCTTACCGCCTGAAGTAGTCCAGAATACGCTTTTGGCAAACCATTCAAAACCCCAGACCAGGCCGGTAAAGGCAATGAAGATAATGACCCAGCTCATATAGAAGCCCAGCACATTATGCAGGTCGTAATTGGTACGGCGCCATTTGGCATTGAGTTTTATTTTGAACCGTTGCTTCCTGGCCGCCTTATTTTTGGGCCACCAGAGTATAATACCCGTAACCAGGAGCACCACGAAAATAAGCGTAGCAGAAGCGACGATTGGCTGGCCTATTTTGGGCGGAAGCCATAAGTAAAAATGCCCGTCAATAATAAACCGGAAGAAATCCCGGCCCATGTTTTTCGTCTTTAGCACCTTACCGGTATAAGGATCTATAAAAACAAGGTAATAGTATTTCGGGTCGCCGTTGTAGAAAGAAGCCACAGCCGATCTTCCCGGCTGGTAGGAAATACTATGCAATTTCTTACCGGGCAATTGCTGTACCGCCACTGCCTGTAATACGGATGGACTTAAGGGCATGCTCTTTTGTTCCGGGGTAAACCGGTAAGGTTGCGTGGCATCTTCTATTTCCCGTTCAAAAGCCAGGATACAGCCGGTAATACCCAGGAAACAAACGATAAGCCCCGCCGACAGTCCCAGCCAGAGATGCAGCTTTCCCACCACTTTTTTAAACGGGGACTTGCCTCCTTTCTTCTTGTTTGTTGCCGCAACAGGGCTTTGCTTTTTACTCATTTATAATAAATAGGATACAGGAAGGATAACATATAGTGAATGGAGTGCCCAACATAGTAGCGGCTCTGCCTGCTGAAAAGTAAACGCCGGTAGGACCGGCATTTACTCCAAAGGAAAAATAAACAACTGCACAAAAAGAAAAAAATCAGAACCGGTAGCTTACGCCCAGGCGCCAGTTACGGCCGGGTTCTGCCTGCCAGTAATAATAGGCGGCATAAGCCGATCCGGAGTATAAATATTTATCGGTTATGTTCAGCATATTGGCCGTGATCCGTACTTTGTCCTTTTCATAATAAATACCGCCATCCAGCTTGAAATAGTCGGGCAAAGCCTGCTGACCGGTAGAACCGCTCCAGGTCCAGGTACTGCGATCGGCCATCCATGTAAAGCCGGCCGAGATCCCGAAACCTTTCAGTATGCCCGATTGCAGGGTATAGTTCAGCCAGGCATTACCGGTATGTTTGGCATATCCCGGTACATTATTGCCGATGGTACGCTGTGCGGCTTCGCTGGAATCCGCCTTCGAGATCTTCGCATCGGTATAGGCATAGTTGGCAATCAGCGTCAGGCCCGGTGTAAGCTCACCGCGCAGGTCGAATTCGATGCCCTGTGTTTTGGTCTGTCCGAATTGTACGATAAAGGTTTCGCCTGCCGTATTGCAAGGATCGCCTGCCGACTGGTTGTTTTTCAGGATACGGTATACCGACAAGCTTGTGGTCCAGGTGCCATCCAGCCAGTTTCTTTTGATACCCAGCTCGAGGTTGTTGCCCGTAATAGGCTTCACACTTTGTTTGTCCCTCCTGAGGCCGTCCTGGGGTACGAAGGTCTGGTCGTACAGGCCATATACAGCCGTAGCTCTGTCGATAGAATAGCTGAGGCCAAACCGGGGCGTAAATTTCTTACCGGTGGTGAAAGTATTGTAATTGTTGGTCCGCACATAAGTGTACCTTCCGGCCACAGTAAGCCTTAATTTATCTTCGAAGAAACCCAATTCATCCTGGAGATACAACCCGGTAGAGGTTTGCGTTACCGTTCCGTAAATGCCGGCCCTTTCTTTAAGGCTAATATTTCTCCTGGCCTTGAACAATTCATTGGGCAAGCCGTTTGCAGGAGTACCATAATCGGGGTTATATACATCAAATGGCTTTTCGTAAGCATCCAGGTTCTGGCTCGTATTCCAATCGGCATAATATTGTTTGTCGGCCAGGTCCAGACCGGCGAGGATACGGTGCCGCACCGGCCCGGTAGTCACATCGCCATTGAGGTATACCTGTCCGAACTTCATCACATTGCTGGCATCCCATATCGATACACTGCGGATAATTTTACCGGAGGAGCTTACTGCCGGTACCGCTACCGTTCCATCGGCCCTTAAGCTATCGGCGCCGGTCCACATCGAACTGCCCGTTTGCTGGCAACTGAACAAAGAAGCCTGTGCCGTTAGTTTCCAGTTGTCATCAATCCGGTGTTCCAGGTTGAAATTTACATTATGATCGTTGATGATCGTTGGATCGATACCTGGATTTCCCAGGGTAAAATTACGGGGCAAGGTAGCGTAACCGTCTTTTGCAAACACATAGTAAGAACCGACATTGGTCATTTTAGCGCGCTGGTAAATATATTCAACGGTCAGCTTTGTTTTATCCGTAAGCTGGTACGAGATCACCGGGGCGATGCCATAGCGGTCGTTGTATTCATAATCCCGGAAGGAACCTTTGTTTTGGGCAACGCCGTTCAGGCGGAACAGCAATTTGCCCTGCTTATCCAGTTTCCCGTCGATATCCAGGGTGGCCCGGTAGAGATTATAGCTGCCCAGCATAATGCCGGCTTCTCCCTTCGTTTCTCCCGTCGGCCTTTTGGTCACTACATTGTACAGGCCGCTGGGTTCCCCGTTGGACATCATAAAGCCGGCAGGCCCTTTTACAAATTCCATATGATCCACAAAAGCCATATCCTCGGTTAAAGGGCCCCAGTTGGTAGTGATATTCATACCATTGCGAAAAGCGGATAAACGGGAGCCGCGGGCATTGACACGGGCATACATATCGCCCCAATGTTCCAGGCGGGTAGCGCCGCTCACATTCCTGATAGCGCCGTCGCTCAGCGAAGTTACCTGTTGATCGGCCAGCGCCCTGGCCGTAACCATCTGTATATTCTGGGGCACCTCCAGTAAAGGCGTTGTCAAGCGCAGGCTGGAAGAAGCTTTCTTGGCGGTATAACCCTGGCGGCTGGCGCCAATCACCACTTCTTCGAGGTCCGTATTTCCTTTCTTCAAACGGATATCGGATAAGGTTACTGTTTTATCTTCGTTGATCAATACCTCGACAGTTCTGTTCTGCGCACCTATCGCATGGATATGCAATTTGTGCTTGCCCGGCGCTTCCTCCAATTGAAAAGTGCCGTCCTCATCCGTAACGGCTTCGGTAGCAGAACCGGTAACGGAAATGGAAACATTACCGGCAGGCGTACCATCAGGGTTTAATACTTTACCCGTTACCACACCGGTTTGGGCGTAAGCAGCTACACCGCCGCACCATACGCCAAAAATCATAAAGATTTTTTTCATTATTATAAGTTGATTTACAAAAAGGGATACAAAAAATAAAGTGCCGGATAACAGCCCGGAGCCCACACTTATCTTCTGGAACAGGATGCAAAAGTATATCCGGCGCAGGGCAGGCATTTTAACAATCGGGAAAAATCCTTTCACAATCGGGAAAACACTGTCTGCTTTCTGTCAAAAAAGAGAGCCTGTTAAAACAACGGATCCTGCAAGAAGCGATTGTAATACTTATGTCATTTTAAAAGCGGGGAAAGCCGCTTATCCGGTTATCTGCCCATCTATCACTGTTCGGCTCTTTAGGGCTAATTGTTTACATTTGCTTCATGAATTTTCAGCTCATAGCGGTAAGCAACGCACAGCATATCCGGCAATTCCTGGAACTCCCCTTAAAGATCTATAAAGACGACCCCAATTGGATACGCCCCCTGGATAAGGATATCGAAGATGTATTCAACCCGGAGAAGAACAAATTTTTCAAACAGGGCAACTGCGAGCGCTGGCTGCTCCTCAACGAGCAGAAAGAAGTGATAGGTCGTATTGCCGCCTTCACGAATAAAAAGTACAAACAAACGCAACCTACCGGCGGCATCGGTTTTTTTGAATGCATCAACGACCAGGCCGCTGCCGATTTTATGTTCGACCATTGCCGCGAATGGCTCAGGACCCAGGGTATGGAAGCTATGGACGGCCCTATTAATTTCGGGGAGCGGGACCGTTGGTGGGGGCTTGTGATCGAGGGATTTTACGAACCCTTGTACTGCATGAACTACAATCCGCCTTATTATAAAACCTTATTTGAGCATTATGGCTTCCAGGTTTACTTTAACCAGGAATGCTTTGGCATGAAGGTGATATACGAATTCCAGGATAAATTCTATACCCGGCACGAAGAGCTGAGCCGCAACAAAGACCTGCATGCAGAACGGGTATTGAAAAAAAATCTGGTGAAGTATGCCAAGGATTTTGCTTATGTCTACAATAAAGCCTGGGCCAGCCACGGCGAAGGTAAGACCATGGATGAACGGCAGGCCATCAAGATATTTAAATCAATGAAACCGGTAATGGACGAAAAGCTGAACTGGTTTGTATACCATAAGGAAGAACCGGTAGCCTGCTGGATCAATCTGCCCGACCTGAACCAGTATTTTAAACACATGAACGGGAAATTCGGCCTCCTGCAAAAGCTGAAATTCCTCTGGCTGCAGCGTTTTGGCAAGTGCGAACGTTCTCTCGGTATCGTATTTGGCGTGGTGCCTGAGTGGCAGGGCAAGGGTATGGATGCTTATCTTATACTCGAAGGCTCTAAGGTAATTTGCTTCGAAACGCCTTATAAAGATTATGAAATGCAATGGATCGGCGATTTTAATCCCAAGATGATCAATGTGGCCCAAAACCTGGGCGCCCATATTACCCGCAGGCTCAGCACTTACCGCTATCTTTTCGACAGGGAAAAAGAATTCAAACGGCATCCTATGCTGTAACGAGTTTCCTTCCCCCTCCTAACCCTATTAAGGGTTTTAAACCCTTATAGGGTTAAGAGGGGTTGTAGGGCTAATTTCCCTTATTTTTGCCCATTATCATTTTTTACCCATACCAATGTTCAAAAAGCTGACTATAATTTGCGGCCTCATGATATCCCTGAGCAATGTTACAGCCACTGCCCAGGAAGAATTAAGCGCCGATGTAAAACGTATGCAGGAAAGTGCCGGCTCATACCTGGGCAGGGGCGATTATGCCAATGCGATCATGATGTACAGCCAGGCCATACGCCAGGCGCCTTCCGATGTTTCGCTGAGAAGGGACCTTGCCTATACTTACCTCCTCTCGGGCGATACGAAAAAAGCCAAGGAGATCATCGATCCCGTAGTATCGTCCAGTGCGGCCGACGAGCAGACCTACCAGGTGGCCAGCGCCATAGAGAATGCGCTGGGCAATAGCGGTAAGGCCAAAAGGATACTGAACGAAGGGATCGGCAAATTCAGCAATTCGGGCTTGCTGTACAACAGCAAAGGCAATACCCTGAACAGAGATAAAAGCACCAAGGATGCATTGGAAGCCTATAACATGGGGATCAAAGTGGAGCCCTCCTACCCTATGAATTATTATAACGCCTCCAAGATCTATTTCCAGAACGACGATGCGGTATGGGCACTGCTCTATGCCGAGATCTATGTGAACCTCGATCCTGTTTCCCAGCGCACCATCGAGATCAAGAAAATGATGGTAGATGCTTACCGCAAATTATTCTCGCCTGGTAAAGATGAAGAGCTGCCGGGCTTTAAAGCCAATAACACCAAAGGTGAGGACAAGAACAAAACCTTTACCGGTATTTTCAAGAAGCTGATGCTGCAGAGCGCTCCTGCCATCAGCGACGGGCTCAATACCGAAAACCTGATTATGCTGCGTACCCGTTTTATGCTGGCTTATGCCAAAGACTACTCGATCAATTATCCCTTTACGCTTTTATCGTACCAGGATAAAATGCTGCACGAAGGTGTATACGATGCCTATAACCAATGGCTTTTCGGGGCCATAGACAATTCACAGGCATTTACCCTTTGGATAAAAGTCAACAATAAAGAGTATGCTGCTTTTGAAAACTGGCGCAAGCGCAACCTTTTGCAGCCTGCCTTATACGATCCGAAACCAGGGAAATAACCCGGTGTTTACCGTTTCAGATTATTCTTTTTTTAAATTACCTTTGCCGCTTCATTATACATTCCATGGAAGATTTAAAAGTAAACTTAAAGCAACAAATTATTGAATCGCTTAACCTTCAGGGCATGAAACCGGAAGATATTGATGATAATGCCCCTCTGTTCGGCGATGGCCTCGGACTGGACAGTATCGATTCCCTGGAACTGATGGTATTACTGGAGCGTAACTACGGTATCAAGATCGAAGATGCCCGCGAAGGCCGTACCATACTTGCTTCTGTACAGACTATGGCAGATTATATTGAGGCCAACAGAAAATTTTAAGTAAACAATGCAATCCCGGATGTGCAAATGTGTGGTACCAACTTCCGTTTGCACATTTTTATTTTTGATACTTTCACCCCACGCAGCTACATGGTCCTGATCTCCGGCATAGGAATGATTACCAACCTGGGTAATACTGTTTCCGAAAACCTGAAAGCCATCCTGGAAGAGAAACAGGCTTTGGGTTATCCCGAAATATTGCAGACCCGGCATAAAAACGAAGTAGTGGTAGGTGAGATCAAAAAAAACAATGCCGTGCTGGCGGCGGAGCTGGGGGTTACCGCCGAAGGCTTCAGCCGCACTACCCTCCTGGGCATCTACGCCCTGAAAGAAGCCCTGGAAGGATTAAGCCCGGAATTCCTGGCCACCAAAAGAGTCGCCTTTATCAATGCCACTACCGTAGGCGGTATGAGCGATGTGGAAAATCTTTATTTCGACATGATCTCACCGGCGGAGGAAGGGGACTTTCTCAATTATATCGATTCGCTCGACTGTGCCGACTGCACCCAGAGGATCGCCGATTATTTTCAACTGAAAGGCTTCCAGTGTACCATAAGCACAGCCTGCTCTTCTTCGGCCAATGCCCTCCAGCTCGGGGCAAGGATGATTGAGAACGATGAAGCCGATATTGCCATTTGCGGTGGTACCGATGCGCTCACCCGTTTTACCCTTAATGGCTTTAATGCGCTTAAGAATGTAGACAAGAACCTCACCCGCCCTTTTGACCAGGACCGTAATGGCCTTAACCTGGGCGAAGGTGCAGCCTACCTCGTTTTGGAGTCGGAAGCGTCTCTAAATGAGAGAAAAGTAGAAGCGATCGCCGTGCTGGCTGGCTATGGCAATACCAACGAAGCGCACCACCCTACAGCCCCTTCGCCCGATGGCGCCGGCGCCCTGTTGACCATGCAGGAAGCCTTGTCGGTAGCAGGCATCGAAGCAGCGGCTATCGACTATATCAATGCACACGGCACCGCCACCCTGGGCAACGATCTTTCCGAAGGCACCGCCATCGAAAGACTGTTCGGCAAAGAAAGCCATCCTTATTTCAGCTCTACCAAGGCTTTTACCGGCCATACCCTGGCCGCTTCGGGCGCGCTGGAAGCGATCGTATGCTGCCTGGCGATACAACACGAGTTCATCCCGCCCAACCTGCGTTTTGAAACCCCAATGACCGACATCGGCATTGTTCCCCAAAAGACCTTGCTCCGCAATACACCGGTACAGTATGCCTTGTCCAACTCTTTTGGCTTCGGTGGCAATAATGTATCCCTTATCCTAAAGAAGCGGTAGGCAAGCTATGGCCATATCCTTTTTATAGATGCCCCGGAAGAGGGACATCAACTACCTTTGCGCAAATTTTTACCACATGTCACTGGACATTATCATTATAGGCGGCGGACCCATCGGGCTTGCCTGTGGCATTGCAGCGCAGCAACAAGGCTTATCCTACCTTATCCTGGAGAAAGGCGCCCTGGTCAACAGTATCTACAACTATCCATTATATATGACCTTTTTCTCCACTGCCGAACGGCTGGAGATCGGCAATATCCCTTTTACCTGTATCGCCCCCAAACCGGGCAGGCAGGAAGCATTGGAATACTACCGCAGTATAACCCGGAGCTTTGACCTGCATATCCATTTGTACGAAGCCGTACATACGGTACAACAAGATTCGGAAGGGCTGTTTGCCGTGCATACTGCCAAGGCCCGTTACCAGGCCCGGAAGGTGATCGTCGCTACCGGCTTCTACGATATACCGGTACAGCTTGGCATCCCGGGAGAAGAGTTGTCCAAAGTCCACCATTATTATAAAGAGCCGCACCCTTACGTACGCCAGAAGGTAGTAGTGGTAGGCGCCAGTAACTCGGCTGTAGATGCTGCCCTGGAAATGTGGCGTAAAGGGGCCGAAGTTACTATGGTCGTACGTGGCCCCGCCATAGGAGCAAGGGTAAAATACTGGGTAAAGCCTGATATCGAGAACCGGCTGGCGGAAGGGAGTATCAAAGCGTATTTCAACAGCCGACTGGAAGCGATTGGCGAAAGGGAAGTCGTATTGAATACGCCAGAAGGTGCTATCAGGCTGGACAATGATTTTGTCGTAGCACTTACGGGCTACCAGCCCGATTATGCCTGGCTGCAGCAATGTGGCATCCTGCTTTCCGATGATGGCCTGCAAAAACCTTTTCACGATCCCGATACAATGGAAACCAATATTCCCGGCCTCTACCTGGCCGGTGTGGTTTGCGGCGGGTCCGAAACCCATAAATGGTTTATTGAAAATTCAAGGGTACATGCATCCCGTATCATTAACGACATAGTTGCAAAAAAATAGTTTTGTTTGCCCCTATTTGTACAAAAAAATATTTTCTTTGTACCCTGTCCTCCTTTCCGGGATCATTATATATCGTGCGGCAAGGCCTTTAAAACAGGAAGCTTATCTTGAAACCTATATACATTACGCATACCAGTGCCATTACCCCGCAATCCCAGGAGCAAGGCCATGTACGGCAACCCCTGGTCCCGGATACAGATTGCCGGTTCACCGTAGCCGAACCCGATTACACCACAGTGATCCCGCCTATGCAATTGCGCAGGATGAGCCGTATCCTGAAAATGGGCGTATATACTGGCATGGATTGTATCCGCAAAGCGGGTATCGAAAGACCCGATGGTATGATCACCGGTACCGGCAAGGGCAGTATGACCGATACCGAGAAGTTTGTTAAAGAATTGAGTGCATACAAAGAAGAGGCGCTCAATCCTACTCCCTTTATCTTATCCACTTATAATGCGATCAATGGGGCCGTAGCCCTGCAAACCAAGGCTACAGGCTATAACCAGACTTACGTACACCGGGGCAGCTCCTTTGAAATATCCCTATACGATGCCCAGTTAAAGCTGAACACGATTACGGAAAAGCAACATTACCTGGTGGGTTGCTTCGATGAAATGACCGCTGAATATTTCTTTGTCAAAAGTAAGATCGGTTACTGGAAAAAAGACCGCGACCCCGCACAAGCACTCTGGGCGCAGAACGGAAGCACGGGTACCCTTGCCGGTGAAGGCGCCGCCTTTTTTATGCTCGATAATAAAGGAGACCATGCACTGGCCGCTATCCACGCCATTCATACCTCGTATAAGTCCGATACCCAGGATATGAACCTTATCCTGGAGCAATGCCTGGAAAAGGCAGGCTGGTCCTTGCAGGAGATCGACATGCTCGTACTGGGCCTTAACGGCGACAGCAACGATGAAGGCTATTACCAGGATTTCCGTAAGCTATTCAATCCTGACGTACCAGTGCTGGCCTTTAAGCATCTTTGCGGGGAATACGAGACCTCGGGGGGCTTTGCCTTATGGCTTACCTGTGAACTCTTGTCTGGAGTATCCTTGCCCGGCGATATTTGGTACCAGAAGCCCGCCACACCCGGCTTTCAGCCACAAAAGATCGTGTATTACAATCATTACCGGGGCCTCAATCATAATATGATGCTTCTTTCCGCCAGGTAATCCTATACCCTGTCCTTAATCCGAAGTCCAGTTAAATTCCTTTTGTAACGCTTCCAGCGTCGACATATCTATCCGCTTCATGCGGACATTGATCGTGTCGCCATAAAAAACACCATCCATGTTCAGGATGCTGTCACCAACTTGCTGGTACTTTAAGGGCCAGGTAACACCCGTTTCATAATGCTCAAGCGTAAGCAAATCGCCCGCCGGGCTTTCATGCAACAAGTAGTCCTGCATTGCTCCCTGCTGCTGTACAATAAAATAGCCTCTCCGGTGTACGAATGCTTTTTCCCAGGGATGATTGCGCATCAGGGAAGTATCGCCGTTTCTTCCAAATTGCTGTACCTGCCATGCGCCGTGCAGCAGAGGGCGCGCTGCGGTATCGTCGTTATAATTGCCCGATCGCAGATAGATCCATAACGACTCCAGGAGGATAGCCGCCACAACCAGGCTCTTCATCCCCACATAAAGCCATTTGTATTTTTGCCATGCCGGCAGTACCGGTTCCGGACCAGGTACCGTTGCTACCTTCCGGATAAAGAAACGGAACAAAAGCCTGTAGGCAGGAGCAGCGATCAACAAGCTCAGCAACAACAGGAAGACGGAATAGATCTTGACCGAAATATCATAGCTGAAATTGATCCACACTACGTTGAGCAGTACACCCGACAGTATAAAGGCGCCAGGTACACGGGTACGCCGGAACAATAATAAAAGAGCGGGGATCACTTCTATAAGCCCGGAAAAGACCGAATAACTGTGCGACAAACCCATCGTGCTCCAATACAGCAGGTCGCGGGGCGTATTACCCACTGTAGTAAAGAGTGTATTGGGTTCAGGCAGGTAGAACTGCCATTTAAAAACCTTATTGAACCCGTATTTCAATAATTGCAGGGAAAGATAATAGCTGGCAAAAATGACGAAATACCGGTACACCTTTGCCACACTGGTTTGTTTCCTTTTATACAGCCAGGCAACGGGTATCGCCAGCATAAGCGCGGGGACAGCCACTACCAGCAGATCAACATACATGCTCTTGGAGTCGGAACTGATGTGCCCCCCGGGCGAAGACGGCCAATGCAGCCGGCGGCATACCCATGAACCAAGTCCTTCAAAAAATACGCCGGTGTACCGGCCTATATCCGGTAAGGTATGATAACCAAAAGGAAAGGACAGAATAAATAGTACGACAAAAAAGATACAGAAAAACAACAGGATTATGCTGGCATAACTGTAGTGTTTTTTTAATGTCTCCGGCATTCCGTACGTGTTATTTTTAAAAGATAAAATAGGTAATAAATGTATAAATTCGCCCGGATAGAAAGATCAATTTAGCGCTCATGAAGAAACTTTTTTTGCTTGCCTTTGCTTGTGTTTGTACCGTCCAGGTATCTTTAGCTCAAACCCGCAGGATCATGCACCGCAGCCATAGTGGCCTTAACCGGTCCTGAGAGAGAGATAACCAGGGAGATAATTTCGGTATCAATGACGCGATAATGACAAGGCGGCGGCTGGAACATGATAGCGTTAACGTAAAGAGGCAATCGGATAGCGTAAGCAGGGTCGAAAAAGCCAAAGCCGCTCCCGCCAAGCCTAAAGCAACACCGCAAGGCAAGCAACGAAAAAAATAGCCGGTTTAACGCTGTTGTTCTAGGAAACCAAGTACCTCTTGTGTCCAGGCTTTCCGGTATTTGTCCAGGTAGCTTTCGTGTCCGGCCAGGGGGTATTTGACCAACTTTTTAGGCCCTGCCAATGCGGAATAGATATGGTCTATCTCAAAAGGTCGCACCCGATCGTCCTGTTTGCCATACAACAATAATACCGGCACTTTGATATGCTGCGCATACTCTTCGGGATTGTGCTTAAAGGCATTAAACCCGTTCTGTACTCCTCCCCAGAATACCAGCAGATCGGCCAGGGGCACCGCCGGTACGCCTACCATCTCAAAGCGGTTCTTTACCGTTTGCCGCATCGAGCCGAAAGGACATTCCAGGATAAGACCTTTAACCGGTAAGGCTTCCAGGCTGCAGGCGCGCATAATGGCAGCTGCACCCATAGAGCTTCCTAGAAGAAATACAGGCTCTTTATTTGTTTGAGCAAGATACCGGACACAGGTCTTTACATTTTCCGCTTCCTTATAGCCGATCGTACATTCGTTGCCTTCCGAACCACCAGCGCCCATAAAATCGGGGAGCAATACATTGTAGCCGGCATCCAGGAAAACATAGGCCCGGTCCAGCATAGCCGATTTTGACCCGCCATAACCATGACAAAGCACTACGGTGCCTTTAGGCCGTGCTGCTCGCAATAGCCAGCATTCGATCTTCTTATTGCTTTGCAGGTACAACACCTCATAAGGCCGGTCCGGCTTCCGGTCGTTTACCGGCCTGGGAAGCGTAACACCCGTAAACAGGATACCTATTTTTTTAAGCAAAGAAACTTTGGAAGGATCTTCCCGCCTTACTGCATGAGGATCGAAATGGGTAAACTTCCGGGCATGCAAAAAAGCAATCACATTGGCCCCCAGCAAGAGGACGATAAGTATCCCGGAAAGCCGTTTTCGCCACTTCCTCATTATCTAAGATTGGGATCGCTGAAAGCGGGGTTGCTGATAAAAGAAGAATCGGTAAGCGTTTTCAGGAAGGCGACCAGGTCTGCTTTCTGCGCATCGCTAAGGTACAGGCCCTTACCAAAGGGCACCATATGCTCGTCTATATTCGGACTTTTTTGCTGTACGCCTTTGCTGTAGAAATCAAGTACTTCTTCCAGGCTTTTAAACCGGCCGTCGTGCATGTAAGGCGCTGTAAGCGCTACATTGCGCAGGGAAGGCACCTTCATCCTGCCCCGGTCCGTCTCTTTGCCTGTGGTATTGTACAAGCCTGGTTGGGGATTAAGATCCAGGCCATTATTGCGGAAAAAGTTATCGGTCAGCAATACATCGCTGTGGCAGTGGTTGCAATTGCCGAAGCCAAAGAAAATATCGAGGCCGCGTTCTTCCTGGGGCGTGAGGGCATCGGCCCGGCCATCAAAATAATACTGATCGAAACGGGTATTGAACGAGACCATCGTCATTTCAAACTGGGCGATGGCTTTCATCACCAGGGTATTATTGATCTTATCAGTACCAAACACTTTGCGGAACAAACGGGGATAATCCTTGTCTTGCTGCAGCTTATCCAATACATCGCCCCAGGTACCTGCCATTTCGAGCCTGTTGATCAAAGGCTCCGTTACCTGCTCCCGCAAGGTAGGACTGCGGCCATCCCAGAAAAGGGCGCGTGCCCAGCCGAGGTTGAACAAGGGCATGGTATTGATAATGCCAACGCTGTCGTGTACGCCCAGGCTGAACGGCCGGTTATCGGCAAAGGCATGCATCTGTTTGTGGCAGGAACCGCAGCTCACCGTATTATTGGCACTCAGTTTCTTGTCGTAAAACAAACGGCGACCCAAAGCAATACCCTCTGCCGTGAGCGGGTTCTCTTCATCCTGGGGCATTTTGTCGAAATAGTCGCTTACAAATTCGGGCAAAGGGATTTTGTAAGGGCTCAGCCCTTTGCTTTTTTTGTCTTTGCCTGCAAGGCTCACCGCTGTAACCAGGATCAATAAAATGGCTATTGCCGTTAACTTCCGCATTTACTTTTTTTGCTCTTCTTCAAATTTACTGACCGACATATTTAACCCCCTTCTTATGGCTTTAATAATCACACCATTGTCGCGGGGCGAATACCCCAACCGTTTATAATAACCTTTATGCCTTTTGCCGCCGCCCAATACCAGTATGGTGGGCATACCCATACCGCCATAAAACTTCACTTCTTCAGCCCCTTTGATAAAAACCGCATCGGGCGTAAAGCCATTGTCCTTTACCCATTTCTTCATAGTAGCGGCATCTGTCTCGTCTTCGTATACCGTCTGGAAATATTTGATCCGTCCCGGATGTAATTTGCGTAACGAGGTTACAATCTTTTCCAGGCCCTTACCTGCTGTAATGCAGGGCCGGCAGCTCATCATCACATATTCGTGTACGATCACGAAGCCGCTGTCCATCTGGTTATACAAGTCATACTCACGGCCTGTACGGATATCTTTCTTGTTCCAGCGTAAAGTATTGTACACATCCGATTTGGGAAAAGTAAAATCGTGCACATGGTCGGCCTCTTCCATTACATATTGGCCGGAGGAAACAAAAGGTATCAGTACCCAACAACTAAACAAGAACAGTAAATAACGCATCATCCAAAGTTAAGTATTATTGCTGTAGATAAGACGGACAGGAGCCCGGTTTGGTAAGGCAAACCCCTGTTTTCCTTTAATTTGTTTAGTTTTGCGCTCTAAAATTACGAACAGCATATGCGCAAAATCCTTTCCTGCTGCAGTCTTGCGGCCCTCTTCTTTTTGTTGGTACTGGCATCCTGTGGCGAGAAGGAAGCCGATCATAACGCTCCCGATATAGATGCTGTAACGATCCCCTATACTTCTTATCCATTCTATAAGGATTTTGCAGCGCTCGACACCAATCATATCGAAAGCGGTTTGCTACAGCTCAAAAGCAAGTATCCTGCCTTCCTCGACTTTTACCTGGATACCCTGGTAGGCTTCGATTACAGGATGGAATACAACGATTCCAACAGGATGATGCACGATTTCCTGACCATGAAGGATTACCGCAACCTGCTGGACACCGTGGTTATCGCCTTCCCCGATACCCGGAAATATGATGACTGGCTTAAAAAATCCTTCCGCTACATAAAATACTACGACAGCACATTCGTTCTTCCGCAACATGTTTATTATTTTGTATCAGGTTTGCGGGGAATGACTGCAGCTTTGCAATCCGACCAGAATATAGGCGTAAGCCTGGACATGTTCCTGGGACAGGATTTCTTCCCTTATGCACAACTGAATAAGTCCAGTTTTGAAACCATAAGAATGACCCCTGAGAACATACCGGTATGGGTATGCAGGGCCTTGTACGAAGACAAGTATCCTTTTTCGTCTGAAAATAAAAACCTGCTGGAGCTCATGATCGAAAGAGGTAAAGAGCTTTATTTCCTGGAAAAAGTAACACCTTACCTGAACGACGAGGTACGCCTGGGCTATACGCCGCAGCAAATGAAATGGTGCCGTGAAAATGAAGCTTTGATCTACAATTCATTTATTAAGAACAACCTGCTGTTTGAAAACAACCTTCAGAAAACCATGCGTTATGTGAACGACGGGCCTGCCCAGGGAGGTTTATCGGCCGAAAGCCCGGGAAGCATAGGTAGCTTTACCGGATGGCGTATCGTAAAGCAATATGCCGAACGGAATAAAGTGAAGATGCATGACTTGCTGGAAACCAAAGATGCACGCAAAATTCTTGAGGGTGCAGGCTATAAACCCTGATCCATTATTACAGATATTTCTGGCATATTTTTTGCTCCTATTCCAAACAACATAAAACTTCCTGGTTATGAAAAGACTAATTCTACTTGCAGCGACCCTTACTTCAACCCTTGCCGCGCAGGCGCAGCTTGTATCCTATATGGACGAGCTGAATAAGAAGAATGCAGAAACCAAAAACGTAGATACGGTAGCCTGGGTCTACAGCGGTGTCTTTAACCTGGGCCTCAACCAGGGCATCCTGCACAATTGGGCCGCCGGTGGCGAATTGGCTTCCCTTACGGTGAATAGCTTATTCAACGGGAGCCTTATCCGCTACAATAACCGTATCCTGTGGACTACTAACCTGGATGCTGCCTACGGCCTGTTTTATGCTTATTCCAATTCCTTTGTGCCCCGCAAAACAGATGACAGGATCGATCTTACCTCTAAATATGGTTACCGCTTAAGCGATTCCGGCGATTTCTACATTACCGGTTTGTTCAATGCCAAAAGCCAGTTTACCAAAGGGTATAACTACGATGCCCCGGAATGGGATACCTTCTCTACTTCCAAATTCCTGTCGCCGTTGTACCTGACTTTTGCACCGGGTATCGAATACCGTAAAGGAAGCCAGATCAGTGTGTTCTTTTCCCCGGCCGCAGTACGCCTGACTTTTGTAGACCGCTATTATACCGACAGGGACCCTGCGGGTGCTTATGGGGTGGAAAACGGGAAAACGATGCGCTTTGAACTGGGTGCATACCTTACTGCCCGCTATGTTAAGGATTTCAGCAAAAGCGTTTCTTTCAGAAGCCGGCTGGACCTCTACAGCAATTACCTGGCCAAGAACGTTGTTGAGAATGGCGTAGTAGTAAAAAAAGACAACCCGGGCAACATAGATATTCTTCTCGACAATTTTATTGCTTTTAAATTCTTTAAATATTTCTCGGTAAACGTGGGTGTAGTGGCTATCTACGACAACGATGTGCCTTACAGCAAAACATTCACGGATGCGAACGGGACTGTAACGCCTAAGAACGAACCTTATGAAGGCCTGGGTTGGTGGCAGATCAAACAGACCCTGAGCTTTGCCTTTAATTATAAGTTCTGAGTTCCGGCACATAATAATCCCGGAATTTCATAAAGTGTCCCCAATACCTCAATCCCGTTACATGCAGGCATCGCTTCATGTGGCAGGGCTTGAGGTTTTTTTATTGTGTTTCCACAGCGCAGAACATACAAAATAAAGAACAGGCCCAACCTTCATAATCGATTGTCTGTCTTGCATATAGACACCGGTTTTGTGTTTTTGTTTCTTTAACCATATTGGCTATCTATCATTTGCCCCGGCCTGTTTCCGGTCCTATTTCATTACAGATAGCCAGAAAATACCAATTGTTCTGTTATGAAAAAACTGCACTTCGGTAAAACAGCACTCGCGCTGCTCGTCTTCAACACATTGTTTATTTTTATTGGCACCCTTCTTAAGGTGGGTCAATATGCTATGTACGGCAATACAATGCTGACTATTGGCGTGCTGCTTTATGCAATATTGGCCGTGCTGATGTGCATTGATATCCTGAAACAGCGTAATGCAGGGGCAGGTTTGTGGATCGCCAGCTTGCTGATCCTGCCTGGCATAGCACCGTTGATGTATTGCCTGCAGCGAAACAGACATGCCGGTAAGTAAGCCAGAAAGAATATGTAGCTGGTTTGCATGCAACAGTTTTATATACACAATAATATTTATCTCCCTCATTGATTAAACCGGACAAAGCCGTTGCATGCAACGGCTTTGTCATTGATATATCTACCCGGATGGCTGAAGGGTGACACTATGTTGAACGGCAAAAGGGCAATATCGCTTCCTTATTGAAAATTAATCGTACTTTGCTGCCCCTAATAGCTCCTCCCCGATAATCGCCGCAGGGGCATTTTAATTACACTTATGGCGTATACCGGTTACCAGATCAAGCTGCCGCAATTCGAAGGCCCGTTCGATCTCCTGCTCTTCTTTATCGAGCGGGACGAGCTGGATATTTATAATATTCCTATCCATACCCTCACCAAGGATTTCCTGGATTATATACATCACCTGGAATCCCTGAATATAGAGCTGGCCAGCGAGTTCATCCTGTTCATTTCCACCCTCATGCGCATCAAGGCCAAAATGCTGCTGCCCCGCAAGGAGCTGGATGCCCAGGGCAACGAGATCGACCCCCGTCATGAGCTGGTGGACAAGATCCTGGAGTATAAACGCTTTAAAGAGGCAGCCGCTACCATGGCCATGATGGAAGCAGAGCGCCTGCTGCAATCCAGAAGAGGTAATATCCGTAAAGAGCTGGAGGAGCTGGGACAAACGTATGCCGAGGGCACCGAGGTACAAACGGTAACCCTGTACAAGCTGATGAGTACTTTCGAAAAAGTAATGAAGCGCTTTAAGGAAAGGAACGAAAAGCCCCAGCACGTAGTAGTCAAATACAATTACTCCCAGGAAGGACAACGTACCTACCTGATCGAAGAGCTGCGGCAAAAACGCAAAGCGTCATTTGAAGTCCTCTTTTCCATATGCGAAAACAGGATCCATGCCATATTTACGTTCCTGGCGATGCTGGAACTGGTACAGCAGAAATACCTTACCGCTTTGATCGGTACGGGCCGCAATAATTTTATCATCGAATGGAACGATAACCGCCCCGAAGATATCGAAGTGCATTATGGGAAAGAGGAGCAGAATGTTGAGCCTAAAGACAGCAGCGAGCTGGATTTCCCCGAGGAATAACCCTAATTCCTTAAGAGAGGTAAAGCCTTCCGGTATCCCTTTTAGTGGTATTCTTTAAAAATATCCATATCGCTTTCCGGTTGCAGGGCAATGATCTTATTGATCCTTGGCTGAAGGATCCATACCCCTACGGGGAAAAACCACAACAGGAAAAATTCTCCTGCAAAATCGCGAAAGGTTACCGTCCTTTTCAATTCTGCAGCCTTCAGGGTTTTAGCGGCAACATACATGCAATATAAAATGCAGAGCATCGTAAGCAGGTGCAAGCAGAATAGTACCATGGTTAAGCACCAATCGTAATAACTATAATAGGTGTCGAAAGTGTGGAAGACCAGATAGACTACCAATATGAATTGATACACAATAGCTATCCGCATGAATATTTTAAAACGCTTAAGCTTAAGGTTAGACTGAATTGCGGAAGGTAGGTAAGAGTACAGAACAGTGCCTATGGCATAAAACCAAAGTACATACATTTCCAGGCAGAATAGAATGCCAAGCAATGAGCCTACTATAATAATAACATTAAAAGCTGTCTCGGAATAAGGTAGTACTATAAATCCTGATAAAATTGCTATTATCACAGGCAATATCACCGGCAGACCAACAATCGCCATAAAAATCTGCCAATGCCTTAATCGCAATAGTCGCTTCATCCCGATGTAATTCCTTTATTTTAATTACCAACTGCCGCCGGCGCCGCCGCCGCCGCTATAACCACCACCGAAACCGCCAAAGCCGCCACCACCACCACTGCTTCCGCTACCCCAGCCGCTATTACCACCGCCGCCGCTGTTGAAGATGCTGCCCAGTATAGCGCCGGTAATAAAATCGCCACCGCGACGGCTCATATAATTACCGCCACCGCCTCTTCCACCACCGCCACGGCGTATGGCAGCAATAATAACCACGATGATAATAATAACTACGATGATGAAAGGAAAGGCCCCTGCCCCATCGTCGCCCTGGGGAGCATCGTTGGTATATTCGCCTTTGGTAGCCGCGATCACAGCCTTGGCTGCTTTATCGAAGCCATTGTAATAGTTGCCTGCCTTGAATTCCGGAACCATCTCGTTGCGGACGATACGGCCGGCCAGAGCATCGGTAAGCGCTCCTTCCATACCTTGGCCTGTTACGATCCACATTTTACGATCGCCAGAAGATGCCAGTATCAGTACACCATTGTTCTTGCCTTTACTGCCGATACCCCATTTATTAAATAAGGCAATAGCATATTCGGCTATTTCATGATCGTTTAAAGTAGGGACGGTAACTACCGCTATCTGGGAAGAAGTCGTACGGTCGAAGTTGACCAGTTCGGATTCCAGTTGATCCTGTTGTGCGGGTGTCATCATGCCGGCCATATCGTTGACCAGGCGTGGCGGCGAAGGCCTTGCCGGCAGGTCTTTATCCGATTGGGCAAAGGAAAGTACTGTAACACTGAGCCACAGCAGGGTAAGCAATAAAAAACGGCGAAAGGCAGTTAGTTTCATGATCTGTTATTGGTATCAGTTCCCGAAAACGATATCGTCGGGCAATTCATTTTTATCGGTATCACTATCATATGGGAAATGTGCAGACAGGGCCTTGCCTACGTTAAGGGCGCAGTTGGCAATCCCCTCGCCTATCCGCTCTTCCTTAAAAAAACGGCGCATCAGGTCAAGTTCAAACTTCCAGTAAGGGTCGCCCCCGGTCTTGCGGTGGATACCTTCGTCACCATACAAAGCCATTTGCCGGTCCAGCAGGGCAATATAGATCAGCACGGCGTTATGCTCTTCGGTACGTTCCATTTTGAGCTTAAAGAACACTTCTTTGGCACGGTCCATAGGATCCACATAGGAGCAGCGGGATTCCACAAATACCCTTATCTCCCCGGAGGTGCTGCGTTCTGCAGCCTTGATCGCCTGCACGATGCGCTCCTGATCTTCCCCGGCAATCAATGCCCGCTTTTTGGATTGAAATAACCCGAACATAATAGGTCGAAATTAAAAAAGCGGTATTACCCGCTTTTCTGTTGAAGATAATAAATGAGTTAGAATTGCACTTTAGGTGCTTTCTGGGCATCGGCATCCGCCTCAAAGGTCGGCCTTTCTTTAAAGCCCATAGAACCCGCAACTATGCTGGTAGGGAAATTGGTCACCTTGGTATTGTACACCAGTACGGCATCGTTATAGTATTTGCGGCTGGTAGCGATCCTGTTTTCTGTGCCTTCGATCTGGTCCTGGAGGGCCAGGAAGTTCTGATTGGCTTTCAGGTCGGGATAAGCTTCGGATACGGCCATCAACCTGCCCAGGGCCTGGCCCAGCTGGCCTTGGGCCGCCTGGAATTCTTTTAATTTTTCAGGAGTAAGGTTATTCGGATCAACAGTGATCTGGGTAGCCTTGGCACGGGCATCGATCACGGCGGTCAGTGTATTTTGCTCATGCGCAGCAGCCCCCTTAACGGTAGCTACCAGGTTATTGATAAGATCGGCCCGGCGCTGGTATTGGTTTTGTACATCAGCCCATTTGGCATTTACTTCCTGCTTGGAGGCATTAAGGCCATTCTGGAAGCTTTTATAAGCGCCACAACCACCTATTAATATGACAGCTAATACAACGAGGGTGATGATGAGTCCTTTTTTCATGTTATTGTTTTTTTGTTACTGTTTGTTGATCAAAAGTAATATTATTTAAAAATACACAAAACAAATATCGGCGATTTTTCGGGCAACCGTCGTTTAATTACGGCTATCGATGCCCCAATATAGCTTTTGCCTTATCGTTTTCAGGAAGTTATGCTCGTCCAGGCGCACCAGGGAAATGGTAAACCGCTCCTTTTTGATGGCCAGTTGTACTTCTTTGGTAATGGTTTCTACACGGGAATCCAGGGTACACAGGAAATTGTCGGTACGGCCTTCGATCTCGAAAGAGATTACATTATCGTCCGGTACCACAATGGGCCGGATATTGAGGTTATGCGGTGCTACAGGCGTGATCACGAAGCTGGAAGTCTGTGGGAACACCAGCGGTCCGCTGCAGCTCAGCGAATATCCCGTGCTGCCCGTGGGTGTAGAAACGATGAGGCCATCGGCCCAATACGTATTCAGGAATTCGCCGTTGAGATAGGTGTGTATCTTGATCATGGAAGAAGTATCCTTCCGGTGCAAGGTAAATTCATTGAGCGCAAAAGGGCTTTCTCCGAATAAAGGGATGCTGGAATCCAGGTGTACCAGGGTCCTTTTATCAATCGTATAGGATCCTTTGATCAAACCATTCAGGGCTATATCGATCTCGTTTTCGGGTATGGCTGCCAGGAAACCCAGGCGGCCCAGGTTGATGCCGATAATGGGAATATTGGTGTCGCCTATAAAGCACACCGCATCCAGCATAGTGCCGTCGCCCCCCAGACTGATCATAAAATTGGTATTCCGGCTCAGGTCGTTGTAACCGGTAAAGAGCAATGGCTCCTGTTCAAAGTCGATATGAGGCGACATGCGCTCATAAAAATCCTTGTACACGGTAACCCTTACATTATTTTCTTTCAGGAGGTGGAACGTATGCTGCAATAAAGGAATATCGGCTTCCTCAAAGACACGGTTGTATAAAGCAATAAGCATTTTGAAACAGGCGCTGTTTTGACAAATGGATAAATGGACGGTACCGGCCTCCTCGACTCCATCCCGGCTGCCGGTCGTACCGGTCAGCTACTCACCATTCCGGTGTAAATATAGCCCTTTTTCGTTGAGGTGGTTGACTGTATATTCCACGCGCAGCTTAATGTCGTATAAAGTAACAATATCCATACCTACACCGGCCGAATACAAAGCCCGGTTGTACAAGGCGTCATTTACGGGATACTTGTTATAGCCTGCGCCAAAATCGCCATATACTTTACCATACACCCTTATCGGGATCACCTCGAAGAAACGGATAGGCAGTTTGATACGGACATTCAGCAATTCCCTTTTCAAGTTGGCGCGGAAAATGCCAAAGCTGGAACCATCGATCACGTAATACTCGTAGCCCCTGATGTAATCATATTCGTAGCCCAGGTTCTGCCTGAAAATATAAGGCTGCGCCTGTGCAAACGATGCCCTGCCCCTGAAGATAAAAGAAGCATACCATTTTTTCCAGGGATGGAGAAAATGATCGTAATGCAGGTTCAGGCTGGTTTGCCAGCTATTGTTAAGCAGGGCGATCTTTTGTTCAAAAGTACCCACGAACCTTTTGCCCGTAAGCGGGTAGTTCCAGTTGTCTACCCCGTTGTATTCGTAACGGTAAGTGAGCTGCAACACATCTTCCTGGGTACGGCCATTGCCCAGGTAGCCGGGATTAAGTTCGGCTATCGTGTCGCTGATCCAGTAATGATGAAAAGATAACTGCAGCAAATGCGTAGAAGCATATTGCGGTCGGAACGTGTACCAGACAGCCGCGTCGAAACGGCGCTGCATGAAGTTATCGTTACTTCTGAGAAATTTCAGCTTATTCCCGTCCGTCAGGTAGGCGATCTCCCTGTTTTGCAGACCGAAGACCGATACTCCGTAACCATGCTTCTGGTTTTTATCGGCAAAAGGCCGCGCATAGCTCAGTCCTATCTTTTGGGTGTAGCCCACCTGCCCTGTTATGCCTACCGTTTCGCGGTTACCCCTGAAATTATTGTGGTTTAACGTAAGGCCTAGGTTAATGCGGCGCAGGTCGTGGTTCTGCTCTGTCCACCATACATTGAAATTACGGTCGGCAAATTCGAAATTGGGATCGGGCATGATGGGGAAGCGGTCCAGCACAAAGATGTCCATGCTGAAGGTATCGTCCGTGACAGGTGTCCAACTAACCTGTACATCGGTGAACAAGCGCATGTTCAATAGGCGTAACCGGTTCTGCTCTACGATAGCCGCTACTTCGCCCATGGGCACACAATCCCCGGCTTTTACGCTCAGTTCGCGCAGTATGATCCGGTCTTTGGTCTTACGCTCGCCCGAGATATGGATCGTTTTCAGGTATGAGCACCCCACGGCAGCAGTGCCCGCAGTATCTTTTTGCGCAAAGAGTACGGCAGGGCTAAGCAGAAAAACAAAAAATAACAGGCGTAAGATCAAGGTTACGTTATAAGAGGCGCAAAGATAGGGTGCCGGGATGGAAAATCGGGAAAGTTTGCATACCGGCACCAGAATTGGGGGAAGTTTGATATTTTATCCGAAAATTATTTTTAGATTTGCCTAAAAATAATTCCTCCCATTTGAATACACCCGACACATCGCTCCAGGATGTACATGGCAGCGTAGACGTATCCAATCATAAATCGAAGTGGCGCAAGCTGCTTTCCTTCTTCGGGCCGGCTTACCTCATCAGCGTAGGTTATATGGACCCGGGCAACTGGGCTACCGATATAGCCGGGGGAAGCCAGTTTGGTTATACGCTCATCTGGGTATTGCTGATGAGCAACCTCATGGCCTTATTGTTGCAGAGCCTGAGCGCCCGCCTCGGTATCGTGTGGGGTAAAGACCTCGCCCAATGCAACCGGGAGACTTACCCCAAAGGCATGAACTTTCTCCTTTACCTCCTGGCCGAAGTGGCTATTGCCGCCTGCGACCTGGCCGAAGTACTGGGCATGGCTATTGGTTTGCAATTGTTATTTGGCCTCGATCTCATCTGGGGTGTACTCATCAGCCTATTCGATACCTTCCTGCTGCTGTGGCTGCAAAGGCTGGGTATGCGTAAAATGGAAATGTTCATCATCAGCATGATCGCCATTATCGGTACCTGCTTCCTGGTAGAGATGATCTTTGCACAACCCGACATGAGCGCTATTGCCGGCGGATTTGTGCCCAGCATACCCAACGATGCCGCATTGTATATTGCCATCGGCATCATCGGCGCCACGGTAATGCCGCATAACCTTTACCTGCATTCGGCATTGGTGCAGACCCGCAACATAAAACGCGACGATGCTTCTATACGCAAAGCCATCAAATATAATTTCTGGGATAGTACGATAGCGCTTAACCTGGCGCTGTTTGTGAATGCCGCTATCCTGATCCTGGCAGCCGCAGTCTTTCATAAAGGGGGCCGGACAGATGTAGCCGAACTTAAAGATGCCCATGAATTGCTGGCGCCAATGCTGGGGTCGGCATGGGCGCCGAGGCTGTTTGCCATAGCCCTTATTGCCGCGGGCCAGAGCAGTACGATTACCGGCACCCTGGCCGGGCAAATCGTGATGGAGGGTTACCTGCGCCTGCGCATAAGCCCCATGCTGCGCCGTATGATCACGCGGCTCCTGGCAATTGTGCCTGCCATCCTCGTTATTCTCATCAGCGGGGAAGAAAAGGTAGGCCAGTTGCTGATCTTTAGCCAGGTATTGCTGAGTATGCAGTTGGCCTTTGCTGTTATCCCTCTTATCCATTTTGTAAGCGACCGCAAAAGAATGGGTAAATTTGCCATTAGTTTAAGTACACGCAGCATTTCCTGGATTGTTGCCGGTCTTATTGCAGCCCTTAATTTTAAATTGGTATATGATGAAGTAAAGTCCTGGATCAGGGAGAGCAACAATGTATTCGTGGATTTGCTGCTGGTAACTGCAGGCCTGGGTATGATCGTACTGCTGCTGATGACCCTGATTTATCCCCTGATCCTGCGCCGGAGAAAGCATGCGATGGACGTGCATACCCAAACCAAGCCGCTGATGCATATGACAGTACCGGAGTTTAAAACGATAGCGCTTGCCCTGGATTATTCGGCTACCGATAACCAGATTATCCGTTATGCCCTCAAAATGGCCGAAGCCGATACCCGTTTTATCCTGATCCATATTACAGAAAGCGCTTCCAGTACCATGATGGGCACCGAAGCCGAGGACTTCGAAACCCGGAGGGATAAGATCAGGATGGAAGCTTATATCAAGCTGATACGCGAAGCCGGTTATGCCTCTGATTATGTATTGGGCTTCCGAAAAAGGACAAGAGAGATAGCCAGGATATGCAAAGAACAACAGGCCGACCTATTGATCCTGGGCAGTCATGGCCACCGTGGCTTAAAAGATTTCATCTTCGGTGAGACGGTAAACAGGGTAAGACACCTGGTAAAGATACCCGTATTGGTAGCGCAATAGCCATCTTATAGAAAATAGCATAACCCATCCTGCAGCACTTCTGCCGGTCATCCCGAATGTAACTTGCGCAGCATGTGCAATGCGACATCTTGGTTACTCCTGACACCCTTAGCGACGAAGATATTTCGGTTCCTTCGGAAACCCCTGCAGGACCGCGATCTGAGGTTATGGCCAGGCAAAGTATCCGTTTCTCGATCATCATCTCGCAACCTTCATTTTGTCCTGTAACACGATGAAACATGGTGTTGTCTCCTTCGTCATATTACCTTTAAAATATTTCCTTTTTTCCTGGCAAAGCGCCTACATTTGCCCTCCAATAAAACCAATCCATTTTTTTCATGAAGATTATCTACTCCAAAGTAGCTTCAGCCGCTATGCTGATGCTGGCGGCCGGCAATCTGCAGGCGCAAGTGAACCTCCCCGCATCTATCAATTTTTCCTTCAATGATCCAGTCAAATGGAGCGATGGTATCGCGGAAGATGGCGATGGCGGCTCTTCCAACATTAACGGGATCACGATGCAGATTTTCCCGGCTACGGCTTCCTTCGCTGTATTGCCTAACGCTACTATGGTATGGCACAACGCCACCTACTATACCAGCCCTCCTTCCGATAACTTCACTGGTATCACCCCAGGGCCGGATGTGCAAGTGACCAATAATGGTGTGCCGGCGATGGTGATCAAAAGTTCCAGCCAGGCGGTCAACTTTAACCTGCAATCCATACGCCTGCTCGACTGGGGCGGCACCAGTCCCGTACTGGCCACCTATGATAACGGCGTGCTGAAAGGTACGATCAGTCCCTTATTGCCGACCGATGGCACCAGCCTTACCTTAAGTCAGCCCACTACACTGCCTGCGAATTTATTTCAGAATATCGACGAGATAAGGATGTACCCTCAAGGCGGCCAGCCGGTGTTTTGGATCGCCGTCAACAATATTTCCCTGGGATCGGCGCCGCTACCGGTAAACCTTACCCGCTTCGACGCAACGGTATTAAAAGACCAAAGCGTACAATTGCAGTGGGAAACGGCTATGGAGCGCAATGCCAGGGATTTTACGATCGAAGAGAGCTTGGATGCCGTTACCTTCTATCCAATAGGCACGGTTGCCGCTGCGGGCGACCTGGCAACTGGCAAAGCCTATTCTTTCCTGACACAGAAGATAGCACAGAAAGTATTCCTGCGCTTGAAGCAATCCGATAAAGACGGACAAACCATTTACAGTAAAGTGATCATGGTTACGCCTAACATAGGCAAAGAAGCTGTAGCTGTTTATCCCAACCCCGCTACCAACAGGGTTTACGTTCAGGCCGAAGAAAGCATTAGCGACATTATCCTTTATAGTCTTAGCGGCAACCAGGTAAAAGCAGTAAAAGCCAGTGGTAAAAATGCATCCTTTACTATTACGGAACTACCGCAAGGCTCTTACACCGTGGCAGTCCGCTGCGGTGCCAGTACATATCATATTTTACTGGTAAAGCAATAAGCCACATTTAAGCTTGCACGGCATGTTGCGTGAGGTATGTTGAGTATTTCTAGTATCAAAGCGATATGAGATGGGCATTTTTGTCTGTCTGAGCGGAGTTGAAGACGGCAAAAATGTTATTTGGTGTTCTTCTTTCGAGAAGCACAGCGGCGCAAAGCTTGCAACATGAAAAATGGGCACTAACCCAAACAAAAGGACAACCCTCACTGGTTGTCCTTTTGTTTTATGCATTTTTCTTTTTCTTCTTAGCGGCCTTTGGAGACCCGGCCTCTTTGTAGTCCTGGTAATCGCGCTTATAAGCTTCGTAATCGGATTGTACCTGTACCGCATATTGCTTTGCATAACGTAGTATGGCCGGCCAACGTTCCCCGTTAGCCCCGAAGGCGATCAGCTCATCGGCGATAGAAGAATTTTGCCGGCCCGAGCTGCGCAGCTGGCCCGAAGCCGAGAGCATGGCCATAGTATTGATAATATCTTCCAGCTCACTTAGTTTACCCTTACATAAAGTGAGGTCCATCCGGTCCTGCGAGGGTTGCAGCATCTTCATCACATAAGCCAGGCCATCTATCTTTAAAGTATGCAGCATTTTGGGCGCCACCTGTTGTACGCGGTTTTGTAAGGTCACGATCCGCTCTGCTTCATTGCTCCAGGAAGGCTGCTTTATCCGTACATATTTTGCCAGGGAAGATGCCTCGCTGGCCTTAAGGTCGAGCAAATGCCATTTGGCCCCATCCTGCAGCAGCGCAATATACCGGCTTACACCCACGCTTCCCGTTCCCGCCACGCGGAAAGCTACATCCGCTACCGTGCTCTTGCTTTCCGGCATCTGCTTCCGGAACCATTTGTGCAATGCCTCGCTTACCTTTTCCCTGGTGGCTTTGGTTACCGGGTAGACTTTCTTGTTATCGGTCAGCAGCCGGGCTTGCTTTTTCTTGTCAAAAGATACCCTTGTTTTTATAAAATCGGTATAGTTCCGTTCAGCTACCTGCTGTAAAAAATAACGGAGCAGGCCTGAAGCCGTTTGCTTTTCCACAATAACCGGCTTACCTAGTTGTAAGGTTGCTCTATAAACCTGCAAAGCCTTCCGGGCAAGGCGATCGGCCGTTTTTGCGTCATAACCGCCTACGCCTGCACCTACATAAATACTGGTGAGCAGGCGCGACAATTCCCAACTGGCAGGCGCAAGCAAGGCCTCGTCAAAATCGTTGAGATCGAAATAAACGACACCGTTGTTGCCTTTGTAGCTTCCGAAGTTTTCCAGGTGCAGATCTCCGCAGATCCAGGCTTTCGTAGTATCCTTCCAGGAAATGTTTTGAGCCAGGTCTTCATAAAACAAATGACAAGTGCCCCGGAAAAAACGGAATGCATTTTCCGCCATGAACTGCATTTTAAGGGCAGTGTATTCCGGCAGGCGGTCGGCATTATATTGTACTATTCTTTTATAGACAGAGGGCATAGTTTGGGGTTTGACAAATGAAAAGAATATTGCGTCCCTCTAAGTTAGGCAAATCCCCGCTGCTGTATATAAAAGCAGGGAAAATAATAGCAGGAATTGCTGCCGAGGTTATTCCGGCTGTATTAATTCCGTAACCCGGTACGAATATTCGAAAGTAAAGGAGTCGGTTCCTACCTGCTCCACATCAAAGGTCCATTCTTTATCCGGCTGGCACTGCTTCATTACCTCTTTGAATTTGCAGATAACTTGCAGGATCTGTTCTGCCTGGCGGTCGTTGATCGTAGTTCCTTTATCGGATAAGTGCCGTTTGATCTGCTCGATGTGCATATGTGGTTGTTTATCCTTATTACAATCTGCTTTTAGAAAGGTTTGCTATGGGAGGGAATCCTGTTTTAAAAATAATTTCCCCACCTTTGCCCGTTTACACAGGTAAAATTATGCCGCAGGACAGTATCAAAGCTATTTACGAACAACTCAGGCAGGACTATGCCTTACAATATGAGGCCATCAGCCGCAAACACAATAATCTCAGCATTTCCCGTTTGCTGACGGCCCTGTTGGCTATAACCGGCTTCTATCTTTATTTTAAGCAACAGGACAATTATATGCTGGGCATCGCCATAGCCCTGGTAGTGCTTTTTGTTTTCCTGATGCAATGGCACGGCAAAACATCCCGCTGGAAAATACACGTCAAGACCTTATTACAGATCAACGAAGAAGAGCTTGCTTACCTGGGAAAAGGGCTTTTGCCTTTCGGCGATGGTACCGATTACAAAGAAGACAACCATGCTTATGCCAACGACCTTGACCTTTTCGGACCACGGTCGCTCTACCAGCACTTGAACCGGACGGCTACCCAAATGGGTAAAAACAGGCTGGCGGAGGCTTTGCTGCACTTGCAGCCGGCACCGGCCATCCGCCGCAACCAGGAAGCCATAGCAGAGCTGGAGCACAACTTAAAAGAGCGGCAGGAACTATATGCCAGGGCCAGGATCGCGGGCGACAATAAAGATATTTATGAGCGCCTGATCCGCTGGGCGGCACAGGAAGAAAAGCCGGTCAGCAAACTCCTGCTGCTGCTTTGTTACTTGTTGCCACTTTTGCTCCTGGGATCGTTGCTGTTCTATGCCATTACCCGGACAAATTTGTATTGGGACATTGCGACAAAGCTGTTCCCGGTTAATCTTTTTGTCTTTTTCTTCCAGTTGAAAAGGATCCGGAAGGCCATGTTCGGCGCCGATAAGGTGAACGAATTGCTGAAAGAATATGCCGCTATATTGTTGCAGATAGAACAAACGGAATACAAGGCTGCACACTTAAAAGCATTGCAGGAAAAGCTGAAGACCGCCGGTACCCGAGCCAGCCTGCAGATCAAAAAACTGGCTTCGATCTATGCCGGGCTGGAGACCGTACAAAATCCTTTCGCTGCCGTCATTACCAATGGGCTTTATTGTAACCATATCCATGTGCTGCACCGGTTAAGTCGCTGGAAAAAGGAACATGCGGCCAGCATCTTATTATGGCTCGAAGTGATCGGGGAAATGGAAATGCTGAACAGCCTGGCCAACCTGCGTTACAATAATCCCAGTTTCTGTTTCCCGGAATTAAACGAAGAATATAACCTTTCGTTTAAAGCGCTCGGGCATCCGCTTATTCCTGCATCGAAAAGGGTGTGCAACGATGTTACTTTCGATCAGCATCGCTTTGTTATCCTTACCGGCTCCAATATGTCGGGCAAAAGTACCTTTCTCCGCACCCTGGGTGTGAATATGGTCCTGGCCGGCGCCGGCAGCGCCATCTGTGCATCGGGCGCGCGTATACATCCATTGCCCGTATTCGTGTCCATGCGGCAATCCGATTCGCTGGCCGATAGCGAATCCTATTTCTTTGCGGAAGTCAAGCGCTTAAAATACATCATGGAGCAACTGGATAAAGAAGTATGCTTTGTATTGCTGGATGAAATACTAAGAGGCACCAATTCGGATGATAAACGCAGCGGTACTATCGGTGTGATTGAAAAGATCATTCGTAAAAAGGCCATAGGCGCCATTGCCACCCACGACCTGGAAGTATGCCTTACCACCGATGCCCATCCCGGTATTTTAAGCAATAAGTGTTTTGAGGTGGAGATCATCAATGATGAGCTGGTATTTGATTATAAGCTGAGAACGGGTATTTGCCAAAACAAAAGCGCTACCTTCCTGATGAAAAAAATGGAGATTATTGGGTGATATTGAAAAAATCAAAATAAGGAAAAGCACTGCAAGTTTGATGCAGTCCATTCCGATAGTTTTGCTGTTCACTGCTAAACCACTTTTTTATGAAAAAGAAAAACCTCAATTTAAAGAGAAAGCTATTTTTGAATAAAATCATATTGACTGCGCTGAACAAGGAAGAACAGCATAAGATGGCAGGCGGAGCCGGTCCTACCGCCGATCCTTCGGCCTGTATGACGGCTCCTTATACCACGCCTATCTGCTGCAATGCCTCGATCGTGGCCAAAAACACCCATTGCTGCCCGCTTACCTATCCCGAATGTTATCCTTAAGTCAATAATATTTTCCACTCGAAGACACAACAGCGGCTGCCCATAAGGTGGCCGCTGTTGCGTTATATAACTTATTTTTCCAAGGGAGTACCGGTATATGGATGGACATTCCGGCAAAAGCAGTAACATCCGGATAATGCCAATCCGGTATCTTTGCTCCCTTAAATAAAACGATTTCATGGACAATAAGGAAGCCTACAATATATGGGCAGAGCAATATGACACCAATCGCAACCGTACCCGCGACCTGGAAGCAACTGCTTTGCGTACCCTATTGGGAAAAATAACATTTGATCATGTACTGGAAGTAGGCTGCGGTACCGGCAAAAATTCGGTTTGGTTTACGGAGCATGCCCAAAGCGTGACAGCGCTTGATTTTTCGGAAGAAATGCTGGCCTTTGCCCGCGCCAAGACAGCAGGCAACAATATTACCTTCCGGCAGGCGGATATTACGCAGGAATGGCCCTTCCCCGACATGAAATTCGATCTCATCAGCTTTAGCCTGGTACTGGAACATATCGAAAACCTGGATTTCATCTTCGGGCAGATCAAACAACGCCTGGGACCCGGTGGCCATGTGTATATCGGCGAGTTGCATCCCTTCAAGCAATACAGCGGCAGCCTCGCCCGTTTCGATATAGGCGACCAGCGCGTAGAGCTGCAATGCCATGTGCACCATGTATCCGAATTTACGCAACTGGCCGCTAAATATGGTTTGTCCATCGTTGCATTGGAGGAGTGGTTTGACGAGGATAACCGTGCTACCCTGCCCCGTTTGTTGACCCTGGTCTTAAAATATTAAAAGCATAACAAACAACTTAAGGCCTGCAGGAACTGGCCGGACACTGCGTTGACCTTTTCGCGCAAGTGACCTGTAGTGGTAATATTTCCGCATTCATCCAATATTTCTTTTCTTTGCTACCTTTTTTAACCGGAGCAGAGACGATACCTACCCATGGATTTTAAAAATATAGACGAGGAGTTAAAACCGTTATTAAGCCGTATTGCCGCCAGGAATGTACAACGCAGTATGATACCCGGTACGGATTATATCCCGGTAACCGGAAAGGTGCTTGACGAGGAAGATATCCTTTACGGCGTGGATGCCACCCTGGATGGCTGGCTAACCACAGGCCGTTATGCACAGGAGTTTGAACGGAAATTTGCCCGGTACTTCGGCAGCCGTTTCTCCCTTTTAGTCAATTCCGGCTCTTCGGCCAACCTGGTTGCGTTCTATGCCCTTACCTCTCCCAAGCTGGGCGAGCGGGCCTTAAAACCTGGCGACGAAGTCATTACCGTAGCAGCAGGCTTCCCCACTACCGTAAACCCGATGGTACAGTTTGGCTGTATCCCCGTATTTATAGATGTGGACATACCTACTTATAATATCAAGGCCGAGCTGATCGAGGCGGCTATAACCCCCAGGACAAAAGCCATTATGCTGGCCCATACCCTGGGCAATCCTTTTAACCTGGATATAGTAATGGACATTGCCCGGCGCTACAACCTCTGGGTAATCGAAGATGATTGCGACTCCCTGGGGGCGACCTACCGGGATCAGAAAACGGGCAGCTTCGGCGACCTGGCCACGGTATCTTTCTACCCGGCCCACCATATCACCATGGGCGAAGGCGGATCGGTGTTGGTGAATAATGCCTCCCTGAAAAAGATCGCTGAAAGCTTCCGCGACTGGGGCCGGGATTGCTGGTGCGAACCCGGCAAGGACAATACCTGCGGCAAACGTTTTGACCAATGCCTGGGCGAGCTGCCCTGCGGCTATGATCATAAATATACCTACTCGCACATCGGCTTCAACCTGAAGGTAACCGATATGCAGGCAGCAATAGGCCTGAGCCAGCTCAACAAGGCAGATACTTTTGTAGCGCAGCGCAGGGCCAATTTCGATCTGCTGTACAATAAGCTCAAGCCCCTGGAAGAGCATTTTATACTGCCCGAAGCCACGCCGGAAAGTAATCCCAGTTGGTTTGGCTTTATGCTTACCCTGCGCGATGGCAGCGCTGTCGACCGGAACAATCTGGTTCGCTTCCTGGAAGAGCAAAAGATAGGCACCCGCTTATTGTTTGCCGGCAACCTGACCAAGCAACCGGCTTACCAGTACATCGAAAAGCGCATTCCGGGCCCGCTCAGCAATACGGACAAGATCATGAAAGATAGCTTCTGGCTGGGCGTATGGCCGGGACTTAAGGAGGAACACTACGATTATATTATTGCTATGTTGCAGCAATATTTAAAGAAATAGCTTTTAAAGTATTTTGTTCCGGCAGGTATTGGAAACATCAGAAACGAAGTCTTGGCGTTTGAGGTATATCAATCGCCGTTGAATATAAGCATACAATTTTTGTGTTAGTATTATGCCCTGATAAGGCACGCGATTTATTTACTTTGCTTGATAATACTTTCAAACGCGTCATTCCGAGGTCTGCGCAGCAACCGAGGAATCTTGATCACTCTGAATGTCAAGCGTATCCAGAATACTTCATTTCACATGTTGCGCAAGCTATGTTGTCTGTGATACATTATTTTCTATGTTCTTTTCCCTTGATGGAAAGATCAAGGCCTGTAGAAAAATAGGCTAAAAATGGCTTACCGGGCTGAAAATTTTTAAACTCGTCTTCAAGACTCAAACAGTAAAAATTTTTTAACCGCCCGCCAAGCCATTTTCTTAACGCCATTTTTCTAAGGGCCACTATAGCGAATGCTGCATGATGTTGTGATGATGTTTTCTTTACACGCTTTCCTTTGTCATTGATCTATGATTATATGAAATGTATAGGTCCTCAGTACAAGCAGGAGTATTTGTCGTCTATCCGATAGCCATTAAACTATTTTGCTCCGGCAGGTGGTCGTTCCATCTGCCGGATTTTTTTGAAATAACCAGGGATGGCTTAAAGGTAATAGGTCCATTAAGTGATAATGTCCAAAAGCCTTATCTTTAAAGATGCAAACCCATCCAACCATACCTACGCTGTACGAATGGGCTGGCGGCATGCCGGTCTTTGAGCAGCTCACCGATCTCTTCTATAAAAAAGTACTCCATGACGAATTGCTGGAGCCCGTGTTCAAACATATGTCGAAAGAACACCAGCTCCATGTCGCTCATTTTATTGCCGAAGTTTTCGGCGGCCCCAAAATGTACAGTGCCGGAGAAGGCAATCATTTTAAGATGATACAAAAGCATCTTTCCAAACACCTTACCGAACAACACCGGCAACGATGGGTAAGCTTATTGCTGGAGACTGCCGATGAGATCAGGCTTCCCGATGATCCCGAATTCCGTTCCGCTTTTGTGGCTTATATCGAATGGGGCACGCGCATTGCAGTATTGAATTCCAATACGGACAACCTGGCGATGAACCCCGACGAGCCCATGCCCGTATGGGGCTGGGGCGTTCCCGGGAAACCTTACCAACCTTAACCTTTGCTCCTAGTTTCTCTGAGCAGTACTTCTTTCTGACCGGCAGCAAGCCCTAAAAAACAATTACCAATGCCCGGAACAACGACCCGCAATCAACGTATGCTCCTTCTTACGGGAACCCTGCTGGGCTGGTTTGCCCTTATTGTCCAGTTTTACCTGATTATTGAAAACAGGACCGCTTCCGTTCCGGAAACGATATTGCGTTTCTTCGGCTTCTTTACCATACTCACCAATATCCTGGTCGCCCTTTGTTTCAGCTTTGTCCTGGCCGGGAAGAATGCCTTCTTTCATAAACCCGGCACACAGGCTGCCATCGGTGTATATATCCTGGTGGTAGGATTGGTGTATAACCTGGTACTTCGCTTCCTGTGGGCGCCCACAGGCCTGGCCTGGCTGGTAGATGAATTATTGCATCTTGTTATGCCGTTGCTCTATCTGGTTTATTGGTTTATATATGGTAGTAAACAGGCTTTGCAATGGCGACACGTATGGGCTTGGCTGCTCTATCCACTGGCCTATATCTTATATACGCTTTTACGGGGTAGTATCGTCGACTACTACCCTTATCCTTTTATCAATGTAACCGAGCTGGGTTATCCTGCAGTGCTGCGCAACAGCTTATTGCTTACCTTTGTGTTCCTGGGGCTTGCCTTGCTCTTTGTGGCCGTTACCCGTTGGAAAAACAAAAGGTCCCTGTCTTAAAAATGCTCAAATTACACATCAAGAATATGGTCTGCCACCGTTGCCGGATGGTAGTAGAATCGGAATTGAAAAAACTGGGATTACACCCGGTAACCGTCGTGCTGGGCGAAGCCGTGCTGGAGGAAAACACCTTATCCCCCCAGGAAACAGAAGCCTTGCGGGATGCTTTGTCACAGGTAGGCTTCGAATTGATGGATGATAAAAAAAGCCAGTTGCTGGAACACATCAAGACTTTTATTATCGAAACGGTGCATTACCAGGACGAACCCTCCCGTCAGAATTTCAGCCAGTTGCTGTCGCAGCACCTGCACCACGATTACTCTTACCTCAGCAAGCTCTTTTCGGAAGTGGAAGGTACCACCATAGAGCAATACCTTATCCACCAGAAGATAGAGAAGGTGAAGGAATTGCTGCATTACGACGAACAGCCGCTTTCCCAGATCGCCTTTGACCTGGGCTACAGCAGCACCGCCCACCTGTCGGCCCAGTTCAAAAAGCTTACCGGCCTTACGCCTACCCAGTTCAAGCAATTGGGTAACCACAACAACCGGCGTTCGCTCGACGAAGTAGGCAAGCCGGAATGATGTAACTCTTATCCTTAATTGTATAACTGCTGTCGCCTGCCCTGCGGGTATCTTTGTGTTGTTATTGATCCTTTATTTTCTTACAAAAAACAATACAAAATGACCCACAAGTATAGTATCAGCGGCATGACCTGTAGCGGTTGCCTGGCTAAAGTAAAAATGTTACTGGAAAAAGTACCGGATGTAACCGGCGTAAACATCAATCTGGAGCAAGGCGTCGCCGATATCAGCATGAGTCATCATGTGGCTACGGCAGCACTGCAAAACGCTTTAAAAGATTATCCCCAATACCAGTTGCGCGAGGCAGCTTAACGAAGAGGTCTTTAAGCATATCGGACAGAGCCCGGCTTTATCAGGCCTAAAGTACCTTATAATTTATTTACATTTGCCCTGCACCCTTTTTCCAGGGCAAATGTAAATATGACCTTTACACCACGCCGTGTCATCCTTAAAAATAAAGAAAGCGTCCAGGTGCGCCTGGCAGTACCGGAAGATGCCGCCCAACTGATAGAGACCATTCAGACTTATATCAGGGATAGCGAACACTTGGTGCTGACCACCACGGAGTTCCAACCTACCCTGGAAAAAGAAATGGAATGGATCAGCTCTTTTCTGCAAAGCAATAATAGCTTGCTGTTGGTGGCCCAGAAGGACGGCAATATCATCGGCAACATAGACCTGAACGGCGGTACCCGTATCAAGCTACAACATACGGCTATGGTAGGTATGGGTATGCTGCGGCAGTGGCGGAACACCGGTTTGGGAACGGCCCTGCTTACGGCAGCTATTGAATGGGCTGTTGATAACCCGGTCCTGGAGCAATTATGGTTGCAGGTATATCATAGCAATGCTGCAGGTATGGCCTTGTATCATAAATGTGGTTTCAGGGAGCAAGGCAGGCAAGCTGATTTTTTTAAAGTAACAGAAGGCAGCTATGCAGATAATGTACTGATGGGGCTTTCGGTAAAAAAGGGTTCCTGAGATACGGCCAAACTCCGCAATTTCCGGGTTGGCAGGGCCAGGCAGCGAGGGTACTTTTGTGGTGTAAAAAGAAAGCATATGAACACTCAGGAAACCATCAACTACGAGCGCATTGCTACGGCTATCCATTACATCAGGGAAAACTTCAAAGAGCAGCCCGACCTGGACAAAGTAGCGGAACAGGTACACATGAGCCCTTTCCATTTTCAGCGTATGTTCCGGGAATGGGCCGGAGTAAGCCCCAAAAAGTTCCTGCAATACATCAGTCTCGATTATGCCAAATCCATTATAAAGGACCCTCAGCAGACTCTGGTGGATACGGCTATAGAGACAGGTCTTTCCGGCACAGGCCGCCTGCACGATCTCTTTGTACACATAGAAGGTATGACACCCGGTGAATACAAAAACGGCGGCAGCAACCTGAGCATCAACTACAGCTTTGCGGAAAGCCCATTCGGAACCATTCTTGTTGCCTCTACCGGGAAAGGGATTTGCTATATGGCTTTTTCGGAGGAGCAGTCTATTGCTTTACAGGAATTGAAGCAACAATTTCCGGAAGCAGTTTACCGGCAAATGACTGATCTCCACCAGCAACATGCCCTATACATTTTTACCCGGGACTGGAGCGAACTGCAAGAGATCAGGCTGCACCTGAAAGGAACCGAGTTCCAGCTTAAAGTATGGGAAACCTTGCTGAAAATACCCATGGGACAGGTTTCGAGCTATGGCCGCATTGCTGCTGCCCTTAATGCTCCCGGCGCTTCAAGGGCGGTAGGTACTGCAGTAGGCGATAATCCCGTTGCCTTCCTGATACCCTGCCACAGGGTCATTCAATCGTCGGGTAACATAGGACAATACCATTGGGGCAGCACCCGCAAAACAGCCATGCTGGGCTGGGAAGCGGCCAAGACAGATAGAGGAGAAGCAGGTATATCCTAAGCACAAAAAAATTAAGATGATCGGAACGAAAAGAATCCTATAACCTTGTCCTACCTGTATTCTGTCTCCGGATCGTAGTTTGGTATAGCTTCGCGACCGGCAAACGATTATCTTAAGACAACACACATAAAATTTTCAGAAAAATTATTACAGTAATATAAGTTCTCCTGCAGTTGTGCAGGAGCCTGCAAACTATGGAACAGATCAAGAAAACAATAGACCATATCGATTGGGAAACCATCGGCAATGATATGCATGAAAAAGGATACGCAGTTATCCCTAAGCTCCTGACAGCGGATGACTGCCGGCAATTGGCCACTGCCTATAGCGATCCCGGACTGTACCGTAAGACGATTACCATGGAGCGTTACCGGTTTGGTATGGGGGAATACAAATATTTTCAATACCCGCTCCCGCCGTTGATACAAACGATCAGGGAGCGCATCTATCCGCACCTGGCCCCTATAGCCAATAGCTGGATGCAGGCGTTAAAAACGGGAATAAGCTTCCCTGAAACACTGGAAGCCTTGCATGTAAAATGCCGGGAACACAACCAGGTAAAGCCTACAGTATTGATCCTGAAATATGAAAAAGGCGGGCACAACACATTGCACCAGGACTTGTACGGCGATATTTTTTTTCCGATGCAACTGGTGTTATTCCTGGACGAGCCGGGTGAAGATTACAGCGGCGGTGAATTTGTATTGACAGAACAGGTGCCCAGGGCGCAGTCCAAGGCAATAGTACTACAACCCCGGCAAGGCGATGTACTGTTGTTTACTACCAATTTCAGGCCGGTAAAAGGAAGTAAAGGTTATTACCGGGTAAACATGAAACATGGCGTGAGCCAGGTACACGAAGGTCAGCGACATACGTTGGGTATTATTTTTCACGATGCATTAAGTTAAAGCAATGATATTACACGAACAACTGGGCGCTACCCCGCTTGCCAGGATCAGGAAGCTATGGGAGCTGATGCAGGAAGAAAAAGTGCAGCTCGCCGGCAACAGACGGTTGAAAATATATGGAACGATGCGTTGCGCTTCGGGTATAAGGATGAGCGCGGGTAACCGGGTGTTTTTTGCGACTACTGCAGAGGCGGAAGCACAGGGTTACAGGCCTTGCGGGCATTGCATGAAAGAGGCGTACCTTCAATGGAAAAAAACAAGATCATGAATTTCCCGGCGATAAAGGCCTCAGTAAACCTCCTGCCCTATGATGGCAACGCTGTTCTATACCCCGGTTTCCTGGCAGGCGCAGAACATAGCTATTACCTGGAGCAGCTCCGGCAACATATTGCCTGGAAGCAGGAAGCCATAAAGATATTCGGCAAAGCAGTAATGCAGCCCAGGCTTACCGCATGGTATGGTGACGAAGGGAAAGCTTATAGCTATTCGGGCATTACAATGCAGCCGTTACCCTGGACGGAACCGCTGCAGGCGCTCAGGGAAAAGACCGAAAAAATTACTGGCTATCTGTTCAATAGCGCTTTGCTTAATTTGTACCGGGACGGTAACGATAGTATGGGTTGGCATCGTGATAATGAGAAGGAGCTGGGGCCCGAGCCTGTAATTGCTTCCCTCAGCCTGGGAGCAGCAAGGTTGTTCCGGTTCCGGCATTATCAGAACAAAAAAATAAACATCCCGGTTGTACTGGAACCCGGATGTTTATTACTGATGTATGGCGCTACGCAAACTCATTGGCAGCACCAACTGCCCAAGACAAAAGCGGCGCAAGATCTTCGGATCAATATTACTTTCCGCAACATTCTTCCGGGAACAAGTGACTAACACTATTATTCTACAACTTCTCCTTGCAAGTACACGAAAAAGGAGCCGGCGGTAGAAGTCACCTTGATCACTTCGTTAACAGGACCGGCTACAGTAGCCAGGTATTGTCCCGTAAATTGCCCGTTGCCATCCAGGCTGGGATTAAGAATGTGAGGCGCTTCAGCTAAGCTGTAGCCGGTAACCTGGTACGCTTTGCGCCGAATGAACAAAGAGCTTGTTTCCGGGTTCTCTTGTTCAGTCTTGCCGGTAAAGGCGAGAGTTACCGTTTTCGTCGTTCCCTTTTTCAACTTACCCAGGTCGGTGTTAAGATTACCGGGACCAATAAAAACGGGCGGAGCATCACTTTTAAGGTACATTTTGGGCTGGCTTAATTCACTTTCGGGTGTAACGCGCTGCCCATAGCAAAATGTTCCTGAAACCAGGGCAAGACACAGAAGTCTGATCAGTTTTCCATTCATATAGCGTAAATTAAGAGGTCATTAAAAACAATATGACTTTCTGTATTTGCAAAAGTTTAATTATACTCAAAAAACATTTGAAAAATACATTTGCAAACTCAATAACCTGTATCTTAAATACTTCCCTTTTGGTAAGAAATACTACACCTGGGTTGCCCAGGATCATCAACCTCCCTCGGAAAGGCTGCGCCATAAGTAAAATACCAGGTAGCTCTCCCAACCTTTGAATTTACGGAATAGCTTATCGATACTGGCCTGGTCCTTCCGGTCTTTGATCAAATCAAAATTAACCAGGGCCTGCAATAAGCCTACATCACCATAAGGTATGGCTTCGGCAACTCGGAGCGCCTTCATTAAAGCGTAATTAGCCGTCCAGATACCAATACCACGAAGTGACGTAAGGGCCTGCTGCTGCACTGCAAACGGCATGGTGACCAATTGTTCTTTACTGATATCTCCCCGTGCAAAGACCTGTGCCAACCCGGTAAGGTACTCTGCCTTCCTTTGGGAATACTGCATTTCCCTAAGCTCCGTGCAGTCTGCTGTTGCCAGGGATTCGGAACAGGGAAAAATATAATAAGGGATTTCTTTATGCAGGATAGTGGTTCCAAAACGTTCCGTAAGCCTGCGCTTTAACTTGTAGGCAAAAGTAAGGTTGATCTGCTGCCCTATGATACTCCAGCAAAGCGCTTCAAACAAATCGGGAATACCAATGAGCCTGAGCCCCCGGTAGGATACCGCCATATCCGCCAGCTTTTTCTCTTTGCCCAGTAAATGATAAAAAGGCGCTATATCCCTGCCGAGGTCAAGCCAGTCGATGATATAAGCCTTTATCTGTTCCTGCTCTTTGATGGTTATCATGCCTTCCAGCAGGTCGACAATCAAAGCATCGTTATCCGAACGGATCTGCAGCAATACTGTTTTATCCGTCAGGCGCAAAGCCTTGATGATGCTGTTACCGGTAATGGTATGCAGGCAGTCGTCATAATTCCGATTGAGGAACCAGGTACATTCTTCAAAACTAAAAACAGGAGGCAAGGGAATCCGGAAAGTCTGTTGTTTGTTCATCAGGTAAAATTAGGCCTCGCCCACTCTTCATGCAACCTGAAAATTGCTGTATAATCCGTCTGTCGGGAAATAAATTTATATTTGTATCCGAACGGTTACATAACTATTCCTTTACTTATGAGAAGAGACGTATTCCAGGCCATTGCCGACCCTAACCGAAGGGAAATTATTGACCTTTTGGCAAAAAAAACCTTAACGCTTAACGAGGTGGCCGATCATTTCGACATCAGCAGGCCTGCGATATCCAAGCATGTGAAAATACTGACGGAGTGCGGCCTGATCGTCATCAAGCAACAAGGCAGAGAACGGTATTGCACCGCCGACTTTCGCAAGCTGGGCGAGGTATCGGAATGGATTAACCGCTATCACCAGTTCTGGTCCTCCAAGCTGGATGCCCTGGGTCGCTTCCTGGATGCCGGGCCTGAAAATAAGGAGCCAGAATGCCCATAAGACACCTTGTCCATCGGAACCTTTAGAAGGCCAAAATGGAAGTGTTTCTCATTGCAGTAACGCTAAGTAACTGCAGGTGTAAAGGAAGACCTGAGAAACCCCTCTTTTTCCTAAATTTGTGAGGCGCCTGTATAAAGGGACGTCTCCTGTCACATTTGAAAAACAAACCGGTTTACGTCGAAATAGAGATGGATGCCAGTCTGGAAAGGCTATGGCAATATACCCAGAGCCCGGAGCTCCACGCCCGTTGGGATCTCCGCTTTACCCGTATCGAATACCTTCCCAAAACAACCGCAGATGAACCACAGCATTTCCTGTATGAAACGCAGATCGGCTTTGGTATTAAAGTTTCGGGCAAAGGCATGACCAGCGGCACACATAACAAAGAAAGCGGGGAAAGCACTTCGGCATTAAAGTTCTGGTCGGATGAAAATATCTCGCTGATCAAGACCGGCTCCGGTTACTGGAAATACATCCCGCATACTAATGGCATCACTTTTCTTACCTGGTACGATTATGAAACCAGGCATGGTATTGCCGGCCGGCTGATCGACAAGTTACTGTTCCGCCCCCTGATCGGCTGGGCTACCGCCTGGAGCTTCGATTCGTTGCGGCTTTGGCTGGATAAGGAAATCAGTCCTAAAGTTTCCCGTACCCTTTATCTCTTATTTGCCCTGGCCAATGTTACGATCGCTTTATCCTGGTTGTATCATGGTATTGTGCCCAAGCTATTGCATATGGAGACCGGGGAGTTGGCTATGATGCAGGCTTCGGGGTTGTTTAAAGGCATGGAAGCTATTGCCGTTTACGCTGTCGGTATCGGGGAAGTCCTGTTTGGCCTGGTCTTCCTGTTCCTGGGTCGTTCCCGCCTGCTGCACTACCTCAACCTCGCTGGTCTGTTGATCCTGGGCATTACTGCTTTTTTTGCGAAGGCAAGCATATACCTGGCGCCTTTCAACCCGGCTACTACCAGTTTCGGCATTATGGCTTTATCGGTACTGGTGTTGAATATCTGTCCTTTTTTACCCAACGCGGGCAACTGCAAAAGAAAACCCACGAAGAAGAAATAATGTCGATCTATAAACAATACCTGGGCAAAGACTTTGATCGCTTACATCCGAAGATGCAGGCCCGTTTCGGTATCAGCAGCGAACGGCCGGTGTATATGCTGGGCACAGGTACCATGGAATATATCCGTAATGCGGGGTGGCATACCCTGCCCTTCCTCTACCTGGGTACCTTACGCAATATCATGTTTCCCGAAACTGGGAGGAATATTCCTTTTACCATCGAAAATTATGGCTATAAGGATTCCTTTGGCCGGGAAACCGTAAGCTGGAACCGTAAATTCCATTTTGGTAAAAAGGTAAGGCGCTTCGATGCTACCATGATCTATAATGAGCAGGAGCGCAGCATTGTCGATTACCTGGGCAACAGGCAGCATCTTGCCGTGGACATCAGTATGAAGGTAAATGAAGATGGCAGTATCACGATCCGGTCCGACCACCAGAGATTTTATGAAGGCAGGATCTCATTCCGTTATCCCGGTTTCTTCAGCGGCAATGCCACTGTACAGGAATCATACGACGAAGCGGAAGATGTTTTTCATATCCATGTAAGCGTAGGCAATAAAACATTCGGGACCTTGTTCCAGTACAAGGGGTATTTTAAAGCGGCATTTAAGAAGTTGGAACAGGGTATTCCTGGCGATGCCAAACCTTTGCGTGAAGAAATACGGCAATAAATACGGAACTTTACTCTAAACGAAATCGTGTGGTATGGGCAAACAAACACAATCACTGGAACTGAAGCCTGGGCAAAAGATAGTAGAGATCATACGGCCCTGGCTGTTACTGGGTATCTATATCCTTTGTGCTGTCAATCATATCTGGTGGCTGGCAGTACCTGTTGCCGGGATCACATGCCTGGCGGGCTTCGTACAAATGCACGATACCATTCACAATGCCCTGGGCATCTCCAAAAAAGCGAATAACCTGTTGCTGAGCCTTAGCGGTCTGCTATTGCTCAAAAGCGGCCATGCCCTTAAGATCACTCATCTCCGGCATCACGGACAATGCCTCAGCGATAACGATCCGGAAGGAGAACCGGCCAAATGGACCCTGAAGCAAGTCTTCCTTAATGGACCTTATCATATCTTTACCCTGCGTATAGCCTCCCTGAAAATGGCACCTAATACCCGTAACAAACAGCTACTGGAAACAGGCATTACTTTATTACTGCTTATCGGCTTTGTACTCCTCTATGTATATACCGGCTCTTATGCCGGACTGGTATATTGGGGCATTGCCTTTGTGTTAAGTTGTCTCATGCCTTTATGGGCATCTTATATCCCCCACCGTATGGCATCAAGGCACCCGGCAAGAATGGCAGGCGTAAGGATAGCCCGCATCTGGACGCCGATCGTTTCTTCCTTTGCTTTTCACCACCTGCACCATACCTATCCCAAAGTGCCTACAGCATTGCTTCCGGAGGCCGCCAGGCTGCATCCCGAGTTGGACGATGAAGAGCACCATCATCATCACTAGTATTTCTTTCTAACAAATTTTCTGCTGCTCTGTTTCTCTTCTTAAGATGATAAGTCCATCCGTTTCTTGCTTTTTACAAATCAGCAACATAGTATAATTGGAATTAAAAAGGATTTATTCTAATCTTGCAAACATGAGTCAATCTTACTGGAAACGTTGGTACCTGGCCGTTTTGCTATGGCTGGTGGTATTGATCTTATTGTTCACCTGGTTTACCCATGCCTGGTCATGAGCAGCCTGGACTGGATCATCATGCTCAGTACCCTTGTCCTGATCATCATCTTCGGGGTATGGAAAGGCAGGGGGCAAGAGGGCTCGGAAACGTATCTCAGGGCGGGCAGGCAAATGCCCTGGCACGTCGTATTATTGGGGATCATGGCCACACAGGCCAGTGCCATTACCTTTTTATCGGGGCCGGGTCAGGCTTATACCGATGGCATGCGTTTTGTCCAGTATTACTTTGGCCTTCCCCTGGCCATGATCGTGATCAGCATGGTATTTGTACCCATCTTCCAAAAGCTGAATGTATTCACTGCTTATGAATACCTGGATAAACGGTTCGACAGGAAAACCCGTTTATTTACCGGTGTGTTGTTCCTGTTTTCGAGGGGTGTCTCTACGGGCATCAGTGTCTATGCACCGGCGATTATCCTCTCTACCATTTTTCATTGGAATATCTATCTCACCAATTTGCTTATAGGCGGTTTGCTCATTATTTATACTTATACGGGAGGAGCCAAAGCCATAGCCCATACGCAAAAGATCCAATTCGGCATTATCCTGCTGGCTATGGCTGTTGCCGGGTATATGGTAGTTGCTTTTTTACCGGATAATGTTAAGTTCGGCGATGCTTTATACCTTGCCGGTAAATCGGGGAAACTTAATGTGATCACCAGCACTTTTAACCTCAATGATAAATACAATCTCTGGTCGGGCATTATCGGCGGTTTCTTCCTGGCCCTGTCCTACTTTGGTACCGACCAAAGCCAGGTAGGCAGGTACCTCACGGCTAAAGACCTCAGGGAAAGCAGGCTGGGTTTGTTGTTGAACGGTATGGTAAAAATACCGATGCAATTCCTGATCCTTCTGATAGGCGCTTTGCTCTTTTCGTTTTACACTATCTATAAAGCACCACTCTTCTTTAATGAATCGGCCGAGCAAAAAGTAGCCGCCCTGGCGCCGGAAACTTATTCCCCTTTGTTTATAGAAAACCAGGCCACTGCCAACCTTAACCAGCAAACTGCATTGGAGCTGATTGCACTCAGGCATGCAGGAAATGACGATGGAACAAAGGAAGAAGCTTTGTTGTCCCAATTACATCAAGGACAGCAACAGGTAGAAAAGCAGCGCAAAGAAATGAGCAACCTGATCAAAACGCACAAAGTCGAGATTGCCGAGCCAGAAAGCGACAGCAATTACATCTTCCTGCATTTTGTAAGGCACTATCTGCCGGCTGGTATGGTAGGTGTATTGTTTGCAGTTATCTTCCTGGCCAGTTGGGGCTCTATCTCTGCAGCCATCAATTCACTGGCCTCCTCTACCCTGGTTGACTTCCACCAGGTATTTAAGAAGGAGCCCTTGACTGATAAAGAACAATTGAAATACGGCAGGCTATACACCCTGGTCTGGGGTATCTTCAGCATTGCCGTTGCTATGTTTGCTACCAAAATGGGATCGCTTATCGAAGCCGTCAACGAATTGGGCAGCTTGTTTTATGGCGCTATTCTGGGTATTTTCCTTACGGCTTTCTTCTTAAAACGCGTACAAGGCAAGGCCGTGTTCTATGCCTCGATCATCTCGGAAGTATTGGTCTTGCTCATTTATAAGTTCGACCTGGTTGCCTTCCTGTGGCTCAACGTGATCGGTGCTTTGCTGGTGATCGGTATTTCGGTATTGCTGCAAATGATGATCGGTAATAATACGGCTACCGCCCGGACTAAGCCCTGATAAACGGATTCGTCTTTTTCTCGTGACCGATATAGGTTGCCGGTCCATGACCGCTATATACCTTTGTTTCATCAGGCAAAGTGTACATCTGTTGCGCTATGCTTTGCATTAAGATTTCATGATTGCCGCCGGGAAGATCGGAGCGGCCTACACTGCCGTTAAACAATACATCGCCGCTGATCACCCATTTACCAGGTTCATAATAAAAGATAATGCTGCCTGGCGAGTGACCCGGCGCTAATCGTACCTCCAGTTCATCCTCACCCAGTTGAAGCTTACCACCTTCTTCGATATAAAAATCAACTACCGGTATAGCGCCCAGCTGAAGGCCGAAGAGCATGGCCGAACCTTTGGCATTGGCCAATACCGGCTGTTCCAGGAGATGCATACCAAAAGGCACCTTATACTTTTGTTTGACGGCGTCGATACCCAGCACATGATCGATATGGGCATGTGTGTTGATGACTTGTTGCGGTAGCAACCCGTTTTCCGCGATAAAGGAAAACAGTACCCGGTCTTCATCCGCTCCATGCATCCCCGGATCGATGATCCAGCATTCTTTTTTTTCGTTGGTCAGGACGTAAGTATTCTCCTGAAAAGGATTGAATGTAAAAGCAGTTACCTCAAGCATGAATAAGCGGCAATTATACAGTGAGCAATAGTAAAAATCAAGGCTGCGAAATTAGGGCTAATTTTTTTTCGATTTTTAATTTCAAAATTTGGAAAATAAAAATTGCTTCTCTACCTTTGCACTCCGTTCAACGGAAGCGGTTGATTTCGTAGCTCAGTTGGTAGAGCAATACACTTTTAATGTATGGGCCCTGGGTTCGAGTCCCAGCGGAATCACCAAGCCACTCTTAGGAGTGGCTTTTTTCGTTTAAAGACGTTTGAAATACATTAAAATCAACGTTTTTTTCAAATAAGCAGTATAAAGAGATACAAAGAAAAACAAGGTAAAAGGGTGCCTGTAAGGGTACCAATTTTATTTGTTTATTTTGGTACCCTCGATTAACCCTAAGGTTTGTGTGTAGGTAGGGTTTTAGGTTCGAGCGATCATTCGTCCACCTAAAAAATGTGTTATGAAGGTTAATGAAAAGCTCTCCATGTTGCTCATATTGGAGAAATTAAAAGTATCAAAAGATAGTAAAGTGCCGATTACAGTACGACTCACTATCGATTGTAAAAGAGCAGAAATGTCATTGGGTCACAAGATCAGACCCGAAATTTGGAATCAGGAAGCTGGTATTGCTATTGGCGGTAGTGATGTAAATCGCTTTACTTGTTTACTATTTAGAAGCTGGTTATAGGTGACAGTACAGCTAAAGCTATAAGTATCTAAACCTAACACTTAGAAAAGCGAAGCCTTATTTTGGCTTCACTTTCATTATATAATTTGTAGAAGCTAAGATTCATCTGACGGTAACTTAGTAGCGTTCAAAAACGCTAACACTTTAGCTTCCACGAGTATCGTCGTTTTGGCGTGGATATTCTGTTGAACTCGACCAGGTCAATATGCAGATGCTTGACAGGTGAATCCTCTTGAAATCATAAATGTGCTAATGTATCAACCGGAATTATTTTTTAGGAATGAAATAGATTGTTAGTTTTTTCCCCTGAACATCTTTTCCTTCCATCACTAACTCTGTTGCCGTCAGCTTAATAATTTTGGAATCAATCTTCGAAGGAATTCCTTAGTGCATGCGCCATCTATTGGCGTACCCATATCTGATCTTTGTAAAGTAGTTGTTCTGCTACCATATAAAGATCATTTTAAACAAATTAAAACTCAAAAATCATGTCAGTAAATGTAAAGGATTATGGCGCCATAGGTGATGGCGTAGCCAATGATACCGCTGCTTTTCTTAATGCACTAGATTATTTATCAAACACCTTAGGAAAAGGCCTTTTATATTGCCCACCAGGAACCTATAAAATCACTCAACAACTGGTGATCAATAAGCCATTTATCGGCATCAAGGGTGATGGTATCTGGGCAACTACTCTGCTGTTTACAAACAGCAGCGGCATGAAGCTAAGTTCGTATGCAGATTTCTCTATGGCGGCAGTAGAAGACCTTACCATTTCCGGACCGGGATTTAGTGCCCCAAATGTATATGACCACATCGGTATTGAAATGCCCACCTCCAATTTTTATTTTCTGAACCGCTTTCTGCTGATCAACTTTGACATTGGCATTAAAGGTAGTGTCGCTGTACTCAACAAATTTGAAAACTTCTCCGTAGGTGGTTGTAAATATGGCATGCAATTCCTGAACGGAAGCTATATGAATACCATCTTGAATGGTAATGTAAGGGCCTGTACGGAAGTGGGTATCCACGAAGACGGTTCCAGGGTTATCATTGCCATGTCAGATATCGAGGCGATAGGTGTGTACAATAATACCACCAATAAATACGAAGATGGTATATCCATAAAAGCAGGTATCAATACAGAGATACGGGACTGTCATTTTGAACTGAGTGAAGTTGGTATCGGCTTGGGGGCACCTGATGCAAGGATTTATATGGAAAACTGTTACCTCGGCGCTTGTGAGACCGGAGTCAAACAACTCAATGGTACAGGTTCTACCGGGAAATACTATTTCAAAAATATCCGGTTCACCGACAGCACTACCGAATTTGATATTCCGGCAGTGACGATTTACCAGATTGAGGATTGCCTGGCTAAATTCGGCACTGGCGCTGACAAAGCTATGGTCATCAATGCCCATGCTCATCTCGGCACTATAAAGGATGTATCATGGACAGTAGATGGCTTTTGGATCACCAACCAGGCTTTGGGTATTAAGGTAAATGATCGTCAGGTATGGCACGGCAAATTCTTTATGGAACCCATTTCAGTGGGCTCTGTTGCAGCAAACAGTACAGCATCCTTCAATGTTACTGTGCCCACAGGTTCGCTGACAGAATGGACCGATATCGTTACGGTAGGTATCCAATCCTATAATGTTCCTGCAGGCCTTGTTCTGACCGGTTTTGTACATCAGTTTACCACGAATACTATTGGTATACATGTGACCAATACAACTGGAAGCACAATTTCAGTGGGCACACAAAATTTCCTGATTAAAACCATGTAAATGGTCAATAAGCGTACTACATTTATATTCGGAGAAATGGCTTTAGCGTTGCAGTTTAGAAGGTAGCATAAAAATAGGGGAAAGCTAATTAAGCCTTCCCCTATATAGTTCTACATTGCTCTAACTACACTGATATCCAATAATGTGATTTTACAAAATCATTGATTTCCAATAAATTATTAACAAAAAAGTTCGACAATTCCCCGCTCGGCCCACTGGACCGGGAACACTCAAATTAGCATGAGTGTTCCCGGTTTTATTTTGGGCTAAATCCCTTTGCAGGCTTGCGATATAGCTAAATACTTCATTTACTTTTGGGGTTCGACACCCCCCGTTTTTCGATTATAGTATATTCCATCAGGAAATAGCAAAAATGGAAGCTCCCGTTTTCCTTTGTAATCGCTCAAATGTTATACTGTAGTTATGAATTGGATTGAAATTCAACCTTTGGTGATTGGCGAATGAAATGCTATTGATCACCAACAACACTTTTTTTACTGGCACCATAAAGCTGAGGCCAGGGTTGATCAGCATTTCGCTTGCGCTAAGTGAGTTCCAATGAATAGCAGGTGGGACGGCTGGATTATTCCATGATCCCTTACCGGGGTCGCCTGAACGTAAGAAAAGATTACTTCGAACACGCTGTATCGCAATTCCAGGGATCCAAGGCGATCCTAATTATCATTATAAAGTATTTTCCAGCAAACATCCATGCCATTTATTTCATTTGTGAGTTAAAATATAAAATATATAATACACTTTGTCAATAAGGGCTGCTATTATGTCAATTGCAGCTTCCCGGGTTTCCGGAGTAATAATATCTTCGTGGGAACCAAACAACGAATCCTAAATTATGTTACGATCCATTTCCAAAATTGTCTATGCCTCGCTGCTCGTAGCAACGCCGGCTGCCTTTGTTTCCGCGCAGAATTTTATCCCTCCCAGTGTCAACACGGTCGAGCACACTTTTCCGAATCCGGGGCTCAACCAATTGCAAAGCACCTCGGCTTATTCTGTGGCGGCCACTTATCTGAATATTCCATCAACCAGTATGGGACTGCCCGGTCATCCGGATATGTATGTTTCTGGCTGGAATAATCCAAATCCGGGAGGGAACAGTGAAGTCTCTATACTATTAACCCAATCCGACAACCCTTCCAATATCTTCTGGCAAGGTTCCTTGTCATATAACAATGTAAGGGATCTGGAAGTAGGATGTGTGGGTAACTATTTTTCCTCTTCTGCTTACACCAGTATACTGGTTGCCTATTATCTTCCCGGCCAGGGACACCGGCTTGACATCTACAACTTTAACGGACCTGCCGGTAATCCATTACAACTGATTGATCAAAAGATTCTGTCCAATTCGCCAACTTATGGCCGGATCAGGCTGGATTGCAAGGAAGTAACGAGTTGCGCCGTAGCCTGGATCAACCCTGGCGTAGGCATACAAACGATGGTGCATAAAGGCCAGAATACCTGGAGTGCTGTTTCCACCCTAAACGGAACCGCTACCAAAACGATGTTTGATGTCGCCCTTACCAGCGTTACCAACACCGGCACCGGCGTATCGACCGGCTTTGTTCATTTCGTATATCCGAATGGTGCATTTATTGTAGAGTCTTCCTTAGGCCTGGCCACCCTCAGCGCCGCAGTTTCACCTGTAACTGTAACCCCTACAGTGAACGACAACAACTATGTGGGTACTTTCGCCCTCGCCCCCAAACTGGTACTCGACTGTACGGATTTCTCCAATAACGGCAGCAGTTGGGCCTATACCTATACGGACGGTATGCAAATATCGGTACGTCATAAGAACCCCGCATTACCAGGTACAGGACAAACTGCCATTATCACCGCGGGCGTGTTAGCGAACAGCAATCCATTGGATCCTACTTTCAGTGGCGCCTACCAGTTATTCAGTCCCTCGCTGAATTATGGTATGGGTACGACGGGTACGACACCGCCTGTGCCGCCCAACCGGATCATGGTATCCTGGTATGCAACTGATAATGCAGGTTTCAACGGTTATATAGCTGCGGAAATGGATGAGAGCGGTACTACCTTGACCAGCGACCCTGATTTCCTGCTCCTGCCTAACGGGCAAACGCCCACTATGCCTGCTGGTTTTACACCCGGTGTAACCTTATGCAAAATTGGTATCAAATCTGTGCCTAACTTTCTATATGCTACCTACTATGATATAGACCCGGCTACAGGTGATTACCAGTTGCACCATGCTTTCCATAACTGGGGCGATACCCGGTTCAGGCCTGGCGATAATACCACCGGGATTACTGCTACAGAAGAGGAACAGATCAAGATCAACGCATTCCCTAGCCCTTTCAGTAACAAGCTCAGTATTTCAGTCACCCTGCCACAAAATGGCAAGGTAGACCTGGTACTCACGGATATAAGCGGCCGCAAGGTATGGCACCGGGAATTAACCGTCAATAAAGGAATACACCTGATAGAAGTGCCAGGGCTGGATCATTTGACACCAGGCACCTATATGCTTACCTCTACTTTAAACAAGCAAAAAGTGGTGGGTACCAGTAAAATAATAAAGCGATAGTATTCACTTTAAATTATCAGCAATACAATCCCCGGAGAATCGTTACTCCTGTGATTTTTAAAAACGGTTGCATCATTATTTGTCTTGCAAATGGTGATGCAACCGTTTGTTTTTCAAACTTAGTAAGTCCGTAAGTCAATGCTGTAAAGACATAACAACGTTGAAAGTCTAAAGGGATGGTCTCGATCCCCACTTCAGGACGAGACAATTTGTTCTGAAAGCTAGTTATTGTTTTACGCTGCTGTGACACGATGAGTGAGCAAAGACAGCATTGGGGCCCTTAAATCTCCAAAACGACCCGTAACTAGCAAGGTGCTTCTATACTTATTTAGAAATTACGCCAGTTATTGGGGATACATCTATTTTTAGTATTCAAGGATAACGCAAGACCTGGCTATATTGCTTTTTAGTAAAGAGCCATTTAAGATCTAAGAAGAAGGTGCTCTACATTGAGAAGCACCCTCTTTAATGCTATAGATGATGGTGTACATCTCATTGACTATAGTACTTTTTCAATGGATCGCAATATCAATCAGACGATCTTAAACTTGATAACCTGCATTTAAGTAATTGTTGGAAACTTGCCGAACATACTTCTGTCATCGCCCCGTGATAAACCATATAGAGCCATTTTTGGTATGCTCCACTTTAAGGTGGCCTTGTTCTGTTAGCCTTTGCAGGTAAGGTTCTACATCAGTTCTTGCTATACCAGAAAGTTCGGAAAACTCTCTCGCTGTGAGCGAAGGATAGATACTGAACAATTCTTTCCAGTCCCGGCCATAAGCAACCTTTTGTATCTGAGGCAGCATTTGCCGGACTGCTTGCTCATAAGCGTCATACGGTTTTGATCCGTAAACCATTATCTTGTTGCCTGCTTCATTTACGAAGAACATGGTTGGGAATCCCCGCACACCCAAGCTTTGTGCCAGAACCAAATCCTCTTCAAAAAGGTGCTTGGCTTTGCCCTCCATGTCTGTTTTCATCCTGACTGGATCAAGGCCAGCACTCGTCGCGGCAACAGAAAGGTATTCCCACTTAGTAATATTCTTCTTTTGTAGAAACACCATTTCCCGGATTGTCCGAAGAAACAGGTGTGCCTTATGTTCGTCCTGTAACTGTGCCGCCTTAAAAGCAATGGACGGCGGGTAAGAGGATGACAGCGGGTCCTGCAGCCACACATCTCCATCTATCGGCATGTCATAATGATGACTTACCTCGTCCCAATGATGTGCCACGTCTGATGGTTTGCTGATACCACCACTGTTGTAGCTCCAGTCGGGCAGCAAGCCGCCCATGTGATATTCAATGTCCACATCTTTACCATATTCCAGTTCCAGTTTGCGAAGCTGTGGCTCGATACCCCAGCAGGATGAACAAATAGGGTCGGTAAAGTAAATGACCCTTACAGGCTTGGTTTTGCGCTGAGGCAGAACAGTGCTGCTGTCTGTATTGCGTGCCGGTAGCTCGCAAATCCCTGTCTCCGGATCACAAAGCATAGGATTACTTGGTTTTGTTTCCATTTTTTTATTTTTTACTTGTGCATTACATCCATTGAACACACTGATGAATAATAATACCAGCGTGATGATACGCCTCATTTGCAGAACATTTTAGTAACATGAGCTACATTTTCAACCTCTTCTATGCGAACGGTTTTCCCATGTTCTATGATATAAATCTGTATCCACTTTTGTGCCGGCACCTTGTCACTGGTTTTGATGCACGGGCATTCCTCGTCCGCCACAACCGCGGTATTGTCTTCTGTAATGGATTCCTTCTGGATGAAATACTCAATATCGACGTTTTTGCCTATACTTGTAGCGAATTGTGCGATGTTATCTTTGCCATGATATTGACCAGAGTAAGGTATATTCTTTACATTGTGATAGATCCACACGCTACCCTCAGAAAGGGGTTGCTGTAGTCCCGGTACGTCGCCAATAGCTAAATTGGTGAACATGGTTTCTACATTTGTCAAAGCTTGATTTTTCATTGCCTTTGTTTCTAAGTTATCGCAAAGGTCATTTAATATCAGGGAGAGCACAATAAGTCAAAAAAGTTAGACTACGTATAACAGTATAGAGATGGATAATAATGCCTGTCCGGCAGAAGAGCTACTAAAAGCGCTTTCGGGAAAATGGAAGCCACAACTATTTCGTCTGGCGGTTGATAAACCGCTTAGGTTTAATACGCTTTTGCGTCAATTACCTGGTGCAACCAAACAGTCGCTCTCCAATGCACTGAAAGAACTCGAAGCGCAGGAATTGCTTGGACGTAATGTTATTCAGCAGAAACCATTGCATGTCGAGTATGTTCTTTCAGAAAAAGGCAAAGCACTCATCCCCTTATTTATGCAGTTGGAACGAATTGGTGGGCAAACAAGTGAATACACCTAAATAGCTACTACCCTATGGTTCGTTTCCTCACCTGTTCCCGGAACGAAGTTTTATAGCAGCCTCCAGATTAATGGCTGCTTCACTCCATTCCAAAGAATTAAAATCAAGCCGTGCAAATCCTTTTTGTACATGCTTAATCCTATTAGCGATTGGCTCGTTAAGGGCAGGGCTATCATGTAAACCGGCTGTCACAGCCCTTTATAATATATATACAGGATGCAGTTGTTTGCAGTATTGGTCATTATAGTACATCAAGCTGACTTGGATTTACAGCATTTGGTATAAATGAGCGAGTAGCTTTTCTGGGGAATATTTTGATATTGGTTCTGTAGTTTTTAGCATTGTCTATATAACAAATCCCCGCTATTATTACTGACCAGTATATGCTCAGACAAACAAGCCAAGGCATAGTCGTACATTTTTTATCTTTACAAAAAGGGCTATTCAATGAAGTTGGTTAAAGATATTTATACGGAGCCTGCAATTACCAGCTCCTTCTCGATTGAGCGGGTAGATAGATGCCTGGTAGATACAGAAATCTCCAACAGGCTTAGCTATCACCGCATAGTGATGATTGAAAAAGGAGCTGGAACGCTAATTATCGACAATAATTCATTCGAAGTAAGAAGCCACGAAATGTTCCTGATGTCCAAAGGACAGATTTATCAATTTAGGAATTCCGCCATTATCACTGGCTACATTATTTCTTTTGGAGATTGTTTTTGGGAGAAAGCACCTCAAAGCGCAAGCAATTGCAAAGCAGTGCTGTTTAATAATACAGGTGCCAATCAACGATTACAACTCAATAATTCGGAGGTAAGCGAACTGTCATTTTTGTTCAATATTTTACTAAATGAGTACAATGCACCACAATACATCAATCAAATGGATGCTCTCGCCGCCTACCTGAAAATTATTATGATTAAGCTGGCAAATATAAAGCTAACGGAAGAGGCCGCTTTTGATAGCCAGGATTATATTCTGTATCGGAAATTTATGGAGTTACTTAGCTCTCAATACCGCAGTTCTCACGCGGTAAATGACTATGCGGAAATGTTGAACATTACAGCACGCAGACTGAGCGAACTTTGTAAAAGGTGTAGTGGCAATAGTGCAAAAGAAATTATCAATGGTCAGATTATAGCCGAAGCAAAACGGTTTTTACAGTTTAGTTCTTATGCTGTAAAAGAAATAGCTTACGAGCTTAATTTTAATAGTTCCGAACAATTCAGCCATTTCTTTAAAAAGAATACAAAGCTGTCTCCTGCTGCTTACCGCAGCCAGTTTATTAGTATTGGGCTGTAGCAACTCCTGATGAAATTTTGACATCACAAACGCATTTATTGATATTCTCCGAGGCATTTGACGAAGGTAATTTTGCGAGAAATCAATTAACTTATGTCAGTAAATCGTTTAAAACAAGTAGCTGGTATTGCTATTCCGGACAGCGCAATCGCTACTCAGGCTACAGAGCTTTTATTGGAGCATGGTACAGAGTTTATCTATAACCATTCCCTCCGTGTTTTTCTGTTTTCATCGTTGAATGCCCAGCGTAATAATAGGGCACACGACACCGAGTTGTTGTATGTAGCATCTGTATTTCATGATTTAGGTCTCGTGTCACATTATAGCAGCGAAGACTTGCGCTTTGAAGTGGATGGAGCCAACGCAGCACGTGATTTTTTGAAGGATCATGGAGTACCGAAGGAAAAACTACAACTGGTATGGGATACCATTGCATTACACACCACCATCGGCATTGCGGAACATAAAGAAAACGAAGTAGCTTTAATGTATTCAGGTGTCGGGTTGGATGTAATGGGCGAGGGTTATGAGCATTTAAGTACCGGGCACCGGGAAGAAATCGTTAAGGCTTTTCCTAGAAACGATTTCAAGAAGAAAATTATTCCTACATTTTTTGGTGGATTTGAGCACAAAATTGAGACCACCTTCGGAAATATTAAAGCCGATGTATGCGCTTTCATGATACCGAATTTCAAGAGGAAGAATTTCTGCGATTGCATTCTTCATTCGCCCTGGAGTGAGTAATACTTTGTATGAACAAAAACGATAATTCCAAGTGTATAAATAAACCAACAAAGAGGACTGGTATAACGGTTGTGGGCAAATATGCAGAAGACCGGTTATATTGCCGGTCTTCTTTAATTATTGTTGACCTATCTTCTTAGCTCACACCGAAGCTATCAGGTCTCTTTCGGCTCACAGTTTCTTAATCCTTTGGCCGGCTTCTTCCGGGCTAATATTGGCTTCTACATTTCTCCTATAAAGAGAAAACTACAACCGGTTAATAATAAAGGCATTACAGAGCAAAATTGAATTTTCATAAAAATTCCCGACCGTTTTATCCGGCTCAAACGTCAATAGATAAAATCATATAAAAATGACACATCTAAAAGACAAAGTAGCTGTAGTATTTGCGGCATCCGGGGAAATTGCAGGAGCGGTTGCCCGTTCATTTTCCGAACATGGAACAAAGTTGTACATCACAGCGCGAAACTTTGATGTCGTAAAATCACTGGCAAAAGAGCTTAATGAAACTGGCGGCAATGTTGATGTGGCACAGGTAGATGCCTTGAATGAAAGAGAGATTGACAATTTCTTAAGAAAAGTAATTACCGACAATGGAAAATTGGATATTGTATTCAATGGGATTGGTGCAAACTATGAGGAAATGGGCGGACGCCCACCCACAACAGAAGCGACTCTTGAACAATTTATGGCACCTATAAAAAAGATTTGTGGCTCACAGTTTCTTACTTCAAGAGTGGCGGCAAAGTATATGATACAAACACAAACAGAAGGAACCATCCTGCTTTTGACAGCCGCTCTATCCCGCTCTAAACTTCCTAATGTTGCAGGAATTACTGCGGCGAGTGCTGCCATTGAAGGCTTGACAAGAGTAATGGCTGCTGAATGGGGTGTAAATGGAATAAAAGTTATCGGTATTTGCCCCGGAGCATTAATGGAAACAAAAAGAATCGCCGGTTTTATTAATGATGTTGCACAGAAATACGGCATACCTGCGGAACAAATAGTTGCACAATACAAAGCGTTTGACATTTTGAAAACAAGCCCTTCTTTGAAACACGTTGGTGAAACTGCAGCATTTCTTGCAAGTGAAAATGGCATTGCATTCAATAGCCACGTCATAGATGTAGATTGTGGCAAGATGAACATATTATAGTACATTAGTGGTTGCAGTTTGGTATAAAAAATTGCAACCACTTTATTTCTATTGATCTAATGGAAAAAGAAGACATACTTAAACTGGCTGCTTCGGGCGACATTATTGCATTCCAAACCTTGTTTGCCGAATTTCAAAATCAGCTAAAATCATACTTATATCGTTTACTTACAGACCGAGACGATGTAGATGATTTAACACACGATACTTTTATAAAAGCATTCACTAAAATATCAACCTTCAATCGGGACGCTTCTCTTAAAACCTGGGTATTTAAAATAGCCACAAATCTTGCTTATGACCACTTACGAAAGAAAAAAAGATGGCTTCCCGATGCACAAGATCATGCAGCAGATTTGGCTATAGGCTCGGAAGAAATCAGGCAAGTTTTTTGGATGGTTCACGATACTTCACCTGCAGGAGCTTACGAAATGAAGGAACATATTGACTATTGTTTTACTTGCATTTCAAAAACATTGCCTATTGAAAATCAAGTGGCATTGATCCTGAAAAATATGTACGATTTTCAGGTAAAGGAAATCGGTCATATTCTTGAAAAAACAGAAGGTGTTATAAAACATTTGCTCAACGATGCAAGAAATACAATGACAGATATTTTTGAACATAGATGTGCATTAATCAACCAGGAAGGCGTTTGTCATCAATGTAGCCATATAAATGAAATTTTCAACCCCAAGCAAAATCAGCAAGAAGAGTTGATGAAATTGGAATTGGTAAAAGCATCAAAAAAATACAACAGGGAACAACTTTTTGAACTAAGGGAACTCCTGGTAAAATCTATAGACCCATTACATGCTTCCGGTACCGATTTTCACGAAGAAATAATGAGATGCCTTAGAACTGCAATCGGCGAAATTGATGATTTCTTTGACCGTGATAGGGATAAAAATTAGGCATTAATATGCGACTTTAATTTTTACACAAAGCGATTTCGTGAAATAATAAAGCCATCCATTCAGATGGCTTTTCTTTTGGTTTAGGGACTTGGAATGTCCCTTGAAATATCTTGTCAAAGTCTGTTTCTATTAGAAGTCTTTCAAATTCTTCCCAGATTTCCGATATTTCCATAACACCTATCATTTTTAAGGTTGACTGAATGAAGAATTCAGATTCAAATACTACAGGGAAATTGAACAGACCTAATTGTTGCTATCTTATCTTAAGGGGCTAAGCGCTAAAAGCACATAGAATTATAGGTATATTTGCGGCACTAAGGCTCATCGTCATGAACAAAGCTACCGGAATAGGATTCGATGCATTATTTACGAATGCCTCCATGGGTATCATGGTCGCTGATGAGTGGGGAACAATTGTGCTGGTCAACCCCTTCCTGCTGGCACAGTTTGGCTATACCGAAAAAGAGTTACTGGGCCAGAGAATTGAAAAACTGATTCCGGAACGGTTCCAACAGCGGCATGTCGGTCATGTTGAACATTATAATATGCATCCAAAGACAAGGCCTATGGGAATGGGGATGGATCTATACGCATCACGCAAAGATGGAAGTGAATTCCCTGTTGAAGTGAGCCTGGGCAATTATGAAACCGGACAGGGCAGGTATGTTATTGCTTTTTTGAGTGATATCTCCAAACGTAAAGAAGCGGAACAGGCATTGCAACAGCTTAATGAAGAGCTGGAAAAAAAAATCGATGAACGGACCCAAACGCTCACCAGTACCGTAGAGCAGTTGGCAGCGCTTATAGCAGAAACGGAAACCAAAGATGCAGAGTTGAACCGGGTTAATATATTCCTGAACAACATATGGGATCATGCTGAGGCCATTATTTTTGTTACTGATATAACAGGAACGATCAGGATGTTCAACCCGGCCGCTGAAAGGCAGTTGGGTTACAGGGCGGAAGAACTGGTAGGAAAAGAAAATCCCCGGTTATTCCTGAACGACGAAGAAGGAAATCTTGCGGATCTTATTGCAGGTGCCAATACCGGTCAACGCAACGAGCGGGAATTAATGTATATCCGCAAAAACAAAAGTCATTTTCCCGTCTCGCAGACGTTTACTGCGATGCGTAATACTTTGGGAGAGATCGAAGGCTACTTAGGTATTGCCATGGATATCTCTGAAAGAAAGAACGCCGAGACAGACCTTCGTATTACGCTCGAGAAAGAAAAGGAGCTAAGCGAACTTAAGTCAAGGTTTGTTTCAATGGCTTCGCATGAATTTCGAACCCCGCTTAGTACCATACTTTCATCAGCATACCTTGTTTCCAAATACGAAGAGAAGGAAGATCATCCTAAGCGGGAAAAGCATGTGCAGCGCATTGTGTCTTCAGTAAATATGCTCACCGATATTCTAAACGATTTCTTGTCCGTAGGTAAAATAGAAGAAGGCAAAATCCAGGTTCGCATTGTTACCTTTGATATTAAACAGCACTTAGAACAAATTATCAGCGAACTGAATGGATTGCTTAAAACAGGACAATCCATACGCTATACACACGAAGGGAACCGCATGGTGGATCTGGATCCTTCATTAATGAAACATATTGTCATGAACCTATTGTCCAATGCCATTAAATTCGCTCCTGAGGACTCTATAATAGAATTAAACAGCAAATTGACAGACCATGCATTTGTTTTAAAGGTTGCAGACAAAGGAATAGGCATTCCCGAAGAAGATCTGCAGCATTTATGCGAACGTTTTTTCCGGGGTTCCAATGCCGCTCATATACAAGGTACGGGCCTTGGCCTCCATATAGTAAGTAAATATGCGGAATTAATGAACGGCACTATTTCATGCAACAGCCGGATCGGAACCGGAACCCAGTTCGAACTCAACTTTACGCCTAAAGCAGCACAGGAGCACTATGAAAGCAATACTACTTATTGAAGACAATGCCGAGATCAGGGAAAACATGGCAGAAATATTGGAACTGGCCGGTTACAAGGTACATACTGCCGGAAACGGAAAGGATGGTGTGGCCAAGGCGGTCCAGGAAAAGCCGGATATGATTATCTGTGACATCATGATGCCTGTGTTGGATGGCTATGGCGTTCTGTATATGATCCAAAAGAACGTGGACCTACAAGGCATACCTTTTATCTTTTTAACCGCTAAGTCGGAACGCAATGAAATCAGGAAAGGCATGGAAATGGGCGCCGACGATTATATTACAAAACCATTTGATGGTACAGAGCTGCTGAATGCTATTGAGGTACGGCTAAAGAAAGCCGACCGTATGAAACAGGCTTTGCCGGTCAACCTTCAGGGAGTTGACGAACTGATCAGCATTTCATCGGGAACAGATTATCTACAAGCCTTGAAGGAGGACCGGAATATAGACCGGTATAAGAAAAAGCAGGTAATCTATTCTGAAGGCAATCACCCATCGAGGCTGTTTTATGTTCAAAAAGGGAAAGTAAAGACCTATAAGCGGAATGAGGAAGGCAAAGAGCTGATTATCGGGTTGTACAATGAAGGCGACTTCCTTGGTTATATTCCGCTCATGGAGGGCAGGGTTTATCATGAAACCGCCGAGGCCCTGGAAGATACCGAGCTGGCTATAATTCCACGTGCCGAGTTTGAAGCATTAATAGGCAGTAATCCGGCCGTCATGAAAAAATTTATTGGAATACTGGCCCGTAATATTGGTGAAAAAGAAGAGCAGCTACTTGCTGTGGCCTATAATTCGTTGCGTAAAAAAGTGACGGATGCCCTGGTGACGTTGTACAAAAAATACAATTCCAAAAACGAAGAAGATTTTCTCATCAATCTTTCACGCGAGAACCTGGCCTCTATTGCCGGTGTTGCCAAAGAATCCCTGATCCGTATGCTAAGCGAGCTCAAAGACGAGAAGCTGATCGCACTGGACGGCAGCAAAATCAGATTATTAAATTACACCAGGCTAGAGAACATGTACAACTAGTCCTGCCAGGCCTGAGACAATAATTCCTTAAAGGAGGCTTTCATTTGCTGGAACTGGTATGTCAAATGTTCTATATCCTTTTTCAGCATAGTAAATTGGCGTATTTCCTCATCAGAAATGATTTTAGGGCCTGATAGATTATTGGGCAGTACGCGGATTTCATGCCTTAACAAGTCTATTACCTGGTCTTTCTCAACAAAATGTTGCTGAAACCATTCTGCCTGTTCTATAAATCTGATGTTTATCCGCCCTTTTATCATTTCCGAAAGCTCGTTTTTCAAATGAGCGTTTTCGGATTTAAGTTCATTGAGTATCGTCAGCCATTTCCTGCTTTCATTCATATAATAGGAGCTTTCCGGCTTATATCTCTTTTCCAGATGCTTTATTTTCAAAATTAAATGCTTCCGGCTAACAGGATAATAATGCAGGCTATACAAAGTCATGATATAAATCACTATTCAGATGGATGGTACCAGGAAGGTTACCACGATTTATAAGAACAGGGCATCTAAATACCGGCTTCCTGTTGCCGGCAAGGAAAGTGTCGTAAAATTGTGAGTAAGGAACGCCAGTCACCCATACCTAGTGCGCCTGCTCCAGGTAGTACAGGTACGCAATCGTAGCTACAAGAACAAGGAAGTGAATAGCCGCGGAAGCCCTGTTTGTCTTGTTTCCCCTGGCCAGTTTAACCACGTTCACCGCGAGGAAAACCAGGTTTAAAAACAGCAATATGGCCAGCGCAATAAAGAAAGGGCCGGCCGAGACACAGGGCCCGTTGGGTATGGTCGCCATATAACTCTTGATGGCAATTATGATAAGTATATAAAACAGTATAGCACCCAGCCCTTTTTTCAGCGTAAGATTCATAAAAGTACTTTGATCACGATTAGCCAAAAGTAAGCCTCTTATTGCAAAACCGGATCTGCCTAAAAGTTATTGAACATCTTCCGTTTTTTTTAGAAGTTGTGGACCTCCCTCTAAGAATGTCGGTATTCCTTGCGTCTTATCTTAATTGAAATAAATAACCAATACAATTAAGTATCACATTCTCTATGAAGAAAACAATAATAGTGCTCTGGAGTGTAATCGCCTTATGGGGTTGCAGAAAAGAAGGACGGGGCGATGCCGGTAAAGGAAACGGGGATAACGCGCTTCAGGAAAGCAGCCGGTTCCTGGTGGATAAAATATACGACTACCACAACAATCTTATTGCGGAGTATATCTATGATGACAACAACAGGCTGGTAAAGCGCAAGTTTAAAGATCCGGAAACCGGTGCCAGCTCAGATTATGACCTGCAGTATGAAAACGGCAAGGTCAAGAAGATCAGCTTTAGCGATTACAGTCACCCGGATTTCAATCACGACATTGTTTTAAGGTACAACGCCGAAGGGCAGATCACCAGGGATGAGATCTACCAAGGCGGGCGCCTGACCAATGCTAAAAACTATTCCTACTACAATAATGGAAAAATAAAGGGCATCTTTGATGATGCCAATTTTGAATATTGCACTGTTGAATACATGACTACAGACAATGCAGTCAAGTCGACCTGGCGCATACGTAATAGTGAAGATGGCGATAAAGATGTGATCAAAACATTTACTTACGACAGCAACTACAAACCCGACTTAGGCATCGGAAATGTCTTTCAATTTGATCCTTTTCCCCAATCCAATGCAGCATCACCTTTTGAAAAAAATATATCCCCGAACAATATGACCGGGGCCGATGATGGCACCAAGTGGCATTACACCTATAATGAAGCACATCTGCCCGTTACCATAGAAACGACATGGGATAATATAGAGATGGATACGCCTATGCTGATCAGGATCCAGTATAAATCCAAAAGGTAAAGAAGCAGGCCAGCCCTGCTTTTGGTACTAGAGACGGTGCCAGGTAAGCGGGTCTTTACCAGGTACACATGCACCTTTTGTTTGGGTGTTCCCGTAGAAGATACACCCAAGCAAAAGGTGCTCCAACGGTTAGCCTAAGTAATGCTCAACGACTATTTTATTGCTCCATATTATGAATATTTAAAGGATAAGCAATAAGCACGATCGTTCCGGTTACCTGTTTTCTTTCATTCAGGATATCATCTGTATGCATACTTATTTTCCGGTCAAAAAGCTTGTTTAAAATATCAATGCGCTTCTCATTGACGGAAGTGCTTGTTACCGCCTCCTGGAAATACATATTCCGCTTCATTTCCCGGCTGCGCTCCCGGCCAATACCATTATCTGCTATGGTAATGGTAATATGCGCTTCCTGTTCCATCACCGTGATACCGATCTTACCCGTGCCATCCGGTAAATGACGTATCCCATGCCGGACGGCATTTTCAACCAGGGGCTGCAAAAGCATTGCCGGAACAGGGATCTGTGATTCCAATGTGCTTATTTCCCTGACGATGGCAAATTCAAAGCTGTGGCTGAACCGTTCCTGTTCTATAGCCAGGTATTGTTCCAGGTATTTCAACTCTTCGGCAAGGGTCGTAAATGTCTGCGCCGACATTTCGAATGTGGCCCTGATAAGTGTTGTGAAGGTATCCAAAAGCTTGTTGGCTTTTACTATCTCGCCACTGTTATAGTACTGCTTGATAGAACTGATGCAATTAAAGATAAAATGAGGATTCATTTGCCCTTGCAAGGCCATTTGCTCGAGCTCCAATAAATTTAGCTGTACCATTAACCGCTTCCGGTCTTTCTGCCTCAGCCATTTGATCAAAAAATAAATCGAACTGCCGGTAAAGAATAAGAGGAAAAAACCCAGCATCAGGAGAAACCATGGCTGCAGATAATAGGGATAAGGGCGGTAAAAGGATAGCTTAATCACCCGGGGTGCGGCCCAGTGTGTAGCACGGGCCCTTATATATACCGTGAAATGACCATAAGGTACCGTGGGAAAATACAGGCTGTTGTTGGGAATACTTATCCAGGGCTCCTTATTGAGGCGATAAGCGAACATGAGTTTGGTAATGCCGGAATGATCGATTACATCAAAATCGACCTGTAGCGTACCCTTACCAAGCTGCATTACTTCAGTGCCCGGATGTAGCTTATGCTTCTCATTCCAGATGTTGGTAACAATAAACTTCGATGGCGGATACAGTTGTACTATCTCGCGCTCATCAAAATAATTGAGCCCCCTATCTGTACCAACATGTACTATATCATCTGTAATATCCAGGTAGGTAATCTGGTCGCTGAGCAGCCCATCGGCAGCAGATAAGTGCCTGATGATATTATAAGGTGGCTTTTTATCAAAAGCATATAATCCATTGCCTGTACCTATCCACAAAAAGCGATCCGAAACCCTCATTGCCGATATGCTATTGCAGATAAGACCTTCCTGTTCGCCAATGGTCTTGATGACCCGGCCATTGCAGACACCGGTCAGGACAGCCATATTGTTAGCAACCCATAGCACACTGTCGGCACTTGCGGTCAACGCTGTTATATGCGTTTTAAATACCGGTTGTGCCAGGAAAGGAAGGCTTATTCTTTTCCCGGCATGGAAAGACAAAAGGCCGTTCAGGGTTCCGGCATAAATAGTGTCGTTTATCCCGGTAATACAGGTTACCCTTTTCCCGTAAAGCGTGTCGGTAATTGCGAACCGGTCTTTATCGATCCTGTAGATACCTTCTACAGTGCCAGCAAGCAGGTACTTGTTCCCTTCTTCCCAAACGTATTTACAGTGCCCCGGTGATAATTCGGCAATCTTTTTTCCTCCTGGTGTTTTTGCTTTTACAGCCTTGACACCACAGCTTATCCAGTTGCCCATATTGTCGTTTCCGATATAATGGCAATCCGCTCTTAAATACCCGTTATTGATAACACCCTGGCTTATGAGATCATATTGTTTCCCGGCATTTCGCTGCATACGTACCAGGGTACGTGGCCATTGGATAAAATTCAGGTTCTTTTTTTGAGCCTTGATGAATAAAACAGGAGCCACCTTTCCCGCTACAGGAACCGATTGAATAAAAGAAGGGGAATAATGAAATAATCCGTTCCCCAATGTTGCCAACCAAAAGGAGCCATCATGGGCCAGCAGGCACCAGGAGACAGTGTAGCCTTTCAAAAACGGCCCGTTTCTTTCGCCGGTTTTCGTATTGATAAAATAAGCATTGTTTTGTAACACTACGGCTACCAGATCCGGCGCTATTTTTTGAATATGAGTAACCGCTAGCCGTTCTTGCCCCTTTAAACCGAAAGAGGAGCCGATCGTATGCGGCTGTGCCCATTTTGCTACGGGTATACCCTTAAGCTCCTGAATCCTTATCATCGCCAGCCTATGAAGATGGTCATAATTGGTGTGGCGCTTTATTTGCGGTATTTCTATTGGCTCAAAATGATCACTGTTATATAGATATGCCATATCCCCGTTAATCAGGATCAATTTCCCCCAATCATTAACAGCGATAGCCGTACCCCCGGGCGAAAAGATATCGTTACCGATCCTGGTAATCCTGGTAATTTTATTCTGATTGTCGACATGCATCAAGCTGCCGCTACCGTCCAGTACCCAGGTATTACCCAGGTTGTCGAACTCGACATAACTAGGCCTTGAAGCGAATTTAAGCCGGTACAGCAAGGTATCATTGCCTGAATTGTATATTTTTCCCTTCCAAAAATAACAAAGCTCATTCGAAAAGGTGAGTATCCATAAGCGGCCCATCCGGTCTTCCTTAAAGCCAAAAACTTCATTGTCGGGAAGCCCGTCTTTAGTGGTATAGGTTTTAAAGGCATATCCGTTGAACGATACCAGGCCGTTTTCTGTCCCGGCCCATATATAGCCCTGTGCATCCTGCCATAAACCATAAACTTTGTTGCTGGGAAAACCGTTGCTTCTTTGATAATTGACCACGGCATAGTTCCTGCCAAAAGCATGAACAACAAGCAAAAAACCGGCAATGGACAAAGCAATTCCTTTCCTGTTACTTCTTCTCATGATGATATGGGGTATCTTCAAAGTTAATAAGCTGCGCATAAACCTCGCTTTGTGGCCTACCCATCAACAGCCCGAAAGCGTGGGTAGCCGATAAGCAGCACATTACCAGCATTGCTGCTCCTCCCCTGGTTTCCTGTTCACATTTTGTCTTATTCTGAATCTTTTGTTTACTTAAAGACAATTCAAAGTACACTATTTTGATTACATTTGCGCATATGAAACACGTTGTCCTGTTAGTGCCGCCGCAAACGTCCATCCTGGACGTCACGGGTCCGCTGGAGGTTTTTTCAAAGACAAACGATCGTATTGCCGCTGCTCAAAAGCATGATAGGCCTTATTATACTACGCACCTGGTATCGATGGATAATACCTCCATAGTGCCCACCACCTGCGGAATGCCTGTTATATGTGAAGGAGGGATTCCCGGTATTTTTTATCCGATAGACACGATTATCGTTGCCGGCCGCGGCATATATAACGAAAGTCCGCCGCAACATATTTTGGATTGGTTAAACACGATTGCGCAGGAGTATCCCCAAACAAGGATAGCATCCGTTTGTGCAGGCGCTTTTATTCTTGCTGCAACGGGGCTTTTAAATGGTCTGAGAGCAACCACACATTGGATGTTATGCGATCAGTTGGCCTTACAATTTCCCGAAATAAAAGTCGAAAAAGATCCCATTTACATAAAGGAGGGTAATCTTTATACTTCTGCCGGTATCTCTACAGGAATTGATCTGGCACTGGGATTGGTAGAGGAAGATTTAGGGAGAGATGTGGCCATGGAGATAGCCAGGATACTGGTTTTATACCTGAAAAGGCCGGGAAGCCAGTCCCAGTTCAGCAATATGCTCCTGACCCAGGCGACAGATAGTGTGCCGGTAAAACAGATTGTTCAGTTTATCCAGGGACATCTGATGGAGGATTTATCCGTAGAAAGGCTTGCGGACAGGCTGTCGATGAGCAGTAGGAATTTTTCGCGTATGTTCACGAAGAAAACAGGTGTTTCCCCGGCAAAGTATGTCGAAAAAGTGAGGGTAGAGTCGGCCCGCCGGCGCCTGGAAGAGAGCAATCTAAGTCTGGATCAGGTAGCGCAGGAATGCGGGCTGGTAAACGCTAATGGCCTACGGAGACTATTTGTACGCCATCTGAATACCAGCCCGGGTATTTACAGGAAAAATTTTGGTGTAAAGCTATAAGGTCCCGAAGTACAACATCGTCCTGATCATCTGTGAGACGAAGGACATCTCGTTGTCGTACCATGCCGCGGTTTTGATCAATTGCCGGTTGCCGCTTCCGGTTATTTTTGTTTGTGTGGCGTCAAATATAGACCCATAGCTTGTTCCAATGATGTCTTTCGATACGATGAGATCTTCGTTATAACCGAAAGATTCGTTCGATGCTTCTTTCATAACGTTATTGATCTCTGCTACGGAAGTTTCCTTTTCCAATACAGTATATAACTCTACCAATGAGCCCGAATGTACGGGAACCCTTTGCGATGATCCATCCAGCTTTCCATTTAATCCGGGTATCACCAGCCCGATAGCTTTAGCCGCTCCTGTGGTAAAAGGAATAATACTGTCGGCTGCAGCCCTGGATCTCCGGAAATCGTTCTTATCTGCCGTATCCATTAGTGGTTGTGAATTGGTATAGGCGTGGATCGTGCTCATGTGGCCGGAAACAATAGTAAACCGGTCATTTAAGATTTTGGCCAGCGGGGCAAGACAGTTGGTTGTACACGATGCGGCACTGATAAGCCTGTCCTCACCATTTAATATATCCTGGTTAACATTGAATACAACTGTTTTCACATCTTTATCCGAAGGCGCCGATACAATCACCTTTCCGGCTCCAGCCGCTAAATGCAGTGACGCTTTTTCTCTGGACTCGAATATCCCGGTACACTCCAGCACGATGTCAATACCCAATGCTTTCCAGGGTAGCTGATCAGGGTTCCGCTCGGCATATACCTTGATCTTTTGTCCGGCAACGATCAACTCCCCTGGACCGGCACTAACCGAATGCGCAAATACCCCATGTATGGAATCATATTGCAGCAAATAGGCCAGCATTTCAGGGGTACTCAAATCATTGACCGCTACGATCCTGACGTTCTCCTGTTCTAATAATTTCCGGAAGGTCATTCTTCCGATCCTTCCCAATCCGTTTATGGCAACTTTTAACATCTCTGGTTATTTTTATATTGCCACAAAGGTAACCAGTAAGCCAATAGTCTTAAATGACAATATTCATTCAATTTGAGACAAAATCATTTTATCAACGATACGACCCGGGTCGAAAGCCTCCATATGTGCAAAAGGAAAGACTAATTCTCTCAGGATTACACTTTTTCCGTATTGGTCAGGGATTATTTGCTGTTCAGCAGAAATTTAGCGACAGCATGGTAGGCCGGCAATGAGTAAGGGTCATTTGCAGCATTGCCCGCAATGGGATTGGAAGCAAAGCGAACGATGACCATATCGGCCTTGGGGTCTATATAGATCACCTGTCCGTGTACGCCACGGGCACAGAAAGCGCCATGTTCGTTATGGGTTATCCACCACATATCCCTATAGCTCCAACCTTTAAGTAGCGTATAGTTTGCTTTCTCAAAAGCGGCTTTACTGCCGCCCTTCCTGATGTCGTCAATGGCCGGCTTAGGAATAATCTGTTCTCCATGGGCAAAACCATTGTTCAAGATCAACTGGCCAAACCTTGCCATATCTCTCAGGCCCGCATTAAAACCACCACCTGCAAAAGGGGTGCCAATGGCATCGACTGAATAATAAGCATCCTGATCTGTGCCGAGCTTTCGCCAGATTTTTTCCGACAAAACCTCTGCTACCGTTTTGCCGGTGACCCTGGCTATAATCCATCCCAAAACATCTGAGTTCACTGTTTTATATCCAAAAGCAACTCCATGCACCCCTTTCTTTTTGACGGTAGGTAAATATTCATAGTAGGTTCTGGGACCATTATAATCTTTAGGTTTAGGCAATGGATTACCCGCTGCCGAAAACTGCCATATCTCGGCATTGGGATCTTCATAGTCTTCGCTAAACTGTAAAGCGGTAGTCATATCCATCACCTGCCTCACCGTGGCATCGCCGAATGCCGCATTCTTTAATTCGGGGATATAATCGGCAACCAGCTTAGCCGTATCTATCAGCCCTTCTTTGACCAGCATAATACCCAAAGTACCGGTGAGCGACTTGGTGACAGACATGGCAGCGTGCTGACCATCTTCTCTTAAGGCACCGAAGTATCGCTCATACACTATTTTTCCATGATGCATTACAATAACACCATCCGTATATACTTTTTCTAAAGATTCGAGCCAGGTAATGGCGTTCCTTTCACCCAGAGGAACGAATTTAAGTTGATCCATTTCCGCTATGATGCTTTTAAATAATGGATCTGGATTACCCAGGCCTCGGGAAACATTTATGGTAGGCATGAACTGACGCATGTGAGCAGTACTCCAGCGCAGCGCCGGAAACTTGAAAAAGCTTCCATCTTCAAAATATACGATACGATCTTTGGGTGGTGGTGCGCCAGTCATCCAGCCCATTGTTACCGGATCGCTTTCAGCGGCATTTAAAAAATCTGCTTTTTCCTGGGCTTTCAGCAATATGGGAAAAAGCATCGGCAAACTCAGGAGCACAAAGGAAATGAAGAGGGTCGCGCTTTGTTTCATGTGCAGTTGGGTTTGGGTAAGACAGAGCGAACATTCGTAATGTTACAACTGAGAACAACTTTTGTTGTGCCGGTAGGGAAAAATGATATTTCCTACCGGCACAACACATAGTGATGCAGCCTATCTTCGCTAAAGGCGCAATATTATACGCCACAAAACCGGCTTATTGATCCTGCAACCGGAAGGTAATAGGCAGGATTACCGAAACGTTTACGGGATCGCCTGCTATACTTGCCGGTTTCCAGGCAGGACAACCGCTGATGGCGCGCACCGCTTCCTTGTCCAGCATGGGATGTACCCCTTTGTAAACACTCACTTCGCGGAGCATGCCCCGGTAGTCGATAATAAACTGTACCAGCACCCTACCCTGTATCCGGTTTTCCCGGGCTATGGACGGGTATTGTACACTGCTTGCCAGAAAAGTATTAAGGCTTGATTTACCCATTCCGAAAACAGCAGGCTTAAAATCCGGATCCCGGTTTTCGTTGTGGTACAGGACGGGGATGGTATCTACTGTTGTATATATCTTGCCCAGGTACACCAGGTTAAAATTGTAGTTGTATTCTTTCCCTTCGGCAGTACGCCATACGCCAATGGGCTCCTGCCGCTTCATGCTTTTTGCTTCCAGTAACTTGCCGTTCTTTGTTTCCCGTACTTCGTAGCGCCAGGAACTATCGGCCCCTTTAGTAGTCGTGACCAGGATTGTCGCCTTCTTCCTGTCTTTCGTCTCTTTTCCGTACCGGCTGGTATAGTATTGCTGCGTTACCGTTTCCTGTGCCCATGCAGTACAGGATAGCATCAATACGGACAACAGGACACCTATAATTTTCATCCGGGATAAGGGGATTGGTAAGCTAATAATAAAATATTCAATGCAAGAGCTTAGTTCTGCTTTCTTACATACTTGGTGAGGATAACGATAACCTGTCCCTCGATCTTCCCTTCGATCTGTTCCGTATTGTCTTCCACAAGTCTTATGTTTTTCACTACGGTACCCATCCTGGCATTCAGGGTAGATCCTTTTACATCCAGGGATTTAATAAGTACTACACTATCACCGGTACGGAGTACTTGTCCGTTACAGTCTTTATGCAAGTCTACGGCGCTATCGTTTTCGTGATCGCCTGTGGCCCTGGCCCATGCCAGCCTTTCCTCATCCAGGTACATCATATCCAGGTTGTCCATAGCCCAGCTTTCGTCTTTAAGCCGGTTGAGCATACGCCAACTGACAACCTGTACTCCCGGAACTTCGCTCCACATACTGGTAGTGAGACAAGCCCAATGTTTGCTATCCAGCGCTTCTTTCTTTTCTACCTGGTCCAGGCATTTGGCACATAGCATAATGGTATTGTCGGCATCGCTGCCCGATTGCGGCGGCACTTCGTATACGGCAAGGGTGTTATCCGATTGGCAAAGCTCGCACAGGTTGCCGCTTCTTTGGCGTAGTTGTTCCTCCAGTTTCATAGTGATTCCTTTTATAAAGGCTGCGAAGGTAATCAATATTATTATGGCCTTATATTCCCGGGCTATAGGTTACTTTTTTCGAAATCCAGCAGCCACTGCTTCCGGTAAAGACCACCGCCGTAACCGGTAAGGCTGCCATCTTCGCCTATTACCCTATGGCAAGGAATAAGGATGGCAATACGGTTCATACCATTGGCGCCGGCTACCGCCCGTATCGCTTCGGGCCGGCTGAGCTTTAGGGCTTGCTGCTTGTACGATCTTGTAGTTCCGTAGGGGATGGTTTGCAACATATGCCAAACGGCTTGTTGAAAATCGGAACCAGGTGTGGCCAAAGGCACCGTAAACACTTTCCTTTTGCCTTCAAAGTATTCGTTCAGCTCCTGTTGCAACTGGCCGAAATACTTGCCCGGCCCCTGGATCAGGGTCGCTTTCAGGCTTTGGGTGAGGTACTTCAACTCCGCTTCCAGTATTTTACGGTCGGCAAACTCCAACAGGCAGATACCTTGTTCCGTGGCACAGGCAAACATAGCACCCAGAGGGGTTTCGAGTTTTGTCCAGTAAATGACCTCTTTACGTTTGCTTCCCGATGGCACCGTCCCGAAGATCGATTTGAAAGAGTCTGTAAAGCCGCTCAGGGATTCGTAGCCGGCATCGTAAGCCGCCGAAGCTACGCTTTCGCCCTCCTTTATTTTTGTAAATGCGGTATTGAGCCGCAGCATTCTTTGATAGGCCTGGAAGGTGATCCCATGATTTTTGAGGAACCACCGCCTGATGGTAGCCGGCTCCATACCTCTTGTACGCAGGTCTTCATCTTTCAGCTTTAAGGAAGGATCTGCCTGCAATGCGGCCATGATCTCTTTAATAGGTATGGACATTTCGCCCGGTTTTTCCAGGGGCTGGCATACTTTGCAGGGCCTGTATCCTTTTACAATAGCCTCTTTGGCTGTGCTGAAAAACTCAACATTTTCCGCTTTAGGCTTTCTTGCCGTACAAGTAGGCCGGCAAAAGATACCGGTGGTTTTTACGGCGGTGATAAACAGGCCCTCAAAAGCGGGGTCTTTATCCACAATAGCCCGGTACATGATTTCGTGGCTGAGCATCTTTATTTTTTATCAAAAGTAACAGGCTAATCCCGCTCCGGCAACCGGGAAAACGACAAGTATTTTTTACCCGGCAAAAATACAGCTAAGAACAACAAAAGTCATTTTTATAATATAAGCAAAAGCGCTCAATAAAGATCGGCAGCTACCCTGTACGTATTGGCATGTGCTTCGATAATAGTACGCAGGTCGGGCGCATAACCGCCGCCCATACTGCATTGCAATGGGATACGATGCTTACGTGCCAGAGACAGTACCTGATGATCGCGTTGCCTGCAACCATCGGGGGTACAAGCCATACGCCCCATTTTATCGGTATGCAGGATGTCGACCCCTGCCTGGTAAAAGATAAAATCAGGCTTTACCCGGCGTATCAGTTCGGGCAATGCTTTTTGCAGCAGGCCAAGATAAGTAGCGTCGGTGGTGCCATCCGGCAATCCGATATCCAGGTCGCTTTGCTCCTTACGAAAAGGATAATTGTGCTCCCCATGCATGGAAAAGGTAAAGACACCGGGCTCATTGCTGAAGATATTGGCTGTCCCGTTGCCCTGGTGTACATCGAGATCGATAACCAGGATCGGCCCTACACCCATATGATCCCTCAGGTATTGTGCCGCTACAGCCTGGTCGTTGATCATACAGAAGCCTTCGCCAAAACTGTAACCGGCATGGTGCGTACCCCCGGCAATATTGAAGGCAATACCAGTGTCCAGCGCCTGAATAGCTCCCGATACGGTACCCGATACCAGGCGCAGCTCACGTTCAACCAGCAGAGGCGATTGCTCAAAACCAATGCGCCTGGCGGCTTGCGGGCTTAAGGTACCTTTGATAAAATGGTCGATATACTCCCGTTGATGTACTGCATACACGGCTGCCATAGCAACAGGCTCCGGCGCAAAAAAATCCTTTTCCTGCAGGATACCCTCCCTTAAAAGCTGCCGTGGGAGCAGCTCATATTTGGCCATGGGGAAGCGGTGCCCTTCGGGCACAGGATGTTTATAAACGGGATGATAAGCGACCGGGAACATAAGCAGGCCGGCAATATTAGTTAAAACAAACCAGAATAAAAGCTACCAACCATTATCATATACCGGAGGTGTTTTTCAAAATACGGCAAGGTAAATGGCAAGAAGGTTTTACTTTCGCAGCATTATGTCTTTATTTACGATCACTGCACCCATAACTATTACCTGCCATAAAAGGCTTTCGACTTACCTGGAACAGGAAGTAAAAGCTCTGGGCTTTATAGTAGAAGAACGTTTTATAACCGGTGTACGGCTCCGGGGAACGATCAATGATTGTATCCGGCTCAACCTCAACCTGCGTTGTGCCAGCCAGGTGTTGTTCAGCCTGGACCGTTTTGAAGCACAGCATCCCGATGATATTTATGAAAACCTGCTGGAAATTGCCTGGGAAGACCTCTTGCCCGAGGGCGGCTATTTTTCCGTAACCAGCAATGTATTGCACGATACTATTAACAACAGCATGTATGCCAACCTGCGGGTGAAGGATGCGATCGTAGACCGTTTGCGGCAGATCAGGGGCGAACGTCCCGAAACCGGTGCCGAGTTGAAAGGCGCTGTGGTACACTTATTCTGGAAGGGCGATGAAGCCGAAATTTTCCTCGATACTTCGGGCGAATCGTTGGGACGGCATGGCTATCGCAAGATACCAGGTAAGGCCCCGATGCTGGAAGCGCTGGCCGCAGCCACGATCCTGGCTACGGCATGGGATGGCAAAGGTCCTTTCCTCAATCCTATGTGCGGTTCCGGTACCCTTGCCATCGAAGCCGCCCTGATCGCGACCCAGGCAGGCCCTGGTTTGTTCCGGATGAATTATGGTTTTATGTACTTGCAGGGTTACGACGAAGCCCGGTACCTGGAAGAAAGGGGAAGGCTTGAAGCGCAGGTAAAGGAAGTACCGGGTTTAAAAATAATTGCAACCGACCATAGCGAAATGGCCATCAGTAATGCTCGTAAGAATGCATTGGCAGCCGGTGTAGCCGATATAATAGAATTTGCGGTATGTGATTTTGCCGATACACCGGTACCGGAAGGTAATGGCGTGATGATGATCAACCCCGAATATGGCGAACGACTGGGCGACCTTGATGCCCTCGAAGCCACTTATGCACGGATCGGCGATTTCATGAAAAGCAAATGCCAGGGTTATCATGGCTATGTGTTTACCGGCAATATGGAGCTGGCCAAAAAGATAGGCCTCAAAGCCAAGCGAAGGATCGAATTCTATAATGCAACGATCGACTGCCGGTTGTTGGAATATGAATTGTACAAAGGCAGTAAAGCCCTGTAAAAGGTAGCATCAACAAGCTATAATACTGTTCATTGGTCTGATGCCAGGGGTTTACGATCGGGCAGTTCCCGCAATTGTAGTATCTTTGCGCCGTTAAGCTATACCTATGACGTTTGCCGATCTGAACCTGAATGCCCCATTGCTGAAAGCCCTGGATGAACTTGGCTTTACTACACCCACTACCATACAGGAAAAGGCTTTTCCTGTAATTATGTCGGGAAAAGATGTATGCGGCATTGCCCAGACCGGTACCGGTAAAACGTTTGCTTACCTCCTCCCTGCCCTGCGGCAATTACAGTTTTCCAAAGACCGTTTCCCGCAAATGCTGGTATTAGTACCTACGCGTGAGCTGGTGGTACAGGTAGTAGATGCCGCCAAAAAATTAAGCGCTTACCGCAGCCTGGTAGTCGTAGGGGTGTATGGCGGGGTAAACATGAAACCCCAGGCAGAAGCCATACTCAATGGCCTGGATATTCTCGTGGCTACGCCCGGCAGGTTGTACGACCTGATCCTGAGCGGAGCACTCAAAACAAAAAGCATCAAAAAGCTGGTGATCGACGAGGTAGACGAAATGCTCAACCTCGGCTTCCGGCCGCAGCTTCGCAATATCATGAACCTGCTGCCGGAACGCCGGCAAAACCTGATGTTCTCGGCTACCATAACCCCCGAAGTGGAAGAGCTGATCGATGTCTATTTCAACAGCCCCGTCAGGATAGAAGCAGCACCCACAGGCACGCCTTTGGCTAATATCAACCAATCGGCCTACGAAGTACCCAATTTCTATACCAAAGTAAACCTCCTGGACCTCCTGCTCCAGGAAGATGAAAGCATGTCGAAGGTGCTGGTATTTGCTGCTACCAAACGTCTTGCAGATCAATTGTTCGAAGAAATGAATGCCCGTTACCCAGAGCAAGTGGGCGTGATCCATTCCAATAAGGAGCAGAACTATCGTTTCAATACCGTAAAATCATTTAAAGACGGCAGTTACCGTTTTATAATTGCTACTGATATCGTGGCCAGGGGTATCGACATTGCGGAGGTAACCCATGTGATCAATTTCGACCTGCCCGAAGTACCCGAAAATTATATTCACCGCATAGGCCGTACCGGCCGCGCCGATCGCAAAGGGATTGCCATTAGTTTTATTACCGAAAAGGAAACCGAGTTCCGGGAAGGTATTGAAGCGTTGATGCAATATACGATCCCGGTTACGCCTTTACCCGCCAACCTGGCCATTTCTACCGAACTTACGGAGGATGAAATGCCTAAAGTGATTCATAAAGAAGTACAACTTAAAGTACCGAAACGGGAAAACGTAGGTGCCGCCTTTCATGAAAAATCGGCCAAGAACAGCAGGCCGAAACAAAAGAAAGTAAGCCACAAAGAGAAGATGATGGCTAAATACGGCAAAGCCAAAACAAGGGGCGCCAAGAACAAGAAGAAATAATGTCTCCGGTATCTGCGTGTGTGGCTGCAACCTGGCAATGGAACAGTTTGCAACATACTCTTAACTTGTATTCCTTATCCCAATTTCAGCTTACTGAAAAACTCCGCTTCTGCAATTTCTTTTACAGCGCCGGGCACCAGGTCGCCCAGCACCAGGTCCTCGATCGATACGCGGATCAGTCTTTTACAAGGATGGCCTATGGCGTTTACCATTTTTCTTACCTGGTGGTATTTGCCTTCGGTAAGCGTAATCAGTAACCAGGTATGGGGTACTTCGCGATAATGAGGCTGCAACTCAGGCAATAGCGCCGGTTTTTCCGCAAAGGCAACTGCCGTCGGCTTTGCCAGGTATTGCTCCCCTCCTTTTATTTCGATGTAAACGCCGTTGCGTAATGCATCCAACGATTCCGGGCTTACGACATTGCGTACTTGTACCAGGTAGCTGCGCTTATGCGGTTCCCGGCTCTCAAACAAAAGTTTGGTTATTTTTTTATTGGTTGTCAGCAGCAGCAAACCTTCCGAATGACTATCGAGCCGGCCTATGGCATGGGTCCCTTCGGGAAAAGGATAATCCAGGTCGCCCAACAGGCGCACGGCATCGGGGCTCACGAACTGCGATACCATATTATAAGGCTTATGAAGTACAAAATAGCGGTAACCGGATGCGGACATAGCTGCGTTTAAAACGGCCTGCAATTTCCGTTAATTCCAGGAATATGCGACGTGTTCCGTTATATTTGTATAAGATCCCTTCAACCCCCAAAACATGAATCGTATACTGGCCGGCTTTGCATTGCTCCTCTTACCCTTAACCACGATACAAGCCCAATCGGGAAGTGCTACACCTGCAAAAGAACAAGCGCTTTCGGAAACGCATCGTTTCCTGGCGACCTACGAAGGTACCTGGACAGAAGAGGTGAGTACCTTGCCTGGTCCGGGTTCCGATCCCGAAAAATTTACGCTCACTACCGTGACCAATATGGTAATGGGCGGCCGTTTTTTCCAGTTTTCGCAAACAGGGGAAATGCATAGCTCCGCATTTGAAGGATCAATCACACTGGGTTATGATATAGACAGCGGCATCTTTACCCTGTGCCAGGTAAGCACAGAAAGCACAAAGACCCTGGTGCTCGAAGGCCCCTGGAAAGATCCTGGTAAATCGATCGTCCTGAATGGTACGCTCAATGTAGAAGATAAGCGTAGTGTGCTGCTGCAACAGACGATCACCTTTGAAGATAAAGACACTATCCTGATCGAAAATTACGAGCCGGACGCAAACGGGACCTTGTATAAAAGCAGGGAATACCGGTTCAGCAGGCAGTAGGTTTTTAGATATGAGATATTAGATGTTAGAGGCCCATACGTGTAGAGACGTTGCATGCAATCGCTCCATACCCAAGATTGTATATGATCATAGTAACTATCCGCAATCAGGAAACAAGGATACGTTGTACTGTACCCTTATACCATTTTTGATTCCATTTAATAGGGTAAAACGAGTACTGCAAGATCAGGTCGCGAACCAGAGCGCTTTACCTGGTAATCACCTTAAATCGTGGTCATGCTGAGGTCTCCGAAGGAACCGAAGCATCTCAATCGCTATCAGTGTCAATAATATTCAAGATGCTTCATTCCGCATGACAAACTGTAGTGCCTGTTGCCTATATGCGGATAGTCAGTTACAAAAAATACAATAAAACGAAATGCCGGCAAGGGGAAGCCGGCATTTACTGGGTTGGTGACTATTTAAGCGTATCAATACAGACGCCCAAAGCGGTACTAAGGGATGTATATTTCCCATTTTCTTCAATATTCTGAAAGGGAAATCCCTGCTAAGTATTCTTTCTATTCGGACCGGCCGCCCAAATGGCTGGCCAGGAATGTTTCCATGGCATGGTAAAATTCAAACCTGTTTTCTTCATTATGAAAACCATGTCCTTCATTATCTTTTACCAGGTATTCTACTTCTATACCTCTTTTCTTTAATGCGGCTACCATCTGGTCGCTTTCATCTTTATTTACCCTGGGGTCTTTAGCGCCCTGGGCCACGAACAAGGGACATACGATCTTATCGGCATGGAACACCGGGCTGTTGGCCCTTAGCATAGCGCTGTCGGTAGCGTTACCAGGGTCGCCTACCATTTCATACATCATCTTTTTAAACGGTTCCCAATAAGGCGGTATGGTATTCATAAAGGTAAACAGGTTGGAAACCCCTACATAATCGATCGCGCAGGCATACAGCTCAGGCGTTTTGGTAATACCAGCCAGGGTAGCATAACCGCCGTATGAACCACCGTATATGGCTACCCGCTTGGGATCGGCAATACCTTGCTTTACGAGCCATTGTACACCATCGCTGATATCGTCCTGCATGGTTTGTCCCCACTGCTTGAAAGATTTCTCCATAAAATCACGGCCATAGCCGGTAGACCCCCTGAAGTTCATTTGTAACACGGCATAACCGCGGTTGGCCAGGAATTGTACTTCGGGATTGAAGCCCCATTCATCACGGGCCCAGGGGCCGCCATGCGGGTTGATCACCACTGGCAGGTTTTTAGCTGGTATCCCTTTAGGCAGGGTAAGATAGCCATGTATCGCAATACCATCCCTGGAGGTGTATACCACAGGCTTCATATCGGCCATATCGCTGCGGTTAAGCCAGGGACTGATATCGGATATCTTTTCCATTTTTTTGGTATTCCTGTCGTAGTAGTAATACGAACCGTTGGTTTTATCGTCATAAGTAACGATCAGCATTTTGTCCTCGTTTTTATTCATGGAGGCAATGCCGAATTCAAGGTCCTTATCGATGAGCTTACGCAGCTCGGCACGCCTTTCTTCCGATTCTTTGTTCAGGAATTTGTATTCCGTTTTATCCTTGGTAAAGAAAACAGCCGTAGCTACCTTGCGTTTGCGGGAATAACCAATACCTGCCACATCTACTTCGGGATCCATATAAAGCACCTCCACTTCTTTTTTGTTCACGATATCGTAGCGGATCGCTGCCGATTTATCGCGGCCTATATTGCTGGTAGCATAAACGATATTGTGGTCTTTGGGATCGAAGAACTGGGGCGACAGGCCTTCCTTAAAGTTGGTGGTAATTACTTCCTTGAATTTTTCCTTTTCGTTGGGACGGTACAGCAATGTCGTGTTCACACCATCGGAAGTAGAGGCTATGAGCAATTTGCCGTCATGATCCGTTTGCCAGGAAGTGATGTTACCCGGGTTTTCGTACAATTGCTCCAACGCACCGGTATTAATGTTGAGACGGTAAGGATCGCTTACCTGCGGGTTACGTTTGTTGAGCCCGATGATCATGTAATCGTCCTGTTCCGGAAGATCGTCGATAATATCAACCCTTACTTTATCAAAAGGCGTCAATTCCTTGTCGTTGCTGCCATCGATATTAACTGCATAAAGGTGAAAGTTTTCATCACCACCGTTATCTTTTAGATAAGCGATACGGCCGTTATTGGCCCAGAAGTAACCGGCAATATCCCGGTCTTCCAGCGAGGTAAGCCGTTTGGGCTCTTCTTTACTACCGCCCATCTTCTGGATAAATATATTCATCCGGTTCTTGTATGGCGCCATAAAGGAAATATGATTGCCATCGGGTGATAACTGGTAGCTTCTTTTCTCCGAGTTCCGGAAAAAATCTTTCATCGGGATCAATCTTGCGGCCTGTGTATTGTTCATAGCTGCTTTGTTGTTTTGCTGTGCCTGGACATTTGTAATGGCAAAGCTACCTATAGCTGTGGCAATTGCCAGGGTTTTAAAAAGGGGGCTGTTCATATAGATGACATTTTATTGAAAATACCTTTTTCTGTATTACGTTAAGCCTGTACCTGCAGGTACAAAGTTAAAAATAACGAAAAGATGCCGGTCGATTGGCGCACTCAGCCTCTCTTTTCCTCTTCTTCTGCGGCCTGCTGCTGTTCTTTCTTTTTCAAGCGGTGTAAAGTGCTTACAGCAGTCATAGGCAGGACTACGCCAAAGATCAAGGCCAGCGATATCATGTTCCTGGCCAGATGATGGCCATCATTGACATACTTAAAGGCGGTATATGTAAGGAAGACGATGCCCATCGCAATCTGCAGCCAGGCTATAATCTTTCCGGCTTTTTGTGACTTATGGTCGGACATAAAAAATGTGTTGGTATTGCCCGGCATACTTATGCTCAGGATAAAAGTAAAGCTTTGCCATTCCGGAATATATCGAACCCGATACGCAAAGGCCATCTGTATTCTATATTGATCCGGTAATCCGTTAGCTCATTGTTTTCGGTAACCTGGAATTCGTGCATACTGCCAAAGATGCTGGTATGCCTGGAAACAAGCTTCCCGTCGTAGTATATTTTCTCTTCACCCAGCCAGGAGTTATTGATATCGATGCGGTGATGGTCCTGGGTATAATAAGTAAGGTATCTCATAGCTGAAATAACAGGAAACAGTATCCTTATTTAATCACAAACTGTTGTACGATCTGGCTCCCGATCTGGAAGCGGTACACGCCGTTGCCCAGTTTGCTTGTTGGAATATAAAATGTTTTTCCCGACCTGATGGTGCCCGTCATTACAGTTTTTCCATTGGCATCGGTAATGGTATAGGTATTGCCCACGGCACTGTAATTGGCGGTAATACCTATAGAGGCATTCAGCGAGCGCTCATACACCAGGGTATTGTCGGCGCCATAACCGGCAGGTTTTATAGGCGATGCAGCCCGGCTAACAGTACCGGCCAGTAAGAAGGTTGCCAAAGCCAGGAAAGCGAAAATGTTGCGTGCGTTTTTCATAACTGGTTAAAATGATTAGATAGTAGTTGTTGTTTTTGATTGGTGGTTATATGGTGGGGTAAAGGGGCTGTTATTTGATGATGAATTCCTGGAGTACATTGCCATTGATCGTAAACCGGTAATTGCCTTTATTCAGTTTGCTGGTGGCGATATAGAATGTTTTGGCAGAAGTGATCTTTCCACTCAGTACCACATTCCCTTTTTTATCCTTGATCTCGTAGCTGTAGCCGGTAGCATTATCAGCAGCGATACCGATACTGCTATTTACTTTACGATCATAAACAAGTTTATTATCTTGTGCCCTTACTTGTGAAGGTGCTGCCAGGGTCAATACTAATGAAGCAGCGATAAGCGATTGGCGGATGAAGTTTTTCATAGGTTGTATTTTTAAGGAGTAGTTGTTGTTTCGATTTCTGATGCAAACATACTATCGCAAAAAGGCAGGGCGGAGCACTATTAGACGTGTGGTTCAAAATTTTCGACAAAGCCCTTTTTTGTGTTTGTCGAAAGAAAGCGGAGGTTTGTCGAAAATTGGCGGGAATGGGGCGAATAACAGCCCATTTATTACCCTGTGCCCGTAGTTTTGACTCATTAAGTATTATTTGTTTATTTATATTATTGCGTTTTGGCTAAGATCAATAAAGCACTGAAAGAAGAACTGAGACAGCAGCGGAAAACCATTTTCGGCAACAAACGCTATCTCCTGCATATTGTCGCCTGGATCATTGCCTTATGCTATATGTCCGTAGAAGTATTTGGCGATGGGCAAGACAGCCAGGTCACGACCAAAATAAACGGCGCCGAAGTAAACGATACCATCTCCCTGTTTGTCCCGTCGATGGGCTCTCTACTGGGCGCCATAATGGTATACTTCTTCCTGCTCTATGTTATTCCTTTTGCCCGTTACAAAAGGCAAAGAAGGTACCTCTGGCTCGGCATTATCCTTAATTGTTCCCTATGGCTAACAGTGGTCGCTATTTGTGGTATGATATTAGGCCTTAAATACGGGGTGACCAAGACGGAGCTTAAGGACAACGATTTCATGCTAATCGTGATGCTGGCTTCCGTTTTTTCGGGCGTTACTGCCGGTTTTTTCTTTTCCCTCTATTACTTCGTCGATCTCTACGACCAGCAAAAAGGCTTGAACCGCTACCGGCAGGTATTGACGGAAAAGCTGCAGGCCGAAACCAATTTCCTGAGAACCCAGATCAACCCGCATTTCCTCTTCAATACCCTCAATAATATCTATTCCCTTGCCTTGAGCCATTCGGACGATGCCGCCGTAATAACCCGGCAATTGAAAGGCCTGATCATCTATATGCTGCAGGAATGCAAAAAAGACAAAGTCTCCCTGTCAGGCGAGATTGAATTTTTACGCAATTATATCAGCCTGGAAAAGCTCCGGAACAAACAGGAGCAGGTCGATATCCAATTGCAGATCACCGGCGACCCGGAAGGAAAGGAAATTGCCCCTTTGCTGCTGGTCAATTTTATCGAAAATGCTTTTAAGCACGGCGTAAAGGCCGGGATCGATCATGCTTTTGTACGGATCAATTTGCTGGTGATGGATAAAAAGCTCTCTATGGATATGATCAACAGCAAACCTGAAGGCAAGCCCGACCAGAGCAAAGCCATAAAGGAAAACAGCGGTATCGGGATCAAAAATGTAGAGCGGCGGCTGGCCCTGCTCTACCCCGACAAACATAAACTACGGATCAGCCAATCGTCCAAAGATTACAGTGTTTACCTAACCATCGATTTATAGGCCATATGAGCATCAACAGTTATATAGAACGGCAATTGATCAGGAAGAGCCTGGGCACTTACTTCGGCAGGGGGAAATGGGTATTTCATGTGCTGTTTCTCCTGCTGTTCTGGTTTGTCTATTCCTTCAAGCGAGCAGGTATGTCCAAGGGCCTGGACTTTGAAAAAATAGCCGTTTCGACCACCCTTACCTTACCTTTCCTTATTTTTTTCTATACTTATTGCCTCTACCTGGTTCCTTATTGTTTTAAACAAAACAGGTACCTCAGGTTCTGGGTCCTGTTGATACTTATGCTGCTTGTTTTCCCCCTGATGGATTGCGGCTTGCTGCTTTGGGCACAGCAATGCCTGTCAGACCTGGACCTGAAGATAGATCGCCAGCACCTCTTGCCCTCCATTGCCAAGGTTTATTTCAGCTTCATCAGCAGTTTCGTGGGCTTTAGCGCTTTATTGTATTTCATGGAGCTGCTGGAAGAGGTCCAGACGCATAAAGAGACCTATCAGAATCAGCATCAACTTGCGGCAACGGAATTACACCTGATCAAAACCCAAATGAACCCGGATTTTATGATCCGCTCCCTCGATGGCATCACCCATCTTTCCGAACAGCAGAATGAACATGCACCGGCCTCGGTGATCGACTTTTCCGATGTATTACGCTATCGCCTGTACCGCAGCAAGGAAAAGCTGGTGCCGCTTACCGAAGAGCTTTCCCAGCTCAGCAGCCTGATGCAATTGCACAATGTATTGCCGGGCCAGGAAGATACCAGTACGCTGGAAACAGAGGGAGATCCCGACAAAGCGCAGGTGGTACCGCTTTCGCTTATCAATATAGCCGAACCCTTGCTGGCCACTTTTAAAGCCGGCGCCAACTGGTCCCTGCTGCTGTACCTGCTTATAGAAGAAAAAGAAATACAGGTTGCCGTAGAGCTGAGCACCGATCACCAAGAGGGTATCGACGAGCTGACGGAAAGAATTCAGGAAGATTTATGGCGTTTGTTGTATTCAGGCCTTAACTTTACGGTAGAAAAAGAACATAACACATACAGCATCCGTACATGTATCCCGATCTTCCGAAACTTAACTGCCTCATCGTAGACGATGAACCCCTGGCCCAGGAAGTGCTGGTAGCCCATATTTCCAAAATCCCATCCCTGCACCTCGTGCAGCAAAGCAGCAATGCGATGGAAGCCTTCGAGGCTTTGCACAAAAACCAAATCGATCTTATTTTCCTGGATATTAATATGCCCGTGGTAAGCGGGCTTAATTTCCTGCGTTCCCTCAAAGACCCGCCTGCAGTAATACTCACCACTGCTTATACGGAGTATGCCCTGGAAGGCTACGAACTGGATGTAGTGGATTACCTATTAAAACCCGTGCCTTTCGACCGTTTTTTCAAAGCAGTAAAAAAGGCAACCCTGCAATTGAACCAGAGCGGGCGCAAGGTGCCGTTGCTCCAGGAAGAGCCCGGCTTGACCCTGCCTGCGGCCAATGCCCCGGTTAATGTGAATGCGCAGGAGAAAAATTACTTTTTTATCAAAGCGGACGGGAAACTGATCAAGGTAAATTATGCCGATATCCGCTATATAGAAGGCATGAAGGATTACCTGAAGATCCATACCACTACCCAGGCTATTGTAACTCATCATACGATGAAGGCCATGGAAGAGCAATTGCCTTCGGGTAAATTTATGCGGGTGCACAAATCCTATATCATCGCCCTCAGTGCCATCAAGGCTATCGAAGGCAGTATCATTCACCTGGATATGGATAAGGCAGAGATTCCGTTGGGCAATAGTTTCAGGGATGCCTTGCTGGCAGTGGTCGCCACATCGTAAAGCATATAAAGGTGTTCCGGCTTCGACATCCTTTTCCCTCCCGGACGAGTGGCTAATTCCTGTCCGATTCCAGTTTGCTCCGCCCTGAGTTCCGAAGGTTTTATGTGAACTTAATTCTATTTGCTGTATAAAGGTAAGCCTCTTAAAGCCCTGCTTTTACAGGACTTTAAGAGGCTTACTCTGTATTTGATTATTTAAGGGTAAGCAGGGGGTTATGAAGCTTCCTTGTTGATGTAGCCAAGAATAGGATCAGTAACAAATAAATTGAATACAATATATTTATTCACTAATAAATCAACAATTAGACTTAATTCTTAATGATACTTTTTACTTGTATTTTGTCGTTTTGCATGACCTTGAAATAGTATACACCAGCGGGGTATTTTGTCAGGTCAACAGTCGCTTGAGTACCATTAATTGTTAAGTGATGTAGTAATTTACCCTCAATAGAGTAAAGCTCCAGTTTGCTACCTTCCTTGCTATATCCTAATTCAATGGTTACAATATTACTTGTGGGATTCGGATATACTGACAGTTCTTGTACATTGGCCAAAAACAAATTACTTTCGGCTGTCCCGTTCAAAGGCTTAATTACAGGTACAATTTTAATATCTTTTGTAACTTCGACATTAACCCCGCACATAGTCGTAGCAGCTTTTAATTGCACTGTCCTACCCCATGGATCTGAGGCCAGGAAGCTCGCGTAGGCGGAGAAATTCGTGTTAAGCGGAGTTGTATTATATAAAGTAGTTTCATTGGGATAGTTAGTACTCCATGTAAACCGAGGTGACACTTGACAGTCCCAATTATAATTAACGGGGAAGCCCGCAGCAGGGGCAGCCTGATAAAATCCGGATTGATTAGGATAAAGGCTGCCGGGTCCGGTAATGATAGCGAGTGGAGTAGCAGTAGTGAGTATTTTATTATTTGTAGGTATATGCATTTGACCGATAAGAGCATTCCCTTTGATAGTAGCAGTTGATGCGCAAGGACCCGAAACCAGTGTAATAGTATTGGTTGGAGAATTTATTATTGAAGGCGCAGGTGTTCCGTTTGGAAACAACCAATCTCCACCAACCAATTGAAATTTATAACCTGTTACGCCAGCAGTATTGTTAATATTTTCAATGGTATAGGTAACCTGTTTTTCTTCGCCACATTGTTTTGTCTCAGTGGTTGCAGTCAAATTAAAAGTCGGAGGATTTACACTAATATCTTTGATCACTATTTTTCTCAACCACAAATTATTGACCATTACACCAGTTGAACCAGGAAAAGATACTTTAAGGACATTTCTATAACCCGTCATTGTAAAATCAAAACTGGCCGTTGCGTAGCTATTGTAAGGAAAAGTCATGTTTCCTACATAATTGCCGCTTGCAGCAGGCACCGTCCCCGTAAAGTCACATGCAGTGCTGACCCAAGGCGAGACCATCGCAAGTTCAATCCTTGCATTACTGGAAGTGCCGTAATTATTAAAATCTATCGATGCCGATTGCCCTTCAACTGTGATTCTGTAGGTATGACCATACATGAAATCTTGAGTAATTTCATACTGCGATCCGTTAGTCTGATACCCGTACATCCACAATTTACTACTAGTAAGATTCTGATATCCCACAGTCGATTTATGGTAAATTCCGGTTATAGGCGTTCCTGTTCCAAGACTTCCGCATGTTACGTTGGGCGAATTACCATAATCAATAGTAGTAGTTTGCGCTTTGCTTGTCCCGGACAGAACCAGTACTGATGCCAGCATGAGGCTGGTCATTGAAATTCTAAGATGTGTATTCATTTTTCGATATTTTGGCTGCAAGAAACACGCAAAAGAAAAGCCGGCCTACCGGAATTATACAGTCGAGTTATATTAACAAATAAGCGCGTTGTTTTAAGGGATATCTTGCCACATGGGGATCTCCATAATCGAAACAACCTAATGAATTACGGTGGCCGACTTTTAATGGATCATTAAAAATGTGTTGGTGCTTCAAAAAATAGCCTCTTAAAAAATTGTCCTCAAAACACAAATTGATTTCCGGGTTCCTGGTACAATAGCCGAGTCGGCATTTCCGATAACTGCACCAGTATACCGATCGAAAAAGTTCTAAAATAATGCTGGCAACGTTGTTTGAAGATAACGGCCATTGCAAGAATCAATTAATTTGCTAACTATGTATTTAATCAGTGTTGTACCTGTCTATGCTACTCAATCTGCGGCCGCTATTTATGCTTATCTTCCTTACTGTTATCAGTAAAGGAATTGCATCCGCACAAAAGCCGCTATTGCGACATTATACAGTACATGACGGGCTACCAAGTAATGTTATCTACGACATCTTCCAGGATAAAAAAGGCTATATCTGGTTTTGTACCGACCAGGGCGTAAGCCGGTTTGACGGTTCGGAGTTCAGGAATTTTTCGCTTGATCAAGGACTTCCGGATACAGAGATATTCCGCATCCGGGAAGACAGCCAGCACCGCCTGTGGATAACCTGTTTCAATTTCAAGGCCTGCTATATTCTTGATGATAAAGTGTATAACAGCAGTAACGATAGCTTGTGCCGCCAGATCGAGCAACAAGGGCTGCGTTATGAGAATATGTTTACGGATATTAATGGCGACTGGTGTCTTCTGGGCGGTAAAATGGGCATCATAAAAGATAATAAGCTGAGGGTAAAATTGCAATTCGACGATTCGCTTTCAAAAGAAATCAAGTATTATTTTGTACATCAGGCAAAAGAATACCTGTTCATATCATCAAGTATCTATGATATTAAAAACAGGAGCTGGCAGACTGTATCCAAAGCCGGGATATTTCCGGCTCTATATACAGACGGAAGACTTATATTGTTTAAAGACCAGGGAAAGAGCTATGTCCTGGAGGAGTGGGAACCTGGAAAACATGGGTTCCGGTTAAAGAGACAAGTGTCCTTTCCCGCTCAAATGTTTCAGCTCAGCAGGTTACCCGGGGGCAATATCATGTGCTGCTCTGCAACCGGGATATACATCTATGATACAGGATCCGGAAAGGTCATGAAAGACACCGTATTTTCCAATGGTATCTATACCCATCGTGCCTTGCTGGACAGGGAGGGCAACCTGTGGCAAGGTACAGCCAGCGAAGGTATTTATCTGAAGCCCCGCATTGCACCCCTGCTGGTCACCCAACAATCGGGCTTGAACAGCAGCAATATTTTATCCCTGAGGAGTCTTCCGGGCGGAAAATTATTGGCAGGCGATGGTTTGGGCAATGTGAACCTGATCGGTCATCATATCCGGCACATCCCGTTCCCACCCTTCGGTTTCAGGAAAAGGGTGCTATTTTCAGACATGCCCAACGATACAACGCTGATTGCGGGAGGAGATATAGGTTTATATATCAGGGAGCACATAAACAGGCCTGCCTATAGCAAGATTAGCAGAAGAGCTTGCAAAGCAGGGGTCATTAAAGACGGCTACTTCCTGTTTGGTACTTCGCATGAAGCTTGCCGTTATCATTTTTCTTCAAAAAGAACCGAAACATTGTGGAAGCATCGGACTACGGCCATTGAACAGGACCATTCGGGTGTTATCTGGATGGGTTCATTACATGGCCTCTTTTACAGGCAGCAAGACAGGGTATATCCATACAGCTATAATGCAGTACTCCGACAAAGCCGTATTACTTCCCTGACGGTAACTCCCGATAACCATATAGTAGCGGGTACAAGTACCAGCGGTCTTTTCATTATTCCAGGTACCGGTGCAGCACCATATCACCTGGGCAAAGAAGAAGGGTTGACCGGGAATAATTGCAAGAAAGTCATTAATGGTGTGATGGGTGATATATGGGCTTGTTCGGAAAACGGTCTTAACCGGATCAGGCGATCCCCGGGAGGCTCCTATATGGTACATAGCTATCCCTTGCCCGAAGGGATAACCGGCAATAGCATAAATGATATAGCATTTAAGAATGGCCAGCTTTACCTGGCAACCTTTGAAGGTATCCTGGTCTTAACCGATAAGAATATCATTACGCAAGTACCTGCTATTTACATTCAATCCTTCAATAACAACACCTACTCCAGAGCAAAGAACCCGCTTTTAGTATTACCTGCTGACAGTAATAGCCTGCGCGTGACCTATACTGCTATCTCATTTTCTGCCGGTGGTAATATAGTGTACAGGTATGTATTGGCAGGAAGCAACAGCGACACGGCATTTACCAAAGAAAGGACCCTTAATTTCAGCGCGCTGAAACCAGGAGATTATAAGCTCTTGATATGGGCAAGGACACCCCATCGTCCCTGGACACCCCAGCCTGCTTCGTTGCGCTTTCGGGTCGAGAGCCCCTGGTGGTGGTCGCCCTGGATATTAAGCGCAGCAGCTCTGCTTTTGCTGGCCCTGTTTATGCTGGGCTACCGTTACCAGGTCAATAAAGCTCAGCTAAAAGAAAGAAAGACGGCCCGACATAAACAGCAAATGGCTGAACTGGAGATGAAGGCCCTCAGAGCCCAGATCAATCCGCATTTTGTTTCCAATGCACTCAACGCGATCCAGGCATATTACAGTATTCATGATGAACGTAAAGCCAATCATTACATGACCTCCTTTTCCCGGTTTATCCGTAATACCCTGACCAACTCCCAGTCACAGTGGATCTCGATCGCAGATGAGGTGGCGATGCTGGAAACGTACATTGAGCTGGAGATGATGCGGTTCAAAAATTTGTTTTCTTATTCCATAATTCTAAGCCCGGAAATTGACCGGAGGACAATGACTATTCCGGCGATGCTTATCCAGCCCTATGTTGAAAATGCGATCAACCACGGGCTCCGCCACCTTACACACAGGAAAGGAGTATTAAGCATTCAATTTGAGTTGCAGGGACAAATGCTCTGCTGCATTGTGGCAGATAATGGTATTGGTTTTCAGCAAGCCGGAATGAACCGACAGCCTGACCATCAGTCAGTAGGAATGAGCATTAACCGGCAACGCATAGAGACGATTAATCAGCTATACCAGACGAACATTGTCGTCCGCATCTTAGACAAGATAACGGATGGCCAGCCTGCAGGCACCGACATTAAAATACTTTTCCCTATCAAAAAAGACTTCTATGCTGACCGTAATATTAATTGATGACGAAGAGGATTGTATCACCTCCTTACGCAATTTCATTACTAGATATTGCCTCGATGTTACCATTGTTGCAGAAGCGCACAACGTCCGTGAAGCGACAGAACAAATCAAGCAGCTTAGCCCCGATATCGTCTTCCTCGATATCAATATGCCACACGAAGATGGCTTCACTTTATTTGAAAAAATACCGGCACCCACCTTTCACACTATATTTGTGACCGGGTATGATGAATATGCGCTTAAGGCAATAAAACATAATGCCCTGGACTATATTTTAAAACCGGTCAACATCAATGAGCTAATCGGGGCAATCGATCGTGCCAAGGCACTACTGCACAAAAATATACTCAGCACGCAGCTAAATGCGCTTATGCAATCTGTACGAAAGATCCGTCCGCAGGAAAAAATCTGCCTGCCGTTATCCGATGGCTTTATCTATGTACAGTCTGATGAAATAATCAGGTGTGAGGCACTGGGTAGCTATACTAATTTTCATTTCACCAACAGACCTGTGATTTTGACCTGTAAAGCCCTGGGAAGTTATGAGACCCTACTGAAAGACTATGGGTTTATAAGGGTGCACAGCAAGCATCTGATCAACAGGACCCATATCGAAAAATACCAGCGTGGCCGAGGAGGTATCATTACGATGAGCGATCAAACGGAGATTATAGTTTCCCAAAGGAAAAGGGATGATTTTCTGAAGCAAGTCAATAATGAAACGAGAGACGATGTAATCACTAACACTTAATCTGACAGAGGTTGTTAATTATTGTTTTCGATGTCAACTTATATCAGTCGAAGACAGTACCTGTTTCCAGAGCAACTTCTTTAATTGTGCCCATTTCCAAGCCAGCCTGCAAATTCCGCTGTTGCTCTTTTGCTAGATCTACAGTTTCTTGAAGAGTCATTGGTTTGTCTCCACTAGAAATAAGACCGAATTCGAATTCTCCGCTAGAATTTGTGTAGGATAAATTGACGCCCCAATTTCCATTGCGGTCTTTCTCAATCCCATCCCCAGGCAATATTTCTCCACCAAGCTCCAAATCTTGAAAAGGTACCATCCGGATCAATCATCATACCGGGGTTATTTCCCATAGCTGTATAAGAACTTTGGACTTTTTGTCCTTTACTTGCTGCCAACGGATCAACGCCCAAAAACCGGCCAATCTGCGGATCATATTGCCTGGCCTGAAAATCCATCCAGTTCAAGCCTAGTTCCTGGATGTATTCGTTGCTCTGGTATTTCTTCCTGTTCGTTACATAACCATTGGCTACACTGCCCATACCGGCTATAGGCAGACCATGCGGATAATAATGAGCCTCCTCTTTTAGTTTACCCCTGCTTAAACGGATTACCAGTTGATCAAAGTAAACATTGCCGTACTGGTCAGCCGCAATGTTTTTAGAAGCATTGCTCAAATATACGGCAAGATAGTCATTGACTGGTAACTCCAGGGGGATATTAATGCGGATCTGGGTCCAGATACCGGCGCCATTGGCCTGAAAGGCCCCGCTCATGCCTGGATAGATATGCATGTTCTCGTCAAAGAGCACATAATTCAGATAGGCCCTGGGTAATCTTGCATCGGTGTTGCTGTTCAATACCTGGTCGAATATGTTATAATTATCACCGGTAAATACATCCCCAACTGTTTTGGTGTTATGAGTTTCACTCCCCACAAAACCGCCGTTACCTCCGCTTAGGGTACTAATAATAGTACCTGCCGGAAGATACACTTGTATTTCGATCTTCGCAGAGCGAAATTACTGGTGAAGTGATAGACGAGGGAATCTTGGAGCCGGGTAGGTACGTGGCGCGGTACAAAAACCCGGTAGGACAACAACTGGAAAAAGAAATATTGCTGGGCTTAAAGATACGGCGATCGGCTTTTGTGTGGATTCCTTGCAATCTTATCCGCAGAATACACTCGCAAAGTTTAAGGACAAAGATAGCTTGATGCTGATGGTAACTTATACCAGAGGAATATCGGGGATATTGTAAATAAGATCGTGATCAAGTGCCATCGCGATGTGCTTACTGCTTCCCTGTTTGTAATGGCCTAGCCAAAACGGTTGTTATAGATGACTCCATGAAGACGACTTTTGTACGTTTTGAAAATGAGCTAAGCCTGGTCAAGCAGGCAGGCAATGATAGTTGGGAAGCTACTGTTTATTCCATCGCCTGTCCTTACCTCAATATGAGCAAAGAAGTAGCACCCATGAGTTGGAGCGGTGGTTTTCATGTGCTATGCCATATTTTTTTTTGACAGGAGAGAATGACATACAGGCGATTATGGTAATTTCTATATTGTATTGTTCGTTAATTATGATTATCAATGAGAAAGTATCCCAGCCATATGTGCTTATTGCATATGAGTTTTTATGGGAAAGGTTGGAATATCAACTCCGGATTTTTAAAATAGCTCCAAGAGAAAAGAGCAAATAGAATTAATACTTTGGCTCAATCTTGTAAAGATGTTTCATGAAACCGGAGAACAAAACTATGAGTGACAGAATCCTCAACGCAATTATCTATAGCATTAAAGAGGGTGCTTCTCAATGTAGAGCACCCTCTTCTTAGATATTAAATGGCTCTTTACTAAAAGCAATATAGCCAGGTCTTGGTTATCCTTGAATACTAAAAATAGATGTATCCCCAATAATTGGCGTAATTGTATATGATTTAGATATGATCGTTACCGTTACGGGACTACCCGCTTTCAGGGTAGCAATCTGAGCTGGACTTAACGATACTGACCCTAAGGAAGTGGTGATGCCTAAACCGGAAAGACTATATGAATCAATTCCTGTCGTTCCCGTAACAACATCTACTGTTTGCCCATTGGTCAGATCATAGCCTGCTGACCCGGAGTTTACATATTGATTGCTGTTGCCGATCCGTACATAATGATCATAGGATGCAATGATATGAATGCCGGGAGAAGTAAAGAAGGCAGAATAGCTGAATTCTATGCCGGATGCCGATGCTGTACCTGGCTTGAATGCAAAGGCAAAAAAGAAAGCGAGAGAAGCGAAAATGAATCTCAAAATTTTCATGCTTTTAAATTTGGTTTAATGAAATATTCGTGGAAGGAATGCCTGACAGACACTTGCTGCCAAAAATTACGCACACTTATCCCTGCTTGGCGTGCAGCCTTGGCTAGGAACGCAGTTCCAGGTAAACTGACAGTCAATGATTGTAGGAGTAACGGTACTTCCACAGGCGGTTGCAGGCACGGAATTACAGGCAACACAGACGGACGCATCTGCCGTGGCACCTCCTTTCACCTTACTTTCATCACTAACGGTCATTGGAGTGATAATTTCTCTGGTCAGAGATAGCTTTTTTAAGCTTAAATGTTTTTTCTTCATAGAATTAATTTTTTATAAAATTACAAGTCACGCCAGCCAACCCAATCTTCCATTTAGTGAAAGGTCTCAAATGACCTTTTACCGGTCATTTGAGACCAGTAACCGGTTCGGGAGATACATCTTTTGATCAAAAATCAGCTTTATCGTTCTTGAGAGTTCGTGAAAGAAATTACTTGTATGCAATGTCAGGCAAAAACAATTTTGCGTTTTAGTAGTCCATGTCATAAACAATCTGAACTCCTATCTTTACAAAAACGAACTACCATGTTCGGTGTTGTAAAGACTTTCATTGTACTATGCCCAAAGGTCTTCTGCTGCTATGCTTCTTCCTCTTTATGTATATGTCCGCAGCGAAGGGACAGCAGCCTGTTTTTGTGCACTATACCATAAAGGACGAGTTGAGCAGCAATAAGATCTACAGCATACATCAATCGCCGGATGGCTATATTTGGATAGCTACTGGTAATGGCGTATGCCGGTTTGACGGAGCAATATTCAGATGCTTTACAGCAGCGGATGGTCTGCCGACGAATGATGTATTTTCTGTTTTCCCAGGCCCCGCCGGAAAAATATGGTTGCAGGATTTTAACACAAGTACCCATTATCTGCAGAATGATTCGCTGCATACTATTGCCCCCATCCCACTTCCTCAAAAGATCTTCCCGGTTGCCAATCCCGATAATGATGAAAAGATATGTCTCTCTGGTTTCAATAATGGAGAATACTGCAAGCTATATATCACCAAAGAGCGTGTCCGATCCAACCCTTTTTATAGTTATGTGTCCCGGGAGGTAAAAAAGGGTGAAATCATTTATTGCGATTTTGAACGGGCTGTGATCCGGGATGCTGATAAATTGTGGCTGGTTGAAAGGAATAAACTTAGATCCTTCCCTGTAGATCAGGAGATCATGAAAAGGCTACACTATCTGCTTACCGACAACATGCCTTTTCTTTTTAGTAATAAGGTGTTTTTTAAGATCGGTCCAGCTACATATCTTTATATCGATTGCAAACGCCATCACATGGTGAAGTTAGATATCAGGGCGATGAGTTCAATTAAGACCATCGCAGCCAAACACTTGAACCACTCTATCAGCTTTACTACCGACAAGGGCCTGATTGTTATCGACACGAATATGAAAGTAATAGACAGTTTTCCTATTCCTAGTATGTTAAGCCACAACAATATTTCCGAGATGTTCAAAGACCGATCTGGTAATATTTGGATCGGTACCCGCAATGATGGAATATACCTTATCCCCGCTTTCTACCGGGATATGCAGCAGAGGGAAAAGATGTCAGCGGGAAACATTATAAAATGTGTCGATATCGGCAGCAGACAATACGGGATGAACGATGCCGGTAATCTCATTGAATTCGAGCAGGGCACCTACCGTCGCACCATCCGGTTACCGGATGTTATCCATCCCGAAAGGCCGCCGGAGAACATAACCCTTTTGCCAGACAAACATGACGGACTTTACATTGCCTCGATAAAGGGAATGTTTTACTTAAACCACCGGGGCAGCCTGATAAATATGCTTTCCCGGAGCAGGCTCCCGAAGCGTCAAGAACCCGGTTCGTTTAAAGATGCTTTTTATGATGGGACCGATGATCGTTACTATTTTTCACTGTACGATAAATTATGCTCTTACAACACTATCTCTGGTATGGATACCGGCATTATAAAGGGACGATATAATCATATTGCAATACCCAGGGAAAATGAGCTATGGCTGGCCAATGACAATGGCATTACAAGCTGGAAAAAAGAGACGATAAAGGGGACCGTACTTTTAACGGCACCTAACCAGGTCAGCAAGTATCAGGTTTCAGATATGATTACTGATCCTATGGGGAATGTTATCGTACAAGCTAAAGGGAAAGGGGCTTTCGTTTTTGAACGGAACAAAACTGTACCTTACTCACTTCCGGAAAAAACAATCCAAATGATCAAAATGTCGAAGAGTGGTCTGTGGATGGTTTCCGATAAGGGATTAAAACTGTTTACGCTACAAAATAATCATTATTGTGTTAAAAGATACATACCCAATATCAAAGGGATACTTTATGACGAGGTCTATGATTTGCTCACCGATAGTACAGAAATGACGTTGATAACCAAAAATGGCATATTGTATATTCCTTTGACCAACGAGAATTATAATGATCCCTATTTTTCAGAGCGGCCAGGTGTATCCATTGATTACGCCCACGTTACCTACCCGTCTGGAGAGGTATGGAAGGGCAATTGGGAAAAATCCGACCTTACGTTCAAATTCAAAACTAACAGTGCTTCTTACCTTGGGAATATAAGTTATGAATATTACCTGGAAGGCATTGATTTTTTCTTACACAGTACCTCCTCACCAACCGTATCCTATCCCTTGTTGCCACCTGGAGATTACACTTTTTATGTCCGGGCAAGGGTAAATGAAACGAACATTATATCTGCCAAATCGACTGTTCGACTAACGATAATGCCGCGCTGGTGGCAATCATTATGGCTAAAAGTAGGCCTTGCATTGCTATCGGTGGTTTGTCTTTGTCTTTTTTTTGAATGGCGTTTACGAAGAACAAGACATAAGATGCAGCTTCAGGCCCATTTAAAGAGTAAGGCAGCTCAAATGGAATTACAGGCACTGCAATCCCAGATGAACCCACATTTTATCTTCAATGCTCTTGGCGCGATAAGGAGCCATTTCAAGTTCAACAAGATACCTGAGGCGGAGCAATTACTGGAGGACTTTGCTCAATTAATTCGTATGTATTTGGAATTTTCGAAAAGTCAACTCATTCCGTTACAACAGGAGTTAGCCGCATTGCAACTGTATACCGACATTGAGCGTAATAGATTCGATAACAAGTTTCGGGTAGTATTCGGCATACGTAAGAGTCTAAATAATAATGTTCAATGGCAGATTCCCCCCATGATCCTCCAGCCTATTGTTGAGAATGCCATCAACCATGGCTTGTATCGCAAGCCTGGCCGGGATGGGTTATTAAGAATATTCTTTTTGGGTAGCAATGAAACCCTGACAGTAATTATTGATGATAATGGGATAGGCAGAATACGCGCCGCCGAGATCAACTCAAAAATACCCAGGCCGTATCCTTCAAGAGGAAACAGCCTGATCGCCGACCGTATTCATGTACTGAAAATGTCTGGCAAAATCAATATTACACATGAAATCATTGATAAGTACGACAGAGAAAACACGGTGTCCGGGACTCGTGTTATTATTAGATTTTCATAGAAGACCTTTATGATAAAAGCACTCATTATAGAAGATGAAAAGCCCTTGGCCGACTACCTACGCGAAATAGTTCTCGAAATGGACCATGGCATAGAAATAGTGGGCATTTTTCATGATGTAACCCCAGCCATTAAAGCTATCGAGGAATTTCATCCGCAGCTTATCTTCCTGGATATCATGTTGCCGGAAGGGTCGGGTTTCAACGTATTGGATGCAGTACCACAGAGAGGCGCGGAAGTAATCTTTGTTACGGCACATAATTCCTATTGGCAGCAGGCTTTTGACTATGCAGCTATTGGTTATATTTTAAAGCCGATTATCAAATCTTCACTTCGAACAGCCATCGCCAATGCCAGCAGAAGAATAGAGGCCGGAACTATCAGTCAATTCGCCACCATTCTGGATAAAGTACTTCCTAAGCATAGGGAACAGACAGAGAAACTTGCTATTCCTACCAGTACGGGATATCGGTTCGAAAATCTCGAGAATATTATCCGTTTGGAAAGTGAGAATGTATATACATGGATATACCTGTCCAGTGGGGACAAAAAACTGTGCTCATACAGCCTCGGTGAATTCAAAAAAATACTTCCAGAAAAGGAATTTATACAGGTACATAAATCCCATATCATAGCCACCAGGCACATTGTCCAGTTCAATGTGGGGGACTCTTTGCTGGAAATGAGCGATGGCAGCCATATCCCGATATCTCGTCGTAATAAGACACTTTTCATGAGCCATTTTTCTACACCTAAAAGATAAATTAGACTTGTAAAGCTGTTTCAGACAAGTGCACAACCATTAAATCAATTTAGCCAATGAAGCTTTATTCGTACCCATTGTCTTCTGGCGAACTGTCACTGTTTCAGAGCGTGATTGTAAGACAAGTGAAAGCTAACACCGAACGGAAAAAAGACTTTACAACTGGCTTATCGCAGTGGAAAACGCCGATATAGAATTCTTTTCAGTCTTAGGAAACAAGCTAACTTTGTTCAACCAAAATTTGATGTGCTTGACCGAGTACAACAAAGGGGGCTAAAATAGCGGTAATAAAGATCATCACAAGTAATATGCACGAACCTCTATTCGATCTTATAGCACAGCAGGTCATATTGTCTTCCACCGACAGGGATCTTTGCATTCAATACTTTGAGCCGGTGTTTTTCCCGAAGAACTGTGTGATTGACGAAGAAGGAAAAATTCCGAAGTACTTGTATTTTGTAGCGTCGGGCTATGTACGCCTGTTTCATTACAGCAAAAAAGGCGATGAGGTTACGACGCATATCAATTGTCCACCGGGTTTCATCACGTCCTACTTCAACTTTATCAATCAAACCAAATCAAACGAAAATCTGGAATGTGTTACCGAATGCGAATTGCTGCGGATTACCAAAAATGGTTTGGATGAACTTACCTCAAAAAGTGCTGCCTTCAAAGATTTCAGTATCTGTGTGTTCCAACAGTCACTCTCGTACAACGAAAACCGCTCTAAAGAGCTGACAACGCTAAGGGCAGAAGAGCGCTACTTGAAACTGATGAAAGACCATCCGCATATATTACAGAATGTGCCACTGCAATACATCGCTTCATTTTTGGGAATGAACCCCAAAAGCCTGAGCCGGATACGTAAAGAAATTATTAAGTAACATTTGTGAAGTGCTTTTGAAATACGAATGTTGAATTTTGTTCTGTAATGAAACATCAAAAATTATGGTACACAAAAATTTAGCATTGGTAACCGGTGCAAACGGACATTTGGGTAACAACTTAGTGAGATTGCTCATTGAAAAGGGTATTCCCGTGCGGGCCGCGGTTCGCAACATTAAAAACACGGCACCTTTTTCGGGGCTGGATTGTGAAGTAGTACAAGCTGATATTACCAACAAAACATCGATGGTTAATGCCTTGCAAGGCGTGGAAACATTTTATGCCGTGGGCGCAGCATTCAAACTTTGGGCAAAAGACCCGAAAAAAGAAATCTACGATGTCAATATGGACGGAACGAGACTGCAGATAGCTGCTGCTGCTGAAGCCGGCGTAAAACGCATCGTGTATATAAGTTCCATCGCAGCACTTAATTATTCGCAATTACCGGCAAGAGAAAGCAACGGCTACAATTTCGACCGGCGTGATATGTACTACAATTCAAAAAATGATGGGGAGAAACTCGCCTTTGAGCTCGCAAAAGAACACCATATAGAGTTGGTTACCGTGCTGCCGTCTGCCATGATTGGAAGCGAAGCCTTTGCCCCGCTGAATGTTTCCTACAATATCATCAACCTCATTTTGAAAAAGCAAATCCCTGTCGAAACCAACATTACCCTCAATTGGATTGATGTAAAAGACGTAGCCGAAGGTTGTTATCGTGCAGCCATAAAAGGCAGGAATGGCGAACGTTACATCTTGGCGAATGAAAAATGCATGTCCATCAAGGACACTACCAGGATTGCGCAGGAATTGTTCCCAGAACTAAATATAAAACTGCCGGCCGCTGTTCCCAAACCGATACTTCTTACCGTTGCCTGGCTGATGGAGATCAGAAGCAAAATCAACGGGAAAGCGCCTTTGCTGACCACAAAAGATATTGCAATGTTTTCGGGCCTGCAGCAGGATTTTGACATTGAAAAAGCACGGACGGAATTGGGATTTAATCCGAAAAATCCAACGCAGGCAGTGAAGGAGGCGATGCTGTATTTGCGTGAAAATGAAAAGCGTTTTAACTAATTACAAAAAAGATAGTCTGCTAACATCGGCTGGCAACATGGCGGCTGACGTGGTTCGATGAAACATTTGTGCGAGGTTTATCAATGGGGTCTCTATTGAACTTTTGTGCTAAAAATCCTTCATACAGACAAGTGGCAAACCGTTGGTACCCAAATTCTAAACCTCTCTTCGCATTATCATTTTGGATTATTCTTACTTTTCTGTTTAAGCTGAAAAGTAAGGTTCAGCATAATATTATGCTCCGTTAAAAGAACATCGTTTGTGAGTGGTAACCGGTTGATATTGATATAACCTGTTTCCAATTTCAGCCTATTGGATATTTTGCATTCCATCATCAACCCTATCCTGTTATGATCAAAGAAATGCGCCGTAGAACTTCCGGCGATGTTACAGAACAGCTCATCATAAACAGATAGTCCAAGCTGTGAAGTAAGCGGGTATTGAAGCCCGAGACGGTTTCTTAACCGCAGGATGAGGGCGGTACCGTTATCCGGCACACGATATTCTAAAGCGCTTCTTTCCAGCAAGACCCACTTTCGTATGAGAACGTTCCGGTTATCGACAGCGGCAGAAAAGCGGATCTCGTGAAAAGGCTTTGCAGATTCGCCGGCGGCATTCTGGATGACCGGGTAATTGGTGAAGTAAGCAAAGGGAGAAATGGAGAATTCTGTATTGGCGCTGTGTTGATAATGCAGCCATGTCCTCAAGGAGTACATCAGGTTGCGGTCCAGCATATTGTCGTTTTCAAATCCATTCTGCCGCCGGTGCTGCAATTCGGCATCGGCTTTTATCTTTTCGCTTACCTGGTAGCTTACCGTTGTGCGGAACCAGGCATTGTGGTGTGGCCGGGCCGGTAAAGTTTGGGCAAAACCTATCCCTATTGCCGTTACCAGCAATTTTTTCAAAGCATTCATACTTGTTATTTAGTGAGGTAGTTTTTCCCGGATCAGCCCGTAAACCCAGGTGCCTGCAATGGCGCTGAGCAGCGTAATGCCCACAACGGTAGCGCCGGTACCGATCTGTGCGAATAGCGGCCCCGGGCAGGTGCCTGTTATGGCCCAGCCCAGGCCGAACAACAAGCCGCCGTAGATCTGCCCTTTGTTAAAAGTCTTGGGGTGAAATACGATCGATTCTCCATAGATAGTCTTCACGTTGAACTTTTTGATCAGCACTATCGATAGCATGCCTACGGCTATAGCGCTTCCGATAATGCCGTACATATGAAAAGATTGCAGCCGGAACATTTCCTGTATGCGGAACCAGCTTACCACCTCGGCTTTTACGAAGATGATGCCGAACAATAGCCCCACTACCAGGTACTTCAGGTTATGATACCATTTGTGCTGCAGCCGGCTTTCATTAACGCACATGGCATCCAGCTCCCTTTGCTGTAAATCGGTATCTGTATTTTGTTGCATGTTCATAAAAGGTTACAATGAAAGAATGAGGGGTAAGATCAGGTTAGCCATAATAAAGCCACCTGCCATAAAGCAAATGGTAGCAACCAGAGATGGCCATTGTAAATTGGAAAGTCCCATAATGGCATGTCCACTGGTACAGCCGCCGGCATAACGCGTGCCGAAACCAACCAGGAAGCCACCTATCACCATCATGATAAATCCTCTAAGTGTAAACAAGGATTGCCAGCTAAAAATATCTTCCGGCACTAGCTTGTCATAGTGCGTAATTCCGTAGCCCGCAAGCTCTTTAGCCAGCTTAGGATTTACGGCTATCATGTCAGGGCTTAACAATACATTAATGGCAATTGCGCCACCCAGCAAGATACCGGCCACGAAGAACAGGTTCCATACTTCCTTCTTCCAGTCGTATCGAAAGAAAGCAATATTAGCAGGTATACAGGCGGCACAGATATGGCGCAGTGATGAGCTGATGCCGAACGATTTATTGCCAAGGATTAATAATACAGGTACGGTAAGCCCTATGAGTGGCCCGGCTACATACCAGGGCCAGGGCTGCTTGATGAGTTCGATCATTTTTTCTTTTTAAAAGTATTGATACCGAAAGGCAGGTAAAGCGGGCAGAAGCCCATTACTGATGTGGCTATGAAGATGATCGCCAGTATGCCCGATACTAATGCGAGTGTCCCGGAAATCACATGGGTGAAATACAATACTCCAATGATAATCGTGATCAGTATGCGGGTCACTTTATCCGCTGTTCCCATATTCTTTTTCATTGCTTCCAGTCGGTTTTATTTGTTTACGGCCTTGTTTACCTGTTGCAAGGTGCCGCCATTGATTACGTTTTGAAAGCCGTGCTGCTCCAGGATGCTTTTTGCCTGGCTGCTGCGGTTGCCGCTCCGGCAAAAGACGACGATGCTTTTCTTGCCTTTAAACTTTGATAGCTGGTGAGCCAGATCACTCAATGGGATATTTATCGCGCCTTTCACACTGCCGCCTGCAAACTCGCCGGGTGTACGTACATCCACTAAAAGGGCGCCTTCTTCGATAACGTCTGCCAGGGCATTATTATCCGGCTGGCCGAACAGGCTTTTGATTATTCCAAACATGGTTGTTATTTTTTGATTTTAAACCAGCATTATCTCAATACTTTGCTTTGACATACAAAATCCGTTCTAGGTACATCCGTTTTGCTGATGGCGCTAAAGCCACCCGCCACTTCCGTGAAATTCCTGTAGCCTCTTGCCTGTAGGATACTCGCTGCGATCATGCTGCGGTAACCGCCTGCGCAATGCAGGTAAAAATGTTTATTGGCGTCCATGTCTTTGATCCAGTCATTGATGTATGCCAATGGCTTGCTGTAAGCGTCCTGCATATGCTCGGCAGCATATTCGCTTTCCTTGCGCACGTCAATGATTGTATCTTCACCCGCTTTCATATCCATGGCAAATTTTTCTGCCGTGATGCGGTTGATATGATCCGTCTCTTTGCCGGCATTTTTCCAGGTATCATATCCACCGGCCAGGTGTCCCAGCACATGATCGAACCCTACGCGGCTTAACCGGGTCACGGCTTCTTCTTCTTTTCCTGCTTCGGTAATTAATAAAAGAGGTTGCTTTACATCCACGATCATCGCGCCCACCCAGGGGGCGAAATCGCCATCCAGTCCGATGTTTATAGATTGCGGAACAAATCCAGATGCAAAATCCTTGTCGCTTCTCGTGTCCAGGATCAAAGCGCCTGAAGCTTCTGCTACCACCTTAAACTCATCTGCGGTTAAAGCTTTCATGCTATGCTTTAATACTTCTTCAAAGCTGTCGTAGCCCTTTCTGTTCATGGCCACGTTCATACCGAAGTATGCGGGTGGCGACAGCAGGCCATCGGTAACGGCTTTAATGAATGCCTCTTTGTCGGGTTGGTTCAAGGCATAGTTCATCTTTTTCTGGTTGCCCAAAGTATCCACAGTTTCTTTCATCATGTTTTTGCCGCAGGCTGAGCCGGCGCCATGTGCCGGGTAAACCGTAACATCATCCGGCAAAGGCAATATCTTGTTGTACAGGCTTTCATAAAGCAGCCCGGCCAGTTCTTCTTGTGTCAGATCAGCCGCTTTCTGCGCCAGGTCGGGTCGGCCCACATCGCCGAGGAACAGCGTATCGCCGCTGAACAGGGCCGTTTCTTTTCCATTTTCATCGATCAGTAAAAAGCAGGAGCTTTCCATGGTATGACCAGGTGTATGCAGCACCTTTATGGTTACATTCCCTAATGAAAATTCCTGCTTGTCTGCTGCTATAATAGCCTCAAACTCCGGCTTTGCGGTAGGTCCGTACACGATAGGCGCCTGGGTCTTTTTGCTCAGGTCTACATGCCCGCTTACAAAATCGGCATGGAAATGGGTTTCAAAAATGTATTTAAGCTGCACACCATCTCTCTCCAAACGGGCAAGGTAAGGCTGCGTTTCCCTTAGCGGGTCGATGATGGCGGCTGCTCCATTGGAGCAAATGTAATAGGCGCCCTGTGCCAGGCATCCGGTATAGATCTGTTCTACTGTCATAGTTGTATGTTTTGTTACTTAAAATTTTGATGAGGCAAATTTCTGCTGTTCTATTTTCCTGTCCAGCTACTTTGGTTACACAACTACGCTTTCCATGCTTACTACCGACTTTATGGAATTGGTGACGAGGCATCCTGTTTTGGCTTTCTCCAGTACGCGGATGGCCTTCTCCTTATCTGTGCCGGATGGCAGGGTAACTTCCGGGAACAATGCAGCATGGGTAATCTGGTATCTGCCTTCGGTCATTTCCAGCTTTATAATTGTTTTGCAGGAAAATGCTTCCATCTCCAGTTTGAAATTGTAGGCGATAGCCAGGAAGGTAGCCATGAAACAGCTATTGATGGATGCGGCGAACAAATGCTCCGGCGACCAGATGCCCGGAACGCCGCCTGGGAATTCGGGTGGCGTGGTACAGGTTATGGTTGTGTTCAATACAGGCGATGACAGCTCCCCTATCCTGCCTTCTTTCCAATCAAGATGCACTTCGTAAAGATGTTCTTGCGACATGGTAAATGCTTTTTATTTAATAATGGTTTCTTTAATGAGGATGTAGATGCCCATGACCAGCACAAACCAGCCGAAAGCGGGCTTTAGCTTCTTCCCGTCGATCTTTGTAGAAAGATAGCTGCCGATCAGTATGCCGGATACGGCTATGGCAGCTACGCTGATGAGGAAAGTCCACTGAACGTTTGTATGAGCTAAGGAAAATGCAAAGCCGGTCAGGGAGTTGATGGCGATAATGAGCAAAGACGTGCCTACAGCGGTTTTCATAGGCATCTTCAGCAAATTGACAAGTGCAGGAATAATAAGGAAGCCGCCTCCGGCGCCGATAAGGCCGGTAATGATCCCGGTAAAAATGCCTTGTGCAAAGATCAGCGGATAATTGAACGGCTTTTGTGCATCAGCATCCGGTTGCACTTCATTCTTTTTCCGGATCATGCTGTAGGAGGCGAAGATCATCAGCACGGCAAAGAGCAGCATGAACAAGGCGCCTTTCGTTACAGTGAATGTGCCGATGTTCAGGATGTTTTGCGGAATAGCGGGAACGATATAGGTGCGCGTTAGGAAAACAGCGGCAACGGAGGGCAGGCCAAAAACAAGGACCGTTCTCATATGCACCAGCCCTTTCCTGAAATAGGAAAGGGAGCCGATCGTGCTGGTGGTACCTACTACGAAAAGAGAATAGACTGTAGCAAGCACGGCGTCTATCCCGAACAGGTACACTAAAACGGGAACGGTAAGAATACTGCCGCCGCCACCGATCAATCCGAGTGAGATACCAATTAAAACGGACGCCGTGTAACCTGATATATTCATGTTTTTTGAGTTGATGATGCAAAGCTGCACCAACTCAAAAAACTGTCCAGCTACTTTGGTTACATAAGGGTAATTTTATTGCGGCCCAGCTGTACGGCGCCACTGTCTTCCAGCTGCTTCAGCAGGCGCGAAACCACTACACGGGCGGTACCCAGCTCGTTGGCCAGTTGCTCATGTGTAATGGTGATCATTTTGGATTGTGTCAGCTCCGCTTTCTTATGCAGCAGATCGAGTAAACGTTCATCCACCTTTTTAAATGCGATGGCATTGACGATTTCCAGCAATTCTTCAAAGCGTTTGTGGTACAGGCGGAAAATATAATCCAGCCATTGCGGGTATTCCTTTATAAACAGGGCAACTTTATCTACCGGCAGAAAAAGTATGGTTGCATCTTCTTCCACCTCGGCCCTTACTTTACTGGTTTCATTGTGCAGCCCGCCAAGGAAGGACATAATGCAGCTTTCACCGGCTTTGATGTAATACAACAAGATCTCCCTGCCGTCTTCCTCGGTGCGGATAACCCTTAGTGAACCTTTTACAACAATGGGAATGGACCGGATGTGCGCATCTTCATTCAGGATCGTGCTGCCCGCTATGTAGGTTTTCTCAATGCTGTATTTGTAGAGCTCACGTATGAGATCAGGCAATAAGGGTAAAGCTTCTTTTTCTGTATTATGTTCCATGCCGATCAGGTTAGGCTTTTTTCACAAATTCAGATTTAAGCGCCATAGCGCCAAAGCCATCTATTTTACAGTCGATATTATGATCGCTGTCTACCAGGCGGATGTTTCTCACTTTTGTTCCGGCTTTAATGCTTTGCGGCGTACCTCTTACCGGCAGATTTTTGATCGTCACTACGGTATCGCCATTTTCAAGGATATTGCCATTGCAATCTTTTACAACGAAAGCATCTTCGGTAACACTGCTTTCATTGGGGTTCCATTCATGCCCGCATTCGGGGCATACCAGCAGGGCGTCCATCTCGTAGGTATAGGTCGATTTGCACTGAGGGCAAGGAGGTAATTCAGCCATTATGATCTCTTTATTTGGCTGCAAAGGTAAAAAATATCAAGGGCCTTTCCCATTGCCATTCAGATAGATACAAGACTGCCCAAAGAAACAATTGATGAATATCAATACGCGTAAGCCTGATTGGTTTGATAGCTTTGCCACAAATCTTCAACCCAAGATGCATCTTTATATGCATCTTTATACAAAGATGTATCCTGTTACATTAGAACAGTATGAAGGATAGAATAAAATGCGAAGCAAAAGCAATCTATCGCAGTAAGGTACAACCAAAGCTCATATTTAAAAAGCTAAGGTTTGACAAGCGTATCCTCTGGTTGAGCTTCCTGTAAGGGGGCTATTAACTCTTCCAGCGTCACTTGCAGGATGGCGGCGATGTGCTCCAGCCTTTGCGGGCTTATTCTGATGGCCCCATTTTCCATCTTGCCATAATTGGCATGGCTCGTGCCCAGCACTTGCGCCACATACTTCTGCGAATAATTCCGGCATAACCGGATTTGCTTAATATTCTTTCCGATGGTCATAAATACGCGTTTAAGGTAATTTAAAGATCACTCCTTGATCCAGCACCGTAATAATGTATTGTGGAGGCTTTCTACCAAACGATAGCCAGATGGCACAATCTCCCGGTAACTATGGTATGTAACCAGTTTTGTCCCACTTGGCCTTCCTTCCAATGCCTTAAATAAATAGTGGGTGTAGTATTCATACAAGCTTAAAGAGTATTCGATGCTCTCGTCAATGTGAAACTCTTCGTCTACAAGATTCTCATAAAAGGAATTATAGAAATAAAAATGGTCGAACTGGTTTAGTTCAAGTTGGGTAAAATTTCCATGCAGGAAGGTTACATTCTCGATAGCCATAGACCTTTTTGCCTTTTCTGCAAGTTGGACCAGCTTCTTCCGTTGTTCAATACCAAAGAAATGGCTATTGGAATTATGCTGCGCGGCCGCCAAACAGAATTTGCCAATACCGGAGCCAATGTCCAGGATACGGGAACCTGCCTGTTCTGCTAAAAAACCGGAAGCCAATGTGGCAACTTGGACAGGTGTCCAATGTTTGCCTGAAAGCTGCCGCATTCGCTTAGGGTACAGGTTGTCAAAATGCTGGTCACTGACAAATTGATAGATGTCGGATAAAGTTTCACTCATATGTTTGAATGTTAGGGCTGGCCGTTAGTGGCGTAAGGGAGTTGTTTCTTATATGTGGTTGGATGGAGCAGATGGCTATTTTCTTCAAGACGGGGTTCAACCCTAAAAAGCCAACCTTTTCCCTCCGGGTCGTCAGTAATCAAATCCCATGATCCGTTATCAATAATAATGTTCATCCTAAGAAAGGTGCAGGTCGTTGGCGCGTTTACGGGGATAACATATTCCCTATAATGTATATTAAGCAACAATGTTCCTTCATGAACCAAATCACCGGTTTTATATCCGAATAAGCTGATATCGTCAATCATAGGGATACCGGTCAATTTAAAATTTGCAACACCGATGTAGGCAACAGCTCCCGTGAAAAGAATCCAATCATGGTCTTTGGTGTAAAATAGATTATCCCGTGTTGCGTTCATACCTGATTATTATTGTTATTGTAAGACTTTTATTTCCTGTTTTTTTGCATTTTATTGCCGGTGCATAATAACTCACTCATGTCCACTACCCGCTCTATGTTTCTTTTGGATAAGCGGTCAGGATCTCATAGGCCCTTTTTACCGCCTGCCCAAACGTACCTGTAATATTTGCTTTACCTATCTTGAACTGGAGCCTTGACTTTTTTAGTTCAGCTCTGACTTGATCGCTGCTGACTTCGGATAGGATCAATTTGGTCCCTTTCTTTTTTGCATCTTCGCTAACTTCCTTTAAAATGCGCATGCCGGTAGCGTCGATTATGGGCACGTTTCTCATACGCAGTATCAATACCATTGCGGGTTGTGCTATAATGTTGATGGTATCCTGGAATTTGTAAGCGGCCGCAAAAAACAAAGGGCCATTAATCTCAAACACATTGACTTCTTTAGGCAAGGAGTACTGCTCTGGCCCATTATCCGTTGTTTCATCTTCAGTATCGGTTAATTGCCGGACGGAGCTTGTTTTCATGATATTGCGTGTAAAGAGGAAGATCGCCAAGACCATGCCTGTTCCAATAGCCACCGTCAGGTCCACAAGCACGGTCAATGAAAAGGTAATGACCAAGACTGCGGCATCGCTTTGGGGCCCCTTCAGTATCGAGGCAAAGTTTTTCAGCTCACTCATGTTATAGGCCACAACGATCAAGATGCCTGCAAGGGTTGCCATAGGGATCAGTGCTGCCCAATGGCCTGCAAAAAACATGATGATGAGTAAAGTAATGGCATGGACGATGCCTGCAATTGGTGTCTTAGCACCATTCTTAATATTGGTGGCTGTACGGGCTATAGCACCGGTTGCGGGGATACCACCAAAGACAGACGAGCATATATTCGCTGCTCCCTGTGCTATCAGCTCTGTATTGGAGCGGTGTTTTCCTCCGGTCATGCCATCTGCTACTACAGCGGATAAGAGCGATTCAATACCGCCAAGCAGGGCAATAGTGAAGGCAGGGCCAACAAGTTGCTGAATTGTTCCGAGGTTCAGATTCGGCAACGATGGCCGGGGAAATGACGAAGAAATGGTACCGAAGCGACTGCCGATAGTTTCCACTGGTAGCCGTAGCAATTGGGCCGCTATTGTTGTAACGATTATGGCGACCAGGGATCCTGGTATCCGATGCGTTACTTTGGGCAGGATGGCTACGATCAGCAATGTAGAAAGACCGATCGTTACTGCATAGAGGTTGACAAATGTAAAATGCTGAAAATATGCAGTCCATTTAAGAAAAAAATCGGCCGGTACAGCTCCCATTTTCAAACCAAAAAAATCCTTCACCTGGGATGAGAAAATGATGACTGCAATCCCTGTGGTAAATCCCACAATTAACGGATAGGGGATGAACTTAATAACACTCCCCAGCCTGGCAAGCCCCATAACGATGAGGAGTAAACCGGCCATAAACGTGGCAATGATTAAACCACTAATGCCGAACTGCTGAACAATGCCGTACACAATAACGATAAAAGCACCCGTAGGCCCTCCTATCTGTACCCGGCTTCCACCCAATGCCGAAATAATGAAACCTGCGATAACGGCTGTAAATACGCCTTTTTCGGGGGAAACACCTGAGGCAATGGCAAAGGCAATGGCTAAAGGTAGGGCAACGATGCCAACAATAACTCCGGCTATCAGGTCTTTTAAAAAAAGCGCTGCATTATAGCCTTTAAGGGTATCCAGGATTTTGGGTTGAAAAAGGAGTTTTACTTTTTTCATCTCGCTCTTTTTATCCAAAAATTCAGATTGCCTCCTTCAAGGGTATCCACGAGGTCATAGCTGAGCGGGATCTCTTCATATAGGGAATGATAAGTAGCTATCCTGGTTCCAATGGGCATAGACTGAAGACCGCTGTGCAGATAGCGCACATAATAACGATACAGCTCCTCAGAGTAATCAATGTCATTGTCAATCCGGCCTTCATCACTCAAGTTCTCATAAAAGGAATTGAAAAAATAAAAGTGGTCAAATTGACGGAGGTTCAATTGTGTGAAATTGCCGTGTATAAAGGAAACATTGGATACCCCGATTTTCTTTTGTGCGATTTTGGCCTGTTCAACAACATGACCTCTTTGTTCGACGCCATAAAAGTAATGCCTTGGGGCAAAACAAGCTCCGGCCAGGCAGAACTTACCGGCGCCACTTCCAATATCAAGGATCTTGGCCGGATGGCCGGAGGTCAAAAAATCTGTAGCTAACCGTGCGACCCTGAGCGGTGTCCAGTGCTTCCGGGCCAATACCTGTATAGAATAAGGATAAAGGTCATTGAAGGCGAGGTCTGCTTTCAGGTACTCTTTTTGCTGCTGAAGCTGACTATCCATGTGCTTTGACATTACCGTTTTTTTCTCGCGATTTGTATTGATGCGCTTGGAGCAATTGTTCTCGTTTATAGGGTGCATTAGGACTGATCTTAACGATCCAGATACTTTCCAGGTCTTCACTTAGTATCTTGGATGGATTTTCAAGCAACTTTTTGTTGAAATCGATGATTTTGCCATCAACCGGCATATATACTTCGATTGATTGGTGGCTCGAATGAAATGTAGCGATTACGGCTCCCTGCTGCATATGTGATAAAACATCACAAAACGCGGCACTTTGTATATGATTGATCCCGGTAAGTTTAATTTTGGTTATGCCGACAAGGGCTGTAAAGCCGCTATATTCGATCCACTCGTGCTTGCTTGTATAATACATAATAGTTAGAGGAACTTGTTGTAAGTTGCAGGTGCAAAGTTATCAGGGAGTCAACCGCTGAATTTTACATTCCATCACGTTTAAAAGTGATAAGAATCAATTTTTAATGTTCAAATATTATTTAGGAAATGAGTCTGAGAGGTATCTTTCCAATCGATAAATGGGATTTTCATTCTGACTCCATTTTCACCGGTTTCCCGGCAGAAGACTACGAGGAAATGACCAGGCATGCCCGGGAAGAAAAATATAAGAAGGGACAAACCATCTTCCGGGAAGGCGGGGTGCCGACAGGAATCTACTATATACTGGAGGGAAAAGTAAAGAAGTATAAAGTAGATAACTTCGAAAAAGAGCAGATCATATATGTGGCAAATGCCGGTGAGCTCATTGGCTATCATGCCGTTTTATCTACAGAACGTTATCCCGATTCTGCAACGGCTCTTGAAGATTGCATTGCCATGTTTATCCCCAAAGAGGACTTTTTGAGTGTACTGGAACAATCTTCCATACTATCGGCAAGGCTCCTAAAAATGCTCAGTCATGAATTTACCGTATTAACCAACAGCATTACCATATTTGCCCAAAGGCCAGTAAGGGAGCGCCTGGCAATAACCTTGATCGTACTCAGGGAGAAATTTAAGAAGGGCAACCCTGAAGGGCAGCCTATTGTCATTAATATGAGCAGGGACGATATTGCCAATATGGCGGGAACAACAAGGGAAAATGTAGTACGGCTGCTCAGGGAGTTTAAAGACGAGAAGCTCATTGAAACACAAGGGCGAAAAATCTGGATAATGGATATAAAGAAAATGGTAACTGCTTCCAATTATCAGTAATGTCCTGTTTCGGCAAGAAAGTGATAACAATCAATTTTTATCGATTATCGCAGCGCTAATTTTGGCAAAAATTACCAATGCCACACATACCCCATACGCCATTGCTATTAATAAGCCTGTTGAAAGAGAAATGTCCTAAATGCAGGAAAGGTAATATTTTCATCAATAAACATATTTTGCCTTTGAAGGATTGTTTGCAAACAGTGGACAATTGCCCAGTTTGCATGCAAAAAATAAAGGTCGAAAACAATTATGGGCAAGGAATGAATTTTGTTTTCATTTTCATCCTTTTCCTTTTCAACCTTCTATGGTATTGGCCTCTTATAGGACTGTCATTCAAAGACAATAGCATTTATTATTATATTGCAATATCCACAGTTATGGTATTAGTATTGCAGCCCTGGCTTATGCGCTTTTCAAGGGTTCTTTTCTTATATCTCGTCATTAGATACACCAATTAATATTGAGGCCCGTCCTGATATAGGGGCTTAAGGACATAATCTGAATTCGGAATCCAGATTAACATTACTCCTTAAATAGTAAATTGGACAAATCATTAGATTCTTTATGGTAGATTAGACGAAAATATATTTTAGAAAGATTGAAAGATACATTGATGGAGGAAGATATCTCGAGAATCAAAATTTCAGAGTCATTAAACTCGAATGTTATTGTAATTTAATAAACAAGGCGCTGAAAAAAAGTCAGCGCCTTGTTTACACACTGATTTACACAATGAAATGTTCTTTAATAGCTTCCAGGTCTACTATCAAAAACTTCGACATTTGTACGCTCAAGCTGGCCTTAGTTGTAAAGTATAATCCAAAATTTTTGTCCTGTTGGGCGCAGTCGAAGTACGACAAAAATTTTTCTCTTCCCCCTTCGACTGTACTCAAGATGACCTTAGTTATTAGATTTTCTTTGTGACTTGGTGCGCTTTGTGTGCAACAAATAATCTTACATTCCGGTTTATTCTCCCACCCTTCAACTGCGCTCGAGCTGACCTTAGTTATAAGGCTATGTATTGCTCGCTACGCCGCAGCAAGAGAAAAATACTATTGTACCTACAGCTCCCTGCTATTCACTATGGATAGTCCTTAAAGATAAATTTAAGCTGTATCTTTATTCTCAACCAAATTTACCTGAAAACCAATGCCTGCTCAAAAGAAACGATGTTTTGTCGTCATGGGGTTTGGAATGAAAACCGACTATGCTACCGGCCGGATGCTGGACCTCAACAAATCTTATCGCTTGCTGATCAAACCCGTAGTAGAAAGCAAGGGCCTTGAATGTATACGGGCCGATGAAATTATTCATAGCGGCACTATTGACGTACCGATGTACAACGAGCTATTGAAGGCCGATGTGGTGATCGCCGATCTTTCCACTGCCAATGTCAACGCCTTTTACGAGCTGGGCATCAGGCATGCCTTGCGACCTTATACCACGATCGTTATTTCGGAAGATAAAATGAGCTATCCTTTCGACCTGAACCATATCAAAATCAATAGCTATACCCACCTGGGCAATGCTATCGATTTTGACGAAGTAGAGCGGTTCAGAGGGGTACTGGGCAATGTGTTGCAAGGAGTAATTGACAGCCGGCTCCCCGATAGCCCGGTATACACCTTCCTGGACCAGCTAACCCCACCTTCGCTGAAAGAGCAAATAGAAAAAAACATTATAACAGCATCCAACGGGACGCCACGAGGTGTTGTGCCACAAAGCCCCGAAACAGGCAAGGCCCTTTCTATTATTATAGATGAGGCCGAAGAAGCGATCGACAACAGCGATTTCCGGTTGGCTAAAAAGCTGTTTGAATCGGCCCTGAATATAGGTAAAGGCGCGGAAGATAAAGTAACCTGCGTGAATGATTCCTACCTGATACAAAGATTGGCCATGGCCACTTATAAAGCCCAATTGCCCGATAAGATACAAGCCCTGTCCGATGCCCTGGTATTGCTGGATAAGCTGGACCTGGAACATACCAATGATGCCGAGACGGTTTCTCTGGCTGGGGCTATCGAGAAGAAGCTGTATGAAGAAGGGCAAGGTATAGAGCACCTGAGCAATGCGATCCTTTATTTCCAAAGGGGCTATTACCTCCTCAACAACCGCTACAATGCCATTAACCTGGCCTTCACCCTCAACTGCCGCGCCAATTCCCCGCTCTGTGCCACCAAAGAGGAACAGATCGCCGATATGATCTATGCCAATTATACCCGGAAACGCGTATTGTACCTTTGCGACAAAGATTGGGAAGAGATCACCAAACGGGAAAGCAAAGAGTTACCTCCTCTTACGGACCCTACCGAGCAGGAAGCACAACGTGCCTATAACAATGACCAGAAATTCTGGATACAGATCAACCGTGCCGAAGCTTATTTCGGCTTAGGCGCCTTTGACGCTTTCCGGGAAACAAGGGAAACGGCCCAAAAAATGGAGCATTCCGAATGGATGATGGAAACCTTCGATATGCAGATCGATAAGCTGCGCCAACTGTTACAGACCACAAGCAGCCTCCTGACTCCCGAATGGGTGGAAGCCTGAAAGGCTGCCAGTGTTATGGGCTAAGCCAGGAGATCGAAGGATGCCGTCAGGTCTTCATGTTTTTGCACCCGGAGTATAATCATTTTGGAGGTAGGTGTATTGCTTTTATCGGCTACACTGTCGAGCGGTACCAATATATTGGTTTCGGGAAAATAAGTAGCGGCGCAGCCTTTCGGTATAGGATACGGCACTACGATAAAACGGTGCGCTACCCTGCTGCGTCCTCCGTAGTCGTTGAACAGATCGACCACATCGCCGCTTTTCAGGTTAAGCTGGTTCATATCGGCCTGGTTCATCAGGATCACCCTGCGCTCGTTGTAAATGCCCCGGTAACGATCGTTTAATCCATATATCGTGGTATTGAACTGGTCGTGGCTACGGATCGTCATCATCATCAGTTCTCCATCTTTCAGCTGGGTAATGACCGGTGTGGCCTTGTTGAAATGTGCTTTGCCGCTCCCGGTTTCAAACTGTCCTTCCCGGTTACAATTGGGCAGGTAAAAACCTCCTTTGATACGGGCACGCCTGTTGTAATTGCTGAAACCTGGTATGGTTTGGGCTATATCATCCCTTATGGCATCGTAATGCTGTGCATACTTTTCCCAGTTCACCCGGCTAAAGCCACCCAGCACGGCCCTGGCCATGCGCGTTACGATCACAGGTTCGCTCAGCAGCCTGGTCGAAACCGGCTTCAGCACGCCTTGCGAAGACTGTACTACACCCATCGAATTTTCACAGGTTACAAATTGGTTCTCCCCATTGATCATATCCTTATCGCTACGGCCCAGGCAAGGTAGGATCAGGGCTTCTTCGCCATGGATCAGGTGGCTCCGGTTCAGCTTGGTAGATATATGTACGGTAAGCCGGCAACGGCGCAATGCAACGGCAGTATAAGCGGTATCGGGCGTCGCAGAAAGAAAATTACCTCCCATCGCTATAAATACTTTGGCTTTACCCTCATACATAGCTTTAATACTGGCCACTACGTCGTAACCATGTTGTTGCGGCGGTTCAAAGCCAAAGTGATCGGCAATAGCATTAAGGAACCGCTTCGATGGTTTTTCATAAATACCCATAGTCCGGTCACCTTGTACATTGCTGTGCCCTCGTACCGGGCAGGTACCCGCACCGGGTTTGCCTATACTACCTTTGAGCAGCAGTAAGTTCACTACTTCTTTGATCGTATCTACGGCATTCTTGTGCTGGGTAAGCCCCATGGCCCAACAGGCAATGATCTTCTTTTTGCCCTGCAGCAGGTGTGCTGCTTCTTTTATTTGCTCCAGATCGATGCCACAGGCTTGCGACAAAGCCTGCAGGTCCCTTTGCCGGATGTGTTCGGCAAAGGAAGCATAACCCTCCGTATGCTGCTGTATAAAATCATGGTCGAGCACGGTACCTGGCTCCCGCTCTTCGGCTTCGAGCAATAGCTTTTCTATTGCCTGCAATAAAGCCATATCCCCGTTGATCTTTACCTGCAGGAAAAGATCGGTCAGGGCTGAGTCGATACCCAGGATACCTTTTACCGCCTGGGGATTGTTGAAGCCCATAAGGCCGGTCTCAGGCAAAGGGTTGATGGAAATAATTACAGCGCCATTCCTCTTGGCCTTTTGCAAAGCGGAAAGCATCCTGGGATGGTTGGTGCCCGGGTTTTGCCCGAGTATAATAATGACTTCTGCTTCGTAAAAATCCTCCAGTTTTACCGATCCCTTGCCAATGCCCAGCGATTCGTTCAGGGCCACACCGCTGCTTTCGTGGCACATATTGCTGCAATCGGGCAGGTTATTGGTACCGTACTCCCGTACAAACAACTGGTACAAAAAGGCGGCTTCGTTGCTGGTACGGCCCGAAGTATAGAACACCGCCTCATCCGGCGAGGACAAGATGTTGAGCTGTATGGCAATCTTATCAAATGCTTCCTTCCAACTGATGGGCTGGTAATGGGAAGCCCCTTTGGGCAGGTACATGGGCTGCGCTATTCTTCCCTGCCTGCCGATCTCGTAATCGGATAATAAAGAAAGATCGAATACAGAATGTTGTTCGAAGAAAGCAGCCGTCAGTTTTTTGGATGTTGCCTCGTCGGCTACTGCACGGGCGCCATTTTCGCAGTATTCCGCTATACCCGAACGTTCATCGTCGGGATCGGGCCAGGCACAACTGGGACAATCGTAACCGCCTTTCTTGTTTAAATGGAACAAAGCCTTATTGCCGCGTAGCAACCCGGCCTCGGAGATCACCATTTTAAAGCTGGACCATACCGCGGGGATACCGGCGGCAGCTTGTTTTATCTTACCCAGCTTAAGCCCGGTAAAGAGTTCCGGGTTTTCGGGATCGGGTACCGGCAACAATTCATCTCCCATGATCAGCAGGTTTGGTTCGGGTTATCATAGTTATCCGATTGGTCTTCGGTAGTATCGTCCAGGCATTTGAAATCCTTTTCTACCAATAGATACAGGCTTTCGTCCTCGTTCAGCGGCATGTGCGCATCAAAGCCGATGACCTCGTTCGTGGCCCAGTCTTTTAATAATAGCGCCGGTATATAAACGGTGATGGTGTTGTTGTCGTAACCAGCCGTGAGGCTATCGCCTTCTTCTTTCCGTTGCAGCACATACTTCAGCCGGCTGGCGCCAAACGAAGTCTGCTCTTCATGATAGCCCTCCTTGGTCAGGATGTCTACATCCATCTTGGCCAGGCGGTACCGTACCGAATTTCCTTTGATCCTTATTTTCATAATGTTGTCGTTCTGTTTACAATGCGTTCCTTTCCCGAATAGATATTGAATCGTTCACCTCTTAAAAAACCGATGAGGGTGATCCCCTGCTCGGCAGCCAGCGATACGGCGAGGCTGGAAGGCGCTCCTACTGCGGCTACTACCGGGATGCCGGCCATTACCGCTTTTTGCACTAGCTCAAAACTGGCTCTGCCGCTTAATAATAAAATAGCCTCGTCCAACGGCAACGCCCCTTGCAGGAAAGCAGCGCCGATCAACTTATCCAGCGCATTATGCCGGCCTACGTCTTCGTACAGGCTTTTGAAGTTGCCCGTGGTATCGAATAAAGCGGCAGCATGCAAGCCGCCCGTACTGTCAAATATTTCCTGCTGCGCCCGCAACTTTTGCGGAAGCCCATACAGCAATTCCGGTTGCAATTGCAGCGCGGCGCCAGGTCTATTAAAACAGGACACCGTCCGTATGGCTTCGATGCTGGATTTGCCGCATACGCCGCAACTGGATGTCGTATAAAAATTACGTTCCGTATGCTGCAGCTCCGGCTGTACCCCTTCCCTAAGCCAGACCTGTACTTTGTTTTCTTCCGGGATAATGATCTGCGCCATCTGTTCCCTGCTGCGGAGTATCCCTTCCGTAAACAGGAAACCTGCAGCCAGGGCCTCGTCGCAACCGGGTGTGCGCATCGTAACCGATATGCTCCGCCGGACGGCCTTACCAGCATTATCCGTATAGCCAACCTGGATTTCCAGGGGTTCCTCTATAGCCAATACATCTTCTGCAAGGCTGCTTATACCATTGCTGATCCTTACGATACCAGTTTCGATAACAGATGGCGCCATGTTTCAAAATTACTATAGTTATGGTATTGTTTTAACTCCGTCCGGTTTTTCCTGTTCCGAGCTTTTCTTTAACCAATATCGCCGTTTCCGGATCATCCACACTTAAGATACTATCCTTATTCATGGGGTAATACCGGTCTGCCTCACAAGCCTTTAAGAACCGTTGCAGGGAATAGCCCCAGGAAGCAGCCTGTGCTAACAATTGCTGTGCGGCCCTTGCCGAATAGTAAGCAAGCAGCGGTTCATACATCCCGGCATCGGTATTGTAAAATGCCTTGGCAAAAAGCCCTGGTTCGAGCGTACACATAAAAGCTCCCAGCTCCTGCCCTTCCAGTAAAGGATAATCGCAGCCGATCAATAGGAAATGAGCATCGGGCAATTGCCGGGCAGCAATAAGCAAAGCTGCCATAGGGCCTATATTCCGGTATTCTCCATGATCGGTAAGCAAGGGATATGCGCTTCCACCATAGGCTGCTTGCTGCTGCTCATTCACCGAGAGATATACTTCTTTACAAGAGGGGTGCAGCATAGCCGCGACGTGGAGGTATTGCGGTTGCTCCCGGTACCGTATCCCACCTTTGTCGGTCCCCATACGGCTGCTTCTGCCACCACATACCACGATGCCGGTTAAGCCTTCCATCATGATACCGGTAGTTTATCGATAATATGGGCGCAATCCCTGAGTCCGTATTTTTGCAGGGCCTTTTCCAGCAGGCTGTCCCTGATCACGAGTAACAGGTTCCGTTTATAAAGATCGGCTTTGTAAGCGGCCACAAGGCGCAGCACCATGGGCTCCCAGCCTTCTCCCTGTTCTATCTCCAGCTTGCCGGCCTCGTCGATTACCATCCATTCGGTTTGGGGTGTTAATGGCCGTGCCAGAATCTCCTGGCCCTGCCGGAAAGCATTTTTAGCAAAAAGAAACCGGCCTACACTTACCTTTTCCCCGCCATAGCTTTCGCCCACGGCAAAGGCATGGTATTTTTTCGTGGCAATATCGTACAACATCCGGGTACCCTCTACATCGGGCGTAAGGATCCCGGCAGCGCGAATACCCCCTGCCAGCCATTGCTGCAACTGCGTTGTTTTGCCGCTGCGCACAGGGCCCGTAAGTATATAAATAGGAGAAGTGCTATTTTTCATTCAATGTAAAAATAACCATAGATAAGATAAAGTAACGCAATCTTCCTGTTCTTGTAGCATGCCGGGTAGCCAGTTGCCAGGAGGGCTTTAAAAACCGCCTGAGCGATGGCATCATACCTATGATCTCGGCAGCGCCTTGCCGGGTTGACTCATCCCGGCTGTTCAGCCAGCGCCGGATCAGCCAGGTCAGTATGGGGCGCAGCACGAAAAAGAGCAGGAGGACCGCTGCCAGGCTCCTGGCAATAACGTATAATATAGCATAGTCCTTATACTGGTTGCTGAACAGGAAAACCAGGATAATAAAGACCAGGATAAGGCCAAAAGCGACCCACCGACGTCCTTTGAAGCGGCTAAGCGCCTTTGTTTCCGGTTCCTGCAACCTATCTTTACCCTCCCGGTAAAAGGCCAGTATTACTTCCGTATGGCTACGGATGAGCCGGGGCAGCCGGGCCGTAAACAGCCCTACCAGGACACCCCAAAAGATATACAACAGCAGATACAGCCCTATCAGCACATAGCTGAAAGTAAACGCTGCCGGTAAGGCAAAATCATGGGCAATGCCTTCGTAGAGCTTATTTAAAGCGATCCAGAGCGATTTGCCATAAATAAGCGTCAACACGATCAGCTTTTGCAAGGCCGATTCGGCCATGGCTATAATCGAAAGCAACAGGGAAGCAAAGGTAAAGTTCCGGATGTTGCTGTACAACAAGGCGCCCAGGAATCCCTGGAAGGCAACGGCCAGGTAAGCCGGCGGGGGCGAATGCGGGCTTACGGTTGCCTTGGCGATCAGCACCAGCACAGTAGCCCGGAGTATCTGCTTATAGTCGTTTCCACTGTAATGGGCAATAAGGCCGATGAGGATCAGGGCAAAGCCACCGACAAAGATCCCGGTAAGCGGTATCTTGAGGGCGAACATCAATCCACCCAGGCCGCACTCATTCAAGGCCCATAAGGCAGTAAGCCTCGTTACCGGGTGGCTTTTGGGAGCAGCGATAAGATCAGTCATGGGTCTGGTTCATGTATTTTGGGGGTGCGGAACAAAAATACTTCAATAAAATCGTAATACCGGCCCGTCGTAAATGACAAATACCCGCAGTTGCGGGTATTTGATGGATAGTTGTATTATAGAGGCTTTCGGGATAATTATTTCGGAACCGGTCAGGACAGCACACTATCAGAATATGGAGGATTGTTCGTCGCTGCTGACGGCCTGCTGCACATCGGCATAAAATGCATCGAACTGGCCCTTGTTCCTGCTTTTAAAAATAGCTTTAACCACAAGCAAGGCCAGTATGATCCACAGCACACCGCCAAAGCCAAATACGAATTGGCCGTAAATAAGGCTGAGTACCGCAGATATAAAGACCATACTGAGCAGGATAGCTGCAATGGTCCACAGCACCGGCGGAATAAAATCGATACGCAGGAAGGTACTTTTGTCCCTTACCAGGAATTTAAAATTACCTTTTGGCGCAATAATGGTAGTCGGGGTAAGGAAAGGCTTTTTGATCACGGAGCCGGGATATTTTACCGCCAGTTGCGACAATATTTCGGGTAGCGGTTTCTGCTGTGGGTTCTGGATTTTCATGATAAAAATTTTCCTTTGTTTTTCAAGGCAAATATAGCGGCCGGCGCCGATGCAGCTCCTGGTGATAGATATTCGTCGTCCTTCAGGTCTTCCTGTAGGCTTTCTTATTGAAATCCGCTTTGACCCGGCACATTTCTTTTGGCTTCGTGCCGCGGCATCCGTTTTATCACAAGATCAATTTAACACCCGTAAGGAGGAAACGGTTGCATGCTACATTTTCAACACCAATAGTACTTACTGCAGCAAATTTGCAGTAATAGCCTATAGCTTTGGATTTCATCCTCAATGTATTTTATGAAAAGGAAAAGCTTAAACACCAAACTTTCTTTACAGAAGAAGATCATTATTCCGTTGAACAGGAACAGCATGATACAGGCAAAAGGCGGCGCCACCAACCTGCAATGCAGGACAGCCGTTGGTTGCAGCCTGATATACCCTTGCCAGTTTGAAACCCAGCTCTGCCCTTTCGAGACGGAAGTAAAATGCCCAGCGGTAACATTAATCGGTTGTTGATGCCCCGTTTTGTTACAGGTGCCCATTCCTTTTGTAATCATCTTCTTTAAAACAAAATCCCTGCTCCAGGATAGAGCAGGGATTTTGCAATAGAACCGGCAGTGTTTATTCAGCGCACTTCTGGGTCAGGGGCGGACAAATAAAACAAGCCGTGATTTCGGTAGGACAAGCCGCGTCATTGGTAGGGCAGTTCTTTTCAGAGATCGGCGGACAGATAAAGCAGGCAGTAGCCGGTGTAGGGCAAGCCGCATTAAAAGTAGGACAAGCCGCTGCCGAAGCACCGCCGGCTACCTGGCTCAGTTGAGCATCACTAATCTGTACAATAGTTTCTTTGTGCAGCGATAGTTTTTTCTGGAGTTCGATTTTTCTCTTTTTCATTAATTGTGGGTTTTAAGGTGAGTGGCAAAAATAGAGATAAACAGATACGTCCAATAGAAGATATTGTTAATATTAATCAATAACTCATATCTTAATCATAACATTTCTTCAGTGTATAGATTATGGCTTTTTATTTTCAGGAAAATGTTCCCGAAATCGATCTGCAACAAAACCGGGGAACATATTTTTACGTACGTAAAAATACATATGGGCAAGTAGATTCCCGGTGATGGATAGGAATAAGTATAGATTAGCCATTGCGTTTAGATTTTCCTATCCCGATCGTTTGCATTATTACTGCAATCATTTCATGAATTATTGCCTGCCCTCTGCTTTTTGCCTTTATATGAGCGCACATTTTACACCTTGACGTACGCAGTACCCGGACAATAATAACCAGCCTATGCTCAAAAGCAGGAACATGCTACGATGTATAAAAGCAACACATTATCATGGCATGTAAAAACAGTAAAAACCATGCCCCTTACCTGATCCCGGTAGCACTGAGGGTAACAAATTACCCTTTCCCAAAGCAAAACCAGGTATTTCTACCTGGTTTGTGTATATAAATGCGCCACATTTGGTATAAGGGGTAACCCTGAAATAATTCCTGGCCCTTACCCTGTTAAATTTTTATGAAATAATTAAATTACTTTAGCGCTCAAACCACACTATATATGTATCCACAATCAATAACCACCGATCATTCAGAGCAGGAACAGGTACGTACCCTACTCAGCAATCCCGAGTTTTACCTGAAAAATCTTGCCGAATATCAAAAGATGCTCGAGCTGCTTTCGGTGAACCAGCACCTCACCGAATTGCTGAGCGAAGAAGATCTTTCAAGAAACTAAAACGGTTCCCTAATGCATAAAACAGCCGCAGTAAAAACTGCGGCTGCTAATAATATATGTTGCGCTTCTTAGCCCTTAATCCAGGGCCTGTACAATATCTCCCAGAATATCGTCTCGATGCTCCAATCCCACCGAGATACGGATAAGCCCCGGCGTAATGCGCACTGCCTGTCTTTCCGCCTCACTTAATTTTGCATGGGTCGTGCTTGCCGGATGTGATGCTATGCTACGGGTATCGCCCAGGTTGGCGGTAAGCGAAAGCATCTGCAGCTTATCCAGGAATTGCCGGCCGGCATTAAGTCCCCCTTTCAATTCAAAACAAACAATACCACCCCCGTTCTTCATTTGCTTCCGGGCAATTTCATATTGCGGATGCGAGGGCAGAAAAGGATATTTCAATCCGCTAAGTGCAGGGTGCTGCTCTAGTTGCTGTGCCAGGAATAAAGCATTAGCTGCATGCCGCTCCATACGCACATCAAGCGTTTCCAGGCTCTTGCTCAGTATCCAGGCATTAAAAGGCGACAAGGAAGGTCCCATGCTGCGGCAAAAAAGATAAATATCCTGTATCAGATGCTTTTTGCCAGCAACCACACCCGCCAATACCCTGCCCTGTCCATCCAGCCATTTGGTACCCGAGTGAATCACCAGGTCGGCGCCATATTGTATGGGCCGTTGCGCTATAGGCGTGGCAAAGCAATTATCTACCACCAACAAGAGGTTATGCTTTCGCGCAAGCTGTCCCAGCAGTTCCAGGTCCAGTATATCAAGCCCTGGGTTGGTGGGCGTTTCTACATAGATCATTTTGGTATTAGGCTGTATGGCCTGTTCCCAGGTTTCGGGCCGGTCGGCAGCAAAATAAGAGCAACTGATACCATATTTGGGCAGGTACTTATTGAGTACCGTATGGGTGCTGCCGAATATGGCGTTGCAGCTTAATAAATGGTCGCCTTGCTGCATCAGGGCCAGGAAAACGGAAGAAATAGCGCTCATGCCCGAAGCGGTAGCATAAGCCGCTTCGGCTCCCTCCAACGCAGCGATCTTATCGGTAAACTCCGTTACATTGGGATTCACAAAGCGGCTGTAAATATTGGCTTCCCGCTCGTCGGCAAAAGTGGCCCGCATCTCTTCCGCATTATCAAAACAGAAACTGCTGGTGAGGTAAATGGGTACAGAATGCTCCATCTGTCCGCTACGTTCAGCCTGGATGCGGATGGCTTTTGTAATTGGGTCCATATAAGGTTGTTTAAACAGTAAAAAATAAACAGTGTAAAACAGGTGCAGGCTAGGCCTGCGGTATCTTTTCATTAAGGTGTACTGTATAGCTGATGGCACAACCGGCACGGCGCAGGGTCTCGGCCACCGAACAATACTTATCGATAGACAATGCCGCCGCTCTTTGCACCTTGTCTGCATCCAGCGCCCCTTCCAGGATAAAATCCACATGGGCTTTGATCCATAGCGCCGGTACCTTGTCCTGCTCCCTTTCTCCCGTTATGGTTAAGGCGAAGCTGTCGAATACTTGTCTTTGCTTTTCGAGGATCGCTACGATATCGATACCGCTGCAAGTGCCCAGGGCCATCAGTAGGGCCTGCATGGGTCTTACATCATGGCTGAGACCATACAGTTGCGGCCGCTTGGTGCCATCCGGCACGGATTGAAAGTTGACCTGGTTCCGGTTTTCGTCAACCGCGGTAAAAGTACGGCTGGGGATATCGTACTGAATATGGATGGAAGGCATAAAATCGATTTTACTGTAAAAATAAAGAACAAGCCATTACTTTTGCGCTTACAATGAATCTCTCTTCAAATTAAAGTATGCAGCATAGCTATCATTACGACAAAGTGTTTGAACTGGAAAGCGGCGCAAGCCTGCCTGAGCTGCATATCGGTTATACTACCTACGGTAAAAAGAATGCTGCAGGCGACAATGTAATATGGATATGCCATGCCTTAACGGCCAACGCCGATGCTACAGATTGGTGGAAAGGCATGGTAGGCACAGGCTGTGTGCTCGATCCCGAACGTTATTATATCGTTTGTGCTAATATTATCGGCAGCTGCTACGGCAGCTCCGGGCCTTTAAGCATCGATCAACATACCGGCAAACCCTACTACCAAAGCTTTCCGCAAATAACCATTCGCGATATGGTGCGGGCACATACCCTGCTGCGGCAACACCTGGGCATCGACCGGATCTACCTGCTTGCAGGCGGCAGTATGGGCGGGTACCAGGCCCTGGAATGGGCTTTGCTCGAACAGCAATGTATAGAAAGACTGTTTTTACTCGCCACTTCGGCAGCCGAAAGCGCCTGGGGTATTGCCATCCACACCGCGCAACGGATAGCCCTGGAAGCCGATAGCAGCTTCGGAGAAGAAAGGGCCGATGCCGGAGCCAAAGGTCTGAAAGCGGCCAGGGCCATAGGGTTGCTTACCTACCGCAATTATGAGCTGATGGTACAGCAACAAACCGACCCCGACCCGGAAAAGACCGACCATTTTAAAGCCGGCTCTTATATCCATTACCAGGGCGACAAGCTGGTGAACCGGTTCAATGCTTACAGCTATTACCTCCTGGGCAAAGCCATGGACAGCCATAACCTCGGCAGGGGCCGCGGTGGTGTTGTAGCACCAGTATTACAAGACATAAAGCAACCTACGCTGCTGATCGGCATATCCAGCGATATCCTGTGCCCGCCGCAGGAACAAAGACAGCTCGCAGCCCATTTACCGTCCTGCCGCTACGAGGAGATCGATTCGCAATACGGGCACGACGGCTTCCTGATCGAGAGCCCGCAGATAGGGGCCTTACTGCAATCCTGGATAGCAGAACAGGCTGTAAAGGTCAATCCATAAGTTCTACAAAGAGGGCAAAGAGGGACCCGGCAATAAAAAAGGTAGCCAGGTTTTTAAGCTCATACCAGCTCTGATAGGGAAAAGGAAATGGGATGATGCCCAGGATCAGGGCAATGACGATGCTGATGATACCGCAAAGCAAGGCAACAACCGGCAACGGCAACCGGTGAAGCAGGAACCTGGCAAACAACAGGTACACGAGCAATAAAAAGGCAAATGCTGCCGCACATACGGGCAGCCACTGCTCGTAATCCAATTGCAATATGGTATCGCAAAGATTTCCCCTGTGGACGGAATCAAAAAGTAGGTCGTTGCCTGCCACGATAAGCAGGGTGCAAACCACCGATACCACGAGGTAAGCTAATCCGTAACGGATCCCTGATTTTATCCTGGTTTGGAAGTGCAGCACCTTATAATAAATAGCAGAACTAAGATATATCTTTTAAAGGCAACAAAAGAATACCACTTTGATAAATTGCTTTTGTGCCTTACCCAGGGCCACAACAACGTTTTTACAGGTTGCCTTCACATGGCAAAGGCCCGGGCCTGATAGCCCGATCATTTATAAAAATAGGATCATCCGGCAAGGTTATTTTATTTTTACCTTTCCATATCCCGATGTTTACCCATCTGCTTATTTCCTTTATGAAGAAAACCATACTGCTGTATAGCTTGTTCCTCTTGCCTCTCCTGACCCACAGCCAGCAGGATACCTTGAAACCCGATACCAAAATCTACAAGCTGAACCTGAAATATGAGCTTCCCGGTTCGCTTGCCTTTATGACGGCTTCTTTCTTTGGCTTCAAGCAATTGGACAAGGTGGCGACCTTAAATGAAAGTGATGTATTAAAGCTGAATCCGACCAATATCAACAGCTTTGACCGTTCGGCCGCTTTTTACAACCCGGCTAATTTTTCTCAATCGGAATCCCGTTCCGATTTTTTCCTGAATTTCTCTATCGCCAGTCCTATATTGCTCGCCCTGGATAAGAACATCCGGAAAGACTGGCTGGACCTGCTGACGATGTATCTCGTGACCCATGCCGCAGATAATGCCGTTTATTTTGCCACCGCCTTTTCCGTACGCAGGGCCAGGCCCCTTACTTATAACCCCGAAGTACCAATGTCGGTGAAGACCGGCATAGCCAGGAGCAATTCTTTCTTCAGCGGTCACGTATCGTTCAGCGCCACTTCTACCTTTTTCCTCGTTAAAGTGCTTACCGATTACCATCATATAAAGGGATGGCAAAGACTGGCCTTATATACTGCCGCTACCATACCGCCCGGGTTGGTAGGCTATTACCGTATGCGTGCCGGCAAGCATTTCAAAACGGATGTCATGTTGGGTATGATCGTAGGCGCTACATCGGGTATCCTCGTACCCGAGCTGCACCGGAAGCTCAAAAAGAGCAAAAACCTTTCCCTGCAACCTTATTTTTCTCCCTTTGACGGGGCAAGCGGTCTCAGCCTCAGCCTTAAGCTGTGACACTACCAGGCAATGTACAGCGATAGGTTTCCCAGCCTCTCGTGGTACAAGCCATCTACAAGGCGGGGCATAATGCGTTGCGTAAAAGAAAGGCTGACACAGCCATAACCTAGCACCAGACCCAGGTCCAGCCGCCTGGAGATGCTGTGGTTGGGGCTTATGGTTTGTTCCTTGTTTTTGTAATAGTCCGATTTACCATTAAAGATGCCTCCTTCCAGCACGGCATTGTACCCTACCCATTCCAGGGACGGCCTGGCCACCAGGTAACATTGCAGCTTGTTTTTTTGCCGGAAAGGGCGTGTGAATTGCGATATCAGCCCGTCAAAATAAGGCAGCATTTTCCCGATCCTCACCTGGCCAAATACGGAAGCGCCATCGAGCATCGTCCCTGCCATTACCTGCCCTCCGCCCATCACTTCGAGGATACCTTTATACTGCCAGAGCTGTTTTTCGAGGGCAATGTTCAGGTTCAGCAGGATATCGGTAGGATACTGCTTGTCCCAGCCCATAGGCTCATCGGACTTGATCAGCTTATGAATACCTTTCTGCAGTTGTTCGGCCATAGAAGCCTTACCCATCACACCGGCAATCAGCTCCGTTTGCAGGTTATACTTCTTCTTCGGGTTGGACGAGTGCAGGCTATGAGTAAGAAAGAGTGCACCGGTATAAGGCCAGTCCGATACATTAGGCTCCGTTGCTTTGAGGTCTTCGGGTGTAAACATGGTCTGCATCAGGCTCAGACCAAAGGTATTGACAGCCTCCCTGCCTGCTTTGGGCATGAGCTTATCCAGGAAGAAACGGGAATCGTGGCTCTTTACATAGTAGTAATCCAGCCGGGTACCATTGGTATAGCCTTTATCGGAAGTATTTCCCAGCAATTTGATGAGGTCGTTGTCTTCGTAAATACGGACCATATGCCGGTAGTTGGTGCTATCCTGCGCCCGTACGCTCCGGGGTAGCAATACAGTAAAGGTGCAAACCAGAATAAGCAGTAAGCGCATGGTTAAATATTTCCTCGTGTATGGGTGGTCAAAAGTACAGTTTTGCACAGTAATATATAGGAGGAGTACATTAAATGTTATTGATAGATACATAAAATTATTGCCGCCTGTAGTAAGCGGCAAGATCCCCATCCGGCAGTGGGCATCTTGTTTTATCTTTGGGTTATGTTTGAAGCCATCAACCGGTCCATTAGCCAATATGCCGACTTTACCGCCGCGGAGCAGGCCTTGTTCAACGACCTGATGCAATACCGGCAGCTGCCCCGCAAAACCCTTTTGCTGCAGGAAGGCGAGATCTGCAACTTCGAAAGCTATATCAACAAAGGCTGTATCCGTAATTATTATATCGATGATAAAGGCGATGAAGTCACCCTACAATTTGCGATAGAGGGCTGGTGGGTAAGCGATATTACCAGCTTCCAGGAACGCAAGCCCAGCAAGATGTTTATCGAAACGCTGGAAGATTGCGAAGTATTGATGCTTACCCCTGAAAGCAAAGAGCAACTGCTGCAGCAAGTGCCCCGTTTCGAAAGAATGTTCCGGCTGATGGTGCAAAAGAACCTCGCCCGCCTGCAGGAGCGCCTGTTCCAGACCATTACCACAACGGCTACGGAAAAGTACCTGGATTTCCTGGATCGCTACCCCACCATCCCGCAGCGGGTAGCCCAGCATTATATTGCCTCTTATCTTGGCTTTTCGCCCGAATTCCTGAGTAAAGTGCGGGGAAGACTTTCTAAAAAATAAATTGCCCGTTTTTCCATTTCTTGTCCTGGTTCAATGGTCAGCAACGCCGGCCTTCCGAATTTTACATCCTAAAACAAAATGATCATGGACCATAAAATTCTGGGTATCCACCACATAACTGCCATAGCAGGCGATGCCAAACGCAATTTCGACTTTTACACCCGTGTACTGGGTCTAAGGTTTATCAAAAGAACCGTCAATTTTGACGATCCGCAAACCTATCACTTCTATTTCGGGAATGAAGAAGGCAGCCCCGGCACTATCCTTACCTTTTTCCCCTGGGGCGAAAGAATAAGAAGAGGGAGCCGCGGTGCAGGTATGGCTACCGAGATTGGCTATGCGGTGCCCGAAGGCAGCCTGCCTTTCTGGATGGAACGTTTTAAAGCGCACCAGGTTTCCTTTACCCAACCCGAAACCAAATTCGGGCAGCAATACATCAGCTTCCTGGACCCCGACGGATTGAAGCTGGAGCTGATCGAAACGCCGGCAACCGACGACCGTAAGCCTTATGAAACGGATGCTATCAAAGCCAGCGTAGCCACAAAAGGATTCTTCAATACCACGCTTACGCTCAATAGCATTAAAGCCACGGCAGCCATTCTTACCGATATTTTCGGCTATCAGCTGGTAGCGCAGGAAGGCAACCGGTACCGGTATGCCACAGATGCCATCGCTACGGCCAATGTGATCGACCTTATCGAGTTGCCTACGGAGCCCCGTGGTATCGGCGCCGGCGGTACCATCCATCATATTGCCTTCAGGGTGAAAGATGATGCTACACAAATGGCCTTCCACGATAAGATCCAGGCCCTGGGCCTGAGCATTACGCCCCAGATCGATCGTAACTATTTCCACTCTTTGTACTTCAGGGAGCCAGGCGGTGTTTTGTTCGAGATCGCGACCGACAACCCGGGCTTTACGGTAGACGAACCTCTGGAAGAGTTGGGCAAGCATTTAAAATTGCCGGCACAGTACGAGCCGCAACGTGCTGCCATTGAAAAGCACCTGGTACCGCTAGATTAATTTTCTTTGAACTTTGGGGAAGCTACCGGCTTTCTCAAAGTTCTCCTCCGGATTACGTAACATTGCTCTGTTCATCTTTAAAACAAGCCTTATGAAATTCATTATCCCATTCTTGCTTACTCTCGTCCTGTTTTCTGCGTGTAACATCAGCGGAGGAAGCAATAAGGAGGCTTTGCAGCAAGGCATCAGCGACGGGCAAGCCACCAAAGAAAGAATGGCCAGCGAACAGCAAAAGAAGCAGGAACGGAAGCTGCGTTACCTGGCCTCGGCCAATGGCGGACTGGTAGGCTATTTCAGCGACGGCACCGTTACGGGCTGCCCCCGTTGCGACTTATTAAAAGAGAACGTCGACGCGCTTTATTCCGGCAAGCCTTTTGATACTTATACCGTGGAAAAAGACGGGCATCTTAAAACAGGAAGCGGTGAAGACCTGCTGCCGCAAACGGATAAAGGCAATTCGCCTTATACATGGGCAATGATCGATTACAAATGGACAGTGAAGCTGTAGCGCTCATTGGTCCAGGCCTACCTGTAAGAACCGCTGTATAGTCGTCTCCACATTTTTAAAAACAAAAACACATGGAATTCCAACCCTTAAAATACATTTATAAACCTTCGGGTAATAAAGACGCCTATACCCTGTTACTGTTGCATGGTACAGGCGGCGATGAAAACGACCTCCTGCCTTTGGCAGCCTATTTTGGCGATGGCTTCAATATACTGAGCTTGCGGGGCAATGTTTCGGAACATGGTATGCCCCGCTTCTTCAAGCGCCTGGGTATGGGCATTTTTGACGAACAGGATCTGGCCTTCAGGACCCATGAGATGATCGCTTTTATCAAAACGTTGTCGGCCGGCGAAGGCTTTGACCCTGCTAAGATCATTTCCCTGGGCTATTCCAATGGCGCCAATATAACCGGCAGCGCTTTATACCTCTATCCCGGTTTCTTTGCGGGCGCCATCATGTACCGGTCCATGCAACCTTTTAAAGTATTACCGACGCTGGAGGGCAAGCAACCAACGTCTGTCTTTATGAGCAATGGTATAGAGGATCCTACGATCAACATAGCGGATACCCGTTCTTATATCACACAATTGCAATCGGCAGGTTTCGAAGTCAGTGATCACCAGCTCCCTACCGGGCATAACCTCACACAGGAAGATCTGAGCTTATCAGTCGACTGGTACCAAAAACATTTCGGACATGGAACAGTATAAGATAACGCGTATTTATGCCGATGCCGGGGGCGACAGCCATTTCGAAGACCTCTATATCCCTTTGCAGGATGGCGGCCCCATCGGGTTCCTCTCTGCACCGCAGCAAGCCGGGAACATCATTTTCCGGAAAGTAATCGAGCAATACGATTACGATTTTCACAATGCCCCAGCCCGACAATACATCGCGCTTATGGATGGGGAGATCGAGATCGAGACTTCGCTGGGCGAGCTGCGCCGGTTTGGGCCAGGCGACGTGCTCCTCGTAGAAGACACTACCGGCAAGGGGCACAGGAGCCGCAACATTAAAGAAGCGGTAAGGAGTTCCCTGTTCATTACTTTGTAAATACGACACAACAAGACCTTGATTAAGATCAATAAATAAGCGAAGTCATTATTAAAACCAAAATCAAGCTGTACGTTTGCAAAACGAAATGAACAACAAGAGCCTTCATACAACAGCCAATAATACCCGCAACATGATGTGTTGTATGGTTTGTTGTGTGCTGTAGAAAGGCTGATACCATAATTTTTATAAGTTATCCCAATGCCTTTCAGATACCTGGAAGGCATTTTTTATTATAATCCGTTTTATGTTCCCGACAACACTTTCTTATTGCTGTAATTGTAATTGCATGATGTCCTCATGTTGGCGGAGCCTGCTGTGTTGATCTTTCGATAACGATTTGCCAGAGCCTTCCGTCGTAACGGAAGGCTTTTTTTATTCTTTTATCTCTTCATTTTTTACTGTCTAAACAAATCCCGACAATGTCTTTTGCAAACAAAAAAAACAAATGGATCACCTTCCTGGCCTTTGCCAGCGTGTATGTGATCTGGGGCTCTACTTTCCTGGCTATAAGTTACGGCCTGCAAGGGTTCCCGCCTTTCCTCCTCTCCGGGCTACGCTTCCTGATCGCCGGGCTGATCCTGTTCCTGTGGCGCTTGCACCGCAAAGAACGCCCTTTCTCCCTGGCCAATTGGAAGAAGAACAGCATTACCGGCATTCTTATCCTTACCGGCGGTACCGGCCTGGTAGCCTGGGGCGAACAATACATCAGCTCCACGGAGGCGGCTATCGCTATTGCCACAGGCCCTTTCTGGTTTATCGTTATGGACAAGAAGAATTGGCGCAGCTATTTCAGCAACTTCAGCACCATCGCCGGCCTCGTCATAGGTTTTGCGGGCCTGCTGCTCTTTTTCAACGATAGCATCAGCAGCGCCACAGGTCTTGCCAACAATACACTTCGGATCATTTCCTTCGGCGTGCTGGCCTTAAGCTCTATATCCTGGGTATTAGGTTCCCTGTATTCCAAGCATTACCGGGCCAGCCATTCCACCTTTATGAACATAGCCCAGCAATTGCTGATCGCAGGCTTTGCAGCGCTGATCATCAGCGGGCTCAAGGGGGAATGGGCCGATTTCGTTCCCGTGAAGGTACCGCTGCAATCCTGGCTGGGCCTTATTTTCCTGGTGCTCTTTGGTTCGGTGGTAGCCTACCTTTCTTATATATGGCTGCTCTCCGAAAAGTCGCCGGTGCTGGTCAGTACGCATACTTATATCAATCCCATAGTAGCCGTATTCGTGGGCTGGCTGTTCATCCGTGAGCAGATTAGTTTCCTGCAGCTTATCGGCCTGGTCGTTATTCTTTCGGGCGTGTTGTTGACCAATGCCTCGCATTACAAGTTGAACAAGCGCTTCAAAGTAAAGCTCAGGCGTTCGTTCAAGCTCCTCACCTTCTCTCCCAAAACCGATAAATACCAGGTAGAATTTTAAGATGATGCTGAAAAAATCCATAGAACGCCTGCAGGCCGAAGCTGCACTCAGCGGGAAACAAACCTTAACCCGCAGCCTGGGCCCGGTAAACCTGATCGCCATCGGTATAGGCGTGATCATCGGCGCGGGGTTGTTTTCCCTTACCGGTATCGCCGCCGCCAACAACGCAGGACCGGCCGTTACCCTTTCTTTTATTGTTGCCGCTGTGGGCTGTGCTTTCAGTGCCCTGTGCTATGCCGAGTTTGCCGCTATGGTGCCGGTAGCAGGCAGCGCTTATACCTATGCCTATGCTACTCTGGGCGAATTATTTGCCTGGATCATAGGCTGGGACCTGGTGCTGGAATACTCGGTGGGTGCGGCCACAGTGGGGATCAGTTGGTCGCAGTACCTGGTCAAGCTGCTGGACCGGTGGGGTATTCAATTACCGCCGCAACTGATACAATCCCCTTTTGAAAGCATGAAAATGGCTGACGGCACTGCAATACAAGGCTGGATCAATTTACCGGCCATGCTCATTATCCTGCTGATTACGGCCATTATCATCAGGGGGACCAAACGCTCGGCCTTGTTCAATATTATCGTCGTCACCTTAAAGGTAGGCGTGGTGCTGGTATTTGTATCCCTGGGCTGGCAATACATCAACCCGGCGCATTACCATCCTTATATACCCGCCAATACCGGCACCTTCGGGGAGTTTGGCCTCAGCGGTGTATTGCGGGGAGCCGGAGTCGTCTTCTTTGTCTTCATCGGCTTCGATATCGTAGCGACCATGGCGCAGGAAACCAAAAACCCGCAACGGAACATGCCTATAGGCATTATCGGTTCCCTGCTCATCTGTACCTTACTCTTTGTGCTTTTTGGTTATGTAATGACAGGACTAGCCTCTTACAGCGAGTTCAAGAACAGCGCCGCCCCCGTTGCCATTGCCATACAAAAAACACCTTACGAATGGCTGGGACTAGCCGTGATCCTGGCGATCCTCATAGGCTATACCTCCGTGATCCTGGTCGATTTGCTGGGACAGTCTAGGGTCTTCTATTCTATGAGTAAGGATGGCCTGCTGCCCGATATCTTTTCCAGGCTGCATCCTAAATTCAATACGCCTTCCCGGTCTAATGTCGTCCTGGGATTAGGCATCAGCTTGTTTGCGGGCCTGGTACCCATCAAAGTGGTTGGGGAGATGACCAGTATCGGCACCTTGCTGGCTTTTGTTATGGTATGTATCGGGGTATTGGTGCTGCGCAAAAAACAACCGGATGCCGTGCGCCCTTTTAAAACGCCCTGGGTACCGGTGGTGCCTGTACTCGGTATTGTAACCTGTGTAGTGATGATGTGCTCGCTGCCCGGCGAAACCTGGCTGCGCCTGGTGATATGGCTGGGAATAGGCTTCCTGATCTATTTCGGTTATGGCCGTAAGCACAGCAAGCTCAGGAAAGAAACCCGGGAAGGCATGTTAGATAAAGTAAAACCGGATGCAGCGGTCGAAGCGTAACCGGTTTTATTTTCCCGCAGCGGCGGTGCTGCGAGAGATATATGATCGTATGTTGCTCACAGTATTTATCTATCTCTCGCAGCGCTGCAGCGACGCTGCGAGAGATAGATAACCTTATAACGCAGGGTCATGGTGAGCGGAGTCGAACCATGAGGTGCGAAGTCGTGCTGATGATCTGTTATTTGTTGCGCGTCAAGGCACCAAGTTGCGCGGGAAACAACTTTGCCCTGCAGACAACTCCTAACCGCGTTTTGCTGAGGTCTCCGAAGGAACCGAAGCATCCCGGTCGCTATGAATGTCCATAACACCAGGATGTTTCACCCGCATCCTCCACAAGCTATGGGAAGGAATGCAGCGTTGCTGGAAATGATTAAATCTGTCACACTCTTGTTTTAATATCCTGTGATTAAAGGTTTCGTATCCATGAGGTTACTATTTTTGTAGCCTTATTTTTTAATACCTGCCCCTGTGTCCTGATAAGCGCCAGGTACAAGTAATATTAAAATTCCATAAATCCGCAATAGCGACAGATACATGAAATACCTTTTTCCCCTGGCAACACTCGTAACCTTAGTGAGCCTGCAATCCTGTTCGGGTAATAGGGCCCAAAAGCCGATCGAAGTTCTAAGGGAAGCCGCACAGGCACCTGATGCCAAAATCGGCAGCGAAAATTTCCGGTTCGATTTGCCCTCGGGCTGGTACAGGATCGATACCATTTTAGAAGGTAATAAGGTTACTTTTATCACCAAAAACAATCCGGATAAATTTCGTCCTATGATCAATGTTACCAATGAGAGCATGCGTAATAAGGCTCATGCAACTTATGTGTCCGGCAACAAAGCCAATTGGATCAATAGTGTAGCAGGAATTCATTTTTTGGATGAGGGCAGGTTCGATGTTTCCGGCAAAACCTGTATCTGGTTTTCCTATAACAATCGCCAAAGCAAGATAGCAAGAGATGCCGTTTATTACAGCATAGATAATAATGGCATTTCCTGTAACATTACGGCAGCGGTAATGCCCGGCGGCCTACCTAAATACAAGCAGACTTTTGACCGGATCGTACAATCCTTCAGGACTGCCAACGGGAGGTAAGGGGGTTGCAGAAGGCTTCCTATGCTCAGGCAATTTCTTGAGGCACACGCGTGGGCAACGGCTCCTAAAAATACCTTATAACGCAGGGTCATGGTGAGCGGAGTTGAATCAGGAGAGGCGGGCGTACTGCGTGATTTCTGTCGGTCTTCGACTTCGCTCAGACGGACAAAAATCGGCTTCGTTCAAAGGGACCAAAATAAATTACGCTCAGACTTACATCAATGTGTCATTGGCAATATAGCTTGACAAGTATTTTTTCCCACAGCGCCGCTGCAGCGCTGCGAGAAAAAATAAATACTGCGAGAAATACAGCCTACCTGCATAAAGAAGCCCCCACCGGTGTTTGTGGGGGCCTTCCTCTCGCAAAAAAACAAACAATACACTTTCTTTTTCCCGTAACTATTGTACGGGGCTGATCCTTTTATCTATCCCCAGGAACTTCCCGATACCAGCCAGGAAGGAATGGGCTACCTTTTGTATGGCTACGGGAAGACCTGAGCGATAGTATTCTCCTTTTATCTGACTGAGGATATAGGATTCTTCTAACATAGACATGATTTTTGACTTCTTTCGTTTGGCCAGCGCCTTCATTTCTCTCGACAACCATTCGGTATGGAGCGCCGGCTCCAGGGTTCCCCGGAAAGTAATCTCTTTCTCGTCTGCATTATAAAAAGCATGTACCGTATCTCTTGGTATCTCGTACGACTGTCCCGGCTTGATAATCAACCTCCGGTCGGGCAGCATGATACCCAATTTTCCATCTATCGCTTCCAGCTTTACCGTCTGCAAAGGGTGACGGTGCAGCACTTCTTCTTCGCTGCAACGGGGAAGAACAGCCAGCATTTCGGCATATCCCCCTTGCGTGTCAGCAGCCGTATGGGTAAATACATCGGCAGCTCCGAGGGCATTTACTTTAAATGAGTTGTTCATGATCTATTCATTTTTAGGTGATCTATTTCCAGCCACCACCCAGCGACCGGTACAGGTCTACTGCGGCGATCAGCTGGTCTCTTCTGATCGTTGCGATCTCCAGCTCACTCTGCAATACATTGCTTTGCGCTGTGATCACTTCGAGGTAATTGGCCATACCGCTCTGGAACAAAAGGTTCGCATTGCTGGTGGCCTGTTGTAAGGTACTTACCCTTTGCGCAGCGATCTGGTGCTGTGCTTCGAGTTTTTCCAGCCGCACCAGGGCGTCCGAAACTTCGCCTACGGCATACAATACGGTCTGGCGAAATTGCAATACACTTTTCTCGCGCTCGATCTTGGCTACTTCGTACTGGGTCTTCAATTGTTTCTTATTCAGCAAAGGCTGCACAATGTTCCCGGCTACCGTACCAAAAAGCGACGCGGGTATATTGAACCAATTGCTGGACTTAAAAGAATTAATACCACCGCTGGCTGTGATGCTGAGCGCAGGGTACATATTGGCCTTGCTGATCCCCACCCTGGCATTGGCCATGGTAAGCGACAGTTCCGAAGTCCTTACGTCCGGACGGCGGCTCAGTATCTCGGAAGGAAATCCCGTAGCCAGGGTATTATCGACAGGAATGGCTTCCAGCGTCGTATTCCGTTCTGTTCTTGTAGGCAACGATCCTGCAAGAACGCTCAGGGCATTTTCCTGCAGTATAATGTTCTGTTCCAGTTGCGGTACCAGTTGTGCAGCAGCCAGTCTTTGTGCTGTAGCCTGTTGTACAGCAAGGGAAGTTACCTGTCCGGCAGTGAACTGCAACTGGATCATACGCAAAGTGCTGTCGTTAAGGGCCAGGTTTTTCCTGGCAACGGCCAGTTGTGCATCCAGCATCAGCAGGTTATAAAAGCCGTTGGCCACATTGGCTACGATATTGGTCTGAATGGCCTTACGAGCCTCTTCGGTTTGCAGATAAGCCGCCATAGCGCTTCTTTGCTGGTTGCGTATTTTCCCCCAGATATCCGCTTCCCAGGACAGCCCGATATTGGCGCTATAGTCCTCGATATGGGTAGATTTCAGGAACTGGGTGGCGCTGATACCATTCAGACTGTTATCCGATGGCCTGTTGGAACCCGCACCCACCTGCAATCTCAGTTCGGGTACATAATTCCATTTTACCTGCTTGTACAACAATTCGGCAGCTTCGATATTTTTCAAAGCCAGTTGCATGTCGTAGTTTTTATCGATGGCCTGGCCGATAAGCTTCCTCAGTGACTCGTCCGCGAAGAAGCTTTTCCAGGGCAGGTCTGCAATCGTAAACGTGTCTTTTGCTGCTGTGGCCACCGTGTTCCTGAAAGCTTCGGGCAACTCGGGCTTGGGCGTGGCCACATCCCTGGAGATTTTACAAGCTTCCAGGGTAAACAACAGAACGATTGCGAAAAGAAATTTACTGATATATGGTTTCATGTGTATTGAAATTGAATTTTACAGCGTAATCTTTAATTAATTCAAGGCTACTTCTTCTGCTTCCACATCCTCTGTAACCCTTGGTCCTGTTCTGCCGGTCAGCTTTTCCTGCAGGTATTGGAAGATGACAAAGAGTACCGGGATAATGAATACCCCAAGGAGTACACCGGTAAGCATACCACCTACCGCACTGATACCGATAGAATGGTTACCCATAGCAGAAGCACCTTTGGTCCATACCAGGGGCAACATACCCACTACGAAAGCAAAGGAAGTCATCAGGATGGGGCGCAACCTCAGCTTGGAAGCTTCGAGCGCCGCTTCCAGCAGCCGCATCCCCGACCTTCGCCGCTGGACCGCAAATTCCACGATAAGGATCGCGTTCTTGGCCAGCAACCCGATCAGCATGATCAGACCTACCTGTACATAGATGTTGTTGTCGATACCGGCAAAGCCGATGAACAGGAACACACCCAGGATACCGGTCGGTACAGAAAGGATAACCGCCAACGGCAGGATATAGCTTTCGTATTGCGCTGCCAGGAGGAAGTACACGAAGATGATGCTCAGCAGGAAGATAAACGAAGTCTGGCTTCCGGTCTTGATTTCCTCTCGGGTCATACCGGTCCACTCATAGGCATAGCCCCTGGGCAGTACTTCTTTCGCTGTCTCTTCGATCGCTTTGATCGCATCGCCGGTACTATAGCCGGGTTTAGGCATACCATTGATCGTTACGGCATTGAAGAGGTTGTTACGGGTTACCGTTTCGGGGCCGTACACACGTTTCAGTGTTACCATCGTATTTACCGGCACCATTTCGCCCGACGTATTCTTTACATAGATATTGTTGAGGGTATTAGCATCGGCGCGGTAAGGCACATCGGCCTGTGCCATTACCCTGTAATATTTACCAAAACGGTTGAAGTCGGAAACGAAGCTACTACCATAATAGATCTGCAGGGTTTGCAGCAATTCGCTCACCGATACGCCCAACTGCATCGCTTTCACGTTATCGATCTCTATATTAAATTGCGGGTTGCCTGCAGCAAAAGTGGTAAAGGCCGCTGCGATCTCTTTCCTCTTCATCAAGGCGCCTATAAAGGCCCAGGCATTATTGCCCAGTTGCTCCAGCGAGCCGTTGTTACGGTCCTGCAACATAAACTCAAAGCCGCTCACGTTACCAAAACCCTGTACGGTAGGAAAGGTAAAGAAGAAGGTATTCGCATCTTTTACCTGGCTTACTTTCTGCGACAGGTTATTGGCGATCTGGTTGATGTCCTCGATAGGGCCTCTTTGTCCGTTAGGCTTTACGCGCACAAAACCGGCGCCATAGGGAGAGGCATTCGCGTTGGAGATAAAGTTCAGACCATCGATGATATAACGTTTATCCGCTGCAGGCTCTGTTTTCACGATGCTGTCGATAGCTGCCATAGCTTTATGGGTCCTTTCCAGGGAACTACCGGGAGGGGTATTTACCGCATAAAGGATAAAGCCCTGGTCTTCGGTAGGAATAAAGCCGGAAGGCGCGCTTCTCATCATCACAAAAGTGGCGATGGTGATCACGGCAAGGCCGCCTATAGCGATCCATTTACGACGGATCAGGAATTGCAGGCTGCGTACGTATTTGCTGGTAATGGTTTTAAAGCCGGCATTGAAGGCATCAAAGAAACGACGGCCAAAGCCTTTCTTCGCATGTCCCTCTTCCCCATGGTGCTGGTCTTTCAGGAACAAAGCACACAAGGCCGGGCTGAGGGTAAGCGCGTTCACCGCAGAGATCAGGATCGCTGTAGCCAGGGTAAAGGCAAACTGCCTGTAGAACACACCAGCAGGGCCCTGCATGAAGCCAACCGGTACGAATACCGCCGCCATAACCAATGTGATCGAAATGATCGCTCCCGATATCTCGTTCATGGATTGTATCGTCGCTTTGCGCGCCGAAAGCTTGGTCCGCTCCATCTTCGAGTGAACGGCTTCCACTACCACGATCGCATCATCCACCACGATACCGATAGCCAGTACCAAGGCGAACAAGGTAAGCAGGTTGATCGTGAATCCAAACAACTGCATAAAGAAGAAGGTACCGATAATGGCCACAGGCACGGCGATAGCCGGTATCAGGGTAGAACGGAAATCCTGCAGGAAGATGAATACCACGATAAATACCAGGACAAAGGCGATCAACAGGGTTTCGCGTACCTGGTGTATGGAGGCATCCAGGAACTCTTTGGAGTTATACATGATCGTAGCTTTCACACCTTTCGGCAACTGGCTGGAGAACTCCTTGATCTGGCGCTCCGCTTCGGTCAGGATGTCGTTGGCATTGGAACCCGCCGTCTGGAATACGGCAAAACCCGATGTAGGCCCGCCATTCAGGCGGCCGCTGGAAGAATAGGTATAAGAACCGAATTCTACCCTGGCCACATCTTTCAGGCGCAGCATCGAACCATCGCTGTTGGCTTTCACCACGATGTTTTCGTAGTCTTCGTTGCGGTTCAGCTTTCCTTTATATTTCAATACGTATTCAAACACTTCCTTGCTGCCTTCCCCGAAACGGCCGGGAGCAGCTTCTATGCTTTGTTCTCTGATGGCTTTGGTTACCTCGGCAGGAGAAAGATTATTGGCTGCCAGGCGATCCGGTTTGAGCCAGATACGCATAGAGTAATCTTTGGAACCGAATATCTGGGCCTGGCCCACACCCGGGATACGCTGTATCTGCGGGATCATATTGATCTTAATGTAGTTCTGCAGGAAGGTCTCGTTGTAATTGGTATCGGTACTCGATAAGGCCACGAACATGATGATACTGTTCTGCTGTTTCTGCGTCGATATACCCGCCTGCACTACTTCCTGTGGGATCTGGCTTACGGCTTTGGATACACGGCTCTGTACGTTTACCGCAGCGATATCGGGATCGGTGCCTTGTTTGAAATAAACAGTGAGCGTCATGGTTCCGTCGTTGTTGGAATTGGACGTCATGTAAGTCATGTTCTCTACACCATTGATCGCTTCTTCCAATGGCGTAGCCACGGAACGGGCTACTACTTCGGCATTGGCCCCCGGATAAGCAGCGGTAACCAATACACTTGGCGGCGCGATATCGGGGAACAAAGTAATGGGCAGGGAGAACAGGGATAACCCGCCCAGTAAAAGCAAGATAATAGAAACAACGGTCGATAATACCGGTCTTTCGATGAATTTCTTTAACATGTATTGTAGTTTTTTGCTGTCTTAAAGGCAGAAATAATAGAGAATAAATCATCCTTCATCAGAAGGTCAATACTCTTGCGCTCGCCTATGGGCAAAGCTTTACCAGGTAGCATCCAACTTGTGTTTTTTTGCTACTGTACAGAAAAAAGAATCAGATAAATTTTACTAAAGGGCCTTCGTCTTCAGCAGGCTGTCGGCCTGTATCATTTGCGGCGCAATCACCACACCGTCTTTCAGGTTGCCAATACCGGACAAAACGATCTTATCGCCGGCCTTCACACCATTATTCACATAATAGTAGTTATTGGTCTTACCCAGGATACCGATAAGCTTACTGACTACTTTATTGCTGTCGGCAACGGTATAGACATATACTTTATCCTGGATCTCGAAAGTAGCTTCCTGCGGGATGATCAATGCCGTTTGAAACAGTTGCGGTATCCTGATCTTACCGGTATTGCCGCTGCGCAGCATACCGCCGGCATTGGGGAAAGTAGCCCGGAACGTGATCGCGCCCATCGTTTTGTCAAACTGCCCTTCGATGGTTTCGATCTTTCCTTTCTCTGCAAACACGGTGTTGTCGGCCATTACCAGTTCTACCGCCGGCACATGTTTCACTTTCTCTTCTATAGTGTTGCCTTCGAATTTATTTTTGAAAGCAATAAAATCAGGTTCACTCATGGAGAAGTAAGCATACATCTCTTTCACGTCGGACAACAAGGTAAGCGGCTGTGCTTCACCTTTACCCACCAGGCTACCGGTCTTGAAAGGAATTCTTCCTATATAACCGCTTACCGGCGCAGTGATCAAGGTATAGCCTACATTGATCTGGGCACTGCCTACTACAGCCTTAGCTTGTGCTACGGAAGCCCTTGCCGATTCCAGTTCCGCTTTGGCAGTCTGCAATTGCACATCGGAAACCACTTTGTTGTCCACCAGGGGCTTTAAGCGGTCTACTTCCACTTGCGCTTTCTGCATATTGGCCTGGGCAGCCATCAGGCTGGAGCGAGCGCTGTTCAGCTGCTCTGCATATACACGTTCATTGATCTTGAATAAAGGCTGGCCTGCTTTTACATAAGCGCCTTCGTCTACATAGATCCTTTCCAGGTAGCCATCTACCTGCGGGCGTATTTCCACGTTCACAGTACCTTCCAGCGAAGCCGAAAACTCCTGGTAAGTGGTAGCCGGCGCGTTAACTACCGACATCACCGGCAATTGTGCGGGTGGCGGCGCTGCGTTTTCGGCGGGTTTGGAAGAGCAGCTATAGAGTAATACCAAAAGACTTAAAACAGAAACGAGTTTCATAACAATAATAGATTATTTAACAGTGTTAAATGAAAAAGGAATAAAGGGATTGGTTAATCGGGGGTAAGCTTTAAAAAGTCATTGCTTGGTTACATCCGGGTTTGTGTACAGGTTAAATCGTGGTCGGGCTTATTGGTCTGGTTGGGTTTAGTACATCGTACGGGCTATCTATCCACAGGGAACAATCTTCGCTGATGCAAAGCTCGCTCCTTTATCACACATACAGGGAGTGTGATCAGGACAACTTCAGATCGATTTGCGACATTTTTCGCTATAGATCGGCCTGAGTTTAGATTTCTTGCCCGATTTATGTTATTTTATTTAACGGTGTTAAATTTTTGCCCTAAAAAAAATCAACTGGAGAGCCTGTCGATGATACCGGTAAGGGCATTGGATAGTACCTGTTTGTTGATCTTGTCCGATACACCCTGACGTACAATATTAATAGAGATCAGGCCGTGTACTACAGACCAGAAGGTATAATACCATTTACAGATATAATCCTCGGTCGGGTTTTTATCCTTTGTCAATTCTTCCATCACCTCCCATATCAGGTCAGCGGGCTTTACAATATCATCGCTCAATGTCATTTGGGTCATGCAGCAATTCATTTCCACACCATACATAAGCTGGTAAAGCTCCCTTTCGGCAAAAGCAAAATGCCAGTAAGCCATCCACATTGCTTCCAGTTGCTTTGCCGGCAATCTGTGTTTAGCCTTAGCCTCCTGCATCCTCATCGATAAGATCGAAAATCCTTTTTTGGTCAGCTCAGATAAGAGATCGTCTTTATTGGAGAAATACTCGTAAATGATCGGGGCCGTGTAATCGATCTTGTCGGCAATTTTACGCATACTGAGCGCCTGCCATCCTTCGTCTTTTCCTATTTTGAGCGCTGCATCCAGAATGTTGCATCTTGTTTCTTCCTTCAAACGCAGTATACGGTCTTTGCTTGCCATCACTTGTAAATTTTACAATCCTAAAATATTTAACACCGTTAGGCAAAGGTAATAGTGTTTTTATCGCCTCACCAAATTTCCGGAGCCTTAAAGATATAATTATAACCTGATAACCGTATAATCTTTTCTGATAAAGGGCTGAAAATGGCCACTGTACACCGTTTCATTAATTTATTATTACTAGTACCGTATATTAAACCCTGTCGCAGCCTTATGTGTCTCCTGCGCGATGACCACCTTGCCGGGCGTCAAAAACAAGCCATACACGGGACGAGCTCCGGATACGAAGCGTTAGCTTAAATTATGTAAAAACAGCTCGTTATTAGCCCTATTCATTTGAAATTTATTTTGCAACTTGCAAAATACCTAAACCACTCACAACCATGAGCAGCCTAACCTCTGGTGAAAACACAAGCCGTCCTGTAGAGCGGCATTCACTCCACTTTGACTTTTCGCATTTAGATCCCGACCGGGAGTACACCTTTAACCATAGCCTGGTGGCGGCTCCCCTCCGAAGACATGACCAGGATACGCTTGCCGCAGCAAGACAAAAGCTGCCGCTGCTGAGGGCCATCCCCGACAAGCACCTCACACACTTTATAGATATAGATCTTCCTTCCGATTGCCTGGCATTGATGTATGTGGCCATTCCCAGGGAGATAGCGGGAAAAATGGTGCAGCATCCCGTCCATATCGCCTTGCATATTCCGCAGGAAGGCAGGCACAAGGCGAGGCAACTGTGGATGGAGCGTACAACAACCAAACCGGCCCTGCATCCCCGTTTGGCCCGGATGGGACTTACCGTCGATGCCGTAGCCGCTGTGCTGGACGATGGCGATACGCCTTCTTTCCCTGCACACATCAATACGATCCAGGATGCGACCAGCGCCGCCATTGCTTTGACTTTCCAGCACAGCAACCTCATCAACCTGAATACGGATGAAGGCGGCAAGATACCTGCCATTATCGAGCAGCATATCTCCGATGCGGTAATGGAAGCAGGCGATCTTTGGTCAGAGATATTAAGCGATGGGGACGACTGGATGCAAACCCAGGTGCTGCCGGTACCCGGAAGCAATGCCACCACTACTGCCATAGTCCCTGCAGATGATGTAGTGGGCGACATGTCCGGTACTTTGCAACTGGCCATCGTAGCGGTAAAGAACGATCCCGCGCTGGAAGGGCAGCAATGGAACCTGACGTACGGCGCTCCTACCGACCCCTACAACGGCCAGACCAGCGGTATACCCGGTACTGTTACTCATCTGCAACGAAACAACCTGGAAGATACCGGTTACAACTGGACGGCCAGCAACAAAACCGGGATGAATGGCCTTAGTGTAGATGCAAGCAGCATCAGCTACAGCCCGGCTACAGATACTTATAGCTCTGCCGGCCTCTGGTCGGTAAATGATACCCCTTCTTTCTCGGCGGCCGTAGTCACTGCGTTGAAAGGAGGCAAAATGTATTTCCAGGTCAATACCAGCGCTTATCCCGGCGGCTTGCTTTCGGGTGTGCTGACAACAGGTACGGCCGATCCCGATACGGGCATGATCCCCGTAAGCGGCACGCTATCCTTATTGTCTTCCGTAACGGGAAGCTCGGCTACAGGCACGGTTTCCGCTACGCTTAATTCGGGTAATACCGGGTTTACTTATGATATTGTGATGAGCGGCATCGACGACGATACGGTTACCGGTTATTTTTATATTGATGGTGGTAACCCCTTACTCAATGTCAATATCATTAACGACAGCGGTACCGGCACACTGACGATAGAGGTAACCAATAAGTGGCTCCGTCACTTATCGGCCTGTGTGCAATATCTTGACGAGGCGGGCAATATACTTACTCCGCAATCCTGGAGCGATAAGGTCCCGGGTTTCCTCCGGCATACTTTCGAGCCTGATTCCAATAAGCCTTTCCTGGCGCTTATCCCGCCGGTAACCACGGTATTCGGCGTGCCGATACCGGCTAATGCCACCCAACTGTCGTTCCCCATCTGGGACGAAGTACATACCGTAAGGCTATTGATGGGCGGGCTGGGACAAGGCAGCTACGATGCAGCAGTATGCCCCATCGGCATTACGGTTACCGTATTGGCCGAGCTGGTATTGCCGGTATTTATACTGGCTGCGGGTGCTGCTATTACCAACAGCAGCGCTGTAAAATCGTTGCTTGCCGATCCTGAGGTATTATTTGCCGTATGTACGGCGGGCGCTTTTATTGCGGGCGGTGCAGGCGCTACGGCTATTGCTTTATCGCAGAATCCTGCTTCCGCAGCCAAAGGCATGGCCGCAGAGTTTGGTCCTATGTTGCTGTCACCGGCTACCTCGCTGGGCAAATGGGTAGCAGAGAAGATCGTGGAAGGCGCCGCGGAACGTGCCGCTCCCTTCGTAGACATTGCCCTGGCAGTAATCAATGGCGCCGTAACCGCGGCCGAGCTGGCGCAAACCATCATTGAGGTATTGGATTCTCCTTTTGTTTTTGAAACCGACATTACGCGGTCGATGGGCCTGCAGGTACAACTGATACCCGATTCGCGGTATAATAAATTCCCGGATTATCATAGTACCCTGCAGGTGATCGTTGTATATGATGTAGGCAATACACAACCTACGATTACACAATCGCTGCCGGCTACTACCTTAAGCGATCCTATTACGGTTACCTTTTCTGCTGTTCCTGCCGGCGGCCGCCTGAAGATCTATGCCTTCTTTTATGCGCCCAACGGATGGCAATCGGGACAGGGTCAGACCAGCTGGATGCAGGCCAGCAGTACCGATGGTACCAATCTCGTGGTCGACGGACTGATGATCACGACCAACGAAATACCATTGAACAACAAGTCCGTTTATTTGCACCAGGAAAAAACAGGCATGTCCGGTACAGACATCAATTGGATCGCGGCTGTAGGCACACCCCCTAGCGCAACTGTAACGGCGCTGCAGGGAAGCCAGACGCAGCAGATCCTGAACCTGGCCAGTATTACCATTGCCCAGGAACCGGAAATGATCGGTTATAGCTGGGAGGCTACTGGCTTGAACATATCGCCCGACACGCCTAATCAGCCGGTAAGCAACGATGCTTTATGGACTTTGCAGAACCTTTCTGTATTGCAACATCCCCAATCGGGTTATGCTTATCCCGATGTAGGCTTTACCGACAAAGCCGGGATCGCTTACAATATTGCGAGTGACGACAACAGCACTACCAATTTCTTTATCGATGCCTCCAATCCTGTATTCGATCTGCAGAGCAACCCTGCGGGCGGTTTCCATATCCGCAGCCTGAACCTGGCACATGCAGGCCCGGCCCCGGCATTCGATTGTCAGTCCAATCAAAGCTATGGTCGTTTTTATACTGCCCTCGATAAATACATTTACCATCCGCAGGGATATATTGCAGGCATTAACTTTACCACACATAAGCTTTATATCTGCAAGCTCGCCAAAAGCCCGGTAACCGATAATGTTGCCGTGATGGCTACCCTGGCTTCGGGCGAAGGTGCAAGGACAGGTCTTTTGAAAGGTCCTACCGGCCTGGCAGCAGCTCTCGACGGCCGTATCCTGGTGCTGGAAAGCATCAATAAGCGTGTACAGGCTTTTGATGTACACGGAGCGCCGGTAGCTTACTTTGCCGGCAGTACTTCCGGCAGTAAGGTCAGCACCCTGGCGCTGGTCGACAGGGCCAACAGCACCTATCTCGACATCGCAGTTGAATCGCAGGGATATATTTATGTATTGTCTTATACCGGAGACGGCAGCAGCGCTTCGATGTATAACGTGGATCTGTTTAAACCCGACGGGACATTCCTGGTAACCACCAATAATGTACCTGCCGCAGCCATTACTGTAGATATATTGCGCAACCTGTTTACCCTTAATTATGAAAACTTCCTGGATGGCAACAACAGGCCGCACCCTTCGGTGAGCCTCTGGTTGCCGCCCGCTCCCGATCCTACTGGGGTAGAAAGCGGCGCATCGCTACAGCATTCGATCCAGGGCACGTTTATGGGCAAATGGTCTTTTACAGGACAAGAAGGCCGTCCTACTTATACTTTCGAAAACGACTATGGTACTTCCCAGTTGCTGATGGTGTATCAGGTGAGTGGCATGCTGGTTCCGGGCTATGTGAACTGTGTCTGCCAGATCAGTGCCGGCTCGCCGGATATGGCCGGCCCTGCGGCATTACCCTTCTGCAGTCCTCAACCCAACATACAGGACTTCTATACGATCATCGCAGAAGCCGATGACCTGCAGGATGCCACTTTGTTCAGCTACAAACCCAATACCCCATTGAGCTTTACTTCTTTCAATGGCCCTTATAATGCACCTTTTGGCTGGTTCATTTCGGAAGGCTGGGGTGATTTCTTTGGCTGGGATACTTCCATGGTCCTTTCACCCGTTATTCCCGTACAGGTCGATATTGTCGTATTTCCGGCAGACCAGGTACGCAGTAACCTGAACGGCATCGCTCCTCCGGGCAGCGATTATTCTTTTGTCGATCTGAGCGGTAACGATTTTTCCAACCTGACCCTTACCGGCGCCAATTTCAACAATGCCGATCTTACGGGTACTAACTTCGACGGCGCTACGCTGACCAACGCCACCTTTAATAACGGCTTCAGCTTTACCGGAGCCAGCTTCATCGGCGCTAACCTCAAAGGTGCACAATTCAACAATTGTGACTTGTCCGACATCAATTTCAGCGGTGCCAACCTGAACCAGGCTACGTTTACGGGCACTACCCTGACGGGTACTATTTTCACACCCAACAATGATGTTCCCTGCAGCCTGCAAGGGGTCAACTTCAAAGATTGCCTCGATATAACGAATTGCAGGTTTACCGGGGCCGACTTATCCAATGCCGTGTTTTATGCCAATAATGTAAAAGGGGTGGATTTTACCGACGCCCTGCTGAAGGATACGACATTAAGCCATATCGACCTTACCCAGGCAACGTTATCGATGCCGGCAGCTTTTTCCAGCACCATAGCCTTATTGCCCGATCTTTCGGGCAGTACATTCAACTACACCCTGCTTGGAAAACAGTGGAGTTTCTTCAACCTGAACAACGCCATCATCGAAGGACTGCCAACCGATCTGACCGGCCTCGATGCGCAGTCGGCCAGTTTGCAGGGGCTTACTTTTTCCCAAAAAGATTTTACCAATGCCAGCTTTAAACATGCCAACCTGCAAAACTGCAGCCTTTCCGGCTGTAACCTGCACCAGGCCGACTTTACCGGAGCATCGCTACAGGGCGACAGCAACCTGCGCTCGGCCTTGCTTTCCAAGGCCAACCTCAAGGATGCTATCTTCAGCGGAGCCAATCTTACGGGTACCGACTTCTCCGGTGCCTATTTCTGGGGGGCCTCAGCAACACTAGCAGAAGCCATATTGGTCGATACCGATTTCTCGAATGCTTATCTTAACAAGGTCGATTTCTCGGGTATCAGCCAGAACCAGTGCCAGGGCTGTATTTTCGACTATGCCTGCCTTACCAATACCAATTTCCAGGGTACGAGGGCAGGCAAACTTTCGGGACGGCCTGCCAGCTTCGTCAACGCCTGCCTGCAGGGAGCCGATTTTACCAATGCCAAGCTCGATGGGGTTAACCTGAGCAATGCCGCCTTATCGCAGGCTTCAGCTACTTTTACGGCAACTATTTTACTGACCTGGCCCAATAAGATGGTCGCGATGCCTGTTCAGATCGAGGGCGCTACCTTGGGTATTCAAAATGCCACAACGATCGATTCGGTATGTCCCGATACCAGCGGCGGGCCTTGCAGCATACCGCAGCAGCAATCTCCGAATGCTCCCAAACAGTGGCCGGCCAACACGACAACGGAAGAACCGCCACTACCAGAGGAAGAACCGGAAGGCAACTGGCTGATACGATTGATCAGGTGGTGGTTCCGTTTCTGGAAAAAATTTTTCCGCTTATAGGGTCAGCCTGAGCGTAGTCGAAGGGTTGCACTTGAAATTTTTGTCCTGCTTCGACTCCGCTCAGCAGGACAAAAATTTCAAGTGCAACCTCATAACGCAAGGTCATGGTGAACATAGTCGAACCATGCGGAGCGAAGCCAAGCTAATGACCTGTTATTGGCTTGCTGCGGTGCAAAGGAAATAAGAATGAGATGGGCAATGATTATTGTTCGTTGTGTTGTAGAGACGTTGCATGCAACGTCTCTACAACACAACGAAATAAAAAACAAAGAAGTCAAGGTACGTACCTTGACTTCTTTGTTTTTTATTATCATTCATTGGTCCGGAGCAGCTTGATCTGGCCGAAATGATATTCCTGGTGGTTCGTCCTGCTGATGAGTACATTCAGCTTATTGCGGTGCGGCTCTTTGCTGAAATCCTCTTCAGAAACCGCCGTATGACGGCCCAGCCAGTCGTCGGCTGTCATAGCGGCCATACCTTTGTTTAAAGTTTCATGTACCGCCTGCCATTGTTCTTTCAGCGTTTCCACAGAAGGATAGTCAAAGCCCGACTTATCGGGATTGCGGAGAAAAAGATTGTCCAACTCGGGGTAAAGTCTTTCACCCAAACCAAATAGTTGTATCATACCATCGGTCACGGCAGTAAGGTGTCCTAGTAAATAAAGGCCGCTGTTACGCCCGGGAGCTATATCCTGCGCGATCTGAGCAGCAGTAAGTGGTTCGACAAACTTATTGAACTGTTCGATATGCTTGTTCCAGGAAGTCAGCAACATTTGTACGATCAATTCTTTTTCGGAAGTTACGGTATTAGTTGTTTCCATACATTGTAAATGAGTACAGGAAGAGCAATGCCTTTCCTGTAACGATTAAAAAAGGGTTACTTATTAAAATGTGTTGAAAAAATCGGCTGTCCTTTATCGAAAACCAGTCCGACAATTTAATTATTATCCGGAGCGCGTAATCTCGAATGTTTTTACAAAATTAATCCTGCGATACCAGGCGCTCTTCTTCTTCATGATCATCTGCCGCTTCCTTGTCCTCGTCCAGGAGTACACTTACCCTTAAAGCTTTCAGGCCATTTACACCCTGCAATTCTTCGAGGTCCAGGAACTCGATGTCTTCGGTAAGTATCTGCTGGTCCTGGAGATATTGAATATGGGAGAGGTATTCTTCCACGTCTTTGGGCTGAAAATAGACCAGGGCTATCTTGCCGGGCTGGGTCAGGCGCTCATTGGTACCACGGATCAGTACTTTATCAATCCTTTTCTTGATCATCTCGTAACGGATGTTATAAGCGCCCTCCACGTCGAAGCGATGTTCGTCGTTGCGGAAGCTGATATCGATAGTATTCGCATGTACAAAGATGAGCTGCGTGGTTTCCAGCTTACGGGGCAACTCGGCCTGCAAGGCTCTGGTCAGTTTGGTGATGATGGCCATAGAATTCAACTGCCACAACCGCAGGTTTTTAAGATACAGCGGGTGGAACGCCTTGTCGGGCGTGATGGACTGGCCAATATAGATATCGTATTCGATACCGTCGCTCCTGAATTTTTCGAAATAACAGGGGTAGGTGTTCTGTATCTCCACATTCATCTGGTCCAGAAGATTACCGATAGTACGGTTCAGCATCTGCAGCGATTCTTCCAGGGCCCTGCGGTGGGTATGGGCAACGCCGGACGGGCCTATGGCCATAAAATAGTTATCGATGATCTCAGTTGTACCCGGGTGGGTTTGCCTGAAATGCAACAGGAAAGGGGTTACCTCTTCTTCAAAGAAGATATTCAGCCTGAATTCATCATCGGAGGAGATAAACTCCGTGATCTGCTGCAGCCATCTGCGGCTTTTGTAGATCATTTCACTGGTAAGCCCCATGTCGCGCTGGTTGCGTAACTGGTCCAGGACCTCTACCAGGAACGACAACTGGCTCTGCATATCCCTCCTCAGGGCATCGTTCCGCTCCAGGGTGGAGTTGCGGATGTCTACGGCTCCATACAAGGGGTAAACATCGGGAAAATACACCTGCGCCACTTCGGCACGGGGATCAGCCTTTTTCTGCATCAGGTAGTCGAAGGCAATCTCGTTAAAGCGCCATTCTACCGAAGGCTGCAGGGAAGTAAATTTCTCCTTCACCGTATTGTCCAGTACAATGCTGAAATCGTCGATCGTGGTTTGCAGCAATTGCTCCAGTAAAGGGATAGCCGGTTCCAGTGCGGCAAGCATGTTTTCGCTCAGGGCATCTTTCTGTCTCGAATAAATGGTGAGGATGCCTACCAGTTGTTTCTGGAAAAAGATAGGCAACACCACCAATCCCTCTACGCCCATCTGTCGCAGTAAAGGATAAAACTCGTCTTCACCGTCCACTACATCGCCTACATTCTTACGGAATATGATCTGGGGGTCCTTAGAATAACGTTCTATTGTTTCCACATACGAAGCCATAGACATGTTGTACCGGCCGCAGGTCACCTTCATGTTTTCCGACATGCCTTCAAAACAATTGGTTACCAGTTTACCGTTTACTTTGATCACCGGCATCAGCTCCACGTCCAGGAAGTTATTGCCCATAATCTCTTTAAGCGAAGCAGTGATATCGCCATAGATCATTTGCCCCGGGGCCAGGTTCACGATCACATCCTTAATATGTTCCATCACGTGCTGTGTCGTAATGTCCTTGATACTGATAATGGCAAAGCCGCTAAAGGTAAACTTCTCCAGGGGCAGGAATTGCTGCATCACCTCCAGCGAGCCATGCTTGCTGTCTTCTCCCAGCTTTATGTTATCGAAATTGATCTCCGGCAATTCGCCGTCGAATTTTGCATCTACAAAACGGACATCGAAATCCAATTGGTAGTATTTATTCAGCCCAGTAGTTTCATCTTTGATGTGATGGACCATGAGGTTAGAGCCACCGAAAGTGAAACCATAGAATTTCTGCAATATGAGGCCGTAAACAGTGGAAAGCCTGGTTTTCTCTTTTTCCTCCAGCTTGGCCAAAGCCTCGGCGGTAAGCAATACATCTTCTTTTACAGTTCCCTTTTTATCCTGTAAAAAAGAATAAAGCGCCGTGGTGCCAAAGAAAATCTGGGCATTGAAGGGGACCGAGAGCGCCCAGAGCGTTTCGTTCTCATCGGATATGGGCGCCGACAGGGTAATATAGATCAGTTCGAATATCTCCCGGTATTCTTCTACCCTGTCCAGGGGTATCTCCAGGTCCCAACCGGGAAATTCCATAATACGGTCCAACACATATTTCAATTGCTGTGTACGGACGCCGTTATCAGAACATATTTTTTCTTTCAGAAAGGTAACAAAGGGCACTACCGACAATACGGAATGTACCTCTTTGAGCTTATGATCGTACCTCGTAAGGTCTAGTAAATTAGATTTCATTGCTGAAAATTTGTGCTGTACTTGTAAAAGAAACAAATACGACGGTCATTGGTTGCAAGCTGCCGTTCATGATGTTACCCGTTAAAAACGGAAGCCCATTGCAAAGCTGGGATACCAGCCTTCTTCGGAGTAGGCCAGGTTGAGGCGAAAAACAGCCAATGCAGCCGGTGAAAGGAACAACCCAGCTCCTGCGCCATTATGCCATTTATCGGACTGCTCCCCGCTTTGCCATACTCTCCCGATATCATAGAATGCAGCTATTCCAAACTGACCTTTGAAGATATAGTTCCCAAAGTCAGCTAAGGAAATGCGAAGTTCCAGATTATTGTACAAAGAATGTTCGCCGGCGAAGCGATATTGTCGATACCCTAATAAATTTCCTTGACCGCCCAGGAACATCGATTGATAAAAGGTTGTTTTCCCGAAACTTAGTCCACCGCCGAACCGGTCGGCCAGGATAATCGTCTGCCGGGCATTGAGGCTTTTGTACAAAGCCACCTCGGGTATGATCCTTATAAAAGTTTTGGAAACGGAATTAAGACCGGTGTATCCCTGCACTTCAATGTTCACAAAACTCCCCCATTTAGGCAGTATCTTATCGTTGCGCTGGTCGAGGGTATAGGTAGCGATAATACCCAGGTGCATTTTATCGCTGCTTACAATGGCACTATCATAGGTGTGCAACAGGTCGGTGTTGTTGATAAACCGTCCCTGGTTTTCGTTCTTATCAAAGTGATAATACTGCAATGCAGGCCCTAAACTGAAAGAGCTGCCTTTGATCCCGCGCCACCGCAACGCCGTTCCCAGGTCTACCAAGTTAAAACGGGTGCGGTAATAACGTTTGAAGTTGCCCGTTTTATCAAACTCGGTTTCATTGCCCCGCCCAAAGAAGTTCTGTGTATTGTCGGGCGCTTTTATAACAACGTCTGCCGTAAGGTCGGCTTTACCTATGGTCTTGATCCATTCGCCATTGTATTTGATGCTGAAGGCATCGGTACTGAAAGAATGGGAGATCATGAACTGGTGCAGGGCGCTGTAGGGTAACTGCCGGAAGCCTTTTTGCCGTACAAAACGGATACCGGCGCCCAGGAAGATACCGTCATCGGGGTTAATGGCCGCAGTAACCAGCGGGAAAGCGGTATTGTAAAAATTCACCGGAGCAAAGGCCGTATTCAGGCTGTCGTCCCATAAATGCTTCCGGAGTTTAGATGCTTGCCCATAATAGCTTTCTTCTTCCCTGTCGTACAGTTTAATGCTTTTCCGGCTGTTGATGATGTTATAAGCCTTATCGCCTTTTCCGCCTATTACCCTCAGCCTTACGCCCGAATTGATCGTGTTGACGACCAGGCTATCGTCGCCTTTACCTGTATAAAGCCTTATTTCGCGGGTAATGCTCCGGGGGTACTTTTTATGCATGAGGGTATCTTTCAGCTCCCCCGATTTGCTGATCTTTCTAATGGTAATCACCGTGGCATTTTCGCCAGGGGCATCTTCGGCCAGTATAAATTCGTTTTTGTTGCTGGTATGGATGTCTACGATCTGGTTGCTGAGCAGGTAATATTTGTCCATAGCCCGGGACATGCCATCCCTCCTCTGCTTCAATTCCTGCAGTTGCTGCTTGTGCCTTATGGGGTATATTTCCGGGGGTAATTGTTTCAGGCCTTCTTCCAGCACTTCGTCGGTTACCTCGGTTTTGAATTCTTCGCTTAAGGCCGCCCATTCTTCACGACTGAGCTGGCTGGCCGGGTGCGCATTCATAAAACCCGATTTGTACAGGTAATAATTGGAGCCTGCCATTACATTTCCTTTAAAGCCAAATACCCTGGGCATGAAAAAGAGCCTTTTGATAAGCGTAGGCAAAAGCCCCTGGGTAATGTTAAGCACCATGTCCCGGTCGCGGGGCACTATGGTAAAGTATTTATCTTCTCCCTTGGGGTTCCGGTTATAAAAACGGTACTGGTCGCCATGGCGGTCCCAGTCGGCAAACAGCACATCGATCATCCTCGCTTTGAGAAAGTTGCGGGCATCGTAACTATTGTCGTTGTCTTTCTGCAGGTCTTTCAGCGCATCTTCGGTATTCTCGGTTTTACCCAAGGGTTCCCGTTCTTCGATCAGGCTTACCTTTCCTTCAAATAGTTTCCGGTACATGCCCAGGCTGCTGTCGGCGGCTACTACGCCAATGGTGGGTACCGAACAAGGCACGCCCGCCGCCTTGGAAACGGGCGCTACGATCAAGGCCGAATAAGGGTGCTGGGCGCTGGTTACATCGTCGAGCAGCTCCCGCACAAAAGTGCCCTGAAAGGGTACAGGTACGATCAGGTCCGGCTTTTTCTCTACTGTACGCAAGGCAAACTCCTTACCATGGGCATCTTTCATCCTTAAGGAAGTAGACTGAAATCCCCCGCCCAGCTTGGAAGGCCTCAAACCGCCGCTTATTTCAGATACCCGGATTACGGGCAATGTCGTTTTGGCCGTCCATTCTTCCCGGTAATTATCGCCGAAGAGAAAGCGGTACAGCTTTCCGCCTTTGGCATAGGCAGCATGCGCCTGCCCTATGGTACTGTCGCCAACGATAGCGGTAAAGTCCGTCTGTTCCTTAGGTTTAAAGGGAGTATATCGCCTGGTATATTGGTAAGCCTCTTCCATTTTACCTTCATGATACGTGTAGAAGGTGAAGCGCACATCGTTGTTCTGCAACTGGTCGGCAATCACATAGCCCTGGGTTGCGGTCCCGAACAGGGAATGTTTTCCTTTAATGGTATAATTTTCTTTGGCGCCGCCACCGCTCACGATCTGGAACTGGCCGCTTTGCTTATTGTCGATCAGTTGCAAACCATGTTCATGGCCTGAAACATGGATCAGGTTGGGGAAATTTTTAAATACCCCATCCACGTTTTTGATCATATCCTTATACAACGGATGACGTAGGTCTTCGGGGTTGGTAAAGTTTTTGCGAAACAAAGGGTAAATGCTCCCGATACCCGGCAAGGGGATATACAGATTGGGCTTAACGACCGTTAAGGGGAATATATGGTCCTTCCAGGAAAAGTAGCCCCCATGCGTTCCGTAACTCTGGAAAGGATGGTGGGTAGCCAAAAGGATCATTTTATACCTGTTCTTGTAAAACAGCTCCTGCAGGGCATTGATCACGCTGGTGGGGGTTTTGCAATTGCAATCGGCGTCTTTGTTTTCCTTGTCGAAAGGATACAGCCACCATTCGCTGTCAAGAGCAATGATCACCAGGCTGTCGGACACGTCTATCGCCACCGGGTCGGGGCAACCGTTGGCAGGTACTAATTTCAGACCGGGATCGCCCTGCTCTTCCAGGTATTCCCATTGTCTTTTGATCTTGGCCAGGCCCAGAGGCCCCATACGGTCCCAGTCGTGATTGCCGGGTATAAAATAAACCGGGGCGCCCCGTTCCCGCATGGGTTGGTACTGCGACTGCATGATCTGCTGTGTCTCTTTCTCTTCGCTGCTCCCCGGCAAACCCATTCCACGAGGATAGATATTATCCCCCAGGTACATTACTGTGGTTTTGTCTTTGAGTATATGCGCAGCCGCATCGGGGATCACCATTTTCTGCTCGGGGTCCATTTCTCCGGCATCACCTATAAGGATGATCCGGGCACGGATGGAATCCTGTGCATGGATTGGATTAAGGCTACTGAGTAATAAAAAAAATGCGGTAAAGGTTCTCTTCATAAGCAGACCTGGTAACTGGGAGTGGTTAATATTTTGGTTGGTTATGGCCTATCGAAAAAACCGGGTCAAAGGACCCGGTTTACTTTAATATCTTTTTAGTCAGCCAGTGGCTCAGGTAACCGCTGCCGATACCTACCAGGGCCCCCACGGCCACATCGGTAGGATAATGCCGCCCCAGCCTCATTCTCGAATAGCCCACCGAGGCTGCCCAGGCATAGGCCGGCACGACGACGTACCATTTTTTATATTGTAAGGATAAGGTAGTGGCCGTGGCAAAAGCCAGGGTCGTATGCCCCGAAGGGAATGATTTGCCTCCGGAATTGCTGTACGACTGGATCAGGTCGGGATAGGTTTCTGTGGGCCTCGGGCGGTTTACCATAGATTTGATACCACCCGATACCGCCAGGCATATCCCCACGCTCAATGCCGATTCGAAGCCGTTTTTCATTGCTTGCTTGTCCTTGTAAATAAGCCCGTAGGCCAGATTGCCTGCCGTTAGCGTAGGCGCTGCCCAATACACCGAGTTACTGGTTTGCATCCAGTAGGTCTGGCCACTGGGGTTCCGGGAATTGAATTTACGCAACAGGTCAATATCCATGTTCTGGGATTGGGCCTGGCTGCTGACAAGGGTACAGAAACCGATACAAACAATGACACTCTTCATACTGGAAAAATATTTGATCATTAAAAATTAACTGCCGGGCTTCTTCAGCACAAACTTCAGGACGGTACCTGTAGCTGTATTTCCGGCTTCATTTGAAATGTAGAGGTTATTATCGATATCGAAAGTAATGCCTTCCGGCTGTGGGAATAATGATGGATTTAAGTTAACGATCTGTTTGGGCTTCCAGCTTTCATCTGCAATAATAAGAATTTTATGAACAGAAGAGAGTATATACCATTCTTTCGTTTGTTTATTAAAGGTTAAGGCAGACGCCTTTAAACCGCTTTTGAGCGTGATACCGGGTAGCGCTTGTGTATTTATTTTGAAAGTTCCGGTTAAGGCCGGCACCCCCTGGTTGTCCAGGTGCAGTATATAACCGCTTACATATCCCGTTTTTTTATCCGCGCCGCAGTTCTTACACAACACATAAAGGTTATCCGACACTGGGTCGGCATACAGACCTTCGTACTCCCCTTCCGGAATAAGGCTTTTCCATTCTTTCACCGATTTCAATGCTCCCTCTTTCAGCTCTTGTATCGGAAAGGTAAACAAAATTCCGTCGCTACGCAAAATTATGGCGAAATTATTGGTGAGGCCCAGATCCTCGTAATCGCCGTGTTTCCCAAAAGACACGTGATCGACCGAACCAGGGTTGCCATTTTTCCAGTAAAAAAGCTTCCCGTCTTCATCCTGGATCGCATACATCAGTTCTTTGCTGCCGGGATAAAAAGCGATTCCCGAGATTTCTTCCAACTCCTCCGGCATTTTGTATTTTACCGGTTGAGCAAAATCATAACCCGGAGGGCTTCCATATTTTTTTTCGCCTTTACTGCAGGCAGAAAAGGCGAGCAGAGTCAGGATGGCGGTAAATATCTTGTTCATGTATTGCTTGTTTTAATGGTTTGGTACAGTTCAAACTGCGATTGCAGCGGCGTCCCGGTTACCGGGTGATTGTTGCCGTCCTCATCTATCCATACAGCATTTACCGTATCGGCCAGTTGCAATTCCATCATCGCTATCAGCTCCTGCCGGCACTTAGGGTCGTAGACAGGGAAACAGACTTCGATCCTGCGGTAAATATTACGGCTCATCCAATCGGCCGAACCCAGGTACACTTTAGGCACACCGTTGTTGCGAAAGATAAAGATACGACCATGTTCGAGATAACGGTCAACGATCCGGTGTACGGTAATGTTTTCGCTCAGGCCCGGCACACCCGGTTTCAACCTGCAAATGCCCCGTACCAGCAGGCGTATCTTCACCCCGGCCTGCGATGCTTCGTACAGCTTATCGATCATCACAGCCTCTTCCAGGTTGTTGAGCTTAATGGTAATGGCTGCGGGCAAGCCTTGTTGCGCCAGGGCGATCTCGTCGCCGATCAGGCCCAGGAAACCGGCCTGCAGGTTGAACTGGGCTACCAGCAGGTGTTTGAAATCCAGCTTATCTTCTTCCTCTGGCTTTCTTCTTTTGGCCAGGAAGATAAAAACCAGCTCCAGCTCGCGCAGCAGCTCCTTATGGGCCGTCATCAGGATATGATCGGTATAAAAGCGGGCCGTGCTTTCATTAAAATTACCGGTAGCCAGCAAGCCGTAATAGGTGCTTCGCTCTCCTTCTGTCCGTTTTACCAAAGCTACTTTAGCATGTACTTTAAGACCGGGAATGCTGTAAATGATCTTTACACCGGCAGCCTTCATCCGTTTGGACCAGCGTATGTTATTGGCTTCGTCGAAACGGGCTTTCAGTTCCACGAATACCGTTACGTTTTTCCCGTTCCGGGCCGCGCTGATCAGGGCATTGCCGATAAGCGAATCGCCGGCGATACGGTACAGGGTAACGGAGATATCGGTAACGGCGGGATCAAGCGCCGCCTGGTTGAAGAACTGCAGTACGGTCTCGTAGCTGTGATAAGGCACATGCAGCAACAGGTCTTTTTGTGCTATACAGCCGAAGATATTATCCTCTGCCAGTGTATAAGGAACAGGTGGCCAACGGTCGTAGCTGAGCGCCTCCCGTTTTACAGGGAAGTCGCCCAGGTCTTTAAGGTTATGATAGGCGCCGCCTTCCACCATAGTAGCATTGCCCAGTTGAAAGGCAAACACTATTTGCTGCAATACTTCCGCGGGCATGGCGGCATCGTACAACATGCGCGTGGCCAGGCCCAGGTCCCGCACCGTGATCTGGTGCTCTATCTTTTCGGCTATATCGCCTTTGAATTCATCTTCCAGGTCCAGCTCGGCATCCCGGGTTATCTTAAAGCTGTAAGCACCCTTTACAAGCGCATCGGGAGCGATAAAATGCAGGTTGCCTTTGATGATATCGTCCAGGGTAAGCACGTATTGTGTACCGTCAACCGTTTCCGTATAAAAACGGCCGCATTCCGCAGAAGGGATATTGACGATAAGGGTATCGGCAAGGCCATTCTTTTCTATGCTTACGGCCAGGTAGATCTTGTTGTTTTCCGGAAAAAAATCGCCGGCAGCCGCCAGGGAAACGGGCTGTATAAATGCGGCCAGGCGGGTAAGAAAATTGGCCTTGGCACTCTGTTGCAACAGGGGCGGAACCGGCTCTCCATATATAAAGTGAATGCCTTGCCCGCGCAGTGCAGGCAATAGCGCTTCCCGGAGCAGGGCGCCGTATCGTTGCTGCTGTCCGGCAATGACCGCATTTACTTCAGAAAGGCGGTTTTCCATATCATCTTTATTGCCGATGCGGCTTAGCGCGATGAGTGCAGGCATCCGTACCCTGTAAAATTCGTCCAGGTTGGAAGAGTAAATACTGAGGAACTTCAACCGTTCCAGCAAAGGCACTCCCGGATTGGCGGCTTCGGCCAGCACTCTGCCGTTAAAGGACAGCCAGCTTATATCGCGGTTGATCAATTGATGTTTCACAACGATTATATTTAAAGGGACTGCGCATGTACTGCCGAAGCAATGATAAAGGCAATAACGGCCAGGATAAGGCCAAACATGAAAATGCTGTAAGAAATGCGTAACAGGCGGTATTTGCGGCCCAGCACCACTCCTTGCGAATACACATCCTTGATGAGGGAACCATAGAGAAAATCGCGGTCGGCCATTACCTGCCACATGCCATCAGCATATTCTTCCAGGTTCATTTTATAAAAATTACCGAAGAACAGGAGATTGACTTTTTTCTGCTCCACATCCTGCCGGGTAAAAATACCGCTGGGCAGCGATGGCCGGGTAGCCAGGATGGCAAAGATGATGGCCGACACACTCACCGACAGGATAAGGTAGGTGGGAATAGCCAGGTATTCCTGCTTGGGTATCTTTCCCAATAGTAGGCTGATAACTGCGGAGAGGATGATCGAATTGACGGTGATCATGATATGGGCCTTATTATCGGCCATATCGCTAAGCCGCTGGTTGTTGCCCGAGGTGGTCCGAAACATGGTTTCGATACCCCGGTCGGGCCTGTCTTTCTTGGATACTTTAAATTCCGATTTATTGCCTGCTTCGGTAGGTAAAGCAGTGGCCGTGGCATTAACCGGCTGTTGCTGCTGTTGCGCTACTTCCTCCGATTTCCGTTTCAGCTTTTCCAGGTTCCTTGCCTTCTGATCGTTCAGCAATACCTGACAATAATCGGTATGGTAATGGTGGTTTTCCAGCAAACTGATCGCTCCCTGCCGCCATTGCTCTTTGGTGATTTTAACGCCCTTCAGGGCTTCCGTTTCTTTCCTGAGGATCTTATTGGTATCTTCAAAATAATCGGTACCCAGGTTAAACAGGTCGGCATCGCATACAATCTGCTCCAGCAGGTTATGCGGCGACTGCGGCATTTTTGTGGCGAGGATGCTGTTGCCCACGGCAGCAATGGTTTCGTCGTCCACTCCTTTTTCTTTCAAAAAAGCAGCTGCTTTCTCCTGCCCCCTTGCCTCATGTTCCCGGGGATCGATAAAGTAACCGATATCATGAAACCAGCCCGCCGTGATCACGATAAAATAATCGAGCTCATTCAACTGGTAATGGTCGGCAATCTGCTTTGCAGCCGCCACTACCCTTTCGGCATGCCCCAGGTTGTGGTACATAAGTCTTTCGTCCTGTACAGAAGCATAGTAACTCCTGATAAATGCCTCAACGCTTTGGTTAAGCTCTGTATAATTCATATGAAAAGCCGGGTACATTTGGGATATAAAGGCCGGAGTCCTTTGTTTACCGGACAAATATATTACTATAGCCCTAAAAAAAGCTGCAATGGCGTAGGCAAGACTTTATTTTTTAACCTGGTAGCAATAAGCATAAAGATGGCCACTTTAAAGATAGGGGATGCAATAAGAAGAAAAGCCGGGCCATATCTCCAATTTTCTATCCAGACAAAAGAACAATAAATATCTGGTTATCTGCACGGTATACCAAAACGACATAGCGAAACACCTGTAATTTTTAGTGGTTTTTGCCTGTAGCGTGCTAACACTTACCGGAATATCTTTGCCCTGTAGAAAAACAAACTGAACGACAAAACAATTGCACCCATCCGGCCGGCACTCTTGCCGGCCGGATATTCAAAACCAAAAAAAGAGAACCCCTACGCTCTCACCTGAAATAGCTTACTGAGCCCCCACCCATAAAGATTGGAGCAGAGCCCGCTCCAATCTTTTTTATTTTGATATACCTTTCATGCAATTATATAACCTCATTTTCTCACCCTTCGACTACGCTTAGGCCGACCTTGCGTTATAAGGTTGCATTGGAAATTTTTGTCCTGCTGAGCGGAGTTGAAGCACGACAAAAATTTCCTTTCTTCACCTTTCGGCTTACGATCAGGAGAAAGTTCATTTACTTCTGGTTGTCATTCCGGAATGTAGCTTGCGCAGCATGTGGAATCCAAGTATTCTTGACACCTTAGCGATCAAGATCCTTCAGCTCCTTCGGAAGCTTCAGGATGACCCTGAATTAAGGTTAGCATTACCTTCTCTCGCGGCCTGCGCTGCGAGCCTATTTTACCCTTCGGCTGCGCTCAGGCTGACGTTCGTTATAAGGCGCGCTTAATGCTCTTACGCTTAAAATCCGTACACCTTTTTCATCCTGGTATCCCGGCCATACACATCGTCCAGGTAACGGAGCTGGTTGCCAGTACTGTCCGGAGCTACTGTCAGGTAAACAATGTATACCGGCAGGTTGCGTTTCAATTGCTCAAATTTGGTACGGCGGGTCTGAATGATAGAATCGATTTTTTCAGGAGTGTAACGTTGTTCTTCCAGGATCGCTTCCGCCAGCAACTTGGGGTTCTGCACCCGTACACAACCCGAGCTCAGGGCCCTTACCCTGTTGCTGAAGTTTTCGCGGTGCGGCGTATCATGCAGGTATATGTCCCATTTATTGGGCAGGTTAAATTTGACTTCCCCCAGGGAGTTATGCGCTCCGGGTGGCTGCCGGTAAGAGAACCTCCTGTAATTGGCGCCATTTACCGAGGCGGTAACATCGTTTCCCTTAGCATCGAAAGCCCTCAGCCCTTTACGGGCAAGATAGGCAGAGCCGGAACGGCCCACACCCGGCCCTACATCTTTCTTTAAGATAGTAGGCGGTACACCCCAGGGCGGGTTAAAGACCACATTGGCCATGGGCGCCCAGAGCGAAGGGGTCTGCCTTGCTTTTTTACCCACTACTACCCTGCTGTGAAATTTAACCTGATTGTCGCGGTAATAATTCACCTCCATCAACGGGATATTGACCCATACATGCTCTGCCCCCAGTTCCCGTGGCAAGGCCCGCAGGCGGTCCATATTCAGTTGCAGGTTATGGATATAATCATCAGGCATTTTTTTCAGGCTGGCCGCCGTGGTACTGTCCATCTTGCCGGAGATCCGTAGCTGGTGGTAGTACTGGTAGGCAGCGATCCATTGTCCGCGGTCCTGTAACGTATCATTGGCAGGCAGGTCCACATTGCCCAGCTCCTTCCGGATCACCAGTAATAAGGCACTATCCTGCTGCCCGGCAGCAACCTGCTTTTTGGCTTCCATATAGGCTGTATCTTCTTTTAGCGTTGCCCATGCCGCCACGGCTTTTTTCATTTGGGCATATTCCGGTACCTCGGGCCTGAAACTATCAAAAGCAGGAAAAGCATCGCTCTTCTTAAGTGCATCGACCAGGTATTTGGCCCCGGAAAAGGCAGTATCGTTACGGACAAACCAGAGCGAATCGCCTCGACTTATTTCCTTGCCCCCGAGTAACAGGTTACGAGCGGCATGCAGCCAGGCGGCAGTAAAGGCTTTGTCCCAGGCCACAATACTGTCGACAGGAAAATGCTTTTGGTTATCCGATTTTAATTGCGCCAGTACCTGCTGGATATAGCCGACCCGGTAATTACCCGGATCGAGGCCCTCATTCCACAGGTCGTTAAGCTGAACAGCCAGGTCTTCAACTGCTTTTTTAGGGCCGTCAGCATTAAACCAAAGCGGCTCCCTGCCCGCCAGCTGGTAGGCATAATCCAGGTTAAGGGTATCGCTCCGGAGCAAGGATTTGTTGAATAAGGAATCGGAAGGATTGACCGGGCCAAGTGTAGTTGCTATGGTCTTACCAAACTCTTCTTTATCTACATAATCGGAAGAAAAAAGACTGCCTATACCACTGCTTTTGTTGCCTTCCTTCGGGGAGGAGCAGGAAAACAGGAGCATAGAAAAGACCAATACAGGGAGTAAAGTGCAACTTCGGACGTTCATAAAAGGGACAGTAAACAGGTTTTCAATAGCAAATATCAAGCCAATTTTGAACATAAAGTACACTTGTTGTAAAATGGGGGGAAAATCCCCGAAAAGACATAGGTTTTTCCCTATAAGCGCAGGATAGACTAGCTTTGCCACAGATGAGATATAGAAATACGATATTGATTTTAGCCATGACTGGTGCAGGCCTCGCATGGGGAAGCTGTAGTCCGGAAAAGCCGCAGGACTTGGACCCTTCGGCCGCCGAAAGCGCCCTGCCTGCACGGCCCACCCGTAAAGCCGCCGGGGTATTGCAGCACTACCTGCAACTCAAAGATGCCCTTGTTGCTACCGATAGCAAGAAAGCTGGTAAGGCGGCCGACGCTATGCGTTTAACCCTTATTTCCTTGTTGCAGGATAACACTTTACAATCCGGCAATAGCGCATCTGTTCCGGGAATACGGCAGGTAACAGATACCTTATTGATACAGTTGGATAGCCTACTCCTGGTCAAAGATCAGACCTGCGAACAGCAACGCATTCTTTTTAAACCCATATCGGAGCAGATGTACCGGCTCCTGCAGATCATAGACATGCGCCATATTATGGTGTACCGGCAGCTATGCCCTATGGCCTTCAACGAGCAGGGCGCTTATTGGCTCAGCCTGTCGACGCATATCGAAAACCCTTATTTTGGCAATAAGATGCTTACCTGCGGCGAACTTACAGATACGATAAAATAACAAAAGAATAAAAGAGACTTTGCCGGCCATGCCCGGTAGTCGGTAAACAAAATGTACCTATGCCTTTATTTATAGCGCCACGCCCCATGGTATTTAACGGGAAGCTCCGCGAGATCATTAACCTGGAAAAGATCTCTTCTTTTACCTTTTTGAAATCGGCAGGAAACAATTATGGTTACATCCGTTTCAGCTTTGACAAAAATGATCATTTATGGGCCTACTCCGACGATGCTTCCCTGCTGCAGGATGTACGCAGGATATGCCAGTTGCTGCAGTTGCCGGAAGAAGATATACTATCATAAAAACGGGCGGCCTTAAAAAGCCGCCCATCCGTGTGCACTAGCAAAGGAGTTGCTGGTTAATTATTCCTGCATGTTTCCAATAAAGGATTGTTGCCGGTTAATCGCGCAGGTTCCTCCTTTGGGCTGGTCTCTGGTTTATGAGCTATTTCCATTAGTTTGCCCAGCGCTTCGATAAGAGATGTTTTTTTCTTCATCAGCTCAATGATGCGCTTATTATAAATATCTTGTTCGATCATCATGATGTGGTTCTTTTTAAAAATCCCAGGCATATACGTAAGTCGTGTACTCCGGGATTTCTGGTGTTTATTATTTTTTGATAAAGTACATAACAGCTACCCCGTAGTCGTTCTTTACCCTAAAACGATAGCACAAGATTAGGCAATAATTCATACCCGGACAATCCCCATTATACATGGGGTATGTTGGTGGGGGTAAGCACCAGGTATTTTTACTCGCTGTAATTCAGATATTTATCTGCATTACATTTCATGAAAAATGCCAATACACAGCCAAACATCCATAAATAATGCAAACTTATCTGTTTAGCCGGCAGTGCTTAGGGCAGTTATAAAATTGCTTGTACCTTATGTAACGACATCAGAAACTGAAGCTACGCCAGGAAACAAAAAAGGCCCCATAAGGGCCTTTTCTTCATTCAGATCATCTTTCTTTATCCGGTAACCGCACATTGAAAGCCATTACAAGGCATCGTGTGTGGAACCTGTGTGGGAACACAATTGCTTAAAGGTACATTGGTAGGGCAACCGCACCTGGAATTGTAAGGGAAAACAGGAGTGGTTTCGGGAGCGCCGCCCAATACATGCTTAGCTTCCAGTTCGGTAACAGTGTCTTTAACCAACAACAGTTTCTTACTGAGATTCAGGCTTTTCTTTTTCATTTGGATCGCTTTTTATTTGTGGAATTCAAAACTAGACAGGTACGCTGCAGCAAATTTGCAGTGACAGCCCGCAAGTTTATAAACGGTTACAAACAGTTTACAAGCGGCAAAATATCAGTAACTGGTAGGCCTATGAAGAGCAAACCTATAACATCAGAACTTAAAATTGTAGGTAATGCTGGGGATTATGGGGAAAATCGACACTTGCTTCACCTTTACATTGGCGCCGTTGTTCAGGTTGCCTTCCGTGCTTACGTAAAGGATATAAGGGTTAAAGCGATTGTAAACATTGTAAATAGAAAAGGCCCAGCTTCCTTTCCAGCGTTTCTTGGTTTCCCCTTTGGGGGTATAGATTACCGAAAGGTCGAGCCGGTGGTAAGGGAAAATGCGGAACTGGTTGATCTTGCTGTAATCCTGTATCAGGGCCTGGCCTATAAAATAATATCCCGTAGGCAACGTGATGGCATTGCCGCTGCCAAAGACAAAAACACCGGAAACGGTCCATTTCTTATTGAACTCATAGCTGCCCACGACCGACAGATCATGCCTGCGGTCGTATTTAGCAGGGAAACGTTCTCCCTGGTTCAGGTCCTTGAACTCGCGGTAGGTCCAGGCTAAAGTGTAGCCTATCCAACCGGTAAATTTACCCTTGGTCTTATGGATAAAGAACTCGGCCCCATAAGCCTGCCCTTTTCCAAAAACAAAGTCCAGCTCGGGGTCCCGGAAAGAGGTAGGTGTATAGCCCGAACGGTATTCGATCTGGTTGCGCATGTCTTTATAATACACTTCAACAGAAGTTTCCAGGGCATTGTCAAAGAAGTTTTTAAAGAAACCCATAGAATACTGCCAGGATTCCTGTGGCCTTACCAAAGCAGTGCTGGGCACCCAGATATCGGTAGGTAATGTGGTACCATTATTCGACACCAGGTGAATGTACTGGTAGCTCCTGCTTACGCTGGCTTTTATAGAAGTGCTGGGGTCGAGGGCAAACCTCAGGTTGAGACGGGGTTCCAGGCCGCCATAACCCTTAACCAGCTTACCGGTGCTAAAAGCAGTGCTATCCAGGCGATTACCGTTGCCATCAAAATTGTAGCGGGTATAAGGCCCTACCTGCCCGAAATAGGAATACCGCAGACCGGCATTGATCTTTAACCAGGGCGCCGGATCAAACTCATCCAATACATAGATCCCTGCTTCATGGGCATACTTCTGCAAGGCATTATTAGGATCAAACTCCGTTTCGCCGCTCCTGCCCGATACCTGGCTGGGCGTAAAAGTATGATAGGTATAATTGAGCCCGAACTTAAAATGATGGTTGAAGGCCGTGTAATAATCGAAATCCACTTTGCCGTTCAGGTCGCGGATACCGGAGTTGAACCGTACATCAAAATCGTTCTGGGAACCGTTGAACTCGAACTTGTAATCGTTATACACCAGGGTGGTGTTCACGAAGAGCTTATCATTGAACTGGTGGTTCCAGCGCAGGGTACCGGTAGCATTTCCCCAGGGAATATTGGCCTTGAAAGTACCTTCGCTGCTGTTGAACTTAAAAACGTCCCTGCCGAAATAACCGCTCAGGTAGATACGGTCCCTGGGCCCCAGGATATAATTGGCTTTAAGATTGAGGTCGTAAAAATAATAGCCCGAGCCTTTGGTTTGCCCTTTGAGAAAAGGCTGTGTAATCAGATCGATATAAGTGCGGCGGCCCGAAAGCATAAAAGAACCTTTATCCTTTACAATAGGGCCTTCGAGCGTAAGTCGCGAAGCAATAAGCCCCAGGCCGCCTTCGGCATGGTATTCCTTGGCATTCCCGTCCTTCATGGAAATATCCAATACAGAAGATAAACGGCCGCCATAATTGGCCGGCATACCGCCTTTGATCAGGGTCGTATTTTTAATGGCGTCGGAGTTAAACACGGAAAAGAAACCGAACAAGTGGCCGGTGTTGTACACCACAGCATCGTCCAGCAATACCAGGTTCTGATCGGGACCGCCGCCCCGTACATAAAAGCCGGAATTGCCTTCTCCCGCCGATTGTACCCCCGGCAACAGTTGTATCGCCTTCAATATATCCGACTCTCCGAAAACGACCGGCAGCTTTTTTACGGTCTCCGTGCTTAGCGTAATTGTTCCCATCTGTGCTCCCTGCACATTCGCATCCTTTCGCTCGTCGCTGATCACCACCTCATCTATTTCCTTGCCTTCGGGCTGCAGGTTAATGTTCAGGGTCCTGTTCTCAATAAGGTTGACCGTTTGCTCCTGGGTATTATAGCCCAGGTAGGTCACTACGATAGTATAACTCCCGGCAGGGATGCTGATGGAATAAAAGCCGTAAGTATTGGTAGCAATGCCGGTTTCGGCTTCTTTGACATAGATACCGGCGCCGATCAATGTTTCGCCGGAAGCAGCATCCTTTACATAGCCGCTTAACGATACTTTTTTCTGGGCCGAAGCGAGGGAGGTTCCCAAAATAAAAAACAGAAGCGTAGCTAAAAAAGGGCGCATAGTGTTCGATAAGATACAAATGTAGGGCTATGCCCCGATACCATTTTCTTTTTAACAAGAGCGTCTCAATTCTTAATTTATGGACAAGCATTTTAAACGCAAAACACTCCTTTGACTGTATGCGCTTTATTTTTAACTTTACGCTTATGCGCCTCTTCTCCTTCCTTTCCGCCCTTGTATGCAGCATAGCCTGGGTTATGCTGCTCAACCATCCGCTGGGTACCGTACCCGCCGTCGGCAAGTTGCTGGACCCGGTCAATGGCTTCTGGGCCAATGCCGAACCGGTAAAAGATGTGGCCGGGCAATTCCATAATCCCGTTACCGGAACAACGATCACTTTTGACGAGCGGCTGGTGCCTCATGTGCATGCAGCAAACGACGAAGCCCTTTATATGGCGCAGGGGTATCTTCATGCTTACTACAGGCTATGGCAGATGGATATGCAAACCCGCGCCGCAGCAGGAAGAATAAGCGAAGTGATCGGCGATAAGGCGCTGGACTTCGACCGCAAACAAAGACGCAAAGGCATGGTATGGGCTGCCGAGAGTTCACTTAAAGCCATGGAGGCCGATCCCCTGACTAAAAAAACATTAGATGCATATACCAAAGGCGTAAACCTGTATATATCCGGTCTTACTTTTAAAAGCTTTCCCCTGGAATATAAGCTCATGGGTTTTGAACCGGAACCCTGGACCAACCTCAAATGCGCGTTGCTCCTCAAATACATGGCCGACGATCTTACCGGCAGCGTGGACGATATTGCCATGACCTATTTAAAAGATGCTTTACCGGCCGCTGAGCTGGATGATCTTTTCCCTGATAAAATTAAGGACAGCCGGCCGGTGATACCAGCCGGTACTGCTTTTGCCCCGGCATCTTTACCTGTACCGCCTGTACCGTCAGGAGAACTCTTTGCCCGTTTTGATACCGCAACCGTTAAAAAAGATATGGCAAAGAAAACAGCAGCAAATTTTAAATCAGCTTCCGGTATTGGCTCTAACAACTGGGCTATCAGTAGTAAAATGGCGACCAATGGCAGCGCCATACTATGCAACGATCCCCACCTGGGGCTTAACCTGCCCTCCATCTGGTACGAATTGCAACTTATGGCACCCGGCATCAATTGCTATGGCGTATCCATTCCCGGCGCACCCGGCATCATCATCGGCTTCAACGACAGCATCAGTTGGGGCTTTACCAATAACTACCGTGACGTAAAGGACTATTACGAGATAAAGACAACGGATCCTCGCCTGTATATTTTCGATAACAAAGAAATCCCTTTCAATGAACGGCATGAAGCTATAGTTATCAAAGGAAAAGAACAACCTTTTATCGACACGATCCGCTTTACCATTCACGGGCCGGTGCTATACGACGAGCATTTTCCCGAACCATCGGGCAGCGGCAAGATATTGGCCATGACCTGGATGGCACACCGCCCGACCAACGAGTTGCTGTCGGTGTACCTGTACAACCGCGCCCGCAATTACGATGAATTTGTAAAAGGCATTCAACATTTCGAATGCCCGGCCCAGAACTTCATTTATGCCGACCGCCTGGGTAATATCGCCATCTGGGGCCAGGGCCGTTTTATCAATAAGTGGAAGGACCAGGGCAAATACGTGATGCGGGGCGATATTTCGGCCACGCTTTGGGGCGATACGATACCCATGAACGAAAACCCACATGTCTTTAACCCGGCGCAGGGCTACCTGGCCAGCGCCAACCAATCGGTTACAGACAATACCTATCCTTATTGGTACAACGGTGATTTTAGCGAATTCAGAAGCTGGGAGATCAACCATTTTCTAAGCGATTCCACTAAAAAAGGAGTGGAAGGCATGATGCACCTGCAAAACAGCAACTGGAGCTATCTTTCCCAACAAGTAAAGACCATTATAGCTTATGCCGGCAATCCTGCCGGTTTTTCTGCAACCTGGAACGGGGAGCTTTCACCCGAGGATAAAACGGCAACCTTATTTCAGATCGTCTGGTACAACCTGTACAAAAACATCTGGCAGGACGATTTCCGGAATTTCCCCGACAAGCTCTACCCTTCTGCCGAACGTACCATGCAACTGCTGGTATCCGATTCTGCGTCCAAATATTATGACGATATCACCACGCCACAACGGGAAGGGCTGAAAGAGATGCTGCAACTGAGCTATAAGCAAGCCGAAGACAGCCTGAAAGTGCTGGAAAAAGCTGGCGGTACCGAATGGTACAAAGTGAAAAACACCTCAGTAATGCACCTGGCCAAATTGCCCGCCTTTAGCTACGAGCACCTGAAAACCGGCGGCTGGGGCAATACCATCAATGCTATGAAAAAAGACCACGGCCCGAGCTGGCGCATGATCGTCGAGATGAATGCGGACAAGATCAGGGCTTACGGCGTATATCCCGGCGGACAGTCGGGCAATCCCGGCAGCAAATACTATGCTACCTTTCTCGACTATTGGGTAGAAGGGAAGTATTATACGTTGCAGTTTAAAAGTAAGTAATTAGTGATAAGTGAAGCAGTGATAAGCAGTAAGCGGATCAGACGATTTTTAATTAAACGACACAATTCAGGCAATATGAAAATTCAGAAATCTGAGGACCTGATTGCCTGGCAGAAGGCGCAGCACCTGGCTGTATCCGTTTACCGGTTATTTGGCGGCCATCCAGATTCCGAATCCAGAAAGCAGAGCTGTAATGCCGCGGTATCTATTTCCAATAATATTGCGGAAGGCTTTGACAGAAACAGCAAGGCCACGTTTGTACATTTTCTTAATATTGCAGCGGGCTCCTGCAGCGAAGTAAAATCAATGCTTTATCTTGCCGGACGATTAGATTTTCTTTCAGTAGAAAAGCAAACCTTAGCATTGAAAACCGCAATGAAGTAGCCCGGATTATCCATGGCCTAGCCAATAGTTTGAAAAAATAATGACCGTATCCTGGCTTACCGGAAACAAAAAATAACCAGCAACTGACAAACTAAGTACTGTCGACTGACTACTAATACCTGATTACACTATCATGCGTGAAGGACAATTTATAAAACAGAATAAAGAACGCTGGGACGGTTACCTGGAACAAACGGAAGACCCCGATGAGCTGGCAAAACGCTTTACCTACCTGGTCGACGACCTGGGTTATGCCAAGACGCATTATCCTTTCAGCAAAATCGTAAAATACATCAATGGCATCGCTGCCGGCATCTATCTTTCCATTTATAAAAACAAGAAAGAAAAGAGCAACCGTCTCGTTACTTTTTTTAAAACAGAGCTGCCCATCATTCTCTATGCCAACAGGAAAGTGCTTCGTTTCGGCCTGTTGTTCTTCCTGGCTTTCATAGCTATAGGTGCATTTTCAGCCTGGCAGGACCCCAGCTTTTTAAGAGGCATACTCGGTGATGGCTATGTCAACATGACGGAAGAAAACATTGCCAAAGGTGATCCCTTCGGTGTGTACAAATCGGAGAACGAGCTCATCATGTTCCTGACCATTGCCTGGAACAATATCCGGGTAACCCTTATGTGCTTCACTATGGGCATTTGTTTCTCGGTAGGCACATTATATATCCTGTTCCAGAACGGCCTTATGCTGGGCGCCTTCGAACAAATGTTCTTTGCCCATAACCTTGGCATTAAATCCATATTGGTTGTCTTTATACATGGCACACTGGAGATCTCGGCCATCATCCTGGCAGGAGGCGCAGGCATGGTTATGGGTAACTCTATCCTTTTCCCCAGGACTTTTACTCGTCTCGAATCGTTTAAAAGAGGCGCCAAAAGCGGGATCAAGATCCTGATCTCCCTGATCCCCGTATTGTGCGTCGCCGCCTTTTTTGAAGGCTACGTAACCCGTCATACCGAAATGCCCGTTTGGCTCAGCGCTATAATACTGGCGGCTTCCCTCACTTTTATTGTATGGTATTATATCCTGTACCCTAAGCGGATATACAAGAGGCATCCGGATCTTGCCGCCGCCTTTACACAAAAGAAATAGCTTTTTAGCAGTCCTGTTTGTTACATTTGCAGCGCTGTTCCCCCGCCGGGGGCAGGATTGTTTACTAATTAACCATTCATGACGGCCAGCATTAATTACCCGTACCCCGTTCGGTACCAGAAAATATTACATGATGCCATCGATATGGCCTACATCGACGAAGGCAAAGGCGATACTACCATCTTATTTGTGCACGGGTTGGGCCACTCTCTGCTGGGCTGGTCCAAAAACATAGACTACCTCAGCCAATACTATCGCTGCATTGCGGTCGATCTGCCGGGTAATGGTCTTTCTTCTTCGGGAGAATATCCCTACAGCATGCATTTCTTTGCCGAAGCCCTGTGCGATTTTATCCGGCAAATGAAACTGGAACGTGTGTACCTGGCCGGGCATTCGATGGGCGGCCAGATATGCCTCAGCTTTGCCTTGCTCCATCCCGATATGATACAGGGTCTCCTACTCTGCGCTCCTGCGGGTTTTGAAACCTTTAATGAATGGGAAAAAAGCCTTTACCGCAATACCATGTATTTCGTGGACCTGGTCAGCAACGAAGAAACCAGCCTGCGCAAAGCTATCCAGAACAGCTTTTATATTATGCCCGATAATGCGCCAGCCTTTACCGAGCAATTGGTAGAGCTAATGAAGCTCCAGGACAGGAAGCATTACCGCTATATGATCGACCGTTGCATTAATGCGATGCTAGATGAACCGGTATTCGATCGTTTTTCCGAGATCAAAATGCCTGTATTGATTCTTTTTGGAGAAAGGGACAACCTGATCCCCAACCGTTTTATACATCCCATTTCCACCAGGAAACTGGCCGAAACAACGGCAACACACCTGGAAAATGCGGAAGTGCAGATCATTTCGCAATGCGGCCATTTCCTGCAATGGGAGAAAGCGCAGCAGGTGAACGGATATTTCCGGAATTTTATTCATTAATCGCTACTACCTTTTAGTTTTATACTCAAAAAAAGACCTGATGAAATTATTTATTATACCCTTATGCTCTCTGGCCCTTTTTACAGCCTCCTGTAACGGTGGGAAAACGGAAAGCAACCGGAATACAACCCATACGGCAGCAGCCGATGATGAACTGAATGTAGCATTTCAGCAATACAGCGAACACTTTACAGAAGCACTCTGGGCACAGGAACCGGAATGGGCCACACAAATGGGCTACCATAAGTTCGACGACCGGCTCAATATACCCAACGAGGCTACCAAGACACAAACACTTTCGTTTGTAAAAGCACAACTGGATTCGTTGAAAGCTTATGATCCGGCCAAGCTTACCCCTTCTCACCTTACCGATTTCAGGATGATCGAGAATTACCTACAATCCAGGCAATGGAGTATTACAACCCTCAAGGAAGCCGAGTGGAACCCGGCAGGCTATAATGTGACCGGCCTTATCGCTTTTATGCTTTCGGAACAATATGCGCCGCTTGCCGACCGCATGCAACATTGCTATAAAAGGCTGCAGCAGGTGCCTGCCTTCTACGAGGCAGCAAAGCAAAGCCTGAAAAATCCTGTCGCTGAATTGAAAGCGCTGGGCATCGATCAGAATGAAGGCGGCTTATACGTGTTGGAAAAAGACTTTGTCGATTCCCTGACCAAAACCGGCTTCCCTGAAGCAGAAAAGGAAAGTATGCTTGCCGCCGCCAAAGCCGCGGCTACAGCAGTTAAAGATTATGTGGCCTTCCTGAAAACGATGAAAGGCTATACCCCGCGCGATTTCCGCCTCGGCAAAGCCCTGTACGAAGATAAATTCAGGTACGATATTCAATCTTCCCTTACCGCTGCGCAGACTTATGAAGCCGCCCTGGCCCGCAAGCGCTACCTGCATGGGGAAATGGCAAAGATCAGTACCCAGCTCTGGCAAAAATACTATGGTAAGCAACCGGCTCCCACAGATACCCTTGCGTTGATCGGGAAAATGATTGATACCCTCTCCACCAAACATGTAAAGCCCAACGAATTCCAATCGGCCATCGAAAAGCAGATACCCGAGCTGATCCGCTTTATTAAAGAGAAGAACCTCTTGTATATTGATTCTACCAAACCGTTGGTGATCCGCAAAGAGCCGGCATATATGGCCGGAGTTGCCGGTGCCTCCATCAGCTCGCCTGGCCCGTACGATAAGGACGGTAACACCTATTATAATGTAGGCAGTCTGGAAGGCTGGCCTGCCGCTAAGGCAGAAAGCTACCTCAGAGAATACAACCATTATATCCTGCAGATCCTGAACATACACGAGGCTATACCCGGGCATTATACGCAATTGGTATATGCCAACCGTTCTCCCAGCATTATAAAATCAATCCTGGGCAATGGCGCCATGATCGAAGGCTGGGCTGTGTATACCGAACAAATGATGCTCGAAAACGGCTATGGCAATAACGAGCCGGAAATGTGGCTTATGTGGTACAAATGGCATTTACGCACGGTATGCAATACCATACTCGACTATAGCGTGCATTCCGGCAATATGACCAAAGAAGAAGCCCTGCACCTGCTAACAAAAGAGGCCTTTCAGCAACAGGCGGAAGCAGAAGGTAAATGGAAGCGGGTAAGCGTTACCAGTGTACAGCTTACCAGCTATTATTCAGGCTACCAGGCTATCTACAACCTGCGGGAAGAAATTAAGAAAAGAGAAGGAAAGCGTTTTGATCTGCGTGTCTTCAACGAAAAATTCCTGAGTTATGGCAGTGCACCGGTGAAATACATCAGCGACCTGATGCTCCGGAAGTAAAAAAGCTGTCTATAATCACGCCTGTTTGTTATACTGAAGTACCATACATTCAAGGCAACCATAGCTAAGTGACATTTGGAGCATAACGAAAAAATCCTGCGATAGTAATAACGCTTAGCATGCGAAGTATTTTTAATATTGTCTATAGCGGCGTTGCATGCAACGCCGCTTATTTGTCTTCGGTTCCTTCGGAGACCGGCCAATGATTACATAAATACATATCGCCCTGGATGGTCTTAGCGATCGGGATCCTTCACTCCGCTAAAGCTTCGTTCTGGATGACGCGATATAAGATATTACCAGGCGAAGGGAACGAATCGCGTTTATTATTGCTGCACAACGCTGCAACAAAAAAGAATAGCACATCCTGCAACACGCACGCTGTCATCCCGAATGTAGCTTGCGCAGCTTGTGGAATGAGGGATATTGAAGGTTCTTATCACTTAGCAAGTAAGATGCTTTGGCTAAAGGCTTTGTTTCAGGATAAATCCGGCTATCCACAGGAAGAAATAAGAATGATGTTATATGTTTCTATGTGCTTCTTTCAGATAGTCAAATAAAAATATACGCGGTAGCAAATACCCATAAAAAGGCGCGACCCGCCAGGTATTTTCCTGGTGGGTCGCGCTTTTTATACATTCTGTTTCCCTTAGTGCCGCAGCGGCACTAAGGGAAACTAACTTAAATTACCGGCTGTAGTTCGGCGCTTCTTTCGTGATCACGATATCGTGCGGATGGCTTTCGGCCATACTGGCTGCGGTAATGCGGATAAACTGGGCATCTTCCTGTAAAGCCTTGATATCTCTTGCACCGCAATAACCCATGCCGGCGCGTAAGCCGCCTACGAATTGCTGCACCACTTCTTTAAGTGTTCCTTTATAAGGTACACGGCCTACGATCCCTTCGGGTACCAGTTTTTTGATATCATCTTCCGCATCCTGGAAGTAACGGTCTTTGGACCCTTCCTGCATAGCGTCGATAGAGCCCATGCCACGGTACGATTTGAATTTACGGCCTTCGTAGATAATCGTATCGCCGGGGCTTTCTTCGGTACCGGCAAAGATGGAGCCGGCCATTACCGCGCTTGCTCCTGCTACCAGGGCTTTTACCATATCACCTGTATAGCGGATACCGCCATCGGCAATTACCGGAACGCCTGTTCTCTTCAAAGCCTGTGCCGCTTCCATTACCGCGGTCAATTGCGGGGCGCCCGCACCGGTTACCACACGGGTAGTACAGATAGAGCCCGGTCCTACGCCTACTTTTACGGCATCGGCCCCGGCAGTAGCCAAAGCTTTGGCGCCTGCGGCAGTAGCCACATTACCGGCAATGATAGGTAGGGTCTTGAAGTTCTTCCTTACCAGCTTTACCGTTTCGATCACTCCCTTGGAATGACCGTGAGCGCTATCCATCGTAATCACATCCACACCGGATTGAACGAGGGCATCCACCCTGTCCAGCACATCGGAAGTAATACCGACAGCAGCACCGGCCAACAGGCGGCCGTAGGTATCTTTACCCGCATTCGGGTGGCTTTTGTATTGCAGGATATCCCTGAAAGTGATCAGGCCGATCAACTTACGGTTCCGGTCTACTACGGGCAGTTTTTCGATCTTATGCTGTTGGAGAATTTTCTCGGCCTTTTGCAGGTCTGTTCCCTGCGGTGCTGTGATCAGGGTACCTGTAGCGGCCGAGGTCATTACCTCCGACACTTTTCTTTTCAGGTTCTTTTCAAAACGCAGATCCCTGTTGGTAAGGATACCGGCTATCTTATGGCCTGCATCCACGATAGGGATACCGCCTATTTTATTATCCTTCATCAGCTTCAGCGCTTCGCCAACCGTGGCGTCCGGTGTAAGCGTAATGGGATCGAGGATCAACCCGCTTTCAGATCGTTTTACCCTGCGCACCTGCTCTGCCTGTTGCTGTATGGTCATGTTCTTGTGCAACATACCGATCCCGCCTTCCCGGGCCAGGGCAATAGCAAGTTCCATTTCCGTAACCGTGTCCATAGCAGCGGACAGCAGCGGAATGTTCAGTTTAATATCTTTTGTAAGTTGGGTGGTAATATTTACTTCGCGCGGAAGTACATCGGAATAAGCAGGGGCCAAAAGTACATCATCAAATGTGAGTCCTTCGCCGTAGAACTTAGATTTTGCAGCCATGTGCAAAGGTATAGCAACAATTTGAAATTTTCAAAATGCTGGAAAATATTTTTTCGACCCATATCACTTTTGATGATCGGGCCTTATGCTTTCCTTTTATAAATGATCTCGGTTGCCTTGGTCTCCGTTCCTTCCGGCGTAATGTTATAAGCGGTAATGACCAGGGTATTTTCATCTTCCAGCTCAAGGTCGGTTCGCCAGCCCCATTCCTGTTGCCCTTCGGGCATCAGGGCCTGGTAGCTGCCATAAACGGAAAAATCGCCTTCTGTTTTAACTTGCTGCGAAAACATGATCCCCGTACCCATATGGAAACTATCGATCCAGGCACTCTGGAAACTACCGGTATTCAGGTCATAACCATAGATCACCATGCCCTGCAGAGGTTTGCCTGCAAAAGAACCTTCGTACTCATGTAGCAGGAAACGCCCTCCCAGCACGGGCCGTATCGTTCCCGATACCGGCGACTCATCGGCAATGACATCTGGCTGGAACCAGGTACGGGCCACACCCTCCCAATTACCAGCCATCTTATTGAGCCGGGCGTGTATCCCCTCTTCAATAGAAGTTTCAAATTTGATCGTCATCTTGTTCTGGTTTGGCCTGAAGTCAAAAATAAGGAATATAACCGATATGGGCGAAAGGCATTGCACACATTCCACACGACAATGCGCTTGTCCGAACAGGATTGCAGCCATTCGATTGTAGCATGGCAAAAGATAAACACCAATTGATATTCTCAATTAAGATGTCCGCATATCAGCTTAATTGGCAGGTTGCTTGTTCCCCGTACTCTTACGAAGATAGACGGGTAAAGACTTTTAGAGACTGCAGGCAGATAGTCCCTAAATTTTAATTTAAAAATCAGGTAGATACATCTATTGGCTATTCAGCTTTTTGAATTATTTTTACCCGATTTTTCACAAGACCCAATGGCCCAGTTACAATTACAAAGACCGATAGCATTTTTTGATCTGGAAACAACAGGAGTAGACGCGGCCAAGGACCGGATCGTAGAAATTGCTGTAATAAAGCTGATGCCCGACGGCAACCGTGTATCCTGGATCAAAAGATTGAATCCCGAAATGCCCATACCGGCAGATTCGTCCGCGATACATGGTATCTATGATGATGATATAAAAGATGCGCCCACATTTAAAGAAGTGGCGCACGAGCTGAAACAATTCCTGCAGAACTGCGACCTGGGTGGCTACAACTCCAACAAATTCGACATCCCGGCGCTGGCCGAGGAATTTCTGCGTGCGGGTATCCCGGTGGATTTCAAAAGCAGGAAACTGGTGGATGTACAGCAGATCTTCTTTAAAAAAGAAGCCCGTACCCTGAGCGCAGCCTATGCTTTCTATTGCAACAAAGATCTGGAAAATGCCCATAGCGCCGAGGCCGATGTAATCGCTACTATAGATGTGCTGGAAGCCCAACTGGATAAGTATAACGACCTTGCCAACAATGTAGGGGAGCTGCATAATTTTACGGGAGGCGACGATTTTGTGGATTATGCCCGCAGAATGATCATGAAGAACGGTATCCCCGTCTTTAACTTCGGCAAACATAAAGGCGTACCGGTAGAGGAAGTTTTTCGTAAGGAACCCCAGTATTATGACTGGATGATGCAAGCTGACTTTGCCTTGCATACCAAGCAGATGATTTCGGAAATACTGAACAACATGTTGCTGAAGAAAATAAAGTGACCATAATACACCAAACAAGGGAACGTCAATAACCCCATCAACAACAAAAAGCTTGGATAAGTTAGTTATTATACCTACATACAATGAAAAGGAAAATATAGAAAACATCGTTCGCAAGGTGTTTTCGCTGGAAGGCAATTTCCATATCCTTGTCGTTGATGATGGCTCTCCCGACGGCACGGCAAGCATTGTAAAAGGATTACAGCAGGAGTTTACAGAACAGTTACATATAGCGGAACGCAGCGGAAAGCAGGGGCTGGGCACTGCTTATATTTTCGGATTCAAATGGGCATTGCAAAAAGGATACAACTATATTTTTGAAATGGACGCCGACTTTTCTCATAACCCGGAAGACCTGCTCCGCCTGTATGAAGCCTGTAAGCAAAAAGCAGATGTATCGGTAGGCTCCCGTTATGTGTCCGGCGGCAAGATCAAGAACTGGCCTTTTGACCGGGTCTTCATCTCTTACGGCGCATCTGTGTATGTGCGCATGATCACCTGGATGCCGGTAAAAGACTGTACTGCGGGCTTTGTATGCTATAAAAGAGAAGTACTCGAAAAAATTCCCCTGGATAAAGTACAATTTATCGGGTATGCCTTCCAGATAGAGATGAAATACAGGGCCTGGAAATTGGGCTTTAAGATAAAAGAAGTTCCCATCACCTTTGTAGACCGGAAAGAAGGCGTTTCCAAAATGTCGAAGGGCATTGTGAAAGAAGCCATCTTCGGCGTGTGGAAAATGCGCAGGTTTATTAAAGGGAAACACGACATTTAAAAATATCATTCGTAATAGCAGTAAAAGACCGGTGTCCATAAGGCACCGGTCTTTTAATATTAATTGACCAAAGGAACAGAAGAATCGTAATAGTAGTTAAAGATAAGGGTACAAAAGATCCCTCCTTCTACAAGCTACGCAAGTTGCATTCGGGAGGACAACGTGAGTGCTGCAAGATGTGCTATTCTTTTTTGTTGCGGCACTGCGCAGCAATAATATACGCGATCTTTTCCCTTTGCCTGGTGCTATCTTATATCGCGTCATCCAGAACGAAGCTTTAGCGGAGTGAAGGATCTTCAATCGCCAAGAGATACTTCTCTTTGCATGCCACGCAAGCTACGTTCTGCATGAGCAGCGGGAATGTTTATTGCTTATATAGGGACAGACAACAAATCTTACTTGTCCTGCTGCATGTTGAACATGTCGCGCTCCTCTTCTTTCTTATGGAACCCGAAATTGTATCGGAGGTTGATACCAAAGCGTCTTGAATCCGATTCGCGATAGCCGCTGGCATCCACCGAGCCCTGCCGGATCGTAAACTGGTTGTTGTTGGTAAAGAAAAGATCGTTGGCGCTCAAGGTAACCGTCAACTTTTGTTTGAAAAATTTACGGTTGATGCTCAGGTTCAGCGAGCCGAAGGTGCTGAGCTCATAAAATTGCAAAGGCCCTTTCAAACGCAGGAAACCATTCATCGTGATCTGTGAATTCTTATCCAGCTTAAGCTGGTGGTAGGTAAAGAACAAGAAGCCACCCTGTTTAAACGACAAAGGCTTTCCTTCGTATAGTCCTTCGTAAATATTGTAATTATATTGTCCGCCCAGAACAAAGAAATAGCGTCCGCCAGGCGGTATAGCACCAAAGCCCCGCAAATAAAATTCCCTGTTCTTTCCTATATTATCGTACGTGCGGAAAGCCTGCGCACGGCTGCTGTCGGACTGGTAATAAACATTGGTGAACATGTCGCGGGCATCGTTGATCCCTATAGCGATCAGTGGATGCTCTCCCGCACTTATATTCATTTCGTAATTGTTGGTAAACTGCGGCTTCAAGGTAGGATTGCCCGCTTCCGACAGGAACTGGTCGACATACCTCGGGAAAGGGTTCAACTGTTCGTAAGTAGGCCTGCTGATCGTACGGCGGTACACCAGGTAAGCGCGTATCTCAAACTTGGCGATCGACATGATCCTTTTGCTCAGGTAGACATAAGGAAAGAAATCGGTACGCCGCACCTGGAAAGTGGTATCAGCCGGCACTTTCTGCAGTCCGTCCATGTTGGTATTTTCCATGCGCAGCCCTGCCTTGATGATAATATCCCGGATCCCTTTCGAAGCCTGGATATAAGCGGCATTAATATTCTCCCGGTACCGGTATGTGCTGGTACGGGTATAGTCCGGCCTCCGTACACCCTGATACGACAGGAAATAATCCGTTTCGTTGTTGAAGGAAAGATACGTTGCTTTCAGGCCCGTTTCGATAGTGATCTTATGGGGAAGCTTATACGCCAGGTCCGATTGTCCCGAAATAAAATGTCTTTTGCCGGCAACCGTCCCGTCGCCGCTGTAAGGCAGGATGGACTGCGTATTAAAAGTCTGGTCGATGTCGTTGGCCGAATAGATATAGGAAAAGCTATTGGTCCATTCGGAACCTGCGGTATCTATTTTATAGGTAGAAGACAAGTCCTGGTTGATGGAAAAGAACCGGTTGTCATTTTTCAGGAATGCTTTACTCTGTCCCAATACCATATCATTGCCAACGAGGTTAAAGAAATTATTGTTTTCCGTTTCGTTAAAGGAATTGTTATAGCTCAGCCGCCCGTCGTAACCCATATTCCATTTATCGTTCCAGTCGTGGTTGATACCATATCCTAAAAAATACACATTGCCTGGATAGGTGGTCCTGGCCTGTTGGTTCAACATGGTATCTTTTCCTATTTCCCTTTCCGTATTCAATACATCATAGCTGTTACGGCGGGTATAATTCAAGTTGACATAGGTCGAAATGGCGCCGTTGTTATTCGACAAATTGATCCCGCCGAACTTATTGCCGTATTTTCCCTGCTGGATACCGGCGTTAGCACTACCGGTCAGGCCTATCTTCACGCCTTTTTTCAGCACAACGTTCACTACCCCGCCCGCACCCGAAGCATCGTACTTGGCCGATGGCGTACGCAGTATCTCGATCCGCTCTATGGCATTAGGCGGTAGGCTCTTCAGCATCGTGGCAATATCGGTACGGCTCATTTTCATTTCCCGGCCATTGATATATACGGTGGCAGGGGTAGTGCTGCTCAGGTAAATATTCCCATCCTGGTCCACAAATATCCCCGGCGTTTTCTCCAGCACTTCGTAACCGTTGGTACTGGCGGCAGCCAGCTGTTCCGGGTCTATGATCGTCTTATCATCTTCCTGCCGCATCAGGGGCTTTACCTCCTGTATAGTCACTTCTTCCAGGTTATTACTGCCCGGCTCCATCGTTATCGCATAAGTAAGCATATCCCCCTTTACACTGATGCCTTTGGTTGCTGGTTTAAAATTAAGGGCCGAGACACGGACGAAGTACAAAGCGGGTGTATCCAGGTCAAAAACGGCCTTGGCGGCAGTATCGGTAATCGATGATAAGCTCCGGGTACTATCCGACTGGTTGGTTACAGTAATAGTGGCAAAAGGAATGGGCACTTGCCGGGTATCAGTTACTTGTATGGTTACGGGCACTTTTTGTGCCGCAGAGAGAAGGGGGGTAAGCAGATAAATAATGCAACATAACCCCTGGTAAAAAGTTTTCATGAAAAATCAGGATAGGGAGCAAAGTAACGAAATTATTACCCTGCGCCGCACTTAAACGGCAGGCGGGCAGGCAAATTGTCTTCTTATATAATAATATGTATTTTATTATACACAACGCATAGATTATCTGCCTATATTTACCCTATAATTCCTATTTTTCCGGAAGTTATGGGCCTAACCAAATCCGAAAGTGAAGTCATCACCTTGTTCCAAAGAGGAGATAAAAAGTCTTTTGAACAATTGTACGATCAATACGCTCCGATGCTTTTCGGAGTGGTTAGCCGTGTGGTACCCGATCCCCGGTTGGCAGTGCAGGTCTTCCAGCAATCTTTTATTTACCTTTGGCAAAATAAGGCTTCCTACGATCCCCGGAAGGAACGTTTTTTTACCTGGATGAATAAATGCGCCCTGCAGATGGCCGTTTCTGTGGCAAAAAATGAGGAAAAAATGGCTGATAGTGCCCCCAGTGAAAACCAGGATACCGGTTTTTACGTAAATACCAAGGACAGGTAACACTGCTGCCCGATAGCAGCAGTGAATTGTGTATTGATAAAAGCAGGACAAGAACCAGTGTCAAAGCCGGTCAAATTAAGCGCATGAGTGAGTTGCAACAATTTATAGAATCAGGTATTTTGGAGCTTTATGTGCTGGGCCAGGTAAGTCCCGGCGAAAAGGCGCAAGTGGAAGAAATGGCGGCATTGCATGAAGCCGTAAAAGAGGAGCTGGACCTGATCGAAAGGACCCTGGAAGACTATGCCTTTCAGCACGCAATTCCTCCCGACCCTCTTGTAAAACCTTTTCTGATGGCTACCATAGATTATATGGAACGCCTGGCAGCAGGCGAGGTGCCTTCTTTTCCGCCCGAATTGCATGCTGGTTCCAGGATTGCCGATTACAGCGAATGGCTGCAGAGAGAAGACCTGGCGCTCACAGAACCTTTGCACGAGATCGATGCCAGGATTATAGGCTATACCCCCGAAATGACTACCGCTATAGTATGGCTCGAACATGGAGCGCCGCCCGAGACGCATACCAACGAGCATGAAAGATTCCTGATCGTAAACGGCACTTGTAATATTATCGTAGACGGTAAAGAGAACCACCTGAAACCTGGCGATGTATTTACGATACCACTTCATCTTTCCCATACTGTTATCGTTACCTCCCGGGAGCCTTGCCGCATTGTGTTGCAAAGAGCAGCGGCATAACGGTAACTGTTTTGATAAAAGTAAAGAGGCTGTCTCAAAAATCCGAGACAGCCTCTTTGTTCCTTATCAGGCCATTCATAATACCCGTATTACAAGGTCGCCATGTCGATCACGAAGCGATAGCGCACATCGCCTTTCAGCATGCGGTCGTAAGCCCATTGGATGTCTTTTATATCGATCATTTCGATATCGGAAACGATATTGTGCTCGGCACAATAATCCAGCATTTCCTGTGTTTCGGGCAAGCCGCCTATAAGGGAACCTGCCAGGCTTTTCCTGCCCCCTATGAGCTGGAAAGCATGTACCTGTGCCGGTGTAGGCGGAGCGCCTACGCATATGTGTACACCATTAGTTTTTAGCAAAGACAAATACATGCTGTAATCGTGCTCGGCAGAAACAGTGTCGAGGATAAAATCAAAATAACCGGTAATTGCCTTCAACTGTTCCGGGTCTTTGGTTACTGCAAACTTGTGTGCTCCCAATTGCTTGGCATCGGCTTCTTTGGAAGGCGATGTGCTCAATACGGTTACTTCTGCGCCAAAAGATACGGCAAACTTTACCGCCATATGCCCGAGGCCGCCCAATCCGAGCACTGCTACTTTATGTCCTTTGCCTACTTTCCAATGACGTAGGGGAGAATACGTGGTGATACCGGCGCACAACAAAGGCGCTACGGCATTTAAAGGCAGCTTATCGGAGATGTGCAATACAAAATCTTCGTGGGTAACAATATGATTGGAATACCCCCCATAAGTTACCTGGCCATCCCTGCCGCGGCTGTTATAAGTACCGGTGCTTCCGTTCAGGCAATATTGCTCCAGGCCTTCTTTGCAGTTGTCGCAGGTACGGCAGGAATCTACGAGGCAACCCACGCCTGCCAGGTCGCCCACTTTAAATTTCGTTACTGCTGCGCCTACCTGCTTCACCCGGCCTACAATTTCGTGGCCCGGCACCATCGGGAAGATGGAATTGCCCCATTCATTTTTGACCTGGTGCAGATCGGAGTGGCAAACACCACAGTATAAAATATCAAACAATACATCGCGGTCGCCCACTTCGCGACGCTCAAATTCCCAGGCTGCGAGTGCTGTCTCCGCATCCTGCGCTGCATAACCTTTAGTTGCTATCATTGTCTTATGTTGTGCTTTTTGAATATTCCGGAAAATCCCGGGTACAATAGTAACCCAAAGGAACGTTGCTTTCCCTGTAAATCCCAGGCGGCAAGGATGTTTTAAATCAATTTAACCAGAATTTAAAAAAGATCCGGGTCCTTACTTACCATTGCTTGCCCGGAAGCAATAGTGCCTTTGCGCTTCGGGGCAATGCCCGGATTAATACCCGGCCAGTTGATCTGGCGTAAAATAAATGGTTTTGCTCCTGTTGAGTTGCAGCCGGTCCAGCAGCTCGCTATCATTGTTCGGACTAAACTGGATATAGTGTTTATAAACCACGCCATAACTATCCGTAAGGCTGCGAAGGCCGCTGTGGTTGAGGCGGGAAAATTCTTCTTCCGATATGCCCAGCAGGGAGGCCATTCTGCCCTCCGTCAACCTGGGACTGTAGGTTTGTTTGGTGTGCATGTGGTCATTTTTTGGTTTAATTGCAAAAATACGACCTGATGGGGTTAATGTAACTACCCCACCCGATTTAAAAATACTTTAGCGCTTTTACCTACCTGCAACCTGTTGTTACCAGGTAACAATACGGTTGCTTTAAGCAAAAAGGAGACCGGGCCGGCCTCCTTTCCTCAATGACTTTATACCTCAGGGATGAATCAGGAAGAAATACCGTTTTTTATATGATCACTCAACGCTTCACCATTTGCGTGGAACCGGCTCCTGGCGGCACGAAACTTGTCCTTAACCCCACTGGCCAGGTCCTTCGTTTTATCCGCTATCATCCCTCTTGTTTCTTCGCCCGACTGGGGTGCAAACAGCAGGCTGACAATAGCACCTACGGCAATACCACCAACAAGCGCAAGCGCTATAGTTGCGGTGGATGCCTGGTGTGACTTAGATTTAAACCGGTCGGAAATTGCTTTCTTGTAGTTCATCGTAAAACTGTTTTTGAAAAAACAAGACAAACCCCGGTTTGTTGACCGGCTATTGTTAAAATACAACCGGGAAATATACTCCGGCACTATTAATTTTTCCTGGTCCGTTAAACCATTCCCCTGTATAAAGGTCAAGAGTACCAGTCTTCCGAAACCGGAATGTTCAAAGAAAGCAGCACAGGCTCTTTCAAGATACATTTTAAAGTTTTGGAAGATGCATCCCGGGTATTATCTTTGTCGTTTTTGTGCAGCAATTTATGAATCAGGAAGGGCAATACAGGAAGGATATTTATCCCGGATTGGAAGTGGGTATTATCCTTAAAAAGGATCAGCGCAGCGGCAAGATCACTTACGGGATCGTCAAGGATTTACTGACTTCATCCGCGTTTCATTCCAGGGGCATCAAAGTAAGGCTTGCCGACGGGCAAATAGGCCGTGTAGCGGAGATACCCGAGCAGGAAGACTAAACCCAGTTTATTCAATATTTCATAGTATACAATTTAATGGCACTTTTAGAAAAGTATTTATTTACCCAACAATCCAAAATACCCGAAGCAGGGCAAGGCTTATTTACAAGTGTATTTATCCCCAAAGGAACGCGGATTATCGAGTACACTGGCAAAGTAACTAATTGGGAAAATGCGGATCATCGCGAGGGCCTCAATGCCTATATCTACTTCCTCTCCGACGAGCATGTGATCGATGCCGCAAGGCGTAAAAAATCGCTGGCGCGTTATGCCAATGATGCCAGGGGCATGAAAAAGATCAAAGGCCTCACCAATAACTCCGAATATGTGGAAGAAGGCAATAAAGTCTTTATCGAAGCCACTAAAAATATCCCCGAAGGCGAAGAAATCTTCGTAGGCTATGGAAAAGAGTATTGGGATGTGCTCAAGAAAAACTATGCCGACCTGGACCAGTAAAACAGGTTTAAGGCTACGCCTGAGCAGGGAACAAAGAAATATCGGGGCTGTAGTGACGTTGCATGCAACGACATTATAAAATACAGCATCCTGGGTATTCGCAGGTGCAGGCGCCAATGATGACCATTTAAGATAGCAGGTCATAAGCATATAATTGAGCACACCTTCGTTCTTTGCAACCGGTCCCGCTCGCTTAAACGTTATTCTCTTATTATTATTTATCGCTAACTTAGCATAGCAAAAAAAAGGAAGGTATTGCTGCCTTCCTTTTTTATTGTTGTCTATACCGCAAAGAAAAAGGAATGGCCCTGATCAAAGTAACACATGTCAGTAAGTTTTTCGGATCAGCCGCGGCTGTAGCCGACATCAGCTTTGATGTACAGGAGGGGGAAAATTTTATCCTGCTGGGAACGAGCGGTTGCGGCAAGACCACTACCTTAAAAATGATCAACCGGCTGATACCCGTTTCCGACGGAACAATTTCGGTAAATGGGAAAGACATCCGGGAACAGGCTCCGGAAGCGCTGCGCAAAGGAATGGGTTATGTATTGCAGCACAACAGCCTTTTTCCGCATTACACCATTGCAGAAAACATAGCCGTAGTGCCCCGGCTTTTACGATGGGAGAAGCATAAAACGGAGGCACGTATCAAAGAGTTGTTACAAAAGCTGCATCTTCCCGGTGAGTATACCCGTAAATACCCGCATGAGCTGAGCGGCGGCGAGGCCCAAAGGGTTAATGTAGCCCGCGCCCTGGCTGCCGATCCTCCGGTATTGCTTATGGACGAGCCTTTCGGCGCCCTGGACCCTGTAACCAGGACGGCAATCAGGAAAGAGTTCAGCGAACTGGATGAATTTAAAAGAAAGACGATCCTGATGGTAACCCACGACATACAGGAAGCTTTTAGTCTGGGCGACAGGATATGCCTTATGGATAAGGGAAAGATCATGCAGGTGGGCACGCCCGAGGACCTGCTTTTTCAACCTGCTAATGATTTTGTAAAACGCTTCCTGGCCGATGCGCAATTACAGCTCGCACTTATGACTACCCGTATAACGGCGCTATGGCCTTACCTCGAACCAACTGAGGGCACAGAAACGGATAATGTCCTGGATAATAATACTTCTCTATGGCAGGCTATGGAACAACTAAATGATAAAGAACCGATGCTTTGGACTCTGGCGCAGGATGGAGATAGAGCAACCCGGAAAATTTCCACAGCCAGGCTGTGGCAGGCTTTTGCTGAATATAAAAAACACCGCTGATGCAGGAACAACAAACGTTGTGGGGGTTTATGTCGGAATACTCGGGCAAATTGCTGGAGCAGACCCTGCAGCACATCAGCCTTACTTTGATTGCCTTGTTCCTGGCGGTGCTCATCGGCTTGCCACTGGGCATACTGATCTCCAAAAAGCGGAAGCTGGCCCGCATCGTACTAAGCATTGCCGGTATCCTGCAAACCATACCCAGTATAGCATTGCTGGGTGCTATGATACCGCTGTTGGGCATCGGCGCCAAGCCCGCTATCGTGGCTTTGTTCCTGTATGCATTGCTACCGATTATCCGCAATACTTATACCGGCATCGGGGGCGTAGACCCCCAGCTTAAAGAGGCTGCCTCCGGCATGGGCATGAGACCGGCACAGGTGCTTTTCAAAGTAGAACTCCCCCTGGCCATGCCGGTGATCCTGGCCGGTATCCGTACGGCAACGGTAATCAATATTGGCGTAGCTACGCTGGCAGCTTATATTGCCGCAGGTGGCCTGGGCGAATTTATCTTTGGCGGTATAGCCCTCAACAATACCCATATGATCCTGTCCGGCGCCATCCCCGCCGCTTTACTGGCCGTGCTGTTTGATTTCTTTTTAGGGCGGATCCAGAAGATAAGCTTCAAAAAAGCCGGTATGCTTTATTTACTCCTGCCGGTTGTTGCCGTCGTTTTATCTTCCTTTTACTTGCTGCCTGTCGCCGGGAGCGGCAAATTGCTGGCAGGATTTACGCCGGAATTCATGGGACGTACGGACGGCTACCTGGGCCTGAAACACAAATACAGGCTTAGCATCCGCACAGTAGTGATCAGTGATGCCGTCATGTATAAAGCAGCTTATGAACGGCGATTGGACGTAGTGAGCGGTTATAGTACTGACGGCCGGCTTAAAGCCTATGACCTGGTTACGTTAAAGGATGACCAGGGTATTTTCCCGCCTTATTATGCCGCGCCCATTGTCCGAGAGAAGGTACTGCAGCAATACCCCGAGCTGGAAAGCGTGCTCAATATGCTTTCGGGGAAAATCAACGATTCGATCATGACGGTTTTAAATTATAAAGCCGATTACCTGCACCAAAGCCCCGAAAAGATTGCCAGGGATTTTTTAAGCGCACAAGGTTTATGGAAAGCCCCGCTCAACGGCAAAAAGGGGACAATACGCATCGGCTCTAAAATATTTGGTGAACAATACATCTTGTGTAATATGTACAGCATGCTGATCAAAGGTTATACAGAGCTGGACGTAGCTACCAAAACAGGATTGGGCGGCACAAAAATATGTTTCGACGCCATGGCCAGCGACCAGATAGATATGTACCCTGAATATACCGGAACCGGTCTGTTGGTGTTGTTACAACCAGACGCTGCTACAGTGGAACAGTTGGTGAAGGATAAAAACACCGTTTATGATTTTGTAAAAGAGCACTTCAGCCAACGTTTTCATATCCGGTGGCTGGCCCCTATCGGCTTCAATAATACTTATGCTTTAATGATGCGCCGGCAGCAGGCCGATAAACTGAATATAAAAAGCATCACCGATCTTAAAAAGTATTTGGATCAAAAGCCCTAAATACCATCGCAGGTATTCCGTTCCTTCCTGGTTTTATGGGTCCGGCACAGGGTTCTTCACCAGCAACAAGGACATCAATGCTCCGGTAAAGCAAAGCCCCGAAGCCAGGAACATAATACGGGAATAGGCGGCAATAAAACTTTCGTGGTACCATTGTACCACCCGCTCCTGCTCCTTGACGGTAATACCTGCAGGCACCGTCGCATTGCCCAGGTTTGTTGCCTGCGCCAATACCTGTTGCTGCTGTATTTCCGGAAGTATTGTTGTTTTTAATTGCTGCTGTAGCATACTGGCAAAAAACAAAACGGCCAGGGCGCCGAAAATGGCATTGGCAAATACACCCGAGATACGCGATACCGCATTGTTGATACCCGAAGCGGTACCGGAAAAACGAGGACTCACCGCGCCCATTACTGCAGCCGTCAATGGCGATACCGTAACCGACATTCCGAAACCAAAGACCAGGATACCCGGGAAGAAAGTGGTCCAGTATTCTCCCGGCCCCTTTGTTTGCCCGACAAAAGCCAGTAACAATAAGCCCAGGCCGGCTATAGCTGGCCCTGCGATAAGAAAGAGCCTTGGTCCTTGCTTGTCGGCAAGGCTGCCGGCATACCTTGCCAGGACGATCATCAATAAGGTGAAAGGTAAAAAGGTAAGGCCCGATTGCAATTGGCTATAGCCCTGCACTTGTACCAGGTTTAAGCCCAGGAATAGCATTCCCGCACCCAGGCCCGCATATAAAAAGAAGGTCAGTAAGTTAACCCCGCTAAAAGTCCTGTTGGTAAATAAGGTCAGCGGCATCATCGGATGTTTGCTTTTCTTTTCCAGCCATACAAATACAAAGAGCAACAAAAGGCCCGCCCCAAGCGTACTGATAACTTCCCAATTGTTGAACCCGATGGCAGGAATCCGCAGGAAACCAAAAGTAAGTAAAGCCAGGCCCGTAGCTATAGTTATCGCTCCGGCTATATCCAGGGTCTTATCGCTGCTTGTTTCCTTTTGTTCCTTTACATACCGCCACAGAAAGAAAAGGGTCGCTATCCCGATAGGCAGGTTGATGAAAAAGATATATCGCCATAAACCGGCATCGCCCAGCAGGCCGCCCAATACGGGGCCACCGATGGTTACCATCGTGGTTACGGCCGACCAGGTACCGATGGCCTTGCCCCGCTCTTCTTCATTAATCGAGGAAGAGATGAGGGATAAACTGCCGGGTATCATTAATGCCCCACCCGCACCCTGTACTGCCCTGAAAATAATTAAGGTAAAAACATTCGGCGCAAAGCCACATAGGCCGGAGCCCAGGAGAAAAATGGCAATACCCCATCCAAAGATCTTTTTACGGCCCAGCTTATCGCCCAGAGCGCCACCGATAAGAGTTAGGGAAGCCAGCATCAGCAAGTAAGCATTTAATATCCAGAACAAATCGGCGCCGCTGGCATTAAGGCCCCGTTGCAACGATGGCAGCACTACGTTAAGAGCTGTGCCATCGATAAAAGCCATTGCCGAGGCCATGATCGTTGTCGCCATTACCCACCTTCCTTCACTACTGTTCAATGCAACCGTAGACATATGAATGGATTTGAAATGAACGATAATGCCATTATAGAACAAGACATGCTATCTGTTCTTCAACAAATGTATTATTTATACCGTAATTTTTACGATACAGCGGCACGAGGAGATGAATAAAGAGTAAGTTTTAACCCGAAGACAGGAAAACACAGGAAGTGATTACGAAGCGTAAGCTTGCCACAGGGAAACGGCGATACTTTACTGGCCGAATTTCTTCACCTCTATTTTACGCTGCTTTACTTTAAGCTTGAAATCGATATCGCCGGTAATGGTACCTGGGTTAACCTGCAACAGTTGCTGATGCTTACCTGCAGGCAGCACTTCGATTTGTACCGGTACATTGCTTACCGTTACCGTATACGTGCCTGCCGGCACATAAAGCAGGTAGCGGCCATTATCATCGGTACGGGCTTCAAAGGTTTTGCCCTCCGTATTGGTTGCGGTTATCGACTGGCCAGCCAGGTCCATAGCGGTGGCATAGCTTAATATCTCATCGAATTCATATGCGATATTACCTGCTATGGTACCCGTCTGTCGTAAAGGAATATCCAGGTGTACCGTTTCTTTTTCGCTCAATATGATCAGCTCATCTTTACCATACCAACCTTTCTGGGTAGGAAAATAAACTTTATAGCTACCTGCAGGCAACTTGCTATAGCTCATTTTACCTTCTTTATTGGTAACGAGCAAGGTCTTATCGAATGAGGCCATATAACCCGTCGCTATAGAATCTCCTTTGTCAAAAGTACCATTCGCATTGTTGTCGTAAAACACGAAAAGATCAATAGCGCTTTTGTTTTGCAGTAATCCTTTACCCGATTGCGGCAACAGTTGCGTGAGCCCGAACTGGATATTGCGGTAAGATGCCGATGAAGCGAAGGTGTTGTATTGTACCGTAGCAAAAAGGCGGGTGCTGCCCAAGCTAAAGTCTGCCGCTGCATTATATAAAATACTGCTGATGTAAAAGTCTTTATAATAGGTAAGTCCTGCATCTATCTTTAGCCTGCGGTTAAAGAAGGTCTGGGTTATAGCCGGGGCGATGTTCAGCCTTACATTGTTCTTACCGCCGGTAATTTCCTGGAATACTTCCGACAGGTAAAAATTACCTTTCTGTATATTAGCCGTCAACCGGAAGAAGCGGAAGGCATAGGAAAGATTGGCGCGGAATTGCCAGCGCTCGCCCGACATAAAGCTGGCGGTATATTTACCGATATCGGCCTTGAACATAATACTCTGCCTGCTGTTACGGTCGGTGAATGCGCCGCCCAGGCTCAGCCGGAATGCATCGGTGCTACCCGGCAAAGTGGTGCCATTGCTGAACCAGTTGCCCGCTTCGTGGTAGTACTGTGCTGCCAGCGACAGGTTAAGCTCCCCTATGGAACGGGCAGCGCTTATTTCGGCAGTGCTTCCTTTATTATTGTTGCGGAAAGGTGTACCGCCGCGAAGAAAATATTCGGGGTTGAGGTAGTTGTACATATAACCTGCTCCCAATGTCGTCTTCCCCAAACGCAGGCTCAGCCTTTCGTTCAAGGCCAGGGTACCTCTCCTGGTACCGGGGTAATAGCCCGATGCGTAGAGATTATCGCTGCTTATGGAAAGCATCTTCGAAAGATTACCATTGATACTGCCTCCCAACGAAATGGATTGATGGCTTTCTTTCGATTCATCCGATGCCACGCTGTTGGCAATGCCTACTTTCGCAGCCGCAAAAAGCAATTCGTTCAGACGCCAGGTGGCATCGTTTACCAATAATACGCTTTTGGTACCGGCATATTTATCCTGGTCAAAGGAAACGGTCGTATTATTCCGTACACGGCCCATATCCCTGGTAAAGCCCGCCCAGGCTGCGCTGCCAAAGCTGGAGCTGCCATTTTTATCGTTGATCAGGTTAAAGGATTTGTCCAGGTAGCCCGCATATATTTTTGTCCTTCTCAGGGAATCGGTATAGTAGTAAGCTTCGGCCCCGCGCCCGCTGTAACTCAACTCTCCGTTCTGGATAATATTACCCACCTTTATACCGGCGCCTTTGTATTCAAAAGCAAGCCAGGTATCATTGATCAAAGTAGGCAGGGAACTATTTTTCCATTTATAGATATTGAGGCTGAAAGCAATATTTCCTTTATTCAAGGCATAGTCGCCTTTGGTTTGCAACATATAAGATTCGTTTTCCGAGAAGGTATTCTGCGAGCCTATCGTGACAAAGTTGGCTCCCCGGTCGCTGCCGTAGCCGTTCAATGTTTTCCGGCCATACTTCTTTTTACTTTTGATACCTTGTACAGAAGCCGATGCAATACCGAAATAATCTCCGCTGCTGTACACCCCATACATGGAGATATCCAGGTATTCCAGATCGATCATACTACGGGTCACTTTCCGGCTAAAATATAAAGTCGTATCCCTGAAAGGCGGTACCGTAACCTTAATGGATTTGTTCGTCTCATCGTGTAATTCGGTAGGGTAAGCGATAACGATATTGACTTCCTGGGGTATATTACCCTTGTTTTTTACCACTACCGGCACCTGGATCATTTGTCCCGAAGCCGGCATGATGATTTCGGTTTCGGGCAGGTAGGCCTGCATCATCCTGCTGCCGGTCAGCCGCAAGGTAGCCGTGGTTTCTGCGATCCTGGTACGTTGCTGATCCAGGAGCTGGGCACTATAGGGGATTTTACCGGCGAGTGTATTGGCGCCTATATATACTTTAGCAGCGACAAACAGACTTTTCCCCGCTTCCACTGTAACCGGGAGGTCTTGTTTGGTCGCTATCCTGGCCCCTTTGCCACAATACAGATGCAAAGTGCCTTTAAATATCGTGTTACTCTTATTCTCTATGGCTATCGTAACATCTTTCAGCTCTTCGTTCTTTACTTCCGTAACACTATCTGTTAAGCGTAAAACCAGACCGCCTTGTCCCTGAGCGTAACCGGTAATAGTTAGGCAACAGCAGAGCAGGAACAGGATAATGTTATGGATAAAGGAAAAACGCATCAGGCGATGGAACAAAAAAGGGCAATTTAAAGCGGGTTCATGATAAAGGTGATCTGCGTTTCGTAGGTACCGGCAGGCACATTCATGAAAGCATCCTGGTTGGTATTGGACTTGGTACTATAGGTAAGATTATAATTGTTGATAACACCTGCTGAAGTGTTATTGACAATCAGGGTTCGGGGTGTAGTCGATAAATTGACGGGGCTATAGCTGCTTACAACCGAAGCAGTATTGGGAGTAGCCGTAAGCCTCACCTTCGAAACGGGAATGGTGGAAGCTGCTCCCGACCTGGAGAAATAATCAGACAAGGTTTGCACCGTCACCTGGTATTTGCCATCGGCAGAGGATACTTTAAGGCTATTGTTCAATACGCTCTCCACACCTGTTGCATAGGATTGCGCCGTTTGCCCGAAGTTAAGGCTTACATTACTACCGCCGTTCTGCAACACAATGCCATTGGTGATCTGGGGCGTAACCGTTTGCGGCAAAGTCATCCAGCCAGGCCATAAACCGATTTGGTGGTTATAGTCCATCTGGCTGATCAGCGCGCCGGCATTGTTGTACAAGCGGTACCGCATCACGAGGATATAATTATCGCGGTGCAGGGTAAGCAATTGCCTGCTCCCGGTAAGGATAAGATCGTAAGACATGGCAAAGTAATCACTGGCCACGATCTTATAATTTGATTTCTCTACCAGAGTGATTTCCGATGCTGTAAGCGGTATCGTAGAGGACACTGCACCTATAGCACTGATGGAATTAGGATTGCTCCAGGAATTCTGGGAAGCGCCGGGGTTCAGCTTTATAGCAAAATACTGGATAGGCCAATTGGGGCCAGGGCCAAACTGTGCCACATCACCAGAGCTGCTTTGTTGTGCCACAAAATAAGCGGTCAAAGGCTGTACTGTCAGCTTCCAGTTGGGCACCGTTGAGTTGCCGCCATTGAATTGCACTCTCATGTTATTGCTGAAAGTGATACCGCTCACCAATGTTGCCGTATCGCCAATGGTAAGATAGCTTTGACCACCAGCCTGTATATTCTGGGCATACAAACCCGTAGCTCCGCAACCGATCAGCAGGAGGCTGTATAAAAAGCGACGGAAAGAGATGAAGTTGTTCACAATTGCTTTTTTAGGTATCAGTAGTTAAAATCCAGTTCAGCGATCTTCAACTCTTCATTGGTACCAAAGTTGACAATAGCAGTGGCTGTATATTTACCTTTATCCATATCCTTGGGCAAGGCATTCTCAAACACCCTTTTATCACCCGGCAGGGAGTAGAATTCCATGGCGGCGATCTGGTATTTTTTACCGGTCTCCTTATTCAGCAGATCGTAATGAATAGTCCCGTTCAGCCATATAGCGCCATTGTTGTCGACATAGAGTTTTAATGCACTGATCTTATCCCCATCCTTTACGGTCGTAAAATTGGTGATGTCCATATTGGCTTTGGCATTGGCATCTTCCGAATAATAGATCTTGATACCCATGCGTACCGTTACCTTAATGGCTGCACCATTCTGAGCTGTTGCATCGCCGGGGTTAAGCTGGGTAAGGTAAAGCATAGCCGTACGAACAGGAATGTTCTTGTCGCTGGGTACACCCGCTACCGATACGCTCAGTTCCTTGGTCTCGCCGGGAGCAAGGGTAAAGTAAGAACCGGGAAGTACCTTAACATTGGTGGCACAGGATGTGGGTAAGGTTCCCGCTTCAAAAGAAAGGTTATTGCCCAGGGAATCATAATTCCAGTCATTAATAGAAACACCTATTTCGAGCGATTTATCTTTATTGGGATTGCTCACGATCACTTTTTGCTCTTGCTTGTTACCGGGTTTATAATAAAGCCGGGTAGGAGAAGCGGTAATGCCGGCTTGTGCCTGCACTTGTATTGAAGCTGCTACTAGGAGTAATGCAGCGACACCTGTTTTCAAAAATCTGTTGCTCATATCTTGGTTATGGTTCAATATAGTCTGGTAGGGAACGAAGCCTTGTTGCTTATCCTGCCTGGTTTGAATGATACGGGAAAATATGCCTTGCTGAGGCATTCCGGGAATAAAGCCTGGTTGGGGAACTTTTATTCTGTTTCTATGGTGTACACGATCGTAGCGCTATAAGTACCATTGTCCAGCATAGCATATCCCTGGCCCGAGGCATGGTACAGCACATCGAAAGAAGTCGCAACAGTACCGTGGGTAGGAGACTTGATAATAGTCCTGGCTTCCATAGGAGAAAGGCTCACCCCGTTTTCGGTTGTCATTCCAGGCACCTGGATTACACCGCCGGTTGCTGAGGGGGTTACCGCTATCGTCGAAGCCGGGATCGATTTGCCCCCCGGGCGGGTCAGATCGCTCTGGGTACTTACTTTTACCACAAACCTGCCCGAGCTGAATACATTGAGGTGGTTACGCTCATTGATGTTTACCCCATTCTTGAAATCATCTTTCTTCGAAAAATTCAGGTCTACCTGCCCCTGTGTTTCGTTAATGGTCAGGCTCTGTACCTGTGCCAAAACAACATTCAATCTTACGGAGCCACTGTTAGGCTGGGCAAACAATAATTGGGGCAGTGCAAAGAATACAAAGCTTACCATAAAAAGTAAAAATCTTTTCATTTTTTAAGCATGTAATGGTTGGTTTGGACAATGGACTAGTGGATTTACCACCGGTTTTAGCTAAACTAACTCATTTTTACTCAAAAAAGAAGTAATGGGCTATTATTTTTCGGTTACAAGTGATTTACAGGAATGTTCTGATTGACGATCAATTTCATCATTTCAAAGGACAATTTGTAAACACTTGAATACAAACAACATGCTCCCAAAGGCAATTCTTACAAGCCTTTACAGGCCTGTAAGAATATTCAAATAATTCCGGCACAGGGCTCTGTTTCTGTGCCTGCATGGTTTATTAAAGATCGGTAATGGTATATACTACTGTTGCAGTGAAAGTACCGGTAGCTAAGCTCGCTACATTGGCAAAGTTAGCCAGGGTATAAGTCACATCATATTTTGTACCGGAAGTACCTGCGTTACCGTTACCGGCCATCGCTGTAGGGGTAGCGATCAGGCTGTTGGGGGTATTGATCAGGTTCTGGCCTGTGGTGTTAAAGGTTGCACTCGGAACAGTTGATCCGGCAGTGATCTGGCGGGGATTGGATACGGCCAGGTAGATATTGTCTGCTGGTATGGTGGTAATGCCGGTGGCATTGTTGTTCGTATTTTTCAAAGTAGTCTCACCGCCTGCCAGGGAAACATTCACTTTATAAGCGCCGTTGGAAACTACATCCAAAGTGCTTACTACATCGCCGTTTACTCCGGTAGTACCGGCAGCGTTGGTAAATTTCTGGGTATTGTCCAGGTTGATGTTAACAGTAGAACCAGAGGATACGGTAATGGATTTTACGTTAGCAACCAGTACATTCAGGGTAGCGTTAGCGCTGGAAGTGTTGGAAGTTTGTGCCAGGGCAGCAGTAGTTCCGGTAACGATAAGGGCAGCGGCTAAAACGATCTTTTTCATAATATTCTTAATTTTTAATGTTTTGGTTTAAAATTGGTTAGTTTATTATTTCGGTTTTTATTTCCTTGTTTGATAATGCAAAGATGCAACCGATTCCAGGTTTCAGCTAGTCATTTTACCGGTAAAAAAGGTAAGAAATGGGAAAGTTTATCGGACTTGTAGGTACTTAACCGTTTTACTGATAAATAGGGAATCCCGCAGAAATAAAAAAGTTAAAAAAAGGCTTCTTGTGTTATCATTTTGTAAGGAACAGGGGTCATTTATTTCCCCGTAATGATTGAATTAATATTTTCTCGAGACTATTATTTTCTCGTTACGGCGCAAAGACACGGCGGGTTGATATCATGTATAGCCGTTGCATGCAACGGCTTTTTAAAACCATCATGGTATTGTTTTCTCGCAGCGGCGCGAAGGCGCAATGGACTGGCATTACGTAGAGTCGTTGCCGGCAACGACTCTACCAATCATTCGAACAATAAAGACAAACGCAGCGTCATTGCTGCGAGAAATAATGAATAAAGTCATTGAGTTATTATTTTCTCACAAAGAGCACAAAGCACACGATGCTGATCATTCCGAATGTAACTTACGCAGCATGTGTCATTCGAAATCCTGGGTGCTCTTGACATCTGAGCGGTTAAGATCCTTCGGTTCCTTCGGAGACCTCAGGATGACCGGATTGGTAAGGTTTATTCATCTCTCCCGGCGAGTTGCGAGTTGGTATCCCACAGGTAGTCGTTGAATTATTATTGTTCGCAACGCAGCGTATTCACGCCGTAGCGAGCAAATAAGAAGCACGCTACCTTAGCGCCTTTGTGAGAAAATACAAATACACGCATCGCCGCGAGAAACAATGACAATACCCCTAAAAGAAAAATTCCCACAGGTAATACCTGCAGGAACGTTTCCACCTTAAAACTCACTACTATTCTAAACTCACTATTTCAAAAAGTTGACCGGGTTCTTTATTAAAGATCGGTAATGGTATATACTACTGTTGCAGTGAAAGTACCGGTAGCTAAGCTCGCTACATTGGCAAAGTTAGCCAGGGTATAAGTCACATCATATTTGGTGCCGGAAGTACCTGCGTTACCGTTACCGGCCATCGCTGTAGGGGTAGCGATCAGGCTGTTGGGGGTATTGATCAGGTTCTGGCCTGTGGTGTTAAAGGTTGCACTCGGAACAGTTGATCCGGCAGTGATCTGGCGGGGATTGGATACGGCCAGGTAAATATTGCCGGCTGGTATAGTAGTAATGCCGGTGGCATTGTTGTTCGTATTTTTAAGTGTGGTCTCACCGCCTGCCAGGGAAACATTTACTTTATAGGCGCCGTTGGAAACTACATCCAAAGTGCTTACTACATCGCCGTTTACTCCGGTAGTACCGGCAGCGTTGGTAAATTTCTGGGTATTGTCCAGGTTGATGTTAACGGTAGAACCGGAGGATACGGTAATGGATTTTACGTTAGCAACCAGTACATTCAGGGTAGCATTAGCACTGGAAGTGTTGGAAGTTTGTGCCAGGGCAGCTGTAGTTCCGGCAACGATGAGGGCAGCGGCTAAAACGATCTTTTTCATAATATTCTTAATTTTTAATGTTTTGGTTTAAAATTGGTTAGTTTATTATTTCGGTTTTTATTTCCTTGTTTGATAATGCAAAGATGCAACCGTTTCCAGGTTTCAACTAGTCATTTTACCGGTAAAAAAGGTAAGAAATGGGAAAGTTTATCGGACTTGTAAGTAGTTACCCGTTTTACTGATAAATAGGGAATCCCGCAGAAATAAAAAAGTTAAAAAGATACCTTTTGTATTATCATTTTGAAACAATAGTGCCCCCAAAAGCTGCCGTGGCCGCGCAGACTTCAAGCAGGCCCCACATAATATCGACTACCTATTATATAGATAGCCGCTTACAATTATTAATAGGATCAGACCATAGTTAAAAAAACCGCAATAAAAGAAAGATGGCCCTTCCGTTTTGGAAGGGCCATCTTTTGTACTATACTTATATTATATCCTAACGATATCAGGCAACACTATCCTGTTGTTGGTCAAGGCCGCCTATACAATGCTCGACTCTGAAGTTCTTCGGCGATATACCAGTATGTTGCTGAAAGAATTTCACGAAATTAGTCGGTTCTGTAAAGCCCAGCTCGTAACTGATCTCTTTCACCGTCATGGCGTCAAACAATAAAAGGCGTTTGGCTTCCCGGAGCAGCTTTTCCTGCATCATGGCCTTGGGCGACCAGCCTACTCCTTTTTTACATACCTGGGCTAGTTGATCCTGGGTAATATTCATCTGGTCGGCATAAAATTGCAGGGAACCTTGCTCTTTGAAATGGGTATTTAATAATTGAATAAACTGTACCACCTGGCTTTTAGCCATTGTTTCCCCGATGTCGAGCTTTCCATGCTCCCGTTCCAATTGCAGCTTGTGCATGTACAGCACGACACCCAGCAGGATATTGTGCAGGAAATCGAATTTAAATAAAGGGTCTTTTCCTAACCGGTACTCCCAACCAAACATCGACAACTGGGATTGCATGTAATTGTTCCCGATCTCATGATCTCCGAGCTGAAAAACAGTCCTGCGGTTGGGGCCATAGCTGGTTTTATACAAAAGTTGTTCGTACAGGTGGTTGCGGCAAAGAAATTCTTCGGTAAACAAAATCACAACTCCCTGCAGGTAAAGTGTGTTCTCAAGATGAAGAAAGGAAAATGGGCTTATCAGCAACAAGGTTCCTGCTTGCAAAGGCACATATTCATTGTCTACAAAACAATGACCTTTACCTTGTTTAATACTGATAATAGTGTAGGTCCATTTAGGTTCGGTAAGCCTTCTCGGCTCCGTGCCAAATACGGATGCATAACGATCTAATGTTTTGAAGCGAACGAGTTGATCTTTCTCCAAAACACTAGCATGCTGTTTCGCGCTGCTCATGTAGGTTATGGTTAATTATGGTTGGTTCAACCGGACTGCTACCCTATAAGCATTCCGGATCCCAAAAATAAAAAATAAATGCATAAACTGCACTCTGCTTCAATTAATTTAATACTGATTTTTGTTTATCGTGTATCCTTTCAAAATCTGTTCCTATCTTTCAGTTTTTTTCGGAAGATCATGTTCTTCCCGGACAGATGAAATAACTGTTACTAAGCCATGCTCCCCAGGATCGATTTTACCAGTACCGCAGCCTATACCCTTCTTCAAAAACACTTTACTGTCCTGAATGGCCAGGAAATGAAACAACTGTTTGCAACGGATCCGGATCGTGCAGCCCGGTTCAGTTTGTCTTTTAACGATATATATTTTGATTATTCCAAAAACAGGATCAACGAGGATACTGTAAAGTTGCTGTTGCAGCTTGCGCGGGAATGTGGCCTGGAACAAGCGATTACCGCTATGTTCGCAGCAGAACCGATCAATGAAACAGAGGGAAGGGCCGTATTGCATTTTGCTTTACGCAACCAAAGCGGGCCGGTAATGCTGGATGGTCGTGATGTAATGCCCGAAATACATGCTGTACAAAAACAAATGAAGGCCTTCAGCAGCAAGGTCATAACCGGCAGTTGGAAAGGCCATACCGGCAAAGCTATTACCGATGTAGTGAATATAGGTATCGGCGGCTCCGACCTGGGGCCTGTAATGATAACCGAAGCATTGAAGCATTACCGTACTCATCTCAACCTGCATTTTGTTTCCAATGTAGACGGTACACATATTGTGGAGACTTTAAAGCCATTGGATCCCGAAACCACCTTGTTCCTTATTGCATCCAAAACCTTCAGCACCCAGGAGACTATGGCCAATGCGCATACTGCCCGGGACTGGTTCCTGAACAGCGGCGCAGCGGAAAAGGATATTGCCTGTCATTTCGTTGCCTTGTCTACCAATACAGATGGGGTTACCGCATTCGGCATCGATCCCGAGAACATGTTCGTATTCTGGGATTGGGTAGGCGGTCGTTATTCGCTCTGGAGCGCCATAGGTCTTTCGATATGCCTGGGTATAGGTTATGATCATTTTGAACAGCTATTGGCTGGGGCTTATACTACCGACCAGCATTTCAGGAATACGCCTTTGGCCGAAAACATACCGGTGATCCAGGCATTGCTTGGCATCTGGTACTACAACTTTTTCGGTGCACAAACCCATGCCTTATTACCCTACGATCAATACATGCACCGCTTCCCGGCATACTTCCAGCAGGCCGACATGGAAAGCAACGGTAAATACATTTCCCGCTCGGGCACTAAAGTAACTTATACTACCGGGCCCATTATATGGGGTGAACCCGGCACTAACGGCCAGCATGCTTTCTATCAGCTGATCCACCAGGGAACCCGGCTTATCCCCTGCGATTTTATTGCCCCTGCCCGTTCGCATAACCCCATAGGCAACCATCACCGGTTGCTGCTTTCCAACTTCTTTGCCCAAACAGAAGCATTGATGAAGGGTAAAACGGCCGAAGAGGTAACCACAGAGCTAAAGGCCGCCGGAACCGACGAAGCTACCTTGGCCAAGCTCTTGCCCCATAAAGTATTTGAAGGCAACCGCCCGAGCAATACTTTTTTCCTGAAAGAGATCAATCCTTTCAACCTGGGTTCGCTTATCGCCTGTTACGAACACAAGATATTCGTGCAGGGGATTATCTGGAATATTTTCAGCTTTGATCAATGGGGTGTGGAACTGGGCAAGCAGATGGCCAATACGATACTCCCGGAACTGGGACACGAAACGCATACCGAAGCACACGACAGCTCAACCAATACACTTATCCGTAAGTATAAGGAGTGGCGATAAACAGAGGGGTACGACAAACAAATGCCTGGCTATCGGTAAATACCATATAGCCAGACACTTTAGATCTTTTACTCCGAAGAGACTACTTTCTCGGCGTTACCTTAGCCAGCACGCCTTTATGTAACTCCATCCTGGAATAATGATAATGTTCCGTTTCGAAATTGCCCAAATGGCCGTGGGCATGAGCCTGGTAGCCATTCAGTATTTCCAGCATCAGGTCCAGCCGTACAGATTCATATGCCTTATCGCCGGCAACTGCATTTACAAAATGTTCTTCGTCGGCAAGGGGCACAATAAGGAAGGTCCGTTCTTTATCGGCAACAGGGGTAATTACGCTGTATTCAAACATTGTTTTAGATTTAAACAGATAAGGTATAAAGTGCAGTCTTATTTTATTGACATCAATGTACCGGCACAATAAGCTTTATTTTCCAGGTACGTTATCCCGTTTATCCGGATCATCGTTATCTTTATAACCCGATTACCCAGAAAAGGTTGTCCTTTTAATGTTTCCAAAATAAAAAATCATGCCTGAAGATCAGTTTGCCTACCCGTCCGATCCGGAGATCGAAGCTTTTCTTGCCGGTAAATCAACGATCAGCCTCACCTTATGGCATACCTTCCTGCAAGCATTCAGCCGTTCCGGCCCTATCAGCCTTAATGCCGCCAAAACCATGATCGGCATCGACAACGGGAAACACAGGATTGCCTGGGTCACCCAATTCGGCAAGAACTTTCTACACGTGGTTTTCCCCTTTCCGGTACCCTACCCCGACAACCTCTGTTTCCAGAAGATAGCGCAAGTGCCGGGACAAACACAATACAACCACCATCTCCGGATCTATTTCCCCGAAGACATTAATGATGAAGTACGGTCCTTTATGGATAAGGCTTATGCCTCCTGATCAGTTTTTGACCCTGCTTTGCTCCCCTTGCGCGCCGGTAGCCTCATGTTTGCGTTGCCCGGCAATGGCTTTACCAAAACGATAGTTGAAGGAAAGAACTGCCATCCGGGTATCCGTCTTATTTTTCCAGGAAGCTTCCGTTTGTGAGAGGTTATAGATCGTACCGCTGTTGACCTGTGTATAAGCAATATCCCGCACGCTCAATTTAATACTGGCGGCATCGGAAAGCCGTTTCTGTACACCAGCATTGACCATCCAGTAGGCAGCCGTTTCCAACTGTACATTGTACACTTTGCTGATATAGCGACCACTCAATTCGAGGTTCCAGGTTTTGCCCAGCCTGACCTGGCAATCGGGGTTCAGCAATACGAAGCTGCCTTTGCTGTCCAGCGGGCCGGTATAAAAATCCGTCCGGGCATGGATATGCGTCCATTCCGCATACAAGTGTACATTAAGCCAGGGCATCAATGCCTTGCGGGCATCCATCGTTATACTTTTTACTACACGGCTCCCGATATTGTCCGGCTTGCTGTAAAAAATACCATTGAGGATCGCTACCGTTTCGTTCACGTTGTCCTTGTTGTTGCTATAGCTTAACGTGATCGTAAGCATATCCCTGAAGGAATAGGCCAGTTCCAGACTATGGGTGAAAGCCGGCTTCAGGAAAGGATTTCCGGCATAGTAAGTAAACTTATCTATAGGCGTAACAAAAGGATTCAGATCCTGGAAATAAGGGCGGTCGATCCTCCTGCCGTAGTTGATGCCCACCTGATGGTTCCCGGCGGTATCCAGCTTGTATAAAACATAAAACGTAGGGAACAGGTTGGTATAGCTTCTTTCAAATACGGAATCGGCCTTGACCATATTACCTAATTGATGTCCCTTGCTTTGGGTATTTTCGAGGCGCAGCCCCAACTGCAACGAAAGCCGTTTGCCTTCCCGGTTCATACTCAGGTAACCGGCACTAATCTGTTCCTTATAGATAAAATGATTGCTCAGATCATAATCCGGCTGGCTGATACCGTCGGTGGTGTACATATATGCCGCTACATTATCGGTATGGGTATAAGCCGTCTTGATCCCGGCATCCAGCCGCCATTGTGGGGCAACAGGCTGTATATAATCCGCTTTAAAAGTATAGATGCGGATATCGGAGTTTAGCTTGCCTTCCAGCAGATCGCTAAACGAATAGTTGCTGGCTGGCACGTACAGGTCATTTCTGAAAGACGGATCGGGGTCATGGCGATACACCAGGTAGTCTGCATCCATCGTCAGCTCCCTACCCGGCTGGGTAAATGCATGGCGGTAGTTCAGGTTCAGCCATCCATCTTTATGCAGGGCCTTTTCGGTATTCGATCCCTGTATCCGGTAGTTTTCCGGTCCGCCTTCCTGTGCATTGATACCATCGATCTTTTCGATCCGCTCCGACTTCCATAAGTTCCCGGTAAAGCCCAGGCCCCAGGTGGTGTGTTCGCTGTGGTAATAGTCGATACCCGCTTTCACCCTGCCGATACCGCCCCTGGAAGTACTATAGGCATTTTGGTCAAAATGAGTCAGCGGGCGGCCATCCTCCGACAGGTATCTGCGGTAGATATTCAGGTCTTCAAAAGTTTGCCGGTAGCCGCCGCTCACATTGGCCGAAAAGTTGAACTTATCTTTCCGGTAGTTGACAAAAACAGTATTGTAATTGCTGATCTGCTTGCTTTGCCGCAACACCAGGTTCAAGCCGCCGTTAAAGCCCGTTGTTTTGTTTTTACGGGTAATGATGTTGATAATACCGGCATTCCCGGCGGCATCATACTTTGCGGGGGGATTGGTCATCAGCTCTATCCGGGTCAGTCCATCCGAAGGCATCGATTTCAGGAGGCTTTCCAGCTCAGCACCTGTAAGGTAAACCGGTTTGTTATCTACCAGCACCAGCACACCCGGCTTACCTTTCATGGTGATCGTCCCGTTCTGGATAACGATGCCCGGCGAGCGTTCCAGCACTTCATAAGCGGTAACCCCGGCATTAGCGATCAGGGCGTCGGTATGGATGATCGTTTTATCGGCCTGCTGTTCTACCAAAGGAGTGGTATTGCTGATCACCACTTCTTTCAATTGATTTATAGCACTGTCTGCCCGCTTACCCGACAAGGTATCCACCGGTTGTTGCGCCTGGCTTTGATAAGGGGCAATAGCAAGCCCTATGATCCAAAGGATCATTATTTTTATATACATGGCGTTATGTTTTTAGAATCGGATTACAATAAGTTTATTTGTTTAGGGCATAGCACGCCCCTTCAGTAAAGGCTTTGTTTTGCTTTACCGTGTTGTACCGAGTGCATTAAAAAATGAGGAGGCGGAATAGCAAGCAGCAAAGCTCCTGGCTATTCATGAGTATCTATGATCGTTATTTCATTGCTGTACTATAGTTCAATCAAGCAGACGCTGAATACTATAATACTTATCGTTGCGCAACGGTTTGAGGAACGGTAGGAAGCGCGGTAGAGACCAGGTAGATCTGTAACTGGGTAAGGCTGTTGAGCACAAACAGGTTCTCGTAACTACGCATATGCTCGACGGAAGCATTCAGCCAGGAATGTTGCATCGGGATGCGTGCCGTTACGCTTTGCTGGTTGTCGTTATACTGCTCTACCGCTGCTTTAAGCTGCTCCAGCAGCAGGCTTCCTGCCCCACCCCGGCTCAAATAATTATCCTTTAAATTTTCATTATCCAGCAATTCGCCCAACTGGTCGATGGTTGTATTGTCGGCCAGGCTGGTCCTTCCCGTCGTCGCTTCCAGGATGCCGGCTTTAAGCTTGCTGCTGATAGACAGGATCTGATTTGCCTTATCCTCCTGCACTACCGCACGCTCCGAGAGTTTACGCCATATCTGTTCGTTCTGTACATAACTGTACACGTTATCCTGCTTACCGTTACCCACAGGCCGCAGACGGACCATAGTAAACAGCAAACCGGTAAAGCCCACCAGCACGATGGTGGTCAGTATAGTATTGACCCGGGTTTCGGGCTTGCGTAAACCAGTAAAGCAATACAGGGGAATAAAAACAAATGCCGATCCGCATACTGTCGACAGCCATAATACCGTAGCGCCTGGCCAGTGATTAACTGTAAACAGGACATCCAGGCAAAACAGAATACCCAATAAAGTGCCCATAGCTACCGTCAGCTTTTCAATACCGCTGTTTATTTCTTTTGCTTTTAAGATAAATACCAGGGGCAGGAAAATAAAGCACATCAGCAGGATACCCAGGGTGATCAACAGGCTGGCACCCGGCCAGTGCATGATCTTAAAAAAGGACCCGGTGAGGAAAGCGATGACGGAAAGCGCACCGCCGGCGATCATTATTTTTTTCATCATGAAGTAGTTTTTAAAAGTGAGCAATAAGATAGTTTCCTCTTCCAGCTCCCGCAGTTCCTTTGTATAAAACTGTTTTATCGTTTGCCGGTAGAAGCTCTCAAAATCGTCTCCTTCCCGGAGACTTTGTTCGGCCAGGCAGCAGATATGATCCAGGAGGTTGAACTGCAGATCCTCCGTTTCGATACCATTACGTCTAATGTCATCGAGGATATAGTCTATATGCTGATCGGTGATACAATACATTAAGTCGTCTTTAATTTGAGGTCCAGCAGAAATTTCATGGTTTCTATAAAATCGGTAAGCTCGTTCAGCTTCTCTCTTGTCCTCGATTGTCCCGATACGCTCAGGCTGTAATACTTCCTTACCCTTTTGCCGATATACTCGATTTCCGTGGTCACCAGGCCTTCCACTTCGAGAGCATGCAACGTAGGATACAAAGCACCCTCCGATATCTGGATACGGTCCGCAGTAAGTTCTTTCACCTTTTGGGTAATCTCGTAGCCGTACATCTTTTGGTTATCGGCCAAAAGCTTAAGGACAATAGTTTTCAGCGTTCCTTTTATTAATTCTGTAGAGAAGATCATGTAGTTATCTTTTTTGCCTAAGACAAAGATACATAATAATCGGATGCATTTAGTGCAAAGGATTATATTTTTTTTTAGAAAAAGTACGAAATATGGCATGCTAGCTATTGGAGAAATGCGGTTCAACCCAACATAATTGGCTAAAAATCAGCTCAAAAAGAAGCAAACAAGTTTGTCCGCCTCATGTAAAATAAAATGTATGCAAGAAGGAACTTCTGATTAGCTGTTTAGAGGATTAGAACTTGATCCGCAAAAACTAGTTCACATAGACAAGCTAGTAGGACTTATGTACAGTCAATTAATAGATAGTCTAGGCAAGCCAAATTACTTGGAGGATTCTATAGTGGGATATAAAATTACAGAGGATCATGGAAGTGATATTGATCCAGTGTACACGAAAACGCTACATCTTCTGATCTCAAAAGACGCTGTTGTGACATCTCTTAAAGTGAATGAATGGAAGCAACAAAAATCAAAATTCACACAGAAAACAATCAGCGATATTCCAGGATATCTGCCGGCTGACAATCAAGTGCCTTGCAGATCGCTTCCAGCGTACTGAAGCGGATCGCCTTGGCCTTCCCAGTTTTTAAGATGGAGAGGTTAGAGAGGGTTATGTCCACCTTTTCAGAAAGTTCGTTTAACGACATTTTCCGCTTTGCCATCATTACATCCAGGTTTACGATTATGGGCATAAGCTAAATAGTTAAATAGTTAAATCATTTTCCTGTTGTATCTCGATACCTCTTTTTACGATCTGCGTCACCACAAATAAGATGACTGCCATAAAGAGCCATACATCTGCTCCTCCTAATTGCAAAGATTGCGGATCGGGCATCGCAACTCTTTGCGTTGTCAGCCATCGGGCATAATTACATCCGAAATAAGAGAACAAGCCTACTCCCAAAGCCAGGTAAGCCGCATTGGAAAGAAACCATCTTAATGCCGGATGGAAGGGCTGTACAATATTCAGCTTTTTGTCCAGGAAAAGTTTCAGGATCAGGTAGAACAAAATTGCCTTCAATACAGCTACGATAGTCATAAATATTACCATGACAACAAAATGCCCATGATCATAATCATAAAGGCCTGACAGATCAGCTCCTTCCCAGAAATTACGGGTATGGGCCGGGTTGATCGCAAAGCTGTAAATAGTGCTGAAAATAATGCCGCCCGCTTCGACACACAGGCCAATAAAAATGATCCAGGAAAGCACCTGTAATAGCTTCAAAATCTGCTGGGTAGTGATTTTTAATTCCATAATTACGTAGTAGCTTTTAGAATTAGGGTGTAAAAATAGAATTATTTATTGAAAAACAATAAATAATTATCCATTTAGGATAAATATTTTTCGATTCACGGTTTGTAAATGAAGCAGAGCTTAGCTACCGATCTTGAGGGGAAAAATATCTTTACCATATTATCATATTAAATAACTGGAAAATGAGTATTGTATACATTGACTATATCTATTATCTTTACTGAGATATCCGTTTTTTTACACCAAAATACCACTAACAATGACAAACGAAACTTTATCTGAAGACAATAACACTAACACTGTAGCTGGTGACTCCGGGCAAGCCCACCCTATCCCTTTGCCCCGCAGAGAACGGGTTTTAACAGCAGAAGAACAAGCCGCCTTAACCCCCGATGATGTTATCCGGGCATTGAAAGAAGGCAACGAACGGTTTGTAGACAATAATGTTACGGCAAGGGATCACTCAGCGATGGTGCGCAAGGCCGCCGGCGGACAATTTCCCAAAGCGGTGATCCTTTCCTGCATCGATAGCAGGATACCGGTGGAAGATGTATTTGACAGAGGCATCGGCGACCTTTTCGTAGGACGGATAGCCGGCAACTTTGTAAACACGGATTTACTGGGTAGTATGGAATTCGGCTGCAGGGTTATGGGGGCCAAATTAATTCTTGTTTTAGGACATGAATCCTGTGGCGCTATTACCTCGGCTATCGATGATGTGAAACTGGGCAATATAACTTCGATGCTGGCCAATATAAGACCCGCCATTGATGCTTCTCAAGACTTTCCTGGCGACAAATCTTCCCAAAATGCAGAGTACGTCATGTATGTTTTAAAGAACAATGTCCTCAATGCCATTAAAACGATCAGGGAAAAGAGCCCGATCTTAAAAGAAATGGCAGATAAAGGTGAGATTAAAATTATAGGGGCGTACTACAATATTAACACAGGAGTTGTAACGTTTATGGACTGAGGCTATAATTCAAAATTTGCAAGGCAACCAAAAGCATCAATCAATACAAAACCCGCTACTGTAGCGGGTTTTGTATTGGTCGAGAGCCGGATCGGGACTATCGTGAAACACTGGCAAAGATGGCAACGGGGGAGCCCGGGCAAACTTATGCTAGAAACCTGTTGAACGGTTTGTAATGCCCCTACCGACAGGCTACCTTCATTTAGTACTCAAGGGCCCAAACCAATTCATTGCAAACAAACTCCCGTGATAATGAGAAGCAAGGACAACGATAAACTATATTTTTCAAAAATTATCACATCAGTTCAGCGTTCATACGCAGCCTGAAAGCCGTATCGTATTGCCGCTTCCAGTATATCAATGTTTATATCCTTCAGCGCTTTGAACTTAATACAATACCCGCTGACGCTCGCCTTGCCCAATTCTTTTCCATACGTTTGAGCCAGGTATGTCTTATCCTTGATCCCGAGAATATAGACGGAGATCCCGGTGGTATTGGCGCTCAGGCCGATTTGATAAAACTCCCGGGTTGTGCCGTCGGCATACTTTATGGTATAAGCTCCGTATCCTATATTCGGGTTGGAAACAATTTTGTTTTCGCTGTTTTTACCATCCAGGAACCACAAGGTACAACCTGGCTGTATTTGGAGTATGCGCTGGTGCAGCGCTTGCATATCGCCACGCTTGGGCTCTGGCTGGCTGCTGATATAGTCCTGGATTTGTTCTTGTACGGTCATAGGAAATATGGAATTAAGGGTTGTTTACCTTGCCTTCTCAAATTTCGCTTTGTTTGATGAAAAATGAGTAACAAAATTCAGGTAATATTTTCCTACACGACACATATTGCTGTTGGTAATCGCCACATTATGGTATCGATTCCGAAGCGGATTGGAAAGAATTGAGAATTGTTAATTCAGAAAGCATTTGCAGATAATACGATTGAATTTTGTTAATATTATTTACCGATAGCAACAAGACATAAATCAATCCAATGAGAAACGTAATCTATGGCATCAACCTGAGTGCAGATGGCTGCTGCGACCATACCAAATTTACTGGTGGCGAAGGGATTCATGAATATTTTACCCGCCTTATGCAGGACGTTGATCTAATCGTTTATGGACGTAAGACCTACGAGCTGATGGTTCCTTATTGGCCCGATGTTGCCAAAAGCGGATCCGGAACGCAATCGGAGAATGAATTTGCCCGGGTATTTACCGCCATCGACAAAATCGTCGTTTCACAGTCATTAAGCAGCGCTGAAGGAAATACGAGAATTGTCCGCACAAATCTCCGGGATGAGATCCTCAAACTGAAACAAGAGCCTGGCGGGAAAATATCGATCGGCGGCGTAAGTTTACCTGAGCAATTAATAGCACTAGACCTGGTCGATGAGTTTTACTTTGTTGTCCACCCTGTCGTTGTTGGTGAAGGAAGGCGTTTGTTGGAAAATATCAACCTGCAAAAGCTACTACATTTAAAACTAGCTGGGTCGGAAGTGCTTCAATCGGGGTGTATAGCATTGCACTACTTGAAACCATGATAAGGAAGAAGACCGGCGTTGTGTATTTTGACAACTGGCCGACAGTATTTTTATTTAAAAGTAACGGACCTGATCTTTTGTTTGTAATTGAAGTAGGATCAGCGAATAGCTAATATACCTGTTATCCTGATATCAGTCCCGTTATGAACGGCGTGAGATTGATCAGGAACGCTGTCCGCAAACGATATTTTTCAATAAACCCTTCGATATCGACGCATTCGAACCCGCTATAGCGTCTTATGTATTGGTTTAAGGTTGGAGCTCCGGCTTAGCCATATCAATTACTGTTTGCTATACTGACTGTCCGTCACCTTTTCCATCCAATTTACGATCTCGCCATTTAACTCCTCCTGGATGGCAATATGACTCATAGCTTTATCTGGTGAAGCGCCATGCCAGTGCTTTTCATCCGGTTCAAACCAAATGACGTCTCCTGGCCTGATCTCCTCAATAGGCCCACCTTCCCGTTGTACCCACCCCAGACCAGAAACAACGATAAGCGTCTGGCCCGCGGGATGGGTATGCCAGGCTGTTCTTGCGCCTGGCTCAAAGGTCACCAGTGCCCCGGCTGCCTTTGTCGCTTCTTTTTTCTGAAACAGGGGGTCAATACGTACAGCTCCGGTAAACCAGTTTGCCGGACCTTTTACAGATGCTTGCGCACCGTTCTTAATAATTTCCATAACATCAGATTTACAGGATCAAATATCGTCTTTTATAGAATCCAATATCGTCGGCGAAGAGCGCTCTAGTAGAATATCTTTGTTAAATAAAAAGCGGAGCACCCCGATGGAGGCCCTCCGCTTTCCTATAGCAGAAGCTACTTAATTCTGATTATTGTATACGGATCCAAACTCTGTTGCAAAGTCTGTGAAAGTAATCTGACCAAAGGCCTGCTGCTGGTGTTTGCGGTAGTCGGCAAACAGCGTTCCCTCTCTTAAGGCCACACCTATTTCGATCACATATACTTTGGCCATCTGTTCACTCATGCCACTTTGCAACATGCCTTGCATCAGCACTTCATCGGAAAACCCAACCCAGGCCAGATCGGGCTGACTAATGGCTTTGCCCAATATGGCGGCTACTTCAGCACCGTTTTTTTCGTCACTAACTACATAACGAACATTCTTTCCATTGAAATCAAGTGCGTCAAGAGCCTGGGCGGCTACCGTGGCAATGTCTTCAGGATGCGACATGACCATAGCGGTATCCGCGTCGAAATTATTGCCAATGATATGCTGATGCCGCATCATATCGATAGCACCATAGAAGTTGGAATAAAACAAACCCGGCCGCAGATGCAGTACATGTGTATTTTCAATGGCATTTAATTGTTGCTCCACATAATAATTAGCGCTGGTAGGGCCTGGTCCATCAATATCGTGTGCACCAATGGCACTCAGGTTCACTACATGCTTCACGCCGCTTTGCCTGATGGCGTCCGCATATCGGTCACCCATATTCTTCATGTATCCCAGGATATCGCTGGTGTGGTAATCCGGGGGTATCATAGTATATACCGCATCGGCGTTAGCAAAGGCCTGCAATAAGAAGGCGGTATCCTCTACAGAACCAATAGCAGGGATAGCATTAAGGGCTGTTATAGCGGCAGCCTTCTCCGGCTGGCGGCTTATAATCGTTACCCTATGCCCTTTTGAGATCAGTTGTTGTGCAAGTGGTTTGCTGATGTTCCCGAGAGAACCTGTAATCGTGATGTTCATAAAATTGATTTTTAGTATTTTCTTTGACAAAAGTAGATTGACACTTACTTTTGTACAAGTACTTACCCTAGAGTATGTGTACATGACCAAGATAAAAGAAAGTTCTACCATCCAGGAAAACAAGAAGACCGCTTTCCAGGAATGCCCCGTTACTTATGTAATGGAGAAGATAGGCGGCTATTGGAAACCGATCATCCTGTTTCAGTTATTGTCGGGTAGCAAGCGTTACAATGACTTGCGGAAATCCATTCCCTCTATTACCGAAAAGGTATTGATACAACATTTAAAGCAGTTGGAAGCAGATAATTTGATATCCCGGAAGGCATTGCCTGTAGTGCCGCCGCACGTTACCTATAGCTTGACCAAAGCTGGTACAGCATTGAGACCTGTCCTATATGCAATGGCAGTTTGGGCAGTCGGAGACAGCAAAGAGAACGGACCTGTTTACCGCAGGAATTTGAAGAATTTTCCTGGTTTAAAGGGATAGGAAAAAGGCAGGCATATAAAGATTTGAATTGTCCCTACCCGGATTGTCCGATTGATCCTGAATTCAATTCTTTAACCGGGTTGGATTATTTTCAATCATCCGTTTGGGGCACCAATAAGGCCTTTGCAAATGCAAAGGAACCTTTCCATCCTTGCTTTTGACAAGCATTCGATGCTCGTCTGAAAAGAAAAGCCTTCCACTATGTGGAAAGCTTTGTGAACCGGATTGGATTCGAACCAATGACCCTCAGCTTAGAAGGCTGATGCTCTATCCAACTGAGCTACCGGTCCTTATTGGATGGGCGCAAAAGTAGAAAAAAAAGCAAAGTCCTCCAATTTTTAGAGAAATTATTCCTAAACCGGGGAAATATTAGGGCAAAGAGCATTGATATTCACTACCTTTGCGCTTCTTTAATTCAATTGTACTCATGGCAGATCATCAATATAAAAGAGGCACGAAATTAATTCATGCGGGTGTAGAACCAGACCCATCTACAGGAGCCATTATGACTCCTATCTATCAGACTTCCACCTACGTACAGGCAGCTCCCGGCGATCATAAAGGCTATGAATATGCCCGTACGCAAAACCCAACGCGTACTGCTTTGCAGAATGCATTGGCGGCTATCGAGAACGGTAAGCACGCGCTTTGTTTTGGTAGTGGTATGGCAGCAACAGATGCCATTATCCGTTTACTAAGCCCCGGCGATGAAGTGGTGGTGTCGAACGACCTGTATGGTGGTACGTACCGCATCTTTACCAAGGTATTTGCCCAATACGGGATCAAATTTCATTTCATCCCGATGAATGATGCTTCCCACGTAGCAGGCTACATCAATGAGCACACAAAAATGATCTGGGTGGAAACACCTACGAATCCTTTGCTGAATGTGATCGATATCGAAGCGGTAAGCGCCATTGCTAAAAAGCATGGCATCAAAACCGTGGTAGACAATACTTTCGCTTCTCCTTACCTGCAGAATCCGTTAGATTGGGGGGCTGATATCGTAGTGCATTCTGCAACCAAATATTTAGGTGGTCATAGCGATGTGGTTCATGGTTGCGTGATCGTGAATGATGATGAAACAGAAGAAAAGTTGCGCTTTATACAGAACAGTTGCGGCGCCGTACCCGGCCCTCATGATTGCTGGTTGGTGCTGCGAGGGATTAAAACCCTCCATGTACGCATGGATCGTCATTGCGAGAATGGTGAAAAGGTAGCCCGTTTTCTTCGTAGCCATCCTAAAGTCGCGAAAGTGTTATGGGTAGGCTTTGAGGATCATCCTAATCACGCTATCGCCAAAAAGCAAATGAGGGGTTTCGGCGGTATGATCTCTTTTGTTTTGAAAGAAGATAGCATGGATGCAGCAGTACAGGTTTTGAAGAGCACGAAGTTGTTTGCCCTTGCAGAATCGCTGGGAGGCGTAGAATCGCTGATCGGGCATCCGGCAACTATGACGCATGGTTCTATACCACGCGAGGAAAGGATAAAAAATGGGTTGCCCGACTCCCTGATCCGTTTGAGTGTAGGTATCGAAGATGCCGAAGACTTGATCGAAGACCTGAAACACGCTATAGGATAACGTTCCGGCGTTCTTTTAATAAGCAAAAGGGGCTGAAGGTATTCAGCCCCTTTTGTTATGTCATTTCAGAAATGATATTTGCTTTATCAGTACAAGGTAAACTCTACCCTACGGTTCTTCTGCCGTCCGGCAGCGGTCTTGTTGGAGGTAATAGGCTGAGATTTGCCATAGCCGGTTGCTTCTATACGGGAAGGATTGGCCCCATGGTTAACCAGGTAGGCTTTTACCGCCTCGGCGCGGTCTTTGGATAGTTTAAGATTGGCCGCATCAGAACCTATGTTATCGGTATGGCCGGCCAACTTCAGGCTAAAGTTTTTCTTGACCAGTATATCGGCTACACGGTCGAGGCTGGGAAAGGAAGTGCCTCGTATAGTGGCTTTGCCCAGGTCAAACTCAAGATTTTTAATGGCCTCATCTACGATTCTGCGGTCTTCTTCTGTAACCACGATAACGGGTGGTTTAGCTACAGGAAGGGGGCAACCGGTACCATCTACTTTTGTTCCGGGGGCAGTTCCGGGACATTTATCAAAATAATCGGAAACACCGTCGCCGTCGCTGTCCTGTTTAAATTGGTTCAATTCATTTTGCATCGCTTCCACTTTTGCGGTATTCTTTTGCTCGCTTTCCCGGAGCTGCTTATCCAGAGCCGCTTGCAGGGCCAGATTATCCTGTACGAACTGGTCCCGCAGCCGTGCGGCAGGGTTATTCATTTGTAGCTGGGGTTTGGATTTTTTGCCGAAGGCAAATTCAATGCCGGCAAAAGCATATGAAAAGCGATCCTTCTGCGGGCCATAGTTATAACCATCCAGGTTATCGCCATCTACAAAGTTCATCCGGTAGCCAATATCGATATTGACGCCCTGGGCAGCCTTAAATTTAAGCCCCGCACCAATGGGGATATACAGCTCTTTAACACTGCCTTCGGGTTTATAATTGAATTCGGTATTGGTAGCGGCATATACCGGCCTGGGGTTGTACGCTACGAGGCCCGCACCTACAGAGAGATAGGGAACAACCACGATTTTCTCATACAAAAAATTGATATTGCCAAAACTGATGGTCCCGCTAAGACCTGCAGACCAGTTAAGGTCTGTTGTAAACGAAGAATATGCCCTGTTGGGCGGTTGCCCATTGCCCAGATTTTTCGAGTTATCGCCGCTTAGAGAGCCTTTCAGGAATTCGGCCTGGATACCTAACATATGGCTGACCTGTTTTTTCAGGTAAAGACCATATCCCAGCGTAGGCTTCCAATGGGTAAAGTCATTGCTCCCCCCGATAGGTGCTACAGCGGCCAGGGCGCCTGCGTGTATCCCTATCGACCACGTCCGGAATCCGGAAGTGCCCGTGAATGGATAGGTGGTGCTGCTCATATTACTTTGTTGCGCCAGTGCCGGTACTACACCTGTTCCTGCTGCAACGATCATGAATGCTGTCTTGAAGAAAGGATACTTCTGTAGATGGTTTGCGTGGAAACGTTTCATAATAATTGAATTTAGACGGTGATAAAATATGGAATACGGTGGCGGCGCTATAAATTCTATCGCATTTGCTTCGATAAGAACATCTAATTGTTGTTATCTTTGCCGCTATACAGTATAGGGGCAATAATGGTGCCATATTAATTATATTATGATTTAATTAGCAGGAGCAACCGTTTTTCTGTTAAATGAAAAAGAAAGTTCTGTTTATCCGGAAAAAAACTGCCCCTTACCAACACAAATAAGTCAATATCCCGTTTGCTTACCATGCCAGGTATAAATGTGTTGTAAGCATTGGTTTTTTAGTCATCATCAAACAGGAAGGCTGTTCATCAGTATGCCCCCGTTAAACAAAATCAGTATGGGCCCGGGCCCTGCGCTATATTTATTTTTTTTGCTGATCGTATTGCTGCATCCTTTCCGGTCGGCAGGACAAAAAGCAAGTAAGGACAGTAGTAAAACGACCCTGATCCGGATTCTTGAAAACGAATACGGCGAGTTTATGCAGAATGATACCAATTCGGTACATAAACTCAAAGGCAATGTAAAATTGCTGCACGGCTCCGATACCCTCTATTGCGACAGCGCTTATTTTTACACGAAACGAAACAGCCTGGAGGCTTTTGGTGATGTGGTGGTACGCCAGGCCGACCTTACGGAAGCTGCAGCCGATTATATGCGCTACAACGGTGCGACCAAAATTGTATATATGCGGGCCGATCAGCCCGAGCGTGAAGTACAGTTGTACGATGGCAAGGTAAATACGTTATGGTCGCGGGAAATTGAGTACAATATGAATACCAAGGTAGGCCGCTATAAAAAAAGGGGGTACCTGCAAAGCAAGGGTACAATCCTGGAAAGCAATACCGGTGTTTATAACATGAAGACAAAGGACGCCCGGTTTATAGGCGATGTGATTGTGATTGACCCCGATTATCGTGCGATTTCCACCGATCTTGGTTATAATACGACTACAGAGATAGTCCGTTTCTTTGGCCCTTCTGTGGTCACCAATGATAAATCGGTGCTGCAAACGAGCAATGGCGTATATAATACGAAAAAGCGGGTGGCACATTTCGTCGACCGCGCCTCTATCCTTAACCAGGCGCAATATACAGAGGCCGACACTTTGGATTATGACCGTAATACAGGATATGCGATAGCTATAGGTAAAGTGATTGCCATCGATACCGGTATGAAGTCTACCATGTATTGCGGCTATGCTATTTATAATGAGATTTATAAAACATTATTGGCTTACCAAAAGCCTTTACTGAAAAAAACAGATATCGATGACAGCCTGTTCATACAGTTCGACACCCTCTACAGTGCTCCTGATCCCAGCTATAAAAAGGTACTGAGCGCACAAGATAGTCTGCAGCGTACAGCAGACATCATCAGTGCCGCAGTAAACAGGGATAGCCTCTTTGCAAAGGATAGCCTGGTCATAGGTAAGGATAGCACGGCTACGGATAGCCTGGGTATATTGAATGCCAAGGATACTTCCTTTACATCAGGGCTTATTCCCCTGGATGATCTTGATAGTATCGATGTGGCTGCAGCCCCTTCTGTAAAGCCAGCGGAACATCCTACAGGCATTGATAGCCTGAAGTCTCTCACTGCACCGGCAAAGGATAGTATCCCCGATGCAAAGCTTTCTGTGATAGAAGAGATGAAACGGAAAATGGATGCCATGGTTTATAAGAGAAAGAATGTGGAAACCCAACGGCTAACAATCGGGACTGATACCGCCACAACAGCTCTTGCTACACCATTGGAACAACGACGCAAATTGGATTCCGCAAGCCTGAGCTATAACAATACGCCCGACGAAGCCGACACGGCTGCCCCCAGGTATTTTGTTGGTTACCGGAATGTACTGATCTACTCCGACTCCCTGCAGGGTAAATGTGACAGCATTCGTTATTCCCAGGTAGATTCCGTATTACGTATGTATATCGGCCCGGTGCTCTGGCCACGCAACAGCCAGTTAAAAGGAGATATGATCTATTTGCGCACCGATAGCAGCAAGCTTAAGGAAGTACATGTACCCAGGAATGCTATTATGGCTACACGCTCGGGACCGGAAAAGGCCCAGATGTTTGACCAGATACAAGGCAATACCATCAGGGGATATCTCCGCAACAACAAAATGGATTCCATGATTGCCGAACCCAATGCTTCGAGTATCTATTTTATCAAAGACGAAGATAGCGCTTACGTAGGCAGCAGCGAGGCCAAAAGCGAACGCATAGAAGTATTGTTTGAGAACGAAGCTATCGACCGTATTTATTACCGTAAAGATGTAGAGCAAAAGACCACCCCCATGAAAGATGTTACCCCATCAACCCTGCACCTGAGCCGTTTTTCCTGGGAAGAAAAGTTAAGACCGAAAACCCTGGAAGAATTCCTTAAAACCACTACGAGGCCTTTTGCACCGCAATTGCTCAAAACAGAAGGCTCCGGGGAAATATCGGAACAGGCGCCTACCCTGCCTGAAGACACCGGGCAAAATGATAGTACCCATACTATACAGCTTAAAGAAATACATTAATAGAATAACCAATTAGGCAAGCTAAGGCTTGCCCAATTGGTTATGGCAGTATAAGACCTATGCTTCTTCGGGATGAAAATAATTATAAACGATCCGGGCTTTGGAAGCGCCTATGCTCATCGTCAGCTCTCTTAAAGTCATTTCTTTTACCCTGGCTACAGAGCGGTAAGTTTGTAATAACGTCTGTGCTGTTTTTCCGCCAATACCCGGGATATCTTCCAGTTCATTTTTGATCGTCCCTTTACTGCGTGTATCGCGGTGAAAGGTAATACCGAAGCGGTGCACCTCATCTCTTATCCTGCGGATCAATAACAGGCTCTGGCCATTATAAGGCAGTTGCAGGGGATCTTTATCACCGGGGTAGAAAATGCTCTCTTCCCTTTTGGCCAGCCCCACAACCGTCATCCTGCCCGTGAGTCCCAGCTCTTCGATGCTTTGCATGGCGGCTCCCAACTGTCCTTTGCCCCCATCTATGATCACCAATTGCGGGAAAGGCTGGTCTTCCTCCAACAGCCGCTTGTAACGGCGCTTTACTATTTCCGACATAGATGCAAAGTCATTGATGCCTTCAACCGTTTTGATGTGGAAATGCCGGTAATCTTTTTTGGAAGGGATCCCGTTTTTAAAACATACCATAGCGGCCACTGGGAAGCTACCCTGGAAGTTGGAGTTATCAAAGCATTCGATATGTGCCGGCAGCTCCGTCAATTGCAGGTCGTCCTGCAACTGTTCCAATATTTCCTGCCGATCCTCTGTGGTCCGGTCTTTGAGCAGCAGGCGTTTCTTTTGCTGCTGTTCCTGCTTGAAGTATTCCGCATTTTTGAAACTCAGGTCCAGAAGCTTTTTCTTGTCGCCTGCAACCGGTACTGTGATCAGCAAATTGTCCTCTTCCGTATCCACGGGAAAAGGCACTACGATCTCCCTGGAAGTACTCTGGAATTTAGGTTTCAGGAAGGCCAATGCAAAAGCCAGCATCTCTTCAGGGCTTTCGTCCAGTTTCTTTTCGATATAAATGCTCTTGCTATGGATGATCTTCCCTTCAGTAACGACCATATAATTGACATAGGCATCTTCTTCCTGGGCAATGATGCTTGCTACATCCGTATTGATCAGGTGGCTGCTGATCACCGTTGATTTACTCTGGTAGCGTTGCAGGCCCTGTATCTTCAACTTCAATTGCTGGGCTTTTTCAAAGTCGAGGTTAGCCACATGGGTATTCATCTCTTCTTTTAAAGCATTAAGTACAGGCCCCAGATTACCTTTTACCAATTGTCTTATTGAGTCGATACTTGCTTTATAATCCGCTTCGCTCTGGTAAGCTTCGCAAGGCCCTCCGCAATTGCCCAGGTGATATTCCAGACATACTTTGAATTTGCCGCGATTTATATTACCGGGAGTAAGGTTAAGGCCGCAGGTACGCAATGGAATTGTTTCTTTGATCATAGCCAATAATTCCTTTACAATAAACACACTGGTAAAGGGGCCTATGTATTCGGAACCATCCCTGATGAGACGGCGGGTAAGGTACACCCTCGGGAAATTCTCCTTCCGGATCACCACGTAAGGGTAACTTTTATCATCCTTCAGATCGATGTTGTACATAGGCCTGAAGTGCTTGATCAGCGAATTTTCCAGCAGGAAAGCATCATGTTCGTTATTGGTAATGGTCCATTCTATCGTATCGATAAGCGATACCAGCCGGGTGGTTTTGCGATTGTCGTGTTGTTTCACAAAATAAGAAGTCACCCTCTTGCGCAGGTCCTTCGCTTTGCCCACATACAGTATCTTCTTATCTTGCCCGTAATACCGGTAAATACCCGGGGCATGGGGAAGCGTAGAAGCTATGTCCTGTTGAAATTTTTCTCTTGTCATGCGGTATGAAAATGCCAAACAAAGATAGCTCAAAACAATTTCTACGAAAAGGTGTTAGCAATAGCTTTATGGCTGCATTAAAACAAGAATATTAATCAAAAACAGAATATGCATATTACGGAAACGATTGCCCGGCATTTACTGGAAGTACATTTCGGGGAAAATTGGACAGAAGTGTGGATCAGCAAAACCCTGGAAGATGTACGCCTGGAAGAAGCGATTATGCGGACACAGGCTTCACCTAATACCATTGCCTCGCTGCTACATCATATTACTTTCTACAACAAGGTGATCGAAAGCCGCCTGGGTGGCACCAATCCCCATATTGGAGAAGCGAATGGTTTCGACAGGCCTCCCTTGCATAACGAAGCTGAATGGCAGCAGCTCAAGGAGGATAATCTGCAATCGGCCAGAACCCTGGCAGCGGCAATCAGGAAGGTACCCGATACACTATTGGATAAGCCCATACTGGAAAATGAAAATTCATCGGTTTATTACCGGCAGTTACATGGTGTTGTAGAACATGCCCATTACCACCTGGGACAGATCGTGCTGTTGAAAAACCTGATCCGGAATAGCTAATACAAGTTTGGATTAGCTACAGCCTTTGAACAACAATAATTATCCCGCAGCGATGTGCCATCGCTGCGGGATAATTTACTTAATCGATCATTAGCTATAAGCGTAATCGCTCAGGTATTCGAAATAGGAACTTAGCTGTCCATTGGCACAGATCGTTGCCCTGTCCAGGATCGTACTTTTTTCCTGCATCAGTTCCGGCAGGATGTATTTGATAATATGTTCTCCAAAATGCTGGGAAGCATCCCTCGGCAGTTCATTAGGCAGGTTATCTACAGCCATTACATCGATAGTGGTATCCGTATTTTGGAAAGCCGCGACTTTGGCATGACTTTGTTTGTCGATACCATATACCGGGTCTGCAATAGTAGACGCTCCCATATTGATCGGGACCGAACCATCTTCATCACAGGTTACATCGGCGATCACATTCATGCGGAAACCGGGAGTAGCCGTATCCGATTTCTCAAACAAACGAGGAACTTGCTTATCCCAATAAATACCATTCATCAGAATATCGGCAGCCTGGGTAAAAGGCAGGAATTTGCAACGGTAGTTTTCCGGGTGCTTGTGGAAATCTTCGCGGGAATAAGTACCCGTTTCTTTGTTCTCGTAGAGGTTGGCGCCCTTAAGCAAAGTATACACCGGATAATCATATTCTTTAACCAGGAAATCTTCCGGCTCCACGCTTTCAATATCCCAGTGGTGCATGATCTCCAGCAGGCCGGCTGTTACCCTACCCGAGCCCGTTACTGCAATTTTTACGGGAGGCATTTTTACATAGCGGTACTGTTGCAGCATCTCCTGCATATCCTTGCAGGCATGGGCGGGTATCAGTGAAAATTTCTTGGTCTTCTTGCCATAGGTCATCAGGCCATTATGCGCCCCTACTACACCGGCAAAAAAGCCAAAGCCCAAGATACGGGCGCCATCGTCATAAGTCAGGGCCTCGTAATCGATCATGCGGATCTTCTTTTCTATCAGCGCATGCATCAATTTCTGGTTATACGGTTGTTTTTTCTTGGTATGGGAAAAGAAAAAGTAAGTTTTGCCGGGGATCAATTTAGCTATAGGCACCTCTTTGATACCAAGGATCACATCACAATCGCTCAGATCTTCCTGGAGTTCCAAGCCGGCTTGTATATATTCCTCATCGGGGAAGCAGCGGTTTGGGGAAGGTTCAATTACTAATTTAAGGCCGGGAAAAAGCTGGAGTACATCGGTACACTGTTTGGGCGTAAGCGCTACACGGGTATCGGGAGGCGTTTTGCCCTCCCTGATCAATCCGATCTTTATCATAAAGGTCATTTTAAGCAGCGCAAAGGTAGCTACTTCGCTTTAAGGAAAGGAGGAAGAAAAATGTTTTTAATAATTTCGAAATGCACTTGTTCAATTCAAAAGGAAAAATTACCTTTGCGTCCCGTTGATACGGATTGAGGCCCAGATGGCGGAATTGGTAGACGCGCTAGACTCAAAATCTTGTTTCGGCAACGGAGTGCAGGTTCGATTCCTGTTCTGGGCACAAGTTTTAGTATTACTTTCAAAACCCGCTATTGTAGCGGGTTTTGTGGTTTTATAGTTATTGGCAATGCATTTCGAAAAACGTAATAATTAATGCTGGCAATCATTTCAGGGTTCGATTACAGCTTCGGCAATGCCTTTCACGTTATTGTATATCACCACCGCAAAATGCTTGTAATATTCTTTAATCTCGTTGCGCACTAAACGAGACTGGTCATAATGTCTTCTTCTGTACCATTTGCCGGATCTGAAAAGTTGTTGCAGAACATTTTTGTTGACGTGAATACCCGTCTTAAAGATACAGCGGTCGCCACCATTAGCGGAGTGATAACCCTATAGCCGGTCATTATCTCTGCCGTCAGCACTTTTTAACGCAAGTGTCAACGCAGCGCACTCCCACCTGGGCACGCTGGCAATCGCCAACTGACTCAGACGCTAAAACACAATCTCTCCTTTACTCACCAACGATCTTACCGGCGAGATTCTCGATATTGCTTCTGCCGAACAACTCGCATCCATCAATACAAAATCCGCGGCATCACCTGCTTTTGGCCATTGTTGCTCGCCTTTGTCGTCAAGCGGGAGTATACCTGTAGCCAGTTTTAAACTCCGCGACAACTGGAACTCTGTGACATAACCATACAGTTGTGCCATAGTATTGGCTTTTTCCAATACACTTCCCGAACCCTGGTTGCTCCAATGGTCGATGATGCTATCGTTGCCAGTCATTACCGTCACATTATGTTTGTAAAGTGTTGGAATCGGCATTATCAGCCCGCTGTAAGGAATGGTAGAAACAATACCGATACCTGCTGCACCGAGTTGTTCCGCAATCGCTTCCTGTTTTTTGTGGTCGATCACGCCTAAAACAAAACAATGGCTGATGAATGTCCTATTTTTTAGCGCCGGATTTTCATTTACTTTCTGAATAAGATATTCCACTGTTTGCAAACCCGATGTTCCGCGTTCATGCAGGTGAATATCGATGCCTTTATTATGGTCCAGGGCAAGTTGTACGGTAAAATCGACTGTTTTTTCAATAGCGCCGTCGACCGTGTAGGGATCGAGCCCGCCGATAAAATCGATATCCATCTTTGCAGCTTCCTTCATCCATTGTGCCGAGTCGGTGTAGAAAACACCGTGTTGCGGAAAGGCAACCAGTTCCGCACCGAATGAGCTTTTTTTGTTTTCCAGCGCTTTGGAAAGGTTTTCGAGCGACTGTAGTTTTGAGGTAGGCTCGATATTGACATGGCTTCTGGCAAAACTGGTGCCTTTGGATTGTAGTAGTTCGATCAGCTTCCCAGCGTGATTGGTAGATGCTTTCAGCATCCCCGGCAAAATCTGCTGTTCCAATGCAATCATTCCTTTGATACCGCCTTTCACCTTTCTGGTAGCCTGCCAGGGACCTCCGAAAAACGTTTTGTCGAGATGAATATGCATGTCTCTGAAGGCGGGAAGCATGAGCCATCCTCTCGCGTCGATGGCATTGGTGTCATTCGGCTTATTGGCTGAAATGCTTTTAATTTTTCCGTCTTTAATTTCTACACAGAATAAATCTGTTTGGGTATGCACCACTGAATCTTTTTCATAGATAAATCCGGTTTCCAATCGCACGTTTTTCAAGCGCAACCTCTTTGCATCTGTTCCGGCAAACGCTTCTGCGGAAGCCAGTAAACCTGAAGCAAAGACCAATCCGGTCAATCCGACCCCGGACATTCTAATAAATTGTTTGCGGGATATTTCCTTTTGGATCATAGCGCGAATCATTTTTTACAAAATTATTTTAGTTGATCGCCAACACTGTGTAGAATTCATGCTATGGCTTGAAAGATTTATTTATAGGTCAATTATAAATTTTTCAAGTGTCCGTATAGATAGCACAAGGCGTTAGGGTCAATAACCGTTTACTTTGCTTCATAACCTGAATAAAATTAAAATCATGGATAAATTAGGAGAGCGCAATCACTATACGTTTAAGAATGTATTGCTGGAAACGGGTTTTGAATATGATGGCGACGAAGTGGCGCATACGAAAACGGCGCTTTTTTGTGTGGAAATCGCTAATGATAAAATTACGGCTGTAACGCCCAATGATCCATACGGGGATGGTATAGATGCCAAGGGCTGGTTGATGCTACCGGCGTTTAAGGATATGCATGCCCATCTGGATAAGAATCTCTATGGTCTGCCCTGGCAGGCAGTTTCGGACAAGCGTAAAACGGTAAAGGATCAGATCGCCTATGAACAGAAAATGATCCCGGAATGGCTGAAAACTTCAATAGAGCGGACTGGGAAGCTGATTGATTTCCTGCAATCAAATGGTACGGATTTTATTCGTTCGCATTTCAATATCGATCCAACTTCCGGCTTCAATTCGTTGAAGCATCTGGAGATCGCGTTGAAAAATAAAGAACAGACATTGAGTGCAGAATTGGTGGCTTTCCCGCAGCACGGCTTGTTTTACACGGATACCGCGCCGTTGCTGAAAGAAGTGGTGAAAATGAACATCGATTTCATCGGCGGCGTTGATCCTTACTCTATTGATGGCAGCATAGACAAACCGATGGATCTGATTACCCGACTGGCGATTGATAATAATAAAGGTATTGACATCCATTTGCACGAAGTTGGAGAGACAGGGGTAAAAACAATTGAATACCTCATTCATGCGGCCAATGAAAACCCGGTACTTCGTGGTAAGACCTTTGTGAGTCATGCATTCGCACTGGGTCATCTTTCAGATCTGGAGACGGAACGCATGGCAGCGCAACTGGCAGAAGCAGGTGTAGGTATCGTTTCTTCGGTGCCTTTCGGCAATACCGTGATGCCGATTCCTTTGCTGCGTAAACACGGAGTAGAGGTGCTGATTGGCAATGATAATATCCAGGATCACTGGAATACATTTGGTCCGGGACATATGTTGCAGAAAACGCGACTTATCGCTGGCTTGTATGGTTATACTTCTGAGTGGGCGCTTTCCCGTACGCTTGGCTTTGCCACACGTTACCTGACACCGCTCGATGATAAAGGCAATCAGCAATGGCCGAAAGCTGGCAATGATGCCAACCTGGTGTTTCTTGAAGCATCTTGCTCTGCCGAAGCTGTAGCAAGGGTTTCGCCCGTGAAGTCACTGGTGCATAAAGGAAAGGTTGTGTTCTGATTGTAAAGTCAAGACCTTCAAGTTGTCCCGCTTTTAATTTCCTTAGTGATAAATCCTTCAAGTTTTGGAATGGAAAACGCAAAGATTCGCTGTATGACCCGGGTACCTTTGAGTGAATAAAAAATCAATTATGAACAATCTAAAAAAATTAAGTGCCGTACTTTTTCTTGCAGTGAGCAGCATTGTTTTCTTCAGCTGTAAAAAAGATAAAGCCCCCCAACCTGTACAGTTGACACCTAGCGAAACGCTTTCCAGCACACCCTGGGAAACGACCAGTTCAAAGAACAATGCTGGCGAGAATGTCGCCTTGAACGATGCAAATGTTTCCAATTTTGTTGGTTATGCTTATTTCAAAGCGGATGGAACTTTTACGATGTATAATCTGGACAATTCTCCAAAAATGCACGGTGACTGGACTGTTCCTGCTGATGGAAAAACGCGTACGATTGTTGCTAAAGACAATAATGGTACTGTGTTGTTTACCCGTGTAGTGGAGATTACGGTGCTTACTAAACAAGAATTTACCTACCGTATCTATCCAGACAATAATGATAAAGCGGTGTACTATGATATTATTCATACGCCAACAACGCATGCGGAACCTAAATAGAGTGCAAAGCCGACAGCTCAAAGCTCAAAACTGTGTAGGATAATACTTGATACTTGGACCGGTTGCAAATGCCGGTCCTTTTTTAGGTGAAATTTTTCTATTTTAGTAGCAGGCTCAATAGCTCGATCTTTGATTTGCCCGCGTCAATTTAATTTAACTCCCCAACTTGCTCCTTTTGCTTGCTCCCCAAAGGAGCAAGAAGCAGTACACCCGGCCATACCGAGACAGATGGTCTGCTCGATTAAATTATATTGCTACTATGCTTGTCAGGCTAGCTACCTTTGATATTGACCTTAATTTTTAAAACTGTCACTGCCACGAAAGAGAAGTATCATATGAAGTACGCTTTTGCTAAACGGTCATTAATACACAATGGTTCGGTATGAAAAATTACGACGATACAGCATACGTTCCTGTTTTGGGTATTCAGGAATTCAGGAAAGGCCAGTTGGCCGGAAGGGAAGAATTTATCTTTAATGAATTGCATGGCGAACGGCATATTGATAAACCACACAAGCATGATTTTTTTATTATCAATCTGTTTGAGTCCGCAAAGGGCGTTCATAACATAGATTTTCACGATTACCCGATTGGGAACAAACAAATTCACCTGCTGTTTCCCGGACAAGTGCACACCTGGAAGATCAAACCGAATACAACGGGTTATCAGCTGATGATCCAGCAAAATTTTTTCGAACGGTTTGCTCCGTTTTTCCGCTTTTCGTTTTCAAATTATATCAATCATCCGGTGATTGCACTGACCAATGATAGTTTTAAATTGCTTAAGTATGAATTTGATGCAATCAAAGATGAATTGGCAGCGACCAGCTCGCTGGCGGAGATCATCAATGCAAGAGCTGCCGTTATCGCATCCATTGTGAGTAAAGAAGCCGAACAGGTTTTTACCGATTTCAAAGTATTCCAGTCCAACCCGAGGCTTTCTGCTTTCAAAACTTTGATCGATAAATTTTACAAGGAAGAAAAACTCGTGGGATTTTACGCCTCCAAACTGCATATTTCGTCTAACTATCTGAATATTATCTGCAAGACTCATCTTAATGCTTCAGCGACCAAACTGATACAACAGCGTGTGCTGCTGGAAGCCAAACGTCTGCTGCAAACATCAGACCTTTCGATAAAAGAAATTGCCTTTGAGCTTGGGTTTGTAGATCATGCTTATTTCTCCAATTTCTTTAAAGCGCAAGCTGGAATTACGCCAACGCAGTTCAGAACCGATACGTGAAAAAGTCTCTTATAACAATCTACTATTATTACCTCTGTCACGCTTAATTGTCAAGAACTGCATGGCATCGAACCCTGGTACATGTCTACTAATCCTTTTGAACACCTTAAAAATTATAGAATAGCTGACTATTTGAATTTCTAATATTTTAAGTGAAACAAACCCATTTATTTAATTATTATAGCATAAACATTTCAAAATCAGTATCATTTGGTTCGACAATGATCCACTCGGACGCCTGAGTGGAAAGGTCGGAAATATTCCGGCCTTTTTCGCGTTCATACATCCCGAAATCCGCACCATTACTGGCTATCAGGGCAAGAACAGGATTAGGAGCCACGGTTCGATAACGGATTTTCTCCAAAACGAGTTTTTCATGTAATATCGAACTAATCAACCTTTGCTTTTCGCTAAATTCCCTTCTGCAAAGGCTTTCGCTATATTTTGCAGCACAGGAATACCCTTATCCAGGTATTGCTGGCAATCATCATCCGAAGTAAGCAAAGCCATTTTTTACGCTCCAGCTTTTCTATCTCCGACAGTAAGGTATTTGTACTTTTTTAAATTCAGCTTATTGTTTCCTGATTTTAAACGTGGCCTGTTCTCCATTCTTCGTCGTTAGATATATCAGATATATACCAGTAGGAAAACTACTCATATCAATATGCTGCTGATTATTCTGCAATATTTCCCGAACAATACACTGCCCCAGTGTATTGAATATAGCCAGGCCGCTGCCCGGCACAGCGTTGTTAACGTATATACTGCTAGTAGCAGGATTGGGGTAAACCTGCGGCTTGGTCCTACCCTCTCCGGTTTTATCAATCCCGGTATAGCCGTAACAGTCGCCATTATAGCGCTGATTACGGTAATCGGTTTGTACACCATCCTTATAATAACATAGCAGGTATTGCTGAAAATAAATATTGGCTTCCATTGCTCTGGATTTCCATAGGGGGCCCATATTCCCACCTACCCCTTCGATCATCACGTAGGGCTCTATAATATTAGAGAGATGCCATTGAGGATGTGTTTTGTTGAAATAGATATATTTACTGCCGTTGATAAGTTTTACACTATCAACTTTACTATAGACTTTATTCGTGTCGTTGTCAAGATACAGATTCACATCAAAAGAATCCCCAGGTTGCAAACTGAAGTCAAACAAAAGAAACTCTTTGGGCCAGATCTCAGTGTGGAAAGGCGGGCCAGTTAAAGTTTGACCTCGATACCATACTTTTCCTGATAAGGTATCTTCCCTGATATAGCCCTCAAGACCGCTATTCGTTTTTACAATTTTATAGGAAGTACCATCGATCAGAGTATCTCTATCTATTTTGGCCGATTCATTTGCTTTTCCACCCAGATTATAATATTCAAACTCCCAGGACGTATTGATCTTACCGAAGAGAGATTGGTAGGACTGTGCAAACATAATATTTCCTTTTTGTAAAAGAAAAAGCGAAAGGAAGAGAATAATTTTTTTCATAATTCAGGACTAAGATATTTTGATTCTTTAGCTTCCATAGAAAGCAAGGAATAGTAACCATATAACGGAGACCAACTAAAGTTCGGTTTAATTTCTATCGTAAAAATCAATAGTTTGTAAATGTGCAGCTTGAATTTGTAATCGTGTCACATATGTACATGGATATGCAGCTTAATGATCATGAGGTTCATACAGTGCCTTACCTAAAAGGCTATACAATGTTTGGATTAACAAAGCTATGCGGCTTTTCCAAACATCTTAATGATTTTGACAATGAGAACTTACTTAGCCGAAGGAGTTTCAGAATGCTCCGGGAGCTTGTTTCGTTTTTAAACAGCCTAGACAAAACTGCGAGTGTTCGAAGCCTAATTCAACGGCAAACCGGGTCAGCGAGGTATCTCAAGTTTATGAAAACTCCCCGTTTATTATCCCCGGATAAAATGACCTCAACCTTATCCCATTCCTGAGGAACGGGATGTTGCAGTTATTTACTTTTCGCTACAGTTATTCTCAAACGGCGACACTTAATCAATGGTTATTGCAAGGGAAGGTGGTCCAGCTTAATTTGTGTACAATAAGTACAACGATCGACAGCTCTTCTTCTTCGGATGTTCCTTTAAATGATGGAAAATTTTATTTGTGAAAGCAAACATCTGTCCAGAATTCCTTCTGCAGAAGAAGTGCATAAGAAAGGATTGGGTTTTTCCCAAATGGCTGCCAGGTTATTGCAGAAAGTAGAAGAGCTTACGCTTTATACGATTGCTTAGCAAAAAGCAATCGAAAGTTTGAAAAAGAATTAAAAAAACACTAAATCGTCCAGCTATGAAAAAAAGATTACTATGGCTCCCGCTCCTCCTCTTGTCAGGACAAATAGCTACCGCACAACAATGGATTGGCGTAACAGATGCCCCTGCTCATATCGCATTTCAGTTTCCTACACAGGCAGGCCCTGTTCTCGACGATGAGTCACAGCTAAGAATGTATGCTTCTGCTGTAGATTCCCTGCTGGGCTTACAGGTGCATATATACGATAGTGCTTATATTGATCCGGAAGAGCCCCTATACAGAACAGCACTGGAGCAAACTCAGCATGATTCCCTAAGAGCTATAGCCAAACTGATCCTGCTGGCTACGAACAGCGAGCTTACCTCGATCCAGGATGTGAATATTAATAACAGAGCAGGTCTGGAGGTTGGAATCCGGTATATGGACCTGGCTTCGGAGATACCTACGCTTACCTTCATCCGCTTTTTCTTAGTCGATCGTAAGTTTATCACATTTACGATATCCGGCTCTCAGGAAGATATGATGCGACTCACCGAGTACAGAAATGCTTTCTTTAATTCCATTGCCTTTTTGCCATAAGTACAGGCTTACAGAAACAAAATTTATTCAACTCAATTGAAAAAGCAAATGAAAAAGATTCTGATCTTTATTGTGTTAGCTATAGGCTTCCTGCAAACGGCCCGGGCCCAGGACTGGGATCGGTCAGGTAGCTGTCATGTCAATGCTAACGATCCCGACCCTATATATGCCCGCACTTTCCGAAGGCCTGTCGTTGAAGCGACATTTAAAATAATATATCCAAGTGGTAGAATCTGTACTGGCACGCTGATCAACAGGAATACCTCTGATGGGGACCTCGGGTTCTACTTTCTTACGGCGAGGCACTGTACCGATGGCATGAATTTCGGATCGGATCATACCCTCATCTTTAATTATCAAAGCCCGGATGGCGCGTCTTCCAGCACTCCACCCAATAACAGGTCCCTAAGTGACCTGCAAAGCGGGGATGCCGATATGCCCTATTTCGATGTCAATGGTTACGAGTATCGCCATACTTCAAGAGTGGAATTAATAGCCGAGTACTTTTGGGGGGACCTCTCCTTATGCAGGATAGTCACCCCTATTCCGCCACATTTCGATGTTACCTATGCCGGCTGGAATCCCAACCGTTTTTATAATGGTGGCAACCCTACAGCCGATGGCTCTCTCCAGCGTTTCATCGGGGTACATCATCCCCGTGGAGATATCAAGAAGATTAGTACTACACCGGCGATCAGATGGCTGGAAAACCCTATTGCTACTGGTTGCTACACCATTACGAAGGTCATTGATGTGCTATTTGGATGGATATGGCGAAAACGATTCTCTACTTCTGTGATCTGCAATTATATCGACAATCCTTATATCAATATCCCGGTGTGGAACCATGGCATCACGCAGCCGGGATCTTCCGGCTCCGGTTTATTTAATTCCACCAATAGGCTTATCGGGGTGTTGTCCTTTGGTGCTTCGTCTTGTGATTTTCATGCACTGGACCAATATGGTAAACTGCACGCCAACTTCTCGAATGCCAAGGTACGGAATACACTTAATCCTAATCATGATTACTGGGTAGAATGGTTTGGTATGGATTCGCGAAAAATATTTTGTTACGACAATCTTTCCCTGCCAGGCGTTAACTCCAGATCGGGAAACTATTTTCCGGCTAAGGATTATGGTCCGGGCAATGTCGTTACCCTGCAGGCAAGGCAGACTATAACCGCTGCTTCTGATAAGGATCTACATATTTTCCCTGAGGCCGATTATACCTTTAAAGCAGGCAAGGCGGTTATTTTAGGGCCTGGATTTGACGCAAGATCGGGTGCTTTATTTGTAGCGGAGATCGGTGGTTGTGCCAGTGCTAAAGAACCGGACAACCAGACTGCTTTAGCAAATATGCTGGCAGAGATAGAAGTTCCGCGACGCAAAGAGTTTGATATGGGGCAATACTTGAAGGGAACAGTCCTGCAATCGGATAATTTGTATGCCAATATTTATCCCAATCCGGCAATGGAAAATTTTACAATCAAATTTAACAAGGAAGGCACTTATAAAATAGAGCTGTTCACTATGGTAGGCGTACCAGTATTGCAATCAACACTTAAATCGGGTACCGAGATCAGGATCACTTTGCCTCAGGGACTTGCCCGGGGACAATATCTGGTTAAAATGAGTGATGCTACTCATGTTATCTCCGGCGTTGTAGTGGTGCAATAGTGGCTTGGTTGAAAGCAATTACACCTAACATGTGGTAAACATAAAGTATCCTGTATTCCGCTGCCAAATCTTGCTGATTACAATTCTGTGCCACAAACAGCAGGCAATTGCCACCTTAGTTACGAAAACAAAAAGGAGTTAGTATTGTGAATACTGACTCCTTTTTGTTTTATCGCAAATCCTCATTGACTCCCCTTGACACTTGTATCTTTATAATGGCTTGTAACCTTAACAGATCTCATAATATATATACAGCTTTACTTCCATAGTGCCAAAGTCGATATTCGGAAGAAGTAAATATGCTTTGTTTAAAGCATAAATATCCCTAAATCCATTTAAGGGTACGTAGAATTAACATAAGCAGAAAACTCACTAACATTAAAGCTAGCAGGTAAATAATTAGTGAATAAAAGAAGACTGCCAACAGAACAGTTGTTGTTAGAAAGGTTACTGAGAAAGCAATAGCAAATCTTTTATCTTTTATACCAGAGAATACCTTCTTCTTCTTTTTAACATTATCAATCATGTTGAGTACCAAATTGAAGTAAAGTACACTAGATGAAAAAAAGAGGAAAAACAAGAAAAAGACAAGTGTGTTCATTGGTATACCTTTTCGCCTCTGTTGCCAGAATCAGAACGAAAATAAAACAATTTATTCCATATTGTATCGATAAAAACAAGAGAATAAGTCACTATCATTCTTTCAATGAGATTGGTCGCGATAACCAGGCACTGATTGTTGGAGGTACCCAGATAATTAGTTCCTGGTACAGTACCCACATTTCCTGTCAAGCTTCTGAAATTCTATGCGCTGATGAGTGATCATCATGCCCATAGAGGTATGTTGTACTTGTTTATGGGCCGTGGCCTGTATATCTCCTATACCGTTGCCATCCGCACAATTTAAATGGTCTTTATATGCACTGGCACTAAATACCTTTTAAGAAAAAGCAACATCTCTTTTAGAAGCTTTAGTAAATGCAGGTTTCATGCATAATTATGATGTCCCTTTGACTGTTATGCTGAATTCATAAATTCAACATTTCAGGATACACATCAAAATTCCATTATGTAATATTTTCTCATTATTTTGATTCGGTATGCCATACCGAATAGCCAATGCTCTACAATATCATTGCAAAGTTGCGATGCTATGTCTCTTGTACCTGCTTAACCAAACGGCAGGAAGGGCTCAGGGCCTGCCATACAATCTTAACATCAGCAACGGACTGCCCTCCAATCATGTCTATATGTCCGTTGTCGATCGCCTGGGCTATCTCTGGATTGCTACACCTAAAGGGGTAATACGGTACAATGGTTACGAGACTAAATTATTTGATGTAAATAATGGATTACCTATAGATGATGTCTGGTATCTATTGGAGGACAAAGCTGGACGGATGTGGCTTTCCGGTATTTCAAATGAACTTGGCTATATCCAAGATAATCGATACCGGACGGCTTACAAAAACGGAGATAGCATTTTTGCACCCAGGGGTATGGTGCATTACAAAAATGGAATAGCTGTACTTAATCATTATTCTTCTAGCCTAAATAAAAAGGGTGCTCAGTGGGAGATAGTTCTTCTCAGTAATAAGCAACAAATAAAAAGAATTGGTCCGATCTATGCAGACAATTTATTACTCGCAGAGTCTCTTGATGTCGTGACCGATTCCAGCAATGTTTTTTTTGCCGGTCCCATAACGGAAAAAGGAATTGCTTTTAGCCCGGCAATTGCCTGGAATAGGAAAAATGGGAAAATGCCTTTGGGTCGCTTTTCTCAACTCATGGGCGGTGATGTCTTTATCGCAAATAAAAATGCAGACCACTTTCAATGTTTTGATTGGCGTGCCGGCAAACTAAAAGGTATCGTATATCCATTCAGCAACAAAGGAGAAAAAATAATCTGTGGCTATAATAGGGACGACAAGTACACTATCATCAGTACCGGGTATGTATATGTTTACGACCAATCGCTTCGCCTGGAATTTCGTTCTTCCCTGGCCTCCCTGGTGGGCAAAGAGTGGCTGCATACAGACAATCCCGCTATTTTCTTTGACTATCCCTTGTGGGGACATACCTTAGGTACCAGGGGCAATGGTATCTATATTAGCAATAGAAATGCCCCCTTCTTCATGCCTGCCGGTGATCTGGAACTCAGGGATTACACTTTCATTGCCTATCTGGGTCCGGATCGTGGGCTATGGTGGCACGCAGGCAAGCAGCTCTTAAAGGTGATTTATAAAGGTGCAGCAATAGAGACGATAAAAACCGCTAATATCAATGAGCTGAAAGCCGCGCAATATATGGGAAACGACAGTTTGTTACTCTTCTCAGATAAAGGAACAATATGGCTTTCTCTTGCCGTTACACGACCATCAAAATATGTAGCTGGAAATATTATCACTTCTAGCAGCTCCTATTTGACACAATTGTCGGACGCTGTTGCCATCAGCAGCGACAGCATCTACTTATTGAGCGTAGGGAGCCACCGCACATTTTTTAGTTTGATACAGAATAGATATAAAAATCTGCTTGATACCTATTTCGATAAGATGACCTTTGACAAATTCCGGTATGGGTTCTGGCTATACCGCAACCAGATGGCGGCATTTTATGATATCAGGAAGCGTACTTTTCGCTTCTTTTACCCCAACCAACTTAGGAAGTTAGGAGTAAGAAAGATAGACGATATAGCTGTGGATGAAAAGTTTGGCAATGTATTCATAAAAGGTCATGACCGGCTATACCTGCTAAATGATGATTTCTCAGCGGTGAAACCACTATATACCAATCATCGTATTGAAAATGCGCAGCTCCAGATACAGAATGGGAAGCTCGTACTTGCCGGCCGGTGTGGGGTCTTATATAGCCGTATAACAGGAATACAAAAGCTGGAACCGGTACAATGGCACGAAAATTTTAAGGATATTCATTACAGCCAGGTGTATGATCTCCAACTCCTGGATACGATCGCAATCCTTAATACGGACAAAGGAGCCTATCGTGTTTCCTTAAACGGAAGCCGGCAAATCGATTACGAAGAGCAGGTAGCACCCTGCCGGTTTATTGCTTATACTGCCGATACTACCCAAAGAATACAAGCTTATGATACTTTATGGCTTCCGCCAGGCACCCTGTCGGTGCAATGGGATGTTATTAATCCCAAAGGAACCGGGAAGCTGGAGTTGGCATATAAGGTTGATAAAAAAGATAGTGCATGGCAAGCTTTGCCAGGCGCTCAGTTAAACACAGCCTCGTTGCAACCAGATCACCTTTACCATTTGGAAATAAAGGCAAGCGATGAAATATGGCGAAGTGCTATCCTCCCGGTTTATTTATACAAGAAGCCATATTGGTGGCAAACTACCCGTTTTCTGTTGCTGTTGGTCCTCGCCGGGGTGTTCATTTTCCTCCTTGCGATTCTCATTACCCGTAGGATAATATTGAATAATCAATTGCAGAAGCAACGAATAATGGAGATGGGGCTGGCTGGGATCCATGCCCAGATCAATCCGCATTTCGTTTTTAATTCTCTAAGCATAGCACAGTTCTTTATCAAAACCAACAAGGTCCAGGAGGCTTACGCCCATATCAACCGGTTTTCCAAACTATTGCGTAACTTTCTTTATGCATCGCGACATAAATATATTACGATCGGTGAAGAAATTGTCCATCTTGGTAATTATATAGAGCTTCAGCAAACCCGCTTTGCCGAACCATTCGATTACGCAATCACATTATCTCCCGAAGTTGATCCGGGCTTGCATATACCTTCGCTCTTATTACAGCCTTTGGTCGAGAATGCGATCCAGCACGGCCTTTTTAACAGGAAGACGAAAGGTACGCTATCCCTGGTTTTTGAGCTTGAAGATAAAAAACTCGCCATCACAATAGCCGACAACGGTATCGGCAGGGGTGAAGCTAAAAAGCTACGACAGGATAATGGCAAAAAAGAATCATACGGCAATGACCTGATCCAGAAGTTGATCTTTATTTTCAATAAGTACGAACGGATCAAAATTGAGCTTTCCTATCATGATAAGCAGGGGCCGGAGACCGGCACCGTTGTGAAAATATTGATATCATATCCATTCCTATGAAGCTACTAAAAGCGATCATCATAGATGATGAAATCCAGTCGGCAGAATTGTTATCGCTGACGTTAAAAGATCTTTTCCCGGATATCAGGGTGGGAAAAATATGCACCTGGTGGGCCGACGCCTTGCATGCGCTGAAAGACAACGATTACGACCTGGTTTTTATCGACATCATGATGCCCGGGAAAACGGGTATCGAGCTGATGCGTCTGCTGCCGGGCATCAAAGCCAAAATCATCTTTATAACGGCATACCAGGAATATGCTCTCGATGCATTCAAGTGCTATGCATCCGGCTATCTGTTGAAGCCGGTAGACGACGCAGCATTGCTTGAAGTAGTAAGCCGTGCGATAGCCGTTCCCCCGACATCAGACACTGCACCGGCCGCGGCAACAACTGGTATACTGGGTATTCCCGGATTAAAAGGGATCGATTATATTCCCGTAGATCAGATCCTTTATCTCCAGGCTGAAAAAGGATGCACGCGGGTTGTGCTTAAAGATAAAGTCATTATCAGTTCTTATTACCTGGGGCGGTTCCGCGATTTTCTTCCTGACGACCTGTTTTTCCAGATCCACCGTTCCTGTATTATTAATCTTAATGCAGTAAAACGTTATTTACATAACCAGTCCAGCATTGTTATGAATAACGATATGGAGATACCAGTGGCCCGCTCCATAAGGGAGGAACTGCTGCAGCGGTTTGTTACAATAACCAAATCTCCAATCTCCAAGAGCTGATTCCCTGTACACAGCCCGTTTATTATTGAAGCCTTCTGCCGTCCGGCGGACCAAACCTGCTGTTTATCGTACCAAACCTTCCATACAACGGAAATCGGAATGGTACGGGTGCACAAACCATATATTCGCCTTGGGTACCCGATATAAATTTCATTTAACATCAAAACCAAACTCATGAAGAAACAACTGTATGCAACAGGCCTGCTCCTGGCCTTACATTTCACTTCTTTTTCCCAGAAGTGCACGCCATTCCCTTTGAACGCTGCTAATCAGGTCGCCTATTATAATTTCACCGGAGGCTCTTTAATGGATATGACAGGGAATGGGCATAATGGTATGCCGATGGGTGGTGCGTTACCCACTACAGATGCCTATGGTAACCCCAATTGTGCGTATGCGTTTAATGGCAGTCCCGGTGACTATATCCAGATACCATCAAGCCCCGATTTTGATTTTGCCGGCCATCCGGCCACCATATCCGTATGGTACCGACCGCAGGAAACTACCCCGGGAAAGTTCGAGCTCTTAGTAGGCCGCGACCTGGGAGGGCATTGTCCGAATATGTCGGGAGACTATTCCGTAGCGCTGTATGATTGCAGAAGACCTGTAGGCGGAATTAATCTGAGTTCCAATTGGTATAGCTATCTACCTCCCACTTGCAGTAGCTATTTCATTGCTGCAGGCTGGCAGCATGTTGTAGTCGTTTTTGACTGGGGATCCGGAGGCAGTATTCAGCCGGTACAGATTTATTGGAATAATATACTGACCAGTGCGCCATCGTCTGGCGGATGTCCCCCACCCCTTGTGCCCACGATCAATGCCGGCGATCTGTATATTGGCACAGATTTCCTGGGTAGTATCGATGATGTAAGGATCTATGATATGGCTTTTTCGAGCTCAGATGTGGCAGCGCTTTACAGCTATGGTATTATGGGTTGCTGTGCACCGATACAAACCCGGTCCTCAACACGTAAAGCAGACCTAGCAGGTAGTGCAGCAGACCTTAAAGCGTATCCCAACCCTGTTACTAAAGCTATGGAAATAGAAATTCCCGAAAGGTTTATTAACGGCAAGCTGGTTATTTATAATTCTGTTGGCCAGGCAGTAATGGAGCAGCACATCAAAACGGCGCATGAGCAGCTTGACATGCAACAGTTACCGGCAGGTATTTATTGGATCGAATGTACATCAGGAGACGAAAGGAGCAGGCTGAAGGTAGTTAAACAGTAAGCCAGAAGCCATCTCTTATAGGTCATGATTATTTAAAGAGCCGGAAGAAGCCTTTTCAATAAGGCCTCTTCCGGCATTTATCAAAATATTGGGCCGTAGGCAGGCAAGGGCAAAAAGATAATTAGCCCTATTGCAATTTATCCTGGTATTGTTTAATTTGGTAGTCGATCCGTTCACAGGAAATAACGCCAATTAATAACAAAGGGTAAATAAGGAATGTGTATTCAAAGCGCAGCCTTTGTTTCTTTTGATGATGTTACCATGAAAAACCTATACCGCTTTTTGCTCTTATTTTTTGTCCTCATTCCGACAACGCGCTCCACGCTGTTTGCACAGGAGCAGGCCACCCAACACGCCCGCTATGCAGGCAAAGATTTCTGGTTCACTACCGGAGACAATGGTGCTTTCGATGAATTTTTCCTGTCCAGCAAATACAATTGTACCGTAACCTTTACTTATACGACCAATAACGCCAGCTACACGACAAGTGTACCGGCCAATAGCCTGGTAAAAGTGCCTTTGCCACAAATGAACGAGTGCACCATGTACTTCTTCGAAACAGTGGCGAACAAGAGCCTGCATATTGTTTCCGACTCCGATGTGGTGGTACAATACGCCGGATGGGGTGGCATGACGGATGATGGTTCGCTGATCTACCCCTCCGACAGGCAGAAGTATGGCCATGTCTATTACACGAACGGGCTTCCCTATCTTTACCAGGGAGGCACTGTGGGAAGTGGGATAGGCGGTTTTAGCATAGTCGCTACCTGCGACAACGTAACCCTGGAAATCACACCCACCAGAGACCTGGTGAGTCATCCGGCAGGTATTCCTTTCACGGTATCCCTGAACAAAGGGCAAACTTATTCCATTGGCAACCGGAACACCAATACCCCCAGGGATATAAGCGGGACAAAGATAGAAGTGAAGAGCGCCTCCTGCTGTAATCCCATAAACGTATTTAACACCGGGATCTGCGGCTTTTCCTACTGGCCTTATTCCAACCCCAATACCCCTCCTGCCTGCGATTTCTTTTTTGATCAACTGTTGCCGGTATCATCCTGGGATACCAGCTATTATGTAATCCCTTATCGCAACAATCCATATACGATCATAAAAATTGTCTCTTCCGCTAATAACAATACCCTCAGCCTGAATGGCAGTACTTTCGCCACACTGAATGACGGCGGCACATTGGATACCATTATCCGCCAACCCGTACATATATCATCATCGTTCCCGGTCAGCATTTCGCAACATATGGTGGCACAGAAAGTTGCTTATACGCAACCAGTAATAACGCCTAACATCGGCCCTGAAGATTCGCTTTCAGATCCTAACAGCGCCATGGTGATCAGTATGCGTGACGGGATAAGAGAAGCCAGGTTTCAAACAGTAGGCCATTACGCCCCTTATACATTGGGAGGCGGCCATTATTACAATCGTCTACAGGTAGTGGCCATCGTAAGCAAAAGCAGCAATGTAGGTACCATTATGCTGAAAAATAGTAGTATTGCTTCGCAATTTCTTCCTTTCCCCGGTAACCCCGGTTACGCTTATGCTTATATAAAGCCCGACACCGGAGTGGTGTACCACCTCACTTCGGCCGATAAAATTGTGGCTAATTACTACGCAGCAGCCTATCATGGGTCGATAGATTTTGCTTTGGGCGATGTCAATCCCTACTTGTACTATAACGAGCTGCCTGCAGAGACCATTGATATCTGTGCTATGGACAGTTGCACACTTAAAGCGATACCTGCATTCAGTTATGCATGGTCGACGGGAGCAACCACGCCTGAAATTACGACCGCTGATACAGGCCGATATGCTGTATTAACCCTCCAGGACAATGACTGTATTGGCGATTTGCAAAGATTTATAGTCCGGCATCCCCCGAGCAGTGTTCATTCTATAGACCTGGGTGGGGATACAACGATATGTGAAGGGCAACAGGTAGTGCTGAAAGGACAAGGACCTTCTACAGTGTGGTCTACCGGCGCTGTGGGTGATAGCATCGTGATACAGGAACCCGGGGTATACTGGGCCACGGCATATGATAGCTGTATGCTGGTACTGGCGGCAGATACCATGACATTGACAGTTGACTCCTGTAAGTGGCGGTATTGCAATTTTCATTTCCCCAATGCTTTCTCTCCTAATGGCGACGGACTTAACGATGTGCTGCTGCCCGTATACTATGGCGACCTGAACAAATATAAGCTTGATATTTTCAACCGGTTAGGGCAGCGGGTATTCAGTAGCTCCAAGCCAAATGAAGGATGGGACGGATATATTAATGGACAAACTGCTGATGTTGGCGTGTACTTTTATCGCTGTACCTTTTATTGCCCGTTACGCGGAGATGTTCAGCTAAAGGGCGACATAACCCTGGTCAGATGATTCCTTCCTGCATTTTCCTTTAACCTTTCCTGCGCCATTGGTCATGTCGAATACGTGTACGATTGACAGTCTTACGCACCACTAAATTAATCATGAGCTGCATCAAGTCTTGGTATAGGCAAATCTTCCTTCACCTTTATAAGATGCAGTTCATTAGGCTTATCTTCCTGTAAAAGCCTATACTGTTCATCGAACCATTTTACTACGAGTCACTTTTTGAATTGCATCAAAAAGCCGGAATTCTTCAAAAGTATATATATGTTATGAAATTGCCGCTTGGTTATATGGTATTTCCCCTCATGATTTTCACATATTTATACCCATTAGTTTGTCACAATGAAATTGCACTTTTGCCTGAGCGGTAAACCATAATAACCATTGATGAAAAACAAAACACGATTTACTGTTATCAACTTTATACCGCGCTGCTTTTCCATACACTATATGCAGCCGTGAATACTCTTTTTACAGATTTTGAAATGAGTCACGACATTGGCTGAGTGCAATGACGTAATCCTGTTGACGGCTCAACCTGGCGATTGTTAGACAGTATTCCGTTTTTAAATGGATACACTTTGTATTAAGATTACTACATGTTCGAAATGCATGCGCTATATATCGCCGTTACACATTATCAATAAGCACCTTTTTTCCATAACCAAAACACAAAACATATGAACGCAACCGAAACGCACAAAAAGACGCTGGGAGCATTTATCTCGACGATTGTCTCTGATGACCTTTTGAAAGCTCAAGAAATGATTCATGTTCCGTCATTTATCGAAGCTATGGAACACGAGTTAAAAAGGCTTGAAGAACAAAAGACACCTTGGTCACCCGACTATGACAATTTGATATCTTGCAACAATGTGGATGATGTGAAAGCGGTAATTAAAAGAGGCAGGGATGAACAAAAAATAGTCCGTATAGCCGGCGCCCAGCACTCTGCACCAGAAGCCGTATTTGCCCGCAAAGAAGAACCCTGTCTGCATGTAAAACTGGAAAACGAGCTTAGGCAAGTAAATGTGATAGAAGAAAATAAAACAGAGGGCTATTTGCTGGTCCGTGTAGGAGCAGGATGTAATCTGGGCATTGATCCCTCCGATCCCAATTCCAATGCTGATAATTCGTTTAACAGGATAGTCGATAAAATGGGTTATGCCCTGCCGATACTTGGAGGAATGAGCCATCAGACTATCGGAGGATTTATGATGACCAGTACAGCGGGAGGATCGCTATCTCATGGTTTTGCTGATGTAGTTGAATCGATCGAATTTATAGATGGCACCGGACAAGAGCAGGTTCTGCAACGTGGTAGCGATGCATTCTATGCCGCTGCTGTTTCTATGGGTCTTTTTGGTGTACTCACCTATGTAACCGTCAAACTGGGTAAAAATTACCTGGTAGATGGTGTAGAGGAAACGGTTATGGTTCAGGATTCGATCATTGCCAATGCCGCTACTTTTGAAACGGCGCTTAAAACGCAGGAATATGTACACTGTGTTTGGTTTCCGGAAGAAGGGGTACAGCGTGTATTGCAGTTTAAAGGTGCACAAACGGCAAACGAACAGCCTATTATTCCTTATGTGCATGTATTGCAGAATAAAGTGATGAATTACATAGCCGCTGCCGTATTGTTTGCTGTGAATGAATTACAATATGAAGGAAGTGCCGTATCTAATAAGATTGCCGCATTCCTGCTGTGCCTGGTCAATACCCTGGACAGTAAGCATTTTCGGGATCATTGGTATATCGCCTTACCCAATGACGATCAGGCAATGATCGATACCGTCATCCGGGTGCAGTTTACAGAAATATGGATAGATGTAAACTACACAGATGAAGTAATGAAGGCACTAACAGATCTGTTTAAGAGTGATCCTATGGCAGCCGGTAATTTTGGAGTAGAACTCTATGGAGCCAAAGCTTCTCCTTTTTGGATGAGCCAGTCATTCAACAGAGATGTAATAAGGGTCGATCCATATTGGTGGGAATATAATCCTACCGGCAATTTGCAGGATTTCTTTACCAAATACTGGGATGTGCTGTTGAAAATACCAACAGCAAGACTTCATTGGGGCAAACATTTCCCTGCTGTGGGAACGGAGATCGGCAATATCGTTATCGGCCCGGAATATGTAATGCAGGCATTCCCTAAATTTAAAGAATGGCTTTCCTTCAGAGAAAAATTTGATCCCGGCCAGGTTTTTGTGACCAATTACTGGAGGGCCATGTTTGGCATATCGCAGAAGTAAATACCATATCAGCGTTGTCTTACAAAAATAATTGTCAAGAAGAAGTGCTGTAGCTCCATAAGAAATAGCCGGTCGCAAATGACCGGCTATTCTTTGTTAAGGGCTTTCGCTATATTATTGCAGCATGAGGATGCTCTTATCCAGGATGGCCGGGAACAACAATCTTTGCAAGCAAAAACATTGCCGCTTTGCGAAAACAACTGGTGAAATGCGCTGTCATTCCGTATCTTTATTTGCAGCTATAGAATCAATCTCTGTCGCAGTGATGTCATACTTTTCCATTCGCTTACGGGTGATCATGCTGTTCAAGTTCCAAGATGCTTCTAAGGCCAGAAAAAGAAAACGGTAATCTATTCCTTTTTATCTGCCCTTCGTTTTGATTTACTTCATAAATTCTCTTTGAAAAAAGGAATTAATTTGTTCAATGCTACATTTACTGGCTCAGGCTTGTCGTATAGATCGTAATGAGAGTAGCCTTCTACAACCAATATTTCTTTTTTCCTGGAAGCCGCACGACCATAAATTTCCAGCCCATCACGATAGGCGCCAAAGCCGCCGGGCTTATCGCCAATTATAACCAGCAAGGGTTGCGTCAGTAGCGTTTCTGCATTGCTAAATGCATCCCAGTCTACAGATGTGGCACGATGTGAGAACAGCGCACTGGTAGCACCATGTGGCTGTGCGCCACGCGGGGTTTTATAGTAATCGGTAGCTTCCAATACATCGATATCCGTAATGCCTGCTTTCCTGCCTTCTTCTACCGAGGATGGCAACAATCCGTCTACACGCAGTTGGGCGCCACGTGCTTCGGCAGTGCGTTGCAGCGCAATCGCTTCAAGGGTGCCTATCGGATCGTATCCCGCAAATCCCTCACGGCAAAGACGGCCAAAGTTTACACCGGTGATGCTTACCACCGCCTTGATACGGCGCTCTGACTTGGCAGCGCTGATGGAATAGCCACCGCCTCCACAAATACCCAATACACCAATACGGTGTTCATCTACATACGGCAGCGTAACCAGGTAATCACAAACACAGCGAAAGTCCTCTACCCGGATAGTAGGATCTTCAATAAACCTTGGTTCGCCCCCGCTTGCCCCCTGAAAGGATGCATCAAATGCCAATACTACAAAGCCTGCTTCTGCCAACGCTTTTCCGTAAACATTGCCCGAGGTTTGTTCCTTGCAACTACCAATAGGATGCGCGCTGATAACGGACGGGTATTTTTTGTTTTCATCAAAATCAGGCGGGAACAGTAAATCTGCTGCTATATCCCAATAAAGGGCTTTAAATTTTACTGATTTTTTCATTTTTCTTTTTTTATATTGAATTACAATTTTTCAGAGAAGAAAGGAACCAACTGGGAAACCGCTTCGTTCACATAATTTTCCCTGTCGTAAAGGGACATGTGGTTTGCACCCTCTATGATATATTTTTTCTTATCGGTAGTAGCAGCGATTTTCAATAGGTCATCGCTCATCCACGCGCTCCCCGCAACACTTCCTACGATTGCCAGTAAAGGTTGTGTAAAAAATGCCTCGGCTTTGTTATACGCATCATAGGTAATGATCTGCGTCAGGCTTCTTAAAGTTGCCCATCCCGGCGCCGTCGGATATTGGCAGCGGTTGGTGTGGTAATATTCCCAGGCTTCCCTCAACTCTTCATTTGGTGCGTCTTCTTCTTTCATCGGAGCCAGTGGCATGGTCTGTAATCCTTCCTTTGCATCATGGGTTCTGGCGGTAGCGCCTGCCATCAGGTACGGCATAGCATCTGCATCTTTTACATTGTTTTCCCATCCGTTGCGGAACATGGAACCTATATTTACCGCACTCACCATTCCAACTGCTTTAATCCTATGGTCATTGATGGCCGCATTTGCAGTATAACCCGCACCGGCACAGATACCCATCGCCCCGATCCGCTCTGCATCCACATAAGGAAGTGTAGTCAGGTAATCTATTACCGCACTTACATCTTCTGTTCTGATGTAAGGGTTTTCCAGTTGACGAGGCTCGCCGGTGCTTTCGCCCTGATAGGAGGCATCATATGCAACGGTAAGCAAACCTTGTTCCGCCAATTTCCTGGCGTACAATCCGGCAGCTTGTTCCTTAACACCACCACCAGGATGGGAAACAACTGCCGTTGCATACTTTTTGCTTTCATCAAACCCTTCAGGAAAATTGATAATAGCGGATAAGGTAATGCCTTGTCCATTCCCGTTTTTGATACTGATTTTTTGCTGTGACATGATATTCTTTTTTTAGTTAAATCTTTTGCGATTTTGATAGCACAAAGTTACCTCGCCACTATGCCCCGGCACGTAGACAGATTACTTGAAAACGGAGACTTTTTACAGATTAGGATTGGCTGCAAACAAAAAAGCAACCCTTTCAGGTTGCTGTATTTTTGAGTTGTTCCGCTGTTTCGTTATTACATCCCCCTGAATACTTTCGGGGACATACCTGTTTTCTTGCGGAAGAACTTTGCAAAGTAATTAGGATAATCAAAGCCCAGGCTATAAGAGATTTCACTGATGGAAAGCGGGGTATTTTTGAGCTTGTCTTTTGCTTGTTTTAAAACAAAATTATGGATATGTTCAATAGGCGATTCGCCAGTGAAATGCTTGATCAGATCCCCAAAGTAATTTGGCGAAAGGTTTGCTTTCTGCGCAAACCAGGCTACCGAAGGAAGACCGGATATATCTTCCTTCTTATTAAAATATTCTTTGAGGTTTTCATAGAAATTGTCAATCACCGAATGGTAGATACTGCTTCTTGAATCAAACTGCCTGTCGTAAAACACTTGCGTGTAAGACAATATCAGAGCAATATAAGACATGACTATCTCTTTGGAATAATGTTCCTTCTGAAATTCGTTGTATGCTTTTCGGAACAAATCCCACAAAATTGTTTCTTCATCTTTTGTAAGAAACAATGCCTCATGATTATTATAGTGGACAAAATTGTAATTTTTGGTCAGCTTGTTTATGTATTTAGCACTGACTAAGATATTAAAGCCAACATCCGGGGCATTAATATCCCAATCAAGGTTGTTCTGCGGACAGTCAGCATACATAAAGGATTTTGCCTGGTCTTCCAGGAATTGAGTTTCCTTAAAACCCTTTTCCAAAGGAGGTTTTATAGCCAGCAAATAAAAATCTATGGTAACAGAATTGGATTGCAGCCTTATACTGTCCTCGTTTTCGTAGTTTATAATGAGCAGGTCCTCATTCTTGGGTTTTGTTACATTGAGGTATGATGCAAACTCTCTTATATTGAATATTTTATTAGCCATTGCTTTAAAAACACTATTAATATAATACAAAAATAGTCTCTTTGCTTACTAACAAAAGGATACGTTTTAAGGCAAAAAGGAAACATTTTACTGATTAAAAAATAGAATATCCATAGACCTCAATCCGTTACACGTCTGAGAAATTTCTTCAGTATTTGCCTAATTTTGCGTCCGTAAATATAAGTCATAATGACAACACAGGAATTCATTGCTGCAGCATTGCTGGAAGATGTGGGTAGCGGCGATTACTCTACGCTGGCCTCCATCCCGGCAGGCACAAAAGGTAAGGCAGTACTTAAAATAAAGGAAGACGGCATCCTGGCTGGACTACAACTGGCGCAGGATATCTTTCATCACCTGGAAGAAGATGCTAAATTTACCCTTTACAAAAAAGACGGAGATAGGGTGAGCAATGGCGAAACGGCGTTTACAGTTGAAGCCAGTGTGCATACTATATTGAAAGCCGAGCGGCTGGTGCTCAACTGCATGCAGCGTATGAGCGGAATTGCAACCCTCACCAACAGGTATGCCGATAAAATAAAAGGTTATAAAACCAGAATACTCGATACCCGAAAAACCACCCCGCTGTTCCGCGAATTTGAGAAGCAGGCGGTACGCATAGGCGGCGGGTACAATCTTCGCATGGGGCTATACGATATGATCATGCTCAAAGACAACCACATAGATTTTTGCGGGGGTATTGAACAAGCCATACAGAAAACCAATGAATACCTCGCCACCAACAACCTCAACCTGAAAATAGAGATAGAGACCCGCAACCTGGATGATGTGCGCCGTGTGTTGGAAACAGGCAACGTGCACCGCATCATGCTCGATAACTGCCCGCCGGAACTACTGGAAGAGGCCATTGAAATGATAGGCGGCAGATACGAGACCGAAGCATCGGGCGGCATCAACCTTGATAATATCGTATCTTATGCACGCACGGGTGTCGATTATGTATCGTGCGGCGCTATCACTAATCAAGCGGTGAGCATGGACCTGAGTTTAAAAGCACAACTTGCGTGACGAAGAAGCACCTTGTATTCATCATCAGCCCGAAATCGGGTGTGGACGGTCATTTTAGGCGTTTGCTGAATAATAAAAGGAGGAAATGGAGTTGTTTTTCGTTCAAAAAGACACGGTTCAGTAAAGGCATTTAAGTGTGAGTTTTATTACTGAAAAATTCGAAATCTCAATAAAAAATTAAGAGCATTGGTGTTGCGATGCCAGATGAACAAATTACCGCAAACAAACACCCACCCACCAGATGTTTTTATTGTTAAATACGAGAGCAATGATTACAACTTATCGAATTCAAAAATTCTTTTGAACATGAAGTTTTAAAAATTGCCATATGCGACAAAGTTTATTCAATAAAAAAGGACAAACCATTATTATCTGATTTGTCCATTCTTGTGAACTCACTGGTACAAAACTCGAACTCTTTGTTGGAAGATTTGCGCCGTTTAAACCAGCTAAAAGACATTCAAAGTCAATCAGATATAAGTTCCAAAAAGGACGATAAGCCTAATAATATTACTGCTCAACCACTGAAAAAAGTGGTAAAACTGAAGAGATAATGGTAAAAAATTTCACCTGACTTCGGTGTATCTCATGGGACAAATTCATAGGTAAGGCTAAAATTTGTATTTGGATAAATACAGCCTGATTTAAAAACAGTAACTATGAAACATCCCTTACAAACCATAGTCGCCGAAATTCAGAAGCAGGAAAGGAAACTATCTGCCGAAGCACCTTGCTTCATTGATGAGGCTTATAAAATGACGAGTTATCTCCAGGAGTTACTTCGTTCCGTTAAAGAAGACGTATTGAAAGAGGGTTTTTCCAGTAAAGATGAAGAAATCCATTTTTTCAAGCTGGTTAAACCGAATATTCTCGGAAAACTTATTTACTACAACAAAGTATATCGGATTGAAACAGCCTGCCCCGCATCAAACGGAAATTTACACCAATGCTACTTCGGTTTACAATTGCGGGAATTAAAACAGGAGTACCGGGAGCATATTTGCAATTCAGAGTTTTATAGGTATTACCGTTCCGGCAGAATTGACCGTGACGAAACCTATTATACGTTAGGTAACATCAACTATTATGATGGGCTGAACAGCTTTGTATTTGAAATTGACCCGAATTTCTCTACCTACTTTGATTATAAAGTGGCAAAAATCATCGCCAATGAACTTATTTATAACTATCTCACCACAAAGCTAAGTCCTGGGCAAAATCCCGATGTGCTATTGCAGGATAGTGATGCAAAGGATATTTTTTGGACACAGACAAAAAATGCCCTGATTGAATTGATTTACGCACTCCATGCTGCCGACGCTATTTCACACGGAAAATTAGGCATACGCAAAATCAGTATGGTATTTCAAATTCTATTCCGTGTTTCGTTAAATGACATCCATAACAGCTTCCATCGAATGAAAACTCGTGCTGGTTCACGGACATTATTTTTAGACCAGTTGAAATATCATTTGGAGGAATATATGGATAAGGAAGATAACAGCTAATTATAAACCAGCTTGCTTTTTTAGAGAAGGTAGGCACACTTCCAGCATTAGCTTTTTTTGTATTTTAGCTAAGTATAAAAGCGAATAGATAAATTAAATAGGGCAATAGATATAATGGGACTAAAAATTAGCACAATCGCGTCCATTCCAGAGAATGTAGAAAGGGAATATTACTTATATATTCTTGACTATTATAATTGGGATGAACCAATAAGTAAAACTTTACGTGACAGTTTCGACAAAATTGCAAAGTTTGCCGCCGAAAACAACTCGGTTGCTATTCAGGGCATTCCCGAAAGCCATTTTTATTCAGAGCTTATGTCTTGGGAAGCCGTAAATGGCATTGACCCTAAAGAATTGCTTCCAGCACTAATGATTACAACAATTCATCCCAAATACTTTTTAGAGGGAAATGATAAACAATCTATCGGTGGCAAAATTCCGGAAGACAAATTAGTCTTTATAGAAATTGGAAATGTTTGTAAAACTCCACAAGATGTTATCAAACTTATTGAAAAAGTTTTTCAAGACATTAAAGATAAAAAGGAAATTAAGGATTTTAAAGTGAAAAAAGAATTGAAAGGGGGAATTGGGAAAATATTAAATGACACAATAATCCTTGAGCCTAATATTGCAGGAATTGGAGTTAATATCAATAATATATTTAAGTTTCTTAGCAAAAAATAGTGTGAGTATGTCAGAGGTTGAATGTCAATATACATTCTAAAAGAGTTTTTAAATGAGAGAGATTTACTACAATTCAGATATTACACCAAAATCCGAAAATGAAATAAAGTTGCTTGCGCTATATTATGACAAGATAAACATTGTTAATGATGCTGTTTATGCTCCAAAGTTTAGCAAAGCAAGTGGAAAATTTGAGTTTGATGGAGTAGAAGATTTTCAGTTTATTCCTAAGAGGTTTACAACAGATTACAAGGTTCTTATTGATGAAAATATAATTGCAATAACTGAAAGAAATGAAAACAAGGAAGAAGAATTTGAAAAAGGGCTTGCAAATAAAATAAGTGAAATAGTTAATGCAAATCATAACTTAATATTTCCCAATCACCCGACCGAGAAAGACGGTAAAATAATTACTGAAGAGGTTTATGACATAATGAAAAATATGTGGGATTTTGAGTGGGGAAAGCCTGTTGAGGTGGATTTAATATGGTGGTACTATTCTTTTAAATTAAAGTGGTTTCTAAAACTTTTGATAGAAGGGAAAACTTGCATAAGCAGTAGTAACAATTTAAATACTCTCTTTTCGGCATTCATTCAACAATCAGCCCAATCAAACAACAATTTAAGAACTCAAGGTTACACAAAGTCATTAGCACTTGACGCTTTAAAAATCAGTTTACCGAACCCGGATATTTTAAGTTTTGATGACCTATTAGAGCTTAAACTAAAATTAAAAGATGAATTGGGATTATTTTATCAAACAATAAATACCATCGAAGTTAAAAACAAACAGCTTTACAATACTGATTTAAAAGACAACGAATATCAAAGCATTTTCTTTAGTGAAATACAAAAACCTCTTATTGATTTAGAAAGCAAAATGAAAAACCTGAATAGTAAAACATTTAGGAAGTTCATTGAAAAAATGCAAAATCCCAAAACCTATGTCCCATTAATAGGAACAGTAGTTGCAAGTATGCCAATACATTACGCTTTATTAAGCTCTTTAGGTTTGACAGGAGGAATGACACTGTTAGAGTACAAAGAAGAAAAAAGGGAGCTTCAAAATAACGGATTATATTTTTTACTCAAATTGAAAGGTAATCATTAGATAAAGTCCTCATTTTTTTCTCATTTAAAAGAACAGCATTATCGGTGCTGTTCTTTTTTTTTGACCATTTGCCTATACGTGTGTATAGACAAGTTCATTGTTTGAATATCCTTGTAAGTAATGTTAATAGCATAGAAGGTTATGAAACAGCTACTTATACAAAATGTAAAAAAATGAAAAAAATGTCTTTTTGATAGACACGTATCGGAAGATAGCCCCGGCCAAACGCTCCAATTTTGTACAGTAAATATTTAATAGCAGTGCAATAATTAAATGTGTGCCGTATGAACATAGATAGAATGGAATTTATTTCATGGATGGAACGGATAATGGAGCGTTTCGACATTCTGAAAGAACATATCATAGATATACAGAAGCAACGCAATAGCATAGACGGTGAAGAATTGCTGGATAACCAAGACTTGCTTCAAATGCTCAAAATAAGCCAACGCTCTCTGCAACGATACCGCTCGTCCGGTAAACTCCCTTATTATACCATCAGTGGCAAATTGTATTACAAACTATCAGATGTACACCAGTTTGTCAGGGAAAGTTTCAACCTCCCGTTGCAACGCACAAAAGACAACGGCTGACAAACACTGCCAGCTAAAGACGGGTACGGCTATGCCGTACCTGCTTCATTTACTTTCGGAAATAACAATTTAAAATAATAGCAGTATGAGTGAACAGACCATAACAAATCCACCGCAATACCACGAACAGCTTTCGGATATTTTATTGGTGATGGATAAAGAGAAAAAGAAAATCCAAGCCGTAACGGGCATTGACGAAAACGGCAATTTGAAAACCGTGGATGCGGATAAAAAGAACCAAAGCCAGTTTATGCGAGTGGACAAAAGTGGGGATATTTTTTCCAATTTCTTCTCCAACTTTTGGCGACAGCTTAAAGACCCCACTCATTTTTCTTTCTTCAAAGTTCCGGCAGTGGAAGCCGAAGAAACAGCCAAAGCATTACAGCAACAAGTTGATACACCTACCAAAGAGGGTGAGGCTGTCATCGCAAAGCATGAGGTGAAAGAACCAAAGGAACAACAGCAGCAACAGGAAAATAAAAAGGATATGGAAACTACACAGGCAAAACCGGAAACAAGCGAGTACCGCTATAAGCCGGAACAGATTGATTGGGAAACCATGAACAATATTGGGTTAAGTAAAGAACGGCTGGAAAAAGAGGGCGTACTCGATAGCCTGCTAAGAGGCTATAAAACCAATACACTGATACCCATAAGCATCAACCTCGGCAGTGCCGTTACCCGTATGGATGCAAGGCTTTCATTGCAACCAGGTGAGAACGGGAATGTGGTCGTAGCTATCCACGGTGTCCGCCAAAAGCCGAATTTGAACATTGCTTTCTTCGGACATGAATTTACCAAAGAGGATAAAGATAATTTGCTCAAAAGCGGGAACATGGGGCGTGTGGTGGAGCTGACCAATCCTAAGACCGGGGAGAAGATTCCATCCATTATCAGCATTGACAGGCTGACCAACGAAGTAATTGCCTTGCGGCAGGAATGGATGAAAATACCCGATGAAATTAAGGGCGTAAAGCTGAACGATGAACAAAAGCAGACTTTACGGGAGGGCAAGCCCCTTTATTTGGAGGGGTTGGATTTAAAGAATACGCAAAACAAAAGTGCTTATGTACAATTCAACGCTGACAGAATGTATGTAGAGTTCTTATTTGGAGATAGAGCGCCTAAGCAAGTGCAAGGCAACGAGCCGCTAAGAACATTCCGTGGTAAAGAGTTTTCCGATGAGCAGTACCAAAAATTGACAGAGGGCAAAACCATTTATGTTACGGATTTCAAAGACGGGAAAGGACAGCCTTATAAGGGTTATGTAACGCTGAATGCAGAAACTGGAAAATTTGCGTTTGACTTTAAAAACCCCGACAACCTGAAAAACAAAGTACAGCCCGCCGAAGCAAATAAAACACAGGTTGCGGTGAACTCCGATGGAAAAACCAACGAGGCGACCAAAAACATTAAAGAGCCTTTGAATACAGAACAGCAAACCCCGAAAGACCAAAAGCAGCAGCAGCAGCAAAAACCGAAAGCCCCTGCTAAATCCAAAGGGATAAAAAGATAATCACTAAAAGGAAAGATATTATGAAAGCAGTTATTGCAGAAAAACCAAGCGTAGCCAGGGAGATAGCCGCCCTGCTGGGAGCCACCGAAAAACGGGATGGCTACCTTGCAGGCAACGGCTATCAGGTTACGTGGGCATTGGGACATTTGGTAGGGCTTGCAATGCCGGAAGATTATGGGCTATCGGGTTTCCAAAAGGAAGCCCTGCCCATTCTTCCAAACCCTTTTTTGCTGACGGTACGCAAAGTAAAAAAGGATAAAACTTACGTTCCCGATAGCGGAGCCGTAAAACAGTTGAAAATTATTGAGCAGGTCGTAAAACATTGCGATAGCATTATCGTGGCTACCGATGCCGGACGTGAGGGCGAGCTGATTTTCAGGTACATTTATGAGTACCTGAAATGCGGAAAGCCCTTTCAGCGTTTATGGATAAGTTCACTTACAGAGAAAGCAATTAAGCAAGGGCTGGACAACCTGAAACCCGGAACCGATTTTGACGGGCTTTATCAAGCCGGGCAAGGTCGCAGCCGGGCTGATTGGCTGGTGGGCATCAATGCTTCACAGGCATTGAGCATTGCCGCAGGCCGTGGCGTGTATTCGCTCGGTCGGGTACAAACGCCAACGCTTGCCCTTATCTGCAGACGGTATTTGGAGAACAAAAACTTTACGGTCAAAAAGTATTATCAAATTGAGCTGGAACACCGTAAAGAGTTTATGGATTTTAAGAGCCTTTCCAAAACCAAATGGGAAGATAAAAAGCAGGCTGACGATACGCTTAAATCCATCCAACGAAGCGGGATAGCTACCGTTACGGCGGTAGAAACGAAAACGGTTGCGGAGCAGCCGCCTTTGCTGTTCGACCTTACGGGCTTGCAGAAAGAAGCCAATAAGAAATTGGGGCTTTCTGCCGAAGAAACCCTGAATATTGCACAAAGCCTGTATGAAAAGAAATTCATCACTTATCCCCGTACTGGCAGCAAGTACATACCCGAAGATATGTGGGCAGAAATCCCGGTACTGGTTAGGGCATTGGATGCAAAACCATCCTGCAAGGAAGCTGCCGGAAAAGTAAAATGGGGGCGTTTCAATAAACGGATTGTGAATGATGTAAAAGTAACAGACCATCACGGATTACTTGTTACCGAAAAAGCCCCGTCTGCTTTATCGGCAAAAGAAGATGCAATTTATGATATGATTGCCCTGCGCTTGCTCGAAGCCATATCCCATAACTGTTCCAAAGAAATAACTGACATCACGTTACAGGCATTACACTATGATTTTGTGTTGAAAGGAACCAAAATTTTAGAAGCAGGCTGGCGTGGTATCAGGGGAAACTTTACGGAAGAAGACAGCGAACCAGTACAGGAATTGCCGGAATTAAAAGTTGGCGATGAATTGAAGATAAAAGAAGCCTCGGTACTGGAAAAGAAAACCAAACCGCCTGTACTTTATACAGAAGCGGGCTTGCTGTCTGCTATGGAAAATGCCGGAAGGGAAATAGAGAACGAGGACGAGCGAAAAGCCCTGCAAGGCATTGGCATTGGCACGCCTGCTACACGGGCGGCAATCATCGAAACGCTTTTTAAAAGGGATTATATCAGGCGTGAAAAGAAATCCCTTATTCCTACCGAAAAAGGAATGGGGGTATATCAGTCGGTAAAGGATAAACGGATTGCCGATGTCGCTATGACTGCCGAATGGGAAATGGTATTGCAGAAAATTGAAAGCAACGAAGCCGATGCAATGGCTTTTCATGAAGATATGGAAGCCTATGCCACATCCATTACACAGGAATTGTTGGATATGAGCATTGCCAAAGAAAAGCAACCTGAACTGACTTGCCCCAAATGTAAAAGCCACCAGCTTTTGATTTGGGACAAAGTGGCGAAATGCCCCGATGAGGCTTGCAACTGGCTCTTGTTCCGTAATGTGTGCGGAATACAGTTAAGCATTGTAGAGGTTGAAAACCTTGTGCGTAAAAGCAAAACATCGCTTATCAAAGGCATGAAAAGCAAAGCGGGCAAAAAATTCGATGCCTACATCGTTATGAAAGATGATGGCAAAACCGTTTTTGAATTTGAAAACACTACATACAAAAAAAGATGACCCAAAATACTATCATAAGCCAAAAGGAAATAGAACCCCTTATCTATACGGTACAGGGTAAACAGGTAATGGTTGATAAAGACCTGGCTGCGCTTTATCAGGTTGAAACCAAAATACTGAACAAAGCCGTGAAAAGAAATATAGAGCGGTTTCCCGATACTTTTTGCTTTCAACTGACAGATGAAGAAGCAGAAACTTTGAGGTTCCAAATTGGAACCTCAAATGCCGGACGGGGCGGACGCCGTTATTTGCCCTATGTGTTTACAGAACAAGGGGTAGCTATGTTGTCAGCCGTATTACGTAGCGATATAGCTGTAAAAGTCAGCATTGAGATAATGAACGCCTTTGTAGAAATGCGCAAGCTATTAATCGGTAATGCCGTCCTGTTCTCCCGGATGGATAAAATAGAACTCAAACAGATTGAAGCGGACGGCAGGTTTGAGGAAATATTCAGAGCTTTGGAAAGCGGTAAGCTACACAGCGAAAAAGGCATTTTCTTTGATGGACAAATATTCGATGCGTACACCTTTGTTTCCGATATTATCCGCAGTGCAGGGCGGTCAATTATTCTCATTGACAATTACGTGGACGATACGGTGCTTACGCTGCTCGGTAAGCGTGGGCAATCGGTATCTGCTATTATCTATACCAAAAGCATCAGCAATCAATTACAACTGGATGTACAGCGATACAACAGCCAGTACCCGGCAATCAACGTTTATACTTTTGCCCATGCGCATGACCGTTTTCTTATTATAGACGGTACGGAACTTTACCATATTGGAGCATCGCTGAAAGATTTGGGTAAGAAATGGTTTGCCTTTTCCAAAATGAATGCAGAAGTGGGTAAGTTGCTTAGTTTCCTGAACGGGATTTAGCGTGAGGGATAGAAGCGGCATCCTTTTGCGGATCTGCAAGACCGCAAAAGATATAGCGGATAGCCCGACCAACCTGTTTTAGTAACGCTGCTATTGTGGGCAGCAAAAGCAGGTGGTGACACGCCCAAATAAAATGCTTTCTGGTCTTACATCTTAGCGTTTCTTATGCTTTTATCTTCGCCTACTTCCCATTATTTTTTTACTAAGCCCTAATTCATTGGCTAAAGCATTTGAACTATCTATAATCTTTTCCTTTAAATCATCTATTTCGTCAGTTTCGCTCCTTGTTAAGCATAGAAAGTCAGAGTTCCTTTTATTCTTATTTGCATTACATATCTGAAGGATGTGTGAAACGTAAAACTCGACTTCTTGAAGTTTTCTTTTTGTTTTATCATTAAACTCCACAAGTGCCTTTGCTCTTATGTTCTTGCCTTTTATTTTTCCAGTAGTAATAATTTCCTTCACCTCAAATAATCCGTCCGCCATTTTATCAAAATCACCCTCGCACATTGTATAGTCTCTTACTGCACTTCTGTTTATAACATCAAAAATTACGTCAAAGCAATGTTTATCATCTAATGGGCTAAGACTATTCCAAGGAATTTGTCGTTTAAGAATTTCAAACAACTCATCAAGCTGACTATTACTTGCGAAACTTGCCAAATCGGTCAAGTACTCCATTCCATAAATGCCAGCGTTTGGTGATTTGGATTTTGTAGCCTTCACAAAACCAATTATGATGAGTTTTGTATATGATAAGGAATGCCTTTGATAAGTCGCAATAGTCTTATTAACTTTCCTCATATCGGCGTTGGTAGTTACTTGAATGGCGATGCTCTTTTTATGAGAAACCAGGTCAATGGCGGGATAGTTATGCTGTATTGAATTTACGTTAACAAACTTTTCATCTGTCTTTTCAAAAACGTTCAGGTAGCTACTTACAAGCCTTTCCAAATCAAAAGTCAGGTCAGTAAAGGAGTTGTCAACATAAGTCTGAATGTATGTTTTTAGAAAAGATAGTAAGGTATAAATCTCATTTCTTTTTTGTTGGTCTGTCATGTTAAGTCTTCTTAAAAAAATCCTTATTAATTCTTTATTATTGTGGCTATCCTGAATATTGCTATTCTATCTTCTAATTCGTAGCCCAACCCTGTCACTATCTATATATAGATTGTCGCCTTGCTCTGTTGGCTCAAAAATGAAAGGTCTTGTTTCATTCGTCAATCCGTCTTCTGCATAATCTCTTATTCTTTTTGGCAAAATTAGTCTCGGTCTATAAAAATCAAGAATTTCTAAATGCCAAAATGGTGTAAATGGAAATGTGTCCCCGAAAAGGCGTTCAAAATACCGATACGACAATTCTACTTCATAAAAGGTTTCGCCCTGTAAAACAAACTCATGATACTCAAAAAACTTTTGATTAATAAATTCTGAAAGTCCTTGATAATAGTTTTTCGTCAATCTCCTTAGTAATTCGTTGTCATATTGGATATTGTCGTTAAAAGGGTCGTGATATTTACATTTTACATTATTGTAAAGGTTGTATGAAACACTTGCAATTGAAAAATTAACAGGTATGCCACCAGTCTGGGCTTGTGCCTTATGGGTTGCCATATTACCATGCCCTCCAGAGTAGCCTTTTGCCTCAATTGCGAACATTGCATTTTGTTTAAAAGCAAGTAAATCAGGCCGCCCGCCATTTATTGGCATTTGTTTCAATCTCATCGCGGCTTCATAATTCACTGTAAAAATACTTTGGTCAATGCGCTTTGATAAAAAATCAGCAATCGCTTTACCTGCAAGATTTGAAAACTGCCCTTTCTCTGTTGGGTCGGAAAGTTGTATTGGTGGTTCCGAAAATCTATCGGCATTAAATGCCTGACGTTGAATGTAATTGCTATACTGAAAGAACATAGCAATTGTCCGAATGAGTTTTTGCGGTCGTGGTGCATATCCTTGCCCCGCAACTGCTAAATGCTTTGCAAATGCAATTCGTGTCAAATGGTGACTTTGATTAGAAATCGTTCCTGTCGTGTCTTTATATTCTACCTCAATATTCATCGTTGCAATAATTGATACCTAAATCGGACTGGCTGACGAAAAATCAAGGCAAATAGCATCAATTATAAAACACACAGCCAACTTCGCTTCATCGTTAGCTAAAATATGAAAAAAGACAATGCAATTAGTATAACTACTTCTCGTCCTGTTCATCCATTTTCCTAACAAGCCCATCCCGGAGTTCGTCAAGAAATTTTGTCCGGTTTATTTTTCGGGTTCGCAATTCCAAAAAAGTTTGATAGAAATTGCCTAAGTCAATATTGAACGTATTCTCAAAATACTGCGCTGTCAGTCTTATATCGCTATTGCCGTTATCGAAAACGCCTTGACAATTCAGTGCGTAAATCAGTTCTATCATGGCGGTTTTACTTCCCGTCCAATTCAGTTTTTGTGTGGCTACTGATTTACTGTCCTGGGTTTTGCTATACAGTTGGTCTTCGATATAAACTTGTATCAAGTCATTGGCGATTATCTTGGCAACCTTATAATCATGTGAGGTGGAAAAGGTTTGGTCAGACTGAAAGTAATAAGTGTCCAGCCATAACTTAATATCGTGCTTACCCCGCACGAAAAAGTTTTCATCAAGAAAGGAATTATTGCTACGATAGTACTTATAGAAATCGAGGTTATTGTCAAAGAACCGCTTTAATTTTTTGAGTTCTTTGTTGAGGTATTTTCTTATAGGTTTCGCTCCATAGGGTTTCCTTGCCTCAATTTTATAGATAGCATTGTAATAAATGAGTTGAGCGATAATAGCTGGCTTCTGATATTTGAAAAAATGTATTTCTTCCTGCTCGTTTTCAAATCCAGTTTTCAATACATATTCTTTCAGTTCAGTAGTCTTGCTTAAAATGAGTTCAATTGCTTTCTCATAGGAAGCTAAGACATTTCCCTGCTCGTATGCCAATTCTTTTATTTCTTCGTCTAATTCATCTGATATTTTCTTAAAATATTCTGTCATTCAAATTATCACTTTTGTAATTAATTGATTACCCCAGAATAACTCTTAAATACTTGCTTGTTAAGCAACTTGAATACGGTAATTTTTTGGTAAACTCTGTATGCTTGTAAGAGCCATTCCCATTTTTTACAATGGGAATGGCTTTCTGTGTCATTTGTCGACAACCATTCTCCAAATTGGTTTGGCGTAATATTCTTTTGAAAATATCTTGTTCTCCTATTTAAAGTCTGCAATTGCGGATGCTATCTTGCCATCTTTAAAAACAAAATCAAAAGTTCCTGTCTGGTTATAGGATGTAAATTGCACATCAATATGGGCTTGGTGGTCATTGATGATATTCAGCTTAATCAAGCGGGTTTGTGTTTTGTACTTAACAAAATATTTGTCAAAATATTTTTTAATACCCTCTTGCCCTTTATAAACCTGCTTGATTGATTTATCTTCAAGTACAGCATCTTTCTGCCACATATCTAAATATTTTTCTGTGTCGTAAGCGTTGCCTGCTGCTATAAATTCCTGTACAAATATTTTTATGTCCATTTTGCTTTTGTTTTGTGCTTCGCTGTGGCTCACAAAAAAGCAGAACAACAAAGCTGTTAATAGTATAGTTTTCATTTTATTTTGATTTATAATGGGCATCAACGCCACGTCTATTTCTGTTTTGTCCACATGGGTTTTTGTTTCATGACTTGTTTATGAACAGGACAACTTTCGGAGTGCGCACCTCGCAAATAACCAATACTCATCAAGAACTCATTTACGATTTCACCACCAGTAAAGCGGAATGTTTTCTTAAACAGTTTCACCCATTCGTCTTTCGTTTTGGGATGATGGTGTTCTAACCACTTTTCAAAAGAGCCAAAGTCTTTCTGCAATGCCATAATTGTTTTAGCATTTTCAATAGCAGCAGTTACTTTTAATTTGTTACGGATAATTCCAGCATCAGCCAATAACCTTTCCCTGTCCACTTCTGTATATGCTGCAACTTTTTTGATATTGAAATTGCTATACGCTTTACGAAACGAGGTTTCCTTTTTCAAAATTGTTTCCCAGCTCAAGCCGGCCTGGTTAATTTCCAATACCAATCTGCCAAACAATTCATTGTCATTATGAATAGGAAACCCGTAGTGATTGTCGTGGTAATTTTTGTGCAACTCTTTTTTATCACCCGACAAATACTCGATATAACTGCAATAACTCATGATACTAATTGAAAGATTGTCTAAATTCTATTGGGGTCTGGTTTGTTTTTTTCTTAAACAACTTGTTGAATGATTGCGAATGCTCAAACCCTAACTGAAAGGCAATTTCTGAAACAGATAAATTGGTTGATGTCAGATATTCTTTGGCTTTTTCAATGAGTTTATCGTGAATGTGCTGTTGTGCATTCTGACCTGTATGTGCGCGTAGCATATCGCTTAAATAACGGGGAGAAACATTCAGCTTCCCAGCTAAATATTCAACTGTTGGAAGCCCATTCTGCAATGTATCTTCATGTTCAAAATACTCATTTAACAAATGCTCTAATTGTGTAGTTAAATCGCTATTTACCATTTGTCTTGTAATGAACTGGCGTTTATAAAAACGGTTACTATAATTGAGCAGAACTTCAATATGGGAAATAACCACATCCTGGCTGAAATCATCAATATTGGTATTCAGTTCTTCTCTTATGTTATCAAAAACAGAGAAGATAACTTGCTTTTCTTTATCGGAAATAAATAAAGCCTCATTTGCTGAATAAGAAAAGAACCCGTAACTTTTTATCTTAGTTGCAAGTGGATAATTGCGAATAAAGTCAGCGTGAATAAGCAAAGTAAAACCAGAATAGCTTTCCTCAATTTCTGCACATGATATAATCTGATTAGGTGAAACAAATGATAAACCACCCTCGTCAAAATCATAATAATTCTGCCCGTATTTCATTTTCTCTGGAGTGCTTTCCATATAAGAAGCCTTATAGAAATTCAATAGTAATGTTTTAGGAAGTTCGCTATAAGGTATTTTTATATCTGCGTAATTCACCAAACTAACCAAAGGGTGTAATGGTTTGGGAAAGCCTAACAGCTTATGAAACTCCGAAATGGAATTGAATTTTTGGGGTATATTGTTATCTTTTTTCATTACTACGAATTTAAACTATTTACATAGAACACTATTCAATGCCATGCTTGATTGTCGCCTTTTGCGTATTGCCTCTGTTTTACAATGTAAATCTCTAAAGAAATCGTCAATCCATTGTTGCCAAAATGAGTTACGTTGTTGCCAAAATGACGAATAAGCTCTATCAAGAAATAATGGCGTTGACCAGTAATAATGTACAAAATATTTGGCAATAATGCTATTGATATTTCTTTCAATACCTCCAAACATTATTGCCAAAAACTTGCCTATATAGAGTGTCATTATTTCGCATTCTAATCAGGAGAAACTGAAAGCATCACCGCAAGCGAGTCCATATAATCACGCCAATGGGTTATTTTTCTGTCTTTAATGGTTACGATAGAACAGAAACGATTATCATAAGCCTTTCCTGTCGATGGAACAGTCCCGTGAACTTCATATTCTAACACGATTACATTTTCAGGATTTGCAGATTTATATACCCGTAAGTTGTCAGATGAGCGAAGAACGTTGCTATATCCGCTAAACCAATCCATATAGGCTTTGCGACCCTTAATCTTATTGGTAAATCCAGGAATATTGTACAGAAATTCAAACACGGCATTTTCTGCCACGGCATCCCAAAAATGCTCTCCGTCAACTTCTCCTTTCAATCCCTCCATTACAATTCTGTAAAATGGTTCTGAATTTTTGTTAAATGCAGGATGATTTCTATCTACTTTTCCCGGCACGTTTGTTTTCTTTTCCATTGTGAATTAAATTTTATGTTGTTAAAAGATTACAGGGAATTATATAATGGCAAGAATGCCTCTTGGATAAAAACCTCCGCCGATGTTGGTGATGTATTTGCGGCAGTTCTTTTTTCATAGTTCATCACTCCATTTTTCAGAGAAGTTTCCATGCCAGTTATATCTTTAGCGACACCGGCAGAAAGCCCCTGTTCAACCATTGCCTGTATTGCCTGCTCAACCGGGAATTGAACATACTGTAAGTCCGGCTTCCCAATTGCATTGCCTATAATCCCGGTTATTTCTTTAAATGAATAATTTCTTTGCCCAAGTATAGCCTGAACGCTTTTCCCCTCGAAATCAAGTTTAGTCAAATAAGCTGCCGCGACCGCCGCAATATCCTTTGTTGCAACCATCGGGATTTCGTGGTCTGCATCGGCAGTTGTGCCATTTATTCCCATTTGTTTTATTAGTTGCGCATTTAGCAAGGCATTATCCAAAAAATAAGCCGGGCGCAAATGCAATACATTGATATCTTTTAGCTGGTTTAATTTTACCTCCTGTTCGGCAAGACCACCAATAAGACCATTGCCTTCGTGCATATGACCACCGCAACTACTTAGGTTTACAATATATTTTATCCCAGACTTTTTAATGGCTTCAATAACAGCATCCCCAACTTTTCGCTGAAATGCCCGATAGTTGGCAGCACCAAAATCAGGCGGTGTCATTACATAAGCACCATCGGCATTACGAAATGCTTCAGTTAATGCATCTACATCTGTAATGTCTGCCGGAATTACTTCAGCGCCCATATCCTTGAACCTTTCGAGCTTGCTATCCGTTTGAGCAATTAATTTTAAATGAAATCCATCTTTCAAAAGGATTTCTGAAATCTTACCGCCAACCTTTCCGGTTGCGCCTAATAATGCGATTGTTTTTTTCATTTTTCTTGATTTTAATTTTGCTTGAATTTTACAATACAAAATTGTACAGGAATTATTAATCGCCTGTTGCCAGATTGAGTTACGTTGTATCCAAAATGACGATAGAGGCGTTAATTGATATAACAAGCCCCTTATCCAATCTTTTAGCTGATTATGATGGGATATGCTTTGGTTTTATTGTTGTATTAAGTGCTGTAAATCCGGGTCATTCTTGATGCGTTCCATTTCAGTTTGCACAATACCGATAACGTCTTGCTTAATCTGCTTATAGTTAGCTTCAATTTCCTGCTTCATATTATCCGCTCCGCTTTCATCTGTAAAGGATAATATCTGCGGTATCTTTTTGTAGGCTTTGGTTTCGGCGGCAACCTTATCATTGTCCACTACAATTTCAGCATGAAATATTTTCTGCTCGATGCGTTCATCGAAGTTGTCAGAAACCGCACCAACAAACATACCCTGTGTAAGCGTTGAGATTTTGGAAGCGGGTATCAGACTATCCAGTTGGGTAGATATGGACGTGGATTTATCATTGCGGTTGATGGTCATGCTCTGCCTTTTCTGCAACACTTTTCCAAAGCGTTCTGAAAGGCTTTTTGCTGTTTCGCCAACCACCTGACCACTAAAAATATTACCTACCGTATTCTGTATTACCTTACTCTCCTTATCGCCATAATCCCTTGTCAATTGTGAAAAATCCTGAAAGCCCAAACAGACAGCGACCTTATTGCTACGGGCAGTTGCAATCAGGTTATCCAATCCCCTGAAATAAATGGTGGGCAACTCATCTATTATAACGGAACTTTTAAGCTGTCCCTTTTTGTTAATCAGTTTTACAATCCTTGAATTGTATAAGCCTAAAGCTGCGGAGTAAATATTTTGCCTGTCGGGGTTATTGCCAACGCATAAGATTTTCGGCTCTTTAGGGTTGTTGATGTCCAGTGAAAAATCATCGCCCGTCATTACCCAATACAACTGCGGGCTAATCATGCGGGACAAAGGAATTTTTGCCGATGCAATCTGTCCCTGTAACTGGTCTTGTGCGCCCCCTAACCAGGCATCCATGAACGGCGATAAATAATTTTCCAGTTCGGGGTACGAAGTAAGTATGGTAAATACGTCAGCGTATTTTTTGTTAAGCAATTCGATGGCGTGCGGAAACGTGCAATGCTTGCCGTTATCGTAAATTTTCAGAAACCAAATAATTGCTGCAAGCAATATAATTGGGCTTTCCACGAAGAAATCCCCTTGCTTCAAAATCCACGACTTGTTAAGGTTAAGCATGATGGTATAGGCAGCTTCGTAAGCATCCGATATATCCGTCATAAATTCAGGATTAAGCGGGTTGCATCGGTGGCTCCGGCGTGGGTCGTCAAAATTGATAACATAAAACTTGGGTGCTATTTTGTACTTGTTGGTATGCTTTAGCAGGTGATTGTAGGCAATCGTGGAAAGGTCATCAAACTTGAAATCGTAGATGTACATACTGAACCCTTTCTCGATGTGTTGTTTGATGTAGTTATTTACAATGGCATACGATTTTCCCGAACCCGGAGTACCCAACACAATTGAGGCACGAAAAGGATTGACCACATTAACCCAGCCGTCATTCCATTTGCCTTTGTAGTAAAACTTCGTAGGCAGGTTAACGGAGTATTCATTTTGCATCAGCTTTGTTTCCTGCTGGAAACTTTCGTTCTCGTTGTTGAAAACATCGTCCATCAGGTTATTGCGTAGTAAGCGGCTCATCCATACACCTGCCATGAGCAGGGCAATATATCCTGCGCCCGTTGTAAGAATGTAAAGCGATGTGGCTAACCCTGCCGGCAATTTCAGCAATGGGAAATTCAGGAAAAACAGCACAAAGCCAACGGCTAAGGCAACACGGATTTTAGTCCACGTTATCTTTTCGTTCTTTACACCCCTTGTACCCAAACAGCTTAACGCCAGTAAAACCAGTGCAAATATTTTGGTGTAAAGTGTGTGTGAAAAAAGCCCTGCCGTGCGGTCAAAATTGGTCAGTATCTTGCCTATAACTTCTAAAGTCCAGCCACGTTCGGCAAAGAACCCATAGCAGAACCAATAAAAGTGCATCAATACAATGAGGATGCTTACCGCTCTCATAAAAGCCATTATTTTGGCTAACCCTCTCAAATCGTCTTCTCCTTGCATAGTTCAAAAATTGTTTTGATGCAAGTGTAGCCACTATGAATAGCGGTGTAGAGAAAGCGGTGTCAGATGGCGTGTAGTGGCTTTATTTGGCTGAATTGTGCAAATCAAAAAAGGTAGCGAATTGCTACCTTTTCATTTCGGATGTTTATTCTATTGCTATGCTAATGCTGTGAACCTAAAATATGCCACGACTACTGACAGTAGAAAAACAACAATCAACATCGGGAGCATTTTGTATTCTTGCTTTTTAGTATGAACAAACATACCTGCTGCCATAATTATACAAAAGCAAACCGCTGTAATAGGCGTCAGTATTGGCGTAACGCCTGTAAGCCACGGAGCTATAATGCCGATGCAGCCTAACAATTCCAGAACTCCTAATATTCGGATTGGCATTATAGAGTTGTTAGCTTTCAAATGCCCATCTGCGATGTGTTTTTCTTTACTGCCTGTAATTTTTCCAAGACCTGGTATAATAAAAAATGCAGCAAGTAGTCCCTGTATTATCCATAAAATTGTATTCATTTTTGTTCTTTATCGAGTTAAAAATAATCGTTGAAAACGTTGATGGATGAGCAAAAGAATTTATGCCTTGAAAAAATCAAGGTTGCTCTCCAAAAGATTTTGTATTGCAAAACCTCCTTATTCTTAACTGCTGATTAATCCCTTTTGAGTTGGTCTAACCAAAGATTGACATCTTCCATTTATGTTATGGACTTATTTGTGGTATAAGGTACAAAGATAGTAAAATGACTATGTACTAAAGGCTCGCAAAACAATGAGTTCAAATTATCGCTGACCTCTATTATGTTTCTTCTTTTTCATTTTATTTGCAAAAGCCTGTGCTTCGTAATCTTCTCCCTGCGCTTCGGGAAGTACGTTACCCAATGCTTCAATCAAACCATCTTCGTGCTTGTCCGTAAGAAGTCGAAGATTTCGCAGTCAGTGGCAATATTTGGTTAAATGGTAATAATTAAAGTATTAGCAACACGGAGATTTTGTTACAACTTTCCCTAATAGGGTTACATCTAATTTAATTTTCATTCTGAACTTTGCATTATTAAAAAACGACAATATGAATATGTTGAAAATATTAATCATTGTAACCAACGTCAACGCCTATGCAAGCGGTAAAGAAACAGGCTTATGGTTGAGTGAATTAACACATTTGTACCACGCATCAAAAGAAAAGGGTTGCGAAATTACCATTGCAAGTCCAAAAGGCGGCAATGTTCCGATAGACCCAGAAAGCCTAAAGAAGATTACGCTGGATAAAATTTCTAAAGAATATTGGAATGACAGTTCTTTTAGAGAATTACTCAAAAACAGTAGAAGTTTAGCGGATGTTTCTAACGAGAAGTTTGACCTGGTGTATCTCGCTGGCGGACACGGAACGATGTATGACTTCCCGAATGATACAACGATGCAAAGCATCATCAGAAATCAATATGAAAGTGGGAAAATGGTTGCCGCTATCTGTCACGGTGTTGGCGGTTTGCTTAACGTAAAACTATCCAATGGCGAATATTTGATAAGTAATAGAAAATTAACGGGTTTCGATTGGTTTGAAGAAAGCCTTGCAAGCAGAAAAAGAGAAGTGCCATTTAATTTAGAAGCAGCATTGAAAGAAAGAGGCGTTATTTACGACAAAGCATTTATTCCAATGACTTCAAAGGTGGTAGTAGATGGTAATCTTATAACCGGACAAAACCCTTTCAGCTCAAAGGAAACAGCAAAGGTAGTAATGCGGGAATTAGCGAAACAGAAAAACAATAAATAGGATGCAAACAATATTAGGAGCTAACGGGCAGATAGGTGAAGAACTGGCAAGAGAACTGAAAAGAAATTTTACATCTGACATCAGAATTGTAAGCCGCAAGGGAACGAAAGTAAATGATACGGACGAAGTATTTTCAGCAGATTTATCCATCAGGGAGAAAGCCATAGAAGCAGTAAAAGGTAGTGAAATAGCTTATTTCACTTTAGGGCTTCCAATCAGTTCAGACTTATGGGAACAACAGTTTCCGCATATTTTAAAAAACGTGATTGATGCCTGTAAGGTCAATGGAACTAAGCTGGTATTTTTTGACAATACCTATATGTATCCGCAGGATGACAGTGTGCTTACTGAACAAACACCTTTTGCTCCTGTGGGCAGAAAAGGCAAAGTAAGAAAGGCAATGGCGGAAATGGTTTTAAAGGAAATCCAGTCAGGCGAACTGGAAGCTGTGATTTGCCGTGCGCCGGAATTTTACGGCCCTGGTAAAACACAGAGTATTACCAATACCTTACTTTTTAATAACATCAAAGAGGGCAAAAAATTGAAAGTCCCGCTAAGCGATACCAAAAAGCGAAGTTTGATTTGGACACCCGATGCGAGCAGGGCAACCGCATTAATCGGTAATACGCCCGATGCTTTCGGACAAACCTGGCATCTGCCTGTTGATGAAAGCCATCCTACCTACAAGGAATTTATTGCTTTGACTTCTAATATTTACGGCAGGGAACAGAAATATTCTGTTATGCCGAAGTTTCTTTTTAAGATAGGCTCGCTGTTTAATAAAAGGGTAAAAGAACTGCTGGAGCTGTTGCCAAGATACGAACACGACAATGTGTTTGATGATACTAAATTCAGAAAGCGTTTTCCTGATTTTGAAGTTACAACTTACAGGCAAGGTATCGAACGGATTAAACAGGGACAATTTTCAGCACAAAAATAAAAGTGATAATTTAGCGATGTATAAATCTGAAAATCAACAAATGAAAGCCCCGGCAAAAGTTTCGTCCATAAGTGCATTGCATCAGTTTTTGGGATTGGCTAAACCGTCCAATCCGCTGATTAGTGTATTTAATTTCGATGATGTAAAACTGGAACCGGAAACCATTTTGAGTGCCGTTACCACAAATTTTTATGTGGTTGCCTTAAAAAAGGATTGTGCAGGCGGTAAATGTAAGTATGGTCAGCAATATTATGATTTTGACGACGGCATTATGTATTTTATCGCTCCGCATCAGGTATTGCAATTTGAAGATGTACTGCTCAACGGGGTAAAGGGGTTTGTTTTGGTAGTGCATCCCGATTTTCTTCACGGCTATCAATTAGCTTCAGAAATTAAGGGTTACGGGTATTTCTCGTATGCCACCAATGAAGCACTGCACCTTTCCGAGAAAGAAGAAAAAGCTATAATGCACATTATAGAAAATATAGGTAAAGAGATAGATGACAATATGGATGGCTTTACACAGGATTTATTAATATCCAATATGGATTTGCTGCTAAAGTATTGTGACCGTTTTTACAACCGCCAGTTTTTGACAAGAAAGAAAGCCAACAACGATTTGCTCACGAAGTTGGAAGCCTTATTGGACGAGTATTTTAAAACTGAAAGATTGGCTGAAAAAGGCATTCCTACCGTTCAGTTTGTGGCAAGCGAACTGCATTTAAGTCCCAACTATTTAAGTGATATGTTACGAGTTCAAACAGGACAAACCACACAGCAGCATATTCAAAACAGGTTGATAGAAAAGGCAAAAGAACTCTTATCCTCTACGTCAATGTCCGTATCTGAAATAGCCTATCAGTTAGGATTTGAGCATTCACAGTCCTTTCATCGTTTATTTAAAAACCGTACATCGGTTTCTCCATTGGAGTTTAGGCAGTCTTTTAACTGATGTAATGTACGTAAAGAGGGCTTTGAAATCCTATCTTCTGTTTTTCTTTTTAAGTTTCTTCTTCATTCTATTGGCAAAAGCCTGTTCCTCGTAATCTTCGCCCTGTGCTTCCGGCAATAGCCCGCCCAATCCGTCTATCAATCCGGTGTCATCGGTCGGCTGTTCTTTATCAAGGAAATCAAAAAGACTATGAGTTTCTTCTTTTTCCTCAACAACGTTTTTATCTGCGGCTGGCAATGCGATGATACTTGCCTGTTCTGTATTTTGGCGTTGTTCCACTGCTTGTTCTTTCCACCATTCATTAAAGACGTTTGCCGATAGGTTTCTGTCCAAAGCTGAACCATTCCAAACGGTGCGGCTATCATGGTCTATAAATGTCATACCATATATGCGCCCCTCATCAGTGCGGCGTACAACGGTATTGATGCCCTGTTCCAAAAGTTGCTTTTTAAAATCGGCTTCCTTGTTAGCCGTGTGCATGGCTGCCTCGATGGTGTTTTTCAGTATGGCTCTTACAGGGTTGTTTTTCATTTGCTCTTTGGATTGTGCAAAATGTTCCTGCAAGGCTTCCAATCCAGCGTGTTTGCCGAAACGTGTAGCCTTAAAAGGATTGCTGGCTTTTTCTCCCTGTTCATTCAGGGCAAAATACACCAGCCCATTTTTGGGCTGTCCGTTCAGTTCGCCTTTCACTTCTTCTGCCGTAATATTAAAGAGGGAAAGCAACGCATTGTATGCGCCCAAACTGGCATATCCGTAATACTTTGGCAGGTGTCTTACCACCGATGCGATTTGGCTTTTAACGTCCCCGGTTCTGTAATCCACCGGGCGGAATACCTGCTCGTTCCCCGTGAGTTGCTTCTCTGTTGCAGGTATAAGATTATATTTTTGTTCCAAATCCCTGCAAATTGCCATTGAACGGGGATGGTCGTAACTGTCCGGTATTTTCTTGCCATCCAATCCAACGGCAACGGTCACAATATGGATGTGGGTGCGCTCTATATCCGTATGTTTGAAAACAACATAGGGTTGGTTGCCATAGCCCATTTCCTGCATATACTGCTGCGCCATTTTAATGAATTGCCCATCGCTGACCCTATCCGCAGGATCAGGGTTCAGCGATATATGGCGAACAGGTTTTTCCGTCTTGATATTTGCAGCTAAATAGGGTTCAAATTGCTGGTGCAGGTAATTGGTCGAATAGGTACTATTTAATGTTTCCGGTATCCTGTTCAGCAACAAAACCTGTCCTTTTTCTTTGTCAATCTTCTGCTGGTTATATGATATAGCACCGTACAAATGCTCACCCTTTCCAATCTTCGCTATCATTTTTGCAGGTGTTTTTTCTCAAATTCCTGTACCAACTCAATTACTTTCCGGCACAAGTCCGCCATTTCAGCCGTCTGTTTTTCCAGTTTAAAGAGGTAAGCAGATGCTTTTTTCTCCGAAAAATTGCGGTACAATATCTTCACGATTTGGTTGTAGTTCACGCCAACGGCTCTGAACTGGCTGTAAAAATTGGAGAGCCTTGTATGAAATTCTATGGCATCCATATCAATTTTTACCGTCTTAATGGTCTTCTGAAAGATGCAGGCGGTAATAAAGTGCGCCATTACTTTCATTCCTGATTGCTCGAACAACGTAAGGAACTGTGCATTTTCCGTATCGTTCAGGCTAATCGAATAGCGGTGGGTAGCAGGGTCATTTTTGGGCTTGCGACCACCTTTGTTGATTTGATTTCTTTTGTTGTCGTTCATATCTCTATCCATTATAATTTCCATAAACCCCGACTTCGGAGGGTGTTTTCCGGCTCCATGCAATGGCAAGTTGTTTTTAGCTGCGGAAAGCATTTCAAGCAGCTAAAAACATAACTTGCTCTGTTCGGGTGAACAGAAAATCCGCCCTGCGGGACGGATTGGATAAAGCAGAAAAAAACGGCTTATCGCCGTTCCACTGATTGCCTCTTATCTCTACTGATTTTTCCATTCTCCTGTTGCATTGATGCAACTACAAAATAAGCGCAGCTTTCCCGGAGCATCGCAATGTGTAACACTGCCAAACACCGCCACAGAAAGCCAATAGCTACCACTTCGCTACGCTGCGATAAAATAACCCGCTCCTTTGTGATAGCATTCAGGCAGGCGTGTCAGCAGGCATTCAATCCGGGTGGCAGTTCTGAAAGACAGCATACAAGATTGCCGGAACCTTAGAATGCCCGATGGCATCCAGTCCGGCAGGCTGGAACAACTGAAAGATAGCATGATGGCTATCCTGTTGGTCTGTACGAGTGCATGACGGCTTACAAACCGAACGGCTCGCAAGCCTGATAGCAGGAATGCAGGAAGGTCGGCATGAAAGGCTGTTTGCCTGATAGCCGGAGTTTCATCGGGATAGCACGACAGCCTTACTTCATGCAGGATAACACGCTACCAAGAATGCTGTCCCGCAGGATTGCAGGCAGTACAAACAGAATTAAATTTTAAAACAGAATAGAAATGGAAACAAAAAACAAAACCCGGTTCGTAGCTTTTTCCAGCCAAAAAGGAGGCGTGGGCAAAAGCACTTTTACCACCATCATTGCAAGCATACTCCATTACCGTATGGGGTATAACGTGGTCGTGTTTGATTGTGATTACCCACAGCACAGCCTTTGGCAGATGCGGGAACGGGATTTAAAAACGGTGATGAAAAGCGAAATCCTGAAAAGGCTGGCGTACCGCCAGTTCACGACCATTAACAAAAAAGCATACCCGGTATTGCAGAGCAAGGCAGACAATGCTTTAAAGGATGCGGAGACATTTTTACAATCTTCCGATGTCCCGGTGGATGTGATTTTCTTCGATTTGCCGGGAACTGTGAACACTCCCGGCTTGCTGAATACGCTGGCAGGAATGCAGCATATCTTTTCACCTATCACGGCAGACCGTGTAGTGATGGAAAGTACATTGAGTTTTACGGATGTACTGACCAATGTTTTGATGAAACGGGGACAGACTTCCATCGAAACCATACGGTTATTTTGGAACCAGGTGGACGGACGGGAAAAATCGCACCTGTATGAAGCCTATGGAAATATCATCAATGAAGTTGGGCTGCAAACGATGGAAACACGCATTGCAGACAGCAAACGCTTTCGCAAGGAAAGCGAGGCTACTGCAAAGACCGTTTTCCGCTCCACATTATTGCCTCCCGATGAAAGATTGATGAAAGCCTGCGGACTGGATTTGTTTATGGAGGAATTTTTAAGAACCGTCAAATTGTAACGGCTATGGAAAATGAGAATAAGAAAAAAACAAATGCACCGATAGACGAGGCATATATCATGTCCATAATGGCAGGTGAAACCAAAAAGCCTGAACAGGTTGAAGCACCGCAGGATCCACAAGCAGAACTAAAGGAGCCAGCCGAAGAAAAAGTTGTGTCTAAGGAGCGTACCCGCCAAAAGAAAGCTTCAGGATTTGGTTATGGTGAGCGTTTCCTCAATGGTCATACCATGACCCGCAGGGGTGATAAAAGTATTTATATCCGGCAGGAATACCACGAACGGCTTTCCCGTATCGTACAGGTTATCGGCGAGGATAAGATACCCCTGTATGCCTACTTAGACAATATTCTCGAACACCATTTTGAACAGTTTGAAAAAGCCATCACCGAAGATTTCAATGAGAAGTTTAAACCCATATTTTAAAGTATCTGATTATGGAAATTATAATAGTCATCTGCCTGCTCATTGTTATTGTGCTGTTGGCAAAGGATAAAATCATCATCAAAAAGGTAGTGAAAAGCAAGCCCCAACACCCTGCGGTAAATCCCGATTTGCCGGAAATAATGGGCAAGCCAAAACCCGTAAAGCGACACTTAGTGCCAACAAGTGCCACGAAACGCCAATCTGAAAAAAGAAATGATATACCTGATAATTTTGAAGCAGAAACCAACGAAGCAGGTTTTGTAAGTGAAATTCCGCAGGAAGAATTGGATGAAGATTTCGGATTTGTACCCAATTTCGAGGACGAGGAAGAAGAAGGACGAAGACAGGGTTTGCCGGGCAGCGACAACGGTTTTGCCACAGGAGTTACCTTTGACGAACTGACGACCGTAGGGGCATTGCTGGAGCAAGAAGTGCTTGAACCTGCCCTTCAACAAAAAGCGGTGGATATAGTTCGGCGAATACAAGGAACCGAATTGTTTAGCTTGCTCGAAAACTCAATGGAGGGGGCTTCACGGAAGATTGCGGAGCTGTTGGATAAGAGCCTCCCCACTGGAACGGATTTCAGTTCTTCCAATTTGCAGAATAAGGATTTAGAGGGTTTCGACATCGGGGAGTTTGTCTGATAAGACAGCTCCCTTTTGTTTTTTTAGAGCATCAAAAAATGTTCACGCTAAAATATTACAGCTATGATAAAATCAAAGAATGACCCTGATTATACATTCGAGGAATACAACGGATATACAATTGCCAGCCACATAAACAATGTTGCTGAAAAGGATATAAACAATCTCATTATTGTTTACCGTTCAAACGAGTTCCCCAACTATGGATATATTATCGGTTTTGATGACAGTAAACTATCAGGAGGTAGAAAATCCTTTCCAAACAATATGGAAGACGCAAAATCCTATATTGATTGGGTGGTAAAATGCCGTCAGGAAAAGGCGGCTAAAGCAAAACCAGAAATGCCCAAACCGAAAAAAAGCAAAGGGCGAAAAATGTAACAGATTAAGCAATGCAATGAAGCATCAAACACACAAAAGTTTGATGCTTTTTTTATGCCTTTAACACATTTGCAAAGCCACTCACTGCCAAGTAATTCCAATGAAAGACACATCATTATTGCGCCCTGTTTTTCCTGACACTTTTGTACCGAAAGCCCGCAGAAAGCGGGAAGTAGAAACAAAATAATTCATTCAGATTATGGAAAAACGAAGCAAAAAAGTGTTGCTGACAGGCATTACGTTACTGTCGGCATTTGGCGTGTTCGCCCAGGGAAACGGCAATGCTGGCATTCAGGAGGCAACGCAAATGGTAACGGGATATTTCGACCCGGCTACCAAATTGATTTATGCGATTGGTGCGGTCGTGGGGTTAATCGGTGGCGTAAAGGTTTACAACAAATTTTCGAGTGGCGACCCCGACACATCTAAGACGGCGGCATCGTGGTTCGGTGCGTGTATTTTCTTAATCGTTGCAGCAACCATTCTGCGCTCATTCTTCCTTTAATCCTTTGCCTTATGAGTAATTACAACATCAATAAAGGCATTGGAAGAACCGTAGAGTTCAAAGGGCTGAAAGCGCAATACCTGTTCATCTTCGCAGGCGGCTTGCTCGGTGTACTTATCCTCGTTATGGTTATGTACATGGCGGGCGCAAATTCCTTTGTATGCCTGTTCATCGGTGCAGGCGGTGCATCGCTCATCATTTGGAAAACATTCGCATTAAACGGCAAGTACGGTGAACACGGGTTGATGAAGCTGGGTGCAAAGAAAAAGCATCCCAAATTTATCATCTGTCGCAAAGCGGTACATCGCAGTTTAAGGTTCACCCCTAAATCCGATGCCGTATGAGAAACACCGCAAAAGCTACAACGCTGGAAAGCAAGTTTCCATTGCTGGCAGTGGAACACAATTGCATCATTTCAAAGGATGCGGATATTACCGCCTGCTTTCGGGTACACCTGCCGGAATTGTTTACCGTAGCATCACCGGAGTATGATGCCATACATTCCGCATGGCACAAGGCGATTAAAACCCTGCCGGATTATTCCATCATCCACAAACAGGATTGGTACATCAAGGAAAATTATGCGCCGGACATTGCACAAGACGGATTGAGCTTCTTAGCGAAATCCTACCAGCAACATTTCAACGAACGCCCTTTTCTCAACCATTACTGCTACCTCTTTTTGACGAAGACAACCAAAGAACGTATGCGGATGCAGAGCAACTTTAGTTCGCTGTGCAAAGGTGTTCTTATCCCGAAAGAAATAAGGGATAAAGAAACCGTCCGCCGATTTATGGAAGCAGTGGCGCAATTCGAGCGCATCATCAACGATAGCGGTTTTGTAAAACTGGAACGGTTGACCGAAGATGACATCATTGGCACAAACGAAAATCAGGGATTGCTTGAACAATACCTGACCTTATCACGGGGAGCCAATACACCGATGCAGGATATGGCACTCGGTACGGAAGATGTGCGTATCGGCAACAAAAGGTTGTGTCTGCATACCCTTTCAGATACGGACGATTTGCCCGGAACGGTATCGGCAAACACTCGCTACGAAAAATTGTCAACTGACAGAAGCGATTGCCTGTTGTCCTTTGCGGCTCCGGTGGGCTTGCTTCTTAGCTGTAACCATATCTACAACCAGTATTTGTTTTTAGATAACAGCGATGAGAACCTGCGCAAGTTTGAAAAGTCCGCAAGGAATATGCACTCGCTGGCAAGGTATAGCAGGGCAAACCAAATCAATAAAGAGTGGATTGAAAAGTACCTGAATGAAGCACACAGTTTCGGTCTTTCCTCCATCCGTGCGCACTTCAATGTAATGGCGTGGTCGGATGATGCAAACGAACTCAAACAGCTAAAGAACGATACGGGAAGTGCGTTGGCTTTAATGGAATGCAAGCCACGCCACAATACCGTTGACGTTGCCACGCTGTATTGGGCGGCTATGCCGGGCAATGCGGGCGACTTTCCAAGCGAAGAAAGTTTTTACACCTTCATCGAACCAGCCTTGTGTTTCTTCACCGAAGAAACCAATTACCAAAGTTCGCCATCGCCTTTTGGTATCAAGATGGCAGACAGGTTAACGGGAAAGCCTATCCATTTGGATATTTCCGACCTGCCCATGAAGCGGGGCATCATCACGAACCGCAACAAATTTATTTTGGGGCCATCAGGTTCGGGTAAATCTTTTTTCACTAACCACATGGTGCGGCAATACTACGAACAGGGCGCACACGTCCTGCTCGTGGACACGGGTAATTCCTATCAGGGCTTATGCGAACTGATTAAAGGAAAGACCAAAGGTGAAGATGGTGTTTACTTTACTTACACCGAAGACAATCCCATTGCGTTCAATCCCTTTTATACCGATGACGGTGTATTTGACATTGAGAAAAGGGAAAGCATCAAAACGCTCATCCTTACACTTTGGAAGCGTGATGACGAACCGCCGAAGCGTTCGGAGGAAGTGGCATTGTCCAACGCCGTGAGCGGTTATATTGACCGCATTAAGCAAAACGATGAGTACCCATCGTTCAACGGTTTCTACGAATATGTAAAGGGTGATTACAAAACGGTGCTGGAAGAAAAGCAGGTAAGGGAAAAAGACTTTGACCTCGCCAATTTTCTCAATGTGCTGGAACCCTACTACAAAGGCGGGGAATATGATTACCTGTTGAACTCCGATAAGCAACTCGACCTGCTTTCCAAACGCTTTATCGTGTTTGAAATTGATGCGATAAAAGACCACAAAATTTTATTTCCCATCGTGACCATCATTATTATGGAGGTCTTCATCAACAAGATGCGCAGGCTCAAAGGTGTGCGAAAGCTGATACTGATTGAAGAAGCGTGGAAAGCGATTGCGAAAGAGGGCATGGCAGAGTACATCAAGTATCTGTTTAAGACTGTCCGCAAATTTTTTGGTGAAGCCATCGTGGTTACGCAGGAAGTGGACGACATCATTCAATCCCCGATTGTCAAGGAAAGTATCATCAACAACTCCGACTGCAAAATCTTGCTTGACCAGCGTAAGTACATGAATAAGTTCGATGACATTCAAGCAATGCTCGGACTTACGGAAAAGGAAAAATCACAAATCCTTTCCATCAACATGAACAACGATGCAAGCCGACTTTACAAAGAAGTATGGATTGGCTTAGGCGGTACACTCCGCAGTTTACGCCACGGAGGTATCGCTCGAAGAATACTTAGCCTACACTACCGAAGAAACAGAAAAAATGGAAGTGATGCAGCTTGCCCATGAACTGGATGGAAATGTAGAGCAAGCCATTAAACGCATCGCCCTGCAAAGACGTGAGAAAGCAAACAATTATTAATCATTTAAAAATCAGAAACAATGAAAAAAGCAATGTTACTGGTGTGTACGGCATTTATGCTTGCCGTTGCACCATCCGCTAAAGCGCAATGGGTAGTTACCGACCCTGCAAACCTTGCATCAGGCATTCTCAACAGTGCCAATGAAATCGTACAGACTTCTTCGACTGTGAGCAATGTCGTTAAGAATTTCAACGAGGTAAAAAAAGTGTATGACCAGGGCAAGGAATATTACGACAAACTGAAAGCCGTAAGCAATTTGGTGAAAGATGCCCGCAAGGTACAGCAAACTGTTTTGCTGGTGGGCGATGTGTCCGAAATGTATGTGAAGAATTTCGGCAAGATGATGAACGACCCCAATTTCACCCCGCAGGAATTGGCTGCAATCGCCAACGGGTATTCCACGCTCCTGAACGAAAGCACAGAGTTGCTCAAAGAGTTGAAACAGATAGTTACTTCAACCGGGCTTTCCTTAAATGATAAGGAGCGTATGGACGTAATAGACAAAGTGTACAAAGAGGTTAAAGACTATCATAACCTCGTTCGCTATTACACTAACAAAAACATTTCCGTAAGCATTTTGAGGGCTAAGAAACAGAACAACACCAAAAGGGTGCTGGAATTGTATGGAACCGCAGAACAAAAATACTGGTAAGCTATGGAATGGAATAATCTTCATGAAATGCTGCGGAGTCTGTATGACGAAATGATGCCTTTAACCGCAGATATGGCGGCGGTAGCAAAAGGTATCGCCGGGTTGGGCGCACTGTTCTATGTCGCCTTAAAGGTATGGCAGGCATTAAGCCGTGCGGAGCCGATAGATGTGTTTCCGCTACTCCGTCCTTTTGCCATCGCGCTTTGTATTATGTTCTTTCCAACAATGGTGTTGGGGACTATCAATGCGGTAATGTCCCCTGTGGTGAAAGGCACACACTCTATGCTCGAAGGTCAGGTGCTTGACCTGAACAAGTTGCAACAGCAGAAAGACCAATTGGAACGGGAAGCCATGCTCCGCAATCCCGAAACCGCTTACCTCGTAAGCGATGAGGAATTTGATAAGAAGCTGGATGAATTGGGCTGGTCGCCGTCAGACCTGGTTACGATGTCGGGAATGTATATGGAACGGGGAATGTACGATTTAAAGAAAAGCATCCGTGATTGGTTCCGAGAATTATTGGAAGTTCTCTTTCAGGCGGCGGCATTGGTCATAGACACGATACGCACGTTCTTCCTTATCGTGCTTTCGATATTGGGGCCGATAGCCTTTGCGATAAGCGTGTGGGACGGGTTTCAGTCCACGCTTACACAATGGCTGACCCGGTACATCAGCGTGTATTTATGGCTCCCAATATCCGATATGTTTAGTTCAATACTGGCGAAGATACAGTCGCTCATACTGGAACGGGATATTGCCATGCTTGCCGACCCAACTTTTATTCCCGACACATCCAATACTGTGTATATCATTTTTATGCTGATTGGCATAGTGGGCTACTTCACCATTCCAACGGTGGCGGGCTGGGTAATACAGGCAGGTGGTGCAGGCAACTTCATGCGCAATGTGAACCAAACGGCATCGAAAACTGGAAACCTTGCCGGAGCCGGAACGGGAGCTGCCGCAGGCAATATAGGCGGCAGGTTATTGAACAAATAATTAATCATCGTAAAAATGGAATTTAAAACATTAAGAAACATCGAAAGCAGTTTTAAGCAAATAAGACTGTATGCTATTGTGTTTGCCGTTCTCTGCATTGCAGTGGTAGGATATGCCGTATGGCAGTCCTACCGTTTTGCGGAGCTGCAACGACAAAAAGTATATGTACTGGACAACGGAAAATCATTGATGCTGGCGTTGGCGCAGGATGCAAGCATCAACAAACCCGTTGAAGCAAGGGAACACGTAAGGCGTTTTCACGAATTGTTTTTTACGCTCGCACCCGATAAGAATGCTATTGAAAGCAATATGAAGCGGGCTTTTAACCTCGCTGATAAATCGGCTTTTGATTATTACAAAGACTTATCCGAAAAGGGTTATTACAACCGCATCATTTCGGGTAATGTGCAGCAGCGTATCGAGGTGGATAGCGTGGTCTGCAACTTCGACCACTATCCTTATGCCGTGCGTACCTACGCCAAACAATTCATCATCCGTTCGAGCAATGTAACCAAGCGTAGCTTGATAACTTTCTGCAACCTCGTAAACTCTGTCCGTTCGGACAACAACCCGCAGGGTTTCAATATTGAAAAATTTGCTGTGCTGGAAAACAAGGACATGGAGGTTATCGAACGCTAAAATCAATTTTATGGAAGCATTATCAGATTTAAACACGTTTGCCAAAATCCTTACAGCGAAAGGATATAGTGGCTATTTCCATACGCAGGGTGCGTATGCCGGAAAGCTGAAAGACAGCATTGGGGATTATCTCGCAGACAACCGTAAAGGTTCAGTAGGTGTACCTAATCAGGAATTGTTGGTTACGGGCTATCTGCTATGGACAGGTGAAGATAAGCCACGGGTGGAATGCTGTATGCGGGTAAAATACCTCAACGGAAAATTCTTTCTGCACAAAATGGAAGTGGCAAGGAAAGACCAGTTCGGCGGATTGCTGAAACAATCGGAACTGGCAAACCTATCCGTGATTACCGCACCCAAAGCTAAAGAAGCAATTGCTATGGTCAGTGATGCACCAAAGCAAAAGGCTGTTCCTAAAGGCAAAGGTATCAGGCACTAAGAACGGAAAATAATCGAGGCATGAAAAAACTAAGAACAAAAATCAGCAAATGGTTTGACAGGCTCGATGAGCAGTGGCGGCAGTTGCCCGTAAAAAGGCAACACCGCTATACACTGCTGCTCTTTGCAGGTTATGCGTTGTTGTCCCTTGTGGTGATACTGAAAGTATGCTACGATGTAGCACAGTCCAACAACAAGATAACAATAGAGCATATCGAGAACCCGGTCATCCGGCAAAAAAAGTCCCCGGTTTCACCGCAGGACAGTATTTCAAAAATTCTAAAAAACAAGTTGTATGAAAGATAATGAAAACAAAAGAGTGAGTATTCTGGTCGAAGATGACGACCCGAATAACCAACAGAGCGCACCGCAGGATGGTGCGAAACGCAAAGCCGAAAAGCTAAAAAAGCCCATCATCTTTGTTTTGATGGCCGTGGTATTTCTCGGCTGTATGTATTTAATCTTCAAACCATCTTCCGACAAGAAAAAGGTTGAGGATATTGGGTTGAATGATGCCGTACCGCAGGCTACGGATGCAGGCTTGCAGTCTGACAAGCAAAAAGCCTATGAACAGGAAATGCTCGACCAAAAAATGCAGGAAAAGCGCAATGCACTTACTTCTCTTTCTGATTATTGGAATGAGGACAGTACCGCCAATGAGAAAGCAGCTAATCCGGATGAGGATTACGAAGACGGATCTGCTGGTGGTGGCGGTACACGCAGGGGCAGCAGTAACCCCGCTTTGAACAGCTATCGCAATGCCCAAAGTACATTAAGCTCATTTTACGACAATAACGATTATCAAACCCAGGAACTCCGCAAGCAAGTAGATGAACTGAAAGAGAAGTTGGCGCAAAAGGATGTGCCAGCAACAACGACTGTGCAAGACCAAATGGCATTGATGGAAAAGTCTTACCAAATGGCAGCAAAGTATCTGCCGTCCAATATGACACCGCAACCCGGTAAGGTAGATAGCACTATTCCTGTAAAGAGTGGTACACAAAAGGAACATTTTGTGGCGTTCACACCAGCAAAGAAAAACGCCGTATCTGCATTGTACCGTGAACCAACCGACAGTGCTTTCCTTGCAAACTGGAATGAAGCCCGTAACAGGGGATTTTATACAGCAGGAACCAATGAGCAGGTGCAGCAGCCTAAAAACAGCATCAGGGCAATCGTACAGGAAACGCAGACCGTAACCGATGAAAGCGGTGTAAGGTTGCGTTTGTTGGAAAACGCAAAAATGCCGAGCCGTACCATTCCGGGAGGAACCGTGTTAACAGCAAATGCCAAATTTCAAAATGGAAGATTGCAGTTAAAAGTAACGTCCATTGAGTTTGAGGGCAACATTACACCTGTGGATATAACTGTGTACGATTTGGACGGGCAGCAAGGGCTTTATGTTCCTTATTCGCCCGAAATGAATGCCTTAACGGAAATCGCCTCTAATATGAGCCAAACCTCCGGTACATCCATTATGATGACCCGCTCCGCAGGCCAGCAGGCAGCAGGCGACCTTTCCCGTGGCGTGGTGCAGGGAATATCGGGTTACTTCTCCAAAAAAATGAGAACGCCGAAAGTAACCGTCAAAGCCGGTCATCAGTTATTCCTTGTTTCAAAAAATTAATGTTCAACACTAAAAGACAAAAGAAAATGAAAGCAATATTTAAAAGCCTTTTGGCAATGGTTTGTTTGATAACCTTTACAGCCAATACCAATGCACAACAGGTTGCATCAAAAACAAGCAAGTTAAGCATGGGTAAGGTGGAGCCTTACGAAATGCAGGTAACGTACAACAAGACATCGCACCTGATATTTCCGTCTGCTATTCGTTATGTGGATTTGGGCAGTGAATACTTGGTTGCAGGTAAGGCAGACGATGCCGAAAATGTACTGCGTATAAAAGCCTCCGTTAAGGATTTTACAGACGAAACCAATTTTTCGGTAATTACCGAAGATGGTCGTTTCTACAACTTCAACGTTTTTTATAGCCCTTCCCCCGTAACACTGAATTACGATTTGCTGACCATGCAAAAAGCATCGGATAGGGAAAACGGAAACGATGTGCTGTTTGAGGAATTGGGCAGCAACTCGCCATCGTTGGCGGGCTTGCTCATGGAAACCATTTACAAAAAGAACAAAAGAGTTGTAAAGCATATCGGTTCAAAAAGCTACGGCATACAATTTTTGTTGAAAGGCATCTATGTCCACAACGGTAAATTTTATTTCCATACAGAGTTGCGCAATACCAGCAATGTACCGTTTGCCATTGACTTTGTGAATTTCAAAATCGTGGACAAGAAAGTGGCGAAGCGTACCGTGGTGCAAGAAAAGCCAATGATACCATTGCGGATGTATAAACCGCTCACTGAAATTGCTGGCAATACCACTGAACAAAATGTATTCCTGCTCGACCAGTTCACGATTACCGATGATAAGGTACTGTTGATTGAAATTTTTGAAAAGAACGGCGGCAGACAGCAAACGCTTCAAATTGAGAACTCGGATTTGGTACACGCTAAGCTGGTAAATGCAATGCACTTAAAGATTAATTAACCAAAACAAAAAGAACAATGATAAAATACTTTTTCGCTGTAATGCTTGTCATATTGGGCATTACAGCAACACAGGCACAAAGAATGATGCCAGGGCAAAAAGGGCTGGAAATAAGCGCAGGTCTGTTGTTAAAAGAAGTAAGCGACAACTACTATTTTAACCTGACCCTGACCAAATACACAAAGAATGGTGGTTACTGGTTGTGGGGTACTGAATACACCCACCAGTTTGCCGATTACCGGGACTTGCATATACCGCTCGAAACCTATACGGGCGAAATAGGTTACAGTCTTCAGCTATTGGGTGATACAAGAAAGACCATAACGCTAAATGCGGGGCTTGCCGCCGTTGCGGGTTACGAAACGATTAACCGCAGTGAAGCAATACTGTATGACGGTTCAAAAATCCTCGATAAAGACCATTTTATTTACGGAGCCGGAGGGCGTTTATCTTTTGAAGCCTATTTGTCCGACAGGTTTGTATTGCTCCTGCAAGGTCGTACCAAAGTGGTTTGGGGTACTGACTTAAAACAGTTCCGTCCATCGGCAGGCGTTGGACTAAGGTTTAACTTTTAAAAAAAACAGCAATGAAAATAATATTGAACAGAATTAAATTTTTGTGGTTGCTTCTCCTGGTTGTTACCAGTTGCACCATATTATCATCCTGCAATAAGGATGAACTCGACATACAACAGAACTATCCGTTTGAGGTTAAAGTGATGCCAGTTCCCGGAGATATAGCGAACGGGCAGACTGTTGAAATAAGGATGACGATTGAGCGCAGCGGGAACTTCAACGATGCAAAATACTTTATCCGCTATTTCCAATATGACGGGCAGGGTACGTTGCGATATTACAGCGAACCATCGTATATGCCCAACGATAGTTACCAATTACCAGCTACGCAGTTCCGATTGTATTATACTTCACAGTCCGTCGTATCGCAGTCGTTTGATGTATGGATAAGCGATAGCTTCGGGAATGAAAAGAAAGTGAACTTTGAGTTTAATAGTAGCGATTAGAAATAGAAAATCCTGCCCGCCGTGGCAGGATTTTTTCATTTCCGCCTCATTCACTTTTTATCCTTTTTACATAGGGGGAAAGATATTTTTTCGTAAATTGAAACGGTAGAAAAAGAGTGTGTTATGATAGCATCATTGGTTTTAGGTATAATCGCTTTGGTTTTGGGCTTGGGCTTGCGGTACTGGATTAACCGCCGGAAATTTTATAGACGAAGCCCCACCGGGGCAGAAGGTTTTTCATCTTATGAAAAATCAGTAGCCATCAGGTTTGGTGAACGTGTGGGCAAATGGGTTGCTTATGCACTGATTATTTTCGGACTGTTGTTTTTATGGAGCTATTCAAGGCAGAAAAGCGCAAAAGAAAAACAATCCTCAAATACGGAAATACAAAACCCACGATAAACAACGATACAATTAAAGTGAACGGCACAGGTCTTAAAGGTCTGTGCCGTTTTTTGTGCCAAATCTTACCAAAGCAATGCAGAAAGGTAACAGGCTGGTTGTGTAAAAGAGCCGTTATTGCTATCTTTGCTATGTAATATAGAAAAATCTTAAAGTGTTTTTGCTTTAAGTCTCGATACTGAAAACTGGTAATTTAAGGACAACGAGACAATAAGTAAGAACGCTCATGCTACGGCGTGGGCGCTCGCTTATTCGTTGTCAGGCATACCAGTGCCCCAGTATCGGTAAGTGTGGTCGCCTACGCTATTTTTTTGCGCAGGCTCCATTTCTAAAAAACAGATATTATGGACACTGCAAACGAAAACAAAAAAACAGTCCGGGTAGCCATTGTAGATGATAATGCGATACTTCGGAACCTCTCGGCGAAGCAGCTTGAAAATTCAGACTTTGCGATTTTATTTCGAGCCGATAATGGACAGGATGCTGTAAAAAAGATACTGGATTACGGTTTGCCCGATGTCTGCATCGTTGAAGAAAATTTTGCAACGGCTAAACTGTTGCTTGAAGAATACCCCAATTTAAAGGTACTGATGTCAAGCACTACTGATAGCGAAGAAAGTATTGGGAATATGCTGAAAATAGGTGTATCAGGCTATGTGCTGAAATTCGCCGACCCGGACGAAATAACAACCGCCATTAGAGCATTGAATGCAGGCAAAAAATATTTCAGCAAAGGTATTTTCGAGTTAGTGAAGCAATATCCTTTAATACGAAACTAATTGAGTTTATACTGTTCTTTTATCTTCTCCCAATCTGCCGACAATTTTGGATTGAATTTATTATAGGTATTTTCACTTACCAAAAGGTTAAAGGTGGCTAACGTGGTTTCATAATTCAATACCAATAGAATTATTTCCGGTTCTTTTTTCTTTATATCGCTTTCGCCTATTAGGTCATTATATAACCTGCAATAACTGTCCAGAATATTCTTCATACGGAGGCAAAATATTGAATGATTAATGGCATCAGAAATAAGAAATATGGGCAAGGTAAGCTGTATGACCATAGACAGGACAGTATTATACCCTTGAAGTGCAATAGAGATTACAAAAACTATAATTGCCAAATTAATAACCCATTTTGAGCGCAATGATTTGATGGAAAGATTATAGGTGAAAAAACAACTTTCAAAACTATTTGCTCCCATACGAAGAATACCTGTTTCTACTGTATCATTGTTGTAATACCCGTTGGAACGCTCTGCTGAATAACTTGTTCCGAATGAATGGTCAATAAAATCAGCTCTCTTGTCAAATGATGTATGGAAAATAATATAGCTAATGCCGAATTTTAGGATAGCGTATAAAAGGATAACAACGGTATTGGCATTACTTGCAATTTCTGCATAATATTTCAATTCAGTAAAATAATTGGTAAATATGAAATTTATCAATGTTAGTACTGCTGATGCAATAAGAATATTAAATGATAATCTGTCCAGCTTCTTAGCCAGCTTAAATGATTCTCTGATAGGATTGTAATACTCACTCATACTTAGGAAAATTTGCTCCGAAAATTTTAATCCATTGTTCAATGGATTTTTGCTGGTCTTTTTTGTTTAATTCATAATCAACGGCGGTGGCAGCAACATCATAACATTCTTTGGCCTTATTGGAAATACGCTGACGTTGTTCGACTGTTAAAACATTAATATTACCTTGAATGCCTTTAGGGTCTTGTATATCGTAGTGAATTATTTGATGCAGATAAGAAAAGAAATCGCGTATGTTTAAATCATTATAAGTGTTCTGACTGCCCTTATTCTTAACGAAGTTGAGTATCAATACTTCAAAAAGATAAGAACCGATTTGGGGGGAGGTAAAGTTTGCATTCCAATATTTCAAAGTTCTTACAAGCTGATATACTTTTCCTCCATAACTGCTATTTGTCTGACTGATATTATTAGTGTCTATGCCAGGGTTAGTAGCTTTCCAATTTCCAGCGCCATCAGGTATAAGGTAAAAACCATGTACTGTGTAGAAGCATGGAACAATGTCATAGCTCCATGTATAAGAAGTTAAATTTAATACCGCAGCTTCCTGATTACGCTTGGCTTCAGCATTGGAATATTGCGGTACATTTTTCAAGGCACTTACCAATGTATTGACAACTCGTATAGAGTTGAGAACATTATATTCATCCGACAATATTTTAAGTTCGTTGACGGCATTGGGAGTGTGGATATGGTATTTGGAAGAGTTATACGTATCAACTGAATAATAAGCATTTCCGCCATGCAAGCAATACATAAGGTCTATATCATCCAGTGGACGTATCTTGGTGTTTCTTGCGAAAGAACCGAATTTTATATGTCGTTCAGGATAATCTTTGGGAAAATTGGCAATGCTTTTGGGAAAACTTAAAAGCTGCTCTATAAGCCAATCCCTGCTACTCCTTGCAGTATCGGTTGTAGATTTTAAAAGGTTGACGGTATTGAGATTAAACTCATCGAAAGCCTGATTAACTGTTTTCGCCATATTTGGTTGATATATTTAATAACTACCATAATATGACTTTTTTCCTTACATATACGTAGCTATTTTGTTCATTTTCAAATTTAATAAATATTTCCTTTATAAATCAGGTCGAACAACGACACGCACTACTAAAACAATAAATGGGATAATGAATATCCCAATAACAAACCCGCAACCTGTTTGGTAAAATGAGGAAAGGGTGGATTTGTAGAGGGGCATTTTGCAAAGGGGTTGCGCCGCATTAAAGCAAAAAGACTGTCCCGACCATCGGGAGGGAGTGTCTTTTTGCCGCCCGGTTTTCCGGACTAAGATATAGGAGCGGTAAACCCGCTCCCGTAAACGCTATTTATGAATTATAGAACACATAGCCGCCATCGCTCCAATAGTCGCTTAAAAACAAGTCTCTTGCGTAAGCCTCATAATCGAAATACTGCTTTGCAAAGTCGCTTAGGTCGCTTCTTTCTTCGGCCAGCTCCCTTGCAAAATCTTCATCACTGCTATATTCGCCGATGTAGTCGCTTTCAAAATCACTGATTAGGTCGTTTATATCTTCCTCCGATAACTTGCGGTGTCCGTTATTGCACCATATTAGGAAAGGTTCTTTTTGGCTTTCCTCCATATTCTCGAATGCCTCTATAACCTCAAAAATGTTGTCGCTTATGGAGCATTCACTTATTAAGCCCTCCGGGATATTCTCGTAATCCTGAAACATAAATTCGGGGTCTTCCTCATCGTTGTGGAGTTCATGACAGGCGGCGTAAAATTCTTCTTTGTCTGCATAGTCGGACAGGTTGAGCCATTTCCCGAATATTGAACCGTCATTGTATTTTGCGTATGTTCCAACATATACGGCTGCTTCTGATATATTGATTTGATGTGTCATTGCTTTAGTGTTTACTCGTGATTTGAATTGATTTATTCGGTAATGAGAGGAGGTGCTGTTTCGTTTCCTTATTACCATTTCCAATGCTGTTAATCTTCATACTTGACATTTTTTTTTCGTCTAAAGAGCCGGAGTATGCTATGTTTCGTTTCACGAGCAGAAAAAGGTTAGTGTTTAGCCGACACAAGGTTTTGGGAAAAAATACTACCCAAAGGGTGGAGATTTTTTTTCAAACTTGCATGACCTTGTGGCTGCGTTAAGAACACGGAAATACCTTTGCTCTTGAAACGGAACAAAACGGCATACTGGCTCTTTGAATAAAAAACCGTGGAAACAATGAAAATGGCATTGGCAAATGGTTCTGATTGGATAGAAATTTTGCTTCCGGTTTACTGAATTTCTAAAGGCTGTATGAATGCCAAATAATGCCAAATAATGCTACGAAAAGACAATAGTAGAAGCCCTTTCAGCTTACTGTTTAAGTTTACCAAAACGGAATAATCCGCAGTGGTAACAACTAAAAAGAGTTGAAGATGGAAAGTGAAAAAGCGACTGATTTAACTCCTGAAAGAGTGATGCAGATTTTGAAGAAGAAGGGAACTCATGTTGATATAGAGGAAGCTAAAATCATTTTAGAGTTTGTGAAAAAAATTGCTCACATAGCAGTTGACCAATATTTGCGGGGATGTCTTTAAATAAGTGTGATATGAAAAATTGTTGTGATGAGGAAAGCAGATTTGTACATACGTGTATCAACCGATGAACAGGCGGACAAAGGATATTCACAACGTGACCAGGAAGAACGTCTAAGAAAATATTGCGAAATCAAGGGCATTTCGATAAGAAATATTTATATAGAAGACCATTCGGCAAAGTCTTTCAAACGCCCGGAATGGCAAAAATATTTATCCAATCTACGCAAGTCAAAAAACAGCAAGTCGGGAGCATTATTGTTATTCACTAAGTGGGATAGGTTCAGTAGAAATGCTGGCGATGCTTATCAGATGATTAATCAGTTACGGACGTTTGGAGTAGAGCCGGGTGCAATCGAACAGCCCTTAGACCTTACCATTCCCGAAAACAAAATCATGCTGGCATTCTATCTTGCTGCACCGGAGGTAGAAAATGACAGGAGGGCATTGAATGTCTTTCATGGGATGCGCCGTGCAAAGAAAGAAGGGCGGTATATGGGTACGGCTCCATTGGGATATACAAATAAAATATCAGAGGATAAAAAGAAGTTCATCGCACCTCATGATGTCGAGGCTCCTGTTTTGAAATGGGCATTTGAACAAATTGTAGCAAACAATTTCAACACAGAGCAGATATGGAAAATGGTGCGGGCAAAGACCAATGGTAACGGTAGGTTTAGTAAGAATAACTTTTGGGTAGCATTGCGAAACCCATTGTATTGCGGCAAAATTTTCATCCCACCTTATAAAGAAGAACAGGGATATTTTGTAATGGGGCAACATGAACCGCTTATTAGCGAAAAGATGTTTGCAGACGTTCAGGATGTTCTCGATGGCAGAAAAAGGGTTATTAAGCCCAAGATAGTGGCAATGGACAATCTACCGCTTAGGGGCTTTCTTAAATGCCCTAAGTGCGAACGAATGCTAACGGGTAGTGCTTCAAAAGGTAAGATGGGTAATTACTACAACTATTATCATTGTAGTTCATCTTGCGGCACACGGTTCAAAGCGGAAGCCGCTAATGAGGCATTTGTAAAACAATTGCAGTATCTATCTCCAAAGGAAGGCATGGTGGATATTTTCATTGAAGCCTTTATAAGAGATTTCAACAATAAAACTAAAGCCCAAAACAGCGAAAGAGCCAATATCATAAGTGAGATTGACACACTGAACAAGCGTTATCAAAATGCACTATTAAAAAACGCAGATGGTGAAATGGCCGATGATGATTTTCAGGAAGTGAAGAAATTAACCAAAGGCCGGATTGAGAAATTGGAAGTGCAGTTGAACAATTTAGCTTCGGTAGGAACTGAAATAAGGGACTTAGTAGCATCAACTTTAAAAAAGGTGGCAAACATTGATAGACGCTATGAAAATGGGGATATTGAAGAAAAACGCACAATAATAAGTTCGATGTTCCCTGAATTTTTGGAATTTGACGGCACACGACATCGAACTCAAAAAATCAATTCTGCGATTATGCTTATTTATCAGAATACCAGCAAATTACAGGGCAAAAAAAATGGGACAAGTCTTTCTTTTTTAGACTTGTCCCAAGAAGTGATTCCGCTGGGAACGTAATCTATTTTTTAAGCCACTGATATAGAGTTAGATAAGACCAAAAGTATTTATTGGTACCCTTTTTACTACCCTTACAGTTTGTTAGTGTTTGTAGCGAATTGGCAAGAACTTATTTGATACTAAGATACAAAATAAGTTTTAATTTGGAACCAAAATCGAAGTGTATTTATTGAACTTTCATTAGACCTTGTTTCATGAGAATGGAAAATTATATTTTACTACGTTTCATACCCCGCCTTTCACAAAGATAATATGTGCCAGTGCACGTACGAAAGTCTGCACTCCGCTTCGCTGCGTTGGCCTACGGTTTTTGGAAAAAAATCTCCACCCTTCGGGTAGTATTTTTTTCCAAAAAACTTTCTCCCGTTTCTGCCACATTATTGGGGCTGTTTAAGGCGAGAATGGAACAACATGCTTACACGGAAATCTAATTCGTTTCAAAAGATGAAAGGATTCGTCCGTTCGAAAAGGGATATATTTTTGGGGCTTCCTTATATTTTTTCAGGTAATGTCGAGCAGCCGGCAATATTTGTAAAATGAGCTAAGGCTACAATGAATCTTCCTTTCCCTTAACAACCGATAGTAAATACTGATAAGTGGCCAACTATCATATTCTTTATTCAAACATTCTGTTCTAACTATTTCCTGTTCCGAAATAGAAAGCTGTTGCGGGTTTTGTCTGCGGCAACGACCCTGTAAGGAGTTTAGGCAATGCTTTTGTCCACTCTAGGCCTTCCACTGTTTGAAGAAGAAGGGAAGATATCTCCATACAGTACATCAAAGATTGGATTGGTAATACTTTGTTGTGCCTGCAATAAGTAAGCAAAATCTGTACACAAAAAAGCCACCGATTAAGGTGGCGATCCGTTATTATTTATTTCTTTAACATCACCCGCAGACAACTGTTAAACAAGAAGTACCGTTGCAGGTAGCTGCGGTAAGACAATCCGGAGTAAGTGTCACCCAGGTACACAAGGCCGAAGTACAATCACGACCACAGGTCTCCTGATTATTAACACTCTGGCATTGGGCCCCGGCGGTTGCTCCACCAATAATATTACCTGATTGATCGTTTGTGAGTGTACCAACCTTTTCCTTGCCTAAGTTCAGTTTTCGGCTAAGATTCAAATTCCTTTTTTTCATTTAACTGTTTGGTTTTGTGAAAGACAAAGCTACTGCTTAGCACTGCATCAAATTTGCAGTGTTCATCAATGTGGTCGAAAAACCAGATCAATCGGAAAAGTTGGGGATTCAGGATAAATAGTAGCAGGTTGGAAGTGGGAAAAGTTAGGGCCTGGCTGTGGTGACGCCCCCAGGTTTTCCACTTGATTCATGAAAGTGTCATTTCCTGCTGCGCGCGAAAACGGCTAGATGTCCGGTTGTATCACAACCGGGGTATTAGAAGCCTTATGCTCGGAACTCGCAGGCTTTGCTTTTATTGACTGCCTATTCTAAAAAGGTATTTTCTCATAGGTATATGAGCTTAGCAGCTCAGTACCGTTATCCAACAGTCCTTTTCTTGATCTGCTCCCAAAATGAGGCCCTATAGGTTTCCCCTAATAGAATAATGCTTTTCTGATTCTTTAGCTTAATTTGGCTGCCCTCTACGTGCTCTATCCGTGAGTAAGGCACGATAAAAGATTTATGCACCCGAATAAAAAGGCTATCTGGTAAAGAAGCTTCCAGTTCTTTCATACTGATATGGACGAGTGTTTTTTTCCCTTCATGATGGATTGTAGCATAATTCTTCACGCTTTCAATATAGTCTATGGTGGAAAGCACGACTTTGGTCACATTGCTTTTAATTCCCGTTTTCACATAAATAAAATCCGGTTGCGTCTCAGATTTAGTTGTCTCCCGAGACACATTTACTGTTGAGACTACCTTCTGTACAGCTTTAATAAATCTTGGAAAAGAAATGGGTTTTAAAAGGAAATCAACAACATTAAGATCAAAGCCATCCAAAGCATATTTCTCATAAGCCGTAGTCAAGATTACTTTACAACGCCCATTTATAGCCTCTACAACATCAATGCCGGATATTTCGGGCATCTGTACATCCTGAAAGAGCAAATCTACTGTTCCCGAATTAATAAGCTGCAGGGCTTCGGTCGCATTGGTGGTAGCCAGGAGCAGGTTCAAATAGTCAGTCTGCGCTACATGATGCTTTAAAATGTCAATAGAGTGCTGCTCATCATCGACAATGATACAGTTGATCATAAGCTATATTATTGGTCAGTGTAAATAGTCAAATCTGTCTGGAATGTCTCTGCCTGATCGATGATTTTAAATGAATAGTGATCGCCGTAGGCACGATCCAACCGCTTTAAAGCATTTTGCAGTCCGATACCGCTGGATATTTCCCTGGGGCCGGTCCGCTTTTTGTTAAAGGTAGAAAAGAAGATTACTTTATCATCTACGCTCAAATGAATCCTGGCAGGAAAAGAAGGGTTATTAAGCTCACCATATTTAAAAACATTTTCGACCAGGGTTAACAATACCAGTGGAACGATCTTAGCTTCTTCTATTTCACCTGATATGCTGAATGCAATATGGATGGAGTGCCCAAAGCGCAGACTATTGATTTCGATCACATTTTGCAGATGTTCAACTTCCTCTGCAAGATTCACTAATGTACCACCGTCCTGCGGCTTGATCGAATAACGCATTACATCTGAGAGCCGCAGTATCCCGTCAGCCAATTCCTTGTCCCTGCCCAATGCCTTAGCGTATAACATATCCAAGGTGTTGTACAGGAAATGCGGGTTGATTTGCGCCCGGAGGGCTATGTTTTCCTCCTTAAGTTTTTCTTCCCGTGCCAACAGCAGGTCTTTTTGCTTTTGGAAAGATCTTTCAAAGTAAAAATAAGCAAGCGCATAGAAGAATGAATTGATGATCCAGGTAAAGCAACCTGGAAGCCATTCTTTGATGGGCAGCATCCCATATTCAGGTTCAAAAAAAGTAGCAAGGAAATAATACCTTACAAAATACCGCAAGCCTATAAATGCTGCGATGATCAATAGCAACCTACCGATACTGATCGCAAGGGTAAGCTTTGTCTTAGCCGAAAAATGATTTAAAAAGTATAACAGACTATAGAACAGGAATAAATTCTGAGTAACAAAGAAAATAAACTCTTTGAGCAATGTGGTATCTGGATCGCGGAGCGCATCAATAATATAGGCTGCTGTGAAAAAAACTGCCCAAAAGTAAATTTGCCATTTAGTTGTTTTCATAATAGCGTTTTACCACTTCTACCCAATTTGAGTTGCTGTCGTCAATGAAAGTGTCAGGCTGTATGCCAGTACTATCCAGCCTTCTGCCTCCTTCGGATATCTTTCTTCGGGTTGTCGCAATATATAGTTTATACCGCCCGGATGGAGAAGTTAGTGGATAGAAGTCTAAGTAATCGATAGCACCCATGGTGTGCTCCCCAAATAAGCGTACCTTTTTGCTCTGCATAGCTTCCAGCAAGAATATTTCGGCTGCGCTCTGACATCCATAATTAATGACAATACCGACGTTTTCCGGATGAGACAATACAGCATCTAACTTCAGGGTATCATCTGGCACTGGAATAAATCTACCGGCACTATCTCTTTCTTGTTTTGCAAAATCCAACCATCCCTTTATATAGGCGCTGTCGTTGCCTCCACCGGCGATATAGGCTGCTACGTCCTTTTCTATCTTAGTGGCCTCATCGGCAGTACCATATATCTCGCTATTTACTTTAAGAACCGGATTCGTATAAAGCAGAGGGGCCAACGGAGTGTAGGCTAATACGGTTCCTCCTGTATTATTACGAATATCGATGATCAGGTTTTTCGTAAGACTTAAAGCTGTTTTATTTGCCTTTATTAAACTATCAACGACCTCTCCATTACGTGCAGTACTTGTGGGTATAGTTATCAGGAAGGTTTTCTCACTTAGTTTCCTACCGCTTGCCATATCATTTTTGATAGGTAGATGGGGCAAAATCGGCTTTGAATAATGTCTTAACTTTCTCCATTTATTATATGGCCCGGCTGTAAATAATGTATCGTTGCGAAATTTAGACCAAACATAAAAGGATCTTCTATCGCGGCTACTTACGCATTTGGTGAAGAATCGATTGCCAGTTTTGCTATCCAATTGGTAATATGCCATCCCAGGATAGAGTATACTGCTGTCCCGGCATTCCACCACATAAGCTGTATAGCGCACAGGGCGTTCACTTACTTGAATCATAGCAATTACACAATGATTAGCTTCGCTAAGCCAAAAACCCTCAAGCCTTTTGTATTGGCCTCGACTAGTATATTTCATTACTTCCCGAAAGCTATTATTACAGGCTTGGCGATCAATACTATCACTTGCCTGAAACAAGTCAAGATGCCGGTCATGGAAGAAGTCTACAATTGTTGCCATTGCCCTAAAGGTATCCGTATTGTTTTCCCTCAGAGCCTGGTCAACAAATCTGTCAAAGTCCATATTCCTGGTCTTTTCCGCATAGCCTGGATAGTTGACCTTGATTTTTTGGATCAAAAAATCAAGGTCAGTTTGCTGCGCCGAACAGGTAGCTGTGACCAGCAGTAATAGCAGTATGATCCTCATCATTAGAATGCGCTAAAGAGTTAAAGGGGCAAAAGATTGTACGTCGGTCTAGTTTCCAACAACGGTACATTCGTTACCCATCGCTACCGAGGTCTTTGTTTTTGTGGGGGGCGGGGGCGGAGGTGTGGGCGGTTTTTGCACAGGGCCGTCCGTGCCATCTCCGCCTTTTATAGCTTGGGTATGGATCGTAGATAAGCCAACGATTGTGATTTTGTTCAGTTGTAGTTTCTGAGAGAGACGTTGCTTCTTCATAAAAAGGTGTTTAGTTGAAGCGAATTTAAAGATCATTTAATTTCCGGACAGGAATTTTATATTAACCCCCGCTTTGTGGGGATATTCTGGCTCATTGTGGATATGAACCCCAAAACCAAACGTTGAAATACTCCTGCGGTAGCCTCGAACCTCTTTACGTGCCTGATAAGGAAATATATCGGCAAACGGCCAGAATATCCCCACAATAAGCCAGTTCGTGAAATAGATTTTTTTTCCCTTTTTTCCGCTTCTACATTCGTTTCAGCAAAAGATACAGTTACCGAAAATAAAGAATTTGTGCAAATAGAGAAGCCTTATTCTAATTGTAGGCACCGAAATCCTTGTATGGTATGAACCTGGCATTGCAGGTCTGGCTTATCCACAGTAATTCACCATCGGCAGGAACATCTCGGAAGACTGGATTTAGGTCAGCACAATATAATTCATGGTTCGTGGGCTTTGTGTTTGGTTAGTGCAGGAAATTCCTCCCCCTTTATTGGCGGGAGGGTTTCCATTACCAACGGATAGTCAGCATGTAAGATATGCCTATTAAAAGTTACAGGTTTTAACCTGTTTAAAATTGGAAACGGTTCCCACATTCTTTTGCAATTATTGATTGTAGAATCCGCATTTTAAATATTTTTATTCACGATTACTTAAAACAGACTAAAATGAAAAAAGTAGTTTTTGCATTGATTTGCGTAGCAGGTGTTGCTACATCAGCCCAGGCAGGTGATCTTAAAGGCTGGACAAAGTCTAATCCTAACGGCTTAGGCGGCATAACTTACAAATGCGACCCTGACCCAAATAAAGTCTGCACCTCAAGCCAACGTAATCCCAATGGCACATTAAGTGTTGTAATTCGTCACTATGATGCTGCTGGCAATATGACCGGAACCACTACATTAGTGTACCCTTCTGTTGGTGCGCATGAACCTAATGTAGAAGCGGGTTTTATTCACGAAGTGCCAACTTTAGAGTACGGTGTAGTGTGGGCAAAAGAAGTAGCACAGTAGTGTGTTGCTATATTTAATTCTTTAATTCTTGACAAATGCCCGTGGGGTCGGATTCCTTCACGGGCATTTAAGCTACACAAAATGAAAAAATACTTAGCACTTCTCCTGTTAATGGCATCGTTCACTGGCTTTGCTCAAAACAAGCTATACGTTCCTATTTTACCCAATGAATGCCTGAATTGCGTAAGCCACCTGGCCAAACTCAACGATATAGACAAAAGCCTACCTGTCAGCCTCGTGTTTCCTAAGCGGTATAAAGTCGATTCTGCCGTCTTATCAAAGCGTATGTACCTGAACGACTACAAAGCAGGCATTGTATGGTCTGATAGCTTGTTCAACAGGTTTAAAAATGGCGGAAACATCAAGTCTTCTATAGGGGCTTACAATGAAGAAAGCGGGAATTTTATAAACGTTAATATAGCTTCGATTGAAGATGCTGTTCCTTTCTTTAATTCCTTAAGCCGTACCGATACAGTAAAACTTTCAAGTCATGCGTTTGGCGGAGAAACAATACTAAAAAATAGCGGGCGTTATATTTATTGCTTTGATGTGACAGCATCGGAAATACGGGCATTTGATAAAATAGACGGCCAATTATTGTACACCCTTTCGGTAACGGACAGTATGGTTCAAGCTGCCTTTAAGCTTAGATACCCGGCCAATAAGTGGAAAAAAGAATACCAGGAGGCCAAAGAGTTTTCCACAAGAAAACGGAGAATAGACCCTAATGCTTTTGAGGCTATGTATTGTAGTAACGACACCATCTATGCCACTTCTCATTACGCATACATCATTCGAGATACAGCCTATAAAGATGAAGCTACAAATTTCGTGGCGCTTTCCATTTACAAAGATGGCAAAATGATTTCATTTTCAATTGTTGAAAATTACATTGATCCAAGTTTTAAAGGCGTTAACAGAGGGTTGCATCGGATAACGGAAGCGGGAGATTTGGTTAAACGCGAAGATGCTTACTACATCATGAGTGGAGGCTTTTTTGTAAAAAATGACACCCTATATACTGAACTGTTAGGGTACTTAGCCGATGGCATTCCCAACCACATATTAGGCCTATACAAGAAGAACGCAAAAAACGTCTATGAGCATAAAGGATTTTACAAGGGTACCTTACCTTCAGAGTATTTAAAGGTTGGGTACACCACCGGCCTTTTCCCTGGGTCGGGAATACTCTATTCATATCCTTATGTAGCTTTAGTCTATAGTAATCATGTTTTCTCCGTATCTCCCGACAAGCCAGACCTGGATTTGCCCATACTGTCTCAAAAAACAACCGGTTTTAAAGGCATTTTTGGCTTGAGGGTAAGCCAGAATTTTGCGTACATCATATATAGGGATGGCAAAGACAAATGGATGCATTACGCGAAGGTAGATATTCAATCAAATAGGATAATTCAAGACGTCCCTTATTCGGATACCTCACTGCCGTACATTGCCGATGAAAGTATAGATGACTTTGATTATCGCTTTGTTTACATTCCTATTTCTGAACAAATGATTCTTCGTAAAAAAGTTCTTGATTAAATTTAATCAACAGGACATTAGGTAAATTGCTTTATATCCATACAAGTTAATTCTTTTGTGCTTTCATCTATTTTATACATTAGCAGTAAATACCGCCGGCCGCTCAGCGGTATTTGTCTAAAGAAGGCCCTAAATCCTTTTTCCTCTTTTTTTGTTTGGGTACTTCTGTCTTTATTCTGATTTGCTGTCTGATGGTGTCAAAAAGTCTTTCTGGTCATTCAATGGCCATAAATAATCTGGACTCGATTTTTGACCAGTCCAAAATCTTGTAACGGGGAAAGACACCAATGATCCTGATTCCTGATTTTTTTAGGATAATGGCCTAATGAGGCCAGGTAGTCTACCAGGTCAATTTGCTTGGCTTGGGCAATAGTTGATTTTTGCATACTTCACTTTTTCATTTGCACATTAACTGTTCAGTATTAACTATTCAGTCCAGTCTATCGACCGGACTGAATAGAAAGAATTTTTACATCCTTTTCCCTCTTTTTATCTGTTTGCTCGGTTCTGGTTTTAATTGGAGTGACTGCTTGACATTAGTCATGAAAATTTTGCCGGGACGCTCTATTGCGTCAAGCAACCTGGAGCTAATCTTTGGCCAGTCCAAATTTTCACCGAATAGCATAACAGGCTCCTTAAAGTCAATCCGGCTATGATCTCTAAGGGCTAAGCTCGCCATCTCCCGGCTGGTATTGGGGTAATACTTTCTTTCGTAAGCTGCGTACATTTGGAACAAAGGCATTTTTTCCAACATAAAATGGATATCTATAAAATCCTTTATCCGGCTGCCGGTATTGGCAATAGCATGTAGTTTAAAGGCGGCAAGATCCGTCATTGAACAGATCCGGATACCTTCAATTGTCTCAGCCGGTTCTATCATGGGATACCGATGGGAAATCAGATCGGTCTTGATGCCATTGATAAAGCAGTTTATGCCGCCTTTCCCAATTTTAATAAACTCAGCACCGTATTCCTTCTCTAATATTGCAGCGACATTGGGAGCGTCGAAGGGATTAACCGTAAAAAGGTCGATGTCTATTGACTTACGGTGTCCGATGGTAAGGGCAAGCGCTGTCCCTCCAACAAGTATAAAATCATTCAGCCTGGGATCGGCCATTAATCGTTTCGTCAGCGCCAGAGTTTCGGCTGTGACTGTTTTCTTTTGAAGCATAACATTTCCTCCTTTTTTATATTAAAATATAAGGAGGCTTCATCTATGCATTCATCCGGCAGATAAGTAATTGTTTCTCGTAAGGCAGTAATAATGGTTTGCTGACCATAGAACCTTTGTAATTCCGCCCAATGCTCCGGCATCCCACGCTCTAAGATTCTTTGGATAACAGTACTGATGCTACCGATCCAATCTATCCTGTCATAATTGAGGTCCCAAAAAAACATGGGTGGAAAACTAGGCTTGGGTGCAGTAATTACTACCTTATTCTCTATACGCACATCTTCGTCTTCAAAGATAGCAATGCCGGAAGCAAGAACCTCGCTTATTTCGGGCAAGCTGTATCTTGAGTAACTTTTTACAAAAATCGCAAGGTCATAAAAAAGTTCTATGCGGCCCTGCTGCTTTTTCCAGTGTACAAGATATACTGCATTCTTTTCTGTAGACTTACTGTTATGCATATTACAAATCTAACCAAAATGTATGATGAAGCATCCTAATTCAACACTATTTTCTAACTCACTATCTTCATAATACACACTATTGAAAGGCATTTTATGATGCCTTGCCTTCTACTGGTTATTTTTCCTTTCATTCAGAAAAAATTCCCAAATCCGATCACAGGCAAGTGTTTTCCAGTTTTTAATGGGTCGCCCTTTATGATCCAGCCACTTGCAGCCATCATAATGTTTATAGAAGAAATTCGCTTGTTCTTCTTGCATTCCCTTTTCTAAAAAGTATATTTTGATGTGTTCTCTGGAAGGTGGGAGATCGCACCCGTATCCCGCCCTTAAATCGCGTTGAGGTCGTTTCATCCTTATGCATGGGTATGGGTAAATTTTCGATTTTCAAACATCTTTCCTATATCTTCATAGTCGTAATAAATAACACTGCCAATTTTAGTGTAAGGAAGAGTGCCGTTAAGGCGAAGGGAAAGTAGCTTACCCATAGATATGCCTAAAAGCTTTCGCACTTCATGCGATTTCAACCATTTTTTATTGGGTGGGGTACCCTTACTTTTCAATAGGGCCTCTAGCGATGCAAGTAATTCCGTTTTAAATTGTTCCAGGTCATCTATGGTTACCAATTGATCCCTGTAAAGCCTTTGCTTTTTTTCTAAATTGTTATTCATCTCGTCTGTTTTTATTTCACAAATTCTTTTCCACTATTCTCAAAACAGATTGAAGGGGATAACCCGCTGTTTGTTCTAGATAAGAGCAAATATAATGCAAGAAATGTCCAAACCGGCCACAGGGTTAAATTCTATACCTGTGAACAGCTAACAGCCCCCTTGAGCCTGGGTTTAGTAATTAGTATTCCTTAACGAAAAAAGTGACCATTGGGGTCACTTTAGCAATAAAAGTATATATGAAGTGTACTTAGGCTGCCTTACTTTGCAATAGGGAAGGAGGCATTGTCAAGTAAAGCTTTTCTTTAAGTATTTGCATGTCCTGGCTAACCTTTTGCTGAACGATCTTTGCGTAAATCTGGGTAGTCCTGATAGACTTATGCCCCAACAAGGCACTAACTGTTTCCAGGGGGACACCATTGGCTAGAGTTACTGTTGTAGCAAAAGTATGACGGGCAGTGTGGGTGGTCAGGTTTTTTTCAATACCACAGATTTCAATGATCTCTTTTAGGTAAGCGTTGAATTTCTGATTGCTTTTAATCGGCAATAAGGTATTGTTTAGGAGACAAAGTGGGTGATCCCGGTACTTCTTAATGATTTCTTTGGCAATGGGCAGTAATGGCACATTTTCCCGGCACCAGGTCTTTTCCCTGTTCTTGATAATCCAGTCTTCGCCATCAAAGTACTTGCCTACGTTTTCAGGCCGTAATAGCTGTGCATCTTTATAGGCATACCCGGTAAAGACCATAAACAGATAGCAATCCCTGATCTCTGCCAGTCGCTGAATAGGCAAATGTTTGTTATACAGAAGCATAATTTCCTGTTCATCCAGTACATCCCTGTCTGGATTGAAATAAGAACATTTGTAACCGGCTATAGGACTTTTATTCAGCCAATTCCTTTCCACTGCTGTTTTGAGTACCTGTTTGGAGTTCTTCAGGTATTTCATTGCTGTATTATCTTCTAAGCCTTGTTCAAGGGTGAGAAAATCTAAAAAATCTTCGGCAAAGGCATAGACAATCTGATCTAGTTTTATATCCTTGACTTTGTATTCAAAATTCAGGAAATCTTGTATTTTAACCTTCGTGGTTCTCCATCTGCTTAGGGTACCTTTGGCCAGTTTTTCTTTTTCTACTTTCTTTTCCATTTTTTCAATCATGAAATCAATGGTTTCAAGTAGGGATTTGCCTTCCTCCGGTTTCTTCTTATTCTGGTAGGAGGCTTTGAGCATTTCGACAGAAACATAATCATGTTGCGTAGTCAGGAGATCATAATGTAGCCGCAGTTTCATTTTCACCCGGTCAATCGTACTATTGACCTGTCGGGATTCTGCACTACCACCAATAGCGATACCAGCTTCCTGATTCCACATTTCGGGCCTGATTTTGTGACCCAATGACATTTCTGCTCTTTTACAATCGATAGTGAGCCGTACTGTAATCGGCACTTTACCATCTTTTGATACTTTTGATTTCTCCAATATGAGCAACATGGAGAGCTTTTCATTAACCTTCATAACACATTTTTTAGGTGGACGAATGATCGCTCGAACCTAAAACCCTACCTACACACAAACCTTAGGGTCAATCGAGGGTACCAAAATAAACAAATAAAATTGGTACCCTTACAGGCACCCTTTTACCTTGTTTTTCTTTGTATCTCTTTATACTGCTTATTTGAAAAAAACGTTGATTTTAATGTATTTCAAACGTCTTTAAACGAAAAAAGCCACTCTTAAGAGTGGCTTGGTGATTCCGCTGGGATGTCTTACGGAGATTTTCGTATTTACCGTGTTTTACTGTTCTTAACTTCTATGTGCTGGTTTTCAGCATTTTGCAACATTTTGACTTATTTTTTTCCGCGACCTTTATAGTGCCTAACAACACATTACTCGACTAAAAACTCGACTAAATATGTTGTTAGCATTAAAACCAATTTGCCCAAAGAGCAAAGCCCGTAAAGACGGTACGAGTATTATCTTCATTCAGTACTGTGGTGCAGAAGATAAAAAAACGCTCCTCAATACAGAAATAGCCATTCCACCCAGGTGGTGGCTAAAGCGATCTAAAAACATATCGGATGACCTTCCCGAATGTTATGGTTCAGCAATTGCCTTAAATGAACAGTTAATTACTCTAAAGCGCAAGGCAGAAGACATCATTAAGTATGGTATCAAGACAGGTATTATCGACCTCGTGGGCTTTGTAAAAACCACATTCAGCCCCGACTTTGATCTGGCAACGTTGAGTGCAAACGAAGCCGTACAACCAAAGCCTGACGAAGCTACTGTTACTGCGGCTCCCACAGCTATTAGCAATAATGCAGCTCCTCCTATTTCCTCCACTCCTGCCGACAATAATACTACAGACCTCGATCTGTATGTACAGTTTGAGGATTATATGAAAAGCAAAAAGAAGAAAGTTTCACCCAGAATGATGAACGTATACAAAAACGCTAAAGACCTGCTTTATGCTTTTGAAGTGTACCGAGGAAAGAAAATAACCTTTAACTGTTTTGATTATAATTTCTACGATCACTTTGTAGATTTTCTAACCTATGATTATGAGCAGCGCCGGAGAAAAACGGTTATAAAAGGACTGAAACGTAGCACCATTGGAAAAACAATTAAGCAGTTGCGCGTCTTTTTGCGTGACCGGATACGGCGTAAGATAATTGCCCCAATCGATCTTTCAGATTTCAAAATACTGGATGAAGAATCAGACGCTATATATCTTACGCCTCACGAAATTGATCGTATTTATGAGCTTAATTTATCTGACCAGCCCCACCTGGAACTGCATCGTGATTTATTGGTATTGGGCTGCTTGACGGGTCTGCGTTTTTCTGACTTTTCCAATATTGCCCCGGAAGATATAAAGGGCGACATGCTTTATAAAAAGCAGCAAAAATCAGACGGATGGGTAGTAATTCCCTTGCGCCCGAAAGCTTATGAAATTCTTGTAAACAGGTTCAGGGGCCGCATACCCAAAACATCAAACCCTGAATTTAACCGGCATATCAAAACGGTGGGCCAATTAGCCGGAATAGGAAATATAGTTAAGTTTTCTTACAAAAAAGGCAATCAGGATATAGTAGTAGTCAAACCAAAATTTGAATGGATAACCTCACATACTTGCCGCCGCTCATTTTGCACCAATGAATATTTAGCTGGAACACCGGTTGAATTGATTATGAAAATAAGTGGTCACAAAAGCCTGCGCGATTTCTATCGTTACATTCGTATTTCTCCCGAAGAGGCTGGCCAAAAGATTAAGGAATTGTGGGCTGAAAGGGAGGCATTGCTTTCTGCTTAATAGATATATTCATTGTTCTGGCAATCAATATTAATTTCGTTATCCTAATTTTGACGAGATACATGATTAATGATAGAATGAAAGAAAACATTTCACCAAAGGTGTCCTTGCCAATCGCAAATGCTGCTGAAGATTTGGAAACAATCTCCAGAAATAAACTGTCCTTGTTGTTTGAACCTAGTTTATTTGAGGTAAGACAGGAATTACAGCGGGATAAAGGAATTGACTTAGTTGTGGAATTGAAACAGGATAATGCCTATACTAATTTCCGTTTTGTTATTCAGTTGAAATCTACAGCAACTGTAAAAATTAATAAGGAGCAATCTATTTCATATCCCGTCGAAGTATCCAATATTAATTACTTGCTTAATTATGGCATGCCCGCTTATTACGTTCTATACGACCACGCAAGTGGTATTTTTTATTTTGAGGCAGCATATAAAGTGTTCCAGGCGCTTACCCAAAAATATCAGCAGAAAAAGCACCCTAAACAGTTCAAAATAAAATTCCTTAGACATCTCACTCCTGATGCTATTAAAGAAATCTACCGGGAAACGCTTGAAAATGGACTATTATTAAGGAAATTCAACGCTCATTTAAATTCACCTTTTGCCAATCCAAAACAAACCGGGATAGTTATTGATGATGACAATGATGTGTACAGTGTTGAGCAGAATATGGAATTTATAGAACGGTATGGTCTTTTGCTTTTAAATCGTTCCGAATATAAACGAATCGTGGAAATTGAGCAACGCACCCACCCTCGAACAATAGCATCACCGATATTTAACATGGTGTGTGGCGTTGCCTACTTTCAGCAGGCAAGTCTATTTAAAGCCATTGAGTTTTTAAAATTAGCATACGGTTCAGCGGCTTCGTTTGAACCGACAATTAAATCAATGTTGGTTTATACTTACCTACAAGCAAGGTACCTTTTAGGAATGATGAGTGAAGCAGACTTTAAAAGAGAAATTTCTGAATTGATGCAGACAGAAGAACTAGGATCATTTCTTGAATTGGAAAAGACCTATACGCAATTTATAGAAGATAACGAATCTGGCACTACCGGGAGTAAACCGCTACGGGATAAAATTGCAGCACTTATTGCAGAAGAACCTAATAATACCCATATAAGAATAAGGGCCTATTCTATCATTCTCAACATTGAAGAGAAACAGCTACTGCATAATCTTCCATTGAACTTTGTAACGTTATGTGGGAGAATCCCAGACTTAAAAGCCACCAATGTGTATAAAAAATGGAAGGAATTGGACGATTTACACAGCGACCGATTAAGATCAGCCTTAAGGTATTGTTTAGAAACACAGAACTTTCTTGCAGCAAGCAATATTGCGATGGATATTTCGGAATGGGTATATCAAAAGCTGTTCAGGTTCTTTGTTTTGGCTAATTGGGATAGCCCTACACTTAGTGTGAAAGGGAAATTGAATACCGAAGAATTGAAGATCCTGGCGGAAGAAGCCGAAAGGATTGACAAAATAGTAAACGGATATAATACCTTAGAGCATAGAGAAAATATGATCCATGCTTTATCTCTTAAGTATGAATTATTGAATTTTTCGGGAAACAAAATCGATGCAGAAGTTACCTTAGTTTATATCAAGTCTTTAATTGAAAAGTATGACCTCAATGCTTTAAAAGCGCAGTTGCAATCATTGGTAAATGGAAATTCGAGATACAATAATTTCGTTACTCGCTTTACAGAGCATATGGACAAAATTTATCAAGCTGTTGCAAATAGCGGATTCGGTGAATATTTTACACAGCCCATTCCAGCAAAATACTTAACCCAAACAGAAAGCGGAGATACACAAAGCAAATGGATGGATGATGATTTTTTTGAACTAAACTTCCCGCTTGTAGAGAAAGAGCCAGATCATAAAGCTGGATAGTCTCTAATAAACTACGCGAATGCTACCAAAAACTGTTTCACACCCTTAAAACCACGTTTCACGAAATAAATTTCAGAATGAACCTGGTGCGAGTTAGCTTCCAAAATGACAACGCTTGCACTTAACAACCGAGTATTAATTAGGACTCCGCGATTTTCCATTAATAGCAACCTAGCCGAAAAGTGGGAAGAATTAAAGGCCCTCATCCGCGACTCCTCTCCCGCTTTTTTTGAAGTCATAAAAGATCTATCGCATGAAAATCTGGACCATGCAGGCCCAAAGGTCTATCATACGGTACAAAAATATTTTAACCGCGCTTGCTTCCGAAGTACGCCTTATGGCGCCTTTGCTGCTGTGGGCCTTGCTGAATGTGCCATTGAACAGGGCAATGCCGTTTTGATACCCGCTCAGCCTACCTTACATTCATTTCCTGATTGGAACGCTCCTGACGGACCTATCCAGGACGTAAATGACCCTGGATTAGTGCTTTTTGCGAACAGTAGTTATTATAAGCTACAGGAAGAAATACGTTTTATTCAGCAGCAGGAGGAAAATTATATTATGAGCGCGGTGGATGATGATCCAATGATTCAACTTATTCTCGAAAACTGCGCTATCCCGGTTTCTTATGCCAAACTTCTGGACAAAGTAGCCGGTACGATTGAAAAGGATATACTCAATGATTACCTGTCCGACCTGATCGCTCTCCAGTTGATACTTACCAGCCAGAACCGGAACATCATTGGAGACGACTATTTTCAAAGAACAAAAAGAGAAAATATCGGGGACAGCCAATACATCATTGCAGAAAGGAAAATATTGCAGGGCAAATTAGATCAACGGCTTTTCCGGCATTTGCCAGCCCTGGCAAATCTATTACAGGTATTAACTCCCTCTCATGAACCAGAAGTGTTAACGCAATTTAAGGAACGCTTTGCCGGAAAATTTGAACAGCAGGAAGTACCGCTTATGTTAGCCTTAGACCCGGAGGCTGGCATTGGTTATGGGGATATGGCACAACATGAAGCCAGCACATCGCTGGAGGCATTCCTGGGCGGCGGAGCCGTTGAACCAATCCTACCCAACAATTCGCAAAGAGAAATACTTTATCGGCATATCCTGGAAAACAGCAAGAATAAACAACCGTTGACGCTGGAAACATTGTTGCCAGATCATACTTCCGATAAACCGTTACCCAATAGTATAGCGGTAGGTTGCACCGTAGCGGATGACCTGCTTTTCCTGGATTTTATGGGTAGTGCCACAGCTAATGCTATCTATGGTCGCTTTGCTCATGCTATCCCGGAAGTAAAATCACTTTGCCAGGAAATTGCAGACCGTGAACAGGCGGCAAACCCGGAGGTACTGTTTTTTGATATTGGTTACACTAAAGAGGTTAAGGTCGATAATATTAACCGCAGACCAGCTATTTACAAACTTCAACTAAATATTCTCAATTACGATACGTCAGAATGCCCGCTTCTCATAAATGACATTTACTTGGGCCTGCAAGGGAACGAAATAAGACTCCGGTCCCAGTCTTTGAATTGTAGACTATTACCTCGTATGGCTACCGCTTATAATTACCAACGCTCAGACCTTCCCTTATTTCGTTTGCTGATGGACATTCAGACTCAAAGCCTGGTCACCTCATTGCAGCTAAAACTTTCAAACGAAATACCGAATCTTTCTTACTACCCCCGGGTACAGTATAAAAATATCATTGTTTCTCCCGCTGCCTGGCGGCTACCAAAAACTATCATTGAGGAGGGAAAGGATGAGACGGAAAAAATACTGGATTTAAGAAACTACCTTCAGGCCGTTGAAACCGTGCGATATGTAAAAATCGGTACCGCTGACCAGACCTTACTTTTAGATACAGATGCTCCGGCTGATGCGGGTTTGCTTGTTTCCCTTTTGGAGAAAGCAAAAGATAATAGCCTGATAATTGAAGAAGCTGCATTGCCCCAATGTTCTATAGTCAAGGACGAATACGACACCCCCTATCTTCCGCAGATAATATTAACCTTGCAGCATGATCAGTCCATAGCGCAGCCACTTACCAGGGTGCAGAAAGATTTTCCGGCAATCGCAACAAAACAATGGCTGCCCCCGGGAAAGGACTGGCTATATTTTGAAATTTATACCACCCCCTATAGAGCTGATGATCTCCTGGAGTATAAAATCAAAGGTTTTATAGAGCAGCAACGAGATTCTATTATCAAATGGTTTTTCATACGCTATAACGAAAACGGGGATCATATCCGGCTCCGGCTGCAGATAAAGAATACTGACAACGGCTATGGTATAGTGCAGGCATTGTCTGCTGTGTTAAGCGCTGAACTGGAAAGTGGTTTTGTAAGCGATATAAAGCTATGCACTTATAAAAAAGAGGTGCACCGCTATCATCCCTTGCATATGGATGCAGTGGAAGCGCATTTCTATCAGGATAGTGAGTTTGTGCTTTGTATGATTCAGGAGATGTTCCCGGATAGTGCTAAATATCGGTTGTGTATTGAGCTATTTCTATCAACTGCAAACAGCGGAATCATAGCTCCCACGGCACTTTCCCACTTTTTAGAAAAAATGACAAATGCCTACAACCTAGAACACAATATTAAACAGCTTCAGTTCAAAGAGATCAACAATCGTTACAAAACGTTCTATAAAGAGCCCCCTCCCAGCCTTGGTTTTACGGCAGCAACACTTTATGAACGGTTAAAAGCATCTTTTATTGAGGTTATTGCCGGCTACCCGGAATTGATCCGTCCCAAAATCTTGGGTGACCTGTTGCACATGCACATTAACCGATCGTTTGTTGACCGGCAAAGAACGCATGAGATGCTATTTTATAATTTTCTATCGCTCGACTGGAAAAGACAGCAGTATTTAACTAAGAAAAGCAGCCTCACTAACGATAAAGAAAATTAAGAACCTGTGGGCTGAAAGGGTGGCATTGCTCGCCACCTAAACAAATTTAATTTCAACTGTAGGATGGCAAGTCCAATAGTGATGGTATGTTTATTTATTCACGAAAAAATGTTGTTTTTCGATATTCCTGTTTGTTCAGACTTGAATTCGATAATAACCAATGGCCTCTTTTTTTAACGGGTTGGTACTCCATTCTTCCCAGGTGCAGCTATTTGGGTTATAGCCACATTTTAGTGGTTTGCTCATCTCATTCTCTGGATCATCCAAATAAGCACGGCAATCTGTGCAAACATATCTGAATTCGCAATCCTTACAAATTGAAATTTGATCTTTAGTGATATTCCATCTTCTCTTGAAGTCACTGTTTTCTAAAACACCGGCTAATGCTGTATCATTAACATTGCCGAAATTTTCGTTCATAGAGGGACAATTCTTAATGAGACCACAACTATCTATACTTATTTTTTCATTAAGGCAGCTATTAAAGTGCTTAAATTCCGAAAACGTCTCGGTATATGAAATAAATCGGCCTTGATCAATTTGGCCACAACATTTCTCGCTGGTAATGGCCTTTGTAATATAGCATATTGGCGTCAATAGATTTGGAGATGATAGTTCCTTTTCATCTGGGCTATTGTGAATAAATATTGAAGTGACCCTTTTATGGGCCTCACATAAATCCAGCCATTCGTTTTCCGTTATTCCTTGTTCAAAGGCGTTAATGATACCAATAGATATGACTGTGGAAGTTTTGGCTGCTTCGAGTATTCTTGCGAAAAAAAGTGGTTTACGGGGAGAGTAGCTGCGAATCTCCAGGTACTTACAATTTAACAAATCGAGCTGCCGGATAACTTCTACCACATCGTAGCATGAATTCTGGTCAATGTCTAGGATTGCGTTTGAGATTTGGGAATTACTAACATAATCAAGGGATATGGGCGGGAATTTTTCTGGATGATTCGTATAAAAAATTAGCTCTTCTTTTTCTAGGAAGGTAAAATATTCGTCTATTGTTTCATCATGTTCATTCCCATAAATGCTTTTGATCTGCATCAGGGATTGTCCCAGAGTTTCCTGAAGTAATTCGTAAAGTGAATTGGGTATCAAATGCACGCGATTTCTTTGTAGGTCACATATAGTACTTCTTTGGTTTCCTTTTACAGGAATACAGGTGGCAAACAGTTTAAAAGGAAGCGTCTGGTCCATTATCAGATAATTTTGGAGATGGGCTTTAATGGAGGATGCACCCTGCATCGAGGGCTTTGGTAGCGTTTAATCCCTACATAGCGGTTTACGAAAAGACTGCCCGTTATGTCAAGTGGTTTAAAATATTGGAAACTGACGGGAAGCTTTGCTATAGTTTTTTCGGCTATCAATTTTTCCAACTTCATAAGTATTCGGCAATTTGTTTTTCTATATGATAATTACCTGCTTTCGAAAGAAAGCCGAATTGCCCATATGGATTTACTTCTAAAAAAACATTCCTTCCCTCGGGAGTATAAATAAAATCCAACGAGCCATAGTTTAGTTCAAGTTTCTTCATAAGAGATGTTATTCGAGCTTGGCACTCTCCCGATATTTCATAGGGAACCTGGCGATTAGGTCGCCTGGGATCTATTGCCCTACCATCTATTTGGGAAAGCTCATTTTTTTGTGTAAAAGTTGCGAGTGAATAAAAGCGTTCTCTAAAGTAGAATACGCGGACTTCATATGCTTTGGGTATAAGTTGCTGTATCAGTGACGGAAAGAATGTTTCCGCCATTTGGTTAATCACTTCGCTTGTTACTTCTTCCGTCTTTTGCCCATCTATAAGAATTGTTTTAGTATTAACCGATATACCGCTATCTACACTTTTTGTTATGATGCGGCCCCAAGTTCCTTTAAGTTCCTCAAGCCGCTTTTTAGAAGTCACTATCTCGGTCAATGGTATTTCAAACCCTAGCGACGATGCCAACTTGAGTGCCTCAAGTTTGTTTATCCGTCTTTGGCCAAATGGAGAATGCCCGAATCCATGATCGGCAAAATTGGCAATGAGGTGTTCTAATACCGTATCGGCCTGATTTTGTAGATAATCTCTTAGTTGCTCATTCAAATCACCAGGCTGATCTGTGACATTTGGGATAATACTTCCCTTGCCATTGAAATAAAAGGAAGAAAATTTTTTCAAGGAGATGTTTAGCTCTATCAGATCATTTACGCTATTCAGTCTTCTGAATTCCTTTTTATAATAACAAAGCCATTGGATTATCTCCAATGTAGTTTCGTCTGTTGGTCGTGTATGAATTAGTACCATAACTATTTAGGGCAATCAGGATTAAAAGCTTGCTTCACAAGCTCATTATTGGCTAGAAATTTTGAAAATTCCTCACCTCCAGCAACTACGCCTTTTTGTTGCGGTACAAAGACATTTAAAAGATAGTTGCTATCTGGATGCAGGAGGGAGTATTCAATCTTTTTGAGATAGTCAGAAAGATTGCTGAGTCCAGTTGATTGACGTATAGAGTTGGCCTGTGATTCAGAAATACCTTTTGTTTTATAGAGGTCACAGCCGAAAAGTACAAAGTAGTACAGGGAAAGGCTTTCTTCATAGGTACGGTCGCAATTGACTAATTGAAGAAAATACTCAGGCTTTACCAGACCGCTGTCTAGAGCACTTTTAAATAATTTGCGAAACTCCGGCCCTTGATCGGCGTTGTACTGCCGGGAACGGTATTGCATGATTGGGAGGAACCGGGGCGCTGCTGAAAGTATGGTATCGTTGATAACGTTCATGCCAACTTTTTCTTCTGAAAGGTATCCTCCACTTTGTATTTTGGAAGCCAAATTCGTTGACAGTTGATCATAGAGCAGATCAGCGCGGAAACGTAACTCAGGCAATCCGTCAAATTCAATTATGGAGGCTTGCATTCCATTACTTCTAAGCAATAGGTTATCTATTAAGGCCAATGCATCCTTATTTCTGTACAGAAATTCTGCATTTATTTTCCGGACTTTCTTGATAAATTCCCGCCAGCCTTTTTGTTGTCTAATAGGAGCAAAACAACTTTTGAATTGAAAAAATTGGGGGCCAACTCCTTTATAAGCCAATTTATAACCAAGCTCGAATGCCTTTCTATAATTACCAGTATTTAAGGCACATATTGATGCATTGTAAATATCCTGCCCCAGAGCAAAAGGCCGGATACTCATTGCAGAATCGTAATAAATCAACGCGGTATTACAGTCATTTGTGACAAGCGCCATCTCGGCCTTGTTGATAAATGCATTATAACTGTTATCAACAACATTTGAACTGAGCGAAAATAAGAAGAGTAAATACCACATATCGTTTTTATTGACAATCGGCTATAGATTCAACTACAACTTCCTGGCGTTCCATGAATATTTTCTCAGAAGACTCATTCTTAAAACTTCCGATTTTTGAAATAGGTCCATAGATGTTAAAAATCGAGTCGCGATGTCCAAGGTTGTAGAGTAATTTTTCTACATAGTCACTCAACGGTGGCAAGCCAATCCGGCGTCTATTGGTTTCTATTTGTTCTATGGACTGCTGGTCCATCTTTTCGCGATACATGGTACATTTATATTGCATATACAAATGTGAAGTGCCAAAATAGTCGTCCGGACTATCTCCCGTGAAGTCTCGTAAACTTGCGTAATATTCAGGTTTAATTTTCTCCTGTGCCAAGGCTTGTCTTAATACGCCATTAAACAATGTATCACCAGTCATTCTCGCAGTATAGTTATGGATTATTATAATGTCGAAAATTTGCATACGCTCCAATATAGTATCATTTTTTACTGGTGCACCAATCATGTCTTCGCATATAAAACCAGTACTATCAATGATCCTTTTTAAATGGATTTGGATGGTATCATAGGTCAAATCCATAATTTTACGCGTCTCGGCACTCATTCCGGCTGCCCTCCAGACATGGTTTACCCATTGATCTTTGGCTACCAAACTATCAAGCAAGCAAATAAGGTCGCCATGTTTTTTTTCAATCTCTGCTTTGCTTTTCCGCCCTTGTTCTAAAAGAGCCTTCCAGTGTTGATTTCCTCTAAGGGAGGCATAGATGGATTGAATAAAAAACTTATCGCCAACGCCCTTTCGGGCCAATAACGTGCAGTATTCAAGCGCTAATTGGTTCTGGCCGCACTTGACTGCACATATGCTTGCATTATACAGGTCAACAGCAAATAGGTTTGTATTGCTGACAAACGCTTTATTATAATATTCCAAAGCAGCCCTATAATTATTTTTTGCAATTGCAAGTTCGGCTTCACTTATTGGTATATTATATGATGACCCAGCCCTTAACGAGCCAATTGTCAATAGGATTAAACATGTACTAAAAAGGATTCGCATGGCTTGATTTTGATTCTTTGGAATGGGACGAAGCAGCCATTAATGTGGTGGCTGCTTCGTCGAGAATTTAGGCGGTCTGTTCCCATTCACCGTCACAGTATTCTTCGTCCCAATAACATTTATCTTTCCCGTCAATGTCATCTTTGCTGTAACTGTGATACACCGGTTGTCTGAACTGATGAAGACCATCAGCGGAGGTTTTAAGTCTGTAATAAGCGATAACGGTTCTACCTGGCGTTTCAATTCCGCCTTTGATAAGTAACTGCTGCTCTTTGTTTAATTCTGCAAATTTTGCGCCACTTAGTGGCTCCATGTTAGAGTGTTTCATATTTGAGTGTTTTAATACCATTCAGTAGTGTACTCGCCCGTTCCGTAGTAACAGGTTCGATTTCCCTCTTTATCGTCGGAAGTATATGTTTCAAAAATGTCGCGAAATTTATAGTACTTATTGCCCTGGTCATCGTAAAATGGAAATGGTGATGCCTCAGTTTTCACCCACTTTCTACCGCCAGGGGTGGCTTCTCCTCCATGAATGTAACTCATACTTGAAATCGTTAAGGGGCTGAACTTAGCTTTGCTTAAGGGTTCAAAAGTTTTTTTCATTGTTAAATTGTTTCGGTTCTGCTTTCTTCTGAATGATTCAACGCCGTGCAGAATTTTCAGCGTACACCATATTTATCCAGGTTGTAGGTGCGTTTCCTGTAATGTATTCGCGAAATACAAAAATCTTGACTCTCAAAAGGAAATACTACTTTAATGAGGTTTGTATATAACTTGGGCTTTCCAGATTTAAGTAACTAGTATTTTAAGAAAGATCGACTGCTTTATCTGTGTGGATATTTTGTTTGATAGATTTTGCCAACAAATATGAAAAGTTTTCCAATACCTAGCTACAGGTAAAAACCAGTGATTTTACAAATTGTTAGTCATAAATAGTTGTAAGAAAAGGGAATCCTCCACTTTTTACGGTGGAGGAATTCCCGTCCTAACCAAACACCCACTATAAGCAAACCATGAAAAAGAACTTTCAAGCAAACGCATTATTTGTAAAGAAACAATACTACCGGTATCGGTATACCAAAAGACAAATGGGGAACAAGGTAACGTCGTAACCAAATCCAATCACATAGGGGCACAAAAAAGCATCGTGGGCGCTGTTCACATCACTTGCAGTTTAAGGCTCGTCGAAAGCCGTGCACACAAGCAACGCTAGAACGCCCACGATGCTATCGTGGACGTTTAGCTTGTTACTCGGCTGTGTGCGTATAAATTTTCGACGATTTAAAACTACAGCTTCGTATAGCTAAACGCTATCTATTATTTGGATCAGAAACAGCAAAATCATTCGCTGCTGCCGGCAAACTTAATTTTAAAACATTGGTTGAGCAAAACTCAGTTATCAGTATTATTGATACCCGACCATTGCGATGCAAATGTGAAAAACAAATATTGAACTTCCAAAGGATAAAACCTGCGAATTTTCCGGGGAAAAACCTCTAATCAACAAAGCAATTATTTTCACACCGCATAATGAGGTTTTCACGTCGAAAAAATATGGTTTCACGAATTTCTTTTGCTATTTTCACTAGATTTCACTAATCCAATTTTCCACTACTTTCTTCCCCTTTTAATGAAAGAAAGCCCATCGGATGGACAACCAAGTTAAATAATGTTCAGTCGTTTGTATAAAGCTGCTGCATAAGCCGGTCCCACGTTAAGAACCTGACCATTGTCCAATATAACCGTTTTTCCTACAATGCCGCCAATGTGTTTTAGATTGACAAGATAGGATTTGTGAACACGAGCGAAATCAGTTGCTGGCAAGGCCGCTTCAATATTATTGAGTGTTCTCAATACAGAAATCGGTCGCTCGGCTTGGGTATGGAGCCGTATGCGTTTGTCGTCAGCTTCTATGTAAACAATATCTTTTACCTGTACTTTCACAAGGTTGCGGCTATCTAACCGAACAAAAATCTCTTGGGAGTGCGTAGGTGCTGCCTTGTTGTTTTTAAGCCTTGCTCTTGCCCGGTCAATTGCTCTAAGAAACGCATCCGGTTTGATGGGCTTTAAAAGATAGTCCGCTGCGCCTATATCAAAAGCTTCTATGGCAAAGGCAGGGTGCGCAGTAACAAATACAATTGCAATATGGCTATCCAGTTGCCGGGCTAGCGAAATCCCATCAAGACCCGGCATGTCAACATCAAGAAGTACAATATCCGGGGTAACAATACCGGTAAGTATCTTATTGAGGGCTACCAACGGATCAGTATCAGCAGCCAACAACTGCAAACCCGGCGTTTCAGTTACCAGGCCGGATAAATGCTTTATAACATGAGGCTGGTCATCTACAATGGAACAATACGTTATCATATCATGTATTTATACTTAAGCGAAGCGAATACTCAACATCAGATTCTTTTATTGCAAGCGAATAGCTATCGGGATAGTAATGATCTAATACCTGCCTTACATTACTCAAACCAATGCCCTGGCCTTGATGCTTTGTACCTATTTTATCATTCCGGGTAACAAATTCAAGCAAGCCATTTGATTGCTTTATTTGTATGGTGGCCGGGCTGGCCGCATCATGGAGCAAGCCGTATTTAAGTACGTTGTCTGTAATTGTTATTAGAATACCGGGAGGTATCAACATCGAGTCTGCTCTATCATCTATATTTTTTCGGAGCTGAATACAAAGCGGTCTTTCATAAATAAACTCCTGATAAGAGATACGGTTCTTTACCTGCTGCACCTCTTTACAAAGGGGTACTTTAGGCACATTACGTAAATCCATCAGGGAATATCTTACAATATCCGCCAACAACTTTGTGGCATTGGCAACTAGCGGCAACTTATCTTTTGTATTTACCTGTAAATGGTAAAGCCCACCAAGCAGTAAATGAGGGCTAAGCTGCATTTGAGCCATTATACTTTCAATGCGTGTTTTTTCAGCCAGTGCGTTGGCAAGGTCTACCTTCAATTGCTGCCGCTCCAGCTTTCGTTTTGCCAAACCTCTGTAAACAGCTATAAGAAAACTAAGGTACAATGGTCGGTCAAGCAGCCATACGGTTAACATTAAACGATTAGCCGAAAACACAAACGCTGTAAAACCTGTTTTTGAAAAGGCATTGTATGCAAGCCAACTACGCAAGAGGTGATGGACAGCTATTAACAATACCAACCGCAGCAAAAAAACGAATCGGCGTTTTTGGATAAATGCTAGTGGAGCTACCCAAATGAGGTTGAGATAAAAGGTAACTATCTCCAACAAATAGGTTAAATAGCCTTTAAATGTAGGCGGAGTACCTGCATTAAAAAGCACGACTATTTCCTTACAGATAAGAAACATGATCGCAACCAATGGCAAAGCAAGCTGTTCAAGCCATCGATGTGTTACTTCCGTATACTTCTTATTATTCATCATTAAAGATTTTACACCTAAAATCATCTGCTTTACGCATTAAAGAGCAGCACTTGCGAACCCTATTTGCCGGGCTGTCAATGTTGCATTAAGTTTAGATCTTACTATTTAAAATCAATTATTATGCAAACAAAAAGAGTAAGCCCAGTGCGCAAGCTGTATGTATTCACTTCAACCAGGAGAAGCACCCAAAAAACAGCCGCTTCAACTTCAGAAACAACTATCCGTACGGTATCGCTCGGTAGCACATGTTGTTAGTAGCAGGTGCGCTTAAGCGCACCTTTCCCTTTTTCATATGTGCTTTGAAACCTGTCAGACCAACCTTTTTCGTTTTTCACGAAGTGAAAAGGCACTTTGGCGAAGAAAAATCAATGGTTCACGTATCAGATTTGGGAAACGCCATCTTAGCCCTGTATCTTAGCAACACAACGCTGAAACGATCTGCCTGTCGAAGAAAAAGACCGATGCATCATGAAAACACAAAATCAGTTGGACTAATTAATCCCCCGATCGGTATAAACAAAGCGAAGAAAAACAAGTGCACATGAATAGGGTATTTGGTTGCATACAAGATAAAAATTAATATACAATAATGCAACTTTTCCTAAACATGATCAGGTTGCCCCAATAATGCGACGCTCGGTTTTCCGGCACTTTGTTAATAACCCCACATACAGACCAATTACTATTGCTTGGTTCATGTATCCATTGTACTACCGGTGCAGGGACTGCACACTATTGGCCTTACTCGAATAACCTCATCTGCTTCACACCAAAACATTCATCCCTGGCCGGTGAATGGCACCATTACAAACCGTTTTCTCAAACACTAAAAATTCAATCTTATGAAAAAGCTTCTTTTCTCTGCCGCCCTGATAATGGGCGCTGCTGCTGTCTCCTTTGCTGGTAATCCTAAAGGAGAAACAAAGGACGCCAATACCGCCAAAACCGAAGCAAAAGCCGGGAATCAGTTATTCTGGTACGACGTCGTTTATGATGGAGCTCACCCTAACGGATATGTCCCAACTGGAAGTATACCAAGCCAGGAAGAAAGATCTGAGGCGGAAGATGGCTGTCCCGCCGGAGAAGCAAAACTGTGTAAAGTTGGATACAGCCAGACGCAGACTTTGCCACTTGAAGATTTCAGTACTGCTACTGATGATATAAAGAGAAGTAACTAACCTTTGAAAATCGTCGGATAGGATCAAGTTGTTCTATCTGACGATTTACTTTTAATTATTTTGAGCCATCCTTTCTCGCTCTATTTTCACGAGCCTGAGTAAGCCTATAAGCGGGTTGTAACTCCACCGGATTGTCTTTAATCATATCGTTAAGATTCGCTTCGGATATTTTATAGGTAATTCCTTGTACCACTCCTTTTGGATCAACGATAATAATATAGGGTGTGGGTTTTATATCAAACCTTTGAAACAACAGGGAATCATAAGCAATGGACAGTGAGAGATTGTGCGCCCTTCTATTCTTCTCATAGAGCGTCTGTATTGCATCATGATCAGACTGATTACCAAACTGCGAACCAGTATAGCCTACAAGCAAAAACTGCGCTTGATTGTCAAAAATCTTTTGGAGACTATCTATATGTGGCTGACTCGCGACGCAATAGGAACAATGGCGATGCCAAAAATCCAGTATCAGCCATTTCCCTTTGAAATCAGCTAAAGTCACTTGCTTTTTCTTGTAATAGCGTACATCAGTTAATTGGAAATCCGGGCAGGGTTTTCCGACTTCCGGATATTGTTGTTCTGTCTGCTGTTGTGCCTGCGAAACAACAGGATTTAGCAGAACCAACAAGCAATAAATTGCCCGTTTGCTGTAACTTGTTTTTTTATTCATATCCTGGGTTTTGTTTTAATGCTGGATTGGCGTTTACTTGAGAAATAGGTATGGGGTATATGCTATCGGTTGCCTGCCAATTAGGCGCTTTACGCACGCCTAAAACCTCATCAACCTTGCCGGTACGTTTCAGGTCAAACCAACGATGCCCCCATTCAGCAAACAACTCGATCTGTCGCTCCAGTGTTATTGCAGCAATCAGTTCAGGCTGCGTAGTCGCAATAGTATTTGCCAGTCCCGCCCGATTCCTTATTTTATTCAGGTCGTTTTGTGCATCGGTGGTTTTCCCCTGTTGGGCATAAGCCTCTGCCCGGATCAGATATACTTCTGCCAGTCGTTGCACAACTTCATATTCTGTACTGGTAGTGCTGCTTCTTACTTTGTATTTATATGGATAATAGTACTGCCTACCTGATACAATATTTGTCCTAAACCAGTTTGTTTTGCGCTCATCATCTGCACTAAATATATTTAGCAAATAGTCTGTAGCTGCATAAACCGGCAAGGTCGTGACTGAGGCGGGTATAAAGGCACCACCCTCACTTGAATTGGTATTTACTCTGCTTACCTGAAATATAACCTCTGGCGAAGTGTTCAGAAAAACCTTGTTAAGATCAGGTTCCAGACGAAAGCTATTTGAATTAATAACGGTAGAGGCTTGGGTCTCTGCGTTGCCCCATTGACCTCGGTATAGGTATACCCTCGCAAGTAGTGCTGTAGCAGCCATTGTATTTACCCGCGTATTGGGCAAAGTTCCATAACTGGCAGCTAACAGTGCTTGTGCTTCCAGCAAATCGGCAATGATCTGCTCATAAATCTTGTTTACAGGGCTTCTGCCAAGTGTAGCGTTTCCGATGTAATCAGGTGACAATATAAGCGGCACATCCCCATATAGGTTTATCAAATAGAAATAGACCAGGGCGCGCATATAGAGCATTTCGCCCCTGTACATATTCTTGTTACCAGCACCGATCCCTGTTGATTTGGACAATGCGTCAAGAACTGCATTGGCACTGTATATGTATTGGTAGCCATTCGTCCACATAGTAAGAACAGTACTGTTGTCACTGAGTAAGCCGTTAGTATAAAAGCTTTGCAATGTAGATAGATTGGTAGGATTGTATAACTCATCACTGCCGACGCCGGGGTAAAAGCTAAGGCCACCATTCATGATACCTGTTGCTGAGGTTCTTACCTGACCATAAAGACCTTTAACAGCGGACAGCGCTGTGTTCTCATTCTCAAAAATTTTTTGGGTTTCTACACTACTTGCCGGTGCATTTATATCCAGGAATTTATTGCAAGAGCCACACAGGAAAGCAAACAGTGGTAAAAAAATAGTTGATAATTTATTCATAACATCCGTTCATTTAAAAATTCAAATTAATGCCCATTACCCACGTTTTTAATGGGGGCATGATATAAATGTTTTGGATTTCCGGATCACCACCTTTATATCCGGTCACTGTAAGTAAATTTTGTCCCTGTGCATACAGGCGACCGGTTTTAAGGTGGAGGCATTCCATAATGAAGGCGGGCAGAGTATAATATAGTGCAATATTGCGTAACTTTATAAATGAGGCATCTGTATAAGCTGCATCGGATCTGACGTAAAGACCACCAGCCTGTAATACAGGAATATTAGTGTAGCCTGCTGTAAATTGCTGCCCAATAGCATCATCTCCCGGATGCTGCCATCTATCAAGTACCAAGACAGGTTGATTTCCCATTTGTCCAGGCGGACGAGTTAGCTGTGCCAGATAATTATTCCCTGTCTGCTTGCGAAAGGAAAATAGAAACGTAAGCTCCCAACCTTTATAATTGAGGTTATTTTGTAGCCCTCCGTAAAATTTGGGGTCGCGATTGCCAAAATTCAGGTAATCTGCTATTGTATAAGAACCGTCCTTATTAACATCATCAAACTTATAAATACCTGTTTGGGTATCCAGCCCTAAATATCTATATCCCCGTATTACGCTTAACGATTGGCCTATAACGTAACTATCTGCATAGGAAGATTGTGCCAGCCCTGGAAATTTAAGCAGTTTGTTTTTGGGGAAAGAGATATTGAATGAACTTGTCCAACTGAAGTTCTTCGCTGAAATATTTCTGGTTGTGGCTGTCATTTCAATTCCCTTGTTTTGCACCAGTCCGGGAAAGTTCCTGGTTATTGTAAAAAAACCGGTTTGGATGGGCAGGCTATACCCGATAAGTTGGTTATCACTCTTATTCCGGAAATAGGCAACAGAAACTAATATTCGGTCCTTTAAAAAGCCCATATCTATGGCAGCTTCAAACTTCTTATTGATCTCCCATTGGTAGTTTCGATTGTAAAGCCCGGCAGGTACAAGGGTGGACGTGCCATCATAAGGCATAGAACTGCTGCGCCAAAGATCGAGGTACTTATAATCGCCGATCTGGTCATTCCCGGTGATGCCATAGCTAGTTCTTATTTTACCATAGCTTAGGAACGGGATACTTTTTTCGATAAAAGATTCACTGGAAAATACCCAGGCAAAACCTGCTGCGCCAAAATTTGCCCAACGGTTTTCCGGTGCAAAACGAGAGGAGCCATCTCGTCTGCCGGTAAGGTTCAGGATATATTTATCTTGCACGTTGTAGTTGATCCTGCCAAAGAAGGCGCTATACCGGTATTGAGAAGCGGCACTAGATGATGTAACTGTAGCCGCACCCGAAATGGAGCCTAACAAAAGATCAGATGTATAGCCCCTGCCCGTTACCTGGAGCGATTGAGCCGTTTTATCCTGGAAGGTACTTCCTAATAGCACATTGATCCTTCCAAGCGCTCCTTTAGATGCATATTCCAATTGTGGTTCAGCGATCCAGCTGCGTAAACCTGAATTGCCGAAGCCGGCAGAGGGTAAAGGATCGGGGTTATTGGGGTTTATAGACCTGGTTGGAGACGCTCTATATTCATCTGAATTCATAATGCTGTATCCAGTACTGGCGCGCAATGTAAGATTGCTGAGAATACTGTATCCAAACTGAAGATTAGTATTCCAGTTATCGCTTCGTATGCTGTATATTGTTTCCAGGTTGTACAATGGATTGTTGAGCGCTCCATTATTCAAAGAAATGCCCTTGTCCTCTGATGCAATATTACCTGCGCTGTCATATAGCCGCAGATTAGGAATAATACCGAATGTGCTTCCAGTAGCATCTAAAACAGGCAAGTTATTATTATCATTACTGTATTGACTGGAAAGGCTGATAAAAAAACGTCCGCTTTTTGAACGATGATTAATACTTGTGTTTAAAGATGCAATAGCATCATAGAATTTACCTGGATATACGGTTGTTTCTTTATGATAATTGCCACCGATCAAAAACTGTGTATTTTCTGTTCCACCGGAAACAGACAGCCCGGCATTGAACGTTTGCGCCGTATTACCAATAAGCAGTTTTGTAAAGTCGGTATACCTGGTGGTGTCAAAAATCATAATGTCCGGTGCATAACCCGGATCATTGGGGTTTGCACTTGGCTTAAAGCCATCATTGGCGAAAGCTTCCCGCCGCATGGTTACATATTGTTCCGTATTCAGAAACTTCAAAGTCCTGCCCGCATGGCTCCAACCATAATTTACATTTAAGCTATAATTGGTAATGCCAGCTTTTCCCTTTTTTGTGCTAATCAAAATAACACCGTTCGCTCCCCGGCTTCCGTAAATGGCGGTAGCATCTGCATCTTTAAGCACGTCAATGCTCTCTATTTCTGAGGGCGGGATCAACGTTAATGGACTGATCCCTCCTTGCCCTGACAACATGCTTGCATTGGCAAATTGATTCCGTGATTGATTCCCGGCTTCAAAGGGAACGCCGTCTACAACTATTAATGGGTCATTTTGTGAGCGGGTCAAGTCCAGCGAGCTTTGGCCCCTGATCTGAATTTTTAATGCGCTGCCAGGCACTCCGCTGGTCTGGCTTACAATAAGCCCAGGCACCCGGCCTTCAAGTGCCGCGATTGGATTTGTTATGGGCTGGTTGGCGATGTCCTTTGCATTGACGGTACTCACCGAACCTGTATTTAATCTCCTGGTTGTAGTACCGTATGCGATAACCTGTACTTCATCTAGGTCAGATACAGAGCGGCTGAGGCGTAATACCATTACTGGGGTTGCATAAAAGGTTTGTGCATGAAAGCCAATCCCCTGAGCAGTAATGGGTGCATCTTCCGGTACATAGTCCAACTCAAAAGAGCCACTTCCATTAGTAGTAGTGCCTCGGCTAGTGCCTTGTAGCAGTATAGTTATGGCGGGCAAAGGTTGGCCGGTTTCATCTACTACCTTACCAGTGATGCTTATGAGATTCTTAGTGGTTAGTTCGGCCTGTACTTTGGGTTTACGAAACACTACCAGCATCTCTGATACCTGCTTGCAATCTAGCTCGGTTCCTTTCAGCAGTGCCTTCAATGTTTCCAGCACTGTGCGGCTGGCAGCAGGAAGGTTTATCTTTTTGTAAGACTTTACTTCCGAAATGGGATAGCTGATGTTAATACCGCTTGTCTTTGATAACCGGGTAATAGCACTACTAAGGGCTTCGTCCTTTGCTTGAAAAGTAATGACCTTGCTACCGATTTGCGCTTGTATTAGCTGCGGGTACAGCATAGCGACTAACACAGTGGCATAAAAAAGGTAATACTGCCATCGCCGGATGGCTGTTTTTCTTAATCTTTGCATTAATGTTTTGAATTTTTTGTATTTGAAACTAGTCCCCCGACACGCCAGCACAGCAAGAAGGGGGACTTTTTATGTTACTACCTTTGCGTACACGGTTCTCCTGTAATTTCTATGTGCCCGTTTTTGTCTTCGTAAGAAGCGCCCAAAGTGGCGCAGATAACATCCAATATATCATGCAAGGATTCGGTACCCTTGAATGCCGTTACCACAGCAATAGAACAATGTTCTATGCCTGCCGTCTTTAAAGTTATTTCCGCGCTGTAACGGCTTTTTAGTTGCGCCACCGCGTCACCGAGCGTCGTATTCTCAAAATGCAAGCCTTCGCGCATCCAGGCTATAACGGGCCCTATTGGCACATTGGTTAACCCGGCATGGCGCGTACGATCTACTGTGGTAAGCTGTTTGCCTGGGGTAAGTACCGCCAGCAACTTGTCGTTGCTTTCTACCTGTACTTTACCACGAGTAACAGTAACCGCTACACTATCATCCGTCTGCTTTATATTAAAAGCAGTGCCTAGCACGGTAACAATAAGATCGTTGACCTTAATAACAAATGGTTTTTCCGGGTTATGCCTTACATCAAAATAGGCCTCACCGGTAAGGGTTACATTCCTTGTTGCAACATTGAAATTGGTGGTATCGAAGGTAATACGGCTACCAGCGTGTAGTATCACTACGGAACCATCGGGCAGCAGCACATAGCGGCTGTTGGTTGCCTGATCGGCTTTTACATCATAGGATACTACTGCCGGCGGCTCGCTTACATGAGAAAACTTATTCTGTATCAAGGTATATAGTAACCCGGTTAACACTATTAAGATGACAGCGGCGGCAACCTTCAGTAGAACATTTCGCCTTTTGTTTCGCTTAATCGGCTTTTGTTGGTCAATGATCGCCACCAACTTTCGAAACCGCTCCTGTGTATACGCTTTCATGTTAAGCCGTATGTGCGCGGGTAATTCTAATTCCGGATCGCCCAGGCGGTCATAAAAATCATCCAGCTCCGCCAGTTCTTCCGGAGTGGCGTGTCCACCCTCGTACTGATCCAGTAAGTAACCTAAGCGTTCTTTGTTCATGAAATAATGACCTCCTACTATATATAATCCCCCAAAAAGAAGGCAACCCTATGTTCTAGGGCAACTTTTTTTATTTTTTACCAGAATTTAATATTTAATTAATTTGCATTTATTAAATGGCGACCTATTACTGCTGTAGTATCACATATTGACAATGGATTGCTGGCCCGATTTAAAGAGGGCGATGAAATGGCTTTTGAGCAATTGTATAAGCGGCATTCCGTTGGTCTGCTTAAAACTGCCTATAATAAAACGGGACTGTTGGAGGCTGCGGAGGAAATTGTACAGGATACGTTTCTTACCTTTTACTACAAGAAAGAAAAGGTGCAGGATAACCCGCTACTGTACCTAAAAGGTATTTTGAAGTATAAGATACTGAAGCATCAGAAAGCCAGCGATCGTGGCCAGACCGTTTCCCAGGAGGATAAGCATATGCCTGTAATAACAGGCAACGAAACGCTAGAAAAGCTAGATGCAAAGGAAGTGAATTTGAAAATAAACGAATGCGTACAAATGTTGCCGGAGCAATGTCGTCATGTATTCCTGTTGCGCCGTGAATACAACCTGAGCAATCAGGAGGTGGCTGAAAAAATGGGTATCTCTATAAAAACGGTTGAGGCACATATGACGAAGGCCCTGGCTATGCTGAGGGAGAAGCTGGAGTATTATGTGTATTTGGGTGTATTGACTGGTTTGCAACTGTGGATGTAGTAGATAACCAAATCAAACTAATGTAGTTAGTGTCCTGTTGACTTCTAACTCGCAGATAAACTTTTTTTCATTAGGTACGCCCCACTATAAAAGTCAACCCAGTGTAAATCGTGCACTCCCCAGAAAATAGATAGACCTTCCGCATACGGAAAAAGAATAGATTTGTCTAAAATAAATACTATTGTCAAATCAGAATAAGAATGATTGAAATTGTTAATTGCTATGCCAGAATAGATCTAGGCTCGGATAATTTTGTAAAAGTTATAAAGGGAATGAATGAAGCTGGGTATAAATCTGCCGTTTGGCAATCAAAGCTAACATTGCTTTCGAGTGCAGGAATTACAAAATTGGATAAAGAAACCCTAAATTGGCTCGGTTACTATAATATTAATGGCCGGGAATCTTTTGTATACAGGGGTGATATTTTTATTGACAATGAGGATCTCATCTATATTATGGACAATGGCTCTGGTTGGACTGGAGAAGCCAAAATTGAAATGGGTATCATTACAACCGACGTAGCCAGTGGCCTAAAACGTTTGATGAAATATACAACCACTTTTTCAAATGTTCTGAAATCAAAAGTTGATGGACGTAAAGTGCGTCACATGAATTTGAAATGGTACACATCTTCAAACAACAACAAAATTGACACTAAGGTATCATTTGATAAAGGCTTTACCTACGCATCATTATTGACAGACGAAGTTAAAGGCGCCATTTTGCTTTCAGATAAGCCGAATAGAGATCTTCTGCTTAAAATAGCGGAAGCAGGTCCACTGAAAAAAAATGATATAAAAGGCGAACAAAGGGAACTCTATTTAGATAAAATCGAGGAGCTTTCCAACCATGGCTTAGTTGACAAAATGTATACCGTCACTTGCCGAAAAAAGTCGGCACCAATTGCAATGATTCGATCATTTGATGAGTTAACACTTCCAGGCAAGGACATATTAAGCTGCCCTCATTGTGGGAGAAGTTTTAAAGACGAGTTGTTGCAAGAAAGCTATATGTTAACCACTCTGGGTAGAAAATTAACGTTGAGTAGTCATTGGATGACAATCCTGGTTACTCAAGCATTAGTAGAAAATGGCATCTCCGAAAAGAGCATAATTTGGAGTTTAGCAGAAGACGGAGAAGAGGTTGACTGTGTTGTACAGTTTATGGGTAAAATATGGATCTTAGAACTTAAAGATAGAAATTTTGAAGCGGGCGATGCACATCCATTGGGATATAGAACCGTTAAGTATAAAGCGGATAAAACGATCATTATTACCGCAGGGAAAGTAAGCAGAGCCGCCCGGAAGGTTTTTGAAGACATGTCGACCACAAAAGAAAAAAACAGGCATCCTTTGTACATAGAAGGTCTTCCCTCACTTAAAAGCTCAATAGAAACACTGGTAAAAAACGAGACTTTACTTCACATCCGAGCAAAGACAAAAGAAATAAGCAAAGCCGCAGGCATCGAGCTTGCTCCAATATTTTCCAAATTATTTGGAAATTATACTCTTGAACATAAAGGGGAGTTTATGGAACGTGTTAATATTTTCTATTATTGACTATAGTACCTCTCACAATAATAGCATTATAGCATCCCACCCGGCTAATTTGAATGTCAATACTTTTATATATTTGTTAACTATAGATTTTTGAACTTAACGTTTCCTGTGCTTGATCTAATTGCAGAAGCCCAATAGGCAGCAGTTGACCACAGGAATATCTATACAAGCAGTATCAACTCGTTGAAGATCAAGAAGTATAATTAACCCAAACACGTAGATGCCTACCAATCAAAAAGCCATATTAAATTTTTGGAGAGCAATAGAGATATTTAATCTCCCCGACATATCATCAAGTACTGAGCTGTTTCAGCCAAACATGCCATTACCCTGGGAACTGGAGCAGGAAAGAAATGAAAACTATAATTGGCACCATATTGTGTTTATAGGCAGGGTAGCAAAAGAGCAAGTAGTCGATAGAATTGAGAAAACAATTGGTTATAAACCATCGGAGGAAGATCAATTCGAGGAAAAGGTAAGCGGCTATACCTGCATGGCTATAATGATTGTAAATGAGGATGGACGATGCAATGCAGACAACGGTTACCTTCAAGCGGCCCACCTTCATGGCCTTCTATGCCTTCAAAACAAAAAGTCACTTTCCGTAATTGACGATGAGCTGGACAAAACACAGCAGGCCTTTAAGGACCGATTTGGTCTAAACCCTTCCGCTCAGCGGCTGGAAGATCTGGAATCTTCTGTAATTACCTGGCCGCTTTTGAAAAAAGAGCTGGATGTACTGGACGAACTCGGCCTTAAAAAGCTCAGTTGGGAAAAAGCGATATTTATCCAATCCGTCAAGGTATCTAAACACAGCAGGCCGGATGTAGCTTTTTTAAATAGTTTTTACCTTAAGGACCTTAACGGGCTTATTGCCAATCCAAAATATGGCAAAGGTTTGCAGCAATTGCTGACAACTGATTTGTCACGTCTGGAAAGGGTGGACATGCTTAGTGATATAGATGCCTTTTGGAGAAGAATTGATGTAAAAGAATTGCCAGCGGGCAGATGGCCTTCGAATCCCAGGCATGGGCTTTATAGTGCACAGTTGGCGGCTGTGACAGCCTGTCTTTCCACATTGAAAAGTAGTGATGGACTGATAGGTGTAAATGGGCCACCCGGTACCGGGAAAACCACCCTATTGTCGGATATTGTTGCAGATATCGTTGTCATGCGCGCAAAAAAACTGCTGAAACATGGCGCTGAAAGTCTATTTGGAAAGGCCCAAAAGATTGAGCGCGCTGATTTTACATTTTACTACTACACACCAGATAACTTACTCTTTTCAGATACAGGTATAGTAGTGGCGAGTAATAATAACGCAGCCGTAGAGAATATATCCAAGGAGCTCCCCTCCCTGAACAAAATAGACACCCACTACTTTAATGAAGCGGAGTATTTTGCAGATCAGACAACGGATCTCCTCCAGTCGAAAAACTGGGGACTGCTGGCAGTGGCGCTGGGAAAGTCGGATAATAAACACGCCTTTAAAAATAACTTCTGGTATCCAGGCGTCGATCGTATTGGATTTAAGAAGTATCTGCAACTTCAGTATCAAAAAGACAATGATCGAACTGAAGAAAGCAGGGAGCACTTTTACGAGGTTGCCGCTGAACTTAAACAGTTGCTATCTGAATTTGAGGCTTTTAAAAAGGACGCCGGGCACTATTTTGATCTGTTATATCGACTCTTTGAAGATCAACATCTGCAAATGGAAGGAACAGATGCGGTTGAAGCCCTTCACGACGAAATAGACGAATTGAGACACGCAGAAAAACGGTTTATTAACGCTTTGCAACGTACGAACAAAAAAGTTGCCGCTGCGCAACAGGATCTTACCTTGCATCAACAAAGTAAACCTGGTCTTTTTAAAAGAACCGCCAATAAACTTTGGAAGGAAACAAAGGAACAATATGAATTCGTTCTTAATAAAAGCATTTACCAGTTGAACGAAGAGCAGGACCAATTAGATAAAGTAGAGAAAAAAATCAAAGCAGCAGAGCGAAAGATTAGAAAGAGGCAGGAAGTAATAAGGGCTTTGGAACAGCATCGGTCTGAATACGAGCGCGGAAAATTGCTACTTCACAAAAAATATGACATTCCCCTGGAGAACATACCGGACGAAAAATTGGTAACTGCTTATTTTGAGGACAAGGATACGTTTCATAAAACATGCCCCTGGTCTTCGGTAACGATTAATAAGTTGAGGTCGGACATCTTTTTGAAAAGCCTTGAACTACATAAGTATGCCATTTTAAGCAATGCCAAGCCGTTTTGGAACAATCTCAATTTATTTATGGAAATGTTGGACGGTAAGGTTAACATTAGTAGTGATATTGCCGCAGGTTTATGGCAAACATTCTTTTTCTGTGTACCGGCTGTGTCTACCAGCCTGGCTTCGGTGTCAAGGCTGTTTCAGTCAATGAGCAGAGATAGTATCGGCTGGCTCTTAATAGATGAGGCTGGACAAGCCACTCCACAGTCAGCTGCCGGGATTATTAATCGTTGCCGTAAATGCATTATCATTGGCGATCCGCAGCAAATAGAACCAGTAGTAACCGTAAATTCAAAGCTGATAAATATACTGACCGGAACTTTCAATGTTGATACGGATTGGTCACCACTGAGGAGCTCTATTCAGGTACTTGCAGACAGGGTTTCTGTGATGGGTACATTACTGACAGAACAGGATGAAGAGGACGCAGTTTGGACCGGTTTTCCATTACGTGCTCATCGCAGGTGCGACAATCCAATGTTTGATATCGCCAATAAGATTGCTTATAACGGACAGATGGTTAAAGTAGTGAAAGATACCGCTTTCGATTGGCCATTAGGCAACTCCCAATGGTTTGATGTTAAAGGTACTTCCGTTGAGAATGGCCATGTTATTGCTGAAGAGATAACGTTTTTGCGTGAAAAAATGGAAGAACTAATGAATGCCTCACATGAAATATTCATTATTTCGCCGTTTAAATCAGTAGCTGATAAATGCGCTCAAACCTTCAATAGGTATAACCATATAAAATGCGGAACAATCCATACGTTCCAGGGAAAAGAAGCTGATATTGTATTTCTTGTATTAGGAAGCGATCCAGCAAAGCCAGGTGCCAGGGTCTGGGCTTCGAGAAAGCCTAATATGCTTAATGTTGCCCTAACAAGAGCCAAAAGAAGATTTTATGTTGTCGGCAATTTGAATTTATGGAAAGGCTACAATTATTTTAACGTACTTGCCCGGGAAATTCCTGTAGCGAAATCAACATAAAATAGTAGCCACCATCAGTTTATTGTAAGAGTGGCGCCTACTCCTAAATTTTATTGGCTAATATCGTCGATAAATTATACCATCAGTAAACGGCCTATACCCCATAGCTTACATTTCTGATGCAGGGAAGTGATCATATTGCTCCTGCCATGCTTACATCCCACCATTGGGAAGCTTTAAAAATAACCTGCTAACATAAAGGGCATCTTTACCTACCTTCGCAGTCCATAATTTTAAACAAATTGGAACATTTTTTTGAGCTACCAGTAACTTACAGAAACGAGGAATTGCTGCTGAATGGGCGACTGGTTACGTTCGCCTACGATTATAAGTTTTATGTAAACGTGCTGGGCCAGGAACTGGTATTTGAGCAGGATGATGAAGGTAATTTAAGGGCAATTGCAACAGGTCGGGACCAAAAAGAAGCTATTGACCCGGATTTAATTATAAAGATTGCAGAAATATTGAAAAATTTACAAGCCCGGTAGGATAATAAATTTTCCAATCTTAATGTTCAACCTCAGCTCTGAACAGATTTTCAATAGCGTGAGCTACCCCTACCAATAAGCCACCCTATAACAGCGAATACTACCAGTAGTTTTGAGCGCAATCATTACTCCTACCTATTCTCTATCCAATCGACCAAAAGTTTTCTCTTAGCAAAAAGCCATTTCCCATCCTGCTTTACAAATTCGTCATGATAACGAATAGCAGCCACCATAAATTTTTGCTTGCCCTCTTCTATGGTAAGGTGATGGGCCATACAATAAGTTATACCGGTTGCGCTTACTCCGTTTAGCTTTACCGTGCATTGTCCGTTAAAATGCATGGTGGCATTATAACTGTTCAGGTTATCGAATACCGGGAACAGATCTTCTCTTTTATGGATAACCTGGGAGGCAACTTCAGACTTTGGATCGTAATAGACCTCAAATATCGTATCCTCCGTAAAAAGCGCCATTTGCCCCTCCGCATCCCTTTGATCGGCACAATAGGCGTAACTGTCGACCAGTTCGCGTATAGCCAGGCGGTCTTGCTCTTCCTGTATTCTTTGCTCAATTTCCATTGTATTATTTTTTGATGATTAAACTCTCTGTTGGCGTAACGCTGTATTTACTTTTGAATGAGGTATAGAAATGCGGGAGGCTTTCAAAACCCAGGTCGAGATAAAATTCCGATGGCCTTTTATGCTTTTGATGGATCAGATGATAGGCTTCTTCAAGGCGCTTTTCCTTCAGCCATTTTGCGGGAGGGATTCCGAACGTTTTCACAAAATCCCTTTTGAAAGCGGCAAGACTTCTTCCTGTCAGCCTTGCAAAATGTTCTATCGGTGCATTATATCGATAGTTGTTCAGCATGAACGCTTCAAGGTTGATTTTATGAGGCTCACTAAAATCAAACAGAAAATTTTTAAATCCAGGATTAAGGTTTAGCAACAATTCTAAGGCCTCTCCTATTTTTGAAAAGATCATTCCTTTGCTGCCGCTCTGTGGCTGCTCCAGGTAGGGAACCAATGACTGGAAGTAACTTTTCAGAAACGCGTCAGGCTTCAATACAATATTCTTCTTACCCGAATATCGTTTGTCACAGGTAATATTGCAGGCGATTGCGAATTTCTCCAAATCCTCTTTCTTCAGGATAATGGAAACCGCCTTATATTCATTATCTGCAGCGGGTACTTTGAGCGTTTTGGCGAACTGATTACGATGCGCTAATAATGAACGGCCTTTCTTTAGCACAAATGCTCCCTGCTGGTGAAAAATATGTGTTTCACCAGATAGCTGAAAGGCCAGGATATGCTCAGCGATAAATTGCTCGCTTCCCCATTGCCCCTCTGCGCTGCAGCTATAAACGAATGAGTCATCGATGCCGGGTATTACCTGTTTCATATTCCTGGCAGTTTCAAAAGTTGTTCCCGATAGGTATTATTCCGGGCTTCGGTATTACTGTCCACTGCCATCAGGAAAGCAGCAGTTGCGATAACGGTAATTGTAATGGCACGCCAACTAACCGAGTGAAAAAATAGTAGCAGAAGTGCCGCCGCAACAACGATGGCGGGCAGTATTTTAAATACCAGTTTCAGCTCCTTTTGTGATTGGGTGGTGCGGGCAATTTCCTTACTTACAAACCCGGCCGCATCTGTTTGGTATTCCTGTACAAACCATTCTATACGTGGCTTGTTGGCTGCATACAAGCCAATCCCAACCGCTACAAGGAAAAGCCCTGAAACCACAAGCGGTATTACGAAGGCTTTGGCCATTGCCGTTTTGCCCCATAACGCAAACCCGGCAGCACTCAGCAAGACCACAACGCTAAATAAGCCGACTATTTTAGCAGAGAACAACTCCGCCTTAGCCCAGTCCGTACTTAATTTCAAAATATCCATTGAGTGAAATTTACAGCACAAATTTCCAGAAATAAAGCATTCCGTTGCTTTCTGTAAAGCTCAAATATTACTTTCTGTGAGGCTCATTGTAGCAGACCGCCGAAAAGCCAACCCATCGCAAAGCTTGTACCGCTCCCCACTTAAACGAAGAGCCGGGATAGATCTATCCCGGCTCATACCTGTCTATACAATCTCTTGAAAATGTCTAAACCCGGCTATTCACCCAGTCCAGAATGTCATTCATCACAATTTCCTTATCAAGGTCATTAAGCAGGTCATGAAAATGCCCCTCATAGAATTTCAGTGTTTTGTCCGTAGCGCCTGTCCTATCGTAAAACTCCTGGCTACCCTCCGGTTTGGTGGCTTTGTCGGCAGTACCGTGCAGAATAAGCACGGGTAATTGAATCGCTGGGAATTCCTTTTTCAAGCGTTCATCGGCCAGTGCCAGCTGCTGAACCGTTTTGGTCGGCTGTACTTCGTGTGCAATCAGAGGATCGGCATTCATAGCAGCTACAATGGCCTCATCGCGGGAAAAATCCTCATTTTTTAATTTGAGTACATGGACGTGTGGGGCAATATGGCTTAGTCCCTTCAGCACGGCAATGGCAAAGTCCGGGGCGGGAACGCGATAAGCGAAGCTTTCACAAATAAAGCCATTTACCTTGTCCTGGTGCGCCAGCATATACAAAGCAGACAGCACGCCTCCGGCGCTATGCCCTAGTATAAAAACGGGCAAATTCCCGTGGGCACTTTTCGCCATACCGACCAGATGATCGATATCTTCGACGATCTCGTTGTAGTCCGCTATATAAAACCGTTCGCCATCTGAATTTCCACGCCCCCTAAGATCAATGGCATAGGTTTCAATACCCTTTAATGTAAACTGTTCCGCCACCCAATGGTAGTAGCCGCTATAAGAATTAAATCCGTGAACGATCACGGCAACCGCTTTGGGATTATCTACCGCTTTCCAGTTTCTGTAAAAAACTTTCTGCCCGTTATCGACAGAAAAAGTACCAGTAATGGTATGTTCTTTTGTTTGCATAATCAGATCTATTGGTTTTAGTAGTTGGAAATAAATTCATAAATCCCTTAATCAATCGTGGGACATTTGTCGACACAAAATTGCATTACCGGTGCCTCAAACACTTTAACTTAAGTTAAAATCTTTCGACTTTGGCTGCAATTCTTTTGCGGATGCGGCTAAGGGAAGGCCCCTGTATGCCCAGGTAGGAGGAAACATGGTACAAAGGGATTGTGGTGAGAATATCAGGGTGGTGCTCGAGCAGGTGTACATAGCGCTCTTCCGGCGTTTTGAAAACAAGACTTTCCGTGCGGTCAATGGCAACATTAAAGGCTTCCTGTGCCAGCAGCCTGCCAAAGGATTCCCATTTATGCGACTGCCGGTAAAGCGCCAGCAGATCAGAAACACAGATATAAACAACAGTTGCATCCGTCATTGCCTGGGTATGATAATCACAGGGAATCTGTTTAATAAAGCTTTTGAAGGTGACAACGAATTGGTTCTTTGAATAGAAGAATACATTTTTCTCTTCACCGGTTTTTTCACTGATCACAAAAGACCGGAATACACCATCTATAATAAAACCCAACTGCCTGCAAACAGACCTGTATTCATTATAGTATTCGCCCTTTTTGTAGCGCCGCACCTTCCAGTATTCGCTGGACAAAGTGAAGTCTTTTTGGTCCAGCGCCGCAAACTGCTGCAGGGCATATTGGACAATCTCCAGTTCTGTCATTGCAATGTATTTGTCCTCAATGTATCGATAATTTGTAAAAGAAAGGAATGCCAGGGCATAATAGCGCAGCCAGGTTATTTAGCCTACCCAAACTAGCTGTGCGACCATTATCCTCATTTCATAAATATACGAAATATCGTAAATATACATTCTATGTCACCCCCTGTAACTTACTGAAAAACAGACGCGTATACTATGGCATTCAAATTGACTAAACAATGGTCAAACAATAAATAATTCCAATTATGAGACCATCCTCTAATTTACTTTCTCCGGACAACCATGCATTGGTACTGATCGACTTTGAAGGCCAGATGGGCTTTGCCACAAAGAGCATAGCCCTGAGTGAGCTGCGCACCAATACTGCCATCATTGCTGGGGCATCCAGGATCTTTAACGTTGCTACAGTCGTTACCACCGTTGCGGAACAAAGTTTCTCCGGACCCGTATTCCCGGAGATCGAAGAATTTTATCCGCAAGCTACGTCCGGCTATATCGACCGGACCAGTATGAACACCTGGGAAGACGAAGCAGCATATAAAGCCATCACCGGCAAGGGCAAAAAGAAACTAGCTATGGCGGGCCTGTGGACCGGCGTATGCATTGTAGGCCCCGCACTCTCCGCCATTGAAGAAGGTTATACTGTTTACGTAATCACTGACGCCTGTGGCGATGTAAGTACCGAAGCACACGAGCGTGCCGTACAACGTATGATCCAGGCCGGCGCTATTCCTATGACAGCGATCCAGTACATACTGGAGCTCCAGCGGGATTGGGCGCGGACAGAAACCTATGTGGCCGTTACTGACCTTATGAAAAAATATGGCGGATCCTATGGCACCGGGATCCACTATGCACATCACATGCTGAACCACTAAAAATTCTACCCGTTGCGAATAACATTTATCAGGATACTGTTATTGATATCGGCGAGCCTTGGCATTCAACGGATGAAGGCGCTTGGCCAGTCGTTTAAGCTGATGCGTTTTGATGAAAGTTATTCGCAACTTGCCGACTCTGCACGAACCTTCTATAACCGGGTAAAATATACGCCTCTTTCAAAAAACGGAACAACATATATCTCATTTGGCGGATCGGCAAGGGCAGAATACGTGGATTTTAATAACGAGGATTGGGGAAGGCTGGGGATCGGGCATAATAATTTTTTACTGCAGCGCTACGACCTCCATGCAGACCTGCACCTGGGAGAACGGTTCCGACTTTTTGGCCAATTGCGCAGCGCCTGGGAAAGCGGCCGTAAGAATGGCCCCCGGCCTATCGACGAAGATCATTTAAACCTGCAGAATCTTTTTGTTGATACAAAGATCATCAGCACGGACAAATCGAATCTGACAGCAAGGTTGGGCAGGCAGGAATTAGATTATGGAAGCGGGCGCCTCATCTCCGTACGGGAAGGCCCCAACCTGCGGCTTTACTTTACAGGTGGAAAGCTGATGTATACCAGAGCAAACGCACAGATCGATGCCTTTGTCATGATGGCGGATACGGTCAACACTGGCGTATTCGACAATAAGCCAAGCCGGGAAATCAACCTGTCGGGTCTCTATTCAAAATTCATCGTAAAAAAAGCAGCCAACCTCGACCTCTACTATCTGGGTATAAAGCGCGACGCCGCTGCGTTTGAAGAAGGTGTTCAGAACGAAACCCGGCATACAGTAGGTACCAGGATCTGGAAGTACGGTGGCGGCTTTATTTACAACTTTGAAGCCGCCTTGCAGTGGGGAACGTTCGGAGCCGGTAAGATCACCGCCTGGACAGGCTCAGCCGATATTGGTTATTTATTTGAGGGCCTGAAATACAAACCTTCCCTCAACCTGCGTAACGACTATATTTCGGGCGATCGCAAGAGCGGCGATGGCAACCTTCAATCTTTTAACCCACTTTACCCCAAGGGTGGATATTTCGGTTTCAGCCCCCAGATCGGCCCTGTTAATCTAATCGACATTCACCCTTATGTTACATTGAATCCAAATGCCAAAATGGTTGTTCAGGCAGATGTGGTGCTAAACTGGCGCTATTCACTCCAGGATGGCTTATACAGGCCCAGCGGAGGCTTCAATCTCCCCGGTGCAACCTCTTCTAAAAGATATATCGGCACGGCTTATCTCGCCAGCGTGGTCTATAATTTCAACAAGTTCGTTTCCCTGAATGCCGGTGTTCAGTATTTCAAAACAGGTGCATTCATTAAAGATATCATCACCACACACAGGGATGGCCTTTTTATCAATTCCAGACTTTCTTTCAAATTTTAAATACTAAAATAAGCAGATTATGAACCGCAGCATCAATCCTAAAAATACTTTCCGGAGCACTGCTATCGCGCTCCTGGTTATTTTTTCCGGGTTTGCCTCCAACGCACAACAACCCGCAGCAGCTCCTGCTCCTACCACACCCATAGGCACCGCAAAAGTTTGGGGTACCGTAGATGGACTCGCTATCGAGGGGCTGGTACAGGGGCCTTCGGCTGCCGCAGCACCTTTACAGATAGCCTGTGTATTTGAATATACGGAAGGCGACATTTTTAATCCGCCGGCTTTACCCGCAGCACTGAACGGAATGGTGCATCTGGACGAAGCCTTAAAAGGCCAGATCACCGAGCTCCGGAAAACGGGGAAGTTTACGGGTCATTTGTATGAAACCATATTGATCGAACCAGCGAAAGGGACACTTAAGGCATCCCGGTTGCTGTTGATCGGCCTGGGCGACCGGAGTAAATTCTCCCCCGACATTATGGTCTCCATAGGCAGCGTGGCCTGTCGCGAGGCCCTGAAGCTGGGCGTTAGCAGCTTCGCCTTTGCAAGCGATATTAAGGATGGGGGCATCGACTCTCCTACAGCTCTGGTAGCAGGCAATGTGGCCCGGGGGATTATTGAAGCCTACCGTACTGAGCGCTATTTAAAAGAGAAAAAATTATCGCATGCCAAACCGGTCACCAAAGCCATTCTTTTAGCCGGACCGGCATTTTTTACTACTGCCGGGCAAGGCATCAAAGAAGCCATAGCAACTTTTAAAAACTAAAATAATACCGTCATGAAAAAGGCAGACCTTATTTTATATAACGGGAAAATACACACCGTAGATACCCACCTTCCTATTGCAACAGCTGTTGCTATCAAAGAGGGAAAATTCATTGCGGTAGGTGATGACGCGCCGATCATGAACCAATACGCCGGCGAAGGCATAACCACCATCGACATAAAGGGCAAACGGGTGATTCCCGGTTTGATCGACTCTCATATTCACCTGATCAGGGGTGGTTTGAACTACAACCTGGAACTGCGCTGGGATGGCGTACCATCCCTGGCAGATGCTTTGCGCATGTTGAAAAACCAGGTAGCCATTACACCCGCTCCGCAATGGGTAAGAGTGGTCGGTGGCTGGACAGAGCACCAGTTTGCCGAAAAGCGCATGCCTACTTTAGAGGAGATTAATGAGATAGCTCCCGACACCCCGGTGTTTATCATGCATCTTTACGACCGCGCTTTTTTAAACCGTGCTGCCCTGCGTGCAGTAGGCTTTACAAAAGATACCCCCGCTCCTCCAGGGGGACAGATCCAGAAAAACAGCAAGGGGGAACCCACCGGGCTTATTCTTGCCAGCCCGAACGCGCTCATTTTATATTCCACGCTGGCCAAAGGTCCCAAGCTCTCCTACGAACACCAGGTAAATTCTACCCGGCATTTTATGACCGAGCTTAACCGGTTTGGCATTACCAGTGTTATCGATGCCGGTGGCGGTTTCCAGAACTATCCGGAGGACTACCAGGTCATCACCGATCTGCACGAAAAGGATCAGCTAACCGTGCGCATTGCCTACAACTTGTTTACCCAGCGGCCCAAACAGGAGTATGAGGATTTTGATCACTGGACTGGTACTGTAAAGCTGCGCCAGGGCGACGATATGTACCGCCACAATGGCGCCGGGGAAATGCTGGTATTCTCGGCCGCCGACTTTGAAGATTTCCTGCAGCCCCGCCCGGAGCTGCCGCTCACTATGGAGCAGGAATTGGAGAAGGTGGTACGGCTGCTGGTGGAAAAACGCTGGCCTTTCCGCCTGCACGCTACCTACAATGAAAGCATCTCCCGTTTTCTCGATGTGTTTGAAAAGGTGAACCGGGATATTCCCTTCAATGGATTGGTGTGGATGTTTGACCACGCAGAAACGATCGATGAGCGTAATATAGAAAGGGTAAAAGCGCTGGGTGGTGGTATCGCCATTCAAAGCCGCATGGCCTTCCAGGGTGAATACTTTACCGACCGCTATGGCTCAACTGCGGCTGCCTATACGCCCCCTGTAAAGAAAATGCTGAATGCCGGTGTACCGGTAGGCGCCGGCACTGATGCTACCCGTGTGAGCAGCTACAATCCATGGGTAGCCTTATACTGGCTTTCTGCCGGCAAAACCGTTGGTGGGCTGCAGCTTTACGGCGATGGTAACCGGCTGGACCGCGAAGCGGCCCTGGAACTGTACACCAAAGGTAGCGCCTGGTTTTCCAGCGAACAGCATACTAAGGGCATGATCAAAGCCGGCTACCTGGCAGACCTGGCCGTGCTGGACGACGATTTTTTCCATACCGCCGATGAAGCGATCAAATCCATTGAATCCGTACTAACCATTGTAGGCGGGAAGATCGTCTATGCAAAAGATGATTTTGCAACCCATGCCCCTCCTGCCATCCCCGTATTACCCGACTGGTCGCCCGTAATCACAAACGGGGGATATTATTCCGCCAAACACTATGCCGATACGGGCCACAGCCATAGCAATGCCGGCGTCACGGCACAGATACATTCTTGCTCGGGGAGTTGTAATGTACATGGGCACGACCATGACCAGGCCAGGATGCGCAATATACCCGTCACTAACTATACCGCCTTTTGGGGGGCATTCGGCTGCTCCTGCTTCGCCTTTTAATATAAAAGCTATGATAGAGATACTGAAAACCATTTTATACTCCGATGTGGGCAGCAACCTCAATAACGCTGCCCTGCTGGGCTTCCGGTGCCTGCTGGCGCTGGAGCTGTTTCGTGTACACGGAATGAAAAAATTCAGGGTTGAAAACGGGCAGCGGGAACAGGTACCTAATCCGCTCCATCTTCCTGATAAGCTGAACCGGCTGGTGGCTTCCCTGTCCGATACGGTTGTTCCTTTGCTGATCATACTGGGCATCGGAACCCGGTTGGCAGTCCTGCCCACCATCGGGGTCACAGCCATCGGGTATTTTGTAGTACACCGCAAGGATAGCGTGGAGGTGCGGGATGTGCCTTATATGTACACCATTTGCCTGTTGCTCCTCCTTTTTACAGGCGCAGGGCGTTATTCACTGGACAATCTTATTTTTAACCAATTATAACAACAACATGAAGCCTTCTATCGGGATCAAAGAACAATACCTCGCGGAGGTATCCCATTCCCTGGGGAAAATACTTGCGGACGAATTTGTGCTATACACCAAAACACGCAAAGCGCATTGGTGCGTAACCGGGCCTGACTTTCACAGCATGCATCTTTTTTTTGAGCGCCAATACAAGGCTTTGGAAGAAATTGTTGATGAAGTGGCAGAACGTATCCGCTCCCTGGGGCATTATCCTCCGGCAACTTTAAAGGAATACCTCGCGTTGACCCACCTTACTGAACAGTCCCGCGAAAAAAATGACAGCCAGGGATATATAAAAGAATTATTGGCTGATCATGAAAGCATCCTGATCCACCTGCGGGAGAACATCAACGAATATGTCACCGCTTTTCGTGATGCAGGTACCAGCGACTATATCACCGGTCTTATGGAGACCCACGAAAAAATGGCCTGGATGCTGCGGGCGCACCTGGAGTAAGTAAGGTAAAACGCTTCTTTTAACATGATTAAATTAAAGGTAATGATCGAACAGAAACATAGTATTGGCTGGGTAACCTTTCTGCTTTCCTGGGTCGCCGGCTTTTGCGACACTGCCACCTTCGTGGAGGGAGACTCCATTTTTTCGGCGCATGTCACCGGCAACTTTATCGTGTTTGCTGCACAGGTTTCTTCCGGGGCGGGAAATGCCGACTCCTGGATCAAACTGATTACCTTCCCGGTATTTGTGCTTGCCGTAATGGCGGGTGGTTGGCTTGTCGAAAAAACGAACCATAAATATAAAATACTGCTGACGGAAGGCTTGTTGCTGATCATTTGTGGCTTAATCGGTATATTTTTTTCTTTTAAACCGGGACCCATGGAAAAAGTGTACCTGTACCTGATTGTTATGGCCACCGTGTTTGCACTGGGCCTGCAGAACGCATTTGGGAAGCTGTTTGCAAAAGAAACCCACGGACCTACCACGATGATGACCGGCAATGTTACCCAGGCCTCGCTCGACCTGGGTAGTCTGATCCGCAAAGGCTGGCGCAAAGAGGAAGTGTCCCTGTTAAGCTTTAAGAAGCAAATCATCACCATCGGAGGTTTCTTGACAGGCTGCATTGCCGGTGCAATATTGGCCAGGTGGCTGGGCATCAGCTCTATCATCATCCCGGGAGTAGCCATTGTAATTTGTTATCTTCAGGGCATAGCCACTACTGCCAAACCGGAACAATGAGAAACTGCTCTATTTATTGCCGCCTGTTTCTATTGGTGTTATTTTCGATAACACCAATAGTCTTTTATGCACAGTCGCATGCGGACCGCCAGGAAATAACAGATCGCACAACAAAACAAGATGCTGATACCGCTACCATTTCCTTTTTAAAAAAAGAAGCGGAACGTTATATGGACAAGCCGGGAGCGAACCCGGAAGATATGCAAATGGCTTCGTTTATCGCCGGACAAATAGAAACGTTAAGCCTTAAATTGAAATATACGGCCGGCACCGGTATCAGCCAGTTACTTTTCGCAAAAGTATACCGGCAGATGGGCGAAGCACAAAAGGCAAGGGCTCCAAGCCTGGAAGCCGTCCGGATACTGTCCGCCTATGGAACGCCACAGTTAAAGGCAGAAGCGCTTATAGAACTCGGCGGCACTTATGGCAATACTACCTCAGACCTTCCTGTTAAGATCAGGCTTTATGAGGAGGGTACGGCAATCTTTGCGCAATTGGGCAATACCAGCGCCGTTGCACAACTGAAAGAATTCATCGGCGATCTGTTGCAATTTAACCGGCAGTACGATCAGGCAATAAAAGTATTGAACGAATCCCTGTCTCTTTATAAAAAAACAGGCTATAAACGTCTTCATGGCGTGTACTCTCTGTTAGGGCTGGCTTACCAGGGTGCAAACAACTTCGTGGAATCGTTGCGGTACAACCTGATGGCCCTGCAAACAGGAGACGCCTTGCACGAGCAAGGCCCCCTGATGGTTACCATCTATAACCGGGTTGGCTTAAACTACCAGGCGGTACAATACGACGATCAGGCCATCGGCTATTACAAGCATGGCCTTATCCTTGCAACCCGCTCGGGCGATACGGCAGCGGTCAAACAATTGCTGTTAAACATGGCGGATGCCCTGTATAACAAAGGCGAGTACCGGCAAAGCCTGGACTCCCTGGCAGCGTCACACAGATTCAAAACAACTGCAACTGATATCGAATCTCCGCAAACCGAAATCATCTATCTCAAAAACTACCTGGCCCTGCGCCAGTATCACATGGCGGAGCAATACTACAGGAAGCTTGCCGCCCTGTATGAACGTCCGGATATGAGTGAGTCTGTAAAGCAGACCGTAAGGCTCAATATGGTCAGCTATCTGCAGGCTACCGGCCAGTTTGGGGCAGGCATTCCGCTGCTGGATCAATTTGATGCATGGGTACCACAAACCCGGCTTTCCCTGCCTACACAGATAGAAGGTGAATACCTCGCGTATCGTGCGGATTCCGCACTGGGGAACGCTGCCGGCGCACTGCTGCATTTTCGTAATTTCAAAAGTCTCTCGGATTCCATGACCAATATTACCCGGGTAAGACAGATGGGCATACTTCAGCTTCAATTTGAAACAGAGCAAAAGGACAAGAATATTAAGCTATTGACGCAAAAAAACCAATTACAGGAAGCCACCATCCGGAATGCTGCCGCTTTACGCAATGTAATTGTAGGGAGCATCTGCATGCTCATTGTTTTTCTTGCATTACTTTACAACCGCTACCGGTTAAAAAAACGGACCAATATAAAGCTGGTTGCCAAGCAGGACGAGATCAACCGGCAGAACGAAGCATTAAAAAAACTGATCGACGACCGGGAATGGCTGCTGAGGGAGGTCCATCACCGCGTTAAAAATAATTTACAGATCGTGATCAGCTTATTGAACAGCCAGTGCCAGTACCTGGATAGCCAGGATGCCATTGCCGCCATTGAGAACAGTCAGCACCGCATGCATGCCATGTCGCTCATTCATCAACGGCTTTACCAGACGGAAAACCTGGGCAGCATCGATATGAACTGGTATATATCAGAACTAATGAGCTATATGCGGGAATGTTTTGAAACGGAAAGCAAGATCAGGCTGATCGTAAAAAGCGACCACGTCCTTCTTGATCCGGCGCAGGCAGTGCCGCTGGGCCTGATTTTAAACGAGGCCGTCAGTAATGCCATGAAGCACGCTTTCCCGGGAAACAGGCACGGCACTATAGAAGTAATTTTTGAAAGAACAACTATGGACCAATGTACACTAAGCATCCGTGACAACGGGATTGGTTTTGAAATCAAGGAGGACGAACACGATTCGCTGGGCATGAGCCTGATGCGGGGCCTTGCCGGCCAGCTCGACGGCGATTTCCTTCTGGAAAGCGGGGAAACTGGCGTAGCGGTTGCCGTCCGGTTCAAATGCCGCACCCTTCATAAAGAACCTTTAAACCTCTTTCAATAAACAGATGAGAAAGAAAATTCTTATTGTTGAAGATGAATTTATCGTAGCCAACGATCTGCGGCTGATGCTGATGAAGCGGCGTTATGAGATCTGTGGGATCGCGGCTTCGGTAGAGCAGGCCCGTAAACTGATCCCGCTTAAAAAGCCCGATTGGGTACTATTGGACATCACGCTCAAAACACCAACCAGCGGCATCGATCTTGCCAAAGAACTGCGGGATCAGAAAATACCTTTCCTGTACATATCGGCCAATACCAATGAGCGCACCCTGGAAGCAGCCAAGGCAACCCAGCCTTATGGCTTCCTGGTTAAGCCGTTCCGGGAACGGGATCTGTTTGTGATGCTGGATATTGCATGCTACCGTTATGATGTGGAAACAGGTGTGATCAAAAATAAGGACAGCAATGGCATTGCAGACCTGGGAACGGATATTATCGGCGAAAGCACAGCCATTGCTGCCGCGCTGAGAAAGGTGCAGGCCGTAGCCGACGCTACTACATCGGTACTGGTCCTGGGAGAAAGCGGCACCGGCAAAGAGCAGTTTGCCCGGGCAGTACACAAACTCTCCCGCCGTAGCAGCCGCCCTTTTATTACGGTAAACTGTGCTGCTTTGCCACTCGCGCTTATGGAATCAGAGTTATTCGGACATGAGCGCGGAGCCTTTACCGGTGCCAATCAGAAAAAGGCCGGCAAGTTTGAACGGGCCGACGGGGGAACCATCTTTCTGGACGAGATTGGCGAACTGAGCCTGGAGGCGCAAGTGAAATTATTGAGGGTATTGCAGGAACGGGAAATAGAACCATTAGGAGGCGCAACAACGGCAAAGATCGATGTGCGTATTATTGCAGCCACGAACAAGAACCTGGAAAAAGAGGTTGCCGAAGGACGCTTTCGCCTGGACCTGTATTATCGTCTGAATATATTTCCGATTGAGCTTCCCCCCTTGCGCTGCCGCAAGGAAGACCTCCCGGCGCTCGTGCACCATTTCCTTCATAAATTTTCTCAGAAAACGGGAAAGCTGGTTAACCAGGTCAGCGACCCGGTGTTAAAGGCCCTGTCCAACTACGATTGGCCGGGCAATATCCGCGAGCTGGAACACACCATAGAACGATCGGTCATCCTGGCCGAATCCAGTCAGATAACCGAGATCAGCCTGCCGGAACAACTGCTGCGCCCCTCGCCGGCGGCAGGTGGCATAGAAACGCTCGAGCAAATGGAAAAGAACCATATCCTGAAAGCGCTGAAGGTGGCTAACGGAAGAGTTTCCGGGAGTTCCGGGGCGGCCGTTCTTCTGGGAATTCCTGCACAAACACTATATTCAAAGATGAAGAAACTGGGCATACAGTCCGGTTACAACTAAACTTTAAATGGGTAAGCCATGATAATCATTACAAATAACTCCGGCGAACAACAATTAGAATATGAAACAAACGGACTAAAAGCTTACCTGGTATACCGTTTTTATAAGCGCAGCATCGCCTTCATGCACACCTATGTCCCCGAGCAGTTGAAAGGGCAGGGTATTGCAACAGCACTTGCCCAAGAAGCTTTTGCCTATGCAGAAAGTATCAAAAGGCCTGTAATGATCTATTGTCCGTTCGTTTCCGGGTTTATAAAAAAACATCCGGAGTACCGGCATCAATTAGATCCGGCATACCATCCCGGCAACCCGTAACAATAATACCCCGATTTTTAGAACATGGAAAAAGAAACAGCAAGAATAGAAGCATTCAGTGATGCGGTATTTGCCATTGCGATCACCCTATTGGTACTGGAACTGCATGTGCCGGCCAGGGACAGCTTTCACAACCCGTCGGATTTTTTGAAAAAAATCTCAGAAGAATGGCCTTCCTTCCTGGCTTTCGCCCTTTCCTTTTTCAGCATCTTCATCATGTGGGTCAATCACCACAAATTATTCAAACAGATTTATAAGCGTACGACAGCGCTTATGTTCAGCAACGGACTGATCCTTTTCCTGGCCACCTGCATATCGTACCCGACGGCCCTGCTGGCTCTTTACCTCAACAGCTCTTCGGCCAAAGTAGTCGTTGCCATTTATACCGGATTGTTTGTTCTGATCAATCTTTCCTTTAATCTCCTGTGGTGGATCGCCAGTAAGAACAAAGAGCTGTTGCGACCTGAGATCACACAAAAGGGAGTTGAAGCCATCCGTCGAAACTATCTGTATGGCCTTCCGGTGCACCTCGCCGCATTCGCCTGCTCTTTTATACTGCCGGGCATTTCGCTGGTATTATGCGCCGGTCTATGGACCTATTGGGCTTTTACTTCGGGGAAACTTGATCTGACAAGGAAAAAGGGAGCATCTTAAAGACGAAATCTTAATCCGCATTAGTACCTGTAACAATAAAATGCTCCTTACGGATACCCAGCTTTTTCATTTTGGATATCAGGGTTGTGGCAGGCAGCTTTAGCTTCAGTGCAGCCCCATAATTTCCCGAGATCCGGCCACCGGATGCTTTCAACGCTTTCAGGATATAGTCACGCTCCATATCCTCCAGTGGCCGGATCTTTCCGTCGCTTCCATCCGGGTGCAGCTCCTGGCCGGAAGACGGCAATTGTACATTCCGTATTGTTTTACTGTTGGTCAGTAGAACTGTTCGCTCGATCAGGTGTTCCAGCTCGCGGATATTCCCCGGCCAGGAATAGGACATCAGTTTCTGCATGGCACTGTTCGAAATATTGGATATCTGCTTGCCGGCATTCCTCGAATATTTTTCAATAAAATAGGATACCAGCGCAGGAATATCCTCCTTTCGCTTACGCAATGGTGGTAAGGTAATAGGAAACACATTCAGGCGATAGAAAAGATCGCTCCGGAAACGGCTGGCTCCTACCTCCTTCTCCAGGTTCCTGTTCGTGGCAGCTATAATGCGGACATTTACTTTTATGGTTCCTTTACCACCTATGCGCTCGATCTCCCGTTCCTGCAACACGCGCAACAGCTTGGCCTGCAAGTCAGGCGGAAGCTCTCCGATCTCGTCCAGGAAAAGCGTACTGTTATTGGCCAGCTCAAATTTGCCCAGGCGCCGGTCCGTCGCCCCGGTAAAGCTGCCTTTCTCATGACCAAACAATTCGCTTTCGATCAGGTTGGCCGGCATCGCAGCACAGTTCACTTTGATCATGAGCTTATCTTTCCGGGAAGAAGCTTCATGTATGGACCTTGCGACCAGTTCTTTGCCCGTACCTGTCTCTCCCAGCAAAAGAACGGTTGAATCGGAAGCTGCAACCTGAGATACCAGGCGGTACACTTTCCTGATCTCCTCTGAGGTGCCGATCAGGTCAAAAAAATTGCCTGCCTGCTTCTGCTCTTCCAGCAAATAAAGATTTTCCTCCTCCAGCTGCTGCTTATATCGTTTGATTTCCTCCAGCTGCTGCTCGATCTTTTCATTGGCCAGCACATTGCATACACATGTTCCCAGCAAATCCGCAACACCCGTCAGCAGGCCGAACTTGTCCGGGATAAATGCCCCTTCGTCTTTTGTATAGATGTATAAAACGCCCCGGTTCTGATTCCCGTTGGTTATTTTAACCACCATCAGTTCTCTAATGCCCAGCTTTTGCCATTTAAATACATAAGCCGGCACACTTTGCCGCTTTACCAGCTCATTTATGGTAAAGATCAGCGGCATTTCAGCACTTAGGGCTGCATCAAATATTCCATCATTTACCGGGTGCAGATCGTGAAGTATGGGATTTTCCTTATTGTCCTTTTCAAAGATCTGGCCCAGGCTGTGCAAAAAAGGTGTATGCGTTACACCATCCTCCTGCAAAAGACAGAGCGTATAATACATACCGCCAAAAAGGTCGAGTATCTCCGAATTAATAATATCCCAAAGATCCCGGCGGCTCCTGGCCGCTGCGATCCGGGCAGCCACACATAATAAAATCGTTTGCTCCGCCTGTTTCTGAAGGAGCCTGTCAGACACACCGTCGCGCTTGTCTTTATCCGGATTTAATCCCTTATCCGAGGGGGATATCAGCTTGTTCCTGGGCATGTGCAATGTTACGAAATATCGTAAATAAACCCCAGCATCCCTTGCGCATAATTTTACGAAATAACGTAAAAGCGTAGTCGTTCTTTTCAATTTTAAATAATTGACAATCACTATCTTACGAAATGGCATAGATTTAGAAATACCATCACAAAACCTTTTAACTACAGATAATGAAGTCAGCTTTAAAACTATTAACAGCAGGCATTGCCTCAGCAACCCTGCTCATTGCATGCCAGAACAGTCAGCCCGGCGCCTCCGTTCCGGCAACCGATACCCTCCGGCCCAATAATACCGCCCGGGCAGAATTTATAGAGGTAGCGCCCAATGTAAAACTGCATGTTACCGACTGGGGCGAAGGCACACCGGTAGTGCTCATCCATGGTTATCCTTTGAGCGATGCCTGCTGGGAGTACCAATACCTTCCTTTAGTAAAGGCAGGGTACCGGGTAATCGGCATTACGTTGCGGGGATTCGGTCAGTCGGATAAACCATTTGGCAGGTATAATTACGACCAGTTTGCTACGGATATAAAAGCGGTAATGGATCAATTGGAGCTCAAGGATGCTATCCTGGGCGGACACTCCATGGGTGGCGCCATTTCCTTGCATTACGTTGCTAAATTCGATGCTGCCCATGTAAAGAAGCTGGTGTTATTTAATGCAGCGGCTCCGGTGCATACCAAACGCCCCGACTTTCCTTACCCTCTCTTCACCCAGGAACAGATCTCCGCATGGCTGGAGTATCACAACACCAACAGACCTGCGTTCTACGATGCCGTAGATGCCCGCTTTGCCTTATCCAGCAAAACACTTCCTGCAGGTATAGGAGCCTGGTTAAGAGGAATCGAAAACCAGGCATCACCATACGCTACGGAACAGGCGCTGATTGCCCTAAGAGATGAAGACCTCCGGGGCGATTTGCCCAAAATACAGATCCCTACGCTTATCCTTCACTCTACAAAAGACAGCATCGTTTCGTTTGCACTTGCTGAACAATTAAAGGCTGGTATAAAAAATTCAACGTTAGTGCCATTTGACAGCAGCGGGCATGCCGCCTTTATTGAAGAAAAGGGAAAAACAAACGAAGAACTCCTCAAATTCATCAGGCAATAAAGACCTTAGGGTACCATTGCTTTTTAAAGCCAGGCAGCATGCGGTATAAGTCCTTTCTTTTTTACTGCTGTTGATGACAACGTGGAACGGAAAAGACTTATACTTTACCTGCTTTTGAGCTATCTTTAATCACTATGTTTGAACAGATTGACATGTTTGTAGATCAGTGTATCAGCCTTACTTCACAAGAGCGGGAGGTTTTTCATTCTCTGCTTAAATTCAAACGGGCCCGTAAACGAACCTACCTGCTGCAGGAGGGAGAAATATGCGATTTTGAAGCATACATCCTGAAGGGCTGTATCCGCACTTATTATCTTAGCGACGACGGTACTGAAACAATTCTTTCATTCGCTATAGAGGATTGGTGGGTCAGCGACCTGTACAGTTTCACGGAACAGAAACCCTCGAATATGTTTATTGAAACCATCGAGGAATGCGAACTCCTTGTTATCGACTACAAGTCAAAAGCGGAGCTTTACCAGAAGATACCAAAATTTGAAACATTGTTCCGTCTGCTGGTACAACGATCCTTATTTGCACTCCAGCTTCGCTTTCACAGCCTGGTATCACAAACAGCAGAACAACGATACCTGGCCTTTGTCGAAAAGTATCCGCAGATAGTGCAGCGGGTGCCCCAGAACCAGATAGCCCGGTACCTGGGCGTATCTCCGGAGTTTCTAAGCAAAGTGCGGAGTACGATCCTAAAAAAGAAATAGCCTTATTAATTTACCTGAAGATTCGTTGGTTGGCCACGTCCAATTCACCTTGAGTAATAGTATGCCCCATGTTATCGTAGATTCGCTCGGTAACATCAGCCCCCATACTTTTTAGCAGGACCGTTGTGTCCTTTACCCGTTGAACAGGCACATGAAAATCCGGATCACTGGTGCCGATAAACACCGGCATCCCATTAAATGTACCCTTGTAGTTCTCCGCATAAATCCAGTTGCCGATGAGTCCTCCTGTAAAGGCAACAGCACCGCCATACTTCCCGGCGTTTCTTGCGATAAACTCCAGCATAAGACAGGCACCCTGGGAAAACCCGAGGAAGAAAATGTTTTCCTGTGCAATACCTTTCTGCTGTATATCATTTGTCAGTTTCTTTACTACATCTAATGCCGATGACAACCATGGTTCATTATCCATCGGCACGGCTAGGAATGATTGAGGGTACCAGCTATTATTGGTGGCCTGCGGCGCCGCCAGGGCATAGTCAGCAACATTCAGGTGGGCTGCCATTGACAGGATATCAGCGGCCGATCCTCCTCTCCCATGCAGCATGATCAATACTTTTTTAGCTGTAGTTATTTCCTGACCAGCCATTCGTGTTTGTTCCTTATGCATCTTTTATATTTTATGATTATTGAGTTACTTAAGCTGATATTGAATTAAGGGATCGCTGCATGCGATTGGTTGCGCTCCACCAGCATCTTCGCCTTCTTCAAGCGGTATAAACGCCAGCAATGCTGCACAAACAGCCATGCTGACAGCGGCAATATTCATCACACCTGTTACTGAAAAATATTTAGTAAGCCAGCCCCAGAAGAAACTTGACAATGCAATAGACGTCTGGAACACCGTAACATTTACCGCCAGAAACCGCCCCTTAAATGCCCCGGGCGACAGCTGCTGAGCCAGCACATTCAGTGTTGATGTTGCATTTATCCAGGCAAGACCTGTTATAACGAGTAGTCCATTTATAATATAAACATTGTTCGTTTGAGAAAGCAACAGCAGGCACACTGCAATGATTTCGCAACTATATAATACAATTTTAGCGGCACGCAACACTTTATTCACCAGACCATACAAGTAGCTGCCAATAAGAGATCCAACACCCAATGAAACCCATAGAAGGGTGTATTGTCCGCTGCTCTGATGCCATTGGTATTTTGAAAGCTGAGGTAAAAAAGCAAATACAATACTTACAAAGGCAGTAAAGGAAATAGTACGCAGCAGTAAATGTAAAAAGGGTTTGGATCGCGCCACTTCGGTTAATCCCTCCATAGCCGTTTTACGAAAAAGTATTTTGCGGCCTGTTTGTGTTGTATTAGACCAGCGGTATAATCCAGCAATCAACGCCAAAAACGAAATAGCATTAAACAAGAAGATCGATTTAATACCGGCAATAACCAATAATACGCCCCCGATTGCCGGCCCCAGAGCCCTTGCAAGATTAAAATTCACCCCATTCAGTGCAATGGCTTCTTTCAAATATTTTCCGCTCACCACTTCGGGTGTAATAGCCTGCCATACGGGTGTTGTAAATGCCATCCCTGCTCCCACCAGGAAAGTAAAGATCAGCAGCATTTGAATATTGAGCCATTGCAACTGCGAAAAAATAAATAGCAGCAGAACAATAATGAACAGGAATACCTGTAGCCCGATCAGCAATCTGCGCCTGTCGGATTGGTCGGAAATTACACCGGCCGGGTAGCTCAATATCAGGGCCGGTAGCGAGGCCGCGGTCTGCATCATCGAAATGATAAACGGTGATGCAGACAAGGACGCGGCCAGCCAGCTCACGCCCACATTCTGCATCCAGGTGCCCACATTAGAAACAAAGGCAGCGATCCACAAATTTCTGAACAGGCCTTCTTTAAACGGGGCAAAAGTAGCTGTTGCCGACAATTGTTTGCGCATATACACCCTTTACACTATGAAACTAATGGTGGTAATACTTTCTCTATTTCTGCTCTTGCCGGCTCATACTGTTTCGGCAGTTTCAGGCCGCGTCCCAGTTCAGCAAGCGGTTCATCAACAGTAAATCCCGGATTATCCGTCGCAATTTCAAAAAGCACTCCGCCGGGCTCCCGGAAATACAATGAAAAGAAATAGTCCCGGTCAATTTTCGGGGTAATATGAAAGCCCTTGCTCAGGATCTTTTCCCTGAATTCCATCTGAATCGTATCATCTGCAACACGGAATGCCACGTGGTGATTGGTACCAGCAGCATTACGCCCCGGTTTCCCGTCTGGTAACTCCAGCAGATCAACAATACCCGCGCCACCAACAGCGTCAGTAACAAACCGGTACCGGTTACCCTCCTGTGACTGCAACTCATAACCGAAGAGGTCAGTAAGCACTTTCGCCGTAGGATCAATGCTCCTCAAAGACAGTGTGGTACTGTGAAAACCTTTTGTAGCATTATCCTGTTTTATGATGTCGGTCTCCCAGCCTTTCCTGTCATCCCCGTTCTTCGGCACGATCAGTGCCAGGTTTAAACCATCCGGATCCCTGAAAGACAGAAAAGATTCCCCGAAACGTTCTGACACTTCCGTAAATGGTACGTTGAGTTGGGTGAACCGGTCTTTCCAAAATTCAAGACTTCCCCGGGGAACAGCATACCCTATTTCAGTAGCCATGCCTGTACCGGCAACACCCGGTGCCACGCCATCCCAGGGGAAAAAAGTCAAAATAGTTCCGGGCGAACCATTTTCGTTTCCAAAATAAAAATGGTAGGTACCCGGGTCATCAAAATTGACCGTTTTCTTCACCATCCTCAGCCCCATGGTTTTCGTATAAAAATCGTAATTACGTTGTGCGTTTCCTGCTATTGCTGTAATATGATGCAGGCCCAGTAATTGTTTTTCGTTCATCGTTAATTTGTTTTATAATGTTTTTTATCCAGTTCAGACCGAACTTCGTTTTCAAGCAATCCGCTTCCACCACCGAAATGGCGGATCAACTTTATCGCCGGATTTAGGCTGCTGATTAATTCCTTAAACTCCGCTTCATCCTGCTCGCTTACACCGGCGCAAAGCAACGCCGCATCATACCCTCCGGCCTGGAGCTTTAAGCGTGCTTCATTTTTTGACACAGCCAGCTCTCCCTTCCAATTATCGTGGCTGTTAATTAAACGATACACCACTTCCATGATGGGGAGATTGTAACCTATTGCCAGTATATTTATTTTCCTGTTGTTCATTGCCAAAGATTTTAATCAGTTTATTTTCATCGGCACCTCAATGAGCAAGAGTGTTGATGCATCCGCCAGGGATTTTATACCAATTGCGCCGGTATCCCATACCCCCAATCCATCCCGCGGTGTAAGCTCATTGCCATCTATCAAAAAAGCGCCTGAGACAACAAAAGCGTATACGCCATTACCGTCGAGGTGCATTTTGTAATCGGCTAAAACACCTTTTTCAAAAGTCCCCATGCTGAACCAGGTATCCTCCCGAACGGCAACGGCGGAAGTATCATGTCCGGGTTTAATAAATTCATAAAGCGTATTTTCCAGTAAAGTGGGTGGCAATTCAATTTGCGTATATGTAGGTGTCGCGTTTAAAACATCCGGGTATATCCAGATCTGCAGAAATTCAGCGGGTATAGAAGCACTATAATTATATTCACTGTGAAAAATCCCGCTGCCGGTGCTCATAACCTGCGCCTGGCCAACAGTAGTCACCCTTTTATTCCCCGCGTTATCTTCATGCTGCAGGCTTCCATCCAGGAGAATGCTAACGATCTCCATATTATCATGTGGATGTGAGCCAAACCCTTTTCCCCCAGCAAGAATGTCATCATTTAAGACCCGTAATACACCAAATCCCATTCGCTTGGGATTGTAGTAATCGGCGAAACTGAAAGTCTTTCTGCTATTCAACCATTCCAGGTGATCATGCCCCCTGCTTTCGGCTCTGTGAAGTATTTGTTGTGCCATTGGTAACCTTTTACAACACAAATTTCCGTCGCAAAAAGGCCGGATACCAATAAGCTGTCTTAAGAAATGGGATTAATCTATATTAATATTTTGAATTGCCCATACCCGCAACATCGCATTAGATTATTTATAAAGCCATTTTTTGATCTTCCTGGTATAGAAAGGCATTACCAAATAAACCATCAACACCACTATAACGCCGGAAACAAAAAACGAATCAAGCATCCGGATTTGAGGAATCTTCAGCATTCTTAATACGGGGATCAGCAGTAAGGGAATAATGGTAGACAATGGGTAAATTGCCGACCAGGTTACAAGGTATTGTTTCCACCGGACCGGGGCCTTTGCCTTATCGCTTTCGGGTGTAAACAAAAAGTCCAGCCCCGTTTTTATATAGTAATTGTCGTCTGTTGCCAGCAGCGGCCTGATTTTCTCAATTAACCGCCTCCGGTCCTCGGATTCCATCCAGGCTTTAAGGTTGTCGATTGTATCAAATCGCATAACCACCGTATATAAATACGTCAGGCCGGGAATTGGCCGGATAATTTGCCAGTCAATATGACCTATAGAACTCCTGCAAAGCGGTCCTATTTCATTTAGCCATTTTTCATACTCCTGGTGCTTGCCATCCAGTATCCGATGCGAAATAACCACTGTTGCGCCATCTTTTTCCATAATAAAATGCTATGATTATTAATAAAATTACCTAAATGCTCTTCGCTAATTCCCGGCATTCTTTTTATTGATTACCGTTTCCGTATAGCAAATTAATATTAAACTAAATAAGAACATCTTCTCTCATCAAACTTTAGTAGATTTGAAATACAGCTACCGGTACATCCCGGATGCAGAAGCTTAAAGATCAAAATGAAAATTATAATCATTGGAGGCTCCATTGGCGGGCTCAGCGCGGGCATTGCGCTTGACTGCAAAGGGCATGATGTCGAAATTTATGAACGCTCGGCAGGCCGGATGCAGGACAGAGGCGCCGGGCTGGTTATACAACCAGATATGATGAACTACTTGCAGGAACACCATATTGCTGCAAGGGAGGTTTTTGGAGTACCGGCCCGGGAACGGCAGGTACTCAATAGTAAGGGAACACCTTCCCACACGTTTGAAAATGATACGTCCTTTACTTCCTGGAACTACATCTGGCAACAGCTCAAAGATTATTTTCCTGAAAAAAACTACTTCTATGGTCATCAATTGGAAACCATCGAAGAAAAGGACAAACAGGTAACGGTCACCTTTGCCAATGGCGTTAAAAGAAATGCGGACCTTGTCATTGGTGCAGACGGCTATGGTTCTGTAGCAAGATCTTACTTTTTACCGGGTTCAGCTCCTAACTACGCAGGTTATATAGCCTACCGGGGGCTGATCCCGGAACATAAAATGACGGCCGCAGAGGTGGACTTTTTTGAGAACAAATTTTCCATTTACCCTTACAAGCATTCCCATTTACTTTGCTATATGGTTCCGGGTACCCATGGAGAACTGAGCAAGGGGCAGCGCCTGTATAATTGGGTGTGGTACCAAAATAAATCAGACCAGCAGTTAAGCGAAATCCTTACAGATAAAGACGGCAAAAAAAGAAATTATGCGGTTCCGCCCGCTTTCCTCAGCAACAATACGATAAGGGATCTGAACCTGCTCGCCGACCAGGAACTGCCCCAAATTTTAAGGGACCGGGTGCACCAGACCGAAAATCCCTTCGTCCAGGTAATCGTAGACCTCGCTGTTCCCAAAATGTACAGCGGACGTGTTGCCCTACTGGGCGATGCCGCCTCAGTTGTAAGACCCCATACGGCTTCGGGAACAGCAAAGGCCTATCGTGATGCTATTGCCCTTGCCAATTGCCTGTATTACCACAAAAATGATATTGACCAGGCATTGCCTCATTGGAATGATCAGCAAATGAGGGCCGCTTCGCAGATCATTCAATACGGGAAACAGCTAGCTTATCAAAGTGGGCTTGGGATTGGCGAAGGAAGGTTTTAAGATCAACCGCAGACACCTCAGCAGAGATTATTTTTCAATCGTCTGGAACAGTTTGGCGATCACTTTCCATTCCCCGTTCACCTTGATCAATGAATGATAATCGATGCTAAGGCTCCTTCGGAAAAGACCGCAGCAGAGAAGAAGCTCCCGGTACCAAAGAAAGCTGTCGCTAAAAAGTAGCCCCTGCTAAAAAAAGAGAAGCATAAATCTGAGGGTTTTAAGCTGGCCTATGGGATCTGTTGATGGTTTTCTTATTGGGCTGAACGGGATGCCGTTCTAAAATCCGAAGGCGCCATCCCAGTATTTTTTTTGAAAAAATTGGAGAAATAAGCCACATCTTCAAAACCCAGCTCAAAAGTTATGTGCTTTACCGATTTGTCGGTATAAGAAAGTAGCCGCCGGGCCTCCACTGTGATCCGTTCCTGGATGACCTGCGAGGGTGTTTTCTGATTGTAGATCGCAAAAAGATTTGATAGGGTCTTAGGCGATTTGTACAGCTGGCCGGCATAAAAGGCAACCGAATGCTCGGTTTTAAAATGAGCCTCCACCAGCAGGTTGAATTTCCGAACGATATGAAACCGCTCATCCTGGAGCTTTTTTACAGGTACATAGCCCAGCTTTGCCAAACCGGTTACATAAACGATCAGGCGCTTCAACAGCACCAATAATAGCTCATTTTGGATATGATCAGAAGTATTAAATTCGTCGATGAAAACATCGGAAAGGAGCTGTAATTTTTGCTGCGCCCGGTCGTTGAGCTGTACAAACAAGTGATCGGTGCAGCTGAACAGGAAACCTACGCAGCTCACTTCACTGTCGTGATCGATGATACAGTAAAATTCGCGGTTAAATTGCCAGGCCGTAATCGCCGCAGCATTCTCAAACTGAAAGGACTGGTTGAATAGCAGGGTCAACAGAGAATTGGCCGGAAACTCGTGCGCTGTACCGTCAATAGTGACCGTCTGGCTTTCCCCGGGATTCCAGGCAATGGTGAAGTACTTATTGAATTGATCCCTGCTAAAGAACAGCCGGTCAAAACCAGCCTCCTCTTTGAAAAGCAACAATTCTCCCCCTGTATGCTCCGCCTTTATTTTCAGTTTCATTATTCGCAAAATAGATGATTGATCCCACAACGCCTCCTGGTCACTACTCAAAATACGAAAGTTCTATGGAAGGCCAAAAACAAACACAAATCAGTACATTGTTTGCCAGGCCAATATAAAACCCCGTTTACGCTATCTGGTAAACGGGGCCTGTTATTACTTAAGACCGGCTACTATGCAGATAACTCTTCTGCAGCCGCCGCGATAACCGCTGCTACTTTTTGCGGTTGGGAAACATAAACCACATGACTGCCGCTTATTTCGGTAACCTTTGTGTCGGAGCGTCTATACATATTGCGTTGTATTTCGGGATTGATGCTCTTGTCCTCCGTTGCTACAATACCATAGGTGGGTTTGTTCCTCCAGGCGGCATTGGTAATAGGCGTAACAAAACATTCGCCATAAAAAGCGCCTTGAGAGGCATACATAAAGGCGGCCTCATCCTTACTCAGGTCACCGCAGAAGCCGGCATGATATTTTGCTTCATCATAGTACACAATACCTTTTTCATCGGGAGGCAGTACGCCGTTTTCGGGTGCAGGAGGGGCACTCTGGAACCAGGTCAGTGCAGATTCATTGGTGTCGGGCTGGAAGGCGGCAATATATACCAGGCCGGCTACATTCGGGTGATTCCCAGCTTCGGTGATCACAGCGCCGCCCCAGGAGTGGCCGGCAAGAATGGCCGGGCCATCCTGCGCATCCAGGGCCAGTTTTGTGGCTGTCGCATCGTCTTTCAGCGAAGTCAATGGATTTTGAACTACAGTTACCCGGTATCCCTGCTGGGTCAGCGCTTCATAAACACCTTTGTAGCCGGAGCCGTCGGCGAAAGCGCCATGTACCAAAACAATGTTTTTTACTGCCTGCTGGTTTGCTTGATTTTTCATTTTTTGTGTTGTTGAAGTTTTTGTTTGAATCAACGATACAAAGATGGGGTGCAAAACAGGCGGGAATGATTAGCATATTACCCGGTTCGTTGTAATAATTTCCCTTTCTGCACTTTTGGAGGGGCTTTACCATCTCAGAGCGGGCAGATATCGGACAACACAGTTGCCTATTACAAGGCAATCGGAAACATAGTGTTGCCATTCGCCGAGGCTGCAGCGGGCACTTCCTCCTGCATTACATCCCAATGCTCGGCTATCTTTCCATGATCAATTCTGAAAATATCAACAGCTATCATATTTTTCCCGCTCCAGTTTTCATACCGACCGTGTATCATTACAAAATCCCCGTTTTCAGCCACTAACCCCGGCTCGTACCTGAAATCAGGCGGGAAGGTCGGCACTATCTGTTTCAGCACCTCGGTTCCGTTGGGTATTGCTGGGTTGTGCTGGATATAATTTTCGGAAAAGTATTTGTCGAAAGCTGCAATATCCCTTTTTACAAACACATCTGTGATGGCGGTCAAAGCCAGTTCTTTATTGTTCATTGTTTATTTTTTTAGATAATACAAAATTGATAACTTGGTTCCGGATTAGCAATTAGTATCATTAATTGTACCTGGTACATTTTTTTAGACCAATGCCTCATACAAGAAAAAATAAGAATTTCAATCCCAACAATTGCCCGGTAACCCATTTCATGAATTTAGTAGGTGGCAAATGGAAAGTACTTGTTCTCAATGGAATTAACGAGGGCTATAACCGGTTTAGTCAATTGCAAAAAGTAATTCCGCTGATAAGCAAACAAACGCTGATAAACCAGTTACGGGAATTGGAGGAGGATAAAATTATCGATCGTACTGTATTTGCGGAAATCCCGCCAAGAGTAGAATACAATATTTCTAAATACGGAAAAACAATACTACCTATTATCACTACCATTCAGCAATGGGGCATAAAAGATATGAAGAAAAAGAAAGCCTGATTTTTCGGTGAAAATATATCGATCCTATCGTTGTCAACAAAGCAGCCAAGTCAACGAACCTAATAGTCTCTGTTCATTTTGTCCCGTAAGGAATTACCCCGACTGCCTGCGCTAAAGAGCAACAGAGCTACCATAAATCCAGTACGTAATACAAGACATCTTCTTCACTCCCATCAAGCCATTTGCAGGGCTCCCGATGGCTATACCGAAATCCGAAACGCTGATTGGCGGCTTTGGAAGTGCTGTTGCTTTCCCGATGGCTTATACTAAGCCGTTGCAGCCCGAGTTCGGAAGCCCGGGCCATCCTTGCTTTATAAAGAAGTGAGGACAAGCCCTTTCCACGGTATTCTTTCCGGATGTAGGATTGACCTAGGTAACCTTCATGTTCATCTACTACCAGGATGCTGGTAATACCGATAGGCAGGTCGTTTGCGAAAAGACCAAAAACAGACCTGGGATGCGTCATGCGCTCCTGCCATTGCGCATCCGTAAGCGTTGTTTCTGCTGGTGTAGTAACCCGGAACATAGCCGGTTCCATTTGTATTGCTTCCAGGCGCATGGATTTATAAAGATGCACCTCATCGCCACGTAGCTGGCGAATACTGTAAATGCCCGATTGAAAGGTTTGTAAAGAAATCTCCCTTGAATTCATTTTTGTGTCTATCTGGATCAAACTTACGACAGTATAATCACAGGTGAGCAGGAAATCCGCCACTTTTTTACCTGGCGATCCCAAGCGTCCAAAACTACATTCAACACCGGGAAAATAGCCAATGATGCGCTGGCCGGCTATCTGTGTGACTTTTATCACATTTTATTTTACCATTTGTCATTGCCTTACAGCCTCTTTCAACCGCAATTTTGTATCGTAAAAGGTGCCGAATAAAAGTACACCTATCCGTTAAACTCAAAATTGATACAAAATGAATACCGCAACCACGTTATCGAATGAACAAATAGTTCGTGAAGCGTACAGAACCGCCGAGGTCAAAGACACAAAGGCTTTTGTTTCCCTGTTTTCAGCCGACGGCTATTTCTGGGACGTATCGGCCGGGGTAAAATATTATGGCGAAGACATCGGCAAAACGGTTGATGTATATGCCGAAGCGTTCCCGGACATGCACCGGGAGCTTTTGAAAGTCTTCGTTAAGGATGACGAAAATGTTGTGATTGTCGAACTGAAGCTGCAAGGTACTCACAAAGGCCCGCTGACGCTTCCCATGGGTAGCATCCCGGCAACCAACAAAGTGATGGATGCCCCTTGCTGTGATGTTTTTTACCTGGAGAACGGCAAGATCAAAGCCTTCCATTGTTATAATGCCGGAACGATCATCTTCGGGCAGCTGGGGGTTTTAGCCAATCTGAGTGCAGCCATTAAGTAGTGCCGGAAAACCTCATTAAGATAGTAGCCGTCCGTTCCAGACCGGGCGGCTATTTATATTTTCAAGCCAGAGGAACAGGAGTGGCATAGTCTAATTTGTATCCCCTGCGTTATTTCACTATCTTGTATGAAAAACGGCCTTGTACGAAGTATTCAGGAACTATCTCAATAACAGGATTTCCATTACAGAAGCGCAGCAAGAATTTATTCGTTCGTGCAGTGTGATCAGGAAAATGCGTAAAAAGCAGTACTTATTGCAGGAAGGTGATACCTGGAAATACAATGCGTTTGTGTTACACGGATTGTTGAGAACTTACTCCATTGATAACAAAGGCATAGAACATGTATTGTCTTTTGCCATGGAGGAATGGTGGATTGGCGACAGGGAAGCATTGCTATCTGGCAAACCATCAAGGTTCTATATAGATGCCATTGAAGACAGCCAGGTCTTGTTGTTTGAAAAGGAAAAATTCGACACCATTTGTAAAGAAATACCTGCTTTTGGTGAAATGGTGAACACGATCATCCAGCATAGTTTTATCGCTTCGCAAAACCGGATCAATATTTCCATTAGTGCATCCGCCGAAGAGCGTTATGAAAATTTTATCCATGATTATCCTTCATTCGCTGCAAGAGTGCCTCAAAGCATGATCGCCTCCTATCTCGGCGTCACGCGTGAAACGCTGAGCCGTACCCGGAACAAGGTTGCGAAAAAATCCTGAATAGCACTTCCGCTTGATGGGTGTCGCTGTCTTTGAAACCGATTACCTCCTGTTTGCTACTGTTGAGACCTTTCTTTTCCGCTCTTTTACTAATCCGGCGTAACCGAAAGCATTACGGCCAGCGAGTCCATATAGTCCCGCCAATGAATTATTTTACGGTTTTCGAGGGTAATGATAGAACAAAACCGGTTGTCATAAGCCTTGCCAGTATGGGGAACCGTACCATGTACTTCGTATTCGAGTATCATTACATTTGCCGGCTTTAGCGATTGATACACCCGGAGGTTGTCGGCCGTATGCAGCACATTGCTGTATCCCCCAAACCAATCCATATACGCCTTCCGACCTTCAATCTTATTGGTAAAACCCGGGATATGGTACAAAAACTCAAAAACGGCATCTTCTGACACGACATCCCAGAAATGTTCACCATCCACTTCGCCGCTTAAACCTTCCATTACGATATTGTAAAACGGTTCCGCGTTTTTATTAAACGCAGGATGGTTCCGGTTTACTACTGCTGATGCGTCCAATTTCTTTTCTATAAAAGGGTATTTTAAATAGTAAGTTATAGAAAATGGCGCAATAGCGCAAATGCAGGCTACAAAGCCCTTACAGTATTTGCTAGCCTTGGCTCTTTAGGCACCCGGCGGCGCACTGGGCGCGAATCCGAATTGCTTTTTAAAAGCAAATGAAAAATGAGAAAGGTTTTCAAAACCAAGATCCAGGTAGATGTCCGAAGTAGCTTTACCCTTTTGTGTAATCAGGTAATGCGCCTCCTTTAATCGCTTCTGCTGTAGCCATTGGCGGGGAGCTGTACCAAATATTTTCTGGAAATCCCTTTTGAAGGTGGCCAGGCTTCTGCCTGTGAGGTAAGCAAAGCGGTCCAGGTGCACATTGAACCGGAAATTCTTGTTCATAAAGGCTTCCAGGTCTATCTTATGTGGTTCACTGAAATCGAATAAGATGTCTTTCAGCGAAGGGTCATGCGCCAATAGCAACATCAAAGCCTCTTTTTGCTTGATGCGCAGGAGTACTGTCCGTTTATCGGCATTCAATAATTGCTCATAACTGAGCAAAGACTGCATAAACGAAGTCAGTTCCTTATTGGGAGGAAAGGAGATAAATGCCGGTAGTTCCTGCTTTTTGTCGGCAGTATAACCAAACTCAAGGCTAAAATCACGCAGCACCTTCTCATCAAAATACAGGCTTAGCGAACGAAACTCCCCTCCGATGGGTGGCTGCTTGACGAATTTCAGTAAATGATTTTTTCTTGAAGAATACAACGCTCCCTTCTTAAACTGCTTTTTCCGCTTCCCGTTGTTCAGTTCCATCATCCCAGAAAGAACAATACCCAGGCTATGGTAAAAGGTAAAATTTTCCCCTTCCCTGAATTCGGAAGCATGACAGGAAAAATTGACCAGCGGTATGTTCGTGTCCTCGTTCATGTTCTATATCTCAAAATTACGGCATCGGATCCTGTAATGGTTCTGCAATAGAGCAACTTTCTATCCTATATAATTACTTATTTCAAGCAGGTTATTATCGGGATCACGAAAATAAACCGAGTGGATCTTTCCCTTGGCGCCCGTTCTTTCCACGATTCCTTCAATAATCTCCACCCCCTTTTCTTTTAATTCAGTCAGGACATCTGCAATAGCCGTTTCGGCAATAAAGCACAGGTCGGCCGAACCACAGGTCGGCTGTGCTGCTTTGGGCTCCAATTCCTTCCCTTTTTCATGAAGATTTATTTTTTGATTGCCGAAAACCAACGCTTTTCGATTGTGACCAAACGTGATCGGCTTAAAACCTAACAGGCCTGAATAAAATTGTATTGATCGTTCTATATTTGCCACAGTAAGGACAATATGGTCAATTCCAGTAATTTCCATGTCTTCTCTTTTAAAGATAAATCTACAACGTTTACAAGAATCTTACCTACTTGGCCTGAAAACCGCCGTCAATGCTCAGGATATGCCCGGTTACAAAGCTGGCCTCATCAGAGAGCAGCCAAGCAATGCCATTGGCCATCTCTTCCGGAGCGGCAATGCGGTTCATGGGGAACATAGCGGTGATGCGGCTTTCATTATAGTTTTCACCTTCTCCCTCCAGGTCTTTTGCAATAATATCGGTACGCGCCGCTCCGGGAGCAATTCCATTGATGCGAATACCCTGTGCAGCATGATCTATAGCTGCCGCTTTGGTAAGCCCAACCACAGCGTGCTTGGTAGCACAATAGGTTCCTGTAAATGCAATGCCATTAAGACCTGCAATAGATGCCAGGTTAACAATAGCACCGTTACCCTGCTTCAGCATTTGGGTTATTTCGTATTTCATGCCATAATAAACACCCAGGATATTAGTGTCGATCATGGCTTTAAAGCTGTCCGTATTGGAATGATCAATGGTGCAGCTTTCGTTAAAGATTCCGGCATTATTTACCGCCATATCCAGGCTGCCGAAAATGGTCACTACCTGGTCAACCATCGCTTTTACCTGCACCTCGCAGGTAACGTTGTTTTCGATAAACAGCACTTCAGCATCACCCGTTGCAGCTGCTTCAATTTCCTTTACCGCCTCGGCTCCAACCGCTGTCCTGCGGCCACTGATGGCTACGGTAATGCCCAGTGTCGCCAGCTTAATGGCGGTTGCTTTTCCAATACCGGTTGCGCCGCCGGTGATCAATGCTACTTTGTTTGTCATGTTCTCTGATTTTTGTTTTCACAAAGGTCAGTACGAAACCCATAGGCACGGTTTGCTGTATGGCTCAATGTTTGTTTGCCGGGCGGCTCACTATACAGGAGAATTTTCCTCAATTGTAGTTTTCTGCGTTTCAGTAAAGGAGAATATCTGTAGTATCCTTTTGCAGGCTTATTTTCCTTCAGATTTATTCACTTTCGATAAAAGACTGTTCCGGAGTTCATTCAGAAATCTGACGCGATTTATTTTTCGAGGTCTTAATCCAGAGATACCCGGTATGCTCCCGGAGACATATTAGTTTTCTGTTTAAAAAACTTGCTAAACGATCGCGAATGCTCAAATCCCAGCCTATAGGCAATCTCCGATATGGTAAGGCCTGAATCGGACAGCGCTTCTTTTGCACGGTCGATCAGCTGCAGGTGGATGTGTTGTTGCATGGTAAGGCCTATAAGTGATTTGAGCATATCCCGTCAGATATCTAGGTATAAGGGTTTAAATACGCTGACACCTCATGAACTGTAGGCAGGCTATAGCCTTTTTTAAATCTTTCGGTCAAATATTCGTCTATAAGGGTAATTAGATCATTGTATACTGTCCATCGCGTAATAAACTGGCGGTTGTAAAAGCGATTGCTGTGATTCAGCAACAACTCGATCAGGCAGCCGTATGGATTGTTGAATGAATGGTCAGTCCACCGGATTTTCAGTCGAAAAAATTACCCGCCCGAAATACGTCTATCATTTTTGGAAAATTGTTCAAAATAAGTCAAACTGCAATCTATTGTTTTCGGCACCAATTACAATTTGGATCATTCCTAATGTAAATCATTTCATCTTCGCCCATTGTGACAAACCCAGTTTCACCTATTTGTAATTGGTTTCAATTTCTTGTTTCGTGGGAATCCGGCTTTACAAAACCATTACAGCCGACAAACAAATTTATTGCATACCAAAGCAATACCGGGAAGTAAGATTTATCGGCATACCTGATTTTTACAAACAGGAATCCGCCAACATTCAGAGCTTCCCTTTAAGAACGGTTGCTCTATGACTTTTTCCCCAGTTAATCATTTCCATAATAATCTTTCCAAACGAACGGCAATGCTCGGTTGGTTCATATTCTACCAACACAGGTGTATCCGGATAAACCGTTCGTTTTAGCAATTTGCTCATTTCCATTTCCTTCAATTCTTTTGACAACATCCTGGTCGTGATACCGGGAATGCTCCGTTCTATTTCACGGAAGCGCCTGTTACCGTTGCAGATAGAGTTAATAATGGGTAAACGCCACTTACCGCCGATAAAATAGAGCGTGTCCTGCAATGCCATTAATTCCTTTTGCTGATCCCTTGTTTTTGCCATAGCTATCCTGGTATACTTTGGTATACCAGTTACAAAAGTATACCAAACAGCTTTTACTTTTGTCAAAAAATATAAAGAAATGAGTTTAAAGAACAAAATAGCTATCGTAACCGGAGGGAGCAGCGGAATAGGCTTCGCCACAGCAAAAGAGTTAAGACAACAATTGGCAACCGTAATTCTCACGGGTAGAAGAAAAGATGCTATACAAGAAGCAGCCACAGAAATCGGAGCCATTCCTTTTGTTGCCGACCAAAGCAATACAAATGAGATAAACGAATTAAAAAAGATGGTAGCGCAGCAATTTGGCAAAGTGGACATTCTCTTTATTAATGCAGGAATAACGGGAAATCCTTCGCTGATTGAAAATGCAAGCGAAGAGAACTTTGATGCAGTGATGGGCATTAATTTTAAGGGAGCATATTTTACTTTAAGTAAATTTATTCCATTGCTAAATGATGGCGCAGCGGTCGTGTTTCTATCATCAAATACCGCTACGATGCGAAGCCCGCAAAGCTCCATTTACCAGGCCAGCAAAGCAGCTTTAAATTCAATTGCCAAGACTGCAGCGGCAGAACTAGCATCCAGAAAAATCAGGGTGAACACCGTAAGTCCGGGACCGACCCGTACAAATGTCCTAAACAGTTCGTATGGCGAAGAAACAGCAAATACAATCTGGGATAATCTTGCTGAAACTGTTCCGTTAAAGAAAATTGGAACCGCTGAGGATGTTGCACAGATGGTGATATACCTAACCGGGGAAAACGCGACTTATATAACCGGCGCTGATTTTCTGATGGATGGGGGAATGACTTTGTAGGACATTTTTCTGAGTAGTTCCTGGCAGTTTTTACCAACAAAAAGGATTTATCTGCAATAGCTAAGATTTAATCTGACAGTAACAATCAAAAGTTACTTTTCAAAACAGATTTAAATCTTATGACAACGACACAGAAGTTAATCCAACCAAAACTAGGTTTGCTTAAGCTGGCAGAGAAATTAGGCAACGTATCGGAAGCCTGTAAGGTAATGGGCTATTCGCGTGACAGCTTTTATCGCTTCCAAAAGATGTTTGATGAAGGAGGGGAACTTGCCTTGAAGGAAATCAGCAGACGCAAGCCAATATTGAAGAACCGGGTTGATGAAGCTGTTGAACAAGCTGTTGTAGCCTATGCCCTGGAACAGCCCACACAAGGGCAGCTTAGGGCTTCTAATGAGCTCCGAAAAAGAGGTTTTTCTATTTCACCAGCGGGTGTCAGATGTGTCTGGTTACGACACGAGTTGCATACTATGCAACTGCGGCTTAAAGCACTGGAAGCCAAAGTAGCACAAGATGGCCTGATCCTTACTGATGCCCAAGTTGCCGCCCTGGAGCGAAAAAAACAGGAGCAGGAAAGCAAAGGACAAATAGAAACGCATCATCCAGGATACCTTGGTTCCCAGGATACTTATTATGTAGGCTACATAAAGGGAGTGGGTAAGATCTACCAGCAAACCTTCATTGATACTTATACCAGGGTAGCCTTTGCCAAGCTTTATGACCGCAAAAATGCGCTTGTAGCAGCCGATATGCTCAACGATCGAGTAATACCGTTCTTTGCTCAGCAGGAGGTTCCTTTATTGCGTATCCTCACCGATAGGGGAACGGAATATTGTGGTGCCAGGGAACATCATGAGTTCCAGCTCTACCTCACCATTGAAGACATTGATCATACGAAGACAAAGGCTAAAAGTCCACAGACCAATGGCATCTGTGAGCGCTTCCACAGAACCATACAGGAAGAATTTTATGCTATTGCTTTCCGCAAGAAGATCTATGATACTGTGGATGCGCTACAGGCTGATCTGGATACCTGGATGGAATTCTATAATGGCGAGCGGCCACACACCGGAAGATACTGCTATGGCAAAACTCCTTTGCAGACTTTTGAAGATGCTTTACCTTTAGTGAAGGAAAAAATGTTGACCGAACAATTTTTTGTCCCTATAAACCCTGGAACATGAAACAAAAAATTTAACCTCTCTGTCAGATTAAATACTATCTATTACAATTTATCTCCTTAAAAATAAACGTCGGAAACAACTTAACGTGTTTCCGGCGTTTCATGTTTACTTGTTCAGAACGAACCAGCTAAGACCAATGACCGTATCCTTCATGCCATGATTACTCCCGCTATTGAGGAACTGTACCCCCTGAATAACCTCACACACATCAGCGGGCTCAAGATTGGTTAACTCATCTCCTCATGGATACACCAGATGTATCATTGGTGCCGTCTGGCCTTTTCCTCCTTTTGCGGTGCATCCATACGGGGATGTCCTCCGGCTTCTGCCCGTACTGAGGTTCCAGCAAGGATGATAGTAAACCGAATATTTCACCGGCCAGTTGGATACCGGTATCAATCTCCAGTAGGTTTTCTGCCGCCGGTGTTGGTGTGGCAGCCTGGCTTTGGATGGTTAAGGACTGCTGCTCTTGCGCCGTATTCTTCCGTAATTGTTTTTCGATCCCCACCAAACTCATGCTCCTGTCGATGGCCGACCCCTTGAATATAATCCCCTCCTTTTCAAAGGAAACACCCTGCACTTCATCCGTTCCGCTCTTGTACTTGAACAGAACCGTGATCCCTTTTTGCTGTAAGTTTTGTTGCAGCTCCGGCCAGTTGCGGGCCCGGCGAAGTAAATCCTTTAGGGCATCATGGATTTCATATTTCAGCTTATCGTTGCCTTTTAGCTGTTGCCGGTTTACATTGGCTTTGCCTTCGGCGATATGTAGACCATAAGCTTCCGTTAGCTTACGGCATACTTTCGTATTGCGCGTAAAGTCGTTCTTATCGGTAATAGTCTTGCCGTTATTGTCCACCCGATTAAAAATTAGATGGATGTGCGGGTGCTGCCTGTCGGTATGCTTTACGATAAGGTATTGGGTATCGGCTATGCCCATTTCCTTCATGTATTTACGGGCAATGGACACCATCAGCTTATTGGAAAGCTTGGCCTGATCGTGCTCGCTCCAGCTCAGTACAGTATGACCCACAGCTTTTCCCAGGCTGGGGTTTAGCTTGCGCTGAAAGTTAAAATCCCGGATGATGGATTGTGTATTTTGTGCCCGTACTCCTTCAGCATAGAGTATACGCCCTTCCTTTTTATCTACAACATAGCGCACACAACCGCCAAAGCTTTTGCCTTTAATCGGTTTGCCTACCATCTTGGTTAAGTTTATCGATGTAGGAAGAGACTTTAAACAATACGCTCCGCCCGGCATCCGCAAGCACAGATAATCCATGTATATGGGCCAGCTTTACGAATTGATTCAGGTTATTACAGGCTCCCGCAAGGCTACGCATCCATGCTATTTCCTCGGGCGTGAACTGGGCTGTCACCCTGGCGCTCTGTGCTGCACTGCGAAACCATTCCGTTGTTTTCATGCCTGCGGCTTTTGCCTTGCGTTCAATAATTGTCCGTTCGGTAGTGGTCATACGTACCGTTAAAACCACGCTCCGGCAAATGTTCTTCTTCGGGCGCCCACCTTTGGCTTTCTCTTTGATCTCTTTTTCTTTGATTACTGTCTTCATATGTTGTTCTGCTATTTTTTATTCCAGAAAATCTTGTAACTACCGGCTACGGCTATGCCGGCCTTCCAACGTTTTTGCGACCATCGGGAGCAAAACGCCTCCCCGCCGAAAGGGCGGGGCAAGTTGGTTTTTGTATCACAAAAACATTAACTTGCTCCGTACACGAAATGAACTGATAGAAACCCGGATGAACTTACAGGATGCTTTGAGGTCTATTGCGGTTTATCCAAGTGTATGTAGGTTTATATTAAGGCCGTATACGTTTTAAGAATGGGCTTATTTGTTCCGGCCAGTGCATACAGGTCTGTTTGCACTGGCGTTTACCATTCTTTGATCCTGGATTCTTTTTCATCATTGGAACTGGGGGTAGAAAATTTAAAGTTCCCGGTCTTGTTCCGGGAGTGATCTGCCTGTGATGAGATTGGCCCCGGTTGTTCCTTATCTGCTAATCCCTTTTTCTTTCTTTGTCGCTTTAGTACGGAGTTGAGGCTATTGAGATTGATTTTTTCGATGGGAACCTCCAGCTCATCTGCCAGCCAATTACGGAAAAGTGAAGGGGCTTTAAGGAACGTTATTTGCTCTCGGTAGACCTCCAGTATTTTGCCGTATATACCGTATTCGTTGTTTAAGAGATTCTTTCTGAGAAATTCTTTGTATTCCATTTCGTTTTTTGTTTTATCCTGCTACTTATTTTTTTGTTTGACATCGCTTTTAGTCCTGCCGGTTGTTGCTGCTTTAGGACTTGCTTTTGTGTTTTCCTGGTAATAGGTTTTATACAGGGCAAGTTCTTGCTGCAATTGCTCCTTCTCTTGCCGTTGCTTGCCCAAATCAATAGAGAAAATTATCATGACTGCCATTACAGCCAGGCAAATGCCAAGCCCCCATTGACCCATACCATGCCAGAAGGCTTGCCAGCGGGGATGGTTCGTGTCCACTTGCAAGGCTTTTTTGGAAAGCTGTATCTGCGCGGCCATCTCTTCCTGCGCCTGATCCATTTTTACAAATTGGCGTTTCAATTCCTGGGTCAGTATGACCAGTATGGCAAGCGAGGTTTCATCCAGCTCTATGCCATACTGCAAAGCGATCTTTGCCCTTAGCTTTCTATAATCCATACCGGAGACTGCCATCGCTTATATTTTGGAGATTTCTTTTTGTATTTTTATTTTTTCTATAAATCCGTAGGCTTCCAGTCCTCTGCCTTCACTGATCTTTTGCAGGATGCTTTTGTGTGGGGCGGTGGTAATGTCAAAATCACCGTAAAATTTAACAGCGCTCACATAGTTTTCTCCGGCTTCAGCGAAGAGGGTCAACTCATCAACCAATTGCGGGGTGCCTGTAAAAGTGCTTTCATTGATGTAAAGGTTTACTTCAAATATTCCTTTGTTCAATGAGGTTATTTTTTGCAGGTAATGGGTGCAGGGTGCATAGGCGCTGCCCCCGGCAATAACAATGTTGAAAACGAACCGGGCTGCAAGTTCTTCCTGTATGGCTGCAAATTCATCAATGGTATAATCCGTTGAAAACAGCGATGGTAGCTGATCGCTTTCTGGTGCGCCAAAATCCAGGTAGAAGCAGTCATAATCTTTCCGGGATAACTCGTAGAGGTTTTCAAACAAAAGCTGCCGGTCTAATTTCTCGCGGCGATCCAACAGGCTCATTTCTCCAAAGCGGGAAGGTGTTTTTCCCCGGAGGAATTTTAGCTGCTGGCAGCTTGATTTTACCGAACTGTCAAAATCCACGAAGTAAGACCTGTCGTTGCCTTGCTGCTTTAAGGCTTGCAGATAAGTAAGCATTGATTTACCCGCGCCACCTTTGGCCTGTACGTTAAATTGAAATTCTTTCATAATGGGACTATTTTTTTTGTGATAAAGATGCTGTTGTGTAATAAAGTCAGTCAGGAAAAAAAACTTATCGTCTGATCCCCGGCTTTTTTGTTTGTTGTTCCTGCTGTTTGTGCTCTGCCACCAGCCAGGCATTCAAGTCGTCGTGGTGCCGGTAAAATTGACTGCTGTCGGTGTATTTTACCGAACCGATGTCTTTATTCCATGTAAGGGCCTTTTGCGTGTTTTGCCTGCCGGCATTGCCTTGGTCCAGGAATAGGAACACCCGGTTGTGCTGCTCCATCAGGGCACGACTTTTCTCAAAGAAAGAAAGGGAGTTCAGTACCAGGCTACTAGTCCGGTCCGATACAATCAGTGGCCTTATGGTGGCGAAGGCCAGGAAATCAAAGAAGCCTTCATATACGCAAATCTCCTGCCTACCACTATCCAGGATGGTAACGTCTTTAGGCGCACTGCTGCCTTTGAAAGCTTCGCTTCTCAACTCGAAGCCCCCGGAACGGTTTTTAAAACCGATCACTGTTTGTTGCTTGCCATAGAGAGAAAAATCTACCTCAACGCAATAACGTTGCGCCACTTCCAGCGGGATTTTGCGCTGCAGGAGATAATTAAGTAAGGCACCATTTTGCAGGGTGCGACTGTTCAGTATGACAATTTTGCTGTCCGGGTTCTCTTTCTTTTCACCAGCCTTAGCAGGTGAAAGGGTTGGCGGGTGAAAAGAAAAACGGTTTGTCCCCCGAAGTCCCAATATCTTTTCTGCTGCTGCTTTAGCATCGCATTGAAAAAATCTTGCGGCAAAATCGATCACATTGCCACCGATGCCCTCGCCATGATCGAACCAGATATTACGATGCCGGTTTACTTTAAAAGAAGCGGTATGTTCATTGCGGAAGGGGGAGCGATACCAATAGTCTTGCCTTTTTATACTGGCAGGCTCAAAACCTAACCATGCCAACACAATAACCAGGTCTGTTTGTTTGGCGTCCCTGAAAATCATTTGTCCCATTTTGTCCCGTTTTTTAGCATTATCTTATTGAGAAATACTCGGTTGGAACAGTAACTTGCCCCATTCCACCGCCCATCGCCCATAATGGGACAACGGGACAGCAGTTCCGTATCAGTGAAATAGCTTTAAAGTGGTTCCATCTTAGGTTCACCTGGGCTTTTATCGAATAGCTGCCATATATCGGATTGCAGGAAATAAACCTTCCCCCTGACCTTATACGGCTTTAACTTTTCGTGCCCGATCCAGTCGTACAGGGTGGGTTTGGAAATTCTGAAAAGGGCGCACACATCTTTTAGAGAAAGAAGCGGGTGGGTTACTAAGCCGTTGGGAGCCGGCTGTACATGCAATGGCTGCTCACGCAGTCTTTTACTGATCGCCTCATCTACAAGTTCACGCAGCTTTGCATAAAACTCATCCGGCTTTACCGGGAATAAAATCGGAGTATCCATATCTTTTATTTTTCAATAAAAGTGGTACTCCATCGCCCCAAAGTCAGGCGGGATGCATCTTTTGCAGCTTAAAGATGCATCTTTTTACTTCATCTTACGCTCGGATCGAAGCGTTGTATTATTCAGGTAGGCTTGTAAAGAAATAGCTTGCTGTGCCAAAGAGGGTTCACCGATGGCATTATAGTACTGGACGGCCAGGTCCAGATAGTTCGCGTGTGTTGTTCTTGCATTTTCCCGGTCCAGTACAATATCTTGTGGCCGCCGGTATTGGGAAAGCATCTTCTTAAAATTCTTCTCGTCGAACCCGAACATTTTTTTACAAAAGGGCATGATCTCCTCCACCGGCGCATTAAAGATATTACTGAATCCTGCTTCTTTTTTGATCAACTCACTCAACAAAAACAGCGGAATACTGCCTTTGGGTATTGGCATAGCAATTACCCTGGCGTCTTGCTCCATAGGTATAGGCGATTCTTTTGATAAGGCTGCCAACAGTTGTTGCTTTACATAGGCCAGGTTACTGCGGAAGCGTATGCTATCATTGTAGAAGGTCAAAAGATAGCAGCCAACGGTTAGCATGATCATGGCAATGATCGCCCCGATCTGAAATGAGGACAGCGATTCTTTAAATAGCGGAATGGCCCAGAGCAAGCATACCGGGATAAAGCCAAAGCAGAGCGGAACAACGTTGTTCCAGAGCTTAATGGTTTCGGACCGTTTTAAGATCATTGCTTCTACCTGGCCTGCGGATGGCAAGCCCGGCTTTCGGGTAAGTATATCCTGTAAAGTTTCTGTGCGCTCGTAATCTGCAAAGGCAATTTTACGGCCCATGTTCAGTAGCCAATGGGCTGCTCCTGTCTTGTTCTTATTAATCTTATCACCTGCCATAACCTCGGTTTTATCCGAAGTTACCCAATCTTACAAACCAAAAAAGGGTCAAAAGACGGTGCTTTACTGTTTTGGTATAGTTTGGCTTAGTTTGACTGTGATAGAATCAAAGAATTAAAATTTCTTTAACGAAACACAAGCTCAATCATAACTGCTCACCTTCTTCAGGAAAAACTTTTATCTCTTGCGCTTCTGCTTCAATTTCAATTTCGTTTTCAATTCGAATCAGTTCATATAACGGAAGTTCTGTATTGAAAACCTCAAAACTTACTACTAAGGAATATGGAATTTCTTTAGTTACATCATTTTCCCATCCTTTATGACCAACTACTGCTATTGAGAACTCAGATGGCAGCTCAAATGATTTTAAAGTTGCCCAATCCTTTTGTAACGAACTATCTTGGCGTTTTATCCCGTGAACATTTCCCCAATCACTTCTTTCTCTAATCTTCCAGCGAATAATATCTCCATTATTTTCTGCATTTAATAGCATATCTTCTGGAATATCATCTTCCTCATCAATATACTTTATTACTCTCTTCTTGAAGGCATCAAGGTTTTCTCCGGTTCTGGATGTCTGCCAATCAAGCCATGTCGAAAGATAAGAGTTGGTCTTCCTTCTTGTTCTTCTGGGTTCCGCCTTATACGATAATGTAATTTCTATCAATACATCATATTCATTACCTGCTGCCCGAACGGCTTCGGGTATCTTTATAGAATAAATTTGTGCTTGTTTGGCGGAAATCGAAGATTCCGAAGTTAATGTAATTCGTTGAGCCGTATTTTCAGTAGCCCGGTTAATATCAGGTATTCCATAACCAAAAGTCCTGATATTATCTAATGAAGGATTATATAAATGAGGGCCTAGTAATCGAGCAGATTGAACAATCAAGGCCCTAATCAAAAGGGCATTGTTCGAAATCTCTTTCAATATTTTAGCTGCTATATGTGCTACTTTAGGTGTGCTAAATGAAGTACCTATATCATACCCGATTGAATTACCATTGCCCAAAGTTGTTTTTACTACTTCTGCACAGGTTTGTGGTAGTACTGACAGGTTAGGATCGTTATTCTTTTCTTTTATCCAATCTCCACCAATCTCCACAACATCAGGCTTTACCATTCCCCATAAACCAAGACCAGTTCTAGTGAAAGAAGATGGCTCGTTCTTATTTCCAAACGATTCTCTGAAATCATCATCATATTTATCAACGCAAACAGACCCAACCGTTAATGCGAAACAACTTTGCGACGGATTTGAAATACGAGAAGATTTTTCTAACAAATATTCTGGATAGTTTCGATTGTTGTTAATATGATCTTTTATCCCGGGGGTAGTAGGGTAATGAGATACAGCACTATCAATATTACCTGTGGCAATGAAAAACAACAAATTTTTGCCCCAAATCAATTTATCTATACAAGCAGCCCATTCTGACATATGAGTTACTCTACATGCCCTATGTGAAGTGACAGATAAATTAAATAGAATTGTATCGTTAAAATCACTGACCACTTTCTCCATTAATTCAGGTGGAAAAAGAGAAGAAGGCATTAGTTTGCTATTATCAAGCACCCTTGCATTCTGAATCCAAACATGGCTTTTAAAATTCTCTCCTTTAGGAATATTATTGCCAAAGATTACGGCACCAGCAACTTTTGTTCCGTGTCCGCCATTCGCAGTTAAATCAGATGTGTCAGTTTCCCCAGGAAGATAACATCTTGATGACCCTCTATCCATAGAAAAAGCAATCATCTTATGCTCCTCTTGTATCCCGCTGTCGATAACACAGACCTTGGGGGCATCAAGATCTGGGGTTTCTAGCCCAACTTCAATCTCTACTGGCTGTCCAGAATCCGGATGAATATATATTAATGAATCGTACTCCGTAACATCAAAGAGGTATTGATAGTTCAAAACCAAGTCTTTTAGTGCTGAACCTTTAAGCCTGACCCTGCAACTAAAACTATCTGAAGAACTTACAAAAGAACTAATCTTTTCTCCTCCGATTTGTCCTAAAAATGCCTCAAATTCATTTTGGCGATTATCTTCCAAATCGTCTTTTCGAATTTCTAAAGCAAGCTTTCTTTCTTGCCAATTGGTATAGCGTTTGGCATAGGCTGATTTGGATTCATTTTTCTTACGAGAAGGTTCGGCAGGAATTTTGTATCCGCATGCAATACTTACATCAACAATGATGTAATCATTTTCGGGTAGTATATCCCATTTAGTATTTAGCTCTGGAGATAAAATATAATCTAAACGCCATTTTGTTCCATCAACAATCTCCCATAATTGAGCAATTTGTTTCTTCTTATTATCACTAATGAAAGTTGCTATCTTTTCTTTTAAAACCTTGAAATTATCTGCTGCTGCACCAATAATATATCCGTCTTCCTCTTCTGCCACTACCTCAATTCCTAATTGAAATAATGAATCCGTTTTAAATAAACTTGTATCTACTCTTAGAAAAACAGGTATTGTATTTTTATCGGGTAAGTCTGGTAAGTCCTTCTCTTTCCGTTCCTCTTTAATCTTATCCCATAAATCCAATATATCATCTGTTTTTTTTCGTAGGGATCTACCATAAGAAACGCGATTCGCAAGATTATTTGCAGTAATATCAGATATCTTAACGTCTATTTTTCTTTTTGGAGGATTAAAAGTACCTGACTCTTTTTGAGGTAGTGGTAGGTGCGGGAATTCTGGCATAGGCAGTATCACTTATTGAAATGGGAATTCTCTGAAATGGAAGTGACGATATGGTTGTGTTCTACATTTTTTTTCCCTTCTAGGATTGCAATCTTTGCAGCATCATTTGCCGATTTAACAATCATAGCAGCAGAAAAGCCGGATAGTTTCTCCACCAATTCATTCCATTTAATATTCTTGTCCAAAGAAATGGAGGATAAAGTTTGTTTAAGCAAACGTAGTATTTCTTCATTTCCTGGTTTCGGCATTTCTATAATCTCATCAAATCGTCTAAATAATGCAAAATCAATCGAGCCTTCGAAGTTCGTTGTAGCAACTAAAATTCCTGGTGCCTCGAAATCTTCTAACAAGTTTAGCAAAACATTTACGAGCCGATGCATTTCACCAACGTCCTGCCCATTTTTAGCTCTGGCTTTTGCGATGAAATCAAATTCGTCCAAAAGCAGAACACAAGGGAAATTCTTAAGCGACTCAAATAGCTTCTTTAAATTTACAGCTGATTCTCCTAAATAAGAAGATATAATCGCTTCGAAGCGCACTTTCAAAAAAGGCAATCCAATATTATAGGCAATCCTTTCAGCTGTCATGCTTTTCCCACATCCAGGTGCACCATACAAAAGAATTTTTTGTTTGGGCTTTAATCCAAAATGATGCAATCTTTCCCTTGCTACGAACTCCTGTTCAATTCTTGCGATCTTACCCTCAACAATAGATGGCAAAATCATTTCATATCTTAGCCTTGATCGTTCTATATGTGTAGCTAAAGGAACATTATAACGCTTATCGGTTGGAATCACTACTCCTTTAGGGAGAAAGGACTTTAGCTCCCCCTTAAAAGAAGTATATGTTTGAATATTCTTATCAAGAATCCCTTTTAAATGGATTGCAATTTTAGTATGGCCTTTCTTCTTTTCATCCTCGATAATTTTTTCAGCAACCTTCACAATATCATCTGAAGAATCGCCCTCTATAGACCTAAATAATCTTGTCAGTAATTCCTGATTCATTGCTATAGATTGGATTTAATAAAAACTCGCGAAGGTACAAAATTTCATTATAGAGCCTTAATAATAAAACTCAAAATAAGAATTTTATCTCAAATTAATAGTGATATTATCCAGATTCTTTGATTCAGAATTATAACACTTAGTTTAAGAAGATAGTTTACTCCTTAAGAACGTTCAATAGTACGTCACGTTTCTATAATCCGTCCAAGATGAAGTTCAATAAATACGGTACCTTTGTAAAGACACGTTAGGTACGATAAAGTGTCGGAAGATTTTTGAAAAAATTGCAAGTTACTCGACTAAAAACTCGACTAAAAAAGAAAGCCTCCTGATAATCAGGAGGCTAATCTTTCTCTAGTGATCCCGCTGGGACTCGAACCCAGGGCCCATACATTAAAAGTGTATTGCTCTACCAACTGAGCTACGAAATCAACCGCTTCCGTTGAACGGAGTGCAAAAGTAAAACAATGTTTTTGATTTTCAATCAAGAAAGTCTTTCTTCTTTAAATATTTTTCACGCTAATGTAAACTATAGCCTAGACAGGTATCGATTGGGCCTTTTGTCATACTTCACATCTCCTATTCCCGACATGTTTATGGCAACTGTATCTTTGCCGCTCAATAGCGACAATACAATTGATGAAATATCTCGCCCTGCTTTTGCTGACCTTTTATTGTACCGACCTGGTACAGGGACAGTCGTTTGATTACAACAGGGACTACGAAAAGGGATTGAACCGAAGCCGGGACAAAGCGGATGCTTTATATTATCCCCGGTTGCTGCCCCGCTTCCTGGCACAAGATACTACCCTTACTGTAACCGAGATGTTGTACCTGATGATCGGGTACACTGGTTTACCCGGCTTCAGGCCTTACGAGGATATAGAAACGGAAAAACGGGTTTACCGCCTGAACAACGAAGCGAAATACAAAGAGGCTATCCTGGTTTGCGATACTTTTTTGCAACGGCATCCGCTGAACCAATCCGCGATTATCGAAAAGGCTTACGCCTTCCACCAGCTTGGCAGAAAAGATAGCGCAGCATTTTATAAGGAACAGTTTGGACGGATCATGGCCGCTATGGATTGGAGCGGCAGTGGCCATGATCCCGAGTCTGCTATTTTTTCGATCGGGCCTTATGACGGGCAGAATTTTGTCGATAAATATTACCATGCCGATCCGGGCCGCTCGGGATCAGCGGAGGATAGCAAGGGAAACTTTTGCTATAAGCTGGAGATGCTTTTCAAAAGGGACGGGCAAAAACAATCTGTAGTACTTTTTTTCGCCGTCCAGCACGCAGTCAATACCACGGCCGCACCTCAGGGCAAAAGCCCTGTCCCGAAATAAGACAACACTTAACTTTTTTAAACAGGTCACCTTTTATGAAAGAATTGATCCACCAGTTTTTTGATGATTATGCATCCCGGTTTAATAAGGCACTTAAAGGGGAAGCTCCCGATATAGAGAACACGGTCGATAGCTTTGCTGCCTGCTTTGTAGAGGCAAGCCCGGCAGGTATCGTATGCAGCAAAAATGATGAACGGTTTAAAGAAGCAATACCCAAGGGCTATGCATTCTATAAAAGCATCGGCACGGTATCGATGAAGATAGGCTCCAAAACGATAACCGCACTGGACGAGTATCATGCTATGGTAAAGGTACACTGGCAATCCCTTTACGAGAAAAAAGAAGGCAATCGCGAAGAGATCGGATTCGATGTACATTACTTTGTACAGGTAATGGACGGGAAAGTAAAAATATTTGCCTACATCACGGGTGATGAGCAGCAACTATTGCAGGAAAAAGGATTGACACCTTACCGGTAAAGAAATATACGATGAAGCACCCGCTAATGCCGGGTGCTTCGTAGTATCAGGGTTTATTTAATAAGCAGGATTAACCCCCGTATAGTTTTGCGGTGTGATTGCCAACAGCTCTTTCTTCACTTTGGCCGATACATCCAGGCCTTCGATAAAGGCATGCATCGTTTTCTTGGTGATCGCCTGCTGGCCACGGGTAAGATCTTTCAATGCCTCGTATGGCTTCGGGAATTTTTCCCGGCGCAATATTGTCTGTATCGCTTCTGCTACTACGGCCCAGTTGTTTTCCAGGTCTTCGTTGAGCTTGGCATCGTTCAGCACCAGCTTGCCCAACCCTTTTTCTATCGATTTAAGGGCTAATAAAGCATGTCCTACCGGCACGCCTATATTGCGCAATACCGTGGAATCGGTAAGGTCCCGTTGCAGGCGGCTTACCGGCAATTTTGCCGAAAGATGCTCGTACAGCGCATTAGCCACACCCAGGTTACCTTCCGCATTCTCAAAATCGATCGGGTTCACCTTATGCGGCATAGCGCTGGAACCCACTTCACCTTTCTTGGTTTTTTGTTTGAAGTAGTCGACGGAAACATAAGTCCATATATCGCGGCAAAGATCGACCAGGATGGTATTGATCCTTTTAAGCGCGTCGAAATGTGCGGCCAGGTTATCGTAATGCTCGATCTGTGTCGTGAACTGCATCCTTTGCAGCCCTAGTTTTTCGTTTACGAAATCGTTCCCGAAAGCAATCCAGTTCTTTTTACCAAAGGCTACATGATGGGCGTTGAAGTTACCGGTAGCACCGCCGAACTTGGCGGCATAAGGTATATAGGAGAAAAGCTCGACCTGGTTCTGCAACCTTTCCACGAAGACCATGATCTCTTTACCTAAAGTGGTAGGGGAAGCCGCCTGTCCATGAGTACGCGCCAACATCGGCACTTTACTCCAGCTTTTGGCCATTTTTTCCAGAGAAGCCACAAGGTTAAGCAGGGCTGGCATATACACCTCTTCCAGCGCCTCTTTCCAGAGCAAAGGAATCGATGTATTATTCACATCCTGGGAAGTAAGGCCAAAGTGTACCCACTCAGCGCACTCCTCGCCACCCAGGGCTTGTAATTGTTCTTTTATAAAGTATTCCACTGCCTTCACATCGTGGTTGGTTACCTTCTCGGTATCCTTTACCTGCTGGGCCTGTTCTTCCGTCAATGCTTCGTAGATACTCCTGAGCTTAGCTGGCTTGATGCTGGCAGGCAGTTTAAAAATGCCTTCCGCAGCCAGGGCCAGGAAATATTCGATCTCGACACGGATACGGTAACGGATCAGTCCGAATTCGGAAAAATAAGGAGCAAGCTCTTCAAGCTGTTTGCGGTAACGGCCGTCAACGGGGCTGATGGCGGAAAGTGGCGTTAAATTCATGGCTGCAAAAGTAGTAAATAACCGTAAAGGAATCCCCTTCTTTACGGGAAAAGAAACTTTAGGGGACATAAAAGGGCTATCGGCCTTAGACGAATTGCCCTTATTCTTCGACAAAAAAATTTTACCCGCATTGGTCGCCAGCCAATACAAATTGGTCGAATTCTGAACAAAGTTACCGGCGATCTGCAATAGGTTTGTATCATAAAACGCTACCCGGCTTAAAACGCTCTTATTTGTGATCTATGAAAAAAAATGTTTTTACTTGTAACTTCCCTGTCCTCAAAACGATACAGTATTTAATTACTAAATAAAAATACTGTATTATCTTGTCCGCCAAAAAGCAGCATCACTTTTTTAATCAGCCAATAATATCCATGAAATTATTTACGCCCCTGCTCCTGCTTGTGCTTATCAGCCACACTCTTTCCGCAGCTACTATTAAAGGACGTATTACCGATGAAAACGGCGAAGGCCTGCCTTTCGCCACTGTACTGGAAAAAGGAACCACGAATGGCACCTCGGCCAACGGCGACGGTTACTATACCCTGGACCTCCAGGATGGAACGCACAGCATTACGGCCCAGTATATAGGCTATCAACCGGTAACCCGGCAGGTAAATACGGCCACGGAGAAAGAAGTCAATTTTAAATTACAACCCCAGCGACTGGAAGTAAAAGAAGTAACGATCAAGGCCAACGGGGAAGACCCGGCCTACCCTATCATGCGCAAGGTGATTGCCAAAAGAAAATACCATGCCGACCTCGTCAAGACTTTCGAAACCGACGTTTATCTTAAAGGAGTGTTGCGCCTGCGCAAAATGCCGGATAAGATCATGGGTATTTCTCTTAAGGTGAACGACGAGGAATCGATCAAGGAAAAAGAAGAGATGGGCCTGGATTCGGCGGGAAGAGGTATTTTGTACCTGCTGGAAGAATATACCCAGTATGCGCACCAGGCGCCCGGCGATGAATTTACCAGGGTAGTCTCGATCCGGGAAAGCGGCGACCCTAAAGGCGTAGGCTTCGCTACTATGCCGCCCATCACCAATATATACGATAATAATATCCCGATCATGGAAGGCCTGAACAAGCGTGGTTTTGTATCGCCGGCCAACAGCAATGCATTCCTGTACTACAAGTATAAATTTCTGGGAAGCTACCTGGATGGCGATCGCATGATCAATAAGATACAGGTGATCCCGAAACGCAAATTCGAGCCACTCTTCAGCGGTTACGTATATGTAGTAGACGACGAATGGGTATTCCAGAGTGTGGACCTGAAGCTGACCAAAGAATCACAAATGGACCTGCTCGATACCCTGAAGTTTGAGCAAACCTATATGCCCGTTGCCAAAGACCTCTGGATCATCCAGAGCCAGGTGCTGTACCCTGTTATCAGCCTGCTGGGCATCGAGGCCGCCGGTAATTTTGTTACGGCTTACCGCAATCAGAAAGTCAATCAGCCCATAGCACCCGGTAAGTTTGCCGGCAAAGTAATTTCGGAATACGATACGGCTGCTAATAACCGTACTACGGCCTACTGGGATACGATCCGCCCTATACCACTGGAGCTGGATGAGGTAAAGGATTTTAAGAGAAAGGATAGCTTGTATACTTTCCGCAAAGAAAAAGCTGATTCCCTGAGCAAGATACCGCATACCGATCTTGGCCTCAGCAGCTTCCTGATTTCCGGTCCATCGATAAGGCGTGGCAACGATGTATGGAGCATGAAACCTTTGTTGAGTTCCATTGCGTACAACACAGTGGAGGGTTTGAACGCAACACTTACCCTGTCCTGGACCCATAGAATAGGCCCCAATAAGACATTCAACATGGACCTGCTCAACCGTTACGGTTTCAGCAATACCCATTATAATCCTTTGCTCAAGATGAGCTATACGATCATGGACCCCAAATGGAAAGGCCGGGGCTGGCGCTTTAATTTACAAGGCGGGCAGTATATCTATCAACTGAACAACGACAATCCCATTACCCCGATGATCAATGAGCTGTATACCCTCTTCGGCGGCCAGAACTATATGAAGATCTACGAAAGCCTTCATGGCAGGTTTAACGTACAACGCACCTGGGGTAATGGTTTAAAAGCCTCTCTGGGGTTGGCCTACGAGCATCGTACTCCTTTGGAAAATACGACAGACTATACTTTTGGCGATGGCAAGAAAAAGAACCTTACGCCTAACCAGCCGGCCAACCTGCCTTTGTTCGAGGAACATAATGCAGCCCTGGTCAACGCTTCGATAAGCTACCAGCCGGGCTGGCGTTATATTAAGTATCCCCAGTACAAAACAGCGGTCAGCAGCAGTGCCCCTATCTTCACGGCAAGATACACCAAGGGCATACCCAATATTTTTGACAGCAAATCGGATTTTGATAAATGGAGCGTGGATGTGGAGCATAGCGTCAACCTGCGTTTGCTGGGTACGGTAAATTACCGCCTCATGGCCGGCGGCTTCTTCAACAGCAAGTACGTGGGTGTTCCTGATATGAAGCATTTATTCGGTAACCAGACTTTCCTGGCCAACCCTTACCTGAACAGCTTCCAACTGGCGCCTTATTACCGTTTCAGCAATACTGCCGATATCTATGGACAGGGCCATGTAGAATGGCACCTCAACGGCTGGCTGACCAATAAAATTCCGGTATTCCGCAGGCTGAACTGGCACCTGGTAGCAGGCTCCAATGCCTTATATATCGATAAGAATAATTATTATGCCGAGGTATTTGCAGGGCTGGAAAACATCGGGGTCAAGATGTTCCGCTTTGGCCGTGTAGACCTGGTAGCCGGTTATGAAAGTGGTAGGGGCAAACCTTCGGTAGGCGTACGCATAGGCCTGGGCGATGTGCTGTGGCAGTTGCTCGGCGTAAACAATGGCCGCGGCGAATAAGAACGGTTAACGCCTGTCTGCATCCTGACAGCCACGGGTATAGCGAAATAATAACAAAGCAAGTCCGTTATAACAGGACTTGCTTTGTTATTCGTAACGGCTTTCCGAGCGTAATTGTTGCCCGCCATAAAATACCTACTCTATTGCCTGTCGCTTTTATCCCTTTCCTGTACCCGTTACAAAGAAGTGCCGGAACCGCCTTACCTGCAGGCAAAGCCGGGAAGATACCTTAGCCATGAATTGAATTTTACCGAGCGGCTCAATGCCCGATGGCAGGGCTTGTACAGCTTCTCGGCCGGGTTCGACCTGCGCCTGCATCCCGATTCTACTTACGATATGCTTACCTGTGCCAATGTGGTCGACGGGCGATGGTGGTCCGATTCAGGAAAGCTGTACCTGCAAATGAAACACAACAACTGGCGGCTCGATACCTTTCGCCGGTATGGGTTCGAGGGAAAATGGCCCGAAATACTGAAAGAGCCGATTGTCCTCATCATTGCCGAAGACCAGGTTTATCGTGTCGATAAAAAAGAAAGAGATCTTATCCTGCTCGACTATAAAGGCAGCTACCAGGGCCAGTAACTGCAGATGATGATCGCGGTAAGAATGCCTACCAGGTCGGCCAGCAACATGGAGCCAATAGCGTAACGGGTATTTTTAACACCTACGGCACCAAAATAAACGGCGATCACATAGAAAGTAGTATCGGAGCTACCCTGGAAAACACAGCTCAGCCTGCCGGCAAAAGAATCGGGGCCGAATACCTTCATCGTGTCTACCATCATGCCTCTTGCACCGCTTCCGCTCAGGGGTTTGATCATCGCGGTAGGTAAAGCATCTACAATATTGGTGTTTAAGTGCAATGCCGTAAACAGGTATTTCATGCCGTCGGTAATGATATCGAATACCCCGCTGGTACGCAGCATACTGATGGCTACCAGCATACCCACCAGGTACGGTATGATCTTTACCGAAGTCTCGAAGCCGCCTTTGGCACCCTCTACAAAAGCATCGAATACATTGATCTTTTTGTACAGCGCCCCGAAAACGATCACAAAAAAGATAAGCAGGATAAGGCCGTTGCTCAGCATGGCCGAAAACACTTCCATACGTTGCTTGTCCATATGGCTCAGGTACCAGATAAGCGCTGCAATAAAGGCCGATATACCCAGTATCCAGGCCAGTATCACAGGCTGGAACAGGTTGATCTTTTGCCTCAGGGCCACGATGCCCATAGCCGCAAGGGTAGCTACGAAAGTAGCGATCATACAAGGCAGGAAAATATCGGTAGGGTTGGCAGCGTTCATTTTGGCCCGCAGGGCAATAATGGAAACCGGTATCAGGGTAAGGCCGGCTGCATGCAGGCATAAGAACATGATCTGGGCATTGGTAGCCCTGCTTTTATCCGGGTTCAGCTCCTGCAGGCTTTCCATGGCCTTGATGCCAAAAGGGGTAGCGGCATTATCCAGCCCCAGCAAATTGGCCGAGAAGTTGAGCATCATATGTCCCATGGCCGGATGCCCCTTGGGTATCTCCGGGAAAAGCCGGGAGAAAAAGGGGCCGATGATCCGGGACAACAGCCGGATACCGCCTGCATTTTCCGCGATACGCATAAAGCCCATGAACAAAGCCATGATCCCGATAAGACCGATACAGATTTCTACCGCCGAACGGCAGGTAGCCAGTATACCGTCAGCAGCCTGCTCTTTATAGCTGAGATAGCTGCCGTTGTCCAGTTGCAATACCCGGTCCTCACCTTGTTTGTATTCCTTTTTGCCAGCCAATTGGGTCAGCATTTCCCGGGGCACTTGCGCACTGTCGTACACACGGGTCATGGTGGTATCGCCCGCTTTGCCGGTTACCATTTTGCTGTATATCCGATTATGATCATTGCTCAACATCAACTGGGCCGATGCGGCCAGGATAGCAATGATCACAAAAGCACTCCATATTTTGCTAAGGGCCATAGCCTGTGATCGATTGAAAAACCTGGGCGAATTTAGTCAAAAACTTCAGGCTTTTTCCGTCAATTAAGAGAAGCCTGTATCCGCCGGTCTTTCGTTGGCATATTTATTTTATTTTTGGCAAAAAGCAAAACACGTCCTTCGTAGTAACAAGAAACGGGGTTTCTTCCTGATGCCGGGAGTGGAAAGCAACTTTTAAACACCTTATTTATCATGACAGACCAGGAACTGCAATACCTCGAAGCAGGCCGCGCTATCGGTGGCGCCACGGAGAGCCAGATGTTTGGCAAACCTTGTTTCAAGACCGGCGGGAAAGCTTTTATCAGCTTTTTCGACAATTGCATGGTATTTAAATTGAAAGGCGATGCCCATGCTAAGGCGCTTGGTCTTAAAGCTGCTGTTTTATTCGACCCTTCGGGTAAAGGCAGGGCCATGAAGGAATGGGTACAGGTGCCTTTTCAGCATAAGGCGCTATGGCCCGAGTTAGCGAAAGCGGCTTGTGCTTATGTAAGCAGTTCGTTGTAATTGCCGGATTAAGATTTGCCCTTGTCGAGGGTAAAGCCGAAAGAAGAACCCACCCCTACTTTACTTCTTACGGTTACGGTTTGCCCGTGGGCTTCGATAATATGCTTTACAATGGCCAGGCCCAGACCCGTTCCTCCTATCTCGCGGCTGCGGCTGCGATCGGCACGGTAAAAGCGTTCGAAAATACGGGAAAGATGATGTTCGGCAATACCGGGGCCATCGTCCGAAACTTCTATATATACCCTACCCTCGTCCATCTGGTAAAAGCCGGTCGTGATCGATCCGCCTTCGTTGCCATATTTCAGGGCATTGACTACCAGGTTCACGATCACCTGTTTCACTTTCTGCTTATCGGCATAAACGGTTATACCCGCTTCCGTGCCCTTTTTGATCAGCATATCGATATTACGGTCCCTTGCCTTCAGCATCATCTCTTCATATACATCCCGCACCAGTTCCTGGATCACGAACGATTCCTGTACGATAGGGATCTTACCCGATTCCAGCTTGGATATCTGGTCCAAATCGTCGGCCAGCTGTACCAGGCGCTGAATACCTTTGGTCGCATTGCTTAAAAACTTCCGGTTCACCGAAGCATCGTCTATTGCGCCGTTGAGCAGGGTATGCACATAACCCTGTACCGTAAAGATGGGGGTACGCAACTCATGGGCCAGGTTCATCAGGAATTCTTTCCGGAATTGCTCGTTCTTCTGCAACATTTCAATTTCATCCCTCTTTTCGATGGCCCAGCGCTCTACATCTTTGCGCACCTCGTCGATCGACTTCTGGGGCAAGATATTCTGGTAAAAGAACTCTTCTCTTTTCGTAGCTTTAGTCTGGTAAATGAATTTATAGATCAGCTTTATTTTCCGGTAAATGAAATACTGAAGCGTATTGAAGTAAAGCGTATAGGCAACGATAAATGTAAGCCCGAATGCAGTAAGGTCAATATACCAGGGTTGTTTGAGGAAAAGGGTAAAAAGGGTGATGATAACAGCCAGGATCAATGCCGTAAAAAAGGAAAGAATGGCCGGTGAAGTATTTTTGGATTTTATTACGGACAAGGTATTGCAGTTTCAAACAAAAGTAGAAGGAATTTAGGATTATTTTAAAAAGTTAGGATTAATTTTTTGCATTCAAAATGCTTGTGGCACTATCTTTGTGTATATTTCTATTTTTCATTCTCTTACATGTCCGCATTCAGTCAGAATCCCCGTCCCTGGATCATCAGAGGTGTGTTTATTGCGTTGGCTTTGATCCTCATCGCCAGGCTGTTCACCTTGCAGGTGCTGGAGGATAAATATAAAGTAATGGCCGATGGCCAGGCGATTTTCCGTAAGGTCATATACCCGGCAAGGGGAGCGATTATCGATCGTAAAGGAAAGGCTTTGCTCGTCAACAACGTGACCTACGACCTGGCAGTTACACCTATCAAGGTAAAGAGCCTCGACACCGCCTTATTTTGCCAGGTGATGGGTACCACCCCGGCAAATTTTGAGAAGACCATGAAAAAGCTGACCGTGCGTAACGGTTACCAGCGGCAGAGCGTCTACGAGGCAGGACTTTCTCCCGAAAAGAATGCCCGTATCCAGGAAAACCTTTATCTCTTCGACGGTTTTGAATTGCAGGAACGTTCCACACGTAATTACCCTCTGGGTATCGGCGCCCATATTTTCGGCTATCTTAACGAGGTGAGCGAAAGCATGCTGAGCAGCCCCCGTTATGCCTCTTACCGCCAGGGCGATTATGTGGGCCAAAGCGGATTGGAAAGCCGTTACGAAGAAGCACTGCGTGGGCAGCGCGGTGTAGAATACATGGTACGCGATGTATTGAACAGGCCCCGGGATTCGTATAAAAACGGCAGCCTGGATACGCCCTCCATCGCCGGCAGAACGCTGGAACTCTATCTCGATGCAGATTTACAAGCTTATGGCGAAAAGCTGATGGCAGGCAAGATCGGCAGCGCCATTGCCATTGACCCCAAGACCGGCGGTATCCTCGCATTGGTATCGGCGCCTTCTTATGATCCCAACCTGCTCTCCGGGGCTACTTTCGGAAAAGGCTACAACGAACTCAGCCGTAACTATACCCGTCCTTTGTTCAACAGGGCTATCCTGGCACAGTATCCTCCAGGCTCTACCTTTAAACCCCTTACGGCGCTTATCGGTCTCGACGTAGGGGCCATCACCCCGGCTTACGGCTATCCCTGCGCGGGTGGCTATTATGCCTGCGGCAGGCGCATAGGGTGTACGCACTCCGGTGGCGGCCACGCGGCCAATCTCCGCCTGGCGATGGCCAATTCCTGCAACTCGTATTTCTGCGACGTTTTCCGGAAAACAGTAGACTCTAAAAAGTGGCCGGGAGGTACACACGAAGGTTTGCAGCGCTGGCACGATTATCTTTCCTCTTTTGGCCTGGGCCACCCGTTGGGCATCGATATACCCGGCGAAAAGCCCGGCGGTATCCCCGACTCCGCTTATTTCAACGATAAATACAGGGGTAGCTGGAACTCCTGCACCATGGTCTTCGTAGGTATGGGACAAGGCGAGGTCGATATGACCCCGCTGCAGATGGCCAATGCCATGTGCCTTATTGCCAACAGGGGTTACTATTATGTACCCCACTTCGTAAAAAGCATAGGCGGCAATAGCAAAGACCCTTTATTGAAAGATTACCTGGTAAAACATGCACCTACGCATATCTCCAATGAAGATTTCGAATCGGTGATTATGGGTATGGAGGATGTGGTTAACCGCGGTACCGGTAAAGTAGCCATATTGCCGGGCGTGGAAGTATGCGGTAAAACCGGAACGGTAGAAAACTACTGGATCCTCAATGGCCAGAAAACCAAGCTGGACAACCACTCCGTGTTCGTTTGTTTTGCCCCCAAAAACGATCCCAAGATCGCCATTGCGGTGGTGGTACAGAATTCAGGCTACGGCGCTACCTGGGCCGGACCTATCGCCAGCCTTATGATGGAAAAATACCTGAAAGACAGTATTTCCGGTACCACCAGGATCGCCCTCCAGGAGAAAATGTATAAAGCCAATACCGTAAAAAGCTATATCCGTGTAATCGACTCGCTGCAACGCCAGAAGGATATGCTGAGAGATTTATTGCGTACGGCCGACAGGCGCACGAAAGATAGTGTGAAGCGGGTACGCGATACCTTCCTGGTAAAACAAATAATGAAAGATTACTACGATCCCAATGGCCGCAATACCGATGGCATAAGGCTTCACAACTAAACCCATTACCCGCTAAAACAAACGACATGAGCTTAGGCCGCAAACCTATAACAAGCCGTATAGACTGGCCCGTTATTTACCTGTACCTGATCCTGGTAGCTATCGGGATCATGGCAGTATTTTCTGTGGAATATATCGACTTTACCGATCCTTTCTTTGATCCGAGCAAAAGCCATATGAAGCAGCTTACCTGGCTGTGTATTTCGCTGGTTACGGGACTTATCATTATTCTTACCGATAGTAAATTTTTCTCTGCCGTAGCTTACCTGTCCTATCTTATCGGCATTGTGCTGCTATTGGCTACCTTTGCACTGGGATCGGAAGTAAAAGGCTCGCACAGCTTTATCAAGTTTGGTTCTTTCAGCTTCCAGCCGGGCGAGATGTGTAAAATATTTACGGCACTGGCATTGGCCCGTTTCTTATCCACACCGGAAACCAATTTCAAAACCCTTAAAGACAGGCTTATTGCAGCGGCTATCGTCCTGGTACCTTGCGCCATCATCATCAAACAAAATGAGACGGGACTGGCATTGGTTTATTTTTCTTTCTTCCTGGCCATGTACCGCGAAGGCCTGCCCAATGCTATCCTGGCAATCGGTTTTTCGGTGGCAGGCTTGCTGGTGGGAACCCTACTGATCGAGCGTTTACCCTTTTTTATCATCATTACGCTTATCCCCATATTGGCCGGCTGGCTGCTCCGTCGCCAGATGAAGCGGAATAAGGCCATAATCCTGGTCATTGTAGGGGCCTGGCTCATAGCTGTCTTGTTTTCCCAGGTTATGGTGCCTTATGTATTCAAACATGTATTTCAGGGCTACCAAACAGAACGTATTTACTCTATGCTGGGCCAGGATGTACCCGAAGAGTACCAGAAGCCTGGTGTGGTGCCCAAAAAGGATGCAGATTATAACGTACGCCAATCCAAGATAGCGATTGGCAGCGGCGGGCTCCTGGGCAAAGGGCTGGGCAATGGCACGCAAACCAAATATTCCTTTGTACCGGAACAAAACACAGATTTCGTATTCTGCGGTATCGGGGAGCAATTCGGCTTCGTAGGCAGTACTATTCTTATCCTGCTGTACCTTGCCCTGTTGCTGCGGATCGTCACTATTGCCGAACGGCAGCGCTCCCTGTTCAGCAGGGTGTATGCTTATTGCGTGGCCTCCATTTTGTTCTTTCACCTGGCCATCAACCTCTCTATGACCATGGGACTAGCGCCGGTAATCGGTATTACCTTGCCCATGCTCAGTTATGGCGGCACTTCCCTGCTTTCTTTCAGTATATTCCTGTTTATCCTGTTGCGGCTCGATGCCGACCGGCAAATGCTGATCCGGTAATTTTTTGCTGGTCACACCATTGACCACACGTTATAAGATATAGTTGGCGTGATTACGCCCTGGCATAACGAGAAGAAATTAATCAATGGTACCAGTAGCGCCATCGCATGCGATGGCGCTACTGGTACCATATCTATGCAAATACAGCAATATGCGACCTTGTGCTATAAGCTGCCTACTTTGATTACGCTGCACCGAACAGGAAGGAACACCATTGCTTTCTAATAGCTATGCTGCTATTGATCATGCCGTATAGAAAAAGCGTCCTGGTATTGGAACCAGGACGCTTTTATTCGTTATAAAAACGCAGAGCCTTTAGTAAGAAACAGATTCGGCACCTTCCAGCAAAACAGTCGTTTTGTTGTTCAGGGTTTCTACAAATCCGCCGCTGATGTTATAGGTTTCATTGCTGTTCTTATCCTTCAGGATCTTCATTCTGCCTACTCCCAAAGCCGCTACCATAGGTGCGTGGTTTTGCAGGATCTCGAAAGAGCCTTCAACGCCTGGCAACTGAACGCCATAGACGTTACCGCTAAAAACTTTATGCTCGGGTGTTAATATTTCTAATTGCATATTGCTCGTATGGAAATGTGCAAATGTGCTCCTGTGGCAAACGGGAAAGACCCTTTAATTTGCTGCTAAAGCTATTTGCTAATTTGCTAATTAATTTTTGGCCTGTTCCATCAGCTTCTTTCCTTTCGCTATCGCATCGTCGATAGTACCTACCAGGTTGAAGGCTGCTTCAGGATACTCATCTACTTCACCATCCATAATCATGTTGAAGCCACGGATCGTTTCTTCGATCGGTACCAATACACCTTGCAGGCCGGTAAACTGCTCTGCTACGTGGAAAGGCTGGGAAAGGAAACGTTGTACACGACGGGCGCGGGATACAGTCAGTTTATCTTCTTCGCTCAATTCATCCATACCCAGGATCGCGATAATATCTTGTAACTCTTTATAGCGTTGCAGGATCAGTTTTACGCGGTCGGCGCAGGTATAGTGCGCTTCACCTACTACGGCAGGAGTAAGGATACGGGAAGTAGAATCCAATGGATCCACCGCAGGGTAGATACCCAAATCCGCAATCTTACGGCTCAATACGGTAGTAGCATCCAGGTGGGCGAAGGTAGTAGCCGGCGCCGGATCGGTCAAGTCATCCGCAGGTACATATACCGCCTGTACGGAAGTAATGGAACCGCTTTTGGTTGAAGTAATACGCTCCTGCATCAGACCCATTTCGGTAGCCAGCGTAGGTTGATAACCCACCGCAGAAGGCATACGTCCCAACAGGGCCGATACTTCGGAACCTGCCTGGGTAAAACGGAAGATATTATCTACGAAGAACAGGATGTCCTTACCTTTTCCTTTACCGTCGCCATCACGGAAGTATTCCGCCATAGTCAGACCGGAAAGGGCCACACGGGCACGCGCCCCGGGAGGTTCGTTCATCTGTCCGAACACGAAAGTAGCTTTAGATTCTTTAAGGCCTTCCAGGTCTACTGAAGCCAGGTCCCAACCGCCTTCTTCCATACTGTGTGCAAATTTCTCGCCGTATTTAACGATACCGGCCTCGATCATTTCACGCATCAGGTCATTACCTTCACGGGTACGCTCACCCACACCGGCAAATACAGAAAGACCACCGTGGCCTTTAGCGATGTTGTTGATCAGTTCCTGGATCAATACGGTTTTACCTACACCCGCACCACCAAACAAACCGATCTTACCACCTTTTGCATAAGGCTCGATAAGGTCGATTACTTTGATACCTGTAAACAGGATCTCGGTAGAAGTGCTCAGGTCTTCAAACTTTGGTGGTTTCGCATGGATCGGACGGGTAGTTGTTTTGTCCGGCTGCGGTAAACCATCAATCGCATCACCGGTAACGTTGAACAGACGACCATTGATCTGGTCTCCTGTAGGCATGGCAATAGCCTTGCCGGTATCGGTTACCGACAATCCACGCACCAAACCTTCTGTACCATCCATTGCTACGCAACGAACGCTATCTTCCCCGAGGTGCTGCTGCACTTCCAACACCAGCTTTTCACCGTTTTCACGGATAAGCTCAAGAGCGTTGTAAATTTCAGGTAATTTGCTGTCTGAAGAGAAATGGACGTCGACTACAGGGCCGATGATTTGCTTGATTTTACCAATGTTAGGCATATCAAAAATTAAATTTTTTTATAAAGAGATTTTCAATTCGGCTGCAAAAGTAAGCTATATTCTTAAAAAAAGGAAATTATCTGCAAAAGATGAGGCAAAAAAGCAGATTATTTTCCGCTTTCTGGCGCTTTCTGCAGCACTAATAAGGACAAACAAGCACATGTCCTGCTATTTTTAAATACATAAAAGCAAACAGCATATGTTTTCTACCGCTGTATTACCCTGCTATTCCTTCACAGTTGCCCTTCTCACTTCAACACTTTTTAATTGCAACGCGGGCCGCTTACTCTTTTAAAGTGTATCGTGAACGGCGTTCTTATTTACAGGAATAAAAATGCTTTAGTACTTTTGCACCCATGAACAGACAATCCCTTATTGAACAGATCCGCAAGAAGAAATCCTTTCTTTGCGTGGGTCTCGATACCGATATTACCAAAATACCGGCGCACCTTTTTGCTACGGAAGATCCCGTTTTTGAATTCAACAAAGCCATTATCGATGCCACCAAGGCGCATACGGTAGCTTATAAGATCAATACGGCCTTTTATGAGGCCCAAGGCCTCAAAGGCTGGATCAGCATGGCCAAGACACTGGACTATATCCCTAAAGACATTTTTACGATCGCCGATGCCAAACGGGGCGATATAGGTAATACCGCCGAGCAGTATGCCAAAACCTTTTTCGATACCTATCCTTACGACAGCGTAACCGTAGCACCTTATATGGGTAAAGACAGCGTGGCGCCTTTTCTGCAGTTTCCCAATAAATGGGCTATTGTTTTAGGGCTCACCAGCAACGAGGGCAGCAAAGATTTCCAGTTGCAGCCCAGCGGCGATGGTTTGTTGTATGAGAGAGTATTAAGAACAGTAGCTTCCTGGGGCACGATCGACAATACGATGTTTGTGGTAGGTGCTACACAACAAGAGCAATTGCAAAGGATAAGGCAGATCGTACCCGACCACTTCCTGCTGATACCCGGCGTAGGTACGCAGGGCGGCGATATGGCCACCGTTGCCACCACGGCGATCAACAAAGATGTGAGCATCCTGGTAAATGTAAGCCGCGCAGTTATCTTTGCCGGCAACGGTATGGATTTTGCCGACCAGGCAGCCAAAGCCGCCGCCGCTTACCGTGAGGAGATGGAACAATATGTATAGGCAACAGTCATTTACTTACTTTAGAATAATAATATCTGACTATCCCGATATAGGAAACAAACCCCTTCCGGTCCTTGAGCCTGTCGAAAGGACGGCGTTACAATGGTGCTTCGACAAGCTCAACAGCCCTGGAAGAAGTAAATAGTGTTAAGGTTTCCTATATCGGGATAGTCCGGGCAATAATAAAAATGTCCGGATGGTACCGGACATTTTTATTATTGCCCGGACCAGGCGCTTTAGCTAACTTTATCGTCAAACTATAAGCACTGCCCGGATCATGATCGCAACTACCCTAGAACGGCTGGAATACTTACTGGATACTATTCCGGCAGCATTGGACAATATCCCGGATGTGGAATTTTCCCATAAGCCCGCTCCGGGGAAATGGAGCAAAAAGGAGATACTGGGACACCTGGTCGATAGTGCCGCCAATAACCACCAGCGTTTTATCAGGGCACGTTACGAAGAAGTGCCTTTTATTGTGTACGACCAGGACCAGTGGAATGCCCTTAACTATTATCATCAGACAGACAAGAAAGAACTGATCGCATTCTGGACGTTGTATAACCGGCACCTGGTACACTTGGTGAAGCATATTCCGGCCCATGAACTCGATAAAGAATGCCATACCGGAAAGATTGCTCCTGTAACGCTGGCCTGGCTTATCCCCGATTATCTCCGTCACCTGGAACATCATTTGCTGCAGATATTCGATGACCCGGCAGTGTTACAAAAGAAAAACTAATTCCATGAACAGGAAACGTACAGCCCTTTACCTGGCTTTAATTGCCCTTCCAGGATTGCAGGCCTGCCAGGCGCAGACCCCGAAACACGAAAGCACCACGCAAAAACAACAGAGCAGCCTCCGGCAGGAGCTGGAACAGCTTATCCGTCCCTATAACGCCAGCGTTGGCATTGCATTGATCGGGGTGGAAACCGGGGATACTCTTTCCCTGAATGACCAGAAGCATTACCCGATGCAAAGTGTTTATAAATTCCCCCTTGCCCTCGCCGTATTGCAACAGGTAGACCAAGGCATGCTTTCCCTGGAACAGAAAGTACACCTTACCAAAGACGACCTGCGTCCTACCTGGAGCCCCGTGCGCGACAAGTTTCCTAAAGGCAATATCGATCTGACAGTACATGAGTTGCTGACCTATACCGTTTCGCAAAGTGATAATAATACCTGCGATATCTTATTCCGCCTGGTGGGCGGTACCGCTGTAGTGCAGCAATCCCTGTTGCAGTCAGGCATCAGGGATATTAAAGTAGTGGCTACCGAAGCAGAAATGGCTACTGCCTGGCCAGTGCAATACAGCAACTGGGCGCGTCCAGGAGCTATGGCCGTTTTGCTTCGTGATTTCTACCAGGGCAAATTACTATCCCGAAAGAGTACCGATCTGCTGCTGCACATGATGACGGAATCGGCCAACAGCCCGGTCAGGATAAAAGGTTTGTTACCCGAAGGTATTACCGTAGCCCACAAAACAGGCACTTCCGATACGAATAAGGAAGGCCTTACTGCAGCCACCAATGATGTGGGCATTATTACCCTGCCCAATGGCCGGCATATTGCCCTCGCAGTGTTTGTCAGCGATACGAAAGAAACGAAAACTGTCAATGAAAAAATAATTGCAGGAATAGCCAAAGCAGTATTTGACCATTATAATCAGTAACCTGCCCTTGCATAAACCCTATAAGGGTTTATGCAAGGTTAATAAAAAAAGGAAACCGCAATTGGTTTCCTTTTTTTACAAGTATTATCGGAAGCTTATTTCACTTCTTCATAATCGGCATCGGCTACATTATCGTTATGATCTTCACCTGCCGGCTGTTGTTGCTCTTGCTGCGCCTGTCCGGGGCCACCAGCTTCCTGTCCAGCTTTGTAAATTTCTTCACTAGCTGCAGTCCAGGCAGTGTTCAGCGTTTCCATCGCTTTATCCAATGCATCGTAGTCCTGGTTTTTATGAACTTCTTTCAGTTCATTCAAAGCAGACTCGATCGGTGCTTTCTTCTCGGCAGGGATTTTATCGCCATACTCTTTCAATTGCTTTTCGGTATTGAAGATCAGACCATCGGCCATGTTCAGTTTCTCTACCTGCTCGCGTATTTTCTTATCGCTTTCTTCATTAGCCTTCGCTTCGTTCTTCATTTTTTCGATCTCGTCTTTGCTCAGACCGCTACCGGCTTCGATACGGATATTTTGTTGCTTACCGGTACCTTTATCTTTAGCAGTTACGCTCAGGATACCATTGGCATCGATATCGAAGATCACTTCTACCTGCGGAACGCCACGGGGCGCCGGTGGAATACCATCGAGGATAAAGCGGCCCAGGGATTTGTTCTGGTTGGCCATAGGACGCTCACCTTGCAGTACGTTGATCTCTACACTAGGTTGGTTATCGCTGGCCGTAGAGAACGTTTCGCTTTTCTTGGTAGGGATGGTAGTGTTGGACTCGATCAGTTTGGTCATTACGCCACCATAAGTTTCGATACCCAGAGAAAGCGGGGTAACGTCCAGCAGCAATACATCTTTTACATCGCCGGTCAGTACACCACCCTGGATCGCAGCACCAATCGCCACTACTTCATCCGGGTTTACGCTTCTGTTCGGCTTTTTACCAAAGAATTTTTCTACTACTTCCTGGATCTTAGGGATACGGGTAGAACCACCTACCAGGATCACTTCGTCGATATCGGAAGTGCTCATACCGGCATCTTTTAATGCTTTGCGGCAAGGCTCCAGCGTACGCTCTACCAGGCTATCGGCCAGTTGCTCAAATTTAGCGCGGCTCAGCTTACGCACCAAGTGTTGGGGTACGCCATCTACTGCAGTAATATAAGGCAGGTTGATCTCGGTTTCCTGGGAAGAAGACAATTCGATCTTGGCTTTTTCAGCAGCTTCCTTCAAACGTTGCCATGCCATAGGATCTTTATGCAGGTCCATGGTAGGCATATCTTTACGGAACTCTTCGGCCAGCCAGTCCATGATCACTTTATCGAAGTCGTCACCACCTAAGTGCGTATCACCGTTGGTCGATTTTACTTCAAATACGCCGTCTCCCAACTCCAGGATGGATACGTCGAAAGTACCACCACCAAGGTCAAATACGGCTACTTTACTGTCTTTATGCTGTTTGTCAAGGCCATAAGCCAATGCAGCGGCTGTAGGTTCGTTGATGATACGGCGTACGTTCAGGCCCGCGATCTCACCGGCTTCTTTGGTAGCCTGGCGTTGCGCATCGTTAAAGTAAGCAGGTACGGTAATTACCGCTTCTTTTACTTCCTGTCCCAGGAAATCTTCGGCAGTCTTCTTCATTTTCTGAAGCACCATCGCAGAAATTTCCTGTGGTGTGTACATACGGCCGTCGATGTCTACACGGGTAGTATTGTTATCACCTTTTACCACCTGGTAAGCGTTATGGGTCATTTCGTCGCTTACTTCATCGAAACGGCGGCCCATATAACGTTTAATGGACATGATGGTTTTGGTGGGATTGGTGATCGCCTGGCGTTTGGCAGGATCGCCCACTTTACGTTCTCCATTGCTCAGAAAAGCAACAATGGATGGCGTGGTGCGACGGCCTTCGTCATTGGCAATTACAACGGGTTCGTTACCTTCCATTACGGCAACGCAAGAATTCGTGGTTCCTAAGTCTATTCCTATTATTTTGCTCATAGTTATTTTTAATTAAAGGGCATATGATTTAACCCCGGTTTTTGTTTTTTTGCTTACTATTCTTATGTCAAGATATATGCCATTCCTGCCAAAGATGAAACATTGTCAGTTTCGGTGACAACTCTTTGCTTTTTTCAGGACAAAGTGTTGTATGTCTTTAACAGTCAGTGGCAAAATTGCTGATGCTCTATAAAAAGTCTTAAACAAAGTCCCGGCATATGTCATTTCCGGCAGTTCGGGAAGGGAGCTGGTGTCACTTGCCACAATTAAAAAGGGAAAACTGCGTTTAGCAATTATAAAGAAGCGTGGATATGTCTAAAATGATTACAACAGATCGTTCGAAAATACCAGGATGGATCATGATGATGTTCAGTACATTGCTGATCACGAATTTCCTTTTCTTTATCAAAGGCCATCATGGCTTCCAGTGGTTGCACGATCCCGCCAATTGGGTCGTATTTCCCGTATACGCACTCCCTATTTTTACCTTACAGCTCCTCTTCGAGGAAATTGTCTTTAAAAATTACCGTGGCCCAGGAAAAATGGCACTCAGCATAGCCGGGGGCACATTAACCGGCTTTTTGCTGGTTGCAGGGCTTATATTTGCCTGAACAGAAAGCCCTGGCCATGCCAGGTAAAGGGCAAATAGCTGTTTGTTTGGTATTATCACAGGGCCAATGCCTTAAATCACGCGTACTTATATTAAATTTGCTGCTTCAAAAAGCACATACCCAGATCTTGTCTTCCAAATATTATTTTTACCGATGTTTTTTGTTGGCATCATTGGCGCTGGTAGGACATATGCCTGTGCTGCATGCCCAGATCATCAACAATAACCAGGATCCATCTACCCAGCAGAGCAATATGTTCAAGCAGGGTAAGGATTCCACTACCTTCAAGGCTTCCAAAGACTGGAAGGAAGAACATGCGAAAATATATTTTAACTATCTCAACTCGGCAGTAGTCCACTATCCCGATACCGCTTTGGACAATTTTCACCGCTACCAGCCGCAACAGCCCTGGTGGGGTAAGGACCTTGGCAATTATGGTACAGCCGTCCGCAATGAATTCTTTACACCTTTTGTTCCCCTGGGCTTAAGTTTAGGCTATCATATTTATGATATGTATAAGCTGAACCTGGACAGTCTCCGTTTTTTTAATACCACACGTCCCTATTCTGCTTTTTCTTTTATGATGGGCAGTAAAAATGAACAGAATGTAGAAATACTGCATACACAAAATATTACCCCCGGCTGGAATATAGCCGCCCGGCTCCGTTACCTGAGCTCCCAGGGCTATTACAACCTGCAAAAGGCCAATAGTATTTCCGGCAGTCTTAGCACCAACTATCAAAGCAAGAACCAGCGGTATTATGTAGCGGCAGGATTTGTGTACAACAGGTATAAGCAAAATGAAAACGGAGGTATAGTCAACACCGCCTTCCTCGATTCCTCTTCTTTTGGCGACCGGCAACTGATCCCGGTTAACCTGCCCTCCGCGCCAAGTAGTGCCAGGAGTGCCGCTGTAACCAACCAATTGCGCGATTACGACTTCTATTTGCAAAACAATTACTCCTTTGGCAAGACGGATACGCTATATACCAAAGACTCTACAGGGATGAGCCTTCAGTTTACCCCCCGTTTCCGGATCAAACATCAACTGCAACTGCATTCCGAAAAACATATTTTCAGAGACTTGGCTCCCACAGACGCTGACCGGTACAGTTTTGCAGGTTCTATTTCCTTTGCAGGAGTCGATTCGGTATATGGCATACAGAATTGGTTTTATGTGGATAATAAGTTTAGTTTGAATGGTTTTGTAGGAAAAAGAAAGGAGCTGGTGCAATTAGAAGCTGGTATCGGCAACCGGGTAGACCGTTTTACCACGCAATATGTGAATGGCCAGGATCAATTGTCCAGCGTAGGCAACTATGTCTTTGGCGAGTTGAAAAAAGAGGCTTTTGCAGCCGGGCAGTGGAGTTACCTGGCAGCGGCTGCTTTTTTCTTTACAGGCGATGCTACCGGTAATTTTAATATCCAGGCATCGGTGGGTAAAGACCTGGGTAAATGGGGCATGTTCTCCGGCGGCTTCCGTCAGAACCTAAGCAATGCCCCTTATGCCTTTACCACCTTCCGTACCAACCATTACAACAGGGCCTATTCTTTTGACAAGACAAGTATTACGCAATTATGGGCAACCATTTTGCTGGAAAAATTAAAACTACAAGTAGGCATAAGGAATAACCTAATAGCCAACTACTTATATTATTCCGATGCTTACACCCCCAAACAGGAAAGCGGGGCATTTTCCGTACTCCAAGTCTTTGGGCGAAAGGAATTCCGCTGGAGCATTTTTTCCCTGGATAATGAAATTTCCTGGCAGCAGGCTACAGCCGGCGCGCCCGTTAACCTGCCAGCCCTGCTACTCAGGCATAAACTGGGTATAGAAACAGCACTCTTCGGAAAGGCACTATATGTGGCTACGGGATTAGAAGCAAGATATCACACGCCTTATTATGCCGATGGCTATACACCTTACTTCAATCAATTTTACTACCAGAAAGATGTCAAGATCAGCAATGCACCCGAGTGTTCCGCCTATTTCAATTTTAAGGTGAAGAGCTTCCGCGCTTTTGTTCTTGTGAATCAATTACAACAGTTTTTCACCACGAATATCATTAATGCGCCTGGCTACCCCGCACAAAACACTATTTACAGATTCGGCTTTACATGGGTGCTCATAAATTAATGCAAATCAACTAATTTAATTACAAAATGCTTCAAGACGAAGATCAGGATATTATACCGGAAGAGGAATGGGACGAAGAAGACGAGGCCTCCGGGGAAGAAGCAGGTCCCAGGGCGCCTGTGGAAAAAATGCGGATCAAACTAACCGGCAAACAAGAGCCGATACGTATTGATAAGTACCTGATGATGAGAATTGAAGGTGCTACAAGAAATAAAATACAGCAAGCGATAGACGATGGCCTGGTGCTGGTCGATGGCGAAAGAATAAAGGCCAACCATAAGGTGAGACCTCATGAAGAGATCGTAGTATTCGACAACCGGGAAACGATCCCTACAGACATCATTCCCGAAGAGATGCCCCTGCAGATCATCTACGAAGACGACGACCTGATGGTGGTCAACAAGCCGCCGGGCCTCGTAGTACACCCGGGGAGCGGCAACTATACCGGTACCCTGGTCAACGGGATTGCCTGGTACCTGAATCCAGCCGAGGATAAAACAAAGATCATAGACCTGCCCCGGGTGGGATTGGTACACCGTATAGATAAGGATACCAGTGGTTTGCTGCTTATTGCCAAAAGTGAAACAGCGATGCAGGACCTGGCAGGGCAGTTTAAAAAACATACCGTACACCGCCGTTATGTGGCGCTGGCCTGGGGCAACTTTGACGAGGACGAAGGTACCATCACGGCACATATAGGCCGCAACCTGCGTTTCCGTAAAAAAATGGATGCTTTCCCCGACGGCGATCATGGCAAACATGCTGTTACGCATTATAAAGTGCTGGAACGCTTTCATTATGTAACTTTACTGGAATTCAGGCTGGAGACGGGCAGAACACACCAGATACGGGTACATACGCGGCTTATCGGCCACCCGCTGTTTAACGATGAGACTTACGGCGGCGACCGCATTGTAAAAGGGACAGTTCATGCCAAATACAAACAATTTGTAGAAAACTGCTTCAAAATACTGCCCCGGCAGGCCCTGCATGCACGCGAACTAGGTTTTGTGCATCCTGTTACCAAGGAAAAGATGCTTTTTGAATCCCCGGTTCCTGCCGACATGCAGGAAGTGATCGACAGGTGGAGAAGATATATAGGCGGAAAGCCTTAAGTATTACCAAAGATAACCCCCATTTTACACGGCTACTATCAATAAAGAACAACATACCGCCTTTGTTAAGCAACTCAGTAACCGGCTCGGCTTCGATTACTGTGGCATAGCCCGTGCTCAACAACTGGACGATGATGCCCGCAGGCTGGAACAATGGCTGATGAAAGGCTACCAGGGTAATATGGGTTATATGGAGCGGAATTTCGAGTTGCGCATTGATCCATGCAAATTAGTACCTGGTGCCAAATCGGTTATCACCTTATTATTAAACTATTTTCCGGACACGACACAGGTTGCGACGGCCCCCAAGATCGCCAAGTATGCCTACGGGCAGGACTACCACGAAGTGATCCGGGCCAAAATGAACGAGTTCCTCTTCCTGCTCCGGGAAGAAATTGGCGCTATCGATGGCCGTGGTTTCGTAGACAGTGCCCCGGTATTGGAAAGAAGCTGGGCAGTGCGCAGCGGCCTGGGCTGGGTAGGCAAAAACGGCAACCTGATCCATAAACAGGCCGGATCCTTCTTCTTTATCGCTACTTTAATTACCGATCTCGAACTCGATCATGATGATGCTTTTGCCAAAGATTTCTGCGGCAGTTGCAGGCGTTGTATCGATGCCTGTCCTACCGATGCTATAGTGGACACTACCCTGATCGATGGCAGCAAATGCATCTCTTACCTGACCATAGAGCTTAAAGAAGAGATGATTCCCGGGGAATTCAGGGATAAGATGCAGGGCTGGATGTTTGGCTGCGACATCTGCCAGGATGTATGTCCCTGGAATCGCTTTGCCAAGCCCCACCAACAGGAGGCATTACTTCCTATTCCCCAGTTGCTCAACCTGGGGTCGGCCGAATGGGAGGCTATGGACGAAGATACCTTCCGTACTTTACTCCGGCACTCCCCCATCAAACGCAGTAAATGGAAAGGCATACAGCGGAACCTGAAGTTTATCAAAACGCATTGAAAACATCATCATGTAGTAGGCCGTTAAACTGTTTTGACTGACCTTTGTTTTAACGTAATATTAAGCCCTATGGCTTAACCAAGACTTTGTTTTAAAAATCAGATTTCATGAAGAAATTTTATGCTGGCGTGCTCTTACTGTTAGGAGCTTACCATATTACTTTTGCCAATCCCGGCGATACCACCGTGGTTCAGGTGTACAACGAAGTAAAGATGCCGAATTACGGCAACTATGATAGCTTGGTTACTTTCCCCGATGGCAGCGTTAGCTACCAGAAAGTGGTGATGGAATATACCCTGGGCAAATACAATTGCGGCAATGGTTACAATCCGAGCAATCCTGGCGAAGGTGCAGGACAGACCGGCTGGTGCGCCGATTGGGATTACGATGTACACATTATCGCCTGCAATGCTGCCGGCGATACCCTCGAAATGGGTGAGATGATCACGCCCTATGCCAATACTACCTTCCCGCTTTTTCCCTGGACCTGGAAGCAGTCTTATTATTATGATGTAACCGATTTTTATCCGGTGCTGAAAGATGCCGTAACCATCAGGGTATTTTATTCCGGCTATTCCGGCGGTTTTACCTCAACCATCAAATTTCATTTTGTAGAAGGTACCCCGCCGCGCAATGTGGTTAAAATCTCCAAGCTCTGGCATGGCGGGTTTGCCTATGGCAATGCCTCAGACCCCATAGAAAACAAGGTAGCCCAGAAAACCGAATTATTCCCTGCCAATGCAGTAAGCGCCGAAACAAAGGTGATCATCACCGGCCACGGCGGGGACAATACCCAGAACTGTTCCGAGTTCTGCAAAAAATGGTACCAATATAAAGTCAATGGTACCATGGTGGACCAGCATGACATCTGGAGGGATAACTGCGGTTCCAATGCCGTATCACCCCAATCGGGAACCTGGCCTATCGACCGGGCCAACTGGTGTCCCGGCGCACAAGTAAATACCATCATCCATAAAGTACCCGCTACCGTAACCGCAGGACAAAGCTATACGGTGGATATGGACTTCCAGACGTATACCTCCGGTAACAATGGTGCCAGCTACAAGCTTTCTGCAATTATGTTTTACTACGGTAGCTATAACCATGCGCTGGATGCCGGTATCGAACGCGTTATCAGCCCTAACAGCATTTCTGATTTCGTAAGGGAAAACCCGATTTGCGGTTCCCCCGAACTTATCGTAAAAAACTATGGCGGTACCACCCTGACCAGTATCGACTTTGAATATGGTATCGAAGGCAGCACCTTATCTACCTACACCTGGAATACCAACCTGGCTTCTATGGCCGAAGCTGACGTTACCTTGCCCCAATTGGCCGGTCTCAATGCGGCCAGCAGTGGTGGTGGCAGGTTTGTAGTACGTATCGTAAAAGTAAATGGCGCTACCGACGAGAATGTATATAATAACGAAAGGAAAACCGACTTTTTATACTCACCGGTATGGACAGGCGGCCAGTTTGTGGTCCAGTTCAATACACCGGGCGCCGCTCCTTTTGGCGCAGGCGAAAATGTAACGACCTGGAAAATATACGACATTACCAACAACGGCAGGCTGGTAACACAGCGTTCCAGCGCCGGCATAGCACCCGGTACCCTGTTTAAAGATACTTTACATATGGGAGACGGTTGCTACAAGCTGGAAGTAAATTGTGAAAAAGGCTATGGCCTTACCTTCTTTAGCAGCATCAACCCTAAAGGATATGTAAGGGTGTACGACCTGGTTAGCGGCACTAAAAAAGCGATTCCTAATTCGGACCTGGGTTCTGCCGGTCTGGAAGGAAATTTCGGAAATGGCTTTACGCAATACTTCCGTGTACAGAACTCCACCAGCTCTGTAAATGAGCTGAACAAATCTTCTTATTCCCTGAGTGTATACCCTAACCCAGCTAAAGATATGATTCATATCGATGTGTTCGGCACCCTGAAACAGGAGTCCGATATCCGGATCTTGAACCTGCTGGGACAAACAGTATACACCCTCAAGACAAAAAAACAAAATATAAACATCCCTACTGCAGGCCTGCCCAATGGCATCTACACCCTTGTGTACGATACCGGCGACAGCAGGAATACAGAGAAGGTGGTGATTCATAAATGATGTTGTTGTGATGTATCCCTTTTAGACAATGCCCCGTAGTTTTCGCGGGGCATTTGTTTGTAAAAACGCGTTCCAGGGTAAAAAACAGCAGTAGACGTTATCATTTTTGACATTTTTGCATTAGGTTTGGACATTAATCTGATCATTAAAAAATTATAGATGGGTTTATTTACACGAAAGCCACTGACTCACCTCTTAGCAGAATCTTCGGAGAGTGAACATGGATTAAAAAAGACATTAACAGCCCGCGCATTGGTAGCCTTGGGTATCGGCGCCATCATCGGGGCAGGTTTGTTTTCGATTACAGGTATGGCTGCTGCCAATTATGCCGGCCCTGCAATCACTATTTCTTTTATAGTAGCAGCGCTGGGATGTGCTTTTGCCGGTCTGTGCTATGCTGAATTTGCATCTATGATCCCGGTGGCGGGAAGTGCCTATACCTATTCTTATGCAACTATGGGCGAATTTATCGCCTGGATCATCGGTTGGGACCTCGTATTGGAATATGCCGTAGGCGCTGCGACTGTAGGTATCAGTTGGAGCCGTTACTTTATCAAATTCCTGGAAGGCTTTAATATCCATATGCCGGTTTCGCTCACCGTTGGCCCCTGGGATGGCGGTATTATTAACCTGCCTGCAGTCTTTATTGTAGTGCTCATGAGCTTGCTCCTGATAAAAGGAACAAAAGAAAGCGCTAAGGTAAATGCCGTGATCGTGGGCTTAAAGGTGCTGGTTGTTCTCATCTTTATTATCCTGGGATGGCAATATATCAATACCAGTAATTATACGCCTTATTTAATACCCGAAAATACACCAGGCCACGAGGGCTTCTTTAACCACGGATGGGGCGGGATTATTCGCGCTGCTGCTGTGGTCTTTTTTGCCTACATAGGCTTCGATGCCGTAAGTACGGCGGCACAGGAGGCCAAAAACCCGAGAAAGGATATGCCCATCGGCATCTTAGGCTCTTTAGCGATCTGTACCATACTGTATATATTGTTTGCACATGTAATGACAGGCGTTACCAATTACAACCTGTTTGCCGGAAAAGATGGTATTGCTCCCGTAGCGGTGGCTGTAGAGCATATGGGTAAGGTAGATGCATCAGGAGCTTTGGTTCCGGATTACCCCTGGCTAAACCGCGCGATCGTTGTAGCTATCCTGGGTGGCTATGCCTCGGTAATCTTGGTAATGCTTATGGGACAAAGCCGCGTATTTTACAGCATGAGCAAAGATGGCCTCTTGCCTAAGATATTTTCGGAAGTACACAAAAAATACCGTACCCCCTTTAAAAACAACCTGTTGTTTATGTTGTTCGTCAGCCTCTTTGCAGCTTTCGTACCGGCAAGGGTAGTAGGCGAAATGACCAGTATTGGCACCTTATTTGCTTTTATACTAGTGTGCATCGGAGTATGGATCATGAGGGTAAAAATGCCGGATGCACCCCGTGCTTTTAAAACCCCGCTGGTACCGCTGGTACCTATATTGGGCATTGCTACCTGCCTGTTCATGATGGTATTTTTACCCCTGGATACCTGGATCCGGTTATTTGTATGGATGATCATCGGCCTTGATGTGTACCTGCTTTATGGCATGAAACACAGTTTCCTCAATAAAGGTCTTTTCGGGGCATCGGGCAACAAGGTCGTTTCCTTATCCGGGATCGTCATGTCTATATTATTGATCATTATAGCCATGGCACACCATCACTTTGCTACGGAACCCGATACCGGTCTGTATTATTTCTCCCTGATCTTTTCCATCATTCATATTGTTTTGTTCGGGGTAAAAATGGCCAGTTCCAAAGCCGAAGTGAAATAGCTCACCGGTTATGATATAATAAGAAACGGTTGCAGGCGATCAGGCTGCAGCCGTTTCTTATTATGCCAACAAGATAAACAAGGCATAAACCAGCATCATACCATCGATGCACAGCAGGTAAAATACATCGGTATTAACTTTGCGGGAAAGCAGCAAGGCAAGTTTGGTAAGCAAAACGATAGCCCAACCGCCAACAAGCCGGGAAAGGATAGGATAACGAAGGTATTGCCATACGGCTAGCCCGCTGAATACGACCAGGCACACGTCCATAAGCCGGTAGCTGCTACCCAGGCCAATAGCATTGGGCAAGGTATAAATACTATTTTCCTTATCCGTTTCCATATCCCTGATATCAAAAGCAATGCACAAGGGCAGCATAAAGACGAAACGCAACATAAATTCTACTTCGTAAGCCTGGAAGCTTTTATTGTAGTAAAACATGGGCATCAATACCGTAACACAAGTCCATACAAGCGAGAGCAGGATCAATTTTAAGATGCCCCAGTCTTTAAGCCGTTTTTTTTGCGGGAAAGGCAGGATGGGAAGGGAATATCCGAGCGACAAAAGGCCCAGGCCCATACTAATGGCTATTACTTTAAAAGGAAGGTAAAAGAGGCAGTAGCACGAAACCAGGCCCCCCGCCAGGATAAGGGCCGGATGTATCCATTGATGCTGCGCCGACCAGTCGGCACGGTCGGAGATACCCGGTGGCAGCTTTTTGATATAATAATGCAGGTTGTAAATGCAAAGGGTATTGGCAGCCACAAAGCCATGAAGTACCGAAAAGAAACCCGGCGGATGGCTGGCCAGCAGTTTTTCCGTAGCCATACACAAGCCTACTGCACAAAGAGCAGCAAAAAGGCTGGTGTATAGTATCCATTTCAAGAAGGACAAAGAAGAAAGTAAATTTTAATTAACCCTTGGTTAATTACGTTGTCTCCGTCCAAAAATAGGCCATTTTTATTACTTTTGCCCACCTGTGAAAAACTATAAAGAAAGCCGTACCCTTCATTTTGTGAGAAATACGATCCTGAATGTGATCGATTTTTTCCATCCTATATGCCGCAAATGGATCCCGATCCAGACCTTCAGGTATATAGCCTGTGGCGGTGGGGTTACGGTATTGGGTTTGCTGATCTATTTCCTGGCCTATAATTACCTGCTGCAAAGCGAGGTGATCACAGTGATGGGTATTCAAATGACCCGGTATATTGCCGCTTACGTAGTGTCGTTCCTCTTCAGCTTTCCTATCGGGTTCTTCCTGTCTAAATTCGTTGTGTTCCAGGAATCGCATCTCAAGGGAAGAGTGCAGCTTTTCCGTTATGCTACCCTGCAATTCATCAATATCATCCTCAACTATTCCCTGCTGCATTTTTTTGCAGGATGGTGCGGCTTTTGGGCCACACCATCGCAAACATTAACTACAGCCTTACTCGCGGTATTCAGCTATTTTTTCCAGCGGCACATTTCCTTCCGCACCCGAAAAGATCCGGCTATTATGGGCATACCGGCTATCGAAGAGGAAAAAGCCTGATTCTTAGCGTTCCTGCACTTTTTTAACGGTAAACGGTTTAAAGTAAAGATTAAAGCCTCCGGGTATGGCTACTTTAACTTTTTTCCCTTGATACAATCCGGGTAGCCAATCAGCACTTTCGGACATTATTTTTTCGATGGCCTTTCCATAAGCAGCATAAGCAGAACCTGGTTGTGTAGCATCATAATTGCTCCTGTCCGTTGCACATACAATATCATAGTAGCACAACTTCCCATTGTTGTCGACAACCATATTTGTCACAGCAATGCTGCGCAGGCTGTCCGGGAGCCGGGGAAATTGCTTTACAAACCGCTCGGTGGCGTATTCATAAATTGCCTTGTTATCCTGTCGGAATTGTGCCGGCGTAATGCCCATGGCATCATTGGCATAAACAGAATCTCCATCCATCATGTAAATCGAGGCTGCACGGGTATGTACCATCATACTGATCTTTCCTGTTGCCGGATTTTCGACAGGTATGGTATCCCTCATTTCGGGCGACCATAGAAATTCATGCCCGTTAAAAACGGTCCTGTCCCCTACTCTTACCCTTTGACCATTACCATTGGATTTGGCAAACAATAAGCCGCAGGTCAGCAAAGCCGGTAGCACGATAACATATTTCCAGCTCCATTTTTTTCTTGTTTGTGTCAGCATAAAGATTCTGTTTTTTATAGGTGAAAAATGAAAAGAATGCGCGATTGAAGGCGTGCCTTTGAGCAAGGTCTGCTGCAGCAGGAAATGGCCGTACTCGTAAGCATTGCCACCTGCAGCATATTGATCGGCCTCATATTCGTGGCTGAGCTTGAGGAGATAGCGGAAGCGCCATACCAGGGGATGGAACCAGAACAGAACAAAGACCAATTGCATAATGACCATGTCCAGCCAGTGTTTACGGCTGTTATGTGCGGCCTCATGCTTCAGGATATAGTCCAGACCTTTTTCATCGTACAAGGCAGGGTCCGATATAAAAACCCAGCCCATAAACGAGAAAGGCGCATGCGGCTTGCTGCTGCTGAAAATCCTATGGGTGGCAACAATCTGGTAAGCACCATAAATAGCGGTCCTGATGATCAGCACAATTTCCCGCAGGCTTATTACCAAAGCCAGGAAGGCGCCGGATAAATATACTCCTTTCAGTAGCATGCTCCAATCAAACCCCTTATCGCCGGCAGCCGACAGCGCGGCAGCCGGGGTAACGGCCTGGTTAAGATTCTGTATGTTCCGGCCCACCTCTCCAATGCCGGATGTAGTAACATGAAGCCCCGGTACAGGTATTAGCGGTAAAAGCATACCGGCAACCAGCGCCAGCAACAAATAAACCCTGTTTAAGGTAAAGGCCGTGCTTTTTTTATAGAGCAGTTCGTACAAGGCCAATAATAAAGCCCAGATGAGGGTAACTTTAATCAGATAAGCTGCCATAAGTGTGTGGTTAGGGTTATTTTTTATTTTTAAGCTCTTCCAATTGTTTCATCAATTGGTTCAGCTCCTTAAGATTGATCTGATTTTCTTCCACCAGAAAGGATACCAGTTGCTTGGGAGAACCGTCGAAGTAGTTGCCGATCCATTGCTTGAGTCCTGTTTTGGTATAGTCCTCCTTGGCTATCAGCGGGAAATACTCATGGGTCTTGCCATAAGCTTTATGGCCTACAAAGCCCTTCTTCTCCAGGATACGGACCACAGAGGATACTGTGCTGTGCGGTATTTCAGGATCACCCAGGTCTTCGATGATATCGCGTACGAGGCATCGCCCTTTTTGCCAGACGATCTGCATTACCTGTTCTTCTGCTTTGGTAAGTGCTTGCATAACGTTTTCTATAGTTTTATAACGTAAATATACGTTATTATTTTGAAAAACACGTCAAAGAGAAAAAAAATTCTCCCTTGTAAAAAAATAAGTAAAAAAATAGGGAGTAAAGATTACCTTTGCAGCCTTCCGCTACAGGCCTCGTAGTACAATGGATAGTATAAGAGTTTCCGAAGCTCCAGATTCAAGTTCGATTCTTGACGAGGCCACAAGACAAAGAACCATGCAACGATTTGCATGGTTCTTTGTTTTGTGCTTCTTTCACTTTGCAGGCAAGTGTTCTTCCTGATTTATTGGTGAGGCCAACAACCCGGCAGGGATGATCATCGGCTCAGCGTTTGCAGCTACCCAAAAGTAGGTATATTTCATCCCGCTACCTGGATAAGCATATCCTTTTCATAATTGTTCTATCTCTTGATTTTACCGATTCAACACCTCCAAATACTTTTTGGTCTTTAAGGAAAAGGCGACGTAGATAAAGGAAAGTATTTTTGATCTTGAATAACATACAGCAGCTTTCAAAAGCCGGATAAAAGCTCCTGGATATTGCCAAACGATATTACCTAAATATAAAATTGAATGAAGCGAAAACTGTACGTACCACCGGCTGTCATCCCTTATGCTTAAGCGTTAATAGCTTGCACTCCTTCGGGAAGCAAACCACCAGGAGCTTATAACCGGCCGTCTTTGAGCCTGGCCTTCCAGGAAATATCCGCTGGACGATGCGTGTATTATTGCGCCTAAGTGATCACCAGGTCTGGTATGGATGCCCGCCGGATGCAGCCATAAAATGTGAACTATAAAACAATACCCTGCTTGCCCTTCTTAATGGCAATAAAATACCTGTGCCCCTGACACACCATTCCCTAACCCTTTCAAAAAATTATCTGCTCATCATGAAAATGCTATTTGTACTTTGTTTGCTGGGGCTTACGCTCTCTGCGCTGCATGCTCAGGAAGGTAATCTCGATTTTATTAAAAACCAGAATCAGTTTCCGGACCAGGTACGTTACAAAGCCTTTCTGCCTGGCGGGGCCGTATTTCTTACCCAGGATGGCTTCACCTATAATTATTATAAAACCAGCGATCTCGAACGTATTCACGAGCAAAAGCATAAGGGCAGAAAAGTAGCGGATGAGCCGGTTCATTTTCATGCCTACCATGTTCGTTTCAGCAAAGCGAACAAAGAGGCTCTTATCAAGGAAGAAGAAATACGGCCGTATTACCACAACTATTTCATAGGCAACGATCCTACACGCTGGGCCGGTAACGTGCCTTTGTATAAGAAGATCACCTGGCAAGGCTTATATGCCGGCATCGACGCTATAGTGTATAGCAGGGGATCATCGCTCAAGTATGACTTTGTAGTACAGCCTGGCGCCGATCCTGCACAAATCGTGATGGCTTTCGATGGGGTACAACCGCAGTTGGACAAGAATGGAAGTTTGCAGATTCATACCACTGTGAATACGGTAACCGAGCAAGAACCATATGTATACCAACGGATCGGCGGCGAAGAGATTCCCGTAAAGGCGCGCTATAAAGCTCTGCCGGGGAACCGCATTACCTTCGACTTCCCGGAAGGATATAATAAAATGTATGCTCTTGTTATAGACCCTGTACTGGTGTTCAGCACTTTCAGCGGCAGCACTGCCGATACTTATGGCTTCAGCGCTACCTACGATCCCAATGGAAATCTTTACGCAGGAGGCGAATGTTTTGATGTAGGCTGGCCGGTAACTGCCGGCGCTTTCCAAACCAGTTATGGAACCTGGGTCGACGCAGGCCTTAATAAATACAGCAGCAATGGTTCGACCTTATTGTTCTCCACTTATTACGGGGGATCGGGTACCGATCTGCCCAATAATATGATGGTCAATATGAACCAGGAGCTGGTGATCTGCGGTACCACCACTTCCGTCAACCTGCCTGTTTCTACCGGTTGCTATGATAACAGCTATGGCGGCGGCACCGACATTTACATTGCCCGTTTCAGCAGTAATGGCTCCCAACTGAAAGCAGCCACCTACCTGGGCGGGGATGATGACGATGGGCTTAACGACGGCTCCCTAAGCCCCAATTACGGTGATGCTAACCGGGGAGAAGTACTGGCCGCGGCCAATGGCAGTATCTATATTGCAGGGAGCACACGCTCTTCAAACTTTCCCGTTACCGCCACGGCCCTGCAGTCCAGCCTGGGCGGATGGCAGGATGGCGTCGTATGCCGCCTGGACTCCAATCTTACCACATTAAACTACAGTACCTTTATCGGTGGCAGCGATAACGATGCCGCCTTTTCCCTGGTGCTGACCAGCACCGGGGAAATAGCTGTATGCGGCGGTACTGCCAGCACCAATTTCCCTACTACCAGTGGCGCCCTACATACTTCCGCCCAGGGCGATATTGATGGTTTTGCCAGTATCATCAATACAAGTACCGGCCTGGTGCGTTCTACTTATTTAGGGACCAGCGATTACGACCACGCATTTAAAATACAGATCGACGCCACCGATAATATTTTTGTAATGGGACAAACAGCAGGGGCCTATCCGGTTTCTCCTACCGCTTATTCTGTAACCAATGGGGACATTTTTATTGCCAAATTGAACCCGGTACTTTCCAGCCAGTTGCTTTCCACGAGAATGGGTAACCCGGTAATAGCCGGCAGCGCCACTTTTGTGCCTGCCGCCTTTATGCTCGATGTGTGCGGCAATACTTATTTAAGCGGCTTTGATGCGGAAAGCACTGCTCCCTTGTCTCCCAATGCCTATCAGACCGCTCCCGGAAGTTTCTGGCTGGGAGCGCTGGGCCCCGGTTTCGGCTCTTTACTATATGGTACTTTCTTTGGGCCTCTAGGTACCCACGTAGATGGCGGCACCAGCCGTTTCGATCCACAGGGTGTTATCTACCATTCTGCCTGTACCGACAACAGTTCCTTCCCTACTACGCCCGGAGCGGCTTTCCCAGTAAAGCTAAACCTGCCCTCGGATTGGGATATCGCCAGCTTTAAATTCAATATGGAAGTAGGCGCTGTACTGGCCAGTTTCGCACTGGCCAATAATGCCAACGATACCGGTTGTGCTCCTTATGTGCTCACCTTCGAGAACAACTCCGTAGGCGCCACCGATTATGCCTGGGATTTCGGAGATGGCACTACAAGCACAGCGGTTTCTCCCACACATACTTTTACTGAAGGCTCCTATAACATCACCCTTATCGCCTCCAGGGTCGGTGGCTGTAATCCTATAGATACAGCTACCATGACCATCTTTGTAAAGCATTCGGATAAGCCCTTGCTAAGCGTTAGCGATACTTTCCTCTGCGATCCGGTACCGGTATACCTTAAAGCCGAAGTCAGCAATCTTACGACAGCGATGAGCTTCCATTGGGAGCCGGTAAATGCGATTATATCTAACCCCAACCAGGCACAAATAATGGTAAACCCGGCCCTGAGCACTACCTATACCGTACAAGTCGGCAATGCCGCTATAGGCGAATGCGTGGATACGGCCACAGGTACGGTTACAATCTCCTTGTTTGACTACAGTAATATGAAGGCATTACCATTGGATACCACAATATGTCCCGGCGATACCATATTGCTCAGGGCGTATGGCGGTACGCAATACCTTTGGTCGCCCAACCAGACCATTGAGGATGTCCAGACGGCTTTTACTACGGTATGGCCCAGGCTGAGTACCGATTACAAGGTGCTGATCATGAATGACTCGGGTTGTAAGATCGAACGTACTGTTGCCATCACCACCTTACCGCCTGTAGTAATTGACGCGGGCGAAGACCAGGATATTAAGCTGGGAGAGTCTACCCGGCTGAATGGCAGGGCGGGCGGGGCCTATGTATGGACACCGGCGGGCAGCGTATCGCCTGACAATATCCTTAACCCGGAGGTCGGTCCCTCGGAAACAACGACTTACTACCTCACGGTAAAATCTACGGAGGGCTGCCTGGCTACTGACACGGTAACGGTGCATGTCACCAATGCTTTTTTACCCAATGCCTTTAGCCCGAATGGTGATGGAAAAAATGACCTGTTCCTTCTGGCCATAAAAGACAAAAGAGTAGTGCTGAAAGATTTCAGCGTATACAACAGGTTCGGGCAAAGGGTATTTTTTTCCCGGAATGTACTGGAGGGCTGGGACGGTTATTACAATGGTACCATTGCCGATATGGGTACTTATTTCTACCTGGTGCGTTATAAGATCGGCACACGGGATTATAGCCTTAAAGGCGATGTAGCCTTGATACGGTAAAGGTAAACGCCGGCTGCTTTTATCCGGCATTTACAGGGATACAGCGTTTGCAGGTTCCGGAACAGCGTTAATGTTGTATCACTACCTTCAGGTGTCTGTCGCCCCACCGGAGCCAGTAAAAACCATCGGGCAAGCTGGAAACGGTGATAGCGGTTTCTGATCCGGTCAAAGTAGTCTGGAGCATTTTTCTACCGCTCAGATCAAACAGCGTAACGGTTTCCGGAGTCAGGGCCGGATCGGTACTTTTTATCCTGAGTATACCGGAGGCGGGTTGCGGGTAGGCTATCAAGGGAGACGCGGCAATAGCATCATTGGTATAATAATAGCGGATAACCCTGCTTACTTCCGTGCGTCCATCAAGATCTGTCTGCAGCAAACGGTAAAAATTATCGCCGCTATAAGGTGCCGCATCTATGCTGTTGTAAGCAATCATCTCGCTGCTATTGCCCTGCGCTGCAAGGGAACTGACCCAGGAAAGATTCGTCCAGTTTTTCCCATCGCGGCTTTTCTGTAGCTGAAAGCCTTTATTGTTGCGTTCCCCCTGCGTGTACCAGTCGATCGATAAGGCACTACCCTTTTGATTCACTATAAAAGAGCCAAGTAAAACGGGTAAGGGGGTAATAGAAGTGCCACTGCCAACGGCGGTAAGACAGGGGGCACCCAGGTTTACCCGTACACTGTCAAAACCAAAAAGATTGATAATGGCCTGGTCGGAGTAGGTGGAATCGGCTACAAGCCCCATAGCCGAAGCAGAGCCGTTATACGTATTATTGTTGTTCAGAGAAATATTGGAGCCGGAACCGTTGGCCAGCGGTACCTGCAGGTTATTGCTGATTTGATTTCCGGCCAGGTTGGGGTTTTCAGAATAAAAGGTAATGTCGTAGGTATAGAACGAAGTGGCACCATTGCCGATCGTACCGTCAAAAAAATTGACATACTGAAAGAGTAATTCAAAGGAAAACGAGCCACTGGTGCCATTATCCGAAAAGACATTGACCACATGGATGCCGACTACATTGAGGGTTACATTAAGCGTATAGCTACTGCCATCGTAACAGGGAACATCTGTAGTAAAAGGAGGAAGTATAAATTGCTGTGCGCTTGTTTTGGCAAAGGGGCTCAGCAGTAGAAACAGTAGTACATATAGGGATTTCATAAATCGTCTTTTTTTATTGTTAAAAAAACACCTATAACTGCTAAACATTTTTTTGTTGTAAAAGTTTTGATAAAATTTAATGGGGGCTGGGGCCGTAAAAATGTTCCAGGGAAAAGTGTCCTTTATATACAATGCCTCGCCTTTAAAAAGCGAATAAAACAAATGCCTATATTCGCTAATGGATGGCTTAAACCAGCGCCAAAGAAAACACGTAGTCACTTTTATTGAAACGCAAAAACATGAACAATTCCAATAACGAAAGAGTGTACAAAATGTCTTTTGCCGGCGTGTACCCGCATTATATTGCAAAAGCAGAAAAAAAAGGCAGGACAAAGGCCGAAGTGGATGAGATTATTTTTTGGCTCACCGGTTACGATGCCCCTGAACTGCAACGGATAATTGACAATAAAACTGACTTTGAAACATTCTTTGGGGAAGCCAGGCTCAACCCCAATGCTTCAAAAATTACAGGGGTGATTTGCGGCTACCGCGTGGAAGAGATCGAAGACAAACTAATACAACAGGTACGCTACCTGGATAAGCTGATCGATGAGCTGGCCAAGGGCAAAACCATGGAGAAGATTCTGAGAAAGTAAAATCTCCGCCGAAGCTTAATGCACCCGGTAAGCGATGCCTGTTCCTTTAGGCCGGAACAGGCAAGTGTTACCCTAGAGTGCGGCATAAGATATACGCAGAATTATTTATCGGGATATACGTAAAACGCCCCGGCTTATAAGCCGGGGTGTTTCGGATTAAAGCGGCTATGCTGCGCTCATTACAGTATACAAGCAAGGTCAACCTATTGAACCGATAGCTTTTGATGAACGTTCTTTCCATTGGCAAGACTTACCCTAAGCAAGTACATGCTCTTGAGCAACCCTTCGGTTTTTATAGTATGGGTATTTCCTTTTAATACCAGCTTTCCCGCCATATCGTACAGCTCCCAGGAAAGCAGCCTTTCCTTCCGGGTGTTTATGGTTGCCCAGGCAGAAGCCGGGTTGGGATACACTGAGATATCATCGGCTTTGCCATTGCCTTTATCCAGATCCAAAGACATGGAGATAGTTTCCGGGCTTTTTCCTGCTACCGCACTTTTCCTCGAATAAGGATCGCAACGCTGGATCTTTGCAAAATAAGCAGCCCCGTTCATCACATAAGTATTGGGTCTAAGGGTGATGCTGGTACCGGCTTTCATCGTAATATCCTGGTGTGGTGTGATCAGGTAATCGGCTTCCGTAAGGATCGTGTTGCCAATGTGATACGTGAAATTGTTATTGATCTCCGGCACATCCAAAGTAAGGTCGCCCATACAGGGATAGTAAGAGTTGCTGGCTACCGGCACCAATTGGGGCAGCCCGTATTTAGCCACAGCAGTATCGCCATACAACGCCATACCCAGGTTGATGTTATTCATATCTACACTAATGCTGGGTCCATACACATCCGGGTTATAGATCCGGCCCAGGAACTTACTGTTGGGAACGCTGAAATAAATATCGTCGTATTTATTTCTCTGGATGGAACCACAGGAAGCTGTGAAACCCAGGTCATAGATCTCCATGTAATTCACGTTAGTGGGTGTCGACGTAAGCAGATCGACCGCATACATCTTAAAATACCCTAAGTAGAGCACGGAGGCATTTTTATTAAACTCGGGTAAATAAGAGTTGACGCTGTTGATAGATAGGGAATAGTTATTGGTGATCTGCCCACTGACCGCATTAAAGGAGAATACCTTGTTGACATAGCCGGGGCTTTCCCAGGAACTGATGCAAACATAGTTGGTGAAAAAATTGCCGGAGGGCAGCTTAGGGGAAGCCTTAATGCTAAAGTGATTTGAAGGGGTCATCGTGGTAGGGAAATCCAGGTTGCTCACAACCGGGAAACCATTATTGAACCCGCTATTATTCACCGTATAGCTGTACATTTTTTTCCCGTAAGGGATCAGAACCCAATAGGTATTATAAGGACTTGGTACCACGGTGATCGCTTCGGACCTGAACTTATTGCCCTGGTAATCCAGGACAGATATGTTCTTGGCATTGGTTAGCACAGCGCCCAGCGGACCGTTCGCACCCGGCGCACCCAACGACATGTCTACAATGGAATACCTGATATGGTTCAGGCTATCGGGGTGATTAAAACCTGTGGTAAATACAAAGTACTGGCTGGGGTTGCCGGGGTGCTTCACGATAGCCAATTGCTGGCTGGAAGCATTACCCGTTAAACCCGCACCATTTTGCATCACCTGGTGATTACTGTTCCATATTTTTTTTCCGTCGGTATAGAAAAGTAAATGACCGGTGGAATCGCTTACGCTGCCGCAGGCTTCAAAGCCATCCATTTGGCTGCTGGGCGGCACAACCGGGGTTGGGCCCGAAAAATTGACCCGCGAATAATAGCCAAAATACCAATTGTCATTTTCGCCCTGTGCCCGGGTGATGCATGGCAATAGTAAGAGTAGCAGGATATAGATGTTTCTCATAGTTTTTTGTGTTGAAAGCGATTAGTGTTTGGATTTCATCTGTTGCTCCAGGGCTTCGATGCGTTTTTGCTGCCCTATGCTGTACAGGGTCAGCTCTTCTATTTTTTTGAGCAGCAGGATATTCATTTCCTTCAGCTCCACGCCGTTTTGGATCGCTTCTTCGGTGGTAGGTACTTCGGGCAAGTGACCGTTCTTATGAATAAATGACTCCAGATCTGCCAGGGGCAAAAGCTGGTAATCTTTCTGGAACACGTAATCGGCCCAGCCGTTGCTGCTGGCGATATCCACTTTTATTTTTTCGGTCCTGATACCGTCTTTCACAAAAAGCTTGTACACCTCTCCGTCTGGCGCTATACCGTCGGCAGGTAAAGGATTGGAAAAGCTCCCGATACCGATAGTACCATTAATCCCTACGATCCAGTTGCCGATATTCAGCTCATTTTTGGTAACTGTCGAGAAGGCAGTGGTCTCGGCACCTATGAAAATATTATTGTCGCCGCCTTCCAGGTTGACTCCCGAATTGGCGCCTATGCCTATGTTGTTGCGCCCTCCCTGCAGATGCCGGAATGCGTCCTTACCCAGGGCAGTGTTCATATCCCCACTGTTCAGATTGGGTATGGCGCCCTGCCCTACTGCTGTATTACCCATAATCGCATCGAAAGCAGTAGCATTGTTCCTTATTAGAGCACCTTGCCCTACTGCCGTGTTCTGATCCGCAGCACCTTCGCCTTCTAATGCATTGGCACCAAAAGCTACGTTCTCATTACCGGCGCTGCTCAGTCGCATCGCGCTTACCCCCACACCGGTATTGCTTATCCCGGAAGTAAGCGCCGACATAACATTAGTACCCATTGCAGTGTTGCCCGTACCGGTAGTATTCAGGGTTAATGCTCCCATACCCAATACAGTGTTGTAAAAGCCTGTAGCATTATCCATACCACCGCCCAGGAAGAGGTTTCTGTCCGATACCGGACCCGCAGTATTGACGCCCTGGAAGGTGATCCTGTTAAAGCGGTTGAGGCGCATCCGTTCGATATTACTCACCCTGAAGGACAAGCTTTCTTTATCGGTGGTTCCCACAAAATGGGTATTACCATTGGTATTCGCATTGCCGGTAATATTCCAGCTTTGTGCATGGGCGTTGTACCCTAAGATCACTGATAATACAAGAAGTGACTGTTTCATACTTAATGTTCGGTTTTATATTGAATGGTTAAAAAATGAGAGGTCTTACCCGGATGCAAGGCATATCCGGGTTGTTGGCGAACAGCCAGCCTTACGAGTTTATCCGGTACTATGGATGGGTTTGTATTGGCCGCTTTGTTATAAAGGATCGGGCAATGGTTCGGGGCATCGGCAACAAAGAAGCAGTGCCACTTTTTGTTTAGCGTTCTTTATGCACCTATAGCCGGGGAAGTAAGCATAAGAAAGCCTTTCAGTAAATCCTATTGGCTTACAACAAGGTGCTTACCTTGTACCACAACTATTACAATGTTTGATGCCTTGAAATATGATACCACCCGGCCCGCTGTATTTATAGCATGGGTACTGTGGCCGGCATTAAAGCGCCGGCAAGGCGCCGGCCACAGTTATCGATATGGTATCCGGTAAGGAAGGATAATAAGCGGAGAAATAGTTTCATACTTAGTACTTGGTTTTATGCGTTTGGATCGGGTAATAAATAAAGCGCCGGAGGTAATCCATGTACGGCTTATACAAAGAAGCGCCCATTACTTATCCCTTTCCTGTAAAGGTGGGGCTTACGGCAATCGGGAAAATGCAGTTTTCATGAAACATTGCTTTTTATCTACGAAACAGGGTTATATTATTTATTGTAATTTATAGCTACACATTCGATGAAGCGCCAGCTACCGGCTCATTTTAAGAGCAGGACAACCAGTTTTTATACTATTGACTTTATGTTTATAAAATACGCTAATTTCCGAGCGTAATATTTTTTGTATGCAGGGCAAGGCAAGGTATTTTTTTTCAGGATTGATGCTTCGGTGGCTGCTGGTGGGCACACCGGCAGCAGCGCAGCTTCCCTTGCCTTCAATGCCGGTATATGCGCATTATCATTCCAGCAATAGTAGTTTGCCGGCAGAGCTTATCTATAAAATACATGCCGATAGCAACGGCTACCTGTGGCTGATATCGGATAAAGGCCTGATCCGTTACAATGGCAAGGAGTTTAAACTGGTAAAGACCGGCTTATCCGAAGATTTTATTGCCTCCTGCATTACTACCGACAACCGGCTTTGGCTGTTTGCCTATTCGGGGCACACAGCAGGTATCGACCTTCACACGCAAAAGGTTATTAATACAGACAGCCTTTATCGTTTGGGAGAGCGGCAACCGGTAAGCCAGCTTTTCGCGATCGGTATCCAGGAGGGCAATACATTGTCGTTGTATGGTCAGGGTATGAAAAGGATGGCCCGCATCAGGCTGGATACCCATAAAAGTCAGTCGGCAAACCTGGATAAGGAAGGGGTCATGAACGAACTGTTTGCCCACTACCGTATTCCCCGCAAATGGCAGGAACAACTAAGACTGGAGTTCATCAATATATTAAAGCATAATTATTATGGCTTATCTGTAAAGGACAGCTTTATCATTATCGGTAATAAAATCTTTTCCCGTTCCGGGCAGGGCGAAGCCACCCTGTACTTTAACGGTGACGACTATGGCAGGTCTGCTTATATTATGGGCTTTGTCCGCAGAAATAATGACCTGTACCTGGGAAGCCTGAAAGAGACCGGTTTTTACCGGATCAAGGGATATTTTTCCCGGCCCCGTGCGCAACAGGTAATTGAGCCTTTGCTGCCCAGGGAGCGTATTACCAGTGTAGAAAAAGATTACCTGGGCAATATCTGGGCCGCGACCCATGGTAACGGGCTGTTTTTTTTCCCGGCTGCCGAGGCACATACCCTCCACTATGATAAAAGTGGCAGCGGCCTGTACAGCAACGAAGTCAGTTGTGTCCGCCGGTTCCCGGAAGGTATCACGGCGGTGGGCTACGGCAATGCTGTAGCCGATTTTTACCAATCGGGGCAAAGCCAGGTACACCGGTACCCTGTTCCTATCCGTAAAGACATCCAGGAGGTGAGCCATATCGAAAAAACGGCGTCCCGCTGGCTGCTGTTCACCCGGCTTGAAGCCTTTTCCGCCTTGAAAAAGAAAGATGGATACCCGGCCGGCTTCCGCCCTTCGGCCGTTATGGAAGAAGGTATTGACCCCGGATATAAAGACGGGCGGCTGGCCGGCAACCTGTTTTATTACGTAAGCGGCAATGGCATCGCCATAGCCGATTCTTCGGGCAATATAAGCCGCCATAAGGCATCGGGGTTTATTATGCCCAAGCGCACATGCCTGCTACCGCTTCCTTCGGGTGATTTCTATTTCGGTACGGTACGTGGCGTGTATTACAACGAAACGCTCCTCCCCTATTTACAGGAAACACAGGTTATGGATATCGATACCGTGAACGGGCACCTACTCCTGGCTACCAACAATGGCGTATATGCTATTGCAGCGCATGAGGTATGGGACAGCAGTAAGCTGAAAAAAATCGCACCCGGCTCCTGCAGCGCCATCCGTCACGACAGCATGTTTTCCTACCTGCGCTGCCCCGACGAGCTGATCGTTATACGGAACAACACATTGCAACCGGTTACCCGCTTTTCGGGGAAAGAATACCCCTTTCCTTTCCGGCTGAACGATTTTTGTATTGCAGAGGATTATCTTGTGCTGGCAAGCAACTACGGTATTTTTTATATTCCCAAACAAGGCCTGTTCCACCGGGCGGCACTGCCCCGGCCCAGGACCTATGTTCTTTGCTCGCTTAATGAGTATGCCCCCCTCGATTCCTTTTACCAATGCGCTTACCGGAAAGACCTTGCCGTCCTGTTTAAAGTCGATATCCTCGACTATAGCAACGAAAGACAAGCCATATCCTGCCGGCTGTTGCGGGATGGGGAAGAATTGTACCGTCAAACGGACATGAAAGAAGACGACCCCCTGAACTTTATTCCGCCGGGGCCGGGCACTTATCGTATCATTTACAACATCGGCTCCGAATATATGTGGCGGCAGCACGAGCTGACTTATACATTGGTCATAACGCCTTTGTGGTACCAGCAATGGTGGTTCATTCCCTTACTGATCCTCCTGGTAGTAATAACAGGCTCGTACGTGCTGTATCGTATCTATGATCATAAGATTAAGCTGGACCGCCGGCGACTGGAGCAGAAGGTGTATCTTTACGAGCTGGAAGCACAAAGCCTTTTGGGTCAGTTAAAGCCACATTTCATCTTTAATATACTTACCCCCCTGCAAGGTTTTTTCATGAGAGGGGAAAAAATAAAAGGCCTGGATTACCTAGACAACTTTTCCCGGTTGATGAGGGGTATGCTGAATAGTATCAAAGACAAGTATATATCGCTAAAAAATGAGACCGGCTTTATAAAGCAATACCTGCAGATACAACAAGAGCGGTTCAGTAATTGTTTTGAGTACAACATCCATATAGATCCGGCGCTGGATATCGCTCATTGCTATATCCCGGCTTTTCTGATCCAGCCTCTTGTCGAAAATGCAGTGGAGCATGGCATGATCAAAACCAACAAAGATGGCAGGATCGATATCATTTTTAAAGAAAACGGGAACTTCGTTGAAATAACCGTCAGGGATAATGGTAAAGGTTTACCTCCGGGTTTTACCTTCAAACAAAAACATGCCCTTGCCATCATTAATGAACGGGTACAATTGCTTAAAAAAATAAAAGGCACCGGCACTTTTCATATTGACAATAACGATACGGGCAAGGGTGTGACAGCCGTATTGGTATTGGCAAAAGATAGCCGGCTATAACTATGCAACTGACTACATTTATCGTTGACGATGAGCAGCACACAAGAGAGGCACTGCGGGAGCTGCTACAGGAGTTTTGCCCCGAAGTAGTGGTCAAAGGTATGGCAGGCAGTATCGCGGAGGCCCTGGTTGCTATTCCTGCACACGAAATCGATATCCTGTTCCTGGATATCAACCTGGAAGGGACACAAACGGGATTTGATTTACTGGATCAGTTGGGACACTACGATTTCGATATCGTTTTTGTTACAGCCTATGAAGAGTATGCCGTAAAAGCATTTGCCTATGCAGCCGTGCATTACCTGCTGAAGCCGGTAAGCCACCGCATGCTGATCGATACGATATACAGGATCAGGAAAAGAAGAGCTGCAGCCGCCGGGGTAAAGCAACTGACAGATACCTTGCAGCAAACCTTGCAAGCCACTGCGCCTAGAATTGCGCTTTCGGATATGAGTAAAACAGAGTTTGTACCGATAGATGATATTGTGTACCTCGAAAGTAGCGGTAGCTATACCAACTTTTACCTGGAAGATAAACGGCACTTCGTAAAATCCAAAAACCTGAAGTACTTCGAAGATATGCTGGCAAAATATGCGCAGTTTGTAAGAGTACACAAATCTTATGTTGTGAACGGACACCACATCAAGGCATATCGTAAAGGCAGCCAGGAACTGGAATTCTTTAACGGTATCCTGGTGCCGGTTTCCATCGGTTACCGTGCATTGCTGGATCAGTTGGGCGATCGTTTCATTTCCTGAGTAAAAGACATCCGGGATTCAAAACAATCTTCAGTACATAGTAGTATTAAACAGAAGCTGGATGCCCAATGGATCATTTCCATCTTACCCCGGTTTCAGCTCCATAAGGCAAAATTGCATGTCGGAATATAGCCTCAAGCCTGTCAACATTTCGACTTCGCTCCATGCCGGCAGGTTTGAGGTCTCTCCTTTTACCGATTCTATAAATGGTATAGTTATCAGAAAATAATCCGGGCGCCCACATAAAAGCCACTGGCAGTGCTTTTGGGCGCATCGTTCAGCTTCTGATTATCGCTTACCTTCCATTTGGGTTTGTTCAACCCGATCCGGTATCCGGCTAAAACGCCAACCGCCCATCTTTTTTGCTTACCTAATTTATAGTCATAGGCAATGCGCGGATTCAGGTAAATATTCCAATTGGTAGAGAAAGTACGCTCCCCCGAAATAGTCTGCAGGCTTTGTGCAAAAGATTGCCCTGACAGGTTTTCCGAATAAGTGATTTTATTGGTCAAAAAGCCTATGCCAAGCGAGGGATACAACAGGTGCCTGTCTTTTTTGAAAGCAACCACGTTAATATTGATATCGAAATTGGAAGCCAATTGGCTGGCTTTATAACCATTGTTCTTGATAGAGGAACCAAAGAGAAAACTTGTATTCAACTCCGTAAATACTGTTTCTTCCGGATCACCCAGTCTCAGGCCAAGGTTAAGCGTGGGCTGTACACCCGACCTGAAAGTGGGAAAATTATTGGCTTTTGCCAGATCATTGAATGCAGAGAGCCCCAGATGACTGATACCGCCTCCTATACTGAGCTTAAGCTGACTTTTATACTCTGTCCGGTCTGTAGTACTTTCCTGGGCATAAACAGCAGGAACCATCGCTAATAATACCAGGCTTAAGAACGTTTTTTTCATGAGTGTTTGTTTTTTATACAAGAATTAAAGTTTGCATTTCCGGAATGAGTCTTCCCACATGCTCCAGGTTTTAAAATTAAAAACCTTTGCTTGAAAAGTTGCTAAAATTATTCGTATTTACCTAAATGCATGAATGAGATACAGGGTTGCCTGTCTTTGAAAAAATAAATAGCCCTTCGCAAACGGGAAGCAAGAGCCTAGCCTCTTGTATGCTACCCCGGCATTTAAAGAAACTCTGGCTACTATCAAATATCCAAGGTATACCTTCCACCTTGCGGGCAAAATACGCTACAGCAGGGGAAAGCCAGGCTGCAACAGCACCGCGAACAATGATTTCCCCCTGTTTGATAACTCCTGACCGGGTCATTCCGAGGTACACAGAATCTTTTTCAAAAAAATATTTTGACAACCGAATGGTTGTATGTAATTTTGACAACCATTTGGTTGTATTATGATAGAAAGAAGAGACGTTTTTCAGGCCATAGCTGATCCTACCAGGAGAATGATCATCCTTAAGCTGTCGCAGGGGCCGCTTAACATCACCCAGATCGGTGAAGATTTCGGCATCAGCAAACAGGCGATTGCCAAACACATCAAGATACTTAACCAATGCGGTATCATCACCATGAGTCAAAAAGGGCGGGAACAGGTTTGTGAAGCGCAGCTTGACCAGTTGGACGAGGTTACGGATTGGGTTACGGAGTCCCGTAAATTATGGAAACAGCGGTTTCAGAAGCTGGACAAATTTCTTAAAGAAACAAAAAAACAATAGCAATGCATACAGCACAAAAAGAACTCCTGATAACACATCAGTTCGATGCCTCCATAGAGGCCGTATTCCAGGCATGGACAGATCCCGAACAATTAAAACATTGGTATGCCCCCGATGATTGTACTATCGAATTTAAAACCATCGATATTACACCAGGCGGCACCTTTCATTCCTGCGTTCATGACCCGGTACATGGCAAATGCTGGGTAAAGGGAACTTACCTGGAAGTAGTACCCAACCAAAAGCTTGCTTTCACCATGCTGATGTCGGATGAAGCCGGCAATGCTGTAAGCTCCGTCAGCGCCGGGAAATCGGAAGATTGGCCCGAAGCACAAATCACCACGGTCCGTTTTGAAACGGTGGATAAGCAAACCAAAGTTTCCATCCATCAGACAGTATTGGAAGAAGTAGCGAAAAAAACAGGCGCTTATTATGGTTGGGTCAAAATGCTGAACAGGCTTGACTTATTATTGAAATAAGAAAGACAGCAACATAATTGTTCGTAAAAACTTATCTATGAAAAAGGCAATTCCCTATTATCTTGTATTGCTATCGATAGCATCGTCGTATAGTAGTGCTGGGCAAACCAACAAAAACGCTCAACGGTCTACACCAGTTGATACTTCGGCCTTCCGAAGTGGCTATGCGCAGGTCAATGGCATAAAAATGTATTATGAAATCCATGGCCAGGGCAAACCCATTGTCCTGATTCATGGCGGTGGCTCTACCATAGAAACAACATTTGGGAGGGTCATTCCCATAATGGCCAGGCACAGAAAAATTATTGCCGTCGAATTACAAGCGCATGGAAGAACCAGTGACCGGGACCAGGATCTATCCTTTGAACAGGATGCAGACGACGTTGCGGCACTTTTAAAGACGCTGGATATCGACAAAGCAGACTTTTTTGGTTTTAGCAATGGGGCTACAACTGCTGTTGAGATCGCCATTCGCCATCCCGCAATAGTGAATAAGCTCGTCCTGTGTTCGGTGTTGTGCAAACGCAACGGTGTTCCTCCACAGTTTTGGGATTTTATGAAACAGGCGCAATTGGCTAATATGCCTGAAGAGCTAAAGACGGCCTACAGGCAGGTATCCCCACCCCCCAATGCACTGCAGGTAATGCACGATAAGGACGTTAAAAGGGTAATTAACTTCAAAGACATACCGGACAAAGATATCCAATCCATCAAAGCTCCGACCTTAATCATCATAGCAGACAAAGATGTGATTACGCCAGCTCATGCGCTCGAATTACACCGGCAGATCGCAGGCTCCGAACTGGCTATAATTCCGGGCGTACATGGTGAGTACATCGGGGAAATAACCACATTAAAGTCTGGCGCTAAGCAAGCGGATTTTGTGATCCCAATGATTGAAAGCTTCCTGGATCAGGCACCAGCAAAACCATAGTAAAGTACCCAAGCCTTATAACGAAATGTCCCCGTGCGTGCAGTCGAAGAGTGGAAAAAAATGATGTGTGTTTCTTACAGTTAAAACCAGGGCCACTGTAAAAAGAAATGTTTCCAGAAGAAATTATCTATAATAAGCAAAATGGGGCATTTCGAACCACGCGAGTAAATGCTATTTTTAAACAGATCGCAAGCCTGGCAGCCATTCCGGAATAAATAAAAAGCGACGAACGGAGAGCAAGCTCTGTTTGTCGCTTAGTGGTGGAAAATGGGATTCAAATCCTGGCTTGCACCATGAAATGCGCTTTAATGGCTACCATATCCGTCTTAAAAAACTTCGACATTTGCAAGCTCAAGCCAGACCTTAGTTATAAAGTTATCTATCTCTCGCAGCGCCGCTGTCGTAGCTAGCGTATAAAAAACACATATCACTCTTTCACCCTTCGACTGCGCTCAGGGAGACCCAGGCGGATGTGTCTGGGTCTTCGGTGTTATCATTGCCTTTGCTGTTCTCTATAATCCTTACCAGTTGTGCCATACAGGCGAATACACTGTTCACTCTTGGGCTTCGACACGCGTCTTTTTTGCGGTTGTAGCGTATTCCATCCGGAAACAGCAGGAATTGCAGCTTCTGTTTGCCGCTGTAATCCGCAGAAGCCCACAGGGAAGCGAGTTTCGGGCCATACTCGATTGCCTTCTTGATACACTCTTCCGGATTCGACACCCCTTTGTTTGTTTGGGCAGAAATAGCCTGCTCTATTTCCTGTTGCTCTGCCCTAAACCTATCCCGGTAACGGGTAAACATGTCCCGGTCGATCTCTTCTTCTACATACCTTTCCTCCAATCGCTGTAGCTTCTTACCGATCTCCTCCTTTTGTGCCTGCAAGGTCTGTAGCTGTACCGTCGCATCTTTGTTATGCTCCCACCAGGTGGCCACCATCTGTTGAGCGATCAGTTCCTGCATGTCTTGGTGCATAGGCAGACTGTAACTGTCCATCATCGCTTTGTAGGCATCGTGAAGGCTTTCTGCCCGTTTATTGCAACCACAGCCCTTGGTATTGCACTTATAGTAGTACTTGTCGTTCACTACGGATTTATAGGCCCGCAGGTAGGCACCGCAACTGTCGCACTGCACAAAGCGTTTGAGTGGGGTATGGTCGTCTGTCGGGTTCATCCTGTTCCCTTGTTTGTTTTTGGTCAGTATGCCATTGACCTGCAAGAACAGTTCTTCGCTGATGAGCTGCTCATGATTGCCTTTGACTACCTGCCCGTCCAGCATACCGGAGGACAGGATACCACAGTAAAAGGGATTACGCAGTATTTCCGAAAGCCGGGCACCGTTTGTAGCAAAACCTTTTCCTTTTAGCCTGCGGACGATCTCCTCGCTGGTTATGTTTTCCGTGGCTTTCCATTCAAAGGCTTTTTTGATGAGCTTGCCTTTGGCATTGACCACGATGCTCCGGGTACCATTGACCCATACGGTATCGTATCCTATCGGCGCTTTCATACACCATTCTCCCTTTATGAGCAGTTCCTTCATGCTGGCCGTACACTTTTCCCTGCGGAGCTGGTTATCGTATTCGGAGAAGATAAACTGGATGTTCTGCTGCAAGACCCCACTGGGCGTGGATGTGTCCGCAGGCTGGGTAACGGCATAGATTACCACGCCTGTCTCCCGGAGTTGCCCGGCAATATACACCGCATTCGCACCCGAACGGCTGAACCTGTCCACACTGTAGACGATAATCATGGCGATTTTCTCTTTGCTCTTTTTGACAAAGGAAAGCATCCGGTTAAACTCCCTGCGCTCATCATTTTTGGCGCTTTCATAGGTGCCTCCGAAATGGCCCATAATCGTAAAACCGTTTTTGAGGGCATACCGCTCACAGTCCTTTTGCTGTACTTCCAGGCTCATACCCTGGGTCTGTTCCTTACTGGAGACCCGGGTATAGATCACACAATTGCCGTTCCTTACTTTTTCCTTGATCATGCCCTTGGCAAAGGGGGCGAATAATTCAGGTCGGCCTACGGGCTTTGCTGTTGCCAGGCCACTTTTGTTGATGGCATTCTTTCGATTGGGGTTTTTCATGCTGCTCGTTTTTGTTGTGTATTTGAAATGGGAATTACTTGTTTAGGCTGTTTGGGTATAGTGCGATCGTTAGGTACTGGTGCCGGGCTTGAGAATTGCTCTTGCTGGCTGGTGCCGGCTTCTTCATATACGATGGTGCAATACGTTATGATCGTTTCCAGCAATGCTTGTGCCGATGTTTCGTCTAATGCCCGAAAGGCTTCTTTGCTGCGAATGTCATCTATCGTTATCGTTACGCTTTTACTGATGTCCATGGCTTCCATTATTAAGTTCAACAAATAAGGGTTTATCTTTCTCTGGCGGCATATAAAGCCGCTCTGCTCTATTCCACACCTCTTTCCTATATCTGTTTTGCTCTATCAAATATACAAAAATAATCTTTAAATAATTGATAATCAATTGTTTAATTTTTATTTGGACTGCATTTCTGGTCTGTTTTTGTCTTTGCTTTGTCCTGCGCCGGTATATCCGCACTCATTTTATCCCCAAAAACTGCAATATGGAACTTGCCGCCTCATTACCCGGAGGCCGGGCCTGAAAATGCGGGTGCTGATGATGGTATAAAGGGTCGTAGTCCCAACCCTGTTGCCTGTTATCGTAAGGATATTGGCTATCGGGGTATTCGTTTCTCTCAAAGCCGGATAAGTGGGCTTCAGGATCGGCAGGTACGTAAAGCGAACCGCCTTCCCTAAAGTCTTCTTCTCCCACCAAACCCTCTTCTGCTTCCAGCACAAGATCGAGGAGCCTGCCCATGCATCGACGGTCCCGGCTCCGGTGGAAAAGCAGGTGAACCGTAACGAGGTTACGGGCATCCATATCTCCTATTTCCCATTGCATCCCGCTCTCCATAGCGTAACGGGTCAGGTAGTCTTCCATAAAAGAGGGGACCGTAACGGATAGCTCTTCCCATATCTTCGCCTCTCTTCGTATCGCAGGCGATGAAAAGCGGTCGAGCCAATTCCCCGTGGATGATTGCTTACGGGAAGTGTTGTTACCGTAACGGTTTACCCTTTGCCTATCTGTATCCGGTGACCATTCGTTACGCTTACTGCCTGCGTACTGCCTGGCCCCTGTTACGTTTTGATCAGGCTGTGTTCTTTGTTGCCGCTTACGGTACGATAGCCCGGAGCTTTCATCGGTAACAGCATACAAAGGCTGCTCTGGCTGTGCTGTTACGGTATTGTTGTTATGGTGAGGGATGTTACGGTAAGGGATACCCTTATCTGCGGTACTTGTCCGGGTAACGTATTCATGCCCTTCGCTGCTTTCATGCCCATCCTGTTCCGCTTCCCGCTCTTGTTCATATGCTCCTTCGTATTCTTCATATTCGTTCTCCTGTTCTTCTTGTTCATATTCTCTTTCCTGTGCTTCTCCTCCTTCATGCTCTTGTTCTTCCTCTTCATGCGCTTCTTCTTGTTCATGCTCTTTAATCCCGTCCTCATGCCAGTTGTCTTCCGGATCATCGTCTTCCTCCCCGCTGTTATACCCCTCATCGTTATCGGGTTCATCATTGCCTGTTCTCGGGTACAGCCTTTCCGTGATCTCACTGTTATCCGACCCACCTTCGGCCCAATCCATAGGGTCATGGCGGGTATTAAAGCCTGTAGCTTCCTGCCTGCCCGGCCCGTATGCTTCCACTAGTGTCCTGGCAAGTTCCGGTGATTGTTCCAGCACTGTTTGCAGCAATAAAAGCGACAGCCGCCGCTTTTGATCTGCCGGTACTGCCAGTAACATACGCTCGATCCATTGTTTGTTCACTATCATTCCCATTACGTTAATGGTGGTTCCCGCAGCAGGTGGCACTACTGCGGTACCGTTCTTATTGCTGTTCATATGAAAAGGTTTTTCGGTTGACTGTTTGGTAATTAATTCAGGTTGTTGCCCTTCGGTCTGGCCTGTATAGATAAGGTTGTCCAAACCTACTGCCACAAACCCGGCCATGCTTCCGGGACTGGCTGCGGCTGTGCCCGCAGGTGTTCCCTGTCCGGCCCCTTCAATACCGGTACCGGTTTTTTCCTTCCTGCGCTGATAATAGGCTGCCTGTTTGCAGGCATCACTGCAATAGGTCTTGGAACGGCGGCACGACCGCAAGGGGCGATGGCACCATTGGCAGGTGGCCTCATGATTTCTTTTCATCACTTTTAGGGGGTTTTGGTGCCGGGGAAGCTTTAGCAGCAGTCTCTTGCATGGTTAGGATATGGCGGGTAATGGGAAAAAGCAGGTCGGGTTTCTCCCTGGCTTCATGTAATATTAAATAGAGGTGTTTGCGGTGCTTTTCCGTAAGGTTGCTGGCCAGTTCGCGGGCAAGGGCAAGGATACTGGCCGCGTACCCTTCTTCTTCGGTAGCTTCTTTGGTTTTTTTGGTTTCGGGGGCTTCGGTGGTATTGCCTAATCCGCTCACGGCTTTACCTGCCGGAGTTTCCTTGCCGAACAGTTGTGCCAGTAAGGGAGCGAAGGGGGCTGCTAATCCCATATAGTATTCTATCTGTTCCTTGGCGGCAATGGCTTTCTCTTTTTGTTCTATATCCTCTTGCAATGCCGCTATCCTGGAGCGAAGGTCCGCTGTCTCCATTTTCAGCCGCTCATACTCCTTGCGGAGCAACTCGTCGGACACGGCCTTATTCATCAGGGCGGTCGTCTGCCGGGCATCCAGCCCGCCCAATGGAGGAAGGTAGCCGCCTGTTTCCAGCGGTGTAAGCTCGATCGGTTCCTGCTCCAGGATGTAATCCTTACGGAGTACCTTCGTTCCGATCTTTAAGCTATGGCCTTTAATGCGGATACCGAGGCCCATAGTATGATACTTCCGGCATAGACCCGGGAGCATGAACCGCAACTCTTCCCAGGCCATAAATGGGCTGACATAGGTGACGCGGCCATGACGGCGGCAGCTTACTTCCAACATCACAAGGGGATAAAGCTTGCCCAAAGCAGATACGTCGCTGGTGATTTCGTGGGTGATTTCTGATAACTTTTTTACTGTTTCCATGATTAGATTGTTTTTGGATAAAGGGTGATTTTACGGTAACAGGCATAGCCATACCGGCCTTTACGGTCTGTTACGTAAAGGATTTCGATACGGATGATTAAAAGGCAGGTAATCGGTAACAGATGGCAACAATCTGCTTCGCTGCGTAACGGATTCTTGTCTTTGTTTGCGTAACAGGGTTACTGTCCCGTTACGATAAGAACGGTATAGCGGTCTTAGGTAACCGTGACGGTAAGGGTAACCATGATGGTGATGGACTTTTGTTTGTTTCATTTTGCGGATGGCTTAAAAGCTATGCCACAAAATTCTGCCCAATTTTAGTGAGGGGTAGGTCAAGGGGTTGCCCCTTATTTTGAAACTGCCGTATTAAGGCGTAAAGTTGTCAGGCTTTATCCCAACATGGCAGTATTGGTGGCGTATTGGCCCCAAGAACTTATGGTGACACTTTCCTGCATCGTTTTTCTAGTTGTTATAAATGGGTAACATTGGTGCGTATAGTAGTCTGGAATACCCAACGAATGATTAAATTTGTTATGTGAGATAGTTGCGTGCGGTTCTTGTAAAAATTCACCCTAACAGATATAGTTAAAAAAAATCAGATGCTGCTCCACAAGAAAACCTCCAAGAAGAAAAGTACACTTCCACCTTATCTCAATAAATCATTGAATGATTTACCTGGGGAAAAGTGGGATTTTATTCCTGACTTTGAAGACAGTTACATGGTATCTAATTATGGAAGGGTAAAGTCTCTCGCCCGCATTATTTACTATAAGAATGGGGTGGACAGGCATCGAAGGGAATCTATCCTTTCTCCTGGTGTTACTTCCACTGCAAATACCTGGATTGGCGATCATACTCACGTATTAAGTGTTATATTATGGTACGAAGGCAGAACGAAGAGTTTCTCCATACGTCGGCTTGTATATTACTGCTTTGTGGAAAAAATTAATTTATCTGACCTCTCCATTGTAATCCTTTGCAAAGATGGCAACGGACTTAATTTGTACTATGAAAATTTGGAAAAGGCATCCTGTACAGAGCAACAGGAACGAATATATAAAAGGGAACGTTCCATAAGTTGTTTTACTTACCTGGATATGAAAAGCAATGCACAAAAGGGCATAGCTAAAAGAATGAAGCAGGTATCGCAGTATAGCTTACAGGGAGAGAAACTGGCAGTGTATCCTTCTATCAAATTTGCCGCAGAGGCAACAGGTATCAGCAAAACGACCATTAACGGGGTAGCCGGTAAAAGAAGGCTTACAGCCGGTAACTACATATGGCAGTATGGGGACGGGGCACAGACAATTGACTTGAGCAACTATTGGGGTAATAAAAGAGCGATCGCAAGTGCAAAGCGAAGAAGAAAAGTAACGCAGTACGACATGCAAGGCCGGGTCATCGCTCATTTTGAAAGCATCACCGCTGCCAGTCAAGCAACAGGAGACCAAATATCAGCGATCAGTAAGTGTCTAAGCGGAGAATTACACTCTTCAAAAGGCTTTGTCTGGAAATCCGGTACCCGGCACCGGAGTATCAACCCCGAGCATCTTATGAGCAGGGATAAGTTCTTCGCTATGCTACAAAAAAAAGTAGCACAATATACGCTTGATGATAAATACATCACTTGTTACGAAAGTATAAGAAAAGCGGCTCAGGCAATCGGAGTACATGAAACTGGTATTAGCGCAGCAGCCAGAGGTATCAGCAAGTCAAGTGGCGGTTATTGCTGGAAGTTTATGTAAACTTAAATAGTTGTCGTTGTAAAAGTCAATATGGGCAGAGTTCCCCCAAGACCATATCTAAATTCACTATAAAGAATACCTTTTGACTACTATATTTTGCCGGAAACCCATGAGGAGGTAATACTACACCGTCGGATTTTACTTTTTGTACCTTTCAGTTGTCAAAATGTACAAGCAATATGAAAAGAAAAATAACCTCGGCTATTGTAGCCGAGGTTATTTTTACATTGTTTTAGTGAACAGCTTTTTAATTATACCTACTGTTCTCTAAAGCCAAATAGGGGTTGCAAAGACTCTGATCCAACCCTTCTTTTTGTCATTTTTGTAATAAAGAGTCTGTGATGATCCAAAGAGTGTTCCATCTTCGGTTATCGTGTAGTTATCATATTTTCTAATTATTGCATACCTATAATTCCTATCAAAAACCGGTTTGCAAAAATAATAAGCATGGATTTCACCCTCTTTAGGCCCAACCAATTTTATTCGCTCCGATGTATATCCAAACGTCATAATTGAAGTGTCCTTCATCTGTTTGGAAATGAAATCACGATCTTCCTTCGTAAAAAGAGTATCAGTTAGCGGATAAGCAAAAACATACCATATTCGATATGGATCAATTAATTCACCTTCAAGTCTGCTTCTCCGTTCTTTTTCAGTCTTGGGCAAGCTTTCTCCCGGTAAATTAAAATCAACGTCTACTCCAATATTCCATATTCGATATTTGTCCGCGATGGTTATGTTTTTTAAGTGCTCTTCTGCCATTACATCATTTATAACACTTTCTAAAACAGCATTTTCATGCGTTTGGATTGCTTTTTTTCTTGCACATGACAAAGCTAATAAGACTGGCAATGCTAGGATAATTATGATTTTGCTTTTCATTTCTTGTTTATTTAAAGGCCGGAACCATATTTAGCCAAATAGAGCCAGGAATATGATTGTTCCTGGCTCTATTAAATACTGTTTTAGTTAATCTTTTACAGCCAAATAGGGGTTGCAAAAATTCTGATCCAGCCTTTTTGTGGATCATATTTGTAGTAGAGAGTTTGTGATTCTCCAAAAATTGTTTCATCTGGCGCACTAGTGATATGATAGTTGCCGTATTTTCTAATGATTGCGTACTTGTAGTCCTTACTAAAAAGAGGTTTGAAAAATAAATAGCTATGCCTGGGATTTTTCCTTGGATCTACTAAGGTTACGAAAGCCGGTTGACATGTCATTTTAGTGAACGTATCGTTGATGACCTGACTTTGCATGAATTTGATATCCTCTTTTGTAAACAAAGTATCAGTAAAAGGATAAGCAAATACATAATAAATCCTATATGGATCAATAAGTTCACCCTCTAATCTTTCTTGTCGTTCCTTATCGCTTTTAGGAAGGCTATCACCGGCAATTTTAAAATTAACGTTAAGATCAACGCTCCATTTCCAATATTCTTTTGATACCGATATGCTTTTAACACTATCCGCTAATATTATATCTTTAAAGACGGCTTCCATAACCTCACATTCCTTACTTTGTAATGTTTTGGCAGGTTTGCACGCCGCATGTAGAATTATAATTAAAAGTAGGGCAATTAGGCTTGCGTTTTTCATGTTTTATTTTTTAAAAGTTGCTCTATTTTAAAGGCCAGAACCAGATTTTAGCCCTGTCATCATATAAATATCTTATTGTTCCAGGCGAGGATAAATAGTTGCCATTGTAAAAGTCAATATGACCGGTTCCTTCATTATGAGGGCCATATCTAAATTCACTGTAAATAATGCCTTTTTAGCTACTATATTTTGCTTGAAATTCGCGAGGGGTTAGTACCATCGGACCATACTTGCTTTTTGCACTACCCGTAATCGGCGGTCCAAATGCATCTGCAAACCACAATGCACTATTATCTGCCATTCTAATTAAACCATCTGTTGTTAGATCATCAAATTTCTTGGCAGAAGAAATATCAACTCCATTTAACCTTAAGGTATAAGACCAACGAATGGCACATTCATTTGAATACCCTCTAAGATTTATTTTATTACCCTTTTTGTCCAAAGGATACGATGCCAAAAGTTGATCTATCGGGGGGAGATTTATCGAGTTTCCTTTATTGGGATTTTTATCCTTATCCTCCCAGAACTTCCAATCCTGCATCTCAGGATCAGGATCACTAACCGAATTCGTATAATCATTATAGTTGCAGGTGGTACCTGCTTCAATATTTATAGGAGAAGATGCTGCGCCATCACCACCACCTCCGGTATTATTACCGTGAGCCATAGCAGCACTCATTGTTTTTTGCCATATGGCTTCACTGTTACCGCCATACCAACCCATCCTATCACCCATCAGGTAGCTCAATATTCCGATCCACTCTTTATCCATCCAGGACGCTACCCATAGTGGCCTGGGTGGCCCGGTGTTCCAGCCCATCATCGTCAGGGTTTCCCCCACCTTCAATCCATTGGGGTCAGTCAAACTCGCCGGGTCGTTGTTCATCGCAGCATAGGGCGAGAATGCATCTGTTTCCGGGGCCAGGGGGCCACGCCCAAAAACCTGCCAATCTGCGGATCATATTGTCTGACCTGAAGCCCGTGGTATTCAACTCTCTTTTTTAATTTCTATAACTTTTACTAAAGCTATTAAATTAAAAAAACGAAGCCTAATAAAATTCGGGCTTCGCTTTTTAGGATTAAATGAAACATCTCAAAATTGTCAAGCCTCCATTAAACGAGGCAGAAATGAAAAGGACACATTTTATTTATTAATAATTCAATGATTTGCTTTTTAATTTCCTTTATCCAATTTCTTTTGAAGAATAATTTCCCGTTTTACTGTTCCTCCGTTTCTTATATCAAGTTCAGTAATCTGAGTAATTGGGAGCACATACAAGTTTCCGTTTTTATACAGATATTTTTGGTTTACAAGAAACAAGTACGATCCAAGCATGCCATGAACATCTACAGTTATTTTTAGAAGGTTGGCTTTCTTGCTTTTAAGTCGAATCCACTTGGATGAAATGCCATTGTTAAGCCTAATACATAAATTGTCAACACTTCCTATTTTTCTATTACAACCAGCTCCAAATAAAGGGATGCATTCTGTAGTAGTATCATTATTGAAATTAAGTGTTGCATCCTCCATTATCTCCCCATCAAGATTACTTACTAAGGCTATTTGTATGTATTCCTTTAATGAATCGACAATCTCTTCCTTTATAGAAACGGGAATTTTCTCCTTGTCAATCGAACTGTTTAGTGTAAGTGTGTCTTTCTGTAAAACCCAGTTTCCATAGGAATGCATTACTTGCATATCACTTCCAACAGAATATTTAAAATGGCCGTCACTATTAAGTTCCAGCCTTATTCCTGAAAGGCTATCAGTCGCTGTATAACTATAATTGCCTATGATCTTGCTTGCTTTTTCAGATCTTAAGGATTGAGCACAACTCAACGAAGAAATACAAACCGAACTTAGTAAAATGGTTAGAATACGTGTTTTCATAGCTTTTATTTTTTTAGAAGATCTCCCCACATATATCTGGGCCTGCCATTCTTAACTCTTGAATTAATATCGTTTAGTGCATCACCTACTGTTGCGTTTACATTTCCTGAATGCTTTTGATAAGAGTCTATCAAATTATCTTTGAAGTATTTTTGAAATACTGATATAGGTGTATTGACTGATAGCTGTTCATCTTTACCCGCGAGATGAGGATAGGTACGTCCAGGTTCAGTCGATGGCCTAAAATTATCAATCCCATAAGACCCGTCAACAGCCCTATTGGGGGCACTCGTAAACAGTAGCCCTGTTAGATTGCCTGCTACTTCGTCTACCATATCATAAAATTGGTTAGGGGCGTATGTAGAAACGATGATTTCACCTACAAGATATCCATAACCATGCCTTAATTCATGCGCCAGAGTAGCATTCCAAGGACTGTCTCCTCCCATGTTAAATTGAACTCTACTTTCATCAAAGTTATAAGATGTTGAAGCGGCAGCATTACCATTAGGACTGTTATTGGAAATATGAAATTCTACAGGAGATTCACTCATTGCTTTAAGTTGATTTTTAAACGTTGTATGCATATCGATCAGCTTATTTATTTGCTGAATCCTGTTCTGCACATCCTTGTTGGCAGAAAGGAGATCTAAACCACGCAGCTCTTTGTTGTAGGCATCTATTTTATCATTGTTTTCCTGTTGCAAATTATTAAATGCTGTTTGGAGTCCTGGCGTCGCAAAACTAAAATAGGTACCATCAGGATCAACCATCATCCCTGGATTATTTCCCATAGCTACATAAGAACTTTGAATTTCTTGTCCTTTACTTGCTGCCAACGGATCAACGCCCAAAAACCGGCCAATCTGCGGATCATATTGCCTGGCCTGAAAATCCATCCAGTTCAAGCCTGATTCCTGGATGTATTCGTTGCTTTGGTATTTCTTCCTGTTCGTTACATAACCATTGGCTACACTGCCTATACCGGCTATAGGCAGACCATGCGGATAATAATGTGCTTCCTCTTTTAATTTGCCCCGGCTTAAACGGATTACCAACTGATCAAAGTAAACATTACCATACTGATCGGCAGCAATGTTTTTGGAGGCATTGCTCAAATATACGGCAAGATAGCCATTGACTGGTAACTCCAGGGGGATGCTGGTACCGATCTGGGTCCAGGTACCAGCTCCATCTGCCTGAAAAGCCCCACTCATACCCGGATAGATATGCATATTCTCGTCAAAGAGCACATAATTCAGGTAGGCCCTGGGTAGTCTTGCATCGGTGTTGCTGTTCAATACCTGGTCGAATATGCTGTAGTTATCGCTGGTAAATACATCCCCAACCGTTTTGGTGTTATGGGTTTCACTACCAACAAAGCCTCCACTACCGCCGCTTAGGGTACTAACAATAGTAGCCAGCATATCTTCGGCATTTACCGGATTGTCATTTTCAGGTTCATATTGCTCAAAGAAATTGTTGACATTCATTTCCACTTTATCGCCTGCCATCACGTGCATCAGCATGGAAGTACCGATCCTCCGGGTAGGGTAAGCGCCATTGAGGTTCCCGGCCTTATTATCTCCAGGTACACCACCCGGTTTATCATCTCTCACTTCATTATGATGATCAAAAAACAAGCCCTCAATATTGGCGCTGGCGATTTCATACGAACCCAGGTATTCCTGTATTGGCGGGGTATATACTTCTATTACACTGCGGATATTGGATAGGTGGTCTTTGGCAAAGTATTGTTCCGTAAAGCGGCCTTTGGCTTTATCAAAAATACTCCTGCCTTCCGTGGTCAGAGTATATTGAAGGTCGTCATTTTTATAGATGTAATTACCTACGTAGTCAGTCTTGGTCAGGTTGCCATTGTCATTTATCAGTTCCTGCACCTTATTGCCTGCCGCATCATAGCTATACAGGATGCTTTTGCCACCATTGAAAGTTATTACCTGTGGTTTGTCGAAATGGGTATAAGAAACTCCTGTAATCCCTTTGTTGCCATCTTTTATCAGATTGCCATTAGGATCATAGGTATAACTGGCATTGATCCCATTAGCGTTATTAAAATCTCCCAAATGGTAGAAAGCAGCACCATCCACAACCTTATACAAACGGTTGCTTTGCTCTGCATTCTCATAAGAATAAACCAACCTGTCCATTTGAATAATAGCACCACCTGGCTTTACACCTTGCTGGTTCATATTTTTGATATTGCCGTCCTGATCATATTTGAGGTTGGAAACCGTATAATCGGCCAGGTCCTTGCGCCAGGCATAGCCTAAAAAAGTGCCAGAGGGTGGCTCATACCTGCGGTACTCTGCATTGGTCAGACGTCCGCTGTAATCGTAGCTATAACCATAGGCATTGGCCAGGGAGCTTCCGGCACCCCGCCACATCATACCGCTGACCTTGCCATCATACCGGGGTTGGGTAAAGCCATAATCAAAGCCAAGCGACTCCCCAAAGCTGCGGCTCTCACCCTGCCGGTCACCGGTACGGGTATAATAATCATTAATAGCAGTAAGTTGGCCCCTTATATCGTACTTATAGTCGCGAACTTCACCATAGTTGCCCAATACTTCCCTTTTTACCCGGCCCAGCTCGTCGTAACTGTACAGGGACTGTACCTGCCAGATACCGGTATCGGTTTGACGCCATGTTTTTTTAAGCCGGCCGGTAAGAGCTTCGTATTCGTTCCGGTTCCATTCGGTATGCTCTTTCATGCTCTGGTTGTCGAGCAAGTTGGTCATCCTGTGTTTACTAATCAAAAGCCTATCAGCGAAGTCAAATTGTGAACCAGTGTAATGGGTATGGATCGCAGTATGTTGATATAGATCCTGGCCTGCGGTAAAAATGATCCGTGCTTTTTTATCATAATAGTTTACCGATTCCCGCCAATCGCCCGTCTTGGCGGCATTGGCCCCTGGTGCTGTCAATATCCTGATCCGACTGCCGGTAACAAGCCCTCTTGTTTGCCCGCCCCGTAAAGGCTGTTCCGCACCATCACTGTTGAACGTTTCCGTAAAGGACAAGGCGCTTTGGCAGGCATCCCATTTACTATCGCCCGGATCGGTCTGGCTGTAATCATCATAATAAGTATAACTCATTATCGTATTACCAGCAATGCTACCTTCGTCGGGATACTCCGCCTCCCCTTCTGGGGTCAGCAGGTAGTAGGTAAGGTCTGTGGTATTATTACCGGCATCCATCAGGTTTTGCCAGGTAATGCGGTTATTGGCGTTAGCCAATAAAGAGGTAGCTTTTACTCTGCCTTGAGCGTCATAGAAAATCACTTCCCATTGATTAGCCACTTTCTCATTAGGGTTGCGTCGCATAACCACCCTGTCCTTGCCGTCATAAACGATTTCGGTAAAATCACTTTCCCCGGGAAAACGCTTCCCCACCAATCGTCCTTTATCATCATACTGGTAACGGAAGCAAAGGTTATCAAATACGGTTGGAGAAACAGCGGTGACGGAAGCCGCTGTTGCCTTGGGGGGCATGGTACACACAAGGCGGCCCATCACGTCATAAACGTAGTAAGTAGTGCCGTATATAGTAACGACATTCCCTCCGGAAGTCTGGTCTTCCTGTTTTACGGTCTGGCAGATCAGGCGGCCGTCCCGGTCGTTGTAGGTGGTAACGAGTGCCCCCATAGTATCATACGCCTGTTGCCCGAGAAGCATACCTGCGGCATATGTTCCTGCTAATACCGGTTTGCCGTCAGCATCGGGTTCCCATATCTTGATCTCCCTAGCCACATTGGTTACCTGTTTTACGGTGCCGCCACGGTTCTGTCCCGCAAAGCTAAGACCGGGGACTAGGGATTTTACCCCGCGCTGTCCAGCATTGGAAATATTCTTATTGATGCTGTAGGCTGTATATTGTTCACCCGGATAGGCAGTATTGGTATAATAATATTGCTGGAGCGCAAACAGGTTGCTGTGATAATCCACATCCGAAGCAGCATAGGGGAGGAAATTAGCCCCTTCAGGCTGAAAGCGGGTATCAAATGGCGCTACCAGGTGCGGTCTGGAACCCGTGGTTGCATGGTGTTGTACCGATTGCACGGGACGGTTGAAACCATCCTTATATACCGTTGTCATTTGAACAGCCTCGGGACTGCCGTTGCTATTGATGTTGGCAGCATTGGTCTGAGGCAGTTTGGGGATATAGGTTTTTTCCCAGGAAGGCGAAGCCGTAGTACTCAGGTTGGGTGGCACTGTAATAGCAGCGGTCGCTGTACCTGCCGGGGCAGTAGCATTAAGGTCAGGGATATTCTGCGCCCTGGTTGTAAAAACGCTCAATAGTAACAGGAGCGCAGATAAATATTTGGATGGCATAAGACCAGATTATTTAGGATGAATATTTCTTTGATTGGATGGGGGGGTTATGGGGCGATGTACATTTCTCTTTTCGAGCGGATATTGCCGTCTTGGTCCCTGACTATACTTTGTCGCCCCAGCTTATCATATTCATAAGAGGTGATCCTTCCGGATGCACTGCCAACGGCACTAATGCCGAATAGGCCATTATAGTTCCAGGTTTGCATCCCGGCGTCGGCAGGGAACAACCTTAGCTCATCCAGGTAGCCGTTGGCTGCGCCGCTAAGGCTGAGGACGGCTGAGGGAGCTGGCGCTATAAACCCTCCTTCATAATAAGTCCATATGCCCTTCTGAGCACTGGCAACCAGGGGAACGGCCGCCCCATCAATGGTACAGGCCGGTAAGCTACTGTAATTGGTAGCCCAAAATGCAATCACATATTTTTTATTGGTGGTGAGGCCGGAACGGGTTACGGCACCGGCACTAAAGGCGTAACCATTACGGCCCGCCATAGGGTCGCTGATATTAACCGCACCACCGGAATTGTATTGCCAGTTGCCTTTATTGGTTGCCTCAAAGCCCGAATAGGCAATGTCTGAATAACGGGCATTGGCTTCCGCTAGCTTCTGACCTGTTATTGTATCCCAAACCATTGCCGTAAAAACATTCTGACCCAGCATCTTTGTTTCCAGCGGGTTTCCTTTGGTGTCGGCAATGGTTACCTCACTGGTCATTCTGAAATTAGAAAGCGCACCACCATTGAAAGCCAACGGAGCAAGTGCAAAGCCAGGAGGCGGCAGGCCGCCACTATAACCGGTGTATTGGGCATAAGAAAGCGGTTGGCCCCGACGCATGTTGTATAGGTATTTTGGTCTGAGTTTGTTGTCCTGGAATGCATAGGTATTGAAGGTGGCATCCAAAAGTTTATCATCTGCAAGGCCACTATTACTCACCAGCCAGCGTTCGGTTCCGATCGGCAATTCCAACCCGGCAGCCGTCATATTGTATAAGGTGGTTCCGACGGCGGCATTGACGGTATAATTATAAGCCTGTAGGGTACGTACCAGTTCCCCTTTGCTGTTCCGGGTAAATATAGCTGTCGTGTTATTGCGACCATCATATTGATAATAGATCATGTCGGAAAGAAAGGTGTTGTCGGAAAGGTATTTGTAGGTGATGCTGGTATCCAGCAGTGCCGCACCGGTATAAGGTCGGTAATCATCAGTGATTTTCATCCTGGGAACGACATTGGTGATCCCTGGTACGCCATTGACACCATCGTCCAGCATCACCAGGCCCTCTTTGCGGTTCTCCACCTTGCCGATGGCACTGGTAGTATCTATGGTAAAGCGGTATCTGTTGACCGTTTTCTGGACGATCCGGTTGTTCTGGTCGTAGTCCGTAACCTCAAGCGGCAAACCCATCTTCCAATCCATTAGGTAATTTTTGTCCGTGTAGGGAAAGGTGTAGAAGTCTTTGCCGCCACCGATCACAAAGTATTTAAGCGGGCCGCCATCATCTTTGAAATTGCTGAATTTGACCTCCTTCCTGCCTAGTAAGATGCCTTGCCCGGTACGGGTAATGACCGTTACATTGGAATAACCATGATTGGAGCCATTGATGAGTTGGTGCGGGGTCACATACCTGCCGGTGATAACGATATTAGCTAGAACGGGGGGCGTATTGTTATAGGCCCGGTACCGGTCGGGAGAATGGAAATAACCTCCGGCAATAAACCGCTGGCCGCCGCTGTACTGGAATACCGTCACTTTTGCATTATCAGGATGCAGCGGCTCCTTTTCTATTACGGAATCCAAACGCAGACCGTCATTGGCATCCTTGCCAAAGTAATACTGGTCGGTAGGCAGGCCGGTCATGGGATTGGTCAGGTTCTGGTGGGCGCTGTAGTAAAAGGTAGCGGTGCCACCATAAGCATTCTTAATGCTTTTCAGGATGCCGGCCCGGATCATGTTAGGGTTGGGTTCCCGGTCCATGAAGTATTGCGTATTGTCATACAGGTCGTAGTTCGGGTAATAGGGTATCCACCGTTTATGCCTGGGGATCAGGGTTGGCGCATCGGCTTCTATATTTCCTGGATTATTCGACAGGAAAACCCCATCGTTAAAATAGCCGAAGTAATCCTGGCGGTGGTCGAGGCGTGGCGGCAGGTTCAATTGGTCGTAAGTAAAGCTGTAATAAGGCTCATCTATGCTGCTGTCGCAACTGGTGAGCCGGATACCGTCCAGGCGCAGCCGCAAGGCGCGGTCCCCTTCATTGATCCTGATATTCCAGGCAGTGGCCAGTCCGCTTTCATAGGGTTTTGTATCCGGTATATGGTTGGCCCAGGAATAGCTTTGCTGCATGATATAGCTGAGGCAGCTTTGAGGCGTTGTGACCCGGATCTCCTTTAAGGCCCCGATGATACCATCCTCCCGGATCGTACTGCCATAGTTGAAATAGACCCTTACATTATTGGGGTACCAGATGTCTTTGAGCTTACAGGTATTGTAGAGGGTGGAAAAAACCTTGAAACTGTCCGGTCCGTTATTGGAGGGGTAAGCACCTTCGCGTTTTGAATTGTTCTTATCAAAAGGAAGCACTGCACCATTAACGGTCAGGTCCTGGTAATTGTACCTGATCTCACCACCCGCAGCGAGCGTTACCTTTTCAATAACCCAACGGGTGGTATAGCTGTAAAGGGTAATGACATTGCCCGCTCCGTATATGTCTTCGATCTGTTTGTTCTCAAATTCACCGCGACGGAACAAGTAGCTGTTACCTTGCTCGTCCCGGATACGGAAACTGAGCAGGTTGCTATTGCCCAGGGTTTGGCCGATAGACTGATTGTCGCCAATGGAGGTAAGGGGCTGTCCATCCCAAAGGACTTCTACTTTTACGCCCCGGTGCGGATGGGTAAAGATGGTACCGCCTTTACCCAGGTTAAAGGTAAAACTACTGCCTCCGAGATTGACGGTGAAATCATCCGCCTCTTTGTCCCTGTAGATCAGGGTATCGGCAGCACTGGCCGGGGATTCGGAATAAGTGGTATATTTACCTTTAAAGGCCCAGAAGGGATTTACGGAAACCGTATCGTAAGGAGCAATGGGAAAACCGGGAATAGGCTTCATCCATACCTGGCCTGTCCATTGAAAAATGGCCGTATCCCCGTTGAGCAGGTTGATCTCATCAGGTAAATCCTTAGTTGTTCTCGAAATTGTAGCCCCTGCATTGATATTGAAATGTAATCCGACATCTGATGCTATCTCAGATACCATCACACCTTTAGTATTGTAGCTCAAAGAAATAGAAAAATCCGAATTTTGGGAAGCATATTGGTATATGGGGATATTGATATTGGCCGTCCCGTCATACAGACTTGGCGTGTAGATATTACCCAGGCTACTGCCAGCGGTAGGACTACCACCGGGCAGCATTTTGGTATCGGTAGAGGCACCGCCTAATCTTTGCCCCTGGCCTTGTCCATAGCTGGCCGTCACTGCGAATTGGAGTAGCAGGACCAAGGCCCTTAGAAACTGTTTTTGCATAGGTTGTTTATAGTATTTAACTGTGTTTCAAAGGTATATATCGCCTCCGCCAACAATTGGCGGAGCACATTTCATTTTAGTTTTTAGCCCACCCGAAGCGTAATAAAAAGGGGGAACGCAATCCTTCCTGCTGCCACAAAAAGTTATATCCAATTAGGAAAGTACCGTTTACTTTACTGTTGATCCGGTACCGCTTCATGATGCCGATATAGGCCGATTGTTGCTGGCCGCCAAAGGCTTTTTGGATCGCATTCTCTTCTACTATCGGATTTGAAGGATCAATATTGCCAGGCTGATCGCTTAGGTAGGGACGGTTAGCAGGACGAAAAATCCGTTCATAACCGGCCTGCAAACTGAAACCGTACATAGCTTTCCAGTCGGCAAAGGCACGGGTGCTTAGCCCTTCATAGGTAAGCCTGATGTTCTGCCAGTTCCTGCCCAAGCCGGTGCTTAAACCTAAACCAATTCCATAGCTTAACCTGGGGGTATGCTTGAAGGCTACGGCAGCGCCAAGCTCCAGCATGGCCGGACGCAGCTCGTCGGTACCGGCTCTGGTTGTTCCAAAATTATACTGGAGCTCTATTCGCTGGAGAAAAGGCTTTCCGCGCTCCGGGTTCTTTTTGAAGGTGGGTTTTTCGAGGTGTTTTAGTTTGTCCTTTGTTTGTTTCGCTTCACTGATCGTTTGTTTGGCCTCAGCGATGCCTTGCTTTGCGTCCTTTACTTTACCGGTAATATCGCTTAGTTTTTCGCTGTAATCCTGTACCTGCTTTGCCATTTGCTCTTGCACGGCGCTGAGGTTATTGCCTAATTTTTGTTGCAGCATGGCATTTACCTGGCTCTTGGTCTGATAGCCCAGTCTTTGCAAATCTTCTGCTGTTGCATCATTTTTTAATCCGCCAAAAGCATTTTGATTGCTATTCAGGTACTGGCTAAAGCCTTCGGTACCTTGCAGGTATTCTAAAGCTTCGCTTTCGGCTTCTTCCGGATCGTCGGCCATCTTTTTGAAAGCCTTCATTTTTTCCTGAGCGTAATACACGTTCTTTTGAATGCTTTGCAAGCCGCTGATAGACCGGCTACCCGCCAGTTGTTCAAGGCTGCTGGTACGCTGTTTGATCAGATCGTCGATATGCTGCCGAGCGCTGAGCTGCTCTTGCAGCTTGTTCAGTTCATCGGTATAAGGCGTATTGATTTCTGCTTTACCGGCTAGGGCAGTGGCCCCGTCCAGCTTGCCGCTTTGTTTTTGAATGAAATTTTGTACGCCTTTAAGGCTGTCTATAAGGCTACTTTTCCTTGCAGCCAAGCGATTCAAAGCATTGGTATCCTGCGATAGCCTGGCTATAGAATCATAGCTTAACCGTTGCTGCATGTACTGGCGGTACAAAGCAGAATCTTTTGCCGCCAGTTGCCGGGCTATCTTATCTTCTTTACGTTTCAGTTTTCTAAGCAGCCGTTGTTGTATTTTGCCTGAACGGCTCAGGTACTTTTCTAAGTCGGCACTACGGCTATCCAGGTACTTTTGGGCATAGACTATGCTTGCTTCCGTTTCCTGGGCATAGGATATCCTAATCCCGGAAAGAAGCAAGACAAGCAAAAAGATGCGTACCAATTTATAATTTAAGAAAAGCAAAACGATATTTAAGTAATTTGTTAATGAAGCGCAAAACTAATATTAATTTTATCATGTAGACTTGCTGATTTGTATCCCTCATTCATAACTAAATAATATTCTATAAATATTATCAAGAAGTAACTGGATTTATTTGCTGTTTTCAACTACTCTCTTATCTTAACAATGGAAATCAAGACATTTCTTAAACACTTATAATTTAAACCAGTAATTTTGTTTACCAAAACATAACCCAATAAAGGGATTCAATCTGAACTAAAAGGAATTCCCCCACTTTTTAGGGTGGAGGAATTTCCAGATACTAAACCAAACAACAAGCCCCTAACCATTAGTTGTCTGTAACCGTTGCAAAAATGTAACGTTAAATTTGTTTTTTCTACAGATAAAGACCTGATGTAAGGCTGCCTTACATTTTGCAATCAACACCATACATGATGTAATCTGGTTTGACAGAAGGAAATGAGCTTTAAATTATTGGTTTCCTTATTTTTGTGCCAGCCTATGGCAAACTACAGGTGTTTTTTGGTTACAAAATGCAACCCAATAGGTTGCGAAGTGCAAGAGAGTTATAGTATTTCGCAACTCAAATAATATCACTTTTTAACCCCCTTTTATGGAAAACGAACTTTTTACTACAGGTAATATAGGCAGAAAAATTCAGCGAATAAGGATAATGCAGGATATGAAGCAAGAAGCTTTAGCTCAGTTACTTGGCATAAGTCGTCAAGCTGTCTCCAAATTGGAGCAAAGTGAATTTATAGACGATGAGAAGTTAATTCCAGTTGCAAAAGCCCTTGGTTTATCTGTTGAAGAATTAAAGAGCTTCAACGAAGATGCTACTATAAACTACATCCAACACAATTATGAGGGTTCAAATAGGGACGCTTCTCACGTTGCAGTTGGAGTTGGCAATATCCATAGTAATATTAATCCTCTCGAAAAATATATTGAGATGGTTGAAAAGAATGAAAAATTATACCAACAGCTTATTCAGAGCGAACGAGAAAAAGTAGAAATGTTACAAAAATTATTGGAGCAGAAGTGACCTCACTTTCCATGCATGACACATACAAGGCAAATAAAGGGATAGAAGCTATGCTTTTTTGATCTTAGCGGGGCCTTTACCTTCACGCCAGATGCTGTTATAGGATGTCTTGGCTTTTCCTGTCATCGCCTTTCTTATTGCGGCTCTGCTACAAACGCATAAAAATGGTTTCAAATATAGATAATAACCTTGCAAATCCTGTCACAATCAATTAAAATACCGGAATAAACACGGGGATAATTTTCTTTACCTGTATTGACTGAAGCCAGAGGGCGCAGGCTATTATCTTGAATATTTATATTATCTTTCATCGGATAAACAAATGCCGAATGAGAATAATATTGTGTTTCCTGTTATGCGGTTTGCCTTTAGCGATTTGGGCGCAGAGCGCTCCAAAAGTAAAACTTAAAGTGTATAATGCTTTTTGCATACCGGAGGTGCCGTCTTACCCTACAGTAATAGTAAGTTTATTCAGGATGCCGGAAGATACACTTGTATTTCGATCTTCGCAGAGCGAAACTACTGGTGAAGTGATAGACGAGGGAATCTTGGAGCCGGGTAGGTACGTGGCCCGGTACAAAAACCCGGTAGGACAACAACTGGAAAAAGAAATATTGCTGGGGCTTAAAGATACGGCGATCGGCTTTTGTATGGATTCGTTGCAATCTTATCCGCAGAATACACTGGCAAAGTTTAAGGACAAAGATAGCTTGATGCTGATTGTAACTTATACGGGTGGAACATCCGGGGATATTGTAAATAAGATCGTGATCAAGCGCCATCGCGATGTGCTTACTGCTTCCCTGTTTGTAATGGCCTATGAAGATATGAGTGACAGCCTTGCCAAAACGGTTGTTATGGATGACTCCATGAAGACGGCTTTTGTACGTTTTGAAAATGAGCTAAGCCTGGTCGAGCAGGCAGGCAATGATAGTTGGGGAGCTACTGTTTATTCCATCGCCTGTCCCTACCTCAATATGAGCAAAGAAGTAGCACCTATGAGTTGGAGCGGTGGCTTTTATGTGCTATGCCATATTTTTTTTGACAAGAGAGAATGACATATAGGCGATTATGGTGCCGAAAGCGGCCATACGCTTGGCCGAAACAGTCATGAACTTCACCTAAAAACGATTTAAAAAAGGTTTAATTCCTGCTATCGAATTATTAACCGTACAGAATATGTTATTCCAAGCTAGCTCGGACTAAGCGGCTTCCCGCTACGATCTTATCTTTAAACGGGCAATAATGGAATACTATAGAAAAGGTTTGTGATTTAAAAATTAAATGAAAGCAATCAGCAGTCTCCCTTTTGCTGCCGTTTTTCCAACTTCATTATCTCTTTTTCTATCGCTTGCACGACCCTATCCATTTGACCTGTGATATTGTTTTCAAAAGGCTTGAAGAACTTCAGAACAAAATGAAGGTCAGAGAGCTGATTTTTGGGATGCTTCTGTCTCATTTTACTAAAAGCGGTCTTAATACCACTGTTGGCAATATTTTCCTTGCCCTGTCTGATTGGGATTTTCTTTCCTGCTAGCAAATGACAAAGTGCTATGACCTTAGTATTGTCAACATTTTGGATACTCATCGCTTCGGAGAGTAGGAAATGCAATGCTAATACCTGTTGGGTGACGGTAAACTCGGAACGTTGACGCTCATCATTATCTTCATGTGTTTTAAGCTTACCCTCGAGTTGGGCGATCCGGTACTCCTGTACTGCTGTTCCACTCCCGGCAACATAGTTCTCCAAGGATTCGATAATATATTGTTGGGCTATTGATCTTGTCATGGCTTCTTGCAAAAGCGGCAGAACAGACAGATCAAGTGTTTGTCCGCCGGAAAAGGCCAAGACGGTAGCAGCAACATCTTCGACAATACCGGTATCGTCGAAAATTTGATCGCCAAAACTATTATTTATAAAGTTATTCAACTTACGGTATAGGCCAACTAATGAAAGATCAGGTTTTTGCTCTTGTAAGCAATCCAAGGCAAGTTGCCGGGCCTTCGGAGGCGTTAAAGCAGATATTCGGGAAGTAAATTCTTGAAAGTACGTTTTGGATAAATCATGGGCATTCTCAGAAACTAAGGGTAGAAAATCTACAAAAGCGCGATAGACAACGAGATTTGAGATGGACATAAGATCGCCATTTATTACAATAACATAACGTTGCCTATTGGTTTATGGTATTTATAACGTAACAAAAAGACAGTGTAACTCCCTGAATGTACATTCTATTCGTCTCCTAACCCCTATTCTAAAAAGCATGTCCAGGGTGTTACCTTAATTTGTGCATCGCTCATTGCCGTTAGTGTTACGTAACAGAAAGCCTGGTTACCGTAACAAAGAATTTCAGGAGTCACAATAAACCAGCATGCCGTAACAGCAAAAACGGTACCCTGGAAGAGTGCTGTATATTAGTCTTTAATTTCATTTCGTTGTATCTTCATTAATTAGCGACTTTTTTTAACGCAATGACACTTAAAACCATAGGAATTTTATGCGGCTTTTTTTGTTTATCCTTTGGGGGACTATTGTTCTATTATCATGGGTATAAGAACAGCTCTTTTATTGTTTCGGCATCAATCATACTTATATATTTAGGGTGGATACTATTTATAGCATCCATGTTCGGCACAATCTTGTTGGCAAATAAAAAAATAAAGTTTGCAAAATATAAACTACTTTGGTTGAAGGACAAAATCTTCAAGTTGCTGATTTATATGACTTTGGGAATTGCCATTGTGGGTACAACAACGTTAATAAGTAACTTAGGAGAAAGAAGGGTAGTTGAAATTTTAAAAACAGAGCCTACGGAAAATACAATTGGGACTATTGTCAGGATTGAAAGGCGGAACACGAGAGGAGGAGTGAAATTGTGGGCAATTGTTGAATATCAAACAAAAACTATCAATGTCGCCCAAGCTATTTATAATCAAAATAACAGATACTCAGTTGGAGAAAAATATTTGTTACGTTATTCAATTGATAACCCGGAAATGTTTGAACTTATAGCACAACAAAGGTGAAAACATATACAAGTAAAAGACCCGCTCTCTGAGCGGGTCTTTTACTTGTTGGGAGAAAGAGGATTCGGCACCTTGGCTTACGCCGTGAAATGCTCTTTAATGGCTTCCATATCTACGGTGAAATACTTCGACATCTGTACGCTTAGGCAGACAAAAATTTCAAGCGTAACTTATAACTAAGGTCATGGTAAGCAGAGTCGCGCCATGAGGAGTGAAGCCTGCTAAAACCAGGGCCACTTTGCGGTAATAGTATGTTGTTAATAATTATATACCGCCCAATTAACGGCATTGCCGTGACTGTCTAACTCTGCTACATCTGCAATACACTCACAATATACCGTTCCTGAAAACAATCCAGTAAGCTTATGGTTAAAGGTAAAGCGAATTTCTGTTTTGGTGATGCCGGTTACTGTGCACAAAAAACCATCGTTTTCCAAAGCTCCCGAAGTAAGAGAAATATCAGACCAGGGCAGGTTGCCGCTGCCGGATTTCACGGTGCAATAACCTTCAAAATTTATCGGTGGGTAAGCGGTGGCGCCTATGGTCCCTCCTACGAGTGTCAGTTTTATCAGCACATTACCGGTGATTTCCCCGGCATAAGAAGGATTGGTAGCAGTGAACGTAATGTTTTTGCCAGACTGCCCATCAATGGAGAAACGCTGAACAGTGCCTACTTTGTTCCAGTTTCGGAAAGTCCTTCCGCCCATGAGGAAAGAAGCACGCTGGTCGTTAAATTCAAGACTATTGCCCTGATAGGTAATCGTTGAGCCATAGCCGTCGGAGCCAATTCTGTTGACGATCGCACCAATCAGGGTTTGGGTGTTCTGGTCCTCAATCGAAACAGCACCACCTTCTTCGGGAATAATTATCTTTGCATACTGATCACCATTTGTACGACTGCAATGTAATGCCCATCTGGTGGCCCTTAAGCCAATTCGCGTGTTACCCGAGTAATGTCTGTCATAGTCGTGGCCGTTCAGAATGATTGTGGCATCTGGTGAAGGGCTTATACCATCACTTGTAATAAAATCATAGCCACATGCTTCGTAATAACACCCTATCATTGTCACAGCATTAGTGCTGGTGTTATTCCACAATGGGAACCCGATCTGTTCCACCACGCCTTGGTATCGTTTCCCGTTGTAGCTCAGGTCACAGTTAATCAAGGTGATGCCGTCGGTATGTCCTTCCATCATATCGATATACAAGCCGGCTGCCCGTGTATTTAGACAGTCCGGGTTTGCCGGTTTAGCCACAGCACCCTCAAAAAGACAATTTTCAAATTTTATTACATTATAGGCCGCAGTCTTATTGCCACCGAGTACAAAGCCCCTTTTATAATGGCAATTATCGTAATCAATCCAATAGCTACCACCTGGGCTCAGGGATTTAAAATCAAGAAAATACTTTGTAGGATATAACATGGAATCCGTAGGATCATTCGAATAACAAGTCATAGTCCCCTCCAAATTAACACAAATGACTTTTTTGAATTTTATCCGCTCGCAACCTGTAGTAATGTGGTGGCCGTAGAGCCGCACATTGCTTACTTCCATTTCGCGGCACCGGTCTAACCAGAGGTTACCACGGATTATGGCGCCGGGGCACCCGATTACATTAAAAGACCTGCCTACGGAAGTGCCCTGGTGAATATCTGCGGGATTGTAATTTGCATCTTGTCTTACCTTACTGTAATAATCCGGCGGCAGACACCAGGAGATGTTCAGAGAGCATACATAATCTCTTGCACTGAGATGAAGGTCTTGCGCATTATTTTTACAGTAATCCACTGCATATTGCATTCTTGTTTCGTGTGATGGGATTAAGGAGGAAATACCGCATCCCCAGATCTCGGGATAAGCCATTACTATGGACGCAACGAGGTAGCCACCTGAAATTGCTACCACATAACCATCATCATTCGGTGAGGATGCTGTTTCGATAAAACTGTAGAAAATAGTTTCTTTATCGCCTGGGTCTACATAACCCTGCAGCTCAATTCCGAGGTAATATCCCATTTTGAGCAAAAGAATATCATCTCCAGATACAGCTTTCATCGCAGCCATACTTTCTTTGATCAGGAATCGCTGACCATGCTCCGGAAGAGATCTCCGATAATATTTATTGTCCTCTTGTTTGACGTAGATAGCGCCATCGACTTTGCTATCATTCATAGCGGTCCCGTCATACCAGGTATCTACGGGAAAAAACTTACAATGTTACTTATGTTCATAAAAATCAGGGTTTAAAAATGAATAAAAACTCTATACCGCATAGCGCTTCTAAAAAAAGAAGGCTACAAACGATTATGAATCTATTATTTTAAAAAAGTAATCAATATTGACTACTATATTTCGCTTTACCTCATGAGACTTGAAAGACGTGTTTATTAAGTTGATAAGTGTGTTGTAAAGGACGCACCTATTATTGTCAGTTATTTATAAAACATTCTGACTATCCCGATGCAGGAAACCTGGATGCTATTTACCTCCATCGTGGTTGCTGAGCCTGTCGAAGCAACCTGCTAACGCTGTCCTTTCGACAAGCTCAGGGACCAGAGGAAATTTGTTTCCTATATCGGGATAATCAGAAAAAACATTTTCCATTTTACTCGAATTGTAAAGTATCGCAAATAGATCTGCCAAGCATTGATGCTGCACAAAGGTTTCGCATGGAAAATTTAAGGTGTATTTTCGTTGGCAAACTTTCATCCACGAGCAAATTACTACTCTGCTCCTTGGCAATCTCAGTCTCCATCTCACTAGAGGTCCATTAGGGCTTACCAAGATTATCGCATTTATTATAGAAACAACAACCAAACTTCATCCTTTTGAAAAGAAGGATATTAAATACAGGCGACATATCTATTTATTCGTGTCGGAACTGATAATGGCAATGCTTTTCAGGTCTGATGCTACTTCCAGTATCGCTTGAGACATGAACCGCTGAAACTCCCATAGCTCAAGGACATCTTAGACTGGAACGACACACTTATCAATTTATCCGTCACGTTTCTCAAGTGCTGCTATCAACCGGTAGTATAGATGGATAACTTAGCTGTTCACCAATTAAAAAGAGCATAACATGAAAAAGAAAACCGTAAGTCTCGCAAAGCTCAACCTGAACAAAAATGTGATTGCCAAAATGACTAAGTCACTGGATTCTGTTAAAGGAGGTGCTACTTTCGTAAGCTGTAATCCAAGTGACCCCTGCGGCACTCTGCAGTTAGAATTTTGTGCTACAGCAGGCGCAGGATGCGCTCCTACAAATCCACGTAAATGTCTGTAACCTTAATTCTTTCTGTATTAAAGCCACCTTCGGGTGGCTTTTTGCCGTTTATACCTAACCTGAAGCCGCTGTAAACAATGTGCTTTCACTAAAAAATCTTACGGTTTCCTGGTGAACTTTTGAAGTTCATAAAAATATGGAACTATCAAAAAGAGAAAAATTGAGTTGATCCAAAATTGATCCTGGACAAAGAGAACATTCATCCGGTAAACTAGTAGAATATGAATTACAATTGGAGTCCATTTAGCCGGCTGCCTATCAGCTAGCTAAATGAGGCCAAAACCAGCGGATTTTTCCGCTACAAGCCATTTCCAGCCCCAAGGCAACTTTAGCAATCAAAAAACGGAAATGACGTATATGTGTTAGATAGATGGCATGAGTCCCTCCTAAAGTCGAGCCTATTTAAAAGTATGATTTTTCACTTTTAACTCTAAAGGTAAATTAGCTTATCGCTATGTTTCAATCAATTTTTCAAAACGACCTCTATCGCATTGATATTATATATGCGATATATTTTCTGCATTTTAAAGTAGTCAAATTGACACTTTAATAATTTGCTGGTCTGCTATTCGATTCTTCAAAATCTCCCTATAACAATTGAAGTAGATTGACACTGACCCGCGAAATTTCTAAATATCCCAATCAGAAAGACCTTATCATACATTCACGCTTAACGGAAAATGAAACAGCACCATAGTGCCGGAGGCCACACCGTTTTCATATTGATCGATGATCTCGAACCAGACAGCCGACCTGTTCGATTTGTTGTAAAGTTCGATGCGCTCTTCGGTAAGTGCTATGCCTTTTGAATTGTGTATTGTAATCGTACGCATTTTCAGTGCCTCGGTGTATTGCCGCCCCACACCATTATCAGTTAGGGAAACCTTAAGGCAATCATCGACAACATTAAAAGTAAGCTCAATGCGGCCTTTTTTATCGTTCCTGTTCTGGATGCCATGCCTGATGCTGTTTTCTATAAAAGGTTGGATCACGAAAGAGGGAATGACGATCTCTTCTTCCAATATATCGGGCTGGACAAGCAGGCTATAAGAAAAAGCATCCGAATGTTTGGTCTGTTCCAGCTCCAGGTAAGTGGTGAGAAATTCCAGCTCTTTATCCAGGGTAATGGATGGAAGTACTGAAGTCTCGAACAGAATCCGCAAAAGGCTGGAAAAGTCCTGTATGAATTTACTTGCTCCTGCGAGGTCCCGATCCATCACATACTGGTAGAAGGAATTAAGGCTATTGAAAATGAAGTGCGGATTCATTTGTGCCCGTAGTGCCATTTGTTCCAGTTCTATGATCCTGGATTTCAGCTCCAGCTGTTCCCGTTGCCGTCGCTGCAGACGTTGTGCGCGCCACCAGAATATGGAAATGGAAAGTGCCAATAGCAAGGCTATGCCGGCGAATTGCACCCAGCCATAATGCCACCATTTCTTTTGAATGGTGAAGGTAACCCGGATCATATTGCTGTTTGCGTCAAAGCGGTCCGTAGCGAAAATTTCCAGGACATAAGTGCCGGGAGGCAAGGAAGGATAATTCAACGACTGCTCGCTGGTTTGCTGCCAGGTATTGCTGAGGCCGTTTAAGCGGTAGCTGTAGCGTACGTTTCCCATGGAAGGAAAAGAAATGCCGGAATAGGAGAACCGGATATTATTATCGGCAGGCGCCAGGCTGATATCGTTGGCCCCGGGTGGTAAGGTTTTTTCTGAAATCATGATCCCGGTGAGCATGAGCTTGAAATGAGGCTTTCGCCTTTCCTTGCTCAGGTCGAGCAGGGCAAGCCCCTCGCTGGTGCCCACCCAGACCTGTTGACCTTCGGCAAAAATACAATTGATGTTATTGGAAGGCAGCCCATCCGCTACAGTATACCGGTCGATCCGGAAGGCATTTTCAGGGTCGATAATATTAAGGCCATCAATAGTGCCGACATAAGCCTTTGTCCCGTCGGTGAAAAGGGACTGGCATATCGAGCCCGTAAGGCCGTTGGTTTCATTGAAATGGAGCATGACCTTATTGTTCCTGAGGCAATAGACACCATCTTCTGATGTTGCTACCCATACCAGATCATTACTATAACTATAAGCGATGGCACTGATCGTTCCTGTTACAACCGGGACCTTATCCCGGATTGGGTAAACAGGGTGATCACTGGGCACGATAAAGAGGCCTTTGGGTGTACCGGCATAATAAGTGCCGTTGAGATAGTAGGCACAGGAGAGCCGCTGGCCTACATAGACAGAATCGACCAGGCGATCGGGTATTTGCAGCCGGTATAGTTGCCCGTTGAGTGTTGCTAAGATAAAGGTGTCCTTTACATTCGTTAGCGATTTGTAATTAGGGAAACTTTTGAAGATGCCCTTTTGTTCTGTCAGCACTTTCTGCAACCCGAAATAAGGGTGCCTGCGTATATTGCCTTCCGGCATGTAAAGCAGACTAGGATTGATTTCCCTGTCAGTTATTTTTCTTTCAATTGTTGTGCGATCCTTGTTCAGCTTCCAGAATTGCCAGTCGTTGGTGCCGATCCATAGCGCTTTATTGTCCTTGTAAAAATCATATACCTGCAGTCCCTTGTTGCTGAGCAGCCGGCTCGCTACCTGTGGAAAGTAAAAAAGGCCTCTCCCTCCTGTCCCTATCCAGATGCCGGAATCGGCATCGATAAAGCAGGTGTTGACCAGCATGCCGGAGAGCAGCGTATCCACCACCTTGCCGGTTTCCAGGTTCTGGATATAGCATCCCGAAGGCGTAGCTACTATGGCCTCGGGTGGGTTCGCCGGTAAAAAAAAGAAGACGTTGTGTGGCGCCTTGGCGGGTTGCGGCGGTTGACCGTTTCTGAAGAACATAATCCTCCTCTTGTACCTTTCGATAACGATGGCGGCCTTGGCGCCATTCCTCCAGTTATACAATTGAGGGAGGAGGCTGTCGTCGAATGGGTTTATCTGATATTGCCTGAGAGAGGGTTTGAAAAAATTCAAGGGTAAACTCATTGTCATGGCGCCCGGCATAGGCTCAAAGAAACCCGGACCGTTATACGATCGGGAATACCGGGTGCAATGATTATGCTTATCAGCGTAAGTCACTTCACGCTGAGTAGCGAATAGCATATTACCTTGTGCGTCCTCTGCAAGCCCCCGGCTCTCTGCTGTTCCGGATACGCACCTGGCCAGGCTATCGTTGTCGCTATTGTAGATCCTGCCCTGGTAATAATAACAAAAACCCCGGGCAAACGGGGCCATCCATAACCGGCCTTTCTGGTCCTGGTGCATACTATTGACATCGTTGCCGGGCAGCCCGTCTTTTACCGTAAAGTTTTTAAAAGTGGCCCCGTCAAACCGGCTAACGCCTGTTTCCGTTGCAATCCATAGAAAACCATCCTTGTCTTGCCGGATACAATATACATTGTCGCCGGCGAGCCCTTCCTTTACCGTGAAATGGTAAAAGCTATGTTCCCGGGCCTGCGCCCGGATACTGCAGCAACAAAGGAATAGTAAAAAACAGCACTGCCAGAAATTTTTGCCAGGCATTTTATCAGTAGGGATTAGGACTTTCTACTACTAAGATATCTAAAAAGTGTTTTCCAATCATGATTGTAAACCGATAGAACTCACCATCTGGCCCTTGGTGATGTTTTGTAAACATACAAATTCCAAATGTACTATCATTTATTGTTTAGTTGGTGTCAGCCTTATTTTGCGTGGCATTCTCAAAACGAAAATGATTGAAATTAGACCAAACGTTTTGAAGACCGCCCCGTACCAGACACCAATAGTAATACATTTAAAGGAGGGGTATTTTGTCAAGGATCATCAGGGCAATATCCATTTGACGATCCGCTGTGATGAGACAACACTGCGAGAGAAATTGTGAGACGCTAAACGGAAGGTTTTCTTTACGCTGTCATTAAGTTTACATACTTAGTCGCTTATAGACGATTATTTACATCGTTTCAACATAGATGTGTATAGACATTTAAATAGGCAAAACACTAAATAGCTGTAGTCCTACTTGGCAACTGCTGACGGGTACTACCTAAACCTCGCCAGGAAGGCTTCCTTCCGCCGGGCGGATACCTCTAACGTCACACCGTTCTCCAGCTCGACATAACCGCCGCGCCCCTTATGGTATAGCTTGATAAAGCTGAGATTGATGATATGGGTCTGATGTATCCTGGAGAACATGCTTGCCGGTAATAACTGTTCGTATTCCTTGATGTTTTTAGAGGCCAGGTGGGATCTCCCTTTGTTCACAAAGATTTCAGTATACGCTCCCTTCGCTTCAAGACGGATAATATCGGCTACCGACAGAAAGACATAGCCTTCCATACAAGGAATGGCGATCTTCTGAGCTTGCGCAGGTTGCTGGATATTGGACAGGAGCAGCTCCATCTGATGGCTCACCGAGTGGCTGGCCAGCCGGGTGATTGCCCGTTGTACGGCTTGTGTAATCTCAGCTACGGACACTGGTTTGAGAATATAATCCAATGCGCTGTAACGGATCGCTTTAAGCAAGAAGTTGTCGTAAGCTGTAACAAAGATGATCTCGACAGGCTTATGCTGGATCTTGTCCAGCAGGTCGAAACCACTGCCATTGGGCATCTGGATATCCAGGAAAATGAGTCGGGGGTTTACTTCATCAATCAGGCGCTCCGCGCCGGCAATATCATAACTGCTGCCGCATAGCGTTATATTGGGACAATATTGTGTCAATATCCCAGCAAGAATATCGCAATTGCTTTTTTCATCATCCACAAGAATGGTTCTGATCATCGATTACGGTTTAGTATAACTATATTCATATCTCCTGTCCACGGTCATAGCTCTGTCCTGAGTATCTCCATTTCAGTTTCTGCAAATTCGATCAATTACGAACATGAGTATCTATCCTTCTATTAATTTGAAAATTGCGAAAGTAACAATTTCCTTCTCCACTTGATTGTTGAACATATCAAATAGGATCTGATTTTTCATCTAGAAAGGCGCTGCATTTTCATTAAATACCGGATGGTTCCTGTCTGCCTTTGGCAGCTCTGTTGTTTTTTGCCTATTGATCGTATTTAAAGCTTATAATACAAATGTCGGGAGATGCTGCAAAACCTTGTTGCCATATTGAGTTGCTCCAATACGGATCGTTCTGCCTTTTATCAAACCGACTAAGTCCCTATGCTGAAGCTGGGACTGTAAAGCTGCAATGGCTGCTGACTCTATTACTGGCGAGAGCAGAGCCAATTGTTTTCCTAAAGTTAACTTAGTGTAGTAGTCAGCACAAAAACTATAACTTCGCTGCCTTATTCTAAATCTATGAAAAAAAATATTAAATTAGTATTATTGTTATTATGTTTATTTTCGTTTCAATCAAAGGCTTCTGTCGTTTATGTAGACAGTAGCAATACAAGCGGCTTCCAGAATGGAGCCTCCTGGGAATACGCCTATAACAGTATTCAATTTGCCATTAATGCTGCCAATTCTGGCGATAGCGTCTGGGTTTCAAAGGGAACTTATAAGCCGGCGGCCGGAACTACATTTGTCATGAAGGAAGGGGTTAAGATTTTTGGTGGCTTTCTCAATACGGATTCCTCTTTTGGTCAACGCGATTGGCAAAACAACAGCACTATTTTACAGGGTAATAATAACCGTGTTATTGTAAATGACGGCGGAGCGTTTTTAACACCGGCGTCTGCTATCGATGGCTTTACGATAAAGAGCGGGAATGCGCTTAGCGGTGGGGGAATGTTTAACGTTTCCTCCTCGCCTCAGATCAGAAATTGTACTTTTTCCGGGAACCAGGCCACTGGTTCCGGCATTAATCCGGGATTGGGAGCCGGGATCTATAATAACCAATCCTCTCCCCAGATTGTGAACTGCCGTTTTACTTCAAATACCGCGACCTTGAACGGAGAGGGAGGTGCAATATATAATATAAACGGGTCTGCTCCTATAATAAGCGGTTGCCAGTTTACCAATAATATTGCCAGTTTTGGCAAGGGTGGAGCGATTTACAATTCTAATGCGTCTCCGGTTATTACCAATTGTGTTTTTTCAGGAAACCAAGGCTGGGGCGGCGCGATATATAACCGCTCCTCCTCGGCTCCAGTGATCAGCTATTGTACTTTTACAGGAAATATTGCCATAGAATCTACGCCCGGTGGAGCGATCTATAGCACCTTATCTTCTTCTGTAATTACGCACTGTACTTTTACAGGAAACATTACGAATCCGTCCAGTACTGGTGAAGGTGGTGCTATTTACAATACTCTTTCATCTGGTAATAGCGCTATTATCAGCTATTGCTCTTTTTCGGGAAATAAAGCTTTTAATGGTGGTGCTATTTATACCTATTCAGGAAATTCGACTTCTATAATAGATTGCACATTTGAAGGAAACAAAGCAGCAACTTCAGGAGGTGCTATATATAAGCAATCTCCAGCTAATATAACCCGGTGCATATTCCGGTCTGATACTGCACTGCTTGGGGGTGCAATATATTCATCAACTTCTTCCGGCAATGTTTCGAACTGTCTGCTCTCGGCTAACATAGCAAAACGAGGAGCCGGTATATACTACCAAAACTCATCGGATAGTATTGTCAACTCCGTATTTTCCAGAAATATGGCCGATAGTTTCGGTGCTGCGGTTTATCATAACCAATCAACACCCTTTTTTATAAACAATACCATGGTGCAAAATAAAGCCCTGTTGGGAGGAAGCGGCTTGTATAATGCTAATAATTCGGCTCCTACAGTGATCAATTCTATTTTGTGGGGAAACTATTCTGGTATATCGAATGATGGTTCATCTGCCATTACCGCTACATACTCTTTAATTCAGGGGTTTCCGGCAAATGCTAACAGCCACAATATTGCAGGATCAACCAATCCGCAGTTCGTGGATACTAATTTGTATAATTACCGGCTACAGGCAGGAAGCCCTTGCATTGATGCCGGTAACAATTCCGCTAATTTAACGCAAAGAGACCTTGACTCTAATGCCCGTATTGCTGGCGCAAGTATTGATCTGGGTGCCTTCGAATATGGTAGCATACCTCTTCCAATAGACTTGCTGAGTTTCGAAGGAAGCCTTCTGAATAATGATGTGGTAAGCTTAAGATGGCAAACAGTATCCAGCGAGCCTTTGAATTTCGATCTGCAGAAAAGCAGGGATGGCAAGCAGTTTTCAACAATACACCAGGTATCTTCTCTTGCCGGCAGTAAAAACGAATACACATTTCTGGATGAGCACAGTTTTCCTGCGAACTATTATCGTTTAATGATGCATGACGATGATGGCAAACTGGCCTATAGCCGGGTAGTGTTTATCAAAAAAAACACGGTGAGGTCCCCGTCTCTTGTTTTCCCCAATCCTGCAGGAGAGGAGATAGAAATAAAGATCCAGGATATGTCTCTGTTGAATACTAAATCGACTCTAATGAATGCCTTCGGCAGGAGTTTAAAGACAGTATTGATCAACAGTACGGTCCAAACAGTCCCGATAGCAGATCTATCGCCAGGAATCTATACTTTAATCATGGAAAATGGAGAAGCGCTGAAATTCATCAGGCGTTAATTATACACTTCTGGTTTACAGATTGGAATGAAGAAATTAATTGCTGCCCCAAGCTCTGGCTGGGCAAAGATTACAACCGATCCGAAAGAATCGGTTTTTTATTGGGTCGCACTTTCGTGAGGTTCGCTTTATAATTACATCAATTCACTTGCCGTTATTTATCCTGTTCAATAGCTAATAGAGAACATACGTTTATGTTTCCCTACCCTGAGCCATCTCAGCATATTAATCGGAAGATTTTCCCTAGTCTTGGAAAACTGTAAAAAGAAATGTTTCCAGAAGAAATTATCTATAATAAGCAAAATGGGGCATTTCGAACCACGCGAGTAAATGCTATTTTTAAACAGATCGCAAGCCTGGCAGCCATTCCGGAATAAATAAAAAGCGACAAACGGAGAGCAAACTCTGTTTGTCGCTTAGTGGTGGAGAATGGGATTCAAATCCTGGCTTGCACCGTGAAATGCGCTTTAATGGCTACCATATCTGCTATTAAAAACTTCGACATTTGCATGCTCAAGTAGGACAAAAATTTTACGCAACCTTATAGCGAACGTCATGGTGAGCGGAGGCGAACCATGAAGAGCAAAGCCGTGCTGACGATCTGTTATTGGCTCGCAGCGGCCTTTAGATCAAAAATATTGGGGCCTTTATTACGCTAGTAGAGTCGTTACATGCAACGTTTTTACTACATTATACAACAATATGCAACGCCCCATTAAATATAAATCCACTATTTTCCTGACACTTGTAGCGCAATAATTTTTTGTCGCCTTAATACGTAAAAGTAAGCCCGGCGCCATATCCCATATCACTGTCATAATGAGTAGAAAGTGAAAGGTATTTGGTCACTATATACCTGAACCCAGCCATGTATTCTTTATCGGTATTGACCATAAAGCTAAAACGTAATCTTTTGGAGATAGGTACATCTTCCCGCATCAACTGGAACCTTACATTCCCTTTATGATCGATAGAAGCGTCGGCAACAATCAGCATGGGTAAGGTATATTGCAGCCCGAGGTGAAACACTTGTCTGAAATTTTTGGTATTGCTTTGCCCGAAAAGATTATTGCCCGGCGCCAGGGATTGTCCGAAAATGTTTTTTTCCATAGGATCAACAGACCTGTTCCGGAAGTCCCAGCCAATATAAGGGAACAGCCATTGCATCTTCCCAATATACCGGCCCAGGTGGCTTTCGCTTTCGTAGCCCATTTCTTTATCAAAACCCACCCTCCATTCTGTTGTAAAGCGGTAGCGGCTATTGGCCAGCATGATCTCACCGTCGCTGCCATTGGTTTCAAGACCGATGCGAGCCATGGGATGCCATTCCCTATCGTCGGCCTTAAGCATCCGGTAAGCCTTTTCGGGATTGGGTAGCTCGGGGTTCGGCTCCGAATTTTCGTAGCTGAATACCCGACCCATACCGCTCATCATATGGTAAAGTATATGGCAATGGAAAAACCAATCGCCTCCTTTTTCGCTGGCTGCAAATTCAATGGTATCTCTTTCCATGGGCATAATGTCTATAACATTTTTCATGGGAGCATGGTCTCCCTGCCCATTCAGCAGCCTGAAGTCGTGCCCGTGCAGGTGCATAGGGTGCCGCATCATACTATTATTGTACAGGATGATGCGTAGATTTTCCCCTTTCCTGATCAGTATCTTATCCGTTTCGGATACCGCCTTATTGTCCAGGGTCCATACATAACGGTTCATATTGCCCGTCAGGTCGAACTTCAATTCTCTCCAGGGTCCTTCGGGCAACGTTGTTTTCTTCGGATCGCGGAGCATATTGTAATTAAGGGTTACAATATCCGGCTGCGCCGCGGGCATCTCCATACCTGGCATATCATGGTTACCGTGCATGGACGCTTCTTTTCTCTTGGCTTTTCCCGTGTTTCCGGGGCCGGTTATTTCGGGATACATTACCGTATTCATATCCATCACCTGATTCTGCATTTTCATGCCTTCCATCTCTATCATATTGCCCTTCATATCCATCATATCGTTCATCATCTTCATACCGGCAAAATATTTGAGCTTGGGTAATTTTACGGCCGCTACTTTTTCCCCTTTACCCAGCCATAGCGATGCGGAACTGGTACGGTCTTCGGGAGTAACAAGGAACTCGTAGCTTTTGTTCTCCGGTATGGTCACCACTACATCATAGGTTTCGGATACGGCTATAATCAGGCGGTCTACCTCAACCGGCTCTACATCGTTCCCGTCCGATGCTACCACTGTAATTTTTCCGCCGGCATAATTAAGCCAGAAATAGTCGGAAGCACCGCCATTGGCTATGCGCAGCCTTACTTTATCTCCTGCTTTAAACTGGGGTTGTTCATCCTGCTTCTTACCATTAATCAGAAAAGCCTCGTAGTACACATCGCTTACATCCATGGCATTCATCCGCTTCCATTCGTTACCGACTTTGGTTTTGAAATGTCCTGATCCAATGGCTTCGGCATAGCTTTGTGTCGTTCCTTTTTTGATCGCAAACCAGTCGCTGGCGTTCTTTAAGCTCCGGTGGATCTCTTCGGGTTTCCGGTCGCTCCATTCGCTCAGCACAACCGGGATAGTAGGTATATCCCACTCTTCCCTTTTGTTGATGACAAAAGCGCCATACATGCCAATCTGCTCCTGGAATCTGCTATGGCTATGGTACCAATGCGTTCCATTCTGGATGATGGGGAACCGGTATACATAGGTACTATGCGGCTTTATAGGCATCTGGGTAAGAAAAGGAACGCCATCCATCCTGTTGGGTAAAAACAGTCCGTGCCAGTGTAAGGAGGTTTCCTCATCCAGGTTGTTGTGTACATGAATTTCGGCGGTATCGCCTTCGGTAAACGTCAGCACGGGCATAGGAATTTGTCCGTTTACTGCAATAGCCCGTTTGGTCTTTTTCCCATAAGCCACCATTGTATCGGCTACATACAGATCGTAACGTACAACACGAGGCGCTGTGTTACTGGAAACCGTTCTTACAGGTCCCAGGTTGGCCTTTGCCATCCTGATATTTGCCATAACGGCATCATTATCGCCCATATCCATACCCTTGCTATCCTCCATATGATGCATAGTTTCGGCAGTCTCGGATAACTGCCCCTCCTCATGCTTTGCCCTATCGATACCGGCTTCTTCTTTAACCAGTTTCATGCCACATTTAGGACAATTGCCGGGAGTAGTTTCATGTATCTCCGGGTGCATAGGACAGGTGTAGCTTTGCGACGGTTCCGCATTACTATCTTTTTCCTGCAGCGATAACTTTTGCTTCCCTCTTTGTTTTACAACAGTATCGTTTTGCTTTTGTGCTACCAGTTTCATGCCGCATTTAGGACAGTTGCCTGGCTGTTTTTCATTTACTTCCGGGTGCATAGGGCAGGTATAAACTACGGCCGCAGGTGTTTGTTGTACCGGCGTAACTTGCTTTATTTGCTGGGCATGGGCAATACCATAAAACCCCATACACCATAATATGATTACTAAATATTTCATCTTCTATTTGTTTGAAAAACTGTCTGTGATTGTTTGTGGCGAGATCATTAGCTATTGATTTCAATTTATTTAACTGTATGCGCCGGGAATAGTTGCCCGACTCATTAAATTAAACATCGTTTTGCTGGGTCATGCCAGGTTGCTTCAGCAAAGAAGCACACCCTTAAAGACCAGGCACAGCGATATCTCCAGGGAAATATTTTGTGTGATTAGTTTCACCAGACCCCGCCTGCTCAGAGATCGGGGCCTGGTGGAATAAATTTAGGGGATAGTGGCTGCTACTTTGCCGCAACTGAGCATCGCATTTCCGTAGTAAGGATTGCGGATTGTTTTCTCGCGGCTCAGCCAACTGCTTTTCTGCATGGGACAATACAGCTCGTACACCGGCTCAGCAGCTATTTTTGCGGTTTTAACCAGGGTGATCATATCTTGCGAAAAACCAGCAAAATACGTCCGCTGGCTTTTCAGGTCCTTGCTTTGGGCAATCTTACCGGCAGTCGACAGCAACGTTTTTTTTGTCTGTTGGTTTACCATTTTATCATCGGTGCTGCCAAGCACCTGGAGGAACGCCTGGGCCTTTGTTGCCGCCAGCGGGGCATCCCCGGCCACAAGGGCATCCTTTATACTGAAATAGGCGGGGAGCAAGGCGGACGGGTTGTTGGTAGTTGTGTTTTGCTGTGCCCATACAGATGGCACTAAAGTAGTTATCATAAAGACAACCCATAACAATATCTTTTTCATTGTATTGATTTTAATGTTTTAACATAAATAATTGCAACGTGGCTTTAAAGCGCCATGTCCTGTTTTGAAAAACACTAAATCAAATCTGAAAGCTCTGGATGGCTATACGGATAGCACGCCCGGGAGGAGGATGGTGATAATAAACCAAATATTTACGGTCTGGAAGCAGAGCATAAGGTACATATGTCTCGAAGTGCCCGGGTAAAGGAAAAGTCGTGACAAGAAAAACAGGGGCAATGATTATCTTGACCGCCTGGGGACTGAGTTTTTCAATTTTTTCGAACTTAACCACCAGGTCATTGCAGCATTTGTCCTTGCCCTCTTCTGCATGATGGTCGTGGCGCTGTTTCGTATAAGACACTCCGGGCGTTATTGCCGTATGCGGAGCCGTTGTTTCATGAAAGTGCGATGGAACATTATCCCATGTTATCTCATGATGATGAGCACGTTTCAGGCCGGCATTTAATCCTATTGAGCAGGCAAATCCCAGGATCATATTGGTTATGAATACGATCAGTAAAAAAATAGCTTTTGCCTGTATTGCCCGGTTTTGCTTCATAGTATTAAGCCGGATCATGATGTAATCCTTGTCAAAGGTACCTCCGGAAGTACCAACCCTTTTATATTATTCGGGATAGTGTTTACATAATTCTGGTTGCAGCTGGCAAACATATAACCGACCCGAACAGGCAGAAAAGATAAAAGACTTCCCGGATGAAGAACAGACCTGAGCCGGAACCTGTTTCCCGGTTGTTCCTTTAAGGATTTAAAACGTTATGGGTCCGGACAAAAAAATAAAGCTACTTAGATAAGTAGCTTATAAACCAAACACCAAAACTATGGCACCTATTTCTAAGACATTTCGGATGAAATTGTCCTCATTTTTCTAAAGCAAAGGTAAGACGGGGTTTACAAATGATCAATAGAATCAAGGGGTAATTTACCTGCCTTGCTTTTAGTCTATCAGCCCGAATGATAAAAAGCAATTATACGCCAAAACAAGGCTTAGAAGCGCGCTATAGGCGTGCTGTATTACCCTGGAGCCGGATACTGTTCTCCCTTTAAATCCCGGGTTCCCCCTGGTAGTAAATGGATAATCATTTGCGGAAGAGTTTTCCCCCTGTTATTAACCAGTAAGTCGTATAGAAATTTCGCTACCCAACACATCCCTTCAAGCAGAAAATATTAATTTACAATAATTTACAATTATGAGCAATTGTAAACCTATTAAAAGGCAGGATCGCCCTTTAAATACAGGTGTCTGAAGGGGGATACTCTACCCTAAATTCTTGCCAGTATGAATACATACCTTTCCGGTTACCCACCTGTTGCCGCTACCTCAATCATTTTCTCCCTTTATGAAATAAATGGAGACGGTCCTCGTTTTAGAAAAAACCTTTTTAATGAAATACACCACTGTTCTTCTTTCATCCCTCTTCCTTACATCAATGACCTATGCCCAAAACGGCTTTTATCTTTCCCCCTCTGTAGGCGCAGGGTTCAGTAATGCCAGTAAATATGTTGCCCCAGATCCTGTTTTTAATGTACCCGGGAGCAGTGCAAAAGGACCGGTCTTTAGCAAAACTGCCCAGATGGGCATTGGGTATAGCTATAAGCACTGGCGTTTTCAAACCGGCATCCAGTATTTCCAGGGTGGTTATAAGACTGATGACCTGATCTTCAAACCCCAAACCGATGCTACTGTGCCTGGCACTGCAACGGGAAAAGAATACAGGTTTATCGTCAACCAGGTAGGTATTCCGCTGCAGGTGGGGTATGCTATAGCATTAAGTCCGAGACTTACCCTGGCACCTTATGCCGGTGTGCTGACGGCCTTCTCCTTTTCGGGCAGCTCCCGGGTCAGCAACAGCACTGAAGCTATGAAAGGAGGGCTCGATGGAGGAGCCGTCAACGATTACGGCCGGTTTACCCTTTGGGGACAAGCTGGCGTCAATCTGGAGTATAAGCTAAACAACAGGATCTCCCTCACCGGCGGTCCATCCTTCCAATACAGGCTTGCTGGAACCGGCAACCGCGATACAAAGAATCTTTATAATATCAACTTCAACCTGGGGGCTAAGATAAATCTGGGCAAAGGGGGTAAATAAACAGCGGAACAGTTCTTATACCGGATAATCTGAAAAACGCGATAGGATTGTAACGACACACTTGAATTATCTTACCGGTGTGCAGCCCTCTATCCTCAATACTAATAGCACCTTTAGCAGAGGGTTGTTGCAAAGCAAATTCCCGGAAAGGCATCTCGATAGACAGAGATGAATAAGTCAAATTATAAGTGAAATTTGAACAAAAAACCTGTAAGCCTTTGGCTTACAGGTTTAGCCGTATCTGCTCCTTAATAGTTACCCGATCTGCTATGAAAAACTTCAGTACTCGTACAGCCTGGTATTACCCGTAATCGTTGTAAAGTTATTTTCGTAACCAGATTTAATGCGATGTTTATTGCTTCCGTATTGCGTCTCCGCCGGAAGAGAAAAATGATCTTTCCATCCGGTAAAACTGAAGGCGCCATGGGCATCGACCAATGACTCAGCATAAAAGCCGATCAGGATTATCCTCATTTCCGGTATCCCAGGTTATCCTGTTTATCGTTTCGGAGTTACCCTAAAAAGGTAGCCCTCCTTGGAAGGAGGGCGAAACCAAAAACCAATAAACCAAACACACCAGAGGATGGTGTTATGAAAATTTAACCAAGGAAATAGATACAAAAAGCGTGCCAAAAAAACGTACAGGATAAAAATCCAACATGTACATGTTGGATTTTTTCTATGACAGGCGGCCCTGTTTTTAATAATTATTGATTTTTAGCTACTTGAGACCGGATATAGAAAGTTAAAATTTTAAAAAGCAAAAACCGGCTATCCGCATACAGACAAATAAGCAAAATTCTTTCTTGTACCGAGGCGGGATACCCATACTGACAATTGCTGTAACCAGGCTTTTCTTAAAGAGAGTAAGGTTACCACAATTTCAACTGCGAGGGGTTGTTGTCCTTTATCTCCGGCATTTTGACCGTTTCAAAATTAGAGAGGGAAATACCCAGCAGTCTTATTTTTTTACCACTAAGCTCCAGCCGGGACAAGAGCTCTTGTGCGGCGGTAAAAATGGTATTGAAATCATGAAATGGTTGCAAGTACGATTGGTTGCGCGTGATTTGTTTGAAATCACTGAACTTGACTTTAAGCGTGAGCGTTCTCCCTTTAAGATTATATCGCTGCAGCCGTAATACCAGTCTTTCCGATATTTTTTCCAGTTCTGCACGCCATTCATCCGGGTTGTCCAGGTCCCGTTCGAAAGTATCTTCAGAAGCCACCGATTTGGTCTCCCGATGCGGTTGTACAGGACGATTATCGATCCCACGCACCATTTGGTAATAGAATTTTCCCGGTTTCCCGAAGTGCCGGACAATATCTTCCTCTGATAGCTGTTTCAGATCGGCACCGGTAAAAAGGTTCATCCGCTTCATTTTTTCGGCAGTTACTTTTCCCACCCCGAAGAACTTTTCCACGGGTAACTCTTCCATAAAAGCAACGATCCGGGAAGGCCCTATAAAAGTAAGGCCATCGGGCTTATTCATATCAGAAGCAATTTTGGCTACAAACTTATTAACAGATACGCCGGCAGAAGCCGTTAATTGCAGCTCTTCTTTAATCGCCTGTTTGATACGTTGTGCAATTTCTATTGCAGAACCGATGTTTTGTTTATCAGTAGTCACATCAAGGAAAGCTTCGTCCAGCGAAAGAGGCTCTATAATATCGGTGTACCGGTGAAAAATTTCCCTGATCTGGGAAGAAACTTGCTTATAAGTATCAAACCTGGGAAATACGAAAATGGCTTCGGGGCATAATTGCTGTGCCCTTATGCTGGACATGGCCGAGCGAACACCAAACTTCCGGGCTTCATAACTAGCGGTTGCTACCACTCCCCTCCTGTCGGGTGGACCACCGACAACGAGAGGCTTGCCCCTGTATTCCGGAAAGTCGCGCTGCTCCACGGAAGCGTAGAAAGCATCCATATCGATATGGATTATTTTCCGGGTAAGAGACTGGGCTGGGCTTTCCATAAAATACGACTTCAAATGTAAGCAGATTGCCGTTACCGAAAACCGCTCCTTGTCTGAATCCGAAGCACGATAATTTTTTTCTACTTTCGCCCTCCACCCTTCGACTCCGCTCAGGGTGACCCAGGCGTGTGCGCCTGGGTCTTCGATGTTATCATTGCTTTTGCCGTTCTCTGTAATCCTTGCCAGTTGTGCCATACAGGCGAATATACTATTTACTCTTGGGCTTCGACACGCGTCTTTTTTGCGGTTGTAGCGTATTCCTTCCGGAAAGAGCAGGAATTGCAATTTCTGTTTACCGCTGTAATCCGCAGAAGCCCACAGGGAAGCGATTTTCGGGCCATATTCGATTGCCTTCCTGATACACTGCTCCGGATTCGACACTCCTTTGTTTGTCTGGGCGGCAATAGCCTGCTCTATTTCCTTCTGCTCCGCCTTGAATCTATCCCGGTAACGGGTAAACATGTCCCGGTCGATCTCTTCTTCTACATACCTTTCTTCCAATCGCTGTAGCTTCTTACCGATCTCTTCTTTTTGCGCCTGCAATGCCTGTACCTGTACCGTCGCATCCTTGTTATGTTCCCACCAGGTAGCTACCATCTGTTGAGCAATCAGTTCCTGCATGTCTTGGTGCATAGGCAGGCTGTAACTGTCCATCATGGCTTTGTAGGCATCGTGAAGGCTCTCTGCCCGTTTATTGCAGCCACAGCCCTTGGTATTGCATTTATAGTAGTATTTGTCGTTTACTACGGATTTATAGGCCCGCAGATAAGCCCCGCAATTGTCGCACTGCACAAAGCGCTTGAGTGGGGTATGGTCGTCTGTCGGGTTCATCCTGTTCCCCTGCTTGTTTTTGGTCAGTATGCCATTGACCTGCAAGAACAGCTCTTCACTGATGAGCTGCTCATGGTTGCCTTTGACTACCTGCCCGTCCAGCATTTTAGTGGACAGGATGCCACAATAGAAAGGGTTGCGCAGTATCTCCGATAATCTGGAACCATTAGTTTTAAAGCCCCTCTCTTTCAACCTGCGGACAATTTCTTCACCCGTGATATGCTCCTTTGCTTTCCACTCGAAAGCCTTTTTGATGAGCTTCCCTTTGGCATTGACCACGATGCTCCTGATTCCGTTGATGCGTACTATATCATAGCCTATGGGCGCAGCCATGCACCATTCTCCTTTCAAGAGCAGTTCCTTCATGCTGGCCATGCATTTTTCCCTACGGAGCTGGTTATCGTATTCAGAGAAGATAAACTGGATGTTTTGCTGCAAGACCCCGCTGGGCGTGGAGGTGTCTGTAGGTTGGGTAACGGCATAGATCACCACGCCTGTCTCCCGGAGCTGACCCGCGATATAGACGGCATTCGCACCCGAACGGCTGAACCTATCCACACTGTAGACGATTATGGTAGCGATTTTCTCTTTGCTTTTCTTGACAAAGGCCAGCATCCGGTTAAATTCCCTGCGCTCATCATTTTTGGCGCTTTCATAGGTGCCACCAAAGTGGCCCATGATCGTAAACCCATTTTTGAGGGCGTATAGTTCGCAGTCCTTCTGCTGTATTTCCAGGCTCATACCCTGGGTCTGTTCCTTACTGGATACCCGGGTATAGATCACACAATTGCCGTTCCTTACTTTTTCCTTGATCATGCCTTTAGCAAAGGGGGCAAATAATTCAGGTTGGTCTACTGGCGTTACGGTTGTCAGGCGGCTTTTGTCGATAGCGTTCCGCCGGTTGGGGTTTTTCATGCTGCTCTTTTTTGTTGTGTATTGGAAAGGGAGATGACTTGTTTAGGGATAGTGTGCTGACTGGTACTGGCTTCATATACGATGGTGCAATACGTTATGATCGTTTCCAGCAATGCTTGTGCCGATGCTTCGTCTAATGCCCGAAAGGTCTCCTTGCTGCAAATATCATCTATCGTTATCGTTACGCTTTTACTGATGTCCATAGCTTCCATTATTAAGTTCAACAAATAAGGGTTTATCTTTTTGTGGCGGCATATAAAGCCGCTCTGCTCTATTCCACACCTCTCTTCCTTTATCTGCTTTGTTCTATCAAATATACGCAAATAATTGATAATCAATTATTTAATTTTAATTCAGGCTACGTTTTTTATCTGCTTTGGTCTTTGCTTTGTCCAGCGCCGGTATATCCGCACTCATTTTATCCCTAAAAACTGCAATATGGAACTTGCCGCCTCATTACCCGGCGGTCCTCTGTCTCCATCTTCAGCCGTTCATACTCCTTGCGGAGCAATTCGTCGGAAAGGGCCTTATTCATCAGGGCGGTCGTCTGCCGAGCATCCAGCCCGCCCAATGGAGGGAGGTAGCCGCCTGTCCCCTGCGGCGTAAGCTCGATCGGCTCCTGCTCCAGTATGTAATCCTTACGGAGTACCTTCGTTCCATTCTTTATGCTGTAGGCTTTAATGCGGATACCGAGGCCCATAGCATAATGCTTCCTGCATATGTCCGGGAGCATGGGCTGCAGCCGTCCCCAGACCATAAATGGGCTGACATAGGTGACGTTGCCATGACGGCGGCAGCTTACTTCCAACTCCACAAGGGGATAAAGCTTGCCCAAGGCAGATACGTCGCTGGTGATGTCGTGGGTGATTTCCGATAATTTTTTTACTGTTTCCATGATTAGATTGTTTTTTGATAAAGGATGATTTACGGTAACAGGCATAGCTACGCTGGCCTTTGCGGTCTGTTACGTAAAGGATTTCGATACGGATGATTAAAAGGAAGGTAAGCGGTAACAGAGGGCAACAATCTGTTTAGCTGCGTAAGGGATTGCTGCCTTTGTTTGCGTAACAGGGCCACTGTCCTGTTACGATAAGAACGGTATAGCGGTCTTACATAACCGTGACGGTAAGGGTAACCAGGATGGTGATGGACTTTTGCTTGTTTCATTTTGCGGATGGCTTAAAAGCTATGCCACAAAATTCTGCCCAATTTTAGTGAGGGGATGGTCAAGGGGTAGCCCCTTATTTCAAAACTTACGCATTAAGGCGTAAAGTTGTCAGGCTTTATCCAAACGTGGCAGTAATAGTGTTCACAAAACTACTATTAGCGGTGTTACCAGAGGTATTCATATTGCTAAAAATAAAAAGGTCCGAGAACACAGCTACCCAAAAGCTATACTGTTCCCGAACCAGTTTTTATTTTTCAAATTGGCACATATTTGCGCGAATTAGAACGAATCCTTTATCTTATCAAACTCAGACCTTTCTTTATCATTCCATTCGGAAAAATTCTCAAAAAAGTCCTCGTTATAAAATAAGTGGGGCCAAAATGTAATTTCTCCATCGATTTTTTGAACCTCCCAAAGAGAAGAGGCTTTATTATCGACTATTTCAAATAACTCTGCCGGAACTTCTAGTAAATGCCTTTCATCAAAAATCATATAATAGATTACATCTGAAGTACACCGGATACCATAGACTTTATAAATAGTCCCTGGTTCTAAGTAGCCTTTCATATTGCTATTGATAATTTTATTTACAGGTTTTGGTTCAATAGCTTCTTTTATACATTTTACTACCATCTTTGAATCAATTTTTTGGCTTCAACTCTTTGACCACTTTATACATTCTCATACTTGAAACAGCTTTTGGATTTTTTCTTAATACTAAACTGGCTTTAAACAGAAAAACAAGCAAAGTGGCTTGCACCAACTCTGCTTGTTTACATTCACGCTTTTACAGAATGAAATGAAGTGCAATGCAGTCTTCAATCATTGCAGCTTACATTAAGTATTTCTGCTTTTAACCTACTGGGGCCCTGAAAAGAGAATATAAAATCGATAACACCATGATTTGTGTATATGACACTATTGGCATCTTTATACTCTTGTTCTATTCTTTTCATACTCGCTCTTAAATCGCTATCACATGCCTTTCTAATTTCACCCCCACCTGTTTTTAAGAAGTACTTCGCATTCTCATTAAATACGGTATAATCTATTTCTGATCGGATCTTTTCTGCTTTTTCAAAGCTCATTAAGATATCCAAAAGATTTTCTACGTCTGCTCTGTCATTAAGTCCCAATTTAGAAATAAGTTGATTTAGTTCAATTTCGAAATTGAGGTTTTTTGATACATCTATTGGTTTTTCACTAGCGGCTTGAGTTTTTAGATATAGCATATCCGTAAATGGAAGAACGAAGTCGAAGGTATCATTATAAATGTGAATTACATGAGCATAGATATGGCTAACCTGATTAAAATCTCTTTTATCGAAAGTAAGACTTTTAAACTCCGGAATATATAAACGCCGATCTAATGAAAATATCTGATAGTATTTGACTGAATCGTTAGGCGTAAACATATTATCACGAGGATACTTTTTCATTAATACCGCCATGCTCTTGTCAAATCTCTTATCGATAGCACTGACTTTACTTTCATTGCTTATTTCAGAGTTTTGAATTTCGGATTGATTTTTAGATGAATTACAGCTCAGTGTAAACATCATAGTGAAAACAATAATTGCGTTTTTCATAGAGTAATATTTTCGAAAAAATTAGGACTAAAATGTTTTGTAATACCAATCAGGTCTATTAGGAGCAAAATGTCTATTTAACCGATTGTCTTTTGAATAGTCTGAATCAAAAAAAGCTTTCATTGAATTAATATAGCTCCCGTTGTATTTTCTTTGTAACATATCTCCGTAGTTTTTGAATCTTTCATCTTTAGTTCCAAAGTAAATAATGCCCGTTTCCGGGTCGACAGCACTGATATGTCCAATAACGCTCCTTATTTTTGCTCCTGGCCACAACATCACATTGTTATCGCTTGCTGAATGTTTGTTCGGCGTCGAAATCATTCCCCATTCGTTTTTCCTCACGTGACCAACTTCATGCAAAGTTGTATATATAAGATCAGTCATGAAATCGTTGCTTGTGTTTTTACTATCCTCTTTTACACCTTTTACACTTACTCCTGAAATATTCTGAATTGTTGATCCAGGATAATCAGCACCTCCCCACTTTGATCCATCTACAAACCCTGGTGCACCTAAATTGTTTTGAATAAAGTTACTAACATCATTACTTTCACCAAACACCACAACAGCATCACTATTAGATATATCTTTCATGCTAAATTCAACTCCCATTTCTGCCTGGAACAATTTAAAAGTAACCTCTATTCCATATTGGGCCATTTGATCATTGAGGTTACTTACCAGGAGGGCCATAAATTTCATGCCTATGCCAGACGATGGCCTATTAATAAGATAAACCGTATTCTCCAGCCCATCAGGGTCAACAAACAACAAAGGGTTATTGGCCATAGCAGAGTAAGGGGAAAGTATCTCCTGTCCACCATTGTCCGCCAATGGGTCTACACCTAAAAATCTACCGATCTGAGGATCATATTGCCGGTTGCTAAAGTCCATCCAGTCTAATCCCACGTTAGTAATATACTCATTACCCTGGTATTTTCTGCGGTTCTCCTTGTAATTATCAGCTGTACTACCCATGCCTGTAATAGGTAAACCATGTGGATAATAATGAGCTTCCTCTTTCAATGTGCCGCGACTAAGGCGTATCACCAACTGATCAAAATAGACGTTACCATACTCGTCTGCCGTAATATTTTTCGAACTGTTACTCAAATATACAGCTAGATAACCATTTGTCGGGAACTCCAATGGTGTTGCAGTGCCGATAGGCGTCCAGGCCCCTTCACCATTGGCCTGAAAAGCACCGCTCATATTGGGTACAATCATCATATTCTCATCGAACATGATATAGTTCAGATAGGCTTTGGGTTTATTGGCATCTGCATTGATATTGAGTAGCTGATCGAATACGCCGTAATTGCCGGCATTAAATACATCTGTTACCGTTTTGATGTTATGGCTTTCACTACCTTCAAAGCCACCGGTACCACCTCTTAGAGTGCTGATAATCGTAGCTAGCATATCTTCCGCATTTACTGGGTTGTCATTATTGGCTTCATAGCGCTCATAAAAGTTATTAACGTTCATTTCTACTCTATCACCTGCCATTACGTGCAAGAGCATAGAGGTCCCAATCCTGCGGTCAGCATGCGCACCGTTAAGGTTACCCGCCTGGCTGTTGCCTGGTGTGCCACCCGGTCTTTCATCCATGATCTGATCCATATGGTCGAAGAACATACCTTCCAAGTTGGCGCTGGCGATCTCATAAGTTGCAAAGTATTCCTGTATCTGTGGCACAAACACTTCTACCACGCTACGGACATTGCCTAAATGGTCCTTGACAAAATATTCTTCCGTAAAGCGGTGCAGATTTTTATCGTAAACGCTCCGCCCTTCTTTACTCAAGGCATATTGGAGGTCGTTGTTCTCATAGATGTAGTTGCCAATGTAATCCTTTGTAATGGTAATTCCGCCCTCTGTAACGTTTTCTTGTACTTTATTGCCGGTAGCATCATAGCTATAAGCAATACTATTTCCACTACTAAAAGTGACCATTTGTGGTTTGTTTAAATGAGTATAGGTAACTGCGGTGATCCCTTTATTGCCATCCTTGATCAGATTTCCATTAGGATCGTAGTCATAATCGATGCGATTGCCATTGGCATTGTTGAAATCGCCAAGGTTATAAAAGTCGGCACTATCGACCACTTTACTCAAACGGTCGCTTTGCTCACCGTTTTCATAAGTATAGGTCAGCCTGTCCATGGCAACCAGTCCTCCACTAGGTTTCACCGAACGCTGGTCCATTTTTTTGATATTGCCATCCAGATCATACTTCAGGTTAGATACCGTGTAATCGGCCAGATCTTTTCGCCAAGCTTGGCCTAGAAATGTCCCTGAGGGCGGTTCATATCTACGGTATTCCGCATTTGTTAAACGTCCACTGTAATCAAAGCTATAACCATAAGCACTGGCTAACGCAGCGCCAGCACCACGCCACATCATACCTGCAATTTTGCCATCATACCGAGGCATTGTAAAACCATAGTCATAGCAAAGGGACTCCCCAAAGCTGCGGCTTTCGTTCTGTCGATCACCGGTGCGGGTATAATAGTCGTTAATACCGGTGAGCTGTCCACGTATATTATAACTGTAGTCCCGTATTTCTCCGAAATTACCGAGCATTTCCCGTTTCATGCGGCCTACGGCATCATAACTGTAGGATGTTTGTATTACCCAGGCACCGGAATCTGTCTTATGCCAGCTCTTCGTAGGCATACCGGTAACCAGATCATATTCGTTGTGGTTCCATTCTTTGTGTTCTGTTGTATTGCCGTTGGCGTTTTGCATTACGTGCTTGCTGTAGATAAGCCGGTTCGAATAATCGTATTGCTTACCGGTATAATGAGCATGTACTATGTTACCGGCGTCCAAATCCCTGCTTACTGTGTAAACGACTCTTCCTTTTTTATCATAAAAGCTGGCAGTTTGCCGCCACTGTCCTGTTTCGCTTACAGGAACACCTGGTGCAGGCAATATCCTGATCTTGCCTCCTGTGATGCGCCCTTGGTTATGGGTCGTTACAACAGGTGTTTCTGCGCCTAATGTGTTCAGTGCTTCTGCGGTAAACAGCAAGGTACTGTTACAGGCATTTGAAAGGATATCACCCGGATCGGCTAATGAATAGTTATCATAATAGCTATAGGTCATCATGAGATTGCCGGAAATACTGTTTTCCCCTGGATAAGCAGCTTCTCCTTCTGGTGTGAGCAGATAATAACTCAGATTGGCAGGATTATTGCTCCCCGAACCGGCATCCAGGATATTTTGCCAGCTACTCCGGCTGTTGTTGTCTGTCAGCAGTGAGGTGGCCTTTATCCTTCCCTGTGCATCATAGAAAGTCACTTCCCATTGCCCTGCCGCTCTTCCATTGGGCGTACGGCGCATGACCGGCCTGTCTTTGGGATCAAAAACGGTTTCGATAAAATCCGTTACACCAGGGGTACGTTTTGCTACCGATCTCCCTTTATCATCATATTGATACCGGAAACAAAGATTATCAAATACTGTGGGCGAGACGGCACTGGCGGACGCCGCAGTCGCCTTGGGCGGCATGATACATACCCGGTTGCCCATGGCATCATAAACATAATAGGTCGTGCCGTATATAGTGATTGCAAGTCCACCGGAAGCCTGGTCCTCTTGTTTCACAACACGGCAGATCAGGCGGCCCTCTCGATCTTTATATGTCGTAGTGAGGGTTCCCATAGTGTCATAAATCTGTTCCCCGAGGAGCATTCCGGCTGGATAAGTACCATTGAGCACCGGTTTGCCAGTTGCATCAGGCTCCCATATTTTTATTTCGCCTGCGCCATTTGTCACTTGTTTTATGGTAATTCCTCGGCTCTGGCCGATCTGGCTCCGGCCAGGTGCAAAGGTCTTGGTTGCCCGTTGGGCGGGATTGGATATATTTTGGGTCACAGTAGCACCAGTATAACCTTCTGTGGGATAAGCTCCGGTAATGTAATTGTACTGGTTGGCAAACAGGTTATAATCATAATCGGTAGTCCCCGAAGGATACGGCAGGAACGTATTGTCTGTTGCCTTAAAACGGCTGTCCGCGGGTTGTATCAGGTGGGGGTTGCTGCCTGAGAGCGCATAATGCTGTACGGATTGAATAGGTCTGCTGAACCCATCTTTATACACGGTGCTAATTTGAACTTCAGCCGGGTTACTTGCCGGGTTTATGTTTACAGCATCTGGTATCGGAACTTTGGGCACGTAAGTCCTTAGATAAGATGGAACCAGGTAAATATTTAAGGTCGGCGGCGGTATCATATTGGTTACCGTACCTGCTGGGCCGGTAACAGTAAGGTCGGGAATGTTTTGAGCTTCTACTACAACAGCGCTACATACAAAAAGCGGCAAGAGGAAGCGAAAATATGGTAATGGCATAAACCAGTGTTTTGAATTTGATAATTTGTTTTTGCAGTTATTGGGGAATACGCACTTCTGTCATCATTTGAATATTGCCTTCCTGATCGCGGACGATATTTTGTCTTCCCAATTTGTCATATTCGAAATAGGTTATCCTTCCGGAAGCATCGCTGGTGGCATCGACACCAAAAAGACCTCTGTAAGCCCAACTTTGCATCGTTGCTTCTATCGGAATGAGCCGCAATTCATCAAGATAGGCATTGGAAGTGCCGCTAAGACTTAGTATTGCACTGGATGAGGGAGCCGTAAACTGCCCCTCATATCTTGTCCAATTCCCCTTGACCGCACCGGAAACCAGTGTAATACTAGCCCCCCCAATGCTGCAAACCGGGAGATTACTATAGTTCGTGGCCCAAAAGGAAACCAGGTACTTTTTACCTGTGTTCAATCCAGTGCGTGTTACAGGGCCAGCACTAAAGGCGTAAGCGTTACGTCCAGCTATAGGGTCCGTCAGGTTGACTGCTCCCATAGCATTGTACTGCCAGTTCCCCTGATTGCTTACTTCAAAACCGGAGAAGGCAATGTCTGCATACCTCGCATTGGCTTCGGCTATCTTCTGCCCGGTAAGGGTGTCCCATATCGTCGAGTTGTAAAGCTGCTGGCCTAATAACTGCACCTCAAGCGGGTTACTTCTGGTATCTGCGAGGGTAATGTTACTGGTCATTCTGAAATTAGGAAGCACACCACCACCGAAAGCCAGAGGGGCCTGGGCAAAACCAGGAGGAGGCAGGCCACCGCTATAACCTGTGTATTGGGCATACGTAAGCGGTTGGCCTCTACGCATGTTATAAAGGTATTTTTGCCTCAGTTTGTTGTCCTGAAAGTCATACGTAGTAAAAGAGGCTTCCAGCAATTTATCGTCTGCGAGTCCGCTGCTGCTTACCAGCCAGCGTTCCGTACCGATTGGCTTCTCCAACCCTGCAGCGGTCATGTTGTATAAGGTAGTACCGGCGGTGGCATTGACGGTATAATTATAAGCCTGAATGGTACGCACCAGTTCCCCTTTACTATTCTGGGTAAATATGGCAGAAGGGTTATTGCGGCTGTCGTACTGATAATAGATAACGTCAGTGATATAATTATTGTCGGAAAGATATTTATAGGTGATGCTGGTATCCAGCAATGCAGCACCGGTATAGGGCCGGTAATCATCCGTGATTTTCATCCTGGGAACGACATTGGTGATCCCAGGTACGCCAGTGACACCATCGTCCAGCATTACCATGCCCTCTTTGCGGTTCTCTACCTTGCCGATGGCACTGGTGGTATCTATGGTAAAGCGGTATCTGTTGACCGTTTTCTGGACGATCCGGTTGTTCTGGTCGTACTCGGTAACCTCAAGCGGTAAACCCATCTGCCAATCCATTAGGTAATTTTTGTCCGTATAGGGAAAGGTGTAGAAGTCTTTGCCGCCACCGATCACGAAATATTTAAGCGGGCCGCCATCATCTTTAAAATTGCTGAATTTGACCTCCTTCCTGCCCAATAAGATGCCTTGCCCGGTACGGGTAAGGACCGTTACATTGGAATAGCCATGATTGGAACCATTGATGAGTTGGTGCGGGGTCACATACCTGCCGGTAAGGACGATATTGGCCAAAACGGGGGTAGTATTGTTATAGGCACTGTACCGGTCAGGGGAATGGAAATAACCTCCGGCAATAAACCTTTGGCCGCCGCTGTACTGGAATACCGTCACTTTTGCATTATCAGGATGCAGCGGTTCCTTTTCCACGACGGAATCCAAACGCAGACCGTCATTGGCATCCTTGCCAAAGTAATACTGGTCGGTGGGCAGGCCGGTCATGGGATTGGTCAGGTTCTGGTGGCCGCTATAGTAAAAGGTAGCGGTGCCGCCATAAGCATTCTTAATGCTTTTCAGGATACCGGCCCGGATCATGTTAGGGTTGGGCTCACGGTCCATGAAATATTGCGTATTGTCATACAGGTCGTAGTTCGGGTAATAGGGTATCCACCGTTTATGCCTGGGGATCAGGGTTGGCGCATCGGCTTCTATATTCCCTGGATTATTCGACAGGAAAACCCCATCGTTAAAATAGCCGAAATAGTCCTGGCGGTGGTCGAGGCGTGGCGGCAGGTTCAATTGGTCGTAAGTAAAGCTGTAATAAGGCTCGTCTATACTGCTGTCGCAACTGGTAAGCCGGATGCCGTCCAGCCGCAGCCGCAATGTGCGATCTCCTTCGCCTGGCCTGACATACCAGGTTGTAGCAAATCCGCTTTCATAGGGTTTTGTATCGGGAATATGGTTGGCCCAGGAATAGCTTTGCTGCATGATATAGCTGAGGCAGCTTTGAGGTGTTGTGACCCGGATTTCCTTTAAGGCCCCGATGATACCATCCTCCCGGATCGTACTCCCATAGTTGAAATAAACCCTTACATTGTTAGGATACCAAATGTCTTTGAGCTTACAGGTTTTAGTAATAACGGCAAAAACCGTGAAACTGTCCGGCCCGTTATTGGAGGGATAAGCACCCTCGCGTTTGGAATTGTTTTTGTCAAGAGGAAGCGCCATGCCATTATAAGTCAGATCCTGGTAATTGTACCTGATTTCACCGCCGGAAGCGAGCGTAACCTTTTCAATAACCCAGCGGGTAGTAAAATTGTAATTGGTAACCACATTCGTGGCACCATACATATCCTCTAGCTGTTTCATCTCGAAGTCCCCGCGCCGGAACAGGTAGCTGTTGCCTTGTTCGTCCCGGATACGGAATGTCAACAGGTTTTGATAGCCTAAATCCTCTCCGATAGGCTGGAGATCGCCGATGCTGGTAAGGGGTTGTCCATCCCAAAGGACTTCCACTTTTACACCCCGGTGCGGATGGGTAAAGATGGTACCACCTTTACCCAGGTTAAAGGTAAAACTACTGCCTCCGAGATTGACGGTGAAATCATCGGCCTCTTTGTCCCTATAGATCAGGGTATCGGCAGCACTGGCCGGGGATTCGGAATAAGTGGTATATTTACCTTTAAAGGCCCAGAAGGGGTTCATTGAAACCGTATCGTAAGAGGGAATGGGAAATCCGGGAATAGGCTTCATCCATACCTGGCCTGTCCATTGGAACATGGTGGTATCGCCGTTGAGCAGGTTGATCTCATCCGGCAAATCCTTAGTTGTTCTCGAAATTGTAGCTCCTGCATTGATATTGAAATGAAGCCCTACGTCAGACGCGATCTCTGAGACCATCACACCACGCGTATTGTAGCTCAAAGAAACAGAGAAATCCGAATTTTGGGAAGCATATTGGTATATGGGGATATTGATATTGGCCGTGCCGTCATACAGGCTTGGGCTATAGAGATTGCTTAGGCCACTACTGGCAGTAGGGCTGCCGCCCGGCAGCATTTTGTTATCGGTGGAGGCACCGCCTAATCTTTGCCCCTGGCCTTGTCCATAGCTGGCCGTCACTGCGAATTGAAGTAGCAGGAGCAAGGCCCTTAGAAACTGTTTTTGCATAGGTTGTTTATAGTATTAAATTGTGTTTCAAAGTTATATACCACCTCCGCCAACAGTTGGCGGAGCACACTTCATTTTAGTTTTTCGCCCATCCGAAGCGCAATAAAAAGGGTGAACGCAGGTTTTCTTGCTGCCACAAAAAGTTATATCCGACCAGGAAAGTACCGTTTACTTTACTATTGATCCGGTACCGCTTCATGATGCCGATATAGGCCGATTGCTGCTGGCCGCCAAAGGCTTTTTGAATCGCATTCTCTTCTACTATCGGCTTTGAAGGATCATTATTGCCAGGCAGATCGCTTAGGTAGGGACGGTTAGCCGGGCGAAAAATCCTTTCATAACCGGCTTGTAAACTAAAGCCGTAAATAGCTTTCCAATCGGTAAAGGCACGGGTGCTTAGCCCTTCGTAGGTAAGCCTGATGTTTTGCCAGTTCCTGCCCAGGCCGGTACTTAAACCTAAACCAATCCCATAGCTTAACCTGGGTGTATGCTTGAAGGCTACGGCAGCGCCAAGTTCCAACATGGCCGGGCGTAGTTCATCGGTACTGGCTCTGGTTGTTCCAAAATTATACTGGACCTCTATTCGCTGGAGAAAAGGCTTTCCGCGTTCGGGGTTCTTTTTGAAAGTGGGTTTTTCAATGTGCTTTAATTTGTCCTTTGTTTGTTTCACTTCACTGATCGTTTGTTTGGCCTCAGCGATCCCTTTCTTTGCTTCGTTCACTTTACCGGTAATATCATTTAGCTTTCGCTGTAATCCTGTACCTGCTTTGCCATTTGCTCTTGCACGGCGCTGAGATTACCTCCGAGTTTATCGGCCAGTAATTTGTTGACAGATTGTTTGGTTTGAAAGCCTAATCTTTGCAGGTCTTCGGCACTTGCATTGTTTCCTAAACCGCCGAACGCCTGCTTATCGCTATTGAACATCTTGTCAAAGCCTTCCATCCCTTGCAGTTCCTCGAAAAGCTCCTGTTCGGCCTCATCGGGATCGTCGGCCAGCTTTTTGAATGCCTTTATTTTCTCCTGGGCGTAGTACACGTTCTTCTGGATGCTTTGCAGACCACTAATGTTTTGGCTACCGGCCAAATGTTCCAGGCTACTGGTACGCTCTTTGATCAGGTCGTCGATATGCTGCCGGGCGCTGAGTTGTTGTTGCAGCTTGCTTAGCTCATCGGTATAAGGTGTACCCGTGCCCACCTTGTCTGCTAATGCTGTGGCCCCGCCCAGCTTGCCGCTTTGTTTTTGAATGAAATTCTGTACGCCTTTAAGGCTGTCTATAAAGCTACTTTTCCTTGTAGCCAGGCGATTCAAAGCGTTGGTATCCTGCGAAAGCCTGGCTATGGAATCATAGCTTAATCTTTGTTGCATGTATTGGCGGTACAAAGTAGAATCCTTAGCAGCCAGCTTACGCGCGATTTTATCTTCTTTGCGTTTCAGTTTTTTAAGCAGCCGTTGTTGTATTTTACCTGAATGCCCCAGGTACTTGCTTAGGTCGGCACTGCGGCTGTCCAGGTATTTTTGGGCATAGGCTATGCTTGCTTCCGTTTCCTGAGCCGGGCTCCGCTCTATACCGCAGAACAGCAGTAGGCAAATCGATAGGCATAAATAGACAGAATGGGATAGGGTTTTCATTAAAATCAGCGACTGATTTGGGCGATATATTTAAGACAGGCTAATAGTAAAATGGTACCAAGCAATCAAAATTACCGTCACAAAGATTTGTAAAAGGAATGAGAATTTTATCTATGAAAATTAAACTATAAACAGCTAGCATCAAAAGAATTACGGGATTAAAAGTCCTTGCAACAACTGTCACAAAAGCTTTTTCATGCAATTTTATGCAGGTTCACAACTAAAATCACCTGGAAAAATACAGGGTTAAAATCTTGTTTGTTAACCCAACTAATTTCTTTTTTGTGTTTTTAAATTCACTCGGCTAAGACTAACCAGGTGCTAACCCCGAGGGTACCAAACAACAACCATATGGATTTCAGTCAAATCGAACCCTGATTTAAAGAAACACACTGAAACCGCCCTCATCGTAAACCGCCCCACAAAAAATTGTCTTTGGAAATCGAACGGAATCCTTAAACACGCTACCGGAAAGAAAGCCCCCCTTTTTGCAAAGGGGAGACTTTCGGGTACAAACCAAACCAAGCACACAGAAAAGAACTTTGCTTGTCTCGCGTAAAGAAATCACAATTCAAGAAGGGTAAACTATTTATAGCAAACAGGAAGGGATCAAAAAGAGGTCAAGACAAATCCAATCACGTATGGGCACAAAAAAGCATCGTGGGCGCTGTTCACATCACTTGTACCTTGGGCTGTCGAAGGCCTCGCACACAAGCAACGCTAAAACGCCCACGATGCTATCGTGGACGTTTAGCTGATTACTCGGCTGTGTGCTTTTGAATTTCGACATTTAAGGCACAGCTTCGTATAGCTAAACGCTAAACATATTTTCGGATCAGTAGGCAGCTAATTATAGCTGAACTGCAAATTTACTTTTTTAAACTTAATGAGCGCAAAATCTAATTATCTGCATAATTGATATGCTGCTCTATTGGGATGCAAATGTGAACAATAAAGCATTGCAAACCAAAGGAAAGAACCACTGTTATTTTCAGGTAAAAACCTGTATAAACTTTTTTAGAATTTTCATCATTGATGTATTCCTTTCATTATTTCCCAGACATTCATAAGGATAGCTGAACTCTTTATTGTGTAATCGTTCATACTAAAATCTAAGCAGGAAAGATAGCCTATTGTGTGAAAAATAAACTTAGTAGCCACCAATATGCTCCTTGGCCGTGCTTGAATATCTAGCCATGTTGCGAAAATCTTTTGCATAATACAGGTCTAATTTGTGCATAAGTCGGAAATTCCGGAGGGCCTTGACCGTGCCATTCAGGCATTCGATGACCGGGAGAGATATTAATTATTAATAGTCTTGGGGATCAATTGGCTACTGAATCTTCTGGTCAAGCTGTCGGAATTTCCACTTAAACACCGGATTCGATGTTCTTAACGAATGATTTGAAAACCTTTTAGGGTTTGAGAAAAATGAAGTAATTATTGGCCTCGGCATAACCATTCTCATAATTCCCACCGCTTACTGTACTTAGCAGTGGTACAATACGGGCCTGACTTGCGCCCGGAGAGCATTCATAATTCTGCTCCCAGAAAGAGGTCGTTTCACCTTCCCTTATATTGATCACAGTATATTCCTTTCCTGCCTCAGGAAGGATGATCTTATAGTCCAGTCCTCCCACAGCTTTAAAGAAGCCATTATGCTGGAGTCCGTTTCGGGAGCTGTAAGTTGTATCTCCTTCACGGAGTCCGGCAGAACCATAAAGGGTATCCATAGATAAAGGATTAACCAAACCATTGTTAGCTGGGTACGAAAGAATAATGATCCGGTCCAACTGAACCGCAGAATACCCGATGAAGGCCAGGCTTACCGGTTGGTAGTAGCTGGTGAAGCTGCAGGTGAATTTTTTGCGACACTGAAGCGACAGCATAGAAAGCAGCATAAAAAGAACAACAATACGGACAGATTGATTCATGGCAAGATTTTTTTATTTTTACTTTACAATAGATTAATATTCTTTTTTTATTAAATTTATTTTGTTTTTATTTTTGATTTTTCGGACAAATATTTCTATTTACGAGTAATGGATGTTTGTATTTCTAAGCGGGTCATTATTTATTTTGCTTTTACCCAATTATATCATGTAAGATTTTCAGATTTCCCCAATCTATAAACTAAAATGTATTGCTCTGCTCCTCTTATATAGAAATGGCCTGCTAAGACAAATGATATTCACTAACACATTCATAATCATTTGTTTATATTACAAAATAATTATTATTAATATATTACATTGTGATTCATAAGTGATGAAACAGATGTATAGTTACCTTTTATTAATGTAATCTGATGTGCCATAGCTATACCGTTGTAATACAAATGTCAGTATACCAGGGTATATGATAAAGAAGGAGTTTGTGGATATGCAGGAAGGATTTGTGTATATGTAAGATAGCCCAATAGGACTGTATCATTGCAGCATGATATCAGGTGATACTCAAGAAAGGAATTTTATTTATCTATAAATAGACCGTTAAGCAGGATGTCAATCCAAATCTCACAACAATTCGTTACTGCTGCTTCTAGGTTTTCAGAGGCATCAATGGCTCTTTTCTCAGCATCTTAGTATAGAGAAAATCAGGATATTCGTAAATCTGGAGATAAATGATGTTTTGAAGTATCGTTTTGTGGAACAGTGATTTTCTTCCTGGTTCTGACACTACAAAGGTTAGGCTACATTTTTCCCGTAAACCATACAGGAATCGGAGGCAGATTACGGCATTTTCACGAAAATCCCCGGGATTTCACGAGGCTGATTATGGGTATTTGTGGTTTATATACAATAATAGGACACAGATGTACATGATTTTGTGTCCATGTGTATTATTGTAGTGTAGAAACTTGTAATTATTGCTTACTTTAAGGATTATAAAGAGATGCAGAGCAGCAAGAATAGCAAAATATTGTTCGCATAAACCTATAATGATTGATGGAACAGCAATATGCCTATCAAGACTTGTCTTTGAAAAACCGCAAAGGGGAAAATGGAAGCCTGTGCCTGGCTTTGAGGATTATTATGAGGTATCTTCTCATGGCCGCATCAAGTCTCTCAGCCGAGAACGGGTGCTCCCTTACGGGAGTACCTGGTTAATGCCGGAAAAAATATTGAACCTGAGGGTTAACAGTCAGTATAATAAACATACAGGTGATTATACCTACGGTTTTATCGCTGTGTCTTTCCTGGATGGTATCTCTTATTGCCATTCCGTGGCCAGATTGGTCTATTACTGTCGCCGCAGCGCTCCGCAATCGTCATTTATGTAAAGGGTTTCTCTGGCAGGGAGGAAAATCAAAAAAGCTTCAGGAGGGCTTTTTGCAAGAACGCCAGGAGCAAAGGCTTAATGCAAGTTTTACTACTGAGAAAGAGGGGAAGTCAAAAGGTATTACCGAGTATGTATTTGTTGATTTTACGGGTATTTCAGAGGGTATCAGCATATCTGGTACACTACCCCTGGTCAGCTTGCATCTTCATTCAATTTAGATGTTTCCTTGGTATCTTTCATCAGCAGGTAAACCAGCAGTGAAAAGAAGATACACCCGGTGATATACCAGTAAAAATAGGATTCATGTCCCATGTTCTTAAGCCAGAGGGCAACGTACTCTGCCGAACCGCCGAAAATGGCAACTGTCAATGCATAAGGTAGGCCAACACCCAGAGCCCTGATCTCGGCCGGAAAGAGTTCCGCTTTCACTACCGCATTAATACTGGTATAACCACTCACGATTACCAGGGCAAATAACAATAGGAAAAAGGCGATATACTGGTTGGTGGTATGGCTGAGCATGGTCAGTAAGGGTACTGTGCAGATCGTGCCTAGCACCCCGAAACCGATCAATAAGGGGCGACGGCCCACTTTGTCTGAAAGACCGCCAAACACCGGTTGTAAACAGGCAAAAAACAGTAAGCTGATAAAGGAGATCAATGTGGACTCTCCTTTGGAAAGATGAACCGTATTGACCAAGAATTTCTGCATATAGGTTGTATAGGTGTAAAAGGCCAGCGTACCGCCAAGCGTAAGCCCTACCACAGTAAGTAAAGCCTTGGGGTGTTTCAGCAGCTCCCGTATGGTACCTTTATTGTTCTTCTTTTTTTCTTTCTGGGCCTCAAATGCCTTTGTTTCATTCAGGTTTTTTCGCAGGTAAAGCGCCACAATGGATAAGATGGCTCCGATGACAAAAGGTATCCGCCAGCCCCACTGGTGCAGTTGCTCTTCCGTAAGTAATAATTTCTGCAGGATAAGCTGGATTGCCAGGGCAATTAACTGGCCACCGATGAGGGTTACATACTGGAAGCTGGAATAAAAGCCCCGCCTATTTTTACTAGCCATTTCGCTGAGATAAGTAGCAGATACCCCATATTCACCGCCAACGCTAAGGCCCTGAAGCAGGCGTGCCACCAGCAGCAACACGGGAGCTACGATGCCTATGGTTTTGTAAGTAGGGGTAAGGGCAATCAGCAGGGAGCCCAGGGACATCAGCAGGACGGAAAGCGTCATGCTTTGTTTACGGCCCACTTTATCCCCGATACGGCCAAACATCCATCCGCCTAGCGGTCGCATCAGGAAGCCTAAGGCAAACACACCGGCTGTATTGAGTAATTGAGCCGTAGGGTTATCCTTTGGGAAAAAGGCTCCCGAAAAGTACAGGGCAAAGGCCGAATAAGCGTACCAGTCGTACCACTCCACCAGGTTGCCCACAGAACCACCAACGATAGATTTAAGGGTACGGCGGGATATTTTTTCCGAAGCAAGAGGAGGAGTTGCTATTTTATGAATCATTGTTTGTTGTTCCATTTTAGGCTGTTTATCTGTTTGTAAATTTATAACCAGAATTGTACGCAGGCGAGTATTTCCCCTGCACGTTTAAATACTTTCCGGTTTGTGGTTTCGTATAAAGGACGGCTGGCGTATTCCAGCGACAGCTTTGCTCGGTTGCCGTCAAAAAGCAGGTTGGCGCCCAGGTTGTAATAATGCCCGGGTTGCCGGAGTGCCTCCAGGTTTTTATAGCTGTAACTAATATAGGGCTGTAGCCGTAATCTAGTACTGAATTTGGGTAATAGAAAAGCGGTTTGTGTATACCAGATATCTCCCGTACCCATGAGTACACGGCCATTGCCAAAGCCGTCAAGCGCTTTGGTACCTGTATAAGTTGTATCGGCAGCACCGGGGTTCATAATGCCCGAAGTGCGCAGGTAATCCGGCCCGAAGTCATAATGATACCAGACCGTGTATAAGGTGAAAGCCATTTCTTTTGAAGGGTTGCCAACCGGGGCATCATAAAACAAGTCTGCGCCTAAAGTGGTAATGGCGTGGCTTTCGAATATTCCTTTAACAGGCTGGGTCATGGTTCCATGCGGGTTGTGCTGAAAACCGGCACCTATATCGAATATCCGTTTTTTGCCATAATAAGAGCCGGCAAAAAAAGCATTCAGCGTTTCTTCCCGATCTAGGAATTGCCAGTCGAAATAGCCGTTATAGGCTACCTGGTTACCGCTGTTGTTGTCAACGGCAGGCCCGCCTACCGCAGGAGCGAGCGAGGTCATAAATGGCTTGTTGATACTCAGCCGGTAAGCCAATCTGTTTATATTGCCTTTGGCAAATACCCCAAACTGCCTTGTAAACTGATCCGAAATTTCTACTGTTGGCCAGTTGAATACAGGTGCATCGGCGGTCAGGATACTGATGGTGCTGGCATTCGTAAGCCGGCTGACTCCGTTCCAGGAATGCAGGCCGGCGCCTATCGACAGCGAAAAGTTATTGTCCTTTCGGGTATAAGGGTCTTTTTCCGGAACAATAATAAATTGGCCGTAGGCATCGTGGAAAAAGAAAGGAGCCTTTTTGCCCACCCCGTTAGCCCCGGTGCCGCTACCGCCACCGGTAGCAAAACTCTGGTTATTCATACCCATCTGTAGCATCAACAGGAAGCGGGGCGACATTTGACCATACATCTGTATCCGCATCCGCCGTATACCCGCATCGAGTGTCCAGTCTTGGGGATCATGGTTGACCGCAGTGCCTGGGTTATTTTCGATTTCCCGGAACCAGGTCTGCATCCATATATTGATCCTGAGGTATTGGCTACCACTTTCATTGAATTTGAAATGTAGGCCGTTGGCAACAGCGGGGGCGGCCACTACTTTCTCCGTATCCTGGGCAGATGTCTTTAAAAAGAAAAGGCAAAGGCAGGGGATTAAAAAATATGGTTTACTCATGTGTACCTATTTGCATTGAGTGAGTTGTTACTTACCGTTTGTCCCACCAAAGCAAAGAGGCGATTTTATAGAAATTTTGAGGAAAAATTATAAGGAGCTTGAAATTTTCGGAAACCGGCACCGGGCGTATCAAAAGGACAGCTTATGGATGGAAAACAATTTTTATCGAATGCAGCCCTTTATTATATTCATAGCTGATTTCATGCTGGTACAACAGGCAGATCTTCTTTACTATGGCTAGCCCAATACCGATAGAGTCCAATGTCCTATTGCCCTTTTTGAAACGGCCAAACAGTTCATGTACAGGTAGTGTGGGGGGCTCACCAGTATTCCTAATGCTGAGCTCCGTTGTAGAAAGGGATACAATAAGCTGTCCCTGCAATTTATTGTGACGGATAGCATTACTAACCAGGTTGGTCAGTAGCAATTGGCCCAAAGCATCTTCCAGGTATATCCTTACTCCTGCCTCTATGCTCGCTTCCAGGTGGATATCCTTCATCTCCATCCAATCCGAAAACCGGGTAAGACTTTCTTGCAGCGCCTTACTAAAATCCATCCTGCTGTCGGTGTCTAATTCATAATGCTCCAATTTGGCCAGTAGGGTGAGGGCGCTATTGATACGGGCGAGTCTTTCCAGTTCATTGTGGATCTCGGAAAGCGTATTGACCTGGTTCTCTTCAAGCGATGTTTCCATCAGCAATTCGATTTTTGCTTTCATTGTAGCAATCGGGGTTTGCAGTTCATGCGATGTGTTCTCCGAAAATTCCTTTAATGCGATATAATCGCTTTTGGCTTTATTGGTCATTTTTACCAAGAAGGCGTTCAGTTCCTTGAATTCATAAGTCTGGGTTTCGTGTACGTCGATCGTATTGTCCTGGTTGATATTAAAGAGCTGGATGGCTTCCAGGGTGTCATTAAATGGCTTGAGTATGCGCCAGGAAAGGATCTCGCTTAATACCACTACAAGCGCAAGCAAGAATACAAAAGTCCAGGCGAAGACAAGGATAATACCGTTAAGATAAATATCATCCGGTTCCATGAGCACTGCTTTACTTGTAATTTGATACGCTTGCCTGTTGATGATCCTGAAAGAAGAGAACTGCAGCATAGGTACCTCCGCCTGCAACTCGGCGTTCCACTCTTTGTTGATCTCAATTTTATTACTAAACGAAGTGGAATCTGATGTAGCAACGTTCGTAACTGTAACATTTCTTCTGGAAGGATCTGTTGTATAATCCTTTCCCGATTTTAGCTGCCCGGCCACTACTTCGTTGAGCTGCTCCAGCTTGCCAGACAAGGATTGCACGGCATTTCGCCGTATAGAATTATAAACTATAGCGAAGCCTATGCTCAATACCACCAAGGTAATGATGGCATAAGCAATGGTATATTTATAATTGAGTTTCATCGCTATCTACGGATACCGAATTTATAACCGACCCCGTATAAAGTGCTGATGTAATCGTTACCCCCTGCGTCCGTTATTTTTTTTCGCAGGTTTTTGACATGCTGATATACAAAATCAACACTATCCAGGTTGTCTGTATAATCGCCCCACAAATGCGCTGCAATGGCTTGCCGGGTAAGGACACGTCCCTGGTTATTGATCAGGTAGATCAGCAGGTTAATTTCCTTTCGGGTAAGGGTTAGTATAACATCATTGACAAAGCATTCCAGTGATTGCAAATGAACCCTGATCTCAGAGAAAACCAATTGGTTGTTTTTGCCGGGACTTTTTCGTCTCATTACTGCCTTGATGCGGCTATGGAGTTCGGGTAAAGGGAAAGGTTTGGTAATATAATCGTCGGCGCCCTCATCCAATCCTGTAACTTTAAAATCCAGGGCGTTTTGTGCGGAGATGATCAGCACGCTGCTTTCTATGCCTTCCTTCCTGATTAGTTTTAGAAGGTTAATGCCATTGCCATCCGGCAGCATAATATCCAGAACAATACAGTCATAGGTAAACAATACGAGCTTTTCCCTGGCCTCGTCAAAGGTATATGCTGTCTCGCAAATATAATTTTCCAGGGTCAGGTAACCAGCAATACTCTTAGCCAGCTCAAGTGTGTCTTCAATCAACAGTAACTTCATCGGAATCCAGTTTTGGGAACATCTAACCTAGAGCAATGCTCCTTGGATACAATATCATTTTGATATTCCTTCTGTGATCTCTGTCAGGAAAAACGTCTCGGAAATCAGGAAAATAATTCCAAATATAATAAGAAATAGGGGTGCGTTACTTATCCGGATAATTTTGTCTTATTAAAATATATAGGTTCATGGAAGAGCAGGTCTTTAATCAAGGTCTTGTTACAACCGGGCCGCTAGACGAATATAAATTATTAATCCATCCTATATTCGGGCAATGGGCTGTCGTTATTTTCCATCTTTCATCAGCCGCAGATAGTGAATTATGGGTATCTCTGTGCTCCGTTCGGATTGTACCAGTACCTTTTACCGGCCTCTGAAACAACAAGATAGCCGATATTTATTATAATGAGAAGGAGAGAAATAAAAAATAACTGACATACAGCAGATTGGAAAATAAAAAAGGGGACAGCAATGTTTGTTTTAGCATTTTTGTCCCTTTTGGGGGCCCAAGTTGTCAAAGTTCGAACCTGTTGTTGGATGACTTGGCTAAAAATCAGCACTTTAGGAATTGAAATTTAAGGACCGAAAATCCATGTATCGCCGGTTTGATCCTGGCCCACACCCGTCCCGTTACAATGAATAACGCCGCTCGATGAGCGGCATTATTCATTGTAGCAATTTTGTTGTTCAAATCACTCGTTCCTCGTGTCCCGACCAGAGTAGTACCCAATTTGCACCAGGTTTCTATATCCTTACTGATTAGGTTCCTTTCCCGGCAATTGCCAGAAATAAGCCGGGTCATGAGTAATGACATTATTTTCCAGATAATGGTTATGCTCACCATACCCTGAAGGAATTAAGGAGATATATTGAAGGTCTTTATCGTTGCTTCTATACCTGCTCTCGGTATTGAACTTGCTTTTGTTAGTACATTGAATCCAATACAGGTTTTTAGCCATGTAATAGTCAAGATACCATTCTTTGGTTCTTTCGGTTTCTTTGTTTAGCTTCAACGGCAGATTGTTCTTCAGGCGTTCTCTTACTTCTTCAATGCTCAACATTTTGTTGTTCTCATCCATCACATATATACCATGTGAGGCGTCCATCCACAACCATTTTTTTAATGTTTCCGAATACACGCAGTTAATAACATGGCAGTCGGGGTCTTTCTGATCTTTGGGCATACAGGTCACATAACGGGATTTGAATCCCATGGCAAGATACATTTCATTAAGCGTCATTGCCTTGTGCCGGCAGTTAATTCCTTTGCCGGTAGCTTTGTGATAATTATAAAAATCAATAGCATCAAACTCACATAAGGCCCAATTGGTACCATCATACTTAATGCTTTTATTAACGTACAACATGATGTTAATCAACTTTGATACTTCATCGCCATTACCGGCTATGGAGTCCAGGCTGAAATACTTTTTAACCTCTTTAAGATTTTGATGTTCTGCATTCTGATATACGAAAGCAGGTAACGTTTTTTTGTCTTTCTTTATATAATTACCAGATTGCTGAAGAATGTGGAGCATATCATACTGCTTTATCCGGCTCAGAGAAGTGATGAATTTTTTATCATTCCGGATGTTGTCCAGGTCACTGTCTGTTTTTGCATGCTGGTATTCTGAATAGCCCCAGTCAATCGCTTTTCCGAAGTCATTGATTGCTTCCTGTTTTTTATTCAGCAGGGAATGGACACAAGCCAGGTTGTAATAGACATTGGCTTTAATAGTTTTAATGGTAGGCTGAAATTCCTTCTGTTCCTGCTCCGATAACATCAGCTCATCTACAGCTACAATCATTTGCTTCAATACGGATTCCGTGTATATATAATCTTTAGCGAGATAATATTTCTGGTAATCATTTTCCAGTACCTGAAACTTTGAGCTAAAGTCGTTCCATGCGGGAGCGTTTGTCTGACCGGATACGGTCAATGAAAAGAATAAACCTATCAAAAAAAAGAAGGTTGCTCTCATTGTCATGTTGTGTTCTGTTTTCATTGTCCGTAAAAATAGCATTGGTTCTATTGTAGAATCGTTCAAGTACGGGAAATGTTACAGCTTGCACAGCAAATTTTTCATTGACTGTAGTTATTCAGGTTTAGAGGTCAGATTGATCATCCCATCTTGGGATTTAGGGATACTTACACTTATAGGTTAACTTTTTGCATTTAGGGGTACTTATATTTATAAAATGGTAATTATTTCAAAATGTCAAACATACTCTCAGAGCGACTTTCATTTACTTGTAGGTGTGAACGGGATTCGAACCCTAAATGTCTTATGACGAATAAGATAGCAAAGTCGGCAAAATGGATTAAATGATAAAACCCACGCTCAGCGCGGGTTTATCATTTAATCGGGCCCAAGTTGTCAAACTTTGAACTTTCTCAATACTGATTTAACTGATATTTTCAATTTCCGGTAACTGATTGACCGGTGTCACCTTCAACATTGTCTGCGCAATCGTGGTGAATTCATTCATGTCCCGATTTCTTCTACGACGAATCTAAACATCAATAATTCCTGTTTAGCTTTAAAGGAAGGCTCTTCCCAAAATATATTGATCAAGGTTAATAAATAGGACTACCTTCATCTTAAATCGATATTATATCAAGAGGAAACAAGCCAGTAATCAAAAGGCCATTAAGGTTTAAAGATGCAGTAACAGGAAAGACCTACAAGAGAATGCCGACAGATGAAAACGCCAAAGCACTTAACGCTGAAAAAGCATACGCTATTGCTAATCCCCCAAAGCAGTTTTACTCATAAGCTTTCTTAAGCCGGCAGATTCAAAATAGAAGAAAAGATTACTTATTGCAGTCTTTGCTTTTGCAATAAGGTAGAAAAAGCTTCTCCTTATACTTACCCATGAGGTTTTTCAGAGGCAGTTGATAACTTCAAAAGAAAACAGTTGGGAGAAACTATTCCACTTGATATACTCTCGCTTCATTTTTCCATCCCTTAACAATCAGTACACCCAACCTGGATTTTATCTTACAGACTTATTTACATTCCGATGCAACAGAAACTAACGGGCCTCCAGATAGAATTCTTGAAAGAGGGGGATGTCTTATATCAATTTCCACTCGGCGGGCCGCCTGAAGACCATTTTGACAGTAGTCGGCATAAAGACATCAAGGTCTACAGGATCACGTCGATCAATATTCGCCTTGACTCCATAAAACTCATTATCCAAGACGCCCTCATTTTTTCCTGGCCCGGTGACACTGAACGATTAACTGTAAATAAAGCACAGCTTGTCAGCGAAGGTGTATGGTGGATTAATTAAAAGCCAATTTAATGACTACGCGAATTTGGTGAAATCCTTTGTTTAGTTGCCTCTTAAGCTGCCCTGAAACCAATAGGACAAAGCTATTGCCAGAGGTCTACAATAAATTTTTGAAAAAAATATAATATTTTTTCTTATATTTATTCTTTAATCATTTTTCAATTCAATTTATGCAAGAAGGAACAGTAAAATTCTTCAACGAAACTAAAGGATTTGGTTTCATTACACCATCAAATGGTGGAGCCGACTTTTTGTACACGTTACCGGCCTTTTATCTGACATCCGTGAAAACGACAAGGTTTCCTACGATATGAAGGATGGCCAAAAGGGTCCGAATGCAGTTAATGTAAGATTAATCTAACTACTGATATTAAAACAGAAAGGGTGCCGATAATATCGGCACCCTTTCTGTTTTAATCTATAGAAATGCTGTATAGCATATCAATGGATGTACTTTAATAAAAACGCAAGTTCTTTTTTCGTGTTTGAAATCGCTGGAACGGATTTAATTCCGAACCCTCCCTTAACCCAATTCATCATTTTTTTAGTCGCTTGGACTATTATTTTCAACATTCATCAAAGTTAAGCCTAAAACTCCGGTTCAACTATACGACGGACTATTCATACACTCATCAATAAATAAGATACTTTTTAAGTGAGGATTAGCGTACCTTTTGTAAATGATAGAGCCATTAAAAGCAGCTTACATAGCACTGAGCTTAGTGAAGAAATTGGATTTTAAAGATTACAAATTATTCAGAATATTACGGGTGTTCAAAAAAGATTACGTCCTAAGCGCTTTTATTGCACAGAATAATTTCTTGATGGCAACCAATGAGCAGTTAAGCCGAAGCCTTGATAGGTTCCTTGAAAAGAACAAGGACAGTTTTTCCGATAAAAACAAAAACTGAAATGGAAACTACTTCAATGCGAATGCTTTTATCTTCCCCCAAATTTTATTCATATGGTCAAGCAGATTATTCAACAATTATTGGAGCACCATACGTTCACTTCTTTGCATGACCTGAGTATTCAATTAAAACAGCCGGTAAGCGCGATAGAGAACGAGATCAGAGCGTTGGCCAATAAACATCCTAACACCTGCTTGTACTTCAACACAATAATGTCAACAGGTCTGAGCTTTCAGTCATGATCGGGGAAGGAGGTGAAGCGCTTGCCCGGGAATTGATTCGCTGATTTTTCGGGAGTCTGTGGTATTTATCACTGTTCTCTCAAACATTTTTCCGGTACCGTTATGCCGCCCATGGTTCCTTTAATATGAACAAATTCTGGGAACGTTTCCTTTTGGTTTTCGCTTGTCTTACCCAGGGATCGTCCTATATGAGTCCAAGGGCCTATGCCATCATGCACCGTATGCACCATGCATATACGGACACAGAAAAAGACCCGCATTCTCCTAGTTTTTCATCCAACATTTTTAAAATGATGTGGCGGACAAAAATATCTATTCAGGAATTGTAAAAGGGACTTACCCGGTTGAAGAACGATTTACTAAAAGTCTTCCCGAGTGGCCGTAAGGTTGTCAAAGTTCGAGCCTTTTATTGGAGGATTTGGCTAAAATTCAACGCTTTAAGGGGTGAAAATTTAAGGGCTGAAAATCTTTATGTCACCGGTTCGATCGCCCCCAAATGAAGAAATTGGTCAATAAAATAACTAGAATGCTTGCTTGGCAAGGGATTTTATTGGTTCAACTCTCGCTAGTTACTCTCTGCTGTAACACTGTTATATCCGTTTGTAATCAGCAGTTATATAGTTGATGATCTGCCTATTATAACAAAGGAGGAAATTAATAATATCGCATGTCAAAAAGAATGATTATCTTTAGTGAAGTATTTACAGTGGCCACCTGTCCATTCTGATCTGTATACATTCCTTCTCTTCAGACCTTGTTCTTCTAGCCATTTTCGGTTCACTTTTATTTACCTCTATGAACATCTTTGTCAGTAACTTAACTAAAGTTGCTTCCTTGTGGCAGCTCAGGAACCTCTTTTCTGAATTTGGCAGCGTCACACGGGTAACGATTATCAGAGAAAGTAAGGCTATTCTACCCGGCATTTTTTGCTGGATCATCATGAAAGAACGGACAGATGCCTTAACTGCCATCAAAAACTTGGATGGCAGCAAGTTTATGCAACAAACCATCCTGGTCAATGAAGCCGTACTCACCACCTGATTCTACCAGTTCAATAACTAACATGCCGGTAAAAATAACGACCCTTCAACAGGTGACACAATTGCTCATAGGAGATGTTCTTCTGAAATGTATACCGAATATCGATCAGGGGAATATGAGCGATGAAAAGTATCAAAAGCAGACTGAAATCTATGAGATCCGTAATATTAATACCGGTAATCAAATGATGGAGCTTGTTACGCCAATCAGCTACCGCATACTGTTTCCTTCGCCTGGAGATATAGGACGTCTGTTTATCAGGTCTGGTCATTTAGTTACTGAAAATGTATGGTGGTTACAATAAACGATGTACCAGAAATTTAATCCTAAACCAGTATTTATGATAAAGCCTAAGCATCACCATTATAAGGAGGCAGCAAAGCATTTTGAAAATGCCGCCAAACATTACCATTCTGCCCATAAAGAACACCAGGCTGGCAATGAAAACAAAGGCTAAGGAGCATGTAAAAGCAGCCGAAGAAAGTATCACCAAAGCGCAGGAGCATGCAGTTGACGCTACCATTCAACATTGATAACGATTTGAAAATTTGATAATGGAGAAAAGGTATATCAGCGTCTCTAACATTATTTCATAAGTAGACTTTTATGGGAACAAGAATATGAAGACACTGGAATTCAGGTACAACATATTGCGCAAGGCGGTATTTTACACCAATTCCAACCTGTGTATGCAGCTCGAATTTGAAGCTAAGGTGATAGCAATACTTGGAGACAGGTTAGCCTTCGTGGTTGACAATGGCGGATTATGCTCTGTTCATGTAGATAGATCTGGGAAATACTTTACCGGAAATATAATCGGAAGCCATATTATCCGTAACAAGTTCAGGGAAGAAGGGTTTTCTAACAAGTTCGACCTGAAATTTTAATGAGTTTCTTTTTATTAAAGATAACCCGATGCTGGTGTGAAAAGACTACCTTCACCTCATGATAGAACGTATTGTATTTGGCTTGCAGGAAAAGGCAAGAGAGATTTTGAGCGGGTTAGTATTTAATCTTAAACTATTGAAAAATAAGAGAAGGCCAGATAAAGGACTTTCATCTCTATTAAGTAATATCCACTAAATCGAAAAGAGCCACCGTTATGGTGGCTCTTTTTTATAATGCAAATTTGTACTGTTAACAACTTTCTGATCGATTACAATGTTTTCCTGTACGCCGCTTTTATAAGGCGTACCTTTGGTATTCACCTCTGCATCTTCACCTGGCTTAATACAAGCGAATTATGAAAATCATATACATCGGTACCTACCCTCCCAGGGAGTGTGGTATCGGCACGTTCACACAGAATCTATATGCCGCAATGGCTAAGCCGGTTAAAGATTCAGATGAAGTGCAGGAAGCAGTTGTTATTGCCATAGACGATCGGGAAGATTCCTACGATTATCCTCCGGAAGTTCAACTAACGATACGACAGGAACAACAGGAAGATTATATTGAAGCGACCAAATTCATTAACCTCAGCGGAGCCGATGTTTGTGTGCTGGAACATGAGTTTGGCATCTTCGGTGGTCAAAATGGGATTTACATACTTCCATTGCTTAACCGGCTCGAAGTACCATTTATCGTTACCCTGCATACCGTACTTGAAACACCTTCCTATAATGAAAAAGCGACCCTCACCGAAATTTGCAAAATGGCATCCGGGGTCGTTGTGATGACACATAAAGCGGTCGGTTTTTTGCAGCGTATTTACGCCATACCTTTATCCAAAATCAAGCTGATTGAGCATGGTGTGCCTGACTATCACTTTGACCAGGCTACAACCAAAAAGGAATTCAAGCTGGAGGCAAAAAAAGTATTGCTTACATTCGGATTTGTCAGTAGGAACAAAGGTATTGAAACGGTTATCAAAGCGTTGCCTGATGTGGTTGCCCGATACCCGGAAACGGTCTATATCGTACTGGGAAAAACTCACCCGGCCGTGTTAAGAAATTCGGGAGAAGAGTACCGTATTTTCTTGTTGCGGCTTGTCAAAAGCCTCCAATTGGATAAGCATGTACTTTTTCTGAATGATTTCCTGGATGAAAAAGAACTGTTCGAATATCTTTACGCATCTGATATATACATTACGCCTTATCTCAATGAAGCACAAATCACAAGTGGCACCTTATCTTATGCTGTCGGTTCGGGCGCTGCTGTTGTTTCAACTCCGTATTGGCATGCCGAAGAATTATTGTCAGGTGGAAAAGGGCGGTTGTTTGGCTTTGGCGACTCTGCTGCGTTATCCGTTATCCTGATCGATCTGTTTGAGCATCCTGATAAGTTAAAGGGACTACGCAGCAAAGCCGCTGCTTATGGCGAAAATATAACCTGGCCTAAGATAGGTGCCAGATACAATGAGCTTTGTTATGCGGTATTACAGCAACAGGCCGAACAAATAGCAAAAGAAGAAACTGTTCTTGATCTGTCGATCCTGCCTCCTTTTTCGCTTGATCATATAAAGCGGATGACGGATGATACAGGTATTATCCAACATGCAAAATTCGGCATCCCCAATCTCAAAGAGGGATACTGCCTGGATGATAATGCCCGTGCCCTGCTGATGGTGCTAATGGCTTATAAGCAAAAGAAGCTTCCCGTAGCATTAGAACTTTCTCCTGTTTATCTCAGCTACATTCACTATATGCAGAACAGTGACGGCTCATTCCGCAACTTTCTGAGCTTCAGCCGGAGCTTTCTGGATGAGGTCGGTTCAGAAGATTCATTTGGAAGAGCTGTGTGGGCGCTTGGATACCTGTTAGGAAATGCACCCAATGATGCTTATCGCCAATCTGGGAAAGAAATCTTCTTCAGTGCCGCCCCCAACTTTGAACAACTGCAATCCATACGAAGTATTGCCAATGTGATTATCGGTGTCAGCTTCTACCTGCAAAACAATCCTTTTGATGAAAACATGACGGAGCAACTCAAAACGTTGTCCTTTAAGCTGGTTGATGCGTATAAGAAACACCGCACCAACGACTGGCGGTGGTTTGAATCACTGCTGGCCTATGACAATGCTATACTTCCTTTGTCACTGCTGCATGCAGCACAGATTTTGAACGATGAGATCATTACCGGTATCGCTATGGAAAGCATGCAGTTTCTCTCAGAGGTCACATTGAAAGATGGTTATCTGTCTGTGATAGGAAATGAAAAGTGGTATGTTAGAAATGGCCCTCAATCGATGTTTGCCCAGCAGCCGCTTGAAGCATTAGCTATGGTATTAATGTTTCATCAGGCCTTTCATCTGACAAAAGACAAAAATTATCTTACCCAGCTCTATACTTCCTTTTTGTGGTTTTTGGGAGAAAATGATTTACGGATGAGCCTTTATGATTTTGAAACGAAAGGTTGCTGTGACGGGCTGGAGCACTACGGGGTCAACCGGAACCAGGGTGCAGAAAGTACGTTGGCTTATCTCATTTCCCACCTTACTGTATTGCAGGCATTTGAAGACTATTACAAATCGAAATAGAAGTATGAAAATTGCAATCTTGTCACCTATTGCCTGGCGAACGCCGCCACGACATTACGGTCCCTGGGAGCAGATAGCCTCCAACATAACTGAAGAATTGGTGAAAAACGGAGTTGATGTTACGCTGTTTGCCACGGGCGACTCTGTTACCGCAAGTAAGTTGGCGTGGACCAATGAACATCCTTATGCAGAACAGAAAGCAGTTGATACCAAGGTGGAGGAGTGTCTGCACATCAGCCATCTCTTTGAACGGGCCGCTGAGTTTGACCTTATTCACAATCATTATGATTTCTTACCGCTTGCCTGGTCCCGTGTTGTCCGTACGCCTATGCTGACCACCATTCACGGTTTTTCATCGCCGCTGATCATTCCGGTGTATAAAAAATACAATAGCAATAACGATTATGTTTCCATCAGCTTTGCTAACCGGCATAGAGAATTGCATTATACAGCCAATGTATATAACGGTATCGATACAGATGTTTTTACCTTTTCGCCAGTCCATAAGGGCTATTTGCTTTTTTTCGGCCGCATTCATCCTGAAAAAGGAACAAAAGAAGCTATAGATATTGCCAGACTTTGTGGCCGGCAGCTTATTATAGCCGGGCTGGTGCAAGACAGCGAATACTTTAATAGGGAAGTAAGACCATACATTGACGATGAAAAAGTAATCTATGCAGGCAACTGCGGACCAGAGCAGAGGGACAGGCTATTAGGAAATGCAATGGCCTTGCTACATCCTATTCTCTTTGATGAGCCTTTTGGATTGAGTGTAGCAGAAGCGATGTGTTGTGGTACTCCTGTTATCGCTTTCAACAGAGGAGCTATGCCGGAGTTGATCGTAGATGGGCAAACAGGTTTTCTGACCAGCAATACAGAAGAGGCTGCGGCAATGGTGGCGCAAATAGACGATATCAGCAGGGCGGAATGCAGAAAACGGGCATTGACTATGTTCTCGAAAGAAAGGATGGCTCGGGAGTACATAGCGGTTTATAAAGAAATACTAGGCCGCTAGTTGATGTTACCTGCATTCTTTAATGCTTCCAGTAGTTCAGACAAATTGATGGTAGCATAAGTGGAGCTGTAATCAGACATAGCATAGGGGATGATCAGTTCGTTGTTATGGATCATGGAACCACAGGAATACAGCACGTTGGGCACATAGCCTTCCCGTTCCCTGGCATTAGGTATAAGCAGAGGTTCAGGCAACCGGCCGATTACCTGCTCGGGATTTCTGAGATCTAGCAAAGAAGCTCCCAGTGCATATTCTCTTACAGGACCCACACCGTGTGTAATAACCAGCCAGCCTTCCGTTGTTTCAATTGGAGAGCCGCAATTGCCTGTTTGGATCAGCTCCCAGGGATATTCGGGTGCCTGCAGTAGCGTCGCTTCCTGCCATACATTGATATTCTCAGAAAAGGAGATGTAATTATTCACGCCATCAGTCCTGCAAAGCATGGCAAACTTGCCGTTGATCTTGCGGGGGAAGAGCGCCATTCCTTTATTTTGAGCCAATTTCCCATGGATGGGCATTACCTCAAAATGATAAAAGTCTTTAGTCCGTAGTAGCTTTGGCAGAATCGTAATACCGTCATAGGCAGTATAAGTAGCGTAATAAACGACTTCGCCATTATCTTCAACAAAACGGACGAATCGTGCGTCTTCGATACCTTTAATTTCCGTGTCTGCAATAGGAAAAATAACCCTTTCGGAGATATCCGTATCCAAAGAGAAGTCCATCTCATAATGGGAAGAAGCAAGCCACATGATTTCATCCAACAACACCAGCGTTCGCGGGTCGCTGATTGCCAGAACTCTTGTTTCAGTCACATAGCGCTTTAGTTCTTCATAGGTAAATGTTGCTGTCAGCTTATTCATCAGCGTATCATAGGATATGCTGCTGAAATCCCGCATTTCTCTCAGCTTCTGAAGAAAGCTGTTTTTATGATAAATGTGCTTTTTTATATGTTCTGGCGACTCCAGCATCTTTCCCGGAACAGCAATCTGGATATTATTGTTGGCGTCGATAATACCTGAACGAAAGACAATAGACGATATATGCCCTTCTCCGGTAGCTCTAAAGCTGATGATTACCCTTTTCTCATCTCGTCCCAAATCTGATTGATCCAAGTCTTCTACTATCGACGGATTGAAGAAGGCTGCTGCTTCTATGGAATATTCCATCGTAAAATAAGAGCCGATTAGTATTTTCAGCGCTGTGCTGAGTTTGTTGGGGTCAATGCTCATTCGCTCAAACAAATAACGAAGCCTGTTGAAGTGTTTCTCAAACACCCGTGAAACGCTTCGGTGCCTTTTAGAGTAGTCGCGCAACACCTGTCGCAATAGCTGCTCCTGTTTTAGTTTCGGGAGACGCATGATCTGATTGAGCAAATCAGTGCTACGCTCATCGGTGGTTTGCATAAACCTGGCGATGACCCTGCTGGCATCTGGTTCAAATAATGAGCTTTTCCTATTGATCGTAACAGGCATAACGTTTGTTTGGCTTTCTTTGTATCATGATCAATAGAACATATCTATTTCTTCCAGGTTGAAATAAACGGTGTTATTAAGGTCTAACCGTTTTATTTTATCTTTTATTTCCTGAGGAGTAGCGTCACTAAATTGCAGGCAGTAAGCAAATTTTCCCCTATGTGTGTCACCATTATTAGGCTCTACCTCTTCAGCAAATTCTTCCAATTCATCGAAAGTAAGGCCTAGCAGTTTAGCCATTTTTTTTCGGAAGCGATCTTTTTCATTGTCATTACTATAATCTGTATTCATGGCGTGTTATTTATAACATTAGCTCGTAAAGTAAATAAAGATGGAACCCCTTATTTGGATAAGAGAATTAACGCTAAAAGCACATCTACTCCACCATGTAGCGTCTAATAGAAAGGAGCGGCAGCATATCTCAAGGTATTCTCTATCACCAGGCCGGGGAAACAGTAGTAATGGCTCTTCCACTAGTATCAGCTGCAAGATTTTTCCGTCCTTACTAGTAATAATGAATTTGAGGCCTTGTCAAAATTATATTTACTGCAACTTACCGGCTCTAAGCGAGAGGAAACAATTGGTCCTATTGGGGAGCAAGGTAACTGTATTAAATGGTAATCATCTACACTGTTTTATTAAAATGAACTCGAGAAGCTTAAATGTGCTGCGGTTGAAAAGAATAATACAAGATAGTCGGCTCCGGTATGTTATTTTTGTTAGACCCTTCCGGTTACTTCCTGTTGAAAGGATAAAAGATGTCTGACTACTATGAATAACAACAATGAAAAGCAACTGATAAACCTTGCCATCATCAGGTATATCATGATAACTGATTTTGAAGACTATTGGGAAGGTATTACGCTAAAGGGAAAAGAAGGCAGCTTCGCAAAAAGCATGACCGATACACTTGTTCTCAGAACCCCATTTCCAAAAGAGCCTGTTGATACGTTGTTTATACAAAAGTATCCTGACAAACCCATTAAGAGTTGGGTCGGAAAAAGCCATGATTTCAAGTTTGGAAGAAATAAAAGTGATCTGAAGCTCGTACGGTTTAAAATATCAGGATTGCAGCCTGTACCCATTCCCAAAGAATACAAAAACCACAAAGTTGGCTGGTATATCAATAAACAACATCATTTTGCAAATGAACATTTGCAACCAGCTTTTTTAAAAGAGATGGAAAGTACGGACGAGTGGAGAGTATTTGAGCATTATTGCCATTACCTGCTAAAACTTATCGGCATAAACGCCTTGCATCCTTTTTCGACTATTCATAATAAAGGAAAAGCAGACGGTGAGTTTATATTCGGTGATCTGTATGTCATCTATGATGCTACTTTGAATTACGATTTTATGTCTTCCAAAGAAGACCAGATAAAAAAGGTATGTCAATAAAATGAGAAGCAAAAGGACGGTGAGCATCGGTAAACAACAATTCCCCTTACAAAAAGTACAGAAACAAATATGGATCATAACAAGGGGGGAAGAAGTGAGCCGCATTGAATCTGAAATAAATACTGCAATCGTCATTAAAGAAATCCCCTTCCACAAATTAGAGACCTTATATTACCAACGGCTTCACGAAGAGATAAGCGCCGCAGACTTGTGTTTAATGCTTAAGAATTTATAGCGCTTTTCTCATTTCTCCGAATCAAATAGTTACTAAGTTTCTTGAAGTATTCTTGCAATAATAAAATCGCTCCCTGTCTTTTGTTGACTAATATGGGGCTGAATGAACCTTTCCCGTTATGTAATCCTCGCTTTAGTTCAGGTGCGAATTATATGGACATTCATAGCCGACTTGATATATTTGTTGCAATTTTAAAGGCATTTTTCACAATATGTATATTCATTATGATTGACTTTGAATTAATACAGGGAAGAATACTATAGTTGATCGTTATGATTACGGTATTTGCTTTAAAATGGTCGGAGATTTTAAAAGTAGTATAGATTTACAAGTAAGTTATCAGTTCGTAACTAAAATTTTGATATTGGTTATTGTGAGCTAATCTCTAGGAAGGATATTGTCTTAAGATATCTGCAACCACGGATTGGTCAGAGTGGCCATGTCTGTTGTTAATGGCATAATTTGCAAATTATTAGGAGCTATCACATTTTATCTATGTGCTATGCACAATAACACATCTATCTGTCAGGAATTCCCGCGAGTCCATCTATCTCCTGTTTATGAAGGGGCTTCCCCGAAATCAGATCTTTTATCGCCAGATCAATGAAGGAGCTGATCTCCATCGCTCGCGGCTGTAAAGCTATACCGCCATAGTCTTCGTAATTACATTTCTTATTTTCAAGCATTTTAACCAGGTCCCGAAGAGCCGGATGGTCGGTAATAATCGGCTGCTCTTCGTATTGATATCCGGCGGAAGAGCTTCTTCCCGGGTTCACGCAGGACATAATCAAATTGGCTACATATTGTCCAGTGGGCACTTCGATCGTTACAGAAGTAACCAGCAATCCGTTTTGGGCCTCGGTGCTCTTGCTGATGAACATCAGGCCTGGCGGCAGTGTCAGCTTGATGGGTCCACCGGTTTCATTATAAAAATCCAGGCACAACTGCACCTGTCCGCCATGCCCATAATTTCTGTTCTGCTTATGAATGGCGTCAACACATTCATCGCAATAGTCACAGTCATTGGACTTGACCGAAACCCTGATCCCTTGCGGCCAGACAAAAGGAATACCCTCGGGATGTTCGATGGAGGCTCCAAAACCTTTCTCGGGCTGGAAGGCCGACTCTTCGCTCTTTTCTTTTTTATCGCAGGCAGCTACAGCAATAATCAGTCCCGCTAATAATAGAAAAACTTTTCTCATGGGTTTGATTTAAAATGAGCTGCAAATTTAAATGTACGGGACGATCGCTTTTAAGACCGTAGACAGACAACAACTTTCTGTCGACAGTCGACGTTTCACGGAAGAATCTAGGGCATATTAGCGTAAATTGACAGGTAACTCGTCTTCTTCCGATTTCTATTCAAGTAGGAGATTATATTAATTCGGAGATCATTTTAGCACATCAAAACAGCGGATTGACGTTGAATTGGTCACAACTACCTCCTTTTCCAGAATCTCCTTTTCGGTTGCTTTAGCGTCTCTACCCTTTTACACCGCATGTAAGGCAGTCACCTGGGGAATTTCTTTGGAACGACGCTTTTAAAGTTATTGAAACCTTGTAAGTCGGGAAGACAGGATTCGAGCCTTTGACCTAAACCGAGAAATACTCATTAATGGCTTCCAAGTCTACTATAAATAACTTCGACATTTGTACGCTTAGGCTGACCTTGCGTTATAAGGTTGCATTGGAAATTTTTGTCCTGCTGAGCGGAGTCGAAGCAGGACAAAAATTTCCTTTCTTCACCTTTCGGCTGTACTCATAATGACTTCTATGATAAGGTTACTCCCGTAAACAGGTATTACTACCATGTTTGTTTTGTCTCACACAGCAGTACCTATACTGACTGCTACAGGAAAAACAAATGGTAACATTAAACCACAGACAATGCTTCCGTTTCCCGGATGATCTGCTGCAGGATAGTTGCTGTAGACTGATACGATGCCCCTGCCGCTGATTGTCCCGCCCACAGATTGGTGTATTCTTTTTTATCCCTTTTCTGGGCCGCCGCCCTGAAAGCGCCGGTAAGGCTGTTCTGCCAGGGATATTCGGGTATTTCTTTTCCACTGCGATCGATAGCTTCCATAAAGATATTCCGGATGCCCCTCGCCCACCTTCCCGAAAAGGCACGGGTAAGTATCGTATCGGTATCCTGCATGTGCTGCAACGCTGCTTTATAGGCAGATATAGCCATGCTTTCTTCGCTGGCCAGTAGGGCCGAACCGATCTGCAAGCCCTGTGCGTCCAGCATCATGGCTGCTCTTGCCGTGCGCCCGTCCCTGATGCCACCGGCTGCAATAACCGGGCAGGTAACGCTATCGACCACCTGGGGGATCAGCGACATAGATCCTATTCCTGGCAGATATTCTTTGTCCAAGAAAGAACCTCTGTGTCCTCCTGCTTCTATACCCTGTGCCGTTATTATATCGCTTCCCTGTTCCTGCAACAGCAACGCTTCTTTTACGGAAGTTGCGGTGCCGATAAGTAATATGCCTTTCTCTTTCAAAGTACGAGTAGTGTCTTCATCGGGGATACCAAAGGTAAAGCTCACGATCCGGATGTCCTCTTCCAGCAATACGGGCACTTGTTCCCGGTAACTGTAATGCATGAAAGAAGAGAGCATTTTATGTTCGTATTCAAGGCCTGCTTCCTGTGCCAATGCCTGTAGCTGCTGCTGCATTTCGATCGCGGCAATTTCACTGGTCCCTGCCGGAATTTCATAAACAAATAGATTGACGGCAAATGGCCGGTCCGTAAGCTTTTTCGTTTCCCGGATCAGTTCGGCGGTGCGCTGTGGCGAAAGACCGCCTACCGGCAGCGAGCCCAGGGTGCCACAACGCGCGGCAGCAGCCACCATAGCCGGTGTCGTGATGCCCAGCATGGGCGCCTGTATCAGCGGATAGGTAATGTCCAGCAACCGGGTCAGTTCATTGTTCCAATTCATCGGATCTTATTTTTTCGGGGATATGTGTAAAGTTAAGCAGTTATTATCCTTCCCCGAACGTTAGCACATTGTTTGAATTTCATAACTATTGGTTTGAATTTCGTATCGATCCCGGCTAGCGGCGCTGCTACCTTTGCCTTATAAAATTCAATAACGATGAACAACAAAAAAGTATGGTTGGTTACCGGCGCGTCCAAAGGATTGGGCCTGGCACTTACCCTTAAATTACTGGCCGAAGGATACGCAGTAGCCGGCACATCAAGAGATGGGAAAGCACTGGCGGCAACCGTCGACCATTCAAGTTTTCTACCCCTTGAGGTCAGCATTACGCAGGAAGCGAGCGTACAACAGGCTATCGACGCCACTATAGCCCGGTTCGGCAGGATCGATGTCGTGGTCAACAACGCCGGCTATGGTCATTTCGGAACGCTTGAAGAGTTGAGCGACGAGGAATCACGCCAGAATTTTGACATTAACGTCTTTGGTTCCCTGAACGTGATCCGCAAGGTGATGCCGCATTTCCGGGCACAGGGCAGCGGGCATATTTTCAATATTTCCTCCATCGGCGGCTATACGGCCAATTTCGCAGGCTGGGGCATTTACTGCGCGACCAAGTTTGCCGTGGCAGGCTTTACCGAAGCGCTGGCCGAGGAGAGCAAAGCCTTTGGCATCAGGGCCACAGTTGTGTATCCCGGTTATTTCCGAACCGAGTTTTTATCCGGCGATTCGATGATCGTTCCCCAAAATCCTATTGCTGCTTACGAAACAGCCAGGGCTTCCCAGGCCTTGCACCAGCAGGAGATCAATGGCAACCAGGCAGGCGATCCCGATAAAGCGGCAGCGGTGCTAATCGAAGTAGCAGAAGCTGCCGAAGCACCGGTACATTTATTCCTGGGACAAGATGCTTACGAAAGGGTTGCGTTAAAAAATGACCTTATCCAAAAGGATATGGCCGCCTGGAGCAAACAGGCCACCGCAACGGCTTTCCAGGAAAGTATGGCATAGCTATCCCTTATTATTTCACCGCATTGCAGGCTTGGCATTGTGCACCTCTTGCCCAGCCTGCAATGCGCTTAAAAATGATTTTATGAGCAACAAAACAGCTTATACGGGCCTTTGGGTTACCGGCGACGGCCATATCTGCCACATCTTATTGCCCGAAGGCCGTTATATAGAAGCCAGGGGCGATAAAGAGGCGGCTTATACAGGCAGCTATACCGTTACGGGCGATCATATCGACTATAAGGACGACACCGGCTTTACGGCTACCGGCGATTTCCGGGAAGGTATCCTGTACCACGCCGGCATGGTGCTGTACAAAGCAGAGCCGGTCCCCCTCTTTCTGAAACAAAAACAGATTGCGTAATTTCGATTATGGACAAGACGGAAAGCATCGAGGATTTTTACCGCAATAAATTGAACTGGATGCCCGACAACCTGAAAAAGGAGGTAGGGCATTTCAATGTATTTGTACTGGATGAATTTATGGGATGCCGGGCTAAGCCTATTCCTTATAGCCGCAAAGATTATTTTAAGATCAGCCTGATCAATGGCCGTAACCGCGTGCATTATGCCGATAAGATAGTGACCATCGAAAAGCATGCCCTGCTTTTTGCCAATCCCCAGATCCCTTACAACTGGGAGCCGCTTGAAGAAGGGCAAACGGGCTTTTTCTGCATCTTTACCGAAGCTTTTTTCAACCAGTTCGGCAGTATCAGGGATTACCCGGTTTTTCAACCCGGCGGCAGTCCTGTTTATCAATTGGAAGCAGCACAAGTGGCGCAGGTAGATCTTATTTACCGGAAAATGCAAGAGGAGATCCAATCGGACTATGTGTATAAATACGATGCTTTACGCAATTATGTATTTGAGCTGGTACATCTCGCATTGAAAATGCAACCGGCCACTACGCAACTCCATGTAAGCTCCAATGCCTCTTCCCGCATTGCCTCCCTGTTTGTAGAGTTGCTGGAACGGCAGTTTCCCGTAGAATCGCCCTTGCAGCAGATCAGGTTGAAGACTCCGGTGGCTTTTGCCGCCCAACTGGCCGTTCATGTCAACCACCTGAACCGCGCGCTTAAAGAAACGATCGGCAAAACCACGTCCCAATTGATCGCGGAACGTATTACCCAGGAAGCCCGGATGCTGCTGAAACATACGGACTGGAATATCTCCGAGATCGCCTGGTGCCTGGGCTTTGAAGAGCTATCCAATTTCAGCAGTTTCTTCAAAAAGAATGCAGCAGCCACACCAGGGGCGTTCCGGAGTTTTGTAGCCTGAGCCGTTGGTTGCTACCCATTACTAAGTTTACGCTATCAATATGCCCCGGCCTGCGGCCGTCATGGTTATTTGTAAAGATTTGCCTAACATTGCAGCGGCTATTTTAAGACGGGCTTTTGCCTGGCAGTAACCGTAACGACATTAAACAGTATCCTATATTATGATTATTTCAAAAACGCCGGTACGGGTAAGTTTTTTTGGCGGCGGTACCGATTACCCCGATTATTTTAATGAATTTGGCGGCAGCGTGCTGAGTACCAGCATCGATAAATACGTGTATGTAACCGTTAATAAAATCGAAGGCTTGCTGGATCATAAGTACCGGATAGCCTACCGTAAGCTGGAACTGTGTAATCATGTGGATGAGATCGAGCACCCGGTAGTGAGAGAGGTGATCAAATACCTGAATATAGACCATGGCCTTGAAGTAAATATCGTAAGCGACTTACCTGCACGTACAGGCCTGGGCAGCAGCAGCAGCTTTACCGTGGGTATGCTGCACGCCTGTTATGCTTTATTGGGCAAAATGGTGAGCAAGGAACAGTTGGCCAAAGAAGCCATCTACGTAGAGCGGGAATTGCTGCAGGAACGCGTGGGCGTACAGGACCAGTTGGCAGCGGCGCATGGCAGCCTCAACCAGATGTTTTTCTCGAATGACGCCCTGGTGGTTAACCCGGTTATTATACAGCCGGCGAGGAAACAGGCATTGCAAAATAATCTCCTGATGTTTTATACCGGCATCAACCGTTTTGCCAGCGAGATATTGAAAGAGCAATTGCAAAAAACACAGGAAAAGAAAATACAGACCGAGCTGACGGATATCTACAATATGGTGGGCGAAGGCCTGGCTATCATCAGCAACCCCGACAGGAATATGGACGAGTTCGGACAACTCATGCATAAGGCTTGGATGGCCAAGCGCAGTCTTTCTTCGGCCATTTCCAGCGATTTCCTCGACGACATCTACGACCGGGCGCTTAAAGCCGGGGCCATAGGTGGTAAATTACTGGGCGCCGGTGGTGGTGGCTTCTTCATGTTCTATGTTCCCCCGGCCCATCAGCAAGCCGTAATCCAGGCCCTGCAGGAGCTGCGTATGATCCAGTTCAAGTTTGAAACGGAAGGCACACGCATTATCCATTATTCCTAATAAGTTTCGCAGCGACACATTTTATATCTGGGATTAAGGTATCTTTGAAAATATAAATGTTTATCACATGAAATATTTTCAATCCGTAAAAAAAGTAATTTTAATGGCAGGCTTTCCCCTGCCATTTTCCTATTGTACGGCACAAGTCCCGGCTTATGTCCCTACCGATCACCTCGAAGGCTGGTGGCCCTTTACAGGAAATGCCAATGACCAAAGCATCCACAGCCGGAACGGCACGGTAAACGGCGCGCTACTCACTACCGACAGGATGGGCAATGTCAATGCTGCCTATCGCTTCAACGGAACATCGGACTATATAGCTGTTCCTCCGACAGGGATCAGTAATGCGGTACGTACTACGGTAGCAGCCTGGGTTAAATATACGGGCGATGCGCAGAGCGACCGCTTCTACGATACCTATTTCCAGATGGGGAATCACCCCGGCAATACGCTTGGCTATGCTTACGAATATACTACCGGGCAATTAAATATTTACACCATCTGTAAAGGCAGCAGCAACATACCTGCTGCCATTGCCAACGACTGGCACCACATCGTTATCGTCGAGGATAGCCTTAATACCCTGGTGTACCAGGATGGCGACCTTTTGTCGACATTCATATCATCTACCCCCACCTGTTATGGGGGTACCAATCAACTTGTATTCGGCGCTTCCCCTACAGACCTGCAATGGATGACCGGATCGCTCGACGATATCGGTTTCTGGACAAGGGCTTTGTCGGCATGCGAAATTTCGGATTTGTATCATGCCGCTTTAAGTACCAGCGGGATTATTACACAACCCACTAACCAGAACGGAAGTATCGGCGGATCGGTTTCCTTTACCATAGCAGCCAGCGCTTCCACCTTTCAATGGCAGACCAATACCGGTGCGGGCGGCACTTTTATCAATATAGTCAATGGCGGCCAATACAGCGGCGCCACCACCAATACCCTTACCCTAAGCGCTCTTACCGCCGCCAATAACAACCAGCTTTTCCGTTGCGTTGTTTCCGGCAAGGAAGGCACCTGCAGTGCTACCTCGACCGTGGTAACCCTATCTGTCAATACAACCGGAATAGGCTCCCATCCTTATCTTGCGGGGAGCAGCCTGGGGCAAAACTATCCTAACCCTGCAACGGAGGTCACCACGATCCCCTATTATATCCGTACTTTTAAAAACAATGCCGCTGTACAGGTTTGTGATATTGCGGGAAGAAAAATCAGTACTACTGCTATTACACAACCAGGCAACGGCCACCTGGAGCTGAATACAACCCAGCTGGGAAAAGGCATTTATTTTTACAACCTCGTTATAGATGGCATACAGGTAGCACAAAAGAAGATGGTCATCTTCAATAATTAAAATAACGCGTCAGGTGCTTATTGAAGCTATCTATGGCTCCTGCTATTATGGTTATCAGCAAAGGACAGCTCGCGAGCTGTCCTTTGTTTTGTAAAGAGAGACTGCCTCATTAAAGAATAAGCACCGGCTGATTGCTTTGCTTGCGGCTGAATATTAAATCAGTATTCCGGGACAGGCTTATGCTATTCAAAATACTTCAGCAACTGTTCTTTTCGCCTTACCGATACGGGAAGTTCTTTACCATTTTCCAGCACCAGGATACCGCCACCTCCTCTTTGATAGGCTTTGATATGCTTCAGGCCCGCGATGTACCGGTCGTGAATACGTACGAAATACTGCCGTGGCAATATTTGCTCAAAATACCCGATTTGTTTGCTCACCAGCAACTGCTTCCCTTCCTGTAAATGAAACAAAGTATAATTGCCATTGCTCTCACAGTAATAAATGGATTCGGGCGCTACAAATACTAATCCTTTTTGTGTGGAAAGCGCCAGTTTTTTCTCCTCAGAGAAGCCCTGCACAGGTTTTCTTTCTTCCAGCAGGGAAAGCGTTTTTCGTTGATAAATGCGGTCAATCACTTTATTTACTGCCAGTACCAGTTTGGTAGCGTCTACTGGCTTCGTGATATAACCCGCCGCCTGGTACTCAAAAGCCTTCAGGGCAAATTCACTGTAAGCGGTTACAAAAATAATCTCCGCAGGGATGTGCCCCTCCAATCGTTGTATAAACTCAAAGCCGTCGAGACCAGGCATATGTATATCAAGGAAAAGCAGGTCGGGCTTCTTATCCATAATCTCGGGCAATGCCGACACCGGATCGGTATGAGTGCCACATAATACCACGCCGGGGAAAAATTTTCCTAACTGGCTTTTGAGAACAATGATATTGCTGTCCTGGTCGTCAAGAATAAATGCCGTTATCATAGGGTTTGGTTTGATGCTGTGTTTTTAAAGATAATATTAAGCGCACCACTGTTCCGTAAGGTATATTGTCCCTGATCTCCGTTTTAATCCGGTACAAGGAAGCACGCCTTTCCGTAATGGTTAATCCTTTACCGCTCTTATCTGCTACCAGGTGGGCTACCCCCCTGCCAGTACCATTATCAGCGATAGTACAAATAAGCTCTTCTGCCTGTTGCTGAAACAGTATCTTAATCTCTCCCTTCCGGTCCCTTAAACGGGAAACGCCATGCTTTACTGCGTTTTCTACATAAGGCTGCAGCAACATAGGCGGCAGCATAAGCACATCCGCTGTGGCAGCAGCCTCCACTTCGATCGAAAAAGCAAAACGATTGTTGACATTGATCTGTTCCAGCGCGAGATAAGCCCTGATATAATCTATTTCCTGCGACAAGCTATGATATGGCATGGCAGCGCCTTCCAGGGTATTTCGAAAAAGACGGGCAAAATGATCCATATACCAATCGGCTTCTTCCAACTGATGCTGGTAGATCAGAGCTTTAATAGAATTGAGGCAATTAAAAACAAAATGCGGATTGATCTGCGCCTTTAAAGCCGCCAGCTCCAGCTCCCTCAGTTTTGTTTCCTGCAGCAAATGGTTATTGGCCTTACGATAGCGATAACGGTACCACAGCCGGATAAAAATAATAAGCAAAGCCAGGAAAAGCCCCGCGCCTGCCAGAATAAAACCGGTACGCAGGTAGAAAGGATACAGGATATTCACCTGCAATAGTTGTATGCCGGATGGCTTGCCGTAATTGTTCAGGACCTGTATCTCTATCCGGTAATCGCCCGGCCCCAGGTTATGGTAGCTGATTGCGGGCTCGGAAGTAGAGGACCATACACCTTCATTGATGCGATACCGGTACCGTACCGGGAACTGTTCATAATTGACCGTAGAAAAGGAAAGGGAAAAATCATGTGTACCGGTTGGTAAACTATACAGATCCCGCCACTCCTTCGCTATTCCGTCTATAATTACCCGGTCGATCTGCAAAGGAAAATTCTTGACCGGCTCCCGGAGCTCTTCCGGCAGTATCAGTAAGCCTCTGCTGCCGAGGCCATATATTTTTCCCGACGCATAGTGCAGGTATTTAATTCCTTCTCCCCGGACCGTATGCAGGGTAAGTAATTCTGCGATCCTGATGTTGTCTTGCGGCAATTGGTACCATAAACGCTGTACCCCTGTTGCATAACCCAGCACCAGGTGCTGTCGCCCATCGGCTTCGATAGCTTCAATGGCATTGGAAACAAGACCGCTGCTTTCATCGGCTACTTGATACACTACTTTGTTCCTGATAGCCCACAGGCCCTCTCCCCCCGTCGCTATCCACAACACGCCATCCTTATACACGAGATCGGTCACCTTGATATCCGGAAACCCCCGATGGCCCCAGTCTACCAATGTACTATCCGGCAACAATTGTAGCAGGCCATGATAATTGCCGATAAAAACCGATGCGCCGGAACCACAGATACTGGTACCTCTTTTGTCCAGCAACCGGCGCCAGGTATGCCTGTAACGATTGATCTCAAAAATACCGACACCAGTAGCCACATAACGGATAGAATCATTGTAACAATAAACGTCCTTAACCGAATTGATCGTATCTATCTTCCTCACGATCGCTCCATTTTCTATAACATGCACATCACTTCCATAAACCCAGATTTGTTTCCCCATAGTCTCGGCAAACTCGGGGGGCAACAGCTTGTCATAATCGGGCGTTAGTCTTCCCTTCAGGCTTTTAGGATAGAGCCACCGGTTCTGCGCGTCCAGTACCTGTACCTTATCGCCATCCAGGAACAGGCAGGCGGGAGCCGCCGGTAATTCGTGGTACCGGCCGGTGTCTGTTTTCACCAGCACAAAAATCCCTTCGTCATTCGTAAACATTACCCTTACCCGTTTGTCCCTGCTTTCTGCGGCAGTAGACAGATAGACCTGTTTACTTTCTGGTGCGATTGATCCTGAATGGCGATTGACGGTAATCAGCTTTCTATTGGTTGTCCCAAGTAAGATAGTATCGCCCCAAAAGCCAAAACGAAACATGGCACCAGGAAGGCTCGTCCTGCTTACCACCGTTCCAGCCTTACCTTTCCGGGTATCGATACAAGTCAGGAAATTGTCTTTGCTTTTAAGCCACAGCAAGGGGCCTTCCAGCTCCTGGCGTTCATAAGGGAAAGGTTGTGGCAGGATATCCACGGCACCGGATGGATGCAGCAACCCTGTTTTCCGGGTCCCAAAAAGTACCAGGTCCCCGTCTTCATTTTGAAACAATACGGAATTATTACCAAAAATACCCCTGGGAAGATGATAGCTACGCAGCCAATGTTTGTTCCGCACCAGGCGGATCTTCTTTTGTTGTGCTACCAAAGCAACCGAGCTGTCTTTCAAACGGAAGATTTCGTATGCGCCATCGCTTTTTACGGTATCAGGATCGATGATCTCATTGATATTGGTAAAAAGAGTTTTCCCTGGTTCCAGAAAAGCTACTTCGCGCTGGAAGGGAGACGCCCAGATCACACCCCCTTCATCCTCTTTCACATAAATAATATCATTATCGGGTAATCCTTCCCTGATCGTAAAATGGGTAAAAGAGGTTCCGTTAAAACGGGAAAGGCCCCGTTCGGTACATATCCACAGATAATTGTTGCGATCAAAAAGACCGCTGTATGCAAGATCGGACAAAAGCCCGTTCTGCTCGTGGTAATGCGTCATACGTTCCTGTGCCCGCGAAAAGCTAAAGCAGCCTATTGCAGTACACAAACAGGAAATACGCAATAACCAAGCCGGGATATTTGGTGCCATATGCCAAGCTGTTATTTTAATCTATCCCTAAAATACAAGTAAGCTTCGGGGAAAACAAATTTAGAAGCGCTTAACTCCTACATCGGGACCTATACAGTTATACAATCAAAAAAGAGATTTAAACAATAGGAGACCATGTTTATACAAAAGCAGGTACATGATCGCCAGACACTATAGTAATTTGTTGTTTAACCCAAACAACATAATTATGAAAAAGAACCTTACGCTAAGACTTTTGTTTTTGATGGCCTTAAGCCTACCGGTACCGCTCTTTGGCCAATCCTGGTCTACCACACTCAACGGGCCACCGGCGCCGCTGTACATGGGAACTAACTTCGACTATCCCCTGCGTATCTATACCAACGGCCTGAACCGCATGCAGATCAATGGCTCACATACCTATAATATAAACAACCAGGGCAGCATGCTAAGAGAAGGCTTTGTAGGCATAGGCCACAACTATACCCCGGCCTATTCCTGGAGCACTCCCGGTCCTTACAGCCTGTTGCATCTGAACGGCTACGAAGGTACCTTTATGCAAGCCCTGGGTTACCGGAACTGGATGAAAAGCGGTATCACTATTACTGCCAATAACGATATCATGTATATCGGGCCTCGCAGGAATAGTGCAGACGACGTGACCGACGCCATGATTACCTGGGGCGATAATGCTACGAATATAAATGGCTTCGGCCCCGACAATCTGCTGATCTCCTTTATGACCGGGGAAGGCAACGGTGGCGTAAACGAGCTTACCGGGAATGCGCCGAACGGGCGGGAGATCATGCGCTTTACCGGTTATGGCAATGTGGGGTTAGGGCCACGCTTTTCCAACACCAGCCAGCCACAGAGCCAGTTTCACATCAATACCGAGGATAATATTGCAGCCTGGCTGCAAATAAGCAATCAAAGTGGTGGCCAGTTGGTTGGAGATGGCGTCAGGATGGGTTACTACAACAATACAGGCTATTTGTACAACCAGGAAAATGCACCGTTTATTTTCAGCACAAATGCCAATACCGTTACCCAGCTTTCCCAGGAGCGCATGCGGCTTACACATATAGGCGCCGCCGGCATGCCTTCCGTTCCGGGGGTAGCAGGCAACAGTACCCGGCTGGCACTATCTCTTAATCCTGCTACACCCTTGACACAACCTAATGCTTTGGTACATATCGGCAGTCCGCTTTCTAATACATACGACGGCATACGGAACTGGATGAATGTGGGTTACCTGGCTACCCACAACTCCGATGTAGTCTACCTGGGTCTTAAGGACGAAGGCAACGACCGGCAGGATGCCGTTATCGCCTGGGGTGATAACCAAACCAACCTGGTGAGCAGCTCCGGCCCCGATAACCTGCGATTTGTATTCACTTCTTCAACCAACCCAGTTACAGTCGGCACACCGGAAGCAAAATCAGCGAACGGACAAGAGGTAGGACGCTTTACACCTATCGGACAATTGGGAATTGGAAATTTCAGCCCCGGTTCCGGCAACGGACCTGATAATCCTCCAACTTATATCAATGCCACACTTGATGTGAATGGCGATGCCCGCATCCGCAGCGTGCAAAACAACAATAACCTCAACCAGGTATTGGTAAGAGACCCTAACGATCTTGGCAGGGTATTGTGGCGCGATGCCGGTACTTTAGGCGGTGGTAATGGTCTGGGCAATAACTGCGGTACTGCAGCCAATCCGCTCACAGCCGACCGGGAAGTACCTATGAACAACAACGATCTTTATTTTACCGGGGCCTCGGCGCCTGTTTCCGGCAATACCGTCAATATAGGCATTGCCTGTAATAGTACCGTTTCCGGCAAACTGAATGTACTTCAATCGGCAGGAGCCAATGTAAGCGCCAGCACTGATGCCGGTAATTTCATGAACAGCGACATCGGCGATGTCACGGGGACACAGTATGTAGGCGTAAGGGGTGTCGCTAATGGCAAACAGTCCCTTCAGAAGATCAGGAATATAGGTGGCAGCTTTTTTGCAGAGAACAGTATAGAGGTCACAGGCGTATATGCAGAAGTAGGGGCTTCAAATAGTGGCCAATCCATGGCCGGCGACTTTTATGCCAACGGAACTACGCAGGAAGGATACGGCATCAGGGCCAGCTCCAATGCCTCATTGCGCTCACGGGGTGTTTACGCTTCGGCAACCAATGGCAGCCAATTTAATATCGGCGGCGAGTTCAATGCCATTTCGTACAACGACAATACGCCATTAAGCATTGGCGTCCAGGGTTCGGGTAGCGGCGCCCAGGTCAATATCGGCGGCGCATTTGCCGCCTCCTACCCTCCCGTATTTACACCAGATACCAAGTGCTTCGGTGTGTATGCCAGCGTCGCTACTAATGCCTTTTCTTATCCAACAAACGCTGCTATTGCGGTATATGGCAGGGCGGGCACACCCGCACCGGGAGTGAGTACCTATGCAGGCTTTTTCGACGGCGATGTATATGTCAATGGGCCCGTTTGCGGAACTGGCTATGCCCAGACTTCAGATGCCAGGTTCAAGACAGGAGTCACTCCGCTCGAACATACCGGCAAGATTATAGAACAATTACAGCCCAAAAGCTACCAGTTTATTGACGGCAAAACCCTGGGCATGAATTTTCCGAAAGAAAAGCAATATGGGTTTATAGCACAGGAGATCGAGAAAATATTACCCGAATTGGTACAGGAGGTAACTAAACCTGCAATAGTAGACCAGGACAATAAAGTGCTTCACCCCGAGGTAAAATACAAAAGCGTAAACTACATAGGGCTTATCGCATTACTGGTACAGGATGCACAGGAAAGGAATGCAAAGATGGAGCAACTGACCCAGCAGGTAGAAGCATTGACCCGGCTTGTACATAACTGCTGCACCCAATCGGGAAGCCAGGCAACTGCGGAACCCGGCGCCACAGTTATTCAAACGCAATTGCAAAACAACGCGGAACCTACCCTCGGACAAAACATTCCGAATCCTTTCGACAGCGAAACCCGCATTCCTGTCTACCTGCCACAACAAGTACAAAAAGCTGAAATTACGTTTTATGGCAACGATGGAAGGGTATTGCAATCCCTTTCCATACGGGAACGGGGCAATGTGTGGGTTGCTGTAGCAACCCCCAACCTGACCGGAGGTATCTATTCCTATACCCTTTTTACCGATGGCAGGCCCATAGCCACCCGTAAAATGGTCAAAAACTAATCCATATTTAGCCCTTAGCAAAAACCGCAGACGGATTCTTTGATCCATCTGCGGTTTTACTTTATAAAGCGTCGATACTATCAGCATTGGTTACCTTAATCCACTGTCTTCTCCGCCTCTTTCTTCTCCGGTATCGCCAACGATGCCACTACGGAAAGTACCAGCACACCGCCTACTATTGACAACGACAAGGGGGAAGAGATATGGAAGAAAGGCGCGATCACCATTTTGACACCGATAAAGGTAAGGATCACTGCCAGGCCATATTTCAACAGTCGGAACATATGGATAAAGTTAGCCAGCAAGAAATACAATGCCCTTAAACCCAGGATCGCAAAGATATTGGAGGTATACAGGATAAAAGGATCGTCGGGCGCAATGGCGAAGATGGCCGGGATCGAATCTACGGCAAACAACAGATCGGTAAATTCGATTACACCTACCACCACCAGCAAAGGCGTAGCGATCTTTATCCCGTTTTCGATGGTAAAAAATTTATCGCCGTCGAAGTTCTTGCTTACTTTAAACATCTTGTACACCAATTTGGCGCCGGGACTTTTGGTAAAGTCTTTCTCTTCATCGTCGTCGTCTCCGGCAAAAGCAGATTTGATACCCGCATAGATCAGGAAAATACCGAAGATGGCCAGCACGATATTGATACGCACGTTCATGCCAAAGAGGTGCATTTCGGGCAGGTAGGTAACATTGATCAATCCTACGCCGGTAAAGATAAAGATAGCACGGAAGACAAGGGCACCGATAATACCCCAGAACAAGACTTTATGGTGTACTTCCTTGGGTACATTAAAGAAACCGAAAACCAGGATAAACACGAAAAGATTATCAACAGAAAGTGCTTTTTCGATCCAGTAAGCCGATTGGAACTGGGTAAATTTCTCGAAAGCGATCTCGGGAGAATCGGCCCTGAAAACCCAGTACACAACACCACTGAAGACCATCGACAGGGAAATCCATACCAATGACCAGATAGCGGCCTCCTTATTGGTTACTGCATGGCTTTTTTTGTTGAAAACACCAAGATCTAACAAGAGCATGATGAAAACTAATACACCGAAACCGATCAGGATACCCGGATGGCTTAACATGGAAACTTTGTTCATTACTGTTTTTTAATTGATGGTTATGTTTATCTGCTTTAATTTATTTATTAGCCATCGTAATCACTACGATCCGCCCCCCTTCCTCCTTCGACAGCAATAGCTTTTGTCCGTCTTTCAATTCTACCATTTCGCCCAAAGGTATCTCTTTATCCGCTGTAATGTCTTTAAGGCTGTTTAATTTCTGGTTTACCAATACCCATCTTCCCTGGTGAAAGGTAAAATAGCCTACCGGTACTTTTTGTTCCTGCGTCAGTTTCTCGTTCCGGATCACGTTCCGGTTGGCATGCCAGGCAAACAGGTATTGGTTGCTGTACACCATTAACCTGTGGTTCTCGGGGCGCCATACACCTTCCTTGAATTGGTAGTACAGATCAAGCACGGGCAATGTACCCTGGTGCGGTGTGTTACAGAAAGGACAACGCGGCCTGCTGCTGTTGTCAAACACATACCACTTCTGTGCACAGGAAGGATTGCTGCAGGGCTGCATTAAATCGGTTGTCTTGAGCAATGCCTCCTCCCATTCATTAGCGGTAGGCCTTTGCATAGGTTGATGCAATCCCTCTATAAAAGCTTTATCGAACAGGGTTTTCAGGTAAGGTCCCGTAATCGTATAAGGCACTTTGGCAATATCGGCCCAGGGCAGCTCTTTCGGGTTTACCTGGTTGGGCTTGGGACGGTTTGAAGTATCCGTAGGATGTTCGATAAACAATGCCTTTTCGCCCATCGCCAGCAAATCGTCCTTTTCGGTATCGAGGTCATGTATCTTGCCTCCTTTAAGCGGATGGCGGTACAGGAGATACATATAGATCATGACGGCCAGTGCATGCAGATCGGTAAGGCGGCTGGGTAATTTCCGGTTAGGGTCATTAATATCCAGATGCTTTGTCGCCAGCACTTCGGGCGCAATAAAATCGGCTGTACCTATTACATCGGGTGGAAACAAACCGGGCACCACCAGTCCGTCGATATCGATAATGGCTGCCGAACGGCTTACCGGGTCGACCAACACATTCTTGTACGACAGATCGGAATGTGCAAGGCCTGCAGCATGCAGCCGCTTCACTCCCCTGGCGATGTTGACCCCTATCTGGAAATAGCTCAGCCAGTTACCCAGTTCCGAATCATCCAGGCGCAAAGGGAATTGTTTATTGCGGAACTTGGGAGAAGCAAACCATTTGCCCTCCTTCTCCTTGCCCTTGATGAGATCATTGGCTGCATATCCTTTCTGGAAGAAAAAATTCTTATTATAAACAGGCACCACAATGCCCAGCTTCCGGTTCTGCTCTACCACATCGGTGGGCCAGGAGTAAAGCTCCTTGTAATACTCGCCTCCTTCCCTTTTGAAAAAGCTGTCGTAGTACTGCGTCACGATCCTGGTCAGCCTTTCCTTAGCATTAAAATCCTGTATGTCGCGATAGAAAGCAACAACATAAGATTTATCGGGACTGAAATAAACATCTTTCATACCACCGCGCATGGGCTCGCCGGTATCTACATACTGGTATGTGCGCCCATTGGTGATAATAGAAGATACAGTCTTGGTCGTCATTCCTTATTCATTAAATACTTTGAATACTAGTTACAAAGGCTATTGTCTTTCGTTTAAAACAAAATAGCCAGGGTACGATCGTCGTGGTTGCCGGGACTCCAGAAATCCATCCAGGCCAGTAGCTCCGCATCGATGGCTCTATTGTCAGCATCGAAACGGACGGCTGTATGTTCCGGGTTATTGCCCTGGAGGTCGTCGAGCAGGGCCTGCCATTTTTCCACTTTTTCCAGGTTGGCTTCTACTTCAAATTTAGGATCATAAATACCATCCGTCATCAGCATCAGGAAATCAAAATCCCTTACGATCCGGAAACCGAGACGGCTTGCAAAGTTATTGCTTTGAAAAATTTCGGGCATGGTAATAAAGCGGGTACCGCCGCCAAACTCCCCTACATCCAGCGTATTCATCAGGCTCACGGCCGACCTGTTGTCATACCACAAACCGATGGGGCAATCCCCTACTCCGAAGGACAATACGGCATAACCGAAATTGTATTTTTTGACCAGGGTAAAGATAAGCGTGGCATGGTAATCTTTCAATTCAGCATTCGTCTTTGCCGCTTCCGCTTCTAACTGATGCAATACATATTTGGCAGCGCCACCCAATTGATTATAGATAAAAAGGCTTACCTTTTTCTGAGTTTCCTCCGTTTTGTTTTGGTCCAGTTCCTGCAACAAAATATCTAAAATGTCAAAGCTGCGTTCCGCAAATCTTTGTCCGAAATAATCCAGGATACCCTTACAGGCCAGCCGCGAACCTTCGCGGGCATAACGGGCGCTGCCCGCGCCGTCGGAAACCGCAATAACGCTCCAGCCGCTTTCTTCGAAATGTGTAAAAGCAAAATCATCGTCCCGGAAAGAACCGGCATTGGCATGCGACCGGCCACGCTTCGAAGCCACTACCAGGCGTTTGTCGCCCAGGAGCACCGATGCCGATGCCGCATCTTCTTTCCAATACATGGCTTCCGTATCGCTGGGAATACTCTTCCAGAGCGATTTGGGGTCTGGGTTGATGATGAGCGGGATTACCCTTTCATAGGTTTCCTGTTCATCCTCCGGTATCCTGAATGTAACGATGATCTTAAAGTCGCCCTGCTGTGCCGGTACGCCGCTTATTACCGACGTTTCCTTATCAAAAGCCAGGCCCGGCAGGTCCAGGCCTTCCAGGTCCAGGGCCGTAAAATCGGCCCAGCCCAACTGTTCCAGGTCCAGTTTGGCCTCATACGCCTTGCCCACAGTCCCGTTGGGGATCATAACATGTTGCTGGCGTATATCCGCTATCCGGTTCTTTATTTTGTAGTCGGCCATAAGCATTGCCTGGAGCGCCTGTATTTGCAGGACGGCTTCCTTATATTTTTCTTCTTTGCAAAAATCATCGAATAATTGCCGCTTGTTCTCAGTAACGGGCATCTGGCCGCTGGCAAATAATTTTTCCAGGTAGGTTTTCGCTTCCATACTTACCCTTGTGTACGGTTAACGTCAAAGCCGCCTTCCCCGATGCCATAAGTACCCTGGTTGCCGCACCAGGGGCAGGTACTTACCTGTTCATCGCCAATGCAATGGATTTGCCCGCATACGCACATAGCAAAACCGATCTGGTTGCCACAGCAGGGACAAGTAGGGCTGCCAATAAGCTCGTCGCTGTGTATCTTGGTAGCACGGGCGGTTTCATCCGACAGTTCAAAATAGGTTTGATCTACCTGGAAAGCACCCACCAGGCGGTATTCCAGGGTATCCAGGCCCATGCCGGAAAATTCGGAAGCTTGTATCGCTTTCCTGTATTTCATCAGGTAGGGCCGGAGCGTGTTCTGGCATTTGGCCGAAAGCACTACAAAATTACTGTCGGTATAATGCTTTGGCGGCGGCACTGATAGGTCAGCCTTAGATAGTGTATCGCCATCTATCTTGGCCAGGTCGAAACCAGAGCCACTACTTTCTACCTTTTCACTGGTGGTCTTAATCGAATCGGTCACCCATTTGAAGAACTGCTTGTAAGCGGCAGCATCTGTATTTTTAAAATGCAGCACATTATCGGTGAGCTCCTGCAATACCTGGGTATCGGTTTCGTTGCCAAAGGAAACAGCCACCATATTGGCTGCGCGCTGCCAGTTTTCTTTCCATTCTTTGATCACCGCCTGGGTATCGTCGGTAGGTACCCCATCGGTAAAAAGAAAAACGATAGGCTTCCAGTCGCCTTTTTGCTCATAAGTTGTTTTAACGATATTACGGCGCAGCTCGTACATCAGGTGGCCCAGGCCCTTGCTCAGCGAGGTACCGCCACCGATAGGAAAGCGGGGCGGATAAAAATTGATGATCTCCTGCAAGGGCACCAATGTTTTGGCCTGCCCGGCAAAGACGATAATAGATACCCAAACGGTTTCTATAGCATAAGGATCGGTCTTTAATGCCTGGATAATATTGGCCAGGCCTTCTTCCACCAGTTGCACCGGCTCGCCTACCATAGATTCGGAGACATCGATCAGGAAGTAAATAGGGAGTCTTCTCATGTTATTCAGGTGTCGGGTAATAGATGTTAGATGTCCAAAAACTCATATCACAAGATGCACTTCGGCCGGTGGCGGTGGCAGCGAAATGCTTTCTACCGTCCCCATGCTTTTGTTGCCTTGTTCTATAGTATCGGAAACCCATTTAAAGAATTGTTTCATGGTAGCGCTATCGGCTGTTTCCAGGTGTACCACGGTATCTGTAAGCTCTTTAAGCATACTGTCGTCGGCCAATTGCCCTGCGGCACAACCCACTATGGTGGCGAAGTTCAGGGCCTTGATCCGGGGCAGCATGTCCCGGTACAGTTGTATATCCGAGGGTTTACCGTCGGTAAACAGGAAGAGCAAAGGCCGCCAGTCGCCTTTCTGGCTTTCGGTACCTTTCCTTACTTCTGCCGTCACCTTCTGATGTATCAGTTCGAGACCTTTGCCGGTATTGGTGGGGCCGCTCTGGGGACAAGTAATTTCAGGCAATTGAAAATGGACCAGCTCTACGAGTGGTACCAGTTCTTTCACTTCACGGTCGAAGGTCACAATGCTGAGCCAAAGCGAGTCCAGGGCCTGGGGGTCGCTGCGCAAGGTATTGATCATGCCGCTCAGGGCATTGTTCAAGGCTTGTATAGGCTCACCGAACATAGAGCCCGAGGTATCCAGCAAAAAATATACAGGGAGTCTTCTCATGGTGTTTTGAATGGGCTTAAACTACGATATTCAATTCTGATGGTGGTGGCGGCAGCTCTTCCCATCCGCTTACGTCTTTGCCGCTGTCCTCTATTTTAGTAGAGCTTACTCCTATCGATGCCGATACCCAGGTAAAGAACCGGGAGATCGTTTGCGCATCGGCAGTATCCAGGCTTACTACATTATCTGTGATTTTCTTCAGGGCAGCAGCATCGGCTTTGGCGCCGGCCGCACAGGCAACTGTCAGTGCTGTTTTCCTTTTCCGGAATTCTTCCATGCCCTTTTGCCAATCGTCTGTAGGCACGCCATCGGTCATGATAAATACCAAGGGCTTCCAGTCACCTTTCTGCTCCATCGTGGTTTTGGCTACTTCCGTATCGATACAACGGCTCAGCAACTGCAACGCTTCTCCCAAAGCGGTGGTGCCGCTTGCTTTTATATCGGCCATCTGGAAAGACGCAAGATCGGTAAGCGGCACTATCTGCCGGGCAGTAGTGTCAAAAGTAATGATGCTGATAAAGGCAGTCTCGATAGCCTGCGGATTCTGGCGCAGGGAGCTGATCATTACCTGCACGCCGTTCTTCACCGCTTCTATGGGCTCGCCATTCATCGAGCCGGATGTATCTAGCAATAAGTATACCGGAAGTCTGCGCATAAGGTGTATCGTTGTTAATTAGCAGTAGTTAAGTCGTCAGTTGCTGGTAGTTAATTGTCCGTATTCAGCTTATATCTTGCATCTCCTATCTGACATCTAAAATCTCATATCTAACGACTACATACTTTCCGTATTCAACATGGTTTTCAGGATATTGGCCTGTACATCGAAATCGTCCATAAAATCCATGAAGTCCATGCCGTTTACTTTTTCGTAATAATCGTTCAAGAGCTTTTTGATGTCCTGCGGTATTTGCGTTTTAGTTGCCGCTACCTGGTGTTCCAGCATTATATTTTTATCATTCAGGTCCTGCACCACTTTTGCTTTCTTCGATAAGACTTGCGTGGGGTCTATATCTTTTATTTTTTCAACATCACAGATGAGGAATAAATTCTTCCCTGGGTAAAAAATAAAATAGACTGCTTCATCTACCATCCGGTACACCTCCAGGAGCAGGTTACCCGCTTTAAGGCCACAATAAAAAAAGTTGTTGAAGCGATACCGGCACTGCAGGCCCATCAGTTTCTTTTCTATAATCGCATAACCATTTTTATATACCGCTTCGGGCTTATATTCCGTCAGCTCGTAAAATAAATTCTCGCTGATCTCAAAGAAAAATTCTTTGGAATAACGCGCGCCAAAAATGGTAATGCTTTTCTGAAACGGATGATCGGCCGAAAGGTCGGACAGGTTCTGATAGAGACGGTCCAACGATTCGTTCATTTCCTGCGCCTGCTTTATTTTACCCGAATCAAAATTTTCTTCGGTACGCATGGCATCGGTTAATTTCAGGATCAGCTCCTTGTTCAGTTCTATCTCGTCAAAGATCAGGCTGACGCTTTTCTCATTTGTTTTTTTGATCCTGCGCAGCAGTTCCAATACACTTTCGGTAAACTGCAGATGAAACAACTGGAGCTTATTGATATCCAGCTCCGGATTGGTCTCGAATAACTTCTGGATAACCTGGCTCCGCACATAGATCTTATAAATTACTTCATCTTCAAAAAAGGTAGAGAGTATCTGTAATTTACTGATGATCTTTTGCGACTCGCTTAATATTTTCTTCTGGTTATCGTCCATTATGGGTACATCTATTGCCTACGAGCAGGAGGGGTATCGTTCTGCTCAGCGGCAAAATTTTATAGCAACGGGCAGGGCCGTTCGTTCCCCGCGATCCCGGCCTACCCGCATTCACACTTAGCTGGTACGGGTTACGTTTTTCTTCAACTCGGTTTCCAGGTTTTGTAATTCGGTATCCAACTGTCTCCTGTTCTGCGCACCTTCCTCGTGAATACGTTTCACTTCGTTCAGGGTTTCGATCAGGGACTGGGTTGTTTTCTTAAGGGTATCGATAGAAACCACGGTCTTTTCATTTTCACGGGCCACATCAATGCTGTTTTGCTTCAGCAATGCTGCATTCTTTTCCAGTATGGTATTCGTGGTTTCGGATATTTTCTTTTGCATTTCCACATTGGCCTTTTGCCGTTGCAAGGCTACGGCAATGGTCAACTGGTTTTTCCATACCGGTATGGTCGTAGACACAATGGACTGCGCTTTTTCGGCAATGGAAGTATTGTTGTTCTGCACTACCCTGATCTGCGCCAGCGACTGCAGCATGATAAAGCGTACCACTTTCATATCGGCCAGGCGCTTGTCCAGGCGACTTACGAAGTCGCGCATATCGGCGATCTCGTAATCCTGGTAAGCGGCAGGATTGGCATCCATTTCGGCCAGTTTCTGGCTTAGCTCCTGGTACTTAAGCTGCCCCGAAACGATAAGTTCTTCCATTTGCCCTATATAGGTACGGTTGCTGTCAAACATGGTCTGCAGCGAGCTATTGTCCTTGATGGAGTTCAGCCTGCCCGCCTTTACTTTATTCGTGATCTTATCGATATTACCAACTACGGTATCGTATTTCTGGAATAGTTTCTTTACATCAAAGGTCAGTTTCTTGAGTAAAGGTATTTTGGATAAAAAGCGCTGAAAACCGCTCTGGTTCAGTTCATCAACATCGATATAATTCAGTTCGGTCAGCAGTTCATTGATCAGACCGCCTACTTCGCCCGAATTATAGGTACGTACGGAAGTAAGAAATTCATTACTGTATTTCTCCATAGAGTTCTGCACTTCCACCCCGTAATTAAGGATAGAATTGGCATCGCCGGGTTGCAGACTTTTGCTTATTTCATTGAACCGTTGCGCCTCTGCAGGACTAAGGTTATTGGTATCTACATTACCTTCCTTATCGATCCGGGTAAGGGCGGTACTGGTATTCGTATTTGTTTCCATAACGTTGTTGATAAGGAATAAAGTTATCAATTATTACTTAGTCAAAAAAATGAAGGGTATTATATTCGGTAAATGGGGCAGACCGATAGTTCTGCCCCATTGTTTTTTGTTATTTTTTCGTGCCCGTTTATACGTCACAAAAATGGATCAGATATAATTACGCATGATCGTATCTACCGTTTGTTGCAGGTCGCGATCTTTGGTAGGTTCACCTATAGCGTTGAATTTCCATTCGCCGTTCTTTTTGTAGAAAACACCCATTACCATAGACACATGGCCCGCAAATCCGGTATCGCCTGCAATGTTATAAGTGGCAAATATTTCATTCACCTTAGAAGGAGTACCTTCATAGATACGGATAGAAGCAAAGGGGATCAAGGCAAAATCCTGGCCCTGGAAGCTATTCAGGAAGAAAGCCACCGAGGTTACCGTAGGGTCAAGCCGGGAAAAATCCACCGTGATCACTTCATTGTCCATGCCATCGTCGCCATTCATGTCGCCGGTAAGATCGTCGCCACTGTGGGCCACGGCACGGTCTTTGGAGCGCAGGTTCCGGAAATAGACCACATCTACCACCTGTTTGTGCTCATTGTACATAGCACAGCTACCGTCGAGATCTACCGCTTCTTTTTTCTTGCCAAACAGCCCTTTCTTTTCTATTGCCCCCCAATTGATGCCTACGCATACATTTTGCAGCTTGCTGCCGTTCGATTTTTCAAGGCTGATCCTTTGCCCTTTCTGAAGATTAATTGCCATAATGGTGCAAAGTTTAGATTAGTTATATTTATTGAGATAATCCTGCAGACCGCCTTTCATACCCATGCCCACGGCTTCAAATTTCCACTGGTCGTTGCGGTTATAGATACGGCCGAATTCTACGGCAGTTTCAATGGAGAAATCCTCATCCAACTCGTATTTCACCAGCTCGTTATTCTGCTCATCCACGATACGGATAAAGGAATTGCGTACCTGGCCAAAATTTTGCCTGCGGGCTTCGGCTTCGTGGATCGTCACCACAATGCAAATCTCCTTGGCGGCAGGGGTAATCTTGGTAAGGTCTACTTTTATCTGCTCGTCGTCGCCTACGCCTTCGCCGGTAAGGTTATCGCCGGTATGGATCACCGCTTCATCGGGCGATTTGGCATTATTGTAAAATACGAAATGGCTATCGGAAACGAGCTTGCCGTTTTCTCCTAAAATAAAGACAGAAGCATCCAGGTCGAAACTATCGCCGGTACTGCTGTTATTGGTATCCCAGCCCAGGCCTACGGTGAATTTGGGGGCGTTCAGGTTTTCTCTCTGGCCTTTTTGAAGATTAATTGCCATAATTGATATGATTTGTGATTTGCGTTAAATTGTATTGATAATCTTCCATAAGATGGTAATTGTTGCCAATGGCATAGTTCACCATTTCGGGAAGCCGTTCTTCCTTAATCGCTGCTATAAACCGGATCAGGTCCAATGGTTCCGACTTCAGGATATATTTAATGATCCGTGTATTCATAATGAAGCTGTCTTCATTAATGATCGACAACAGGTCGTCGCGTTCCTTTACCGCATAGTAGTTGAGGTAATTCTCAAAATTGGGCGGTATAGCTGTATTGGTCAGTTGCGCATAATAAACAAACAGGAATTGACCGGGTATGTTTTCGCGGTCGATCTGGGTCTTGATAATCTGCTCGTGGCTACCGGTTATTTTAATATCGTCGATAAGCAGTACCAGCCTGTTTTCCAGGAACTTTTTGTCCAGGTGATAGGTATCCGAAGAGATCAACCTTACCCTTTCTTCATAATCCAGGTTGCCGTAATCAACCGTATAGGTTTTATACCGGTGTATCTTGGATTGCAGCAACGCTTTCCTTTTGTGCCGGAACAAAAACCGGTTCACTTCGTCCCTGAAGAACAAGGACAATGCGTTGGAAGCTGTAGGTATGGCATTGTAAGGGCTGGGTACAAAAACGATGTCTTCTTCTTTCAGTAAATCCTCGCCGTGTGTTTCAATAAAATGCATGCCCAGCTCTTTTCCAAAAGCTCTGGCAATATCCCCGTCTCCGAATTTGAATTTGCTGTAAGCAGCGGCGTCGAAGGGGATATGATTAAGGTCGTCTATATGGTGTCTTGCGTAAACCGAGTACATTAATTTAAAAATAAGTGTTGCAAAGTGCGGCCTTCTTCGAGTAGCGCTGCCCGGAAACCGAATTGCCTGGCCCCGTTGAGGTCGGCTACAGGATTATCGCCTACGTGCAGGATCTCTTCTTTGGTCAGGCTGCCCAGCTTCTGTGTTTCGTCGAATACTTGCTCAAATGCTTTCTGCGATGGTTTGGAATGACCCATTTCGTCGGAATACAACTGGAAGCTGAAATAGTCTGCGATACCGAGGGTAGCCAGTACCGGCCTCAAGGTATTGCCTTGTATAAAACCGGTATTGCTGAGGATATTGATGGTACAACCAGCGGCCCTGAGCCTTTCCAGCACGGCAATGGTTCCCGGGTCGATCAACGAGGGGTGATGCTCGTAAAACAATTGCTCCATTTGCCGATAATACCCTTCCATAGCATCCCGGGGTACTTCGGCAAGCGGTACTCTCAAATGATCCAGTATCACGTACAGCATTTCGGCATAAGACACATTGCCCCCCGCTCTTTCATTGATCTGGTTGAACAGAAGATCAAAATGCCGGAAAGCAGCCGTTACCGCTGCTACCGGTTGCCGGATACCGAAATACCGGGCAAACAATTTGTCCCGTAATGGTTTGAATACCGGGTTAGACCGGATCAGGGTAAGCCACAGGTCAAAGGATACATGCCTGATACCTTCCTGGAGCCACATCTTACTGGTAAGTATATTTCTTCAGTATTTCCACGAAGTTGTCGGTGGACTCCGGATTGCCTAAGGCCCTGAATTTCCAGCCGCCATCTTTGCGGTATACTTCGGCAAAGACCATGCCGCACATGCCATTGTAAGTGGCATCGCCCGACATGCTGAACTTGGCGATCTCCTTGCCGCGGGCATCTACCGCGCGGATAAAGGCATTTTCTACCATACCGAAGTGCTGCCCGTTCTGGCGTCCCTGATAGATGGTAACCAGGAATACGATACGGTCGTATTTCGTATCGAGGGAATTCAGGCGTACAATGATCTGCTCATCGTCGCCCTCGCCGGCGCCGGTACGGTTGTCGCCGGTAAGCCAGATATTGCCCGAAGGATGTTTCTGTGAATTGAAGAAGATAATATCGCCCTGGTAGAGCCCTACCTGGCGGCCGTCATTGGTTTGCACCGTTTTGCCCAGGTCGGCTACCTTACCATTGCTGTCAAGCAGGAAGGCAATCGCATCCAGGTCATATTCGGCTTCTTTGTTGCCGCCCAGCAGCTTTCCGAAGAAGCCGCCACTCTTCTGCTGACGTACGTCCCAGCCCAGGCCTATGGTCACTTGCGACAGGTCGAACTCTTCGCCTTTGTCGTTTTTACGCAGGTCAATGGTTTGACCTTTAACTAGATTTATTGCCATGTGAAAAAGGGGTTTTGCTTATTTGATTACCTGGCCGGTAAAATATTTAGAAACAAAGAAGGCAAGGTCTTCTTTATAGCCGATGCCCGAAGCTTCAAACTTCCAGCTACCGTTGCGCTTGTAGAGGCGGCCGAATTCAACCGCTGTTTCGATAGAAAAATCTTCGCCCAGCTCGTACTTGGCTACTTCGGTGCCATTGGCATCGTCCACGATACGGATATAGGAATTACGCACCTGGCCAAAGTTCTGGCGGCGCTGCTCTGCCTCGTGTATGGTCACTACAAAAAGGATCTCTTCGATAGCCGGGTTGGCCTTGGTAAGATCTACCTGTATGGTTTCATCATCGCCATCGGCGCTGTTGCCTCCCGTAGGATCGTCGCCGGTATGGTGCAGGGCGCCATCGGGCGAATCGGTATTGCCATAGAATACGAAGTATTCTTCGGCCGGGATCAGGCGGCCGTTGTTGATCATAAAAGCAGAGGCATCCAGATCGAAGGCAGCGCCTGTGCCTTCGTTGGGATTCCATCCAAGACCTACACTCATTTTGGAAAGACCGATATCTATTTTCTGGCCTTTCTGAAGGTTTATAGCCATAGCTCAGGATTATTTAATGGCCGTAAAAATAGGGATAAATTGCTTAGTAAACGCGAAGCCTTTGTTATATTAGGTATAGCTACCCACCACCACGGCGAATGACACAACATGCACTATGTCAAACAACAAAAAGACCGGACCGGAAATATAAGCGCATGCTGAGCGAGAAAAAGAAATGATAAGAAAGCTGGAGCGATTGACGGAGAACCGTTAATCCGGCAGATTTTCGAAGGATAGCTTTCTTCAGCACAAATATTTATACTTCAACGTTGACACTATGTAAAAGCCAATCTATTTGAAACAATGGTGTTTATTTCTCGCAGCGCCACGGCGCCGCTGCGAGAAATAGATAACCTTATAATGAAGATCAGCCTGAGCGCAGTCGAAGGGTGAAGAGGGGAATTTTTGTCGTGCTTCGACTCCGCTCAGCAGGACAAAAATTCCAGACAACCTTATAACGCAGGTCAGCCTAGGCGCAGTCGAAGGGGGGAAAAGTGATGTATGTTTTTATACGCCCGCCACGTGCGTGTAAAAAAGAAACCGCTCCCATAAGAGAGCGGTTCTTCTATAAAAACTTGAACGGTTGGCCAGTAATTTAAAATTACTTTTTAACACCACCGGCTGCTGGTCTGCGACCACCTTGACCGGAATTGCCACCACCTTGTCCGCGTTTGGCACCACCGCCACGGTTGGCACCACCGCCACCGGGACCTTTGCCTTTCTTAGCCTCTTCATCGTCGAGGTCAAGACCACGGGTACGTTCTGTAAATTCTTCTTCAGCTTCTTCCTGCTCCTGCTCTTTATTCTGAGCGCGCTCTTCGATACCTTCGATGATAGCGGCGATCAGGTAATTGGTAACGATAGCAATAGACTTGGTTGCATCATCATTAGCAGGAATAGAGAAATCTACTTTGGTAGGATCGCTGTTGGTATCTACCATAGCGAAGGTAGTGATACCAAGGCGTTTTGCTTCAGCAAGAGCGATGTGCTCATGGCTGATATCCACGATGAACAAAGCAGCAGGAGTACGACCCATCTGGGAGATACCACCCAATACTTTTTCCATTTTTTGCTTGCTGCGATCCAGGGTCAGGCGCTCTTTCTTGGTAACGCTGTCCAGGGTACCGTCGTTCAGCATTTTTTCGATGCTCTGCATCTTTTTAACGCTCTTACGGATAGTCTGGAAGTTGGTCAGCATACCACCCAGCCAACGCTCGGTAACGAAAGGCATATTGGCTTTGATAGCTGCTTCGGCAACGATTTCTTTTGCTTGTTTCTTAGTAGCAACAAACATGATCTTTTTACCGCTCTTTGCGATAGATTTCAGAGCAGCCGCCGATTCCTGAAGGCCTTCGATCGTTTTGTTCAGATCGATGATATGGATACCGTTCTTTTCGGTAAAGATGTAAGGAAGCATCTTTGGATTCCATTTTTTCTTCTGGTGTCCGAAGTGAACGCCGGCTTCAAGCAGTTGCTGATGTAATGATTTATTTTCTTCCATTGTTGGAAAATTGAATGAGTTGATAATAATTTGAAAATAAGCTTATCCTCATTACTACCCTTTGCAGGGCAATAATAACCGGATTAACGTTTAGAGAACTGGAAGCTACGACGTGCTTTAGCTTTACCGAATTTCTTACGTTCAACCACACGGGGATCGCGACGCAATAAGCCTTGTTTTTTCAACGCAGGACGAAAATCGCCATTTACTTCGCAGAGGGCGCGGGCAATACCCAGCTTAATAGCTTCTGCCTGTCCTTTAGGACCACCACCCTGAACATTTACAGTTATATCATACTGATCCAGCGCTTCGATAGTTTTCAGCGGCAATTCCACCTGATTTTGCAAGTAGATCAGTGTGAAGTAGGCTTTATATTCTTTGTCGTTCACTTTAATATCACCAGTACCCTTGCTCAGATATACGCGGGCTACGGCTTCTTTACGACGACCTACAGCATTTTTCTGTTTTTCCATTATATTAGAAAGTTATTACGCCCCAAAGGGCTTGGGGATTAATATTTGAATTCTTTTGGTTGTTGTGCTTTGTGTGCATGCTCGGCGCCTTCGTACACAAACAGTTTCTTGTACATAGCACGACCCAGGCGGTTTTTAGGCAGCATACCTTTTACGGCGCGTTCAATTACCGCGTTAGGACGACGGTTGATCAGGTTTTTGGCAGATTCATGTTTCTGACCACCTGGGTAACCGGTTACGTGTTGGTAATCTTTATCTTCCAGTTTGTTACCAGTCAGTACGATTTTACCGGAGTTAACAACGATTACATAATCTCCGCAATCGAAGTGTGGAGTGTAGTAAGGTTTGTTCTTGCCACGCAATACAGCAGCGATCTTAGAACTGAAGCGACCTAAAGTCTGGTTGGTAGCGTCGGCAACCCACCATTCGCGCTTAACGATGTTTTCGTTAGCTGATTGGGTCCTGTAGCTCAATTGTTTCAGAGACATTGTAAATTTCTTTTTGCTTGAATGATTATGCTTAACCTTTTGCTTTATGTTTTACAACATAGATTTTCTGCAATCGGAGCGCAAAGGTAAACCCAATGTGGAAAACTGCCAAACAAATTCATTACTTTTTTCAGAGCACCATTCACAAGTATTTGATTTTCAATAAAATTTTTGAACATTTATTTTCAACATGCTTTAATCCCGGATGGCAAACAGCTTCCCGGGGCAATTACTTGCTACCAGCTTCGCTGGCCCGGGTTCAAAACTCCGTTAAGAAAATGCTGCATTGATAATTGAGAAAAGGCAGTTCCTGGCTCCTTGCCCAATAGCAAATTGGCTAAGCACTAACCTTGATAGGCAAAAAAAGCGGCCGGCAAAGAAATACTTTACCGGCCGCTTTTTTCGTGTTATAGACTATTTTAATTTCCCAGGCATATGCCTTTAGCAAAACCGGTGCCAATGGTATCTACTCCTCCATTCCGGTAAAGCACGATCTTGTTCTCTATGTTGCCCAATACCTGTACTTCGCCGCCAGCTACTGCTACCCCACCCTGTTTTATTCCGCTGACTTGCCCCACCGGCTGCCCGTTTTTCCAGTAAAGACAATCACCGTTGTTAGCTGCAGTAATATAAACATCATCGTTCCATACAGAAACAGAAGTCATATAGGCAGGCATCTGGTTTTCAGCGTCAACAAGCGTTTGTTCCACCCCATTTAACCAATAACCAGCACGATCAGTACTAAACATTCCTATTACATGTACCCCGGAACTGGATACGGCCATACCCCTGAATGTACCCTCCTCTAGCCTATGCCATACTCCATTATGCCAATAAGCAATATCGCTATAGCGAAAATCGCCTGTTAACCCACCGCCTAAATAAATATCGTCATTAGTGCCGGCAACAACGATCTTAAGCGGTGCAGCCGAATCCGGCAATTGTACCAACAGCCCGTTTTTCCAGTAAGCCGGCCCACCGGATGAGTTCATGCCCGTCGCATATACCTGCCCGTTCTTCACAAATACACTACTAATATGACCTGCATCTTGCAGGTAAATGGCAGTTCCATTCTTGAGGTACCCATTGGAGATGGGGTAATACATGTCGCTGCCCTCAACAAACAATGGCCCGGTAACGTTAGCACCACCGCTTAGCATATTAGCGATACCATTTTTGTAATAAACCTGGTTGCCATTAATGTCCGAAGCATCAATATAAACATCAGGGGCCTTCCCGGTCTTATTTTTGGAACAGGATGCCAGGGTCACAGTCATTATGCATGCAATCAGTAAATTAATTTTCATAAGACGATATAGTAATTTAAAGTTAATTCGATCTTACCTAAAGGACAAAGCAGAAGAATGAAAGTACTACTTAAGTAACAAACAAAATAGCATATAATAATTTAATCACCTTTTCCTTTAATGTACTTTTTACCTTAAATACGAAAGCAGGACAATGATGTCCTGCTTTCGTATTTAAGGTAAAGTATAGTTAGACTTGCGCCATCTCCAATGGCCGCTTTTGTATCGCTACCACATTAGCAGGCTTCTTGCCCAGCTCTTTAATAAAACGGAAATGGGAATTGATCGCGGTGACCATTAAAGGAATACTGACATAATTGATGCCAAACTCTTCACATTTTGCCTTCACGATCTTGCTGATAGCCGGGTAATGTACATGGCTGATCTTCGGGAAAAGGTGATGTTCGATCTGGAAATTGAGGCCGCCTACAAACCAGCAGATTATTTTGCTGCCTGGTGAAAAATTGGCCGTGGTTTTGATCTGGTGGATCGCCCATTCATTTTCGATATGCTTAAAATCGGAGGCATCCACAAATTCAAACTCTGTTTCTTCTACCACATGTGCCAACTGAAATACAATAGAAAGCGTAAAACCCATAGCAAAATGCATACACAGGAAACCAACCAACCAGGGCAGCCAGCCTACCAGTACAATAGGTACGGCTATATAGAATACCAGGTATAATACTTTGCTCACCCAAAAGATAATATGCTCCTTACGGTCCATTTTGGGCAATGGTGTCGTGTACACTTTTTTCGTGGCGTATTTGACCGGGTCTTGTATAAAGATCCAGAAGATAGAACCCAGCATGTACAGGAAAGGCAGGTAGATATGCTGGAACCGGTGTGCCGGAACCCATTTTTGGGTATTGCACATACGGATCATAGGACTTTTGGCAATATCATCATCTACTCCATCTACATTAGTGTAAGTATGGTGAATGATGTTGTGCTTTTGTTTCCAGAAAAAAGCATTTCCACCCAAAGCATTAAGGGTAAGGCCCATAATCTCGTTTACCCATTTCCGGGTAGAGTAGCTGCCATGGCAGGCATCGTGCATCACATCGAAACCAATACCAGCCAGTATGACACCAAATAAAAGACTGAGTGAAACGCCCGGGATTGTAGCCAGCGGCACAAAGAGCAGGATATAATAAAGCGCCAGGGCTGAAAGCAACAAAACAATAGTTTTCGTATATAATTTCCAGTTACCGGTCTTCTTCAATTGCTGAGTGGTGAAATAGTCTTCAACGGCTTTCTTTAAGGAAGGGAAAAAAACTGCATTCTTATTGTTATAGGTTACTTTCGGCATTTAGTTTGATGATTATAATTTGAACAACACAAGTGATATAACGTCACTTTTCCTATCTGAAGTGTTCAAAGGTAGCCAAAAAAGTTAGAATAACGGTCAGGATCCGGTCATTAACAGTTGCCCTCCTCTTTTCTAATTCCCAGGATCCAGCACATGAGGATTCAAATGGTACACATCGCTGTATATGACCGGGATAATCACTTTATTGTCAACAGAAACCACGCCGTATTTACCGGTTTTCTTTACAATAACCAGGCCCGGCTTTTCCTTTAGGTTTGTAATACCATCGTAAACACAGGGAATCAGCAAATTACCCAGGCTATCCTCAAGTCCTTTCTTGCCCTCTCTTTCCACTACCTTATAGGCCTTATTGGTAAAAATGGCATACCCGATGGCAAAATTCATGCCGCCAAAGGCATAAATAAACCTTGCGGAACCTTCGAGATCCGGGCCTTGTGCTCTTTTCCCCTTCACATCTATAAAAAAGGTCTCCTCTTTTATTTTCACCAGGGCCAGCCCTTTGTGAAAGGCGCTCACTTCATCATAAAGGTGATCGATACATTTCCTGCCCCTTTTATCGTAGAAGCCCCAAAGTCCGTTCCTTCTTAAACCTATAAGCTCGTCGGAGGCTGAGGCGTCCTGGGTTTTCTCTATGGGCCCTATCTTAAAAGGATGTCCCTTGCTGTTATAAGCTTTTTTGAGCCCAGAAGCTTTGTCTATTATAAAAATCCAGTTCCAGGAATTGCAGTAAACACTATTCCGGCTTTCCTTAAAGATCACGTTACCCTCCTGGTCAAAAACCGTACAATAGGTTTCCCCATCCCTTTTCATTTCTGCGCTGTACAGCGCATCGGCAACTTTGGGTTGCGCTGTTGCAGGGGCAAGGTATAAGCATATTGCGATCAGGGAAAAGAAAGCTTTCATCGGAGTCGTTTTAATTATTCGCGGGTAAGATGATCATAAACAAAAAAAGACCTTCATTGCTGAAGGTCTTTTCAAAGATATGTATAAAGTTGAGCGTTGGCAATTAAGCAACTTCAACTTCAGCACCAGCTTCTTTAAGTTTACCGGCGATATCGTCAGCTTCAGCTTTAGAGATTTTCTCTTTAACAGCTTTAGGAGCGCCATCAACCAGTTCTTTTGCTTCTTTCAGTCCAAGACCGGTAAGATCTTTAACCACTTTCACAACGTTCAGTTTAGAAGCACCTGCGCTTTTCAGAATTACGTCGAACTCAGTTTTTTCTGCTGCTGCTGCTGCTCCACCACCGTCGCCTGCAGCTACTACTACTGCTGCTGCTGCTGGCTCGATACCGTATTCAGCTTTCAGAACATCAGCAAGTTCCTGAACTTCTTTAACGGTTAAGTTTACTAATGATTCGGCTAATGATTTTACGTCTGCCATTTTATAAATTTTTTAAAATGTTTTTGAAATTTGTTACTCAATTATATGTGGACTTGGAAGCCATTTTCGGGTTGGCAACGGACGATTGCCAATTGTTTAATGTCCCACCTGCTATTACTCAGCAGCCGGAGTTTCCGGTGCGCTAGCCTCTGGTGCTTCAGGAGCCTCAGGAGCTGGCGTAGTTTCTTCAGCAACATCGGCACCGCCATTCTCAGCGTCCCTGTTTTGCAAGGCAGCGATAACGCGACGAATCGGAGATTGCAGCAAGCCAATAACTTCGCCGATAAGCTCGTTCTTGGTTTTGATGTTTTTCAGGTTAGCCAACTGGTTGTCGCCGATGAACAGGTCTTCGCCGATGAAAGCAGCTTTCAGGGTTGGTCTTTCACCTTTAGCACTGTTACGGAAAGCGCTGATGATCACAGCCGGTTCTTTAGGAGAATCGGAGAACATCAGGGCAGTTACGCCGTTCAGGGATTCGTACAAGCCAGCATATTTTTCGCTGTTCAGGCTTTCCAGTGCTTTTTTGATCAAAGTGTTCTTAGCCACTTTCATCTCTACGTTTTTCTCAAAACAAGTCCTGCGCAGCTGGTTGATTTGTGCTACGGTCAAAGACTCTGTATTGGTAACATAGAAGTTACTGTACTGTGAGAATTTATCTTTTAAAAGCTCAATCGCTTCTGATTTTTGAGCAGTGTTCATTTTTTAAATGATTTTGACCCTCTCGGGACGGTTATACAATTTCGATTCTGCTGCCACGTTTCACCCTGTAACCTGGGTTTCAAGGGGCTTTTTAGTTCGCTACCGATTTAGTGTCAATGGCCAAACCAGGGCTCATGGAAGAGGCCATGCTCACGCCTTTTACGTAGATACCTTTAGCAGTGCTTGGTTTCATACGGATCAGGGTGTTGATCAGTTCCTGAGCGTTTTCAGCGATTTTATTAGGCTCGAAAGATACACGGCCGATGGAAGCGTGAATAATACCGGCTTTGTCTACCTTGAACGCGATTTTACCACCTTTAACGTCGTTTACGGCTGCAGCTACGTCATTGGTAACTGTACCTGTTTTGGGGTTGGGCATCAGGTTGCGGGGACCTAATACTTTACCTAATTTACCGATCTTAGGCATTACGGAAGGAGTAGCTACGATTACGTCTACATCGGTCCATCCGCTTTCGATCTTCTGGATAAATTCATCCAGGCCTACGAAGTCGGCGCCGGCTGCTTTTGCTTCTGCTTCTTTATCGGCAGGGCAAAGTACGAGCACGGTTTTGGTTTTACCGGTTCCGTGAGGAAGGGTTACTGTACCACGCAGTGCCTGGTCGGCTTTCTTAGGATCGATACCCAAACGGATATGCACGTCCACAGAACTGTCGAATTTAGTACAGTTGATTTCTTTTACTACCTGGGCAGCTTCGGCCAGGGTATAAACTTTATTTTTATCAAGCTTAGCTTCTACAGCTTTTCTTTTTTTACTTAAAGATGCCATTGCAACAAATGTTTAAATAAGGTGAACCAATAGGGATTAATTTTGCCAAGGTGCATTACCTTCAACAGTAAGTCCCATGCTGCGCGCAGTACCTGCAACCATTCTCATGGCGCTCTCTACAGTAAAGCAGTTAAGATCGGCCATTTTATCTTTAGCGATCTCTTCTACCTGTGCCCAGGTTACTTTACCCACTTTGTTACGGTTAGGCTCTTTAGATCCGCTTTTAATTTTAGCCTGTTCCATCAGTTGTACTGCTGCAGGAGGCGTTTTAATTACGAATTCAAAAGATTTGTCAGTGAAAACGGTGATAAGAACAGGCAATATTTTACCTGGTTTGTCCTGAGTACGTGCGTTGAATTGTTTGCAGAATTCCATGATGTTCACACCTTTGGAACCCAACGCTGGACCGATTGGCGGAGCCGGATTGGCCTGGCCGCCTTTACATTGGAGCTTTACATAGCCCGAAATTTCTTTAGCCATTGCTTAAAATTTTGGTATTAACGAGTTGTTTAAAATCTCTCCCAAATCCTGAAAATCAGAAAAGAGCTTCTTTTAAATAAGGGCGCAAAGGTAAGCACTTTTTAAATAGAAAAATATTTTTTTTGGCCCGAAGCAAAAATTATTAGAAAGCTGCAGGCAAAAGTAGCCAAAACATACCTAAAATAGTCATTTTTCAATCCTTTTTAAGGCATATAAAATAAATTTTCAATAATAACAGTCTAAAATCTACGACAATCATATTTGAGCATTAAAAATAATATTCCTAACTTTAATACTGCGTTCCCAATATTAAGTCATTTGCTTTTTCACATCTCAATTACCTGAAAAATAGCCTATTATGCCTACTGTTATGATTGCTGGCGGGACCGGTACTATTGGCAAAAGGTTGCAGGAGCTCCTCTTGCAAAAAGGTTACGATGTCATTATCCTTAGCCGCAACGAGCCCCGGGGCAAGCTCCCGCCCCGGACCAGGTATGCCCGATGGAACGTAGCAAGAGGTGAAATTGACAAAGCCGCTATTGCCGAATGCGACCATATCATTAACCTGTCGGGTGCAGGTGTAGTAGAAAAAAGATGGTCGCAGGAACGCAAAAATACTATTATGGAAAGCCGGGTACAAACCGCCGCCCTGCTGGTGAATGCCCTGCACCTCATTCCCAATAAAGTACAATCCGTTATCTCCGCTTCGGCCTCGGGATACTATGGCCCCGACAATTTACTTTCCCTCAACGATGGTTTTACCGAGGACGACCCGCCATCGGAAGATTTCCTTGGAGAAGTATGCCAGCAATGGGAGGAAAGTATTGCGCCCGTAACGGCCCTGGGCAAAAGACTGGTAATCATGAGGACCGGGATCGTGCTCAGCAGGAAAGGCGGTGCCTTCGTAGAATTTGTCAAGCCGCTGAAATTTAAAGTGGCTGCTATACTGGGCAGCGGCAAGCAGATTGTAAGCTGGATCCACGAAGACGATATCTGCAACCTGTACCTGTACGCCCTGGAAAACGAATCGATTTCGGGACCATACAATGCAGTGGCTCCCAAACCAGTTACCAATAAAGAATTGATTGTTGCGCTTGCCCATGCCCGCCGGAAATTCTATATCCCCCTCAATATCCCTGCTTTTGCCTTAAAGCTGGCTCTCGGTGAAATGGCTACGGAAGTACTCAAAAGCGCTAACCTGAGCGCCGCCAAAATCCTGAACGAAGGTTACACTTTCCTTTATCCCGACATTAATGCCGCTGCGCAGGAGCTGATGAACAGATAGCCAGCTTACCCATTTTTTGAAAGGGAAATTACCTGTAGTATCTTCAAATATCATTCATTCTCCATATCTTTCCAGCAATTTAATATCACTATAAACACCTTAACTATGAATCTTTATCATGGCACAAGCAGCGCTTTTGCGCACAATATCGTGGGCCCTCCTGCGAACGCGGATGTAACCAGAAGCGGCGAGAATAAGGTCTGCCACTGCACTAATAGCAACAAAAACTACCCAACAAAAAAATAAGAACAGGTAATCATTATGGCAGGAATTAAGGTTACTATAACCAATGATGATGCATTTCAGATAAGCGCGGATTGTCTTGTCCTGAAGTATGCTCAGGCTACCTATGGTCTTGACCGGGATATTGTAAGAGAATTTGAAATAATGGGCAGTTCGATCGAGAACAAACTACCCGCCGTTAATAGCTATTTTCTGACGGACAGCAAACAGGTCGTGAATGCAAAAAAGATTATTTTTATTGGTGTTCTTCCCTTGAGAGCATTCGACTATAAAGAAATACGCGAATTCGGGCAAAGTGCTCTTGTTGCATTAGCCAAAGCCACTCCTGCAACAAAAACAATTGCCATGACGATTCATGGGCCTGGTTATGGCCTGGACGAGATCGAGGCCTTTGAAAGCCAGCTTGCGGGAATAGTAGATAGTATTGCATCTGATAACATACCGCCCGGCCTCAACCAGATAACTTTTGTAGAACGGTCGCCGGGAAGGGCAAAACGATTGCAACAAGTACTTAAGGAGCTGTTTCCCGAACATGAGATCCCGAAACAAAACACGGGCTACCCGACGGAGATACAGGAAGCTACTACCGAGATTTTAAGGACCGCGGGCTCTGACCGTAAGAAGAGTATATTCGTCGCCATGCCTTTTGATAAGGCATTTAACGACCATTACCACTACGGCATACAGGGAGCTGTAAATGCTTGCGGCTATTTATGCGAGCGGGCCGACCTTCAATCTTTCGATGGTGATGTGATGACTTTTGTAAAGGAAAGAATTGCCAACGCCCACTTTGTTATAGCCGATCTGACGACGGCCAATCCCAATGTTTATCTCGAAGTGGGCTATGCCTGGGGCTTAAAAAAGAGAACCATCCTCGTTATCCAGGACACTAAAGAATTAAAATTTGATACAAGAGGTCAGCGTTGCCTGCCTTATGCTTCCATTACCGAACTCGAAGCAAAGCTAAAAGCCGAACTGACAAACCTTGGTTTGTAACTTAAAAAGTAAATCGTACAGATTGCATAAAACGGCTCCAATACCTGTGAGGTTTTAAAGATCTCCATCTTTAAAACCTCACAGGTATTATGACATAACAAAAAAGACCAGGATTAAACAATAACGCTCCCCTCCTCTCAGTTTAATGAGATAACCTGATTAGTACACCTGAGTTCTTTATCTGTCTTTTGACATATAATACAGCATGCCTTTCTCCTCACGCAATCCGAAGACCATGAAAAAGCTATGGATTACCCTTGCCTTCACCCTATCCGTTGCCAGGCTATTGGGCCAAACGGAATTCACGACCTACGACAATGGCCTTATTTATAGTGAAGCTACTATGAAGAAGCTGGAAAGAATTGTCGACTCCCTTAACCTTAAATATAAATCGTGTGACTTAAACACGACTTATTATGCTATAAGTCAGACTATAGGCCATAAGATAAGACTGGACTCCGGCAATATCAAACAGGCCAGGAAAGATATCAACGACCAGATACCTTTTGAAAAGTTTGTTCAAAAATACCCGCAGGCCAAAATTGATAAAAATGTACTTGTTATCAGGAATAAATACACTAACTATAATGGTATCGAAAAAGTAAGCTATTCCGAAATAGATCCCAACCATGCTTACGGAGTCGACATCAACGATCAGCTCCCGGGTAGTTATCTTCAAAACATGAAGCATAGCTGGATTTTTTCTTATCAGGAGAAAACAGCATATTCCAAGGAATCGCTTACGGCGTTCTTCTTCCCCGAACCTTTCAGCACCCCGTCTTTACAATCAAAATATGCCCGTTGGGTGGGTTATAGCGATTGCCTGATCGATACCACGACTGCTAAACTCAGGGACAATGCAAGGGAAGGCTGGACAGAACTACCCGAAAACTGGCAAAGCTTAGCCCCGAAAGAAAAAATAAAGCTATTGGAAGAAATGCGCAACACCCGGGTAGTTGGCCGTTGCAGTATGGATAACTCCCCCAGAATGCATGCAGTCAATATAGCCATGCTCTCCGCTGAAACAACCCATTGGGAAGTTTTTTTAAAAGCGCATCTTGATGTTATGAACGATCGCTTTGAAAGGGTGACAGACGGGAGCTATGCCTGGGCACAAAGAGAAACCTATATCAAGGAGCTTGAAGAATTGGATATTAATGTGCCTGATTTAATATTGGGTATTTCCCTGAGAATCGAAAATCCGGCACAACATCACTACTATGGAAGTATAGGGCGACTAGGCAGGGCTATTGCCGAGAGCAAAGACAAGGCAATATTTGAAAAAGAAATGCTGGATATGATAGCGGACAACAAGCTGGATACCTACAACAGGCTGATCGCTTATTTCTTGTTTCAGAATTATAATGACGCTATTAAAAATAAGACTGAAAGTGATGCGAACAAGCTCAAGCTACAAGCATCTATCCAACATCTTCCTGACTACCTGAGCAAAAGGATAAAACCAGACAGGGAATAAAAATGACTATCGATAAAAAGCTTACAGCCGGGCTCGTAGCAGGTTTTATCCTCGCAACAGTTATCGGTACGCTCAGCCATGAAGCGGGGCATTACTTTGTCGCCAGAAGTCTGGGTTACAAGGTAGCTATTAATTATGCATCGACTTATTGGTTCGGCGGTATGTATCCGTCACCCAGCCACAGGTTCCTGATCACACTTGGCGGTCCTATGCAAACCATGCTGACCGGAACTATCGGCCTATTTCTTCTTTTCGTGTTCCGCAAATCGTTTCAATCAAAACAGAAATTGTCTTTCGGGCAATGGAGCTTAATTTTCATCACACTCTTCTGGCTCCGGCAAACAGCCAATCTTGCTGTAGGAATAGGTATTTTTCTTTTCAGAGGCCATTTTTCTCAAAGAAGTGATGAAGTAGTATTAGCGCGCCACTGGCATTTACCTGGTGAAACCATTTCTATCTTAACCGGCACTCTCGGCACTCTTGTGCTGGCAATCGTTATTTTTATCTTTATCCCAAAACCACAAAGACTTACATTTATGGTTTCGGGGATATCCGGAGGTGTTATGGGTTATTTGCTTTGGCTGAAATGGCTGGGCCCGGTGATCATGCCTTAAACAGATAACCGATCAGATCGCCCAGGTCCTTATCGACATGAACCTGGAAGAAGTATTTCAAAACAACATAAATTCGATATACCCTTAAACAAAACACTATGAGCTGGGATGTAATGATCTTTAATTTGAAACAAAAAGTAACTTCTGTAGAAGAAATAGAAGACGAATTATTTGTTCCTACAGATTTCGCTTTAGCCATGCAGCAGCACTTTGATAACGTGATCGTAGATGACGATCATAGGGAAATCAGGGGAACCGATTTTTCGATAAGCTATTTTAACGATGAAGAACCTACCGGCAATATGTTGTTGCACCTTGAAGGTAAAAATGCCATTTATCCATTGATCCATATTTCAAAAATGCAGGACTGGCAAATATTTGATACCGGCAATGGGGAAATGATAAACCTGGAGCAACCTGAAATAAATGGTTATCCCGACTTTGAAAAATATCTGCAACAGATACACCATTCATAAAATGCAACGGCCCGGTTCATACCGGGCCGTTGCATTTTATGACACTTTCAAAAAAACTACTCTTTGGTTTCTGTCTTTTCTTTTTTATCCTTTCCTTTCGATACGCTGAAGACGATCTTTTCCTGGGCCTTATCATAGTCGGCAATGGCTTTATCGCCTTCCTTGATGTTGTGGTTCAGGATTTCCTCGGCCAGCGGATCTTCCAGGTATTTCTGGATAGCCCTGTGCAGCGGACGGGCACCGAACTGCTGGTCATAACCTTTTTCTGCAATAAACTTCCGCGCTTCGTCGGTCAGTTCCAGGGTGAACCCAAGCGTATTCATCCTTTTCAGTACATCTTTCATAATGATGTCGATGATGAGGTTGATATGCTCTTCGTTCAGTTGGTTGAAGATGATCACGTCGTCGATACGGTTCAGGAACTCGGGGCTGAACGTACGTTTCAGGGCCCTTTCGATCACGGAACGGTTGTTTTCTTCGGCAGAAGATATTTTATTTGCGGTAGCAAAACCAACACCATCTCCGAAATCTTTCAACTGGCGGGCGCCGATATTGGATGTCATGATGATGATGGAGTTTTTGAAATCCACCTTACGACCCAGGCCGTCGGTCAATTGACCATCGTCCAATACCTGCAACAGGATGTTGAAGATATCCGGATGCGCTTTTTCGATCTCATCCAAAAGCACTACAGAATAAGGCTTGCGGCGTACTTTCTCGGTAAGCTGTCCGCCTTCTTCGTAGCCTACGTAGCCGGGAGGCGCACCGATCAGGCGACTCAGCGAGAATTTTTCCATATACTCACTCATATCCACCCGGATCAGGGCATCTTCACTATCGAAGAGGTAGCGTGCCAGCGATTTAGCCAGCTCTGTTTTACCTACCCCCGTAGGACCGAGGAAGATAAAGGAACCGATCGGTTTCTTCGGATCTTTCAACCCTACCCTGTTTCTTTGTATCGCTTTTACGGTTTTGCCTATCGCATCGTCCTGGCCTACTACCATGCCACGCAGGTCGTCGCTCATACGGCGCAGTTTCTCGCTTTCGGCTTCCACCATGCGCATTACGGGTATGCCAGTCATCATGCTCACTACTTCGGCTATGTCTTCCTCATGGATAGGATAGCGTTTGTGTTTCACTTCCTCTTCCCATTCGCCTTTGGCCTTTTCCAATTCTTCGCCCAGGCGTTTTTCCTTGTCCCGCAGCGAAGCGGCTTCTTCAAAACGCTGGCTTTTTACCACTTTATTTTTCTCCAGCTTAATATCCTCGATCTTCTTTTCCAGGTCCAGGATATTTTTAGGCACATTGATATTTTTCAGGTGTACGCGGGCCCCTACTTCATCCATCACGTCGATAGCTTTATCGGGCAGCAGGCGGTCGGTCATATAACGGTCGCTCAGCTTCACACAAGCCTCGATCGCATCCTTATCGTAAGTCACGTTGTGGAACTCTTCGTATTTAGGACGGATGTTGTTCAATATGGTAATGGCTTCTTCCACGCTTGGCGGTTCTACCAGCACTTTCTGGAAACGACGGTCTAAAGCGCCATCTTTCTCGATGTACATACGGTACTCGTCGAGGGTGGAAGCACCTATGCATTGCAGCTCGCCACGGGAAAGCGCCGGCTTGAATATATTGGAGGCATCGAGCGAACCAGAAGCGCCACCTGCACCAACTATAGTATGAATCTCGTCGATAAACAGGATCACGTCGCGGTTCTTTTCCAGCTCGTTCATGATCGCCTTCATACGCTCTTCAAACTGGCCACGGTATTTGGTACCGGCTACCAGGGCAGCAAGGTCGAGGCTGATTACACGTTTATCGAACAGGATACGGGATACTTTACGTTGCACGATACGCAGGGCCAGGCCTTCCACGATAGCGGTTTTACCTACGCCCGGCTCGCCAATCAGGATCGGGTTGTTTTTCTTGCGGCGGGAGAGTATTTGCGATACGCGCTCGATCTCCTGCTCGCGGCCCACGATGGGGTCCAGGCTTCCCAGTTCGGCCATGCGGGTAATGTCGCGGCCAAAGTTATCGAGCACCGGTGTTTTGGATTTTACGTTGCCCGTTGCAGCTCCGCCCTGGCGTTGCCTTTGCTGGTACTGACGACGTTCTTCATCGTCAAATTCTTCGGAGCCGCCCGGATCGTTGCCGGTGTACTCCGCTCCCGGCATTTCGCCCTGGAGTATGCTCAGTTCATTTTTAAAGCGCTCATAGTCCACTTCGTAGTGGTTGAGTATCTGAGCGGCCGGATTTTCTTTATTTTTCAAAATAGAGAGCATTAAATGTTCAGATTCTACAGTGCGGCTCTTCAGCGTTTTGGCTTCGAGTACTGTAATACGGATTACTTTTTCGGCCTGGCGGGTAAGCGGCAGGCTATTCAGGTTGGCAATGGTGCGACTTCCTTTGTCTTTTATCACCACTTCCACTTCCTTGCGCAGGTCGAACAGGTCGATTTTAAGCGACTGCAGGATACGCATTGCCAGGCTTTCTCCTTCGCGTATAAGGCCAAGTAATAAATGTTCCGTTCCTATAAAGTCATTTCCCAAACGCAAGGCCTCTTCGCGGCTGTAGGATATGATCTCTTTTACTTTCGGTGAGAAATTAGAATCCATGAGGATATTGCAGATTAATGTTTGCTTTTAAAGATTGCTGTACCCATCAACACAAAACAGGCTGCTTTGTTGCCAAGGTATGGCAGTTATTTTTCGTCATTTATATTGACTCAAAGATATTGTTCTTTTGAAGGCAAACAGTTGTTATTATTGAATGCTAAGTTAGAAAAATTTGATAATTATTGATCGATGAATCTTGCAGTGATAAAGGAAGGATTTGCGAGCAGTATTATTTCCGCATTTTTAAATTACATTTGAACCTTTTTTATCCCGTATAGTCAATATACCAATAACAATCACAGTAAAATGGAATTCAAAATTGATACCAAACCAACTTACACTGTAATTACGCCGGGTTCGGGTGATTTAAGTGTTAATTTGGCAGAAGTAATACGACAAAAGGTGACGGAAGCGAGGGAAACGGGCAGCCATAATTTCGTAATCGACCTGCAAAATATCAATAGCATGGACATGGCGTCAGGCGATGTATTGCTCGACCTTAACCATATAGTATACAATAACGGAGGATCACTGGTATTCAGTTCCCCGGAAGATAGCGTGATGCAGACCCTGAAAAAGGGCCAGTACCACCTGAGCCTTAATATTACGCCTACCCTGATCGAGGCTATCGACATTATCAGCATGGAGGTTCTGGAACGCGACCTTTTGGGCGAGTCTTAAATACAGGTGTTCCGGTAATCATATATGATGACGATCAAGGTCACTATCCTGGGCAATAATTCTGCGTTGCCGGCTTACGACCGGCACCCTACCGCGCAGGTAATCGATATCAGGGAGCAACAGTTTCTCCTGGATTGCGGGGAGGGCACCCAGATACAGATGCAGCGTTACAACATCAGGCGCAGGCGTATCCATTACATTTTTATCAGCCATTTGCACGGAGATCATTATTTCGGCCTCATTGGCCTGCTCACCAGCATGGGGCTTATGGGGCGTACGGCAGCGCTACATTTGTATGGCCCGCCACAGCTCAAGGATATTGTAGACCTGCATTTATCCGTAGCCAATACTATTTTACCTTACGAGATTATTTTTACGCCGTTAATAGCTGGCGAGGCCAGGCTTTTGGTCGATACGCCTCATTATGCGGTACATTCTTTTCCTGTAGAACATCGTATTCCTTGTCACGGCTTTTCCTTTACCGCCAAAAGCGGCGGCCGTAAATTATTGCCCGAAAAGTGCAAAGCGTTCGAGGTTCCCGCCGCTTTTTATCCTCACCTGAAGCAAGGAGATGATTATACCAGGCGGGATGGGTTCCTGGTCAAAAACGAATGGGTAACGGAGCCCGGGCCGGGCGATAAGCGGTATGTTTATTGCGCCGATACTTTGTACACGCATTCTTTTCTTTCGCATATCGAAGGGGCCGATGCGATGTACCACGAAAGTACTTATCTGGACGACCAGCGGGAAAGGGCTACGGAACGTTTTCATAGTACTGCGGCCCAGGCGGCCGAACTGGCTAAAGCGGCCGGTGCCAAACGCTTATTTCTGGGGCATTTTTCTTCCAAATACCAGGATTTGACGGCTTTTTATACGGAGGCCAGCGCTATTTTCCCGGATGTGGAGGTGACAGCGGAGGGTATGACGTATGAGATTTGAGATGTGAGGTTAGATTTTAGATATGAGATGTTAGATGTCAGACACTAGATGTAGCGATAAGTAGTTGGTAATTAGTTGATTGTAGCACAATGATTAATGAGAGATGTAGCGATTGGAGGGGAATAATTAGTTGACCGTAACAAATAATAAAAATGAGGCTGCCCGCTTTGGAGGGCAGCCTCATTTTTTATAGATATCCGAAGTTTTTCAGAGAAAAATGTAAGCTCTTGTAAGCTCTTGTAAAATTCAAACCTCTAATATCTCATATCTAAAGTCTAACATCTCAAATCTCCCTACTTAATCCTGCGTCCTTCACTTTCCGAAGCGGTTTTGCGCTGGCGGGCGCCTTTGATCTGGTTGCTGCCGAAGCGGTAGCTGAAGTTGAGGCGTACGGTCTGGTTTTCGTTCTGCTGGTTGATGGTTATATTGGTACCGCTATAATTGCTGCCTCCCCTGAATTTGGTGGTGCCCAGCACATCGGTAACAGAGAGCTTAACGGTTGCTTTATCTTTCAGGAACCGTTTTTGCAAACCCAGGTCCAGCGAGCCCATGGCCTTTTTGCTCCAGGTGCCTTCCAACCCTTTACCATCGAACCAACCGCTTACTTCGGCGGTATATCCTTTGCCTAGCGTAAAGGTTTGCTGCATATAGGCGCCATAACCCGAGGCGCTGAGATCGACATTGATATTGTTGAACGAGCCTTGCATTACCTGGTAATTGTACCAGAGGTTGATATAGCCGTTCCACCATTTGGCAATGGGCAAAGGCGAACCGATGTTAAGGCTGTATATCTTCTGGGAGGCGATGTTCTGCTCTTGTATAAAGGTGGCATTGCCGTTGATCGAATCGGTTACCATTACGGAATAGTCTTTTACGTAGCTGTAGCCTGCGCTTACGTTTACGAGCGATTTGAATACATAGGTCAGTTCGATATTATCGGTGTACTGCGGCCTTAAGAAGGCGTTACCTTTCTCGTAGGTCATCTGGTCCAGCTTGTTTTCGAAGGGGTTCAGGTCCTGGTAATCGGGACGGTCTATCCTGCGGTTGTAACCGATGCCCAATACATGATCGGGTGTGAGGGTATAGTTCAACACGGCGTTGGGAAAGAGATCGACATAATTGCGCTTTACCAGGTTGTCGGCCTGTTGTACGCCATCGGCGCGGCTCAGCTCCCCTTTACTGTTAGTATGCTCCAGGCGAAGGCCGGCCTGCAGGTTCCATTTTTTACCCAGGGCCACATCATAGTTCACATAGGCCGCATTTACATTTTCGGAATAGGCAAAGCTATTGCTCAGGCGCAGGTCTCTTACAGGTACATTATCGGTGTACTTAAAAAAGTCAAAAGCGTTGTCGGTCTTTACCAGGGCCGTTTTGAGGCCATAGCCCAGCTTACCTTTCCAGAGCTTGTTTTCTATATCCAGCTTGGCCGTATATATTTTAATGTCCGTAGGGGCATTATTACCATTGACGATCGTGTACATGAACTGATCGCCCGAACTGTAATAATGATTGGGTTGGTAGCTTTTGCTGGTGCTGTGAAACAAACCATAGTCCGCATCAAAGCTGATCGCGGTACCGCTGCTGTCGTCGGCATAGCGATAATTGAGGTTAAAATTGGCATTGGTCCGGGTCATGGGCGCATCGTTACCCGCCTTCAGTTTCTGCTGCAACTGGCCCGATGCCTGGTCGTATATATCTGTTGCGCTCTCCGACAGAAAGCTTCCGTTGGTAAACCCGGAATTGACCAATATACCGATGGTATTCTTTTTATCCAGGAAGTAATCAGCGCCTGCTTTTACGTTCAGTGTTCTCCTGATATTCGTCATCAGCGTATTCTGGTCAAAACCGTTACCGTTCTGGATACGATACATGTGCAGTTCATTTTCCCTTTTGCCGGCATTGAAGCTTACATTGCTAAAAACGTTCAGTTTGGCATCGCGGTAATTAAGGCTTGCACCGGCATTGCCTTTGGGCGTTTTACCCTGCACGAGACCCAGGTCCACATTACCATTGGCGCCGAATTTCTTGTTCTTTTTCAGTTTGATATTGATTACCCCTGCGTTACCGCTCGCATCGTATTTGGCACCGGGGCTGGCAATCATCTCGATTGCTTCAATGTCGTTGCTGTTGATGCTTTTCAGGTAATCGGCCAGGCCCTTACTGTCGAGCTGGGTCATTTTGCCATCGATATAGATATTGACGCCCGATTTGCCTTTCATCCTGATGTTGTCGTTATTATCGACCTGCACGCCGGGGCTTTTCTGCAACAGTTCGAGGGCATTGCTGCCGGTGGCATTAATGCTTCCTTCGACGTTAAACACGATCTTGCCGGGCTTTACTTCCACCATAGGCTTACGGGCAGTAATCACCACATCGGCAATCTTATGATCCTCGGGCATCAGTTGCAAAGCAGGCACTTTGAAGCCGCCGCCTGTTTCCAGTTGGAACGGCGCCGAATAAGCTTTGCCATATCCCATACTGGTATAGCTCAGGAGAAACTGGCCTCCCGCTTCCCGTTCGATTTCGAACAGACCCGAGGTATCGGTAATAGCAGCTTTGATCAGGCTGCTGTCGCCAGCCTTGAGCAGCGATACCGTAACAGCTTCTAATGGTTTATTGTGTTCATCTTTTACCTGGCCTGTAATGGCTCCGGAAGATTGGGCTTTTGCATTAATAGCTGATAATAAACTTGTTGCGAGGATGAGTATATTTATTGGTTTCATGTGTATAGTATTATTTTTTGCCTACTACAAGACAAAGATAGGTACTTTGCAATGCATAGTACTTACCTTAACATTAAATTGTGTTTTTGATGTCATTTGTGGCAGGCTCTCATGAATCGGGAAAATCGCAGAAATGTTACAATTCCGGACATTAGCCGCTATCACCTGTGATCAACCATTGTCAGATTAACGAGACAACCCAAACGACAATTCCCCTACGTGCCATCCTGCCATAAAAAATTATCCTTACTGCAAAAAAGCTGCAGTGTGCCTTTTTATCTTTGTTGTTCACATTTAATAAACATAATATGAAAAAGAAAACAATTCGTTTAGATCGGAAATTGAACCTGAACAAAGAAACAGTAACAGCGCTCCATAACGCCCAAGCCGTGATGGGTGGTGGTACCGGTGCCAGCGATTGCCTGGCCTGTCATACCCAACCGGCATTATCCTGCGCACAGCCCTGTAACACACAGCTTGCCTGCCCTACACAACCCAGCAACCCGGTCAACTGCTGCGTGGCCGAAAGCAATCACTGTCCCACATTGAATACCTGCAATTGCCCACCGCCTACAGTGCTTTGCCCTTAACAGCATCTAGCTTTAAATATTTATACATCCGGGGACGCTGCTTGCAGCGTCCCCGGATGTATAAATGCCCCTCTATAAGTTCCTGTAATAGCAGGATCAGGTTTTCCGGGGCTAAAAGAAAAGATAACCGTTTCATAATTCTGCTACTTTATCCTAATTTTGCGCATTCTTTCATTTTTCTATCTCTCTTCTATGAATCTTTTTGCTCAATTGCAGCACGAATTTCTCCAACGTCATATAGGACCTGGTGAGCAGGAAACCCGCGAAATGCTTGAAACCATTGGCATCGACAGCCTGGACGAGCTGATCGGCAAAACAGTACCCCAATCGATCAGGTTGCCTAAGCCCCTGGACCTGCCTGCTGCCTTGAGCGAAGCGGAATACCTCCGCCAACTGAAAAATATTTCTCTTGGAAACAAAGTTTCCAAAACTTATATCGGGCAGGGCTATTACGATACCCATACCCCCAGCGTTATTCTCCGCAACATTTTTGAAAATCCGGGTTGGTACACGCAATACACACCTTACCAGGCCGAGATTGCACAAGGCCGCCTGGAAAGCCTGCTGAACTTCCAGACCGTGGTGAGCGACCTTACTGCATTGCCTATAGCCAATGCTTCGTTGCTGGATGAGGCTACGGCTGCGGCCGAAGCCATGGCGATGTTCTTCCATACCCTGAACAAAAACCATGATAATCCCGAACGTCCGAAATTGTTTATCGATAACGAGATGTTCCCGCAGACCAAAGACGTAGTGGTTACCCGCGCATTGCCTTTACATATCGAGGTTGTTTTCGGCGATTACAAAACCGCCGTTATCGACAACCAATACTTCGGCGCACTGATCCAATATCCCAACGATAAAGGTTCGGTAGAAGATTACCGCGATTTTATAGGCCAGGTGCATGCCGTAGGTGCTTACGTAGGTATGGCCACCGACCTGCTGGCGCTTACGTTACTTACACCTCCCGGTGAACTGGGTGCTGATGCCGCTTTTGGCGTAGCTCAGCGTTTTGGCGTGCCTTTGGGCTTTGGCGGACCACATGCTGCCTTCTTCTCCTGTAAAGATGAATTCAAACGCGCTATCCCGGGCCGTATCATAGGTATCAGCGTAGATGCTCATGGCAACCGCGCCTTACGTATGGCCCTGCAAACCCGCGAGCAGCATATCAAAAGGGAAAAAGCGACTTCCAATATTTGTACGGCCCAGGCCCTGTTGGCCAATATGGCCGCGATGTACGCCGTATTTCATGGCCCTACCGGCTTGAAAAATATAGCCCTGAGGGTAAATGCCCTTACACAAACGCTGGCCGATGCCTTAACTGAGGCCGGTCATACCCTGGTTTCCGAATCTTTCTTTGATACCATCGTGATCAAAACCGATAAGGTAGCCGAGATCAAAGCAAAAGCACTTTCCTTCGATATTAATTTCCGGTATTTCCCCGAAGGCCTCATCGGTATTTCTTTGGACGAAACCACCAATTTTGAAGACCTGGCCAATATCATCAATGCCCTTAACCTGGTTGAAGGCGCTGTAGGCTACGAGGTAAACGAAGAAAATAACCTGAAAGGCGTTCCGGTTGCGCTGGTACGTACTTCGGCTTACCTTACCCACGCCGTGTTCAATGCGCACCACAGCGAAACGCAGATGATGCGCTATATCAAATTCCTGGAGAACAAGGACCTGAGCCTGAACACCAGTATGATCTCCCTGGGAAGCTGCACCATGAAACTGAATGCGGCCACCGAAATGATCCCGCTGAGCTGGAGCCACTGGAGCAAGATACATCCCTTTACACCTGTAGACCAGGCCAAAGGTTATATGCAGATCGTAAGGGAACTGGAACAATACCTGAGCGAGATCACCGGTTTTGCAGCCTGTAGCCTGCAGCCTAACAGCGGCGCCTCCGGCGAATATGCCGGCCTGCTGGCCATTCGCGGTTACCACGAAAGCCGTGGCGATAATCACCGCGATGTGATCCTGATTCCGATCTCGGCCCACGGTACCAATCCTGCTTCTGCGGTAATGGCAGGCTATAAAGTAGTAGTGGTAAAAGCGCTGGAAAACGGCAATATCGATGTAGCCGATCTTAAAGCCAAGGCTGAACAACATGCGACTAACCTAGCCGGTGTGATGATCACCTACCCTTCTACCTACGGCATCTACGAAGAAAGCGTAAAAGATATTATTGCCATCATTCACGAAAATGGCGGACAAGTATATATGGACGGTGCCAACATGAACGCCCAGGTAGGCCTTACGGCTCCGGGTTATATAGGTGCCGATGTATGCCACCTGAACCTGCACAAAACATTCGCTATCCCGCATGGCGGCGGTGGTCCCGGCATGGGCCCCATTTGTGTAGCCGAGCACCTGAAACCCTTCCTGCCCGGCCACGTATTCGGACAGGATACCAGCAACAATACCAACTGGCAAAATGGTGTATCTGCCGCTCCTTACGGTTCAGCGTCTATCCTGCTCATCAGCTATGCTTATATCCGCCTGCTGGGACCCATTGGTGTAAAGAAAGCTACCGAGTATGCCATCCTGAATGCCAACTACATGAAATCCCGCCTGCAGAACGATTACCCGATCCTGTATTCCGGATCTAACGGTACTTGCGCGCATGAGTTCATCGTAGACCTGCGCCCGTTCAAGAAAACAGCAGAGATAGAGGCCGAAGACATTGCCAAGCGCCTTATGGACTATGGCTTCCACGCGCCTACCATGAGCTTCCCCGTAGCAGGCACTATTATGATCGAACCTACAGAAAGTGAGGATAAAGCCGAGCTAGACCGCTTCTGCGACGCCATGCTGTCGATAAGGGAAGAGATAAGGGCTATCGAGAACGGCAAAGCCGATACTAAAGACAACCCGCTTAAAAACGCACCGCATACCCAGGTAGCAGTAATCAGTTCCGATTGGAACCATGCTTACAGCCGCGAAACAGCCGCTTTCCCGCTGCATTATGTGCAAGCCAGCAAGTTTTGGCCTTCCATTGGCCGTGTCAACAACACGGTGGGCGACCGTAACCTGATCTGTACCTGCGAGCCTACAGAAGCCTATATGCAGGAAGCGTAACAATTTCACTTTTTTTGCAATAACTTTATAAGCTGGTCAGCAATGATCAGCTTATTTTTTGTAATATGCAGCCGCTTCCGACAGGGAGCTCTTTTTACAGCCAGGATACGGTTTATCGCAACGGTGCTTTTCTCTTCAGCAACATTTTGATTTTTATTTTGACCGGCTACGGATTGCTGTTTTGCCGGTATCCCTGAATGATCTTAATCATTTTACTTACTCATAAAACCCGATGTATGCTTCAAAAATTTACCACTTTTCTTTTAGCGATTGTATGTACCGCCCTTTCGGCCCGGGCCGGGCTCGATGAATACTGGCAACCGGTACACCCGCAACTGGTACAGGCCGGCGGCAAACAAAACCTGTTTCCCCGGCAATACAAGACCTATGTGCTTAGTACCCTGGCTTTAAAGAACCGGCTATTTGCCTTAAATGAAAATCCGCAGGAAGGCCAGGTCATTACCCTACCTACGCCCGATGGGGGCAGCAGGGACTTTAAGATATGGCAATCGTCGATGATGGCCCCTGCCCTTGCCCAAAAATACCCCGGCATCAAAACATTTACAGGCGAGGCTACGGACGACAGGCGGGTAACGGCCAAGATCGATTTTTCCCCTGCGGGGTTTCATGCCATGATTTATGACGGCAACAGCACTTATTTCATCGACCCTTACAGCGATGTGGAAGATGGTAATTACCTATGCTATTACAAAAAGGATTACCCCAGGCTCTCCGGCATGACCTGCGGTGTTTCCGGCGAAGAAAGTGCAGCGCTTCCCGACAATACAGAGGGACCTACAGCCGGAAGAACCAACGGCACCCAAAGAAAAAGATACGACCTCGCCCTGGCCTGTACCGGCGAGTATGCTGCGGCTGTGGGCGGCGCTACACCTACTACGGCCAGCGTGCTGGCACAGATGGTACTCATCATGAACCGGGTAAACGGCGTTTATGAAAGAGAATTTGCAGCAACCATGATGCTTGTGGCCAATACCGACACTTTAGTTTTCCTGAATGCCGCCACTGATCCTTATACCAATAACGATCCCAATGCCCTCCTGACGCAAAACCAAACCACGGTGACCGCCCGGATCGGTACGGCCAATTATGATATAGGCCATGTGTTCAGCACGGGCGGCGGCGGTCTTGCCAGCCTGGGTGTCTTATGCAACAACAGTTTCAAAGCCCAAGGTGAAACCGGCCTGCCCAATCCCGTAGGCGATGCCTTTGCGATCGATTACGTAGCACATGAGATGGGACATCAGTTCGGCTCCGACCATACCTTCAATTCCAGCCTTGGCTCCTGTTCGGGGAATGGCAACAGTACGATGGCCTTCGAGCCGGGCAGCGGTTCTACTATTATGGCTTATGCCGGCATTTGCGGCACCGACGACCTCCAGAGCAATAGCGATGCCTATTTCCATGCAGTAAGCCTTCGCAATATCACCACTTTTATCAACAATGTGGCTACAGGAGGTTCCTGCCCTACCCTTACCGCCTCTACCAATGTGCCCAATACCTATCCTCATTTTACGCAAAGCTATTCTATCCCCTTATGGACGCCCTTTGAGCTTACAGCGCCTGCAGTAACGGATGCCACTGTAGATACACTTACGTATTGCTGGGAAGAATGGGACCTCGGCGGCTTTGGCCTGGCCTGGAATGCCAGCAACAACCTCATGCCCTTTTTCCGTTCTTTTACTCCCAGCACATCACCTACGAGAGTTTTCCCCACGATCAACCAGTTACTGGCAGGCAATTATAGCTATAAAGGAGAACGATTGCCCAATGCAGCCCGTACGCTTAAGTTCATCCTCACTACCCGCGATGTGTACCAGGGCTGGGGCTGCTTCAATTCTTCCTTCGATACCGATACCATAACCCTGAACGTGGTATCCCCCGGTACCGATACCTTTAAAGTGACTTCCCAGGCTACAGCCACTACCTGGACCAATGGCTCTACACAGACGGTAACCTGGGCCGTAGCCAATACTACGGCAGCACCGATCAACGCTGCCAATGTATCAATCTACTTATCGGTCGACAGCGGCAAAACCTTTCCTTATACCCTGGCGGCCAATGTACCCAACAACGGCAGCGCTTCGGTCACCATACCCGGCGTATTACCCGCTTCCAACAAGGCCCGGGTTAAAGTCAAAGCGGCCAACAACGTCTTCTTCCAGCTCAACAGGAGCAATATCACCATCAATATAGTGCCGCTCCCCATAACCTTGCAAACCTTCGGAGCCACCATAAAAGATTGTGCGGTCCAACTGGACTGGACTGCTGCCGATGCCAGGAACTTCGGTCGTTTTGAACTCGAAAGAAGCAACGACGGAACGCATTTCGACAGGATCGCCACGCTGGATGCCGGCAAGAGCAATACCTACACTTATACCGACAAGCCCGGCAGCGAGGGCAGTTTTTTTTACCGGCTTAACATGCAGGATATCGACGGAGGTTATAAGTACAGCACAGTGGTAGAAACAAGACTTTCCTGCACCACACAACAGAGTATAGCCGTATTCCCCAACCCGGCCAGGGACCGTATCACCATCAACAGTAAAGGCACTGCGACGGAAGCCGCTGTTTTTGCGGCTAACGGGCAATTTGTAAAGAGGCAGCAAATGGTGGCACAACCTTCCGTATCCATCGACATCAGCGATCTTGCGCCAGGCATCTATCTATTGCAGGTAACCCATGCCGATGGCAGCAGGAACAGGATCAAACTGGTTAAAGAATAACTGACTATCCGTGCGTATAGGCAACAAACACTCATGCAACTTGCGTAGCATGAGTGTTTGTTGCATCTTGGGTATTATTGCCGTTCAAAGAGGGTACTCTTCATGGACAATTTTTGGTTAGCTTAGCCAGACCCATCCGCCTGGGTCTGGCTGAGTTAATACCTGCTAGCTGTCTCCCTAACCCATCTCCTCATAGATACACCCGATGTATCCTATCATTGGCACCGTTGGGCCTCTTTCTCCTTTTTGCGGTGCATCCACACAGGCATGCCCTTCGGCACCTGACCGTACTGCAGTTGCAACAAGGCCGGATAGCGGAAGTAAATGACAGTGCCATACTATGTCAAATCACCACCACCAGGCGTTTTCCTCCGTCAATATTCATCTCCCAAGCCGTTTCAATGTCCTTAAGTGGAATATTTACCGTTTCAATTTTCAGTTTGTTGTCCGCTGCAAGTTGAAACATTTCAGGAAGTATTTCCGTGAACAATAACTTCACTTCTTCCCGTGTCCATGTTCCCAAGCCCGACCCTAAAATCTGAATATCGGTACTTCGTAAAATAGAAGAAGATAAGGTAATCGAGTCGCCCATCATTCCGCCAACAGTAACGTAGCGTGTACGATGCGAAAAACCGCCGTTGCCTTTTAGTGCCGACAGAATGAGTTCTGCGCTTTTTCCCCACAAATAATCAATTACCACGTCAATAGGCTTTTCTTGATGTAGCTTTTTCAGTTGTGAAGCAAACGCCTCATCCTCTTGTTTGAGCGAGATGATTTCATCTGCACCCAATACCAATAATTCTTTCAGAGACTGTTCATTTCTGCCTGTCGCAACCACTTTTTTTGCGCCATAATGTTTGGCAATCTGCACTGCAATTTTCCCAGTAACACCTGTTGCGCCATTAATTAGAACCGTTTCTCCATCTTGCAAAGCCGCTCTAAAACGCAATGCTATTGCCGAACCCATTACAGCGTTGGGTAAGGCAGCCGCCACTGCGTCATCAATATTTTCAGGCAACTTTACCATTCTGCTTTCTTCTACACTGGCTTTTTCGGCAATCATTCCGCTTATACCGATTCCGTAAATCCGTGTTCCATCTTGCAAAAAGCCAACACCGTCTCCGCCTACAACTTTTGCTGCAAATGCTTCGTTTTGCGTAGAATAATGCTTTCCGCTTGCCTGCATTTTGTCAAGGTTTTTTACGGCAGAGGCTTTTACCGAAATCAATAATTCATTTTCGTCTTGCACTTTTGGCTCAGCAAAATCTTCTGTATATGTTGGCAATGCGCCTTTTTGAAATACTACTGCTGCTTTCATTTTGAATAATTTTATAACACAAAATTAAAAGCCAGCTTTTGGGCTGGCAATAACATTTGTTATCAAATTTTTCGTTGTACCTGATTGAAAAAACCGATCATCTGTTCCAATGCGTTTTTTGAGAACATTCTTCCGGTGTTTTCCAAGGTATCTTTCGTAGCTGCCGCACCTCTTTTAACCATATCTTTTTCAAAATGAGCGATGGCAGTTTTAAGGTCAGGAAATTCATTGCCCGTCAAAATTTCCGCCAGTTCAAATGAATCCTGCATGGCAACATTTGCGCCTTCGCCTGCAAACGGCGGCATTCGGTGTGCTGCATCGCCGATCATTGTAATGCTTTCCTGGGCTTCCCAACTTTGATCGAACGGAAAATAATATTGCGGCCGTGGTGTAAAATGCACATTATAACAGGTAAAAAACTCTTGCCAGTCATCGCTCCAAGCAGTAAATTCTTTTTTGAAAAATGTCAAAACATGCTCCTTGTTTTTGAAATCAATGTTACTTTCTTTAAGCCAATTTTCAGGACATTTGAAACAAGCCACAAACATTATGGAACCATCGCCTTTGGTTCCATAACCAATAAATTGTTCGTTGTCAAACGCCATTACTTTGCCGCCTTTTGCAAAAGAAAAAAGTCTAGGCGCATTTTTTTCTGCTCCATAAATATTTCCTTCAATCAAGGTAATTCCCGAATAGATTGGTTTTATATCGCTCAGATAAGGACGTACTTTTGAGTTTGCGCCGTCGGCAGCAATCACCAAATCGGCATAAGCATTTGTTCCGTTTTCAAAATGCAGCAGCCAACCGTTTTGTCGCCTTTCCATTGAAACAAAATGGCTGTTCCATACAACGGTACTGGATTTCAGTGAATCCAATAAAATATTACGTAGCGGTGCCCGGTCAATTTCAGGGCGAAGCTCCGAAGTAATCTGGGCAAAGTTGTGGTCGTCGAATTTTATATTGAGGTCTTTATTTACCAGAAGCATTTTACTCGCAACAGGGCGATGATATTTATAAAATTCATCTAACAAGCCTGCTCGCTTCATGGCTTCCAAACCCGTGCCCTCGTGTAGATCCAAAGTAGAACCCTGTACACGTACTTCGCGGTTTACGTCACGTTCGTAAATGTTTACATTTGCAGCTTGTATTTGTAATAATCTGGCTAAAGTTAAGCCGGCCGGCCCGCCGCCAACAATGGCTACTTTCTTATTCTGTATCAACATAATTTACAAATTGATACTGCAAATTTATTCTGTGTCGGTAACTAAGAATTGTAAAAATCGGCTGTTCTTATTTTGATGGAGTTCTTTCGGCGAAGCGCCGGACATTTTTTTAATTTCTTTGATAAAATGTGATTGGTCATAGTAATTTAGCTGCGGAAAAAGTTTACCTTCTTTGATATGCGAAAGAGAAGCCTGGAAACGAAGAATATTGCAATACGCCTTTAATGAAAGTCCGAATTGATTATTAAAATATTGGTTGATTTGCCGCGCACTCCAAAACACTTTTTCGGATAGTTCTCTTACAGACATTTCGCCGTTAGTTTCAAAAATCAGTTCAAACAATTTGCGTTTCCGCTCATCAATTGCTGTGGTTAAAAGTGATCGAATCTTATCTGTTGCTTTTTCACAAAACGCATCAAAATCATTCAAATCATCTATGCTAAAATTCCAGAAATTATCAGGTAAAATTTTTCCGGCGTTCAGGATGTCTGCAATAGAATGCTGTAAAATATATTCCACCGCAAGCGGATTAAAATTAACGGCGAAGAAACTGGAAACATCTTGCTTGGATATGAGTTTAGGTTTTGTTTCCAAACCCAAAAGTGAAATATAAAATTGACCGTTTGTAGTTTTGGAAAATGACAAATCAATTCTTCCATTAGGAATAATTACACCTTCGCTGATGCCTGACAGATTTTGTATCGATGAGAAACAATAAACAAAATCCGCAATTGATTTATCAGGTTTAACGAGTTTATGTTGTAGGATATCGCTCATTTTCCTTTTGACATTTTCCCTTTTATACGGCTAAGATGAACCGTAGAAATTCCGAGATAGGAAGCGATGTAATGCTGCGGAACACGTTTTACAATTTCCGGTCTTTCTTTTATCAGCGTGAGATAACGTTGTTGCGGCGTGTCTTTGATTGACGAAATGAAATACTTCATATAATCGAATGTCCGCTCAAAAATTTTATCGATAAACCTATCTCTTAGCTGCGGAATTTCTTTGATTTCCTCAATAATCCTGTTCAGATCTTTTTTGTGAACCCACCATAATACACTTGGCTCAATAGTTTCAATATTTGTCTGGCTCGGAATATTTTTTCGGAAACTTTCAATAGAGCCAACTGTTTCGTTCTCGAAGAAGAACTGGGAAGTAACGTCCTTTCCATTATTATTGAACCACACACGGATGCAGCCCTTTTCAATCAGGAACATTTTTTTTGAGACTTCGCCTTCATACAAAAGCATGGTTTTTGCAGCAACTTCTAACCGGTGGAAGCAACTCGTATAATCGTTCCATTTATAGTCGTCAAGCTGAAACTTATTCCTGAATTGTTCAAACATCTACTTTTGGCATATTTATCATTACACTATATAAAAATACAGGAAAATAATAATTCCATTATTGTCTTTCATTTTCCACCTATAGTAACCGAGACGCTAAAAACAATAAGGTTTCTTCATTTCTACTAAGAATAATGCCCCCTGAAGTCTGTTCTATGCCGACTCTGTTCCATGGGACAGGCTTTAGACATTTTAAGCCCCCCTCTTCCCGGCTATTTGCCGTTAAAGTAGGTATAAGCCTTTTCCACGAAGGGCCAGCCCGCTATGGTCAGGTTGCAATCGGTGTACATAATGATCACCCAATCCGTTTGCAATACCTCCTTCATGGGATCGATCTCACTCATCTTTAAAGGTCTTTTAAGCCCGGGTCCATATACTTCCACACTGTAGCTCCAATACTGGTAGGTGGCATTGATGTTGTCGGGGATATACAGGTTTATCCACATCCACATAAAGCTGTCCCCGATATAAATAGCGCTGGGCCTATGGGGTACCTGGTTCTTATCGATAGCGATATCGGGATGAAACAGCGGTTCTTTGGGCAAGGGCGCTACCAGGTTCAGCAGCTTTTCCAGGTCGTCTTCCGAATACCGGGGAGCGCCTGTAGCCCCTTGCTGTTCATCATTCCAGCGGATGCCAGGAAGCGTATAGCCTTCTTTTGTCATAAACTTATTGAAGCTGTCTGCCGCGAGCAGTGCCCCGTATGCCGTCCAATGGATGCTGGACCGTGTAAAAATGGGGTGCCTGGTCTTCCCTTTCATGGATACAAACCAACCATTGAAGTCGATCTGCCTTAACCCCGCTTCATCGCCCCAATGCCGGTAGCTGGCATAATTGCTCCTGTAGTTTTTGCCCTGCAATCCCGGTATATCTTCGGGCCAGTACCGTAGCTTGCCTGGCGCATAAATAAAAACGAGCTTCTTGCCCAGCTTGTCCAGGGTATCCTGCAGGTATTTCATTTTCTTTACCCTTTCCCTGATCTTTTGCTCCCCGGCAAAATCTTTGCCCAGGTAAGCATCGATATAGCCTTGTTCAAAAAGGTCCCTGTTCTTGCCGATCACCACATGGGCGTTCGTTTTGCGGAACAAGGTATAATTGACCTGGTTGCTGAGGCGGATAAAATCGGGGCGAAAGCCGATGCTATCCCTTACCGCATTATTCTTCCCTTCCTGGAAAGTACCATCCATCCAGGATCTCAGCCCCAGCGCCGGGTGCAATGTATCCGCAACCGTAACCCCTGTAAGCGGGCTGCTCTTCACCACGTTCAGGTATTGCTGCAGCAGCGGCAGCAATAGCAGCAACAGCAGAAAGCCGAACAATATCTTCAGTTGCTTGGGAAAGGCCATTAAAAACGGAAATAAATAAAAGGGTTAAAACTACTGGTAAGCACGCTACCCATGCTCAATACAAACAAAAGTATGGTGACCAGGGCCATGGCATAGTAGCGGGCCAGAGCGCTTGTATTTTCATAAATATAATCCTGGAACCGTTGTCCGCCGGGCAGCAGCACGAAGAACGAACAAAAGGCAGCAATACCAGCCACCGTGATATACTGTACATCCCAGCTAATGGCCCCTTTGTGCCAGGAAAACATTCTTCGCAGGTAAGCCAGGGAGCTGCTCCAATGTTCCAGCCTGAAAAACACCCAGCCTACGAGCACTACCGTAAAGGAATACAGCACCGCCCCTTTTCCCAGCTTCTTCAGCCAGGCCCCGAGCAACCATCGTTCCAGCACCAGAAAAAAACCATGATAAGCGCCCCATATAATAAAGCCCCAGGCAGCGCCATGCCATAAGCCCGAAGCCAGGAATACGATCCAGAGATTGGCATACAGCTTCCAGGGCGCACTTACCCGGTTACCGCCCAGGGGAATATACAGGTAATTACGCATCCAGGCGCCCAGGGTAATGTGCCAGCGCCGCCAGAAATCGGTTATGGATAAAGCCGTATAGGGATTATTAAAATTTTCCGGCAGCTTAAAGCCCATCATCAGGGCCAGGCCTATAGCCATGTCGGAATAGCCGGAGAAGTCGAAATAAATCTGGAAAGTATAGCTCAGGGCGCCTATCCAGGCATTGGCCGTACCCAGCTCTGCCACTGGCATTTTGAATATTTCGTCGGCATAACTTCCCATTACGTTGGCGATAAGCACCTTTTTGCCCAGGCCTATGAAAAAGCGGTAAAGCCCGTTGAGCCGGTAAGGTACCGTGCTGCGTTCCGAGCGGTCGTATATCTGATCGGCGATATCGTGGTAACGCACGATAGGCCCTGCTATCAGCTTGGGAAAAAAGATGATATAGAGCTGGTAATCCCAGAAATGCTTCAAGGGCGCATGTACCCTGCGGTACACGTCCACGACATAAGTAAGCGATTCGAAAGTATAGAAAGAGATACCGATAGGCAATACCAGCTTGAGCCAGGGGATCGTACCTAATCCTGCCGCGGCCAGCACTGCATTCAGATTTTCAACAAAAAAGTTGCTGTATTTAAAATAAAGCAGCAAGCCCAGGTTGATGCTTACCGATAAAGCCAGCAACGCCTTTCTTTTCCAGGCTATGGCCTGGCGGTCCATTAAGTGTACCAGGAAAAAATCAAGGGCTGTAGTGCCCAGGATCACAAAAATAAACCTCGGTGCGCCCCAGGCATAAAACAAAATGCTGCCTGCAAGGATCACCACATTCTTCCATCTCCCCGGTACGAGGTAATAGGCCAGGAAGAAGAGGGGCAGAAAATAAAATACAAAGATGGCACTGCTAAAAACCATGATGCAGGTAAAGGCTGCAAGATAAGAAAGAACGCAGAAAACGCAGGCGGCCCGGTACCAAAGCATTAAGGCCGGACAAGTAGTCCGGCCTTAATGGTGTATATAGCTTTACAGCGTATTATGATTTCTTAGCTACCGTAGCTGTAGTTTTCACTTCTTTGGTAGGCGCTTTCTTGGCATCGTTGGCAGTAGCCGTTTTACCTTCGCCTTTTTTACAGCAAGCTTTATCTTTTCCTGCTACATCCTTTTTGTCCTTGGAGCAGCAAGCTTCTTTTTTGCCTTTGCCATCTTTTTCTTTATGGCCATCGCAGGCATATGTAGCTGTACCCAACATAAAGGCAGCTCCTAATAATAACGCTATTTTTTTCATATTTTAAGTTTTGATGTCTCAAAGATAGCGAAATAATCCATCACAAAAAATGGTTAACTAAAATTTTGTAGCTGAACTTGTTGTACGCCCGGCACTTCCTTTCTTGGCTGCAAATCGCTATTTTTGCAACTTACATTTTTAAAATGGGCAGGCATACAATTCTGCCGTCGCATTGCTACCTACATGGAACTGAGTAAAAACTACGAACCGAAGGCCATTGAACAGAAATGGTACGAACATTGGAACAACAAGGGATACTTTCATAGCGAACCGGACGAAAGGCCGGCTTATACCATAGTCATGCCGCCGCCCAATGTAACCGGTGTGCTGCATATGGGTCATGCCCTCAACAATACGGTACAGGATATATTGCTGCGCCGCGCACGGATGCAGGGTTTCAATACCTGCTGGGTGCCCGGTACCGACCATGCGTCCATTGCCACTGAAGCCAAGGTAGTAGGTATGTTGCGTGAAAAAGGAATCGACAAGAACGACCTGAGCCGCGACGAATTTTTGAAATATGCCTGGGAGTGGAAAGAAAAGTACGGCGGCATTATCCTGCAACAGCTAAAGAAACTGGGCTGTTCGCTCGATTGGGAGCGTACCCACTTTACCATGGACGATGCTTATTACAAGGCGGTGATGCGTGTATTTGTGGAGCTGTATGGCAAAGGCAATATTTACCGGGGCGTAAAGATGATCAACTGGGACCCGCAGGCCCTTACCGCGCTCAGCGACGAAGAAGTATTGCACAAGGAAACCAATTCCAAGCTGACTTATGTACAGTACAGGATCGACAGCGACAAAGAAGAATACATTACGATAGCCACAGTACGTCCCGAAACGATACTGGGCGATACGGCGGTGTGTGTACATCCCGACGACGAGCGCTATGCCCACCTGAAAGGCAAGTTCTGTTTTGTACCACTCATCAATCGCAGGATACCGATCATCTTCGACGAGTATATCGATAAGGAATTTGGTACCGGGGCGTTGAAGGTAACACCCGCTCACGACATCAACGACTATAACCTGGGATTAAAGCACAAGCTGGAAGTAGTAGATACGCTTAACCCCAACGGTACTTTAAGCGAAGCGGCACAACTGTATATCGGTGAAGACCGTTTTGCCGTACGTAAAAAAATAGTAGAAGACCTGAAAGCTTCCGGCAATTTTGTAAAGCAGGAAGACTATACCAACCAGGTAGGCGTATCGGAGCGTACAGGCGCGGTAATCGAACCCCGGTTATCGATGCAATGGTGGTGCGACATGGAAAAGATGGCTGCACCGGCACTGGAAGCGGTGATGCAGGACGAAGTACAGTTCTATCCTTCCAAGTTCAAGAACCTGTACCGCCACTGGATGGGCAATATCAAGGACTGGTGCATCAGCCGCCAACTCTGGTGGGGACAGCGTATCCCGGCCTGGTACGACAAGGAAGGCAATATATACGTAGCCGAAAATGCGGAGCTGGCATTGGCTGAATACCAAAAGCATAAAGCCGATGGTACCCTGGAAGAGCTGCGCCAGGACGAGGATGTGCTGGATACCTGGTTCTCAAGCTGGCTATGGCCTTTACAGGTTTTCGGCTGGAACGAAGATGCCAACAATAAAGAACTGGATTACTACTACCCTACCAATACCCTGGTAACCGGCCCCGATATCATTTTCTTCTGGGTAGCCAGGATGGTGATGGCTGGCTTTGAGTTTAAAGGAAAGAAACCATTCGACCAGGTGTACTTCACCGGCATTATCAGGGACAAGCTGGGCCGCAAAATGAGTAAGCAATTGGGCAACTCGCCCGATCTGCTGCAATTGATCGAAGATCATGGCGCCGATATCGTAAGGTTTAGTGTAATGATCTCTTCACCTGCGGGCAACGATATCCTTTATGATGAGGTCTTTCTCGAACAGGGACGTAACTTTTCCAACAAGATATGGAATGCACTGAAGCTGGTAAAGATGTGGGAAGAGCGCGTCGGTGATACCGGAACAGCACAAAGTCCGTTTGCTACAGACTGGATGCGTGCCCGTATCGATGAGGCCAGGCAACAAATCGAGGGCCTGTTCAAGGACTTTAAATTAAGCGAAGCCTTAAAAACGATCTACTCCCTTATATGGGATGATTTCTGCTCCTGGTACCTGGAATGGGTGAAGCCCGGCATGAATGAACCTATGGACAAGGCAGTATATGAGCATACCGTTGCCTTCTTCGAAGAGCTGATGCAATTGCTGCACCCCTTTATGCCTTTCCTTACCGAGGAAGTGTTCCATTTGTTGCGAGAACAACAGGAAGACCTTATTGTACGTCAATTACCGGTATCCGTTACCAACAATGAAGCGATGCTGCAACAAGGGCAATTGCTGCAGCAATTGATCACAGCGATCAGGGATACCCGCAACAAAAACCAGCTCAAACCGAAAGACGTTATTTCCCTGTCTGTAGATTCGGCAAACGATGTCTTTTATGCTGCCGCCGGCAATATATTGCAACGTCAGGTGAATGCGGATAAGCTGGAAAAAACAACCACCCCTGTAAACGGCGCTATGGCCCTGGTGGTGCAGACGGAGAAGCTGTATATCGAAAGCCATGCAGAGGTAAATACCGGTATGCAAAAAGCCAAGATGGAAGAGGAATTGAATTACCTCAAAGGCTTTCTGGTAAGCGTGGATAAAAAGCTGAGCAATGAAAAATTTGTGCAGAATGCCAAGCCGGAAATCATTGCCAACGAACGCAAAAAACAGTCGGATGCCGAAGCCAAGATAAAAACACTGGAAGAAAGCCTGAGTTTATTGTAACTTGGGCAGGCAACATTATTTTTTTATTGTTCTCATCCATTCAGAATGAAAAAGTACACTATCGGGTTCAGTATAATAGCAGTAAGTCTTTTCATGATGGTAGCGCAGGCGCAAAAGCCGCAGCCGCAGAAGAAGAAAGTAACGTTTAAAGGCAAAAGCTATCTTTATGGCGGATTGATCGGCAGCGGCAAAATTTCCAAAAAGATGTTTGACTCCCTGATCGCCTACCCGCTTGTGACAAAGGATACCAATGGTAATCCCCGCCAGGTCATCCAGTTTATGTTCTCTTATTCGGAAAGGGGCCTTTACGAGGATAGCACCGGGAAACCACGTATCATGACGGATCATTATTTTACCGAAAGCGTGAACGGCAAACTGCCCGATGACTGGATCCCTAATGTGAGAGCTTACAGTAAAGGAGGCGATACCGTATTGTTTTACGACATCATGTCTGCCTATCCCGATTCTCTTCGTACACGATTCTACACAGAGCCCTTAAAGCTGGTGCTGACCGATTAAAATAAACGAGTATACTTCAAAAGCCACAAGCCTGTCTACATGTCGACTTTGCTCCATGTGACAGGCTTGTGGCTTTTTATCTTCGCTATAGCGTTTTGCCGGAATCCCTAGTATCGCCGCAGCTACTGCGAGAAAGAACTTTATACGCTATAGCGTTGCAGAAAACCAACTTTACCCGGTAATACCCATACGCCTCAACTGAACCTTAAAGTCGTTTTTTTGTTGAGTATAGAAACCATTAATTCTTCAAAAACAAAAAGCTTATGGATTGGCTCAGGGGATTATTAGCCGGCGCTGCTGCCTGGAAATGGGGCGGGGGCTGTCTTGGCACCGTTCTCGTTTTCGTGATCGTTTATTGGCTGTTGGGGCAAGTCGGTTGCTGATGTCGATTTATACCTAAGGATATCGCTATCGTTCGAAACAGGCGCCCGCCCCTTTAGCGGGTACCTTATTTTGTTCTTAATTCTTGCTCCTACTCGTCTTCCTCATCAGCATCGATATCCGGGTTGGTCACGCTATTAGGCATATCCAGGTCTTCGCCTGTGTCAAATACATTATCTTCGGCAGGCCCTTCGTTCAGTTCTTCTCCTTCTTCATCGGTATCATCAAGCAAATCCGAAGCCAGGGTCTCATCGCTGGTCGCATCCCACTCTGCGGCTTCCAACAAGGCTATTTCCACCGGCGAAATATCGGTTTCCCCGTCAAGAAGTTCTTCTTCATCATTGCCATCTTCACCGGTATAGCCTGGTTTAGTATCGGGAAGTTTCCTGGGTAAACGATAGTCTTCATCGGAGTCCGGCATACGTTCGATATCGCTGTTCTCAAGATGTATCGTATGTTTGTCTACGCTATCCCTATGTAATTGATGCTCCCCTTTGTCCTTATACTTTCCCATATCTTTAAAAGTTGATGTCCTTTTAAAACAGCAACAGGAGCCACAAAGTTGACCCGGATACAACATTAACACAACCGGAAAGGCCGCTTAGCTCCGCCCGGATAAAAATAGCGGGCACAGCCTGCGGCTATCGTGTACCACATTGCGCCGTAATCTCGTTGGCTCTCATCGTTTTCTAATCTTGCTGCAACCTGCCTGTAATCTTGCCCGGCTAATATTGCACTCCGATAGAATAACGGAGATCATATGCAACGACCATGTCCGAAATACCAGTTCTGCTTCCTGATACTGCTCTGGATAACAGTACAGTCACAAACCCGCAGCTTTGCCCAGGGCGATACACTGCGCTATACACGCCAGGAAGCGGAAAAAGTATTTCTTGAAAACAACCTGCCGCTACTGGCCGAGCGACTCAACATCAACCAGGCCGATGCGCGTATCCTGCAGGCCAAAGCCTGGAGCAATCCGGTATTCAACCTGGGCGACATTCAATTGTACAACACCCCCAATACCGACGAATCCCCTCCCCTCTTCGGCAACTTCTGGCGCAACCGTACGTTTACTGCATCCATCGAACAGATGGTCCAGACGGCCGGCAAGCGCAGGAAAAACGTAGCCCTGGAAATGCGGAATAAGGAGCAGGCCGAGCAGACCTTCATGGACATGCTGCTGGCCCTAAAAGCCGAATTCCGCCAGCTCTGCGCCGAACTGTACTTCCTCCAGGAAGTAAGCGCCGACCGCAGCTACCAGTTGCAGGAGGTCGAACAACTCGTCAGCGCGCAGCAATCATTGCTCCAGGAAGGCAATATATCGCAGGCCGAGTTCTTCCGGCTCAAAGGATTGCTACTATCTCTCCAGGTAGATATTAAAGGATTCAGGGAACGCATCTCTGAAACACAAAAGAGCCTTAAGACGCTGATGAATGCCGCTCCCGGCGCCTTTCTCGTGCTAACCGACCCTATATTGATGAGCCCCCAGGCCATACAAAGTCTGAAACAGCATGGCCCGGAAGACCTTACAGCATTGGCCGAAACACATAATGCAGCGCTGGCTGCGGCCCGCAAAGACACAGAAGTAAGCGAAGCAGCCTTAAAGCTGGAAAAGGCGAATGCCGTTCCTAATGTGACTTTCAACCTGGGTTACGACCGCAATGGCAATAACCAGCTCAACTTCCTGGGTGCAGGTGTGGGCATGGAGTTGCCTGTCTTCAACCGCAACAAAGGTAATATCCGGGTAGCCCGGCTGGAGGTGCAGAAAAGCATGCTGATGGAAAAAAACAAGGTCAACGAGGTGCATAACAATGTGATCAAAACCTGGTCGGACCTCAACCGGTCGATTACACTTTTCGAAGGCATTGATACCGGCTATATCGGGCGCCTGCACCAGATGACGGCCGCCGTTACCCGGAACTTCAAAGAGAAAAATATAAGCTTGCTGCAATTGCTCGACTTCCTGGAATCGTTCCGGGAAAGTAAAGAACAATACTATGAAGCATTGAAAGATATCGCCACACAAAAGGAAGAGCTTAGTTATCTGACCGGGCAAGAGCTGTAACACTATTGCCACAACTTAATTCTATAAGGCTACAACAATGAATATACGTACCATTTCCCTGCTGGCCTTCACCGGCCTGGCCGCCTGCGGCCCATCGCAGGAAGTACCCAAAACGGCTGCTACAACAGCCTGCATCATCACCCCGGAACTCAGCAAGCTGATCCGTACCGATACGGTAGATGAAGGCTATGTCAACGCAGAGCTGGAATTTACCGGCAGCGTAAGCTACGACCAGGATCATATTTACCGCTATCAATCGCTGGCCAGCGGCGTGATCCAGCAGGTCAATTTCAACCTCGGCGACTACGTGGAGAAAGGAAAGATACTGGCTACGCTGAAGACCGCCGAGCTGAGCGGGCAAAAATCGGAGCTGCATAAGGCCGAGGCCGAGCTGAACCTGGCCCGGCGCAACCTGCAGGCCACCCGCAACCTGCACCAGGACGGCGTAGCTTCGGACAAGGACCTGCTGGAAGCAAGCAACACCGTAACGGCCGCCGAAAGCGAGATTGGCCGCATCAAAGAGACCTTAACCTTGCAGGGCGGCAGCGTGGAAAACGGCCAGTTGGTGATCCGCGCACCAATGAGCGGTTATATAGTAGAAAAAAAGATCACCAATGGCTACCAGGTCGATGCCGGTGAAGATGACCTGTTCGTGCTCTCCGACCTCAAGAAGGTTTGGGTTATGGCCAACGTGTATGCGGCTCAACTGGGCAGTGTTTCCGTAGGGCAGAAAGTGGATATCGTAACCACCGCTTATCCCGACAGGGTCTTCGGCGGCAGCATCACAAGGCTATCCAATATATTCGATGCCGAAGAACGCGTGCTGAAGGCGATCATAGCGCTCGACAACAACGACCTCGCCCTGAAACCTTCCATGATGGTACGGGTGAATGTACAAAAAGCATCGGGCGAGACCGGTCTTCGCGTACCCCGCAACGCGGCCCTGTTTGTCGACAACAGCTATCGTGTAATCCGCTGCACGCAAGGCTGCCAGGCCGAAGCAGTAGCTATAGACCCCATATCCTCCGACCGTAATTATTACTACCTGGCCAGCGGACAGGGTCTCCGCAAAGGCGATACGCTCATTACCCAAAACCCATTGCTGATCTACAACAAGCTCAAAGAAAGGTAGTCTTATTCCTGCGGCGCCCGCCGTTCAAACATTTCCCGTTATGACCAAGTTTATCGAGCACATCGTCAAGTACGCGCTCCGCAATCATATTATTGTCCTCTTTTTCACGTTCCTGTTGCTGGCAGGCGGCATCGTAGCGGTAAAGCATACCTTGATCGAGGCCTACCCCGATGTAACCAGCACTCGTGCCCGTATTATTACCCAATGGCCGGGGCGCAGTGCCGAGGAGATCGAGAAATTCGTGACCCTGCCTATTACCAGGGAAATGAGTACCATTCCCGGCAAGACCGATGTCCGTTCGATATCATTGTTCGGGCTTTCGGTAGTGACCGTCAATTTCCAGGACGACATCACTGACTTTTACGCCCAGCAATATGCCTCCAACCGCATGCGTAATGTAACGCTTCCCGATGGCGCTTCGGCCGAGATCGAGCCGCCTTACGGCGCCACCGGCGAAATATTCCGGTATGTGATACGCAGCAAGGACCGTCCTATAAGAGAGCTGTCGGCCATACAGGAGTGGACGATAGAAAGGGAGCTGTTATCCGTACCCGGCGTGGCCGATGTGGTGAGCTTCGGCGGCGAGGAAAAGAGTTACGAGATCAGTGTAAATCCCGTAGAACTGGCCAATTACAACCTCTCGGCCCTGGATGTGTACGAAGCGGTAAGCAAAAGCAATATCAACGTAGGTGGCGATGTGATCCAGAAAGGAAGCCAGGCCTACGTAGTACGCGGTATCGGTTTGCTGGATAAGTTATCGGACATCGAGAACATTCCTGTTACCAATGCCGGTAATACACCGATACTGGTCAAGAACGTAGCTACCGTAAGCGTTTCGGGAAAGCCACGCCTGGGCCAGACCGGGCTGAACGACGATAACGACCTGGTAGAAGGTATCGTGGTGATGCTGCGCGGCCAGAACCCCAACGAAGTGATCGGCCACCTGCGCGAACGGATCAAGGATCTTAATGAACGCATTCTGCCCAAAGACGTGAAGATAGAGCCTTTCCTGGACCGTACCGAGCTGGTGGATAAAACGATCAATACCGTTACCCATAACCTTATCGAAGGTATATTGCTGGTATCCGTTATCGTATTCGTATTCCTCTACAACTGGCGCACGACGCTCATTGTAGCTTCGGTGATCCCCCTGGCTTTCCTGTTTGCCCTTATTATGCTGCGGCTGCAGGGCTTATCGGCCAACCTCATTTCCATCGGCGCCGTAGATTTCGGCTTGTTGTTGGAAGGTACCCTAGTCATTGTTGAGCACGTATTCGTGGGCCTCGACAAGCGGGCCAGGGAAATGGGCATGGCCGAGTTCAACCTCATGCCTAAAGATGGCTTTATCAGCGACAGGGCCCGCTCTGTGGGCAAGTCGATCTTGTTTGCCCAGGTTATTCTTATCGTAGCCTTGCTACCTATATTTACCTTTCAGAAGGTAGAGGGAAAGATGTTCTCTCCCCTGGCCTTCACCCTGGGCTATGCATTGCTGGGCTCGCTTATCCTCAGCCTGACCTATGTTCCCGTTATGTGTAAGCTCCTGCTGAAAAAAAATGTGGTGGACCGGCACAATCCCGTTACCGAATGGTTCATGAAAGGCATTTATAAGCTCTTCGCTTTTGCCAGCCGGTACCGTAAAGGAACGATAGCCGTATTTGCCGCTTTGTTATGTACCTGCCTGCTTGGCTTCTCCCGCATCGGCACCGAATTTATACCCAAGCTCAACGAAGGTTCTATTTATATACGCGCTACCTTACCCAACAGTATCAACCTGCAGGAATCGGTGCGCCTGGCGGGCGAGATCAAAGCCCGGCTGCGCAGCTTCGACCCGGTAAGCTTCGTACTCACACAGACCGGAAGGCCTAATGACGGCACCGATCCCACAGGCTTTTTCAACGTCGAATTCCACGTACAATTGAAAGACAAAGACCAGTGGAAGACAAAGATGAGCAAGGAACAACTGATCGATGCCATGCAAAAGTCCCTGGATGTATATCCGGGCGTTATCTTCGGCTTCAGCCAGCCCATCATGGATAATGTGGAAGAGTATGTAGCCGGGGTAAAAAGCTCGCTGGTAGCCAAGGTGTACGGCGACAACCTGGAGCAACTGGAACAAACCGCCGACAGCATTGCCTCTGTACTCAAGCAAGTCAAAGGTGTGGAGGATATCAATGTGTTCCGTAACATAGGCCTGCCGGAGCTGCAAATACGCCTCAGCGAACGGCGCATGGCCCGCTATGGTGTTACGATGGCCGACGCGCAGGCCGTAGTGGAAATGGCGATCGGCGGCAAGGCTGCTTCCACCTTCTACGAAGGCGACCGCATGTTCGATATCCGCATCCGCTACGATGAACATTTTCGCCGCTCCGAGCAGGAGATCAGCAATATACTGGTACCCTGCGCCGGCAATACCAAGGTACCTCTCTCGGAGATCGCCGACATCGGTTTTCATACGGGGCCGGCCTTTATTTACCGCCAGGGCAATACACGATACATTGCCGTTGGCTTTTCGGTACGTGGCCGCGATCTTGGCGGCACTATAGCCGATGCGCAAAAGCTCGTCGCGCAAAAGGTCACCCTGCCGCCATCCTATACCCTCGAATGGGCAGGCGAATTTGAAAGTCAGCAGCGCGCCATAAGCCGTTTGTCCTTTATCGTTCCTTTATCGCTGCTGCTGATCGCTTTCCTGCTGTATGTCAATTTCGGCAATGTAAAGGATATGCTGCTCTCCCTTATCACGGTGCCCTTCGCATTTATTGGAGGGTTCCTGTCGCTCTGGATCACGCATACCATATTCGGTATTTCGGCAGGTATCGGCTTTATTATCTTGTTCGGTGTAGGCACTATCGACGGTATTATCCTTATCTCCGTTATGAAACAATACCTGTCCAGGGGTATGCCACTAAAAGAAGCCATCGGCAACGGCGTACGCGACCGTATCCGGCCGGTATTTATGATCGCCGTTATGGGATCCCTGGGCCTGTTACCTGCCGCCATGTCTTCGGGTATAGGCTCCGAGATCCAGAAACCCCTGGCCATTATGATCGTTGGCGGTCTCATCGTCTGTATGCTGCTCAGCTTATTGGTATTGCCGCAGATCTTCTACCTGGCCTACCGCAAGCAGCAGCCCGGCACAACCGACTAGGCATGAAAGATAAAGCTCCGAAAACCACATGGGAAAAAGATTGGCAGGAGCTGCTGGGAATCCTGCGCGGGCTTTGCTGGAAAGAAATATTGCTGGGTTTCTTCGTGATCGTACTCTGCATTATTACAGGGCTGCACTTGGGACTATCGCATAAGGGCCGATCGCATCGCTATAATGCCTGTGTGCTGCCGGGAAAATAAAGGCGAACGATCGTTCCCTTTCCGGCTGCAGGAAGTATATCGATCCCGGCCCCGTGCCGGTCCAGGATCTGGCGGGTCAGGTGCAACCCGATACCATGCCCTGCCATATGTTGTGCATTGCTGGCCCGGTAAAAAAGCTGGAAGACCGCATCCCGCTCCGGGGCAGGAATACCGGCGCCACGGTCCTCCACGGTGAGCAACAGCCTTTCTTGTTGTACCGAGGCCGAAATACGGACCGGTTGCACGTCCGAAAACTTGATGGCATTATCGATAATATTGGACAATGCTACAAACAGCAGGTCGCGGTTCCCGGTCACGGTGAGCAAAGACTCCCGGTCGGCAACAGCATCAAAATCGACCAGCAGCGAGGCATCGGGGTATTCCAGGTTTTTGCGCTCCAGAACATTCCATAGTACCTCGTCGATACGTACCGGCTGCATCTCCTGGCGTTCCTGCATTTGCAGGCCCGACAAGGTCAGCAGGCATTCCACCAGGCTCTTCAGATGCAGCGCGTCCTGCTTGAGCGATTGCAGTTGCTCCCGGTACACCTCGTTGGTCCTGGGCTGGTTCAGCGTCACTTCAATATTGCCTATAAGCCCGGCCAACGGGGTTTTCAGCTCATGGGAAGCATTCTTCATGAACGTACGTTGCATATGTACCCCCTGTTCCAGCCGTTCCAGGAAATAGTTGAATGTTACGATCATTTCCTTCATCTCATCGGGCCGGCCGGGCGGTATTTCCAGGCGGGAATGCAGGTTCTCTGCGGTAAGAGAATTCACCTTCCGGATCACGCTGCCGAAAGGCCGGAACGTTTGCCCCGATACGAACCTGGTAATGGCATAATGCAAAGGCAGGCTAAGCAGGAACAGGCAGATCAGCAGCCGGCCCAGCGTCCATATCTGTACATAGCCTGTAGCATCTATACCCGAGGCGGCCACGATAAAGTCGCCCTGGTTATCCCGGTAATAGATCGCCTCGACCTGCCGCCGGCCATCATGAAAATGACCTCTTCCATGTGCGATCACCCGCTGCAGTTCGGCCGGGGAAAGGGTGTAGGGCAGTTTATCGTCTATACTCAGCTTATGATCCGTGGCAGTGTACACGCGAATGGCCTCATTGGATATTTTCCGGAACCGCTCTTCTATAAGCCGGTAGTAGTGTATGCTCACCTCATCTTTCTCAAAATAAAAATTGGCTGCCAGCAGCGCCCGTTCCTGCAGCTTTTTGTTATAGAGATTGGCCGTGAACTGCCGGAACAGAAGAAAGGTCCCCAGGAGCACCAGGGCCAGTGTGAGGGCAAACACAAGTGTGGACCGCAGGGAAAGCTTACGTCTCAGGCTCATCGTATTTCTGCTTTAGCATATAGCCGGTCCCTTTGACCGTATGGATCAAAGGCTGGGCAAATCCCTTATCCAGCTTCTTACGCAGGTAATTGATATAGACATCTACGGTATTGCTGGTATGATCGAAGTGAATGTTCCATACCGCCTGTGCTATAGCCACCCTCGAAAGGGCCCGCTCCCGGTTCTTCATCAGGAATACCAGCAACCGGAATTCCCTGGGAGAAAGGTCCAGCGGCTTATTATCCCTGCTGGCCGATTGCTCGGCCATATTGAGCAGCACACCGGCATAGGCATAATCCTCATTCTCCGTCGCTCCTTTGCTGTAAGCCACACGCCGCATCTGGGCATCGATACGGGCCAGCAGCTCATCGAACAGGAAAGGTTTGGCCAGGTAATCATCCGCTCCCAACTGCAGGCCCTTTACTTTTTCCTCAGGTGTATCGAGCGCGCTCAGGATCAGCACCGGTGTCGTATTTTTGCGTTTGCGCAACCAGGCACATATCTCGAAGCCATCCATATCGGGCAGCATCACATCCAGGATAATCATATCAAAAGCCTCCTGCATAGCTGTCACTATGCCCTCCTTACCCGTATTTGCTGCCGTAACCTGGTGCAGGCTCTCTGTAAGTCCCTTGCTGATAAAGGACGCTACCCTCGCATCATCTTCTATGAGGAGTATTTTAGCCATGACAGCAATGTTAAAACATAATATCCAATTATTTGCTGTTGGAATGTTAATGACATTGATATCGCGCCAGGAGCATCGCTCCTGCAAACAGGCTACGCCTACCTTGCATTGATCCTGATACCGCCATTATCGCCTTTACGTCCGGCCCTGTTCAGCTTATAAGAAAAAGAAAGCATGGCATAACGGCCTATAATGTTGGACCGCTGCTCCATAAGATAATTCAACTGGCTGCTGCGTTGTATCGCTTTATTTCTATCCAGCAAATCAAAGCCGTTCAAACTGATCGCTCCTCTTTGGTTTTTGAAAACATAACGGGTTATTTCTGCTTTCAGCAAGGGAATAGCCACCGGATCGTTAAAGCTCCTGGCTGCATAGTAAGTCATATCGCCCGACAGGGAGAAATTCCAGTTATCCGTCATACGGTAACCGATCTTCGCGAAGCCGGTATAGTTGTAATACGTGTTGTTCAGCGCTTTGTTAAGCGAATAGCTTGCCGTCGACAATTCCACGCTGCCGCCCCATCTCAGGTCCCATTTATCGCTGTTCAGGTTGCTGAAACTAAGCTCGAGCTGATGGCTGATCGTGTTGTTTATATTATTCACCCCATTGACAGGGCTAAGGCTTTTGTTCCAGGTCTCCCGCAAATCGGCCGTCACCTGCAGTCCCAGTCTTCTTACCGGTCTCGAATACTGTGCACTTAATACTCCTTGCAGCGCATAGTCCATATTAGTAGCAACCAGGTCCTGGCTCAGGTCCGGCTGTATGGTGCGGCTCCAGCCAATCTTGTCCCTGGTATAGCTGCCGTTCATCATCACAAAAAAGGAGCTCATATTGAACTGGTCGAAACGGTTGAAATTCAGGTTAAGGCTATGCGTATACTCCGGTTTCAACGCAGGGTTGCCCGCAACGCGGAACAAGGGATTGCTGTAATCGGTTACCGGTAGCAGTTGTAAAGCGCCGGGCGCATTTACACTGGTACTGTAGCGGGCTACCAGGCGCTTGCCTGTACCGAGGTCTCTTTGCCACCAGGCCGAAGGCAAAAAGTAATGATACGTATTGCGGTATATTTCCTTATTGCTTAGAAAAGAAGAAAGGTTGGTGGCCTCCCATTGCAACCCGATATGCCATTGCCTGTCTTTAAGGGTGCGCTTTACCTCCAGCCCGGGCCTGATGTTGATGGCATTGCGGTAAAAATGAGGGCTTAGCGAATCGATTACTACATCCTTGTATTCGAGCGGGCCCTGCTGCCTGTCTACCGTTTCGCGGTCATAACCGGCCTGTACCGAAGGTTCCAGGAAATAACTGTTGCCCAGCTTACGTACGCCGCTCAGGGAGGCCGTACCCGAACTTTTGCCCAGGTTATTGAACCGGTATTGCTGGTCGTTGACCTCCTGGGGTACGATGGGATAGTAAGCATTATTGTACCATTGGGTTTCTTCTTTGTTGCGGGTATAAGTGCCCTTGAGCTGGGCCTGTACCAATGCCCAGCGGCCCTTCATTTTCTTTACCCAGCCTGCCGTTGCGCCCAGATCGGCGCTGTTGCCCCATACGGTATTCCTGTTGTTCAGGCTGTTCTGCAATACTTCCGCCGCATAAGATTCTGATTGCAGTGTTGTATTATTTTTGCTGTTGCCCAATTTGCCGTAGGCATTAAAAGTAAAGAGATGCTGGGAATCAACCTCTCCTTTAAAATTGGTGGAGAGCCGTTGGGTAAAGCTGCGGTTGGTACCTTCGGAATGATCCGTTTTTTCAAAAGTGGCATTGGGCGTAAAGTTCTTGCTGGAAGTATATTGGTCCAGGAACTTGTCGATGCCATTGCCCATATAGCTGAAGTTAAACCGACTGTTGCGCCAGGGCTCCAGGCTGTAATTGAGGCCGGCAGCGCCCGAAGTGATCTTCCCGGCAATAGGCTGTCCAAAATCGATAGGTGTTTCATTGGCATCGATGTTCAGGCTGCCCCCGCTGCGCATCAGCGAGCTTAAGCCGCCATTGAAGTCGATGTAATCCTGGAAGGTAAAGCCAAACTTATTGATATTGTTCAGCATGCCCAAAGCAGCCAGTTGGCTCTTTTTCCTGAATTTAAAAGCCCGCAGCGAAGCATCATATTGTTCCGGCAAACCCAGGCCACCCTTGGCTTCCCCGAAATATCCTGTTTTCTTATTGTCTTTCAGCAAAAGGTTTAAGGTTTGTTCCCGTTGTCCGTCATCTATCCCCGAAAAAAGGCTTTCGTCCGAACGCTTTTCAAAAGCCTGCACTTTATCAATAGCATCGGCGGGCAGATTCTTGGTAGCCACTTTGGGATCGTTGCTAAAAAATTCTTTACCATCCACAAGCACTTTACTCACATCCTTGCCCATCGATTTAATATTACCTTCTTTATCTACCTGTACACCGGGCAGTTTGCGCAACAGGTCTTCCACTACGGCATCGGGTTTTACCTTAAAGGAGCCGGCATTATATTCCAGCGTATCACCTTTTAAGCGCAACGGGACTTTTTCTCCCGAAATCACGACCTCGTTCAGCAATTGCGCCGTTTCGTTTACTTGGAGCGTTAATGTTCCGAGATCATTGCCCGGTGCCTGGGAAATCGTCAGCTTCCGGTATAGGGTATAATAGCCCATCACCGCTACCTGCAGGAGATAGCTGCCCTCTTTTACATCCGTCATTATAAAATCGCCGTTTACATTGCTGATCCCGAAAATGGCCAGCGTCGAATCTTCCGGGTTAAGCAAGGATACCGAAGCGCCGGGGAGCGCCAGGCCGGCGGTATCTGCAATACGGCCGGTAACTTTAAATAGAGTGGCATGCGCCGCCCCGCCCGCACCTAAGGTCAGGAACAGGAGCATAAGATACTTATACATGGCTTGATGGTTTTAGAAAGTTATCGCTGCATGATGATCACATTGCCCTTACCGCCGAATTGCTTTTGCATCTCTTCCTGTTTTTCTTTTTGCAGTTTTTCAAAATCCGCGGCGCCTATCTTTTTTCCTTTGGTAGGCGCCTTGATCTTTTTCAGTGCTTCGGCATCGGATTCGATGCGTTTGGCTACCAGGTGCACCATTTTCCCCATATTGGCTTCCAGCACCATACCCGGCAGCCCGGAAATATGCCCTGGTCCGGCTTGTACTGGTATGCTGCTGGTATACCAGGCTATAGTGGTATCTTCTCCGCTTATATTTACCGCCTCCATGCAAGGCAGGTCGAGTATCTTTTTCTGCCGGCCGGTAAATTTCCATTTCCCCGGTTCGGTATCCCTGCTCACCAGGAAGAGACGGCCCATCAGGTCTTTCTGCTCCACTACTTTTTTGTTTGTAATATCCGTATAGGTCTTTTCGTCGGGCATATTGCGTTCGATATGGATCTCCAGGTTGTCCTGCTTATACTCTTCCTTCTTGGCATCACTGCCCTTATCATGGTTTTCATATAAGGTAGCTTCGGGGCTGAAGTATAAGACCTTCTCCATTCTTTGTTCTTTAGGCAGGAGTGCAGCCATGCCTTCGGGCAGGTTCTGACCGCTTAAGTCCATGCTGATAATCTGTTCGTACACAATAGTGCCCGATGTTTGCTGCGCCCATAATGGCGCCGCCAGCAATACAACCGGCATTAGGAATATTACTTTCATTGCTTTGTTTTTAGGAAGACAAAACTATCTTACACACCCTGCAAAACGGGTTAATAACCACCCAAATAAGGTTAAATAAGGTTAACAGAAATAGGTAAAGCAGCCGGCTTTCTTTTTCTTTGCAGCATACCAAAACGGCAATCATTGGCACAGAAAGAAGGAATGCGGTGGAAGCGGATCGGCTGGCTGATGCTGGCAGGCGAAGTATTGTTGCTACTCTTCCTAGTACAATGGCTGCAAACGCAATATAGGGCACAGGAAAAAAGGCTGCACCAGGATATCGGCTCTTTATTTACCCGTACAGAAGAGAAGCTGACCGACAGCCTCCTCAACAGGACCATCGCTATTGTGCTGAACAACCCGGAAAAGGGGTCACGGAAGATGCGCATCCAGCTCGCTACGTCTTTCAGTATGGATACCTTATTGCCAAAAGATTCGTTGCTACGGGAGCTGCCGCAAGAAGCGCCTTCTTTTCACGCCATGCGGGTAAAGCGGCAATGGGATACTTCCAATACCCGGGTAAAAGGGATAACCTTCAGTACACAAAACATCCAGGAGCAATTGCCAGAAGATGTTCAAAAAATCTTCCGCGTAGCGATTATGCAAACCGCCAACTCCAAGAACCTTTATAACCGGGGGTTTTCGGCAACAGCAGATAGCGCTACACTGTTCAAAACATTCCAGAAAGAGCTGCAAAAAAAACAAAGCGGCTTTACTGCTTATTGGGATACTGTATTGCAGGATACCAGTAAGTTGTTTCATTACCAATATGAGCATGCCCTTACCGCAGCCGTGGCCGTAAAGGGTTACCATCCTTATTTGTTACGCTCCATATTGCCGCAGATCGGCTTCTCTGTAGTCCTGCTGCTGCTTATAGGACTGGCTTTCTGGCTCGCTTACCGGATGCTCAAACAGCAGGTTTTGTTTAACCGGCAGAAAGATAGCTTTATCAGCAATATTTCCCATGAGCTCAAAACACCGGTAGCCACCACCAAAGTGGCCATTGAAGCGCTCACTACTTATAATGGACTGGAAAATCCCGAACGGACCCGGAAATACCTCAAAGTGGCTTCCTGGGAAATGGACCGGCTCAGCAATATGATCGACCGTATCATGAATATTATCCAGAGCGAAAACGGCAACCTGGCCCTGGATAAGAAACCCATACGCCTGGCCGGCCTGGTAGCCGAGATCGTTCAAACGCAACAGCCCATCCTCCAGGAAAAAGGCATAAACGTTGTAATGGAATATATGGACGATACCCTTACGCTGCCTGCCGACCCGATGCACCTGCAGGGCGTGGTGTACAATTTGCTGGACAATGCCGTCAAATACGGGGGCAACCAGATCCGTATCGGCATAAACAAGGGAAGCGATAAGGCAACCTTACGCATTACGGATAATGGCCCGGGCATCCCGGCCGAATACCACAAAAGGGTATTTGAAAACTTTTTCCGCATCCCTTCCGATAACCGGCACGATGTTAAAGGACATGGCCTCGGCCTGAGCTATGTACGTGATGTGGTAGCGGCGCATAACGGCAACATCAGCCTGGAAAGCACACCAGGCAAAGGAGCCACCTTTATCATCACCTTACCGCTTAACCCCATGTTATGAGCTACAGGATACTCTATATCGAAGATGAAGACCATCTGGCCAATATCGTGAAAGAAACCATGGAGCTCAAGGGTTACCAGGTACTGCACCAGAAAGAAGGCTTGAAAGTGCTGGAAGCGATCCCGGCTTTTAAACCCGACATCTGCGTACTGGATGTAATGCTGCCCTATATCGACGGCTTTACCCTGGGCAATACCATCCGGAAACACTACCCTGCCCTGCCTATCCTTTTCCTTACCGCCAAAAGCCAGACCAAAGATGTGCTGGAGGGTTTTGCATCGGGCGGTACCGATTACCTCAGGAAGCCCTTCAGCATGGAGGAGCTCATGGCCCGGATCAACAACCAGGTAGAAATCCGCAAACAGGCGCTGCCGCTGCGTGTCGAGCACAAACAGAAAGAATTTGCCCTGGGCAGTTTCGTGTACAACCCCGACCGTATGGAACTGCGCGGCACCGGCGATACCATAAAGCTGTCCAACAGGGAAGCCGAGATCATGAATATCTTTTGCCTGCACCAGAACACCACCCTCGACCGGCGCGAGCTGATGCAGATGGTATGGGGCGACGATTCTTATTTTATCAGCCGCAACCTCGACGTTTATATCCGGCGGCTCCGCGATTACTTCGCCACCGGCACCGGTGTGGAGATCATTACCCTAAAGGGGAAAGGATATCATTTTAGTATCAGCTAAGCCGGCAACTACAGTCAAAGTATGCCCAACCCTGCATATGCACGTCCTCTTGCATATGCCTTACACTCTTGGGTCTGATATTTCAGGTCTCTTTTCCAGTCTCCATATTGTTGTAAAAAAATCAACAGCGCACACAGGAAAGCGAATGCCTGCAAAAGGAATTTCCGGTTATTTACCAATCCAACCATAGTGCATAGACATTGGTTTTACTTCAAAGAATTTAATTCTTTAAAGTAATAAACTATTTATGCGACAGAGATAAACATTCAATTTATTAATACTATCTTCAAAGCCTGTTAATCTATCTAATAACACAAGAATGAGCATTCAATATGCTGTTACCATCTAAAATCCCTTTGCTTTAACCTTTTAAAAAACTAACCAATGAAAAAAATTTTGACACTTATGGCGGTAGCCCTTACCCTTACAACTTATGGAGATGACGGCCGTACCTCTTGCCAATGTGGTCCGGTATCCAGCGTAAATGTAACCAACACGACAACTACCTCCGCTACGGTAAACTGGACCCTTGGTACAGGACAAACCGCATCCTGCACCTTCGTTGTGAGTGTCGATGACCTAACTGCTGCAGTAGGTGTTTCCATGACACAGGTCAGTGGAAGTACGGCTTACAATATAACCGGGCTTACACCGGGGCATAACTATAAAGTGGGTGTGTATATAAGCAATATACCTGGCCAATGCGTTGGCAGGCCTGTATCCAAGAACTTTACTACCTTAGGCGGCAATGGTTATTGTGCCAGCGGGAGTATCAGTACCGGCAATGCTTTTACGTTGCAATATTTGTGGTTGGATTTTGGGATAAGCGGGAATAACCTCTTGCCTAATGGGCAAGTATCAGCTCCAAGTCCCGGAGCATCTTATGTACCCATGCCGAATATCATCACTTTGCATAAAAATCAGACGGTGACCAATGCGATGGGAATATATTACCAGCCCAACAGTTCAACATCGGGCTTTACGATATATGAAAACCTTTGGATCGATTATAACCAAAATGGGGTATTCGATGCTACTGAAAAAGTAATGTCGGGCAGCATAACCGGCAGTAGCTGGGCAGCGTACTCAAGTTGGGGACAAGATTATTCTGCTCCCATTACCCCCAATTTTACAGTACCCAATTTTACAGCCAATAGATTAAACGCCAGATTCATCTTAAGTCTTAATCAGAACGTAGGCCCTTGTGATTATTTTACAGAAGGACAAGTTATCGATTTCGGCGTAAAAATTGTTCCTTAGGCTTATATTGGATGTACCACCCGGTAGTTACACGGGTTCCTAAAAACAACACGATCTACATCTCGCTGCCCTACGGGCGCAGCGAGATGTTTTATTTTCACCAAGACAAGGAAATAACACAACACGATCAACACACCGCCACTTTACGGCACCCCTGCGGGAAAAATAAAAATAGCACATCCTGCAGCACGCACGCTGTCATCCCGAATGAAGCTTGTGCAGCATGCGTAATGAGGGATCTTGGGTACTCTTATTGCACGCACCAGGATAGCAATACTTATGTTTTCTCCGCTCCACTACGCCCCTGCGAGAAAAAGAAAAATAGCACATCCTGCAGCACGCGCGCTGTCATCCCGAATGAAGCTTGCGCAGCATGCATAATGAGGGATCTTGGGTGCCTTATTGCACACACCAGGATTTCAAGGCACCAATATAGCAGCACTTATATTTTTTCGCTTCGTTGCGCCCCTGCGAGAAAAATAAAAATAGCACATCCTGCAGCACACGCGCTGTCATCCCGATTGAAGCTTGCGCAGCATGCATAATGAGGGATCTTGGGTGCTCTTATTGCACGCACCAGGATAGCAATACTTATGTTTTCTCCGCTCCACTGCGCCCCTGCGAGAAAAATAAAATAGCACATCCAGCAGCACACGCGCTGTCATCCTGAATGAAGCTTGCGCAGCATGCATAATGAGGGATCTTGGGTGTTCTTGACATCTAAGCGATCGAGATCCTTCGGTTCCTTCGGAGACCTCAGGAGGACCACGATTTAAAGTTATCGACAGGATAAGCATTTTGGAACCAACATGCCAGTAGCGCTCCCACTGTCATCCCGAATGAAGCTTGCGCAGCATTCGTAATAAGGGATCTTGGGTGCTCTTATTGCACACACCAGGACTTCAAGGCACCAATATAGCAGCACTTATATTTTTTCGCTTTGTTGCGCCCCTGCGAGAAAAATAAAAATAGCAGATCCTGCAGCACACGCGCTGTCATCCCGAATGAAGCTTGCGCAGCATGCATAATGAGGGATCATGGGTGCTCTTATTGCACGCACCAGGACTCCAAGGCAACAATACACCGCTGCACCCCTGCGCCGCCGCGAGAAAATAATAAAAGAAACAGCATCAACCCTCCCGTAGCGCCAACAGGTAATCGGCCTCTACCAGTACCGATAAGTCTTTATAGAAACGCAGCAGCTCAAGCGCTTGGGCATCATCTGTACGCAACAGCTTTCCCGTAGCCCAACTGTCAAACAGCACTTGCAGCAAAGCATGGCAACGCTGCTGGGGATAAGCTTCGAGAATACGGGCGTGAGCCGCCCGCACCTGCAGGCGGTTGCTGCGACGCAGCAAGGTCAATTCTTTTTTTACAAGCCGGTTCATAAGAAACAAAATGTTTAATTTTAACGCGGCGGTATTGGTAGCCTAAAGTACCGTAATACAGGCCGGCTATCAAAGCTACCGACGGCATATCGCAGCACAAAAACAGCATATCGCAGCAAACACCCCACTGCAATAGCATTAAATCTTTATATTTGTGGCATGACAAGCCATTCCGAAAAACACATCCACCAGGGCCGCAACATCAAGCGCTTTCGCGAAATGCTGGGCATCAAGCAGGAAGCCATTGCTATTGAATTAGGCGACGACTGGACGCAGAAAAAAGTATCGCAGCTCGAAGCCAAAGAAACCATCGATACCCCCTTATTGGAACGCATTGCGGCAATACTCAACGTGCCAGTAGCAGCCATTGAAAATATGGATGATGAAGGAGCGATCAACATTATCGCAAATACTTTCAATGAAGAAGCCGCTGTTGGTCGTGTAGAAAATTTCAAATGCAATTTCAATCCGCTTGATAAAATGGTGGAGTTGTACGAGCGCATGATCAGCCAACAGGCCGAGATGATTGAGAAGCTGGAAAGGTTGATTAAGGATAAGTAGTTCTAAAGATGTCGATGGAATAAAGTCACAAGGTTTCCGAGCTTTGTGCCGTGAGCATTATTCCACTTCTGCTACTACAAAAGCAATGGAATATTCACTACTGTGAGTTATACTAATATGCCATGAAGAAATTCCCATAGTATCGGCTAATACTTTAGCCAGTCCCTGAAGTTTAATAATTGGCTTCCCGCTTTGATCTTGTAAAATCTCTATATCAGTTAAAGCAATACCATCTTGCATTCCAGTACCAATGCATTTCAAGACTGCTTCTTTTGCAGCGAATCGGCCAGATAAAAAAGTTACTTTTTCATGTAAAGTGCAAATATTAAGTTCGGCTTGGGAGAAGATTCTATTTTGTGAGGAAGTCTTGGTATCCCACTTTAAGTTTAATGTAGTTTTATGCTCTACAACATCACACCCAATACCGACTATCATTGCTTAGTTTAACCTTGAATAATTAATGTTCTTATTGATTGCATCAAATTCCACCTTTCCACCTTTATTCGTTATTAACAACCTGAAAATTTCATAAGCCTTTAGAATAGCTTTCTCCCAATCTTTAGTACTTCTTACATTAACCTCAAAGTTTTCGGTCATTTCCTTAATGATACGAAGCGTAGTTCTTGAAACCTTTGTTGCGTCTTTAAAATAGTTTTTTCTCTTTGCTTCATTGAAAACTATCATTGCCAAGGCTTCTTCGGTTATTGCCGCTCTAGCACCATCTTCCACCTCGTCGATCAAGCTATCGCTTTTCCTTTTACATTTTACCATAGCCCTAGTGCAGGGCGACCAGCCCAACAGTGTAGCGAAGGAGTAGTGAAAAATATCGTGATACCGATAAAAGTCGTTCTGGTAGGAATTGTCGCTTATAATATCACCGACTTGACGGCTTCCATTAAAAACAACCCTAACCGTCTGCTTTTCACCTGCATCAACCTCCTCAAATAACACAGTAAATAATCTTGGAATCTGCTCACCAGTTATGTAAATTGAATCAAAGAAATCAGCGTTTTTCTTTTTTTGTATCATGTTCACGATTATTAATTATGCTATCAACCCTGTAAGAAATAATACTATCAACCTTTTGTTGCGATATTGCACTATCAATATACTTTTGTGCCTGTTTTTCTTTTATACCAACATTATAACCCTCATTAAATTTAGCCATATCAAAGCACGATTTTAAAGAAAGTGTTACCCCCACACTCATCAATACAGCTGCAGCCCATGAGAAATTAGTTACTTTAGACTCATGTGCTTTAATACGTTCTAATAAAGCATTGGGAGACGCTAACTCACCTTTTAAAGCGCTAATAATTTCTGCAGAAATTCCATTCTGATTATTATGCTTCCCATTGTAGGGAGCAGCGCTGCTCGTCAGCTCACTAAACCAAATTAAAAAATAAGGAGTGCCTTTATCCAATACAATTGTAGCAGGCCCTGCATTGTAAACTGAAAATATTATTTTACCATGAAAGCCAGGGTCAACATGAAAGCCAGAAACATTGATCAGGCCTTTTATTTTTTGACTAAATTTTATAGAGATAAAAGCTAGTATGTGAGAAGGAATAGTAATGGTTTCTTCAGTTAAGAGCAGAGCGAACTGTCCGGGCTCAATTACAACTTGAGGATTTTTATCGTCAAGTTTTTCTTTTTTCCCATTCTTAGAGTTTGTTACATATACTTCCTCTCCTAAGCCTAATGCATAAGCAGCGTTGTCGATTCGATTAGAATCGAACTTATCAATGCAGCTTGGTAAAAGAATTTGTAGCTGTTGTGGTCCTAAGTATGACATAGTTTTTTACATTTACTAATCACAATACTTCATTCTGCTAAGTTATATATTTTGCTATTTATGAATCATTAACTCCCGTGAATAGGTCTTTGGCCTCTTTCAGCCTTATATCACCATTAATTCTCCACTTAGGAGGGAACCAGATGTTTAGGGGTCTTGAATTTATTTTAAATGTTTGCTTTATTTTTACCCTATCACTAGTACCTTTAATATCAGGATGTTTTACCCGAGCATATTTATCCACTTCGCAGAAAATATTCTGACAATCAATCAAATGCAATCTCCTACCCCAGAGAGTTTTAAAATTTAGTTCTAACCGTTCAAACTCCCGCTCTTGCCTATCAGTCATGAATTTTATTATTTCAACATTACTAAGCCCTCCTGTATCGTAAAAGCACTTGCTAATCCCTCCTTTAGCGCCTGGGCCAGGAACAACAAACTCCGACTCAGAAAAATCTATGATAGAGGAATAGTTTATGTCGATAAGTAATTGATAGGCTAAAAAATCACCAAGACTAGGATAGCTCTTGATAATTTCAAACGCCTCTTGCATTCTCTGTACAGACATTAAACGTTCGTGGACATTGTCGTTGATGATATGTTCAATTAGTTTTAAATGATTTGAGTGCTTGCGTAAATGCCCATAATATGACTTACCAGAAGGCATGATATAGGCTGCAGAATAAATTCGTGTACCAGAAGCAATAGTTTCTGAAAGGAGATCATCATACCTTTTGAAATTATATTCTTCATAAGTAAGTGAGCCAAATTTTGAAGTCAAAAGCTCCCACGTCTCAATTTTATTGAAAAGTTTAAACAATAAAATTCGGAACAGGGTTTCTTTAGGGGTATCGGGCAAATCTTCTCTATAAATTACATTCCTAATTAAATACTGACTTACTCTATCTGAAGCACGATATACATTTGTAAATCGATGACGGTTAATTATGGGGTCGGTCGACCAAGGATAGGGTTTCCCTTCTAATCGATTAAAAAAAGCTTCTTGCCTCAGCGCCGCAAACTTCCAATAACTATCATACACCTCTGTTTTTTTCCCAGGAAAAGGTATGTATATAGTCATGCCAGATGTTGCTTTACTTGATGCTATTTGGTTAGTTATTTTTTTCGTCATTCTAAATTGCGCCTTCTGCAGTAATTCGATCTAATAATTTGTTTGCGTGCTCCTTCTTTGTATCCAGTTTTTCAACACCGATGAAACAATTAAATCTTTCAAGTTCCAATTGAGTTTCCTTTGCAACAAACTTACCTAAATTGATTAATCCTAGCCAATTTCCATAAGCCCTTTGATATAGGTATTGAATGGCGTAGAAACTATTCATTACCAGGCCACCTGAGTCTGATTTATAAAAAGTTACATGCTGTAAGCATGGAAATCCCTGAAAGGCTCCCTTTGAGTGATCCTTTAATGGATCGAAAGTACATGCTTGCAGTTTAGAACGTCGTTTAACTTTAGACTCCCCTCGTAAAGCCTCTATAATTATTTCAAGCTGATTGACTTTATCAGTATCACCAAAAGATATTAACCTTTCAAAATATGTACCCTTATTGTTTCGAGAATCGATCTTTTTAATTCTGGGTAAATTCTTCATATACCTAGTATATAAAACTCCTCGATCTTGTTTGCAAATTCTATAAAGCGAATCTGGAAAAATTGTAGCCGATACTGTATCAATAGTATCGAGGTCATGAGCTAATAAATCTGAATCCAAAATAGCTCTTAGAGCTGGCGACTCATCAAATTGAGTAATAGTCAATACCAGTGGGGATATTTCTGATCCAGAATGTTCTGAAATGTGTTTTACAGCTCTATACCAAGCATTTGACAAGTTGGTGTCTTCAATAATATGTGGAGTAGTCATAAGCAAATTTTAATCTTCAAAGTGGCGATATTCGGCAAGCCCAATATAGTTTTCTTTCTGTATTCGTATAAAATAGCTAACATCACTATCCAAAGAATAAGCAGTGAAAATACCAGGGCTTTTAGCTTGATATACACAACCAATTTTAGTAGTAGCAATTTTCTTTAAAGTTCCCTCAATAGCGGTATTTGTTGGTACTATAATGTAGTTTGAAACTTCCAAATCAACCGTTTTCAATTTACAATATTGATCGATTATCCTGAAGTGTGACTTATCTCCAATTCCACCGAAATGCTCCTTAAAGATTTTTGATGGGTTAGTTTTGTTAAGCGAAGCCGCTTTTGCTTCGCTAATAAGACCATTTATTTTGCAGTGAGTAATTAGCGTTTGATAGCCAACACCGAATATTGAACAAACTGTATAAAAATCAATTGGCGACGCTTTTTGTATATCCAAGCCACGCTTAATAAACTCTGACTGAATACTGCCAACAGGCATCAACAGTGCTGCAGCAAACGCATCTACCAATATTTCATCACTATCTTTAGAGTCTGAATAATCATTTTCTTCCGATAAGATATCCAGTTTAAGTCCATGCCCAAAAACATGATGACCAAGCTCATGTCCACATGTAAAAGACCTTCTTGGAAATGGTCGTTGGTTGGATATTAATATTGTAGGAATACCTTCCTGGTTTACGTAGAAGCCCTCCATATTTACATCTACAAATCTAACCGTTATCCCTAGACTCAGGCATACATCATAAATATTAATAGGCTGAAACCTACCTAACTCTAGCTGTCGTCGAACTTTGCTTGCTTTTAGAATAGCATCTGTATAAATTTGGCTCATCTAACTACTTAGTGGGTATAATTTTCAATATATCTAATAATCTCTTCCTGTCCGCCTCCTTCATATTGGCAAGCTGCCTAGCAGCAATCTTAAGTTGCTCACTCATTTTTTCCTCCTGCTCATCATCTTTTAGTAGCAGCCAGGATGTACTTACCTTGTACAACTTTGCGAATTCTATTATTTCTTCTGCGCTAACTTTGCGTTTACCAGATTCAATTTCTGATATCGCCGGCCGCTGAAGCTTTAGTATTTTAGCTGCACTTTCTTGCGATAGACCGGCGAGCACCCTGGCTTCCTTAAGGCGTTCTGCAATTTTGTCCCTTTCTGTCATTGAGCCTTTAGTTTGCATTTTTTGCTACATTAATAATTTTCTGGACAGTTTCTTCTATTGATAATTGTTTGCGATCTTTTTCACTGAATATATATACCTCATTAGGTATAATAATTTTCAGCGCCTCTTCAATAGTGCTAATTGTATCCAAAAGCACTTGACTTTTAATAAAATCGCCTGGCCGGAATTTACCATCTATTACAGCGTCAATTTCTAATTCCGTACAAATTTCCTTTATTACAGCGCTTACCTCCTTTTCTATTATGTCTGATTCAATAGTTATCATTGTGTAAGATTTTCATACAAATTTAGTATGAAAATCTTACACTCCAAATTTTTGTTTAAAATTTTTGAAATCTCTTTAGGAAAGCAGAAAAATCCAAACCTTGCCTCTCAGAAGATATATGCACAAACAAGGTTCTTGCGTATTACAGTTTTGTTAAGTAATCACTTACTGTACTCTTTCCAACTAATGGGGTCACCATTAATACCAGGAAAGAAGTTATTTTCTACCCAACTAATGAACTGACTACCTAATTTGTTATCTATGTCTTTGTATTTCATATCTCGCCCTTCGTTACATACTTCTTCCAAATCTTTGGGTATTATTCTTGAGTTATTTCCGAGGTACCAGAATTTTCTCGAAATCAAGACTCGTTCCCCACTTGTATCTGCCTCCAAATGAGCTTCTTTATCTACTACTGAATGGGCAGATTCTTCTTGAATCCACTTTCCAGTTGCATCATCTTTGTGATAAAAGTTATCTCCATACATCTGAACTAAACTTCCATTTAAAACGGGTTTTTTGTATGCAAACCTTTCATCATTCCAATATTGATCGAAAGTTATTATCTCTTGTACTTGCATTGTGTAAATAAGATGATATTCACAGTCTAGTGCTTTACTGCCTGTACCTATTATCCAATCATTAATTGCTAAGTTCTTATTTTTTCGAATGTTGGATTTGCATACGGCTAACGTGCAGTATGGTCCAAATGGATTTGGGGCCAGCCCATAGTCATGATCTAATTTATAAGAGTAAAAATTCATTTTTTACAAGGGATTTTTCTAATGTTATGTATTGGTGTACTCGGAGTTCCATCTGGATTTTCAAAAGGTAGCGGTTTTCCAGCTATGGCATCACCTATTTTATCAATAGAATTCCATCCAAATGTATTATTGCCATATCGTTTGAGAGCATCAGGCAATTCTGTGCCCTTTTGCCCATGAGCATACACTCCAATTATCCGTTTCCCTTGTATGTGAGCTTGCCTAATTTCATAGTTCACCCACGGTCTATTATAGGTATCCTTCCCGATTAAGCAGATAAGAGACCCAGACCAACGAATTTGCATGCGTAAGTATCGTGCAATAACTTCATCAGAAGGACGTCTACCATCTTTGTGTTTGGTACTGTCAACAGAGTAATTATGAACATTATACCCTGCTCCTCTAAGCCTCTCTTTTAGGGCTTGTACCTTATCATCATCTTTGCCATGGTGACTAATAAAAATGTTATGTCTTTTGTCCATAGATCATATTTGTTTAAGGCTTTTTAAAAGTAGCGACTATCTTTTGCCTAAGTAAATAAGTGATCTATTCTTTTTACTTACGAGTACTCTTCCTCCTCCATTTTCACGCAATTTATCAAACACTTTATAAGAATTTAAAATGGCTCTTTCCCATTGTTTGCCACTACAATCTTTTACCTCTGTTTTCTTCACCAAGCTTTGTACATTCTTAATAATTCCAGAATCAACACTCGAGCTATATTTCAACAACTCACGATCTAGTGCATGGTGATATATAAATAATGAAACCAGCTCTTCGGTAATTTGGGCTCTTGCGCCATCCTCATTTTCATCTGTTTCTGGACTGCTTTTCCTCTTTAAGGAAAGTAATTTCCTCAATACAGGCGACCAACCTAAAATCGCCAAATATCCATAGTGGAAGATATCATGAAACCTATAACCATCTTCTTCATGGGTATTGTCAGTTAGGGGATCACCAATAGCAGTATTATCTCTTTTATCGATTATTTTAAGCTTCTTTTTTCCATTTTCTTCATAGGATTGAAACTCAATTTCAAATTCATCCGGGAACCTTTCATTTTCTGGGTAATTCAAATCAAAGTCAGTAAAAACATCAGGATCATCTGCCAAAAATCTATCATGAATCTTAAGAAGATTACTTTGTGCTATGTCTTCTAGCTTTAAATCATTTAGATGTCCGATTGCAGAAATATACCATAGTACATCTCCAAGCTCTTCAGCCAGCTTGGGCTTATAAGCTACATAAGCATCTCCATCTCTAAATTTAATTTTCAACTGCGAAACAACAGACCCGATTTCGCCAATAATCCCTAAAAATGGGACTATTCCTGTTAGCCGTTCATCTGTTGCGTTTTTTTGAATTGTTTTCCGTGCTTGTTCTTGATACTCATTAAATTCCATAGTTGGCTTATTTGTTGGTTAGGAAAGTCAATTAGAGTAAGACTGAGGCTAGTATAGATGCCAGAATTATTATAGGATAAAATAAAAGAAGGGTTAGAGAAAGCAGACTTGGGATAAAGCTATTTTTGCCGCCAGCATAAGCTTCTGCATTCATTGAGTAGTCTATTTGTGTCTCATTTAAATTTCTAACATGATCATACAAACCTCTATACTTCCTTTCAGTACAAACGAAGAAGCCATCAAGTATCCAAAATAGAATGGAAGCAAAAGGGGCGAACCATAGAAATTTAACATTGGAGTCTTTCTCTGAGAGAACAAATATTGCCGCTACAAGTGTTACCAGCCAACCTTTGACCATAAATGAGTTTACATTCATTCTGGTTATAGTCAACTGAATAAACTCTAAATGCTTTATTTTATTATCATTAGAAGTAGTATGCATATATTTTCAACTTATGGAATTAAAGGCCTTTCCATAAACAAATATATTATGGGATCAAGCATTTTATACTAATTATATTTTTCTATAAAGATTAAAATTCTATCCCGTTCCTGCAACCCCCACAATCGTCCCCCTCTCTTACGGCTAACCCTCCCCGTTATTGCTGTTTTTAACCAACAAACTTTACTCACTTTCTTCCCCTATCCCCAGCTACTATAACAGGTTCACTGCGGCTTGTTTCATTTCTGGCACAAAACTTGTGGATTTTAAGGTATTGGTTCACCCTTAAAATCAGATATCCTTATGACGAAACATTCGGAAAGCACCCACGCCAAAAACCTGACCAATTTTGCGGCGCTCATCGAGGTGCTGCGCAGCTTTGGTACCGTATACCAGCCGGCCAATGCTCAGTTGGAGATCAGCCGGCTGCAAGCCCTGCTGCTGCAGGCACAGGAGGCGCAGGCTTTGTTTAACCAGCGCAAGTCGGCCTATAGCGATGCGGTAGATAAGCAACAGCTTGCCTTTGCCGATGTTACCGGCCTTACCACGCGTGTAGGCAATGCCTTAAAGGCTTCGGGCACATCGGCCAAATCGCTGGAAACCTTTAATACAGTAGCCCGCAAGGTAAAAGGCCGGCGTGCCACCCCGCTTAAAACAGCCGCCAGGCCGGCGGCCAATGCTGCCGGACAAGAACAACCGGCAGCGCTCGCAGGCAAGGTATCGGCAGCACAAACAGGCTATGCCAACCGCATAGATAATTTTGCCTTGCTGATCGAAACCCTGAAAACGGATACGCTGTACCAGCCCAACGAGCAGCAGCTCAAGGTGGCCGGCCTGGATGAGAAGCTGGCGGCTATGCGGCAAAGCTACCAGGAGGCTGCCGCCGGCATGGCCGATCTGCAGCAGGCCCGCGACCAGCGCAACCAATGGCTGTATGCCCCGGAGCAGGGCATGATCGCCGTTGTGAGCAGCATTAAGGCCTATGTCAAGAGCATTTTCCCGGTCAATACAGCGCAATACAAGCACGTAGCGGCATTAAGCTTTAAGGCACAGCACTAGCATAAAGCCGGGAAAACGGCAAACCAGTAAACCAACCCCATCTTTTCCCAGGCTTTATATACGCCCCACGGCGCACTTGTCCTATACGCTTATAGTATATTTCATCCTGCCCCCGGCTAAGGCCTTGTCCCAAAACATAAGCTGTAGCAGCACCGGCAATTCCCCTTTCTCCATCATATATACCACGCCTCACCACGCTGTAGAGGCTTCCCTGCCTGTTCCGGCAACTTTCCTTAAAGGCCGTATAAGGTCCTGCCACTTTACCACAACGATCCTCCGTGTCGGTATAAGCTCCTGTAATATGGAAATAAGACCCGGAAGATTGGCAACAACATGCTGCAATTAGGTAATAGCACCAGGAAGTTTGGTAATAACCTGCTGCAATTGGGAAATAAGACCAGGAAGTTTTGCAACAACGTGATGAAATTGGGAAATGATACCAGGAACTTTTGCAATAACCTGCTGCAATTTGAGGCCAGGACCCGGAAGTTTTGTAGCAAGGTGCCGAAAGGACGAAACCGCATCAGGAATTACCATAGCAGGCTCCCGGAGCTTTTACCTATTGCAGCCTGGCTAAATGACCCTTTCCTATTGCTGCCTATCTTTATTTCTCCCAAAAAGAAAAACAGCCCTGTAACCTGTACAGAGCTGTCTCTTCTTAACACACCATTACACCCTCTATTGTAATATCAATTTGAATGTTTTTTGCACCAGTCCGCTATCGTTGATCACGGATATATTGTACAGGCCTTTTGCATTGGCACTGAGGTCTATCGTTATATTGCTGCCTGTCGCCTGGCCTTTAAAAATGGTTTGCCCCATCATATTGTGCACCTGGACGGCTGCCTTAGCCGGTAAGCCGCTTAAAGTAATGGTATTGCTGGCCGGGTTGGGGAACAGGATCATATCACCATCCGCGCCAAATACCACCAGGGCTGTGGCGCTGTAGCTATTCTGCCCATCCATATCCACCTGGTTCAGGCGGTACAGATTTTTCCCGCTCATGGGCATTTTATCCAGGTAAGTATATATGATCTTCTGGCTGCTGTTTCCGTTTTCGGCTTTCGAAGCCACAAAACCTATATTCTTCCAGCTTTGTCCATCGGCACTGCGCTCTATATAAAACCCTCTGTTGTTTTGCTCCGAGGCGGTAGACCAATCCAGGCGGGCATTTTGTTGCTCTTTTACTGCAGTAAAATCGTTAAGGCGAACAGGTAATGGTACCGAGGCCGAGGAAGAAGCCGGGGAAGCACATCCGGTAGCAGCGGTCACCACAAAGCTATGTGCACCGGTGCCCAGTCCTGTAAATAAAGTGGAAGTACCCGTACCCGTACGGCTAAGCCCGCCGGGGGTTTCGGCAATAGTCCAGGTGCCGGATGCGGGTAAGCCGCTCAGTTGCACCGAGCCATTGGAGGTATTGGCATTGGCAGGCGTTATAGTACCTATAATGGGAGCCGCGGGTGTAGGGTTCACCGTTACCGTAAGCGTAGCAGTTCCCGAGCGATAAGCTTCATCGCCATAGGGTGTACCGCTTCCCTTAACCGAATATTTTATAGAAGCCACTCCGCTAAATCCGGCTGCCGGTGTAAAGGAAACCTGGCCTGTGCTGGCATTATATACCCAGGTACCTTGCGCATTGCTTACATTGCTGGCATTGGCCGAAGGGGCATTGTTGAGCTCGTGGAAACGGAATGTAGTCTTATTGATATTGGCCGATGATCCTACCGGCAAAGATATAGGTCCTGAGTAAGCCTGGTCATTGGCCAGGGGGCTGAGGGTAACCGGCACGCCCTGGCAGGTGCTTGCACTATCGGGTACTGCTTCTGCCGCATAAGGCAATAATACCGTCAGGTTGCGGATAAGGTGATTATCGTTCAGGCCTCCTGTAGAAGCGGCAAAACCTATCCGGAAGAAATCGGGTACCGGGGCATTAAGCGTTTGGGTCGTATTGGCCCCTTGGGTATTGGCTGTATTGAAATCGGAAACACTGGGATTGGCATTCTCGGTGTACGTAAACGAAGTCCGGTACCAATAGTTGTCGATAACCGTTGTGGTAACAGAGCCATGCTGGATTTTTACCGTGATATTAAAGCCACCCAGCACATTGGGGATAAGATCGATAAATGCCTTACGGTAAGCGGCATTGGAAGGGTCTGTAGTAAAGGTGCCTGGCCTCAGGTTGAAATTATCTGTCGTACCGGGTGTGTAGGTATAGCCGCCGCCAAGCGTATTCAACGTAGCGCCACCATTTGTGGTAGCAGCCAATGTCGTCTTTGTCGTTAATACGGGATTACCTGTATAGCCGCTATCCAGGCCATTGTTGTTGATAAAACCACCAACGGCGCCCCTCAACGTCACATGACTTGTATATTGCGACCATCCGCCACTGGGAGGAGCAGGTACGCCATTAGTGCGTGCTTCTCCCTGGAAAAATACGTTCTTATTATTACCATAGGCATCTAAACCAATGCTCAGGTAGCCACCCGTCAGGCCTTTCTTCCTTTGCGCCGACCATTGGTTATTGGTTCTGTTATAAGCAAAACCAAGGGCCTTGCCTATCGCGCCCACTTCGGGATTGGTTACGGCTGCATCGAACAAAAATACAGCGATACCATCGGCGCCAGTTCCACCATATATGGAATACTCAAACGAGATTTTGATACCGTTGTTGGAGCTGAATTGCTTATTATTGATAAAGATAGCCCCGAATTGCGAGTTGGTGGCTGGGGTAAGCAGCATACCGTTCGAAGTAAAGGTAACGGCATTGGTACCGGCGCCCGTAGGTGCTGTTGCCTCCGCTGGCTGCGTGCCGGAAGTAAAGCTTTGGTTATAGGGAAAGTCCCCGTACAATTGAGCATCCGATGTTAATACACTAGTAGCAAACATTAAAGTCAGTAAACTAAAACGCAGCAGTTGCGGGAAATTAATATTATTTTTTTTCATCACACTTCTGTTTAACTAGTATAGTTCCAAAACCCATGCCACATTAAGGCCAATATCATCAATACTGATTAAATGGAAAGGATACAGATAAATCAAAAGCGTTATGGATAAACCACTATTATTTTACCTATGCATAGCACGAATCGCATTAGGTAAAAATTGGTTTATAAACTTCGAAGTTATTTATAGACAACAGTCTTTTAGGGAGCCGGCGGCATTAATACCGGTAGAAAAATGTGTGCCTTTTCCCCAGCCTATAAGCATTAAACAGCTAAGGCCCAGACCATTGTCCGAGCCTTAGCTGTTTACCAGGCGAATACAGGTGTTGTTAGTCCGTGGGCTTACAACAAGGGTGTCCTACCGAAAGATTGGTATTACCTGGCCCCGTAGTACAGCCGCCTCCGCAGGAGACACAATACGTTACACAAACACTGATACCGGTTGCACCGCCTTTGATGTCTTCCTGTTGGTTTAAGGAAGTAACAGTGTCCTTCAGCAAAAACAATTTCCGGTCAAAATCAAGGGATTTCTTTTTCATACTAGAAGTAGTTTGGGTAAATGATGAACTGATGAATATGGAACAAGCATTCCCGGATCTGGCAGATCCTGTAACTAAGCTAGTATAAGCAGCTGTTTTTGGGGGAGAAATGTTTACCTGCGGTAGTAAACGGTTTATAAACGGGCTGCGGTTCCTTAATTATTGCTTGCCCGCAGCTGCAGCCTTTATATCACACATAGCCAAGCCAACATGAAACTGAGATATTATTTCTTTTCTCTGTGTCTTTGTGCCGTTGTGAGAAAATAGTAGCCTACAGAGGCACAAAGTCAAGCCGGATCATAATGAATTGCGCGTCGTGCCGCAGCAAGCCATAACATGGTTCGCTATAAGTTGTTGCACACAAAGCCACGCGGGAGACAACTTTCTTTTATAACAACTTAAAATCGCGTCATTCAGAGGTCTGCGCAGCAGCCGAAGGATCCTGATCGCTTAGAGGTCATAAATACCCAGGATTCCTCATTACACAAGCTGCGCAAGTTGCATTCGGAATGACCAGCAGGAGTGTAGTCTATTAAATGAAGATACTATTTCTTTTTCTTCGTGGCTTTGTGAGAAAATAGTAGCACACAAAGGCACAACGACACAAAAGATATTGCATGGGAAGAGGAATCTATCAGGGCCGGGCAAGCCAGCATGAAAGAGGAGTACTATTTCTCCTTTCATCGCACACTGGTGAGCAAATAACAGCAGCGTTCTGCAGTAGCATATTATTGATTTCTCGCAGCGCCGCAGCGCTACGAGAAATGACAATACACGATGAATGTGAACAGCACCCTGGATAATATGATCACGTATGGGCACAAAAAAGCCTCTTATCAATTGATAAGAGGCTTTCTAGAAATAAATATGGCAGCTACCTACTCTCCCGGATTTAACCAGTACCATCGGCCATGAGGGGCTTAACTTCTCTGTTCGGAATGGGAAGAGGTGAACACCCTCGGCAATACCACCATAAGATCTTGATTAGTATTGAGACCTGAGTATTGCGTATCAAGAACATCACTGTATCTCATAGCTCATAACTCACATCTCATATCTAACTTAATAAGTTAACATATTGGGTCAGCTCAGATAGTATTTTCATTTTGTAACAACTTCATTTCAATAATAAAGTTAAAGCGTACGTGCAATTAGTATTACTCGGCTATGATGTTACCACCTTTACACCTGTAACCTATCAACGTCGTAGTCTTCGACGGCACTTAAAAGTAAACTCATCTTAAGGAAGGTTTCGCGCTTAGATGCTTTCAGCGCTTATCCTTTCTGTACATAGCTACTCTGCACTGCACCTGGCGGCACAACAGATACACCAGCGGTACATACAACCCGGTCCTCTCGTACTAAGGTCATGTCCTCGCAATTTACTAACGCCCACCACAGATAGAGACCAAACTGTCTTGCGACGTTCTGAACCCAGTTCACGTGCCACTTTAATGGGCGAACAGCCCAACCCTTGGGACCTTCTCCAGCCCCAGGATGTGACGAACCGACATCGAGGTGCCAAACCTCCCCGTCGATATGAGCTCTTGGGGGAGATCAGCCTGTTATCCCCGGAGTACCTTTTATCCTTTGAGCGACGGCCCTTCCATTCAGAACCGCCGGATCACTTTAGCCTGCTTTCGCACCTGCTCGACTAGTCAGTCTCACAGTCAAGCTCCCTTATACTAATACGCTCTACGTACGATTACCAACCGTACTGAGGGAACCTTTGCGAGCCTCCGTTACTCTTTGGGAGGCGACCACCCCAGTCAAACTACCCACCATGCAATGTCTCCCTGCTTTACAGGGATTAGACTCTAAGTAACAGAAGGTTGGTATTTCAACGGTGACTCCACAAATACTGGCGTATCTGCTTCAAAGTCTCCCAACTATGCTACACATCTGTTACCCAAAATCAATGCAAAGTTGTAGTGAAGGTTCACGGGGTCTTTTCGTCCCGTGGCGGGTAACCGGCATCTTCACCGATACTACAATTTCACCGGGCTCGTGGAGGAGACAGTGTGCAACTCATTAGACCATTCGTGCAGGTCGGAACTTACCCGACAAGGAATTTCGCTACCTTAGGACCGTTATAGTTACGGCCGCCGTTTACTGGGGCTTCAGTCGTAAGCTTCACCTTGCGGCTGACAAACTTCCTTAACCTTCCAGCACCGGGCAGGTATCAGGCTCTATACTTCATCTTTCGATTTCGCAGGGCCCTGTGTTTTTGCTAAACAGTTGGTTGCACCATTTTACTGAGACCGCATCACTGCGGTTGGCTTTATTCCGAAGTTACAGCCATAATTTGCCTAGTTCCTTCTCCACGGCTCACCCGAGCGCCTTAGAATACTCATCTCGACTACCTGTGTCGGTTTACGGTACGAGCTGTATAATACGAACCTTAGAAGTTTTTCTCGGCAGTCTGATTACAGTCACTATCTGCGCCACCGAAGCTTTGCAGTACTATCAGATTTCAGCAGTCCCGGCGGATTTGCCTACCAGGTCTATACCTACATCCTTTAACGAACTATTCCGTCAGTTCGCGGACTTGTCACTTCTGCGTTACTCCATCGAATATTATACAGGTATGGGAATATTAACCCATTCTCCATCGACTTCCCCTTTCGGGTATGCCTAAGGTCCCGACTAACCCTGATCCGATTAACGTTGATCAGGAACCCTTAGTCTTTCGGCGACAAGGTTTTTCACCTTGTTTATCGTTACTCATTCCTACATTTTCTTTTCCATACGCTCCAGCATACCTCACGGTACACCTTCGATGCGGTATGGAATGCTCTCCTACCGATCTTACTTACGTAAGATCCTATAGCTTCGGCACTACGTTTGATGCCCGATCATTTTCCGCGCCCGAACCCTCGACCAGTGAGCTGTTACGCACTCTTTAAATGAATGGCTGCTTCCAAGCCAACATCCTGGCTGTCTTAGGATTTGAACATCGTTTAACCAACTTAACGTAGATTTAGGGGCCTTAGCTGATAGTCTGGGTTGTTCCCCTCTCGGCCATGGACCTTAGCGCCCACAGCCTCACTGCCGCAGATATTTATTAGCATTCGGAGTTTGTCAGGATTTGGTAGGCGGTGAAGCCCCCTAGTCCAATCAGTAGCTCTACCTCTAATAAACTTCTTATATGCGACGCTGTTCCTAAAAACATTTCGGAGAGAACGAGCTATCTCTCAGTTTGATTGGCCTTTCACCCCTATCCACAGGTCATCGGATAGCTTTTCAACGCTAACCCGTTCGGTCCTCCAGTGTGTGTTACCACACCTTCAACCTGCCCATGGATAGATCACAAAGTTTCGCGTCTGCCCCCACTAACTTAATCGCCCTATTCGGACTCGCTTTCGCTGCGGCTCCGTAACTGAAGTACTTAACCTTGCTAGTGAGGTGCAACTCGTAGGATCATTATGCAAAAGGCACGCCGTCAGGATTGCTCCCTCCGACCGCTTGTAGGCGTACGGTTTCAGGTACTATTTCACTCCCTTATCCAGGGTACTTTTCACCTTTCCCTTACGGTACTGGTTCACTATCGATCGACAAGGAGTATTTAGCCTTACCGGATGGTACCGGCAGTTTCAGACAGGATTCCTCTGGTCCCGCCCTACTCAGGATACCGCTCGTCCTCATTAATTTCTACCTACAGGACTTTCACCTCCTACGGTCCCACTTTCCAGAGGGTTCGGTTTGATAATGATTTCTAAATGCGGTCCTACAACCCCTGAGGAGCACGCCCCTCAGGTTTGGGCTCTTCCCCGTTCGCTCGCCACTACTTGGGGAATCATTTGTTATTTTCTTTTCCTCCGGGTACTTAGATGTTTCAGTTCTCCGGGTTGGCTCTCTTTCGAGTGCTATGTCTTCAACATAGCGGGTTGTCCCATTCGGAA
>OZ245855.1:0-555000 GCA_965229095.1 Edaphocola sp. | reverse complement strand
TTGTTCAAAATTAAGAAAACCCGGGATCGTGATATATTCCTTGATAAATTGGAAGCCTACCCTTTCCAGCGTTTTATTGGGCGCGGGATTAAGGGCATAAGGTTCGCAAAAAACCGTTTCCAACTGCAGATTACGATAAAAATAAGGCAGGGACATTTTCACCAGTTGTGTTCCCATGCCTTTCTGCCGGGAACCGTTGCGCCATAAATGCAGATGCATATAAGCTTCTTTGCCCCATACAATCTTATTGACATTGCAATGCCCGATGGCTTCCCCATCGATCTCCCAGATGGTACAATAAGCTTGCTTTTCTTCATAAGGTGCAACCAGCTGTTTGTTCAGCATCTCATGCCAGAAAGCTTCAGATGGAAGTTTATCCAGGTCAACACCCATAGCTTTCATCAATTCGGGGCCGGAATGCAGCCAGTAATCAGTAATCAGGGGTATATCCTCCTGCTGTAGTTCTCTTACGGTTAAATTGGTCATCACATTATCTATTTATTCTATTCCACATCTTTTTGCTCCAGGATCTTGCCCCCCAGCCGCTCTATAAGCCGGTCCATTTGTTCTATCTGGTCCTTTTGAATTTCAATAATATCCTGTTGCTGCCGGATCATCAGGTGGTCCAGCTTTTCATGCAGCATCCTGATCTCCAGTTCCGATTTCAGGTTAATCATATAATCGTTCTTGGCCCTTTGCCGGTCTTTTTCCTCCTGGCGGTTCTGGCTCATCATGATCACGGGAGCCTGCAATGCAGCCAGGCAGGACAAGATCAGGTTAAGCAAGATAAAAGGGTATGGATCGAAACCTTTATTACCCAGAACCAGGGCATTAAAACAGATCCACAATATCAAAACGACACTAAAGGAAATAATAAATTTCCAGCTACCACCAAAGGCAGCTACTTTATCGGCCAGGCGCTGGGCTAGAGTCTCCGGAACCTCCTTATCCTCTATCTGTGCCGAAATCGTCTTTTTGTCGCCGATCGAATCCAATACGGTTTGTTCCAGCTCCCCTAGATCGCCCAGCTCGGAGGTAAGGTGCTCCGACAGGTATTGTAGCTTGTAAACGTTCAGTTCGCTGGCTGCCAGGCAGGCATCTTCGTTAAAGGAAGGCTTTTGTTCTCTTATCTTCTCCAATATAGCATTATGAATCACATCGGCGTATACTCGCTCCGACAGGGGAAATACCTTGCCCGAGAGATCACTTTTGAATGTTTCCATGAAGTTGTTTTGTTGAAATTACTATTACACCGGGTATAAACAAAATGATTTTTCTTTGCAGGCAACAAAAGCAATCGTTCTTATGGAAGCACCGGATTTCAAAAAAATTGCGGAACAATTACGGAACCCTAACGGGCAGGACGGCCTGGAAACAGCCGATCGTATGGCTGTAAACAATGGCGGTATGATCCGTTCCTGTATCGATCACTTACCCCTGATCGCAAATGACCGGGTACTGGAACTGGGCTTTGGCGGCGGCGGGCATGTGCCTTATCTTCTGGCAAAGGTCGAAGGCCTGCAGTATAAGGGCGTAGATATTTCCGAAACCATGACCGGGATGGCTGTTGAGGCTAATGCCGAAGCCATAGCGGCCGGTATAGCCGATTTCCAGACGGTACTCCCGCAAAATGGTTATGTTACCCTCCCCTACGCAACCGATACCTTTGACCAGATATTTACTGTTAACACGATCTACTTCTGGGATAATGCACCTGCCCAGGCCGCGGAAATATACCGGGTGTTGAAACCGGGAGGCACTTTTATTACCTGTTTTGCTACGGAAGCATTTATGAAAGACCTCCCATTTACCCAGTACGGTTTTAACCTGTATTCGGCCGAGCGGGCAAAGCATTTGCTGGAAGAGGCCGGGTTTACCATACAAAGCAATAAAGAAGAGACGGAAACGGTAATGAGCAATGCCGGGCCACTTATGGAAAGGACTTTTATTTTACTGAGCGTAACGAAGCAGACGGAATAACCATTAATCTATAAATGGGACGCTATCCAAGGCATTTAAAATCTTCTTTTCAGCATATTTCTCCTGCTACAATCCTAAATCGTACCTTTGCCGCATAAATAGAAAATTTAATGCCAGGATTTACTGTAGCCATTGTAGGAAGACCGAATGTAGGAAAATCAACCCTTTTCAACCGTTTACTGGAACAACGCAAATCAATTGTTGACGATTTCAGCGGGGTTACCCGTGACCGCCAGTACGGCATAGCCGACTGGAATGGCAAAAATTTCAACGTGATCGATACCGGTGGTTTTGTATCCCGGTCGGAGGATGTATTTGAAAAAGAAATACGCAAACAGGTACATATTGCCATCGACGAAGCCGATATTTTGCTCTTTATTACCGATGTAACCGCTGGTATTACCGACCTGGACGATGAAATGGCGCAGGTATTGCGCCGGTCCAACAAACCGGTTTTTCTTGTAGTCAATAAAGTAGATAACAGCGACCGGCAACTGGACGCTACCGAATTTTACGTACTGGGCTTCGATCCTACCTTTTTCCTTTCTTCCATATCGGGAAGCGGCACCGGCGAATTGCTCGACGAGATCACCAACCGCATCCCCGACTCCGAAAAGATAAAGGACGTGGAAATGGAAATTGAAGAGATCGAGGACGAGGACGGCAATATCATCCGCATGGAAAGGGAGAAAAACCCTATCCCCAAGATCGCCATTATCGGGCAGCCCAATGCGGGCAAATCCACCTTGCTTAATGCCCTTACCGGCACCGAACGTTCTATCGTATCGGATATAGCCGGTACTACCCGGGATCCTATCCATACCCATTACAACCAGTTCGGCAAAGAATTTATCCTGATCGATACGGCAGGTCTGCGCAAGAAAAAAAGCGTGACCGAAGACCTGGAATTCTATTCCGTGATCAGGGCCATTAAAGCCATGGATGAAGCAGATGTATGTATGCTCCTGATCGATGCGGAAAAAGGAATGACGGCCCAGGATGTCAATATTTTCAGTCTTGCCGAGCGTAAAGGGAAAGGTATCGTGCTCCTGGTCAACAAGTGGGATACTATAGCGGAGAAAGAAACCAACAGCGCCCGTGATTATGAAAAACGATTAAAAGAACGCATTGCACCTTTTACCGATGTACCGGTGATCTTTACCTCTGCCACGGAAAAACAACGTATTTTCCAGGGTATGGAAAAAGCGCTGGAAGTATTTGACAACAGACTGAGAAGAATCCCCACTTCTGTACTGAACGAAGTGATGCAAAAAGAAATAGAGCGATTCGCCCCTCCGGTGGTCCGCGGCTATACCGTCCGGATTAAATTTGTGATGCAAATACCGACGCATACCCCGGCCTTTGCATTTTACTCCAATCACCCCGACGATATCAAAACGCCTTACCGCAACTTCCTGGACAATAAACTGCGCAGTCATTTTAATTTTTCAGGAGTACCGATCAAGATCTTTTTCAGAAAAAAATAAGTATCCATCTTGTATGTATTAGCGATTTCTTTTCTCCGCAGGGAGATCCAAAGAAATCGCTAATTTTATGTACAGCCCTATGAATATACAACAAACAGATACCACGAATACTATTTTCAGGCAGGCAGTGGCTTTTATCAACCAGACCAACCAGCACCTGTTCCTTACAGGTAAGGCAGGTACCGGTAAAACCACTTTCCTGAGGCATATCCGCGAAAACTGCTATAAAAAAATGGCCGTGATCGCACCTACGGGCGTAGCCGCCATTAATGCCGGCGGCGTTACCATCCATTCTTTCTTCCAGTTGCCTTTTGGCACTTACCTGCCTACACAAAAAACGGTATGGGGCGGCGAATTCCAGAATATCTACAATAAGAACCAATTGCTCGGCAAGCTCCGGTTCAACAGCAGCAAAAGAGACCTGATCCGGGAGCTCGACCTGCTCATCATCGACGAGATATCGATGGTACGCGCCGACATTATGGATGCCATTGACGCCGTGCTCCGTTCGGTAAGAAGAAGACTGCATGAACCTTTCGGCGGCGTACAGTTGCTGTTTATAGGGGATATGTTCCAGTTGCCACCTGTGGTGCGGGATAATGAATGGGAGCTGATGAGCGAATATTACAACAGCCCCTTCTTCTTCGATGCCTTGAGCGTGAAAGAGGCTTCTCCCTTGTATATTGAATTGAAAAAGATATACCGTCAAAGCGACCGGGAGTTTATTTCTATCCTCAACAATGTACGCAACAATACCTGCACCGAAGAAGACCTGGAGCGCCTGCAGCAGAATTACCATCCTTATTTTGTGCCCGACAGACACGAGGGTTTTATCACCCTTACGTCGCACAACCACAAAGCCGACACCATTAACCAGCAGGAACTGGACCGCCTGCCCTCCAAGCTGCATAAGCTGGAAGCCAGGATCAGCAACGATTTCCCGGAGCATGCCTACCCTGTCGAAAAGGTAATGACCTTGCGGGAAGGGGCCCAGATCATGTTCATTAAAAACGACAAAGGAGAAAACCGCCGTTATTACAATGGTAAAATAGGTACGGTAGAACGTATAGACGAATACGAAAAACAGATCTTTGTCAGCTTCCCCAACGAAAAGGATCTGCTGCAGGTAGATATGGAAACCTGGCGCAATATCCGCTATCGATACGATAACGAGCAGGACGAGATCAACGAAGAAGAGCTGGGCACTTTCTCGCAGTATCCCATACGCCTGGCTTGGGCAGTCACCATTCATAAAAGCCAGGGACTTACTTTTGAAAAGGCTATTGTAGATGCCGGTCAGTCCTTTGCCCCCGGCCAGGTATATGTTGCCCTGAGCCGGCTTACCGGGCTCGACGGCCTGGTGCTGAAATCCAGGATCACCCCGGCCAGCATCATGACGGACGAGCGTATCCTCGCTTTTGCGCAGCAGGAGGAATCTGAAGATCGGTTGCAGCGCATACTGGAAGAGTCGCAGGGCATATTTACAGAACAATCGCTGCTACAGGCCTTTGCATGGGACAAGCTGACCGATGCCTGGCAGCTGCATGTTGAAGAGTTTAACCACCGTAGCCTGCCCGATCAGCACGAAGCGGTGCAACTGTCGCACGAAATACGCAGCAGCCTCCAGAAGCAACAGGAAACCGGCTTTAAATTTACCCGCCTGCTCAACGATTTCTTTAAAGAAGGCAGGGAGGGTTATCTCAGGATGCATGAGCGCACCGCCGCCGCGGTAGCCTGGTTTACCAAAGACCTGGACGAGCAGGTAATCAACCGCATCAAAGCGCATATCGACAAAGAAAAGGTGAAGACCCGCACCAAAAAGTATATCAAGGAATTGAAGGAGCTGCTGCTCATGATAGAGCGTAAAAAGCTCCAGGTGCAGCAGGCCGCAGCCATTACCGAAGGACTGGCCAGCGCCCTGGACCGGGAGCTGCTGATGGACCGGGTGTCGAAGCTGCATGCTCCCATGGAAGTAAAAGCCGAAGAAAAGGCTGCCACCACCAAAGCCGCCCCGGGCGAAAGCAAAAGGATAAGCCTCCAATTGTTCCAGGAGGGCAAAAGCATAGAAGAGATCGCCGCTTTACGCGGTCTGGTAAGGGGTACCATCGAAGGGCACCTCCTGGAATTTATCCCTACGGGTGAAGTAGATGTTTCGGTGCTTGTTTCCAGGGAAAAGCTGACCGCTATCATGCATCAGCTCAAGGCCATGCCGGAGGCCACTTCGGGTGTCATTAGGGAAAAGCTGGGCGACAGCTATTCCTTTAGCGAGATAAAAGCCGCTATGGCTTTCTGGAAAAAGGACCAGGCGGAGTAAGTAACCCTGATGATCTTGGAAAGCAAAGTGTTGCTCATCCAGAATATGTTCTGGCCGCAACATCAATGGTCACGCCGATACTACTGCCGCCCGGATCCGGCAGCATTTGCTGTTCGGTCGTAGCAGCACATTCCGCTGCTTTTACCCATTTGTACACTGTTCCGTAACTGATCTTGAGTATCCGGCCTACAGCCCTGAAACTTAGCCCTTTGTGATACATCTCAAGAGCTGCTACCTTAACTTCAGGAGGCTTGATATCCGCCTTTTGAACAACAGAATACCGGAAATTGCATACCCTGCATTTGTAACGCTGCCTTCCCATCACCTTGCCATCCTTGGCATAATTCGATTGTTTGCATTTAGGACATTCCATAGCTTATTTTATTAAATTTATCCACGATACCATAGTTGATTAACGACACAAAATTGCCTACAAGACCAAGCTCCCGCCATCACCCGGCAGGGTGAAATCCGGTAGACAAACCTGGTATGATTCTTGGTGTATATCTGAGGGATATGCAGGTCGAAAATGAAGAATGAAGCTGTGGATCTAATCCGTATGATTCAAAAAAAGAGAAAATTGGTATTTTTAATGAAGGAACACGATGCAAAGAATTAAAGTCAGTATTATAGAAGATAATGTGTCCGTAAGGGACAACCTCATGAAGTTTATTGCCTTGCAGGAGGATCTTTTAGTGGGCGATGTTTTCGGTTCTGCGGTATCTTTCCTCAACAGCACGGTAAGTCATTATGAAGGCCAGGTCCATATATTGCTGCTGGACATCGGTCTGCCTGGGATGTCAGGGATTGAGGCCATACCCCTGATTCTAGGAAAGTTGCCGGATATAAATATTGTAATGCTGACAACATACGAGGAAGAGGATATGATACTTAAGGCGCTTTGCAGCGGCGCATGCTCTTATATCTCCAAAAGGACGCCCATGGTAAATATTATGGATGCTTTGCGGATCGTGGCTGCCGGCGGTTCCTATATGTCTCCTTCCATAGCCAGAGAGATCGTCAATCACCTGATGGGCGGCAGGGTGAGCAAGGCCACCATTCTTACCGACAGGCAAAAAGAAATTCTTCAAAAGCTGGCAGATGGCAAAAGTTATGAAGCCATTGGCGCCGAGTTATTTCTTTCTGTAGAAACAGTAAGGACCCATGTCAAGAAAATGTATAAAGTACTACACGTCAATAATAAGATTGAAGCCATCACGAAATACATGCAGGGCCATATAAAATAAACTGACTATCCCGGTATAGCAAACCCTAGCACTATTTACCTCTTCCACGGTTGCTGAGCTTGTCGAAGCACCATTGTAACAACGTCCTTTCGACAGGCTCAAGGACCGGATGGAGTTTATTTCTTATATCGGAATAGTCCGTTAAAATAAATCGCCTATCCGCAAAAAGGAAACCGAAGCATCCCGATCGCTATACATATCAGGAATACCGGGGATGCTTCAACCGCATACTACACGACATCCTGTGTCGTGTAGCTACAGCACTATCCCGCAAAATTTACCCGATGATAAAAGCCTCCCGTACAAGAGCCGGTATGCTTTCTTAGCAATCATTGGAACGGTATCAAATTGTTTCGGGTGTTCGTCATGAAAACCGGCTTCTATTAACTTCCGGCACGGAGTCGCGTTATCCATCAAACCATTCAAGCAGGAAGTAAGGGGGAAAAATTGAATAGCGCTAAAATTCGTATTAATTCTAGGCCCTAAAACAGCGTAATGTTGTTCTTTTGCAAAAACACAACTAGAAAGCTTAGACTGGGCGGCCAAAGAAGCCATATGCCTATATCTGCCTGCAGATTGAGAAAGGGGCCTGGCCCCATACGTTTATACCTACTACCACGCTGAAAAGCTTTCTGCTGAAGATAACAGGGGCTGTTACCGGCTTATACTTTTAATAAACTGACTTTATAATTAGCAACTTGAATTATTTATATATCGTTGCTCTGTTGACATACGCTTGCCTGGCCAACGCACACCCCGTTTCACCTTACCGGTTCATACCTCCCCAATACGAACTGAGCCCGGTACCTTTGAACAGCGTTTCTGATTTTGGTCTTTTTTATGACGCTATAGAAGATGAGGAAGGCTTTATCTGGCTATCGAGTAATAAAGGAATTTACGCTTACGACGGTTATCATCTCACAGGCTATACCAACAGGGATAAAGCTTACCCTTTAAGGAGCGATTCTTCCCAGGAGTATTTGGGCACCTGGACCAGCGCCCCTTCTGGTTTGCTATATGTACAGGGAACAACAAGTTATCGTATTCTTTGCTTCGATCCGGTTAAAAGAAAGCTCCAATACGAGCTTGCGGCACCGGAGCTTCGGAAAAATGGAGGATTATACGGATTAAGCATTTCTGATAAGGGAGAAATACTGACATTGGAGATCAATAACAGCAAGAATACTTATACCATCCGTAAAAAAGAGGGTAACAAAAGGGGAAAGCCGGTTTACAGCAATCACCTGCAAATTGCGCTCTGGACCTCATTCCTGTTTGGTGCAGGTAACCACTGGTTCGCCAACAATAACTATATTATCCGCATTGCCTCGGGTAGCCAGACAGTAAAAACATACAGCCTTCCGGATAGCAGTACCATTACTGTTTATGCTGATGCTGCCCATATTTTTTTTCTCGACAACAAGCATCATAATATCTATACCTGGGATAAAACTACTGACCAGATAGTACTGTACATGCATCTGCCCCTTTTACTGGATGTTCGCTCCGAAAAGCTCAAATTCGCAATAAAAAACGACAAAGTTTATCTCGGAAGCAACCAGGGCTTTTACCTAATCAACAAAGCAGACAAAACGATCCAGGATCTCTCGGCAATGTATGCCCATACCATAAAAAACCAGAATCCGGACGGGGTAGCCGCTGAACTGAATAAGATACTCATCACCCGCGATAACAACATCTATCTCATCCGGCAAACCAGCATTTACCAGCTAAAGAAAAAACCACCTGTTGCCGGCTCTTTCCTGGAGCACATTAAAGTACCTACCCCACCCGTCGCTTTTAGCTTCAGAGGGTTGGCAGAAGATGAGCATAAAAATGTCTATGCCTCGTATTATTATGGCCTGGTAGTAAAGCCCGCCGGCACCGATTGTTTTGTGGAACCGCCTTTGTTCCGGAAGCTTGCACAAAAAGCCAATGGTACTTTTGGCCTTCATTGCTGGAAAGAACAACTCTTCTGGAATAATGCATCTATCGATTTACGCACAGGACGTTATCATTTTTTGGGCGATCAGAATCCATCCATCATACACACAACACAACACCTGAATAAGGATACGCTATGGTTTTATCCCTGGTGGTCGGCAGCACTGTATTGCTTCGACTTAAAACGACAGCAGCTCCATCCCATCCCCATCGATCCGAGATTGAGCTATGCCAACGAAAGGAACATTCAGGAGCTTAACGATATTACCGGAGATGCCAGCGGGCAAAATTTGTGGTTAGCTACCGGCTGGAATGGCATTGCCCTCATCACCAAGCAGGGAAAACTGCTCAAGAAGTATGAAGGGGAAAGTCTAGGTTTAAAAAAAGGCGATATCAACGCCATCTATGCACTACAGCTCAGCTCCCAGGGTTTGTGGTTCGGCTGTTCCAATGGCCTGGGAATACTGGATCCTGCTTCGGGTAAAACAAACCTTTACGTCAATCCGCTCGACAATGGCAACCAGGTTGCATCAAATCGGGCCATTTTTTCCATACTCCCCGATACTGCAGGAAATTTTTACCTGGGCAGTAGCCGGGGTATTGTTTACTTCGATACGAAGGAGCGGATATTTTACAATCTCGCCGAAGATCATCCATTAGGGAAAATAGAATGCAACAGGGCTTCGGCTTTCCGTTCTTCCGATAACAAATACTACTTTGGCAGCACCGATGGGCTCTATTCATTCTTCCCCCAGGAACTTCAGTTTTCCAGGTCATCAGTATCCACCCGCCCTTTAAAATTATACAACATTACTATTTACGACAGCTATACGAAGCAGTACCGGTACCTGGGTGCAAGCCTCGATCCGGGACAAATGATTTCCCTCAGTCCTTCCGAAGGCGATATAGCCTTTAACTTTTCTGTCCCCGAATTTAGCAGGAATGTCTATTACTGCTATCGCATAAAAGGGCAAAGTGAGTTATGGACTCCTTACAGCCTCGACAATAAAGTCCTGCTGTATAACCTGCAACCGGGAAAGTATATTTTGGAAATCAAGACTTCTACCGACCAGAGCGACCATAATGCCCGTATTTACCAGCTTCCTATAGTCATGCTGCAGGTATGGTATAAAAGAGCATGGGTACTGGCATTGTTTTTCCTGGTTGCTATTGCCGTTGCAACCCTTATTACCCGCAACTGGGCAAGACAAAAACTGAAGAAGCAAAAGGAACTGGCAACTTTACGCACCAGGATCAGCATGGACCTTCATGATGATGTAGGCAGTTTACTGTCGGGCCTGGCCATGCAGACAGACCTGCTCTCTCATACCGCCGGACATGGACAAAAAAAACTATTCCGGGAAATCGGTAACCTTAGCCGCGACGCCATGGAACAAATGCGGGATATCGTATGGTCCCTGGACAACAGGAAAGACAAATACGAGAATCTTGTAGATCGGATGAAAGTATTTGCGGCAAGCAGCCTGTCCGCTAAAAATATTACTTACGAATTAGTCGTTAACGGCATCCAGGGCCATCAATTAATCAAACAAGAAAAAAGGCAGACGGTATACCTCATTTTTAAAGAGGCCCTTACCAATATCGTGAGGCATTCCGATGCAAAAAATGTTGTGATCACGCTCGCCAGTCATAAAAAGGGAGTACTGCTCACCATCCGGGACAACGGCAGCAAGATACCGGAAACGATTACGGACGGGATGGGGCTTAGCAATATGAAAGCAAGGGCCGAACGGATAAATGCAATATTGACAATACGCTTCGATAAAGGGTTTATCATTACCCTTAACATTCCATAAGCCTGTACTCTAAAAGATATACGTAAATTCGCGTTTCGGGATGGTCTATCTATGAGGTAGGCCATTTTTTAAACCTGCGAGATAATGAAAAATATTATCCTTGCCAGTACTTCTACATTGTTTGGCGAAGAATACCTGGCCTATCTGAAACCTGTAATCCTTGCCTTGTTCAGGGAGGTTCCGGAAATTGTATTTATACCTTATGCACGACCCGGCGGCATCAGCCACGACGAATATACCGGTAAAGCAACGGAAGCTTTTAAAGAATTGGGCATAGCAGTAAAGGGCCTGCATACCTTTGCCGATCCATTATTGGCGCTGGAGGAAGCCCGGGGCTTTTTTACCGGTGGCGGTAACACTTTTCTGCTGGTAAAGCAATTACACGAACAAAAACTGATGCTTCCGCTCAAGCAAGCAGTAGAAAAGGGAACACCTTACCTCGGCGCCAGTGCAGGCAGCAATATTGGCGGTATTAACATGCAAACGACCAATGATATGCCCATCGTTTACCCTCCCGATTTCAGCACTATGGGCCTTGTACCATTCAACCTGAATCCCCACTACCTCGATCCTGACCCTGACTCCAGACACAACGGGGAAACCAGGGAGACAAGGATCAAAGAATTTCATACCCAGAATACCATTCCAGTCGTAGGGCTGCGTGAAGGGAGCTGGATCAGCGTAAAAGGCGATAAAATCACCACCGAAGGCCGCTTTGATTCCCGGATATTCGAACCGGGGAAAGAACCTTACGAGATCCCACCCGGAACAGGCCTTATTTTTGACAATAAAGTACCTTATTAACCGTTAACATAGCAGATTCAATCATATCGTATTTTTTATGAAAAAGACATTACTCGTATTGCTTCCTTTTGTAGCCTTAACCGTACTGACTTCCTGTTTCAAGAGCAATACCGAGCCGGTTACAGGGAAAAATTCATCACTCAAAATAGCCGGAATCGCCCTGAACAACCTTGTAGGACAGGGCAATGTAAGCCTGAAGGGTATTGCCAGGTTCGAATACCGTGTCCAGAATGTAGATACTCCCAGTGCCCCGCCTACCATAATTACTTATACGGACACCTTCGATATAGCTGACCCGAGGGGCTATGACCAAAACTATGATTTTGACACACCTGATAACACAAAATCATTTGTATTCGATTTCAAGATCGTTATCGGTCAGGGCAACGCGCAAAGTGCTTCCATAGGCAAGATAACCTATAAAAGGAATGGAACCACCTACCTGGATAACCAGGGAACCTTTGTCGCCAGCACCAGCACCACATCATTCGTGTTGAACACGCTAAGCGTTAATTTTTAACCTGGACGCTATTTCAATTCCGGGACATAAGAAAGGGATGCATCGTGAGATGCATCCCTTTCCTTCTTATTAGTAAGTTGTCCGGACAAAAGTCCTTCTTTTCGTTATGGCAATCTTTTAAACACGGTAAGGCTTAACAGCAACTCCAGCAATAAGGCAGCAATACCGGTAAATACAAACCAGAAGAACAGCTCTCCGTAATGTTTGTACGCATTTACCTCGATACTGGTCTTTTCCAGTTTATCGATTTCCTTATAAATGCTTTCCAGCTTGCTATTGCCCGTAGCCCTGTAATAATTACCGCCCGTCTCCTTAGCTATCTTCTTCAACAGGTTTTCGTCTATCTGTACCGGAACCATCTGTTTCCGTTCACCAAACGGTGTTTGCACCGGGGAAAGCGCCTCTCCTTCCGTACCTATACCAATAGTATATACCCTCACTTTATAAGCCTTGGCAATTTCCAGGGCCAGCTCCGGGCCTATCTTACCCACATTGTTTACCCCATCCGTCATCAGGATCACGATACGGCTCTTGCCTTTGGCATCTCTTAAGCGATCTACTGCTGTAGCCAGTCCATCGCCTATCGCCGTACCATCCTGCAATAAACCGCTTTTGATCTGGTTCAACTGGTCTTTAAGTACATTGTGGTCTATCGTAATAGGGCATTGTGTAAAGCTCTCACCGGAGAAGATCACCAGCCCTATCCTATCGGTCGGACGGGCATCTATAAACTTTAACGCATTTTCTTTAGCGGCATCCAGCCGGTTGGGTTTAAAATCCTCGGCCAGCATACTGCCCGAGATATCCATGCTTAATACTATGTCGATACCTTCGCTGTCGATGGTTTCGCTCACATTCGTTTTTTGCGGACGGGCAAGCGCGATCACGAAGGCAGCAAAAGCAATGCCCCGCAATACATTCAATACAGGCCGCCACTTTACTTTCCAGGATTGCTTAAACCCACGGGTACCTTCGGTGGTAGAAATACGGAACACCACTGCCCGCTGTTTGTCCTGGTAATAAAAATACCACAGGAGCAAAGGGAGCAACAGGAACAGGAGCAGGAAATAAGGATGCGCAAAAATGATATGATATCGCTCTAGGAATTTCATGACACGCCCCCCTCCTCAGGTCTTAATTGGGTCTGCTGCACCACTTCCACCGCAGCCGCCATACAAGCGCTGTGTTCATGTGGCAGCGGATTGGCTTTTGCAAATTTGGCAAGATCGGCCGTACGCAGGATCAGCTTCAATTGCGGGCGTAATTTCCTCAGCTCCGCTTTGGCGTCATTTTGTTTTTTCAGCAAGGCCAGCAACTCGTCGGTAGTTTGCTCCATGGCCGTAATTCCAAAACGTTCTTCCAGGTAGATCCTTACAATATCGCTCAGCTCGGAAAAATATTCTTTGCTGCGTCCTTGTTCCCAAAGCTGTTTGTCCTTGAGCTCCTGTAACAGGCGTAATGCCTTCTCATGAGCCTTTTCGGGAGGCAGCTTCGTGTTTACAGGCATTTTTGTTTTCCTGTTCTTATAAAAATAAATCCAGATAAAGATACCGAAGCCTACAAGCAGCAGCGCCGCCAGTATCAGCTTCATATAATCCCATATAGACCATTTTACCTCTACAATTTCCTTGATGGGCTTAAAAGCCTTGGTGGTATCTACCGGGATAGTTTGTACCTGCACCAGTATAGAATCGGTATGCAACACCTCCGGCTGGCCATTACCCGTTACCTGGAAAGTAAAAGAAGGGATATAATAGCTGCCCGAATCGAAACCCGTAACCAGCAAGAGTTGCCGCAGCAGGAAGGTATCAGCGGTATTCAGGGTATCGATCTTTCCCCGCTCGACAATTTCAAGGCCGGTAAGGCTATCGGGCATCGCAGCCCATTGAATTTTGTCCTTACGTGAGGCAGGCTTTAGCTCCAGCCACAGTTTTACCTGGTCGCCAATCACGATCTTACGGCTATCGGTATAGGCCCTTACCGTAGACTGGGCGCTGCCCTGCTGTGTTGCCAACAAGAACAGGCCACTAAAGCATAAAAAGGAAAAAGAGATATGTTTTTTGAAATTCATTAATCTACCAGCAATCTTAAATAATCTACGAATAGCTAAAAATAAAACGCTTACCAATAAGCTGTATCTACCTGTTGATAAAAAAGCCCTGCAGCACCTTTACATAATCTTCATCGGTACGGACCGACATCAGCTCCGCACCGCTTTTCCGGAAAGCATTGATACTATACTTCCGGTGCTCTTCGAATGACCGGGCATAATCGTTACGTACCTGCTTATTGCTGGTATCCAACCATTGCAGCTTCTGGGTTTCACTGTCCTGCACATGGATCAGGCCTACGTCGGGCAATTCTTTATCCGCCTTGTCATATACCTGTACCCCTACCAGATCGTGCCTGCGCGCCGTCAGCTTCAGCGGCTCTTCATAAGGAGCGCTTATGAAGTCGCTCAACAAAAAGGCAATGGTCCTTTTCTTGGAAGCGTTGTTGAAAAAGCGCAGGCAAGCGCCGATGTCTGTCCCCTTGCGCTGCGAAGGCGTCAAGGTAATCATCTCCCTGATGATGCGCAGGATATGGGATTTCCCTTTCTTTGGCGGGATATACTGTTCTATTTTATCGCTGAAGAAAATAACGCCCACCTTGTCATTATTGGTAGTGGCAGAAAAAGAAAGCACTGCGGCAATCTCCGTGATCAGGTCCCGCTTGAGTTGTTTGCTGGTACCAAACAACGAGCTGCTGCTTACATCGATCAGCAACATTACCGTAAGCTCTCTTTCTTCTTCGAATATTTTGACAAAAGGCGTTGTAAAACGGGCCGTAACATTCCAGTCTATTGCGCGTACATCATCACCATGACTGTATTCCCTTACTTCACTAAAGGACATCCCCCTGCCTTTGAAAGCAGAATGATATTCTCCCGAAAAGATATGGTTGCTGAGTCCTTTCGTCTTGATCTCGATACGCCGTACGCGTTTCAGTATTTCGGCTGTGGTCATGATAACTAATAGCAAATGGGTAATTCTGAAAACAGGCAATAGGCCGCATGGCCTTCGCCCTTTCTATATCTTCAAGAGGCCTCAATTAAGGCACTTCTACCACATTCAGTATTTCGTTGATCACTTGTTCGCTGGTGATGTTCTCCGCCTCGGCTTCATAAGTAAGCCCTATACGATGCCGCAATACATCGTGGCAAACGGCACGTACATCTTCGGGGATCACATACCCGCGGCGTTTGATAAAGGCATAAGCCTTTGCCGCATGTGCCAGACTGATACTGGCACGGGGCGAACCTCCGTAGGCGATCAACGGCTTTAGCTTGGCCAGTTTGTACTCTTCTGGGAAACGGGTAGCGAATACGATATCGATGATATACTGCTCTATCTTTTCATCCATATACACCTCGCGTACCAGCTGGCGTGCGTTAAGGATATCCTGGGGCGATACGACCGCATTGATCTTGGGATAGCCCGATGGGTTCAGGTTCTGGCGGATGATCGATTTTTCCTCCTCTTTTTTCGGATAGGAAATAACCACCTTCAGCAGGAAACGGTCTACCTGGGCTTCGGGCAGCGAATAGGTACCTTCCTGCTCTATCGGGTTTTGCGTAGCCAGCACCAGGAACGGTTCTTCCAGCTTATGCGTACTATCGCCTATGGTTACCTGCTTTTCCTGCATAGCTTCCAGTAAGGCGCTTTGTACTTTGGCCGGGGCACGGTTGATCTCATCCGCAAGTATAAAATTGGCAAAAATCGGGCCTCTGCGTACTTCAAATTTATGTTCCTGGGGATTATAGATCATAGTACCGATCACATCGGCAGGCAGCAGATCGGGCGTGAACTGTATCCTGCTGAATTTAGCGCTAATGGCTGAGGCCAACGATTTGATAGCGAGTGTCTTTGCAAGACCGGGCACACCTTCCAATAATACATGTCCCTGGGTGAGCAAGCCTATAAGCAGGCGCTCTATCATGTGCTTCTGGCCTACCAGGGTTTTATTCAATTCCATATTCAGCAAATCAATAAAGGCGCTTTGCTGATGAATGCGGTCGTTCAGTTCACGAATATCAACTGATGAAGAAACTGTTTGCTCCAATTTTTGATCCATATTAATTGAAAAATTAAAATAAGGACGTAGCCGTCGTAACAACTGCGTCTAATTATTTATTGCCGTAAAAGCGCGTAAAAATAAGGAATATCTCTGTGGATTAAAATGGATTTACAAATATCAAAATGTTTGTGCAAAACAAATTTTAAAATTGTAATCGGTACGTTAAGCGGGAGTTAAAGCAAAGGCGCTCCAGGAGCGAAAAAGCGGAGTTCAGGCTGCAGGTCCAGGTAAGGATATTGCTCCTGCAACAGCTTTGCCTTAAGCCAGAAACGTTCCCTGAATTTAAGGGCGGCAGCCGTTTCGGGGAACCTGTGCCGGTGCTGCATGGCTGTATCGATTTCTTTCAGGCTTTGCATCAATGCCCTGTCGTCCTGCGTCATGTAAGCATTAACGAATTGTTGCCATACATATTGCGTAGCAAGATTATTGGGATGCACCATATCCTGTTCAAAAAAACGGTAATCGCGCAATACATCTGTTACCAGCTCATAGGCTGGAAAGTAAGCACAGGAGTCCTGCTCCTGGCTTAACAGGTGCGCCAGCTCTATAAGCCGGGCCTTACTCCGGTTGTTTGCTACCAGCCCGTCGCGGATATGCCTTACCGGGCTTACGGTAAAGACGATACGTAACGCCGGGTTAAATTCCCTCAGCAGTATTATCAACTCCGACCAGGCGATCATCATTTCTTCTATGGAAAGTAATCTTTTTTCAAACCAATTGCCCGGCGCTTTATGGCAATTAGCCACACCATAACCGGCAGGGCCGGCAAAGGATGTAGTGAAATACTGGTAAGCCGAGCCGAAGGTAACCAAGAGCCATCGCGCTTCTTTCAGAAAAACAGCCGCTCCGGCCATGGCTGCATTCATACCGGCCAACGCGTCGTCCTGACTGGTATGGGAAAAGCGGGAATGAAAATCCCAACTATTCCAGGTTTCGTTTAGGTAAAAGAGATCGTCAGGCACATATACGCGGGAGGCCATAACTGCCTTCAGCCCGGAGGCTATGCTCATAGGGTTGAACAGGATACCCTGCGGGTTGTTCAACACCTGCATTTTGCAATCCGCCATTTGTTTCCCAATATGCTCGGTAAAGCAGGAGCCGGTAAGCACGACTTTGTCCTGGTGCTTCAAAGACACCGGGGCCGGGGGAACAGTATAGGATAGCTGAAACGATTGCACAGGTTTGTTCTTCTATAGTTTGTTTATTCTTCCCTTACATAAACCGCCTGCTTTGCGGCCTTTACGGCAGGATGCCAGGCGGCCAGCAGACCCACGGCCAAAGCGGTAATAGCAACCAGGGTAAAATCCTGCACCTGCAGCAATACGGGATAAGCGTCTATAATAAAACCATCGGGCAGCGATATCCAGCCGTAGTAATGCTGCCCGATGCATAGCAACAAGCCGGTAAGCATACCCAGGCTACAGCCAAAAACCGCCAACAGCCCGCCCTCCATAAGGAATAAGGTACGGATCATGGATTTACGGGCGCCCATGGACTTCAATATGGCGATATCCTTTTTCTTTTCCAGGACGACCATAGAAAGGGAACCGATCATATTGAAAGAGGCAATGAGTAATACCATCAGCAGGATGGCATATACGGCCCATTTTTCGCTCTTCATGATCATAAAAAAGGTCTTATTCTGCTCGAAACGGTTGGCTATCGCTACTTCATCGCCCAATATTTCCTGCAACTTCCTGCGCACACCTGCCTCATCGCTGCTGCGTTTCAGGCTTATTTCCAGCGAAGATACCTGGTCGCCGGTACCCATTAGATAACGGGCGGCCGCCAGGGGTACGAGCACATATTGCCCGTCAAACTCGTCCTGTATCCTGAAATTGCCTTCCGGTTTTACCATGATACTGTTCAGTGCTTCTTCGGGATTTTCGGTAATCGTGGCGCCATGACGCGGGTAGTATATCTTAAGCCCGGAAAAAGCATTGTTCACGTCTATGCTCATAGCAATAGATACGCCCAATCCCATAATGGCAGGCGTATATCCCGTATTGCTTTTCCAGGCAGCCTGGCCGCTGGTCATAAAACTATCGAGGTGGCTTACCCGGAACCAGGCATCATCTACCCCTTTCAGCTTGGCGACTTTCTGCTCTTCATCGCTGGCAAGCAATACCATATCTTCCAGAGAATAGCTGGCTGCTGCAATGCCGGGAATGGCAGCAATAGCCTGCTTTTGTGCCTCCGGAATCGTAAAAAATTTCCCTTTGCCTGCCGTTACTTTTATTTCGGGGTTAAAGGCATTGTACATATCCTTAACCGTATCTTCCAGCCCGTTGAAGACGGAAAACAACACAATCATAGCTGCCGATGACACTGCAATGGCACCAATACTGATCCAGGAAATGATATTGATGGCCTGGGCTGATTTCTTTCCGCGAAAGTAACGCCAGGCTATTTTGAATGCAGGACCCATTGAAGAAATTATAAATTTGGTGCCTTTACGTTTTTCCGGAACGGCTTAATCTTCTTTCCTGATCTTGCTCAGGAGCTCTTCAATTTTTGAAGCATGCTCCAGAGTATCATCTTCAAAAAACTGCAGTTCGGGGATACGACGCAACTGGTGCCGTAATTTACTGCCCAATGCGCCCCGGAGCTCGCCGGTTTTTTCCCGTACCAACTGGAGCAAGGCATTGTGATCGCTGATCTTAAAAAAACTGAGGTGTATCCTGGCTTCCAGGAGATCGGGCGTTACCACCACCTTGGAGATGGATATCATGCCTCCCTGGACCATATTAAGTCCTTCTTTTTGAAAAATAGTGGTCATTTCCTCCTGTATCAACCTGGCTACCTGCTTCTGACGTTTACTTTCTTCCATTACTTACATTAATTTAAAACCCTAAAATTACATCATTATGCAGTGAAAGAAAAAGATTGTGTAAAGGATTATTTACTTAATTTTGAAGACAATATTAATTTTTGGGTTATAACACAAGATGAAAAAGATATTTATTTATACGGCTTCGGCATTGTTACTGTTTGCGACCTCTTGTAAGGAGCATGGAGTACCTATAGACCTCAGTGAAACAGAGCCGGCAGAAGACAGTACCTATACAGCACCTGTTGAAGCGCCTCAGGCCAAAAGGATCCTTGTTGAAGAGCTGAGCGGGGTAACCTGTGTCAATTGCCCTCAGGGAGCGACCAAACTGGAAGAGCTGGATGCTGCCAATCCCGGCCTGCTGAGCATTGTTACTATCCATACCGGCATTTTTACCGACCCTATCGAAGGCAAAAGCAAACAGAGCTTCCAGACAGACGATGGTGTAAAACTGAGGTCGCAGGTATGGGGCGAACAGGGCAGCAAACCCACCGCCGCTTTCGACCGGTTGCAGATCGGCACTCAGGGCAATAAGTATTTTGTGGATGGCTATACCGAATGGGCGACCAAAATAAACACTGCCAAGACCACCCACCCAACTTCACCTGTAAGACTGGAAGTAAAATCGGCATATAACGAGTCCAAAGGCAGGTATGACATTACGATTTTTGTAAAATATACCGAAGCCGTAACCGGGCAACAAGCATTGAACATTTTCCTTAGCGAAAGTAAGATCATCGATGTGCAGGAGCTTTCTGTAAGCAACTACGATATGAACTATGTGTTCAACCATGTTTTCAGAAGAGCAATTACTCCTGCTATTGGCGGTAAGCCTTTCCTGATAGATAGAGAAGTCAAAGAAGCCGGGTTGGTATATCGCTATGTCACATCGTTCAAGATCGATCCTACCAATGAGAAAGAGAAATTCTGGAAGCCTGAAAACATGAAGATCACCGCCTTTGTATCCAATGTAGCTCCCAATGACATTCATGTGATCCAGGTACAGGAAACCCAGCTGATCCCTTAATAGTTATTATAAATTATAAAGCCAATAGCCCCGTAATGATTATTACGGGGCTATTTAATTGGCTCTTCACCACGGTTGGCGCATGTGTAAGCATGAGCTTTAATAGTATATCACGATATGCTTTTAAAAAATGATTATTTAGCTATCTTTGGCTCTATGCATTCCAAAATGATGATTAAGATAAAAAAGACATTTATTCATACTGCCTCGGGACTATTGTTGTTCGCCGCTTCCTGTAAAGAGCATGGTGTTCCCGTTGATCTGAGCGAAGGCACCCAGGCTGAAGATACTACTTATGTAGGCCCAATAGAAACAGCGCAAAACAAAAGAATCCTCATCGAGGAGCTGAGCGGTGTCATCTGTCCCAATTGTCCGCAAGGAACAGAAAAGCTGGAAGAACTGGATGCAGCCAATCCCGACCTGCTCAGTATCGTTACGATCCATACCGGCGTACTTACCGATCCTATCGAGGGCAAAAGCAAACAGAGCTTCCAGACCGATGACGGCATCAAGCTGAGATCACAGGTATGGGGCGAACAAGGCCAGAGTAAACCTACGGCAGCTTTCGACCGCCTGCTGATTGGCAATGGCGGCAATAAATATTTCGTGGACGGCTATACGGAGTGGGCAAACAAGATCAGCCAGGCCAAGACACTCCACCCTACTACACCGGTCAACCTGGCGGTTGCCTCAAAATACAACGAGTCCAAAAAACAGTATGATATCGAGGTTAGGGTTACATATACCCAGGCCGTAACCGGTCAGCAGGCATTACATCTCTTTCTTACCGAAGGCAAGATCGTTGATGTGCAGGAACTGTCGGGCAGCAATTATGATATGAGCTACGAATTCAATCATGTTTTCAGGAAGGCCATTACACCTGCCATCGGTGGCAAAGCCTTCCTGGCCGACAAAGCGACCAAGGAAGCCGGCAGGGTATATATCTATCGCACAGCACTCAAGATCGACGATACAGACGAAAAACAGAAATTCTGGAAGCCGGAAAACATGAAGGTTACTGCCTTTGTATCCAATGTGGCACCCGACGATATCCATGTGATCCAGGTACAGGAAACCCAACTGGTCCCTTAATGCTATCTTCGCGATTCGATGATATAATAAATAGCCCCGTAAGAACTACGGGGCTATTTATTTAGTTATTCAGGAGGTTTAGCAACAAAGAACAGTGCTATCAGATAAACACTTCGTTGCTCATGATCATGGCCTTGGCCAGCTCCTCTTTATTCAATTGCAAGGGTATGTTTTTCAGGCCGGCCCATTGCACTATATTTTCCGTAGCGATATTGCCTACCAGCTCATCTTCAGCCATAGGACAGCCACCTATTCCCTTAATCGAACTGTCGAAACGGGTACAACCATTATCATAAGCAGCCTGTATCTTTTCTTCCCAGGTAGCAGGCGCCGAATGAAAATGGGCACCGATCTCCACACCCGGAAATTCGGGAACAAGGTTACGATAGATATAGCTAATGGTTTCAGGGTTGGCTACCCCTACTGTATCGGCCATGGCAATAATATCGATACCCATAGCATGAAGCTTTCCGAACCAGTTAATGGCCGTTTCGGCATTATAGGCATCGCCGTAAGGATTGCCAAAACCCATGGAGATATAGATCACCAGCTTTTTGTTGTACCGCACACAAAGCTGCTGTATCTCTTCCACCTGCTTTAGCGATTCGGCAATCGTTTTATTGGTATTGCGAAGCTGGAAAGTTTCTGAAATGGAAAAAGGGAAGCCCAGGTAAGTGATCTCATCGTATTGCACTGCTTCTTCGGCCCCGCGGGTATTGGCAATAATGGCCAAGAGCTTGGTTTTGGTGCTGCTCATATCCAGGTGCGGTATCACCTCCTTGGTATCGGCCAGTTGGGGAATGGCTTTAGCGCTTACGAACGACCCGAAGTCCAGCACATCGAATCCTACTTTCAGCAATTGGTTCAGGTAGCTGATCTTTTGAGCGGTCGGTATAAAATGGGCCCAGCCCTGCATAGCGTCCCGCGGGCATTCGATAAGGGTTAATGCTGACATAAGAAGTGTTGCTTTTAGAATTTCTTTGATCGAGTTGTCAAAGTTAATTTATATTTTTACGCAGTACAATTCAAGACCTTTATATGATTATCACGACAACAGGCACTGTAGAAGGAAAACCAGTAAAAGAGTACAAAGGCATCGTTTTTGGTGAAACCATCATTGGCGCTAACATATTCAAAGACATCCTCGCGGGCATCCGGGATATTATCGGTGGACGCAGCGGCGCTTATGAAAGGGTAATGATGGAAGCCCGGGAAACTTCCCTGCGCGAGATGAAACAACGTGCAGAACAAGCAGGGGCCAATGCCATCCTGGCCGTTAAAGTGGATTATGAAACCGTGGGTACCGGCAATGGTATGATGATGGTAGTTGCCTCGGGTACCGCCGTTCTTATCTAAACCAATCCTGCGCCGGCAAGCACATCCTGCATCGTAAAGATACCCTTACGGTGCCGAATAAATTCGGCTGCCAATACCGCCCCCAAGGCAAAGCCATCCCGGGAATGCGCCGTATGTATGATCTCGATATCGTCGATGGCCGAGCTGTACTTTACATTGTGTGTACCCGGCACATCGCCAGTGCGGTGGGCAATCACAGGTATAAGGTCTTCGCGGAGAGTGGCATCCAGCGTCCAGTGTTTTTTCCTTTTCAAATTGTCGATCACCTGTTCGGCTATGGTAATAGCGGTACCGCTGGGAGCATCCTTCTTTGCCGTATGATGCGTTTCTTCAATCGTTACTTCATATTCCGGCCAGTCATTCATCAATGAGGCCAGTTGTTTGTTGATCTCAAAAAAGATATTGACGCCAATACTGAAATTCGATGTCTGCAGGAAAGCGCTGTTCGTCACCACGCATTTTTCTTTAGCCAGGTACAGCCGTTCGTTCCAGCCCGTAGTACCGCAGATCACCGGCACACCAGCTTCCATACAGGTCATTACATTATCCAGGGCCGATTCGGGATTGGTAAATTCAATGGCAACATCGGCCAGTACAAGATGCTCCCTGGTAAGATCGGTAAAATTGCTTCTGCTGATCTTCAACACCACTTCGTGGCCTCTTTTAAGGGCAATTTGTTCGATGGCTTTGCCCATTTTGCCATAACCGATCAATGCTATTTTCATAATACTGCCTGGTGGGGTAATATACAGTCGTACCGCTATGGTGTAGCCGGCCTTCTGCGGAACAATACCATATCTACATGGCCCCTTCGCTCCCGTTTTACAATATCAAAGTGGTCAAAATAATAAGACACCTTGTCGTTCATGGCATTGCTTACATTGCAATACCATACATATTCCGTGGTATCTTTTTCAAAATCTTTAAATGCGGTAGTATCTGTTCCCAGATCTATCTTTTTATCAGGCTGCATTAAAGAGGAGGAGGAGGCCACCTGGTCTTTGCGGATTCCCTGCTCCTTCATATAAGCCCTGAATTCCCGACGCATCTTATAAAAATACAAATGTCCCAGCGTTCCTTCCCAGCCCTGCGACATCCTTTGCGGATAGGTCCAGAAATGCCCGCTCAATTGTACCAATACCATGAACCCGATTAATGCCGTTTTGTGCTTTACGCCCGATTGCTCCACCAGCAGTACTGCCATCAATGCGATACAGGTAGTAAGCGGCAGGAAATACCGGTGCGTGAGCAAGCCCTGGTACATGGCCAAAGGCAAGGCGGTAATAAAGAACAAACCCAGGAACAATACAAAAAAAGATTGTACCAGGATTTTCCTGTTGCCAGGAAAAACGATTTTGTGTTGCAGCCAACGCCACAGGAAAACCAGGAAAACCAGGACGGTTGCCACCTTACCCAGGTCCACAAGGCGCCAGCCCAATACAATAACATTTTTCCCCATCCGGGGTAAGGATACAATTTCGAAACCACCAGACCAGGGCGAATTTTTGGGATAGCCCACCCAGCCCTTGACATAGTAATGATAAGCGAAGTAAGCCAGCGCAATAAAGGCACCGGGCAGGAAAGGCAATACTTGTTTCCAGGCATAGACAACTTTGCCCTTAAACCCTACGGCCATAACAGAGCGGTTATAGCTTAAGCTAAAAAGGTAAAGTACAAAAGCGCACATCATGGCCCTCGTACTCAGCATGCCCATCACCAGGACCGCGAGCAGCAACTGCCAGGAAGTGCGGCTGAGTATAGCATTTAAGGCCAACAGGAAGAAAGCCAGCAACCATATATCGGGCGATACTAATGTACATTGGGTCAACAGCACGCTCTCCGTCAGCAGGACCAATGTCGCCAGGAAGGAAAATCGTTTCTGGTCCGGGAATAAGAGCTCGCCGGTACGCACTGCTTGCGCCACGATCAGCACGACAAAAGGCAACATAGCCGTATGGCTTACCCAAAGGCTGCGCCCGGCAAGCTCCCAAAGTAGTGCCAGGAACATGCCGAAAGCCGGTGGATGCCCGCTGTCGCAGGAATCGGGCAAGAGGAAATACCGGAAATGATGATCATAATACCAGTTGGGATGATCGCCGGCAAATTGCATGGTATCCCAAAACAGCGCGTTGTGCGCTGTGAGGAAATAAAGGATCAGGTAGGGTATAAAAAAGAATACGAACTTCCAGTTGAACAGAAATTTCATATGTCCAGGATCAGGCAGTAAGCGATTTTTCCTCCTGCCATTTCTGAATACCGTAACCGGGGATCACATGTTTTTCGCTGTGGTAGGAAGAACGGACTAGGGGGCCGCTTTCCACATAATCCAGCCCCATTTTGTACCCTTCTTCCCGGTAGAAAGCAAATTCATCGGGGTGTACAAAACGGATCACGGGAAGATGTTTGGAAGTAGGCTGCAGGTATTGTCCCAGCGTAATCACATCGCAACCGTTGTCTTTGAGGTCCTGCATCGACTGCAATACTTCCTCTTTTTCTTCGCCAAGGCCCAGCATAATACCGCTTTTGGTGCGTACGCCGCCTTCTTTAAGCCGGCGGATCACTTCCAGACTGCGGTGGTATTTGGCCTGGATACGCACTTTACGGGTCAGGCGTTCTACGGTTTCCAGGTTATGCGAAATAACTTCCGGCGCCACTTCGATCAGGCGCTCCAGGTTTTCCCATTGCCCGCGAAAATCGGGGATCAGGGTTTCCAGGGTAGTATCAGGATTTAACGCCTTAACGGCTTTAATCGTATTGGACCAGATAATAGAACCACCGTCTTTCAGCTCGTCGCGATCTACGGAGGTAATTACCGCATGCTTCACTTTCATGAGGTGGATGGCTTCGGCTACCCTTTGCGGCTCGTCCCAATCCACAGGTTCGGGGCGGCCTGTAGCCACAGCGCAAAAGCCGCAGGAACGGGTACAGATATTACCCAGGATCATAAAAGTAGCGGTACCGGCGCCCCAGCATTCGCCCATATTGGGACAATTGCCGCTTTCGCAGATCGTATGCAGCTTATGTGTATCGACAAGCCCTCTTACATGCCTGTATCCTTCACCGGTAGGCAATTTCACACGCAACCAATTCGGTTTCTTTACAGCACTGCCCGTATTTGCAGGTTGGGCGGGCGCAGCGGCCTGGGCAGAAGATATTACGGGTAATTCAATCATGATATATCACACATCCGGATGATGCTGTGCATGCTTCCGGCTATAAGTTGTTAAGACAAAAATGGTTTGGCAATATTACGACCAATTATTGACATGGCATGGCGGGATCGTATTCCTGTTCTATTCCCCCAAATAAACAATCTCTATACGTTCTACCACCGTTTACCAAACTGCAGGGAGGCGTAGAAGTTCAGGAAATAGGCTTTGGGGTCCTGCCCTACCATTTGTTCTATCTTGCTGGTATAATACTCCCCGTTAACCCCTACCTCAAGGGCCATTACCGATTTGCGGCCTGTGGCAAAGTCGAAGTGCAGACCCGTTTTCAAATAAAAGCCGGGTACGAACTTGATCTCGTTAAGGCCTTTGCTGAAACTGGCTTTCCCGGCAATATTTTCGGGCGACACGAAGAACCGCGCAATGCTGTCGGAGTATTTGGTTTCACCCGAGCTGTACAGGTTGAGGTAATAAGGCTTGATGAGGCCGGCGGCAAAGCCCCCCAGGTACACCCAATGGATAGAAACCGTTCCCGGATCAGGTTTGCCGGCTAACATCTGCCTGCGGCCATAGCCTACCTTAAAAGCATAAAAATTGTTGATTTTTCCCAATATATAGGAATTGGGCTGGAAGGAGATTCCCGGCAGCGCGCTGCTGGATCTTATTTCTTTGGGATGTTTACGTTCAATAAGCTCAAATTGCAACAGGCGGGTATGAAAAAAACGGTCTTTATTGTTGTTTCCAAAATTGTCGCCCTTGAGCCAACCCTTATCCACAAAGATACCATAACCGTCGGAGTTGAGCCGGATACCGCCACTCAATTCTCCACGCAAAGCTTTAGGGCCTTTTATCTTTGCCGGTTTTACTGCCGTATTTACCAGTCTTGTTGTATCACCCAGCCTGTCTCTGAATTTAATTTTAGGTTGCTGCGCCCAAATGCTAAACGGCAACATTACAGCCAGCAGCAACAAAAAATTTTTGGCCCTAATTCTCATTACATGAATATTAACAAGGTAAATTTACAAAAAAAATCAAGATAATGACCTCAAAAATAATTTATAATGGCGAGCTCCGTACTACAGCAATTCATATACAATCCGGAACGGTAATTGAAACAGATGCTCCCAAGGACAACCAGGGCAAAGGAGAGCGTTTTTCGCCTACCGACCTTGTAGCCACTGCTCTGGGGAGCTGCATGCTTTCCATCATGGGCATCGCATCGCGTACACATGACATTCAGATGGAAGGCACAGAATGTACTATCGAAAAGATTATGGTAGCCGCGCCCCGGAAGATAGGCGAGATAGTGGTGAATATTTACATGAAGGGGCAAGATAGCTTTTCGGATAAACAAAGGGCCATACTGGAACATGCAGCACTTACCTGCCCCGTGTATCTTACGTTACATACGGAAGTCAAAAAAACGGTAACCTTTCACTGGTAACCTTTAATCTTTCCTGATCAACCGGTTGCCGATGGCGCAATTCAGGCAGCCTTTTACACTGCAGTATTGCCGGAACAACTGCAACAATGCCTGCGACTGCGCTGCATTTTCGGTTGTAATGCCATAGCTTTCCCACTCCCTGATGGTCGCATTTTGTTCGGGCTTAAGCGACTGCAGCAGGTTCAGGCTGCCTTCGTGCAGCGAAGCTTTGCCCTGGAGCCTGGAATACAGGTATTGCATCGGCGCCACTGTGTTGATCATAATATTGTTGGCGGCATCTTTGCCCAGGTGCTTTACTTTTGTTTCGGTCACAGCTTCGCCCAGCCGGTAGTGATTATCCCAATAGCTGCTGGCACAAATATTCAGTAAAGGCATAATTTCCGCTCCATTCTTTACTTCCATCATCCGGGCAAACAGGTCGAGACTCTGGTGCACAAGCATAGCAAACTGGGCGATGCGTATCGTCGGGAAATTGTAGGGCCGCAGGCGCAGGAACTTCCAGCGATAAGGCAGCAATGGCGTTAGCTGGTATTTTCTTCTTAAAAAATGATATTCCTGTTCCAGCGCCCGCGTATAATCATCCTCAGGGCCACTGCCCAGCAAGCCCGACTGTCCAAACAACAAAGCCTCCGTTTGCAATAAATTGGCACGATGCTTCGCCAGTATTTTTAAAGGAAGCGATAAAGCCAGTTCCAGGAAGGCCTCCCGGTTAACATGAAAACCGAAATTGGCCGCCAGCCTGTAGTACAAGAGCGTACGCCAATCTTTACCGGCCTGCAGCCAGAGCAGTTGCCAGTCGCCCAGGCGCGATTCTAGGCGTTCGGCCAGTAAGCGGTCCATCCAGGTAACCCATACAATATCTGGAATAGATTTCAGCTTTGAGGCACAGGGGATGGCCGTATTAAAACCCATAAGGCGATAATACCTGTCGATAACGGCAGTATCGAGATAAGGCTTTAGTTCAAGGGTCGGGAAAGAAGAGCCGGACAATGGTTCATCATCTTCATACACTACATGAAGTATGATATTCTGGTACTGCGGATTGTTACTATGCTGATGCTTGTGCCAATCGGAAGTACGCAAATGAAGCTCTACATTACCGACCCAGGTCGTAGCCCCTATTTTTATCTTGGCCTCCCCGAAGTCCGGTCCGGCGTTATCGTTCTGCCATCCGGGGTACAAGACCAATACAGGTTCTCTTTCTGTGGTCTTTAAGCCAATGGGGTGAAACAGTACATTTTTCCAGAGATATTGCAATAGCAGTTCATTCATATTTAAAGCATAGAATAAGCACAATATTACAAAATATATACATTAAATATGAAAATCAGGATTCGGGCCTGGCAGACCGAAAAGGATGAAGCAATTTTGGTAATTTTGATGAAAGATCAGCACCGGGAAATGGAATTTGCAATAGTGGATATTGAAACAACGGGTGGTTATGCTGCGGGCAGTGGCATCACCGAAATTGCCATACTTATCCACGACGGCGTATCGGTACTCGAACGTTATGAAACGCTCATCAATCCGCAACGCCCGGTCCCTTTGCCGATCCAGTTGCTCACCGGGATCGATGATAAGATGCTGCAGGATAGCCCCGTTTTCGAAGAGGTGGCAGCACACATTCACCAACTACTTGCAGGAAGGGTCTTCGTTGCTCATAGCGTCAATTTTGATTATTCTTTCCTGAAACATCAACTGGAAGCAGCAGGTTATCCTTTACAGGTACCGAAGCTTTGCACCGTAAGGCTGAGCCGTAAAATACGTCCGGGCCTTCCGTCCTACAGCCTGGGGAAGCTATGCGATGCCCTTGAGATTCCCTTACACAACAGGCACAGGGCCGGGGGCGATGCCGATGCTACTGCGCTCCTGTTTGCCAGGCTTTTTGCCTGGGATACGAACGGGCATATTGCCACTATGCTGAAGAGCACCTCCAAAGAGCAGGCATTACCGCCTAACCTGCCCAAGGAAGATTTTGAGGCCCTGCCCCAATGCCCCGGAGTATATTATTTCCGGGATAAAGCGGGAAAGGTGATTTATGTAGGCAAAGCCAGGAATATCCGCAAAAGGGTATCCTCCCATTTTACAGGGCATAATCCCAATCCGCAGCGGCAGCACTTCCTGCGCCATATTTATTCTATACGTTACGAACCTTGCGGCACCGAATTGTTCGCATTGCTGCTGGAAGCTACAGAGATCAAAAGATTGTGGCCGGCCTTTAACCGGGCATTAAAACATCATGAGCCTAAGTTCGGCCTATACCTGTACGAAGACCTCAATGGCTACCTGCGGTTGGTGGTGGGCAAGCACAATAAATACCAGCCAGGCATCCATGTGTTCAGCAGGGATACCGATGCACGGAACCTCTTGCATAAGCTGGTAAGGGAATTCGGGCTTTGTCCCGAGCTTTGTATGCTGGGTAGTTGCGCGGGCGACTGCCACGCAAACACCGAAGGCGCTGCTACCTGCCTCAGGGACGCAAAAGATGCTTACAACGACCTGGTCCGGAAAGCACTGGAAGCACTGAAAGAAAAACTACCCAGCTTTGCCCTCCTGGACGAAGGCCGCCATAAAGAAGAAAGGAGCTGCATATGGGTAGAGCAAGGCGGCTTTTACGGTATGGGTTATATCGATCAGCATACCGACCTCAGCAGTACCGAAGATATTAAACAATTGATGACTCCTTACGACGGAAATGCTTACATGATGTCCCTCATCAGCAGCTATGCCGAAAAGCATCCCTATAAAGTAATACCTCTCGGGCAACAACAGGCATCTTCCCGGCTGCAATCCCTTCGTTAATCCGCGGCATGCGTTATTGCTCCTAAATTATTTTTGTGCACATTTGCGATAAAACGGCAGGTTTCCGCTCTTTACAATGGAATACCCGTAACCGATAATCCCAATGCGCTGATGTCTTCATTTGACCTTTTACTGCAACACGTTGCCCGGCATATCCTGCTCGATCCGGAAGAGATTGATTTCTTTATTTCTTTGCTGCAACCCAGGACCCTGAAACGGAAGGAATACCTGTTGCAGCAAGGAGCGGTGTGCAAGGCGGAAAGCTTTGTACTCAAGGGCTGCCTTCGTGTTTATACGATCGATGATGCCGGACTCGAACATGTTGTCCTGTTCGGCATAGAAGACTGGTGGGTAAGCGACTTGTACAGCTTCCTGACACACACGCCGGCCACTTACTTTATCGATGCGCTGGAAGAAACCGAAATCGTACAGATCAGCAAGGCCAACCTGGAACTGCTGTACCAAAGGGTGCCCCGGTTCGAACGCTTCTTCCGTATCCTGTTTCAGAATGCTTATGTAGCCCAGCAACACAGGATCAACCAGAACCTGTCTTTTACAGCCGAGGATCGCTATCTTCATTTTATCCAGAAGTACCCCGGCCTGGAACAAAGGATAGCCCAGAAGCAAATTGCGGCCTACCTGGGCATTACGCCGGTATTCCTGAGCATGCTGCGCCGGAAGCTGGCAGGCCGGTAATATTAAACTACTTTAATTTTTCCTGACCACATTCATCGTTGCTTTGCTTCTTCAAAAACAAATACGATGAAGTATTCCATTTTTAAAACCAATAACGACTGGACGGGTTTAATTATAAGACTTACACTGGGACTGATCCTTTTCCCACATGGCGCGCAAAAAAGTACTGGGATGGTTTGGCGGGCCGGGCTTCCGGGGAGAGATGGACTTTTTTACAGGTACCCTGCACCTGCCCTGGCTCATCGGCTTCCTGGTTATCTCTATTGAATTTGCAGGCTCCCTTTCTTTGATCGCCGGTTTTGCCTCCAGGATATGGGCAGTGGCAACCCTTATCCTTTTTACCGGTATTATTTTCACGGCACATAAAGAGTTTGGCTTTTTCATGAATTGGTTTGGTAATCAAAAGGGAGAAGGTTATGAATACCATTTGCTGATCATTGGTCTTTGCGTGGCAACATTGATCAATGGAAGCGGTAGGTATGCCATCGACCAGGCTTTAAGTAAAGGCTTGACCCGGGCAGCATAGCGCTCCGTTTTCTTTCCCGGATACTGCGCAGCAAGAAAAAATGAAAACGTCCGTAACGCCGAAATGCTTTACCAATAAGCATTTTAGGTTTCTTGCTAAAAAATAAAATATACCAATCTTCTCGTGCTCGTTGCTTGTCTTATTGATGATTCCAATAAAAAGAAGATGGAATTTATTTCAAAAAACAAAAAAGAACGGAAAATGAAACGACTAGCAACACTGACAGGAGTAATGATGAGTTTAGCTATTGCCGCATCGGCACAAACAACGCTGCCTTACAACACGGGCTTCGACAACACTTCGCAAAAGGCCGGCTGGCAGTCCTTCAGAAAGGGCTCCACACTCGCTACCAACTGGCTATTTTCCGAAGACTTTTCGGACGGCTACACCGCTCCCTCGGCACCCAATTGCATACAGCACCCTTATCCCACTATAGGAGATGGCACCGTGCTTACCGACGACTGGTATGTATCGCCCGGTCTAAACCTGGCAACAGGCGCCAAGCTTTCCTTTAAGATAGGGGTATATTCTTTCACGGGCGACCTGGCAACAGGAGATACGATCCAAGTGTATTTATTAAAAGGCAATCCTAATCCTTCGATGGCTAGCTCCAAAACATTGCTGGCTTCTATGGCCTATATGAAGGCGACCAACCATAATTTTAAAGACACTGCTAATATCGTGGTTCCGGCCGCTACAGGCAACGCCTATATTGCTTTCCGGTACACTTCCTTCAACGATTGGTTTACAGTAGCTATCGATGACATTAAACTGGTTGCCGGTACTACCACAGGCATCGACGATCGTAAGGAGACTGCTATCGACCTGGCACTCTACCCCAACCCGGCTAAAGAGTCTATACACTGGAATTATACAGCCATTGCTGCAGATAAGCTGGAGGGCCAGTTAATCGATGTATCGGGCAGGACCATTAGTACCTTCCCTTTAAAAAGCAAGCAGCTCGATATAAGCGCTTTGCAGCCGGGGACTTATTTCTTAAAGAGCGGGAACAAAGCTATCCCTTTCACTAAGGAGTAAAAGATTGCTTTCCTTCAAAAGAAAAGATAAGTGTGAACAACAGGCCGGTGTTTTACCGGCCTGTTGTTTCTTTATTTAAGGATATAATTTACGGATACCGATACCGATCTGTCCATTAACGAATATCTCGTTGAAGCCATTCATACGCATCCAGTTCCGGGTACCCGGCTCGAAATAGATCCCCATCACGATGGTAGCACAAGTCTTGAACTGGGCTTTGATACGCGCCTGCTGCAGCTTAATTATATCGTTTTCGATGCCCGGTATAAATGCCTCCCAATTGTTGAAGGACTGGCATTTCAGTTCTACGGCTATCCTTTTGGTTTTATCCGGATCGGGCTCATTGAAGAGCCAATCTACCTTCTGGTAAGGATCGGTGTATATGGCCACCTCGCGCAGTACGTCATAGCGGTCGTCCTTCAGCAGCACGAAAGCCGCGAAGTCGGCCTGTACCCAGGCTTCCCAGCCGCCTTTCAGCGGAAAAAAGCGCTGGAAATCATCCCGCCGGTACAGCGCCCATTCTTCAAGATATTTCCTGAAGTCATCTAATGTTAAGGTCATAACGATTTATTTTAAATACAGATTATAACGATCTACTCAATAGCTGAATAATCTGCTTTGACAATAAAATGTCCCGGATCGTACCACCAGTAACAGCCGGCTATCCGTTAACAGGATAAGCCGCCTGGAGCTGGAACCTCGCGCTGGCAGGCGGCGGTTGCTTGAACTCGGCATAGTAATAAATGTACCCTTCGAACTTGGCAGGTACAAAGCATTCCATACCTGTAACGAAGCTCGGACTAGTGAGCACCGGAGTAGGCGGCAGTTCGATCATAGGAACAGGTCCCGGCACACTGCAATAAAAGCCCACGATCGTGCCCAGGGGAAAGTTGAGGCATTTAAGGGTAAATTGTATGAGGGACGCTTCATCACCTTGTTGATAATACATAAAGTCCCCCATACGCTGTCCCACGGCAACATCCTTCAATATGTCATTTTCACTTACAACTATTTTCAATAAGCTCATTTTGGTTACGATTTAGAATAAGAACAAAAAATAACAGGTATGCCCTGAATGTTGTGGCTATGCTTACTCTGAAACGGGATAAGCTACCCGTAGCATAAGGCTTGCGCCCACCGGGGCTTCCTTACCGCTCGCGATGGTGGTCGAAAAATCTATCTTCCCTTCGAAGCCGGCAGGAACATCACATACTATGCCTAAAGTAAAGTTGGGTGATGTGGACACCAGGGTTGGTGGAATATACAACGGAGGTACTGTTCCCGGCGTATTGCAATGCAACATTACCATACTGCCTATCGGTATTTCGTTGCAGTATAGTGTAAAATACATTTGCCGGCTTACGCCTCCCTGCTTGTAATCCATGCTGCCACTTATTTCCTTTGTTCCGGGTTCCGTTACCACGATCTTTTCGGAAGCAACTACTATATATTTACGGGGTTCCATAAAGAATATTTTCGTGTTAGCAAAAGGGGAATTAAGCGAACTGAGGCAAGGCATTGTCACTTGAAGCAGCCACGATGACCGGAATGCTGGCCTGCATCTGCAGACTGGCATCTGCAGGCGGCAATTGCCTGAATTCGGCATAATAATTGATCTTCCCTTCAAAGTTGGCAGGAACATCGGTAAGCATGCCGGTAACAAAGGTAGGGCTCGAAGTCACTTTGGTCGGCGGCAGACTGATGGGAGGATTGGGACCTACGGCATCACAATAAAACCCTACTACAGTACCCAGTGGCAGGTTTTTGCACATCAGTACGAATTGTATCATACTGCCCTCGGTGCCCTGGCTGTATTCAATGGAGTTCTTGTATTCATAAATGCCAGAATCGGTTAGATTGCTCATAAGTTTAGTTTTAAAAAAGTTTTAAAAAGACAAGCGGCCGGGGCCATATCCGGCCGCTTGTTTGTTCTTAATTGGTAGTAGTCACCGTAGCTACCACTTTAGCTTTTGCCGGACCAGCGTTAGGTGTTTCCAGGTAGTAAGCTTTAAAAGTAAGGGAGCTGCCTGCCGGAGGAGTACCATCGCAGAAAAAGCTGAAAGTAATATTGCCTTTGTACCCGGCAGGTACTGTCGATTCCATGCCGAAACGGGAATTGGTGGCTGTTACTTTTGTTTTGTTCAGGACAATGGGGGGTACAGGGCCCACGGTATTATCCGACTGGAAGGACACGTAGGAACCTACCGGTATGTCTTTACAGCTTACCTCGAAATTCATATCGCGTTCCACCTCTCCCTCTTCGAAGCTGAGCGTAGTTTGCCAGCGTAGCACGGGTACGGGTGGTGGTGGTGTTTTCGATATCTTTACTTTAGTCCAGCCCACATTATTATTGCTGGCTACAAAGTGCTCAAAATCCCGCACGCCGGTAAAACTGGGTGCAGTACCCGAAGCCACCACGATACCGATCAGGCTATACGTATCGGAACCCGGATCGGGCGGTGTCCATTCATAGGCTTCGGCGCCCACCAGGATCGATCCTTCGGCCTGGCCTACTACGCTGTTGAAGCTCTTACCGGTAGATGTTTTCAGCAGGTTGTTCGCCCATTTTTTGGGTGCATTCAGGTCTGCATCTTTCGAGAAATAGACATACATGTCCCCTTTCACCAGGCCAGTAGCGATATCCTTACCACGCATATAGATATAGTTCTTCTCGGTGGCTTTCAATTCGGCACCCGGGTTGGTGTCATAATTCTCGATAAAGAATACAACCGGGTCGGCTACTTTATTAACGCCGTAAGGGATCACATCAGGAGAGTTCGACAAATCGCCTGTGCGTGGTAACGTGCCATCATCCGTAAGTGATGAGCGGACTAATATTTTATTAAAGAGTTCCATAAGAATTGAGTTGTGGTGTTTTTTATTTCTTTTTCCATTCGTAGTTGTTCTGGCCAACAACGATAAGCCTTTGCGGACCGCCTACTTTCTCAGCCGCAAACAGATCGCTGAGCTGGTCCAGGTATTGTTCGTGGTTGATATCCTTTTTACCTTTATTTTTTTCCAGTTGTCTCATGATCATCGCATAGGCTTCATCAGGGTTGGGGATACCCAGCTCATGCTGTGTTTTACCCAGAGCATATAGCTGGGAAGCAGGATCAAGCGGGTAAGCAGCCTGTATGGTTACTTTGGCATTATCGAGATTGGTTACACCTTTTGGTGCAGAAACGTTCACGAAGATGTCGCTTTTGTAACCGGCAGGTACATCGCACTCCACACCGGTAGTAAAGCTGGGACCGGTCGAGACGATAGTAGGCGACAGCGAAATAGGCGGATTAGGACCGCCGGCACCGGCTGCAAACGATACGGTACTACCAATAGGAATATTCAAACATTTAAGCGTAAACTGTACAGTACTGGCTTCGTCACCTTGCTCGTAGTACAAAGGAGATTTGGTGATCGTAACGGTATCCGAATTGATCACCGTCACATTGCGCCAGGCAATACCACCGCTTTTAGCTACCCATCCGGCAAAATCGCTTATCTGCAATGTGTTGGGAATAGAATTATCGTAACCGGGCGAAGGCACTTGCGCAATCATGCAATAGTGATCGGCATAGATATTTTTAGGCTGCCAGATAAAAGGCTCACTGATAACACCCACCTGGCCTGCTTCTGCTTCCAAGGACACAGGATTGTGCGAACCGGTCTGGGTAAGCTCCGTCCATTTATCAGGATAAGTGAGTACGGAAGCCGGTGTCCAGAAAAGACGTGGTTTCGTAGCATCTTTATCGGTGATCTTCTGCGAAGAATAGTTTTTCGCACGCAGGTAAATGTAGTTCGTCTTTTCCCCTTCCAGGCTTTTACCTACGTCCTGGTTGTAATTGTCCTTGAAAAAAGTCTGGGGATTCGCTGCGGGACTGATCCCGTAAGGAATGATATCCGGAGAATTGCTCTGGGCGCCGGATCTGGGTGTAATATTCGACTGCCCTAGCGCTGAACGGACGAATAAGCCATCATAAGTTGCCATAAAAAGGGTATTAATTGGGTTATAAAAAATGGATAAATCAAATGCTGAGTTAAGTGTTTAATGCGGGAGAATAAGCAAAGGCAACCGGGTTTACTTTATCGGTCTGCGTAGCACCGCCAATGCACCATAAAGAATCCTGGTATTCCAGCCCCGAAGTGACTTTGACATCGATCCAGGGGGAAGCAGGCTGCCCCGACCAGGTCATTTCGGTGTTCATTTTCAACAGCTCGTTAATTCCTTTCTTATCGCTGCGAACGCCGCCGTACAGGTATAAGCCGGTAGTAAGCGCCGCTACTGCAGGATAATACCGTTCGTCCCAGTTTATCGTCTTGGTCACTTTGTTCCATTGTGATCCGTTGTTGCTATACCATACTTCATTGGTAGGTGTTCCTTTGGACTCGTCACCATTGATCAGCCCTGCTATCGTCCATATGGCATTGTTGTACACCACGGTGCCGAAGGCCGCTCTACCGGTCTGGAAAGCCCTAGTGCTTTCCTGGGTCCATTGTTTGCCATCGGTGCTGCTCCATACATCGTTCAGGCAATTACCCGAACTATCCAGGCCGCCTATCACAAATATCTTATCGATGCCCGGCATCACCACACAACCGAAGCTGCGCCTGGCGGGCCATTGTGCTGCTGCTGTTTCCTGTGTCCAGTTAGCGCCGTCGGTACTGCTCCATACATCATTGAGATAGCTGCCGCCACCCGGCACCTGGCCGCCCATAAGCCACATCTTGTCTTTGAACACAACGCCACCGCTGTAGCTGCGTTTTTGCCAGGGAACATTATTGGTAGCCGGTATCCAGTTTACTCCGTCGAAGGAAGAGTAAACGGAGTTCATCAGGTTACTGGCCATAGCCCATATATCATTTTTGAACTTCAGCACCAGCGGCTGCTGGGGAAATTTAAAAGGAGCATTGGCGGTAAACCGGTACCAGCCCAGGGGCATAGGCAAGAGCTCTATACTCTTCATCACCACCCCCAGGGAGTTACCTGCTGTGAGCGAATAAGCCACGCCCGTATTGGGGATAATGGTCATTTCGCCTTTATTCAGCTTGTCTTTATCTACCCGGCTTATTGTTCCGAATTGCACGGAAGCCGAAACCGCGGAGGCCACATCCCAGGAAAGTTTAATAGGATCGCCTACCCGCGCGCCATACGCAGGAGAAGCGGTAAAAGAAGCAATACTTACCGGGTTAATGCTTACCGACTCGGCCTTATTGGCATATTCATTGCCTTTGTTGGATACCGTTAAGATAAAGGTCGTTTCAGCGGTTATCTTTGTTTTGAAAGAGCCTTTATCGGAAAGGCCCTGGTGATCTCCGGGCGCAATAGCTATTTTGTCGGCATACTTCACTTCCCATTCTACGGTTACTTCATCGCCGGCATTTACGAGTTTTGGGGAAACCGTGAACTTAACGATCTCCGGAGAATTGATAAAAACGATCTGCTGCTTCGACACATTGGGCCCTTCTCCGTAAACTGTGAGCGTATACACGCTGGTTAAGGTAGGATTTACCTCTATGGAATCGTTGGTCTGTAAAGGCCGGTAGGTACCGGGTGCCAGGGTAACCCTCGCCGCACCTTCCGAGGTCCAGGATAGATTGGTAGACGCTCCGGAGGTTACCCGGTCGGGTACAGCAGAAAAACTGGTGATATCGAGTTTGCTTTTTATTTTCTGCACAGGCTTCGTAACAGTTGCAAATACCCTGCGGGAAGGGTCTTCGGGGTCCCGGCTGCTTTCTCTTATCGTAAGGATAGCTGTACCCGGCGCTTCGTTGACGGTTACACTGAGCAACTGGAAGGTGATGCTCTCCCCTGCCGGAACCACGGTAGGATCGTCGATAGGGCTGGCACGGTACACGCCATCGTTTACCTGCTGAAAATCCCAGGTAAGCGGTTGCAGCGATTGTGTCTGTATCGAGCCAGGGTCGGCGGTAAGCGCATCTTTGTTATTGAGATCATTGCTTACCGGCAGCTCGATCTGGAAAGCGTCGATAGTAATATCTTCGTCGGTAGTATTGCTTGCCCCTATCGTAAGCGTGACCATAGAAGGACTTGCACTATCGCGGGTATAGTACACGCTGCCCGGCAATACGGTATATTCCAGTTTTGTTTTATCACTCATTGTCTTTGGATTTGTTATTGTCAGTTAATGCATTGGAAAGCTTAAGCCAGCCGTCTTTCAGCTCATAATCGGTACCCAGCCTTGCTTTATCGTTGGCCTGCGCTATCTTGCTGATCTCCTCCCAGGTGGTAACCCCTGTATGTTGTATCCAGGACCATTTCCCGCTCATTTCGGAAGGCAGCGGCATCGACAGCTTATCGGGATCGGTGATCAGCGGACCGGTACGGAAGGTCACATTCATATTGGCCATCGCATCTTCTACCAGGTTGCCCGGTAATACATTGACCTGTACCGGCAGTATACCTGAGATCGCATTGACCTCTCCGCGGGGATCGACCACCATAAAGATATCCTGGGCGCCGTCCTCGAAGCTAAGCGATACCGGTTCGGCCGTGATGTAATCTGAAGCAACGGGTATCTGTGCAGATAGTATGGTATTGAAGGTGCTGAAGTCTTCGCGGAAATACCCGATGGTACCATCCTGCGGGTTTTGCAGGCTGCCTACCTGTACCGGGAATTTCACTTTATTGTAATCGCCGGTTACTTTGAGCGTCGAATTCAACCAGGTCTGGCTATAGGCTACATTGCCCATGAAGCTGTATTCCATTTGCGAGCGCACCAGGGCCAGCGGCCTGCCGATGAATACAGAGATCAGTTCGTTGTTCCTGCCACCCAGCGGTTCCACGGTCCACAACGTTTCGTCGATGATGGACAACAGGTCGATAAAGGCTGCAGCATTATCTTCCCGTGCCAGCAATTGTGCCACGAAAGACCTCATGTATCTATTCTTGATCGTATCTTCCAACGGCGCTCCTACCGGCGTGTTCTGACCCGGGGCGTTATCCCAGCGCAGCTTCATTTGCTTATCGTTGCCGGTCAGCAATAATTCACCCAGCAGGAAGCCATCAGGTGTATAGAGCGAAAGTCCTTTATCCAGGTGATTGGGCAGGAGCCAGCCACATAAGGGGTCTGTCAGTTGGTTTTCCTGTACTGATTCCGTGGTATCGCCATTACCGGCTACGAAATTGAAATCGAACCTGGCGCCCTGGGTTATTCTCGGCGGCAATTGCACCATGTTGGGATCACCTTCCGTTACCATACCTGTGCCTAAAACAGGATGATAATTGGCTCCCGTTTTTTCTACTGCGGAGATGGGATCGAACACCTGCCCGAAATCATCGACTACCCATAAGCGCCACAATTGAAAGTGCCCTGCTCGGATGGGGAAGTAACCCACACTGCTATCGGGTGGAGACGAAATAGGCGTGAGATCGGGAATGGGGCATATCTGGCTCATTTCTCCCGTTAATGTATTGATATCGGCGGGAGGCTGATTGAGCTGGTCTGCACTCATGGCCAGTAATAGTTCATTCAACCCGCTCATGCTTTGGGTAAGAAAGTCCCAGTTGCTTACCGTATCCAGGAAACTCTTCAGTTCCGGGAATTTGCCGGTATCTTCAAAATATTTTTCCAGCTGGGCGCCCATTACAAAGGCGCTGTTGGGTGTAATGAGGCTGGTGCCGCTTATGGTATAGCTGGCGGCGCCGATCGTTTCTTTCGGGTCCCATTTGTATTCCAGGCTTTCCGGGTCAAAGATCCATTTATTCAAAGCATCGGCAGGACTTACATAGGAAGGGCGCCACTTGATTTCCCAGGCCATGTATAAAGGCGACCAGGGCGCTGCCCAAAGCTGGACGGCTATTTTTGAAGGTATGGTACCTACAAAGCCGGCAGCATCGGTTACCAGGTTACGGTCTATATCATATACATCGGCATTCCAGGGTGCGGTTTGCTGCGCTGCTACAATATCGGTATAAGAAGACTGGAAGGGGATGCCAAGCAAGGTGCAAGCAGCTTTCGCAATGGCTTCCGCATTGAGGGTATCGAAGAAATAAGTTTCTACGCAAAGGCTGCTGACCTCCTTGGGCAGATAAGCCAACGGTAGGTTCACCGGTGGCAGGGTTACGTTGGCAGCGGTTACCGGTTGCGCCTTCTGGCCCGGGATCATCACATTAAGCGCGGTGATCGTCTGGCCGGTAAAGCGGGTAAACAACACTTCATCTTCTTCAAAACGGCCGTCTTCACCGTGCCTGTAGGCCCTGTGCGCGCCATAGACAAGCACCACGGGCTCATTGGCCTGGTGATACCGGTTACCCGTATTCTTTTTGAGCTCCTGCGTTTTAGGCAGACCAGTCTCTACTTGTATGACCAGTTGTCCGATCTCTTCCCAGAGTGTCTTGTTCTTATTTTCCAGTTGGGTCACAGCCTCTTTATCGCCCGGTATCGCATTCCGGAGATCGCTCTTTATCTTTTCCCACTGGGCCTTGGTAATACCGGCAGGCGGCTTGTCCCAGAAGGTATCTGCCTTACCTGTTTTCCACCAGTCGCCATACAGATCGAACTGTGCCGACCGGAGCAGGTAATAATTGATATTATGCTCTTCCAGCTTCTGGTTCAGCAATACCAGGTTGCTTAACCTTTCGGGTGCTATATAGGGGCTGGTAGGCTTGTCTTTATCTTCGATATAATAATATTCTTCACCATCATAATTACCGAACCAGGCTTTGAATATTTCGCGGTACAGTTCGTATTGCCCTCCCTGCTGCTCGTATTTATTGAGGAGATTATAATTGAAAGCCTCCAACAGTTCGGCGGCACCTGCTCCTTTGCCTTCACCCTTCAGGTTCAGCTCATATTCCACAAGAGCGGCCAAAGCATCAATGGCAGTATTGGCTATGGCAATACGGGGTTGCATATCTTCGGGCATGGAGCGATCGTAAGTAGGTACACCGCTTTGATCGATGCCATTCTGTCCCAGCCAGTTTACTTTATATACCATACCCTGGCAAAGGGTACGGGAAGGATAAATATCTTTCGGGTTGTTGGGATCGATGGTAATGTTATTGGCTTTGGCCCAGATAGTCCAGTCGTTCACGGCTTTCTGGACATCGTTATTATCGCCCACAGACCATTCCATGCCCTTCATCAGGTCGAGCCATCCCTTAAGGTCGGTAAACTTATTCAACGGATCGTCTTCTGCTTTGGCATACCAGCCCATTACCGAATAGGTTACCGGTATAGCGCGATCCAGTATATCTTCCATTTTATCGTAAAAAGAAAATACGCCATTGATATTCGCCGTAAAGGCCGCAAAGCCCGGATTGCCTGGTCCCAGCGCCATTAGGAATTGCTGCTGGGTCACATCCCCTTCGCCCTTCCACAAGCTGGCATCTATAGCCTTGCCAATACGGGTTTGTGTAGGCGTAGCCGCATCCGGCTTCAGGAAGAGGTTCAAGCCGCTTTTGGGATCGAGAAAGTCGCTCTGCAATACCCAGGCCCTGGATTTGCCGTCGAAGTAGCGGATCACCAACCAACGATTGGGGGCAAAGGGATAAGTTATATTGGTGCTGTCTTTATCTTGCTGACCATGGGTAACACCATCGGGGAGCGCCCAATGCAAGGTAATGCCTACATCCGGCTTATCCCCGGTGAACATGGAAGGACGCACATTTTCAAATTTCCCGGCATTATTGTACTTCATCCGGTTATAGGCCCATTGCCGGTTCCGGGACAGCTTAGATACCACAAGGGCTTCCACATCCACAGGCACCAGCAGTGAAGGACCGTTCCATAAGAAATTTCCAGTAGTATTATTTTGAGTCTTTGCCATGATCTTCTTTTGCAATTGAATGTTTAATAATCGGTGCAATCGTTTTTGTTCGGGCTTGCTTCATTGCCGCTTAAAAAAGATTGCTGCTCTGCCAGCTTGATCAACTGGATCGCAAAATCGGCAGGCGATAAGCTGCCGGTATCGCTAAGGGCATTATACCGGCTCAGTACGGTAACCAAAGCAGCCTTGGTGGCCGCGATGTCCATTACGCTACTGCTGCCTGCACGGTTTACGATCTTTACTTCGTCTTCGGGCTTTACATTGCCGGTTACCGGCTGGCCTACAGGTTGGTTGGCATGATAACCCATAAAGCGGGGCACCAGCACATCGCCGCTCTGGCTGCCGAAGGTGAGGCCTTCTTTGGGCTCGTTGATTTGTACCAGCTTAGGCATCTTCTCATACAGGCACAACATCACATCGGGGGCCAGGCGCTCCATCCGCAACGTTTTTATTTTACCCACAGGATTCAACTGCTGGTTGGCGCCCACGGTATAATCTTCATAAGCTACTATTTCCAGGCCGGGCCAGCCGGAGATCAACTGTGAGCGGATCAGCAAGCCGGATACCGCCAGGCCGGTATTCAGCTCATCCGGCAGCTCGGCCTGCGCCAGCTTCCGACGTACCAATTGCATCGAAGCCTCCAGGCTATGCTGCATCTGCACATATACGGATTCGATCATTTTGGCATCCCTACTGCCCTGTACACCCACGCTCAAAGCCCCGTCTACCAGGCTGCTTGTCCAGTTGGGATCTACGTAGAAGAACCGCAGCGATTCAACGGGCAGCATGCCTGCATTGGGCACTATATGTTCAAAGGGCACGCCATACAGTAAAGAGAGCTTGCTCAGCCAGTCTTCAAGGGCCGGTGGCAATACACTCTCATTGAAGTTCAGGCTGACGTGCAGGCCTTTGACGGGCGTTACATTTTTCAGTGCTTCGATGTACTGGCTTCCCTGTGGTAAATTCCTTTTCATGATTTATTCCTCCTTATTGCCGCCAGCGGTGGCCATGATTAATTGTTTCAGCCTGTCCTTCATGAACGGGCCATGTTGCAGCAGCTCCGCTACCTCTTCCTGCGACAGCAAGCCGGGCATTTCCCCGGTTTTGGCCCGGGTACCTGTAGGATCGCCCATCCGGATCAGGGGCTTTTCCATCCTGCCGGCAGGGCTTACCTGTCCGGCAAAATCGGTAGAGAGGAACGTATGGATCAGGTTCGCAATTATTTTTTTATCCGTAAACTCCAACTGGGCGTCTGTAGTGGCAAAGAGCCCTTGCATCCGGTTCAAGGCATGGTGCTGCTCTACTTTCAGGTTCTCCGCTACCTTCTGCGCCTTCCGCCATTTCATCAGGCCTACGGCAAATTCCGAATCGGATAAGGCCAGCAAGCGGCCTATCTGCCAGGCTACGGCATAGGATACATCAAACAGGCCGGTCTTGGCATCGTAGATCATACCCGACTCGGAACTGAAGAAGGGGTCCATCTTTACTTTATCCCGCTTAACCGGCGTAAAGGCGCCCCGGTACCATGCCGCGGTCTGTTCGCCCTGGCGTGTTTTATAGGTCATTGCCGTATAACCATCGTGAAATGCGTTGGCTACCAGTTGCTCTGCTTCTGTAATAGTATTCTTGGGCTTATTGGGCAAATGCAGGGAACAGGTATTGATGTTCTGCACGAGGTCTTTGAACGTCTCGCCCTGCTCTTCTTCGGCAGTAAAGCTCCAGGATGCGAGGATGGCCATGCGCACAGTCTCATACTGTGCCGGTATAGGGCTACCTCCATATAAATAGCTACCGAAGCCTTCGAGCGATACCAGACAGGCATAGTTGATCTTTCCTGCTGTAGGAAAACGGTTGGCCATTACTACCGAGAACCAGCCTTCGGTAATATCGGCACGCAGCTCCTTATTGGCCATATCCACTTCGCGGCAGTGCACCAGGTAAGGCAGCTCGGCCTTAGCCGGCACCACAGCACTGAAGGTAGCTTTGGGTATATCTACCATAAGGCATTGCGTCGCTTTTTCGGCATCGGTCACTTTAAGGCCTACCGGTCCCATGATCTTGGTATCCGTAGGATTTACGACATCGGCAACCGTACCGTTCCTTATTTTCTCGATCTCCCCTTCTGTGAAAACGAGCAGGGCTACCCAAGGCGCCGGCGGCTTTGTAGGCGGCTGGCCGTCGATAGTACGTTCCCAGGGAAGCGTTCTTTTTGTCAGCACAATATTGGGCAGGTACGATTTAAATTTCCCTTGCTTGTTGGCAGGCGGAAAGATGGAATAGACATTGGAAGGGTCCAATGTGAACCTAGGGCCGTCTACCCAGAATTGCTGTGCCTTATCGTACTTTTCATCTACCTTCTTTTCGGTCCATACGAACTGCTGCGAAGTCTCGATGGTATAAGTACCCGATAACAGCGGCGGGGCGCAATAGTCGAACAGCCGCATTTGTATCTTGTTGTCATCCGCCGGAGCGTCTAAAATGAATTCTGAGTTTTTCATGTCTGGTAGCTCAATTTTTTTGACGGCTAAATCTGTTCAATAGTTACTTTGACCCCGGTTCCGGGTGTGGTATCAGGATAAGGCAAGGCAGGCTGCAATACGATCTTCTGCCATTCGGCCGCTACGGTACTCATGTCTTCGGAAAGGCCCATCACACCAGTAATAGTCGTTCCTTCATCGGCAATCGTATATACCAGGTGATAGTTATAGCCGGTATCCACAGGTAGGTCGAACAGTACTGCGGCTTCAAATTCTCCATCTACGATGGTTCCGGGAACCAGCTCGCGGTATACGGGACCATCGGGCGTATCGGTCTTGATGCTCACATGGATCTTGCTGCTGTCGAACGGTGTATCCTTATTTGCCTTCAGGCCAAGCACCGCCAGGGTTTTCACCTGCAAAGGCATTATGGTCTTGATACCTGCACCTACGCTCTGCTCTCCTTTCATGGTGAGGTTACGTTCTACCATCTCCTGGCCGGAGATCAGGCCATAGCCGCCCGTTCTTCTCTGGTATTTGATCCGGATAGGGCTATCGGGGATAATAACCGCTCCGATACCTGTAAGGCCGTTGGGGTTCACCAGGGTAAGCTGGGAAGTAACGTGCCAGCCAAAGGCATATGGTATCTTGAGGGCATCGATATCGATCCCGCTCAACATCAGCTCTGTGGTGTCTTGCTGCAATTGCTTGTCGGCGGTAATTAGCTCGCAGCCCAGCAGCTGGCTGTATTCATCAAACCAGGCTCCGAACAAAGCACCGCTTCCTTCCAGTTTGAGGCCCGGCGTTCCGGTCAGGGGATCAAGGTCAAGGATCACGGACTTACCAGGATACAGATCAAAGCTGGCAGGTTCGTTTGCAGCCCGCAGTGTATCAGGCTTCACGGCCTTTACTTTCCATTCCTCGGTATTGTCGTAGCTGTACATTTTTCCTTTTACGGGACGGGTCAGCTTGACATCCTCCGGAGAAGCGGCCAGGAATACCGTGGAAGGCAATACCGGCTGTGCATATTGGTACATCACGGCGCGGGTAGCTACCGGTACTGGTTCGGCTGCTGTGGCTTTAAGCGCCGGACGTGCCGCTGAGCGGGTAAAGGTTTGCATAGCAGGCAAAGCAGCTTTTACTGTTGCCGTTGAGGTATAGCCCAGGCTACCCAGCTCGCCCAGCATAGGGAAAGATTGGAAGGTTTCTGAAGCATAAGCGGCCATCTGGTCCAGCCTGCCGTCTGTGTTCACATTAATACCGGCGCTGACCACCACATCCAGGATCGCGGTCCTCTTCAGCACCACATCCGCTGCCATAACGGTATCTTCAATGATCTCCAGGGAAAGCACCGAAGGTTCGGCAGGCGCTGTAGGATGCAGTTTCGGGTTATTGGCCAGGGTCAGCTTACGCCATTGCCAGCCTATATAGCCCAGGTTGGACAAGGGGAACATGGGCGGCCCGTTCTGGGGCATATTGTCTGCCGAGGAAATGATCCTTGCCGAAAGGCCCATCAAAGCGCCGGGTATGATCTTCGCGCTTATTTCCGTCTTGCCGTTATTGGTGGGCGCCCATAGCGATTCCGGAATACCGTTCAGATCGCCTTTGATCTCCCAGTTTTCATATGCATTGTAAACAGCATCGCCGTACTTCATAGTGAAGGTCAGGCTGGACATTTGTCCCGGCTTGCCAAACACCACATTACCCATAGGCCGGATACCGAATTTCACATCGCTCGTAATCTTTTGCGTACTACCGTTGATGATAATTTCGTTCAGCGGAACTACGGTGCTTACGGAGAAAGAGAAGCCATCCGCAGCGATCTGCCAGAGTACCGGGCTGGTAGCGCTCACCTTGGTATCGGGGTTGGGCAGCTCTTTCAATAAGCCAGTGGTCTGTTTGATATGGGATACCTGTTGCACCGGTACCGGCGCCGTGGCTATCTTAAGGTCTTTCTTTTTCAATCCCTGTATATCCGGCTCCGGTTCCTGCTGTGGTGCAGCGGCAGGGGCCTGGTCCTTGGGCAGGAAGTAAGGTTTGAAATCGCCCCAGGCAATAGTACGGGTATCCTTGGGGCCATCTTTGGTATCGCCAAACCTCACGGTGAAGGAAATCACCCACCAATGTACGGTAGCGCTTCCTGCCATAGCAGGTCCCCAGATATGAACATCTGCGCCAAGCTCTACTTTAAAGGTAGTGGTCCAGATAAATTTCACAGTATAAGAAGCTCCTACGCTTACCCCTACCCTGATGTCGTAGTAGAAGGGATTCCACATGATGAGGAAGTCGGCATAGGCGGTGAACCAGGCTTTAAGGTTGCCACTCTGGTACACGGCTTCGAGCGACCCACCGGCCATTACGGCCGAAGGCGTAAGCGCAAAGTAAGCGCCGCCTTTAATCGATACGGTATTGTCTACGGCCCAACTGAAGCCCAGGCGGGGCTCGTCGGGGTAGTAAGCCGGTTTCTTAAAGGCAGGGTGATAACCGCCCAGGGTAAAGACAAAGTCACCTGCTTTAGCATCCGAGTCTACCTGGTCTTTGAACCATACATAGAAGGCCAGACCGCCGGTAAGACGACAATTGGGATCTATAACATAGGAATTGGAGGTGAGCACCGCTTCCATAGCCAGCAGGCCGGTAGACACTTTATAGGTTACTTTAAAGGCGATTTGTGCACCTACATAGGTTTTGCCTGTCTTGGGCAATACCATTCCCGAAAGGCCTACCAGGGCAATTTCGAAATCATTGCCAAAGATAACCATCAGCACTGCGTTCGAATTGATGAGCCCGAAAGAAGAGAACATCACGCCGGCTGCTACCCAGTAAGAACCAAGTCGCGGTGGCACCGTTGTAGTACCCAGGGCCTGCAGGGCTGTTTCGTTGGTCGGTGGTTTTTCTTTAGTGCCACCCAGCTTTGTAGGGTCTTTGATACCGGACACAAAGGGAAAGGTTTCGATCTCCTTGGCCGGCGGGATATTGATGGTACGGTTGTAACCGAAACCACCCGAAAGCCCGTTGATAAAGAAACAGGGAGGACCGCCCAAGGGCGCATTGAGATAAGCAAAGATGAACAGCGAAGGATGCTCGTCGATCAATGCATAAGCCCCAAAGGCCCCGATGCCGAAGCTGGCCGTTTGTATCTTGGCCTGCCCGGTATATTGGACGAATCCTGCCGAGGTATCTTTAAGGAAGCCGCCGCCGATAGATACGGCGCCCGCATTGTACGACACATCCAGGCCGGCGAGGTCAAGAGAATATTTACCAAAATTGGTAGGATCAGAAATAGGGATACCGATGTCCAGCTCTACCAGGTTGGCCATAAGGCCCGCCAGGGATACCTGCCCGTCGAAAAGGAAGTCGAGGCGCTTAGGGTCCTCATTGCCTTTCCAGCCAATGCCTACCTTACGGCATTGCAATGGTCCGAATGCCCGCATGATCGAGATCCAGATCTTATCGGTAGGCATGTTATTGTTATCGTATAACTGTAAGGTAAAGGCCTTCGAGTTAAACACATAGGAAGTAGAAATAGAGAACGCAGGGTTGATGGCATCCACTTTACCCGGGTTGCCGCCGGAGGTCAGCAGGTTTTGCGCTACAGGGTTGCTGTTGTCGCTCTTGCTGTCGAAGCCGGGGCCAAGGGGCACGCCCAGGCTGTACAGCATCATACCTGCGCCGAAGTCCGTTTTCAGGGTACCGTCCAGGTCCAGGGATACATAAGCCCTGGGCTGTATGGCTTGTATAGTTACTCCTTTAGTATTGATCAAGGGGCTTTGATCATTGGCGCCTGCAAAGTCAAGCCCTACGCTGATCAATTCGAACTTGGGCAGGAAGGTAAGGGTATTGTTTACCGAATCTTTGTTGATAAAGTACACAACAAAGCCGGGATCGCTCTTCAGGCCGGTCCAGTTGTTGTCCTTATCCTGGTTACCGAAGTATTTACCGATCTGGAACAAGAGCTTGGCCCCGTCTGAATTGAGCGAGCTGGTTACTTCTATATCGGTGATCTGGATCCGCAGGCCATAGCGTTTCTTAGTCCCTTCTGTTTCGCTTTGTACATAGATACCATGCTCTTTGATGGGCACTACCCTTTGTCCGTCGAGCAGGTTGAGCGCCGAGAAGATCAGCTTGGTCACGATGCCTATGGGATCGTTTACATTAAAGGCTTCTCTCAGGTTGCTCAGGTAGTAGTTGTCGTTTTCTTTCAATAAGAGCCCCCAATCCACCAGCACCTTGCCGGGTATGCCTTTTACATTGCCGATGGTTGTTTCGTTCAGCCAGTTTTTCACCGAGCTTACGCCCAAGGCCGTGTTGGCCATAAAAGGAATGAGGAACTCGGTACCGAAATTGAGCATCCATTGAGCCAGGGTAACATTTTCCCTGCCTACGATGATTAGCTTGGGATCGGGCAGCAAACCGACCTGTAAGGTGCCCGCTGCTTCCGATACTTTAACGGGGAAGAAATCAAGCCTTGGCCCTTCAACACCCTGTAAGTTTCCTTTAAGGCCAAATACCAATGTAGGCAATGGCGCATTGGGTATCTTAAAGCCGCTGAAATCGGTACCGATGGTCATGTTGACTTCGTAACGCAGATCGGGGTTCTTATAGTCGGCAACAGGCATCACGACACCTACACCGGTATTGTTCAGGCCCAGGGTAAGCCAACTGTAACCGGCCACGGGTTCCAGCCACAAACCGAAGATCGTTTTTCCGCCTACTTCACGCAAACCTATTTTGATCATCACCTTTACGCTGAGCGGTGTGGTGAGCGCATGTTCGTAGGTCAGTAATTTATCGCCATCGCCCAGGCTGAATCCTTCCAGCTTAAGTATATCGCTGACGAAGATCTTGATACGTGGCAATACCTTTATAATATTTTCTGTGGTAAATTGTCCTAAGGGATCCTGGTAGATCGCGTTGAAGAAATTAAACAGATCGGTTCCGTTCTTGATGCCGGTAAGCACTTCTATGCTCTCCACAAAAGGCTTGAGCGCGGTATCGGGATGCCCTGCCACATAGTCGTCGTAAGCGCTGAAGAGTTTATCGCCGATAATAGTCAGTAGCAGACCTGCTGTATCGCCGCTCAGGAACTGGTTCAGGCCGCCAAAAGGCAATAAAGCAAAAGGTGTTGTATTGGCATTGGCCGTAAGCGTAAAGCCTTTTTTGGCATAGGCCGCCGTGATGCCAAGGATATTATCTGCACCGCCCGACGAGCTTTTGCCCAGGTTGTAATTCATATTGATGCTGCCATCGATACCCACGCCATTAGCGGTACCAAAGGCGACACCGGCTTGAAGGTTGATATTAGGTGCGGGCGAAGGCAGCTCCGGTTTGAAAGTACCTCTCAACTGGGCGCCGTCCTCGGTGCCGGCCGTAAGGGTAAAACCTACGCCCCAGGGCAGGCCGACAAGCTCTACCCCATCTTTTTTACCATTATTATCATAAGCCTTCAGCTCTATATCGCCAACCTTGATGCCTGCAGCATCCGTGATCGCATATAGCAATCTTCCCAGTTTGGTAAGATCTACGCCGCCCATACCATCGCCCAGCACATCGGGACTCATCAGCCATTCTACGGGCTTCATGAAGATACCGGTAAGCGGTTTGATAAGCTCTGTACCTTCTACGGTAGAGGTAAGGCCAAGTACGCTGAAGATATTGTTGACCGCAGGATTGGCAGGCACTACAAAATCGTTCAGGTATTTCACGGCAAAAGAGCTGAGCAAGGTCATTGGCACCTGGTAGCCGATCTGGGCCAGGTATTTCTGTGTATCGGCAGGGAAAGGCCACAAAGCCAATGGTGCAAATGCCTGCGGATCGCCGGGGATACCGGTAAGATAGAAACCGTAATCGTTGCTCAACTGCCCCCCGTTATAGCTGGGTATCCAACTGAAGCTGATAGCCGAGTTAAGTGTCTTGGAACCCAGGGCTACGCTATTGGTAACGCTGTAGGCATTCACATCGATCACCATACTGGCATACAAGCGCAGCTCATCGCCTATATTCACGATCTTATCGGTAGGAATATGAACGGTAATGATGGTACCGCTGGTATCTACGCTGAAGTACTTGCTGAAATCGACGCCCACTGCGGTTTTAGGCAGGGTAATGATCTTACTAATATCGGTAACCAGTTGCTTGATGAGGTCGGGGCTGTTGAACAGGCGGCTGATGCTGTCTTTAAGATAGTCTACCGGGCTCTTGAACAAAGCCAGCCAGTTGTTGCATTCAGGAATAAAATAGCCGTTATAGTCTTTGGCCAGGGATAGCGATTGCAACAAGTATTGTATGCCCTGCCATACAGCCGGTATCTCGAAATGATCGTACCCCATGAGCTGGGCCACGGATTTTACCAGGGCGGCACACAGCTCATCGCGTTGCAATACTGCCTGCACCCTATCCATGAAATAACCCATAGGATTGGCCAGGATAGAGGCCCATGCTCCCGGATTAAAGGAGTATTGCTTTAAATGGGTATCTTCTTCCTCCACTACATCAAGTACGCCCAACAAGCCCAGTATATCCAGGAAGGCCTGCAACTGGGTAAACCCTTCCCGCTGCACAGCGCTGGAAAGCTGCTCCATTAAGGCATTCACCAGGGTATTGAATGCCGTGATGGCATCGTTGCTGGTAAACTGCGGCTTGCCCGGAACAGGGATCAGTTCTATATCCCTGAAAATTTCGTCTTTGCTCAGGCGGCTGTTCTCGAAACGGAACACAGGGATCAGCTTAAGCTCCCCGTCGACCAGTTGCAGGAAAGCGCCCATTTGCACTTTATCGATCACAAGGCCACCCAGATTGACCAGGGGCAATGGAATATTGGGATTTTGTATTTGGGCCACCAGGGCGATGCCCGGGTAATTGGTAGTAGGCCCGGTAGCGCCATCAAGCATTACACCGGGCACATCGGCACGCAATACCGTAGCGATCTGCACCGAGTCCGATGCGTTTACGGCAAACTGCCGTTGCACACCATATCCCGACTGGTTATTTTCCTTCCAGGTAAGCAAGTCTATGTTCCATACATCGGGCAGGTTCACCAGCCAGGGATCGGCCATAGTACCTACCGGGATCACATCGGGAGGATTGGGCGTGATGCCGTTAATGCCCCAGCCTATCACCTGCATCAGGATTATCATAAAATCGCCGTTGGCATAGAGGGCGCTCATCTGGTTCACGACATCCTTCCAGGGATTGGAGAAGTTATCGATCTTAAGCACCGGCCAGTTCTTGGGCAGGATCAGGTATTCGGGAATGGGGAAATTATATTCTTCGTGGGTATAGCCGTCAAATATCTCGGGCAGGTTGGGCAACATACCCAGGGCTATGGTAACGAATACACCTATGGTGCCGCCGTTTTCCAGCAATAGCAAACCCAGACCGTTGACGATCGCAGGGGCAAACTGCTTAAGCTGGTCGCTGTCCCAGCCTACCGTGCTGAATTCAATATTGCCCAGTTCGATGGTACCTACACTCGAGTTGAGCTGCAGGGCCTCGATGCCCGCCACCATAAAGAAGCTGCTGGTATTCTTCCAGCCGGCTTCGACATACACATCGGCAGCAGCTATAGATACCCCACCCAATTCGGGCGTTTTTAATTTTTCCTCTTTGGCATCTTTAATAATGAGCTTACCGGTAATGGCCTGCATCCAGGCGGCATCCCAGGTACCTTGTCCTTCATTGCCCGGCAGCTTCATCACCATCATCGCTGCATTCAGCTTGAAGGTTGCCGCAATAGCCTCGATCGGCAAAGGCACCGTAAAGTCAAAAGCAATGGCCAGCTCATCGGTACCCGGCTGCCAGAGGCCCAGGTTGATAGTAGCAGTACCCACAGTGAGCAATGGTATTTGCCAGGGGGCCAGCGGCGTGCCATCTCCTTTAACGGTAGTGTTATCGCTGCCCAGCAAGGTAGCAAAATCGGATACCAGGTATTGGAACAAAGGTTTACCCTCTGCATCTTCCGTACTGAGGCAACGCGAATAATAAGCGCCCAGGGCCGCAAAAGGATTTTTGATCAGTAAAGACAGCTCGGCAGGAGAAAGCAGCATTTTATCTTTCAAAGGCCACACTCCCTGATAAGCTGCCGGCGGATCGATACCGAATATGGCTGTAAAGGCTTCCGCATACTTGTTGTCTTCACCAAAGAAAGCTTTGATCGCAGCGCTTACCACAGGGGCAATGGCCTTCTGGATCGTTTCCACGCTGAAGTTGGCAAGGTCGATCTGTGGCCAGGAACCAATCGCTGTCTGCACCTGGAAGAAGCGGAAATTGGGCGTAGGCACCAGGCTGGTGGCCGTGCTGTCGTCGTAGGAAAAGCCTACATTCATACTGCCCATGCTGAAGCCCGCCGGGTTTTCGCCATCGACCTCGTGCACGCCAAAAGTATCGACAACGGAAAACAAAGGCTTGGCAGGATCGATATTGGCTGCCGAAGCCATAATATTATAAGTAGGAAAAAACCGGATGCTGCTTTTCTGACCGCTTCCTGCATGGGGTATCGAATAGCAAAACACTTCAGCTTCGGCCAGCAGGCGTACCCCGAATTGCGGCATGCTGGATATAGGATTCACGGGCGAAGAAGAGATCCGGAAGCCGGGATACAGTTGCAGGTCCCCCTCTTTGGTTTGCAGCGTGGCAAAGGTAAGGTCAAAATTAACGGAGAGGTTTTCCGTGAATTTAAAGGAAAGCAGGTTGGCGGTAAAAGGATCGATACGCTGCCCTATTCCCTTAACGTGGTCGGTGCCGTCGGTAGCATCCAGCCCTTTAAACAGGCAGTACCAATCGTTAAGCCAGGATTTGAGTATCGTATTGTCGCTGGCGATGTTCTGCAACCAGTCGGTAAATATCCGGGTTACCTGTGCAGGGTCTCTGACCAGGGCATCCCAATCGATTCCAGGCACCGGCCCCAGCAGGCCCAGCAGTTCCAGGATGGAGTTCACCATTTTACCCGCAGTACCGGCTGCACCTTCCATCTGCGACAACTGGCTGCCCAAAACAGAAAGCGCCACCGTAATACTTTGCTGTACGGAGGCATTGGCTATAAGGTCGAACAGGGAACGGTTGCTGCCTTGCTTTTCACCCGGCAATTTCAGGTTCAGGAAGCTGAGGTCCAGCGTAGGATATTTTCCTTGTGTAAAATAGATGTTGCTGGCTGCCTGGAACCCATCGAAAGAAAGGCTACCATTGCCATTACCGGTATTGAATACACCATCGGTGCCGGTTATATTGATACCTGTCTCTACGGCATGATCGCCCTGGCCTAATATAAACTGGAAATTGTCTCCCGCTTTTGCCGGGAGGCTCAGTATAGGAAAGTAGGCATAAGGCAACAGGGAAAAGCTATCGTACTTCCATTCGTAAAGGCTGCCCATTCCCACTTCGGTAGGGATGCCATTCACCGGCTTACTGGCTACCACATATACACCTGTAGGTTGGGGTTCTTCACCCTCCTTGGTCAATGGATTCAGGATCGGGTACCAGGTCCTGTTCGCTACCTGGCGGGGCGTACCCAAGGCATTGCCGTTGGCACTGCCCATAAGCGTAGTCAGCAGATCGAATAGCTCGGGATTGGCAGGAATGGCGCTGATATAGCTCCAGGGATCGTTGAACCAGCTACTATTAAAAGTATAAGTATCTTTTTCTTTGATGAATAAACCGATCAGCGTGCCGATCTGCATGGCAACGGGGTTTATGGAATCCGGCCCTATCGTGGTCATAACACCTGTTTTTAGAAGCTGTTTTAAAATATAGCTGCTAAACACACCAGTACCGGTTGCCGCCACTCGTTATCATCAGATACCTCTTACTCCAAACCCTGTTTTATCTCAAAAGCAACTAGCTTTTAAAAAACAGGGACAGGTAATGGCCGGAATACGATCCCGGTGACAATAACATACCCTACTTCACCATTGTATCTTCCTGCAGCCTGACGGCCGGGGATGGTCAGTCCCGGGGATGGAAATATACAGGGGCTTTAGTTTATCGGTGGTTTAGTTTCTGCGTGTAAAGAGAAAAAAAAATACCGTCATGGAATAGCGTACAAATCCCCCTTTTAAAAAACAGGTATAAATACCCATGCACAAAACATTCAAAACGCAGACAAAAGATCAGTAAGGAGAAAGGGTATGATTTTGATCTATTAAAACCCTAAGTTTGTTTCGAGAAAAGCCAATAAACCATGATCTCGGTTTCTTTATTAATTTTTGACGAGGTTGTTCCGTCCTCGGTTATGGGTGTGCTCGACATGCTGCATGGCGTCAACAGGTACCTGGCGAGAAATCATGAGCCGCCTGCCTTTGCTATAGAAGCGGTGGGCGCCCAAAAAGTAAATTTTGTGCTGGCGACGCCTTTTCAACTAGTTTGCCATAAGACCTATGCGGATATAACCCGTCCGGACCTTATTATTGTACCTTCTTTTAATGTGGGCGACCCTGCGGTATTGTCCCGGAACCTGGACAGCGTACAATGGATCAAAGAGATGCATGCAGCGGGCGCCGAGGTAGCCAGCCTCTGTGCCGGAAGCTATTTCCTGGCCGAAGCCGGTCTGCTGGATGGCAAAGACGTGACTTCGCATTGGGCTGTGATGGACGATATGCGCAAACGGTATCCTTCCATCCGGGTAAAGTCGGACCTGGTTATTACCGACCAGGAGGGCATCTATACCAGCGGCGGCGCTTTCTCTTCGCTCAAGCTCGTGCTTTATCTTATCGAAAAATTCTGTGGCAGGGAAGTGGCCCTATGGGTAAGCAAGATGTATGCTATCGAGCTGGACCGCAGCAGCCAGGCGCATTTTGCTGTATTTGCAGGCCAACGCCAACATGAGGACAAAGAGATACTGGAGGCCCAGCAGCATATCGAGCAACATTACCAGGAAGAGCTTACCATGGAAAGCATCGCGGCGAAGGTCCATATGGGCAAAAGGAATTTTATAAGACGCTTTAAAGCGGCCACCAACAATACACCTTTCGAATACCTGCAGCGGGTAAGGATCGAATCGGCCAAGAAAGCGATCGAGCAAAACGATAAGGATCTGTCCGCTATTATCGATGATACCGGCTACCATGACCTCAAAACATTCCGCACTATCTTTAAAAGGATCACGGGCCTTACGCCCCAGGAATACCGGAAAAAGTATGCCCGCAATAGGGAACCGGGCGTGGCTATCCTGTAAATTGCGTTACCAAAGGTGCACAAAGGAAGCATTGATCATTAAGGACACTACCCTTCGGGGATCAGCTCTTTAATTTCTTAAAGACATATTCCTTATAGCTGGCCCCGATTGGTATCTCTATAGCACCCAGCTCCAGGTCATAAGGTGTAAAGGCTGTTATTTTGCGGAGATTCACAATAAAGGATCGGTGTACGCGTAAAAAGTCTTTGCCGGATAATGCCGTCTCCAGCTCACTGATCTTGCACTTGATCGATATTTTTTGTTCTTTGCCGTGAACAACAACATAATCCTTGAGGCTTTCCATATACAGGATATCTGTTGCCGGAAGCTTGTATATTTTATTGCCCGATTTCAATTGTACCACATCTTCCTGTGATGACGCCACCGGCGCGAGGAGCCGGGCATACAACCGCTGATACCGGTCAATCGCCTTGAAAAAGCGGTCGAAGGTTATCGGCTTCAGCAGGTAATCCACAATATCCAGGTCATAGCCATCCAGGGCATACTCCCGGTAGGCGGTAGTAATGATCACCGGCGGCGGATTACGCAATGTCTTGAGAAAATCCAGCCCGGAGATACGCGGCATTTTTATATCCAGGAAAAGAAGGTCTACCGCATTCGTCCTTAAAAACTCGGCTGCCTTGATGGCATTGCTGCAACTGCCGGCCACCTCAAAATGTTCCAATTGTTCAAGATGGTTTTCCAGTAAGGCAATAGCAAGTGGCTCATCGTCGACCAGTAAACATTTCGTTTTCATCATGCATCATTTATAGTGGCAATAGGTAGCTTTTACTTACAATTCAAGGAATAGCTCCGCTACAAAGATATGCTCCTGTTTCGTTACCTTGAAGTCATGCTTTCCGGGATAAACGAGCGCAAGCTGCTTCCGGATATTATTGAGACCGATGCTATCCCTTGCCGCTTCCCACCTTTCCTGGGGCACATAGGCGTTGGCAACCCGGAAGCGGAATTGATCATTCTTCAGCTTTAATTCTATATCGATCTGTGGCGTGTCGATATCTTCCCCCGCCCCGTGCTTAAATGCATTCTCCACCAGGGAAAGCAGGATCAACGGCGCAATATGGGCTTCACGGTCTGTCGACGACTTGAAGTTGATCTTCAACCGCTCGTCGTAGCGCAATTGTTCCAGCGTAATATAATTCTCCAACAAAGAAATCTCGGCCGATAAAGGCGCATACAGTTGGTTGCAACGATACAGGATATGATCGAGTATGGTCGACAGGCCCGCTATAGACTTCGATGTTTTAGGGGAGTTGAGGAGGGAAAGCGAATAGATGTTGTTTAAAGTATTGAACAGGAAATGCGGGTTGAGCTGTGTTTTAAGCATACGCAGCTCCGCTTCCACTTTCTCTTTTTCCAAGGATAAGGCTTGCTCCTTCACCTGGTATTGGTCTTTTATCAGCTTTAAAAGTACAAAGACCATAGCCGGTGAAAAGATGCTGAAAAAATAGGAGACCACCAGCTTGGGAATATCGGTCAGTATCTCCCCGATGGATTCCTGCTCAAAAGGCGGCTTACGTATGATAGGCTCAAGCCCGTAGATAACGGTAAAGCGGGCTACTGTGGTGATGAGGTAGCTGCCGGCAAGAAAATACAGGATAACCGAATAATACTTGCGGCTATCAAATAGCCTCGGAATAACCCGGTAGGACATAAAATAAGCAGCAATAACAGAGAAGCTGATATAGACCGAATGCGCTAAGGCATAATGCCAGAACGGGTCTTCATTATCGTAATAAGAATCCCGGCTGATCGAGATGATGAACATACCCAGCCAGAAAGCCAGGTGGGCCAGGATACGATGAGCTGCCGTGAATGATATCAGCTTTTCGAAAAAGGTCATAGCGGGAACAAATATACCATGTTGCTCTGCAAGTATTGGGGCTAACCTATGAACGGGGAAGGATAGTCGCTGAAAAGGGATATAACAAGGACGAACACCTTTTGTGGTCTGGCGCTATCTGTAAGCAGGTTTTCTTTCCTTTTATAACTACTGTCCCGTTTTGTTTAGCTTTGCAGCCCCATTTTTGCGGAAAATAAACCACACATGAAAGCAAGCTTTATTCCCAGATGGCTATTCCTGTTTTTACTGAGCGTCCCTTTGTACAGCCAGGCACAACAACCGGCCTTACTGCAATTAAGCGGAAAAGCCCTAGGGGCACAACAGGAAGCCCTTCCTTATGCCGCCGTAACCTTGCTGGATACAGCCGGACAAAAGATACAGGAAACCCAAACGGATACTACAGGCCGGTTCTCCATGGCCATAGCCCCTGGCCATTACGGGATCAGGATCGAGTGCATGATCTGTGAACCATATACCCGTAAAGACCTGCAACTGCAGCAGGATACCGACCTGGGCAATATACTCATCAAGGACAATGCCCGACAATTGGCTTCGGTCGAGATCGTCGAAGAAAAACCCGAACTGGAACTCTACGGAGATAAGAAGATCTATAATGCCGGTAAAGATATTATGGCCAAAGGAGGTTCGGCCAACGACCTGCTGAACAATGTACCCTCTGTAAATGTAAGCACCAATGGTGTCGTAAGCCTGCGGGGCAACGAAAATGTACGGGTGCTTATTAACGGCAAACCTTCGATAATCGCCAACAACAACGGCCTGGCACAGATACAGGCGGCGAGCATCGAAAAGGTAGAGGTGATCACCAATCCATCGGCACGCTACGAAGCACAGGGCGGAGCAGGCATTATCAATATTGTACTCAAAAAAAATACCCTCGGTGGTCTTAATGCCTCCTTGCAGGGCGGCATAGGCGATCCGGCCAATTACAATGGCAATCTTAACCTGAGCTATAAAACAGAAAAGTACAACTTGTTTACCAACCTTGGTTACCGCTACCGCAAGACCTACGGATCGGAAGACCGCTACCAACTGAATAAGGATACGGATGGTGCCAGCCAAAGCGTGCTCCGGCAGCAGAACACGATCAGCAGGAGCAGGAAAGGGTACAGCATTTATGCCGGCGGTGATTATTATTTTAATGCCAGGAACACGCTCACCGGCAGCTTTTACCATAACCTGGAAACGGGAAGGGACAGTACCAGTTATTTTTACAATTATTACAACAGCAGCGAAGCGGCCGACAGCAATATTGCCCGCTTCGAGCACTACAGGGAACCCCAGAACTACAACGAGCTGGAGCTGAATTATGTCAAAACATTTGCGAAGGAAGGCCGTAAATGGACGACCAATATTGAATACGATTTCTGGCACGACGATGAGCACCAGCAGATAGGCCAGCAGAAAACCTTCCCTAATCCCGGAGATGGCTTCCGCCTGGTGACCAGGGATATCGAAAGCAGCAACGATATCTATATCCAAAGCGATTATGTAAGTCCCGTAGCCGGGAACGGCAGGCTGGAGCTGGGTGTAAAGGCCAATATCAGGGCCATCAGGAGCGAATACGAATCGTCGGTAAATGACGTACCGCTACCGGGATACAACAACAAGCTGTACTATGATGAGAACATCTATGGCGCCTATGTGCAATTCGGGCAAAAGCAAAAGAAGTTCAATTACCTCCTGGGGCTTCGCGCCGAGCTTTCGGATATAGGCATCTCCGACCGTGCCGGTACGTATAAAGGCGACAAGCACTATATCAACTTTTTCCCTACGGCTAACCTGGTTTATACGATCGGCAAAAAGACCGACTTGCGGTTGAGCTACAGCCGGCGCATCAACCGGCCGCAGTTCTGGCAGTTGAATGCCTTCGCCGGTCTTTCCGACACCCGCAACCTCACTATAGGCAACCCCGATCTTAACCCGATGTACACGCATGCGACAGAGTTCACGGTGCTCCTGAAAGCCGATAAGTTTACCCTTAACCCTTCTATCTATTACCAGCACACGACCGATTATTTCCAGTTTATATACTACCAGACACCCGACGGCTATATCGTACGCACACCGGTAAACCTTGACCGGGAACAACGCTACGGACTTGAGCTTACCGGAACCTATAATCCCCTTCCCTGGTGGCGCTTTTCCGTCAACTTCAATTACTTTGGCTACCGGCAAAATGGGAATTATGCCGGTATAAGCTACAGTGCCCGTAACCATACCTGGAACGGCCGCATCAATACCCGTATGAAGCTACCCCGAAATTTCAATGCGGAATGCAGCTTTCAATACCAGGCGCAGAACGAGGATGTGCAGGCTACCAACAAAGCGATGTATTGGGCCAATATGGGTTTCAGCAAAGACATATTGAAGGACAAAATGTCCATCATCCTAAGCATAAACAACCTTTTTGATTCACAGGTAAGGAAGCAGGTAATCCATACCGATACTTATGATATCGAATCTTCGAGCCGGTGGGTAGGCCGCCAGGTCAATGCCAGCTTCATCTATCGCTTCAACCGCAGCAAAGAAGAGCAGGACCGCCTTCCTGATTAAGGGATAGCGCTATAAGGCATCAGGATATTTCAGGATGGGTAGGCCCGCTTTCCCGGCGTCGTATTTTCAAGCCAAGCAAATGGGATAACAGTACCACCGGAACGACCACTGCCGGTAAAAGGGTATAGGGAAATTCAAGCACGGCAATATTGGGTTGATCAAAAGCCAGTTGCTGCAATGGCAATGGCGCCGAAAGAAGCGCGATACTTACGATAGCGACCAGAGACAACAGCCCTAGTATATTCCAGATTGTCCATACGGCAACGCTTATCTTTTTTTGCGTGACACCCAGGTAACATAAGAGCAAGATGGCCGAAATACCCGCCAATATATCAAAATTACAGCCCTTGAAAGTCATGATAACAGGTACTTTCCCGGCCATGTAGAGCTGGTACAAGACCAGCTCTACCGGCAACCTCAGGCTATGTACCGACAACAGCAGCCTTGGTCTTAGCATTGCCTGATCCCATTTACGATAGAGATAGACCAGGTAAATAACTACAGGGACAATCACGTATAAGATACGGGGCGGGAAGGCATGGGTATCGCGGAAAAAACCGGTATAAGAAAGCAATCCGACGGCGAAAGCCCATAGGCACCCTACAAGTAGTACTTTTTTGTTTCTGCCTGTTCCGAGATAGAACAAAACAAGAGATAAGAATGTGATGGCAAGGAAGGCCAGGGATAGCATCATGGTAAAGGGTAATATGGTAAAGGGTAATAGTGACTGTTATCGTTCAAATTGCCGGAGATGATGATCGACATGTTTATAGACATAGTGGCCTACCTGATCCCGGTCCATTTCCCCAAAGAAGGGATGTGTAAAGCCGGTAGCATCATAGCTCTTGTATTCCTGCAACAGCCCGATCCATTGCTGCTTTTCCCTTTCCACATCACCGGTAGCCCTGATCTTCAGTTCGGGATGCGTAGGCTCGTTCTTTTGCAACGGCCGTTCATCTTTAAGTATCTGCCGCAAAGCCATTTTCCCGAAGAGGCGGCCCACAAACAACCTGCCGTACTGCCGTTTGCCCAGGAACATTTCTTCGCTCATAGTACAATGCTTCAGCATCTGGTACACATCCATCTTCCCCCAGTTCGCTTTGCTCTGTACAGAAAGGGCTGCTATCCGTTCGATCAGCCCGGCTCTCGTTTCGTGATCCAATATCGTGTGCATAGGTCAGGACATTTGCATGGGGATGATATTCCTTATTTCAACCGTACCACCCATACTTAGTATTGGGCAGCCCCTGGCAAAAGCTATGGCATCTTCCATACTGTCAGCCTTTAACACAAGGTTCCCGCCCAAGGTCCTGTTGCCGGCAATATAAATGCCCTCCTCCGTAAGACCATCGGCATGCAATTGCATGCCTGTAAAACCAAGCTGGCAGGTATGTACAAGCCTGGCGCGGGCGGCGATACCGTCAATCCAATCGCCCCAGCACTTCTTTTGTTCCGCTAGCGCAGCTTCTACAGGCACTTCGTTTAAGGGTTCGAACCTGAAGAGCAGCATAAAATCCTGTAAATTTCCCATCGTTTTATTATTTAGAGGTGAATAATTACAGCAAAGCTATAAACAGGCGGTATCGTTTATCTTGCCATAGGACAAGAAATGGCAGTAACCTTATTCTGCCGCTATTTCCTTTCTTATCCTGCTCAAAGAAGTATCGGTAATACCCAGGTAAGTAGCTATCTGCTTCAGCGATACGTTCTGGATGATCTGCGGCTTTTCCTGCAACAGCTTTTTATAACGGTCTTTGGCCTGGTCGCTGATCATGGAAATGCTGTGGTTCTTTAAGGCAAAATAGCTGGACACAAGTCTTGTACGGCCTTGCTCCCGGAAAGTATCGATGCTGTGGAACAATACCTGGAAGGTTTCGTAATCCAGTTGCCAGCATATACAGGCGCTTAATGCCTGTATATTTTCCCTGGTGGGACTTCGCAGAAAAAAGGAAGGCCAGTCGATAACAATATCGCCGGCGGTGTAAAAATCGGTACTGATATCCCGGCCTTCGGTATCGATGGCAAAAGACCGGATAAAACCGCTTTCCACAAACCAATATTGCTGCGCCGTTTTACCTTCGCGCAGGAGATAGTCGTTTTTATCGAATGTTATTCTTTTGAACTTAGGGATAATGAGTTCCTGTTCTTCTTTCGAGAACATTTGCTTGTTGAAAACACGAGTCAGAAAATGTTCGTCCATAGCTTCTTTTGTATCCATCAGTAACGTAGTACTATTGCTATATTGTATGGGATAATAAACAAAGGCCCGAATATACAGGTTTATACAGCAACCTGGCTAAAGGCCCAGCTTCTTGCTCATCTTACTATACGTATCGGTAAGGATACGGGGTGCACCAAAGCGGTAGCCGAAGTAAAGAATACCAAACAGCTTGTCATTTTGGGAAACGCTGCTTTTATCTTCGTTGTACCAGTTCACGTTAAAGTTAAAGCCTGCCCCGGCAACCAGCCTCGGGGTATTGAAGCCCACTTTAATACCCCCTTCCACAAAGCGGGTAAAGTAATTTTTGTGTTCGCGTGTGGTTATGCCATTCTCCACGGAACTATAACTGGAAAACCGCAGCCCCAGGGAAGGCTGCAGGTTGGGGCTAACAAAAAAACGGTTGCCTATAATAAAGGTATAATAGTAGCCTAGCCCCAATCTCAGGTTAAAATCTTTTTGAACAGACCGGTTACCGCTGAAATCGAAGGAATAACGATTATAGTCGTAAGACATAACGGGTACAAGGCTTCCGGCGCTTTTCTTTTGCCACTCGGTTTGGTAAACAAGGTTCTTAAAAGAAAAATTACGGTTAACAATATAAGCCGTAGACATAGCCCATTGCGTATTGGTGAGGTTATTGATCTGGATATAAGGATCTGTTCCCTTTTGCCAACCGGGCACGAAATCCGCAGTATTCTCCACATAATATCCCTTGATCCGGCTGTACTCTACCGTCTGCAGCCATTGTCCCAGGAACAGCAGGAATTTATAATCGGTAAAAGACGATTTTCCTTTGCGGTCATTGTCATCGTTGGCCCCCAATATTTTGGGTGAAAACCCGTAACTGAACCCGATAAACTCGTAGTCCAGCGACAAGAACATCCGGTACTCGTTATTGGGCTGCAACTTTAAGCTGGTGCTATTGTTTTCCTTTAAAATATATTTGTCCGTTTGTGTACTAAAGTTTGTTTTTATTAATATCTTGTCTGTATAAGAAATGAAATTACCGGTATCCTTTACCGGCTGTGCATAACTGCAGGCCGCAAAGCTACCCAAGAGCCAGACCCACATGCATGTGACTAAAACTATGCCCTTACCCCGCACTTTAGGGGCAAAAGTGCATTTTAGTGCATTCAGGCACCTGTTTGCCAGGTCAAGACTATTCTTGTCCAGGTGGGGACCATTATCCCTAAGCCTGATATGGGTTCTGGATACTATTCCGGGTTTCCTTTTTTCCTGCAATGCCAGTTGTTTTGTTATCGTATAGTAATATAAGCCAATTACCGGCTTATTCAAAAGTAAATGTAAATATTTCCTAACCTATACTTTTACACAATACGTGAAATACAGCTTCCTTATCCTGACACTCCTGCTCTGCTCACGCTCCCTGTACGGGCAGGAGATAGACTCTTTTTATGCATTTGATTATGCCAAACGGGATAGCATTATGCCTAAGCCCCAGCAAATACCCAGAACCAAATTCTGGCGTCCCGCGGGCGAACTACTACTGGTCGAGCTTATCCCTTTTACATACAACCTGGCGAAGAACACCGATTTTTCCCATGTCAGCTTCAAATCTATCGGCGACAACCTCAGCATCTCCAACTGGGAGTTTGATGTCGACAAATTCCTGACCAACCAATTTGCACATCCTTATCACGGCAACCTTTATTTTAATACTTTTCGCAGCACCGGGCATACCTTCTGGCAATCGGCGCCGGCAGCTTTTTGCGGCAGCTTGCTTTGGGAGATAGCCGGAGAAAATACTTATCCTTCTTATAACGACCTGATCAATACAACAGTCGGTGGCATTACATTGGGGGAAATGACCCATCGTTTTGCAGGATTGCTTATTAATAAAAAAAGAAGAGGCGCCAGAAGACAAGTACAAGAGGTGCTGGCAACACTTATCAACCCCGTCGATGGCTTTAACCGTATCGTTGGCGGGGAATGGGGCAAACAATATGCAACAGATGCAGAAGACAGCCTTTATGTGGACTTTACAGTAGATGCGGGGATCAGAAGGGTCAATAAGGAACCCAACGAGTTATTCAAATCGGGCCGCAACGAGGTTTACAGCAGTTTAAGGCTCCGCTACGGCAACCCTTTCAAGGATTACAGATCGCCCTTCGACAACTTTTATATTTTTATGGAAGTAGGCGGAGCCGATTCTGCTTTGCTGAACTCGCTCTGGGTACAGGGTTCCCTTTGGGGCAAGCTTACGGGCGGCGGAGACAAAAGCATAAAGATGCTGCGGCTTACCCTCAATTATGATTTCTACAAGAACACAGCCTTTGAATATGGCGGCCAAAGCCTGTTGCTGACCTGGGCTGCCCATTTTAACCCGGGCAAAAGATGGCAGGTCAATGTAGAAGCAGGCGGCGGGGCCATACTAATCGGCGCTTCGCCCGACAGGTACCGTAATTATCATGATGCACGCGATTACACTTATGGTTCTGGAGCTACTTTCCTGGCCATAGGCGATGTGATTTATAACAACAGGCTGTACTGCCGGGTCAATTTTCGCAGCGGCTGGACCGGCACTATCGACGGAAGCACTACCAGCACCGCTTTGCACCTGATTAACACGGAGATAAAATACCGGTTCTTCGGAAACTTTACGATCAGCGGCTCCTGGGGCAATTTTCAGCTCCTTAGTTTTTACCCCCGTATCCCCACCACCAACGAAAAGTATCCCTTCTCCCGCCTCTCCCTCGGCTACAAAGTGATTCTTTAAATGCAACCTCCTTTATTTTCCTAGTAAGAGGATAGCCCAGAGTGATATTGCCGAGATAGCAGCCCAGAGCAGGATTCCCTGCAACAAGGGGCGAATGCCGACAACCTTGAGTGTAGCAAAAGACAAACCGGAACCTATCAGGAATAAGGTAAGGGTAAGTCCTGCCTTAGCGATAGCAACCAGGTAAGGACCGGCTAAAGATATTGCCGGCACATAGGTATTGAGGACCATAGCCAGGATAAAAAAACCGATAAACCAGGGTATCTTGATCTTTCCTGATGTATTGCGGAAAGCCATAGCGATGCCTAAGGAAACAGGAATGATCCACAAAGCCCGGGCCAGCTTAATAGTGGTTGCTATTGTCAACGCCTGTGCACCGTATTTACCGGCCGCCCCTACCACAGAGCTGGTATCGTGAATAGCGATGGCTGCCCAAAGGCCAAATTGCTCCTGGGAAAGCTTCAGGTAATGTCCCACAGCCGGGAACAGGAATAGCGCCAGGGCATTGAGGATAAATATGGTACCCAGCGATACAGAGAGCTGCTTTTCGTTGGCATGGATCACCGGCGATATAGCAGCAATAGCACTTCCACCGCAGATAGCCGTACCGGAAGAAATAAGTAACGAAGTCTTACGGTCAATTTTAAATAGCTTGCCCAGGCCATAGCCCAGGATAAGTGTTCCAAAAATAGAAGCAACGGTAAAAAGGATACCTTCCTGTCCTGCTTTAACCGCAGCGTGTACATTCATGCCGAAACCAAGGCCTACTACGGAAACCTGCAGGAGCATTTTGGTTGCTTTCGCACTACCTTGCTGAAAGGGATTACCGAGGGTATTGGCAAAGAGTATCCCTATCAATAATGCTACCGGGGCCGACACAAAAGGCAGGAGGCATATTACGGCAACAAGCAGGAAGGCTGCTTTCCGGGCTAAGGGGTGGAAACGAAGAGGTCGGCCGACGGGGCTATCCTTATGTACTGGTTGCATATAAATCCTGTTTTTATAACGCAAAGGTCTGCATAAGGCATAACCGGTACAAATCACTTATGGTACTATTCGATTACTTTTGGTTATAGCTTAAAGCAAATTTCAAGAACAATGAAGCCATACGCGTGGGCGTACCCTGAAGGTGTATAGCGTTCAGCGGGCGTTCTATGCGTAAGCCTTTTACCGGGACAATGCTAAACAGGCCAGCCTGCGCTCCCTGCACGGCATAAGTAGATATAAAAGCCAGACTATCGGAATGCAGCAAGTAAGATTTAATCGCTTCCGTACTGTCCAGGTGGAGGACTACAGGCAATTGCGCTCCGGAGATACCTGCTTTCTTAAGCGCCTGCATCACGATGGCCAATGTCCCCGAACCTTGCTCCCGCATCACAAAAGACGCTTTCTGAAGATCGGCAGGGCGTAATGTTTTAACGGTAGATAAGTGATGCCCGGCTTTGCCTACCAGCACTATTTCATCCTTACGGAAAGGGATATATTTGAGTTGCCGGTTGCGGGTATTCCCTTCAATAAACCCGAGATCGATATCACCGGCACGCATTGCCAGTTCTACCTGCTCTGTATTGCCTGTTATGATATGCAGGGAGACTTCGGGATGCCTTTGCGAAAAAGCCGCCAGCATTTCCGGCAGCAGATATTGCGCGATAGTAGTACTCGCTCCTATACTTAGCCTGCCTTTGACCATGCCCGAAAGCGCATGGATATCTTCTTCAAGGTTGCTGTAAAGGCCTTCTATTTTCCGGGCATAACTTAGCAATACCCGCCCACCTTCGGTAAGTACAACACTATTACCCTGCCGTTCCAACAACTTAACCGCCAGTTGTTGCTCCAGGGCGCGGATATGCTTGGTAACCGCCGGCTGTGTTATAAATAATTCTTCTGCGGCACGCGTAAAGCTTAGCCGGCGGGCTACCGTATGAAAAACATGCAGTCGGAAGTCAAAAATCATCATCGAAAAGAGGTTGCCTGTTACTTCTTCAAAAGTACCGCAAATTTTCTTCCTCCTCCCGCTAAAGGACATATCGGCAGCAGTAAATTTTCATCACCTATACAATGAAACCACTTGTTCCTACAATGATCCCGGACGGTTATACAAAAGTGGTTGAGGCAACAGCCGGTTAGCGCTACCTTAACCTCCTGTTGAAAAATACAACGCGGATACCGAAAAGCGATAACAGAGTAGGTAAAAACCAAACAATAAAACTATGAAACAACTTTTTGTAAGCGCAGCGCTGCTGCTCTCCGTATTATCGGCAAAGGCACAATGGTATCCAACCGGACCCAATACCTATTTCTTGTACACCGGTAATGTAGGTATCGGTACTAAAACACCATCCACAAAACTACATGTAGACTCCGGCGCCATCAGTATTACCGGCCCCAATGCCTATGGAGGTCCTATGTTGCTGCTGGGACCGGGAGCAGGCCACAATAATTCATGGGGTATTGAAACCACGCCCAGCGGTTTGAATTTCTGGAGGCCCTGGTCGGGACAGGCCAACTCGGGCAATTTTTTTCTCTTCCTCAAACACAACAACGGCAATGTGGGTATTAAGACCGACAATCCCACAGCAGGCCTTACGGTAAATAGCAATGTCCTGATCGGGAACCCGGCTACGGTAACCCTGCCATCGGGTTATAAATTATACGTAGAAACCGGTATCCTTACCGAAAAGCTGAAAGTGGCTTTAAAAAGCTCTGCCCATTGGGCCGATTATGTTTTTGCCCCCGGCTACCAGTTAAAACCCTTGCAGGAAGTAGAGCGTTTTGTGCAAGCCAACAAACATTTACCCGGCCTACCTTCCGGTGAACAACTGGTAAAGGAAGGCGGTATCGATGTAAACCAGATGCTGGCCAAACAAATGGAAAAGATAGAGGAGCTTACCTTGTATATGATCGAACTCAGCAAAGAGATGGATCAATTGAAAAAGGAAAATACAGCGCTTCGTACAGCTACTCCCCATACTAAACCTTAAAACGATCCCTATGAAAAACATAACATTAATCATAGTCTTGTTATGCCTCGGGATAAGTGCTGCCGCTCAGGATCCCCCCATAGCAACGCTAATAAAAGCAGTGCCGCCGGAGCAATTTATTTCCCAAAAATTATTCAGGATATCCGAGGATCGTTTTCCCGAACTGGATAAAGTCGTAAGCTATTACGGAATATTGCGGGCAGAACAGACGTTGCTGGCCCGCATTGCCGGCAATGAATTCCCCGCTCTTGAAATAGATATCCCTGTGGAGGGATCGGTAATGACGGTACAACTGATCAGGAGCAGGGGTATCGATGAACGGACCATCTTCACCAGCCAGGCAGGCGATCGGAAGGAGGACAGCAGATATAACAAGGGTGCTTATTACAATGGTATCATTAAGGGACAAAACAACTCTCTCGTGGCTATCAGCTTTTTCAACGACGATATCACCGGCATATTGATGAATGACAAAGGCAATTTTGTATTGAGTAAAAATAAGGCCACTGGCACAAAGCCCGGTCAATATGTTGTCTACAACGACAGAAACCTGAAAAGCAAAGAAGGTATCACGTGCGACATGAAGACCGCAGAGCAGGAACTACCTGTTATTCCTGTCGAAAGCATCAAGAAGGTCGCAGATGCCGCAAGCGACAAATGTATTAAAGTGTATGTAGAAACCGACCGTCAGACCTATATCATGCACAGCTACAATGTTACTAATGTCAACAACTATGTCACTAGTGTCTTCAATATAGTGAGTACTATATACCAGAATGAATCTATTGCCCTTTCCGTATCACAGGTTCATGTATGGACCACCGCCGATCCTTATGTGCTTGCCGCTGATACGGTTGCAGGACAGGCACTTCCCCGTTTTGCCACGGCTATGGCTTCGGGATTTAACGGAGACCTGGCCCATCTCATTACCCTGCTACGTGGAGGTGGCAGGGCCTATCTTGATGTATTGTGCAATAGTAATTACAGTATTAAAACAGGTGTATCCGGGGGCATAACCGGCAATATATTACCATTGATCGCAAACACTGGCATGGCAATTTGCGTAGCTCATGAAATAGGCCATAACCTGGGTTCGCCACATACACATGCCTGTGTATGGAACGGCAATAATACGGCGATCGATTACTGCGGACCGACATATAAGCCTTCTTACGCGGAAGGTACTTGCCCCAATGCAGGATTGCCTCCTTCCAATGGCGGTACTATTATGAGTTACTGTCATTTAAATGCAGGCATCAATCAAAATAATGGTTTCGGTACGCAACCCGGCAACCTGATCAGGAGCAAGGTTAATGACGCGGCCTGTCTGCGTGCCTGCGATGCGTTCTGTATACCCGATGTATTCATTACCGGGAACTATGGCGTAGCGCTTAAAGAGTCTCCCAACTGGATCAAGTCTTCTAACACCCTCACCATTACCAATAATGTAAGCGTCAAATTAGATGCGGACCCTGCAAACGGCTATATCGAATTTGCACCAGGTGCATCCGATTTTGTATCCGCGCAACCTCTGTCTTCCGGCGTATTTGTGGCACAAGCCTTAGATGGCTGCAAAGCCGGCATACCAGTAAAAGGCTCCGGTGGTAATTTCGGAAGTCCTGTGGCCTCAGCATTTACGGCCAATGGCTTCCTCATTTATCCCAATCCTGCAGAACACTATTGTACACTCACGACCAAAGAAGAATACCCTGTTTCCGGGATCGAACTGCTGGACATAAACGGCAGAACACAATCCATCACAATCCAGGATATGGGCAACAACAGCAGGAAGATAAGCTGGGGACGTTTAAGTAACGGTTTATATCTGATCAGGCTGACAAGCGATCAAAAAAACGAAACTTTAAAATTGATCATTCAACAATGATCTGCCCGATGGTTGCCGCTTACGGAACGCAGCTTATTGTGCTACCGGCTAATCATTGAACATTTTTGCCAGGAAACAGGAATGGCCATGCTTCCGGCTATGCATTCCTATTTCCCATTCACCATTCATTCCAATCCATTCCTTTAATAACCTGTTTATGAAAAAATCATTTCTTCTTGCTTTCCTGCTCCTGCTTTTTGCAGGAAGCACTATAACTGCTCCTGCCCAGGTGCAACAACATGTATGGTACCTGCCCACGCAGCATATCAATTTCATGGCGCCAACAGCTGCAGTGTCAGCTGCTACGCCTACCTGCAGCTCCTGCCAGGTAACCGATGGCATACAGGATGCCAACAACAATATGCTGATGCGGGTGGCCGACGGTGCCGTATACAATCGTAACGGCACTTTGATCGGTAATCTTCTGTATTACCAAAGCTATGGCTATAATACACCGGCCCTGGCCATTGTACCGTTGAAGCTGGAATGCAGCTATTACATTATCTATGCCGACTATATGCCGGCACTGCTTTGCTGCGTGGATGGCAATTCCTGCTGCAACCCGCACCTGACGCTCCGTTATGCCAAAGTAGACCTTTCTGCCAATAACGGTGCCGGCAGTATCGTTGCCAACGGCGAATTGCTTTCCGAAGCCACCACGGGGTATGGCGATTTTGCCATCGGGCAAATCATGAATCTGAATGGCGACCGCTTTCTTTATCATGTCATAAGCGCCAATCCCCTCGTCGTTAAGAAATACAAGGTGAACAACGCCGGCATAACCTATCTCAACCAGTTTACGGTAAATCTCGGGGAAGCCCCGTATGATATAGGCGAAGTCGAATTGTCCCATGACGGAAAAATGCTGGCGCTTACAAGTACCCTGAGCGGAAAAGTATTTGTAATACATGTGAATCCCGCCACAGGCAACCTGGTCACCACTTCGGGCGTCAACGGCTTATCCACCTTCGCGGTAACAGGCGGTGCCAGGGGGTTGGAGTTCAGCCCCGACAACCTGCGCCTTTATACCACAGGAAGCTCAGGTATCCGGCACATCACCATCAGCAGCGGTGTTGTTTCTGCCGCCCTTTCGGGCTCTTCAAGCTGTGAGTACTCTTACCTTGAATTAGCCCACGACGGCGGGGCCGGTTATAAGATTGCGGCCATAACTTCCGACAATAAGCTGGGGTTTGTTGCCCCGCTATCAGGCACTTCTACATTTTCCAACACCGGCATTGCTATTACTACCGGCTATAGTTACGGAGGCCTGAAACGCCTGCCCAAACAGATCGACGGACAGAATTATACCATGCTTCCCCTGGTCAATAATTTCAATATCAATGGCAGTCCTTCGGGCAATGCCCCGCCGCAGTTTTTGGATGTGTACACCTGCGGCAATATTTTATTGAACATTACCAGCAGCGGCGCAGCAGAATATTCCCTTTCGGTACAAAGCTGCGATGTTAACGGTTCCGTGATTTCAGGAGGAGGATACCTGAATGTCAACAGCACATATATGCCACTGGTATCCCAGGTCAATTTAATGTATTTACCGGGCGGTGGCATTTATGCGCATTGGCTTTCCGACCCGGCACATATCGGGTATTACAAGGTTACCTTGCTTACTAAAAACATGTGCGGTGATGTATCGCCTGCAAAAGTGATGTACATCAAGCTCAATGGTCCGCCATCGGCAGCTAACATTAACTTCCAGATCAACAACAGCATGACCGGTGTACCCTGCAACAGCAAGACCATAGCTACCCCCTGCCCTACCGGCACTTACTCCGGCAGTTATAACATAGGGACCGGTAGTTATATCACCAATAACATTTCTTCCTATTCCCGTAAAATAGAAGAAGTCAATTGTAGCACAGGGAGCGTCATCTCCCTTTTGTACCAGGATGCAAGCCCGGTAATACCTGCCAACCCCTCTGGTTCTTCAATGGCTTTAGGTCTTAATGCGATCAATATCGGCGGGAATACGGGCTACTTTGCTACCCATGCGGTAACCGGCAAGTGTTTCAAATTTACCCTTACGGCGTACAATGCCTGCACAAGCAGCGCATCCGACTGGTCTTACCTCACATTTGACGGTGCTTACAAACCCGGCAGAGAAGAGGAACAGCCGCCAGTAAGTATTTTAAATATCGATGGTAAAGAGGTGGAGCTATTTCCCAATCCGGTAAAAGACTGGCTGAACATCCGGCTTCCCAATGGTCAGCACGTATTCTCCGGGGCAAAGTTGCGGGCCGAGGTATGGGATATAGTCGGTAGAAAAATATCGGTGCAAAACCTGGATAACGACGGGCTGATCCAACGAATAAATATGAGCGATTTACCATCGGGCGTTTATTTCCTCAAAATCAGTGATGGGCATAAGCAAAGCAATAATAAGTTTATTAAATAAGTCAGTCCCGGTCAATAGATAAAGATAGCCGCCCTTATTGGCGGCTATCTTTATTGATCCACACGGGTAAAAGATGAAGCTTCAGGGCCATACTTTTCCTCACCGGCCAGGATCAGGAAGGGTGATGGTAGCGGTTTACCCACCAATCTGCAAGCATAACAATAAGCAACAGTATTATAATCGCGATAGCCCATCACTTTGTCGATCGTTTTAGAGCCATTGGTTAAATTTTTTGATGTACGCCGTTTTGATCCATTGGGTCAGGAAACAGTAAGCAGTCAAGATAGCTATAAGCCAGGGAAAGTAAGTCAGCGGCAAGGGTTGCATCTTCAATGCTCCCGCTATGGGAGAAAAAGGGATAGCGATACCCAGCAACATGATCAATGAGGTTAAAGCCACCACCGGCGCTGTTGCCCAGCTTTGAATAAAAGGGACCTTACGGGTACGGATCATATGCACGATAAGGGTTTGAGACAACAGGCCCTCGATAAACCAGCCGCTTTGAAACAAGGCCTGGTGCTCCGGGCTGTTTGCTTTGAACCAGAAAAACATCAAAGCAAAAGTGACATAATCAAACAAGGAACTGATAGGACCTATGAACAACATAAACCGTGAAATGCCCGCCGCATCCCATTTCTTAGGCTGCTCGATAAAATCTGCATCCATACGATCCCAGGGGATCGATACCTGGGAAATATCGTACAACAGGTTCTGTACAAGGATCTGGACCGGAAGCATGGGCAGGAAAGGCAGCAACGCGCTGGCCCCCAGCATGCTGAACATATTGCCAAAATTGCTGCTGGCAGTCATTTTGATATACTTGATGATATTGCCAAAAGTCCTGCGGCCATAGATCACGCCTTTCCGCAACACCATCAGATCCTTATCGAGCAGGATAATATCCGCACTCTCCTTGGCTATATCCACAGCAGTATCTACGCTAATACCTACATCAGCCTGCCTTAAAGCAGCCGCATCGTTAATACCGTCCCCCATAAAGCCCACGGTATGCCCCTCTTCCTGTAATAATTTTACGATCCTTGACTTCTGGGCAGGACCTAGTTTGGCAAGAATAGACACGCTGGTTATCCGGCTCCTTAGTTCTTCATCCCCCATTTGCTCAAGGGTATTTCCCAACAGCACCTCGTCCACAGGGATACCTACATCGTGGCATATTTTGCGGGCAACGATCTCATTATCTCCGGTAAGCACCTTTACTTTTATCCCCAGCTTTTGCAAAGCTTCGATCGATCCCTTCGCAGAGGGTTTGGCAGGATCCAGGAAACCGATAAAGCCCGTAAGCGTCATCGCTCTTTCATCCGCTACAGCATAGTTCAACGCGCGATCTTCAAATTCCCTTATGGCTACCAGCAGTACCCTCATGCCTTCCTCATTTAGCTTACGTGCGGTTCGCAAAATGGCAGCCTTCATCTTTTCATCCATCGGGATTACCGCATCCGTTTCCAGCGGCAGTGGCTTGTCGCTCCCGGGATCAAAAGCATCAGTACACAAGTCCAGCATTTCTTCAACAGCCCCTTTACAAATCAACAGATGCTTACCATTACGTTCTTTCAGCACCACAGACATGCGTCGGCGCTGAAAGTCGAACGGAATCTCGTCCACTTTCAGGTAATGTTCTTCCACCTTCAGGTAATCGTGCAGCTCCACATGCTCCAGCACAGCCCTGTCCAATAGATTTTTTAGCCCTGTTTGATGATAACTGTTCAGGTAGGCCCATTGCAGTACTGCATCATCTTCTATACCATAAATATTGAGATGCCGCTCCAGCACTATTTTGTCCATAGTAAGTGTGCCTGTCTTATCTGTACAAAGTACATCCATCGCCCCTATATTCTGGATCGCATTCAGCCGTTTGATGATTACCTTTCTCTTGCTCATATTCACGGCTCCACGGGCGAGGTTGGCCGTTACGATCATAGGCAACATCTCGGGTGTTAAGCCTACGGCAACAGCGATAGCAAACAATAAAGCATCCCACCAGTTACCCTTCAGGCTTCCGTTGATCAGGAAGATAAGCGGCACCATCACCAGCATAAAACGGATCAGCAAATAGCTCACCTTATTTACCCCTTTATCAAAGCTCGTCTCGGCACGTTTACCGGCAATCGATTTGCTCAGCGAGCCAAAATAAGTCTGGTTGCCCGTATTCACGACTATCGCTGTAGCCGAACCGCTCACTACATTGGTACCCATGAAGCAAATATTATTGAGGTCCAACACCGCGCTATCCTCGGCATCCCGGCAGGCCAGGCTCCGCTTTTCGACCGGCAACGATTCCCCGGTCAGCATCGCCTGGCTTACAAACATATCCTTGGACTGGATAATACGGCAATCTGCAGGGATCATATCGCCGGCCGATAAAGTAACAATATCGCCGGGTACCAATTCCTTTATATCTATTTCGGCAGCCGCCTTCCCCTTGCGGCAAACAGTCGCTGTTGTCGTTACCATATTTTTGAGCTGCTCTGCCGCCCGGTTGCTACGGTATTCCTGGAAAAACCGGATCAGCGAGCTTACCATAACCATAACGCCGACCATAATAACCGTTTTATACTCTGCAGCCCCTGGCGCTGCCAGCCATACATCCGTTACAAAGGAGATCGCTGCTATCGCCAGCAGGATGCCGATAAAAGGATTAATAAAAGCCTGCAGCAACTGACGGTACCAGGCAGGCGCCTTTTCATGGTGCACTTCGTTGCACCCGTATAAGGCCAGGCGTTCTTTGGCCTGCAGGTCCGACAGGCCCGCTATGCTGCTGTCCAGTTGCGCCAGGAAAAAATGTTCGTCGGTGCGGGACACCTGCTGTAACTTGGTGGTGGCAGCGGCCTCGCTTCCTGCCGTATGAAATCGTTTACGATCGGATGCTACTATCCTTTTATTATTTATGCTTATTGTTTTCATACTAAAATTCTTGTTTAAAGCATCGTTTTATAAATCATTTTCATTGCCCATTTTGTTCCAGCTCACTTCCGTAACCTGCTGCTCCACGGTTAGCCTTCCCGCAATTTTCTCCATAGTACCATCTTCATTACTGCTGGCCAGGATCTCGGCAGTAATGATCGCGATACGGGGATCGCCGTTATCGGTACTTTTGAGCGAACGCAACAGCAGCTTATTATCGCTGTTGGTAAATTGCAGCAATAATACACGGAGATGGTTCTCTACCTCCTGGCGGCATTGGATCGTCAACAGGTAGCCTATCTGCGTAGTGTTGCTCTTGTCGATGGGTATCCTGCTGAGCCTTACGCCTAAAGGCCGCATCAGCACATGGGTAAGGATCACGAAAACAGCGCTGACAAACGCTTCGGGGAGATAGCCCATGCCGCATAAGGCACCCACAGCCGCAGAGCACCAAAGGGTGGCCGCCGTATTAAGGCCTCTTACATTAATACCATCTTTCATAATCACACCTGCCCCCAGGAAACCTATCCCGCTGACAACATAAGAAGTTACTCTTCCGGCCGCATCGCCGCCTATACGCACACCCATGGCCACGAATATGCTTGCCCCCAGAGCTACCAGCATATTGGTACGCAGGCCTGCCATGCGTTGCCGCCATTGCCGCTCGGTTCCTATTACGGCACCTAATACAAAAGCGACAGCAAGCCTCAGGATAAAATCAAAAATACTCAGCATCATAAACCTCCTTTTTGTTTAAGGGTCAATTTTAAAATGCATACAACCGGCAGGCCCTGATGCACACAGCGGCCGGCATAACAGGGTATGTTATGGCATGCATTGGCTCCGGTGATACACCGCAGCGTTAGTTAGTCTGTAGAAGAAAGCTCATTGGAGCTAAAAAGGTAGGACACATAGCACGACCCAATGCCTGCAGACAGGCGGGGACAATAGTCGCTATGCAGGTCTGAAGCAATTAAGTAGTAAAATATGTCGCAGAACAACGTTCGGGTCCTTCGTCCATAATTTGTTTTTTTGTTTCGGCGCAAAAGTACAGAAAATCCTTTGCCCTGCCCTTAGAAGGCCTATAGAATACTATTAGAAAATCATTAGAACAGTACAAGCCGGTCAATTCATAGTGCCATGTACCCATACCTCCAGAGGCATCAAAAAGGCCGGTATACATATTGCAGGGGGAAAAGCGGGAAAGATCAGGCAGACCGGTGTTCCTCACTGCACTTAAAATACGATCTCAGGTATCTATAAAAAAGCATGCCTGTAAACAGGTTACAGGCATGCATATCACTATTATTTATTTTACTTGTTAGGCTACTGCTTCTTTTTTCAGCACGTCGGCCATTGTTTTACCGATATTAGCAGGGCTTTCTACCACGTGAATACCACATTCGCCCATGATCTTCATTTTAGCGGCAGCAGTATCGTCAGCACCACCTACGATTGCGCCCGCGTGGCCCATACGACGACCGGGAGGTGCAGTCTGGCCGGCGATGAAACCCACAACAGGCTTGCGCATATTGTCTTTTAACCACATAGCCGCTTCCGCTTCCATATTACCGCCTATTTCCCCGATCATGATGATACCATCAGTTTCCGGATCGTTCATCAGCATTTCAACCGCTTCGCGGGTAGTAGTGCCAATGATGGGATCGCCACCGATACCGATTGCAGTAGAAATACCCAATCCGGCTTTAACGCTTTGGTCGGCTGCTTCGTAAGTAAGGGTACCCGATTTGGAAACGATGCCGATACGGCCGGGTTTGAATACGAAACCGGGCATGATACCTACTTTAGCTTCTCCGGCAGTGATCACACCAGGGCAGTTAGGCCCTATCAGGCGGCATTCGCGGCCTTTGATGTATTCTCTTGCTTTTACCATATCCTGTACAGGAATACCTTCCGTAATACAGATGATCACTTTAATACCCGCATCGGCAGCTTCCATAATAGCATCGGCCGCAAAAGCCGGTGGCACAAAGATGATAGAAGTATCGGCTCCTGCCTTCACTACCGCATCTTTAACTGTATTAAACACAGGACGCTCCAGGTGAGTCGACCCACCCTTTCCTGGAGTTACACCGCCTACTACATTCGTTCCATATTCAATCATCTGACTGGCATGGAAAGTACCTTCAGTACCGGTAAAACCCTGTACAATTACTTTGGAATTTTTATTGACTAATACAGCCATTGCTTAAAATTTGAGATTTACGATATGCTAGCCGGCAGCTTCAAAAGATATACTCCGCCGGAAAAGTGCCGCAAATATACGATAAGATAGGAAACAGGCAAATCAATAATGACAAATCGGCTTAAGGCATAACATTTGTCATCATTAATGAGATACCGACTATCCGGAGAGGTCAGGCAAGGATAAACCGGCAGAACAGCACATCATCATCAGATGTCATTTTTGCTCTTTTCATAGATCTAAAAAGGTATTTATCCTATTTTTATTAAAACTATTTTAAAAACAAGAGCATGATTATCTTTGGAAAGAGTGTTACCGGGATCATAACGGTACTCCTGGTATGGTCTTCTTTTACCCTTACAGCACAAGACACTACCCTTTTGCAGGGAAAAGTGACCGATGCGCTTACGGGAATTCCGGTACCGGCCGCTTCCGTTTTTATCAATAATTCCACTTACGTTGCTATTGGTGATGAAAAAGGAGCATTCATATTGCGGCATTTTCCACCCCCTCCCTTTGAACTGACGGTAACCGCAATAGGATACGAGACCGCTTTGATAAAAATAGCCGGTAAGGCCGGAACACCTCTGTTGGTCCGGTTAAAGTCAAAGCCGGTAGACCTGGGCGAAGTTACCATACTTGGCCCCGAAAAGGACGGTTGGCAAAAGTATGGCCAGTTATTCCTTGACGACTTTATCGGCTACTCCCCCTTCGCCGCATCCTGCGAATTGTTGAACCGGGAAGCGCTTCAATTCCGTTACGATAAAGAGGAAAATAAGCTAAGGGTATGGGCAAAGGAACCTTTGAAGATCCGCAATAAAGCAACCGGTTACCTGATCACCTACTGGCTGGAGGACTTTGAACGGAATTTCAAGACGAAAAAATTATACTTTAAAGGATATACACTCTTTACGGACCTCCCTTCCCAAAAGAAAAAAGAGCTGGAGCGGTGGGCCAGCCAAAGACAAAGCGCTTACCGGGGTTCTCTCAACCATTTTATGAGATCGCTGTACCAGCACAATCCGCAAGAGGAGGGATTTGAGATCCGTAAGCTGTTAAGGGTAAGCGGAACCGACTACGGCCGGTATGTTCCCGTAAGCACCGATACCATTCTGTATACCGATAAAGATAAATTAAAAGCCATATTCCAGGCTATCTTTGGGCAAAGTACCGACCAGCAAACAGTCATGGGAACATTGATCAGCCTATTGCAATGGAAAAGCGACAGCAGCAAAACAGAATCTTTCAAACTGATACCGCCCGATACCGCGCAACATAAGGAGTATACTTTCACCAAAATACCATCGGATAAAGAACGCATTATTGTGCGCTATTTTGACTTCGACAGGGAGCCACCGGAAACCAAACAGGATAGCCTGATTCGCAAAAACCTGGTTTCCTTCAAGACCGGCGGCCCAATACCAGACCTACCGAAGGCCAGGCAGCAGCACAGTTACGATATATTGTATACGGGAATTTTAAATACAGATACGCTCGTGAAGACCCAAAGCCCAGGGACAGTACAGCTCCATTTCTCCGATTACCTGCATATTACCTATACCCGTGAAAAAGAGGAGCCAGCCTACCTGAAAAGGCAATTCCCTTTTAAAGAGGTCAGTCCGGAGAACCAGACCAGTATTATCAGTATCGTTAATCCGGAGGGGATCACCGTCTATCCCGATGGTAATTTTTATCTTTCCTATGATCTGTTGACCGAGAAATACTGGTCTTATGAAAAACTGGATAAATTGTTGCCCCTCGATTACCGTCCTTGATCCGGGGATCAGGCCTCAAAAAGGAGCCATTTATAATCCCGTTAATCTTCGTAACTTTGCGCCCCGGAAAACAGGCTATTTCTGTTTTTCTTACACCTTTCAATTATATAGGACAACAAAATGATTAATGTATCTAATTTATCGCTCCGTTATGGCAAGCGTATCCTTTTCGAAGATGTGAACCTCCGGTTTACAGAAGGGAATTGTTATGGGATCATCGGAGCCAACGGAGCCGGTAAATCTACTTTTATAAAGATATTATCGGGAGACATTGAACCCACTACCGGCAGAGTGGAAATACCCAAAGGCCAGAGGATGAGCGTCCTCAAACAGGATCACCATAAATATGACGAAGTGCAGGTGCTGCAGACTGTGATCATGGGTAATGAGGTTCTTTTCAACATCATGCAGGAAAAAGATGCCATTTACGCTAAAGAAGACTTTACCGAAGAAGATGGTATGCGTGCAGGTGAGCTGGAAGCTACCTTCGGCGAAATGGATGGCTGGAATGCCGAGAGCGATGCCGCTACCTTATTAAGCAGCTTGGGCGTAAAAGAAGACAAGCATTCCATGCTGGTAAAAGACCTCGACGGTAACGAAAAGGTAAGGGTACTGCTGGCACAGGCGCTTTTCGGCAACCCGGATATCCTGCTATTGGACGAACCTACCAACGACCTCGATCTGCAAACTATCGGATGGCTGGAAAACTTCCTTGCCGATTACGACAAAGTAGTATTGGTGGTATCGCACGATCGTCACTTCCTGGATACGGTATGTACGCATGTTGCGGATATCGACTTTGGAAAAATCAATATTTTCACTGGTAACTACTCTTTCTGGTACGAATCCAGCCAATTATTGCTGAAACAACGCTCGGATCAGAACAAGAAAGCGGAAGATAAAATCGCCGAATTAAAAGAGTTTATTGCACGCTTCTCCGCCAATGCCTCTAAATCCAAGCAGGCTACGAGTCGTAAAAAGGCCCTCGATAAGATAAAACTGGAAGACATGCAACCTTCCAACCGTAAATACCCGGCCATCTTGTTTAACAACCAGATACGGGAAGCCGGCGATCAGATACTGGAGGTAAAAGGCCTGAGCAAAACATTAAATGGCCAGTTGTTGTTTAAAGACATCAGCTTCGACCTGAAACGGGGACAAAAAGTTACGGTAATTTCCGATAACAGTTTGGCCACAACCGCTTTCTATAAGATCATCAATGGAGAAGATCCCGATTTTGAAGGCGAATACAAATGGGGCATTACCACCATCTCTACTTATCTCCCCGCCGACAATACGACTTACTTTGAAGGCAAAGACCTGAACCTGGTAGACTGGCTGCGTCAATATTCCGAAGAGAAAGACGAAACCTTTATTCGCGGATTTTTAGGCCGCATGCTTTTCAGTGGTGAAGAAACACTGAAAAAATGTACCGTATTGAGCGGTGGTGAAAAAGTACGTTGTATGCTGAGCCGGATGATGATGCAAAAAGGTAATGTACTCACTTTTGACGAGCCGACGAACCACCTTGACCTGGAATCGATTACCGCCCTCAATAACGGTATGAAAGACTTCAGAGGCACCGTGATCTTTACCTCACGTGACCATGAATTGACCCAAACGGTATGCGACCGTATCCTGGAAATTACACCCGGTGGCCTTATTGATCGGGAAATGTCATTTGACGAATATATTACAGACGAAAGGGTAAAACAATTGCGTACAGAAATGTATGGCGTTAGTGTTTCCTAAGTCAGGAAATGTATGATAAGCAAAGCGGCGGAACTGAATGTAGTTCCGCCGCTTTGTTTTAATATTACATAAGCCGGTATAAAGTTAATCCGCCCTTTTCAGTAGCCGCTCATCAAACCGGATCTTACTTTTCACCAATATTCTTATCTGCTTAAAATTGGGATGGGCGGGGTTAATAAGATAATTGGACTCGTCGGGAACCAGTACCGACGGCACCTTTAACATCAGGTATTGTTGATCTGCAATAAATTTGTTGCCAAAAGCTTTAAGAATATCGGGAGAAGGACTTTCCCGCCAGTTATCAGGAAGATCTTCCTGTTTCAGTTCGTAAATGCTGTCATCCGGCACTTCTATAGCGATCTGGCAAAAATCGCCGACAACGCGCCCGCCGAAATGCACAAGAGATTCCAGCATGGCAAGAGAAGGGCCTCCTGCCGAATACAATACATAAACGCCTTCGCTGTTCCAGCGACCGCCGTACATAGCGGCCCCACGGCCAGATAAATCATCAATAAATTTACAGTTGCTGATCCGGTAAACGATCATAGGTAAGTTTCCTGGTATGAATTTTAATGTCTCGGAGAAGGGGAAGATTTAGGCAAATATGCCATGTTCTATTCTGCCTAGCTCTTTCATGAGCATATCGATACCAAGAGAGGTATCCAGGAATTCTTTGGGCTTTTTATCGCCCAGGGGTATGAGCCTGGTATTCATCCATTCTTTAAAATAGTCCAGGGCTCCGAATACTTCACTGCCTTTGCTATAGAGCCTGGCCAGCTCAATTACTCTTTCCGATTGCTCCTGAGGGAGTTTATCTTTGCTTTCGTAACGTCTTAGGGTTCTGTCGGAGGTATGCGTAATACTGGCCATTTCCATGGTGGTAATGCCGGTTTTGTGCATAAGGTTGTTCATGGCTTCTTTGGGTACGCCTTCGCGTATAAGTTCGATAAAATCATTATCGCTGGCTACGGATTTAAATTGAGCATTCCGTTGCATACCGAGCATGGCCACGGTGTTGGTTATAGGCATGGAGATATAGGCTTCGCTTATGTCATTTACTTCCATAGGCGTGGGCTCTTCTTGAGCTGCATATTTTTGGGGGGTTGGTTTCCCATTTGCCTTTTTCATATTCCTTCCTGTAATTTGTCCCAAAGCTACGGTCATTTTTCCGGTTCTCCAATTTTTCTTCCCACTAATTTTTATTACTTGCATTTATTTAACTTTGCGGCGTTTATTGAAATTTCGGTTGTGATGGACGTTAAGGCGCCGGCAACTGGTTTACTACACTGATTTATGGAAAGAATATATTTTGACAATGCTGCTACCACTGCATTAGACGCACAGGTGCTCGAGGCCATGATGCCTTACCTTACTGAAAAATTTGGCAATCCTTCTTCTATATATTCTTATGGCAGGGAAACTAAGTTAGCGATAGAAACAGCAAGAAAATCCGTTGCAAAGCTCTTGAATGCCCATCCCGGTGAGATTTTTTTCACTTCCGGTGGTACCGAAAGCAGCAACACGGCCATTTCGGCAGCTATACGCGACCTGGGTTGTACCCATATTATCAGTTCGCCTATCGAACATCACGCTACCCTGCATTCTGTGGAGTTCTGGGGCAAGCAGGATGGTATTAAGCTAAGCTTTGTTAAGCTGAACGAAAAAGGCCATGTCGACACAGACAGCCTTAAGGAACTATTGGGCAATTCCTCAGGAAGAGCTTTGGTAACATTGATGCACGCCAACAACGAGATCGGCAACCTCCTCGACCTGCACGAGATCGGGAATATCTGCAAAGAATACGATGCCATTTTCCATTGCGATACCGTACAGACAGTGGGGCACTACCCCATTAGCCTTAGAGATACTCCTGTTCACTTTATAACAGGAGCAGGACACAAATTTCATGGTCCCAAGGGAATAGGTATCCTTTACATCAACGAGAACGTAAGCATCAAGCCTATGATTAACGGGGGAGGTCAGGAGCGCAATATGCGCGCCGGCACCGAAAACCTTTATGGCATTATCGGTTTTGCTAAAGCACTCGAAATGGCTATGGAACGATACGAACAAGATAGCGCCTACATTACCGACCTGAAGCAATACATGGTCCGGCAGCTAAAGGCAAATGTGCCTGGAGTTGGCTTTAACGGAGACTATAATGGAAGATGTTTGTATACAGTATTGAATGTTTCTTTCCCTAAAACCGAAAAATCGGAAATGATTCTATTCAACCTCGATATAGCAGGCATTTGTGTATCAGGCGGCAGCGCTTGCAGCAGCGGAGCCAATGCAGGAAGCCATGTAATTAATGCGATTAACAATGACCCGAACCAAGTACCTGTTCGATTCTCCTTCAGCAGGCACAACACCCAGGCAGAAGTAGACGCAGTAATAGCCAAAGTAAAAGAATCCATTTAAAATAGGCGTCAAAAGAATAAGTGCCGAAAAGCAAGAGGGCTTAAGTTTCAACTTAAGCCCTCTTGCTTTTGAAACAAGGCCTTGCCTTAAAGAATATTGAAGCCTACATGTACCTGGAAATGGCTTGTGCGCCAGGAATCGGAAACATTAGTATTGTTACGGTCAGAAATACCGAAAACATAACGCACACCAGCACTCAGGCTGAAAGGCAGTTCCAGTTCAGCACCAACCACGCCTGACAAATACCCGTTTTTAAACACATCCTTGGTCTCCTTAACCAGGCCATCCACATCTTTGATCGACACCACACCCGTATATTGCGGGCCGGCCTGGATCCATAGCAATTTAGGCACTACATTAAAACCAACCAGGACCGGGATAGAGAGCTCATTCATTTTAAAAGTACCCTCTTTGGCGCTGCTTACACCATCTTTAAGATATTGCTTGAAAGCGCTCCCGAAATTATCACCCGTAGTGACCTTTCCCTGGGAAAACAGCAGCTCTCCCTGAACCTTTACTTTACTGAACTTAACGCCTACAAAAGCTCCGCCAAGGAAGCTTCCGGCAAACTTACCATCAAGATTATTACCTCCGGTCCGGTCAAGATTAACACCGGCTTTAATACCAAGAAGCAGCTTTTGAGCATTAGTATGTGTAGTGGATAACAGGGAGCACAATAGGATGGCCCCTGTCAAGGTAGATTTTACAAAGTTCATTTTATTGGGTTTTTTGGTTAAGAACCCGAAAATTACATCACTCTGCGCAATAAAATAAACATTTGAGATATTTTATGCTTTAACACTCTCATTTCGTTAAATTTAGAATAAAAAAACAAAAGAAAATAATACCTTAAAAATGACCCAACAAGCAATACCGAATAGTTTATCTATACCGGAATATTATTCAAATACCATTTAAGATTATTTGTTGCACATTACAACTATTTGGAAGAAAATAAATTAATTGACTTCTTCACAACAGAACTTCATAAAATATCTGATTCTTGTTTTAAGGATAATGCAAAACCTGCATATGCTTAATTTGCACTTACCCCCTGCCCTGTACTACATTTGTTTACAGCAACAAAGGGGATTGCCGAAAACCCTGAAGAGAGTAAGCCTAATTTAAATTATAAATACAAGATCGCCCATGTTGGACTGTATTCTTAATTTACTCCGTTGGTTGGCAGGCCTGCTTTAATGCACCCCTGACCGGGGAATAAGGCCGGGACCGGCATTTATTCCTGATCAAAAGGGGCTTGCTGAAAACCCTGTAAAAGAGTAAGCATCACTTCACAATTCCAATCCAATGGTTATTGACAAAATCCTCGCATTTCTGCGTGCTCTGTTAGGTATGATCTAATCTGCTACGCAACATGATGGATCCCATCCATCCCCTATTTTCCTGGCAAAAGAATATACTCCGCTCTTGCAAAAACATGTAACACTGTAACCAAACTTCGGATTATGCTGCAAAGAATACTCCCACAAATATGCTTTGCATATGCTTAGTTCCTGAGTCAGGCAAAATAGCAACAACGGTCCTTTTCTTTTTGGAAAAGGACCGTTGTTATCATTGAGCAGGTGCTTCGGTTAGACCAGCTCCAATACTGTTATTTCGGGTAAAATACCCAAACGGCCCGGGTAGCCCAGGAAACCATAACCTACATTTACATTGATGCGCTGCCTGCCTTCTTCATACAAACCGGCCCACTGCTTATAAACATATTGCACCGGGCTCCATTTCATCCAGGGCAACCGCAAGCCGAATTGCATGCCATGCGTATGGCCGCTGAGGGTGAGATCTATATCAGGGAAAAGAGGCCTGATCTGGGCATCCCAATGTGTAGGATCATGGCTCATTAATATTTTAACAGGCACATCAGCTTCCGCAAGCCCTTTATAGGCTTTGGCAAGATCGCCATGTTTAGGAAAGCGGGCCATATTACTCCAGTTTTCCACCCCCAGCAAAGCTATCTTTTGTTGCTCCCGCTCAAAAATAACATGCTCGTTCATCATCAGCTTCCAGCCCATATTGGCATGGTGCTGCTTCAGCTTTTCCAGGTTTTCAGCCTTGGCGGCAGGCGAAGGCCATTCCACATAATCACCGTAATCGTGGTTGCCTAATGTCGAATACACACCCAACGGCGCATGCAGCTTGCTGAAGATAGCTTTGTAAGGCTCTATCTCAGAAGCTTTATTGTTAACAAGATCGCCCGTAAACAAGATCAGGTCAGGATTTTCCTTTAATATCATATCGACACCATGGGCCACTGCCTCCTGGTTGTCAAAACTGCCGGAATGAATATCCGATATCTGGACAATTTTAAGACCTTTAAAGGCCGGAGGTAGTTTATCCAATGGAATTTTGTAACGCTTAATAACATAGCGGTATCTGTTCTTCGGCCCGTATAAAAAACCGCTGAAAAGTAAGCCTCCGGCCAGTATGGCCATACGGGCAATAAAAGTAGAACGCGAAATGCCGTTGGGCATCTCTACCGGGTCTTTAGGTGTCTGTGGGAAAAAGCTGCTCAAATGCCTTATGGCCCAGGTAACAAGCCTTCGCAGGTCATCGATCAGCATAAAAGCAGCGATCAGCACTTTAGAAGCAATAAAGCCCAGTACAAAAGAAATCAGCAAAATACGCAAGGAAGGATTCCATTCGGAGAGGCTCCAGCTACGGAAAGTGAACAGGCTTATCCAAACCAGCAAAGTCATTAAGACATACAAAACAAAAACACTGGTGCGGAAAACATTATTGTAGTTACGCATGGCCACATTTACCGCTACAATACAATAATACTCGAGCACTGCAAATATGGCCAGGGAAAGGATAATTCCGAATTGACTACGCATTAAAAGAGGGATTAGTCGATGTAAAGGATTAACAACCAAAAATAAGCAGAATAGTTTTGTGAAAAATTCTTGGTTGGTTTTAAAAATTTACGTTACCTTTGCAGTCCTTTAAAGCATGGAGGTAGTAGCTCAGTAGGTTAGAGCGTTGGATTGTGGTTCCAAAGGTCGAGGGTTCGAGACCCTTTTACCTCCCCCAAAAGGAAAGGATTGTTCATAAGAACAATCCTTTTTTATTTCCCCTGTTATGGTCATGCTACTCCTTCACTACTTTTATCGACTCGCTGTTTTGACCGTCGGTATACCGTACAAAATAAGTGCCTGTTGCCAACCCCGAAATATCCATTTCAGTTACAACATTTGTAAGCTGAAGGCTTTTTATCTCCCGGCCACTTACATCGGTGATCTGTATCTGTGAATGTTCCCCTACAGTAGTTAGCAAAAGATACAGCTTATTTCTGGCCGGGTTAGGCGACAAGGAAAAGCTTTGCGCTGGCCCCGAGTTGTCGAGACTGATCACCATCGAATAGCTTGACTGCTTATCCTTGTCTACTTGTTGCAAACGATAGTAATTGATGCCGGGAGACATGGTCTTATCTATCAAAGTATAAGCAAGCGTTCCATTGCTGTTGCCATTAACAGCCAGGCTATACACTTTACCTATAGCTTGGAATGCAATACCATCCCTGCTTCGTTCCACATTAAAGTAGTCATTATTGATTTCCTGGCTTGTACGCCAGTTGAGCAGGCTATACCCGCTTTTTGCTACACCGTTAAAGTCCAGCAACCGCACCGGTAACGGGTTGCCCGAAGTGCTGGGTTGCTGAAACCCTTCCGTAAACTGCGGGCTGGTCCCTATAGTAGAAGTAAAAGGCTCACCAACTGTAAAATTTAGAGTGGTACCTCCTGGGGCCAACCCTGTTCCCCCGGTACTGGCAAGTACAAAAGGCAGTACAGACTGCGCTTTTGCCGGCAACCAGCAGGACAACAGGATGCTCAGCCCTGCGAGTGATCTAAGCAATGTTATTTTCATGTTTGAATATTTTTAGCATAAAGAATCTTTCTTTCTGATGAAAACCACAACCCGGCACTAGTTGATGTTAACCCCGGCGCTGGCATAACCCACAACAGTATTAACAAGTGTAAGACCTGTAGCAGTAGCAGAATATACCAGCAGGTAGCGGCTACCGGCTGTTACCGGTATAGACAATCCGGTAGTGATACCGGTCGACACGGTACCCAGGGTTATCGCACCGGTTAAAGCAGGTGTAAGCACAACCGAAGCACCCGATATAGGGGCAAAAGTATTGCTGCCTGATGGTGCGGAATACAACTGGGCAGTAATAGTAACCGTACTGCCTATCAGGGACAATGCAGCAGTGTTGCTGAAGTGTGCTGCCAGGGAAGTGATCGTACCGGTCCGGGGAGCCACAAAACCGAAATTCAGCAAAGTACCGCCGGCGCCGGTAAGATCAATGTTACCGCCCAATAAGCTGACACCACTAGCCGAATTGCCAAAACCAACCAATGCCGTAGTACCCACCAGGCCGCCAAGTACAGTAGTTACTGTAACAGGAAGGCCAGAGGCGAAAGGAATAATACTTCCGGTACTGGTAACATCATTGTTATTGACAATCCTTTTCCAGCTTCCGCTATTATAGTAATAAAAGCCAGGTGTATTATCAGTTTGGTAGATCAGCAAACCATCTACAGGGGCGGCAGGACGATTGGCCAAAGTAATCCGTGGAATCAGGATACCTTTATTAGTGGCGGAAATATCCAGCCTGGCATTCACATTGGGCGCATTGCCAATACCGACACTACCTGTATTGTTGCTGGAAATATCGGTCCCTGACAGAGCCCATCGGTTATCGTTACTGCTCTGTGCATTAAGCGCATAAGGAACAGAGATCATTTCTACCGTGGCCAGGTTAACATAAGTAGTACCACCGGTAATATCAGCTTCTATTTTCAGGAATTTACTGGCCGAATTCCATGTTACAGCGCTAAAAGTACCCGATACGGGTGTGCCATTACCAATTTGCACATTAGCAAGGCCAAAAGCATTAGTTGTAGTAGATTGCGTTTCTGAATACAAGGTGGTTCCTCCTGCCGAGCCTTCCAGGATGCTGAACCGGAGAGATACATTCTGACTTACAACCGGAACGCCGGCCGAATTACGCACTACAGCTTGATAATTGATTTTTTGCGGGGCTTGTTGCGCCTGAACAGCGAATGTAAATGCCCACAATGCGACTAATAAGCAAGTAAACTTTCTCATAATATCTGGTTTTGGTTAGGAATATGATCCAGAGTACAAACTTTAAAATCTATAGTTTAAAATACCACAGTTATAGTATATTAATTAGTGCGACAGAGTAATCTTTTTTATGATTAATTATGAGTAATAAATATTTGATCATACTGTCCTTCAACACTTAAATAGTATTAATCTGCGGGAAAGAATAGCATAAATAAATCTGGCAAAAGCTAGAAAGAGCACTTTTAGCTATCGGTGAGGGTCATTTTTACAAAAAGATGAAAATTATTGCCTTAGTTGGCAAAAAAATAACCGGAAATATTTGTTAGCATGAAAAATATTTTTACCTTCGCATCCCATTACAAACAATGCCGCGTTGGTCAAGGGGTTAAGACGCCTCCCTTTCACGGAGGAATCACGGGTTCGATTCCCGTACGTGGTACAGATCGGGGTTTCATCCGATACAAAAAAGGGCTTCTCTAATAGAGGAGCCCTTTTTCTTTTGCCTCCAACGCGTTGACCTTGAATGCCGGTTCTATCTAAGCTGCTCTAAACATCCGCCACATCTTCCGCCCATCTATTTTCTACGCATTTTAAATTGACAAAGTGTTGGTAGTGTGTCCCCCCTTCAAAAATATCTTTCCAGGCATACCAATCTGCTACCTCCCAAAGCACTATTTTCTTATTCGCATGTTTGAAGATTTACATCTGGGGATCATCACGATTCACCAGGTGCAAAAAATATGCGTGTTTGTAACCTTCCAGTGAAGGCTTAACCAAGATATCTGGTACACAACCGGTTATATCCGTTAAAGGAAATCGGCTAGGAGCTATTGAACCGGATTTTATTAAAGGATGTACACATGTGCATAAATCCAAACCCTAAATGTTCGTGAAATGTATACGACATAAAACATTGAGTAGTATATTGCTTTATATACATTTAAGGCATTGTCCTTAATAAACACTCACAATAAAATTAAAAAACATGAAAAAACTATTCGCTGAATTCTTTGGCACTTTCTGGTTAGTTTTGGGAGGTTGTGGTAGTGCAGTTTTTGCTGCAGGAGTACCTGATATAGGAATAGGTCTCCTGGGCGTATCATTGGCTTTTGGCCTTACCGTGTTAACCATGGCCTATGCCGTAGGGCACATTTCAGGGGGGCATTTTAATCCGGCGGTTTCTTTCGGTCTATGGGCAGGTGGACGATTTAATATAAAGGACCTGGTCCCTTATATCATTGCGCAGGTCTTGGGAGCAATAGCGGCAGCGGGCATACTTTACCTCATCTTAAATGGCGCGGGCGCATTTAGCGCCACGGGAGCAGGAGCCTTCGCAACCAATTTCTATGATGCACCGGTATATGCTGGCCGAAGCTATAGTTTAACGGCAGCCTTTCTTACAGAATTTGTGCTTACCGCTTTCTTTGTTTTAGTGATCATGGGAGCAACGGATAAATTTGCCAATGGAAAGTTTGCCGGAATTGCTATAGGCCTGGCACTCACCTTAATCCATTTAATTTCCATTCCCATCACGAATACATCTGTAAATCCTGCCCGCTCTACCTCTCAGGCTATTTTCGTTGGCGGATTGGCGCTGCAACAACTGTGGCTTTTCTGGTTAGCGCCCATTTTGGGTGGCATAGTAGGTGGAGCCATCTACAGGCTACTCCTGGCAAAAAATAACCAGGACGATTAAATAATATCCCACGAGGATTTTGAAGTAAAATGTACGCCAATGCGTACATTTTATGTTTTTATAAAATTCAAAATTGAAATAGCTAAAACTGCTCAGGCATGTATTTTAAAATTAAGCCATGAGCAGTTTAATGCTATTGATGCCTTCCCAATACTTAAAAACCATAAAAGGCATTCGAACAATTTCCCCGTACCGACATACAAGCAAAACCCGCTCTGAAAGCGGGCTTTGTGTTATAGCCTCTTGCAGGCGTAGCATACCCGGGATCATGATGAAAAGGGTTTGCACGCTACTGGCCAAAACAGAACTGTATAGTTAGTTGACAACGATGCTTTTTGTTACAACAGGATTACAGCTTTTGTCATCACCGGTAATTTTTGTTTCTGCGATAACTTTAAAGGTGCCTTCCTGGAAAGTATGGGTTACGGCGTCTGCGCCATTGGAAGTGGCTTCGGAGCCATCTCCGAATTTCCAGTTTACAGTACTGAGTGTATGTGTTCCACCATAACTCACCTTAAATGTGTACTGCTTTGAATTAGCAGGATCGATAGAAACGTCGATGGACGTCAACGATTCTTCAGCGAGGCAATCCACTACTTTTTTGCAGGAAGTAGTAGTCGTTACCAGAGAAAAGCTACATAAGGCGATACCAAGTGTAATGATCTTTTTGCTCATAAATATTGATTATAGTAATTGAAAGAATTAAAGCGGATAACTATCGCTCACGAAAGCCCACATTGTTCATTGGGAATGGTTACATTTTCGCATGAAAATAGAGAAATATTGCCAGGCCAGGGCTATAGCCACCTCTCGAAAAAGTTCGAAATTTTAGCCATAACCATTGCTGGCAGTATCACAAAAATGTGCCTCGGATGTAAAGCGGCTTATCCGATGCAATTAATCTTTCGTCAAAACCTTTTGACATGAGCAATACCACCGGCCAGGGCTCCTGGCGGATCATCATTGGTATAGGTAACACCAAATGCCTGAAGATAATGATGTGCTATGCTTTCCCGAATAAGCCAGGCGCTTGAACAAAGCAAAGACAAAATTTCGCAGGCGATCACAGTCATTTCCCATATCACAAACCGGAGATGCGGTTACTATGGAGTGGATCGTGGCTTATATCCCCGAAGGGCATAATACAATATATACAAGTAGCAAGGGATCATCAGCACATAGGCCAGTTGCCGGGAATGGAGCCATTCAGCTACTTTACCATAAAGCGGAGGCAATACCGCGCCACCTACAATACCCATTACCAGTAAAGCGCCGCCCAGTTTGGTAAAACGCCCTACGCCTGTTAAAGCCAGGGGCCAGATTGCAGGCCACATCACAGAATTGGAAAAGCCCAGGATGGCGAAACAAACAACTGCGGTATTGCCAGATGTGAACATGGCCAATACCACCATAAGCATACTCAGCAAAGTAGCTACCAGCAAGGCCATACGCTGGTTAATAACCGAAGGAATAGCAAAGATGCTGAAAACATACCCTGCCAGAAGGCCATAACCGGTATAAGAAGCAAAGTGTTTGGCGGTTTCCAGCTTATATCCCAGGGCCTCTCCGAAACCGGCAAAAGTGTCGTAACTAATCACTTCAACACCCACATAAAAAAAGATAGCCACGGCCCCAAGTATCATATGCGGATAGTGCCAGATACTGTTTCCAGAGCTTGCGGCAGTCTTCTGTACCCCACCCTTGCTATCCGGTACAGCAGCTTCCGTATTTTCCTCTTCCCTGATCTCGGGCAGATTGATAAAGTAAAGTACAATAGCCAATACCGTAAGCGCAATGGCAATAATGCTGTAAGGACCTACCACTTTGGAAGCCAGGGCATCCAGCTCTATTGCCTTTTCCGAAGGACTTAAGGTCAGCAGTCTCGCTTTTAATTCATCTACATTGTTTAAAGTAATACTGCCCAATACATATACCGCCAATATACCTGCCACCTTATTACAGATCCCCATAACACTGATACGGCTGGCCGCGCTCTCGATAGGCCCCAACACAGTAACATAAGGATTGGAAGCCGTTTGCAGCAAGGCAAGGCCGGTACCAATAATAAAAAGCCCCGTAAGGAATAAAGGATAGTTCCGCGCGCCGGCAGCAGGGATAAACAACAATGCTCCGGCAGCCATAACCAGTAGTCCCAGCGACATGCCTCTTTTGAAGCCGGTAGCTTTCAGTACCAGGGAAGATGGAATGGCCATTACAAAATACGCAGCAAAGAAAGCAGTCGCTACCAGGTACGATTGTGTATCGGTAAGTTCACAGGCAATTTTAAGATAGGGAATCAATTGACTGTTGCTCCAGGTAATGAATCCGAAGATAAAGAACAAACACCCGATAAGGAAAAGAGCGAACCCATAACTGTTATTCTTTGTATTATTGTATCCCATTCCATATTTAATTAGAAGATAAACTTAAAGCCTTTTTTTAAAATACCCACATGCAACCCAAAAGTTTTTCCATAGGTATAGATATAGGCGGCACTAATACTGCCTTCGGGATCGTGAACAGGCGGGGCGATATATTGGTACAGGAACGTTTACATACAAAAGACTATGAAACCCCGACACTCTTTATCGACGCCATTAAAGCACACCTGCAACCTTATATAGAACAGTATGACAAGGAGCAGATCAACGGGATAGGCGTAGGCGCCCCCAATGCCAACTATTATTCGGGCAATATTGAGCTGGCAGCCAATCTGCAATGGAAAGGCACCATTCCTTTACGCACACTGATCGAAGATGCATTTGACCTTCCGGTTACGGTTACCAATGACGCCAATGCCACAGCCATTGGTGAAATGATCTACGGCGCGGCAAAAGGCATGAAAGACTTTATCATCATTACGCTGGGAACAGGCGTAGGCAGCGGCTTTGTCGCTAACGGACAACTCATTTACGGTCACGATGGCTTTGCCGGAGAGCTGGGCCATGTTATTGCAGTAAGAAATGGCCGCAGTTGCGGTTGTGGCCGTCATGGCTGCCTCGAGACTTACGCTTCCGCTACGGGAATAGTACGTACCGCCTATGAAATGCTGGAAAGTAACCCGCCCACGGCATCAACACCGCCGGGATGGCTAAGTACTGTATATAAAGAAACCGGCGAGGTATCATCCAGTGGCATTCACAAAGCAGCATTGGCCGGCGACCCCATGGCGAGGGAAATTTTTGATTTCACCAGTAAAATACTAGGGCAAACCCTTGCCGATGCCGTTGCTATCACCAGCCCTGAAGCCATTATTTTTTTTGGCGGGCTCACCAAAGCAGGCGATTTTATCCTGAAGCCATCTAAGAAATATATGGAAGAAAACCTGCTGGCCATTTTCAAAAATAAGATCGATATTATCCCATCAGGCTTGTCCGAAAGAGACGCGGCCATACTGGGCGCGGCAGCCCTGGCCTGGGGCTAAGTAAAGCGGTCCGGCACCTGATGGTGCCGGACCGCTTTACTTAAAAAAAGTTAGCTGATTATTTTAATCGCATGCCAGCAAGCTTCAGGCAATAGGACAAACAGGGACATTTATCGCCTGTATACGAATAGTCAGTAAAAGTTATTCGGGTACTTTAATGCCGGTTGCCGTAAAACGGATGCTCTTTTGAGGCTGGGTAATCGCATCGATTTCCGACTGTGGCTTTTTAGCATCTTCGGCATAGTGGCGCAGCTCATTTACAGAGGTTACCTTTTCGTAAGCTTCCCCTTCAAGCACTACGGTCTTCCCGATCATATCCATAGGCACGAAGAAGCCATAATCTTTCATCTTTACAAAAGCCGTAGTACTGTCATTGATATAAAGGTTCATCCAGCAACCTTTTTTAGGGCACACATCAAGCACCTTGGCACTCACTTTTGTACGCACTTTTTTATCCTTGCTTTTTTCGATCAGGGCAGGTAATTCTGCAATAGCAGTAGCACCTTTGGCATCAATCTTTGCGCCATAAGTCTGCCCGGGGACAGCAGGTTTACGTTCTTCCTGGGCCTGCGAGACTGCTGCATTACCCAATACAAGGGAAGCGATAAGGATAATTATTTTTTTCATAACACGTTAAGAATGGAATGCAAAGTTAAGCATCCCGGGCTTAATTATGGCTATAGGAAATGGAACTACTTGTTTTCTCTCTATTTTTTACCCGGAACAGACATTTCAAAGGCAGGTTTAAACGAATATATACAGGGGCCGTATCACGGAATGCGGCCCCTGCACTTACGCACAACACATATACTACTATTGTATCCTGTCGATCTTTTGTGTTTTCAAGATTTTACCATCGACAGCTATACTAACAACATTGATGCCTGTACTAAATGTTGCCGGAATGCCCAAGCTGTTACTGCCGGAGGCCAGTGTATGCTTTTTGCTGTACAGACGTTGTCCCAGCAGGTTATGTACCGTAATCTCTGCGATCTTGCCATTAATGCCATCAATAGTGCAGGTAACTTGTTCGACAGGGTTACGCAGGAGTGTGGGCACGATCGTAATGCCATAATCCTCTTCCCTGTCGCCGATACCGGTCTCTCCGCCCGGGCGGTAAGCGTCGGGGCTGGTGGAGGATTTACAATCATCGGAAGTCATGGTAATTACCGAAAAGGTGATACCGTAAAGCAGGCTACTGCTGTATGAAGTAAAAGTATGCGGTATATTGGTTACGGAAGGGGTGAAAGGCACTGTATTAATAGGGAAGTCGGCAGCACCACAGGTATTGAGGGAAGCATCGGTTTTAAGCAAGCGATACCCCTGCGGGCAGCCTGCACAGGCTGTCGGTACTTCACCTGCTACATAATTATAGCCGGCATTGCTGATATGCCTTCCACTCACGGCTACCCGGCGCAACTTGTTATAACGTTTAAAAAAGATCGGGTTCAGTGAGGCGCTGTTCAGCTTTAAAAACATGGGGGTATTGCCGTAATCACCTACGGGCTGTAGTGGGCCGCAATGTGTCGTCAATCCGCTGATCACATAATTACCATCGGGCGCTACGGTAATGGACTGGCCATAGTTTTCGCAGGTTTGCCAGTAATACCTGCCGGTAAAGCCGGTATAGTTAACATCCGTTTTCAGGAAGCCTATACCCGAAGCATTATTGGTACCGGGTACTATCCCGCTGTTCAGTTCTATATAAGTAGTTACCAAATCAGTACCATCCCAGGCAATGGCCGGCAATTCCGGTCTTACACTTCCGGTGACCACAGCTTTGTAACCCGAAGTAGGAACACCGTTTTCATCGATGTTCATGTAAAAAAGCTTATTGACAACACCTCCCGGTTTGTAAGCCTCCCGCTTGCCCACCAAAGCGAATTCATTGTTGGTACCGCCGCGGTTAAACATAGCAATGCCACCGGTAAGGTTCCTGGGCATGCTGGTATCGGCATGTGCCGGATCTCCATATACCCTGTGCCAGGATAAAGCACCGGTGCCATTGATCTTGGCCACGGCAAAGCCGGTTTCCTGTGGGTCCAGCGGACTCTGTGCCGAATAGTAGATATAGTAGTACTCCACGCCGCCACGGGTCATCTTGGCCACGTCGATATTGCTATGGGTAATGCTGGCTGAGGCGTAGGGAGCTGCAGGATAGGAACGGCTCCACATGATATTCAAGTTAAGGTCCAGCTTCATTACCATCAGGCCCGAGGATAATATACCGCCGGTAACCGGATCGCCTGCCAATGGCGCCACTACCAGCAGGCAATTGTCGGAAGTGCTGATGATGCGGTGGATCTGGAGCGCATGCTCCTGGAGCACTGTTTTTAACAAATTCCCGTTCTCATCGGCCTTAGTGATCATGAATTTCTGGTTCCCATTGCTCTCGATAGTGTTCATGGACGTAAAAATCCGCTCCTTGCCTGCTTCCTGCAATAAGGCATGCGATATAGGCTGCAGTCTCCGGTTGGGATCGTAATACGTCTTGTTGATCGTTTGTGCCTGTAATGTTGTTACCAGGCAAACTCCCATAATGAGGGAAGAAAAAAGTTTTTCCATAATAGCGTGATTGATTTAGTTGCTGTGAAAGTATAATCTGCACACCGGCAATAAATCCGCCATTGTACCAAAAGGCCTTTTGACGCTGCGAACCAAGTCTTTCATTTTACAAAAGCTACCGGGGCCTATGCCAATAAATCAATACTGCTTCAAGATACTTTTGAAGAGAGAGAAGATCATAATCGCTGGCATTGCAGCATACATAACTACAGATGGGTATTAAAACAGCACCTTCGACGGCTGGGATAGCACCGTATTACAAGGAATTCATCGGACCTTTTAAACAAAGCAAATTCGGCCTTTTAAACAAAGTCGCTTGTTCCCGGCCTATCTACTTTTGTTCCAACAAAACAATTAAAAAATGGAACAGAACAATTATCAGGGAGCCCTGCAACAACCAACCGGCTCCGGCTTCAACGCCCAATCAACAGCAAACGATGTTATTAAAGGCATTGACCTTACAGGAAAAATTGCTATCGTAACAGGTGGCAACACTGGCATTGGCCTGGAAACCACCCGGACACTTGCGGCTGCAGGAGCAACGGTTGTCGTGCCTGCGCGCGACGTGGAGAAGGCAAAGAAAAACCTGCAAGGGGTCGCCAATGTGGAAATAGCGGTAATGGATTTAATGTCGCCGGCCTCTATCAATGCATTTGCAGAAAGCTTTCTGGCTTCGGGAAGGCCGTTGCACCTGCTGATCAATAATGCAGGGATCATGTGGGTACCGCTGCGCAGGGATGAGCGCGGCATCGAATCACAATTAGCCACTAATTATCTGGCTCAATTCCAACTCACGACAAAATTGTGGCCGGCCCTGGAAAAAGCAAACGGATCCAGGGTAGTCAATGTTTCTTCTCACGGTCATCAATTCGCCCCTTTCGATTTTGACGATCCTAATTTCCTGCACAGGGAATATGAAACATTACAGGCTTACGGACAATCCAAAACAGCAATCAATCTTTTTTCAATGGAACTCGACAATCGCGCCAGGTCGTCAAACATAAGGGCATATGCCGTACATCCGGGTTCCATCGGGGGAACGGAATTAGGAAGAGAAGCTCCCCTGGAGCTGTTTCAGCAAATGGGCTTTGTGGATGCAGCAGGTAATATACTTCCCGAGGTAGCCGCATCATTAAAAACTGTTCCGCAAGGCGCTGCCACAACGGTTTGGTGCGCAACCAGTCCTTTACTGAACCTCATTGGCGGGGTATATTGTGAAGACGCTGATATTGCATCACTATGTTCCGATATTTCATATCGGAAAGGGGTAAATCCTTATTCCCTGGATAAAACCAGCGCAATAAAGTTATGGACGCTGACCGAAGAAATGATTGGTCTCAAATTTAAGCAGTAATCGGCATCCGGTTGATCCGGGCACAAAAGATAGATCCAGACAATATTTTAAAACTTTAAATAAATACAGAACAATGAAAAATTTAAAAGATAAAGTTGTTGTAATTACTGGTGGTAATAGTGGCATAGGATATGCAGCAGCAAAGCGACTAAAAGAAAGCGGCGCCAATGTTATCATTACAGGAAGAAGGAAAGAGGCAGTCGATAAAGCCGCGGCCGAGCTTGAGGTAGTGGGCCTGATAGCAGACCAGTCCCGGTTAACCGATATCGAAGGTCTTGCAGGCCAGGTTAAAGCGCGATTCGGCAAGGTCGACATCCTGCTTGTCAATGCCGGCATCACCAAGTTTTCAACGATTGAACAGGTGGATGAATGCCTGTTCGATGAAATGATGAATATCAATTTCAAAGGCGCTTACTTTACATTGAGCCGGTTTATCCCTTTGCTCAACGACGGAGCTTCGGTGATCATGCTTTCCTCCACATCGGCAACCATATCTCCGCAGACTGCTTCGGTATATGCTGCAAGTAAAGCAGCCATAAATGCAGTTGTGAAAATAGCAGCGTTGGAACTGGCTTCGCGGAAAATCCGGGTCAATGCAGTAAGCCCTGGCCCTATTGCCACGGAGATCATGGATAAGATCGGGCTAAACGAAACCCTGGAAAATCAATTGGTACAAAGCATCCCTATGAGAAGAATGGGAAAGGCGGAAGAAATTGCCGGTATGATCCATTACCTTGCAAGTGAAGACGCGTCTTTCATAACCGGCGCTAACTTTCTGGTAGATGGCGGGCAAACGATTTAGTATTAGTGGTATTTCAATAAGAAAGGAAGATAAATACAGGTTTTAGTTTCCTTTCTTATTGAAATGGTTTTTAAAACAAAGCAGGAGACCGCTGTTTTCTATTTTTGCATTATCGGTTTCCTTCCTAAAAACAAAAGTATGGAATACAAAGCCCGGTACATTACCGAAGATATCAAGCTCTCCAGTTACGAGGACAAGTTTTTCAAGTCAGATATCATGTTTGACCAACACATGCTGGTATGGTTTCTTTCGGGCGAAACCAAAATCATACAGGCGGATGCAACCTACTTTTTCAGGAAAGGCGATATTTTCCTGATCCCCAGGAATCAGTTGGCCACCATTATCAACTATCCTAAAGATGGAGAGCCGCATAAAACGGTCGTGATGCATTTGTCGGTAGGCAGACTCCGGGATTTCTATGCCAAAAGAAATATAAAATCCAGGCCGCTGAAGACGCAGAAGATTTACAGCTTCAACAACCATCCCTTGTTGGAAAGCTGCCTGGCCTCGCTCATTCCCTACTTCGACATGAAAGATATACCGGAAGATATCGCCTCTATTAAGATTACTGAGGCCATCAGCATCCTCAGAACACTGGATAAGGAGATCGACCATGTACTTGCCAATTTTGAAGAGCCGGGCAAGATTAATCTGGCTGACTACATGGAAAAGAATTTTATGTTCAACCTGCCATTGGAAAAGTTCGGATACCTGACAGGCAGGAGCCTTACAACTTTTAAGCGGGATTTTAAAAAGGCTTTCAGCATGACGCCGCAACGCTGGCTAACACAAAAGAGGCTGGAGCTGGCACATTATCAACTTACCGAGAAGAAGAAAAAGCCTTTGGATGTCTGCTATGAAGTAGGCTTCGAAAACCTGTCACACTTTTCTTTTGCCTTTAAAAAACACTTTGGTTTTGCCCCCAGCTACCTGGCAGGTAAAGATATAAGCCATTGATTTGGCCCTTCCATATGTACATAAGCATTCCGGCATAAGGAAGAGGACAGAATGTAGTCTCTGATCGGCATACTAATAATGTCGTTGATCAGCCTGTGATTATTGCTCCTAAAAAAACAAGCCTGGTAAAAACCAGGCTTGCTAACCAATAAACCACTATTTAATCGCTCTACAATTAAACGGGGGCAAAAGTAGTGTATAGCAATTAAGCGCTTTGTAGCATATTAACGACAATCAGAAACAGGATATAGCCAAAGTGCATATAGCATTCTTATTAAAGAATATGCCTCGTAGCATTATCGCTACTCTTTGCCCCATATTCCCGCTACAAGGACACACAGCAGCAAAACAGCACCAGGGTCAGTTGTATGATCATAAACAAATAATATACAGCATTTAAAACACAACATCAATTCTTATTATGTTTCAGTACTAATGGATTTGGCTATGACTTTCAATATTAAACGATATAAATATTATTACCGCTCCTCGATGGTGACCTTGTTTCAACACTTCTTTGCCTGATGAAGCTATATCAGCATCATATCATTTAACTACAAAAGATATACACATTATACATTTCTATTAAAATAGTGTACTCGTAGTTAATAGATATACCTGGCAAAGCATTTTAACCATAAAAATTAAAGGAATAAACTATATGTAGTAATAATTCTAATTCATTTGTAGAAAGCAATTTACACATATTCAATTTATGACTTTATTAACAAGACTGCAGCTACTTTCGCACAAATTATGTAAGTCGATAGTATAGCTAAATCTCAACAGTTTAATATGAAAACACCTTTTCTAAATCTTTTATGCACTGTAGGTGGTGCTTTAATTGCTCAAAGTGCATTTGCACAAACGCCTTATAACACAATATCCGGAACGATATGGAAGGAACAGGGCACTGTAAATAATGTGAAAGACAATGGCGAACCAGGAGTAGCCGGTATTATGGTTACTATGCTAAATGCCAATAGTGGTGCAACAGTTGCAAACGCACTAACCGATACAAGCGGTCATTACACGTTAAGCAACTATCAGGGCACTGGCGATTATATTCTCCAATTCGATTATCCCGTAGCAGGGTTCAACCTCGTTCAAAAAAGGACGGGCGGCAATAATACAATCAATAGCTCCGCAGACCCGGCGACGGCACAAACCGATCAGTTTACGATTTCGGCGCCCATTAACTTAAACACATTTGGTTTAGGTCTATCTGCTAAACCCAATACCATTACTTACACTACGGTTAAACTTTCCGACCTGACCGACTGGAATGCCACTTTAATGCTGCCCAAATCAGATTCGGCGTTCGGTGTGCTTACCAAGGCGACTATTTATCTGAACAGTACCGAATTACACCCCTACTTCGGCGTAGAGAATACATCGAATTCTGCGGTAACTACCAGTCCCAATTCCGGCATCCAGATATCGGTAACTCCTCCCAGCGGCGCAGTTATTAATGTAACAAATTCTATTCTGCACACCAACACGCCACTGGGCGCTTACGATGGGGTAACCGACTATGCCGGCACTTCCGGTAAATCCTGGAACAACGAATTTGCCTCTGTAGTAGCCCCGGTAAGGATTATTACCCTGGCTAACCAGTTGAACAGCTACAGGGGAACGGGATCTGTTAATTTTCCAACGACAGCGCTTGGAACAGTTACCCTTACCGGTGGCGGTAACTTGTTATCACAAATATCTACCCATATTGGTACGGGCTTAGCCATTGTGTATGAATATGCGGGGGGCATTCTCCCTGTAACAATGCCGAGCTTTACGGCTTTGGCCAGCAACAATGTGGTGACACTCGATTGGACAACGAGCTTTGAAAAAAATAACGATCGCTTTCAGGTGGAAAGAAGTGTTGACACCAAAGATTATCATTCGGTAGGCGAGGTCAAAAGCCTTGCGAAAGAAGGCAACAGCAATGCTTTGCTGACTTATCGATTTGTGGATTATGGCGCTCCTGATGGCAGAGTATTTTATCGTTTGAAGCAACTGGACAAGGATGGCTCTTTTAATTATTCCGCTGTTAGAACCGTTTTAATCGGTACCGGGAATACCCTGAATCTTTATCCTAATCCGGCAAGCCAACAGGTCTTTATCGAATCCAAGCCAGGCGCTGTGTTAAAGATTTATGACGTTAGCGGTAAACTGTACATGCAATCCGCATTTGTCGCCGCAGGCAGGCAATCGATTGATGTAAAGAAATTCCCGGCTGGTATTTACCTGTTTCAACTGGAACTTGATGGCACAACAGAGTACCAACGTGTTAACATTACCCATTAATTCCAATACGTCCCTGAACAAAAAAAGCCGTCTCAAGAATTCTTGAGACGGCTTTTGGCTTTAGATTAGCTATCGCTGTATCGGGAAAATGCTGTTCTATTGGCCACAGCAGCCTTACAAGCTTCCTTTTAACAGCCACCCAATGTGCTATTTTAAAACCACCATACGCTTGGTATCCGGTTCTTTCCGTCTTCCTGCTACCAACAAATTTGTTTCAACTATGCTTACCGGATAATGCCGCCCTACCTTGTGGAATATCTTTAAATTTGTCGGACAGATTAATCCTTACTATTTATATCCATGTCTCCGGATCATTTTTCTATTATTCCTGTTGAAAAAGTAGCAGCAGTTAAAGCTGTACTATTACAAAGTTTCACTCATGCAGCAGTCAGCAGTATTTCGTTGCTAACCGGCGGTTTGTCCGGTTCGTCAGTGTACAAAATTCTGATAGATGGCCGTGCCTGCATACTGAAATTAAATCCGCCTCTCGAAGCAAATACGCCATTGTCAGATACGCTGCTACTTGCGGCAAGGGCGGGAGTAGCACCACAACTATACTACCATAACCCGCAACAGGGAATTGCCATCAGCGATTTTATTGACAGCAAACCTTTGCGAAGTGTTTTAAAACCCGAACAATTAGTCGCTGATCTGGCTAAGAAAATAAAAAACATCCACGACATCCCAGCGCATACCAAAGGCACCGATCTGTTTGCCACAGTTGACGCTTTAATAAGTGGGTTCAAAAACAGCGATAAATTATCAGGGCCGATATTTGAAGAAGGTTTTCAATATTACGAAGCGCTTAAAAATCTATATCCCTGTACCGAAGACAACAAAGTATTCAGCCACAACGATCTTAATCCCAATAACATTCTATGCGATGGAGAAAATATCTGGATTATTGATTGGGATGCAGCTTCCGTCAATGACCGGTATATCGATCTGGCCAATGCTGCAAATTATTTCGTACACACGGACGAACAGGAGCGAAACTTTCTGTATAACTATTTTGACCGCCAGGCAAGCGATCATGAAATGGCATGTCTTTATGCGATGCGCCAGGTATGCAGAATCGTCTATTCCATGCTCATGCTACAGTTGGCTATCAAAGGGAAGCCGGCAGATTTTGAGCACAGCCAGGAAATAGATGGTACCGATATGCAGACTTTTGGCGCATTAATGCAAGCTGGTAAATTATCCCTTTCCGAGTATGAAGGTCAACTGATGTATGGAAAGGTATTAATGAATACGGCGGTACAATCGATGCGCAGTGCCCGGTTCTCTACTGTCCTTGCCCAATTTTAGCATGGGTGCTGCACACAAAGACCAGCTCGCAGAAGATAGATGCGATTGATGATATCGGGTTAGCTTATAATCTTTCAACATAATCTGTTACCGAGATATACGAGATACTAAAAAAGAAAGGGACCGGGGTACTTACATATACTTAGTGGTATATGCAGCATTCATGGTATCAAGAAAGTCCTGCTTTCTACTGGCAGCCACATCTACCCTTGAGCCATCCTGCATCAGTAAATAACCACCTCTGCCGCGGATATACTGCTGTACAAACTGGATGTTGATAATATGAGAGTTATGGACCCGGAGAAACAATTCCGAGGGCAACAAATCTTCACATTTTTTCAAAAGCATACTGACTACTATCTTTTTGCCCGAACTCATATAGAAATTGCTATAGCTGCCGGAAGCTTCACACCGTATGATCTCCTGGGGCGCAATAAAAAGATAACCATCAAGTGTAGGCAGACTGATCTTGCTTGGTGCCAGCTTCTGAAGGGATTTCAAATATTTCGAAACCTGTTCATTCGATTTTTTAAGGGCGACTTGCTTCTCCGTTTTAGCCACAGCACGCTGAAGATTGGAAATGTTGATCGGTTTTAATAAATAATCAAGTGCATTTTCCTGGAAGGCTTCAATCGCATATTGATTATAGGCTGTAGTAAAGATGACTTCGAAGGGAACAGATTCAAACTTATGAAGCAAATCAAACCCGCTTCCCCCTGGCATTTCTATATCCAGGAAAATGAGGTCAGGCGTATGTTGACAGAGCATGGTGAATGCATTATCGATATTACCGGCCATGCCAACAATGTTTACAGTAGGACAGTAGCTCCGGATCATGGCCTGTAATGTCTTTGCATTTACGGATTTATCCTCAATTATTACAGCGTTTATCATTGGTGTAAATTAAATCAGTAAAGTATATTAGTATGACAAAGGAAAGTGAAGAACAACACGCGTCCCTTTATTTACAGCAGCAGGGCTTACTTCTTCCAGCCGGACATTGATCCTGTTTGCTGAACCGGAAAGCTGGTTCAAGGTCTGTATCCTGTTTTGTGTAATGGAAAGTCCCTTAGAGGTATGAAGCCTTTTACTTTCCTGGTCTATTACAAGAGTTCGTTCGATCCCTGGGCCATTATCTTCAATAACACATTCCAAAACATTCGCACCATTCAGCAATCGAAATTGTACCTGGATCGTTCCCCCTGTATCTAAGTGGCCGACCCCGTGTTTGATTGCATTCTCTACATAAGGCTGAATAACCATATTGGGCACTTTGATCTTATTTCTGTCCAGGGCCGGATCAACGGTTATGTCATAGCTGAGCTCATCGCCTATCTGCAGTTTTTCAAGTTCTAAGTAGCTGGTCAGATATGCTATTTCTTCGCTGAGCATAATGTGGGTCCTGGGTGCATTATCCAATGTTTGTCTTACTAAGTCTGCAAATTGAGACAAATAAATATTGGCCCCCATGGTATCCTGTTGCATAATATGATGCTGAACAGAATTAAGACAATTAAATATAAAATGAGGATTCATCTGTGCCCTTAAAGCCATATGTTCCAATTCCAGTAGTTGTTGCTGTACCCGGTTTTGTTCTGCCTCTTTTCTTTTTACTGACCTAAAACGGGCTAATACCAATAACCAGATGATACCAGTTACCAGGATGAGCATCAGCATCCGGAACCAGATTTCTTCCGATAAGCTTTTCCTGATTTCAAATTCCCTGACCATCAATCCACTCTTGTTATTGAATTTATTAATAGCGATAACTTCAAGGGTATATTTTCCGGAAGGTAGTGATGGATAACTAAGTACCGGTATTGACGTTATTTTCCACTGGTCGTTCATTCCCCTGAGCCGATATTGGTAACTGATACTTCCTTCTGACAGAAAGGAGATACCAACAAATTCAAAACTTATATTATTGTCTGCATGAGGCAGCTTAAAGGAAAGCGTTTCGGGGTCATAGCTCTTTTCAGATACCCGGATGTCCGTCATCCGGAGATAACATAAGGAACGCTGCGGCACTTTGGTTTCGTCAAAACATACCAGCCCGTTTGCTGTCCCTACATATACATTGGAGCCTTCCACGTAAATTGCATTTACAATATCCGAAGTTAACCCATCAGCCATACTGAACCTGCCGGTTACTTTGTATTTTTCTTTGCCGGTCATATCCACTTTGTTAAGCCCTTTCTCCGTACCTACCCATAAAGTATTTCCTGAACGATAAAGACATCTGCAAATATTACTGCTCAGCCCTCCATTTTTTTCTGTAATATTTACGATAACGCTTCCGTTCCTGTATCCTACAATTCCATTTTCATAGGTAGCAATCCAAAGTGTGCTGTCCTCATCGGTTGCAAAAGAACTGATACGGTTCCTGAAAAGACTGTTTTTATCACCCAAATATGTCACCTCCTCTCCGTTTGTTGTTGTGTATAGTCCATTCAATGTACCAATATAATAGAGGCTGTCCTGCTTATACGCACAGGTGGTACGACCTTTGCGTAAATACTTTATAAGCGTACCGTCCCGGAGATGGGCAAGATAGACACCACCGCAATCACTGACTAACACGGTATCATGAAAAAACATTAAAGTCTTTATATCTGTAGCACGCTGTTTTGCAAAATGCAGGAAATCGGAGCTCGCATAATTGATAAATAACGGTTTTTCCCAATTACTTTTCAGTAAAGGAGAACGTTCATTATCCTTTGCATCTATCCTGTTAAAATTCAGCACTTCGGAAGGATCAAGTTTCCAGCATTGAGCTTTGTTAGTGCCAACCAGCAAATCTTTCCCGCTTTTAAATATACTTAAAACGGCAACCGGTATAGGGTTTGTATTGAAAAAGAAAGACCTCAATACTGCAGGGCTTAATTTAAATACCCCGGATTCTTTCGTAGAAAACCATATGTTGCCTTCTATATCCCGGAATACATCATTAACAGTATAGCCCTGCAGGAATTCCGCTGTATATTGTTTTATATAAGTATTAAAAAAACGGGCGCCATGGCCCGCGGTGTTCATAACGGCAACGATACTATCGTCGACTGGCTTTACCCTTGCCCCTTTGGGCAGGTTTAAATAGTGGATAGGAGCGACCTTGTTATATTGAATAGCAAGTCGACTACCCATGTAGGAAAAAAAAACGGTGGTAATCGATTGGGAAAAATTTCTATCATCCTGATGTACCAGATAGCTGAAATACTGTCCCATTTTAGCGGATACCAAAGTTGATGGAAACGCTACCCCTACACCGGCTACCGGCTTAAAATCTAACCCGACAATCTCATGCTTCCCGGGAACCCTGGCGTAAAATTTAACCGTATTCAGACCAGCAGAAATGACAAAAGCTTCCCTTTGCGTTCCTACTAAAAGGTTGCCTGCCGCATCTTCGGCAATGCCATTAATTTCGTAGGTAAACTTCAACTTTCTTAACGTAGTATCATTCTGCTCGTTGTATATTTTCCCCTTCCAATAATAGCATATTGTATTTTTATAGGATATGATCCATATCCTGCTTTTGCTGTCAGCAAATACAGCAAAAGTCTCGTTGCTGGGAAGCCCGTCTTCTCTCCTGAAATTTTTGAATTTTGTTCCGTCAAAACGGCTAAGTCCCGTTTCTGTACTAAACCATATAAAACCTGATTTGTCCTGGGTCATACCATTCACGGTACTGCCGGCCAAGCCATCTTTTATATCATAGTTGGTATAACTGTATTGTTGGGCACAAGCCGGGGCAACCATAGCCAACAGCCACAGACTGAAAAAGAAAAACCGTTTAAAGGGCGTACATACATACAAAATAATTTCTTTCATCCAATAAAAAGGCCTTAGACTAATTGAGGTTTATATCGCTCCTTCAAAGTTTCAGCATAAAAAAGGAAAGAACAAAAGCCGGAACGATATTAACTCTTTTCTATAACCGTCGTTTCTGCAGTGGCATTAAATTAAAAATTAGTGCCCTACCCATCTTAGAGTGCTTTATCTCCGTATTGGTCTTATAATTCCTATTTAAGACAAAGAAAGGTATTTAAAGGGCACTTTTACCCGCACTGCAAAGTAACCATTGAAACCGAAACTATGAAAAGCGTATTGTTTATCTGGTTTGAAATGACCGATGACCTTCACGGTATAGCATAGCAACCGAAAACCGGTAATTTATTTTCCCTCCTTCCGGTTAATAAGAAAAGATATTGTTGATCTACATCGCGAACTGCTCTTATTGCCCTCCAGGATCGGCAGCATGCTTTTTATTGGATGACAATAGCCTGTCAATAAAATGGCCTTTTATTTCATTTATTGTTATCCCTACTCTTCCCTGTAAAGTCGCTCTTTACTATGGTGGCATTTATGTAGTTCATTACAATATGAAATTAAGTCCGGCACGTAATGGGAAATTTCATTTTCATAGTTTATTTAGATACTAGTTTCTTCTTTTTGTTCCGGAACTCCTCCTCAGGATAAAACCCTTCATCTTTACCTTTTCAACTTTACCAATTCATCCGACAAGCTGGTCTCTTTGCAGATTAGTGCTGAATAACTACTTTTTGGTAGAAAGCCTTATCGGCGGCCTGAAATTTGAGGAAGTAGACACCATTCGGCAGCTTTCCGACATCAAGGCCTGTGCTGCTTTCTCCTTTGAGGAAAGATGCCGTTTTCAAAACGCGTCCGGCAAGATCGGTCAATTGAACTGCTAAGGTTTCCGTCAAAGGTTTCTGGGCCGAAATATGGAAAGCTCCTTTAGAGGGGTTGGGATATACCGTAAGACCGTAGGAGGACCAGTTCACCGAAGCAATAGAAGAATAGGGGTTCTTAAGTGCGTCGCAAGCACCACTTGTCCGTTTAATATGCGTAACAGGATCGGTATAACAGCTCAGGTATCCCGAAGGGAATGTAATCGCAACGTCACCGTCCGGATTGTGGGTAGTGATTGCAGGAAAAAAGCCGCCTGTTTTACCGAATGTCCCGCCAAGCCGCTCTGTATACTGACCGATATTCATCCATTTTTGCAGGTTGCCATTAAAATGGGCCTCTCCCCAGTTGACGGAGTAAAGGTTGCTGCCGCCTATTATCGTATGGGTATAAAAAGTTTTCAAATGGGTGGTATCATAAACTACCATCTGGATGCTATCAACTACATAGCAAAAAGTGCTGTCCATACCCGAAGCCGCATAAGGATTCTTCAGGCAAACTGTATCTCCCTCAGAAACATTTAGAACATACAAGGGTTGGAAGCTACCCGCCGCTCCGTTAAAAGAAAAAACGGTATCTGTATTATCGTAAAAATATGCTTCGCTGCGAAGTGCTACAAAGGAGGAGTCCGGATTCCATCCCGCTTTTTTTGTCCGGGTTGCTACCACCTTACGGCAACTGATCCCCTGAATAGTTGTGTCTCCGGTAACCGCCACATGATCGGTCCAGGTTTCGTTGACAACCCAGCCCGGTGGGGCAAAAATATAATCCCAGTTGCTGCCTTGATACCACCATTCGGCGCCAAGAGGGGCAAAAGTATTTTGTGCCTGAGTAATAACGGGCAAATAAAGGCAGGACAACACAAAGATTGCAGATAACAGTTTTTTCATAATGCTATAGGTTTAATTTCAGACGGTTATTTATTTACAATAGACGACAATATAAAAGAAGACCAAAGGTTCAAAAGAACCCGGTCCTCCATGCCGGTCAGGCTTCCAAGATCACCAAGGCAAAAATCTAATTTCGCTGTCTGTAGATTAAACTGGACAAATCCAATACCGCAATGAGTTTTAAGTGACTAAAAACCTGGAATGACCTGGATCGATATCAGGGCAATCGTAGGTCTTTTTAATGAGACTTGATTTGTCTCATTTGATAGTCATCTAGTATTCTGTAAAAGTATTTCGTTTTTGTATTGCCTAAACCTTGACTTTGTAGAGTAACACTGCTCAAGGATAGTCTTGTTCTTTCACTTTATAGTTGAGCATTTATTCTTGGCTACCTTCTTACGATTATCACATTTGAAAAGTTTTTAAACTAGCAGACGAGGTCAATTAAATTGGTTTATCCACATATTGTCGAATTATCTTTTAGGTGTAAGAAAATAGCTCATAAAAAGTGTTTTATTGCGACGAGATATCGGGAGCCGGCTGTCATCGCTTATTTCCAGTAGAGAGCCTCCACATTGCCGGCCAGGTTTATCCATAATAAAACAACGTCGTTAAGCGATCCGCTTAACGACGTTGGTACAAAGCACGGCATAATGTCTGCTAGTGCTGTTTTACGATTTTGGTCTGGAAGGTTAGGCCGATCTTAAGCAGATAGCTTCCAACAGCAAATGCACTCATGTCCAGGCTGAAGATATTATCGCCTTTGACCAACTGCAGCTCCTGCGACTTCAACACACGACCGGTAACGTCCATGAGTATTAACGAGCAGGATTGGTCTTCTTTATTGCTGATGGCTATAGATAGTGTATTCTGCACCGGATTGGGATATACCGCTACATAACTATCATTACCACTAAAAAAGACTGCAGCAACTGACGACCAGGTAAAGGCACCATCCACATCCACCTGTTTCAGACGATAGTAATTCCAGCCTTTCAAGGGCTGCAAGTCGTAGGTTTTATAACTATGTTCGGTATTACTGTTGCCTACGGCATTTTCTGCCACCAGGAATTGAAAATTACGGCTATCGGCGCTACGCTCTATATCGAAGTGATCGCAGTTGAATTCGCTCGCAGTAGCCCATTCGATCAGGGTACGTTCACCTTCCGCTTTAGCAGAAAAGGACAGCAGATTTACCGGCAATGGTGCGCCGGCATTCACCGCAGTAACGCGCTTAAGCGAAACCGTGTTGACGCCCGTGGTTGCCACTACGTAATTATTTGTGTTATTGGTGGTGACCAGTGCATTTGTATTAAAAACACCGCCACCACTATCGTATACAAATGATAAAGAAGAAGCAGTATTGCCGTTCAGTTCGCTGTTGAGATAGTAGATGCCAGCCGATCCCCTGAAATTAACGGCCGGGTTAAACTGGTATACACGCGCAATGCTCCCCGGTCCCGATCCGGCAGGAGGTATGGGAACATGCGTAACCGTGAGCGTGGTATTGCTCAGATTGGTAGTAGCCACTGCCGGTTGGAAAGTAAAACTATCAATCGTTATCGGTGTACCGGGAAGCACATAAAAGCTGCTTCCCGCCTTAAACTGTGCGGCTGCACCGACCGAGAGCAAGAGCAGCAGCATTCCCGTGCTACCTGTTTTCAGCATGATATTATTATGGCTCATGATCGGGTCGATTTATTGAGTAAGATTTTTGGGCATTTCAGGAGATGGCTGCTGCTTCAACGGTGCTGCCTTTTTATCGCTTGGCAAAGCATGCCCGGAGGAGGAAGCAGGTGTAGCTGCTCCTTTACTGTCTGTTTTTTTATAGATTTTACCAGGTGCTGTGTTGTTTTTGATCTGCTGACCCAGGCTTTGATGTGCCTGATTTCCTGCCGGCTGCTGTGGTGACTTTGTTCCCGCTGTCCTGTATTGCTGATTGGGTATTGCAGTACCCTTCAATTGATCTTTTATGCTGATGTCTGTCCGATATTGCGTTTGTGTTTCTTCATTACGCTGTGCCGAAGCTGTTCCGGCAAAAAGAAGGGCTATATAAAAGCAGAGAATGTATTTCATATCGTGATAATTGAGGTTGGGTTATTTAATATTTACAAAAACGTTTATTTTGCTGATACCTTCTGCAGTGCAGTTTTGCAGCGCTTTGCCTATGATCTGTCCGGGCTGTACCTTTTTCGGATCGGCTTTCATGGCTACACCTCTTATAGAGGAAGTTACCAGCAGGTCACCACGTTTAATAGTACCGCCTTCCAGGCATACTTTGGTAGGAATAACACCTACTACACCCATAGGTACCTTACCTTTCAAATCACTATCTACATGCTCTTCTGTAAGTAATACACCTGGTTTGGTAGCATATACACCCAGCACCAGGGATGAGTAAGCTTCGGCGCTTTTCTCTACAGTCCGGTCTTTATCAGCGGCAATGCTTAAAACGTCGCCGGGTTCGTATTCTGTAATTTCTTCCGTTACGTCAAAAGCTTCCGCCAGATCGGCGCCGCTGTTTTGTGTACCGCCGTTGAAGAACCCTTTGCCTGTTTTGTCGATACGTGCTACATTGGTTGCTGTAGTACCGCTTTGGAATACAGCGATATTGCCACTAGCGCCGCGATGCCATGCGCGCATGGCGGTGCCGGTACCATAATTTTCCACAAACAGTGTGTTAGTGCCATTGGAAGTATTGAAGTTGGTAAAACGCGCAGCAGTACCGGTAGCGAAGTTGGGGGTATAGCCATAGACAGCTATACCACTGCCGTCAACAGAGGACTCTACGCCGTTACCGTCGTTGGCACTGGCGATCAACCCCTCACCTGTGCCTTCCGTAAGGGCTATAACAGCAGGTCTTGGCGTGGTGGTGCTGGAATTGTAGAAAGTACCTGCTGTTCCTCCGGTACCGATATTCTCACCATATATAGCTGCTGTACCGAAGTTGGCAAATATCGAATTGACAACACCGTGCATACCGGCCGATGTGCCCTGGGTATTATTTACCTTGAAATAGCCAGCATCGCCGTTGCCTATTGTCTGGGAGCTAACTACGGGAAAATCATTATCAGCAGAAAGATGCCTGAATTCGGCGGCACGGCCCGAATCGCTGAAAGAAGGTACCCAAGCATACAAAGCACGTCCATTGCCGTCGATATTGGTTTCCACGCCATCGCCGTTCTTGCCTGCATTGGCCTGGATGGCATCGCCATTGCCATCGGTAAGGGCAACAAGCGCATTACCGTTACCATTGGTATTGGAAGCATAAAAAAGCCCACCAAAGCCACCGGTGCCGCTGGAAATACCGAATATACCGGCAGCGCCGAAATTACCGAATATGGTATTTACTTCCGAACGTAGTCCCGCTGCTACGCTGTTCGTATTGTTTACTTTGAAAGATGCCGCATTGCCCTGTGTATTGTCGGGAATATTACCATTACCAATGGTATAAGCCTCCAGGGTATTGCCCAAAGTATTAGTGCTGCCGAAGTTCTCAAACCTGCCGGCGCGACCCTTGCTATTACTCAGGCCAACACGGCCATACACGCCAATACCTGTACCCGTAGTGTCCGTTGCGACAAAACCATGCACGCCATAGCCACCGCCATCGTTACGGCCCACCACGGCGCCGGCGATGCCGCTGGTAGTACGACCGACCACCGCTTCACCGCCACCGTTATTGTCGCCCACGATCCCGGCCGAAGTCTGGCTACTGGTTATCCCGTGTACTCCAAAACCAGTAGTGGTACTGGACAATACACCATCACCGCTGCCTGTAGTCGAAGCATTGATCAGCGTTCCGTTGCCCACCGAATTTACATTCAGCACATTATTGTTATTACTGTTGTTGAAAACTGAAATGCTGGCGGGAATACCGTTAACAGAAGTAGCCGTGAACCCCGTTCCGGAAGTGCTGTTGGCATATACGCCTGTACCACTTCCCGATGCATTGCCATATACGCCCAGGCCATTGGGAGTAGAGCCATACACGCCCCAGCCCGAGCCGTTCTGAGAACCCCATACACCGATACCCAGACCACTGGTACCGTTGTTGATGCCTCTTACCCCGGAGGAAAAGCCACCCGGTGCAGTAGAATTGACAATACCGCGTATCGAAGCTATACTGGATGTTGTGGTGTTATTGATGCCTTCCAGCGAAGTACCGTCGCCATTGTTGGCAATGGAAAACAAAGTAGCGGGATTATTTTCCGTGGTGTTATAAGGCAATGTGATCGGACCGTTGCTGATCTGAGTCCAGCCAGAGCCGGTCTTAAAGAACCAGAAGGTCTGAGTATCGGTATCGAATACCAATAAACCATTGGCCGGGCTTGCTACTGCCGTGCGCTGGGAAGTAGTCATACGGGATACAAGCACGCCTTTGCTGGAAGAAGTTACATCGAGCATGGCGCTGGCATCCGGGGATAGGGTACCTATACCTGTTTGTGCATGCGTCTGTAAGCAATTGGCGGAAAGCAGCGCGGAGCATGCTATCCATAGTAAACCTTTGTTCATCGTAATTGGGGTTGTTGTAGGTTAATGGATCATTGAAGTAATAAGATAAAACAAGCTATTTCTCGATGCTGCAAAATCATTTCAGATAAACACTGGATATCGATCTGCAGGAATAATGTTCAAAATTACAAAGTATCATACCAGTATTTAATCCGTAAAATCACTGAATTTCAGTTTAGACAGGAGGGATATACAGAATTAATGGATCTGGTAATCTAGAAATATAAGCGTTTGGATAGACGATGGTCCATACTTCATAATGCTCCGCTTATAATTTCGCTACGACAAAGCGATATTCATCTTCCACAGCCGGCAAACAGGGAGTCTCTTTTGTTTGACCCAAAAGAAAGCGCCTTTCAACGTTTTGTTGAAGGCTTGTCTTTCTTGTGGAGCCGAGGCGGGAATTGTCGAACCTTTCCGTCCATAATTAATTAAAAAATCAATAACTTAATAAAGTCACACAATTTCATTACAGGGTAGGAAAAAGCTCAAGTTTGGAAAAGGAAGGCTTAATTAATATTCCTCACCAAGCCCAAAGAAAGTGTAGCCCTCGAACGAATCTGCCTTTACTATCCACATGGAAAAAGCCCTTCCCCGTTGCTTCGGAGGAAGGCTTCTGATTTATCTATCAGGTTTGTGCTAAAAACCTATTGAGCGGCAGGCAGAACCAGGTTTGACTCGTTATCTTTATACAATTGCCACTCCATGGTACATTGAAAGAATGAAGTAATAAAAAGACCGATTGCAATAAACGAAAGTTTTAATTTCAATCTTAGCCTAAATGAAACAGAACATAATAGGGCATCAAAATTGCCTCGTGGCCTTAATAGTACTAAACGTGATAGTACTTGCTGCCTGCAATAACAGGGAAAGCAAAGCGGTAGAAGTGACGCACCAAGACAGCCTACGAAAGTACATAACTGATACTAACAAATTGGCAATAGAGAGACAGGAGGCCATTGCCGCCCCACAAAAATTAAATTGTAAGTTGACAAACATCGACACATCTCTTGCTAATATTGTAATAGGGGATGCATCAAGCGCAACTGCTGTATTGGGCGATAAAAATACCCTTGATAGTATAGGTCAATATCATTTTTATTCGCGGCAAGGCATAGAACTGCTCACGCTAACGCAACAACCCGGAGATTACCTTAACCAAATTTCAGTTTTTAAAGTAGCGTTTGCCGGCAAGGCCGATCACAAATACCGTAAATTACCTGTGGATTTTTTTGCATCAAGTAATGGCCTAAGATTAGGAGTGTCCGAAAAACAGATTAATACTAGACTTGGTAATTGCTTCGTACGACGAGTCGATAGCGCCAAAAATTCCGTAGAGCTATATTATCGCCTCAGTTTACCAGATGATACGGAAACCCATTTGTTAGAAAGACATAATACACCAATTTACTATGCTCGGTACAAACTCCACAATGACCGGTTAGTGGAATTTGAATTTGGGTTTGAGTATCCATAATGGAAACGCTACCGGTAAAACACCAGTAAGAGTAAACGCAAATTTTATCGACCCGACCGGAGATAGGACTATCCCAACCATTCTTCTGCCACCTAAGTTTTACGCTTTGTTCCAGATTTTTTTGTTTGGGGCGGACGAGACAAGTGACCAGGAATTCACCCAGTCAGTTATTGGCAAGAGCAATTTGCGTGAAAAACTGGATACCCGGACGGAATGTCGAACCGGCGAAATCCTTTACCAGAACGAAATTCTAAAAAAATTGAACAAAAGTAATAATTCCTAAAAACAGGACGAAGCCGCTTTCAGAGCGGCTTTCTTACTTTCGTGGAGCCGAGGCGGGAATTGTCGAACCTTTTTGTTGATCATACAATTTCATTTCAGCATAAGAAAAAAAATCCTGGTTACTTTACGAAGTGTTTGGTACGCTATAAGCTATAGGAAGCTCCGATCGATACCGGTATCAATATTGTATTAAGCGAATGGTCATAATCTTCTATGCCACCTCCGTTAAGCGAGTATAAGAATCTTGGAGCGATTTCTGTTTTTAATTTTAGCCCCTTGTATAATGAATAAGAGTATCCGGCCTGTAGGCCAAGCGTTACTCCGGAAGATACGCCGTTACTTGGCCGTGAGAATGGATCAGGCCCGCTTATGGGGGGAGAATAAGAATATGAAAGAGATTGACTGGTACCAAATACATAACCCATTTGAGGTCCTAAAAATACCGAGCTTCTGTCAATCTGTTTCTTCCAATTTACGAAGAGAGCGCAATTAAATGCAATTGGATAATAGTTGTAGTCCATATTAATATAAAAGACTCCCCCTCCCGTATGGTCCATATTTAAAGGATCAAGAACTCTAAGCCGATATAGATCAGCACGAATTCCATAGTCAAAAATTTTTGTTGTGTATGCAACCTGTAGCGACAAAGATGGAGAAGCCGGAGAGTTATGTTCTTTTGATCCATCCCAGTTGGTCATCTTGCTCCTACTTATACCCCCACAACAGACAACTCTATATTTTGGGCGTACATAAAATATGGTGAAACCGAAAGAATAAAAAGGATCTTTTTCATGATAAGATAGGATTGCTTTAGTGGTCGTATACCGCTCACTTATTATTGCTTTTAATAAGCAGCACTAATTAATATTATAGCTCCATTTTGCAAAACGCCATAGGTTGGTTTTTCAATGAGATTAATTTCCCAAAATTGTCTATTGTTATCCACACGAGAAAACCGCTCAATAGTTTTTTGCACATGAATATTATCCTATTAGGATTTACATTGAACAAGACGAACCGATGAAACCCTTTACCATACTGCATTTTGCTTATTTTTGAGCCCAATAAACTAATTATTACATAATGGCAAAAACCGCTATGGAAGCGGCTTTCTGGTATTGTGGCGTGCACTGGTATCGAACCGGCGATGAAATAAAAAGCTACCAGTTGGTAGCTTTTCAGTAAAGTATAATACCCTCTGCTGCTGTCTAAAATCCGCAACAAGGATTGCTTATTGTTAGGTTAGTGACAGGAGGAGGGCAATTAGGTACAGTCGGACAAGTAATGGTTGGACCTGGGCATGTGCCGCAAGGATCACTATTGCCTGCAAGGGTGGCCCCTCCCAAGATTATTCCAGCATCTGCTTTTATTAAATTACCAATCCATTTTTTCTGCAAGACCAGCTTACGATCGAGGTTTACCTGTTTCTTTTTCATATGAACTCCATTTTGTGATTTATAAATTTGACTGATATCACTGTAAAATATCTTTCAGTGATTTTTCAACTATTATCTAGTGTTTTAAATGGTTTGGGTACACTATTGCGTACACGTATCTACCGGACCCGGCCACGAATAACAAACCGCCTGTCCGCAAGGAAGCGTCTCCTCAACCAAGCAAGTCTTAAAAACACCTGAAATTCCACCTTTTATCTGGTCAATGCCACTATTAAGCGGGCTAATAGTCTGTTTATCCAGGACTAATTTTTTCTCCAGGTTCAACTTTTCCTTTTTCATAAAATTTTCTATTTTAGTGAACTACAAATTTCACGGAAGCCACTGCAAAAAACATGCAGTATTATATTTTTTTATGCATAATAATTGAACTGCAGAGTGTTATCAGAACCTTTCATATATCTCCTATTCCATCGTACTTTTTATGTTATCCAGGTGAGCGTTAAACCTTTCTTTCGCATAGACATGGATAGAAAGATACGATAAACATTGTCCAGCTTGCATTGAAAAATTCCTCGAAACTAAAAAGAGATCAACCTTCAATAATCAAAATAAATCCACATTTCCAGCATATGAATGGAAGAGTGTCCTATATTGTAAATTCGAGTTTGTATTATTGCCTAACCTAACCTTTCTTAATAATAGATTAATGAGTTTTAGAATGATGCAAGGCAGCATCAGGTATTTATCGTTTATCAGAAAGATAATACTCTTCCTAATGCAATCCTTGTTGTTCTTAGGTACACCCAAGGCAATATGGGCTCAAGAGTATAGCTACATTCATTACACTACCAAAGATGGTCTTGCCGGAGAGACAGTACATGGCCTCGCACAAGACAAGGAAGGCTTTATATGGGCAGCTACAGAAACGGGCCTAAGTCGGTTTGACGGGAAATACTTTCGCAACTTTACAGTACAGGATGGGCTTCCTTCGAATGAAATTATCAGTTTTTATCAGGATGCAGGCGGCAGATTGTGGATAGTTCCTTTTAAAAATGAATTATGCTATTTTGAGAAAGGGAAGATCCATAACACACGAAACGATACCCTTTTGAGGAAACTCCAATTTGGTGGCTTGGTAGCGGGTGTGGGAGAGATCAACATTGACACACTGTTGATCTGGGATGTGACGGGCCGCGTTAATTATATTGTAGATAATAAAGTTTTGTTTTCCGGATTTGCAACCAAAGATCATCCGCTTTTACCCGTATTGTATAACTGGCCTGCACGGGAAAAGAGCTTTACCTTTCCTCCTTCACTCCTGAAAGAAATATTGCCACATACCAGGTACACAGGCCTTACAGAAGCTAAAATTTCACGTAAAAACAATTGCAGCGTCTTTTATTCCAGAGATTTTGGCGGTTGTCTCGTTATCAGCAATCGCTCGGGTAAAATTTTGTACGAGGCCAGCAGAAAGGGACTTGAAATGGCCAAAATGCATGACGACAGCACTGTGTGGTTGGCTTCTAATTTTGGAGTAGAGCTCTTTAACTTTGTCAGTAAGAAGACGGTAATCTCTTTTCTGCCTGGTTCCCCAGTGGAGGATGTTTTAGAGGACTTGGAGGGTAATGTATGGTTTTCGACCAGAGGCAATGGTATCTTTAAACTTAGTGTCCCCTTAATGGTACATTACACCCTGGGTAAAAATCAGTTTTCTTTACCTGTGCAATGGATAGAGAAAAAGGGTTCCCAGTTGTACATAAGTGATGATCATGGAGGGTTGTACAAACTAATTGCTCAAGCTGCAGTCATTCCTGAATTCCCTTCATTGGAAATCAGAAAAGTGAATACCCATCTCGGCTGGCTTAAAGAAATACAGAAAGATCTTTTCGTTCCTTATGCCAGTTCCGATTTTTTTAATATTGAAAGAGTAGGCGGACGGACTGGGATTAAAAGTTTGCAGGTATTTAATGACACTATCCTGGCAGCCGCAAACAACGACGCCAGGCTGTTCTCTCTACACAACGGTAGAGAATTACAACTGCTTCACAAAGGAAGAGCAACCTGTGCTTTCCGGTTTGAACATCAGTATTTTGTCGGTACACTCAATGGACTGTTTATTTATGATCTGCAGGGCAGACAAACAGGTCATTACCTTAACGGAAGGATAAGCTACTTTGTCAAGGCAAAAAATACCTTATGGATAGGAACTTACGACAATGGGGTGTATCGCTATCAGAATGGTAAACTAACAGATGCTATTAACATGCGGAATACCGGGATCAGCAGTAATATTTGCCGCTGTCTTTTTTGGTCGAATGATTATTTGTGGATTGGTACAGATAAAGGAATCGACAAGGTAGCTGTGGCTGGTGATACTTACCGTGTGGATGGGAAATTCGGTGCATCGGACGGACTGAGTACAGGAATAATCAATTCGATCTATGCAGACAGCCTTTTGGTATATGTTGGTACACCGAAAGGACTGGATTGTTTTTACAACCACCCCCTTCGGCCTACGGCTTTCTGTAGTATACGGATGACGGATATTATTGTTTCGCACACTACTATTCCACAGGATAGTATTATTGTGCTGAAGCACAACGATAACAACATAAAATTTAGATTCTCAGGCTTGTCTTTCTCCTCCGGCGGACAAATGCAATATCAGTACCGATTACTGGGATTGGAGAACGCCTGGCAGACTACTACAGGACAGTTCCTCAGCTATCCTTCCCTACCCTCGGGTACTTATATTTTACAACTTAGGGCTATCAACAAATTCGGGCAGGCAAGTCCGTTCTTGCTACAACGATTTGTTATCAGGAAAGCTATTTACGAACAATGGTGGTTCCGGATTGGCCTGTTATCGTTTCTTTTGCTCACACTATCGAGCATTATCCATTTTCGAATTAGAAAACTTAAAAATAGGGAGGATGCACTGCGCCAACTCAATCAGAGGATGATGGAAATGGAACACACTGCATTACGTACTCAGATGAATCCGCACTTCATTTTCAACTGTCTTAATGCCATCCAAAACTATATCGTCAGACATGATGCGGAAGGGGCCAATTTTTACCTTTCTCAATTTTCAACGCTCGTGCGGAAAACACTGGATCTTGCACCTCGTTTATATATTTCCCTCCGGGAGGAAATAAGCTATATATCAAGTTATCTTGAATTAGAAAAAATGCAATCAGGAAGTTCGTTCACCTATACTATTGAAGTAGCACCGAACATTAACTCCATAGACTTACAGATACCCAATATGGTTGCCCAACCTTATATTGAGAATGCCGTAAAACATGGTTTTGCCAGGATGAGAGAAGGAGGAATATTGTCAATTGTATATCATCTTCATAAAGATGGGCTACTGGAATGTAGTATTACCGATAATGGCGTGGGAATTGATTTTGCAACGAACCGGCCGGATAAAAAAAACCATACACCTAAAGGAATGGCCATAACCAAAGAAAGGGTGGAAATGCTTAATAAGATGGCCGATAAAGGAAAATCCATATCTATCTCTATCCAGGACAGAAGTATCTATCATGAGCGAGGAACCCAAGTACTAATCCACTTTCCATTATTAAGAACAAAAACTTAGCAACCTATGTTGAGGGCTATTATTATTGATGATAAAATCATCAACGCAGATACGTTGGGTTTGCTGCTCAAGCAGTATTGCCCTATGGTTACTATTATAGCAATTGCTACGGAGATTGAGGAAGCCTGCTTACTGATCTGTCAGCATCGGCCCAACCTTATATTTCTGGATATAGAATTATATGACGGCACTGGATTTGATCTTTTGCGGAGATTTAAAGATATATTTTTTGAGACGATCTTTACGACTGCATACGATCATTATGCCGTTCAGGCTTTCCGCGAGCAGGCTGTTGACTATCTCTTAAAGCCGATCAATATTATTCTCCTGCAAGAGGCGGTAGGAAAAGCGGAAAAGCAAGTTCGATTGAAACAGCAGGCAAGTTCCCCTCCCGGATTAATGACGTCCAACAGGATCAGTTTACCATCACAAGACGGCTATATTTTTATAGATATCAAGGATATTGTTCGTTGCGAAGCATCTGGAAGTTATACCACATTTCATCTTGCCAATGGCAGCAAGGTTATGGTTAGTGTGAGATTGAAAGTTTGCTCTTCTTGGCTATCACCTGGATTATTCAGCCGTATCCACCATTCCCATATTGTCAATATCAACTTCGTAAATAAATATATTAAAGGCAAGGGGGGATATGTAGTATTAGCCGATGGCACGGAAGTGGAAGTTTCAACTAGCAGAAAGGGAGCTTTTCTTGATATGATGAATGATAGATCCCAGCAATGAAAAATGAGCTCTTGGTTATGAAATGGAGTGTACCCGGTATGAAATGTCGCTAGGCCGGTTGTTTGCTTGTTACTTACTTTACGCATCAGATTTACAGTACAATCTGATGCGTTTAATATTTTTTAGAAAAGCTACAGGACGGGCTTTCTAAATGCTATCGCAGATGCAGGTTAGCATATTAGCAGTTTTTCCGTAAAAATATCCATTGGCCGATGGTTGGGCACTATCCGTTGCCTACGAATACGGATACGCCGAAATGAGCCCAAGGTGCGACAGGGTTTTAATAACTAACTAAACTTCATAGAAATGAAAAAGATCAAGTTGAATGTTGCCAAATTGCAACTGGGTAAAAAGGAGATCACAGCGCTGCAGTCAACACAATCGGCTGCAATTGTGGGCGGAGCCAGCATTACCAATTGCCCATCTATGCTATATCCTTCGGTATGTAACAAATGTGAATCCGCCAATTGCCCCTCCCTTGTTGGCTGCGCAAGCCAACCTTGCTAACATTCCGGTATTGATGAAATAGCAACCAAAGCACGGTTTTTAGGACTAAGTTTTTAATTTCAACGGAATCACTAGAAAAGGCACCCATTCGGTGCCTTTTTGCATTAAGTGTAATATTTTTCAACTATCCAGATGCAGGAAACAAATGCCTCGCAGCCTCTGAGCCTATCGGAAGAACAGCGTTATTGCAACGCTCCGGCAAGGGAAGAATCAGGCACGGCAGCCTGTTCTGCAGATCAACAAAGAGTTAGAAAACAAAAAGGCAAGAGCTCTTACGACAATTTGTAAGGCTCTTGCCATGTAGTCCCGACAAGAATCGAACTTGTATCTAAAGTTTAGGAAACTTCTATTCTATCCATTGAACTACGGGACCGAAGCGGTCGCAAAAGTAAGGAATTCTGTTGATTATTTGAACTGAATTGTTTCAATTAAATGATCCATATCTTTTTTCAGGAATTCTGCTGCTGGTTTAAGCGAATCGGCATTGGGCGAAACGTTGAAATACAGGGCTCCCCGGATAAAATGCTTCTGGTTGTCGGTAATATAAAACTGGTAAGAAGAAGCGGCATTGCCCCCTACATTATAAGACACGCCGGTAAGACCATTGGCTGTTCTGAACGGCGGAGTTTTAATATAATCGGCCCTGATATCATGAGCGTAGGAAAGCTTAAAAGATTCATCAATAAGCTTGTTCAACGGCTCCTGCGCTGTTATACTTTTGTAACTGATATAAATAGCGGCATTCATATCAGGGAATTCCACATTCAGCCAGTAAGGCGAGTGCTCTTCTTTATTCAGGTTCAGGTCCTGGGTAACCCTGCCATATACGGGATAGGCAAAACGAAACGGAAACGAGCTGCTATCAAAAGTAGTATAAGCATGCTCCGGCAATTCTATACGGTAATAACCCCTGGGCTTGGGTACCATAGTGGCCGGACGACAGGAGTAGAACAGGCATCCGGCCGCTAAGGCCGGGATCAATAATTTCAAATGGTTCATGGCTCTGATTTAGTTACCGGTTTGGCTACTTTAGGCTTGCGTGTAGCGGTATCCGTTTTCTCATTTGCAAAATCTTTCGGGTAGCGCGCCAGCCTGGCGCCTAAGGTTGTATCTTTTCTTGCCTTTACCGTATCCCCGCTACCGGAAGAGGGCGAAGGCGGCTTGTGCTCTTCTTCTATCTCATCTATGCCTGCCTTGGCTTTAAGTTCATTTAAACCGGTCAGCACTTTACCATACAAAGTATCGATACGAGAGGGCCTTTCCCGGTACCATGCCATCGCTTCGTTAAAGCTTTCGAGACTCATGTTATGGTGCTTCAGTATGGAAGTATAAAAACCGGCAAGGCTGTCATAGTTTTTCTGGAAACGGTTGGCCGTAGTGTCTCCCAAACCCTGGCTATAGGTTTCGGCCAGGTGTATATCCAGCAATACCTGTTGCATCTGCTCTTCCGGTACAGGCGGTGTTTCCTTTCCCTGCTTGCAGCCCCAAAGGCCAAAGAGCAAAAGAAACGATAAAGTTATACGAATAGGTTTCAACGGGAGATACAATTTGGGACAGAAGTAGGCAAGGGTTATTTAACGCTCCGGTAACGGGCAGTATTAGGCACATCCATTTTGCACAATTGGTCTACATAATCTTTCCTATCGGCCTGGGGCGTCTGCATCAGCGTATTCACAAATTCATTTGCCTTTGCATTAAAAAAAAACTGCATCAGGATAGAGGTAGGATTCTCGTTATTGATCTTTGTCAGCACCGGGATACCTTCCAGGATCACTTTTCTTGCCTCTTCCGGCTTGCTGCTCATTAAATCAAGTCCTTTGCGGTGGTAGTTATAATAAAAAGGGCGGAACGCCTCGAACCTTGGGTTCAATATCTGGTCGATGAGCCAGTAACGGTTACGGTTGTTTTCGGCTGCTTTCCAGCCTTTGATGGTCTTTCCCTCTTCCGGAGCATTGTTCACGATGTTCTGGGCTTTCTTAAAGAAATCATCCCCACCCCTGGGCGCAAAGGAATCGTAGTCCATGCCGAGAATGATGTACACATAATAGGCAAAGATGGAGGTGAGATTAGCGCCAAGGGCATCGCTTCCCGCTACCCGGTTTTCGTCGAATTGCAAGGTTTGGCTTTCATCAAAACGGAATACCACATCCCGGTCTACAAAATTGACCAGAGGCGAATAATAACCCGAATTGAATACCGGCCTCGATGATTGTATATTCAAGGTAGCTTTGTAAATATTCTCCCCTGTTTTCTCCGTGAGGTTCAGCAAAAAGCTGCATTCGATCTTTTCCGTGGGCCTGTAGTTATCATTGGTCCACTTACGATTATTGATAAACTCTGTCAATGACTTTTTCAGGGCCTGGAATACTTTGGGATCCACGTTCTGTACCCTGTCATAAGTAAGGTCTACTTTACAGCTCACATCCTGTGCATGCAGCCCCGCAGCGGCTACCAGTAATAAGAAGCAACAAAATAATTTACGCATCAGTTTTCTTTAAAGACAATATGCAATCTACGATACTTTTGGCAATTCCGGCTTTGGATTGAAGCGGCAACGCTGTAATGGAACCTGTTCTTTGCAAAAGGGTAACCTTATTGGTATCATGGCCAAAACCGGCACCCTCTTCCCTTAGCGAATTGAGCACGATCATATCGGCATTTTTCTTTTCCAGCTTTTTCCGGGCATTTTCCAACTCGTCGGTCGTCTCCAGGGCAAAGCCCACCAGGGTCTGTCCTTCTTTCTTAATGCTGCCCAGGTGCGCCAGGATATCGGGGTTCTTCACCAGGGTAAGCTGCAAGGTATCCTCATTACCCTTCTTGATCTTTTCCGGAGCCTGTTCCATAGGTCTGAAATCGGCCACGGCAGCCGATAAGACAGCAAAATCCACTTGCGGAAAAATACCTTCGCAGGCAGCATACATATCCCGCGCGCTCACTACACGATGCACCGTTATCAACGGATCGCTCACCTGTTCCGAACTAGGTCCCAGCACCAGGTCTGTGGCAATGCCCTGTTCTGCAAAAGCACGGGCAAGAGCAATACCCATTTTACCAGTAGAAAAGTTTCCTATAAAACGCACGGGGTCCAGCGCTTCGTATGTAGGGCCTGCCGTTACCAACGCTTTCTTACCGGCATGGGCTGCCGGTATCGTTTTTGCTGCGAAGAAAGTTTCAAGATATTGTTGTATCTCCTCCGGCTCCGCCATACGTCCGGCGCCTACAATGCCGCTGGCCAGCTCTCCGTGGGCAACGGGAATGATATGATGGCCGAAGGACTGCAAAGTAGCCAGGTTGGCTTTGGTAGCGGGATGTAGCCACATATCCTCATCCATGGCCGGGGCAACAAGCACCGGACAAGGCGCCGACAAATATACAGCCATCACCATGTTATCGCAAATGCCTTGGGCCATTTTCGCCATAGAGTTGGCACTGCAGGGGGCTACCAGCAATACATCGGCCCAACGGCCCAGATGCACATGGTTGTTCCAATGAGCGCCATTGCTTACCGAGGAAAATACTTCCCGGCGCGAAACGGTGCTCAATGCCAGGGGACTTACGAAATCGGCAGCAGCGCTGGTCATCACGACCTGCACTTCTGCGCCGGCCTTCACCAATAAACGCACTAATTGCGGCGTTTTATACGCCGCAATGCTACCAGTGATGGCTAAAATTATTTTCTTGCCTTGTAAAGACATAGCGAAAAAGAGATTAACGAATCAGTCAATACGGTACCGGGAATACCCGTCCCCAAGAGGCTTATTATTCGCTATCTTTTTTACGATAGTAGATTTTATCGGTCATGAACTCACCCAGGGCCTGCAGGGCAGGATTTGCCATGCGCTCATAAAACCTGGAGATCTCGATCTGCTCTTTGTTTTCATGCACTTCTTCCAGGGTATCTGTATGATTGGCAAAATCATCCAGCTTACGGTGCAATTCCTCTTTCAGGTTAATGTTGATTTGGTTAGCACGTTTGGAAGCTACCACGATACTTTCGTAGAGATTGCCGGTCTTTCCTTTGATAGCTGCAATATCACGTGTTTCGATCAGGGGGTTCAGCGAAGAAACCAGTTTTTTATTTGTGCTCATTGCGTAACTGTTTTATGATGTTTTGTGCCGAAGCATAATACTTCTCGGCCTCTTTTAAATAAGTAGAATTGGGCGTGTATTCTTTCAACTCGCTGAAAGCATTCACCGCCTCTGCATAACGCTCTTCCTGCTTTTCCTTGATGCTGGATTTGGCATACTGGTAAAAAGACTTGATCACCATAAGCTGGTAGTAATCCAGCGATTTGGACTCGGGATAAGCCTGGATCAGCGATTTATAAGCTACGGATGCTGCTTTGTACTGGCTGATATTGTAATACAATCTGGCGGCATTGGCATCTTTCGTTTCAATTTTTGCCCTGCACACGTCTATATAGTTATTCGCTTCGGTAAGGTTCTTGGAACCGGGATGCGAATTAATATAAGTTTGCAATGCATCTATCGCTTTAAGAGTGCTGGCCTGGTCCAGGGAAAATTTTGGCGACAATTTATACATACAGGCAGCATACATAAATTCGCATTCGTCGGCCCTGCTGCTTTTCGGAAAATTGTCTACAAAATTCTTGAACTGATAAGAAGCACTCAGGTAATCTTCCTGGTAATAGAAAGAATAACAATACCTATAATAAAGCTCTTCGTAATTTTTAGTACCCCTGAAGGCGGGCATCAGGGTTTCATAAATTTCCGTGGCTTTGTAATATTTCTTTTGATCGTAATATTCATTAGCCTTGGACAGCTTATAATTAACATCCTTACTGGCCAGTATTTTCTCATGTGTACTTTTACATGATCCGAATACCAGAATAATCAGAGGAATAAAAAGGAACGAAAATTTTCGCATAAGAGTTGCAAAAGTAAGTATTTATTTTGAAAATAGGACAGTCCATACATTAACGCCATGAGCTGTAGAATATTATCTGCAAAGGAAAAACAGGGGTATTACAAGCTTATTAAAAAAATACCACGAAAATATTTGGGTTTGTAACAAAAATGCTGCACCTTTGCAGCCCTCATGCGGCGGTGGCGAAACTGGTAGACGCACTACTTTGAGGTGGTAGCGCCTGTCATGGGCGTGGGAGTTCGAATCTCCTCTGCCGCACACAGTAAATAGAATTAGAAAAGGTTGTTCCATCGGGAACAACCTTTTCTGTTGGGTCCATGCCGAATGCAAAGCGTTCTACCTCTTTATTTAAATGCCTTTCCGGATATTAGCAAGCCGGCCATTCGTATAATTTTACGGACACAGCGCGCGGTAGGGAATTCAGAGCAAGCTCCATTAAAGGAATAATCGTTCTATAGGGCGCAAAGAATACTGGTTTCCACAAGCCTACCCCTGTTCGCTTCATACATTTATTACTATTCCAGGCAAGTCCCGGCAGTCTCATTTAACATCAAGGCAACCCTTCCTAGCTACGGGAAAAGGCAAATCTGAAACATTACATTTCTTCCAAAACCACCGCTACTGCGCCATAGCCTGGCTGTGCGCTTAGCTACCTTTGAATAATAAATAGCAGGCTTTCTTTCATTCCCTTTTATCACATTAAAACTTAAAACAAATGCCTTTTAAAAATTTAAGATGTTACGATGTAACTGACCCTGCTTTCGGCGGAGTCAGCGAACCGGGCGGATTCGTTGGAGACGGTACCAGCAACTGTTCCGATGCTATCCAGGCGGCTATTAATGCTATCCTGGCCGACTATGGAATCAACGGTTATTTTGATCCTGACACGAGTGTTTACCTGCTGTCCATGCCCGTGTTGTATTTTCCTCCCGGCAGATACAGGATCAAAACAGCTATATCATTTCCGGTAACAATAGGTTCGCTTACGATACAGGGTGATAATGCCATTATTTTGCCCCACCAGGATTTCCCTAATGGCAATTTTAGCAGCGCAGGCTGGGCTTTTAGTATAGCACAGGGATATAAATATAAGATCGAGGGCTTAAGTTTCATGAATTTCAAAAAAGCGCTGTCTGTAAATACAAATGTTACTGAAAGCAGTCAATTGAATATTGAATCCTGCGCTTTTCAGGGATGCGCACTAGCTTTACAATTGGCAGGAGCGTCCGGCATCAGCATCATTGAAAAGAATAAATTCCACAAGAACATTCAGGCTATTAAGATACTGGCCGGAGATAAAGTGATCGTAAAGGACAACTGGATCACCTCGGGCAATATGCCTCATCTCGATCCCTCAAATTACCCGGACCAGTATGATAATTTCCGTCCTTGCCAGATCGAGAATCGTGGATTTTTGCATTTCGAAACGAACCTTTTAGTGCCCGAACTTCCTGAAGCAGGAACCATAGAACCTGCATGGATCAATAATTACGGCATAGTAAAAGTGGATGGGGTACGGCAAGGCGGAGAAGGGAACGGCGGCTTTACGCTCATCAATAACTTCGCGGGAAACTTCGAGGCTTCAAGTAATGCCCCCTTGCCCAATTCCGTGATTGTAAAAAACTCCCAATGCTTCGGAATTTACGGTAACAATGACTCAACCGGATTATTGCAACCGGCCATTGTAAGATACGTTTCAAAAATTCCTAACCTCACTGTCATAGAAGCCAATACCGGCTTAAGAACATGCCGGATCGTAGACTTCTCTTATTACCAATATGCAGGTGATACTACAGCCATCAAGAGTATGATTGCCGGTAGCGGTCCTTCTACCCCAAGTACGGTATGCGTAGAGGTGGTCAATAATGTAGGCGCTGTTCAATATGAGCACGGAGGGTATGTTCCCAGGGAATTGTATCCCTTTATCAGGAACAGGAATTCACTCTGGGTCTCACCCGTTTCCCTACCTCTTGACCCTATTGAAACAACTTTCGACCTGGGTGCCCAAACCGTAATTTATAAGTTCAGGTATCCTGGCCAGTTCGACTCAGCCTTATCAGCCTTATTGCTGGATAAAGTGCAATACCTCATCAACTTTACAGCTGCGCCTCAATCGGGTAGCGCCGCCTATGGCGGCTTGTATACCGCCATTATGAAGGCTATAGGATACTGGAATGGCAGCGCTATCAAATACCGGCTTTATAAAGAAGAAAAGGCCAATCAGTCGGCCAACCCCTCCGGAGTGTTTCCATCTCCCGGCCCCTATAATGTTGCTATTTATTGGGATGCCTTGCCTACAGGCGACGATTTACCACAAAGTGAATCCAACAATGTTTTCTGCATCAAGGTTACAGGGGTAGTTGAGCCCGGAAGAATATCTGTTGCACCCTTGTTTGACCAGTAGACACATGTACATTAAATCTTTCAAATATACCTTCTAATAGAAAAAGGTTGTTCCTGATGGAACAACCTTTTTCTATTCGGGGCAACGCTCAATACAGATAAAAAATAGTCATAAAGTGGCTTACCCCTTAAAATACCTTTGAAAAACAGAAACCATCCCCCCGAAAACATGTCTCAGGACTCCCGTTCCATGATTAATTCGTAAATAGCTTTACAAACATTGTACTTACCGCTTTTTTGCCAGGAGGGCAAATGTGCGCGGAGCAATTCTGCATTGTATTCATAAAAAGTATCTTTGATCTGGTGCAATTCCCAGGAAGAAATCATTTGCAGGCAGGTATCCGGCAATGCAGCAGTCGGTACTCCTTTATTCTTGATAAAATTCCCGTACACCCGGAAGGCAGATCTCGTTTCCATGATATGTTTGTTTTATTTGAAAGCAAAGATCAATAAGGAGTACGCCAATACGTGGCGTAGCCAAAAACATAATTATTTGTCCCGGAACGCTGCAGGGAATGTACATTTGCAGGATTACCCACAAACGGTTTGCTTGCCAATTTACCTATATGACAGGTTTCTCTACGACAGAACAGGAACATGGCTTCCACCGATACATGATTCCTGACTTCAGTATCGGACAGCTAAGCACCAGCCTGATCCTGCAGCACAGCAGCGACCAGGTAAATACCGATAGCAAAAGCTGGAACGACCTCGTACCCGAAGAGATTGCCATCAACACGGCTACCTTTTGGGTAAAAGGTATCACCGGGGATAGAGATAGTGTTTTTGTACAGGCTACTGAAAATACATTGTTCCTGTCCTGTACCTGTGCTATGGCTTCCCGCAAGCTATGTCCGCAGCAGGTAAAAGTACTGTTCGGCATTTTATACCGGAAGGAATTGCGTGCCTTTTTCGATGAGCGCCTGAGAACAGCTTTGATCAAAGAAGCGGCAAAGGATTACGGCCTGGAAAACGATCCGCAGGTGGAGGCTTTCTTCGACCTGCATTATCATCAAAGATCGGTCATTGTTCAGCCCAGGATAAAGCAATTGCTGCCTGCCAGGGAAAATACATACAGCTACCTTTCCCGGCAATTGCTCCCGTCGCAGCAAAGCCGTACCATCCCCGAAGTTAAGGGCCCGGTAAACCCGCAACTGATCCTGGTTTTAGGAAAACACAAATATAACGACACCCTCAGCATCCAGTTGTACCATACCGAAAGAGGCAGGAACGGCCAGCTCAAAAACCCGCTGCAGGTACTAAACCCTTTCGACCTCTTGCTGCAAACAGAAGAGCCTGCTGCTTTAAAATATTATACGGCCGTGGCCCGGTTGCGCAACGATTATACTTCCGGCACCCCAGAAGCAGAGTTGCAGGCCCTGAAGCTGATCTGGAAAAATCCCTTATACCTGGATTACTACTATCACGATAAAGATATCCATGAAAACATCTTGGCCTTGTCGACAGTCCCTGTAAGCAAAGGTGTACAGCAACCGGAGCTGATCGTCAGCGTGACTAAAGCAGGAAGTTTTTATGAAATAACCGCTGCGCTCAGCACAGACGGCATTTCGGCTGTAGCTTTAAGTACAATCGACATCAGGCTCAAATACTTCGCGGTCATAAACGATACCTGGTACCTCGTCGGCCGTATGGATCAATTGAACATGATCCGCTTCCTGCAGGCGCATGAACATAAATTGCTTATTCATACAGCCAAATTCGAAGACTTCCGGAAGCAATTTCTCGAACGACTGGAACGCAGCACTAAGGTAATATACAGCTACCTGAAACCCGCCACCAGGCAGCAGATCAGGGAACGCCATCTCGACAAGGAAGCAGCATGGATCATTTACCTGGCCGACAGCGGCAACCACATTACCCTTACGCCTGCTATCAAATACGGGGAAATAGAAGTACCTGTCCTTTCCCGCAAGAACGTATATACGGAAGACGCTCAGGGCAATCCTTTCCTGGTGCCCCGGGACCAGGAAGCCGAGCTCCGTTTTCTTTCGACCCTGCTGCAGCAACACGATTACTTCCGGGAACAATTGGAAGAAGGTTTTGATTACTTCTACCTGCATCGCAGCCGTTTTATAGGCGAAGAGTGGTTTTTGCAGGCCTTCGAAGCCTGGTACGATAGCGGCATTGCCATCCTTGGCTTTAACGAGCTACAGAACAACAAGCTGAACCCGGCCAGAGCAAAAGTCTCCGTAGCCGTAAGCAGCGGGCTTAACTGGTTCAACACTGTCGTTACAGTAAAATATGGCCGGCAAAAAGCTTCTTTGAAGCAATTACAGAAAGCTGTAAGGAACAAAAGCCGCTATGTATTGCTTGACGACGGCACTATGGGTATACTTCCATCGGAATGGCTCACTAAACTGGCTGCCTACTTTGAAGCAGGTGAAATAAAGGGCGAAGAGCTGCATACACCGAGGATCAATTTTGGTATTATAGCAGAGCTATACGAACAGGAGCAAATGGACCCGGACCTTATCAAAGAGCTGGAACACTATAGGGAAAAAATGGATCATTTTGACCATATCGCTCCGGTAACCGTACCCGCCACCTTAAAAACAACTTTAAGGGATTACCAGCAACAAGGCCTCAACTGGCTTTCTTTCCTGGATAGTTTTCAATTCGGCGGTTGCCTGGCCGACGATATGGGCCTGGGCAAAACGATACAGATCATTGCTTTTTTATTATGGCAAAAGGAACAAGCGCCACAGGCGCCCAGCCTCATCGTGATGCCCACTTCTTTATTGTTCAACTGGCAGGCCGAAATAGAAAAATATGCCCCTTCGCTACAGCAGTTTACTTTTTACGGGGCCGATCGTTTTAAGGACAATAAAGGTCTTTCCACTTACGATGTGATCCTCACGACCTACGGCACTGTTGTTTCGGACATACAATACCTGAAGACGCTTTCTTTCAATTATGTGATCCTGGACGAATCGCAGGCCATCAAAAATCCTTCTTCCCAACGATACCAGGCGGTATGCCAGCTACGGCAGCGCAACCGCCTTATCCTGACCGGCACACCGGTAGAGAACAATACTTTTGATCTTTATGCACAGCTATCCTTTGCCTGCCCCGGCTTACTGGGCAGCAAGCAGCAGTTCCGTGACTTGTATGCTATCCCCATCGATAAATTTAAAAACGACAAGCGCGCCAGGGAACTGCATCAGAAGATAAACCCTTTTCTCTTGCGCAGAACGAAAGAAGAGGTTGTGGCCGAACTTCCGGAGAAGACGGAGATAGTACTGTATTGTCCTATGGGCGAGGAACAGAAAAAGATATACAAAGAAGAAGAGCAAAAGATAAGGGAATACATAAATGCCCAACCCGAAGACGGCCTTATGAAAAGCAGTATGTATGTACTGAAAGGCCTTACCCGGCTGCGCCAGATATGCAATGCCCCGGCTTTGCTCAACGAAGAAGTATTGCATCACGAAAACCCGTCGGTCAAGCTGGATACGCTGATCAAAGAGCTGATCCGGCGTTCGCCCTACCACAAAATACTGGTCTTTTCCCAGTTTACGTCCATGCTCGACCTGGTAAGGGAAAGGCTGGTACAGGAACATATTTCCTTTGAATACCTGAGCGGACAAACCAAAGACAGGGCTACAAAAGTCAGGGCTTTCCAGGAAGAAGAGCGGGTAAGGGTATTCCTCATCAGTCTTAAAGCCGGCGGCACGGGCCTTAACCTCACCCATGCCGACTATATCTATCTTATAGACCCCTGGTGGAACCCGGCAGTGGAGCAACAAGCCATCGACCGGAGCTATCGCATCGGGCAGCAAAAAAAGGTGATCGCCGTACGCCTTATATGCCCCGATACCATAGAAGAAAAGATAATAAAACTGCAAGCATCCAAGAAAAGCCTTGCCGATGGCCTGATTAAAGGGAACAGCAGTACCCTGCCCCGCTTCAGTAAAGCCGAACTGCTGCAGCTCCTGCGTTGACCCGGCGCGCAGCATGTCCATGTCCCTACAACCCAACAGGTAACTTGACTGCTCAGGCCTACATTGCCTTATTGCACAGCAACACCGCTTTTCCTGGATGTAAGGCAGATAATGTTTTTGCCACTTACATTATTGGCATTCAATTTCTTTTATCATATTTGCAAATTGATGAAATCTCGTGCACTTGCCGTTTTCTTGCTCTTGCTGTCCCTGGTACACAGTTCCCTGTCTGCCGGTGAGGGAAAGGACTATTATCTGGCGCAGCACCTTACCGACGATAACGGGCTTCCGCAAAACAGCGTCAAGAGTATTGCTACAGATGAAAACGGTTTTATATGGCTGGCAACAGAAAGCGCATTGGTACGCTACGATGGCCGTAAGCTGAAGGTGTACAACAAAGACAACATTAAACTGCGGTCGGGCCGGTTCGATTATATTTTAAGCGACAAGGAACAGCATTGTTTATATGCGATCAACGAGTTCCGGCAGATATTGGAGATCAGGAAAAGCCAGGTATTGCAGAGCCATAAAACACTTCCTGATATTATAAAACCAGTTATTCCTATCAACCCTTATACCAAAGGAGGAATAGGAGATTTTGTTTTTTACCACCAGGAGCGTGAAGATATCCGGGATTCATTCCAAATGTCTATTGACGCCCGGCGCAGCATCGTGATCTATAATGACAATAGCATCCAATGGAATAACCCTGCTGTGCCCCGGCGTTATTTTGACTTTTCTTTTAACATCTATCAATTCATTACCTGTAAGGGCACCTTATATTACCTGAAAAACCTGGATACAAACGGTTTGCTCGAAATAACGCAGGATAAAGTAAACCCTGTAATACTAAGAGGCAGCCAGGAAAAACGGGGAGAAACAAACTTCAGAGTATATGCCAACAATGCTACCGGCGATGTATTCCTGCTTACCGGGCAACACCTGTATTTATTACAACAACAACAGGACAAAAGCCTGCGATTGCAATTGCTGCTGGATGATCCGCTGTTGAAAGAGGTGGAAACAAAGTCTTTCCATTATGACACAGTTGCCGACCGTATCTTCATAGGCACTTCCATTTCCGGCTTGTACATTTTTGAACACAAAGAGTTCCGGGCCATGACCGCCGAAGAGCATAAGTATCCCGATGCTTTTTATGGGCAGAAACAGGTGCGCAATGTATTCTATGGACAAATGCTGTGGAACGATCATACCATCCTTACCGGCAAAGGTCATTTGTTTTCCGAAAACAAACCTGCAGCTTACCTGGACAAAGTCGGGCAACATTCCGACGAGTTCGGGTCCGTTATCCAGCGCTATAAAGACGGTACTATATGGACAGGAGTAAGGAAAAAGCTGTATCGTTTCTCCGCCGATGGCAAGCACTTGTTGTCTTCCTGGGATTTGAAGGCGCCCTTCCTTATTTACCAGGGGCATGGCGGCGTTCTTTGGCTGGGTACCAACCGTAATGGCATTTACCAGTTTTACCCCGATAGCCTTTCCACACCGCGGCTGTTCATCCCGTTAAATGAATATGTCACCTGCTTATACCAGGAAACTGAAAATATTTTATGGGTGGGTACAACTACAAATCTTTACCGGCTGCATCTTAAAGAACGGAAATGGGATACGATCCAGCCACTGAAAGATAAATATATCCGCAGCCTTTATTATGCAGGCAGCCAGGAACTCTGGATCACCACTTACGAAGACGGTATCTATTTATGGAAAGCGGGTAAAGTCACCCATTTACCTACGGACAGAAATAACTTTCTAAAGAATACCCATTGTATCCTGGAAGACAACAATCATTACTTCTGGATCACCACCAATAATGGTTTGTTCCAGGCAGCAAAGGCCGACCTCTTGCGTTTTGCAGCCGGTAAGCAAAATAGTGTTTATTATCATCATTATAAAAAGGAAAAGGGGTTTAATACCAATGAATTTAACGGTGGGGGCTGCCAGCCTTGCGGCATCAAATTCAATGCGGGCAATAGCTTTTCTTTCCCCTCTTTAAATGGCCTTGTCTGGTTCAGCCCGGCCAACATACGCCCCGTACTGCCAAACAACCCGGTTATACTGGATGCCGTACAGATCGATGGTATGGAAACCCCGGTCGCCGACACCTTATCCCTTCCCGATGTGTCGAGCCGCGTCAGTATCTGGATAGCCACAGCCTACCTGGGCAATCCCAATAACCTGGGCATGGAATATATGATCGAAGGTCCCGGAACCGGTCAGGATACCTGGAACCCCCTGGTCAATGATTTCATTTCGTTCAACAGCCCTGGCTCCGGCACTTTTGTATTGACCGTACGTAAGCAAAGCGGTTTCGGTGCGGATAATTATGTATACAAAAAGATTTTCATCATCATCCCCAAAGCTTTCTGGGAAACCTGGTGGTTCCTTTGCCTGCTGGCTATGGGCGGCGCGGGCCTGGTATTCCTCCTCATCAGGATAAGGGTACGTTACTTGCTGCAATACAACAAAGAGCTGGAACATACCGTTTCCTTAAGGACTAAAGAATTGCAGGGGGCCGTGGCTCAGTTGCAGCATGTACAACAGGGCCTGCACGAAGAAGTAAAATTCCAACGGCAACTGAACGCCAGCATTACCCACGACATCAAAACGCCGATTCAATATCTTACCCTTTCCCTCAAGTACCTGTCGCTTCGGAAAGAACGGGAACAAGCCCCCGATGCCCAGGAAATGACTGAGATATTCCAGGCTTCGGAACGCATCTCGCATTTCACCAATTCGCTTACCGGCTACATAAAGGTAAGGCTGGGTATCGAAGCGCCCCTGCCTATCGTATTACACCAGATAGCAGAACGAAAAATAGCTATGTTCAGCGTGTCTGCGGACAAAGCCGGCAATACATTTATCAATAATATCCCGGCAGATATGGCCATGGTGACCCAGCCCCCTCTTATCGATATTATACTCCATAATCTTATTGACAATGCCAACAAATATACTCATGAAGGGATTATTACTATTAATGCGAAGGAAGAAGAGGACAGAATCATCCTGAAGGTAAGCGACAGCGGCAAGGGTATGCAGGCCGCACAGGTTGAAAGTCTGAATTTGTTCTTTGCACAAAAAATAGATCCGCTACCGGATTATACAATAGGCATCGGTTACCTTACCATAGCCGACACCCTGGAACGGCTTAAAGGAAGTATTGCGATCGAAAGCGCCCCGGGTCGGGGAACAACCATTACCCTGGCATTACCTCATTCTTCCGGAACAGCTATCCAGTAGTCAGGCATTGTCCGGTGAACGTTGCTCATAACCCAACTTTAACGATAGCTCCAGCAGTTGCCGCAATTCCGGCAGCAGCTCTCCCGGCATATCTTCAAAAACAAAAGAGAAATTCCCATCCCATGATTGTAGCAGCTTACGGGAAAGCATTTGCGTAATACCGGTATTATACAGCAGGAGGTGCAACCGCAGTATGGCGCCTTCCTCTTTTTTCTGTACCGCGGCAAAAAAACGGGGACCGGTGTCCTGTATCATTTTGAACTCGAGATAGTAACAATCACCGGTATGAACAACGATGTCCATACTATTCTCGTAAGACATCAGCAATCGCTTCAGCGATTCGTAAGTGATGCCGGAATAGTCACTAACTACAGGATGCCTCATTTTTAAAAAGTTTTAAAAGGAAAATTTCCCGTAGAAACGGGAAAACATAACCAATAAACCAACAGGACTATAGCCCCAGGCCTGCAGTTCAAAAATTCAAAAAGCACAGGAAGCGCTTTTACCGGGATCAGGCCGCTCAAAACCTATCCGTAATAAGTCCCAATATACAAACGAATAAATGCCTTTCAACACCATACAAAACTGCATATTATGAAGATCAAAAATTGCAATAACAATTGAAATAACTTGTAATAGAATCGCCACACCGTATATTGTGGCACGGAATTTGTTTCGCCTCCCTTAACCAATAAATGAAAACCAACCGATGAGAATACTCATTGCCGATGACCATAATATCATCAGGTATGGAACGTCAATGCTGCTCCAGGAATATATACCACAGGCCAGGATCAGCCTGTGTGCCGATTTCGACAGCCTTATCGCCGTTTTGAAAAAAGAAACAATCGACCTTCTGATCTGCGATATTAAAATGCCCGGGAGTAATAATTTCAAGATTATAGATGTAATCCGGTTTTACAACCCGGACATCAGGATATTGATCTTCTCTGCAATGAAAGAGGTCAACTATGCGATGCGTTACCTTTCTGCCGGAGCGAATGGCTATATCCAGAAAGACAGGGAAGAAAAGGAGCTGGTATTCGCAGTACGAACTGTAATGGAAAAGGGACGCTATATCAGCCAGTCCTTATCCGACCATCTGATGAACAATGTTCTGTCGGGCAAGAAACCCGGCACCGACAATCCATTAAGCTTGCTCTCGGACCGGGAGCTGGAGATCGCTAATTTATTACTGCAGGGACACACCATCGGGGAAATATCCGGCATGCTGCATATTCAAACTTCAACGGTCAGCACTTATAAATCCAGGTTATACGAAAAACTAAAAGTAACCCAGCTTACGGAGCTGATGCACATTTTTTCACAATACAACAACGAATCGGAATATCCAATATGATCTAACTATACTTTCGCTTTTAAAAGCCAATATTGCAAACCCCTGTACGCAGGAATAAAGCGTACAGGGGTTTTGCTTAGCGGCATCGGGAAGAAGATCCCACCTTCATTATATCATTACGTCAATACTTCCTGTAAAGCGGCAGCGCTTGCGTCAATCGTCCTATCCAGGTCCTCCTTGCTCAAGGCATTACTGATAAACCAGGTTTCAAAAGCTGAAGGCGGCAGGTAAATCCCCCTGCGCAGCATGGCATGAAAAAACTTATTGAACAGTTGGTTATTGGCAGCAGCAGCCGATGCAAAATTCGACACAGGCTGTTCACTAAAATGAATACTGATCATACTACCCAACTGGTTGATGCAATAAGCAACGCCGGAGGCCGCCAACACTTCCTGTAAGCCTTGCTTTAAGTATAACGTTTTATCTTCCAGCGCCTGGTATATGGACTTATTATCTTTCAATTCGCGCAACAGGGTATAACCGGCGATCATCGCCAGCGGATTGCCGCTTAAAGTGCCTGCCTGATACACATTACCTAAAGGAGCGATATGCTGCATAATTTCCTTTTTACCTCCGAAGGCGCCTACCGGCAACCCTGCACCGATCACTTTGCCATAAGTAACCAGGTCGGCAGATACGCCAAGGCGTTCCTGTGCCCCACCCTGCGCCAGCCGAAAGCCGGTCATTACTTCATCGAAGATGAGCACTATGCCTTCTTCATCGCAAATACGGCGCAGCCCTTCCAGGAAACCCTGCTGTGGCGGGATACAGCCCATATTGCCCGCTACCGGTTCTATGATGACGGCTGCGATCTGCCCTTTATGCGTTGCTGTTAATTGCCGTACTGCTTCCAGGTCGTTATAAGCACAAGTCAGCGTATCGCCGGCAACACCACCCGTTACGCCAGGCACTTCCTGTATATTGAAGGTAGCCAGCCCGCTCCCGGCCTTTACCAGGAAGCTATCGGCATGGCCATGATAACAGCCTTCAAACTTGATGAACTTATTCCTTCCGGTATACCCTCTCGCCAGGCGCAGCGCACTCATACAGGCCTCGGTACCGCTGTTCACCATCCGGATAAGGTCAATATTAGGCGCCATGCTTTTGATCAGCTCGGCCATCTCTATCTCCAATGCCGTTGGTGCGCCGAAAGAAGTAGCCTCTTCCACTTTGGCTTTTATAGCGGTTACTACAGGCTCCCAGGCATGACCCAGGATCATGGGTCCCCAGGAGTTGATATAATCGATGTAAGTGTTATCATCGACATCGTAGAGATAAGCGCCTTTTGCTTTCTTAATAAACAAAGGCGTACCACCTACGCTTTTAAAGGCCCGCACCGGGGAGTTCACACCACCGGGGATACTTTGCTGCGCTCTTTCAAAAAGGGACTTGCTGGATTCGTACATGAGGATAAGATAATTTAAAAATAGTAAGGCTATGCAAAGGCTCAGCCCTGTAACAGCCGGGCCGCATCTTTTGCAAAATAAGTAGCGATAAGGTCGGCGCCTGCCCGCCTGATGGAAGTAAGGCTTTCCAGTATCGCTTTGTCTTCCTGCAGCCAGCCCATTTGGGCCGCAGCCTTGATCATGGCATATTCGCCGCTTACATGATAAGCGCTTACCGGTACGGTGACTGCATTCCGTATCTCACGGATGATGTCCAGGTAAGCCATAGCCGGTTTGACCATCACGATATCTGCTCCTTCCTCAATATCCATCAGGGTTTCTTTAAGCGCTTCCCGCCTGTTGGCATAATCCATCTGGTACGTCTTCTTATCGCCAAAGCCCGGCGCGCTGTCGAGCGCATCCCGGAAAGGCCCGTAAAAACAAGAAGCATACTTGGCGCTATAGCTCATGATCCCGGTGTCCCTGTAGTTATCGCCTTCGAGTGCAGCCCGTATGGCGCCTATACGGCCATCCATCATATCGCTGGGCGCCACAAAATTGGCTCCAGCTGCGGCATGGCTCAGGCTCATCTTTACCAAAGCATCGACCGTTTCATCGTTCACGATCCTGCCATCGGCTACAATACCGTCGTGCCCATATTCCGAATAAGGGTCCAGGGCCACATCCGTCATCACGATCATTTCGGGAACAGCATCCTTAATCGCTTTTATGGCACGCTGCATCAAGCCGTCCTTGTTCCAGGCTTCCTTACCAGTGTTGTCTTTTAAAGCATCTTCGCATTTAATAAACAACAAAACGCTTTTGATACCCAGCGACCAGAGTTCTTTTACTTCTTTTACCGTAAGGTCGATGGACCGGCGGTAATAACCGGTCATGGAAGGTATCTCCTGGCTATAGCCCGCTCCCTCATCAATAAACAAAGGCGCGATGAAATCATGGGGACTAAGCGAGGTTTCCGCTACGATACTGCGCATAGCGGCGCTTGTTCTTAAAATGCGGTTTCTTCTTTGCAAATACATAATGCTATTTTTTTTGACTATACCCAATCCACGGGATGCAGGCATATATGCAATAATCTTTCTTCTTCGCTGCCAGGCTCTGGCTTATGATCGTAGGCAAACCTTACCGTCGGCGGCAGGCTCATCAGGATACTTTCGGTACGGCCATCTGTTTTTAAGCCAAACAAAGTACCCCGGTCGTGTACCAGGTTAAACTCCACATAACGACCCCGCCTTATTTCCTGCCAATACTTATGCTGCGGCAGCCATTTTGTATCCTTTCTACGGTTAAGTATAGGCAGGTAAGCGGGCAGGAAACCGTTGCCATTCGCCTGTTGAAAGGCAAACCATCGTTGCCATTCTTTTTCGTCAGCCGGTCTCAGATGTTCGTAAAACACACCTCCTATGCCACGGGCTTCGTTGTTGCGGTGTTTGTTGGTAAAATAGCTGTCGCATTCCTGCTTATACATCGGGTACAGTTCTGCACCGAAGGGATCCATAGCCATTTTAAGACTCTGGTGAAAATGACGGGCATCCTCATCAAAAAGATAATAAGGCGTAAGGTCGGTACCGCCGCCAAACCATCGGTCTTTTATCGCACCCGCTTCATCGTAAATTTCGAAATAGCGCCAATTGGCATGTACCGTAGGCACAAAGGGATTATGGGGATGCAGCACCAGACTGAGGCCGCAGGCAAACCAGGTATGCCCGTCCATGTTAAGCCCCTGCCTCATCTTATCCGTTACCTCGCCATAAACCACCGAAGTATTGACACCTCCTTTTTCGAAGACATTGCCGTCCTGGATGATCCGGGTCCGGCCACCACCGCCTTTACCTTCCTGCCTTTGCCATGCTTCTTCCCGGAACTTCGCTATACCGTCAACCGCTTCGAGCGCCTGGCATATCTGTTCTTGCAAGCCATGGATATAGACAATCCATTGCTCCCGGTGGGTCATTGTACCTGAGTTATTGTTCAAATGAATATTCTTTTACAGTATCTACAAATGCCCTGGCATGATCCACCGGTACATTCGGCAATATGCCATGCCCCAGGTTGGCTATGTATCTTTCCTTGCCGAATTGCTGCAACATATGCTTTACTTCCTTTTGGATCACAGGTATAGGCGACAATAATTTCGCGGGATCAAAATTGCCTTGCAGGGTAACCTGGTTACCTGCCAATTGCCTGGCCATACCTGCTTTAACACACCAGTCCAGGCCAAGACCATGTGCTCCCGTAGCCGCCATAGCATCCAGCGCATGCCATGCCCCTTTCGCAAAAACGACAATAGGAGCTTCTTCTTTTACTGCAGCTACGATCTGACGCATATATTGCAGGGATAGCTGTTCAAAATCATCGGGGCCCAATAATCCTCCCCAGCTATCGAACAGTTGCAGAGCATCGGCTCCCGCTTTGACCTGTTCTTTTAAATAAGCGATCGTGGTATCGGTGATCATCTGCAACAACTGGTGTGCGATCAGGGGCTGGGTATAGCAAAAAGCCTTGGCTTCGTCGAAAGTCTTGCTGCCCTTGCCTTGTACCATATAGCATAGTAAGGTCCAGGGCGAACCGGCAAAGCCGATCAACGGTACCCGGTCCGTCAGTTGTTCCTTGATCAGCCGGATCGCATCGAATACGTAATGCAACCGGTCCTTTACATCGGGCACCATTACCCTTTGCATATCCTGCGCTGTTCGTACAGGGTCGGGCAACACAGGACCTTTGTTTTCGATCAGTTGTACTTCGAGGCCCATAGCCTGGGGCACCACCAGTATATCCGAAAACAGGATGGCAGCATCCACGCCTATAATATCTACCGGTTGTAAGGTAATCTCCGCGGCCAGCTCAGGCGTCTGGCAACGTTCAAAGAAACCGTACTTATTGCGCAAGACAATATACTCGGGCAGGTAGCGGCCCGCCTGCCGCATCATCCATACCGGTACCCGTTCTACAGGCTCGCCTCTCAGGGCTTTAAGCAGCAAATCATTTTTCATCGTTGTAAAAAGCTATTAACTGTTCTATCATAGCCCCGGCTTGATGCGCAGGGCTTACTATGATGTTATGGGGTGTATATTGTTTCAGGCTTTGCGCCGTAGTATTGCCAATGACAAAGGGTATAGTATGAGCTGCTAAGGTATTTAGCGAAAAAAAGCTTTCGACGGCGCTGGGACTAAAGAACAGCACTGCATCATAATCCTTCATAATCTCTACCGGTAAAAGATGTGTTTCGTACACGACAACTTCTTCCAACGTTTTGCCTGCTTTCTTTAAGGCTTCCGGTAAATAATCCATTCGGCGGTCGCCGCAGAAGAAAACCATTTTCCCCTCCTGGTCGGCTGCATTTATTTTTGTGGCCAGTTGTGCGGCATCTGCTGCAGTCCATTGCAGGGCTTCTTCTCCAAAAAATGCAATAGCTTCCTTTTGGGTATTGCCTTCAAGACAGCCCATAGTCCATTGCGGTGGCGCCTCCAGCAGCTTCTTTACCTGCAGTACACTATGGGTACTGGTAAATAAAGCGGTGAGCGGCTCCCCGGTCAGACGGGCAACCTGTTGCCTTAATTCCGGGCTATCCCTGGGCACTATTTTGATAAAGGGAACGACCTCAATAGCAATACCCTGCTGCTGTGCTTGCCGGATCAGTGTTTCCGGCAAAGGCCTTGTTGCTAATATGTGTACTTGTTTCCCGATTACTGATAATTTTTTACCGCTTAATAATTGTCCTTCGTGGCTCTCAGCTTTTGAATGATTGCCCCGGCGCCTTGCTGCATCAGTTTTTCGGCAGCGATTGCACCGGCATGTGCCGCATCTGTTATCGAAAAAGTTTCTTCGCAGGCAATACATGTCGTGCCATCGGGCGTCAAAATGTTTCCCTGAAATAGGAGCCTGTCATTGTTTATCGTTGCAATGGCGCTTATCGGCGTAGCACGGCCGCCCATAAGCGCTGCCAGGAAATCGCGTTCTGCTTTAACGCAAAGGGCTGTAGCAGCATCATTCAAAGCAGCACAGGCTGCCCTGCCCTGCTCATCGTCTTCACGGCACACGATCATAAGGGCGCCTTGCGCCGGGGCAGGCAACATCCAGTCCAGGTCCATACGGTAAGGCACATCGATATCCAACCGTTCCAGGCCGGCGGCCGCAAAGATCGCGCCCTGCCAGTCGTTGTCCTGCAGCTTTTGCAAACGTGTCTGCACATTACCTCTCAGGTTATCGATCGTATGTAAAGGATAGCGGTGCAGCCATTGGGCTTTTCTGCGCACCGAACCCGTAGCTATAGTATAAGACAAAGCCGTTTCTTCCTGCTGTAATGCCTGCAGTGCCGCTTCATTTTTAGCAACCAGAATATCTTTATAACTGGCCCTCGCCGGTACGGCAGCTTGTGCCAGGCCCTGCGCCAGTTGTACCGGTACATCCTTCATCGAATGCACGGCAATATCAATCTTGTGGCTTAACAGGTAAGCATCCAGGGTGCGGGTAAACACGCCCTCCACACCCATGGCGTATAAAGGCGTAACCAGGTCCAGGTCGCCTTCGCTTTTAACGGGAACCAGGGTGCAGGCAATGCCTTGTTGCTCCAGACCTTCTTTTACCTGGTTGGCTTGCCATAGTGCCAGTTTGCTGTCGCGGGTACCGATACGGATGCTTGCGGAAAAACTCATGAAATGTAAGCGCTGCACGGAGCAGCATCAAAGAAAAAAAATATTTTAAACAGCAGCACCTGCCAGGTAATGATGAATGGTCTCGATATAATTGCAGCCCGGCCGTTGCTCTTCGGTACGCATCTTCAGGGCCATTTTGTTCAGGGCTTTCTGTACGGCATCTTTATCTTTCTGGATCCGCGCCTCGGCCAGGCGTACATTAAGCTCTGTCAGCTTTTCCTTTACGGCTTTCAACACTGGTATATGCTGCTGCATCATATACCATTCGGCAAAATCGTGTATATAATAAGCGATCAGCGCTTTTGCTTTAGGCACTTCTTTTTGCCTGTTGCGCAAGGTTTCGTCATTGATCCGGGAAAGGTCATCCACATTGGCCAGGGTAATGCCTTTGCAGTTCCGTACACCGGCATCAATATTATTGGGCACGGAAAGATCGATCAATATTTTGGCATCGTTACCACACAGCTCATCGATACCGATCAGTGGCCTGGTGGCCGCCGTGGCTACAATAATTACTTCGTGATCCCGGATACAATCTCCAAGCTGTTCAAAAGGGGCCGTCTTCAAACCTAATTCAGCAGCAAAGGCCTTTGCCTTATCTGCGGTACGATTGACGAGGGTAATATTACGGTTACCGGCTATGGCGACCAGGTTGCGGCAGGCATTCTGGCCTATCTCTCCCGAACCGACAATAAGGACACGGGTTTGCGCCAGGTCGCCCAGTATGTTTTTAATGAATTGTATGGCTGCGAAAGCCACGGATACGGTACCGCTGCTGAGCTGTGTTTCGTTCCTGATGGCCCTGGACGATTGCAATACAGTATTGAACAAACGATCGAGGAAGGCATTAGTGCCTCCCCTTTCCCGGGAGAATTGCAAAGCCCGTTTTATCTGGCCTACGATCTCATAGTCACCCAGTATCTGGGAATCCAACCCGGCTGCTACCGTAAAAATATGCGACAGCGCTTCGTTACCATTTTTGAAGTAAGCCTGCGCTTCAAAATCTGCTTTATTACCTTCGGTCTGACTGCACAACAGATCGGTCAATTGTTGTGCCTCAGCGGCAAACCCATATAATTCGGTACGATTGCAAGTGGAGAGAACAAACAGGCCCGACACACCGAAAGCGGGAGCGATATTCAGAATGGCTTCGTACTGCGCATCGCTGATAGCATATTTACCACGTACTTCAGTATCTGCTTTGCGGTAGTTGATACCGATCACCCAAAAGTCAGTAGCCAGTGTTGAATCTTCCAAGTCTGTCTTTTTTAGCCTGCTGCAAAAGTAGGAAGCAGGCTTGAAGAATTCCCTCCGCCATTGTCACAGAACTGTCATTTCAGGAGTACTTAACGAAATACGTCAGACAGATTGCAAAAGAATTTAAGAGATGCTGTTACCTTCGCGGCCATACCGATCAATTACTGTCCGCTTATGCCCGCATCCGACAAAGCGTTATTGCTTATGAACCTCGGCTCTCCCGATTCAACAGCAGTAAAAGATGTACGACGTTACCTGAACGAATTCCTGATGGACAGCCGTGTGCTGGATTTCCCGGCTATCTTCCGCTTCCCTTTGGTACGCTGGCTCATTACGCCTTCCCGTGCCCCCAAATCGGCCGAAGCCTATCGCCGGGTATGGCGTCCCGATGGTTCCCCGTTAATCGTGCTGACCCAAAAGCTGTGCCAGGCGGTACAGCAAAAGCTGGCTTACCCCGTAACTATAGCCATGCGTTATGGCAATCCTTCTCCCAAAGCCGCTTTCGACCGCTTATTGAAAGAGCAGCCGGGTCTTAAAGAAGTAACGGTATTTCCTTTGTATCCGCATTATACCATGTCCAGCTATGAATCGGCAGTGGTGTATGCCCAGCAGATACACCGTAAATACAAATATCCTTTCCGTTTAAAATTCATCAGCCCTTTTTACCAACGCTGGGAGTACATTTCGGCATTGGCCGAAAGCATAAAGCCACACCTGGCTGGCCCTTACGACAAAATTCTGTTTAGTTATCACGGTTTGCCCGAAAGGCATATGCGGAAAGATGACAATACGATACAACGCCTGGGTCCCGAAAGTCAGCAGGAAGGCGCTACCTTTGCCCTGCCTTTTGTCAATTACCAGAAGCAATGTTTCGAAACGACGAAGATGGTGGTGAGTGAGCTGAACATTCCCGAAGGGAAATACGAAACCTCATTCCAATCCAGGCTGGTGCAGGCAGGCAGTGAATGGATCAAACCTTATACGGCGATAAGACTGGAAGAATTGCCGAAAGAAGGCGTCCGGAATTTGCTGGTCGTGTGTCCTGCTTTTATCAACGACTGCCTGGAAACCCTGGAAGAGATTGAGCTGGAAGGCAAACATTCTTTTATAGCATCGGGCGGTGAGCAGCTCCGGTATATACCTTGCCTTAACGATGCCCCGCAATGGGTCGATACCATTGTGAAATGGGTACAAGAATAGCTTACTTATCCAATCAAGCGCTTATGAGTTTCCTTTATCTGAAAGCACTACATATTATCTTTATCGTTACCTGGTTCAGTGGCATGTTTTATATTGTAAGGCTGTTTATTTACAACCGGGAAGCCCAGGATAAAGAAGAACCGGAACGTGGTATCCTGCAACAGCATTTTGCGCTTATGAGCAAAAGATTATGGTATGGCATTACCGTTCCTTCGGCTGTGCTGACGCTTATTTTCGGACCTTTGGTACTCTGGAAAGGCAATTACCTGGACAACTTCGGCTTTCATACCTGGCTGCACATCAAGTTGCTTTTCGTGATCCTGTTGTACGGCTATTTCTTAAGCCTTCATCATATATTCAAACAACAGCAACGAGGTATTTTCAAATACAGCTCCCGGCAGTTACGGATATGGAACGAGGTAGCCACGATCTTCCTGGTGGCTATCGTGATGCTGGCCGTTGTTAAGTCGACTATGAGCTGGTTCTGGGGCCTGGCCGGCCTTATCCTTTTTGTTGTGGTATTAATGCTGGCCATCCGTTTGTACCGGAAAGCAAGGAGGGCCTGAAAGCGGATACTTGGCACTAAGCGGATTTCCATCTGGCAAAAAAAGACAGGAGGCATATCATGCCGCTATTCCGTAACTTTGCACCCGCTTAGTTTATGTCTTCATCCCAACGTAATATCATACAGGGCCTGGCCGGTAGTAAATGCCCCAGGTGCCGCAAGGGCAATATGTTTGCCCGGAAAAGTATTTTCCCCTTAAAGACCTGCCTCCGCATGGAAGAGCACTGCAAGGTGTGCGGGCAGAAGATAAAGGTAGAGAACAACTACGGCCAGGGCATGAACTTTGTATTCATTTTCTTGATCTTTATCCTAACCCTTTGCGTATACTGGCCGGTATTCGGCATCTCTTACAAGGACAACAGCGTATTTTACTACCTGGGAGCGGCTACCGTACTTTCCCTGGTATTACAACCCTGGCTCATGCGGTTTTCCAGGGTACTCTTCCTCTATCTCGTTATCGGCTTCGACAAACATGCTGCTTCGGGCAGTCAAAAAACAGGTCAAAGTACGGAAGTCCCTTCTGCCTGAAAAGCTCCTGCCTTATTTTTTTTCTGAAAGGAATACATCAGGTAAAACAAAGCAGGAAGAATGAAAATGCTGCCCAGCAACAAGGCCCAACCCAGCGCTTCCATCGTTTTGGGTTGCCCCTGTACTTCCAGCAAGGATAGATGATGCCCGTTTTTCAACAACACGACATCTGGATAGTGATGATAAGTAGTGACCAGCAAGATCATGGTTACCTGGAAGGCCGCCAGCACCCGTAGATAGGCCCTTTCTGCTTTACGGATACGAAGACGGAAAATAACGGCAGCGGTCATGGCCAGGACAACGGCGGCTATACCAACCAGCTGGCCGAACACCCACTGCACCAGCGGAACATGCTCATAAGCGGCGGCAGCAAAGACCAGGGCGCCGGCTAGTACCGATATGCCCTGCAGTATTTTGGCTTTCATGATATACCGCTCTTTATCTAAAGGTTCTTTGACCTCGCCGATAAGGTAGACCGCAGCCAGGTAACCGCAGATCGCTACTGTAAAGAATCCTACGCTTATCGAAAAAAGATGCAGCCAGCTAAAAATATAAGCATCGGCAAAGGTAACGGCATCGGTATCGATCTTTCCCGACACGGTACTTCCGGCAATAATCCCCAGGAAGAAGGGCGTAAGGAAGCTGGAATAGATAAAGATCCGGCGGTACACCACTTGCATATCGTCCACCACGGCATCGTAATGCCGGAAGGTTAATGCGGTACCCCGGGCAATAATTCCCATCAGCATCAGCAGTAAAGGTATATGCAGGTGTATCGACATGGTGGTATAGATGGCCGGGAAGCCCACGAACAAGATCACGATAGCGATAATGAGCCACATATGATTGGCTTCCCATATAGGGCCTATAGCTTTATACGCCGTATGCTGGGTCTTCTCCTTGTTTTTGGAAGAAGTAAAGAGCTCGATGATGCCCGCTCCGAAGTCGGCCCCGCCCAAGAGCAGGTACAACAATAAGGATGTCCACAGAAAAGCAATAACAACGTAGATCATATGGTATGTTTAAGAAGGCAAAAATCAAAAAAGAACCAAGGCCATGAATTAAGAAGCAAGAGTCAAGAGTTATGAATTAGGAGTTAAGAATCAAGAGTCAAGAACCAGAATCAAGAACCAGAATCAAGAACCTAGAATTAACTACCTACTACTCTTGCCGGTATCCTATCTCACATCTAATACCTAATATCTCACGTCTCATATCTAATATTTCACATCATACAACTTACCCACCATTTTGATCTGACGGTACAGCATAAAAATAACGATCAGCGCCAGGGAAATATAAATAGCCGTAAACAACATAAAGGAATAGCTGATACCGGGCATAGGCGTAACAGCATCTTTGGTACGCATGATGCCATTAATGATCCAGGGTTGCCTGCCCACTTCAGTTACGGTCCAGCCCGCCTCTACCGCGATAAAGCCCATGGGCGTAGCCAGCACAAACAGCTTCAGCAGCCAGCGCTTGTTCTTCCATTTCTTTTTTCTCCAGATAATAAAATAGTAAAGCACAGAGATGGCCAGCATAAACATACCCAGACCCACCATTACCTGGAAGGCATAGTGGGTAACGGCCACAGGAGGATGATCTTCTATCGGCACCTGGTCCAGCCCCTTTACTTCGGCATTAAGATCGTGATGGGTCATCAGGCTCAACAGGCCGGGTATCTCGATGGCATAACGTACTTCTTTCTTTTCGGGATCGGGAATACCGCCGATGATCAAAGGCGCTCTTTTCTCTGTTTTGAAATGCGCTTCCATCGCAGCCAGCTTGGCGGGTTGACGCTGCCCCACATCCCGGGCCGAAATATCGCCGCTTAACGGTTGCAGGATAGCCGCCACTGTAGCAAATGCCGCAGCAATACGGAACGAAGCGGCATGGAAGCGGACGTTCTTTTGCTTCAATACCATTAAAGCATGAATGCCCGCTACGGCAAAGCCTGTAGCGGCAAACGCAGCTATGGTCATATGCAGGGCCTGCGAGAACCAGGCTTTGTTGAACATGGCTTTTATAGGATCGATATGAAGGTAGTGGCCATTGACGTAATCAAAGCCGGCAGGACTGTTCATCCAGGCATTGGCCGATACCACGAGGATACCCGAAGCCAGCCCGCTGATCCCTACCACGACACCCGTAAACCAATGGAACCATTTATTGAACTTGTCCCAGCCATAAAGGAAGAAGCCCAGGGCTATGGCTTCAATAAAGAAGGCCGTGCCTTCCAGTGAGAAAGGCATACCGAATATAGGGCCGGCATGCTTCATAAACTCGGGCCAGAGCAATCCCAGCTCAAAGGAAAGAACGGTACCAGAAACCGCACCGGTAGCAAAAAAGATAGCTACGCCTTTGCTCCAGGCACGGGTTACATTTTTAAAGACTACATCACCGGTACGCAACCAATAGTAGTGACTTACGGCCATAAAAAAAGGCATTACCATGCCTATACAAGAGAAAATAATATGGAACCCAAGGGATAAAGCCATCTGGGACCGTGCAGCAAAAAAGTCATTCATAACGCCGGAGGGAATAGCGTGTTTAGAAATGCACGGTCAGCGGAGTGTTGCAGACCGCACTGCAAAGGTCTCGCTTAATGCCCGTATAACCTTACAATTTCCCGGATATTTCTAAAAATATACTTCCGGGAAAATGTCCTTTATCAAGAGGCGGAAAATTCTTTTTGCTTATATTATCCTGCATCCCTACCCCGGAGACCGGGTAAGAAATTACAACTTATCCAGTTTAAAATAACCGATGTGCAATTCGTCTTCGGGCAAATCCGGTTCCTGCTCCTCAGCAACGATGACCCTGTAATGGTGCTTATAACGGGGAGCAAGTATATCTTTCAACACATGCAGGTCGTCTACATCAACGCCGTATTTATCGTCGATATGAGAAGTGGCGCCCGTAAATCCGTAGTGTTTGTAAAAAGCGGTTTCTTTCGCCTGCCGGATTGCCTCGGAAGGGCCGGCCGCAGCTACCAGCATTTTGTAATGATACTCTTCAAAGTCGCCGGGTTTATAGCCACCCAGGTTCAGGAAATAAAGCCTTTGTACCGAAGCGGTATTGTTGCTGGTAATACCATCGGCGGGCAATATGTGCACGGCATAGCCATTCACCTGGGTTACCCTGCGCCAGGCATCGATATGCACATTTCCATTGGCTTCGGGCCAGAAATCCTTTATCTCCTGGATAAGGTCTTTCATATTGGGGGCTATACCAAAGAAGGTATCGTGTTGTTCCGTAAAGCGTCCGGGCGGAGTACAGCCTACAATGGCCATATGCAGGTATAAAGGTTCCATAACGGCAAAATTAACGAATAACCCGGGCAAGCAAAGTTGGGGCAAGCAATATTTATATACAGATAACGAAACAACATTATCTTTACCTGCAAATACTATAGCCAGATGAAAAAAATCACCTTCGCTGTTTCCATCCTGCTCACAGCGCTTTTGTTTACTGCGTTCAAAGGGGAAGATAAGCATGTGGGCCTGTACAAAATCGACCATACCAAATCGGGTGTTACCTGGGCGGCCAAAAAGGTAATCGGTGGCCATAATGGTACGATCGAAGTAAAAGAAGGCTCACTGAATTATAATGGCAACACCATTACTTCCGGGACTTTTACCATCGATATGAGTACGATCAGGTGCCTGGACCTTGAAGGCGAAAAACGGCTAAAGCTGGAGCACCACCTCATGTCGCCCGACTTTTTCGATGTACCGCAATACCCGCTTACTACTTTTAAAATAAAAAGAGTGGAAAAAGGCAATGGCGACCAGGCCAAAGCGATAGGAACGCTTACGATAAAAGCAACCACTAAAGAGATCAATTTCCCCATTACTTTAAATGCCAGGAATGGCAGACTGGATGTAACAGCCACTAATATTAAAATAGACAGAACGCAATACGGAGTTATATATGCTTCCAAATCGCTGAAAGGTTCTATCGGCAACCAGGCCATCGACGATGAGTTTACCATCAGCTTTTCGCTGGTGCTGCTGAAGGCAGAATAAACAGACACCACATTCCGCGTAGAGACGTTGCATGCAACGTCTCTACTGCAAAACGTCTCAGTTCGAACAGAGATGTCCCCGGTTAAAGAATATACTCGTCGTTTACCGGCTTGATGGGTTCGGGTATATTCACCTCACGCAGCATTTGCAGCAGGTTGATTTCGATGTTCCTCGTGATCTGGTTCAAAGGTACTGCTGCGGAATTGTTGTTGAAAGGATCTAACAAAGTCATACCGTTGATCTGGGTGGAGATAAATACGAAACCGATAAGCCAGCTCATGAATATCGACCATATCCCCATGGGTTCGCTTAATACCAGGGCCACGGAAACCACGAAGAGCCAGATAAAGACTTTGGTGAAATAATTGTAAGTAGTAGGGAACACCGTATTCTTAATACGTTCGGCCATGCCCATCGAATCGGTAAACCGTACAAGCAGGGCATCCAGTTGCATCAGGCGAAAACCGTCTATATATCCTTTTTCGGTTAAGGTATTCAAGTCCCGGGCCTGGATCATCAGGATCGCGTTATGGATATTCTTATGGCTCGCTACTTCGGCCTTGTCTTCTTCGCTCAGGTAATTTTTATACACATAATCTTCCGCTCCCCGTAAGGCAGCCTTCAGGGCATACAGGAACCCGATATGCCGCGTGATCATGCGCCCTCTGATCGCCAGTTTTTCCCGCTCTTCTATATTATTCAACTGCACATAGCCGATAATGCTCCTGGCCCAGGAACGCGAATCATTGACCAGCATCCCCCATATCTTCCGCCCTTCCCACCATCGATCGTAGGCCTGGTTGTTATTGAAACCGATAAAGAAAGCAATAGCCGTACCCAATACCGTTGGTACCAGCACCGGGATCGAAAGGTGGTACTTGATCAGCCGGTCGTGCGCCAGGTAAGCAGCCGTGCTGGAGATGATCATGATGACATCCACCTGCCAGGTGTTTTTCAATATCCTGCTGAACCTTATCTTTTGTGCTATATGCATGGCATTTTGGTTGAATAGCGTTGTACGAAAAAGGGTTTAACTATTAAGATGCGCACCAGGCCTTCGTTGCAGCCAGTAATAGATAGGAATACCTATCAGTACTACGATAAGGCCGGGCCAGGTAAACTGCGGCTTAAACCAGATCAAAAGAATACAGAAGCTGATGCCCAGTATAATATACAGCGCAGGCAGCAGGGGGTAGCCAAAGGCTTTGTAGGGCCGCTCCGCATCGGGCAGTCTTTTCCTCAGGATAAAAATACCGCCGATCGTCAGCACGTAAAAGATAACAACGACAAAGGAGATCATATCCAGGAGATCGCCGTACTTACCGCTGAGGCAAAGGATCGAAGCCACTACCCATTGCGCCCATAACGCCCATTGCGGCACACCGTGCCTGTTAAGGGTACCTGCACGTTTAAAGAACAGGCCATCCTGCGCCATTGTATAATATACCCTTGAACCGGCCAGGATAAGCCCGTTGTTGCAACCAAAGGTAGACACCATGATCATGATAGCGATGATGGCTGTTCCCAGGTTCCCGAAAATAACCGTGGAAGCCGATACCGCCACCCTGTCTTTGGTAGCATGCGCGATCTCATCCATAGGCAATACAGCCAGGTACACCAGGTTGGCCGAAACATAAATAATGGTAACGATAAGTGTTCCGAAAAATAAGCTGAGACCGATGTTGCGCTGGGGGTTCTTCATTTCCCCGGCAATAAAAGTAACATTGTTCCAGGCATCGCTGCTGAATACGGAACCTACCATGGCTGCAGCGATACCCCCCAGCAAAGCAGTGCCGCTAATGGAAGACAGGCTGAATCCCGCAGCAGGGTTACAGGCATCGACCAGGCTGGCCTTCGTTGCCATCCAGGCATTGGTCCAGTTGGCCTGCCATATCTCCGGCTTAAACATGATAAAGCCCACGATGATCAAACCGAAAAGGGATAAGAGCTTAGCCGAAGTAAAAATATTCTGGATCCATTTTCCTCCTTTTACGCCTTTGGTATTGGAATAGGTAAGTAAGGCGATAATGGCTATAGATACTACCTGCGCCGAGCTAACGGAAAAATATGTAGGCTGACCACAGGTATCAAGACCTGTTTGTATTTGAAGCAATTTATTGTCTTCGCTCAATGCCGGGATAAGGTAAGCTGCAAATTTGGAAAAGGCCACGCCTACAGCCGCGATCGTACCCGTCTGTATCACGGCAAAGAAGCTCCAGCCATACAGGAAGGCAATAAGCTTGTTGTACGATTCCTTAAGGTATACGTATTGCCCTCCGGCTTTGGGATACATACCGCTTAACTCACCATAGCTGATCGCTGCAGTCATGGTCATTAACCCGGTAATAACCCAAACGGCTATCAGCCAACCAGCGCTGCCTACATTGCGTACAATATCTGCACTTACAATAAATATCCCCGACCCGATCATAGAGCCTACGACCAAAAGTACCCCGTCGACCAGGCGTAACGATCGTTTAAACTGGCCTTGCTCTTCTGTTCCCGGGATTGAAGCGTGTTCTGACATTAGCGGTTTATTTCGGCTCAATATCCGAAAAAATCGTCGAATATTATATAGGACAATTTGTAAAAAAAAGAAAACCGGCTTGTAGAAACAAACCGGCCACCCATGTATAAACGCTTTGCCAAGCGTTCATTACAATATATAATTTACAGCACATAAAAATGTTCGGATCTGCTCTCCACCGTATGGCTCAGGCTGTGCTGGCGCAGTACCTGGTTCAGGTCGCGCTCTATCGTCAGGGCAATAGAGGTTACCGGCGTATCGGTCGGCTTATTCTCAAAGGGATCTTGTAAATGAACCGACATCTTTTCTATCAGCCAGAAAGCCGAAGCAATAGCCGTTACCAGGGGTATCATCAGCCAACCGAAAAATTCTATCAAAGAAAATGGCAGCAACATGATAAACAGGTTCATGGACAGATGCAGATACAGACCATAAGTGGAAGGGAACACCGTTTTTTTGATCCTTTCGCACTTTCCCATATGATCGGAGAAGTTGGTGAGCGTGCGATCCAGCTCCACGTGCTGGTAAGCATTGATCCATCCATTATCCAAAGCATACTTGATATCACGGGCCTGCAGTTCGAGCAATGCCATTGGCGTGCTGCTGTAGCGGTTTATAAAATCAAGATCGCTGTTGTTGAGCCATTTACCCAGGTCTTTTTCATGCTTTTCGTTACGCAGGGCCCTTCCCAGGCAATGCGCCCAGGCTATCTGCCTGTTGATCAGCCTTTGTTCCAATGCTGCTTTATTATCGTCATCATAACCGTTATCGATAAAGGACACCACCTGCCGGGCTAAAGTGCGGGAATCGTTCACGATACCACCCCATACGATGCGGGCTTCCCACCAGCGATCGTAGGCCTGGTTGGCTCGGAAGGCCAGGAGCAGGGAGATGATCGTACCCAGGATCATAGGTACCGATATCGGTATGGCAATATCCAGGTGTAAGGCATATTGTGCGAGGCAAATGATCGTTACATAGAGTGTGATCATAATCACCTCTCTTTTGATCTTGCCAAATATGTAGCGGAACGGTATGTTTTCTTTTAACAACATAAGCTAAGTTTTATGTTAGGTTTCCTTAATCAGGCCGGCAGTAAGGCCGAGAGCGAAGCAGCGCCTGTAAATGTGTTTTGCTCCACTTGTTGCAATTGCTCCCGGAATACAGGGTATCCGCTGCGCAGCAATTCAGGACTAAGGTCCCTGCTGGCCTTGGAAGGTTTTTCCAGGTTATAGTCTTCCGGTAATAAGATCGCATCGATCTGCCGGTTATCCAGGAAATTTTTAAGGTAAGCCCTGGTATTGCCGTAGTAAAATTCGATTTTTATACGCCGTACTACGGAAGCATATTTATTACGGAGTACTTCGCAGGCTTCCGTAAATTCGGGCGTGTACAACTGGTGTACGCCAAGCCTTTTGGTCATCAACAACAAGCCCGAGATAGAATGGTCCGGTTCAAGGGCATGCACTAATATAATATTCAGCTCTTCACCCGGGAAACGGCTTACTGCTGCTTTAACCAGTTTCAATGATTTAATCGTAAAATCGGTAGGAATTAAGATATGTTTCATCAGGCTGCTTTTTTGTGATTCATGTAAATGATACAGCAAAGGTCAGCCGGCGGTATTAGGATGCCCTAATAAGGCACTAAGAATGTTTTAAAAAAGAGATTAAAATCCCATTAGAAGATTAAAACGGGATTAACGGGACTGGCTTTTATCGATGGGAAGTATCAGTTGCACTTCGGTACCCTGGTTTACTTCGGAGCTTACATTCAGCTCTCCGTTGTGGATACGGATAATGTTCCGGGCCAGGGGCAGGCCGATACCATAGCCTTTCACCTCTCCGGTATTGGAGGCCCGGAAGAAAGGATCATAAATATATCTTAATTCGCCCGAGGGAATACCGATGCCCTGGTCTTTGACCAGGATATACAGTCGTGCATTTCCCGATGCTATTGCTACCGTCACTTCTTTATTATCCGAATATTTGCAGGCATTCAGTATAATATTGGTGAGCGCCAGTACCAACAGGTTTTCGTTGCCCTTGATCATGAGCTTCGTTTCATCTTCGGGCATCAGTGCATAGTCGATCCTTACCCTGCTTTCGGGATAAATACGGGATACCGCTTTTTTAGCCGACAATACTACTTCATCGGCGCGCAGGCTTACCAGGCTCTGTTTTTTCCCATCAAACCCGGTCTGGGCAAGGTTCAGCAGGCTTTGGATAATCGCTTTTAACCGCTCCGCTTCTTTAAGGATAATGCACATGGCTTCCTTATAGCGTTCGGCAGTTCGTTCCTTTTGCAAAGCCAGCTCCGCTTCCCCGATAATAGAAGTCAGGGGGGTACTCAATTCATGGGAAGCATTGCTTACAAAATTGTTCTGCGATTCGAAAGACGTCTCGAGCCGGTCCAACATGTTGTTGAAGGTACGTGCCAGGTCATTGATCTCATCATTATCCTTGCTTACGTTCAGCCGCAAATGCAGGTTCTCCGTATTGATATTCCTTACGCTGCGGGTCATTTTGCGTATGGGCAAAAAGATACGTTTGGAAAAGAACCAGCCCAGGAAGAAGATCAGTACCGCAGAAAACACAAAACCGGTAAACAGGATCGTACGCAGGTTGGTCAACTGGTTCTTCATATACTCGTTCTGCGCCGAAACAACCACCACGATCCTTTTCCCGTTCTGCCGGTGGAGGATACCGGCATAATAATTATCGCCGCTCCGGTACACCGCTTTATCTTCCTGTACCAGGTTATCGTAAAAATATCCTGGCAGGCGCAGTTCATTAATTACAGGCCTGCTTCCCGGAGCTACTTCCTTAAAATATTCTTTTTCGTTGGGCAGCTTTTCCAGGTGTTCGTTGCGCAGATCGTTGATAAGATCGCTGGTACCGGCATTCTGTGGAAAATTGGCCTGGGCTACCATTACGGCACGTATATCAAGACGCTTGTAGAAGTCTTCGGCAGACATGCGCTGCGCAAAATAATAAACGAGGATACTCAATAAAAAGATGATAGCGCCGGTAAGCCCTGTATAAAGGAACGTGATCTTCAACTGTGCTTTAATACCAGGCCATCGCATAGGCGTTTATTGTATTTTCAGAACATAACCCATACCTACCACGGTATGGATCAGTTTGGGTTCAACATCTTTATCGATCTTTTTGCGGAGGTAATTGATGTACACGTCGACCACATTCGTATTCATGTTGAAATCCACGCCCCATACATATTCCAGGATGTCCATACGGGACAGCACCCGGTTCCGGTTGCGCAGCAGGTATTCCGCAAGGCGGTATTCCGTAGCCGTAAGCTGTACTTCTTTCCCTGCCCTTGATACCGTTTTGGTATCCGTATTCAGCTCAAGGTCGGCCAGCGAGAGCAAGGCGTCATTGTTTTTATCATGATCATTCCCTGTCTGCCTGCGCAAAAGCGTGCGAAGCCTGGCCAGCAGCTCGGCAAAATTGAACGGTTTGACCAGGTAATCATCGGCGCCACTGTCGAGACCGGTAACGATATTTTCCGTAGAGCCCAGTGCAGTCAGCATCAGCACCGGTGTGGTTATCTGCTGCTCCCTCAGGGACCTGCAGATCTCGATCCCGTTCATTCCGGGCAGCATGATATCTACGATGAGCGTATCGAAAGCATGCTTTGTGGCCATATCGTAGCCCGACCGTCCGTCCATGGCTACCGATATGTTATAACCCTCCTCTTCCAGCCCACGCTTGAGCAGGTTCACCACAGCGGCTTCATCTTCGATGAGCAATATTTTTTTTGTGAATGGCACGTTCCCGGAGATCAGCTTACTTCCGCGATCAGGAATTTAAGGTATTGGGTATTGGGTACGTTCCACAATATCGGGTGGTCGGCAGCCTGGGTCAGCCAGCTTACCTGCCGTATTGTTTTACGGGCATCCTTTGCCGCCATTTCGATCGTTTTCAGGAACAGGTCGGGCGGCACCAGGTTGGTACAGGATGCCGTTACCAGGAAACCTCCCGGTTTCAGCAGTTTCATACCGCGCAGGTTGATCTCTTTATAACCGGTGACAGCCTTCTGTATATTTTCCCTGCTTTTGGTAAAGGCAGGAGGGTCGAGGATCACGGTATCGTAGCGACGCCCTTCCTTTACCCATTGCTTCAACACATCGAACGCATTGACCTGTTCAAATTTACAGATGTCCTGGAAGCCGTTCAGCTCGGCATTGCGCCGGGCCGTATTAATAGCCGTATCGGAAATATCCAGGCCTAAAACGCTTTTGGCGCCGTAATGGGCGGCATGCATGGAGAAGGTACCTGTATAGCAAAAAGCTTCAAGTACATCACCACCACCTACTACCTGGCCAATAGCCCTCCTGTTGTCCTGCTGATCGAGGAAATAGCCCGTTTTCTGGCCATTTTCAATATCCACATGGAATTTAAGACCATTCTCGTTGATGATGATATTGGTATCGAAAGGTGCAGACAGGAAGCCCTTTTGCTGCTGCATACCTTCCAGTTCGCGTACCGGCACATCATTGCGCTCATAGATACCTTTAGGCTGGAAAATGGTTTGCAAAGCGGCCACGATAGCTCCTTTCCAACGTTCCATACCCAAAGAAAGCGTTTGGATCACGAGGTAATCATTGAATTTATCAATGATGAGGGCAGGCAATTCATCTGCTTCGCCGAAGATCAGGCGGCAGTTTTCTTTATAGCCCAATTTGCAACGGTAGTCCCAGGCCTTCCTGATCCTGTTCAGGAAAAAGGCATCGTTGACCTCTTCTTGCTGGTTGCGGGTAAGCAACCTTACTTTTATCTGGGAAGCCGGATTAATGTATCCACGGCCTACAAAAGAACCATTGGACGAAAAGACGTCTACAATATCACCCGGTTCATAACTACCCTCTTCATCGCCTATCTCATTGCCAAATATCCAGGGGTGTCCGTCCGCGATACGAGTACTGATCTTTTTTTTCAGAAAAATTTTCGCCATACGGCAAATATACGCTGATCGTTTGGATTGTATGGTAATTCCGGTGCCTCAACACGCTGGCCTTTCTCATGTTACCATACGGGAAGCGGCATACGGCGAAAATGAAATTACAATTCTTTAACGATTTCTATTTTTTCAGAGCGGGAAAGGCCGCCGGGATTGCATCCTGGCTTTCCTTCCGGGATCGGCATATGCAGCTTCTCGTAATAGCTCACCCAAACAGGAAAATAGTCATCCGAACCGGGCTTTTTAAACGTCATGGGCTCCAGTTGAAAAAAGGGCTTGCCGTGATTGGCATACTGAAAGGCATCGTAGATCAGCTCGGAGCAATAATATTTACCATTACCGTAAATAAAGGCATCATCATAGGGCTTTCCTATTTGCTGCACCGAGAACCGGATAGCCTTTTTTATAAAACGGGTGTATTCTTTCTTTACCCGGCCTACATACATTTTATTAGGTGTTCGTTTTACAAAAGAATCCAGGGGAATCATGCGTACGCCTGCACCCACGGCTTCTATCACCATTACCGTTTTGCCCATCCTGTTGACCAGGCCCACGTGGGAAAATTTTTGTCCCTGATAGCCCTGTGTCACCGCCTCTATGGCATCGCACATATCGCCGCAATCCAGGTTCTGGAAAATAAGGTCGCCGCTTTCCCATTGGAAACTGCCTGTTTTTTGCTGTGCAAAAAGATGATGGGCCAGCAACAGCAGGCAGAAGGTCAGGATATGTTTTATCGTTGTCATGTTCTTTTGCTTATTTACCATTTTAATTTATCCATCAAACGGTCTACCTTTTTTTCGACTTCGGGATCGGGTACCAAAGGCGGCGCATGGTGCGGCTTGATGCGAGCATCGATGATCAATGGCCCGTTACAGCCCCAGTGTTTGTTTACGGTGAAACTATCCACACCATAAATATCGTGTGAAGGATTGCACCGGGTAAAAGCGGCCCAGAGGAAGTTGCTGAATTGCTGTGCCATGAAGCTGCTATCGTCGCTTATAATGATCAATGGCACCTGCTGCAACCCGGCAACCGCACTTTGCTGCAATATGCTATCGCTTAATTGCTGCATTTCAGCGCCCGCCTTTTCGTAGCTGCTGAAAAGTGTTGCCTGCAAGGCAATAACACCGGGCATGATTAACCGGGCATCGTGAAAATCCGGTAACTTTTGGAAGGCTCCGGGAACAGTATCCGCCAGGCGTCTTAGGGGATCGCCGTAAGCAGCAAATACTACTTTGCTGCCCGTATTCAGTCCGGTACCCGAATAATCCAGGGTATCGATAGTGGTATTGGTATGAAAATGGATGTCCCTGCGCAGATCGATGCGCTCCAGTATGTATTCGAGAAAAGCCCTTTCGTCATGTGTGCTCAAAGGCTTTTTATCTTCGGCAGTAATGAAGAGGAACTTGGCCAGGCTCAATTGCCCGGTACCCAGTATCCTGTTGGACAAGGTCAGTATCTCGGCAGGCTGCTTCTGTTGCAGGTAAGGGGTATAACGCTCGCTGCCGATCGCAAACAGCAAAGGGTGCACCCCTGCAGCATCCACTGCATGCACTTCCTTCACACCGGGGATCTCCTGCTTTATGGCATCGCCGGTAAGGTCGTGGATCAATGCCCCGAAAGCGGTATCCTCCTGCGGCGGGCGGCCTACGACGGTAAAATTCCAGATCGCATTTTTACGGGCATATACTTTATGCACCCGCATCAAAGGAAAAGGATGGGTAAGGCTGTAATAGCCGAGATGATCGCCAAAAGGGCCTTCCGGTTTATTTTCCTGCGGATATACTTCGCCCGTAATAATGAAATCGGCATCGTTGCTGATGGCAAAGCCATTTTCGTAGCTATAACGGAAACGCCTTCCCGCCATCATACCGGCAAAAGTCAGCTCGCTCAGGCCTTCGGGCAATGGCATCACCGCAGCAAGCGCATGCGCAGGGTGGCCACCTACAAAGCAGCTTACTTTTAAAGGCTGCCCGAGGGCATTTGCCCTGGCCTGGTGTATGCCTATACCCCGATGTATCTGGTAGTGCAGGCCTATTTCCTTATCGAGCTCATAATCGTTACCGTTCAACTGGATGCGGTACATACCCAGGTTGGCATTCATGATACCCGGCTTTACCGGGTCTTCGGTATACACCTGCGGCATGGTGACAAAGGCGCCGCCGTCCATAGGCCAGTGATGAACGAGGGGCAGGTCGCTGATCCTGATCTCCTCAAAGGCGCCGGCAGGGAAGCTTTTCTTTGCCGGCAAGGCTTTTAAAGCTGCCAGGCCGGTACTTATATTTTTAAAAGGCTGCTTCAGGGCTGCCATAGGATCGTTGCGTAGGGCAATGATCTTTTCCACTGCTTTCCAGGTATCCCGGAAAATAAAATGGCTGCGCTCCAGGGTACCAAACAAGTTGGATGCCGCCCTGTATTTCGATCCTTTCACTTTATTGAACAAGAGCGCCGGGCCTTTGAGCGCATGCACTCGCATATGGATGGCAGCCATTTCCAGGTAAGGATCTACTTCTTCCTCTACCCGGACCAGATGGCCGTTTTTTTCCAGGTCAATAAGACATTCTTCTAAACTTCGGTACATGCAGCGCGGTAAGATATGAGATGTTAGATGTCAGATATGAGATGTTAGATGTCAAATAGTAGATGTTAGATATTAGATAGTAGGATTGGAAACATATAATACACAACAACTGAATTCTAATATCTAACATCTACTATCTAATACCTCAAAGCACCGGTGTTACTGTATAACCTTGTTGTTTCAGCAACTCGATCACTCCTTTGTCGCCCCATAAATGGCCTGCGCCTACAGCGATGAAGGTAGATTGCTTGTGGGCCATACCGGTGATAATAGGCACCCATTTCCGATTACGGTCAAACAAAAGAGCATCGAGGTCCTCTTTGTAATCCGGCGATTCCAGTATAAGCTGGTACAATGTGGGCAGATCCTGTTTTTTATAGACTGTCAGCATCTGGTTAAAGGTCGATTTAAAAGAGTCGAGATCTTCGGCAATATGCAGTACAGATTGGGCGATGCTGTCGCTGTTCATGCTTTCCACCACCTTCATTTGCTCTTCCACCGTCTCCAGGCCCAGAATCTCTTTCCCATCAGCCTGGGCGAGCTTGGTAATATTGCCTTCATAGGAATCCGGCAGGCTGCAGGATACTGCTTTCAGGTACAGGAAACTGACCAGTGCAAAAGGTTTGAAGCCCTGCATCATCTGGATCGGGATATTACTCTTTGCAGCAAGTTCCGTAAGCTTTTTATAATCGGCTTCCGTATAAAAATCTTTCAATGTCTTGCCGTTGGGCAACATCATGCTCGCTGTCATTTTGGGCCCGAGAGCAGGATCGTCCATATCCATTTCAAAAGCTACTTTATCGCAGGCATCCAGGGCCTTCTTCATAGCCGGTGTCCACACATAATCGGCAGGACAAATAATATGCAGGGTACCGAAAAGATAGGTGGGCCGTTGCAGACCATTACCACTTACCTTCCATAGCAATGATTTATTATTCACTACTGTTTTCTTCTTACCCGCCTGGGCTACGCAGAGTGTAGCTCCTAACAACAAACAGCAACCTAAAGCTAAAAACTTATACATAATCTGATTTTTTCCGGAGTCAGTTCTTTGACAGCCGGCCGGGTGCTAAATTAAGGTATTATCCATGGTGGCCGCCCAAAAGGGTGAGCAAAGCCAGACCGATACCGGAAAGTACGGCAGTCCACTTTTTCCAGTTCATGTCATGAGTTTTCGTACCGCTTTCAAAAAATATAGTAGTGGCAATATGTATAAACGCGCCGGCAATCAGGGGAACACACCAGTTTACAAAAGTAGCGACGCTGCTGTAATGAGCACCCAGGGTTGCCGTAAGCATGCCTGCTACCGGTGTGATCAGGGAAAAAAGAATTAACAGCAGCCAGGCATTCCGTTTGTTGCGGTTGCCAAAATAGACCAGCGAAGTGATCAGCATGGCTTCTGGCAATTTATGAAAAGCAATGGCGACAAATAAAGAAGGCAGGGTAGCAGGATCGGTATAACTGATACCCAAAGGCAGGCCCTCGCTGAAAGCATGCACGGCCAGACCCGCAAATACGGGCAATACCGGTACATGATGGTGGTGATCGCCCCCGATATGCGCATGCCCGTGCTCCACGCCATGAGTAAAGCGTTGTACCATTTGCTGCAGGAAGAAACCGGCAAGGATGAAGATACCGCCGTTATGCCCGGTATGTTCCAGTGTTTCGGGCACCAGGTGCAGTAGCGTAATGCTGAGCAGGAAGGCGCCGGAAAAGGCAAGCAGGTATTTCATACGTTGCTCGTTCCAACTGCGGCTCCACAGCGGGATGCTGCCGCCAGCCAGAGTAATCAGGAACAACGTGAGACTAAAAAGAAGAAGCATATTTTGTAAATCGGAGGCAAAGCTACGCCAATTCCTATAACAATGCAACAATGTTGCATTTAAATTCCTTATCTTTGCATTTATGAACGGTGTAGCAGAGATATTACAGAAACACAGCCTGAAAAATACGCGGTTACGGAAAGCGGTTTTATCCTTATTGATGCAATCGGACAAGGGATTGTCTCACCAGGACATTTCCAAAGCGCTGGATGTGGATTTCGACAGGGTTACTTTATTCCGCACTTTACATGCCTTCGAAGAATCGGGCATTTTACATAAGATCATCGACCCTAACGGTATTGCTAAATATGCTTACTCCATGCAGCAGCAAAAAGAAAAGCATTGCCATGCCCATTTTATCTGCCTGCAATGCGAACAGGTTTTCTGCCTGGACGAAATTTTCCCATTAGAGGACATAAAGGTGCCTAAAGGCTTTAGTAAACAAGCCATCGACGTACAGATCAAAGGCCTTTGCCAGAAATGTAATAAGTAATCCCTAATTTTCCCTTTTACAAATATATTCCAATGGCTACATTAAGCATCGGCGAGGCATTGAGCAATTTTCTGAAAAGCGCCCGCTGGCAAACCAAGATCAACGAAATAAGACTGCAAAGGGAATGGGATAAGATCATGGGAGCTACTATTGCCAAATACACGCGTGATGTACAACTGAAAGAAGGCACCCTGATCATTACTACCGATGTGGCGCCCCTTAAACAGGAGCTTCAGTTTGGCAAACAGCAAATCATCAATAATATCAACGAGTATTTTAAAGAAATACTGGTGAAGGATGTTGTGATCAAATAATCGCCACCGTTATCCCAATAACACTTTATACCTGTTACTAGGGAATGCTTCCCCAAAAAAATATCAAGCCTGTTGCACCGGACAAAGTCGGAATGCAACAGGCTTGCTTACAATTTTCATCAAGATAAAAATTATCGGTTCCGGAAACCTACCGGGTTGATTTTTGCGACTACAACCTGGTTATACTTTTAGCAAGTAAGTTTCATCGACGGACAATTATTAAAGGTACCGGGGTGGGTAACGGTACAGGCCATATCTTGTGGTGTTGAAAGCGGCTTGGGCGGTGGTTGTGGCGTGGGATCATTGCAGGACAGGAATCCGGATATACCACCTAAAATATTTTTGCCGCCTCCTTCCAGGGAAAGAATAGTTTTTTTATCCAGTCTTAACTTTGAGAACTCTTTCTTTGTTTTTTTCATGCTTGGTATTTAAAACGTAATACTCCCCTGTCTTGAGCAATGATGCAGTGCCTTGGGGCGATTGTTCAGCAATATTGTAAGCTACTCCATAAAAACCTATGCACCTATGATCAATGAGTAACTGTAGTCAAAACAGAATAAGTGTTCCGTTCTGACTATAACTGAAAATGAAAGTTCCAATTGCTGATTACTAAAGCTATCTTCCCCTACATTCATATTTCTATTTTTCGAAACTGAATTAGTTTTCACTTTATCTAATTCAAAATTAGTATTCCTCACTGCACTTTTTTGCAGTAGAAAAAATGCAGTGAGTTACCGTCTGGGTGTGAAAGAGTTCGAGCCTGTTGCATACACCATCCGGCTATTTGAGCAGATCGTGAATGGCATGAGCGTCATAAAAAAAGCGATTAAGAAATAGAGTTACCTCTATTTCTTAATCGCTTTTTTTATATTTCCCCGATAGCTAATTCTGCGCCTTTGCATGCAAAACAGCTGCAGCGCGAAGCATAGTGTTACTGCTTCAATTTACCATCTTTATTCCTTCACCAATTTCAAGGCACGTTTATTACCGGCCTCATCCGCTACGGTGATCATATAGAACCCGGGCGCGAATGATGCCGTATTCAATTCGATACTGTTGTTTCCATTAACCAGCGCAATAGCCTTGTGGTACACTACCCTTCCGGCCACATCCGTAATGCGGATCGTTCCTTTGCTCTCGCTTCCGCTCAGCAAGTTGATTACTGCCGAATTATGGACAGGGTTGGGCACAACACTGATCAGTTCGAAGGCTTTGCTGTCGCCGGTAAGGGCGATCACCTTGCTGTACTTCGCTTTGCCGTCCTGCGCTGCATAACGCAGGCGATAGAAATGGGCACCAGCACTCAGGTCCTTATCCAGGTAAGTCATATATTTCCCGCAATTGGCATCATCCGCAACAGACTTTTGTATGGACTGGTACTGGCTCTTGCCATCCTCATTCCTTTCCAGCACCACATCAAGCTGTTCCCCGGCATCACAGGCGAAGTTCCAGCTCAGCAGATTGCCGGCCTGGCTTTTGCTGCCTTTAAAGTCAACCAATTGAACGGCCAATGGCGTATTGGCACCACTAATGAAGAAATTAGAAAAATCAGGTGTAGTAAAATTCAGCCAGTGTACCAATCCGTCAGCCGATGTACCGTTTCCTGTTGGCGTCAATATCGTATTCACCTGCCCGTTGTAATCATTAAGACAAGCCGTGGTCACATTATTGGGCACCTTAAGGATCAGCAGGTCATTCAAGGTATTAATAGAAGGATCTGCCGTTTTTAATGCCTGGAACTCGGCATCACTAAAGAATAGTTGTACATTAGTCGATACCGCAGAAGTATAAGATATCTGCCAGTTGCGGTCAAGATATGAGCTACCGTTACTATAGGTCCGGATGGTTCCGGTATGTACATTTTGTTTTCCCCTGAAGTTAGATGGGCCGCCTCCCGTTGGTTGCCGTACCAGTGCAAGAATATTGCCGTCATTATCCAGCAAAGAAGCCCAGCCGGAATAGTTAGCTCCCGATACATTTGTCTGATAAGCACTGCTGCAGGTATTGGTGGCGGAAAGCATATTGCCGTTAAGCTCCTCAACCTGAATACAGAACGTTCCCCTGAGCGAGGTGGATGTAGCAGCATCGTAAGCGAGGTAATAAGTAACACCCGGGGTAAGGCCGGTAGCATATACTATAGAGGCTCCATTACCATTGCTTAAGGTACCCGCTGCATTACCGCCCTCTCCATTACAGGAGATAATAGAGAAAGTACTGTAGTCGGACGAATCGGTTGCGCTAAATAAACCAACCTTGGAATTATCAGCAGTACCACTTGTGGAATAAACCCTTACTGCACCACCGGAAGGAGCAATAAATTTAAACCATACCGGCGCCACTTTGAAGCCGGCACAAGCAGGGAAAGGTTCGTTAGCAATAGTGGTAGCCGACACATTGGTATACATCGCGCCTGAACAACCGGCGCCCGGTGTTAAACTAATAGCCCCTGTTGCATTGTCATTGGCCGGAACGGTATTGAATATTGCCGGTCCTGTCCATACGGTCTGGCTGGTACCGCAATTGGAACGTACCCAGGCATAATAGGTGGTACCCATATCCAGGCCGGTCAATACTGCACCCGGAACCTGGTTGGTTAGGTTGGGTATTGAGGTGGCCGTAGGTGGCGTGGGATCGGTGCTGTAATAAATATCGTAATTACTGGCGGGAGACTGCGATGCGATCGGCGTCCACTTGATGGTATCGGTGGTTTGCGTTGGTATTCCGGCAGTAACATTGGCGACAAAAATACAGGCTGGCTTAGGCTCCCACACGACATCGTCTACATAAATAATAGCACTAGTAGTTGCAGGGCCCCTTACCCGCAGTGCCAGCACATAATTATTGCCAGGCAGTGCACCAAAGTCAAAAAAGTACTCGTCGAAAGTTGTAGTAGAATTAACAAACCATCGCTGCAAAGGCACAAAGGAAGCCGTATTCTGGGGATCGGTAAGATAACCACCTACAATGGAATCTCCATAGGCGCTGGCATTGGCCTTTACTCTGCATCGCAACCAATGCGTATTGGCGCCTGCGTTATTAACCGGCCGTAAAGCCAGCACATCTCCATTACCTAAAGGTGCAGCATATGGCGCACTATAACTTGCTGCCGGCGTCACCGTCCCTGTGCCGGAGCTGAAACAATCCGGTAACCTGGGTGATCCTTGTGGTGGTGGTATCACACTATCAAAATTCTCCGAAAACGAAGACTGTAAAGCACATAAGGTTTTCGTGTTACCTCCATTGACCCAATTGCTAAAGCTACCTCCTCCGCAACTAGACCTTACCCAGAAATAATAAGTAGTAGCAGGGCTTAAACCGCTTATCGTTAAAGGCGATGTCTGGTTAGTTAATGTAGGTAGTGTCGCATTTGTAGGTGCTGTACTACTGGTACTATAATAGATATCGAAATTGCCAGAAGGCATACTGATCGGATTCGTCCAGGAAACCTGGACAGTCACGTCGGAAGGATTACTTAGTATCCCATTAACCGGAGGAAGGCAAATAGGTTTAGGCTCCCAATAAAGACTGTCTATAGCTACACCATTGGTGCTTTTGAATGCAAGTACAGCTACTGCAGGCAGCGTACCGGGATCAACGGTATATTCCAAAAGATAGGTATTGCTCAGGGAAGTCACCGGCTGAATCAAGGTAAAAGTTGAAGGATCGGAAGGGTTCGTCAAATAACCCACCTGTAATACAGCTCCGGCGAAGTTGGAATTCATTTTAAACCGCAACCAATGTGTGTTGGCACTGGCATTATTAACAGGTCTTAAAAGTGCAGGCGTCGTACCTACATTTAATCTGCCACCGGTAACGTAACCCGAAAAACAAGGTGGCGTTACCGTACCTGATCCAAAATTTTCAAAATAGTCGCTCACGCTGGTACAAAGGGTTGTCATTTTAGTGCGCCAGCCCCAGGTACTTTGTTCACTCCCGCAGTTGGCGCGTACCCATACGTAATAGGTGGTTGCAGGCGCCAGACCTGTGATTTGCACACCAGATACCTGGTTGGTAAGTGTAGGAACAGTGTTGGATGTAGGGTAAATGCTATCCGTACTATAATAGATATCGTAATTGTTCGACGGGGTTACGCCATTGTTGTTCCAGGAAAGCGTTATGCCGGAATCGGTAGGGAAGCCGGGCACGATAGCCACAGGACGTTTGCACGATGAATTAGTGACCTGGAGTATATAATCTTCAGCCTCTCCCCCTGGCTGCCCCTGCGCTACACCAGTAAAGTTGCCACAAGCATAGGCAAAGAATACATAATAGGTATAAGCCACACGCATGCGGTAATTGCCTGCCGGAGTACTCGAAGGAATAAGGAATGAACTTCCATTACCACTATACACTTGCTCGCTGCTACTGAAAACAAAATCATTATTCCAGTCTACCCAGATCCCATATATATTCGTGTTGGGGCCACCAACATAGACCAGCTTAAAGCTGACACTATCGCCACTGTTTTGTTTCAGGATCATTGCAGAAGTGGTGTCCTGATAACCTGTCGGGGAATAACCTGAATTTAGATTATTGATATTGATCGTAGCCCCTGTAGTACTGAAATCTTTGATATAATAGTTAGGGTTAACACTACTAAAGGTACAATACCCTTGTTTAAAGGTGGCTTTGGGACTGTTATTACTATAGCCATTCGATGATACCGTACAATTCTTACGGTAATACACATCGTAAGAATTATTGGGCGTTAACCCGGGAATAGTGAGCGGCATTACAGCAGGATCTATAACAGTACCATTGGCACCTGCCACATTTCCCGAACCCGGGGTAAAACCTGCAGGGCCATATTCCAGCAAATAATCACCGGGATTGGCCGACTGCCAGTTCACCGTCATGGTAGAAGCTGTTGCCGGGCCAAAAGCTAATGTCCCATAGCCATAAGGACAAGCAGAAGGTGTCCATGTATAGGTCTGCCCCGTGGTAAAATACCTGGGGTTGCTAGCATTACTGGTAAACCTGCAGGATGCTCCCGACTCACCTGCTGCGGAAGCATCCCAGTTCCCTGTTACCTCGTCTACCTTTCTGTTATTGAATATGGTCCCAAGCCTGAGCCCCACCAACGGCTGGTTGGTTACTGCCGCATCGGGGACCATATCGAGCTGGTAAACAAAAGTTATAGAACCACTAAGATGATTCAGCCTTACCTGAAAGCCAAAACTCTCCGTACAATTTGCTCTCTTGAATCCCGACCATTGGACAATTGTTTCGTTACCTATTGTCTGGTACTGAATGTTAGATAAGGCAGAACTGTACACTTTCGTCAGGCTCGTATAAAACGGATTGATGATGCCAACCGGTGAAGTAGGAATATCTGCAAACTGCATGGTTCCGTTTGCGGAAATGATCAAACTATCATAAGCCTGCCCATTGTACACAAAAGGAGGTATGGTAACAATGCTGCTATTATAAAAATTATTGACCGCTAACGTAGTTCCGTCCACAAGAACTGTACCATTGATCGGTGTATAAGTCCCGAGTGTCTGGCTGAAGTCATAGCTGCCTAACTGTGCATACAGTGCATTTTTATCCCAGAAAGACAGGACAAACAACAATAAAAGTATTCTTTTCATGGTTTTTAAGATTTCATGACAAAATTAGGCATAATGCCTTACGAAAGTGTTAACAAAAAAAATAAAAATAACATGCTTAAAATAAAAATATTTACATAACGTCAATAAAAAACCGCCCGGAGGCGGTTTTAAAAACAATACAATTATTTTTAAGCTTTGCTTTCCGCAAAGTATTTGTGGAAGAAAGGAATGGTTTCAATGCCTTTATAGTAATTGAACACATCATATTTCTCATTAGGCGAATGGATATTATCGTTATCCAGCCCGAAGCCCAGCAATACGGTCTTCAATCCCAGCACACTTTCAAACAAGGCCACGATCGGAATGCTGCCACCGCCGCGGGTAGGGATCGGATCTTTGCCAAAAGTAGCTTTGATGGCTTTGGCCGCTGCCTGGTAAGCAGGAGAGTCTGTAGGCGTTACAACTGGTTCGCCACCATGGTGTGGGGTTACTTTTACCGTTACACCGGGAGCGGCTATCTTTTTAAAATGATCGCTGAACAGGTTGGATATTTCTTTGCTGATCTGGTTAGGCACCAGGCGCATCGAGATCTTGGCATAGGCCTTGGAAGGCAATACCGTTTTGGCGCCTTCGCCGGTATAACCGCCCCAGATACCGTTTACATCCAAAGTAGGACGGATACCGGTGCGCTCCAACGTAGTATAGCCCAGCTCGCCCATCACTTCTTTAACGTCCAGCTCTTTTTTGTATTCTTCCAGGTCGAAGGGTGCTTTATTCAGCTCGTCGCGCTCTTCCGCTTTCATGTCAAGCACTTTATCGTAGAAGCCAGGGATTGTGATGTGGTTATTCTCATCGTGCAGCGATGCGATCATTTTGCACAACTGGTTGATCGGGTTAGCTACTGCGCCGCCATACACACCGCTGTGCAGGTCACGGTTAGGACCGGTTACTTCCACTTCCATATAAGCCAGTCCGCGCAGGCCGCTTTCGATAGAAGGGCTTTCCATGCTGATCATAGAAGTATCGGAGATCAATACGATATCGGCTTTCAGCTTTTCTACATTGGCCTCCAGGAATTTACCCAGGTTATCGGAGCCTACTTCCTCTTCGCCTTCGATCATCATTTTCACATTACAGGCCAGCGTATTGGTTTTGTTCATCACCTCAAATGCTTTGATGTGCATAAACATTTGTCCTTTATCGTCGCAGGCGCCACGGGCATATATTTTGCCGTCTTTGATCACGGGATCAAAAGGGCCGCTATGCCAAAGGTCCAGCGGATCGGCCGGCTGCACATCATAGTGGCCATATACCAATACTGTAGGCAGTTTAGGGTCGACCATCTTTTCCCCATAGACGATAGGATGCCCCGCAGTAGGACATACTTCAGCCTTATCGCAACCCGCGGCGAGCATATGCTCTTTTACGGCTTCGGCACAACGGGCTACATCTTCTTTATATTTACTGTCGGCGCTTACAGATGGAATACGTAAGAGATCCAGTAATTCTTCCAGGAAACGGTCTTTGTTGGTTTCAAGATAATCTTTCCAGACTTGCATGAGTTTTACAATTTTTAGAGGCTCAAAAGTAAGTGAAATGATTCAATTCTCATTTTCGGTGTCAATATTTTAGCATCGGGATAAGGTAAAAGATAAAGTGACCTTGTATTTACCCAAAAAGATGAATATTTGCAGGCGAATATCGATAAGCTATGCGTACGATCCTCTGCCTCCTGGCTTCCAATTGCTTTATGACCTATGCCTGGTACGGCCATTTGAAGAAAGATACCTCCAACATGCCCCTGATCAAGCTGATACTGATCAGTTGGGGCATCGCTTTTTTTGAATACGTCTTTATGGTCCCGGCCAATAACCGCTTCGGCAAACTCGAAGGCTTCAGCCCTTTCCAATTGAAAACGATCCAGGAAATTATTTCCCTGGGTGTCTTTTTCATCTTTGCCCTGGTTTTCCTTAAAGAGCCATTCCGTTGGAATTACCTGGTGGCCTTCCTTTTTATTATCGGTGCGGTCTACTTTATGTTCCTGCCCCAATCTCCTAAATAAAACAAAGCGATCCCAATGCAAAACATCGGGATCGCTTCGGATACATACTCCTTTACTGGCAGGAGCCACCGGCTACCCAGCACCAGGTGTGACGGCGGGATACACATCCTGCAGTCTCAATGACAGGACAGATAACCGTTTTGATCACCGGGCAATTGTCGGTTTGGGCGCAGATGTTCACAGAAGCAGCACCGCCGGCTACATGGCCCATCTGGTCATTGTTCAGGCTGGTAATGGTGTCTTTGGACAGCAGCAGTTTTTTGCTGAATGCTATTTTAGTCTTTTTCATAAAACAGGGTTTAAAGGTTTAAAAAATAAAAATGGTGATTAGTTGTTATTGGTTATCGGGTAAAGTTCCCGCGTTAATGACAAAACTTACAAGCCAGGGTTACCGGGCTGGTAACGCAGGCGATGATCCTGCTGAGCGGCGGGCAAAGCCTTGTCGCCACGTTGCAATTGATCGCTATTGTCTGGATAGCACAATCGGTAGTAGCGCCTCCCAGTACATCGCCGGCTTGCCGGTCTTCAAGAGAAACAACCTGGTCTTTTACCAGGATCAATTTTTTGTTCAGCGCAATTTTTGACTTCTTCATAAGAATAGTTTTAGGGTTTAATGAAATGCGAAACTATCCGGGGCCACTGCACAAAATCTGCAGTAGTACAATAAATACGTCTTTAGCACTAGGGAAATACGTCTTTAATACTAGGTCTTTTTACCGTCCCAAACAGGTGGGTGCAAGACACCACTTTACTCTTTTTTATAATAAGAAAAGAAAGAACGGCAATCTCCTTCTACCCCAACAGGGGGATTTTTATTAAAGAAAGCAGAAATAATGCCTTAGAATTTGTGAAAAGGATTAAATAGCCGTTATTTTTGGCTTCTTATCAAAACAAATGCTACCCAATATGAAGTTATTACGTTCCCTGGCCATAGCCGCGACCCTTACCGTGGGTGTGGTTCATGGCTCTTTTGCCCAGCAAAAAATGGAATGGAAGCAAGCCACTTCCGGCGGCTATTCCTATAAGTATGTGGCGAATGACCCCACCCAAAGCCGCTTTTATACTTTGAAAAACGGGCTTACAGTTATCCTGAGCCCATCCAAAAAAGAGCCCAGGGTACAGACTTATATCGCCGTAAAAGCAGGAAGCAAAACCGATCCGGCCACCAATACGGGCCTGGCACATTACCTGGAGCACCTTTTGTTTAAAGGCACCGACCGTTATGGTTCCCTGGACTGGAGCAAAGAAAAACCGCTCCTGGACCAGATAGATGCCCTTTACGAAAAGTACAACAAGACAACCGATGTAGCCCAACGTAAAGAAATATACAAAGAGATCGATCGCGTTTCGGGCGAGGCAGCCAAATTTGCCATTGCCAACGAATACGATAAAATGATGGGTGCCATGGGTGCCAAGGGTACCAATGCCTTCACCTCTTTTGAGCAGACGGTGTACACCGAAGACGTGCCCAGCAATGCTATCGATAAATACCTGGCCGTACAGGCCGAACGTTTCCGCGCACCTGTATTGCGTATCTTCCATACCGAGCTGGAGGCAGTATATGAAGAGAAAAACAGGGGCCTGGATAATGATGGCCGCAAACAATTCGAAATGATGTTTGCTTCTATTTTCCCGGACAACAATTATGGTAAACAAACCACCATAGGTACGGTAGAGCATCTGAAAAACCCTTCCCTGGTGCAAATCAGGAAATACTTCAACACCTATTATGTGCCCAATAACATGGGTATCATTATGTCGGGCGATTTTAACCCCGACCAGGTAATCGCCCGTATCGACAAGGATTTCGGCTATATGCAGAGCAAAGCTGTTCCTCCTTATAAATTTGATCCCGAAAAACCGATCAGCAGCCCGATCAACAAAGAGGTAACAGGACCCGATCCCGAGAACATTATGATGGGCTTCCGTTTCCCCGGCGCCGCTACCAAAGATGCGCAAATGGTGGAACTGGTAGGCAATATCCTGGCCAATGGTTCTGCCGGTCTTATCGACCTCAACCTGGTGCAGAAGCAAAAGCTGCTCGGTGCTTCAGCTTTCCCTTATGTATTGAAAGATTACAGCGTATTGATCCTGCAGGGACGTCCTACAGAAGGACAATCGCTGGATGAAGTAAAAAATCTCCTGCTGGCAGAGCTGGACAACCTGAAGAAAGGCAATTTCCCCGACGACCTGATCTCTTCTATTGTGAATAATGAGAAGAAAAGGATCCTGGAAGAAAATGAGAACTACTCCAGCCGTGCCAATAACCTCATGAGCAACTTCACCGACGAAACAGACTGGAGGGATAAAGTAGCTTATGTAAATGACCTGAGCAAGATCAGCAAAGCCGACATCGTTGCTTTCGCCAACAAATACCTGGGCAATAACTATGTTGCCGTGTACAAGCGCCAGGGTAAAGACAACAGCATTGTAAAAGTGGAAAAACCACCCATTACGCCTGTTGAAGTAAACCGCGAAGCACAATCCGACTTCCTGAAGAAAGTAAATGCTATGCCGGAAAACAAGATCGAACCGGTATGGGTAGATTATAAGAAAAATATCCAAAGGGCAAAATCAGGACCCTATGAAGTAATGGCCGTACAGAACAAAGACAATGCTTTGTTCCGCTTATACTACCAATACGAGACCGGTAGCTGGTCCAGCAAAGTGCTGCCTATCGCAGCCAACTACCTGGAATACCTGGGCACCAAAAACAAAACTGCAGAACAGATCAGCACCGATTTCTACAAGATCGCCTCTTCTTTCCGCATTTCCGTAAACGGTGAAAACACAACAGTTACTATCGATGGCTTGCAGGATAATTTCGACAAGGCAGTGACCATGTTCGAAGACCTGTTGCGCAATTGCCAGCCCGATCAGGAAGCATTGACTGCTTACAAAGCGCGTCTTAAAAAAGCACGCCTGAACAAAAAGCAAAACAAAGGTGCGATCATGTCCGGCCTGCGCAGCTACGCCTTGTATGGCGCTCAGAACCCATTCAACAACGAGTTGAGCGATGCAGAACTGGAAGCCCTTACCGCCGACGACCTGGTGGCTGCCTTGCATAACCTCGCCGATTACCAGCACCGTATTTTGTATTACGGACCTAAGACTGCCGGCGAACTGGCTGCTACCATGCAAAAAGTACATCCTGCTCCTGCCAGCTTTAAACCGCTTCCGGCAGCCAAAGTGTTTACACAGCAGGACCAGAGCAAGAAACAAGTACTGTTTGCCAACTATGAAATGGTACAGGCTGAAGTATTCTGGGTAAGGAATGCGGAAAAATACAATGCTGCCCAGCAACCGGTGATCTCTATGTTCAACGAATACTTTGGTGGCGGCATGGGTTCTATCGTGTTCCAGACTATCCGTGAGTCCAAGGCCCTCGCCTACTCTACTTACGCACAGTTCACGATGCCGGCCCGCAAAGAATACCGCAATGGCGTTATGGCTTATGTAGGTACACAAGCCGATAAATTCAACGAGGCTGTACTCGGCATGAATGAACTGTTGAATGTATTGCCGCAATCGGACAAAGCCCTGGAAAACGCTAAAGAAGGTCTGCGCAAATCACTGGCTACCGAAAGGATCACCGAAGACGGCATCCTGTTTAGCTACCTGGGAGCAGAACGTATGGGCAGAGATTACGACATCCGTAAAAATATCTACGATGCTACTCCGGCCTTTACTTTTGCCGACCTGAAAAGCTTCCACGACAAGGAACTGAGCAACAAACCTTATACTTATTGCATTGTTGCCAGCCAGGACAAGCTTAAAGAAGAAGACATGAGCAAGCTGGGTGAGTTTAAAAAATTGAACCTGAACGAGATTTTCGGTTATTAATTTTTCCCGCTATATTATACAGCCGGTGACCTATTAGGATCACCGGCTTTTTTTTGATGTTAGATATCAGATATCTTGTACTGCTTATAATCTAAGGTCTATTATCTTATGTCCTGCATCTCATATCTAACATCTTACCGAATATTATTTTAGCTTTGAGGCTTATATCAATCCCATGCTTACCGTTTCTTTATCGGGTGTCCGTTTTTGTGCACCAGTAGGCCTGTACCCGCAGGAGGCTTTTATACACAATGAAATTGAAATTTTCCTGTCCGTATCACAAGAAGCGGCTATCGATAATCTTCCCCTGATCGACTATACCGTACTGCATGCCATTGCAGCCGAAGCGGTAAAAGAACCCGCAGCCTTGCTCGAAACATTGCTCCAGCGTATCGTAAACCGCGTAGAAAGCAGCTATCCGGGCAGCCGTATCCAGGTAGCGATACGCAAATTAAACCCGCCCATGGCCGGCGAAGTGGCTTACTCCGAAGTGAAATGGGAATCCTGAACGCAAGAGCAGGTAAAGGATCAAACCTTTTCGGAGACGGGCATCCCCGCCTTTCTTTCACATAAAATTTTACAGGACGGCAAAGATACCGATCGAATAAATCGTTAACATTGTACCTTGTAAATCTGAACTATTTTCAATGGAAGAATACAGCTCCGGTACTGCCGGAACCGCACAGGAACGTATCCCGCAACTGATCCAGCATATGGAAACTGTAATCAGGGGCAAACGTTTGCAGATCGAAATGGTGATCACCTGCCTGCTGGCCAAAGGCCATGTGCTGATGGAAGACAATCCAGGGACAGGCAAAACCGTACTCGCCCGTACACTGGCACATGCCGTAAGCGGGCAGGGCGCAGGCGGCGGTGTTATCTTCAAAAGGATACAATTCACGCCCGACCTGCTGCCGATGGACCTTATAGGCTCGCACCTCTTCGATGAGCGCAATGCCGATTTTGTATTCAAAAAAGGGCCGTTGTTCTGTAACGTATTGCTCGCCGACGAGATCAACAGGGCCTCCCCCAAAGTACAGAGCGCCCTACTGGAGTGTATGGCCGAAGGGCAGATCACAGTAGGCGATACAACTACGAAGCTGGAAAATCTGTTTTTTACCATAGCGACCCAGAACCCGGTCGAAATGGAAGGTACCTATCCCCTACCCGCCGCACAACTGGACCGCTTCTTCATGAAGATCTATTTCGGCTATGTGGATGCAGGTACGGAAATAGAAATCTATCATAACTATAACCGTATCCAGGATAACCTCGAGCACCTCCAACAGGTATTGAGCCTTGAAGATATCCTTAGCCTGCAACAAGAAGTAGACCAGGTTTTTGTCCACGACGAGCTGATACAGGCCGTAGCCAATATCGTAAGAGGTACCCGGGAACATCCCGAAATCAGCCTGGGAGCCAGTACCCGTGCTGGTATTGCTTTCCTGCGCTGCCTGCGTGCTTATGCCCTGGTAAAGGGACGTAATTTTGTGATCGAAGACGATGTGCAGGCTATAGGTAAAGCAGTGCTCGACCACCGCCTGATCTACCGCAACAGGGAAGCCAGGCTTAAAGCCTTCGACCAGATACTGCACAAGGAAATGGATCGCCTTGGAAAATTGAAATTATATTAACCCCGTAAAAACCGGGCTTTACCAACACGGGACTCACCTTCCACATACACCAACATATGAAAAAGATTGTACTCACCGCGTCCCTGGCCGTCATTACCCTCGCTGCCTGCAATATGAACAGCATAAGGGGTAACGGCCATATGACCAGCAAAAGCTTTACCGAAACGGGATTTAAGGATATAGATGCCGGCTCGGCAATGAATATTTACCTGAAACAAGGACCTGATTATAGCATCAGGATCGATGCAGAAGAAAATATCCTGAAGCTGATGAAGGTAACCAGAGAAGGGGACAAATTGGTGATAGGCTTAAAAGATGGCGTCAATATCAACCCGACGAAAGATATTAAAGTGTACATCACGGCCCCCGATTTCCAGGCACTGGAAGGATCCGGAGCCTGCAATTACATCAGCCAGGGCAATATCAAGGGCAATGTGATCAAGCTGGACCTGAGTGGCGCCAGCAGCTCCCAACTGGATGTTGAGGTCAACAAACTGGCGATTGAGGCCAGCGGTGCTAGCGAGATAACGTTAAAAGGCAAGGCCGCCTATTTCTCCGTCGAGGGTTCAGGCAACACCGTTATCCACAGCTTCCCACTGCTTTCCGATCATACCAAGGTAGACATATCGGGTTCGGGCGAGGCCGAGGTTTATGCAGGGCAATCCCTGGAAGTAAGCATTAGCGGTTCGGGCGAGGTATCGTACAAAGGCAGCCCTTCTTCCATTAAAAAAGACATTTCGGGTGCCGGTAATATCAACCAGGTCAATTAAAACGATCATACCCTGTGCTGCGTCCGGTACCGGACGCAGCACAGGGCTTACTTGTTCAGGACAAAGATTGCTGCCTGGCTTCCTGGTAGGTCTTGCGGTTCTCCTCCACCAGGCGCAATAAGCGTTGCCTTACTTCATGGCTCAGCGATTCCGCCTCATTCTCAAGAATATCTTTCAGCTCGTCCAGTTCGCCTTCCCCTTTACCAAAAAGGTTGCTCAGCCTGTGTTTCCAGGCTTCCGCAGTTTCTTTGACCCTTTTGCGGGTCTGCTCCCCTTTTTCAGGCGCCAGCAATAAACCCAAAACAAAACCGGAAACCACACCGGCCGTGAATTTCGAAAATCTCATTGTGATTGTATTTAAGTGAATAACGCTTATTTCTGTAGCTTAAAAGCCGGATTTACCTCAAAAATTATGCTTAATTTAGTTCGTACATTTTACTCAACAGCAATCGGGCTATAAAGTTGCGGCAGGAGATCTTTTTATGCAGATGTTGGCAGAAAATTTACCTTTGCAGCCATTTAAAACCCGATAATAAAACTGATTATGGAAAACATAAGCGTAGAACAACTGAAAGCCCGCCTCGACGCCGGCGAAAATCTGCATATACTGGATGTAAGAGAAGCCGACGAATATGCCGAAAGCAATATAGGCGCCCACCTGCTGCCCCTGAGCAAGTTGCGTCTGATGGATACCGACGGTATCGATGACTGGAAAGACGCAGAGGTAATCGTGCATTGCCGCAGCGGCAAACGCAGCATGGAAGCCTGTATGTTGCTGGAGACTATGGGCTTTGGCAAAACGGTAAATGTAACAGGCGGTATTATGGACTGGCAGGCCAAGTACGGCAGCGCACAGATAAAATAACCGGATATGGCTCGGGGTCATCAAGAAATGATGCCCCGGGCTTAACCAATTCCCTGGTTTATTGTTAAAGGTTGAACGGAAGAAAGACCATATGCATGAATTAGAACCTTACCATAACTGGCGTCATTTGTACACAGCGGAGGACGATGAATTATCGCCGCTTTATGGGAAAGAACACAGTGAGTTTGAATTTTCCAATACCGTGTACAATTACTATATCCATCCCCAATGGGATGAATTCGGATCCCGTACGCTGTACCTCAAAGTGCTGTATCTCGACTACGACCAGAATTTTGCCATCATAGAATTCATCGGTGAATGGAACGATGCCGTCGAAAACGACATCATGCAGCTTAAACGCAGCATTATCGACCCGATGATCGCCAAAGGTATCTACAAGTTTATCCTGATTACAGAAAATGTATTGAACTTTCACAGCAGCGACGAAAGCTATTACGAAGAATGGTACGAAGATATTGCCGAAGAAGGCGGCTGGATCGTATTCCTGAACATGCCGGCACATTCGCACGACGAGATCCGGCAAGCAAAGATCAGCCGGTACATTTTCCTGCAGGAATACCTAGCCTGGCGCACCCATCAGCCCCTGCACCTTTTCCAGATGATGGACAACAGACTGTTGCGGCTGTTGGATTAAAGAGGGCGTGTTTGTCCCGACTATAAATCTGAAGTATGAAAGTTGAATTATTTATCCCCTGTTTTGTCGATCAGTTATTTCCCGAAACAGGCTTTAATATGGTTAAAGTACTGGAAAAGTTTAATTGCGAAGTACAGTACAACCCTCAGCAAACCTGTTGTGGACAGCCCGCCTTTAATAGCGGCTATTGGGACGAAGCCCGGTCGATCGGCAAAAAATTCCTGAAAGACTTCTCCGCAAACGATCATTATATCGTGGCGCCCAGCGGCTCCTGCACCGGCTATGTGCGCAATTACTACCAGAGGCTATTCGACAATTCGGCAGAGCATAACGATGTCAAAAAAGTAAAGACCCACCTTTTCGAATTCACCGAATTCCTGGTCAATGTACTGCATGTGACCGACATGGGCGCTACCCTGCATGCCAAGGCTACTTATCACGATGGCTGTGGCACCCTGAGGGAATGCGGTGTAAAAAGCCAGCCGCGTCAATTGTTGGAGCAGGTCAAAGGGCTGGAGCTTACAGAGATGAAGGAATGTGAAACCTGCTGTGGTTTCGGTGGTACCTTTGCCGTAAAATATGAGCCTATATCTACAGGCATGGCCTATACCAAGGTAAAAAGTGCTATAGAAACCGGCGCCGATTGCATGATCTCCACCGATCTTTCCTGCCTGATGCACATCGATACTTATATCCAGAAACAAGGGCTGAAGATGAAAACCATGCATATTGCCGATGTGCTGGCCAGTGGCTGGTAAAGAACCTCAATAATATCTTTTAATGCATTAGGCGGGCCTTCCAGGCCCGCCTAATCTTATGCACCATTATACCGTGTTTATTTATTGCACTACAAAGGGACGGCTGTAGTTCCTACCATTGACATTTACCTGCAGGAAATAGGTATCTGTCACAAGCGACGCTGTAGGCACTTGTACCGTGCCCGCACTACCGGTCTCGGTACGTGTGTACTTCACTGCCCCAAACTTGTCAACGATCGTAAGGATTACCGACCCGCTCAGGACATCGGTGACTTCGTACGTGACATTGATAAAGGAGCTGGCCGGGTTAGGGAACAAGGTAAGTTTCACCCCCGGATTCACCGCTTTAAACGTCTTGCTTATGATACAGCCACTCAGGGTATCCGTAACAGTCAGCGTATAATTACCGGAAGCAGCATGTTCCAGATCCCGGTGGTCGCTGCCGTTAGACCATCGGTAACGGTAAGCACCCGTCCCACCGGCAACTGTCACTACCACATTACCCGCGCTATCCGCTACACCGCTTACTTTAAGAGCGCCACTGCCAGGCACCTGTACCAGCTCCCGGTACACAAATCCTGAATCAGTTTTCAAAACAACTTCGTAGGTTCCCGGCGACAGGTTGCTGAACAGGGGCTGATGGATACCTGCCGGATTCGCTTTATTTTTGAGATAATACTTTAACCCGGATGGGCTGCCGGCCCCGGTCTGCGCCAGGATACTGCCATTAGCACCGCAATTGGCCGCCTGTACTGTAAATTGTACATCCGCAACGGCACTTCCGCCCGCCACAATATCATCTATCCATAGCGTAGCCTGGTTGCCTGTAATATGCTCTGCCAGGAAACCGATTTTGGTAACAGCATGCGGGTCCATAGCGGCATCTTTCAACAAGCTGTCGATAGGGATACGCAACAACTGGTAGTTATTGGTATAATTGCTGATATAGCCTTCCTGTTTCAACCAGAATGTGCGCGACTCATTATTGTTTTTGTCCCTCAGGAAGAGCATCAGATCAAATTGAGCCGGTGCATCGGGTACTTTAAGGTAAAGATTCAGGTAACGTTTATCGCTGAGATCAACGATATGATTGTTACCGGTACCTTCGTTCCAGTCCAGCACCACTGCCGCCCAGGTATCGTTCTGATCGTGCTGTAGCCTCATGTGCATCGCTTTGGGCTCGTTGTGGCCACCTGTGTTTTCGACCGTATAAGAAGATAAAGGATCGTTGCTTACCCAGGCTGCTCCGCCGCCTACCTGGTCGCCATCCCATATAACCTCGGTGCTGGCCGGCTTGTTGACCCTGAGTTTTACTACGGTGTCGCGGAAATTATAGTTCAGGTCGGTAACCGTAAACCGTACATCTACTGTACCACCCGAAATGTTTTCTGGGATGGTGAAAGTAGTCTGGAATACACCGTTGGCATCGGCAACCAGCCTCTTCGCATTTCCCTTGTTGACCAGGGAAAGATCGGCTGTAACCGTGTTGATATTGTTGTCGGGGTCTGTTGCAGTAGCCTTAAGGGTTATCACCGTTTCATTGTCGGCATAAGCGGCCCCCGGATTAACGGAAGCAGTAAGGAACAACGGTTGTACAGGGGTATTGGTATAGGGGTAAGCAGCAATGTCGTCTATCCATACGTCGAAGCCTTCGGCGGCGGCATTAGTATTAATATTGATCTGCCAGAGTTTTCCCAGGTCAAGGTTCCTGCCCAGCGCCGATACCGGGATACGAACCCTGGAATATTGATAAGGGCTGAAATCACTCAGGTAGCCCCCTGCTTTCAGCATAATACCATTGGATGAATTCATGGCGGCAGAGGCATCTGTAAAGCTGATCTCAAGGTCGGCTCCTTTGGGTGCGTTGGATTTGATGTAAAATTCGACATAGCCATATTCGCTTATATCCCTTGCCCCACCAGGGTTTCCATCAAACCTCCAGGCCGCCGAATTCCATTTATCCGCATCATGAATAAACCGCAGATGGATATTTCCCGGTTGTTTGTTGCCACCGGCAGCCTGTTTTTCGGTAAACATTTCCCCCGCATGCGCATCGCTTTCATCGTAAAAAATGTAAGGTTCGCCGCCATCCACATTATCGCCATTCCAGATCACCAGGGGCGCTTTCTTTTTGATCACCCGATACTGCAGGCTTTCCTGCACGCGGTTACCATTTTGGTCGCGGGCTGTCAGTACCAGATCTTTTAAACCGGAAGCCGTATTGGCTGGTATCCTGTGCAACAAGGAAAAAGTATCGGCCTGGCGTATCATCATAGCCTTGGCGCTGCCACCTATGCTGCTCAGGTCTACATATACCGAATCCAGGTTATTGTCGCCATCCAGCACCGTTGCTTTAAGAAGCAGTTGCGCATTACCGTCAGAATAGCCGGAAGGAGCGCTGGCATAGAGGGTATCTACAAAAGGTTGTACATAAAGATCTTCATCCGTAAGTACGAAATGAGCGATACTCATAGCCGGCAACTCATAGCTGAAAGTATTGTTGCTGATCCGGCGTACATTTTTGGCCCTGCGTATAGCAGTACCCCGGCCATCAAGTATCCATACCCTTGCGCTTTTGTACTGGAAAGCCCCGTTCACTTGTATGGTAGCCGTCAGACTACTGTCCTGGTTTTTGTTGATGGCCACCACATGCATCCGGGTCTCGTCGTTGTCCTGTACCGAAGCATACACGGCAGCGTTGGTGCGGTCGGTAGCTGCCGTAGCAATCGATTTATTACCAAAAGCCCCGCCCTGGCCATCGTAATCACGGAAGATATCAAAACCGCTTTTGACATAACCTTCCACGGCGCCCCAATAATTGGCCATGTACAAATCCTGCTGCCCGAATATACCCAGGGCATCGGCCTGGGCTATGGCGCCGGAAATATGGCTAAGCCCCATATAGCTGTATTCTGTAAGCGCCAGCCTGGTGCCGGGGTATTTGGCTGCAATCATCCCTTTGAGCTTGGGCAGCAGCGGCAGCAAAGCTCCAGCATGATCGTTGCCGATCCAGGTAGGTTCCACATAAGTCGAATCCCAGAGCGAGCGGGTCATTTCCAGCCTGGCGGCTACCGAATTACGGTCGTTGAGGTTATTGGTGGGTCTTTGATTACCATATTTAAAATTGGTCTCGGGATACCAATGCAAGTCCAGTACATCGAGCAGCCTGCGACCAGTCTGTACTTCCTTTTCTTTCATCTTGGCCAGGTAGTATTCAATAAAGTAAGCATTATTCCCTTTTACCTGGTCCCAATCCGAAGCAAACTGCAGGTTATGATAAGCAGTTACACCGTATAAAGAAGGTCCGAATACCTCGGCTGTGGCATCCATGTCCTTAATGGTCTCGGCCAGGGCAAAAGAACGCTGCATCAGTTGTTGTACGCTAACGCCGGTTGTTCCCCAAAGCAAAGGATGGGTACTGGACCACAGGCAAGGCTCGTTATCGAGCGAATAACCCTTGATCCCCGTAGGGGTATTGCTTTTCCCGAATTTGCTGAAAAGATAATTGAGCTCTTCGTCTACGAAGATCTGCCCGTCGTTTACATTGGGTTGCAGGCTGAAGGCTGCATTTTTCCTGTTCCTGACGGCTTTCCACCTGCCGGAAGGGGCCGCATCTGCGATAGAAACACTTCCGTTAATATCGGCGGCTACATAACCAGCCATAGGCAAAGTAATCAGGGAGTAAGCTCCTTGCTGCAATGCGGTACGGTGATAATGCACAATAGTCGATGCCGGCTTATTGTAAATGCTGTCCGGCACTCCAAAATGCCAGGGGAGCCAATCGTCGCTGTTGTGGATGTAGTCGCTCCCCGCATTCGAAGCATTCTGTTCCCAGTTGTAGGAAGTCGTTCTGTTGCCGCCCAGCCTTTTGGCCCCGGCATGGGCATAGGCATCGTTGGTACCGTAGATATAGGGGCTTATGTTTTTCCGGGGCGCGGCTGCGTTCACGGACATTTGTGTGTGGAGCTGGGCGTACAGGCTCCCGGATGAAAAATGTGCCAGCAGCACCAGGCCGCCCAACAGTTTTCTGTGGTTCATGAGTAATTCTTTTGATTAAGAGATGGGTTCAATTGGGCCGCAAATTATTTTATCATGCAGGGCCCTGTTCTTTTTTCCGACGAAACAACTATAATGCAGACCATGGTCACTTACAGGCGACAAAACGATAACTATACGCTGCCAGGGGCGGTCAATATGCTTCTTCGCGGTTTTAATGGGGCAAAATTGCTACCGCTGTTCTTCTCAAAATTGTATAAAACCGTTACAATGCCGGGGGCGTATTTGCCTTTTTCCACAATCATCTGTTTCGTCGTATCTTTGCGGCCGGTTATGACAATTGAACAATTAAAAGAGTTGCGCGAAAGGGTCGCCAACCTGAACAAATACTTAAAGGTGGAAGAGCGGCAAGCTAAATTTGAAAGCGACCGTCAGCTCAGCCTTTCCCCCGGCTTCTGGGACGATAACGAACGGGCCACCGCCGTTGTAAAAGAGCAGAATGCCAATAAATTCTGGATCGATCTTTATGAGCGGGTTGCCGGTGCGGTAGACGATTATGCCACGCTTTTCGAATTCTGGAAAGAGGGCGAAGCCACCGAAGAAGAGGTTAAAGAGGCCTACGATCAATCGGTGAAAGATATAGATGAGGCCGAATTTAAGTCTACCCTCAACCAGCCCGAAGATGAAATGCCGGCCGTAATGGTGATCAATTCCGGTGCAGGCGGCACCGAAAGCCAGGACTGGGCCGAAATTCTTGCCCGGATGTACCGTATGTACGGCCAGAAGCAAGGCTGGAACGTAACGGAGCTGGACTGGCAGTACGGCGACGGAGCCGGGATCAAAACCTGCACATTCCAGTTTGACGGCGACTTTGCCTATGGCTTGCTGAAAGCAGAGAGCGGGGTGCATCGCCTGGTAAGGATATCGCCCTTCGACAGCAATGCCAGGCGACATACTTCGTTCGCTTCGGTATATGTGTACCCGCTTATCGACGACACCATCAATATCGAGGTAAAGGATAGCGATGTAAAAATGGAAACTTCCCGAAGCGGCGGCGCCGGCGGACAGAACGTAAATAAAGTGGAAACCAAGGTAATGTTGACCCATATCGCTACCGGGATTGTAGTGGTATGCCAAACGGAACGCAGCCAGTTGGGTAACCGGGAAAAAGCGATGCAAATGCTGAAAAGCCGTTTGTATGAGGAGGAACTGAGAAGAAGGCAGGAGGTGAAAGATGCGACCAATGCCACTAAGAAGAAAATCGAATGGGGTTCGCAAATCCGTTCTTATGTATTCCATCCTTATAAAATGATCAAGGACCACCGCACCGATTATGAGGTAGGTAATGTACAACCGGTGATGGACGGGGAAATAGATGATTTTATTAAAGCTTACCTGATGATGCAGGGAGAAGATTAACAACAACCTGTCTGCTCTGGAATAGTAAGGACACCTATGGATTGGGTGTCCTTATCTTTTCACTGCGAAAGGATAAAATATAGCCGTTAAATCGTAACTTGTATTTGCTAAAATATATCCCGTGTTAATTGTATACCAGTTATCGGAAGACATCAAGCATATCCTGCTGGCCTTGCTTATTGGCGCTGCTATAGGCGCAGAAAGAGAGTACCGGTCCAAGTCGGCCGGCCTCCGTACAATGATCCTGGTAAGCCTCGGCTCCTGCCTGTTCACCATCCTTTCGATAAGGATAGGCGATCCCAACAATGCCGATCGTATTGCCGCCAATATCATTACCGGTATCGGCTTCCTGGGCGCCGGCGTCATTTTCAAGGATGATAACCGGGTCGCCGGTATTACCACGGCGACTACCATATGGATGGTGGCCGCTTTGGGTATGGCCATTGGTTCCGGACATTACCAGGCGGCCGCGGTAGGCACTGCTGCCGTGTTGTTTGTCCTTATGTTTCTCGTACCGCTGCAGGGCATTATCGATCGGCTCAACCATAGCCGCGTCTACCGGCTTGTCTATCCTTATCATGAAGATCCGCTAAAGGAATATGAGCGTTTATTTAAGCTATACAAATTAAAAGCGGTGCGCGGCAAACAAACCAAGATCGGGGACATCATCACAAGTACATGGCAGGTATATGGCCACGCAAAGAATCATGAAAAGATGATCCGGCACTTATTAAAAGATCCGGCATTAAAGGAATTCGATTTTTAACCTATGATAGATACCGCCAGTGTGGCCACCATCAAGAAGGAACTCCAGGAATTGCCTCCCAAAGTATTGAAAGAGCTATGCCTGCGCCTGGTGAAATACAAAAAGGAAAATAAAGAACTGCTGAGCTATCTCTTGTTTGAAGCGCAGGACGAGGAAAATTTTATCGAACAAGTGAAAGAGGAGATCCGCGACGGTTTTCAAAGCATGAACCAGGCCAACCTGCACTGGGCCAAGAAAAGCATCAGGAAAGTGCTGCGGCTGACTACAAAATATATCAGGTACTCGGGGCTAAAGCAAACAGAAGTGGCTTTATTACTTTATTTCTGCCAGCAATTGAAGACCTCCGGAATCCCTTTCCGGCAAAGCACGACCTTACTTAACCTCTACCGGTCACAGGTTAAAAAGATAGATAAAGCACTTGCGGCACTGCACGAAGATTTGCAGTACGATTATGCCGATGCAATAGCTGAACTGGATTTGCCGGAAGCTTAACCGGAACCCTATTCTTTTGATTTTGTAATTTTTTTGTTCCTGTTAAAACCGGTTCCCGGTTTGCTACGTATATGAAACAGCGGTAGTTTTTCACCGTTTGGGTAATTTTTTGGAAAAAAAATATAATGCTGGGTTTGAGCCGGTTATACGGGCCTGTATCGCAAGAATACAGGCCCGTTAGCTGCGTTCCGGATTTAGCTACATAAATTTCTCTTATTTTGAATAAATTATCCAGCTGAATTACAGCATATATTCTATTAGTTACATTCATTCACACCTATATGATCAAAAACATCTTATGGAAGGGGATAGCGACAGAAAGTCTGGAATATTGTTGCATCAATTACAAGAACCACATCCAGGTAAGATCATCTGTCGTCGGACATCACAAATACCTGCCTTTTAAAATGGATTATGAAATAGAGCTGGACCTGGAGTGGACGATCCGTTCCTTCCAGATCAGGAGCAGCCTGTACAACATGGACCAGACCTTGTCTTTAAAGCACGACGGCTATGGAAAATGGTTCGGGGAAGATAAGGAATGGAAAAACCTGGAGGGCTGCCTGGATATCGATATTTCCGTTTCTCCTTTCACCAACACATTGCCTGTAAACCGCCTCAGGCCTGCCGTTGCCGAAAGCTGCAGGATCAACGTTGTGTATATCGACATTACAAAATTCCTGATCAGCAAACAACAGCAGTTGTACAAACGGATGGATAAGAATACCTATCGTTTCACCAACGATTCCGGAGATTTTACCGCCGATATCCTGATGGATGAGGATGGGCTGGTGGTCCAATACCCCGGCCTGTTCGACCGTATTCTGATCCATGAATAGGATTAGTTTTACTACTTTCGGGGTATTATTCGAAACCGTTCCTGTTATGAACCGCATTGATCGTCTTTTTGGTATCCTTACTTTGCTGCAGTCCCGGAAATTTGTGCCCGCGGAAAAGATCGCTGACAAATTCGACATCAGTGTGCGTACGGTTTACAGAGATATCAAGGCCTTATGCGAGCAAGGTATTCCCGTCAGCTTTGAACAGAATAAGGGCTATTTCGTGGTTCAGGGTTATTTTCTTTCCCCGGTATCGTTCACCAATGAAGAGGCCAATGCATTGCTGCTGATGGAAGCATTGGTATCCGGCTTTGCCGACAGGTCTATCAAGAAGCACTACTCCACCGCACTCAACAAGGTAAAGGCCGTACTAAGGCATTCCCAAAAAGAGAAGATGGATTACCTGCATGAAAATATCCGGTTGCAGGTACCGGAAAGAATGGTCAACAACCTCGAATACCTTTCCGTACTGCAGGAATCCATTTCTGCAAAGCAAATCATTACTATCGATTATAAAAACAATAAGGAAGAGGTCAGTTGCCGGCAACTGGAACCTATCGGGCTTATTTTTTATGCCTTTAGCTGGCATCTTATAGGCTGGTGCCATCTTCGCTCCGATTACCGTGATTTTAAGGTTGCCAGGATCATTAAAGTACGTAATACGCAACAGCCATTTACACGGTCGGACCATATGTCCCTCACGGAATACAGTAAAATGCTGCCGGTAGATTATTAGCATCTCTGCCTTATCATATCTCGCCACGCCGCGGCGAGAAGCATCCTGGGTATTCCTGGTATTATAACAACCAAAATGCTTCAGTTCCTTCGGAGATCGCTGCATGACGCGATTTTGCGTTATCAAAAGAAGAAAGCCTTTTCGCACGTGGCTTTGTGTACAGCAGTTTATAATTATCAGGTTATTGCTCGCTGCGGCACGGTGGCGCTGAGAGAATTTAATAATAATCTCATGTGACTTTGTGGCTTAGCGCCGTTGTGTGCAATAAACAGGCTACACTCCTGCTGGTCATTCCGAATGTAACTTGAGCAGCTTGTGGAATGAGGAATCTCTGGTGTTCTTGATATCTAAGCAACCAAAATGCTTCGGTTCCTTCGGAGACTGCTGCATGACGTGATTTAAGGTTATTGCCAAGTAATATATTGTCTGGGCCCGCAACCGCAGTTGCAGCACTACCCATTTTTTCTATTTATTGAGACATTACATGCAACGTCTCAATAAATAGAACATAGTCGGTAGTTGTTTTATTTATATCTCACCGCGTCATCGCAGCGAGATATAAATAAAGATCAAACGCCCATCCCCGATCTAGTTCTCTGCGATTTCATCGTTGGCCCTGGCAATTACCTGGTCGCCGTCCTTTAAATCACCATAAACCTGGATACTATCAGGCGCTTCGTTGCCCGTAAATACATCTACCTTAATGATCTTCCCATTTCTGTATTTCAAGACATATTTTCTTTCCGTAGAGATCACGACAGCAGACCTGGGCACAGAAAAACCATTACTATCGCCCTTGGCATCAAGAATAATATCGGCATACATCCCCGGCGTTAGCAGGCCCTCCTTATTATCCACATCCACCTCGATCCGTTCACTACGGTACCTGAGGTTCACATTGTCCGCCTTCCGGCTGATCATGCCTATCATTTTTTTCCCGGGGAAAGAACTGACAAAAAAGGACACAGCATCCTTGTCTTTTAAAGTTGCGGCAATAGTTTCCGGTATATCCGCCTGTAAACGCAATTTGTCGGTTTGCTTCAGCTCCAGTACCGGTTTGCCTTTATCTACGGCGCTTACCAATATACCGGGATGTATATTGCGCTCGGTGATCACGCCGCTGAAAGGGGCCCTTACCTGCAAATAGCCCTGCATGGTCTGCTGCATTTGCCAATTGGCCTTTTCGGCACTGCATACGGCCTTATCCGCATCCATTCTGGCTTTCAGGGTCGAGAGATCCAGCGGCGAAACAGCCCCTGCGGTCCTGGCGGCAACTAATAGCCGTTCGTAATGCTCCTTGTCGATAGTGTAGTCGGCAAAGGCCTTGGCATATTTTTCTTTGGCTTCCAGGACGGATTGTTGTAACTCCGGCGCTTCCAACGTCAGGAGGAGCGTGCCTTTCGTCACTTTTGACCCAATATCGACCAGGACACTTTGCACATAACCGTTGACCTTGGGAAAGATATTGACTTCCTGGTAAGCCGCCAGTTGCGCCGGTAGCTTAACGGTGGTTGCCACCCCTCCTTTACGGACTGTTGCCAGCGGATAATTTAAACGGGGCTTTTCCTGGCGGACATCCGGCTTCCTGCTGTGATTGCTTTCCGAGCAGGAGGCCATAAGTACGGCCAATGCCAGTGCGATGCTATTCCATTTCATGTTTTTCATTTTAATAGTTATCGGCCTCCGGTAATAAAGAGACCGGTTTAAAAGAAGATTTCTGCCTTACCCAGCCATATACCAATGGCACGATCAATAAGGCGGCAAACGTTGATGCGATTAGTCCGCCAATAACGGCGCGGCCTAAAGGCGCCGACTGGTCGCCGGCTTCGCCCATGCCGCTGGCCATAGGGATCATACCTGCCGTCATGGCCAGGCTGGTCATTAAAATGGGCCTTAGTCTGATACCTGCAGCCACAGTTGCGGCGTTAAAGGGGTCTTTGTATTCCGATCGCAGGGCTTCGGCATTGGTAACGATCAGGATGGCATTGGCCACCGAGACCCCTACGGCCATTATAATACCCATATAGGATTGCAGGTTGAGCGTAGCCCCGGTAAGGAGCAACAGCAGCATAGCCCCTAGCAATACGGCAGGTACCGTAGACAGAACGGATACCGCGACACCCAATGACTGGTAATTGGCGGCAAGCAGCAAAAGGATCACGATAATGGCCACCAGCAGGCCGGTCTGTAAAGTGTCCAGCGTTTCCGTAAGCAGGGAAGACATCCCTTTGATCTCCGTTACCAGGCCTTTAGGCGGTGTTCCCAGGTTATCGATTGCTCTTTGCACCGCTGCAGTGGCTGTCCCCAGGTCTTTCCGGTATATATTGGCGCTTACAGTCAGGAAGCGGCGCGGGCCCGAACGGTCATACTCGCCGGGAAGCGTATCGATCGTCATTTGTGCCACATCGGATAGTACAGGCCTTTCCTGTCCCTTTACCAAAGAAACGGATTGAAGCTGCTGTATCGAATTCATCAGGTATTCCGGCACCTGCACCTGTACCTGGTACGTATAAGCTACCTTGGTATCCAGCCATTGCACTTTCTCCGTAAACCTGCTGGAAGAAGTGGCATCGGTAATACTACGGGCCACTTCATTGATCGTAAGCCCCATTTGGGCCAGCCGGAAGCGGTCGATATTGATCCTGATCGTGGGAAAGTGTAAAGGCTGTACGATCTGAACATCTCTTAAATAGCTTACATTTTTCAAACTGTCGACCAGTTGCCCGGCATATGCTTTGATCTCTTCAAAATTTTTGCCCAAAACACGCACTTCAATGGGCGTCGAAGCACCCTGGGCCATGATCTTCTCGGTCAGCTCTATGGGTTCAAATGATATACGCACATCGGGATAGGCAGCCTTGATCGCATGACGCAGCTTATCTTTCAGCTCATCGATATTGGTTTTATAACCCTCATCGAGATTCACTTGTACTACCGATTCATGGGTACCGCTGTTGAAAATATACAGATTGCTGGAACCATAGCTGCTGGGAATAAGCCCCACATAAGCAGAGCTTATGGCCACATGACCCTGGACCGAGGTATCGATAATATCCAGGATACCTTTTGTGGTACGCTCCGTTTTTTCCAGGCGTGTCCCATCGGGCTCTTTGATGCGTACCTGTAGCTGTCCGTTATTGGTCCTGGGCAGCAGGTCTTTTCCTATAAACACAAAACAAAGCCCCGTAAGCACCAGCGACAATACCAGGTAAAGCAGGACAATGATTTTACGCCGTGGCATCCACTGTTCCAGCCGCCCGGACAAGCCCATCTTCATACGCTGGAAAAAGCCGTTCTCTTCCGGGTGTTTTTTGTCCTGCGCTTCATGATGCCCTACCTCATCTATTTCTTCCTCATCTAAAGCAAGGCCCGCATGGGCATGGAATTGCTTATGGTGGTATTGAAACTTTTCTTCTTTCAGCAACCAATTGGCGATAACGGGAACCAGGGTCTGCGCAGCCACAAAAGAAATGATCATCGCAAAGCCGATAGATAAGGATAAAGGAAGGAACATCGCCCTGGGTACGCCGCTCATGATAAAAGAAGGAGCAAATACGGCCAGGATGCACAGCAGGATCAGCAGCAGGGGAAAAGAAATTTCGGCACAGGCATCCAGGATGGCCCGCCGCTTGGGTTTGCCCATTTCCAGGTGCTGGTGTATATTCTCGATCGTTACGGTGGACTGGTCTACCAGGACGCCTATCGCCAGGGCCAGGCCGCTTAAGGTCATGATATTAATGGTTTGCCCGAACAAGTGGAGAAACAGCACCGCACTCAATACCGCAACCGGTATGGTAATGATAACGACAAGGCTGCTGCGCCAGTCTTTCAGGAACAGCAACACCATGATCCCGGTAAGGATCGCGCCCAGCAAGCCTTCCGTCATCAGGCTTTTCACGGCATTGATCACAAAAACCGATTGGTCGAATTCATAGCTGACGGTTACATCATCAGTCAACAGGTTTTTCATTTCGGGCAACTTTGCTTTTAAAGCTTGCACCACGCCCCAGGTCGAAGCGTCGGCCGTTTTAACTACGGGTATATACACGGATCGCTTACCATTGACCAGGGCATAGTCTACGGTTACGTCTGCGGCATCGGCTACCGTGGCTATATCGTGAACGAAAACGGTGGCCGTTCCATTGGTCACGATCGGTATATCTTCGAAATCCTTCACTTTGTCTTCCAGCGAGTTCACCGTAGTGACATACATCATTTGCCCGGACCGGAGGTTGCCCGAAGGGGTCATGGCATTATTCTTCGATATAGCGTCTACCACCTGGTCGGGCGAAAGATTGAACTGCCTGAGCCGCGCAGGATCTACGCTCACCACTACCGATCTGGAATTGGCACCGAAGGGAGGCGGTGCAGACAAGCCCTGGACCGTAGCAAAAAGAGGGCGAATGCGGGTCGCCGCCAGGTCATAGATCTCCTTTAACGATTTTGCCTGGCTGCTGAACACCAGCTGTCCTACGGGAAGCGATGAAGCATCGAAGCGGATCACCTGGGGCGGCAGTGCGCCGGGCGGGAAAAACTTGGATGCCCTGTTGACCTGCAAGGCCACCTGGGCCGATGCCTCGGCCATATTGGTGCTTTCGTAAAAAGAGAGCTTGATCAGCGTTAAGCCCTGCACATTCTTACTTTCTATATTCTTAATACCATTTACATACAGGAACTGATCCTGCAAACGGGTGGCGAAGAAACCTTCCATCTGTTGCGGTGACATGCCCCCGTATGATTCGATAACATAAATCGTAGGCAGGTTGAGTTTCGGGAAAATATCGATAGGAATGGTCCTGATCGCCATTACGGAAAACAGCAACAGCCCGGCAAAAAGAACCAATACCGTGACCGGCCTTTTTAATGCGCTACGTACCATAAAAAGTTATTTTATTGATTGAATGAATGGACCGAGCGTGCCATTGGCTGCGGCCTTATCGAGATTGGCCAGGAACCAGTCGGTAACGATCTGGATATTATCTGTCTTTGCCTGGTGCAACAGGAATGCGGCATTGGTAAGATCGACAAGGTTGCTTACCCCGGCCTGGTATTGCGCCAGCTTTTGCCGGTACAGATCGGTAGCTGACGCTACTTGCACCGTCAGCTCTTTCCTGTTTTTATCGATAACGTCTATTGCCGTTTGCGCCTTGTTTAAGGCAGTGCTGAGCGCCAGCTTTTGTTCCTGGAGCTCATAGTCGCTTTGCTGCAGCCGGAATTTGTTCACCGCCAGCTTATCGTGACGATGCAGGACATCAAAGAGGTTATAGTTAAAGGCAAGCGCAATGCCATAGTTGAATCGCTGGTAAGCCATACCATAAGAAAGGGATTTGTATTCATCCTGGTTGGTAATGCTCGATCCCCTGCCCCACAAGCCTCCGGCAAGCAGGATTTTGGGCAGGTAGCTTTTTTTGATCAGCTTTTCTTTAGCTACAAAGGTGTTCTTCCGGCGCTGATAATAGTCGATAAGCGGATTAGCGCTATTATCCGTTTGCATTTCCGGTCCTGCTGAAATGTCCATCAGGTAAGGATATCGGGACAGGCCCGTATCGATCACAACCGATGTTTCGGGAATACCGGTAAGGAAAGACAATTCCTGCCTGAGCTGTGTGATCTCTCCGGCCCTGGAATTATAAGCCACCCTTGCTTTGGACAGCTCCGCCCTGGTTTGGGCCGAATCGGCCCCGGCCTTGATACCGCTGGCTGCCTGGGCGCTGATAATCGTAAACAGAGTATCATAACGTTCTACATTATCCGCTTCGACATCCAGTTGGCGATAAGCTTTCAACAACTGGAAATAATAACGGGCCGTTTTAAGTTGTACCAGGTACTGTTCTTTAGACAGATCGGCTTCATCCAGCGCTTTATTGATCCGGGCTTCTGCTACCCGGGCTTTGTTCAAACCGAAATTTTCCAGCTCGTATTCGCTATACAGCATCGCTATATTTCCTGAGGCCGGTTGATAATCGTTCCCGGGCCGGATAGCACCGGAGGTAGAGATCATGCCCATCGGGAAATAGGTGCCGGGTACACTGTTTGCGCTGGATAAGCTTACCTGGTCCTGTATCCTGAGCACGGGGAGATTAATATGCTTTGCTTCGGTTACAGCAGCTTCCGCACTGTTGACCTGCGCTTGTTTTTTAAGAAGGGATGGCTGCTGGGTTTGCGCAGCATCTACCAGGTTTTGCAAGCTGAGCACCCGGGATTGCGCGGACAGGCTATGCACAGACAGGAGACCCAGCCCCATAACCATACAGCACTTCCTCCAAAAGGAAATGAACATAAAAAGATGTATTAAAAATGAAAATTGTTTTTGCCGGGGGAACTAGGCAAAAACAGGAGGGCCGCGCTGGGATTGCGCCAGGATAACGGCAAAGAGCAGGTAAGCCGTCGGGTGGCCTATTGTAGGAACATGGACATAAAGTCCTGCCGGCTCGGGTAAGGTATACCTATTTACGGGAATGACACCACTTTCCGGTTGGTATCTTTTATTAAGACGTATCGTGGGTTTGGATGAGCTGTTTTTATCTGCCTGCTTCCAGTGTGCCCAAGACGTGTATTTGCTTACACCTGACTTTTCGATTTTTTGAGGGGAACAGGCATTGTCTACCCCATTGCCGGTGTAGCAATCGGACCAGAGATGGGTTACAAAGAGGGCTATATACAAGCATACCACCGTTACCCTTTTGAGGAATAACGTCAATACTTGTTTCTTATCTGTAATCCTGTTCAACACACTTATAGCAGCGTAATGATTATATTAGTGCAACAAAAGTAATCACAAATCACACGTTGAATGTTATCCCGATTGTTAAGCGTCGTTAAGCCCCGGTAACAGCAAACGTCCTGTACTATCGTTGGCATCCACGGCGAAATACAATAAATTTGGAGTTATGATAAATGATCATTCAAAATAAAAACAAGATGGCAAAAGCAATCCTGACCGATAGCGATAAAGTAACCGCACACATACAACAGCTAGCGCCCGATCTTCAACCGGCGGTTACCTATTTGAGGCAACTGATGTTGTCCATAGATGAGGAAATCAAAGAGCATATAAAATGGAATGCACCTGCTTTTTATTTTTCGGGGGAGATGAAAGCATTTGATCCCAAAGAATACAAGCGGGACATTTTAGTAATGAATCTCCGTAAAGATAAGATCATGTGCGTGCTGCCAACCGGGATGAGTATCAAAAGCAATACCGGGCTTTTGGAAGGCGACTATACAGACGGACGACGCATGATCTACTTTGCCGGGCTGGAAGATATCCAAAAGAAGGAACAAACATTCCAGGACACGATCAGGGAATGGTTGAGCTTGATCGATAAGTGAGGGTACAGTTTCTCAATCTGTGTAGAATGTGCAAATGTACCGGATACAACATTGGGTATTAGCTTTATGACCAATTGATGAATAAAGCGAGTTCAATGGATATAAGCATTTTGAAAACTATATAATAGTACCTATTTTCCGGACGATTGTCCTATTCATTGATACTTCACAACTATGAAATACTTATTGCTTCTTGTACTCCTGTTTGTAACCCGGCTGAATGCACAAACTACACTAAACTTTGACAAACTCTTTATTCAAAGTGAGGACAAATGGGTAGCGTTCCAGCCAGACAAAGACAGTGCTTATGCGTTTGGATTTATCTATATTGACGCCCAGGCAGGTTTGACGCTCAACTATGAAGGAACATTCAAAATATTACCCACAGGAGCGTTTGTACCCAAAAAGCTTGACAGCACAAGTATGAAAGTCAGGCTAGAGCCGAACAACGTGTTGGTCGCATTTATACCTGACAACAAATTTAAAGAGCTTAATATCGCACCAATCCCAGACTGGCTTAAGTATTATAAAAAAGATACGGGTTCTGTTGAAAGGCTTTACCGATGGGGTTTTATGTACAATGGCTGGGATGACTGTGCAAAAGCGTTGACATACTTAGAAAAAGCCGAAAAGTTAAATCCAAAATTTAAGGGACTTGCAGTTGAACTTTCCTTTTCCTACAATTGCCTGAAACAGTTTGATAAAGCTGAATTAATTTTAGAAGAAGAAATTAAAACCAATGCAACAGATGCATATGTCAATAAAGAATACATTTACACGCTTACCAAAAACAACAAGATCGACAAAGCGGTAACTCAGTTTGAATCGTCTATCCAAACCCTGAAAGACAGTCAATATAACGCCGAAAATTGCTACAACATTCTGCAATATTATTACACAGAAAAAGACAAAGTAAATTTCAACAAATGGTACGACGTATTCCAGAAACAGGTCAATGACAATAAAAGGATGGCAAAGTATGTCGACAATATGAAAACAGATATTAACAAATAATATGGGGCGGATAAAGAGTTGCACAAAGTGCAACTGCACTGTGTTTGCCCTCAGAGTTACCTATAGTGACTCTATAGCTGTAAAAGTTGCCCAACACAAAAGCCTCACATTCCTGTGAGGCTTTTGTGTTATAAGATTGAAACAGTATTCTTTCATTCATCCGGAAGACCGGATGAAGAGGCGCTACTCCAGGTCCAGTTGTTCCAATAGGGCCACGATTTCCTGTAATGCTGTAATTTTTATGGCTACCGTAGCTTTCTGGCTGCGACCCAGCAATTCTATTAATAGTTCCAGGTAGCGTACTACCGACCTGATCTTCTTCAGGGAGCCTTCCACTTTCCAGGTAGCCTGGTAAATATCCGTGATCAGCTTACGGTATCGCTCTACTTCCTGGTCTTTGTCGCTTTTCAGCAGCAGCAGCAGGAACTTCATACCTTCCGAAGTTTTGTTCCAGAAATCGGGCTTGATGCTTTCCATATCCAACGTATCCATATCAATGAATTGCAACAAGTCATTCAGGTCAGTAGGATAACTTAGCAGACCATGCTCGTTATAAGTAGCGATCTTTTCCTCCGGCAGCACATACAGCAATACCGTAGCCAGTTGCAGCCAGTTGTACAAGGGATAATGATATATCTTACCTTTTGTTTTCCGGAATTGCTCAAAGCTTTGGCGGTAATAATCCGTGGCCTTTACCAGGTCTTCAAAATTATCATCCGTATTGTCTTTGTTGTACAGTTCGAGCGCCGCTTTTCCTTTATAAGCGCTGGCCAGCATACTCAGCCTTTCCGAGGTTTTCACAATACCCAGGCCCTGCAACTGCACGATCATGGCATCGATGGTTTTATTGGCTTCTTCCAGGACTCCTTTATCTATGGCCGCATCCTTTGCCGCCAGGTTGTCGATACTTTCCACCGTGAACCGCACATTGCTATTGCAATATTGTTCCACCGTACGGAAAGTGTACCGGGCATCTTCAAGCGCAAACAATTGCTCGTAGTAAAAGATGGCCTTATCCATCTGATCCAGCTCTTTATAGGCATCGGCGATCAGCGACAGGATACCTGCGTCTTCTTTCCATTCGGGGTGCTCTTCCACAGCCTCTATAATCGCTTCCAGCTCCTGGCTCAGCTTATCCAGCTTTTGCGCAGCCATACGGCCTGTGGCCGCTTCCAGCTTGCTGTTAAAAGTCTCAAGCCGGTTAATAGCCTCTACCGCATCATAGTAATGTTCGGCCTGTACCTTTTTACTACCCGAGCTGTTGCGTAAGGTATAGAAAGGATCGCCATAACATTGGTAAGCGCCCCAGGTATTGACCAGCGGAAAGTTTTCATAGGTGAGCTTCCGTGCAAATCGTACAGCCTCGCCAAAAGAACGGCCGTCCAGCATAAAGCGGTAAAATGCTTCCGAAAAACATTTCGCTGCGGCATCATCCACCTCCCAACCCGCTACGATCACCGCTTTGGCGCCCATCTCTATCAGTTGGGTACCGATACCGGCAGCCACTTCGTATTTGCGTTGCAGGCGGTCTTCATCTTCCTTGTTGATCACACCCAGCGAGCAGCAGTTGACAAAAATAAGCTCGGGGACAAAACGGATCTGTTTAAAATCCGCAGGGGTAATGATCAGCTCTTCGCCCATCACCACGCCAGTCTGTCCCGTATTCTTATCGTTTACCACGCCATGCGCCGCGATGTGTAATATCTTATAACTTTTGCTGTACAGGCTTATGATCGCATCGGCGCCGGGCTGATTGATGAATGGGATCACGGCAAACCCACGTTCTTTCAACTGTTCGGCCACCATAGCCGCTTCTGCACCTGCACCGGGCAGGTTCGGATAGTAATTGTTCAGCAATGGATTGCCTATGACAAGGGCATTATCATTCTTGGCCAACTCACTGTTGACCCGGTAGGTACCTGTGCTCAACTGCCTTACAAAACCGGCTTTGGTGACAATGGGATCGGCGCTGCCGCCATACGCATCCCGCAACATTTCCCAGGGATAACGGGCCGTCTCTTTATCTACGATCAATACGATATTCCGGAGATCGGAGCCATAGCCTTTAAAGTTGTAAGGGATCAGCATTTCGTACAGCGTTTCGCAAAGGCCCGGCTCATTCCTGCTGTATTTGGCCGTTTTAGCGATCAACTGGTCTACGATATTGATATTGGCAGCCAATACTTCTTCTTCGCTCCTGGCCTTATCGGTGATAGAGCTAAAGCGGATCACCCGGGTCTTTTTGTTTTCCGTTGCCGCCGCTTCCGACTCATATACTTTGAGGCGGTGCCACCAGTCGGTCTGTATATCGTCCGGTATGCGGTTCTGGCTGCCCGATACTTTTTTGATGATATTCGGTAGAAAAACAAAGCCCGAGAACAGCTCGCTATTCTCCAACAGGTTGGCGATGATGCGCGCCGCCTGCACCGCCTTATGCTGGTACAGCTCCACGATCTCTACATGATCGATCAAAGGATAATCTTTATGTACGGCAGGATCGAAGAAATCGTTGGCAGCTTTTACAGCCATCATTATGGCCCGGATACAACTGTACACAGTAAGTCCGCCAAAGCCCGACCCGATCAGCAACATGGAAACGCCTACTGTATTATTCTCCTTATCGGTCATGGGTTCCAGCTCCCGGCATTTGGTAATATAACTCAGCAGGGCCTGCTTCATAGTCACATACAAAGTATTTTCCGTGAGCTCGCCAAAATCGCCGAGCCCTACCACGATACCACCGCTAGGCCGTGAATCTTTTTTGATCACGATCTCATGGGTACCGATCTTGCCCGGGTAGTTGTTAGCCTCGTATCTTATGGTAAAATAATTGTCCAGCTTCTGGTTCAGTACCTGCTCTGCCTGTATAATGCTGTCCCCAACGAAGTGGCCGGCCATTACCGGGTAGAGCGCATGCCCCATATCGCCGTGGGTAATGGAGATGCTTACATCCCTGGCATCCGGCCTGGCCTGCCGCACTTCCATACCCATAACATGCTTTGAGAGTTCTTCTTCATTGGTGAGTACTGCCGGATCGGTCTGCGGCATCAGCTCCATCCTGTCCTCATCGCCACGGGCTACAGGCGCTACGGTCGATAGCAGCCTGGTCTTTCCTTTTTCCAGCAGTTCCCTATAGCCGGCATAAGCATCGGTATGGCTGGCCATATCGCCGTGCTTCGCCGCGATGTAATAAGTATTCGACAACAGTTCGGCCGGGATGCTGTCCCAGGTTACGCTGCCATCGCCCCTCGGCGTACCATAGAAATCGACCCTTTGGTTTTCCGTATCTATCTCCATTTTCTTGGCCGTAAGATCTCCTTTACCGGCCACATAGATCACTACTTCGGGATCCCAGCGGAATCCTTTGAACCCGGCATCCAGCATTTCGGCAAAAGTGCTAAGGTCCTTGCTATCCGGCATCGGATATTCTGACCTTGCCGCCGACATGATCTTGTTCCAGTTGTCTTTTACCGTGAAATCGATATCGCCAAAAGCCGGCAGGAGGTTGAGCAGCCCCGGATAGCGGACAAACTGCTGCAGCAATGTTTTTTTGCTTTGGGTAATATCAAGTATAGCCACCAGGTTAATGTTCTTGCCAATACCCAGCAGGATACGCGGGATATCGTAAGAGCCCTGGTTAGGCGTACCCAGCATCAGTACCCTAAAATTGGCCCTTTGTTTCAACTCTTTCCAGGTATCGGCATGCCTTATGGCAAAGGCCCTTAGCACCAGGCCACCCATAGAGTGTACCATAAAAGAGATAGTCTTCTTCGTATCGGCCAGGGAGCGCAGCACATCTTTATTCAATTGATCCGCGGCATCGAATATGGATTTACGCCAGTCGTAAGCATAAGGGATCACATAATGGGTACTGCTGAAATACTGGACGAAATCGTTATAAGCGCTGCCATTGATACCGGAAGCGGTAACGGTAGGGGAATCGATCCGCAAGCGGCGAAGGCCTCCCGTGGCCATTCTCAGGTAATTGAGCCAGATACGGTCGCCCCCGTCCTGGAGGTGGCTGCCCATGATACCGGGCAGTACATACAGCACCGGCTGATCGGCGATGGTTTTACCCGAACGGGAAACAGGTCCTTCCACTATGGGAACAGGCAGCCCGTCATTGGCGGGATCAAACTGGGTAACACCCCTGCCCAGGCCGGGATCGCTGGCAGCCAGCGCATCGTAGATGATGTTTTGCGAACTGACGTTCACAAAATAATTGAAGTGGTTCACATTGCTCCTGCGCTCATCATAGACATGGGCCGGCATTTTGCGGGTGGTCCCTCTTTTCATCGAAGCGGTATTCACCACCAGGTCATTGTCTTCCCGGTAAAACGCATCTACCAGGAACATTTTAAGCCGGTTCACAAATCCTTCGCCCTGCGCATCGCCGGCGATCACGAACAATTCGGAATCGATCTGGGTATCTTTAAAGTTCAGTACTTTGATGAAGTCGGAATCCGGCTTCATGCATTCGATGCCGGGCAATGTCTTTGGATCGTTCTTCTCGTCCACAACGGCCATCACCAGGGCTTTCAGGCCCTCGGCTATACCGCTTACCAGCTCCGAAGGTATATTGCTGAGGATGTTGAACAGCACGTTAAGCAAGGTATCCATCCTGTCCGATACCAGCGTGGTTCCCGCTGCCGGGCACGCTACCCTTACAAAGCGGTCTACCTTAATGTTCTTTTTTGCCAGCAGGAGGTGCAGCTCTGTTATATCGGCGAGCAAACCTGCCGCTTCGTCGTTCAGGCCGAGCAGGTCCGTTTCTTTACGGGTAAATGCCCTTTTTTCCTCGGCCTTGCCTATCCTGGCCAGCACCTCGCCTACCAGGCCGCCCCGGGAATGGCTGATCAGGTCCAGGCTTACGTTATCGGGCAATTGCTTCAACAGGTCGATCACATTGCGTACGGGGTTTTGGGTAAAGGTGCGGTGCTCGTAAGCAACCACATTCCCGTTGTACTTTTTGAACAAAGCATCATACACTTTCCCGTTCTGTTCTTTCTTTAATCCTTCAAAAGAACCGATCGTGCTGGAACCTGTGCCATGCAGGAACAAAAGGTATTTGGGTACGGCATCCTTCGATGTTATGTTATTTAAAGGCACCAGGTTAAAGTCCCGATCGCACTGGTACAGGATATTGCCGTTCTTTTCTTCGATACGGGCCGCAATGGCCTGGGCTACATTTTTACCAATAGCTTTCTTTACGATATTAATGCCCAGCAGCTTGAGCATCCCGGAGATCAGTCCTCTCGAAGCGTTGCCATCCTGCCATATTACGGGTATTTCCAGGCCTTCCTCCGAAGCGCCACGGCCTGCGGGTTGTTGCTGCTTTATTTTGGCGGTAAATGCCGCTTTATCATAGTACCATTTGATGTTGTTCTCAAACTCGGCCACTACTACGGCATTATCGGCTATTTCTATGGTCGCGGTAGAAGCCGGAAGGCCGCCCCGGCGTGCGCCCACGGCATAGGATGTGATCTCTACTTCGGGAAAATATTGCTGCAGCGATTCCAGCTCGGGATTGTGGATCCGGTTGGCTTCAATGGTAAAGACAGTTGTACTCATGCGGGTTACAGGTTTTAAATGAGAATAGGGTTAGGGTTAAGTACGGCGGAGCAATTTTTCCTCCGGCGAAAGGGCGTACCAGGAGCCATGTACAGCATCAATAAGACGATGGCTTAAAAATAATAGAACCGGCAGCCGGGATATGGCGGCGATACAAAGAAATGGTTGTTTTCATACAGGTTCAGGGTTATAGGTCAGGGTAAACAAGGGTTAGGCAGGTACTGGTCAGGTAGTCCTAAAACCGATGCTGTTACAAATATAAAAATAAAACATCCCTTTATATTATTTCCCTCTATTAATTCTACATAAAAAAACAGGGACCACATTGCTGCGATCCCTTTTCGTGGAACAATCCCTTATTTGTTCCTCCTGTATATACACCCAATTATGACTGTTTCAGCAGCTGGATATTGCCCAGCAGTTTTACCTCGTCGCTTACTACCATGCCACCGGCTTCGGTAAGGGCATTCCAGCTCAGGCCGAAATCTTTACGGTTGATCTTCCCATTCAGTTCAAAACCCGCTTTGGTATTGCCGTAAGGATCTTGTGCCGTGCCGTTGTAATCTACTGTAAGCTTTACCGGTTTGGTAATGCCTTTGATGGTCAGGTCGCCTTCCAGTTCATAAGTATCCTCTCCTTTGCGGATAAACTGGGTAGAAGCAAAGCTCAGTTTGGGATACTTATCCATTTCGAAAAAATCGGGGCTTTTCAGATGCGCATCACGTTGTTCATTATGGGTAGTGAGTGAATCAATGCTGGTTTCAAAATTGATCTGTGCATTGTCGAAGTTATCACCTGCCGTTACGGAACCATTGAATTCTTTAAAATTGCCGGTTACGGTTGAGATCAGCAAGTGCTTTACTTTAAATTGCAGATCGGAATGTGCGGGATCAAAAACCCAGTTTGTTGTTGCCATTTTTTTGCTTTTTTGAAATTATGGTTATAAAATATTAATGCTTGTAATTAATGGTGCCATAGGCGCCGTTGAAAAAATCGCGGTAAGCGGTAGCAATACCGGCACTGCTGTTCATCACAAAAGGCCCTTCGGCTATAATCGGCTCCTGGTAAGGTTCTCCTCCGAATACCAGTACATCGGCCGCCGTGATGTTGTTGTTATGCAATACGATCTCTCCTTCATCTGTAGAGAACACCATGATCTCGCTGTTGTTCACCGGCGCATGGTTAATCTTCAGCTCCTGTGCGGGCACAAAAGCGGCATATTCCAAACCCGGCCTGGTTTCCAGCACATAAGTCGATTTGGGGTTCAGGCGGTAATGGTACAGGAATTGCTTGCTGAACGTCTTCACCGGCGAAGCATGATCGCCGCACATGCCTATCAATACTTTCATGGTACCGGCATCTTGCGGCAAGGCTACTTTTACAAAAGCTTCGTCGGGGATGTTCAGGTATTCCGGTTCCTCTTCTTTTATTTCCGGTGGCAGGTTGATCCAAAACTGCAGCGAGTGGAACAGCCCGTTTTCCTGAGGCAAACCCAAAGGGTTTTCATCGTGGATAATGCCTTTCCCGGCTTTCATCCATTGCGCTCCACCTGCACCTACGATCCCATGATTGCCTTTGCTGTCGAAGTGCTCCAGTTGTCCGCTGAACACATAGCTGAAAGTAGCAATACCCCGGTGTGGGTGTGCAAATTCGCCTGTGGGCAGGGTATATTCTTTCTCGGGGATGATATAAGGATAAATATGGTCCAGGAAAACAAAAGGGCCTACCGCTTCTATATACCGGTTGGGCATCATCCTGTTGACCAGCATTTCCCCTACTCTTGCATTGGAGCCTCCGTACGTTGTTGCTATTTGTTTTTCCATGATATCCGTTGTTCGTTTGATAATGCAAATTTGCAACTTCCGGGTACCCTTTTCCAATGATATATAATAAGAAAGTGGCTTGATTAATATCAAGCCACTTCAAGTATATTCCAGTTGTTTATTTCTGTAAGGCTTTCTTGCGTATCCGGCTCAAGGTTTCGGGCGTGATCCCCAGGTAAGATGCGATCATATTCTGGGGGAAACGTTGCAGGAATACGGGATTATTGTGCAGCAGCTCGAGGTAGCGTTCCTCCGCCGTAAGACTTATAGAAGCATGAATTCGTTTCTGACTGGCTATAAAATTACGCTGGTCCAGCTTAGCGATCATCCGCGACATGGCCGGGATACCCGTTAAGCCTTTCATTTTATCGACGGTGATCAGCAATACTTCCGAATCTTCCACGGCGTCGATATTGAAACGGGAAGGCGTAAGCATGGTAAAGCTTTCCCGGTCGCCTACCCACCAATTTTCTATACCCAGGTGAATGATATGCTCTACCCCTTTATCATCAACGGAATATTGCCGGAAAGAACCGCTCAGGACAAAGGCCGTGTATTTACACACCTCCCCGGCCTGCAGCAGGTATTGTTTCTTCCGGTACTTTTTGGGGGTGAAGGCCTCGCAAATCTGTTCAAACTCTTCCTCCGTCAAAGTGGTCTCGGCGTAATCGTTAATGTACCTTCTTAAAGGTTCGTAAAGCATAAGCGACAATCATTCTGCCACAAATGTAGAAACAAATCCAACATAATAGCATTCCTGCCCATAGATAAAGGCGATAACAGCATTGCAGGGCGACCCTTTTCGGAAAAGGTAAGAAGCACTTTTCTACCGATATTGAACCAGAACTGCCGGATAGGATATGATCTTCGGTTTTAGAGCGGAGCAAAACGGTTATGGATGTATCCCTTACGGATATACATCTTTTCCGGTTCTTTTGGTAATAATGTTATTTTTGAACATGTTTGAAATAACATCCGATAGATACTGAAATTGCAGTCGCGTACCCAAACAATTGCCTGCAGCAACCTTAAGTCGCGTCATGCAGAGGTCTCCGAAGGAACCGAAGCATCCTGATCGCTACGGATATCAGGAATACCCGAGATGCTTCTCTTCGTATGCTTCGCAAACTACGTTCAGCATGACCGGCAGGCGTGTTTGTTACTTATAGACAGATAGTCAACTTATGTTATTTTTAAACAGGAAGATCATTTTTTCACCGGCATATCGATACAGATCCATTATGAGCACAAGACGTTTTATCCTTTTGGCCTTTAGCCTGCTTACTGGCCTTACTTTACAGGCACAATCACCGGCACTTCGTTATCCCGATGATTTCAACCTGCCCTCAACGGAAATTCCGAAAGGCTATGGTTCTTTAGTGATTAACGAAGAAGCCCGCCAGGCAGGCTTTACCAGCAACCCCGGCTTTGTCCATAAACCGGAATTTATCCGCGACCTATACGAAGGGATCGATCCCAATACTATAGAAAAGGTATTTGTAGGCATGTACCAGCCCAAAGGGAATAAGGATTTTGAAATGGGCTATTATGTTATTGCTTACCGGTCGGTAAAAGACTTGCAGGAAGAGCAGCCCAAAATAAGAAAGTATCCCGGGGCCAGGTATTTTTTCAAGGACCGCTACCTACTCCAGGTCTGGGGCGATGCCGGCTCTTTTGAAGATGCCGTGACCCATATCTCGGAGTATTTTAAGAACAAGCTCAGCTTAACGGAATTTACACCACCCGAACGGGACAACTCCGATATAACGACCGATGTTGCAGCTCCCGCATCTACAGAATAGCGCAGAAGGTTACCGCTTTTATCCTGCTTCGACTGCGCTCAGCAAGGCAAAAGCCGCGCCCGCATCTATGGAGTAGCACAGGTTGTTGCCTAAATACACGATGCCGGATCAATATGATCCGGCATCGTGTATTATTATATATGCAGCTTAACTCCTGCTTCCCCGGTAAGCCGGGTAAAAAAGAGGGCTTAAGCAAAACCAGGCAAGGGCCGGGAAGAAATGCATCGGCACGGTAAGACCCGGGAACAGCTCCGGGGCCTCTAATGTCAGCGGCAGGCTGACCGATATCGGTCCTATAATGCTGGCAAAAGAGAACACCACGAACAAAAGGTTAAAAATGATGGGCGCTCTTGCCTTCAGCCATTTATCCAGGAGGAAATATCCCAGGGAAGCCAATAAGGTGCCTCCTATACTGGCGATAAAAATACCACCGGTAGAGATCACAGAACTGAAATCGGGCCCCAGAGCAGTTATATATATCTTCTGATACACGAGCGAGGCTATGGCCGCCAGGATACCGGCTGCAAGACCGGGCAACAAGACTTTTCGTAACATAAGAAAAGATTTAAGGTAATGATAGCGCTTCCTGCTCCTGCCCCCTAACCCTATAAGGGTTTAAAACCCTAGGGTTAGGGGTTACGCTGGAAACACGCTTTACTTTTTTACCACTGGTATAGAAAGTTCGATCTTGATCAATTCACCCACACTATTACCAGGCTTACCTACATGGAAATCGTTGCGATTTACGGTAAAGCTGCCGTTAAAAGTTCCACTGCCACCCTTTTGCTGAAAGGTAAAAGGGATCGTTACCTGTTTCTTCACACCATGCATCTCCAGGAAGCCGGTAGCCTTATAACCATTACCTGCTTTTTCGATCTTCTCAGAGACGAAGCTGATCTGCGGGTATTTATCCGCGTCAAACCAATCGGCGCCTTTGGCATGTTTGTTCTTCAAACCATTGCCGGTATTGATAGAAGCCACGGCTACCGTTGCCGTAAATTTTGAAGCGGCGGGGTTCTGTTCATCAAAGAGCAAGGTACCGCTAAAGGTTTTGAAAATGCCGTCGGCATCATCACCCGAAAAGCGAATGCTGTATTTATTCGTAGGCTGCCATTGGGTAGCCACGGCAAAGGCCTGCACTGCTGTTATCAGAAGCGATACAGCAACCATCAAAAATCTGCGTTTCATAATTAGTTTTTAGTGAACTCTCCGTTAGCAATCAGCAAAATGTCTTCGCCCAGGGCTGATGTGGGGAAACCTGTAGCGATACCGAATTCGCTGCGTTTGATCTTACCTGAGAACCTGATACCGGCTATGGTCTTTTTGCTTTGAGGATTAGTAGTCGTTCCGTTAATGGTCACATCCAGGGTTACCGGCTTGGTAACACCGTGCAGGGTAAGGTTACCGCTCATTTTATAATTTTTGCCGCTTACTTTTTTGAAAGAAGTGCTTTTGAACGTAAGGGTCGGGTATTTTTCCGCATCCAGCAGATCGGGGGATTTCAGATGTGCATCCCTTTGCTCGATATCGGTATTAATGGAAGCCATTTCCGCGCTGATCTCAAAGCTGGCATCGGAGAAGTCGGGTTTGGAGGAAGTGATCGTCGCTTCGTAGGTTTTGAAATTACCATCGATCTGGGAAATAGAAAGGTGCGTTACGCCAAATCCAAAGCGGGAATGGGCTTTATCTACGCTCCAGGTCTGGGCAAAAGAAGCTGTGCCATAAGACAAAGAAAGGAGGGTTGCGGCTACGATTGCGATTTTTTTCATTAATTGCGTTTTGTTTTTTGTTGGAAATAATTGATGATTATGTATCGCAAAAGTACTGTGGCTCCATAGCCATGTCCAATGATATTTAATAAGAAAACGGCTTGATAAATATCAAGCCGTTTTCTTATTATCTTTTGAAAATGCATTGTGCCTAGTGAAGCACAAAAAAGCTGATGCCGGTTGTATGTACCTGGTTGATCCTGTAGTGATGCGACGGCGGTGGCAGGCTGGCGGGAACTTCCCTGGAAACTTCCTCCTGTTGCAGCGCTGCTTGCACGTGTTGATAATGAAAATAAAAACAGGATACTGTCAGGCCCCTGATGGCCAGCAAGGTCAGCCATATCCATAAAGCTCCTTTGGTTGCCATAAACACTGTTTTGTAGATAAACTGATCAGTCGCGAAAAAGTTTTAAAATGAATAAAAAATAGGGTTACTAACTTATGCATACCGGTTAATGTACCGGCAGGGCCATTTCCTTTTTGGCCTCAAACACATGCCCGATCTTCCTTTTGCCCATGCAAAAAACGGCTATAGCCAGCAGGGAAGAGAACATAATAATGGCGGCCATGGGCAATACCGAGGGCTTATCGAATAAGCCGATGCCTACCGAGGCTAAAGCGCCCAGGCCCATTTGCGCAGCACCCATCAATGCCGAAGCGCTGCCTGCATTCTTATCGAAAGGCGCCAGGGCCATGGCAGAGGCATTGGGATTGGTAATGCCCACGCAGCCCAACATAACGAACAGGAACACGATCAATAAAGGCATATTTAATACCTGTAACAAGGCCGTTGCAAACAACAGCACACCGGTAATCGCATAGATAATCAGGGCAATGCTTATGATCTGCCGGCTGGAGTAACGCTTCAGCAATAAAGTATTACACTGGCTCATACCGATAAAACCCAACGACAAGCCCGCAAAAATCCAGCCATATACCTTAGCGCTCAAGCCGAATACATTCATAAACACCATAGGCGATCCGGCTACGTAGGCAAAAAGACCTGCAAAGGCGAGACTACCCGTAAGCGCATAGGTATAGAATTGCGGCCGGGTCAGCACCTGGTAGAAATTACGCAGGATAGGACCAGGCTTCAGCGACATGCTGGTATCAGGCTTATAAGAATCGGGCAGGCCGAAGGCGGAAGCGATCAATACTCCTACGCCGATAGCAGCTAATGCATAGAATACGTAGCCCCAGCCAAAGACCGAAGTAATATAGCCCCCTGCAGTAGGCGCGATCATGGGCGAAGCCCCCAGCACCAGGATCAGCAAAGAATAGACTTTTGCACTTTCCTTCACAGGGAACAGGTCCCGCACCATAGACATGGCAGCAACCATGGCGGCACAGCTCCCGATAGCCTGTACCATACGCAGCAGGATCAAAGCATCTATATCTTTGGCAAAGGAACAGCCTATGGACGCCAGGATATGCACCAGCAGACCTATGTATAACGGCTTCTTTCTACCGAAGCGGTCCAGCAAAGGACCGTATAACAGTTGCCCTGCCGATATCCCGATAAAGAAACCCGTGAGGGAAAGCGATACTTTAGATGCCGAAGTATGCAGATCTTTGGCTATAGCCGGGAACCCGGGCAAGTACATATCTACAGAAAAAGGGACGAGTGCGGTAAGGCTGCCTAATATCAGGATAAGGGTCAGGTATTTTCCGTTACTCATCTTACTGGTCGGTTCCATGGGATGGGCTGGCTATTTTTGGATTGCAAATATCAACCAGGCTACCAGAAAAGATTATTGTTTTTGGCTATACAGAAACCATTTTTCTTTATCTCCCGCCCGGCAACGGTTGTACAAAAACCAATATATTTCCCCCTTTATATCTCCCTTGCATAAAGCAGGAATAAGCCGCTTTATTGTTAATTTAGCGGCTTTGTCAAGCATAATGAATATGAAAAAATTAGTTGTAGCAGCAGGTTTATCGTTGCCATTCCTGGCAACAGCACAAGATAACCTGGTTAAATCACTGGATAAAAACGGCAGTGACAGTTCCAAATCGAAGTTTAGGTTTACCGAAGTGATCGGCCTGGCCAACACCTCGGTAAAAAACCAGGCCAGCTCGGGTACTTGCTGGAGCTATTCCACCAATTCCTTCCTGGAAAGCGAAATGTACAAAGCAGGAAAAGAACCGGTAGAGTTGGCACAGCTCTTTTCGGCCCGTAACGTATATGCCGATAAAGCGGAAAGCTATATCAAAATGCATGGCGCCATTACCTGGGGCGATGGCGGGGCCTGCCATGATGTGATCAATATGTATGCCAAATACGGTACCGTACCGCAATCCGTATATACCGGTCTGCACTATGGTATGTCTAAAAACAAACTGGCAGAGATGCAGGCTGTACTGAAAGCCATGCTCGATGCCTGGGTAAAGAACCCGAACGGGAAATTATCGCCGAACTGGAAAGAGGCTTTCGACGCGGTACTGGATTCTTACCTGGGTAAAGTGCCCGAAACCTTTACATGGAAAGGCAAGAAGTATACTCCAAAAACCTTTGCAGCGGAAGTGGTAGGCCTTAATCCCAAAGATTACGTGGAAATCACCTCCCTTACCGATAAGCCTTATTATAAAAAGACCATGCTGATGGTTCCCGATAACTGGAGCCTGGACATGGTATATAATGTAAAGATGGAAGACATTACCGACATCATCGATAATGCGCTCAGCAAAGGCTATACCGTAGCCTGGGCTACCGATGTGAGCGAGAAATATTTCAGCTGGAAAAATGGTGTGGCCTATGTTCCCGAAAAGGAATACGACGACATGAACGAGGAAGAGAAGAAAGATATGTTCAACGGACCCAAGCCCGACCGCGTGATCACAGCAGAGATGCGCCAGACCGCTTTCGACAACTACAGCACCACCGACGATCATGGCATGCATATCGTAGGCCTGGCCAAAGACCAGAACGGCAAAGAGTATTATATCGTTAAAAACTCCTGGGGAACTACCAACGATTATAAAGGTTACCTGTACGTGACCAAAGCTTATGTACGATTCAAAACCACTGCTTTCCTGCTCAACAAGAAAGCAGTACCCGAAGCGCTGAGGACCAAAATGAACTTATAAGCATAGTGCAGATTATTATAAACTGGCAATTCATATACAGGAAACAAGCACTCCTGCTTGTCATGCAGAACGTAGCTTGCGCAGCATGTGAAGAGAAGCATCCCGGGTATTCCTGATACACATAGTAACCAAGATGCTTCGGTTCCTTCGGAGACCTCTGCATGACCACGATGTAGAATTATTGTAAAGTGCCAGGTTCATAATCGCAATTGGTCCTATCTTGTTTCCTCCTTTCGGATAGTCAAATATTATACAACAAAATGACCTGCCGTGAAGCAGGTCATTTTTATTGTATATCAGACGGCGACTATTGTTGTCTTTTGGGTCGCGTACTTCGACTTCGTTCAATAGCTGGCATATACATTACTTATAGCGCAAAGGGTATAAATGCAATCGGCTTCCAGGGCCCGCCCAGGTAATGCCAGGTGCTGAACCCGGTAGCTTTTATCGTGTAAGGCTGAAAGGTAGCCTGCAGCTCTTCCTGCAAACGTGTTGCTTTAAAGGCAGTAACTTTATTCTGGATGGTAATATGCGGCCGCAATACCTGCCGGTCGCGCCGGGTGAGCCAGGACCGGAAAGTATGCTGCATCCCGGCATGCAGTTGCTGCAGCTCCTCCGAAAGAATGGTAAAGGCAACACCATTGCCAAAACTAATGACCGCATTTACTTCCAGCAGCATGGGTTGGCGGGCAGCCAGGTCCTTTAAGGTCAGGGTAATTAAGGGTTCGTCGGATGGCAGTTTATGGAACAGCGTAAGGTGCGCGTCGAGGTAATTGCTGTAAGCCGGGAAATGAGCCTTCCGCAAGGCGTTCAGACGTTCTTTATCTTCCTTTTCCAATTCCAGCGTAATAATAAGCGGATAGGCCATAGTCCAAATATCCGCAATTAGCCCTGAAAGAAAAAAATACAGATTGCTAAATTTTTCTCCCGGGGTTTTACAGCAGGAGCCAATAGCAATGCTACGCAACACTATAGAAGACCAATATCTTCTATAATATTTACAACACAAAATAAAAGCGGCTGCCGCTACCGGGATGGCTTTCTACACCTATATGTCCTCCCTGCGCCTCTATAAATTCTTTGCTGATGGCCAGGCCCAGGCCAGTACCGGTCTGTGTGCTGCCGGGCACCTGGAAATAACGATCGAAGAGCCGCGACTGGTACCGTTCTTCGATCCCGATTCCTGAATCGCTTACGGAAAAACTCAGTTTTCCCTCGTCGGGCGTTACGGCAATATACACTGTACTGCCTTCCGGTGCATATCTTATCGCATTGGTCAGGAAATTAACCAGCACCCAGGCGGTTTTGTCGGCATCCGCATTGACGGCGGGTAGTCTTTCCGGCATTTGGGTTACCAGAGCAATCTGTTTCCTTTCGGCCAGGGAACCCACCGCATCAACAGCGTATTGCACCATCTCTTCCGGCTTGTTTCGCTTTATATTCAATTGGATATTGCCGGTCTCTACCTGGGTCATGTTCAGTAACTCACCCGTGATCTTTAATAAGCGGTTGCTATCTTCTTCAATGCTTTCCAACAGTTGCAATTGTTCTTCGTTGAGGGTTCCCGCATTTTGTCTCGTCAGCAATTGGATGCTTAGCTTAATAGCAGAGATCGGCGTTTTTAATTCGTGCGAAACGGTCGCTATAAAATTGGTTTTGGCCGTATCCAGCTCTTTAAACATCGTGATGTTCTTCAGCAGGATCACGTAACCGATATCCTGTGTAGCCTGCTCGCCGGTAGGCAGGATAGAGATTTTCACTGTCTCCTTATCAAAATAGCTTTCTTTGTTTCCCGCATATATCTTAAGCGGAGCTTCCTTCTGCACCGGTTCCTGGCCGGTATGCGGCACCAGGTCCTTGATCAGTTGGCGGATCAGGTCGTTGTGGATAGCTATGTCCTGGGCCGTTTTACCGATCACCTGTTCTTTCTTCAGGCCCGTGATCTGCAAGGCCATGTTATTGGCAAAAAGTATTTTATTGTGCTCGTCCAGACCTATTACGGGATCCTGCATATTGTTGATCAGGGTATCGATCCGTTTCTTTTCCATCAGCAGTTCGGCGATCTTGCTGTTGTGGTATTCTTCCAGCTTTTCGGCCATGGTATTAAAGGCTTGCGACAGAACGTCGAATTCATTGCCGCTTTTAAAATGCACCCGCTGGTTATAATTGCCGCTAGCAATAGCGCCTATGCTTTGGGTCAATGCTTTTACCGGATCGGCGATATTGCCGGGCAGGTTCAGCAACAGCAATAAAGCGATAACAAAACATAAAGTGCCCGTCACCGTGATCCACATAATCGCGCTATTGGCCGTTTGCTCCGCCACCTGGCTCTTCCGGGAAATGGCGCCCATATTCAGGTACATAATGTCGTTGATATCCTTCCGGATCATGTCGGGCAGGAGGCTATCCCTTATATGCTGCTGTAACAGGGAAAAATGATTGTCCAATCTTTCGGTGGCTTCCAGCTCTCCTTTTTCTGTCACATTATCTTTTTGCTTTTCCAGGTTATTCCCGAATTGGGTCAATGCCGAAGAATCCGTTTTCAGCTTGTCCAATGCCGTCAGCATTTCCCGGGAATAATCAAGCGTATTGTAATTGGCCCGCAGGATATTGCGGGTATCGCTGGCCAGGTTGTTGATCTGCAGTACACCGATCAGGGACAGGAGTACAATAAAGAAAAACAGCAGGCCCAGGCCAAGGGTCAGTTTCAGTCTGATGCTCATTTCAGGAAAGCAGGATTAAGTCGATATCCGATGAAGACAGTTTATTCAACAATTCATTAAATACATTGGAGGCCATAATAATCCGGAACAGGTTCAGGTGCGGCTTCCCGATACATATCGTGGTGATCTTTTGTTCTTCCGCTATACTGGCTATAGTCTTGGCGACACTGCTGCTTTCGGTCCTGATCACCCTTGCGCCCAATTCCGTTGCCAGCTTAAAGTTATTGATTAAATGTCTTTGTTTGGCCAGCCCTATGCGGTCCGCAGATTCGGAAGGGGTTTGCACATATAATAATACCCAGTTGCTGTGGTAATAATTGGCCAGGCGCGCCGTTTTCCGGATCACGCGTTTGGCTACCACTTCGTTGCTGCTGATGCAGGCCATAAAGCGTTCATGCTTCAACATAGCCTGTTGCGGCACCTCCCTTTCCACTTTATGTTCTACATGCGATGCTACTTCTTTAAGGGCCAGCTCCCGTAGTTGCAGGATATGTTCCGGCTTAAAAAAGTTCTGCAATGCGGATTGCACTTTCTCGGGCCGGTATATCTTACCTGTCTTTAAGCGGTTGATCAGTTCATCGGCAGTAAGGTCTATATTCACCACTTCATCGGCACGGCCTATTACTTTGTCCGGTATCCGTTCGGCCACTTCGATACCGGTAATGGCCTTTATCTCTTCGTTCAGGCTTTCGATATGCTGGATATTGACCGCCGAAATTACATTAATACCTGCTTCCAGGATATCCATCACATCCTGCCACCTTTTTCCATTCTTGCTCCCTTCGATATTGGTATGGGCCAGCTCATCCACCACCACCACTTCGGGACGCAGGTTGATCACGGCCTGTACATCCAGCTCATCCAGCTCCTTTCCTTTATAAAAAAGCCGGCGTCTCGGGATCAGCGGCAAGCCTTCCATCAGCGCATGGGTTTCGGGGCGGTTGTGGGTTTCCACATAGCCTATCTTTACATCTATGCCCGACTGCAGCAAAGCATGGGCTTCCTGCAACATGCGATAGGTCTTGCCTACACCCGCGCTCATGCCGATGTAGATCTTAAACTTTCCCAGCCGCGACCTTTTGATCAGGTCCAGGAAATGTTCGGCGGTATGATTGTCTGCTGGCATAAATTATATTATTCGGCTCCCTCCCCTATTTCCTGTTCGTAAAGATGATACAGGGAAACCGGGATCAGGGATTTGACAAACATCTTTTCGGTATCGTCCTTGGGCATAAAAGAAGGAAATGCCGGTACAAAGCTATGCTGAATCAGGTTACGGATCATGCGGTCTCCATGATGGTAGAAACGTTCTGCCAAACGGAAACAGCGGCCTGCAAGCAGGTAATGATGCTCCCTTACGGCACTGCCTGTAAGATCGGCGAAGTTATTGATCGCAGAAAACACCTGCAATAAAGGCTTTAGCTCCCGGTTGGTCTCCCCTATCTCGGGGATCTGCTGTTCAAGTATGTCGGGCAATTCATAAGAAGTAATCATAACTAAAAAATTAAGATTCCCACATAAGCAATAAAAGCCAACCCTCAGAACGATACCGTTCATCGGGTTGACGTAGGAAAATAGGTTGTTGTAAAAGAGCTATAAACGGAAGAGCATGGCAAAAATGATCCTGTTCTCTGTTTTCACCAAGTCGGGCCGCCAGTCTGCCGGTAAGGGCGTGGTGGTATAACCATTGGGCGATGTTACCCCGCCTTTACCCGCGAAATAAGGTACATTGGCATGACGATGCACATACTCCACGCGGAAAGTAATGCTTTGGTTGGGCATAAAGTCAAAATTGGTGGAAGCATCCCATCCTTTGAATTCATCGCCCGGGTTGGCGCTGAAAGGAAAGGCTCCTGCCGTTTGCGTAGGATTGGTCGGATTAGGCAATGGACTCGCCTGTCCTGTTGGATACAATACAAGGTACCTTCCGGGATTGGTCATCACACCGCCGCCTACTGTCCAGGCAAATTTGTTTTTGTAAAACCAGATCCTGTTGTAGAACATGCCGCTGGCGAAATACTGGGCCGGACCTTTGGCCGAATCTTTGTTGGAGAAACCATTAACGCCACCTCCTTTTTCAAAACCGATATCGCCGGTAAGGGAAAAAGCCATACGGCTGATACCTTTCGACTTGGGGTTGTTGTAATAACGTACCTGCAGACTGTTATCGGAATGGAACCTTTTACGGTCGGGGATACCTGCCGCATCAGCGCCATAGTAATCGTTCGTCAGCAACTTAACAGCTTCATTGGGGCACCAGGTAATATTACCGCCTACGCCCGGCATATTATTGAAACGGCCATAGCTTTGCCAGCCATTGATGAGCCACGCTTCCACCTTCAAGGTCCTGGTAGGATATACCTGTAAGCGGATACCATTAAAGAACCAGGGCGTATTATCGGAGGTAAAGGATGCCTGGTATTCCCAGTTCTCTACCTGGTAATAGGAATTAAGGCCTACATAAGACATAAACATACCGGCATCGATATTGATCCCGTACCATTTGTCGAAATGATAACCTGCATAAGCTTCGCTCAGGTAGCGGTACACATTGGCCAAGTCGTATTGCCCGCGATAAGGGCTGTAATCGTTCCGGGGCACTACCGTGGAACGGGTACCGAATTGGGTGATCACCCTGGCATGCGCATTTTTATAATTGAACTCCCCGCCCAGGTACACCCCTGACAGTTGCACTTCATTGTTCCGGGCCAATGCCGTAGAACCCACTACTGTATTGTCGTTGGGATTATTGAAAGAATGCGTATAGCTGGCGTCCAGCATCACGATGCCGGTAAAATACTTGCTTTGCAATACGGCATGGTCCCGGCGGTCGGTACCGTTTTGCCAGGTCTGATCCATACCATCAAAAGGGACCTTAGCAGTGGTGAGGGTATCTTGTTGTACTTCATCTTCCTCTTTATCCTCCTGAGCAAAGCTGGTTAAAGGGGAGCAATAGCAGGCAGTCGTCATTACTGCACAGGTAATCGTTTTTAGAAACTGGTTCATTTTGTAGAATTATGATTGTAGGTATGATTTGTATGTTGAAGACGATCCAGTGCCAGGTTCAGTTTCAGGACATTGATCTTCTCCGGTCCGAAAATGCCCAGCAAAGGCTTTTCTGTTTGTTGTACTATTATTTCGTCTATAGCCTGCTCGGAAAGCTGCCTTACTGCGGCAATCCGTTTTACCTGTACCCTTGCCGCTTTAGGGGAAATGTGCGGGTCCAGCCCGCTCCCACTTGCAGTAACCAATTCCACGGGAATTTGTTCTTTGGGCACGGCAGGATTATGAATCAGGAAAGTATCTATCCGGGCCTGTACCAAGGCCAGGTATTCTTCATTGGACGGCCCTTTGTTACTACCGCCGCTACCTGCCGCATTATAGTTTACCGCCGAAGGGCGGCCATTGAAGTAACGGTCTTCGGTAAAAGACTGCCCGATATTGGCGTAATACTGCTTCCCGTCGGCGGTTATCATCTCGCCTTTGCCTTTACCGGGTGTTAACATGGCCATGCCATATACCAGGAAGGTATAGATACCCGAAAAGAAAAGCAACAATACCAGGGTGAGGCGCAAGGCAGCAATCAGATTGGTTTTCATCTTTGAATAATTATTTACATGAATAAAGACACGATCATATCGATCAGTTTGATCCCGATAAAGGGCACTATAATGCCGCCGAAGCCATAGATAAACAGGTTCCTGCGGAGCAGCGCGCTAGCCCCGATAGGCTTGTAGGATACACCTTTCAAAGCCAGTGGGATCAGTAAAGGAATAATGATCGCATTAAAAATAACGGCCGAAAGGATCGCGCTCTCAGGGCTGTGCAGGTGCATGATATTGATACCCTGCAGCGCCGGAACCGATGCTATAAATAAAGCAGGCACGATAGCGAAATATTTGGCTACGTCGTTGGCAATACTAAAGGTGGTCAACGTACCCCTGGTCATCAGCAGTTGTTTCCCGATCTCCACGATCTCGATAAGCTTGGTAGGATCGTTGTCTAGGTCCACCATGTTACCGGCCTCTTTTGCAGCCTGGGTACCACTGTTCATGGCTACGCCTACATCGGCCTGGGCCAGTGCCGGTGCATCGTTGGTACCATCGCCCATCATGGCTACCAGCTTACCTGTATGCTGCTCAGCTTTGATGTAGTTCATCTTATCTTCCGGTTTGGCTTCGGCTATAAAGTCGTCCACACCTGCTTTCTCAGCAATGAATTTTGCGGTGAGCGGGTTATCGCCTGTTACCATCACGGTCTTCACGCCCATTTTGCGCAGGCGCTGAAAACGTTCCTGGATACCTGGTTTGATGATGTCCTGCAGTTCGATCACGCCGATTACTTTATCGTTCTCGGCTACCACAAGCGGGGTACCACCATTGCCCGAGATCTCTTTCACTTTCTGATCTACTTCGGCAGGATAAGTATTGCCTGCCTTTTCGGCCAGATGCCTGATTGCATCTGCCGCACCTTTACGGATACGATTGCCTTCAAAGTTGATACCCGAGCTGCGGGTTTCTGCCGTAAAGGCAATAAAATAAGGTTGTTCGATACGATAGCTTGCAGGATCTGTTCCCGAGAGTTCGATAATGGATTTGCCCTCGGGGGTTTCATCCGCCATGGAGCTCAGCACCGCACACCGGATAAAGTGTTGTTCACTGATATCGTTTGCAGGGAAAAAGTGGGTGGCTTTACGGTTGCCGATCGTGATGGTACCGGTTTTATCCAGTAATAAAGTATCAATGTCGCCTGCTGTCTCCACGGCCTTTCCGCTTTTGGTAACCACATTGGCCCTTAAAGCCCTGTCCATACCGGCAATACCGATAGCCGACAGCAAACCGCCGATGGTGGTGGGGATCAGGCATACAAAGAGCGAGATAAAGGCTGCAATGGTAATGGGCGTATGGGCAAAATCGCCAAAGGGTTTTAAAGTAATGCAAACAATGACGAAGACCAGGGTAAAGCCCGCCAACAGGATGGTCAAAGCAATTTCGTTGGGCGTCTTCTGCCTGCTGGCGCCTTCCACCAGGGCAATCATCTTATCGAGGAAGCTCTCACCCGGCTCGGTGGTTACCTTGACCTTGATCTTATCCGACAGCACTTTGGTACCGCCGGTTACACTGCTCTTGTCGCCGCCTGCCTCTCTGATCACCGGCGCCGATTCCCCGGTGATTGCGCTTTCGTCGATGGTAGCAAGGCCTTCTATAATCTCCCCGTCGATAGGGATAATATCGCCTGCTTCGCAAATAAAGAGGTCGCCTTTTTTCAATTCGGAAGAAGGGACGATATGAATTTCATTCATAAATATCTCACCCATAATCTCCACCTTCTTGGCAGGTGTTTCTTCACGGGTCTTCCGCAGACTGTTGGCCTGAGCCTTTCCCCTGGCTTCGGCTATGGCCTCGGCAAAATTGGCAAAGAGCAGGGTAAGCAACAGCACGCCAAATATCACCAGGTTGTACGACAGGGAACCCTGCGACTTTTCACCTGTAGCGATCCATATACAAACCACCATCATCACAAGGGTCCCGATCCATACGGTAAACATAACCGGGTTGCGGAACATGACCCTGGGGTTGAGCTTAACAAAAGCTTGCTGTAAAGCCTCTGCCGCCAGGTCCTTCTGGAATAGCGATGTTTTTTGATTTTTCATTATCGTTGTCGTTATGTGTTATGAGGAACATATGTTCCGGTATTGAATAGCCGGTGTTCCTTGTATAATATGTCGGTGGCTATTTCAAAGAAAAATATTCGGCAATAGGACCTAAAGCCAGTGAAGGGAAGAAGGATAAGGCAGCTACGATAAAGATAACGGCCAACACCATGATCCCGAAGGTACCTGTATCGGTCTTCAGTGTTCCGGAGCTTTCGGGCACATACTTTTTACCGGCAAGGATTCCCGCAATGGCTACGGGACCTATGATCGGCAGGAACCGGGAAAGGATCAGTACGATGCCGGTGCTGATGTTCCACCACATCGTATTATCGCCCAGGCCTTCAAAGCCGCTGCCGTTATTGGCTGCTGAAGAAGTGTATTCATAAAGCACTTCGCTGAAGCCATGATAACCCGGGTTGTTCAAGGTGCTTGCCGTGTATTGTGGAAAAGCGACGGCCAATGCAGCGCCGGCCAGTATAAGCAGTGGATGCAGCAAGGCAATGATCATGGCGATCTTCATTTCCCGGGCTTCTATTTTTTTACTCATAAACTCGGGCGTGCGTCCTACCATGAGGCCGCTTACGAATACGGCCAGGATGATAAAAATAAAGAAGTTGAGCAGCCCTACCCCGCAACCGCCATAAAAGCAATTGATCATCATGGCCAGCAACTGGTTCATACCGGAAAGCGGCATAAAGCTATCGTGCATGCTGTTAACCGAACCGGTAGAGATCACCGTGGTGACAATGCTCCAGAAGCCCGAAGCCGGCGCGCCAAAGCGTATTTCCTTACCTTCCATAGCACCTGCGCCGACATCTATACCCATTCTTGCCAAAGCGGGATTGCCCTGGGTCTCCATAATGATATTGGGCACAGCCAGACAAAGAAAACCGAGGGTCATGACACTAAAGATGACCCAGGCGAATTTCTTTTTCTTCAGGAAGAAGCCGAGGGCAAAAACCATAGCCAGGGGCACGATAAATTGCGCAATCATCTCGGCCATATTGGTCAGGTAATTTGGGTTCTCCAGGGGGTGCGCCGAATTAGCACCAAAGAAGCCACCCCCATTGGTACCTACATGCTTTATGGGTACAAAGGCGGCTACAGGTCCTGTAGACACATGTACAGTGTCGCCTTGCAGTGTGGTCATAGTTTGCTTTCCGTCGAAGGTCATGGGCATGCCATTGAACAGGAATACCAGGGCAAAGCATAGAGACAAAGGCAAAAGGATACGGGTACAAGACCTTACAAAAAGATGGTAGAAGTTGCCCAGCTTATCAGTAGTCTTTTCTTTTAAGGCAATAAATAAAATAGCGGCGGCGGCCATACCGGTTCCCGCACTTACGAATTGCAGGAACATGAGCCAGAGCTGCGACAGGTAACTGACACCTGTTTCGCCCGCATAGTGCTGCAGGTTGCAATTCACCACGAAAGAGATGGTGGTATTGAAAGCCAGGTCGGGCGACATGCTCGGGTTATGATCCGGGTTCAGCGGTAAAGCACCCTGTGTCATCAAGAGCAGCATGCTCAGCAGGAACCAGATCATATTGATCGTCAGCATAGCCCTCAGGCTTTGCTTCCAGTTCATAGGCTTATCTGGTTTAATGCCGCTCAGGCGGAAAAATCCTTTTTCCAGCGGATTCAATACCGGGTCCAGCCAGGTGTTACGGTCGGCATATACTTTGGCTATATAACGGCCCAGAGGGATAGCCAGGCCTACCGAGGCCAGAAACATAAAAATAATCCCTGCTATTTCAGTGTTCATTGTTTGAAATGGTTTTCTAAAACTTTTCCGGTTTTATCAACACATAGCACATGTAGATAAAAACCAGCACAGCCGTTATGAATAAAGCGATCATAATTCTTTGGATTAATAATGAGAGGTAGCGCTTCTTTTATATCTTTTCGAAATAGTTGATCGATTTGAAGAAGAGGCCGAAGCAAAGCAAGCCGGCGACTATAAGCAATGTTGTTGTCATCTTATTTTTATTATGGGTATATTAAAGTCCTGAACGGTAGATCTGTTTTACATACAGGGAATATAAGGTCATAGGCATTTTGGATTGTACCGATTTCCATTCCCATTGATCGCAACAGCCGCGCAAGCCGGAAAAGGAATAGACGAATACATTTTCTACAGCATTCTTTACTATCGTATTTCCTTTGTTATAGAGCTTATCGGCAAGACGCATACAATGTGCAACAGCGGGCAGATCGTGCAGGCGCATCATTTTTTTGGTGTGTTTTACCAATACCTGCATGGCTGCGTTTACATTTCCCAGAATACAGTTGTCCTTCAGTTCTTCTTTAATTGCTGGCAATTCATCTTCCATAATTGCCGGAACTTCGTAGTGGTTCATCGAGATCATTGTTTTGCTCAAAGTAGAAGCAAAGACTGTTCCGCAGGGAACGAAACGACCATAACAAAAACGAAATCAATAGATTAAAACAAAAACAGGATATACCAGGCACAAAAAAAGTCTCTCAAAATGAGAGACTTTTATCAAAATGAGGGAGTGGGTGTGTAGATGTGAGATGTGAGATGTGGTTTGGGATCTTTACATCCTGGCTCTTGTATCAAAAATGGCTACCGGATATGATATTCTTCCATCTTGCGGTATAAGGTAGCCGGGCCTATTTCGAGCAGCCGTGCGGCTTCGGCTTTATTACCTTTCGTATAATTCAGCACTTTAAGGATATGCAGTTTTTCGACACTGGCAATAGAAAAGGCAGAAAGCTGATGATGATCGTGGCCTGAGGCCGCATGTTGTATTTCATAAGGAAGCAACGTACTGTCCAGCACGCCATCTTCGCCACAAAGGATCACCGCCCTTTCGATCACATTTTTCAACTCCCTGATGTTGCCCGGCCAGTGATAAGCCTTCATCGCATCCATAAAACCATCACTGATCTCTGTAAGCGTACGGTTGGTCTTAAGCGCAGACTGGGTGGCATAATACCGCGTCAGGGGCTCGATATCTTTGCTCCGCTCCTTTAAGGAAGGCAGGGGTATCTGGAAAATGTTGAGGCGAAAATAAAGATCGCTGCGGAACCGCTGCTCTTCACTCTCGGCTTTCAGGTCCTTATTGGTAGCGGCAATCAGGCGAAAATCGGATCTCATAACCTTGGTATCGCCTAAACGAATAAACTCGTTGGTTTCAAGCACCCGCAACAATTTGGCCTGGAGCTCCAGCGGCATCTCCCCTATTTCGTCCAGGAATAAAGTTCCGCCATTGGCTTCTTCGATCAGGCCCTTCTTATCTTTTAAGGCGCCGGTAAAGGCACCTTGCTTATAACCAAACAATTCACTTTCCAATATATCCTTGCCAAAAGCACTGCAGTTAAGGGCAACAAAGCTCCTGGCATTGCGTTTGCTGGCCTGGTGTATGGCCTGCGCAAAAACTTCTTTGCCCGTGCCGGTTTCACCGGTCAGCAATACCGTAGCATTGAGCGGCGCTACTTTTTGGGCCAGCGCTACTACCTCTTTCAACTGCCGGGACTGGCCAATGATAGAATCAAAACTATACTTTTTACCCAGGCTCTTTTCCAGGGATAATACTCTTTTCTGCAGCTTTACTTTTTCAAGAGCATTGTGCACTACAGGAATGATGCGGTCGTTGTCGTCGCCTTTTACCAGGTAATTGTAAGCACCGTTCTTGATCGCCGATACACTATCCTTAATGGTGCCGTAAGCAGTGAGCAAAATCACTTCCGAAGCCGGGCTGGCAGCCTTGATACGCTCTACCAGGTCGATACCGGTACAATCGGGCAGCTTTACATCGCAAAGCACTACATCCGTTTCACTTCGGGACAATTTCTGCAGGCCCGACTTACCGTCTCCTGCCTCCTGTACACTATAGCCTTCTCCTTTCAGGATACGGGCCAGCAGGCCTCTTATTTTTTCTTCATCATCAATGATCAGTATGGTATTCAAAGTATTCCGGTTTGTTTGCAAAATTAAGCAGGAAATACATGGAACGCTTCTATTAGCAGGAAACTCCATTACGGCGGGGCAGGCATAACCTTCATTTTCCGGCTACACATAAAATAAGGCCGTACCTTTAAACTTGCACCGGCAATAATTGTTGTTCCAAAGACAATAATACCCAACCCGGCACAGCCGGAGCCGGTCTCTTTGTCCAAAATAAAAACACCATGCAACAAACAGCAGTCGAAATACTCAATGACCTGATCCTGATGAATCATGACCGTATCAAAGGATATGAAAGGGCCCTGAAAGAAAACAAATCCAAATATGAAGACCTCGATCTTCTCTTCCGGGAGATGATCAGCCAGTCTACTAAGTTTAATGAGGAGCTGATGGCCATCGTGCGCGAAGGCGGTTCCGAACCGGAAATGGAAGGCTCGCTTTCCGGTAAATTGCACCGCACCTGGATGGATATCAAAACCACCTTTACCGGGAATAACCGGAAAACCCTGCTGATCGAATGTGAGCGGGGAGAAGATGCCAGCAAAGAAACGTATAATGAAGCATTGCATGAGGCCAGCGGCTTATCCGATGCGCAACACGATATCATCGAAGCACAGGCCCGGGAGCAAAGCCGCAGTCATGACATTATAAAGGCCTTGCGGGATGAGGCTTTACAAGCCAAATAGGCGATACTATCCACAGGCATGAAAGAACAATAATTGTTCCTACCATTTCCTTTAACCGACTTAAATACGAAAGCCATCCTGTTATAGATGGCTTTCGTATTTATAAACGTTACCGGGTTCTCTGCTTATTTTTCTTTTGTGGTAAACAAGGTATCAAACATGCTATCCCGGAAATGCATATCGGCACCTCCATTGATATTGTTGTACACTGCACTGACAAAGATACTGTTCAACGCACTGAATATAGCAGCTACCAGCACTACTCCGATTACCCCTATCGCAACTCCAGCAATGATATTGAAAAAGCCTGCAACTAATGCCAGCGCGCAAACGGCCAGGAAGGCTACGAACTGTATCAGCCCGAAGCTGAAGGTAGCCCCCAGGCTTTCGCCCCATTTATCCCGCATCATAGCAGCAGAATGTTTAAGTGCCTGTGCCGGGTTCACCTTTTCATAAGCCAGGATGGGCACGGTAAAAAAGGTCGCAACGCTCCATACGATACCGATAAGTCCGGTAATGATCTTGCCCACGATACCCAGGTTCTCCTGGATCGCTTTCAGCAGCAAGCCGATGGTAGCCGCAAATACAGCCCAGGAAAAGATCACCCCGATACGGCTCATGCTGAAACGGATACCCTTTGCTACGGTTACTTCTTCTCCCTGGAAATACAACCGGGCGCAATGGATCAATGCCATATTGAAAAAGACAACGACAAAATAATTGACCAGGTAACAAATAAAAGCCAGGCCATAATCGACAAGGGGGTTCGTGGACGCAAAGTTATTTATATCCCAGCCAAAACCGGCGAAAATGGCCACAAAAAAGGATCCCAGGATCAGCAATAAAGAAATACCGGAAAGAATGGGGAAGATAATCAGGCTGGAATTGGCCCTTAATACCCGGAAGCTCAGCTTGCTGATCTCCCAGCCATTGGCCATACGATCAAAGAAACTCATAGCAATTGTTTTAGGTGAATATGAAGATAAATATACTGTATTTTGAAGAAATGCTGTGGGGCGTAATATTTATGTCTATACAGGATTGAGAAAAACAGGCAAGGCTACTGTCCTGTTTCCGCTCACCCGGTTGTCATATCCTTGAAAACCTACGATATGCAACACGATAAAAAGAATACAACCCACAAAAGAGCCTTTATCGCCTGGCTGGCCATCTATCCGCTGATCACCGTCATACTTTATCTTTCGCAAGGTGTATTGGGCAGTCTGCCCCTTGCTTTGAAGACCATGATCATCACGCTTATCGTGGTACCCCTCATGAGCTATATCGTGATGCCCTGGTTCAACAAGCTATTCGGCAAATGGCTGGAAGAGTAAAGCACGCTTCGAAGCATCTATAGCAAAGCGATAATCGTCTAAAGATGATTATCGCTTTACAGATAGGAAACAATCTGACATTCTAGAGACAGTAATAAAGAAGAGCTGACCCATCCCGGTATTGTCCTTTAGTATTTACCGCCAGGCGCAATCAATGCATGAAGGGTATCTGTTTTTTTATATTGGCTATGGTATAAAACCAATATCAGCTCATTGTTCTTCGGCCCTTTTTTGTTCGTGCAAAAGGTATAAGGAAAATCAAATTTCTGGCCTATATAGCCATCGGTTCTCCTGTTATAGCCATTCCTGAAGGAATCAAATGTAATACAATTATATTCCCCTTGCAGTTCTTGAGGTATTTTGAAATTAAAGTATTCTATACTGTCATAGCTGCCGGCCATGCCCATTTGCTTATGTACCAGCCCCATCGGTTCCGAAGAATCCGAGCAATAGTCCACATTAAACTTTACCGAAATAGTCGCCCTTGAACTGTCGGCAAACGATGCTTCAAACGACTTAATAATAAATCTATTTTTAACGTAGCCCTGCCTGCAGCTTGAAAAGGCGGCGGAAATCAACACTAGTAATAAAAGCAGCTTTCGCATCATTTTTTGCAATCAAAATTAACAGCATTATATACTTCCCAGGGGAATGAGGACAGGGATCAAACTTACGATAGATTTTGCAACGGTAAAGTCTTGCAAAACAAGTATCCCACTTGTACTTGCTTTTAAGAGTATCGGCACCGGAAATGATGCTGTTACTTTTTCTATTTTATTTGTTCTTTGAAGTTATGGCACAGAAATCGGCAATTAAAATATCCCTATCACTTTTTATTCCATACAAAAATATTATCTTGGTTATATACTTACTATAGCCTCATGAAACTTCATCCAACAAAAATTTATTTGCTGCTTATCGTTATCTCTTTGCTTTCCTGCACCAACAAGGAACAAGAAATACATTTAAAGGAAAGTGTTCAAAGGCTGGAACAACAAAATGTCATTGGCTTAAAAGCCAACTGGCAATTAGAAGCAATTGTACGCGATTTTATTTTTGATGATGACAACAACGGAAGATATGACTATTTACCCCCCTTGGTACAACATTTTACTGAAAGTGCAAGGCGTTTCTCCGAATCAGTTTCCAATGTTACGATGTCCGATACGAATAATGCAGTTACTTTATTTAGCCAGTACCAGGACTTGCAACAGGAGTATAAGATCTTAAAGCAAAAAATCCTTGACAGTTTTCCAAATGCAATATTGGACACTAGCATCAATGGTTTTATGAACCTGGATAAAAAGGCTTTTACTCAGAAATACCTGGGCGCCAGGGATACCATAAATGCTAAATTGCAGCTTCTTTTTATGCAAGCTGATGCTATAGTCAACGAAGATTTTCTTATGGAAAGAATTGCTTCACTGCTTGTTCCTTCTCATAGATTTGATCCGGTAATTGCATGGGGATCAACCGACAAATTATTTTACAAAAGAGGGGAAAAATTAGAACTGACAGCGATTCTGGTAAAATATCTTCCTGCCAAAATTCAATATGCTATTGTTAATGATAAACGGGTGGAAGTAACCGGAAACATATTTCAATACACCCAAAAAGTAACTGATAAGCCTGGCATACACACGTTTCGTTTTAAGCTTTTCGTCAAGAAAGATGGAGATATGGAGACTTATCCTGTTGCCGTTACTTACAAGGTAGAGTAACCGCATGTATTGCAATTTATCCCGCATACACTCTCACAAAAAATGCCGCAGTGACCTAATAGTCATAAAGTAATACAGCCGCTCCGGTAAGGAACGGCTGTGTTTTATGCAGCACGCGCGAGGGCGCGTGTGTTAGCACGGACAAGCTATGTTTTGAACACTACCATGAGACACCGCCCTATTACCTGCGCTTTACTTCGTCAAAATAAAGACTACCTGACCAATCTGATTTTAAGTCAAATCTTTCCACAGCTTCAATAAAGTCTTGTGGTGGAAGAAAATTATGCGCATTGACATAGTGTATAATGAGATCCGGAGCAGAAAAGGCCATAAAATCATCCACTGGCACCAAAATCTCCGAACATCCTAGAAGTACCTTTTTCTCTTCGTCAGCATATTTCCATTCTTTATCATTACATATGGGACACGTTTTGACACTTCGCAAAAGATTGACGCGTTCCCTTATTAGCATATCAACTATTTTTTGAGAAAATTCTTTAGGGACTTCTCCGCGTTGGAAATTGGCTTCTGATTGAATCCAGCCTATTTTTTTTAGTGATTTTTTCATTTATATAGTCATTTAATGTAGCCATGTTAAGCATGCAGCCCACTGTGTATGCCCCATATTGGGTTTTAGTAAATTACTAAGGAGAGTGGGCTGTGTAACTGTAATAGACTCCTTCATTATTGTAAGTTCACCTGGACTAAAAAGTGTAAAATTAGGAATCTTCGCACCAGGCAAATAAGTCATTGCTCCTAAGCGGTTTTCTGTCCCCATCATAGTCTTTAACATTGCTTCGTCCCTGATGATCTTATCAAATCTTCCTTTTTCTATATACTGCCCCATTAAATCAGATATTGTCTTCCCTTTTCTTGTCCAAATTGTTACTGAAGTTCCCTCTGGCACCGTTATTAGAGACGTTCCTTCTGTACTTAAACCTCCATGACCAGCAAAAGAAAGTCCTGTCCCTCCCTCTTGCGCTGTCGTTACACCCAATTTCCCTCCTCCTCTTGTAACATTTAATACCTTAGCTTCACTTGAAACAGTAGACACTACCCCACGCGACCAACTTGATGCGTTGCCAGTCATTAAAGCACCGGTAATATTTTCATAAAATCTTATGTTAGAAAATGTTGAAGCAAATTGATTTTTGGTATCGCTAGCAACTTTGGAAAAACTACTTTGGTTATAGTAATTATAAGTACCAACTACCTCATCTTTCAATCCAGATAGACTGAAATTTTTAAAAGAATAGAACACATCAACACCAAAGTTATAAACAGAGCCTGCTGCATTGTCTAAAAACCGAACATAATTACCCGCATCTTTGAAATCTCCTGAAGAGTAATTATTTCGATAATATCCGTAGTGATTAAAGTTAAAGCTGTTGTATTCGTTAGCCATCTTATTTTTATCCTCTGAATGCTGCATCTCTCCTCCTCCAACCGTAAAATAGCCGTTATCATATAAGTTCACATGTCCCTCTGTCGACTCGTATCCTCCTGTACGCATTGAAGCTTTATCACCATACAGACTTGTGACATTATCTGCATTGGCACTACTATCATAAACAGTATGACCATCCCCCGTCTTTACCCATCCATCAAGCATACCGGTGGGATCAACTTTGTTAAGAGGATTATTAGAGCAATAATTATACGGTGATAATCCTGCCCGTAAATTTTCTTTAGGATCACATGCACTCCATCTACACAGCCAGGGAATATAATACCTGGCGCCATGATAATACAGGCCGCTTTCTTCATCCCGTTCTTTGCCTGTATAGCGATACCGTTTCGCCAGGGCATTAATGGTACCACTTTTGGCTTGATAGGCAGTGGTGCCATAAGGATGGTATTCTTCGTAACTGATCACTTCCGCATTGTCGTTAAGCTCCAGGGAAGTGCTTTGCAAATGATTGCTGTAGATGTAGCGATTCAATAGGTCGGGAGCACCATCTGAAGTGCCTATGGCCGTATTCCGCTTTTCGATCATGGCAATCCGACCGGTATCGTCACTGACGTGTACGGTAGTACGTTCTAGTACTGGTGTTGTCAAAGAGCTGTTATCAAACTTACGATAGATTTCAAAACTGCCCAAATAAACACGCTCTTCCCAGAAACCGCTTTTCTTTACCCATTTCCGGATCCGTTGCCCGCCGCTGTATTGGTAATAAGCCAACAAGTCCCCTCTTTTCAGCTCATTCAATTCGTTGGTACTGTTCCAGCGCAGGTAGTCGAGATGCGGCATATTGGTCATGTTGCCCCGGGTATCGTGCGGATAATTGGTAAAGTTGTAATTGGTGCTGCCCACTGCTACGCCACTGCTTAAGAGCCGGTTACTGCCCATACCATAGTTAAAGACACGGCTATAGCTCCCGGCCCCCGCATTATGCTGGAGTGTCAGTATATTGTCTACTTCATCGTAGGTGTAGGTTTGGGTATAATTACGGGCCGCATTGCTACCCAGATTCGGCTGGGTAGGTAAAGAGACATCGCTCCATTTATCCTCCGTTCCAAAATCGGGAACGGAAGCTGACAATAATTCCCTACCTGTAGCCACTATCAAACGGTACAGCGCATCATAGGTAAATGCCTGCACGGCTTCTACCTGCGTATTGTTGTAGTAAATATTGGGCTGTACTCCATCGCTTACCTGCGTGATGTTCCCCATGGCATCATAAGTATAGGTAAGGTCCTGCCGGAACTCATTGCCGGTATTGGCCGTGGTCAGTAGACGTTTCAGGCGGTAGGTCAACGTATCGTATGTATACCGGGTTACGGTATTATTGCCATAAACGATCTTCTTCCTTTGGCCTTTGGCATCGTAGCAAATGTCTTTTACATATTCCTGCGTACCCAGCAATACTTTCTGTAAAGCCCCGCCTTTATCATACATAAAAGTGCTTACATTCCCTCCTGGGTCTGTTGTTGTCTTTACCCGGTTAAGGGCATCCAGTTTCGAGCTGGATATATAAGGGGTTTCGAGGTCCTGTGCCGTGGCCCAGTTGACATCCGTGATAGCCCTATCGCGTAGCAATGCCTGATGCACTACTTTGGGATTTCCTTTAAAGTCGTAGCCATCGGGCATCCATTGTTTTCCGCTGGCATCGTAATGCGCATACATCTGTCCACGAAGGTTGGCAACAGCATCTGTCGGATCATTGGTATCCCGGTATTCTGTTTTCTCCAGGATAATGGTATCATTCATTCTTTGCTCTACCATTCTTCGCAGGATATCATACACCGTACTGAATTTCCGGTCGTCTGCATCCCAGGCACAGAGTGGCTGTCCAGCCACATCGGTAAAGGTATAGCCGTCGCCGCTGTCGATACTGTGCTGCATACAAGGTTGCTGCAACATGTTGTAGAGGCATGTCAGCGAAGGAGCATCCGAATCAAAGCGCTTGCCATCGATCACAGCCAGCCTGTTGCCCTGTATATCCAGTTGCACATAGCTGCGGATCGTATCTGCCGCTGTAACAGGATTAGCGACCAGTTGCTGAACGGTGTACACCGGCCGGGCCAGGCTGTCAGTATGCATCATAACGGGTGTATTGGCATGTGCAGCCGCTTTTTGTGCCGCCTTGTATTCCGGATCGGTTGTGGGTAGTGCATTGCGTTGTGCATACCAGGCGCTGTCCAGTACGGTATCATTATTATCCCATACGGTTTGCTTCCAGGAGGTCCATTCTGTTTTGGTATAACTACCATCGGGCATATCGGTACGATACACCCTGCCCAAGGCATCGTAATACATTTTGGGACTGATCCCTTTGTCTTCCACAGCCTGCTCGGCCGTATCACACAAATGGTTGTAGCTGAAATAGGGTTCATATTGCATCACCACATTTCCTTTGTTGTTGTAGATAGTGCGACCGCTGCCTATCCAGGATTTCAGATCGCTGCACTGCGTTGGCTCGCATTGTGCCTTGTGCATAATCAGCCTTCCCAAGCCATCGGTATAGCTGAACCGAAGCAACAGACCGGCATTTTCTCCGGGAGCAAGATCGGCCACATGCTTGGCACGGGCAATCATACCTACACCTACCGGCATATGATCGAGCCGGTACACGCAACGCCAGGTAGCCCTGCCCAACAAGGTTTTGGCACTGACTTCGGTAGCATTATCAAAAAAGGTATCCTGCGCTTCGATATCATCAAAGCTGTAAATATCCGGGCTAGGCCTGCCATCTACACCCAGCAAGCTATCGCCTTCGCTGCCCTTGCCTTTTACAGCCATGGCAACAGGCATGCCCAGGGTATCGTACAATACCTCGCTGATATTATCGTTGGCATCCTGCATCACCCGTGGTTGCAGGATACGCCAATCATAAGCGGTAACCTCGCCGCTGTTGTTCTTGACATCCTTTGTTTTGCGCGGCAACAGCCAATAGCTACCCCAATATTCCAGGGTCGTAATGTTGCGTTCCTGTGTAGCCAAAGGATCATGCAAACGCTTGTATAAAGGATCATTAAAAGCAACAGGCGTATAGAAGCTGGCTGCAGGATTATCATACGTTACTGTACCGGACGGTATCCAATGATAGGTAGTACCGTTCAACGCTTTGTCTACATAACCACCGGCAAGTAGCAAAGTATCGTCTACACGGCTACCATAACAGGATTCCAGGATAGGAGCACTAAGCGCCTTCTTATAGCTTTGGTAGAGAATGGACAGCGATTCGACAATGCCATCGGCCAATAGTCCGCTGAGGTCATCCTTCTGAAACCTGCTGAAACTGTGCCCCAGTAAGCTCCGGTAGGTTGTATTAAGTGCTGGTGTACCTGCAAAATCCAGTTCCTGCGTTCCACCGATGAATCCAAGCAGATCATCATGCAGCCAAAGACCGGTTGGTTTGACATAACCCAACAGCTCATAGCTTTTGTTTTCGTAAGGCACTCTTAAACGGTAGCGCCGGTCATCATTCAGTATATCATTGCTAAAGGCATTTTCTGAAAAGATAATGTGCATTTTTTCCTGCGTTGCCTTTATCTTTTGCGGCAGGCTTGCATCTGTTCCTTTCCGGGGGTAAGCTACCTGTGCACTTTTCTTCACATTGCCATAGGCATCTATTTCCAGGGTCAGCTCCTGCATTACCCTCGGATCGGTGGTATTGCGTTCCGACGAAAAAGCCACACTTTGTTTTTTATAACTCAGGAAAGCAGCAAAGCGGTTTTCGCCCAGGTATTGCACCGGCACTACGCCATAAGCGCTGGCGGTAACAGAATACGGTATATCCTCTTTATTAGTGCCATCCAGTGCATATACTTCCTGGCGCAGGGGAAGCCCCTTCAATGCCCTGTGCGCCTCCCGCAACTCCTGTGCTTTAAGGCCATGAGGTATATCTGCTATCAGGGTATTTTCGTCCCATTCGGAAAAATGGAAATACTCTTCTTTAAAAGCATCGGTCAGTACCTTTTGCCGCATCCAGGCGCCTGTATGGTTCCAGGTCTTGGTGAGCACCGGCGCCTGGTTCAACGACTTATCGACTTCTTCCCCATTAATGATTACGGTATCCCAGGTGGCTTTATCTATATCAAGTGTTTCTATATAACCAAAGCCCCGAAACTCCCTTTCTTCATGATCATAATAACCATGACGGTATTTATACTGCTGTTTAAAAGTGGTTTCACTTATTTCATCGGAGGTCAGCACTTCACTGATACAATGTATCGGAAAAGGCAAGCGGGTAGCCCAGGGATAGCCATTCAGCTTGTCTTCCAGGTAATATTGGGTCGAGCTTTTATAGGTTACACTCACCGTTTTACCCATGCCATTATAATAACTGCGCATCAGATAAGGTTTCTTACCACCCATCAGGTCAATATACCTCATAGGTGCATGCACATGTTGGGGCAAAGGACTGCTCCATACCAGGCATCCCGTACCATTGCCCAGAAAATCAAGCACGGCTATCTTACTGTAGGCATTGGTTGCCGGCAAAGGACTAATGTGCTTTGCATCGCTCCAACCATTACCGCTCAGGTTGATCCAGGCCGTACAGTTATTGTGTCCCAAGTAAATCAGATCGGCCGCACCGGTGCCGCTGATATCGGCCAGGCTCAGGTATAAAGGGTTGTAGCCCTCCGGTGTATCGAGCAAAGGCGCATTGTCCATGCTTACTTTTGCCCCGAACTTTCCATAACCCATATTGGGCCAGTAGCATATCTCTTTGTTTTTGATGCGTACTAGATCAGTAAGGCCATCACCATTCATATCGGCCAGGAAAATGCTTTGTATGCTATCACGTAGCAGCAGCACAGGACCTTTTTCCTCATCGGTAAAAATAGGCGTATTGCCGCCCTGGCTATAACCGGCCTTGCCATCGTTGTGGTACCAGGTCCAGGCACGGTCTTCGGTGATCAACAGATCGGGCCTACCGTCGCCATCGAGGTCGAGCATTTTGGTAAAAGGGCTGTCCCAATTGATACGCAGGTCATTGACAAAACTGCGGAAGGGCTGCCATTGCTGATCGTCGTTGAGTTCCCAATACCCTTTGGGCACTTCCCGTGTTACCACCTGCCTACGGCCATCGGCATCCAGGTCTTGCCATTGCAAGGCATTGCCCAGACCTGTAAACGAAGGCTTTTCGGCTATGCTTTTGGCCGTACCGAAACGTCCATTGCCCAGGTTGTTCTTATAAAACCAGCCCCCGGCTTGTTCGGTGAGGATACCGTTGATCCCTTCCCCTTCGAAGTCGGTCCATTGATAAGGACCGGTAAGCCCTTGCGGTGCATGGGCCATATCTTTTTCAGTAACGGTATGTACCGTATGGTCCCAATGCAGCGGCTCATAATCAAAGGTCATTGCAGGCAATGCTTTGTCGTACCAGGACCAGGCATCATTTCTGTTCTGGAAGTCGTAGCCCCGCTGTGTCGCACTCACGACCATATCCGCTTCGGTAAGCGTACCTGCAGGAAGTACATCATTTTTGTATGTCAACTCCAAGCTGCGTACGAGGTTGGCATTATGGATAATGTCTGGTTGCCCCGCTTTTTTTTCCACGTAAGTCAGCTCATCGAAATAATGGAACATCATTACCCGTTCGCATTTGCGGTAAGTGCGGATCTCGAAGCCAGCATGAAAATCAGAAAAGGCATCGCCGCGGGCTTTCCAATCCTGGTCGGGTAACCGTTTTTGCGGCATGCTGTGATCCCCGTAGTCCAGCACTGCTTCCATAAGGAAGGCAGCATCCGTAGGCAATGCAGGCTCAAAGGCATTCGCGTTTGTGGTTACCCAAGGCACGCGGTTACAATACTGTACACATTTGAGATAAGTATTGACAAAAAGGGCTTTCCCGTTAAGGCGATTCTGTTCCTGTAACTGTGCTCCGACACTCAGAAGGTTTTCGGAAACATAACGATACAACTGGATATTACCTTTATGATCGGTACTTAATTGGGGCAGCCATTGAAATATTTTACCCGGTTGTTCAGGTTCCGCAATACGGCCCTCTGCCGTCAAGCCATAATAAGTGGTAATGTTATCTTTTGTGGTTACCCGCCACCAACCACCAGCAACGCCTTGTTTCCTGATGTATTCGATGCGGGCAAAAAGGCCTTCTATACGGGGTATATACCGTTTGATAAAATAAGTAGAACCCGAGCGGAAGAATTCATCTTCATCGCCATTGTCCTTTAGTTTGGGCACCAGGTCCTCGGCTCCGGCCAGCAGGAACACATCACTTTCGATATCGTCCTGGTAGCGGGGGAGTTTTTTATCGGTCTTGCGCTGTATGGAAGGCAGGGACAGATTCCAGCCCAGGCCAAAGGGGCTATTACCGCTGCCGCTGTTGTAGCTGATAGACAAACCGGGTGTAAAGCCGCCACGGCCGGGTGTAAGCGGCAGCGCGATCTCCAGGCCTGCCGTACCATTCACAGCATTGACCGAAAACTTCTCGTCAATGCCTTTCAGGGCACCACCGCCTTTGGGCAGGCTGATAGACGGGGCCGCCGACCGGAAAAAGGGGCTCTCCTTGCTCTCGTTGCTTTTCGGCTGCACGGTATAATTATCCAGGAGATGAGCGGCCTTTGGACCCTGCCCTCCTGTACTGCTGGCTGCTGATTCTTTATTATTAGACATAAAATTAGTATTGAGTAGTGATTAAATGCAGGCAGGAATTTTCATCCTGCCTGCGTTTAATAATAGAAAGGTGTGGCTTGTTAACCGAGCTTATACCTTAGTACACAGAACAGGTCTTCCAGTTCATCTTCCGAAACGGAGGCGGCTGAGCTGCCGTTCATTTTGTACAGGATGAAGTTGAAATCCTTGGTATTTTCCGCTGCAGTAAATGCCAGCGATAAAGGAATATAGTCGTTCAATGTATCATTCAGGTCATAGCTGTTGCCGTTGTACAGCAGCTTGTAAGTAGTACCTGCTTTGGGCTTCAGCACAAAATCGGCGCCCGATATGGTAATCGTTTTACCTTTGCTGTAATACGGGAACTGTTCGTGTTGCAACTTCAGGTTCACGGCTCTGCCTATAGCACCCAGGCCGAGCACCGGTACCAGCGTAGTAAACGCTTTATACCACTCACTACTGAATTCGTGCTTCAGGCTAAAATAACGTGGCAGATTGATGCCTGTACTAGCCGTGCTCAACTGAGCATTCAATGCTGTTTTGGTAGCGGACGCTTTGCTATCGTCTCCCCTTGCAGTATAACGTACCTGGATAATGATATCGCTTATCATGCCATAATCGAATTGCCTTAGCTTAGTATCGTCCATCATTTTCAGGGTCCAGGAGCTGATCGCACCGGCATTCTCGAAGGGGATATAACGTTCGTCACGGAAATTAAGCTCGAATACACCGGCATCGTTCTGCGCTGTACTGGTAGCTATAGCTTTGGTCGCCACATTGACTGTATCCAATGTTGTACTTCCCGGCACTTTCTGTATAGCATTCGTATTGAGGATCAATTCCGATGCTATTGTTGTGTAAGGGCCCGCAATACAAGGGATGCTGATGCTTACCGACTTGATCTTGCGCAGGTAATGTCCCGGAAAATCCAGGTCATACCATATCTGATCGAGATTAAAATCGCAATTGCCGGTATTTCTAAGCCTCAGCAAAGCCTGTGGATCAATCATCGCCAGGGAGAAATTTTTGGTCAGTTCAAACTCTCTCTTGTTTTCCTCCATATAAGTCGCCTCCATTTTACGCAGATCGAACTGGAGTTTTTCACCACTCATCAATCCTTTGCGTAAGCTATCCCAATAACCAAACTTAACAAATCCACCCACGGGTCTTTTCGCAATAGGTAATTCATGCTTGTAACATTCTTCCGCTTTCCTGGCCAGGTCGTATGCGAGCTGGTAGCTTTGGAAATAAGTCGCAGCAATCTGGTTCGTCATCCAGGTGTACAACTCTTTATTGGTAAACTTGCTGCGCATAAAGGCATCGTTCTCGGCGCTATGCTCCATTTGCAATTCGTGGTTGGCCAGCTCTTTTTTAGCGATAGCCAGGCGTATCTCTGCACTTATGATCTGCTTATCCAGTTGTTCCAATTCTTTGGCTGCCGTATCGGTCTGGAAAACCCAATCATCGTTGCGACGCTCATAGCCACCCAGAATACCAGCCATATTACCTTTGGAGGCATTAATGGATGCGGCTATACCAATCCCGTTGCTTACTGCATTTAATGCTGCTACTAGCTGTTCGCCGCCGAAGCTCGGTCCGAGAGAGAACGGAGATTGCAAATGTATTTGCGGGAAAATGGAAAGGGCGCTTGCTGTAGTCTGCAGGGAACCTTGTATCGTCTGCATGACCATACCGGTTTGCAGAGACTGCATTTGCTTTTGCTCTCCCGAATTCATAAACGGACGAGTACTGTAGTATTGAAAGCGTTGCTGGGTATTCTCTTTGGTCAAACGCATCGCATCCAACGCCGCTTCCGCATCTTCTACCTGTGATTCTTTTATAAACTTCACTTTTTCCAGCAATTGCAATTCCTGTCCCGAGCGCAACAGGGATAATTGCTCTGCATCTTTTTTCTCCAGGGCAGATAGCAGGGAACTACCTAGTCCACGGACATCGCTGCAGAATTCGTTTGCTTTTTGCAGCATATACGAGAATCGGTACTGAGGCAGGTTGCTTCCGGCAGCGGCATCCACGATACTACCGGTATCTACTCCCAAAGCTGCCGCCCTTACCAGCAGTGCCGGATCTATAGGTGGCTCAAACAAAGGCAATTGCCTTACGCTGCCTTCAATGTTCATGCAGTTCCGTATTTTGAACAGGCGATCGGCAACGGTATCCCAGTATCCCATGAGCTTATCATTCTTGGGAAGACAGAAATAGAACATCTTGCCATAGATAGGCGCTCCATTGACGATGCCTGTAGGCGTTCCGGTATTAGGTGCAAAGAAGGCCTCTATATTGACTAATGAATTGGACAAGGCATCGAAGCCATTCGCATCCAGTTGGTTAAAGGTCTTTGGTTTCGGAAAGCCTCTGGACGGTATTTCCTGCGGACGTTCTCCTAAAAGATTAGCGGCCAGGATGTACAACTGTGTCGCTTCATTGATCGATTCGATCGTATCCCTCCGGAACAACTGATCACCCCAGGCTACCAGGTTGTCGATGTATTTCATCAATACATTCTTCATGTAGGCGAGAATACGCATACGGGCAATCACATGCGGCTTGAATGGGTTCTTCTCCCATTTATCAACCTGAGCCACGGCCTGTGGATTATTGGCATTAATGGCCATGAGCAGATCGTTCAGCGTCTGGATCGTTTGTTGCGACTCTTTGTAGAATGGATAGAACTTCCAGAACCGCTCAATACCTCCGGTATAAACACTATTGATATTGGTGTTGCTGGTAGGGTTGAAAATATAGTGATACCATTTCTGTGCTTCGTCAAACTGCTGGTTATCGCTCAACCGTTGCGCAATCATCATAGGCGCATGGAAAAATATTTCCCAGTTATAAATGCTGTAGGCATCAGTAAATTCAAACTGCACATTGTTCCTGGGAAATTCGCTGTGCACGAGTTCCGTAGGCTGGTAGTTGCCGCTGTAATAAGGTCCAAAGCCCATGGTATCGCCCTGCTTCTGATTCTCGATCCGCAACAGGCCACTGATACCGTCCTTATTCAATGTTTTGATAAATGATTTTATCTGCGCATGATAGAAGGTATGAAATTTATAGCCATAGGTCTGGAATGCCGAACTCAAAGATGGGGTCAGGAAGGCATAATCCGGTTGGCCATTGGTTGCCTTAATTTCAAAAGGATAGGATTTACTGGCGAACTCAAAAGCCTTACCATAGCTTACTTCCGTTGCAAACAATCCCTCTACCACCGTGTATTGCGGTTTGGTTCTTTCCCAGCGAACGAAATAGGTATTTTTTATATCCTCGAACATAAACTCGCTCAGCATAGGATTATGGTAATGGGAATGCGGGTTGCCATTGGTACTCGACCTCGCAGTAACTTTATAGCCTCCGTTGTTCACGGTACTATTCAGGATCAGGCTCTTACTTCCCCGTACGATACTCGGGAATGTTTTTATAGTATCGGTATCAAAGCTGAAATAGGTGTTGGGCGGATTGTTTGCCAGGCTAAAGACATAATTAATGTTATCCCGGTACAGTTTACCATCGCCATAAGGATCTTCCACGAATTTCATTTTATTGATACGGGTACTAGCCGGAGCCATAAGTTGGTAGCCGCGCTCGTAGGTACTTCTGGGTACAAAGGGATCCTGACTGTTGTCGCCTCTCCACAAGAAGGAACAAATACCTGTAGCCGTTTCGTCCAGGCCATGGGTGAACATAAGGCTGAAGTTGATTGCCGTATCCTGTTGGTTGGATTCGTTGGGATACATGCCATCAATCGTCTGGTACAGGTAAAGCCTGTTCTTAACGAATTCGTCGGCCTTTATTTCACCACGATTATTCAACCAGGAGATAGCCTGCTTTGCTGCAGCCACATTGCCTAATGAGGCCTGTGCCGCATTGCTCATAACTATCTTTGAAAGATCGATGATCATGGTATCTTTCGTCAACTCGGAAGCCATCCATTTGCCATCCTTGTATTGACTCCAGTTCAGCTTTATCTCCCATTGGCTATAGGCATCATTAACATTGTCTATGATGAACATATTTTTGGTATCCACCATCATTTCGGTCCACTCTTTATTCGAAGTAAACCTATTGTTTTTCTTGGCATTGCTGGCCTCATCATCTGTAACTTTTTTCTTCTGGAATGTTAGCCAGAAAAGATACAGCTTCCTATTCCATACTACCGGAACCACATGATCGCTTTTGATATCCACATTTACTTTTTCCCAGGGTGTCCATTCATTATCTTCAAGACAACGGTAGTAAAAGCGGTGTGGCAGCGAAGAGGTCTTACTGAATACATGCGTTTTATCCAGGGTTACGTTCTGGGAGTAATCTGTTTCCAGTTGATGGTACAGGGAAACCGGCTCCATACGGCCCACCTCCTCTACCATTTCCAGGTAGGCCATAAAGGCATCTTCGGCAGTATTATCTTTCACCTCATCTTGCAGCAATTGCGTCTCCAGCTCTTTAAAAAAAGGTGTTTTATCATCTCTCAGTTCCGGCTCGATCCAGTTTTCAGGATAGAGGAATATTTTCCGATTAGCCTCCCAAATACGGTACCACTTACGCCATTCCTTCCATTGTTCGGTCATAGCCGGACTGATGGTTATGTGGCTGGTCAATGAGCCATTCGCATTTTCAAGGTTCAGGATAATGCGGTCCATATATAGCTGCAGGCTGTTGATACCTTGTTTGATACGGGAAGTTTTCATGCAGGCCTGCATTTCTACATCCATCAGCAGATAGGCGAAGAGCTCATTTTCATTCTTCCATTTCATACCGTTATTGGTAATGATATCGGGACGGTTGACAATATAAGCAACCAAGGCTTGTCTTTGCTTTTCCCTCAGGGTATCCTGCAATGGTTTTGCTATTTTCAGCCATTCCTCTTCACCGTGCTTGGCTTTTGCCGCTTTACGGATATTCCTGGAATCGGCCATCACGGCATCGATACGCAAGGTTTTATGTACGATCGCCGGTGTAAGGCCGATCCGTTTCACCATATCCATGATGCCCAACAATTGCAGCATCAATGCTGCCTTTCTGAAGTCATTTATGGCTACGGTGGCGCTATAGGTAACATTCAGGATACCTGTTCCTGTGGTATTGCCTGCCAGGAATTCAACATCCTGCCGCTGCCAGCCTGTGAGTGCCAGCACCTGATTGAGCCATTCATCCTTAGAAACACCCAACGATTTTTGCATCAGCAACAGAAATTCATCTGCGCGCAGATTCAGTTGCCCTTTTACCTGTATCCAGTCGTTAAGACGGAACAAAGTCAGCAACCGGGTAAGCGTAGGCTGCCCAGTTACGATAGGCAAAGCAGAAATATTCAACACATCGATACTGCCGGCATTGCTGTGAAAAAATGCAAGTTCATCTTTAACCAATTTATAACGGTTGACAATAAAGGTAATTTTATGCAACTGTTTGAAGGCGCTGTATAATTGTGCAAAAGTAAAACTGGGTACGGAACCGCCTTCCAATATGGGCATGGGATTGAAAGGATCGCCTGCTGTCGGCTGCAAAGCGTTAATAAAATCGGGACGAATCATGGCATCAATCAATGGCAGAATACCACCGTTGATCTTGATCATTTCACTGATCAGGTAAAGTGCTGTGGCGCCGTCCGTATTAAACTGAGCACTGAAGAATTGTATTACGGTATTCTTCAACGTTTTTTCCAGGTCGGATCCAGGCATAATAGTGCTTACATTGCCGATCAGCTTCTTCACCTCCGTACGCAGCGATTCGTAAAACAGTTTAATGGCATCATCAGATGGGATATAGATCTTTTGGGCATCTTTATGGGCCAGCAAATACTCTATTTCGTCCAGGCCGAACGCGAGCCCATTACAGGCGCGAACTTTGTCCAGGGTTGCTTCCAGCAGGGACAACAAACTTGTGCCCGATGCGGTAAGCATAGCCGGGCCATCCAATTCAGCCAATTTAAAAAGACGGATCATATCTTTGACCGGCATGGCTACACCCTGGGCCAGCCTTGCTATACCCAACACCCGGCTCAGCGCAGCCAGGGAAATTGGTGCCGGCGGCGGCGGTGTAGACGCATTTACATCGATACCCAGAAAACCCAGGAGTTGAAACAACTCTTCTTCTTTAATATTGAATGCGGCCACAATAGTACCGGCACGGTCCTTGTACGTTCCGCTTATCGCTTCCGGGTTATCAAAAGCGGTTTCCGGAGGATTGACCAGGGATTTATTCCTGAAGAGGTTGTCGTACACGGAAGGCAGGTCGTCCTGGTTATCGCTATTGTAATTAATGTAGTTCGTCACGCTGATCTTGCTCCAGAAAGCGCAGAGCTGTTCCGGCATCACATTCAGCTGCCGTGTCATCTGGTGCACTTTAGCAACACGCTTAAAGTCGTCGATATCCAGCGCAGTAACGCCCAGGGAGATCAGCACCAGGTCAAGCTGGTAAATACTCCATCCAGTAGCTTTTTGCAGGCGCAGGAAGCGGTACCATTTTTTGAATATATCTTCCGGAGAGCCATAATTGACTTTCAGCTGCAATTCTTTCAACTGGCAAGAAGCCGTATTGGCGGCATTGGTGGAATTAATTTCCAGCGGGCGCTGGCCGCCGGCATTCTTCTTATTCAGGAAATCGGTGTGCACCAATTGCAGCAATTCCTTATAGGTGATAGCCGATTTTTTCAGGAGGGTCTTTAATCCCTGCCCGGTTTCCCCGTTGCATAATGTGGTATACCAGGAAGTAGCCGCTGTACTGGTGAAATCATAAAACGCATAGGCATCTGCAGGTATATCGGCATTAGGCGTTTTGGTAATGATATCGGCTTCATTACGGGATAGGTTCAGCCATTCTGCCAAGGCGTTGTATTCGTTAATACCAGGGTTACCCGCAGCAGCGACATAGTCAGCCGGTCTGAACTGGTACATAGCATCGTAACGCTTGTAGCCCAGGTGCCCCAGGTAGGTACGACCTTCTTCCAGGGGAAGATCAAAAGGCAGCCTATTGGAATAAACCGCTTTTTTCAAAGTAGTATTATACACGACTTCATACCCGGAATAGCTTTGATAGTCATTGCTACTATCTTTATAAGTATGTTCCGGATAAGCGGCCAACTCGGCCGCTGTACCACTGGTCTGGTACGATTGGAAGGGCAGCACCACACCTATAGATCGCAGCACGACCATTTCCAGCATTTCGTTGACCAGGTCGATATAAGGTATCGCGGTATTCGAGTTTTTGCAGGTAAGATCGATATGGATAAGGTCTTCCCTTCTGCGGAACAGCTCGTTGTACGCCTTGGGTGGGTTACCCATCTTGTGTTTTACCAGGTTAAGGATGTCGGTAAAGTAAGCAGCAGGGCTATACATAGACATACATTCCGAACAACTGCAAAGGTCCATGCTGCCAAACAGGGTTTGCAGGTCGGGGTTGGTAGAAGGGCCGGGATTCACCATCCAATCGGCCCAGGTAGCCTCCATCAAAACACCGGTACCTGAGTAGTTGGGTTGTATTATTGCTTTCAAATGCGATAGCATCAGGTTGGTATGAGCAGCCTTACCATAGGTTGCCTGCGCCACCTGTGCCGACATCACTTTCAATTCGGTAGCATATTTTGCCACAAAATCTTCTTCGGCGATGTTCACAATATCTGCCGATGATTTAATGCCATCTTTCAACATGGCCGTTATAGCTTCGGGCTTCCCGCCTACAGCCCTGAGCAGGTTTTGTACCGGGAGCAGATCCGTTCTTACGGCTGTGGGATAAGGGCTTTCGGAAAATTTGAAATTCCAGATATTTTCCTGGCGCAGGTCGTAATCCGGCCTATCGTTCAGGAATTGTGCCGTTTTTACAGGATCCGTGATCAGAGATGTAGGAAACGAGCGGTCTGTAATCTTTTTCGCCATAACCGCCGTCGCGAAGATATCCTGCGATAATTCTTTTAACCTTGCAGCATAGGCCTTTTTTACCGGAATATTGTTCGGACTGGTTTCTGTTCCACGGATACTTAAAGGAACACAAAGCTTATTGTGGGTGTCGCAAACATTGGTAACCAGGTTTTGCCACTCTTGTTCTCCCCAGTTAACAGCAATCTGTCTTAAGGGCTGCTCTGCTGCAATATTGGTTAATGCCTTTGCCATCTCGGGCTGCATACCTGTAAGGCCTATCACCTGCATACCTTGCTGCAGTCGTTTCCTGCCATCTAATCCATATACTCCTTCAACTGCCGACCAAAGCGCACGTACATCCCTGAAATTATTAGCAGTGCAGATCAGGATAAACCTGCGGGCTTCCTCGGTAGAGGCAGCTACAGCCTCTACCATTTCGGCTACGCTGCGGCCATCCTCATTAAGCTCGGCCGATACCAGGTCAATCTGTTTGTCCCGGAGTATAGTAGCGGTACGGGAAATATCGCCGGCATCAGCAATAACCCTTGCATCAGCCGCTTTCGTAATCTTATCAGTCAGAACAATGTTATCCAGCAATGCCCATACATTGGGGAAGCTACCATATATACTGCAAAGCACATAAGTATGATTTAAAACGATAGTTGTTTCTGCCGCTGTTTTAAGGGCATCGGCCAGCACTCTTAATTTTTGTTCGCTCAGCTTGATTGTGGTAGCCAATGAAAACATTCTGGCACTATCTGTATCCGCAGCGATCTGCTGCAATTCGGCCTGCGTCACCCCGGCCACGTCCAATGTACTCAGCAGTTGATCCAGCTCCGCCTTGAACTGGACATAAGTACCGGCATCCTCAATGTGGAGATCAACAATGGTGCAACATTTTTCTGGCTGGATCTGGCCCGAAGTACCCAACACATTACTACCGGAATATACGCTGACGGTAACAGGAATCAGTGTCTCCGTATCACAGGTACTGCCTGTATTGCCAGATGGCTGCAGGGACTTGTTGGCAATTTTTATTTCATAGTTGCCCAAGGCATCGATCTTTGACTGCCCCAATTCTACCGGCGTTCTGAAATGGACGGTATTGACTTTTACCTTTATTGCCTCCGTGTTCAGCGGAGCAGCCGGTAAGGACTCTCCCCCTATGGTGACTGCTCCTTTGATGAACGTATATCCCGTAATATCGTTTTGCGTAAGCAGCTTGTATTGATCTGGCGTTACACTTATGGTTACGCTAAAAGTATTGGCCTGTACACTACCAGTAGCGACCAGCTCGTTCCCGTTAAGTATACGATAATAAACTGTTTCGCTGGTGCCAAGTGCGTATGCGGTAAAGATTTCAAAGGTAGCATCCGCTACCTTAACCGGAGAAGATCCGATCCAGCCACCGGGAGAAGCACCATTGATCGATGTCATTAGTTCGACAGTAATACCGAAAGAGAGTTGCTCCAGTGCAAGACCTTGCTGGTTGACCAACCGTCCTGATATTTTTTTCATTAATGAAGTTGACATGTAATAGGTTATTAGAAAGATTAAAAAGATGTTTTGGCTGCCTGCCGGTCAGACCGGGAAAGGCATTGATGATTATATTTATTGTGCAGAGTAGCTGAGTAGCTGCCATGCTCCATTAATGCTTTGTATTTCGATCGCTTTGGTAAAACTGGTTATAGAAGCTCCGTAATTGGTTACGGTAGTACCGTTGAAAGTACCGGTATAAGTACCTGCGCGCAGCTTTAATATACGTCCCGGCCAGGCACCCGGGCTGGGTAGCGTGATCGTGCAGTCTTTCTGAAAAATGATACTATAATCATTTTCCTTTATGGTATAGCTGGGGCTCGTTGTAATGATCCCCTTTGCCGCAAATCCGCCGTTGGTATCCATGCCCAAGGCTGGGGCAGGCGTCATGGACGTGTTTAAAGGCGCCACGTACGGAACAGGGAAGCTATTATAGTTAAACCAGTTGGCACCGGCGCCGGGAATGGGCATAATACCCAGCTTCCCCGAAGTGTCCGCTACTACCATATTGGTTACCGAACCGGCCAGGGAGTTGGATTGTATGCTGCCGGAAATATTCGTATTGCCAGCTACAGTCAACTGGGCCGAGGCACTTGTAGTGCCAATGCCTACATTCCCGGTTGTACCATCAACGAATATCTTACTGTCGGCTGTAGCGGCACTCTCCGCGTTATAAGCGGTATTGACACAGATATATAGATTCTGACGGGCGGCATTATCTAACCGTTTAGCTATAAACTTTACTTTTTCGTAGTCTCCTGAAAAATCGGAATAACCCAATACTGCTGCTATCTCTTCATTGTTTTGAATATTTTTCCCGATGATCGTTTTGTCACCTTTGAGCCATGTATTGCCCTTTACAGATAATCCATAGGCAGGTGCGCTATCGCTATAGGAATCGGAAATGGTTAAGCCTCCTGTCTTTAAAGGATGTGTGCCATTCCCAGCAGTGTAAAGGCCCCAGTAGCCACTTCCCCCGGTGAGCCGGGAATTATCTGCCTCCATCCTGAAACCACTGTTTGAATATACCTGTTCTACAACCAGGTTTTCATACCCGGTACCAGGATTATTCACCACCGCAATCCTGCCGCTGGCCTGCAAGGCAAGCTGTGAGGCCACAACGCCGCCCCAATGAAAAGCGATACGTGGCCCGTACGATGCACCGGAACCGGCGGCATCACTTTCCCTCAGTTGAATCGGCGCATTGCTATAATCTGATCCCGTACCCCATACATTAGCATTGTTGTTCCGGGCATTCTGCAGATTGATCTGGTCATAGGTTGTAATTTCCTTCCAAGGACTCCAGACCCCAGCCCAATAGCTCCTGGCCCATTTCCTGAATTCGCCCGAAGTTCCTGCGGCATCCAGCGCAATGGTATATTCCTGTGTAACGGCATTGACAGCATTACCATATACCTGCAATACACCCAGCCTGTTTTGTATAGGGTAATTCCGGGACAACAATGTCTCTGAGTTGTTTGACTGCTGGTAAAGACCTGTAGTCAATATCGTATTCAGATTAGTTGTACTTAGCTCTGCTTTAAACGTAAGGGTCCTGGGTATAGCTGCCGTCCATACCGGGTCTGTTTCCGTAGTCAGAAATTCAGGCGTAATGGTTTCATATTTTTTACTGGTATTGTTCCAGACTACATAGCTGCATCCGCCTGTTGTATAAGGATCCATTGTTTTAACCGCCAAGGCACTATTCAACTTCAAGGTACCCAGACTCATGTCGCCCTCAATGATATGCTCACCTGTAGTATCATTACGGTTTCCGATCCTTAACTGGTTGCTTCCGGCAATATCTGTTCCCGCTTTGTCTCCTATAAATATGTTGTAATTTCCAGCCATCAAACCGGCGCCGAGGGCACCTGCCGAATGTCCTATCATAAGGTTACGGTTTCCTCTGCTTCTGGGCGTACCCAGTACCCCGCCAGCATTGGCGCCCAAAGCAGTATTGCCAACACCGGAAGCAGCTCCCTGCATGGAGGCATCACCTATAGAAGTATTGTTGCTGAACATCGTTGAACTATCGCTTACCCAGTCAGGCATCGCCCATTCACCTACTGCCGTATTGTTGTATCCCGAAATCATTGATTTCAGGGCATTAGAGCCTATTGCCGTGTTCCACCTGGCATCACCAGTAGTTACAGAAGCGAGTGTTTGTTGTCCTAGTCTTGTATTTTGCGTACCATTTCCGGCGCCCACGAATACTTCATTACCGGCTACAGCAGTACCTAATAACAAATCGCCGGTGTAAGCGTTCCCCGCCGTGGCAACAGCTTGCAAAGCAGGAACGGCTGTCAGTACCGTATCCGCATCGGTATAAATCTTCCGCCAGGGATTCCAGGTATTGCTGTCCCCGTTCTTTGTACGAACCTTAAATAACTTTCCGGTGCCGTCATAAGCTCCAATAATCTGTAACAAGTAATTGTTTGTTCCATTCAATTGGCCAGCGCTGATAAATGGTCCGTTAAAACCTGCTCCCACAGACCCATCGGCATAGGCAAATCCATGTTCTGTAGTAGCATTATTAAGAGTCAGACTATTACCGTTACCATACCAGTTCTGCCTGCTCTTAACCAGCTTCGGATCATTGGCAGTGTATACAGGGTCAGTCTCTGTGAAGGAAGACAATTTATTATTAAAAGTATTCCAATCCGTTGAAGACAAATAGCCGTTTGTCGAACCATTCGCCTGAGCTATACCGATCGCTCCCGTTGTTGCATTATAAGTAACCGGGGCAAGGGCACTTACTGCATTCCGTGCACGGGTATTGGTAAAATATAAATTGGTCGCGCCTTCCGGTACCTGGTCGCTATTGGTTATAGTCGGACTTTTCAGTTCGATCCAGTTGGCTAATGTGGTTGCCGGTGCATTCTGCAGAATAAAGGTCTTACTGAGATCCGTTCTTACCGCCACATCACCTACTTCTGCCGTCAGGGCCAACATAGCAGCCTGCGATGTTACGGAACTGGTATTGGTAATAGCAATAGCTGGTATTTGCGCATCCGGTATTTTGCCGCTGCTGTCCAGTGTAGCTACGCCATTGGCAGCACCTTTCTGTGCAACAGGGATGTAAGATGCGTTGTTGTTGGTAATCGCAGTATCCACATATACCTTAACAGCGTTTTGTGTCGGGAACAGGGTATTGGAGTTTCCCAAAGTAGCAGCAGTACTTTTGTTCGCCGTATTTTCCTTAGCATTCCAATTACTGATGTCAGTAGTGGTTATAGCCTTGACATGCGACGGCACCGTTGGGTCCGTTTCTGTATTGACAATGGTTGGCTTGTTGGAAACATTATCCCAATGCACACTACCACCTGCTCCACTGGCATTTAACTGGCCTTTGGTATAGACATCGCGTAACAGGCCCATTTCGTTCCAGGCATCCCACACTTTGCCACCATTCCAGTTGAAGCAACTGCGGATCCATTTACGGGTAAAATTACTTCCGGATTCCCGCACGGCCACAATCTCCTGCGTTGCCGCATAATTAAAGGAAACACCGCCCCAGCGTTTCTTTACCGATAACATCAAGGGAATGGCAGCCCCCGGATCGGGGTAGTTGTTGGCCACCATGTTCGCCTGGGTTCCAGTAACCAGGTAGTCGCCTGTAAGCTCAAGTGTATTGGCATTTACCGGGTTGCCATTCAGCCATATTTCCAATACACCGTTCCTGTATTCCCAGGTATTTCCGACAGCACTCCTGTACCAGTAACCAGCCGACCGGCTCATGGTGCCCGCTTCATTCGTAGGATAAAAATATTGAACAACATTGCCATTTCCTGCATATACTACGAGATAGCCTGAAGTAGCGTCATTATTATTGTTCCCGATATTAGGATAATTGGGAATGGATTTAAGGTTGAGTACGACCGAATAAATACCCTGCTGCGTCACCGTATTGAAATTGGTCACCGCATCGCTTTTTCTTGTCAATGCAAATTCCTTCACCCAATTCTGGGTAGCTACTTCGGCGCCGCCATAGGTAAGCGACCCACCATCAGGCTGCAGGTTCAACGCCGCATAATCTACTGCATTGCCTACCTGGATACCCCCACCCTGGCCATTGGTAAAATAAGCCGCTGTCATGTTGTTGCCGTCGGCACTTCTTAAATAGATATGAGCATCTTCATAGCTACCGGAATCGATGGCAATGTTCCGGTCCATATCTCTTACCTGCTGCAAATCAGGTGTAGCAGGTACAGTAAGATGCAAAGGTACCCAGGTGGGATCACCGTTATATTGGGCATAAACACTCAGGTATTTGTCACCCGGTGCCTTGGTAAAATAGAGGGCCTTCACCTCCTGCCCTCCTGGTGATAGTGGTGCATGGTTACACCCGTTGTTAGTTGTCATTTTAAAATGTTTTGATCTGATTATTCATATTTTTTCTCTTCGGATGCCTTTTGTCCGGGCATAACATTTCCAGGACCGGCAACAGTTTCCTTGTGCGGCAGATGGTGCAATACCATTTCGTTGTTCAGCAGTAAGTGTCAATAACCAATACCCATAAGGTATCCTTGCAACAGCATCAGGTTTTCAGCAGTAAATTCATTGGATAGATTTTAGGTGAAGCGTTTTTGTTTTCCTAAAGACAAAGGTAGCCGGGCCTATCGCCAGTATCTGGCGTAGCACACCTCCCAATCTAAAAACGAATTAAAGCATATATAACATGTGTTTTTATTAAAATTTAATATTATTAAATAATAAATAGCACCCAAAATCATAGCATAAAAAATGGAGGCCCCAATGGAGCCTCCTGCAAAATAATTAACTGGTATGTAGTATAAGGCACTACCTTAATACAACAAAAAACTGCTCGTCCAGGACCAAACGCCCCTCTTGTTCTGGCACTGCCGGAAGCCCCTTTATCTTGCCTGTCCGGCCTTTCAATACCAGGTCGGCCACCTGTTTATCGGTCAGCTTCTTGTCCTGGAACTGGAACGCCACCTTAAATCCACAACCTGTAAAATCGGGGCAGCCATAGGCAGTTTTTCCTTTAACAATGGTATGCTGCTTACACTTCGGGCAAGACAATGCCGTTAAGGCAATGGCCTCTTTAGCCACTTTCGGAACCGGTTCCTTGACCGGCTCTGCTGCTTTATCGCCGGCTACCGCGATCAACTTATCGTTACTGGATTTAACTTCCTGCGTAAGGTCAATAACCATTTGTATCAACTCTTGCTTAAAGAGCGCCGGGTCATACTCTCCCTTTTCGATCAGGCGCAGCTTACGTTCCCAGGCACCGGTCAGTTCCGGACTCTTCAACAATTCGTTTTTTATCGTATCAATAAGGTCTATCCCTGTTTGCGTGGCAAAAAGGTTCTTTTTTCTCTTCTCTATATATTTCCTTTTGAACAAAGTCTCGATAATATTGGCGCGAGTAGAAGGACGGCCAATGCCATTGTCTTTCAGTAATTCCCGCATCTCCTCATCTTCCACCTGCTTGCCCGCCGTTTCCATGGCCCGCAGCAAAGTAGCTTCCGTAAAGGGTTTGGGCGGCGTGGTCCTACCCAGGTGGATACGGGGCTCATGCGGTCCCGACTCTCCTTCCGTAAAGGCAGGCATTGTCTTTTCCTCTTCCTCTCCTTCTTCTTTCTGCTTGTCGCTGGCATACACCAACCGCCATCCCGGCTCCAGTACCTGCCTGCCTGTAGCTTTAAAAGGTACCTGGCCTACCTTGCCCAATACCGTCGTATTCGACACTTTACATTCGGGATAGAAAGCCGCGATAAAGCGCCGGGCAATAAGATCGTACACCCGCTTCTCTTCGGGGATACTTAAACCTACCGGGGATATTTCCGTAGGAATAATGGCATGGTGATCGGTTACTTTCTTATCGTCAAATACCGATTTCAGCTTGGGTATCGGTTGCGACAGCAAGGCTGCCGTAAGGTTGCCGTAGGGTTTCATGCTTTCCAGGATACCCGGTATTTTGGGATGCAGGTCTTCGGAAAGATAAGTGGTATCTACCCTCGGATAAGTAACCAGCTTTTTTTCATAAAGGTTCTGCACATACTTCAAAGTATCCTCGGCCGAGTAGGCATACTTCTTATTGGCCTCTACCTGTAATGCCGTAAGGTCAAATAAGCGGGGGTTACCCTCTTTGGCTTCTTTATGTTCTACCGATGTGATCTCAAAAGGATGCTCTTTGAGATAAGCCAGGCCCCTGGCCGCTTTGTCGGCATCCTGCAGACGATCTATGGTTGCGGTAAATTCCGTTTCCCTGTAAATGGTCTTCAGCTCCCGGTATTCCTCGATCACAAAAGCATTGATCTCTTTCTGACGTTGCACGATCATTGCCAGTGTGGGTGTCTGCACCCGTCCTATAGACAACACCGTTTTCTGCTGCGCAAATTTCCGGGTGAATAAACGGGTGGCGTTCATGCCCAGCAGCCAGTCTCCTATTGCCCTGGCACTACCCGCGGCATACAAATTATTGTACTGCCTGCTTTCCTTTAATGCCTGGAATCCTTTCCGGATCGCATCTTCGGTAAGCGATGATATCCACAACCGCTTTACGGGCGCTGTACATTTTGCCTTCAGCAATACCCAGCGCTGTATCAACTCTCCTTCCTGGCCGGCGTCACCGCAATTGATCACCTCTTCGCATTGCTGCACCAGGCTTTCGATAATGGCAAACTGTTTCTTTACCCCCGAGTTGTCGATAAGCTTAATGCCAAAGCCCGAGGGGATCATAGGCAGGTCTTCGAGCCGCCAGTAGCGCCATTGTTCATAATAATCATGCGGCTCTTTGAGGGTACAGAAGTGCCCGAAGGTCCAGGTAACCTGATATCCGTTCCCTTCATAGTACCCCTCCTTACGTTGCCCTGCGCCCAGCACAGCAGCAATATCTCTTGCCACACTTGGTTTCTCGGCAATGCATACTTTCATTTTCGCTGTTACATTCAATACCGCAAAGATGCGTCAAATCCTTTTTTCTTTTGTCGCATTTCCTCCGATGTGCATAACTAACAGACCTGTATCTGTTCCTGCGCTGCCTGTATAGCTCCTTCCCCGAACAAACTTTCCAATTCGGGAACGATGAGCGGCAGCGCCTCGCATAGCTGTTCAAAAGAGTCGATCACGAAGTATGTATCCTGCAGCACATCGGTACGGTAGGTCGTATGCATCATACGCTTAAGATCGAAAGATAATTTTTCCGATCGCGGCCCTAACGCATGCACGCTTTCTCCTATGGACGAAAGAATACCGGCACCGAAAATACGGACGGTACCTTCTTCGGCCAGCAAGCCAAACTCTATGGTAAACCAGTACACCGCCGACAACAACTTTAATGCCCCCGGCTCGTGCAGCCATTGCAACGCCAGCTTTCCGAAGGCTTCCATAAAAGCCGCATAGGCAGGGTCCATCAGTAATGGCGCATGTCCGAATACATCGTGAAACATATCGGGCTCTTCCAGGTAGTCCAGCTCTTCGAGGGTACGGAGCCAGCAGGTAGCCGGGAATATCCTGCGGGCAAGCAGGCTGAAAAATTCATCATCAGGCACCAGCTCTTTGGCTACGGCAAGCTGCCAGCCGGTAGCCGCCTCTAAGCGCAGGTTGGTTTCGGCAAAATCGGGGATCCTGCCCGCTGCAAACCCTATCTGATCCAGCGCTTCCAGGTAGCGCTTGCCGGCATGCTGCTGCAGGTGGTCCATCTGGCGGTTGAATAACAACGCCCATACTTCGAAATCTTCGCTCGTGTAATTGCTGTACTGTTGTACAGTGGGTTTGACTCTCATCGTTTGTTGATTTTGGAAAATGAATAAAAAAAGCCCGGTCCTTGTTCAGAACCGGGCTTCGAGGTAAGTTATACCAATAGCTTTCTTATTCCGAACAATAACGGGCGAAATAAGTATAATAATAAGCGGCAACAGAAACTGCTGCTTGTGGAATAGATGGTATGTTGTGCATGAGTTGCATCAGGTTGCAAAGTAACGCAAAATTTAAATACTGATATTCCTATAATCAGAAAATTTTAACAAGACAGCCAAAAAACGGCACATTTGTAAGCTATAAAAAGAGTACTATGAATATTACCCAACTGCAATTGCTGACCGACGATATTCCTGCTACAACTGCCTTTTACCGCGATGTATTGGGGCTTGTGCTGCAAAGGTCCGACGCTTCTTCCGTTACTTTTTCGGCGGGCGCCACGGAACTGGTATTTCGCCGGTCGGACCAGGTACAACCGGTGTATCATATCGCATTTACCATACCTTCCAATAAGCTGGAAGAAGCAATGGCTTATATCCAAGCCAGAACAGGACTTATCGATATACCCGGCGGCGGTGTAGTGGCCGATTTTTCCAATTGGCATGCTGAATCTTTTTATTTTTACGACAATAATGGAAGTGTGCTGGAATACATTGCCCGGCATGATCTCGACAATAAGACGGACCTGCCCTTCGTCGCTACAGACATTTGTTGTATCAGCGAAATAGGCCTGGTTACGGACGATGTACCGGCATTGGCGGCACAGCTTAATACCGCTTATGCTATTCCTTATTTTTCCAAACAACCCCCACAGAATCATTTTACGGTAATGGGCGATGATGAAGGGTTATTTATTATCGTGGTAAAAGACCGGCATTGGTATCCTACCGGCATACCCGCGGGTATATTCCCAACGGTAATCCGGTTTACAGATAGCCAGGGGAAAGAGCAGGAGTGGCGCTCCGGTTTCTAAAGCAAGGGATCAGCATATTTGTTCTATATAGATTGTCCTTTAATAAGCCCCGTACATATCTTCTTTAAATAGCCTGCATAGGATGCAGTAATAAGTGTTATTTTGCAGCCGATGAGTTTATGGGTCACATCACTTAATTCGGGCAGCAACGGCAACTGTTATTATATAGGTAATGGCAGGGAAGCAGTATTGATAGATGCGGGTTTATCCTGCCGGGAAACCGAAAAGAGGATGCGCCGGCTGGACCTGAAGATGGACCAGGTGAAAGCTATTTTTGTTTCGCACGAACATGGCGATCATATCAAGGGCCTGCAGGTGCTGTCGGCCAAGTACCAATTGCCTGTGTACATCACAGCACGCACCCTGCAGCATTCCCGGCTGCAGTTGCAGCCCCATCTCGTGTTTCCTTTTGCACAACAGCAGCCGGTCACTATAGGCCAACTCCGCATTACGGCATTCTTCAAGTTCCACGATGCCGCAGATCCGCACAGCTTTATGATCGAAGGCAGCGATGTGCGGGTAGGTGTATTTACCGATCTGGGCCAGGTATGCGACCAGCTCCGCTTTTATTTCGGGCAGTGCCACGCTGCCTTTCTCGAAACCAACTACGACGAAACCATGCTCCTGAACGGCCGTTATCCCTGGCACCTCAAAAACAGGATAAGCGGCGGCAAGGGGCATTTATCCAATAAGCAGGCTTTGGAATTATTTCTCGGAGGCAAGTCGCCCTACCTCAGCCATCTTTTTCTTTCCCATCTGTCGGCAGATAATAATGATCCACTCCTGGCACTCGACTTGTTCCGGGCTCAATGCGGGAATATACAGGTTGCCGTAGCATCGAGACACGCTGAAATGCCGGTACAATACATCAGCACCTCCGGTTGCTCTTCACCGGCCCCTGCGGCAAGCCATAAACCCGCACAGCTCCATTTGTTCTGAACAAACAAAAAGGTGCTGTCACCAGCACCTTCGAAAACACCAATTGTACGAACCGTCTTTACTATATAATATTATTGTGGGTAAGTCCCCATATTGAAATAAATACTTCTTCCTCATATCGCCGCAGGGTCACTGGGTAGGCATAGCGGGGGTAATCCATCCAGTCGCGGCCGAATAAAGCGTAAAATTGCTCATCGGCATACTCGGCGGCATCTGCGTGCCCGTAACGACCTTTATTCGAACTATCGCTGCCGTAAATAGCGTACAGGTCATCGATCATTTCTTTCATGCGGTACATCCCGGCGTCCCCTGGTTCCGAGGATTTAAAAACTACATTGATGCTTCCCTCAATCAACCGTACATACATGGTATCGAAGATACCGTATTCCTTATGCTTAAGGATTTTACAGTAATTCCGGATAATATCCCCATTGGCCTGCACTTCTGCTTTACCTTCGGTAAAGCTACTGAGCCGGATACAGCTAAGGTCTTCACGGAACAAGTCGAGCACCGTTCTATCTCCCGGGTAGGTAACAGGGTCTGCTATAGCTTCATCAACGGGTTGAAGCACTTTTCCGGCACCTGGCCCGAAAAGCTTCTTAAGTAACCGCATGAATTACTGATTTGGTTTTTTATTGGATACAGATGATAAGTATAGCCCTGGTCAGGAGCACTTAATAATCTGAGCACAAAAGTACTTATGGAAATTTTAACACAAAATAAGGGTTAACCTTGATTTTGTCAGTATTTGGCAATATGTTTGCCTCCAATACCAATTAACCAGACCAGTTTATGATTTCCCTGAAATACAGATTACAAAGCATAGCCATGCTTTGTATCGTTATGGTGATAGCCGCGTGCCAATCGTCGCAGGACAAAGGCAAGCAAGGCAAAGTAGCGGCCTGCGATACCACATTGCTGCGTCAATATCGTCATATTAAAAGTGAAAACATAGAGCCATTATTACTGAGTAAAGCAATGAAGGGATTTTATGAAGGGCTGCCGGTAAATTGCCGGAAGATCGTAGCCTCCCCCATAACATTCGACCTGTTTGATATCGTGTATAATAATCACCGCACCGATACGATAGTGCTCCCATTCCTGCTTAAGCTTTCGAAAGAGGAAGTGCTCAGTGAAACACAACAAGGGAAAGCGCTCCTGGGCATCGCTGCCTATTACCTGTATGGCATGGTTCAAATCGATTCGGCCGAGGTATACCTGAAACAGGCCAACAAATTATGGCCAGCCATGAATGATTCTGTCAGTAAAACCTATCATTCTCTTATGGCGCAGTACATGGTTTTAACAGCTAACCTGAAAGAGGCCGGCGATCATTACCTCAAGGCGATAGCAATATGCGAAAAACAGAAAGACAGTTCGGGAATTGCATCCAATTATGCCAACTATGGCACTGTATTTTCCAAGATGGGCGAGTACCAGAAGTCCATCGACATGAAGCAGAAGGCTATTACTTTCTTCAAAGCACAACAGCAGTACAACAACCTGCTTATCGGCTATATAGGCATCGGCGTCGAATTTGGTTATCTGCACCAGTACGATTCCTCTATGGCTTATTACCAGAAAGCGGTTGCGCTTACCGAGCAGGGTATCCGCAATCCCAATGTAGAATTCGACCTCTATATCAGCATGGGGGGCGTCAGCCTGGGACAAAGTCAGTACGATGCTGCCAGGCATTATTACAGCAAGGTTCATGAAGTTATCGACTTATCCAAGGATGAAGCCAGGAGAAAGACTTATATAATGGCCTCTACACCTGCCTTTGCGGGCATCAGGAATGTAGACAGGGAAATTGCACAGATACAGAGCTATATCCCGGGATACTATGCCGATTCCAACCTGAACGACGCCCGCGATGCTTACTATACTTTGTACCACATCTATTATTTGCAAAACAAAGACGACAAAGCCCTGGAGCATTATGAGATTTACGATTCTTTAAAAAGCCTGCTGGCCAGGGAAGAGAACAAACAGTACGTGGCCGAAATGGAAACGAAGTATGGGACGCAAAAGAAGGAACTGCAAATAGAGATGCAAAAAAAGGAGATCAGGCAGGGCGATATACTCAATGGACTGCTATTGACCCTGCTGGCCACCGTAGGACTAAGTGCCGCTTTCCTCATCACACATGTCAAATTGAAACGAAAAAGGAAAGAGGCAGAGCTGCAACAACAATTTACGCGACAATTGCTGAACAACACTGAAGAAGAAAGAGGAAGGATCGCCAAAGACCTGCATGACGGCATAAGCCAGGAACTGCTTATCCTGAAACGCCAGATCAACAGCAACCAGGAGCATACCAACGATCGCATCGATTCGATTATTAACGAGATCAGGATGATATCGCGTGACCTGCATCCTGTAATGCTGGATAAGATAGGTTTAACCTTAAGCCTGCAACACATCTGCAACCAGATGATGGAGCACAACCTTTTGTTTATTACCGCCGATATCGAATACAGCAACAGCCTTGACAAAAGCAGCGAATTACAATTGTTCCGGATGATACAGGAAGCCTTAAACAACGTAGTGAAATACGCTGAAGCACAAGCTGCCCGCGTCACGATAAAGGAAAGCGCTACATTTGTGCATACTGAGATTATAGACAATGGAAAAGGCTTTGATGTAGCCCAGGCCCTGAACAGTAGAATGTCTTTCGGCTTGCTGAGCCTTATGGAACGCAGCAAAAGTCTGAAGGGGAAAACGGAAATTACGTCTTCAGCCAGCGGCACTGTTATTAAAATAGAAATACCCAAATCCCATGTATAACGTACTTATTGCCGACGATCACCCGGTAGTCCTTTTCGGTACCAAGACCTTCCTGACACAACTGGGCTACCATGTGATCAGCACCTGCTCCAACGGCCTGGAGGCTTACAACCAGATTATTACCAGGCAACCCGATATTGCCCTGCTTGATATGAACATGCCGGGTCTCAATGGCGTGGAGATACTGGAAAAGATCAATAACCACAAATCAGTAGCCAACGTAAAGACCATATTGCTGACCATGCATAACGAACTCTCCATATTTAACCGGGCAAAGGAATTGGCGGTAAAAGGCTATCTCCTGAAAGACTTTGCCATGGATGAAATGGAAAAATGCCTGGATGCAGTAAAAAAAGGGGAAACTTATTTCAGTCACCACCTTGTCCAGCGCCTTACCATCAAGAATACCCCGGATACCCATCCCGACCTGCAACAGCTAACTTTTGCCGAAAAAAAGATATTGGAACTAGTAAGCCAGCAAAAATCGACCCGCGAAATTGCCAGTCTCCTGTTCATCTCCGAAAAGACGGTGGAAACACACCGGAGTCACATCATCAAAAAACTAAATATTCCTGCCGGAAAAAATGCGTTGCTCATCTGGGCCATGAAGATGAGGGATTAATCCATGTCCTTTATACTCCCCATCCTCTAGTTTGCCAGCAGCAAAATTTCATTTTGCTGCTGTAGTAGTTATGCGTTTCCTCACTATAGATACCCTACCGGCTACAGGCAGCTCTGCTTTGTATTAGCCTGATAGTCACCACGACAATAATCCCCTTGTTACACAGGCATATACCTGTTCTTTTTCAAGACATTTGCCCTTATTTTCAATAGGCATTAATGGATGGCTGCGCATGATCAAATGCAGCCATAAGCATATCCCATGCACGTCCAAAAACGCTTTTGAACGGGTATATTTTTCCCTTAGAAAACCTAAAAACACCTGCGTAGTAAAAAAAATGATCTGGCATTCTTTTGCTCTATACTATTTTAAAAAAAATATAGTTGTTTTCATGACAAAAACTAGTAAAAATACTAGTCAATTTTATTAAATTGAAGGGGGCAAAAAATACATAAACCAAGTATGATATAAAAATATAGTACTATTATCTTTACTAGGCCGGAAAATCGGTTTTCCGATGGGATAACACCGGAAAACGAACCCGATCGCATTAACTTCGAATAACTAAATGAAATGCTTTAGAATACTCTTACTATTCTTCGCGATAATTGGCTCCATTACCCTGAATGCCCAGTCTGTAAAGGATTTTAATATCTATAATTTTACTAATGACAATGGTCTTCCTCAAAACAGTGTAAAGGCAATTGCCTTCGATAGAGATAGTTATATATGGATAGGGACAGAATCGGGGCTGGTACGATATGATGGCAAAAACTTCAGGATCTACAACAAAAACACTATTCATGATTTATACTCGAATAGAATAAGCTATGTTGGCTCTATGCACAATAAACAAGTGTATTTTATAGATGACAATGCCAACATATATATACAAAACAAGAAGAATCACTTTATAAAGCTGGACAAAAAGGCCAACAGCGACCTGCTGATTAACCTGAACAAAGGCTTCTACGATCCCGCCACTAATTTGGGTATTGCCGGCTATAATTACCTCGATGCGCAATTCATCAACAACTGGACCAACAACATCATTTTCCTGCAAACCAAAGATTCCTGTTCGGGGTTTATTTCCATCAATAAAAACATTATTGCCTATGTGGCCCGCAAAAGGGTATTATGGATAGACGATATCGAAAACTACAACAAGCATGTGCTGCATGGCAGCGGCATCCTTAATGAACGCTTTTACTACCTGGACCTCGACTACCGCATCCAAAGCCTCGATAGCCTTGGAGAAAGCCACACGATAAAAGTAAAAGGACTGCTACCCGACACCAGTACCCGGAAGCGTCTGCCTGTCAATTATTCCCTGCTGCAGCAAGACGAAAACCTCTACCTGCTTTATAGCGGAAATATATACCGGCTCAGCTATACCGATCCGCAAACCCTTACCGCATCCCTGCTCGTAGAAGCCGGTAGTATACCCAGCATCACTTGTTTCCAGGAATACCCCTGCATCAATACCTATGCGATTGGTTCCAACACCAAAGGGCTTTTCCTACTGAAGAAGAAGCAGTTCCAAACCCTTTCCTTTCCCGAAACCGACAATATTTTCTATGCCCAGGCAAGTTATGGCGACTCCGGCGTGCTCACTCACTTCGGTGTATTAACGCCCCATACCATCACCCGCTTTCCTTTCGAAAAAGTAAAAAGACAGGCTATTCTTAAAGACAGGCAAGGCAACTACTGGCTTAATATAGCCTCCGAATCGCTTATCAAAGTCGATCCCTCCTTTAAAGTGCTCCGGGAGATCAAACGGGACGATCTGCATATTACCTGTTTTGCCGAAACACCCGATGGTAATATCTGGTTTATCACCAATAAAAACAAAGTAGGCAAAGTGGATACGGATGGCATAAGCTGGATAAGTACAAACCTCAGCCCCAACTCCATATTCAACCTGCTGCCTATCGACAATGAAAACTTTTGGGTAGGCGGGAATCGCCATTTGTTCCGCATCAATGTAAGAACAAAGCAGATCATCCACTACGACTATTTTAATGACTGCGACATCAGGCAGCTTTACCTGGACCAACGCCAAACCCTTTGGATAGGCACTTATGGGAAGGGTTATTTTGCTTTAAGAGGCAAGACGCTGATCAAATTACCTTTGGACAACAGGGGCATCCTGAATTTTGTGCATACTTTCCTGGAAGACAAAAAAGGCAATGTGTGGATCACCACGAATAATGGTTTGCTGCGTGCCCGAAAAGAAGACCTTGAAGCATATATCAACGGGAAGACTGCTTCCGTGTACTACCAATATTATACCAAAGAACAAGGATTCAATACCAACGAATTTAATGGGGGTTGTACCCCTGCCGGGCTGGAACTGAAAGATGGCAGGCTTTCTTTTCCTTCGATGGACGGCCTCGTACAATTCTACCCCGATAGCCTGAAAGAAGCCTACCCGACTTCAAAGATATCCATAGACGACTTGCTCGTAGATGGCAAGGCTATATCCGTTAAAGATGGCATAGTACTTTCGCCTTATTTCAACCGTTTCGAGCTGCTGATCTCCTCTCCCTATTACGGCAATCCCTTCAACCAGTTGATCGAATACAAACTTAAAAACTTTGACGACAAATGGTACCCCGTCGGCAGTAATAACACCATTGTATATAACCGCCTGCCTTATGGAACTTACGAATTGCTGCTCCGCAAAAAGACAGGGTTCAATGCCCACTACGTCACCTCCGCACTCCGGTTCACTGTAGCGCCCTTCTTTTACCAGGAATGGTATTTCATCACGTTCATCCTGCTGCTCCTGGTAGTGCTGATCGTCCTCTTCTTCAGGCTGCGGTATTTCTATCTGATCAAAAAGCAACGCAGGCTCGAACATAAGGTGTAGCAACGCACCCGTGAGCTGGTGTATAACAACAGGCTTAAAGAAAAGCTGACCTTACTGATTGCGCATGATCTTCAATCGCCGCTGCACTTCCTTACCATACTGGCAAGGCATGTGCATAAAGCTGCACAAAGCAATGATATAGGAAGCGTGCTGGAAGGCAGCGAGGAGATCAAAAACACCACCGCCAAGATTTATTCTTTCGTAAAGGAATTCAGCCTTTGGAACGTGTCCCTGAACGAGAACTACCGGCTGAACAAAACAAGCTTCCCTGTAAATGCCCTGCTCGAAGAGCTAAAACAGTTCTTTGAAGAAATGTTGCGGTTAAAGGGCAATACGCTGCAAATAAAGGCGGCTACAGCATTGAAGATCCATTCGGACAGGGATGTGCTCAAAGCCATACTACGCAACGTGATCGACAATGCCAATAAATACACGCAAAGCGGTGTCATTACCGTTACAGTTGCCCGGGACGAAAAAGACTGCCTCCTGCTATCGGTGAAGGACACCGGCAATGGCATGAGCGAACAACAATTGGAAAAGCTCAATTACAGGATCAGGCAATCTCCCTCTATACCGGCAATAGAAAAAGATGGCAGGCTGGGGTTCCAACTGATTATCGATTTTGCCGCCCGACTGGAAGCACAACTCAGTATTGCCAGTGCAAACGGGCAAGGCACTACGATCACCATATCGGGGATTTCCTGCGAAGATCAGTAAGCAATACGGTAAATCTCTGCAAGTTCGATCAGTTGCGAAGGATGTTCGATCTTCAGTTTATCGTAAATACGCTGCTTGTGGGTGCTGGCAGTAGTGTAATGGATCTTAAGCCCTTCGCTGATCTGGGTCAGCGTATGGTTTTTGCTTAATAATACGGCGATCTGGAATTCCCGTGATGTAAGTCCGTCGAAAGGGTTGAGCATTTTTCCCTGGGAAGCTTCCTCCAGTATAAGGCCGGTCAACTCCTCGCTCACATATTTTTTTCCGTTCAGCACGGTTTCTATCGCCCTGATCATTTCGTCCTGCTCCGCCACCTTCTTCAGGTAACCCTGGGCGCCCAGTTGCAGGTAACGTTTCCCGTATAAATTTTCCGGGTTCATCGATACGATCAGTATCTTCGTTTCGGGGTAATGCGAGGTGATCCATTGCATCAGGGCGCCGGAATCGGTATCCGGCATAACAAGATCCAGCAATAAAAGCTCAAACTTATTTTGCTGCATCTCTTCCATGACCATTTTCCCGTTGAAGGCTTCATGCACCTCCCGGCCGGGAAAATTTTCCTTGATGATAATCTTAAGACCAAAACGAACTACGGAGTGGTCATCCGCGACCAGTATTTTTTTCATCATAAGAACTTAAAGGCAAGGTAACAAAATTGCGCTATTTTAAGCTCTGGTGTGCAATTATTTGTGTATGATTTATGAAACCGGGAATCGTTGGACACACCATAATACCGCTCGGCAATAGCGCTTATATGAACCAATAGATTATTTTGTTGTTAAACCAATCTGTCTCTAAAAGAGATATAAAAGAACAATTGCTGAAATAAGCAACTTATGGCTAACAAACTGATGATTTTCGACGACGATAAAGATATTCTTTCCATCTGTACTTTTATTTTTAAAAGATTGGGATGGGAAGTAAGCTCTTCCCTCAACTGCAACGATATAGTCAACAAAGTAACAGCAGAAAATCCCGATGTTATCCTGATGGACAACTGGATACCCGAGGAAGGCGGCATAACCGCAACCCGTTTGCTAAAAGAACATGAAAGCCTAAAGCAAATACCCGTTATCTATTTCTCGGCCAACAGGGATGTGGAAGCCCTGGCCAGGGAAGCAGGCGCCGATAATTATATCAAAAAGCCATTTGACCTTAAGGAATTCGAAAACATGGTTACCAGTTTGGGCAATAACCGGTCCTGAACTATTTACCGGGAAAGCACCAAGAATCGCTGCAATATCGATATCCCCTACCCTGATAATCAGCTTCTTCCAGTCTAACACCCCTGCCTTTTTTGCGGCAAGACCAGGCGTCGAACCGGCAGAAACGTAGTACCGTAAACACATTCGGGCTATTTAACCATTTCATTCATAATTGGTTCACAGACTTACTACCACAATTTTACAGTATATTTGATCACCCAATAAATCAAGAGCTACCTAGTGTTATGAAGAAAATTTTGATCGTTGATGATGAGATTTCAGTATGCACCTTACTCACCAGATTCCTGAGTAAAAACGGCTACGATGCCCAAAGCTGCACTTCGGGCGCCGAAGCGGTCCGTATGCTGAAAAATGCGTCCTACGATATTATGTTGTGCGATTACCATCTTCAGGATATTACCGGCAAAGAACTCTTTGAAAAAATCCAGCCCCTCTACCCAGGGCTCATAGTCATATTCATTACCGGCTATGCCGACGTGAGGGTAGCGGTAGACCTCATCAAGAACGGCGCTTACCATTACCTGTCCAAGCCGCTTTACCCCGATGAAATATTAAAAATAATAGACAATGCCCTCACAGAAGGCAACAAACCGGTAACAGCCGGCAACAAACCGGCCGACCTGAAAAAGGTTGAAACAACCGATGTCGCCTCAACCGATGGTTATGTAATCGGGCAAAGTGAAGCGTCCAGGTATTTATTCGAGCATGTAAACCTGGTGGCGCCTACCGACTATAGTGTGATCATTTACGGTGAAACGGGAACTGGAAAAGAAGCCCTGGCGCACCTTATCCACCAAAAAAGCAACAGGCGGAACGGACCTTTTATTGCTATCGATTGCGGGAGCCTCTCCAAAGAGCTGGCCGCAAGCGAATTATTCGGACACGAAAAAGGCGCCTTCACAGGAGCCTTACATACCAAGGAAGGCGCTTTTGAACAGGCCGAGGGCGGCACACTCTTTCTTGATGAGATTGGCAACCTCTCCTATGAGGTCCAGGTATATCTCTTGCGCGCCCTGCAGGAAAAGTCAATACGGAGAGTAGGCAGCGTGAAAACACAGAACGTTGATATCCGCATTATCGTCGCTTCCAATGAGAATCTTTATAACAATGTATTGGGTAGAACATTCCGGGAAGACCTTTACCACAGGCTTAATGAATTTACCCTTAAAGTACCTGCATTACGTGAGCGGGAAGCAGACCTCCCTTTATTCGTAAACACCTTCCTGGCTGCAGCAAGCCAGGAATTGGATAAACAGATAGCAGGTATACCGGAATCGGTATGGGAACTGTTACTGGCTTACCAATGGCCGGGGAACATCCGGGAACTTAAGAACGTGATCAGGAGGGCCTGCCTGCTGACGCCGGCCGGTAAAGAAATATCGCAGAAAGCCCTGCCCCTCGAACTGCTCGGCTCCAGGCACCGGGACAATATCCCGGAGTACACCCTCTCGGGGACTAATGGCAGAAAAGAAAGTACAGAGCAAGACCCCAGCCTGAAAAGCGCTGCTTTGCAGGGAGAACAAAAGCGGATCATGGAAGTATTGCAGCAGGTAAAATTCAATAAGACCAAAGCCGCAGAGATCCTTAATATCGATCGCAAGACCTTGTATAATAAATTGCGTTCGATGCAGCAACACAAATCTACGGAACAGGAACGCTGAGTTTTATATCTTATTCCGCCTGACGGGGCAGGCATAAGGTAAAGCAAGTACCACCGGTACCGGTAGCTACCTCTATTTTCCCGGAGTGAGCCTCCATTACATTTCTGGCCAGGGCCAGACCAAGACCTTTGTGCCTTTCCCTGGTGGTGAAAAAAGGTGCAAAGATATGGGGCAATACGCCGCTGTCGATACCCGTTCCCGAATCCTCTACCTGTACCCTTATTTCACGCTCCTCTTCTTCTAGGTTAATATGTATCGTCCCTCCGCCACTCATAGCGTCCAGGGCATTTTCCAGTAAATGGTCCAACACCGGCTTCATCAGCGCCCGGTCGAAGCGGGCAACGACAACCTCGTTCAGTGAAGCGACACATTGCACCTTTTTAAGCTCGAAACGTTCCGACTTTTCTTCCAGCACTTCTTTTACCAATTCCGTAATGTCAAAAACATCGGGCCTGAGCCCCTGGTGATGGATTACCGACATAATATCGGTCAACACCATACGGATACGATCACAGTTGCGTTCGATAATGTCTATATAAAACGCCGTATCTTCCTTATCCGGCGGGGTATCCAACTTAAACTGGGCTGTTGAAAGCAATATATTATTCAAAGGGTTACGGATCTCGTGGAAAACCACATCCGTCATTTTCTGCATCAGCTTTATGTAATCCGGGGTATTGTCTTGTGTCATATTTTTACCATTCAGGAATAAGCATAACCTTTGCTCCGGGCAACGGGCAGGTTTACAAATGTATTCAACATTATCCTATACCGCTGCTTTATCCCGTTAATCTTTAAGCAATAGCCGGGTTTCCATTTCCACATTTTCCTGAAATCCAACGGGGATTTTTTTTCCCGCTTCCAGCATTTACCTTTCCCCAAAGAAGGCAATCTCCGGATTTTTCTCCGTCCGTAAAAAATCACATAGAATTCATATTAACCTCAAAACGGCCACAGTAAAGGGATTCCTCCTGAATAATTCCCCATTGGATCACCTTTTAGTAATAATTGGCATAGTTTTTTCCATAGATTAAGAGAAACAGCATTTTGCTGCTGTTGCCAGGCACTAATATTTAAATTATCGCATTATGAAAGCCATTGTACACAACATACTCCGCCCCTTGGGCTTTGACCGTAACCAGGCCGGCGGTTTTCTTGATTTTATTGCCGGTGTTGCCCTGGTTATTATGCCCTGGTTTTATGTAAGCGAAAACAATATAAAACTCCTCGCCACCATTATGGTATTAGGATCTGCATTGATCTTGTATGCCATATTCACAGACTACAAACATGGCATTATCAAATACGTTATCCGCAATATACATGAAGCCCTCGATCAGACGATAGGCGTAACCATGATGGCTTTATTCCCCGTAAAATATTCCGTCCCCCACCTGCTGCTTTCCCTACTGGGACTCTTATTGTGCACCGGGATATATTTGCTGTAAGCAGCTACCTGTACCAACAAATTTTGCCTGCAGCCTATACTGCACGGGTGATGCATCCTGCCGAGGGTTCCTTCGGAACCCTCGGCAGGATGCATCGCTGCAAGAAACAAACACATATATTACAAGCCTGTTCACCTAAAGACCCTGCCAATCAGGGAGAAGCAGGACAAAATTTCGTCCCGGCCCTCAGCGCGAAACATTAGACCGTATGCACCATATGGTATTGGCTGCATCGTCGGTCACCAACATATAACCACCCCTGGCAAAAGCGACTGCTACAGGCCGGCCATACACTTTATCTTCCCCCGGCTTTACAATAAATCCGGTAAGAAAATCCTGCGGCCTGCCATCGCGGAAGGGAACATACACTACCTTATAGCTTGCCAGCTCGGAACGGTTCCAGGAACCGTGTTGTCCTATAAAAGCACCACCCGTATAGGCTGCCGGGAAAGAAGTGCCTTTGTTGAAAGCCAGCCCAAGCGAAGCCGTATGTGCTCCCAGGTTCACATCGGGCACTAAAGCCCTTTGCACCAGGTCCATCCTTTCCCCCTTAAGCCGGGGATCGGGATGCTGTCCCCAATAGGAATAAGGCCAGCCGTAAAAACCACCTTGCTTTACGCTGGTAATATAATCAGGTACCAGGTCATCGCCCAGCTCGTCTCTTTCATTTACTGCAGTCCAAAGCGTTTCGGTACCCGGCGCCCAATCCATGCCTACCGGGTTACGCAGACCCGAAGCATAGACTTGTTCGTTGCCGCCATCGGTATCCACGACAAGGATATTGGCCCTGCGGTGTTCATTTTCCATACCATGTTCAGCTACATTGCTGCCCGACCCTACTGATATATAAATCTTATTCTGTGCCTTATTCGTAATGATATTCCTGGTCCAATGGTTATTGTAGCCTCCGGCAGGCAGGTCTACGATTTTTTTCCCGGCGCCGCTGATCCGGGTATCCCCATCTTTGTAAGGATATTTCCATAAACCATCGGTGTTGGCCACATAAAAAGAAGAGCCGATAATAAGCATGCCCAGGGGCTGGTTGAGACCGCTGAGGAATACACTGGTTACATCAGGCACACCATCATTATCCGTATCGCGGAACAGCAGGATACGGTTACCGCTGTCCTCGTCGTTCTGATTCTGCGAAGCACTTTGCCCTATGATCTTCGATACCGTTTTTTTGATCCCGCTTTTCTGGGTACGGGCCTCAGCAACCAGCACATCTCCATTGGGCGCTATATAAAGCCACCTGGGATTATTGAGTCCTCCCGCAAAACGACTAACGGTAAAGCCTTCGGGCGCCTTGGGCGTCACATCTGCCGGCCAGCCGATCACTTTAGAAAAGCTGACAACCGATTTCGTCGCATAAGGCTCGGGAAGCCCGTCGTTTGCTGCTGCTGTCTTCCGTTCCGTATTGTTCTGACCCGAAGAGGGACTGCCGGAGCAAGCGGCCAGCAATATAAGAGCAATGCTACAAGTAAAAGAGAAGGATGGGCTCATTAAAAAAAGTTTATGGATAACCGGGTTCCGCACTTTCCCCGGAAATGCTTAGCTGTGTAGCCTTTTGTGTTTTTCTAAGGGTACAGATCAAGAACAAAATGAACTGTGCTGTTGTTGTCACCTGGAGTACCTTTTTTTCCCCGGATCTATCTGTAAGCTTATGAAATTACTGGAAAAACCTTTTTTTATTATTGCCAAGAATACCTTTTCCGGGTTTATGAACGACAAAGGCCTCAAATTGAGTGCCGCCCTGGCTTACTATACTATCTTTTCACTGGCACCGCTTTTGCTTTTGTTGATCTCCCTTGCTGGCCTTATCCTGGGCAAAGATGCTATCCAGGGCAGAATATTCCAGGAACTGCATGGCTTACTGGGCAATGCTGCAGCACGCCAGATACAGGACATGATCAAGGCTATCGAACTTTCGGGGAAAAGCAAACCCGCTTTCATCATTGGCCTTCTGACCTTACTCATCGGCGCGACCAGCTTATTCGGCGAGATACAGGAATCCATCAATCTGATCTGGAGGGTAAAGGCCAAGCCCCGGAAGGGTTGGCTAAAGATACTGAAAGACAGGTTGCTGTCTTCTTCACTGATCATCAGCCTGGGCTTCCTGCTAGCCGTATCCCTTATCATTAATGGCGCTTTGCTGGCCCTTACCGACAGGCTGGCCCGTATGGTACCGGAGGTCACTGTATGGCTGGCCAATATCATCAATCTCCTCATCAGCTTCCTGGTGATCACGTTACTGTTCGGCGCCATTTTTAAAGTGCTGCCCGATGTCAGGATCAAGTGGAAGACCGTACGCACAGGGGCCTTCTTTACCGCCTGCCTTTTTATGTTCGGGCGTTTTCTCATAGGCTTTTATATTTCCACTACGGGTACTGGTTCCACTTATGGCGCTGCCGGCTCTATTATCGTTATCCTGGTATGGGTATATTATACGGCAGTGATCCTGTATATGGGCGCCGAATTTACCCAGGTATATGCCGAATACAAAGGATATGCGATACAACCGGCTTCGTATGCCGTACATATCGAACAAACTGAAGTGGAAAGAGAGGTAACCGTACTGCCACCCCAATACAATATGCCGGAAGAAGGCAAGACAAAACAGCATAATGATTAACAAGTATCACCCGCTTTGTCACCTTTGCTGTAACCGATAACAGGAATGGCATAGCTGCTTATAGTACCGCTCCAGGATTTTGATCTCGAAACACGATGAATATTCTCCTTTTATCGCTACTTTTTATGCATAAAATATCAAAACCCATTGCTTAATTGCCATGAGCTGATGATTTTCATTATCTCCCGGCATCCGGGAAATAGTAAATCACAATTAATTTTATGGTTAACTATATATAGTTATTATTAAATGAAATATAAAATAAAATAGCCCTCTTGGAAAAGAGGGCTCAAACCAATAAACCAACACCAAATCAATGATGCACTAATGATACAGACACAAAAAACATGCCAACATAATTTATAACAAACAAAAATCAAAAAATTCCTTTAACCTGATATAGCTGCCTTATCGGACGGATTTTGTGCCCAATAAAAAATCCGGCCCTGGAGGCCGGATGAATACTATAAAAGGACGTTTGTCTTAGTTCAAGGTAGCGGTAACGGAGATCTCTGTGTTCAGCAATTTTGAAATGGGACAGTTTTTTTCCGCGTGGGCTACTACCTCATCAAATTTTTCCTGGCTGATGCCTTCAACGTTGGCATGTACCGTAAGGTGGGAACGCGTGATAGCGCCATTTTCAAAAGTAATTTCGCATTGGGTATTAATATCTGTTGCCTTGAAGCCGGCGCCATCGATATTAAAAGTAAGCTGCATGGTGAAGCAACCGGCATGGGCGGCAGCAACCAGTTCTTCCGGGTTGGTGCCAATGCCATCTTCAAACCTTGTTTTGAAAGAGTATTGGGTTTTGTCCAGTACATTGCTTTGGGTGCTCAGGGTACCATTACCTTCTTTGCCTGAACCCAGCCATACGGCAGTTGCATTACGTTTCATATTGCGTTGTTTTGATTAATTATAAATAGATATGGTTAATTCCGGTGGATTAAAGATAATACCAGTACCTCTTACCCGGATCAATATGGCTGCTCCTTAATAAAATCATCATGTTACAGCCTGCCCACCCGCAACAATAAAGGGAATACCAGGGGAACCGGTACAGCGGGGTCCCAAAAGGATGCCAGCCTTTGTCCCAGCTCCGGCACCGGGTTATGACCGGTTGCTTTAATATAATGCTGCGTGGCCGACCAGCTATCCACATACCCCAGCATGCGATCCAGGCTCCAATGATCTTCATAAGCCAGTTTTGGCGTTGCCAGCTCTTCAAAAGGGAACGGGATCGTTTCGTAACGTTCATCCACATATACTCTTTCGGGATCCCAATACGGCCCTACTATATTCTCGTGAAAATCCAGCAGGAGGGCATCGATCTCAGGCGTAACAGTGACCATGCTGTAACCGGTTACTACAAAAAGCCCGCCAGGCTTCAAGGTACGTTTGACCTCCTTATAAAAACGCGGAAAATCGAACCAATGGATCGCCTGTGCCACCACTACCAGGTCAAACACCTGGTCGCCAAAAGAAGAAGCCTCCGAAGCTTCCTTGCTGTAAATAATGTTATGGGCCTGCCGGGCATGGGCCAATTGTTGTGCGCTGATATCCGTAGCCCTTACCTCTTCAAAAAAGGAAGAAAGGCCGTAAGCGATCTGGCCGTTGCCGGTAGCACAATCCCAGGCGCATTGCTTAACAGGGCATATTTGTTTCAGGTAGTCGAAAAGGGCGGGAGGATAACCAGGCCGGTAACGGGCATAACTTTGGGCCTGGGTAGAAAATATATCTTTCATAATCCAAATATAGCCATTAATCCGTAGCGTATTTACGGTCGTGGGGCAGCGGTATTTCCAGAATAGGCTCTTTGTGTTCGAAATGCGCCTTAAGCTCTTCCACCGTATGGCAACAATGGATTACCTGAGCAGGCTCATCTTTATATATGATCACGAACTGGTACGACCAATATCCGTCGTCCTTTTCTGTCAACAAGGCATATACATTAGCCCCATCATGTATCTTGAACAAATGCATTTCGTCGAAACGGTAATGCCGCAGCAGCTCCAACAGCACCTCTTTGCCCGGTTTTATGACCTGCGAAGGCAATTTTACGATGTTGAGGGCATGGTACCGTTCGAGCCAGAGCTCATAAAACCGGTCCAGCCAGCCTTCGTTTTCAATGGTATGGGCGGCATCCCGGTAAATAAGATGTTCTATTTCCTGAAGAGAGAACATAGCTTTTGTTTTAAATTGCGTTGGAGGAGTAACAAAAGGGAACCTTAAAAGTTGTTCGGGGACAGGCTTTTTTCATCCCAGTGCAAGCCGGGGCCGTTACATGTGGAAAAGTAAATTATAGTAGTTTTTTCTCGCAGAATTATATATTTGCAGCACAAAATCGAACAAAATGGAAAAATACAACCAACTGAAAGAATTGATCGCATCAATTGAAGCTGATGCCGACAAATTTTACAACAAAGGGAGCAAGGCTGCCGGTACCCGTGTACGTGGTGGTATGCAAGAAATCAAAGCCCTTGCCCAGGAAATCCGCAACGAAGTAACTGAACTGAAAAATAAAGAAGACTAATTTTTCGTTTACCCGAATAGAGGTTGTCCGACCGACGCTAACCGGAAGGACGACCTTTATCGTTTTTATAAGGCCAGGAGGCCCAGTTCTTTAAGTTCATCGAGGGCGGGGCTTTCCCACAGCACCTCGAAATCATTTCCTGTATTGGCTTTATAATCCTGGCTCAGTTCGGCATAAGTAACTGTTGTTTCGTTACCGGCCTTTAACCTGGGCAGCCATGTTTCCAGCCATTGACCATCCTTTTCTTCCAGCGCTATTTTCAGGTCCACTCTTTTATTGCTTACGACAAGCTGTGCGGTGGTAAAGGCACGACCTTTTTTATTCCGGTGCTGCACCTGTAAATAAGCCCCACCGCCCAGCCATACGACCTTAGCTCCGGGTTTAATTTCCCTGGCCGGGTAATGCAGCAGCGCGTTTTCGATATAGTCCGGCACGATACGGGTGCGTGGTACTTTAAAATCGAACCATTCCTGTAAAGGGAAGTCGAAGCAGATACCATGCATATAATTGAACAACGATTTTTTGAGTCCGGCGCTGAACCGCTCATGATCGGCGCCTGTAGGGTCGATATGCTCTATATCGTTGTGGGCAAATGCGCCTACCGCTTCCGTTACTTTCTTTACTTTAAACTGGTCGGGGTTCATACCTACGGGGCTATGCGCCGTCATGGCAAACTGGTGCCAGAACCCCGACTGCACAATGCCCAGGGCAAATAATTGCCGCACCACTTCCAGGGCGTCGATCGTTTCCTGCGCCGTTTGGGTAGGAAAGCCATACATCAGGTAAGCATGCACCATGATACCCGCTTCCGTAAAATTGGCGGCCACTTTAGCCACCTGGGCTACCGTCACTCCTTTTTTGATCAGTTCCAGCAAGCGGTCTGAAGCCACTTCAAGGCCGCCCGAAATGGCGATACAGCCCGAGGCCGCCAGCAGCTGGCAGAGATCACCGGTAAAGCTTTTTTCAAAACGGATATTGGTCCACCAGGTAACGGTAAGCTTGCGGCGGAGTATCTCCAGCGCCACTTCCCGCATCAGTGCAGGCGGGGCAGCTTCATCCACAAAATGAAACCCCGTTTGTCCTGTTTGTGCGATCAGTGTTTCCATACGATCTACCAGAACCTTTGCCGTAGTGGCTTCGTAGGTTTTAATATAATCCAGGGAAATATCGCAGAAGGTACATTTGCCCCAATAGCAGCCATGCGCCAGGGTAAGCTTGTTCCAGCGGCCATCGCTCCAGAGCCGGTGCATGGGGTTGGCCACTTCGATCACGGAAAGATATTGGTTCAGCTTCAGGTCAGAATAGTCCGGCGTACCCACATCTTTCTGCTTGTAGTCGGGCTGCAGCGAGGCATTGCAATAGGTCACCTTGCCATCCAGCAACACAAAGGTCCGTTTCAGGAAGTCGACTGGCCTTGTTCCTTCCAGGTGTTCCAGGAGGTTCAGCACAGGCACTTCGCCATCATCGAGAGTAATATAATCGACAAAATTAAAGACGCGGGCATCGCTGAGCGAACGCAGTTCGGTATTGGCATAGCCACCACCCATACATACCTTGATGTTCGGGTAATGGGCCTTGATCCATTGTCCGCATTTGAAAGCGCTGTACAAATTGCCGGGAAAGGGCACCGATATCGCCACTAGAGTAGGCTGTTCCCTTGCTATTTGCACCGCAAGCAATTCAAACAACAAATTATCGATATAAGTATGCTCTTCCAGCAGGGCTTTATTGATCTCATCAAAGGTGGCCGCCGAACGGCCCAGCCTTTCGGCATAACGGCTAAAGCCAAAATGAGGATCTACCGCCTCCACGATAAGATCCGAAATATCTTCCAGGTAAAGCGTGACCAGGTGCCGCGCCTTGTCGCGGATGCCCATAGTGCCGAAAGCCCATTCGAGGTCGGCAATTTGTTCAAAACGCGATGCTTCGGGCAGATAATTACCGGTACAGATCAGATGGGCCAGCGTAGGATTTTTATCCTGCAGGAAGGCCATTACGGGATCGATCGTCGACAGGTAATCTTCTTTCAATACCAGGATACGTCTCGTATTGGCCGACAATTTGCCCTCCCCTTTTTCAATAGTAGCAAACAGGTGCTTCAACCCTTCCGCAGAGAATAAAGCCAGGATCACCTCTATACCCAAGTCGGCCTGATACGAAGCGATATGCTGCGTATTTAGGAAGCCTTTCAGGTAGGCTGTAGCCGGGTAAGGCGTATTGAGCTGGGTAAAAGGCGGCGTGATTAAAAATACTTTCTGATCCAAAACCTGCAGGCGATTGACATGAGCCTGCAAAGTTACCGATTTAAGCGGTAAAGGCACAAAGGCCCGCCTCACCATTAGCCTTCATGCTGCAAAAATATTTTTTACAATATTTTCAATAATTATTGAAAATTCAAAAAACAATATTATCTTTACATCAGCAAAGCAGGAAAGACAGGAAAGGATAGTGCAGCAGGCTAAAAACATTCCAGGCCATGAACAGCAATATCATTGCATACATCATCTACATCAGCGCCACGGTTTATATTATTTACTGGCTGGGCCGGCTGTTTCACCGCAACGGGAGGGTCTTTATCCTGCAATTGTACGAAGGCGATGCCGAAGCTACCGACACCATCAACAACATCCTGCTGCTGGCCTATTACCTCTTTAATATCGGCTATGCTTTTTTGAAGCTAAAGACCTGGGAGCCGGTACGCTCCGCTGCCCTGCTTATTTCCTCGCTGGGCTACCACCTGGGATTACTGATCCTTATTCTTGCCGTAACGCATTATTGCAATATGGTGCTTATCTATTTTCTTTCTAAAAAACATCATACGTTCACTCCCTAAATAGTTATGTTATGAAAACCGACCACATGGTTGTCGCCTATCTTGTGTATTTGCCTGTTGCGCTCACCCTTACCTGGTATGTCGCCCACAATCTTTTCCGAAACAGTATCGTCTTTATGAAAGACATCTTTAATGGCCGAGAAGAAATAGCCCTGGCCACCAATACCCTGTTCCGCATCGGGTTTTACCTGCTCAACATCGGCTTCGCCCTTTATATCCTTAAAATAAATCAGCAGCTCACCAGCACCCAGGGCACCATAGAAACCTTAAGCTTTAAAGTAGGCGGTTTCAGCATCTACCTGGGTGTTATGCTGTTCTTGAACTTGTACCTCTTTTTCAGGGGCAAAAGAGTGGCTAAACAAAAAAGACTGGAACATGAAATGTACCAAAAGAGGATAAATCCCGACCAGCAATAAAAAACGCCCCCATATCCCTTCACCTGAACAGCGCTGCCCCGGCAGCGCTTTCTTTTTGCAAAGCCACAGAAGATAAAAGAGTAACTTCGGTGCCGTTAACCCCGACCTTATGCACTACGAACTACTGTTGCAGCACATCAACCGGCACATCAGCCTGGATACGGAAGAGGAAGATTTCCTGCTGGGACTGCTGCAGCTTCGCCAGTTGAAAGCCAGGCAGTTCCTGTACCATGAAGGGGAGCTGCACCAGGGACAGGCTTTTGTAACGGATGGCTGTCTGCGCAGCTATGCCATCGACCATAATGGCTTCGAGCATATATTGCAATTTGCCCCTCCCGGCTGGTGGATCGGCGATATGCAGAGCCTGGTAGAAAAAGTACCCGCCAAGCTGAACATCGATGCTGTCCAAAACAGCACTTTCCTCTTCATCACCCGCAGCGACCTCGACCGGCTTTACGAACGGATACCGAAGCTGGAACGGCACTTCCGCCTGCTCCTCGAACGATCGCTGATCACCTACCAGAACCGCCTGCTGGATAACCTCAGCCTTTCGGCAAAGGAACGCTACGAAAATTTTTGCCGGGCATACCCTTCGCTTATCCTTGAGCTACCCCAGAAGCAGGTTGCATCTTATATCGGCGTTACACCCGAATTCCTGAGTAAAATGCTGAACCAGCCTGCCTCCCGGTAAACCAGTCTTATAGTTTTTTGTTATAGAGCATTAACCGCGGAACTTAATCTAGGTTATTGTACCGCCCCCGATGCTCAAGGTATCTTTGCATAGTCAAAACAGACAAATACAGATAATATGCAAAAGACAATAGAAAAAGTATTCAACAGGCCACCGCAATTTGGCATGGTGGGCGATGGTTTCAGGGTGTATAATTATATCCCGGGACAATATAACCTGCAAAGAAGATTGAGCCCTTTTTTAATGCTGGATTTTAACCCGGCTTACGATTTTGGCCGGTCCGAGAAGCTGAGAGGCGTCGATGTGCACCCGCACAAAGGCTTCGAAACCGTGACGATAGCCTATAAAGGCAGTGTGGCGCACCACGACAGCGCCGGCAACAGCGGGGTCATCAACCCGGGAGATGTGCAATGGATGACAGCCGGTTCGGGTATCCTGCACAAAGAGTACCATGAGCAGGAATTTGCCCGCAAGGGCGGGCCTTTTGAAATGGTACAGCTATGGGTAAACCTTCCGGCAAAGGATAAAGGAGCACAACCCGGATACCAGTCCCTTACCGCCGATGCAATGGGCAAAGTAATCCTGCCCGAAGGACAAGGGATCGTGAACGTGATCGCCGGTAATTTTAACGGTACCCGGGGGCCGGCACATACCTTTACCGAGGTCAGCCTCTTTGACATAAAGCTGAAGCAGGACGCCGTGGTCAATACGCAATTGCCCGGAAATCATAATACGGCAGCATTGGTTATCGAAGGTGCGGTAAAGGTAAACGGGACAACGGCAACAGAACATAGCTTCGTCCTTTTCAAAAATGAAGGCGAGGAGATAAGCCTGGAAGCCACGGCCGACAGTGTGATCCTGCTGATGAGTGGTGCAGCGATCGATGAACCGATTGCGAGTTACGGCCCTTTTGTAATGAATACACAGCAGGAGATCGTTGCTGCCATCGAAGAATTTCAATCCGGCAAATTCGGAACCTTGGAATAGTTCCCGGTTATTGCTTAGTTTCATAACCTTAAACCAGCCTTATAACTTATATACAATGCTGACAGAAATCAAAGACATTCCATTAAAGGACAATAAAGAAGCCCAACAATTCGAGCTCGACGTAAACGGGGCTATTGCTTTTATCGCTTATGAACCGCATAAAGGGGCGTTGGCCCTCACCCATACAGAGGTTCCCGAAGCCCTCGAAGGGAAAGGTGTCGGTTCGGTGCTGGTGCTGAAAACACTGGAGTACATCGAATCTCAGGGACAGAAGATCATCCCGCTTTGTCCTTTTGTAAGGGCTTATCTGCAAAGGCATCCTGAATGGGAACGGATCGTTCATTAAAATAAACCGGCCGGGCCGCTGATGTATACATCGGCGGCCTTTTGTATCTAGCAAAGGTATCTTGTGCCGAAACGTTACCTTTGCAGCCAAAGTATAATGACCATCGATGAAATTTGAACAGTACGCCATTGCCCCGGAGATCAAGCGCAGCCTGGAAGAGCTGGATTTCAAACGTCCTACCGACATCCAGTATAAGGCCATTCCTTCTGTACTGAAAGGGGATGATGTGCTGGCTATAGCCCAGACGGGTACGGGTAAGACGGCTGCATTTGCCATACCTGTGCTGCATTTGCTGCAGCAACGTTATGACATTAAGAAAAGGAAAGAAGTAAAGTGCCTGGTAATGGTCCCCACAAGGGAATTGGCCGCACAGATTGCCGAGGCTTTTGTACAGATAGGCAAGTACACCCGTCTCGAAATTATGGGACTGTATGGCGGTGTGGAGCAAGAAGACCAGATCAGCAGGCTGGATAAAGGTGTAGATATACTGGTGGCCACACCGGGACGTATGTTCGACCTGGTAAGTCAGGGCTACATAGACCTGAGCCGGGTCGGCATCCTGATACTGGATGAGGCCGATCATATGCTGGCCAAAGGATTTATCAAAGACATCAACGATGTGTTGCGGCATTTGCCCAAAAGGCATCAGACCCTGTTCTTCTCCGCTACTATCGACAAAGAGATCAAGGATCTGGCTTACTCAGTAGTGCGGAACCCGATCCGTATCCAGATCTCGCCCAATGATCCCGTTTCCAAGAATGTAAGCCATTCCGTGGCATTCGTGGAAATGGACGATAAGCGTTTTTTTCTGGAACGCCTGGTTAAAGAGCTGCCGCAAAATAAAGTCCTGGTATTTGTACGCACCAAAGTGAGGGCCGAAAGAGTAGCCGCCGCTATGAAACGCGTAGGCATCGAAACGATTACCATGCATGGCGACAAAGAACAGGAAGATCGCCTCAAAGTAATGGCCGAGTTTAAGAAAGGAACAGTAAAGATATTGATCGCAACGGATGTCAGCGCAAGGGGTATCGATATACCCGATGTGGATTTCGTGGTTAATTATGATTTACCGGACGTGCCCGAAAACTATGTACACCGGGTGGGCCGGACCGGCCGCGGCGTGAAGAAGGGGCAAGCAGTTTCTTTTTGCAGTAAAGAGGAAGAGCCCTTATTGAAAGCAATCGAAGCCTGGATGGGTAAAGCGATCCGCGTAATGCAAATAGATAAGAATGATTATTCGGAGACGCTGAATTTTTCGGAAGACGTACCCAACGACAACTGGCGCTTGTTGCTGGAAGAAGCAGAAGCAGCCGAACTGAAATTCAGGAAAAAGAAGAAAAAGAAATAGACTTCTTCCCAGGAACAGAACCCGGCGACCAATCTTACGATAACCGTACTTTGCTGCCAAGCGATTTCATATTCACGATTATGACCGACCTATCTCATGCTGAGCAGCAGATTCAGTATGTCACAAATTTCCAGGAACTTGTTACTACGCCATTTAACGGGACAGTTAATGCAATTTGCTGGACCCGTAAACTGACAGGCGATTTTTCTGAGATTGTTACAAAGGTCGCGCTAAGCGGAAATATGAAGGAAATTGCAGAAGAAGAACTTCTTGAACTTCGCTTGAGCGAACAAGGCCAGATTGCCCGTGAAATTCTTTTAACTGACTGGAAGCTATTGAAAGCCTATGGCGCATCGCCAGTTCTTAACGCGATCAATCACTATGATCGTGATGACACTTACCCGTTTTTTCCAACCGATGTTTATTCTTTCCATGTAGATCGCTCTCCTGTCCCGACTGATACTTTTCTATGCACCTACTATGGTGCATCCAGTGAAATATTGCCCAATGCACAAGGCCAGAAGAAAGTGCTTATCCCGGAAATACGTGATGAGCTTAAAAAACTGTATCATGGAGCTGAGGAAGGTTTTGAATCGTTCTTAAGCGAACATTTCTTTGACCTGCATTATGAAGCTACCCCGGATGCACGTCCGGTAAGCCTGGGTCTGGGTCACTTATGGCGATTGGCGGTTGATCATCCCGAAAGCCAGGTCCCTCCCTGCCTTCACCGTGCACCAAAGGAAAACCCCGGGCAGAGCAGGTTGTTGCTGATTTGTTGAGTGTAGTCGAAGGGTGAAAGGATTTTCTTACCATGGTTCATTTTCATGGTTCGACTCCGCTCACCATGACCTTTGTTATAAGGTTATCTTTCGCAGCATCGCCACAGTGCAGCAAGCAAATGTTTATGACCTGCAAATAACTCCAGGCTAGGCCATCCTGAGGGCTCCTTCGGAGCAAGGATCTTGATCGCTAAGAGTATTAATACCCAGGGTTCCTCATTTCACATGCTACGCAAGTTACATCCGGAATGACAGCAGGAGTACCATTATGACAAACAGGAGTACTACTGGATCAGGCTGCGAGCCGAAACGTTTTACCAGGCAGTAACCGTTAATCGCGGTCATCCTGAGGTCTCCGAAGGAACCGAAGGATTGTGATCGCTAAGGGTGTTAATACCCAGGATCCCTCATTTCACATGCTACGCAAGTTACATTCGGAATGACAGCAGGAGTACTGCTGGATCAGGCTGCGACCCGAAACGTTTTACCAGGCAATAACCGTAAATCATGGTCATCCTGAGGTTTCCGAAGGATCTTGATCGTTAAAAATATTAATACCCAGGATCCCTTATTTCACATGCTACGCAAGTTACATTCGGGATGACAGCAGGAGTACTATTATGACAAGCGGGAGTGCTACTGGATCAGGCTGCGAACCGAAACGTTTTACCAGGCAGTAACCGTAAATCGTGGTCATCCTGAGGTCTCCGAAGGAACCGAAGGATCTTGATCGTTAAGGGTGTTAAACATAACTGGGATGCCTCATCTCACATATGCTGTAAACTGCATTCAGCACCATTATTTACTTACATTTTTATAAGCCCACAGCGACCGCTACGAGAAATGACATTGCCCGAAGCACGACAAAAACCGGGCAGATACGAACGCTGTATTTACATAGCAACAGCAGGCTGTACAGCAGTAGTATCTTTTTGCTTGCCGGCCAGTACGCCTTCTCTTCTTTGCTGCTGTTCCAAAATCCGCTGCAGGTGCGGCCTGATCTCTTCTTCCAGGGCCTTCTCCGTGATTTCTATAGCTTTTGGATTTTCCAATTGCTGCCGCCAGGGCCTGCGACTGCCAAAAGGATAAGCGCCGAAAACAATGACCGGCGTTCCTTGTGCAGTGACTGTATTAGGGCCGTCCAATATCCATTGTTCTGCCCAACTGTACATCCATTGCGCCTGTTGTTCGAGCATGCGCAGGCAGGAATGCGAAGCAGGATAGCCGGGCATCGCATACTGGTGCCAGCCTACTCCTGCTTTATTTTCAATATTGAAATTCCATTTCAGCTTCCACTCATCATTTACGGTGCTAATGGTCTGCTTTGCCTTCCAGTTAGCAAAATGAAGCCCTGTGGGGGTAGGGTGTATCTTACTACCCATACTGGTAGGTCCCCAATACACTTGCCTGCCTTTTTCATAAGCGGCAAAAGCCTGGATAGGATACGAAAAGATAACGATCTTATTGACGTCCTTCAGCAAAGGCATAACCTGTGGAAAAGGGCTGTAGTAGCTCAGATCCGGCAATAAAGTGTCGGGAAGGATGAGTGTATCGGCCCGCCATATATTACCGGCATCGAGCCGGTTCAAGGCCAGTACCATCCATTGCTGTTCCGGTGTATATTTCTTTTTAAACACTTTCACTGCGCTGTCCACTCCTTTGAGCGGATAAGCGCTGTATTGTATTGTTACTACATCGGTTTTGGCTTCATGAACCGCGGCACTCGTGTCCTGAGTGCTTTTTACTGTTGTATCCTGAGTTCCGGCCTTATGTTCCGACCTGTTCCCTGTGTTACAACTAATCATACCCATCAGCATACCCACACCACATACGAGCGCAATTCTCCTGTTGTTTATCATGTTTTTTCTAAGATGTTATCGATAGCTTATACCCCGGGGGGCTTGATGAAAAAGGAACAATTGCAACGGCAATTGGTTCACTACTGAAAACATTGTCAATCCGTTAAGTTTTTGCTACGTGCCTATATTCTATTTATGCCGATGGCAAAAGTTATTTCATTCGTCCCTGTGTGGGCGAAAGGTACTACTCCGCAATGATTTTTTACGCAAAACAATATTTCCTTTTTAAGAAACTATCCGGAAATACTTCCCGTATATGAAGCTATACATCGTTCATTCCTCAAAAAAACACGACTATGCAACAAGACACCGGACTTATAGCTACTGCTGAAAATGGCGTTGACAGCGGCTTATCCCGAAGAAAGTTCCTTTCTTTTGCGGGCCTGGGCCTGCTTACGACCGCTGCGCTTGCTTCCTGCAGCAAGGACAACCCTACCCTGGATGGGCAAAGCATCAATCTCGGCAGCGGTGACGTAGGCATACTGAACTATGCCTATGTCCTGGAGCAGATCGAAGCCGCTTTTTATACTTCTGTATTGTACAATCAATATGTAGGTATGACCGTTGCCGAGCGGCAATTGCTGGATGATATCCGGCAGCATGAAGTAGCCCACCGTGAATTCTTCAAAAATGCGTTGGGCAGCAATGCTATCCCGGCTTTGACCATTCGCTTTACCGGTGTGGATTTCTCTAGCAGGGCCAGTGTACTCGCTACCGCCAAGGCTTTTGAAGACCTTGGTGTAGCAGCGTATAATGGTGCAGGAAAATTGATAGCCGATGCCAATTACTTGTTGCTTGCCGGCAAAATCGTTTCTGTAGAAGCCAGGCATGCTGCTTATATCCGTGACCTGATCAGCAACGGTTCCTTTGCAGACAATACGGTAATCGACAGCAATGGCCTTGAGATGAGCAAGTCGCCCTCGGAGGTGCTGGCCATAGCCGGCGGTTTTATTAAAGACACCATCAACGCAAATAATCTTCCTACCGCTTAAAACACTTACGCTATGAATTTTTCCAATATTCTTCATGAAATAGAAAAAATAGATCCGGAAGTATATGAACGGACCAGCCCCCGACGCCATCTGCTCAAAAGCTTCGGCGCCAAAGTAGCGGTAGCGGCATTACCTTTTGCCCTGGGTTCTTTATTTAAGAAAGCCTATGGCCAGACCGGCACGGATATTATAGGGGTACTTAATTTTGCCCTTACCCTCGAATACCTGGAGGCCGCCTTTTATGCCGGCGGGCTTGCCAGCTCCGGGCTTATACCGAGCGGCGCTCCCAATGGCGCGATCAGTACCATTGCAGCCCACGAAGCGGCTCATGTCAACTTCCTTAAAACGGCAATTACGGCTTCCGGCGGAACACCGGTGACCAGCCCCGAATTTGACTTTACCGCGGGCGGTCTTTTCCCCGATGTGTTTACCAGCTATGCTACTTTCCTCGCCGTGGCCCAGGCTTTTGAAGATACCGGCGTACGTGCTTATAAAGGACAGGCGGGCAACCTGATCAGCAACAACGATGTGCTTACCGCCGCATTGAATATTCACTCGGTAGAAGCCAGGCATGCCTCGCATATACGCCAGATGCGTAAAAACAATAACCAGGGCGACGTGAAACCCTGGATAACCGGCAACCAGAGCGGCATCGGCAGCCCTGCCGTGCAGGCTTCCTACAACGGTGAGGAAAATACGATACAGGCAACGATCCAGATCACCAATATCAACGGCAGCGGTGTAACGGCTGCTGCGGCCAGCGAATGTTTTGACGAGCCCCTGGATAAGCAACAAGTATTAAATATTGTAAGCCCTTTTATAGTATAGTTTTGGTTTTTCGTTCCAGAGTGCCTTGTAAGCTCCGTGTCCCTGACATGGGGCTTATTTTTTGATGTTGAATGTTAGATGTTGAATGTTTTACCAACAGCAAAAATGGATGGTTGCATTTTTATATGAGGTATAGATAAGTGGACGGCCAGGATAAGGTATCTCTTCACGGCAGACTCCTCTTTTTATAACATCCGGGACGGTTAATCCCTTTTGTAAAATGCTTTTATAAAAAAGCTCCGTCGTCGACGGAGCTTTCTACCAGTAAATGGATTGGGTTAGCTGGCACTCATTATGGGTACTTCCTTACGGAAGCATTTTTTCTCACGAACCGGAACGGGCTGCTTATTCCTTCTTCTTCAGATCGTCGTCTTCCATTTCTTTCTTTATCCCGTCTTTGGCTTCTTTAAATTCACGCATGCCTTTGCCCAGGCCTTTTGCAAGGTCAGGTATTTTACGGGCGCCGAAAAGAAGGATAATAACAAGGGCAATAATAAGCCACTCGCCGCCGCTCGGCATGGAGAGCAGGATCACAGGCGTACTGTTCAGTATAGACATAGCATCAAACTTATTGTGTTTATATACGGATAAACCGCGATTGCAGTTTTATGTTTTTAATACGCGAAGTATTCAAACATACCGGGCGGTCATTTGCTGGTGCAAAGTTACTGCAACAATACCTAAAACGCAGCAGGAAGGCACTATTTTTCGGGACTGCTGGTTTTAATTCTCCCTATCGGCAATGCATCTTCTACCCGGAATGGCTTCCGCAGCAGTTAAAGACCTTCCTCCTGTGGGGGCGGGTACACAAAGAGCTTATCGTCGCCATCCAGGTGCTCTATTTTACCTTCCCGCACGCTTTGCCCTGCATCTGCCGGGTTGTTACCTCCGCCAAGGGGCCAGGTACCGCGCGTATCTTCGATCTTAATGCCTGCTATAGCCGCTACTACAAGACCAAAGTCGGTACAGTTGTTTTTATTGAGGTTATACTTCCGGCGGCTGTACCGCTTTACCATCCTGAGGATACGGTTAAATCTCCTCTTGGAAATGAATTTGGCTACCATCTCGTCCCAGTCATGTGTCTCATCGTCTTTAAATACGGAAGTAGATACCGGGAGCAAAGGTGTAGCAGACAAAAGGTAATCTTTATCCGGATAAAAGCCGAAAGTGCGGGATACATAACCCGAATCCGTATTGAACTTGGTAAGCGTAATAAACATATGCCCTACCGTGTTGATACCCGAAAAGGTTTTGCGTTTGCCCGTTACGGGTTGTTTGATATGCAGTAACAAACCATAAGCCAGAGCTTTTTTACCATCGTCGAAAGCATCGATAATGTCGGCGGTAAGCAAAGCACGTGACCCTTTATCGCTGGAAACATCGATCATGATCGTATCCCGGTCTACCACTACATGATCGTCGGCCGTAAGCTCCAGCATATTATCGTAAAGCGCAACATCGCCGGTCGTATCTTTGACATACAGGGAATCCTCTCCGGGCACCACGGGCAATGTCCCCTTTTCTCCCATGATCCTGGCATAACGTTCTTCATATTTCTCCTGCTGCTGTGCCGCTTTGTGAAAATATTTAAGCGCCAGCGGGTACTTTTTTAATCGGGCAAAAGTGACCGCCATCCGGTAGTAGAGTTTCTCGCTCAGCTTCCGGCTGCGCTGGCTGCTTTTCAGCTTCAGGGATTGCACAAAGCTGGAGAGGGCCTTTTTCTGGTTGCCTTTATAGGCATAGGCATTACCGGTATTCAACAACGAAATGGCAACACCTTCCTCATCGTCCGAGGCACGGGAAAGATCAAGCGCCTGAGCCGCGTATTGCGCTGCCTGCTCCGCCTCGCCCTGCTGCACCAGGTCGGCGCTGAGGGTATTCAGGTACCGCACATAAGCAAAGGTATCTGTAGCATCGGGAATGACCTGTTTCAGCGAATCGGCTTCTTTACGGGCATAGGTCCTATAGCTGCTGCCCAACAGCAGTAGCAGACAGAGGATACCTTGTCCCAGAAACGTTTTTAAGCCCATACTTCGCCTGAATGAACGGCAAAAAAACGAAAGAATTACTTTTCGGCCATTAAATTTAATTTATCTGCAGATGGACAGGGCGCTACTCCATGCAGAAGCCGCCCCGCAATACTGCAGGACGGCTTCGGTTATGCTTTAAAAGCATTATTTTAATTGACTCCCCACCAGAAAGAACCAAGGAGGTATTCAGAAGTACCATTTCACATATTTCATAAATACCACATAATAGGCCCAATGGATGCTGCAATTGCGATCGCGTACCCAAACACTTTGCTTATAGTAGCCTTAAATCGCGTCATGCCGAGGTCTCCAAAGAAACCGAAGCATCCTGACTGCTATGAATATCAAGAATACCCAAGATGCTTCTCTTCGCATGCTGCGCAAGCTACGTTCAGCATGACCAACAGGAGTGTTTGTCGCCGATATAGGGACAGGCAGCTTATTTTATTTTAGCGGCATTCATCGCTTGCCCGCCTTGGTACAGGATGGCTTTGGTTACTTTGCCGGCATTGTCTTTTACAAATTCGATCTGGGCTTCTACCACCTTCAGGTAAAATTTCTGTTCCGATTCCGGGAAGATCGGGAAGCTAGACTGTCCTGTAGCCTGCGTGTACAACTGGTTGCCCTGGCGGGTAACCGCCAGTATAAACCCGGGCTCCAGCTCATATTCACCGGTATACTGTTCCAGCACGGCGTCCTCCAGCTTCACATCCGTTTTCACTACCGGCGGTGGTATAGGTTTACCATATAGCAACAGGTGCAGCGGCTTAAGCGGTAATTTTCCTTTATTGGTATTCTGCAAAATAATAATGGTCTTATTTTTATCCATATCCCGTTCGATATAGGTTCTGTAACCACCCCAGCCACCAGAGTGTCCGGCTATTTTACCCAGTTCCTTATTGTCTTCCACCATCCATCCGGAGGCATAGCCCGTCGCAGAACCGTCCTTCAGCTTTCCGGCCGTAAAAATAGCCGCCATCTTGTCTTTGGGCAGCAAACGATCGCTGTACAGGGCTTTATCCCAAAGAAGCAAGTCCTGTGCCGTGGTATTAACGGTACCATCGCCCGAAATACCGTCGAGGAAATACACCATACGCATCTCCGGGATGCTGTCTACAGAAACGAATTTCCCCGCACTGTCATCGTAAAGAAAATCGTAGGCATAATGGGCTATCTTTTTAGGCTTGTACCTGCGGTTATACACGGAGGTATGGTTCATTTTTAAAGGCTTGAAGATGTTTTGCTCCAGGTAAGCGCCATAGCTTTTCCCGGAAGCCCGCTCTATGATCGAAGCCAGCAAGGCATAGCCCGTATTGCTGTATTCGAATTTGGCGCCGGGCTCAAATGCAACTGCGGGCTTATAGCGTGCCATCAGCTTTAACAAGTCTTCATTGTTGGCTATTTTACTCTTATCCCAGAGCGAATCGAAGAGCTGCATATAGTCTGGAAGGCCGGAAGTATGGTGTACCAGGTTTTCTATCGTAATGCCTTTATAAGCAGAGAGCTCGGGCAAGAACCTGGTAATATCATCAGTACTGTTCAGCTTCTTTTGCTGTTCCAATAATGCGATAGCAAAGGCCGTGAATTGCTTGGAGCAGGAAGCCAGCTCAAATACTGATGCTGTGCTTAAAGGCTGTTTGGTATCGAAGTTTTCGTAACCTAAGCTTTTCTCATATACCGGTGTACCGTTTTCCGCAATCAGGATATTCCCGTTGAAGCTGTTATTCTGGTGTAATGCGGTAAATAAACTGTCGATAGTGCCTATAAGCGCGTTCTGTGCAGCAGCTTTGCCGCCAGGTAATAACAGGAAACAAAGAACGAGATAGCCCAGGGTCCTGTATCGCCTCCCGGCAGCCGGCAATGATCTTCTTTTCATAAGGATTGTTTTTATTACCGCAAAGAAATTAATTGTGCCGTACAGCCACAAGTATTTTACACCAACAGCCCGAATTTTAATACCAAACGACTAACAGCCGACCACAGGATGCAACAGCTTTTGCTATTTGAGGTATTGCAGGCGGTAATAATCAATCACCTTATCTTCAAAAGAGAACAGTCGTTTCAGCAGGTCATTCAGCTCCTTATCGTTCTTCGTTCTTTCATCGATGAGCTTTCGGGCTTTCGCTATAGCTTCATGAGGATCGAAGTATTTCACTTCCTTCTCGTCCACATCCCCGGCTTGCTTGTACCGTTCGTATTGTACCTGGGTAAAGGTATAGCCTTTGTATTGTACAAAATCATGAGGCCCCTTTGGCTTATCCATATACTTTGATTTGAGGAAACAAAGCTAGCCATAACCGTATATTTCCAAAAAACTATTATTTACCTTTAGCGTATAAGATTATCATACACCTATGGACACCTTTCATAAAACAGTTTTATGGAGCCAGTTTGGCGCCGCGATCGATATGCTGGAAAATGCAATAGCAGCCTGCCCTGAGGAGCTGTGGGACACCACCGATCTTTTCTGGTACCGGGCTTACCATACCCTGTTTTACCTGGATTACTACCTGAGCGAGGAGCCTGATGATTTTATGCCCCCCGAACCTTATACCCTCTCGGAGTTTGACCCGGAAGGCATGATGCCCGAACGGACTTATACCCGGGAAGAATTGCTCCGGTACCTGGCGCATGGGAGAGCCAAAGCGCATGACCTGATTTTCCGCATGACCGAAGCGCTGGCTGCAAAACGGTTTATCAACCCTTATCGCAATTATAGCATCTTCGAAATATTGCTGTACAATATGCGCCATGTACAACATCATACCGGGCAACTGAACCTTTTGTTGCGACAGGGAACCGGTACCGATGCGCCCAGGTGGGTATCGCAGGCCAAATAAAGAAAATAACGGGCAAAGCTGTAGAGACGTTGCAGATAAGATCGCTGCAAGCATCCGCATGCAACATGATGCTGCAGGATGCTGTTGTGAATCAGATACTTTACAATAACCTTAAATCGTGGTCATGCTGAGGTCTCCGAAGGAACCGAAGCATCCTGATCGCTATGAATATCAGGAATACCCAAGATGCTTCCCTTCGCATGCTGCGTAAGCTACGTTCAGCATGACCAGCAAGAGTGGCTGTTATCTATATGTGGATAGTCTGTAAAATCTTTCTCGGTAGCATCCGCATGAAGAGGCTCTACAGGAAAAAACCATACACCACAGCATTGTTATTACTCGGTGATTGGCATAATAGCAAAGGTACCCCGCCTTTCAAGACCGACAGATGTCTTTTAACGACATTCGCTTACCATTTTACGACAGCCTGCGCGTTGCCTCATAAAGCCGCTTTATCTTTACCCGAAATTTGCCTTATGGAAGATTTCCAGAAACATTTTATCCTTTCGGTGCTGGGCTACGGCGTACAAAGGGGCCTATCTCCGCAGCGGCTTTGCGAACTGTCGGGCATCAATTATAAAGCCTTGCAACATAGTACCCAAGCAGCTATCAGTGCCGAACAGATCAACGGCTTATGGAAAAATGCGGTTCACCTGAGCCAGGACCCTTTATTCGGCCTGCATTTCGGGGAGTCGATGCAACTGGCAGCTTTAGGTATCATAGGACAGATCGTACAAACCAGCGATACGGCAGGAACCGCGCTCAGCAACGCCGGCGCTTTGTTACACCTGATCACCGATATGTTCAGCATGAAGATCAGCCTTACCAAAAGCCATCTTGAAATACATCTGCTGTACCAGGAAAACAAAGCCGCTCTTTACCCGCATACCTTCCGGCAAATGGCAGATTACCTGATGGTATTCCTGATGCATGAGCTGGACGGCTTATTACTGCAGAGGATAGACCCTGTAAGTGTCCGGTTTGCTTATCCTTTACCCGATACACATGAGTACAGCCGTATATTCCGTTGCCCGGTAAAACAGAAAGCCGGTTCTTTTACGCTGTTGCTTCCCCGCAGCTTTGCCGAACAGCCTATCCTTTCGGCCAACTATGAATTACAGCAGCATTTGTTGCAAAAGGTGAACCTGTTTATCAAGAGCACAGGTGAGGACGGCTTTTTGCATACCCGTATTTATAATTACCTGCTTACGAACTCCTACTTATATACGCTGTCGCAGGAAGCTGTCGCAGCCAACTTTAATATCAGCCCCAGGAGCCTGCAACGGAAACTAAAAGAAGAAGGAGTCACCTACCTGCACATCGTGGAAGAGGTACGTAAAACACTGGCACTGCATTATCTCAGTCACGATTATTACCAGGTCAAGGATATTGCTTTTATCCTGGGCTATAACGAGCAAAGCGCGTTTGTACGGGCATTCAAACGCTGGACCGGTATGCCGCCCACGCTGTATCTCCGGCAGCAAAAGGAACAGTCCCATATCTGATTTTAAACGCATATCCTTTCTTTTATCTATATTTGAAGCCAAGTGCTGTGCCTTGGTTTTTATCTTTGCACCTATCTAAAATGATCCATCACCTATCCAGATGAAAACTACCGGGATTATCGGACTGATACTGATTGCTGCCAATGTCCTCTTTTCGTACAGGGGCTTTAAGAAGACCTCGTTTTTTGATGCTTATAAATTTGAAGTAGATAAGATCCTTATCGGCAAAGAATACCAAAGACTCATCAGTTCCGGCTTCCTGCACATCAATTGGCTGCACCTTATTTTCAATATGTTCAGCCTTTATGTGTTCAGCTATGCTACGGAGGCCTACCTGGGAGGGTTTAAGTTTGCCCTCATTTATTTCACCAGCCTTATCGGCGGCGGCCTTTTGTCGCTGTTCGTACACCGTAAACATGGTGATTACAGTGCAGTTGGCGCTTCCGGCGCTGTTTGCGGCGTTATCTTCGCTTCGCTGGCTTTATTTCCCGGCATGAGTGTGGGCTTCTTTGGTCTCCCCTTGTTTATTCCGGGCTGGCTTTACGGCCTGCTTTATATATTGTATTCCATCTATGGTATTAGGTCAAAGAAAGACAATATAGGCCACGAAGCCCACCTGGGAGGCGCTTTGATCGGTATGCTTACGGCCTTGCTGCTGCAACCCGAAGCTTTTGCCCGCAATTACCTGACTATATTGATTATTGCAGTACCGGCGCTTATCTTTATTTACCTGATCGTTACCCGGCCCCATACCCTGTTGATCGACAACTACTATTTCAAAACGCACCAGCAATACTATTCGATCGACCATAAATATAACCAGGCAAGGACCAACAGGCAGAAAGAGATAGACCGGCTGCTGGACAAGATCAACCAAAAGGGGATCAACAGCCTGAACAAACAGGAACAGCAAATGCTAAAAGAGTATTCCGAAAAGACGGAATGACCTGTGCCGCTTCTCCATTACACGACGATCATATATTTTACCCTTTATGTCTTTCGATCTTAAAGAAACCTATAAGCATTATTCCAACGCAGAGCTGTTGCGGATCACCCTGCAGCCCGAGCAATATCGTACAGAAGCCATAGCGGCCGCCCAATCGTTGCTGGCAGGAAGAACGGTCACAGCGGAAGATCACAGGCTGGCGGAAGAAGAGCAGGCAATACTTTCGCCGGACGATACGGCAGCACAACAGGGCAGTTATATTACAGACCTGCTTGACCCGGGATTAAAAACAGACTCTGATGCCAAAGCCGAAACCTGGATCAACCTGCTATCGACCGTAGCCCTGATCCGGTACCTGTGGATGAGCTACCACACGATCAAACGCACGATTTACTTTGCTACTTCGGGCTTTTCCTTTCCCTGGTGGACACTGATCAGCTACCTGGATGTGATTGCAATACCCGTTATCCTGTATCTTGTTTACCGGCGTAAAAGGCTGGGCTGGATCCTGTTTTTCGCCAATGAGCTTTTTTTAGTTGTGCTGAGGTTTTACCAGCTTTCGGCTTCGGGCAGTGATTTCATCGCTTATCTCGGGGACAATGCGCCCGAATACCTGGGCATGCTGCTGCTTAATATCGGCTCCTGCTTTATTTTGTGGCATCCCTTTATCGCAGAGCGCCTTTATGTAAGCAAGGCTTTAAAGAAGAAGACGTTTTTCATTATCCTGGCTATCACCTTGCTTTACCTCATTGTAGCCCGTTACCTGCTGCCCCTGGTAAGCTGGTAACGGATAGTGCCGTAAAGACGTAGAGACCTAGCATACTACCATGCTACGTCTCTACATTACAGGCAAAATATTACTGGGTTACTGGTTATGCTTTCCCGTTCCCGTCTCCTTTATCTTTCCCGATCATCTGCATCAATTGCATGCCCAGCAAACCATTGATGCCGCCATCGGTGCCACCGTTGCCGGATATCAGCAGGTCGGGTATGATCTTGATGCCATTCTTACCGATCTCCTCTGTTACCTTAAACTTGGTAAAGTTGTCGCCACCCATCGCCCTTACCTGCAATTCGTAAGCCTCTGCGGTACTTTTACCTATGGCCATAATCTTTTCTGCTTCGGCCAGGCCCGTCTTCGATATGCGTTCCGCATCGGCGCTGGCGTTGAGCTTGGTCGCTTCGGCCTGTGCGCCGGCGCGGGCTTTGGTGGCCTCGGCTTCGGCTATAGCCCTCATCTTGGTAGCTTGCGCTTCGGCCTCTACCTGTAATTTCAGGCTTGTGGCATCGCCTTCTGCTTTCTTTACCGTAGCATCGGCGGTACGTTGTGATATTTCCACGCTTTGCTGCGCCTTTACGATCTCTTTTTGCATATCGGCGATCGCTGTTTCCTTTTCCATGCCCTGTCTTTGCTCCTGCGCCATGCGCTGGGTCTGGTAGGTCTTTTGCTCTTCTTCAGCGATCTTCCTGTTGGTAAGGGTTTTCATCAGGGCTTCGGGAGGCGTAATGTCGCCGATCAAGGTATCCACGGCATTTACGTTATATTCTTCCAGCACTTCGCATATATGTTCCTTTGCACTTTCCTGCCTTTCCTTACGGGTGCTGAGGAAGCTGATCACATCGCTGTCCTGCGCCGAGTTGCGGAAATAGTTGCCTATAGTGGGTTCCAGCACCTGGCTTACCAGGTTGGTCATGCTGCCGAAACGGGCGATCACCTTGGGTGCTTCGTTGGCCGGGATATGGATGATCTGCGATACGTCCAGGTTAAAAGGGAAACCGTCTTTAGAGCGCACGGTAATAGTCGACAGGTTCTTGTCGAGCGCATGCGCTTCGCTGCGGGCATTGGCCCAGTTCAGCACCAGGTTGGTGGTGGGTACCAGCTCGATCTTCATCGTGTACCGGTTCAATGGGTACTTGCCGGGACCCAGCGGTTCCTGCCATACACCCCTGAAACCTTTAGCCACAATATTACCGTGCTTAAAGGATTCCCCGGTTACGTCCTGGCCATCTTCCCCCATATAAGAGATCACGACGCCCACATGACCGATAGGCACGTCGGTCATCATGCTTTCTTCGATCTGTACCGCCCAGGGGTTAATGTTGTAGGAACCTGCCAGGATGATCTGCGGCTGCAGGCCCCTGTTACCGCCCTGCAGCAGGAAGGCATCGAAATCCTGGAAATTGTTATGCCCTTCGATATGCGCACCGGCGATCTGGTCTTTCACGATAGGGATACCATCGAGGGCGGTAACCACTCCTACCCTGTTTTCGTGTATAATCACCATATCCGTGATCGTGATCGTAAAAGCCATGGTATTGATCCTGTAGGTACCGGCAGTAATGTAGGCTGTCTGGCGGCCCTTTTGCCCTCCGTTATTGAGAAACTTTTCGGCATCCTGGAAATTATCGCTGTCTACTTTTCGAGCCAGAATGGAGCCGGTAGGTATCTCCAGGCCGTCGTTGGCCAGGATAAGCCCTATTTTACCTTCGGGTATGATGGTAAAAGGATGCATTTCGACCCGGTATTGCCAGATCCACATGCCCCAATACAGGCCCGGAGCAAGGGTCCTAGCCTGGAAACCGGATTCGCCGCGGGTAGCGATGATCTTACCGTCAGGCAGGGATTTATAGGCGCCGAAAAGCACGAATTTCTTGGTAACCAGGCCCAGCCTGTCTTCCGGGACAATGACCATACCGAACAAAACACGCAGGATTGCTTTATATAAGAGCAAACTGAACACAAAAAGGACAAAAAGGGTTACGAGCAGTTTGTGCTCTATGATGAAATTGGACATAAATTGAAGTTTTAGGGTGAACGAGGCCTGCTGCGTGGATCACCAGGCAGTGCGCTTGTTGCGGTTGAGATTAAGGATAAAAACAACGACCGGATAAGACAAAAAAGCCACTATTTTTCTTCGCCGGCGAAGAAAAATACAGACCACAGTCTTTCGGTTAACTTAGTTGCAATAAGGGGGAGAGGTATTGAAACGGGATAAAATAAAAGCAGTCAGAAATGACGGTACTGGTGAAGTTTTCACAGATTTTGCTAATTTGACACCAAAGATAGAACGGATAAGATATTCCCCGTGCAAAAACATCCGATATTATTTATTTATAAATTACGGTATAAACATAAATTTCATTTATTAAGTCCTGGTTTGTTAAGAAAAACCCGCCATTTCTGCATTACATTAGGATAATAATCGCTTATTTCGCATAGCAAACACCAGTAATAGGAGGGACCTGGCATTTTTGTTGTCCTATTCCTGTAACTATTCCACGTAAATAACTTAAATACACTTTTGATGAAGAAAAAAATTTTATGCTCCGGACTCCTGATGCTATCCTGCATCTTTGCTGTAAATAGCCATGGGCAAAGCCTTGGCTTCGACAGACATATCAGTGCCCCTACTAACCTGCAAACAACGGCTCCCGATATGGCCATTGCCTTCGACGGCCGGATTTTTAATGCTTTTTGCTCCGGCAACGGTATCGTGATCAAAGTATCGGAAGATCACGGCAAAAGCTGGCAGCCATTCCAAACCCTGTCCCTGCCCGGTTACCGCTACGATGCGCCATCCATCATCGTTACCGGCAATAGTGCAGGCACGCTCACGTTATTTGTGGCCGGCATCAGGCGGGCAATCCAGGGCAGCGAACAATCTGTTTTCGTTCGCAAATACAAGGCAGACAACCGGTCCCTGATCAGCGAGCCGCTGCTGGAATCGAACATGGGCGAAATATATGCCTGCGACCTGGCTTATGGTTATACGGCTACCGATAACGAACCCACTATTTCCCTGCTCTATGCCGCCAGTGCAGGCAACAGGAATGTGATCCTGCAAAAGACTTCCTTTGATGGCGGCGCCAGCTTCGAAGCCTTGAATATAGTAGCCGTCAGCAAGGCGTATTTCCGGAATGTGTCCATCTGCTTTGGTAAAAGCAACAGTGCCTCCAACGGGCGTTACTTTATGGCCTGGGACGAATATGCTACGCCCAAAGCCGCCTGGGGTAAGGTGTACACTTCCCGTAACACGGCATCTATACATTCCTCGACCATTGTGCCGGTAAGGGTGGATAATGCAGATCCGCAGATGGCAGGAAGGCTAAGGAGGCCGGTTCTTGCCGTCTCCGATATTGGCAATAACGATTCGGCTTCCTGCACTGCCCTACTCCTGGCCGAGTACAACCGCGAGGGCGGCACAATATCCGTTGCCGGCTTCAGCAACCAGCGTTCCCATTTTACCAGTTACTGGCAGCCCATGCCGGTAGCCGAAAACGGTACCCAGCCTGTCATTGCTTTCGATCCGGCGACACAAAGCTTTGCTTTAAGCTATTACGATGCCAAAGAGAAAAGCATGCAATTGCTGAAAACAGACTACCGTTTACGCTCGTCGGAAGGCTGGCAGTCTGTGGTTACCAATTATGCCGATAATAATATCCTGGACAACCCCAGACCCTGTATTGCTATCGACCCCTTGTACCACCAAGCTGCTATGTCCTGGGCTGCGCCAGGCAATGCCATCTGTTTTGATGCCGAATACAACCAGGCGCCATCTATGTTGCAGGAGATCGGCGCAGTTAATGAAGGGCTTATTAATAAAATCTCCTGGACAGCAGGCGCAGCCATTGATGAAGGCACTGTTGTGCTGGAACGCAGTACCGACAATAATACCTTTATGCCCCTGGCTACCTTAAACCAGAAAGGCCATCCTTTTGTGAACAGCTATGAAGACACTAAACCGGAGAAAGGGATCAACTATTACAGGGTCAGGTTTACGGCAGGCACTTATTCCGATGCCGTATCGGCCTATGCAGATGCAGCAGGACAGGCTAACTTAAAGGCATACCCCAATCCGGCCACCAACTACCTGCACATTGCCACAGCAGATGCAGCCGCGAATGCTACCGTTAGCCTTTATGATATTAATGGTAGAAGAAGTATCTGTATACCTGCGTCCATTGGCCTGACCGCAATCGATATCAGTAATTTGCCTGCAGGCGCTTACCTGGTGCAATACGATAACGGGAGCCAAAATAAATCTACCCGGATTACCAAGGTTGCCTTGTAAATATCGTCTATAAGAGTGAGCCCAATAAATAAAAGCATGTTGCCCGGGCAGCATGCTTTTTTATGCTTCGCCAGGTAGTCCTTACCTGGCAATACATGGTCGTATAGTAAAAAAAATGCCAGCCCAAGAATGAGCCGGCAAGAAATCCTATCACCATGAAAAAAGCAAAATTAATAAACTCCTTTTATATCTGCATCAACTGCATAAAGAATTATGCTATATATATTGGGCATTCAGGTCATATTTACAACAAAATAAAATCACATCTATTTGATTTTCAAAGAAGAATAACCGAAAGGGGAGCAAAAAAGAAAAGCGTTAGGGAAATGATAAAAAAAGAAAGCCGACCCAAGAATGAGTCAGCCCCTATAAACCCTATCACCATGAAAGCACAAATGTACATACAATAATTGATTTTCGGACAAAAGAGGCCGGAATTTTGATTTTTTTTGCATTTGCAACCAGGGACAATATGGACAGTCATTATTTCTTTACAAAAAGATGATCCAGGAACTATAGTTTTCCCGAAACAAGACCGTCTTTTCTTTGTACATTAGAATGCCAATGAACCCCGTAAAATATATAATGGTTGCTGATGACGATTCCGGTATCCTGGATATGGTAGGCAGTATGCTCGAATTTGCCGGATACCATGTGATGCACAGCCCTACTGCCACGCTTGCTTTAACACCCCGGCAGCTCCCCGACCTTTTCCTCCTCGATATATGGATCGCCGGAACAGACGGCAGGGAAGTATGCCGCCGCCTCAAACAACAAGAAACCACCAGCCATATCCCGGTTATCCTGTTTTCGGCCAGCAGGGGCATCGAAGATTCGGCCCGACGGGCTGGCGCCGACGATTTCCTGGCCAAGCCTTTCCACATGACCGACCTGCTCCAGAAGATCGAAGACCTGATTGCCTGAGCCCGTTGGCCCCTATAAAATTTTTCAATTGCATTTCTAAAAACTAAAGTCAATCTTTAGGGCGCAATTAAGCATGACGGCACCTAAAGAACATTATGGCTGAAAACAAACTGGAAAGAAGACTGGGCCTGGGGCAGGCTACGGCAATCAATATGATCGACATGGTAGGTATAGGCCCCTTTATTACCTTACCTATGGTCATCGGTATGATGAACGGCCCTTATTTCCTGTATGCCTGGATAGCCGGCGCCTTCCTGTCCTTCGTGGATGCTATGGTATGGAGCGAGCTGGGTGCTGCCTTTCCCAAAGCCGGGGGGTCCTATAATTTTCTCAAAGAAGCTTTTGGCAAAGAAGGCATGGGCCGGTTTATGAGTTTCCTGTTTGTATGGCAAACCATGATACAAGCCCCTCTCGTAATTGCTTCCGCGGCCATTGGCTTTGCCACCTATTTTGCTTACCTGCTTCCGCTCAGCACCCTGGGCGCCAAAGCGGTGAGCGGCTCGGTTGTTATCTTAATCGTCGTCCTGCTGTACCGGAAGATCGAGGCCATAGGCAGGATCAGTGTATTGCTTTGGGCCGGCGTGCTCATTACCCTGTTCTGGATTATAGGGGGCGGTATTGCCCATGGCAATTTCCTGTCGCCGGTAAGGCATATCAACGACGGGCTTACGGTAAACTACGCCTTTATTACGGCTATCGGGTATTCCTGTGTAAAGACAGTGTACAGCTACCTGGGTTACTATAATGTATGCCACCTGGGCGGCGAAATCACTAACCCTTCCCGGAACATCCCCCGCAGTATGTTTCTTTCCATTGCCGGTATTGCGGCACTCTACCTGCTTATGAATATCAGCGTGACCAGTGTGCTTCCCTGGCAGCAGATCAAAGAGAATGATTTTGTGCTGAGCATTTTCATGCAGCAGCTATTAGGTACTACGGCAGCCAAGGTCATTACGGTCCTCATCCTGTGGGTTGCCTTTGCCTCTGTATTCTCCGCCACGCTGGGTTATAGCCGTATTCCATACGCAGCGGCCAGCGACGGCGCCTTTTTCAAAGTTTTTGCCCGCCTGCATCCGACCAAGCATTTTCCTTATGTTTCTTTATTGGTATTGGGCAGTGTTGCCTTTGTATTCAGCCTGCTGTTCAAACTTAAAGAAGTGATCAGCGCCATACTGGCCATGCGTATCCTGATCCAGTTCATCAGCCAGGCTATAGGTCTGCTGATCCTGAGAAAGCAAAGAAAAGCCGGGGATTTCCCGTACAAAATGCCGCTCTTTCCCCTGCCCGCAATACTGGCTATCCTTATGTGGCTGGCCTTGTTCCTGGCCACCGGACCTGCCATGATGCTTTCGGGGCTCGGCGTGGCCGCACTGGGCACCCTTGTATATATGATCCAGGCCCGCATGAGAAAAGAATGGCCTTTCCGCCCTTTAAAACCATCGGGCGGTTAGAAGGATAACGGAGCTGGCTTAAATTACTTTGAGCAGTTTCAGCAAATCGTTCTTATACACGCCGCCTATAGGCAATTCGCTGTGATCCACCTTTACTATATTACCGGAGATCTCTGTAATACAATTTTTATTGACCAGGTAAGATTTGTGTATGCGTATAAAATGTTTGTAGGCTTTTAGTTCTTCTTCCATATTGCCCATAGTGCCGTGTACGATGATCTTCTTCTGGGCAGTATGGATCAGCAAATAGTTCTTAAGTCCTTCTACATAGCGAATCTCTGCCGTATTAATGCGGATCAGCTTGCCGTCACTTTTTACAAAAATATCCTGCGCCGCGGGCGTAGCAGGCATTTTATCGGTGGCAGCCGGTTGCAGAAGCGCCTGTACCTTATCCACCGCTTTTAAGAAACGCTCGAAAGAGACCGGCTTCAACAGGTAATCGACCACGTTCAGCTCGTAGCCGTCGAGGGCATATTCGGTATAAGCAGTAGTTAATATGATCCTGGGCGGATTTTTCAGCAGCTTAATAAATTCCAGTCCGCTGATCTCAGGCATTTGTATATCCAGGAAAATAAGATCCACCTCCTGCTTGCTCAGGATCGAAAAGGCTTCCAGGGCATTGTTGCATTTACCCAGCAACTCCAGGTTATCCATGCGGGAAACATAATGCTCGATCACATCCTGGGCCAGTATTTCGTCATCAATTATCAGACAGGTCATGTATATTCAGCTTTAAGGTCAGGAGAACCTCGAAAATATTGTTTTCGTTAGTGATTTTCAAATCGTACATGCCAGGATAGATCAGCTCCAGCCGCTTTCTTACGTTTTCCAACCCGATACCGCCGGCTTTGTTGGTATGTTCATTGCCCTTATTCCGTTGCAGGTAATTGTTGCGGCAGCTAAAATACAGCTCCTGTCCTGTTACCCGGATATCAATTATCACATAAGCATCGGCCATACGGGAATCCAGGCCATGCTTTACAGCGTTCTCTACGAAGGAGACCAACATGGCAGGGGCGATCCGGCCCATATGTGCATCTCCCTGTATGCGCAGACTGATGGCCTCTTTGCGGGTAAGCCTTATTTGTTCAATAGCGATATAATCCTGCAGCATCTGCAATTCCTTATCCAGAGGTACATAATCCTGCCGCGATTCGTACAGCATATAGCGCAGGATGTCGGATAGCTTGAGGATCACGCCGGGCGCATCGTCCGATTTTTTCAGGGAAAGGGAATAAATACTATTGAGCACATTGAACAGGAAATGCGGGTTGATCTGCGATTTCAGCAACATAAGTTCCGATTCCAGTTGTTTCTTTTCCAGTGTTTCATTTCTTCTTCGTTCTTTAAAAAAGTATTGCATCAGGCAGCCCAATGAAAAAAGGAGTTGCGTAGAGGCCACGGTACTCAACAATACGTTGACATAATAATCCCAGTCTGTGGTAAGCTCTTTATGATCGGGGATACTGATCGCGATATAATAGTATTTCTCCGTATGCGGGAAAGCATGGACCAGCCACTCGCTGTACCAGCCTATAATACTGGTAAACAGGGTAGCATGCGTCGAAAACACGAGCAAGTAGAGCACGTATTTCCTTTTAAGCAGGAGCTTGGGGATAAGCCACAGGGTATTGCTGTAAATCATGACAAACCATACCAGGTGCATGAGCACGATGTGTACCACGTACCCACTGTCGCCCGGCGCCTGGTTATTGGCCCGGTTATTGTTCCATACGGTATCGATAAAGAAAGCCCATGCATATATATTCAATGCTATGCGGCTGGTCAGTATCCTGAAAGCGGTATTCCCTATTTTTTTGAGCATGGCCATTCTATCCTGATATGCAAAAATGCACATTAAGTACTGTACTTGCGCTTGTTTTACACCAAACCGCCTTATCCTTTGACCAAATTCTTCAATAGGCACAATAAGGCCCTAACCAGCCGTTGGTTTAATTTTGGCCAGTCTTGGTCAAACAGAATTTTCCTGCTCTTCAGAATCCTTTCTCTTTGCTGTCAAATAAAACTGCTTTGATATGAACCTCAAAAAATTACTCAGTATCGCGTTGTTCCTCCTATGCGTGGGCATACAGGCACAGGCACAGTTGCCGGCAACGCTCACGCAAAAGCTACGGGACACCTTGAACTACATGCAATCCCATTACCAGGTTACCGGCGTATCGGCAGCTGTTTCGGTAAAAGGGCAGGGCCTATGGAAAGCTACCTCCGGCAATTCGGAGCCGGGTGTGCCCCTCAACACCGATATGCTGATCGGGATCGGCAGCAATACCAAAACCTTCGTAAGCGCATTGGTATTGCGGCAGGAAGAACTGGGGCATTTAAGCCTTCAGGACAGCATCGGCACCTGGATACAAGGCTATCCCCATATCAATGGCAGTATTACTATCAAACAGGTGCTGAATCATACCAGCGGGCTGTTCAGCTATACCGAATCGGATGCGATGTGGGACAGCCTCACTGGCAATCCTACCCGGGTATGGACGATGTCCCAGATACTGCAAAATTTCGTGGAGACGCCTGTTTTCGCCCCCGGCGCCAATTGGGAATACAGCAATACCAATTATATCATTGCCGGCATGATCCTCGAATCGGTAACCGGAAAATCGTTGCCCAGCCTGATCCGGGACAGTATTCTTACTCCTTTGCAACTAAACCATACCTTTTTTCCTCCCGACGAAACGCCCACTTATGACCTTGCCCGTTTCTGGGGCGCCGGTGGCGGCTACATACTCCCGCTCGAAAGCTATAGCCTTCCTAATGCAGCCGGAGCCTTGCTCTCAACGCCCGAAGATGTGGTACATTTCTGGGAAGGCCTTTTCAACGGATCGCTGATCAGCAAGAGCACTCTAAATACCAAAATGCTGCAAATGGCCGTCAATTCCGCGGACAATAAGTATGGTTATGGCCTCGGTATTTTTAAGGATAATTATTTCAACAACAGCGGCTATTCGCATGGGGGCACCTGGCTGGGGCAGATCAACTCCAACTTTATCGATACCGTAAGGGGCATTACTATATGTGTACTTTCCAACCAGGACAGCCTGTCCAATAGCTATACCGATGCCGTTGTCGCCGCCCTGTACAAGGTCTTCCTGGATCAAACCACTGGTATCGCAACAACGCCTTCCCGGCAGCTTGCTGTAAGCTTCTATCCCAACCCGGCAAGCGATATGCTCTACCTGCAAAATGAAGATTACAAAGGCAACCGTCTGGTAAGCATCCGCAGCCTCGATGGAAAGCAGGTGCTCCAAAAACGTTTTGCACCCTCGGAAAAAGTACAGCTTGACCTGGGGCAAATACCGCCGGGCCTTTATACAGCCGAAGTAACCGACGATGCGGGCAGAAAGGGCATCCAGAAATGCACCGTGATACGCTAACAAGGCAATACAACAGACGAGAGCGGCCATCCTGCAGGGATGGCCGCTCTCGTGGTTCAAGTACACCGGCTTTGTATTAATGAAGGTCGGAGAAAATAAGGCTTTCGCCTTCCTCAATGTACTCCGGAAGGGCTTTTATCTCCTGCTTGTATTTATGGGTTCTTACCCAGTAACATATCCAGCCTACAAGATAGGCCAGCGAGGCAATGCTTCCTATAAAGCTTATGCCGGGCACACCTTTGAGCAATGTACCGGCATGGGCAACAGCCATAAACATCCCAGTCTGGTACGACGGACGATGCTCTATCGGAATTCTACGGCTGTCGTATTCCGCTTCGATGGAATCGGCTACCTTATACACGATCCTGAACTGCCAGATCACCACGAATATGGAGACAGCATAGCTGGCTATGGTGCACAGGGTTAATAAAGCAGTGGAGTCCGCGCCCAAATAAAGCAGGGGCAAAGTGATCAACGAACCGACCAATCCTACCAGCAGCAGCCATACCTGGCCCGGCGGCATACGCCGGTTGGGCTCTCTCACTGTTTTCAGGAGATCGCTGATGTTCTTCAGAAAAAAGAATTGTATGATAAGCCCTATAAAAAGGCCGATGGCCGACATGAGGCCTATAAAGGCAGCGGAATCGTTGAAGAGGTTATCAAATTTCATGGTGTCAGATTTTTTTGAAAATGGATTAGAGAGGTGTGGTTGTGTTTATAAAATCGGGGTTTACAAGATGTATACTTCTGCTAAAATGGTAATCGTTGGTTACCTCTTTTAATAGAGGTTGGAAAAAACAGGGCTTTCGTCCTGCTCCGGGTATTCCGGCATGGCTTGTATCTTCTTTTTATACCGGTGCGTCACTACCCAGTAAATGATCCATACGACCATATTGGCCAGGCTTCCGACCTGCAGGATATTGTACACAAAAGGGTCCAGGTTGAAAAAGTTGCCGAAATTAGCCAATGACAATACGATCATAAGTACCCCCAGGTAATAGGTAGGGCGGTAGCCTACGGGCAGGTTCCGGCTTTTGTATTCCCGCTCTATGGAGATCGCCACACCGGATACTATCCGGAAATGCCAGACGACAAGATACAGGTATATTATTCCATTCGCGATCGAGTAAGCACGTTCTTCTGCATCCGAGTTAAGCAAATATACATGTCCGAATTCTTCGGAGCTGAGCACCTGGAGCAGGAGGTTAACGATCCATACCAGGAGCGGCCATACCTGGCCAGGAGCTATATGTCTGTTGGCAGGCCTTATGGCTTTTAATAAGCTGTTCAGGTTTCTTACATAAATACAATAAACCAGGAACTGGATAAGGGTACCTGCCACTAAAAGGATCAGGAAATTGGTTTCACTCATGGTACAAGGGATAGCGATTATCCAAGCCCGGCCGGGTTACAGGCGGGCTATGGGTGTTTTTACATCATGGTAAAACAGGAACTGCCAGCCTTCCCTGGCGCCCTGTTCGGCCCATTGCTCACGGAGCTGCATGGCTTTTTTACCGTCATAATCGTACTTGGCCACATACTTCATCTTCATCTGTTTGTATTGCGGCGCCTCATCGCCGCCATAGAAGATAATGCCCTCGTCCGATTGAATCTTAAAAACGATATGCTGCGGGCAGTGCCCATCGGTATGGATGAACTCGATATAATCGTCTATCGTACCCGATTCCCCTTCGAGCCAATGCACTTTATCGCTGTGCAGCAAAGGCAGCAGGTCTTGGGTATAATAAGAAGGGAAGCCCACCTGCTGGGCATAGGCCATTTCGGCCCGGTACACATACCAGGTCGCATTGGGGAACAAATTAAGATCCAGGCCGCCGGCATGGTCTTTATGCAGGTGTGATAACAATACTTTGGTCACATCTTCGGGATGAATATGGTGTGCCGCCAGGTTGCCCGGCAAATGCGCCTGACCGTCGGGGTTGTTAAATCCCAGTCCGGTATCCAGCAGGATCACGTCTTTATCGTTTACAAGAGCAAAAGGCTGTACTTCCACCAACAGGGAACCGGTAGGCCGGTCATTCAGCTCGTCTTTGCTTTCGTTAAAAGGCTGGAAGATCTTATCGTGTCCGATGGTAAACGTCCCTTCGGAAAGGGGAAATATCTGTGTCTTCATAAAGCTTGTTGTCCTGCATCCTTTACCAAGGGCTGTTCGCCGGCAAAGGGCACATCATATAGTAAATATACCTTATTCCTGGGGCACATTTTGTGGGGCGTGGCATCGTCCCCGGCCCCAATTCTCGTAACTAAATAGTACCTTTGCACCTCCAATATATTTTCTGCATGAATCCTCAAGACCGATATGCCCTCAGAGGGGTATCCGCACAAAAAGAAGAAGTACACAAGGCGGTGGCAAAGTTAGACAAAGGACTGTATCCAAAAGCCTTTTGCAAAATTTATCCTGACTATTGGGCCAATGACAATGATTATTGCAATATCATGCATGCCGATGGCGCCGGTACCAAATCTATCCTCGCCTACCTTTATTGGAAGGAGACCGGCGATATGAGTGTGTGGAAGGGTGTAGCCATCGACTCTATAGTCATGAATATCGACGATATGCTTTGCGTAGGGGCTACCGGTCCTTTTACCTACTCTTCTACCATCGGTCGTAACAAACACCTGATCCCAGGCGAAGTGATCGGGGCCATCATCAACGGTTCCCAGGAGTTTTTCGATACCCTTAGCACTTATGGTATCGATGTGCATTTCATGGGCGGAGAAACAGCCGATGTAGGCGATGTGGTACGTACGGTGATCGTGGACGGTACTATGGCGGCCCGTATGCCCCGTAAAAAAATAGTAACTACCGATAACATACAACCGGGCGACGTCATTGTTTCTTTCGCTTCCTACGGGCAAGCCGTGTACGAAACGGAATACAACAGCGGTATCGGCAGCAATGGCCTTACCAGTGCCAGGCACGAACTACTGCGCCACGACTATGCCGCGAAGTATCCCGAAAGTCTTGACCCTGCCTTACCTAAGGAAGTTGTGTATAATGGCAGCTACCAGCTGACCGATGCTACCGAGACTTCCCTGGATGTGGGCAAGCTGATCCTCTCCCCTACCCGTACTTATGCACCCCTGGTGCTGAAAGTACTGGAAAATCATTTTGACCAGATACACGGTATTATCCATTGTAGCGGCGGCGGACAGACCAAATGTCTGCATTACCTTCCCGATGGCCTGAAGATCGTTAAAAACAACCTGCTGCCCACGCCGCCTATATTCAGGATGATCCAGCAAGCAGCAGGTACCGATTGGAAAGAGATGTACCAGGTGTTCAACATGGGGCAAAGGCTCGAAATATTTACCGACCCGGAAACCGCAAAAGCCTTGGTGGCACTGGCCGATACCTTCGGGATAGCCGCCCAGATAAGCGGATATGTAGAAGCCGCAGACAAAAACGCTTTGTTGATAGAGAGCGAATTCGGAACCTTCCAATACTAATAAAAAACAAATAGCTGCGATCGAAACATCACAGCTATTTGTGGCTTAAGGGCATCTGCTATGCTATTGCCCCGGCAGCAAAGGGCGTAGAAGCCATTTGCCACAAGGAATAAAATCACCTATACCCAATACCACATACCCTATACCCTGAAACAAAACCAAAAAGAAAAATGAAATTAACCGAGTTGCAAAAAGCAACGAAAGCCGAGCTTAGCCCCCAGGCCAAAGACAAAACAATAGTTGAATTACTGATCGACAGCAGAAAAATAGTAAACCCTGCCAAGGCTATGTTTATTGCCATCAAAGGCAGCCATCGCGACGGGCATGAATTTATACCGGATGCCTACCAAAAAGGTATACGTACCTTCCTGATAAGCACCACTATCGATCAGACTTTATACCCCGATGCTGTTTTCCTTCAGGTGCAGGATACCCTCACCGCCTTACAGCAACTGGCAGCAGCCCACCGCAACCAGTTTCATTTTCCCCTGATCGGCATTACCGGCAGCAATGGAAAAACGATCGTAAAAGAATGGCTGTTCCAACTGCTTTCGGATAAATACAATATTATCCGCAGCCCTAAAAGTTATAACTCCCAGATAGGCGTACCCTTATCGGTATGGCGCATACAAGAGCACCACAACCTGGGCATATTCGAAGCGGGCATTTCCCAACCGGGAGAGATGAGCCATTCGGAGAAAATACTGCATCCCGAGATCGGCATTTTTACCAATATAGGCGAGGCGCACAGCGAAGGCTTCCTGAACATGCGGCAGAAGATCAACGAAAAGCTGGTCCTGTTCCGCCATTCCAAAGACCTGATCTATTGTAAGGACCACCACGAATTGCATGAATGTATCGTGCAATATTGTCACCAGGTACGCAACAGTCCCGACGATCCGTTGAAATTGTTCACCTGGTCTCAGAAATCGGAAGCCACCTTACGTATATTGCAAATCGACAAGAGCAATAACAGTACCCGTATTACCGGTCTTTACCAGGGGCGGGAGATGTCGATCCACATCCCTTTCAGCGACAACGCTTCCATCGAAAATGCGATCCATTGCTGGTGCCTATTGCTCCTGCTGGAGATCGATGAAACGATGATCGCCGAACGGATGGCAAAATTACACCAGGTAGCTATGCGGCTGGAATTGTTGCACGGCATGGACAATTGCACCATCATCAACGATACGTATAACTCCGACCTTACCTCCCTGCACATCGCCCTTGACTTCCTGGACCAGCAAAAGCAGCATCCGCGCCGTACGGTGATCTTATCGGATATGCTCCAGATAGGCAAGCCCGACGGCGATTTGTACAGCGAGGTAGCCGAACTGGTAAGCCAGAAAAATATTTACCGCATTATCTGTATCGGCCCTGCGCTTACCAAACATAAAGCCGCCTTCAGGCAATACAAGAAGCTACGCAGCATCTTTTTCAAGTCTACCGAAGACTTCCTGAAAAAGCTGCACATGATCACCTTCGAGAACGAAGCGATATTGCTTAAAGGCGCCCGTACTTTCCGTTTCGAAAAAATAGAGAAGCTGCTCGAACAGAAGATACACAAAACAGTGCTGGAAATTAACCTTTCCGCGATACAGCACAACCTCAATGTGTACCGCAACCTGCTGCCGCCCAAGGTAAAGACCATGGCTATGGTTAAAGCTTATTCCTATGGCAGTGGCAGCTACGAGATTGCCAACTTATTACAATATGCCGGCGTCGATTACCTTACCGTGGCTTATGTAGACGAAGGCGTAGCTTTACGTAAAGCCGGTATTACCGCCCCTATTATGGTCATGAGCCCGGAGTCGGGCGCTTTTGACCGGATGATCTCCTGGAAGCTCGAGCCTGAAATATTCAGCATCGAATCCCTGAAGCAGTTCACCGAAATCGCCCATGCCCTTAATACCAAAAATTACCCGGTACACATCAAGCTGGATACCGGTATGCACCGCCTGGGTTTTATGGCGGATGAAATAGCGCCGCTTATTGCTGAGCTTAAGATAAACGACACGGTAAAGGTGGTGAGCATCTTCAGCCACCTGGCCGGCAGCGATACCGCCGATTTTGACGGCTTTACCAAAGAGCAGGCCGCTGCTTTTGACAAAATGAGCATGGCGCTTATGGCTGCCCTGCCCAATAAGCCTTTACGCCACCTGGTCAATTCGACGGGCATTACCCGGCATCCGGAGCTCTATTATGATATGGTAAGGCTGGGTATAGGCATGTATGGTTTTGATGGCAGCGACAAGGTACAAAACCAGTTGCGGCACATCGGTACCTTAAAGACCACCATAGCCCAGATCAAGGAATTGCCGGCCGGGGAAACCGTAGGCTACAGCCGCAGGGGCAAGCTCGAGCGCGACAGTAAGATCGCCACGGTAAGCATTGGTTATGCCGATGGTTATTTCAGGGATTTCGGCAACGGCCAGGCCCATATGCTCCTTCACGGCAAACCGGCAACGGTACTGGGCGCGGTATGTATGGATATGTGTATGCTGGATATAACCGATATCGAACAGGCCAAAGTAGGCGACGAGGTAACTGTATTCGGTGACGACCTTACCGTAACCCAACTGGCAGCCTGGGCCAAGACGATACCTTATGAAATCATGACCAGTATCTCCCAGCGGGTGAACCGGATCTATGTTAACGAATAGTGACCTTTCTCTCCTTTTAGTCCAAGTTCCTGCCTTCGCAGGAACTTTTTTTGTCCCTTCCGGGAAGGCGGAGAAGGCGACATATTAAATATTTTTTTCTTCAACTTAATACAAACTTCTTTTTATATTTACCTGTCTGTTATTAAATAAATGTTATCCAGGCTTCTTCAGGAGCAAATAAATTACCCTTATCTCAAATACTTCATATGAATCGTATTTTTATTGTATGCCTCTTTTTAGCCACCCTCCTGGGCATCCATAAAGAAGCTGTTGCCTCTCACATTTATGGCGGCGATATAAAGTACAGTTATGTTTCTTCTACGGGCACCAACCATACCTACAAGATTACCTTAATATTATATGGTGATTGCGCGGGCGGCACTTTCCCTACTTTTTACAACGGATGTTCTCCTGTAATTGAGATCTATAAAGACGGCGCCGGCCAGGGTAGCATTAACCTGATCGAGGTAGCTGCCGAAAGTAATATCGAGATTACGCCGGTATGCCCCGATGAAGCGAACAATACCAAATGCTCCAACCCTCCGGGAACCAATCCGGGCATCAAGAAATTTACCTATTCAGCCAACTATGTATGCGCCGGTACCGGTAATTGGGCTTTTGTATTCAATACCCAGTTGGGTTGTTCTTCGGCCGGCCGCAGCGGTCAGATCCAGAACCTGTCGGCCGCCGGTAGCACGGCACTTGTAGCCACCCTTAAAAATATCAACGTACAGAACTCTTCACCCAACTTTACCGCTCCGCCCACACCGTTTTTCTGTGTCAACAAAGAATCGAGCTACAACCTTGGCGCTGTGGATCCCGATGGCGACCTGATGGCTTATTTTATGACCAATGCTTTTAACAGCGGTACCTATCCGCTGCCTAACGTGGCTTATAATCCGCCTTATACTTACCAGGAACCCTTTCCCTTTGCTGCCGGCACCTTTACCTACAGCAACCTGACCGGCCAGATGAATTTTACGCCGACCAATCCTTCGACCCTGCCCCAGTTCCAGAGTATTGTTGCCAATAAAGTAGCGGAAATAAGGGGCGGCGACACCATCGGTACCTGTATGCGGGAAATGACCTTCGTATTCCTCAACAACTGCAACAATACAGCTCCCGGCGACACTTTGGCCAATCCGCAAAACGCATCCATCATTACCGATCCTACCGGCCAGGTAGTAGTACAAACCTGCGAAGGCCAGACCGGCAATGTTGCGTTTGACATTATTGCCAATGATCCCGATGGCGACAATATTACCGTAACTTCCAACAACCTGCCTACCGGCGCCACCGGAACCGTAACCAACGACGGTACGCCCAACCCTACGTTTACCTTTACCTGGGATATCAGTACCGGTGTAGCAGCAGGCGACTATACCTTCTTCGTTACCTTTACCGACGACGGCTGTCCCTTGTCGGCCACCAAGACCATTTCTAAAACAGTGCGTATCCTGCCTTTTGAAGGCGGATTGCTTACCGGTGCGCAATCGCCTTGTAAAAACGACAACAACGGGTTTGCTTACCTGATACAGATCCCTTCCGATACCAATAACTATAGTATTATATGGACTAATACTTTTGGAGATACCCTGCAGATGGCCTACGGTAAACATGGAGATACCTTGCACAACCTGGTTCCGGGTGTGTACAATGTATTGGCCATTAATGCCAATGGTTGCAGCAAATTCTTTAACGTAGGCGTATTACCACCGTACTACGGTGCAGCCATCACCACCCCCGATACTTTGGGCTGTATGGGCGATGCCTTTACTTTCCAGAATAGCTCTTTCGGCGATCTGAGCAACTTTAGCTGGAATTTCGGAGATGGCACACCCAACAGCAACGTCACCAATCCTACCCATTCCTATGGCAGTCCGGGCACCTATTATGTAAGGCTTACAGGTGTTACTACCCTGGGTTGCCACGATACGGCCTGGGCCATTATCAATGTGGATTCGGCTTACCTGCCGCCTTTCCTTACCAATAAAGACAGCATCTGTATCGGCGACAAGATTACCTTCTACCCTAAAGTAGGCGATTTCCATGCCACCAACCTTAAATGGGATTTCGGAGGAGATGTATTCAACACCACCAATACCGATAGCTTCGCGCATACTTTTGACCAAGTCGGCACTTACCCTGTTACACTTACGGTGAGCTACCGTAGCTGTCCTCCCAATACCGTGAGCAGGAATGTATATGTATATCCCTACCCGCTGGTATACCTGGGACCGGATTCAGTGATGTGTCTTGACGGCCCTGCCATTACGCTGCAGAACCAGGCCAGTAACCCGTCGGAGCCATACCGTTATGCCTGGAGCACCGGCGCTACCACGCCTTCCATCACCATTACAGAACCCGGCACCTACAGCCTTTCCGTAGCTTCCAGGTTTGATTGTACTACTACCGAATCTGTAATTGTTCATAAAGATTGCTATATCGACGTTCCGAATTCCTTTACGCCCAATGGCGATGGCGTCAATGATTATTTCTTCCCGAGACAATTGCTGGGTAAGAGTATAGCAAGCTTTAGCATGAAAATATTTAACCGCTGGGGACAATTGATTTTTGAAACCACCAAGACCGACGGCCGTGGATGGGACGGTAAATTCAACGGCAAAGACCAGCCTTCCGGCGTATATATTTACCAGATACAAGCCGTGCTGGATAATGCCCGGCAAGAAAATTATACCGGGAATGTGACCCTGCTTCGTTAACCTGCAACCGGCGCGGCAAGCAACGAATATTTTATTTACTGGATAAAGAGATACCTTCTGCGAAAGCAAGTATCTCTTTATTTTTATAGCTTAGTATTTCATTCCAAACATTCGCATCTATGATCCATTATCTTACAAGAATTGTTGCCAGATTTTTTCTGCCGTTTTTCTTTATCGCAATCTATTCCGGGGTCCTGCATGCCCAATTGCCGGTATGTGCCGATACCGGGGGGCTTGTATACGACCTTACCGTCTCTAATACTATTGCCAACTGGAACCCGGCACAGCCTTTATCGGGCACCAACCCGGTTACCAATACCATTACCCTGCCGGCTTTTGCGGCGGGCCTTGCTGTAAGCCCTAACCTGAACAGTGCTACGGCGCCTTCCCCTACCTTCTACACCAATGTAAACGGCAATTATTACTACTACGATGGTACCACATGGGTAAATACAGGCCATGCCGCCAATGCCGTTAATTTTGGCGCGGGTGGCGGATTTATATACAGCCTGGAAGGCGGCAGCGGCCAGGTATACAAATACGATGGTACCGGCAACGCAGTACCACTTATGATCGTTCCCGGTTTTAATGGCGGCGGCCCGTACGATGTGGTAGCCGACTGCGCCGGTAATTTTTATATCCTCAGGACAGAAACACCGGCCTGGCTGCGTAAATACAGCCCTGCGGGCACCCTGCTCCAGGAATGGACCGTAACCGGAGCACCCAATACCGGGGCGGGCGGTGGCTTCGCCATTATAGGCAATATGATGTACCACCACAACTCCGGCCTGCATGCAGGCGTGATAGGCGCCACCACGATCACCTGTACACCGGTGACCGGCAGCTTTCCCAGCCCCAGCGACTTCGGTTCCTGCCCCGTGGGCGGCAATATGACCATTGCCCAGAAAGATACCGTATTCAACTGTGTTCCCGGCGCACCCAAGACCGTTATCGCAAGTGGTACCGCACCGTTCTCTTATTCTATCATCAGTGGTACTGCCACGGTAACCGGAACAGGTCCCAGCTATAATGTGACTAATACCCAGCCTGCGACCATCGCGATCACCTCGACCAGCGCCTCGGCTTGCAGTCCCCAGGTGTTCGATACCATTACGGTTGTGCCGGCGCCCGTCATCGATGCGGGACCGAGCGACACCCTCTATGGCTGCGGCACTTATACAGGTACGCTTGCAGGCACCTTAAGCAATACCACATCCTGGATAACCTATAACCAGAGCTGGAGCCCGGCCGGCATCGTGACTTCCGGCGGCAACACCCCCACGCCCACAATCGCTCCTCTTTCCGATACTACTTATGTATATACCGTAACCACAAGCGCCGCCCAGGGCAATTGTACCCTAAAAGATTCGGTAAGGATAAAAGTGAAGGACGAAACCGTGCTGCCTGATTTTACCTTCGTACTTACCATGGGTTGTCATGGCGATAGCGTTAGGTTTACCAATACATCCACGCAAAGCACTTCCAGCCTTTGGGATTTTGCCGATGGCAGTACCGATACGGTTACCCACCCCAAACATTTCTATCCCAACCAGGATATTTATACCGTAAGATTAATCGCGAGTAATTACCTCTGCACTGACAGCGTATTCAAAATCGTGGATACCCGTCACCCGCTTATCGCCGCCTATACAGTGAGCAATGATACTATTTGTCAGAATACAACGGTAAGCTTCACCAATACCTCAACGGTAAGTGTAGGGCCGGCAACTTACTACTGGAATTTCGGAGATGGCGGCAATGCTACCCTCGTCAGCCCGACCCACCAGTATACGGTACCCGGAACCTACCACGTAATGCTGGCGATCAAGGATGCCGTTCCCTGTACCGATACTACTTATTATACCATCGTGGTAGACAGCATACCCCAGCTTAGCTTCAGCCTGGATAACCACGACATCTGCACGGGACAATCGGTGAACGTGAACGCTAAATACACTTTATCCGGCCATATAGGCCTGGATTGGAATTTCGGAGATGGCACACTGGCCAGCAATGTAAACCCTACCAGTCACGCCTATGAGATACCAGGTACTTATTTTATCAACCTCAAGTCGCGGTACCGGGTATGTGAAGATATTAGCCGGAGGGATTCCGTAAACGTACATGCCTTGCCGGTAGTAAACCTGGGCAAGGATACGGCATTGTGCCTCGACGGCAACCCGATATTCGTCAGCAACCTGAATCCGGCACAACCTGGCGAAACATACCGCTGGAACACCGGCGATACTTCGGCCATTTTAAAGATTGTCCATGATGGCCGGTACACTTTGCTCGTGACCAATGCCTTCGACTGCAATGCGCAGGATGATATCGTCGTTAAGAAAGACTGCTATATCGATATCCCGAACTCCTTTACGCCAAACGGCGATGGTCATAACGACTACTTTTTCCCGCGCCAGTTCCTGAGCGAAAGCGTAAGCGGTTTCAGCATGAAGATATTTAACCGCTGGGGCCAGGTGCTTTACGAAACCACCAATCCTGCCGGAAGAGGCTGGGATGGTAAGTTCAACGACAAAGACCAGCCCACCGGAGTATATATTTACCAGATCGGTGTGGTATTGAAAAACAGCAGGACGGAACAATTCACGGGGAATGTGACCCTGCTGCGGTAATTAGAAACAGTTATAGCAAAAAACGGTCCATCCGGACCGTTTTTTGTGGTTCAACAGGAGGCCCCTGCAGGGCCAAACCCAACACAAAAAATAATTCCGCCGTCTTTGCATAATAAGAATAGAATGCTTATTATTGTGAGCAATTCTTTTGCCGAACTAATATTATACTATTTCAGAATGAATCTACGTAGACGTTATTGGGTATTGGCCGCTTCGGCTATAGTTACTTTATCGGGGTTGAGCTCCTGTAAAGATTATAGTAAGGATGAACCCTTCCCGGATGTTTATTCCCAATCACTATTTGTAAGCAGCAATAACCAGATCGTGTACTCCCTCGACCCTATTTCCGGTAACAGGAAATGGAAATTCCCGGTATCCGGCGAGGTACAGGCCAGTCCGGTTCTGTTCAATAAAAATGTTTATATCGGCACCGTAACCGGTGATCTTTACCGCATCGATGCGCAATACGGCACCCAGCAAGCCAACCGTAATTTCGGGGCAGCCATAGTCGGCACACCTTTGATCAAAGACAATGTGATGTACGTGACTGCGGGTAGCAAATTATATGCTGTAGACCCCAATTCACTGAGCAACCTGCCGCTGATCACCCCTTATGACATCGGTGGAGATATTATGTCTTCGCCCACGATACACCGTATTCCCGGCGTACAAAATAAAGCGATCTTCGTGAGCGGTATGAGCAATAAGATTGCAGCGCTCAATCCCGACCTGACCGTAATATGGGAATATACACCTGCCGATGCCGGCGCGTTTTATTCTTCACCCTGTGTCGTAAACGACAGTTTCCTGTATGTAGGCAACGACAATGGTAAGCTGTATGCCCTGTTTACCCAGGCCGGCACCGAAAAATGGGCCTTTACCACTAATGGCCAGGTGCGCAGCTCGCCGATCCATATTGGCGGTAACGTGCTCGTAGGCAGCAACGACCGTAATTTTTACTCTGTAGATTCGGCCACAGGCCTGCTGCGTTGGAAAGTACAAACAGGCGATGCCATCCAATCGTCTCCTTCGGTGTACAACCAGTACGTTTACTTCGGCAGCTACGATGGTAACTTCTATTGCGTAGACATCATCGACGGTAAAACCAAATGGCAGATGAAAACCTTCGGCCTGATCAAATCTTCGCCTGTTTTATATCGTGGCGATGTTTTCTTCGGTGGCTTTGATAAAAACCTCTATCGCCTGGATGCCATGGACGGTTCGCAAAAATTCGTATTCAATATTAACGGGCAAATGGCGACTTCCCCTATTATCGACAGTGTAGGTGGTGCTGCAGTACCTTCTATCAATGGAGATTACCGGTTCTAAACCATTTTCTTTCTTATCTTATTTACCTCATAAGTAGTAAAAAACTTATGAGGTTTTTTTATGCAGATTATTTTTGTTGGTACAAAACAATTGCTTTACTTAGCATAGTACTAAATTCTTACCTTGTAAAAACTCCCCTATGCTAAAAACCGGAGACGAATTCCGCCACAAATTCAGCTATACACAACAGGATGTGGATGATTACGCCCGCATCAGCGGCGATACCAATCCCCTTCATATCGATCCGCAGGCAGGCAAAGAAAGCATGTTTGGACGCAACATCATTCATGGCTTCCTGGGGGCCAGTGTTTTCACCAAGATATTCGGTTCGCTCTGGTATGCCGACGGCCATATTTATATGAGCCAAAGCATCAAATGGCTGAAGCCTATGTTTACTGACCAGGAATATGAAGCCGTCATTAAAGTGAAAGAAATTTTCCCCGAAAAGAACCGCATTATCTACGAATGCGCCGTGTATGACCCGGCCACCGGAGAACAGACCATAGCTGCCGAAGCCATGCTCATGAACAAAAAACAATATGTATGGTAAAGAAAGCCATAAAAGCTTATCGGTAGCCCGATACATCTATCTCATTCCCTGCAATCATGCCGCAATAACGAGTGTAACTTATTTCCTGAATCAGGAAGCACTCATAATATAGATCATACAAATAAAGGAGCCATTGGCTCCTTTATTTGTATGATCCGGCATAATGCCATACAGAGATTATCTACTCGCACCTCATCTCTGGTAGTATCACCGTTGTATCATAGACTATAAGATCATTTTACATCGTACGCCAGAAAAACATTTTCATCCTTCGAAGCGAATAGTTTGACGCTTATCTCTACTTTCTGATTCAACTTAGCGGGATAAACCTGCCGGTTGAATTTCTCATAATCAAACACCTTGTCGTTGATCGGGATCGGAGTTAGTTTTTCTGAATGCTCTAATCTCACGAATAGTGCCGTGGTTACGTATTTACGATCCAGGTTCCCGAATTTTATATTATGGCTTGGGGGACACTTGCCTATACTTTCCAGTGTAGCCGTAATAATGTTAAGACTAGCATCCTTTCGATCGGGATTTTGGGCATTGGCCGTATAGGTAAATGCCAGAATGCAGAGCGACAATAATGCTAATTTTATAGTTTGCATATTACAGTAGTTTACTTTTACAGATCATAGTTAAGTGGTAAGTTAACCCTTGCCTTAAAGTAAATAAGCTATTCCATATCAACCTTTACGATATATACTCCGATCTATGAAATAGCTGATATAAGGATAGGTACTCAGCGTAATTCCCAGTAATAAAATGTGTTTTATTCTTTGTCCATCCCCAGTATATAACTCCCATCCATCCCCTTGTGAGAAAAGGCCTAAGAGAAGCCCCAACATCAGGAATAAGATGGCCGTGATATGTCGAAGGCTATTCTTCTTTTTTGTGAGGTAATCATTCAAGATGAAAAGCAGGAATAAACCGAATAGAAATTGAATACCAAAAGTGTACAGGCTATAATAGCCCAACCTTTGAAAAACATTCTCATTCATTATTGCGTCTCGGTCCACAAACAATTTCCAGAAATAATCACTTATTGTATAAAAGATACCAGCAACAATAGCAAACGTAAAAGATTTAAGAAGGAATTTGAGTATTTCTTTTACTATTAACATCCTAATTGTGTTTTTAATTCTTGAAAAGTAATTTGCCCCTTTAGAAACTGTTGCACAGCACTCCAATCTGTTCTGGCAATGATTTCTGGGTTTACATCATAGAAGGCGGCACTCCCACCATTCGTATTTATAAAAAAAATCATCTGACTCTGCATACTTCTCCAAAGCTGATCGGCATCTTCCAAGCCACTAGTGCTGAAGATATCCTTAGCAGCGCTCCCAAAGTTACCCGCAATTGTGGTAATACGATCAACTCCCATAGTATAAAAAGTACTTTCACCATTTGAATTCGTATAGATACCAAACCGCCTATTACCACTTACAGGATGGAGACCATCAGAAAGGAATGGCGTTTTCAAGGTAGAAAAGGTGAATTTATTTGAGCTTGGGGTCATTTCGTAACCAGACAAAATTACGGCACCATTATCTACCATTTGAATATGTACGATAGCTCCAAGGGCATCCGTATTATTCTGATTCCAAAGCGGGGAATCATTCAAACCACCATAGTTATAAGGAGAGAAGCTAACATTGATAGTTGGCGAAATAAAAGAATTAATGTTCTTACGGAAGTATTCCAGCAAGGTAGCGTGGTTCATCTGCACACCGTTTATCGTAGGGAAAGTCAAAATACGAACAGGGAAGAAATCACAGTTTACAACACCTCCTGATGCGTCGTTTATATTCTGAACATACAAGCCATTATTGGCAAATGCAGGGTATGTGTTTTCAATGTTTATTAGTCTGTTAAGGATGGCCTGTGATGCCTGCTGACTGTTCACACTCTGCCACATTTGCCCAAATGTTTGGAACTTAGCAAGCTCGTTGCATGGAACGGTGGCTTCAGGTACAATTTCTTGCTCAATATCTAATTGAATTTTACGGGCTTCCATAAAACCATCCTGATCCCGATCCCACCAGTGGCCCGGCAGATTATTAATTTTGGTCACATAATTAGTATGTTCCATAAGCATTCTTAAATGCTCCAGGGCGATCTCTCTTTTTTCTGTAAGGGTTAAATCCGGGATATACTGAATCAGGAAGCTTTGAATCTTACTCGCCTGGTCTAAATGCTGCCCTAACCAGTTAGCCTGATTGGTATTAAGACCAAGCACACTCTGCAAATAGGTAATTGTGGGATTGGATATATTATATACTTGTTGACCGCTACTTACTGCTGCATCCAATAACTGGCTATTTACAACGATAGGAATTGGTGTGTTGTTGGTTTCACCAAGTTCATTCCAATCATTGGAACCAATAGCATTGTCCCATATATTGATCGGTGGAGGCGGTGGTGATGGTGGATTCTGATAACCGCTTCCGCCGATCGCTCCATTGCCGCCAGGAGGCTCATAGGGGCTGTCATTACCGCCATACATGCCGCCGCCGCCTGGACCCCAGGCGCCTGGACCTGAGGCGCCGCCATCATCTCCCAAAATGCCACCGATACCTTTAAAAAAGCCACCAATCCCACTAAATATCCTGCCGAAAAAACTTTCTCCTTTACCTTTTCCAAAAAGCTTATCCCTACCAGTATTATCATCACCTCCGATCCAAGGGGTAAACAATACAGGATTGGGGTTTGTTGGTTCGGGATATACCGCAATTTTGTTACTGCCATCCAAATAAAACAGACCAGCATTGAGCATGCTTAGCTCCCAATATTGATATGTGGGTTCTGCAGTCAGGAATGAAGTGGCAGCGTTATGGACATAACTTACACCATACACCTGTCCATCCTGAAGATTCAACCACATCTGTTTACCTGAAAAATCGGTTGGCGTACTTCCCTGCTCTGGAAGAAATTGAACCAAAAACGATCTCACAGGGCCGAGTGGAGCGTTGTAAGGTTTTACCGCATAGATATAGGATTTATTAACCGCATTGTTTACTGGAATACGAACCATTACATACTCTTGTTCATACCGCCATTGGGCTTGATCCAAATAAAGATGAACATCACCGGCAAGATTATACATTACGGTCTGTGGTAGCCGTGCGTATATCTCTTCCAGGTTAATGGTTATGGGAACCGGGCCATTTATTGCTTTCAGGGGAAGCGGCTTCGTGGTTTCGTCCAATTGTGGTTTTTTACAGGCGGAATAAAACATGGTGGTTAAAGCAAGGGCCAGGAAACCAACTAGTCTCTTCCTCTTCATGATGGGGTTTGTTTTCATGTTGTTTCTACTAAAGAGATTTTTTTAATAAATAATAAAATAATAGTTTATTACCGGAGCAAAAATAGATTTATTAATACCTATCAAAAACAGGCAAAAACCTTGGTAAATACCAGACTAAAACCTTATTATAAAAAGAAAACAGAGAAGCTGCCCTATGCACTTGTACTGGCCGGGTTTCAAACGAGCGCTAAAAGCAACCTATGAAAACCTATGTTGAAGCCAGGAAGGTCAAAGAGAGGGGTTAAGCATTGCTAAAATATTGATAGCCTTCTATTTCCACACAAAAAAAAGCCGTCCATGTTAGAACAGCCTTGCTTATTAATAATCAATACCGGTCAATAAGATTCCCGGTCTTCCTTTTCCAGCCAGGCCCTGAATACAGCCAGAGCCCTGGTCTTATCCATGGGAATCATGGGTATCTTTCGTTGCTCCAGGGGCAAGGCCAGTTCTTCATATATAAAAGAATCGTCGAAACCCGTAGCGGCAGCATCCTCGCGGGTATTGGCATAAAACACCCGCTCGGGCCTGGACCAGTAAATAGCCCCCATGCACATGGGGCAAGGCTCGCAGGAAGTATAAATAGTACATCCCGTAAGCTGGTAAGTACCCAGGTTACGGCAGGCATCCCTTATGGCCACCACTTCGGCATGGGCTGTAGGATCGTTGCCAGCCAGCACACTGTTCCAGCCCCTGCCCACCACTACGCCGTCTTTGACCACTACACAACCAAAAGGGCCGCCCTGTCCCTCGTCCATATGCTTGCGGCTCAGTTGGACCGCCTCTTCCATGAATAATTCGTCCTGGTTCATTGCTTTGAAATTGTAAACACCGAAAATAAGGCGCACAAACTTACTATGCTTTGACCTAATTGTCTTATTTTGCAAACCTAATATAAAAATAACGTACAGAGAATCATATACAATGCTTAAAGTCGGCGTTTTTGGTGCGGGGCATCTCGGAAAAATACATATTCAACAGTGGCTGGAAATACCCGGGGTTACTTTAGTTGGTTTTTTCGACCCTAATGATGACAATGCGGCAACAGCGATCACACAATACCATGTTAAGCGTTATACCGATCCCGAAGCGCTGATCGCAGCCGCCGACGCCCTGGATATTGTCACCAATACGACTACTCATTTCGATATAGCCAAAGCTTGCCTGCTCCAATCTCGTCATTTATTTATAGAGAAACCCATGACGCATACTATGGCCGAAGCCAGGGAACTCGTCAAATTGGTATCGGAAGCAAATGTAAAGTGCCAGATAGGTCATGTGGAACGGTATAATCCGGCCATGCTGGCCCTGAAGAACAGGAAGCTGGAACCCATGTTCATTGAAACGCACCGGTTGGCGCAATTTAACCCGAGGGGAACAGATGTGGCCGTGATCCTGGACCTGATGATCCACGATATCGACATCATCCTGCACCTGGTCAAATCGCCGGTAAGACGCATTTCGGCCAGCGGCGTAGCCGTGATCAGCGATACGGCCGATATAGCCAATGCTCGGATAGAATTTGACAACGGCTGTGTGGCTAACCTTACCGCGAGCAGGATCTCTCTGAAAAAAATGAGGAAAATGCGTCTCTTTCAAAGGGATGCCTATATAGGGATCGATTTTCTGGACAAGAAAACGGAAATCATCCGGCTCAAAGGGGACCAGGAAGAGAAAGGCTTTTTCGATTTCCCGATCGAGCTCGGCGATGGGAGGCAAAAAACGATTTCGATAGATACACCCAATGTAAAACCAGTGAATTCTATCAAAGAAGAACTGGCCGACTTTGCACTCTCCGTGTTGCAGGACAAACCGGTAAACGTGACGGTATATGATGGCTTGCATGCCATGGACGTAGCCCATCAGATATTGCAGAAGATGATGATACAAATGAACCCCGAAGCCAGCGAAAAACCATAGTATCTGAAGAAATAAGGATAGGTAAGCATTGTTTATAACCTAGAGCAAAAGAGGAGACCAAAGTAACAGAATGAATTTATCCGCGGCCAAGAGAAGCGCCATAATCATACTCATGATTCTGGATTACCTTACAGCTATTGCTGCATGGTTGGTTTTCTGGTTGTACCGGCAGCACCTGTTGCACGAAGCATTACCCTCCATATATCCTTACGAACGCAACTGGACCTCGCGCGACTACGTTATTTCCTTTCTGCTGATCCCGGTTTTCTGGACCTTCCTGCACTTCCTTTCCGGCGCCTATTTCGACCTCTACCGCAAATCGCGCCTGGTAGAAATCTATCGCAGCCTTATCATTTCCATTATCGGCGCCTTGCTGGTGGGTATGGTCGCCTTTTCCAACGATACCGACAGTTTCAAATATTTTTTCGAGATCACCCTTTGGTATTTCCTCACCCATACCTCTTTCCTGATCATATCAAGGCTGCTGTGGCTGTATAAGATCAAAAGGGATTTGCTCAAAGGCAAAATAGGGTACAATACCCTTATCGTGGGCGGCAATGGTAAAGCCACCAGGGTGTACCAGGAAATAAAGAACAATCCTTATGTGCTGGGCAACGAGGTCAAAGGCTTTGTAAGCGCCGACAAAAGCGTGGTGCCCCTTAATATCAGCAATGTGCCGGAACTCGGCAGCGTAGACCAACTGGAAACCATAATAGAAGAGCATGGTATAGAGGAGGTGGTGATTGCCGTGGAATCGCACGAACATAAAAAACTGGAAAGCATCCTCACCAGGCTCAGCTACAGCCCTGCGATCATAAAAGTATTGCCCGACCTTTACGACCTTATCTCCGGCTCGGTAAGGATCGACAACGTATATGCGCCGGTATTGATCAGCATACACCCCGAATTGCTGCCCGACTGGCAAAAGGTATGCAAAAGAGTATTCGATATTTTCTTTTCTGCTATGGCGCTCATCATCCTGTCGCCGTTGTACCTGCTGGCAGCCATTAAAGTAAAGCTATCATCCCCCGGCCCCATTATTTACAAGCAGGAAAGGATCGGTTTATTTGGCAGGCCTTTTTATATTTACAAATTCCGTTCCATGTACATCGATGCCGAACGGGAAGGACCGGCTCTGAGCAGCGACGAGGACCGCAGGATAACGCCCTGGGGAAAAGTAATGCGCAAATGGCGCATCGATGAATTGCCGCAGTTCATCAATATTCTGCAAGGCGATATGTCGCTGGTAGGCCCAAGGCCCGAGCGAAGGTTCTTTATCGATAAAATCATCCCTACCCATCCCCACTATAAATACCTGCATCGCGTCAAGCCGGGGCTTACTTCCTGGGGCATGGTCCAGTACGGCTATGCTGAGAACGTGGAGCAAATGGTGGAACGAATGAAATATGACTTGCTTTACATCGAAAATTGCTCCCTCGCACTGGATATCAAGATCATGCTGTACACCATTAGGGTACTCTTCCAGGGAAGGGGAAAATAAGAGCAAACGTTATTGCAAAAGAGGCTGTCTTCCTACGGGGAAACAGCCTCTTTTGATTTTCCTTGCTAAAATTGGCTCCCACCGCTATGAAATATGAATTAATGTTGTATATTTAATACCTTTTTCACTGTATCCCGTTTTCTATGCTTCACAAATACCTTTGCCTGGTTGTGGGTGCTTTACTATTACTATCTACCCCATCCATGGCGCAATGCACCGGTAGCTTGGGTGCGCCCATAGTTAATATAACCTTCGGCCAGGGTGCTAATCCGGGCAGCCCCCTCGCTGCAGCCGTGCCCGGTGCCGCAACGACTTATATTTACGATGCCGCCAGCGGCACTCCGCCTGCCAATACTATTATTGATGGTGAGTACTCCCTTATTAACCAGGTACCCAACAACACAGCCTGGCATGTAGGCGCTACAGACCATACCGGCAATTCCAAGGGGTATATGGCCTTTTTTAATGCAGCCCCACAGACCGGTGAATTTTACAAACAAACGGTAAGCAACTTGTGCCCGGGTACCACTTATGAATTTGCTGCCTGGATCCTGAATGCCATCAACAGTGCTACAGCAATAGGCGCGACTGCATCTCAGCCCGATGTCACTTTCCGCATCACCGACATGAGCAACAACGACCTTATCCCTCCGTTTGTTACAGGCCCTATCCCAGCCAATACAATGCCTATCTGGCACCAGTATGCCACTTCGTTCACTACCCCTCCCGGCGTGGGTTCTGTCATATTGAGCCTATCCAATACCGTTGCCGGAGGCCCCGGCAATATAGGTAACGACCTGGCCCTTGATGATATTACTTTCCGTCCCTGCGGCCCCCTTACCGCTGCTTCTTTTTCGGCCAGCAGCACGACACTGGAAACCACTGTATGCACCGGCCAGGCTGTCAATCTATATGGCAGTATCAGCGGAGGCTTAACCAATCCCGCTTACCAGTGGCAAATGAGTGCCGATGGTATTACCTGGACCGATATCGCCGGCGCTACCACACTTAATGTCAACCTGTCAGGCCAGGCCCTGGGCAATTACCAGATACGCCTGTTAAGTGCCGAAGCAGGAAACATAGGCTCGGCCAATTGCCGGTTTATCTCCAATGTTATTTACCTTACGGCACAGGCATGCAACAATTGTTCCGATACCTGTTTCTGGAAAGTGACCGGCAATAACATCATCAATGGCAATAATATTTTTGGTACCCTTAGCAAAGATGATGTAAGGATACAAACCGATGCAACAGACAGGGGCATCCTGACGCAGGATGGTCTTTGGGGTTGGCATACCATGTTGCCTACAGCCTACCTGCACGTAAACTGTTCCGGCAACAACGACCGGAACGGCATGTCCGATATACGTTTCGAGAACCTCGAAACCGGTGATGGCAACATTATGGTAATCAATGAGGCCGGCTATGTATGGAACAGCAGAGTACCATTGAAACGTTTTACAGATAACAGTGAAACCATCAGGACCCTGCAACGCGACCTTGCCGATGCCAGGGAACGTACCGACAGGCTGGAGCAGGAATTATCCGATATGCGCATACAATTGAAGGCTGTGATCGAAGCCAGCGAAGGAGGCGGCAGAAAAACAGGCACTTCCCTCTTGTATCAAAATACGCCCAACCCGTTCAGTAAAACAACCATTATCGGTTATTACATCGACAATATGACCCGGGATGCTTACCTCGCGATTTATGATATGACCGGCAAAGAGCTGACAAAATACCTTATCCTGAAAGAAGGGAAAGGTAGCACGAATATCAATGCGGAACAGTTTGCCAACGGTGTGTACATGTACTCCCTTATTGTAGATGGTAACACCGTCGATACGAAGAAAATGATCCTGAATAAATAAGAAAAATTTCACTTTATACCGATTGTAAAAGAGGCCACCTGATATCAGGCGGCCTCTTTTACAATCGGGTTATTGTATATGTCGTAACGTTTATTTGAAAGCGTTGAAACCAGTTACATCCTGACCGGTAATCAGCAGGTGGATATCATGCGTACCTTCATAAGTAATTACGGATTCCAGGTTCATCATGTGGCGCATAATGCTGTATTCGCCGGTAATGCCCATACCGCCCAGTATCTGGCGTGCCTCACGGGCTATGGTAATGGCTACATGACAACTGTTACGCTTTGCCATAGAGATTTGCTCCGGTGTTGCACGGCCTTCGCTGCGCAATACACCAAGCCGCCATACCAGCAACTGGCCTTTGGTAATCTCGGTAATCATTTCTGCCAGCTTTTTTTGTGTAAGCTGGAAGGCCCCGATAGGCTTGTCGAACTGGATACGTTGCTGTGAGTAACGCAGCGCTGTATCGTAACAATCCATAGCACAACCCAGGGCACCCCAGGCAATACCGAAACGGGCACTGCTCAAGCATCCCAGTGGTCCTTTAAGACCGGTAACGCCAGGCAGGATATTTTCTTTAGGTACTTTTACATTATCAAAAACCAGCTCGCCGGTGGCAGAAGCCCTTAAGCTCCATTTACCATGCGTTTCGGGTGTAGAAAAACCTTCCATACCTCTTTCCACGATTAATCCCTGTATTTTACCTTCGGGATTCCTGGCCCAAACAACAGCGATATCGGCAAAAGGCGCATTGGATATCCACATTTTGGAACCATTCAGGATGACATGGTCGCCGGCATCGGTAAAGTTAGACAACATACCGGCAGGGTTGGAACCATGATCCGGCTCCGTAAGACCGAAGCAGCCCATCAGTTCGCCTGTAGCCAGCTTAGGCAGGTATTTCATCTTCTGCTCTTCACTACCGTAAGTAAGGATAGGGTACATCACCAACGAGCCCTGAACAGATGCTGTAGAACGGATGCCGGAATCGCCGCGCTCCAGTTCCTGCATCATAATGCCATAGGAGATATAGTCCAGACCGGCACCACCGTATTGCTGCGGTACAAAGGGACCAAAACAGCCATGTTCGCCCAGGCCTTTAATGATCTGTTTGGGAAATTCAGCGCGCTGCGCATAGTCCTCGATAATAGGAGAAATTTCTTTCTTTACATAAGCCCGTACCGAATCACGGATCAGCTTATGTTCGTCCGTCAGCAATTCATCCAGGAGATAATAATCAGGATGCTGGTATAAGTCTTGAGACATAAAATGAGTTTAATAAATTTTTATCCGGCGCAAAGGTAACAATTTGGCTGAAAGGTTACTGCGATTCCGCCAAAGAAAACAGGAAACCACTGACAAGCCTTCAGCAATCTCATAATTGTTATTTATATACTTATAGAAAGGTTAATTTTTAAAATCCTGAAACACGCGGCTGTGGTGGGCTTACATTTTTAACATTACGGAAACACAGGTCGCTATTGACAATAATCAAGCATGACAATTCAAAACTGGAACGGATTTTGATCAATAGGCAAGTGTAGAAAAACCGGGCTATTCCGTGGAATCCGTTCCCTTATAAAAGGATATTTTTAACAAGCAACGTTAAACTAAACCCAACGGAAAAACGTTTATAAATAGTCTTTCCATAAGAAATAAATTATTACCTTGTGGGGTTTTCTCTTTTGGAAGCATTAGAAATTAAATAAAAAACAAATATCCAAAATTATGAGGCAGCTAAAAATTGCTACTCAGATTACGAATCGTGATTCGCAAGCTGTAGAAAAGTACCTTCAGGAAATCAGCCGTATTTCTATGATTACCCCCGAAGAAGAAACTACACTCGCCCAAAAGATTCACGTAGGAGATCAACGTGCCCTGGAAAAATTAGTGAAAGCCAACCTTCGTTTCGTCGTATCTGTAGCCAAACAATATCAGCACCAGGGTCTTTCCCTCAGTGACCTGATCAATGAAGGTAACCTCGGCCTGATCAAGGCAGCACAGCGTTTCGATGAAACCAAAGGTTTTAAATTTATCTCTTATGCCGTGTGGTGGATTCGTCAGTCTATCCTGCAGGCTCTGGCCGAGCAGGGACGCCTGGTACGTCTGCCCCAGAACAAGATCGGTACTTACAACAAAGCCAATAAAGCTTACATCGCCTTCGAACAGGAACACGAGAGGGAGCCTTCGACCGAAGAGCTGGCCAGTATCCTGGAAATGAGCGAAACAGAAATTGCCAACATCTTCAGCAGCAATACCCGCCACACATCCCTCGATGCCCCTGTGCACGAAGCAGAAGATGTGGCCATGGGCGATCTGCTGGAAGGCAGCAACGATACCGACGATACCGTAATGAAGGATTCCCTGAAAGCCGAAATTCAGCGCATTCTGAAATCCCTCAGTGTACGGGAAGCCGAGATTATCTCTGCTTACTTTGGCCTCGAAGGCGACAGTGGTCCTTCGGTTGAAGAAATAGGTCAGAAATATGACCTGACCAAAGAACGTATCCGCCAGATCAAAGAACGCGCCATCAAGCGTCTTCAGAAAGCACGATACAGCGGTTCTTTAAAATCTTACTTAGGTTAATTGGAAAACAGCTAAATAATGAAAAACACCCGGCATCGTTGCCGGGTGTTTTTATTGAAAGCAGGTAACCATAACGTATATTTACCATCCTATGAACATGATAAAATACCTCTTCCTGGCCTCCGGTTTATTGTTCACCCTACCATCATCGGCACAAAGCAAAGCCCAGGTACTGCAAAACAATGCCGTAGCAGCAGGCGAACAGGACGTAAAGCTGGAAAAAGCCTGGCACCTCTTTGCCGATGCCCTCATTAGCAATGACCTGCAAACGGTGAAAGCCTTATCTACCGATTGTATCCGTTGTTTCGTATGCCCTCCGGGTATAGACTCAAGCGGTACCGCATTTTCAATAGAGCAGGATACTCCGTATCCGACATTGATTCCTTTCGATAACTTCCTTAAAATATACGGCCCTTTTGTCTTTGGCAGCCAAACCATTTCCAGGCTAAAAGACACAACCAAACTGGACTTTATTGACAATCAATTCAACTTCGATCGCTATACCGTTCCCTGCATCTCAAAATCTTCGGGCCTTAAAGACCCTAGCCTTAAAGAAGTGTTGCTGCTAATTGTTGACCCATCCCCAGAGTTTGAAGGTGCTCAACAGGCCTTTGCTTTTATAGAGACAAAAGATGGCTATAAGTTTTGTGGCTATGCCACCATTCCCTGATCATTTTTTACCCGGGAAATTGAATATCTCCGGCTAATTAAATAAACTTGCATAGGAAATCCTGAAAAATCCAATCCTTAATCCATGAAAACCCGGAATAATTATTGCGGGGCAGCGCTCGCAGTGATGCTGCTCTCCTCCACCCTCTCCTCCTGCACTTCGGGCCCCGACCTTAAGCAGGGGTTAAAAGTTACGATTACGACAAACAACGAAGAATCCATCCGTTCCCTGGCCGGCAATACCGACGACCCAGCCTTTAACCAGGTGCTCGACAGCGTCGCCGCACAGGCCAGGTCGAATATGCAGCTTGTCAACGACTTTATAAGTGTCTACAAAACACGACAACCCAACAAGCCCCTTTCCGGCTTCTTTAATTCCGGCGACGCCCAGGACTTCGTTTCGGATGAGGCGCTGAGGGGATACCTGATCGCTGCCGTGAATAATGCAAGCAAAAAGATGGACCAGGTGCTGAAAGCCCGTGTCCATGCCTTTGCCGGCACACCCGAAGCATTGATCAGGATCGAACATCCCACCGATAATCAAACCCTGCTTTATATCCCGGGCCTCAACGACAAAAAGGCCCTGGAGCCGGTTTTCAACAACAGGGGCGGGCTGCATTTCTGGGAAACTTACAACCTTGAAGAAATGGGCGCTTACCTGGCCAAGCTGGATGAAACCTTAAAAGAGGAGCAGCATAGCAAACAGCAGCCGGCAGCCAAAAGCGAAGTTTCGAAAGAAGTAAGCCTGCAGGAAATGGTAGACAAAAGCAAACAGGAACAAGCCGCTAACAGCTCCCGGCTTTTCAGCCTCATACAACCGATGATAGACCAACAGGGAAGGCCTTACGGCGGGGCAATGATCGCTATAGCCAACCCGAAAGATACGGCCAGGGCCAGTCGCTTGCTCCAAAGCGAAACGGCGAAAGCCCTCATGCCGGCTAATGTAAGATGGGTATGGGGAAGCTTCCCGGGCAAAGATCAAAAGGTTGTTGTACTATACGCCATACGGATACCACCCGGCGGCAAGGCCACGGTAGACAACGACGACATTGCCTCCGCCAGGGGATTGTATGAAGATGGAAGGGCAGAGATCTCGATCAAAATGACCCCGGCCGGCGCCACAAAATGGAGCAGGATGACCCGGCTTAACACAGGCAAAGCGATTGCCATTGAGCTAAATCATTATATCTATTCGGCGCCCAATGTTAACGGGACGATTACAGGCGGCGCCTCTTCCATTACCGGGAACTTCAGCGAAAAAGAAATGGATGAGTTGGTTAAGGTGCTCAATAGCGGTAGCTTCCCTCTTTCCTTCACAATAACGCATACCGAGGCTCATAAGAACCCTTAATACGATATGCGTCTCTATCTTTTACTATCCCTGTTCTTTATGGGACTGTTTACAGCCTGCTCGGGGCCACCGCCGCCGCCCAAAGAATTCCCGTTCTACAAGCAGCGGCTGGCTTATGATTGCGCCCCCTCCTGCCTGAAAATGATCTATGCTTATTATGGCGAAGATTATCCGGAAGCCGAACTAATGAGGCGGCTAAAAACAACGAAGAAAGGCACTACATTCAAAGCCATGCTGGACCTGTCGAACGAGCTGGGCTTTACGACCATGCTGATCCATGTGAATATCGACTTCCTGAAAGAGCAGATCAAACTGCCTTGCATCGTTGATTGGAATGGCAACCATGTGGTCGTAGTCTATAAAGTAGACGGAGACCGTATCTATATAGCCGATCCTGCCGACAGCCTGGTTTCCTATGACAAGGCTGTATTTATGCAGCACTGGCGCAAGCGGGCCGATGCAGAGAACAGAGGTATAGCTTTGGTGATTTATAAATTGTAGAAAAAAGAAAAAAGTGATTCAGGTAACGGCGACAAAAAACACACCATCATGGAATATACCAACCCGTCATTAAACATCCGGTTTGCTAATCAGGAAGAGTTTGATAAAGTCCACCAGTTTAACCATGCGATTTTCGCGGAAGAAATACCACAACATGAAAAAAAAGAAGACGGAAGGCTTATTGATGCATACCATGCCCGCAACACCTATATCCTGGCCATGTTGGGCGAAGAACTGGTAGGCATGGTATGCTATAACGCCGAACGACCGTTCTCCCTGGAGCGGAAGATGGAAGGGATAGATAAATTTCTGCCCCCACATAACAACCTTGTAGAAATAAGATTATTTGCAGTAAAAAAAGAGCTGCGCAAGCAAGGCATTGCTATTAAAATGCTGCAGTTACTAATTCCGCACCTGATCGGCAAAGGATACGACCTTGGCGTGATCTCTGCCAGCCTTAAAGAGCTGGAACTCTATAACAACATTGGCGCTGTTGCCTTTGGTGAATTGGTCGGAAGCGCTGAAGTACCTTACCAACCCATGTATTTCCATATTGGTAACCTTAAAGGAGCATTTCAGGTATGATCAATCTGACCACAGGCCCTGTAGATATCCCGGAAGAAGTAATCGAAGCATTAAATTCTCCTATTATTTCTCACCGGTCGGAGGCATGCAAACAACTGCATCAGGAAGTAGTGGATAAACTATGCCGTGCCTTACAGGTAAAGCAAGCCTTTATAATGACGGGCAGCGGCACGATGGCCAATGATGTAATGTTGCACCAGATCAAGGCTTCAAGGGAAAAGGGATTACTTTTATCGAATGGGGAATTTGGGGAACGCCTGCTACAACAAGCAGAAAGGCTGGACATAAATTTCATTGCGCTGCAATTGCCGTGGGGAGTAACACCCGATACTGGATCAATAGAAAAGGTATTGGCCAGCCGGGATGTAAAATGGCTCTTGCTGTGCCACTGCGAAACTTCGACAGGGCAGCTTAACGATTTGGAAGCCATCACTGTGATCTGCAGAAAATACGGTGTGCGCATCTACCTGGATTGTATGAGTACCTTCGGTACGCTTCCTATTTCGCTTGAACATATTGCCATGGCCACGGCCTCATCGGCAAAAGCTATCGGCTCTTTATCCGGCCTTGCACTCGTCTTTTCCAACATCGACATTATAGAAGACAGGAAAACCCCGATGTACCTTGACCTGTTTCATATTAAAGCATGCAAAGGTATTCCTTTTACTATTTCCTATAATTTGCTGGCCGGTCTCAATACAGCATTGGATGTACAATCCAGGAACAAGACATGGCAACGTACCCAAAAATTCGCAGCACTTCTCTATCAAACATTAAGCCCGGAAGGTATTATTCCTTTTGCCCACGCCCATGCTTTTGTTTTCACGATAGTGCTCAAAGAACAATCGGCAAACGACCTGGGATTACTATTACTGCAACATGGCTTCAGAACATCTTTCGAAAGCAATTACCTCAAACAACGGAACTGGCTGCAGATAGCCTTGTTCAGTTTTTACGAAACAGTCGAGATAGAGTCGCTGGTACAAATCATCAAGGCCTTTATTGCCCAAAGCCCCCGAAGAACATGACCCTACCAGCCCATTCTTTCCCGCAGCTGTAGGATATGTTCAAAATGATGTTTGCAATGCCAGGCATAAGAAGCCAGCGACTCCCATAAAGGTATCGTACGGCCTGCCTCCGGGTGGAAATAGGTCCTTTCCCAATCCTCCGGCTTAAAGCTGCGCAGCAAAGCAGCCCATCTCCGGTGCAAGGCATGAATTAAAGTAATACTTACGTTTAAAGGCACCTCCCGCACATCGGGCAGCTCGGCCCAAAGCGCCTCGTTATAGGGTTTGATCTCGGGGCTTTGCTCCGTAAGCGCCAGCTTGAAACGGGTATAGCCGTTCATATGACTGTCGGCTACATGGTGTACTACCTGGATAATAGTCCAGCCGCCAGGCCGGTAAGGTGTATTCAATTGTGCCTCGTCCAGATTTTCTATACTGTAATCGTACCATTGGGGCGATGTTTCAATCTTACTGATCCATTGATTCAATAAAACGGCGTCATAGCTTTCCGGTACCTGGAAACGGCCTATGGGATAAGCCAATTCTTCTAACGACATATCAGGCATATAAGTTCCTTTGATGATCAAATATAAGGCAATACAAAATGCCGGCACAAAGGCCGGCATTTTCCTGCTGGGTAATGCAGCAAATATTAATAGCGGTAGTGTTCCGGCTTAAACGGACCTTCTTTGGGCAAGCCCAGGTAAGAGGCCTGTGTATCGGTCAGCGTATCCAGTTCCACACCTATCTTTGCCAGGTGCAGGCGGGCTACTTTTTCATCCAGGTGCTTAGGCAATACATACACTTTGTTCTCGTATTTCTCACTGTGCAACCACAGTTCCAATTGGGCCAGTACCTGGTTGGTGAAAGAGTTGGACATTACGAAAGAAGGGTGACCGGTAGCACATCCCAGGTTTACCAGGCGGCCTTCTGCCAATACGATGATATCGTTGCCATCCACATTATACAGATCAACCTGCGGTTTGATGGTATCTTTGGTATGACCGTAGTTTTTATTCAGCCAATCCATATCGATCTCGATATCGAAGTGACCGATGTTACAAACGATCGCTTTATCTTTCATGGCTTTAAAATGCTCGCCGGTAATGATGTCGCGGCAACCGGTAGTAGTCACAACGATATCGGCTTCTTTTACTGCATCAGCCATTTTCTTTACTTCAAAACCTTCCATAGCCGCCTGCAAAGCGCAGATAGGATCGATTTCGGTAACGATTACGCGGGCGCCGGCGCCACGCAGGGAGTCGGCAGAACCTTTACCCACATCGCCAAAACCGGCTACTACAGCCACTTTACCGGCCATCATCACATCAGTAGCACGACGGATCGCGTCTACCAGCGATTCGCGGCAACCATATTTGTTGTCAAATTTGGATTTGGTAACGCTGTCGTTGATATTGATCGCAGGGATAGGCAAGGTACCGTTGGCCATACGCTCGTACAGGCGGTGTACGCCGGTAGTAGTTTCTTCGGAAAGGCCTTTGATGTTCTGGATCAGTTCAGGGTATTTATCAAAAACGATATTGGTAAGATCACCACCATCATCCAGGATCATGTTCAACGGACGGTCTTCGCTGCCAAAGAATAAAGTCTGTTCGATGCACCAATCTGCTTCTTCCAGGGTTTCACCTTTCCAGGCAAATACCGGAACTCCGGTAGCAGCAATAGCAGCCGCAGCGTGGTCTTGCGTAGAGAAGATATTGCAGGAGCTCCAGCGAACTTCGGCGCCCAAAGCAGTCAGGGTTTCGATCAGCACGGCAGTCTGGATGGTCATGTGCAGGCAACCGGCAATACGGGCGCCTTTCAAGGGCTGTTGTGCCGCATATTCGGCACGGATGCTCATCAGACCGGGCATTTCTGCTTCTGCCAGACGGATTTCTTTACGGCCCCATTCGGCCAGGCTGATGTCTGCCACTTTGTAAGGCAGGCTCAGATCGATATTTTGCAAACTGGTTGACATAATTTGTTCTTCTTTAGAATTTGTTCTGCAAAAATAGAGGATCAGGATAAAATACCAGCAAACTTGCAAAAATTTAGAACAAATCCATAGTAATGCTTATTTTTATAGCACAAAAAGCATATTTATGCCGGAAAAGACAGCTCCAAAAGATCAAGCGGCAGTCCTGCCCTATCCTCTCGACGAGAAGGACCTGGCCATACTGCGCTTATTGCAGCAAAATGCCAAGATAACGGTAAGAGAAATCGCCGGCCAGGTGCACCTGAGCCCTACGCCGGTACACGAGCGTATCAAGCGCATGGAAGAAGGCGGCATTATCCGGCAATACGTAGCCCTGGTCGATCATACCAAGGTCAGGAAAGGACTGATGGTGATCTGCTACGTCTCGCTAAAAGAGCACAACAAACAATCGGGCGCCAAATTCATCAAAAAGATACATGAGCTGCATGAAGTGATCGAATGCTATAACATCAGCGGCGAATTCGACTTTATGCTCAAGGTCGTATCCGAGAATATGGATGCTTATTACGATTTCCACGTCAACAAGCTAAGCCAGATTGAGAACATGGGCCGCCTGCAAAGCATATTCGTCATGGGCATTATCAAGCAGACCCATCAACTGGTGAATTAGCAGCGGGATGTTAGATGCAGGATATTGAGTATTGAGATACTAGACATAAGCTGTTGCGCGTTAGATACCGGATTTAGGATGTTATACATCGCACATCGAAAAGCGGCAGCTAATCATTTACAATTGAATATAGACAACAAACCCCGGCATGAGACCCAAGAAAACCCTTATCGTATTTGATATTGACGGTACCCTCACCGATACTGTACTCTTGCATAAATCTGCATTTGTACAGGCCCTTACACAACTGGGCGTCAAAGAAATCGACACCAACTTTAACGCCTACAAACATCATACCGATTACCATATCGCCAAAACGATCTATGAAAAAGATACCGGCCTTTCTTTTGACTCCAAACAGGAAACCATTTTTGAAGACTTCCTGTTTAACATCATCCATGAAGGAAGCTTTTCCGAGATCAATGGCGCCCAACAAATGATCGCCGCCCTGGAAGCCGATACGGACACCGGAATCTGTTATGCAACAGGTTCCCTGCTCCGGCCGGCCGTATGCAAACTGCAGCGTACCGGTATTAACTGTATGCCTTTGCAAATAGCGGCATCTAATGGCGTCGAAACAAGGGAAAATATCGTGCAGGCAGCCATACAGCAGGCAAAGGCTTTTTACGAACAAGACCATTTTGATCGCATTATTTCCATTGGCGATGGCTTATGGGATCTGCTTACAGCCCGCAACCTCGGATTAGAATTTATCGGCATAGGCACACTGCATCAGCAGTTATTGGCAGAACATGGCGCTACACTTCATTTCCGGGACTGGCAAGGTTTCCATCCGGGGCTCCTCTTACCGCACTTTGCCGATGCGTAATCAAAACCGGTTTTGCGTGCGCGTCCTGGTAACGGTATTATCATTGGTAACATGTTGTTTTTGCAGTTGCTTTCCGGGACACAGGGCAGCTTGCCGTAAAAATAAGTCTGCAGATATCGAACAATCCTACAAATGTCTTGTAGGGTTAAAAATGAAGACGGCACTTCAGCGGCTGCATATCGATTCGACGCAGGCCTATGCTTTTGATGAGCCACCCTTTATCCTACGCGGCATCGAGATACGCCTGGGAGACACCTGCACTATTAAATTATACACCGAAAGGACACCCACACCAATGCCGCCCGATAAAATGCTGAGCAGGCGTCAGTGTTATGAACTTATGCTTTCCAAAAAGGTTGTGGGAGTCAGCTGGCGAAAACCCCATATCAATAGAAGAGCGTATATCGGTAAAGTAATACCATATTATGAATACCGGTAACGACGAAATAGAACAGGGACTGAAAACTTCAGCCCCTGTTCCCACCAACCCATTTCCCACTTAAGCCCAGAAAGCATTCTCCTGGTCGATATCCGTAGTGAAGATGATGGCTTCCCTGATCTTCCCCTCTTCTATGGTATAGACATCGATGTTCTCTACATCCAGCTTTTCCCCCGATGGTTTGGTAGCCGTCCAGCGCAGCAGGCAGGCTACCTGGTTGCCGTTGGCAGCAAGCACTTTGATCTCGGCTAAAGACAGGGTATTGGCCGACAGCTCAAACATCTTACCTACCATCTGGAACACTTCGCCGGCCGATATTTTGCGGCCAGATACCAGGTTGCTGCCCGGCTGCGACCAGGTCATATCCGGTTCCATCAGGGCCGCCAGTTTTTCCATATTTACGGTTTGTACTGCACTTAAAAAGGTTTCGGCTACCTCGATTGTTTGCTTTTCCATTGTTCGTTTTTTTAGGTTATTTGATAGTGCAAAGCTATTACCGTCAAGGGCCTCGCGGCCTACCAAAACCCGACAGTTGCTTACCATTTTGCGACTACCCCTGTTCTTGTATGCAAAGCCCGGCCCTATCTCATTTCTGTTTTTTCATCATCTTTGCAGGAACAGGTAACACAAGCCTGCTCCGGGTACTATGATTTTCAGAACAGCCACGATCGATGATATCAAGGATATGCAACGGGTAAGGAATGCCGTTAAAGAGAACAGGTTATCCGATCCTGCCCTCGTTACAGATGAAGATTATGTCCGTTTCCTGACACAAAGGGGAAAAGGCTGGGTATGTATCATTCATAACCAGGTCGCAGGTTTTACCATCGTGGACCTGGAGCACCGTAATGTATGGGCATTGTTCCTTCATCCTGATTTTGAACGAAGAGGCATTGGGAAAAGGTTGCAGACACTAATGCTGGATTGGTATTTTTCACAGACAAAAGATACCATAGGACTGGGTACTGCTCCCGAAACTAGAGCCGAAGCTTTTTACCGGAGATCAGGTTGGGTAGAAACAGGCATCCTAGGCAAGGAGCTTCAATTCGAAATGACATACGACAGCTGGATGGCGCCCCTAAAATGACATAAGCTTTTACCACAAAAAATGCCGGCGATATAGCTATCACCGGCATCACACACACCCTATATATAAACGCCCCTATATCTTAAAATATCTTTTTAGGATCAGGCGGGAAACTGCGCAGGCACCTGGATCAGGCTTACCAATTCTTCTATAGTAGTACCACATACCGGCGCTGTGGCAAAATCCGTAGCCATGGCCAATACTTCGTGAAATATATGATGCCAGCCGGCATAGCATTCTTTAAGAAAACGCCTTATTCCCTCCTCTGCATCGGCTTCGATACCAGTCACCTTTATACGGTCGGTCAATTGCAGCACAATGCAATACAGCGCCAGGCTGCCATTGCCTTGCCGGTGTACAAGAATGCCTCCTTTACTACCCAGGGCCATAACCACATTTTGCTGCAACATATCCCCTATCAGCAGGTAATTACTTTCCCTGCGCCCTACCACCGCCTGAACCAGGGTATAATCGGCAATGCCCGGCACCTCGCTCTGTAACAAGGATTCGTATATAGGAGCAAAATCCGTGGTCAGCGCACCGGCTACGGAACGAGCATCTTTGTCGTAAAGCATAAGGGCCTTTGCCTCCACGGCAAAAGCTGCCGTAGAGCGGAACCCTCCTGCTCTTTTTTTTCGGGATTGATCAAATATCGGGGTCATTGTAGAAAACATCTTTACGCATTGTTGATTTACTGCACAAATTTATTTTCAAACGGCGGTCAACAGAAGCGGGTTTAGGTAGGTAACGTAACGTAAACGGTGAACCTTCTTTTAGGATCGGTGAATGATTTCCGCATGGCACACATGTGTTTAAATACAGAAAAGTTTAAACCGATCCCCGTAGATTCCGGCTCCGCAACAAGGTCCCCGGAAAAGCACTCCCCGCCCCGTTTCCCTCCGGGAAAGATATTTCTAATTATATTTCATCGGGCCATAATCCAGCAACCTGCGCCATAAGCCCAACTGGCCTATGCAATAGGATTCACGGTCGGTACAGAAGGTGACTGCATCAAAAAGCGTATAGGGACCGCCCGGCATACCATAAGGATCAGGTCCTTCCAGTTGCTCTTCGCTTAACCCAGCGAGTATATCTTTCAGCACAGGCGATATTTGCTCCCAGTCTTTCCGGTATTCCGCCAGCGAAGGATATGTTACCCCATCTTTGATACCCTGATGATCTTTAAAAAGGTCGTCGGCAGTTTGCCGGAGTTTACTGTCCGCGATCAAGGCTGCCATAGCATACCTTTCCTGCACCAGGCTACCGGCGATCCAGGCCATGTGGTTGGCCTTGGTACCCAGGCGCTGCTGCGCATCTTCGTCCGAGATACCGTCCAGCACATTGTAAAACATCCCGGTATGATAGTCATACAGGCTGATGAAAGCTTCCAGTGCCGCTTTCCTGTTGGTTTGCGTTTCCATATGGTTGTTTTTATTTATTGAATACGTTTGTTTACTGAATACGATCGCTTAACTTTTACCTTCTTCGATCAGGGAAAGGATATTCCCTGCCGTATCCGTAAACCAGGCGATCTTCATTTTCATTTTTTCATCCACCATGATATTTTCTTCATTGGTTTCGAAGCCCGGAAAATCATAGTGTTCAAACATGACCCCTTTTTCCTTTAGTGCTGCTACTTCTTTCCGCAGATCGGTCACCACAAAATTCAGCACAGTAAAGGTGGCCGGTTCATGGTTGTCTTTGGGATAGACCAGCACATTACCACCGGGAACCTGGAGTTCCAGCAATTGGTCCCGCTCCGTTACCGTCAGTTGTAAAATATCACCATAGAATTTTCGCGCAGCCGGGAGGTCATTGGTGGAGAAGCTGCTGAATGCTTTTAAATACCTTGCCATAACCTGAGTTTTAAAAGGGTTATTACGATAATGGACACCCTACACACAGGCATCCTTTTTCACATACAACAAACCGGGATCACTAAGGTTTCCATAGAAGCCGTTTTTAAAACCGGCTTTAACAACAGGATAAAGGTAGCTAGGGCAGGATCAATAAGCCGGGTCATTAAGGTCAAACTAAGGGGGTCTTTGCGACATTATAAAAGTTTTAGCAAAGCAAAAGAGGTACCGCCCGCAAAGGCAATACCTCTTTTATAATAACTAGTGGTTAGTGATCAGTAGTAAGAAATACATCCGATCCTAAAAACCGATCTTATATCCAACATCTCACATCTTATATCTAATGTCTTATATCTAACATCTCACATCTAATGTCTACCATCAGCCCTTTTTCCCATAGATATTATAGTAGTTATAGTCCGTCATGGGGGCATCGGTAAAGCCCAGGTTACGGCCTATCGTAATGATCTGTCCGCGGTGATAAGTGCCATGGTTCACAAACTGGATCAGGTATTCAAAATTATTAAAGTTGCACTCGAACCAAGGACTTTGCACCAGGGTCCTTTCCTGCAGGTCTTCTTCGGTCATATCCTTTACATATTGCGCCACCTTTTCCGAATGTGCTACGATTGCCGTAAAAACATCCTCAACAGTACCGGTAAATTCCTCAGGAGTAAACTCTGTATTACTAATCACGGAAAACCAATATTGCTGGGTTTGCATGATGTGTACCAGGGTCTTCTTGATAGTCGGGAAGCTGGAAGGCACTTCTGTTTCCATCAGCTCCGGAGATTTTGTCCGCAGCCAATTGACAAGGGTAGTCGTGCACCACGAGTTATAGTCCGCATAATTTCTCATGGCATAAACAATGGCGTTCTCTTTAACCGCTGCGGTTGGTTGTTCCTGGATCATGTTTTTTGGTTTTAAAGTTACAATGCAAATTAAAGAAGTCTTACTGACAGCAGTATGGCAGTCTTGGAAACCGAGGGTTAAATTTTTCTTAGCGACCACAAGAAATATGCCCTGCAACAACCCCTAAGCGCAATTCGGGCCAAAGGTTTGCGGGAGCAACCGAAGTATATCGATTACTATCGGAGCCGGATGGCGCTCAAGCTATAAGGCAGTATTTGTTACCTGCAGGCATAAACTGCTTTACACCGGGAAGTTCCCGACAATGTATCAACCGGGTCTTACTGGTGTAGCTATAACACTAATAATTTTATGATAGTTCAGAGAAAACGTTGCTCCCATTCGGGGGCAGGTAACCAGCAGCTTTCCCGACGGCCAAACCAACGGTAGCGATTTCGGGCAACCCATTGATACACCTGGTCGCGTAGAAAAGCCGGGAGTATTATGAAGGGATACAACAAACGGTGCCAACTGTTAAGCTTACGCGTGATACGCAATGCTGCACCCGAATAGCGCCATGCCCTCCCATTTTCTATAAGCACCAGGCTTTCGGGGCTAGCCTGTTCCGGAAAATGATACTGCTGCAATAAAGCCTTCCCTGCCTCCGACTGTAAAGAAGCAAAAAGGAAATAAGCACCGGGATCGTGTTTTATGATGAACTGGACAGACCTGCTGCACAGATTACAGACCCCATCAAACAAAACAATTGCTTTTGTTTCCCCCGGCATCGCACTTTAGTTCAACATTACCTTTTGTGCCGTTTTTGCCAATTGCTGCTCCCATTTCCAGGCCGTGTCCATCATATCTTCCATGGTATAGGCGAGTGTCCAGCCGAGTTCTGTCCGGGCTTTGTCGTTATCGGCGTACACCGAAACGATATCGCCCTCGCGACGGGGGCCTATCTTGTAATTCAGCTTTACGCCCGATACTTTTTCAAAGGTACTGATCAGTTCCAGCACACTTACCCCATTCCCTGTCCCCAGGTTGAATATTTCGCAGTCCGACCTCAATTCGTTGCCTACCGACCGGTTAATGGCCTTGGTATGGGCATTGGCAATATCCATTACATGAATATAATCGCGGATGCAGGAACCGTCGCGGGTATCGTAATCGTTTCCGAATACGGTCATGCTGTTACGCTTGCCGATGGCAGTCTGGGTAATTACAGGTACCAGGTTTTCCGGCGTTTCATTCAGCTCGCCGATAAGAGAAGACGGGTGCGCGCCCACCGGGTTAAAATACCGGAGCAGCACTACTTTAAACCCGGGATTGGCTTTTATAAAATCAAGGCATATCTCTTCGCCCATCTGCTTGGTACGCGCATAAGGCGACTGAGCCTCTTTTAAAGGTTCCAGCTCGGTAACCGGAAGTCTGTCGGCGTTGCCATATACCGAACAGGAAGAAGAGAAAACAAAATTATCGACATCGAACTCCTTGGCGCACTGCAGGATGTTCAGCAAAGAAGTGAGGTTGTTACGAAAATATTCCAGGGGTTTGCTTACCGACTCCCCCACAGATTTATACGCAGCAAAATGAATGATACCGGCTATGTCCTGGTTTTCTTCAAAAACAGCCCTTACATCTTCCAGGTTACAAAGGTCCACCATGTAATTCTTTACTGGTTTGCCTACAATTGCCGCTACACCGTTAATAGCCTGCTGATAGCCTCTCGAAAGGTTATCGATTGAAACGACTTCGTAACCATTATCAATAAGGTCTACAATAGTATGGCTGCCTATATAACCACATCCCCCGGTAACAAGTATCTTATTCATCCCTCTTTAATGTTAGTGCTCCAAAGATACGTTGATATTGTCAATTATCGTTCCCTTCCGTTATTATACGAAAGGGTCGGTTTTCTGCGGCTGCCACTGCACTACAGCATCTGTACCGCATGATTTGATGCCGTATAAAAGCGTTTACGTTAACGTAACTTTCATCAGCACATCCGTTTGCTCATCGCTGCCCAGCCGGAATATATGCTTATCAAATATTTCGAAACCATTTTTCCTATAAAACCCGATGGCTTTATGGTTATGTTCCCACACTCCCAGCCATACAAATGATTTGTTTTGTGCCCTTGCCGTTTCCAATGCTTTCGCCATCAATTGCTGTCCCAATTGCATTCCCTGGAAAGCACCCGATACATAGATCCGTTCGATTTCCAGGCCCTCACCTTCCTTCAGCTCGGTTTGTGCGGCCCCGGTATTTGTTTTCAGGTAACCGGCAAGCTCGTCTCCCACATAAGCGAAATAGAAAGAGGAACCCGCTGTGATCCATTCCTGCAGCAGTTTTTCCTCCTTCATATTTTCTTCCAGGTAACGGTCCATATCTTCCCGGGTATTGCTGGAAGCAAAGGTTTCCAGGAAGGTATCGATACTGATCTGTCGTAAAAGGCCCAGGTCTTCCCTTGCTACCGGAACGATACTTACTATCTTATCTGGATGCATAAAAACAGGTTATTGGCTGCCGTAAAGATAGGAGAAATGCCCCTATTTAACAGAGACCAGGTGCCGCAAGGCCTGCTGCAGGTGCCGCTCGTTATGGACTACCAGGAACTGGAACACATCTCCCAGCCTGAGCTTGATCCATTTCGAGATGGAGATGGGGATCCGGATATCATCCGGATTTACCTTTTGCGCCCGGCGTACATAAGTGAGCAACTGCTCCTGCTGGCTTATAAAATCCGCGATCACTTTTGCGGGGATAAGCTGTGCCGGTGGCTGATGGTCCTTAGGCGCCTTGTATTTTTTGGTATTATTACCGGGTTGCATGGTCTTAATGAAGTAACGCCCCAGCCAGGTACCGCGTACCATCCCGCTTGCCGGCGCGGTAAATATCGCCTTTCCCAGTTCTTTATCAATAGCCGGCAGGTAATAACGGCCATAGCTGTTGAGATGTTCGAGGCATTGGGCAATACTCCAGCCTCCCTGTGGCGCTGGCCGCAACAACAAGCTGCTTTCCAGGTTCTGTAATTTGCCCGTAACGGTTTGCAGGTGCTGTTCTATCTGCATTTCCAATTGTTCCAGCAATTGCGCTTTGAGGATCGTTTTCATTGTTTATTTGATTGACAAAGCAAAATTGCGATAAGAAGCAGATTTCAATCTTGGTAAAAACCAAGATTTTCAGATCCTGATCCTGTTGATCAGTTTACTGAAATTGCTGGGGTCGATGCCCAGATAGTTAGCCAGGTATTTATGCGGCACCAGTTGCAGGATATGCGGGCTGCGCTGCAACAGCCTTTTGAATTTATCTTCGGAAGAAAAGCACTGTACCTCGGCCAGCCTTTCCAGCAGGCCCGACAGGGCATTCACTAATCCGATACGGATAGCAGTAGCAATATCGCTGCTGGACCGCATCAACGCTTCTACATCCCGGTAAGGCGCCCGGAGAAAAACAGAGGCGGTAAGGGTTTCATACACGTACCGGGAAGACTGTTGCAGCATCATAGCATCCAGCACACCGCCAAAAGAAGGAGGATAGGTAAACACAAGCGTCGCCTCCCTGTCCGATTCATCAAAATAATAAACCCTTTGCACACCTTCCAATACGAAATACAGGTACTTTTCCGGCGCTCCCGCAGCCGTCAGTATCTCTTTTCGTCCCGCCCTGAAAGGCTGCCATAAGGCAACAAATGCCTCCCAGTCCTTTTCGTTCAAAGGATAGATGGCATAGATCAGTTGCCGGAGCTGCGCTATAGGGTCCTGTTGCATTAAGATTCCTCTTCGAAATAGATCTTATAGTATTTACGGCCGTCCTCATCTGTTCCCTGCTCGATCAGCTCCCGGTCGCCGTGGATATAAATATGGAAGTTTTTATCCAGCTTAAGCACGCTTTTAAAGATACGTTCTTGCTTCTTTACCGCCATAGGCGATATATCAAAAGTATCGGATAGCTGGATATCATGATCCTGGCGGTAGCTTTCGTCAAAGGCGTTGAACGAGTTGATAATGCCTTTGTCCTGGAATACGGATTCTACAAACTCTTCTTTATCGAAAGTATTGTTGTGCTTGAAGTAATTGACGGAACGGTTCAGAAAATCGATCTGATCGGCTTTGCTCACTTCAAAGTCTTCGGTAAGCTGCTTGGTCACATAGTTTTTGGCAATGCTCAGGAAGTCCTTGGTGTTGTGGTAATCGTTGCTAATGGGGCTTATGCTGAGGAAATTATCTTTCCAGTATTGCGCATCGCCCGAGCGCTGGGCGTCGATCATACACAGGCGATAACCTTCTGCACGGTCATCATCAAAGATCAGGCAGCCCTTTTCCAGCTTGTTCACATTGATGCCATCGTCATGCCTGATCTTGAAATCATCGCTGGTGGCATCTATTTTCAAAAAAGTGTCTTTGTTCTCCGATTTAAAAATACCAATCGCCCGTATTGTTCTTTCCTCCATGATAAGACCCGTAAAATAACAGACGCAAAGCTCGCCTGCACTCACTTTGGGATGTACCGACTGTTCGTAAAGATGCTTGGCGATTTCGATAGATTGCTGGTGCAATGCTTCCGGATCGTCAAACACTTTGGTCACATACGTGTAGATCTCGTTCAGGGAAAGATCGGTAGGATGACTGAACCGGTACAGTTCACTGGTATTGAAGGGGTGGATAAAGTACTTTAGCAAGACAGTAGGCGTATAAGCATCTTCAAAGCGCACAGCTTCTTTGGACAGGTGCATCCCGTCATCAGTAAGCTTATTACCTACCTTATGCACAGCAATGCTCTTTATTTCCGCACTTTCATAATCAATCATCAGGAGAAAATATTAAGGGCTGCAAAAATAGCATATTAAGTAGAGACATAGCGTGCCACTTCTTATACAGTATCACCCTGTGGAGATGTAGCATGCTACGTTTCCACAGGGTGATACAACGAAAGGGGCGTAGCATGTGCTACGCCCCTACAGTAAATTCAATTATACAGAAACAAATTACGCCCCGATCAGGTCCACACTCCTGTTCACGAAATCGGTAAGATCGGCGCCGGTCAGCATACCTTGCGACAGCAGGGCCAGGTCGAATGCCTGACGGGCAAGACGGTTTTGTGTAGCTTCGTCCGTTTCGTCCAGCATTCTGCGGATCAGCTTATGGTTGCCATTTACCGATACTTTATAATTATCGGGCAGGTTGCCATAGAAGCCCATCATGCCGCCACCACCGGTTTTGGCCATGTCTTTCATACGACGCATAAACTCGTCCATGGTAACAGTTACCGGCAGCTCTTCGGGGTGCAGACCGGTTACTTCCACATTCATCGTGGTTCTGTTGATGGCTTTTTCAAACAGCTCCTTCACCAGCTTGCTCTGGTCTTCCGACAATACGCTTTCTATCTTTTCTTCTTTGGCGATCAGGTTGTCGATCACATCGGCATCCACACGTTTCAGCGAAGTCTTTTCCAGCTTTTGTTCCAGTTGTGAAATAAAGTGGTTATCGATCGGCGAATTCATGCTCAGCACATCATAGCCTTTCTTCTCTGCCGTACTGATAAAGGTGTGTTGCTTGCCGGCGTCGTTGCTGTAGAGATACACCACATTGCCATCCTTATCGGTTTGCAGTGCTTCTACTTTCTCACGGTATTCGGCCAGTGTAGCGTATTCTTTCTTTACATTTTCCAGCAGGACGAAATCTTTTGCCCTGTCGTAAAACTTCTCTTCGGTAATCATACCGTATTTTACAAACAGACCGATATCGCTCCATTTTGCTTCATAAGCCTTACGATCTGCCTTGTACAGCTCGTTTAGTTTATCCGCTACTTTTTTGGTAATGTAGTTGTTGATCTTTTTCACATTGCCATCGGCCTGCAGGAAGCTACGGGAAACGTTCAGCGGAATATCCGGGCTATCGATCACGCCATGCAGCAGCATCAGGAATTCGGGCACTATATCTTTTACCTCATCGGTAATAAATACCTGGCGGCTGAACAGTTTGATCTTATTACGTTGCAGCTCAAAGTCGTTCTTCACTTTGGGGAAATACAGCACGCCGGTAAGGTTAAAAGGATAGTCCACGTTAAGGTGGATCCAGAACAAAGGCTCATCCGACATAGGGTACAGCTCCCTGTAGAAGTCCAGGTAATCTGAGTCTTTTAATTCGGCAGGGGACTTGGTCCAGATAGGCGCAGTGTTGTTGATGATATTGGGCACTTCAACTTCCTTGAACTTCGGTTTGCCTTCTTCATCTTCCCCGTCAGGTTCTCTTTCTGTTTTGGTACCGAATTGAATAGGTACCGGCAGGAAGCGGCAGTATTTATCCAGGATGCTGCGCAGTTTGTATTCTTCCAGGAACTCTTCCGATTCTTCGTTGATGTAAAGGATCACATCTGTACCTCTTTCGGTGCGGTCGCCATCCGTAATTTCAAATTCGGTGCTGCCATCGCAGATCCAGCGTGCCGGCTGTGCGCCTTCCTGGAAAGAAAGCGTATTGATCTCTACTTTATGGGCTACCATGAAAGCAGAGTAGAAGCCCAGACCGAATTTACCGATGATCTCATTGGCATCTTTAGCTTCCTTGAACTTCTCCATAAACTCCGTAGCGCCGGAGAAAGCTACCTGGTTGATGTATTTTTTGATCTCCTCAGCCGTCATACCGATACCACGGTCGCTGATGGTGATGGTCTTTTTCTCTTTATCCAGGGATACGCTCACGGTAATATCGCCCAGCTCTCCTTTAAATTCGCCCAGGGAAGACAGGCGCTTCGCTTTCTGGGAAGCATCGACTGCATTGGATACCAGCTCGCGTAAAAATATCTCGTTGTCGGAGTATAAGAATTTTTTAATGATGGGAAAAATGTTCTCCGTGTGTATGGATATATTTCCTTTTTCTTGCATAAGGTTATAGTTTTTATGTTTTAGTTACTCCTGGTAAAAGAACAAAGGTTATTCCAAAACCGGGCGACTTGCCAAATTGGCATTTTTACCCGGCAGGGCTACTTTGAATAAGATTTTTTTACAGGCTAGCGGTTATGCGACTGACAATAAATGCATCGCCTCTCCATAATGACAAGGCTTTACGATTGTTGTCAAAAAATATATCAAAAAAGACTTGACCCTTACCTTAGGGCATAGCCTAAGTTTGCAACAGAGCCAAGAATAAGCCGATGAAACATTATGCCGTCGCCCAACTGGCCCGTCTGGCAGGCGTGAGTGTGCGCACCTTACACCTTTACGACCGGATAGGCCTTTTGACACCTGCCCATCGCTCCCCAGCCGGATACCGGAGCTATGGAGCAGCGGAACTATTACGATTGCAGCAAATTCTTTTTTACAAGGAAATAGGCCTTTCCCTGCAGGAGATTGCCGCTGTGCTCGACGATCCCGGCTTCGACCTGATACGGTCCCTTGAGGGCCATAAAGCAGCTTTGCAGCAAAAGCGGCAGCAGATTGACATGATGCTGGCTACTGTAGACAATACACTTCTTAATTTAAAAGAAAACATTATGCCACAACACGAAGAATTATACGAAGGCCTGACACGGGAAGAAGCCCGGGCCTATCATAAAGAAGCTATCGAAAGATTTGGTCAGGAAACGGTGGAACGATCGGTGCAACACCTGAAGCAAATGACCAAAGCAGAGCTGGACATTTTAAAAACGGAACAAAAGGATATCCTGCGCCGCTTTACCGAATTACAAAATGAAGACCCGGAAAGCGATGCCGTGCAGGAAGTAACCGCCAGGCATTACCATAACATCCGCCGCTTTTGGGGTACCGATCAAAGTACGGACAAACAGGCCAAAGCCTATAAAGGACTCACCGATTTGTATATCAACGACGAAAGGTTCCTGCAAACAGAAAACGGGTCACAGCCCCGGTTGGCGATCCTTATGAAAAAGGCGATTGCTTATTTCGCCGATCATCAATTGAAATAGCATTGAAAGAAATGCCTGCTTTCTGTACCAGGTACTTGCAGCATTAGCAAATCATTAGTCTTTGCCGGCTAAACGAAGCGCATGCCTTACTGTCCAAAGGAGGATAACCAGGCAAACGAAAAGCCGGATTAAGGTCATTTAAAACTCAGATGATATGAAAAAGATGATAATAGCCCTGCTGTTGCTGGGCGCTACCGTAAGTGTACAGGAAGCCAGGGCACAAGTGAGTGTAAACATCAATATCGGCAGTCAACCGGCCTGGGGACCTACCGGTTACGATCATGCCGATTTTTATTACCTCCCCGATATCAATTGCTATTACGATATTACCCGGTCCATGTTCATTTATCCGAATGGCAACCGCTGGGTATATACCCGTACTTTGCCGCCCCACTACCGGTCAGTCAACCTGTACAATACGTATAAAGTAGTGGTGAACCAGCCCAGCCCTTACCGGTACAATAATGTGCATATACGGGAATATGCCCGTTATAAAGGGATCCGCAACCAGCCCCTCATCAGGGACAGCCGCGACAGCCGGTATTATGCCAGCAAGGGACACCCGATGCACCAGCAATGGGAAAAAGGCCAGAGAGGACGTGTAGATGCCGGCCCCAGGAACGACCACCGCAGAAGATAATTAAAACCTTTCCCGGACTGCCACATCTTGAAAGATGCGGCAGTTCTTTTTTATCCAAAAAAGTAAAGAATTAAACTATTTAAGGCTTAACTTTGTTAGACATAAAGCTTATGGACCTGATCTCTAAATTCACGAAAGAAATAACGCTGGTCAACCTGGCGTTCAAACAGTTTCTGCAAAGCAAGCTGCGCGAAAACAATATTGACCTTACTTTCGAGATGATGCAGATCCTGTACTGCCTTTGGAACAAAGACGGGGTGAACCAACAGGAGATCGCCAATGCCACGGCAAAGGATAAGGCCAGTGTAACCTACGTACTGGATAACCTGGTAAAGCGGAATCTGGTGTACCGCCAGGAAGGAGAAGACCGCCGCAACAAGATCATCTTTCTTACGCCGGAAGGCAAAATGATCCGGAAGAAAGTACAGCCCTGGATCAAAGCATTGAACAATACTGCTAAAAATGAGGTCGCACAGGAAAAACTGGAAGAGCTGATCCACGTCATGGCCAAAATACGCAAGAACCTTTCGGGGTAATTTTTTTAAGCATTTAGTAAAGTTCTATACTGTTTACAATTTTATTATACATACCGCTCAATCTTTTTTATGAAACCGGAAATATTGGTTTACACCGCATTTACTGAGACCTCGCGCAATGCCTTGCAATATGCCTGCGAAATGGCCGGGGACAGGGGCTATACGCTGATACTTGTTCATAACTACGACCCGCCGCTGAACTATGCTGCCGATGCCGTCGCCTTTTCCAGCATCAATGTCAGCATGGAGCATACCGAAGAAAAATTAAACGAAGAAGCCCTGTGGGCAAGTGGGCAATTCCCGGGCCTGGAGATCAGCCACCGGCTTACCTTTGGTACAAAACTTGCCAACATAACCGAATTGCTGGAAGAATATAAGATCGATTTCCTGATCGTGGGGGCGCCCGAAAGCCAGGGCGAGTTCTGGGGCTGGAACGATGCTTTTGTCGATATTATCAACCACCTCCCCGTCCCCACCCTGATCATACCCCGTACGGTAAGTTACCAGACCATCGCCCATATCGGTTTTGCCAGCGATTATGCACAGCCGCTCCGGCAAGGACAACTGGACTTCATACGCCGTATCATGAATGCAGCGTCCGCACAATTGCACATCATCCACGTGAGCGTGCCGGGGAAAGGTGATATTGCCATAAGACAGCAGCATCGCGCCATGCTGGAACAGGAGCTTCATCAATACCACCCGGTATATGCTTCGATCGAAAATACCGATGTGGTAGCCACCATTATCCGTTATATCAATGCCCATGCGATCAGGTTGCTTATCGTTATTCCCCACCGGCACGGTATCTGGTACAGTATTTTTAACCAAAGTCACAGCAAAAGACTGACCAGGATCAACCACCTGCCTATTATTGCCTTACAGGATTAACCGCATTTCAGCTTATTGAAGGTACTTTTGTCGCTCCGGGATATCCCGGAGCGATTTTCATATATAAAATAAAAAAATAAAAATATATTCTAAGATTCCGGGCGAATAGCACGTCCTAAGTACAAGGCTACCTGGTTTACAAGAACCTTCGGCCCCTGATAAAATCAATGATCCATGAAAAATATCCTGCTCCCGGGCCTGGTGAGTTTATTGCTGCTTTCCTGTAACAAGGACAACAGCACGGTATTAAAAGGAACTTATACCGAGGTAACGCCGGTAGCAGGCAGGACTACCATTACTTTTAGCGGCGATAAAATGACGATGCAATCGGCTGGCAATGCTTATACAGAAACAGCTTATTATAAAATACGCGGAGCAGAAATAGAGATGATCCCGGTTAATCAAAACAGTTATGCCACAAAACATGTTTTCCGGAGCATCGATGAGCATACCTTTGAGACGGGCAATCTTTATCCGGATGTAAATATGGTACCTACAACAATGACTTTTAAAAACTGATCTCTGTGAAAAGGCTTCTTTTACTCATTTCGCTCCCGGCAATTGCGGCCCTTTCCTGTAACAAAGTACAGGAGCGCCAAATGATAGTAGTACGGGACTGCACCGGGACTTATCTCCGCCTGAACCAAAAGGATTACCAGGTATGCAACACATCAGCAACCGATATGTTTGCTGCAGGCACCCTCGTTAAGGCCTCATTCAAGTCCATAGAAGGTTGCAGCCAGGCTCCGCAATTTGTATGTGAATTGTATCACCCCAGTGATGGCTGGATAAAAATAGTCCATATAGAAGAATAGCGCATAACAGGCACTACAGGTCGCGATCGTTCGTCGCTGTAGTCAAAAAACTATACGATCGGCAAATTTGATGGCGTTAGCGGGAGAAAAACTACAAACCGTAATCGAAGGATGTATTAAGGGTAAGCCTTTAATGCAAAAGGAATTCTATTACGCCTACTATAGCACACTCATGAAAATAGCGATCCGCTACGCCGGCAACAAAGAAGATGCAGAACAATGGGTACACGACGGTTTTCTGAAGATCTATGCCCATCTCGATCAATTCCGCAACCAGGGTTCCTTTGAAGGCTGGATTAAGAAGATAATGACCCGGACCTGTATAGACCAGCTCCGCACCAGCAAATCGCTCCGGTTTGAAGTGGATAACAACACGGTCTACAGCAATTACGAACTCCCCCACCATGAAGGATTTGTTGCCAATGATATTATCGAGAAATTCTCGACAAACGATGTATTGGACCTGTTACACATTCTGCCCGAAAAACAAAAGGTAGTTTTTAACCTGCATATATTCGAAGCCTATAACCATAAAGAAATTGCCGGACTTTTAGGCATTACCGAGAACCATTCTTACTGGTTGCTGCACCAGGCAAGAAAGAATCTCAGGGAGCAGTGCAGCTCCTTAACTAAAAACAAAACGAGCATATGAAGACGAGTGACCTGGAAAAACGGATGAAGCAACTGCTGGAAGAGCAGGAATATACACCGCCCGATGCGGCCTGGGAAAAGATGCAGCAAGCTTTGCATCCGCCTGCTGCCTCCCGTAATGTACTGTTCCTGCTGCCGGTATGGAAAGCAGCGGCGGCGGTGGCATTGTTGCTAACGACGGGACTAGGTACTTACTATATGCTCAAAGAGGATAAAATACGACCTGCAGCCCTTAACGGCAACGGAAATACTCTTGCCACAACCCCAACTACGCCTGATGCCCGCAATAACCAGGTGATCCCGGATACGCAAAACAAAACCGCTACAGCCACTGAACAAAAGACCACAAGACAATCCAATGTTGCCTATCACGCAGTTGTTGGCCACCAGCAAACAACCGGGAACGACACCCTTGTTAAAGCAGTGCCTGTAGTGGCAACACAAGTACAGCCCGCGCAGGAGCCGGCAGACAAAGCAACTGCAAACAACAATCACCTGGCCCGGCAGGACAAGCCGGCACCTGGTAACGGCAACAAGAACGTCAATTATTTATTCCAGGATGCACCGCCTCGTCCCGACAGGAAAAGCCTGAACCTCGGTATCGCTGCCAATATCGGCAAACCCAGCACCGGCGATGTACAGTACAATGTGGGCATTGTAGCCCGGAAAGACATTAACGCCAGGATATTTGCCGAAGCCAATGTATCCCTGGCCGCTACACAAGTACGTTATTCAGAAGTACTGCCCGCACAGCCAGGGTTCGAAGGATTAGGCTCCAGCGATTTTGGTTCTTCGAGTACCGCAGAAGATGTGCAACTGAATTACACCAATAATATTATTTCTATAGGTTTTGCACCCGTGATCGGCGTCAAAGCAACGGACAATATCGCCTTATCGGTAGGCGGAGATGTGTACAAAAGCCTTAACCGTAACCTGAACAGGAAAAGCGGCCAGACCAGCGGCCTCATGGATGCTACCCGGTTACCCACCAGGAGTATTAACGACTGGGATGCCGGCATCAAAGCCCAGCTCGATTATAAATTGAGCAAAAGATTTTCTGTCAATACACAATACCGTCATGGCCTTACTTCCTATATTACTATCGACGGCAAGTCGATTAAGAACTCTGTCTTCAATGTAGGTCTTAAGTATTATATCGGCAAATAAGGACTACGGAACACGATTGTTCCTGTATATACCAGTTGTAATTTATCCTTCAAAAAATCCTTGGCCGCGTACAATTTCTTATTACCTTCGCGCCGCTTTAGGTTTCTTCCCTGTGAAGAATTAAAAGGGAACCCCGTTTAATCCGGGGGCTGTTCCCGCAACTGTAAAGTCTGTAAAAGCATTTCAACAAGCCACTGTCTGCAAGATGGGAAGGCGGAATGTAATGGACTGAGCCAGGAGACCTGCCTTTAGTTTTCGTATTTGGTTTTCGGAGAAAAAACATAAATGCAGGCAAGCCTTTCCCGACTATCTGCAATTTTATTTTCCCGTTATTTTTTATCGTTAAATTCCTGAAAGGAAAATGAAAAAATTTTTACTGGGCCTCGCAGCCTTGTGCAGTGTGCAATTCCTGGCTGCGCAAAACAAGACTTTTGATCTTCTTGTGGTAGCCGAAGGTAATTTTGGTACGCCTACCGGCGATGTGTACAAAGTATCCCGCACCAATCCTCTCGCCGTAACGACTACTTCCGGCGCCTTGTACCAGACAGCCAACAGTACGACCGGCATCGATGTGCTGCAGGATTTCGAGCTATTCGGCAATAAAGCGGTATTCTGCGGCAAAGGCAGCAACCCTGTAAAACTGGCCATCACAGCGTATCCGTCTTTCGACAGCCTCAAAACATTTACGACCATCGGCGGCATACAATGTGCCGGTAAAGCCAGCAACACCAAAGGATACCTGAGTATGGCCACGGGCAGTACCCTGCAGATGCTCGACCTCAATAGCCTTACCCTCACACCGGTTACCGATCCTACTTCCATGCTCAGCTCTTACGCCAGCTATATGGTACAGGCCAACGGCTTTATGTATGTATCCATCGGCAGCAAGATCGTAAAGGTGGATACTGCCACTAACACCGCTACAAATACGATCCTGCCCGGAATAGGATCGATAGCCGGCATGCAATATGATGCCGCCAACAGTTGCATCTGGCTGTTGGGAAAAGTATCGGGCACATCCGTATTGGTAAAGCTGGAACCCGGTAACAGCGACCTGCTCAACCCGGCCATTACCCTTACCGGTATTACCAACGCAGCCCAGCTAAGACTTGCCGTTAATAAACTGTATTTCCTCTCGGGTAAAAGTGTGCATGCTTACAATATCGCAAGCCCCAATATACCGACCACAGCTCTTTACACCAGTAACCTGAGCGGCAATGCTTTTTCGTTTGCTTATGGCAAATCCTTTGCCGTTGACCCGACTACCGGAGACTTTGCCCTGGCCAGTGCTACTAATTTTTCCAGCCCTTCTATTTTTGAGATTATAGATGGCACTACTTTCCAGGTGATCGATACCGGCAGCGTAGCCGGCCGTATTGCCAATGAGCTGATCCTGCATACCTATAGCTCGCCGGTACCCGATACCATGCCGCTGGCAACAGTAAAGGCCGAATGCACTACTACCCTTACCGCCCCTACGGCTACAGCCGGCAACGCGACCATAACCGGTACTACCACCGACCCGCTAACGTACAACCAGCAAGGTACTTTTACCGTAACCTGGACCTTTGTAAACGGTTATGATACGACTACACAAACACAACAGGTAATTATACAGGACACCACAGCACCGGTTCCTGCCCTGGCTACCCTGCCCGCCTTGCAGGGCAACTGCCCCTATAGCCTTACACCACCATCAGCTATGGACAATTGCGCCGGTGCTGTAGTTGCCACCACCGACTCGCTTAACTTTACGGTAGCCGGGACTTATACCGTACGCTGGCGTTACAGCGACGGCCACGGCAATACGACAGAGCAACAGCAACAGCTTACCGTCAATTGCCCTACCGGTATAGATGAAGTGAACGGAAGCAGCCTGTCGTTTACCTTGTATCCCAACCCTGCCAGGGATGCGGTTACGATAAGTATCGGCAAGGAAGCCGCTTTACCGTCTTACGAGATCACTATTGCCAATATGCTGGGTCAGAAAGTAAGGCAGCAGGCACTGAACAAGTACGAAAACCACGTTTCGCTTAAAGGTCTTGCCCCAGGCGTGTATTATATCAGGATAGGAAAAGCAGGTGCGCCTGCCGGTAAAGTGCAGCAACTGATCATCCGTTAGTCATTTATTTGTATCCATCCATAAAAATGCCATCCCTTGCGGGATGGCGTTTTCATTTGGAATAGCTTATTATTGTTGCGGTCCCTGGGATCGGGAATGCCCCTGGTCCTTATTTTTAGGTTTGTGCTTAAAGTACTTGCCGCCTTTACCACCACCTTTCCCCTGCTTACCGTCCCTGGACGAAGCGCCGCCCTGGGGTCGTGGCCTTGAAGCGCTATACACAGGCCCAGGGCCATATTCTTCGGGCAAAGGGACCTGCTCTATCGTTCTGCCGATCAGCTTTTCGATAGAAAGGAAACGACGCATATCTTTTTCATTCACGAAGGTAATTGCCGTTCCGGTGCTTGCCGCCCTGGCCGTACGGCCTATGCGGTGTACGTAATCTTCGGGATCGGGCGGCACGTCATAGTTCACCACAAGATCGATACCTTCCACATGGATGCCCCTTGACAATACATCGGTTCCTACCAGTACGTCGATCTTCTGGTTTTTAAAATCAAGCATCAGCTTTTCCCTTTCTTCCTGTACCAGGTCGGAGTGGAAGGCCTTGGCATTGATCTTTGCCCTGCGCAACTCTCCTTCCAGGCGTTTTACCTTTTCCTTGCTGGAGGAGAAAATGATCACTGATTTGTACTTGCCTTCTTTGAACAATTGCATAATGAGCTTATGCTTTTGCTCGTCATGCGCCAGGTAAGCCAGTTGGCGGATGCCTTCTGCCGGTTTCGACATAGCGATATTGATCTGCTCGGGATTGTGCTGTATCTGGTGCGTAAGTTTGCGGATACGGGGCGGCATAGTAGCGCTGAAGCAAAGGGTCTGCCGCTCTTTAGGGAGGGCATTTACGATCTTGATGATATCGTCGTAGAATCCCATATCCAGCATCCGGTCGGCCTCATCCAGTACCAGGTGTTCTATTTTGGAAAAATCCATTCCCCCCATCTGCATCTGTGCGATCAGCCTGCCGGGTGTAGCAATAATAATATCGGCGCCTTTGGTAAGGGCCTGTTTTTGCTGTACCCATCCCTGTCCGCTGCCCCCGCCATAAACGGCTATCGATTTCACATTCAGGTAATAGCCCATGGCCTCGACCTGGTGGTCGATCTGTATGGCCAGCTCCCGGGTGGGAACCAGTATAAGCGTATTGATGCCGTCGGCCGGCAATTGCAGTATTTTATGCAGCAAAGGAAGCATGAAAGCTGCTGTTTTACCCGTGCCTGTCTGGGCGCAGGCGATCAGGTCCTTTCCTGCCAGGATCAAAGGTATAGCCTCCTGCTGTATAGGGGTTGGCGTACGGTACCCCATAGCATGGATGCCATCCAGCACATCGTCATCTAATTGAAAATCGTCGAAAGTCAATGGATATTGAATTGATTAAATAATTAAGGCCGCAACCTGCGTCCTTTCTTCAAATTCAGCGCCGAAATTAGTCTAATTATTTAACTTATAGGCAGCCAGGGGTAGCCAAACTCCCGGATAAGTACCTAAAATCACCTGTTTTGAACCTGTTTACAGTCAGCCCGGGCAGCATGGAAAGACCCGGATCCCCGCTTTAGCTTTATGCTAACAAGCGGGTTATTATTGGGGCATTCCTCAATTGAGGATAAACCGCCACGGTCCCGGCACCGGATTCCCCGGCGCTTTTGCCCCCTTTCCCAACAAAACATTGATCCTGAACCGGGCCCTTACCTGGCATATTTTTTGCCCTAAAATCAACAGGCACGTCCAGGGCTACATTGTTATTAAAAACTGCCAAAACTTTAACGATATGAAAAAGCTGATCCTGATAACGGCCATAGGCATACTGGCACACATCAATACGACCCACGCGCAAGACAATACACAACAAAAACAACCTAAGGACAAGGATAAGACCGAAATGCAGCAGGACAATATGAAGAAGTCCAGGAAAAAAGACAGCACCGGCAAAATGAATAAAAAGAAGAAAGAAGACAGCCAGCACAAAATGGAACATTACCCATCCAACCAACAGGGTAATACCGACCCCAAAGAACAAAGGCACATGGACAGCACGATCAATAACCACAGGTAACACAAACATAACGCCAAAAAGCAAGCGAAAACAATTTCCTTTAACACCAAAAACCTGGCTATGACACAGCTTCTTAATTGTACCCTCTATTATTCCATGGTCGGTGAGCGTTTCAATATCTATGACCGGAACACAGATCCCAACCTGGTAAAGACCAATGCCCAGATCAAGATCTTTACGGAAAAGTACGAGCTGGTACCTGCCGGGATACAGATCACAGATGAAGAGCTATTCCAGGAGGAGCTGACCAGGCTCCAGGTCATGGAAGAAGTACAAGGCGGTTCTTTTTATACCTGTGAAACCCAATGCATTATTGTTAACGGGAAAAACCAGATCTTAAAACTCGGGCATAAGTATCGCCTGGATGTAAAGCTCTACCGCAGCCATAAAGGCCCCGGCCTCTTTTCGGTCATTTTCAAAGACAAAGAGTTCAATACTCATCCGGAATGGATTAGTTTCTGAGGACAACTACAGCCCCTGCGGCTTCTATCATATATACCTGGAACAAGAAAAAAGGCGGCTTTAGCAATCAAATGCTGAGCCGCTTTTTCATGCCATCTTTATCCGGCCATATTTCGTCCCTGCTAAGAGTCAATCTTGTTACCATACTCTGAAAAGCGCGGCAGGAAAGACTTTTATTGTGTTTTCTTGCCGGATGTTATTTCCTGCCAACGTTTAGGAGCACCGCTTTGTCTTTCTGCTATAAGCCCCCGATATGCCGGGAAGGGTAAGCAAAGGGCTTTCTTTTGACGGTTAAAAAAGAGGCTTTCTTCTTCTAAGATTCGATCATCATTAGACGTCTTTTCAAAAAAGAAGATAAAAAGGGGAATCATATGATCGCCCTTAACAGGTAATCCTGCCTGTCACCAACCATGTTCCGTTAAACATATCATCACGCTAAAAACCAGGACAGGCGCCTGCAGGAAAACTATTGCCTGTTTTGATCCGATCATACGCTTATGAATCTTTTAAGACCGCTCTTCATAGGGCTTTGCTGTATCACGGCTGCTACCGCAGCCGCGCAATCTTTTATGGAACAGCCCGATTTCATCAGGGCCAACAGCATATGGAATTTCGGGGAAGGAGGCGGGCTCGATTTCAACGCCGGGCCACCGGTAGCGATACCGACACCGGGCTATGCCCCTTTCTTCGGCACCGCCACCCTGGCTTCTCCACAAACCGGGGCTTTGCTGCTTTATACCGATGGTATCAATTGCTATAACAAGAACCATGCGATCATGCTCAATGGCGCCGATCTGGTACCGGGGCCTTTTCCCTCCGTAGGCAATCATGGCGTATGCATTGTGCCCTTTATCGACGATCCCGATAAATACTACATCTTCCATACGGAGTCCGTGCACAGGGAAAGTGCATCCGCTATTCCGGATGCAGGCTTCATGAGCTTTAACCTGTATTATTCCGTCGTAGACCTTAGCCTGGACGGGGGCAATGGCGCCGTAGTAGCCGGTTCTAAAGGTATCTTTATCGATTCCATACTTACCCAAAGCATTATCGCCGTACCCGGCGACCATTGCGACATCTGGCTATTGGGCCACAGCATGTCGGACCCCAATTTCTTTTACAGCCCTTACTTCAAAGCATTTCACATTACTAGTACCGGCCTTGATCCTACACCCGTGGTTTCTACCATTACAGGGTCCAGGATCGCTACTTCTTCCCCGCCGCCACCTCTCACCATAGGGCTCCCGATGCCCCAGGCTTATGAAAGCTGTCATATGGCAGTATCGCCCGACAGGAAAATGATTGCTGTAGCAGTGGCAAACGGAGACTTCGGCAGCTTGTATCCCGACGGTCCGCTGGGACCAGTGACCAATTATAATTTCCCACCAATGGATATGAACAGCAAAAATCCGGGTACTACCATTGCCCAGCATGCCGCGGGGCTGCTTGCCTATAAATTCGATCCTGCTACAGGCGTTGTTTCCAACGAGATTTTTGTAAGAAACCTGGGTTCGGCCAACAACGTTGCCTTCTCGCCCGATAATTCCAAATTATACGTCAACCTGATAGGCCCGGTCAACCAGATGGCCCCGGTCAGTTATATCTGTGGTTCTACCATATCCCAATACGACATGAGCTTATGGGACTCTGCCGCTATCGTCAATTCCAAATATGATGTTTACAAAACGGATAGCCTTTACTCATTCGAATCTTTCTTTCTCAGGACCTTTAAAGACAAAGTATATTTCCAACGATACGACGACGCCTATCACCTGGGCGTAATCAATAACCCGGATATTGCCGGCAGCGGTGCGGTGTATGTAGATTCTTTCCTGGCCTATTCCGGAGGCTCCGGCAATTTCGGCAATTTCCCCAACCAGGTGGTTTTTCCTATAAAAGAAAGAGTTTCCACCCGAAGGGATACCCTGATCTGCGGCAGCTTTACGGCGATAACGCTCCAGGCACCTCCCGGCGGCAGCGACTATACCTGGGATGACGGCAGTACCGCCGCTACCAGGAGCATTACGGCAGCAGGCACTTACTGGGTACGCTATACCTCAGCAGCGCCATGCACTTACTATGTGGATACGATAAACGTGAAAGCGAATCCCGCCGGTATCGCCAGGATAGGCTACGACCCGGACGATTGCGACGGTTCGGTTACGCTTATCAGCCATACCACTGCCGATAGCTACCTCTGGTCGACCGGGGCTACGCAACGAGCAATAGAGATACAAGCCTCGGGGAAGTATTGGCTCAGGACCAATAACGATGGTTGCTATGCTTCCGATACTGTACAGGTGGACCTATGCCATTGCCACCTGAACATACCCACGGCTTTTTCCCCGAATAGCGACGGGCTCAACGACGATTTCGTACCGGTATTTTCGGCCGGGTGCCGGTCTGTAAAGCCATACACCTTATCTGTCTACAACCGTTATGGGGAAAGGGTTTTCCAGAGCATCGACCCTTTAAAAGGCTGGAACGGCAAATATGCTGACGGCGCCTACGCCGATGCCGGCGTTTACTTCTACCGGGTCGATTACCAGGTGGGCAGCAACAAAAAGGAATTACACCAGAAAGGAGATATTACCCTCATCCGGTAATAAAGGACCTACTGCTATATAGGGGCTGACTCAAAAGAGGCAGTCCAGGTGGGAAACAACAAAGATGATTAAAAAACAAGCCAGGGTAGCGGTATTAGAGCGCTAGATGTTCACTACGCCGCTGTTGGTGTTTTTCACCAACAGCAAAAAAGGTTTTCATCGTTGGTGAAAAACACCAACGATGGCGGAAACAAAGAGGAAGCTCCCTCATCATGCGGAAGCTTCCTCTTTTATATATTCTCGTACAGCGTGCGGCTTACAATTTGGCCGTCTGTATCCGCAGTATCTTCCGGTTTTTCTTCTGTACCCTCATTTTTTCAGGGACCAGCTTCAGGATTTCGTCCATCAGGGTTTGCAATACTGTAAGCCTTACAAAATGGTCGTTGGTTACCAGGGAAATTTCGCGTACCGGTTCTTCGGCATCGAAATAGCGTACATTTTCGCTTTGCTCCTCGGTAAACTCAAAAGTGGCCAGTTCAGGCAGTATCGTCATACCGCCGTTCTTGTCTACCATTTTACGTAAGGTCTCCACATTACCCGATTCGTATTGGTAAGGGCGGCTTTCCTGGAGCTTTTCAATATGCTCGCTGCAAAGGTTCATGATCTGGTTGCGCAGGCAATTGCCTTCGTTCAGCATCCAGATACGCTTCATATCGATATCATCGGGTGTAACTGTCCTTTTCTGGAGGGCTTTTTCATCCTTACCAAAATAGGCGACCAACGATTCGTAGAACAACGGGTATTCTTTGATATGATTGTCTTCCAGGGGCGTGCTTAGCAGGCCGCAATCGATCTCATCGTCTTTCAGCTTGCGCAGGATGTCCTTGGTTTGCAGCTCTGTAACCACCAATTTCAGCTCAGGATGGGCTTTGGCGTGGTTTTCAAGCAATTGGGGCAGTATAAAGGGCGCCAGCGTGGGGATGATCCCTACCCTGAAGCTACCGGCCACCGTACCCTGACGGTGCTGGATCAGCTCCTGGATCTTGGCGGCTTCGGCCAGGATCACTTTTGCCTGCTTTACGATCTCTTCGCCCACTTCTGTAGTAGCGATGGGATGCTTGTTGCGGTCGAACAGCCTTACGTTCAGCTCTTCTTCCAGCTTATGTATCTGCATACTGAGCGTGGGCTGTGTTACAAAGCTTTTTTCGGCAGCCGCCACAAAGCTTTTATAGGTAGCTACAGACACCACATATTCTAATTGAGTGATAGTCATATAATCTGTGATTTTTTCGAGGAAACAAAGATAATAGATTGTAGCTTTGCACGGTTTAAAATTTATGTAAGAGAATGGTAACAAAGGTGCTGGAAGCAATTCAGGGTATGATAGGGATGGAAATTGACGATTCCAGGTCACCTGCGGGCAATTGGCTGAAACCCCGGCTGGAAGCAGCCGAAAGGGGAAAAGTAAGCCTTTCGGTGCTCATCAGGAAAGAGATGTGCAACCCTTATGGCAATATCCACGGCGGCATGATGTCGCTGGTGGTGGATGAATGCCTGGGCTGGGCCATCGTATCGCTGGAAGCCGCAGCCCATTATACCAGCGTTTCCCTCAACCTGGATTTCCTCTACGCCGCAGCCGAAGGGGAAAGGATAACTGCGGTAGCCGAGATTGTAAGACAGGGGAAAAAAATTATTAATGCCGAAGTACATGTTTTCAACGAAAAAGGTATTTTACTATCGAAAGCCACGAGTAATCTGGTGGTAACGGGTATGCCAATAAGGGTAAACTGACCTATTTCTTGTCTATAGGTGGAATATTAAAAAATTGGGACCCGAACTCTAAAATAATTAAATGCTACACGGAAAAAAAATAGTAGTCGTACTACCTGCTTATAACGCTGCACTTACCCTGGAAAGGACTTATAACGAAATTCCTTTTGACATAGTAGATGAAGTGGTGCTGGTAGACGATCATAGTAAGGACGAAACCTCGGAAGTGGGCCGCAGGCTGGGTATCCGGCACATCATCAGGCACGAAAAAAACAAAGGCTACGGCGGCAACCAGAAAACCTGCTACAACAAGGCTTTGGAGCTGAATGCCGACATCGTGATCATGCTGCACCCCGATTACCAGTACACGCCCAAGCTTATCCCTTCCATGTGCCATGTCATTGCCAGCGGCCTCTATCCTGTGGTACTGGGTTCCCGTATACTAGGGAAAGGCGCTTTGAACGGCGGTATGCCGATGTACAAATATATCTTCAACCGCTTCCTTACCCTGTTCGAAAATGTGATGATCGGGCAGAAGCTAAGTGAGTACCATACCGGTTACCGTGCCTTTTCTGGCGAAGTGCTGCGCAATATTAATTTCAATGCCAACAACGACGATTTCGTTTTTGACAACGAAATGCTTTCCCAGATCTTCATGAAAGGATACGAGATTGCAGAGATCACCTGCCCTACCAAGTATTTTGAAGAAGCTTCCAGCATTAATTTCAGCAGGAGTATGAAATATGGCCGTGGCGTGCTCAGGGTATCTTTGCAGCACAGGCTGCATCTCTGGAAATTGGCCAAATATAAAATCTACAGTAACCCCTAAGTACTTGTCGTTACGATGCGTTTGTTCTTTATCCTATCCCTGTTCCTGTATGTAAGTCTGAACGGCTTTGCCCAGCAACAGCCAGCCTGGAGCGGGTTTGGCATAGAGAGCAATGTAATGATCGGCAAAATACTGAAGCACAATGCCAGGTTTACCGGACCCATACCGGACCAATCCTATTCGGTAGAGATCAATCTGGTGAAGAAAACCTACGGCCAGAAAGACTGGCAGCAGCGCCGCAGGTACCCGCAACTAGGATTGGGCTTTTATTACAACAACTACAACCTGCCGGGTATTTATGGACAAGTGTTCGGCATTTTTCCCAATATCCAATTGCCCCTTATCCGCAGGGGTAATTTCGAATGGACCTTCAGAGCCGGCATGGGCGTTTGTTACGACACCAAGCCTTATGAGCGTCTGCCCGTTACCAATACGGAGAATGTGGCCATAGGTGGCCATTGGAACAATATCAGCCCTTTTTCCGCGGATATACGCTGGCGCTTCAGCGAACACTGGGACCTCCAGGCCGGTCTTAATTTTTCGCATGTATCCAATGCAGCATTCCAGCAACCCAACCTGGGCATTAATATGTACGGCGCCCACATCGGTGTACGTTATTTCCCGGTAACTTCCACCCCCGAAAAGATCAAACGTAACCTGGCGCCCTTATCCAATCGCTGGCTGTTCCAGGCCAGGGCCAGCATCGCTTTTATAGAAAATGCCCCGGCCGATGGCCCGCTGAACCCCGTGTATATGGGCGCCCTGTTTGCCAGCAAAAGATACTGGAGCAAAAACAAGGTGTATGCAGGCCTCGACTATTATTACAATACAGCCAAATATGCCAAGCTCAAGAGCATCGAGCATTTCCAGGGATCCGAATTTTCGCATTCCACACAGGCGGCGGCCTTCCTGGGCAATGAGTTCCTGTTAGGCAGGCTGGGTATCTTGTTCCAACTGGGCTATTACCTGCATAAGATGGATGAGCAAAAGGAAAACCTTTACCAGAAGCTGGGCGGCAACTTTTACCTGGTGCAAAAAGAAAAAGGCCCGGTAAAAGAAGTATTTTTCTCCGCCATACTCAAAACCCATATGGCCAATGCAGAACTGTTTGAAATGGGCATCGGCATTGGCCTGTAGCCCATCTTTTCCCAACCTGTCAATATTAACAAGTGGCTTCACTACCCGATAAATTAAAAAAGATAGTACCCCAGATCAGCCCGGTGCCGGGTATAGGTCCGCTGGACGAGGCTGCCTTGCTGGATGCGCACCGGCAACCGCCGGTCACATCGATCCGTTGGAATACGGCCAAGATGCCGGCACCTGCTTCTATAAGCAGCAAAGTACCCTGGAGCAGTGAAGGCTGCTACCTGGAGCAGCGGCCTGTGTTTACGCTCGACCCCTTGTTTCATGCAGGCGCCTACTATGTACAGGAAGCCTCTTCTATGTTCGTTGAGCATGCTTTCCGCAGCCTGGTACAACGACAGGAAGCACCTTTGCGGATACTGGACCTTTGCGCCGCACCTGGCGGAAAAAGCACTTTACTGGCTTCCTTGCTCCGCACCGACGACTTGCTTATCGCCAACGAAGTGATCCAGACCAGGGCTGCTATCCTGGCCGAAAACCTGACCCGTTGGGGACAGATGAATACCTGGGTCAGCAATAACGACCCTAAAGATTTTGCCCGCCTGCCCGGCTATTTTGATGTGATGCTGGTAGATGCTCCCTGTACCGGCTCCGGCCTCTGGCGTAAAGATGAAGAAGCTGTTGACGAGTGGTCGGCTGAACATGTAAAGCTTTGCAGCGAAAGACAGAAAAGGATATTGGCCGATGTAATGCCCGCATTGAAACCCGGCGGTATCCTCCTGTATGCAACCTGCTCTTACTCTGCCGAGGAGAATGAGCATATAAGCGACTGGATCGGCAAAGAGCTGCTGCTGGAACCGCAGGCCATTCCTGTCGACCCTTCCTGGAATATTACGGTGACGCAATCGCCTGCGCAACATGCGCCGGGTTATCGCTTTTATCCCTGGAAAGTACAAGGGGAAGGCTTTTTCCTGGCTGCATTCCGCAAAAGCGGGGATGCCGATGCTGCTGCAGTTACCGGCTCCCGGAAAGACAAGCAGAAAGAGCAACATAAAGGGAATAAGAGCAAGGAAAAAGACGAAACGCATCGCTGGACAAGCTTCCTGGATAACGACTTCACCGCGGTAGAACGCAATGGCGACTATTACGGGGTACATACCGCACACCTCAAAGACTTAAAACAACTGCAACCGGTTTTGCGCATCAAAAAAACAGGGACTGCCCTGGGCAAGATCGCGGGTAAAGATGTAATCCCGGATCATGAGCTGGCCCTGAGCATCCATTTATCAGGCCATGTCGCAAAGATTGCGCTGAGCAAAGAAGATGCTTTATTGTTTCTCAAAAAAGAAGAAGTGCATAAGGACAACCCGGTAAAAGGCTGGCAGGTAGCCACGTTCGAAGGCCTGGCATTGGGATGGGGCAAATGGCTGCCCAACCGCATGAATAACTACTTGCCCAAGAACTGGCGGATAAGGATGGATATCCGGTAAAGCTTTCGGCATAAGGCTCTCAACAAAACAGGAGGTCTTATTCCGGCGGATAACGATGCACCTTTTTCTTTCTTCCCCATACATAACGGTGTGTCCAGTAAGCCACCTTCATGGAAAGGATGCCCATACCCGCTCCCATTAAGACATCACCGATATAATGCCGGTTATTGGCAATACGCAATGCACCCGTTATCCCTGCAGCGCCATAAGCGGCATAAGGTATCCAGGGCAGCCTGTCTTTATACTCTTCGCTGAGGAAAGTAGCTGCAGCAAAGGCTTGTGCCGTGTGCCCCGAGGGGAACGAATGAAAATTACCGCCATCGGGCCGCTCTTCCCGGATACCATACTTCAGGGCATTTACCGATACCAGCATCATCAATTCTCCTTTTATTAAAATAGCTGTCCTGTTGGCCAGGTCATTTTTGGAGGGGATCCCCAGCAGGTCCAGGCCATAGGCTATGGGAATAGGCGCATATTGCAGGTAGTTATCTATCGGGCTGTAGAAGTTGGCCAAATGTATATTGCGCTCCGAGGCGATCTTGTATTTGATCTGATCCTGGAATGCCGTTGCGGTAAACACTCCCGTAGCCATCAAAGCCGCCGGAGCATATACCTGTTTGAGCTGAAAAGGTTTGGCAACCGGATGCGGGACCGTATCGGCCGCTTGCCCCCGGGCAACGAAGGGTAATAAAAGCAAGAGCAATAAACTGCGTTGTACCATGAGAATGCTTTAATTTAATTTTCAGAGGGCAGGTGATCCGGCTCCGGCATTGGCTTATCCTGCTTTTTACCAAAATCAAGTTTCCCGAACTTATAGCTGAACGTAAGGCCCACCGAGCGAAAAGGCAGCTCCCTTACCGAATAAGCCGTATAGCCCGCTGTAGCGATCGTCGTTTCCTGGCTGATGTATTTGCTGAATATATTGGTAGCAGTAATACCGATGCTTGCTTTGTCGTTCCAGAGCTGCTTACGAAGGGCAAAGGTATACGTGAACATTTGCGGCTGCTTTCCCTGTATGCTCACAAAACCGGAACGGTAATTGCCAAAGGCTTCGGCTAGCAAGCCGGCGGGCAGCGTATAAGCGGCATTCAGGTTGATCCTTGCTGTGATAGCATTGGTTACCGGGCTGGCACCGGGCATGTCCACGACAATATGTTTGTGGATCAGCATCACATTGGCCCTGAGGCTAAGGTCCCTCACCGGCACCGTACCGGTAAGTATAAGTCCCGAATTATACTCTTTGCCTACATTGCGCCTGTCGGTAACGGAAACATTGTAGTAAGCGGAATCGCCAACAGTATATACGGGGTAAAATGCGGTGAATGATTTGACATCGTTGGTATTGATCCTTTCCGATAAAGCCAGGTAAAAATTGATGCCGTTATCAAAGGACCGGCTATACCCCAGCTCAATATTATTGGCCATCTCCGGCTTCAGGTAAGGGTTGCCCGTGCTGATATTGTAAGGATCGCTAAGGTTCAGGAAAGGGTTCAGCTCTTCGTAATCGGGCCTTTCCAGCCTGCGGCTGTAAGCCAGCTTTAAACGTTCTTTTGGGGAAAACTCGTGCGACAGCAGGAGCGATGGTACCAGGGTGGTATAAGACGGGATATGCGTATTGTTGTAATCCAGCTTGATGGCCGTATGCTCCGTTCTCAATCCTGCTTTTACATCAAGCCAATGCAGGAGCTGCCAGGAAGCCGAGAGGTATGCAGCATAAACAGACAGATCATAATTCAGGTGGTAAGAAAGTCCCGGCGCATCAATATATTGGTCTGTTGCAGGGGACAATACGCTTTGCCCGTTGTTGCTTTCGATATGTTGAAAGCTGCCTTTGACGCCCGCTTCAAGCATAAAAGACCGGCTAAGTGGGTACTGATAATCCAGGGAAAGGTTATGTTGCCTGTCCTTCCCGGGATTTAAAACAGCATTCCCGCTGTAAGCGCTTGTTTCATTTTTATACGTCTGCGATTGCCTGGAATCCATATCCGGCGTGCCCATGCTTCCCGTGTACTGCAATGCCAGCTCATGACCGTCGGTGCCCAGCTTCTTTTTATAATCCAGGCTCCAGTCCAGGGTCTTGAGGTGTAAGGTGCTTAAGGAATTCCGGCTGCTATAGGTATCGGTTATTATTTGCCCGGCAGCATTGGTGCTGGTTTCCTGTTGCTGCGTAATGCCCTCCCTGCGATTACTGAAGTCGCTGTACTGGAGCGAAGCGGCAAAAACATTTCTTTTGTTCATATCCCAGTCCATACCGATACCAGCCCGGAACCCTTTGCGCAGCATATCGGTATAGCCGTCCTGAACAAGACGGGTACTGGTTCCCGTGCCGGCATCATACGATTGCCTTTCCTGCCGGTTAAGCGCACGAGAGTTGACTTGCGCATTGCCACTGACAAAGGCATTGAAGCCGATATTCCCGTTACGGTAATTCAGGTTGGCCGAACCGTTTTCCAGCCGGGTACCGGCAGAAAGGCTGACGTTCCCGTTAATGCCCTTTGCTTTATTATCCTTGAGTATAATATTGATGATCCCCCCGGTTCCCTGCGCATCGTATCGGGCGCCGGCGCTTGTAATCACTTCTATACTTTTGATCCCGGAAGCCGGCATGGAAGAAAGGACATCCACGACACTATTGCCCAGCGCCCCGGAGGGCTTTCCATTGATCAGGAAGCGGATATTCGGGTTGCCCTGCAATTCTACATTGCCATCGGCATCTACAGATACCTGGGGTACCTTTTTCAAAATATCCAGGGCTATCCCTCCCTGGGCCGTTACATCATTGGCTGCATTATAAACGATCTTGTCTACCTTGTTTTCGATTACGGGGGCCCGGGAGGTTATGGTAACCGCCTCCAGGCCCTGTCCTTCGTAACCGAGCACCAAGGGCGACAGGGTCAACATTCCCGGCCGGTTCAAAAGCGTTATCGTATCCGAAACAGACTCACGGTAGCCCATAAAATCGGCCTTGACAATATATTTTCCCGGTTGCAGATCTGCCAGGAGAAAACGGCCGCTACTGTCGGTAATCTTACCGTCCTGCACCGCACCTTTGTCCAGGTTTACCAGGGATACTGTTGCATATTCAAGGCCCAGGCCATTGCCTTTATCTTTTACTATCCCCGAAAGCGTGGTTTGGGCTGCTGCTGTTTGCCAGCAGCAAAAAAGAAATACGCCAAAAAAGAATCTCATACATTGGGTTGCGCAGCAAACCTAAAACCAGATTCTGAAGATTTTTGGAGGGAGCGGCTGAGAGATAGCGACCCGGGCACTGGCACTATAAAGCCGTAAGGGCATTTCAACCGGTGAAATGCCCTTACGGATACAAGAAGATCATGATGCCGATTATCGTACTGGCATCGCGATCAACATTCGCTAAGACCTAAAGGAATATTGATGGCAAGGCCGCCATCGGCTGTTTCTTTATACTTGGTATTCATGTCCAGCGCCGTTTCCCACATCGTTTTCACGACAGCATCAAGCGAAACCCTGGCCTGGTACGGATTGCTTTGTAGCGCTAGCTGTGCCGCCGTAATAGCTTTGATCGCCCCCATGGTATTGCGTTCGATACAGGGTACCTGTACCAGGCCGGCTACCGGATCGCAGGTAAGGCCGAGGTGATGCTCCATGGCAATCTCCGAGGCCATAAGGCATTGTCTTACGCTGCCGCCCAGGCATTCGGTAAGCGCCGCCGCCGCCATAGCCGACGATACGCCGATCTCGGCCTGGCAACCGCCCATGGCAGCCGAGATGGTGGCTCCTTTTTTAAAGATACTGCCAATCTCCGAAGCACAAAGCAGGAATTGAATGATCTTATTTTCGTCGTGCCCGTCGCAAAAGGCCACATAGTATTGCAATACGGCAGGAATAACGCCGGCGGCGCCATTGGTAGGTGCGGTCACCACCCTGCTGAAGGAAGCATTTTCTTCGTTTACCGCCAGGGCAAAACAACTTACCCAATCGAGTATGTATTTGAAATCATGACCGCCTTCGCGTACGCTCGACAGCCATTCCTCGTAATTGTTATACGTTTTATCCTTTAGCAACCGGCGGTTCAGAGGCGCCGCTCTCCGGGACACATCCAGCCCTCCCGGCAACTTGCCGTTGCGGTGGCAGCCCCTGTAAATACAGTCTTTCATAGTATGCCAGATCTTCATCAGTCCCATGCGTGTTTCGGTTTCACTGCGCCAGGCTATCTCGTTTTCCATCACGATCTCCGATATGCTGAGACCGGTTTTGATACACCAGTGCAAAAGGTCCTGGGCATTGTCAATAGGGAAATAAAGATCGGCTGTATTGGAGCCGCCTTGCGTGTCTCCTTCTTTCTCTACAAAACCACCGCCGATAGAATAGTACGTTTCGGCAATGGAATTACCGTCCCGGAAACTGCAAAGAAAAGTAAGGGCATTGGGATGATAGGGCAACGATTCCTTCATCAGGAACTCGATATCGGTTTGCGGGTTAAAAGGAATTTGCTGCTCACCGCCCAGGAGCATTACCCTGTCCCGGTTCAGTTCTTGTACCGTACTGTCGATCTTGTTGACATCAAAGGTCACCGGGTCTTCTCCGCATAAACCCAGCATAACGGCCACATCGGTACCATGACCATGACCTGTTTTGGCAAGCGATCCGTACAGCAATACTTTTACGGAAACAATATCCGCAAAGTTATACCGCTGTTTCAGACCAGCCAGAAATTGCAGCGCAGCCTTCCAGGGGCCCAGGGTATGCGAACTGCTGGGACCGATACCAATTTTAAAAATATCAAATACAGAAATACATTCGTTGCTTTGCACAAGGATGAGCTTGAAATGATGAAAAAGAGCGGCTTCCGCCGCTCCTCAAAATTACATCATTAATTGAAATAATGGTTTAAATCTCTACCGCTCTTTCAACTTAACGCAACAGTATCTTATCGATATGGTATACCATGCCATTTTGCTCCGTAACAGGCATACCCAGGGCAGTTTTGAATCCTTGCTGATCCTTGACCATGACCTTGCCATTTTCCATCACGAAAGAAAGCTTGCCTGGTTCGCCTATAGTGGGCACCTGGAATTCTCCGCCAGCTTCTTTTATTTTTTGCTCCAGGTCCTTTATAGGCCAATTGCCTGCAATCACATGATAGGTCAGGATCTTTTGCAGCTCATCGATCATTTCCGGTTGCAGCCATTTGTCGACAGTACCTGCGGGCAACACGTCAAAGGCTTTGTTTAATGGGGCAAACATGGTTACAGGGCCGGGGCCTTCAAAGGTCTCGGTAAGCCGCGCCGTATTAATGGCCTTTACCATGGTAGCATATTCGGGCGAAGCATCGACCAGGTATTTCATAATGGTAGGCGCTTTTTGTTCTTTTAATACACTTTGTGCCCTGATCGGCATTACAGCCAGGCATAGAAGCAATATAGCGAGGCATTGCATGAGACTACGTTTCATAAGCTGCTTGTTTGATTGCTTATCCAACAAGCAGCGAAAGCCGAATGTTGCCGTTTGATCATTTTTTAACAGCCATCCCGGTCGTACAAAGCTTCCGTTGGCGCAAAAAATAATTTAATGTTGCCATTTTCCCACTGACATAGGGTTGTCAGCAGGCATAGCTTACTTTGTATGCTATCGTTCACCCATCCAATAAAACCGATCATGAATAAGATCACCAACAACAACATCGCTATCAGCTATAATAGCTACGGCAAAGGGCCAGTAACCTTATTATTTGTCCACGGCTCCTTCATCGACCAGAGCTATTGGGCCCAACAAGTCTCTTTTTTTGTAGAAAAGTACAGGGTGGTTACCATGGACCTTGCCGCACACGGGCAATCGGGAACAGAACGGGACTATTGGACTATCGAAGATATGGCCGATGATGTGGTACAGCTCATCAGGCAACTGGAGTTGAAAAATGTGATCCTGGTAGGTCATTCCCTGGGTGCCGACCTTATCCTGATCGCTGCCACACAGTATCCCGGTCCGGTTATCGGCTTTATTGTGGTAGATAATTTCAAAAATGTGGCCACCCCTTTACCGGCTATATACCAGGACCAGGTAGCCGGTATCCTGGACAGTGCCGGGAAAGATTATGCCGGCACGAATGAACAGTATGCCCGTATGGCATTGCTGACAGCGGATACACCGCAATGGATCACCGATAAAATTGTAGCTGCTTACCGTAACTCCTATAAGCCGATGGGCCTGCAAACACTGCCTCAGTTCTTCACTATGGATAAGATAGAGCGGGAAAGATTGCCCTTGCTGGCATTAAAGGTTCACCTGATCAATGTCACCTATATCCCTACCAACAAGGAGGCACTGGACCTGCATGTAACGAACGGTTATACGCTGACGGAAATAGAAGGCACCTCGCACTACCCTATGCTGGAAACCCCACAGGAACTGAATCTTGCATTGGATAGGACCATTAATAATATCCTGCAAGACAAATAACGCGCCAAACAGCTACGGGCGGGAACTCCTGTTTAGGCGGCCTTCGTTATCTATACTTCTTTTATAGATTGTTCTTTACGGAAAAGCTGCAGCAGCAGGAAAGACAACAGGTAGGCAATAATACCCAAGCCAGCCGCCAGTACCGCACCACCCAGGAAAAAGGCAGCACCGGCCTCTTTAAATTGTTGCAGGGAAATATCTTTCCATTTGAAGCTCAGGTCATGGTAACCCAGCAGCCATTTGCCCGTATAGATGCTCATAGCCCAGAATACCGGTGTAAAAGGGAAGATACTCACATTGGCAGCCAACAAAAACAGGGCTTTGTTCATACGGAAATAAATGGACAAAGGGATGCCTATGGCCAGTTGGAAACCCCATACCGGGAAGATACCCATAAATACGCCGAAAGCGATGCTGCCGGCTTTGCGCCGGTTGCTTTCCTCTTTACGCACCACCACCTGCTGCCATAGTTCTGCCCAGCCCTTACGGCTGGTAAGCTTCAGGAAAAGGTTGCGCGGATGTATCCACAGAAGCGCAATAAAAGTGAGAAAGGTATTCAGGATGCTGATGCGGGTAAAGTCCTTGAAGGGCCGGAAGTGGCTTATACGTTCCTCGGCCGGGGGATAATACACCGAAACCGGCACACTGATCACCGGGATACCTTTCCAGGCAATACGCACCGGGGTTTCGATCTCGAATTCGTATTTGCGGGTAAAGAATTTCATTTTCCGCATAGGCTGCAACGGATACAAACGGTATCCCGATTGCGTATCGGGCAGGCGGATACCCGTCTCCACCCAGAACCAGAAATTGGAAAAGCGGTTCCCAAAGCTGCTTTTACCAGGTATATGCGCCTGGTCCATATTGCGGGCTCCTATGATGAGACAATCGGGGCGCTGTTCTATGGCATCAAGAAAAGTGGGCAGGTCATGGGCATAATGCTGCCCGTCGCTATCGATAGTAATGGCATAACGGTAATGCAGCTCCAGCGCAAAGCGAAAACCCCGCTTAAGGGCATTCCCCTTTCCCTTGTTCGGGCTATAACTGAGCGTTTGGACAAAGGGAAACCGTTCCAGTATTTGCTCCGTATTATCAGTAGAGCCATCGTTCACGACGATGATCCGTTCGGTATAAGCGGCAACCGACCGGATCACGGCTTCGAGGGTCTGGGCATTGTTATAAGTAGGGATCAATACACAGGCAGCCAGCTCCCGGAAACGGGATTCATGAGAGGGCAATGGAACGTCAGACATGTTTTGCATCGGGATTGCAAAGATTATTTCTTTTTTTCTGATGGAAAAATGAAAAAATTATTTACCTTCGCCACCCCAATCAAAACCGGATGGGGAAATGTTCGGGACGTGGCGCAGCCCGGTAGCGCACTTGCATGGGGTGCAAGGGGTCGCTGGTTCGAATCCAGTCGTCCCGACACAAACGACAAAACCCGCTCTCTGAGCGGGTTTTGTCGTTTTTTTTATATTTTGATGATTTTCAGATGTTATTGATCTGCCATTAGTTTGGGTTCGAATCCAGTTGGCATGAATTAGAAATCAACAAAAATACAAACAGCATCTTGTTTTCTCCTTATATGCTACGGAGATCGGATTTCATGTTTCGTGGAGCCGAGACGGGAATTGTCGAACCTTTTTGTTGATAATTTGCTTGTTATCATTCAATTTTTAAAGACTCATAATTTCTCAACACTATTAAATGGCGCTGATCGCTTTGCTCATTATAAATTCCACCTGTGTAATTGAAGTACACCTTTGACATTGTTCCAATAAGAAGTATGAAAATTAGGATTGCGTGTATTAAATGGATAACTGGAGTTGGTAGCTTCATCAAGAAAGTACCATTCACTCAGGTATTTTCTTGGGCCTTTTACCGTTCCGTTATAGGTACATATCGTGAATAAATGCTTTCCAGAATTTCCCCAATCTCTTTCAAAAGCACCTACTGCATAGTAGCAGTACTTATTGGAAGGCATATAAGCAATTCTGAACTTCAGGAAGTTATAAGCTGAAGCATAATTGCCCGAATGAAAAACATCGAAGTAGAAAGGGATCATTGTACCGATCTCGCTTTTTTGCAGATTCTTCTCGATACTTCTGATATGCGTGGAATACTCCGGCCAGGTAAAATTCACAATGTTAAAAGCACTTGCCTGTGCCCAAACGAATTGATACTCGCTTTTACCCCAGTTTTCATAACGTTCATTTACCTGGAATTTAACGTGCGTCAGCCACTCATCTGTTTGCGGATATTGCGGCCCTACCTGGCCAGGATTAACGGGTCCTGTACCGCCTGCTCCGGCCGGCCTTTCTTTCGGCACTGTGGCTAGGCTTATATCGCGGCCCGCTTCTTCAAACCGGCTTGGTATCTTTTGATATTCTTCTGTATCATCGCCATTGAAGCCATTGGCTATCCTCACGATCGGATTGGTAAGATAATAGCCTTTCTCTTCGTTTACAGAAGTAAACCTCATCTGGGTACCGTTATAAATCCACATTGGATAATCATCATCAAACTGGGCAAACTTTTCTTCGTTCAGCTCCAGCGGCTCCGATACATAAGCAGGCAGGCTTGCATCCACCGTACCGAGATTCATAAAACCAATCAGTGGCACATAAGCTACATCGTACACATAATGGGTAGCTACATAGCCTCGCCAGTTGTGGTCGCCGAACCTATCGTTGAACGATTGGCTCATGGCATCCTCAATCTCAGGATACTTGTCAGCCACAGCATACAGGTTCAGCTCCTTATTTTTGCTGCCATTAATGTCTGCTACCAAAGCGGCCATGACCTCAGGGTTATTTTCGTAGATTTTCAGTAATCCAAGTGTCATGGCATGGTTCACCTCATTGAATTTCTCGTCGGCTTCATCGTTGATGTTTTTTACGAAATCGTCTTCTGTAATGTCCGTACCGTAATCGTAATAAGTAAATTGGTTAAGGCCGCCGCACATCGCATTCATTTTCGAGGTTGATTGATTTTGGTGGGCAACATCAGGTGAGGTTTGCTTTTTACAGCTACCGGCAAGCATTAACAGTGCAAGGCCTGCAACTGAAACAGACTTTTTTTTCATGTTTTGAGATTTTGGTTGGTTAAATAATACTGATCTGCTTTATTCAGATGCGGTACAAATGGTTTTCGACCTTTTCATATAAAATGTTCCCGCGAATCTTAATATCTGTCGTTTATTTCCCCGGGATGTGTTTAAATCGGCTACAGATCATACTCCCGGACGATGACGACTATCGGCATTAAGCGATCAGCTGGTATTTTAAAAGTTTAGTCGCTGTAAGTATATAACAAAAAAAACAAAGAAAAGAATTTTCATTTATTTAATTTTCATTAAATACAAAGTACTTATTGCATTATGTTATGACTACCAATCAAAGGTGAACAAGGATGTTTCTTGTTTGGGATGGGCTACCGGAAGCAAGTAGGGGATCAAGCCGAAAAGTTGGGGGATAATCATTGGCAGGTTCCTGTCATTGCCCGATGATTCTTTATAACTTTTAAATTTTCTCCCCCAACTTTTCCGCTTGGTTTCCCAGATAGTTCTCTGTGAGCCTCTGAAATGCCAAATATTCGACCCAAGAAAAAAGCCTTTCAGCAAAATTGCTGAAAGGCTTGTCATTTTGTAGAGCCGGGATCGAACCGACGATATACAGATTACAGTCGTTTTGCCCTATTCAGACTTAAGGTCGATAATAAACTAAAGTAAACTTCCTTTGTAGACTTCAACAAATCGTTGAATTTCATTTAAGTCTTCAATGAACTGGTTCGAAATGTGTCTAGTTATCTCGACGAATAAGACAAAAGCTCGGCAGCAATGCCGGGCTTTGCTGTTTTATACCAATAAGCGCCCCGCTATAGTGAGAGGGTCGCTGGTTCGAATCCAGTCGTCCGAGGTTAGAGAGAATACTATCAGGAAATATTAATTTTTTTGCAAAGCTTCCTCTTTCGAAGTAAAATGCATGCGTTGCATGCATTTTGATGTCTTTGGCAGCCATGAATTAATAAAACAAAAAACGCGACACATTTTTCGCAAAAAATGTGTCGAGTTTAATGAGTCCGCATGTATTTCAGCACTGAAGTCGAAATCATACAGTGGATGCGCAGTAGGAAGGCATCAATTTATATTTGCTGCCCTCCGGCCGGAACACCTTGACCACTTTTGAAAGCCCCTTTTTCTACAGTATTGCTCTGAACATTATAGTCTTTGCAATAAGTATCAATAGCATCCTGAGTGAACTTTCCTGTTTCAGTATGATCTGGATGCGGTACCGTTTGCTTCCTGTAATAGGTAACTTTTTTCTTAACTCCGCTTTGCATCGGCTGTGTCATGTATACTGGCATAATCAGTTTTTTTTTAATTTCCTACTCTTTTCGGAATGTTAGATAATGATGTTTGGAACAACGAATTTACTACTTGCGCCCTGGCCGATAACAAGTAAAAACACCTGTTTTCATTTTCCAGTGAAAACCCGTGTGGCTTATATCTTCCCCATAAAATACCACGTGGTTTTCTGTAGGAAATAAATGATACTTGATTATCAATATCGCCCCTGTGCATTTCTCAGGCATCCGGGGCTTACATGTATTTACTTATGTACACTTACTTCGTAACCCTCAAGATATATTCAGGGTTTATAGCATCATGAAAATCCTGCTTCCTAATGGAATCGAAGAAAAAGCAATGCCATGCTTCGCTGTTTTTATACCGGCAAGTGGATCCCGCTACGGCGGGCAGGTCGCTGGTTCGGATTCAGCCACACCAACATTTAAAGCGGATCAATCTAGGATCAACCTGAAAGTTTGGGGGATTGACAAAAGGTTTGTAACCGCTACTTAAACTCGGACACTTGAAAAGTATGATTTTTCACTTCGATATTCTTTAAGAAACTCGCCCGTTAATGAATACTTCAATACGGGCTAACGCCAGCGCCAGCGTTTTATCCTGGAAAGCGTATATATCTCGCGAAAAAATGGATGATGGGGGATTTAGTCGGTCACAAAGAACTGCTGTGTGGCACTAAAAGGCCCTTTTTTGCTAAAGCCCTGTAAATGCAAGGTAAAATCGCCGGATAAACTATTGGTATAAAATTGTGCGTCTGCTTCGCCTTCATCATTGGTTACTATTTGATGTGACCAGAATAAGGTACTTTCCCGTGTATTGCCCACTACAAGTTCACCATCCCTGCGTACATAAAATTCTTTATTTTTCCACGTAGCTTTCAGATGTGTCATGAATTCGGCAGGCTTATCTTCTTTGTATAAGTCATCGGCACATCCGCGGTATATTATTTCGACTCTGAACAGATCATTGAACATGGGATAATAGTAATATGTACGATCTTTTATGGGAGGTGTAGTCCCGCCCTCCATACGAGGATGACGAAGACAATTTAGAACATTAAATCTGCACACATAATCCTTGCAATCTTTAGACACATACTCAAAATCTTTGGGACACCAAGGTGTTTCCTTTTCCACAGCAGAAATGATTTTAACTTCCTTTAGTATGCGTTTGTCTTTTAAGATATATTGCTGCATAGGCTCTTTTAATCTCAAAAAGGGATATTCATTGTTCCGGGCAGCATACATACCAACATGTTCAATTATACCGAAACCGGAAGTAAGACGGAACGCCTTAACATCATCATACCTACCCTTGCTTACTATTGGAAGAATACTGATCATTCGATCCGGAGCATCGTAAAGCGATTTATAGTATAGGGTAAATCTGCCGTTACTATCGGTAGAGAAAGTGTACGAACCATCACTTTTCATCATTGCATAATCTATTGGGCGTTTTAACGGCCTGGCATCGTATTCAAACCGTCCTTCTATACCCAGCCTATTGTACTGTTGGGGCGAAAAAGCAGTATGCATCATATTTCCCCAGCGATACTTCGACCAAAAGTCTATAAGCAATAGCAAATGAAGGGAAGCTGCATCGTCTTGATTAAAATTGGCAACAAGACGCTGAGCGGATTGCTGATACTGTCCCGCGTAGTAAAATGCCGGTAAATCCACTATAAGATTCTTATTTCTTCTTAAAGAAAGAACGCAGCCGAGAGAAAATACACCCTTAACCGGTCTACCTTTGTTGTCTTTGATCGCTATGCGTACAACAACTTTCGAATCCGCTTTATACCTGGCCGAATCTGTTTGAATACGGACTATAAGGTCGTTATCATCTTTATTATAAATGCAGCGCTCCGCCAAAGCCTGCTTGTCTTTATCCATCAAGGTAAGCGTAAGTACCCCTACAGTTTCCAAACCACTAAGAGGAAGGGTTATAACTTTATTTTTCCCTGCAAAGTTGATCGTATGTACTGCAAAAATTTCTTTATAGTTATGCAATAACAAAGTGTATTCATTTTCCGTTTTCGAAGAATGAATCACTACCCTTACTGAATCGGTAACCACGTCATTGGCAACCGACATGATACATCCGTCCTGCTCCACTTCCGGAAATTCACAGTTGTAATTTTTATTGTTGTTCAGGGACAAAGTATACTGTTTACCTTTTGATGGTGTGAGGAGACACTGGCCTCTTCCCCATTGATCGGTCCGTATAGCTACCAACGGTTTCCCGTCTTCAAGAATATAACCCATATAACCATCGGGTACCAGGGAATCGGAAGATACCTCAAAAGCAAGCCTGTTGGGAACCCCTTCAAGCAAGTGGCCACTTTCCGGATAAAAGCGAAAATCAAGTGCGGGTTCAATGCGCAAAGACTGTACCACTTTTGATGTATTCTTCCCATCATGAAGTATCGTTTGTAAAGAAAGATGCTTGTAACAGTAGGATGCGGGCACTTCGATTGTCATTTCACCCTGGTTGGCTAACATAAGCGATCCATTAGCAATGATAGCGCTATCGGATCGCAAAGTATAAGTCACCTTACCCTTGTCGCCCGAACTACCATCGTCCAGTATTACTTTATACCTCGCCCTGTAATTCTCCCCTGCAACCTTCGGAGCATCCACAGCAGTTTTAATAAGGGTATGTTGTACCCGGTAAATGCTTTCAAGTGTAAATAATTGCTGAAAAACATGCTTGCCAGGCTGCCCCATCTGCATATTGGTAAATGCCAGCAACCGGTAATCGCCTCCTTTAAGGGAATCGTCCAGGTAAATACTACCCTTTCCTATTCCATGTTGCATTATATACCTGCTTACAGATAGTATTGTATCTTCTCCGATACGTTGCAATACTACAAATAGTGTGTTTTCGAGCGTATCTGCGGGTGTTAATTGGTAGGCCGAGAACCAGATATGTTCATTGTTCCTGTAAATGGTTTTATCAGTATGTAAGTACAGCCCCTGAAACCCTTTGCACTCATCATATTGCTGTAGCCTTATATCCAGCTCTTTTACCAATGCAGTATCGGTTGTGGCATACGTTGCTGTAGCCAGAAGTAAGAAGGCAAGCGAAAAAAGTATTTTTCCGATCATGATTATTTAGTATTTGAACTTATGAACAAAGACACAAGACACTATGAAAAATACCACCACATTTAGACACCAGGCTTTTAGTCATATATCAACGGATAATTGTTTTATACGTGCGACCAAAAATAAAACTTGCCGATTTTTCCAAATTGTACAAAACCGTTGATATTCTCTTGGTTTACCTTTCCGGCCCTATAGCAAAAAGAAGAATACCCATAGATATATCAGCGCAATAAAAAAGTATACTGACTGCGCTGTCAACGGTGGCATCGTAAGTGCGCCGATATATCTGTCAAGTTCATACAATTACTATTTTCAAGACCCCACTTCCCCCAATATCCCTTAGCCCAACTACTACGTTACTCTTGTTTAAATACTCTGCAGATTTGTTCTAGACATGTTCAGTTTCTCCGACAAAAGCAAGAAGGCTTAGTATTACTACTAAGCCTTCTTGCTTTATTCCTGATTGAAAAATGCACAATATCCAAGCCGTGCCTTATATCTTAAAGGCAATGAAATATCTGTTGGCCGTAAACGGATCCTACAGGAAAGAAAAACAGGGTAAGGCAAAACTGCCGATATCGGGTTCAGCAACGTTTCACAGCGGCATATTATAATTCCTCCAACTGGATGACACCGTGTTGTAACGCAAATTTTATAACCCCTGCAAGATTTTTAGCCCCGATACGACGGGTTATATTACTTCTATATTGCTCGACGGTTCGCTCGGAAAGATGTAAGTGCTTGCTGATCTCTTTTGTTGTCCTCTGCTTGCAAAGCAACCTGACCAGCTCTAGTTCCTTACCAGAGAATTTGGTATTGGCGATCAAGTGGTTGCTGGTATAGTCATCGGAAGAGCCGGAAAACCGGTTGACTATATGTATCCGGGCTTCTTTGCAAAAGTAATCTCTGCCTTCCATAAGCAGGTGTATCGCCCGGATAAACTCATCGTCTTCATCCTTTTTGATCACATAACCGTTGATACCGGATTGCAACATTTTTATAATCGCATCAGGAGAATAGGAAAAAGAATAAGCCAGCATTTTGGCAGCGGGTATTTTGCATTTCAGTTCGCGTACCAGCAAATCGCCTGTAATATCAGGCAATAAAAAATCCACGATCACCAACTGCGGAAAATGCTGCAACGCTTTGCTCATACCGCTTGCGCCGTCATGAGCCATGTAAAAGTTTTCAAACATAGATCCAATAAGCAGCTTGATGCCATTGGCCACCATTTTATGGTCATCTATCACTAATACAGAGTTATATTTGTTGTTCATAGGATGATCGTTCTTTTTTTGAATATCCGGGGTCTGCGTCCTTAAGACCCGGAAGATGTTTTATCGCAGCAAGCTGGAGATATGTATCCGGTAGCCGTCGGGATAATTATTGTCTATTTTCCACTCCCCGTTCAGTTGCCAGATACGCTCCTCCATATTCCGGATACCTATCCCTATACCCGGGGCGGCCTGTATTGTTTCCCAGCCTTTGCCATTATCATTATAGGTTATTGCCAGTTTATTGCCACTGGTGGCAAATGTTACATTTATTTTATTAAATGATGCGTGCTTGATGGTATTGGTCATACATTCATTCAATACCGACACTAGCTGTGAAAACTGGTAATGGCTGATAAACCTCCTTTTTTCGATGCTCGCCTGGATATTAAAGACAAAGTCATTACCTGTGTTTAGCTTTTCCAACGTTTGCTCTGTTTTAGCCACCAGGTCGTGCAGGACATACTGTTTGTCTGACTTGAGATCGTGCGACAGGCTGCGGATAAGTTCCATCGTATGCCCCAGGTGGCTTTCCAACTCTGCATTGATCTTTTCCCTGTCCTCATCGGACCGGGAGGCTTTTATCAATGCTTTGGCGTATAGCAATGCCGGATTGGTCTCATCGTGGATATTACGCGCCATATCAAGCTTAAACTTTACGAGTTTGTTTTTCTGCCTTCTGCGGATATAACGTATAATGAACAATCCCGCAATAAGCAGCAAGGCAATTACGGCGCTTGCGATGAAAAACCGCCTTTCCGCTTTTTTATTCCTGGCTGCTGCGTCTGCCAATAGTAATTGCTGCTCTTCTGTTTCGGCCCGGGCATACATCATATCGTCAATATCTTTTACCAGTACGGAACGCGAAGTATCCAGGGTATTCATGGCCGCTTCATACATGTCCATGCTTTCTTTATATTTCCCTTCTTTATACAGTAGCCTGGCCCTGTATTTTTTCGACACAAACACATTATAAAGATCCAGATTATCCGTCACCATCTCTTCGTACACACCCAGGTAGTGGGCAGCACTGTCGATATTGGTATATTGGATATAGTATGCCGTTTTCATATCTGCTATAGTACTATACATATAAGACTTCATAAACGCAGGGGTGTTCTTATCGTTCAGCAGTGCATCCATGCTCCGGAAGGCCTCCAGTATCAATTCAGGGCTGTTTTTTGCATCAGCTCTGTAATAGGACGCAAGGATTTGTGTAACCGTAATTCTTGCCATTACGGAAACGTCCTTGCTGTATTTTGCTCTGATTATCACAGCTATTTTTTCTAGGGTACCTTCAGCTTCCTCACCAGAAAGTGTGTCCTTTAACTCATAAAGGGCCCTTGTCACATACTCAAGCAAAATCGTTGCTTGTACGAGGTCGTTTTTATCCAGCTTTTCTTTATCGACAATTACAGGTATACTCCGTAAATAATTTCTTTCTTTTTCATACAAGGCCTTTACTTTTTCATTGGAACCTTGTCGACTATAGTAGCTGGCAATAAGCGATAGTGCGGTAAGTGACCGCTGGTGCTTGTTTTCTAGTTCCAGTTTATCAAATTTCTCCGCATAATAAAGTATCTCTCCATCCCTGCCCGACATCTCTGCCTGGTTGCTCAGGATACCATAGTAATTACGCTTATACGCTTCGTTTTTTCCATCTTTCCATATTACCCGCCGGTACAAATCCAGCATTTGCAACAGCTCTTTATGCGTAAAAAATATATTCTGAGATAAAAAGGCACGCATGGTATTATGAACCGTATCCAGATAAGCTTTTTCCGATAGCCTTCCTTTTTGGTAAGCTCCGGATATGTCGTTTATAACCTGGGTCGCCGAATCTTTTGTGGTTCTGCCGCAGGCCATATGACAGCAAAAGCTCCAAAAAAGAATCAATAGAATGCCCGATTTGTACTTCATTTTGGTCTTTTGGTTATTGGTTAATTGGTTATAGTATTACCTATATCTGCAAAATATAAAATACAGGTTATTGTACAAAAGTAACCAACAACTTTTATAGGCACTCTCAGGCATAGTACTTATTGTATCGCCATATTGAAGATTTTCTATTAAAAGTATGTACCGGGTAGCAAGAATGATGATCCTGCTACAGCAAGGAGGCACCGGCAGCCATCCGGATCGGATATGATATGCTCCGTATGGTAATAATTTAACTGGCGCCTTCAGGTATTACTATATTTTTTTGCCGGGCCTGGCGACCACATTAATTTGGCAACAGGAAGCACCATGCTTTCGAGGCCCGCTACAGGAAGCAGGCGAATATGATACGTACCTGCTATCAATTGCCCTCCCTTGTAAGACGCCGGATTATTAAATCCTTTACAAATACACCGATGAACATTTCCGGGTATGAATACCGGTAACACCATCCGTATTTAGCCGAATTAATACAGAGCCATGTCAATACTGATTACATGCAAAATGGGGATCATGCGTTTGGGAGTAACATCAGTGCTCCGCGATCTCTTTCCCGACACCGTTTTATTACATGCCGGTAGTCACCGGGAATGCCTGCGCATACTCAAATGCGAGAAGGTAAGGTTGATGATTTCCGATGGAACAGTATATAAAGGGCCTCACCCCGTTACGGTCCGGAAAATACGGGCATTGCAACCCGACATTAAAATAGTAATGCTGTTAGAAGGCAGTCATATTGACCATTTCAGGTCGACATGCAAGACCGGCGAGATCGATAAATGCGTTGGCAAAAATGCCCCTATTGAGCGGATACATGAAGCCATCCTGCATGCGCTTTCCGGGGCAGAAGCCTGAACCGGCCCTTATACATTCTCATCATCCGTACCGGCATGCAGCAATCGATATGCCAACCGCCTCCGCATATTCCAGGCAAAGACTTTCCTGTATTTCCGCACGGGGAAAGTGCATCCTGCCTGCAAAACAGCTTATTCAACTTCCTGAAGTCAAATACTCGGGATATGCTATAGTTTTCAGGATACCTGTAAAGTGGTTCTATTTTTGCCTTCGTCTGAAATAATGCTGTCAACAACGAGCTGTTTCACCTTTCTCATCAGTTGTCCCGGATCAAGATAAGTAAGCGTGCCCTTTATCTCATCAATAAAACCATCCAGTAACTATGAATTTCAGATCTACTTTAAGAGCATTACTCCTTACTGCGGTCAGCGTGCTGCTGGGTGTAGGTATAGCCTTAGCGCAGAATTGCACGGCCAATGCAGGTGGTAATGTTACCATATGTGGCTCCTCGACTACGCTCACAGGCGGCGTATCGGGCTCGGTGGGCGCCGGCAGCCCAAGCTGGACTTTTATATCGGGCCCTGTTACACCTGTAATCGTATCTCCCTCCTCTCTTACCACAAATGTAACAGGAATGACCATAAGCGGCGATTATGTATTCCGGCTCAGCCAACCTTGCAATACTGATACCGCGCAATCCCTGGTAACGGTCACCGCACATCCCAGGCCGGCAAGTTTTACTGCGGGTCCCGACATTACCGGTATATGCGCCACAGTAGGTACCGCTACCCTCGCTGGAGTAATTCCCGCGGGATTTACGGGATCATGGTCTGCAGTCAACATTTTTAATAGTCAGAGTTTTAGCACTGTAGTCACCACCAATTCGTCTTTTAACAACAACACGATAGCGACTCCGATATTTTCCCTGATCAATAAAACCAACCACGATATTGACCCTGCGTATTATGCTATTCTTACCATTGTTTCCGATGATGGCATATGTACTTACAGCGACACCACCATAGTCCGCTTTTGTCCCAACCCCGCCCTGAGTGTCAACAATGTAACAAAATGCATCGATGCGGTTTCCTCCCAGTTCTTTGATTTCTCTTCCGGCCCCGCTTTCAATAGCGGCACTTCGGGATCAGCGGGCGCTGCCGTCAACGGCACTACTATTACTTTAAATGTAAGCAGCCAACCAGCCGGTGGGAATATCGCATTTGACAGAATTGTGGGGCGCCGGATCTACGTAACCGGAGCCGGAGTTTTAGGAACATACACCTTCACCATTACAGTAAGCAGTTGTTGTGGTACAGTAACCTCGCCACCTATGAATTTTACGGTTACCGGTATCAACAGCCAACTGGTTAATTTTCAGCCTGCCGGGCATGGCGCACCGGAGCAACTGGCACTTTATGCCTCCGGGGGCACCGGCGGAGAAGTGCACTGTGGTATTGCGGGCACCTCGACACCCGAATTGTTCTATTTCGGCATCGATCCATCTGACGATCCTACTACAACTATTACAACCGTTACCAGTTCCGGCATTTTACCCCCTGGCGCCAGCACACCCGTACTCACGCAAACCGGCGCCGGTACAGCGAACCGTACAGTAAGTGTAGATCCCGGGGCCAGCGGCTGGAAGGTGGGTACGTATAGATTTAGCCTCCAGGTGGGTAACGGTTCCTGTTTCCGCTCCCAATCCTATTATATTCATATTTCGGACAATAATCGTCCGCCGCTTTTTGTTCCCGATACGATGGCTTGCTACACGGGAGCTGGCAGCGTAAGCGCGACTATAAGACTACCCTACGTATATCAAGGTGTGGTTAATAGCAGCTACTTCCAGGATTTTGGCGGGTACTATAACTTCCAGGTAATCTCCAAGCCGGCAGGATCATCGACACCGACATTCTCCGCCACTAACCTGCGTCGCATTACACAATCCACTACCACTATAGCTAACCTGGATAAGCCCGGGGACTACGTAATCCGGATTATACCATTTTCCGGTAATGGTGCCGGGCCATTCCTACCGCAGGAATACGCTTGTTCCGGCATTCCCGGACCACTCCAATATGACTTCACGATACACCTGAACCAGGTTATCAACTCCAATGCTGGCAGCGATCAAACAGGCGTTTGCGCCAATACCGTTTCTCTTCTCGGCAATGCCACGGGAGCCGGTACCGGAGAATGGACAGTTGCTTCGGCGCCGACAGGCACTACCCCGGTTATCGTTGCGCCTGCCAATCCATCCACCACAGCCACCAATCTTACCGAAATAGGAGAATATCTTTTTGTATGGACTATTACTACGCCTTCAGGAGCCTGCAAAAGCAGCGACACTGTCTCCTTCAACGTAAGCTGCGCTATACCGCTGCCCTCAGGGTTATCCGGTTTTACGGCAACCAAGCAGGATACTAAGGCATTAATCGAATGGACCACTATATCTGAAGTCAACAATAAAGGTTTCGGTATCGAACGCAGCCCCGACGGGATTGTATGGAGCAATATCGGTTTTGTAAACAGTAAAGCTTACCATGGCAACAGCAACCAAAAACTGGCATACAGCTATACCGATCAAGAGCCACTTAATGGCACTAATCACTACCGTCTGAAGCAAACAGACGTGGATGGCAAATACGTATACAGCGTGATAAGACAACTATCATTCGGAAACAACAATACCATCAACATACATCCTAATCCTGCGAAAGACTATGTAGTTATCGATGGACTGGGTGGCGATGAAACGATAAAGATATACGACGCCACCGGGCGCATCGTAAAAGCCATAAAAGCAACGCGATCCTCTCTCAACCTACAACTGGATGCATTAAACGAGGGTTTATACCAGATTTCTATAGTTAGCAGGAATGGTAATACTATTTCCAGGAAGGTGATGAAGGTAAGGTAAGATGGTTCATTGGTTAATTGGAATAAAGCAGTCCTCAGCAATGGGGCTGCTTCCATACACCAGGTAAAGCCGCAGCATTGATAAGTCATGACAAGCATAAAGTATCCACCTTAATATGCCTTATATAAACACTGTAACTGCACCCTTCAAGTAATACTACACCTCTTCAACAAATCTGACCAGGGTATTAATTTGGCCGGCGGCATTATGCAGGCCCCAATCGTACCCGTTTTTATTAACAATAAAACCAAGCATTATGAGCAAACTGTACTCATTGCCTCCATTAAGGCAAACTGCAGGAAGCCGGCGACTACGAGTCCCGCTGACTGCACTGTTCTTGTCTACAACTGTATTGGGCAGCCTTCTTTCTCCGGTTCGGGGCATAGCCCAAAGTCCCGGCGGTATTTCCACAGCCGCCTGGTATAGAGCCGATGTACCGGGTACCTTGTTCTCGGACGCCGGTATCACGCCAGCTTCAGACAGTACTGCCCTGTACCAGTGGAATGAATACACGGGAACCGGCTACAACCTCACCCAGGCTGCTGCAGCTAACCGTCCTCTGTTTTCCAATACCAAAACATTGGTCAATTTTAATCCTACTGTAACATTCAACAATGATTATATGGGATTCCAACCTGCTGCGGGTGTGAATATTATCGACCGGGCAGATGGAACGTTGTATGCCGCTGGATATGTCAACGACTTGACCAATTGTGGCTTCTTTGGTTTTGATGAGTCTAATGATTACCCAGGCCTTCATATATATGGATCGTCATACAACCTGTTGTTCTTTACCGGCGGCCCCGGCTACCAAGGGCTTAGCACTAATGCATTTGCCGCTAAATCCTATTTTACAGCCGGCGGAAGCTGGCTAAACGGCGGTGGTGCCACAGCCGCTTACGCTGCAGCCACCGCATCGCTTAATGGCAGCAGGACCGATTATACCGGTGCGCAGGTTCAGAATGCTGTACTTGACAATAACGCAAGAGATATAAGAATAGGCTGGGATAACAACTATGGTGCATTGCATGGACAGTTGAATGAGCTGATGATCTTTGAAAACAAGCTCACATCCGGCCAAATGGACCAGGTAGAATCCTATATGGCTATCAAATATGGCACCACCTATGCCAATGGCAGCAGGGATTATAAAAATTCAACAGGTGGTACAGTATGGGCTACTACAGCCAACAGCAGCTATGGCAACAATATAGCCGGTATAGCCAGGGACAATAACGGGGCATTGTACCAAAAACAATCCTGGAGTACCAATGCCGGCAAACAGGTATTGATCGGTACTACAAGCCTTGCCAATACCAATGCAGCCAACACCGGCACCCTGACCGATGGCCAGTACCTTATCTGGGGCGATAACGGTTTATCCAAAATACCTACGGTCTCTATAACCAATATCCCGGGCACCAATTACCGTTTTGCATCCGTGTGGAAAGTCCAGAATACCGGTTCGGTAGGCACCGTACGCGTGGCCTGGTCTTCTGTATGGGCCAGCTTCAAGCTTGTGCAAAGCAGTGATCCCACTTTTGCTTCGGGAAACACCGTTACCGATATGACCGGCAACACCCAGACGATCAATGGCGTAACCTATAACTATGCGGATGTTACGCTTACAGACGGCCAGTACTTTACTTTTGCCGCATTCGTGCAAGCACCGGGAGGGGTTGCCCTGCCGGCTGTATGGCTGAAAGCAGATGCCGGCACAGACACCTCTGTGGCCAGTGGAAGAGTGAGCAAATGGCAGAACTACGGTTATTCGGGTGGTATTGCCGGCCAGCTAAGCCAGTCGCCAGGCACTACCTACGACTATCCTTATCTTAAAAGCAATATCCATAATTTCAACCCCTCTATCGTTGATAGCACCACTAATGCAAACGGCGGGTTGTTACTGGCAGATGTATTCCCCAGCTATACGCAAAGAGCCTTGTCCACCTTTGTGCTGCAAAGCCAGCCGGATATTACCCAGCAAAGGACGATGGTATCTTTCGGGAATAACATAAACTTCCAGAGCAGCCCGGACCTGCCCTGGTTTGCCAGCCAGAGCGCCACCCAACTTTACTTCTGGTGGGATGGCAGCTATCAGCAAGCCCCAGCCCTACCCAACGCCTTAAAACGGTACAACAATATACCTACGATCAATGCCTATTACCGTCGTCAATGGACAAGCAACCCCGATACCACTACATTGAGCATGAATGGGGCCACCTCTATAATAACAGGTAATTCGTCTGCTGCACTGGGAATCGGCAATCATCTTTACATCAATGCCGACGGCGGGAATAACAATCCGTCAGGCGGTAATATTTCCGAGATCATAAGCTACGACAGGGACCTGACAGCTACAGAAAAGCAGCGTGTCAATTCTTACTTCAGCATCAAATATGGTATTACCTTATTGACCGGAAACGGCATAGCTGCAGCCAACTATCTCAACAGCGTCGGTGATACGGTATGGAATGCCAATGGCAACAGTGGCTATGCCAACAATATTGCCGGTATTGCCTACGACTATAACTCCGGGCTGAATCAGAAACAATCGACAAGCGGGAACAACGGGAAACAGGTACTTATCGGAACTACAGGTCTTGCCAACACTAACGCGATTAATACCACAGGGCTTGTAACAGACAAGCAGTACCTGGTATGGGGCGATAATGGCTTGACCAAATCTCCAGCCGTAGCTATTACAGGCATTGCGGGGGCCAACTACCGCTTCAAAGCGATCTGGAAAGTGCAAAACACCGGTAATGTAGGAACGGTGCGCGTGGCCTGGCCCAAAAACTGGGATAATATAACGCTTATACAAAGTGCCGATAGTATTTTTAACGGAAGTGATGTGGCCACAGATATGAGCGCCAATACACAAACCATAAACGGCGTAGTGTATAATTATGCGGATATTACCTTTACCAATGGTCAGTATTTCACTTTTGCCATCTTAGCACAATCTCCGGGCGGCATTGCTACATTACCGGCTGTCTGGTATCGTCCTGATAACGTCAGCACCTCCAAGTGGCTGGATGCTTCCATTAATGATATTGATCTGGCAAGTGTTAATGGTACCACTGTAAACACTGGCAACCAGGCGCATAATTTCCACAATTGGACAACTGATTATTCCAACACCAAATATTACAGCGATACCGCTAATACAAGCCCTCTTTTTGGCACATGGGGCGATGGTGGCATTACCACTACTGCATCCGGCGATTACAGCGGCGGTTATTATTATATGCCCCTAACAGTATTCGGTGCAGCCAGAAGTACACTTGCATCCGGAAGCGGATTGATTACCGGGATCGATAATGACCAGGGTTATGCCGCAGAGCCGGGATTCGGAATTTACAACGGGAACCAGCGGTTTTACAGGTACGGGAACGGAGCGGCTGTAAGTGGCGGCGGTGTATCCATCAACGCTAGCGCTGTTTATATGTGGCGGCCACCGGCAGGAAGTTCAACAGCCACCGGTACCGACACCTTACTCATGGGTTTGAATGGCGCCTACAACAAAGCACAAATTAATCCAAGGAGCAGCGTTGCCGGACCCCATATCAATATTGGCACAGACAACTTTGCGTATGGAGCGTTCCCCGGAGATATCCAGGAAGTAATATGGTATAAGGATTCACTTGGTTACAGCGATATCCAGAAAGTAGAAACTTATCTTGCACTGAAGTATGGCACCACATTGGCGCATAACTATGTTGCGGCATCTGGCGCCACTATTTATGACCTGAATACAGATAGTACTTACCGCTACAATATTGCAGGTATTGGCCGAGAAAATGCTAACGGAGGATTGAATCAACGCCAAAGCAATTCTGTTTATACAGGCAACCAAGTATTGATTGGTACTACCGGCCTGAGCAATACCAACGACAGCAATGCAGTTCAACTGACGAATACACAATACCTTGTATGGGGCGATAATGGTCTTGCCAAAACCCCGGCTGTATACATGCCCGGAATGTCAACGGTCAATGTCCGCTTTAAGTCCGTATGGAAAGTGCAGAACACCGGTAGTATAGGTACAGTGCGTGTTGCATGGCCTGCAGCAGGGTTGAATAATCTTTCCCTGATGCAGAGCGCAGATACCACATTCGATGCCTCCGATGCCGTAACCAGCATGAATACCAATACACAAACGATCAACGGTGTGGTTTATAAATATGCAGATGTTACCTTGTCCAATGGGCAATACTTTACGTTTGCCACTTATATAGAACACGCGCCGGGAGGTGTTTTCGCAGGGCTGTCCTATTGGTACAGGGCCGATAAAGATGCGGCAAATACAGGAGACAGCACCAATGTAACTTCATGGACAGATTACGCTATGGGAACAGTTGCCGGACAAGTAGGGACTAATGCATATCCATTATATCGTGCGGGCAATGCAACGTATTTCAACTTTAACCCGGGAATTAGCTTTACCGATGGCAATCAGTCCATAGGCAACCTGTTGGCGCAAGCCGTTGCCGATACTGCTTACGATATCTTCACTTTAACCAAAGAAGGTATTACCGCTGGTGGAGCCAATGCCCGTATTTTCAGTGTACTGGCTAATAAATCGCTCACTACAGGCAATATCCATTACTGGGATGGCATTGGCATCAACTATGATGGACGACTGGAGCGGTACAATACCACCTCGGGCCTCGCTTATTTAGCCAATCCCGGCAATATTGATTTTCCTTCCAACGGCCCCGGCATTATGTATCATACCTTCACCAATAATACGGTTTCCAAAGGCCTGAATGGCGCCAGGAATGGTACTACCTCTATTTCAGGTCCTTACGGGAAGATCGATGGCGGGTTTATTTTTGGCTCTACGGTGTTCTCCGGCAACGGATCGGACAATTATAGCTTCAGAGGTAATTTAGGGGAGACGATCATTTATGGTTCCAATAACCTTACATCCGTAGAGCGGAACAAGATAGATGCCTACCTTGCGATCAAATATGGCGTTACACTGGACACTTCCAGGAGTTATCTGAATTCCGGTTCTGTAGTGATATGGGATAAGAATGCCAATAAGCTGCATTATAACAATGTGGCGGGAATAGGCAGGGATGATATCTCCGCACTTTTCCAGAAGCAAAGCAGGAGCCAGATAACCAATAACCCCAACAACCAGGTAACTATGGGGCTGCGTGATATCTATAGCACCAATACCGGCAATCCCGATTCTATCGCCGACGGACAATTCCTGGTTTGGGGCGATAATGGCAATACCCAGGCTATGAGTAATGCTGCTACTACGTATACCACATTTACCTTCAACGGTAACACTAGCAACCGCAGGATGAAACGTACCTGGAAAGTGCAGAATACCAGTGTAGGATCGGCGCTTAAAGTACGCTTCCCTGTAACATCGGTGGGTACTACTACCCTACCCGATGAATCCTGTGCGCAATACGTGATCTTGTTTGCCGACGACACAGCGTTTACAACCAATGTGAGCGCAGCCGCACTTACTGTAAACGGCACCAATTACGATGCTATACACAACTTCCCCAACGGGGCCAGCTATTTCACGTTTGCACGCTTAAGCAGCTTTACCCCCGGTGTAGTATATCTTCCGGACACGACCGAAGCAACAAACCAGATCGGCGCCTGCACCTCGGGAACGTGGAGCTATTTCCATAGAACGGGAGATATCAGCAGAAAGGTATTGGCCACATCAGGCTTAACCCCTGCTCAGCTCGGCAATCTTAGCGTTACCGTAACGCCGGAAGGCGCCGCTTATAACAATGGCACACGTATCACCAGGCTTATGAACCGTATTACCACGGTTACCGACATCAGCAACGGCACTTATACCGGAGCAAGAGTACGGGTATATTACAGCAGCGCCGAACTGGCTGCGGCGCAGGTACCGGGTGCCGTTACCCAGGGTTGGTTCAGGTACAATAGCCTCAATGCCGATACCATAAAGTCAGATATACAGACCGACGGCGTATTTAACCCGGGCAAAGCCATAGCGCTTAGCCCCAGCAGCACTGGCACAGAAGACGGCGTTCCTTATGTGGAATTTCTCAATGCTTCGCCATTTGCCAGCTTCGTGTATGTAACTTCTACGGAAATCGTAGGGGTAGTGCTTCCTGTAACGATTCTGAACTTTACGGCCTCCAGGCAGGGTGAAACGGCCTTACTCAATTGGAGCACCGCGAATGAATCGGGCAACAAAGGCTTTTCGATGGAGCGTAGCGCCGACAGCAAGGCCTGGCATAGCATAGGCTTTATCAACAGTGCAGCGCCCAATGGCAATAGCGCTCAAAAGCTCGATTATACCTATACCGACAAAGCGCCGGTGAAAGGCATAAATTACTATCGCCTGAAGCAGACCGATATGGACGGAAACTACAAGTATAGTATAGTGAGACAGGTATCATTCAACCAAAGCGATATCAGTATACATCCCAACCCTGCCAGTAACTATGTCACCATAGATGGCCTGAACAGCGGCGAATCGATAAAGATGTATGATGCTGCAGGACGAATGATCAAAGAGCTAAAGCCCGCACAGGCATCGGTTACGATCGACCTGGACGGATTGAATAATGGTTTGTATAATATCCACATTACCGGGAACAATGGTACCATCATTTCCCGTAAAATAGTAAAAGTGAATTAAGGCCAACGTGTGTATGTGATTTCAACCGGCTAAAGACCAGGATCGTTTTTAGCCGGTTCAAAGGGTGAAGTGTAGAACAGAGGCTGCCTCTCTTGAGGCAGCCTCTTTCTTTTGCAGCTACTACCATACAGCCGAAACAAATTACAACAAACACTATATATCTTTAGCTATCTTTTTTTGACTGTTCAAATAATTTTCTTTGTGCGGTAAAGAGAGCTCTTTTATCATGTATTATGAAACGAGGGCCTTCTTTTAAAGCAACATATGAACATGAAAACAGCAATTGTTACCTTCAAGATGGCCTTGAAAGACAGGAAAACCTCCGATACTGGCTCTTTCCTGTTTCGAGCCTGGCACAGCCATGTATCCCGGATAATGCTATCCTTGTGTTTTTGTTGTTTGAACGTACTGCTGGCTCCATCTGCCGCTACTGCGCAAAACCTGGGATTGCAGTGGCTCATTGGCATGGGTGGCGGCCAGTCTATGATCTTTGGCAATGATGTGGTAACAGACGCGGCAGGGAATACTTATGTCTGCGGCTCTTTCAGCTCCTATGGCGATTCCGCCGATTTTGATCCGGGTCCGGGTACCGCCTTCCTTAAGTCCAGATCGGATGGTGTGAATCTATACATGCAGGACGCTTTCCTGGCCAAATACAATACCGACGGGCATTTGCTCTGGGCCAGAACCATGGGCGGCGTTTGCGAGGATCTGGGCAATCGTATCGCATTGGATACAGTAGGCAATGTGTACATTACAGGAATGCTGGGGCAATGCTATGCGCCTGTATATTTCGATACCGGGGCCAATGCTCCCAGCTTATCGATCCCCGTGACCCGGTACGACGATGCCTTTATCGCTAAGTATGATACTGCCGGGAACTTTCAATGGGCGAAGAATTTCGGAGGCGGCAGCAGTGAATTCAGCAATGCGCTTGCGGTGAGCAAAGACGGCCAAAGCCTGTACACGGGGTCTATGGTGGGCAATACAACCTCTTCGGATACTACAGGGCTTTTGCTGGCAAAATTTAATGGCAGCGGAAATAAGATCTGGGAAAAATACCTGACTTGTATCCTGTACGGCGTGCTGCAGCCCATGGGCATGGCCTTGGATAACGACGAAAAACTAGTGATCACCGGCACGCTTAATTTTGTCGATACCGTCGACTTTGATCCAGGACCGGCCACTGCGTACCGGATTCTTACAGGCCCTATGTACCAGGATGCCTTTCTTGCAAAATATGATACTGCGGGCAACTATGTATGGGTGCAGGGCTACCTTGGCAGCACCGGCGCTTTCCCCTTCTCTCAGGCCCGGCATATGACGGTCGACAAAGACAACAACATCCTGCTCCTTGGCTCTTTTACAGGAACCTCCATGACCTTCGATACATTGGGTGCTATTACGGTCGCCGGCGTTGGCGGCGGTAATGGTTTCGTAGCCAAATACAACCCCCAGGGTACTTGCCTATGGGCTATTGGTTCTTACGCGGGAGAGGGCGTAACTACCGATAAAGCCGCGAATGTATACGTGACCGGCTCTTTTGAAGGCACCGTGGACTTTGATCCCGGGCCCGGCATGGCCAACCTCACCAGCGCAGGCGGTGTGGATGGTTGCTGGGTAAAGTATGATGCTGGCGGCGGTTATATACAGGCGGGACGAATGGGCGGCTCTATTGGCAACAGTTGGGGTGATGTGGGGCGTAAATTATCGCTGGATGCCCGGGGTAATCTTTATGTTATGGGCTACTTCAGAAGCGATGACCTCTTCACCGTTACACCGGGTACCGGTACCCTTTTAAAAAAGGGCTTCCAGGATATATATATAGAAAAACTGGTTTGCGGAGATACTTCAACCATCCGGTTGGAAATAAAAGAGTGCGGTACCAGCTATACTTATAATGGCCGGGAGTATACAACCAATGGCATGTACTACGAACACTTCTACAATACAATGGGCTGCGACAGCACCTTCGTGCTGGACCTTACGTTGTACAACATGATCGTTCCCGAGATCGTTGTGGACATTGATACTTTAAGCACAATGCATCCTTACGCTACATACCAGTGGTTAAAAAACGGCGTGCTCATTCCCGGGGCGACCCAAGCCCGCTATACGGTGCTTGAAAATGCCGACTACCAGGTGATCACGGCCAATGCACACGGCTGCACCGATACTTCCGAAATGTATAAAGTCACCAATCGTGGAGGCTTAGGCATCGATGATGAGTCCACATTAAGACAAAGCATAAAAATATTCCCCAACCCGGCCAGCAATTATCTTAATATCAGGGGGCCTGTTGCCGTCGATGCCGTATTGAGCGCCGCAGACGGGAGGGTTCTCATGCATCAAAAAAATGCCCGAACGCTTTCGCTGGAACAGCTCGCCGAAGGAATATATTTTCTCAGGATCCTCAATAAAGAAGGAAGATTAATCCTGGTAGAGCGTGTAGTAAAACAAAAGTAACCAACCACGAATAATCCAAATGCATGAAGACGTCCCGTTTATTTTTACTCGGCCTATTATTTCCTGGTGCTGCTTTTGCGCAAACCGTTTCCATTACCAGCCCGGATGGTGCTCCCCTGGCTACACAATATTGCCATGCCGATACTAACTACGCCCTGGCAGGCCAGCCGGCAGGAGGTACATTCAGCGGTTGCGGGGTACTGTTTCTCAACGGCACATGGTATTTCAACCCTGTAACGGCCAGTAATGGCAACACTGCCTTCCCCTACGACTGCGATCTTCGCTATGTCATAAATGGCGATACCGCAATGATGCCTATGAGAGTATGGAAACCGGTAGTGATCAACCCTACGTTGCAAGATACCGTTACTTGCACCGGTGCTTTCCGGCTTCACGCTAACACCTTATATGCCGGCAACTATGCCTACCAATGGAGCCCTACCGCTCCCCTGGAGCATCCGGATCTCGATATAACTGCTGGTTTTATCAATACCACGACCACCTTTGTAGTGACGGCAAAAGATTATACCAGTGGTTGTACAGGCAGCGATACTATTACGGTTACCAGGGGCCAGGTACCCCTGGTAACCGTAACGCCGGAAGCCATTCGTATCAATGCCAGGGAACTGGTACCCTTGCATGCACAAGGCGCCGATTATTATAGCTGGCAGCCGGCAAAATGGCTGGACAATGATGCTATCGCCAATCCACTGGCAGCGCCCAGGGGACCGGTCACTTATACGGTAACCGGCAGGAGTAAAGACGGCTGTACAGATACCGCACAGGTACATATCGATGTTAATGAAGGCACTTTTATTCCCAATGCATTCAGCCCCAACGGCGACGGACTTAACGATGTTTTCAAAATAGAAAACTTCGGTTATGAGCGTATCAAGGAGTTCAATGTATTCAACCGCTGGGGCGAACGGGTATTCCAGACGCTTGATGGCACCAAAGGCTGGGATGGCACCTACAAAGGGCATCCTGCAGATGTGGGCACTTACTATTACTATATCGCATATGCTACCACCGACGACAACTTACATACCTTTAAGGGCGAAATAACCCTATTAAGATAGCGTTATTTCACCATCTTACCCTAAACCCTTAGTCAATGCCTGCGATAGATAAAGACCTATTGCTTGACCACTTTTAGGCTCTTTGCCAATCGCTGGCTTTAAGATTCAGGTTATAGATTCCCGGGGCATAACCCGAAAGGTCAATAGCCATTTCCTGTTCGCCATTGCTACACGTTTGCGTCTGCTGTATCATGACTTTTCCGTTATTATCAGCCAGCAATGCGTTCAGTTGCACTTCGCCTTTGATATTGAAATGTACTTTAAGCACATCCTTTACGGGATTGGGGAAAACATAAGCGTATGGACCGGCACTATTGTACCATTACCAAAGCCGGGATCGGTATCTACAAAGTATTCCAATGCAGAGAACACGGCCTGTGCCGGATGAGATGGCAAAGCTACCATAACGGCGACGATGGAAAACCTACGCTCCTGGCTTAAGCTCCAGTTCCCTTTCTGATCCTTGGCCCTTGCGTAATAGCGGTGCGTACCTACAGGCAAGCTACTGACATCGGTAAGTCCCGAATTGCCGGCATCGTTACCGGGTGTAATGGCAAGGCTTGTAGCACTGGAAAAGCCCGGATCGGTATCGAAAAAATACTCCGCTTTATTAATAGCTGCCAGAGGGGCCGGTACCTGAATGAGAGGACCAGTATGCAATACATATAACAGTGAAATGGCCGTCAACCCCAGTTACCACCCTGGTCTTTTGCCCTTATGCAGTAATGTTGCGCTCCAGGGTTCAGCCCCGCAACTGGTACAGCTTGGATCACCGAAGCGGTCGTACCGGTAGGAAGCGCAAAAAGCGTACCATTTCCGAAGCCTGAATCTGTGTTAAAAAATATTCTGTCACGGCTACGGATTGCACTGCTGCAGCAACTGGCATGATGATATTCGGTAATGAAAAAGCCGCTTTCCTGTTATGAACCTTCCCTGACCTTATATTTCCTCAAAAAGTAACAGCCACTCTACAAGAGCGGCCGCTACATTCAAACCAACAACAAAACAAAATCTGTAGAACCTATAACAGGATTTCCCTACGCTCGGCATAGGACCAGAAATGACCGGTAACAAGGCCTGTGTCAATCACATGGTAAATAAAGTCGGCTGCTTCTTCCGGCGTTACAGGTGCATCCTGTCCACCCATATCCGTCTTCACCCATCCCGGCTCCAGGGCATTCACTTTAATATTTCTATCTACTAAACGCTGCGATAACATTTTGACATAAACATTTACTGCTGCCTTAGACATACGATAAGCGGGTCCATTAGGCGCAATATGGGCCGGCAGGCTCATTGCCGAAGACAACATGAGAACCTGCCCACCCACGCGTATTGCCGGCAACAAGGCCTCCGTAAGCATAACAAGGCCGTATACATTGACCTGAAAGGTATGACAGAACGTAACCGTCTCCGGTTCGGATAAGGGTACATCACTACCCACTCCCGCGTTATTGACCAGGAGATCGACACCGGAAGTAAGCTCTTTCAGCTTTGCCGGGAACGTCCTGATCTCTTGTGCCGATGTCAGGTCCAGTTTCATGGGTGCAAAATGAGGGTGTATGATATTCATATTACTCCCGGAGACCGAAGTACCGATCACCCGATAGTTTTCCTCCAGCAGTCTGAGCGCCGTCGCCTTGCCGATGCCTCTGGAAGCGCCGGTAACGAGGGCCGTTTTCCGGTAAGGCAGTTTCACTATAGTATTTTCCATTTACTTCTATTCAAATTTAAAGTGCTGTGACCTATTCTCTTAAGAGCTAACGGCAAGATGTTCCATGCCATAATGCCGTATAGCCATTTGCTTCAGTGGATGGCTGCTCCAGTCTTCCCAGGCAGCAGTATAAGGATCATAACCGCATTTAAGCGGTTTGCTGAACATGTCCCCAGGATCTTCAAGATAAGCTCTGCAATCGCTGCAGGCATAGCGAAATTCACAATCCCGGCATACTTTGATCTGGTCTTTATGTACGGTCCATAGATCGGTAAAACCCTTTGTCTCCAGGGCCTGCAGCAGGGAAATTTCATTGATATTGCCAAAAGAGGTCTTCATAGAAGGGCAATTGCGGATATTACCGGCTACGTCCAGCGCTATTTTACGATGGAGGCAGCCATTGAAAGACTGGTGTTCCATAAACGACAGGGGATCGGGAGCGTTCAGGCTTTTCATCGATATTTTACCACAATGCAGCATCGAAGTCAGGGCAGCTGTAGTAGTGACCAACTGTCGCGCTATGCCGGCATCCGCGCTTAGCGCATGATCATAATCGATCTGTATGTTCCGGTCTTCGCCGGCCGTATGCAGTACCAGGAGCGAGAGCAGTGGATGAGCTTCCATCAGGCCCTTGTATACAGATAGCGGTATATCCCCGTTCAATCTGGCGATCACCTCAACGCTCCTCAGCGTGGTAGCACCCATTGCAGATAACCATACCGACAATAAATCGGGGCCTGGCGAATAATCAAAGCAACGAAGCTGCAGAAACTGGCAACCTAGCTGATCCAGTTGCCGGAATATCCCCGGCATATCGGCAACCCTGCCATCGTAATCTATAATAGCATTCTGTATCTTACCGGGAAAGTCCCAGTCACCGGCGATATCAGGGAAAAGTGACCTGTCCTTTAGCAGAATGATCATTTCCTGCTCATCCAGGAAAGCAATAAATTCCATCAGCAAATCCCGGTCATCATCTCCCGCATACAACGACAACAACGCCTCTATCGTATGCGTCCTGAACTGTTCCAACAAAGACAGGTACTCGTTGGGGATCAGGATAAATTCACCGCAGGTAAGATCGTAAAGTGCTGAACGGGTGGCCCCCTTAACTACTTTGCAATCGGCCTGCAGATGGATATAGTGATCCGTATATTTTTCCAGGTCCATAAATTAACCAATGATCTTTGAAATAGGTTTGCCCGAAGTGACTACTCTTATCGTCTTAAAGCGAAACTTACGATTGTACAGGGCAGCCCTTTGTTTTACTGTCCCCGGAATGATCTTTTGCTGCAGGATATTTCTGAAGCCCGCGGGTAAAGTATCTATTGTGGCATCCTTAAGCGGAGCTTGTGTCATGACGAATCAAAAGTTGCGCCACTTTTTGCGGCAGGTTATAGTTGCAGGGATACGATACCATTTCAAACTGGCCGGCAGGATTGATTTCCAGGAAATAGAACCTATCGTCGTTATCCACCAGCAAATCGGCAGAGCCTGTATTCAGTTGTAATAATTGAAAGAGTGCCGTCAATTGTTTTTCGATCATAACAGGCAATTTAAAAGGTACAGTCCGCTGCTTACCACTGCCGCTATATTTCCTGAAATCGACACGGGTAGCTGCATTGCGCTGGGAGAATATAGCCATACTATAGCAGATACCGTCGAGATAAAAAACACGTACCTCGTATTTCTTTCGTACCTGCTCCTGCAAGAAAGAGGGAGCAATACGTTCCGCCATTTGCTCCAGGAATCGCCGATCTACCTCCTCGGTATAAGTAAGATAAGCAGTATGCCGGCGTTGTTGTTCAAAAAAATAAAAGCCATCCGATAATGCTTTAGTGATTACTCCTTCCCGGCCTGCCACGAATGCAGCCAGGTCAGTCCTTTGGTTCCCCACTAAAAAAGGAGGAATATGTAATCCTGCCTTTTGAGCCAGCTCCAGCACAATCAGCTTATTCAGGTCGAGCCGTTTCGGGCGGCCGAGCTGGAAACTATTCTGCTCAATACAATGGTGAATATAGGTTGAAAGCGTTTGTTGTTCCTCTTTAAGCTTATCGTTAAGATAGTCTGTCAATTCTTTATTACCCGGAATCTCTACTATGTCATACAGGTTGCTTAGCCACCCCCTGCCCCTGCGGTACCATACCGATTTTAATGCGGTCAAAGGGATGTCCCTTCCTTCATAACTAAAGCGCCACTCTCCAGCCGATAACCTGATCTGTAAAGTATCGGGATGTTCATCACTGTTTATCCGCAATACATCACTATATCCCAGGTGATGCAGCCATCGCATTACCTCTGTAGTTGTATGGTCTTCGCTGTTACTGAAAATGCAGATCACAATAAACGTTTTTTAAAGAGCGCCAACGGCATAAGCTGTTGGCGCCCTATTTATACGGCTACTACTCCGATTTATCACCGGTAGGTGCACCTTGATTGGGAGTACCCGTGTTCATAGGCCTGCCACCTTTTACTTCGTGCAGTTGTTTGTTGCTGATCTTTACGAATTTGCCTTCGCCTTTCTTACTCAAAAGAGTCTTTTTCATTTGGTTTAAATTTTGATTTAATGCCTACTCTGATTATGGATTTTCGGCTTACTCCATTTTCTCTACCGGTTATAGAAAAAACTTCATCCTGTTACAGCGATAGCTGATCGAAAGGGATTATTGATTATTGTTTACAGGGAGGGTTTACAAAAAGGATAGGAAGGGGCCGGCACCGGCGGTTATAATTTCCAGTATCTGATGCGCAGGCATAGCATAGACATGCTTCCTGTATTGCTTATCCACCATAGATCTTCTTTATCTTCCTGATACCATTCTATTGTTCTACAAAGCAAAGATGCGGCAGACCAGGTTTCTAAAATTGTAAAAAACCATCGAAATCGTCACCGGCACTATTGTCCAGGTTGTTTTTGTTTTGCCAGACTTAACGATGAATTTGCTCAGAGCAGTCTTTAAACAACAAAGCCTCCACTAAGGAGGCTTCAGGACTGCCGTTATCGTCTGTCACCCCTAAGGTGTAATTCTATACCTACTTCCGGCATGATCTTCATCTCAGATGCCAACGTATCGGCAGTACCGTAGCTCATCCCCCAACGAGTACGGTCTATTTTTAAAACGGCATCAACCGATATCGTTCCGTCGTTGACCTCTATCTTAGCCGGGAAGCTTACCTGCAAAGGTTTTCCCAGCATTGTAAAGTCGCCGGTTACGGTATAATTGGCGCCTGCTATGGCAGTGCTTACCCCACCGCTGTAATTAGCAACCGAACCAATCCGGAAGGAGACACTCGGATACAAAGCCATGTTGAAAAAGTCAGCAGTTTTCAAGTGGTGTATCAGTTGCTCCTTCAACTCCTGGGTAGGCAGGTTAAGGTTCTTCAACGTGGACAACGGCATATCAAAACTGCCAGATACCACCATGCCGTTTTTCACGAGTATATCCGAGCTTTCAACACCGATGGTACCTTCGTTATAGGTAGCATCCACTTTATAGCCTTTCCAGGTGGCCGTCGACAAATTGTTGTTGAGAGAATAGGTCCGCTCTGCGGGTTCCTTTTTACAAGAGGTAGCAAGGGCTGTAACGCCAATCATCAGGGCTACGCCCCATTTACGCTTCAAATTCATGATTTGTTTTGTTTATAAGAAATGTAATTAAAATGGTATTTACCTGGACTTCTTTTCATAGCGCACTACCTTATTGACAATAGGTTTAATGCTGTTCAGGTAATGATAAATATCTTCAAGGTCCTGGTCGCTCATACCAGCATACATAGTCCAGGGCATAGGACTGTTCAGGTCCCCGGGACCCAGGACCGGCAGATGATAAGTAGTGTCGTTGTATTTCTTAAAGCTTTGCACGAAAGCATCCATGCCCCAGCTCCCGATGCCTGTTTCATTATCACTGGTAATATTGCTGGCGCGTACGATCCCGGCCGGCTGCTGAAATTCCCGGCCACCTCCGAACTCCGTTCCTGCTATTACCTGACCTTTGTCCACTTTGCTATGACAGTCGGCACAGCCTGCCACATTCACCAGGTAACGGCCGCGGGCAACATGGTCATCGGCAAAAGGCTTTTGGACCAGTGCAGCTTTGGCCGGCATTGTATTGATCAGCAGGCTGACGGGGAAATCGGCGGCGGAGGCCGGCACCTTATTTTCCACAGGGGCTAAGGTCCTGATGTAAGCAATGATATCGTAGATATCCTCCTTGTCCATCTTTCCATAATTGGGATAAGGCATCAGGGGTAGCAATGCTTTACCATTACGGCTTACGCCACTGGTAATCGCCCGGAACAATTCCGCATCCGTCCAGTCTTTAAGTGCTGCAGGCGTGATATTGGGCGCATAGAATACGCCCGGGAAGCCCATCTCTTTACCAAACCGCTGGCCACCGCCACCAAGATTTCCCGGTGCCATCGGACCGGCAAAATGGCCCCAGTCACGGCTACTGTGACAGTCCATGCATACCGCCACATGATGCGCCAGGTATTTTCCTCTTGCCACACGCTCGGAACTGGTATCTACCTTTATACCGGCAACAAGCGGTACATTGGGCAAAGCGAATTTGACATAGGACGTCATGCCCGTAACAACGATCACTACGACAAGCAGCAAGACAGCCGCATACTTATATACTTTTTTCATGGTTAATTTTTTAAGAATACTGGGTTAAACAGGGACGGCAAACTGGTTTTCCTCTTTGTTCCGGCAATAGCGATCTACAAGGTAGTGCCAGGCAATAATACCACTACGGCTACCGGCATACCACCGGAACAACGGCGCAAGCAGGGAAAGGAAACCAGGTGCATTCATATCGCTCCGGGCCATGATCACGGCCAGCCAGGACATTTTTTTCGGCATCGCGTTCTTGGCAGTCAGTCCGTCGGCCGCAAGACCGTAAAGTATGCGCAGTGCTTTTTCAAAACCCGGGCTTCCAGGTGTGATCAGTACGATAAAGGTCACTTTCGCCGACGAGGCATTAAAGAAACGGTGCCTGGCCCGAACCGGTATGGTATGGCTTTCTCCCGGCGATAAAGTAATTTGTTGCTTACCATCCAGCTGCAGACTCAGCTCGCCCTTTGTCACCCGGAAGGTTTCTTCATAGCTTTCGTGATAATGCATCGGTGTGCCACCACCGGGCATAAGCGTAACTTCTACTTCGGTGTACCTGTTCCCCGTTTCGGCGGCCGTACGGATAAAGGTTGTGGTATCCTTGATTACAGGATTATAAATAGTACGATTCATAGCGCTGATTTACTTTCTTACACTCAACCTTACAATAGTTGACGTATATGGGAGGTTACCGGTGCTGGCTGTCCAGATGTTCACAATGTAGACACCCGGTCGTACTCCGCTCAGATCAATATCTTGACTCCACGTCCCATTACCCCAGACAGCGGCAGCTACCCCGCCCCTCATGTCCGTCAGCACTACCTGTATAATTCCTCCAGCAGTGCTGGTAACCGTAAAATGGTCGGTAGCGGGATTAGGATAAACGGAAACGGATGCCGTGGCAGGCCCCACCGGGATAATGCTTACCGGGCTTCCGGTACTGTCGATATTCCGTATACGGGCCAGGAAGGACGATCCACCGGCAGCAGGCGCAATGCGATCACCAGTAATAAAGGCATCCCCAAGATTGTTAATGAACATCCCTCTCGGCCTGATCACTTCCTGGTTACCGTGTAACAGGCTGTTCACCATATTACCATCCTTATCTATCTTCATCGTCAACAGGCGAAAACCATAGGCCGCATTGAATTCCGAAGCGGCGACATAAAAACCGTTATCGCCGGCCGGCTCGATACAGAAGCCCTGCCGGAAGCCTGCAGCGCCGGGCATACTTTTATCCCAAAGCAAATTACCCGCCGTATCGACCTTTGCCAGGAACAGATCGCTGTTCATACTGCCATTGTAATTCTTTACTCCAGTGAACACATAACCGGTAAGCGTTCCGTTCACCATTGCCGGCGCTATAGACCATATCCAGTCCTGGATGTCCGCATTGCCATAATGATTGGTCCATTGCTGATTCCCGTTCGCATCTGTTTTTACAATCCATGCATCATCTTCTGCATTACCATTGCGATAAGAATAGCTGCCACCAGCCAGCAGGAAACCGCCATCCGGGGTCTTCTCGATCTGCCAGGAATCATCGGCATCTATGCCGCCATAATTCCGGCTCCATAAGGTATCCCCGTTCAGGTCAATCCTCACCAGCCAGGCATCGCCGATACCGGTAGCCGAGTCGGTTATCGTACCGCAGAAAGCATAACCATCATTAAGAACCCGAAGGTCATGAGCCACAGTGCCATAACCGGTCCTGGGATATGTTTTCATCCATTGCAGCGCACCGGCATTGCTGATCTGTGCCAGTAGTGCCTGTTCCGGTGCATTAAGGCTCGTATCTGTCTGTGATCCCGCGATGAGGATGTTGCCGCCATTGAGCTGTGTAATACTGTAAGCTTCCATATCCTTACCCGGCTCGCCATAATGCTTTACCCATAAGGTATCACCGCTCAGATTAGTTTTGATCACCGAGATCACTTCGCCAAATCCGGGTATCAGGTCGGTTCCTGCAAAAATGATATTGCCATCGCTTGTACGGGCAACAGAGCGCCCTATTCCTCCGAGCCCCGTAATCGCCCGGTAGTTCTTAAAAAATGCAACACTCTGCGCCTTAGCCGTGCTCATCGCCAGTACCAGGAACATCGTTATCGTCATTGCCTTTCTATACATCATAAATATGGTTTTATTGGAAGGCAAAATTCAAGGGAAAAACATTTTTAAAATTGTAAAAAGCCCGCACTATCTAAAGATCATCTAGCGTACAGGATGCCATATCAGCATAGCCAATGGTTCCCAGCCAGGCGCTTCTTCCTATATCTGATTCAGAAAATCAGGATCAGTTCTTGTATTCCTGGAAAGTGGCTTTATATCCCCGCAACAGGGCGATAGGCTTTATAAAAAAGAAAATGGCCCACAAAAGACCATAAGGCGGCGATGCCAGGCGTACGACATGCTTAAAACGGGGAACAGTGAGCGATAGCTGGAAGATATCCGGTATGCCCCTCTTATTGGTTCGTCCCAAATTGGCCAGGCTGGTAAAAGTGCGCAGCATCACCTCCATATCCAATGCCGGCTGCACCTTCCAGTTGACTACGGCATTTTCCGTACCGGCATTCCACATAGAATGCACCTGGTTCCTGTTTATTCTAAGCAACTGTCCGCTATGTAATGTTTTCACTACGCCATCAACCCTTACGGTAAGCGTACCGGAAATGACTGTAAAATATTCTGTTTGCAGCGGGTGGAAATGAGGAGCCGGCTCGGCGGCTCCGGATTTGTAGACGGCTTCCATTTCAAGCAGATGACCATTGGTATCGCCTGCCGTTTGAAGAAAGGTAATGGTTTGCCCCGTTTGTGTATTGGTGATTGTTCGGTTGTTCAAAGCATTCAGGTTTTCGAGATCGGGCATAACAGCGTATTGCCTGCTATCCTTTCACAAAGGTACACCGGCCGGCTACCCTGAAATTGTATAAAACCGTTATAGCCTTCCTAGCTGTTACCCCAACCGCACCTTCCTGTTGAACTCCTCTTTGTAATGCCTGCCCACCGGCAGCTCCTGCCCCAGCACCTCTACCGTATCCACCAGGTAACTCTCGATTTTATTAAGTGCCACGATAAAAGAACGGTGTATCCGCACAAATTTTTCTTCGGGCAGTAGCTCTTCAACCGTGCTGATCTTCTGCTTGGAAAGTATCTCTTTGTCCTTAAGCACGACCTTGATATAGTCTTTCTGGCTTTCGATCCAATAAATATCTTCTGCATTCACCTTTACCATTTTCCGGTCTACCCTGAAATAAAGGAATGCCTCTTTGGGAGTGGGGGCAGGTAAAGATACCGGCATAGCATTTATCTTGTAATGGGCAAATACCTTATCGATAGCTTTCAGGAAACGTTCAAAAGGGATAGGTTTTAACAGGTAATCCAGTACGTTAAGATCATATCCTTCAATGGCATAATCAGGATAAGCCGTTGTAAAAATGACGAGGGGCGGTTCTTTCAGACTCCTGATCAGATCGGTCCCGAGTAAGCCAGGCATCTTCACATCAAGAAAAAGTAAGTCGACCGCGTTCCGCTGTAATTGCTGAAAGGCCTGTATGGCATTATTGCACTTGCCCATGAGCTCTATTTCGGGGATATGAACAATATACCGCTCAATGATCTCAATGGCATGTGGCTCGTCGTCTACAATAAGTGTCCTGATCCTCATAATTCCTGGATTAGTTGTTCCTTCAGTTTTTATAAAGCCTTAATACCGGCATAAGCCTGTTGTTGGGCCGACTCGTCGAAGCGGTCGAGCGCCAGTTCCAGTATGGCCACAAAAAGCTCTTCTTCCTCCAGTACCTGGAGGCTATGGGCCTCGGGATAAAGCAAGGCAAGCCGCTTGCGCACATTACTTAACCCTATGTGACCGAAATGATTTTCCGTATGGCCTGGCCTCACTTCCGGCTTGCTATTGGATATTTTAAACTTCAGGTTATTACCATTTACGTTCAGGTCTATGTTGATCCAGGCATCATCCAGTATCTCGCTGGTGCCATGCTTGAAGGCGTTCTCTACCAACGGCAGCATGAGCAGCGGCGCAATACGCTGACCCAGTATATTACCGCTCACGTCAATATTAAGATCGAGCCGCCCCTCATACCTTATCTTCTCAAGACTTACATAGCTCTCCAGTATCTCCACATCCCGTTTCAGCGGAACGCTCTCGCTGTTACATTCATACAGCATATACCTCAGGATATTGGACAGGCCCAGTACGGTGTTGGGTGCATCGGCCGATTGTGTCAGCGTAAGCGCATACAGGTTATTCAGGGTGTTGAACAGGAAATGCGGATGGATCTGCCCTTTCAGGAAATTCAACTCGGCCTGCAAGGCCACCTGCCGTCTTTCGTGCCACATACTGAAAAAGCGAAAAGAGATCAGTATCCATACCACCAGGTTGCTTTGCTCAAAGGCATTGACGATATACCCCGGATTGGACAATTGCTGCCAGAAAGTGCCCTCGTGCTTGGCCCAGGTAAACGTTTTATCCAGCGCCGATAGTACATTAAAAAGATAAGGAACGATAACCGTTATCTCCAATATGCGGAACAGCAATGCCGCAGCAAAAAAGCAGAGCAGGAAAGCCAGCACCAGCTTGATATACTTCCGGGAATAGAGGTAACGTGGTATTGCCCAGTAGGCAAGCGAGTAAAAATAGAAGATATGCACTGGTACTACCATCAGTACAGCAGCCAGGGCCACCCCATAGCTCGGCAGACCCGGCCTGTAGCTGGAAGTAAGAACCAGGATGCAAAGCATCCAGAAAAAAAGGTGAAGCGCTATCTTCTTGGAAAAGGACATTAATTATTTTGGCTTGCGGTTTATCCGGGTACAAATATAAGCACTGAACCGGTCAAGCATAGACACCATATGCCGGCTCGATAAGACCAAGGGGCATAAACGAGGAAGATTCACCTGCCCTTCGTTTAAAGAACCGTAATGGCGTATAGCCGGTATATGCCTTAAAATCCCTGATAAAGTGGGCCTGATCGAAATAACCCGCCTCGTATGCCTTCCCGGTTATATTATTATCCGTTTTGCTATCGTTGAGCAGAGCGCCTATGCGTATCAGGGATGCATATTTCTTGGCACTGATGCCCACTGCGCGCCGGAACCGCTTTTCAAACTGGCTTTCACTAATGTATAGCGTCTTGCATAATGCTCCGATCTTCAGATTACCGTTGGCTTCCCGGATCTTGCCGGCGGCATCGGCTACAAGCAGGTCCCTGTTTGCCATCCGCAACCTGTTACAGAGGAATTGCTCGACCAGGTCTACCCGTTCCCTGCTGCTGCCGGCATGGGCCAGTCCATGTTCCAGGTCCCGAAGCACCTCAGGGGCTATAAGGCTGTCAAGGCGATAAGCGGTAGAAAACTTACAGGCTTCCATGAAATCGAAGAAAGACGAAACGGCACAGGTTTTGAATTTCACGACAACAATTCCTGTATTTTCTGCCACATAACAGCGTTTATAGGTATCATACCCCGCATTGATCATTGCCGAAGGTATTCTGTACGCGGCATTGTTACCTTGCAGGTGAATTTCTCCACGGTAAGTAAAGGAAAGCGTAAAATTGGGCTGCGGCAGCACACAAAAGCCCAAAGGCTCGGAAGATTGCAGCGTATAGATCGCAGAAATATAGGGCCGCAAGGTAGTACAAGGTTGAAAAAACTGGTTCAGATACATGTTTACAGGGTTTATTTCCCGCAAAACTAGAACCACCTTACAATCCAGGTAAGCACGGTAGCTATACACCCATGAATAGATTACAGACGGAGGTATTTTAATGACAAACGACAAAATGCCCCTGTCCCGAAAATATAATTTGCCGGACCATGCAGCCCAGGGAAAAAGCCTTTCAGCTTAAATGCTGAAAGGCTCGTCTTTCTACAATACAAACCGGGGTTCAACCGGAGACACATGGTCTTTCAATCTTTTCAATGCTGTCCCGAAATGCACAACATGATCTTGCCATTCGCCATAGCTTGACAAATATGGAGCACCGCTATTTATTTTCTAACGTTTCTGATCAGGATATAAACAGAGATTACAAACACAATGGCATAGACAATGGCCAATCCCGGTTTTTCAAATTTCAAATGTTCAAAGTCGAATTGCTTAAACAATGTCACTCCTAAAATGATGGCTACGATACCAAGCGTAAATGTGGGCGCCTTTTTCTTTTCCATATACAGATGCAGTGCCCAAAAATAATTATTCCTGACCGACAAGAAACAAATGCTTTTTTATCATCTATTGACCACAAAGCGCTTATATGTACTAGTACGGCTATTATCTATGCGAATGTTGTATATGCCGTTAACCAGGTGAGAAGCCGGCAGTTGAATAGTGCTCTCCCCTTCCTTGTATAAAGCACGAGGCATTCTATACATTTCCCTGCCCGTAATATCGCTCACCGAAATCGTCAATTCTGTGGCCTGGCTTAAGCTCATTTGAAGATTGACCTGGTGACTAACAGGATTGGGGAAAACAGCAATACCCGGTACGGATTGAAGCGCTGTTATTCCGGTAGGCTGGTTTTTAGCCTTTACAGCATTGACCAGTACATATTTATCATTTACTTTTTTATAGACTACCAGCAATACGGAAATATTGCTTTTCACCCAGCCCGGCTTTAAGGGCATAGAAAAGGTTTTATTGAATTCTGTATTTGCTGCAATAGCACCGGATGTGAGCAACTCACCCCAGGGAGAGAAATCAGGCATCATACTTCCCCGCATTAAAAAATGATGCTCCACGATACCCGTTTGGCCCACTTGTGTTGCTCTAACTTTGTCTTCGATTAGAAATGCAGCAAGGTAAAATTCGCCATTGGCTGCCGACCAGAACTTGGTTTTGGTGCTTACAGCTATATTGTTGCCCGAAATGCTGGCAAAGCCTGCGGGGCTTGCCAATGGTTCCGTAGCGGCAAAGGTTTCATACTTTCCCTTGATAGTTGAAAAAAAAGTAAGGGCCTTCACATCATTGACAACAAAAGTAGGATAACCGTCCAAAATGAAATTGTTTTGGAAAGGGCTCCAGCAGTTGGCATCTAAAGCAGTGTCGCTGGAACCCATAACGCCTACGTAATAACCATTATCGCCAATGCTATCGATAATGTTGTTGGCCAGGTTCCAGCCCCAGGCGCCGCAAGGTCCGCACCATGTTTCTGTGAATTTAAATACAACGGCACGAGATTTCTTTTCAGGGGTTTGGGCTTTGAGGGAGCCGATGCTCAACCCGGATAATGCAATGAATAGGAAAGCTTTTTTCATGAGATAGCGTTTAGAAAAAATAATGCGATCAATTCGATCTTTAAAATGTAAGGCAATAATGTACCCAATATCATTCAGGCAAATGATAAAATCAATTGTTTAAAACCAATTAAAATCTAAAGGAAACTGCTGTTTATAAAAAGCAATGTGTTCGCTTTAATAGAAAGTACAAGTACTGGTTTAGGTTGGGTGAATAAGCAGAAAGTTTAGTGTACTTTTTACAGACGCTCAGCACAGACCAATATAATCACTAGGAAATCTGCCAAACAGCTATTCCTATAGAACAATCCTTCTCCGGCCACCGGTTCCTTACTCTTCTTCATTAGGGTAGCCTGGCATTTACAATTCTCTTTCTCATAAGTGCAGTATTTTAGATCCGTATAAACTAGTGTTCACAAAATTGAATGCCATTTTCCATACCAGGAAACCGTTCAAAAGGTTTTGTGCACATGAGCAGCGGGAATGGCCAATAAAAAAAGCCACCGGGGTGGCTTTTCATCTTTAGTTATTCTGTTCCTATCTCTCCGCAATAGTGCAATTTACTTCCGGTGAGGTAGGACACATATTACTGGTAGTGGGGCACCCATCCGTGTTCCGGATAAAACAAACGCCCAGCGTGCAACCAGGAGCATAAGTATGGGGTGGACAAATGCAGCTCGCCGCTGTTGGCCCCGGGCTTCCGCCATAAATACCGTCAAGCCTGGTAATAATCTTCTTTTGCAAGAACAGCTTTGTGTTTATTGATTTCTTTTTCATAAAAAAAATACGTTTATACTTATCCAAAATTACACAGAGACACTGCAGTTTTTTTGCAGTACCCAAGCCACCGGTAAGTACCCTGACATCGTTGTATAATGATACCGGTAAATTTCCCCAACGGGACAGAAGACCACCGAAAAATCAACATCTTAGGGTAAAAATTGCCCTCCTGCCGGAAATTCTCGCTACCAACAACCCCCAACATTACTCCAGACATTATTCACTGATTTACAATCATTTATTATATTCACCTGATACATCAGAGCTTCGCCCTTGATCAACGGCATAAAAATAATAGTTGTTTAGTCAACTATTATTTTTACTTTTGTGGTTGTTTAAGCAACTATTATTATGCGTACTAAAGAAATTACGGCCGATGAAAAATACCATTTGTTTACCGGGAGGATATTCCTGTTTATCAGCAGGGTACTGACTCAGAACTTTAAAGCTGCCAACCTTGCCCTGACCAAAGAACAGTGGACTATTATGTCGGTATTGTGGCGTATGGGAGCAGTATCGCAGCAAAAGATTGCCGACGAAACCGGCAGAGACAAGCCCAGCACTACCCGGCTGATCGACACCCTGGAGAAAGAAGGCTACCTGAGCAGAAAACCGGATAAACAGGATCGCAGGATAAACATGATCCATCTTACCGAAAAAGGAAAGCGTATTGAGGCCAAAGCCACCCGTATTGTGGAAGAGACTTTTAATACCCTGGCGCACAACATCACCACCGACGAGATTTTAACGATACGAAACGTTTTCAACAAAATATACAAACACTCTAAACCGTCAGCATCATGAGAAAGAACATATGCTCCCTTGCGATAGCTTACCTGGCGTGCTTTGCAGTAGGACATGCGCAAGTCAGTCTCTCGCCTTCCCTACAGGAGGCAGTTTCGGCAGGGCTCGAAAAGAGTACCAAACTTAAAAACCAGGGCCTGGACCTTGAAAAGATGGAGTTGGCAGAAAAAGAAGTCAAGCAAAAATACCTGCCCAGGCTTTCGGCCATCGGCGGTTATGCCTATTTCCATAATACCCTGGCACTGGACCTGCCTACTACGACCTTGCCGTTGACAGGCTACCCGTTGTTTGCCGGTACTACCGACTTTCGCAACGAGGGCAATGGCGTACTGGCCGGTCTCACCTTAAAACAGGTTGTATTCAGTGGCGGGCAAATCCTGAACGGGGCAAAGGCACTCGGAGAAAAAAAGAAAGGCAATGCTTTGCTCTTAGAAGCCAGCAAAGAGGACATCATTAAAGATATTATTACTTCCTTCGATCAGCTTAAATTGCTCGATGCGGCACAACGCCTGGTGAGCGAAAGCGAAATCAGGCTGAAAAAAGAAACCGAACGGGTAGAAAAAGCGATAAGCCTGGGCCTGGCCATTCCTTACGACAGGGACAAAATAAAGCTGGCCCGCCTGGAACTCGATTCCAAAAGTGCGGAAATAGCCGGCAAAAGAACAGTGCTCTACCAGAAAATAGAAGTATTGACCGGCTATGGCGAAGAGCGGATCAAGACAGTATCGTACGACCTGGCTCCTATCAAACTGGACAACAGCCTCAGCACGGATACCAGGAGCGAATTAAGGGCCTTCGGTTCTTTCAAAAACGCTTTGAACTATAACCTTAAAAAGGAAAAAGGAAGCTTATTGCCTACTGTCGGGGCCTTTGCGGGGTATAGCTATGCATCTATATTCAATTCGAGTACTTCTTTCAAGGCTCCCCTTACCAATGCACCGATCGACCTGAAGCTCGACCGCGCAAGCCTTTCCCCCAACTGGGCCGCAGGCATAGTGATGAAATGGGAACTTTTTAGCGGCATGGAAAGGGCACACAAGATCAAAGAAGCTAAAATCGACATCCAGCAATTGGACAATAAGCGCAGCGAGGCCAAAGAGCTAATGGACCTGCAGCTTAAAAACAACATGACCAATTACGCGATCGCACTGCGCAAGATCGACATTGCCGATCAAAAGGAAGTGATCGCGTCCAACAACCTTAATGCGGCCGAAAAACAATACCACGCAGGCTTGATCGGCATCAGCGAAAGGCTAACCGCCGAAACCGATCTTTACAATGCCGCCCTAAACAAAGTAGAAGCGGCTATAGACCAGCGAAAATCAGCTTTAGAATGTTATGTTGCCAGCGGTACCCTACAACAACAACTTAAATAAAACCTCATCAAAAATGACTGCAATGAAAAATAGTTTCTTCATTATGATGGCCACGGCGCTGTTTGCATCCTGCGGCCAAAGGTCCAAAATGGACCAGCTCATTCAAGGCAAAACAGAGAAAGAACAGATCGCCGTTGTGGGCAAGGTAGCCGGGCGTATACAGGAGCTCAGGGTGAGCGAAGGGCAATCCGTAAAAAAAGGCGATACCCTGGCCATACTGGACATCCCGGAAGTTGCCGCCAAGCAGGTACAGGCCGAAGGTGCGCTTACTTCGGCCACGGCGCAATACGATATGGCCCGGAAAGGCGCTTCGACCAACCAGTTGAAACAGCTCAACGATAAAAAGAACGCGCTTTACGAACAATATATCTATGCTGAAAAGTCGTTGAACCGTCTGAAGGAAATGGTAAAAGATTCGCTGATACCGCAACAGCAGTATGACGAAGTATATGCCAAATACCAGGGCGCCAAAGCACAGTACAGCGCAGTGCAATCGGAGATTGCCGATGTGGAGAACGGCGTGCGCATAGAACAGCAAACTATGGCCCTGGGCCAGCAGGACCGTGCCAGGGGCGCTGTACAGGAAGTAATGACCGCCGGTAAGGAACGCTTTATCATTGCTCCGCAAGACATGACTATAGAAAGCATTACGCTTAAGATCGGCGAACTGGCTGCTCCGGGCTATACGCTCTTCCTGGGCACGCTCAATAATGCAACCTATTTCAGATTTACCATCCCCGAAAGCCAGCTAAAAGGCTATGAGCGGGGCGCTCAGCTAACGGTTACCATACCCTACCAGGAACAAAGGAAAATAGAGACTTATATCAAAAATGTAAAGCAGATCGGGGCTTATGCCAATATTGCTACGGCCTACCCGGATTACGACATGCAGGATCCGCTTTACGAGGTTACCGCTTATCCCAAAAATGCATCGGAGGCAGTCAATATCCTCAACAAAACCACAGTTACCATTAACAGGGTAAAATAAGATCATTGGACCAAATCACAATGAGCTTATCATCACCATAAATTTCAAGCAGATGAAAGACTTTCTTCAACTTTTGAAAAGAGAATTCAGGCTCTTTTGGAACAACAGGGTATTGCGTATGCTGTTTATCGGAGCGCCATTGCTGTATGCGGTGCTGCTGGGTTATGTGTACAACAAAGGCAAGGTAACTCATCTTCCCATTATCGTGGTAGACGAAGACCAAAGCGTGATGAGTAGGAAACTGATCGGCATGATCGAAGATAATGAAGTACTGAAGATAGCCAGCTTACGCAGCGACAAATCCGACCTTAACCATTTGTTGCTTACCACCGAAGCGGCCTCAGTAGTGCTGATCCCAAAAGATTTTGAAAAACAGGTACTGACCAAACGTTGCCCCGAAATAACGACCTTGGTAAACACGGCCAATATCCTGACTGCCAACTATGCTTCGGGTGCTTTACAAATATGCCTGGGCACTTTGAAAGCAGGCGTCCAACTGGAAACCTTACGAAAGCAGGGTGTTCCGGAAAGCCAGCTTATGAGCCAATATGAGCCATTTAAAACAACGTTCATCAAAAAGAACAACCGGTCGACCAATTACATGTATTTTCTCTGGCCGGGTGTGCTGGCAGCCGTATTGCAACAGGTATTGCTTCTGGGACTCGCCCTTTCCTTCGCTTCGGAATATGAAAACAATACTTTTGCCGAACTGGCTTCGAGAACCAGGTCTACATTAAAGCTTATCGTGGTAAAGGTGGTACCTTACCTGGTGATGAGCCTTGGTGTATGGCTGATGTACTGGGGCTTTACCTTTTGGTTCGATATCCCTTTTAAAGAAAACCTGTTACCGCTTACCCTTATTGCCGGCGTGTTTGTACTGGCAGCCTGCCTCATCGGTATCCTGGTAAGCATCGTATTACCCAGCCAACTGCAAGCCACGGAAGTACTGATGGTAGTAGCCACACCCAGCTTTATCCTATCCGGATTTACCTGGCCGCTGAGCCAGATGCCGGTTGCTGTTCAGTACATTGCCAATGCTATTCCGCTGACACATTTCTTACAGGCTTTCAGGATACTGATTGTGGAACAAGGCGATGTAAGGTATGCCTATCCGTATGTAATCAATATGGCCATTATAGCCGGCGTATGCTTTTTACTTTCTTATGTTGCACTTTACCTGAAACGGAAGAAATTGGAGAAAGCTGTTGTAGTCCGAAAATCCTGAGCCCAAAGGCGTGACAGCATATATAAGCCAAACACAACAAGGCCCGCTTCAATAACGGGCCTTGTTGTGTTTTAAGATTCAATCCTCACCAAGAACCGGGCCTTTGCTTATGTGCGCTCCCACTGCGGCAGCATATCGCTGGCCTTTGCTTATCCAGTCCTACAACAACACGTAAAGGCCACCGGTATCGTGGTTTAAGGTATGTTAAAGAAAAGAGCGATTACAAGGCTTAAATCCACGACCCCGGCTAAAGCTCATTTAACCGCTTCCCTTCATAATGGGTAAATCGCCGATGCTTGGGTTCTCCTATCATTTGCTTGCTGTAAATACTGTTATGCCCCGACAACAGATAAGCGACAACACAAGCGATGGCAACATACACACCACTGTCGCTGCCAAACAATTCTATGGCCATAACGCTGCAGGCCAAGGGCGTGTTGGTAGCGCCGGCAAACACGGCAACAAAGCCCATCCCTGCCAGAAGCCCCGTGGGCAGGGGTATCCAATAAGACAAAGCACTCCCTAATACAGCACCTATAAAAAACAACGGTGTCACTTCCCCACCTTTAAAGCCTGCTGCCAGCGTGAGTATCGTAAACGCCATCTTCAAAGCAAAATCATAGGCAGGCAATTGCTGATCGAAAGATGCAACAATAGTTGGGATACCCAAACCAATATACTTGGTGGTGCCTATAGCCCATACGGCAAGCGCAACAATGATCCCGCCCACCAGAGGACGAAAGGGCGGAAAAGGAATGACAGATCTGAAAAAAGCGCTCGTAGCATGTATCGCTTTGCTGAATGCAGCAGCACATAAGCCGAATGCAATACCCGCTATGATCGTATATACCAGGTTTACAATAGAAACATCGGGGATAATACCGATGTGGTAATGGGTATGTTGGGTATGCCAGAATTTGGTAACCATATCGGCAATGATAGCCGATGCAAATGCAGGAAAAATAGCGTCATATTTTAATCGCCCGATAAGGAAAACCTCTAAGCCGAAAAGGGCCCCTGCAAGCGGGGTCCCGAAAACAGAGCCAAAGCCTGCAGCGATGGCGGCAATGATTAAAATTTTCCTTTCACTCCCTGTTAGCCGGAAAGGTTTGCTGAACTGATCGGCAATAGCGCCCGCCATCTGCAGGGCAGTGCCTTCGCGCCCTGCTGAGCCGCCGAAGAGATGCGTGGCCATGGTACCGATATATACGAACGGTGCCATACGGAAAGGTATTATTTCCTTAGGATCGTGGATGGTGTCTATAAGAAGGTTATTGCCCGGCTCGATGTCCCTGCCCAGGTAGTAATAAAGCAGGCCGATAGCCAGCCCCGCTAACGGCAACAGGGCAATGAGCCATACATGCGTCTCCCGGTAGCGCGTCACCCAATCCAGCGATTGCAGGAAGCCCGCCGAAGCAGAACCTACGCAAATACCGATGCATAAGCTAAAGAACAACCACTTTAACAGATACGGCACAGCAGGATAACGCCTGAAAAATATACGGACTTGTAGTTTGATTTTTGCGCCTGATGATTTTTGCTTTTTGATGGACATATTTTACCTGGTTAAATGAGTTTACATTTACTACCAGGCGCCATCAGCTTTTCAGGGCGGTTCAATTAGGAAGACACCATTTCCTTTACCGTTGCAAATATACAAACATTATTTCTTCTAATAACGCTCTCCGCCATATTTGCCTATCCTCAATCCCTGTTAGCTGGCATTGCAGACAGGAAATAGTCGGCCCGCTCGGCTATTACCAAATCGAATATGCTCAAAGCCTCATCTACTTTTGTCCAGGCTGCACCAGCCGGTCTGCTGTTCCTGAATATTTCTACAAAAGGCGCTAAAGCGGTAAGATACCACCAGCTTTCCATATCGTCCAACGCCTCCGGGATCAGTTGGATCGTCTGGACAAAGAGCGCTTCACTATACCCATGCACCATTAAATAACCAGTGTACATTTCGAACAGGTAGGCGGGGTTCAGCACCAGGTCTTCCTGGTGGAGCGAGTTTGCCAGGTCCATCGCCTGGTTATAGGCACCGGCCGATCCGGCATGATCGCCGATATGGCATAAAGTATAGCCGGCTGTTGCCGTAATCTTGAGCAACAGATTTTGCTCACCATATTCAACAGCCATATCTATGGCTTTATTCATCCGGTGCTCCAACGCTTCCCGATCACCTTTATGCGCAGACAGCAGTGCCAGGTTGATCATCAGCCGGATCTGGTAGTCCATTGAAGCGGCATCTATTAATTCTTTTTCAAAAACGGCTTCTGCATCATCTGCCAGGCCCATCCTGGCATAACAATTTCCTATAAACCAGGGAAAGGAGAACATGTGGAACAGATCGTTATATAAGGGCCTTACCTGGTTGGCCTGCTCAAACAACTGAAGCGCCTTGGCTGCATTGCCCATCCGGTAGTTGAGGTCTGCGGCACAGAAAAGGTATACATACAATTGACCGTGTTTGAAGAAAACGGCATCTTCAATACCCGTCTCCGCTGCAGACAGGGCATCCCTTAAAGCCAGCTTGTTCCTGTGGTAGTCGATCCAGTGAAAGGTATCGAACCGCATGATCCTCGGCATCAGCTCCATGATATGATTCATTCGCTTAAACCACGCCCTGCTGTATGCCGGTTCATTAATCTCATCGCCTGTATAGACCTGGTGAATGGCCAGGTTGAATATCGATAGCTTATAATCATTAGCCCAGTAGCTCAACGAAGTAGCGCCTTCTTTTTCCATGCGGGCCAAACCCTCTTCGAGTAAAGCATAAGCTCTTTCCGCATCTTCCGCACAAGCTTCAGTCATGTCTTTATGTGCATATACATGTGCTCTCACATTGAGCGCCCAGGCAAGATGGTAATCGTGCTGAATAACAGGTAACGTATTCTGCGTAGCTTCGACTACCGCTTTTTCGGCCCATTCTGCGGCCCTGTCCAAATCCGCTTTTCTTTCGGCCAGGGTAAAGGTGATGCGATAAAGTAAGGCTGACCTGATTTCCGGGCGTCGTTCGTTGCGTAATGCTTCCAGGAAATGATATTCCAGGAAATCGTCGAAAGGGGGATTGCCATGATGCGTAAATTGATAAAAATTGGCTGCAGAACCCACCAGGCCATGTATGGCCGCTTTTATATCATTGCCCAGCGGAAACTGTGTTTCCAGAATTCTCAACCCGATCTTTACCACTGCCCGGAAAGAATAACGTTCATAACAGGACTCCATCACCCGGACTGCGGAAAGCACTTTTCCTATGTTCATTTCCCCAGCGGTGAGGCTGCTCCACACAAGTTCTTCTTTATCTGCCGGGCGATCGGCATTCCAGAAAGGCTTCTCTCCACTTGAGATTGCCTCAGGCACTGCCGCATCCAGGTCAATTACTTCCGTAGCTGGATAACGGAAAAGGTTACCCACGAAATACTGGACTGTACCCTGGGAGCGTTCCCAGGTGATCCCTGCAACATCTTCCCGGTCGACGATATCGGTCGGAAAACCCACAACTATTTTTTGCCGGCTCTCCGGAAACAACCGGTAGTAATTTTCGATTACCCTCAGACTTTCCGGGTCGATATTAACCGGGTCGGGGATCATCAGGGAAAAAGTGTAAGGACCGATTAATTGGTCCAGCAAGCCGGCGACAGCTTCCAGCAGGCCGTACGGAACATTAAGACGGGATTCTAACCTTGCTTTGTAAAACGCATATACTTTTGCTTCGGCATCCGTCAGCGTATCGGACAGTTCCGGAAACAGGAAACAGCTTATCGCTTTGTTTTGTCCTATAACCTTATCGATAGCCCCTGCATCAAAATATTCTTTCAAGGCATGGATAAGCGTTTTGATGCCCCACCAACCTGTAGGGAAGGAGCTGTTATTGTCTAAGTAAATAGCCCTATTGGCTTCATCTTTTAACGATAGGAACTGAGTCCGTATCCGGGCACTGGTAGCTTGGTATATTCTTATCATTTTATTATGTTGTGAGTTGTTGAAGAGGTGTAATCTTTAAAGCATGTAGGTAGGCCCGGCAATCGCTTCGTTGCTTTGCTGCCTTCCTGATGGTATCGATAATGGATTTATTTTTCCTGAGGTAGTTATTTCTTTGCAGCACGGGGAGACCGGAAAACGCCGCCAGGATATGTGGTAAACGCCACCAACTGTCTGCATCTCTTTTCAGCGACAGCGATAGATTACTGATGGCATGATCCAGGTAGGCAGTGTTCTTCTTGTTACACTCGTATAATCCAAAATAAATCGCTGCCAGATCCGCAGTGTCTGCCTGGAAAGCAACCCCATCCAATATAGTTTTCGACATTTCCAGGGCCCGCCGGTAAGCCGTCATAGCGTTCCGTTTCCTGTTCAACTGCTGGCATATAATCCCTGCCGACAACATCACCTTCACCAATGCCCCACAGTCGCCGGAAGCAACCGCCAGATCGATTGCAGTATTAACCTCTGCTTCTACTTTGCCGGCAATGCCCTGGCAACTAAGGCCATGAGCAGACAGTAGGCAAATTTCAATGCGCTCCATCGTCGTTTCAGTCCCGGTTTCTTTTTCCATCTTTGCGACATCGGCAAGGGCATCTGTTACCCTATCCAGCCGGAGCTTCGTTTTGGCAAGGCAAATTCTTAATGCATGAGCAGAAGCATATTCGTACCCGATTTGCTCCTGGAATAGAAGTGCTTTACGAAAATACTCCAGTGCATCCGCAGCATTCCCTAGACGGTAATGAATATCTGCCGCGCTTATGGTGAAAAAATACTCCAGGATATAGTGAAAGCTTTTCCTGGCTGTAACCAATCCTTGCTTTGTTTTCTCCAAAGCCTTATGCAGTTCAAGGTTTTGGTAATGGAAAGACTGCCACTCGGCCGAAGGTACGGCATGTAAGCTCGGCCACTGTTTGGCCAGCCTGCTTTCTATAGCATACCATGCTTTCATCTGTTTAACATCGCCCAGCAAAGAGTTCAAAGTGGACAGATTCTCCGCCAGCACGGCCTTTGTAAATGCTATTTCCGTTTTTATAACAGCCGGCGATGGAACAATACATTTGTCCAGCAAGTAAAAGCCTCTTTCCTGTACCGCAATGGCCTCTTTTAACCTGCCTTGTTTCATCAGCAGGAAGCTATGTATGTTATTGACCCAGGCAGTGAGTAATTCTTTATCACTAAAGTTTGCTTCGATTAATATACTACAAGCCTGATCAAGGTATACATAAGCCAGGTCCAGGTCATTTTTCCGTCTACCCTGCGTCACCATTAAGCGGTACAGGATCGCTACGCGGGTGGCAGGATCGGTTTCGTAAAGCAAAGCTTTCTGCAATGCATCGTTGATAAAACCGGCCAGGGCCGCATTTCCCTGGGAGAAAAAATGCCTGTTGTGTGCCGACAAAGCGATCATGTGATATATAGCAGCTTTCTCCTTATCGTTAAGCAGTGGTTCCAGCATCGCTAATGACCGCAGGCCAAAAAGTAAGGTATTGGTAAAATCATATAGACGAAAGCATCGTTGAATGCCTTCAAGGACCAGGTGCTTATTCGCATCATCCCACTGCCGGGGCAATGTCTTTGTAGCGGCATCCATGTCCAGTTCCAGCTTGTCGTCAAGCATATCCAGGCGCTCGTCCAGGGTATCCTGTTCGATGTGTTGCGTATTGTAGTCTGCCCCGCCATTGGTATCGCTAATATCTTTTTTCTCCGCAGCGACCGCTTCAAATGCATATACAAAAGAGCGCAATACTATATCTGCCTCCAGGGCATAATACCAGCTAATGCCGTTATCCTGGTCCAGTACCGGTTTTTCCCATACAGGATCGTAACCTATGACTAAGTCAGGTGATTTTTTTGGAAAAACCTGGTACAAGTATTGCAGCAAATCAAGACTGCCCGTATCGATATGTGTCATATCGGGAATAACCAGCCTGAAGTCATACTTATCCTTCAAATCCACAAGTACCCGGGCATAGGCTTGTAAAATAGCATCTTTGACCACCCTGCTATGGGTAATATTGGAAGACAAGCGGGCGCCCAGCAACTCCTGCTCCAGCCGTTCTTCACCGGTCAATGCTCCGGCAAGCTTGTTGAAAATAAGACTGAAAGGCACGCTGTATGCGCGGAGCATCTCTTCCACGATATCATTGCCCAGCCTTTTCCTAAGCAGAGGAATAACCAGCCGGACAATAACGAAAGGCAACGCAAAATCTTTGGATCCCAGGATGACAAAATCATTGGGAGTAGTATATTTCCAAGCTGTATAGTGGATCAGGTGCTTTGAAGTGCCTCGTAAAACAGTGATCATCGCGGTGGTTTAATGCAGCATCAGCAATATAAAAACTATGTTCTGCTACTCATTTCTTAAGCAGTATTACATGTGGTTCGCAATCATTGGTACACTCCGGCAAAGTACCATTATGGAAGATCATTTTCTTCCATAATGGCAACAACAGGAGATTAGTTGACATTCTTGGCAATGCAACAATGGGCTCCATAAGACCCTCCGCCCATTACTTTTTTCATCGATTCGATGGATAATGTCTGAACCGGGTTTACTGGTTTCACGGACTTTACAACCTTCTGGTTGATCTTCGCTAAATTCATAACTTAAGATTTAATAATGATGCCTACTCTGTTTTAAGTTTGGTTTTTCGGCTTCCACCAGTTACTAAGATGATATGAGCATTGTCAACTATTTTGTAACGGACATTTCGCGTTGAAATAATAAAAGAAGGTAAAGAGGCATCCGGAAGGATTGTACATTTAATTTTATCCGGAACGGCATACTACGGTATTCCCCTGCCGCTACAATTTTGCCTTGATAAAAGTACAGCCCCTTACCTACGCAAAAAATACCAACATTCTTGTATTTTAGTTTAAGCATGCCATGCCAATAAACAGGCGAAGCTATTCTTATAACACTTTCCGGCAACCGGATTATCGCTGCAACAAAAAGAGGCACCTTGTTGAGGTGCCTCTGTACTCTGCTCTATCCTTTATTATCGTTTGACAATTTTACCCTGATAAGCCTGGCCATCGGCTATCAACCTATAACTGTACATACCTGCCGGAAGCGCTTTGAGGTCAAGCGTGGCATTACCTGGCGTAATGGCTGCCTGCGACAATACTTCCCTTCCATACATATCGTACAGGGCAATCGATGCCGATTTGGGTTGCGTCAGGAACTTGATCCTTATCTTATCGGAAGTTGGGTTAGGGAACAAGCGTACTGCACCCTCCGCTTCTGCTCCTTCTAATGAAAACGGCATACTCGCATTTCCGACGAGAGGAAGTGTTGTGCTGGTCGCTATCCGGAAATAACTGATATTCTTAGCCAAGCAACCTTCTGGTGTTATAACCGTAAATTCCACGCACCAGGTTTTCTTGTTGTAGTCATTCAAGGTCCCAGTAAGTTTAGCATAGTTATAGTACTCTTTAAAATAGAAAGTAGCACCAGCCTGGTTGCTGATCGTTGTGTCATAAAGGAAATTCGGATTGATGTTCGGATCACCAGGCATGCCAAATTGTAAGGTTCTGCTATTAAATGACACGTATCCCGAAATGTTTCCTGAATCGGCCATATAAAATACATCCGGGGCTGTATCTCCGCCGATAATGGCCCTAATAATACTGGTATCCACTCTTGTTCCGCCACCGGGAAGTGATATAGTATCCAGCTTAAGCATTACTTCATAGACGCTAAGGGTAAACTTACCATTGGCATTAAGGTTGTAAATGCCTGCAGAGCTTGCACCTTGCCAGCCAATTTTAGCGCCGAGAGAATCCCGGAAGTCATTTATGTTTGCTGCAGTAGGCATAGGTACTGTAATGGGCAACGTCTTCTGGATAGTTTTTCCGCTAATCGCAAGCGTACGGGAGGTCTTAGCCGCCAGGTAATCGGCTACCGTAGAGGCCCGTTTCACATTAACCACCTGGGTATAAGACTGACTGCCGCAGCCATTATACACCACATAGGTGATCTCAAGTCCCCCGGAATAACCGTTAAGCTCTGCGCTGAAAAGCGTGGACAGGTTGATCGTATCGTGTACCCTTGATGCAGGGATCGTACCAATCGAAGTTCCCCCGGGTCCGGGCTGAAAACTATTACCCACAACAGTGCCCTTCCGGATACTTACGCCGTAGCCGGTATAATAACCGGTCTCGGTGGTATAAAGCCAGATGAGGTCATTGTTACACAACAACACTTCAGGAATGTTTGCAGGAGTCTGGCTCTTGCCATTAACCGTGAAAGTAGGAACAGATAAAGTATAGTTCCGGTACACTTCCCCGTCTATTTGCTTTTGGATAATAAAGCCGCCGTTGTTCTGATCGATAGTGCTCACACTGGTACTTGGCGACACAGGAACAAAAAAGCTGGGCACATCGGGATAGGTAGAATACATAGTACCTACAGTACCATTGGTGAGCCAATGGGAGGCATAACCAGAATGATACCCGAAATAGAGATAGCCATTCTTGCCCCGCTCAATGTCTGTAAAGCCGAAACCGTTTTTGGACAAGGTTCCCGGCATGCCGGTAAGCGCGTCGTTGAGCACGGTAGGCGCACTCAGGTTCACATAGCCAAGACCTTCCATATTAAAGCTTAAGGCAGAGGCAAGCTGGTGATAGCTGATGTAAACACGGTCGCCGCTTGCGGTGCCCGGTACGTATTCTATGCCCGAAATAACAGTAGTACCGGGGAAAGATCCGCCCAGGGCAGTTTCTGTAAGCGTAATTACGTCATACAGCGTCACATAATTGCCATGATTGATCACCACCTTTTTACCATTGGGCGATACTTCCATATCCGATATGCGGGCAGGAAGCGTGGTAAGCACTGATGCGGAACCGATGCTGCCATTAGCCGCGACAGTAATGGACACCATTTGATAAAGATCATTCGAAAAATACACCTTACGACTGCCATCGGCCGCAAGCGGAGCAATGGCAATGGGAGTACTGTTATTGCTGGAGTACACGCTGGTGGCACTGGTTTCGGTAATAGCAGCCGGATTGGAAGCATCTAACCGGCGAAAGAAAAGCTCCTGGTGCCGGAAGCTCCCAGAGCCCACGGTATTCCAGGTCAGAGAATAATATTGATTGCATGCTCCCGGTATTGCGAAAGTATAAGGAGAAGTATTACTCCCGATACTGGCTCCCGTATTGGGATCATAGGTACCGCAGGCATTGACAAAGGCCATACCATTTCCGTTCGCATCGGACACTACGCCTGCATATTGGTCCCATCGATAAGTAGGTCCGGCACCGCAAAAAGTGATACCGGAACTTCCCGGTAGCGTAGACACAAAATTGCAACAATCGGTAAAGTGCATGTGCTTGTCGGGTGCGATAATCCAGTCGTTGGCCTGTCCTTGCGCCAAATGGGCGCCGGCTGTGCAGATAAGTCCTGCAAGAGTAAAAATTCGATTGAATAGTGTCATATAGTTATGAGTAAGGTGGTATTGGCGCCTGTAGCGTTTGGTTTGTACGGCACCAATATGATTCAAAATATTGCCTACTTATTTTAAGGGAGTTCGGCTCGACCCTGTGTTCCTGTTACTGCTCATCGATGGACCATAGGCATTGGAATTTTAAGGTGAACAAAAGTGGATACAAGTAAAGCCATATTACAAACAGGTTAATTCAATATCGTACATGGGGAACCTTGCAGAACTACCGGATGGGAATGACCCGGAATGATTACATGATATTATTGTTTCGGTGGTAAAAGTATACGTTTGCCTTCAGGGCCCGTCCCGGCAATACATAAGTGTGTCTGTGTACGGTTAAGTATGTAGATATACTGTGCAGTTGTGCAAAGGCATTTGCTGTATAAGCGGACAAAGTCTAACCGGCAGGTCTCGACGAACAGTACATCTTTTACATGACCATTGGTATAATGTGATTGTCCCGTACAACACTGCTTTGCTGCTATCGATAAATAAACCCAAAATTGTTTCCTGAAATCTGTTCACAGGCAACAGAATGCCCAACTAAATAGGCTTACAACAAGTCTTCCAGGATAAGCCATAGACATATGAAAGAAATACTATCCCTGTTTTCCGGTAGAAAAAGACGCATTTATACCGCACTATTATTGATTGCGTCAGGCTATGCGCTGCCAGGTTATGCAGGCAAGAAATTACATGTCCTTTTTCTCGGTAATAGTTATACCTATGTCAACAATATGCCCCAGATCCTTTCGGATATGGCTTCTTCTGTTGGCGATACGCTTGTTTTTGAAATGTATGCCCCGGGCGGTTATACGTTCGATAATCATGGCGAAGACACAGCATCTGAAAACAGGATCCAGAAAGGTGGCTGGGATTACCTTGTATTACAGGAGCAAAGCCAGCTTCCTTCCTTTCCGGTTTACGCCAGCAATGGCTTATTCGGGCTTTGCGATCGTTTCCGGTCATACAACCCTTGTGGCAAGATTATGTTTTATATGACCTGGGGCAGAAAAAACGGGGATGCCGCCAGGTGCCCCGAATGGCCTCCCGTATGCACTTACGAGGGTATGGACTCTTTGCTTCGGATACGGTATCTAGAAATGGCCACGGCGTATAAAGGTCTGTTATCGCCTGCCGGTGCTGCATGGCGGTACATACGGCAAAACAACCCCGACATCAATCTGTACGATCCCGACGAGAGTCATCCATCGGCCGCTGGTTCTTACCTGGTGGCTTGCTGTTTTTATACGGCGTTGTTTAAAAAAGACCCCACATCGATCAATTACGATTTCACACTTAGCACGGCCAATGCAGGCACACTAAAGCAAGCTGCAAAGACCGTAGTATTTGACAGCCTTTCCTTCTGGGATTATACGCCCACAATACCTGTTACCGACTTTAACTACGTTATGGGCAGCGGTACCCATGAGGTAAATTTCATGAACCAGTCCTTATTTGCAAATACTTATCTATGGGATTTCGGCGATGGCACGACCTCAACCCTCTTCTACCCTGTACACAGCTATAGCAGCGATGGCACTTACATCGTTACCCTCCATGCCTATAACTGCGATATTGACACCATTTACGAAGGCATTCATCAAATGCATATAACCTTCTGCCCGTTTACTCCCACAATAACACCGCAGCAGTTAATACTATGCCCTGGGACATCCGATACCTTATCAACACAACATTATGAAGCCTATCAATGGTATGATGAGCAATACAATGCTGTTCCGGGAGCAATAACCCGGAACCTGGTTGTTGCCGACAACAACAGGTATTATGTGGAAGCGACGCTAAACGGATGCACCGAACGTTCTGTACCCGCAAAAACGGCCACCGCAAATGCCATATATCCCTGGCTGATCGTACCGGCCGGTAAACTTTCGGGGCAAGACTCGGCTTGTATGAGAGACACTATAGCCCTTACAGTTGCCTTCAATAAACCACCGGCGGCCGCCGACAGTATGATCGACTGGTACTTTAACGGGCAACCGGTAGCCGGCTATCACAACGACACCTTACTCATTACGCAATCCGGCAGCTATGAAGCCAAAATACATCATGACAGGTGCCCTTCACTGGATCAAACCAAGCAGATCAGTTTCACCTTTGTCTCTTGCGGACCGGGTAGTACAGGCATACAGGCAAAGCCGTTCCTAATAGCGCCCAACCCGGTACAGGATGTTGTACAGATAGCTTCAACAGCATTTTTATCTGACAAGCACAGCATCATCCTGGTCAATCAACTGGGACAAGTCCTGCACCAACAGCAAAGCAATGCGACGGAGTTGCAGTATATCGATGTTTCGGGATACACCGGCGGTATCTATTTCATTTCTGTGATCAAAGAGGGTACTGTCCTCTATCGTGACAAAATACTGAAACGGTAAACGAGGGGCATTATTGGGCTTGCAAGAACCCAGTAAGAGATTTGTAATACACACCCGCATCGGTGCCTACATAGGCTTTCCCCCTGAATATATGGAAGGTCTTAATGGGACCATGTACATCGGTATAGCTGAGTAAAGGTGTGACCGCTTTACGGTCTATATCAATGTATGACAATCGGCTACCGGTATTCAGGAAAAGCTTATCGCTCCTGCTGAGCAACTGCCCCAGGGCAAAAGAAGTTCCCGTACCGATGTATTGCCAGGTACGTCCTTTATCAGCTGAATACACAAGCCCTTCCGGGTATTCCTGCTGGGCTGTTGCCCGCCAGTTGCATGTAGCATAATACAAGTTGCCACAGGATACCAGGTCACGCAGGGATATCACAGTGCTGTCTGTTACCTGGCCGTTCTGCAACCGGTAGCTCCTGCTCAATGTGGTTACAAAAACAACATCATCAACCGCGTTAATGGATAAAATGCTTTCTTCCGGCGCGGTGATATCCGCGGCCAGGGTCTTATTCCATACCAGCCTTTTACTAACGCCAGGCCCATCCTGCATCATGTGGTACTTACACACAGTAAAGGCTTTGTCTCCTGTCGATGCATCACCCGTAGTAATTGCCGCATAAAAATCATTTTGCTCATCGGGGGCGGTAAAACAGGAAATACTGCCTGCCCTGCCGCTTGCTTCCATAGCGGTCAAACTGCTGATGCTGGTGCTAGCGGCTTTTTTGTTGGCAGCAATAACGATTACGGCTCCTTCGTGGAGGTTATAAATACGGAAACCGGGGCCGGCTTTGTATTGCAACTTGTTGCTGTAATACCCCGGCGAATTATAAAGATAGTAGTCGACCAGGCGGATAGCGGTATCCAGCAGGTAATTGGCATTAGGAGTAAAGAACATAAGGTTATTGCTATCGGCATAACCGGTAATGATATTACGGGCATTGACATCAATTATATCATCCGGCAATGCCTGCCAGGTTTCCTTTACCGGTTCCGGATCAGGCAGGTTGTTGTCTTTTTTACACTGGCAAAACAGGAGGCAACACATTATTGCTGGCAATAATAATTTCGTCTTCATCATAGTAACAGGAACTTAAGGCCGCGAATATACGTTAGGACGATAAATTTCCGGCAGCCCTTGAGTGACTGCTTACAGGTATTTTATAAACGGTATGCCAGGACGAATAAACGGTATTAAAAAAAGGCTTACTTTTGCAAACATCAGATGATAAGATGAATGAATAATAACCCGATAACGAAGAAATCCCTGGCCGATGAAGTGGCCGATCGTTTAAGAGCGCAACTGTCGCAGGGAAAATATAAAGTGGGCGAGCAGTTGCCCATCGAACCGGAATTAATGAACGCTTTCGGTGTGGGTCGCTCCACCATCCGGGAGGCGATCAAGATCCTCGTCAACTCGGGTCTGCTCCGGGTACAGCAAGGACTGGGCACCTTTGTCGAACGTACTTCCTCCGATGAACCGCTTACCCAAAGGTTAAAAAGGGCCGACAAGAACGACCTGGATGAAGTAAGGCAATTGCTGGAAATGAAGATTGCGGAAAAAGCTGCTGCCAATAGGTCGGAGAAGGACATCAAGGCCATCAGGCTGCATTTGAACAGCCGGAAAAAAGCAGCCGAAGCAGGATTGCTGGAACAATGTATCGAAGCCGACATCCTTTTTCACAATGCCATTGCGGCGGCATCCAAAAGCGACATCCTGGCCGACCTGTACAGGATGGCATCGGAACATCTGAAAACATGGTTTCTCCAGGTTTATAAAGACACCCGGGAATTCCGCGAGAGCCAGCATTTGCACGAACAACTGCTGGAGCATATCGTTGCCCGGAAGGCTACAGCGGCATGGGAAACAGCTTCAAAAATCATTAAGAATATTTTTAATTGAATTTACCTAAAAACATCAGATGATCTGATTATCTATGAATACAACAAACGAAACAGCTCCTGTTATCGCTACACAAGAAACCCAAAAGGTGGCTTCGCAAACCGTCTTTACCATTTTGTTTACCATCAGCTTCAGCCATTTGCTCAACGACATGCTGCAAGCGGTAGTACCTTCGGTCTACCCCTTACTCAAGGCAAGGTTCGACCTGAATTTTACCCAGATAGGGCTCATCACACTGACCTACCAGCTTACCGCCTCCATTTTACAGCCATTCGTGGGACTATACACCGATAAAAGGCCTCGCCCCTATTCGCTTTCCATAGGCATGGGCTTTACGCTCCTGGGCTTAATAGCGGTATCTTTAGCCTCAAGCTTTATAGGTATATTGTTTTCTGTAAGCCTGATCGGGATCGGCTCTTCCATCTTCCATCCCGAATCGTCGAGAGTGGCCCACCTGGCATCGGGCGGCAAACGCGGGCTTGCGCAATCCATATTCCAACTGGGTGGCAATGCCGGCAGCGCCATAGGCCCCTTGCTTGCGGCCATTATCATAGCGCCCTACGGCCAGGCCAATATTATGTGGTTTGCACTGGCAGCCATCGCCGGTATTTTTATCCTTGCCGGTGTAGCCAAATGGTACCAGGAACAATTGCACCTGAACAATAAAAACAAATCGGCAGGACAACCCAAAGAGCAGGTTACCTTCTCCAGGAAAAAGATCGTGGTATCGCTGGGCATCCTGCTGGTCCTCATATTTTCCAAGTACTTCTACATGGCCAGCATGACCAGCTATTATACCTTTTACCTGATCAGCAAATTTCACCTTACCGTGCAGCAATCACAGGTGTACCTCTTCGTGTTCCTCGGCGCTGTTGCCCTGGGTACCTTGCTGGGTGGCCCTTTGGGCGACCGTTTTGGGCGCAAGTACATTATCTGGATCTCCATTCTGGGCGTCGCTCCCTTTACCCTGCTGCTGCCCTATGTATCGCTCTTGTGGACAGGAATATTATCGGCGATCATCGGGCTTATCCTCGCTTCGGCCTTTTCGGCCATCCTGGTATATGCTACAGAGCTGATCCCGGGGAAAGTGGGTATGATTGCCGGTCTCTTTTTCGGACTGGCATTCGGGATGGGCGGCTTAGGTTCTGCTTTGCTGGGCAAGCTCGCCGACGCCAGCAGTGTTGAATTCGTGTTTAAGCTTTGTGCCTTCCTCCCCCTGATCGGGATCTTCACCGGCTTTCTGCCGAATATAGAACAAAAGAAAAAACGCAAGGCTTTATCCTAAAAGGAAGGTCCTTTTTTAAAATCATAACCCATAGCAGCCTGCTGATATGCCGCTATGGGTTATGATTGCTTTCATCCCCAAGCGGACATAAACCGCTATAACCCGTATAAGCTGCAGTGTACTTTTTTGTTGGCAAAAAAGAAAATATGATTATCTTGTGGCCATATTTTACGCATCAAAAGGTGAGGAAACTTATTGCCATACTCCTGATAGGCCTGTTTGCCGCTAATATTAGCGGTGCATCAGTTTCGTATCATTTTTGCGGTAAGATCTTTCAATCCTTTTCTTTAAACGGTCAAAAGCAGAAAAGCAAATGCTGTTGCAAGGTGACCCGGAAAAAGAGCAAATGCTGTAAGACACAATCCTGCAAGGTGCAGATCGACGAAAGCAAATCTTTTGCCAAGCATCTTTCCATCGATAAGCCTATCGTATACGAGGCGCTCCTTACCCCGCTGACCTACGTCGTTCAAAAGAGCATTGTACATAACAGCAGGCCGTACACCCTGCCCCCGGCACATGCACCGCCTTTAATACGAACGGTACCCCTGCACGTATTTTACCAGCAATTCCTTATTTAATACCCTTCCTCCTGCCCGTAGCCACACCGGCAGGAATTGTTATGCCCGTACTACTCCCGGCATAACGGGCATTTCATTCTTATTCCTGTTTTCCCTGTAGCCGGTAAGGGATTCCCTTTACTTGCCCGCAGGCGATTAGCGGTAGCATTTCCCTATCCAGGGGAACAGCTTCGCTATTCTGCAGGCTGAAAATCCTTCTTTTTAAACCTCTAATTTTTCATAAAATGAACAGCAACCTACCCAAGATCGGGATTGCGATCCTGATGTTATTTGCCTTTACCAGGCTTTCGGCGCAAACCACTGCTCTCAATTTCAACACAACCGATTGCAATGGCAATACGGCGAATTTATTTGCCGATCTCGATGCCGGAAAGGCCGTGATCCTTTTTTACTTTATGCCCAATTGCGGCAGCTGCCCGCCACCGGCGCAAAAGATACAAGCCATGGCCAACAATATAAATGCCATGCATCCCGGTATGGTAAAGGCCTATGCTTTTCCGTTCAACAATACCACCACCTGTGCGTACAGCCAGTCCTGGGTAAGCTCCAATGCATTGCCCCTCTATACCCCTATGGATAGCGGTGCTGCAGCCGTGGCCCATTACGGCGGCTTTGGCATGCCTACGGTAGTACTGGTAGGTGGCAGCAACCACAGGGTTATGTTTTCTACTTTAAGCTTCAGCACCGGCGACACTACGATCATGCGCGACAGCATACTGGCGCTTATGGGGCCTACCGGCATCAGTAAGATGCCCGAATCTGTAAAAAGCCTCAGTGTCTATCCCAATCCCACCAAAGACAAGGTTACTGTTTCGGTCGACCTCAAAGAACAAAGCGATCTGCTGATCGATCTTATCGACATCAGCGGCAAACAACTGGCCGTAATCGCTAAGGACAAAAATGCAAAGGGGAAAGTAGACAGGACATGGGCCACCGGCGCACTGCCCAATGGCATGTACACGATAAGGGTACAGGTAAATGGTAAGGTAGTCAACCGGCAACTCAATGTTCTGCGGTAATAGGGCCCTTCGCAACCTGATATGGATAGCCGTGCTGTTCACGGCTATCCATACTTCCCGGGCGCAGAGCTATTACAACATGCCCGGCGATACCCTTAGCAGCACAGCAGCGTTTAATGACATCAGCGTCTTTAACATCACCCAGGTACATCCTACGGCCGACACCCTTTATTTCAACTGGTACCGGCAAAGCGTAAGCATGCCCTCAGCTTGGGAGGCCAGCATTTGTGACAACGGGAATTGCTATACTTCGCTCAGGGATAGCGGCATGATGACGCCTATTGTGCCCGGCGACGATGGCCTCATGAGCCTGCACCTGGACCCTGGCACTACACCGGGGACAGGCGTGATCCGGTATGTGCTGTACACGAGCAATGCGCCGCAGCAGACCGATACCTTAACCTGGATCATTACTGCAGGCAATACCAGTGGCATTACGACACGACAGGAAGCACATCCTACTGTTGTCAGCGACGGCAGGCAGCTCCTTTGCAGCAACCTCGGAGGACAATTTACGTCGGCATTTTTGTACGCTGCCAATGGCCATGTACTTCTGCGACAAAAAATAACCGGCAACGAAACCCGCATCCCGATGGAGGCCTACCCTGCCGGGATCTATATCCTGAAACTATCAGGAAAAAGAAATTTCATTACAAAAATTTTAAATCATTAAACAGCATGGCGCATGAACTTAAAACCGGGATCTTTTTACTACTGCTGTCGTTAAACAGCAAGGCACAGAACGCGCTTTACATTCCTCCGGCACTCAGCGGCACTACCTTTAACCTTAGCGTGCAAAGCGGGAGCCGGAGCTTTTATCCCGGCACCAATACGCCTACCTTCGGCGTCAACGGCAGTTGGATGGCCCCTACGATCGTGGTCAACAAGGGAGACAGCGTTACCCTCAACGTAACCAATAACCTTACGGTAAAAACAACGATGCACTGGCATGGCCTGCATGTGTCGCCCCAAAACGACGGCGGTCCTCACCAGAGCATTAATCCCAATACCACCTGGAGCCCCTCTTTTACGGTAAGGAACAACGCCAGCACTTATTGGTACCACCCCCATGGCGCCGGGCAAACGGATCCCCAGGTTTCAAAGGGCCTCGCCGGTCTATTTATCGTCCATGACCCGGCAGAACTTGCCCTGAACATCCCGCATACTTACGGCGTCGATGATATTCCTCTGATCCTGCAAAGCAAGGCCTTTGATGAATTGCAGCAGATAGCTATTGCCACAGGCATGGATACGGCTTTGTTTGTGAACGGTACCTTGCATCCTTATCTTAATGTACCGGCACAGGTGATCCGGTTCCGGGTGTTGAACGGCAGTAGCCTGAGAAGCTATAACCTGGGCTTGTCCAACGGGCAGGCTTTTTACCAGATCGGGACAGACGGTGGTTTATTGGATACACCCGTCCTGCACAACAGGCTTATTCTTTCGCCGGGAGAACGGGTGGAGCTGCTGTACAATGGATCGGGGCATGAAGGGGAAACCCTTTACCTGAAAAGCTATGCCTCCGACCTGCCACAGGGTATTTATGGCGCCGATACGGTAGGCACGGCAGACAACCCTATACACGATTATGAAGACAACTTCATGAACGGGGCCGATTTCGACCTGCTGCAACTCCATATTACAGCGCCGGGAACTGCACCTGTAACCAGCATTCCGGTATCGCTGGTCCCGCTTACACCCTTTGACCCTGCTGCTGCCACAAAGCACAGGACTATCGTGATGGACACATTAAGGCTGTTGCCAGCCGATGCGCCCAACCTGGCCGAAGGGCCTTTCGGACTGAACGGGAAGACTTTTGACATGGAGTACGTAAACGATACGGTATTGCTGAACACGACAGAGATATGGACCTTAAAGAACAAAACGCAGGTAGCGCATCCCTTTCATATACACGACATCCAGTTCAATGTTGTGCGGGAAAGCGGCGTAGCGATACCTCCTGCCCAAAGAGGCTGGAAAGATGTCGTACTGGTGATGCCCGGCGACAGCGTGCAATTCCTGACCCGGTTCGAGACCTTCTCCGACCCTATGGTTCCTTACATGTATCATTGTCACCTGTTACATCACGAAGACGATGGGATGATGGGCAGCTTCCTGGTACTTGATCCGGCTACATCGGGTATAACCGAAGCCCGGAGCGTAAAAGATGATGCCATTATTTATCCCAACCCGGCACGTAATCACTTTACACTGAAAACCGGTACAGCTTATGGCCATAAAGTAATCCTTACCCTTACCGATATGAAGGGGGTACAGGTGATGAAGACCCAGATTCCGGCCGGAGTATACCAGGCCGACATTTCCCGCTACGCCAGGGGGATATACGCCCTTAGCATTTCGGGCAGCAATAAAACCACGGTACTAAAGCTGATCATCGAATAAAGTGATGCCTTGCAGAAAAGCTTTTGTTCCATCTATTTTAATCGTCAAAAAACAGAACATGAAATTTCCGACCATATATCTATTTCCTGCCGCTATAGCCCTGTCATTGGCTTCCTGCGGCAATACCCCTACCGGCGACAAGACCGCCAAAGAAGAAGTGGTAGCGGCATCTGTTCCGGCCGATGTACCGGAAACCACACCTACCATCCGTTACCAGGATCCGGGATTACAGGCTCAGCTCGGCGAGATGTTTGCATTGTACCTGGAAATACAAACGGCCCTCACCAGGGACCAGGCAACCGAAGCAGCAAAAGCCGCGGCCAGCCTGAGCAGTTTGGCAGATCGCTTTAATGCAGCTAAGCTACCCGATTCGCTACGGGAAGCTTATGATGCACAGGCAAAGGACATTGGCAAAAGTGCGGCCGGTATGGCACAGCAACATGACATCGCACAACAGCGGGTTGCCTTCGCACCCTTATCCGAACAAGTACTCCATTTGCTGCGTTTATTCGGCACCGAGAAACCGGTATATGAAACGCATTGCCCTATGGCCTTCGACAATAAAGGTGCCAACTGGTTAAGCGACAAACCGGAAGTACGCAATCCTTATTTTGGCGACCAGATGCTGGAATGCGGGGAAATAACTGCCATGATCAGGAAACGGCAGTAACAGCAGTAACTAACGAGTAAGCCTCATTTACTATTCGCAAAAATACCTGCCAAAAGAAAACCCTATAAAGCCTCCTGGACTTTATAGGGTTTTCTTGCTTGATATCAGTCATTATAGTTCCAGGCCATTGGTATCGGTCGTCAGTACCTCGCTCATATAATCGAGAAAGGGACGCATAGCTTTAAAAGTTTTGCCTACTTCCTTCACGAAGTTTTCCTGCAATACCTCCTCGTCCGTAAATTTCCGGATCAGCAGGAATTGCTTGTAGCGCAGCAGGTCTATGGCTTCGTGCCCGGCATCAAAACCCTTTGGCGCTGTCTTTACCTGCTCACCCTGCAAAGCGCCGAACGTAGATGTAAAGGCAACGTTGTTCAATATTTTACGCAATGGGGCTGCATCAAAAGCAATATCTTCCCGGATACGCTTCAGGTCCTGCGGTACCGGTCCCCAGAAGCCGCCGCCAACAAAGCTATTGCCCGGCTCGATCTGCAGGTAATAGCTACCCCTGCGCATTTTGGTTGCCCGCCGGAAACCTGTACTCCAATTGGTTTTGTAGGGCGTCTTGTCGGATGAAAAACGGGTATCCCTGTAAATGCGATACAGGCTGGCTTTTCCCGAAGGGGTTTCGATCTCATCATGCTGGTTGAGTTCCTGCAACACGCCTTCAGCAAAAGCGACTATCGACTCCTGCTCCTGTTGAAATCTTTCCTTACGGTCATTGAACCAATCCCTGTTGTTGTTCTTCCTGAGCTGCATTAAAAACTCAAGACTCGATTGGGGTATTTGCGGTTGCTTTTTTTGCTGTTTTGCCATGATCGCAAATGTATCGTCCTTTAATCACAATCCCGGTTAATGATATCGATCCGGGTATAGACTTTTATGAAGGTATATATTTTTCCCGGGTATAAAATTGGCCCCCTGACCAATGTCCTAGCGGTATCCGCGGGCATCGGCGGGCAAACCAGCCTCCTGTACCTCGGTGATATAGCGCCAGCAATCGGGCCGGGAGCCATCGATATCGTCGACGTCATACACCTGCGCCAACTGGCCACTGGATAAGGATTCACCATTCCAGCGCATTTTATCCGGGTCGGCAGCCAGGGCAGCAACGGCCCTACCTACAAAACGGGGACTTTCTGAAATAATGAAGTGCGGCTCAACAGCAGTGGCATCCATCCAGCGCTCTTCGGTTACCTTAAATGCTTCCAGCATGATCTCGGAGCGCATCCATCCCGGGGTCAGCGATACAGCAGTAGCGCCGTATGCTTTGAGATCGTGAGCATGGGCCCAGCCCATGCGGTTGGCGGCCACTTTGGCCAGGTCATAAAAGGGTGAAAGGCGGTAATGATCTTTATTATAGCTGGCCGTGCCGTCCGTTACCTCCACCAATAAGCCGCCGGGCTGCTCTATAAGCAAAGGAAGCGCATAGTGGGCTGTGATAAGATGCGTATCGATGGCCAACCTTAAGATACGCAGACCCTTGTCGAGGTCATGCTCCCATACCGGCTTATTCCATTCCATCAGGTTTTCACCACCCCATATATCATTGATCAGGATATGTAATGCGCCTTTTTCGGCACGTATCTGCGCTACCAGTCGTTGTACTTCTTCCTTTACCAGGTGATCTGTGGGTACTGCGATGCCCTCTCCCCCAAGGGCAGTAACCAACTCTGCCGTTTCTTCAATGGTTTCGGGACGGTCGTATTCGGAACGCTGCTTGCGGGTACTGCGACCGGTAACATATACCGTGGCGCCTGCCGCGCCCAGCTCCATGGCAATCCCGCGCCCGGCGCCGCGTGTAGCGCCCGCTACCAGCGCCACTTTCCCTTTTAATGTTTGCATGATATTTTAGTTTATCGGGTTTAAAAACGTCCAGGCAAATATAGAAACAAGCACCAGCCCGGTAAAATTTCCGGAGCCGTTTTGGGATTTAATTAGTGATTCCCATGTCCTGTTGTCTTTAATACCAGCAACAATTAAAAAAAAACGGCCCTTTACCAAAAAGCAAAAGGCCGCAACGGGGGTACGCAGTTATAAGCTACTTTTTCACCGGCATTTTTCGCTTCTGATTAAAAGAATCGATCAAAGGCTGGATAGCCGCAAACATATGACTGATCGTATCGGGGCTCAGAACAGGTGTTGTAAAGGCGGAGTGACAGGTAAAGCAGGAAGTGGAAGCCGTTTGCAAATAGGTTTCCATCGTACTGTTGGCCAGCACATTGGTGCCTATTGCTACCCCGGCAGCGGTATCGGAACCGTAACTGCTGCCATTGGGTGCAGCCCCGCCATCGGTCCAGGTAGCGCCTATCAGCAAGTACCTTTTCCTTTTGTCGTTGCCCGGCAACAAGGAGCGAATCGTATTGTTGATGGAGATAATTTCGCTGTTGGAGGCTGCCGAGCTTCCGTCCTGCGGATTGGTAACAGAATCCATCGCACTACCCCAAGGCATAGACCGTTGTACATTACTAGGACTGATCCTGTAGCCGCTCCTGGCTATGATCGTATCTCCGGAGCTGGTCATATGCGATACGTTATAAGGCGTATCAGCGGCATTGGTATTGAACAACCAATGGGTGCCGGTATCTGCCTGTACTGTTTTAGTATTATTGTTTTGATCCAGGTATTGGTATGCGGCATTGGGTGCATTGTTCTCGTGTTCAAAGGTTGCCCATATCATTTCCGGATGCCCGGCAACGCTACCTACGACATGAACGCCCACCAATGCCATTTTCACTACTTTTTCGGTCTTGGGCACCCACTGACCCGGATTACTGGTATCGTATACCGGAATACTGGCATTAACGGTAACGTAATTTTCGGGATCGGGAAGGCTGGACGCTTCTACCCATGAGGTTTTGAGCTCCATAGCCAAGGCATTGGAATCGGGCAGTGTAACGCCCTGAGCACGGGCTATGGCACAGATACTATCCCTTGCCCCTGCGGTAGTAGGAAACTGGCCACCGCTCATCTGCCCATTCCTTACAGCCGTGAGGTAATAGGCATAAACGTCGTTTACAAAGGAAAGATAGTAGACCAGGGAACCGTTCTTCGCCATCAGCGCATCGCCGGTTGCCTGTCCTTCTTCCGATTCAATGATATTGCCTTCGGCATCGAGGAAGATAAATTTCTTGCCTACGGCAAAACGATGTACGATCTGGTGCCGGCCCAGCGTATGACGGATAATCGCTTTGGGATGCTCGATAGGTTTACCGGCTTTATCCATGAATACAAAGCCACCTTTGCCGTCTTCTTCCACGTGATCAACGACCACGGAGGCACCTGCCGCACTCTTTACCAGGGCCTTGGCGCTGGCCTGGGGCGTGGCATTCTCCACTTCGAAAAGCCCTCCCGATTTGCTGCGGATCACAGGCAGCCTATTGGGGCCATTCTTCACTATACTGCTCGACATTCTTAAAGGTGTGTTGGGCACATGCGGGATCAGGAACCGTTGTTTGGCAGCGTTTTCGGGAGTAACGCTATAGAACACCGGCGATTCCAGCACGGTACCGCCCTGGCCATAGGCGCCCGAGGCTGGTGAGGTGATCCATAAGAACATTCTTTCTGCCCATACATAAAAATCGCAGTTGTTCTGGTGCGGGAAAGTAACACTGTTGGCCGGCGTTACCAATCCGTTCTCGGTTGCCGAACCACTGGCGAACCAGGCATTGAAGCTATCCGGCGAAACAGTGCAGGATGCCAGAACATCCAGTGGTAAAGGGCTAAGAGTATTGGTGGTGGCGGCTCCGGGCTTATCCGGGTTGCTGCCGCATCGCCATAAGGCTAATCCGGCGAGTACGAGCACTGTGGTAACCTTTGCTGGGTGTCTCATAGTTTTGAGCGTTGATTTTTGTGTGAGTAATTGTGTTGGTTTATGGAAAATTCCGGGAAGGCTCCGGAGGGTTAAATTGTGGTTGATCGTATTGCATATCGGTACTTGCCAGGCAGCTAACAGGACGTAAACATAGAAAACAGAAAGCACTGCCACAACCCTATTTTAACACCCCCACTAATGTACCCCAAACATTAACGGGTATGCAATCCGGCCAGGGATGTACCTTTCATGCAATACCGCGCATTGCCACGCAAGCATACGGGCACCGGAATCGCCTGGAACGGCTTATACCCCCGAATGAACGGTTTAATCCCCCGATAAGGCCGCTTATGCCATTTGTATTTCCCTGCCTGGAACGGGCCATTACCTTTGTGCTGCAAGCAAAAAGAAAACGTTTTCAATTTAAAGCAAAGGCGGAAACCGAAAAGCCGGAACAGAGTAGGTAGTAAAAATTAAATGCAATATACTATGCCCAAATACAGCAATTTCAAAGCAGAGCTTCAACTGTATATAAGAGAAAACATCGATGACGATGACTTTGACTATGGCATCAATGGGAACGACGATGGTGCAACGTTAATATTAAGAGGAGGCATGGCCAATTCGCTAACGAATGTGGAAAAAGAAGCCAAACGGTTAGCCAAAAAGTACGCGATCGGCCTCGAGATAGACAAAGAATACGAGCAATAATCAGGCACAAAACGCCAGGGCCCGTGCTGAATACGGGTCCTGGTATTTATAGATAAGCACAGGTATTCCATTACCTTCTTTATCGCCCGGCCTTAATTATTATATAGCACAGGCCGAAAAAAGGCATTGGGCAATACATAAAGAAGCATGATCTACACGAAAAGAAGTATTGTAACAGGATAAGATACAAAAAAGCGTTCATTACTGAACGCTTTGATCTGATCTCAAAAGAAACGAAGAAGAATATAGGACGGATGCATTTGTCTTTTACCCTTTAACACTTGCGGTAGTGCAGGCCAACCACACCGGAAGCAAAAACCTTGCATTCCTCCAGGCTCAGCTTTATGGTATCCTTAATGTCTTTAAACATGGGAATACCCGCTCCCAGCAAAACAGGGTTAATAAAAAACCAGTAATCATCTATCAACTGGTGCTGCATCAGGAAATATGCTACAGACGGGCTTCCAAACATCACTATGTCTTTCCCATCCAATTGTTTCAGTTGGCGTATCGCTGTGGAAATGTCTGTAGCGATCACGTTCATCTTACTGAGTGGCCGGGATTCCAGGGTGCCCGACACCACCACCTTGTCGACACTATTATACCACCTGGAATGGTTTATATCATGCTTTGTAGCGCCCGGACGATCGGCTGCCGCAGGCCAATAGCTTTCCATGATCTCGTAGGTTTTGCGGCCGTAAAGCGCCGTATCCGCGTTAGCAGTAACCCTGTCGGCCAATTCAAACGTATCGCTGCCAACACTGATCCATTCCAATTCCCCTTCGGGGCCTGCGACAAAGCCATCAAGGGAAACATGCATAAATAGAATTAGTTTTCTCATTTCATTAGTTATTTATTAGGTATTATCCGGGCATGTTCCATACGCCCGTAAGTGCTGTTTTGCGTACATATTCGGAAAAAGCGGTAGGTTGCCTGCCCAATGCCTGCTGCACGCCATCTGTCAGTACTGCGTTGCGACCATCGAGCACTTCCGTAAACAAATAAGTGATCAGCCAGATCATTTGTCCCGGGAGCTGGTATTCTTTAAGCACCGCAGTATAGGCTTCCACAGGAACATATTCATAAGCAATTTCCCGTCCTGTTGCCTGCGCTATTTCCGCTATAGCTTCTTTAAAAGTCAGCAAACGGGTTCCGGTAACTTCGTACAACCGGCCACTATGCCCGTCTTCCGTTAAAGCGACCACGGCTATATCTGCAATATCATCGGCATCCACGAAAGGTTCGCCGGTATCACCTGCCGGCAGTGCTACATGCCCTGCCAATATGGGCTCCAGGAAGGCGCCTTCGCTAAAGTTCTGGCAAAACCAGCTTGCCCTTATTATGGTCCAGGCAAGCCCCGAATCCATCACGATCTGCTCACACTGCCGCGCTTCCTCTTCGCCCCTGCCCGAAAGCAGTACCAGTCGTTGTACTTTATGCGCTATGGCTGCAGCTACAAAATTCCTGATGATCGCTGTCGTCCCCGGTATGGCCAGATCGGGATGGAAAGCAATGTATACCGCTGTGATACCCTGTAATGCAGGCCCCCATGTACTGCTATCTTCCCAATCGAAGCCGGGTTGTGCCGAACGGGAACCAACCCTTACCCGGTGCTTTGTTTTAGTTAACCGTTCTACTATCCTACTGCCGGTTTTGCCGGTACCGCCCAGTACAAGTATGGACTGGTTTGCATGTATGTTGCTCATATCCTGTTTTTTATCCAAAAGTAGTTGCAACAGCAGACCAGAAATAGAACAAAACCGACAGGCCCGGAATAATATTGCCTTAACCCTTCTTTTTTACTACCGGACCGGTTGATAACACAACGTAACGATGCCACAATCGAACGCCGTTGTCTTTACCAGGTTGAGGTTGGTCCTTTGGCTCACCTCTTTAAAAATGCCCAGGCCATCACCTATAATAGCGGGATTTACAAACAGGTGATATTCGTCTATAAGATTAGCTTCGATCATGGAAGAAACAAAACCGGCCCCGCCATAAAGAATAATATCGCCGCCTTCCTGGTTTTTAAGCCGGCTTATTTCGGTAGCGAGATCACCTTTGGCCAGTACCGTATTGCCCCACCCTGATTGTTCCAGACTGCGCGTAAACACAACCTTGGGCGTATCTGTCATTTTCCGGCCAAACGCATAACCTTCATTGCCGGGATCAAGGGCTACCTTGGCCCAATGATCGATAAAACCAGCCGCCATTTTCCGGCCCAGAAGAATCGTATCTACCGGTTCGGTCAGGTCGCTTACATAGTCTTTTATCTTATCGTCCCAGTTCCAGGTCATCCAATCCATTTCACCGTTCGGTCCAGCTACGAAACCATCAAGAGAGAGCTGCATTTGCAATTTTACTTTTCTCATTGTTGTTGCGGTTATTTTTAATACCGGTACAAAAGTAGTTTCCCGGGGCGGCTTGCATGCAGTACCAATGCGACTATTAAAGGGGTCGATTCCGTCTTTTATACCCTTGCGGGTAAAATTCCATCAGGGGCCTAAAATAAACCATAGCGGCCAATAAATAATGGGTATAAAATGCCAGGCAGAAATGCAGCAAAATACCTCAAACAGCACCATTGCAAAAGGAGAGATGATCGCCCGGTATTTTTATAGTTTTGTTATTGTAAGATCGCGTTCGGGGGTGGTTTTTCTCTTCTACAGAAAACTCCGGTATTTCCTTTTACAGGCAAACCTATTCTTTCAGCGGCACTATCGTGTAAGGCTCACCTATTTATCTTTTTTCTTTTTTTTCGATGACCTGGCCTGTTTATTGAATTGCAGGCAAAGCGACAGCCAGTACTGAAGCCCTTTAGCCGTCTTTATATGAATATCTTCCACAAAGACATAATCCTTCATGGGCTTACCGTTATGGATCATTTGCCGGCAATGGTCCTGCTCCAGTTCGGCGATCGCCTGCTCTTCGCCGATACGGCAAAGTACCTCTTCGTTTCGCACACAGATACACATTTTATCGTCCACCATAAAGCACAATCCCTGGAACATTTTTTGTTCGGTCACTGCCGGTTGCTCTTTAAGCGCCTCCCGGATACGGTCTGCCAACTGTATATCGTAGGCCATTGTTGTATTTTTTAAAAGCTAAAGAAAAAGACATGTAACCGATAACCAGTTTGTGACCCTTTACCTTTGAGCAAAAGACCGCTCCTATAATTTTCCGCTATAGACCTTCGTCACATAATGTATCGTAATACGATTATCAAGCTGATGCCGGTCAAAAACCTGTTCCAGCTCACGAATCATGGCCTCATAGCCATCGTCAGTGGGCAGGGGCATATAGGAAGAAGATAAAAGCCTTCCTTTCAGTCCTTCATAATCAAAAATCTGCCGGTTATCAAAACAGGCCAGGTCAACTGGCTCCGGCCCGAAGAAAGCGGCAATATGCGCTGTATCTATATTACGGTGGTTGAGTTGTGCATAATTCCGGCCATGCTTCGCAATAAGATGGTCGTAGTCCCGCTCAAATGCAGATACCGTTTCCCTTTCGTTCCAGATCAGGACTACTAATCCATTTTCTTTCAGGATGCGTTTGAATTCAAGCCGGGCCTTTTGCCTGTCGAACCAGTGAAAGGCCTGCCCCGATACGATAGCATCGACACTCCCGCTTCCAAGGCCCGTATGTTCTGCCGTACCATCGATAGCTTTAAATCCCGGTCGGTGCCCCAGAAGCGTAACCGATGCCTCGCGCATCTCCTTATTGGGCTCTACAGCAATAACCGGATAACCGGCATCCAGGAATAAAGCACTGGAAATCCCAGTACCTGCGCCTATATCGGCAATAAGCCCCGTATGCAGGCCATATTTATCTTGCAGGTAGGCAACCAGCTCCCCGGGATATTGGGGCCGGTATTTAATATAATCTCCTACCCTGTTGCTGAACCGTTGAGTGCTGTCTTGTGACATAATGCAGCATATTGTCTTTTGCAATATTAACGGCTCTTGTCCGCAATAAAGAATATCTGTTGTTAATTTGCAGTTTCAGGAGCAAAAAATTTCCAAAAAATATAACCGCCCCTGTCCAATTTCCCGGTTGCCGGTTGTTATAGGTTTTTAACCTCAAAAACAATTCAAATGAAAGAATTCCTTTTGCTTTTCAGAAACAGCACAGACCCCGAAGCCACACGCTCTCCCGAACAAATGCAGGTGATCATGCAGGAGTGGATGGATTGGTTCGGCAGTATTGCCGCCCAGAACAAATTAGTAGATAAAGGCAACCGCCTGGGCAAACAAGGCAAGACCATAAAACCCGGCAATATCGTTACAGACGGCCCTTATATAGAGATCAAGGAGATGGTAGGCGGCTATACCATGATCCGGGCGGCATCGCTGGAAGAAGCCACTGCGATAGCAGGCGGCTGCCCGATCCTCAAAGTAGGCGGCTTCGTGGAGGTAAGAGACATTATGATCATGGAAGATTTTAAAGTTACTACGCCCTAAGTTTTGCCAGGGCAGCAGTAACCAGGCCTGTTGAAGCAGTATAACCCTGCTTCGACAGGCTTTATAAGCGGAGTACCAAAACGGCAAAGCATTGTCTTATGGAGCAAAAAGAATTGATCCCCCATCTTTTCAGGAACGAATACAGGAAGATCGTAGCCGTATTGTGCAAAACCTTTGGCATAGCCCATATGGAGGTTGCCGAAGATATGGTGAGCGACACTTTCCTGCTGGCGGCAGAAACCTGGGCTATAAAAGGGTTACCCGAAAATCCTATCGCCTGGCTGTACCACGTAGCCAAGAACAAGGCCTTAAACTACCTGAAAAGGGACAACCTTTTCCACCAGAAGATCGCCAAACAGATAATCCCCGAAGAGGAAGCTACCGAAGCCATCGAGATTGATCTTTCCCCAAAACATATCGAGGACAGCCAGTTGCAGATGATGTTTGCCGTATGCCACCCGGCCATAGGACAGGAAGCCCAGGTAGGCCTTTCCCTTCGTATCCTTTGCGGCTTTGGCATCGAAGAGATAGCCGATGCTTTCCTTACCAATAAAGAGACCATCAACAAAAGGTTGTTCCGGGCCAAAGAAAAGCTGAGGACCGATAAGGTAAAGATCGAAATGCCAGGCCCTGCCGAGATCAACGAACGGCTGGCCACGGTGCTTACCACCTTATACCTTTTGTTTAATGAAGGTTATTATTCCTTATCCCAAAACATCCAGCTACGCAAAGACCTGTGCCTGGAAGCCATGCGGCTCACCCTGCTGCTCCTCGGCAACAGCCTTACCGATCAGCCCAGGGTAAATGCCTTGCTGGCACTGATGTGTTTTCATGCATCCCGCTTTGAGTCGCGCACCAATGTAGCAGGAGATACGATCCTGTATGAAGAGCAGGACGAGCAAACCTGGAACCAGGAACTGATCGCACAGGGAAAGCATTACCTCACCAGGGCGGCAACCGGCGATACCCTGACCCGGTACCACCTGGAAGCCAGCATTGCCTACTGGCATACCTTCAAGCAGGAAGATAACGGCAAATGGCAGAACATCCTGCTGCTATACAACCATTTGCTTATTATCGAATACACTCCTATCGCTGCGCTGAACCGGACCTTCGCACTGGCCAAAGTAAAAGGGAAACAGGCCGCTATTGAAGAGGCCGAGAAATTGCAGCTCACCGGCAACCATTTGTACTACACCCTCCTGGGCGAATTGTACCGGGATATAGACGATGTAAAGTCGCAACAGCACCTCCGGAAAGCGCTGGCACTGGCCAAAACAACGGCCGACAAACAAATCATATCCCGCAAGATCGCAGAGCAGGAAGCTGCGAAAAAGTCTGCTTGATGCACATCAGGCAGCAAGATTATTTCTTTATTCATATCTCGACCAAGGCCCAGCTGTAAACTCCCTGTTACAGGGAATACCCGACGAAGTATATACCAATCTGACGCAAGCCCTATCCAAAGGGCAATTTCTCAACGAGCACATCAAAGACAGGTACAACAGTTGAATTGATCCTCTATATTACCGAAGCTTTCAGCCCATATAGTTGGTAAAGGATTACCCATAAAGATATTTAACAAAAAAGAAGAGGTCATATCCGCCGGCCGTTTGTTGTGTTTCCTTAAGGAAACATTTGCACCTCTTAAACGATACGGTTATGGCAAAGTATGGTCCTGAAGCAGGAAAGAAAGTAGAAAAAGTGCTGCACGAAATGAAAGAAGGCAAACTAAAGAGCGGAGGCTCCGGCAAGAAAGTAACCAGCCGGAAACAAGCCATCGCCATAGGCCTTTCCGAAGCCAGGGAAGAAGGCGCAAAGGTGCCGAAGAAGGCAGCAGCAAAGGAAAAAGCCCCGACTAAAAAGAAAGCGGCGGCCAAGAAAGCAGCGCCTAAAAAGAAAAGCAAGGTGTAACAGTAACTTTCTACTCAAAAGAAAGCAGAAGCTGCAGTAATCCACAGCTTCTGCGCTTTCATTATACCAGTTGCAGTTGTTCAGACGATGCCCCTACCAGGTGCAGGATCTTGACGGCATGGGAGCCATTGAGGCCGCTCTCATCCCTTTTTTGCTGGAAGTCTTTAAAAGAAGGAACATTCAGCACCTCGGATTGTACCTTTTCATCACGGTATGAAGAACAGTGCAGAAAGGTTACCCCGTCTTCCAATACATAGATATGATACCAGAAAGCAGTGGTATCCATCTTTTTGAAGTCTTCCAGAAAGCGGTTGATATTTTCTTTGTTTTGCGCCGCGAATTCTGGCTTTACAGTATAAGTTACTTGAACAGTAATCATTTTGTGTTGCTTTAAAGGGTAAATTAAATTGCTGTATTGTGTTGGTCAATACATGTATATGACAACTGAACCTTTCCTGTTGGGACAAAACCAGGATTTTTTATTTCAGCGTAGCAGTATTTTCTCTGCAACAGTATGATTCCCGGCACTGCAGCATTCATATATTGCACAAAATGCAGCCCGCAAACAGCTGGTCCCATCAAAAAATACCGGGAAACCGTGATTTTTACATACCGCCCAACACGGCTGTGTTAACACCTGGTCTTTCTCACAGGCATCAGGCGTTCCATAACGCGGCATTGGCATTCTCAAATCAAAACCAGACAACAAAATGAAAAAGATTCTATCCGGCATCATCGGCTGTCTTTGCGCGGGCATATCCTTCGCACAACTGCCCGTGAGCACCAGCCCCCAAAACAGGAAAGCCGTTTTGGAAGAACTCACCGGTATCTATTGCTACTGGTGCCCGGCAGGCCATAAAATAGCCAATAACCTCAAAGCATCCCGTCCGGCGGGCAGTGTGGTCCTCGTTAATTGTCATTGCACGGGATTATCTTCCCCCTCTTTCAACGATCCCAATTACCGGACACCCGATGGCGATTCCCTGGCCGAAATGCCGGGTATGTCTGTTACAGGCATTCCGGCCGGGGCCATTAACCGGCACTTATGGCCTGCACAGTCTACCATACCCATGAACCGTACGTACTGGGCAACTTATGCCGATGCAGTACTGGCACAACCTTCCTATGTAAACATGGCGCTGGAAGGCAGCCTTAACGTAGCTACCAGGGTGCTAACAGTCAATGTACAAGTTTATTACACCGGCAACAGCCCGGCCAGTACCAACAAGCTCACCGTAGTGTTGCTGGAAGATACCGTAATCGGGAAACAAGCCGGCGGTTTTGACAATTACCCCGAGCAAACGAATCCCGACGGCAGCTACCGGCATCATCATATGCTGCGCAAAATGCTGACGGCACCCTTCAGCGGCGAAATCATCGGCCCTACTACTTCAGGAACCCTTATTAGCCGGACCTATACCTTCACCGTTCCGGACCATTTCAAAAACACGCCCAGCTTTATGGGCAACCTCAGGCTGGCGGGCTTCATCGCCGAATCCAACCTAGAAACCATTACAGGGGCCAATGGGCCCATTACCCTTACCGGCTTTGCCTATATACGCGATGCGGCTGTAAGCAGTATTGTTGCCGAACAGGAAGTTTGTGCAGGCAGGCTCCACCCCGAGATAAGCCTGTACAATAATGGCAGTGCAGCCATCACTACGGCATCAATTGCTTATCGGGTAAACGGGGGAACTGCTGCTACGTATAATTACACAGGCTTTATCGCACCGGCTACGGCCAAACATTTTGCATTACCGGAGATCAGTTTTCCACCGGGATCGATGAATACCCTTTCGGCTACTGTTACCGGCGTCAATGGCAGCACCGACCAGAACAGCAGTAACGACAGCGGCAGACAGGACAGCATCTTCATCACATCCCATATCGCTACAGATACCAATATGCGGATGGAATATACCCAGATCAATACTTTCAACGGCTCTTCCTGGAAATTATATGATGAAGTCAGCAATACGGTTGTGGCCGAGGATGGCCCTTTCCTCGATGTTTCGTATATGAGCACCGAAGTACGGGTAAAGGAATTCAAAGTAAAACGTAATACCTGTTACAGGCTAGTGCTTGAAAACAGTGAATACGCCAGAGATTATAACAAAATTATAGGCAATTACACCTTGTATGCCGGCGGCATGCCATTGATCATCGCCCCTGAAACACCTTCGGGAAAGGCTTCCGCCTGGTTTAAGAGCGGCAGTCACGGTTTAGGCACCGGCAACGAAAAGCTGATGATACATGATTTCACGCTATCGCCTAACCCGGCTACCGATGTGGTCAACCTGCGTTTCACATTAGGAGCCTCTATGCCGGTAAGCATCAATGTGTACGATGCTGTAGGCACTGTTGTCCTGTCTTTACCTGCCCGCAAATTATTAGATGGTGTGCAATCCATACCCTTACCGGTAGCCCATCTTGCTGCCGGGCTGTATATGGTACGCATTCATACGGAGCAAGGCAAGGCCTATGCCCGGTTCCAGGTACTTCCATAGGGCACTATGGTTTTATGATCGCGGTTCTTTTGGGTTGGTGTATGCAGGCTCGGGCGCCAGCCAGAGAATTATTACAAATATTTTAACCTTCCGCACCGCTTTCTACATAGTCTTTAAAACTGTTCAATACTCCTCTGCAGAACTCTTGCTGCATCTTATACGACAGGCTCTCCGCAGGTTCAAATATCTCGATGATGCTGATCCCTTTGCCCGTATCGGCAAATAAGTTGATTGTCTTCCTGCCATCGGATGTGGTATAGCTGATCTTTTCCTGAAAAACGACCTCTTCATAAATCCCGGCGAAGTCAAAACCGTCGCTACCATCCTTAGCTGCCACCACCATCAGGAATGGTCCACCTGGTCTCAATTCCTGCTCTACCTTGACGGTATGCCAGTCGGCCGAAGGCCGGTTCCATTGCATGATATGCGGAGCTTCGGTCCAGCATTGCCATATCTTTTCCATCGGCGCCTGCACCATCACCGCCACCATTATTGTCGGCTTCTGTTGTTTCATATATCAAAGTTATCCTGGTAAATGCTGCAGCACAGGGGGTAAATCAACCATAAAAAGGGTGATTTCCGCCAATTTTCCGGGATACTATCTTTTTCTGCCGGCCTGCATTCCGGGAAAATTCAGAATTTAGCGATTATTTTGAGCGGTGAAAATCCTGATCATAGAAGATGAAGCCCAACTGGCGCTGAGCATATCCGATTATTTATCGGATGAAAACTACTTGTGCGAAATAGCGGAAAACTATCACCAGGCCATTGAAAAAACAGAGCTGTACGATTACGATTGCATCCTCCTGGACCTGATGTTGCCCGGCGGCGATGGCTTAAAAATATTACAGGAGCTTAAACGGGAAAACAAACAGGATGGCGTCATTATCATTTCAGCCAAAGGCTCGCTCGAAGATAAGATCAAAGGCCTGCAACTGGGCGCCGACGATTATTTGTCCAAGCCTTTCCATTTACCCGAGCTGGCAGCAAGGGTGTATTCCGTCATCAGGAGAAGGAATTTTGAAAATACCAATATCATCAGGCAAGAAGAGCTGGAGATCAACGTTCCGGCCAAAACCGTGATGGTGAATGGCGCACCGGTGACCCTGACCAAAAAAGAGTTTGATCTGCTATTGTATTTTATCAGCAATAAAAACAGGGTTGTTTCGAAAAGTGCAGTCGCCGAACATTTGCTGGGCGACATCGCCGATATGCTGGACAATTACGATATTATTTATGCGCATGTCAAAAACCTGAAACGGAAACTGACCGAAGCCGGCTGTACCAATTACCTGAAGACCGTTTATGGGAGCGGCTATAAATGGGAATCATGAAAAAGCTACTGGACCGCTCATTCAAAGTATTTCTCAACTATGCAGCCATAGTATTGATCTGTAGCATACCGGTCTATTACTTCCTGGTCGACCGCATATGGCAGCATGAGCTGAAAGAACATAACCGGATAACGAGTGCAGGCATCAAAAGCAATTTGCTATCGATGCAACTCTCGGATAGTGCTTTGCAAGAAAGCATGCAGCTCTGGAACAGGCTTCAGCCCGAAAAGCAGATAAGACCGGCATCGTCGCTAAAGTCCGATAGCACTTATAATATCTACAGGAAGAACCGTTACCTGCCGGCCAAGCACGAAGACCGTTTCCAGGGACTGGTCACTTATTTTGAACTGAAGGGTAAACCCTACAGCCTTACCGTAGAAACCAATATGGAAGAGTCTTATGAAACGATCCTCGGCCTTTCCATAGTATCCCTGTTGTTCTTTATCGCACTACTGATAGGCCTGCTGATCCTGAACCGGCGACTCTCTGCCCGCATCTGGCAACCGTTTTACCAAAGCCTGAAAAAGATACAGGGCTTCGATCTCGACAAACAGCAACCTATGGCCTTTTCCCAAACAGACATCGTGGAATTCGAGATGCTGAACGAGAGCCTGGACAAGCTTATCAGCAACAGCACCAGGGCTTACCGGCAACAAAAACATTTTATCGAGAATGCTTCGCATGAGCTGCAAACACCATTAGCCGTGGTGCAATCCAAACTCGACCTTTTTCTCCAGGACATCTTGCTCAGCCAGCACCAGGCTGGTATTATCGAGCAAGCGCAAATGGCCCTGGCCAGGGTAAACAGGATCAATAAGAACCTGCTCCTGCTGGCCAAAATGGAACATAGCCATTTTCCGGCCATAGAACAGGTAAATGTATCGGACCTGCTCCACAACACCCTCGAGCTGCTGGATTCCTTTGTTGCGGAAAAACAATTGCACATGGTCAGCAAGATTGCCCCGGAAGTAATGCTGGAAGCCAACAAGACCCTCCTTGAAATCATGCTATCCAACCTGCTGATGAATGCCATCCGGTATAGTCCCGACAATAGCGAGATCGGCGTCGAACTATCGGTACAACAATTACAGGTAAGCAATGCGGGCACACAGGCACTCAACTCCGAACACTTGTTCCAGCGGTTTGGTAATGTCTCGGACCAGGCTCCTGCAACGGGTTTGGGGCTGGCTATAGTAAAACAGATTGGCCTTCAATATGGCTGGGACGTCACCTATCATTTCAGCACAGCGCAACATCATTTTATCGTAAGCTTTTCCTGAGCCTTACTAGCGTTTCTTTTCCTGCCTTGTTCAGATTTAATTCCAAATCATGATGCAGCTTTGCCGTATAATATCGCATGATACTGATGAAATCATTTCTTATTGCGGCACTACTGTTCTTCGCTGTATTTCCCGCTACTGCACAAAACAATAAAGTAACCCTTTCCGGAACGATAAAAGACGGTAAAGACAAATCTCCTTTATCCTACGTCAATGTAGTATTGCTGCAGGCCAAAGACAGCAGCTTTGTTGCCGGCACCGTTGCTGCCGATGATGGTTTGTTTTCTCTTCCGGAGATCAACAGTGGTAATTATCTTTTAAAAATCACGTACCTTGGGTATGAGGAAAAATGGCAACCGGTACTCGTCGGTGCATTAAGTTCTTTCCTGGACCTGGGCCATATAGAGCTGGCACCTGGCGGCGAAAAATTGCAGGAGGTATCTATAACCGCAAAACAAGAAAGCATCTCGGGTAAAATGGATAAAAAAACGTTCAACCTGGGCGACAACATTACCCAATCGGGAGCATCGGCGCTCGATGCCATGAAAAATCTTCCTGGCGTTACCTTGCAGGAAGGCAAGGTACAACTGCGGGGCAGTGATAAAGTAATGGTACTGATCGATGGTAAACAAACCGCACTCACCGGTATGGGCGGACAATCGGGGCTGGACAATATTCCCGCTTCTGCAATAGACAAGATAGAGATCATCAATAACCCTTCGGCGCGGTACGATGCCAACGGCAATGCGGGCATTATCAATATTATCTACAAAAAGGAAAAGAAAGAAGGTTTTAACGGCAAGATAGGCCTTAGCGGTGGCCTGGGTGCTTTATGGGAAAAACAGGCCAATTATCCCGGCATCAGGCCACAGTACCGGGCTACGCCCAAACTCAACCCTTCGCTTTCCCTCAATTACCGGAAGAACAAAGTAAATCTCTTTTTTCAGGGAGACGATCTTTATACCAAGACCCTGAACAAAAATGAATTTGTGGACCGGTTCTATGACGACGGTTCTACGGTGAAGCAACAAACCAAAAGGAACAGGACTACTAATATCATTACCGGCAAGGCCGGTGCGGACTGGTTTCCTGACGAGCACAATACATTCACTATTTCAGGATTATTCAGCAGTGAAAAAATACTGGACCGGGGCGACGAGCCTTTTTACAACAGTGACCTTTCCCAAAGACTGCGCCTCTGGCAATTTATAGAAGATGAACTGAAGACTACCGTAACCGCTTCAGCAGCCTGGCAACACAAGTTCCGCCAACCCGGCAGGCTCCTGAACATCGGTTTTAACTATACCTTTCACCGGGAGAACGAACAGTATTTTTTTACCAATATAATGCCCGCTTTTACGGGTCTCGACTCTTTCAAATTGCTTTCCGACGAACATGTAACCGACCTGAACATAGACTACGTACACCCCCTGAAATACGGACGCATAGAGGGAGGCATTAAATTCAGGAGGCGGTATATACCGGTAAACATGCGCTTTATTCCCGGCCTGAATTCTCCTCTGGATACTAATGCCGGCGGTTGGGCCAATTATACAGAAACCATACCGGCGTTGTATGGCAATTATGTATGGGAAAATAAGAACTTCGAACTGGAAGCCGGGCTGCGCCTCGAATATGTGAATGTACAGTACGATGTGAATCCGGGCCACAACACCTATAAAAGCGACGGGTACCATTATACCCAACCCTTCCCCAACCTGCGCCTGGCCTACAAGATCAACGACAATCAAAAAATTTCTTTTTTCTATAACCGGCGGGTAGACCGGCCCAATGAAGTGGACATCCGTATTTTCCCGAAATACGATGATGCCGAGATCATCAAGGTAGGCAACCCGGCCTTGCGCCCGCAATTCACGCAAAGCTTTGAGCTGGCTTATAAATCAGGGCTGGGTACGGGTTTCCTATATGCGTCCCTGTATCATAAAAGAATGGATGCTACGATTACCCGTATTGCCAGCGTAGCGCCGGGCAGCAATCTTATCTATAACATTTTCCAGAATGCCGGCAAGAGCTACAACACCGGCATCGAAGTGGTGCTGGCCCAAAAGGCAGGGCGCTGGGCCGACTTCAACCTTAACCTGAACGGTTATCAGAACACTATAGAAGCGTTTTCTGTGGTGAACAAGTATCCTTATGAAAATACCTTTACAGCCCCGAAGCAGGAAATGTTTTCCGGCAATATAAAGCTGAACGGTTTGTTTCATTTGCCTAAAAAAGTAGAAGCACAACTGACCGCCATATACCTGGCCCCGGATATTATCCCACAAGGCCGTACCAATGCCCGTTTCTCCATAGACCTGGGCTTTAAGAAATCGATCCAGAACGGCCAGGGAAGCCTGTTTCTCAATGCAACCGACATCGCCAATACCTTAAGGATAAAGAAAGAGATCAACGGGGATGGCTTCCGGTATATCAGTACCGATTATTATGAGACCCAGGTGATCAGGCTGGGCTATACTTATAAATTCTAAGTCATGTGGAAATATTATGCGCTTTTATCAGCGCTTTTTGCTGCACTTACTGCGATCCTGGCTAAGGCCGGCATTAAAAACATCAGCGGCAACCTGGCTACGGCCATCCGTACCGCCGTGGTATTGTTCATGGCATGGGGTATCGTATTGTTCAGCGGACAGTTTAAGGAGCTGAAAGAGCTGAGCCGTAATAATGTGCTGTTCCTGGTGCTTTCCGGCATTGCCACGGGCCTTTCCTGGATCTTCTATTTTAAAGCATTGGAAACGGGTGATGTTTCCAAAGTAGCGCCGATCGACAAGCTAAGCGTAGCAATCGCCATAGGCTTATCTTTCCTCATACTCAAAGAGCCGGTCAGTGCCAAAGTGGTCATCGGCGGGCTATTGATCGTTGCCGGAACTCTTGTTATCATCAGCTAAAGATGGAGCGTTGTACCATGATCAGGGAAAGCCACTTTCCCGGAAAGCTTCCGTGTCCGTTATCTTTGCATTACCAGGTATATTTTTATCCTGCTCCATAAAAGCAATTCATGATCACGATAACGTTAAGGGCATTACAGGAAAACGAGCTGGATAAGATCCGGCAGATCGACAGGGCCGAGGAGATACCAGCTATTTATGTCTACGATCGAGGCAGCCTGGCACTCCGGCAGCAGCCGGAATCTGTAGCCCGCTTCGACCCTGCCGAGCTGAAAGCGATGATCGGCAAACAAATAACATTGCTACAGGAAGGCGGACAAGTGACCGGCGCTTTTCATGCCGACATATTAGTGGGCGTCGTATCGGTCGAAAGGAAGAAAAGAGGAACACTGTTGCAGTACTGTAAGATGGACATCCTGTATGTGAGCAAAAATTTCCGGGGCTCTAAAATAGGCCTCCGCCTGCTGGAAGCGGGCAAAGAAGCGGCCATATCTTTTGGCGCCAGGAAATTGTACATCTCCGCGACACCGACAAAAAACACGGTCGATTTTTACCTGAATAACGGCGCCATCCTTACTACCGAACTGGACAAGGCCCTTTTCGAAGCAGAACCATTAGATATCCATCTCGAAATGCCTATTTAATGCTCAGCGATAAATACCATATAGGTTGTTTATCAAAGCTTCCCGGCCAGGCCATATCAAAACGAAGCGGATAACAGGTTTATGTTTTTTGATAAGCCTCGCTTAACCAGGCCAGCAATTCCTTATCGATTTCTCTGGCATTATGTACCTGTACCCGGTGTGTTACCATGGTATTCCAGGAACCCGATGGCTGCAGTCGTTCTGTTGGCGCTTCGTCCTTGAGCTTAATACCTATATCCATACGGTCTTTGCTGATCTGTACGATACCAAACTTTTTATTGTCTTTTAATAAACTCAGGTAAGTACTGGTGGGCGCAATAGCGACAGGACCTTGTTTGCCAAGCTTAGCCACCAGGCTATCAAAAGTCTCGCGCCAAGCCGCTTTCGCTCCGCTGAAATGTTTGTCCAGGGCTTCATCCTTTGTTGTTTTCGGATTAACTGTTGCCTGAAGGGTAGCGAAGATGGCCATAGCATGCCCATGCCCCAGTTCAAATTCCTCCTTGAGCCAGACCAGAATGGGCCCTGCTTTCATACCCGGTTGCAGCAGGCCTTTCTTTTCGGCGAGCTTTTTAAAATCTTCAGGTGTTTTCCCTGTTTTTGCTTTTACAGTATCGAGATAAGCTTGAAAAGACATAGGCCGGATTGTTTTAATAAATGATCGGTAAACAAGGCGGCATTAATAGGCTGATGCCGCTTCCATATTGCGTTTCAGGTTACCCAGGCTTTCGGCAATATCGGTTCCTATTATTTTGTCCATATCCAGGAACAGCAGCATAAAGTTAACCGGCCATTTCATGCCGCTGTTATAAACCCATACCAACTTCGTTTGCCCGGGGCCGGCATCGCTCAAATCAAGGTGCCCGTTGGCCGTAAAATCAGATGTCAGGAAATGCAGCTCAAAACCCAGCCTTTTGCCTGCACTTACTTCCGTTAACTTCCACTCCCCCTTTCCGGCTCTTTTATCTTTACTATCAAAGGTCAGTATCGCACCGGGCGTACCATCGGGTGCGCCTTTGAAATCGATTCTGGTATCGGGATCGAGCGACAGCCATTTGTTGTAGGCCTTTTGGTTCTTTAATAAGCTGACATACGCAAACACTTCCTGCCGGGGCCTGTTGATCGTTATTTCCCGACGCAGGGTATATTTATTTTTAGAGAACATGGCTATTACCAGGGCAACAGATACGAGAGCTATGATAACTACAATTATTTTGAGGATCATTTTCATTTTGGTTTAAAAATTTTATCGTTTTTATTTGATCCGGGCATACCCGGTTGCTGCATACACATTGACAATGAAGGAAAGCTTATTTTTTGTGCCTTTAGTTTTTCACAGGCAAAGCATGCCCAACCCATTACTGTGCAGTAAGCAACGGGAAAAATTTCACGGCCTTCTATACCGTCTTTTGAACAGGATTATTTTTTATCGCAATTGATCATCCATTGCACTTCGTAACGGTCGCGGCACATACCGAAATAGCTGCCCCAGAAGGTAGCATTCATGGGCATTTCCACGTGCCCACCTGCCGACAGTCCTTTAAACAAACGGTCGGCCTCTTCCCGGTCGCCGGCCTGGATACAGATATGATAATTGTTACCCTTATGCAAGGGACGTTCCATAGAAACGATTACATCGGTGGCCATGATCGTGATGCCGGGGCTAGGTTCTAAAGCTATATGGATCATTTTGTCCCGATCCTCATCAGGCATTTTATCGGCTCCCGCCATGTCTTTATAGCGTTGAAAGCTGGTAAATTCGCCACCCATCACCGAGCGGTAAAAATTCATGGCTTCTTCGGCTTTGCCTGCAAAATGTAAATAGGAGTTAATACCGGTCATTTATGTAGTTGAATAATTGGTTAATGATAAGGCAAAGGTAAATGCGTCATGCACATCATTAAAAAGGTAAATGCGACATTCTTAAGAAGGTAATTGCGACAGGGAATAGCGCTACTTTTGTATTGTGATCCATATTTCCATACTCGCCCTCAAAACTTCCGTCCTGGCCTCTATCGCCGATGCCCGGAATGTATTCAGCGTTGCCAACCATTTCCTGAAGCAATCGGGCAAAGCCGTCCGCTTCGAGGTACAGGTAGTAGGCCTTTGGGAAGAAGTACACTTAAACAACGGTTTGTTCACAATCCATCCCGATGTCACTACTAAGGATATTACCCATACCGACCTTATCATCATCCCGGCGATGTCGGGCGATATGATCACGGCTACATTCCTTAATAAGGACTATGCAAGTTGGATCAGTGAGATGTACAACAAAGGCGCCGAAGTGGCTAGTCTTTGTGTAGGTGTCTTCCTGCTGGCTTTTTCCGGCCTGCTGGAGCAAAAGCAATGCACCACCCATTGGGATTATGTCAACGAGTTCCGCAGCTTTTACCCTTCCGTGCAATTGCTCGAAGGCAAAATCTTTACCGAACACCACGGCCTTTATTCCAGCGGCGGCAATAATGCCTACTGGAACCTGCTGCTGTACCTGGTCGAAAAATTTACCGACCGCCGCACCGCCATCTATGCTGCCAAGTACTTCGTGATCGATATCGACCGGCTCAACCAATCGCCCTTTGCCGTCTTTAAAGGCTCGCAACAGCACGAAGACGAGCTGATGAAAAAAATCCAGGCTTATATCGAAAAAAATTTCAGGGAGCGGCTGACCGTAGGCGATATCGCCGATACTTTTAACCTTACGCGCAGGACCTTTGAACGTAGATTTTCCAAAGCGACGCACCTTACCGTATCGGAATACATACAACGGGTAAAGATAGAGGTGGCCAAAAAGCTGCTGGAAACCGGCCGCAAAACCATTACCCAAGCTATGCATGAAGTGGGCTATACCGATACGCAAACCTTCCGTGATGTTTTTAAGAAGATCACCGACATGACTCCGCTGGCTTACCGCAACAAATACAGCAGATGATCTTATGCCTTACTGCACATGCAGTTAAGTTTATGGTAACCGGTAAAGAAAAAACTCAAGGGGAAATTCTGTAAATCATTTCTTGAATAATGTAACAGCGCCTCTACCACCTGGGTGTAGCTTTGTTCTCGTAAAAAAACCTGTAACAATGACTGATACATTTTTGTTGCCCCTGGTAGATGTGGAAAGCGAACATTGTGCCCTTATCGTGGACAAAGGACTGGAAAAGGTGACTGGCATCAAATCCCATAAAGTGGAGCTGAATAACCATAGGGCCGTAATACAGACCGACGAACCGGAACAAGTGCTTCCCGAAACAGTAGCCCTGATACGCGATCTGGGTTATGATGTGGCTACGGTAAAGAAACAGTTCCCGGTAACCGGCATGACCTGTGCTTCCTGCGCCGCCAGCGTGGAAAGCATGCTTACAGCACAGCCCGGTGTAGTAAAGGCCGGTGTCAACTTTGCCAACAGTACCGTACTACTGGAATATATTCCCGGCGTGGCCCACACCGAAGATTTCAAAAAAGCGATCCAGTCGATAGGCTACGACCTGGTGATTGACGAAAGCGATGAAGCAGCCGACAACCTCCAGGCCCTGCAACAGCAACATACCAAAAGCCTGCGCAACCGTACCTTATGGTCTATTGCGTTTTCGGTGCCCCTGGTGGTCATTGGCATGTTCTTTATGAATATGCCTTATGCCAATTACATCATGTGGGCTCTCGCCAGCCCTGTGGTATTGCTTTTCGGCAAACAATTCTTTGTAAATGCCTGGAAGCAGGCCAGGCATCGCTCGGCCAATATGGATACCCTGGTAGCCATGAGCACCGGTATTGCTTATGTGTTCAGCGTATTCAATACGGTGTATCCACAGTTCTGGCACAGTAAAGGCTTGCATGCCCATGTGTACTTCGAAGCTGCGGCCGTGGTGATCGCCTTTATCTTATTGGGGAAAATGCTGGAAGAAAAAGCCAAAAGCAATACTTCGTCCGCTATAAAAAAACTGATGGGCCTGCAGCCCAAAACCGTGACCGTGGTACATCATGGAGGACATCAAATGGAGATACCGATAGCACAGGTAAAAGTGGGCGATATATTGCTGGTAAAACCCGGTGAAAAAATCGCTGTGGATGGTATCGTAACCGAAGGTGAAGCTTATGTGGACGAAAGCATGATCAGCGGGGAACCTGTGGCCGTGCTAAAGCAACAAGGCGCCGGCGTATTTTCCGGGACCATCAACCAGAAAAGCAGCTTTCAGTTCAAGGCCGAAAAGGTAGGCGGCGATACCGTGCTGGCCCATATCATACAGGCAGTACAGGAGGCCCAGGGCAGCAAAGCACCGGTGCAGAAGCTCGTAGATAAGATCGCGGGAATATTTGTTCCTGTGGTGATCGGGATCGCGATATTAAGTCTTATTGCCTGGATCGTGCTGGGTGGCGACAATGGCTTTACGCAAGGGCTTCTTGCCCTGGTAACCGTACTGGTAATCGCCTGTCCTTGTGCCCTGGGATTGGCTACGCCTACTGCTATCATGGTAGGTGTAGGAAAAGGCGCCGAACACGGCATCCTGATCAAAGATGCAGAAAGCCTGGAACTTGCCTATAAAATGGACAGCATTATCCTGGACAAAACCGGGACCCTTACCGAAGGCAAGCCCGAAGTAACTGGCATACAATGGCGCGCGGAGCAGGATAAAGAGGCAGCAGCTATTTTGTACAGCATGGAGGCCCAATCGGAACATCCGCTGGCAACAGCTTTAAGCCGCTACCTGGAACAGGAAGGCATAGCAAAAGTAAAGTTGGGCCAGTTTGAAAGCGTGACCGGTAAAGGGGTATGGGCAACCTATAATGGTAAAACTTATCATGCCGGCAGCAGCAAATATATAGCCGACCAGCATATCCGCATCCCTGCCCACCTGCAGCTACAGGCAGAGCAATGGTTACTGGAAGCCAAAACCGTTATCTGGTTCAGCGATGAAGCACAGGCGCTTGCCGTAGTGGCCATAGCCGATAAAGTAAAAGCAACTTCTGCCGCAGCCATAATGCGTTTGCAGCAAATGGGCATCACTCCTTACATGCTTACCGGCGACAACCCGCAAACGGCCAAAGCGGTGGCCCTGGAAACAGGCATTACCGAATTCAAGGCGGAAATGCTACCATCGGGCAAAGCAGATTTCATCAAGCTACTGCAGCAACAGGGACATGTGGTAGGCATGGTAGGCGATGGCATTAACGACAGTCATGCCCTGGCACAGGCCGATGTAAGCATAGCGATGGGAAAAGGTACAGATATTGCTATGGATGTGGCCAAAATGACCTTGATCTCTTCCGACCTCATGAGCATACCCAAAGCAATTGCCCTGTCCAGGAAAACTGTAAAGGTGATCCGGCAAAACCTGTTCTGGGCCTTTATCTACAACCTGATCGGCATCCCCGTAGCTGCCGGCCTGTTGTATCCGATCAACGGCTTCCTGCTCAATCCTATGATTGCAGGAGCGGCTATGGCCTTAAGCTCCGTATCGGTAGTAACCAATAGTCTCCGGCTTAAATATGCCCGGTTGTAAAGGCTTGTTACAAATAGTAAACGGGGCGGTATTGGTATCGCCCCATTTACTTTTTCATTCTTAGCGCTCAAGATCTTTCGGTTCCTTCGGAGACCTCCGGATGACATATTTATTTTCTATGTTCTTTTCCCTTGATGGAAAAGAACCAAAAGATCAAGGCCTGTAGAAAAATAGGTTAAAAATGGCTTGACGGGCTGAAAATTTTTAAACTCGTCTTAGGGACTCAAACAGTAATTTTTTTTTAACCGCCCATCAAGCCATTTTCTTAACGCCATTTTTCCAAGGGCCATTATAACGAATGTTGCATCATGTTGCAACGGAGCTTTTCTTTACAAATTTTCACCTATGATTTCATGAAATGTATAAGACCTCTATGTGACCGCGATTTGGCGTAATTGTCCCGCAACGGCCTGGTTCACGATCGCATTCAGCAGCACTCCTGCAGTCATCCCGAATGTAACTTGCGTAGCTTGTGTAATGAGGGATCTCGGACGCTCTTAACATTCAAGCGATCAAGATCCTTCGGTTCCTTCGGAAGCCTCCGGATAACCACGATTTAAGGTGATTGCCAGATGAAGCGTTTCTGTTCGCGAACACACTTTTGTGACATCATATTTGTCGCAGGTCGACTTCACTCTGAAGACAAAAGTGATCCGTTAGCCTATGTTCATTATTTTTTCCGCAGGAACAACAACAGTTCTTCAGCGTCTCCTTCCAGCCTTGTTTTTTCTTTAAGCACAAAACCCAGCTTGCTCAGCAGCTTTACAGAAGCAGCATTATCCGGGACTGTGATCGCAGCAACTGTATCGATCTGCAAAGTCTCATCGGCATATTGTATTATAGCCGAAGCCGCTTCCAGGGCATACCCCCTGCCCATATACTCAGGCAGAAAAGCAAATCCAAGATCGGGATGGTCAAGGCTGTCTCTTTGGAGCAAACCGCACATACCCACAGGCATTCCCTGCTCTTTTTCCACTACCAACATCAGGCCGAAACCATGATCGGTATAGCTTTTCAGGGGAGCATTAGTAATATACTGTTCGGCATCTGCAATACTCCTCACATTCCGGTCGCCGATATATTGCAGCCAGCCCGGGCTATTCAGCAGGGACAGGATAAAAGGGGCCTCGGCCAGGGTCATTTTCCGGAGTAAAAGACGGTTTGTTGTGAACATAAAAGTGCAATAACTTTTTTGTAAGGGACACAAAAAGTAGGTATAGTTTTTCAAAAGGAAAACCGGCATAATTCCGGATAAAAGAAGCCCGGCACAAAATAGCCGGGCCAGGAATAAAAACAATCAGGAGCAATTACTGTTGTTTCGCGTCGTAATTGACCATCCAGTAAATACCATATTTATCTTTAAAGCTGCCAAAATAAGCCCCCCAGAACTGGTCGGCCAGTGGCATTTCCACCGTACCGCCCGCCGACAGGCCGTTGAACAAACGGTCTGCTTCGTCACGACTTTCGGGGTGCAGGGATACATGCACATTGTTACCCTGGTGCAGCACATGTCCCATAGAAGGCACGATATCGGAAGCCATAAGCGTGGTATGGCTGTCGATAGGCAGGGAAATGTGCATTACCCTGTTCTTATCGCCTTCGGGCAATTGCTCGCCACCCGGCATTTCGCCCATTTTGAACAGGCCGGTGAGCTCGCCACCAAAAACGGATTTGTAGAAACTGAACGCTTCTTCGGCCTTACCGTCGAAGTTCAGGTAGGGATTCATTTTAGCCATTGTATAGCAGTTTTAGGATTGCAATTAAGCATTTTTTTATCACTTAAATGTTGTCCTCTTTAAAATATAAAGGCCTTTTAACTAAGCCTTAGTCTTGTATGCATACGGACAGGGCGTTCTTATTCAGTACCCGGAAAAAATCAGGCTTCAACATACTTCTTAAAATTGTCCAGGATCGCCTGCCACCCTCCCCGCTGCATTTCAAGCGGATTAGTGTTTTCCGGTTCGAATACCTGGACCACATGAATCCCGTTGTCTTTTGCCGTAAAGGTAGTGTCCACCTTACGGCCGTCGCCCAGCGTGTATGCAATGCGCTCATGGGGCTTTACGTCATCGTATTCGCCACCAAAATCAAAAGAAAAGCTGCCGTCCTTGGCGGCCATGCGTGATACGAACTTGCCACCCGTACGCAGGTCGTTCTCGGCATAAGGTGTATGCCAGTCGTCGGAGGCGTGGCTCCATTGGGTAATGTGCTCGGGGCTGGTCCAGTATTCCCATACCTTTTCGATAGGAGCATTGATGGTACTTTCAATAGTAATCGTTTGTGCTGTGCTCATGTTTTTATTTTAAAGTGAATAAAAAATCAGATCCGGGAAAGTAACAATACCAACTGGTCAAATGTTGCATTCAGACCACCGTCGAAGCTCGCCCGCTCTTTGATAAAGGTTTTTACTTCCTGCTCCGTGGCATTCAGGGGGTAGCTTTCCGATACGATCGTCGTCCTGCCTTCTTTTTCGGTGAAACTAAGCCTGTTAAAGATTTCCAGTGGCCAGGAGTCGAAGAAAGGCGCCCTGGTAATCCCAGCCTGTTCGTCGGAGAACGAAAGCGTGAATTCGATCAGCGATGGTTTTTGGATTTTTCCATAAACAAAACGTGCCCACATTACCCTTTCCTCCGATTCCATTTTATAATGAAAAAGGCCACCGGACCTGAAATCCAGGCTCACTACCGTCAATGAGTAGCCTACCGGTCCCCACCAGGCGGCCAGGTGCTTCGCCTCCGAAAAGGCGGCAAATACAAGATTTCTGGGGGCGTCGAACTCCCTGCTGATCTTCAGTACTGTATCCTTATTATTTGGATTTAGGTTTGCCATTTTTCTTAGGTTGGATTTTGGCCAAATAATCATCAAGCGCATTAAACCTGTCGGTCCAGAACTGCTTGTATTGATCTACCCAATCGGAAACTTCAGCCAGTTGGGCAAAACTGGCCTCACAAAACCGCTCCCTTCCTTGCTGCCTGACTACAATAAGGCCACATTCCGTCAATATCTTAATATGCAGCGAAATAGCCTGGCGGCTCACGTCGAAGTTGGCGGAAATAGCATTCAGGTTCATCGATTTTTGTGCCAGCAGGCCGATAATTTCGCGTCTTGTAGGGTCGGCAATAGCCTGAAAAACATCCCTTCTCGATTCCATAACAAGCAAATATTTACCGGTAAATTTATGTGCAAGTAATTACTTGCACAAATATTTCTTTCGCATCCTCTGTCACAGAAACCGTTCTATACTGTCATAAATGAAGTATAGCCGCCATGTTCTTGTTGCAAACCATAACACAGCTACAGCGTATTTTACTTAACCGGTAATCTCTCCTGTATTTCCTTTATCGGAAATAATGTCGCTTTATCTTTTCCAGGAACAAACTATCGATTTATAGAAGGGTACTTTTAGCCCATCAGTATTTTTACAGAGAACATTGATTAACCATAAAACAAAAACCATGAAACAAGTATTCCTCCTGCTCTGCATTTCTATGTCTTCAGGTGCTTTTGCAACAGCTCCCTTTCCTCCCGGATCACCTGCAGAAAAGGATTCCGGGAAAGAAAGGCCGGCGATATCTGGGTTTGATCCTACCCTTCTCCAAGACAGACCTGTTTCTATACTCGTCACAGATGAAGAAGGACATATAGTCGACACGCCCACCCCTGATGAGCCGGTTAATACAGACGATCTTGAGCCAGGCACTTACCAGGTACACTATCAATTCGAGAACGGCTTCGTGGCCGATCGCAGGATCATTGTTTATTGATACGGCAACTACTGCTTTCCCTGCCCGGCAACAGACCGGTATCGATCTGACTCCTAAGAACGCCTGTTCTCCTACGGGAAAGATATCGTTTAAAGGCTATCTGCTGTATTGCAGATAGCCTTTCCTGTTTTTATCGATTCCGTTTTGCTAAAAAGTAATCTGCGATGGCTATCTGAACGCAGTAGGCTATAAGCAGTAGGCTATAACTTGATGACTATAAAAGAGGCAGGCGATTGAAGCAACAATAAATAGCCCAACAACCAGCTATTCATCCCTGATCAATTGACGCACTGCCCTATCTGCTGCAGGATAAGTGCAGCAGTCATACAAACCAAACCTAAGCCTCGTTACCGGCCTTTGTCGTACAATCTCCTGCCGTAGTTGCACAAGCAGTCACACCTTTGGTTTGTGCACAGCATGCCGAAACCACGCAACCTGTAGGCAGGATACCGCCCACAACATGTACTTGTTCTGCATCGCTAAGAGCGGTAACCATTTCCTTGTTCAACACTAATTTTGTACGCAGCATTACTTTTTTCTTGTTCATAATACGATGTTTTACTGATGAAAGATGTACAGACCTAAAGGTAAGCCGGCGAACTACCGGCGGTTTATATTTTCGATAAGCTGCCCGCTTTTCCGACAAAAGTTACCAGCGTACGACAAATGGAAATCACGACATGATTGCCAACCGGAAGCCGGGTTGAGCATAAGTTGCAAGACCAATAGAGCAGGTGTAAAACGGACGGTCAGGGGGTGCGATCCGGACAGGGTAAAACCAGTAATTTTGTAATAAATGAAACCTCATGAAACAATTAACTATACTGGTGCCCGAAGGGCAAAACAACCTCAGCAGTATTGTTGGTTCCTTCAAGTTATTTACCAGAGCCAACGAGTACTGGCAAAGCCTGGGTAACCAACCTTTGTTTAAAGTGAGCCTGGCCGGTACGCTCAAGGAGGTTAAATTATATGATGGCCTGTTTGCCATTTACCCACAGGATATCGATAGCATAGGCTACAGCGACCTTATTATTATCCCTTCTATCAACAAAGATTACCGGAACTCTATTGCCCGCAACCAACGATTGATCGACTGGATCGCCCGGTGCCACAAACAGGGTTCCGAAATAGCCAGTATTTGTACCGGCGCCTTCCTCCTGGCGGCTTCCGGCATTATCGACAACAAGGATTGCTCCACGCACTGGATCGCTGCCGACGATTTCCGGACTATGTTCCCGAAAGTTAATGCCGTACCTAATAAAATTATTACCGACGAGCATGGTATCTATACCAATGGCGGCGCCTATTCCTTCCTGAACCTGATCCTGTACCTGGTCGGCAAATTTTACAACAGGCAAACGGCGATCTACTGCTCCAAGGTATTCCAGATCGATATCGAAAGGGATTCCCAGTCGGCCTTTACCATCTTCTCGGGGCAAAAAACACATGGCGACAACCTAATCAAAGAAGCGCAGGAACTGATAGAGCACAACCTGGAAGAAAAGATTACTTTTGAAGAGATGGCCGCCCGGCTATCGGTAAGCAGGCGCAACTTCGACAGGCGGTTTATTAAAGCCACGGGCAATACTCCGGTAGAATACCTGCAAAGGGTAAAAATAGAGATAGCCAAACGCAATTTCGAAACCAGCCGTAAAAATATAAACGAAGTGATGTATGATGCGGGCTATACCGACATAAAGGCCTTCCGCACCATCTTTAAGAAGCTGACGGGGCTTAGCCCGCTCGAATACCGGCAGAAGTACAATAAAGAATTTCCCGCCCGCTAAGGGCATTACTCGGCCATAACCAGGAAATCCGGGTGCAGGAGCCGCGCCCGGTTGCGGGTACCCCATTGGTCCAACTGGGCAATGATGGGTACAATGCTTTCTCCCAGCTCGGTAAGGCGGTACTCTACTTTAAGCGGCAAGCCGGGGTAAATCGTTTTATACACGACATTGTATTCTTCCAATTCGCGCAATTGCATGTCGATCACCCTGGGTGTGGCCGTATAGATCTCCCTGTGCATTTCGCTGGGACGCAGAAAGCCCCGGTTGATGGCATCGATGATACAAGGCTTCCATTTAGCGCCAAAAACCTTCATGGCTATAGTAATACCACAGCCCAGGTCTTCCGGGATTTTACGTTGATGCATTTGCTGGGATTTCTTTCAAAGTTAATGATAACCGGGCATTGCCGCTTGAAGTCCTTACCGAAAAAATATTCGGTACCCGAATCCATATTCCGTTATTGTTTTCGTGCTGCATGGGTAAGAGTTTTGCTGATCAAAACAAAAACGATAAGCAATATGAAAACCACAGACGGAACAACCAGTACAATCACAATCCTCGGCGCAGGCAGTATGGGCATCAGACTTGCCCGTTTATATAAAGACAAAGGCTATGCGGTAACCCTCTGGAACCGTACTTTCGACAAGATAGCAGCGCTGAGTACAGAAGGCATAAACGTAACCCCCAGCCTGGCGGAGGCCATCGCCTCCAGCCCGGTGATCCTTATTTGCGTGCTGGATTATGCCGCAAGCTTCAGCCTGCTTTCCGCTGCCGGTGCTGACGAAACTTTACACGGAAAAACCCTGGTGCAGTTAAGTACCGGAAGCCCGGAAGAAGCTGCCCAAATGGGCCTTTGGGTGTCGCAGCATGGCGGCCATTACCTGGCTGCCGCCTTACAGGTTGCGCCCGAGCAAATGGGACAACCCGACACTACCATTTTGTTATCCGGGAAGGAAGAGGTATTCAAAAACAATGAAGCCTTGCTCTATGCTATGGGCGGCAATATCAAATACCTGGGCGAAGACATTACCCTGGCTTCGGCTATGGATATGGCAACCTTATCGGCTGTTTACGGAACCATTATAGGCTTCCTGCACGGGGCCAACATCAGCGCGCACTACGGTTTCGACGTGGCCGCCTATGGCGCAATTGTTGCAGAAATGATGCCGGGCTTTGCAGCCTTCCTGCAACATGAGGCACGTGTAATCCAGTCGGGCGATTTCAGTATAAGCCAAAGCCCGCTATCCATCAGTGTAGGCGCCACCCGAAGGATATTGGAAGCGGCAGAAATATCGGGGATCAACAGCGAGTTCCCGCAATTAGCTTCCGGCTTGCTGGCAAGGGCGGCAAAGGCCGGCTACGAAAAGGAAGAGCTGGCTGCTGTGATCAAGATATTGCGTACTAAAAACGGATAAGGGCTATGAAACCATTAAGCAATTACCGGGTATTGATCACCGGCATTATCATCCTGGCCTTTTCCATTTACTTTATCGTTAAGGCCTTTCATTTTTTCGAGTTTACACCCGAAGTCCTGGGCAAGTATTTCGATATAAAGTGGCTGTTGGCCGGACATATACTTGGGGGCGCCCTTGCCTTGCTCCTGGGCCCTTTTCAATTGTGGCGACCGTTCCGGCAAAAAAGCTGGAAGCTGCACCGTGTCCTGGGCAGGGTTTATGTTTATGCCATCTTTGTGGGGGGCGGCTGCGCCTTGTACCTCACCGTAACCGTAGCTTTCCAGGTGAACTGGATGTACGCTTATTCGCTGCAGGTGCTGGCCCTGGTATGGCTTACAACCACCATTATCGCCTTAAAAACAGCCAGGGCAAAGCAGTTCAAGTTGCACGAGGAATGGATGACCAGGAGCTATTTATCGACCGTAGCTTTCGTAGCCCAGAGCTTCCTGATCCAGTTGCCTTTTCTTCCGGGCGATTATGCCGAGCATTCCGCCAGCGTTATCTAGTCTTCCTGGGCCATTCCGCTGTTTGTATATAATATCTACCTGTCCTTGAAGACAGACAAGAAAAGCCGCTAAAGAAATAATTTCCCCGGACCGGGATCGATAATTTTTGTCTTACTCCGGCATCCTTCGATTAGACAAAAAATTGCAGCTTCGGCCTGTTACATGAACCAAGGTTGGCATGTAACAGGCCTGAGGCTTTTACCCCTTATCCGGCCGACCCGGTTAGAGGTACGAATCTGGGAAGCAGGGAACAGATAAAATGCAGCAATACAGGTGAAGGGGTAGCAGCCACAAAAATACTACTATTGCCTGCCGGAGCAGGCATTCAGAGGGTGCATATGCAATACGGACAGGCCGGCTTACATTTTAAATTCGGTAATGGGCAAATACAGGCTTAACCAAAAGATCAGGATCAGTGCCCCGATCGTAAGGATCGCAATGACATTGTTCTTGCTGATAAATTCCATAGCCTATTAGTTTAGAAATCAGATGAATTGAATGGTAAGTGGTGGTTCCTTTATGCACTACAAATATACTTCAAGCCTTTTAGGAAAAATACAGGTTAAAAACTGTAAAATTTTCAGGTTTATTTAACAAAAACACATCCTTATCCCGGAAGAAAAATTGCTCTTAAACTCCTGCAATTCCCCTTTCCAGGTTATAAAATAAATACACAATAATTTAAAAAGCAAATAAAAACGAATTAAAAATAAAAATACGTACCTTTTTTAGTGACATATCCTACCCGTTAGCGGGGGGCACAAAAATGGGGGTTGCGAGAGGACAAACAAAATGTACATTTGGTCGTTGCTTTGCACAAAAGAGCTGACGGCATGGCCCGGCAAGGGATAAAACCGACCAGCTTTTTTAAGGAATTATATTACATGTACGGCCATAAAGAATCCATATGATGAACGAACACATCACCAGTATTTTGTCGAAAGCCATAAAGGCCAAGTTGGCCAAAGGCCCCCAATTCAAATTTGACGGAAGCATAGAAGATGTATTTGACCGTGTGGTTTACCTGGACGACTTTATTCCCCTTGCCCTGGAAGAATTTGCCGGCCTGTACGACGAAATACAGAAAGAACATGGGTCTTTGTCTACCGAAGAAATAGATATGGAACTGGTAGCTTTGACAAAAGAACAATTACAATTGCCACAATAAGGATAGGTAAAAAAAAGAAAGCCGGCCCAAGAATGAGCCAGCCCCTATAAACCCTATCACCATGAAAGCACAAAGATAATTAATAATCCGGCTCTTTTTGTATAAAGAATGCTAATATGCACATCAGCTATAATATTAATTATTCGGCCAAATCTATTACGGTCAACGAAAGTTTGTTAAGGATTAAGGCAAAAGATCAGGTTTTTATTTCCTGATTTATATCATTGTCCTCCTGTGGCATGGGCAAATTTTCTACTGCCGGCCACACCGATACCTTACTTAGCTTACGATGTATGGCACGGGTACGAACCCCGGCGCCATCAATAACATGACTGGCCTCCTCCAGCTTTTTCTTTGTTTTATCGAGCAAGGCTCCGAACTGGCCAAACTCCGTTTTTACGGCAGCCAGCAAATCCCATACCTCGGTACTTCTTTTTTCGATAGCCAGTGTCCTGAAACCCATTTGCAAGCTATTGAGCAAGGCGCTCAGGGTGGTGGGGCCGGTAATAGTCACCTTATAGTCGCGCTGCAGCTTTTCAAAAAGCCCCGGAACCCGCAATACTTCGGCATACAAGCTCTCAAAAGGCAGGAACATGATACCATATTCTGTTGTATTGGGCGGATCGATGTATTTCTCTTTTATATCCTGCGCATTTTTCCGGATGCTGCCGGCAAAGGCCCTGCGGCATTGTTCGATATGCTCTTGCTGTCCTTCCTCATAAGCCTGTACCAGTAATTCATAATCTTCTCTCGGGAATTTGGCGTCCACAGGTAGCCACAGCATCTTGTCCTGGTTGCCGCCGTGCGGCATTTTAATAGCAAACTCTACCATGGCCCCACTGCCTGCCTTGGTCTTTACATTGCGGGCATATTGCTCGTTCGTCAACAGGTCTTCCAGCAGGTTCTGCAACTGGTATTCACCCAGTACACCCCTTGATTTTACATTGCTCATTACCTTTTTGAGGTCGCCCACACTCAGGGCAAGGTGCTGCATATCGCCCAGGCCTTTGTGCACCGCTTCCAGCCGCTCGCTTACTTGTTTGAACGATTCCCCGAGACGCTTCTCCAGGGTTTCGTTCAGCTTTTCATCCACAGTACGGCGCATATCTTCCAACTTGCGTTCATTGGCATCCTGCAGGCTCTTCAAAGATAGTTCCAGTGATTTTTTTATGTCTGTCAGCTTCTCTCCGGTATGGGTATGGCTAAGGGCCTGGTTGCGTTCAAAGTCGCTAAAGTTCTCCCGCAGCTTTTCCCGGTAATCCTTCAATGCAGCCTGCAATTCTGTTTTGAACAAATCCAGTTTCTGTTGCAGGGCTATACGACTCTCTGCATTGTGGTTGTCTATATTGTCCTGGAAAAGGGCAAAGCGTTCTGCGCTGGATTGCGTCAATTTGTACAACTGCTCCGAAAACTGGTGCAGTTGCCGGTATTGCATTTCCGATGCCGATCCTATATGCTCCGTTATGGTTTTGCTGAAGGCGGTTACCTGCTGCAAGAGTTCCAGCCTCAGGTCCCTGGCCGACTGGCCCATTTCGGTACGCCCATGCATCAGCTCTTCTTTTATTTTAAGTTCCAGATCACGGAAAGCCTGATCATTCTGACCGGCCTGCAACATCGTTTGCTGGATAGCCCTGCTACGAGCTTCGTTTCTGATCAGCCAATACAAAACAAGGAGCAACAGTAATACAAGTGCAGCGAGCAACAGCAGGTTAAGGTCCATAAGAGGTGTGGCAGATAAAGGGCTAAGTTAGCATATTCCCCAAAAGAATTAGGGCTACCGCTCTGTAATCGAGGTAACCCTATTTTTCCCTGGTGATAGCACCGGTCATGATAACCGGTACCATTTATGTTAATGCCGCAGAACGTTGGTCCTCAGGCGATTGTTTCGATTCCGGATTTTAAAATCTGTTAAGAACAAACGTTAAAATCCGGCGGTTGCAATATTATCCGCACTTAAAATAATATTGCATAAAATCTACTAACTCAATAAACAATGTGTATTTGAAGTAAATACATAACAAATGTAGCATACTCGCTACAGATAAATGTGCAAAATTTAACAAGCGGTATGTTTTAGTTTATAAGTGGTAGGTTAGAGACAATAAACGGTATTAATACCGGTAAAAATCTGGTAAAAAACCAGGTTGGGCTTCAAAAGAGCCCAAATTTGCAATTTTTATTAAATGTTTGGTTATAAGCAAGTTATTACATTTTCCGTTTTGCACAACTTTTGTGCCCTGGAATGGGTTATTACAGGACATAATTCAAAAAAATGACAACCCAGATCACCTGTGAGATATACTACTCTGTTGCCGGCGAACCTTTCGGTATCCACGAACTGAAAAGCGCCGCTATCTCGCATGCCGCTGCGGTAATTTATATTTATACCCGGGACAAAGAAGAGTTAACCGATAAAACAGTAATACACCCGTCGGCAAGCACAGTTACCGAGCTATCCGTACCACGCCCCATAAAAAAAGGCCGTTTTTTCAATAGTGAGTCCTATTGCCTTTTCCTGAATGATGCAGGACAGATACTGCAGGTAGAGGACCATCACCTGTTCAGGATCCATATGATGCGCGACGGTAATGACCATGAACGGTTGCATATCAAATTCGGCCAGCAATACTTTGCAGGAAGACACCAATGGCTCCCCATAACCGGTAAAACTAGCCCAAAGCACCCCCGATAGTATTATAGATCCATTCCGGCTTCCAATCCCTGGGGGCGCCCAGGCGCATTCTTCTCGATTTCCGCTGCTCCCTAAAACCCTGTTGCTGTAGCCAGCCGATGGCTTGCCGGTTCTCTTCGGGCAGCATACTATGCGTTTTTTCCTGCATCCTTACCTGCAGCAGTCCCAAACCGGCATTGGTACCGGCGGCAATAACCGGGCCACGGGACAAAGCGGGCCAGTAAGCGCCTGTGATCTGGTCACCTTCGCGGTACAGCAAAGCTTTATCTATTTGCTCCAGTAACGTACCGGCACGGTCTTCGCCGGTTGCCTGCCGGTCCAGCAGCAGTACCTGGTCCAGGTATTGTTCTTCGTAAGGTATAAGAGCGGCCGGCATCGGTGCTGTAGCCAGCAGTTCCCCGCTAAGGTGCACATGCCGGGAGATGGTTGCAAAACCCAGGCTACGGTAAACGGGATAGCCCATATCTGTAGCATCGAGCATAATCGTCGGGTAACGGTTACGGTCGATATGATCGATGAGGGCAGCCGTGATCGCCTTACCGATCCCCTGATTGCGAAAGCCGGGATGCACGACGATCTGAGAAAGCCAGGCAGAATCTTCGTTGTAAATAATATTGCCCAAACCGGCCAGGGTATCTCCGATCACTGCTTTCAGGGGCACACAAAAAGAGGACTGCAGGTTATAGTCGAAATGCAGGGCAAGATCGCCCCAGCCTTCGGGCGTCAAAGCACTGACCTGTTCCAGGTCTTCCTGCAATAGTGTTTCTATGGTCATAAAAGGAAAGCTTCACTATTTTACCCGGAGATAACGTACCTGGCCCGTCCCGCATTGTGTATTTGTGAGCAACAAGTAATATCTTTTTCAGAAATTAGCATTGCATCTTCGTGCCATTGCGAGAAAATAACAGACCATCAGCCTGGCTTCGCTCTTCATGGTTCGACTCCGCTCACCATGACCTTCGTTATAAAGTTTCTATCTCTCACAGCGCCATGGTGACGCTGTGAGAGATAGATATGATTTGCAAGTTACATTCGGGATGACAGCATGAGTGCTATAGAAGGATAGACAGGAGTACTACTGGATCCAACTGCGAACCGAAACGTTTTGACAGGTAGTAGCCGTAAATTGTGGTCATCCATTTATTTATTGCTCGCCGAGGCCTTGCGACACTGCGAGCAATAAATAAATACACCACCTTCCCAACCCTTCGACTCCGCTCACCATGACCTTCGTTATAAAGTATGCTCCATGGATCGTGTCCTCACGATCCATTTTGGGAAGGGTGAAGTTTTTTGTCGTGCTTCGCTCCGCTTTGTTTCTCCTGGGTCGACTCAGTACACCATTACCCCCGTTTATTTCCTGATCGAAAAATACCAGAGCCAGGCAATCAGGAAAAGCTGCATGGGAATACGGAACCAGAGATAAGCAGGGCCTACGCCTTCGTAATTGGCTTTTTCAAAACTGATGTGCTTTAATGCAGCATGAATGTTGGCAGGCAGCATCAGCACAAAAAGGGCGATGAGTATCCAGGCGGCCATAGTACGGGAGGCCGGGAATAGTAATGCCAGGCCCAATACTATTTCGGCTATGCCGCTCAGGTAAACGATTTCTATCTTGAAAGGGATCGGTCCGGGCACCATCATCACCATACCTGCTGTAAATTTAAAATGCCCGATAGCGGTGAAGCAAAGCATAATAAACAAAGCCAGGTTAGCGCTGAAGGCAACATGCCAATGCCCGGTACCCAGCCTTGCTATGCCGACACTGAGCAGGAATACGACTATTAAAACAATCAAAACTTTCATAGCGCTTATTTTTTGCAACAACAAAATTCGGCAATGCAGGCCCTGCAAAAAATGATGTATGTTAGCTTTTGCCGTATTGCTTACGGATACGGCTCAGGCTCTCGGGCTGTATGCCCAGGTAGGAGGAAAGATGCTTTACCGAGATAGCGCTTACCAGGCCGGGGTTACGGTGCAGTAATGCAGCGTATCTTTCTTCGGCAGTAAGCGAAAGCAGCTCCATTTCCTTACGCAGCCTTTTTACATATTCCCCTTCGGCGATCAGCCTGCCGATCCTTTCCCCGTTCCTGTACTGCGCATAGAACGCATGCAATACTTTTAAGGAGATCGTCCAGGCATCGGTATCTTCCATAAGCGTAATAAAAACGGCGCTGGGTTCGCGGGTGATAAGGGAGTAATAAGCGGTAACAAAATCGCCCGCAAACTGGAAGTCTACGGTAAATTCTTTACCCTCACGGATAAAGTAGTGGCGGGTGGCCCCGCTGATAAGAAAGTAAATATGATTTTCGGTCTGCCCTTCACTGATCAGGGAATCGCCTTTTTTATAATGCTTCCTTACCAGGCTGGCGGCAAAAGTATCCCATTCTTCTTCTGTCAAAGGGTGCAGGCCAAAGACTGCTGCTTTTAGTTGTTGCAGGGCTTCCATGATGCCAACAAGTTACACCGATCCGATCTCTTTTTCAAACACGATCCTGTCCTGGCCAGGCCCCGAATAGTCTTTAACGATCCGAATGCCGCTATCGGTCAACGCTCCCTGCATCTGCATGCCTATTTGTTGTGTATGGAAGGCAACGGAGCGCAGGTTATCGGTACTGGTTATCGCCTTTAAGCGTTTTACATGATGCGCCCTTGCGACAGCGATAAAATGATCGTATAACCTTTTGCCCAGGCCCTGCCTTTTATAGTTTTCCCGCACAGCTACCAGGTGTACATAAGCCAGGTTTTCTACCTGGGAAAAGAACCCGAAAAGATAAGCAGCAATTTTCCCTTCATCCCGGATCACGAATGCGGTATTGCCAAATTCATAAACGAGCATCGGGTGATGCAAGTACAGGGTACGGTCACTGCCCCAGAAGGCCGTTATATCCGCCCTGATCTCTGCCAGACCCGCGCTATCGCAATTTGTTATTTCCATATGTTCCCGCAAAAAAGGAAATGCCGGCAAGAGCGTAGTTTTGCCGGCATTTGTATGCTGTATTCTTTGTATTTATTTGCCAAAATATTGCAACAACAATTCCCCGGCATAACCATTTACTTTTTGCAGGTAGCGGAAAGAGTCCAGGTCGATAATACCTTTGATCCATTGCTCTTCGTTGTCGAAAGATTTTTCCAACTTTACTTCAATCAGGTTATAGCTCTCCGGTGCGCCCGAGAAATATTCCCGAACGAAATCTTTCAGACTTTCTTCGCTGGTATCTTCACCACGGTAGGGGGCTATGCCACTCTTTACCTTTCTGTTATTGTAATGTACGCTGTATGAGAATGTGCAATATTCCATTTAGGTTTCTTTTTGGGCAAAAATAACAGATATTTTTACGTGTTGGTATCATTTACAATTATTGTCTGCAAAATAATATCAATCGAACACAAAAGCTCGCTTATAACCTATTCCGAAAGGCCGCAATAATAATAAAGCATCCCGCTTACAGCAGGATGCTTTATTATTTTATCCGTGATATCCGGCAAGGGGTATCTATTTTTAGTTGGCCTTCATTAGTGCATTGCCTCCGACATACTCACTTTCTCTTTGCCGCTCTTGATCATCAGGATAAAGGGCACGCATACCAGGAACATAATGCCTATATACAGGAATACATCCATATAGGTGAGTACCGCAGCCTGTCTCATTACCGCGCCATCAATCATCTGGTAGGCGCCGGCCCTGGCCTGGCTGTAAGGCATACCCGAGGCCAGCAGTTTTGCTGTCGAACCCTCGATCTGCTGTTGTGCCCTCACATTATCGGCTGTAACATTTTGTATCAGGTCGTTACGATGTGTAGCATTGCCCATAGTCATAAAGGTGGTAATAAGCGCAATACCGAAAGAGCCGCCCAACTGCCGCATCATACCGGTAAAGGCCGCCCCCTGCCCTATCTGCTGTCCTTTCAGGGTAGAGAGGGACATAGTAGATACCGGGATAAACAACATACCCATAGCCGCGCCACGCATCATCAGCATCCAGAAGAAGGCTTCTTTACTGGTATCCGGCGTGAGGATATTACGGCCCCAGAAGCTGTACACGAAGAACAGGAACATACCTGTTGCCGCGAGATACTGCGGCTTGATCCCTTTTTGCAGCAACTGACCGATGATAGGCATCATGAAGGCCGTCATCAAAGCTGCAGGGATCATGATCATACCGGCCTGCTGCGCATTCCACCCCAGCGAGTTCTGCAGGTACAGCGGCACCACGAAGGTAGAGCCATACAAACCGAAACCCATGATAAAAGAGAGAATGGTACCGATACGCAGGTTCCCGTTCTTAAGTACTCTTAGCTCTACAATCGGGTTTTTATAGGTGAGCTCTCTCCATACAAAGAAATAGAAGCCCAGTACTGCGGTAATTACCAGGACGGTAATCTCCCGGCTGTTGAACCAGTCGTCTTCCTGCCCTCGTTCCAAAACATACTGCAACGATCCTACGGCTACGGCCAGGAATATAATACCCCACCAATCAATTTCCGAAGACGATTTCTTTTCGGCATACTTGGGACTGCGCACGTATTGCAGGGTAAGCATCAGGGCAATAATACCGATCGGGATATTGATGTAAAATATGTAAGGCCAACTGAAATGTTCTACGATATAACCGCCTAAAGGAGGTCCTAAGGTAGGGCCTATAATTACGCCCAGGCCATAAATAGCCTGCGACATGCCCCTCTTTTCCGCAGGCCAGCTTTCTGTAATAATGGTTTGTGAAGTAACCAATAAGGCGCCACCGCCTACGCCTTGCAGGAAACGGAACAATACCAGCTCCCACATGGTGCTCGCATTGCCGCAAAGGAAGGAGCAAACGGTAAATAATAATATGGAAGCGGCAAAATAATTACGCCGGCCAAACTGCTGAGACAGCCAACTGGTCATGGGTACAATGATCACGTTACCGATAGCGTATGCGGTGATCACCCATCCGATCTCGCTGAGGGTAGCCCCCAGGTTACCCTTCATGTTGTTGAGGGCAACGTTGACGATCGTAGTATCCACAATTTCCAGCAGCGCACAGAGGATGGCAGTGATGGTAACAATTGCCCTCCTGCTCCCGTATTCTACTAAAGACTCTTGTTGCATATTTTTTGTGTTGAATGTACCGGTGGTATCGGTATGGTCTTACCCGGCGCTGTTAATCACCAAGCCTTAATATCAAGAAATACATTTCTTCAAACGCGATTGCATTCTTATTGGCAGCCCCCCGCCAAGACGCCAGGTAATACCATTTGTGACCGACAACAACTATTTAGAATCGAGGTGTACATCGACAACTACATTCATACCGGCACGCAATTGTTTCAGTTTTTCATCTTTAGTATCTGTAAATTCGATTTTAACAGGTACGCGCTGTACTACTTTTACAAAGTTGCCGCTGGCATTGTCCGGGGGTAACAGAGAAAACTTGGAGCCTGTTGCAGGACTGAAAGAACTCACTTTAGCTTCAAATTCATGCTCGGGGTAAGCATCTACTTTAATGATCACTTTTTGTCCCAGCTTCATTTTGGTCAATTGTGTTTCTTTAAAGTTGGCCACTACCCATAGAGCGTTACCCGGTACGATGTTGAACAAAGCTTGTCCCGGCTGCAATAATTGCCCAGGTTGCAGGTTCACCTTGGAAACCTGTCCATCGACTGCGGCAGTGATCACGGTATAGCTCATGTTCAGCCTGGCGGCATCCAGTTCGGCGCTGCGCTGCTTGATGGCGGCATTGGCTACAGATACCTGGCCTACGCTCACGTTTTTTTGCTGGCTCATGGCAGCGGTTTGTCTTGAAGCCGCTTGCTTCTGGGCTTTCAATACGTCCAGCTGGCGTTCGGCCGTTTGCTTGGCAGCTACCGCCTGCTCGTATTGCTGCTGGGTAATGCTGTGATCCTTGATCAGATTCTCGTAGCGGGCAAAATCCTGGTTGGCGCGCCATACATTTACTTTGGCAGCTTCGATCTGCGCATCTACCGTGCTGATATTGGACTCGGAAGAGTACACATTGGCATTGACTACCGGGATACCGGCGCCGGCTACGCTGGCATTGCTTTGGGCCGAAGCCAGTGCTGCTTCCGCTTCTGCTACTTTAATAGCATAATCGCGGTCGTCGAGGATGAGCAGCGTATCGCCTTTTTTCACCATCTGGTTATCACTCACCCTGATCTCTTTAATATAGCCAGGTACGCGTGGAATTACAGGGCTGATCAGGGTTTCTATCTGGGCATCGTCTGTTTCTTCGTGTTTCTGGGCATGCATGTATTTAATCACACCATAGCCGCCGCCTACTACTACCAGTAAGCCAAACACTATGGCAAAACGTTTGCTTTTTGGTTTTTTTGCTTCCTCAGCAGCCTGAGGTTGTGCTTGATTATTTTCCATTTGTGTATGTTAGATATAAGCTGTTGAAGGTTGTTTTGCGATATATAGATCCCGGGGGAACGGATGTTTTATTGTTGTTTTCCTGTTGCGGTTTCGTTGTTGACACCGGCTGTTTCGTAAAGCTTGTTGATGGCTACTGCCGCATCGGCTTTGGCATATTCAAAGTTCAGGTCGGCTTGTAATTGAGCAACGTCAGCGTCCAGCAAGTCGGTCGTGTTCACGAGGGCGTTATCGTATTTGTTTTTGGTAATGCGGTAGTTTTCCTTGGCCTGTTCTACGGCTTTGCGGTACACATCGATTTTCTTCAGGCTTTCCAGGTAGTTCTGGTATGCCTGGTACACCTGCAAGCGGATACCGTCGTTCATTTGCAAGGCCGACCAATGCAATTGCTCCTGCTGCGCTTTGGCCTGCTTTACTTTGGCGCCGTTCTTGTACAGGGAAGCTATATTGTAGCTCAACCCTACCCCTACGTTCAGGGCGTTGGTCACCGTCAGGAAATTAGGGATATCGGCTGCCACATAACCACCGGTCAGCGCCAGGGAAGGATAGTATTCGCCCTTGGCGGCTTTCACGCCAGCTTTGGAAGCTTCCTGCCTTTGCTGCAGCGCCAGGTAATCGGCACGGTTGGAGATCGCTTTGCTTTCCCAGGCTTCCAGGGCCTCGATCTTGTACATCCTGCCCAATTGACTGTCGTCCAGCTTCAGCTCAGTACTTTCCTCCAGGCCCAGCATCAGGTCCATATTAAAGTTGGCAATATTCCTGTTGTTTTCCGCATCTACCAGGGTCAGCTCTACATTGGATTCCTGCAACTGTGCTTTAAGCAGGTCGTTGCGGGCCAGGAGGCCGTTTTGTTCCAGGTTGCTGAAATCTTTCACCCTTTGCTGCGCCTGTTTCAGGTTTTCTTGTACTAGGTTTACTGCTGCCTGTGCTTTATACAGATTGTAATAAGCGGCGATCGTATTCTGCACCAGCTCATCTTTATCTTTCTGTGCATCCAGCTCGGCTGCTTTTTTCAAGTACTTGGCCGATTCTATGCCATTACGGATACGCAAGCCGGAGAAGAGGGGCACGGAAGCCGTCGCCATAGCATAGGCAACCTGGTCCACTTTGATGCTGGAAGCACCCGAGCCTTCGCCCGAACCGCTGCCTAGCTTCACTTTCATATCTACGTTGGGCTGGTTGATCCGGAGGTAAGAGCCCGAAACTTTAAGATCGGGCAACTGGCGCAATTTGGATTCGCTCAACTCTGCCGTGGCCTGGTCGATCTTGGCCTGCGATACTTTAAGGCTTTTGCTGTTGTCGATGCTTAACTGTATTGCTTCCTGCAGGGTTAGCTGACGGCTCTGTTGCGCGAACATTGTATTGGCCGACAGGAGTAAGACCAGGAGCAGATAACTGATCTTATTTTTTGCTAGATATTCCATAAGTTAAAAATGCTTTGAACATGACTTTAATATGAGTTCTGAGTTTTTCGATCGATTGCGGATCGTATGCGCCGTCCTCTGTTGGCTTTACATTATTCTCCTCGCATACAAACCTGTAATTGGAAGAGAAGTGATTAACGGTGCCGATAAGCGACACGGCCAACATACTGACGTCTATATTCTTTTGAAAGAGCCCTGCTTTCTGCCCTGCTTTTACCGCTACCTCGATCAGGTTCCTGTTCTGCCGTTTCATATCCCTGATATAAGTGTACAAAGTGCCTTCTTTCAACAATACCTGTTCCCGCATCATCAACTGGTGAAAGCTCCTGTTCTCTATAATTACCGTGATATAAGTATCTATAAGCAAATCCACTTTCTCCAAAGGATCGTGTACCTTAGAGTGGATAATGGATTCAATTTTACTTTTCATCGATTGGGTATGGTTCAGAAAAATTGCTTCCAGCAATTTTTCCTTCGATCCGAAATAATAGGAGATCATCGCCACATTCACCTCGGCACGCTGCGCTATATCCCGCACGGAAGCATTATCAAATCCCTTCTCTGCAAACACTTCCAGTGCCCTATCCATGATCTGCAGTTGCTTCTCATTCAGTTCATTTTCCATCGCCGTTAATTTAATCGTTGACATTTACAACCACAAAATTAAACAAACGTTTGAATTAAACAAACGTTTAATTAATTTTTTAAAGAAAAATTATTGTTGGCGTATATAGACAAAACTTATGGTTCGTGGAGAAGCGGTTTGCACTATATATTATAAGAGGTATGTTTTGAAGCAACCGGCTCGATAAAGTTTCGGTGTTCTTTATTTTGCGGGGTTTGCGCCAGGCGGGAATATATAAGACCGGTAAACCGCCTGGCTTACCGGCAGTCGTTTGAGCAACCGGGACCATTTGTGTCCTTATGATGTTACGAGCTTCCCTCCTGCCTTCCGGCCACATTTTCAAAGGCCGGAAGGAGGGAAGCCGCAGTGTAGCACAGTAAATGAAGAAAGAAAGCCGTTCTGGGCTTCGACGATCACTTCAACTGGGATTGGATATAGCTATCTACCGTTCCAAACAGGAAATCGGGGTATTCCCTGGCAAATTTCATTTTCACAAAGCCACCCAGCAAGGGCCGGGCAGCCGGTTGGTTCAGCTCCGCGGTGCTTACCGGTATAAGGTCGTATTCCGCAGCCGGGAAATAACTTAACACCCTGAGGGCAAGCTCGACCCTGTTCATATAATCGCTGCCGCCGATATGATAAACACCTTCTTTATTATCTTTCAGCAACAGGTACATGGCACGGGCTATATCCCAGGCATTGACCGGGCTGGCAAACTGGTCGTAAGGCAATTTGAGGGTCAGTTTTTTCCCTTCCCGGCATTGCTCTACTATCCGGGCTACAAAATTCTTGTTCCGCTGCTCGTTACCATATACATTGGTGACCCGCAATACCAGTGTATGCTCCAGATCTTCCAGCGAAAGTGTTTCGGCTTCCAACTTGTGCCGGGCATATACACTCAATGGATTTACAGGGGCTTCTTCCCGGTAAGGGCCGTGCTCACCGTCGAATACATAATCGGTAGAGATAAACACGAACCGGGCCTTACAGGCCTTTGCCAAAGCGACCAGGTTTCTGGTACTTTGCACCGTTTTTTCATAACTCTCTTCCGGGTGGCTTTCGCAATAGTCGACATGAGTAAGGGCACCGCAATGCACGATAACATCGGGCAGGAACGCGCGGACATCAAAATTGTCGGGGTGCTCCGGCTCCAGGGTATTGTAAAAAACAGTGTCTTCGCTAGCAAAGGAAAGATGGGATCCGATCACATTCCAACCCATTTCTTTAAAATGCTGCAAACAGTTCCCGCCTACTAATCCCGAGGCTCCGGAGATAAATACTTTCATCGTTTTCGATTGTTTTAAAAAAAAAATGCCAAACCTTATATTGATCTGGCAAATTAATTATTTTAAGAATGACCTTACTATGGCGTCACTGCTGTTTCTTCTGTTTCGGTGGTTACAAATTCCAGGGCTTTATGCACCATGATCTTGGAACCGATGAAGATGGGCACACGCTGATGCAGCTCTGTAGGTTGTACATCCAGCACGCGTTGCTTGCCGTCGTAGCTCAAACCACCTGCCGCTTCGATAATGAAAGACATGGGGTTACATTCGTATTGCAGGCGCAGCTTACCCTTAGGATTTTTCTTATCGCCGGGGTAGATAAAGATACCGCCTTTGATGAGGGTACGGTGCAGATCGGCCACCATGGACCCGATATAACGGTGTGCATAAGGACGGCCGTCTTCCTTATTGATTTCCATACAGTAGTCCAGGAAGTCGAGCATGCCTTTATCGTACTGGCGCGAATTGCCCTGGTTGAGGGAATATATTTTTCCTTTTTCGGCACAAACCATATTGGGATGCGACAGGCAGAATTCCCCGATGGAAGGTTCCAGTGTAAAACCGTTAACGCCCAAGCGGGTAGCATATACCAGCATGGTACTGCTGCCGTAGATCACGTAACCGGCTGCCATCAGCTTATTGCCCGGCTGCAGGAAATCCTCCTGGGTACAGGGCTTGCCAAGAGGCGATACCCTGCGATAGATGGAAAATATAGTACCGATAGAGGCATTCACATCGATATTGGAAGAACCGTCGAGCGGGTCGAACAATACTACATATTTTGAGTTGACGGAGTACTCGTCGTCAAAAGCAATAAAATCGTCATTCTCTTCGGAAGCGATACCGGCGCAGTCGTTACTGTTGCGCAACACGTTGATCAGCATTTCGTCGGAATATATATCCAGCTTCATCTGCTCTTCTCCCTGCACATTGGTCGCGCCAAATTTACCGATGATGTCTACCAGCCCCGCTTTGTTTACTTGTTTGTTGATCAGTTTACAGGCCAGTGAAATATCGCGCAGCAGGGCGGATAATTCTCCTGTGGCTTTGGGGAAAGCCCGGGTTTGCTGAATGGTAAATTCGTCAAGCGTAATCAGTTTGCGGGATGTAGACATATGGTAAACTTAGTATTTTTTTGGATGTGCAAAGATACGTAACCTTGGTTACAGATGGCTACATTTTCAATATTTTACCGGGCAATTTCATCCAATTGATATTACCCAGGTTCAGGCTGAAGGATATGGTTTTCAGGAAACGGTTATCGGCATAAACAGATTTCGTATAGTCGGTAAAATCCTTGCTCATGACCAGGGGCAGGTACACCGACAGGTAATCGCTGATGTACAGCTCTACGCCGGCTTCGTACAATACGGTAGCGCCGCTGGGATTGGATTCGTGCGCACCGGAGAAGGTAGCTACATCTACAAACAGGCGTATGGGCAGGTTCCAGATGGGCAGGTCGCTTTTCAGGTTCAGGGATACCAGCCAGTCGTCGCTTAAGCCTAATTGATTCGAATACTGCAGGGTATTGACTTTAAAGCCCCCTTCTTTCATACTTACCTGCTGCGACCAGAAGCCGGTAACTTCGCCGCGGCCGCCATAGGTTTCGTCGTACAGATAATCGTTCTGACCGCTGTAGGTATTGGCAATGCGGTAACGGTAAGCGTCAAACTCGTTGTTAGCGAGGTTGAAGAATTTACCGGCATAGGCCCTTACGTACAAGGCTTTGTTCTTTTTGAAATAATCGATCTTCAGGTTGGCTTCCACACTTAATTTGGCAAACTGCTTGCCCAACTGGCCTTCCAGCGTATAATTGAAGGGATTAAAGGTCCTTACATTCTTGTGCTGGTAACGTATCCGGCCATAAAAATTGTCCTGGTAGCCGCCCTTGGAGGGATAATACATGCTGTCGGAGGGGTTCATGGTAAAAGAAAAAAGTTCTTCCCTGATCCAGTACCCTTTCAGGGATATGCTGCGTTCCACGGTGCTTCTCCATTCCGGCTTGCGCAGGTTAAAGATCAGCTCCGGCGCCACTTTTATATAACGGTTGTGCAGGTAATCACCTATATTCCTGTTGGTCTTGTCATAGCTGAAGGTCTTGCCTTCCAGGTTGATTTGTATATCATGCAACCATCCTTTATCGAAATAGGCGGTATAGCCCATAAGCCCCGTACCCGCAAAGGTCCCGCTGCCAAAGCCATACATAGGCGCAACGGCAAACTGGAACTTATTATGTGGCAAGGTAAAATTGTGCAGCAGCAAACCTGCCATAAAGCCGTCGTAATAATTGTACCCGATCGCAGGCGCATACCATATCTTGGTTTTCGCCGCGGTATTCAGCCCCAGGAAAGGCCTTAATGCCAGGGGCGATCTGTTCTCGTTGTTCCTGATATTATAATCGGGCACCAGGTCGGCTATCTTTATTTTTTCATAAGAACCTGGCGCCTCAAAAGGAAATGCTATCTTCCCGGTAAAAGGCGCTATCCATACGGTAGTAGAATCCTGGCCGTCCTTTGGATAAAATACCAATTGTACCGGCGCCTTAACTCCTGTTTTGTTTTTCACCGTCACCCGATCTTTGCCTACATGGCCTATGGCAAAGTCTACGGGCCTGGTGGTACGCATTACTTCATCAAAGAACCAATCCAGGTTTTTATCCGAATGCTTGCGGAAGATCCGTTCGAAATCACCGGGCTGCGGGTGCTTATATTGCCAGGTGCTGAAATATTTTTTCATGGCTGCGCCAAAATGTTCCTCGCCCATATAGCCTTCGAGCCAGGCTATGTAGTAAGCAGCCTTACCATAAATATCCGTGCCGTAGTTGAGTTCGGGCATTATGGCCGCCGAAGTATCGGCCGGCACCAGGTTACGGGATGCCGCCATGGCAGCATAAGCCAGGTAGCCTTCGTCCCTGCCGCCAAGCTGGCGGGTAAAAGAGGGCAATGGCGCAAATTTATGATCATAAAAGCTGTTGATCCCTTCATCCATCCAGGGATATTGCCGTTCGTTGCTGCCCAGCATACCATAAAACCAGTTGTGGCCTACTTCGTGTACGATACTGGTATTCGTAATGTCTTTGGATCTGCCTGATGCGATTACGGTAACGGTAGGATATTCCATGCCCTCACCGGTGCCCAGCGCCCCTTCTACCGCTTTTACGGTTTTAAAGGGATAAGGCCCTGCCGCTTTGCTGTATTCGCGGATCGCTTTCTTCAGCATAGCAATACTCTCTGTCCATGCGTCGTGGTGCCGGGGCTGGTAACAGGCATAAGCCGTTACTACCGCTCCCGAACCCGGTACTGTTACCGTATCTTTTCGTACCAGCCAACGTTTATCGGCAAACCAAGCAAAGTCGTGAACGTTCTGCTCTTCAAAGGTTATGGTTTTCAGGGTAGCTGAGGAAGGTATGGCAACGGTATCTTTCCCCGTCCCTATTTTAGTGCTGCTCGCCTTATTAGACGAAGGCACAGGCAGGCGTGACAAGCTATCCAGCCAGGCATTTTCTTTTTCTTCCAGGATATTGCCGGTACCCATCACGATATAATTTTCGGGCAGGGTGATCTCTACATGATAGGAACCAAATTCGCTGTAAAATTCTCCCTGGTCGAGATAGGGCATCTGGTGCCAGCCTGCGGCATCGTACACGGCAGGTTTGGGAAACCATTGCGATATCTGGTACGATTGCCCGTTATGCCCCATACGGGAAAAACATAAAGGTATTTTTACGCGAAAGGGCGTCTCGATCGTCACTGTATTGCCGGGAGCCAGCGGTTCGGGCAATACCAGGCGCACGATATCGGGGTCGAGCGTCGATACCACGCCGGCCTTTTTTATATTATTGCCGGCATCCGATACGGTAAACTTCAGGCTGTCCATATAGCCCCTGTCCTTTTCTTCGCTGAAGTAATGCCAGGTATGACCGTTTTCTACGGTTTGCTTTTCAAAAGCAGTGCGGTCGGTGCTGTAAGCATTGGGATACAGATGGAAATAAATAAACCGCAAGGTATCCGGGGCATTATTCCGGTAACGGATACTGATATGCCCGTGAAGCATATGCTCTTTATCGTCGAGGGTGACTGCGATCGTATTATCCACTTGTTGCTGCCAGTAAGCTTGCTGTGCTGGCGCCGCACAGGGGCTAAGCAGTAAAAGGGCAGCCAGGGTATTTTTCAGGTTCAAGATGTTATTTTTTAAGCTTTTAATACATAAAGCAGGGCAAAGCAGGTCCCTAAATTACTCTTTTTATCCGGCGATCATTGGGAATAGTATTCCATTTCATAAACTTCATCTGTAAGCAGGTTATTGCCATCGGCTGCCCTGGTGGCCAATACATCGCAACGGTTGTTCATCGCATTGCTGGCATGCCCTTTCACCCAGTTCATCTTGATCCGGTGCTTGCGGTACAGCCTCAGGAAACGTTGCCAGAGGTCGGCGTTCTTTTTCCCGGCATAATTCTTCTTTTCCCATCCGAACACCCAGCCTTTTTCTATGGAATTGACCACGTATTCCGAATCGGTAAATACCTGTATATCCAGGCTGTCGCGGGTAAGCGCTTCCAGCGCTTTGATTACGGCCAGCAATTCCATGCGGTTGTTGGTGGTTAGTTTATAACCTTCGGAAAGCTCTTTTTCTTTGCCTCCCCATTGCAATATAGCGCCGTAGCCCCCTCTTCCGGGATTGCCGCGGGATGCGCCATCAGTATAAATGATCAGTGACATGCAAGTATTTAAAATGGAAAATATAAATAACAGCTAAGCAGAAACAGGCAATACAGCAATCAACGGCATTAGTCCGAACCGGCCCGTCAAGAGCCGGTTTCTCCATATTTAAGCCTTCGTAAATAGTGATTTACGCTACCTTTGCGGTCAAAATTACAATCTTGGATCGCAAAATAAAAGTTTCTGCAGTAAGTTATCTCAATACTAAACCCCTGCTTTATGGTATAGAACGTCACCCGCTGATCGATACTATTGAACTGGTGCTGGAATACCCGGCACTGATCGCCCAGCATTTACGGGAGGATACGGTAGATGTGGGACTGGTGCCTGTGGCGGCTATCCCTTCTATTCCCAATGCCCATATTATTTCGGATTACGGCATAGGCGCCGATGGTAAGGTGGCTTCCGTGTGCATTTTCAGTAAAGTACCGATCGACAAGATCAGGCGTGTATACCTGGATTACCAATCGCGTACTTCGGTAAGGCTGGCACAGGTATTGCTCAAACACTACTGGCAACAGGAAGTAACGTATTTGCAGGCCCCCGAAAATTATATCGAATTGATCGATGGCGATACTGCCGGTGTGATCATCGGGGACAGAGCATTGGAGCAACTGGAACACTTCCCTTATATCTATGATCTGGCCGAGCATTGGAAACTGCATACCGGCCTGCCCTTTATTTTTGCCGCCTGGGTAGCCAACAAAGCGCTTCCGGAAAGCTTTACCCGGCAGTTCAACGAAGCCAATGCTTCGGGACTTGCCCACCTCGATGCAGTGATCGCCGCCACGCCCTACCCTGCTTACGACCTCAACATTTATTACAAGGAGAATATCCGGTACTTCCTGGATGAGGACAAAAGAAAAGGACTCTCCTTGTTTCTCGAATACCTGAAAGAGCCTTCTATCGTATAGTTTCCGGCCACTTCGTAAATCTATTGCTAATAACAATGTATTAAAACTATTGCATTTATGGCCGCTATACCTTTAGTGCTCTAAATTAAACAGACGATGAAAAAAGTAATGATCGCAGCTTTGGCCCTGACCATGATCGGAGGCGCTGCTTTTGCTCAAAAAACTGCTCCTAAAGCCGCTGCTAAACAAGAAGTGAAACAGGAAGCTAAAAATGAAACCAAAGCTCCTGCTAAAGCGAAAAAAGCTCCTGCCAAAGCAAAAAAGGTAGAAGCTGCGCACACAGCACCGGCTCCTGCTAAATAAGCAACCCGTGTAGCGAACGTTAGTTGAGGCCGCCTTCTGTACTTGCATCAGCAAGTACAGAAGGCGGCCTCTTTTGGGAATAGTAACAGCAGCTTATTATCGAGATCAGCCTCTCCTGCTTTCCTCGTAGGTAGGACCATACAAGCCCGGAACTTTATTGCCCGTGGCCCGCAGGTAAACGATCAGTTCGCCGCGATGGTGGTAAATATGATTAAAAAGGAACCCGCGCGACACAACACCTCTTGGCATGGGTCCCAGCAGCACCCTTTCCCCCGATTTCATGGTCCAGTTGCCCTGCAATTGCTCTTCGGTAAGCGATTGCAATGCCTCCCTTGCCTGTACCACATTGCGTTCAAAAAGCGCCAGGGTGGCGTTTATATCGTTGGTATCGCCACGCTCGAGGTGATCGGCAGCCAGGTCGTAAACATCCTGTGTGAGTGTGCCGGCATACCAGTAGTAAATAGTGGCAATGTGCTGGGCCAGCTCACCCATGGTCCAGGACGTGGGCGATGGCTTATAGGCAAGGTCTTTTTCAGGAACTGCCTGTAACAATTTACGGGTATTGTTTACTTCGTGTTCAAATTCTCCTACCAGGTATTGTACGATCATAGAAGTTATTGTTTAGTTTAAAGAACAACACCCGGACAAATAATGTTCGGGTGTATATTCAAAAAAATCAGGTTACAGGTTTTTCAGCAGGTAATCCGTCATACGCTGGAACAGTTGCAGGCGGGTAACGCCGCCATAAATGCCGTGATTCTTATTGGGATAATATTCCGATTCGAATTGCTTGTTGGCCTTGATCAGCTCATCGGTAAGCACGACGGCATTTTGGTAATGCACATTATCATCGGCGGTACCGTGTATCATTAAAAAATTGCCTTTCAGCTTTGCAGCCATTTGCGCCGGGGCATTCTCATCGTAGCCTTTGGCATTTTCGGCTGGCCTGCGCATATACCTTTCCGTATAAATATTATCATAAAAACGCCAGTTGCTTACCGGCGCCACAGCCACAGCCGTTTTGAATACATCGGCGCCTTTCAGGATACAGGTAGCGCTCATAAAACCGCCATAGCTCCAGCCCCATATCCCTATCCTCCCGGCATTCACATAGCTTTGCGCCGCCATGTATTTGCCCACGGCGATCTGGTCTTCGCTTTCGTACTTGCCCAGTTGCAGGTAGGTCTTCTTTTTGAATTTTTCGCCACGGCCACCGGTGCCGGTGCCATCGGCACAAACGATAATATATCCTTTTTGCGCCATCATCTGGTGCCAGAAGTAATTACCTACCGGGAACCTATCCATCACTTCCTGTGAGCCGGGGCCGCTGTACTGGTACAGCAGGACCGGGTATTTTTTGGAAGGATCAAAATCTACGGGTTTAATCATCCAGGCATGCAGCATCTCGCCTTGGCCATTGGGTATCAGCAGGGTGGTCACCACGCCCAGGTCGTAATCGGCCATGGTCTTTTTTAATGCGGCATTATCTTCCAACACCCTTATATCGGCTCCTTTATTGCTGATGAGGGTGTAAACGGGCACGCTGTTCAGGCGGGAGTGCTTGTCCAGGAAATAACGGAAACCGGCGCAAGGGGTAATTTCGTGCATACCCTCTTCCGGGGTCAGGCATTGCACCTGTTTCCCGTTCCAATCTACCCGGTACAGCTTACGCTCCATGGGATTGATCACCCCGGCAGTATAGTAAACACATTGTTTGCTTTCGTCCACACCCTGCACCTTATCCACATCCCAGCCGCCGGAGGTGAGCTGGGTGAGCTCCTGCTTTACCCAATTCCATCTATAGAGGTGGTTGTAGCCGTTCCTTTCCGAAGTAATGATCAAGGAATGGCCATCGGGCAAAAAGGTGAGGTTATCGTTGATCTCGATGTAATAAGGGTTTTCTTCGCTGTAGATCTCTTTGGCGTTTCCATTGGCCGCATTGGCCAAAAGCAGCTCCAGCTTGTTCTGCAGGCGGTTCATCCGGTAAACGCAAAGCTGGTTATTGTTCCTGGTCCAGCGGATACGGGGAATATACTGGTCCGTTTCGGGTCCTGTTTCTGCTTGTACGGTATGTTCCCGCTGCACATCGTAAATATGGATGCTTACCACAGAATTGGCTTCGCCTGCTTTCGGGTATTTATAAGTATAGAGCCTCGGGTAATTGCCATTTTCGTAAAAAGGGATCGTGTATTCCTTTACTTTACTTTCGTCAAAACGGTAATAGGCCAGGAAGCTGCCGTCAGGCGACCATTCGTAGGCACGCGAAAACTGGAATTCCTCTTCATACACCCAATCACAGTTCCCGTTGATGATGCTGTTCCGCTCCCCGTCACGGGTTACAGTACTTATCTTGGCCGTTGCCAGGTCTTTGATAAAAATGTTGTTATCCTTAACGTAAGCCACCTGGCTGCCCTGCGGATTAAAGGTCGCATGCAGCACCGGACCATCGGCTATAGGCTCGTTTTTACCGGTTTTGAGGTCGTACACCCATACCTTGTACAAAATGGAGCGGCGGTAAATGGGTTCAGGGCGGGTAAACAGGAGCATCTTTTGTTCATCCCGGGAAAAAACATAACTAGTAATCTCTCCCATTTCGCCCGAAACGCCTGCAGCAAAAAGCGTGATCCCTTTTTTGCCCCGGGCAAGGTCATAAACATTGATCTCCTGCTGATCGCCGTTGCGGTCCAGTTGGGTATAGCGTTTACCGTCTTTCAGGGCATTAAAACCCGGTACATTTTTAACAGCAAAAGTCCCGTTCTTCCATATATCTTCCACCATGATCCGGCGGCTGCCTTTTGCATTGACCAGGATAGGGATGAGCAGTAATACAGTGAGCAATTGCCGCCGGGAAAGGTAAAATAGCTTCATGAATGCATATATGATTAAGGTCGCTAATGTACGGCACAAAATCAGCATATCCATCCCCCTGTCCACGTGAATTATGCAAGGGCGCCGGCATGGACTGTACCCATGCCTTTCGTTGCAGCCGGGCCAGGGATGAGACCTTTGACAGGCTGCCGGCATAAAGGATTACAGCCGGCTTTCACAGGAAGGCTTACATCTGTTTACGAAATCCCTATTCCGGCTCAGGTACCCGGAAGCAATATAAGGCTGGGATCAGATCAGTGTTGTTCTGCTACAGACTGGCGGTCTATCCTGTCGAGCAATTGGGCTACGGCCTCGGGGCGGGGCATAAGCCTGAGGCCTTGCAGCAAGGCTATTTCCGCACTAAATTCTTCTTCCATAAGGGATTGTTGAATCGTTTGGTGGGGACTGGGCTGAGTATGGGATGGAGGGTTAAGAGGTAAAGAAGTATGTAGCTTTTTTTCCATGAGGCAATAATATTTAAAGGTAAAACGGGTAAGGATGCCTGTTTAGTATATCCTGTTTCTTTTTTTACCGGAAAACCCTGTTCCAATGGCTATTGCTTCTTTTCCTGTCGTACCGAATCGGCAACGATGATGTACACATCTTCACCGTCCTTTTTTTCGTGGTACTTTTCCCGGGCGTATTGTTCCAGCTTGGCATTGCTGCCGTTGAGGTCGTTCAATTCATTTTCCATCCTGGTAACCTCGGCATTGAGGTGGTCGATCTTCTCCTGGGTCTGTTTCAGTTCCGTTTCCCGGCTATGTTGCGTGAACCAGTCGTTCTGGTCGAAAAACAACATCAGCAGCAGGAAAAGCACTGCCGTGATCATGTATTTATTGGTAAGAATCTTTAAAGTCCGTTTCACAAGAGAAAATTGAGGCAACCAGGCTGCTGCAAAGATTGCAAAAATATACCAGAAAATACCCGGCGCGTCTCAGAGTTTTTCCCCATCGGCGTTAAAATCTGTTACCATAACAGCGGAAATAGTTTTACTTTTGCCGCACATTTTTAATACTAACAATTTTTCTCTCCACATGTTGCAGGATTTTACCGCACAAAACGAAAAAGAAACCCGTGCCGGCTTTGGTGAAGGTATTCACGAGGCAGCAGCTCAGAACCCTAATATCGTAGCGCTCACTGCCGACCTTGCCGGTTCTCTGAAGCTTAATGCTTTTATCAAAGATTTCCCGGAACGTTTTATACAGGTAGGTATTGCAGAGGCCAATATGATTGGTATCGCAGCCGGCCTTACCATTGGCGGGAAAATACCTTATACGACTACGTTTGCCAACTTTTCTACTTCCAGGGTATATGACCAGATACGCCAATCTGTAGCCTACAGCGGCAAAAATGTGAAGATATGCGCTTCCCATGCCGGCCTTACCCTGGGTGAGGATGGCGCTACCCACCAGGTACTGGAAGATATCGGTATGATGAAAATGCTGCCCGGCATGACGGTAATCGTCCCCTGCGACTTTAACCAGACCAAAGCGGCTACCAAAGCCATCGCCGAATATCAAGGTCCCGTGTATCTCCGTTTCGGCCGTGTAAAATGGGCCAATTTCACCAAGGAAGACGGCAGCGATTTCGTGATCGGCAAAGCGCAGATCATGAACGAAGGTACCGACGTATCGATCATTGCCTGCGGCCATATGGTATGGAATGCGCTGGAAGCAGCCCGTGCGCTGGAAGCAAAAGGTATCTCCTGCGATGTGATCAATATGCACACGATCAAGCCCCTGGATGAAGAAGCAATTATTGCTTCGCTGAAGAAAACAGGTTGTGTAGTTACTGCCGAAGAGCACCAGATCAATGGCGGCCTGGGCGATAGTGTTGCTAATGTAGCGGCACGTAATTGCCCTGTTCCCCAGGAATATGTTGCGGTAAAAGATACTTTTGGCGAAAGCGGCAAGCCTGCCGATCTGCTGAAGAAATATGGCCTTACGGTGGCCAACATTATTGAAGCAGCGGAAAAGGTAATGCAACGCAAATAAATCCCGACTCTTTTTTGAACAATACACGAACCATTCCGGCTCGTGTATTGTTGTTTTTAACACATAAATAATCAAGCGGGAACCTATCTGCGGAAAGTATATTTTTATATCTTTCGCACTTAATACCGCTAAACCCTTCTTTTATGAAAACAAGACTTTTACTTTTCAGCCTTATTCTCTCCTGCTTCCTGGGCCATACGTCTTTTGCACAGAAGCAAAAGCTAACCCCTATCGAATACAACGATAAGCTGGCCGCCCTCACCGACTCCCTGTACAATATGGGTGTGGAATGGGGTACTGCCTTCCAGCAGATCGCCGGCGGGGATAAAGATTATTCCAAGCTGGCCGTGTACCGGAAAAAGATCGCCACCTTTACGACCCGTAAGATAGAAGAAGTACGCCGTGGGCCAACCGCAGGCAAAGGGGCCGAAGAGCTGAAAGCAGCCATGCTCAACTTCCTCAATTTTGAAAAAAACATGGTCGACAATGCCTTTACGCCGCTCGAAAAGCTGAACAGCACTTCGTCCCAAGCCGAGATAGATGCTGCCATACAAAAGCTGACCGCCGAGTCGGAAAAAGAAAGCGAAGCCTTGAAAGGCGTCAATACAGCCCAGGAAAAATTCGGCCAGCAAAACGGCTTTTCTATTGAAGAGGCGGGCGACAAAGAAGAGTAAAAACAAGCATTTATAAGATTTTTCATAAAAGCGATGCGCGGCATATGCCGCGCATCGCTTTTATTACCAGGGGTTCGTGTTATCTCCGAGGTTCGTGTCTCACAAACCTCATCGTTTTGTGGTTCGTGGGGACACAGAACCACTGAGTTATTTTTTGCCATGTATCTCTGTCTCCGAGGTTCGTGAGACACGGAACTACTGAGATAGACAATAGTAAAAAAGAGTAAACAAAACCATTGTCACCCTGCCTTGTAAAGAATCATTATTGGCTAATCATTTCCTGAAGTGTAGCGCCCAAACAAGGGTATGTGCGCCTGGAAACCCAATACACTCTTCGTAAAGCCATTGGGCAAACGGATAGGTAAAACATCCATATTCCAGACTATATGGCTTTTGTAAATTTCGATGTTTTTGCGGGCAGCTTTGAAAAAGGGAATGGATGATAAGGCAAGTACTCCGCCTGCAGCCAGACAGGCAACCGTTATTCGCTGGTTGTTTTTTTGACCTTCCGGTGCAGCGGTGGTGGGCAATTCAGTCATACCATGAATAAGTCCGCCTAAGAAAACCAAACCTCCGGTTGTTACTATAGCTAATCCTGCATACCGATTTAGCCTGCTTCGGTTCCTGTATTCATAAAATGATTGTGTACGATAGTAGCCTAGCATTTCCCGGTCAAATTTTTCTTTCGCCTTTGCAAACTGATTATTTGCCTTTCTCCAGGCATTATATTCAGTCTTCCAGCGCCGACGATCATTCTTGAGCGCCGTTAATCGGCTGCTGAAAGCACTGTCCTTATCTCCTGGCCTGTATCCGGTTTTCAATTCCCGGATGTTGGTCTTTGCTGTTTCAACATGATCTTCAATTTCGACAAGGCGAAGCTGCAATACCCGTTTTAGCTCACTCATTGCAGCCGTATCGGGCAATTGCGCATGGCTGGCCATACAGCCAAGCATCATGATAAGAACAGTGATATAATTTCGCACGGTAGATAATGTTACAAGAAAAGACGACATGGATACCGCTGAAATTGGGCAGTGGAATTAAAGAGCCGGCAAGCCTTACCGTTCATTGGACATGAACCTCATTTTGTGGTTCGTGGGGAACACGGAACCACTGAGATAGTATTTGTGGTTCGTGAGGACACGAACCTCGGCGCCTTTATTTCACCAGGTTGTTTTCCAGTTCCAGCAAACGGGTTTCCGTAACTTTAACGGTATAACCCGCATCCACCAGCCGGGCCAGGGCGGCCACATAGCTGTTCTCCGCTTCCCGCAGTTCCAATGTATTGGCTACACCCACCCGGAAACGCGCCTGCTGGATCATGACGTTCTCTTCGGCGTATTGAATATTATCCTTTTCCAGCGCGAGGCTTTGCAGGGCATTGTCGTAGCTGCGCCAGGCCGTACGGTAACGGGCCGCCACACTGGTTTGCAGGCGTTGTACCATCAGGTCCTGCCGGAATACTTCCTGCCGGGCTACCTTCTTTTGCCGTTGCAGGTTAAAACCATTGAGTAGCGGCAGGCTCAGGTTAAGCCCGCCTTGCGGGCCATAAGTGCGGTTGAACAACGTGACCCCTGCCCCATTCTGCGTGCGGTTATAGTTATAAGCCGCCGATAGGTCCAGCACCGGCAATTGGGCGCCATTGGCAATTTTGAGATCATACTCCGATACCCGCTTTTGCTGCTGCGCCAGTTGTACCGAAAAATTGCGGTCCATCCACAAGTCTTTATCTTTATAGCTCAGCCCTTTGTTCAGGTGCAAGCTATCCTGTACATCGTAATTGGCAAACTGGTCGCGGCCGAGCAATACCATAAGGCTGTCCTTGGCCTGGCGCAATACGGCGCCTTGCACCAGGGAAGCTGCTTTACTGGCATTATAGTCTACCTGAGCCTGCAGGTAATCGGTCTTGGCCGAAGTACCTATCTCAAATTTCTTTTTGGCCAGGTCCATACGCATCCTGGCCAGGGTCATGGCGGTATCGATGGCCGACAATTGCTGCTTTTGCCTTACTACTTCGGCATAGGTAACGATTACCTGGGCAATGGTGGTCTGTATCTGCAGCTTTAAAGAGGTGCTGCCTATCTTTTCCAGCTCTTCGAGGCGGTGCTTGCTGGCAAACATACGCAAGCCGTCAAACAATATCCAGTCCAGTTGCACGGCTCCGCTCAGCGTTTGCGAACGTGCCCCTTTACGGTTCTGCACATCGCCGCTGGCCAGCTCTATATGCGCATCGGTAATATTGCCGTTGAGCCCGCCTATAGCCGTAACCGCAGGTAGCATCCCCGCATTACCGATCGTGTTGTTGGCTTTGGCCTGGTCCAGTTGCACTTTGGAGATACGGATATCGAAGTTCTGGTCCAGGGCGGCATCTATGGCATCGTTCAGGGACAGTACCGGCTCTTTTTCCTGGGCCTTTGCCGTTGCCAGGAAAAGGAAAAGCGCCAGGAGCGTACACCCTATTTTATATTTTGTCATGCTGATCATTCTATAATATTAATCGTCCAGTTTGGTAGCGGCCGTTACTTCCTTTACTTTCCTGCGGGAAAGGAAGGTGTACATTACCGGCACTACAAATAAGGAGAGCAGCAGGGAAAACATTACCCCGCCTACTATCACGATACCTAAAGGGATACGGCTGGTGCTGGCAGCGCCCAGGGATAAGGCCAAAGGCAGCGCCCCGCCGGCCATAGCCAGGCTTGTCATCAGGATGGGACGCAACCTCATTTTTGCAGCCGTCACTACCGCTTCCCGCTTGCTCACGCCGGTATCCCTGATATGGTTGGCATACTCCACGATCAGGATACCGTTTTTGGTTACCAGCCCTATCAGCATAATCATACCGATCTGGGAAAAGATATTTAAAGTCTGCCCAAACAACCACAGCGACAATACTGCCCCAGCAATGGCCAGGGGTACGGTAAGCATGATGATCACCGGGTCGACAAAGCTTTCAAACTGCGCCGCCAGTACCAGGTAAATGAGCACCAGGGCCAGTACGAAGGCAAAAAGCGTATTGGAAGAGCTTTCCGCATAATCTTTGGAAGAGCCCGAAAGCGCCGAGGTAAAGGATTCGTCTATTACTTTTTTATCCTGCAGGCTCTTGTAGATGCGCTGCATTTCCGCGATGCCGTCGCCCAGGGTATAGCCGGGAGCAGGATTGGCCGACACCGTGGCCGACTTGTAACGATTATAGTGGTATATCTGCGAAGGGCTGATGCTTTCTTCTATATGGATCATGTTGTCCATAGAGATCATTTGCCCGTCGGCTGTTCTTACATAATAGTATTTCAGGTTTACCGGCTCATCTCGATTGTCGCGGGATACCTGGCCTATTACCTGGTATTGCTTGCCATTCATGGTGAAATAACCCAGGCGGCCGTTACTCAGGGCCATTTGCAGCGCCTGCGATACATCGGCCACCGATATGCCCAGTTGCGAAGCTTTGGCACGATCGACTGTGATGCGCAATTCGGGTTTGTTTACCTTAAGATCCACATCCACGTTCTGGAATACCTTGCTTTTATTGGCTTCGTCCATGAACTGCGGCAATACAGTGCTCAGCTTATCAAAATTGATATTTTCCAATACAAAAGACACGGGTAATCTACTGCCCCCGCCGCGTTGTACCGCGATGGTCTGCTCCTGTATGGCATAAGTCTGTCCGAAATTGAATTTCTTGAAATTTTTATTCAGCACCTGCACGATATCATCCTGGGAACGGGTACGTTCGCCGGGCAAGGAGAGCCTGATATTGCCGTTGGCCGAGTTCACAGCACCGGCGCCGCTAAAGCCGGGGGCCGTTGTGGTCAGGACAATCTCTTTCTCGGGTACGGAGTCCATCACAAACTGTGCCACCTGGTTTACATAATTGTCCATGGCATCGTAAGAGGTACCTTCGGGCGCGGTAAGAGCCAGCCGGAAACGGGAACGGTCCTCTAGCGGCGCCAGTTCGCTTTTCAGGCCTCCGCCAAATAAATAGATCGCGGCCATACACAGCACGATGCCCGCCGTAGCGATCCAGCGATGGCCCATGATCCATTCCAACGCCCTGCGGTAACGGTTTTCCATACCGGCAAAGAAAGGCTCTGTTCTTACATAGAACCTGGATTTCTTCGTAGTATCTTTCCGGGATAAGTAAACGTTGAGTACCGGTGTAAGGGTAAGGGATACAAAGCAGGAGATGATCACCGCACCGGCCACCACGATGCCGAATTCCCGGAAAAGCCTGCCCGTAAAGCCCTGCAGGAACACGATGGGCAGGAAGATAATGGCCAGGGTAATGGAAGTGGCGATTACGGCAAAATAGATCTCTTCGCTGCCTTCCCGTGCCGCCCGCCGCTTATCCATACCGGCTTCCATCTTTTTATAGATATTCTCGGCCACCACGATACCATCATCCACCACCAGCCCCGTAGCCAGCACAATAGCCAGCAGGGTAAGGATATTGATGGTAAAGCCCATGACATACATAATGAAGAAGGCGCCGATAAGGCTCACCGGGATATCGATCAGCGGTCGTATAGAGATAAGGATATCCCGGAAGAAGAGGTAGATCACGATCACCACCAGGGCAAACGCAATAAAGATAGTTTCCTCTACCTCGCTGATGGAGTTCTTAATCGTAACCGTATTGTCTAAGGCAATATTTAGTTTGATATCCGCAGGAACATCTTTTTTGATCTGGTCGAAACGTTTGTAAAACTCTTCGGCAATGGCTACGTAATTGGAGCCGGGCTGCGGTATCACAGCGAGGGCTACCATGGGTACGCCGCTTTCTTTCAACTGGGTTTCTTCATTTTCGGGCCCCAGCACTACCTCGCCTATTTCCCTGATGTGTATATCGCTTCCGTTTACGTTTTTAATGATCAGGCCTTCGAAATCGGCTTCCGTTTGCAGACGGCCTATGGTTCTTACCGAAAGCTCGGTCTGGTAACCGGACACCTTACCCGAAGGCAGCTCTATATTCTGGCGGTTGAGGGCAGCCTGCACATCGCTGAAAGTAACGCCGTATGCCGCCATTTTCAGAGGATCGAACCAGATACGCATGGCATATCTTTTTTGTCCCCATACCTGGATGCTGCTCACACCGGGTATGGTCTGCAATCGTTCCTGCAATACATTTTCGGCATAATCGCTTAGCTGCAACTGGTTACGGGTATTGCTCTGCACGGTCATCGACAGAATGGGCTGAGAATTGGCATCGGCTTTCGACACCACCGGAGGAGCATCTATATCCTGGGGCAGGTTGCGCAGGGCCTGGGACACTTTATCCCGCACATCGTTGGCGGCGGCCTCCAGGTCTTCGCCCAAATCAAATTCTACCGTAATATTACTGGTACCCTGACTGCTGGAAGAGGATATATTACTGATACCGGCAATACCATTGATCGATTTTTCGAGTGGTTCGGTGATCTGCGATTCGATAATATCGGGGTTCGCGCCGGCATAGCTTGTCCTTACATTAATAATGGGGGGATCGATGGAGGGATAATCGCGGATACCCAGGAACTTGAAGGCAATGAAACCAAAGATGAGTATGAATATATTAGCGACGATGGCAAATACAGGTCTCTTGAGTGCAAACGATGGTAAACTCATGCAGTTATTGGGGTATGGATGAACAGCAATTATCCTTATGAACGGCTTAGACCCCGGCTTCCCGGGAAGGTTTAAGTACTTGCATAAATTTCATACCGTTCAGGGGCGTATCAAACGATACTGTTCGTCGTACAGGCCTACGAGGATACTGCCGCCATCCTTATCGACCATAAGGCCGCCATATTTTGCCTTTGCCAGGTGTTCCCCTTTCCCTTCTTCAAAAAAGTACGATTCGGCTCCTATATAGGTGTTCCATTCATCTTTACGCTTATAATGTACCAATATCTCTCCCGGCGATAAAGGCGTTTTCCCGGCCTGCACCCTCACACTGGTCCCTATATGGTCCTGGTCGAGCCGGAGTACGAAATAACCCTTTTGCGGTATCTGGGTGCCCATTGCCTCACGGGATATAGCATAATTCAACTGCATATAATCGCCCTGCATCAACGACCGGGGATCTTTGGGCGCCAGCTCCAGCAATACCAATTGCCCGTTTTTCAGGGTTTGTTCTTTTTTAAATACCGCCAGGTTGAATAGCAGGAAAACGATAACCAGGTTCAGCAGGATCAACGGCCCTTTATATTTTCTCATCTTTCTTTAGTTGCCGGTTATAAAAATACCATACGAGCAAAAGCAATATGCCCGGGAAGAACAACAGCCCCGATTTGTACAGCAGGGACATCTGCAGATCGTAGTAATACTTAATGATAAAGTAGGCCAATGCCGCGACGCTTAGACCCGCCTCCACTTTATACCCATAATATATGGATAACAGCAGGAGGAAAAGTGCGCCGGGGATATAGGGAAAATAAAATACAGGCAGGAGGACAGCCAGTGTAAACAGATAGATGCCTGCTATATAACCTTTATGAGTAATACCCAAGGAGCCAATGATCTTCCAGACCAATATCCCGATACCGATATCGGTAAAGATGCCCAACGCCCAGGGATAACCGCCCCAACCCAGGCCGAAACCAAACATATACTCGTGCAGCATCCACAGCAAACCGGCCAGGAAAGAGATAAAGAAACCCGATTGAACCGGCTTATACAATTTGTTGCCGAGCCTGCTGCCCGTTATGATCCGGGGTTCGTTGGCAGTAAGGAGCAGCAATACGGCAATGATCAAGAGCATGGGGCTGATGCCTGCATTGCCGTATATATGATTTACCGGGAAGAAGCTGAACAGGCTGGCATTAAATAGCAATACCGAAACCATGATCATCATAAAGCCACCCGAACCCAATACGCCGGCCAGGGATAGCAGCAGGGATAATAAAAGCAGTACATTGGGATCTTTTTCCATTTGCAGCAGACCCGCTCCCATAAGGATAAACCCTGTAATATATAAAGTAAGCGCTGCAGTATCGAGAAAAGAACGGCCGGCAACACGGGAACCGCCGATAGCGGCAATGATAAAAAAGATACCGGTTACAAACATGCCGCCTTCTGACTGGTAAATACCCGCCAGGAGCAGGAAACCCAGGAAGGCCAGCGTAGCCAGGAAGCCACCAATAGCCGAGAGCACCTTGATAATAATATTACTGTAAGCGCTTTCATTAAGGGCTATTTCGCTGCGGATCCCTTCTTCATCGTAGGTAAAGCCCTCCCCTTCTGCCGCTCCTATTTGCTGTAATAATTCAGCTACGTTCCGTTCCATCTTCATGCCAACGTTTGTTTAGTTTAACCAGTTGAATGATCAGCAAGGTAGTGCAACCAATAATCAGTATACTGATCAGGAAGAAAGTACCAATGGGATCGTGGAAAGGTTTTATGATAAGGGTTACCAGGATCAGCAATATTGCAAAAGGGATCTCGGCCAGGTACAGCAAGTTCCGGCTGCGGAAGCCATACCAGATCCCCGCCGCAAAGCCGGCGATGGCCAGGGGGAACGAAAAAGCCAGGGACGATCTGTAATGATCAAGGATACTGGTGCATACGGCAATAGTAATACAGGTTACGGCAATGGTTACAGCCAGGCCGCTCAGCCATTGGGTCGGCGCTTCCGTCCATCTTTTATGCCCGGCCAGCACCGTCAGTACAACAAAGCAGGTGTTAAGCAGGAAAAGCAAAGTCAGTAGCACAGGCGTATCGATATTGGCTACCTGTTCGGCATACAGGCATAGCGTTGTGTTGCAGAGTATCATAAAAATAAGCCACAGCACCGGGAAACTCGATACGATTGTCCATAAAAGGATGGCCGCCGTCCAGCCCAGGAACAGGTCGTAAGCATCGGCCCCGGTTTGGTATATTTGCCCGAATACGGCAAAGAGTACGCCGACCAGCATCGCTGCGGCCGATAGCAGGATGTTCTTTATCTTTTCGTCCAGGCGCTTCCGCAATAGTACGATGGCCACGCAAGCAACGAGCAGGCCCTCTATCAATCCCAGCTTGGCAAACTTATGCAGGTTGGCCCAGTTAAAGGCAAAGAAGAAAAGGATACCGGCTACTACAAAGGCCAGGCCGAGGCCGATCAGGAAAAAATGAAGGAACCGGCGCCATACTGCTTTGCCGGCATAGATACCGTTATGCTCAAAAGCAGTCTTTATGTCCGGGGCTGTTGCATTACTATTACGGCTTACAAGGTGTATATCGTCTCTGGTAATCGTTGTTTTTGCCATGGCTTCAATTTACAGGCACACCTGTTGATACCAAACAAACCAAGACAGGCAGGGTATCGGAAAGGGATAAAAAGGAATAATTTATTGCATGAAGGCCAGTATCTCTTCCAGGTACTTTCGTTCATTGCTCAGGCGCGGTACTTTGTGCTGACCGCCCAGCTTGCCTTTGCTTTTAAGCCAGGCATTGAAACCGCCTTTCTGCATCTGGTGTACAATAGGCATGCGTAAGGCTATATCTTTATGGCGCTTGGCTTCGTAATCGCTGTTGATGGTCTGTAAAGCTTTGTCCATCTCGGCGGTAAAGACGCTCAGGGGCACCGGCAATTGTTCAAATTCTATAATCCATTCATGTGCGCCGTTTTCGTTGCCGCTCATATATACCGGGGCCGCGGTATAGTCGTTCACGATAGCGCCTGTGGCTTTGCTGGCTGCGGCAATAGCATGATCGCTGTTGTCTACGATCACTTCTTCGCCGAAGGCATTGATATAGTGCTTCAACCTGCCGCTTACTTTGATGCGGAAAGGTTCGGTAGAGGTAAACTGGATGGTATCGCCTACGAGGTAACGCCAGAGGCCGCCATTGGTGCTGATGATCAAAGCATAGTTCTTGCCGGTTTCCACCTCTCTTAAGGTAAGCGTTTGCGGGTCTTCCTTGCCATATTCTTCCATAGGCATAAATTCAAAAAAGATGCCATGGTTCAGGAAGAGCAGCATTCCTTCTTCCTGAATATTGTCCTGGGCGGCAAAGAATCCTTCCGATGCATTATAAGTTTCCATATAACGCATGTTGGCCGAGGGGATCAGCTCCTGGAATTGTTTGCGGTAAGGGGTGAAGCTTACCCCGCCATGAATATATAGTTCCAGGTTAGGCCATATTTTGTGCAGGTCATGCTCGCCCGAAATTTCCAGTATTCTTTTAATCAATACCAATGTCCAGGTGGGTACCCCTGCAATGAAGGTGATGTTCTCATGAAACACGCTATAGATCATCGCTTCCAGCTTGGCTTCCCATTCATCCATCAGGGCAACGGAAAGCTCGGGCGCCCGCATCACCTGGCCCATGAACGGCATGTTCTGCAGCATTACCGCCGAGAGGTCGCCATAAAAGGAGTCGGCATTCAACTGGTTTACCTGGTGGCTGCCGCCTATGGTCAGGCATTTGCCATTCATCATATTGGTCTGCGGAAATTGCCTCAGGTACAGCGACAGTACATCTTTCCCCGATTTAAAATGGGTATCGTCGAGCGAGTCTTTGCTTACCGGTATAAATTTACTTTTATCGCTGGTGGTACCGCTGCTCTTGGCAAACCAATTGATAGGATCGGCCCACAAAACATTTTGCTGGCCTTCAAGTATTTTCTGGATATAAGGTTTCAAGGAATCGTAGTCGTTCACCGGTACCCTTTCCTTAAATTCTTTGATGGAATTGATGTGTTCGAAACCGTACTGTTTGCCAAACTCGGTGAACTGAGCGGAGCCAACCAGATCGTTGAATACCTGCTTTTGGGTATCAACCGGGTTCAAAGCGAAGTTATCGATTGCACTAAGGCGCAATTTCATATAACTTTTTATAGCTGGCGATATAATGCTCATTGCTCCAAAATTATTCAAATTTCCCGTAATGTCAATAGGCACAACGGCAAAATCGGAAGAATACCCCGGTAAAATCCCCCCGCTTACCCAACTGATTGCGCAGGCTTTATGTCTTTTATCCTGTTCAACCACAAGTAACACTGCAATAAATCTGCATTATCCATGAGAAAATGTATTTCCCCAAATGCGTTATGTACTCTCCTTGTCCTGTGTATAAGCCTTATGGCTACAGCGCAAGGCCGGAAACCGCATCCTGCCACAGGCGAAAGACAGATCAATGTCAAAAAAACAGGCCTCGACTTTATCGAAAATAAAGGACAATGGGTACCCGAAGCCCGCTTTAAAGCGGAACTTCCGGGTGGTGTTGTTTTCATTACAGATCATGGTTTTGTGTACAACTATTACAATCAGCAGGATATCTATAAAGCTACCGGCCATGATGCTGACGGACACGAACATGTAGGTGCCGTGGGCGATGAAATGATACATTTCCATGCTTATAAAGTAAACTTTCTGGGCGCTTTGCCCGGTATTAAATATGAGCAAACGGAAAAACGCTCCAACTACAATAATTACTTTCTCGGCAATGATCCCAGCAAATGGGCAGGTGGTGTCGGTCTTTTCGGAAAAGTAGTACAAAAAAATATCTATAACGGCATCGATGTCGCCATCTATAGCAAGGGCCCATCGATGAAATATGATTTTGTGGTAGCCGCAGGCGCCGATCCTTCCCAGATCGCATTGGCCTTTGAAGGCGTAACGCCCCGCCTTTCCTCCGACGGTTCCCTCATCATCACCACTTCGGTAAATGAGATTAAGGAACAGGCTCCTTATACATACCAGGTGATCGGTGGTAAAACAGTACCGGTAAAATGTAATTATGTTTTGAAAGGAGGGCGTCTTGGTTTCGAATTCCCCGATGGCTACGATCATCAAGCCGCATTAATTATAGACCCGGTATTGGTATTTGCTACGTACAGCGGCGGTACCCAAAACTCGTTCTATAGCTTTTCTACTACATATGATGCCGATGGCAACCTGTATGCCGGCTCACAGGCCTATGGCGCCGGTTGGCCTGTTACCCCGGGCGCTGCCTATGCTGCTTTCAGCGGTATCCAGGATGTAGCGATCAACAAGTACAATGCTACAGGTACTAACCTTATCTATTCTACATATTATGGCGGTTCCAATATCGAATTGCCGCATGCGATGAAAGTAAATGCCCAGAATGAACTCGTGGTTGTGGGCAGCACTACTTCAAATAATCTCCCCATACCAGCAACCGCTTATGATAATTCCCTGGGAGGCACTACCGATATATTTGTGGCCCACTTCAACAGCACGGGAACGGCATTGATCGGCGCTACATATGTAGGCGGCAGCGGCATAGAGCCGCAACAGTTCACCTTCACTAATGTAATACCGATATATACTGTAGGAGGTAATTTCGACAACCGGGGCGCCATCAACAGCCCGCAGGAGCTGGCTTTTGATGAGCATGGCAATATCTGGGTTACGACCAATACCAATTCAGCCGATTTCCCTACCCAACTGAACCCGCCTTACAGCACCAATACTGTTTATAAAAGTATATGCCCCGGCGGCAGCTATACCTTCGGGCCCACTGTACTCACGGCTGCCGGTACTTATGTAGATACCTTCACGGCTGCCGGCTGCGACAGTATCGTTACCCTGCACCTGGCAGTTAATCCACTTATTACACGCACCTTCAACCAAACTATCTGCGCCGGGACCAGCTACTCGTTCGGGGGCCAGTTGCTCACGGCAACGGGTAATTATGTACACACTTTTCCTACTGCAGGCTGCGATAGTGTGGTAACCCTGAACCTGACGGTAAACCCGCTGATTACGAATAGTACCGCCGCCAGTATATGCGCCGGAAGCTCTTATCATTTCGGCGGCCAGGCGCTAACCGCTTCGGGTACCTATACCCATACCTTCCCTACGGCAGGCTGCGATAGTACGGTAACGCTTACCTTAACGGTAAATCCTTACCTGCGCGATACCCTTCACGAAACCATATGTACAGGCAGCAGCTACCGGTTCGGCAAAGATACCTTAACGGCTGCCGGCACCTATACCGATACTTTTAAAACCTTTGGCGGCTGCGACAGTATTGTGACCCTGTACCTGAATGCGGGCACGCATACTACGTATACCGTAACTGCAGGCTTCTGTCCCGGGGGCAGCTATACGTTCGGCACTACCGTACTGACTACTGCCGGCACGTATATCGATACCTTTACCACGGCCAACTGCGATAGTATTGTTACGCTTCATCTCCTGGAACGGCCTTATATCCGGAATACGGTCAATGCCAGTATCTGTGTCAACGGCAGCTATGTTTTCGGTCCCACGACACTGACTACTGCCGGGACTTATGTCGATACCTTTGCTACTGCGGGCTGCGATAGTATCGTAACCCTCAACCTGGAAGTAAAACCCAATATCCTGAATGCCCTCAATATCACCTTATGTCCCGGTACTTCTTATACGTTCGGCACGCAGATCATTACTACGGCAGGGCTTTATATCCAGACGTTCCCCACCAGCGGCTGCGATAGTGTGGTCACGTTAACGGTAACGGTAAATCCTTATATCACGCATAACGCCACCGAAGCTATATGTCCCGGGGGCAGCTACCTGTTCGGCTCTACGGTGCTTACCGCTCCGGGTACTTATGTCGATACCTTTAGCACACCGGGCTGCGACAGTATCGTAACCCTTACCCTCACCGGGCCCTACACCAATTCCCTGAATGGCGGCGTCGATGTCGTGCTGTTCCAACTCGATCCTTCCTGCTCCAACCTGATGTTCAGCCGCTACATCGGTGGTACAGGCGACGATGCCTCCACCAGCCTGTTGTTTAATCATGCAGGCAAGCTGGTGCTTTCCGGGCTTACAGCCAGCAATAATTTCCCCACCACTACCGGGGCTTTAAATACGGCAGCACCAGGCGGCGTTTACGACGGCTTTGCGACTATCGTCGATCCTTATAGCGGTAATATATTGCGATCCACCTACCTGGGTACCGATGCTACCGACCAGGCCGTGAACCTGCAGGTAGATGCCGACGATAATGTGTACGTACTGGGCCGTACCAATGGTAACTATCCTATTTCTGCCGGTGCCTGGAACAGTAACAACAACGGCGATGTATTTATTGATAAGCTGAATCCGACCTTAAGCGCTTCGATCCTTTCTTCGAGGGTGGGCAATCCACAAGGAGTATTAGGTGGCCCGCAGTTCTTCCCTTCTGCCTTCCTGGTCGACATTTGCGAGAATATATATGTGGCCGGCTTTAGCGCCGCAGCGGGCTTACCCCTGACCGGCGACGCCTTCCAGAATGCTGCGGCTTCTTTCTGGTTCTGTACGATACAACCCGACTTCAGTGGTTTGTTCTACGGTACTTATTTCGGTGTCAACGGCGACCACTCCCATATCGGTATCCACAGGCTCGATCCGAATGGTATCGTATACCACTCTATCTGTAATAATGTGCAGTATCCCTTTACGGCGCCTACAGTATGGGCGCCCAACAAGCTGACTCCTATGTTCGACCAGGATATCATCAGTTTCAAATTCAATTTTGAGGCTACCGGCGTACATTCCAATTTCGAGCTGGCGCCGCAGCAAAACGATACAGGCTGCGCTCCTTATACAGTACAGATGGTGAATACCTCCAGCTCAGCCATAAGCTATACCTGGGATTTTGGCGACAATACCGGTATTTCCACCGCTACCAATCCTTCGCATACCTATGTAAACCCGGGCGTCTATACCATTATCCTCCACGCCCTCAATCCCAATACCTGCATTACCGACGATACGGCTACCATGAAGATCGTTGTGCTGAAAGTAGAAAAACCCGACATCACGGTAAACGATACGACGCTTTGCGCCAATACGCAAATGGTCGATCTTTCGGTCACGATCAATAACCCAAGTCCTAACAATACGATATTGTGGACTCCGGCGGCAGGCGTACTCACGGCCCCCAACCTGGCTACCGTAACCGTAAACCCGAACACGTTTAATGAATATTATGTAACCGTGAAAGATACGATACCCGGGATCTGTGGTTTCTCCGTAACCGATACCGTACACATCGACCTGGCGCCAAGGATACTCGATATCCTCACCAGCGACACCACGGTATGCCAGGGCGCGGTAGTACAGGTAGCAGCTACAGGTACTCCTGCTTACAGCTACCGCTGGTCGCCTGCCACAGGGGTAAGCGATTCTACCATACTGAATCCGCAGATCACCGTTAACCAGTCGGAGCTGTACAGCCTTACCGGTTCTTACCTCACCTGTCCCGATACTACGGTATTGCTCCGGATCAATATGCATGAATACCCCAAGCTGACCCTTTCCAAGGATACGGCCGTTTGCCAGGGTACCGAGCTGGCACTGGAATCTTCGGTGACACCTTTCCGCAACGATTACCAATACCGCTGGACACCCGGCACGCCCAACCTGAGCAATCCCCTGGGACCCAATACCAGCTTTGTTGCCGATACTACAATTACCTATCAACTGTATATACAGACCCCCATCGGTTGTGCCGATAGTGAGCGCATACACATCATTGTGCATCCCGGTGGTTTTGGCGCTGCTTCACAAGATACCGGCTATTGTCCTGGTAACGGCGCACCGTTATGGGCTACCGGCGGCGTTTCCTATGCCTGGACCCCCGCCTACGGCCTTAGCGATACGGCGTCGTCCAACCCTGTAGCTTCACCGCTCACCACCACCGATTATACCGTTTACATTACCAATATGTACAATTGCCGGGATACCGAATACGTTTCCGTACAGGTATATCCGCAGGCAGTGGTTAATGTGCCGGATAGCATCAGCATTTATCCTGGCGAACAATATCATATAGAACCGGGCACCAATGCTACTTATTTCAAATGGTTCCCGCCATCGGGTCTCAGCAATGCCTCCATCGCCGATCCGCTGATGTCGCCTGCAGTAAGAACACGCTATTTCATTACCGCCACTACGGAAGAAGGTTGCAGCATACTGGATTCCATCGATGTATTGGTAAAAGAAACCGTGATCGATATGCCTAATGCTTTTGCGCCATCGGGTGTAAACAAGCTGTTCAAGCCATCCAAACGCGGCATTGCCCGGTTGAAGGAATTCAGCGTCTACAACCGCTGGGGTAACAAGGTGTACAGCAGCACCGACATAGACGCCGGCTGGGACGGAACGTATAACGGCGTGCCGCAACCTGTGGGTGTTTATATTTACAATATCGATGCTGTAAGCGATAAGGGTACTCCGTTTGTCAAGAAAGGCAATGTAACCTTAATCCGGTAAAGGCAGACCGGTTCAGACACAAAAAGAGGCTGGCAATTGCCAGCCTCTTTTTGTGTCTATCAATATCGGGAGCTGCCACTCGGTCTCTTTGGCAATTCTACTTTCATGCTCAAAACAAAATCAGAAACATTAAGCTGACAATGCTCGACGAACTGTAGCAAAGCTTCTAATCTGAGATAAGGTTTTATTTAAGATTCTGGAGAAACGACATAATCGCGAAGTCAAGAAAATAATTAAGCCTTTCCTGTAGCTGAAGAATTAGCGACAAGAAATGAACTTACTGAAGTTGATTATTAAAGAAACATGAAGAAACGTATACAGTTCAAACGTGCTATGGTGCCACTATTTTTCATTTGTAGTAATAAAACCAGTTGCTTTCGTAATTGTTGTCAAAATTTTCTTTGCTGTCAAGATAAATATTGAATTTATCTCGTTTGAAATACCCAAACTCATCGTAGCGTTCTAAAATATCAAAATACTTGTCGGCCCACATTTTTCTAGTTTCACTGGTTTCGTATTGTTTGACTTGTTCATCAGTATATAAAAGGAAAGTTGTTCCTGAAAAACATTTCGAAATTTCCCAAAGGTCATTACAATCTAGTTCTTTCTTAAGTTGAGTCACCTTGTTTTGTGGAACACTTTCATTTGCTTCATCTCTTGCAATCGGCTCGAATGCACTATAGTAAACCCAAATATTCTCTGTTTGATATTTCCCTTTTTCGGATTTAGTCCAAAAGTCGAAAAGCCCTTTCTTCTTTATTAACCCTTGTTCGATTATTGTTTGTTTAAATTTTTCTGCTATTACCTTTTGCTTTTTGATGTCAAATTTTGCAACTCCATTATTCTCATTGAAACTTTGTTTCTCCCGTTCAAACTCGAAGTAAATTCCAATCCTTGGTCGTGTACCTTTCTCAATTGTATCATACACGATGTTTATTGTTCTTACATCAAATGTTTTGTCAATAAAGTCAGCAAGAGGTAAGAAATCCGGGTTCATTGTAGTCTTACCAAGCATTATTTGCTTAGTCAATTTGTATTTTTTATCAGAAGGGCGTATCATTTGTTCACTATGATTTTAAGGTTGATAAATGACGAACAGGGCTAGGAATTATGGCTGTGTTTTAAAATAGTTAGCTCGTAACTGCTAAATTTAGAATAAAACGTTCATTGTTCGTTTTACGGCTTATCATTTGGGAAAAGCACCCTTGGCTATCTTTCGTTTCTTCCAGATCGTGCAGGCTATGGCAGCCTCTTACTGCTTGATCACTTTCTGACGGTGTTTTTCTTTATGTCCAGACGAATATATATTCACTGTATATAACCCTGCAGCAAGCGCATGGGTTTTAATTACCTCCACATCATTCAACGCTACTTTACCGATCACTGTTTTCCCCGCTACATCGGTAAGCTCGATCAAATCGCCGGCCTCCAGGGGAAAAATGCTGATGGTTTCATTTTCCCGGTAGGCCCGGATATTGACAAGTTGGCGGCTTTTTTCTTTCGCCGTTAAAAGAACATTACCAGGCTGGGCTTCCGGCGCCATTAGGGAAATCCCCACTAAAAAACCGTCGCCGGCAGTTGTGATTGCCGACGGGTCCGATATATTATCGGCCAATGACCAGGCCACATAACGGCCTTGGGCAGCCGACACCCTGGCACCGGCATTGTCGACGATAATCCCCCCATCTCCCCTTAAGGAAATCCGGAAGGTAACGGTACTGATATTGGTTCCGTGCAGTACCGCACTGCCGCTTGCCGAAGAACGGCTTATACCATGAATGGTATTACCATCGCCAAAATAGCTGGCCTTATTTCTGATCGTTGTACCGGATACGTCAAAAGCAGGGCTACCGGACAATTTGCTCAGATGGTACCCGGCGGTTAGCAGATCCAGCTCGGCAGAGATGCCCAGGTCATAATTGGCCATACTGCCGTTGGTCGCATAACTTTTATAAACCCATGCCCCTAACCCTGTAAAATGAAAAACGGGGTTGGACACAGGGATGTTGAAATTTATGGTAAGGTCGGCAAACCAGACTTTGGCATCCACGGGTTTCAGGTTGGCCCCCGAAGCATCGATAAGCGCATCGGTAAAAGTTTGTATCTGAATGGCATGATCGGCTGCCATATCAAGCCCCGTACCGGATGTACAAGTATGGCATGCCGTATAATTACCGGCCTGGCCCCCGTAAGAATTCATAAGCGGGTAAAGCAAATCGGGCGCTATAGCGTTGCTGCCGGCTATAATAGTGGACCCGAATACAATGCCCGGGGTATTGGGATGCCCTTCGATGGAAGTGTATTGCTGATGAGATAAGGTATAGGTGGCTGTAACAACAGGATTGGAGGGAGAAACGGAATCAAGGTACAGCGTCACAATCTGTTTATCGGTAGAAGGTCCCATACCCGAAGGCCCGCCGGCAGGAGCATTGCCACGTAAGCCCATGGTGGCCTGGGCCAACCCCTGAATACTTTGGCATAAGATCCATATCAAAAAAAGAGTTCGTTTTTTCATTTCCATATGCCACCCGGTCTTACCGGATTGCTCCTTAATCATCAAAAAATATTCAGAAAATTGCTACAGGCCAGCCGCCGGCACATATTCCGAAATGTGCGTTGTCCACCTTCCCGTTGCCGAAGATAGCCCTGGCCTGCCGTTCGTTTCACCCCTACACAGGGGGATTTTTTACCATAGGACACCCATCTTTTACAGGAAAACGAACAAGCTTTCATTGTATTGCACAAAAAGACATTAATATGTAGGGTACCTTGTACCACAAAACCTATGTAGCCCAACAGCAGCCAAACCTCAGCAATGGACGGTGCGGTTGTCGATATCCGGGAGAAGCCGAGGCCTGTTGGCCTGTTTTCTTCCGCAGCAAAGAACAGGGAAATTTCAATTTATGCAGGCTACGATCCGCGCCGAAAGGGCAAAACAAGTTTTCAGCCCTTAAAAAAATGACCGGAGGGCTGAGGCGGCCTACTGCTGCGGGGAGGCTTCCGGGGACTTCCGAAATAGCAACGACCTTTCTCTTATTACAAAACCATTAAATATCAACCAATCACCCGGTCAATCCAACCCCGGGGCGGGTAAATCCTGTCTATTTTTTTGTTAAATTGCACTATTATTTTTTTGTCTAAAGCAGCACTAATGAATTTATTCCGTTACAAAAGCCTCCTACCCCTGTTTTTACTGGTAGTAACAGGGCATATTGCATCTGCCCGTGGGAAACATCTTGCAACCGGCGAAATACCCAAAATCCAGAAAACAGATGGTCTTGATTTTATAGAAAACAAAGGCCAATGGGTGCCCGAAGCCAGGTTTAAGGCTGCAATACCCGGAGGAGCTTTATTTGTGACCAATTCTGGTTTTGTCTATAACTATATCAGCCTCAACGACCTGGAACATATCCACGAGCTTACCCATACGGCAAAAGGCGATTTAAGCGGGGAGATAGTCCATACCCATGCCTACCGGGTCAATTTTGTTGGTGGAAATACTAATGTAAGCTACGAGCAGTCGGCCAAGAGAAACTATTACAATAACTTTTTTATCGGTAACGATCCCTCCAAATGGGCTGGTAATGTAGGCCTGTATGGCAAAGTGATCCAGAAAAATATTTACCCTGGTGTAGATGTCGCCTTATACGGCAAAGACAAATCTTTCAAATACGATTTCATCGTAGCGCCCGGCGCCGATGCCGGTAAGATCAAATTGTCTTTCGAGGGCGTAACACCGGTACTTACTTCCAACGGCAATTTAAAATTTACCACCAGTGTCAATGTACTGGAAGAGCAAGCGCCTTATTGCTACCAGGTAATCAATGGTATCAAGAAAGAGGTAAAATCGAGCTATAAGCTGGTTGACGGGGTACTGACGTACAGCTTCCCCGAAGGCTATAACAACCAGTACGAGCTTATTATCGATCCTGTACTTGTTTTCTCGACTTATAGCGGCAGTACCACATCGGCCTATAGCCATACTACTACTTATGATGCAGATGGTAATCTCTATGCCGGGGCTTATGTTACGGGCGTAGGCTGGCCTGCTACTTTGGGTGCAGCACAAGGCACCAACGGCGGTTTAAGCGATGCTGGTATCAATAAGTATAATGCTACAGGTACCGCTTTGGTGTACTCTACTTATTATGGCGGCTCCTCGTCCGAATATCCCCACTCCATGTTTGTCAACAGCCTTGGAGAGCTCATTCTTTCCGGCATTACCAATTCAAGCAATATTCCGCTTACCGGCAATGCGTTTGACAATACACTTGGCGGCAACAGCGATATCTTCGTAGTACATTTTAACAGCACCGGCACCGCATTGATCGGGGCTACTTACCTGGGCGGCTCTTCCAACGAACCATCCACAGTAGACATTAACGGTACCAGCAGCAGCGGCAACTCGCTCAACAACCTGGTAAGTCCAGTAGAACTGAATGTAGACAATAGCGGTAACATATGGGTAGTATCCAACACCGTGTCCACCGATTTCCCGGTTTCGGCCAATGCACAACAAGCCCTTTCGGGAGGTGCCAACGACGGGGTGATCTGTAAGCTGAACCCTACTTGCTCACAGCTCCTGTACAGCTCTTACCTCGGCGGTTCCGGCACCGATGCCATCTTAGGTATCCAGTTCAACCATGTAGGCAATGTGGTGGTATGCGGCAGCACACAAAGCACCAATTTCCCCACCACTACCGGCGCTATGACCACTACGGCGCCTGGCGGCACCTGCGATGGCTTTGTTACCATCATCAACAGTGCAACCGGCGCAATCATGCATTCTACCTATACCGGCACTACCGGTACCGACCAGGCCGTGAACCTGCAGATCGACGCTACCAATAACGTGTATGTGCTGGGACGCACCGATGGCGCTTACCCGATCTCTACCGGCGTATATTCTATGGCCGGAAGCGACTGTTTTATCGACAAACTGACCCCGACACTTAGTGCTTCCCTGTCTTCGACCCGCGTCGGCGGCCAGCAAACAGGATCGAGGTACTTCCCTACAGCCTTCCTGCTGGATATTTGCCAGAACATCTATGTTGCGGGCCTCAGTCAAAGCACAGGAAGCTATATCACAGGATTACCTACTACGACCAATGCATTTGACAACACTCCCAGGAGCTTCTGGTTCTGCGTATTGTCACCCAACTTCGGTACGCCGCTGATGCAATCTTATTTTGGCTCCAACAATCCTACACAAAACTATTATGACCATACCCACGTAGGCGTGAACAGGATGGACCCGGGCGGCGTGATCTACCACTCCGTATGCGCCAATGCGCCTACCGGCTCTTTCCCCACTACACCGGGCAGCGTTTTCCCTACCAAGTTGAATTCCGGACAGGATATCCTGAGCTTTAAATTCAACTTTGAAGCTACCGGCGTGCAATCCAATTTCGTACTGGACCCTACCTTAAACCAGAACGATACCGGCTGCGCTCCGTATACCGTCCACTTTAAAAATACCTCTACTTCCGCCAAAGTATACACCTGGAATTTTGGCGACAATACGCCTACATCGAACGATACCAATGTGGTACACACCTTTACCAACCCTGGTGTGTACACTGTGGCTTTGTATGCCAACAACGATTCCTCCTGTATTACTGACGATACGGCCTATATGACCATCACCGTGCTGTACACTGCCCTGCCCGATCTTACAGTAAACGACACTACGCTGTGTACGTTCCAGCAGTCGATCAATATAGGCGTTACGATCAATAACCCTACGGCAAACAATACCATCCAATGGGGGCCGGGTGCGGGGATTATCGGTGCAGCCAATACACCTACCATTACAGTAGACCCATCGACCAACAACACTTATTGGGTCACAGTCAAAGATACCATACCGGGTATATGCGGCTTCTCCAAAACGGATACGGTGCATATCGACCTTTCGCCGAGAGTGCTGGATATCCTCAACAACGATACGGTCGTCTGTAAGGGGGCTGTAGTACCCATTTCGGCCCTGGGTACTGCGGGCTATACCTATGCCTGGTCGCCGTCCACCGGGGTAAGCGATACTACTCTACTGCAACCGGTTATTACCATTAACCAGCCCAACGTGTATACCCTCACGGCTTCCTACCCCGATTGCCCGGATACTGCCGTGCAGATCAGCTTTGGCATGCACTATATCCCCACACTGGACCTGGGGCCGGATAAAAGCGTATGCCAGTGGACAGAGGTAGCCCTGGAATCCACGGTGAGCCCGTTCCGGAACGACTATATCTACCAATGGTCGCCGGCCACGCCTAACCTGACCAATCCCACAGGCCCTAATACCTCCTTTATTTCCGACACGACTATTACTTATATCCTGCATGTGCAAACCCCGATAGGCTGCGCCGACCAGGATACGATCAGCATAACCGTATATCCAGGCGGTTTCGGAGCCATCATTGCCGATACCGGTTATTGCCCGGGCAATGCCGCTCCACTGTGGGCTACAGGCGGTGTATCTTATGCCTGGTCGCCTGCTTACGGCCTTTCCGACACTACAATACCTAACCCGGTTGCCTCGCCGCTGACGACTACCGACTATACCCTTTTGATCAAGGACATACACAACTGCCTGGATACGGAAAAAGTGACCGTACAGGTATATCCCCAGGCAGTACTTACGCTCCCCGATAGCATTACCGTATATCCCGGCGAGCAATACCATGTAGAACCGGGCACCAATTGCCTGTACTTTAGCTGGTTCCCGCCATCCGGGTTAAGCAATGCAAGCATTTCGGATCCTTTGATGAGCCCGCAGGTAAGGACCCGTTACTTTGTGAATGCCACTACAGAAAACGGTTGCGTAGTGAAAGACTCTATGGATGTGCTGGTGAAAGAAACCGTGATTGATATGCCTAATGCCTTTGCACCCGCAGGTACCAACAACCTGTTTAAACCGGCGAAAAGAGGTATCGTACAATTGAAAAACTTCAGCATCTTTAACCGCTGGGGCAATAAAGTGTACAGCAGCACCAATATCGAGCAGGGCTGGGACGGCACCAAAGACGGCAAAGCAGTGCCTGCCGGTGTTTATGTGTACATCATCGAAGCAGTTACCGATAACGGTAAGGTATTTACCCAGCAAGGTAATGTGACCCTGATCCGGTAAAGAAAGCATTTTGTGGTAAAAGACGCGGCTATGGCCGCGTCTTTTTATTTTATCGTGACAGTTAATATGCTTAAATTCGCGCACTTTTATTATGATAGAAAAATTAGAAGCTATCAAAGCCCGGTTCACCGACCTGGGTACAGCTTTAACCAATCCTGAAATCGTAAGCGACAATAAACGGTTTACCCAGGTTTCCAAAGAGTACCGGAAGCTGGAACCTATTGTGGCGGAATACAATAAATACCGCAATTGCCTCGATGCCATTGCCTTTGGAAAAGAAGTGCTGGCTACAGAAAGCGACGAAGACCTGAGGGCCATGGCCAAAGAGGACCTGGAGCTGCAGGAACAGGAAAAAGAAAAACTGGAAGACAGCATCCGTCAACTGCTGATCCCCAAAGATCCCCAGGACGAGAAGAACGCCATCATGGAGATACGGGCAGGTACCGGCGGCGATGAGGCCAGCATATTTGCGGGCGATCTGCTGCGTATGTATATGCGCTACTGCGAGAAGAAAGGCTGGAAAGTAGCTATGCTCTCCGAGGCGGAAGGTACCGTGGGCGGCTATAAAGAGATACAACTCGAAGTAACCGGCGACGATGTATATGGAACGCTCAAGTTTGAAAGCGGCGTACATCGTGTACAAAGGGTCCCGGCTACCGAAGCCAGTGGCAGGGTGCATACCTCGGCCGCTACTGTAGCCGTAATGCCCGAAGCCGAAGAGATCGACTTCGAGCTGAAGGAAAGCGACGTAAAAATGGAAACTTCCCGAAGCGGCGGTTCCGGCGGACAGAACGTCAACAAAGTAGAAACAAAAGTTCAACTGACCCATATTCCTACCGGAACGGTGATCATATGCCAGACCGAACGCACCCAGTTGGGCAACCGCGAGAAGGCCATGCAGATGCTCCGTACCAAATTGTATGAAGAAGAGGTAAGGAAGCATGAAGAAGCCATATCGAGCCGTAGGAAAAGTCTCGTAAGTACCGGCGACCGTTCGGCCAAGATACGTACCTATAACTACCCCCAGGGCCGCGTAACCGATCACCGCATCAATATGACGGTGTACTCGCTGGACGATTTCATGAACGGCGATATAGGCGAGATGGTAGAAGCATTGCAATTTGCCGAGAACTCCGAAAAAATGAAAGCCGGGGAAAGTGTTTAAACACTATACATCTTTAAAGACATCAATCAGGAATGGGTTTACAGGAAACAATGCTGGAACAGTTGAAAGAAGTAGAACGGTTGGCCCATACCACCAGGACCGGCCGGCTGCTGCATCACCCTTTCCGGTACCTTTCCGCCATACTGTTCAAAGATTTCATTTATCCGCGCACCAAGAAGGAGAAAGAGAAAAAGACCCGGCTGTTCAACGGCAGCACGATGACCGTCCTGTTGCCATCGGCTACCGACATCTACCTTACCGGGGGCAAATCACATGACTCCGAAATAAGGCTGGCCCGTTTCCTGATCCGCAATGTGGCGGCAGGCAGCCATTTTCTCGACATTGGCGCCCATTACGGTTATTTTTCCCTGATCGCTTCCGAGCTTACCGGCGCAAAAGGCAAAGTGCTGGCCCTGGAGCCAGCCCAAAAAAGCGGGGCCGTATTGCAGCAGAATTGCAGGGGCCGCAGTAATATCACCATCGTTCCCAAGGCCATCTCGGACCAGGCAGGCGAAATTACCTTTTACGAGTTCCCCAATCTCTTCTCCGAATACAACGCGATCAATGTAGATCAGTTCCGGGACGAAAAATGGTTTGCAGATTTTAACCCGGTAAAGACTACAGTACCTGCTACTACCGTTAATGAGATTACCAGCGGGGATTTTAAACCGACAATGATCAAAATAGACGTGGAAGGCGCAGAATTAAAGGTGATCGAAGGCGGTATGGATTTCTTCCGGAACCACAGCCCGGTGATCGCGATGGAATACCTGGCGCCGGCAAGAGGCAATACCGAACATCGTAAAGCCCTGGAGCTGCTGCGACAAACAGGCTACCGGACTTATATACTGGACCAGGAAGGCGTATTGCAATCCACGGCCGATATCGAGCAGCACCTGGAAAAAAGCGGCCTGGAATCGGATAATATCATTTTCAAAAAGTAAAGCAACAGCGAAATAAGTATCTCTACCATAAAATCATATCAATGAACGAGTTCAACTTTGACCTGATCGGCATTTTCAGGGAAATATTCAAAAGGAAGCTATTCCTCCTGCTGCTTACCGTTGCGGCGCTGATCATCAGCATCATCTTTTGCCTGCAGCAGCAAAAAAGGTACACTTCCGAAACCGTCTTTATTGTTAAGAATCCCCTGCTGATCGACAGGAACTATGTGTTCCGCCCTACCTCTTACGAACACAAAGATTATTTTGCCCTGCCTGATGATGTGGACCATATCAAAACTATTGCCAAGAGCGACGGTATGGTATGGCATGTGATCGAAAAATTTGACCTTGGCAAAGCCTACCATATGGAAAACGATCCCCGCCTGGTAGAAAAGGTAAAGGATAATTTCAAGGCCATTATGGAAGATACCAAGAACATCGAGCTCTTCTATACCGATCCCGATCCCAAAAGGGCGATGGAGATCACCAAAGCGGCCCGGGAATACCTGGAAACCACCTTTATCAACTATTTCCGCACGACCAATAAGGATGTGACCGAGTCGCTGAAAGAAAAAGTAGCGGCCATGAGCGATTCTCTTGCCCGTCTCGACGATTCCATCAGCGCGATGAGGGCAGCATCCGGCAATTACGCCCAAATGCTGCCGGCAAGAGGCAATACGATCACTAATGCCGGTACATCTGTTTCTGCCGCCGGCGCCGCATCATTGGAACGCCTGCAGGAAATCACCATACAAAAAGACAGGCTGACCGCCGATATCGCCGGCTACCACAGCCTCATCAACGAGTTTGAAGTTATGGCCAGCGGCAAACTGCGTCTCTTTTACGTAGTTCAGGAAGCTTATGTACCCGGCCTTCCTTCCCATCCCAAAACATTGATCGTGGTGGCAGTAAGTACCCTGGGCGCACTCTTCTTCGGATGCATCCTCATCTTGCTTTCCGCTTTGTACAAAAAGGTGATGAAATCACCAGGTCATTAATTACCGCAGCACCAACTCATGAGGCCCAAAATACTGGATACGGAACAAGCCGGGAAGTGGATTATAGCAACAGGCGTCAGCGTACTGTTGCTTAGCATTGCTTTGTTTTCTTTTACCAGTAATTTCCTGTTCCTGGGGATTCCTTTCGGCCTGGCGGGCCTGGCCTGGATCTTCCTCGACTGGAAATCCTTTTATTGGTTCTTCCTGTTTACGATCCCCTTGTCCTGCGAGATACAACTGGGCACCTTATCCACCACCGTTCCCGATGAGCCGATCATGATGCTTTTTGTCCCGCTCGTCAGCCTGGTCATTGCCTTTAACTACAAACGTATCCCTACCTGGTTTTTACGGCACCCTATTACCCTTATCCTGTTCTGCCAGTTCGTATGGCTATTGGTGGCAGTCCTCTTTTCGGAAAATCATATTCTGTCGTTGAAGTTCCTGGCCGCCAAAATATGGTTCCTCAATGCCTATGTATTGCTGCCGGTACTGATCTTCCGCAAACAAAAGGACTTTAGCAGGGCTTTTCAGTTATTTGCCATACCGGCCCTGCTGCATGCCTTGTTTGCCCTTACCTGGCACTACTTCCTGAATTTTGACTATTGGGATTCTAATACCGTGGTAAGACCTTTTTATGTCAACCATGTAGATTATTCCACCGTTATTTCCATGCTGTTTCCCCTTGTCCTGGTTACTTACCAGCTTTCCAAGGGCAAAGTATGGCAACGCAGGATACTGTTGGCTACCCTCATTTTCCTCATCCCCGCCATTTATTATGCCGGCGCCCGGGCGGCTATGCTTGGGGTTATCTTCAGCTTTGTTATCTCCCTGGCTATACGCAAAAGGTTTGTCAATATCGTGATGCCGGGCTTTTACATTTTCGTGATCAGCGTATTCTTAATGCTGGCCCATGATTCCCATTTTGTAAAGTACCGGCCTAACCTGAAATACACTGCCACGCAACGTACCTTCGAAGACCTGATCACCGCGACCTTCCGGGGTACCGATATGTCGTCTATGGAACGGTTTTATCGCTGGATCGCTGCCACCAGGATGAGCGCCGAAAGACCTTTTACCGGCGTAGGCCCCAATAATTTCTACGATTACTACAAGGCCCATACCTCGCCCATGTTCAAGACCTGGGTAAGCCGCAACCCCGAAAAGTCCACCTCGCATAACTATTTTCTCTTTATGCTGGTGGAACAAGGCTGGCCCGCCATGATCCTGTACGGCATATTGGTAATGGCTGTACTCGCCAGGGCGCAAACCATCTACCACCGCACCAAAGACCCCTTCTTCAAAAAAGTAACGATGGGGCTGGCCATGATGTTTGCCGTAGGCTTTGTCAACAACTTCTTTTCGGAGCTGCTGGAAACCCATAAGGTAGGCGCATTATTCTACCTCAGCATTACCCTGCTGATCGTGGTAGACCAGATTACTAAGAAACAGGAAGCGGAAAGAGAGGGCAATACGTCCGAAGCGGCATCAGCGTAAGCGGAAATGCTGCTTGGCTTTGAAAGCGGGATCGGTGACCAGCAGGCCCAGGTGCCAGTAATCCAGGCTTACTTTTACTTCAGGGATAGACGATAGCTGATCCCACACCGCCAAACTGTCCTTGCCTGTATGCGGCCCCGTTACCACCACTTTTATTTTATCCCGGAGCAATATCGTTTTCAGCACAGGCAGATTGCGGGCGGCGCAAGCCACGCATACCATCACGGAAGAGGTTACGGGCGGTAAAGCACCCTGTTCCGGCAACGGCATTACTTTTATGCCGAGTCCCCGCTCTTTGGCGACATGTTCTATAAGCGGTAATAGCTCCACGCCGGCATACACCACTTCGGGCGCCAGGTGCTTTATGGTTTTATACAACAAGCGATAGGCAACCGGCGACACATGTGCCTGCACCGCACCAGCCGGCCTTGCTTTAGCGCGCATCACCTGCTCTACAAAAGCATATACAAAAGGAGAATGGGTGCCATGCCTTCCTTTGGCCCGCATCAGGTGACGGCTGTACTGCAATATTTTTTTCAACGTATAGTAAAAGAGAGTTAAGCAAACGGGTTTACTTCCGTTCCCATTTCTGGAAAGTAAAGGGATAGAGATGCTTTTCGTCGGCTTCATGCTTTTCTTCCCAGGTCAGCTGCCATTCTTCTGGAAGCAGTGCAGGGAACAAGGCGGTACCGTTTTCCAATACCGTATGCACCCGTGTCAGGTACACCACATGAGTAAAGGGCAATGCCGCCAGGTAGATCTGTCCGCCGCCGATCACGGCAATATCTTCATATTCCTTTTCCCTGAGGCAATCCAGCGCTTCTTCCAGCCCGGCAAAAACAAGTACGCCTTCCGGCACTTCCTTTAAAGAAGTGGATACCACTATATTAAGGCGGCCCGGCAACGCCTTTCCTAACGACAACCATGTATTTTTCCCCATCACGACCGGCAGGCCCTGGGTCATTTTTTTAAAAAAACGGAGGTCGTCCGGCAAATGCCAGGGCAATTGGTTATCGAGGCCAATAACATTATTCTCAGAAGCGGCAACTACTATTCTTATTTGCATGGCTGCAAAGATGGTTAAAATTTTCCGGCATTAGGAACAAATACAAGACACGGATCGCTGTATTTATAGACGCATAAAATTAACACTACTTATCGTCATAATATTTTTACAATTCTATGACAATACCTTATCTTCGGTATTCAAAAGCAAGCCTTATGCGTAAACTCTTCATAACCTCCTCTATGGCCGCTACCGTACTTTTCATGGTCAATTGTACACCCAAAGCCAGCAAAGCCATTGCAGAAATGCCCGTAGAATCGAAAGACCAGATCGTGGCGCAATACACACCTGCACAGCTCGAGCAGGGCAAAACCATCTTTACCGGCAATTGTGCCAAATGCCACAAGCTGAAAGATCCGGGAAGCCGTACTCCTGCCGAATGGAACAAGGTTTTGAAGCGAATGATTCCCAAGGCTAAGTTAAGCGATGACGACGGCAAACTGGTGAGGGCCTACCTGATCGCCAACTCAAAACAAGGTTAATTAATCGGAATATAAAGCCTGTCTATTATGGCAGGCTTTTTTATTTACTAACTTTGTGGCGGATCAATACATCAATATGAAGATAGGCATCGTATGCTACCCTACTTTCGGCGGTAGCGGGGTAATGGCTACCGAGCTGGGGCTGGCTCTGGCGGACAAAGGACATGAAATTCATTTCATCACTTATCAGCAGCCGGTACGGCTCAATGTTTTCCGGCCCAATATATACTACCACGAAGTTATTGTTCCAAAATACCCCTTATTCGATTTCCCTCCCTACGAAACGGCGCTGGCCAGTACCCTGGTGAATGTAGTGACCAATAACGACCTGGATCTGCTGCACGTACACTACGCTATTCCGCATGCTTCCTCCGCCTATTTTGCCCGGCAGATGCTCCGGAAACAAGGTAAAGACATTCCCTTTATTACCACCCTGCACGGCACCGATATTACCCTAGTAGGCAAAGACTCTACCTATGGCTGCGTGGTTACCTTTTCCATCAATGAATCGGACGCCATTACTGCCGTTTCGGAAAACCTGCGAGAAGAGACCTTCAAATCTTTTGCCATCGAAAAGGAGATACAGGTGATCCCCAACTTCGTAGATGCCAACCGGTTTCACCTCACCAATAAAGAGCATTTCAAAAAAATGCTGGCTCCTAACGGGGAACGGATATTGGCACACGTTTCCAATTTCCGTAAGGTAAAACGGGTAGAAGATGTGATGGAGGTGTTCCGGAGGGTACATGAAAAAATGCCGTCCAAACTGCTGATGATCGGAGACGGACCGGAACGTCAGAATGCGGAAGACCTTTGCCGCAAGCTCGACATCTGTAACGATATTCGTTTCCTGGGCAAACAGGACCAGATGGAAGAGATCCTGAACATTGCCGACCTGTTCCTGTTGCCTTCGCAATATGAAAGCTTCGGCCTGGCTGCACTGGAAGCGATGGCCTGCGGTGTACCCGTAATTTCCTCCAATGCCGGCGGCCTACCCGAGATCAATGTGCATGGCAAGACCGGTTTCCTGGCCGAAGTAGGCGATGTGGAAGCGATGGCAACCTATGCTATTGATATTCTTGAACATGACGAAAGGCTGCAAACATTCAAAGAGAATGCCCTGGCGCATGCTTCCGAATTTTCCATCGATAAGATTGTACCGGTTTATGAGGCGCTGTACGAACAGGTAGCCCATAAAAGATACCAGGTACTGTAAAAATAATTCATGACATATGGCTATCCGGCAGCATTTTCCTGGCTGCCGGATATTTTTTACCCACACGAAGCATAAGATGAAAGATATACTGGGACAGGCAATTACCGACTACTACAACTACGAAAGAAGCCATACCCTGTGGGTACACGACACACATGGCCCTAAAGTAGAAATGCCGGTAGCCACCTATTTCAGGCAGGAAAACCGGATGCCGGAACTGGAACAAAAAGCCCTGGATGCCTGCCGGGGCAGGGTGCTGGATATAGGCGCCGGCGCGGGCAGCCATGCCCTGGCGCTGCAGGACAGGAACATTGACGTAACCGCCCTGGATATATCGCCGATGGCTGTCGACATCATGCGGCAAAGGGGCGTAGAGAATGCCCTCAACAAAGATATTTTCCTGTACACAGAAGAACAGTACGACACTTTGCTCCTGCTGATGAACGGTATCGGCCTTGCCGGTAATATAGCCGGCCTGCGTCGCTTCCTGAAGCACGCCCGTACCTTGCTGCTGCCGGGAGGGCAATTGCTGTTCGACTCCTCCGATGTAGCCTATCTTTACGAAGACGGCCCTCCCGTATCGGATCATTATTACGGCGAGATCAAATGCCGTTACGAATACAAAAAGCAGAAAACGGAATGGTTTACCTGGTTGTACATCGACCCCGGCACCCTCAGCCTGATCGCTACCGACGAAGGCTGGCAGGTGGAGATTCTCTTTGAAGATGACCAGGACCAATACCTGGCCAGGCTTGTTAGCCGTTAGTAGCCAGTAGCCAATGCTCAACCATCTTCTATCTAATGTCTAACATCTGATATCTCCATACTAAACGGCACTCCGGAAGCCTCTCAGGAAATCGGCGACCTGCATTCTTTTTTTGCCTTCATACTGTACATCCAGGGCATATACCCAACCGTCGCCTGCCGCAAAGCGCAGGAAAGTCTTGCCATCCGTTTCGTAATGCCCGGGTTGCTGCCCCTGTGCCTCGGTCACGAATGAAGTGGTGAACAGCTTCAATTGTTTGCCTTCAAAGGTAGTGAAGGCGGCAGGATAAGGTGAAAGCCCGCGCACCAGGTTGTGAATGGCCTCGGCACTATTTTCCCAATGCACCTGGCAGTCTTCCTTGAATATCTTGGGTGCATGGCGGGAGATACCGGCCTCTTGCTGCGGCTGGGGGGTAATGGTGCCGGCAACAAGACCATCTACGGTTTGCAGCAACAAGCTAGCCCCCATCTGCATCAGCCGCTCATATACCGTACCGATATTGTCTTCGGGAAGGATCGCTGTTTTTGCCTGCAGCAAAATATTGCCCGTATCGATCTCATGTTTGAGGCGGAAGGTAGTTACCCCCGTTTCTTTTTCGCCATTGATGATGGCCCAGTTGATAGGCGCCGCGCCGCGGTACTGGGGCAGGAGTGAAGCATGCACGTTTACCGTACCCAGCTCCGGCATATTCCATACGGCTTCCGGCAACATACGGAAGGCCACTACGATCTGCAGGTCGGCGGCAAAGGCCTTCAGTTCTTCCAGGAAATCAGGGTTCTTCAGCTTTTCGGGCTGCAAAACGGGGATCTGCTGCGCCTGGGCATATTCCTTTACCGCCGAAGCTTTCAACTGCATGCCGCGTCCTGCGGGTTTATCGGGCGCCGTAATCACAGCAACCACATTATAGCCACCCTCCACAAGCGCCTGTAAAGACGCTACAGCAAACTCGGGCGTACCCATAAATACGATACGGGGAAAAGCTTTATCCATCATGGCCGCAAAGGTAAGGAGCAAATGCCAACGGTGGGGGTAATCAGGTGATTATCTGTCCTATAACCTGGTATTACCCCCGGGCGCACATACTATGCTTATTATTGATCTCAATTTATTATTTTTACCCTTTCAACTAAACAGATTATGACGCAACCTTTGTTGCCAGATGACGATAAGGAGTTATTGATTGCTTTTCGTAATGAAGCTACGCGTGAACCGGCCTTTACCAAAATTGTCAGGAAATACCAGGAAAAGCTTTACTGGCACATCAGGCGGCTGGTGATCAGTCACGACGACGCCAACGATGTGTTGCAGAATGTTTTTATCAAGGTTTGGAACTACCTGGATAATTTCAGGGAAGAGGCCAATCTCTACACCTGGCTGTACCGCATTGCCACCAACGAAACCCTGACTTTCCTGGAAAAAGAAAAAAGGCGGGCTTCGCTCTCCCTTTCCGATCATGAATCGGGACTGGCCAATAAGCTGCAGGCCGAGAAAGGATTTGATGCCAACAAGCTGGAATGGCGCTTGCAGCAAGCCATACAAAGCCTTCCGGAAAAGCAGCGTACAGTATTCCTGCTGCGCTACTACGACGAAATGCCTTATGAAGAGATGTCGAAAGTACTGGAAACATCGACCGGCGCCTTAAAGGCATCTTACCATCATGCGGTGAAGAAAGTAGAGGAATTTTTAAAACAGGATTAAACCTGCAACATCAACCTGCGTCTAATTAGCGACTATGAAAAAGAAGGATGAAATAGCAGCAGAATTGAGGGTTTGGGGAGCAGATTTCGGGGATGAAGGGACCATTGATCCAATATTTCATACCCCTGATAACTATTTCGACAGTTTCCCCGATCGCATGACAGCAATCATACAGGCTATGAATGCTGATACCTCATTGGAACTTCCGGTGTCCAAAACAGGCCCCTTTGAAGTTCCCCAGGGTTATTTTGACCGGTTTTGCGACCAGGTGACCGCGCAGAAAAAAGCGATGGAGACCATCACGGAACAAGGTGTTTGTTCCTGGTCCGATACCCCGGCCCATGCACCCTTCCATCTTCCGGAAAACTACTTTGCCCAATTGGAGCAACAGCTTTTCGATAAGATTTTTCGGGAAGAAGAACAGGTAGCTACCGAAATAGCCGCGTTATCTCCCTTCCTCGCCGACCTGAAAAAAGAGCAACCGTTTGCGGTCCCCAAAGGGTATTTCAACAGCGATGCTTTTACCCAACAGGTACAGGAGCAGGAGTCCCGCAGCACCAAGGTTGTTGAACATCCTTCGGTACGCAGCATCAAATGGGCGCGATGGGCGGCGGCCGCGGCGGTTATCGGTATATTTGCCATGGGCGGCCTGCATTACCTGATTCCTTCCAGGACCACTGCAGACAATTCTTCGTTTCAACATGCCCTGGCACAGATCCCTGAAAAAAATATCAAAGAATGGCTCTCCAGCAATATGGACGAGTCCGACATCAATAATCTCGGTGGCAGCCTTACCAATGTATCCACCATTGCTTCTCCTTCGCTGAACGGGCTTTCGGAAAAGGAAATACGCGATTATCTGCAGTCCGAAGTCTGGTAAAGGCAGCATAATCCATTGTTTTATTAAATTAGCGCACCCATGTTTAACAAATTAGTTTCTTTCCTGCTTTTACTCTCTTTGCCCCTAGGCTGTATCCAGGCACAAGAGAGGGCAAAACCAGACCCCCAAATACGAAAACTGAAGATTGAATACGTAACCGGGCAAATGAACCTCACCCAGCAACAGTTACAAAAGTTCCTTCCTTTATACAACCGCTATTCCGACGAATTACTGGTACACAGGCGGGCAATAAAGGCCCTGGAAAAGAACCCCAACAGCAGCTACCAGATCGAAGAAAGGCAAAAACTGGAACAGAAAATGGTAGAGATCAAAGGTCGTTTCAAAGACGATTTTCTGAAGATCATTACACCACAGCAATTGGCTACGATGTATAAATCCGAGGGAGAATTTAAAAATATCCTCCTTAACCACATTAAGAAATAAGATAGTATCAACTTCACGGAAGCCGGAATACCCGCTGCGCATTGCAGCGGGTATTTTTGTTATAGGCTCTTTCCCGCCTACATAAAATGGTAGTATTAGCTTCAAAATGTTGATTAGCAGGTAGCATATGCCTTATATATTTTATATTTACACCCATCGTATCCCATGCTCTTTTCTGTCTTTCAGACTGGTAACATTTTTTAACGTTTCCATAAATACTTTGCATAATAATGAAGCAGGCTTTTCTATTACTGGCCCTGTTGGGTTTTACTTTTTCTTCCCACGCTCAGGGCTTCAGCTTCGACCTGGTGGGCAATCCGGTAGTCACAACCGGCTGGACTGTTGGTCCACAGAGTTCTGTTGACGGAGACAATCTTGTTCTGACCACCGCTATAGGCAACCAGGCAGGCTATGTCTATTATTCTACCCCCCAGAACCTGACCAATTGCTCTCAGTTTACCGTAAGCTTTGAGTTCAGCATCACCAATAGCTCCGTACCTACTGCCGATGGGATTACCTTCTGGTACATCACCAACCCACCTTCCGGTTTTACAGCAGGCGGCGGCATAGGTCTTCCCAACAATCCGAACGGACTGTTGCTGATCCTGGATACTTACAACAACGATGCCATCGCCAATAACCCATTGATCTCTTTAAGAAGGCTGGACGGCACTTCCAACTACATCGAAGGCTCTACAACCGGTCAGCTTGCCCCCGATCTCGTGAACCAGTCTTTTATCAGCGACGGTAACTGGCATACCTGTGTGCTTACCTATTACTTTGGTACGGTAACCGTTGCTTTTGACGGCAATCCCCCGGTTATGACCGGCACCACTACCCTGGGCATTACCGGTTACTTCGGTTTTTCTTCCGGCACAGGCGGTTCCTGGGCCAGGCATGCTTTAAGGAATGTCCATATTACCGGCGCTCCGGAGCCTGCCCCTCCCGTAGGCAACGATGTTACTTATTGCCAGGGCGCTGTTCCGGCAGCGCTTACGGCTACAGGCAGCAATATGAGCTGGTTTACCACACCTGTTGGCGGTACGGCTCTCGCAGGCCCTCCTACCCCCAGCACAGCAGTACCCGGCACGTTCAACTGGTATGTGAGCCAGGCAGTACCGGGATGTGCCATAGAAAGCCGGAGAGATACCGTTACAGTTACCGTTAACCCCAAACCCGCGCCCCCGGTAATCGCTATTCCCAAATATTGCTCCGGGCAAACTTCCTTACCGCTCGTGGTAACTACGGGCACCAATGTGCTCTGGTACACTGCCCCTACAGGCGGTACAGGCGATGCCACTATCCCAGTGATCAATACTACGGTTGCCGATACCTTTACCTGGTATGCCACGCAAACCAACGCCAGCGGTTGCGAAAGCGACCGGGTATTGGTGGAGGTGATCGTACACCAGACGCCTGTACCTAATTTTAATTATACCATAGGTTATGGCTGCAGTGGGGATACTTTGCATTTCCAGAATACCACCACCAGCGGCACCAGCTACTACTGGAATTTTGCCGATGGCTTTTCGGATACGGCCACTAACCCCGTTCATATTTACGGTGCGCAGAATACGTACAATGTCCTGCTCAAGGCCAGCAATGCCTTGTGTACCGACAGCGTACTGAAACCCGTAGTGATCAGCCATCCGCTGCAGGCCGCTTTCAATACCTCGGCCGACACTATATGCGAAGGCAGTACGGTTACTTTTACCAACACTTCGGTGGCCACTGTAATATACGGAACCAACCCACAGTACTTCTGGGACTTTGCCGATGGCACCACCTCCATCTTGCAACACCCTACGCATAACTATAATGTTCCCGGTACTTACCGTGTGATGATGGTGGCCAGGAACGGCATTCCTTGTACCGATACCATTTACCGGACTATTTATGTGGACTCCCTCCCTTATATCCGGTTTACCAAAAGTGATTCTTCGGTATGCAGGGGACAGATCGTTACTTTTACCGGAACTTACGGCAGCAGTGGGCTGGATAACATCCAATGGAATTTTGGCGAGAATGCCGACCTCATCAGCAACCTGAACCCGGCCCATCATGCTTTTGAAAATGCAGGCACCTACACCATAACATTATATGGCAATTACAGGGTCTGCCCCGATGTGTCGGCCAGCATGCAGTTGTTGGTAAAACCTTCGCCCGTGATCAACCTGGGACCCGATACGGCCATCTGTCTGGATGGTGCAGCCTACGCACTGGAAGACAAGATCAATGCTGCCGATCCCAAAGCCACCTGGCTCTGGAGTACCGGGGCTACTACCTCTTCGATACTGGTAAAGCATGACGGCAGCTACAGTGCAACCGTAACCATTGATCAATGCTCTACTACAGATGAAGTGAAAGTAGTTAAGGATTGTAATATTGATGTGCCCAACTCGTTTACCCCCAACGGTGATGGCGTAAACGATTACTTCTTCCCCCGCCAGTTTCTTTCCAATGGGGTAACTACCTTTACCATGACCGTGTACAACCGCTGGGGGCAGAAAGTATTCGAAACCCAGAAACCGGACGGCAGAGGATGGGATGGCAGGTTCAACGACAAAATGCAACCTGTAGGGGTGTATATTTACTCCATTAAAGTAACCATGAAAAATGGCAGGGCAGAGGAATACACCGGAAATGTAACTTTATTAAAATAACTATAACTTTTTAAAGAAAATAAGGCCGGTCCTTTTCGGGACCGGCCTTTTCTTTTCCATAATTATTCCCATCTTTGCGGCTATGTTAAGAATTGGATTTGATGCCAAAAGAGCATTCCTCAACCGCACCGGGCTGGGCAATTACAGCCGGTCTGTTATTACTTCATTGGCGGATCATTTTCCCGAAGACCGCTATTTTTTATATACCCCAAAAGTACCTTCCGACGGCGGCGCCTGGAAGATATCCGAATCGCCTGCCATCAGCATAAAAACACCCAAGCTGCCTGTGCTTACCTCGGCCTGGCGCAGCCGTTTTATTGTACCGCAACTGCTCAAGGACGAGCTGGATATCTATCACGGCCTGAGCCACGAGATACCTATCGGCATACAGGGCAACGGGATCAAGACCGTGGTTACGATACACGATCTTATCTTTTTGCGTTACCCGCAATACTACAAGGTGGCAGACCGTAAAATATACGAGCTTAAATTCAGGAATGCCTGTAAAAATGCAGACCTCATTATAGCAGTAAGCGAGCAGACCAAAAAGGATATTGTCCGCTTTTTCCGCACCAATCCCAAACGCATCAAAGTAGTGTATCAGAGCTGTGCACCCATATTCCGGGAAACCTGCACAGCCCAGCAATTGCAGGCGGTAAAGGAGAAGTACCAATTGCCCCAGCAGTACTTGCTGCATGTGGGCACTATTGAAGAAAGGAAAAACCTGATGCTGGTGGTAAGGGCCTTGCAACAGCTCCCCGAAACGGTTAACCTGGTGGTTGTGGGTAAAGAGACATCTTATGCGGCAGGTGTAAAGGCTTTTATCAGGGAACATGATCTCGGAAGCCGGGTGCATTTCCTGGAAAGCGTACCGTTTACCGATCTGCCGGCCCTTTATCAACAAGCGGAAGTATTTGTGTACCCTTCCGAATTTGAAGGCTTTGGCATTCCCATACTGGAAGCATTATGCTCCGGCGTGCCGGTGATTGCGGCTACAGGTTCCTGCCTCGAAGAAGCAGGCGGCCCCGATAGTATTTATGTCAACCCGAAAGATGAGCATGCCATGGTTACCGCTATCAATACGGTACTCCAGAATCCCGACCGGAAAGAATATATGATCTATAAGGGCAAAGAATTTGCCGCCGCCTTTACGGAAGAAAATCATGCCATCAACCTGATGCGCATATACCGGGGATTGGCTGATGATAGTAAGCGCCGTCCTATTTAGGCTCCTGGAAACGGATGTCTTTTACAAATTCCTCGTCGTTTAAGGTATTCAGGAAAGCCTTGAGCGATTGCTGTTCCTGCGCCGACAACTGGATGCCATTGGTGAGCAAGGGATCGAGGTTGGGCGTATGCTGCACCCCTGTAGTATAATGCGCCAGTACCTGGTCGATAGTGGTAAAACGGCCATCGTGCATGTAAGGCGCTGTATATTTCAGGTTACGCAAAGACGGGACTTTAAATTTATAGTATACCGAAGGATTGGAAGGTTCGATCACGCCCCTGCCGCTGTCGATCACGCCCCTGCTGTTGTTGACCAGCTCGAGTCCATTGTTCCGCAAAGAGAAATCTGAGAATAAAGGTTCGGCATGGCAGGGCGTACATTTACCGCGGAATACGGCAAGCCCGTCCAGCTCTTCCTGGTTCAGGGATCCGCCCGCTTCATTCCTTACGTACTTATCATACTTCGAATTGGAAGAGACCAGCATTCCCATAAACTGGGCCAGCGCTTTCGACATTTTCTGGGTGGTCACTTCTTCCGAACCGAAAGCCGACTTGAACATGGCCCGGTAACCGGCATCCGACTGCAGCTTGGCCACTACGTTCGCCAGGGTTTCATCCATCTCTACCGGGTTGGTGATGGGTGCAAAAGGTTGCAGTTCGATATGATTGACACCGCCATCCCAGAAGAAGCTGGTATGCCAGTTGAGGTTAAACAAAGACGGTGAGTTACGAACACCGATCCGTTCGTCTACACCATGACTGATGTTATGATCCAACTGGGAAAAGGCAGCAAAGGGCTGATGGCAGGAACCGCAGGAAATGCTGTTGTCGCGCGATAGTTTTACCTCAAAAAACAATTTGCGCCCCAACCGGAAGCCTTCTTTCGTCAAAGGGTTGGTGCTGAAATCATAGGCAGGAGCAGGCCAGCCCTGCGGCACTTTAAATTCGATATTGGCCAGAGAAGGATCGCCGGGGTCCGCTACGGCATCGGCTTCCTTATCTTTTTTACAACTATACAATACCAGGGTAAAGCCAAATGTCATTACCAATGCACGCTGCACTACCTTGCTCCTGATTTTCACTACTAGGGATAAAATTTAAGATGAAGAGATGGATTAGTTCTGCACTGCGGTTACCGAAAGGGAGCTGGCGTAGTTCTGGCTTATCTTAAAAGCATCGGGCCCTAATGCGCCTACCTGGTTCAGCTCGTTGAACTTGATCAGGTTGGGTGCTTCAAACCATTTGAGCACATCCGATTTCAAGGTGATGGTGGAATTGGTACCTGTACCCACAACCAGGTTTTGCGGCAAAGGCAAGGTTACCTCATGCAATACACTGTACTGCCCGGAGAAGCCGCCCAGGTGGAAAGAATAATTGGTTTTGGTACCGCCTGTACCCGGAAAATTGCCTTCCACTTTAGCCATAATATACCCGGAGCTCCAGGTCCAGAACATGCCATGCATGGGGTCGAGGGCGCCTGTCTGCGCACCAGATACATTCCTGAGACTGTCGACGCCCAGCAATACTTTTACCGATGTATAAGTGCCTGCAGGCAGACCGGCAACGGTAAAACTAAGAGAAGCGGCATCCGCTTCGTTAATCAGGTGATAGCTTTCTGCCTCCGCATATTCGGAGCCATTGCTGTTTACAAAACGGATATTACTTACATAATATTTATAAGTGGTCACATTAAACTGGTCGCTATTGGCATTGGTAAAGGAATAGCCCAGGTTATTGTTCAAATCGATTTTTTTATTGCCACCATAATTTTCAAATTTCATGGCTACATTACCTTTTTGTTCCGTACCCGGGTTTGGGTCGGGAGTCGCGTTGTTGTCTTTGGAACAACCGGATAATAGGCCAAGCGCAACGGCAGCTGTCAGTACAATTTTCGATCTCATATATTGATTATTTTTCCAGAAGGGTACTAAAATAAGGAAGATTTTTCAAAAGAAGGGGGCTACAGCCATAATTGATGCCAAAGCCGGCCGCATTTATACCCTTATACGCCTATAATGAACGACATCGGGCATACCCACATCTTTGTGCTGCTTTATTGTGTTACCGGAGGATGAATATTTATTTTCTAAAAGCACAAGACACAGGTAGCTTTCAATTTAACTATAGATGAGTACTACCTGGCTACCATTGCTGCTTTTGCTGCCCCGGTACATCCCTTCCGAATTAAAGGGCATAGCGATATTGCCTTTGGCATCAACGGCGATCAATCCGCCCTCTCCTCCGATGGCTACCAGGTCCTGCATCACTACTTCGTCACAGGCTTGCTGCAGGGAGTATCCTTTGTACGCCATAAGACAATGTACCTGGTGGGCTACCACCTGTCGTATAAAGAGTTCGCCATGTCCGGTACAGGACACAGCGCAGGTCTTGTTGTTGGCATACGTTCCGGCACCGATGATGGGGGTATCCCCTATCCTGCCGTATTTCTTATTGGTCATACCGCCCGTGCTGGTAGCGGCACAAATATTACCCTGGCTGTCGAGGGCCACTGCACCTACCGTGCTGAACTTCTTGTCACCGGCAGGGCTGTGATCCAACTGTATCCTGTCGGCAGCCAATGCTTCTTTGTATTGCTGGTACCGGAATTCATTATAGAAATAGCTATCCGGTTCAAAAGCCAGGCCCTGCTCTTTGGCAAAGGCTTCAGCTCCCTCACCCGACAACAATACATGCTCCGAATGTTCCATCACCGCACGGGCCAGCAGAATAGGGTTCTTCACATGACACAGCCCCGATACGGCGCCGGCTTCCCGGTTGTCGCCACGCATGAGAGAAGCATCCATTTCGTGCCTTCCCTCATGGTTAAAGACCGATCCTCTGCCGGCATTGAACAAGGGACAATCCTCCAGCGACTGTACGGCGGCGGTTACGGCATCCAGGGCCGTTCCGTGATTTTCCAGTATAGAAAAACCGGCATCCAGGGCCGCACGAAGCCCTTCTTCATATTCCCTTTGCTTTTGATCGTCCAGCAAATGACGGGCAATGGTCCCGGCGCCTCCGTGAATAGCTATTGTGTACATAAAACCCTGTTAGAATAGCGAAAATAAGGATTTCAAGGCCCTTTTTGGCTTTGCTATTCCGTAAATTACCCTTTATTTTTGCAATCTATGCGTTTGATACACCTTGTCGTAGGCGATGCTACCGCCAAAACTTTAATAGAATCCGTTGCCCAACAGGAAACACAAGATGAAGAAGTCGTTGTGCTGAAAGATATTTTGCATGTAGGCCCGCTCAAAACCGAGGGCATGAGCTTCAGTGAGGGGCGAAGCGCCTTCTGGAACAAAGTAGTACCCGAAGGCCAGGCCGAAGTACAGGTTGACGACCTGGAGCGCTTGATGGAGGTATCGACCCGCTTATCCAACGATGAAGAATTGAAGCTGTGGTTCTGGATGGCGCCTACGCCGGCCGACGTGACGGCTTATTTCTGGCTGCTGCATTTTCTCAAAAAACACCAGGGCCGGTTTTCGGTAGTCAATATCAACGGCCTTCCTTTCCTGGATGAAAACGGAAAACTCTTTTACCCCGAAAGCATAGGGCATATCCCGTTAAAGGAGATCGTAAAAGCCAGGAAGCTGGCCAGGGTAACCACACCTTCCGAATGGGAATCGGATGCCGACGAATGGCCAAGGCTGCTGGAAGAAAATACGGGCCTGAGGATACACCAGGGCGGCAAAAAACTGACCGGACAGGATATAGACCATTACGACATCCTGCTGTTGAGCTTTATTACCAACCAGAACCAGAAAGCAAGCAAAGTAGTGAATACGGTATTAAGCAAACATAAATTGCCCACGGGCGATCTGTTCCTGCACTGGCGATTGCGAGAGATGACGACGGCCGGCAAAATAGCAGGCCAGAAGGGAGATGTGAAGCTGCAGGACAAAGAGGTTCCCGGCGAAGGAGAAGCGCTAACAGAGGCATCGGATGCCGGATAAAACAAAATAACGCCTATGATTACAATAACACCCCTGGACAAGATCGGCGACGATGAACGGGGCTATACTTATGAATTTTTCCAGGAACGCATGGGTCGTCACCTGGTTTGCTTCCGGAAGGCAGGCAGTATCAGCGGAAGGCATTACCATAAAGGCTTATCCCTTACCAAAAATCCCGAATTGCTGATCCTGGTCCAGGGAAACATTACGATCAACTGGCGGCAACTACCGGACAAGGCACCGCAAAGTGTTTGGGTGGAAGGACCTGCCAGGATCGAGATACCGCCCTATATCTGGCACGAGCTGGTGGCTATGACCGATTGTACTTTTATAGAACTGAACTCCCTGTCGGAACACAAGGCCGATACTTTTACGGATAGCTGAGTCTTCGCCGGTTGCAATTAAATTGTAACTTTATCGAACAATCAGCATTATGGGAAAGACCGCAAAGTACAGCCTGGCATTTGTCCTGCTACAGTTTATTGTTCAAAACGTATGGGCGCAGAACCCGCAATATGCTTTCCGCGTATCGTTCACCGATAAGGCCGCAACAGCACATACTCTTTCCAATCCTTCCACCTATCTCTCGGCCAGGGCCATAGACCGCCGGGCGAAATACAATATCAATACAGATAGTACCGACCTGCCGGTTATCCCTGCTTATATCGACAGCGTATTGCAGCTTACCCACGGCATCTTCCATCTTAGTTCCCGTTGGCAAAATTCCTGTGTGATCCTGCTGGAAGATTCGACCGACATCCTGAACCTGTTACCGGTAACCTTTGTAAAAAGTGTGAAAAAGGTTGCCTATTATGACCTGGGCCTGCACCAGAAACCAGGGCCGGTAGCGCCTGCGGGAACGGGCGATAAGCCTACCGGTTTTGACGAAAACTTTTACGGCCCCGCCTGGTCGCAGATCCACCTTTGCCACGGGGAATACCTGCATGAGCAAGGGCATATGGGCGAAGGCAAACTGATCGCGGTAATCGATGTGGGTTTCAATGGCGTGAATACTGCCGCAGCTTTTGACAGCATGTTCCAGCAAAACAGGTTAATGGATACCTGGAATTACATTTACGATACGGCCTTTGTTTTTGGCTACAGCGCCCACGGCTGCCAGGTACTTTCCTGTATGGCCAGCTACAGGCCCCAGGTTCATGTAGGCACGGCGCCCAAAGCCATGTATGCCTTATACCTTACCGACGATGCTAACTCGGAACAGGCTATCGAAGAAGATAATTTCCTGGCCGCCGCCGAACGGGCAGACAGTCTTGGCGCCGATCTCATTACCACTTCACTAGGCTATAATACCTTCGACGACCCGGCAGATTCCTATACTTACAGCGACCTGGATGGCCATACTACTATAGTAGCAAAGGCGGCCAATATGGCGGTGCGCAAAGGCATCGTAATGATCGCCAGCGCAGGCAACGAAGGCATGCAGCCCTGGCAACATATACTCACACCAGGCGATGCAGACAGTGCCATGACCATAGGCTCTGTAAACAATATGAAAACGTACTCGATCAGCTCCGGCAGGGGGCCCAATGCCGCAGGCGTCTTAAAGCCCAATGTGAGCGCACAAGGCGTACAAGCCTCTGTAATCAGCCCCGCAGGCGCTATCATCCAGGCAACCGGCACCTCTTACGCTACGCCTATAGTAGCCGGGCTTACGGCCTGCCTCATGCAGGCGGCGCCCAATATGACGCCGCTGGAATTACGATCCTTGATCGAATCTGTATCCGACTCTTTTGCAGCACCCACCAACCGCGTGGGCAATGGCGTACCCGATTTTCAGAAAGCGCTTTCGCTGGTAGGTATCGATGAGCTGCGGCCAGAAAAGGTTTCGGATGCTTTTGCCTTGTATCCCAATCCTGCCAGCGATGAGGTATTTGTAAAGACCTCGCTGCCACAAAAGAACATTGCTTATACGATCAGCAACCTCAGCGGCCAGTCCTTACAGGAAGGCACTGTAGTATCGGGAAGAAGCATTGCTACTGCTAAACTGGCAAGGGGCATTTACCTCATCAAGCTCAATAACGGCAAGCAATACCAGGTGCTTAAGCTGTTGCTACAGTAAAGATGAGCAGTCAGTGGTAAGTAATCAGTTGTAAGTAGACAATATCTAATATCTGGTGTCTAATATCTAACATCTCATATCTGACTTCTAACTTCTCCTGAATACGGCAATAAACAAAGAATCGGCTTGTTGCTCAATACCTACGATCAATTGCTGACTGACCAGCTTCATATCCGTCGTTTGCAATAAGCGTTGTACTACCTGCTCATTTTCCTGCTCAAATACGCTACAGGTGATATAGGCCAAGGTACCGCCGGGAGCTATATGCCGCGAAGCATTATAGGCAATGGGATATTGCAGCGCCTCAAATTTCCGGAGGTCTTCTGCTTTAAAGAAATGAAACTGCTCCGGCGTACGCGCCCAGGTACCACTTCCGCTGCACGGCACATCGCAAAGCACCAGGTCGAATTGCCGCTGCTTCATTTGCCTGGTCACGGCTGCAGCATCGGCACTATCCAGCACAAAGGTTTCCGCTTTGTCCAGGTTATATTTTTTAAACCGCTGCTGCAGGTTGTGCAGGATACTTCCCCTCACATCTGTAGCGCATAAAGAGAAAGCAGGAAGCTTATCCTTAAGCAGGATGGATTTGCCACCCGCTCCCGAACATACATCCCATACCGATTTCGGTTGAGCGGGTAATGTATCCAGCAAGGCGTACATGCTGGCCTGTGAAGCCCAATCCTGTATTACATAGTCCTGCTCCGGGAGCCATTGATCGATAGCCGAGCCATTGGCTATACCCAGGCAATCCTGTTGCTCATTGCCGGGTATTGTTACATCATCAAAAGAGATGCCCTGCTGCGCCAATAGCTGCGGTACTTTGCTATCCCGCTGCCGCAACCGTATAAACAACCGGGGTTGCTGCCAGAGGGAATACAACCAAGTGTCTTCGGAAAGTGCAGGTGATATAAGCCCCTTGAAAGCAACCGGCAATTGGGCTGCTCCCCTGCCCTGCACCTGGGCCGATACCGGCTCCATCATCTTTTTCAGGAACACATTTCCGCTTTGGCACCAGGTAATGCCTTTTGCCACCACTTCGAGTACGCTGTCGGCCGGAAGGGCAAAGCGCTTGCTCCTGTAGTAAATATACAGGGCTTCGCTCAACGCCTTCCTGTCGCGCGAACCCAGTTTGGGATATTGCTTGAAATAGGCTTTCAGAAAGACTGCCAGGGGAGGGTTTCCTTTATAGCCGGCTGCGATCCGCTCAATATGATCCAGAAAAAAAGACATGTTTCGATATAACAGAAATCAATAAATTCTATCGAAAAAATAGATACAACAGTAGCCCGCTGACTATTAATCAACTGTGCAAAAATCGCTGTTTTGGCGCAACCTGCGAAAACTTAATTTCCGAACAATGAGGGTACCTTTATGTTATCATTTATTACTAAAACTTGTGATTTATGGACTATTCAATGCAGAGGACCGAAACCACCCGGCAAAACAACTTGCTTGTTGCCAAAGGTTCCCTGGCTATTGCCTGGGGAGTTGTTGCGCTGTTTTGTGTCTTTATCAATCCCATAGCGCTTATCGTTTCCTTTGGCATATTGAACCTGGCCGCAGCCGTGCTTACTTTTATATATGCTTATAATAACAGGCATTTACGTATAGCGCACCAATGGCTGCTCCTGGAGGGCCTGGTCGAACTGGCAGCCGGTGTTGTTTTCCTCTTTTTCGTGTCGGATGTGCAGCACTTTATCCTGTATATGAGCTACGGTATTATTTTCGTTGTTACGCTGCAGTTCATTTATGGCTTTACTTTACTGCTGATGGAACGTTTCCGGCCACAGAATATGATCATGCGTTTTGTAAGTGTGCTTGCCGGTACGGTTATTGCCGTGGGGCTCATTGCCAATGTATTCAGCCCCGTAGCCTCCTTTGTGCTGGTAGGTATCTTCTCGATCATGTACGGTATCCTCAACATGCAATTTGCAGTAAAGCTCCGCAATGTGATCATGGGAGAAGTAGAATAACCACCCATTCTTTTTAAATATTCATTATAAATAGAGACGTTGCAAGCAACGTCTCTATTTATAGGGTCATGCTGAATTGAACCATGGGGAGCCTAGTATGGTGGATGATCTGTTATTTGCCCGTAGAGCCGCAAAGATGCCGCGGTACAAAGCAATTATTTATATCTTGGTCACACAAAGGCACAATGACACAAAAGAGACAGGAATAATATGCCATGAATGTTATTCTCCGCCGCTGTTGGTGTTTTTCACCAACAGCAAATTAAATTGCCCTCTGCACCCTTCGACTGCGCTTATGGTAACCTTGCGTCATAAGTCCCGGATACATTAAATTCAGGAAGCCGCTTCTATAGCGGCTTCCCAAATTAATGAATATACAATACTTACCAGTAAGGATCAAGGAAGCATTCTTCCCGGTCTTTCTGCTGTCTTTTGTTTTATTACTTTATCTCTTTGCTCCAGGGTAATTCCTGGTACCCTTTTTCATTGAACCGGGCATAGACATCGTTAACGTCATATAAAACATCGCTATTGTTATTATGTGCTCTCAGGTAGGCATCCCATGTGTACTTGGATTCAAATATTTTTTCCACATGGCTACCCGGTATGATCACAAAATAAGCATGGTTCATTGCCTGGCTTTGCTGCGCACAGTGTCCATAAATAATACCGTTGTTGACATTGATCTGACATACCTGCATTTGAGAAATTTGCAGGTCAGTGCCAACGCTTACCTTCTTACTAAAATCCAGGGCCCAGGTCGATTTGTTGGGGATAGGGGTCCAGAGCCGATAGGGTTTTATCAGCGGCAATACATCGATGTCTTCGGTGTGACTTGTTTTATAAAAGCCATCTATTCCTGAATTGCACGACAGCATAAGGCAAATTAATAAAGTGAGATAGTAACGCATGGTTAATTAATATTTAATATCAAATACAGTTCTTGTGTCTGGGAAGGAATGTCCTAACATGCTGTTCCAGGCAAAACCGAGGGGTATGGCAAATGCATTGTAAGCCGTTTCTCCCGGGTGTGGATTTAAATCCAGCTTATCCCTTATGTCATAGTGTATACTTTCCAGTTTGCCATCTTTATAATTAGCGAAAGCCATAATATTGGCATGCCTCAATGCCCAGGTTAATGGATTCTGGATCGTGGCACTTGTTTTCGCTCTATCAGGGTCTATAGGTATCCTTGGTGTTAGCGGACCCAGATGTGTCGCTTGCTCAAGAAGCTTATTCACCGTTACATCCAGCGTATAAAGCGGTAATGATCCCCTATCGCCTCCAAGTCCGATATCTTTGGTATAAGTACTAAGCGTAGGATCATTCTTAAAAGCTTGCAGCGATTCTTTTTCAAAATCTTTAAAGGCCGGATCGGCCTTGATCAAGTCAATAAAATCGCCCGAAAAATCTATATTCTCTCTTTGATACCGGGTAAGCAAAAACATTTCCGACAGGTTATTGGCCACACCTCTTAAAGCGAATTTTGTAAGCCTGTCAATTTCCGCATTTAATTGTTTATCAAACTCCTTTGGCGATGGTCCGGCTTTAGACAGATCCCCTGTAACAATAAGTGTAGTAGGGAAAATATTTTCCAAAGAAAAAGAGGACATCATCGTATTGGTGAACGCATCTTCTCTGATCCTGGCTTTGGCTTCATCGGTAAGCGGATCCGGTTTTCCGGAAACGACAACCTCTTTTAACATGACGTTTTTTATTACAACCGTTGAGCCGCCTTCATTAGGGCTACCCTTATACCATCCAGCCACGCCTCCGTCCCTAACGCCCTTTGGCACTTTTGCTGTATCCTCATCTCCTCCTTTCGGGTCCGCACCGCTTGGGTCACTATGTACCACCGGGTTATTAAACGAATAATTGTAGGGGCTCATTCCCGCATACTTTTGTACTAAAGGATCTACCGCAGTCCATCTTCCCAGCCAGGGTATATAATACCTTGCGCCGTGGTAATACAAGCCGCTTTCCTCATCCCGTTCTTTGCCGGTATAGCGGTATCGCTTGGCAACCGGGTTAATCGTGGCATCACTGGCCTGGTAGCTGGTAGTGCCATAGGGATGGTACTCCTCGTAAGAGATGGTGCTTGCTGCCCCATCCAGCTCCAGGGACGCGCTGCCGAGGTGGTTGCCGAAAATATAACGGGTCAGGTCTGCCGCCGTACTGTTATCGTCCAGCGCTGAGCCGATCTTTCTTTTTTCCAGCATCGCAATCCTTCCGCCATTATCAGCGATATGTATTGTTATTCGTTTCAGGGCAGGATTAGCAGGGTCCGTTGTAAATTTACGGTAAATCTCGAAATTCCCTAAATAAAGCCGCTCTTCTTTCAGGCTACCTTTGTCTATGTATTTGCGCATCCGCGTGCCATTGCTGTATTGATAATAAGCATGGGTTGTTCCCCTGGTTATCGTCGACAATTCATTGGCCGCGTTCCAGCCCATCAGAGAGAGATGAGGCATACGGGTCATGTTTCCCCGGCCATCGTGCTGGTAAGCAAAAGACGGAGGCTGTGGCAGCACATCGCTGTTCACATCTGTATGCAGGAGGTGGTTATTCCCGTTATCATAATTATATTCCCGGGTATATCCTCCTACAGTAGCAATGTGTTTTAAGCTCAATATATTGCCTACCTGGTCATAAGTATAACGCTGGCAGTAGTTCTGCAAAGCGCCCATATCCCAGGGCATATTGCTGCTTTGCAGATAATTACCGTCGTCGGTATTATCCCCGGTATTGAACGCAGCACTGTTCTTATGCTCCCGTCCTTTTGCTTTTACAAGACGGTATAAGGCATCATACGTAAAATCCTGAGAAGGATCGATAAGACTGTTGTTGAAAAAGACTGTTTGCAATACGAAATCGGTTATCCGGGTCACATTGCCTACCGGATCGTAATAATAATTCAGGTTCTGGAGCACTTGTGTGTTGCCGGGGCTTGCAGGGTTCAGATTCTGTGTATAAATCCGAGTTACACGATAGGTATCAGCATCGTACTGATAGCTTGTTTTAGCCTTATTACCATACCATATCGCCAAACGTTGGCCTTTGGCATTGTAATGAATATCGGCTACATATACTTTTTCAGTTTCTCCGTCCGGCGTAAGATAAACGCCATTCAACGCACCCGACCTGTCGAAAGTATTACGCGTAACATTGTTTCCCGGGTCCTTTTGTATCGCAGGACGGTTCAGCGCATCATAGACGGTAAATACGGTATAGATATCAAGACTGCTCAAAACCGGGGGATTGAACCAATCCACGTTAAGTATCTCAGGATCCTCCATGAACTGATGCTTTGCCTGTAGTGCATTTCCTTTGAAATCGTAGACGCTGACCTTTTGCAGGCCGCTGCCATCATAATAATTGTATAATTTCCCCCTGAGATTATATAAAGTGTCACCGGTCTGCCCTTCACCATATTCCCATTCCTCCGATAAAAAATTATCACCGGGGATACTTACTACTTTCCGGACAGGCCTCCGCAAGACATCATACTCTGTGACAAAAACCCTGCTTTCGGAATCCCAGCGAAAAACAGGTTGTCCGCCGGCATCGAGCAAGGTAACTTCTTCTCCCTTATCTATACTTTTTTGCCGGCCTGCTGCCTGTATCATGTTATACCAGTATTCCAGGTTCAGGATATCCCAAGCGGGATTGCCGGTATTCCGTTTGCCATCCACAACCGACAGCCTGTTGCCCTGAACATCCAGGTTCTCATAACTTTCAATCCATTGATCCACCGGATCGTCATCGGTATCACGATAGCGGTTATGCTGTATGGTATAAAAGGGGCGGGCCAGGGTATCCGTATGGATCACCGTTGGCGTATCAGCCAGGAATAAAGCTTTTTGCCCGGCATCAGCTTCTCCGGGTATGCTATTGAGATCACCGCCGGTTTTGCGTCGCTTGTACCAATCGCTTTCGATAGTTTGGACTCCATCGGTGAGGGATACCGTATCTACATTATCCCATTGGGTTTGCTGCCAGGCCGTCCATTCCGTTTTCCTATAGCTGCCGTCAGGGAGCTCGGTACGGAATATTCTGCCCAGGGGATCATAATAATTTTTAGGACTTACCCCATCTGCCGAGGCTTGCTCCGCCCTGTCACATTGGTGATCGACACTGAAATAAGGCTCGAACTGCATCACTACCTTTCCCTTATTGTTGTAGATCGTACGTCCGCTACCGATCCAGGACCGGTTATTGTTACTTATCGTAGGTTCACATTGTGCTTTGTGCATCAGGACATGCCCAAAGCCATCACTATAGCTCAACCGCAACACCAGATCGGCTGTCAGCCCGGGTACTGGGTTGTAAACATGCTGCTGGCGGGCGATCATGCCTACGGATGCACCTGCAGTAAGGTCGCCGAACCGGTAAATGCAGCGCCAGGTCGCGCCCTGTAAGAGCGTTGCTTTGGCCACATCCGGGTTATTCCAGAAGGCTGTCCTGGCATTGCTGTCCGTGATGCTAAACAAGTCAATGCCGGCAAGGGTATCCCCTTCTGTACCATCGTCCTTGCCTTTCAGCGCCATGGCCACCGGCATTCCCAGGACATCATAAAGCAATTCGGAAATATTCTGATTAGGGTCTTGCACCTTTACGGGCTGTAACAACCGCCAATCATAGGCCATAACTGAAGTTGCATTCCATTTGGCATCTGTTATCTTTTCAGGTAACAGCCAATGACTATTGCCGGAGAAGGTAACTTTGGTCTTGCCACCCCAGGGATCAATATATTTCTTTGGGGTATAAAAACTGTCTTTAAGGCTTACAGGGCTTTCCGGGTCAAGACTATCATAGAAATAATCAATGGTGCCGGATGGCAGCCAATACCGGCTATAGTTATCGGTGGCAATATATCCATTCTCGGTCAGCATAGCCGACTCATCTATCTTGTAAGCATAGTTGACATCCATTGTTCTTTGCGTAAAGGCCAGCTGATAGCTTTCATAAGACAATGCCAGTCCTTCTATCGCACCCAAGGCAAGTGGTCCTCCGACATCATCGGCCAGGAACAGGGTACGATTGCAGGATAATAACCGCTTCTGATCTGCCGCGGCTGTATCGGCAAAGTCCACTTCCTGGGCAGCAGCTACTTTAGGCAGCAGCGTATCCACGGTCCATAAGGCACCACCGGTTACTGCTGCGGTACTAACATTAGCCTCATACATTTTCACCTCATAAGGCAATCTCAAGTGATAAGCGTTTGCTGCTATTACATCATTGGTGTATCCTGTTTCGGTATAGATAATGTGCATTTTGCCCTGCTCTTCCCGCACTTTCTGCGGGGAGGAAGGCAACTGTTTTCTTTTATAGGCTATCTGGGCTTTTTTCTTCACATTGCCATACAAGTCCACTTCCAGGCTAAGATCATGTAATACCCGGGCATCATTTTGGTTCCGCTCGCAATTGAATACGATGTTCTGTACTGGATAGTTCAGGAAAGAGGCATAACGGTTGTTGTCAAGTGCCTGTATCTTGTTGACCTGGTAAGCCGAAGCGGTAATGGTATAAGGTACAGGATTGCCATCGAGCGCATACAGTTCCTGGCGCAAGGCTGAACCTTTCAAGGCACGATGCGCTTCTCTTGTTTCCTGTGCGTTTAAACCTGCCGGGAAAGTAGCCATCTCGACATCATCGTCCCAATCCGTAATCGGAAAATATTCTTTCTTAAACTGATCAACAAGTGCTGCTTCCCGGATCCAGGCACCGGTATGGTACCAGGTTTTGGTCAGCACCGGTTTCTGATCCAGGTCTTCGTTATCCGATACCGCTGCACTATCGATATCGGTCGTTTCTACATAGCCAAATCCGCGAAACTCTCTTTCTTCGTGGTCATAGTAGCCATGCCGGTAGCGGTAGGTTTGCGTGTACTTCGTATCGCTTACCATATCGGCCGTAGTGACTTCCAACACACAATGCACGGGGAAAGGCAGTAAGGTAGCCCAGGGGCGACCATTCTGCTTGTCTTCCAGGTAAAACTGCGTAGAGCTTTTATAGGCAAGGTCTATGCGCTTACCCATACCACTGTGGTAAGTCTTCAGCAGATAAGGCTTAACACCGCCCATCAGGTCGATATAGCGCAAAGGTGCTGAAGCGAACTGAGGTAATGGACTACTCCATACCAGGCAACCGGTTCCGTTACCCAGGAAGTCCATCACAGCGATCTTGCTGTAGGGATCGGTGGCCGGCAGATTGCTGATATCGTGTGCTTCTGAAAAGCCGTTGCCCGAAAGATTGAACCAGGCGGTACATTTGCCTTCCTTGATGTAGATAAGATCCGCAGCACCTGTGCCGCTTACATCGGAGAGCGACAGGTAAAGCGGGTTGTACTGGTCAGCAGCTGCAAATACCGGCGCATAAGACATCGTTACTTTGCGACCAAAGCGGCCATAGCCCATATTGGGCCAGTAGCATACGGAACCGTTCCCGATACGGACCAGATCGGTAAGACCGTCGCCACTCATATCGGCCAGGAATATGCTTTGTGCCTGACTGCGGAACAGCAATACGGGGCCTTTTTCTTCATCGATAAAGGCGGCAGCACTTCCGCCTTCACCAAAGCCTTTCTTCCCTTCGTTTTGAAACCAGGTCCAGGCACGGTCTTCCGTTAAGAGCAGGTCGGGGCGACCATCCCCATTAAGGTCGAGCATTTGAGTGAAAGGGCTACTCCAATTGATATTGGTATGTTCTTCAAAAGCTTCGAAGTTCTGCCATTCCTGCTCATCGGTCAGTTCCCAGAAGCCACGTACATTGCCGCTGCGGGCAACTACCTGCCTGCGACCATCGGCATCAAGGTCCTGCCATTGCAGACCGTTGCCGAGCCCCCGGAAACTGGGCTTCTCCGCAATGCTGCGGGCAGGAGCGAAATGGGCGTTGCCCAGGTTATTCTTATAAAACCAGCCATTGCCCTGCTCGCTGAGGATACCGCTGATCCCTTCTCCTTCAAAATCGATCCATTGATAAGGGCCTGTAAGACCCTGCGGGGCATGCCGAAAATCTTCGGCTGCAACGGTTTTCAATTCTGTATTCCATGACAGGGGTTCGTATTCCATAGTGATTGCCGGCAAGACATCACGATAATAAGCACGTGGACTGATGGTTTGGGTAAGATAGCTGGTCTGCTGTGCCGCTTTAATATAATCTACTTCTACCAATCCGTCCGCTGCAGTACCATCATGTTCATAGACCAGATCGAGCGACCGCACTAAGGTGGGCGAGCCGGCATTAAGATCTGTGAAACGATGGAACATCAGGGCACGCTTACATTTCCGGTAGGTCCTGACCTCGAAGCCTGCCCTAAAATCGGAAAAAGCATCGTTGCGGCAAGTCCATTTACTGCCTGCAGGCAGCTCATATTCGGGATGTAGTGTATTATGCTCGCCATAGTCCAGCACCAGCGAAAAAGCATACACCATATTCGCCAGGGCCGTTGCGGTTAGCGAAGGCATGTAGGTATCTGTATCGTCGATGTAATAGGCAGTATTGTTATTGTACCGTACTTCCTTCAGGTATTTATTGGTAAAGGACTTTGGCAGATCATCCCGGCGACGGTTGTTTTCCTGTACCATACTGGGTACGTTATCCAGGTTCTCTTCCCGATAGAGATACTGCTGGATATTTCCTTTATGGTCAGTAACCAGCTGTGGCAGCCATTTAAAGATGCGGTAACCATACTCCGGATCGGCAATACGGCCTTCTTCCGTCAGGCCATAATAGGTAACGATATTGTCTTTGGTCGTTACCCGCCACCAGGAATTACCGGGGGTATCGTTCTTACGAATGTGTTCGATACGGGCAAAAAGGCCCTCGATGCGGGGGCGATACCGTTTTACGGTGAAGCCTGCCGGTACGATCGGTGCCATTTCATCGGGTGCATAAATATAAGGCACCAGGTCTTCGGCGCCGGCCAGCAGGAATACATCGCTTTCTGCTGCATCCTTATATTCGGGCAGCTTCTTATCGGTTTTGCGCTGTATGGCAGGCAGGGAGAGCGCCCAGCCCAGCCCGAACTCGCTGTTACCGCCGCCGCTGCTGTAGTTAATGCCCAGCGCAGGTGTAAAACCGGATCTGCCGGGTGTAAAGGGCAAAGGCAACTCCAGTCCGGCTGTACCATTTACGGCATTCACCGAGAACTTCTCGTCTATTCCCTTTAACGCTCCTCCGCCTTTGGGCAGGCTGATCGATGGCGCCTGCGATTTATAATAAGGACTTTTATCTTCTTCTTGTTGCGGTTGTCGCGTATATTGATCCAGGGGGGAAGTGGCGCCCCGTCCTTGCGGGGCGCCTCCCTGGCTATTTTGATTTTCTGTAGCCATGTCATTGGGTGTTTATAGCATTTCTTGAACTCATTTTAGTTAAGCCAGATCTACGGTGTAATGTAATACCAGCCATGCTCTGCCGATGTCCGTAGGCTTCAGCGTTCCACCAGTGATCCCTACGCTGATGCTCAGTGGGTCGGTGATGGCAGCATTCATACTATCCAGGGCGTAGCGGTAATAGGCGCCATCTGCAATAGCACTTACACCTGTCGTATTGATCGCTACATTCAAATGACTGTTATCGGTATAAAGGCGTACCTCCTTGATCTTGATGTTCGCTCCCGCCTGTACCAGGTAAGGCAGGCGATCTTTCAGCCCTTTCAGTACCATAGTACCGGTACCGGTTGCGGGGAACAGCATCTGCCAGCCTGCGCTGAAATCTGCTTTGGGATCAAACACGCTGAACAATCCTTCGGCGCCGTTGTCGATCGATTTTACCATATCGGATATATTGTCTTTTGCATCTTGTGCCAACGCACCATTGTCGAGCGCCGTGTACTTGACATGCAGGATCACATCAGCAATGCTTGCATAATCGAATTGGGCATAAGCAGCGGGCAGGTCGATCTTCCACTTGCCGATAGCGCCAGCGCCTTCGAAAGGCAAATAGCGATCGTCGCGGAAGTTTAGTTCGAACATACCACTATCGTTCTGGGCACTGCTGGTTGCTATAGACTGGATATTGCCATAGAGATAGGTGAAGTTATTCGCACTCTCGGCATACGGTGCATTAGGTGCGTTACGATAGCGGCTGCTCAGCAGGGAAAGCTTACAACTGATCGTGGTATATGGTCCTGTGGCACAAGGTATCGATACGCTCACCGATTTGATACGGCGCATGTGCTGGCCAGGATAATCCATATCGTACAGCCATTCTTCCAGATCGATCTCACAACCTTGACCGGAGCGCAGCCTCATCAGCGCAACAGGATTTAAGGCGGCCAATGAGATGTCCTTATTCAGTTCCAGCGTACGCTTGTTCAGGTTGAGGAAAGAAACTTCCATGCGCTTGATATCGTAGGCCAGTTGCTCACCAGAAAGCAATCCTTTGTGCAGGCTGTCCCAATAACCAAATTGTATGAAGTCGGAGGTAGCCAGCGACAGTTCGTTCCGGTAGCTCCTTTCAGCACGTTTAGCCATATCGTAGGCCAGCTTGTACGCCTGGAAGTAAGTGAAGGAGATCTGGCCGATCATCCAGTTGTACAGATCCTCGTTGGTATATTTATTGTGCATGGCAGTATCCATATCCTGTGCATTCTGGATCTGCAGCTTATGGTTTTTCAGCTCTACCTCGGCTATAGATTTACGGATCTGGGCGCCCAGTATCTGCTTCTCAAGCTGTGTCAGCTCGGTATTGGCCAGGGTCAGTTGTTGCTGCCAGTCTTCCTGGCGGCGAAGGTATCCCCCTCTTGTTGATGCCATCGCGCTCTTCGCCGAGTTCACGGCGGCAATGGCACCCATTGCCGTAGCACCCGCACCGATAAGCGAACCTATATTCAAACCACCGATCGTAGCACCGAAGGAGAATACACCAAGCGTGATCTGCGGTATAGCATACAATGCGCCGGACAGGGTCTGCATCACACCTTGCGCAATGCTGAGCGGGATATTGGCCTGCATCAGCTCGAGCTGCATAGATTCCTGGTTGTTCAGGCCATTGTTCAGCAACCTCTGGTAATAGTCGCGGCGTTGTGTGGTCATCAGCTTCTGCCGCTGTAAGCCCTCAATCTGGGTTTGTGCATCGTCGATCTGCAACTCACGTACCTGCGTGGCCGCTTGCAGCACTTTGATCTCCTGTCCGCTGCGCAGTAAGGCGAGTACCTCAGCATCTTTCTTTTCCAGGGCAGCAAGCAATTGTCCTCCGAGCGCCTTGACTTCCTGGGTCAGCTCGGTCGCTTTCTGCGACATGACATTGAAACGGTATAAAGGCAACGGTGCGTTCATATCGGCCAGCGCATCGGCCAGCGACAGGCCGGAGGCTGCGGCTTTCACCAGCAATGCCGGGTCTATAGGCGGTGCAAACAAGGCCAGCTCGCGCTCTATACCATCGATGTTCATGCAGTTCCGGATCTTGAACAGGCGATCGCCCACTATGCTCCAGCAAGAAGCCAGCTTATCATTTGGCACAAAGCAGAAATAGAACATACTGCCTGTGGTTACCGGGAGCTGGCTGTTCACCGTGCCAACGGTAGTGGCGCCGGAAGGCAGCAACAGGCTTTCGATCTGTACCAGGGCATTAGAAAAGGCATTCAGGCCGGCCGCAGCCAGTGTATTATAGGTCTTGGTTTTACGCTTGGCCCTGGCCGGTATGGTCACCGGCGGGCGGCCCAGCAGCTTGGCGGCCAGCACGTACAGTAATGTGGCTTCATTGATCGCTTCCCGCGTATCGGTGCGGAAGAGGTTATCGGCCCAGGCGATCAGGTTGTCGAGGTACTTCATCACCGTGTTCTTCATATAAGCCGAAACACGGGTACGGGCTACCAGGTGGGGTTTGAAAGGATCATTAGCCCAACGGTTGATATTCTGCTGCAGGTTCGGATCGTTCATGATCGAAGCAGGGGAAGAGGTCGTAGCACTGGTTGCATTGTCGTAGAATACCGGGAAATTCCAGAAACGGGATGGCAATGCATTGTCTCCTCCTATGGGGTTGAAGACATAGTGGTACCATTTACGTGCCTCTGCAAAACGTTGGTTCTGGCTTAGCTTATTGGCAATGAGCAACGGTATATGGAAGAACAGCTCCCAGTTATACAACGAGAATGAGCTTTCGAAATCGAAGTCGATATTGTTCTTTGGATACCGTGTATCTACATTGGCCGTAGGCTGGTAGTTGCCGGCAAAGCTTATATTATCGGGAAGGCCGCTGATATAGCTTCTTTCCATCAATCCATCAATGCCTTTCAGATAGAGTGTTTCCATAAAGGTATCCACCTTGTCGTGATAGAAATTATGGAAGCGGTAACGTGGCACCTGTATGGTCGTAAAAACAGGATATTTCAGCGAAGAGACACCCTGCACATTACTTAAGGAAATCGTGGGTAAAATACCATTAAAAGGCGACAGCATGGTAACGCCGGGTATCATATTGAAACCACTTATGAATATCGGTGGAGAAGCGACAAAAACAGGGCTCAGCACTTTCTGCACGGTAATGCTCACCATGGTTTTTTCTACAAAGAAGCTGTTGTTGTAATCCTGATAGAAGAAGTAAGGCATACCGATGCGTTGCGGCGCCACATAATTTTGCGGCATCTGCCTGGGGAACACAAGATATTTTCCATCCATCTTGCCACTATCTGTATCCGGAGCGCGGTTAAGCAATTGCATGTTGTTCTCGGGATAATGCGCATAGCCTACCGAAGTAGAACGGGTGTAATGATAGCGCGTATCGGCGATCTCGTAAGCATTCTGGGGAATGACAGAATAAAAATTGGGATTCATACTCTCGAATTCCGGCCTGTAGGCTACTACGCCATTGTACTTCACGATGAAGGAACCTACCCTGTCGCCCCAGGTCTCCATAAAGCTTGGGTTATTCTGCAGGAACCTAATCGCTTTGTCGAAGTATTCCTGTTTCCGCATATAGAAATAAGGATCGGAGGCATTAAAAGGTACGATGCCCGCCTGGTTGAAGGGGCTATTGGGTGCAAAAAGCTGGTGACTCAGGTAGCCATTCGAGATCGAGGTCATGGTTTCCCATATCATGAACCGGAGCTCACCTGTCGGATCGACCTTACAGAAGAAATTGAAATGCTTCTTTTGCTCCTCCTGGAAATTGTTGAAATACCAGCGTTTTGTATTCCGGCGATCGTCGTAATAGTAGAAGATCTGGTCGATGTTCTTCGGCGTTTCCACAGAAAGGGCATTGCTGTACAGCGGCTCTTTGGCCATCTGTTTGGGCGACCAGGCACCATTCTTGTACTCTGTCCAGGCCAGCTCCACTTTCCAGCGGGAAGGTGCGGGCGGCATGTTTACATCGGCTCCGCCAGGTAAAGACAGTCCACCTGTTTGCTGTTCCTGGTCCGGCGAGATCATCAACGAGTAGAAGCGGAGACGGCCACGCCACATTACCGGGATGAAATGATCGCCATCAATCTGGGTATCCATCTTTTCCCATGCCGTCCATTCACCGGCCACGCGTTTGCGGTAGTAATAGATATGCGGGCTTGATGGTGTACGGCCAAATACGTGGAGCACATCATTGTTGGGATAGGTAAAGCTCCTGTAATCCTGTTCTGTTTCGCGGTACACACCCACGATCTGCAGGTGCGATACTTCATCGAGGCGTTCCAGGTAAGTGCGGTAAGCATCTTCTACATTTTGATCTGTGATGTCGTTCTGATCCAGGAATTTCTGCAGCTCCGTAAAGAAGGGAGACTTTCCGTCCCTGAGCTCCGGTTCGATCCAGTTCTCGGGGTAGATAAAGATCTTCCTGTTGGCTTCCCATACCCGGTACAGGTTTCTCCAGGTTTGCCATTGACGTGCCTGTACTGCACTCAGCTTGAGCCTCGACCAGGTACCGGGACCGGACTGGTATTTTTCCAACCCGAGCAGCACGCGATCTACCCACAATTGCGCGGTATTAGTGGCCAGCACAATACGACTGGTCGGCATACAGGGTGTCATTTCCACATCCAGCATCAGCGTATCATAGATGTCGTTAATGGTGTACCATTGTGCCTTGTAATCGGTAGGCGGATTTACCAGCAGGTAAGCCAGTAGGGCATTACGGCGTTCGACACGCAGGGTGTCGTTTACCGGTCTTATGGCCTCCAGCCATTCGGTATCACTATATTTCGCCTTTACTACTTGTATCACTTCGTTTACATCATCCTGAGTAAGATCGGTAGCCGGGGTCAGCAAGCGCGACGCTTTACGCACCGACTGCGCAATGGTGTACAGGCTCGTCATTGTGGAGGGCAGCAGGTACTGCATTTCCAGGCAATCGATGAGGCGCAGGTACATAAAGGGGTACAAATAATCGTCATTGCTGTAAGATACATTCAGCACTCCCTGATTGGCCGGGGCACCAGGCATGCTGATGTCCAGCAGGGTATTTACATCTTCAGCATTGATCTTGAATATAGCAATGACATTTTTAAGGAAATCAGCCTTTGAGATAGTTCCTGTGAACTTTTGAAGTAGCGTTTCATAGAATAAGGCCATATCGTCTCCTACGAAAACCCTTACCTGCATCCAGTTAAGCAGGATAAGGAAGGATTGGTAGGGTATGTTCATGATACCGAAAGTTCCGGGAACCGGCAATACATTAGCTGTATTGCGCAATGGCCAGATGGGGTAGACATTATTAGTCAAAATCTCATTCTGCCACATATATTTCATATCCACGACATCAAGCCCGAAGAGCCCTGCCAGTAAAGCATTTTTATCCATCATCAGCAGCACGTGGAACTGGGCTTTGAAATTGATTGTTGTCCAGCGATCCAGCACCTCACTGCTCTTTACGAACAATGGTGACAGCAAGACGTCGTAACCAGGGCGATAGCTGCCCCCGCCGATATCCACAGTCACGATATTGGCCATTAAAAGGCGGACGGCGTCTGGACTAAGGCCAAATTCGGTGGCCAGAGAGCTGTCGATATAAGGCTTTAGTTGTGATTCGATAATATAATTCTGCAGGCAGGTATATACAAAACTTCTACGGGCTGTAATATTGCTCATATACCCGGGAGCTGTATTGTCTGCCAATTGACGATCTGCTCCTCCTGGCAGGAAGAAAGACATTTCATCACGGATAAAGCTTCTGTCGGCTTCGTTATACAATGGCGATTGTAACGGCGGTACCACACGTTGTATGATATTGATCAACTGCGCAGCCTGGTCGCCATTCATAATCTGGCCCAGTATCTTTTGCAGCAATGCACTACCGGTATCATTGGTAGGGTCGTTATATTCTGCATAGAACATTTTTACCAAAGCAGACCTCATACTGGTCAGCAATGCAGAAAATGCTTTGTTCTGCGCGGCATCGGTAGTCGCATCCAGGGGCTTGTCGCGCAGCAGGTAATCCACCTGTGCGGTTCCGACACCTGTATTCCTGTGCTCTTTTGCAAAGGCAATGAACCGGATCGTATCGTAAGGATTGTCAAAGGCCTCAGCAGGCAGTACAGGCCAGCCTAGAGCAGGGCTTCCGAAATACGCACTTTCAACGATCCATAATTTATAGAAGATGAAATCTTTTACGGTGATCTGTAAGCCTTTCAACATAACGGCCGCACGATAGATGATGCTGAGATTACCCAGGTTGGGTATAATGGCGGTTGCAGCCGGGAACAGGTTATTCAGCAGCAGTTTCAGGTCCGAACCCGGGATCTGCAATATGCCTGAAAGGTAGTTCTCTATAATGCCTATGGCTATCGGTGTGGCTGAAGGTACAGGCTGGAAAGGATAATCGGTCGCATCCAGGTCGGCCAGCAAAGGATTACGGAAGATGCGGGTATATTGGTCCGGTATATCTTTGGGCTCACTGCTGCTGTAATCCCTATAGGGAAATTGTTGAATATCCAGCCAGAACGTTGCCGTATCTTCCACGCTGATGTTCAGCGTACGCTGTATATAAGCTATCTGGCCCAGCGCTGCAAAGGAGATGCTGTCGATGTTGGAAGCGTTCAGGGCCATCATCGCCTTATCCAGATCATAATAAGTCCATTTCAGGATACGCGCCAGCCGCACATATCGATACAACAGCGCGATCGCTGTATTATCCATGCCATCCACTTTCAGCTTGCTGAGGTCACAGGTATCGTCACCCACGGCCGGATCATTTTTCAGGATCGCCATCTTTCTGGCTGTAGGACTGACTTTGGGGTTAAGCGTATAACAATCCAGCAATTCCAGCAGCTCCCTGTAGGTAAGGCCTGTTTGCTGCAGCAAGACATCTACTCTGCCGGCCATCACTTTCTGCCAGTACGTGCCTGCAATGGGATTGTTGGATACAGTAATGAAGGTGCCCCTGCTTTTAGGATCGGCAATAGGTGCCATAACGCTGCCGGCCATCTTAAAGCCATAAGCCGTCTGTAAGGCAACTGTAGTAGCCGGATTTACCAATAGCTGAAATACTTCCTTGGCGATGCCCAGGTATTCGGAGACATATCCGTAATCGGTCCAGGCATCCAGCATATTCTGTCCGCTGAAACGCTGGCTGATCTCATAGCCTTTAACACCGGCCAGTTCCAGGTGCCCGTCTACCTGGCGTTTGAAGAAATTGTAAGGCTGGGTCCAGGGATAGGTCGTGTTTTTCAGGATGGGATATGGCGTCAGGATATTTACCGTAGTGGTTCCTGTAGTCGTTTGCAACACCACATTGGTATTGTTGGTATTGATATATTCGGGAATAGCACGCTGTACATTTGCATTGGCAATGGTCTGGCGGGCATACATCTTATAGGCGCCACTTTCATAGTAGCCTTTGCTCACCAGGTCTTCCAGCAATTCGTTCACGATATCGATCTGCGGAAGCGTCGTATTGGTATTGGCGCAGGTCAGCTCGATGTCGATAATATCGGGGCGACGTTTCACCAGCTCCTGGTATACTGCCGACAGGTTCGACTTCAGGAATTGAAGCAGGTCGACAAAGTAAGCCGAAGGGCTGAAGATAGACTGGCATTCCGTACAATTGCAATTGTCGAGGGAACCGAAAAGCGTACGCCATTCGGCATAAGGATCGGCAGGCGGCACGGCCAATGCACTGAAGGACTGGGCAGCCATCATCTGCAATCCCTGCGGACCACCGGGGTTATTAGGATCGACAACAGGTATATCGGAATTGATGGTATCGAACTGGAACAGGCCATCGGGTACAAGGCTCAATGCCCTGGCCATATTGAAGGTAACAGTGGAGGTAGCCGCAAAATGCAGGCTGGCCGCATTCTTTACACTGCCGGTAAGATCGGTGAACTCATCGATGAATTCGGGCAAGGCTTTCTGTGTGATGTGCAGAGAAGAAACCAATCCTTTGCTGGCCAGGGCCGATATGATCGGGTAGTCGGTAGTCAGCAGCATCAGTCTTTGCATCGTACCCACCTCATTGATGAAGGTGTCGGAATTTTCGATGCCCTCAAAATTATAACCCTGTGTATTGCCCTTCAGGTCAAAGATAGAAACCGTTCTGAAGTCGAAGGAGGGATTGAGGGTTGTAAATACGGAAAGCCCTGCTTTAAGGGAAGGGAAAGGCGTATCTCCTTCCCGTGCGATCTGGAAGCCGGTAGCACGATCGGGATAGGCTGCGCCGAGATTCCGGTAAATACGATCGGCCAGATCCTGGTCGCGCAATTTGTCATTATCACCGATAATATCGTCGGGATAGAAGAAATGCCTGGGATCGTTCAGGTGTGCATTCATAACGATCACGTAGATATCCTGTACGGTAAATGAGGTCAGCAGCGAAGGATCCGGGTTGTTGGGATCCAACTGAACAGGGAGCTTAGGATCACCTTCACGGGGATGTCCCTGCAGGATATCGATTACACGGTTGTTGATGGCCGGAATGCTGAAGCTGAGCATAGCTACGCTTAGTGCTGCCTTAAGCCGTTGCTGGAACCCGTTATAAAATTGGTCGACCGTCTGTAACCAGGCCCAGAAATCAGGCTCTTTGTCGGATGGAACGAACCCGAAATAATATTTCAGGAAGGCAGTTGTTTTGTCCGGATTATTCAGGATGTAGTTGAGAATATAATAAGTAGCCGATTCTTTGGGTCCTTGCGTTTCAGGCTTACGCATCATGTCGTTGATGATTTCTTCCTGCAGTATGCTCAGGAAATTACTGATCTCTTCATCCGACACCTGGGGAATGATATTGTTGGTCCGGGATATTTCCAGCGCCCTTCGCAATACATCCGTAGGCTGGAACAGGAGCATTTCTTTCTCAGAAGGAATATTCTGACGGAACAACCCGTAAAAATAAAGCGGTTCCAGGTTACCGATATGATACCAGTTAAAGGCTTCCACCATTAAGGTAATCGGCAACTGGTCTTCTCCTGTAGTCTCCGAAAGAAACTCCATCTCCTTTGCATTGTTCACATCCACGTTGTCGATAGGCGTACCTTCCAGTACGGTATCCAGCTTTTGCTGCAGGATGTCGAACTCGGAGCGCGCAGGCAGGGCGAAGCTGTCTATAGCTATATCCAGCGTGATATCCTTAGTCGTATCGTAGCTGATTTCGGAGGAGTATTCATTACCTGCAATCACAGCTACTGCCTGTACGCCCCGGTTGCCGTTACTCAGCTCCGGGCCAGTATAATCATAGGTAAAAAAGCTGCCGGTCGTAACCGTAACTGTGTCCAGCAGCAAGCGTTCCCTGAAAGAGACAGCATACAGGTTTACAATATAGCCCTCCGGATAAAGAAAGGGTTTGCCGGAAGTATAGGTAACAGTACCGCTCAATACTTTTACCGGTACAAGACCCGGAAGTCCGGCGTTCATCCTGTCGGCAACAGCCTGGTCCACTGCCGGAACAAGAGGTGTTTGTATACCGAATTGCTGCCGGAACAAGGTCACTAATTGGGTTGTTGCCGAACCGAAGAATTGCTTGTCGGTCTCGCAGCAACGCATTTGGTTAATGAGGGTTTTATCTTCGACATTCAGCCTGTTTTTTTCAATATAGAGTAATAGAACCTGCTGCAGGTTATATATCTCTATACCTGACTGACCCGTGGTAAGGGGAAAGATGACTGGTTTCATTTTATGGAAGTTTGGGGTTAAAAGGTTATTCTTTTTTTGAGATACTAATACTGGTAAGGATTTCCACATTTCATTGCCTTCATGCTGTATATCCTACAGGCAACGGAATGGGAGAGGCCAATAAAATGGCCCGTTGACAAATGACAAAACGTTAAGTAAAAGATGTAATAATTGAATAATTAATTATCTCATACAGCAAGTGTTATGTTCGTTTAATATTTTTACTTATCCGATCCCGACGATCCTTTTACTTTTTCTCAAAGCCGGCAACGGTATACAGCAGGCGTTGCTCGCTGACTGCTTTTTCGTGGAAAGCCCAGCGCGAGCCGCTATCCGGTCTTTCCGGGTAAGAGATGATATCCACATGGCATTGAAATAAGGCTTGCAGTTCCTCCTGCCATTGATGAAACGGTATTTTGCCTGGCTGCGAACGATCCAGGTGGATCAGCAGATCGATGTCGCTGTCTTCAGTTGCTTCGCCTCTTGCGTGAGAACCAAAAAGATAAACGGCATCAACTGGCTTGCCTGCGAAATAAGCGGGGATCACTTGGTGAATTTGCTCAAGGGTAGACATATCATGGTGTTTGTTGGTAAGGAAATAAACGCGCCGGGCAATCTTTCTATTATCTTGCCTTCCCGGTTTGCCAGGTTAAGAATTTATGATCATCCTCACATTCTGAAATTTTCCGTTTTCATCTCGTTCAGCATGAAGCGACGGGTTGCCTGAAAGATCTGCTCCGCCATTTTTAAAGTAAATGGGAATAACGCGGTCCTGCCGGCAAACAGGGGGGAGTCGTCGGCACACAGCAGGAAGCGATCAATCATTATATGCATCATGGCAACAGGTTTTATTTAATGATCCATGCAAGAACAAAGCTATACGTCCCTATCGCCAGGATACGGCGTACTGCAAAGGCTCCAATGTTAAGTTTATGTGTCCTACAGCCAGGGGCTGCAAAACGGCTTAGCTATACTGCAAAGGGGAAAATTCCACAGTTGTTTCTTTAAAAAGACCTTTGAATGGAAAACAAAGGAAGAGAAGCCAATTAAATATGAGCCGAAACTCGCCTTCCTATAGGCCGCTGTGGATAATCCCTGCTGTTTTCGGCAGGAATTGCAATCGCAAAAAGGATGAATATCGAAGTCCAGGAGTAAATAGTGTGTTCGCCTGTATTGCAGCGCGAAAAAGGGCCACGGAAGACAACAAAGGTGATGATGGCAATGAAAACCCAGGCCACCCCTAGTGCAGCCGAGGGCGCTCCTTAAATTTTTGCCGTGCTTCGACTCCGCTCAGCAGGACAAAAATTTAAGAACGCCTTATAATGAAACGTCGCCCTGAGCGCAGTCGAAGGGTGGGAAAATTGATGTATGTTTTTATACGCTCATGGCGTGGGACAGATAACCTTAGACATCAGAAAGGATAACCGATCGCGAGGTTGAAGAACAGGTTCGTCTTACGCCAGTCAGGGTCGCCGAAGCGGATATCGTTGAAACGCCAGCGCTGGCCTTCGGGGAACCAGGGCTTACGGATCGGGAAGCCAAAATCCAATCGTACCAACAGGATAGAGAAATCGAAACGCAAACCAAAGCCGGCATCGGCCGCCAGTTCTTTGTAGAAACTACCGCTGAATTTGCCTCCGGGAAAATTGGGGTTGTCCCGCAACAACCATATATTACCGGCATCTACAAACAACCCTGCTTCGATAAAACGGTACAGTTTGGCCCGGTACTCTATGTTCAGCTCGGCCTTGATATCGCCCAGGATTTCAAAAAAAGTAGTGGTGTCTTTCAGGTAAAATTCGTTAAAGGTACCCGGGCCTACGAGCCTTGATGGGAAGCCACGAAGACTGCTGCTTCCCCCGCTGAAAAATTGTTTGATATTGGGCAGGCTATTGGAATTACCATAAGAATAACCATAACCGAATAAAGCCCTGGCCGCCAATACCGATTTGGGCGTGAGGTTGTAATAATAACGGAAATCGACCTGGGCTTTTATGTATTGGGCATAATTGGAATTGAATATCTTTTGCTTATTTTCCTGCGATGCTTTTTGCGCTATCCCTACCAGGTTGCCCGAAAGATCGAGCTGACCGTTAAAGTAGAAATTGCTTTTCCGGTGTACACCGTCCAGTTGCGAATTGTAAGTGTATTCATAGGTAGGGCCAAAGATCAGTCCGTTGTAGATAAGGTTGCTTAAGTTGAATTGGTCCCTTTTACTCGCATCTATGGTATCCGTTCTTACCAGGGTAATATTGAAAGGATATAACTTATGGTCCTTTTGTGCATTTTCTTTCCAGTTATAGCCGAAAGCAAAGCTTAATGAATTGACCTGATAGAAACCGGCCCGCAACGAATAGTTGTACGCTATCGACATGATCGTTCTCGGGATATACATACCCGAGGGTTTGATGAGCACAAAGGGCACCAGGAAACGGGGAATATTGAGGCTGGTTTCCAAACCTACATTATAAGCATTGGGTCGTTGTGCCAATGCACCGCCGCCATATTGCGCTTCAAAGCTCCCCGTCAGCTTTACTGTAAATATCTCGGCGCCACGGAATATATTTTTGTTGCGCCAGCTGATGGAACCACGCACACCGCCCCTGCTGTCGTTTTGCGTAAAGCCGCCCAGCTCCGTATTAAAAGATTTCCGGGCATAAGGCGTGAGCAGGTAACTTACATCCAGTAAATTCTGGCTGCTGTCCGGCACCAGGGTAAACTCATTTTTTACAAACTTAAAAGCCCCCAGGGTAACCAGCCTGTTCAGGGCCAGGTTCTGGTCTCTTTTATTGTACAATTCGCCCGGGTCCAGTTGCATTGCCTGGTAAAACACGAAAGGCCGGTACAGATGCTGCCGGTCCACCACTTTGAAATTATCATAAACCGCCGTATCCGCGGCTGTAGCAACCCGTGGCTGTACCCTGGCAGAATCGTTTGCCGTCCTGGGGCTCCGGTTATTATTGCTGCTGAGGCGGTAATTGGGAAATATGGTTACTTGGTGAATGGCATATTGCTTATAGGCATTACGCGGCATCTCGTTGTACTTCATCTTTACTACCAGGTCGGCAAGGTTGCTACCGATACCGGTATCGGCATCGATCAGGATATATTCGGGAGAGAAGTAATAATAGCCGCTATTTTTAAGTACATTATCGATACGAAGGCGCTCGTCTTTGATAGCCTGGAAACTGTAGGGATCGCCCGGCTTCAATAAGGATTTACCGCTGCTGCCTCTAATGTCGGCCGATAGCCTGGAAGTATCGCTTTTCTGAAAATAAACATCCCGGATATAAGTGCGCGGCCCGGTAGCGATCTCAAATTCGGCCCTGGTCTTTTTCTTCCTGGTCAACCTGGTGCCCGCCGATTCGGCCCTGAAGTAACCATAATTCTGGAGGATATTGACCAATACTCTATTGTTGCCATCCATATTCACATCGGTACCCAGCACGGGCGGTTCTCCTATCTTATTCCGCAACCAGTTCCGGAAACCTTTTTCCTTTTTGGGTACACCGGCAATATTATACAAAGTCAGTTTTATTCTTATACCCAGGAAAGAACCGTTGGGTTTGGGTCTTACGGCTTCGGCCAGCTCCGTTTCCAGTGCACTCCTGTCTTTCTTCGCTACAAAAGTGTCTGTTATCTTTACCTTGCTGCCCAGGTACAGCGATTCATTCTCGGACAGGTAACGTGAATTACTACAGGACATAGCCTGCAATACCAATAAAATCAATAAGGAGCCGTAGATGTATCTGGTGTACCTGTACATTATTTGCTTATAGCTTGTTCGTCAATTTTATACCTGGTTATTGCCTATTGCGTTGCGCCACCTGCTTTCTTTGCTTCCTTGTCCCGTTTCTCCTGCTGCTGCTTCCGGTATTTATCCCAGTTCCGGAAGATATACTTGAACTTATTGTACTCTATGGTCATCCGGAAGCTGATACCGGTTTCCACTACATATCCGTCTATAATATTCTGCAATTGGTTGACCCTATAGCCCCGCATCAGGAAGCGGCCATCCTGCGACAAGCGCAGGTCGGCGGAAAGGTTGCCCGGGATCAGGCTGCTTTGCTGGGTTTGCGCCTGCTGACCTTCCAGTTGAAAGTCGTTGCCTACGGTAATCTTCAGCCGGTCGTTGAAGAGCCTTTTGGAGGCCGAAACATTCAGGTCGGTACGGTTCGATTTCTGCCCCGTAGAATAATCTTCCGAAGACTCTACGCCTACGTTCAGCTCG